>CAWAMG010000007.1:0-532904 GCA_963783065.1 uncultured Acidobacteriaceae bacterium | reverse complement strand
CCCGCGAAGCCCTCTCCGCCGAATCCGTAGTTCTGCGCGCCCGCGCAGTTGTTCCTGGGGTCCGAGGTCCGCTGAATCAGGCTCCAGGTCTGCCCTCCGTCCGCCGAGCGCAGAATCCCTCCGCCGTAGTACGAATCCAGTGCGTCGTTCGGGTCGCCCGTCCCGGCCAGAATCACTCCCGTCCCTTGCGGCTGCACGGTCACCGTCCCGACGCTCAATGATCCGTCCGGTTCGCTCAGCAAACCCTCCAATCCATCTGTTAAAGGAGTGAAGCTGATCGCACTCAGAGTCGATCCAGCGGCATTGGTCGCCTTCCACACACCTCCGCCCGTCGTCCCAACATAGAGGGTGTTCCCGCCCGCGTCCGCAGGGTCCAGCGCCAGGGACGTGACCCGGCCAGTGACCAACCCAAAACTGGGCGTCTCCACTGCGGTAGGCCCAACAGCCGTCCAGGTCGGCGTCGAAGTCAGCCCACCGACTGCCATGGGCCGGACCAGGTTCGACCTGGCACGAAGTTGGCCCGCGCCATGGGTGCCTACGGTTCCGGCTCGGACCGCTCTCCCCGTCACGATTCCCCGCTCCGCAAGGAACCGGCGCGCCTGTGCTACCCGCGGAGGAACCAGCGGCACGCGCAGACCTGATTTGGTTTCGGGAGCCGGATGCGCGCCGGTCGCCGGATGTGCGCCGGCTCCGGATCGTGTCACGGGAGTGGGCCTTGAAGCCCGGGGAACCGCCGTTTCAGCCCGGCAATCGGTTTGCAAAATTGAAAACCCGGCGACTCCCGCCAATGCGACAAAAAGAACGGCTGCGCCCACCCTACCAAAAAGGGGGCAGCGTCTGATCACGTTCTCCGCGCAGGTTGCTCTCTTCAGGGCAATCCGGGCAACCCGCTCTCCAACAAGCCGCATAACCGCACACATCCGAGGTCTGAGCTCTCCTCTCCTCATCTTCCGAGGGAGAATCAACAGAACCCAATCGAAATCGTCGTGCAGAACACGCAGCTTCCGGGATTGGAATTGCCACGATTATAGTACGAAAACGGCACACGTCCGGTGCGCCGCCTCACGGATCTTCACAGACCGCAGTTTTGGCTTTAGAGGTTCTCGAAATGGCGTAGGCCAGAGCGAAATTGCTAAGTGGCTTTTTCCCCAAGAAAAAGCCGCCCACATGACCCTCAAAAGGTCTACGTGAATTCAAAAAATGCACTGCAACACTTGAATCGGGGAACGGCCCTTATCGCCTTGGATCTCCGCCAGACCGCAATGCAATATTTGGTATATTGGAGGCAAGAGATCAACTCTGGCATCGAACGCGAGCGCCTCCCGTGCTCCCTCACTGGCAATCGGAAGTATCATTCGTCGCGGCTCCTGAGGCTCCACGGGCCGTTCCCCCGGTCCGAAACATCTGTCGGACTCATTCAACCCGATGGCGGACGAAGACGCCGAACTGCTCTACTCAAAGTCAATGCATCCGCCGGAGGAGAAGCGACTCGTGCGAGCCACGTTGAAGAGTTATCTGCCCGCAATTGCCTGCGCGGTGACTCCGCTTCTCTGCTATATCTTCATCCGGCCCTATGCGGAAATAGGAATGGGGGATGACTGGTCTTATATCAAGATGGTGCAGGTGCTCGCCCAGACCGGCCATATTGCTTATAACGGCTGGGAAACCCCCATGCTCGGCTGGCAGCTTTTCTTTGGCGCATTTCTCGTCAAGCTCTTCGGATTCTCCTTCACCGTCGTTCGCTTCTGCTCGGTCATCGAGGCCGCGGCGACAGCCTTTTTGCTGCAGCGCACCTGTGTCCGGGCCGGCTTGAACTCCTGGAACGCCACCCTTGCCACAATGACGTTCGTTCTCTCACCGCTCTATCTTCCGCTGGCGTTTGTATTCAAGACCGATGTTTCGGGAATACTGTGCGACGTTGTCTGCCTTTACATGTGCCTGCGCGCCGTGCAGTCTCAGAGTGAACGATCCGCGATGGTCTGGATCAGCCTTGCACCGCTGGTCAATGCGGTGGGCGGGACGGCGCGGCAAATTGCGTGGCTTGGGCTGCTCGTCATGGTTCCTTGTCCGCTCTGGCTGCTCCGCAAGAGCCGCCGCGTGCTCGTGGCTGGCTCTGTCTCCTGGGTCATCGGCGTCGTCTTCGTGATAGCTGCGATGCATTGGTTCGACCGGCAACCCTACACCCAGCCGCAGTCCATGTTTCCCACCCGAATCGATCTGAAATCCCTGATGCTTCTTGTCGAATATGTTGTGCGGACCATCGGGCAACTGGCGCTGCTGGCGCTGCCGGTGCTGTTGATGTTCAGCCGATCACTTAGTTCGTGGAATCGTCGGGCAGCCGCTATCTTGGGAGCCGGGTCTCTTTGTGTCGGTGTTTTGGGAATTGCTCTCATGCGCGCAGGCAAGCTGCACGTGTTGTTTGCTCCCTTTCTTTATGACTCCATGACCGATTCCTCGAGCAAAAGACTGACCGCAATCGCCGCCATGGGAATCCGCAACAGCACTTGGGACATCCTCGGTGCATTGCTCACCGGAGCGGTGGTGCTTGGAATTCTCTCCCTGGCAGTTTGCGTTTTCGCCGCCCCGCACCGGCACGAAACTGTTCCGCCGGAGAAAAGCCCTGCTTCCTGGCCGACCCTCGGCGCCATACTGGGTTCCTTCATCGCGGTGTACATCGTCATTCTCGCTTTGAATGAACTGCAGAACGGGCAGCTCTTCGATCGCTACCTTTTGCCAATGCTTGTCGTTCTTCTCCTCGTGCTCGCCCGCTACTACCAGGAACGAGTGAAAGCAAAACTGCCTCGGGCATGCGTTCTGCTCATCGTCGTCATCGGCGCGTTCAGCGTCGCGGCCACGCACGACATGTTTGCCTTGTATCGTGGCGATGCGGCGGCAATCGACGAGGTCCTGTCGAGCGGAGTGCCCGCGACCTCTATCGCGGGCCCTTGGGAATTCGAGGGTTGGACGCAGGTTGAAAAAGTTGGATATGTGAATGACCCAAGAATCAAGTTCCCCAGGGGCGCCTATGTGCCGCAACCTGTGCGCCCCCATCGCAGCAACTGCAGCGCAGATTTGATTCTTTCCTGGGTGCCTCAAATCAAGCCGGCCTATTTTGTTTCGAGCAACCCCGGCGAGTGCGGCGGCCAGGTTGCATTCCCGCCCGTCAGCTACAGCACGTGGATCGCGCCGTGCACCAATTGGATTTACGCCTCAAAATTGCCTCCCGACTCCTCGCGTTGAGTAGAGGGCGCTAGCCCGCATTTCTCGCATGCGTTCCCCGCGGCCCTCTCGCATTATCGCCCGCTGCACCTTTGTCGTTCTCCTGCGCAAAGGGCCGCCCATCGGACAGCTCTGACTGATCACTGACAACTGATCACTGACAACTGATCTACCACTGCCCCCACGCCCGGCTGATATAGTCCGCGAGTGTCATGCCAATCAGCACCAGGAACGTGAAGAACCCGCAACCCACTGTCAGCATGGTCAACTTGGAGCTGTATCGCACGTGCATGAAGAACAGCACCACCAGAACCATCTTGATGCATGCAATCGCGATTGCTGCAATGGGATTGAACACCCCCATTTCAATGTAGGACGCCCCGACCGTCAGCCCGGTGAATACCAGGAGGGTGAGAAACACGACCACGTAAACCACGGGGCTCACAATATGATGCTGCGATTCGTGCATTTCCTTCTCTTCAGTCATCGCTCTCTTCCCCTACGGGTTAGCATGTCTACTGATCAGATACAGCAGCGGGAATAGGAATATCCATACAATATCGACAAAGTGCCAGTACAGGCCGAAGTTCTCCACAAACGTGACGTGCCCCGCGGTGTATGCCCCCGCCTGCGCGCGAAAGATCATGTATCCCAGTATGCTGATGCCGATAATCATGTGCAGCGCGTGCATTCCGGTCATCGCAAAGTAGAGCGAGAAGTAGACCTCGGTGTGGCGCGCCATATCCAGCGGCAGAGGCTTGTCCCCCGCGGCCTTCGCTGCCTCGTCCGAATCGGGATTCAAAAACGAATTCAGGCTGTAGTGGAATCCCGGAACGTGATGCTTCTCGATCTTTTCGCTGTACTCAATCGTCTTGATGCCCAAAAACCCGAGACCCAGGATGAACGTCAGAATCAGGCACAGCACCAGCCCGCTCTTGCGCCGAGTCTCCGCGCACCAAACGCCCATCGCCATCGTAAAGCTCGAACTGATCAGCAGCAGCGTATTCAGCGTGCCCCAGAAGATATTCAACTGGTGCGATGCGGCCACAAAAGCCGGGTAGTACCAGTTGCGGTAAATCAAGTAGGCGGTAAACAGCCCGCCGAAAAACATGATTTCCGTCAACAGGAACAGCCACATGGCAAAGTTGGTCGTATCCGCCTGCTGTTCCACGCTCTCGAAATGGTGGCGCAGATACGGCGGATGCGCGGCATGCGCGTGGCTCTCCGCGTGTTCGGCGCCATGGGGGTTGGCTATGCTATCCGGCACTGGTTACCTCTTTTTCTTTCTGGCCTTCAAGCCATTCGTAGTCATAAACATCGTGATCCATGATCGGGGTTACGGGGAAGTTCTCCGTCAACGGCGGCGACTGCGTCTGCCACTCAAGACCGGTCGCCTGCCAGGGATTGTTTCCCGCTATCTCCCCATACTTCAACGACCAGGTCAGGTAAAGTACCGGCAGCAGGTAGCCTACGCCCAGAATCGACGCGCCCGCCGTCGAGAACACATTCAGCACCTGGAACTCTGGCGGATACGATGCATACCGCCTGGGCATTCCCAGCGTCCCCAGGATGAACTGCGGGAAGAATGTGAAGTTGAACCCGATAAACGTCACCACAGCCGCCAGCTGCGAGATCTTCTCCGGATACATGCGCCCCGTCATCTTCGGCCACCAGAAGTGAATGCCTGAGAGAAACGCCATCAGCATCCCGCCCACCATCACAAAGTGGAAATGGGCCACGATGAAGTAGGTCTCAGTCAGGTGAATGTCGGTCCCCGTCGTGCCCAGAAAGACGCCCGTCATGCCGCCGATCGTGAACAGCCCCATAAACCCGAAGGCATACAGCATCGGCGTCTCGAACGTGATAGATCCCTTGTAGAGCGTGAACGTCCAGTTGAAGATCTTGATCGCCGAAGGCACCGCTACCAGCATCGTCAGCAACGAGAACACGATTACCGAGTAGTTCGAGATGCCCATGATGAACATATGGTGCGCCCAGACAAAGAACCCGAACACCGCAATCGCAACCGATGAGAATGCCACCGCTGTGTACCCGAAGACCCGCTTGCGGCTGAAGGTCGAAATCACCTCGGAGATCACGCCCATGCCAGGCAGAATCATGATGTAAACAGCGGGGTGCGAATAGAACCAGAACAGGTGCTGAAAGAGGACCGGATCGCCGCCCTTGGTCGGATCGAATACCCCGATGCCGATGGTGCGCTCAAGCGCGATCAGCACGATCGTGATCGCCAGCACCGGCGTGCCCAGCACCATCAGAATGCTGGCTGCGTAGTTCGACCAGACAAACAATGGCAGCTTGAACCACGTCATGCCTGGGCAACGCATCTTGTGAATGGTAACGATGAAATTGAGCCCGGTGAAGATGGAACTGAAACCGGCAATAAACACAGCCAGTCCCGTTGTAGCACGTTTGTATTCACATAGTGGGTTGACAGCGGCGTTGTAAAAGTCCAGCCCGTGTCCACGCCGCCCGTGATCATCGTGTAGAGCGCCAGCATTCCGGCGGCAATATAGAGATACCAACTCAGCAGGTTGATCTTGGGCAGCGCCAGATCCTTCGCGCCCACCATCATCGGAATCAGAAAATTCCCGATCGTCGCCGGGACCGAAGGCACCAGGAAGAAAAAAATCATGATGATGCCATGCATCGTGAACACCTTGTTATAGGTGTCCGTCGCCATCAGATCCGCTTGCGGAGTCAGTAACTCAAGACGGATCAATCCCGCTAAGGCCCCACCAATAAAGAAGAAGAATGTAATCGAAATCAGATATAGAACCGCGATTCGCTTGTGGTCGCCGGTAAGCAACCAGCTCAGCAGACCGTTCTCCTTCGACAGGAAGTTCATCTTGGGAATCCTGGCCGTCGATTGATCCGGAAGACTTATGATCGTCGAACTCATTGCTTCACCATCCCAGGCTTTGCCGGTGCTGTAACTGCCGGCACAGCCTTACCTTCCCCTTCTGGAAGCAGGTCGGTCGTGTTGGTCGTCTGTTGAATCCGGTAATCCGAGTTCAAATTCTTGATGTACTCGACGAGCGCGATAACTCCCTCTTCGCTTACCTGCCCCTGGTAAGTGGGCATAATGGGTGCATATCCCTGAGTTACATGCTGCGACGGATTCAGAATCGCCTCACGCAGATAGGCATCGTCCGCCAGCACCGTCCCGCCGCTCGTCAGGGCCAGCTTTGCTCCGTAGACATTTGCCAGGCTGGGCCCACGAGCATCCGGCCGGGTATTATGGCAAGCCGAACAGCTCAGGCTGGCAAACAAACGCTCGCCGTTCTGCGCCAGCGACATCCCGCTGGTCGACTCGTCCAGCCATTTCTGGTAGTCCTTGGGAGTCAGCACCACGACTTCCCCAATCATGTGCGAGTGTTCTGTGCCGCAATACTGCGTACAGAAAAGGTGATACGTTCCCGGCTCGGTCGGTTCAAACCACACCGTCGTATACCGCCCCGGTATTGCCTCGCGCTTCACGCGAAACGCCGGAATCGAGAAGCTGTGGAACACATCCTGAGAAATAATTGTCAGTTGAATGGCGCGGCCCGTCGGAACATGCAATGCGTTGATCTCGTGCTGGCCCCCCGGGTGCTCTGCCTTCCACATCCACTGCTTGCCGACAATATATATGTTCATCGAATTGGCCGGCGGATTGTAGATGCGGAAATAAAGCAGCGCGCCCCACACAAACATGACGAGAAATAAGCCAAGAGGAATAATCGTCCAGGTCGCCTCCAACAGAGTCGAGCCTTCAATCTGCACCGCGACCGGATGGCGCTTCTTGCTGTACAAAATCGAGAACGTCGTCACCAGCAGGATGACAATGGTCAAGCCGATCAGGCTCACCAACACCATGAAGAAGTACAGCGCGTCCATCTGAGGCGCGATCTTCGACGCCTCCGGCGGAAACAGCGCGAAGTCCGTCATCCATTTAACTAAGTACTGCCAAAGTACTGGGCTGATGTGGTTCATTCAGTTATCCGTTCACCTTTGTTCCCCGTTTTCGGCTTGCCATCGGCGCCAAGCTTGCTGTCTCTGCGGAACATCAACAGCATGAATCCACCCAGGGTGGACACCGTTACCAGTCCGCCTAACTGCACTACACGCGCAACGATCAGCGAGTGTGTGTTGGTCCTTGGATCGTAGTGATAGCAGTAAGTCAGAATGTTATCCACCGGCGATCCGATCCGGTTGGCCGATGCTTCCACCAGCCCCAGCCTTAGATCCTTGGGCGAGTATTCGACCCCCATGTAGTACTGCGCTAGCTTTCCAGCCGGCGTCACGATCTGGATCGAGCTCGCATGAGCAAACTGTGTCAGCTTTCCATCCGGTCCCGGAATCTTCACATATCCAAATCCAACTGCCTTGGTCAGAGCATCGATGTTAGGCTGCGTTCCGGTCAGAAAATGCCATCCATTCGCAGTCTCGGGGTGCCCATAGCGCTTCAGATAACTCCGCTTCTTGGCCGCCGCTAAATCCGTTCCCTCCGATGGGTCGATGCTCACTACAATCACATCGAAGTCTCTCCCCGGGACGAAGTTCACCATCTGCAGGGCCCCGGTCAACCCGTTCAATTCTTCCGAGCACAGCATCGGGCACTGGTAGTAAACCAGCGCCAGAATCGCAGGTCGCTTTCCGAAGTACTGCGCCAGTTGAACCTGCTGGCCGTGATCGTCGGTGAACGTCAAAGACAGCGGCAGTTGCTGATTCAGGTTCTGCGCAATCCCCACTCCGTTGAGGATCGCCGGAGGCTTGTCGCTCGCCGGCGCCATCTGCTTCTCGTCGTAGCGCGAAACCTGCGCCATCATCAAGACGGGTGAGACGGACACCGCGCAGAAAAAGCCGGCCAGCATCGCGGTGGCCTTCACCGCCTTCAGCCCAGCTTTCCGATTTGTCCACTCACTCCGCATCCCACTCACTTCTCTCTGGATTCCATGCCCTGCTTTGCTTTCCTCGTCTCGCGTGAAATCCTACTTCCGTGCCTGGCGGCCCTCAACGGCCTCCAGAATCGCCTTGTCGTGCTCATATCCGGTCCGCGCAAATCCGCTGGTCAAAGGAAATGCAACATCGACCTTCGTGTCCCCAGTCAGCAACGTCTCGCCTTCCGGTTGCGGTGCCACAGGCAAGCCCTGCTTGGCCACCAGTTCCATCGCCCGCTCGATCGGAATCCTGATCTTGCCTTGCGATTGGTCGACCCAGCTGTAGTTCTCTAACAGCAGGTCTTCCTTCGCGTGCAGGTCGGCAATCTCCTGGTTCCCATCGTCGGTCTGCAGCCGCGGCTGTGGGAACTGCTCCGTCGTCTGGGCGATCTTGTTCTGCAGGGCCGGATTCGAGGCCAGATCGCCGAGGGTGCGCACATCCACTGTCTTGGACCACTTGCTCCGTGGGCCGTAGTCCTGCGCGTCTTCCTTCGCCAGGTGCGCGAAAATTGCATACCCGATCCCATAACTCAGAACGGCTGCGACCACAACAAAGATGGCCAGCGAGACAAGAAACACAACAATGCCGGTAACCTGGACGTCGCTGGCTTCAAAGCCTCTCGCAACGTCGATCTCTTCCCTCGGGTGACCTTCGTCGGGGTTCAAAGGATCATGATCATGCGTGGGCATGCTCGGCCTCCAGTATCTCCGCCACATGCGGATCGTTCGTCTGCACCAGCGGCCGCGTCTTCAGTTGCATGCAGAGAAATGCAATCCAGAACGAAACAAGTGCAACCGGCACCGCAATGTACTCCAGAATCCCCCAGCTGAAATGAAGATTCCGTGCCGCGCCCCTGAAGTTCGGCTCGATCAGCCAGAACAAGTCGAATGCCTTGGCAAAAATCATCCATTGGCACACCCGCACCAGCCGCTTCTTGTTGCGCTTGATGTCGCGCGAGAGCAGAAGCGAGAACGGAATGAGCCAGTGGAAGATGAAGTCGAGAGTGACGATCACGCCCCACCCGCCCTGGATGCGGTCCAGGTACCACGGAATCTCTTCCGGCAAATTGCCCGACCAGATGATCAGGAACTGCGAGAAGGCCAGGTAGATATTCAGCATTACGAAGGCAAAAGTGAATTTGCCCAGATCGTGCTGCTCGGTCTGTCGCAAAATCGTCTTGAACGGCTCATCCTTCGAAAGCCCGATCGAAACAATGATCGAGAGCGCCAGCACCGAATAGCCCTGTCCCACCAGAAACAACAACCCGTAGACCGACGAGTACCACGTAGGATCGAGCGACATCACCCAATAAATCACGCATGCCGTCATCGTCAGCGAATACACCAAGATGCCCGGCCCGCTGATGTTTTCCAGTTTCTTGATCCAATACGGCGTGTTCTTCGGTGAATCCGAATCGCGCTTCAATCCCAGCGTATTCAGCCGCCACGTGTAGAAGCCCCATATCAGGAAGCAAACAACGCCGGTCGCAATAAATGCCGTCGGATTCAGCATGGGCCGCTTGAACTCGATCGCGTGCGCCTGGACCTCGTTGATCCAGCCCGCCTTCAACGCATTGGGCACGTTCTTGACAGCATCCCAGATGTAGAGCTTCTTCATCTCAAGC
Source organism: uncultured Acidobacteriaceae bacterium (assembly GCA_963783065.1). Taxonomy (GTDB): domain Bacteria; phylum Acidobacteriota; class Terriglobia; order Terriglobales; family Acidobacteriaceae; genus Telmatobacter. The sequence continues at coordinate 523,120 of CAWAMG010000007.1, read as the reverse complement.
GCGATCACCATCCAGTAAACAAAAACCAGCGGCAGCGTCCGGCTCATCGCCTCCAAGGGCCTCCGCAACAGCAGTCCCCACTTGCCGCCCGTCACATACTGAACCATCAGCAGCGCAAGCCCGCCCACTGACCAGCCGAACGTAAGCATCAGCCCCAGCAGCCAGCCGCGCAGAACGTGGTTGATCGAGTGGTCGGCCAATGCCAGGCCGGCCGCGATCAGCGAGAACACCACCCCTGTGATCAGCGCCCGCATCTTCCAGGCATCTACAAATGCCGGGGCGCCTAACTCGGCGGGAAGTGTCTTCGCGTGTGCCTCGTGACCCATTCGTCTCGTCCTCTGTCCCTACGACCCTAGTCCCTAGTCCCTGATCCCTAATCCCTATTCACTAATCACTAATCACTAATCACTAATCACTAACCACTAACCCCTAACCCCTACTTACCAACCGGAATCTTGATCGCCGGATCCGCCGGATAGGCCGGAGCCATCCCCGGAGTTCCCTGCTTGGCATCAGCCGGATAAGCCTGAACCGCCGTCGAAGGCAGCGTCCACGGCTGGGCGAATCCCGCCGGAAGCCCCTTCGCTGCGGCAATATCTTTGAGTTCCTTCACCTCGGCGCCAGTGGGCACATCCTGCGCACCAGCAGACTGGCTCAGTTGCAGAGCCCGAATGTACGCAGCCACCGCCCATCGATCCGTGGGCGTCAGTTGCGCCTGGTAGTCGGGCATGGCGCCATATCCGTGCGTCATCACGTAGAAGTAATGCGATACGGGCTGCGATCGGCGCACCTGATCGTGCAGATTTCCCGCCTGCTTGTAACCGCGATCCACAATCGCGCCCTCGCCGTTGCCCACGCGCGAGTGGCACGGCGAGCAGTAGATATTGAACCGCTCCTGACCACGCTTCAGCACGTCCATTGTCACCGGGAACGGCATCAAATTCTGTTCCTCGCGATAGCCGTTCGCCCCTTGCACCACACCCGTATAGAAGTAGCTGTCTTCGTGCAGTTGTCCGCGTGCAACCGTGTTCACCACCTGCGGCCGCGCGCCGCGATGATCGGCAAACATCTCCGAGCCACGCTGCGGAATCAGCTTCGGCTGGTTCTGCATATCCTGCCGGCACCCGGCAATCAGCAACACCGCCGCCATGCCCATCACGGCAACCGCGCGGGTGGCCTTCTGACCCCTGACCCCTGAACCCTGAACCCTGGTGCGCATCAGTACTCCACCTCCACAACCGAAGTCGGCGAGAGAGTCGCGAGATAGGCTTTTGTCCCCACAAGGTCAAACTTCGGGTCCAGCGCCTCAAGGCAGAGAAAGAACTTGTCGGTCGTTGCGCCGTTGCGGAAGTTTGGCGCGTTGAACAACGGATGATACAAACTCGGCAATCCGTTGAGTGCGATCATTCCAAACCCCGCCGAAAGTCCCGCCCACAGAATCGTCCACTCGTAAGCGGGCACAATAAAGGCCGGCCATGAGTAGAGAGGTCTGCCTGCGATATTCAGCGGGTATGCCAGCACCGAAACCCATGTCTCGAAGGTGAACATCGCCACCAGGCCCATCAGTCCGCCAATCAGCGTGACCAGCGGTACTTTGTTGCGATGAAAGCCGATCGCTTCGGCCACTTCTTCCACCGGATAGGGCGTATAGCAGTCCATGCGACGCCAGCCGTCGTGGCGCGCCTGCTGGGCTGCTCTCACCAGGTCGCTCGGCGTATCAAATTCGGCCAGCAGGCCGTAGGTTCCTTCGCGTGCGGGCATCAGTCACCACCCCCTGCCGCGGCTTTGGGCCCTTTGGGCGTGATCTTGGCCTGGGGCAGGATCATGCGTATTTCGTTCATCGGGATCATGGGAAGGAAGCGGACAAACAATAGGAAAAGGGTCGTGAATAGGCCCAGCGTGCCAATGAACGTCATGTAGTCCCACCGCGTGGCCCGATAGGTGCCCCACGACGATGGCAGGAAGTCGCGGTAAAGGCTGGTCACGATGATCACGAAGCGCTCAAACCACATCCCCGTATTCACGATGATGGAAAGGGCGAACATAAAGGCGATGTTTGTCCTCAGCTTTCGCGACCAGAGCGTCGTCAGCGGAATCGCGAGGTTGCAGGTGACCAGAACCCAATACGCCCAGCCCATGGGCCCAAACATGCGGTTCCACATCATGAAGGCTTCCCAGTGCGAAGCCGAGTACCACGCCATGAATATTTCCATGCCGTACCCGTAAGCCACAATGAATCCGGTCGCCAGCATCACCTTGCCCATGTTGTCGATGTGCCGCTCGGTGACCAGGGATTCAAGGTGATAGAACTTGCGCAGCGGAATCGCCAGTGTAAGCACCATGGCGAAGCCCGAATAAATGGCGCCGGCAACGAAGTACGGCGGGAAGATCGTCGTATGCCAGCCCGGCAAGACTGCCACAGCGAAGTCGAAGCTGATGACCGTGTGCACGCTGAGCACCAGCGGAGTTGCCAGCCCAGCCAGCAGAAGGGAAGCTGTCTCGTACCGCATCCAGTGCCGCACCGAGCCGCGCCAACCCAGCGCGATCATGCCGTAGAAATACTGCCCGATCTTCGACTGGGACCGGTCTCGGAAAGTGCCGAAGTCGGGAATCATCCCGATGTACCAGAACACCACCGAGATGGTTGCGTAAGTCGAAACCGCAAAGACGTCCCACTCCAGCGGCGAGCGGAACTGCGGCCACACATTCATCGAGAAGGGAAGCGGCAACATCCAGTATCCCAGCCACGGACGCCCTACGTGGATCAGCGGGAACATGCCCGCGCAGACGACGGCAAAAATCGTCATCGCCTCGGCAAAGCGGCTGATGGAGTTACGCCATCCCTGCTTGAACAGAAGAAGAATTGCGGAGATCAGCGTGCCGGCGTGGCCGATACCGATCCACCACACGAAATTGATGATCGCGAATCCCCAGGCCACCGGCTGCGTAATTGCCCAGATCCCTACGCCCTTCAGAAAAAGCCAGGTCACAGCCACCAGCAGCATCGTGGCGCCGGCGCCCGCCACGCTGAAGATCGCAAACCAGCCTAACGGCGTGCTCGGCGTAAGCACAATGCCCGCGATCTTCTCGGTGACCGACTTGAAGGTCTGCCCTGGCGCGATGACTCGGAACTCTCCGGTTGCCGGATCGACCATCACGTCCTTCGGTTTTATCTCGCTGGTTGCCATCCTGGCTTCTAGCCTCTCAACCCTTCACCGGCCCGCGTTCCACCGGCGCATCTTCAAGTTCTGTGTTCGGATTCAGCACCGCGGCCACATACTTTGTCCGCGGACGCGTATTCAAATCGGCGAGAACCTGGTAGCTGCGCTCATCGCTTTGCAGCTTCGCCACCCGGCTGCCCTTGTCGTTGATGTTGCCAAACGTGATCGCCGACGCCGGGCAGGCCTGCTGGCAAGCGGTCTCGATCTCTCCATCCGCAATCAGGCGGTTCTCCTTGTCAGCCTCGATCTTTGCTGCGGAAATCCTCTGCACGCAGTAGCTGCACTTCTCCATCACGCCGCGCGTACGAACCGACACGTCCGGATTCCGTGAAAGCTTCAGGCTCTCAGTTTCGTAGTCCGAGAAAAGAAGGAAGTTGAATCGGCGCACCTTGTAGGGACAGTTGTTTGAGCAGTACCGCGTCCCCACGCAGCGGTTGTACACCATCATGTTCAACCCTTCCGGCGTGTGCACCGTCGCGCCCACCGGGCATACCTGCTCGCAGGGGGCGTTTTCGCAATGCTGGCAGGCCATGGGCTGAAAGTGCGCGCGCGGCGCCGACAGATCGCCCTCAAAATACGTGTCGATGCGCAGCCACTGCATGTTCCGCCCGATGCGGACCTGCTGTTTACCAACCACGGCAATGTTGTTCTCGGCATAGCAGCTCACAATGCACGCATTGCAGCCCACACAGCTGTTCATGTCAATCGACATGCCCCACGCGTTGGCCTCGTTGTACTCCCAGTTGGGGAACAACGAATTCGTCATATCGGTCTTTTCGCGGCCAGTACCTTCAAACGCGAAGTTGGGGTTCTTCTTGTACTGCTCAAGCGTTGCATAGCGGATAATTCCGCGCTCGCCGATAGCCTCATCGGCCTCGAGCGAGTTGTTGTCGTGTCCCTTCGGCTGGCCAAAGGTCTCGCCGCGATGATCCTGGAAGTGGCTCTTGGTAATCGCCAGGCCCCACTTACCATCCAGCTTCTTCGCCGAGCCGGTCGCATAAAACGGAGCAGCCGAGTTTCTGATCAGATAAGCATTGAAGCCCGCCGCCGATCCCACCCGCCCGGCAAACTCGCGTCCGTAGCCCATGTACACCGTAATCGAGTTATCCGGATGTCCAGGAACCACAATCACCGGCGCATTCACCTTCCGCCCGGCCACCGTGATCTCGATGATGTCGTCTTCATCCCAGCCGTTCTTGGTCAGCGTCGCGCCTGAAACCAGCGCAGCATTGTCCCAGCTCAGATTCGAAACCGGCTTGGGCAACTCCTGCAGCCAGCCCACGTTCGACCAGCGCCCGTCGTACACATTCGGATCGGGCCGGAAGATAACCTCAATCGCATCCTTCGACGACGGCGCAGGAAGCGAGCCGTGAAACGCCACGTCCGCGCTGGCCTTCGCGCTCTTGTCAAACGCAGTGCCCTCAATCCACCCGGCATGAAGCGCCTTCCGCCAGCCCGCCTCAAAGTCTCCCTTGATCACCGGCTTCCATGTCTCGCGCACCGCCTCATACGCGCTGAGCATGGGCTCATTCAGCAGCGTCTGGAACACATCGTGCGCCGACTTGCCGCCATAGAGCGGATCGATCATCGGCTGAATGATAGAAACAGTTCCGTCATACGCCCGCGCATCCGACCACGACTCCAGATAATGCGCCGCAGGAATATGCCACTGCGCAACCTGTCCCGTCTCGTCCATATGCGAGCCCAGGTGCGCAGTCGTCTTCGCCTTTTCGAACGCTGCGGCAAATTCCAGGTCGGCAGGCGCGTCATAAATCGGGTTGGCGTTCAAAATCACCAGCCAATCCACCTTGCCCGCGTTCAGGTCCGCAACCAGCGCCTTCATATCGCCGATCTGGCTCTTTGACGGAATCGGATTCGCAGCCTCTTGCGCGACAAACACTGTCTTCCCAATATTGCCCAGCGCGTTATTGATGGCCAGCGCCAGCATGTAAACCGAAGTGTCCTGACACAGCCCCGGAATCACAACGCTCTTGCCCCCATTGGCCTTCAGGTCCTTCGCCAAAGCGGCCAGGAACTTCTTCTGCTCGTCGGTCCACGCGTATGCGGGCACATCCACACCGCCCACGCCCAGCGCCTTGGCCAGCTCTCCAACAAATGCCGGAATCTCGCTCGCCCTCAGCCCCAGCCGATGCTCTGCCTTCATTCCGGTCGTCGTCGTCGAACTCTCGATCGAGTAGAGGCGATTCAGATTCTCAGGAGTCTTCCGCCGTGCGGCATAGTCATGCACCAGCTTGTGGAATCCCGGATAGCTCGCCCCGGAGAGGAAATCCGAGTCGAGCGAAACAATCACGTCCGCAGCGGCCAGATCGTACTGTATGCCAGGTGCAAACTCCAGCCACGTCCCCGCAATTGCCGGGTCGTACTGAATCACCATGGCCTTCGGATACGCCGCCGAAACTGCCTTCACTTGCCGCGCCAGCGTGGGCGACGTAATCGTCGAAGTCAGGAAGTAAATCCCCGTCCCGTCCTTCGACGCGGCAGCCTTCTGCTGCAGCTCCTCGGCAAACTCTGCCCACTCCCGGTCTTCCCCGCGATAGATCGCATGCTTCGACCGGTCCGGATCGTAAAGGTCGAGCAGCGTCGCCTGCGTAAACGGATCGCTCCCGCCCTGGTTATAAGCGTGCTCCGGGTTGCCGTCCACCTTGATCGGACGGTACTGGTCGCTCTTCACCAGCACCGGCACCGCGCCCGTCAAAAACGGGTGCGCCGTCGCAAAGTAATTCGGCTTGCCCAGAATCAGATCTTCCGGCGCCTTGACGTAGGGGTAAATCGGCTCGTCGGGCTGCTTCGTGCAGCCAGCCAGCCCGGCCAGCGCCATCGAAGCGCCCATCAGCTTCATGAATCCGCGCCGCGAAACCGGGTCCACCCATTCCTGTGCCGAGTTCGGAAACTCCTTCTCCACTGCGGCCTGAAACTCCGGCGTATCCGCCAGTTCGTCCACCGAGCGCCAATACTTCTTGCCTCTTACACCACTCAACTTGCTGCGCACCTGCTCGAGCGTCATCGGCTTCTCGTCGCTCGGGATTCGTTCCGTCATTCGCTTCTCGGCACCGGCGTTTTGAAAGGGCACGACCTCAGTCATACTGCTTGCTGTCGCCAATTCGATGTTTTGAAAGGGCACGACTTCAGTCGTGCCGCAAGAGCAGGAAGATGAGTCAGGGCACGACTTGCCGGGGCCCCCGGCGACAGGTCCTCGTCGCTGGGGTGGCTTTAGTCGTGCCGAAAGGACCTCGGAGAAATCCGGGGCTTTAGCCCCTGAGGTACCTGCCAAAATCCCCTCATCCGTATAGCCGAGCTTTGTATCAGGGCACGACTTTAGTCGTGCCGAAGCCTCCTCGCTAAAATCGTGGGCTTTAGCCCCTGAGGCAACTTTCAAAGCCTCTCCGCCGCTCGATTTGTTTATTTCAGTCATCCGTCGGTCGCTCATCGGTGGCAGACCTCGCAACTGGCCAGATCCTTGGGAGTGCGAATCTTGTAGTGATCCACCAGGAAATGCCCCAACTCGTCCTGGCTGGTGAACTTCTTGAAAACCGGAGCCATCGGCATCGCCGCGGCGGAAACATCCCCCGCCATTCCCTGCGAACCCATCGTCGGCAACTGGAGCGAAGCAACTTCGCCTATAGCGCTGCCCGGATCCTTCGTCACGCAATTCACGCTCTGCGCCGTCGGCAAACCGCTCTTCTCTGTCCCCACCTGGCACCACACCGGCCGCTCCTCGCTCGGGCTTTCCCACGCCATGTTGTAGATCTCGGTTGTCGGGCGAATATTCTTGGCGGGATTTCTATGACAGTTGAGGCACCACTCCATCTGTAGTGTATTTTGCTCGTACATCAATGGCATCAAATCCACGCGGCCGTGGCAGCTTGAGCAGCCCATCCCCTTGTTCACATGAATTTCGTGACTGAAATAGACAAAATCGGGCAGATCGTGAACCTTGGTCCACACCACGCTCTGCCCCGTCGCCCAGCTTGACCTCACTGGCTCAAGAAGTTGCGCGTTGGTCCAGATCTGCGCGTGGCAGTTGATACAGGTCTTGGTCGGCGGAATTCCCGCGTAGCTCGACTTCTCTACCGTCGTGTGACAGTACTGACACTGCAACCCCAGACCCTGCACGTGATGCTTGTGGCTGAATGGCACCGGCTGGTCAGGGCGCTGCCCTTGCCGCGTCACCCAGGGGGAGCGCTGCAACTGGTCCAGCGTCACTCCCAGGGCAATCACGATCAGCCCCGTCAACACCAGGCTTGCCCGAGCCAGTGCATTGGAGCTGCGGTCAAATATCTGCGCCATGAATGCTTTCCCTGCTTATTCTGTTTGCCCTGCGGTTTAAGTGTGGCCCCGCAGTGCGCGCGGTCACATGTGCTGTGTACAAGAAGCGTTCTTGAGCAAAGATCAGGGGAGAGGCGATGAGCCCCGAAAACTCAATATAGCAGCCGACATCCACTCCTAACAGGGTTGCGTCTCAAAAAAACACAAAATATTTCGTAATGGGAACCGTTCGGTAATCCGCTGAAAAGAAAAGTGATTGTGATGTGTCTCACTCGAGGGAAATCACCCGCGATCCTCCGTCGCTCTGCGTACCGGAAGCTGGGATGTTTTGATTACAGCGGTCCCAGGTTTGCCCTGACTCGAAGCCAGTGTCCTGAAGTCGACGCGACCCCAAGAAGCGTCGACCTTGCAGAATGCAAATAGGGATATCTTTACCTGGGACCGCTCTAAATTATCACATCGGATTCGCCTCATGCCCGCAACCCTGAAGTCCAAAACAAACTCCTTCTGAGCCGTCCCGGCAACCGCCCCTCGCACAATTCCAGCCCGCACCCTGCAAGATTCAGTGCATTAGAATTCATAAAGGGTTTATAACGAACTCAGGAAAAACCGTTCAGCTTCAGCGAAATCCCCCGCTTTTGGACCCTGCCCTGTCTCTTGATTTCAATCGATCGTGCCCACTAGCTCGCAAGTTTCCCTACCTCGCGATACGAAACGTTTCGAAATAAGGAAAGACGATGAAATTCGCCGGATTGATCGTGATGCCAGCCGGATTCTTTCTCTCCATCGCCGCGCTCGTGCTCTTCCCCGCAGCCGCGCCGCGTGCCGCCTTCATTCTTTGCGCGCTGGCCGTCGAAGCCGTCGGCCTCATCGTTGCAGTCCGGGGCCATATGGAAAATCGCGACTCCGATGCAGGAGACAGCCGATGACCCCTGCCAGCGGTTCTCCATCCCTTTCCGACGCCGGCATTGTTCTCGATCTGGTTTTGCTCGTCCTCGCGCCCCTTGCCATTGCCGGAACCGCGCTCGTGAATGTGGGTCTCGGACGCTCCCGGTCCGCGGCTCAGGCGCTGCTCGGCAACATGGTCGTCGTCGCCACTGCGCTGATTGGTTTCGCCCTGGTCGGCGCAACTTTTGCGGGCAATACGGGCGGCGCAGCCCACGTTTTGCATCTCGCAGGAAAGCAGTGGGATTGGCTCGGCGAAGGGCCGCTCTTTTTGAAGGGCATCGTCAACGCACCCGTTCAATCGCAGCTCGAGATCCTCTTCGAATTCCTCGCCGTTGCCATGGCGGCCATCATTCCGTGGGGTTCCGGCGCTGACCGGCTCCGGATGGCTGGCGGATGCGCCATCGCCGCGGTTCTCTCCACCCTGGTCTTCCCTATCCTGGCGCACTGGGTCTGGGCCGGAGGATGGCTTGCCCAATTAGGCATCAACTTCTCCGCCGGCGCAGGGTTCCTCGATCCGGCCGGCGCGGGGACCATCCACCTTCTCGGCGGCCTTTCGGCTCTCGCTGTCATTTGGGTCGCCGGCTCCCGCAGAGGAAAGTTCCCCAAAGGCGGCTTCGCCACAGCCATGCCCGGCCACAATGCCGTCTACATTCTTTTCGGCTGTCTTGTCGCACTGGTTGGCTGGCTCGGATTCAACCTGGCCGGCGCATCGCTCTGGATCCACGCGCCGCTTGCGTCTCTTCCGGTCACTGCATTGAATACCCTGCTCACTGCTGCCGGAGCACTCACTGCTACCTACACCGTCACCCGCGTCCGTTTCGGAAAGCCCGATGCCAGCCTCTGCGCCAACGGTTGGCTCGCCGGCCTGGTCGCGTCCAGCGCCTCGGCGGCTGTGGTCCCACCCATCCCGGCCCTGCTCATCGGCATCGCCACCGGTGTCATCACGCCGCTCCTGGTCGAAGTTCTCGAACTCGCGGTCACCGTCGATGATCCTTCCGGGGCAATCACGGTCCACGCGGCTGGCGCGCTCGTCGGACTCATCGCCGCAGGCCTTTTCGCTCCGCAGCCAGGTCAATTCATTGCTCAGATGGTCGGCATCGCAACCATCCTCGGCCTGTTCCTGCCCTTCACCTATCTACTCTTCAAAATCCTCAACCGGTTCGTCCCCTTCCGCGTCGACTCCGACGGCGAGCGCATCGGTATGGACCTCCACGAGCTCGGCGGAGGCGCCTATCCTGAGTTCGTCATCCACCGCGACGACTCGTATCGATAGCGTGCTGAGTCTGAAGTTCTTGACACAACAAAGCTGTCATCCTGAGCGGAGTTTGGCTCGATTTGTGAGCCAAACGAAGTCGAAGGACCCGCGGTTGCTCTTGGTCGTTCCTCAACGAGATTCGAGCTCAAGACCGATACCAGGAGTCTCACGTGTTTAGCTGAAATTGAGGATACCGCGCCAAGTCGGTGCGCCCGCCCCCTACCGCTTCGCCAGAAGCACCATTAGCACAAAAATCAAGATCGGCGCGAGCACCAGCCCCGCGTAGAGCGCCAGCTTGCGCGCCGCTGGCAGCCTGATTCCAGCCACCACCGTCCGCCCTTCCGTCTCTTCCACGCCAACCATCTCCGGGTGCTCCAGCTCCCAGGCCATCTCGCTCGCCGTCTGGTACCGGTTGCGTGGCTCGCGCGCCAGCACCCGCTTGAGAATCTCCTCAAGCTCCGGCGAAACTTCTCTCCGAAATTTCCGTACCCCTTCGGGATCGTGCAACAGCCGCTCGTTCATCACTGCCAGCGGATTCGACCCCGTGTACGGCGGCTCGCCCGCCAGCATCTCGTAGAGCATCGCGCCCAGAGAATAGATATCGCTCCGCTGATCCCCGCGCTGCCCCTTCACCTGCTCCGGCGAAATGTAGTCCGGTGTCCCCAGCGTCTTCGACACCTCCACAAACGTCAGCCGCCGCGCATCTTCCTTCTTCGCAATCCCAAAATCGATCAGCTTGATGCGGTCCGCGTCGTCCACCATCACGTTTTCCGGCTTCAGATCCCGATGAACCACGCCGTGTTTGTGCATCGTGTCCAGCGCATCGCAGATCTGCAGCGTCAGGTTCACCGCGCGATCGATCGGCAGCTTCCGTTCTTCGTTGAGGATTGCCCGCAGCAGCCGCCCTTCCACCCATTCCATCGCCATGTAGAGCCGGCTGCCCGGCCCGTCGTCGTAGGTCTTCACAACTCCCGGATGATCGAGCTCGAGCCCAATCTCCCGCTCGCGTTTGAAGCGCTCCACCAGCACCGGATCGGTCTCCATCTCATCATGCGGAACCTTGATCGCCACACTCTTCCCATCGCGCAGATCGGTCGCCTTGTAGAGCGTAGACATTCCGCTGCGCGCGACCATCGCGTCCAGCCGGTAGTGGTCCAGTGTCTCTCCAGGCTCGAGTGTTGTCATCAGGGCGTACTTCATATCAATCTAATTGTTCCACCCAATTCGTAAGAAAAGTCATAGGAATTACCAAAGGGACTACAATGAGCCGATCCCTGAAAGATGCACCAACTGCCCGGCCAGTCAGACTCAAGCCGGCTTTTGTCTGAGCTCTGACCATGTTCCGTCTTCTTCGATTCCCGATTGTTTGCCTGGCCCTAGCCTGCAGTTTTTCTTCCGCGACCGGCGCGACCGCGACCACCCTGATCACCCCTGTCGGCGCGCATCCCAAGACGCAGGCGCCCCGCCCAGAGCCCCCGCAGGAAACCGGCTTTCTCAATCGCCGAATCGAACTGCACGGCGTAACTTACCGCTTCCAGGTCTACCTGCCTGAGGAGTGGCGTCGCGACGACCACAAGCAGTGGCCCATCATCCTCTTCCTGCATGGCCGCGGGGAGCGCGGCACAGAGGGCATGTGGCAGACGCAGATCGGCCTTCCCCAGGCGGTGCGCGATCATCCTGACCGTTGGCCCTTCATCGTCGTCATGCCCCAATGCCCAATTCCCAGTTATTGGACCGACTCTGAAATGCAGGCGCTGGCCATGGCTGCCCTTGACCAGGAAACCGCCGAATTCCATGCCGACCCCGATCGCACTTACCTGGTCGGTCTCTCGCTGGGCGGATACGGCGCGTGGGAGCTGGCCCGCAACAACCCCACCCGATGGGCCGCCATCGTCATTGCCGCCAGCGGCATCTTCTGGAGCTACGCCCCCGAGCGCTGGCAGGAAGTGTCGACCCTCCCGGCGGAATATGCCCACGCCATTGGCCACACGCCGCTCTGGCTCTTCCACGGAGCAGACGATCCGCTCGTTCCACCCCGCGAGAGCGAGATCATGTATCAAGCCGTGAAGACTGCGGGCGGCCACATCCGATTCTGGCTCTACCAGGGATACAAACACGATTGCTGGACCCGGGCATTTGCCGAACCCGAGGTGCCCCGCTGGCTGCTTGCCCACCGCATCCCGATCCCCCCCACCATTCGCAAAGAGGGCGCCAACGCCGAGACAGCATCTTCGGTTACCCCCGAAGCGCAACCCTACGCCGAGCGATTGGTCATACCCTTTTACCCGGCCGCCATCAAGCTGTCAACGGCCATCCTCGACACCCTCGTCGGCGACTATCGCGATGTGCACGGTCGTCCCGCTGTTTCCGTCTACCGCCAGGGCGACCTGCTCTTTGAAAAGAATCAGCAGGGCGAAGTTGCCGAGTTGGCTGCGGAGTCGCCTTCCGTCTTCTTTTACCTCACTGGTTCAGCCACAACCCGGCTCACCTTTGAGCACGACCCGAAAGGCATTGTCGTCGCTCTGCTTCTGCGCGACGATCGCCACGAAGAGCGATGGGAAAAGCATCCTTCGCCCACCGCCCATTAACCGGGAACCCCGTCCGGGTGCCCCATCCTCGCCGCGTCTTTGTTTTTGCGGCTAGGGTGGGAGACCAAGATTCCAACAGTTCGAAGACCGTGATACGCTAGCCAACGTTCCCCGGCCCCCAGCACCTTTTGAACCTTTTTCGTTAAATTTGCGTAGAGCTCTCTGTTCGCCTTGTGGAGGCGTTATGTATTGCAGCGGATGTGGTCAACCCCTCGCCCTCGGACAACCCGTTTGCGCCCAATGCGGCCGTCCAGCCGTAGCCGCTGTCCCCCCGGTTCCCGGCCTCGCCTTTGAAGTCGAAAACTACGCCGGCAAGATCCGCGCGCTCAGCGTCGTCTGGGTCATTTACTCTGTGTTCGCCCTGCTCTCCGGAATCGCGGGATTGACCTTTTTCCACGCTCTCACGAGCCACCGAATCGGCCCCTTTGGGCAAGGCCCCTGGGGCGATTGGTCGTTCCCAGACCAGTGGTTCGGCCATGCCCTCTTCGGCATCATCTGGCTGAAATTGCTCTTTCGAACCGCTCTGGCAATCTTCGTCGCCTGGGGCCTCTACGAGCGCGCCCAATGGGCTCGCATCGTCGCCATAGTCGTGGCCTTTCTCAGCCTCATCAACTTCCCCTTCGGAACCGCTCTGGGCATCTGGACCCTCGTCGTTCTCATGGGCTATCGCAACGCAAGGCTCTACGAGCAGTTGAACTTGCCCCCAACCTACCCAGTCCCGCGCTAGTCGAACTCGCTTCAGCATTTCTGATGGGGCGTCCACCCATTCGTCCGCCGCAGCGGATGAATGGGTCGGATGCAATGTCACTCCCTCGGACCAGCCCGTCAGTCCCTGGTCCCTGGTCCCTTCTTCCTTCTCCCTCGCTCCCTCGCTCCCTCGTTCCCTCGTTCCCTTCTCCCTGCCTTTCCCATGTAATCCAAATCACATTTCCCTCATTCCCGCCTCAATTACAATCGCTCCCATGGCATTTCCTGAGAACCGCATGCGCCGGCTACGCCGCACCGAGGCGCTCCGCTCCCTGGTCCGCGAAACCGCGCTCGAGCCCGGCGACCTCATCTATCCGCTCTTCATCTGCCCCGGCGAGGGCGTCCGCCGCGAGGTCTCTTCCATGCCCGGCGTCTTCAATCTCTCCGTAGACCAGCTTCTCATCGAAGCAGACGAAGCCGCCCGTCTCGGCCTCGGCGGCCTGCTCCTCTTTGGCCTGCCCGCATCAAAAGACGAGCAAGCCTCCGGCGCATACGACGAGCACGGCATCGTCCAGGAAGCTCTTCGAGCCATCAAGCAAACCAAAGCATCGAAGAAACTTGTCCTCATTGCCGACGTCTGCCTCTGCGAATACACCAGCCACGGCCATTGCGGCATCGTGGCCAAGTCCCCCCATGAAACCGCCGGTCAAGCCGAATTCGAAGTCCAGAACGACCCTTCCCTCGACCTGCTCGCCCGCACTGCCCTCTCGCTCGCCAAGGCCGGAGCTGACATCGTCGCCCCCTCTGACATGATGGACGGCCGCGTCGCCGCCATCCGCGAATCCCTCGATGAGGAAGGCTGCCCCGACACCCCCATCCTCAGCTACGCCTCCAAGTTCGCTTCGGCCTTCTATGGCCCATTCCGCGAAGCCGCCGACTCCGCTCCCCAGTTCGGCGACCGCCGCGCCTACCAGATGGATGGCGCCAACCTCCGCGAAGCTCTCCGCGAGATCGACCTCGACCTCCAGGAAGGAGCAGACATGATTCTTATGAAGCCGGCCATGCCCTACCTCGACGTCGTTCGCGCCGCCCGCGACAACTTCGAAGTCCCCATTGGCGCCTATCAGGTCTCCGGCGAATACTCCATGCTCCAGGCCGCCTTCCAGCGCGGCTGGCTCGACCGCGACCGCACAATCATCGAGTCCCTGTTGGGCATCCGCCGCGCCGGCGCTGACTTCGCCGTCACCTACTTCGCCAAAGAAGCCGCCAAACTGCTCGGTTGATCTACTTTTTTCTCGCGAGCGTCTTGACGCGCAACACAACTTGCCTCATTGTTGGGTCTGAGTTCGCTCGCCCGCCATGCCCGCTCCAAAATCTCGCACGATCCGCCTCGCTGCGCTGGCAGCTCTAGCGGTAGCTTGCCTTCTTTTGCGCGCAGACCCTCTGCCCGTATCCGCCCACGTCAACTCGGCGCGCCTTGCAAGCCTCCAGCACACCACACTCTGGGCGTGGGAGCGGCCTGAAGACCTGACCTCCATCGATCCGCGCACCACCGCAGTAGCCTATCTCGACCGAACCATCCTCATCGGTCCGCCATCCGCCTCACCAAGCGTAATCGTTGAGCCGCGCCGCCAACCCCTCTCCGCGCCAACCGCCGCCACGCTCATCGCCGTCGTCCGCATCGAGTCTCCGCCCGGACTGGTCCCATCCGACAGTCAGCGCCGGCAGGTCCTCGCGGCTCTCGCAAACTCCGCATCCCAACCTGGCATCGCTGCCTTCCAGGTGGATTTCGACGCCACCCGCTCGCAGCGTCCCTTTTACGCCACGCTTCTCAATGAACTCCACCGACAGATGCCGCCGGGCCTGCCCCTTTCCATCACCGCGCTCGCCTCGTGGTGCAGCTATGACGACTGGATCGCCGCCTTGCCCATCGACGAGGCTGTGCCCATGCTCTTCCGCATGGAACCGGACCGCCGCCGCGCCCCTCCCGACTCGCCCTGGTTCCAGATCCGCGAACCTCTCTGCCAGGGCTCGCTTGGCCTTTCCACCCATGAACCCTGGCCGCCTGAGGCCCTCAAGCCTCTCAATCCCTCCAAGCGGATCTACATCTTCGCCGACCGCGGCTGGCACAACGACCTCGGCACCCTCGCCGACAGGAAAATCCCATGAACCTTCGTCCCCGCCCGCTCGCCCGCTCAATCATCCGAACCATGCTTCGCTGTCCACGCTCCCCGCGCTCCCGGTCTTCCTTGGCACGTCTTGCCTTTTCGACGTCCACCATCATTCTCTTGTTTCTGGTCACCGCCCAGGCTTGCGGTCCGTCCTTCTTCCCTGACGTGTTTGTGCTCAAGCTCCGCCCCGACAAGCCAAAGGAGTTCGCCGCCGGCAGCCTCGGCATCCTGCTGCCAACCTACCCGCGCCAGGACCTCGTCGTCGCCTTCCGCTACCTCAATGGCGGAACCCTCACCCCTGCCGAGCAAGCGGCATACGAGCCGACCTTTGCCATGAACGATCCCGAATGGCAGAAGCAATGGGACCAACTCGCGGCAGAGCAGAAAAAGTCAGATGCGAGCCCTATGGACACATGGATCGCGACACGTGCGCACTTTGGACCGCCGGCATTTGTAGCCCAGCAGAAGAAAACTGACTGGCCTGACCGTTTGGATGGAAGCGACTACTACGGAATCGGCCTTCCTAATTGTCATGCTGACGCTTTCCGAGTGGCAACCGCGACATTGAGTGCGCGTGTTAAAACCTGGGGCGACAAAAACCCCGATTTTGCCGATTGGCTCAAGGGTCAGGATGCCGTCTTCGCAAACTGCATCGAGGGAAATAGCTTCATGCCCCCTCCGCCGCACGACGGAGCCTCAGCGTTGCTAAAGGCCGACCGCGCCTACCAGATTGCAGCTGCCCAGTTTTATGCAGAGAAGCTCGACGATGCGCGAAAAGGATTCGAAGCAATTGGCCAGGATGCGACTTCCCCATGGCGCGGGATTGCGCGTTACGTCGCCGCCCGTTGCCTCGTGCAGCAAGCCTTCAACGCAGGGGCCAAAAACGATGCAGCGCTGGTTTCCACCTTCGACTCGACGCTCATGCAACAGGCTGCCGACAGGCTGCGCTCACTGCTCAAAGAAGATTTGCCCGACATCTCCCGCCGCGCCATCCAGAACGAGCTCGACTTCGTCCGCATCCGCATTGAGCCCGATGCACGTCTCCGCGAGCTTTCCGCCGCGCTCGCCGGCCCAAAACCCGACCCTGACTATCGCCAGAATCTCATCGACCTCGACTGGTTGCTCGACAGCAAGCTCGATGAGCTCCCGGTCCGCGAAGACTCCCAGGACGGTTACAACAGGCAGGACCACACCGCAGATTTCTCGAAGACTTACATCGACCTCGCCAAACCCCGCTCCACCTCCACGCTCGTCGACTGGCTCATCACCTTCCAGTCCCCCGCAAGCGAAGCCAAAGACCACGCCATCGCCGAATGGCAGAAAACTCAAGCACCCTGCTGGCTGCTCGCCGCCATCACCAAAGCTACAGCCCAGGACGCCGCCGCACCGTCGCTCATCGCCGCCGCCGCCGATCTCAAGCCCGACGCGCCCGCTGCGGAGTCCTTCACCTATCACCGCATCCGCCTCCTCATCGCAACCGGCAAGACCGCCGAAGCCCGCTCGCTCCTCGATCAGGCCCTTCCTCTTGTCCGCAAAAGCGGCCGAGACTCCTCCGTCAACCTCTATCTCGGCCTCAAGGCGCGCGCCTCCTCAACTCTCGCCGACTTCCTCGCCAACGCGCCAAGAAAAGTCATCTCGAACACATCAGAGTCCCAGGCCTCGCTCGACGAGTGCCTCGATGTGATGAAGAATCCGAAACGTGTCTACGACTGCGCCAGAAAGACCGAGCCCGTCCAGTTCAGCGACGATGCCGCCTCCTTCCTGAACACTCAGGTTCCGCTCTCCGTGCTCATCGAGTCCGCCAATTCGCAGGCATTGCCTCAGCAACTCCGTCAGGCAATCGCAGAAATGGCCTGGGTCCGCGCCATCCTCCTCCACGACGACGCCTCCGCCGCAAAGCTCGAGCCCCTCCTGCCGGCCAAGCTAATCCAGGAGGCTGCCCCACGCAGTGGCCCGTTGATGACCCTCCTCCGCAACCCCGGTCTCCGCCCCTATCTCGACCCCGGCGTCCAGCGCTCCTACTCTTATGACTTTGTTGAGAGCTACCGCGACAACTGGTGGTGCACAACTTGGCCCGATAGAGACGACGGCCCGCCCCAATCCGTCCTGCCGGGTAGCACCGCCTCATTCAGCTTTCTCACCGCCGAGCAGCAGGCCCAATCCGGCGCAGAGTTGAAGCGCCTCCACGCCATGCATGGCGCTGAGACCTACCTCGGCCAGATCACCATCGACTACGTCAACGCCCACCCCAGCGACAGCGACAATCCTGAGTCCCTCTACCTCGTCCTGCGTATGATCCGCTACGGATGCGCGTCCGATTATTCCGAAGACTCCCCCGACGGAAAGCAGGAGACCGCCAACATCGACACCATCCGCAAATCCGCCGCCCGGCTGCTCCGCCAGCACTACGCTACAAGCCCCTGGACCAAAAACGCCGCGCCGTACGTTGGTGGCCAATAGCGCGCATTCGCGGCTAGGCGGGCTGACCAACCGCGGGTGAATTGCGCCAGATCCGGAACATGCTGTATATTGCATACATATACAGAGGCCGCCCATGCCCTATACCGGCTTCGACTGGGACGAAGGGAACGCCCGTAAGAACGAGAAGCACGGCGTCACCAAAGCCGAAGTGGAGCAGGTGTTTCTAAATGCGCCGCTGCTGCTCGCCGAGGATCTGAAACACAGCGAACGCGAACCTCGATTCCACGCACTGGGCCGAACAGATGTTGATCGCTGGCTGCACTTAACCTTCACCGAACGCGAAAACGGAACGCTGATTCGCCCAATCTCGGCGCGTCCTATGAGCCGGAAGGAGAGAGCCACCTATGAAGAAGCGACTAAAGCCCATCCCTAAGTTCGCGAATGAAGCCGCAGAGCGGGCTTTCTGGGAATCGCCCGGGAACGACAGCGCGAATTACGTAGATTGGAGCAAGGCGAAGCTCGTAACATTCCCCAAGCTGCGCCCCTCCACGGAGACGATTTCGCTGCGCATGCCCGAAGATGTTCTCAACACCATCCGCAACCACGCCCGCAAGCTCGATGTGCCCTACCAATCGCTCATCAAGCTCTGGTGCGCCGAGAAGGTCGCCGATCTGGCTCAATCCTCTTCTCCCTCGCATCGTAGCGGCAAGTAGCGCCCGCTTCGCCACGGAGTCTGTCTGTTCCCTTCTCCCTTCTCCCTGTTCCCTATTGCCTATTGCCTTTTTTCTCCTTTCTCTTTATGCCCTCCCATGTTTACCTAGAACTTACCGCCCATGCTCAAACATCTTGAATCCTACTTCGAATTCGCCCGCCTCGGCACCAATTGGCGCACCGAGATCCTCGCCGGGGTCACAACCTTCCTGACGATGGCCTATATCGTCCTGGTCAATCCCGCCATTCTCTCCGCCGCAGGGCTGCCCCTCGCCGCCGTCACCGCGGCCACCTGCCTCTCAGCCGCCTTCGGCTCCATTCTCATGGGAATCATTGCGCGCTATCCCATCGCGCTCGCGCCCGGCATGGGCCTCAACGCCTACTTCACTTACACCGTCTGCCTCAAGATGCACATCCCCTGGCAAACCGCACTCGGCGCGGTCTTCCTCTCCGGCTGCATCTTCCTCGCGCTCACCGCCGCAGGCATCCGCCAAATGATCCTCCGCTCCATTCCCCACGAGCTCTACGCCGCCGTCGCCAGCGGCATCGGCCTCTTCATCGCCTTCATCGGCTTCCGCAACTCCGGCCTCGTCGTCGGCGACCCCGCAACCCTCGTCGGCCTTGGCAACATCCGCAACCCCACGCCCGCTCTCGCCTTCGCCGGGCTCATCCTGATGGTCGCGCTCCAAATCAAGCGCGTGAAAGGCTCCATCCTCATTGGCGTTCTCGCCATCACTGCCGCTGCCTGGGTCCTGGCCCTTACCACACTCCACATCAGCGGCGCATCTGGTCCCGTCAACGACTGGGCGCAAACCCTCGTCCACTGGACCCCCGCCCCCGGCGGCTTTCAGGCCCTCACCGCCACCGCTTTCAAGCTCGACATCGTCGGCGCATTCAACAAAGGTCTGCTCGAAATCGTCTTCGTCTTCTTCTTTGTCGATCTCTTTGATAACCTCGGCACGCTCGTCGCCGTCACCAAGCGCGCCGGCCTCATCTCCGCCGACCACTCCATTCCCCGCCTCAACCGCATCCTCTTCGCCGACGCCATCTCCACCGTCTTCGGCTCCCTCACCGGAACCTCCACCGTCACCAGCTACGTCGAGTCCACCGCCGGCGTCGAAGCCGGCGGACGCTCCGGCGTCACCGCCATCGTCACCGGCCTGCTCTTTCTATGCGCCATCGGCGCAGCGCCCTTCGTCGGCGTGGTTCCCTCCGCCGCCACCGCCCCCGCGCTCATCCTCGTCGGCTCCCTCATGCTCGCCACCATCGTTGAAATCCGCTGGACCGACCCCCTCGTCGCCGTCCCCTCCTTCCTCACCCTTATCCTCATCCCGCTCACCTACTCCATCGCCAACGGCCTCGGCTTCGGCATCATCTCCTGGGCCGTCCTCCATCTCGCCACCGGCCGCTACCGCAGGCAGGACTGGCTCCTCTACATCCTCGCCGTCCTCTTCCTCGCCCGCTTCATCTACCTCGGCGCAAGCTAACTTCAAGATCGATCGGGTGCCCCGTCTATTCCGCAGCTTTTTTGCGAAATCGGTGGGAAGCCACTACCATATCGCTTGCAATCCGAAAGGAGCTTTACGTGCGCTGGTATCACTACATCGCCTGGTTCTTCGGCGGCGCATTCCTCGCCAACACCATCCCCCATCTCGTTCATGGCGTCGCTGGCGCACCCTTTCACAGCCCATTTGCAACTCCGCCGGGATATGGCATCTCTTCTCCCACGGTCAACGTCCTCTGGGGCCTCTTTAATCTCGCTATCGGCTATCTGCTCGTCTGCCGCGTTGGCGTTTTCAATCTGCGCAACACAATCCATGTGCTCGTCCTCGGCGGTGGCGTTGTCTGCATGTCAGTCATGCTCGCCCGTACCTTCGGCCACATGGCCGGACTGCAGTGAACCTGAAGGTTCTCGCTTCATCCTTTCGCGGCTTCCACCATGCGGCTCGCGCGCTGACTCTCTTCGTCGCTGTCGCCGCGCCGTCCTTCCCGTCCGACACCTATCAGGTCGTCCACGCTTACCCGCACGACAGTCAGGCCTTCACCCAGGGCCTGATTTACTCCGGCGGACATCTCTACGAGAGCACTGGTCTTGATGGCCACTCCTCTCTGCGCATCGAAGACCTCGAAACGGGCAGCATCCTCCAATACAAAGACCTGCCCGCCAATTATTTTGGCGAAGGCCTCACCGAGTGGGGCTCAACCCTGATTCAGCTCACATGGCAAAACCACGTCGCTCTCGTCTACGACCGTCTGACCCTGCGCTTCCTGCGCGCCATTCCCTATGAAGGCGAAGGCTGGGGCCTCACTCAGGATGGCAAAGACCTCATCCTCTCCGACGGCACGGCCACCCTCCGCTTCCTCGATCCGGCAACCTTCCACGAACTCCGCCGCATCACTGTCAGGGATCATGGAGTTCCCGTCACACAGCTCAATGAGCTCGAGTTTGTGCATGGCCAGATCTACGCCAACATCTGGCACACTGACCGCATCGCGCGCATCGCCCCCACTACCGGCCGCGTCCTCGGATTCATCGACCTTGCCGGACTGCTCCCGGAAAACCAGCGCTCAACCCCTGAAGCAGTCCTCAACGGCATCGCCTGGGACTCCGGGCACAACCGCCTCTTCGTCACCGGCAAGCTATGGCCCAAACTCTTCGAGATCGAAATAATCCCGCATGGATCCAAACCTGCCACCGCGAAACCGAAAAAGTAGCCGGCCGCGAAACGAATCCCACTTCACGCACGGTCCGCAACGCCCAAGCCCCGCTGCCGAAAAAGTCGTAATCTCCTCCCCTCCCTGTACTATGGGATCAAGGTTCCGCTCTCGACATCCAAGATGCGCATTCTTGAGCATTTACGGAATCGGCAAACTCGCGCGACACGCCCACCACACCTCTTCGCGCTCGGTGTCGCCGCGCTGGCCGTCCTCGCATTCGCCATCCCGTTCACCGCCTGCGAAAACGTCGCCTCGCTATACACAACCCAGCCTCGTGCGCGTCATCGACGCTTCCTACATCGCCCCCGCAGTCAATGTTCAGGTCGAAGGAACTCTGCTCGCCGCCAACATCGGCCAGGGAACCATCACTCCCTACGGAACTCTCCGCGCCTCCAACGACGCCGCAATCGATGTCACCGCGCGAGTCGGGAGGCGCCACGCTGGTCTCCACCACCGGCACGCTGCTTGCCGGCCATCAGCACTCCGTCTTCCTCACCGACAATGGTGTCGCTCCCTTGAGCTACGAGGTCACCATCCTCGAAGACCAGCAGGTTGCCGCGGCGGCTGGCCACTCCGCCTTTCGCTTCCTCAACCAGGCTCCCAAAACCGGCGCGGTCGATGTCTACATGGTTCCCGCGGGAACCACCCTCGCTGATACCATCCCCCTGGTTGCCGCTCTGCCCGTTGGTTCGCACAGCTGGCTACATCAGCTTCACCTCGCAGACCGTCACCATGGTCATCACGCCCACCGGCGTGCTGACGCCAAAGTACACTTCGCAATCGCATTGCCCTCACCGGCGGCGAAGTGCGTACCGTGCTCATTGTCGACACACAGCTCACCAGCAATCCCCCCGTCGCAGTCTTCATGGCAAGCGACGTAAATTAATTTAGTAAATAGATTTCATGCCCGTTCCGATCCGGGCTTTCACCGGACATCCTGTTTCAATTTGGCATCATCTGAAAGATCAGGTGGCCCTCGCCTGACTAAATGAACGACTTTGCCCGATCACCACAGAGGAGAACATCTTTCCACTTTGAGCCGTTGTTTCAGCGATAAGTCGATATTGCATTCCTGGATTCCTAAGTAACCCGAATGATCTCCCAGCAAAGGCTGAAGGATTCCAAACCGGGCTATACTCCCCTCATGCTCCTCGTCGATCTGGGGATTGTAGTCGATGGGGAGTCGGCTCGAGTCAAGCGAAGGCTGTCCATCCCGTTCGCCCGCATGGACATCATTCGATTCTTTTTTCTAGCCACAGAATGAGCGCCCAATGAAATGTCGATTCTGCGATTCCGTCAACATTCGCACGTCTCGCTGGCAGGGGGAGGATCTCTTTTGGCTCCTGTTTCTCCACCTCCCCATGCGATGTCACGACTGCATTCGACGGGACCATCGAAATATCTTCCTGGTTCTGCGAGCCCGCTCCGCTGAACGCGAACGCCGCCGGCGCGAGGACCGCGAAGACGACGCCGTCGACAGAGACGACGTCCTCAGCAGCCAGAAGTCGTAGTTAATTCAGGTCCACCCCGGAAGACAACCCGCACAATTCCCGATCCAGTCATCCGGACGTTGAATCAACGGGTCAGGTGTCCCCGTCACTTCAGGTTTGCGCGCATTGTTCTATTCTTCTCCCATGCAGGCTCCCTCAACCTCCGCGTTCTCTCTCTACGACTACCTGCAAAACGCTGCCGTTCTCACCGTCATTCTGGCCTTCGCCGGTTACCTGGTCACCTTCCTCAGCGCTCGCATGCTGGCCCGCCGGCAAGACAAGCTCCGCCTCGTCGATCGCCGGCTCAGTGAGTTTTATGGCCCGCTCTATGTCGCGTCGAAAACCGGCAACATCGCCTATCGCGCTCTTCTTAAAAAGCAGGGCAAGACCCAGAGCGACCCCATACTCGACTCGGAGATGAAAGAGTGGGTCCTGTGGATGACAACCATCTTTAAGCCGCTCAACGAAGTCCGCGAAAAGATCATCATCGAGAACGCATATCTCATAATCGAGCAGCAGATGCCGCAATGCCTGCTCGACTTCGTCACTCACGTCGTCGGCTATAAGGCTGTTCTCGCAAAATGGGCCGACGGCGACTTCACCGAGCGCCGTTCCTCCATCGGGTGGCCACCCGAGTTCGACGACTATGTCGAGCTCTCTTACGCCGCGCTTAAAGCTGAGCAAACCCGCCTCATGCACAGCTACCCCTTGCGGCTTTACCACCGCCTCACTCACAGAAGGCGCCACTGACCACCGTCCACTGTCCACTGTCCACTGTCCACTGTCCACTGTTCACCGCTCTAATTCAGCGCCGTCACCTGTGCCACAGCCTTGGTCAGTCGCGCTTCTCGCGGCCGCTTCGTCTTCCACGAGGGATTGGTGTAGATGTGCTCGACCCGATCGATGCGATACGCGCCCGGGTCGATCCCGCCGTCCTTCCCAATTCCGTCCCCCGGCAGCAAAACCACGTCCCCAGGCTTCGGCAGGCTGTGCAGCGTGTCCAGCGGCACCAGGTTTACGCACGTTCCATCCTCGGTCACAAACTCCAGGCAATGGAGACTGTGGACGACTCCCTCGCGCGCCAGCCGCGCCT
The DNA here is from genome assembly GCA_963783065.1 of uncultured Acidobacteriaceae bacterium. GTDB lineage: Bacteria > Acidobacteriota > Terriglobia > Terriglobales > Acidobacteriaceae > Telmatobacter. The sequence continues at coordinate 499,530 of CAWAMG010000007.1, read as the reverse complement.
CTTGCCGTGCCCGCCACGACTGATAGTACGCAGCCACCATCGTGGGAAACCCTATGATGAAACCGAAGAGACTTGTGTACGGCGAAAACTGAGTAATCGGAATCATCATCCCTGGTCCTGTCTCCTGGCTGAGATTGTGAACGGCTCGACGAGCCCGCGCAGCCGACACGCCCACTGCGCCGAAAGCTCAATTGAGAGGGTTCGCTTTTGCAGATTAATTGCTGCCTTGCCCCGATGTGTACGCTTTTCCAATCCGCCGACCGGAATTCACATTCCTGAAACATGCCGTGGCTTGCGTTGGAGCAGGCTCTTCATCACGGAATCAGAAATGCACCAGGGATTCCCTGTCCAATGTGGCCAGAACCGCCCCATTGGCAATCGCCAATTGCAGCAGATGACCATCAGTCGTCTGATTTGGGGTCTTGACCCATGCGGGCAGTTGCGCAGTATCAATGCCGTCCGGTACGAACTTGAGCCGCGGATTGGGCGGCGTCTTTAAGCTCTTCAGCACCGTCTGGGACTCCGCCACTGTGAAACCGGAAGCCGAAGCCAGCGCAGCTACCCTTACAAATCCTAGCTCCGTAATTGGGCAGGTTAGCAAATTCGAAGTTTGCACAGAATCAGTTCAAGCCACAACGCGCGTGTGGAAGACGTGATGGAAGATGCCAAGGGCGAGTAGCGCATTCACATCGAGCAAGTACTTCACGGAAAGTCCGCGAGCATCTCGGCCACCATCTCGCTCGTCAGCTCAGGCGCATCCGGTCCCGCGTAGAGCACCGGCAACCCTGTAATCGGGTCCTCAATAATCTTCGCCTCAAAGGTCTGCTTCCGGCGCGGCGTCAATACAATTCGCCCCTCCTCGATGTTCGCATCGAGCGGATCGCCGGCGCGAATTCCTAGCTTGCGGCGAATCGGCCCCGGCAGCACGACTTGTCCTTTGGTGGAGACCTTGGTCTGCATGGTAAGACAATCTTACCTCCCCGCGGATCGCGTCGCAACAATCCGCCACCTTTGCCTGGCGCCGGCAATCCAGATTCTGAACCCACGGCGAACCAGCGGCCCTCCTCAGGCCTCTACTGCGATGATCTCCGGATTCAACGAGGTCACCTGCGCCACAGCCTTGGTCAGCCGAGCCTCCTGCGGCCGGCTATTTTTGTACTCCGCATGCGCGTAGATAAACTCGATTGCACCCACAAGATATGCGCCGGGACGAAACTCGCCATCCCCGCCAACCCCGTGCCCCGGCAACAGCACCACATCTCCCGGCTTGGGAAGCGAGTGCAGCGTCTCCAGCGGCACCAGGTTGATGCAGCTTCCATCCCCGGCCACAAACTCCAGGCAGTTTGCGCTGTGCAGCCTTCCCTCCCGCATCGCTTTCGCCTCTTGCCGTGCCTTCCACATTTGATAAAAGGCTGCGACCATCGTCGGCAATCCGAGCAGAAACCAGGCCATCGTAGCAAAAAACGTTCCCAACGGCGCCATGTGAATCAAAGACTCGAGCATGTTGAACCTCTTTTCCAGGCAATGCTTGCATCTCGAATACAACGGGTGCTCGCGTAGCCTCCGCCACTTCTCGCCTCCACAATACCAAGGCAAACCAACCCCAGTCTCTTCTCCGCACCACTCTCTCGTCCAAAAAAAATGCCCCAGCTTTCGCCAGGGCATTCGCTCTTTCACTTCTCACTGTCCACTGACCACTGACCACTGACAACTAGTACCTGTAATTGTCCGCCTTGTACGGCCCTTCAACCGGCACGCCCAGATAGTCCGCCTGCCTCTTCGACAGCGTCGTCAGCTTCACGCCGATCTTTTCCAGGTGCAGCCGCGCCACTTCCTCGTCCAGGTGCTTGGGCAGCACGTACACGCCTATCTTGTAGCTGTCCTTCTTGGCCCAGAGATCGAGCTGCGCCAGCGTCTGATTTGCAAAGCTGTTCGACATCACAAAGCTCGGATGCCCCGTCGCGCAGCCCAGATTCACAAGCCGCCCTTCCGCCAGCACAAAAATCCCATGCCCGTCGGGGAACGTGTAGAAATCCACCTGCGGCTTGATGTTCAACTTTTCCACGCCGGCTTCGGCATTCAACCGGTCCATCTGGATCTCGTTGTCGAAGTGCCCGATGTTGCACACAATCGCCTGGTCCTTCATCTTCTTCATGTGTTCCAGGGTGATGATGTCCACGTTCCCCGTTGTGGTCACGTAAATATCGCCGCGGCCCAGCGTGTCTTCCACCGTAGTCACTTCAAAACCTTCCATTGCAGCCTGCAGCGCATTGATGGGATCCACCTCGGTCACAATGCACCGCGCCCCCATGCCCCGCAGCGAGTGCGAGCAGCCCTTGCCCACGTCGCCATAGCCGCAGATCACCGCCACCTTGCCCGCAACCATCACGTCCGTTGCCCGCTTGATGCCGTCAGCCAGCGACTCGCGGCAGCCGTACAGGTTGTCAAACTTGCTCTTCGTCACCGAATCGTTCACGTTGATCGCCGGAACCAGCAGCTTCCCCTGCTCCATCATCTTGTAGAGCCGATGCACGCCCGTGGTCGTCTCTTCTGAGACCCCGCGCCACTCCGCCACAACCTTGTGCCAATGCTTGTTGTCCTCTGCGTAGACTTTCTTCAGCAGGTCCTTGATCACCTGCTCTTCGTGGCTCTCTGACGGACCATAAACCCACTGGTCGCCCTCTTCCAGCTCATAGCCCTTGTGGATCAGCAGGGTCACATCGCCGCCGTCGTCCACTACCAGTTGCGGTCCCTTGCCGCCCTTGTGATTCAGCGCCTGGTACGTGCACCACCAGTACTCCTCAAGGCTCTCGCCCTTCCACGCAAACACCGGCACGCCCGTCGCCGCAATCGCCGCCGCCGCGTGGTCCTGCGTCGAAAAGATGTTGCAGCTCGCCCAGCGCACATCCGCGCCCAGGCTCGTCAGCGTCTCGATCAAGACTGCCGTCTGAATCGTCATGTGCAGCGACCCGGTCACGCGCACGCCCGCCAGCGGCTTGCTTGCCGCGTGCTTGTTCCTGATCGACACCAATCCCGGCATCTCATGCTCGGCGATCGCGATCTCTTTCCGTCCCCACTCCGCCAACCCCATATCCGCTACTTTGTATGCCAATTCCGTCGTTTCCACTGCCGCTGTCGCCATGCCGATTCTCCTTTTGATAATTCCGAATCATGTCAAATGTGGGTGCCCCATCCTAAACGCGGCTCTTCGAGGAAAAAATGCGTTTAGGGTGGGAGACCAAATCTGCTGACTTGCCGTCCTCAAAATCTTTTATCGTCAAATCGTGATATCTTGATGTGTACCAGAACCCAATAGGGCAGTCAAGGGCCAAAATGCCGTCCATCGTAAAAATTCTGCGCGTCGTCGCCGACCCCAACCGCCTTCGCATCCTCCTGCTTCTGCGCGCCGAGGAGCTCTCCGTAGCCGAGCTGCAGGAGATCCTCACCATGGGCCAGAGCACCATCTCCACCCATCTCTCCCAGCTCAAGCAGGCCGGCCTCGTCGAAGACCGCCGCACCGGCAAAAGCAGCCTCTATCGCCTAACTTCAAGTCGCCTGACAAATGAGTCAGGGCTCGACTTAAGTCGTGTCTCCGCAGAAGGTAGAAATGAGTCAGGGCACGACTTTAGTCGTGCCGATGATGCCAATAAAACAAGCGGGGCTTTAGCCCCTGAGAATTCTAGCTTCCTCGCCAACCTCCTCGCCCAGGCCGCCGCCGAAATCCCCGAAGCTCCCGCCGACCTCGCCGCAATGCGCCTCGTCCTCCGCAAACGCCAGGACAAAATGCGCACCTTCTTTGACTCCGTCGCCGGCCGTCTCGGCAAAGACTACGTCCCCGGCAAATCCTGGAAATCCCTCGCCAAAGCCCTCCTGCGCCTCATGCCGCCCATGGTCATCGCCGACCTCGGCGCCGGCGAGGGGAGCTCCGCTCTTTTGCTCTCTCAGAACGCCGTGCGCGTGATAGCAGTCGACACCTCCGCCAACATGCTCGAAGTCGCACGCGAACAAGCCCTCCGCGCCGGCATCCAGAACGTCGAATACCGCCTCGGCGACATGGAAGAGATCCCCATCGACTCCTCCACCGTCGATCTCGCCTTCTTCTCCCAGTCCCTCCACCACGCCCTGCATCCCGCCCGCGCCCTCGCCGAAGCCCACCGCATCCTCCAACCCGGCGGCCGCATCGTCATCCTCGACCTCGTCAAGCACCGCTTCGAAGAAGCCCGCGAACTCTACGCCGACGAGTGGCTCGGCTTCAGCGAGTCAGATCTCGAATCCATGCTCCAGCACTCCGGCTTCACCAACATCCAAACCTCCATCGTCCACAAAGAGCCCGAATCCCCCCAGTTCCAAACCCTCCTTCTCGTCGCCGACAAGGCACTCTAAAACGCCGCACTAGGATCTTGGCAACACAGCACGAAGCCGGGTTGTCCCAGGCCAAATGGGCGTTTCCCGCTACCTACCGTTGCATCACCTACTCGGCGAATCGGTCGATCAGAAACTCACTGGTGAGTTGGAGAACCTTGTCGGAAGCTGTGAGGAGCCCCACGCTTCCAAGAAACCCATGGACCATGCCTTCCCATATATCCAGGCGAGCATCGGCTCCTTCCGCGACCGCGCGCTCAACAAAGCGAACGGAATCGTCGAGCAGAACCTCGTCGTTACCGACATGTACACGGATAGGGGCCAAGCCCTTGAGATCGGCGTAGAGCGGCGAGGCGAGCGGATCTGCCGAATCATGGCCGTCCAGATACGCACGCACCAGATCGGTCGCTTGAGGCTGAGTAAAGTAGGGGTCGGCAACGGCGCGCGTCGACCAGCTTTCTCCGGAAAGGGAAAGATCCGTCACGGGCGAGAGTGCCACTCCGCCCACGAGAGCTTTGCTGGCGCCGTCACTGTTAGCCGCGATATGCGCGAGCAACCCAAGCGCCAGGGTGCCGCCAGCTGAATCACCAGTGATGGCAATTCTTGAAAAGCCTCGCTCGGTCAAGCCAACATAGCAGGCCTGGATATCCTCAACGGCGGCAGGAAACGGATGTTCCGGCGCAAGTCGGTAGTCTGGCACGAACACCGCTACCCGAGCATGAGCAGCGATATGGCCCGCCAGATGGCGAAAGGCCTGTGCCGAGCCCCAGTTGAACCACCCACCATGAATATGCATCACGGCCTGCTGGGGTCGCGCCCCTTCGGGTCGGCACCACCACCCTGCAACGCCGCCAACTTGGTCAGCTTCGTACATAACACCGGCAGGCTCCTTCACGCGCTCCATGACGGCGTCGAACGGGACCCGGGCCGCCGTTCCCTGAAGCTTTCCCTTGTGGGGTTCGACGATAGCGCGCATTGCGGTCATCGCAGCCTGATCTTCTTTGCTGAATGGATGGATCACGGACCAAGTGGCCGTAACGTGATTGTCAAAAAGTGTATTCATGATGTCCCTCCCGCTTTCCTCGTTCTGACTCTAGGCCGCCCGCCAGCGAACTGTCTGAGCTAGAGCGACCAGCCGAGCGCCCCAGGTCCCGTACCTGAAACCTGAACACCTATTCCCTGCACCCCGCCACCCCCTCCCGCCGCAAACCGCAAGCACCACAATCAAACCCCGCTCCCGACCCGTGATAGACTGCGGACCGAGGGACCGAGTGAAGACACCAAGAAAATTCACTGTGCTGATCGAGCAGGATGAGGACGGATGGCTGGTAGCCACTGTTCCAACACTGCGCGGTTGCCACACCCAGGCCAAAAACCTCGATACGCTCATGAAGCGCGTACGCGAGGTCATCGCCCTGTGCCTCGACGGCCAGCCAGCCTGATCCTTCTACGAAGCGGCCAACCCTACCGCGACGCTCCCGCCCCCGCTACCGCCCCATGCGGCTGCCACGCCGGCCCACCCTCTTCCCACTGGTTATCGGTAATCTGTTCCACTTGCGTTCCGTCATAGCGCATCATGAAAACCTTCCCATAGGGCTGCGGCGCGCCAACCAGCAAGGCCTCATCCTTGAACCCCATCCGGCTGCTGCAAAACAACAGCCGCTCTCCATCAGGCGACCACGCCAGATGCGCATCGTTTCCTTTCGTATCGGTCAACTGCTTCAGCCCCGTACCGTCCGGATGGATCGTGTACACATGAAAATCCGCCCCCTCCCTCCGGACAAAAGCGATCAGGTCTCCGCGCGGCGACCACACCGGAAAGTTGTCCCACTCGTTCGTCAGCACCTTCACCGTCTTGTCGTTTAAATCCATAATGCGCAGGCCAAGCGCGTCGGGACCTGTCTTCCGATAGACAATGTGTTTGCCATCGGGCCCAAACGATGCGAACGCGTTGTTACTGTTCCCCGATGTAACCAGGTGAAAGCCCGAGCCATCGGCATTCACAATCCCCACCTGCGCGCCGCCATTCACAGGATCCACCGGCTTCTTGTCCCCGGCGGCGAAGTCAAGAAACGAAGTGAAGCTGCCCACGCCGACCACGATCTGCTTGCCGTCCGGTGACCACTCCGGACCAAGAATCAACCCCTTTTGCTCAAGAATCGATCGCCCCGGCTTTCCCTCATCCACGATCAGCAGATCGGTCGTCTTGCCGTCCGCGCTCATCTTCGTTACCGCCAGGTGTTCTCCGCTCGCATCGTATGCAGGCAGCCATGCAGTCGCGTAAAGGTCGAACCTCGGGTCCTTGCTCCATACCTTCACCGGTTCGGTAGGACGCTTGGAAACAAAACGGCTATACACCACCTGCGCTCCATCAGGAGACCACGACGGAGTCCGCAGATCCCTCCCCTTCGGCCCCGGCCTGCCGTTTCCATAAAAAACGCCGGCCTCCGTCTTGTCGCGGCGAAGATAGCCTATCTCGCCCGACGCCAGCACCGTCGGCATCAGCTTCACGCCCGGTCCCGCCGCCATCGGCGTCGCCTCACCACTCTCAATATTGATCTTCACAAGCTGATCGTCGCCGTCCTCGCCGCCAAAGCGATAGGTCCACGTGTCTTGCGCCGACATGCAATACGTCACTACAGCATTGCTGTCCGCCGTCCATTTGGGGCTGCCGCAAAACCCTCCGTGCTGCGAAATTCGTTTCAGCCCCGTCCCATCGGGATGAATCAGATAGACGTCCACCAGATGCAGGCGTTCCCATCTCCCCTTCGCGGGGGGAAGTTCGCTGTCGCGATCCGATGAAAAAGCAATCCACGCGCCATCGGGTGACCACGAAGGCCGAAAATCTCCGCCGTTTCCCGACGTCAGCGGCGTTGCCTTGTGACTCGCCGCATCAAGAATCCAAAGGTTCGCATGTCCGCCGGCGCGGCTCGAAACGAACACAATCCGCTTGCCATCGGGCGAAAACGCAGCCTGATCGTCGTATGCCGGATCATCCGTCAGCCGTTCCAGTCCCGTTCCGTCTGGATGAATGCGGAACAAATCAGCTGATCCTGCACGCTCCGATGTAAACGCAATCCAGTCGCCCTTCTGAGACCACGAAGGGTTATAGTCCAGCGAGCCCGGCTGCGTCAGAGGCCGCTCCGCCGTCCCATCGGCGTTCGAAATATAAAGTGTTGCCTCAATGGGCCCGAGACGGTCAAAGACAATTCGGTCCGCCGCCAGGCCGGAACTCGGCGAAGACACGAACGCAGCAATGCACAGGCTCAGCGCAAAAATACGATTCATCGAATGCTCCGTATGCAGGATCACAGAAAGGGGAAGTTTCCCTGCAACCATATCACCGCGAAACGGAACGAGCCAGCCGCGTCGTCTCCAGACCACCGCGATGGATTTCGCTTAAGGTGCGAAACTGACACCGACAAACGCAACCTCGCAGCCTTCCCTCGTGCTGCCAGCCTCTCTCAAGCCGCCCTACTCCGCCTTCACCGGCTTCCGGATCAAATGCAGCGCCTCCCCAACCGCCCTCGCCGCGCTGCCAAGTGCATGTACGGTGTGCGCGCTGCTCTTCGCCAGGGCATTCCCCGTATCGTCCTGCGCCACTGAAATTGCCCCTCCGGTTGCCACAGCTGCACCGGCGACCGAAGACGTCGTATCCCGAACGCCTCCCGCAATCGCTTGCTCCGTCGAGCTACTCACCGCAATAATCCCTTGCGCCGGATGCTTCTCCGCGCTGAACCACGCGATGTCCGTATCCGGCAATCCGTTGAGCCGCGCAATCGGCTCCGGAGGAAAGTTCGTAGTGCTCATCTTCGCCGTCAGCGGCCATTCGCTCGATGCAATGAACAAAGAACCGTTCATCGGATGACCCACTTCACCCAGATTCACAATCTTTCCGGGACGAAGCGCAACCATATCCACGCACTTGTCTGCTCCGCATCCGCCCTGGCAGAGCGTTTCGTTCAAGTAAGAAGCATGTTTTCCCGGCGAAACCCAAACCTTCGGCCCGCTCGTCTCGCCGCCGATCGTTGACGCCCGCGCAATCTGGCTCACGTCGCATACCGTGTTCTCGTGCGCCGCGGCATACCAATACACAGCCTTCCATTTCGCTGCATCCACGTCTCGATCCGACGCCGTCACCAGCACCGCCACATGCTCAGTGTCGAGATTGTGTCCATGCGGCCCACAGTCGATCTTCCAAAGATGATAAAAGTGAATCTCTACTGCCGGCAGGCCGCCGCCCAACGACTTTACCGGAAACACCTGCCCATAGATGGTCCCGTTTTCAGCTTCCACCGTCGGCGTCTCGACATTCCGTGCAAACTCCGCCGGAATCCCCGCGCAGTCCTGCCGCCCAACCATGAACGTCGGCGCAAACTGAATCAGCAGCCTCTGCTCCAGCTCATCGCTCAAGCCATCTCGATCGGAGTCCACGGCGCTCATCGGCCCAGTTTCCTGAGCAGCCGCCGTTCGCAAGTGCTTAGCGGTGAGAACTGCAAGAATCAATAGGATTGGAGCGTAGCGCCTGACTAATCTCATGTGCGTCTTTCAGCCTCCAATCGGTCAAGGCCAGTCTATCCGACGCGTTGGAGAAGAGGCATAACCCGCACCATTTCTCGCTTTTGTGACCTCCGAGCCCGTCCCACACACACCCCCGCCATCTCCCTCGCCGCATCCCTGCCGCAGCCCCGCCGGCTGCGTCGTCTCCAGTTGTCCACGATCAAGAATGCCGAGCGTGCCGAGCCCGCACCCCGCCCTACTCCACCCTTAACGCTTCAACGGGATCCACCCCGGCCGCTCTCCGCGCCGGCAAATAGCTTGCCAGCCCCGCGGCCATCGCCAGCACCAGAGGCACAGTTATGTACGTCACCGGATCAAGCGGGCTGATGCTGAACAGCAGCGACTTCATCATCTGCGTCAGCGCCGCTGCCGTGCCCAATCCAATCGCAACGCCAACTGCCGTAAGCACCAGCGCGGACCTCACAAACATCCACTTCAGCTCGCCCTTCTGCGCGCCCAGCGCCAGCCGGATTCCGATCTCCCGCGTTCGCTGCGCCACGGCATACGAGATCACGCCGTAAATCCCGATGATCCCCAACAGCAGCGCCATGGTCCCGGCAATCGCCAGCATCGTCAGCGTAAACGACGTCCGCGCCATCGACTGCCCATAGATGTCTTGCATTGTCCGCACCGTTGCCAGCGGCAAATTCTCGTTCACCGACCAAACCGCCTGCTGAACCTCCCTCACAAATCCTTCTGTTCCCGCGCGGCTGCTGTGAATCGCAAAGGTCACGGCGCGCGGCGCTGCAATCGCCGGTTGCTGCGTATAAGGATCGTTGAGCATCGCCGGCCAATAGATCGTCGGCGCTGCCGGTTGGTCCACGCCATGCTGCCGCACATCCTCCACCACGCCGATCACATCCAGCCACTGCGCCTTGAATTGCCGCACCCGTTTGCCCACCCCCGCAGCCGCCGATCCCCACGATTCGCGCGCAAAGTTCTCTGACACCATCACTCTCGGCCTCAAACCGTAGATGTCGTCCCACGTAAAATCGCGCCCCGCAACAATGCGCGTTCCCATCGATTTGAAAAACCCCGGCGAAACGTAATTGAACAGCCGAATCGGCGGATCCCCGCCCTCATAGTTCTTGAACTCCACATGAATCTCGTCCCAGTTCGGGTCGTTGCCGTCCATCGGCACGGCGCCCGCAAACCCCACCGATGTCACTCCCGGAACCGCGGCAATCCTGTCCACAATGTCGTTCTGGGTTTGTGTTACCCTCCGCGGATCGGGAACCAGCAAGTCCGGAATCCATATGCTCATCGTCTGCACGCGCGCCGCATCCGCAAACCCCGGCTCCACATTGCGCAGTGCCGCAAACGTCCTGATCATCAGCACCGCGCTCACCAGCAGCACCAGCGCCATGGCCACCTGCGCCACCACCAGCACATTCCGTGATCGATTTCGCGTCCGGCTTGAGCTCGCCGTCCGTCCAGATCCAGTCAGCGCAGACCCGGCGCTTCCCAGCGCATACTTCACCACCGGAATCAATCCAAAGAATAATCCTGAGAAGATTGAAAGCAGCAGCGCGAAGACAAGCGAGCTGCCATCGAGTGTGATCTCGTTCAACCGCGGCAAATCCGCCGGCCCAATTGCTGTCAGCAGCCGCAAACCGCCATAGGCCACGCCCACCGCCAGCACGCCGCCCAGAAGTCCCAGCAGCACGCTTTCCACCAGCAGCTCCCGCGCAATGCGCCAGCGGCCTGCTCCTAAGGCTGACCGGATCGAGAGCTCTTGCTGCCGCGCGTCCGCCCTCACCAGCAGCAGATTCGCCACGTTCGTGCAGGCAATCAGCATCACCAGCCCAACCGTCGCCATCACCACCCACAGCACGCTGCTGATGTTGCCAGTCACCTGATCTTTAAGCGATCGGAATTGCGGCGTGATGTTCCATATCTTGTAATAGTGGTTATTCGTTCCCGGTCCATTCGACCACGAGTCCATCCACAGCGGAATCAAACCTGCAAGGTCCGCGTCGGCCTGTGCCAGCGTAACCCCCGGCTTCAGCCGCGCAATGCCGTCGTACCCAAAAGGCGCCAGCTTCAGCGTAGCGCGATCCAGGGCCAGCGGAAGCAGAAGATCGAAGTCGTGATCCACCATTCGGAATCCCTGCGGCATCACGCCCACTATCTCCCGCGTCTGCGCATCCACCTCGATGCTGCGCCCAATCACTCCGCGATCTCCGCCGAAGCGCCTCTGCCAATACCCATAGCTCAACATCACGGTCTTGCCGCCATGCGGGTTCTGGTCTGCCGCTCGAAACCATCTGCCCAGCGTCGCCGGAACATTCAGCGACTCCAGCACGCCGCCGCTGACGATTTCCGTTTTTACCTGGTCCGGCTCCGAAACGCCCGTCACATTTGCCGTGCCCGGCGTCCGGATACCGATCGACTCGAACGACTTGTTGTGTTCGGCAAAGGTCAGGTACATCGACGGCGATAGCTGCAGTCCATTCGTAAAATCGGCCATTCCCGGTGCGCCGGGCGCATTCAGCCACAGCGCTGCCAGTCTCCCCGAATCTGGATACTTCAGCGGCTTCAGCAACACACTGTTCACCACGCTGAACACCGCGGTATTCGCGCCGATTCCGATCGCCAGCGTGAGCAACACGGTGATCGCAAATCCAGGAGACTTCCGCAGCCGGCGAAGGCTGAACTTCAGATCCGCAAGGATCGACTCCACCACCGCCCACTGCCACTCTTCGCGGCCGCGCTCTTCCATCAGCGCCACGTTGCCAAACTCGCGCCGGGCCGCCTGCTCGGCCTCCTTGCGCGGCCTGCCTTCTTCTACCAGCTCCTCCGTTCGCTCCTCAATGTGCTCCTTGATCGACACCGAAAGATCGTCATAGCGCCGCCCGCGCTTGAATAGCCGCCCAAAAATCTGCATCGCCTACCTCCTACGCCAATTCGGGTGCCCCATCCTCGCCGCGCCTTTGTTTTTTGCGGCTAGGGTGGGAAACCAGGATTCGTGCACTTCGACAACCTATCTATATTGCCGGGTGCCGGGTGCCCCAGGTCTCGCCTTTGAGACCTGGGAAACCACAAATCTGACCGTGCCAAATCACGCGGCAACCTCCCTACGCCTTCGCTACCGACAACACCATCGTGATCCCGGCAAACATCTTCTCAAAGCTCACAACTTCCCGCTCCAGGTGCCGCACGCCCGCATCGGTCACGTGATAAATCCGCGTCGGCCGCGCTTTCGCCGAAACGCCCATCTCCGACTCGAGCCAGCCCTCCCGCAGCATCCTTTGCAATGCCGGGTAAAGCGAGCCTTCTTCCACCTGCAGCAAATTGTCCGAAACCTGTTTGATGTGCTTCACCAGCGCGTAGCCATGCATTGGCTTCAGCCGCAGCGACTGCAGGATCATGATCTCCAGCGCTCCGGGAAATAGGTCGCGACGTTCCGAGTTCCTGGCCATATCAGCGACATTACATGAAAAATACCTATTTGTAAAATAGTATTATGGAATCAAATAAACAGCCCGCAGAACAGCAGGTACCCCCAGAATGCAAAAAAGCGTGTTCGAGCCGCCGTGGACCCCAGGAAAGGTAATGGGCCAGTTTGAACCTATGGACTGAAGATCACGTGCAGCAGGAAAGACCAGAAGCCGTAATGGGAGATAAAGTACACGCTCGCGACGACAGTGAGCACCGCGCCAATCAATTTTGCCCATCCAGGGAGCTTATCGATTGCCTTCGAGATGAATTCCATAGTGCCAGTCTGTGGCCGCGCAAAGTCAAACTGCCGCCATCTCCTCACGCCGCAGCCCCGCCAACCGCGTCGTCTCCAGCTCTCCCCGATAGAACATATTGAACGTGTCAAACGGAATCAGCCGCTTCCCATCCGGATGCGCGATGTGTATGCAGCTCTTCTTCACGCTCCGCACGTCAAACGCCTCCGCATCGATGAACTGCACAATCAGCACGCGAAATAGATTCTTGTATCCCAGCTCCTTCGGCATCAGCACCTTCGGCAGGCAGCACAGCAGCTCCTTCAGTGTCGAAGCCTGCGAGCTGGGCGAGTGATTCGTCGCGAACAGCTTGAACAAATGATCCCGCAGCCCCGGCTCCTGCTCATACACAATCGTGTTCTTCGCCCCGTCGATCAGCACCTCCGGCGGCACCATCCCTGTCAGCGGAACCGTCTTCCCGCCCATCTTCAGCGCATACGCCATCGCCAGCGCATCCGGATGGCACGGCACCGGAATCAAATCCTCCGGCCTGAAAACATCCGTCTGCTCCAGAATCCGCCGCCGCACCTCCGTCAGCGTCAGCCTGTGCTGCGCCGAGTCAAATCCCTGCACCCGCCCCGCCTGCTGCACCGGCTGAAACGTCACCCCGCGCACCGCCGGCTGCTTCAGCGCATAGTCCACAATCGCGCCCAGCTCGCCGTCGTTCACGCCCCGCTCCACCGTCACCACCAGCGTGGTCGAAATACCCAGCCGGTTCAGCCGCTCCAGTGCCTTCTCGCGAATGCTCCGCAAGTCCGCGCCCCGCAACTGCATCAGCGGCTCGCGCCTCAGCGAGTCAAACTGCAAATAAATCTCAAACTGCGGCATGTACTCCGCCAGCCGCTTCGCAAACTCCTCCTCCTGCGCAATCCTGATCCCGTTCGTGTTCACCATCAAGTGCCGGATCGGCCGCTCCTTGCACATATCCAGCACGCGGAAGAAATCCGGATGCAGCGTCGGCTCTCCGCCCGAAATCTGCACCACGTCCGGCTCCTTCTCGTTGCGCACCACGCAGTCCAGCATCGCCTCAATCTGCTCCAGGCGTCCGGAATTCGGTCCTGTGCTGCCCGCTTCCCGCGTAGCAGATCGGGCAGGTCAAATTGCACGCATCGCAAATCTCCACCAGCGTCAGGCAACTGTGCTGCTCGTGGTCCGGGCACAACCCGCAGTCGTACGGGCACCCGTACTTCACCGGCGTGTTGTAAACCATCGGCTGCTCTGGCGTCTTGATAAACACCTCGCGCGATCGCCGGTAGTAGTCCACATCGTCCGCCACCAGCACCCGCGCGTGCCCATGCTGAGGACACCGCTTCAGCATCCAAACCTTTCCGTCTTCGAACACAATCTTCGCGTCCACCCGCTTGTAACAAATCGAGCAGATCGAAATCGCCACGTCATAAAACAGATAAGGCCGCAGTTTCTCAGTCATATCAACTCCTGACAACTAGTTCGTGCGTTTGGAAGGTTGAAGCATATCTCCGGCAGTCATTGCCAAGGCATATGCCGCATCCTGCCGGAGCGGGTTTGAATTCCAGGTTTCCGGCAATGACTTGCCGTCGAACCATGTTCCAAATTGCGAGAGTCGTTCCGGCATGCTTTCCAATATCCTGCCGTCGGCCGTCGTAAGGGTGTAGGAAGCGGCCATTTCAAACGGGTAGAATTGCCTGCCATTCTTCTCAGGGGTGATCGAGACCGTCTTGCGAAGCACGATTATTCTCAGGACAGAGTCGCTGGGTCCTCCTGCGTTCAAGGCCCTGGCCCGAACCCCAAAATCTTTCCAAAGCCGATTGAAATTACCTGCCGTGGCATTGCTCATGATGACCGAATCGAAGAGATTGCTTCCGGTCCCGTCTTCCACCTGAATCGCAATGACATGCACCGACGCCAAAGCGGGCGGAAGTTGAGGCTTCGGCTCGTTCAGCCCCGGCGAAAAGCACGCACCGCATGCCAGAATCCCCACCGCACAAGCCAGTGTCAAAAGCTTCTTTTCAACCATTGCAGTATCCTGGGCTCCTTCATCAAGAGATTTTCTTCGCCTGTGACACTTCCTCAACTGTCCCAATCGAGTCGCCCTCTCACTCCGGCTTCCTCTCGTCGTCTTTACTGTCAGGCTGCGTGCGCGGCGCGGGCGTCTCTTCGCTCCTCATCAGAGTCTGCGGCTCGCCCGTTTCCCTCAAGGACCCGATAACCCCCGCCACTGCCCAAGCCACCAACGCCAATACCAGCGCCGCCGCCGACATCACCATCACAATTAACGAGAAACTCGCAATCCCGATCGAATCGACCCCAAACTCCTCGTGGCTCTTGAACCCAGCCGACGCCACCACAAAACTCAGCCCGCACAATCCCACCCCCACCCCAAACGCAATCGCCAGCACCACCACGATCTTGGCAAACGGAACTCCTTTCCCACCCGCCCGTCCACCCCCGGCCTCGCTCATTCTCGCCCCTTTCGCCATCAGGCCCTCAGTCTACCGCGAATCTTTCCGATCCTCATCGTCCTTGTTGTCAATGAGCCGCTGTGGCTCGTCCTGTTCGCGCCCAAGGCCAAAAGCTGCAACCACCACCCACGTAATAACGGTCACCAGCAGTCCAACCCCTGCAAGCAGCATCGCATCCATCTCAACTGGCGCAATCGCATTAAGCACCTTGCTCACCGTCGAATGGGCCCCGTTTCCGCCCAGAGCCACCACCAGAGTGACCCCGCACAGCCCAAGTGAGATCACAAAAACGACTACCAGCACAATCACAATCTTCGCGAACGGAATACGGCTCATCAGCGGCTTTCCCATCGTTCCCTCCCCAGGCATACAGGCCTCGACGTGTGCTCTTCGCCTCACGCCCGAACAGTTGCAAGCGCTTCCCTCCGCCCAACCGCCCAATCCAAAACCAGCAAGAAAATCCCGCCGACCGCCGCCCACTGAATCACATTCATCCCCGCCACAAGCGGCTGCGGCTTCAGAAAATCAATCACAATCCTCCAAGCCAGATAACTCCCCAGAAAAATCCTGAACCGCGCCCCCTCCGGCAGCCGCCATTTCCGGCTCACCACAATCCCAACCAAAACCAGAAAAAGAATTTCGTAAATCTGCACTGGATGCCGCCCGATCCCGTCCCCCAGGTCTACCGCCCACGGCAGGCTCGTCGGCTTGCCGTAAGTATCGTCCGCCAGCCCAGCAATCAGGCAGCCCACTCGACCCACCGCGATGCCCACGCACAGCGGCAGCGCAAATAGATCGCCCGTCCGCTGCCTTATCCCGCTCACCCTCTTCACCAGTTCAACGCCCAGCCAACCACCAAGCAGTCCGCCCACAATCGTCTTGCCCCCAGGCGAAAACAGCAGCGCCAACAGCCTCCCCGCGCGCCACGCCGCCTCCACCGTAGGCCACTGCTCCGCAATCCCCAGCAGCCTGCTCCCCAGCAGCGCACCCACCGCAGCCCCCGCCAGCACCGTCCACCGCTGCGGCTCATCCACAACGTCGCCTTGCCGCGCGCGCAGATGCCTGAACACCGCGTACCCCGACGCATATGCCAGCGTCTCCAGCACCGGATGCCACACCGGGTGCGAACCAATTGGAATCATGCCGGAAGTATAGTCAAACCGCTCGCAGGCGCAGTTAGCTTTCTGCTATCGTGTCAGGAATGCTCGCCGCCATTCTCGCACTCGCAATGATGCCGGACGCTTGCCCAATCACAATTGGAGTCGGCACAGATGGAAAGCTCTTCTCCGGTCGCTTTCAAGGTTGGTACAGAATCTCGCCCAAGACCCTGGAAAGCGATCTTCGATACGGCTGTTACAACGACAACAATCCCAGCCCGGTCACATCCGTCAAAATCGCCATCGCTCCGGGCGCGCCCAAGCCGAAGATTGAAGAAGTCTTCTCCATCCTGCAAAAGCAGGGATGGAATCGAGACAAGGTGAACGTCAAGTCTTGGGACCAGTATCCTCGCGAACCCCACTGAGCCTGAGATTGACCAGAAACCCTCCCCTGCATCCAACCTCGGTTTAAAATCATCTCCAATTTGTAACGTGAAAGATCCGATCCCATGTCTGCCACAAAGAGTTCAGCGCCAGCCGAAACCAGAAGAATATCTACCAAACGCCGCACCGCCATCCTCAAAGCCCTCGCCGACCCGCGCCGTTTCGATCTCCTTGAGCGCATCGCCAAGGCCGGATGCCCGCTCGGTTGCGCCCAGGCCCGCGCCGCGTTGCCCATCTCCGCCGCCACGCTCTCGCACCACATCAAGGAGCTCGAAACTGCCGGCCTCATTCAGGTTCAACGCGCCGGCAAGTTCCACTTCCTCACCCTGCGCCCCGGCGTCCTTCAGGGCCTCAGCACTCTCCTCACCTCACTCGAAACCGACCCCTGCCCCAAACCCTGAACCTTCCCCAAATAAGATTTCCACTCTTCTCCTGAATCCTTTTCCGGCGTGCTCCATCAATTCGATAGTTGTCGAAGCGTCGAGTTGATCTTCAAACCATCCGGCGCTTCGATTCACGACATTTCGATTCAAGGAGAATCACAATGAGCAGTCTTCAAACCAATCTTCAAGGTAAAGTTGCACTCGTTACCGGCGCATCCAAAGGCATCGGCGCAGCCATCGCCCGTGAACTCGCCGCCCGTGGCGCAGCCGTCGCCGTCAACTACTCCGGAAGCAAAGCCGCCGCTGAAAAGCTCGTAGCTGAAATTCAGGCCGCCGGCGGAAAGGCCATCGCCGTCCAGGCCAACGTCGCCGATCCCGACTCCATCGGCCCCCTCATTCAAACCGTCGTCACCAGGCTCGGCCCCATCGGCATACTTGTCAACAATGCCGGCATCTACGAGTTCGGGCCCATCGAGGCCGTCACGCCCGACCACTTCCACAAGCAGTTCAACGTTAACGTCCTCGGACTCCTGCTCACCACTCGGGCCGCTCTCCAGCACTTCGACCCCGCAGGAGGCAGCATCATCAACATCAGCTCTGTCGCGGCAGGCGGCATTGGCTCGGCCTCCGTCTACAGCGCCACCAAGGGCGCGGTCGACTCCATCACAGTCGCTCTCTCCAAGGAACTCGGCCCCCGCCAGATTCGCGTCAACTCCATCAACCCCGGAATGATCGAAACTGAGGGCGTCCATGCCGCTGGATTCATCGGCAGCGATTTCGCGAAGCAGATCGTCGTCGAAACGCCGCTCGGCCGCATCGGCCAGCCGCAGGACGTCGCCACGGCCGTCGCCTTCCTCGCCTCCACCGACTCCGGCTGGCTCAGCGGCCAAACCATCCACGCCGCCGGCGGCAACCGCGTCTAACCCTCCACCTTCTCCATCTTGAGAATCTGGGTGCCCCATCCTAACCGCGTCTTTGTCTTCGCGGTTAGGGTGGGATACGAGAATGCCCACACGATATCAACGGACGGGTGCCCCACCCTTGCGACGGTTCTTGTCTTTGTCGCAAGGGTGGGAAACCAGCAATCCCCTGCGAGCGAATAGCGAGCCGCTGCCGCACGCAGTGCCGAGGGCTTAGCGAGCCTCTGCTGCATGCAATGCTTCCGCCTCCAGCAGCGCTTTCTTCCGCTCCACACCCCATCGATATCCGGTCAGACTTCCATTCGCCCCCACCACTCGATGGCAAGGCACCACCACCGCCACGCGATTCAATGCGCACGCCCGCGCCACAGCCCTCGTCGACTTCGGCACTCCCATCTCCCGGGCCAACTCGCTGTAGCTCCGCGTCTCGCCGCGCGGAATCTGCCGCAGCGCCTCCCACACGCGCAACTGAAACACCGTCCCGCGCAGATCCAGGCGTTCCACGCCGGACTGCTTTTGGACCAGATCGTCGCCTTTGCGCACACTCCCCAGCGCCGCATCCACCAGCGTCGAAAGCGATGCATCTCTTCGCACCGTCGCCAGCGGAAACTCCTCGCGCAGGCTTCCTTCCGCCTCCGCCGATGTAGCCCCCAGCGCCAACCAGCACAACCCGCGCTCTGTCGCTCCCACCACCATCCACCCAAACGGCGTCCGCGCCGTCGTAAACCCGATCTTCTCTCCGCGTCCACCCGCAGCAAATCTCGCGGGCGTCATGCCCAGTTGCGCGCTCTCGTAAGCCCGGCTCGAAGAGCCAAACCCCGCGTTGTAAATCGCATCGGTCACGGTATCTCCTTGTTTCAGCGCCCCGCGCAGGCTCGCCGCCCGCAGCGCGCGTTGATAGCCGAGCGGACTCACGCCCATCTCGCGTTTGAACAGCCGCTGCACCGTAAATGGGCTCAACCCCGCCACCCGCCCCAGCTCAGCAAGCGGCACCGCCCGATCGACATTCCTCTCGATATGCCGTCGAATTCCGTCCAAAGCGTTGTCGCCCGCAGCGCCCCAAGAACCGTTCTGCGTCACGGTCGGCCTACAGCGCGAACACGCCCTGAAACCCGCCCTCTGCGCATCTTCCGCCGACCCAAAGAACCGCACATTCTCGCGTCGCGGCGGCCTGCTCCCGCATCCCACTCGGCAAAACACCCCCGTCGTCGCGACCGCGTACAGGAACCGCGCCGTCTTGTCCCGCGCCACAAGCTGCGCCCACGCCATCTCAGGATCGATGACTTCGGCCCGCGCCGCTACAGCCTCGCGCGCCCCAGCACCAAGCCTTCCGTCGTCCCGCTTCATCGCCAACTGCACTCCACCGCTCATTGAAACCATCGTCGTATTCATGAGGACTATCTTCGCCCATCCCCGCTAAGCCCGCTATCCGATTCTTGCGCGTAATTCCGATTTCCAGTAGAGAGCTATAGGTCTTCCGGCTTGGGCAGTTCGCCAAACTCCTCAGGGTGCTTTGACACAAAGGCGAAGAGCAATTCCGTCAGGTTGTGTGGATACATATAGAACTCTTGGTCGAGCGCATCAAGTCTGTCCCCGGTCTCGTCAGGAAAATCTTCTGCTGCAGCACTGATTTCTTCGGAATCGACTGGAAGCCCCGCAGGAAATGCGACGGTGATCGCCCTCTTACATATCTCGGCAGTCTGCGGGGCGCCAATCGTTTCAAGCGCCTCCGCAACAAATCCAGCGGTCTCGCAACTTGAGCTCTGAAAATATAGCGAGAAACCGCCATTATTAACTTCCGACTCAAGCACCCAAATTGCCGAGAATACCTTTTGTGGAACGGGCTGCTCGGCAAAGTCTATCTTCCATAAGTCCACTTTCTCCGACTCGGAAAGCGCGACCAGAATTCCGTTCTTATCCATGTCTTAGAACCTCCTCCGCCCTCCTAAGATCCTCCTCCGCGTCCACCCCAATCGTGTCCCTCGGCGCATCCGCCACATACAGCGCAATCCCGTTCTCCAGCAGCCGCAACTGCTCCAGCCGTTCAATCTTCTCCAGCGGCGATGGCGGTAGCGCGGCAAAGCGTTCCAGCGCCGCCTTCCTGTATGCATAAATCCCCAGATGCTTCCGATACCCCGAAAACTCCACACTCCCACTCACACTCGCACTCGCACCCGTCCCCACCCCATCCCGATCAAACGGAATCGTCGCCCGCGAAAAATACAGCGCCCGCCCATCCAGCGCCGTAACCACCTTCACTGCATTCGGGTTTCCCCACTCCTCGCGCTTGCACACAACCGCCAGAGTCGCTACTTCCACCTCGGGCCGTTCGAACAGCTTCAACAGCGGCGGAAAGAACTCGGCAGTAAGCGTCGGCTCGTCCCCCTGGATGTTCACATACACGTCCGCGTCCAGCGTCCGCGCCACCTCCCGCACCCGATCACTCCCGCTCGGGCACTCCGCCGAAGTCATCACCACCGGAATCCCACGCCCCCGGCAAACCGTCGCAACTTCCTCCGAATCCGTCGCCACCATCACCGACTCCATCAGCCCGCTCGCCGCCGCCGCCCGCCACACCCACTCCACCATTGGCCGCCCTGCAATCTCTCGCAGAACCTTTCGGCTCAGCCGCGTCGAACTCAGCCGCGCCGGTATCACTCCCGCAATTCGCATCGCGCTCATGCTGGCGAGTTTACCCCAGACCACGCCCCAAATCCGATACCCCACACCCTATACCCCATACCCCAAAGCCTAACCCCTCGCAGAACCGTTGACCTTCCCACCCGACCCTCGTATCATGATCTATAGGGATGTGCGGGCGCACCGCCCTGCGCCCCGTCCTGGGCAGACGGACCCCCCGTCTGCCCCCCCTTTTTTATGGCGCTTTTTAAGGCGGAGTAGCTCAGTTGGTTAGAGCGACGGATTCATAACCCGTAGGTCGGCAGTTCGATCCTGCCCTCCGCCACCAGACGCTGCGCACTTCACCATCTAGTCGCCCAATCCGCACACCGCAGCCCTACACCCCGAGACCCAATCGATGCCAAACGAAGAAAAGGCCTTCCCGCACGAGATGCTCCGCGAAATCTACGAGCAGCCGGTCGCCCTGCGCCGCACCCTCGCGCTTTACGTCCAGCAAAACCAGTTGAACCCCGAAGTCGCCAGCGGCCTCGCCGCTTGGGCCAATCCCGCGGGTGAGGTTCTCATCGCCGCATCGGGCTCCAGCCGCCACAGCGGGCTCGCCGCCGAAATTCTTCTTGAAGACCTCTGCGGCCTGGCCGTCGACGTCGAATACGCGAGCGAATACTCGACCCGCGGCGGTGTCGCGCTGCGCCATCCGGCTGTCATCGTCATCTCCCAATCCGGCGAAACATCGGACACGCTCGCTGCCCTCCGCGAAGTCAAAGCGCGCGGCGACAAGGTTCTCGCCATCACCAACGCCGCATCCTCCACCATGGCCCGCGAAGCCGACGTCTCCATGCCCCTCGCCGCCGGCGTCGAAAAGGCCATCCCCGCAACCAAGAGCTTCACCTGCCAGTTGGAAGTCACGTTCCTGGTCGGCCTCTTCGAAGCCCAGCGCACCGGCCGTATGGACGCTGCCGAAATCGCCGCCAACATCGCCCGCCTCCGCGCTCTTCCCGGCTCAATCGAAGCTCAACTCGACGCCTGGCGCGAACAGATCGCCGCACTGGCCCACAAGTATCGCGACGCAAATACCTTCCTCTTTCTTGGCCGCAGCATTCACTACGCCATCGCGCGCGAAGGCGCACTCAAGCTCAAAGAGGCTTCCTACGTTCACGCCGAAGGCTATCCCGTAGGCGAGCTCAAGCACGGCCCCAACGCGCTCGTCAGCGACACCGTGCCGCTTGTCGTGATTGCAACTGTCGATCGTGCGCTTCCAGATTCCGTCATGCGCTACGAAAAGACCGTTCAGCTCCTCGCCGATATGAAGGCCCAGGGCGCGTGCGTCATCGCCATCGCCAATCAAGGCGACTCGCAGGTTGCTGAGCTGGTCAGCGACTGCGTTGAGGTGCAGCCTGCCTCGGAGTACCTGCTGCCCATCGCCGAGGTCGTGCCCCTCCAGCTCTTCGCCTACTTCATGGCCCTCGAACATGGCGTCGACGTCGACCGCCCGCGCAACCTCTCCAAAGCCGTCGTCGAAAAGTAGCAAAAGCCAAAGCTCTGAATCTAGGGTGCGCACCAAAAAGAGGCTGTCATCCTGAGCGAACGGGGCCCCAAACGTAGTTCAGTTTGGGGGTCGTGAGTCGAAGGACCTGCTTCTGTATTTCCCGCCGGGTGCCCCAGAGCCTAGCCTGAGCGAAGTCGAAGGGCCCCTCGCATTTGGGCACATGGGAACGGACGCCCTCACCCCATCACCACAACTACCTCATTCACCGTTCCGCTGGCTTGCTGCCCAATCGCAAATCCGTTCTCCCCGCCCACCGGCTCTCCATTCAGCGTCACTGCCGCCACGCCCTTCTCCACGCCGTTGGGATTCTTCACGGTGATCTCATACGTCGCCCCGCGCCACCGCCGCCTCACCGTGAACTCCTTCCAGCTCCCCGGAATGCACGGATCCACAATCAGTCCATCAAAATCCGTGCGCACACCCAGCATCCAGCGCGTCACCGCGGTATAGTTCCATCCCGCGCTTCCCGTCAGCCAAGGATGCCGGGCCCGCCCAAACGCCGTATGATCCTGCCCCATGATGAACTGGCAATACGAATAGGGCTCCGCCTCGCGCACCTCGATCATGTCGTTCTGATTCGGCGGCAGCATCGCGTCGTAGAACTTCATCGCCCGCTCGCCCCGTCCCAGTTTGCACTCGGCAATAATCGCCCACGGATTCGGATGGCTGAAGATCGCCGAGTTTTCCTTCACTCCTTTGTAGACCCTCCCAATGAATCCGATATCGTCATTCGGTTTCGAAAACGCCGGCCACGCCAGATGAATCCCATACTGCGAAAACAAGTGCTTGTCGACTGCATCCATGCACGTCGTCGCGCGTTCCGGCGAAGCAACGTCCGACAACACCGCCCAACTGTTGCTCTCGAGAAATATCTTCCCCTCCTCGCTCTCGTCCGATCCCACTTTCAACCCCTTCGCCGTGAACCCGCGCAAGTACCACGCCCCATCCCACAGTTCTCGCTCGCAAGCAGCCTTCACCTTGTCCGCCAGCGCGCTGTACCTCTTCGCATCCGCTTTCTGTCCCAGAAACTCCGCTGCCTCTTGAAACGCCTTCAGAGCCCAGTGGTGCATGAACGAGACCATCGCGCTCTCGCCTCCGCCCAGATTCAGGCAGTCATTCCAATCGGCGCGGAGCCCCAGGCAAATGCCCTTTTTGCCCACTTGTTCGGCTGAAAAATCAAGCGACCGCTTCAAATGTTCATAGACTGTTCCCTCGCCCTCATCTGCAAATGGAACCACCTCGTCGAAGAACGCAATATCGCCGGTCTCCTTCACGTATTCGCAACAGGTAACAACGATCCACAGCGCATCGTCCGAGCAAACATGCTCAATGCCGTGAATCACCGATCTCAACTCCGGCGCATGCGCAATCGTAGGCGATTTGAATGTCGGGCCCTTGCGCTTCTCTTCGTCGAACCAATCCGGATCGAACAAATGCAGCCCGTATCCACGGCTCACCTGCGCCCCTAGCAGTTCGACAATCCGTTGCCTGCATTTGTTCGGATTCGTATGCACCACGCTCATCACATCCTGCGACGTGTCGCGAAATCCCAGCCCAGTCCGCCCTCCCACCTCAATAAACGAGGCAAACCGCGACCACACCACGCACGTCTCCGCCTGGTAGAGGTTCCAGGTGTTAATCATCGTGTCGAGCCCGTCGTGCGGAGTCTTGCATTGGAACCCGTCGAACTTCTGTTCCCAATACTCCTTCAGCGCTTTGAACTCCGCTTCCACATTCGCGAAAGTGGAGTATTTGCTCCTCATCTTTTGCCCCGCCGCTTCCGCTCCCACGCCCAGCATGAAAACCAGCCGCGCTTCCTCGCCCGGAGCAAGCGCAATCCTGTTCTGCAGCGCACCGCAGTGGTTCCCTCCCAGCTCGGCGCTCCCGCCACACTGGCCCCGCTCCACTGCAATCGGATTCGTCTCACTTCGCCACGCCCCCAGGAACCCGTCTCGCATCGTGTCGTAGGAGTCCGGCTCAAAACTCGCTGTGAAATAGTGAAACGTCCACGGCTCGTAGAAGAAGTCGTACTCGATCACGCCGTCCTGGTATTTGCTCCCGCTGGCGTAAAGGCTCATCTGCAGGTTCTGGTTGTCGATCTCGATGTGGTGGAACGAGAACTCAACGTAGCCGAAGACGCTCAGCCGCCGCGGCCTTCCGCTCGTGTTGCGGATCTTCACATCCCATAACTCAACATCGTCCTCGATCGGAATAAACAGCGTCTGCTCTGCCTCAATCCCCCGTGTAGCGCACGAATACTTGGAATACGACAGTCCATGCCGGCATTCGTACTTTGCCTCATCCAGGCTCTTGCCCACCGGCTGCCACGAAACCGACCAATACTCGCCCGTATCGTCATCACGCAGGTAAACGTAGTGTCCGGGCCGGTCGAGCGGAACTGCATTCGCGCGAAACCGCGTAATCCGATGATGCTCAGCGCTCTTGTAGAACGCATAGCCGCCCGCGTTGTGGCTCATCACCGCGCAAAGATCTTTCACACCCAAATAGTTTGTCCATGAAACCGGAACGTCCACGCGATCGATCACATACTCGCGCTTGTCATTATCAAAATAGCCGTAACGCATCGCACCTCGAACATTGCGGAGAAAATGAAATTCTAAACAGCCGCTTCCGGCTCAGCCGCCGCTGCTCCCTTGCCAATTGGAATAAACCGCGCCAATACCAGCGCGGGAAGTCCCGAAAGAATCACCCAGATGAAGAACCTCGTATAGCCAATCCGCGATTGAATCCATCCGCTCACCGCGCCCGGAAGAATCAACCCAAGGTTCATCAGCGCGGTGCCAAATGCGTAGTGCGCCGTCTGGTATTTCCCTGGCGCAATCTCCTGCATCATCAGCAGCATCACCCCAACATAGCCAAAGCCGTATCCAAACATCTCTGCGCTCATTGCCGCTGTTATCAAAACAGAATTCGTAGGCAGCGCCACGCTCAAATACCAGTACGCCAGCATCGGAATGTCGAGGGCGAGGATAAGCCACGGAAGCGCTCGCTTTAATTCCAGCTTCGCTGTAAAAAGCCCGCCTAGCAAGCTGCCTCCCAGGAAGGCGACACTGCCGAAAACTCCATAGATGCCTCCCACTTGCTGCTGGCTCAGTCCCAAGCCTCCACTGGCACGTGCGGCCTGCAGGAATAGCGGCCCGACTTTCACCACCTGTCCTTCGCCCGCTCGATACAGCAAGATCAGCAACAGGATCAGATACACATTCGGCTTCTTGAAGAATGTCACCACCACGTCCCAGAAGGTGGCAGTCATCTGCTTCAGGCTTTCCTGCGTTTTCTCTTCTCCTCCGCTCGGCAGCACACGCGAGTGGTACAAACCTAGCGCCACCAGAGTGCCGCCGGCCACAGCGAAGACCACCATCCATGCATGAACAACGGGGGCCGCCATCTGCGCCCGCGTGAATCTCTCGGTGAGCGTGCCTGCCAGCCAAAGAAGTAAACCAGTGCAGAAGATGCGCGCCATGCTGTAGCAAGCGCTCAGAATCCCCACCCAGGCGGATTGCTCCTTGGGAGTGAGGACCGCGATATAGATCCCGTCCGTCGCAATATCGTGGGTGGCGGAACAAACACCAAGAATCGCCAGCAGCACAATCACGTACCAAAAGTACTCCGGCAAAACCAGGGTCACGGCAATCAGCAACAAGCTCGCCCCGCCCAGCACTTCCATCAGAATGACGAAATACTTCTTCGTCCTGAACATCTCCAGCGCCGGACTCCAAAGAGGCTTAAGTGTCCACGGCAAGGCCAGCAGGCTGATCGCAAGCGTGTTCACCGTGTTGCTCACGCCCATCTTCTGCAAAAAGAAAAGCGCGACGGAGTTAACGGCAAAAAATGGCAGCCCCTCGGCAAAATAAACTGTCGGAACCCACAAGGCCGGGTTCGTGCGCATTACGGTTCGCGTCCCTTGAGGATCCGTCATCATCGTGCTGGCCATCCTGTTCCTTCTTCAAGGATCATTTGAGATTCGCGGGGCAATTTAGCGGGCTGCTGGAAAATCCCCTTGAGTCGAAGTTTTGAAAGGGCACGACTTCAGTCGTGCCGATAAGGCCAACAAAAATGATCGGGCATCAGCCCCTGAGGGATGGCTCCTCCCCATACTCTCCTGCATCTTCCCTTTCTTCCGCGGTCTACTAATGTTGCTGCAATCCGCCCTCATGAAACTTCCCATCGATCGTTCTCAGCAGCACTCCCTTGGGGTCGCCGCTGTACTCCCAGAACATCACTCCTCCCAGCCTGTTGCTCAATATGTAGTCGCACTTCACCGCCAGCGACTCCTCATCCTCATACGACACAAGAATCTTCTTCTCCGCGTTGTAGAGATAGGGCGCCTTGGCCGCCGCATCCCAGTACCGCACATACCCGTTGCCAATAAAATCGGTCGAAATCGCCCCGTACGGGGCCCAGTCCCCCTTTACCGGTTTGCCCGGCTGAAACAGCCCGTGATTTTCCGGCCCAACCGCACCCCACAAATGCCCATAGAACGGAACCCCAAGCACAATCTTCCCCGCCGGCACTCCCGCCGCTTCAAACGCCCTCACCGACGTATCCGCCGACTCCTTCTTCGGGCTCGCAGGATTCGTGTACAGCGGCGCATGATGGTTCGCAATCCTGTCCGACCCGGCCTCGCTGTAGTCGTAGGCCATCAGGTTGACCGTATCCACAAACTCCTGCGCCTTCGCCATCTCCGTGTGCTGCAGATATTCGTCCGAAGCCCCCGCGGCAATCGTCAGATACAGCCTCCTGCCCGTCGCCGCGGTCTCCTTGTCAAACCGCCCGCGCAGCTCCTTCAGCAGCACCGTAAAATTCGCCCCGTCTTCCGCCCTGAACTTGTGCCCCGCCCCCGGCAGCCCCGGATACTCCCAGTCGATATCCAATCCGTCCAGGGCATAGCTCTTCAGAAAGCTCATGACGCTCTCGATAAACGCCTGCCTGCTCTGCTCCGTCACCGCAGCGTCCGAAAACCCACCCGACCACTCCCATCCCCCCACACTCACCAGCACCGTCAGCGCGGGATTCTCCTTGCGCAACGACACCAGATACGCGAAGTTCTGCGCATCCAGATCCTTGCCCAGCACCATCCGCCCATCCTTGATATTTGCAAACGCATAATTGATCCGCGTAATCAGGTGAGGATCGATCTCGCCCGGCTTCAGCGCTCCATCCCTCGGGAAGACATAAGCCACCACCACTCGACTGGCCGGAACTCCCTGCCGCCCCATGCCCGCCCGGGTCGAGAAAAGCAGCAGCATCGCCGCCAGTCCCGCAACCCAGAAACCAATCTCCTTCTTGAACATGCACCCCAGAATAACCGCTCCAGGGGGCTGCGCGCCCAATCCGTCCCGCGTTCCAAAAGTTGTGCAAAGCAAGGGGGCGCTCAAGCCGGAACAAACCATGGGATCGAAAAGCAATTTGAACGGCAGGGTCGTTAGCCGCGTACCGGTACGCAACGGTCAAAATCCTCGCCGAATGGAAGGATCTGCATGCAACTTTCGCCCTTGTTGATCCTCCATATCTTCGGCGGCAGCGTGGGCCTCGTTGCCGGAACTGTCGCGATCACGCTACGCAAGGGCGGACGGTGGCATCGGATTGCCGGACAAATATTTGTGGGCGGCATGCTTTGCCTGGCGGCGACCGGCGCAACAATTGCCTATATAAGGTCTGAACCGCCAAACATCGTCGCGGGGCTGATGACGGTTTACATGATCATGACGGCCTGGATGACTGGCCGCCACAAGGACGGGCGCTCTGGAGCATTCGATTGGGTGGCGCTCGTGGCCACGTTTGGGTTCTTGGCCTACCTTTGGCCATTGGGCATCGAGGCCCTTTACAGGCCGAACAGGATGATGAACGGAGTGCCAGCGGCCATGGCGATTTTTCTCGGAACGGTGATGCTGCTGGCGGCGGCGGGAGATTTGCGGATGCTTGCGCTAGGCGGCGTTACTGGAGCGCGCCGGATCGGGCGGCATGCCTGGCGTACGTGCTTTGGGTTGTTCATCGCCACAGGATCGTTTTTTCTGGGGCAACAGCAGGTGTTCCCCGTCCGGTGGCGTGGATCGGCGGTACTGACGGCGCTGGGCGTATTTCCGCTGGGACTGCTGGTCTTCTGGGCAGTGCGGGAGCGGTATGGCTAGAGGTTCGGAGGCACGGGAAAGCGGAGATTCGCTGGCGTTTAGCAGGTCCCACAACCCATCCCCCACACCCGACACCCCATACCCCACACCCCACACCCCACCCTTAAACCCCTTTGCGCTATCATTACGTCTATAGATTGAGAGCCCTGTTCCCCATCTCAAATGGGCCTCTTCCGGTGGTGTCCGTGTCTAGAGTATTCCCGCGTACCGTCCTCGTCTTTTCTCTCGCCATAGGCCTCGCTCTTATCGCGGGTTTCGTCCTCCCCGCATGGCTTTCCCTCTTTGGCGTCCACGCCAGCGGCCAGTCCGATGGCGCTTACCGTCAGATGAAGGTCTACGCCGACGTCCTCAAGAAGGTCCAGACCGATTACGTCACCGAGCCCAACATGTCTGAGGTCACCACTGGGGCACTGCATGGCCTCCTCGAGTCCCTCGATGCCGACTCCAGCTACCTCACCTCGACCGAGTACAAAATCTACAAAAATCGCCCCGCCACCGGCGTTGCCCAGGTCGGCATCACGGTCTCAAAGCGCTTCGGTTACGCCACGGTTGTCAACGTCCTTCCCGGCTCCCCGGCCGACAAGGAACATCTCTCTGACGGCGACGTCATTGAATCCATCGGCGAGCAGTCGACGCGTGAGCTCTCACTCGCCGTCATTCAACTGATGCTTGAAGGCAAGCCCGGGACGTCCGTCACCATCTCCGTTGTCCGTCCCCGCAAAGCCGATCCTGACAAGCTCACCCTCACGCGCACCATCCTCGCTCCGGCCCTGCTCGCCGTCGAAGACTATGAGCACTCCACCA
Organism: uncultured Acidobacteriaceae bacterium; assembly: GCA_963783065.1. Taxonomy (GTDB): domain Bacteria; phylum Acidobacteriota; class Terriglobia; order Terriglobales; family Acidobacteriaceae; genus Telmatobacter. Next base: position 470,447 of record CAWAMG010000007.1, on the reverse strand, counting down.
TCCTCTACCTGAAGCCAGGCACTCTCACCGCTTCCCGCGTCGACGAGATCGCCGCAAAGATCAAGGCCGCAAAGGGCCACCGTATTCTGCTCGACCTGCGCGACTCCACCGGCGACGACGCGGCTCAAGGCGTGCGCCTCGCCAACTTCTTCCTCAAGCAGGGAACCATCGCGACACTCGAAGGACAGAAGTATCCCGCGCAGACCTTCACGGCCGACCCCTCGCAATTCCTCACCGACGCGCAGCTCGCGATCCTTGTCAATCGCGGAACCTATGGCGCTGCTGAACTCGCAGCCAACGCGATTCTCGACGCCAAGCGCGGAGATCTTGTCGGCGAGCGCACCTTCGGCGAAGGCTCAGTCCAGAAGACCATCGAACTCCCCGATGGGGGCGCGCTGCTGCTGACCGTTGCAAAGTATGAGAGCCCCAGCGGCAACAAGATTCAAGACAACGCCGTCACCCCGAACGTGGCCGTCGCTTCAACTGCCGACGATGACGATGAAGATGCCCCGCCCTCGAAGGTTGACGACGTCCTCACCAAGGCTCTCAACCTCCTCAAGGCCAAAGCCGCCTAACGCTGCCCGCATCGCTGGCCTGCCCGAATCGAGCATGCGGGATCTAAAGTTCGTACCACAACAAAGCTGTCATCCTGAGCGGAGTTTGGCTCGTTTTTTGAGCCAAACGAAGTCGAAGGATCTGCGGTTGCTTTTGTCGTTGTCTTTTCTCCGCACCAAAACATAGCCGTCACCCCGAGCGAAGCGCAGCCAAGTCGAAGGATCTGCGGTTGTTCTTCGGCGGGCATCGGATTCAACGCACTTGAGCCGCCCACATCTCCCAGAATCCTTAAGTCCCAAGCCTCCATCCCGAGACCTGGGGCTTTCCATTTTCTCCACCGAAAACCCGCCTTCAAATCTCCATTCCATCCAAGCTATACTGGGCCATCTGCAAACCAGATTCCTCACAAATGCAAGCCGGGCCCCCGTCCAGATCAGCATCCACGTTGGAGAAGTGATGAATTTCCACCAGAACGAATTCCAGTTGGCCCGGAAATACAGTCAGAATCACGCCTTCGAGCTTCTCACTCCAGCCCAGGTCCACCAGATAAAAACGCGTGGACGCAACCTGCATGCATGGTTCCGTTCCCATCCACTCCTGCACAACGCGATCAGTGCCTCGGTGATCCTCTCCATATTTGCTCTCGACTGGTTCGGCTTCATCAATCTCGCCCGTTGGATCCTCTCGAGCCATCCCAGCACGCCGGCACTCATTCTCACCGCTATCTTCATCGGCCTCGCCCACAGTTGGCTGCTCTACACCCTCGCGGTGTATTCGCTTCATGAGGGAGCGGCGCACAACCTCATCTTCCCCGGCAGTGGGCCGGTCAGCCGCGCTGCCAGCTTTCTGGCCGAGAATCTCTGCCGCCTCTCCAATGCCGAGCCCCGCCCCTACTCTGAAACGCATAAATCCCATCACGCCAGCTTCGGCACGGACCGCGACGCCGAATTCCTGAACTTCATCTTTCCTCGCCGCCTCTGGGCGATGCTTCTGCCTCTCGGCAGCTTCGTCAACTACAGCGACTTCTTCGTCCATCGCTCGCCCTCCTTCAACCGTTCTACCGCCCTCTCGCTCGCCGTCTCCGCCGCCTATACGCTCTGCTATCTCTCTTTGCTCTTGAAGCTCTTCGGCATCCTGTTTCCCATCATCGTTTTCCTGTTGCTGCCGCACGTCGGCTTTTACCTCGACCGCCTCCGCCAATACACCGAACACAACCTCATGCCTCTGGAAAGCACCAGTGGAGCGCGAAGCCTTGGAGTCGGATTCTGGGGCATCCTCGTCGGCGGAGGCCCGTGGGGCCAGCCCTGTCACATGGCCCACCACCTCGTCCCCAGCATCCCCTGGTACCAGCAGATCCTTCTCCACCGCTACATCGCCTGGCTCCTTACCCTAGACCAGCGCAAACAGTTCCTTCTCCCGCCCTTTTTCGGCTTCCCCCTGCTCTTGTTTTCTCTCATCCGCGATTCTCATCGTCTCTCGCGCACCGACCCAACCCCGCTTTCCCTCATAAGTGAGTAAAGCGCCCGCCATGAGAATCGGCTTTCTCGGACTCGGCAACATGGGCACACCAATGGCGACGCGGTTGATCGCTGCCGGGCACGAATTGTCTGTCTGGAATCGGACCGAAGAGCGTACCAAGCCGCTCATCCACGAGGGCGCCATCGTCGCGGCAACCCCTGCTGAAGCCGAGCTCGGCTCCGACGCCGTCGTCACCATGCTGCGCGATGATCATGCTTATGAAGAGGTGTTCTTCGGCGTTCATAGGCTGATCGATGCGCTCTCACCCGGCCTGCTTCACATCGCGTGCGCCACCATCGGCGTGGCCCTCTGCCAGCGGCTCACCGTCGACCACGCTGTCCGTGGCATCGATTTTGTCGCCGCACCGGTGTTCGGCTCGCCAGCCGACGCCGCCGCGGGCCAGCTCAAGGTCATAGCCGCCGGCTCCGACATCGCAATAGCCCGCGCTCGCCCAATCCTCCAGGCATTTGCGCAACAAATCACCATCGCCGGCAAAGACCCACAGCAAGCCTTCGAAATCAAGCCGGAAACAAACCCCTCACCGAAATCCTGATTCTGACGCTGGCGAATGTTCCCTCTTCCGAAGTGTCCGCGCCGAAAGCACGCAACATTGCGAGCCTTTCGCCGTCATTATGGATGTCATGCTCTTGAAACGCTGCGTAAGTCTGGCTTCGCTCGCGATTTCGGCCCTCGCCACTTTTCCTGCGAATGCCGCTGTACCGCCGGCTCCAGACACGTTACAGCCCCGGGTCAACAGCATCGCCGGTTCCCTCACTCATTTCGCCACTCGCGCCTTGATTGCCAATCGCCCGCTACGCTTTGGCGCCGTTCCTCCCAATCTCCTTGAAGAACAGGCCACGCTCCTTTCCAATCTCAAGACCCTGAGTCGCGATCCCGATCAGCTTCATCGACTGCTCAACGATCCCGATCCGCGGGCTCGCACCATTGCGCTCGGCGCCTTGTTCGTCCGGGAGGATCCGCGCGACCTGCCCTACATCGCCAGGCTGATCGACGACCGCTCTTCAACAATTCAGGATCTGCATGACTCGATGAACGCAGCCGGTGGAGTCAGACCACCTGCCGAAATCGAAAGCCCACAGACAGTTGGCCAAGTTGCAAGCGCGATGATCAGGTTCTATCTTGCCGCTGCTCACGTGACCTCGCTTACTCCCGCAAACGGGAATCCTGTCACGGAGAGTGAGCTTCTGTCGGCGTTCCTCCGTTATTGGGCCGAGCGAAAGAACCGCGCCCGCTGTGCAAGCTGGTTCCTGGTAAAGCTCGAGCGTGCGACCCGTCAATCAGAGGCAGTTCCGGAGCAATATCGGCAGGATGTGGATGCCGTTCTCGCTCAGATCGATTCCCTTCCATCGCCCGATCGCGAGTGGACACTTCTTTATGCGCTATTCGGTCCGCCTGGACCACGCCCGGAACATATCGTCCGCGGCGCTGCGCTGGTGTACGTTGCAAAGGCAATCGGCCCCGCGGATCTGATGAAGTTCCTGCTCCTCGAGCCCTTCTCCTCCGACCCCGACCTGCGCTTTACTCAGGCTGAACCTCGCGGCGAAGTCTTCTTTCCAATTTCGGCCTTCATCCTCAACCATGCCACGCAACTTCTGCGGCCGGCAGATGCACCTGTGCTTCGCGCTCATGCTTTCAACAATCCCCAGCACTTCCAGGGTTCCACATCCCTTTGGATCGCTGCCTCCGACTGGTTAGTCGGAATCGAGAGCCCCGCCAAAGGAGCGGCGAAGTTGAAAGCTGATTTTGCACTTTCCTCGCCGTCGTCAGTCCCATGGAGTCAGCAAGAGCAAATGCGCCTGGCCGTCGATCTTTGGCGATTGAGAGGCGCAGCCGAGAAGAAATTCCTGGTTGATTGGTTCTACGGGTTGTCACCTGCGCAGAACCCTGGCCTCAGGCAGCAGTTCCTGCGATCCGTCAGTGCCGATGCCCGCCCCGATACTGCGGAGCTGTTTACTGCAATTGTGGCCGATCCTCGCTTCGACAGCGCAAACTGGCCTGTGCTTGCACAATTGCTTGAGGCCGCAGGAGGTGGGAGCTCAACGCCGCTGCTCCCCTCCTCCGAAATCTATCCCTATATGCCAAACCAACATCGCTCAGATCAGGAGCAGGTTTTCGCTTCGTGGCGCGACATACTCCGCAATTACTATCGAGCGCCACAGCATCCCGATTCAAATGTCCATTGAATCGCACGGCAAAACGACGATACACCGGCAATTGCCGAGAATTCCGGAAAAATTCCGGCAATTCGGCAGAATTATTTCCAGAAAAGCCTCTCAGCGCCGTCTATCCTGTTGTCTCTTCCTGAATTGCGATGCCACCTTCCGACTCATTGAACGAATCTTCCAGGCCCTCGGTCCTTGTGCGCTGCGTCGCGCTGCCTGTTTATTTCGCCCTGTTCATTCTCCTCGCCCGTTGCGCCGCGCAGGAATCACCGCGCACCTTCCCCGTCGACGGCATTGTTGAAAACAGCCTCACCCATCAGCCCATCGCCCGAGCCCTCGTCGAATCGAATTCGACTGCCGTCCTGACCGACGGCGAGGGCCACTTCGAGTTATACCTTCCCGAGGGCGGGGCTTTCTTGAGCATTCACCGCCCCGGCTTCGGAAGCGCAGTACCCGGCAATCCGATCGCGCAGCTGCTCGCAAACGTCAGCGCAAAATCGCAGCCGGTCACAGTCTTTCTTACTCCTGTCGGCTCCATCACCGGCCACGTCACGCTCTCTTCAGGAGACCAGGCCGGCGGCCTGCAATTTGTTCTCAATCTCAAGCAAATTGCCGGCGGTCATTCCCAATGGACGTCCGTCGGCAACGCCGTCACTGACAACGACGGCACATTCCGCCTGTCCGCGCTTGCCGCGCCCGCTTCATACGTGCTGTGCACCTGGCCAACGCAAGACCGCTATGATTCACCCGCGCCGGGCGCGCCGGTCATGGGCTACCCGGGCGCCTGCTACCCCGGCGGTTTCGATCTCAATTCCGCCATTGCCGCACCGCTTGCGCTCGCTCCCGGTCAGCAGGCTCAGCTCGAAATCTCCCTCACCCGCCAGCCCTTTTATCCAGTTTCTATCTCGGTCGCCGGAAACAGTCCTCGTGGCTCTCTGCCCTTGATGGTCTACGATCGCTCCGGCCGGCCATCCAATGTCAGCATGCGCTTCAACAATCAGACTGGCGCATTCGACTTCAACCTCCCAAACGGCAGCTACTACGCGGAGTCCCGCGGATTTGGCAATCCGCCACTCTCCGCCCGGCTCGACTTCACGGTCGCCGGCGGGCCGGTTAGTGGACTTACCCTGGTCCCCGCACCCGTCGTGCCGATTCGGGTCGAAATCCGCGAAGAATTCACCGCAAACCCTCCGCCTGCTTACGGCGGAGCTCGTGTCATCGGTCAAGTGAGCGACGGCGGCGCGCACGGCGGCGGCCCAAACGGCGATCAGCCGCCAGTTCAAATCAGCTTTGATCCGGTCGATCGCCCTCTCGGTGGAAACATGGGATCCAACATGCGCAGCGATCCCGCATCCGCTGACACGTTTCTTATGGATCCGCCTCAACCGGGCGCATATATGCTCGACGTCCGCGCGTTCGGGCCCCAGATCTACGCTGCATCGGTCACCAGCGGCAGCACCGATCTTCTCCGCGAGCCCCTGATCGTCGGAACCGGCAACAGTGGTCAGCCCATCCAGATCGTCCTGCGCAACGACACGGGTTTTCTCCAGTGCACCACCAAAGCCGATCCTGCATCTACGCCTGTTCAAACCACCATCCAGCCCTCGCCGATTCCCGTCTTCGTGATTCCCATTGGCGCCGCGCCCCGCCAAATCTATCCTTATTACGCGCTGGACGCCAGGTTTGGGCCGCGTCCATTGCCCCTGCCACCAGGAAAATATCTGGTCCTGGCGTTCGAAAATGACCGGCAGATCGACCTCGACAACGCCGACGCGATGTCGAAGCTCGCTGCGCAGGGGCAAACCGTAACCATCCAGCCGGGCGCAACGGCTACCCTGCAGGTTGATCCGATCCTCGACGACGATGAGGAGGCGGCTCAATGAAGAGCCGGTTTCTCGTTGTCGTCTTTTTCTTCTCGCTCGGCGCGGCGGCAGCGCAAACACAGCCCGGCAATCGTGTCATCTCCGGCTTCGTCACCGGCAAAGACAGCCAGCCGCTCGCCGGTGCCACAGTCACACTCTCCGAAACCGCCCATCCCCGTCCTTCCGCTGAAACCACCACCGACGCCCAGGGCCGATTCAACTTCACAGGCCTTCCCGACGGGCGCTTCGAATTGGTCGCTGCGCGCCGCGGCTATGTTCGCTCGGCTTACGATAATCACGGCGGAGTCTCCACCGCCATCGTCACCGGCGAGAATCTCGACACCACAGGGCTCGTTCTTTCACTGGCCCCGCTGGCCTCCATCTTCGGCACCGTAACTGAGGACTCCGGCGATCCCGTTCCTAACGCGCAGGTTCACCTCTTCCGCGACGATCCAATGCGCCACAATGCGAAGCAGCGCGCCAACTCCGCGAATGCCGACGAGATGGGCAACTTCCAAATCTCCCCGCTTACGCCAGGGACTTATTATCTGTGCGCCACGGGTGTCCCCTGGTATCGGCCAAGCCGCCCTGGCTCCGATCCCACCGCGGATCAGCCGCGCTCGCCCCTCGACGTTGCATACCCGCCCGGTTGCTATTCCGATACCGCCGATCCGGCCGCCGCGCAGCCCATCTCCGTCAACGCGGGCGGCCACATCGAAGTCAACCTCACCTTGCATGCAGTCCCTGCGATTCGTGTCTCCTTTCAGGTTCCCAAGCCCGAACCCAACCAGGGAATCCAGATGCCGCAGCTTAGCCAGGACATCTTTGGCACGAAAGAGTTCGTTCAGGGTGGCCCTATGACATGGGGGAACCCAAACGACTCGGCCGCCGGCGACACCATGACCGTCACCCTCTCAGGATTAGCGCCCGGCCAGTACGAAGTTCAATTCCCTGAGATTGGTCCCAATTCACCTTCGGCACGCTTCGGCGCCATCCAGGTCTCTTCGAGCGACCTTACCGTCGGGATGTCAATGTTTCAATCTGCTCCTCCCATCTCCGGCAAGGTCTTGATGGAGGTCAGCGGTCAGCCGCCTGAAGCCTCATCGATTTCGCTCGTCGGCGATGACGTCGTTCCGGTGAGCACCACTCAAATTCAACCCGACGGCACTTTCCATATCAACAGCACGCCGCCCGGAGACTACGATATCCGCGTCAACGGGAGCCGCGGCCTTCTCGCCGTCAGCCAGCTCAAGATCAATGGAGTTGCAAAGAGAGGCTCGACGCTGCACCTTGGCTCCGATCCCATCGAGCTCACCATCACCGCCACCGCGCCAATCGCCTCGGTCAGCGGCTCCGTTGTTCGCAATGGCAAACCCACGAGCGGCGTATTTGTCCTGTTTGTTCCCGAGGATATCCACGCCGGCATCGCGGGTTGGATTGTCAATCAGAGCGACTCCGACGGCACTTTCGTCTCCGACCGCGTCCCACCCGGCCGTTACACCGCCGTTGCAATCGATCAGGGCTGGAATCTTGACTGGCGCCGCCCTGAAGTCATCTCCCCTTATCTCGCGCACGGAGTCGCAATCACGATCCCTCCCGGCTCGCGCTCCGCCGCCCTCAAGAGCCCGCTCGAAGCGCAGTCTTCTGCCGCGCCTCAGGCGCAATAATGCCATAAGATCCGTCGATCGCGAGGACGGCAGAGACTCCGAGGTCTCATCGCCGGTGTTGTCGAGCTGACTCGATAAATCGACAACAGGAACCCCACCCCAGCACTGTCCCACCCTTGCACGCCAAGGTCCCCATGACCCTTTCGGACCATGTTTCTGCACAGCGAAAATGCTAGCCTTGAATTGAACGTCTTCTCCTCCCCCCGGTCGAGAATCGTCGTTGAAGCCGCGAACGAGGACGCAATCCCTTGGCTGTCGCCCCTCCACCTCGACTAGGCCCCTCGTCTGCCTCCCGGACGGCGGAACGCACCCTCGCCCGCCCGCGCCGTGCGCAGAACCCTGCCCTGTCTTTTGGCCACCGGCGCAAACTCGCTGGCCCCATCGTCCTGGTTGCCCTGCTCCTCCTCGCCGTCATCACTGGCTCTCTTGCCGGCCTCACCCTCGTCTATTCCGTCGACCTTCCCCAGATGAACGATCTGGAGAACTATCGCCCCTCCACCACCACCGAACTCTACGACGTAAAGGGCCGCGTAATCGGCTCCTTTGCCCTTGAGCGCCGCGAGATCGTCGGCTACGACGACTTCGCCCCCATCCTGCGCCAGGCAGTCATCTCCATCGAAGACAAGAGCTTCGAGTCGCACTGGGGCATCAACGTCTTCCGCGTCATCGGCGCGGTCTGGTACGACCTGCGCACGCGCGGCCGCGCCCAGGGCGCTTCCACCCTCACCATGCAGCTCGCCCGCAACCTCTTCCTCTCCGCCGACCGAACCCCCACGCGAAAAATCCAGGAAGCCTATCTCGCCATCCAGATTGAGCGCACCTTTACCAAGGAACAGATCTTCACCCTCTACGGAAACCAGATCTACCTCGGTCACGGCATGTACGGCTTCGAGGCTGCTTCCCAGTTCTACTTCGGCAAGCACGCCAAAGATCTCACCCTCACTGAGGCAGCTCTGCTCGCTGGTCTGCCCAAGGGCCCGGTCGCCTTTTCGCCCCTGTTTTACCCGGAAAAAGCAATCCGCCGCCGCAACCTCGTGCTAACCGAGATGGAGCATGACAAGTTCATCTCCCCGGCCGAGGCGGAGCGCGCTATGGAATCTCCACTCGGCCTCCACATCGCCCAACCCGAGATGTCAGTCGCGCCATGGTTCCAGGAAGAAGTCCGCCGCGAGCTCGAAAAGCGTTTTGGCGCCGAACAGGTCCACGAGGCCGGCCTCAAGGTCCAGACCTCGCTCGATCTCGATCTTCAGAAGACCGCGAACCACGCCGTCAACGACGGCCTCGCCGTCTATGAGCGCCGCCACGGCTGGACCGGCAAGCTCGAAAACGTGCTCGCTTCCGACCCAACCCTCGAAAGCTATCGCCATCCCGACTGGGCGGTCCAAACCAAACCGGGCGACTACGTCCACGCGCTCGTCACCGGCGTTCTCCCTCTCGAAATTCGCGCCCGCATCGGCCCGCCCGGCATCGCATCCAGCTCCGTCGTCCTCCTGCCCGAAGACTGGAAGTGGACCGGGGTCCGCACCGCCGACTCTCTGGTCAAGCCCGGTGACATCGTCTACATCCGTCTCTCCGACGCCACTGAAGGTGCCGCCCATCGCGCCACCCTCGAGCAGGACTCCGGCGCTCAGGGCGCTCTCATGGCGGTCGACAACACCACCGGAGACGTGCTCGCCATGGTTGGCGGCCGCGACTACGCGCTCTCCCAGTTCAACCGCGCCACCCAGGCCGAGCGCCAGACCGGCTCAAGCTTCAAGCCCTATGTCTACGCCACCGCGGTCGAAGAAGGCGCAAAGCCCACCGACATCATCGTCGATGCTCCAGTCAGCTTCGGCGGCTACTCCCCTCACAACTACGAGGGCGACTACAAAGGCAGCATGACTTTGCTCAGCGCCTTTGCCGAGTCGCGCAACATCCCCGCTCTCAAGCTTGCCGCGCAGGTCGGCATCCACAAGGTCATCGACATGGCCCACCGCTTCGGTGTCACCTCCAACATTCCTGCCTACCTTCCCGTCGCCTTGGGAGCCGTCGAAATCACGTTGCAGGAGCAGGTCGCCTCCTACTCCGTCTTTCCCAACGAAGGCGTCCGCGTCACGCCGCGCCTCGTCCGCAAGGTCTCAAACGCCGACGGCATCACCCTCTGGGAAGCTCCGCCTTCCATCAATGAGGTCATCGACCAGCGCACCGCGCGCACCATGATGACCTTCCTGCGCGAGGTCACCGCGCACGGCACAGGCGCGGCGGCAGCTCAGCTCAACCACCCCCTCGGCGGCAAAACCGGAACAACCTCCGACTTCACCGACGCCTGGTTCATCGGCTTCTCGCCTTCCGTCACCTGCGGCGTCTGGGTCGGCTTCGACAGCCGCCAGTCCCTCGGCGAAAAGGAAACCGGCGCAAAGGCCGCACTCCCCATATGGATGACCTTCATGCGCCAGGCCATCGCCGGAAAGGACAATGAGCAGTTCCTCAGCGATTCCCCCGATGACAAGACCCTCAAAGCCTCAGCCACATTTCCGTCCAATGCCGCTCCGAGGCGTGCACTTACTTCTGCCGTCGCGGGCCCCACAACAGTTGCGCATCCCGCCAGCGCTCTCCGGTCCGCCCCAACCACCCTATCTGCGTCCCCGCTCGTTAAACCCGCATTGCGCCCCGGAATCGCTCCAATCAGCGAGACCCGCCCAGTCATCCCACCCACAAAATCTCAGGTCAAACCCGCCCTCCCGTCGCAATAATCTCGACGCGACCTCATAAACTGTTCTCGAGAAGGAGCGGCCTATGACTCGACCCGAAGTCAACCACATCTCCCCATGCTTCATCGTCCGCCACGTCCCCGAATCCATCGCCTTCTACTGCGACCTGCTCGGCTTCGAGACGCGATTCATGGCGCCGGAGCAAGACCCCTTTTTCGCCATCGTCGGCCGTGGCGGCGCGCAACTCTTCGTCAAAGCCGAAGGGGGTATCTCGCCAGTCCCCAACTCGACGCGCCATCCCCACCTGCGATTGGACGCCTTTGTCTACGTGCCCGACCCCGATGCCCTTGCCGCCGAGTTTGCCGGTCGCGCCGTCCCCTTCAGCTCGCCCCTTCAAGACACTCAAGACGGTTTGCGCGGCTTCGAAATCCGCGACCCCAACGGCTACATCCTCTTTTTCGGCCGCCCCCGCTAGCCCTCAACCCCTGTTCCCTGTTCCCTTTTCCCTTTTCCCTGTTCCCTAACCCCTTCTTCCTAACCCCTAACCCCTAATCACTAACCCCTAACCTCTAACCCCTAACCCCTAATCTGAAGTACCTCTTCGCCCGCCCCACATCCTTCATGATCTGTTCCTTCAGTGCCTCCGGAGAATCCCACTTCTTCTCGCCCCTCAGCCTCTTCAGGAATTCGACATCAAGCACCGTATCATCCTTCAAATCCACCGGCTCAAAGTCGAGAATGTGCGTCTCCACTCCGAACCCCACGCCTTCAAACGTCGGCCGGTTGCCCACGTTGGTCACCGCTGCGAAGGTTCTGCTTCCTGCCTCGCCCGCTCCTACTGTCAGCCGCGTTACATACACTCCAAAAGCGGGCAGCATCCCCTGGTAAGGCGCAAAATTCACCGTCGGCACCAGCAGCCTCGTTCCCACCCCTCGCCCCCTCGCGGGATTGCCGCGCACAGTAAACGGCCGGCCCAGCAGCCACCGCGCCCGCCTCACGTCCCCTTCCGCAACCAACGCCCGAATCTGCGAGCTCGAGACCTCTATCCCATGCACGCAAACCGGCTCGTGCACGTGGAGCGCAAACCCCAAGCCCGCTCCCAGTTGCGCAAGCTCCGACACTCCAGCTTCAGCGCGGTGCCCGAAGCGAAAGCTCCCTCCCTCATGCAGCGCCACAACCTGCATCGACTCCAGCAGCACCGCCCCGACAAACGCTCTCGCAGTCAGCCCTGACAGCGCCTCATCAAACCGCAGCACCACCACCGCATCGATCCCTGTCGTGGCGAGCAGCCGAAGCCGGTCCTCGAGCGGCGTCAGCAGCGCTGGCGCGGTCTCCGGCCGCAGAAACCGCTCCGGGTGCGGGTCAAACGTAACCGCAACGGCCTTGCCGCCAATCTCGCGCGCCTCCTCAACCACCGAGCGAAGAATCTCCTGGTGCCCCAGATGAACTCCGTCAAAGTTCCCAATCGCCGCCACCGACGGCCCAAATCCAGCTGGAATCTGCTCCAGCTTCCAGTAAACCGGAACGGTCGTGCCGGGAATCATCGAAACATGCTTGGTCATAGGCTCACAGGCTCATTGGATTGCGGGCTCATAGGCGCACATCCAGGCTCAGCCCGTCATAGGCCAGCCGCACACCATCAGGCAGCGCTCGGTTCGTCTCTTCATGGCCCAGCTCGTGCGCAATGTGCGTGAGCCATGTCTGCTTTGCGCCGATCCGCCGTGCCCAGCCGATTGCCTGATCCACCGTCGCGTGGCTCGGGTGCGGCTTGTAGCGCAGTGCGGAAACCACAAGATGATCCAGCCCTTCAAGAAGCGCAAAGCTCGATTCGGGAATATCGCTCACATCGGTCAAATAGGCCGCGCTCCCAAACCGGAAGCCCGCAATCTCCATTGCCCCATGCATCAGGGGCACTCGCACAAACTCCACCCCACGCACATCTGTGCGCTCCGCCAGCGGCTCCAGCCGCACCCGCGCCCGATTCGGGTAAGTTGCATCCGGAGAAAACGTGTACTCGTAAATCCGCTCCAGCACGCCGCGCGTCTCGCTCGAAGCATAGAGCGGAATCGTCCCCCCTTGCCGAGCCACCTCAAAACTCAGCGGCCGCAGGTCATCCAGTCCAAGAATGTGGTCCGCATGAGAATGTGTGTAGAAGACAGCGTCCACCCGCGTCAGCTTTTCCCTCAGCGCCTGCTCGCGAAAGTCCGGCCCGGTATCGATCACTACCACGCGCTCTGCGTCGAAGCGCCGATCGCTAACGCCCGCAGCGCCGGCCTCATTTGCTGCGCCGGTCTCCTGGCAACCAGTAGCGTCGGCCTCCGGGCAACCTGTAGCGCCGGCCTCCGGGCCGGCTGTCCTGAGGGCCTCCCGGCCCTCAGACGCTTTCCCCGATCTTGAGCTTTGCGCATCCCGCCACCGCACCATCACGCTCGGCCGTAGCCGCCTGTCATGCACATCCGTCGACGTGCAAACCGGGCACTCGCACCCCAGTGTCGGAACCCCCATCGAAGTCCCGGTCCCAAGGAATGTCAGATGCCCGTCCATAAGCTCATGTTAACCCCGGCGTTTTCACCTGACCGGCCCTGGCAGCGCCTTAGCCGAAGCAAGACCACTTAATTTTGATGTAGACGGCGAATAGGGCCACAATTAAAGTCCCCAGGATCATTGCCAATACCTGCTTCAAGGAATCGACTGGGTAGAGGCCCATCACAACCATTGCGATGCGCCCAACGATATCAACGATAAGAAGGAAAATCGCGAGAGCTGCCGCCCACCGCTTCATCGAGAGAATGAGCAACCCTGCCGTTGCGTAGAGAATACCGATGGCAGCGCCTGCATAGGCGGAGGTCGCAACTTTTGCAGTAGATAGATTGAAAAAGCTGTGAGTAAGCCCCGTATAGACCTCGGCTAGGCCAAACGCAACCATCAGCAGCGCAACAATGACGATGCCTGGCGGGCGGCTGTGATTCACAGGCTATCCTTCGCTTGGCAGGATATCGGCGATCAGCGCCTACTGAGCCAAGCGTCTGATTTTTCAGATTGATGCTTATTCGGGTCTCTTACCGCTTCCCCGGCGGCGGCGGAGCCGGCGGTTGCATCCCCTGCAGCGTGATCATGCTGGTCAGCTCCATAAACGCCATGCGGCATTCGAAGAGCACTGACTGCAACATCTTGTCCTCTGTCTCGTTCAGGTTTCCCTTGGTCTTCTCCGCCAGCACTCCCAGCAGATCGATGGTCGTACGCGCCCCCAGAATATCCACGCGCGGTCGTTGTCCCTGTTCGGTTCCCGCGCCCATCTGGATCATCGCCGAAAGATAAAACTGCTGGATCAGGCTTTCAAACGTAACCGGCGGCTGCGCTCCCATCGCTGGGTTCTGCGCGCGAATCAAATCCTCCAGCCGCTGCGAAGCGCCGTCGTACGCTGTCTTCTGCTCCTGGCTCTCCGCCTCCGTTGGCGCTGGAGGAGGCTCACCCATCTCCTGTTCCGATTCAGCCGCGCCCAACTCCTGGCCCGCCCGATCCGCCGCGGCCTCGTTCACCACCAGTCGCGGTCCCCCGCTCGAAGCCTCCGGCCTTGCCACCTCCGGCGTGGCCGCCGTCTCCGGCGCGGTTGCCGCCTGCTGCTCGCCGTCCCCTTCATGTTCCGCCTTGAACTTGCGGCGATCGATCACTTCAAATTTGGGCGTATCGCTCATTCCGTCTTCAATTCCTCTCGTTATTCGGCCGTCCATCCCAACCTCGGCCCATAAACCAAACGTTCAATCAGCCCAGCTTCGGCGGACCATCCAGAAGCCTCGCAGTCCCCGCGCTCGATCCGGCCTCATACTGCATGGGCAGATTCCGCACCTCGGCTTCCCCCCGCATCATTCCCAATGCAAATACTCGCTTGCCTTTTGCGAGCGGAAGCCCTGCCACGCTCGTGATCAGTCCCGCCGGAGCACCGTCCAGCACCAATTCAGTTCCTAATGCCGGAATCGGCCCTTCAATCTCTAATTGTCGCAGGTGCCGGTGCACGTTCCCCCGCGAGCGGATCCGCTCCACAATCTCCTGCCCAAGATAGCAGCCCTTGCTGAAGTGCAGAGCCCGCGTCTGACTCGTCTCCTGCGGCAGATCCCGCTCCACCATGTCGACCCCGTACAGCGGAATGCCCTCAGCGACGCGAAACGCCTCGACGGCCATCCACCCCACCGGCATTGCCCCCGCGGTCGGCAGAAAACTCCACATCTTCCACAGCATCGATCCCGGAATCCAAATCTCATAGTGCGGCACCAGCGCGCCGTATCCGCGCACCAGCCGCACATCCACACCGTTCGATTCCACCCGCGTGCTGGTCAGCGGCTCGCTCAGGGTCGGCAGGCTCAACCGTCTCAGCACGTCGTCGGCCTGCGGTCCGGTCAGCCCCAGCACCGCTTCGGGCCCAGCCTCGCCCGCCGCCTCGCCATTCAGCGGCGCAAGTTCCACATCGTCCATGATGATGAACCGCTGCAGGTGCTCGATCAGGCGCTCGTACTGGTCGGCTGCAATCTCCAGCTCAAGCCGGTCTTCCTCGCGCCACACCACCAGATCGCCCTGAATTCGCCCCTGCGCGTTCAGCACCAGATTCCACGCCCCGCAATTGGAAGGCAGGTCGTTGACCATGTTGGTCACCATGCCGCTCAGCCAGCGAAGACGGTCGTCGCCACGCACCGCTATCCGCCGTTGCCAGCCCAGGTCGTGAACTGCGGCGCCGGTCGCCAGCGCAGCTATTTCACTTTCGGGCGCGTCAAACCCTTCAGGAGTCAACACTCCCCGGTACGTTGAAAGCTTGTGGGTTGAAGCCGCAGAATCGAGAAACACCGCCAGCGCCGAGGCTGGGGTGGCATGCACTGCATCCATGTGCGTCATAGGGGGAACTTTTTCCGCGATCCCCAGCGAGGTTTTTCTTGCCTGTTCTGCCCGCCGGACCGCTCCTTGATTATAGCCTTGAAAAAGATACACCCGCTCCGGTCGGATTGTCCGGTGCATTCGGAGAATTGATGCAAGAAGAGTCGATCAAGAATCAACACATTGGGAATGGCAACACATTTTTGGGAACCCCCCGCCTGGCCGCGATTTTTGCCGCCACCCTCCTCCTGCTGCCGTTCGCTGCCTTCGCCCAGCAACCCAGCAAACCCCAGGCCCAGGCCCCCGGTTCCACCGCGGCCCAGGCCTCAAGCCAGGCTGCGTCCTCCGATAAGACTCACATCACGCCAGACCAGGCCAAAGAACTCTTCGCGCTCGTCGACGAGCTCATCAAATTCTCCTCCGTCGAGTCGGGCCTCCCCGTCAAGAGCACGGTCAAGCGCCAGCTCACCACCCGCAACGCAGTCGAGTCCTACATTCGCGAAAAATTCGACGAGGACGAGGGGTCCAAGCGCCTCCAAAAAGACGAGATCGTCCTCAAGAAGTTCGGCCTCCTCGACCACGACTTCGCCCTCAAGCCGTTCCTGCTCGCTCTTCTCAAGGAGCAGGTCGAAGCCTACTACGACGCCAAGACCAAAACCGTGAACCTGCTCGACTGGGTCGATATCGACGAGCAAAAACCCGTCCTCGCTCATGAACTCACCCACGCCCTTCAGGACCAGCACATCGACCTGGACAAGTTCGACGACCAGACCCCGGACGAGGTGTCAAAGACCTCCTCTGAGGACACAGATCACCTGGCAAAAGACGAGCTCGACACAGCTCGCGACGCTGTGGTCGAAGGCCAGGCTACAGCAGTCATGATGGACTACATCCTCAAGCCGATGGGCAAGAGTCTCGTCAAAGATCCCGAGGTCATGGATGCCGTCAAAGGCCAGATGGACAGCGCCGAAAACTCGCCCGTCCTCGCGCGCGCCCCTATCCTGCTCTCCGAGTCGCTCCTGTTTCCCTATAAGGAAGGACTCAGCTTTGAGCAGGATGTCTGGATGGACCAGGGCCAGACCGCGGCATTCGCCGGCGCTCTCGACCATCCGCCCACATCTTCATGGGAGATCATCAACCCGCGCGAGTTCGAACACCACGCCATTCCCGCCATCCCACTCCTGCCCGACATTCACCCCCTCGTTGACTCCCTCTACAAACCCTACGACATCGGCCAGGTGGGCCAGCTCGATCTCAAAATCCTGGCTGAAATCTTCGGCGGAGACGGCGCCGCACGAGACCTGACCCCAGCCTGGAACGGAGGCATCTATTGGGCCGGTCAGCGCAAGGACGCGACCTCGGCAGCCGAGCAATCCAGCACCGCGTCCCTCGCGCTCTTCTACCTCGCCGTATGGAAGAACAACGCATCCGCCAATGCCTTTGCAAAGCTCTACGCCACTGAGTTAGGTCGAAAATACTCCGGCCTCAAGCCCGATCTTGAAGCCCAGAAGACCCCCAACCCCGATCTCCCTCCCGGCATCGAGGAACAGGTCTTCACCACTAACGAGGGCCCCGTCGTCATCACCACGCGTGGCAAGTTCGTCTTCATCGCCGAGAGTTTTCCCCTCCCAATGGCCCGCCAGTTGACCGCCCTCATCCTCGACGCGCAGGGAACCGGTGAATTGCGCCAGGCCCAGACCCGATACCCGATACCCGACACCCTGGACCCTGGCTCCCCCCCGGCCCCCACCCTCACCGCAAACATCGTTGGACCGCCCCCTGGTGGTGACATCGTTGGACCGTCTCTGACCGGAAACCTCGTTCACTTTCTTTCCGATTGCGGAGTCATGAAGGCAGCGGTCACAGCGATCACCCGCGCCGCACACGGGGACCAGGGGCCTTCAGCGGCTCCAGAAAGAATCCCCTGAGCCAACCATGAGTCAGGGCACGACTTTAGTCGTGCCGATAAGGCCAACAAAATGGATTGGGCTTCAGCCCCTGAGAAATGTTTTTCTGAATACTTCCCATAAAATTTCTCTTCTTCCGCAGCCTCTTCAACCCGTACATAATCAATCCCTACCAAGAATGAATGAAGGCATTTCGGGGTGGATTCCACCACCCCAAAATGCCCCACCAACCTGCCCCCTCGTCCCAAATCCCTAATCCCTGGTCCCTAGTCCTTAGCCACTAACCAGCAGCACAATCTTCCCCACGCCGCCTTTTTCCCCCAGCGCATGTGCCTCCGCCGCATCGCTCAACGGCATCCTGCGCCCAATCGGCAAAATGAACTTGCCATCGCGCACATCATCGGCAAACTCGCGCACCTTCGATGCATCGGGCCGGGCTCCCACGCGCGTAATCTTCACTGTCGGATGCGCTGCCGCCGCACCCTCAGGCAACCCCGCGGCGTAGCCAAAGGATCCGCCCTGCTTTACCTTCGCCACCAGCTTCGCAGCAACGGCCCCGCCAACCGTGTCCGCAACTGCGTCCACCAGGCGGAAGTTCGCAATCGCCCGGTCGTCATCAATCGCCAGCACGTCGGCAACCCCAAGCTTCCGCGCCTCGTCGAGTTCTCTCCCGCGAACACCGGCAATCACCTCGGCGCCTATCTTCTTCGCCGTATGCACCGCCGCGCGCCCCACGCTGCCCAGTGCCCCCGTGATCAGCACAACCTGCCCCCTCTCGACGCCTGTCGCATTCCGCACAAGCTGGTCACCCGTGAGCGAAATCAGCGGGAGCGCCGCCGCGTCCGCCAGGTCCACGCCATCCGGAAGATGCGTCACCTCCGCATCGTCCACTGCAACCAGTTCTGCATACGTCCTGTTCGTCAGCGCAATCACGCGATCGCCGGCCTTGAAGTGCTTCACATTGGCCCCCACCGCGCGCACCACGCCACTCACATCCCTGCCCAGAATCACCGGAAACGTCAACGGAAACATCTTCTGGATCGCCCCCGAGCGCAGCTTCCAGTCGATCGGATTCACGCTCGCCGCAACCGCTGAAATCAGTACCGTACTTCCGCTAACCTGCGGGTCAACAACTTTGTCTTCAAACTTCAACTTCTCCGGCCCGCCATACTCATCCAGCACCACTGCCTTCATCGCCTGCCTCCTATAGCTCTCGGCATCTTCATCTTGAATACCATCTTCAGCCTGAATATCAGATGCACCTGAGCCGCCTCGCGCCTCAACAGGATATCTCCCGGCTCATCCACCACGCGTCCCAACCTGATACTAGACAGCCTCGCACGGAGGGAGCAGAGGCCTTCAGGCCCCTGAAACCGACGCCAAAAAAAATGACGGCCCTCCCTCAACCCTCGAAGCTCGCTATTCCCTCCTCCCTCCTACCTCCTCCCTCCAGCCTCTAACCTGCCCTTCCGAAATCAAGTATCCTTCCCTCTTGGGATGAACTCGCCTGTCGCATCCTCCCCTAAGCAGAGGTCCTCTCTATGAATCAGAATTTCGCCGCAATCATCCTCGGTGGCACCGGGCAAGTCGGTGGCGCAGCGGTCGCGGAACTGCTCGCAATTCCGCAATGCCGCGAAGTGGTGATGGTCACCCGAAAACCCATTGCGGCGCAATCGCGGGTGCGCAACGTCGTCCTTGATACCGGCGCCGTTGACTTTGCCGAGCGCACGGCCGCCCTCGCCCGCGAAGTCTTGAGCCAGGGCCCCGCCAGCGCCGTCAGTTGTGTGGGTGTCGGTTCTGGTTCGGCGCGCTGGAGCGAAGAAGAATTGAAACAACTCGAGGTTGGCGTCGTCGGTGCATTTGCGCGGGCCTGGCACTCCGCCGGAATCGCCCAGTTTTGCCTGCTTTCTGCGGCAGGAAGCTCAACTCGCAGCCGCATCCGTTATGCCCGCGTAATGGGCATGAAAGAAGACACCGTGCGCAACATCGGCTTCACCCGCCTCGCCATCTTTCGCCCCGGCATCATCGTCGGCAACGCTCATACCCCGGCCTGGGTCGGTCTGCTTGGCAGCCTCGTGCCTGGGCCCTTCGGCAATATCGATCAGCGAATTCTCGGTCGCTCAATCGCCGCGGAGATAGCTTTGCACAGTCAAGAGGCCGGCCAAGTTGTCCTCGAAAATGCCGCAATGAAAAAACTCGCCGCACAGCTAAATAGCGTGGCCTTGTGATTTTTGCGCGATGCCGCGCCCTTGGCTCCAAAATGAGCGCGGCCACAGCGGAACCAGAGTAGATGTACCCCGGAACTACCGCAGCCAAGTGGCTTTTTCCTTGAGAAAAAGCCACCTTCGATGCACATTGTGAGGCTGCGTTTACTCTGGTTTTGCTCCACAACATTGTAGGATCATTCCAACAGGTGAGGACCATGGCAACACTTACAAGCTATCAATCCGACATTCGCCCACTCTTCACTGAGCGAGACATCCAGGCCATGAGCAAGGCGTTCAACCTGGCAAGCTACGACGACGTCAAGGCGCATGCAGCGGCCATCTACGACCGCATTCGCGGCATCGGGGGCGCAGTGATGCCACCAGCCCCGCCACGCGGAGAGGGCCCCTGGCCCCAGGATCGCATTGAGCTGTTTGCTCGGTGGATCGCCGACGGTTACCAACCTTAGGTAGCTTGTCCTTGATAGTTAGCTTGTTCTCGATCCCAAGATTACCGTGGACGCACCTCTGGGGACTGGTTACTACCCAGAAGTCTTCCAGTGTCCCCCCTACGATTGATCCCCAGCCGCCTCCACACCCCACACCCTTGTCCCTCAGCTCCCTTTTCCGTTCTCCCTGTTGCCTGTCCTCTGTCCACTGTTCACTGTCAACTGACAACTGCGAACTGTGAACTGCGAACTGCCTCTACATCGTTCCCGTCAGGTCCGTCTGCCCGAACGTGCCCGTCGCGCCGGCAGTTCCGCCCTGCTTCGCCCATTCGCTCATCGGGTAGGTCATTCGGCAATCCAGGCACACCGTCGCCGGATACGCTGCGCCACAGTGCGGGCACTTCGCGCCGGACTCGAATGTGTCAAAGCCCTGCTGGCATTGCCCGCACCGCCAGTAATTTCCGATCGGCGGAGCCTTGCGGCAACTGGGGCACGCGAATCCGCCCCGCCGCGGCAGCTTGTCGATCTTCATCAACCCTTGTGCGTACTTGAAGCTGGTCCAGCAGTTCGCGCCCATGTAAATCGCCATCACAATCAGCCATGAGAATCTGCCCGCCCGGATCGCCAGCAGTACGTAGCCGGCGATTCCGAAGAAGCCAATGATCGTTGTGACGTAAAGGCTGCGCGAGCGCCCCAGGAAAAACCAAAGCAGCGTCCACAATATCTTTCCGCCGTCCAGCGGATAGATAGGCAGAATATTGAACACCAGCAGCACGATGTTGATCGAGAGCACCGCCCAAAGGAAGTTGTAGAAGTTGGGGCTCGAATCCTGCCAACCGGCCACATTCCCAATTGCAATCGCGCCCCAAAGAACCGGCAGCAGCGCCACATTCACCAGCGGTCCGGCCGCAATGCTCCACAAGGTTGCGCCCGGCCTTTGCGGCGGATCCACGTAGGCAATGCCGCCAAGCGGCCACAGCATGATCTGGTTTGCCGTCCCGCCAACACTTCGGCACGCGAAGGCGTGACCGAACTCATGCAGCAGAACGATTGCGAAGATCGCCAGGTACTCCAGCACGTTCCAGATGACCGTGCTATAGCTTCCCGAGCGCATCTGGATCTCGATCGCGGCCGCAAGAAACCACGACCAGTGCAGGAACAGTCGAATCCCTGCAACGCTACCCAGCGGGATTGCCCCACGGTTCAGATTCAATCTTTCTCCTTCGAACGTGCTCCCTGTTCCCTAGTGCCTATTGCCTATTGCCTGTTCCCTTTTCCCTGTTCCCTTTCCCCTGTCCTTCTGAACCCTGGACCCTGAACCCTGATCCCTGTCTTATTGGTCCCCGCCCAGAATCGAGCCTACAATCCCGCCCAGCAGAGCGCCGCCTGCCGCCGGACCAACCTGACGCGATTCACCCCGCGGCAGATACTCGCCGATCTGGTGCGCCAGCCGCGAAATCGGCAGCGTCTGCAGCCAGACCGTTCCCGGCCCCTGCAAGCACCGCCAGAAAGATCCCATCCCCGCCGAAGATCATGTTCTTCAGCCCCGGCACCATCGTGATCTGGAACCCCACCGACGCCTGGAACGCGCCCACGTGGCCCGGATGCACGCGCAGCACCTCGCCCGGCGCAAGGTTCTTCAAGATCAGCTCGCCGGAGAGCTCCAGCCACGCCGTGCCCTGGCCGGCAACCTTCTGCAGCAGAAATCCGCTCCCGCCAAAAACTCCCGCCCCCAGCGACTGCTGGAACCCCACGCCGATCGTCACCCCATCCGTAGCGCACAGGAAACCGTGCCGGTGAATCATGAAACTCCTGCCCCGGCCCCACCTGGATCGGCACAATGTGTCCCGGCACCTTGGTGGCGAACGAGACCTCGCCCGCGTAGCCCATGGCCCGGTATTCGGTCATGAAAAGGCTCCCGCCGCCGGCCACGCGCTTCAGCACGCCAAACAACCCGCCGCCCCCGCCCATCTGGGTATGCGTTGTCATCTGGATTGAGCTGGTCATCCACGAGAGCTCGCCGCTCTCTGAAAACACGCTCTCGTTCGGCTCAAGCTGCACATCGAGCACCGGCATGGTGGTGCCCTGAATTCTCGTTTGCATGGCGATTCTCCTATTTCCCGTCAGTGTACCTGCATAACCCGCCGCTCGGGCTAACGAACTTCACACGGATACGAATTCGTCGACCAGCCGGTTCGCCGCGATGCTTATTTCTCGGCTTCTCTCAGCAACGCCGATGCGGCCCACAGTACCGGCGCCTGCCCATGGAAATCCCCTGTGCGGCGTTTGCGCTGGTAGTAGTAATCCAGATCGTTCTTCTTGCCCGTGCCTTCGCACACCTGGGTGATGTCGTTGTTCTGATCGATGTAGCCAACGACGGCAATCCAGGCCTTTCGCGCCGCCGGACCGTAGGTCTCCGCAGGGAGCCAACCATTCTTTACGCCGGTGATCAGAGCAAAGGCAAACATGGCCGAGCTCGAACTCTCCGGCCAGATGTCATCGTGATCGATCAGTTGCCGCCACATGCCATCCTTGCCCTGGTATTGCAGAAGCGCCGCCATCATCTTCTTGTATCCGGCCAGAATCCGTGCCCTTTGCGGATGATCCGCCGGGAGATCGCGCAGCATCTCTGCCATTCCCGCGGCAAACCATCCATCCCCCCTCCCCCAGAAAAAAGGAACGTCCGCCGCATGATGGAACAGCCCATTTGGCTCCTGCAATTTATCGAGATACGAGACCATCTCGTCCGCGTCGCGGTCGAGATACTTGCGCTCGCCTGTTGCGCGGTACGCCTCAAGCTGAAGCATGGTCAGCATGTACATGTCGTCCACCCAGTAACGCGTCTCTGCAGATAGACCATCGGGTTGCGGATTCTCCCATTGCCGGTCTGCCCACCACTTCCCATACGCCAGATACTTCGGGTCTTTTGTCTGGATGGCGATCTCGAGTGGCGCTACTCCGAAGATCGAGTCGTCCACATGATGCCGCTGAGGAATCCGAGACTCCTCGGCGCCGCCCGGCATGAGCGGAGCAAACTTGTCAACGAGCTTGGCGCGCAGCCCATCGTCGTGCGTAAGCTGCGCAAATGTCAGAGCCCCATACCATGTACAGATCTCCGAATAGTGGATTGTCGCCCCATACTGATGCGGACTGGTAACAAAATGTTCGCCCACGCGCTTGCCCACGTCCTTCGGGGAGGTGCCGGCTGGCCAGTTGCTGAAGTAGTCCTGTTGAGCGAATGCCGAGGTGGCCGCAAATGCAAATGAAACAGAGAGGTTTCTAATCGATTGACGCATGGGAAGTGTCTCCAGGAAATCAGCACCCATTGTGCACCATCAACGCTGAATATGGGAATGATTCCTGTGCTCGGACCTTCCTCGAACTCATATGCAGCGTTAACGGTTACTCGACAACCCGCAGGCTCGTTTCCGAGGTCGCAAGGGAGCTGCCGCCAACCCAAATGTCGTACGTTGTTGGCTCGACCGTTTCCTTGCTCTCGACGTTGTAGAAGCTCAGCTCATCGAATCCGAGTGGAAACTCCACGTGCTTTGTCTCACCCGGCGCGAGGTTCATCCGCGCAAAGCCCTTCAGCTCTCTCACCGGCTGCTCGACGCTGGCCGCTGTGTTTCGGATGTAGAGCTGGACCACCTCTGTTCCGGCCACGCTGCCTGTGTTCGTCACATCCACGCCAACCATGACAACTGCACCCGACCCCGTGGCGATTACCTCTCGCACCGGAACTTCGGGCCGGTTGACGATCGGTTTCGAGTAGCTGAATCGCGTGTAGCTCAGTCCCCAGCCAAACGGAAACAGCGCGGAGTTTTCCTCATCCACATAGCGCGACATGAACTTTTCACCTGCATTGCGCGGCATGTGGCTCAGGTCGCCATGCGCGGGTCTTCCCGTAGGCAACTGCGCATAATAGAGCGGCTCCTGGCCCACTGCGCGTGGGAAACTGGCCGGAAGCTTGCCCGACGGGTTCACATCGCCAAAGAGCACATTGGCGATTGCATGGCCCGCTTCGACGCCCGGACTCCATGCCTGCAGAATCGCAGGAACATGGCCCGCAGCCCACTTCAGTTCAAGCGGACGCCCCGCCAGTACCACCAGGATCACTGGCTTGCCAGTCGCGACGACAGCCTCCAGAAGCTTCTGCTGATTCCCCGTAAAGCCGAGATGCACTCGACTCCCCGCCTCTCCTTCAAACCAGTCGGTCGGCTCGCCCAGCGCCAGAATCACAACGTCGCCCGCCTTCGCCGTCAGGACCGCTTCCGCAATCGTCTTTGCATCGTCGGGAACAGGGAGACTCCCAACTGAGGTAGCCGCGCCGCCGAAATTCACAGTCTTCAGCACATTCTCGTCTTCGCCCGCGAGCAATTCGCATCCAGGCGCGTAGAGCAGTTTGTCACCGAGCCGTTCACTCAGGGCAGTCTTCAACGTGACCACAAACTTTGGGTTGCCCGTGACAGCCCACGCCCCCAGCATCTCCTTCTGGTTATCGGCCATAGGGCCGATCAGAGCCACCTTGCCGGCCTTCTTAGTAAATGGCAGAAGCGCCCCCACGCCCTCCACCGGATCGTTCTTCAGCAGGACAAACGTCTCTTCCGCCACTTTTCGCGCGGCATCCCGGCGTTCGGGCGTCGCATCATAGACCGGCCCCGGTTCCACATACGGGTGCTCAAAAAGACCCAGTGCAAATTTCACGCGAAGGATGCGGCGAACCGCCTCATCTACCACCCCTTCGGGTATCTTCCCAGACCGGACCTGATCGGCAATCACAGTCCCGAACAGGTTGCCTTCCATGTCCATGTCCACGCCCGCTTCCAAGGCCTTACGGGCTACCGTTGGGCCGTCGCCGATGGAGTGGTTCATCAACTCGCTCACCGCACCCCAGTCGCTGACCACAAACCCGTCGAATCCCCACTCCTTGCGAAGAATCTGGGTCAGGATCAAAGGGTTGGCGGTGGCCGGAACTCCGTTGATCGAGTTAAAGGAGCTCATCAGGGTTGCAGCGCCCGCTTCCACGGCCGCCTGGTAGGGCTTCAAATACACCTGCCGCAGCGTGGGCTCACCCATCTCCACCGCGTTGTAGTCTCGGCCAGCGATTGCTGCTCCATAAGCGGCAAAGTGCTTCACGCTCACAGCCACCGAGTCAGGCTTCGAAAGATCGTCCTGCTGATATCCCTTCACCCAGGCGCGCGCCATGGCCGACCCGAGGTACGGGTCTTCTCCGTTGGACTCGATGATTCGTCCCCATCGCGGATCGCGTGCAATATCCACCATGGGCGAAAACACCCAGGGAATCCCGTCCGCTCGCGCCTCTCTAGCGCCAAAGCGAGCCACCAGCTCGGCAGCCTCTGGATCCCAGCTTGCCGCAATGGCCAGTGGAATCGGAAACGTCGTCCGATGACCGTGGATCACGTCCTGGCCAAACAGAATCGGGATCTTGAGCCGCGTCTTTTCCATCGCAATGTGCTGGTAATGATTCGTGGCTTCAGCCCCCACTACATTGAGCATCGAACCCAGCTGCCCTTTGGCAACCAATTCGTCATAGCGAAGGTTTGAGGCTCCGGGTCCGGTTGCATATCCCGCGGCAAACTGGGCAAGCTGACCGACCTTTTCCTCAAGCGTCATCTTCTTGATCAGCGCATCCACCCGGGCGTTCAACTCCGGCGAAGCCAGTTGCTGGTTGGGAGTCGGCGTTTTCTGCGCGAAACTCGTCAGTACGAATGAAACGGCGAATAGGCCGATGGGCAGCGATCCGTACAATCTGCGAAAGCAATGAGTAGTCATGGCTCGGAAATGATAAACCGATCTCCCCTCATCGGTCTTGGCATCGGCGGCCTGAGCCGCGTGTGGCCTGAATTTAATACCAGCCTTCGGCCGGCGTTAGTTGAAACCTCGCTTTTCCACCAGGTTGCAGGCTGGCCCAACCCTGCGCAAATGCTCTACTCTGGCCTGTGATCCCCATGAAGCGGATTCTTTCCAAACTTCGAACCGCCGTCGCTCAGTCCCTGGCTCACGATGTGATCAATACGGCCAAGGCGGTTGCCTACTCCGGGATGTTAATGCTGTTTCCGGCGCTTCTGGTGATTACAACCGTGCTGGCGCAGGCGCCAGAGGGCAACAGCATCGTTGGGGAGATTCGCATCGCCTTCGAGCAGATCCTTCCTGCCGACTCGATGGATTTGCTTCAAGACTATGTGCTCAATCGGCGCATCCATTCCGGCCAGGTCATTGCTTCCGCGTCAAGCCTGAGCATCTTCGCCGGTCTGGGCATGATGCTCTCGTTCATGGAAGGCTTCCGCAGAGCATACAGGCTGCCTCGCGAGGATTGGAGCTTCTGGGGACGCAGAATGCGCGCACTGCTGCTGGTTCCCATCGCTCTGGTCCCACTTTCGCTGGCTACCCTCCTGGTGGTCTTTGGGCATCAGATCGAGTTATGGACCATTGCCAACGCCGACCACGAGTTGCGCCATATTGTCATCCTCCTCTGGCGCATGGTGCGGTGGTCCCTGGCGCTGATCACCAGCGTTGCCGTCCTTACCGTTCTCTACCACTTTGGGACGCGTCGCAAAGAGCACTGGTTTTGGGTTCTTCCAGGCTCGGCTTGCAGTACGGTCATTTGGTTTCCCGCCACGCTGGCATTCGGGTGGTACGTCACCCGCATTGCGGATTATTCGATGTTCTACGGCTCCTTTGGCGCCGGAATTGCCACGTTGGTCTGGCTTTACATTACAGCGTTCAGTGTTCTGGTTGGTGCTGAGCTTAACGGCGCACTCTTTCGGGAACGCAGAGCGAAGCTCTTTGCCGCCGGGCAAACGGATTCGGAAGCCTTAGATCAGTAACATTTCGCGTTCCCATCGATCCTGCAGCAATTCACAAAAGCACAATGGGAGTCTGCTCGAACCCCAATGTACAATGAAGCGGACCCCTCTTTGTTCTGCTTTTCTCTAAAAAAACAGCCCTAATTATCGGAGTCTCCCTGAATGGCATTTGAACTCAGCTTGACCGATTCCCCTTCCCAACGACGGGCAAAGATCGTTTCCACGCTGGGGCCGGCATCCAACACGGAACCGGTCTTCCGCGATCTCGTCCGCGCCGGGATCGATGTTGTCCGCCTTAACTTTTCTCACGGGACGCACGAAGAGAAGCTTGCTTTGATTCAAATGATCCGCAAGGTCAGCCGCGAAGAGCACAAACCCCTGTGCATTCTTGGCGACCTCCAGGGACCAAAGATCCGCACTTCCAAGCTGAAAGATCATCAGCCGGTCCAACTGAAGGCTGGCGGCCGTTTGACCATTACGCCACGCGATGTTCCCGGCACAGCCTCTCTGGTTGGCACTACATTCAGGACGCTCGCGGAAAACGTGGAGCAGGGATCGCGGATCCTGCTCTCCGACGGCCTGCTCGAATTGCGCGTTCACGATGTCGACGGCGACGATGTGGTCTGCGAGATAGTCAACGGCGGAATGCTGGGGGAAAACAAGGGAATCAACCTGCCCGGTATTCCTGTCCGAGTTCCTTCGTTGACCGACAAGGACTCCCAGGATCTGGAGTTTGCTCTCAAGAACGGCGTCGACGCGATTGCAGTCTCCTTCGTCCGAACCGCTGAGGATGTTCGCCTGGTTCGCAATCGTGTCTCTGCATACGGCGGAGATACCTGGATCATTGCAAAACTCGAGAAGCCGCAGGCCATCGAGCACCTCGATGCAATCCTCACCGTCTCTGACGGCATCATGGTCGCACGCGGCGATCTAGGTGTGGAGGTCCCGCCTGAGAAGGTTCCCGCGATCCAGAAGCACATCATCCGCCGTGCTGCTGAATTCCGCAAACCCGTCATCACCGCCACGCAAATGCTGGAGTCGATGATCGAGAATCCACGGCCAACGCGCGCAGAAGTCTCGGACGTCGCCAACGCCGTTTACGATGGCACAGATGCCGTCATGCTTTCCGGCGAGTCGGCAGTCGGCAAATACCCCGTGGAAACAGTTGCCATGATGGCCCGCATCGTCGCGGATGCCGAAAGGCACATCAAAGAGCAGGCGTTCTACGAGCCGCGCGAGCGCAGGAGCCACCTATCCATCGCCGAGACGATCTGTGAAGCTACGGCGCACGCGGCCGACGACCTCGATCTACGCGGCATTGCACTGTTTACCGAGTCGGGAGTGACTGCGCGGCAGTTGTCGAAGTACCACCCCTCTACCCCGATCTTCGCACTCAGCCCGGTTGAGGTCACCATCAATCGCATCAATCTGCTGTGGGGCACCACGCCGATCCGGTGTCCCAAGGTCAACTCGACTGAAGCCCTTGTCGATTGCGCGGAAAGCCTTCTCGAACAGGGCGGATTCGTGAGACCGCGAGAGGTCATCGCCATCGTGGCCGGAACTCGCACCAAGTCAGGTTCGACGAACTTCCTTCGTCTTCATGTGATGGGCGAACACAGCCTTGAGGGCGTGCGCTTCTTTACCACGCACGAAGACGAACAGGCCGCCGCACCGGGGACTTCAAAAGTGAAGCGTGTGCCTGCCAAGACTGTGACAGCGCCCGCGAAACCCAAATAATTCTCCACCGCGCTCAAAAAGCAAAGGCTCCGATCCCATCAGGGTTCGGAGCCTTCTCTTTTGGCGGCTATCTTCCCATTTCTGGAACGGACAGTCCCTTGCAGATCTTCCGAGCCAGCAAATCGGCAATCTCTGTATGCCTCGGAACCGCTTCCGTTTGTCCCGTTGCCGGATTGGTCCACAACGAATGAGATCCGCCCTCGCGCTTCAGATAGCATCCGTGCAAGCGGAGGTGCCGCAGGAGCGATTCCCGCTTCACTGAATGGTGACCGTCTCGCGAAGGGCGTCAGGCGGGACCCCGCGAAGGCCATCCTCGCGGCGATCTTCCAGGATCAGTTGAATAGCCGCACCCAGGCTTTCGCGACACTCTTCCACGCTATGCCCCTGGCCATTTGCGCCAGGAATCTCAGGAGACCAGGCGACAAACCAATCGCCGTCGCGCTCAATAACCGCTGTGAATTCGTTCCGCATGGAAGAAGTATAGAACGAAAGCCGGATTGCAGCTGGGCGGAATTTCGCTCTCCCAAGATTCCACTTGGAAAATGAATCCGCCCATCCGGCTCTCTGGTAGCCGGGCGCTACTTCGCGGCCAACTGCCGAAGCACGTACTGCAGGATTCCGCCGTGCTCGAAGTACTCGATCTCTTGAGGCGTGTCGATGCGGACCTTGGTGTCGAACTCCTTCACCTTCCCATCCGCGGCAGTTGCGCGCACGCGCAGCGTGCGTCCCTGGGCAAACTTCGCGTTGAGCAAACCTTTCAACCCCGGGAAGTCAAAGACCTCCTCGCCAGTCAGACCCAGCGATTCAACACTCTGCCCATCCTCAAACTGCAATGGCAGGATTCCCATTCCCACCAGGTTCGACCGGTGAATACGCTCAAAGCTCTCCGCGATCACAGCGCGCACGCCGAGCAGGTTCGGCCCTTTAGCAGCCCAATCGCGCGATGAGCCAGATCCATATTCCTTGCCGGCTAGAATCACCAGTGGAACACCGCGCTCCGCGTACTTCACGCTTGCGTCGAAGATCGACATCGGCTCGCCCTCGGGAAGCAACCGGGTCACGCCGCCTTCGGTTCCCGGAGCCAGCTTGTTCCGAAGGCGCACATTAGCAAATGTGCCGCGAACCATCACATCGTGATTGCCTCGCCGCGAGCCGTACGAATTGAAGTCCGTGGGCTTGACCCCATGCTCCGAGAGATACTTTCCCGCTGGACCGTTTGCCTTGATGTTGCCGGCCGGAGAGATGTGGTCTGTGGTCACCGAATCTCCGAGCACAGCAAGCACATGCGCGCCGAGAATGTCCTTCACCGGCGCCGGCTCCTTGGTGATGCCATCGAAGTAAGGCGCCTTGCGGATATAGGTGGAGTCCGGCTCCCACTGGTAGACATCTCCTGTGGGAAAGCTGAGGCCTTGCCAGTTGGCATCGCCCGCGCTCACCGTGGCGTACTCCTTGCGGAATCCTTCACGGCTCACGCCGAGCGCAATCGCGTCTGCCACTTCCTGCTGCGTTGGCCAAATGTCCTTGAGGTAGACAGCCTCACCCGACTGGTCGGTCCCGAGAGGGTCCGTGTCGAAGTTGTGTCCGATCTTGCCGGCCAGTGCATAAGCAACCACCAGCGGCGGGCTCATCAAATAATTAGCCCGCACATCGACATTCACACGGCCCTCAAAGTTGCGGTTGCCGCTGAGTACGCTCACGGCTACAAGTCCATGTTCATCGATGCTCTTCGAAACATCTGTGGGCAGCGGTCCGGAGTTGCCGATACATGTGGTGCACCCGTAGCCAACCACATTGAAGCGGAGCTTTTCGAGATAGGTCAGCAACCCGGCCTTCTGGTAATAGTCCGTCACCACGCGTGAACCGGGTGCAAGCGAGGTTTTTACCCATGGCGGCACGGTCAGCCCCTTTTCAACCGCCTTCTTGGCCAGGATGCCCGCCGCAATCATCACCGACGGATTCGAAGTGTTCGTGCAACTGGTTATTGCGGCAATCACGACCGAACCATGGTCGAGATATGTGTCGGGATCGACGCCAAACCGCTCCTTCACTGTGGTGGTCAAATGCACCGGAACTTTTTCCGCGACGCCTGCATCCGTTACCGATCCACGCTGCCATGCGGCCGCGGTGCGGGTGCCCAGGGGTTTCGCCGTGGGCGAGAGCAACGCGGGCAACTGCTGCGCAAAACTGGCTGCCGCGTCCTTCAGCAAGACACGATCCTGCGGGCGCTTTGGTCCTGCAACGCTCGGTTCCACTTCACCCAGGTCGAGTTCCAGCGTCTGGGTATACTCCGCATCCGGAGAGGCAGACGTGTGGAACATGCCCTGCTCCTTGAAGTACGCCTCGACCAGTGTGATCTGCTCTTCGCTGCGACCGGTGAGCCTCAGATAGCGCAGCGTCTCTGCATCCACAGGGAAGATCCCACAGGTTGCGCCATACTCGGGCGCCATGTTGCTGATGGTCGCGCGATCAGCAAGCGGCAGTTCTGCAATGCCCGGCCCGTAAAACTCAACGAACTTGCCCACTACACCAAGCTTGCGCAACGCCTGCGTCACCGTCAGAACCAGATCCGTCGCAGTAGCACCCTCTCGGAGTTTGCCCGTCAGTTTGTATCCCACCACCTGTGGAATAAGCATGGAGACCGGCTGGCCAAGCATGGCTGCCTCCGCTTCGATGCCGCCGACGCCCCATCCGAGTACGCCGAGCCCGTTGATCATCGTGGTGTGTGAGTCCGTTCCGACCAGGGTATCAGGGTACGCAACAGCTCCGCTGTTTGACTCTTCGGTGAAGACCACACGAGCCAAATACTCAAGATTCACCTGGTGGCAGATTCCCATCCCAGGCGGGACCGCGGAGAAGTTGCGAAACGCCGTCTGGCCCCACTTAAGAAAAGCGTAGCGCTCGCGATTGCGTTGAAACTCGAGCAGCGTATTGGCGTCAAACGATCCCGCGGTCCCGAATTCATCCACCTGGACCGAATGATCAATGACGAGTTCGGCGGGCACAAGCGGGTTCACGCGCTCCGGATCGCCCCCGAGCGTCTTGATCGCGTCGCGCATCGCGGCTAGATCCACGATCGCCGGCACGCCCGTGAAGTCCTGCATGAGAACACGCGCAGGCATGTAGGCAATCTCGCGGCTCGGCTCGGCCTTCGCGTCCCAATTCGCAAGAAACTCAATCTCCGACGCCGTCACGTTGACGCCATCCTCACGGCGCAGCAGATTTTCCAGCAGAATTCTCAGGCTGAACGGAAGGCGATGCAGGTGAAAGCCGCGCTTCTCGAGGGCAGAAAGCCTGTAAATCGTATAAGCCTTGTCGCCGGAACTCAGAGTCGCCTTGCTATCGAAGCTGTTCATTGGAAATAACCTTTCTATCCGCGCA
Organism: uncultured Acidobacteriaceae bacterium; assembly: GCA_963783065.1. GTDB lineage: Bacteria > Acidobacteriota > Terriglobia > Terriglobales > Acidobacteriaceae > Telmatobacter. The sequence goes on along the minus strand of CAWAMG010000007.1, from coordinate 438,607 downwards.
AAGGCGGATGAAGCTGAGAACACAGGGTGGCCCAGAGCCTGCCCTGAGTCTGTCGAAGGGTCTCGAATGAGAACCCTCAATGACCACAAGTTGTCGGGACTAGATTACTCAGCAGGAGGGGCGCCGTCCACGATCGGGCCGGCCATGCCGAAACCGCTTCAGCACCGGCGTCGAGGAGATTCGCACTGCGGATCGGCTAAACATGTTCGACACCAAAATTCTAGCGCGGTTTCCCCATTCAGGGAAATCCTAAATCCGTTCTCTTCGAAGTCCTATATCCTGAACGGAGAGGGCACAACATGGCTGAAGATGCCACCAGACCCTTTCTCCGCGGCATGGGCGAAAAGGATGACTTCGTCGCCGAGCAATTCGTGCCCAGCGAGGAGTACAAGGCGCAGCAGAAGGCACTGGTCCAAAAGCTGCTGGCGTCGGGTTTCAATCTCGAACAGGTCGCCGAGATGTTTCTGATTCCGGCTCATCTGCTTCAGCGGTAGACACCTGCCGTTCACTCGGCACCAAGGCCAAACCTATCAAAAGAAATCGATACGCGCGGAGCCGTCCAATGAAAATTCACTCGGCGCGGCCTCTCATTGCAGCCGCATTTATCGCTGTCGGCTCCCTTGTCTTCAACCAATCCGCTGCCCCGCAGACGGCCACCTCAACTGCTGTCTCGTGGCCCGCGGGCGATGGAACGCTCATCCTCCCCAACTTCCGCTTCGGCACGGGCGAGACCCTCCCCGAGCTCAAGCTGCACTACCTCACCCTGGGCACGCCGCATCGCAATGCCGCCGGCCGCGTCGATAACGCCGTGCTCCTGCTGCACGGCACGGGCGGCAATGCGCATTCGCTGATGAATCCGCTCTTCTCCAATGTCCTCTTCGGCCCCGGCGCACCGCTCGACATCCAGAAGTACTTCCTCATCCTGCCCGACGACATCGGCCACGGCCAAAGCTCCAAGCCCTCCGACGGCCTGCACGCGCACTTCCCCGCATACGACTACGACGACATGGTGCGCAGCCAGCGCATGATGCTCGACGAGATGAAGATCGACCACCTTCGGCTCATCCTTGGCACTTCCATGGGCTGCATGCAGTCATTCGTGTGGGGCGAGACCTACCCTGGCTTTGCCGATGCGCTGGCTCCCTTTGCCTGCCTGCCCGTCCAGATCGCCGGCCGCAACCGCATGATGCGATACATGGCCATCCAGGCCATCAAGCAGGACCCCGCATGGATGGACGGCGAGTACAAGTCCGAACCCGTCCAGGGCCTGCGCACCGCCAACGAACTGCTCATGATCATGGGCTCAAGCCCCTTGCAGATGCAGAAGCAGGCGCCCACGCGCGACGCAGCGGAACAGTACGTCGACAACTACCTCAAGCGCGTCATGGCCTCCACCGACGCCAACGACTTGATCTTCTATACGAACGCCAGCCGCAACTACGATCCCAGCCCGCATCTCGACCGCATCACCGTGCCGGTGCTCTGGATCAACTCCGCAGACGACTACATCAACCCGCCTGAACTGGGCATTGCCGAGAAGATGGTCACGCGCATGCCCCATGCGCGATTCATTCTTCTGCCCATCACCGACCAGACGCGCGGCCATGGCACGCACACGGTTGCCGCAGTCTGGAAGGACTACCTTGCTGAGTTCATGAATGCCACGGAGCTGAAGCCCTAAGTCCTGCCTGTTTGCTCCGCGAGCCGACGGATAAGATCGGCCCAACCGGGACTTCTTGAGGAGCCAGGTTAGCGTCCAGGCTCCATGTTGTAAAGGAAATACGCACGCATCTCCAGGTACGGACCGTGGAACTCGCGGGGCAGCGGCGGATAGTTCGAACCCGTAAGCGCTCCCCAGGCCGCGCGGTCCAGTGCCGTATCGCCTGAGCGGCCTTCCAGAATCAGGCTTCCATCCATCAGGCGTCCATTCGGCAGCACTTTGAATCGTATGGCCACCATTCCCGACTTGAGAATCGGAGGATTCACTTCGTCCGGAATCAACGGATCCCAGGTCCTTTCGGTCTCATAATGCCAGTGCTGGATCCATGCTCTGAAATCGACATTCTGCGTATCGGAAAGAATTTCCACGCCGCCAGGCGCGGCACCAGGATGCATACGCAACCCGCCTCCGCCGGGAGTCTGCTGGCCGGCCCCCGGCGAGCGGGAGCCGCGAATCGCATCGCGAAGCTGGTCGGCAGGATTCTGCGATCCCATTGCAAAACTCGGTCGGGGATTTGCTGCAGGATGCGGGGTTTCGAGCTGAGACTGCTGCGCAGGAGCCGGCGTGAGGGGTGGAGGGGGCTGCGTGGGCGCAGGTGTCGTGGGATGTGTTTCCGCCGGGGTTGGAGGCGGTGGAGTGGTCGGTTTGTTGAGGGCTTCGAGTGTCTTCTTATCGATCTGCGGCTGCTTCTGCGGAAGCGGCTTCACAACCTGCTTCGGTTGGAGCGCGCGCAGAGCATCCGGCGGCACATCCAGGTAGTTCAAGTCCTTGCGGTTCTTGATGGCGTCGATCGGATCGATCACCTGGGGAACTTTAAAGACGTACTTCGGAATCCAGGTCACGGCCGAGAGCAGCAGAATGTGAAGGAGAAGGGCCCAAAGGATGCCTTCGCGGAGGCGTGCCCAGCGGCGCTCGTCCTCAAGCTCGCTGATCATTTCCAGCAGCTCGTGCGTATCGTAGTCGACCCAGCGGGAGGTGCTTGGCGGCGGGGGGAGGGCCGCACTATCCGTCGAAACCGGAGTGGCCTCCGGTTGGCCGGGTTCTTTCACATCGTCTGGGATCTCGGTGGTGGACATCCGTAGGTAAAGGGCGGCCTGGGCCCCAGCCCAAATCGTGACCGCGCTGTGCGCATCCTTTCTGTTTATTCTCTCATTCCAGACAAATCCGCGCTCTAACGGGAGCCCCTTACAATGAAAGACGGATTAAGAGCTGGAAGGGGAGACTGTTTGAAGGCGTTTGTGTCTCGGTTGATGGCCAAATGGAAGCTGGTGGTGCTTCCAGCCCTGTTAAAGCTTGGATTCTGGGGAGTTGGCGCGGTAGCGCTGCTTGACTCCTCAACAATTCCGGTGCCGATGGATGCGATTCTCGCTCTCTACGTCTGGAACGACAAGGGACATTTCTGGCTCTACTGCATGATGGCATCGATCGGGTCGGCGATTGGCGGGCTGTTGCCCTACGGGCTGGGCCGCGCCGGTGGTGAGCTCTTCTTGCTGAAGCGCGTCAATCGGGACCGGTTTGAGCAGATGCGCACTCGGTTTGAGCGCCAGGAGTTCCTGGCCATGATGATCCCTTCCATGCTGCCTCCGCCCACGCCATGGAAGGCGTTTGTCTTCGCCGCGGGCGTCTTCGAAATGCGCGTGCCGGCGTTTCTTTTCTCGGTGTTTGTCGGCAGGATGGTACGCTGGCTGATTCTTTCGGCCCTGGTGCTCAAGCTGGGTCCGGGTGCGGTTGACTTGGTGGCGCATCACGCTCTGCCGCTTGTGGGCGGCGCCATGTTGCTTGGCGTGCTGGGCTTCGCCTGGTGGTGGCGCAAACGCCGCGCAGGAGCGGCTAGCCCGCCCGTCGCGAACACCTGAGTGAAATGCGGTCGGGCAGCTAGGGCCGCTGGCCAGAGCCTGTAACGGGTGTGGAAACCGGAGCCGGCGCAGGTGTGCGGCTCTCCAGCGTCCGGCGGATGAGCACAGGAACGCCAAAGGCAAGCGCCAGGAAGAAGCTGGTTGAGGCGAGGTCGTTGCGGTAGAAGGGCAGGCCCGCAATGAAGCAAGCAACCAGGCCGTCGAGGTTTCTCGTGTACATGGAGCCGCCGGCCCAAACTGCGAAGTTGGACAGAACAAAGAACGACGTGGGACCGAGCAGGGCGCTTGCGGCGACGCGGAGAAAGCTGGTTCGGGCGCGAAGGAGAATGCGTCCGAGCGCGAAGGCCATCGCATACCAGGCCCAGGTGAGCAGGTAGTCCTGAGGGTGGAAAGCGTAGTGGTAGACGAATGTTGTCAGGCAGAAGTCGACCGCGATAAGGGCTGCGAGGGGGGCGATAAGTTCACGCCAGGGCCGACGGGCACCAAAATAAATAAGCATGGCGCCGACTGCCGTGAAACCCCACAAGCCGGGGTGGGGCAGGAGATGGGTGAGGACGGCGAAGATTAGAAAGATGTAGGCGGCCATTGAAACCTCAGGAGGAGTTTTTGGGGGAAATCTGTTCGCTGCGTGCGCGTTCTTTCATTCTCGGGTTTGAGGGAGCGCGGGTCAATGGAAAAGTTTGGTGAGGTGAATAAAAACAGTGAAGAAGTGAAAAAGAGAAAGCAGTAAAAGGGCCAAAGAGTGAACAAGAAAATCTGGACGCAGGACTGAAGAGAACAATCAGCGTTGGGGGCGGCCGTTCATGGAGTATCCCGCCTCCTCCCGTCCATCGACAATGTAGACCGCCGCGCCGAGGGGGTTGCGTGGAACGGCACGTGAGTTGGGGAGGAACGAGTAGTTGAAGCGGAGATCCGAGAACTCGACGGTGGTCCAGACGCGACCCGGGGGGAGCTGAGGCGGATCGAGGTAGGGGATGGGCTGGGGGCCGAGATCGCGGATTACCGGCCAAAGTGACCAGTCGAGGTAGACGCGGCCGAGTTCGGTCTGCTTGGCGGCCTCAATAGCGGGCGTGATGGGTGGCTTGAAGAAGGCGTCGGTTGCGGGGTCCGAGGCGATCTGGCCCGAGCGGGTGTCGATTTCGGCGGTCTGGAAAGCAGATGGGGTTTCGAGAATAGCATGCCAGCGGAACGGGTTAAGAGGGTAGGGCTCGAGAGCGATGCGGGTGGCAGGCTGTGCGGTGATCTGGACATTTTCAAGCAGGGCGCGGGCCTGAGACTGCTGAGAGAAGCGGAGCGCCCAAAGGAGGACCATACCGCAGAGAGCAAAAATGGCCCAGGAGCGTCCACGGAAGGGCACGCGCCGTGCCCCGATTTCGTTGTCGGCGAGCGAAAGAATCCAGGGAATGACCACGGCGGCGAGTAGGAGCGCCCAGAGTATCGGGTCAAAAATGAAAACAAAGCTGCCCGCGTACCATCGCGGGTTGAAGGGGAAGAAGGGACGCACGCCGTAGTTGTTGGTCCAGTCAAGCAACAGGTGGCTGAGGCTGGCGATCAGGGCAGAAAAATAAAGCCAGCCCCAGCGAATCTGCTTTGGCTGGAGGCGCGCGGGGATGGGCGCGCCGGGCGGGAGCGCGAGACGGGAGAGGGAGCGCTTGCGGCGATGTTCGGCGTAGAGGTGAATTAGAACAACAATTCCCACCACTGCGGCGGCCATAAATGGCGCGCCAACCAGCGTGTGAGTAATGCCGCGGTGGTGCTTGAAGCCCTCGATAGGCCCATCGAATGACCAGAGGATGTCGATGTCGGGAGCCTCGGCTGCGAGGACCGTTGCGAGGGTGCAGTAAGCAGTCGTGCGGTTTAGGCCGGCGCGGCCGATGCATGCGCCTGTAAGGAAGTGCGTAACGGGCTCCATAGGGGAATCGTAACTCGTGCGGGGAGCTTCAAGCGCAGGCCTGAAGGGCGCGGTCAGCCCCAGGAACACACTGAACTTGGCCGCCGGCTGCAGGCCCTCTCCTATAATTCACCGCAGGAGCCTGGGAATCGACTGCATGAGCGAAGCAAAGAAGAGACTGGGAAAGACGGCGGCTCGGCCAGATGAAATGCGGGTGGAAGAGCTGCGGCACGAGTTGCGCCGCCACGAGCACTTGTATTACGTGATGGATGCGCCTGCGATCTCCGACGCCGAGTACGACGCGCTGATGAATGAGCTGAAGCGCATAGAAGCCGAACGCCCGGAACTGGTCACGGCCGACTCACCGACGCAACGCGTGGGCGGAAAGCCCGCCGAAGGATTTGGGAAGGTGCGCCATTCGCGGCCGATGCTGAGCCTTGACAACGCTTACAACGCTGAGGAGTTGGCAGCATGGGACAGGCGAGTGCGGGAACTGGCGGGGTCACTGCCTGTGAATTACGTGGCGGAACTGAAGCTGGATGGGCTGAGCGTGGCTCTGCACTATGGTCCTGCGGACGGCGGAGGCTCAAGGCTGTTGACCGCGATAACCAGGGGCGACGGGCAGACGGGCGAGGATGTGACCGGAAACATTCGGACGATCAAGAGCGTGCCCCTGACCGTGAGCGCGGAGGCGCTCAAGAAAGCGGGGCTGCCAACGGCGTTCGAGGTGCGGGGCGAGGCCGTAATGCCTCTGGCCGCTTTTGCGCGGTTGAATGAGGAGCGCGAGGCAGAAGGGCTTGCTCCAGCAGTGAATCCGCGGAATGCGGCGGCGGGAACACTCCGGACGCTGGACGCCAAGATTGTTGCTCGCCGACGGCTGGATTTGTATGCGTATTTCCTGTTGGTGGGAGGCGAGTACTGGCCGCAGGGACAGTGGGCGACGCTGGAGACGCTGGCGGGGCTGGGATTTCGCGTGAACCGGAACCGCAAGCTGATGAAGACCGTTGATGAGATGACCGCGTTTATCGACGACGCCGAGGCGCGCAGGGCGACGCTGGGCTATGAAATCGACGGCGTGGTGCTGAAGGTGGATGCGCAGGCCACGCAGCAACGGCTGGGGTATACCGGGCGTGCGCCGCGGTGGGGGATTGCGTACAAGTTCACGGCGCGCGCGGGTGTGACGCAGGTGAACTCGATTACGGTCCAGGTAGGGCGAACAGGCAAGCTGACCCCAGTGGCAGAACTTTCGCCGGTCTTCATCGGAGGGACGACAGTGAGCCGTGCAACGCTCCACAACGCAGACTTCATCGCCGGGCTGGGCCTGAAGATCGGCGATTGGGTGAAGGTGGAGCGCGGCGGCGACGTGATTCCCAAGGTGGTGGAGGTGATTGAAGACGCGGAGCATCCGCGCGGGACCACGAAGTTTGTGTTCCCAAAGGAATGCCCTGAGTGCGGAAGCGAAGTGGTGCGCGCCGAGGGCGAGGTGGACTGGCGGTGCGTGAATGCCAGCTGCCCGGCCAAGCTGCGGGAAACATTGCTGCATTTTGGGCGCCGGTCGGTGATGAACATTGAAGGTCTGGGCGACGCGGTAGTACAGCAACTGCTGGATCGAGGACTGGTGCGAGGGGTCGCAGACCTCTACAAGCTGACCGAAGAGCAGCTTGTGGGGTTGGACCGGTTTGCTGAGAAGTCGGCACGGACACTGCTGGAAGAGATCGACCGGTCGAGGAAGGCGGGGCTGGCGCGGGTGCTGATGGGGCTGGGGATCCGATTCGTGGGCGAGCGGACTGCGGAGCTGCTGGCACAGGAATTCGGCAGCATGGACGCGCTCATGGCGGCGAGTGCGGAGGAGTTGGAACGTGTGGAGGAAGTTGGGCCGCGGATTTCACAGGCGATTCTGGAGTTCTTTGCCCGGGAAGCAAACCAGGAGCTGGTGCAGGCGCTGAAGGATGCCGGCGTGGAGATGACGGCCGAAAAGAGGGTGCGCGCGGAGAAGCTTGCCGGCCTGACGTTTGTGCTCACCGGAACACTGCCGACGCTTAGCCGGGAGGAGGCAAAGAAGCAAATTGAAGATGCGGGCGGGAAGACGGCGGGGTCGGTGAGCAAGAAGACAAGCTACGTTGTTGCGGGCGAGGAGGCTGGATCGAAGCTTGATAAGGCGAAGGCGCTGGGGGTTCAGGTGATCGACGAAGCGGGACTGATGGCGTTATTGCGTGGCTAGGCACGGACCGAAACGGGTGAGTTAAGCGGAGTTAAACATACCGGTGTCGCACACGCAGAACTGGCGGGAAGAAAATCCGGGTCATGAACCGGAATGACGCCGGACGGTGAGGTTCGGGTTGCCGTTGCGGAGTTCGCGACTGCGCTCGCGGTTCCAGGCTTCGGCGCGCCACTGTCGAGAAGAAAAGCGGGGCGCGGAGTCTGCAGCCGCGGCCGGGCCCTCAAGCGGTCCTGAAGGTGGGCCGGAATACGGCCCAGGGAGCGAGGGCTCTGGCGCAGCCGGAGGACGGCCGGGAGAGAGGACAAGCTCAGGTTGAGCGCGAAACGGCAGGGGCCGCGCTGCGGCGGGGGCGGCAGGCAAAACGGGTTTCACCAGGCGCGCGGACGACTCACCGTCGTCGTAAAGAGGACCAGCCGCGACATAGCCGCCGGAGGCAACTTCGCGGCTGGAGACGCGGTCGGAAGCGCGGTCGGAGATTTCTAGTTCGTCCGCACCAGCCTGCGCGCGGCCCGAGATGGCCTTGGCCATGAACTCGTCGACGAGCTTGTGCAGGCAGGTTTGACCACAGAGGTGCTTGGAACCGGGGCGCAGGCGGTTGCGCGAACTCCATCCGGCGACGCGCAGCTCGCCCCCCTGGTCGTAGGCTACGAACCAGTGGTTCGTCTGCCGCTTTTCACTTCCGCAAATGTCGCACGATATTGCCTGCCGGATCACCGATTTCCCCCAGTCCGCACAGTCCTACCAGCGGTGTGGAGCGATCCGAGGGTTGATTTGCACTAACAATGCAAGTACTGATTAGCGTGGATCAAGCATCGCAGATTTGAAGGCTCTCGGAACGCCTTCTATTCATTTCATCGCGGAATCGCAGCGGATCAATGAAAAGGATCGTTAGAGAATGCGATGATGGATCAATTTGGCAAGGACAAGAGAAATTATGCGCCAATTCGGGACCGACATGGCCGGAGAGTTGTGAAGGAATCAAGTCAGAATCGGGGCGCAAGAGTGAATTCGCCGCGCCCCAAAACCCATTACGGAATCTATTGCCGCGGGGCGAAGTAGCCTTTCTTGGCCCGGGCTTGGTAGCGGCGGTCGTTGCAGTAGAGATAGATCGTTCGGAACGAACCGTCTAATTTGAAGTCGGCCGGGGTGTAGTCGAGCGCGTATTGGCTGCGCAGCTCTTCTTCGATCTGCTTGAAGCTTGTCGACATCTCCTCCACGCTGGGTGGGAAGAAAGTCTCGCCGCCGGTGGCTTCAGAGAGATCCTGGAGCGCCTTGTCGCCTTTGCCGCGGCTCGGTGTCCAATTTGTGCTGATGGCGAAGATGATGGTCTCGGCGCGCTCGCACTCTTTAATGGCCTCGTCGGGATGGACGCGGGACTGGTTATCGTCGCCATCGGAGAGCAGAACGATGGCTTTGCGGACAGGTTCGCGGTCGCGGGAGAGGTCGAGCAGCTTATCTCGGCAGGCGGTGTAGACGGCGTCGTAGAGCGCGGTGCCGCCGCCGGGGCGCAGGCGATTGATGCCGTTCTCAAGACCGTCGATGTTGTTGGTCCAGTCCTGTGTGACGGTCGGGGTCACGTCGAATCCCATCACGAAGGCGCGATCGCTCTTGGCCTTGAGTATCTCGAGGAGGAATTCGATGGCAGATTGTTGTTCAAACTGGAAGCGGGAACGGATCGACGTGCTGGCGTCAATGACGATGCCGACGCGCAGCGGCAGATTGATCTGTTGGCGGAAGTAGTTGATCTTGGCCGGAGCCTTCTGGTCGTCAAGCAGGGCGAAATCGCTCTGCTGCAAATTGGGGATGTAATGGCCGTGCTTGTCGGTCACCGTGAAAATGAGGTTGACCTCATTGACGCCGAGGTGGATGACGGGCGGAGCGTTTTGATCGCTCTGTTGATCAGCCGTCGAAGCGGGGGTTTGCGTGGCGGGCGCGGTCTGTTTGGTGGTAGCTGCCGGCTGCTGGGCATCCGAAGCCGAAAAGGCGAAAACGCCTAGACATACTAAAACGGGAATTCGTTGGTTCATATCTTCCCAATTCTATCAATCGCGGTTGGCGCCTTTGAGGGTTCCGAGCTTGTGGACGGAAGTTGAGCCTGCGGCAGCGCTCTTGGCGCCCTTACGCGCAGAGCTGGTCTTTCCGCCAGGGACCTTTTTGCTCGCCGGCGCGGATTTGCGAGCGGGCCCGGGTCTCTGTTTGTCGGCTCTGGCTTCTGCCTCTGCTTCTGCCTCCGCCTGTTGCTCGGCTTCGGCCGGGGAGATAGCTTGACCCGTGATTCCAGAGCGCTTTTGCGGAGGCGAAGATCGGCCGGGCCCTTCGAGGCGAGCGAGAAACGACTCGAGTTCCTTTGGGAGAGGCGATTCGAGGGTAACGAGCTTGTGCGTGCGAGGGTGGGAGAACTCGAGGTGGGCGGCATGAAGGAAGTTGCGGCCGAGCACGAGGCGCTCGGGTTGGAGCTTGCGGCGAGCCGCCCGGGAAGAAGCGGATTGAGCGGCCACCTGGTCGGTAAGCTGACCGGCGCCGCCGTAGAGCGTGTCACCAACTACGGGGTGCCCGATGGAAGCCATGTGCACGCGAATCTGGTGAGTGCGACCGGTCTCGATGCGGACGCGGAGGAGGGTGAAGCGGCCAAAGCGGGTAGTGAGGCGGCGAACGACCTCCCAGTGGCTGACAGCGGAGCGAGCGTTCTCCAAGGGCTTGGTGGTCATGCGCGTGCGGCGCACCGGGTCGCGGGCAATGGCGGCATTGATGGTTCCCTTTTCGCGCGATATTTCGTCCTGCACCAGTGCGACGTAGGTCTTGCGCACCTGGCGCGAAGCAAACATCTCGCCAAGCGCGGCGTGAGCGCGATCGTTCTTGGCGACGATAATGAGGCCGCTGGTCTCCTTGTCGAGCCGATGAACGATTCCCGGGCGCAGCTCGCCGCCCGTCGCGGAAAGTTTGCTGAAGCGATGGAGAAGCGCGTTGACCAGGGTTCCGTGGCTGCGCGCGTCCTCACTTTGTCCGGAGCCTGCGTGGACCATCATGCCGGCAGGCTTGTTGATGACGGCGAGGTCGGAGTCTTCATAGATAACGTTGAGAGGAATGTCTTCGGGAATGGCTCTAAGGGGAGCGGGATGAGGCTCGCCGGTGATGCGGATGGATTCGCCGCCACGCAGTTTGAATGAGGCTTTCTCCGCCCGGCCGTTGACCTGAACATCGCCCTGCTCGATGAGAAGCTGGACGCGTGAACGGCTGACAGAGAGGCCAGAGGCCGGAACTGGGTCAATGGAGGCAGAATCAACTCCCTCCCCGTCTTCATTGAATTCGGCCGAATCGATCTCGTCGGCAGATTCGATTTCCTCTTTGACGCCTGCTGAATAACCCGCATCGCCTGGTTGTGGCCGAGACAGATGTTCGGCGAGAAACTTGTCGAGGCGCTGGCCTGCAGCCGCGGCCGGAACGACGAATTCGCTCAGATGCTCAGCCATGCGCGGCCTCGATGGATTGATTTGCGTTTTTGCGCTCGAGCAGGATCGCCGCGCCGACGAGCACGAAGAGGATCGCTGCCAGTTGCGGGCCGTCGAGCGCGCCGTAGAGAAAAGATCCGCGGCCTTCAGGGTCGCGCCAAACTTCGGTGATGAAGATGGAGACGCCCGCGCCGAGCAGAAAAATGCCGGCGAGGTCGCCCGCTCGGCGACGCAGGGGAAGAACCACGAGAAGAAGAACCGCAAGCGTCATAAATGCGAGCGCAGCGTAGGCCTGGACGGGATGCAGGGGAACACCGAGAGGGGTGCCGCTCCATCGCGCGGCCAGGATGTCGGTGTAGGTGACGGCCCAGCGCACTGAGGCATCTGTCCCGTAGCCAGAGCCGGCCGCCAGTGCGCCAAGCTGTTCAAAGGCCAGGCCAAGAGCGAGGGGGGCTGCGAGCGCATCAGCCGTGGCGAAAAAGGGCATGTGCCTAAAGCGCCCGTAAGCAAGGGCCACGATAAGCGCGGCAAGCACACCGGCCGAGGCTAGCAACGGATGGTGAATCGTTGAAATCGCAAAGAGCCACCGAGGATGACGGCCGAGATCGCGCCAATTGAAAAGAACGAGCAGGAGACGCTGAACGAGAATCGCGGCGAAGAGAGAAAGGATAGATAGACTCCAGATGTGCGCGGGGTTAACCCGCGCGATACGCGCGGTGCGCTGAGCGAGAAGCAGGGCAGCCAGGACCCCAAGCGCAGCGCATGCGCCATAAGAGGGGACGAGCAACGCTCCGATGCGAAAGAGAACGGGATGCACGTGAGCAAGGATACAGCGGTTCCAGGGTTGTCGTCCCCCGAATCGGTTGTCCTCAAGTCGACGCGACCCCAGGAAGAGTCGACCTTGCAAAGTGCCGGATAGGTCAAGCGTACCCTGGGACCGCTCTAGTGCATCACGGCAGACGAAAGGTAGAAGCCGACCCGCTGGGCCGTGAGCAATGCGCAGGTGAACCCGTCCTAAGACGGTGGAGCTCTCCGCGGTTCATTAGGCATTCCGGACTGGCGGACACGGCACACAGAACCGATTGTCGAGTCGAGCCCCTGTTCAATGAATGTTGGTTCAACCTGCGTTGACCACCCACCTGCTTTGCAGGCCGGTTTCTATTGCGGATAGTATGGGTCGGCGCGCTGAATTGCAAGTCTTGTGCGATTGGGGCGATGTGTGTTACCTTGACGCGCTCTGTTTTCGGGAAGCGCGAAAACAAAAGTGAACAGAGAATTACCGCGGCGCGGTTTTGCACTTGCGCAGAGTGTTTCGACTGTGTAGCTGGAGTCTTATCGGGATTTGCGCTGAACGATCTAGCGCTGCTCAGCCGGAATAACGAGATCCCTTCCTTGCAGCGTGGATGCCGATGTGTGCGTTGACGCGGCCGCTGCGCGCGCAATCAGTTCCCTGAGCTTGCCGTCGATGGCCTCGCTGCTCAAATGCTTGCCATTGATATCTTCGCTCCCTAAATACTGCTCCACCAGCACACCGTCGGAATCAACGATGATTGTGTATGGAATGCCCCGGACTGCAAACAGTGTGGCAATCGCGCCATCGAATCCGCCATCGCGATATTGCGGCCAGGTCATGTGATTCCTCGCCGTGTACCCCCTCCAACTGGCTTCATCCGGATCGAGGCTGATGCTGAGCAAAACGAACGACTGTCCGGCAAATTCCTGCGCAATCTTTTGAAGGTGCGGCAGCGCTCTTCGGCAAGGTGGGCACCACATCGCCCAGAAGTCGATGAGCACAACCTTCCCCGCCAGGCTCTCCAGAGTAATGGTCTTACCGTCCAGCGTGGTGACGCGGAAGTTCGGCGCCAGGCGCGAGCGAGCCATTTCAGGCCGCTCGATGAGCCGCTGTACGCGCGTGTAATTCAGATCGTTCGGCCCGGCGAGCTTGAGATAGGCTTGAAACCGCGCAATTGCCTTGTCATCGCGCTTGAGATACGCCAAAGCCGTTCCGTCCTCGTAAATGCAGTCGAGATAATTCGGCTTGATTTGCAGGGCTGCTTGAAACGCCGCGTCCGCCTCCTCGAATTGGCTATCGCCATCGACCAGAATGGCCAGTGCGAGCGTGGCTTTGCCGAGCATGAAGTCCGCCTGCGCCTGCATGGCCGGAACCGTCACATTGTCCAGCATCGTCTTCGCCTGGCCCTGAGCAATCTGAAACTCTCGCGCCTGCATGGCCGCGTCCCAGGCTTCCAGTTCGCACATGAAACAGTGGCCGCCGTCCATCTGATCCGCTTTGCGAAACCCCTCAAGCGCCGATGTCGCATGGCCCTTCTCAAGCTGCTTTAACGCTTCGTCGTAACTCCTTATTGCATTCGGATTCGTGGGGCTGTAGTTGAGCGCGGCGGGATTGGCTGGCGAGGACGCCGGCGGGGCCTGCGCGGGCGAGATCGGAACCACCGCCAGGAAGGCGGCGATGCAGGCATTCCAACTCGCAGCGCGTCGAATGAAGTTCTTAGAAGCGGACATCTTAATATCGATGGAATGTGAGCGAAAAGCTGGCTATGACCCGGTCTTGCGCTCGTCTTCCAATACCTCGTCGAGCATACCCCGCAGGCTCACGGCGCGGGCGTGGCCAAGGCGTGAATCGGGATGCTGGCCAGCCGCTGCATGGTCCCGCTCGAGTTGTGAGAGCTCGTCGGCGAGGTTGAGCGCGGCGAGGACGGCCACGCGCAGCGAGTCAGCGGTGTGGCCATGAGCAGCGACGGCACGCATCTTGGCATCGACGCGCGCGGCGAGAGCGCGGATGTGGTCCTCCTCCTGGCCGGAGAGATGGTAGACCTGATCGTAAACTTCGACTGTGACGTAGCTGCGCGGCGCGCCGTTCTCGTCGGTCATGATGCTCCTCTTAGAGCCTTTATCTTTACAGTTCCAATGCATCGAGCTGCGAGAGCAGCCGCTCCACGCGCTCGCGGACCTCATTGCGTTCCGTGCGCAGGGCGGCCAGTTCCTTGCGCAGATCGTCGGCGGAGGCCATCTGCTCGCGGAGGCCGGAGTCGGCCTGCTCCACGCGCGCCTCGGCGCTGGCGGCACGGGCTTCGGCCTCAGAGCGCAATTGGCGCTCGCGGCGTACCAGCTCAACCGCGCGAACAATGCGCTCTTCAAGCGCGGCAAAGTCGCTGGCGCTGAGTGCGACGGTCGCCGACGCAGAAGATTGCTCCGGCTCGTGCTCCGGAGCCGGCGGATGATGTTGTTGCTCGGATTCCCAGGAGAATTCAGACATAGTGCGCCCTCCGCCGCGCAGCTTGGGTGCAAGTATAGCGCCGAATCCTGCGGTCGACGCAGCTATGTGCGCAGCCGCGCACCGGCCTCGCCAACGGCGGCAACGACTCGCGCCTGAAAACCTTGCAGTTCTTCGTCACGCAGCGTCCGGTCGGCAGCCTGGAATGTCGTCCCGAGCAGCAGCGAGTAGTCGCTCGCTGCGAGGCGCGCATCGCGGAAAACTTCCCGGACGCGCCAATCGACGAGCTCGGGGATTTCGAGAGTGGCGAGCGCCTGATCGATCTTTTCCCACGACACGCTCTGGTCGAGAACGAGCGAGAAATCGCGGCGCACGGGCTGAAAGCGCGAGATGTCGATCGCTGCAGTCTTGTGCATGGGATGCTCATAGACACGATCGAGGTAGAGCTCGCCAATGAGGACAGTTTCCTTGAGCTTGCGCGCCGCTCCCTCGCCGGGGTGAAGCTGGCCGAACCAGCCGACTGTGGAGCCGTCGACGACGACGCGCGCTGAGCGATAGGGATGGAGCCACGGCGGCGTCAGGCCGGCGTCCGGCGGGAAGCGGTCGAAATAGACGCTGCGCGACTGAAAGCGTGCGATGAGCTGTTCGACAACACCCTTGAGGTCGTGGAAGTCGATCTCGCGCTCGGGATGCAGGGCGCTCCGCTCGGGAAGCGAACCGGCTGCGCCGAATGCCAGCGCAGGGCGCTCTTCGACTCTGTCGGTTGCGCCCGAGAAGACGGTGCCGACTTCGAAGATGCGAACGTCGGCCACATCACGGTGAAGGTTTCCCGAAATCATCGTCAGTATGCCGGGTACAAGCGAGGGCCGCAGGACGCCGGCCTCTTCACTCAGAGGGTTGCCGAGGGACACAACGAGACCCGGTTGCGGTGAGGTGAGCGCGGCCTCGGCGGCGGAGCAGAAAGTGCTCCCGATGGCTTCGTGAAAGCCGGAAGCGAGGAGTGTGGAACGCACTGCGGATTCGCTTGCTGCCCAGGGCAGTGAGCGAACGCCCTCACCGAAGGCCGGCAGCGTGTTGGCAAAGCCGTTGTATCCGTAGACGCGCGCGACTTCTTCAATCAGGTCGATCTCGCGCTCGAGGTCAAGACGCCAACTGGGCAGCGTCACGCGCCAGGAATCCGTCGACCATGCAGCAAGCTGGCAACCGAGCGCGGCGAGGACGTTTTCGACTGTGGCCGCGCTGATGCCGGCGGGATCAGTCGTTCGGCCAAGCAGACGATGCACCTCAGATAGGGCAAGCAGGATGGGCTCGCGCCGGGCGGTGCGTGATTCCCAGGCAGGGACGCGCACGTCGACGAGGTCGCCTTCGATGTGGCCGCCACTGCCGAGCAGAATCTTCGCCACGAGATTCGAAGCAACGGGCCCACCGTGAAAGTCCGCGCCGCGTTCGAAGCGATGGCTCGCGTCCGTATGGAGGCCATGACGGCGCGCGGTCTTGCGCACGGCCATGGGCTCAAACCACGCGGCTTCGACGAGGACGTTCTTTGTTTCGGCCGTGATCATCGTGTCCCAGCCGCCCATTACGCCGGCCAGGCCAACAGGCTTTGAGTGATCGGCAACGATCAGGTCTTCCGGTTCAAGGATGCGCTCGACACCATCCAGCGTCTTCAACCTTTCGCCCTTGCGCGCGCGCCGGACGACGATGCCGCCCTCGAGCTTGTCGAGGTCGAATACGTGCGTAGGCTGGCCCATGGCAATCCATGCAAAGTTGGTGGCGTCGACGGCGTTCGAGATCTTTTTCTGCTCGAGGAGCGCGAAGTACGTTGAAACCTCCGCGCCGGGGAACCAGTCCCGCGAGTTGGTGATGGTCACATCGCGCAGGACGCGCGCGGTGAAGCGCCCGCATGCGTCTTCGGCTTCGATGCGGACAGGATAAGAAACGTTTGCCTCTTCAGGCACAGTCAGCGCAAACTCCAATGCGGGCAAACTCAACCCATAAATTGCAGCCGCTTCGCGAGCAACGCCGTAGTGGTTCATGGCATCGACGCGGTTGGTGGTAATGTCCATCTCGAAGAGCGAGCCGTTTCCCGGCCCAAGGTCAAAGATGCCTTCCACGGCAATGCCGCGCAGCGTCAGGTCATCGGCGAGCCTCTGATCGTCAACCGTCAGTCCTGGCAGATACGACCTCAACCATTTGGTAAGAATCTTCATGCGAATTGTCCCAGAAACCGCATATCTCCTGCATAGAAGCTGCCAATCTCGCTGATGCCGTACTTCATCATGGCGATGCGCTCAACACCCATGCCGAAGGCGAAGCCGGAGATCTTCCTTGGGTCGTAGCCCGGTTGCTTCTCTGCAGCGAAGGCAAATACCGCGGGATCGACCATGCCGCAACCAAGCAGCTCGATCCAACCCGAGTGCTTGCATTTCCGGCAGCCCTTGCCACCGCAGAAGATGCAGCTGATCTGCACGTCTGCTGACGGTTCCGTGAAGGGGAAGAACGACGGAAAGAAGCGCGTCTTGACCGAAGAACCAAAGAGCGCCTTCATGGCGTGGTCCAGCGTACCCTTCAGGTCGCTGAAAGTGATGTTCCGATCGACACAGAGCCCTTCTACTTGATGAAAGATAGGCGAGTGGGTTGCGTCCTGCGCGTCGTTGCGATGCACCTTGCCGGGAATGACGATGCGGACCGGTGGCGGCTGCGACTCCATGGTGCGCATTTGCACAGGGGACGTATGCGTGCGCAGCAGCAGGCGATCGCGCAGCGGACGGCGCTCCTGATTTGCGACCACCAGCGTGTCCTGCGTATCGCGCGCAGGATGCCCTGGCGGGAAATTCATCGACTCGAAGTTGTAAAAGTCGGTTTCGACCTCGGGGCCAACGCCGACCGAGTAGCCGAGCGCGGCAAAGACGCTGGTGATCTCGTTGAGGGTTTTGGTGATGGGGTGCTCGGCTCCGGTAAGACGGCGGCTGCCGGGCAAAGTGATGTCGATGGCCTCAGCGGCGAGGGCGGCGTCGGTTGGACCGGCGCCCGAGGCCTGGTCGAGCAGGCCTTCGACCACGACTTTGAGAGCGTTAAAGCGGACGCCGAGGGCCTTTTTGGCCTCCGGGGGCGCGGACTTCAACCAGCGACTGGAAACTTCGTTGAGCCGGCCCTGCTTGCGGCCGAGCCATTGCAGGCGAAAAGCCTCCACGTCGGCTTCGGTCGAGAGGGAGGCGGCGGCGGTGCGGGCCTGAGCCTCGAGCGCGGCAAAGGCCTTGTCCAGCGAATCGTCATCGAATGCTGAAAGATTGGGGATTTCGTCGGTCATGGGGCGTAGCCTTCAGAATATCGTACCGACTCGCGAAACAACCCTGGGGATACCGATTCTGGCGCCGATGCGTCCTGCGATGCCGTAGGATGTGGCCATGAATCTTCTCGCACGTTTCGCTGCGCTCCTTATTTTGCCGGTTTCGCTTGCCTCCACCGCCGCTGCCCAGCCGACCGTCTTTCCGCAACAGGAAGGCTTCGTCGATGCGCATGGGGTGCTGATCTATTACCTTGCGCTCGGCAATGGAGATCCGCTGGTGGTCGTGCACGGTGGCCCTGGCGCGGACCACACCTACTTCTTGCCGTATCTGCTGCCCCTGGCACGGACGCACCGGCTCATCTTCATTGACGAGCGCGGCTCGGGCCGCTCGCAGCGGCTGCAGGACACGAGCCAGTACACCGTGGAAAACATGGTCGAGGACGTTGAAGATGTGCGGGTGGCGCTTAACCTGGGCAAGATCTCGCTGCTGGGGCACAGCTACGGCGGGGTGTTGGCCGAGGCTTACGCGCTGAAGTACCAGCAGAACCTGACCCACCTAATCCTGAACTCCACTTTCCCATCGACAAAGCAGATGAACGAGGTACTGGCCCGCGAGAAGGCGCAGATGCCGCCGGATAAGCTCAAGCGACTGAATAATCTTGAGGCAGCGGGCCTCTTTGGCAAGGGCGAGGCGTGGGAACACGGGCGCTACACGAACGAATATGCGACGCTGGCGTGGGGAAACGGCTATTTCCCGTTCATCTACGGGGCGCGGCCCGATCCGAACGATGATCCGGTGGCCCAGATTGCGGGAACAAGTTGGGAGCTCTACCGCGTGATGTGGGGCGAGCACGGAGAGTTTGTGATTGACGGAAATCTGAAGTCCGTTGAATATCTTGACCGGCTTTCATCGATCAAGGTGCCGACGCTGATTGTGGTGGGCGACCACGACGAGTGCGACCCGGCGCTGAGCAAAGAGATGAACGGGAAGATTGCGGGATCGAAGCTGGTTGTGCTTCCGAACTCGGGACACATGAACTTTGTGGATCAGCCAGACTTGTGGCAGCAGGCGGTGGTTGGTTTTCTGGGCGGAAAGACGGCTCAATAGGCGCAAATTTCGGAGCTATTCTCGCGTTTTCGACAGTAAAACGTCGAAAACGCGAGAATAGGCGGTTTCCACTCATTTATTCCATACGCAGGACGGTCCGGAATCTCCACGGATTCCGCGCCGCTTCCTTTCTGGGGCCGAACGCCTATTCTCATGCTCCGATACTTTCCAGGCACGCAGACGCAACCTGCGCCAAACCCGTCGCGCGCAGGCTGACGCTCATAATCTCAATAGGCCACGGGCCGCCCGGATGGAGCAAATCGGATATTTTCTTCCCATATTCCCAACACAGGTCGTTTCTCAAGGGCTGCCCCTCGACCCTGGGACCAAATGTGTAGAACGCGTACTCACGCTGTCTCAGGTTATATGCATCTCTACATTCTTCTGCGTACTTCGCTTTATTCCCAGCGATCTCAGGTGTACCTTCAAGTCTTCGGAGCACGTCTATCGCATTCGACTTCAGCACGCCCGGATCCAACTTCATATAAGTTTGAATTTGATCGGCAGCGAATGCCTCATCCGCGAAAGCGGAACATAGGGCCTCCATAAAAACATCGCGCATCCCAGGCCGGAGCCTTGAATATGCCAGTCTGTCAATGAGATGGAGAAGCAGAAATCTATCCTCAGCCCGGACATGCGCCAACTTCTCCGAATCAAGCTCAAAATCGCTATCGCGGCTCAGCTCACGGTAGAAGTCATCAATCGAACTGTCGAAGTCATCCGAAACTATGAATCCGGCAATGTTCTTGGCCGCCTCGATAGGCGAGAAGAATTGGGTCATCGGTACTTACATGTCGCAAAATTGTGACGGCGCGACTCGACCAGCCAATCCAGGTAAACGCGCCTCTTGACAAAGAACATGACCTGCTCCTCAAGCTGGGGCAAGCTGTGGGCATCCAGTTCAAACCTCAGATTTCTGGACTCACATCCAGGGGCGTCCCCCACCATTTGGTCTGCCTGTTCTCGCAAATCCTTGACAAGAGACACCAGCTTAGATTTTCCGTCGACCTCCAGAGAAATCTCATCGAGTTGATTGTCAACTTGAAGCTCGCTCACAGTGCCTCTTACTATACCCTTCAGGTCCATGGATCGACTCCTCACTCTGATGGTGACCAAACGCCGCACAAAAGGCAAGAGCCCGAAGCAGAGTCTCGGGCTCAAGAGTGACTCCTTGGATCGAAAAGGTAAATTTACGCGGCCTTTGTTGCCTTCTTCTCTTCCACCAGCGCGCCCTTGGCCTTGTTCACCAGGTCGGTGAAGCCGGCGGCGTCCTTGATAGCAATATCGCTGAGCACCTTGCGGTCGAGCTCAATGCCGGCCTTCTTGAGGCCGTTGATGAACTGCGAGTAGCTGGCGCCGTTGAGCTTGCAGGCGGCGGAGATGCGGACGATCCACACGGAGCGGAACTGGCGCTTCTTCTGCTTGCGGCCGGTGTAGGCGAACTTGAGGCCGCGCTCGACTGCTTCTTGCGCTGCCTGGTAGAGCTTCGATTTTGTAAGGAAGTAACCGCTTGCCCGCTCAAGAATCTTCTTGCGGCGGTCATTGCGCTTGGTACTGCGTTTTACGCGAGGCATGTGCTTTCTCCATTTTGGTTACGTCGGTAAAGCGGCTGGAGGCAGGAGGCCTGCGCTTTGTGGGCGCGGCGGTAAACCTCTTCACTCGCTATGCAATCCTGAACTCTCGCCGGGGATTTCTTGAATCGGCGGGGGCCTTTCGGCCCAAGCGCTGCGTTCGGTCCGCCCTTTCTCTAGTCCAAAGGGCTGCCGTGCGCAGCACCTCAGGCGTAGGGAATCATGCGCGCTACCTTCTTGTAGTCGCCATCGGAAACGTACTCCTGGCGTCCCAGTTTACGTTTTACCTTTGGCGGCTTCGACGTGAGGATGTGGCGCGTCTTGGTCTGGCCCCGCTTGATTTTGCCGGTGCCAGTCTTGCTGAAGCGCTTCTTCGCGCCCGTATGGGTCTTCAACTTGGGCATTCTTTTTCTCGTTTGGACTTTTTCCTCAATTTGGCCGAGACGGGTGTCCACCCAGATTGCCCCAAAAACATCAGGCAGACAGGGACTTCCCTGCCCCAATGAGGCTTCAGACAGTATAACGCAAGGCGAGTTTCGCTGCTATTCGGGTGAGCTTCTATCGCATCTCCGGTCGGATTCCCGACGAAATGCCGCAGATCTGCTTTGAAAAATGGGCTGGTTTTGGCGGAAAAATGCCGGGTTTTGTCGGGTTTTGGTCGTTTTCGATCACTTCTTGCGGCCATAAGGCCTTTGTTTTCGCCACGGGCGCGGCTAAGTCCCTTGTTTTCAGAGAACGGATTTGATTGCGATCTGGCGAACCCTTCGCTGAAAGAACGGGGCCAAGGAATTGGAACAGGCGTGACGGCTTTCTGCATTCACGTTTCGAGTGTGCGCCGGGAGAGCGAAATAATGCGCAAAACAGGGATCAGGGGTCAGAGATCAGAAGGGGCCGGAGTAACGTCGATTTCTACCTAGATGTCTGAGGGAGTGCGCCGATGGCGGGAACCAGAAACGGCGGATGAATGGCATGCGGGATGCATCTTTCCTCCCAAAATCACCAGCAAATTGGGTTCTTTGATGGCAGAATTCTGAGAAGACATGCGCCGAATTCATGCATTTGACGCCCAATCGAGCCAACGATATAACAAGAGTTGTTATATTTGGGGGCCGAGGAGGCGACTGACGGGGTGCATTAGCGAGCACCCTGCGTCCGGGACCCGGGGCGTTTGAAACGAAGAATCACTGCCGAGTCGACCTATAAGCCTGCCTGCAAAAGACGTTTCTTAAGAGGCGAAATCCAGCGATGCCGGACAGACCTCCCACTACCCCCCCTCCGATTCTCTGAACGAAGATTTTACGCAACTCCGTGTCCGAATCGCCCGTCTTCCATTGATCATTGCCCAACTCCAGCGGCACTCCCTGGGAGCTGGGAGCCCTCCTCTTACTCAAACCGATACAGCTTCACCTTCTCAATGCTGAGTTGCCGCGAGCTGAAGCGCCAGCCCTGCCCCTGATCGTTTTCGTCTCCGTTGAGGCAGCGGCCGGGAACCCACTTGCCATCCTGAAATATCCCCTCGTCAACAGAAGCGATGCCGGCACGCTGCCCGGTGCGCGCGGTGATGGCCACGCGGAAGCCCTTGCCCGCGCCAAGAAACTCGTCTGGACCTTGGGCCAAGATGAGCCCGAAGCCTGACTCGGCCTGGTGGCCGAAGATCTGATCAACCGTGACGTGGAGAGTGTATCCATTGACGTTGAAGTCAACCGACGGGTGGCTTTTGTCGACGACAAACCCGTGGATGTCGCCGGCCTGCTGGTGCGCGAGAATGAGCGGCGTGAGCGAGTCGAGCAGGTGATAGCTGGCGGCAAGAGGCCCGGCCGGGTCCATGTCGCTGTCGATGCCGAAGGGCGAGAAGCCGAGGCCGGACTCCTCGGCCAGAGCATAGAAAGCGTTGGCCGCGCCCTCCGCACCTCCGTGAGCCTCGGGCATATAGAGCGGGTTGCCGTTGCGATGGTAACGCTGGGACCAGAGAGCGAAGCGGGAGTCGTAGAGATCGGGCGCATAAATGTCGATGCTCGAGCCGGCGGCCTTCCAGACGTCGACAACCCAGGGCTCTGGACAGCCACTGGGGTAGCTGCCGGGCGTATTGTCGTCGCTGTCGGCGAGCCATGTGTTGACATACATGGGAATGTCGTAGGCTGCTTTGCCGGCAGCGGTTACTTGCTGAATGAAGCGCGCGTAGTTCCATGCCATGAAGATTTCGTCGGCGCGGGGCGTATCGCCAAAGACCTCAGCCCACGTGCCGGCGCTTTTCGCTCCATTGCGCTCCCAAAGCGCACGCAGATCGGGATAGAGCGCGTCGCGATGAGCCTGGAGATAGCTGGTGAGCTCCAGCGGCACGGCTGAGGCGAAGGCCTTGTTGGCGGCGTCGGAGTGGTCGCGCGTATCGCCGAGGACGCCGACCTCATTTTCGATCTGCATCATGAGAACGGTGTGGTCCCGGCTGTCGACCTCTTTGATGTGGCGCATCAGCGCTGTGAAGGCGCGTGCGTCGGCATCGCGAGTGGAAGCAGCAAGAGGCGAGAGGATCTCCACTTCGCTGCCGTGCTCGACGACGCGCGGAAAGCGGCGGGTGTTCTGCTTGACGAATACCGGCGCATAACTCGACATGCCGTTCTTCCAGCTAGCCAGCCAGAGAAAGACGATGCGCTGCTGGTTTTCGCGCGCCTGGCGCAGCAGCCCGTCAACAAGGACGAAGTCGAATTTGCCCTCTTCGGGCTCAATCAGCTCCCAACTGAGCGGAGTGACGACCGAGTTGAGGCCCATCGCTTTCAACTGCGGCCAGATTGGCTTCATGTATTCGAGGCTCGACGAGGACGAGTTGTGCAGCTCACCCGAGAGCATGAGGAAAGGCTGGCCATCGACGATGAGCTGGGTGGCCGCTTCGCGCTTTTCGAGGTGAGGTGCGGCGGCAGGCTGGGCAAGCGCGCTGGATGCGGAGAGGGCGATCGAAAGCAGCAAAATAGGCAACGCGGTGATCTGGTTTTTCATGACCGTCGGAGGATAGCACAAGGGATTTGCGGGGATGGAGAGCGTGCCAGATTGGAATACCGGTTCCGGCAATGGGCAAAGTGGAGGCGCCTCAGCGTTTGTTCATTGTCCAGGCGTGGGGCGCAGCGTATTGTTTGGTGCGTGGCCGTTCTGAGTGTCGATCTCGCGTACCGTCGCTGGGCTGATGTGGGCATTGTTGTCCTCGAGCGAAGGAGCGCTGAGATCCACTGCGAGGTTATGACGACGCTGGGAATGGGGCTTGAGCAGGGGCAGGATCGGACGCCGGTGGACGTGAATGTTCTCGCGGGGATCCTGAATCATATGGCAACAGTGCGCGGCATCGAGGTAATGATGCTGGATGGTCCGCAGGCGTGGAAGTCGCGCGACAACGGCTGCGAGCACTCGCGGGTGAGCGAACGGAAGCTGAACACGGCAGCAAAGACCGGGCTGCCGGGGATGGTGAAGCCGCTGTCCTACCGTCCGTTTGCCGAGTTTTGCCTGGATGTGTACGACGCGCTATGCCGGCGCGGATGGCGAAGACTGGCGACACGCGAACAACCCGGCCGCGGGCCGGAACGTGTGCTTGTCGAGAGCTATCCCTATGCGGCGTGGAAGGCACTGGGATTGAAGCCGCTGCCGAGCAAGCGGCGGCACAAGGTCAGCGACCTGGCCGAAGCTTATGCGGCACTTCGGCGGGTGATTCCATTTACCACCGACCGGCCGCCGAACCACGATCAACTGCAGGCGATTGTGGGCGGATTGCCAGGGCTGGCGCTCGAGGCGCGCGATGCGGCAGGAGCGCAGATTGTTGGGACTCCTCCTCGGCGCGAGGATGGGCATTGGCGCGAGGGTTTTATCGTACTGCCAACTCCGCCTCCAACTCTGCCGAAGTGGCTGCAAAGCTTTCGCTGGTTGGGCTAGGGCAGCCTTACTCGCATCGCAATGCGACGGTTGGTTCGACAAGCGAAGCTCTTCGCGCGGGCAGATATCCCGCGATGAGCGCGATTAAGACGAGCATGGCAATAGCTGCGAATAGGCTGACCGGATCTGCCGGGCTGAGGCCGTAGAGCAGCCTGAAGACGAGGCGATTGCCTGCCAGGGCAGCGGGCACTCCAATCGCAATCCCGATGAAAACCAGCACCAGGATTTCGCGCAGAATAAGCCAGAGAACGCTTGTTCGGCGGGCTCCGAGCGCCATGCGAACGCCGATCTCGCTGGTGCGGCGGGCCACGGCGTAGGACAGCAGCCCGTAGATGCCGATGCAGACGAGAAACGAAGCCAGCAATCCAAAGAATGCGGAGAGGCGCGCGATGAGCCGTTGGCTGGCGGTGGACTCCTCCACCTGGCTGGTGAGCGAAGATACTTCGGCAACCGGAATATCGGAGTTGACCTCGAGGATGGCACGGCGCACGGCGGCGACGATCTGCTGCTCATCGCCGGAGTAGCGGACCTCGAAGTTTCCGAAGTATTGCACGCGCTGCGAGTAGGGGAAGTAAGCAGCAGGCTCAGGGCTCTCCTGCAGGGCAACATACTTTGCATTCTTGACGACGCCGATGATCTCGATCTCCCCGCTTCCGGCCGGATCGTCGCCGAGGCCAAAATGGTGGCCGATGGGCGAACGATCAGGAAAGAACTTGTGCGCCATTGTCTCGTTGATCACCGCGACCTTGGGCGAATCGATGCGGTCGTGACCGTCGAAGCCGCGGCCGGCAACGATGGGCAGGCTCATGGTGGAGAAGAAGCCGTTGCCGACAACGTTGTAGAGCACGTCGTGGCTGTTGTCGGGAGTGCGCGGGACGCCCTGAACGGTAAGATCATCGGACCACATGCCCTGGTTAAACGTGAACATGGCGAAGCTCGCGGAGCGGACGCCGGGGATGGTTTGCACGCGCTGCTCGATCTGCTGCTGCAGGTGGACGAGGCGCGCATCGAGCGGCAGATTGGCGGAGTACTCGTCGAGAGAGAAGACCAGGACGTTCTGGCGTTCGAATCCGGTATCGACGCGGGTGAGGTTGACGAGGCTGCGCAGAAAGAGGCTTGCGCCCGCGAGAAGGACCAGCGATAGCGCAACCTGGGCAACGATAAGCGCCCGCGCCCATGACACATGCGAGGCAGGCGAGGCGATACCGCGACCCTGCTTGAGCGAGCCGGTCAGGTCGAGGCGGGTGACGCGGATGGCGGGGACCAATCCAAAGAGAAACGCGGTGAGCACCGTCAGGGCAACGGTGAAAGCGAGAACGCGGAGGTTGGGGCCGACGTACATCGATGTCACCTGCGGGCTCTTGGAGGCCATAGCGAGAAGCAGATGGCCTGCATTCCACGCGCAGGCTACGCCGATGACCGCGCCGGCGAGCGCGAGGACGAAGCTCTCAGTGAGAAGCTGCTGGATGACGCGCGAACGGCTTGCGCCGATGGCCATGCGCATGGCGAATTCGCGGGAACGCGCGGTGCCTCGAGCGAGCAGCAGGTTGGCAAGATTGGCGCACGCGATGAGCAACACGAGGCCGGCGATGGAAGAAAGAATCACGAGCGGTTGAGAGAAGCGGGCGCGAAGCTGCGACAGGCCGCGGGCGGCGGAGTTCAGCTCGATCTGCGCGCGGGCAATGCTGTCGAGTTCTTTTTGCGATGGGGATTGGCCGACGTAATCGCTGCGCAATATCTGTTTGAAGAGGAGATTTGTATTGGCCGTGGCCTGCTCGACAGTAACACCGGGCTTGAGACGACCGATGAGGTAGAGCGACTGGAACCACTTGTCGTCGAGACCGTTCCAGCCGGGAGAGATTTGCTTCTCCATGCAAAGCGGAATCCAGAAGTCGGGCGACTCGCCGACGGTGGTGCCGAAGAACTCAGGCGGGGCGATGCCGACGATGGTGTAATCGGTGCCTTCCATGCGGACTGGGCGCTCGAGAACTGCGGGATCATTGCCGTGCCGCTGCCACCAGGAGTAGCTGGCGACAGCAACGGCGCCGCTGCCGGGGGCCTGGTCGTCGGATGAATTCAATACGCGACCGAGTTGCGGATGGACTCCCAGAACGGTGAAATACGTTCCGGAGACCAGCTCGGCATTGAGCTTTTCGCGCGGCTGGCCGGCGAAGGTGCCGTGGGTTGAGAACTCAATGCTGTCGATAGCTGTGACGCCGGAGAAGACCTGATTCTTCTGGCTGAAGGTTCGATAGAAGGAGTTGGAAAACAGATCCCAGCTCTTGCCGGGGAGACCGCCCACGCTGCCCACCCATTTTCCGTCGCCAAAGAGAACCAGGCGGTCCGGCTCCTGCACTGGAAGTGCCTTCAGCATGATGACATCAAGCAAGCTGAAGATGGCGGTGTTGGCGCCGATGCCGATTGCGAGCGAAAGAACGGCGACGAGCGTGAAGCCGGGACTGGCGGCGAGCATGCGGATGCTGTAGCGCAGGTCCTGCACGAGGTTTTCGAGAGCGGTCTCCCAGCCAGCGGAGCGGATGCGGTGCTTTACGGCGTTGACGCTGCCCATCTCAACGCGGGCCGCGCGCGAGGCCTGATCGGGCGACATGCCGGCGCGGTGCTTGTCCTCGGCAGAGGCCTCGAGGAAGCCGCGGAGTTCCTCATCCATCTCGCGCTCGACGCGCTGGCCGCCGAAGAGGGTTCGCACGCCAACAAGAAGATTTCCAAACCATCCCATGGCAAACTCCTTTGCCGCAAAGTGGCTGCGTCAGGTTTCTAAATTTAGGTCTCGAGAATTCGAGAGATGGCGGCCGTTTGCCGGCCCCATGACTCGGTTTCGTCGCGGAGGGCCCTGCGACCCGCGGCGGTGAGACTGTAGTATTTAGCGCGGCGATTGTTCTCTGTGGCGCGCCACTCACTTTTGACGCGACCTCCGCGCTCCATGCGCGCCAGCGCGGGCAGTAGCGAGCCGGGATTGACGCGGAACACACCCTTGCTGACCTGCTCAATGCGCAGCGCAACGCCGTAGCCGTGCATTGGCTCGAGCGCGAGAGTCTTCAGGATGAGCATCTCCAGAGTTCCCTGCACC
Organism: uncultured Acidobacteriaceae bacterium; assembly: GCA_963783065.1. Taxonomy (GTDB): domain Bacteria; phylum Acidobacteriota; class Terriglobia; order Terriglobales; family Acidobacteriaceae; genus Telmatobacter. The sequence continues at coordinate 411,267 of CAWAMG010000007.1, read as the reverse complement.
ATGTCCCCGGATTTCTGCGTCATCTTCCGTCCTCCCCTTGAGAGTCAAGATGTACGCTCATTCATCTTGATTGTCAAGAGGAAGGACGCGAACGGACGACGTTGGTTGGAGATCGCGCATTATCGGCCGCTGGATCAATTCCGAGGTCTGTCGAAAGCGCTAGCGCTGGTCTCCTTACCGGCGCTGCCTGGTAGATCTGCATGGCCTCGGGAAACGGGCACATAGAGCGCACGCCACCATCGCCCCGAATCTGGCGCAGGATCAGACATGTCATTGGGAAATGCTACTTAAGAATCAACGCTGACGCAGCCGCGATAATGCCGGCTGCCGCCGCCGCGAGCCCTGCATACCAGTAGGTCTTACGCTTGGTCAGCAGTGTGACCGATGTGATCACAAGACCAATCTCGAGAAGGGTTTCAGAGAAATCGAAGCGGGTCCCGCGCGCTTCGGCTTGCTCCACTTTGTTTGCAAGCGCTTCGGCCTTTTCCTGTTCTTCCTTCAGTTCAGGGGTCCACTTATCCTGGTGTGTCCTGTAATCCTCAGCGATCTTGTCGGCTTGTTTCTTATCGGCGAGTTGAACCACTTTCAGCATGTCACTGGCCAACTGCGTATTGTAGGCGCGTATCTTCTTGGCCTGATATTCATTCCACTGATCGGTAGCCTTGTTCTGGTCCAGTATTGCCTCGGTGTGCGCCCGGTGCCCGAGCACACTGCTGATCGCCACCAGCACGGCCAGCACGGCCATGGTGAATGCAACGGGGCGCATCGCTGACTCGTGGGCGCCGTGCTCGGCGTGTTCCTGCAACTCATGGGCTTCGTTTGCTTCCATTTTTTCGAACCCTCCTGGAGATGAGGCGGTAAAGTGCGTGGTTGTTCTGCCAGCAGTGCGAGCTTATGCAGATCGATCCGGCAATAAATCAGAAACCGTCGTAGCAAGTGGCATTAAACAAAGGGAAGGCCGCCCGATGGCGGCCTTTTTGCTGACGATGTGAGTGCTGAAGCTCTATTGCGCTGTCGGAGTTGGAGTCTCGGCCGGGGCCGGCTCGGTTGCAGCCTGTGCGGGCTGAGTTGGCGCTGCGGGAGCCGCAGGCCTAGGTCGTTCGGCCCGCTCAGGCGGCGCGGGCGGCTTGGGCCGTGGCGCGCCTTCCTTCTTCGACGGGGCGAGGATGGCGTGGAGGATGGTTCCCTCCATGCGGGGCATGAATTCCACGATGCCGTTTTCGCCGATGTCCTGAATGAGGCGATTGATGATGGCGTAGCCGAGCTCGCGGTGGGCCATCTGGCGGCCTCGGAAGCGGAGGCTGGCCTTTACCTTGTCGCCATCGACCAGGAACCGGACGGCCTGGTTCTTCTTGGTCTGGTAGTCGTGCTCGTCGACAGTGACGGAGAACTTGACTTCCTTGACGACGATGACCTTTTGCTTCTTGCGGGCGGCGCGCTCGCTCTTTTCCTTCTCGTAGAGGAACCGCCCGTAGTCCTGAATGCGGCAGACGGGCGGAACCGCGTTGGGTGAAACCTCGACGAGATCGAGCCCGCGTTCGCGGGCGATTCGGAGAGCTTCAAAGGGGGCCAGAATGCCCATTTGTTCGCCGTTCTCGTCGATCACGCGGATTTCGCGTGCGCGGATGCGGTCGTTGATGCGGATAAAAGATTTTGCTGAACGTTTGTCGAGTGCGATGGTGCTCCTCCAGAAGTCGTCGGACCCAATGGCCGGGGATGTTGGCCATCCGGCAGGCCGCAGGTACACGAGCGCCTACTGAGTATATCACCGGTGTGCAAGCAAATTCGTGGGTGGGCGGAAGGCGCTTAATTGGCCCGTCCGCTCGTAGATTATTGGTTCCCCACCCTTTCGCAAACTGCGCGAAAAGACTGGGCCCGGGGCCAGCGAGGACGGGCGGAGCGCAGGCGGCGGAGTGGCACAGAACGATGAGGTCGCTGTAGTCTGGGTGCGCGAAGGAAGGCCCAGTCAAGAGGGGAGTGCGATGCGGAGCAAACGGATGTTGTTGAGGTACATGATGAGCGGAGGACTAAGCGCTGCGACGTTGGCCGCGGCGGTATGTTCAGGCTCGGCAGCCCAGGAGGCAAAGCTGCCGCGGGTGCTCGTCTACACGCGCAACTACACCCCGGATGGGAAGGGCTACGTGCACGACAACATCGCTGCGAGCGTGGAAGCGATCAGGAAGATGGGCGCGGAGAGCGGCTTTGGAGTGGATGCGTCCGACGATCCGACGGTTTTCACCGATGCGAACCTGAATCAATATGTGGGGCTGGTGTTCGCGAACAGCAACAACGAGGCGTTTGCCAACGACGAGCAGCGCGCGGCTTTCAAGCGCTTCATTGAAGCGGGCGGAGGGTTCGTTGGAGTTCATTCGGCTTCGGGATCGGAGCGGAACTGGCCCTACTACTGGTCGGTGCTTGGAGGCAAGTTCGTGGTGCATCCGAAGATGCAGACATTCGCGGTAAACGTGGCGGACCCGGGATTCGCCGCGGTTGACGGCCTTCCGGCGCAGTTTGAGTGGACCGATGAGTGCTACTTTCTTGACCACCTGGACGCCGACATTCATCCGGTGCTGACGACGGACCGGACGAAACTGACGGATCTGGAGACGGTAAGCGCAAAGGCCGACTTAGCGAGCTTCCCGAGTCCTCTGCCACTCGCCTGGTACCACGTGTTCGACGGCGGTCGCGAGTTCTACGTAGCGCTGGGACACAACAAGGAAGCGTACGCGAATCCGATTCTCTACGGGATCATCCGGCGAGGAATCTTGTGGAGCATCCGTGCGAAGCAATTGCATTGAGCGGACGCGCCTTGCGGCGCAGAGAAAATTAGTTGACCGAAGCAATTGCATTGAGCGGACGCGCCTTGCGGCGCAGAGAAAATTAGCTGACCGAAGCAATTGCATTGAGCGGACGCGCCTTGCGGCGCAGAGAAAATTAGTTGACCGAAGCACCTGCGTTGAGCAGACGCGCCTTGCAGAGCAAAGGGGGATAAACAACCGAAACGCGAGCTGAAGGCAGACAAAACTTCCGTAATGGATTGCCCCCGAAATGGGCTTCAGAAATGCGTTTACCCCCGCAGAGAGCGAGTTTGAAGTGGTCGGACCTTCGCTATACTTTAGTTAGAGTCTTTCGTTTCGTCAGGTTTTCCTAGCCATCATGTCTGCATCGACTGCCCCAGCGCTATCCACCGAATCGTTTACCGATGAGCGCCCGAGCCCGTTCCGCCTCCTCAGCTTTGTCTACTTCACATTTGTTTGTTACGTATCCATCGGGCTGCCGCTGGCGGTGCTGCCGCCGTATGTGCACTACCGGATGGGGTATAGCGCGGCGCTGGCGGGCCTCGCGGTAAGCATCCAGTACATTGCAACGCTGGCCAGCCGGCCGTGGGCCGGGCGGATCAGCGATCACTCGGGCGCGAAGGTCTCGGTGCTCTGGGGGATGGGGCTTTGCTCGGCAAGCGGGGCGCTTCTGGTGGTTGCGGCGGCGCTGCATGCGACGGCGTGGATGAGCCTGGTTACGCTGATCGTGAGCCGGCTGGTGCTGGGCGTGGGCGAGAGCCTTGGATCGACGGGCTCGACGCTGTGGGGAATAACGAGCGCCGGGCCCCGGCACACGGCGCGGGTGATCTCCTACAACGGGGTTGCGACTTACGGCGGGTTGGCTCTGGGCGCGCCGCTGGGTGTTGTGCTCGATCAGAGCTGGGGGCTGGCGTCGATTGGCATCGTAACGCTGGCGCTGGGCGCGGTGAGCCTGTTTATCGCTCTAAGGAAGGACCCGGTGGAAGTAACGCCGGGCGAGCATCTGCCCTTCAAGCATGTGCTGGGGCGCGTGACGCCGTACGGGATGGTGTTGGCGCTGGGCGGGATCGGCTATAGCGTGCTGGCCACGTTCGTCACGCTCTACTACGCGAGCCGGCACTGGAATCCTCATGGGGCGGCGCTGTGCCTGACGGCATTTGGGATCGCGTTTATTGCGGCGCGGCTGCTCTTCATTCACAGCATCGACCGATTCGGCGGGCTAACGGTGGCGATTGTCTGTCTCACCGTAGAGTCGGTGGGGGTGTTGCTGATCTGGAGCGCGAATTCGCCGTGGATGGCAAGCGGGGGCGCTGCGCTGGCGGGGTTTGGGTATTCGCTGGTTTTTCCGGCGATCGGCGTGGAGGCGGTCAAGCGTGTACCGATGCGGAGCCGCGGGACGGCGCTGGGTGTCTACACTGCATTCGCGGATGTTTCGTTTTTCCTGACCGGGCCGATCGCGGGCGCGGTGATCGGCTTCTGGGGCTATAGAAGCGTGTTTCTCTACGCGCTCGGAATGGTGCTGGCGTCGCTGGGGATTGTGATCGTACTGCGACAAATGCAGAGAGACTGATCTTTCAGATCGTCTGTAAAAAATCTCCACTCAGGTACGAGATAAAGGCGTCCGAGCGGCTCGCTCGCGATTGGTGCTTGAACTTCAACATCTCTCTGATGCCGTCGAAGAGCTCCCTGAAATCATTCCCGAAGGTTGCATCGGCAAACGACTCACATTCGCTGGGCCGGTCACCCATGCAGACGACGGGAGTTTGAGATCCAGATGCGCGAATCAGGAAGGCCAATCGCTCCCTTTTCTCGAGCGAGATGGAATCGTCCAGCAGGACGATGTCAAAGTCGCCTGCATGAAAGTGGGCAATGGCTTCTTGAATCGTTTGTGCAGCGATGAAGAAATAGCCTTTCGATCTCCAGAGTGTGCTCTCCGCTTCGAGCGCCTCGGAATCTACTCCAACTGCAAGAACGACTGTGACGCGCACAGATGCCTCCTCTTCGACGCTTCTCCGTATAGCGCCAAGGAAATTTAGCTTCAGAGATTCTCTGATGCTGAGAAGGTAGCGTTCTTTTAACTCGCTGGATGTGATTTAGATCACGCGGTTAACCAGCACTCTACGCAGGCGCGCCGCAGAGACTTCAGTCATGGAATGGCAGATCCTCTGGCCACTCCACCGCCTCAAATTTCCCGTCTGGCTGCCGCATGATCTCCGGGGCATACAACCCCAGAAGCTCGCGCCTCCACCAGTTTCCAGTTCGGCGTTTTTCATCCATCGAGGTAAACCAGTACTGCCACAAGACCGCTCTGATATAGCGTGGCGGCGCCTGGCCAAATGGATTTGCCTGGAACAGCGCGAGCACGTCGGGGTCGTTCTCCAGCAGGCGTTCCTCGGTTGCGGGCACAAGGTCGTTTTGCTGCCAGTCGCCGAGCGAAGCGAACCACAGGTTCCACTCGAAGCGCGGCTGGTAAGGGGCATAGATGCCCGGGGCCTTGTCGAGCGCCTGTGGCTTGTATCGGAAGAGATAGGGCGTCCAGTTCTGGCCGTCGTTCGAACCCTGGAATTCAATCTCGTACCGCCCGCGGGTCATCACGGCAAACAGTCCGTATTGGTTGGCAATGCGAAATGGTTCCAGTGCCGTCACCGGAAGAGAGGGCAGACGGCAGATCGGGCAATGGCATATGAATCATCTCTGCCGTCGTTGCGTAGGCAATCCACGTGAGCATAGTTGCCGACAGGATAAGGCCGAGTTGCATTGAACCAGACTGCAAACCGTGCTGCAGGTCCACGCACAGTTGGCGGAATCTCTTCGACCTCCGTGGCAGGAGCTTGAAGAATCGAAAGCGACTCCATGTTGCGCGGCGCGGCCTTCGGCGGCGGAGTCGCCGGCAAGGTGTCGCGAAGCCGCTGCGGCAGAAGCCAGCGCACAGCTGCGATCGTCCAGCAGTAGAAAGCCGAGCGCGAGCACCAGGTAATTCAGAAACGTGTAATTGGCCGTGAAGAATGACGCCGATCTCCCACGGCGTAACGATGCAGAAGCAAATGAGCCGCGCGCGCCTGGGGAGAAACAGCATCCAGACCACCGCAAGCTCCATCGCCAACGTGGCTGCCACCGTGGCCGCGTGAAACCAGTGCGGCAAATGCTCCACGTACCATCCGATCCAGGTGGGCAAGCGGGCCGTTCTGGTAGTACTCGTCCATCGCCGTAAAGTTTCGCCATTCCTCATCGCCGCTGAGCAGCTTCACGATGCCGGATTCAAAATAGATGCGGAACCACTCCCATTGCAAAAGGAAGAGGCTGGCGCGCGAGGGTGGGCTTGCGATTCCCCAGCCCGGCATGATTCCGCGGGGCGCAAAAAAGAGAACCAGGAAGCCCGCTTCCAGCAGCATGCTGTCCGACTGATAGCTTGAAAACGCCTGTGCCGCAGTGACAAATGAAAGGAAGCAGAGGAAGCAGACGAAGAAGCTGAGGCGCGGCCATAGATTGAAGAGTGCGGCAACCGACGCGGCCAGCCCAAGCCATATCACCGCCATCATCATGTGCGATCCGGACGAAAGCCAGAAGAGCGTAGGCGCATACCAAAATCGCAGCGCCCCGGCCCCGCCCTGCACTGCGAGCAGAAAGCGCTGCGCGGGCAAAATGCCTCTGGGTCCGTTCAGGCCTTCAATCTGAAACAGCAAGGGGAAAAATGCCGAGAAATAGATGGCTGCGAGCAAGCGCAGAAATACCCAGCGCACCACGAACCGATTGTCAGGACCTGCCGTGGAATCGAATAACCAACGCACAGGACCCGCGACGAAACCTGTCGCCCGGGGGCCACGCACGAGACTGGGCTGAGTGCGCTCCATGACGTTAGAACCGGTCTCATAAACCATCTTCATCGACTCACGAAGTTCATGAGCCCGGCCTTGTTGGCGGGTCTCACAGTGCGATAGATCCGTTTTCTGCCATTTATGAGACCGGTTGTGGGCCTTCGAAATCCACCGCGCCGTTCACGACGTAGATTATCAGCAGCCGACAATGCGATTGTGCGTGAATGGCCTTCGGCTGCGACTCAGCGCGCCTTCGCTACTGGAACTGGAACCAGTTCACGTTGGAAATGCTTAAAGTGGGTCCGTTAAAGACCACGTAGAGCGTGTGCACGCCCGTCGCGCCGGTCACGGGTGCGCTAACGGTCGTCCAGGTCTGCCATCCGTTGGTGACAGGCAGGTTGACAGTGGCAATGGGAGTGCCGGTCACGTTATCGAGGTAGAAGGTAGCGGTTCCGCCGTTGCCGGCGCTGGCTGTGCGCACGCTGACATTGCTGACAGATGCGCCGAAGTCGACGTTTTCGTAGACGGCAAATGAGCCGGGCGACAAGTAGCCCAGATCGTATTCGCCAGTGCTGTCGGCGGTCTGCTCGGTTTCAAGGCCCGACTCGCCGCTGAAACTGGAGCCCTGAATCTGCGCCGTCGCCTTGACGGGAGGGGTGCTATTTGTCTCGGCTCCCGTCCAGGTAAACGTTGCGATGGATGTGGCCGGAAGCGTATAGGGGAACGACTGGGTGCCCCACTGCACCGTGAAGGTCTGGCTTGAGGCAGTGGCGTTGGACGCGATCAGGGCCATCGATCCGTCGGCATTCTGGAAAGCAACGCTGGCGATTGCAGGCGTGTTGCTCGAGTAGACGCGCACCGCGCCCGGCAATACATACTTGCTGTAGTGGCCGAGTGTGTAGAACTCGATGTCCTTGGTCACCGCGCCCGTTGTGCTGTTCACGGTGACGATCGGCGTGCAATCGTTGCATCCGCCCAGGCCGGCGTTCTGCGTCAGATTCGGGCCGAGGTTCTGATTGAGCGCAAGGCTCCACTTCACAAACGATTTGCCGGAGTTGCGCAGCACCTGCGTGATCTCGAGGATATCCACATTGAACTGATCAGGAGCGACCTGCCAGAGGCCGCCGGAGTGCTCCGTCTCCCAATTGCCCAGCGCCGGGAACTGGTTTTGAAGCAGTTGCTGTGCCCCGGGCGCGCCGCCGTAGCCATGCCATGCGGTGCCGGCCATTTGATTCAGTTGCTGGGGTGTCAATCCGCCCAGAACCGTTTGCGGATACAAAGGAGTATCCCAGTTGTGGTCGTAAGCGAAGATCTTCGAGGTAATGTTGTTGGCCGTAAACGCGGGCAGCACGTAGCCCTGCAGCAGTGAAAGCTGCACCGTATCGCTCATGCCCATGCTGGGGTAACCCGTGGTGATATTCAGCGGCTCATTCTGAAGCGAGACGTAGTCGATGGGCACGCCGGCGGCCTGATAGGCCTGAAGGAATTTGACAAAGTAATTGGCGAAGGCAGTCTCATTCTGCGGAGTCATCAGCAGGGTTCCGCCCAGCATGGAGACCGGGTTCATTGAGGTAGGGTCCTTCATCCATCCCGGAGGACTCCAGGGATTGGCCATGAGCTTCATCCGCGGATTGAGCGCCTTGGCCTGCTTGATGAGAGGCAGTATGTAGGCCTGATCGTGGGCGATTGAAAAGTCGGCCAGGGTAAGATCGGTTGTTCCCACCGGCTGATCGTCGTAGGAGTAAACCGATAGCGCGATGTCGGAAGCGCCCATGGGAATGCGCATAAAGCTCAGGCCTATTCCGTCGCCATTGGTTGTGAACAGGTCGTTGAGAGTGCCCGGAAGCGACGCGGGCGGCTCTACATTCATGAGCAGATCGGCGGCAGAATCGGTGAAGGCGGCTCCGAAGCCTTCAATCGACTGATAAGTCTGCGTGGGATCGACGACTACGGTGTTGGTTCCCGCATCGGCCGTGCTGCCGAGACCGAAGTTGATCGTGGGCTGCGCGGCCATCAGCGAAGTTTCGTTGTCGGTGCTGAGAACCACGGATACGGCTGGTCCGTTGAGCGTGTACGTGCCGGTGGCAACTGCGCTGTTGGCGTCGCCGGCGGCCGTTGCTATCGCGTTGATGGTGGTGGTTGCAGTAATGGCAATGGGCGTTCCCGGCGTGAAGAGGGTCGACTTACTGGTGGGCGTCGATCCATCGATGGTGTAGTAGATGGATGCGCCGGCGGTGGCGTCAGAGAGGCTCACCGATTGCGCGGATGTGTAGACCCCAGGCGCGGGTGAGAAGGTTGGTGTGGCGACGGCGGGCAGATTGATAGTGTAAGTGGCCGAGGCAACGTTGCTGTTGAGATCGCCCGAGGCCGTTGCGATTGCGTTGATGGTGGTCGTTGTTGCGACCTGAATGGGAGTGGCTGCCGCGTAAAGAGTCGACGTGTTGGTGGGCGTCGATCCGTCGGTGGTGTAGTAGATGGATGCGCCGGCAGTGGCGCTGGACAAAGTCACCGACTGCGCCGCCGCGTAGGTGCCCGCGACCGGAGTGAACATGGGCGTTGCAGCTTGTTGTTCCGGAGGCGGGTTACCGCCGCCTCCACCGCTGCTTCCGCAGCCCCCGATACCGGATAAGACGACACACAACGCCGCGAATCCGATTGCAAGAATACTTCCGCGCATCTTCATTTTGACCCTTCCGGTGCTGTCAACTCGACCCTGATTCAAGCCCAATGAACATCCGCAAATGACCGCCGGAATTGTCCCGATTTTGAGCACTCAACAAAATATCACAATCGTGGGAGAGCAAGCCGTGATTCGCGGGGGCAAAACGCACAACGGCCAGCCCGAAGGCTGGCCGTTGTGGTTGAAACCGCAGGAGGAGTGGTGAATTGCTCGAGCCCGAACCGTGAGCGCTGGTCTAGCTCTCGTTTTCGCGCTCGCTCTTCCAGTTGATGAGGTCGCCGAGTGTGGTAGTCGAGCTCGAGACGGGGGCCTTGTGGCCGCCGCCGCGGGATTCGCCTTTGCCGCGTGGTTCCCTCTCCGCCTTGTAGTCCTGCACCTCGGCGCGGCTGGCTTCCTGGCCATTGACCGCGCGAAGGCTGAGACCGACTTTCTTCTCTTCGACATTGATCTTGATGATTTTGAATTCGTGCTCCATGCCGGTTTCGAGCTTGGAGTGACCCGCCTCATCCTCGCCTGCCTCGGAGATGTGGCAGAGCCCTTCGACACCCTCGGCGATCTCTACGAACGCGCCAAACTGAGCGGTGCGCAGAACTTTGCCGTGGACGACGTCGCCGACGCGGTGCGAGGCGAAGAAGCTCTCCCAAACGTCGGGCTGCAGCTGCTTGATGCCGAGCGAGAGACGGCGATTCTGCGGCTCCACGCCGAGAACGACAGCCTTCACCTTTTCGCCCTTCTTGACGACTTCAGATGGATGCTTCACGCGTTTGGTCCAGCTCAGGTTCGAAACGTGGACCAGGCCGTCGATGCCGTCTTCGATCTCGATGAATGCACCGAAGTCGGTAAGGTTGCGGACGCGGCCCTCGACGACGGCGCCGGTGGGATAACGCTCCGTGAGATTCTCCCATGGATTTTCGAGAAGCTGCTTCATGCCGAGCGAGATGCGGCGATCGGCGGGGTTGACGCTTAGCACCACCGTCTCAACCTCGTCGCCAGGCTTAACCAGCTTGGAGGGATGCTTGAGGCGCTTGGACCAGGTCATCTCAGAGAGGTGAACGAGGCCTTCGATGCCCTGCTCGAGCTCGACGAACGCGCCGTAGTCGGTGACGGACAGAACGCGACCCTTGACGCGCGCGCCCACCGGATAGCGTTCGGCGGCGTCGAGCCACGGGTCAGGCGTGAGCTGCTTGAAGCCGAGCGAGACGCGCTGCTTGTCTTTGTCGAACTTGAGCACCTTCACCTGAATCTCGTCGCCAACGTTGACCAGATCGCGGGGATGGGTGAGACGGCCCCAGCTCATGTCGGTAATGTGGAGCAGGCCGTCGATTCCGCCGAGGTCGACGAACGCACCGTAGTCGGTGAGGTTCTTGACGGTGCCGGTGAGGACTGCTCCCTCGCCAAGCTGCTCAAGAGTGGTGGAGCGCTTGGAGTTCTGCTCTTCCTCGAGGATCTCCTTGCGGCTGACAACGACGTTTCCGCGCTTCTTGTTGAGCTTGATGACGCGGACTTCAATCTTCTGGCCGAGATAGCCGTCGAGGTTGCGAACGGGGCGAATCTCAAGCTGAGAGCCGGGCAGGAATGCCTTGAGGCCGATGTCGACGGTGAGTCCGCCCTTGACGCGGCTAACCACTGTGCCGATGACCGGCGTCTTCTCGTTGGCAGCCTTCTCAATGTCATCCCACACGCGGAGGCGCTGTGCCTTCTCGTAGCTGGCCAGGTAGCCGCCCTCGGGCTCTTCGCGCTCGATGACGACGTCGATAACATCGCCGGCGTTGAACTTGACGGCGCCGGTGTGATCGACGACTTGCTCGAGGGGAATCAGCCCCTCGGACTTGAGACCCACGTCGACGACGAGGTGCTTGTCAGTTGCCTTGACGACCGTTGCTGAAACGATCTTGTCACCGTAGGCTTCGACGGCAGCGGCTTCAGCGGCCTGCTCGCGCTCGAATGCGGCAAGCGCGGCGGAGAAGTCATCCATGGACTCGAGTCCGTGGGGCTCCGGTGCGTGCTCTTCGGCTACGGGGGTGGTATCGGCGTCCAGGGCGGCAGGCGCAGCGGCGGCGGCAAGCTCGATTTCGTTTGGGTTGGACGTGGATTCGGACGACGGCTGCTCTTGCTCCGTCGCAGTCTCAAGCGTGGGTAGTTCCAATTCTGTATTCAGGGTTATGCTCTCGGTTTCGGGATTGAGGACGTTTGCCATTGGCTGCTCCGGAGTTGCTTGCTCCCGCGGCATCTGACTCCGCCGCTGAGATCGGCTCATACGCCCAATCCCGAAGCGGGGAGAGAAGCGCGAAGCCTTTGACCGCATCATCCACCGTGGGCCGTTTGAGTGCGGTGAGTGTGATCACGAGAGACGGTTTTCCCAGCCTTTTGAGCTGGGACAATCGAGATTGATCTCGTTGGGATACACCCGGCAGGCAACGACATGCTGGAGGGCGGCCGCAGCCGACGAACAAAATTTCTGCAGTCGACTACGCTCACGAGTGTAGCAACCTCCGCTTTCCCACGTCAATCCAACAGCTTGGCCATAACGGGGAGCCGCGGCGCTGCAACCTCGCATTCCCATGCGCCGGCGCGAAGCAAGATGCGAAACCAATGGACTTAAGGGGACGCGTGGGCACGGGCGCGGCGAAATGCAGTGACTTTGGTGCAAGAGGCGGGCGAGCGGCGAATCGATGGCGGCGGACCTTATAATCGCTTGCCATGGACCATCTTTGGACGCCTTGGCGTTATGCCTACGTGACCTCAGGCGATGACTGCAAGCGCGGAGGCGTAGCGGAGAAGCTCGCCGGCTGGCCGGGCGACCTGGGATGTGTCTTCTGCAACCTCGTGGCGTCGGTGGACTACGCAATTGCAAACGGCATGAGCGCCGATGAGGCGGAAGCCGCCGCTGGGATCGTCTTTCGCGGCAAGACTTGCTTTGTATGCTTGAATGCGTATCCCTACACGAGCGGGCATGTGATGGTGATGCCCTTCGCGCATCTTGACCGGCTGGCTGTGTTGCCTGTCGAGACCGCCCACGAGCTGATGGACCTGGCCCAGCGGACGGAACGCGTGCTGGAGGCTGCCTACACGCCGCACGGGTTCAACTTCGGGCTAAACGTGGGCAAGGCGGGCGGCGCGGGCGTGGCCGGCCATCTGCATCTGCATGCCATGCCGCGCTGGCTGGGCGACACCAACTTCATGACGGCGGTCGGCGAGACGCGCGTCCTGCCGGAGGATCTGGAGACGACGTGGAAGCGGCTGAGGGCCCCATTTACCCAGCGATAAATCGATTGATCCGTTGACAACGCAAAAGGTGCAAGCAGAGAATGTCCGGGTAAGCGTTTACTTGAGTTTTTTGTTCTGACTTTTTCTGAGATTTTCCGAGGCTCCCTGCCGTGAAGTACTTCGTTCCTTCCTTTCCTGGAATTCTTCTTTCGCTTTCATTTATTGGCTGCGGCGGAGGAACCACCACGCCCGTAACGCCGGTCGCGCCCGTCGTCACCAACAGCATTGCGCTTCAGCTCTCCAACTCCACGCTGACCGTCCCCGAAGGATCCAGCGCCAGCACAAACGCCACTCTGACGCGCACCGGAACAACGGGGAGCGTAACCTTCAGCGCGACCGGACTTCCGGCGGGCGCCACCATTTCGTACCTGAACCCCGGAGCGACAAACAACGGCGAGATCGCCGTGATCGCGACGACGGCGGCTGCGGGCACCTACTCACTCGTCGTTCAGGCCAGCGACGGCACCTATTCCGGCCCATCGAACCTCAGCCTGATCGTCACCGCCGCCGCCCAGGCGCCCGATCCCTACGCGTGGACTTCGACCGGTCCGCTCATCTCGGCCATCCCCGACGCGACCCATCCGATCGTCTCGGTCAAAGACCCCACCGCTGTTTTCTACAACAATCAGTGGCTCGTTTACGCAACTACTGCCGACACCTCGGGCAACTGGAACATGGTTTACCTGAACTTCCCCGACTGGAATCATGCCGCCGCAGCGCAGCCCTATTACATGGACTCGACGCCTGGATTCGCCGGCTACCACTGCGCGCCGGAACTCTTCTATTTCACTCCGCAGAACAAGTGGTATTTGATCTACCAGTCCGGCCCGCCGACGTACTCCACCGCCGCCGACCCCACCCAGCCGCAGACCTGGACTGCGCCGGCTTACTTTTTCGCGACGCAGCCGGCGAACGTAAACAACTGGCTCGACTTCTGGGTACTATGCGACTCCGCCAACTGCTACCTGTTCTTCACCGACGATGGCGGCGACTTTTATCGCAGCCAAACCACCGTCGCGAACTTCCCCAGCGGTTTCAACACGCCGCAGCTCATCATGAAGGCCACCACGGCCGGAGATCTATTCGAAGCTACCCGCGTCTATAGCCTGAAGGGATCGACGCAGTATCTAGCCGATGTCGAGGCTATGGGCGGACCCGACGGCCACCGCTACTTCCGCGCCTTCCTGGCCGACAGCCTGGATGGCGTCTGGACTCCAATAACCGGAGCCAACAGCTTTGCTGCGCCGTTTCTCGGCTCAAACGATGTGACCTTTGCCAGCGGCGTCGCCACGTGGACCCTGGACTTCAGCCACGGCGAGATCCTGCGCACCGGCTACGACGAAACGCTCCAGATCGACCCCAACAATTTGCAATTTCTCTACCAAGGCGACAACCCCGCGGCGAATTCTCCATCTTACAGCCAGATAGCCTGGCAGCTCGGGCTGGCGACAGCAACCAGCAACTAGAGCGATGCCATTGTCACCCGAAACCAGACTCCGCCCTGCCATTTGCCCGGAGTGAACGGAAAGCTGAAAAGGAAGGCCAATCCATGTACTCGAAAATCGCGCAGCGTAGCGAGAGAACGACAAGAACGAGAAAACGTATTCAAATCGCCCTGGCAGCGGCCGCGTTATGCCTGCCCGCATGCCCCGCATGGGCTCAGACCACCGCAACGGTCACCGTAAATGCCGCCTCAGTCAGTGCGACGGTGCCTCCTGAGGGTTATGGGCTCAACACGTATGTCTTTGACGGCAACATGCTCAGCACCGGGGTGCCCTCGGCAGTCCAGTCCTCCGGCGTCACTGCCCTCCGCTATCCCGGCGGCTCCGACTCAGACGTTTTCAACTTCATCAGCGGCACTGAACAGTCGATGAACGACGGCGCCTATTGGTACTCGGACGACACCTTCGCCAACTTTATGAGCCAACTGGCCCAACCCGAAGGCGGCACACCGGTCATCACCGTAAACTACGGCTCCAATGTCACCAACACCGGCCCGGCGCTTCCCAGCGAGGCCGCCTCATGGGTCCAGTACGCCAACGTCACCAACAACTACGGCATCGTCTACTGGGAGATTGGCAACGAAACCTACGGCGCCGGCTACTACAACAACTGGGATTGGGAATACGATCTGCATGACCTGGACCAAACCGCGGCCGACCGCGTGGGCAACTCCGCGCTGTCGCCTACGGCTTACGGGACCAATGCCGCCGCATTTGTCACGGCCATGAAGGCTGTGGATCCCACCATCAAGTGCGGCATCTCAGTGAACACCTCGCAATACTCTCCAGGCTGGGACCAGGGTGTCTTCCAGGGAATCTCCGCCGCGCTCACCGGGACCGGGTTGTACCCGGACTTTGTCATCGTGCACTGGTACCCAAGCGGGACCAACGCGCAGATTCTGGCGGCGCAGTACGGGACAGGCGGGATTGCGACGACGGTGGCTCAGATTCGCCAAGACCTCAAGAACTACTACACGCTCAGCAACGTGAACGATATTCAGATTCTCGTTACCGAGACCGGCCCCGGCAGCCTTACCACCGTTGGAGGCGGTATTGTCCCGTTTCTCTTCGCCTCGGACGACTACCTCACCTGGTTTGAAAACGGCGCTTCCAACGTCGACTACCAGGACCTGCACCAGGGCTACCTGGAGGAGCCCGGCGACGGGAACGAACCCAGCGGCGGCAACGATTACACCACGCCCTACGGCTCCTGGTACGGCGTCAGTTTCGACAGCACCGTGGCGCGCGTGGGAGACAGCATGGTGGCGGCCACGTCTACCAATCCCCTGCTGAGGGCGCACGCCGTGCAACGCACCGATGGCCAAACCGGCGTGATCCTCATCAATCAGGATCCAACCAACAGCACCACGGTCACTGTGAATATATCCGGCGCGCCACTTGCCCTTACGGGTACCCAATACTTCTTTGGCAATGCCAATTTTTCCAGCGGAAGCTGGACGCCCAGCTCGGGCATCGGCGAGGGCCCCATCCCTGCAGTGGGAAATCTCTTCACGGTCACCGTTTCCGCTTACACCGCGACCGCGATCCTGATGTATCCCCAAGACGCAATCTATTTCCTGCTCAGCAACAGTGGCAACATCAACGTGGCCCCAGGAGCGGCCACGGGCAACACATCGACCGTTACCGTATCCCCGTCGAATGGGTTTAATGGAAACGTCGCAATGACCTGCGCCGTGAATAACCCTGCCGGCGCCACCAGCCCGCCGACGTGCGGCCTTGCATCGTCCTCTCTCGCTACCGGGTCGGGAACGGACCTGTTGACCGTAACCACCACGTCGACCACCACTGCTGGAACTTACTCGGTTCAGGTTACAGGCACCTCGGGTTCATTGACACAATTCACCCTGGTGAACGTTTACGTCGCCGTGCCGCCGAGCATCGCTCTCACCAACGGCAGCAGCATCGTGGTGAGCCCCGGGGCAGGCACCGGCAACACTTCGACCATTACCGTGACGCCGTCCGGCGGATTTACCGGCGCAGTCGCAATGACCTGCGCCATTACTGCTTCCCCCTCAGGCGCCAGCGATCTGCCGACATGCGGCCTTGCGGCACCGTCGGTTACGGTCAGCGGCACAATGGCGCAGACGGACGTGCTGACCGTGAGCACCACGCCGGCCACCACCTCGCTCAACAAGCCGGCCAATCCGTTCTGGCCGTCGACGGGAGGAGCGGTCCTGGCCCTGGTGTTCTTGTTCGGCATTCCGGCGCGGCGTCGTAAATGGCTGTCGATGCTCGGACTGCTCGTCTTCTTTGTCTCCATCGCAGCAATAGGCTGCGGCAGCGGAAGTGGAGGGGGGGGTGGAGGCGGCAAGTCGAACCCCGGCACGACGGCGGGCACTTATTCCGTGACAGTAACCGGAACCCCAACGTCGGGCACTGCCGAGACGACCGTCGTCACATTGATAGTGAATTAGTCAGAGAAAAAGGGGGCTTTCTCAAACCGAGAAGGCCCCTTGCTTTCTGCGGAGGGATGCTGCGCGTCAATGGGAGTGGAAGACGCTCGGTCTGCGGATGCAGGGTGCGATTCCACTCGCTGCGCCGGACCTGGGGATTGCGACGCAGAGATGGGCATAGGCGGGGTTGGGAGCTAGCGGAATTAGCGAGTCATCGGATTTGCAAAACGCAGGGACGCTATGCCGGCCTTTTGCTTGTCGAGATCGAGAAGCTCCGCAACAAAACGGTCAACCGCACTTGGTGCAACGTCGGCGAAAAAATGCGCTGTTTGCTCGCGGCGACTCAACGGCCCATTCGTCTCGCTTCCAAGCGCTGATTCAACCCTAACTTCGAGAACCGAATGGCCGGCGCCGTCCTTGCAGGAAAGACGCAGACGAACGCCTCCGCCTCCGAGCCCACTTCTAAACGCCCCGAACTGTAATTCGCGAGAGTCTGAGGGACTCACAGGAAATCCTTTTAGAGCTGATGCCGCTTCCGCAATGCCCCCAATCGATAAAAAGACATCGGCTCCGCCAGAGAAGGTCCCATTCGAGGCGGAGACCCTCAGTTTGTATACGTCAACGTCGTGCCAGAGGTATTTGATCTGGAGCGCTGCAGTCATCTTGTCTTTATACTCCGACCCTCTCCCGGGGATTAACACATTATTCGGGGTCGCTGCTTTCTCCTGGCTCGGTGGTTAATTCAAGCGTGCCATCCTCGCCGCCGGCCGCGTCGAGCAAATTTCTGGGCAGCGATTTGCCCGTCCGCACTCCCAGCTCTCTCAGCATCTCCACCTGGCGAATCAGGTTGCCGCGGCCCTCGCTGAGCTTCTTCATCGCGTTGACATAACTGATATCCGCGTTGCGCAGGCTCTTGCCGACGGCTTCAAGATCGGCGACGAAGTTGACAAACTTGTCGTAGAGTTCGGCTCCGCGATTCATTACGTCGCGAACGCTGCGCGCCTGCAATTCCTGCTGCCACAGGTTGTCCACAATGCGAATAACGAAAAGCAGCGTGGTGGGGCCGACGAGCAGGACTTCTTTTTCGTAGGCATAGCGCCAGAGGCCTTCATCCTCGTGCAGCGCGGTGAGAAACGCTGGCTCGATGGGGATAAACATGACGACGAAATCCGGCGTCTCCAGCGCGCCCAGCTTGTGATAGCGGCGCTGGGCAAGCTCGTCGATGTGGCCGCGAACGCTGGCCAGGTGTCGCTTGAGAGCAGCCTCACGCTCGGGCTCGGTCAGGGCGTTCACTGAATCGGTATAGGCGACGAGCGAAACCTTGGAATCGATGACGAGGTGACGATTGCCGGGCAGATTAACGATGACGTCCGGACGGGATTTTCTTTGCCGATCATCCCCGTCGCTGGCGGTGTCAAAGGTTTCCTGCACGCGGAATTGCTCGCCCTCGCGCAGGCCGGCCTTTTCGAGAAGATTGCGTACGATGAGTTCGCCCCAGTCGCCCTGCGCCTTCGACGATCCACGCAGCGCCGTTGTCAGGTTGTGCGCTTCCGCAGTCAACTGCTGGTTCAGATTGCCCAGTGAGCCGATGAGCGTCTCGAGCTTGGTGACGCCGATGTTGGAATCGGATTGTGCTTTCTCGACCTTCTCGCGGAACTCCTTAATCTGGTCCCGTAGCGGATTGAGAAGCGTGCCGATTTCTTTCTGGTTTCCCTCGGAGAAGCTCTTCGATTTCTCGTCGAGAATTTTGCCGGCAAGTGCCTCGAACTGATTGGCGAGGGTCTGCTTTGCGCCTTCGAGTAGCGCAACTTTCTCTGTCAGGCTTTGCCGTTCAGCCTTCAGCTCTGCTTCGAGCCTGCTGATGCTGGCGGACTGCGTGCGATCGGTATCGGTGCGAGCCTGGGATTCCGCGCGCAGGCGTTCGCGCTCAGCGGCCAGTTCTGCGCCCAGTTCCAGAGCCCGCTGCGCCAACTGGGCCTTTTCCGCTTTGGCGGAGGCGGAGCGAAGCCAAAAACCAAAAGCGACTCCCATGAGGGCAGCAACAATTGCACCGATCAGACCTTGCATCTTCTGCACCTTTCCCTGCTTCGCCTAATGTACGCCTGCGGGTTGTGCAAATGGGGTCCAATTCTTCCGGCATTGTCGCTTCCCACCCATTCGCGATGAAACTGCGAATGGATGGGGCACGGTGGCTTGGCTGGGCGAACTCGGCGGCCTCTTTCCAGGTATTAGCCTAAATTTCTCGCAGGCTGCGTGACTTCTCAGAGTGCGGCTGTCTGGCGGTTTCCCTGAGGGCGGGGACGCCCTCAGGACAGCCGGTCTGGAGACCGGCGCTACGGTTTGCAATCATCCTGTGAGAGATGAAGCTTTTCGCACATATGCCCTGTCTTTGGTGCCGGAATGCCGGCCCCCACCCTCTGATAGACTTGGAGTTTCGGGGCCATGCGCGATTTTTCGTGCGCGATGGTTGTGTTCCTATGCCGTGGGCAGGTATCGTAGGCTGGCGGAACGGGTTTCGATTGCACCCCGGGAAGAAAAATTCACGTATTGAGATCGGTTTTTGAGATCAAAGAGGAGAAGCACGCATGGCCGTGGAAGAGAAGGTTAAGCAGATCATTGTTGAGCAGTTGCAGGTGGACGAAGCGGAAGTGACGCCCGGAGCGAGCTTTCAGGAAGACCTGGGGGCGGATTCGCTCGACGTGGTCGAGTTGGTAATGCAGTTTGAAGAGGCGTTCGATCTTGAGATTCCCGACGAAGACGCGGAGAAGATCAAGACCGTGAAGGACGCGATTGACTACATCGAGAAGAACGCGAAAGGCAGCAAGTAACCCTTGACCCAGGCATCGCCCCGCAGAGTCGTCATCACCGGTCTTGGCCTGGTGTGCGGTGTGGGCAACACCGCTCCCGAAGTGTGGCAACAACTCCTGGCAGGTGCCAGCGGCATGGGTCCGATTCAGGGCTTCGATGCCACGGGTTTCTCCACCACGTTCGCCGCGGAGGTCAAGAACTTTGACCCTCTGAACTTCGTTGACAAAAAAGAAGCCCGCAAGATGGGGCGGTTCATCCATTTTGCGTTTGCGGCCACCCACGAGGCCATGACGCAATCCGGACTTGAGATCACGCCTGAGATTGCGGAGCGAGTCGGCGTTTTCATCGGCTCCGGCATTGGCGGCTTTGAGATCATCGAGCGCGAACACTCCAACCTGCTGCAAGGGGGGCCGCGCAAGATCTCGCCTTTCTTTATTCCCTCTGTAATCGTCAACATGGCAGCCGGCAATATCAGCATCCGTTACGGCGCAAAGGGGCCGATCTCGGCCACCGCCACGGCTTGCGCCACCAGCGCCAATTCCATTGGCGACTCGGTTCGCATGATCCTGCACGGCGATGCCGACGTGATGATTGCCGGCGGCGCGGAGGCCTCAGTCACCGCGCTCTCTGTGGGCGGATTCGCCGCAATGCGGGCGCTCTCTCAGCGGAACGATGAACCGACCAAGGCGAGCCGGCCGTTCGACAAAGATCGCGACGGCTTTGTGATCGGCGAAGGCGCGGGCATCCTGATCCTCGAGGAACTCGAATTCGCAAAGGCACGCGGCGCGAAGATCCTGGCCGAGGTGATTGGCTACGGGATGAGCGCGGACGCCTACCACATGACCGGAATCGCGCCGGAAGGGCAAGGCGCGCAGCGCAGCATGCGAGCGGCGCTGAAAGATGCGGGCCTTGAGCCGGAGGCGGTTGGGTACATCAACGCACATGCCACCTCGACGCCGGCGGGCGACGGGAATGAGTCGCGTGCGATCGAACTGGTGTTTGGGGAGCACGCCCTGAGCCGCAAGCTGAAGGTTTCCGGAACGAAGTCGATGACCGGCCATCTGCTGGGCGGCGCAGGCGGACTCGAGGCGGGAATCACCGTGCTGGCGCTGCAACACCAGATGCTTCCGCCTACCATCAACCTCGAAAACGTGGACCCGGAATGCCGGCTGGACTACGTGCCGAATAAGCCTGTACCGCACAGCTTCGATGTGGCGCTTTCGAACTCGTTCGGGTTCGGCGGCATCAACGCTACGCTGATCATGCGGCGGTGGAACGGGTAAGAGCAGCTTTCAGCCTTCAGCGTTCAGCTTCACTTTGCCGAGTTGAAGATTGCGGCGTCGGATCAAGGCCGCGAACTTGTGGCAAGGAACAAGCAGCGCGAATCCTAACGGATTCGCGCTGTGTTGCTTTTGAAAGGAATTTGCGCGGTCAGCCCTGGATGGCAGCCATTCCCACGCCAAAAAGGACAATGATGGCCCACCAGCCAAAGACAGCGATATAGCCTGAGCTGCGCTTGACCCCGGCCACCGTTGCCAGACCAATGCTCATCACCACCATGCACCAGATGCTCACAATATCCAGTGATGTGGCCAGTGAATATACGGCATGGTTGGTCTCCATCACAGGCAGAAATGCGCCAACATTGGTTGGTGCGAAGTTTTTGATGTTGAAGGTCTCCGGCGTATCGCTGACGAAGATGACGATGATTCCCAGGAGCGATTTGATGTTGGCCGGCAGGTTGGCGAAGAACCACATGGCGAAAATCGTTCCGAAACTGGCTTTGCCCCCGAAGACAAAGTTGATCGTTCCCCAAAGCACCAGCGACACTACCGCAGCCACAGCCAGCACGAACAGTGGGCTGGCGATGAAAACCCCCTCGGTGACATAAAGCGAGATCTTGGCCGTCATCTCACGCTGTTCGGGGGTTGCCTTGGCCATCTGCTCCTGCTGCTTTTCACTCGCCAATTTCATCTGGTTATCGACAACGGTTTGCATTGTGATCTTGCTGGCGACGACCCCGAAAAACAGGTATCCGACGATGACCATGATCAGGAATGGCATCCACCAGCTTTTGTTTCCGCGCTTGATGTCTTCAAAGGTTTTGGATGGAGCTGAAAAGATGCTGATGACGCGCTGCATCTGCGACATGCCAGGGGTTGGCGCCACAATTTGGCCTTCCGATTCGCTCATGATTCCGCCTCTCGAATTCGACTTCCGATTAAGCACATCTCCGATGGATGGTAAGTCGGGTTGTGCGGTTAAACGGTTGCATTTTCTTGATGGATGAAGCCGAGCGCACGAGGATTGCCGCCCAGCAAAAGAAGCAAGTGATCTTGCCCGCGATTGTAACCCTGAGGGGATGGAAACGCGCAATCAATTTCCTGACGCAGTGTCGGTCGGCTCTTGAGCCAATCGGCAAAATGATACTCAGGCTGGTAGAGCTTTCGCAGGCGGAACAGAGGCGCGACCGGATGGGTGGGCAGCGGCGCGGGATCGTCCACCCGCCGCGGTCGATACCCTGCGATGCCGGGGCGCCGCAGGCCTTGCGAGAGAGTTGACCGCCTCAAGAGGCGCTGCGGAGGCAAGCGGCGCAACGGCGTAGCTCCTGTAGACGTCGATGTGGAAGCAGCTTTGAAGGAACTCCTCCTCGACGTCGAGCTTGCCGGCCTTTTCAAGGGCCAGGAGCGAACTGCGCATCCAGGCGATTTCGTCGCGCGTCATGTTCGACTTGGCGATGTCGATTGCCGCACCGGTGAGATGAGGGCTGGCAACGTCGCCCTCGGCTGCCGCAGCGTTGCCGTTGATCCTCTCGAGTTGCTTCTGATAGTCCACGGTACGGACGGCGGAGCTGACCTCAAGCGGACGATGAAACAGGGCATCATGCTGGCGGGCGAGGTCGGCGAGGAACTGCGCGGTCCAGGGACGGCAGTAGCGGTGCGACTCTGCGAGGTTCTGGCTAATCGAAAGGCCGCCCGACGCGGGGACGGGGACAAGGAAGTTGTGCGAGATGCGGTCTTGCAGGTCGTCCTCATCCTGAATGCGCTCAAGTCCGTCTTGTCCTTCAGATATCTCGTCCTGGCGTTCAAGCGATGCGCGGGAGCCACGCAGCGGCGGTGGCAGGCCAAGATCGCGGCGATGCAGCGAGACGACCTCCGGAGCCGGGGCTGGAGACACGGCCAGTTCACGATCACGGAAGCTGGCGCGAAGGTGGGTGTGGCTGCTGAGCACGGCATTGCGGGCCTGCGCGGCGCGGCGGCCAGATCCGGCGTTTACTGACTCGCTGCCGGAGTAGCGGCCAGTTCCTGACCGGCTGCTTGCATAGCGACCACTCGTTGCCCGGCCGGGTGACACCGAGGACGCAAGATGGTGTGCGGAGCCGTGAGCGGCAGAACGATGGGACGCGGCCGCGGGCCTTGCGAATAACCGGGAAGAGCCGGGGCGCCTGACTGCCGGGGTCGCCTTGGCCGCAACGGTTGTGTGCGCAGAATGCGTCGATTTGTGAGTGGATTTGTCAGGCTTTCGCGCGGGTTTGGCTGGCTCCGATTGGAAAGCCAGGGCGAAAGCGCCGCCGGATAAGAGGACGCCAAGTACGAGAACCATGAGGGCGGTCCGGCGCATAAGGGGGGAGCGGAGAATCCAGAGCATCTTTAGTGTAAGACGTTTTGGCTCGCGATTCGAGTGCCTGCTAAGGTGCGGATGGGTCCGATAACAATTTAATTCTGGCTCGCCAGCGAAACTCTGGTACCATCTCCGGACCGAGGTAACTTCCCTATTATGAGAACGAAAACATGGGTGACCACCGCGGTGGTTGCTCTGATAGCCGTGCAGCTCGTCCAGATCGTGGTGGGCATCCACCGGGAGTCGCTGACCTGGGACGAAGAAGACCACATGTACGCCGGCTACCGGATGTGGAAGAACGGCGACTATGGCTTGAATCCCGAGCATCCGCCGCTCGTCAAGCTGCTGGCCACCCTTCCGGTGTTGGCAGAGAAGCTGTGGGTTCCTCCGCTTAAAGGAATTTACTTCAAGGGAGAGGCCTACCTCGGCGGGCGCGACTGGCTGGAACACAACGACGGCGGAAGCCAGCGCCTGGTCTTTCGCATGAGGCTGGCAACGACGCTGTTGGCCGTTGCTCTTTCGCTGGTGGTCTTTTTCTCGGCGCGCGAGTGGTTCGGCACAACGGCTGCGCTGGTTGCCTTGACGCTGGTTGTCTTCGATCCCAACATCCTGGCGCATTCCGGCCTGGTGACTACCGATCTTGGGGCCACGCTGTTTTTTCTGGCGGCTCTCTACGCCTTTTATCGCTACGTCAAGCAGCCCAGCCTGATCCGATTGGCCATCGCCGGTATTGTGCTGGGGCTCCTGCTGGCCACCAAACACTCAGGTGTCATGCTGGGGCCGATGCTGGCGGTGCTTGTGTGCTGGGAGGTTGTCGTTGCGGCGAAAGGAACACGCGTTCGAACAGCGATGCGATTGGGCGGAGGGCTTGGCGCAATGGTCCTGCTGGCCGTGGGAGTTTTGTGGGCCTTTTACGGCTTCCGCTATGCGGCCCGGCCGGCTGGGTTGCAGTTGATTCCATCGCTGGATGCATACTCACACCAGTTGAAGCCGCTCGATTTCGGCGTGATCTGGTGGATGGCCCACTTGCATCTGTTGCCCGAGTCCTACCTCTTTGGGATGGTGGATATTCGCGTGTTTGGCGCGAACTTCTCCACCTTCGTCCTGGGAAAATGGCATCCCCACGGCGTCTGGTGGTACTTCCCCGCCGCCATCGCCATCAAGACCACTCTGGGGATGCTCGCCTTGGTCCTGCTGGCGGGGTTCGCCATCGTCACCGGCAAGTTGGGCAAAGGGCCGGATCACTCCCGCGCACTGGTCTATGTGCTCTTTGTCTGGGTAGCTTACCTGATTACGGCGGGAGCAAACGGACTCAACATTGGCGTGCGCCACATTCTGCCGCTCTACGCGCTGGCGGCGGTCATTGCCGGCGCAGGTGTGGCTGCGCTGGCGTCGCGCTCCCGCACGTGGATGTGGGTATGCGCAGCACTGGTTGCCGGGCACATTGCCTCGGCGTTGAGTGTTTTCCCAAACTCGCTGGCCTATGCGAACGAGGCCTGGGGCGGAGCCAGAAACACCCACAACGTATCTGAACGACTCCAATGTGGATTGGGGCAGACAGCTCTACCAGGTCAAAGATTGGGAGGATCGGCATCCGAACGAGGACTGCTGGTTTGCCTATACGGTGCGTCCCTTCATTCATCCGGAGACCTATGGAGTTCATTGTCACGTTCTACCCAACGGTCTGGGCGGCGCCGGGAAGGAGATTGTCCCGCCCATCATTCATGGAAGCGTCCTGCTGAGCGCTGGAGAAGTGGACGGCAGCCTTTGGCCGAGCCAGGAGACGAATCCGTACCGAAACTTCCAGAAAGTTAAGCCTGACGAGGAGATCGACTACGGCGTATTGGTCTACAAGGGCGATGTGCACATGGAGGAGACGGGTGGAATAAGCCGCGCATTCCTTGCCTGGGATAAGCTTGATGCCAAGCAGCCACAGGAAGCCCTGGCGTTGGCTGAGGAAGCGGTCAAGTTGGCGCCTGATCAACTCTATCCACAATGGGCGCTGGGAGACGCGGCCGCGGCAGCCGGCAAGAAGGACGAAGCCCGCGCCGCATACAACGCTGCAATTGTGGCAACGGGTAGTCTGGATCCACAGCGCCGGGCAGAGTACGTGAAGTCTATCGAGGCGAGCCTGAAGAAGCTTTAAGCAGCAATCGCCAATCATCGGAAAGGCTGCTCGTGGAGGACTGGACGATATGAGCGAAGTCGACGAGTGGAGGTTTCCATACGGCTAACCTTCGACCCTAGATTCCTGCCAACTCCTCCTGCAGCAGCGTCGGCTCGTCGTCCTTCAGCTCTTCGGGCGGAAAGATGACCGCGGCGGCTACCTTGTCTTCGGGGCTCGATGGCGAAGCGAAAATGATATATACTCTTGATAGATACTGCTTGATAGATTTTACGGAGGGCCAGATGCCGGCAAAGTCGGAAACAAAGCCAAAGTCGACCGATGCAAAGCTGTTCTGGAATGGCCGCAGCCAGGCTGTGCGCCTGCCCAAGGAGTTCCGGTTTGAGGGTGATCGTGTAAGGGTGACTCGGTTTGGTGCGGGGGTGCTGCTGGAGCCGGTGCCGGAGACGAAGAAGGAAACGGTGGAAGAGTGGTTTGCACGGATCGATGCGATCAAGGGCGATCCGCTGTTTCCCGAAGGGCGCAAGCAGAACCTCGCGCCGATTCGTGAGTACTTCAAGTGAGCTACCTTCTGGATACAAATATCTG
Organism: uncultured Acidobacteriaceae bacterium; assembly: GCA_963783065.1. Lineage (GTDB taxonomy): Bacteria > Acidobacteriota > Terriglobia > Terriglobales > Acidobacteriaceae > Telmatobacter. Next base: position 385,649 of record CAWAMG010000007.1, on the reverse strand, counting down.
CATTGCTCTGATCAACGACTCGTCGGCAAATGTGCGGGCGCGCTTCAAGCAGGCAACGTCACGCAAGGCACCGATCACAACATCTTCGATTGTGGCGCATGAGCTCTGGTACGGCGTGGCCAAGAGCCAGTTGGTCGCGCGAAACGCTCGCGCCCTCACAGCATTCCTGTCGCGAGACATTGCGATGCTCGAACACTCCGAGCGAGACGCGCACGCGGCGGGGGAGATTCGCGCGGAGTTGGAACGGCAGTGCACGCACATTGGTGAGTACGATACGCTGATCGCTGGTCAGGCGTTCGCCAGGAATCTTATTCTGGTGACAGCGAACACAAGCGAGTTCGCGCGGGTGAAGGGGCTGATCGTAGAGGACTGGACGATATGACCGACATCGACGAATCGAAGTTTAACTACACCCACGTGCCGGAACACTTGAGGAAAAGGGTTGCGAACTGGCGAAGTATTTCAGTGGGCGTGAGGCTCAGCCTGAGCTTCGAGTTGAGCGAGGCGACATGGGCGAAGATCGGGGTTGTTCGCGACCGGAACAAGCCGATGGATAAGACGATCAGGAAGATTAAGCGCTCGGGGAATTGAAGACAATGCATTCTGCGGAATCAAAGGTACTAGAAACGAGAGCTGGGGTGACAAACGCAGGCGTATGATGATCCGCAAATCATCGAGGGGTTTCCATGCGCGCTTACCTGTTCGTTGGTGCGGTTGCGTTTGTTTGTTCCACATTCCATTGTGTTAGCGGAAGCTTGTTGGGACAAGAGGGACCTTATTCCTTCAAAGGCAATCCCTTGGGAATGACACTGCAAGAGTTCAAAAAGCAGAACTTCCAGGGCTATGTCTACTACGACAAGAAGGGCAACCTGACCAAGGCCGGCAAGAAGAACGCGATACAGGTGCCAACCCCTGTTTGCACCGATGACCCCACCCAGGCTGATATGAGGGTAAATTTAGGCCCAGGCGAGGTGGTCTGCCCGGAAGCAAATCCGCAATTCGCGGGACAGCAAATCGCACAAGTGCGCTACCGATTCTACAAAGAGCGCCTCTTCCAGATCGAAAGCCAATTCGGTTCGTCAGGATACATCCAGGTGAAGGAGGCATTTGTTGCGAAGTACGGTCCGGTCGCCGAGACTGGGCAAAAAGACTTCCAGAACGGCTTCGGCGCACACTGGCAGGGTGAAATCAGTTTCTGGCGGCAAAAGAGTCAGGTGATTGTGGTTTCGGAAGGACCGGACAACGGCCCGGGACAAGACGGCTGCGATTTTCAAGACACTGCAACCGGCAAATGCCTTGTGCCAAAACTTGACGCCAGCGCTATTCTCCGCGACAACAGCCTGATGCCTTCCGCGAAACTGGGCACTCGAGTGGACTTCTAGAAAACTCAATGCGACTTTTATGGCGCTGACCGGCAGATTGCCGCCCTACAGCAGCGTCGGCTCGTCGTCCTTCAGTTCTTCGGGCGGAATGATCACCGCGGCGGCGACCTTGTCTTCCGGCTCCAGGTTCAGCAGGCGGACGCCCTGCGTGGCGCGGCCGGCGGCGCGGATGGTCTTGGTGTCGATGCGGATGATCTTGCCGAACTGGCTGATGACCATCAGCTCCGAGGTGTCGTCGACCAATTGAATGGTGTTGACGCGGCCGATGCGCGGCGTGACGGCCATGTTCTTCACGCCCTTGCCGCCGCGGGTCTGCAGGCGGTACTCCTCGACATTGGTGCGCTTGCCGAAGCCGTTCTCGGTGACGGCGAGAATGCGGTACTCGCCGGGCTCGTGTTCCTTGGGCGTGACGGCGACGCCGACCACGTAATCGTTCTTGGCCAGATCGATGCCGCGCACGCCGTAGGCGGGGCGGCCCATGGAGCGCACGTCGCTTTCGTCGAAGCGAATGGCCATGCCCAGATGCGTGGCCAGGAAGACGATCTGCTTGCCGTCGGTGATGCGGGCCGCGACCAGCTCATCGTCCTTGTCGATGCCGATGGCGATAATGCCGCGCGCCATCACGTTGGAGAAGTCCTTGAGCGGCGTCTTCTTCACCGTTCCCTTTTGCGTGGCGAAGAAGATGAACTTGCCCTCTTCTTCCAGATCGCGCACGGGCAGAATGGCGCGCACGTTTTCGCCCGGCTGCAGGTCGAGCAGGCTCTGCATGCTCTTGCCCTTGCCCGCCGCGCCCACGTCGGGAATCTCATAGACCTTGAGCCAGTAGACGCGGCCGGTGTTGGTGAAGCAGAGCAGAAAAGCGTGCGTCGAGTTCGACGATGAGCTGCGAGACGAAATCCTCTTCGCGCGTCTTCATGCCCGTGCGGCCGGTGCCGCCGCGGCGCTGCTGGCGATAGATGCTGATGGGCGTGCGCTTCAGGTAGCCCTGGTGGCTGACCGTGACGGCGACCTGCTCGTCGGCGATCAGGTCCTCAAGCTGCAGCTCGGCGCTCTCGTCGACGATCTGGGTGCGCCGCGCGTCGCCGTACTTGTCGCGAACCTCTTCGAGCTCCTTGACGATGACCGCGCGCAGCTTCTTGTCGCTGGCCAGGATCGATTCGTACTCGGCGATGCGCTCGCGCACCTCGCCGAGTTCGTTGAGCAGTTCGTCGATGGAGAGCTGGGTGAGGCGGTAGAGTTGCAATTCGAGAATGGCGTCGATCTGGCGGAGCGTGAGGCCCCTCTCTTCGTGGATGAGCCGCTCGCGGTCCAGCTTGACCACGATCTCAGTGCCCTTGCCCCAGGCATACAGGTTCTCGCGAGCTTCGACGCGCGAACCCGAACCGCGAATGATCTTGATCACCGTGTCGAGGTTGTCGAGCGCAATCTTGTAGCCTTCGAGAATGTGCTCGCGCTCGCGGTCTTTCTTGAGCAGGAAGACGGTGCGGCGCTGCACCACGTCGATGCGGTGATCGATGAAGGCGCGGATGGCCTGGTCCAGCCGCAGCTCCCGCGGCTGCCCGTTGAGCACCGCGAGGAAGATCATGGAGAAGCTTTCCTGCATCTGCGTGTGCTTGTAGAGCTGGTTGAGCACGATCTCAGGCTGCGCGCCGCGCTTGAGCTCGATGACGATGCGCATGCCGTCGCGGTCGCTCTCATCGCGCACGTCGCTGATGTCGTCGATGATCTTGTCGTTCACCAGCTCGGCGATGCGCTCGATGAGCTTGGACTTGTTCACCTGGTAGGGAATCTCGGTGACGATGATGGCCTGCTTTTCTTTGGTCAGGTTCTCGATGGCCACCCTGGCGCGCATCATGAAGCGGCCGCGGCCGGTGCGGTAGGCCTCGCGATGCCGGGCTTGCCGTAGAGGAAGCCGCCGGTGGGGAAGTCCGGCCCCTGCACGTGCTTCAGCACTTCGGCGAGGCCGGCGTGCGGATCCTTGACCAGCTCGATGGCGGCGTTGACGACCTCAGTCAGGTTGTGCGGCGGAATGTTGGTGGCCATGCCGACCGCGATGCCGCTGGACCCGTTGACGATGAGATTGGGAATGCGCGTGGGCAGCACGATCGGCTCGAACGTGGACTCGTCGTAGTTGGGCACGAAGTCGACGGTCTCCATCTCGATGTCGGCCATCAACTCGCCGGCGATGCGCGCCATGCGGCACTCGGTGTAACGCATGGCCGCGGGCGGATCGCCGTCGACGGAGCCGAAGTTGCCCTGGCCATCCACCAGCGTGTAGCGCAGCGAGAACGGCTGGGCCATGCGCACCAGCGTGTCGTAGATGGCCGAGTCGCCGTGGGGATGGTAGACACCCATGGCCTGGCCGACGACCTTGGCGCACTTGGTGTACTTCTTGTTGTGCTCCAGGCCCATCTCGCTCATGGTGTAGAGCACGCGGCGATGGACGGGCTTGAGTCCGTCGAGGGCGCTGGGCAGAGCGCGGCCGATGATCACCGACATCGAGTAGTCGAGATAGGAGCGGCGCATCTCCTCTTCGATGTTGATGGGAATAAGGCTTGTGCCGCTGTTGGGCGGCGTGCCGCCATCGAGAGGAAGCTGGGGGTTCTGATCGTCTGCCATAGGGTCTTTTCATGCCTGCGGAAGGCGGGCAAAGAGGGTCCGGAAAAAGCGGGGCCGGATCCGTGGGCGATGCGTTCTATTTTACGCGCTCAGAGGGGGTTTCAGCAAGGCAGGCGAGGTGGAAATAAGTCCTTATTTCTGTTGATTTTAAGGACTTTATGCGGCGCTCATTCCGTGGCTCTGAACTCGGGCTGAAAACGACAGGTTTACGGGGCACATTTGAGCTGAAATTGAGGATGGCTTCGCGGGTTGCGGAGGATTAGAGAAGGTCGAAAGTGCCCAGCACGCAAAGAACCGCTTGCAAGGTGACGATGGCCCCTCCAGCCGCCAGCGCCAGCCGTCCACGCGGGCCTTCGTAGGCATCGGCGAAGACACCCGCGACGAAGGTGAGCAGAAACGGCATGGCCCACAGCCAGGGGCTGCCGGGGGCGCCGGTCATAACCAGCAGGACGACGACCAAGAAACAAAGCAACGGAGCTGTGTTGCCGAAGTAGCGCGAGCGGCGGAAGGCCAGATAGAGCACCAAGGCCGCCGCGGCGGCAATCGAGATGCCAGCATTTGGCAAACCGAATAAACATGCGACGAGCCGGGTCAATGGAGACGGACAGGAAGCCGGCGGACGAGCGGAAGACGTAACTGAAGGCGTCGGGCGAGAAGCCGTAGCAGGCGAAGAGGATGACCAGAGCCCCGGCCGACCGCGATAAGCACGATGGGCAGCACCTGGGCGCGGCGGCCCTCGGCAACCCAAAGCATGGCAAACAGGCCCAGCAGAGCAACAACCGGCAAAGCGGCGATGTGCGAGGCTGCAGCCATGCCGAAGGCGCAGGCGAGCAGGACGATGCGCGGACGCCACTTCCTGCGCGGCCCCTGCATGGCATGGGCGACGCCGATGCAGGTGTAGACGCCGCCATAGACGGCCAGGGCGGCCAGCACTTCGGCTGAAGGTGTTACGCAGGCGCGGAGAATGGGCGGAAAGAAGCAGTAGAGCGAGAGCGCGGTGTAGCCGCCGAAGTTGCCATAGAGGCGGCGCGTGACCCACCAGAGCCCGGCGCCAAGCGCGCAGCCGGCCAACAGAAAGGGCAGACGCAGGAGCAGCAGGACATGGGTGATCTGGTGGCGCAGCTCCCAGGGGCTGAGCTCGCCGCCGACCTGAATGACGCGGTCCTCGGGCTTGCGGAAGTGGTCGAGCGCGCGCTCGAGCTCGAAGTTAAGCGTGAGCGGCAGGCCGGCAAGGCGATAGACGAGAATGCCGTCGTGAATGTTGCCGCAGGTGGTGTAGTAGCCGGCCAGGGCGGACGGGCGCTCCCAGACCTCGCGGCCGCAGCGGGCGTACTGGTAGTCGCGATCGCTGAGAGTTTGGTGGGCGGTTAGCCACAGGCCCTGAATGAGAAAGAGTGCGAGCAGCCCCGCCGCGATGCGCTGCGGACGATTGAAGCGAAAGCGGCGAATCCTGGCAAAGCGATGGGTCATTCCGATCAGGTGGGCCTGAACCCATTCTAGATGTGCCGGCGGGCGCGCGTTCTCAATACGCTTAGGATGGATCGGTGGCAGGGCCCTGGGAGCGCCGCAGCGACGGGCTGACGATAAATGCACGAAAGCCGCTCCCGGGACTGGGAAGCGGCTCGTGGGCTGCGTTGGGTTGCGGTGTAGGGCCGGCTCACAGTGCGCGGGCAGGCCCGATTTCTAGTGTCCTGAGTCGAAAGTTCGTTGCATAATTTCCGAAGTGCAACCGCAGATCCTTCGACTCACCACCCCCAAACTGAAGGGCGTTTGGGGCCCCGTTCCCCACCCCAGTGACGAAGACCTGTCACCGGGGACCCCGGTTCGCTCAGGATGACAGCGCTAATGTTTAGCGAACTTCAGACTCAGGACACTAGTTGAAGATGGCGCCTACGGTTGCGTTGGTCCCGTCCAACGAGATCGTGCAACTGTTGGGTCCGGCGGCAACGATAGGCGCAGTCGGAGTGCAGTTGTAGGTCCATCCGCCGAAGGTGGTTGTGTTGGTAGAACTCGGAGATTGGGCCGCGGTTATCGTGATTGTGGTGTCGGCCGGGTAGATCGCCACGCAGACACTACCGCCCGTCCCGCCGTCCGCAGTCCAACCCGGCCCGCAATGGATCACGTCCGGGGTATTCGTTGCAGAGGGAGCGGTGAGCAACCAGTTGGTGGTATTCAAGCCCTCCCCATAGACAGTCAAAGTAGCCTTCAGCGGGCCCACCTGGCCCGTATAGCACGAGCCTGCAAGGGGTGGGATGCTATCGGGGGACGGAAGCTGCAGCGGGCAGTTGAACACTGCTGTTGCGGTTTGAATAGTGCCGTCGGGGTTGGCCGATTCCGCAATGATGGTGGCGCTTCCGGACTCATAAGCGGTGACAATTCCTGCGGTGGCACTCGGCGTTCCACCCGAGTTGGTATCCACGGGGAAATAATCCGGGAACGAAGAGATCCAGGTGGTCGTCGGCGCGTTGGTCAGGTCTCTGACAAAGGGAGCCACCGAAAACGTCCCGATCGCCAGGAACTGCCCGGTCTGTTGCAAACTACCCACCGAAAGGGAAGCCGGAATGATGGTGAGCGAAACCAGCGGCTCCGGCGCAGTTGTCGCGGTAACAGTAACGTCCGCGGTTGCCGAGACCACTGTGCCGTCCGGATTCTTCAGCTCCACGGTGATGGTTGGAGCGCCCGTGCTCTCGCCCGTAACAAGGCCTGTTGAGTTGACGATAGCAAGGCCCGTGGAATCTGAACTCCACGTGGCCTGGGGCGAGCTTGTGACATCGACCACCAGGCCGGAGGCTCCCAAGGTTCCGAGAGCGATAAACTGGCTGCTTTGGCCCGTCGCCAGGGTCAGGGCGCTTGGAATGAGCGTCACCGAGGTGAACTCCTCAATCGTTCCGCCTTCCACAGTGAATTGCGCGGTCCCGGTTACAACGTTGCCGGGCGGAGGCGGAGTGTAGAGGGCCGTGATAGTGGCGCTTCCAGTGCCAACGCCCGTAGCAAGGCCGGTGGCAGCCCCGATGGTGCCAATCTGCGCGCTGCTCGAGCTCCAGGTGACCGAGTTGGTCAGGTTGACTGTTGCTCCTGTCGTGGTTGTTCCGATGGCGATGTACTGCGCGGTGGCATTGGGCGCCGGAACCCCCTGGGTGCCCGGAATGACGTTGATCGAGGCGATCGTCCCGCCTGCGCCGCCTGTGGCCGTAACTGTGATGGTGGCGACACCTGTCACCACGGTCCCATCGGGATTCGAGGCGACCGCCGTAATCACGGTGGTGCCCGCGTTGACTGCCGTGACTACGCCGGTGCCCGCATTGACTGTAGCGACTCCCGGTACGCTCGAAGCCCAGACTGCAGGCAAGATTGTGGCTGCGCCGACCGTTGCCGACTGATTGGTCAGGTTCACCGTAGTATTTGTTCCGGTGGTGGCGATGGCTGCAAGATCGGCGGTCTGACCGAGCAGCGTCAGAGTCTGCGAGGCCGGAACGATTGCCATGGAAACCAGCGGTTCAGCGACGCTGGGAATCGTTACGGTGTAAACCGCGGTTCCCGTCACCACAGAACCATCTGGATTCTTCGCGATGGCTGTGATGGCAGTCGACCCGGCGCTGAGCGCGGTAGCGACGCCCGTTGCGCCATTGACTGTGGCTACAGCCGGGAGGCTCGTCGTCCATACAGCCGCCGCAATTGTGGCCGAACCGACAGTCGCAGACTGGTTCGTCAAGTTGACCGTAGCACCCGAAGATGTGGTGCCGATGGCGATGAATTGCGCGGTTTGATTGATTGCCAGGGCCTGTTGCGCCGCGGGAACGATGGCCAGCGATATCAGGGGCTCCGGTGTCACGGTGATGTTCACGGTGAGAGTGGCAGTGCCGGTTACCGCGGTGCCGTCTGGGTTATAGGCAATGGCGGTGATGACAGTAACTCCAGAGGTCCCAGCCGTCGCAAGACCCGTAGCCGCGTCGATGGTGGCCACAGACATGCTGCTCGAACCCCAGACCGCGGCATTGATGGTCGCAGTGCCGATGGTTGCCTTAACGTTGGTCAGATTCACTGTCGCGCCGGATGAAGTGGTGCCGATGGCGATGAACTGCGCGGGTTGGCCTGCCGAGTTGAGGGCCTGCGTTCCCGGAAGAACGATCAACGAAACCAGGGGCTCCGGCGTGGGAGTCACGGTAAAGGTCGCTACTCCCGTAACGACTGTGCCATCGGGGTTCTTGGCCTGGGCCGTGATGGCAACCGTGCCGGAACTAACGGCCGTGGCAAGTCCCGTGGCCGGACTGATGGTGGCGACAGCAGAACTGCTTGAGCCCCAGACAGCGGCGGCGATCGTTGCCGCGCCGACCGTGGCTGACTGATTGGTCAGGTTCACCGTCGTACCGGTCGATGTGGTGCCAATGGCGATGAATTGCGCTGTTTGACCCGTTACCGTTGCGGTCTGCGACGCAGGCACGATGGCCAGCGATACCAGGGGCTCCGGCGTCGGGGTGATGACCGCGGAGAGCGTGGCCGTCCCTGTCACTGTAGTGCCGTCAGGGTTGGTTACAACGGCCGTGATGACAGTAACCCCGGATGCCACTGCCGTCGCAAGCCCTGTCTTCGGGAGGATTGTGGCCACCGCAACATCGCTGGATCCCCAGACAGCCGCGCTGACAATATTTCCGTTGATCGTGGCCGGCAGGGTTGTCAGGTTCACCGTAGCGCCCGTCGAAGTGGTGCCAATGGCGATGAACTGCGCCGTTTGGCCCGCCGCGCTCAGACTCTGCGACGCCGGAACGATGGCCAGCGAGACAAGTGGCTCAGGCGTGGCGGTCACGGTAAATGTCGCCGCTGCCGTGACTACCGTGCCATCGGGGTTCTTGGCTTGAGCCGTGATCGCGACAGTGCCTGGACTGAAGGCCGTCGCAAGTCCAGTGGCCGGACTGACGGTGGCAATTGCGTCGCTGCTGGAGCCCCAGACCGCGGCGTTGATGGTTGCGCCGTTAACCGTTGCCGACTGATTGGTCAGGTTTACGGTCGTACCGTTCGCCGTGGTCCCGATGGCAATAAATTGCGCGGTTTGACCGACTACCGATGCGGTCTGGGCGGCCGGAAGAATAGCCAGCGAAACCAGGGGCTCCGGCGTTGCGGAAAGGCTCACGGTGAGAGTGGCCGTTCCCGTTACCGCTGTGCCGTCGGGATTGTAAGCGACGGCCGTGATGACAGCGGCTCCGGAAGTGACTGCCGTTGCAATGCCGGTGGCCGGGCCGATCGTGGCTACCGCAGGAGTGCTGGAAGCCCATACTGCGGCATTGATGGTTGCGGGGCCGACGGTTGCCTTGACGTTGGTCAGGTTTACCGTTGCGCCCGTCGAAGTGGTGCCGATGGCGATGTACTGCTCAGATTCGCCCGCCGAGACCAGTGTCTGCGATGCCGGAACGATGGCCAGCGACACTAGGGGTTCCGGCGTTGAAGTTACGGTAAAGGTCGCTGTTCCCGTGACCACTGTGCCATCGGGGTTCCTGGCCTGGGCGGTGATGGCGACGGTGCCAGAGCTGACGGCCGTGCCAAGCCCGGTGGCCGGATTGATGGTGGCCACGGCAGCGCTGCTCGAGCCCCAGACCGCAGCGTTGATGGGGATGCCATTGACCAGGGCCGACTGATTCGTAAGGTTCACGGTTGCGCCGGTCGACGTGGTGCCGAGGGCGATGAATTGCACGGTTTGACCGACAACCGATGCAGTCTGCGCCACCGGAATAATGGCCAGCGAAACCAGGGGTTCGGCCGAGGAGGCAATGTTCACATTGAGTGTCGCCGTTCCCGTTACAGCGGTGCCGTCGGGGTTGTAGGCCACTGCCGTAATGACCGTAACTCCTGAAGTCGCTGCCGTCGCAACGCCAGTGAGCGGGTTAATAGTGGCCACCGCTGAGGTGCTGGAACCCCATGTTGCAGCATTAATGGTTGCGGCGCCGATTGTTGCCTTGGCGTTGGTCAGGTTCACCGTGGCGCCGGATGAAGTGGTGCCGATGGCGATGTACTGCGCGGTTTCGCCCGCCGAGACCAGGGTCTGCGTTCCCGGAACGATGGCCAGCGACACCAGCGGCTCGGTTGTGGAGGTTACGGTATAGGTCGCTGTTCCCGTAACCACTGTGCCGTCGGGGTTCTTAACCTGAGCGGTGATGGCGACGACGCCGGAACTGACAGCCGTGGCAAGCCCTGTAGCAGGATTGATTGTGGCTACTGTGGTGCTGCTGGAGCCCCACACAGCGGCGCTGATGGTGGCCGCGCCAACTGTGGCCGGCTGATTGGTCAGGTTGACCGTGGCGCCCGATGAGGTGGTGCCGATGGCGATGAACTGAGCGGTCTGACTGACCACGGATGCCGTTTGCGAGCCGGGAACGATGGCCAGCGAAACGATGGGCTCGGCGGTGGCGGTGATACTGACCGTAATCGATCCAACGCCGGTCACAACGGTGCCATCCGGATTGGTGGCGACGGCGGTTATGGCCGTGGTTCCGTTCGAAAGCGCGGTGGCAAGCCCGGTATTGGCATTGATGCTGGCAACGGTGGGGCTGCTCGACGTCCACACAACCTTATTTGTGAGGTTGATCGTTGTGCCGGTACCGGTGGTCCCGATCGCGATGAACTGAGCCGGCTCACTGGCCGATGTGAGGGTTTGCGTGCCTGGGATCAGGGCCATGGATACAAGCGGCTCAGCCGACGAGGTTGGGAGCGTGACCGTGAGGGTTGCGCTACCGATCACCACCGTCCCATCGGGATTAACAGCCTGTGCGGAAATGGTAGTGGAGCCGGAGGCGAGAGCAGTGGCAATGCCCGTGTTTGGATTCACGGTGGCAACTGCCGGATTGCTTGAGGTCCAGGTGGACGCCTTGATGGTGGACCCGCCCACGGCGGCGGATTGACCAGTGAGATTCACCGTCGCGCCCGCGCCGGTGGTTCCAATGGCGATGAAATTGACGGTCTGATTGACGGCGAGCGCGGTCTGGGCTCCTGGAAGGATGGCGAGCGACAGGAGCGGTTCAGTAGTGATGGTTCCTGATCCGGTCACCGTAACGATCGCCGTGTTTCCGATAACGCCACTGAACCCCTGCATGGTAGCGCCGATAGTGGCCGTGCCGGGCGCGATCGCTGTGGCAAGGCCGGTTGAATTCATCGAGACGATCGACGGTGCGCTCGATACCCAGGTGCACTGATTGGTAACAATGGAGGTTGTCGATGGGTGACTGCCGTGTGTCTGAAGGCCGTCGGCCGTGAACTGGACGGATTGTCCGACAGTCAGGGTCTGCGAAGAGGGCACAATGGTGATCGAGTCCACCAGATTGTTTGTGCAGCCAGCCAGGGCGAGAGCAATCCCAACAAGCAGCAGTGCTTTCCATGGCGAACGCGAAAACATGGTTAACCCTCCGAAAACCCCGGCGGCTTGACCCCAGGACTGGTGGCAAAAGTCGCAGTTTTGCTTCTACCATCGACTATAGGTCGTCTCTTGCCGGAACAGATGTCCCCCAAAAGCGTCACTTCGCATTCCGCATCAAGACAGTCAATAAACCCATAAGTGGCAGTCCCTGGGCCGGGTTGCGGGGCGGTCATGGCTTGGCAATGGCGGTAGGGCGGGCGACCCGCTGGAGCCAGTTTTGGGGTGGGCTATGCGACCTTCGGTACGTCGGGCTGAACTTTGCCCGGCGTAGCGGCAGCCGTTACACTTGCAGCCAGCATGGGGAACGCGCTCGAACCCAATTCGGAACGGCTGGTGAGCGCCTCGCGCGCTGAGGAAGAGCAGGGATTTGAGCTCAAGCTGCGTCCCCGCTGGCTGCGCGAGTTCATCGGGCAAAACAAAGCAAAGGAACAGTTGGCGATTGCACTCGAAGCGGCGAATTCGCGTGGCGAGGCGCTGGACCATGTGCTGCTGTTTGGGCCTCCGGGACTGGGCAAAACAACGCTCGCCACCATCATTGCCAACGAGCTCGATGTTGGCTTCCAGCAGACTTCGGGACCGGCGCTGCAGATTCAGGGAGACCTGACGGCGATTCTAACCAATCTGCACGAGAAGCAGGTGTTGTTCCTCGACGAGATCCACCGCATGCAGCCGGTGCTCGAAGAAAAGCTCTACACGGCGCTTGAGGACTACAAGCTCGACATCATAATCGGGCAAGGACCGGCGGCGCGCACGCACGTGATGGAGCTTAGGCCGTTCACGTTTGTGGGCGCAACCACGCGGCCGGGGCTGCTTTCGTCGCCGCTTCGCTCGCGGTTTGGGATTCTGCTGCGCCTGGAATTTTATTCAGAAGAAGACCTGTGCGTCATCGTGCGCCGCTCGGCCGAGGTGATGCAGGTGCCCATCGACGAAGACGGCGCGGCAGAGATTGCGCTGCGCTCACGGGGGACGCCACGCATTGCGAACCGGCTGCTGCGGCGCGTACGGGACTTCGCGCAGGTGAGGGGAACGGGCGCCATCGACCGGCCAACAGCGAATGCCGCGCTCACGATGCTAGAAGTGGACGCGCACGGCTTTGATGAGATCGATCGCCGGCTGCTGCTGACGATCATGCAGAAATACGATGGAGGGCCGGTAGGGCTGGGCACGCTGGCCGCCACGCTGGCCGAAGAGGAGGACGCGATCGAGGAAGTATACGAGCCGTTCCTGATTCAGATCGGGTTTCTTGATCGCACGCCGCGCGGGCGCGTGGCAACGCGGCTGGCGTATGAGCACTTCGGGCTGAGCATGCCGGGACGGCAGACACCGCTGTTCTGATTAACAGTTTGGCGCCCACACAAGTTCGGGTGCCCCATCCTTGCGAGGATCTTGTTTTTCTCGCAAGGGTGGGAGACGAGAAAGCAAATTCACGGTCCAACAGGAGATGCTTTTATGGCCGCAACCGAATCTACCATGCTTGAACTGGGCACGATTGCCCCTGACTTTGCGCTTCCCGACGCGGTGAGCGGAAAGACCGTGAGTCGCGACGACTACGCCGGCAAGAAAGGCCTGCTCGTCTTCTTCATCTGCCCGCATTGCCCGTTTGTAAAGCACGTGAACGACGGACTGGCGGCGCTGGGCAGGGACTATGCCGAGCAGCCCATCGGCATCGTCGCCATCAGCAGCAACGATGCGGTGACGTATCCGACGGACAGCCCCGCGGGCCTGAAGCAACAGGCAGAGACGTTTGGATTCAAGTTCCCCTATCTCTACGACGAGAGTCAGGAGGTGGCCCACGCCTACAAAGCCGCGTGCACACCGGATTTCTTCCTGTTTGATGGCGGGTTCAGCCTGGTCTACCGCGGGCAGTTCGATGCGAGCCGACCGGGGAACGGGATTCCGGTGACCGGTAAGGACCTGAGAGCCGCCGTGGACCTGGTGCTGGCAGGAAAGCCCGTGCCTGCCGACCAGTATCCGTCGATCGGCTGCAACATCAAGTGGAAGGCGTGAGGCAGCGAGTTAGCAGGTCAGCGGGTTAGCGGCCCCATTGCTGACCTGCTGACTTGCTCTCTACAGCGCCAGCCCCTTCAGGTACTCGCGGAATTTTCCGGAGAACTCAGGCCGCTTTAACGCGAACTCGACCGTCGCCTGCAGCATGCCGAACTTGTCGCCCGCATCGAAACGCTTGCCCTCAAACGTGTAGCCGAAGACTTTCTGCTCTTTGACAAGAGCGAGGATGCCGTCGGTGAGCTGAATCTCTCCGCCTGCGCCGGGCCTGGTCTGCTCGAGCAATTCGAAGACGCGCGGCGTAAGGACGTAACGGCCGATGATGGCCTGCTTTGAAGGCGAATCTTCAAGCTTTGGCTTCTCAACCATCCCGGTGCAGTTGTAGATTCGCGGGTTTGCCGAATCGGGTGCGCCGGCGAGCACGCCATAGGCGCTGATGCCCGGGCCTTCGATGGTCATCGTGGCGAGCACAGAGCCCTGGCGCTCGTTGAACACGTCGATCATCTGCTTCAGGCAGGGCGGATCAGCATCGATCACATCGTCGGGAAGGATCACCGCAAATGGCTCGTTGCCAACGAGGTCCTTGGCGCAGAGAACGGCGTGGCCGAGGCCGAGCGGCTCCTTCTGGCGGACATAGCTGATTCGGGCCAGCGTGGCGACACAGCGCGAGACTTCGAGGAGTTCCTTCTTGCCGCGGCGCTCAAGCGTGGCATCGAGCTCGGGGCTGAAGTCGAAGTGGTCTTCCATGGCGCCCTTGCCGCGGCTCGTGACGATGATGATGTGCTCGATGCCGGAGGCGATGGCCTCTTCAACGCCATACTGGATGATGGGCTTGTCAACGAGGGCGAGCATTTCCTTGGGGATGACCTTGGTGGCGGGCAGAAAGCGTGTGCCCAATCCAGCGGCGGGGAAGACTGCCTTGCGAACTCGATTACTCACATTGACCTCACAATATAGACGGCTTCGATTCAATACTTCGCTCTGTTCTCGCCAGTTCGTGCAAGACATGCTCTTTTCCAAGGTTGGCTTTGCACAAGGGCTTCATGCACTTACCGGCGCAGGCGCAAGCTGTGCGAGAAGTTCGTGAATTTCGAGTAGCACATCGTCGGGTCGCGTTGCAGCTAAAGGATATTTCAGCAGGCCCTGCGGCGTGAACTGCGCGCCACGCTTGGCGTTGCGGGCAACCAGGCGCATGAGCTGCTGCGGTTCGACCACTGCGTTTTCCATGAAACGAATCTGTAACTCGCCGCGCTTTCGGTCGACCTGGGCGATGCCGACCCGCTCGCACTCGAGGCGAATCCGCGCTGCCTCGAGCAGGAAAACCGTTGCGTCGGGCGGTGATCCGTAGCGGTCTTCGAGCTCGGAGCGGATTTCCGCAAGAGCCTGGTCGGTGGCCGCGCCGGCGATCTTCTTGTAGAGCCGCAGGCGCTGGTTTTCTTCCGGAACGTAGCTCTCGTCGATGCGCAGTGGAATGCCAAGGTTGAGCGCGGTGGCGGGGCGCTCTTCGCTGGACTCGCCCTTCATCTCCTTCACCGCGGCTTCGAGCATGGAAGTGTAGAGCTCGAAACCGACCGCCTCGATGTGGCCGCTCTGTTCGCCGCCAAGCATGTTACCGGCGCCACGGAGCTCGAGGTCGAGCGCGGCAATCTTGAATCCCGCACCGAGATCGCTGAATTCCTTCAGGGCTGCAAGCCGGCGGCGCGCAATCTCAGTGAGCTCAGTCTCCGGCGGGATGAGCAGGTAGGCGTATGCGCGGCGATTTGACCGGCCAACGCGGCCGCGAAGCTGATAGAGCTCGCTGAGGCCGTGGCGATCGGCCCGGTTGATGAGCATGGTGTTGGCGAGTGGGATATCGAGACCGTTCTCGATGATAGTGGTGGCAACGAGCACATCGTACTCGTGATGCATGAAGGCAAGCATGACGCGTTCGAGCTCAGACTCGGGCATTTGCCCGTGGCCGACGACGACGCGCGCCGCGGGAACAAGCTCCTGAATACGAGCAGCGATCTCGTAGATCGATTCAACGCGATTGTGAACGAAGTAGACCTGGCCGCCGCGCTCGAGCTCGACTTCAATGGCCGAGCGAATAATCTTCTCGTCGAACTTGGCGACGACGGTCTGAATGGCCATGCGGTCTTTGGGAGGCGTTTCGATGACGCTCATGTCGCGCAGCCCCACCAGCGACATGTGAAGCGTGCGCGGAATGGGCGTGGCGCTCATGGCGAGCACGTCGATCTCCTTGCGCATCTGCTTCAGGCGCTCCTTGTGGCGCACACCGAAGCGCTGCTCTTCGTCGACGACGAGCAAGCCGAGATCCTGAAACTTGATGTCCTTCGAAAGCAGACGGTGCGTGCCGATAAGGATGTCGACCCGGCCCGTTTCGACCTCTTCGACGATTGCCCTCTGCTCTTTTGGCGTGCGGAAGCGCGAAATCATCTCGACCTTGATGGGAAACTGAGCGAAGCGCTTCTTGAATGTTTCAAAATGCTGGAAGCTGAGCACCGTGGTGGGCGTGAGAACAGCAACCTGCTTGCCATCCTGCACAGCCTTGAACGCGGCGCGCATGGCGACTTCGGTCTTGCCATAGCCGACGTCGCCGCAGAGCAGGCGATCCATCGGAGTGGTGGACTCCATGTCGTACTTGATGGCGCGAATGGCTGAGATCTGATCGTCGGTCTCGCTGAAGTCGAAGGAGTCTTCAAACTCGCGCTGAAACTCGTTGTCTTTTGAGAAGGCAGTTCCCTCCGCTGTCTTCCGTTCGGCGTAGAGCTTGAGCAATTCGCCGGCCATGTCCTGCATGGCCTTCTTCACGCGCGACTTCGTCTTTGCCCACTGCTGAGAGCCCAGCTTGTTGAGCACAGGCGCGGGGCCGGTGTCGGTTGAGCGGTACTTCTGGATCAAATCGAGGCGCGTAAGCGGAACGTAGAGGCGTGCGGCCTCGGCAAATTCAAGGATCATGAATTCGATCGAGAGGCCGTCCTGCACGATCTCCTTTAGTCCCTGGTATTGAGCGATTCCATGCTCGACGTGAACGACATAATCGCCCACGGCGAGGTCGCGGAAGTCGGAGACGAAGGCTGCGGTTTTTGAGCGCTTGCGTTCGGGCCGAGCTTCGCACGTCCGCCTCATCGGAGAGATCGTTTGCGCCGAAGAGAATGATATTCGCGTCGAGGAAACTGACGCCGTTGGCGAATCGGCGTACGAACGATAGTGGGCACGCGAAGATCGCCGGAAAGAAAGCTGCCCTCGTCGAGGATGGTTTCGCCTGAGTGCGGGTTGCGGCTGCCGAGGCGATAGGGGATCTGGTAGTCGCGCAGAACTGTGGCCAGCCGCTCCACATCGCCGGCATGCGGAGCGGCCAGGATGGTCCGCGTGTCCGCAGCCATCAGGTTGCGCAGTTGCTCGGTGAGTGCGGGGATGGAGCCATGGAAGCGGAGAGTAGGGCGCGTGGGCAGTTCCACTTCGCCGAGGGTCGCGTCGTCATCGAGCACGTCGACGACGCCAAGCTGATCGAGATCGAGGCCGGGGTGCGAATCAAGGCTGGCCTGCAAAATCTCGGGGCGCAGATAGATGTCCTCCGGGTTGATGAGCGAACCGATGCCGGAGCGATCGTGGCGCTGCTCCACCTTGTTCCACCAGCGCTCGATCTGGTTGCGCACCAGCCCTGGTTCTTCGACGAAGAGCATGCATTTGGGAAGCAAGTTGAGAAGCGATTTGTGTGCGCCAGCGACGGAGGCAAAGAACTCCCAGCCGGGGAAGACGCTAACGCCGCCGGCAGCGGCAAGTTCGGCGGCCAGCTCGGGATCTTCACCTTCTACACGCTGCTTGTTGAGGCGGGCGTGAACGGCGGCGAGCAGGTGCTCGGTAACAGGGGTTTCCGTGAGGGGCAAGAGCTCGGCTTGATCGAGCTGCGATTGAGAACGCTGCGTCTCGGGATCGAACTTGCGGATGGTCTCGATCTCGTCGCCGAAGAACTCGATGCGCACGGGGCGGTCGAATTCAGGAGAGTAGACGTCGAGAATGCCGCCGCGCCGCGTGAACTGCCCGGGCATCTCTACCAGGTCCATGCGCGTGTAACCCACGCCAGCGAGGTGGGCGGTGAGCATTTCGATATCGACCTCTTCGCCGCGTCGCAGCGTGACGGCAAGACCGGCGTAGTAGTCGCGATCGAACAACCGAAGCGCCGCGGACTCAACCGGCGCAATCAGGATCGAGACGGCGCCGGTGGCCAGCTTCCACAAAGCGGAGGCGCGTTGCTCCTGCAAGTCCGGATGAGGCGAAAGGTTTTCAAACGGGAGAACGTCGTGAGCGGGCAGGCGCACCACCTGCGCCGGATCGACTGCGCCGGTAAGCTCGCAGCCTGCTTTCAGCATGGGCTCCAGAGCCTCGGCGGCTTTGTTGTCGGAGACGACCACCACGACCGGTTGGCGGGCGGCGCGTGCCAGCAGGGGGATATAGATTGCGCGGGCGGTAGAGGTGAGGCCAGAGACACGCCGACGCCCCGCACCCAGGCTGAGATGCCTTCGTACGCGATCAAACGCTGGGGAGTGCTCCAGCTCCGCAAAAACTTCGCGGACGAACGGGAGTATCATGCACCTCCAGTTTACCAGTGGGGGCGATCAGCGGTGGGACGGGCGTCGACACCTGGAATTTACCCATCGGAACTGGAGACGGATGCGGCGCTTTGGCTGCCGGCAAACGCGAGCATCGCGCCGACAACGAGGCAGGCAGCGAGACAGCAAAGGCCTGCTGCGTGGCGGTGGGTGTGGTCCAGGAGCCATCCCATTGCAGAGGGGCCGACGAAGCCGCCGAGAAGGCCGATGGAGTTGACGGTGGCAATGGCGGGGCCGGCAACGCGCGCACTCATGTGGCCGGTGCAGGCACTCCAGAAGAGGGGCAGAGCAGCGAAGGCTCCAGCGGCGGCAAGACAGAATCCGGCGAGCGAGAGCGGAAAAGTTGGGGCGAGCCCAGCGACAGCAAAGCCTGCCGCAGCCACGAGAATCAGACCACCCAGCCACCACCGGCCCTTCAGTCGGCTGAGGAGCAGCATTGCCAAGCAGCCACAGCCGTATGGCAGCGCGGCCCACCAGCCGCTTGCGGTGGCGGTGACACCTTCAGCGACCAGCATTTTTGGCAGCCAGAAGTAAAGGCCGTACATTCCGGTCGAGAGCATCAGGTACACAAGCGCATCGAGTCCGACTCGTGCGGCCAGGCTGCGCGGGGCGGGGTGCTGGACTGCGGAACCGTGGACGCCGGCCGGTTCGTCGGCTTCGCCCGCTGCAAGTTCGCGCAGGAGGTTCTCTTTCTCCTCGGCCGAAAGCCAGTTAACAACGCGGGGCGAGTCAGCCAGGATGAACCAGGCGAGGACTCCGAGGAGTACAGCCGGCGCACCTTCCGCGAGGAAGAGCCACTGCCAGCCGTGGAGTTTGACAACACCATCAAGTAGGAGAATGTGAGCCGAGATGGGCGAGCCGATAAGGATGGAAACGGGGATGGCAAGAAGAAAAAGCGCCATGAGGCGGGCGCGCACCTGCCGGGGAAGCCACAGGGTGAGGTAGTAGATGACGCCGGGGAAGAACCCCGCCTCGACGACGCCGAGCAGGCAGCGCATGACCAGGTAGTCGGCGCGGGCGTGTACAAAGGCCGTCGAGACCGTGACCAAGCCCCAGGTGAAGACGAGCGAGGCGAGCCAGCGCCGGGCGCCGATGCGCGCGAGCATCAGGTTTGCAGGGACCTCGCAGGCGCAATAGCCGAGAAAGAAGGTGCCCGCGGCAACGCCATAGAAGCTCTCAGAGATGCCGAGGTCGCGGTTCATAGTGAGAGCGGCAAAGCTGATGTTCACGCGGTCGAGAAAGGCGACCATGTAGAGCAGCATGAGGAACGGAATGAGCCGCAGAGCGATCTTGCGGTAGAGAGGGCTCATCGATGGAGTCTGGGTTCGGGGCATGCGTGCGGTCACATGGGACGGTATCCCGAGCGGCGGGGATTTGGCAACAGAGAAGGCCGCTGGGTGTGCCTCATGGATACTGCTGTGCGGACGCCGCTGCCCAGGCGCCTCTATTTTGGGCCGGCGTGATCGATGTAAACATCTTGCGGGACGGTTATCGTCAGGCCCGGGCCCTCCACCTTCAGCTTGAGCTGTTCAATGTCGGGTTTGCGATCAAGGCGTGAGGTGAATTCCAGCGCGTACTGGCTCGAGAAGCGTCGATTCAGATCTTCAAAGAAGGGATTGAAGCTGACCGGGTTGCCGGTGCCCGTCCAGTAGCTGTAGCCACCAGTCGCCTGGCTTAACTCAATCAACAGGCTCTGGCCGCTGTTCTCGGTGATCGAACTGCTATCGCGGTCGGTGCGGTTGACCCAATAGACGGTATAGACCACCAGGCCGGCGCGCACAGAATCGTTGACGGCCGCCTGGACATACGGATCGTCGGGATCGAGGCGCTGGATTTCGGGATCAACGCCGTCGCTCAGCAGGAGCACTTCGCGGCGCGCGTTGCGGGCTTGCGAGGGCCAGTGCCGCGCCAGATCAGAAAGGCTGAAATAAGGATTGCTGGTGGGGCCTGAGGGCAAGTGCAGTTCGCTCGCCACCTGCTTGGGGTCAGTCGAGAGAGGGCCCGCCAGCACAGCGCGGCCATTCTGCATGTAGCCGACGGCGACTTTCGTGTGTGGACCCTGACTCTGAACGAACGTCGTGATCTCGTCGAGCTGAGGGCCCAGGTTGCGAGCGCCGCCGTCGATCAGCACCACCAACTCGAGCGCGTCGTCGACTCCTTTGAAGGGCTCCCAACGGGTAACGTCGGCATCTTTGCCATTGACTTTGGCGCTCACGTCTCGCTGCGTCAGGTTAGGAGTCATTTCAGCGTTTTTTGATAAGACGGTGACGACCGCACGGCCCTGTCCCGTGGCTTGCGCAATGACCTGCGGCGCAGTGCCGAGCACCACAACTGCCAGCACGCCTGAAAAAACGGCTCTCATCATGCAAAAACTCCCTTCGTTACTTGCCGCCAATGGCCTTGGTGAACGCATAGAAGAAGTCGAGAGACTTCCAGTAGGAGTCAATGGGGAGTCGCTCGTCTCGGCCGTGCGCGCGGACATCGTCGCGCTCGAGGGCGATTGCGGAAAAGCCGTAGCAGGGGATGCCGGCTTGGGCAAAGTAGATGGAGTCGCTCGCGCCGTTTTCCATTTCCGGCGTTACCGGAAGGCCCGGCCAGATGGCCTGCGTAAGGCGCGTGAGCGGCTCGAAGACTTCAGCAATTGGAGCCGGAGGAATCATGGCTTTGCGTTCGGGCGCGGTGTCAGAGACATCGCCGGCGTCGGAAACGAACTTCACCGTGAGCTTGTCGTCGGCAAAGATCGAGATCAGTTGGCGGCGAATCTCTTCGGGCGAGTGGCCGGGAAAGATACGGCAATTGACAATGGCCTGCGCGGTTTGCGGAAGGGCGTTGTTGGCGTGGCCGGCGGCCAGGCGCGTGGCAACGCAGGTGGTGCGGAAGTTGGCGCTGAATGCCGGTTGCGCAGATAGACGAGCGGCGGCGGCGTGGTCGGGAGGTGTGGCAATGACCGCGCGCATGTCTTCGGCTGTCTGGCCGGTCTCCATCTTTGCGAGGCTCTTGAAGTAGGTGCGCGTAACCTCGTTCATCTCAAATGGAAAACTGAAAGAGGCGAGTTTGTCGAGCGCGGTGGTGAGCTGGTAGATGGCGTTGTCGGGGCGCGGCAGCGAGCTGTGGCCGCCACGGTTGGTGGCGGTGATCTGGAAGTCGGAGTAGACCTTTTCTGTGGCTTCGACATCGGCGACGATGGCGCGACCATGCTCGAGCTCTATGCCACCCGCGTCGGGGTTGATGACGTAGGCCGCGTCGACCAGGTCGCGATGATGCTCGACAAGCCACTCGGCTCCGTTGAACTTGCCACCCTCTTCATCGGCGGTGAGGGCAAGAATAATGTCCCGCCGGGGCTTGAATCCCTCCCGATGCAGACGCAGGAATGTGGCCACCAGCGCAGCATCGGAGTTTTTCATATCCTGTGTGCCGCGGCCGTAAAAGTAGCCGTCTTTTTCAATGAACTGAAAAGGCTCGGTGGTCCAGTCGGAGCTGAGAGCCTGGACGACATCCATGTGGCAGAGAAACAGAACCGGTTTTTCGTTGGTTGGCGCACCGGCTCGAAGACGCACAACGAGGTTCTTTTTGCGCGGGTCTGGGCCGAGAAGGTGGACGTCCTCCCCCGGGAAGCCCGCATCGAGGAATCGTTTCTGCATGGCCGTGGTGGCCGTGGTCACGTTGCCGGCGGGGGTATCGGTGGTGTTGATCTCAATGAGTTCTTTGAATATTTCGCGGGCCAGAGCGCGGTCTTCCGCACTGGCCGCAGGAAGCGGGCCTTGTGCGGCGGCGGACCCAGCCAGGGATCCGGCCAGGAACAGGGTAGAAGCGAGAGCAGCAAACCGAGAGATGGAACATTTCGCAGGCATGGGTGAATTGTAAGGCTGAGAACGCGGCGGGCGAGGTCCGAAAGCCGGCACTCCCTCTTCGGGGGCGGCTTCTTGCGGTTTGCTCACGACCGCCAATCGATTTATTGTGGATTCGCACCGACAATCGAGGTGGAACGTGAAATTGAAGCTTCTTGCGATTGCAGTTCTTTCAACCGTAGCCCTTTCCGCAGCGGCACAGATGCCGGACGTGCCACTTCGGCGACCGAAGATCACGGGGATATCGCACATCGCCGTCTACACATCGGACTCGGCTGCCACCGAGCACTTTTATCGGGATGTGGTCGGTGCGGTGAAGATGCCCGATCCGGAGAATGCGAAGGGCGTTCGCTACATGGTGAGCGCGACCCAGTTTATCGAAGTGCTTCCGCTGCCGGCCGACGCGGGGATCAATCGGCTGGACCACACGGCGTGGAAGACTGAGGACGCAGAGACCCTGCGGCGGTGGCTGGGGAAAAAATCGTACAAGGTGCCGGACCATGTAGAACGCGGGACGGACGGCAGCTTGTGGTTCACCGTGAAGGACCCGGAGGGGAACAAAGTTGAGTTTGTGCAGCCTCCGGCGAACCCGAAACCGGTGGTCGCAAAGGACGCGATCGGACATCACATCATCCATGTGGGATTCATGGTGCACAGCCGCGCCGTGGAAGACACGTTTTATCGCGATCTGCTTGGCTTCAAGCCCTACTGGTATGGCGGGATGGTGGAGAGCCGGACCGACTGGGTAAGTCAGCAATCGCCTGACAGCCACGACTGGCTGGAGTACATGCTGACCTACGGAAGCACGCCTGTGGGCGCAAGCTCCGGCATTCCCGCCGGAATGAAGCAGCACGATCTCGGCGTGCTCGATCACTTCTCCATCGGCGTTGACTCGGTGGACGCGGCTTTCACAACCCTCAAAGATGCAGGCCGGCTTGTCGGCGTCGATGCCCAGGCACACACGCAGATGGGCAAGGACGGCAAAGGGCAGTTCAACATGTACGACCCGGACAATATCCGTGTTGAGCTGATGAACTTCCACGCGACCGAGAAGCCATGCTGTTCGGCGTTTACGGCGGACGACCCGGCGGAGTAAGGCATAGAGGGGATCGGCGATGTTCGTCCATGCTCTGCTCTTATCAGGACTGGCGCTTCCCTTTCCTCTGTGTGCACAACTTGATGCGCCCCCGGCGCTCCGTGACTATTCGTCGTGTTCGCACCAAACCTGTACGTGGATGCCTTTATTGAAGGACGATGTCTTTCGTAAGGGGGAGTACACGTACCGCGTAAACGATGAGGGATTTGTTCTGCGGCACAACCGCAGGGTCGTCTTGCGGACAGGCCTTCGGGGCCTCTCAGCTAGCGTGAGCGTTGTCTGGTCCGAGGACTCGAGAAATTTCGCCATTACCTGGAGCACAGGCGGCGCAATCGGATTCTTCCGAGTGCGCGCATTTCATGTTGACGGCGATGTTGTTACGGAATTGCCCGGCGGAAAGCTTGCTTGGCGCGAATTCACAGCGCACCATGGTTGCAAGACTCGGGGCGACAACATCCAGGCTCATAGCTGGCTGCCAGAATCACAACGCCTCGTTCTTGTTCTGTCCGTTTATCCGACAGGCGATTGCGGATGGGATATGGGCTACACCGAGGGCTATGTTGTGGATGCGCCGACCGGCGAGATTCGTGAGCATTGGAATCTGAAGCAACTGAATGCCTATCTAAAATACCATCCGGAATAAAGACCGGATGCGCATGAACGAGGCTGGTAAGGACTACGCTAGAATCGAATTCAGCCATGCCCGCCACTGCGCTTGCTCCCGAAATTCTGGCCAAATATGAGCCCGTGATCGGGCTTGAAGTTCACGTTCAGCTTCTGACTCAGACAAAGGCATTTTGCGGGTGCGCCAACCATTTTGGCTCGGCCCCGAATACCAATGTTTGCCCGGTTTGCCTTGGCCTGCCCGGCGCGTTGCCGGTGCTGAACGCGAAAGCTGCGGAGTTTGCGGCCGTGGCGTCGCTGGCGATCGGCTGCCAGGTGCGCGAGCGGTCGATCTTCGCGCGCAAGAACTACTTCTATCCCGACCTGCCCAAGGGCTACCAGATTTCGCAGTACGACAAGCCACTGGCCGAGCACGGGTGCATCGAAGTACCGACAGCCGATGGGACGATGAAGCGGATTGGGATCACGCGGCTTCACATGGAAGAAGACGCGGGCAAGAGCCTGCACGATGGATTTGCGGACTCGTCGACGCGCACCTATCTTGATTTAAATCGCTGCGGAACGCCGCTGGTGGAGATCGTCTCCGAGCCGGACATTCGAACTCCAGATGAAGCGTATGAGTACCTGACGCGACTCAAAGAGATACTTCTGTATACAGCCGTCTCCGACTGCAACATGGAGGAGGGCTCGCTTCGTTGTGACGCCAATGTCAGCGTAAGGGTAAAAGGCGCGGAGCGCTTCGGCACGAAAGTCGAAGTGAAGAACGTGAACAGCTTCCGGTTTGTGCGGGCAGCCATCGAGTACGAGATCGAGCGGCAGATTGAAGTGATTGAGGGAGGCGGGCGCGTCACGCAGGAGAGCCGCCTGTGGAACGCGAACGAAGGGCGGACATTCTCGATGCGTTCAAAAGAACAGGCGCACGACTATCGCTATTTTCCCGAGCCCGACCTTCCGCCGCTTATCGTGTCTCCTGAATTCCTCTCCAAGACAAGGGAAAAAATCCCGGAGCTGCCCGAGGCGCGGCGCGCACGAATGATTGCAGAGTACGAAATTGCGCCAAAGGATGCGGCGACGCTGACCGCCTCCCGTGAGTTTGCGGACAGGTTTGAGGCGGCGGCGCGCAAAGCGCGGAATCCGCGGCGTGTGGCGAATCTGCTGCTAAGCGAAGTGGGCGGACGGCTGAAGGCTTTGGGCCTCGAGCACGAGCAGTCTCCGGTGTCGATGGATGGAATTGTGCTGGCGGCCGATCTGCTGGACGAGGGTAAGATCAGCTCTAAACAGTTAAAACAACTGCTCGATGTGGCTTTGAAAAGAGTGAGGACTTCCCCGCCGTCTATGAACGCGAGAAGCCGGAGCAGATCACGGACACGAGCGCGCTGGAAAAGATGATCGACGAGGTAATCGCCGCCAACCCCAAGCAGGTGGAGCAGTATCGCGCGGGCAAGAAGACCGTGGCGGGTTTCTTTGTGGGCCAGGTGATGCGGATGTCGAAGGGCCAGGCAAATCCAGCACTGCTCAACGAATTGGTGACGAAGAAGCTGGAAGGCTAGCAAGGCTTTCGAGAAAAGCCGACCCGGCGAGCGCGAACCTCAACTCCGATTCGACTCTACTCGTCTGCCTCGCCCTCGACTGGCGCAGTGTAAATCTCCGCAAAGCCCCCGTCGGGCGAGTTCGAGGGCCAGCCGACCATGACGAAGAAGACATCGAGCACGAACAGGGCGATGGCGAGATCGTTCATCAGCATGGCCCATTTGCTCTCTGACCAGAATTGGTTTCCAGCCCAGAAAATGAAAGGCGAGAGCCAGAAGTGTAGCCTTGAAGAGCTCCGCGTTGCCCGGGCGGCGGATGAACTCATAGGCGAGATAGGCCACCGCGATGAAGACAAGCGGGAGCGCCCCGAGCAGATCGCGGGCCTCAGCAGGGAAGAGTTGCGGATAGGCGTCCATTCCGAGCAGGATGGCGGCGGAGACAAGCGCGGGCACGCCAAGAAATGACAGGGACGATCCGGCGCGCGGATTCGAGACGACTCATTGGAGATTCCAGGCCCTCAGGGATTCCAGGCTCCAACGGATGCCGGAAAGACCTTGGGAATAAACAGAAGATCATGCTTCTAATTTCTTATAGCGCGATAAACGCAAGGTATTTATAAAGCCGATTCATGATGCGGGAATGCAGGCGGGAGGCAAGCTGGATTGAAGACCGGCCTGGGGAGGGATTCCGTCTCTTACTTGATTTTCAGCTCGGTTTCGAACTCCTTGCGTGCGTCCCACGAGCTGACAGTCTTGGTTGGGCTCTTCTTGCCGTCTTTCTCGGCCCAGAGTTCGTGATCCTCCGCCATATTGACCTGGGCAAAGCGGAACTTGCCCTTGGCGTCGGTGGTATAGCTGCGAATGGTCTTGTCCTTAATGTCCTTGAGAAAGACGGTAGCGCCTACGACGACTGCGGAGTTCGGGTCCGTGACGATGCCGGAGACCACGCGTTGGCCGATATTCTGGGCTTGAGCGGCGGGGGGCGCGAGCAGCCCTGGGGATGCCCCGTTGCCGGCGACTCCCATGGCGACGACAGCAACAACCAAACAGGCCCCCAGCTTTGCTCTTGCTAAGACCTCACTCTTCCTCCTCGTCCTCTTCGAACGGATCGTCGTCATCGTCGAGGTCATCCTCCACCCTCGCCAACTCAAGCGGCTCTACCCCTACGATCTCATACTCGGTGCCGCATTCCGCGCAAGCAACGACATCGCCTTCTTCCGCTTCATCCAGTTCAATATCCAGTTCATTTTCGCACTCAGGGCAGGTGGACATTGCCTTCTCCTCTCGTTCAGGAATCTGAGAATCTCATGATAGCGTTGATTTCGACTTCAACACCGCTATCTTTAGGGAGAACCCGCCTTTCGGTCAAGAGCAGCACCGCATCCGCGCGGTCCCGCCTGCACTTCCCGGAAGAAGCCCTCCGAACACTCCAACTCGCAGCCGGAATCCACACACCGTCCTAAACGGCTCAGAGCGCGCTCCAGCATCCGGTTAGACTGTAGACGACCCGCAAAGGGTTATCCGGCTCGGGCCTCCACCCCAAGGAGACTTCATGTTGCGCCTTTCCGCACTCATTCTTTTTCTCTCGTCGATCTCAGCATTTGCCCAACCGGCGCCCTCCAGTCCGGCGGCTCCCACGGCACAGGTTTCGGGTCATGTAACCTGCGGGGACACAGGCCAGCCAGCTCGCTTTGCCTCAGTCCAACTGATTGCAGAGCAGCCAAATAAGGATCCAATCATCGATCCGGCCTCGATGGGAAAGAATCCCGATTTTGAAAAAGCCATGGCCAAAGCCATGACCGCCATGATGAAGGGCTCGAACCTCTCCGCCATCACCGGCCTTGATGGAAGCTTCTCTCTGGATAAGGTTCCTCCGGGCACCTACTACGTGGTGGCCCAGCAACCCGGCTACCTCTCGCCGCTCACGCAATTCTCAATGATGGAACGGATGAAGGCCGACGACGCAACCCTCAAGGCAGTGAAGGAATCGGCCGAAAAAATCGTCCTGGAGCCGAATCAACCGGCGCATGTGGAGCTGCGCATGGAGCGCGGCGCATCGATCAGCGGCGTGGTTCGCTATGACGATGGGAGCCCCGCGCCCGGAGTCGCCCCGATCCTGTTGAAATTGCAGGAAGACGGCACATGGAAGCAGATGGGGGCTTCGGGTGTGATGCCCAATTCGAGCGACGACCGTGGGCGCTATCGCATCTACGGCGTTGCGGCCGGAAAATATGCCGTGAAAGCCGCCCTGCCCACGACGCAGGCAACCATTGGGCTGGGCGGAGGCGCGGGGAGCGTTTCTCTGCACATGAATATGGGCGACGCGCTCGAAGTGTATTCCGGCGGCGTGCTGCGCGAGAAAGACGTTAAACAGGTTGAGGTTGGGCCCGGCGCCGATGTGGATGGCGTCGATATCATCTTTCCTCTCGACAACCTGCACACGGTTGCCGGCAGTGTGGTGGCCCAGGCGGACGGCCACCCCGTAAACGCCGGGATGATCACGCTGAAGGACCCGGATGGGAAGACTACAGTGCGCACCGCCATGGTGGAGCAGGACGGAACATTCAAGCTGAATTACATCCCTGAGGGCCGGTACGTTCTGCACGCCACTGGCGCATCGGATATGGACCAGACTGGAGCGCCCAGCGGCCCCGCCAACCCCTTATCTGCCCTGAACATGCTGTCACGCTCCAAGACGCTGAAGAGCTATGGGGACGCGGAGCTGCCCATCAATGTGAAAGGCGATTCCACGGGCTTGAGCCTTCAGGTTCCGGATGCAAAGTCTGCTCCCGGCGCAGCGGGCGTTGGCAGCGTTTCCGGTAAATGAGGCGTTTCCAGCTCAATCCCCGCGCAACCCTGACGGCATAGAGGTGAGCGGAGCGTCCGAGCGGCGCATTCCATGACATGCGCGCGCTCCAGTGTATAACCTGTTGTTAGCGATGCCACGAATCGGATCCAGGCCGTTCTCCTTTCCCAGCTTTCGCGGAGCCACGCGGCAGCTTGTGCTCGTAAACCTGGCCTGCTTCTTCGTGCTGCTGATTCTGAGCGTGGCGCTTCCGGGCGCGGCACTGACGGCGGTAAAGCTGTTGCGGTTTATGCCACACGCATTTTTAAGCGGGGCTCTATGGCAGCCCCTCACCTACAGCTTCATCCACGGGGACGCCCTCGGAACGGCGTTTGAGCTCTTGTCGCTTTGGTTCCTGGCGGGCTTCCTCGAGGATCTGCACAACTCCGCGTGGGTGATGGGGCTCTATGCGTCGGCGGTGGTGGGCACGGCGGCCGCGGCGCTGGCCATCTACGCTATGAGCGGAACGTTTAGCTTCATGGCCGGCGAGGTTCCGCTGTATGGCTGCTTCGGCGGCATATTCGGGATGCTGGTGGCGATCGGAGTGCTCTACGGCAACATGGAGTTCCTGCTGCTCTTCACCATCGGGATCAAGGCACGGCACCTAGCGATCATCTACGCGCTCATCTCAATTGCCATGTTGTTTGGCGCGCAAAGAGCGTATGCCTTTGCGCAACTGGGCGGCGCGGCGGCAGGACTGCTTTGGATCCGGCTGGCGCCACGGCGCGGCGTTTCGTTCGCTTTCAGTGAGTCGGTGTACGGGCTCCGCAATCGGTACTACCGGTGGAAGCGACGCCGCGCGGCGCGGAAGTTTGAAGTTTATATGAAGTCGCAGGGGCGGACGGTACGCTTCGACGGACAGGGCCGGCAGTTGGACGAGGATCCGGACGACAAGAAGCGGTGGAACTAGGGCGGACCCCAAGCAATAGTGAGGTTGCGTTCCGGATTCTGTTGAGGCTTCTACTTCCTATTCGCTAATTCGATGACGCTCGGCTCAGTCAGCAAGCGGTGGAGCGCTGCATTTGGCTTAACCGGCTTGTCGAGCGCGGCGAGGAATGCTTGCCACTGAGCCGGCGAGAGGATGAATTCCTTCTGTTCCGCCAGTTCAATTTCTGCAACGGCACAAGCGCTCTGCACAACGAATTCCGTCAAGGTTTGTCCTTTGCGGCGAGCACCGTTGCGCAGCAACGCCTCTTCGGTCTGAGATATCCGAGCATTGATCCGTCGTGATTTCAAGGATCGAGCCGAAGTCGCCATCGGATACTCCCGTACTAAGAGTTTATGACACTTGGAGATGGTCCAACCGCGATAGAATCCAATCTGAAATGACCAAAAGAATTGCGTTTCTTTTCCCAGGACAAGGCTCCCAATCGGTCGGCATGGGACGAGCCCTGGCCGATGCGTTTCCTGTCGCAAAACAGACATTTGAAGAGGCCGATCAGGCGCTGGGGTTCGCGCTGTCGAAGCTGATCTTCGAGGGGCCGGACGAGGACCTACGGCTGACGGAGAACACGCAGCCGGCGATTCTGACGGTAAGCGTAGCGGCGGGCCGCGTGCTCCGCGAACAGGGCGTAACGGCAGCGATGGCTGCGGGACACTCGCTGGGCGAGTGGTCGGCGCACGTAGCCGCGGGAACGCTGGAGTTTGTCGACGCGGTGCGCGCGGTGAAGGCGCGCGGACAGGCAATGCAGCTGGCCGTGCCTGCGGGCGACGGCGCAATGGCTGCCGTGCTCGTGCTGGACCCGGCGCAAGTTGCCGAGGCCTGCCGCGAGGCTGCGGCCGAAACGGGCAAAGCGGTGCCGGCGGCAAACTTCAATTCGCCAAGCCAGACGGTGATCTCAGGCGAGGTGGCCGCAGTGGAAAAGGCCGCGGAGATTGCAAAGTCAAAAGGCGCGCGGCGGGCCGTGATGCTGCCCGTGAGCGCGCCGTTCCATTGCAGCCTTATGCAGCCGGCGCAGGAAGAGGTTGCACGAGTGCTGGCTGCTCTGCAGCTCAAGGCCCCGCAGTTTCCGGTTGCCGCGAACGTCGATGGCCGCCTGATTTCGACCGCGGGCGAGGCGAGCGACGCGCTCACGCGGCAGGTGACTGGGGCCGTGCGCTGGGTGGAGTGTGTGCAGGCTCTGGTTGGGGCTGGCGCTGAGGCCTTTGTGGAAGTTGGCCCGGGAAAGGTGCTCTGCGGCCTGCTGAAGCAGATCGACGGAACGCAGAAATGCTGGAATGTCGAGGATGCGGCGAGCCTAAAGGCAACGTTGGAAGGACTGGCGAGCGAGGGGACCTCAGCACAACCTGCTCTGTAACAGGGCACGACTTCAGTCGCGCCGACAAGGCCAACAAAATGATCGGGCTTCAGCCCCTGTAAGAATCACGTGGCCGCAGCGCTGCTCCTGCCCAGAGCTCCCTGGCGGCCTCATCTACGGTCCCAGATAGAGCTCGACGCCAGGCGGGGCAAAGTCGAGAGTACTGGTCCTCGGGTCGTATTCCAGATTGAGCGCCTTGCTCTTGCGCCCGTTCATGAGAATGGCAATAAGCACGCCGTTCCCGTAGCGGCCCGCCAGTGCGATCTTGTGGCTTTGGATCACGCCGTATTCGTTGTCGGGACTGGTTGAGCTCCAGTCCTCCTGGAAGCGCGAGAAAGGGTAGGCACCGGTCTTGTCGGCGTGCTGCTGCCAGTTCTTGTCGTGAATCCAGATGCCATAGGCGGACTGAAGGTCGTTCTTCTCGACGGCGGTTAGGAAATTGTTCACCGCGGCGCGGCCGAAGAGATAGTTATTCCAGTTCCAGGGCCAGTCGACGGGCCGCCCGGCGACAAGCCACCAGGCAACGAAGAGCACCAGCAGGCACGTAACCGTGCTGGAGAGGTAGACTTTCCTGCGCTTTTCGCGCGCTTCGTCATATTTTGGAGCGTCGAGCAAGGTCATGGCGGGAACTTCCTTCGGAGAACAGGATAAAGCAGGGAGCAGGGACCAGGGAGAAGGGAACAGGAACGAGTGTGCGGCGCGATAGCCCGTTCGACTCAGATGGGACCAGCCGATGTCCCGGGTTGCCTTCACTTCCATTGAGTCCTATTGAGTTAGACACCGCCAAGGATGCATCTGTTCCCTGTTCCCTTCTCCCTGCTTTTTCAGTCCCTCGTATAGCTGTTCCGGTTCTTGTCCAGCTGGCGCTCGAGGGCCAGCTCAATCAGGCGCGTGATGAGTTCGGTGTAGGAGACGCCGGATGCCTCCCATAGCTTGGGATACATGCTGATCTGGGTGAAGCCGGGCATGGTGTTCACCTCGTTGACGATAGATGCGGCGCTTGCCGTCGGGCTCCATCAGGAAGTCGACGCGGGCCAGGCCTGAAAGGTCGCAGGCGCGGAAGGCCTCAACCGCCATCTCGCGAATCTTGTGAGACTCAGCTCGTGGTGAGCTTGGCGGGGATCACGGGGACAGAGCCTTCTGAGAGGTACTTCGCGTCGTAGTCGTAGAACTCTTTGCCGGGAATGATTTCGCCCACCACGCTGGCCTGGGGCGCGTCGTTGCCGAGGACGGCGACTTCAAGCTCGCGGGCCTTTTTCTTGCTGCCGCCGACGCCCTGTTCGACGACGAGCTTGCGATCGTACTTCGCGGCGAGCGTGAGCGCCGGGCCGAGCTCCTTGCGGTCGTGCGCCTTGGAGATGCCCACCGACGAGCCGAGGTTGGCGGGCTTGATGAAGAGCGGATACTTGAGTGCGCCTTCAATTTGTTTGGTGACTTTGGCCGGCGATTTCTCCCAATCAGTTCGGAGGATGGTCACGTCTTTGACAATGGCCAAGCCGGCCTGGGCAAACAGGCGTTTCATCACGGCCTTGTCCATGCCCGCGGCGGAGCCGAGCACTCCGGCTCCCACGTAGGCGATGCCGGCGAGTTCGAATAGGCCCTGCACCGTGCCGTCTTCGCCGAAGGTGCCGTGTAGCACCGGGAAGACCACATCGATGGCCTTGCCCGCGGGGCCTTGCGGGCCGGGTACTGGCGCCATCAGCGTCGGGATGCCTTCGTGGAGGAGCTTGGCGCCAGGGGTGGCTTCAGGATCGCCGGCGCGGAACTGGCGGGGAGCCTGTGTTACGCCGTTTTGCAGCAGGTTTTGAGCGTCGCCGCCAGCCAGCCAGCGGCCCTCCTTGGTGATGCCGATGGGGACCACGTCGAACTTGTCGCGATCAATGGCCTTGAGGATGGAGGCAGCGGAGAGCAGAGAGACTTCATGCTCGCCCGAGCGGCCACCGAAGAGGATTCCTACGCGGAGTTTGCCGGACATGCTTCTATTTGACCATCCCGGCGCGGGCCGACAGAAGAGGTCGAAGGTACGGATTCTGGTTCGCAGCGTGGGCCGGAGCGATAGCCCCACTTCGCAGCGATTGAGGTTGCGGGTGCTTATCTCGTGTGAAATCATCGCACGAGATATCTCGACCATCCCGCCCACATTTCTGGAGCCAGGCGTGCGCAAACTGCACATCGGATTGTTCCTCGCATTTGCCGCCTCGACTGCGGGAGCGCAAACAGTACTCCCGTGGGATCAAGGCATCCGGCCGCTCGACAACGGCTGGCGCACGCACGCAGGCAATGATGCGTCGTGGGCTACCCGCGATTTCGACGACTCCTCCTGGGCGCTCTCCTCACTGGGCGGATCGCACACGCCCACATCCGGCGCATGCGACGAACATTGGTACCGACTGAAAATCGATCTTTCCTCGAAGCATCCTCCGTTAGCCCTGTCAGAGGCCGGAGCCGATGGGATTTACGAGGTCTATCTCAACGGGCGGCTTTTGCCCGGGGCCCGGCTTCACTCCGCGTGGCGAATCAACTGGCAGACAAGCGGCGCGGTTGTACACCTGGATGACATCGCCTCCAGCTTGGGTTCCGGCCCGTCAGTCCTTGCGGTGCACACGCGCGTACCCAACAACAGCCTGTTCCACTGGAACCCTGCTCGCCTTGTACTTCAACTATCGATTGGAACTATCGAAGTGGCCGAACGAGTGACATTTGCTCGCAAAAGCGATTGGCTCATGCAACGCATAATCACCTACGCAATTGCACTGCTGCTGGCTCTGGCGGCGATTCCGCTGATTCTGCTCTCGCGGCTTCAACGGAATCATCGCGAGTATCTCTGGGCAGGCTTGAATCTCCTTTGTCTGGCCAATTTGGCAACCGCCTTCTCCCCATCGACTTTCGTCTTCCTCGAATTGCCGGCCATCTACCTTGCGCCTATTACGCAGATCGAATTCACGTTCGCCTTTGCCGGACGGCCGATTACGCGCGTTTGGCGCATCTACCAGGGAGTCATTGTTGTTGCGATTCTTACGCTGCTGCCGCTTCTGTGGTTTGGCAAGCTCGACTTCTTCCCCTATCAGGCGATTGAAGCCAGCTTGCTGCTTCCGCCAATGGCCGTCCTTCCGGTGCTTCTCTTCGTGTGGTACCGAGGTGGCAATCGCGAGGCGGGGTGGCTGATTGTACCCAGCCTGCTCCCGTTGCTGTCGATCTGCATGGTCGATCTGGGGCTTATCGGCATGTGGCTCGGGTCGCCACACCTGGCGTTTCTTCTCAATTCCATACCGATCGGCCCGTTTTTCATGCGAGTCGATGGCCCTGCAGGTCCGCTCTATCTCTTTGCCATCGGTATTGTCATCTTTCTGCGTTTTAACCGCGTGAGCCACCAGCAGGCGCGAGCTGCGGCAGAGTGGGAGGCCGCGCGCACCGTCCAGCAGGTGCTCATCCCGGCGGAGGTTCCCTCTGTTAATGGCTTCAGCATGGAGATGGTCTACAAGCCGGCAAGCGAGGTCGGCGGCGATTTTTATCAGATTGCGCCCACCGGCAACGGCGGCGTCCTGGCCGTCATCGGCGATGTGAGCGGCAAAGGCATGCCCGCGGCCATGACCGTTTCGTTACTTGTTGGAACATTCCGCACGCTCGCCCATTACACGCAAAGCCCGGGCGAGATTCTCGCCGCCATGAACCAGCGCATGCTGGGCCGCAGTGACGGCGGCTTCACGACCTGCCTGGTCATCCGCGTCGATCGCAGACGGCGCCATGACCGCGGCCAATGCAGGCCACCTGGCGCCCTATCTCGATGGCAAGGAAATTACGCTCGACAACGGCTTGCCACTGGGGCTTACGCCGGACGCGCAGTATCGCGAAACCTGTCTCTCGTTGCCGCCGGGCGCGCAGCTCACACTGATCACCGACGGAGTGCTCGAAGCGCGCAGCGCCGAGGGCGAACTGTTCGGCTTCGAACGGACGGAGTTGATTTCAACGCAGTCCGCAGAAAAGGTAGCGCAGGCCGCGCAGGCCTTCGGCCAACAGGACGACATTACCGTACTGACCGTGCGGTTGACGTCCGACGCAGCGGCGCTCGCGTAGGGGCGTCTGAAGGTCTCAATCTCCCATCACAAAATCTTCTTCCCGAACGCCGAACATGCCAGCTCCACCGCCAGGTCCGCAGTACGGTTGTGCTCGTCGATGACGGGGTTGACCTCGACAATCTCGAAGCTGAGCATCCGTCCGTGGTCTGCGAGGATCTCCATGGCCAGGTGGGCTTCGCGGTAGGTTGCGCCGCCGCGGACGGGCGTGCCGACGCCCGGTGCGTCTTCGGGGTCGATCCAGTCCATATCGAGCGAGACGTGGTACCCAGCCGTTCCGGAGCCGGCTGCGCGCAGAGCCTCTTCCATCACGTTGCGCATGCCGCGCTCGTCGATGTCGCGCATGGTGTAGACCTCGGCCACGCCGGCGCGGCGAATATTGTCGCGCTCGGCGGAGTCGATATCGCGAATGCCGATGAGGACGGTGTTTTCAGGCGCGACTTTGGGCGAAAAACCATAAATGTTCCCGAGCGGCTCGGGACCAAGGCCGAGCAGCGCGGCCAGAGGCATCCCGTGGACGTTACCCGAGGGAGAAGTCTCGGGGGTGTTGATATCAGAATGCGCATCGAGCCAGATGAGGCCGATGCGCTCGCTGCGCCGCCTGTAAAACTCAGCGACGCCGGAGACCGAGCCGGCAGCAAGCGAATGGTCTCCGCCGAGCACGAATGGCACCATGCCCTCTTCGAGGGTGTGGACCACTGCATCGGCGGTGCGGGTGCAGGTTTCGACGATCTCGGCCAGGTAGCGGGCGCTGCTGGAGCCAGAGGCGCGGGTCTCCGCCACTTCGACGCGGATGTTGCCGCCGTCAGTGACCTGGTGGCCCACCGCTTCAAGCCGGGCCTCAAGGCCGGCGACACGCATGGCAGAAGGCCCCATGTCGACGCCGCGACGGCTGGCGCCCATGTCGAGCGGAACGCCGATGATGCGAATGCGGCGGGTGGGCAGGGCCTGATGGCCGCGGCGCGGGGATGGGGAAGCGGAAAGTTCGAATTCATTAGGCATTGACTGCTCGCTGCGGGCACTTCGATTTGGGTCCGAAACGAACCCATCGAATCGCCCTAGCCAACATATCGCAAGAGGGGTGGTGCTGGCGTTTGCACACGTTCACATTGCCCAGGCGGGCAGTTCGAGCTGGCCCCTGAGCACGAAAGTAATGTGAAGCCACCAAGAGCACCGCAATGCCGGAAGTTGCGATTCTCCAGCGCTGAGGCGATTCTGCCAAGGTAACGCTCAGGCGGAAAGTGATTTCTGGCGGGGACGGGCCGATATGGCTGATAGGAGGCCACGGGCGACCTTCCCCGTGGGCCTGTTGCCGGGTTGCGGAGCGATCCATTTGCCCTGCCCATCTGCCCTTAAGGTTGTAGGCCGCTTGTACCTGAAGGTAATCGCGATTCTTCACATTAGGCATATCCTTCGAGCAGTGGCTTACTTGATGGTAAACAAGTAACTTCGGTTTCCGGGTCCGATGCAATGAAACGAGTGATCGCCGCTTTCGCAGTGCTGCTGGGATGTTCCTTATCTCTGAACGGAGCCTCTGCTCCGCCTGCGCCTCTAACCTCGCTGCGGGCAATTAAAGCGGTGACGAATGAGGAAGCGGTCCATGCTCTGCCCGTTTCGTTCACCGCGACCATCATCTACTTTCGCAGCTATGAGCGGACCATGTTCGTGCAGGACGGCGACCAGGCGATTTATGTCCAGGCCGGCACAAAGCAGACGCTCGTTCCGGGAGATTTGGTTCGGATAAACGGGACGACCCACGAGAGCTTCCGTCCTTTCGTTGTGAGCAGCGACATCACGCTGATCCGGCATGGCGCACTGCCGAAACCCGTACCTGCTACTTACGATCAGCTGATCCGCGCAGAGCGCGATTGCCGACTGGTGACGATCCGTGCGTGGGTGAGAGCCGCCGACCTGACAGAAACATCCGGTGTGATTAGCAGCAGCGTGCAGCTGCTGATGGATGGAGGGTCGCTTGAGGCCACCGTGGACAGCAGCGATGCAAGCCGGTTCGCAGGCCTGCTTGATTCCGAGGTAGAGATCACCGGAGCCGCCTCGGGACGATTCGACGGCAAGATGCAGCAGACGGGCATCCTGATCCACGCCACCAGTTGGGCGGATGTGAAAATGGTGTCGCCGGGGAACACGACCGGGATAGCCCTGCCGATTACGCCAATGGACCAGGTGCTGGCCGGCTACCACGTGACTGTCCAGTCGCAGCGGCTCAGGGTTCACGGAACAATTACCTATTACCAGCCGGGGACGGCAGTCGTGCTCCAGAACGGGTCGAAGAGCCTTTGGATCCAGACACATGACGCGTCTCCGGTAACGATTGGCGACGAAGCCGATGTAACCGGGTTCCCTGGCCTTCACGATGGCTTCCTCACCCTGATCAACGGAGCGATTGCCGACAGCCACATCCATGCTCCGATTACTCCGCAACCGGCCAACTGGCGGCAGCTTGTATCGAGCGGCAATGTCTTTGACCTGGTTTCGATCGAGGGCGAAGTTGTGGCAACCTTGCGCGAAGGGGCCCAGGATGAGTTTGTTTTGAGGTCGGACGACCACGTCTTCTCGGCGATCTATCGGCATCCCGCTCCGACGACGTTGCTACCGAACGCTCTGCCCGCGATGATGCAGCTGCCTGAGGGGACGAAGGTCCGGG
Source organism: uncultured Acidobacteriaceae bacterium (assembly GCA_963783065.1). Lineage (GTDB taxonomy): Bacteria > Acidobacteriota > Terriglobia > Terriglobales > Acidobacteriaceae > Telmatobacter. Next base: position 348,655 of record CAWAMG010000007.1, on the reverse strand, counting down.
TAACGGGCATCTGCACCCTGGATGATTCGAATCCGTTCAACGCACAGGTTCCGTTCTCGATCCTGATGCGGAGCCACGACGATATTGCCGTTGTAGAAGGGCCACCGTTGCTAAGCATCCGCAACCTGATCATCCTGGTTGGTTTGCTGCTGGTCTTTGTGGTCATCCTGGCACTTTGGGGCTGGGCTTCCGACTTCAGGATGCGCCGGCACAATGCATCCGCGGCTTACATCGAGCGGCGTCGCGGCCGGATTCTCGAAGACATCAGCGGTTCCCGCCCGCTCGCCGAAATCCTCGAGCAGATCACCGAGCTGGTGTCGTTCCGGTTGCAAGGATCTCCCTGCTGGTGCCAGGTTGCCGATGGAGCGCAGTTGGGAAACCTCCCGCCGAAACATGGACACTTGCGCGTCATTGAGAAGGAAGTTCCTGCGCGCAGCGGTGCGCCGCTGGGTAAGCTGTTTGCCGGGTTTCAGGCACGCTCGAACCCGGAGCCTGAAGAAACCGAGGCTCTGTCGATGGCCGCCAGTCTGGCGACCCTGGCCATCGAGACTCGGCGGCTCTATTCGGATCTGCTGCATCGGTCGGAATACGACCAGCTGACCAGCGTGCATAACCGCTTCTCGATGGAGAAACGGTTGGACGCGCAAATTGACGAAGCGCGCCAGACGGCCAGCATCTTCGGACTGATTTACATCGATCTGGACGAGTTCAAACAGATTAACGATCTCTACGGGCACAAGATTGGTGATCTCTACCTTCAGGAAGTGACCATGCGGATGAAGTGCCAGTTGCGCACTGTGGACACCCTGGCTCGCATTGGCGGGGACGAGTTTGTGGTCCTGGTCCCGATGGTGCGCAATCGCGGAGAAGTGGATGAGATCGCGCAGCGGCTGGAGCGCTGCTTTGAACAACCGTTCGAGGTGGAAGATAGGTCGCTTCAGGGCTCTGCCAGCTTGGGCCTCGCGCTCTATCCCGAGGATGGAAAGACCCGGGACAGCCTTCTGCACACCGCGGATACCGCCATGTACTCGCTCAAGTACAGCCGGCGCAAAGTCACTTCAATTGCGAGCGGCACATACCGTTGAGCCTCTCGGACATCCGCTGGACCGTCTCGCACGTCCCTTGTTCGCTCTACTTTGTCACATTCTGCCCTGTTCTGATGAGAAACCGGACATATCGGCGGGACGGCGGGAGGTGTAAGCTGCCATTGAGGAATTCCGCTCAGGATCTCGTGACTGATTCTCATGAGAAAATCTGCCGATATATGAGCAACAGGCCATGATTGGCCTGATTCGAATTCATGAAGTCCAGCGATGAGGAAGTCTACCCTTTCGATCGTACTGCTTCTCGGCTGCCCACTCCTTGGTTGGGCGGCGGATCCCGGCCCACTCCCATCGCTCCAGGCGATTCATCTGTTGACGAACGCGGAGGCGTCTAAACGGCCTTCAGTCGCGTTTGAGGCGACCGTCACCTATTTTCGCAAGTACGAGAAGACGCTCTTTGTCCAGGACCGGAACGCAGCGATCTATGTTTATGGGACAACGGATCTGAATCTGGTTCCCGGAGATCGCGTCCTCATTCGCGGCACGGCCCAGGACAGCTTCCGCCCGATTGTAGTGAGCTCCGACATCACTCTTCTTCATCCCGGTTCCCCGCCCCCGCCCGTTGAAGCGACCTTCGAGGATCTGATCCAGACCAGGCGAGACTGCATGTTTGTGAAGGTCCATGGTGTGGTTCGATCGGCAGTCATGGGTCTGACCTCCGGTCACCAGATCACGCGTCTTCAACTGTTGATGGATGGTGGATACGCCCGCGTTTCGATTGACAGCAACGACGCTTCAAAGCTCGACGGCCTGCTGGACTCAACCGTCGAGATCACCGGGATTTCGTCAGGGGAATTCGATGGAAAGATGCAGCAGGTCGCGATCCTGATCCACACCACGTCCTTGAACAATCTGAAGCAGCTTGCGCCGGCTCCGGCGGACCCATGGAAGATCCCCGAGACGCCGATGGATCAGGTTCTCGGCTCTTTCAAAATGCAGGACCTCAGTTCGCGCGTGCGCGTGACGGGCACTCTCACCTACTACTATCCGACATCTATGGCGATCCTTCAAAGCGGAGATCGCAGCATCCGCGTGCTTACTCCGGAAGTCACCCCGTTGCGGGTTGGTGATCGCGCTGAAGCGATTGGAATTCCAATCGTGGATCATGATTTCCTGACGTTGAAGATGGGAGACATTCGCACCGAGGGCGCAGCCCCCCCGATTGAGCCGGTCCTGTTGAACTGGGACGAAATTGCGTCGGGGAAACACGCATTCGATCTGATTTCGATCGATGGGACGGTTGTGAGCCAGGTGCGGGAGCACTCCCAGGACGAGTACGTCATCTCGGTGCCGGGCGGGCATCTATTCTCAGCCCTGATGCGGCACCCGTTTGTCTACGATTGGGGCGTTCCCAGGCCGGCGCTTCCGCCGATGCCTCAGATTCCGGCTGGAAGCAAGGTACGTGTTACAGGCGTCGCGCAGTTGGATGACGGAAACCCCTACAACGGGGCGGTGGCCTTCGGAATCCTGATGCGCTCGTTTGACGACGTTACGGTGGTTGCACCGCCGACACCGCTGAGTGTTCGAAACCTGACCATCCTGGTCGGGATCCTTGTCCTTGTTGTCGTTGGGATTGGTTTGCGGGGTTGGGTCGTGGAGCGGCGCATGCGCCGGCAAACGGCTGCCGTGGCCTATGCGGAGCGGAGGCGCGGGAAGATCCTCGAGGATATTAACGGGACAAGGCCGCTGACTGAGATTCTCGAGAAGATCACCGAACTCGTGTCGTTCATGCTGGGGGGCGCGCCGAGCTGGTGCCAGATGGCAGATGGGCCGAGGCTGGGTAATTACCCGCCCTCCACCAATGGCATGCGTGTGGAGACGCAGGAGATTGCGGCCCGCACCGGGCATCCGCTGGGCACGCTCTGTGCTTGTTTCGACGCGAACGCGAACCCGAACGCCGATGAATTGGAAACACTGTCCATGGCGGGGAGCCTGTCGGCCCTCGCCATCGAAACTCGGCGCCTCTACTCTGACCTTCTGCGCCGGTCAGAATTTGACCTGCTTACAAACGTTCACAACCGCTTCTCGCTGGAGCGGCAAATCGACCAGGAGATTGACAACGCTGGAATGACGGACGGGGCGTTTGGCCTGGTGTACATTGACCTGGATCATTTCAAGAGCATCAATGACCGGTACGGCCACAAAGTCGGGGACCAATATCTACAGGAAGTCACTCTGCGGATGAAGCGGCAACTCCGTGCGGTGGATGTGCTCGCGCGGATTGGCGGCGATGAGTTTGTGGCCCTGGTTCCCGATGCGCGAAGCCGTGCGGATGTGGAGGAAATTGCGGAGAGAATTGAGCGCTGCTTCGAAGAACTTTTTCACATCGATGCGAACGCAATTCGCGGCGCGGCAAGCACGGGAATCGCGCTTTGTCCCGACGACGGAAATACCAAGGACGCGTTGCTGAATGCGGCCGACGCAAGAATGTACGCGGCAAAGCACGGAAAAGGAAGTCGAGCGGATAAAAACGTCCCGGCGGCTTAGAATCGAACTGCTGATGCCGTGTTCGGGCTTGAGCGCGCTGGGCTGCGAGCTGGTTTCCACCAGCCTCCCAGGCATTCGTCAAACCGTAACTGCAACGATTGGCGTTCGATCCGGGTCACGCATCCCCCATCCGGGCTATTCTCAACCCTCGGCGCGAAGGGTGTACCCTTTTCTCTATACAGAATTAATTCCGTCGGCATTTGCTGCCGATAGAACTCCTTGAGGGCCACACGAGAAGGGTCCGGACGGACTCCTGCGATGAAACGAACCACTACCACATTGGCGATTATTCTCGGTTGTTGCACGGCTGCGTGCGCGGCAGGCCCCGCCCCACTCACCACCATACGTGCCATTCAGGCCCTCTCCAACCAGGACGCGAACCGCAGCCTGCCAGCCGTCTTCGAGGCTACGGTTACGTTTTTCCGCAGCAGCGAGAATACCCTGTTTGTCCAGGACGGAGACTCGGCAATCTATGTCTTTCCCCCTGGAAATGCCGACTTCATCCCCGGCGACCGCGTACGGATCACCGGAACCACGCGCGCAGACTTCAGCCCCAGCGTGGTCGGAAAGACCATCACCCTGCTCCACCATGGCGCCCTGCCGAGCCCGGCGACGTCCACCTACGATGACCTGATTCGCGGGCGCCGCGATTGCATGCTGGTCACTGTGCGGGCGGTTATTCGCACCGTCGACGTGCAGATGCGAAACGATACGCGGGATGCCAGCGTGCCGATGCACCCCATAGCCCGAGTCCAGTTGCTCGCCGACGGCGGCTACATTGAAGCTCTCGTCGACGGCAACGACGCAGCATCGCTCTCTGATCTGCTGGACTCCGAGGTTGAGGTGACCGGCATTGCCTCCTTTAATTTCGATGGCAAGATGCAACCGACGGGGGTTGAGCTCAATGTCTCCAGCCGCGCCAACTTCAAGCCTGTCACTCTCGCGCAAACCGACCCCTGGTCCATTCCGGCAGCTCCGATCGGCAGCATTCTAAGCGGCTACCATGTGCGCGATCTGACTCAAAGAGTCAGGGTCCACGGCTCCATTACCTACTACCAGCCGGGTTCGGCCCTTGTCATCCAGGACGGGACGAAGAGCCTTTGGATCTCGACCATGACGCACCAGACTCTGCGCATCGGAGATATTGCGGACGCAATCGGATTCCCCGACGCTCATAACAGCCATCTGACGCTGGCCCGTGCTGAGATCAAGGACAGCCAGGTTTTCGCGCCAATCTCGCCAAAACCGGCCACCGTGAAAGAGCTGGCGGGAAGCGGCAATCTCTTCGATCTCGTGTCGATTGAAGGAAAGGTGGCTGCCTCAGTTCGTCGGGCTGCACAGGATGAGTATGTCCTGGTAGAAGACGGCCAGATCTTCACGGCCATTTATCGCCATACCGGCCCAACGGGGTCGGCAATGAAACAGATTCCGGTAGGCTCCAGGGTCCGCGCCATCGGTATTTGCAGCCAAGAAGATTCCAACCGCTTCATTGCGCAACTTCCCTTCGAGATCCTCCTGCGCACTCCCGACGACATCGCAGTCGTCGCCAGCCCTTCGCTGGTCAACACGCAGAATTTGATCATCGTGGTTGGGTTGCTGCTTGCAGTGCTGTTTGCCGTTGGCGCAAGGGGATGGCTCATCGAACGCAAAGTGCGCCGCCAAACCACAGCGATGGCCTACATTGAGCAACGGCGGAGTCAAATCCTCGAAAGGATCAATAGCTCGCGACCACTGGCAGCAATCATTGAAGAAATCACCGAACTGGTTTCATGCAAGCTGAAGGGCTCGCCCTGCTGGTGCCAGGTTTCCGGGGGAGCACAACTGGGAAACTGCCCAACCAAAATCGAAGCCTTCCGGGTTGTTCGAGCAGAGATTCCAGCCCGTTCCGGCCCTCCGCTTGGCGCCGTTTTTACCGCGCTCGATCCCCTCACCGAGCCCTCCGCCGTCGAATCTGAAGCTCTCACCATGGCCACGGCGCTCGCCGCGTTGGCGATTGAAACCCAACGCCTCTATTCCGACCTTCTGCACCGCTCCGAGTTCGACCAGCTCACCAACACCCATAACCGCTTCTCGCTCGACAAGCACCTCGACGTGTTGATTGCCGGAGCGCGCAATGCGGCTGGACTTTTTGGCCTGGTCTACGTTGACCTGGACCGCTTCAAGCAGATCAACGATCTCCATGGTCACCACGTCGGCGACAGGTATCTCGAGGAAGTAGCTCTTCGCATGAAATGGCAACTCCGTTCGGGCGACATCCTGGCGCGCATCGGCGGAGACGAATTCGCCGCTTTGCTTCCGGTTGTGCGCAGCCGCGAAGATGTTGAAGAGGTTGCGCTCCGTCTCGAACAGTGCTTTGACGAGCCATTTGCCGTTGAGGGTGTCACCTTGCAAGGCTCCGCGAGCGTCGGGGTTGCGGTCTATCCAATGGACGCTGCAAACAAGAACCTCCTGTTCCGGGTTGCCGACGCGGCCATGTACGCGGCAAAGAATCATAAGCGCCAAATCGAAATTGCCTTGAACGGCGAGCAGGAGCCGGAGTCGGCCCCAAAGGGATTCGCATGAAAAGAGGCCCGGCTTGCGCCGGGCCTCTGATTACTGACACCTGACCACTGACAACTGTTCTTACTCGGCAGCCATCTCTTCCGCTTCGCCTTCCTGGCGCATAAGCTCCAGTTCGCGCTCCGCCGCTTCGATCTCCGCCGTGACTTCCTCCTGGACGCGAGCCGCCGCTTCTTCCAGCTCAGGTGAGAGCTGGACGTTGCGGTAGTACTCCAGGCCCGTTCCGGCGGGGATGAGGCGGCCCACGATTACGTTCTCCTTGAGGCCGCGCAGGTTGTCGATTGCGCCGTTGATGCTGGCTTCGGTGAGCACGCGGGTCGTCTCCTGGAAGCTCGCGGCCGAGATGAAGCTGTCGGTCGAGAGCGACGCCTTGGTGATGCCGAGCAGCAGCGGACGGCCGATCGCCGGGCGGCCACCGTTTTGCAAGGACGCGCTCGTTCTCCTCGTTGAAGCGGAAGCGATCGACCTGCTGCTCGAGCAGGAAGTTGGTGTCGCCCACTTCGTCGATCCGCACCCAGCGAAGCATCTGACGAACGATGACTTCGATGTGCTTGTCTGAGATGGCCACGCCCTGCAGCCGGTAGACTTCCTGGATTTCGTTCACCAGGTAAGCCTGCAGAGCCTTTTCGCCCAGCACGGCAAGAATGTCGTGCGGGTTGAGAGGACCGTCCATGAGCGGATCGCCGGCACTGAGGCGTTCGCCTTCCTGCACGTTGACGTGAATGCCGCGCGGCACCGAGTATTCCTTCTCGTCGCCGTTGTCGGCCGTGACGTAGATCTTGCGCTGGCCCTTGGAGACTTCGCCGAAGCGGACCACGCCGTCGATCTCCGAGATGATGGCCGTCTCGCGAGGCTTGCGGGCTTCGAAGAGCTCGACCACGCGAGGCAGACCGCCGGTGATGTCCTTGGTGCGGGTCGATTCCTTGGGAATCTTCGCCAGAACATCGCCGGGACCGACTTCGTCGCCGTCCTGGATCATAAGGTGAGCGCCGCGCGGCAGCAGGTAGCGCTTGCTGGCCTTGGAGTTCTTGACCACGAACGCGGGCTGACGCTTTTCATCGGGAGAGTCGGCAACCACCCAACGCGAGAGGCCGGTGACTTCATCGACTTCTTCGTTGAGCGTGATGCCTTCCTGCAGATCCTTGAACTGGACCGTGCCGCCAATCTCGGTGAGGATGGCGTAGGTGTAGGGATCCCACTCGGCAAGAAGCTGGCCGAGTTTCACCTGTTCGCCGTCCTTGACGCGCAGACGCGCGCCGTAGACCACCTGGTAGCGCTCCTTCTCGCGGCCGCGATCGTCCTGAATGGCGACCGAGCCGGAGCGGTTCATGGCGACCAGCGTTCCATCCTTGCTGGCGACGAAGTTGAGGTTGATGAAGCGGACGAAGCCGTTGTTCTTGGCATCGAGGCGCGACTTGTCCTGCACGCGGCTGGCGGTTCCGCCAACGTGGAAGGTACGCATGGTGAGCTGCGTTCCAGGCTCGCCGATGGACTGCGCCGCGATGACGCCGCAGGTTTCGCCGAGTTCGACCATGCGGCCGGAGCCGAGGTTGCGGCCGTAGCAGAGTGCGCAGACGCCGCGGCGCGACTCGCAGGTGAGCACGGAGCGAATCTTGACGCGCTCAACGCCGGCGCCCTGAATGGCGGAAGCGATGTCTTCGTCGATGCCCTGGTTGACGTCGACCACGACGTTGCCGTCGTAGTCCTTGATGCGCTCAAGCGAGACGCGGCCGATGATGCGGTCGCGCAGCGGCTCGATGATCTCGCCCGACTCGACGATCGATGCCGACGTAGATTCCTTCAACGGTGCCGCAGTCGTACTCGGTGACGATCACATCCTGCGCCACGTCGACGAGGCGGCGGGTGAGATAGCCCGAGTCGGCGGTCTTGAGCGCCGTGTCGGCCAGTCCCTTGCGCGCGCCGTGGGTCGAGATGAAGTACTCGAGCACGGTGAGGCCTTCACGGAAGTTCGCCGTGATGGGAGTCTCGATGACTTCGCCCGAGGGCTTGGCCATGAGACCGCGCATGCCGGAGAGCTGGCGGATCTGCTGCTTCGAACCGCGGGCGCCGGAGTCGGCCATGATGTAGATCGGGTTCATGGCGCCTTCGTCGTCGGCGCGCTTCATGTTGCCGAACATCTCGTCGGCCACCTTGTCGGTGACAGCCGACCACATCTGGATGACCTTGTTCGAGCGCTCGCCGTTGGTGATTGCGCCGTCCATGTACTGCTTCTGGACTTCGATCACCTTCTTGTCGGCGTCGTCGACCGTGGTGTACTTGCTGGCCGGAATGACCATGTCGTCCAGGCCAACAGACAGACCCGACTTGGTGGCGTAATTGAATCCGAGCGACTTGATGCGGTCGAGCATGCCGACCGTGACTTCAAGGCCAAGGTTCTGGTTGCAATAGTTGACGAGCTGGCCGATGCCCTTCTTCTTGAGCAGGCCGTTGACGTACGGCATGCGCTTCAGGAAGCGCAGTCGTTGAAGATGACGCGGCCCACGGTGGTGGAGAGGTACTCCTTGTTGAAGTCGACCGGCTCGGTGTGCGTGAGGTCCTGGTCGTCGTACGCCGTGGTCATGTCGAGAACCTTGCCCGTGTAGCGCAGGCGGATGGGCGAGAGGGTCTCGACCTCGCCGGCTTCGAGAGCCATCAGGATCTCTTCAGTGTTGGCGAAGACGCGGCCTTCTCCCTTGCCGCCCTTCTTGGCCTTGGTCAGGTAGTAGAGACCGAGCACCATGTCCTGCGTGGGCACGGTAATCGGCTGGCCCGACGCGGGCGAAAGAATGTTGTGCGAAGCGAGCATGAGAACGCTGGCTTCGATCTGCGCTTCCGGCGAGAGCGGAATGTGCACGGCCATCTGGTCGCCGTCGAAGTCCGCGTTGAAGGCGGTGCAGACGAGCGGGTGAATCTTGATGGCCTTGCCTTCGACCAGCACCGGCTCAAAGGCCTGGATGCCCAGGCGATGGAGCGTAGGCGCGCGGTTGAGCAGCACGGGGTGATCCTTGATGACTTCTTCAAGGATGTCCCACACCACGGGCTCCTGCATCTCCACCATCTCCTTGGCCTGCTTGATGGTGGTGCAGTGGCCGGTCTGCTCGAGGCGGTGATAGATGAACGGCTTGAAAAGCTCGAGGGCCATCTTCTTGGGCAGGCCGCACTGATGAAGCTTCAGGTCCGGGCCGACCACAATGACGGAGCGGCCCGAGTAGTCGACGCGCTTGCCGAGCAGGTTCTGGCGGAAGCGGCCCTGCTTGCCCTTGAGCGTGTCAGACAGCGACTTGAGCGGACGGTTGTTGGCGCCGCGCAGCACGCGACCGCGGCGGCCGTTGTCGAACAGAGCGTCGACGGCCTCCTGCAGCATGCGCTTTTCGTTGCGCACGATCACTTCAGGCGCGTGCAGGTCCATCAGCTTCTTCAACCGGTTGTTGCGGTTGATCACGCGGCGATAAAGATCGTTGAGATCGGAGGTGGCAAAGCGGCCGCCGTCCAGCGGCACCAGGGGGCGCAGCTCCGGTGGAATCACGGGCAGCACGTCGAGGATCATCCACTGCGGCTTGTTGCTCGACTTGCGGAAGGCCTCGACAACCTTGAGGCGCTTGGCAAACTTGAGCTTCTTCTGCGCGGAGGTCTCGGTCTTCATGCGCTCGCGCAGCTCGATGCCGAGCTCGTCGATCTGGACGCGCTTGAGAAGTTCCTTGATGGCCTCGGCGCCCATCATGGCCTTGAAGCCGGAGGGGCGGAACTGCTGATCGAGCTCGCGGTACTTGCCTTCGTCCTTGATGATCTCGCGCTCTTTCACCGGCGCGTCGCCCGGATCGACGACCACGTAGGACTCGAAGTAGAGAATGCTCTCAAGATCGCGCAGAGAGATGTCGAGCAGGTGGCCGATGCGCGAAGGCAGGCCCTTGAAGAACCAGACGTGCGAGCACGGCGACGCCAGCTCGATGTGGCCCATGCGCTCGCGGCGGACCTTTGAGACAGTGACTTCAACGCCGCACTTATCGCAGATGACGCCGCGGTGCTTCATGCGCTTGTACTTGCCGCAGAGACACTCCCAGTCGGTTACCGGGCCAAAAATGCGCGCGCAGAAGAGGCCGTCGCGCTCCGGCTTGAAGGTGCGGTAGTTGATGGTCTCGGGCTTGGTGACTTCGCCGTGCGACCAGCTGCGGATCTTCTCCGGCGAGGCAAGCATGATGCGGATGGCATCGAAGTCGGTGATGGGGCTGGACAATTCAAACGGGTTCGAACGGAACAAGGCGACCCTCCCTGGCGGTTGGTTGATTGACCGCCGCGGTTTTCCCGGGACTCTTTAGTGGATCCTTCCTTCCCGGGAGGCGGTGTTTGCCGCTTTCAAAGAAGAATCCAGAACAAACTTAGCTCACAGCTTTCAGCTCTCAGCCTCCAGCTATTTCAGCGCTCGAATCGGCGCTGAGGGCTGAAAGCTGATGGCTGATAGCTGGCTTCAATCCGCTACTGCCGCGACTTCCGGCAAGGGCACCTTCTTGATCAGATCTGCGCGCTTGATCAACTCCACATCGAGGCACAGGGACTGCAATTCGCGAATCAACACGTTAAACGACTCAGGCACGCCTGGCTCAATCGCCGCTTCTCCCTTGACGATGGCCTCGTAGATCTTGGTGCGGCCATAGACGTCGTCGGACTTGGCAGTGAGCAGCTCCTGCAGGATGTACGCAGCGCCGTAGGCTTCCAATGCCCAGACTTCCATTTCTCCGAAGCGCTGGCCGCCGAACTGCGCCTTGCCGCCCAGGGGCTGCTGCGTGATCAGCGAGTACGGCCCGATGGAGCGTGCGTGAATCTTGTCGTCGACAAGGTGAGAGAGCTTGAGCATGTAGATGTAGCCAACCGTTACCGGCTGCTCAAACTGCTCGCCCGTCATGCCGTCGTAGAGCGCCGTCTTGCCGGAAGAAGGCAGGCCGGCCGAAGCCAGCAGTGCCTTGATCTCGCTCTCCTTCGCTCCGTCGAAGACCGCGGTGCCGAACCAGATGCCGCGCTTCATTCCTGCCGCCACGCGGAGAAGCATCTCGTCGTCGAGCTCCAGAAGCTGGCGAAGCGTCGCCGTGCCGGCAAACTCCTTCTTCATGAGCTCGCGCGTATACGCGGCGTCCGTGTTGGCCGCCACCATTGCCGCTATTCTCGCGCCGAGCGCATGCGCTGCCCACCCCAGGTGCGTCTCCAGAATCTGGCCGACGTTCATACGAGAGGGCACGCCGAGAGGATTAAGCACGATCTCGACGGGGGTTCCGTCGGGAAGGTACGGCATATCTTCCTCGGGCAGGATGCGCGCGATAACGCCCTTGTTGCCATGGCGGCCGGCCATCTTGTCGCCCACCGAGAGCTTGCGCTTCATGGCGACATAGACCTTGACCAGCTTGATCACGCCCGGAGGAAGCTCGTCGCCCTTCTGCAGCTTGAGGATCTTCTCGTTGGTGATCTTGCGCAGCACTTCGATCTGACGCGAAGTCATTTCCTCGATCTCGTCGATCTGCTCGTTCACCCGCGGATCCTTGTCGTTGTATCGGATGCGCTTGAGATTCTTGGTGGAGATTCGCTCGATGGTTTCGCGATCGAGAAGGGCTCCCTTGGTCAGCAGACGCTTGTTTGTGCGCTCGTCGTGCAGATCGGCCAAAACTTCCTTCTGGCCAAGGATGCCGTCGAGGCGCTTCAGGCGTTCGTCGGTGAGAATGCGAATCTCATCGCCAAGATTCTTTTCGAGCTTGGCAATGTACTCACCCTCAATCTGCTTGGCACGCTCGTCCTTCTCCTGACCCTTTCGGCTGAAGATGCGAACGTCGACCACCGTGCCTTCGATTCCCGGAGGGCAAGTGAGCGAAGCGTCGCGTACATCGCCGGCCTTTTCGCCGAAGATGGCGCGCAGCAGCTTCTCTTCCGGCGTCAGCTGGGTCTCGCCCTTGGGCGTCACCTTGCCGACTAGAATGTCGCCGTGCTTGATCTGTGCGCCGATGCGGATCACGCCGCTCTCATCCAGATCGCGCAGCGAGTGCTCGCTGACGTTGGGAATGTCGCGCGTGATCTCCTCGGGCCCAAGCTTGGTGTCGCGGGCTTCGATCTCGAACTCTTCGATGTGTACCGAGGTGTAGTAGTCCTCGCGAACCAGCTTCTCCGAGATCAGAATTGCGTCTTCGAAGTTGTACCCGCGCCACGGCATGAAGGCCACCAGAACATTGCGGCCGAGTGCCAGCTCGCCCTGCTCAGTGCAGGGTCCGTCGGCGATCACCTGGCCCTTGACCACGCGGTCGCCCTCGCGAACCACCGGCTTCTGATTGATGCAGGTGTTCTGGTTCGAGCGCTTGAACTTGATGAGCTGGTAGATGTCGGAGCCAACCTCACGCGACAACTGCGTGGGGTGGTGCTCGCCTTCGACGCGGACGATGATGCGCTCGGAGTCGACCGAGTCCACGATGCCGTTGCGCTTGGCCAGGATCACTGCGCCGGAGTCGCGTGCGGTGACGCCTTCCATGCCGGTTCCCACCAGTGGCGCCTCGGCCACAAGGAGCGGCACGCTCTGGCGCTGCATGTTCGCGCCCATCAGCGCGCGGTTTGCATCGTCGTGCTCAAGGAAGGGCACGAGCGATGCGGCAACCGATACAAGCTGCTTGGGGCTGACATCGATGTAGTCCACTTCGGCGCGATTCACGAGCACGAAGTTGCCCTGGCGGCGGGCATTCACGAGGTCTTCGGTGATCTGCCCCTCGTCGTTGAACTCGATGTTGGCCTGCGCGATGGTGTGCTTGTCCTCTTCCCACGCCGACAGATAGAAGCTGAAGGGGATGTGGTCGATGGGGCGCTTGCCGGCCTTCTTGAGCCCGGCGTTCAGGCGCGCGGCTTCTTCCTTCTCAATGTGGTCGCCCACGCGGAGGCCGCTCTCACCGGCATTCACGATTTCAACGTAGTCAAGAATCCGCGAGTCCTTCACCTTGCGGTAAGGCGACTCGATGAAGCCGTACTCGTTGATGCGCGCAAAGCAGCTCAGCGAGCTGATCAGGCCGATGTTCGGACCTTCCGGCGTTTCAATCGGACAGATGCGGCCGTAGTGCGTGGTGTGCACGTCGCGGACTTCGAATCCTGCCCGTTCACGAGACAGTCCGCCCGGCCCAAGTGCCGACAGTCGGCGCTTGTGCGTGATTTCGGAGAGCGGATTGGTCTGGTCCATGAATTGAGACAACTGAGATGACCCGAAGAACTCGCGGATCGCCGCCATCACCGGCTTGGCGTTGATCAGGTCGTGCGGCATGGCCGTCGAAAGCTCCTGATACACGCTCATCTTTTCCTTGATGGCGCGCTCCATGCGGACCAGCCCTATGCGGAACTGGTTTTCCATCAGCTCGCCAACTGCGCGCACACGGCGGTTGCCCAGGTGATCGATATCGTCCACCATGCCGATGTTGCGGCGCAGCTTGAGCAGGTAGCGAATGGTCGCGTAGAAGTCTTCGGGAGTCAGCGTGCGATGGTCGAGCCCGGTCGCATCCTGGTTCTCGTAGAGCTTGATGTTGAACTTCAAACGGCCCACGCGAGAGAAGTCGTACTTGCGCGCGTCGAAGAACATGCCCTCAAAGAGCGCCGTCGCCGTGTCGAGGGTCGGCGGATCGCCCGGACGCAGCTTGCGGTAGATCTCGATGAGCGCTTCCTCGGGCTTGCGAATCGAATCGCGCTTGAGCGTGTTGGTAATAATGTTGCCCACGTCATCGCGCTCGGGGAAGAAGACTTCGAAGGTCGAGGCGCCGCTCGAGAGCACCTTGTGCAGGCGGTCGGCGGTGAGCTCCACGTTGGCTTCCACGATGACTTCGCCGGTGTTCAGGTCGATCACGTCGGCAGCGGTAATCGCACCGTCGAGTTCGGCGGTCTCCACTTCGATCTTCTCGATCCCTGCCGCACGAATCGCCTTCAGCGTGTTCTGCGTGATCTTGCGCCCGGAGTGGGCGATTTCTTCGCCGTTGTGCAGCACGGCGTGTGCCGGCTTGGTGCCCACCAGGTGCGTACCCACAGCGGTGTTCTGCCCGACGACCCACTGCAGCTTGCCGTCCGCAATATTGATGCGGTCGACGGTATAAAAAGTCTTCAGAATCTCTTCGTCGGAGCGCAGCCCCAGGGCGCGCAGGAAGATGGTGCCGAGGAACTTGCGCTTGCGGTCGATGCGCACGTAGAGGGTGTTCTTCTGGTCGTACTCAAACTCCACCCAGCTTCCGCGATACGGAATGATCTTGCCCAGGAAGTAGGTACGGTTGTTCGCCGTCTCGAAAAAGACGCCGGGCGAGCGATGGAGCTGCGAAACGATCACGCGCTCAGTCCCGTTGACGATGAATGTGCCGTTGGCGGTCATCAGCGGAATGTCGCCGAAGAAGACTTCCTGTTCTTTAATATCGCGAATCGACTTGGTGCCGGTCTCCGGGTCCTTGTCGTAGATGGTAAGGCGGACCGTGACCTTGAGCGGGGCCGAAAAAGTCATACCGCGCTCTTCGCATTCCTGCTGGTCGTACTTGAGCTGCAGGCTTACCGGGTCGCCGCACTTGTTGCAGAAGTCAGGAGTGTTCTTGTTGTAAGTTCCGCACTTCTGGCAGAGAACGTCGCCGGGAAGAAACGGATCGGTGATGACCATGGCGCCGCAATGGACGCAAGCGGTGCGCAGGTGATGAAGACCCTTCAAGTGGCCGCACTTGCACTCCCAGTTGCCGATGGAAAAATCCACAAAGTCGAGCTGCGAGATGCCGCGGAAGTCGGTGATGGGAAAAACGGAAACAAAGACCGACTGCAGGCCCGAATCATCGCGCTCGTTGGGCAGCTTGTCCATCTGCAGAAAGCGCTCGTACGACAGGCGCTGTACTTCAATCAGGTTGGGGATTTTGGTTGCTGTAGGAATTTTGGAAAAATCGAGCCGGCTCCGAATCGCGCGCTTCTCGTTGGGCATGTTCACTCCTGAGGCTCATTCCGACCGTGAGGCGTTCATGGGTTGAGGCCGTCGCGGGCCGACGCCTGAGTCTCAGTGGCGCCGGGCAAATCCAGGTTCAAATCAATGGTCCAAACTTCATAACCAGACTGGAGCAACCCACATCGCTCCAGTTTTCAACCACGCAGCCGTGTCCGGCTGAACCGCGGATGCGGAAACAGCCAGAAGACTCCAAAGTACCGGGCGGGTTTCGTGAGAGTTGCGTCAAAAACGCACTTTGGGGATTGCCGCACATCCAGCAAGTGCGCTATGCTGCGCACATTCGAGAGTCAGGCCAACGGGAAAAACACCCGTTTACTACTGGTATGCCTGTTTCCTGGAAAATTGAGCGCGTTTGCTCAATTCCCCATTGCCGGGAGACGCGAAAAGCCCGTAAGGACACAATGCCTCACGAGCGCTGACTGTCGCCTGTGCTCCCAACCGAATTCTCTTGCACTGCTCTCGCCGATCCCAAAGCTCGCTTCTGCCGCTCGCTCGCCGCCACTCGTCAACGGATGCCGGAAACCTTCCGGGAAAAACCTAATCCATTGACCCTAAGGCACTTGGCAACCAATTCGCATCCCCAGCCAGACCGCTTGCCTCTGTCCCGGCTTGAGAATGCCCGCGTGCCCTACCCGATGTCATCAAGACGCGCCTGCCAGTCCGGCTCCGATCCCTATGAAACTTGGAATCAGCCGAAAAGACGCGCAATGACTATCGTAGCGCGTCCCGGCTTGGAAGGCAAGCACCCGGGACAGACGAATCCGTCCCGGGAAGCCCTGACTACTTGATTTCGATGGTTGCGACGCCTTCGAACTTCTTTTTGATCGCCTCAGCCTCGTCCTTGGTCGCGTTCTCTTTCAGCGCCTTGGGAGCGCCATCGACCAGGTCCTTGGCTTCCTTCAGGCCGAGCGAGGTAACCTCGCGCACGGCCTTGATGGTGTTGATCTTGTTCGCGCCGAAGTCCTTGAGGATGACCTGGAACTCGGTCTTCTCCTCAGCCGCCGGAGCTGCCGCTGCGCCGCCTGCGGCCGCAACCGCAACCGGAGCCGCTGCCGCGGCTGAAACGCCGAGCCGCTCTTCCAGCTTCTTTACCAAAGCCGCCGCTTCCAGCAGGCTCAGGCTTACAATTTGCTCTTCCAACTGTGCGATGTCCGCCATTTTGTTCTCCATTCAGAAAAATCGAAATCGATTGAATTCACTACCCGGACCGTTCTCCCGGACTGAAAGTTTCCGTTGCGCCAGACCCGCGCCCTCTCAACCCGTCTTCCGGCCAAATCCCTTGAATAAGCTTTCAGCCTTTAGCCGTCAGCCTTCAGCTTTTTCCTTCTCGGCGCTAACGGTCTCGCCTCGCCACAAGAAAAAAGCTGAAAGCTGATAGCTGACAGCTAGGAGCTTCAGCGGCTACGCCGCTGCAAACTTTTCCTTCTCCACGCCCTGGCCGATTACCACTGCCAGATCGCGCCCGGTGGCGTTGAGCACGGTGGCCAAACGCTGTGCCGGAGAGTTGATGAGGAAGAGCAGCTTTGCGTAGATCTCTTCCTTGGCCGGCATGGTGGCCAGCGCCTTCACGTCGCTCACGGTGAGCAGCTTGCCGTCGATGATGCCCAGCTTGAACTGAAACTCAGCCGAGTTTTCGCCGGCCCACTTGGCAAAAACCTTGGCCAGCGTAACCGGATCACCCGAGGTGAAGGCCACGGAGTTGACACCCTTGAGGCCCTTGAGAGCCGCCTCAATCGAGGTGCCCTTTCCGGCGATGGGCGCCAGCTTGTTCTTCACCACGCGGTAACGGCCGCCCGCCTCGCGGATCACCTTGCGCAGCTCGTAATCCTTGGCTACGGTCAGCTTGGTAAACGTCCCGATGATGGCTGTCGTCGAGCCCGCAAGCTCCTTCGACAGCAAGCCAACCTTCTCGTTCTTCTTCGCTTTTGAAATCGCCATTTTGCGCTCCGCGCAGTGAACAGTGATCAGTTAAGAACCATTCGAGATCAGCGTTCCTGTTTCAAAATCTTTCTGAAGCCTGTCGTTACCGGACCAAAACTGAACATGTGGTGACTGTTCGCTGACCACCGTTCACTGTCCACTGCCTTTTAGTGCTTGCCCACCGCGTCGGCCACAGCCGAATCGAGCGGAACGCCGGGCCCCATTGTGGAGCTGAGCGTGACGCTCTTGATGTATCTGCCCTTTGCCGCCGAAGGCTTCGAGCGGACGATGGCGCCAATCACGGTGGTGGCGTTATCGACCAGCTTCTGCGGGTCAAAGCTCAGCTTGCCCACCGGAACGTGAACCAGGCTGGTCTTGTCGGCGCGAAACTCCACCTTGCCGGCCTTGATCTCTTTCACCGCAGCCGCCACGTCGAGCGTGACGGTTCCGGTCTTGGGGTTCGGCATCAGGCCCTTGGGTCCGAGCACCTTGCCCAGCCGGCCCACAACCTTCATCATGTCGGGCGTTGCGATGAGCGCGTCGAAGGCGGTCCAGTTTTCCTTCTGGATCTTTTCCACCATCTCTTCGCCGCCCACAAAATCAGCGCCCGCCGCAGTAGCTTCCTTCTGGCGATCGCCGCTAGCAATTACCGCTACGGTCTTGGTCTTGCCCAACCCATGGGGCAGAACAACGGTTCCACGCACCATCTGGTCGGCGTGCCGCGTATCGACACCCAAACGCATGGTCAAGTCGACGGTCTCGTCGAACTTGGCAAATTTCACTGTTTTGAGGAGTGTTACTGCTTCAGGAAGGGGATATGCGGCCTTGGTAACAGACGCGCGCGCCTTCGTAATATTCTTGCTTGCTTTTCTCGCCATCTACTGCCTCGTCTCCCACCGCTATTGCCAGCCCGCTTGTCGCGGGAATCCATTGACCGGTCCAGGCATCTGTCAGAAACTTTGCCCGTCCGGCAAGGACCCAAATAGCCGTGGTACATGTGACTGTCCAGGGATCTCCCCCAGACGCATCTCCAAATCATAGCGAAATGGCACCTGAATTGCAAATACCTTATCCAGCGCCGTAGGCTCGTAGGCACCCTTGATTTGTGTACACATTTGCGTTTACATATGGCATCAGTGCCCAGAGAGCGAACCAGAATGAGCAAAAAACCTACTCTCTTGAGATACACCCTTAGCGAGGTCGAGGCTGTTCATGAGCGCGGCGAAGATCCCACCCGCGCCGATGCCCCCGGGGCCGAGTCCCTTGGCGCGGAGTTCTGGAAGTCCGCCCGCGTCGTCATGCCAACGGGCAAGACCTCGGTGCGTATACGCCTCGATTCGGATGTTGGCGAGTAGGCCAAGTCTCGCGGCAAGGGCCACCTCACCCGCATGAATGCCGTCCTCCGCGCCTTTGTCGATCCACAGAAACGCGGTATGTGAATCTCCTCTGGGATGCAACTTTCGCTCCATGCACTATTCTCGGAGAGCAAACCGGGCCTACTATGGTGTGGAGGATAATACGATGGCAACATCCACTATCGATTGATCCCAATGCCCCGCCGTGGAGAGCGTTCCAGGCAGGCGCAGCGGCGCGTGGGTATTTCGCGGAACCCGGACGCCCGTCTCCCTTGTCTTCGAGAAAATTCAGGATATGACCGTTGATGAACTGGTAGCCGAGTTCGGCGTCGCCCGCGAACAGATCCAGGCCGTTCTGCAATTCGCCGCCCACAGCACGAAAGCCGTCGCGATTCGGGCTTAAGAAACTCTACCCACATTACCGCCCTTCGCGCGCTTCCGCCGTACAGGTACATACCCCTTCGGCAGCCGATCCTGCTCCTCCGGCGCGTGACCGGTCGGGCGATCCAGAATCTCCAGCGCCTTCGCAATCGACTCCCTGGTCGGCTTCGCCCGCCGCGCAACCCACTCCTCATGCTGCAGGTCAGCCACATTCTCTGCTTTTGGGTCATTCATACGAGAACCCTCCTGTTCATTATCCGCCTCCGACCGGTTGTCCGTTTAACCTCGCAACCCCTATAGTCGTGGGAACCACTAAGATCGCCTTCCCATCCCACACCGGAGAACCCGCCTTGAATCTTCTGTTCCGGACTCGAGTCCCGCTGCACGCCACTGTCATCGTCGCCTGCACATTCGCGTGCTTCCCTGCCATGCCGGCCGCAGCCCAGGAAAAACTCACCCCCGCCGCAGCCCAGGCCAGGCGCTTCACCCCCGACGTCTTCGTCAAGCTGACCCGCGTCACCGACCCGCAGATCTCGCCGGACGGCAAGTCAATTGTGGTCGTGGTCGGGCATCCGAATCTAAAGACAGACAAGTACGACAGCGAGCTGGCGCTGGTCGACATTACGACGCACATGCGGCGCGTCCTCACCCAAGGCAGACGAGTGGGCGGCTATCCTCGCTGGTCTCCAACGGGCGACCGCCTGGCTTACATTGCCGAGGACGCCGACAAGAAGGCGCAGGTCTTTGTGCTGCCGATGAGCGGGGGCGATTCCGTACAGCTGACCCACGCGGCAACGGCAGTTTCGCAGTTTGCCTGGAAGCCAGACGGAACAGCCATTGCCTTTGCGGCGACGGACGAGTTGCCCAAGCGCGAAGGCGAGGCGGAGTTTCTTGACGCGTTTGAGGTGGGCGCGAACGACTCGCTGGTGCACGGGCCGTCGCCTTCGACGCATATCTGGCTGATCGGGGCCCCGCTGATACCTGCCCCGGCGGGCGATGCCAAGCGGCTGACCTCAGGCACATGGTCGCTGCCGGTCAGCTTTCCTCCCGGCACGCCGTCCTCGCCCATCAACTGGACTCCCGACGGAAAGAGCATTGCATTCGTCAAAGCCGAGACGCCGCTCTCGGGCGATGCGGAGCATACGCAGATGGAGCTGTTGGACGCGGCCACGGGCGAGTTCCATCCGATTACGGGCCGCAAGACGCTCGAGGCCTATCCCACGATCTCGCCCGACGGCCAGAAGGTCTCGTACTGGTACAACACTGACAGCAAGCCGTGGTACATCAATGAAGTTCGTGTGGCATCGACAAGCGGCCAGGACGACCGGTCTCTCACGGCGACGGACATCGACCGCAACATGATGCGATCTCTCTGGACCGCGGACAGCAAAGCTGTGGTTGTCGGCGCAAACGACGGAACCACAGTGGGCGTGTGGTTGAAGCCGCTCGACGGCGCGCCACGACGGCTGAAGCTGGGCAATCTGACTCCGACGAACGGCTACTGGGTGGAGATGAATCTGGGGCCGAAGGACGAGCTCGCGCTCATTGGCACAACGCCGGAGCGAGCTTCGGAGCTCTACTACATGCCTACGTTCGACAGCGCACCGGTTCGCCTCACGGACTTCAACGGGTCGCTCGACGAACTGGACCGGGGAAAATCTGAAACCGTCACGTGGACCAGCGACAAAAAGGAGCTCGACGGCGTGGTCACCTATCCGCCGGGCTTTGACGCGAAACAGAAGTATCCGCTGGTGCTCTATGTGCACGGCGGCCCGAACTCGGCATCGAAAGAGACCTTCAACCCGATGGTGCAGTGCCTTGCCGCGCAGGGATGGGTTGTATTCGAGCCGAACTATCGCGGATCGGACAACCTGGGCAACGCGTTTTATTCCTCGATCTACAAGGATGCGGGAGCGGGTCCGGGGCGCGACGTGATGGCCGGCGTGGAGATGCTGGAGAAGCGCGGCTTTGTGGACGCGTCGAAGATGGCGGTCTCGGGCTGGAGTTACGGCGGATACATGACCACCTGGCTGCTCGGTCACTACGACGTGTGGAAGGCTGCGGTGGCCGGTGCTTCGGTCACTGACTGGATCGCAATGTATACGACCTCCGACAACAGCGTGACCGTAGCCGACCAGGTTGGCCCGTCGCCGTATCTGGCCGACAACGACAAGAGCTGGCGCGATCAATCACCAATCACGTTTGCAAAAAACATCAAAGCGCCGACATTGATCCTGCACGACACCGGAGACACGCGGGTTCCCATTGCTGACTCATACGAGCTCTATCGCGCACTGCTCGACAACGGCGTCACGACAAAGTTCATTGCCTATCCGATTCCGGGCCACTCGCCTGCAGATCCAATCCGCGGACGCGATGTGCGCAAGCGCTGGATCGATTGGCTGGCGCAGTATCTGGGAACGACGACGACGACGCCCGAAACGAAACAGGCCGATGCGAAGCCGCCCATCCCGCAGCAGTAGGATGCAGGGCGACGGATCCTCTTGGGCGGACCCTGAGCGGAGCGTATCGGAGACCAGGGACCTGCGGTTCAGAGTTCCGGCGGAATGAGTGGAATGAGAGTTCACTACCTTGAGGCCGACTCAATAGTTCACACGGCTCGGCGATTGATTTGCCTTTCGCATCTGTAGCGATTTGTGGCAAACTAGCGTGCATGGGAAGCAAAGATAAAGGCCGCAAAGAAGCGAAGAAAGCACCGAAACCCAAGCCCAAACCGGAGCCTGCCCAAAGGCGCGAGGTTTTCACGCCCGCTCCACCGAAGTAGTGTGGCGGAAACTTGAAGCGCACGGCGCGCTCCCTGAACATAAAACGGCCCTCCCGATCGGGAGGGCCGTTTGTTTTGAGCAAGGATGGGTCGGAGCGCTTAGGCGACGACTTCGATGCCCATGGAGCGCGCCGTTCCTTTGATGCTCTTGATCGCAGACTCAACCGAGGCCGCGTTCAGGTCGGGCATCTTCTGGGTGGCGATTTCGCGCACCTGTTTTTCAGTGACCTTGCCAATCTTTTCTTTGTTGGGAGTGCCCGAGCCTTTGGCGACTCCGGCGGCCTTCTTGAGCAAAACCGCGGCCGGCGGTGTCTTGGTGACGAAGCTGAAGCTGCGGTCGCCGTAGACGGAGATGACCACCGGAATGATGAGACCGGCCATCTCCTTGTTCTGCGTGCGTGCGTTGAACTGCTTGCAGAACTCCATGATGTTGACCTGAGCCTGGCCGAGCGCGGGGCCCACGGGAGGCGCGGGCGTTGCCTTGCCGGCTTCGATCTGCAGCTTGACGTAGCCTGTTACTTTCTTCGGAGGTGCCATGATTGTTTCCTTCGGAAACCAGCCTTCAGCTCCCAGCTTTCAGCCTTCAGCGGGTCATGCTTTGTGCGAAATTTTGGTGTTGCAGTTTCAGTGTTCGCTCGCAACCGGCGCCAGCTAGGTCGGCAATCCGGCTAGAAGCTGAAAGCTAATAGCTGAAAGCTGCAACTACTCAATCTTTTCAACCTTGGCGAACTCGAGTTCGACAGGGGTAGAGCGGCCGAAGATGGTGACCATCACCTTCATGGTTTCGCGATCTTCGTTGATCTCGTCGACCACACCGTTGAAGTTGGCGAATGGGCCGTCGGTGATGCGGACCTGCTCGCCCTTTTCGTACTTGATCTTCATGCGCGGCTTTTCCTTGGCGGTCTCGCTGCGGAAGAGGATCGAGCTCACTTCCTCTTCGCTGAGCGCGACAGGCTTGTCGCCCGTGCCCAGAAAGCCGGTAACCTTGGGCGTGTCTTTCAGCACGTGCCAGAGGTGGTTGTCGAGTTCCATCTCCACCAGCACATAGCCGGGCAGAAAGACGCGCTCGACGGTGCGCTTTTTGCCGTTGACGATCTCGGTCACCGGTTCGGTGGGAATCATGACGCGGCCCACCTTCTCCTTCAACCCGAAGGCCTCGATGCGGCTCTCGATCGACTCCCGGACCTTGCGCTCAAAGCCCGAGTAAGCGTGCAGGATATACCACTTGAAGTTCTCGTTGCGCGCCGGCACTTCCGGTTGCGCTTCGGATTCAGGTGCCACCTCTGCTGCGGTTTGTTCTAGCTCATCTGCCATCATGTTCTCGTTTCGCGGACGCCCTTACTGTTGCAGTCCGCCCAGTTGCCTCAGCAACCGGTCCAGGCCAAACTTAAAAATGGTGTCCACAATAAAGAAGAATAGCCCGAAGAGGAACACCGCAATCAGAACCACCGTCGTTGTCGCCTCCACTTCCTTGCGCGAGGGAGTGACCACCTTGCGCATCTCAGCGCGCACGTCGGAGAGGAATTGAGTGAACTCCTGCCACGATTGAACGATCTTCTCGGCAAGGCCCGGCATCTTCGTCCTTTCGTCACGGTTCGCCAGTGCTACTTTTGTTGCCATACTTCCATTTCCTCTGCGTCCAGCGTCGGGCCGGTCGCGCTCCATCGAATCTGGCAGGGGCGGAGGGATTCGAACCCCCAAGTTCGGTTTTGGAGACCGACAGTTTAACCGTTGAGCTTACGCCCCTAACGGCAGTGAACAGTGGTCAGTGAACAGTGGTCAGTTGCCTTTGCGCCTGGGAAAGCCAATTTGCATTTCCCCGGCATCACCCGAACTGATCACTGTCCACTGTTCACTGAACACTGTCCTCTTACTTCGTCTCTTTGTGCGGCTGGTGCTTGCGGCAACGGTTACAGAACTTCTTGAACTCCAGGCGGCCAGTGGTCGTCTTCTTGTTCTTCGTCGTCGTGTAGTTCCGCTCCTTGCACTCAGCGCACTGCAACGTAATGATCTCGCGCATCTCTCAATCCTATCTCAGTTCTCAGTTGTAAGTTGTCAGTGTTCAGTTGACCGTTTGCGTGCCGCATTGCTGAACACTGACAACTGAAAACTGAAAACTGTCTCACTATTTCGTAATCTCTGCCACTGTGCCGGCGCCCACCGTGCGGCCGCCTTCGCGGATCGCGAACCGAAGGCCCTTTTCCAAGGCCACCGGCGTGATCAGCTCAACTGCCAACTCCACATTGTCGCCAGGCATCACCATCTCAACACCTTCAGGCAACTCCGCTACTCCGGTTACATCTGTTGTGCGGAAGTAGAACTGCGGCCTGTAGCCCTTGAAGAACGGCGTATGACGGCCGCCTTCTTCCTTGCTCAACACGTATACGGTGCCTTTGAAGTTGGTGTGCGGCGTGATCGATGCGGTCTTGGCCAGAACCATGCCGCGCTCCACGTCTTCCTTCGGTATGCCGCGCAGAAGAAGTCCCGCGTTGTCGCCCGCCAGACCTTCGTCCAGCTGCTTCTTGAACATCTCAACGCCAGTTACAACCGTCTTGCGCGTTTCGCGGAAGCCCACGATTTCAACTTCCTCGCCAACCTTCACCTTGCCGCGCTCGATGCGGCCCGTGACAACAGTTCCACGGCCCGAGATCGAGAAAATATCTTCGATCGGCATCAGGAACGGGAGATCAATTGCGCGGTTCGGCTGCGGAACATACGTGTCCACCGCCTCCATCAACGCGTCGATCTGCGCCTCCCACTTCGGCTCGCCATTCAGCGCGCCGAGAGCCGAGCCGCGAATCACCGGCACATCGTCGCCCGGGAACTGGTACTTCGAGAGCAGTTCGCGAACTTCCATCTCGACCAGGTCGGTGAGCTCTTCGTCTTCGACCGCGTCGCACTTGTTCAGGAACACTACGATGCACGGCACGCCCACCTGGCGAGCCAACAACACGTGTTCCTTGGTCTGCGGCATCGGTCCGTCGGTCGCCGCAACCACCAGAATGCCGCCGTCCATCTGCGCCGCGCCGGTGATCATGTTCTTGATGTAGTCGGCGTGGCCGGGGCAGTCGACGTGCGCATAGTGACGCTTCGCCGTCTCGTACTCCACGTGCGCCGTAGCGATCGTAATGCCGCGCTCCCGCTCTTCCGGTGCGTTGTCGATTGAATCGAAAGACCGGAACTGGTTCTTCGGGTTGTGCTTCTGCAGCACCTTGGTGATCGCCGCCGTCAGCGTCGTCTTGCCATGATCGATGTGCCCGATCGTCCCCACGTTCACGTGAGGCTTCGTACGATCAAATTTTTCCTTCGCCATAACCTTCTAATCCTCCGTAGAACTTGCCTGCTCAAAAAGCTGCCAGCTATCAGCCTTCAGTTCCAATCTGTCCGCGCTCCCCGCATCGACATTGCTCAAACTGAAAGCTGAGAGCTAAAAGCTGAAAGCTGCCTTTCAGTAGTACGCGTACACCCTGAAATACCTTTGCCGAAGCTCAAGCGGCACCGCTTCCACCAGCCTCAAATAGCGCTCGCGGGTCAGGCCCTGATCCGACACCGGAAGCGCGGCATAGAGCGCCGGAGCTTCCTTGCCCAGAAACCCACGCTTCAGCACCGACTCGTAGTCGCGCACCCGGAGCTTGGCCTTGCTCACCTTGGTAAGCAGAACCTCCACATCGCGCAGATCGAATGCTGCGTCCATGATGGCGTGCAACCTGGAGTACCCTTGCTCGTCCTGAACTGCGATTCCGGCTTGCTCAAACATCTTCAACCAACCTCGTTACTGCGTTCAGCTTTCAGCCGCCAGCTTTCAGTTCCGTCCCGCTTGCGCCTGGCCCATTTCTTCAATCTGCCGTTGCGCAAGCTGAAAGCTGAGAGCTGACAGCTTCGTCTTTGGAGCGGGAGACGAGGATCGAACTCGCGACCAACAGCTTGGAAGGCTGTGACTCTACCACTGAGTTACTCCCGCAAAAAACCAGTGATCAGTGGTCAGTGAACAGTGGTCAGTTTTCCGTAGCCAGCGCGAGCAAATCTTTGAATTCCTGCGCGAACTGTTCACTGTTCACTGTTCACTGTCCACTTGCATCTCTGGAGCTGATGACCAGGATTGAACTGGTGACCTCTCCCTTACCAAGGGAGTGCTCTACCAACTGAGCTACATCAGCCCTTTAAACCCTCTCTGCCACGATCCTGGCTTGAAGTCCGGCGAATCTTTTCCGCCTTCACTGCCAAAAGCGTTCTTGCAGCCAGCCCGCCCAAAACAATCAACGGAACCAGCCTTATCGCAACCGGCCTGCCGTACACCAGGACTGTTCCATCCAGCGTGAACCAGGCCACAACCGCCAAAACCAAATACAACCCGAAGGCAATTCTTGCCTTACGTTCAAGCTCCGCGCCCAACCCTGCACTCAATGAGCTTGAACCTTCGTCCTCATGGCTGGCGGCTGATGATTCAGCGTTCTCCGGCCAGCTCATCTCTTACCTCTCAAAACATGGTGCACAGGGGAGGGTTCGAACCTCCGTAGGTCTAAGACCGGCAGATTTACAGTCTGCTGCCATTAACCACTCGGCCACCTGTGCCCAACCCAACTCCTCGGCTGCAAAACCCTGCGGCCGATTTCAAACCAAACTCACTCTGTCTTCCCCGCATTCACGAAAACGACGCTCCGTTTTCAGTCTCAAGTCGCCCCCTTCAGCACATTGCCTCCCCTCCGGAGAATCTCCGGCTGTTCAAGAGCATGTACCTCTGTGGGATCACCGCGGAGGACAAACCCGGCGCTCAAGAAAACTGCCCGTGCGCCGTCTCAATTCTTCGGTTTCAGGCCCCGATGCAGGCTTTCCTTCGTGTGGAGCTGGCGAAGGGATTTGAACCCCCGACCCTCTGATTACAAATCAGATGCTCTACCAGCTGAGCTACGCCAGCCCATTCCGCTCGGAACCCACCCGGAAGAACCATCCCGAATGCCCGAAATACCATCCATGCCGGGTTAAGCGCGGACACACTCCGGCTCCGCACACACAACGGCACAGAACACAAGGTTAGCACACCAGAACCGGCGGAGCAAACCTCCGGAGGCGTACAAATGAGGGCCGAATTCGAGGCCAGGAGCGACGATCCTGCGCCTGGCAATCCACGCTTGCCCGGCCTTCGCCGGCAGCCAGAATTCCCTCGCGCCAGAATCTCCTTGCAGAGCGCTCACTCGCCATTGGATGATGCCATTACGTTTGAACACGGGCGGGATTCCCTGCCCTCCCGGAGACATAATGCGTAAGATCCTTCTCGTCTTCGTCTTTCTGCTTCTCTGCCCGATCTTGCCAGCTCAGCAGACGCTCGACAATGACGCCGTCATTAAGCTGGCGAAGGCGGGACTTTCCGACGACCTGATCATCACCACCATCGACGCGAGTCCGGGGCATTACGATATTTCGCCCGATGCGATGATCGCGCTGAAGGCCGCGAACCTGAGCGACAAGGTGGTTGCGGCCATCGTGCTGAAGGCAAACGGGGTCAGCTCAAACGCCGCTCCAGCCGCAGGGGCCGCCGCCGACTCGGGAACTGCAGGGGCAGGCAATGCCCTGGGCGCGCCTGGTTCTGCTGCAACCGGTCCGAACGGTCTGCCTGTCGGCATCGACGATGTGGGTGTGTACTTCAAGGACAAGAGCGGGGCGTGGGTCACGATGCTGCCGGAGATTGTGAACTTCCAGAGCTCGGGCAAACTCAAGGACTTTGCTTCCGCAGGCGTTCTCAGGAGCGATCTCGAAGGGCGAATTGAAGGATCGCGCGCGCGGGTGGATGCGAAGCTGCCGGTAGTCTTTGCGGTCTATCTGCCTGAGACCGTCGAGATCACGGAATACCTGCTCCTCGAGTTGCACCCGATTGCGAATGCACGAACGTTTTTGTCGGCTGCAGGTGGCCTGCTGCACACCCAGGCGGGCGCACGCCGCGACGAGATCGACTTCCAGCCTGAGAAGCTTGCGCCCCGGCTCTACCAGATCACTCTGCCGGCCAGCCAAGGCAAGGGCGAGTATGGACTTCTCGCTCCCGGCAACAAGACCACATCGAACAAAGAAGCGAGCGCCAAGATTTATACGGTCAGCGTGGCAGAGTAGGCCCGCGAAACTTTGCTTGCCTTCAACCGGGTAAACGGTGGATCATTCCGTTGACCAAATGTTCCAGCAATCATTCGCATCTAAAAAGGAGACCCCCATGCGCAAGTCCCTGCTCGCCGCTCTCTTCGTGGCCGTCTGCGCCGTACTCGGCGCCCAGCAGGCCATGAACAACGATTCCGTCATCAAGATGATGAAGGCTGGCCTTTCCGATGACATCATCGTCGGCTCAATCAACTCCCAGCCGGGCCAGTACGACACATCGGCCAACGGCCTCATCGCCCTCAAATCCGCAGGAGTCAGCGACAAGGTGGTCGGCGCCATCATGTCCAAAGCCACCGGCGCGTCGGCTCCGGCGGCGGCGCCAGCGGCCTCCAATGGACTTCCACCTGGAATCGACGAAGTCGGCGTCTACTACAAGGACAAGTCTGGTGCCTGGATTGAGGTTCCCTCGGAGATCGTCAACTTCAAGTCGGGAGGTGTCTTGAAAAGCCTGGCCACCGACGGTTTGGTAAAGGGCGATATGAATGGCCATATCCAGGGCCCCACCGGGAAAATTAAAACTACGTTTCCTGTTGTAATCGCCGTTTACGCCTCAGAGGGAACCCAAATTACCGAATACCAGTTGCTTCGACTGCGCACGCATTCCGATTCCCGCGAATTCCGCTCAACGACCGGCGGCGTCTTTCACTCCTCGGGCGGCGCAACCCGCGATTCGGTTGATTTTAAATCGGAAAAGATTGCTCCGCGGCTCTACCAGGTCACCCTCGACTCTTCGCTCGGCAAGGGCGAGTACGGCCTGCTGCCTCCCGGCTCGGTTTCCAGTTCGAACATGGCAAGCGGCGGCAAAATCTTCTCCTTCAGCATTCCTGAATAGCCCGGCGCCATTCCGATTTGACGGGAGCGAACGCTCTGTCGGCGTCGAGGGCTCCGCTCCCGGTCTGATACCTTGTTCTCAGACGCCGCATGCATCGACGAACCCGCAGAACGCTCTGGGTGGTGGCTGGGGTCCTCGTTCTTCTGGCCCTGGCGATCTTTCTACGCTTCAAGGCTCCGCCTGAGGCGGCGCGCCTGCTGCCCGAGGCTGACGGGATCGTCTTCATCGACCTCAAGCCGATTCGAACCCTCGCGCATTTCAAGAACCTGAAGCCGCCCACGCGGGTGCCGGAGTATCAGCAGTTTGTGGATGCAACGGGGATCGACTGGGAACGCGATCTGGATCAGGCGGCTGTGGCGCTGCACCGCATGGAGAACCCGAACGGGCCAAACGGGCCGGTGGCCTACTCCATGGTCCTGGTGGGAAGGCTCACGGGCCAGCGGCTGAATGCGTGGCTTGAAAGCCATGCTGCGGACCGCGAGACATATGCCGGGCACACCATCTACTCGATTCCTTCCGATGGACGCACGGTGCGGATCGTGCAGATCGGCTACGACACACTGGCCGTTTCCAACTGGCCAACCACTGAGAAGATCCATTCAATTATCGATCGGCATCGAACGGCAGCGCTGCCCTTTGCCGGTTCCACGCTGCTGCGCGACCACTACAGCGAGGTGCCGCTGCTCTCGCTGGCATGGGGCGTCGGCCAGGTGGGACTGCCGTTTTCTGAGAGCGGGGCCATTCATATCTTTGGACTGGCCCTCCCGCTTGAGGCGGACTCGACGATCGTGGCCAGCGTGACGCCTGGGCTGAACCTGGCAGGCACGCTGAACCTGAAAATGGAAGAGATTGCACAGTCCAACGACGAAGCCACCAGCCAGGCTGCCGCTATGGCTACCCTGCTCACGCTGGCGCGCGAACTGGCCCAGCCGCTTGCCGCCAATCCGGCAAACAACGGACTCCGGGAACTGCTGCAGTCCGCCGAGGTGACTCCGAAGAAAAATCGGGTTTTTGTCACCGCGTCGATTTCGTCCGGGCTGCTGGCCAGTCTTGCACAATCGGAGAGCCCGCAACTGAACTACAAAACTGAAACTACACCTCCGCCTGAAGTTGCTGCGCCAAAATTCGAGTACGCCCCCAACGCATCCAAGGCCCCGTCAGGCGCATCCAATTAGGCGGATTGACTTTACCCGGAGAAGTCCTCCTTTTCCCGGCGGAGTGCGCGACCTTCCGCCGTCCGGCAACGTCAGTTGAGAGCAGCTCCATGGGGTCGGAACCGCGCTCGAGCGGGACCACCCCTGCCGCGGAGGTCGAATGTTTCGTCACGCACGCGTGTTTCATCGCAAAGGTTCATCCAGAGCGATTGCAGTGGCTTGCTCCCTTGGTTTTCTTTCCTGCGTTGTTGCGCAGGTGGCCGAACGGCCGAAGCAGGCCGTACTCACCGGCCAGGCCGCGTTTACCGATGCTGTGCACGAAGCGCCGGGAATCCGGCGTCACCTGACCGTAGCTGACCTGCCGGCGCCCAACCCGAGCGAATCCGTTGACAACGGTCCGACGCTCGTTCCTCGGCCAGAGGGAGCATGGCCCATCGCGCCAAAAGGCTTCAAGGTGGAGCTTTATGCGACGGGGCTCGACAATCCACGGCTGATCCGGACCGCGCCGAATGGTGACATCTTCCTCGCCGAGAGCCAGCCCGGAATCATCAAGGTATTTCGCGGCGTGGGCGCGGACGGCAAAGCCAAAGTCGAATCAGATTTCGCAACCGGGCTGAATCTTCCCTTTGGGATCGCCTTCTATCCGGCCGGGCCAAATCCAAAGTGGCTTTACGTGGGCAACACCGACGGGATTGTGCGCTTCCCTTACAAATCCGGTGACCTGAAGGCAACCGGACCGGCGGTGTCCCTGGCCGAGCTCCCCGGCGGCGGCAGACTGCGTGGCGGCGGCCACTGGACGCGCGATCTGGCCTTCTCGAAGGACGGAACAAAGCTGTTTGCGTCGGTCGGCTCGCACTCCAATGTCGACGACTCCGACACCCACCCCGAGGAGTTTCATCGCGCCAATGTGCTCCAGTTCACGCCGGAGGGCAAGTTCATCAAGGTATATGCATCCGGTCTTCGCAACTGCGTGGGCGAAGCCATCAACCCGACGACCGGCGAATTGTGGTGCTCGACAAATGAGCGCGACGGGCTGGGCAACAACCTTGTTCCCGACTACGTGACGCACGTTCAAGAAGGTGGGTTCTACGGTTGGCCGTGGTTCTACTACAACGGGCCTGCGGGAGGAATCAACGACCCGCGCCAGCAGGGCAAGCATCCTGAGTTGAAGGCAAAGGTGATTACGCCGGACATCCTGGTGAATCCGCACTTCGCATCGCTCGAGATGCTCTTCTATACCGGGACCGAGTTCCCTGCCAACTTCCGCGGAGACGGATTCGCGGCCGAGCATGGATCGTGGAATCGTGCGCAGCGGTCAGGATATGAGGTGATCCGGCTGCCGATGAAGGGTGGCCACGCAACCGGCGAATACGAAGACTTCCTCACCGGCTTCGTCACCAAGGACGGCCAGGTTTGGGGACGCCCGGTCGGAGTGGCGCAGGCGAACGACGGATCGCTCTTTGTCTCCGACGACGGCACGCGGTCAATCTGGCACGTCACTTACACGGGCAAATGAGCCGGGCTGGCGGAGTTGGCCGCTCTGACTCCGCCCAGTCCCTACTTGCACGGCCCCGAACAAGCTGCCGAGATCGCCATGTTCGTTATGGTGTCCCATTCTTCCTGGTTGATCGCTGGCTGCGGCCAGACATCGATGTAGACCTTGTGGACCAGGACCATGTCTTTTGCCGGTAGCACGGTAATGTACTGACCTGCCGTTCCGCGCGCCTCGTAGGCCCCTTGAAAGGGCAGAAAATATTTGTCGCCTGCATACGGGTGCGCATCCCACACCCACCACATCAGCCCAAATCCCCAGCGCTCTGGCGCTCCGAGTGCCCGCAGATAGGGCGGATTCATCTCTTCAAAGGGGGTCCAAACGCCGGTTGACCCCTGCACCCAATTTTCCGGAATTACCTGCGTTCCGTTCCAGTTTCCATTTCGCAGCATCAGCAATCCCAGCCTCGCCATGTCCCGCGTTGAAAGGTACATTGCAAATTCCGGGTGCGACTCGCCGGGATGCGTGATCTTGGCCTGCTTGGCGCGATCGAAGTCCTGCATCTGGATCGGCTGGGCCAGGTCGGCCTGCAGCGCGTCGTAGATGTTCTTGCCGGTGAGCTTCTCAAATGCGTCGCCCGCCGCATTGAAGTCCCAATCGTTGTAATGGAAATACATACCCGGATACTCTGAACCGCGCCTGGGTTGCGATGCCTGAATCAGGTCTTTATCCGGTGGGACATCGCCGGGCAGCAGGTAGATCCCGGATCGGCCGCAAATCAGTTGAAAGAGAGTCGCCGTCTTCTCGATCGGCAGAAACGGCTTGTCAGGCTCGGCAAGCCCGAGTTGTTCGACAGTCTTGTCGAGGTCGATGGTTTTGTCAGCCTGATACTTGCCGTAGAGCATGGAAAGGATGCTCTTGCGGACCGAAGCAATCTTGCTTACCTTCGCCGTATCGCCATAGCTGAAGATCATGTGGCCATGGACCACGATCACCATGGCTGTCGTCGGACCGGCGGCGAGCCAGGCACGAAGCGCTTCAAGCTTCTTCGAGGAATACCCCTCCGACTCCGGCGAGACGAACTGCCAGTCCTTCGCAGGAAAGTCCGGCGCGGACTGCGCTCTCACGGGCTGGGCTGCAATGGCCGAAAACAACATTGCAGCGACGGCCAGATGACGGGCGGCCTGCATCCCAGTTTTCCCGTTCAGTTTTGTCTTGAGAACCATGCTGTTCTCGTTGCCTGTTTGCCGCTACGGCTTTGAAAGCGACCAGTCGCTGATCTGCCAGGTGCTGGTGGCCGTCGAAGCGGATTGGCAATAAAGACCGACCTGCCCGCCTCCCGTGGGTGCTACGCCTGAGACGGTTCCCACCGTAGTTCCATTGATGATAATCGTCGCGGTTGTGCCCCGCATCTGCACTTGCAGCGCGTTGGCTGCCCCCACGCCGGTCTTGATCGCGGTGCTCGGCTGGTAAGGAGAAGGGCTAAGATACCGGCCCCCCGCCAGATGAAGAACTTCCCACTGGCCGGCGATCGGATTGATCAGCAACAGGTAGTAAGAAGTGTAGTCAGTGGCCCAAAAAGCCAGGCCCGCCACCTGGTCCACGGCCTTATCCGTCGCCGGGGTGCTGACAGTGGCGCAAAGGTTTACATCCCCGTAAACGTCGCCCTGGTACAGTTCAATGCGGGCGGTGTTCTGGACGAGGAAGGTTGTAACATACTGGCCGTTTTGCAGCGCTACCTTCGAGTTTGTGGTCGCTGCGGTATCCCAGTTGGGACTTGGCGCGGCGAACTGATTTTGCAGGATCACAGTCCCGGGGCAGGGATCTGCGGATGCGGTAAGGGCAAAAAGCAGACTGAAGAATACAGCGGCGAATACCTTGCGCATGGTGAACATTCCTCTCCGGAGCGGCAGGCCGAAGAAGAGCCCGCGCACAATTGAATGGATCGTAATTGCAGCTTCTGTCCCGTAGCCTTTGGTAGAGGCGAAGGAGCCAAACGGGAATCCATAGCCTTCGGCTGCCGCGGGGAGGAGTGAAATCGGCGGAGCTGTCGGCTAAGCAAGCAGCTTATCCCGAATGACCGCGTGCATTCAATGAATATTTGCGCAAGCTCCGGTTATCGCCGCCCGAGTCCCAGCGCTTCGACGGTTGCTGGGTCGGGCACCGACTTCCCGGTCTCCTTGTCCCTCGGCGCCACGTCGAATCCGCTGTGGAAGTCCCACATCGCCCAGCCGATTCCGTCGGCTTCGAGCGCGGACCGCACGTCGTGAATCCAGGCATTGCGCGAGGCAGGATCGGTGACCCTGCGATAGGCGCCAAACTCGTTGCAGATCAGGGGCACGTTATTGGTTTTGGCCCACGCCGCGGCTTCATCTACGAGCAGCCGGATGCGGTGCGCATCCCAGTGATCGAGCCAGTAGTTCTCCAGGCGATAACGATCCGCCGGGTCAGGGATTTCCTTCAACAGCTCCGGCATTGTGTCCTCGGAGGCCGGATAAGGAATGCCGTGCTCGTAGATCCAATAAGGCGCTCCCCAGGCCGCGCCCTGGTGAGTAAACTCGTGCGGATCGTAGAAATGAAAATTGTAGATTACGTTTCCATCGAGCAGCGCATGCTGTGTTAGCAGGTCGGCAATATCGGACCAGTTCGGCCCGGTCGCGATGATCGTGTTGTTCGGAGCCACCTCACGGATCGCCGCGGCGGTCCGAGCCTGAATGCCGGCCCAGCGATAGGGATCGCTCACTTCGGGCTCATTCATGATCTCGAAGAACACGCGCTCGGGATCGCGGTTGGCGTAGTGGGCGGCAAGTCTGCGCCAAAGTATCACCATCCGGTCGACGGCCTGATTGTCGGTTTTCAGCGGCAGCTTGTAGTCTTCCTCGGGATGCAGATCGATCTGCACGGCCAGGCCATCGGCAAGGATGGTGTCGACGGCGGCGTCAAGACGGCTCAGGAAGTCGGCGTTGGGTCTGCGCCCGTAGCCCATCATCGACTGCCCCAGCGGAGCGGCGTCGATGCTCAGGCGGACGTTGTCAAAGCCCATGCGCGCCATCAACGCGATGTCGTCCTTCGTGATTTCCTTGTCGGTGTAGCTGGCTGAATAATCGCTCGGGTGCTGAGCAAACCATATCGACGCATTGATCCCGCGCTTGAGATGGCCGGCCCGCGCAAACGCAGTAACGACGCCCGCGGCGCGATCTGCAGGAGTGGAAGGAGGCTGTGCAGAAGCTGCGGAAATAGCGACGCCAAAAAACGCGATAAGGCACGCGGCAAAGCAACAGAAGCGTAGTCTCACGGCAAATCTCCCGAGAAGGCGGGCACAAAAATCCCGCACCCACCATACCACGCGAGGCATTGAACATTCCTGCGATACTAGGAAGGCCAGAATCACTCAGAAAGCAGGCCTTCATGTCCCGACCCGGTTTTGCAATGTCAATCGTTACAGGTATTGCTCTCGTTGTTTCTCTCCTCCCCGCAACTGGCCATTGCCAGACTCCGCCCGCCACTACCGCACCCCCGCCCGCCGCCGCCGCTCAACCAGATCCCAACGCAGCCTTCCTGGCCAAGGCAAGCAGCCTCTACTACTCGACCACAAAGCAAGGGCTCACAGGCTTCGACTGCACCGTCCACCCTGACTGGGCCAACATCTTCAAGACCGTGGAGAAGAAATCAACGGCTACGCCGACCGATCAGGCGGCGGACGAAAAGAATATTGCGCTGCTCAATTCCGTCAAAATCACCCTCCACGCGCGTTTGACCGGGCCGGGATCGGGACTGGACTGGACACCGGGTACCATGGCCCCGCAGGATGCGGACTCCGTCGAGATGCTCGACCATGAGCACGAGGCAACAGGGAAGACCCTGCAGGGTTTTCTGCAGTTCTGGATACCGTTCGTCAACGGCTCGGTCATCCCGGAAACCTCCGCTGGGATCGATGTGGAGAAGACCGAAACAGGACACACGCTTCATGCAGTGGACGGCTCAACCACGATCACTGAGGTGCTGGACTCAGGCAACATCCTGAAGCAGTTCAACGTGGAGATGCAGGGAGCAAAGATTGCTTTCAACCCAACCTACAAACCGACGCCGAACGGGTTGCTGGTGAGCGGCTTTGCTGCGCGAATTCAGCCTCCGGGAGCGACCCTCGAGCAGCAACAGAAAATTGACGTAGGCGTGGAGTATCAGACGGTGAGCGGATTTCTGATTCCGCGCACGCTCACGATGGCCGTTGTAGGAACAGGGACTTTTTCCTTCAAGTTTGACGGCTGCACCGTGAACCCTCCGGCGCAGTGAGCCGGAACGCCGCTACGACGCAACTGCCGATGCACATCCCAGGAATTCGCACAGAAACGAACGGCTCCCTCATCTCGGGGAGCCGTTCTGGCAAACGATGGAAAATTCTCTGGAATTACTGCCCCGCCCGGTTCGAGTCGGAGGCATCGAGCGAGGCCACCTCGGCGAAGGTCACGCGCAGGTATTTATACGGATTCACCGGTACGTTATGCACTCGAACTTCATAGTGGAGGTGGGGGCCCGTGGCGCGGCCCGACTGTCCGACGTAGCCGATTACTTGACCGCGCGATACATGCTGACCCTGGATCACCGCGAAGGCCGATAGGTGGCCGTAAACGGTTTCGACATCGTGGCCGTGGTTGAGAACAACTTCACGCCCGTAGCCGGCGGCCATCTCCGCTGAAACCACATCGCCCTCCGCAGAGGCACGAACAGGCGCTCCGATGCCGGCGAAGATATCGATGCCGGAGTGGAAGGCGCCTTCGCCGTTGATCGGGTCCTGACGCTCGCCAAAGCTTGAGGTGATGCGGCCCTCAAGCGGCCACAGCGAAGGCGCATCGGCCAGTGCATTCCAGTCGCCGCTAAAGCTCGGGCTCAGGCCGTTTTCAAGTGCGCGGGTTAGCCGCCCTGAAAGCGCCTGGGTGCGCAGGTTGTAAAACTGATCGAGCGAAAGTTTGACCTGCTGCGAATTGACATCCTCGTTGAGCGCGAGCGTCTTCGGGGTGGGAGCGGCGGCAGCACTGGCAGCCTGATTTGCGGCCAGCTTGTTCTGGCGCAGGCCGTAGAGAGCCGTTACCTCATTGGCGAGGGCTCCGAGAGAAGCCACCTGCACTCCGCGATCGTGTGCGATCTGCGCCATTTGCTTGTAGTCTTTGCGGAGGTTTTCTCTGTCCTGCCGGACCTGGTTGAAGCTCTCGGTCTTTAGCAACATGCGGGTGTAGGAACCCGCCAGGCCCACAATCGTGAAAGCACCCACCAGCGCCGCTCCTACAAACCCGTAGGCATAGTGGAGAGGCAGCGGTATCTTGCGGATGCGACCGTCTTCATCGCGAGCTACAAAAAGAATGTAATAGCGTTTGCGAAGCATTGGTGCCTTTCAACCGTGCAACCGACAAAGCCGCAAATTCGCCAAGTACTCGAGGAAAGCGCATGGCAATTAAGAATTGCCCGGCAGAAGCCGAGCCCGTCGCTACTCAATAGCAGATTCGTAACGTTGCTAAAGGTTACCAGAGCGTCCGAATGTGGGTCAACGCAAATTCCAGTGCATTTCCTTCAACAAAGGTGTCATCCCGGGAGGCAGGTCGGGGGAGACCCAAAAGGGTGCGCCCACCCCATCGATCGGATTTGTGTCCTATCCTCGAGAAGTGCCCACGATTCCTGCCAGGATCGCGAACAAGACTGCAAGCCGGAAATCGGCCGTGACTGCGAACGCTCCAGCTCAGGGCGAGCTCTCATTGATCCGGCAGATTCGCCAACGGGCGCCCTCCTTCTCGCGCAGTGAGGTGCGGCTGGGAATTGGGGACGACTGCGCCCTGCTGCGGCCCCGCAGAGGCGAGGAGTTCGCCGTCACGACCGACCTCTCGATTGCCGGCCGGCATTTTTGGCTTGCGATTCATCCTCCTGAATCCATTGGACATCGCGCAATCGTCCGAGGCCTGAGCGATCTTGCAGCAATGGGAGCCCGGCCGGTTGCTGCCTTGGTTTCTCTCGCCGTCCCGCGCAAACTTGCCGGGGTGTGGACCAGCCGCTTTTACGACGGTCTGCTGGCGCTGGCCAATGCCCACAAAACGGCGCTCGCTGGAGGGGATCTGTCTGAGTCGCCGATCCCACTGGCCGACATTGTCCTGGTGGGTTCGGTTCCAGCCGGCAAAGCGCTGCTTCGCTCCGGGGCCCGGCCAGGCGAGGTGGTCTATGTCACTGGGACGCTCGGAGGCTCAGCGGCGGGTCTTGCACGGCTGGCGGAGATGGGTGAGCCCCCGGCGGGATCTGCAAAGCGGCGGCGGATTCCCCGCGCTACTTCAATTTCTGGGGGCGACGAGCGTCTGGCTCTTCACCTCTACCCCCAGCCCCGCATCGCGCAGGGGCTCTGGCTGCGGCGGCGGGGAATCGCCAGCGCGGCAATTGACCTGAGCGATGGCCTCTCAATCGACATTACGCACTTGTGCGAAGAGTCCGGCGTCGCCGCGGAGATTGATGCGGCGCTCTTGCCAATTCACCCTGCCGCAACGCTCGAACAAGCCCTCCACGGGGGTGAGGACTACGAGTTGCTCTTTACCGCACCCGCTTCTGCTCGCGTTCCAAAGGCGATTGCCGGCGTACCCGTCACGCGGATCGGACGCATCCTGAAGCGCGGCGGAAAGCGCGCCTCGGTTACCCTGAATCGAGCGGAGGGCGCAAGGCCGCTTCACCCTGCGGGCTGGCAGCATTTTGCCTGAAGGCCGAACGGGATTGGAAGGCCACAGCCAAACGGGACTTTGAAGCCGCAGCGGAGCCCCGAGGGGCAAACAGACCTCAGGCCCGGGTCGCCCCGGCATTGGATAATGGACGTAGGAGGCGGTTGCAATGACTATTCAGGTAGAACTCAGCGCCGAGACCGAAGCACGGCTTGCTGCCCAGGCCGCCGCGCGTAACATGGATGTTCCTGCCTACGCGGCCACCTTGCTTGAAGGGGCCGCAAACCCGATCGTGAATAACTCACAGGATCGGACTCAGTCAGCGCGCCAACAGCCCGCTGGCAGAAAGAGCTTGGCACAGTTGTTCGCCGATTCACCCTTCAAGGGTCTCGACCTGGATTTTGAACGAGACCCGGACCTTGGGCGTGAAATCGCGCTATGAAGGGATTCCTGCTCGATACCAACATTCCTTCGGAGATGACCCGCCCGTATCCGCAATTGAGCGTCACCCAATGGCTCGACAATGCCGACGACGACCAGTTGTACTTCAGCGTGATGTCTCTTGGCGAGATTCTGAAGGGGATTACGGTTCTTCCCGCAAGCAAGCGTCGTAGCGGGCTTGAACAATGGCTCGATGAAACCTAGCGGCCATGGTTTGAGGGTCGTATCTTGCCGGTAAATGAGCCGATTGCCGAGCGTTGGGGTCTTCTGGCCGGGCAATGCAAATTGAAAGGCAGGCCCCTAAAGGTGGCGGACGGTTTCATTGCGGCAACGGCCTTGGAACACGATTTGACCGTTGTCACCCGCAACGTAAGAGACTTTGAAGGTTTGGGCGTTGACGCATTTAATCCATGGGGTTGAGCGAATGCGTCTGCCGGTCAACACCGTCACTGCGCCCAAACTTTGCCCAAACTCTCAGAATCGGGCCTCACTGAACCGCATGGAACCTCACCGTAAAGGCATGTAAGTTTCCGTAAATTGATAATCCGCAGAACTTGTGATTTCGTTATCGTGGCTTAAAAGCCGCGGCGGAGCCCGAAGGCCGCAGCCAGACCCGAGGCCGGGGCCGCATAACCGCGGAAAACACGCCTGTTTTCTCCGTTCCGGCAATCCGAATCCAAGACGATCGTCCCATTCACCCGCTATCATTCTTTACTGCCATGAATTCTTCTTTTCCCCGCGTACGATTTGCTCCATCCCCGACCGGTCTGCTCCATGTGGGCAATGCCCGGACGGCCTTGTACAACTGGCTCTTTGCGCGCAAGAACAAGGGGCAATTCATTCTGCGCATTGAAGATACAGACCTCGAGCGCTCTGAAGCCCGCTTTGAAGACGACCTGATGCGAGACCTGCACTGGCTCGGACTCGACTGGGACGAGGGCCCGGTTACCGCCGACCAGGCGATGCTGGGCGATCAACCCACGGGCGATTTTGGACCCTACCGCCAGTCTGAGCGGCTCGAGATCTATGCCGAGCACACCGCCCGGCTGCTCCGCGAGGGCAAGGCCTACCGCTGCTTCTGCACGCCCGACGACCTGGAATTTGAGCGAGTGAAGGCCCAAGCCGAGCAGCGCACGCACATCTACAACCGGCGGTGCCTTGGGCTGGACGAAGCCACCATCCAGAAGAATCTCGCCGCAGGGATGCCCTTTGCGGTGCGACTGAAGATTGAGGATCGCCCCCTGAAGTTCAACGACATTGTGCGCGGCCCGATCGAATTTGCGCCGGAAACGGTGGACGATTTTGTGCTGGTGCGGTCGGCTTCGTCGGTGTCGGCGGGAGTTCCGGTCTACAACTACGTTGTGACGGTAGACGACGCGCTGATGGGCATCACGCATGTGATCCGCGGCGACGACCACATCTCAAACACTCCGAAGCAAGTCGCAATCTACCAAGCCTTCGGTTGGCCTGTGCCGCAGTTTGCGCATCTTTCCACGATTCTGGGCGCGGACCGCGAACGGCTGTCGAAGCGCCATGGGGCAACGTCGGTTTCGACCTTCCGCCAGATGGGCTATCTGCCTGAAGCCGTTGCCAACTACCTGGCGCTGCTTGGTTGGGGCGCCGAAGATGGCAAGACCGAAACCTTCACGCTGGCTGACCTCGTGCCGGTGTTTTCACTCGAACGTGTCACGCCGAGCCCGGCGGTCTTCGACTTCGACAAGCTGAACTGGCTCAACCGCCACTACATCAAGAACGCCGATCCGGAGCGCATCGCCAAGCTGGCCGAGCGGCAGTTCTGCATTGCGCGCCCTGACATCTTTCCGTTGTGGTCCTCGTCTGAACTCCACACAGTCGAGATGATGGCGGTGCTGGCCCAGCAGGATCCGCCGATCCAGTTCGGTCAGCTTTCCGCGCCGCTGATCGAATTGCGCAAGGCCTGGTTCGCGCGCCTGCTCGCGGTTTTCCTGCCTTCGGTCGATCATCTCTCGCAGCTTCCGGCAAAGACCGCGTTCATCTTCGGCTTCGATCCCGAGAGGGCGCGGAAGAACCCGGAAAACGCGGCGGTGCTTGCGGTGGACTCGGCACGGTCTGTGCTTTCGGAACTCGCCGGCCGGCTCCGGACACACGCATCTGTGGTGACGCCCGAAGAATTCAAGCATTGGATGGCCGAGATCAAAGACGCGACCGGAGCAAAAGGCAAGGAGTTGTACCACCCCGTGCGCATCGCGCTCACCGGCTATCACTCCGGTCCGGACTTTGACAAGCTCATCCCTCTGATTGAAGAGGGCGCGTCGCTGGGCCTCCCGATCCCCACCATCCACGGCCGCATCCTGCAGTTTGTCGGAGTCTGAGAACGTGTTTGACGATTGGTCAAAGCTCGTGCCGAGGATCGTGCCGAAAGACTTTCCGTTGGACGCGTCCGAGGGGAAGCCGGAAGGCGTGCCCAGGGGTGTGCCGAATGGCATGCCCGAGGGAATCAAGGAAATATTCTGGATCGAGCTGCACCGGGGCGATTCTGAGAGCTCCGCGTTATCGAGTTCCGCTTCGCCGCGTTCCAGGGCCCCGCGGCTGGCCATTGTGCTCCGGCCGCGCGGCGGGCAGTTTCTGCGCAGCGAGCTTGAGAAGTTCAAGGATGCCGGAATCCGAATCCTCGTCTCACTGATGGAAGCAAAAGAGGCGGTGGCCTTTGGACTTGCCGAGGAGCCTGAGATTGCCGAAGAACTGGGCCTCATGTTTCTGCCCTATCCCATTCGAGATCGCACCGTTCCCAGGGATCCCATTTCTTTTCGCGGGTTTGTGCAGGATCTGGCCGAGAGGCTGAGGGCAGGGCGTGTGGTGGGAATTCATTGCCAGGGGAGCATAGGCCGGGCCACGGTAACAGCGGCCTGCGCACTGATTCATCTGGGATGGAAACCAAGCGCAGCCCTGGCTGCCGTTCACGAGGCGCGCGGCTGCATGGTTCCCAACACGCAGGAGCAGGAAGACTGGATCCTCAGCTACAAGGCATGAGGATGCGGCAGGGCTGGACGCTGCATCGGGATTTGAAGCTTGCATGAGCGGACCTATGACCGACCAAACCTTCCCGCACAACTGGCAAGCCGGGATTCTGTCCGCGCGGCCCCTGATTCTTCCGCCGCGCCATTTCGTCTACCCGCGCGATGCAGAAGAGATTGAGCGCGGCGCACTCGAATTACTGGTCCGGCCCGAAGCCAGCGCACCGGAATTCCTGGCCACATGCGCTCTCGGCTTCCAGGACCCGGTCGTTCCCACAGGAATCTGTTCCTGCCCCAATCCTCATGAGCTTTGCGCCGTCTCCGGCGGATACGCCTACCTAATCGACACCACCGCGCCGGAACGGTTCGCGATGGTCCCCTACCGGCCGGTCCTCGAAGTGCGGCCCGTCGCTGCGATGAACCTGCTGCTCTTTGTGGGCCACCACGCAGTTCTTGCCTGGGGTTCGAATGGGCAGGCGTGGGAATCGGAAAAGCTCTCGTCTGAAGGGATCACGATCGTCGCTATCGATGGACCGATTCTCCGTGGACGGGGCTGGGACATGCTCACCGACAAAGAAACGGAATTTGAAGTTGATTTACGGACTGGCCGACAAATCGGCTAACCGGCTTTTACGACCGCGCCCTCTTGATTGCCGAGTTCAGCTTGCCCCGCCGGCAAAATCCCCTCATACGCCCCATACACCCCTTCAAACACCGAATCCCAACTCGCCGTCAGCGCGTGTGCCCGCGCGCCAATTCGCATCTCCGCCAGCTTCCTCGGATCACGCAGAATTCCCGCCACCGCCGCAGCAAACTCCGCATCCGGCACGATCCGCCCTGTCACGCCTTCGCAGACAATGCTCGCCGGACCACCATCCGGCGTGACAATCGCAGGCACGCCGCTGGCAAACGCCTCAAGCACCACATTGCCAAACGTGTCTGTGTGCGACGGGAAGACAAACAGGTCCATGTTGGCGTAAGCCTCGGCCAGCGCCTCCCCGCGCAGAACGCCGGGGAGCTGCGCGCGCGGCAGATGGCTCGCGCAGCCACTCGGCATCGGTGCCGTGGCCCACAATGAGGAAGCGGAAGTTGGTCGTGGCCCATCTGCTCGAGCTCTTGCTGCACCTGGCCCAGCAACAACACGTTCTTCTCGATCGAAAGCCGCCCGACAAAGCCGAGAACGAATTCGCGATCATCGGCTGCCCGCTTCCGTCGCGAAGGGTTGAAGAGCTCCGAGTCCACGCCGCGCGGCATCAGATGGCAGGGCCGGTGGGTAGTCTTCTCAAGCAGAGCACAGAGCTCGCGGTTGGGCGCAAACAGTACCTTGCGCAATGGAGTAGAACTTGGCGGCAAGCGCCATGGTCAGGTCTTCGATGGTCTGCCCGGCGGCCTCGGATTGCTGCTTGGGCAGCAGCTTGCACAACCAGTCTGAGCGTCGCGCCAGATACTCATGCACATTGGTGTGCCAGCTGGCGGCAAGAGGCAGTTCGAGATGGTGCGATAGCGCGGCTCCCAGCATGCCCACCTCGCTCGGGCCGGTGATGTGGATCAGATCGGGCTTGAAGCGGTCGAGCACTTCCTCGATCAGCGGGATGTGGCGGAGAAACGCGGGATCGAAGCGCAGATCTTTTTCCAGGGCAAACGAAAGGAAGCCGCGCGGAAGCTCCAGGGTCCACACATTGCCGTCTTCTGTGAAAGCCTGTGCGCGATCGCCGGCGCGAACGCAGAGAAATGGCAGACCTCGCCGGCGCGCAAAGGCCTCGAAGTGGCGGCTAGTGTGCGCAACCCCGTTGATCTCATGGAACGAGTCGGGGAAGTACGCAACCCGCGGTTTGCCAGTCCTCATCTTCAGTCAGATTCCTTCTGCGAGAACCAGATTACCCATCCAGCTCGCCAAGGGCCAGCCGCTGCTGGTGTGCCTCGCTCCAGGCCATGCGCAACCCGCCGGAGACCAGGCCTTTGCCCATCAACTGCACGGCCTTGATGCTCCAGGACATGATCCGCGGGGCGCTGCCACTGGGCCACAGCTCTTTCAGCGGACGGGGTACTCCATAGCGATCGGGATGGTACACGCGTTCATCCCAAGTCCGTGACCCCATCGGGAACTCGGGATAATCGCGGACGGCGTCGATGGCCGACTGCAGAATCCGGTGCTTCCAGGGTTCGGCGTACTGGGGCATGAAGAGAATGTTGCTCTTTTCTCTCTGCGAATCTCGTGCACGAACTCGGTGA
The DNA here is from genome assembly GCA_963783065.1 of uncultured Acidobacteriaceae bacterium. Lineage (GTDB taxonomy): Bacteria > Acidobacteriota > Terriglobia > Terriglobales > Acidobacteriaceae > Telmatobacter. The sequence continues at coordinate 305,123 of CAWAMG010000007.1, read as the reverse complement.
AGCTGGTGGCGTTGGTGAGGTTCAGGTTCGCGTTCGGCTCAACGCCATGGCGGTCGCCGCCGGAGATCAGCAGCATGTTCCACTTTTCGGCCAGGCCGCGAGTGGCGCGGTTCTCGGTCCAGTGGCGCAGGCCGTTCAGCTCCAGCGCATGGAAGTGAGCGCCGTACTTCTGCAGGAACTCACCAACCAGGAACGCGTGCTTTTCTTTCCCGATCAGGTAGAGGTCCCACAGAGGGTGGTTAAAGATGAGCAGGACGTTGGGCTCATCGTTGAGTGCCGCGAAAATCTCTCCAAGACGCGATTCATCGGGTTGGGCGGTGTAGCCGGCAAGCGTTGCCATCCACTCCGTGGCCCGGGCGCTGGGCAGGTTATGCACGCCCAGGTGGAACGACTGGGAACCGTAGGGGACGCTCCACTCCACGGAGACCGGAATCTGCCGGGCGCTGGGAACCGTGCGCAGCAGCATCGGGGCCTTGATGTTGTCGTGGTCGGTGATGGAAACCATGGACGCTACGCCGAGATTCTCAATCTGCTTGCTCTCCAGATCGAAGGCCAGCTTGGGTGTCATGGGCGGCGTCCAATAGCTGGCTGCGTAGTTGATATGGAAACCGTGGATCGACTCGGCCCGGCGCTCCAGGCGGGAAAGAACGGGACGCATGACGGGAAACTGGTTCCCGAAGTTTGCCAGGAAATCCAAAGTCTCTGAGGACTGGTTGGTGTGGCTGTGCAGCGACACACCGGACCGAAATCCACTCGAGGCATCCGGATCCCGCCAAAGATACGAGATGGATGAGACTGCCATGGGCGCTCCTTCTCCGCAAACCCGCTCCGCTGCTGACTTGTAGCTGGTCTGCTGCATCCAGTATCCCGTTTCCTCCATAAAGGCACGGTTAAGAGGGCACGAATAACCCCTTAATTGACAAAGGAATCAATAGAGTTACGAAGAAACCCTGACAAATCCCGGCAAACCCCGATGATTCCCGAAGAAATTTGGGCGCCTTGTGCGTAAGCCATTCTATTTACTTGTCTTAGGGAGATCATGGCCCAGGAATTCCTTGACCAGGGGTCCCTGCAGCGGCTCTTCGTCCACGAGGCTTTCGGCGGGAGAGGCTGCACTACGATTTACGTTTTCCGCCGCCAGATAGTTCTCGGTGAGGCCTTTTTTCAGGAGCTCAAAGGCCGCTTCCGGGGTGTCCGCGAACTGGAAGAGCTCAATGTCTTTGGGCGAAATGGCGCCAGTGTCCACCAGGACATCCAGGTTAAAGACTCTCTTCCAGTACTCCGAGCCGTAGATCACCACGGTAATCTTCTTGGCGAGTTTGTGGGTCTGGGCCAGGGTTAGAACCTCAAACATCTCGTCGAGTGTGCCGAATCCGCCCGGAAAAACCACCAGCGCCTTGGACAAGTAGGCGAACCACAGCTTTCGCATGAAGAAGTAATGGAACTCGAAGTTGAGGTTCGGCGTGATGTAGGGGTTGGGAGACTGCTCGAAGGGGAGCCGGATGTTGAGGCCGATGGTCTTTCCACCGGCTTCGTAGGCGCCGCGATTCGCGGCCTCCATGATGCCCGGCCCACCCCCCGAAGTGACCACAAAGCGGTGGCGCTTCGAGGGAATCGACTTGGCCCATGTGGTGAGCATGCTGGCGAGCCTGCGGGCGTCCTCGTAGTAGCGGGCCATCTCCACTGCGGCGACGGCGCGCTTGCGTTGCAAGTCTGAGGCAGTGCCGGCGGCAATGTCGGGAGCGGTGGCAGGCTGTTCGTGACTGGGAGCGGGCTGGCTCGAGCCGGTGTTTTCGAGCAATTCGAGTTCGTGATCGGCCTCCTCGCGCCCTCGAAAGCGGGCCGAGCCGAAGAAGACCACCGTGTCCTGAATCTGCTCGCGGCGGAAGCGCGCGAGGGGCTCAAGGTACTCCGACACAATGCGAATCAGCCGGCCGTCCGAGCTATTGAGAAAAGCAGGATTCTCATATGCGAGCGGCGCGTTGGCCAGGGCAGGCGGTGTATGGTTTTCAGGGATGGTGGCAGCCGAGCCGGGGTCGACGGGGACCGTCGATTTGCCGGTTGGTTGTTGATCTGATGTACTCATGCGAACTCCCTCGGGCGTTGCTTGTCCCAAATCCGAGGCATCTATTTCGGGCGTGGGTATGCGCCTTCAACTGGCGCGAGCGCTCATTTGGAATCTGAATCAATGCCTCGAGCCGCGACGCGGAAACCTTCCCGCTTATCCCTACCCTTTTTTGCCGGTTCCCCTCCTTTTCCCTTGCCCATCGCATCGCGAAAGGCAATCCACAGATTAAGCAGGCCGAGTCCGGAGACCAGGCCGCGAACTGCGCCGTTGGCGGCAATGCTGGCCAGCGTTGGATTATGGGCAAAGAGGGGATTCTCATCCCAGAACATTCTGATCCAGGGCGCACCGCAGACGGCAATTCCGATGTACATCCTGAGCAGCACGCGAATAAACAGTTCGGCGCGCTCAAGCCACCGGGGAATTCTGTGTTGCGGATGAAGCACAGCCGCGGAAGCCGCGGCGCCTGCCTCCGGGGGACCGACCGCAACTGGTCCAGGCAAACGCGCCGGACTCACTGGCAGCGGTGGAGATGGGTATTCCGGCAATTGAGACATGCTCTGGGTTCGCACGGGGTCCCGGTCGATCGCGATCACTTTCAGAACTGCTGCCCTGTCCGGCCGACGCGACGGAGCTCAGGGACGCCGTAATTGAACGGTAACACAGCGGCCTCGGATCTTTGGGCCGGTTGCGTACCGCGTCGCCAAGCCCTTCTAGACTAAAACCATGCCTCAGCCCGGGCTCTTCATGACTGCGGAGTGGAACTGGCTAGCGATGGCCAACTACGCCGTAGATCCATCGTTGCTCAACCCGCTGGTGCCGCGCGGCACCGAGCTCGATTCCTTTGACGGTCTCACTTATGTGAGCCTGATCGGCTTCCTGTTCAACCGCTCGCGCATCTTCGGAGTCCCGATTCCGCTGCACCAGTCGTTTGAAGAAGTGAATCTGCGCTTCTATGTGCGGCGCGGGGAGAAGCGCGGCGTGGTCTTCATCCGCGAGCTTGTTCCCAGGTTCTGGGTGGCTGCCATCGCCCGGCTTGGCTATAACGAGAACTATCGTTCGGTGCCGATGTCGCACCGCATTCACGCAGACCAGGTAAACGAAGGCATCGAAGCCGAGTACGCGTGGGGCGCAGGCCCGCATCGGTGTTCGCTGCGTGTCGCGGCGGAAGGCCCGAGTTTTCTTCCCGTCGAGGGCTCGCTCAGCCAGTTCATCACCGAGCATTTCTGGGGCTATGCTGCGCAGCAGGACAGCGGCAGCAAAGAGTACGAGGTCCAGCACCCGCAGTGGCCAGTGCACAACGCGCGGGAAGTCCAAGTAGAAGGCGATCACTCGCATTTCTACGGAGACGCATTCGGTGCGGTGCCGAAGGGGCCGCCGGACTCGGCCTTCCTCGCAGTCGGCTCGGGGGTCAAAGTCTACAAGGGGACGAGGATCGAATGATCGCCTCGGCGCAATCGGAACGCGACGCCTACTTGCCCCCCAACCCCGCCATCTCCGCAGGCACAACCTGGTAGGTCCCGTAGTCAATGGTAAGCACCGCCGTGCCGCCGATGCGAACCTTGGTTTCGCTGCGCGTTTTGCCCGGCAGCCAGAAGCCATCGGTCTTCACGCTCGAGGAGCTGATCGACGTCCGCGAGATCCAGAACGATGGGTTCTTGGCCGGCTCAGTCTCCTGCTTCACCACGGCGAACTCCTGGGCATCGACCCAGATCTTTCCGCGCGAAAGGAATTTGCCTTCCCTCAGAGGTTCTTCATGCAGAACATAAGCAGCGCGTCCGTCCACGGTGTCTGCGCCAAGAAGCGTGAAGCGGTAGTTGGTTTCGTTGAGCGCAGTTGAGGCCTTGTCCTGCGAGGCTTCTTTTTCACTGTCGACAGCGCGCTTGAGCACCTTTTCACACAGCAGATTCGATCCCGCTTGGGACACGATGCGAAAGTTCTTGCCGCTCGCCGCGTCGTAGCTGACTTCGACGTCCATCTTGGCGTCGACCGTGTGCGCGAAGCCTTTGTACTCAACCGCATAGTGGCGCAGCGCCTTGTACTGCCGGAGCTCATCGAGGCGCGCCTTGTTATGCTGCTGTACCTGCTGGATAATCTCGTCCGCGCTCCAGCTCGCCGGCACTTTGGCGGCAACCTGTCCGGTGTTTTGGCCCAGCGCAATTGCCGGAACCACAGCCATTGCGAGCGGGGCGATCAAGTTGCGGGTGAGTGCGCTCAACATGGCTGCATCCTACCTTCGGTTCAGTTGCGGCGAGTTCTCGGCCACGTTAAAAAATGGCTGAGAGGGCCAAAGCTATTGGCAATCAAGGTACCACTTCTTTTGAACAAGTTGTTGGTCAATTGCTCTACAGCTTCAGGTAGATGCCAACGACGGGCTCAGCGCTGTGAACGAATGCGCCGCTTGATGTGAAGACAGTGGTGAGCGCGGGCGCGCTAAACACACTGCCGCGATACTGGAAGCGCAAGCCAAGGTGTGGAAGCAGCCCCCAGTCCAGGCCGCCGCCATACACGAAGACGCGTTTGGTGGCGCTCATCGTGTCCGTCTGTCCGCCGCTTGGCTGGTTGAACAGCAGCCCCCCGCCGGCGAGTGCAAACGGCCGCAGGTTAGCGACCTTGACCGAGACAATATAGTCGCCGGTAATCTCATGCGCGTTGTTCAGGACGAACGCAGGCGGAGTGTTACACGAGGGGTTGGAAGCCGGGCAGAGAGTCAGTTGGCTCGCATATCCCTGGTCGGAGCGGTTGTAGGCATAGGTCCCTTCAAACCCAACCAGCGGGTTCTTGATCTCCCGCACCTCGAAGAGAATGCCGGCGGCGTTCGAAGGACTCTGCACGACGTTATTACCTGTGGTCGATCCGCTGAACGCTCCGTAGACGCTGGCCGCAATATCGGGCTGTGCTGCCGCATGGGCGCAGCCAAAGACCGCCGCGACCACCAGAACGATTGATGCAGGGATCCTTTTCATCGCCACCTCCCTGTCAGGATAGACGCAATGCCGTCGCAGTGGGTTGTGCCGTACCTGGATTGACAAGCCGTTTATCCTGTCTAGACACCATGACTCAACTGCGCTCCATCCTGACACTCTCGGCAACGACAATTCTGATCGGTGCATTGGTTCAAGCCCCGAAAGTTTTAACAGCACAGGCTCAGGAAGGCAAAACAAACGTGATTCCCTACGTCGACGAGCAACCCGCGCGCGCCCGCCATGGCATGGTTGTCAGCGTTCACCATCTTGCCGCTGATGCCGGCGTGGAGATTATGAAAGCCGGCGGCAACGCCGTAGATGCGGCCGTCGCCACGGGATTTGCGCTCGCCGTTGTGCATCCCGCAGCGGGCAACCTGGGCGGAGGCGGGTTTCTGTTGCTGCGCAAGCACACAGGCGAAGCCACGTTTATCGACTTCCGCGAGAAGGCCCCTTTGGCCGCAACCGAGACCATGTACCTGGACGCGCATGGAAACGTGCTGCCCGACACAGACCTCAACTCGAGCGTGATCGGATATCGCTCGATCGCAACCCCCGGCTCAGTCGCAGGCCTGGCCTACGCGGAAAAGGAGTATGGCAAGCTCGGGCTTGCCAAAGTGATGGCGCCTGCAATTCGCCTGGCGAAAGATGGTTTCGTGCTCACCGCCGAGGAAGCGAAAGAGCTGATCGATGAGGACCTGGCACGCTTCCCCGACTCAAAGCGGATATTTCAGCGCGATGGCAACTTCTAAAAAGAGGGCGAGACATTCCGCCAGCCCGAACTTGCGCGCACCCTCGCCCGCATCGCCGCCGACCCGGATGAGTTTTACCGCGGGAAGATGGCGCACGAGTTGATTGACGACGTGCGCAAGGGCGGCGGGTTGCTCACCCTGGACGATCTCGCCCATTACACCGTGGTCGAGCGCAAGCCGATCGTCGGAACTTTTCACAACTACACGATCGTCAGCGCGCCGCCGCCGTCTTCGGGCGGAATCGTGATGGTGAGCGCGCTCAACATTCTCGAACGCTTCGACCTCGCGGGGTTGGGCGACCGCTCGCCGGCCGCGCTCCACCTGATCACGGAGGCCTATCGGAGAGCTTACATGGATCGTGCGGACTATCTCGGCGATCCCGACTACAACTCAATCCCGGAGGCTACGATGACGTCGAAAGAGTACGCGGCCGCGTGGCGCAAGAGCGTGGACCCAACAGCCGCTACCCCGTCCGCAACGCTTCAGCGCCCGCAGGGTTTCCTGCCGCCGCCTCCAGCGACCGCGGGCCGGCGCAAGCCGGAGTCGCACGACACGACGCATTACTCCGTGGTGGATGGCGAAGGAAATGCCGTGTCCGTGACCACCACACTGAACGATTCTTTCGGATCGCACGTGACCGCTGGCACGCTTGGCTTCCTGCTCAACGATGAGATGGATGACTTCGCCGCCAAGCCCGGTGTGCCCAATCTGTATGGCTTGATTCAGGGGCCGGCAAACGCGATCGCTCCAGGCAAACGTCCGCTGAGCTCGATGACACCGACCATCGTGCTCGAGGATGGCAAGCTGCGCTTCGTGCTCGGCTCGCCCGGTGGCGCGCGCATCATCACCACCGTGACGAACATCTTCCTTTCTGTCGCCGAGGGAGGGCTTAACATTCAGCAGGCCGTGGACGCGCCTCGTTTTCATCATCAATACGAGCCCGATAGACTCTTCCTCGAGCCCGGATTCAGCGACACGACCAGAAGCGCGCTTGAAGCTCTTGGTTACAAGCTGGACGTGAGCGACCGGCACTGGTCGAACGGCGAGTGCATCGAAGTTGACCCAAAAACCGGCGAGTTGCTGGGTGGGCAAGACCACCGCAGCCACTACGGCAAGGCCGCTGGTTACTAGAGCCAGGTTTCAGCCTGAGCCATCGGCCAACCGATACATTGGTCGGTGCACCTTTCGGATTACCAGCGCGCCGACATCCGTGGGTTACAGGATGCGACAATCGAATCGGGGGGATCCTGCATGCATCGAACCCCTTCCAGTCCCCCTTTGCCCCCGGAGAGCCTTTTGCCGATGCTGCGTGTTCTATCGACTCATCTTTTTCTCAATCATCGCCTGCATCCGGGGCTGCTCGAGTTCGCGGCCCGCTCCGGCGCGGAGGCGGTGGAGATCTTTGCGGCGCGGCAGCACTTCGACTACACCGGGCGTGAGGACGTGGCCGAACTGGCAGGATGGTTCCGGTCGAATCCACTCCAACCGTTTTCAATGCACGCGCCCATGTTTCCCGATCGCGAGATGGGCCGAGCCGGGGCGCCCGCTGTGAATGTGATTCACCCGGAGAAGTCTCGACGCATCGACGCGATGGACGAGATCAAGCGCGCTCTCGAGGCGGCCGAGCTGATTCCCTTCTCGAACCTCGTCATGCACCTCGGCGAACGCACAGATGGATGGTCGCCGCGGACCATCGAGTTCGCGCAGACTGCGCTCGAGCACCTCGGCGCATTCACACGGCCGCTTGGTGTGCGGCTGCTGGTTGAGAATCTGACCTCGGAGCCGACCACGCCCGAGCACCTGATAACCATTCTCGAATCGGGCCATCTGGACAACGTCGGCGTCTGCCTCGACCTGGGACACGCGCACATGACGGTAGGCATTCCCGGGGCTGTGGCCACGCTGGGGCCGCGCATTGCCTCCCTCCACGTGCACGACAACAACGGCATGAAGGACGAGCATCTGTGGCCAGGCGATGGGTCGATTGACTGGGCGGGGACGGTGAAGGCGCTCAAAGCGCTGGCCACGCCGCCGGCTGCCGTGCTCGAGATTCATCACTCGCTGGGAAGCGAAACTGCCGAAGTGAGTGAGCGCATCGAGAAATCCTTCGCGCTGTTTGACTGAGCGGCAAGCGGCTCGACGACTTGGGCTATTTCGGTGCGGACGAAGACTTGCCCACCTGCTGCGCCGCAATTGCCGCGGGGATAAGGTCGGAAGCCGGTTGCGGTTGCCCAGGCAGCGTGTTCCGCAGAAGAATCGAAAGCCCGGCAATCCCATCGAGGCGGCTCTCGGCCAGCAGCCCCTGGGCTCTCAAAAGAAACTCAGGATGGTGATCGAAGTGGCGGCTCATGGCCTGGACCGTGTGGACGACATGGCCGGGCGAAAAGGATTCGCGGAGATGGCCGGCAACGCCGATGAGCAGGCCGCGGGTGAGGGCCAGTTGGGCAATGAGGCGGGTGAACTCGCGGGCTTTTCCCGAGCCCGGAGACGGCGGGTCGGACGGCCGCCCAAAGGGGAACCGCTGCAGGGCGACCAGATTAATGAGGTAGTTCTCAAAGATGTGGGGGTGGCGGCGCTCGAACGGAGCAAACCATTGCCGGTAAGCGGTCGTGTATGCGGCAGTGAGGGTGGCGAGGTTGGCCGAAGGACCGTTGCCAATCCCTGAGGTGAACGCTGCGACGCATTCGGCAAACCGGGGAGTCACACGGGAGCGATGCAGCATGAGGCCAGCCAGCCGCAGGACGGCGTCGAGCTGAGCCTGCGGATCGAAGGGCATTGACTCCATCTGCGGGACGAGCGCGCCCGAATTGGCCCCCGTGCGAAACGTAGCCAGGTAGTCCGGAATGTCGGCGCGGAGTCTCCCGGCTTCGATTGAGTCGAGGCGATGGCATAGCAGACAAACAAGGAAGAGACGCTGCCACATTTGCAGATTGCGCGCGCCGATGAGCGCGAGAATGGTCGATCGAATCTCGGCGTAGTAGGCCGGGGCATTGGAGCCCGCGTCGGAAGACACCGGCTGCGGGGATTGAGCGGAGTCAAAAAGAGAGGAACTCAAGAGCCACGGACTCAGCAGCGACGGACCCAGCAGTACGACCCGCGCGGCCTCTGGGCAGGAGAGAGCGAGCGCGGTCTCAGTCACCGGGCCCAACTGGCGCTGAATGCGAGGATACGATGCGCAGACGGCGGGAAGGAACTCCTCACCGAGTTGCTCGTGGATGGAACAGAGCCTTTCGGAAGTGAGCAGAGCACAATGGCCATCGTCTTTCAAACGAAGGATGGGCTGCGGGCCGGCTGCCCCAATCGTCGCCGGCGTATCGGGATCTGAAGCAGAACCCGGAGAAGACGCCGGACTGAAGCTCGGGCGAGGCGCTGGAGCGATGGCGGCAACAATCTGCGACTTGAGCGGGGAATCGGGGAGACCCTGGTACCGGTCGAGTGCGGTCTCGTCGATCGGGATCTTCCAGCCCTGGCAACAAGTGTCTTCGCAGGCCGGACCGATGCAGCGGAAGCGCTGAGCGTAACCGGCTGCGGAGACGACGGAAGTGGAGGCGGGCTCTTCGAGCACGGTGTGATCCCCAAATGTCACGTCAAGGCACGGACGGGACCCACGCCCTTTGACCTGGCGTACCGGGGAATTGGAGCAGATGAGAGGCCGCAGGAACAGCGCGCTCATAAGGAGGCTTTCAGGAACCCAGCCTCACTGCTTCCCGAACATCGCTCGAATCACATCCTTGTTCTTCGCGTAGTTGTCGTGGGCATTGGTGGGCGATTCAAAAACCCAGAACCAATGCAGCGCGTTCTGAGGAAAGAGGTTTACCACGTCGACATCGCGCAGCATTGGCACCCGCCAGGTGAGAAGATCGCTCGGATCACTGAACGCGACAATCTGCATCTTGGTCTGCGCGTTGGCGTCGCCGGGATGCAGCCTTTGCTCAAACGCAGCATGAACCTGGGCCCATTGGCTGATCAACGCGGTCTCTGACGGCGCGGAATCGGACGGCACGGAGGTGGATGCCGCCTGAGGAACGGCCTTGTTATCCGGAGCGGGAGCTGGTGGTGGCGGACTGGAGTCGGGCTCTAAATTCGCCAACTCCAGTATCGGAACCTGATTCGCAAAGAAGTAAATGAGCGATGTCCGTTCCGCGACATATTGCAGGGCCTGATTCTCTGCCGAGCTCTGCTGAGTGTCCTGGGGCTGCGGAACTATTCTGGACCGGTATGCCGTGTCGAGAGCGAGCGTATCGAGCAGAAGAAAACTGCCCATGCTGTGGGTTACCGCGATGAACACCTGATCGTCGCTTTTGCCGTCTTCGAGATGTTCATGCCAGTTGTACGCTTGCCGGCCCTTGTGGACTGAGATTGTGCCCGCGCTGGCGCGAGCGTCGAATGCAGCCGACTTCCCAATCAATTGCCGGATTCCCTCCTCCAGAATCGGCCGAAGCGGGCCGATGCCGAGAAACACATCGGAGAATCCCCAGTCCTCAAGTCCGGTCTTGAGCTCGCGGTTGATCAGAGCGGCCCGGTTGGGCAGATGCCCGAGATCCGCCGCTTCCTGTTCGAGCATCCACTGATAGTCCGTGAACCGTTGGGGATTTTCCGGATTGCCCTTTGTCTGCATCGAGCAAAACCTCAGCAGACTCGGATTGGGTCCGGCCAGATGCGCGTCCCCAGGCACAATTCGCTGGCACTTGAGTTTAATAACGAGCGGCCACCAGTTGATCTCATCCACCACCAGGATCGCGTTGTGCCCGCGCAGTTGCACCACGTAATGCGTAACGAAAGGGGCCGAGGCGCGCCATTGCTCGGCATCGTTGTCGTTGGTCCAGACTGGAACGCCGAGGTACTGGAGTGTGGGCGCCGGCGCATTGAGAGCAAAAACGCCTTGATCCGGATACTCTGTTCCAGTGTTCTTCCAGGCTGAAGCGCAAATGCGTGCGATGGAGCAGATGGAATTACGAAAGACCTCGGAGTCGTCAGCGCCCAGCGAGTTGATTCCGTGCATGTACAGAATGTGTACGGGACGCTGGTCCGCGGTCTTCAGTGCTTCCCCAATAGTTTGGACGCCATTCAGCGCGCCAGGGACATCTTCCTTGACCTTGGCATGGGCAGCGATGCCGACCATCGACCAGACGGAGAGAAGCACAACAATGCCTCCGCGCACTTGCACTGCGAGTCACCTCCACTCAGTAATTGTCACGCGGCTTAATCACGATTTCTGATTATGCCCGATCCGAGTCTACGGGATGTTACACGAAACGCGCGTGCTCGCACAGAGGGGACGCAGTTTTGTTAGCAGATCCTCGGCAACTGCTCGCCGATCTGCAGAGGAATTACGCGATTGGAGCCCATCGCAGTGCGCGCCACTAATAAACCTTTGTGCTCCGCCGTTACCTGTCCGATGCGCGCGGCGTTGCGGCCTAGCGGATGGCCGCGCAGCAGATCGAGTACGACACCGGCTGCCTCTTCGTCGACGATGAACACAGCCTTGCCCTCATTGGCGACATAGACCGGATCCAACCCGAGCAACTCGCAAGCCGACTGCACCTCTGGCCGGACTGGCAGGCTCTTTTCGTCGATCGCGATGCCGACCGAAGAGGAGCGGGCGATTTCGTTCAGCGTTGAGGCGAGGCCGCCTCGCGTGGGGTCGCGCATCGCGTGCACCGATCCGCCAGCCGCGTCAAGCACCGTGGCGATCATCGCATTCAGCGCTGCACAGTCCGACCGAATCTGGCTCTCGAATTCAAGCCCCTCGCGCACGCTCATGATGGCCATGCCGTGGTCGCCGATTGTTCCAGAGATGAGAATGGCGTCGCCGGGCTGGGCACGATGCGGACCCACTTGAATCCCTGTGCGCAGCACCCCAACGCCGGCGGTGTTGATGTAGCAGCCGTCGCCGTGGCCCCGCTCCACCACTTTGGTGTCGCCGGTGACAATCTGAACGCCAGCAGTCTTCGCGGCCGCGGCCATCGAATCGACGATCGCCGCAAGCTGGGCGAGCGGAAAGCCCTCTTCGAGGATGAAACTGGCACTGAGGTATTTGGGTCTGGCGCCGGAGACGGCCAGATCGTTAACGGTGCCGTTTACGGCGAGTTCGCCAATCGACCCGCCGGGAAAAAACAGCGGCTGCACGACGAACGAATCGGTGCTCATGGCGATCCGGCCGGACCCCAACTCGAGTGCCGCGGCATCGCCGAGGTTTTCGAGAGCAGGATTGCGAAAAGCGGGCAGAAACAGGTGCTCGACCAGCTCGTTGCCCAGCTTGCCGCCGCCACCGTGCCCCATCACGATGGTTGGATAGTCGGCCAGCGGCAGCGGGCACGACCAATTTGAGAAATCGGGAGTGGCATTTTCGGCGATCAAAGTTTTGCTTTCAGGCATGCGCCAGCCCCGATCCGGCGCTCGCCAGTTCTTCAGCCGACAAAAATCGCCCATAGTTGTAGTACGCGGCGCAGGCGCCCTCGCTCGATACCATGGTCGCGCCCAGCGGATGCCGAGGCGTGCATTGTTTTCCGAATGCGCTGCATTCCGCCGGCTTGAGAACCCCGCGCAGCACATCGCCCGCGCGGCAAAGCGGTGACTCAACGGTGCGAATGCCGGAAATCTGGAAGCGATCCTCTGCGTCGAACTCGCGATAAGTCTCGCTAAGCCGCCAACCGCTCTTCGGGATCACTCCAATGCCGCGCCAGGCACGGTCGGTGACCTCGAAGACCTCTGCAAGCAGCTTTTGCGCTGGTTCGTTGCCCTGAAAATTGACGACCCTTTCGTAGGCGTTTTCCACCTCGTGACTGCCCGCTTCCAACTGCAGAACTGTCCGGCGAATCCCATCGAGCAGGTCGAGGGGCTCGAAGCCGGTAACGACCATCGGCACACGGAACCGCTCGGCAAGTGGCGGATATTCCCAGTAGCCCATGACGCTGCACACGTGCCCGGCCAGCAAGAACGCCTGCACTTGATTCTCCGGTGCACTGAGAATGGCCGAGATAGCCGGCGGCACCAGCACGTGCGAGACGAGCACCGAAAAGTTCTTGAGGCCGCGGCGCTTGGCCACATGCACGCTCATCGCGTTGGCCGGAGCGGTGGTCTCAAATCCCACGCCGAAGAAGACGACCTGCTTGTTGGGATTCTTTGCCGCCAGCTCCACCGCATCCAGCGGCGAGTAGACAATGCGCACATCGCCGCCCTGTCCCTTGATCTGGAAGAGGTCCTTTTCCGTGCCGGGAACGCGCAACATATCGCCGAAGGAGCAAAAGATCACACCGGGCTGTGCGGCGATGGCCAGTGCTTTGTCGATGAGTTCGAGAGGCGTGACGCAGACCGGGCAGCCCGGGCCGTGCACCATCTCCACACCCGCGGGCAGCATCTGGTCGATCCCGTTCTTGATGATGGAGTGGGTTTGCCCGCCGCACACCTCCATGATCTTCCATGGGCGCGTGGTGACGGCGTGAATCTCGCGCGCCAGCCCTCGAGCCACTTCGCCGTCGCGGAACTCAGTCAAATACTTCATCCGACCCCACAATACAAACTGCTGTCATCCTGAGCGGAGCAGTTCGCGTTTTCTGCGAACTGCGCAGTCGAAGGACCTGCTTTTTCCACACTTCCCAACCAAAATCCTTGGGTGCCCCAGGTCTGGATTCTCGGACCTGGGAGTCCACAATCTTCAACCCACCGCGTCTCTCTTGGGTTCCACCGAACAGCTCCCGTCGGGGCAGTTCGAGGGCGGCCGGTTGGCCGCCATCAGCACAGCCTCCTCGCCGTCGGCCAGTTCTTCTTCCAACACACCCATCTTGCGAAAGACTTCGAGTGTTTTCTCCGCGGTCTCCTGGTCGACGCGCTCGATTGCGAACCCAACGTGCACAATCGCGTAGTCGCTAACCTCGATTTCGGGAACAAAGTCCAGGCAGACGCGCTTGACGATGCCGCCGAAGTTCACTTTGCCCATTTTGAGGCCATTTTCTTCGAAGACCTCATCTACCCGACCTGGAATGGCTAAACACATGGCAACTCCCTTATACCCGTCAGGAAGTCGAGCGAATGTGATTTAGATCACCTTTGGCCCCACGAGCGGTTCGGAAGCCGATGGCTATTCAGCCCTTTTCTGCCACCGCGCCTCATTCCGCGCCACGCAGGCCTTCACCATCTTTGTAATCAGCGCCTTTGGCAATGGCTTGTCCAGCGGAAAGTGAATTGTCCCCTTCGTTACGCGGTAACCTGCGAGCTCTTCGGCAAACTCCTCAATGGCGCGAGCGCCCATGGGAAAGAAGCTGCAGTGATTCTTGAAGGCCGCGTAGGAGACGAGCGAGCCCTTGTAGTTGAACGAAGGAATGCGATATGCGAGCTCTTCAGTGGCCTCCTTGGGCGCGGCGGCGCGGATAGTCGCACGCATTTTTTCAAGGGTAGTTCGGGCTGGCTCGGGAACGGCGGCAAGGTAGGCCTCTACCTCGGCCTTGCCAATCTCGGGAGCGGTCTTTTTCGCCGGCATCGGACGTCGGTTTTCCTTTACCAACCTTGTTAGAACAAGATAACTCGGAAGCCGCGCAGGCATAAAACCAAATCAGTACCCCGACTCGCGCCCATGCCGCACCGCAAGTATCACCACTTCCCTGCCGTCATAGCGGTATAGAGCGACATACGCGCCGCTCCCAAACTCGATGATCCACTCGCGAAACTCTTCCGGAAGTTCGTCCACCGGACGGCCCATCTCCGGAAACTTGCCCAGCAGCTTCACGCCCTGCCGGATCGCCTTCACAGCGCGCCTTGCCGCCGCACGGCTCTTGGGAGCAAGAAAATCGTGCAGCCTCGCCACATCCCGCAACCCGTTCGGCGACCACTTCAGACGTGGCATTCAGGGGCCTGGGCGTCCTCGCCTGCTTCGAGCTTGGCCAGCCACGTTTCGGCCTCTTCGGCAGTCGCGTGCAAACCAGTGGCCTGATATTCCTCCCAGGCTGCCAGCACATCCCTGCGAAGCTGTTCGCGCTTCTCCTCGCGGACGACGAACTGCTCAACCGCTTCAAGCATCACCCAGTGCGCGGACCGTCGGCGCGAAGCCGCAATCCTCTGAACGCGCTCTTTGAGCTCTGCATCGAGCTTCAGACTCGTGGTCGCTAAGACTGGCACGATGGGTACTCCGAAGTGTCACTTGGTACTACCATATATTACCTAGCTCCACTTTAACACGGAATCACCCGTCCCGAGCGACTCTCTGCTCAACCAGGTATCCCAGCCAGTCTTCCATCCCCGCCCCGGTCTTCGAGCTGGTCTCGAAGATGCGGATTCCCGGCCGTATCTCGTTGATATTCCTCAATGCCAGCTCCCTGTCGAACCCGCAAGGCTCCGCGATGTCGATCTTGGTGATGACGGCGGCGTCGGCGGAGTTGAACAGCGTCGGATACTTCAGCGGCTTGTCTTCGCCCTCCGTCACAGAGAGCAGCGCCACGCGAATCTTCTCGCCGAGATCGTAGCTCGAAGGGCACACCAGGTTCCCAACGTTCTCGATAAACAGGTAGTCGAGGCCTCCGAGTTCAACACCTTGCCACCCGGCCAGGTGTTTCTCGATCATCTCGGCATCGAGGTGGCAGATTCCATGCGTATTAATCTGGCGAACCGGCGCTCCACTGGCGGCCAGCCGGCGGGCGTCGTTGTCGGTCTCTAAGTCGCCAACCAAAGCCGCAGCTCGAGAGCCCCGCGCAAGCAGTTCCCTCAGGGTCCACTCCAGGAATGCAGTCTTGCCGGTTCCTGGGCTTGAGACCAGGTTCAGCACCAGCACTCCAGCCGACGTAAAGTTCTGCCGCAGCGCACGCGCAAGTTCGTCGTTCTTTTTCAGTATTCCCTGCCGCAGTTCAACTATCCGGGTGGTCATCGCGGTACCTCAGCTTCGTTATACTTGCCGACGGCGTTGTCGGATTCGCCAGCCTCGTTCTTTTCGCCGTGCTAGTTCGTCTCGCCAGCGTCTTCAATTTCAATCGACTCGATCTCCAACTCACGCCCTTGCCGCAGGTCCATGCTCGCCTCGCCACACAGGGGGCACCGGAAGCTCTGCACTCCGTCCAGCTCCGATGCCTTCCCGCACGGCGCACACCACACCACCACCGGCACCGTATGCACCACGAGCCTGGCGCCCTCAATGCCGGTGCCCTCAGTGGCAATGCCCCAGCAGAACTCCAGCGAGTCAACCACCACGCTGGCCAGCGCGCCCACGCGGAGCCGAACCTCAAGCACCCGCGCACCGGGATAAGCAGCCGCCGACTCGGTGACAGTGTCCACAACGCTCGCGACAATCGACAGCTCGTGCATAAGCACCAGATTCTACGCCGCAGCGAATCTCTCGGGTGATCCAGATCACACGACTTCGGCGCAGGATGGAATGCGCCGGCCCGCCGGAGGCACCACGGTCGCCGCTTCCCTACCCGCCACCCATCCAATACCGCAATTCCTGAGTCAATGTATCTCGAATCCAACAAAGTCCAGTCGACTTGGACACCAGCACGGGGTCCCCAACGACAGATCCTCGTCGTTGGGGTGGAGCAGGGAGCGGCGACCCCCAATCAAAGCCACAAGGCCATAGCAACTCAGGAATTGCCGTAAGATGGCTGCATAAGGTTCCCCATGCCCGTCACCACACAAGCTTCCCGCCTCGCACTCAGCCAGCTCGCCCCCGGAGTTCTCCAGTCAGAAATCCGCGCCATGACCACGCTCTGCGACCAGATGGGCGGCATCAACTTGTCGCAGGGCGTCTGCGATACGCCGGTCCCCGAGGTGGTGATGAATGGCGCAATCGAGGCCATGCGCGCAGGCCACAACATCTACACGCGCCTCGACGGCATCGAACGGTTGCGGGTGGCGATTGCCGCCAAGCAGAAACACGACTACGGCCTCAACTACAACCCCGAAAATGAAGTACTCGTAGCCTCGGGCGCGACGGCCGGACTGCACGCCGCAGCCATGGCCCTGCTGAACCCCGGCGACGAAGTCATCCTGTTTGAGCCCTTCTACGGCTACCATGTGGCCACGCTCAAGTCGATGCGCGTTTCTCCAGTCCTGGTTGCGCTCGCCGGCGACGACTTCGCTCTCGATCCCGATTCCCTGGCCGCCGCCATCACTCCCCACACGCGTGCCGTCCTGCTGAACACGCCGGCCAACCCAAGCGGAAAAGTCTTCACGTTGGCTGAAATCCAGGCCATTGCCGAGGCCTGCCTCGCGCACGACCTCTTCCTCATCACGGACGAGATCTACGAGTACTTCGTCTACGACGGCGCAAAGCACATTGCCCCGGCCACGCTGCCCGGGATGCGCGACCGGACCATCGCACTCAGTGGGTTCTCAAAGACCTTCAGTATCACCGGTTGGCGGCTGGGCTATGCCACGGCCGACGCGCGGTGGATGGGCGCGATGGCCTATTTCCACGACCTGACCTATGTCTGCGCTCCCTCGGCGCTCCAACACGGCGCGGCAGCGGGCCTTGAGCAGTTGCCGCCGAGCTTCTACACGCAGATTGCCACCGACTACCAGGACAAGCGCGAGAGGATGCTGGACGCGTTGCGAGCTGCCGGAATGAAGCCGACGGTCCCGGCAGGGGCCTACTACGTGCTGGCCGACGCCTCCGCCGTCCAGGGAGCAACCGCGGCTGAAAAGGCGCGACATTTGCTGAAGCAAACGGGCGTCGCCGCTGTTGCGGGGTCGGCATTTTTTCGTCAGGGCAAAGGCGAAAACCTGCTCCGCTTCTGCTTCGCCAAAAAGGACGACGAGCTCGACGAAGCCTGCCGGCGCCTGCGCGATTTCAAGAGCTGAGGTCACCCCGCTTGCGCTGCCTCGCCATTATCTCGGCCCAGCAAGGCTTTGTAACAACGGCACGGCTTTGGCGGGGCCAATCAGTCTCAAGGGGTAGAAGTCGGCCCCGATGAAGAAGACCGGCAAAACCAGGCCGCCGGCGAAGAATGCGGTTGCAAGAAAAAGCGGTGACAAAAAGGCCGCAAAGGAGCAACTAACCGCAGTTTGCCGCTGCGAGAGTTACGTTCGCGGCCGACCCCTCACGCGTCCTTCCGATTTAACCGTTTTCTACCCGCGTCTTGATGTCCAGGTACGCCGCCTCAATAAGTTCCCTTCGCGCTACCGCGTCGGTCGCCGCGTCCGGTCTCAGCTTCACATGGCGCATAAACTTGCCGCTGCCTTGCATGAGATGGCCCGGGTCAGGCAACGCTGCGCCCTGAAAGAAGCCAACGTTTACGTGAGACGTGAACACATTCACATAGCCGAACGGCACATCGCCCAGGCATGCAACCGGACAGCCGTCGTGCAAGATCTCCCGGACTTCATCCCCGCAGCCTCGCATCACCTCAAACCATTCCCGCGCAATCGCTCCCAACTCGCTTCGACGCTCCTTCATCCACGCATCGATCGCTGGATCGCGTCCGACAGCGCCGTTCAATCGGAATAGTTCTGCTCTCGTTTTCATTCCGCATTCGCTCTCGAGCCTATGTTACGTCGTACTTATCCAACCTAAACGGAAGAAAGAGGAGACGGCGAATCACGAGTTCAGCACCCGTGTGGTGCAGAATAAGCCGGGTTAGCCCTTGATTGTTCTCGTCAACGCGCACACATACCCTACAAATTCCTTGAACGCCGGCCGACTCTAAAGACCTACGCAGATTGCGACCGTTCAACCCTTTATCTGTGATGCGCAGGTATTGAACCAGACGCTTCAAAAATAATCCGGCTCGGGAAAATCGATCGACTTGTAAATTCTGTTATTTCTGTTTATACTGAAACTACAGTTATTGAGGAAATGCGATGACTCTATCCAAGGCGGCGAGTGAGTTCATTCTTCACTGGGGCGAAATGGGCAACCGATGGGGCGTGAACCGTACCGTGGCCCAGGTTCATGCGCTTCTTTACCTGTCGCCAAAGCCGCTCACTGCCGAAGACATCGCAGAGGCGCTCTCTGTTGCGCGCTCCAACGTAAGCACCAGTCTGCACGAGTTGCAGAACTGGCAGCTTGTGAAGGCGACACACCTGCTGGGAGATCGCCGCGACTTCTTTTCTACCTCGTGCGACGTGTGGCAGCTTTTTCTTACAGTGCTGAAGCAGCGCGTGGAGCGCGAAATTGAACCCACAATTGCCGCACTCGGCCGCATTGCCGCCGAGGCTCGCGCGCAGGGGCAGCCCGAGGTGACCGCGCGTATCACCAAAATGCATGATTTTTTGCAGGAGATGAATGGCTGGTACCGGCAGATGACAAAGTTGCCCTCAAGCACGTTGCGCAGCCTCGTGAGTCTGGGCGCTGGAGTGACACGTTGGCTGCCTGGTGAGACCAAGGCAAAGGGGAAGAAATGATTATCGCCAACATGAATGTGATCGAAGGAGTCGTAGGAAAGTCAACGGCTGCTCTTCGCGTCGAACCGATTGGCCTGGAGCAGTACTACAGCGAGGCTGGCCCGGATTACGCAGCATGGAGCCGCGAGTTCAACATGCACTTCGGCTTTTACCGTGCCGGCGCGAATCCGTTTAACCGCGAAGCCATGCTCGAGCAGATGAATGCAGAGGTGCTGGCGCGGCTGAAGTTGGATGGCATCGCGCAGCCGAGCCTGCTTGATCTTGGTTGCGGTCTCGGCGCCACACTGCGTAGTTTTGCCCGTCGCTTGCCACGCGCGTTGCTGCTGGGAATAACGCGAGTACCCTGGCAGGTGGAGCATGCACGCGCGTTAAGCAAGGCGGCCGGCTGCGGGGAGCGCTTGCGTGTGATCGAGGGAGATTACGAAGATGCCATTTTGCCGCGCAGCAGCTTCGACGGCGTGTATGCGCTTGAGAGTAGTTGCCACGCTCATGGCGCCGACAAAGGCGCGCTGCTGGCGGAGGTGCGCCGCGTCCTGAAGCCGGGGGGACGCCTTGTCGTTGCAGACGGCTTCCTCGCGAGAGACCGCTTCGGCAGCGCGCTCCAAGAGCGCATCTATCGCAAGCTTTGCGAATGCTGGGTTATCGAAGAACTGGCGCAGCTCCACCTGTTCACAGCGCAGCTGGAAAAGCTCGGCTTTACAGACATCAATGTTGAGCACCTGCAAATGCGAGTGGCTCCATCGGTCGCCCACGTTCCCTGGGTAACACTGAAATTCCTGATGACTGAGGGATGGTCGGGCAAGCGGGATATGACGCGCGCACGCTGGAATAACGTAATCGCGCCGGTCCTGCTGCCACTGGTCAGCGCGCCTCTGGGACCTTTGACCTATTGTATGATTACGGCGACCAAGCGCTAGATACGGCCGTCCGCGGAGAGCGCTTGGCCTTCTCAGTAGCAGTGACGAGCGTTAGCCGGCACTGCATCAGGTGCTTTGAAACGCCTCCCCGTGCGGAATAATTCACCTGGAGCTCCTACCCTCTTGACAAAACTGAACTGAACCGTTCAGTATAGTTTTGGTCGGGGACTATTGGCCACAGCGCCCATTGCTCCGGAGGTCAATCCATGATCAGCGTCCACAACCTGGTTAAGACGTTCGACGCGTTTACCGCCGTGAACGATGTTTCGTTTGACGTCGCGGCAGGGGAAATCTTTGCCTTTCTCGGCCCCAACGGGGCCGGAAAAACCACCACCATCAAAATGCTCACCACGCTGTTGAAGCCGACTAGCGGCACGATGGAGCTCGATGGGCTCAATCCCTTGACCGATAAGAACGAAGTCCGCAAGCGCTTCGGCATCGTCTTTCAGGATCCGAGCCTGGACGGAGAACTGACTGCGCAAGAGAATATGGACTTCCATGGCGTGCTCTACCACGTGCCCCACAAGCTGCGAAAGCACCGCACCGAGGAACTCCTCAAACTCTTTGAACTGTGGGACCGCCGCGGCGAGCAGGTGAAGAAGTTCTCCGGCGGCATGAAGCGGCGCCTCGAGATTGCCCGCGGATTCCTGCACACGCCGCGCATTCTGTTTCTCGATGAACCAACGCTGGGCCTCGATCCGCAGAGCCGCAACCAGCTGTGGACCCACGTGAAGAAGGTGAACGAATCAGAGAACGTCACGGTCTTCCTGACCACGCACTACATGGATGAAGCCGACCGCGTGGCGCACCGCATCGGCGTGATCGACCACGGCAAGCTGGTGACGCAGGGAACCCCCGCGCAGATCAAAGAGCAGACGGGCACGGCGACGCTCGAAGACGCTTTCCTCAAACTCACCGGAACAACGATTCGCGACGAAAGCGCGAGCGCGACAGACACCATGCGGCAGTTTGCAAAGATGTGGCAGGGAGGCAAACGATGAGCTGCAATTTACATTTTGTGGCTGCGTGAGTTGAAGCGGTATACGCGCTCGCGAGCGCAGATCATCGCTTCGCTGGGCCAGCCCATGCTCTATCTGCTGGTGCTGGGGTTTGGGCTTGGGTCAGTCTTTAAACGCGCGGGCTTTGGCAGCTACCTGCAGTTCATAGCGCCGGGCGTGATCGGCATGAGCGTGCTATTCTCTTCGATCTTCTCCGGCCTGGGACTGCTGTGGGACCGGCAGTTCGGCTTCCTGAAAGAAATGCTGGTGGCGCCGGTGCCGCGCATCGAGATCATGATCGGCCGTACGCTGGGCGGCATGACGGTGAGCGTGATCCAGGGCCTGCTGGTGTTGATCATCGCGCTCATCGTCGGGTTTCGTCCGGCGAACTGGTGGCATATCCCCATGGCCATCGTCTTCATGCTGGCATATCGCTGGTGTTTGCGGCGCTTGGCGTGGCCGTGGGCTCAAGCCTGCAGGACATGCAGGGATTCCAGCTCATCATGAACTTCATGGTCATGCCCATCTACTTCCTCTCCGGCGCAATGTTTCCGCTGTCTGGCCAAGGCTGGGCGCTGATGATCGCCACCCGCATCGATCCGCTCTCTTATGGGATCGATGGCATGCGCTCGATGCTGCTCGGCTCGTCAACCTTCAGCCCAATCACGGACATCGAAGTGCTCGCCGGCGTGGGCGTCGTGCTCCTTGTCTTTGGAGCATATCGGTTCTCCAAGATTGAGATCTAGTTTGGTGTCCCCAAGTTCTTAACGATACTTCGGATGTCATTCTGAGCGAACGGGGCCCCAAACGCATTTCAGCTTGGGGGTGGTGAGTCGAAGAATCTGCTTTTGGTCCTTCAGGATTCTTGAGGCAACTTTCGAGATTGGACACAATCAATGGTCCGTTCGCGCAGTACTGAGGCTCACGACAGAGTGCTTCGAGCAGCGCTCGAATTGTTTGCCGAGCGCGGCATCGAGGCGGCAAGCATGGATGCCATCGCCCAGCAGTCGGGAGTGAGCAAGGCCACCATCTACAACCACTGGGAAGACAAGGAGGCGCTGCTGCTTGAGGTGATGTGCTTCATTCACGGCCTCGACCGCGAAAGGGACGACGTGGACACAGGCGACCTGTGCCGCGACCTTTCGGCGGTTCTCACGCGAAGACATCCCGAGGAGTTTGACCCGTTTCACCAGAAGATTGGCCCGGCTTTAATTGCTTACTCCGCCACCCACAAGGAGTTTGGCAAGGCATGGCGCAATCGCGTGATGGATCCGCCACGAGCGGAGCTCCGCAAGATACTGCGCCGGGCGATTGATCAGGGCGTGCTGCCGCCTTCGCTCAATATTGAGCACGCGACCGCGCTTTTGCTCGGCCCTGTACTCTACGTGCACATCTTCCCGGGCGAATCGCGCCTGACGAAAGACGACATCGGCCCCGCCGCGGCAGAGGCATTTTGTCGCGCGTTCGTGATTGAAAGGCTCCAATCTGCAATCAAAAAGAAGCGCGGCGTCAAGAAGAAGTCGAAGCAAAAGAAATGAATGTCGCAACGCGCCAACGGCACACCTTCAGTCGTATTGAAATGGTGAGGCTTTGAAAGGGCGCAACTTCAGTCGTGTCGAAGAATCCGGCAAAACGAGCGCGGGCTTCGGCCCCGGAGAGATGCTGTTCTTCACATCGTCCGCAAAAATTATTGCGGTTCTCGCTTCAGCCCCGCAGCCGCTTTTGTGCTTCGGCCAACCCTGCCTCGTACGCTTCAACGGTCTTGTCCCACGCAGCATTCGCCTCTTGGTCGATCACCCTGCGCGCCGGGTCGGCATCGAACCAGTCGATCGTCCGCTGAATCCCCTGCGCGAACGGCACCGTGGCGCAATAATCAGGAACAAAGCGCTTGATCTTGGTGTTGTCGAAGACCACGCTTGACGCCTTGTCGCCGGTGAGGCTGCCGATCTCGCCGGGATCGCATGCGCCCAGAAAATCAGACGCGATGTGGACGATCCGCGCCTCCACGCCCGCGGCCTCGGCCGTGATGCGGTAGAACTGGTCCCAGGTCATCACCTCGTCGCTGGTGATGTGGAAGGCGTGGCCGATGGCCTGTCGATGCCCGAGCAGCCCGACAAACCCCTTGGCGAAATCGCTGTTGTGAGTGATGCACCACAGCGACGATCCGTCGCCGGGCACGATCACCTTTTTCCCTCTGCGCATGCGGTCGATGGCGGTAAAGGACCTCTGCCAGCTGTTCACCGCGAGCACAATCTGCGTGTTGCCGTAGGTCAGCGAAGGCCGCACGATGGTGATCGGGAAACCTTCGTCGCGGTAGGCCACGCATCAGCCGCTCTTCGCAGGCGATCTTGTCGCGCGAGTACTGCCAGAAGGGGTTGGCCAGCGGCGTCGACTCCGTGATCAGGTAGTCGCCCACTGGCCGCTGATACGCGCTGGCCGAGCTGATGAAAACAAACTGATCGCAGCGTCCGCGAAACAGCCTTATGTCGCTCTCAATCTGGTCCGGCGTGAACGCGATCCAGTCGACCACCGCGTCAAAGTGTCGATCGCCGAGCGTCCGTGTTCACCGCAGTCTCGTCGCTGATGTCGGCAACGATGGTCGCTCACGCCTTCAGGCACCTCAGCCGTGCGCTGCCCGCGCCGCAGCAGCGTCAGCTCGATCCCACGCGCAGCCGCGAGTTGCGTAACCGCCAGGCTGATGTTTCCTGTGCCGCCAATGAACAGGACCTTCATTAAAGACAATTCCCGCCCAGATCACCAGGTTCACCCCAATCATCAGCACCGCCGCGCCTGGAATGAGCAGGAGAGCTTTCTTGAGCCGCGCCGGATCGTCCCCGGCGATTGCGCCGATCAGCCGCGAACTCACCGCCAGCCCCGCCCACCCGCAGGTAATGGCAAAGCCGATGGCCGTGCCGCTCATGCGCGGGAAGGCGTTGCCCACCATGGCCAGCGTTGTGGGAAATACCGGAGCCATGGACACCCCGGCGATGAACACCAGCACAAAGGCTACCGTGGGCTTGCTGGTCCTGAGCATCAGAAAGGTCGTGACCGCCATGGCCACCGAAGCTTGCCAGCGTAACGTCGACCGCCGGCACGCCCAGCAGAATGCGGCGAGACAGCAACGCGGCCAATCAGCAAGCCCAGGGCGAATCCCAGCGAGAGAATGTTGAGCGCCCTCGACTCCGGAATGCCCTGCGCGATAAGGTGGCGCGGCAGCCAGTTCCACACGCCCACTTCGCACGACACGTACAGAAACAGCAGGAACCCGAGCAGGAACAGCAGCGGACGCCCGAGCACAGGGCCGGCATCCGCCAGCACAAAGCCCCCTCCGCCGGTGGACGCGGGCATCTGCGTTGCGGCCTGAATGGCCAGCGCCACCACGGTGAGCGAGGCGACGGTGTAGCAGAGCCGGACCCAGTTGCGCTTGAAGAGATTGGCGGAGATAAACGGCGTGGCCAGGCCGCCCAGCCCGAAGAAGAGATTGACCAGGTTCAGCGCCGTGGCGCGATGCGCCTCGCTCACGCCGCTCACCAGGGCGTTGGCGCCGGTGACCACGATGCCGCCGCCCACGCCGAGCAGAAACAGCAGAACAACGATGCTCACGATAGCCCTTGGAGCGCGGAAGCAGGAACAGCGCGATGGCAATCAACGCAAGACCAAGAATCAGGCCAACCTTGTCGCCCTGCGTATCGAGCAGCGGCCCCACGCCCACCGAAGCAATGATCAGCCCCAGGGCCTGCGAGAAGGCAATGGTGCCGTTTTGCGTGGGCGTCAGATGGAATCGATCCGAGAGATCAGGCAGAATGGTGCCCAGCATGGCGGCAATCATTCCGTAGACAAAGATGGCGAGAATCGCGGCAAAGATCAACATGCGTGCGGGGTCCTTTCGAGATGCGCGCGGCCTCTTACAGGGGCGGCATTCAGCACGGCCGTTTGCTGGGGCGCGACGACGGGCCATTGTAGCGAACCGTACGCCTCGCAGACTATGGCTTTGAGCGACACGGTGCGAGCGGGACGCCGCCAAGCCCGCTCGCACACCGAAGCAAGAACACGACATTCGAGCGGCGTTTCTCTCTCAACGGCTTCAGGCAGATGCTCCATCCGAAGGCCGGGGAACGCTCGTTACAATAGCTCAGTCAAGGTCCCAGCCCCATCCCAACCAATCAATAGAAGGAGACTCGAAGCTGCGATGACTCTCGAATTCCTCTTTAGCGCGCTCGGATACACATGGCTCATCGCAGAGATTCTTTTGGCTCTATTTACCTCGACCCGAAAGGGTGAAGGCAAAGTAGTGGATCGAGGGTCCCAACTGATCCTTTGGGTTGTGATCATTTCCGTCTCAAGGATCGACGGATGGATGCACACCATCCTCCCCGTCGATATGCCCGGAAGTCATACCTGGCTGCGGCCGCTTGCCTTTGGAATACTTCTAGTTGGTCTGGCCATTCGCATCGCCGCAATCGTTTCGCTGGGCAGAGCCTTTAGCGCAAACGTGGCCATGCGCAACGACCAGCAGTTGCGCCGGAACGGGCTCTACGGCATTGTCCGTCACCCATCCTACCTTGGCCTGGAGTTGATCCTTCTGGCTTTTGCACTGCACTCGCGTACGTGGGAATGCGTCGCGGTTGTATTCATCACGCCCACATTGGCCGTGCTCTACCGAATCCACGTCGAGGAGAAAGTGCTTCGCGAGGCATTCGGGACCGAATACGAAGACTACGGCCGCACCACAAAGCGACTGTTTCCTGGAATCTATTGAACGAAGCCGGGCTGAGCCAGGGCGAACCCCGGTTCCATTAGACTGGGAAGGCAATGACGTTCGCACGCGGAATCCGATGCGGCTTTGCCGTTGCTGCACTCGCTGCGGCGATTGGCCTCGTGTCGAGCGGCCTGGCTGGCTGCGGCACCCCGGGAGTGCCCCTGCCGCCATCGCTCAATCTGCCTGACCCGGTGAGCGATCTATCGGCAGATCGCACCGGCGATGCGGTGAAACTGACCTGGACGATGCCGGAGAAAAACACTGACAAGCTGAAGCTGAAAGACAGCGTTCTTGTGCACATTTGCCGCCGGGAAGGCGATGGCGCCTGCGCGCAGGCTGGAGCAGACCTGACGCTTCCGCCGAAAGCTGACGGCACGTTCACTGAAACACTGCCGTCGGCGCTTGCAACGGGCTCTCCGCGCAAGCTCACCTACTTTGTGGAGCTGAAAAATAAGAAAGGCCGGTCGGCGGGGTTGTCGAACGGGGCCGTAATTCTTGCCGGGCAAGCGCCGCCCGCAGTCATGGGCCTCGCCGCGGAGGTCCGCAAGCAGGGAGTGGTTCTGCACTGGGTTGCCAACGCGGAGACCGGTACAACGACAGTGATTCGGCTGCATCGCAAGCTGGTCAGCGCGCCGCCGGCGAAGCCGCAGGCCCAGACCGGCTTGCTTGCGCCTGAACCTGAGCCGGTCGAGAGATCTCTCGTGGTCGATGCGCCCGATCAAACGCCACGCGCCATCGATAAAGACATCCGCCTCGGGCAGACGTATGAGTACCGAGCCCAGCGCGTGATCCGCGTGACGGTGACGGGTCCGGCAGAGGGCAAACCGCCGCAAACCGCGCAAGCACCCAGCGGATCGGCCCAGGCCGGACCCACCGAGCAAGCCCAGTCGCTCGAGCTGGCAGGTCCGCTTTCCGATCCCATCCGCGTAGACGCGGCTGACATCTTTCCTCCAGAGACTCCCACCGGCCTCGCAGCGATCGCCACGCAGACCGCCGCAGAAATCTCTATCGACTTGAGTTGGAAGGCGAATACCGACTGCCGATTTGGCCGGTTACGCGGTCTACCGGCGCGAAGGGGACGGCCCCTGGCAGCGCATCTCGCCCGCCGAACCGGTGGTGGGGCCAGCTTTCCACGATGCCCATGTCCGCCCCGGACAGACGTATCGCTATGCTGTCACCGCACTTGACCAGACTGGACACGAGAGTGGCCGTTCCGCTGAAGCTGACGAGACCGCGCCCCAGCCCTGATTGCGAAAACTTGCGAAAACCCACAGCGGCCCCCATTCATCTAACTCAGAGAGATTAGCGGTACACTGTTCCCGTACGCCGTGCGCCCCCACCCCGCTCTTCCCGACTTCCCTGGAGGTTTCATGCCCAAGAATCTACCCAAGAACTTGCCCAAGAACTTACTCGATCAGCTTCGCCTGTACACGGTCGTGGTTGCCGATACCGGTGACATGGAGGCGATGGAGAAGTTCCATCCACAGGACGCCACCACCAATCCTTCTCTGATTACCGCCGCGGCGCAGATGCCCCACTATCAGCCGATTGTCGATGGTGTTCTGCTGGACGCGCGCAAGCAATTGGGCGACAAGGCGAAGGAGGAAGACGTAGCCAAACTTGCGTTCAAGGGGCTGGCGATCGCGTTCGGCAAAAAAATCCTCGCGATTGTTCCGGGCCGCGTCTCCACTGAAGTCGATGCGCGGCTCTCCTACGACACCGCGGCAACCATCGCGCAGGCACGCAGCATCATCGCCCAGTACGACGCAGCGGGCATCGGCCGCAATCGCATCCTCATTAAGATTGCGGCGACGTGGGAAGGCATTCAGGCGGCCCATACGCTCGAGAGCGAAGGCATTCACTGCAACCTGACGCTCCTCTTCGGGTTGCACCAGGCGGTGGCCGCCGCAGACGCCGGCGTCACCCTGATCTCCCCTTTCGTCGGCCGTATCCTCGACTGGTACAAGAAGGACACGGGCCGCGATTTCTACGGCGCCGACGACCCGGGCGTGAAGTCCGTCACCCGGATTTACGACTACTACAAGAAATTCGGATACAAGACCGTGGTCATGGGCGCAAGCTTCCGCAACATCGGCGAGATTACCGAGCTGGCCGGATGTGACCTGCTCACGATCTCACCACAGTTGCTCGCCGAGCTCGAAGCCACCGAAGGTCCGCTCCCGCGCAAGCTCGACCCTGAAACAGCGAAGGCGATGGCCATTGAACGCATCCCCATGGACAAGGATGTCTTTGAGGCTATGCATGCAGCCGACCGCATGGCCACCGACAAGCTGAAAGAAGGCATCGAAGGATTCTCCGCGGCGCTGGTTAAGCTGGAGGGGATGCTGGCTACGCGGCTGGCCCAGCTCGAAGCGCACGCAGGCGCAGCGGTTTAGCGACCGGATACCTCGCCGCGCTAGGTCTGCGCCAGTTGGGGGTACAATTCGTTGAGGTCAGAAATCCAGGTTCTTGGACACCGAGATGCCCGATTATCCGAACGCGTATCTTGTTGCCAATTACAGCTCAGTTGAGGCTGCACTCTATCTCCGCCTGAAAGTCCAAGATGTGAGGCGCTGGGTTGGCGAGGGAGTTGTCCAGAGTCCGAGCGGCGGCATCTCCTTCCTGAATCTTCTCGAATTGCACATTTTAAAGGGGTTGCGTAAGCAGTCCGGCCCGCCTTTCCAAAGAATTCGCCGCGCACTGAAGGAGTATCAAGAGGAATCTGGCCGGACCGAGTATTCCGATCACCCGTTCCTGGACCCGAGGCTCGAAACAGATGGAATCCACCCGTTTCTTCATGATGGCGACGAATATCTGAACCTCAATCGACCAAAGCAGAGGGGAATCCCCCAGATCCTCTCGACCTATTTGCAGAGAATTGATCGCCTCGCCGGTGGAGAGTTCCATTTTTTTCCGTTCATCGTCGGCGATGACGCACAAGAGCCACGCTCGATTCAGATTTCCCCAAATATCGCCTTCGGTCGTCCTGTCCTGGCTGGAACGGGAATCGCGACCGATGTGATTGCCGGTCGATTCCGTGCCCGCGACTCCATCTCGGATCTCGCCGAAGAGTACGGGGTCTCTCCTGCGCTGATTGAAGATGCAGTGCGC
The DNA here is from genome assembly GCA_963783065.1 of uncultured Acidobacteriaceae bacterium. Taxonomy (GTDB): domain Bacteria; phylum Acidobacteriota; class Terriglobia; order Terriglobales; family Acidobacteriaceae; genus Telmatobacter. Next base: position 276,232 of record CAWAMG010000007.1, on the reverse strand, counting down.
TGGGAATTGCCCCAATTGAGTGTCAATGCCCAATTGAATGTCGCCGCCTGATCGCCTGGTCATTTTCCTCAACGAGAACCATTGCAATAACAAGAAAATTCTTGCTGCGCTCGCAACCGCCGCGATTCGTGTGGAGCGGCACTTGGATCACTTCGCGCGCGGGACGCCGGACGAAGATTGGCTCCCGCTGATCGGGACAAACGGCTGGGCGCTGCTGACGACGGACAAAAGAATCAGATATCGAACAAACGAGAAAGCGGCAGTGATCAAGCACAAGGTTCGAATGTTCTACTTCTCGAGGAACGACTTGAGCGGGGAACAAATGGCCATCGCGCTCGAAAAAGCACTGCCCGAAATCGAGAAGACTTGCGCGAAGCACCAGCCTCCGTTCTTCGCCGCGATTACGAAAATAGGCGAAGTTCATTTGCGAGAAAAGTTCGCAGAGCCGCCGTTGGGGTCGTAGCGTTTCCTGTCTGTTTACCTGCTCCCCCGTTCGCAATCGAATTCATCCTCTGCTAATAAAGTTGGTCCCTCCCTCTTGCGTATCGCAACAAATCCGATAAGCTCTGTGTCAACACCATGTAAATATGGGGCGACCGAATTCCACGCGCCATTCAGGACTTGGGGTTCGATCCCCACAACCAAGGGCAAGAAGGCCGATTTCAGCGGCCACGGGAGGTGTGTATGCAGAGCCAGACTCACCCACTTGAGCCTTTCTTCCAGCAGATGGTCCGCAACAGCTACGAAGGCAAGCTCGGGCTGAACGATCCCGACGTAACGGCCTACGTTGCCCGTCTGCTCTGCGAGTTCTCAGAGTCCGACAAGCTCTACCAGGTGCGCGACGAGATGGGCAGGCCCATCGAAGAGCTTGCCGAGATGATGACCGCGGCCGACCCGGTCCACGGCACAGCGCCTTCTTTTGATGCAGAGCGCGCACTGCGCAAGCACATTGGCGACTATGCATTGTTTGTCGCGGGAATGTATCCCGAAGCTTCTGATTCCAACCGCCGGCTACGCCACCATCGGCCCAGTCTTGGCGAGCTCATCCAGGCCGGCAAAGAGAGCTACTACATCGTCAGCCAGTTCAACCTGTTTGAATATGAGCAGGAAGCGCCTCTGTTCGCGCGTCTGAGCGATCGCTTCGAGCGGTGCATCCTTGGCCTCGCGCTGGTGCGCGAAGAGCTGGGCCCGCGCAAGCCGCTCATGCTACCGCCGTCGGTCAACTAGCGTCCCGCTCATCCGGCTGAGGCCACTCTCTTGTATATCGCCTCTTCTCCATCGATACTAGCTAAGTCGAGGAGCCCACAGCCGCCCCAATCGGCAGCCGAGTATCGATATGAGCGAACGCATTACCCTGCACGCAAGCGATGGACAGGCTCTGGGCGCGTATGTCGCCCGGCCCAAAGGCGATCCGATTGCCGCGCTTGTGGTGGTTCAGGAGATCTTCGGCGTCAATGCGCACATACGTTCCGTGGCCGACAGCTATGCGAACGATGGATTCCTCGCGGTCGCTCCTGCTCTGTTCGACCGCATTCAGCCTAATGTCGAGTTGGGCTATGAAGGCGCGGACATGCAAACCGCGCGAAGCTTCATCCCGAAGCTCGATATAGATAAGTCGCTGGCCGACGTCGCGGCCACGGTCGACTACTCCAAGACAACCGGGAAAAAAGTCGGCGTGATCGGCTACTGCTATGGGGGATCAATAGCATGGCTCGCAGCGTGTCGGCTGCCGATCGAGGCGGCTGTGGGCTACTACGGCGGGCAAATCGCAAGATTCGCGGCGGAGACGCCCGCTGCTCCGGTGATGCTGCACTTCGGCCGTCAGGATGCGCACATTCCCGCCGGGGAAGGGGAGAAGGTGCAGTCTTTGCACCCCGAGGTGGAGATCTACTGGTATGACGCCGGGCACGGCTTCAACTGCGATGCGCGCGCCAGCTACAACGCCGCCTCAGCGCATGAGGCCCGCTCACGATCCCTCGCATTCCTCAAGAAGCACCTGACCTAAGCGAAGGGCGTCTTTAGCTGCCTCGCCTTCGCGAATGCAGCGTCGGACGCCCGGCACTCCCTGTTCCCTATTAACTACTCCCTATTCCCTGCATTTCTCACTCCGACCACACCGCCAGTGCATTTCCCGCTCCATCGGAGAAGTGGAAGCGCCGTCCTCCCGGAAACTCGAACGTCGGCAAAACAATCGTGCCGCCCGCAGCGACGATTGCGGCTTCGGTGGTTGCGAGATCGGAGGAATAGAGAACAATTAGCGGTGCGTTCTTGGGAAACGCATCGTGAGCATCTAGACGGTAGAATCCGCCGCCGATGCCAGCCGATGCCGCGGTAAAAGACACGTAGTCAGGCCCGTAGTCGACAAACTCCCAGCCGAAAACCGACGAGTAAAACTTCTTTGACTGCGCGATGTCGGTGGACGACATCTCAATGTAGTTGATCTTGTGGTGATTCGCTGCGTTGCTCATGGCTTGTCTCCTCGGCGCATGGCTCGCGCCGGCTCGTGGCCCGGGCATGCGGCGCGTTGCAGTGCGTGGAGTCGAGGGAAAGGCAGGTGCGGGCCCCAAACGGGCGATGAAGCGCACAGGCGCACCTCTCCCCGGTGCTCTGAACGCCTCCATCCACATTCCCTCAGAAGCAGGAGAGTGCAGGTAGAGCCCGCTGATTGGTCGTGCGTCGCGGACTGCCGAGGTACGAGAAGAAAATAGCACAAGGTTGGCAGGTGGGCAAGCCGGTTCTGGGGCAATGGTCAAGGCTCAAGGTCGATACCAGTAGGTTGTCTTAGTTTGACGGTTTTGGCTTTTCGCAAGCGTCGGCGTCGCCGCCCTCGCACGCTTTGCGATAGAAGAGAGCGCCCTGGCTCGCATCCATCTTTACGCCTGAGCCAGTGAAGTACATCATGCCGGCATACTGGCAGCCCACCATATCTCCTCCGTCGCACGCCTTGCGGTAGAAGAACACGGCCTGAGAAGCATCCTTTTCCACCCCAGCGCCGGTCTCATACATGACGCCGAGATTGTTGCAGCCCCGCATGTCGCTGCCGTCGCACACGGTGCGAAACAGGCTGGCAGCTTGGACGCCATTCTGCGCCACGCCCTGGCCGCTCATGAATTTAAGGCCAAGGCTGAAGCAGCCCGAAACCTCTCCGCCATCACAAGCGCGGCGATACATGGCGACCGCCTGGGCGTTATCCTTCACAAGCCCCGTGCCACTGTCATACATGAGTCCGAGCTTGCTGCAGCCGCGCATCTCACCGCCGCCGCACGCCTTGCGAAACAGGGTCACTGCCTGGGCAGCATCCCTGGCAACGCTGTCTCCAACCTCATACAGAACACCCAGGTTGTAGCATCCCACCATCTCATTCCCGTCGCAGGCTTTGCGATAGAAACTGAGGGCTGCGGCAGGATCCTTTGCCCCAACAAGACCATCGGCATCGAGGATGCCCAGGTTGCTGCAACCAACCATTTCGCCGCCGTCACAGGCCTTTTGGAAGAGCGTTTTCGCTTGACGGTAGTCCTGCGCCACTCCCTGACCCAGTTGGTAGAGATTGCCCAGATCGGCGCAGCCGCGCAAATTGCTCTGTGCGCATGCATCGCGATAGAGGCGGGCGGCAGATTGCTTGTCAGGTTGAATCGTCTGGCCCTTTTCGTAGAGGATTCCGAGAGTTACGCAGGACACGGCCACATTGGCTTGGCATCCCTTTCTCGCAAGTACAACGGCCTGCGTGTAGTCCATGCCGCCGCCGAGGCCTTTGCGAAAACTGTCAGCCGCCTGTGCGCAGCCCCACCCGTCTCCGCTCTCGCACAACTTTACTGTTGCGCTGCGGGCGGCGGGAAAGTTCTTGAGTGGATCGTCGTCCTGCCAATAGCGGCGGTCGTCCGTCCTGATCTTCGCAACCTCGCTGGTCTCGAGCGGCGTCAGTGGGTCGGCCTGCTTGTCTGAGGAACTGCTTTCCGCTGCGCCCGCTCCCAGCGGGATGATCAGTTCCCCTCCGCCGTCCAGATCGAATCCCCCAAACAAAGGCGTTTGCTTCGACCCTTCTTGAACGCCCACTTCGTGCTGGGTATAAGCTCCCAGCTGCGTCGACGTAATGAAGCCTTGTTTATAGCTGTCCGCCCTCCCCGTCATAAGGCCCTGCATCATCAGCCCGGTAAACAGCGAATGCGCCGCTAGCGGTCCATTGTCTGCGGCAAGTTGGTCGCCCTGCGCGCTTGTAATCACCTTGCGGCTCACCTTGCGCAGCATGTCTTGCTGAAAGCGTGTATCGGCGCGGCTGGTAGTGAACTTGCTCCCCAGGGCCATCCCGCTATGGCAGCTATCAAGAACCACCAGGATATGTTCTGACGGCAGCGAGCTGACCTTGCGCAGAAACTCCTCAATGTTGAGGTAATCGCTCCAGTATTCTTTTGAGGCTGAAGCCCTCGCCTCAAACGGAACCAGGAACCCCACCGATTGTGTCTCGTCGCCCACCTTGTCGTTGCGCGTTGTGCCATGGCCGGCGAAAAAGATGATCAAGTCGTCTTCGGGCTTGAGCCGGTTGCGCAGGTCATCGTCAATCAGCGAGTTGATGTTGTCGCGCGTCGCGCTCTTTTCCGTCAACGGCTCGACGGCGTATTCAAAACCAAACTGACTCGTGAGCAGCTTTGCAAAGCCCGTCGCATCGCTCACCGCTGTCCCCAGGACCGGCCAGTTCTGATAGTGGTCAATCCCGATTGCCACCACGTAGTGATGACCATGCCGGTTCGGTTCACTCTCGGGCTGTGCCTGAAAACCGCGCGACACCGCCGCGGACGGAGCAGCGACCTGTTGCCCGAGAGCCGCACCCATCGTCAAGAGCGGGAGAATCGCGCATGCCCGCAGCAAACTAGCCATCGGTCCAGCTCCTGTGAATGGATTGCAGTCAGGGGTGGAATGACCCTATCACAACGCCGCGAATGTTCGCGATGTACGTACTCTTCCGTCTCTTGGGGACCCCAACATCTGTCACCCACCACCCTACCCACGCACGAAAGCCCCTCGACTTCGAGAGGCTCTCCTCATGATCCGGGAAACGTGTTGCAGACCCCTACGCTATTCACTCCCGGCGAAAGTTGGTGGTCAATTCTGAACAGTCTCGTTCCTTCTCTGTAGGTGAAAATCCGGACGTAGCTCTCCTTGCGCGCTCGCCGTTAAGAGAGTAGGGTCCGTACAGGATTAACCACCATTCCCAATTCAGCCTCCGTTGCGCGAATCGCCTGACCTGACCGCTCACTCCAAACGCCGTTCTGGGCCTTCAATTCTTCCCTCCCGAGTGCGCCGAAGATCTGCTGCGCCGCGTTTTCAGGCTTTATTGCGAAATCGCCTCCTTGCGAAGTCTCCATTCGACGGCTGCGCCGCTTCGAGGCTCTGCTTCCCATCCAACAGGTTTCCCCATGGCTACTTTGAAAGAGGGTCAATCTTGAGTTCGTCCAATCGCATCCGCCCAGCAGGGCTCTGTCTCATGGTTCTCACGCTTCTCACCCCATTTGGTTGCAAAAGCGCCGAAGGCGCAGGCCAAAGCGCTGCGGGAATCTCCGGGCCGGTCACCATGCTCCCGCAGTACAAGTCGCGCGCGCCGCGCACCTGCGCAAAGGTGACGAGCCCACCTTCGGTCGGCTTGGCGGCCGTGCTGGTGCAATGCACCATGGAGACGGACTCCGCGTTTGGCGTCGGCCTGGTGCAGGACGTGAAAATCGACATGGGCAAGTCGAGGAAGTTTGTCTACCAGACCGATGCCGGATTGCCTGGGATCGACCTCGACGCCCAGGTGTATCCCCTGCAAGGCAACTACTCCGCATACCTGTGCCGGACGATCAACAACATGAGTCCGGCCGGAGCCAACTGCGTCAAGACCCTGATGACCAATGCGGCGGGCTGGTGCTACAAGACGTCATTCGGCGACTACAAGTGCCGGATGCAAGGCGGGCAGTCGCAGATGGTGATGGGCCAACCCGCGCCGATAGCCTTCTAGAAGCGGCGGGGGCCTAAAGTATGTACCTACTCAAATCCTGATCCTTCACCACCGACGCGACCATCGTCTTTACATACTCAGCGTCGATCAGGAAGGTCTTCTCAGGGCCGGACGCGGTCATGCGCTCCGCATAGGGCAGCGGCGTAGACGACTCCGACTTGATGGCTTCGCTCAGCGCCGAGGCAGCCTCGTCGTTCGGCGGGCGGCGGGCAACGTCGGGAGCGAGGAAGCTCACGTCTTCGAGCACGCGCTCCATGATGGTGTGCAGGCGACGTGCGCCGATATTCTCCGTGTTCTCGTTCACCTTGAAAGCGAATTCGGCCATCTCGCGCAGCGCTTCGGGAGCAAACTCGAGCCGCACGCCTTCCGTCTCAAGCAGCGCCGAGTACTGCTTGGTGAGCGAGGCCTTGGGCTCGGTGAGGATGCGGAGAAAGTCGTCAACCGTGAGCGACTGCAGCTCCACGCGAATGGGAAACCGTCCCTGCAGCTCGGGAATCAGGTCGCTGGGCTTCGAAACATGGAACGCCCCGGCAGCAATGAAGAGAATGTGGTCTGTCCGCACCATGCCGTAGCGCGTGTTCACGGTGGTGCCTTCCACGATGGGCAGAATATCGCGCTGCACGCCTTCGCGCGAAACATCGGGCCCGTGCGAGCCCTCGCGGCCGGCGATCTTGTCGATTTCATCGAGAAAAATGATCCCGCTCGACTCGACCCGATCCGTTGCGGCGCGGTTCACCGAATCCATGTCGATGAGGCGGCCTTCCTCTTCCTGCACCAGGTAGTCAAATGCATCGCCCACCTTCATCTTGCGCTTCTTCGATCCGCCGCCAAAGATGTTCGGCAGCATGTCTTTCAGGTTCATCTCCATGTCTTCCAGATTCTGGTTTGAGATGATGCCAAACTGCGGCGTCCCGCGCTCGCGCACGTCGAGCTCCACCTGCCGGTCGTCGAGCTTGCCCTCGCGGAACTGCTGGCGCAGCTTTTCGCGCGAACGCTGATAGCTCTCAGTGCCGGGCAGCGTAAGCTGGCCCTCCTGCGCGGGAGGCGTGGGCGGAGGAGGCGGCAGCAGCACGTCGAGCAGCCGCTCCTCCGCATTCATCTCGGCGCGGTCTTCCACCTCTTCCAGGCGCTCTTCGCGCACCATGTCGATGGCGATCTCAACGAGATCCCGGATCATCGATTCCACGTCGCGGCCAACGTAGCCCACCTCGGTGAACTTCGACGCTTCCACCTTGAGAAACGGCGAGTTGGTGAGCTTGGCCAGCCTGCGCGCGATCTCCGTCTTGCCCACGCCCGTCGGGCCGATCATGATGATGTTCTTCGGCATGATGTCGTCGGCAATGTCGGGCGGCAGCTTCTGGCGACGCTGCCGGTTGCGCAGCGCAATGGCGACGGCGCGCTTGGCGGCCTTCTGGCCAACAACGTGTTTGTCGAGCTCGGTGACGATCTCGCGCGGCGTAAGCTCGTCGAGCGAGAGCTCTTGTTCTTCAGCGGATGCGGGCAAATAAATGGCCATGGGGTGGTTCGTAACTCCTATTATCGCGTCCGTGCGAACGTTGCGCGCAGTTCTTTGCGGACCACCAGCTTCAGGCCTGACCAGGTTTCGTCGATAGCACAGACCTTCACATCAACGAATGGCGTCTTCAGCGCGGTGTCGCGGATTATATTTTCGGTCAAATCCGTCTGCATGCCAGACGATTTCTTGGGCCACGCAGCCCAGATCGTTCCGTCAGGTTTCACTGCCGTGGAAAGCGCGGCAAAGCCAGCATTGAATTGCTTGATCGAGGTCGCGAAGAGCAGCGCAACGTCCAGATCCATTCCGGCGCGAACCTGCGGAACCGCGCGAAGCTCCTCCGGCATTGCGGCAGGCGCATTCTTCACCAGGACGCGATCTCCTTCATTGATGCCGAGCTTCTTCAAGAGTGGTGTCCCCGAGTATCCTGCCATGCCGATTGTCCTGCCTTGCATGTGTGTTCTGTCCTAATGTTCCGAAGAGTGAAAGCGCCCTCGGCGCCCAAAAAGTAAAAGCGCGGAGCGCCGCACTCGGCGCCACAGAAGCGCCTATTTCAACTCTTCGACAAGGATGTGGTCGTTCGTGTAGATGCAGATGTCGGCGGCAATCTTCATGGCCTTTTCGGCAATCTCGCGTGCGCCAAGATCCGTATTCTCCATCAGAGCACGACCGGCAGCCGTGGCGTAACTGCCGCCTGAGCCGATTGCGGCCAGGCTCTCGTCCGGATCGATCACATCTCCCGACCCTGAGATCAAAAACGTCTGCCCCTTGTCGGCTACCAGCAGCAGAGCCTCCAGATTGCGCAACATCTTGTCCGTGCGCCAGTCCTTGGCCAGTTCGACGGCTGCGCGGTTCAGGTTGCCGGCATACTGCTCGAGCTTGGCCTCAAACCGCGTGAACAGGTTGAAAGCGTCGGCCGTCGAACCCGCGAATCCGGCGAGGATTCTGTCCTGGTAGAGCCGGCGAATCTTCTTTGCCGAGTGCTTGAGTACGTGGTCGCCGAGCGTGACCTGCCCGTCAGCGGCCATCACAACCTCGCCGTTGCGGCGCACGCAGATAACCGTAGTCGAGCGAATACGCGCGCGAGCCGGCGTTTTTGTCTTGCCCGATGCCAATGAACCCCCTCCAAATCTCTGCCTCGGCAGGCGAAAACCCGCGCCGAATGCAGACCTAAGTATAGGTCATTCAGCGCAATTGCACGGCTACCGCGATCGGACGTTCAGGCCCGGTGTCGATTCGCTGCACGTGCGCTATTCTTGAGTCGGGGACCTCTTCCGTCTTTGACTCCATGCTCAATTCGCCCAATTCCGCGCTCGATTCGGAGTCCATCCGCACATGACCCTCCTGAATCCCAACACTTGGGAGACCGTGTCCGGAGTGGTGGGTCTAGCCGGCCTCACCGGCCTGGCATTGTGGCTGGTGCTGCGCAAAAGGCCCTCTCCAGAGGAGCTGGAGCGGACGCGGTGCGGGTTTCTGGTGCAATCCGGCCGCCTCGTAGACGCCATGCTGCTCGACATCTATGACGTGGAATCGCCGGGAAAGAGAAAGAAGGACCCGCCAAGAACCCTGACGATGCTGCTCTACCACTACCGCATCGGGGGCGTGGACTACGAGTGCTCACAGGACATTACAAATCTCCGCGGTGTCATCGACCCGGCGCAGGTGCGGGCCGGGTTTCCTTGCACAGTGCGCTACCAGCCGGGCAATCCGCAAAACAGCATTGTGGTGGCCGACGGGTGGTCAGGGTTGCGGCTGGGGTTGCCTGTGCTCCCGACCTATGAGGACCCCGACCCGATCGATACCAGCCACCTGGACAGCCTGCGCCCCGGCCGCGGCTGACAGCATGGCGGCCAATCGATGCGGTCTCTCACCCGCGGCATTTCAACTCCCGCTTGCCATTGCGGTTTGCCTCTCCCCTGACAACATATCGCGAGCAAACGTCCGTCTGAACATGGGGTTATCTAAGATTCCGCTTGGGGCTCCTGAATCTTCCAGCCACGGATCAAGAGCCAAAGCATGAACACCAGCTCGCCGAAGAACGTGATGAAAAGAAATCCCAAAGGCGCGTCGGGAAACAAATACAGCCGCAACCGGTCGATCATCCAGCCCAGTCCGTTGATGACCAGCAAAATCCCAATCAGACGGGGGATGTAGCGCGAACGGTAAATGAGCACACCGATCAAGACGAGGTGAATGCCAAAGATCACCAGGCTCATTGACCAGTCCCACTGAAACGAATCGAGCAGAAGCTGAACCTGGGCGTGAAGTGGATTTGCTCCAAACAGGGTCAGGTAAATGGGCGTGTGGAGCAGTCGATAGGCATTGACGAGGTTCATAACCGCAACCAGCGCAACCGCCGTATAGATCAGCCTGAAGGATGCGGCCAGCAATGAAAGAGCTCGATTGACTGGCGCAAGCAACAGATAAAGCGCCCACGAAATGACTACGTCGCCGATGAAGTTGATTAGATAGCAGAGAATGAGGGCGGCAAAAAGCCCTCCATGCGCGGTGATGTTTTGGGCGGTCTGCTCAACATTCCCCGGAATCACCAGCCTGGGGTAGAGAGAGTACTCGGCATAGGTGACCGGATTGAGAAGATAGCCGAAGCCGGCAATCAGAGCCGCCTGGCGCAGCGAAATGCCTCGGGGGCGGCTGGTCGGGTTTGTGGTGGCAGGTTGCTGAGTTTCCAAGCCTGACCTCATTGCCTGATCTGAATTCGCTGCGAACGCAATGTCAAATGAATACGGCAATCGTCTTCGGCTCGTTCCCTTCGCGCCCCTGACGCCGCCGGGAAGGAATTCGAATCGAGAATACGGATTCGGGCCTCAATAAGCGCATCGGGCTGAAGTTATCAACCGATCAGCTCTTGGACTCGGATGATTGCCTCAGTAATGCGAGCGCAACACCTTGGCCCATCGTCCTTATTAAGATTGAAACATCGGCGGGGTTAACTCTATGCTGACTAGATGTCCGCGGGCACTGCTCGTTTGGAGTGTTGCATTGTTGTCTGGGCAAGCCTGCTCACACCCACAGACGCGAGCTCCGGAGCAGAGCGGTCATCGCCCGATCTCCTTTTTCATCTATGCCGACTCCTCCATCGCTGAACATGGGGACGGTGCTGTTCGTGCCGAATTTCAGGAGTTTGTCGATCATCTTGGGAGCCAATCGCGCTACGGTTCGGTTGGCATTGCCCTCAACTATCCCTACCTCACTTATGTGACCGGTCGCGGGCCGGCGAGCTTCGCGATCGATGCAGCTAAAATGAAACGCTATGAAGCGAACGTGCGTGTAGCCCATGAAATGGGATTGCCAGTCGTCGTGGGCTTCAACGACGGTCCCTGGTTCTCACCTGGCGGTCCTTTCTACGCGTACTGGAAGACGGCCGACGGCGGACGTTTTCTCGCCCGGTATCAGGACGGCCAAGTCAACGAGTCTCTTCACTCCAAGGGCTCTTTGACCAAAGAAGAGCTTGAACCTTTTCTCGGAATCAATCTTTACGACGTGAAGCGAAGTCAGGATGCGCTCCTTCTCACGCTTTCGCCGTACGCCACCAAGTATCGGCGCGCACGCCTGAAAGTGCTGGACCTAGCGCTTGCCGAGTGGCAGCGCATCGAACGAACCTACCCCGGAACCATACAGGCAATTACGACCGACAGCGAAGTGTGTGACTTCTCATTTCGCAGTGTGCCCTCGGGTGACGCTTTGCCTATCGGTCATGAAAAATCCATGACCGAGCCGTTTTGCCGCCGCTACGGGATCACTGACTGCGACGCATTCTTCCGCAATCATCAATTCACATACAAGAGTTCTGAAGAGCGCCATTGGTTTGATTTTCGAGCTGAAGCGCACCGCAAGTTTGTTTCGGATACCGTCTCCGCCATCCGGAAGCGTTTTCCATCGACGGTCATATATACGCACCAGCTCGGAACGCTCGATGAGAAGCTCATCCTCGACTATCGCAGACAAGACTTCGCGTCACCGCAACGAACAGCATTCGTGAACGGGTCGATTCCGGGAGTGACAGCTAATGTCTATGAAGGAAGAGACGCAGACTTCCGAGAGCTTGTCTCCCAAGTAAGCGAAAAAGCGGACGGCCATGGCTGGGCCCTGGCGGAATTCAACCCTGGGAAGAATTGGCCTGGAAGCCGCGTTGAGCTGAGCCAGTTCAGCTTTGACTTGCTTCGGTTCCTCTCGGATCACGACGTCTCGATTATCACACTCCTGGCATGGCAGTCCAATGCGCTCGATGCCGGCATCAAAGATTCCGGTGTTGACGATGCCGTGAAACGGTTTCTTTCGGAAGGACCAGACGCGAGAAATGCTCGATAGCCCCACTATCAGAGGCGCTCCAGTCTGAGTGCCCGCCCGATGACCACGTTGCCGGTGAAATGAATGAGGTAGCAGAGGGTGACGGCGGTGAAGAGACCGCGCAAGCAGAACTTGGCCTCCGATACCCCACCCCGGTATACTAGTCCAATGCATGTCCACGCGGCGCAACCATCCCCGAGCGCCGGCCGCACACAATCCGTTCTCCGCTTCTCGCTCGTGGCCACGCTGGCCTACGTCGCGGTTACGTTCATTGCAGGCCTCCGCGCCCATTCGCTCGCCCTGCTCTCTGAGGCTGGCCACAATGCCTCCGATTTTCTCGCCCTTCTGCTGAGCTTTGCCGCGGTCTACTTCCAAACCCGCCCAGCCGACTCCGCTCGCACCTTCGGCTACCAGCGCGCCGGGGTGCTGGCAGCCTTTATCAACGCCGGAACACTGATTATCATTTCGCTCTGGATTGGCGTTGAAGCGGTTCATCGCCTGAGCGCGCCAGTGGCCGTGCAGCCGCGCACCATGATGATTGTTGCCGCGGCTGGCGTGCTGATGAACGGCGTAATCGCCGCACTGCTGTGGGGCGTCGCGCGCGACGTCAACATGCGGTCGGCCTTCCTCCACATGGCCGGAGACACGCTTTCAACCGCAGCCGTCATCGCCGGTGGCGCGGCAATTCTCTCGACCGGAAAGAACTGGATCGATCCGGTTCTCTCGCTCCTCATCGCCGCGCTCATTCTCTGGTCCTCGATCGGCATCGTTCGCGAAACGCTGAATATTCTGCTCGAAGGCACACCCCAGGGAGTCGCCCTCGCCGAAATCCGGTCCGGGATGGAAGATGTTGAAGGCGTGCTCAACGTGCACGATCTCCACGTCTGGAGCCTGGGCTCGCAGTCGCGCGCGCTGGCCTGCCACGTGACCATCGCCGATATTCCGCCGTCTGAGAGCAACTGCATCCTGGTCAAGCTCAATCACGTCCTCAAAGAGCACTTCCACATCAGCCACACCACCATTCAGTTTGAGCACATCGGCTGCGAGGAGACGCACGGATGCGTCGTCCCTGTTGAAGAGATGGCCTCCCACGCCGGCGCCGGCCATCATCACGGCCACGTCCACTAGAATCAATCCGGTAGAATCCTTCCGAAGTATCCTTTCCTGGAGGTCCCCGGCCTTGATTCCCCGCCGTGCGCGAATTGCCGCAGTCTGTTTCGCCCTGATTTCTGCCACGCTCGTCTTCGCGGCTCCTGCCCTCGCGACCTCGGTCCAGCCCGACGACAAAGCGCCCGCTCTCACCACCGCCCAGCTTGGTGCCCTTGCTGGCGAGTACACCAATCCCATCGAGCCAGACACGCCCCTTAGTTTTTACGTGGTCGACGGCAAGCTGACGGTCGAGTCGGAGCGGCGCATTCCAACCGAACTGAGGCCCGTTTCGTCGATTGAGTTCTCGACGGCCACCGACAGCTTCAATCTTCATTTCACTGTGGACAGCACAGGGCAGGGCGTAAGCGTGGCCTGGACCGACTCGCCCAACGATGTATTCAAGAAGACGGGCCCGCCGGTGCATCATCTCTTTCATGACTACCAGCGCACTGAGGCAATGATTCCGATGCGCGACGGAGTCAAACTGCACGCGGTGATCCTGAAGCCGGCCGACATCCCCGGCCCACTGCCTTTCCTTCTCCAGCGCACCCCCTATGGAGTCGACGGAACCGATCGAGCCAGCTTCTCTTTTCAGCGTCCGGAGCTCGCGCGCGATGGCTATATCTACGTGTGCGAAGACATCCGCGGACGTTACAAGAGCGAAGGCGAATTTGTAATGAGCCGTCCCATGGCCGACCACAGCGACCCAAAAGCGGTCGACGAGAGCACCGACGCTTACGACACAGTCGCATGGCTGCTGGCCAACGTCTCCGGCAACAACGGGCGCGTCGGATTTGTAGGCACCAGCTACCCCGGCTTCCTGGCCATGGCCGCGGGCATCGATCCGCATCCTGCGGTGAAGGCCATCTCGCCTCAGGCTCCCATGATCGATGTTTGGATGGGCGACGACTTCTTCCACAATGGAGCATTCCGCCAGAGCTATGGCTATGACTACGTCTACGGCCTTGAGTCGAGCAATGAAAACACCGATGTCGACTACGGCAAGGACAAGGACGGCAAGCCGCGCGATGGATTCGACTACTTCCTTGAGCGAGGCTCGTTCGACGAAGACGTGAAGCGATCGGGCTCCAAGCTGCTGCCCACATGGAAGCTCTTTCTCGACCATCCCACCTACGACAGTTACTGGTCCTCGCGCGGCGTGGAGCATCACCTCGACAAAGTGGTGGTTCCAACACTCTCCGTGGGCGGCTACTACGATCAGGAGGACATGTTCGGTCCGCAGATTGAATACTCCGCGCTTGAGCCCCATGACGCGAACCACCAGAACTTTCTCGCGCTCGGTCCGTGGCGGCATGGCTATTGGATTTCGTCGAGCCGGCATCTAGGCGCAGTTCAATACGGCGAGCCCATCGGCAAGGAGTTTCGCGCGCTGATCGAGGCGCCCTTCTTCGCGCACTATCTCAAGGACGACCCCGGCGTGAACGGCGCCGCATTCAGCCTGCAGAATACCGCCAGCTTCCAGACCGGCTCCAACACCTGGAAGCGATACTCTGAGTTTCCGCCGCTTGAATCGCAAACCACCGCGCTCCATCTCGCTGGCGACAACATGCTGAGCTGGACCGGAACAAAGACCCCCGCAAAGACTTCTTAGGTGAGCGATCCGGCGAACCCTGTGCCCTATCGGCATCGACCCATCCAGCCCACCTACAGCAAGGGATCCGAGTGGGGCAACTGGCTCACTGAAGATCAGCGCTTCGTCACCGACCGCAAAGATCTTGCCGTGTGGCAGCTTCCCGTGCTTAAGAAGGACCTCGTCGTTACTGGAGAAGTCATCGCCGACATCTTTGCCTCAACTACCGGTTCCGACAACGACATGGTCGTCAAGCTCATCGACCAGTATCCGGGCGACGATCCCGACCCGACCATGCGCGGCTACCAGCTCATGATCAACGAAGAAATCTTCCGCGGCCGCTACCTGCAGTCCTTCGAGAAGCCCACGCCCCTGCGCCCCGATTCGATCCACGAGTACCGATACTCCCTGCACGACGTTGACCATGTCTTCAAGGCCGGGCACACCGTGATGGTCGAGATTCAGAGCACGTGGTTCCCGCTCTACGACCGCAACCCGCAGACCTTCGTGCCCAACATCATGACCGCCAGGCCCGAGGACTTCAAGCCGGCAACGATCACGGTCTACTCCGACCCCGACCACGACTCAAATCTGCAGCTCCCGCTCATGAACGCCTGCGACCACATCGAGTGCTTCTAAGTGTTGAGTTTTTGCCTCTACTTATCCGATTCGCGCATCCAACCACTGAGGCCTCCATGGAATTCTCAATCGACCAGACAATTGCCCTGCTTGCCCGTACCCCAGCTACCCTCGATGCCCTGCTCCGTGATCTGCCCGAAGCATGGACCCACGCGAATGAAGGCCCGTCCACCTGGTCGGCCTTCGACGTGGTCGGCCATCTGATCCACGGCGAGCAAACAGACTGGCTGGTCCGCACGCGCCTGATCCTTGCGCACGGCGACTCGCGCGCCTTCGACAAATTTGACCGCGAAGCGCAGTTCAAAGAGAGCGCGGGCAAGCTGCTGCCCCAGCTTTTGGACGAGTTCGCTCGACTGCGCGCTGAAAACCTGGCCGAACTGCGGGCGCTCAACCTGCAGCCTGAGCAGCTTGCGCTGCGTGGCCGTCATCCGGCGCTTGGAACTGTAACGCTCTCCGAACTGCTGGCGAGCTGGCCCGTCCACGACTTGACCCACCTGCATCAGATCTCGCGGATTCTGGCACACCAATATCGCGATGCGGTTGGGCCGTGGGTCAAGTTTATGGGCGTTCTGCAATGCAGCGGCCACAGCGCCTAGCCCAAAGCGGCCCAACCCGGCGACTCGCGCACCCACATTCGCGCTAGAATAGAAACAGCGATGGCTCTTCACTTTCCCATCCCGGCTCTCCTCTAGCGGCGCCCGCCGCCTATAGCCGTTCTCTGCGCCATCCCCCAATCCACAGACCAAGAACAAACGCCCCTTGTGCGGGCCCGGGAACATCCAATTCCGGTTACACCCAATTCTGGAGAGACTCCGATGATCGATCGCCTTGAACAAATGGAGCAGCACTACAACGAACTGCAGGCGCAGTTCGGGCTGCCCGAGGTCCTCAATGACCACGAAAAATCGCAAAAGATCTCCCGTGCTCTGCGCGAAATCGAAGAGCCGGTGGAGAAATTCCGCGAGCTAAAAAAGGTCCGACAGGCGCTGGCCGAAGCACGCGCCATGCTCGCCGACCCTGACATGAAAGAGATGGCCGCCGAGGAAATTGCCGGCCTGGAGCCGCGCGAGCCTGCGCTCGAGGAAGAGCTTAAACTTCTGCTGCTGCCCAAAGACCCCAACGACGAAAAGAACGTCATTCTCGAAATCCGCGCCGGCACCGGCGGCGACGAGGCCTCACTCTTTGCCGCGGAGATCTTCCGCATGTACACGCGCTTTGCCGAGCAGCACCGCTGGAAGGTCGAAGTCATGTCGCTTTCTGAATCCGGCATCGGCGGCTACAAGGAAGTCATCGCCATCATCGAGGGCGACCGCGTTCACTCGCAGCTCAAATGGGAGTCGGGCGTACACCGCGTGCAGCGCGTGCCCGCCACTGAAACCCAGGGCCGCGTCCACACTTCGGCCATCACCGTGGCCGTGCTACCCGAGGCCGAAGAAGTCGACATCAAGATCGAGGCCAAGGACTTCGCATCGACACCTTCTGCTCCTCCGGGCCCGGGCGGCCAGTCAGTCAACACGACCTATTCTGCCGTCCGCATCACCCACATTCCCGACCGGATACCGTGGTCAGCTGCCAGGACGAAAAATCGCAGATCAAGAATCGCGAGAAAGGCATGCGCGTTCTGCGCTCGCGGCTCTACGAAGTGGAGATGGAAAAGCAAAACGCTGAGCTGGCCAGCGCGCGCAAGCAGCAGGTTGGCTCCGGCGATCGCGCCGAAAAAATTCGCACTTACAACTTCCCGCAGAACCGCCTCACCGACCACCGCATCGGTCTAACGCTGCACCAGCTCGACCTCATCATGGAAGGCCGTCTGCAGCCCGTTGTCGACGCACTGATCACGCACTTCCAGGCCGAGCAATTGAAAGCCGATGCAAGCCAGGCAGCTTGAGCGCTCCCGGGCCCGCTCGATCCTCGCGTGGGGCGAACGTGTTCTCCGCGCAGGACCGCATCCTGAGCGTGCGCGTCTCGATGCCGAAGCGCTTCTTCTGCATGTTTTCAAAGAGATCGACCCG
Organism: uncultured Acidobacteriaceae bacterium; assembly: GCA_963783065.1. Classification (GTDB taxonomy): domain Bacteria; phylum Acidobacteriota; class Terriglobia; order Terriglobales; family Acidobacteriaceae; genus Telmatobacter. The sequence goes on along the minus strand of CAWAMG010000007.1, from coordinate 259,031 downwards.
GATAGAAATCGCGCGTGGCTGCTGGCGCATCAGAACGATCCAACGAGCTCGGACGTGCGCCTTCATTTTGATGTAATAGTGCAGCGCCGCCTCGCAGGCGAGCCCATCCAATACATCTCCGGCGAGACCGAATTCTACGGCCTGCCCTTTCGCGTCACTCCTGCCGTGCTCATTCCTCGCCCGGAGACCGAGCACCTTGTCGAAGAAGTTCTCAAGCGAGCCGCACAATTCCCGCACCCGCGCATAATCGACATCGGCACCGGTTCCGGCTGCATCGCCGTCGCGCTCGCAGCACATCTTCCCCACGCAGCCATCACAGCAATTGACCTTTCGGCAGAAGCGCTCACCGTCGCCTGCGAAAATGCCGCACTCAACGGAGTCGCCGACCGCATCCGCTTTCTTCAGGGCGATCTGCTCGCTCCCGTCGCCAGCGAACAGTTCGAACTGATCGTGAGCAACCCGCCGTATGTGCCAGAGATTGACCGCGAAACGCTCTCCGTCGAGGTCCGCGAACATGAACCTGCACTCGCGCTCTTCGCCGGCCCAGACGGCCTCGACATCTATCGCCGGATCATCCCCGCTGCGCACGCCGCGCTGGTCCCAGGCGGCTGGCTGTTGGTCGAAATTGGCTACGGCCAGGAAGCAGCTGTTAGAGCCCTGCTCACCGCCGCGGGCTTTCAGTCGATCGAAGTCCACCCCGATTTGCAAGGCATTCCCCGCGTGGTCTGCGCCGAGCGCTGCCCGAAGTAAAGGCCGCCGCGGATTGCTCGCCCCTCCGCGAACCCTCTAACGCTCCATATCCTGCATGCTCTTGTGCTTGCACCAATACTCAGGACCTGGGCCCGCTCGAAGGCAGAGTTCGCCGGCCCGATGGTAAAAAGGATACGTGTGCTCAGACTTGCCGGCCTTCAGGTCGGCTTCAGTCACAGTCAGATGATAGGAATCATCAAGCACCAGGCTCTTGAACACAAGAAAGTTGTTCGCCAAGTGCCAGTGGCCGCGGCTGATCTCCTGCGTCTGATCGTATTGGATGAAGGTGCCGTCCTCCTTCACCTGAATCACAACCAGGCCGGAATCGGATGGCGAAATGTAATAGCCAACAACGCGGCCCCTGGTGGGCGCAACAAAAAATGCCACCAGAAATATGCACAAAAACAGCACCCCGAGCTTCACCGGAAGCATCCGATTTGGATGTGCGCTCTGTGCTTGCATAATTGCAGTCATCATATGCAGTCAAATCTTGAACCGCAATGCAAAATCGATGACGGCAGCCGCGAATTCGTTGGGCTTGGACCATTCTTGTAAGGCTGCCATTCCTGCTCAGCGCCGCCCGATAGGTTAGACTTCATCCCGGAAAGGATCCACTCCATGCCATCTTCCAAGGGTTATGCCGCACAGTCCGCCGAGTCGCCGCTTGCTCCGCACGCATTTTCGCGCCGCGATCCCGGCCCAAAAGAAGTGACAATCGACATACAGTATTGCGGCGTTTGCCATTCTGACCTGCACATGACGCGCAACGAGTGGGGCAACGCCTCCTATCCCATGGTCCCAGGACACGAAATCGTTGGCCGCGTCAGCACCGTGGGCGGCGCCGTCACCAAGTTCAAACTCGGAGACATCGCCGCCGTCGGCGTGATCGTCGATTCCTGCCGCCACTGCGCTCCTTGCGGTCGCGGCGAGGAGCACTTCTGCGACGAAGGCGCCACGCTCACCTACGCCGCCAAAGATCGTGTAGACGGATCGACCACCATGGGCGGTTACGCGTCAAACTATGTTGTCGACGAGCGTTTTGCCCATCGCGTGCCCGAGAATCTTGATCTCGCCGCCGTCGCTCCGTTGCTCTGCGCGGGCATTACCACTTACTCGCCCCTCCGCCACTGGAATGTCGGCCCTGGCAAGAAGGTCGGCATCATCGGTCTCGGCGGCCTCGGCCACATGGCCCTCAAGTTCGCTCACTCCTTCGGAGCACACGTCGTCCAGTTCACCACCAACGCGCGCAAGCGTGAAGACGCCATCAAGCTCGGCGCCGACGAAGTGGTCGTCTCCACAGACCCCGGCCAGATGAAGCCCCACCAGCGCTCTTTCGACTTCATCCTCGATGCGGTCTCGGCCCCGCACAAGCTCGATGACTACCTGCCGCTGCTCAAGCAGGATTCCACGCTTACCCTCGTCGGCCTGCCGCCCGAGCCGCCGTCATTCGCGCCCTTCAACCTGATCCGTGGCCGCGTCTCCATTGCCGGCTCCATGATCGGTGGCATGCCCGAAACCCAGTCCATGCTCGACTACTGCGGCGAACACAACATCGTCTCCGAGGTTGAGGTAATCCCCATCCAGAAGATCAACGAAGCCTACGCACGGATGCTCAAGCAGGACGTGAAATACCGCTTCGTCATCGACATGAGTACGCTGAAGTAAATACGATTCCCTGGCTGTCCGCTATGCAGATGCCGCAAGCCGCCACCAACGCAACGATCGATCTTCGCGCCTTGGGCTGCATTGCCCGGCGGCTATCGGCACTTCTGCTGGCAGCCGCCGCGGCCGCAAGCGCTCAGGCTCCCTCCACCAAGCCGGGCGAAACAACTGCCGCCCGTCCGGTACTTGTAGCGCGGGCCGGGGGAACTTTGTCCGCGGGCGCAATGGCCGTGGAGCCGCATGGAAAGTGGTTTGCAACCGTAGCAGCAAGCGGGGCCATCACCATCTGGTCGACAAAGGATGGCAGTGAATACAGAACGTTCCAGCCATTCCAGGCATATACACAATTCTTGCTTCAGCGACTTGCAGTGGCCTCGGACGCGACCACCATCGTTCTTGCCGGATCGACCCAGGTTCATCTTATCGACGTCAACACAACGCGGGAGATCCGGCAGTTTTCGCTCTTTGCCAACCAGGCCGGACCCTGGAGTATCGCTGCGCATCCGAAGCAAATGGTTCTCGCGGCCATCGACCAGCAAGGCAATGCCAGCGTGGTTTCGCTCCAGGATGGCCATGAGCTGTTCCACGCCCATTTGCCGACGCACCCTAACGGGGGACTTCTTTTCTTACAGGTAAAGTTCTCGCCAAATGGCAACCTCCTTACGATCGCAACGGAATCTGCCTTCGAGATTTGGGACTGGGCGGCAAATCGGCGCATCCTCTCCCTCGACGCGCATTCGCTCCATGCCCACAATCTCTCCCGCGCGGTGACCTGGCAAGACGGGAACGTCCCCAGGCAGTCCACTGCGGAAGATCGGCATTATTTCTGGTTTACCGGATCGTCCTTCTCTCCGGACGGTCGCCACCTGGCGCTGTGTTCCAAAGATGAGCTCACGATCCTCGATGTTCCTTCCGGAAAAAGATCCGCGCCCAAACCAATTAAGAGCGGCATGATGCCAGGGTGCCTCTACCTCGACAATGACCGTGTTGCACTGCCGCAGGACAACCTGGACGTCGATATTCTCACGCCGAACACCGGCGCCACGCAGAACATTTCGAACGTGAATCTCGAGGATTTTCTGCCCATCCCCGGAAGCGACTTCGACTTGGCGCAAGCCAATACCATTCCGAGCCTGATCAATTTCCGGACCGGAGAAGGAAAGACGCTGGTCGCGAACGCGCGAGGGCCGAACTCGCTGGCATTTACCTCCGATGGAAAACAGTTGCTGTGGGACACCTGGTATAAGCCGCTGACCTCATGGAACCTGGCATCGGGTGAGGCTCTGAAGTTCCCGGGAACGGGGCGGATTTCGTTTTCGGCCATCAGTGGTAACGGTAAGGCAATGGCCTATGTGGATGAGATCGGTGGCAAAATCCGCTTATTCGATCTCTCGACCGACCGCGAATTGGCCCCAATCCTCACCAAGTTCACCAGTTTTGTCAGGTCTACTCTCTCGTTCAGCTTCGATGGCGATCTCCTCGTCTGCGCCAAGGGAGAAACAGCCGGCGTTGAGATCTTCTCGGTACCGGACCGGCGCACGATTACAAGCGTCGTGGCCGATCATCCGCAGAGCGTGGCCATGGCGCCGGACGGAAAGCAATTCGCCGTTGCCGACCGCTCCGGAACAACAATCTACTCGACTGAATCGCCGCCGAAAAAGCTACGGGTGATTCCGACGCTCAAGGCGGACGGCGTGAATGCGAATCTACCGCCCAGTTCGCTCAATTTCTCGCCGGATGGCAAGTGGCTGGCGGTCCTTGAGGGACTCGGCGTGCGGTTGTTCTCCATCGGCCAGGCGGCTACGCCCGGCGCGACGGATGGAAAAACAATCGGCCCATCCTCAAACCTCTGCATGGCCTTTTCCCCCGACAGCCGAAGGATCGCCTTCACGGGGTGGCCCAATGGCGTCGAGGTGCACGATGTTGCAACGGGAATGACCGTCTTTCGCGACGAGACAAACCTGACGAGCTGCCCACTTGCCTTCAGTCCCGACGGAAACCTGCTGGCACTTTCCACGATGTACGGCGTGCAGGTTCTCAAGGCCGGCTCGGGGAGCGTGGTGGTCTCGCTCTATCTCTACGGCGATGAGGACCACCTCGACTGGCTGGCGGTAACGCCCGACGGCCTGTTCGACGGTACTCCCGGCGCCTGGTCGCAGCTGGGTTGGAGGTTCTCCGGGAACACGTTTGACGTAGATCCGGTGGAGATCTTCTTCCGCGAGTTTTTCCGGCCCGGCCTGCTTGCCGATATTTTCGCGGGCCGAAAGGTGGACCCTCTGGCCGATCTTGCGCAGGTTGACCGCCGTCAACCCGAAGTGAAACTGAGCGCCGCCGGCAACAGTTCCCAGCCAATGACAGCACGCCAAGTGCATCTTGAGCTTGAAGTGAACGAATCCCGGGATAAAGCAGCTGCGGGCGCGCGTACAGGCGGGTCCGGCGCGCGAGATCTGCGCTTGTTTCGCAACGGTACGCTGGTTCGGGCGTGGCGCGGGGACCTGCTGCTGGATGCAAAGGGCCACGCTGCGCTCAACGCGGATGTTCCCATCGTCGCCGGCGAGAATCGCTTCGTGGCCTATGCATTCAACCGCGACAACGTGAAGAGCGTGGATGCTGCCCTTACGGTCAAAGGCGCCGATTCTCTTGAGCGGCAGGGCACGGCGTATGTGGTGGCGATCGGCATCAATGAATACGCGGCCCATGGGGCCAACCAGCTGAGGAACCTGGCCTATGCCGAGGCCGATGCCGGCGATTTTGGCGCGGAATTCGCAAAGCAGCAGAAACGGCTCAGGCAGTTTGGCGCTGTAAAGCTGATCTCGTTGCTGGGGGCAAACGCCACGCGCGCCAACATCGTGCAGGCCCTCAGCAGCCTGGCCGCCGATGTGCAGCCGGAAGATGGCGTGTTTGTCTTCTATGCCGGGCATGGCGTGGCTGCGGGCGATCACTTCTACCTGCTGCCGCAGGACTTCAATCCGCGCGTAGCGCTCGACGATCCGCAAGCCAACACGCTTTCAGAGGTTGACCTCAGCCGCCTGCTTGAGCCCATTTCGCCTGCGCGCAGTTTCCTGGTGATTGACGCATGTAACTCGGGCGAAGCGCTTGGCGGGGACAAGTTTGTGGTGGGACCAATGAACTCGACTGGGCTGGCTCAATTGGCTTATGAGAAGGGCCTGGATATTCTTGCTGCCTCGCAAGGCGATGAATCCGCGATGGAATCCGATGGCCTTGCGGGCGGGCATGGTTACCTGACCTATGCGCTGGTGGAGGAGGGCTTGAAAAGCCAGATAGCGGCGCAGGATGGCGCCGTGCTGCTGCGTCCGTGGTTTGAGTTTGCGAGCCGCCGTGTGCCCAGCCTGCAAGCCTCAATGGGGCAGATGCTGCTGACTCAACCGGATCCGGGCACGGCCAACAAGCCGGGAACGCGGGGGTTTCTGCTCTCGAAAAAGGCCCAGGCAGATGAGCAGGGACGCCAACATCCCCGCGTCTTCTATCGGCGTGAGCCGGAGGCGGATCCGTTTGTGGTCGCCAAACCCGCTGCGGCGCCTTCGCCGCAGAATCATTGACGCATCGACGCGGCTTCAGATTCCGCCGTCCGCCACTGCACGCCATCGTCAGCCTGGATTGCCGGCTTCAGTGACCTGGTCCATCCGCCCCGTCTTGCTCAAATCCTTGTAGAACCCAAGGTCCGTGCCCGTCACGCTCTTCGCAATGTAAGTGATCTGCCCATAGTGCAGCCCGAAATGCTCCACCACCTGGTAGACCGCGTCGAGCCCGCGCACGTGGTAGCCCTGAATCGTATACGGCGCGAGCAATTCGTCCCCAGTCAACCGCCCCAGCACCGCGTCCGCCTCATCAATCGTCGCGCCCAGCCGCGCCAGCAACGGCGCCGCCGTCATCCCGCCAGTAGCTGCAAACTCCGCCGGCCGGTCTCTTCGATCGTCAGCCCCGTTGAACGAATCCACCAGCCACTGCCGCACGTTGCCGTTCAAATGCAGCACCAGGTTGCCAATGCTGTTGCTCGCTTCGTTGGGCCGCCACCAAACCTGCTCCTCGCTCAGCCCTTCCACAGCCGTCCGCAGACGCGGCCAGTACTGCCCGATCAACTTTTCCCGCGAGAAGCTAAGAAACAGCGCCGCTACCTCAACGTCGTGCGACCCCATGCGAATTCCCTCCACCAGAACTATTGTGAATCCTCTCCGGCCTCTTTGACGCGCTCTCTGCGACTTCCAATTGAGCTATTGCCTCGGCCTGCGAAACACGCGTTGCCTCCCACGTGGCAGCGAGCATAGAATTCCGCCTGAAATCGTTTCCACAAAAATCCGCCCTCGCCGTGCCCTCCTCACCGAAAGGTCCCGCTCATGCGCATCGCCGCCTCACTCTATCTCGCTCTCGCCGCCTCAGCCGCATTCCTCGCCCGCCCCGCCGCCCCCGCCTCCGCGCAACCCGCCCCCATCACCGCTGCCACCCCGCCCATGGGCTGGAACAGTTGGAACTTCTTCGCCGGCAAAGTCACCGACAAAGACATTCGCGCCGCCGCCGATAACCTCGTCGCCACCGGCATGAAAGACGCCGGCTACATCTACGTCAACATCGACGACACCTGGGAAGGCGAGCGCGACGCCGACGGCGTGCTCCACACCAACTCCAAGTTCCCCGACATGAAGGCGCTGGCCGACTACGTCCACTCCAAAGGCCTCAAAATCGGCATCTACTCCGGCCCAGGCGCCAAGACCTGCGGCGGATATGCCGCCTCCCTCGGCCACGAAGAACAGGACGCCAAAATGTACGCCGATTGGGGCATCGACTACCTCAAATACGATCTGTGCAGCTTCATCGGTCAGACGTGATGGACAAGCAGGCACCCGACGACAAGCCCGCGCAGATGCGCCTCATGATCGCCGCCTACGAAAAGATGGGCAAGGCGCTGCAGTCCACCGGCCGCCCCATCGTCTTCTCCCTCTGCCAGTATGGCTGGGACGCCGTCTGGGAGTGGGCGCCCGCGCTTGGCGGCAACCTCTGGCGCACCACCGGCGACATCAACCCGCGCTGGGACCGCATCTACGCCATCCTCAGCCAGCAGGACGGCCTGGCCAAATACGCCGGCCCCGGCCACTGGAACGACCCTGACATGCTCGAAGTCGGCAACGGCAAGCTCTCGCTCCAGGAGAACTGGTCGCACTTTGCCATGTGGGCCATGCTGGCCGCGCCGCTGCTAGCCGGCAACGATCTGCCCAACATGAAGCCCGAGATCAAGGCCATCCTCACCAACCCCGACGTCATCGCCATCGATCAGGACCGGCTCGGCCATCAAGCCGCGCGCGCCTACTCCGACGGCGAGGTCGAGGTCTGGACCCGCCATCTCTCCGGCGGAGCACTCGCCATCGCCGTTCTCGACGCCGGAGACTCGCGCTACTCCACGCATCCCTTCCATCTCGACCTGGCCAAGCTCGGCCTCCACGGCCCGCAAAAAGGCAAAGACCTCAAGACCGGCCAGGACATCACCCTCACCAACAACATGCCCATCGAGATCCAGAGCCACGACACGCTGCTCGTCCGCATCCCCTCGCCGAAGTAGGGTGGAGGAAGGTCAGTCGCCAACTTTTCACGCCACGAACGTGACCGCGAGCACATCGAGCGCTATCTGCTCGAAGGACAGGTTGACGTTCAACAACCATCAGGGAGTCAACGATGAACAGACGATTCGCACGAGCCCTCCTGCCCGTTGCGTTAACGTGTCTGGGCCAAACTGTCTCCGCCCAGCAACCGCTGATCCGGGTTCGCGTGACCACGCAGAGTCTCGTTGAGGGACTGGCCGGAATTGTTCTCCTCGTGAACCCGGGAAGGCTTCTCAGGTCTCAAGCATTCGTCACGGACTCGAACGGTGTTGCACTAATACCGCGGCCAGATTGTGAAATCTGCACGATCTCTGCAATCGATCCCAGGAAGCTTTTCGAAGAAAAGACCACCGAATTCAACAGAACGTCGCCTCCCTGGACGTGGCGATGCGTGTCCTTCCTATAATTGACGGGGTCTGCCTGCCAGGGACGATTTCCGTTCACATTTCAAAAATCGGCCCTGACGGGTTGCCCAATGCAAACCGCAATGTGATTCTGCGGCCCTCAGTAATTAACCTGGGCGAAGGCTTTGTCTGGCCCATCACCACTGCCCCAGATGGTCTTTTGGACACCGGGTTAGTACCCGGGTGTTACACAATCGCTGGACTCAAAGCCGAAAAACCGCTGGAGGCCCAGTTTTGCCTGCCGGAGAAGAAGTCAGCGGGGAGCATCCAAAGGCAGGGCACTCGACTCTCGATCTGAGCAACCGAACCGCCAACGCCCATCAAGCTCCATCTCGCCGACCCCGACCTAAGAAGTGGGAAGTGAATCGGGCTGACAGCCTCGAATCTGACCCTTGACGACGGGTAACCAGCTTTTGGAATTGCCTTCGGCATATGCCTTGGCATATGCTAAGTGAGAGGATGAAAATGTCGGCTACCGAAACAGTTCGCCACGTACGTCTCTTCAAGAACGGCCGAAGCCAGGCGGTCCGCATCCCCCGCGAATTCGAGTTGCCTGGCAATGAGGCTACTTTGCGGCGTGATACACGTGGCCGACTGATTCTCGAATCCCTTCCGGGCCCAAAACTGGCCGACCTTCTCTCTTCGTGGAAGCCCCTCGGTGCGAAGAACCAACTACCCGCAATCGACGATCGGCCCCCTGAGCCACTGGAAATCTAATGGCTACTCAGTACCTCCTCGATACGAACATCCTGTCCGACCTCCTGAAGAATCCGCAAGGCAAGGTCGCTGGGAAGATATCCTCCCTCCCTGCCGCGGAGCGCAACTCCCTCGCTACCAGCATCGTCGTTGCGGCTGAAATTCGTTATGGCGCAGCCAAGAGTGGTTCGCCTATTTTGGCCGGCCGCGTAAATCAACTACTAAATGCTATTGAGATTCTTCCCCTCGAACCAAATACAGATGTGCACTATGGGCGAATTCGCAGCGAACTGGAGAAGGCGGGCACTCCAATCGGCGGCAACGACCTGTTGATCGCCGCCCAGGCCCTCGCTATAAACGCTGTTCTTGTCACGGACAACGTTCGAGAATTCAAGCGCGTCGTCGGGCTGCACGTCCAAAACTGGTTGCGCCCTTGATCTCCCCATGAACCCCGGGTGCCCCATCCATTCCACAGCCTCATCGTGGAATGGGTGGGAGACCCTGAACTCGAAGGCGTCCCGTAGTGGCTCCGCGAAATTCCCGCTCACCTTTGAACGCCAATGAACCGTGGGTGCCCCATCCTTCCGCAGCCTCATAGCGGAAGGTTGGGAGAGCACGAACCCGAACCGCGCACCTCGATAGCCGCTAATTCGCGGTCGGCTTTTCGATGTGATCGATCACCAGCACCTTCCCCGGACCTTTCGCCGTTTCAACCTTCAACCCAAGCTCCTGCTGCAACGCCTGATCCAGCGGAAGCATGGGATCCATATCGTCGGCGGGCCGGTCACTGTCCCATCGACCCTTGTACTTCAGCACAAAGTCGTATTTCCCCGTCAACCCCGTCTTGTCGATCACCGACCGCCCAAACTGCGAAGCAATTATCCTCACTAGCTCGTCGACCGAGCACCCATGTGCAATAAAGTCGTACCCGTGCCCATCGTTCTTCTGAAATAGCGGAGGTACCGGATGGTCCCCAAACATCTTCAACTCGTCCGTCTGCAGCGGCATTGAGCCCCCTGCCGCGAGCTTCGGTCCTCCCTTTGCCACCACCAGGTTGTAGACATCTCCATTTATTGTCTCCCAGTGCGCCTTAAGCTTGAAACGCTCCTCCAACAGCGCCAGCAGCATATGCTGCTTCTCCGCCCATTGCTGCTCCCCGGTGAGCGCTGCCAGCTTTGCATCCGCTTCGCTATCGCCCTTGGCCTCAACCGTAAATAACGTCGGCCACGGCCACTTCGGGACGCCCACGATTTGATGGCGATCCAATCCATAAGCCCAGGTGATCAAGTCTTCGATCTGCCAGTTGGTCGCCCGGAACGTTGTCGTATGTGGCTCAGTCTGAATACTCATCGAATAGCGGGCCGGCCAATCGACGTCCTTGTTCTCCCGCACCGACGCCACATCAAACGTCATCGTCGGCACATACTCAGCGCTCGCCGGCGTGGACGCCGCCTGCGCAGTTGCCGCCCCCGTTTGTCCGAGGGTGAAAGGGACCGCAAGAGCCATCACTCCAGCCGCAAATAGCAGATTTCCTGCCGCAACGATTCGGGATTTGACGCGAAAGCTCATTTTTCGAAAGACCCCTCTTACTTAATTCTCCGAAGGCTTTTCCACGTGATCGATCACCAGCATCTTCAGCGGTCCCTTCGCTGTCTCAACCTTCAACCCGAGTTCCTGCTGTAATGCCTGATCCAGCGGCAGCGTAGGATCAGGGTCGTCAGCGGGCCGGTCCCTGTCCCATCGGCCTTTGTACTTCAGCAAAAAATCGTATTTACCCGTCAGCCCTGTCTTATCGGCCACCAGGCCGCCCAACTGCACCGTCAACATCTCTACCAACCGGGCCATCGGGCAATCATGCGCGACATACGCACACCCATGCTCATCGCACCTCGTGGTCAGCGGCGGGGCCGCATGGTCCCCATAGCTCTTTTTCTCTTCTGCCGTGAGTGGCACCGAGCCTTGCGCACCCATCTTCATCCCTCCCTTCGCGACCACCAGGTTGTAGACGTCCCCTTCCCTCGTCTCCCAGTGCGTCTTCAGCTTGAAACGTTCCGCCAGCAGCACCTGCAGCATATGCTCCTGTTCCGCCTTTTGCTGCTCCTTCGTCAGCGCCGCCAGCTTTGCATCTGCGTCGCTATCGCCCTTGGCTTCGATCGTAAACAGCGTCGGCCACGGCCACTTCGGAGCGCCCACAACCTGATAAGGCATCACCCCATACGCCGTCCAGATCACGCTCTCGATCTGCGAGTTGCGCGCCCGGAATGTTGCCGAATGCGGCATAAAAAACCCGGGATACATTGCGAACCCGCGCATATCAACGTCTTTGACCTCCCGCACCGACGCCACATCGAACGTCATCGTCGGCACATACTCATCGCTCGCCGGCGCGGAGGCCGCCGGCGCAGCCGCCGCGCTCGTTTGCCCCAGGCCAGAAGCCGCCGCGTGGGCCATCAAACCAGCCGCAACAAGCAGAGGGCCAGCCGCAACGATTCGAGATTTGACGCGAAAGCTCAATCCAGGAAGGCCACGCTCAGTCATCGCTAAAACTTACCCCGCTCTGAAATGAGCACCAGAATACTCGGTCGCACACGACATGCGCGAAATCCAGCGTTTCGAAAATAAGCAAGGGCACTCCCCGCCGCCTCTTCCGTCGACGTTTTGGCGTGCTCTTTCACTTTTTCACTCGTCCGCTTTTTCGCTGCCCTCTTTGCGCATAATTTCAACCGCCCGGCGCACGATCTAAATATGAAAGGGAACGGCCCACGGCCTTGTCCGGTGACAGCCGCATCCCGGCTTCAATCTGTCAGGTCAGGAATGAACCGGTTCGCCCGAGCAAGCACCCAAAAACACAGTTCATTTCTGCGCCCATTGAGAACAAAGAGCTTACGGCCAAGGCGTTCTGTAACCCGAAGAAAATAGGCAGGTTAAAAACTGGCATGAAATCGGAAAACTGCTGTTTTGCACTATATGAGGTGCATTTTCCCATCGGAAATCGTCTCAAGAACTTCGGAAACCGCCGGTAAATCCACCCTCGAATGCCCCTGTTCCCTGTTCCCTGTTCCCTGTTCCCTGTTCCCTGTTCCCTGATCTCTGCCTATTCCGCTCGCCCAAGGCAAACCGAAAACCACCGCTCCGAATCGCTCCAACAGCCCGCGGGCGCAAAGCCGGCGTTCTCCAGCATCCGTTCCGGCTGGCCCGGCGCGTACTTGTAGCTGTTCTCCGTATGGATCCGCTCGCCGGGTGCAAAGTCGACCTTCATTCCCAGCACCCGAATGTTCACCTTCTGAGCCGAGAGACTTTCCAGGTACATCTCCATGCGCGAGTGCACCTCATCCCAAATGGCCTTGTGCCGAAAGGCCCTCAGGTTGAAGTTCGCTCCGAGTTCGCGGTTGAGCCGCGCCATCAGATTCAAATTGAAATTGGCTGTAACTCCGGCCTGATCGTCGTATGCGGCAAGAAGCGTGGAAACGTCCTTCACCAGGTCGACGCCGAGTAGCAGCGAGTCGCCGGGCCGAAGGGCCTCGCGAATCCGCGTGAGCAGCCGCACCGCATCCTCCGGCTCGAAGTTGCCGATGCTCGAGCCGATGTAGAGCACCAGCCTGCGCTCATCGGGACCTTCCGAATCGAGGTCCAGCCCATGTACGTAGTCCATCACTTGTGGAGCCACGGTAACCTCGGGGATCTCACGCTCGATCCGCTCGCGCGCCGCCTCCAGAGCTGTCGCGGACACGTCGACGGGCTCATAGAGAACGCTGCCCTGTGCGGCCACCGCGGCTTTCAGGAGCAATCGCGTCTTATCAGCCGAGCCGGCGCCGAGCTCGACAATGCGCAGCTGCCTTCCCCCCGCCGCGCGTGCGATCATCTCGCTCGCATGGGCCGCAAGAATGCTGCGTTCCGTTCGAGTCAAATAGTATTCGGGCAGCTCGGTGATCCTCTCAAAAAGCACCGACCCGGCCTCGTCGTAGAACAGCCACGGCGGCAGCCGGCGCGGGCTCGTCGACAGCCCTGTGCGAACAGCGGCAGCCACAGCGTTCGAGACAGGTGTCTCCCGTGTTGCGTCAGCTCTTTGGAGGGTCACTGGGTTCATGACTCACTTGGATGCAACAGCGGATGCGGAGCTTCATTAAGAGTTCGGAAGATTTTGTGCAGCCTGCTGGCCCCGCCAGCGGTTTACTGCGCCAGTCGAATGCCTGAAAACTGCCAACGAGTTTCCGGGGTGAAAAAGTTACGGTAAGTTGAACGGATGTGAGCTGCTGGAGTGACGCATGAGCCGCCACGAAGTACCATCTGTCCGCTCATGAATTTACCGTTGTACTCGCCGAGCGATCCTTCCAGAGCCTTGAATCCCGGGTAGGCGAGATAGGCGCTCGCCGTCCACTGCCAGCAGTCGCCAAAAAGACTCGAGACGCCGCACTGCGGCATGGGGAGAAGATTCCCTGTGTCGAGCAAATTGCCTTCCACCGGAGCGCTCGACGCGGCGGTCTCCCACTCGAACTCGGTGGGCAGTCGCATGCCCGCCCAGCGTGCGAAGGCATCGGCCTCGAAGTAGCTGACCTGGCTGACAGGCGAATCTTTGACCTCGTCGAGCGGAAACTCGCCACGCAGAGTGAATACGGCCCAGCTTCCGTCCCTCCTGGCTCGATCGGTACCGGTCCAATAGAGCGGAGCACGCCAGCCGTTCGCCTTCACGGCATCCCAGCCCGCCGAGAGCCACAGTTCCGGCTTCTCGTAACCGCCATCGTCAATAAACTCGGCAAACTCACCGCAGGTAGTTAGCCGGCTCGCCAGCTTATACGGATCAAGCCACACCCGGTGGCGCTTGAGTTCGTTATCGAAACAGAATCCATCGCCCGAATGCCCTGACTCGCAAAGACCCGGGGCAAAACTCAGCCACACCATTTTCTGCGCACCGAAGGAGGCTGCAGAATCGGCACGCGACGCATCGCGAAGGTAGGCAGGCCGCAGGGGGTTCGAATAGAACGCGTGCAGGATGTCGGTCAACAATAGTTCCTGGTGCTGCTCTTCATGGTTCGCCCCTAATTCGATTCGTTGAACAGCCTCGGGCGCCGGGTTGTTCTCAAGCAGCAGTTCGATTGCGCGGTCAACGTGCTCGCGGTAACGCAGAATCTCTTCCAACCCGGGGCGGGAGAAGGAAGCGCGGAGACGCTTTTCAGGAATGGCAGAGAAGCTCTGGTAGTAGCTGTTGAACAGCCAGACGAAGTCTTCGTTGAAGACGCGGTAGCCAGGCAGGAACTCGCGCAGCACAAACGACTCAAAGAACCAGGTGGTGTGCGCCAGGTGCCACTTGGCCGGCGAGGATTCAGGACAGGACTGCACCATCATGTCCTCAGGAGTGAGCTGCGCGCAAAACTCGATGGTTCTGCGCCGCGTCGACTTGAAGCGCGAATCCGCGGCATTCGCCGACCTTTCCAAACGCCCTGCTGCATGCGTTGTGGCGCCCATGGCCCCTCCCGTACTTCAAAAGAGTGTATCCCGAATCCGCCCGGCGAGGCTCTCGGTTTACTTTTTTGAGTTTTCTCGGTTGTCTGCCACGAATTGCGCTTGACGATTTCCGGTCTCCAAGCGCATTAATTGAAGATTAATTTTTGGTTAAAAAATTGGCCAGCTATCCGGCGCCAGAAAGTCGAGGCAGAGAATGGTGAGTAAATGCTGCTGGATAAGATGTTTAGCTGGATCCTGTGTGGTTTTACTGGGGGCACTTGGGGTTTCAGCTCAGGGGGACGACCCCGTTCGGTTGCCTGGGCCAGATGCTCAGTCGGCGAAAGTAGACGCTACGCCCGAGGAAGTCGGCGATGCGCTCATGATCCATCAGCGCTACGAGGCGGCCATCTCGGCTTATCAAAGGGCCGACCCTATTTCGGCGGACGTGTGGAACAAGATGGGAATCGCCAACCAGTTGATGCTGAACCAGCAGGAGGCGAGCCGGTGTTACCTGGAGTCGCTCAAGCTGAACCCGAAAAACCCAAATGCTCTGAATAACCTGGCGACGCTCTATGACTCAATGAAACGATTCGGGGACGCGGCAAAGATGTTCCGGAAAGCGATCGAAATTGACCCAAACTCAGCCTTGGCCTACAAGAACCTCGGAACCTCGCTTCTAGCGCAGCACCAGTACCAAAAGGGCTGGATTGCATACCAGAGGGCGCTGGCACTGGATCCGAAGATCTTCCGCAATCAAGCTGTGTTGCATGTAGATAACCCAGGGACGACCCAGGATCGCGGCGCGATGAACTACTTCATGGCCAAGGGCTGCGTTCGGGCAGGAATGAACGACTGCGCCATCGACCACCTGAGGCGAGCACTCGATGAAGGCTTCACAAATGTAAAGAAAATCAAAGCAGATACGGAGTTTGCCGGCCTTCTCGGACAGCCGGAGTTCGACCAGCTTCTGGCATCGCAAGGCCCGTAATCGCGCCCAGCAGCGACGTCTCTAGACAATTCAACCTTTTTTCGGCCAACTCTCGCTTGAGCGGTCTCAAGAGACGGCCCCCTGGCCAGCCCAGCGGATTTTTGCATCCTATGTTGGGTTGGTGATCTAATTCAATTCAGTTCGCCCGACCATTCCCGCATGGGGCTTCCTGGGAGGGGGGAATATGAATTGGGCCCTTCTCAGCCCGCGGCATCGAAGACTCATTCTGAGTGCGGCGGCCGCAACTTTGCTTCCTTTCGCAGAGGCAAACACCGCTCCCCAGATCACACCCCAGTCCGCGCAGTCGAATTCTTCCACATCCGCCTCTCAGCAAATTCCATCGAGCGGTTCGCCCGCCGCGGGAACCGCGCCCACGGCAGTATTTCAAGGGCCCCCACCCACTCCGGAGCAGATGGGGGATATCCTGACCGCGCGTCAGAGATACCAGGCCGCGATTGAGGCGTACAAGAAGGCGCCCCAGGATTCAGCCGACGTGTTGAACAAGATGGGAATCGCCTACCAGATGCTTTTCGATCTGGCCGACGCAACGCGGTGCTACCAGGCATCGCTCAAGATCAACCCGCGCAATGCCAGCGTGCTGAACAATCTTGGAACCACTTATGACGCGCTCAAGCAGTACGGCGATTCCGAGAAGATGTACAGGCGGGCGCTCAAGATCGAGCCGAATTCGGCGGTGATTATGAAGAACCTGGGGACCAGCCAGGTGGCCGAGCACAAGTACAAGCAGGGCTGGAAGAGCTACGAGGCCGCTTTGGCCATCGATTCGCATGTCTTCGACGACCAGAGGGGCCTGCAAGTGGGCAACCCGACCACCACACAAAATCGCGGAGCGATGAACTTCTATATGGCCAAGACTTGTGTTCGCGCGGGAATGAACGACCGCGCGATTGAATACTTGCGGCTGGCGCTGAACGAGGGCTTTACCAGTCCGAAGAAGATCATCGCCGATCCTGAGTTTGCCGCCCTGCACGGCATTCCGGCATTCGACCAGTTGCTGGCCGCGCAGAGCCCGCAGTAGAACGCCGCTTCAGCAGGATTTAGCGGACCAATTCGGTGGGCTGGGCCGTCGGGAGTGTGGGCGGGGGTCTGCAGGTTGTCCAAATTCGTGGTCTCGTGGGGCGATTCATGCGTCTATCTCGATAGCGCCAGCGTTAGCGAGGTCTGCGAGGCAGGCCCGTAAGCTCGGCAAAGGGAGTTTCGGATGAAGGTCTTGAGCATTGCTACAGGTTTGCTTGGTCTATCGGTTTTTGCGTCGACGGGTGCGTTTGTTCTGGCGGGCAGCCATGCATTGGCTCAGGATTCCGCGACGCCGCCGGCTCAGGCCGGGCAACAGTCCGGTTCGGGCGGAGGCGGCGGGCGTGGCGGCTGGGGCGGCGGAATGGGAACTGGCCGCGGCCTGATGGGAACCGTGACCGAGGTTGCGCCTGACCACTACACCATCAAGACCGACGCCGGCGAAACCTACACGGTTCACTTCACTTCGAATACACGCATCATGAAGATGCCGGCTGGCGGTCGGGGTCCTGGCGGCGGAGGCGGTGGTGGTGGCGCGCGCTCTGAAGGCGGGGGAAATGGCGGTGGGCGCGGTGAAGGCGGAGGCGGGGGTTATGGCGGGAATCCGCCCCAGACGCTGAAACCGGCCGACATTAAGGTTGGCGATGCGGTGATGGCGGCGGGCGAGGTGGATGCGCAAGCCAAAACAGTTGGCGCGATGATGATCATGCAGGTCGACCCGGAACGCGCCAAACAGATGCGCGAGATGCAGGCCAACTACGGCAAAACTTGGCTGGCAGGGAAAGTGACGGCGATTGACGGCGTAAAGGTCACGCTCACCGGGTCGGTGGACAACGTGCCTCACACGTTTGTGGCGGACGAGAATACAACCTTCCGCAAGCGCCGCGACCCGATCACACTCGCGGATATCCAGGTGGGCGACAATGTGCGGGTGGATGGTTCAGTGAAAGATGGAAGCTTCCTGGCCACGGTCGTAAACTCCATGGGCGCGCCGCAGGGTCCGCCGCCGAACGTGCCGCGGAATGGCCCTGCCCCGCAGTAACCGGCGGCATACGGCTAGCACCCAGCAAGGGGAAACGCAGCGTCAAAAGCGCTGCGTTTTCCGTTTTCAATGCAGCTCTGCCGGGATGCGATATCCTCGTTGGCGGGCCGATAAGGTTCGGAGCAATCCCATCGAAAGCACGGCGCATCGAAATCTCTTCACGGCTCTCTTTGGTTCGAGTGCGCCAACCGTAGTCAATTGAGCTCGCGAACAGTAATTCTCAACCGAGGTAGATCATGATTTCTGGTTTGTTGTGCCCGATGACGCTCCTTGGCACTTTGACCGCTTTTGCATTTGCTGCCTCCACGATGGAATCGCAGGCGCAAGCAACCCAGCCGAATCAGCCAAATCAGGGTAGCCGGCCGATCGGAATCTTCGAGGATCACCAGGATGTCGGAACGGTGCTGCATCCGGGCTCGGCTCTTTACGACGCAGACTCCGGCACATACTCGATCGCGGCGAGTGGAGAGAACATGTGGTTTGGGATCGACGATTTCCACTTTGCCTGGAAGAAGGTCACGGGCGATGTTTCGATCACGGCGAGCATCCTGTTTCTCGAAACTGAAGGAAACCCCCACAAGAAGGCTGTCGTGATGATGCGGCAATCCCTCGATGGGCCATCGGCTGCAGTGGACATCGCCGTGCACGGCAGCGGGCTCACGTCGCTGCAGTACCGGTATCCAGCGGGCGCGAACATGCATGAAGTGGAATCCAACGTGGACGCGCCGCGTACCGTTCGCCTGGAAAAGCGCGGAGACTACTTCTACGCATTCGTATCAGGGCTGGACGGGAAGATGCATCCCGCTGGCGCCTCGATCAAGGTACCCTTCACGGGAGACTTTTACGTGGGAATCGGCGTCTGCGCGCACGATAAAGACGATGTGCAGAAAGCGGTTTTCCAGAAGGTGAGCATCTGGCCGCTTGCTGCATCGAGCGGCAAGCCGGTGTTGCTCAGCTCCCTCGAAACGGTGACCATTGCTTCGACCGATCGGCACGTGGAATATGTGGACACAGCACACTTTGAAGCGCCCAACTGGTCGCCGGACGGAAAATCCCTGATCTTCAATCAGGACGGAACACTGCACCAGCTGGTGCTCGGAAGTTCGATGCCGGAACTTGTTCCGACCGCACCGCAGATTCACTGCAACAACGATCATGGGCTCTCGCCGGACGGGGAGTGGTTGGCCATCAGCGATCAGACAAGCGACGATCACAAATCGCGGATTTACATTGTATCGGCAAAGGGTGGAACGCCAAGGCTGGTGACACCGAACGCGCCATCGTACTGGCACGGGTGGTCGCCGGATGGAAAGACGCTGGCCTTCACCGCCGAGCGCAACGGAAACTTCGACATCTACACAATTCCAGCGGGGGGCGGCGAAGAGACAAGACTCACCTCGGCACCGGGGCTGGACGACGGCCCGGAGTATTCTCCGGATGGCGCATATATCTATTTCAACTCAGAGCGCACGGGCCACATGCAAATCTGGCGAATGAAGGCGGATGGCTCAGAGCAGGAGCAGGTGATCAAAAGCGAGAGCAACGACTGGTTCCCGCACATCTCGCCCGACGGCGAATGGATGGTGTATGTTGCGTATGAGCCTGGCGTGACGGGCCACCCACCCAATAAAGATGTGGAACTGCGCCTGATGTCGATGAAGGACAAGTCGACGCGGGTGCTCGCCAAACTATTCGGCGGGCAAGGCACAATGAACGTGCCGTCCTGGTCTCCTGACAGCAAGAGGCTGGCCTTCGTAAGCTATCAACTGCTGCCGGAAGAGAGCCTGAGCGGGCAATAGGCGAGCGAAACTGCAGCTGGGAACAGGCGCGTCACAACGCGGCACTAAGTGCGCCCTCTGCCCAGACAACCGCATCGGCGTAGCCTTCGACGAGGATCTCCTCATCCAACCCGAGCATCCGGGCCATTCGATCGCATCCGTCCCAGTCGCCCTGTTCATGAAATCTTAGCCATTCGAGCGAAGGGCTCTCGTCGTTGCTCTTCCCGAGCAACGCGTCGTGAATCTCGGCGCGCAAGGGAAGATGCGGAATGAGCTCAGCCATCGGTGTCCGCAGCATCGCGTCAAGAAGGCTGAGCATGCCAAGCAGGTACTGTTCGGTGGTGTCGCGGCCGCGTAACGCCGCTGCGAGTTCGCAAAACCGTCCTCGGACGAAGGCCAAACGCAACAACTCTTCGCTCTGGCCGTGGCTGAGCTCGCTGGTGATGGCGAGCGTGGCCAGCTTGCGGAAGGTGTCCTCGCCCACAGCCAGCAGGGCGGAACGGATCGATCGGACCTCCTGGCGGACCGCGCACATCGGCGAGTTGACCAGCCGTAATAGGCGGTAGGTGAGCGATGTGTCCTGCTTGACCATGCTGGTGAGCTTGCGCAGCTCGAACGTGTCATCGCGGAGCACCTTCAGAATCTGGATGTGAAGGGAGTGGTTGGCGGGCACTTTGCCGCTCTTGAGCAGAACCGGGCGGCAGAAGTAGTACCCCTGGAAGAGGGCGAACCCTTCCTTACAGGCCTGCTTGTACTCTGTTTCCGTCTCGACCTTCTCCGCCACAAGCGCGAGCGTGAATCCGCTGAGCCTCTCCAGCAGGCGAGCGCGTTCCGCGGCGTTAGTCAGCCGGAAATCGACCTTGATATAGTCGGCCATCTCTACCAGAGGTTCCATATCCGGCTTCCATGTAAAGTCGTCCAGCGCGATGCGAAAGCCGGCCGACTTCAGATTCCGGCAAGCTTCGACAAGATGCGGAGTCGGCGCGAGATTCTCGAGGATCTCAAGGACCGTCATGCTGGCCGGCAGAACGCTGACCAACTCATCCGTGAGGGCCTCACGCGTGCAGTTGACGAACGCCGGAAGCCCGCCCGTCAGCCGATCGAGACCAAACATCACTGTGTTGTCGAGCATCGTGCGGGTGGCCAGATCGCCGTTGCCACGAAACGCTGGTTCCGGACCTGCGCGGAAAAGCAACTCGTAGCCATGCACCCGATTTCGCCGATCCATGACCGGCTGGCGTGCCACATAGCGCAGCGCGTCCGGCTGATCGGGCGCAGCGACGTTCACTTCTCCGGCGGTTGCCTGACGCGTTACCTGGTCCGTTGCCATGAATTCGTTCTCCCATGGCTTATCGGTCGGTCGCGGCCCAGGAGTTTAAGCGGTGCCGTTTTCAGGTGCATTGATGGTGAGAAACCGCTCTAGCTGCCCATGAACATGCCGCCATTCACATCCAGAACGTGGCCGGTGATGTAGCCGGCTTCCTCCGAACGCGAGAAATGCAACCGCTTGGGCGATTTCCACGTCCGATACCGGCTCGTCCAAGCGGGATGGTCGCCATCATCGCGGTGCGCTGCTTTTCGTCAAGCACAGCGGTCATCGGCGTCTCAATGTATCCGGGCGCGACGGCGTTTACCGTGATGCCGCGTGAGGCCACCTCTCGCGCCAGAGATAGCGTCAGGCCAATCAATCCGGCTTTGGAGGCGGCGTAGTTCACCTGGCCGGCCTGGCCTGTGCGGCCAACCACGCTGGTGATATTCACGATGCGCCCCCAGCGGTTCTTCAGCATGGGGCGAATCACCGCCTGCGTCAGCAGAAAGGCACCCGTCAGGTTGGTGGCAAGAACGTCGTCCCAGTCGGCGCGCTTCATGGCCATCATCAGCCCATCGCGGGTGATGCCGGCATTGTTCACCAGGATCTCAACCTTGCCGAATCGATCGAGCACAGCCTTGGCCCCGGCCTTGATGGACTCCTCTGAGGCGACATCGAGCGCGAAGGCCGCCGCCTGCCCTCCAGCTGTCTCGATTTCGGACACTACCTCGGCGAGCTTCGCCTCGTTCCGGGACGCCAGCGCCACGATGGCGCCTGCCCGCGCCAGCTCCAGCGCACAAGCCCGTCCAATTCCCTGCGATGCGCCACTCACCAGCGCAATGCGTCCCTGCAGATTTGCCATTATTGCCTCTCGGTTTGCGGGACCCACAACAGAATCCCGCGCGATACCGTTGTCCATTATAGGTCGGCGGAGGAGGGCGGAATCCGTCTGCTTAGGCACCCGTGGTGGGTCGTAGCGAAGGTTTGAGAAAGGACTGAGGCTTACCGAGCTTCACTTACCCGGAAGGCGTTGCAGCCACGGTTACCGGCCGGGGCGCGAGCACGGGCCTCAGCAATTCGGTCGGCCAGATGTAGAGGGCCAATCGACGGGAGTAGTGCAGGACAGGCTCCTGGTCAGGCAGCTTGATGCCGATGGACTCGGCCATATCGTTGCGGTCGATCTCGGCCTCAGCTTCTTCAAGCGGCGAGGGGACAGGATGCAGGTTCGCCCGGACCGGTTGGCCTGCACGATTGAGAGTGAAGAGACACGAACGCTCCATGAGGAAGTGCTCAAGTGAGCCAGAGCGAGCCTCAGCCAGTCTTCGGGTCGGCCCAAGTCCGCGATAGCGTGCCTGGAAGATTACCGGTTTTTTCGAAAGCCGCCTGCGGCTGTAAAAGGCAAACTCGCGGTCGGTCCGCTGGTCGATATGCATCTCGGCCCAGTGGCAAGGCAGGCGGAAAAAGGTTCGTGCGACGGCGACGGCGAGCAGGTTACTGGCATCGAGGCTGAAAAAATAGAGCCCAGGGTCACCGGTTTCGCGGTCGCGAACGTATGTTTGGACGTTCAGGTCGGGAAAGCTCTGCGTCCCGGGTAGAGGCGGGACGCCGCGTAACTTGATCCGGTCGAGCCAGAACGGGACGACGCCGAGCCACGCCGAGCCTTGATAAGTGTCGGCCTGCAGCCCCGTAGGCAAAACGGCATCGATTTGAGGCGCAGGGACGGGCCAGTGCGCAAAAAGCAGGTCGTTCCAGCGCTGGGTCATTCGCCAACGGCCTGAAGGAAGAGGCCTTGGTCGATGGTAGGTGCGAATCAGAAATTCTTGCATGGCCCGGTTGCTCCTGATAACGATTCGCGCATCCCTGGGACCTCAAGTTGAAGTTACGAACGGAGCCGCACCGGCCTGAAAGAAGCTCCGGGGCGGTCCGGATCGGGCGGACCATCCCTCTAGGCGGATTCACCAGCCATGATCGGCTGCGTTCTCCAGCGAACCGGAATCTGGCAGGCAGGACGGAACGGGCTTTTCAACAGAAAAATCCCCGAAGTACATCTGCCGCCATCACCCAGCAGGCGGGAAAACCACTCTTATGCCGTATTCTTGTCGCGAGCGACTCTCCATGTCCAGTGAAAGTTTTCTTCCCGCCGGGGCACGCAATAGTACAGACGTATTCGCGGTCCATGGAGCCGACCCCGAGGTGCTGGCCTACGCAATGGCCAAGTACTCCCGATCCGCTCTTTCGATGCGCGAGTCGCTCACCGAGATCAGCTCCCAACGCGCGGAGCAATTCCTCAACACTTTCTACTTCGAGTACGGCCACCGGTCGATTGCCGATCTGGCGCATATTGCCTTTGCGGTGGAGCGGCTGAGCCTGTTGGCTGCCATGGTGCTGGTGGACGAGCAACGCTGGGACGGACAGGAGCGATCGACCCGGTACCAGAACTTCCTCAAATCTGGCTGGTACCTGCCGAATTTTGGCGACGACGCGGCATCGCAACAGCAGTATGTGGAGACTGTCCAAAACCTGTTTGGGGCCTATCAGCAGACCACGCCTGCCGTGCAGGAAGCGTTGCGCCGCCGAGTGGCTCGGCCCGAGTCGATGAAGCCAGAGGCGTACGAGCGAACCCTGAAGGCGCGCGCGTTCGATGTGGCGCGCTATCTTTTGCCACTCGCCACCAACACTTCACTTGGGCAGATTGTGAATGCACGAACGCTTGAAACGCAGGTTTCGCGGCTGCTTTCGCACCCGATGGCCGAGATTCGCGATCTGGGCGAAAAGCTGCGCGACGCAGCCACCGGGCCGGCCTGGAATGTGAATGCCCAGGCCGCGGGCACTTTTGTCCAAGAGCTCTCGATGAAAGATCAGGGTATGGCGGGTGAGGCAGCACGGTTGTTACTCCGCGAGGTGAAAACGGCTCCAACGCTGGTGAAGTACGCGCATCCAAACGAGTACCTGATGAAGACGCAGGCGGAGCTGAGCCAGGCTGCGCGTGATCTGCTCGGCGGTGTGGCAATTGCCGCGGCCCCTGTGGTGGACCTTGTTGAGCGGACAGAGGGCCTGGAAGTTGAGTTGGCTGCGACGCTGATCTATTCGGCCGGGCAGCACTCTTACCGGCAGACACGTGACATGGTAGCTGGGCTGTCAGAATCGCGCGTCAACGAGATTGTCGAGATGGGACTGCGGCACCGCGGGCGTCACGATGAGGCGTACCGCGCCTTTCACGCGGGCGCGGCGCTTCGCTTTGACTTCCTGATGGACATCGGCGGCTTCCGCGATATGCACCGTCACCGCAGGTGTACGCAGATCATTCAGCCGCTGACAACTGCTCATGGATACGAGATTCCGGATAGCGGCGACATGGGTCCAGGCGTGAATCTGCTCGAAGAGGCCGGTGTCCTGGCGGAATTTGAGTTGGCGCTCAGGAATGCGCATATGGCGAGCGGCGAGATTGCGGCGAGCAAAGCGCCGGAAGCGGAACAGTCGGCGCTGTATCTGCTGCCGATGGCCACGCGGATCCGGAGCCTGTTCAAGATGGACTTTGCCGAGGCGCAGTACATCTCCGAATTGCGTTCTGCGCCTGCAGGACATTTCAGTTACCGGCGCATTGCCTGGGAGATGTATCTCGCCCTGCAGCAGCAACACCCGACTTTGGCAAGGCATCTGCGCGTTACGGACTTCACGCAGCCTATCGACATCCTGCAGCGGTAAGGCCGACTGACCCTTGCGAGTTCCTTCCTCGATGGCCACGATGCCCTCGGGCCGGTAGCGGAAAGTGGAAGATTCATATGAAAGATCAGGCAATCGCAGGAGTCTCGCTCCTCGCCCTCGCATTTGCCACTGCAGGCTGTGGCGGGAAAGGCTCAGCGGGGACGGGCGGATCGGGTGGCACCGTTGGATCAGGTGGCACCGGGGTTTCCATCAGCGCCATCACCGGGCCAAATCACTTGCAAATCGGGGTCAGCTCCCCAGCCACGTATATTTACACCTCATCTGTCACCGGCAGCACAAACACGGCAATTACATGGTCAGTGAACGATACAGCGCTGGCCACCATTGACGCCTCCACCGGCGTAGCCACGCCCTCCACGTCAAACACCGGCACGGTGACGATCACGGCCACCGCCTCTGCGGACTCAACGAAAAACGCGACGATGCAGGTCAATGTGGCCGATTGGATACTGGTAGGCCCCCAGGCATACATAACTGATAGCTCCAGAAGCTTTTACACTCCACTGCTCCCCGTCAGTGCGGCCGCAATTGAGACCGAATGCTCCTGGTCTCACGATCATCTCGGCTTTGTATGCTCGGTTCTTACCGACGCTGGCGCAGGGCAGTTTTTCATCTTCAAGACAGACGGCACCGCCGCCGGCACCGAGCAGACAGCTACCATCAACCTCGGTCTCGGAGACTTAACTGGCTTTGGAGAGTACCCGCACCTCTCACCTGACGGCTCCAAGGTGATTTGCTCTTGTATTACGAGCGGCACCGAAGGCTCCGGCTTCGGCCCATGCCTTGTGAACGCCAACGGAACTTCTGCTCCTATTCTTCTAGCCATTGACCCAGACGTGAACGATTACATAACAGCCTCGCCTCGCTTCAGTCCCGACGGAACTCAGGTTCTCTTTACACTCAACAACGCTCTCTGGACCATGAACTCCGACGGAGGCAACCAGCATCAGATCTTTGCGGCGCCATCCATGAATGGGGTGTTCTCGCCTGACGGAACCCTGATCTATTTCAACGGCACCCTGCCTAACGGTCAGGAAGGCGTCATTCGCGCAAACGCAAACGGGAGTAATCCGGTTGTAATCGTGAGCGGCACGGGTTATCAAGTTGCCGACGTTTCGCCGAACGGTCAGAGCCTGTTGTTATCAAGCTCTGGAAACTACACGGTAAACACAGACGGAACGGGACTCCAACCGATTGATGGTTTGTCCCCGGGCTCCTGGTATTGACCGTGCAGCCTTCGCTCAATTAAAGCGGCTCGGGCCAAATTGGAATTGGCCGTGCGATCTACGTGATCAGATTGGCCGCAGGCGTCCATTCTTTGTGCTGGCTCTCGGCAACACCGCGATGGGCAAGCACGCCCAACCAGGTGTTGAGCCCGTCAGCAAGACCCGGATCGCGCTTGAGAGCTTCGCGCGGTCCGAGGTTGGCGAGCCTCAACAGATAAGGGAACGTGGAGTTTGTGAGCGCAAGTGTCGAGGTGTGGGGAACGGCCCCCGGCATATTGGTGACGCAGTAGTGGACCACACCTTCTTCGACGAAGCTGGGATTGGAATGCGATGTCGGATGGGCGGTCTCGACGCAGCCGCCCTGGTCAATGGCAACATCGACGATAACCGCACCCCTCTTCATTGCCTTGACCATGGGGCGGGTCACGATTTTGGGAGCCGTTGCGCCGGGGATGAGCACCCCTCCGATTACGAGGTCGGCCTCGCGCGTTGCCTGCGCGAGGTTATAGCTGTTGGACGCCAGCGTGTAGAGGCGGCCACCGAAGATGTCCTCGAGCTCGCGCAGTCGATTGAGGTTGACGTCGATAATTGTGGTTTTTGCGCCGAAACCAAGAGCGATGCGCGCAGCATTGGTGCCCACGATGCCGCCGCCGATGATGCAGACATGAGCTGGAGGAACGCCAGGAACCCCGCCCAGCAGGATGCCGCGGCCCCCGCGCTCCTTTTCAAGGTAAGTCGCGCCGACCTGGACGCTCATCCGTCCCGCCACCTCGCTCATCGGCGTGAGCAGTGGCAGGGTGCCCTGGCGATCATGGACCGTCTCATAGGCAATGCCAATTACCTTCCTGTGCAGCAACTCTTCGGTTAGCGCAGGAACCGGCGCGAGGTGCAGGTAGGTAAATAGAACGAGCCCATCGCGAAAGTAGACGTACTCGCTCTCGATCGGCTCCTTGACCTTGACGACCATCTCCGATTTGCCCCAGACAAAGCCGGCGTCGCCGACGATCTCTGCGCCCGCATTCTGATACTCCGCGTCGTCAAAACCCGACTGTTCACCGGCCCTTGTCTCCAGCAGAACTGTGTGACCGGCTTCGACAAGGGCCTTTGCACCGGCTGGTGTAACACCGACGCGGGCTTCGTGGTCTTTGATTTCTTTGGGTACGCCGACAATCATGGCTGGCTATCCTCACTGGGTTGGACGCCGGAGGCGAAAAGCGTTGAGCCAAAGGATCGCCCGGCGCCAAATTGAAACTGGGAGGGCTGCTCGGCGCCGGGCAGCATCGCTTTCAACTGAAGTCATCGTACGGCGCACGGGGATTCCAATGTTTGCAATGATTGTGATATAAGGCACATATGAGCACGAAACGTGTTCGAAAAAGCGCCGAATTGCACAGCTTGAGCGCAGCCGGTGTGGAACTGGGCGATCCGGCCGCTGAAGTGGCCGGATCGGGCGGGCTGGACGAACTGGACGAGGCGATTCTTCGCCATCTCGAACGCCACGGACGGGCGACGAACTTCGAGGTTGGTGAGGCGGTTGGGTTGTCAGCTTCAGCGGCCTCGCGGCGGATACAGGCGCTGGAGGCGGCGGGGGCGATCCGCGGGTATCGCGCGCTGGTGGACGATCGGCTGCTCGGCAAGCGGATGACAGTGTTCATTCGCGTCTCGCTGGAGCGGCAGTCGGCTGCCGTGCTTGCGTCGTTTGAAACGGCGGTTCGGCGCTGCAAGGGCATCGCCAGCTGCCATCTGATGGCAGGGCATTTCGACTACATGCTTGTGGTTCGAGTCTCTGGCATCGACGACTATGGACGCCTGCACCAAAGGGAGCTCTCGAGGCTTCCTGGAGTCACGCGCCTCGAAACCAGCTTTGCGTTGAGAGACGTGTTAGAAGGCGATCAGTCCTGAGGGGCGCTCAATCCTGACCGAAACGGAACCGGCCCGCATCGCGGCATACCGGTTACAGCCGGCTGGAACCAACTCGAGACGATCTTCGCCGGAATGTTTCCGAAAGCGGACGAGCGTTTCTCGCCGAGGTGTACGAATTTCGGACATTCCCCTCGAAAGGCGGCCGCGCAGCCGATTTATACCAGCAGGGCTGCTGGCTGATTTCCGCCCGCACTTCCAAGCCCGCAAGCGGAAAAGCCAAGACCACATGATGCGGACTCTGCATTGGTTTCTATTCAAGGGTCGACGGGCGGCCGACGGAGGAGTGAATCGAGTTATGAATTCGCATGCGGTGGATTCGGAAAGAAATACGCAGGCTCCGTGGGCCCATTTCAGCCTTTGCCCGTTCTCGCAAATTGCAATTCGCGTGATGAAGCTGGTGAACAACGAGGACACGCCATTCGCCCAGGTGAGTTCGCTGATCTCTTCTGACCCGGCGTTTTCGAGCGAAGTGCTGCGGATCGCAAACTCGCTGTGGTACGCGCCACGCGTGCCGGCGGTGAGCATCGCGCAGGCAGTTGCGCGGCTGGGGGCGAAGAATCTGCAGGGAATCGCGCTGACCGTAGCGATGCGATCGTTTCTCGGAGACTCTCTGAGTCGTCCCGTGATGCGCGATATGTGGAAGCACAATCTGGCCTGCGGCCTAATCGCAGAAACGCTTGCGCCGCGGACGGACCTGGACAAGGACCTGGCGTTCACGGGAGCCGTCCTGCACGACCTGGGTCGTCTTGCGCTGGCTGTGCTCGAGCCGAAGGAGTATGTGTTCCTTCTCGGCAAGCACAAAGGGCCGTCATCAAGCATTCTGCCGCTGGAACGCGAGGCATTTGGCTACGACCACTGCGAGGTGGGCGCCGAACTGGTGGCGAGTTGGAATCTGCCCATTGCCTTCGAGTCGATCGTCAAGGAACATCATTGCCTGCGGCAAACGTCCGACCCATGGGACATGGCTGCGCTCATTAACGTCTCCTGCCGCCTGGCCGACTCAATCGGCTTTCCGTCGTTTCATGGCGT
Organism: uncultured Acidobacteriaceae bacterium; assembly: GCA_963783065.1. Taxonomy (GTDB): domain Bacteria; phylum Acidobacteriota; class Terriglobia; order Terriglobales; family Acidobacteriaceae; genus Telmatobacter. The sequence goes on along the minus strand of CAWAMG010000007.1, from coordinate 230,409 downwards.
AGAAGTAACGCCCTATGCCGAGCTTCTCGAAGAGTTGCCTGTGATCGAACATGGCAGCCCCTATCCCGATATGGAGAGCCTAGTGGCCGAGGTGAGGACGAAGATGGAGGGCGTGGAGTCGATCTGATCTTGATTCGATCTACTCCGCGTTGTCGATCTGCGCCCGTTGCAGTTTGTCGGAGTAATCGACATACACAGCTTTCCACGTGGTGAAGAACTCAATTGCGCCGAGCCCTTCGCGGTGGCCGTTGCCGGTATGCTTGACTCCGCCGAACGGCAGGTGCACCTCAGCGCCGATAGTGGGCGCGTTGATATATGTGATTCCGGCTTCGAGGTCACGCATCGCGGTGAAAGCGCGGTTGACGTCCTTCGTATACAAAGCAGTCGAAAGGCCGTAGTCGATGGAGTTGGCAATCTCGACAGCCTGCTCGAAGGTGTCGAACTCCATGAGGGAAACAACTGGGCCGAAGACCTCTTCCCGCGCAATACGCATTGATGGCTGCACTCCGCCCAGAACCGTCGGCGCAAAGAAGGTGCCGTGCGTGTACGGCCCTTCGGTAAGCGCATGGCCGCCAGTAAGGAGCTGCGCCCCTTCCGACAACGCAATCCCGACGTAGCGCTTTGACGTTTCGATCTGGGCAGAATTCACCTGCGGGCCCACCTGCACGGAGTCGTCGAGACCGTTGCCGACCTTCAGGGCCTTTGCGCGGGCAACGAACTCGGCCGTGAATTCTTTGGCAATACCGGCTTGAAGCAGGATCCGGCTGGTGGCGGTGCAGCGCTGGCCGGTAGTGCCGAACGCGCCCCACAGCGCGCCTTCGAGAGCGAGCTCCAGGTTGGCGTCGTTCATCACAATTTGCGCATTCTTGCCGCCCATCTCGAGCGAGACAGGCTTGAAGGTGGCAGCAGCTCTCTGCGCAACAAGCGAGCCCACTTCGCTTGAGCCGGTGAAGCTGATGGCGCGGACAAGGGGATGCTCGGCCAGAGCCGCGCCCGCTGGCTGAGCCGGCGCCGCAAACAAGATTAACGACGCCTGAGGGAAGTCCCGCATCGACCAGCGATTGGACCAGGTTGTAAGTGGAGAGGGGCGTATCGGTAGCGGGCTTGATCACACAGGTGTTGCCTGCGACCAAAGCGGGAAATAGTTTCCAACTGGGAATCGCCATGGGGAAATTCCAAGGAGTAATTAGACCGACAACACCCATGGGCATACGAACGCTCATGGCGAATTTGTTCACGAGTTCGCTGGGCGTTGTGACGCCGAATAGCCGGCGTCCCTCACCCGCGACGTAGAAGGCTTCGTCGATCGCCTCCTGGACGTCGCCGCGAGTCTCGGCCAGCACTTTGCCCATCTCCCGCGTCATTTCCTGCGCGTATTTTTCCTTGTTTTGGACGAGTAGGTTCCCTGCTCGTTGAAGGATTTCCGCGCGCTTCGGGGCGGGAACGAGCCTCCATGTGGCAAATGCCTTTCGTGCAGCCTGCACGGCGAGGTCCACATCTTCGGCCTGCGAGGCGGGAAAGGCACCCACTACATCGTTGTGGTCGGCAGGATTGAGGTTGAGGATAGTCTTGCCGCTCGAGGCCGGCAGCCAATGGCCGCCGATCAGATTGTGAAACGTGGGGATAGTCATGGAGATTCCTCGAAATTCCCGCAAAATCCGGCGAAACCAGGGTGCCGATCAGAAAGCCCTGCTCCGCCGCCCGCAGGAGGGAAACACCTGAGTTTACCGCACCGTTGACTACTTCGACGCTCTGCCAGATTGGCTATCAAGAGCTTTTTGGGCGGCAACGCCCGGTGGCCGTACAATTGATCGTGAGGTAGATTCAATTTTCCAATGTCATTGAACGGTTACCCTTCGCGCTCCTCGCGATCGCACGGACTGCGCTCGCTTTTCAGCATGTTTTCCAGTGATTTGGCCATCGATCTGGGAACCGCCAACACGCTCGTCTACGCAGCCGGCAAGGGCATTGTGGTGAACGAGCCTTCCATCGTTGCGATTAACAAAAATACAGGCGAAGTTGAAGCCGTGGGCAAGGAAGCCAAAGAGATGCTAGGCAGGACGCCGGGCAACATCGTGGCCATCAAACCCATGAAGGACGGCGTCATTGCCGACTTCAAAGTCACCGAAAAAATGCTGAACTATTTCATCCAGAAGGCACACAATCGGAAGATGCTGGTGCATCCGCGGATCGTGATCGGCGTTCCTTCTGAAATCACCCAAGTGGAAAAGCGCGCAGTGGAAGACTCGGCCTACAGAGCCAAGGCCAGCGAAGTGTACCTGGTGGAGCAAGCGATGGTGGCCGCGATCGGCGCGGGTCTGCCGATCACCGAACCCTCCGGCAACATGGTTGTCGACATCGGCGGCGGCACCACGGATATCGCCGTCATCTCCCTTTCCGGCATCGTCTATTCGCGATCGGTGCGCATGGCCGGCAATCAGATGGACGAAGCGATCACCAATTATCTAAAGCGCAAGTACAACCTGCTGATCGGCGAGCGCACGGCGGAAGCGGTGAAGATCGAGATCGGCTCGGCCTTCCCACTGGACAAGCCGCTGACGATGGAGATCAAGGGGCGGAACCTAATTGAAGGCGTTCCCAAGACAATTACAATCGATGACAGCGAAATTCGCGAGGCGCTCGGTGAGTGCATCGCCGTCATCATGAACGCGATTCGAGTGGCACTGGAGCGGACTCCGCCAGAACTCTCGGCCGACATCAGCGACCGGGGCATCGTGCTCACCGGGGGCGGCGCCTTGATCAAGAACCTGGACAAACGGATTCGCGAGGAGACAGGACTGCCTGTTTCGGTGGCGGATGATCCGCTGGCTTCGGTTGTTCTGGGCACCGGCAAGATGCTTTCGGACTTCCGCCTGCTCCGCAAAATCAAGATCGATTGAGAAAGTTGTCAGTGATCGGTTGTCAGTTCTCAGTGGCCAAGGCACCGACGGCGGCTAGCGGTTGGCTCACGGCTGTTAACGAGCGCTACGGACGGAGCATTTTCAAAGACGCATCGGAACCCCTGGTTATATCGCACCCGCTACTGACAACTGAGAACTGACAACTGACAACTGGCTTCTATGGAATCGTTCTTCGTTCGCTATCGGAACCTGGTGGTGCTGCTGGCAATCCTGCTGGCGCAGATCATCGGGCTTGCCGTGCAGGTGAGGCGGATGGGCGATGGGAGAAGCACGCTGGATCCAGGCGACGGTCCGGGCGTCCGGCTGATCCGCCTCTGGGCCAATGCACTGGTTTCCCCGGCGGAGCGCGCGATTCATGGGTCCAGGCTCGGGGTCAGCGAGCTTTGGCAGAACTACTTCGATCTGCGCCATGTGCGAGAGCAGAACCTGGAGCTACAGAAATCTCTAGACAGGCTTCGGCTGGAGCAGGCCGCACTGATCGAAGACGCGCGCCAGGGCCAGCGGCTGCAGCGAGCTGAATCGGCTTCCAGGAGAAATACATCTACAAGACGGTGGCGGCGCAGGCGTTTGGCTCGAGCGGCAGCGACCAGTCGCGTGTGTTCTACGTCGACAAAGGCAAGAGCGACGGCCTTGACCGGGACATGGCGGTGATTACGCCGGATGGCATTGTGGGCAAGGTTCGCGACGTCTTTCCGCATTCGGCACAGGTGCTGGCCATCAATGATCCGACCAGCGGCGCGGGCGTCATTTTGGAGACGACGCGGATTCGGGGCATCCTGCGCGGAAACGCGGCCGGCCAGCCGGAGATTGTCGGCGTTTTGGCGGATAACCGCATTCAGCCCGGAGAGAAAGTGCTGACTGCAGGGGGCGACCAGATCTTCCCCCGGGGATTGCCGGTGGGCGCGGTGGAAAAAATCATCCCCGATCCCCTGCGTGATGGATTCATCCTCATCATTGTGAAGCCCGCATCGCAACTTGACCGGCTGGATGAGGTGCTGGTGGTGACCTCGACCGAATCGCGTTTCTCACCCCAGGATCAGCAGGACATTGCCGAGAGCGAAGCGCTGAAAGGGCCGGAAGCAGCCGCGATCAAAGATGAGCAGATTCGGGATCAGCAGATTCGAGGACCAGCAGAAGGCTTCGCAGATCATGGCCGAGCACCTGCCCGGTTTGATCGATCCGAACCTCCCGGCGGATCAGCAACCGCTGCATGATTCATCGAACCCCAATCCTGTGACGAATCCGCCGAAGGCCATTCACCCGGACAGGTTTACGCCCGGAGCGGACGGTGGCGCTACGGGAGCGGATTCCGTTTCGACGAAGGAACAGTCACCGAAGCCTGCATTGCCGGCCAAGGGAAAACCCAAGCAACCCAACGCGCCGTCCGACGTGCCACGGAGGAATCCCTGATGGCCGTGCTCAGCGCGGGCTTCCGCCGCGATCTGGAGATTCGTCGCTATCCGAGCATTGTTTACGGGCTAATACCGCTGGTAGCACTCGTGCTGCAGGCTTGGCTGCCGCGTGTCCTGGGCAGGTTTGCCTGGTTCGATCTACCGCTGGTGGTGACCGTTTATTTTGCGCTGGGACGGCGCAGCCCCATACAGGGAACATTGATGGGCGCGTCGATGGGCTTGTTTGAGGACGCGCTCTCGCACCACGCAATCGGGGTCAACGGTATTGCCAAGACAGTGGCCGGGTTTCTGGCGGCGTCGGTCGGGGTGCGCATCGATGTGGATAACTTCACCGTGCGGCTGCTGTTCATCTTTTTCCTCTCGATTCTGGCAAGTGTGCTGTATGCGTTTGTAACTCGGTTCCTGCTGGGCATGGAGCTTGAGTTTAGATGGTTTACCGAACTGTTCAAGGCAATCGGCAATTCGGCGATTGCCATTCTGACATTTCCACTCCTGGATCGTCTGCAGATCAGGGACTAAATTTCGGGAACAATGGGATTAAGCTAGGACCCAGAAGACGATGGATTCAGTATCATTCACCCGCGGCGAAAAGCTGTCCGGCGTCAAAGCGACGGCTGTGCAGTACGGCATTTTAATGATGATGCTGGCGCTGGCGGCTGGGCTGTGGCGGCTTCAGGTGCTGCACGCTGAAGACTATCGGCTCCAGGCGGAACAGAACCGCATCCGCAAGGAGCCGGTGCTGGCAGCACGTGGGAAACTCTTTGACCGCGAAGGACGGATTATCGTGGACAACTACCCTTCGATCTCGTGCTTTCTGGTGAGGGAGCAAAGTAAGAACGTTGACGCCGATCTGCCCGTGATTGCGCGGGGACTGCACCTGGATCTTGACCAGCTTCGAGCGACACTGCGCCATTACCGCGCAGCCCCTGGGTATCAACCAATCGCCATCAAGCAGGACGTGACCGCCGACGAGGACGCGTTTATCGAGGCTCATCGCAACGAATTGCCCGAGCTCGAGACGCTGGGAGGAGGCGCGCCGGCTTTATCCGCGCGACGGATTTGCCTCGCACATCATTGGATATGTGGGCGAGGTGAGTGAAGAAGATCTGAATCAGAGCCGCTACGCCTGGTACGACCCGGGCGACATGGTGGGCAAGGCAGGCGTGGAGGAAACCTACGACAAGCTGTTGCGCGGGGAAGACGGCTCGCGCGATGTGATCGTGGACAGCCATGGTCGCGAGGTCGGCTACCAGGGGATACAGCTCGCGAAACCAGGGACGGATCTGAAGCTCACGATCGACAACGACCTGCAGCGCGCAGCCGAGCTCGCACTTGGCAGCCGCAACGGCGCGATTGTGGCAATGGATCCGCGCAACGGAGAGATTCTCGCGCTGGTTTCCCGACCCAGCTTTGACCCGAATGCCTTCTCCATCCGCATCAACCGCACGGACTGGAACAAGCTGATCACCGACCCTGATCATCCGCTGCTGAACAAGGCAATTCAGGCCCAACTCGCACCCGGATCAACGTTCAAGATCCTGATGTCGGTGGCAGGACTGCAAGAAGGAATCGCGCAGAACTTGAAAGTGAACTGCACCGGAGGGTGGGGGCCTTACGGCTTCTTCCACCACTGCGACGAACACCACGGCGCCGTCGATATTCATAACGCGATTCCCTTCTCCTGCGACACCTACTATTACCAGTTGGGAGACAGGCTTGGGATTGACCGGATCGCGAAGTACGCCACCGAATTCGGTTACGGGCAGAAAACCGGAATCGATCTTCCCGGCGAGCAGGCCGGCCTCATGCCGAGCGCGCAGTGGAAGATGAAGAACTATCACAACCGCTGGTACCCGGACGAAACGCTCGACGTTGCAATCGGACAGGGCGCGGTGGAGGCAACGCCGATCCAACTGGCGCGAATCATTGGCGGCATTGCATCCGGCGGACATATGGTAAGGCCCCATGTCGTGTTTCCCGATCAACTTCCGGCCGATTTCCGCAAGTCCTTGCTTGAGGACTTTCCGGGAACAGGTGAGGTGAGCCTCCCTATTGACCCAGATAACTGGACCATCATCACCGACGGAATGGCGGAAGTAACGCAGCCCGGCTACTTCCATACTGCGGGTTCGGCGCACCTGGAGGGGATTGATCTGGCCGGCAAGACGGGCACGGCGCAGCTAATGAGCCATGAAGCTCTGGACAAAACCACCAAGGGTCGCGCCACCAATCCGAATGTCTGGTTCGTAGGCTTGACGCCGCGCCGCAACCCGGAACTGGTAGTTGCGGTGCTGTGGCAGAACGGCCAATTCAGCTACTATCCAGCGCGGATCGGCGCAAAGCTGGTGGCGGCCTACGTGGAGAAGCAGCGGAGGCTGGCTAACAATCTGGCGCCATCGAAGCAGTCTGCACAGGCAGAGGTGGGAGCCGTGTGGACCGAGCCCTTGCCGCCGTCGGGCAAAGGAGCAAATGCCCAAGCCACCTGGGGGACCCGCCTGCAAGCAGGACATTTCTTTGTTGATCATGGGCAGGTTGTCGAGGCTAAGGTGGAAAAATCGCTGGCGTTGAAGCCAGGGGCGAAGCCATCGCCAAGCCGGAACCAACCAAAACTACGATCCTCCGAACAGGCCGTTACGACCAGTGCGGCTAATTCTCCGCGAGGCGGACAATAGGCCATGGCAATGCGCAGATTCCTCACCTTCCGAGACTTCGACTGGACGCTGCTGGCGGTCGTTCTGCTGATCTGCGCGCTCTCCGTTCTTGAGATCTACTCAGCAACTCTGCACACCAAGTACGTCGGCTTCCACACCAAACAGATGCTCTACATCGCCGGCGGCCTGGCCGCCATGTTTATCTTCGCCAAGATCGACTACCACCGGATGCTCGACCTGGTTCCCTGGTTCTATGGCGTCTTCCTTTTTTTCCTGGCTGCTGTGCTGATCCCGGGGATCGGGCACAAGGCGCTCGGCGCTCGGCGCTGGATCAAGCTGGGCCCAATGCTCTTTCAGCCGTCGGAGTGGATGAAGCTGGTGCTTATTCTGGCTGTTTCGCGCTACTTTGCCAACCTCGGGGGCCGGTCGCTCACCTGGCGGGAGATATTCAAGGCGATTGCTTTGGTGGGAGTTCCTATGCTTTTGGTGCTCAAAGAGACCGACTTGGGAACAGCGCTCGTCTATATTCCGATTCTAGCTGCCGGCCTTTTTCTGGGCGGTATCAGCGTCAAACAGGGATCGATACTGGCGCTTGCGGCCATGCTCCTGGTGGGCGCGGGCTGGTCGAGCCGGGAAACTTCTGAAGCCTTACCAGAAGGCGCGACTTACCAGCTTCATCAGCCCGGACAATGATCCGAAGGGGGCCGGTTACCAGATCCGCCAGTCGCTCATTGCGGTGGGCGCGGGCGGCGTGTGGGGCAAGGGAGCGGCCAAAGGCAGCCAGACCCAGGGAGACTTCCTGCCCATCCCCCATGCGGACTTCATTTTTGCTGCATTCAGCGAGGAGCATGGGTTTATCGGCGCGATTTTCGTGCTGCTGCTATACTTTTTCATATTGATGCGTTTGATTCAAAACGCTCAAACAGCCGCAGACATGTCCGGGTCCTTGATTATCATGGGATTCGTGGCTGTATTGACCTTTCAGATCGCGGTCAATGTGGGCATGGTCATTGGCTTCATGCCAGTCACCGGAATTCCTTTGCCGTTAATGAGTTACGGCGGATCTTCAGTGTTGTTCACATTCCTGGCGCTGGGTGTGGCGATGAACGTCCGCATGCGCCGGTTTGTTAACTAAAAGTTCCCTGGCCGAGGCGGCCGAATCGCTTGCCGGGGATTCGGATACACAAGTTTACCTCCTGTCCAACGTCTGATCGATTTGGCTGGCAAGAGCCTAAGATTCAAGCATTTAGCCGGCCAGGTCCGGATGGATCTCGAGCCCGGCAGGATTGGGTTCATGAGCACGCAGAGACGGGAAAGCCACTCCACCCCGACAACAGAAGACCGTTTGAAAGGGTTGCTGAGGGATTGGCGGAGTTCTAGCGACACTGCCTGCGCGGAGAATGATGAGCAACTGGAGGTTGCTCGCACCGCGCTCCAAGGCAGTTCGCTCGCCACGGCTTTAGAGAGTTTCCGATTCACTTGCAGGCATCTGGAGGTATTGCAAGGTGGCTCTTTCTTGGCGAAAAAGCCACTTGGCATCCAGGTTTCTGGAGAGAGCAGAATCGAAAACGCTGGAACGGCCCCGAATTGGGAGGCCACAAACTCTCTGCATTTGGATAGCTGCACTTCAAAGTTCGTCGAGCTTTTTGTGCCGGAGATTCGGCGCGGTTCGCTTCCCGTTGGGAATGCTGGCCGCGTGGACTCCAGCCTGACAGCCAGCCGCAGGTCATCCCTTCCGCTTATCCCCGACCCTCCCGTTCTTGAGCATCTCCATCCCGCCTTGCCCCAGTTCCCGGCCGCCAAGGGCAGCCGGACGGAAAGGTACGATGGCAAAAGAGATTTGCATCTCCAGCACTCCGCATGAGACGCGGCTTGCAATTCTAGAAGACGATCAGCTCGCGGAAATCTACTACGAACGCGAAAACGAGTACACACTTGCGGGCTCCATTTACAACGGCCGAGTTACACGGGTTCTCCCGGGCATGCAGTCCGCCTTTGTGGACGTGGGCCTGGAGCGCGATGCGTTCCTCTATGTAACCGACTTCCTCGAACTCGAAGACCCGGAAGAGTCCGACGAACTTGAGAAGGCTTCGGCGAGCGGTGCCGCAACGCCTCCACGCGAAGTCCGGCACACAAACGGTTCTGAGCGGGATAGCAGGCGGAATGGGGGCCGCAACGGGCAGGCTGCAGACCAAAAGCAGGAATCTCGGCCGCAGCAGCCCGGCGAAGATCGCCGACAGATCGCGGAAACTGGCGAAGAAGGAAGCCTCGAAGCCGCAGTTGGACCAGATTCAGGCCTGACTCACGATGCGAGTGGTGAAGAGTCCGGAATGGGCGGGACAAGGCGCTGGCGTGGCCGTCGTCGCCGGCGTGGCGGCCGGGGCCCGGCGGGCTCCGAGGAAAATCGGTCAGGCTCGGGCGAAGCAAGTGAGGGTATTTCCGAGTCCACGCAGGAGCCGTCGGTCGCAAGCGCGATCCAGGCTGGTTCAAATGAGCAATCGGAATCCTGGGCCGAATCCCGACGGGAGAGAGGCACCTTCACGTCAGGTGGAAGCCGGGAACCGCGCGGCGGCCAACCGGACACTCCATTTGTTCTTCCTGGCGAGTCGCTGCGCAAATACGGTGCGAAACAGGAAGCTGAAACGCCGAAACCAGCTCGGGAAACGGCTCCACGGCCAGCGAGCACATTCAAGCCGGCGTCGCTTGTGGATGGTCCAGTTTCATGGGACGGAAGCGGGCTCCTGCCTGGCGAGTCGATTTCGGGCCATCGGCAGGGGAAGGCCGAACCGGTACCTGAATCCGCCGCTGAGCCTGCTCAGCTGGCGGAGCACGGCGCTGAATCAGACAGCATCGAAGACCGGGAACCTCCGGCGGAGCGCGATTTGGTTGCTGAGCATGCAGAAGCCACTGAGGAACAGTTTGAAGGGCTTTCCGAGAATATGCTGAGTGAAGACGCCGAGGTTGAAGAGCCTTCCTTCGAGTTTGAGGAGACGGAAGAGACCAGTGAGACGGCTTCGCACGCGAGCAGTGAAGAGCCAGCGGATGAGATGACAGACCGGTCCGCTTCGCATCATGTCGATCCATCGGCCCCAACTGGTTTCCGGCTTTTTGGTCTGGGCGGCAAGAAGAAGCAGGAAGAACCGCAGGCGCCGGCTCCCGAGCAAAGAGCAGTCGCCCCGGCAGCGGTCTCGTCCTATGCGCCAGGCAGCGGACACATTGAAGAAGAGCTCATCGAGGAAGAAGAGTTCGATGCTCCGCATCACCATCACGCGAAGACCGACGAGCACGATCTGGAGGAGTACGAAGAAGAGACGCTTCCTCCTTCGATGCGCACTGGCGATCTAGGCGAACTGCTGCAGGAAGCGCACCTCGACCATCGCATCCAGATGACCTTCGATGGCAAGGACGGCGACGAAGAAGATGGCGAGGATGATGAGGAAGAAGGCCTCGCAGTTGGCCAACCGGTGCCGGGTACGACTGACGGTACGCGTCAACGCTCCGAGCGCGACTCTCGCGGCGGACGCGGCCGGCGGGGCGGGCGGCCCGAGCGGGGCGGCCCGGGCAATCGTCGTGGCGGACCTTCGCGTCGCTCGATGCAAACCTCGGATCTTCCGATCATCAGCGACCTGCTCAAGCCGGGCCAGGAGATTCTGGTTCAGATTGCCAAGGAACCGATTGCCAAGAAGGGCGCGCGCATCACAAGCCACATTGCACTTCCCGGACGGTTCCTTGTGTTTATGCCGACGGTCACGCACGTGGGCGTCAGCCGCAAGATCGCCTCTGATGAGGAGCGCCTGCGGTTGAAGCGGATTCTAATCAGCGAGCGCGGCGACGCGAGCGGCGGATTCATTGTGAGGACCGCAGCGGAGGGCGCATCGGAAGAAGAACTACGCACCGACCTGCGCTTCCTGCTGAATTCCTGGGCCGATATCAAGAAACGCTCTGACGCCTCGAAATCCCCCGCGCTGATCTTCCACGACACCGGACTGATCGAGCGCATCCTGCGCGATCAGGTTAGCGAGAACTTCTCGTCGATCTGGGTTGACTCGCAGGACGACTACGAACGTGTCGTCAAGTTCCTCAACCGCTTCTCGCCCAACTTAGTGCGCCGCGTCAAGCTCTACACCAAAGAGGCGCCACTCTTCGAGCACTTTGGCATCCAGGAAGAAATCTCGAAGGCTCTGCGCTCGAAGGTGTGGCTCAAGAGCGGCGGATCGATCGTGATCAACCAGACCGAAGCGCTGGTGGCCATCGACATCAACACCGGCAAGTACGTGGGCAAGTCGGCGCGGCTCGAGGACACAATCCTCAAGACCAATCTCGACGCGGTACCTGAGATCGTGCGGCAGATTCGGCTGCGCGATCTGGGCGGCATCATCGTGATCGACTTCATCGACATGGATGAGCGCAAGAACCGCTTCAAGGTGATGGCAGCACTCGAAGAGGCGCTCAAGAACGACCGTGCGCCGACGAAAGTTCTGCAGTTTAACGACTTCGGACTTGTTGCGATTACGCGGAAACGCGTCAAGCAGTCCCTCGAGCGGACACTCAGCGTTCCCTGCCCCACCTGCCAGGCAACCGGCATGGTGAAGAGCCCAACCACCGTGTGCAACGAGATTTACATCGAGCTGCGCAAGATGAAGAAACACTTCGAAGGGCCAGACGTTCTGCTGCGCGTGAACCCGGAGACAGTGAAGGTGCTCAAGCAGAACAACGCCAGCTGGCTACTGGAGTTTGAGGAACTGGTGGGCAAAAATATCCTGGTAAAGAGCGACCCGACCCTGCATGCGGAACAATTCGATATTCAGGGCTGAGCTTCAGCATCAACAAACATAAGACCCAGATCGGCCGGAGCGGCCAACTGTTCCGGCCGATCGATTTTGCGACGCACAAAGTGCGTTATATTCTGACGCGCGTATTTGCAATAGGTTTACACCTTAAGTCGGTGCCATCTACTTAACACCAAGTCAGGGTTCGCAGCTTCCTAAGTGACTCCTCCCGGCTGTCTCGCCCCGCGAGGCTTGCTCCTGACAGAGTTAGTTCTCCCGCAACCTTTGCTCCGATTTTGGTGTCTAACGCTGTGCCGGGCCTTTGTGCCCAGCACGAGTCAAGACAAATCAATCCTCGAGGTCCAGACATGTCTATTGAAGGTTGGAAGTCGCTCTTGCGGCGTGTCAGTATTTCTGGATCTGCGGCCTTCCTCGCACTTGGTATGGCGCACGCGCAGTCCACACCTTTCCCCAGCCAATCGGCTTCGACCGGCGTTGCACCCAACGATTCGGGCTCACGGCAGAACTGGTCAAGTTCCCTGCAGACGTTCTCTCTGGACCCTTCGGACAGCCTGGAGGCTTTGCCGTCCCTGCCTGCGCCGTCAGGATCGGGTGGCCAGGCTGATAGCCCCCAGAAAGGGTGGAAGCACACCTTGGAAGACAACTTCGCCCTCGAATTCGGCGGCGGCTTCAGCGGCCCGCTCGGATCCTCGTCAAACTACATCACCTGGGGCGGAAACTTTACCGTGGGCGGGGGAATGAACTTCAGCAAGCACATTGCCCTGCTTGCAGAGTATCAGTTCATTGACGATAAGCTGCCGGGTGCGATTATTGCCGAGGCCACGGCCAACGGTGGCAACGCGCACATCTGGTCGTTGACGCTTGCGCCAGTGGTCGATCTCTTCCCCAAGGCAAAGAATGATATTTACATGACTGGGGGCGGAGGCTTCTATCGCAAGCTGACGAGCTTTACCGACCCTGAATTGGAAACCTACTGCTACTACTTCTGCGAAGAGGGCTACACCAATGCGGTAGTCGGTCACTTCTCATCGAACCAGGGCGGATGGAATGTTGGCGGTGGCTATGAACGCAGATTGGGCGGCATGTACAACGACAGCAAAACGAAGTTGTTTGCCGAGGTCCGCTATCTCTATGTGGATACGCCGGCGGTGCAGGGTCTGTCGCCAAACGGTCTTGGCGCTGTGGGAGTAGCGGCTGGAACAAAGCTGATCCCGGTTACATTGGGAGTGCGCTTCTGAGCTTTCCGCAGGGCGGGTCCTTGCTACTCGCGCTGCTTCCCAATTGCTTCGGGCTCTCGCGGGCCATCCCCGCGAGAGCCTGAAGCAAGCGCCTTCAGAACCCGCAGTTGATCCTCCGCCCGCATTGAGAATTCATTGAAGTGTGTATGTCTCAGAGAATCCCCAATACGCGCAGCCGCACCAGTCCGCCCGCGAGGATACCCAAAGGCGTGAGGCCGACGAGGGTGAGCGCGTACCAGACCGGCTGCTTTCCCCGCTGTTGCAGTGCGCTCAGGGCGGAAAGAGCAAGGACGACAATGGCTAACGCCAAGACATGGTAGAGCGGGTTATCCCCCGCCACCCAGGCGGTGACGTACCCGCCCGCGGCCGCTGCAACAAACGAGTAGCCAAGGTTGACGAAAACATAGGCGGTGCTGGGGGAGTTCGAACCAGCTGGATCGACCCAGTCTGGCGTCAACCGTGCAAGCGCGGCCGTGACCAGTACCACCAGCATGGCCATCACCGCAAATCCGGCCAACAGAGCAAGGAATGCGTGGAGGACTACCATGGCTTGCGTTCCTGTTCGGTCGGGGATCCCACTTCGCCGCGCTCAATGCGTGCCAGAAACTCACGCGCCAACTTGCGCTCACCGGGATGAAACTCTCCGTGCATGGAGCACAGGTCGAGAAACTCGTCGCACAACGCATTCCGCTCGCCCTGTTGCGCAAATATCTCAGGAAGCGCCAGGGCAAGTTCACGCAGACGCTCCGCTTCGGGCCACACCTCTTCGTCGTCGAGCACGTTGCTTGAAAACAGCCCTTTGCGGCCGCGCGCGCACTCGTCCAGGCAGGCCATCAGTTGATCGCTGAAGGCTCGCGCTAAAACTTCAAGAGGATCCGATTGTGTTCGCTCGCCTTCAATTGGGTCATTTGAGTCCATAGCCGTCCTTGGCCAGAGCCATCACCAGTGCATGGCGGATGATCTTCCGATGCAATCAGCCTCATCCGCGGTTTCACATGTGTCAAGGGGTGCGGCAGCGGCGGCGCCCGTCGGCCTGCGTTTCCAGGGGATGCGCTCGCTCCCGAACGACCAGTCTACCCGCGGGCGGCACGCCTACTCGTGTGCCAGGCGCAGGATGGCGGCCAGGCTCTTCTCCACATCTTCCGCCGTGGTGGCCCATGAAGAGACGCTGATGCGCATCGCGGTGTGGCCCTGCCAGACCGTTGACCCGCACCAGCAGGTACCTTCTCGCTGCAGAAGTTCAATCACCCGCAGGGTCTTCTCCGCGTCACCGAACGAGACCAGCACCTGGTTGATGACCACATCGTTCAGGATTGCGTATCCGGCGGCCCGAAGACCTTCGGCAAAGCGGCGTGCGTGAGCGCATGTCCGCTCGACAAGTTCCGCCATGCCTGAGCGGCCAAGCGACCGGAGTCCTGCCCAGAGTTCTACGCCGCGAGCACGGCGGGAAAGCTCAGGGTTGTAGTTGGAGGGGTCTCGCTGCTCAGCGTGAACCAGGTATGCGGCCTGAATGGACATGGCGGCGCGAAGAGCGCTGGGGTCGCGGACGAGTGCAATGCCGCAGTCGTAGCCGATGTTGGGCCATTTGTGTCCATCGGTGGCCCAGGAGTCGGCAAGGTCAAAGCCCTGGGTGAACTTGCGGTATTTCGGCGAAGCTCCGGCCCACAATCCGAAGGCTCCGTCCACATGGATCCATGCACCGGCGGCGCGGGCAGCGGGGCAGATGGCCGCAGCGGGATCGAAAGCGCCGGAGTTCACGTTGCCGGCCTGAAGGCAAAGGATTGTCATTGGACCGAGATGCGGAAGGGCATCGGCACGCATGCGGCCCTGGCCATCAACGGGGACGCGCACAATGCGATTGCGGCCCATGCCGAGCAAGCCGAGAGCCTTGAGGACCGACTGATGCACTTCTTCACCAGCGACGACAGTGATGGGCGGTGCACCGAAGAGGCCGTCGGCTTCGACGTCCCAGCCAGCGCGTCGAAGAAGTGCGTGCCGCGCCGCTGCCAGTCCGGAGAAATTGGCCATGGTTGCGCCTGTGACGATAGCGCCGCCTGTCCCTTCGGGCAGGCCGAAAAGCTCACGGACCCATTCGATGGCGGTTTCATCCAACTGGGCGGCGACGGGAGATTGGGCGTAATGGGCGGCGTTCTGGTCCCATGCACTCACAAGCCATGAGGCGGCGAGAGCGGCGGGGAGACAATCGCCGGTTACAAAACCGAAAAAGCGCCCGTTGGTTTTGGCCATTGTGGCGGGCGAGCCGAACTCATCGAGCAGATGGAGAACGGCCTCCGCGCTGGTGGGTCCCGGCGGCAACGGACCGCGCAGAGCGCTTAACTTCGCAATCGCGTCCGGCGAAGGCACCACTGCCCTTGCGTCGACCCCTTCGAGATAATCGATCGCGTCGCGTGCAGCCCGCTTCAGCAGCGCGGCTCGCGCCTCGTTTGAGGATGTGCCAGTGAGAGACGAACGCACCGAGCGTGAGGCCGAAGGATGAGGGGAATGGGGAGACTGTGATGCACTCATAGATAGTGGTGAGTCTAGCATCGGGGTGGGACCACCCAATCTACCTGCGTGGACCCAGGGTGGGGTGCATTTAAGCGAGCGTCGAAACTAGCATAATCTCACCATGTCAGACAGCCTCGCCACCCCATGGGCATTGAATTTCTCCCCAAATCCCCGTATCATGAGAATGCAGACGAGTTTGTCCGCCGGACTACCGTGACCGCACCGGCTGGCGGAGAGATGAGTGGGCTTATAGCCCACTTTTTATTTGCGGCAATTTTGGAACGGATTTACCCAGAAAGCCCGACGGAGCTCCTTGAAAACAAAGGGACTCCTCAGAGAAGCAGCGCCGGGCCGGCGACGGGGAACGATGGCAGTAAGGCTGGATGAAATTCGGCACGCGGCGGCGAGAGTGGCCGCCTCACACGGACTGGACGTGGTGGAAATTGAGTTCGTGGGACCCGCCAAGGAGCGCACCCTCCGCGTTTATCTGGAAAAAAATGCCGAGGGGCGCGCCGGGCTTAAAGCGGCGATCCTGGCAGGCGAAGAGCAGGACCTTCCGGAGAGCCTGAAGGAAGGTACTCTGAGCGCTGACCAGCTTTCCGGAGTTACGCATGAGGATTGCGCGGCATTCAGCCGCGATTTTGGAGTTTTGTTGGACGTTGAAGAATTGGTCCCCGACTCGGAGTACTTGCTTGAAGCCAGTTCGCCCGGCCTGGATCGCAAGCTGAGCAAGCGGGAAGATTTTGTTCGATTCTCTGGATGTGTTGTGAAGATCCAGACCTTTGAACCGGTAAGAAACAATCGCCACTGGCAGGGACAGTTAGTTGCCGGCGACGCGGCAGAGACGATCACATTGGACCTTGCCGCAGCGAAACAGAACAGCAAGAGTCGCAAGGCAGGCGTGAGCACGGTGGAGATTGCGCTCTCGAACATCGAGAAGGCGCACCTCGTGCCGGAGATTTGAGACCCAGCCCCAACGTGAAGGGGCGACACATTAACACCGGGACCAGGAACAAAGCGACCTGGAAAAACGGGATCAAGGCAAGTCACCTCCGGTCCGGCAAACCAGCTCCCGCTAATCGAGCAACTCCGGCGCGGCGTTTAACTAAGGGCCGCAGCCGCAGACGAATCAAGAAGAACCATGCAGGAAGAGAGCAAGCAAAGTATGGGTAGCAGCGCTTTGTATCAAAGTATCGAACTCCTCAGCCGCGAGAAGGGCATTGAGCCCGAAATCGTGGTGGGTGCAGTGGAAGAGGCCATCGCCCTGGCCACGCGCAAGTTTTACAAGACGCAGGAGAACATGCGCGGGGAGTTGAACAAGGAAACCGGTGAGATCACCGCCTACATCTACAAGACGGTGGTCGCCAACGAGGACGAGGTCGAGGACCCGCTGAACCAGATCACGCTCGAAGAGGCCAATGAACTTGCGCCTGGCGTGGAGGTCGGCAGCGAGATCCGGATGTATCGCGACACCAGCCCACTGGGGCGCATCGCCGCGCAACTGGCCAAGCAGGTGATTTTCCAGAAGGTTCGCGAGGCAGAGCGCGACACCGTCTTCAACGAATATGCGCATCGCGAAAAGGAAGTGCTGAACGCGACCGTGAAGCGCATTGAAGGCCAGGATATTATCTACGACCTTGGCAAGGCGGAGGCCCGCTGCCCCAAGCGCGAGCAGTCGCGTCTGGAGCAGTTCTCCGTCGGCGAGCGTGTTCGCGTAGTGCTGCTCAAGGTGGACCGCGCAGCCAAGGGGCCGCAAGTGATCGTCTCCCGCGCCGCGCCGGAGCTGGTGCAAAACCTGTTCCAGTCAGAGGTTCCGGAGATCTACGACAACACGGTGGTGATTCGCGCGATTGCGCGCGAGGCCGGCGAACGCACCAAGATCGCCGTACAAAGCCGCGACAAGGACGTCGACCCAGTGGGCGCGTGTGTTGGCATGAAAGGCATGCGCGTCCAGTCAATCATCCGCGAATTGCGCGGCGAGAAGATCGACATTATCGAATTCAGCGAAGAGATCACGACTTTTGCCGAGAAGGCATTGCAGCCGGCAAAGGTGAGCCGCGTTTCGATCACGGACCTTACCGATAAGCAACTCGAAGTGATCGTCGACGACACGCAGCTTTCGCTGGCGATCGGCAAGAAGGGACAGAATGTCCGGCTCGCCGCGAAGCTCCTCGGCTGGAAGATCGACATCAAGAGCGAAGAAGAAAAGCGCCAGGAAGTGGAGCAACAGATGCAGGCGCTCTCTGGCGGACCATCGACGCCGATCGAACAGGTGACGGAGCTGGGGGAAGGAATCATTCAAAAGCTTGTTACCGCGGGCATCACAACCGTGGAAGCGCTGGCCGACATGACTCCGGAGCAGCTCGAAGAGATTCCAGGCATCGGCGAGAAGACGCTCGAAAAAATCAGCGTTGCGGTTCGTCACTACTTCGGCCACTTTGAAGAGGGCGAAGAAGGCCACGAGCCGGCGGAGTTGGAAGGTGCGGAGTCCTCGGTCAGCGAACAAGCACGCGAAGCGGTCCTGGGAACAGACCAGGCAGAAGCGGAGAACAGCGCCGACGTAATCAGGGAAGCAGAGCAAGTGGAAGCTGCCGAGCAAGGAACCGAACCCAGCTCGGAAGCTGAAGCCGCCATCGAAGATGTTCCGCCCGCCGACGAAGCGGAAGTGGAAACCCTTGAAGATGCGCCAGCGGAAGCGATCGAGCAGGATGCTCTGAGCGAAGAAGAACCGCTGCTCGAAAGAATTGAAACGGAACACGCAACAGCGGATGAAGACGAATCTGAAGCGGGCGGCGCGTAGAACGCGCCGCATCTTTTCAGGCAATTCAGGCAATAATGGAAGCATCAGCAGCGGCCAATGCCACGAGGATCTATGAGCAACTAACGGCTTTGGGAAGCACAAATTGAAAAGAGGCGGATGAGTAAGGTTCGAATTAACGATCTTGCACGTGAGATGGAAGTCAAGAGTCGGCAGATTCTTGAGATATTGGCGGAACTAGGCCTGGCCCAGGGGAAGACGCACTCCAGTTCGCTGGAGGAGGACGAGGCCGAGAAGGTCCGGACGCATCTCGGTCGCGGCTCCAAATCCGCTGGCCACAGCGGCAGCAGCACCTCGCGTGCCTCGCAGACGATTACCCCCAAGATTGATCTCTCCCACGTCTCCAAGCCCGGCGACGCGCTGAAAGCGGTTCTTGCGGCAAAGCAGAAGGAAGAGCAGGAAGGTCGGCAAAGCCACGCGCCGACACGCGCTGCCTCGGCAGCCAAGCCCGCCGCCAAGTCGGCACCGATAACTCCGGTGTTGCCTGCTGCAACAACCGTGGCCGCAATGCCGGCTCGTCCCGAACCGCGTAGAATCGTTCCTGCAACGCGACCCGCGCCTCCCATTGTCACGGCGCCGGCTTCGACTCCAGCGATTGCCTCGCGTCCACCCGCTGGAACTGTTGTTGCCAAACCCCCTGCGGGGGCTGCAGCGGTGACGCGACCGGTTGTGGTGGTAGCGCCTTCCGCCGGCACAGTTGTCGTGAAACCTCCAGCGACTTACGCAACCAAGCCAGACCAGCCAGCCCAAGAGCTGCAGCGCGCAGTTGAGAAGCTGGCTGCTCTGAAGACACCGCCAGTCGCTCCCGTTCCGGCGGAAGCCGCTGCCCCGGCTGCAGCAGAGGTCACTGTGCAGCAGCGGCCGTCGGTTGCGACGACTTTGCCGGTTGAATCCGCGCCCGCTGCGACGGCGCCTAAGGCAGACGCTCCGGCGACTGCGCGACAGCCCGAGATTGCGGCCGCCGCCGAGACAATTGAAACAGCCGCGGACACGGCCACGCCTGAACAAGTGCCCCCGGCGGCTCAGCCGATACGCCGTATGGTTATGCCACAGACCGGACCACGGCCTGTGTACAAAGCTCCGATCGTTGCGGCAGGAACAGCAACTGCAACGGGCAACCAGGTTCCCGGCGCGGCAATCCAGCGCGGCAAGCCGATCTTCGATCGTCGCCCCGCAGGAGCGCCCGGTGGTTATGCGCCACGTCCGCAGGGAGGCCCTCCAGCTGCGCCTGGACAATTCCCGGGCGGCCCGCGTCCCAAGCATCCGACGCGTACGCCGATGGGCGGATTTACCGGCGGCGCAGCCGGGGCTCCGGGTGCAAGGCCCGGTTTCGGCGCACGCCCCGGATTCGGCGCGAGGCCCGGATTTGGCCCGCCGCGTCCCGGCGCAGGTGGAGCTCCGTCACCGACTGAAAGCGCACGTCCGCCGCGCTCGCCAAACAAGCGCCCTGGCGGCAGCAGGCAGCAGTATCCGAAAACCAAGGAAGGCCCGATGAAGGGCTTTGTGCCACCGCCTAAATATGGCGGAGGACATCTGAGCACTGAGCCGCTCCCGATCACGCGTGAGATCACTGTGACCGAAGGCATCAGCGTGAAGGATCTGGCTGAAAAGCTCGAGGTACGTGCCAAAGACCTCATCGCCACGCTTCTCATGACCGGCATATTCGTCACCGTCAACCAATCTCTTGATGCCGAGATGGTCAAGGACGTGTCCTCCAAGTTCGGGGCGGCAGCCACGGTCATCAGCTACGAGGAAGAGATTGCGAATCAGTCAATCGAAGAGGTCCTCGAGGCCGAGAATACGGGCGAGCTTGAAATTCCGCGCGCGCCCGTTGTCACTATCATGGGCCACGTCGATCATGGCAAGACTTCGCTGCTCGACGCGATTCGAGAGACCGATGTCGCTGCCGGCGAGGCTGGTGGAATCACGCAGCACATCGGCGCCTACAAGGTGAAGTTTGCCAAGGAAGGTTCTCCCGCATCGGGCCGCGAGATCGTCTTTCTCGATACCCCAGGCCACGAAGCGTTTACCCGCATGCGTGCCCGCGGCGCCAAGGTCACCGATATCGTCGTGATCGTGGTAGCAGCCGACGACGGCGTGATGCCACAGACCCTCGAAGCCATTGACCACGCCAAGGCTGCGAACGTGCCCATCATCGTGGCGGTGAACAAGATCGACAAACCGGAGGCCAACCCCGACCGCGTGAAAAAGCAGTTGGCCGACCGTGGACTAATTCCGGAAGAGTGGGCAGGCGCTGGCCAGGAAGGCACCGTCTTCGTCGAGGTTTCCGCCAAGAAGCGACAGAACCTCGATCTGCTGCTTGAGATGATCTGCCTGGTTTCCGATATCCGCGCGCCCAAGGCGACACCGGGCCGCAAGGCCCTGGGCTCGGTCATCGAAGCCAAACTGGATCGCGGACGCGGCGCTGTGGCGACCGTTCTCGTGCAGGACGGAACCCTGCGCCTCAACGACAGCTACATCGTCGGCAATACCTTCGGTAAGGTACGCGCGATGTTTGACGATCGTGGTCGCGCACTGGAAGAAGCCGGACCCTCAACACCTGTCGAAGTGCTCGGCCTGGAAGCGATGCCCGACTCCGGCGATACGTTCCTCGTGGTTGCCGATCGCGACAAGGCAAAGGGCATTGCCCAATACCGCAAGATGAAGGAGCGCGAGGCGCAACTCGCCAAGAGCTCGCGCGTCTCTCTCGAAGGCCTGGCAGAGCAGATTCGCACTGCCGGCGTAAAAGATCTGGCGCTCATCATCAAGGGCGACGTGACCGGCTCGGTGGAAGTACTTGCCGACTCGTTGATGCGAATGTCCACTGAGAAGGTGCGCGTCAAGGTGATCCACTCCGGGGTCGGCTCGATTACCGAGAGCGATGTGCTGCTTGCGACGGCATCCAACGCAATCATCATCGGCTTCAACGTGCGCCCCGAGCGCAAGGCGGCCGAACTGGCGCAGCAGGAAGAAGTGGAGATCCGGCTGCACTCCATCATCTACGAGTTGCAGGACGAGATGCGGCTCGCGATGCTGGGCTTGCTCGAACCCACCTTCAAGGAAAACTACGTTGGTCGCGCAGAGGTGCTCAACGTCTTTAAGATTCCAAAAGTTGGCACCATTGCCGGCTGCCGCGTGCAGGACGGCGTGATCCGTCGCGATGCCGAGGTGAAGGTTCTTCGCGATGGCGAGCAGGTATTCAAAGGCAAGATCGGCTCCCTGAAGCGGTTCAAGGATGATGCCCGCGAAGTGACCAACGGTATGGAGTGCGGCATCGGGCTGGGCAATTTCAACGACATCAAGGAAGGTGACATGATCGAGGCCTTCTCCACCGAAAAGCTGGCTGCGGATCTGGGAGCGCTGACCGCTGCGAAAGCATAAGGACCGCTCCGCGCTATATGTTGCGCCGGGAATCCTGTGATGACTTCGAACAGAAACCTTCGTCTCCTGTTAGTCGCTAATCCAGGTGAGGTGCATGTTGGCGCGCATCTTTTCGCCGCGGCGCAGAGGCTCGATATTCCGGTGAGGCTGGTGGACGCCTCGAAGGCACTGTCGGCCAATCCCTGGGTCAATAGTTTCTGCTACCACTTGCGCGGACATCGACCGTTTCATCTGCATCGCTTCAGCGGGCAGGTGCGGGCAGAGGCGGAGCGTTTTCAGCCGACGGTGCTGCTGGCCACGGGGATAGCGGCTATTGAAGCGGAAGATCTGAGTGCTATCCGGGCCATGGGGGTGCACGCTTGCAACTTCCTGACCGACGATCCTTTCAATCCCCTTATCAGTTCCCGCTGGTTTTCGAAGGCGCTTCCCGAATATGACGTCCTCTTCAATCCGCGGCACGCCAATATGGACGATCTGCGGGCCGCCGGGTGCAGGGAAGTCCGCTATCTTCCTTTTGCGTATGCGCCGGAGATTCACTTTCCAGAGGAGCCCGCCAATCAGGCGGAGTATGCATCGTTTGCCTCAGACCTGTACTTTGTCGGCGGGGCGGACAGAGATCGCATCGGCTACATGTCCCTGTTGATCCGCGAGGGGTTCCGGCTGGCGCTCTATGGTCCATTCTGGCATCGCCATTTGCCGACGCGCTCTGCCGCGCGGGGCATAGCTGACGCCGTCACCGTGCGCAAGGGCGCCGCGGCATGTAAAGTTGCGCTGTGCCTGGTACGGCGCTCAAATCGCGACGGCCATTGCATGCGTACGTTTGAGCTGCCCGCAATGCGCACTTGCATGGTGGTGGAAGATACAGAGGATCATCGGGAGATATTTGGCCCCGACGGCGAATGTGTGGTTTACTTTCAAACTGCCGCAGAGATGCTCGCCGCTGTGCGGCGAATGGTTGCCGACGATGGAGCCAGAAAGCGTCTGGCCGATGCCTGTTACAAGCGAATCTGCGATGGCAGGAATACCTATCAGGACCGCCTGGTTGAGATGGTGCGCCACCTGAATGTTGATCGGCCCACCCTTGAGGAAGCGGACTCGCGTCATGCCTTTTGATCCGGGTTACGAATACTTCAATGCGGCTGCGCATGGTTGAGTGAAACCCATCGGGCCATCAGGCACCATTGTCCGCTCACACGTCATCCTTGCGCAAAGCGCCAACCGAGTAGCCTCGGCAGTCCTTTCCCCTATTTCGATCGAACAAGAGGACTTGGCATTCAGTTGAGCAGATCATTCAACTGCCACTCACGTTGCCATGCTTTGCTTTGTGCTCGACTTCCGGAGAGGGCGTCGGGCAGTCGATCCAAGAATTGAAAAAAAGGAGCACACCATGGGCATTTTGGAAGAAGCAGCAGGCGCATTTGTTGCCGTTGAAGGCGTGAAGAAGCTGGACCCGAACGCTGGAATCCTCACCGAGGGCGTCGCGGCAATTGCGGGATTTGAAGGCACAAAAGAAGTCACTGAGCTGATTGAGACGCACGAAGAGGAGATGTCAGAACAACAGGGGTAACGCAGCCCTCCCGATTCATTGCGGGCGCGCCCGCGAGAACGAACACAACAAGCCCTGGGATCGCAACGCGGACCCGGGGCTTTTCGCGTTTCTGCGATGTTGATTTCTGCGGCAGGAAGGAGCACCCTTCGGGCCTCGACTGGCCCCGGATGCGACTCGAATGAACTGCATGACGCGCGCCGACTCCCGCAGGCCCTTCCAGGATTTCGAAGAGCTGAGAGAGAACATGTTGTGTCTTGCAAATAAACTAACTGAAAACAAACGACATGAAAAATATAGTTGACAATCGTCATGAAATGATCTTAGAGTGGTGATGGGTACTGTTGGACCCATGGAGGAACTTTATGCGTCGTATTCTCGTTGCAAGCGTTCTGCTCTCCCCTCTGTTCTTCACCGCAGCCGCAGTCGCAAGCCAGCCCGTAGCCGATGACGCTGCCTCAACCCCGGTTTCGACCGGTGTCAAGCCTGCTCAGATTCTCTCGTCCGTCCCGGTTGAACTGCCGACCGTGACCCCTGACATCGCGACCTTTCATCAAGCGGAAGTTGTCCTCAGTCTGAAGGTCGACGAGTTCGGCAATCCCAACAGCGTCAAGATTACGAAGTCTCCGAATCCCAGCTTGGATGAGCCCGTTCTTGAAGCGGTTCGCAAGTTCCGCTTTGAGCCGGCTACTCTCGACAATAAGCCCGTCTCCATCCCCATGACCTTAACACTCGAGGTAACACGCTAACCTTCAGCCCTCCCACCAACTTTGCATGAAACCAAGCGCCTTCTGACCTCTCTGCAATCCTGCTGGAGGCGGAGGGCGCTCTTGTTTGAATTGCAGTTGCCAGCGCACAGGTTTGAAGGAACCAAGTAGACAGACGCCCAAGCGCAAACGCCAGGTTTGCCGGCACAGAGTCATCAGTTCCTAATCGAAAAAAAACGAGCACTCGCCGAAGCGAATGCCCGTCCGCTGGAACGAGCCGAATTGCAGTGATGGCTGAGCCGGCCTAAGCGGCCTTCTCGTCGCCGGGTTCTTCTTTCTTGGCTTCTTCCATCTGCTTTTCGAGTTCAGCCCTCTTCTTGGCCTTGATCTCGTCGCGCTTTTGGCGCTTTACTTCCAGTTGCTTTTCGGCGCCGAGCAGTTCGATGAAAGCCTTCTCTGCACCGTCGCCTTTCTGGAATCCGGTGCGAACGATGCGAAGATAGCCGCCCTGGCGATCACCGTAGCGTGGGGCAACGGTCTCGAACAGGCGGTCGACTGCCTTGTCGGTCATGAGAAAGCTGAGCGCCTGGCGGCGCGAGTGCAGATCGCCCTTCTTGCCTAGGGTGATCATTTTTTCAACGTGGGGGCGGACGGCCTTTGCCTTGGCCACGGTCGTTTCCACACGATCCTCAGTAATGACGGACGTGACCAGATTGCGCAGCAGCGCGCGGCGGTGGCTGGTGTTGCGTCCGAGCTTGAATCCTGCATTGCGATGGCGCATTGTGAAACTCTCTTTCGAAATCAGTTTTCAGTGATCAGTGATCAGTGTTCAGTCCTCTGTTCTCGGCGGAAGCTAAAGTGCAGCTTCTAACTGACAACTGAAAACTGACCACTGACAACTGTCTTAAAAGTTCTCGGTCTCAGTGGGCAACTGCAGGTCCACGGAGTCCAGCGGCTCGTCCTCGTCGTCGTAGCGGCCATAACTCGCAGCCAGTGCGGCGGCGGGAGGAATGCTTGTGGGTCCGGGCACGGCATTGCCGTTCTCGTCGATCTTCATGCCCAGCGAAAGGCCCATCTGAGCAAGGATTTCCTTAATCTCATTCAGGCTCTTGCGGCCGAAGTTCTTGGTCTTCAGCATCTCGGCTTCAGTCTTCTGCACGAGTTCGCCGATGGACTGAATGTTGGCATTTTTCAGGCAGTTGTAACTGCGGACTGAGAGCTCGAGCTCTTCAACACTGCGATTCAGATTATCGTTGCGCAGCAGGGTGCGACCTTCTTCACCGCGAGCCTCGGCTTCGATTTCCTCTTCGAAGTTGATGAAGATGTTCATGTGGTCCTTGAGCAACTTGGCGGCCAGACCGACAGCATCGGCGGGCAAAACGGCTCCGTTGGTCCACACTTCAAGGGTCAGCTTGTCGTAGTCAGTGATCTGGCCGAGACGTGCGGCTTCCACCAGGTAGTTGACGCGGCGCACAGGCGAGTGAACCGAGTCGACCGGAATAAAGCCAAGGCCCAGGTCAGCGTCGAAGTTCTTGTCGGCAGAGATGTAGCCGCGCCCACGCTTGAGGCGCATCTCCATATCGAGCTTGCCGCCTTCAGATAGTGTGGCCAGGTAGATGCTCTTGTCGAGGATCTCCACGTCGCCGTCGGCTTCAATCATGCCGCTGGTGACGACGCCGGGCTGGTCGGCACGGAGGTAGAGCGCCTTGGGGCCTTCGCCGGCGAGCTTGAAGGGAACCTGCTTGAGATTGAGGATAATGTCGGTGGCATCTTCGACGACACCCGTTATCGACTGGAACTCGTGAAGAACGCCCTCAATGCGAATGGCGGTGACGGCCGCGCCCTCAATGGAGCTGAGCAGCGTGCGGCGCAGTGCATTGCCGATGGTTGTGCCAAATCCGCGCTCGAACGGCTGCGCGCTGAACTTGCCGTATGTTTCGGTCAGCGTCTCGGCATCGACTGCCAGGCGCTTCGGTTTCTGGAAACCTCTCCACAACATATGATTCTCTCTTTTCCCGCGCGGCTGGATGCGTCGCGAAGCATTCTGCGGCGGCCGCGCAAGTTCTCCTTCGGTTTGAGATGCAGTGGTCAGTGAACAGTGAACAGTGGTCAGTAATTCGCCGAACGGGCTTGGTTACTGTTCACTGTTCCCTGTCCGCTGTCCACTGTTACTTCGAGTACAGTTCGACGATCAGCTGCTCGTTGATGGGCAGGTTCACGTCCTTGCGTTTGGGCAGCGAAAGCACGCGGCCCGAAAGGTTTTCAAAGTTTGCTTCCAGCCAAACTGGGACAGGGTTTTGCGCAGCATACTGCGCGCCCTGTTCGACGATCACCAGCTTCTTCGCACTTTCGCGGATGGCGATTTCGTCGCCGACGTTCACCTGGAAAGAGGGAATGTTGACCTTCTTGCCGTTGACGGTGACATGGCCGTGGCGGACCACCTGACGCGCCTGACGACGCGAGATGGCGAAACCAAGGCGGAAGGCTACGTTGTCGAGACGACGCTCGAGTTGCTGAATAAGCAACTCGCCGGTAACGCCAGTGGCGCGGCTTGCCTTCTCGTAGTAAGCGCGGAACTGGCCTTCAAGGGTGAAGTACATGCGCTTCGCCTTCTGTTTTTCATGCAGTTGGAGGCCGTAGCCGACAATCTTGGCTTTGCGGTCCTTGCCGTGCATGCCCGGCGCGAAGTTGCGCTTCTCCAGTGGGCAGCGATCAGATGTGCATTTGGTGCCCTTCAAAAAGAGCTTTGTGCCTTCGCGGCGGCAAAGGCGGCAGACTGCTCCGGTATAACGTGCCATTTCTTCTCCTACTTCGGATGTCGGCCGGTTTACGTGCGACGGTGCGCAGGTCATCCCGGCCCGGGGTTTCAGTTGTCAGTGATCAGAAGTCAGTTTTCAGTTTCACCGTCGTGCCTTCTGCGGCATCAACTGATCTCTAACTCCCGGTCACTCCCTATTGTCATTTCAGCAGCCTGCGTAGTTACGGTAGCCCATTCGACCAAGCACCAACTGATCACTGACCACTGAAAACCGACAACTATTCTTAGACGCGGCGCCTCTTTGGCGGACGGCAACCGTTGTGCGGCATCGGCGTAACGTCGCGGATGGAACGCACTTCGATGCCGGCTGCAGCCAGCGCGCGGATGGCCGACTCGCGGCCCGAACCGGGACCGGCGACGCGGACATCGACCGCACGCAGACCGTGATCGCGCGCCATGCCGGCGGCGTTCGAAGCTGCCTGCTGGGCCGCAAACGGAGTGCCCTTGCGGGATCCGCGGAAGCCGAGCGAGCCAGAGCTCTTCCAGCTGAGCGTATTGCCCACGGGATCGGTGATGGTGACGATGGTGTTGTTGAACGAGGCCTGAATGTGCGCAATGCCAAATGGCACATTTTTGCGCTCGCGCTTCTTGAACTTCTTGTTCTTGGCGGCCTTGCCGCCTGCCGCCTTCTCTGGTTTCGCCATTTAGGTTTTGCCCGTCGCTTTCTTCTTGCCGGCAATCGTTCCCTTGCGCGGGCCCTTGCGAGTGCGGGCGTTGGTGTGGGTGCGCTGACCGCGCACCGGCAGAGAGCGCCGATGGCGCGTGCCGCGGTAGCTCTGGATGTCGATGAGGCGCTTGATGTGCATTTGGACGTCCTTGCGCAGGTCGCCCTCGACGTTCCCTTCGTCCTCGATCACCTGGCGGATGCGGTTGACCTCGTCTTCGCCCAGATCCTGAACCTTCTTGAAGGCATCTACGTTCGCCTTCTGCAGGATCTTGAGCGCACGTGGATCACCGATGCCAAATATGTATGTGAGCGCGATGCGTGCCTGCTTGTTGCGAGGCAGATCGACGCCAGCAATACGTGCCATTGGTTGTCCTTTGCTGCTGCTGGTTAGGTGCCTCCGGCCTTAGCCGGCTCGCACGCGTGGGGCGGAATATTTCCAGAGGTTCATCGCAAGCCTTGACTCAAGCTAACTAGCCTCTTTTTCAGTTCGCAGTTCATAGTTCGTAGTTCACAGTATTTTGATTTCGGTGTTACCTCTCAGTTAAAGCAAGCTCGAACTGAGAACTGTGAACTAAGAACTGCGAACTCTCTCGGAACTTCCGCCGTTGCCAGGCTCGTGTTAGCCCTGACGCTGCTTGTGCTTTGCGTTTTCGCAGATCACCCTGACCACCCCACGGCGGGTGATGACCTTGCACTTCACGCAAATCTTTTTTACTGATGCACGGACTTTCATGATTGCTGCCCTTCCCCGCGCATCTGCCGACCACGCGGTTGATTTGTTCGGCCTTTTCAGCCGTCAGCTCGCAGTCACCAACTCCCAGCCTTCAACTCAGAGCTAAATGCCGATGGCTGATAGCTGACGGCTGAAAGCTACTTGTACCGGTACACAATCCGTCCGCGATTCAGGTCGTAGGGACTCAGCTCTACGGCCACGCGGTCACCGGGCAGAATACGGATGAAGTTCTTGCGCATCCTCCCCGAAACATGGGTCAAGACCTCGTGGTTGTTCTCAAGCTTGACCTTAAACATGGCATTGGGCAGGGTCTCAGTCACCACTGCCATTACCTCAATCGCGTCTTCCTTCGACAAACCGTATCCTGCTTCCGCCGGTGCCTCGTACCTGGAACAGGGTACGCGCCGGCTTGGTTGCTTAATCCGTTAAAACCCTTGCACCTGTCGTAGTAACCGCGACCGTGTGCTCAAAATGGGCGCTCATGCTGCCGTCGCTCGCCACCGCAGTCCATCCGTCGCCCAGTACCTGAACCTCTGGCTTTCCGGCGTTGACCATCGGCTCAATGGCGATGACCATGCCCGCCTTCAACTTCATACCGTGGCCGCGCATGCCAAAGTTGGGAACCTGCGGGTCCTCGTGCATGTGAACCCCAATGCCATGGCCAACGAAATCCCGGACCACGGAAAAACCCTCTGCTTCGACTACATCTTGAACCGCAGCACCCACATCGCCCAGAGTCGCCCCCGGCTTGACTGCGGCAATTCCGGCATGGAGTGAAGCCTCCGTCGCCTTGAGGAGCCGGGCAGCTCTCTCATCGATCTTGCCCACCGGCACGGTGATTGCGGCGTCGCCAAAATAACCATCCACCACCGCGCCGAAGTCAACCGAAACAATATCCCCGCTCTTGAGGACACGCTGGGCCGACGGAATACCGTGAACCACTTCGCTGTTGACCGAGGTGCAAAGGACGCAGGGAAAGCCGTGATAGCCCTTGAATGCGGCCTTTACGCCTAGTTCTTTCAACCGGGTCTCGGCTGCATTCTCAAGGTCGAGGGTGGTGGCTCCGGGCTTTACCGCGGAGCGCACCAACTCAAGAACCTCGCGGACCACCTTGCCCGCGCGGCGCATCTTTTCAATCTCCTGCGACGATTTCAAAACCACAGCCACAGTTGCAGACCAGCCTTTAAGAACTTCGAATTCCAGTCATCAGCTTTGAGTAGCTCGTTGCTGCCCGTGGGCTGACAACCGAGGACTGTTTCTGACAACCGGCAATTAACTTACGCACAGAGTCGCCGTGCCGGCTACGCAGCTTTGCGTAACCGCTCAACGGCGGCAACAATTCCGGCCGCGATGGTTTTGATCGGCCGGTCTCCATCTACTTCAGCGAAACGCCCCAGTGCCCGGTAGTGCTCGACAACCGGCGCAGTCAAGGCCGCATAGGCGCGCATGCGCTCCTTGAAGACCTCTTCTGTGTCATCGGCTCTCTGCACCAGCGCTGCACCTTCTACATCGCAGAACCCATCCCGCTCGGGCGGATTCATGAAGACGTTGTAGATGGTCTGGCAGACAGGACAGTTTCTGCGCCCCGTAATCCGGCGCAATAATTGATTATAGTCCACTTGTATGCTGACCGCAACGACGGGAAGCGACTTGCCATCGGCAGCCAGACGCCCGTCGAGCCAGCCCGCCTGACCCAGGGTGCGGGGAAATCCGTCGAGAATATAGCCCTTCGCGGTGTCGGGGGCCTTGAGACGGGCGGCAACCATCTCGTCCACCAGGGAGTCGGGCACCAACTCTCCTCGACCCATGATCTCCTTTGCTACCCGGCCCAGTTGTGTTCCCTGAGCCACATTGGCGCGTAAAAGGTCGCCGGTGGAGATCTGCGGAATACCCCAGATCTTCACCAGTTCCTTGGCCTGGGTTCCCTTTCCCACGCCCGGAGCGCCCAACAAAAGAATCGGGCCGGGGAGGGCTGTGAAGCCCGTTTCCCGGCCCTGCTCGACTGCAACTACAGATGAAGACATTACCAGGTTTTCCTTCCGCGTATGCGACCGGAGCGCGGGGAAAAGCCGTCATAATGCCGCATGATCAGCTGCGATTCGATCTGGTTGACGGTGTCCATGGCTACACCCACCACGATCAACAGTGAAGTGCCGCCAAAGTAGAACGTGACCCCCATACCATGCGTGGTCCAATTGGGCAGGCTCTCAAAAAACCGCCCAACAAGGAACAAATGATCGAGCCGAATGCCTGAAATCATGATCGTAGGCACCAGCGAAATGACGATAAGATAGAGCGCTCCCACCAGCGTCATGCGGGTGAGAATGTCGTTGATGAAGTCCGATGTGCGCTTTCCGGGGCGGATTCCGGGAATGAATGAGCCCGATTTGCGGAAGTTGTCAGCGATATCGTCCGGCTTCATCACGATGGAAATATAGAAATAGGCGAAGAAGATGATGCCCAGCATGTACAAAGCCTCATACCAGGGCTCGCCCGGGTAAAGGGCCCGAATCAATGGCTGCAGCCAGGGAATGCTCTGCGCCCACTCGGTCTGTGCGAATAGCATGGGCGCAGACAGGATGGAACTGGCAAAGATCACGGGCATGACGCCGCCAGCGTTAACCTTCAGCGGCAGATGGCTGGACTGGCCACCCATCATGCGCCGGCCGACGATGCGGCGCGCGCTCTGGATGGGAATGCGCCGCTCGCTGCGCTCGACAAAAACGATGAAGGCAACAACGGCGATCATGGCAATCAGGAGGCCAATGACGGCAAAGATGGTGAACGAACCCCAGGCGTTGGTCTGAATCTTGGAGTAGAGTTCGGCGACGCCGCGAGGCAGCCCGGCCACAATGCCGGTGAAGATGAGCAGGCTCATGCCGTTGCCAATGCCGCGGTCGGTGATCTGCTCGCCGAGCCACATGATGAACGCCGTGCCGGTGGTGAGAGTGAGCACGGTCATGAGGTTGAAACCGATGCCCGGATGCAGGACCATGCCGCCTTTGGTGAGGATAAAGGCGATCCCGATCGACTGAAGCGCGGCAAGGATCACGGTCATGTAACGGGTCCATTGGGTGATCTTCCTCCGACCGAGTTCGCCTTCCTTCTGAATGCGCGCCAGCGGCTCATAGACCACGGTGAGCAGCTGAAAGATGATGGAGGCCGTGATGTAGGGCATGATGCCCAAAGCAAACACGGTCATGCGGCGCAGGTTGCCGCCGCCGAACAAATCCATCAGGCCGAGGGCTGAGCCGCTTTGAGAGTTGAAGAGCACCTCCAACTGATGGGCGTTAACGCCTGGGGTGGGGATATGCGCGCCAAGGCGATAGACGGCAAGGATAGCCAGCGTGAAGAGGACACGCTTGCGCAGGTCGGGAATCCGGAAGATATTGAGGAACTTCTCAAGCATTTTTAGTCATCCGATTCAGGGCGTTCTCCGCCCCTGGAATCATTCACGTAACAATCTTAGTCGATTCCCGATTGCGCTCGATCCTAGCCGAACCGGGAGGACGCGTATATGCGTTCCGTCACACTTCGTCCATTTTCGTCTTTCGGAGTCCAACTCATTTGTTCTGAGCGCCTAGAGCCCGAGGAGCCGGTAAGACCAGTCAGATGCCGGGAACTCCAGGTGCTTCCTCTGCTGCAGACCGAAGCGGATGCGACCTGAAAGTCCCCTCGAGCTAGGCTGCTGCCGGAGCCGCCGGTCCGCCGAGCACGACAGCCTTGCCGCCTACTTTTTCGATCTTTTCGACGGCTGACTTGGAGAACTTGTGCGCGTGGATGGTGATGGCCGAGGCCAGTTCACCGGAACCGAGCACTTTGATCAGCGCCCTCTTGCTGGATGCAAGACCGAGTTTCTTGTAGTCATCAAGGGCAATCTCCTTGACGGCAAGGCCCTCGACGTGCTCGGCGATGCGGTCCAGGTTGATCACCGTGTACTCTGTGCGGAAGATGTTGGTGAACCCACGCTTGGGCAAGCGGCGGTGCAGCGGCATCTGGCCGCCCTCAAAGCCGCGCATCAGGCTGAAGCCGGATCGCGAACCCTGGCCCTTGTGGCCGCGGGCTGAGGTTTTGCCCATGCCGGATCCCATGCCCCGGCCCACGCGCTTGCGCCCGGTGTTTGCCTTCTTTGGCGCGCGCAGATTTGATAGATTCTTTGCCATGATTTCCTCGCTGTAACGCCGGCAGGGTTGGGCCCGGCCGACTCGCGTTGTAAAAACAGTTTTCAGTTTTCAGTGGTCAGTTGTCAGCCGACTCCTGCAGGTGAAGAGACCTGACAACTGATCACTGACAACTGCTCTGCTAGTTTTCCAGAATCCGCACCAGATGCGGAATTGCTTTGACCATGCCGCGGATCGACTCGTTGTCGACGCGTTCCACGATCTGATTGAGCCGCGTAAAGCCAAGTCCCTTCACCACTGCCTTGTGATTGGCGGGGGTGGAGTTTTTCGAGCGGTAATACTGGATGCGAATCTTCTTGGTCTCAGCCATGACTTAAAGCTCCTCCACGGCCTTGCCGCGCATAGTGGCCACTTCGCCCTTGTCACGCAGTTGCACGAGCGCGTCAAAGGTAGCCTTGATGACGTTGTGCGGGTTCGGCGAGCCGAGGCTCTTGGTGAGCACGTTCTGCACGCCTGCCGAGGTCATAACCGCGCGCACTGCGCCGCCGGCGATCACACCAGTGCCTTCGGGGGCGGGCTTGAGCAGTACCTGTCCCGAACCGTATCGGCCCAGAACCTGATGCGGAATAGTGGTCTCAGTGAGGTTGATGCGGTAGAGATTCTTCTTGGCCGACTCGATTCCCTTGCGTATCGCCTGAGGAACCTCTTTGGCCTTGCCCGAACCGTAGCCGACCACGCCGGATGCGGCGTCGCCCACCACTACCAGCGCGGCGAAGGACATGTTTTTTCCGCCCTTCACAACCTTGGTCACACGATTGATCGCCACCACCTGATCCTTCAGGTTGTACTGGTTGGCATCGAGTTTCTTTTTCAACATCGTCATTGCTCTCTCGTTTTCTTAGCTTTCAGCCCTCAGCCTTCAGCTATCAGTTCGCTGCGCGAATCAGGTGCGCTCCGTTACGACAAAATGAGCTGATAGCTAAGAGCTGAAGGCTGATAGCTGCAGCTAGAATTCCAGTCCCGCTTCGCGCGCTGCATCGGCCAGCGCCTTGATGCGCCCGTGATAGAGGTAGCCGCCGCGATCGAAGACCACGCTCTTGATGCCCTTCTTGACGGCCAGTTCGGCGACCGTCTTGCCGATCTCGCGGGCCGCGGCCACATTGCCGCCGGTCTTCAGCTTGATGGTCGAAGCCGACACCAGGGTCAGGCCGTTCTGGTCGTCGATCACCTGTGCATAGATGTGGTTGAGCGAGCGATAGACATTCAGCCTCGGACGCTCCCCGGTGCCCGACAGCTTGGCCCGGATGCGCGCATGAATGCGCTGGCGGATTGCGTTTCTCTTGGTCTGCGTAATCATGGTCTCTTTCCTATCAGCGGAGCCGCCCGGCGGTTCCGTTCGGTTGTTGTTCAGGTGTCAGTTCTCAGTTTTCAGCTATTGAATCAGACTCCCGCACGATCTAACTGATAACTGACCACTGAAAGCTGATCACTGTTTTTTACTTCGAGCCCGTCTTGCCGGCCTTCTTCTTCAGCTTCTCGTTCGTGTAACGGACTCCCTTGTTTTTGTAGGGATCCGGCTTGCGCAGCGAGCGCATGTCGGCCGCCACCTGGCCCACCTTCTGCCGGTCGATCCCGGTAATGGTGAGGTGTGTCTGCTTGGGATCGACGGCGACTTCAATTCCGCTGGGCAGCGGCACCTCGATGGGGTGCGAGTAGCCCAGAGTAAGAACGACCGTTCCCTTGCCCTTCATCTCGGCGCGATAGCCGATACCGACAATATCCAATTCTTTCGTCCAGCCCTTTGTCACGCCTTCGACAGCGTTGAAAACCAGAGCACGCGTCAGACCGTGTACCGCGGCATATTGGTCGGACTCGCGGTTGACGTGAAGAATGCCATCCTTGGTCTCGAGGGAGATGCCCTTGGCGATCATCGCAGAGGTCTTGCCCTTGGGCCCTTCGACCAGAACGGTGTTGCCTTCCACCTTGTACTTCACTCCCGCCGGCAGCGAGATCGGTTTCTTTCCAATACGCGACATCGAATCAATCCTTCATTTGGCTTGCGAGTCCCGAGGAACAGTTATCAGTGATCAGTGATCAGTTGATAGATTCAAAGCCCCTCGTTCCACTGCAGCCGGAAAAACAGGGATCAGTTTTCAGTTGTCAGTTCTCAGTTTCGATCGGAACCGATAACTGACAGCTGACCACTGACAACTGGCATTACCACACTTCACACAACAGTTCGCCGCCAACGCCTTCGCGGCGCGCCTGACGGCCTGTCATGACGCCCTTGGGGGTGGTCATGATGGAGATGCCGAGGCCTCCCTGCACGCGCTTGATCTCGTCACGGCCTATGTAGACACGGCAGCCGGGACGCGAGATGCGCGCCAGATCGCGGATGGCCGCATCTGTCCCGCCGTACTTGAGGTACACGCGGAGGATCAGCTTGCCCTCCTCCTCCTGCGTTTTGAAGTTCGAGATGTAGCCTTCTTCCTTGAGAATGCGTGCGATCTCGGTCTTCAGCTTGGAAGCCGGAACATCGAGCTTCTGATGGCGCGCCCGGATGGCGTTCCGGATGCGTGCCAGAAAATCTGCTACTGGGTCGGTCAGACTCATTCCTTCTCCTTCATTTCCCGTTCGTCCGCCTAATGGTTCCGGCGGAAACCTGCGGAAATGTTTGCGACAGTTATCAGTGGTCAGTTTTCAGTTCTCAGCTTTCTCTGCATCCGTTCACTTCGATAGCCCCTTTGAGGCCGGAAATCGAACGAACTGACCACTGACAACTGATACCTGACAACTGGCTTTTGCTACCAGCTCGACTTGACGACGCCGGGGATCTCGCCTTTCAGCGCAAGCGCCCGGAAACACAGGCGGCACACGCCAAACTTGCGCAGAAACCCGCGTGGCCTGCCGCACAGCTGGCAGCGGTTATGCTTGCGGCAGCTGAACTTCGGCTTCCGCGCGTCCTTGACTCGTTTTGCAGTTGTTGCCATAAATCCTCTTCAAGAGCAGCTAATAGCCTTCAGCTATCAGCTTTCAGCTTGTTCCCTGCTCGTCTCGAACCGAAGCCAGTCAATCAAGCCCAAATTCGTTTAGTATCTGCTGCCAGTTCCGCCTTTATCATGCTGATGACTGAAAGCTGACAGCTGTCTTAGGCACCTTGCCGGAACGGCATGCCGAAGTGCTTTAACAGGGCACGCGCCCCGTTGTCGTCGTTGGCGGTGGTGACGATGGTGATGTTCATGCCCTTCAGCTTCTCTACCTTCGAGTAGTCGATTTCAGGGAAGATGAGCTGGTCGCGCAGACCGAGCGTGTAGTTTCCGCGCCCGTCAAAACTCTTGGTCGAAACACCGCGGAAGTCGCGCACCCGCGGCAGCGCCGTGGAGATGAGCCGATCGAGAAACTCGTATGCCCTGTCGGAGCGCAGCGTCACCATGGCGCCGATTGACATGCCGGCACGGACTTTGAAGGCCGCAATCGACTTTTTGGCCTTGGTGGTCACCGGCTTCTGTCCGGCGATTGCCGTCAGATCGGCAACCAGCGGATCGAGTAGCTTGGTGTTCTGCGTTGCTTCTCCGAGTCCCATGTTGATAACAATCTTCTCCAGCTGGGGCACAGCCATCGGATTCTCCAGGCCCAGCTCTTTCTGGAGGGCCTGCTTGATCTCCGCGTGGTACTTCTGTTTCAGTCGTGCTGCCATGTTGCTTTGCTCTCTTTCTTCCGGCGCCCGGAGTGGCCACCATGACCGTTTACCGTTGCGGAAGGGTTTCAAAAAACAGCTTTCAGCTATCAGCCGTCAGCTTTCAGTTATTCCTCATCCACATTCGCAAATTCAGCTTTGCGCGCCACAACTCGAACTGAGAGCTGAAAGCTGACGGCTAGACTACTTCTTGGTCGGCAGCGTCTGTCCGCACTTGCGGCAAACTCTGACCTTGTTGTCGCCTTCCGTTTTGTAGCCAACGCGGACCGGCCCGCAGTTGGGGCAGACCAGCATGACGTTTGAAACGTTGATCGGCGATTCCTGCTCGGCAATTCCGCCCTTGGTGCGCTGCCCCTGCTTGCTCGAAACGGTCTTCTTGACGACGCGCACGTGCTCAACCAGCACGGTGCCCTTGTCGGGAAAGACGCGCAGAACACGGCCCGTTTTGCCGCGGTCAGAGCCGGTAAGGACCTTGACGGTATCGTTGCGATGAATATTCAAACTCTGCATTTCTTCTCCAGAAACAGTGGTCAGTTGTCAGTGATCATTTGTCAGTTTTGCTTTCTCCGATGCCGGCATCAAAACTGAATCAAGCAATCATTGCTTCCAAACCACCTCCAAAAAACTGAACACTGAAAACTGATCTCTGACAACTTCCGCTACACCACTTCCGGCGCCAGGGAAACAATCTTCAAAAACTTCTTCTCGCGCAGCTCGCGAGCAACCGGTCCGAAGACGCGCGTACCGACCGGCTCATGCGCGTCGTCGATCACCACAGCCGCATTTTCGTCAAAGCGGATATAGGTGCCGTCGCGCCTGCGGTACTCCTTGCGGGTACGGACTATAACGGCCTTCACCACCTTGCCCTTCTTCACCGTTCCATCAGGTGAAGCTTCCTTGACCGCCGCGGTGACGACGTCGCCCAGGCTGGCCTTTTTTCCCAGTCCGCCGCCCAAGGGCAGAATCACCTGCAGCTTGCGCGCGCCGGAGTTGTCGGCCACCGCGAGCATCGTTCTCATTTGCACTGCCATGGGTTTCTCCTAAGTGATCAGTTGTCAGTGGCCAGTGATCAGCCGCGCATATCGCTGGTCCTGCTCTACCGCATCTGACAACCGACTACTGATACCTGAAAACTGCACCTTGCTACTTGGCTGCGGCGATATCCAAAGCAACCGCCGCATCGTCAATCTGCCCAAGCGTCGAGCGCCGGACAATCTCTTCCAAAGCCCACCGTTTAAGCTTGCTTAACGGCCGGGTCTCGCGGATGCGGACCACATCGCCCAGCCGCGCCGAACTCAATTCGTCGTGGGCGTAAAACTTCTTGGTGCTCCGCACGATCCTTTTGTACTTGGGGTGCGCTTTGCGCATCTCCACTTCCACCACGATGGTCTTCTCCATCTTGGTGGAGACTACGTTGCCAACCTTTTCGTTGCGCCGCGCGCCCGTTGCCGGCGCCTGCACTGTTTCCGTTGTCGCCGTCATCTATCGGGCTCCCTTCTTTTTCGCGGCCGCGGCCGGTCTGGCCTCAGCAACTGCGACTTTTGCCGGTTCGCCGACACCGAGTTCGCGCTCGCGGGCTACGGTCTTGATCTGCGCGATCTCCCGGCGCAGCTCGCGGATCTTCTTGACTCCGTCGTTCTGCCCCAGCGAAACCTGAAAGCGAAGCCGGAACAACTGCTCGGAGGTTGTCTTCTCCTGGTGCAGCAGCTCGTCGTCGCTCAAACTACGAATCTTTGCGAGTTCCATTCCTTTTCAGCTCCTAGCTCCTAGCTTCTAGCCTCTAGCCTTATCGCTCTTCTGCATAACTCTTCGGTTCAACTGGAAGAGCTGGAGATCGATGGCTAGCGGTTCAAAGCTGCAATCCTATTTTGCCGCGGTCTTTTCGGGCCTGACGGCGCCCGGCCGCATCACAAACTTGGTGCGAAGGGGCAGTTTGTTCGACGCCAGCCTCATGGCCTCTTCGGCGACATCCGGCGCCACGCCCTCCATCTCGAAGAGAATCTTGCCCGGCTTGACCACGGCTACCCAGTGGTCGAGAGCGCCTTTGCCCGATCCCATTCGAACTTCTGCCGGCTTCTTGGTGATCGGCTTGTCGGGAAACAGGCGCAGCCATATCTTGCCGCCGCGCTTGATAAAGCGGGTCATGGCGATGCGGCTTGCCTCAATCTGCCGGTCGGTAATGTAGCCGCACTCCAGCACCTTCAAGCCGTATTCACCGAAAGAGAGCGACGAGCCGCGCCACGCCTTGCCACGGCGCTTGCCCTTCTGCTGCTTCCGAAACTTCACCTTCTTTGGCATCAACATAACGAAAACCTCGAAAACCAGTGGTCAGTGATCAGTGGTCAGTGGTCAGTTAGTCCCTAGCCCAAACAGCAGCTTGACCACTCACAACTGAAACCGGCAACCAACCTTCTAAAAACTCAGAAACAAGAACTGATCACTGACCACTGATCACTGTCTCTTAAAACACCGACGTCCCGACAGCCGGCGTCTTGCGCCGCTTCTGTTCGTAGATGTCGCCGCGATATATCCACGTCTTGACGCCGATCACGCCATAGGTCGTCTGGGCCTCGGAGAAACCGTAGTCGATGTCGGCGCGCAGCGTGTGCAGCGGAAGCTGACCGTCGAGATACCACTCCGAGCGCGCAATTTCGTTGCCGTTCAGGCGGCCCGAGACGCGCACTTTGATTCCCTTGCAGCCGAAGCGCTTGGCCGAGTCCACGCTCTTGCGCATGGCGCGGCGAAAGCTGACGCGCTTCTCGAGCTGCAGCGCGATGTTTTCAGACACCAGCTGGGCATCGAGCTCCGGCTTGTTCACTTCGATGATGTCGATGAACACGTCGCGGCTGGTGCGTTTGCCAAGCTCTGTCTTGAGCTTCTCGATCTCCGCGCCCTTGCGGCCGATCACGATACCCGGACGCGCGGTGCGGATCAAGAAGCGCAGCTTGTTGCCCGGACGCTCAATCTCGACCGAGCTGACGCCGGCGGCCTTCAGCTTTTCACGCAGCTCGGCCTTCAGCTTGACATCCTCGACCAGGAGCTTCGCGTAGTCGCGCTCGGAAAACCAGCGCGAACGCCAGGGCTTGTTCACTCCGAGCCGAAATCCGTAAGGATGGACTTTCTGTCCCATATGCTTCCTCTCAAAAAACTTCTAGGCCTTGCTTGCGGCCTTCTTCTTAGGGGCCGCGGCCTTTTTCGCCGGAGCCTTTGCCGGTGCCTTCGCCTTGGGAGCCTTGGCCTTGGGAGCCTTGACGGCGCCCTTAGGCTCGATTGTCTTGGCCGCAGGCTCGTCTACTTTGGTCGCCAGGCCTGCTTTGCCTTCGCGCTCGGCCACCGACAGCACAATGTGCGTAAGCCGACGCTGATAGCGGAAGGCGCGACCCATCGGGGCCGGGCGGATACGCTTCATGCGCGGCCCGTCGTTCGCAATGGCCTGCTTGACATAGAGGTTGTCCACATCCAGGTCCGTGCCCTGCTCGCCCGCGTAGTACTTCGCGTTGTCGACCGCCGAGGTCAACAGCTTATGAATCACCGGGGCGATCCGCTTCTTTGCGAAGGCCGCCGTTGTCAGCGCCTCTTCAACCCCACGGCCCTTGATCAGTTCCAGCACCAGCCGCGCCTTCTGCGGCGATACCCGCTGAAACCTTGCCTCGGCCCGGAATTCTTTTGTCTCGACTGCCATCTCGTCTGTCCTCAAATCAGCTGCTCGCTGCCTTCAAACTACCGCGGCTTCGCGCTGGCCTCGGCTGCCTTGGATCCGCCGGTGTGCCCCTTGAAGGTGCGCGTCGGCGCAAACTCACCCAGCTTGTGACCTACCATGTTCTCGGTCACGTAGACCGGAACAAATTTCTTGCCGTTGTGCACGGCGATCGTGTGCCCGACAAACTCGGGAAAGATCGTCGAGCGCCGCGACCAGGTTTTCACAACCTTCTTGTCGTTCGCCTGGTTGAGCACCTCGATCTTCACCGTGAGGTGTGCATCCACGAACGGGCCCTTCTTTGTGGAACGTGCCATAACTGCTTAGCTCCTAGCTTTCAGCCTTCAGCTCGCTTTGGCTCAAGCTGCTTTGGCGAATGCTTCAATGTTGTCCCTGCCGCTTTTCGCTAAGAGCTGATAGCTAATAGCTGAAAGCTGCCTTCATTACTTCGACCTGCGGGCCACGATGAATCCGTCGGTCCGTTTGTTGTTCCTCGTCTTGTAGCCGCGCGTCGGCTGGCCCCACGGAGTCACCGGGTGACGACCGCCAGAGGTTTTACCTTCGCCGCCGCCGTGCGGGTGGTCGACCGGGTTCATGGTCACGCCGCGATTGGTGGGACGAATGCCCAACCAACGATTGCGGCCTGCCTTGCCGATCGAAATATTCTCGTGGTCTACGTTGCCGACCTGACCGATGGTCGCCATGCACTCAACAAGCACCTTGCGGGTTTCGCCGGAAGGCAGTTTGAGCAGAGCGTAGTCGCCTTCCTTGGCCACCAGCTGAGCCTGGGTTCCGGCCGAGCGGGCCATCTGCGCGCCCTTGCCCGGGCGAAGCTCGATGGCGTGCACCGTGGTGCCGGCGGGAATGTTCATGAGCGGCAGCGCGTTGCCGACAAGGATGTCGGCTTCCGGGCCCGAGCTCACCGTCTGCCCCACCTTGAGGCCGATTGGCTGCAGGATGTATCGCTTGTCGCCGTCCGCATAGTGCACCAAGGCGATTCGGGCCGAGCGGTTCGGATCGTATTCAATGGTGGCCACGCGGCCGGGAACGCCGAACTTTTCGCGCTTGAAATCGATGAGGCGCAGCTTCTGCTTGTGCCCGCCGCCGTGGTGGCGCATGGTCAAGTCGCCCGCGTTGCGGCGGCCGCCGGTGCGCTGCTTTACCGCAAGAAGCGGCTTGTGCGGCTTGTCGGTCGTCAGATCGTCGTTCACCTGCGTCGTCTTGAACCGCAGGGTCGGCGTTACCGGTCTGTATGTCTTGATTGCCATCGTCGTTTCCTAAAGTTCACAGTTCTTAGTTCGAAGTTCTCAGTTTGCCCGCTCCCAGCCGCGTCCACCTCTAACTAAGAACCGCGAACTGTGAACTACGAACTGTCTTACAGGTTGCTCACGTATTCGGGCAACTTCTCGCCGGCCTTCAGCCGGACGTACGCCTTTTTCCAATCCGGACGGAAGCCCGCATACTTACCGCGGCGGCGTTCCTTGCCGAGCACGTTCGAAGTGCGGACCGTGGAGACCTTCACCTTGAAGAGCGTCTCGACGGCGTGCTTGACTTCAGTCTTTGTGGCCTGGGGAGCGACTGCGAAAACCAGCGTCCCTTCGGTCTCCTTCACGCTCAGCCCTTTTTCGGTGATGAGAGGCTTTTGAATCACTGTGTAGAGGGTTGGCATTATGCAACCTCCGTTTCAGCCAGCTTGCGCTTGGAAGCGTTCTTCTGGAGCATCTCGATCAGCTGCTCGAGGGCAGCCCTAGAGAAGATCGCTCGCTCGTAACGCAGCAGATCGTAGGGATGCACTTCGTTGTTGAGCACCAGTTCAACGCCCTTCAAGTTGCGCGCGCCAAGCAGCAGAGACTGAGTAAGCGTCTTGCCGTTCTCGACCAACAGTGCCGTACGTGTCACGTCCAGCTTGTCGAGCGCGGCGCGATAGAGCTTGGTCTTCGCTTCCTTCAGCTCGAGGGAGTCGACCACAGTCAACTTGCCGTCGGCCAGCTTGGAGGCCAGCGCTGAGCGCAGTGCGCCCAGCAGCTTCTTGCGCGGGAACGCATAATCATAGCTGCGCGGCTGCGGTCCGTGGACTGTGTAACCGTGGCGCCAAAGAGGAGAGCGCACCGAACCGATGCGTGCGCGGCCCGTGCCCTTCTGCTTCCACAGCTTCTTGCCGGAACCGGCAACCTCGGTGCGGCTCTTGGTCTTGTGTGTGCCCTGGCGCAGGCCGGCGCGATAGTGCTTGACCGCCTCCCACAGCAGAGCCTCGTTCACCTGGTCGGGCGCAAACAGCGCGTCGGCCAGTTCCATCGAGCCCACCTTTTCTCCGTTCAGATTTACTACATCCACTTTTGCCATCGTCTTCTTCTTCTGCCGGATTCGTTCTCCGGCTCTCAATCTCAATTCGTGCGATTCGGGCCCAATCATTATGTTCTTCAATTACCCGACGCAGCTCGTGCGCCCGAAGGCGCATCTGGCCAAACCTACTTCCTCTTGCCTTGCGCCTTCTTCGAAGCCTTCAACGGATCGACCGTGCCGGATCCGGCAAAGCCACGGCGCTCGCGCGGCGGGGCCTTGGCCTTCGATATCAATACATACCCTTCGCGGGGCCCGGGCACCGCACCTTCCACCATCAACAGGTTCTCATCGATGTCGATGCCGCGAATGCGCAGATTACGCACCGTTACGTTGTCGGTTCCCATGTGGCCGGGCATGCGCTGACCCGGGAAGACGCGCGACGGAAAACTCGATGCGCCGATCGAACCCTGCACCTGGAACATATGGCCGTGCGACTTGGGGCCGCCAGCAAATCCGTGACGGCGCACAACGCCGGCGAAGCCACGGCCTTTGGACTGGCCCACAACGTCAACAAATTTGACGTCGGTGAAGATGTCGACCAGGACACGATCGCCAGCCTTAGTTTCAGCGATGCCCTCTTCGGCTGCTAAGACTGGGACTTCCTTGATCACCTTCACCGGCGGAGCATCGGTCTTGGCGAAGTGACCGGACTGCGGCTTGGTCACGTTCTTCGACTTGATTTTCGGCTCCACAAAGCCAATTTGCGCGGCGTCGTAGCCATCGCGAGCAAGTGTCTTCAGTTGCGTAATCACGCAAGGACCGGCCTGCAGCACCGTGATGGGGTGCACGTCGCCCTTCTCATCGAAGACCTGCGTCATGCCGATTTTCTTACCAACTATTCCCGTAACTGCCATCTCGTCCTCACCTCATCATGCGATATTGAATTCATCGCACTGCCGGGGTCCTCGCGGACCTTTCTACTCGCTTCGCGTCTTTATTCGCTCTGCGTTAACCCCGCTTGGCCTTTGCGCTCAAAGAGCGCGTCCGCCTGAACGGCAAGTTCACTTCTCGAAGGCCTTGATCTCAACGTCGACGCCGGCGGGTAGATCGAGCTTCATCAGCGCGTCCACTGTCTGCTGCGTCGGCTCGAGAATGTCGATCAGCCGTTTGTGCGTGCGAATCTCGAAAGCTTCGCGAGATTTCTTGTCAACGTGCGGCGAACGCAGCACGCAATACTTGTTCTTCATCGTCGGCAGTGGAATCGGACCAGCCACCGATGCTCCGGTGCGCTTGGCCGTTTCCACAATCTCGCCGGTCGAGGTGTCGAGCACACGGTAGTCGTATGCCTTCAACCGGATGCGAATTCTCTGTCCAACCATGTCAATCCCTTCAAGTTCTCAGTTCACAGTTCTTAGTTCTCAGTTTTCAAGCTGCCCGGATTTGCGTGCTGCTGTGAACTGCGAACTGTGAACTGCTTTCCTTACTTCGTAATCTCTGCCACCGTGCCGGCGCCCACCGTGCGGCCGCCTTCGCGGATCGCGAACCGAAGGCCCTTTTCCAATGCCACCGGCGTAATCAGCTCAACTGCCAACTCCACATTGTCGCCAGGCATCACCATCTCAACACCTTCAGGCAACTCCGCTACTCCGGTTACATCTGTTGTGCGGAAGTAGAACTGCGGCCTGTAGCCCTTGAAGAACGGCGTATGACGGCCGCCTTCTTCCTTGCTCAACACGTATACGGTGCCTTTGAAGTTGGTGTGCGGCGTGATCGATGCGGTCTTGGCCAGAACCATGCCGCGCTCCACGTCTTCCTTCGGTATGCCGCGCAGAAGAAGTCCCGCGTTGTCGCCCGCCAGACCTTCGTCCAGCTGCTTCTTGAACATCTCAACGCCAGTTACAACCGTCTTGCGCGTTTCGCGGAAGCCCACGATTTCAACTTCCTCGCCAACCTTCACCTTGCCGCGCTCGATGCGGCCCGTGACAACAGTTCCACGGCCCGAGATCGAGAAAATATCTTCGATCGGCATCAGGAACGGGAGATCAATTGCGCGGTTCGGCTGCGGAACATACGTGTCCACCGCCTCCATCAACGCGTCGATCTGCGCCTCCCACTTCGGCTCGCCATTCAGCGCGCCGAGAGCCGAGCCGCGAATCACCGGCACATCGTCGCCCGGGAACTGGTACTTCGAGAGCAGTTCGCGAACTTCCATCTCGA
Organism: uncultured Acidobacteriaceae bacterium; assembly: GCA_963783065.1. Taxonomy (GTDB): domain Bacteria; phylum Acidobacteriota; class Terriglobia; order Terriglobales; family Acidobacteriaceae; genus Telmatobacter. Next base: position 186,204 of record CAWAMG010000007.1, on the reverse strand, counting down.
CCAGGTCGGTGAGCTCTTCGTCTTCGACCGCGTCGCACTTGTTCAGGAACACTACGATGCACGGCACGCCCACCTGGCGAGCCAACAACACGTGTTCCTTGGTCTGCGGCATCGGTCCGTCGGTCGCCGCAACCACCAGAATGCCGCCGTCCATCTGCGCCGCGCCGGTGATCATGTTCTTGATGTAGTCGGCGTGGCCGGGGCAGTCGACGTGCGCATAGTGACGCTTCGCCGTCTCGTACTCCACGTGCGCCGTAGCGATCGTAATGCCGCGCTCCCGCTCTTCCGGTGCGTTGTCGATTGAATCGAAAGACCGGAACTGGTTCTTCGGGTTGTGCTTCTGCAGCACCTTGGTGATCGCCGCCGTCAGCGTCGTCTTGCCATGATCGATGTGCCCGATCGTCCCCACGTTCACGTGAGGCTTCGTACGATCAAATTTTTCCTTCGCCATAACAGTCCTCAAGAACCTTTCGTTGCTCGTACTGCCCGTTTCATCTCGGGGCGCCGGCTATCCGGCTCCAGCCCCATAAACCAGCCTTCAGCTATCAGCCGTCAGGTAATAGCTCATTTACCCTGCGCGCGGCCGATGATTTCGTCGGCGATCATGCGCGGAGCTTCTTCATAGCGCGCGAACTGCATCGAGTACGACGCGCGACCCTGCGTCGAAGAGCGAATGTCGTTCACGTATCCAAACATTTCTTTCAGCGGCACGATGGCCTTGATGATCTGCGAGCCGCCCGCGTGCTCCATGCCTTCAATGCGACCGCGGCGCGAGTTGATGTCGCCAATGATGGTGCCCATGTGTTCTTCCGGCACTGTGACTTCGACGGCCATAACCGGCTCAAGCAGAACCGGCGACGCCTTGCGGGCCGCTTCTTTGAAGGCGATCGAACCGGCGAACTTGAAAGCCATTTCGTTCGAATCGACATCATGATAGCTGCCGTCGAAGAGCGTGACCTTTACATCGACCAACGGGTAGCCGGCCAGGATTCCCAACTCGATTGCGCCCTGCACACCCTGATCGATGGGCTTGATGTACTCCTTGGGAATCGAGCCGCTCTTGATGGCGTTGATAAACTCGTAGCCCGCGCCCGGCGTGTTGGGCTCGATGCGCAGCTTGCAGTGGCCGTAGTTGCCCGAGCCGCCGGTCTGCTTGATGTACTTACCTTCGGCTTCGGCCTGCTTGCGGATGGTCTCGCGGAAGGCGACTTTGGGCTCGCCCACATTTGCCTCGACCTTGTGCTCACGCTTCATGCGGTCGACCAGAATCTCGAGATGCAGCTCGCCCATCCCGCTGATGATGGTCTGGCCTGATTCTTCGTCGGTACGAACCTTGAAGGTCGGGTCTTCATCGGCAAGCCGCGAAAGGGCCACGCCCATCTTCTCCTGGTCGGCTTTGGTCTTGGGCTCGATGGCTACAGAGATTACCGTCTCCGGAAAGGTGATAGCGCCAAGCGCAATGGGGTGCTGCGGATTGGAAAGCGTATCGCCGGTCTTGAGCTCCTTGAGGCCCACACAGGCACAGATATCGCCGGCATAAATCTCGGAGATGTCTTCGCGCTTGTTGGCATGCATCTTGACGAGGCGGCCAACGCGGTCGGTCTTGCCGGTGCGCGGATTCAGAATGGTGTCGCCGGTCTTGAGCGAGCCGGAATAGATTCGAATGAAGCAGAGCTTGCCGAAGGGATCGTTGATGATCTTGAAGGCTAGCGCGGCAAGCGGCTCGTTGTCGTCCGGCTTGCGGACCTCGATCTGGTCCAAATGATGAGGATTTATGCCTTCGACGGGCGGCTTGTCGAGTGGGCTGGGCAGGTAATCGACCACAGCGTCAAGCAGCGTCTGCACGCCCTTGTTCTTGAATGCTGAACCGCAGATGACCGGGAAGACCTTCAGATCGATGGTCGCCTGGCGGATGCCCGACTTGAGCTCGGCAATTGTCGGCGTCTCGCCCTCGAGAAACTTCTCGAGCAGAACGTCATCGGTTTCGGCGATCACTTCAATCAACTGAAGCCGGAAGGCCTCGGCTTTTTTGCGCAAAGGCTCGGGAATCTCCTCGACTGAAAACTCGGCCCCCATGGTCTCGTCGTGCCAGAGGACAGCCTTCATCTCGATCAGGTCGATGACGCCCTTGAAGCCGGCTTCTGCGCCAATGGGAATCTGCAGCGCAACAGGGCGTGCGCCGAGCCGCTTGCGGATGGTTTCCAAAACGTGCTCGAAGTCGGCTCCGTTCTTGTCCATCTTGTTGACGAAGCAAATGCGCGGGACGCGGTACTTGTCGCCTTGACGCCAAACGGTCTCGGTCTGCGGCTGCACGCCGGATACGGAGTCAAACAACGCGACAGCGCCGTCCAGAACGCGCAGCGAGCGCTCCACCTCGGCGGTGAAATCAACGTGGCCCGGCGTGTCGATGATATTGATGCGGACGTCTTTCCACATGCAGGTGGTGGCAGCGGAGGTGATAGTGATGCCGCGCTCCTGCTCCTGCTCCATGTAGTCCATTGTCGCAGCGCCCTCATGCACCTCACCGATACGGTGGATGATGCCCGTATAAAACAGGATTCGCTCTGTCGCAGTCGTCTTCCCGGCGTCAATGTGCGCCATGATTCCGATGTTCCGGCAACGATTCAGAGGATGGTGCGAGCCACGGCAATTTCATCCTTGCGAGCCAAAAGGCGCGCGGTTAACACTAGCTGCCAGCTCCTAGCCGCTAGCTTCTAGCTTGTCATTGCGGAACCGCACCATGCGGTCCCCGAATCTTGGCAGCCGCATCAACAGCTAGTAGCCAGGAGCTAAAAGCTAGCGGCTAAATCTCTACCAGCGGTAGTGGGCAAAGGCCTTGTTGGCCTCGGCCATACGGTGCACGTCTTCTTTCTTCTTCATGGCCGCTCCGCGCCCATTGGCCGCGTCGAGCAGTTCATTGCTCAGCTTGTCCGTCATGCCCTTTTCGCCACGGCTGCGGCCGTAGGTAATCAGCCAGCGAATGGCGAGCGATGTGCGGCGGTCAGGAAGGACTTCGATCGGCACCTGGTAGTTGGCGCCGCCCACACGGCGGGTCTTCACCTCGAGCAGGGGCTTGCAGTTCTCCACGGCCTTCTTGAAGAGCTTGAGCGCGTCGTCGCCGCCACCCTTTTCTTCCAGGTTCTTCATCGCCTGGTAGAAGATGCCCTGGGCAGTCGACTTCTTTGCCGCCCCACATCATGGAGTTCACAAACTTGGTAACCAGCGTCGACCCATAAACCGGGTCCGGAGCAACTTCCCGCTTCGCGATATGGCCTTTTCTTGGCATTCCTTCTCTTCGCCTTCCGGCGCTCCTCTTGAAGAGCACCCGCTTCTGTTACCCCAGTCCGGGCTCCAAACGCCGTCCCGGAACCGTGTTGCAGTTCTCAGTTCTCAGTTCGCAGTCTTAAAACTGCTTCCGCCGGAGGGCGTCGAAACTGTGAACTACGAACTGCCTTACCTACTTCTTACCCTTTGGCCGGCGCCGCGCCACCCTTGGCGCGCTTTGGCGCCGTACTTCGAGCGGCTCTGCTTCCGGTTGGCGACGCCGACTGAATCGAGCGTGCCGCGAACGACGTGATAGCGAACGCCGGGCAGATCTTTCACGCGGCCGCCGCGGATGAGCACAATGGAGTGCTCCTGCAGGTTGTGGCCGATGCCGGGAATATAGGTCGTGACCTCGATCCCGTTGGTAAGCCGCACACGGGCAACCTTGCGCAGGGCCGAGTTCGGCTTCTTGGGCGTCTGCGTGTAGACGCGGGTACATACACCGCGCCGCTGCGGCGAGGCCTGCAGCGCCGGAGAGGCCGTCTTGTAGCGGGGAGCCGTGCGCCCCTTGCGTACGAGTTGATTAAAAGTCGGCAAACTTAAGCTCCTTACAACCAAAAAACGTGCTGCTGCCCATCATCTTCAGCCGCGCGCAGACCCTTCGGGCCGTTCCGGTTTTGGGCGGGGATAGGCGCCTGCCAAAACGCAGAAGCCCCCTTAGTTGCTGCTTCGCGTCTGCCTTCGATCCAATCTCAGACGAGAAACGGGACGGTGGCCGAGCGTTTTTCCGCATTCTCAGGGAAAAAGCCGACTCCGTTTCGCCGCCTCCGGCCCGCATAGCCCTCCAAGGTGGAGTAACGCGCGGGCGCCGATGCGATCTGTCCCCGCCCTCCGCAAGGTGAGAGCCACTTTCAGGACTTTTCCAGCCAACAAAAATGTGTGGCCTTGGGGGCTGAATCCATGACATTTACAAGCCGTCTGGAGTCCCCCGCGACAGCGCCTCCTTAGAACACAGAGACACGCGTCGCCTTGCGCAACCTTCCTACAATAGCAAGAAACGCCGGTGGGGTCAACGAAATCTGCCTTTCGGCGGCCATTTTGGACCGATTTTCAGAGGTCCACCTGCGAATTATTGGCCGCCGTCCGCTGTTAGCCGGTCAAGCAGAAGCTGGCGGAATCCGCTCTCGTCGGACTTGAGGCAGACCTGGGCATTGGGCGCGCCGTCGACGCGGCGGGTAAAGCCCTTGTCGTCAACCTCGATGCGCATGGGAGTGGTGGGGCAGAGGTCGGGCCGGATGGAGTAGGCGACTGCGACCGGGTCAAAGAGTGTGGGAGTGGTCCAGCGAACGTCGTTGCCCCAGACCCACTGGTGATAGAGCAGGGCGAGCTGATCGGTAACGGGAGAGCCATGGGCGAGGATCTTTTCGAGATCATGCTGCGACAGCCGGACCTGGGTTGAGTCGAGGGGCATCATGTAGACCGGGACGCCGGAGGCGAGCAGAGCGCGCAGGCCTGCCGGGTCGCATTTGATGTTCCACTCGGCGTCCGGAGGGCGCTTGTTGTCGGTGGCCGAATCGTAGCCGCGGTCGATGGAGCCGCCCATGATGACCACGCGCTTGAGTTGCTTGAAGGTCGCCGGGTCTTTTTCGATCACGGCCTGGACATTGAAGAGTGGGCCGATGCCGATGAGGGTGATTTGGCCGGGATGGGTGCGAATCTGATCAAGAATATATGTTGGTGCGAAGTCCCAGTGGTTGGTATCTGGACCATCGCAAAGATCAGAGGTTACGAGCCGCTGGGCTATAGGGAAGCGATGCCAGTTCGCTGCACTTCTCCAGCCGGTGCTGGTCGGCGTAGGCGCGTTGTGTGAACAGATTACTTGCGTTGGTCTTGGTGCCAGCGGCTATATCGATTTTGAATGAACCCACGGAATCCCGAAACCTCTCCACCAGCCGCGCCCGGAGCAGGGTGTCCCCGAACGTGGTCGTCACGCCCAGCAACTCCACCTCCGGACTCTTCAATGTAAGCCCCAGCGCGAACGCATCGTCGATGTCGTCGCCGATGTCAGTGTCGAGGAGGACGAGTTCGGAGTCTGCCGGAGGCTTCGATTGAGCATTCGTGTTGGCGGTAGTGCTTGCCGACTGCCCGAGCGCATTGGAAAGCGCGGCTGCGGCCAGTCCAACGCCCAGATGCGAGGACCATCCAGTGTGAAATCTTCATGCACAACACTTTAATCCCGCACGCCCAAGGCTGGCAGGACTTCGCAAACCGCGCTCACTGCGTTAGGATCGAAGCAAATTTGAGTGGGGGTTGCATCGTGGGGTTGCTTTGAAGCAACACTTCCCTCAGGGGCTAAAGCCCAGCATATTTTTTGGGGCCTTGTCGGCACGACTAAAGTCGTGCCCTGACACTTTTTGTGGCTGCGGATGGGTCTTTCCGAAGCCTTTAAGACCTTGCCCGTTTTTTGGGGGACTTGTCGGCACGGCTGAAGCCGTGTCCTTTTACAATGCCTCGAACCGGGAGTTTTTACGCAGCCTTTCAGCACCGTAGCCTTCAAATTGCACCACTCGTAAATTTTTGAGTTGCCTCCAACCGGATGATCTTCCCCATGCGCTTTTGTTCGACAGTTCGTTGTTTCGCGATGCTCGCATTGGCGGCGTGCGCATCCGTGCTGGCGGCGCAGTCGTTCGATCTCGATCGCGACCGGGAGGCGGTGGTCTCGCTCGATGGGCTGTGGCGCTTTCATCCGGGGGACTCGCCCGTTGCGCCTGAATCCCGACCAAAGGGCGAAACAACGGAGTTGTGGGCGCAGCCGGGTTTCGACGACTCAGGCTGGCTACTGCTGCGCAGCGATAAATCATGGTCCGATCAGGGCTACGCGGACATGAGCGGCTATGGATGGTATCGGTTCATCGTCCATGTGCCCGCCGGGCCGGAACCCAAATCGCTGATGCTGGCGCCGATCTTCACAGTCGTTCGATGTATACGTGGATGGAAGGCTGGTGGGCAGGTCGGGCGAGATGCCTCCGCACGTCATCCCCAATTACCGAATGCAACCCCGAGTGTGTATCCGCTTACCCGATGCGGGAAGCGCCACGAGCCGCGATGTGCTGGTCGCGATCCGCGTGTGGCACTCGCCCATGTGGGCGAACTACGTGGGCGGAGGTCCTCTACAGGGGCGGACATTTGGCGGGCGACAGCAGCATCCTGGAGATCGAGCAAGCCCACCAGGCGGTGACGAGAAACAGCCACTTCGTCGATTACTACTCTTACTCGATTTCATCGGGAATCATCGGCATCGCCATCCTCTGCCTTTTCTTCATTCGCCCGGCGGAGCGTGAATACCTTTGGTTTGCACTGATGCTGCTGGCCCAGAGCCTGGACAGTGCGCTCAATGTTTCAAAGGAGATCTACGCATTTCCGCCGGTGCCTATCTATGACCTGGCCGATGGCATCTGTGCGGCGCTCAACTTTTTTGCCGCCTTCTGCTTCTTCTCCAAAGTCCTGCGCTACCACGCTCGGCGCATCGGACGTGTCTGCCTGGCCCTTGTCGTCCTCAGTCCGCTCGCGGCGATCGTCTACTGGCCGGGATGGGCCGTCCTGCGGCCGGCGGCCACGATCCAACTGCTCTGCCTTCTACCCGCGGCTGCGTGGATCTTCTACGTACTGGCAAGCGCGCGCTTGCGGGCAACCTCGACGCGCGGCTGCTGCTGGTTCCAACGCTGCTCGATCTTGGTTTCTATGTTGCCGACAACGTGGCGATCGTGCTGAACCAGGCCGGGCTTACAAGACTTCCACGCATCCTGGAAAGGCCGCTTACCGCTGCCGCCTTTCACCATGCAGACCGGCGTGTTTCTGCACATCTTCTTCCTGCTCGCCATGCTGGTGTTCCTCATCCGGCGTTTCGCCCTGGCCCGTGGACAGGAGGAGAAGATCGCGCAGGAACGGGAAGCCGGCCGGCAGATTCAGCTCATCTTGCTGCCCGACCAGCTCGACCAATCGAGGTACTTCACGGTGGAGTGCGCCTACTTCCCTGCGGAGCAGGTGGGCGGCGACTTCTTCCAGCAAATCGCCGACGACGACGGCGGCATGACGATCGTGATTGGCGACGTGAGCGGCAAAGGCCTGATGGCAGCCACCATGGTCTCGCTGCTGGTGGGCGCGATTCGCGCGGAAGCCTCGCATGGAGCCAACCCGGCAACGCTGCTGGCATCGCTGAACGAGCGCATGATGGGGCGTTCGCGCGGCGGATTCACCACTTGCCTCGCCGCGCGTTTTTCTTCTTCCGGGTTGATGACCCTGGCCAATGCAGGGCATTTGCCGCCTTACCTGAACGGCAATGAGGTCGACCTGCCCGGCGCACTGCCGCTGGGAATTCTGGAAGGCGCGGAGTATGAGACGACAACGATTCAACTCGCCCCCGGGGACTGCATCACGTTCATGACCGATGGTGTGCCGGAAGCGCAGACGAAGGCGGGCGAACTCTTCGGCTTTGAGCGCACCCGGGAGGTCAGCACCCAGCCGGCGGATCGCATCGCCGAAGCTGCCTGTACCTTTGGCCAGTCGGACGATGTGACGGTGGTGACGGCCGAGTTTATGGGAGCCGAGGCTGCGGCGGCGGTCTGACCGGGCCAGGGCGGCGGCTCAAGCTCCGAATTGCCGGGGATTTCCGACGATTTTCCGATGTTTCTTCGAGGTGGAGCTGCACCATTTGGAGTGCAAAATGGCCGTTTTGCGACTCTTTGGCTTCTTTTAACTACAATGTTTGCTTTTACTTACAGAGTGGAACAGAAATAACCCCTTTGTTTTCAGCGCGCGCAGAAAATGCTGCAAATATTCGGTCTGGCGGCGCGGGCCTTCACTGGATTTTTTGCTTCGGCGACGCGACATTGTGAGCTATCAGAACAGTGGGCTGTGGACAGTGGAAGGCTGGCAGTTTTGGCAATCACGTTTAAGAGTGTGCGCCGGGAGATGGAAATTGTACGCAAAAGAAGCAGTGAAGAGGTGAAGCTGCGGTGTGGGGTAAGGGGTGTGGGGCTAGGAGTCAGGCGAGACAGCGAAAAAGCTCAACGCGGCGTCTCCCTGCTTGAGGAGCCTGGTCCGCGCGAGCGTGCCGTGGCGATCTTCGAGGTTTTGCTTCTTTCTGTGCTCGGCAATTACAAGCCCCTCGGGCGCGAGCAGGGTGGCGAGGCTCCCGCCGAGGAGCGACAGTGTGGACTCGTAGGCCCCGGTCGCGTCGTAGGGCGGGTCGAGGAAGATCAGATCGAAGGGAATGTCGGCGCACATGCGGCGGAGGATCGGCTCGACGCTCCCGGCGTGGACGGAGATACCGGCGGAGATGCCAAGGTTGGCGAGATTCTTGCGCAGGATGGCCAGGGCCACCGCACTTCGCTCGACAAAATCGACTTGCGCCGCGCCGCGGCTGTGCGCTTCAAGCCCGACCGCACCCGAACCGGCAAAGAGATCGAGGAAGCGGACGCCCACAATCCGCGGGGCCAGGACATTGAACAGGGTCTCGCGCAGCCGGTCGCTGGTGGGCCGGGTGGCGAGGCCGGCCGGAGCCTCAAGCCTTCTTGATCGGAGGGTTCCGCCGATGATGCGCATTCGAGTTCAGCATATCGCGCCCGAAGCCTCTACAATCGTGTTATGCGCGGCTGGTCAATCCCGCTGGGTCGTTGGATGGGCGTGGAGCTGCGCGTGCATGTCTTCTTTCCCCTGCTGGCGTTTGTATGCATGGGCTTCAGCGCAAGTGAAGGTATGGGGAGGGGCCTGGCACTGTTCGCACTGCTGGTGGTGACGGTGCTGGTCCGGGAGACGGCCCGCTTGATAACCGCTGCCTGGCTGGGGCTGCGGCTGAGGGCTGTTCTGCTGATTCCGATTGGCGGGCTGTTTGCGTATGCAAACCCTGAAAGCCAGGAGAATGCGAATCAGGGTGTGGGGCAGTTTGCGCTCGCCTTCGCCGGCCCACTCGCGAATGGGATTACAGGCCTCGCTCTTGCCGCAACATTTCTGGGGGCAGGCGGCAGCATCGATCTCCTCAGCCCGCCCTTCATCACTCCGGGCAATCTGATTCGCAGCACGGTGTGGCTGCAGTGGGGTATGGCGCTGCTGCACCTGTTGCCCGCTTACCCCCTGGACTTTGGCCGGCTGATCCGCGGGAGTTTTGCGCGCAAGCACGGGCTCGCGCCGTCGGGACGGATCGCGGCCGGTCTGGGCCAGGCGCTGGCCCTGGTTGCCATGCTGGGCGGCATGATGATGCGCAATCCGTGGCTGTTCTTTGTGGGCTTTTTCATCATGATCGGCGCACAAGTCGAAGATCAGGGCGTGTTCTTCCAGACGGTGGTGGACACAGTGAGGATGCGCGAGGTGATGCTGACGGATTTTGCGACGCTTAAGCCCTCGGACACGCTGGCTGATGCGCTTGTACGCTGCGTTCACTCGCTGCAGGAGGACTTTCCGGTTGTGCGCGGAGCAGAGTTGGTGGGGATTGTTTCTCGCCAGAAAATTCTGGATGCGCTGCGCAACGATGGCAACGGCTATGTGCAGGCCGTGATGTCGAGAGGTTTTCAGGTGGCACGGCCGGAGGACACGCTGGGCACCACGATTCGGCGGCTCACAGCGGGGCATGGACTGGCACTGATCCCCGTCACCGAAGAGGGACGGGTGGTGGGCGTGGTGAGCGTGCAGAATTTGATGAGCTCGATGTCACTGCTTGCCGAGCAGAGACGCATTGAACGCAGGGATGCGGAAGACTGATCGCCATCGAAGAGACTGGCTCCCCACGGACAGATGGCCCGACGATGATCGAAGCTGACCGAAAAGAAGGTTTCTCCGCTCCGCTGGAGACTGGTCTCGCTCCGGGCCTCTACCTGGTTGCAACTCCGATTGGAAACCTTGGCGACATTACGCTGCGAGCGCTGGATGTGCTGCGCCGGGCCGACCGCATTGCCTGCGAAGACACGCGCCAGACCCAGAAGCTGCTAAACCATTTCGAGATCTCGACGCCGACGGTCAGCTGCCATGAGCACAACGAGCGGCAACGCGCGGCTGAACTGATTGAGGCGATCAAGTCAGGAGGCCGCATCGCCGTCGTCAGCGACGCGGGCATGCCCGGCATCAGCGACCCCGGAGCCTGGCTTGCGGCGGAAGCCATTGCGGCTGGTGTCGCAGTGATTCCCATTCCCGGCGCGAACGCCGCACTCAGCGGGCTGGTTGCGTCTGGCCTCTCTACCACCGAGTTTCAATTCGTCGGGTTTCTGCCGGAGAAGGCCGGCGCGCGACGCACACGGCTGGAAGGTCTGGCGGCGGAGGCGGCGCAATCGAGCGGGACGCGGACGCTGGTGTTCTACGAGGCGCCGCATCGGATTCTTGAGGCGCTTGCCGATCTCGAAGCGGTGTGGGGCGGGGACTTGCGCGTGGTCGTGGCGCGCGAGCTCACCAAGATCCACGAAGAATTTGTACGGGGAACCGTTGCCGAAGTGCGGCGCGAGCTTGCTGGCCGCGATCGCGTTCGCGGCGAGATTGTTTTATTGGTGGAGTCCCCGGCTCGGGTTGAAGGAGTGCCGGGCTTCCAAGCTGCGGTGAATGAGACAGTGTCCGCGCGCATCGCGCGGATTCAGGCTGAAGCGGGGGCGGATGATCCGATCGATGAGAATCAGGCGCTCAAGCGCCTGGCCCGCGAACTCGGCCAGTCGAAGAGCGACCTGTATCGCGAACTGCAGCGGGAACGCGCGCGACGGCGCTAATCTCCTGAGTCGGAAGCCCGCTGATGATTTGGGAAATGCAACCGCAGATCCTTCGACTCCGTTGGGCGCAAAACACGCGCCCAACTGAGCTCAGGATGACAGGTTTTTGTTGTCCTAGCTTTAGGCTCTGGAAACTAACCGAGGGCTCGCATCCCGCGCAGAAGAGAATCAGTGGCCTTCGGTCAGGGCCCACGGAGCGGGCTCCGCTGGTTCTGGCTCTTCCCTGCCCTGCAAGCGGTCGTACTCATAGAGGTCGCTGGTGGTCCCAAGCGACTCGTTGTAGAGGCTGATGCCGCCGATTAGCTGGCTGAGTTCCTCGCCGAAAAGGTGAATGGCCTGCAGCGTGGCAGCCGAAGCCGGAATCTGGAATTGCGACGTGGCCAGGAACTTCTGGTAGCCGCGATCGACCAGGCGCGCCACCTCTCCGCAGATCAACGCGCCGGGGCGCTCGTAGTAAGCGGCTGGGCTGTCCGGGGGTGGGCTGTTCGGGTCTCCGCCATTTGGGACTCGTTCGTTTTCGGCAGGAACGAGAATCGCGGCAGCGCAGTGCTTGGCCACCAGCATTGCTCCGGCAACGCCGGCGAAGGGCGACACGTCAAATCCGTGGTTGCGGAGAATTTCCATTGTTTGATCGAAGTTAGGATTGCGGGACTTGCGGGCCATGGTGATTTTTCCAATCTGCGAGAATAAGGGCAACAGAGTGCAGCAGAGAACTTTGCCGCGCAGCACGCATTGGCCTCAATGTCGCATAAACCAATCTCGCATAACCGGAGCGCTGGCTGCAATTTTCAGGGGAAGTCAAGTTCGATGGGGATCAACGCGGCTCGACCCAAACTCGGTTCCTCTCTAACTGAGCGCATCGGCTTGACGCCGCTTGTGCGTCTGGACCAGATCGCGCGTGCGATTGCCGGCGTCCAGTTGCTGGGCAAGGCTGAATGGGCGAATCCCGGCGGCAGCGTGAAAGATCGCGCCGCCGCATCGATGGTTGCTGACGCTCGCGACCGCGGCTTGCTGATGGCGGGAAAAACCATCCTCGACGCGACGAGCGGCAATACTGGCATTGCGTTTGCGATGCTGGGCGCTGCGCTCGGAATTCCCGTGCAGCTCGCTATGCCCGCCAACGTGTCACCAGAGCGGAAACGGATTCTGCACGCTTTTGGCGCGGAGGTTGATTGGACTGACCCCAACAAGGGCTCCGACGGCGCCATTCTGCGGGCCCGGGAACTGGTCGGCAAGGACCCGGACCGTTATTGCTACATGGACCAGTACTCAAACGATGCCAATTGGATGGCCCACTACCGAACGACCGGCCCGGAGATCTGGGAGCAGACGGGCGGCTGCGTGACTCACTTCGTCGCGGGCCTGGGCACCAGCGGAACCTTCGTGGGCGTCACACGCCGCCTGAAGGAGTTCAATCCGCTGATTCAGGCCATCAGCTTTCAACCGGACTCGCCCTTTCACGGACTGGAAGGTCTCAAACACATGGCAACGTCCATTGTTCCGGCCATCTACAACCCTCATTTGGCCGACCGGAATCTCGAAGTCAAGACCGAATCGGCCTACGAGATGGTTCGCCGCCTGGCCCGCGAGGAGGGCCTGCTGGTGGGCATCTCTGCCGCTGCGGCCGTTGTGGCAAGCCTTAAAATCGCCGAGGAGGAAGCCCAAGCCGGCCGCTCGGCCGTTATTGTGACTGTATTGCCCGACGCGGCAGACAAGTACTTGTCAGAGCGATTCTGGGATGAGGAGGCTGAATGGGCGTACTCCATTTGAGCCGCGCAGTTTACGAGCAGATCCGCGCGCACGGGGAGCAAACCTATCCGAATGAGTGCTGCGGGGCCCTTCTGGGGCGGGCCATTCTTGGGCAGTCTGGGCCGGGGGGTTGGAATGTCGAGGCGGCTGTTCCGGCTGGAAATACCCGGACCGATTCAGCTCACAACCGCTACCAGATCGCTCCACTGGAACTGATAAAGATTGAGCGCGACGCGAGTCGCCAAGGCCTGAACATCGCCGGTTTCTACCACTCCCACCCCGACCACCCAGCGGAATGGTCGGCTACTGACCTGGCCGAAGCCCACTGGCTGGGCTGCAGCTACGTTATTACGAGCGTAGTAAGAGGCAGGGCGACGATTACCAATTCCTTCATGCTGGCCGGTCGTACAGAAGAGGAAAAGCAATTCGAACCGGAGACGATCGAGGTTGACGGGCCAGCAGATTAACTCTCGTCGAGATGGGTCTAACTCAGTTGGACCTGATCTGAACTGAATCGACCCGAATCCAACCGGCCAACCGTTGAATCTACATCAACACAGGAAAGAAATGAGTTCATGACTATTTACATTCCCACGCCGCTGAGGACTTACGTTGCCGGGAAACATGCCGTTGAGGTCGACGCACCCACCGTTGCCGAGGCGCTTGAGGGTCTCATCGACGCTCATCCGAATCTGCGCATGCACCTGTTCACCGCTGAGGGCAAGCTGCGGGCCTTTGTTAACCTGTATTTGAACGACGAGGATATCCGCTACCTGCCGGCGAAAGAGGCCACAGCGGTCACGGAAGGCGACACACTGTCCATCATCCCCTCAATCGCCGGGGGATGTTGGGATTGCCTTGATCGCCGGGGGGACCTGCCGCCCAGGCGGACGCGCCTTCAGCGCAGGAACTTGCTTTATCATCAACGGTAATCATTGACGCGGCGAATTCATAGAAGAGCGCCGCACAAAACGAAAAGAAAAGAATTGGAATCGATGCCGACAGCTACCGCAGCCCTCGCTTTGCCTGAATTGACCACCGACGATCTTTCCCGCTACTCGCGCCACCTGATTCTGCCCGAGGTGGGAATGGAGGGGCAGCAAAAACTGAAGGCGGCCCGCGTGCTGTGCGTGGGAACGGGCGGGCTTGGTTCGCCCCTCGCGCTCTATCTGACCGCGGCCGGCATCGGGACGCTCGGACTTGTGGATTTCGACGTGGTCGATGCCTCAAACCTGCAGCGGCAGATCATTCACTCGACCAAGGACATTGGCCGCAAGAAGATTGACTCCGCGGAAGAGAAGCTGAAGGCGCTGAACCCGGCCATTTCGATTGTGAAGCACGAGACGATGCTCTCGAGCGCGAACGCTTTGGAGATCATCAAGGACTACGACATCGTGGCCGACGGGACCGACAACTTCCCCACGCGTTACCTTGTGAACGATGCCTGCGTGTTGCTGAACAAGCCCAATGCGTATGGGTCGATTTTTCGATTCGAAGGACAGGCCAGCGTCTTCGCGATGGAGACTGGACCATGCTATCGGTGCCTCTATCCCGAACCGCCGCCGCCGGGACTCGTTCCGAGCTGCGCCGAGGGCGGCGTGCTGGGCATTCTCCCGGGACTGGTGGGCGTGATCCAGGCGACCGAAGTGATCAAGCTGATTCTCGGCAAGGGCGATCCGCTAATCGGGCGTCTGCTGCTTGTGGATGCGCTCAGCATGCGCTTCCGCGAGCTGAAGCTGCGCAAGAATCCGGAGTGCCCGGTGTGCGGCAAAAACCCGACCGTGACCAAGCTGATCGACTACGAGCAGTTTTGCGGCATTATTCCCGAGACACCCCAGGAAAAGAATATGAAGAATGGCATTCCGCAGCTTTCGGTAAAGGAATACAAGCGCCGCATCGATAGCGGAGAAGATCTCTTTCTGCTGGACGTGCGCGAGCCCTACGAGTACCAGATTGCGCAGATCGGCGGAACGCTAATTCCGCAAAACGATGTGCCCAACCGGCTTGCGGAGATTCCGCGCGACAAAGAGATCGTGGTGCAGTGCCGCTCCGGCGCGCGCAGCCAGCGAATCGCGGAGTTCCTCAAACAGTCGGGCTACACCGATGTGGTGAATCTGGCAGGCGGCATCCTTGCCTGGGCCGATGAGATTGACCCGAAGGTGCAGAAATACTGAACTGTGCCAGAATGGTTATACGAATTGGTGTTCGGACGCATGATTACGAATCTTGAAATCCCGGCCCTTCCCCCGCGCAGCATTGTGCTCTCTCCTCCACTGACCGATGAGGAGTTTGAGCATATGTGCGAGCAAACCAAGCTCGGTTCCCTGGAGCGGAGCAAGGAAGGAACGATCACTGTGAATGCACCCGCGGGAGGAATGACAAGCAGCGGCAACAACGAGATCAGCCGACAGCTGGGTAATTGGTGGATTCAGCACCGGCGAGGGCGAGCCTTCGATTCGAGCGGCGGCTTCTTTCTCTCCGATGGCTCCATGCTCAGTCCCGATGCCGCGTATGTCACGGCGGCGCAGTTAAAGAGCCTTACGCGCAACGATCTCGCTCGCCTCCCGCACCTTGCTCCAGCCTTCGTCGTTGAATTACGCTCGCCAAGCGACCGGCTCAGCGAAGTTGCCGCAAAGATGGAAGCATGGATCGCAAACGGCGTCGAACTTGGCTGGTTGATCGATCCGGAGGCGAAGCAGGTTCACGTTTACGCGCAGGGAGGTGAGACGCGGGTGGAATCCGGCCCCTCGGTTGCCGGGTCCGGTCCTGTCGAGGGCTTCGTCCTCGATCTTGAAGAGGTCTGGCGCTGCTACGAGTAGACGCATTTCGTGTGAGTTCATTTTTTCAGCTTCTCCATAACGCAAACCGTCTCTCAGACAGACCGCGATGCCTTCCGAATTCCCAACGCTGACGGGCAACCATTTTCGGCTTGAGCCGATCGGGCTCCATCATGTGGACGGCCTGCTGGCTGCCGCAACGGCTGACCCTTCGCTTTATCAATGGACGGTTGTGCCGCAGATGCGGGAGGCGATGCAGACCTACGTGGAGGCGGCGATGGCCTTGCGCGAAGCCTGCACGGGGCTTGCCTTTACGACGGTACGAATAGAAGACGGATCGGTCATCGGGGCGACGAGATTTTTCGATATGGAGCGCTGGAGTTGGCCGGTGGGGCACGCACGCCATGGGAATCCTCACCCCGACGTCTGCGAGATCGGCTATACGTGGCTGACGCGCTCGGCCATCCGGACCGCTGCGAACACTGAAGCCAAGCTGATGATGCTGGCTCATGCGTTTGAGGTGTGGCAGATGGTGAGAGTGTGTCTGCACACCGATGCGCGGAACGAACGATCGCGCGCGGCGATGGAGCGGATCGGATGCAAGTTCGAAGGAACCCTGCGATCGCATCGCATGGCCAGCGACTTCATCCCGCGCGACTCGGCGCGCTACTCGATCACTGCGGCGGAGTGGCCCGAGGCGAAGCAGAGGCTAATGGAGATGGCCACGGCGAGGTAGGAGACCTAATTTCGGCGGGACGCGCTTCCTGGGCCGAAGACGGCTTAGAGAATTCCTCTTGATGGCGTAATGAAAAACATGCCTCAGGGGCTAAAGCCCGATCATTTTGTTGGCCTTATCGGCACGACTAAAGTCGTGCCCTTTCAAAACCGCTCCACACCAAAGAAGATGTCCCTCCAGGCGCTACATCGATTGCGCAGCGCCGAGGACAATCGAATTCGCACCTTCGCTGAACTCGTAGCTGGGATCCTGGCTGGCGCCGACTTCAGCTTTGACATGGGTGGAAACGAGCGTGCGGACTTGTGGAAACAGTTGGTCGAGCGATTCTGAGCTGTGGGTTGTGCGGAGCGCGTCGATCAAGTAGTGGGTAAAGTAGCCGTTCTTGAGCTTTGCGCTCTCCCAGGATTCCTGATTGGCGCGGCTGGCCGTAATCACGGCGCGACCATAGCCGATGGTGAGATTTTGAAAGGCCGCGCTGAAGGCCGGCGGCGAAGGAGCCTCGGCAGATTTATCCAGCGGAACCGACGCCGAGAACCCGCGCGCAGCGGAGCCACCGGCCCCCGCCTGAAGGCTGGTGAGTGCGTCGCCGCTGAAGCATGTATCCAGAACCAGCACGACTCGGCGGGCCTTAATCTCGCGATTGATCTGCTGCACCAGGTCGATCATCTGGAGCGAGGTTGCATAGAGTGTTGCCGCGTCGTCGAGGTTGGTGTCGTGGACCACCACATAGCTCACGCCGTTGGGGTCAATGTCGCGCGGCGACCCATGACTCGAGAGGTAGACGACGACCAGATCGTCAGGCTGCGCGTCGACGCGCAATCGCCCCAGCCCCTCGCGAATGCCTTCGAGCGTCGCTTTGTCGTTGGCAAGGTGGATGATGTGGGCGGGATCGAACTGCCCACCCTTTGGATCCTTGAGATAGTCGACGAAATCCGATGAGTCCTTCACCGAAAAGTGAAGCGTTGGGATCCGCTTGTCGTTGAAGGAGTCGATGCCCACGACGAGCGCCCACTTTTGGCGGACTTTTCCGAGTGTTGGGGATGACGCCTGCGAGGGTGCCTGCGCTGGGCTTGCGCCTCGCACCTCGGCCGGAGGTGGGGGTGCGGCGGAGGGCGGGAGCGAGAAAGGATCGAAACCGGCGCTAAAGCCGAACTCATCGACTTTCGTTTTGGCGTAAGTCGCGTCTCTTTCCAGGCCAAGACGGTGGGCAACGGCCATCCTGTAGAACCAGAGCTCACCGAAGTCCCGGCAGACACGCGTGCCCCGCTCGAGAGTCGACGCCATGACCTGCAGTTTCAATTTTCCTGCCGGGGTGTCGGCAGAGAGCCTGGGGGAGATCTCTTCCTTGACGCGATTGAGCGCGCTCAATGCGCCGTTGCAACTGTCGCTTTGCGCGAGTGCTGCCGGAATGACAGCGCTCACCAGGAGCAGCGCAATCGAGCATGGTGGTCTCACTTGCTGGCTCCCGAGGGCACTTTGGCTGGCGTGGCAGGCGCACCGCTCAGTCTTTGGCGGATCATGCGGCCGTAGATTCCGCCGTTCGTTTTGCAGGTCTGGCTCAGCTTCACCGGGTCCTCAGTGAAGTTGAACTTATATTTTGTTGCCCGCGCGGCCTGCATAAAGTCGGAAGATTGGATGTAGTCCTTGATGCTATCGTCGTCCACGCCGTTGGAGCAGAAACTCAACACCTGATCCAACGGCGACCGAACGCCACCCGGAGTCTTGGCCAGCCCCTTGCCGCTTACGACTCCCTTTGCGCCCAGCTTCTTTGCGTTTTCGTCACGGTAGCGCTGGATCTTGGCGTATATGGCGATGGCATCTTCGGTGCGCGCGTCGCCGGGGCGGAACTCCTTTTCCTTTGGATTCTCGCCGATGATCTCTTTGTAGAGAGCGCCGGCTTCATCCAGCAGCTTCTGCGCCTTCTGGAAGTCGTCGTCTGCTTGTTGGGGCGCGATGTCTGCGCGCTTGCCGGAGACGCTGTCGTTGAACTCGCGGGTCAGGTCATAGGCCTGCGCTTCCTTGGCGAGGGCAATCAGATATTCGCGGTAAGAGTCGTCTTCGGGCTTGGGGAACTTGTCCATCTTTTCCCCGCCCTCTTCCAATGCCCCCCAGCGATGAGCAAGCGCAAGGTCGGACAAAGGCTCCAGCTTCCTGCCCGGGAGCTGGGCTTCAATGGGTTCGTCGGTTGGGGCGATGCGCTTGCCCATGCTGTCAACGATCTCGTCTACCAACTGATCGCGGCAGCCATTCTCGCTGCCCTCGGCCTCAAGATTCTTGGAACTGCGGTTGAAGACGTCAGCGAAGGGGACGGTTGTGGGCTGATAACCGGCCGTTTCTACCAGGTTCTCAGAATCGAGCGCGCTATGCGTGGCAACGTCGATGGCCTGGTAGGCGATTTCAATCTTGCCCCGGTATGCGTCGCGGCTGGCTTTGCCCAGACCCTTCTCGGTCCACTTCTCAGTGTAGTAGTTGGTGACGGAGAACTTGAGAATCGTCTGCGGATTGGTCTCGTTGAGCACAAACCGGGGATCTTTTTGAATCATCACCGCGAGCTTGGTCTTGAGCAGCGACCGCAGTTCGGCGCCGCTTCCCTTGACGGCATCAGCTGAGGCATCAATGCGGATTCTCTTGCCCTGCAGGTTCACCGTGGGAGGCAGGAGACGATTGATGGTCACGACCTTCTTTCCCAGCATGCCGAATCCCTGGGCCTGTGCGCCTGGACCTGCGAATGGACCAAGGACGAAGAGCGCAGCGGCGACGAGGGCAAGTGACTTTATGGTCATGGTCCATCCAACCTTTAGATGAGTAATTCGGGGGACGCGAGCAATACGCGAGACGAAGATCCAAGAGATTTGGATTCAGTGAACTCCGGGGACCGCGGAACCATCCCCGCGGCGTGGAGCGTGCGGAGTTCTTTGAGCCCGCATGCAAAAAAAGGCCACCGCTGGTTTGAAGGTAAGACCGCGGGACCGTTCCGTCAAACGGCAAACGGCAAACGGAAGAGACGCCGACACCGAGGTCAATCCGAAACCGGGACTCCCAGCACGATCGAGTCCGCACCCTCGCTTAGCTGGAAGCTTGGAGTCTGGCTTGCGCCTCGATCCCCTTTCACCTTCGACGAAACGGTAGATCGCACTCGCACAAAAACGTGCTCCAGGCTTTCATTCCCGCCCCCGGCGCGCAGAATTTCGAGAAGATAATGCGTAAAGTATCCGTTCTTAAGTTCCGCGCTCTCCCAGGAGGCCTCGTCTGCCCGGCTCGCAGTAATCACCGCCCGGCCATAGCCGATCTGCAAATTCTGAAACGCTCCGCTGAATGCTTGTGACGCCGGCGCATCCGAAGGAGGATCTCCTTGCAAGATTGCTGCAAATCCCCTTGCGCCCGAACCGCCCTCCCCCGCATCCAGGCTCGTGAGAGCATCACCGCTGAAACATGTATCCAGAATCAGCACCACCCGCTGCGCCCTGATCTCCCTGTTAATCGCCTGCACGAGGTCAATCATCTGCAAGGACGATCCATACAAATTATCGAGGTCTGAATCGTGGGTGACCACATAGCTTACGCCGTTCGGATCCCTGTCTCTGGGAGAACCATGGCTGGCCATATAAACCACGACCAAGTCGTCCGGCTGAGCCTGCTTGCGCAAGTTGCCCAGGGCGCTGCGAATCCCTTTAAGCGTTGCATCGTCGTTATCAAGAAGTGTGATGTGGCTGGGATCGAATCGTCCACCCTGCGGATCTTTCAGGAAATCCGCGAAATCCCCCGAGTCTTTCACCGCATACTGCAGCGAGGGAATGTGGCTATCCTGGAATTTGTCGATCCCAATCACGAGAGCCCATTTTTGCCGCACCTTAGCGTTCCGTGCTCGAGCCACCTCGGGAGGCGTCAGCGCCGCAGCCGGCAAAGTAAATGGGTTGAACCTGCTTTCGTATTGGAGCTCGGTAAGCCTTTTTCTCTCGAATTCCGCATCCTTGGCGAGTCCAAGCCGGTCAGAAACCACCATCCGGTAGTACCAAAGCTCCGAAAACTCCGGGCACACGTGCGTCGCCTTCTCCAAGGCCGAATGCATGACTTCCAGGCGGCCGCGCCCCAGCTCCGTGTCGGCGGCAAGATTCGGGGTGATCTCCTCTTTTACCCGGTTCAGGGTGCTTACCGCACCCCGGCATTCGTCGCTTTCCGCCCTTGCCATTGGCACAAGGAAAAGCAGGACTGACAGTATGGAAAGCCCCCTTTTCATGGCTGTTTCTTCGCCGGCGGCTTCGCCGCTCCCGCGGAGGCGAGACGCTCCCTCAACATGCGCTGGAAAGTTGCTGCGTTGGCCTTGCACGTATCGTTCAACCGTATCGGATCTCTTGTAAAGCTGAACTTGTAATTTGACCTTTTGGCATCTGCAAGAAAGTCAGGGGACAGGATGTATTCCTTGATACTCTCGGCATCAATTCCTCGCGTGCAGAAGGTAAGGATTTGATCAAGTGGAGTGACGACTGAGCCAGACGGCCCTGAACTGTCGGTACCGCCCTTGGTCCCGGGGCCAGATTTTGCGGCTTGCGCTGCCTCCGCGGCTTTGGCAGCAAGAGCAGCCTGGGCCTTGGCGTTCTCCTCCTTGTAGCGAACGATCTTGGCATAAATCTCAATCGCTTCCTCGGTGCGAGCGTCCCCTGGGCGAAACTGCTTTTCCTTTGGATTTGCAGCAATAATCTGTTTGTAGATTGCGCCCGCCTCATCCAGATACCTCTGGGCCCGTTGAAACTCCTCTTCCGCTTGCTTGGGAGAAATATCCGTCCGCTTGCCCAGGTCCCTTTCATTTGCCTCACGCGTCAGATCGTAGGCTTGGCCTTCTTTTGCAAGCGCAATGAGATAGAGTCGATAAGTGTCCTCGTCCGGCTTGACGAATTTGTCCATCTTGGATGCCTGTTCTTCCATGGCGCCCCACCTGCCACTTAGCGCAAGGCTGGAGATTGGCTCCAACTTCTTGCCGGGGAGGGCCGCTTCAAATGGCTGTTCAGTGGGAGCAATACGCCGAGCCATGAGGCCCACAATTCCGTCGACTAATTGATCGCGGGTCTCATTCTCGCTTCCCTCTGCGGCAGCTTTCTGGGCATAGTTAGTTGTGGACTGCGATGGAGACGCGCCATTATCGAGCCCAGCGGTCTTAACGAGGTTCTCGGAATCCAGTACCGTGTCCGTTGCGACATCAATCGCCTGGTAGGCGACCTCCATCTTTCCCCTGTAGGCCTGCGATGCGTACTGGGTCCCGGCGTTGATGGTCCATTTTTCGACGTAAAAATTTGTGATCGTAAACTTGAGAACAGTCTCGGGCGATATCTCATTGAGAATAAAGCGCGGGTCTTTCTGAACGAGCGTGACCAACTTGGTCTTCAGCAGAGCCTGAAGCTGAGCGGCATCCTGCTGGACCCCGGCGGCCGTCGCATCGATCCTGATCCTCTTGCCTTTCAAATTCACGGAAGGTGGGAGCATCCGATTGATCGTGATGATCTTGGTAGAGAAAATACCAAAGCCCTGCGCGCGCACATTGGGCGCGGCAACAAGGAAAGCCGCCGTCAAAACCATCCAAACGCGATTATTCATGCTGCGTTCATCCTTTTCGGTTGGTGTCCTTAAAGCTCGCCGGACGACCCAAGCTCAAGAGCCGATTGCCTTGACAGAGTCGAGCCCCCTCAATCCTGCCTTGCATCATGGAATCCGACTACTTGAGAAACTGCCCGGGTGATCAGCTTGGGACTAGACTGCGAAGGCCGTCGCCCAGCTTTGTCGCCGCCCAGGGCAGAATGTGGTCTTTGTTCGTCAGTGGTTCCCGCCAAGCAATCGGCTGGAAAGCATTACCCGACTGCCCAATCTTGCCCTCGGAGAAGAATCCCCACACCTAACTTCGGGCTTTGTGGAGGAATTATGAGGATGAGCAGTTTGGACACAAAGCTAACATGGAGGTTGCCGCCGCGCAACCTCCAAATTAGCCCGGAGATTCACTCGTAGCTGCTGGGCGGGCATGAATTGCAGGCCAATTCCGCCCGGCGTGAGTTATCCTCGCTTCGACACTCTACCGGGCCATCTCCAAAGGACCGGGCCGGGGCGAGTCGCCATTCTTGACGCCCTCATCGAGCTTGCCAAAGATCATCTTGCCGCTTGCCGTTTGCAGCACACTCGTGACGGAGATCTCGATCGCCTTGCCGATGAGCTTGCGCGCATGGTCGACCACCACCATTGTGCCGTCGTCGAGGTAGCCTACGCCCTGGTTGTACTCCTTGCCTTCCTTGAGGATCAGCACAGTCATGTGCTCGCCGGGCAGCACCACCGGCTTGAGGGCATTTGCCAGGTCGTTGATGTTCAGCACTTCGACGTGGTGCAGGTGGGCCACCTTATTCAGGTTGAAGTCGTTGGTCACTACCTTGGCTTCCCACTTCTTGGCAAGTTCCAGCAACTTCAGGTCGACCTCGCGGATAGAGGGGAAGTCGTCGGGGACGATCTGCACCAGAATCCGGGTGTTCGACTGCATGCGCTGCAGCATGTCGAGGCCGCGGCGGCCGCGCTGGCGCTTCGAGCTATCGGTGGAGTCGGCCACCACCTGCAGTTCCCTGAGGACGAACTCGGGAACCACCATCACGCCGTCAATGAATCCGGCTTCGGCAATGTCGGCGATGCGGCCATCGATGATGACGCTGGTGTCGAGCACCTTGGCGCTGCGCCGGGTGGGCTTATCGCCGGTGAAGACCGTGCCCAGGGCTGCGGGATTGAGCAGATCGCCTTTACTGGCGCCGACCAGCAGTCCGACGTAGGTCATCAACAGCAGAACAAAGATCTGCAGGACGGCCGAAGTTCCGCCGGGCAGCGGAGCGCTCCGCAAAACAAGGCAAAACAGCGCCGCTCCAAAGATGCCCAGGATGCTGCCCGCGACCGCGCCGATCAGGCGTCGAAGGGTAAGCGCGCGGACACGCATTTCAACCACGATGACGGCGCAGGCTGCAGCCGCGCCAGCTCCGGCGCTGACCCATTCAGAGAACCCGAAGGGACGAAGAAAGAAGCAAACGCCAGTCAAGAGAATGACAAACAGGAAACGAAGAACAATGATATCCATAAGGACCAACCCCCGCCCACGCCAAAGAAAAAGCGTCAGACCGGGCACAAGTGGCGAGTATGAACAGTCGCTGGTGGTCTCGTCAAGAGCGGATCGGCTTTGTTGGATGCCGCAATGGTAACCCGGTGGAGGCAGCGCAGGTAATTGGATTGGGGCGTCAAGGGGAACCAGGGAGCCAGTCGCCGAGAACCACAAGCCCGGCTGCGCAGCCTTCCCATCCGCAATACGCCGCGCGGCTTTCGCAGGAGTTTATCTGGGACGGGTCTCCCAGGGCCACGAGGCCCAGGACCCGTGGCCTGGGCCAGCTTCACTCACGAAGCCTGGGCCAGTTCCAGCCCTTGGTTCGCGCGCACCGAGCCCTTGCGCGGGCCGCGCTTGCGAGCGCTCATGATCTTGATCCGCTCGAGCAACTCAAACGGAGAGCAGTTCTTCTTGGCAAGCATTGCATCGGCTCGATGGACAAGGTTCTCCATCTTCTGCGGATCCGCGAGCAGGATCATCGGGACATGCGACGAGATCTGCTTCAACCGCTCCACCAATTGACCTCCGTTCATCTGCGGCATCGCAAAGTCAGCCAGAACGAGGTCTACCTGGTTTTTTGAAAAGGCGGCAATCGCCTCCTGGCCAGTTGTGGCCGAAAGCACCCGGTATCCGTGGGTTGAAAGCATGAACTTGAGCACTGAAAGCTCCAATTCGTTGTCGTCTACGCAGAGAATGATCTTCTTTGGCCGCATGGTCTGAGTCGAGCTCCTTGAGTTCAATTAGTTCATCCGACATTTGGGCAAAGGCTTTCCTATGCCCGCACGGAAGGCAGGCTGACGGAGGCAGAAGCCAGGGTCGGTAAAGTGCGGGAGCGGTCTAGGCTTCCCGGTACAACACACGCCGAGTGAACCGCTGTGGTCAGGTGCGAATCCCCGCTTGGGGCGCATCCTTTCCGTGCAGCGGCATCCGGACACTGATACCCAGAAGGCTACATTCGCTCACGATAACTTGTGGGTTTTTTGCCTGGGGTCAGACCAGCTTTGGTGCTGGTTAATTTGCTTCAATGAAAGCCGAGAGTACAGGTCAGGGAGGGCGTTGAAAAGAGGGAAAGGAAGGAGAAACTCACCGTGAAAATCATCTTGAAACAATGAGGAGTTGGCTAGGGTGAATTACAACCGTCACTTGCGATGATGAATTCCTGTTGAAAGTGTGTGCATCAAGGCAGGAAAAGCTGTCCTTTTGCAACGAGAACAGTGCTACCCGCGACGCGAACGGAGTAGACGCGGCCCGACTGCATCTCTGCCGAGAGAAACAAGTCACTCGGCCTCGCGATCTCAACACCCTGGCGCAGATGAATGCGGCGGCCGGGAGCGACCGCTCCGCGATGAACGAGCCATGCGATGGCGCAACCCGCTGCCGAGCCTGTAGCGGGATCCTCGCCTCCGTTGAACTGCATCCTCGCGCGGTAGTCCGGTTCAGTCGCTCCAGTTGGCCCAAGCACGAAAAACCACCGGGCTCCGCGCTCGCGCAGCCAGCTTGTAGCTTCCTGCGTGCGCACGCTGATGCGGGCGAGCGAAGCGGCCGAGGAAAGAACGACGATCGCAAAGGCTGTTCCGGTGGAGACGATCGCCGGCGGCAGGGCCGGGTCAAGGTCGGCGGCGTCAAGTCCCGTAAGCTCGGTCACCTTTGCCGGGTCGAGCGTCTCACCAAACGTGGGGTCAGGCTGGATCATCTCGCCCAAGGTCCCGTCTGCCGAGAACTTCACGGGCACGGGGCCGACGTTCAGCCGCAGCGTGACGGTGTCGCCGGCAAGTGTGGAGGGGGCAGAGATCCTGAGAACATTGGCTGTTCCGAGCGTGGGATGGCCGGCAAAGTTGAGCTCTTCCCTGGGGGTGAAGATGCGGACGCGGACACCTTCGGCGCGTTCCACCTCCGGCGCTCGCCGCTCGACGAAGGTGGTCTCGGAGAGATTGAATTCGCGCGCGATGGCTTGCATCTGGAGGGTGGTGAAACCAACTGTATTCATGACCACAGCGAGCTGATTGCCCTCGAGCGCGGAAGCGCTGAAGACGTCAACGACAAAATAGTCGAGCACGGCCAAGCGAGTTTCCCCCACTCAGTGCAAGTTTGCAGGTTCCAGTTTAGCCGCACTCCGAGTGTGGAAACATTTTGAGGTGTGGAAACACGAAGGCCGCGATCTCTGTGGAGAGATAACGGCCTTTCGTGCAGGTCAAGCAGATCCAGGCGAATGAAAGTGATGCAGGAAGTAGTTGGTTCAGTCAAACGGCCCCGCTCCCGGAGAGTGGGCGGAGTCGAATCTCAGAGCAGAGGCATCAAAGCGCGACCATGGAGCGTGAAAGCCGGGTCTTTGCGCGGTCGAGGAAGAGCCGCATGCGCAGGGCCTCGGCGCGCTGCACGGCCACCAGGCGCATTTGGCGATTGATGTGGTCGCCGTCTTTAAGCAAACCAACTTGAGCCTCGTCGGCGACCGCGTCGTTCTCGAGGCGTTCGATGCGGGTCTCCACCATGCGGCGGAAGCGCGGGCTGATCTCAAATCCTTCTACCAGGGAGCAATCGGCGAGCATGACGGAATCCTCCTGGCTGAATTGCCTGAGCCTGAGGGGAAAGTTTCTTTGTGGGGCTCAAGTTCTCTCAGCTACTGCCGATATTAGAGATGGCCAATGAAAGATGCCAGATTACGCCCGCTCCGAGGCGAAGTGACTGGCAGTGTATGAAAACAGGACAGTCCGCGGCGAGGCCGCGCGCTTGCGGCCTAATGAAAGGCCCTCAATGAGTCTTGATTCATGAATTCGGGCTCATTTGGGGCTCATGAATCTTCGCAAAAAGTAGAGTCTTCTTTGAGCGAAGATTTGCAGGTGCTAACGCCCGGTCATTTTGTTGGCCTTATCGGCATGACTAAACAGCTTGATGAAAAGGTCCTGATTTTTTGCCAATTTCGCGG
Organism: uncultured Acidobacteriaceae bacterium; assembly: GCA_963783065.1. Taxonomy (GTDB): domain Bacteria; phylum Acidobacteriota; class Terriglobia; order Terriglobales; family Acidobacteriaceae; genus Telmatobacter. The sequence continues at coordinate 159,896 of CAWAMG010000007.1, read as the reverse complement.
AGAGCATAGCTCAGGGGCTAAAGCCCGCATTTACTTTGCTCTGTTTACACCTGGGATAAATCCCAGGCCTACCGCACGGAATGCTCTTTCAGCAGGCTGCAAAGTCATGCCCTGACAAACAGCAAGTTGCGCAGAGGTTCCTAGGGTGTCAAGACCTAATTGGCCCCGTTTTCCGCCACGGTGGCGTAGTAGCCCTTGCGAACGTCCGTCTTCATTCCATCACCCTTGCACTCCACCGCCAGGTGACGGAACGAGCCGTCGAGCTTGGTATTGGTGGGCGTATAGGTGGCCACGTATTGGGTACGAAGCTCATCCTGAATCTGCTGGAAAGCCTCCTCCAGCTTCTTCGGGTTGCGGCCCACGTTGATGACACGGCCCCCGGTCTCCTCGGCCACCCGCTTCATCGCTGAGTAACCGTAGTAGCCCATGCCTCCCATCCCGTACATCTCGACGTCGGCAATCAGGATCGTGTAAACCACTGTGTTCGCCTTCTGTGCCGCGGCGATGGCCTCGGCGATCTTGTGGCGGCTGCCCTCGTCCTGACCATCCGTCAGCAGGATCAGCGCCTTGCGCCCGGTCTCTTCTCTCATCTTCTCGTTTGAGGCCAAATAGATGGCGTCGTAGAGGACCGTACCGCGGGGATCTCCGGATGTCGGAACCGGCCCCGGGCCAATCGAGCCCGGCGCATTGATCTCCGCCTTGTCCAGCGCCCGGGAAAGAAGTCGAGGACTGTTGGTCATGTCCTGAAGGAGATCGACGTTCACGTCGACGGAAAGGGCAAACGCCTGGTCCTTCTGGCGCAGCACTTCCTGCAGGAACTCGCCGCCGGCCTCCTGCTCCAATGGCAGGACACGCGTCTGGCTGCCCGATGTGTCGAGCAGAATGCCCAGGGTGAGCGGCAGGTTGTTTTCGGCATTGAAGTTCTTCACTGTCTGCGGGACTTTGTCTTCAAGGACGGTGCAGTCGTTCCTGGTGAGGTGAGGCACCGAGCTGACCCTGCTTGTCCTTGACGGAGAAGACCACGTCAACCAAGTTGACGTTGACCTTGAAGGTGGCCACCGATTCCTCTTCCGGCGCTGGAGCTGGAGCGTGGCTCACGGGCGGGGCATCGGGTGAAGGGGCAAGTTGGCCCCAGCCTGCCACGGACAACACGGGCAGAAGGAGCAACACAGGAGCTGATCCAATTCCAATTCGCACGATGGTTCCACGTCTCATTCTGGTCATTTGGACGATTTTGGGGACCCTAAGAAAGCATACCGGAGCGATTTCATCCTGCGCCGGGCAACCTGCGCCGAAGTGGCGCGTCTGATACTCTGACGATGGATCAGATTTAGTCCGTCGAAAGCCGGTCTGACGTAGCTTTCGTGGGCTTCCGTGAGCTGTTTGAGCGCTTTAGTGCGATGAACGGAGAGCGGAAGGCCGACGTTCTTACCATTGAGGGCAAATTACCTGTGAAGCTTGGTTTATCGGCAGCAGCATTGGCGGCAATTCTGTGTGGGATCTGCGGCGCGGGCACCACGGCGTGGGCACAGCAGCAGCCTTCAGTCCCCGACGCCCCTGTGCCCCAGGCACACCCGCCCCTGACTGGCGCGGATGGCACTCCGATTACTCCGGGTAAGGGAGCGGGCACTGAGCAGACCGGGCCGAGTTCCTCTTCGACGACGATCAACCAGGAACCCCCTGCCGAGGGGCCAACTCAGCCACCGGCACGGGACGATGTGCAGAGCGCTCCGCCCGAGCTGCCTGCGCCCGGTGAGGGCATGTCGAAACTCGCGAACTTCATCGTCGATGTGAACTTTGTTGAAGTTCCGGTGACCGTGAAGGACACCAAAGGCAATCTGGTTGCCGGGCTCACCTATCGCGATTTCCAGGTTTACGAGAACAACTCGCGTGAGCCGCTCAAGCTTTTCACGGTTGATCCCGCTCCGCTGTCCATCGCCTTTGTGATCGACCAGAGCCTGACCTCCGACGTGATGGCCAAGGTGAACAACTCGCTCGACGCAATCCAGGGAGCGCTCACCCCCTACGACGAGATTGCGATCTTCACCTACGCAAACGGCGCGCAGGAGCGGACCGGCTTTACCGGCGCGCAGAGCGCACGCGTGCCCTTCGTGCTCTCGATGACCAAGACCGCGGGAACCGACATGCTGGTTCCGATCAACGGCGGCGGTCCATTGTCCGCCAGTTGCAGTGTGATGAAGAACGGCAGCTGCGTCGACCCCAACGTGCAATATGGGCGGCTCGACCGGCAACCCCGATTTCATCACGATTCCCAAGGAAATTCACACCCTCAACGACGCGATTCTGGCGGCAGCCAAGGAGCTCTCCACTCGCCCCAAGGGGCGCCGCAGAATTATCTACGTGATCTCCGACGGCAAGGAAAACGGCAGCAAAGCCACCTACAAAGAAGTGCTCCACTACCTGCAGACCAACAAGATCGCGGTATACGGCACGGCGGTGGGCGACTCGGCGCGCTGGGGCGAGGGCTACATCAGCCGCATCCACCTTCCGTTCACCATGTACGACAACATCCTGTTCAAGTACACCGCAGCGACGGGCGGCACGCTTGACTCGGAGAATGGCCTGAACGGCATCGAAAAGAGCTACGCCAAGATCGCCGAAGAAGCGCGCACGCAGTACACGCTGGGCTATCTGAGCCATGAGTCCATCTACGACGGCAAGTACCGCAGCCTCGACGTGCGGGTGTCTCGGCCCGGGCTCGAGGTGATCGCCAAGCGCGGCTACTAGCCCTCGGCTCAGGACACGAAATAGCCGGTGAGCTCGTCCGGCGCTGCCGCGGGCTTCGGTCTGCTCTCCGCATCCTCCTGGGGAGGCTCGGACTTTGTGGGCGGCCTGGGCGCGCGCCGTGCCCCGGCCCTGCTGGTGGTACTCTCCGGACACGCCTTCACCCTCATTGTTCTGCTGGCCGTCTGCCTGAGCATGCGGCTTGCGGTCCCCAGGTGGGGGCCGTTTCTCTACGCATCGATCGGCGGGCCTCGAGGGCGCGCTCGCACTCGCTCTCTTCTATCGAGCGTTGGCGATGGGCGCAATGGGGCTGACCGCCGCGCTGTGCGGCCTGCTCACCGCTCTGGTGCCGGTTCTGTTCACCATGATTCACGATGGGCTGCCGACTCGCCTGGTAGCAGCGGGACTGGTGCATGGGTCTTTGCGCGATCTGGCTGATCACGCGAACACGGAATGCGGAGGAGGGCCTGACTGGCGGGACGCTTTCGCAGAGTTCACGCGCAGCCGGCTCACGAACTCCGCTTCTGATGGGCGCACTGGCCGGGGTCGGATTCGGCAGCCAATTGATCCTTCTCAAGATGGCCGGCGCGGTCAGCATCCTCTGGATCATGACTTATGTTCGCGCAGCGGGGTGCTGGGCCTCGCGGCGGTTCTTATGGTTGTTTCGCTGAATCGTGCTGGGGAGGAGCTGCTGAAGGGGTCGCCGAACGTACTACGGTCTGGCTTCCTTGGACTTGGAATCCTGGCGGGATCGCTGGATACGGCTGGGGAACATCTTCTACATGCTGGCCAGCCGCCTCGGACGCCTCGATGTCGCCGCCCTGGTCTGCTCGCTCTATCCCGGCGGGACGATCCTGCTGGCGATGATTGTTCTGGGCGAAAAGCCCAGCCGGCGGCAGGTGGCCGGCATAGGGCTGGCTTTGGCCGCAGTGGTGCTGCTGAGCGTTTAGAGCCGTTTCATATTTTTGCGATGCCGGCTTTATCGCAGCCCACCCTATCGACAAAAACAAAGGCGTCGCGAGGGTGCGATGCCTATCCGACGTCTGACACCGACCCTGAAGCTACTTCTGCTCGGTCGGGTTCGCGGGCGGCTGAGCGGCAGCAACATTCTGCTGCACTGGCGGCTGAGGAGCAGCCATATTCTGCTGCGCGGGCGGTGGAGGAGCGGGATCGGTCACGCCTTTAATGCCTTCTCTGAAACCCTTCAGGCCTTCACCCAGTCCCTTGCCCAATTCCGGAAGCCGTTTGGCGCCAAACAATAGAAACGCGACTATGCCCACGACCACGATGTGCCAAGGCTGTAGTAAATCCATAACCTTCCTCCACGCGCCACGTTCAGTCTGCGCGTTCTCCACAGACTATTGTTGCACAAAGCCGATGCGCACGCCGGGGGACTTGCCGTGAAGGCATCGTCCCTACGGGACTGGCGGTCCTCTCGGGCTCCATTTCCCCACGCTGAAGCGCGGGGCTAACGAACGTTGCGCCTACGGCGCGTTTCATCCTTCCGAAGCCAGCAGGCGGCTAGGCCCTCAACCCTGGACCCTAAACCCTGTCTTCAATTCACCTGCGCCGGCTTGCCCAGCCTCTCGGTCACCATGGCAAAGAAGGCGCGCAGGTCTTCTTCAGAGCCGATGGTCAGCCGCCGGTAGACCTTCATCAGGGGAAAGAGCCGCGAACCGCGCACTTCGACGGCCGGAACCGCCGCCGCGCCGCCGGGATACTGGGTCATCTCCCAGCTTCCGGCATAGCGCCGCCGCAGCACCTCGCCCAGGTAGCTGCCCCACAGGCGGACTTCGAAGTCCAGATCCAGCTCCGGGCTTTCGCCCACCAGCACCAGGATCTCGTCCAGCGCTGTCAATCGATTCCGAGGTAAAGTCGAGCTTCTGCTGAATTGGTTCTTGCCCAGGTCGGCCGCCGCACGGGCATAGCCGTCCATCATCGCTCCCAGGTCAGGAAACGCCGCCGATTCCAGCTGCTTTCGAAGCACATTCGGGTTGGCCACACTTCAGCATAAACGCAAGCGCACGACGGCGACTCGTGCTAATGCGGATTCAGGATTGGAACTCTCGCCTCCGCTTATGGCAGACTGAAATGTGCAGTGGAGGTTCCCCCTTTGATCCACTTGAGGAAGAATGCTCAGCAATGTGTGAGGCCTGCCCGATCCTTGGTGTCGGCCTGCGCTTCGCCCTGGCCCCGATCGCTTCGGAGGCCCGAGGCGCTGACCGGGAGATCTATCCCGGATCCCTTCCAGGCCAAAGCAGACATTGCAGCAGCACTCAAGGTAGCCGCGCAGACCCACAAGCGCGTCCTGCTCGACTTTGGCGGCGACTGGTGCGGCGACTGCCAGGTGCTTGACATCTACTTTCACGACGCAAAGAACCGTCCCATCCTCGAGGCCAACTTCGTCCTGGTGCATGTGAACATAGGCCACATGGACGCCAACCTCGACATCGCCGAGAAATACCAGGTTCCCCTCGAACGCGGCGTTCCGGCGCTCGCTGTGCTCAGTGACAAGGGAGCCTTGCTCTACAGCCAGAAGAGCGGCGAGTTCGAAGCCATGCGCCGCATGGAGTCCTCTTCGCCTGTGACCAGTTTCCTGGTGCGATGGAAGCCCGGAACCCCTGGATGCTCGGCCGTAATGGTGAACTGCTAAAGGACATTTAACATGGTGTTGGGACGAAAGAAAGCTGAAATCGCGAAGGCCCCTTCCTCTTCCAGTGGCATCTGCAGCGTAACCCTTGCCCGCCGATTTGATTGTTCACCGGACCGTGTCTTCGATGCATGGCTGGACCCCGCAAAGGCAGAAAGTTTCTTTTCGCCACCGCCGGTGGGAAGATGACGCGATGCGAGATCAATGCCATCCCGGCGGGAAGGTTTCTCATCGTGGAGCGCCGCGAGGGAGAAGACGTAGAACACCTCGGCGAGTACTCTGAGATTCTTCGTCCCAGCCGGCTCGCCTTCACCTTTGTCGTTCCTAAGTACTCGCCGGTCTCAACGCGCGTGAGCATCGAGATTGCGCCCGGCGAGACCGGGTGCGAGTTGAAGCTGACAAACCTGGGCATTCCTGAGGCGATCGCCGCGAAATCGAATCCGGCTGGAGCGGAATTCTGGATGGGCTCGCCAGCGTGCTTGACTCAGGCCAGGACGCCGAATCGTTCCAAGTCTCTGATTTAGAATCAACCCAGACATGAAGTGTCCTTATTGCGGGTTTGGGCAGGACCGGGTGGTGGACTCGCGCGAGAGCAAAGAGGCGGACTCAATTCGCCGGCGGCGCGAGTGCGAGAGCTGTAACCGGCGCTTCACCACCTACGAGCGCATCGACGAAATCCCTTACATGGTGGTGAAAAAGGACGGCCGGCGCGAGCGCTTCGACCGCCAGAAGATTCTGAACGGCCTGCTGCGCGCCTGCGAGAAGCGTCCCGTTCCGGCCAGCAAGCTGGAGGCAATCGTCGACGCCACGGAGACTTTTCTGATTGAAGCGCCCGAGCGCGAACGCACCACCAGCGAGATGGGCGAACTGATCATGGAGCACCTGAAGGGCATCGACACGGTCGCGTACATTCGCTTTGCCTCGGTTTATCGGGACTTCAAGGACGTGCGCGAGTTCAAGGAAGAGCTGGAAGGACTGCTGGGCAGCCATGGGGGCGGCAAAGGGAAGAAATAGCCGGCCGTTCCGGTGCTGCCTGGACACGACCGAGGCCTTGCCGACTGGCATCGTCGCAACGGCTCCCGATGTGGTACATCTCGCACCCGGCTGGTAGCATCGAAATGTTGACGAAATGCCCAATTTCCTGTCGAAATACTGACGAAACCAAATCGATTCCGGGAACCGTCCACGTGCAATTCTCGTTCTGACGAGAGAGGGGGAAATTTCAATGAACTTGAAACGAAGCTTCAACAGCATCCTGGTTCTTTCCGTGATGGCGCTGGCGAGCCTTGCCGGGTTTGGGCAAGCATCGAGCCCATACGCCCTGCCCAATCTGCCGGGCAAAGGCGTGGCGGGAGGAGTCCATAACGTTCCGCACTCGTTTGGAGATCAGGCATTCGTAAAACTCGTGCTTGAGCGCGTGCTTGCCGAAGAACAGCTTGGCCAGCTGGCTCAGCAAAAGTCGGAGAGCTCCGACGTCAAGGCGCTTGGACAGAAGATCGTCGAGAATCGGACGGCGCTCGATGAGCAGTTCAAAACACTTGCCAAACTCCTTGAGATCAGCGCGCCTACGGCGCCGAGCAAGAAGGATAGCCAACTGATCGCAAGACTGAGTGGATTGTCGGGCGCGCAGTTTGATGAGGAATACATCAAGACGGTGGCGAAGAACAATAAGCAGGATTTGCAGGATTTCCAATCCGAATCCCAGAAGGCCGAGGACGCGGACCTGCTGCGGGCGACGCAGGAAGATGTACCCGTGATCTCGAAGTATTCCCAGGTGATTGACGCCGCCGCCAGCGCCCACAATGTGGCTCTTGATGCAAAGAAGTAGAAGCACCGGCCAAGCCGTCAACGATTGCTGAATGGCTGGAAAGAGGAGCCGTCGATGGCGGACCTGAAGACGCATAAGGTAACGCTGATTCCCGGCGACGGCATCGGGCCGGAGGTGACGCAGGCCGTGCTGCGCATCCTGGAAGCCACCGGCGTGAAGTTTGAGTGGGAGCGTTTTGCCGCGGGCGCAGAAGCCTTTGAAATCTTCGGCGAGTACATTCCCACTGCGCTCTACGAATCGATCGAGCGCAACAAGGTCGCGCTCAAAGGCCCTGTCACCACGCCGATCGGCGGCGGTTTCAAGAGTATCAACGTAACTCTGCGCAAGAAGTTCGATCTCTTTGCCAACTTCCGGCCTATCAAAAATCTCCCCGGCATGGCTACCCACTGGCCTGGCCTCGACTTGATCATTGTCCGCGAGAACACCGAGGGCGAATACGTGGGACTGGAGCACGAGGTTGTGCCCGGCGTGGTGGAGAGCATCAAAGTGATCACCGAGAAGGGCTCAACGCGCATTGCGAAATTCGCATTTGAATACGCGCGCAAGCACGGCCGCAAGAAGATTCATTCCATCCACAAAGCCAACATCATGAAGATGTCTGACGGCCTGTTTCTGCGTTGTGCGCGCAAGGTGGCCGAGGGATTCCCGGATGTGCACTACGCCGAGCACATCATCGACAACACCTGCATGCAACTGGTGATTAATCCCTACCAATACGACACGCTGCTACTTGAGAATCTTTACGGCGACATCGTGAGCGATCTCTGTGCCGGCCTGGTTGGCGGCCTGGGCCTGGTTCCCGGCGCAAATATCGGACACGAGTGCGCGATCTTTGAAGCGGTCCACGGCTCTGCGCCTGATATCGCCGGCAAGGACATGGCCAACCCGACGGCGCTGTTGCAGTCAGCGATCCTGATGTTGCGTCACCTGGACGAGAGCGCGGCGGCCGATGGGGTGCACGCGGCCATGGAAACGGTTTACACCGAACGAAAGACCCTGACGCGCGATGTCGGCGGCACGGCCGGCACCACGCAGTTTGCCGACGCTGTGCTGGCGGCGATGGGCTGATGAAACTGGATCGCAAATTCAGGATTAATTCCAGGCGGGATACTTTATTGAAATCGAGGAACCGTTATGCACTACCTGCTGTTTTACGAGTATGTGGACGACATCCTTGAGAAGCGCGGACCGCACCGCAGCGGCCATCTGGGGGCCGCGTGGAAATCGCACGACAAGGGTGAGTTGGTGTTGGGCGGCGCATTCGCTAACCCCGTGGACGGCGCGCTGATACTGTTCAAGGCTGACTCGCCAGCCGTGGTGGAAGAGTTTGCGAAGACCGATCCCTATGTGCTGAATGGCCTGGTGAAGCGCTGGTATGTGCGCGAATGGACAACGGTTGCCGGCGCGTCTTCAGTCAATCCGATCGGGCCAGAAGCTGCATAGCGATGGGTTTCACGGCGACTAAAAGACCGAGTGCTTGCCTGGCCCAATCTACGCCGCGCAGGAATTCGGGTGCACGGGCTGATCGTGCCAGAACTACGGGGCAACGACCGGCTCGGGGAGCCTGCTGAGGGTGTTGATGATGCCGGAGACCCAGCCGGTCTGCCTGTCGCTGATGGGGGTCGTCTCAAGACGAACGCGGATCTGGTACCGTTTGCGGTCAAGGATTGTGGCTGCGCCGGTGCACTGGTGCTCGAAGCGGGCGTTGTCGATAAGCGGGATGCCGTCATCGGGCGTGTACGAAAGAACGGGGAGCCGCTTGTCGAGGATCTGACCGTCAAGCTCGGAAGGGAGCCATCCAGTGAGCTTTTCGATGGCGGGGTTGGAGTAGCGGATGAATCCGAGAGCGTCGGTAACAATAACAGCGCTGGGAAACGATTCGAGGATGCTCTCAAACCACACGCGGGTCTGGTGTGCCTCCTGTTGCGCCTGGACAGCCTCGGTGACATCCACGGCGAAGTGGCGCACTCCGGTCACGGTGCCATCGCCGTTCCGCATCAGAGTACGAAACAGGTCGCAGGTCCGATAGGCTCCATCTTTATCCAGGATCGCTCGACGGATGGGGGCAGGCTGAGAAGCGGCTTCGATCATTTTGAAGAAGGCATCGCGGCTCTCCGCAATCTGGTCGCGAGCCATGGTCTCCCAGGCGGAATGCCCGATGATTTCCTCCCGATCGAGACCCAGAATGTGCTGGGCGCTGGCATTGATGCAGGAGATGTTCCCGTTTGCATCGGTCTCGACGTAGGGAAGTGGAAGCTCCTCGATGGGGATAGATTCCCCAGGGTTCGCGCTCGTGATTTGGCTCGTGAGTGTCTGAGTCATTTCGTTCATCTTTTCTTCCCCGTGGACTGCGTGAACCTGTAAAGGTCTTCAGCCTGCTTGAATCTGATTAAAGGAAATATGTCAAAGAGCAAAGGTACGCGCAGGACGATAGTTCTGTCGCCGACGGTGATGGAAACGTCGCGGTTGCGCGATGCGATGCGCTCCAGCTCCGCGACCAGGTTTTCTTCGATATATCGATTCAGCAGGATTGCGACGAGCGAGGAGTCGCTCCAGTGGTAGACGCGGTCCTCACTGTTGAGCTGCGACGTAAAGTGGGCGGCGACGGCCATCAAGCAATCCTCGACGGCCGGCATTCCGAAGCGCTGATGGATCATCTCCAGACAACTAAACCGGACGCGGACAATGAAGCCGCTGCTGCCGCGCTCCAATTCATGTCGGAGCTGATCGAGGGCCGCGCCCCCGCCCGGCAAGCCGGTGGCATTGGTGTTCGACGTGGACAGGTCCGCAGCGTCCAGTTTGCCGCTAAGGGAACGCCGTGTTTCCTCCTCCCGGCGCGGACGGAGAAAGTTATCGAGAGCCTCCTGGCAATTACGGATATCGTCGGCGGTGAGTAGCCGGCGGGCGTTTTCAACCAGCGGTTTGGCGGCGGTGGTGGTTGAATCCACACCCATGGCGCCAAAGAGTTCGCGCAGGAGCCGCGCGGTAAGGGCGCGCCACGCGGCCAAACGCTCCTTGAGAGCGGTTTCAGAAGCGTGGCCATAGGTCTCAAATTCGTGAACGATCGTACGCATCAGAACAATCTTGTCCTGGTCGGGGAGGCGATCGGGAATCTGGAGCGCCAGGCGGCTGAGGTTGTTGCGGAATGCACGGTATGCTTCAACGTCCACCTCGGGCGTATTCAGCGCTGCGCCTTCCATCAACAGCGTGAGGCAGCGCTCTTCAGGCAAAATTGGCTCCGCAACAGGCTCCGCGGCCTGCGCGGGCTTTCCCCAGGCTGAAATCTGGCGAAGAATCACGCATGGCCTCCCGTGGCACATATCGGCCGAGGCACCCGAATGATCACAAGAAATGAGTCGAAGAAAGAGGACGACTTCCCCTGATGGGACAGAACCTGAATGAGAAAATACTCATCATTGTCCGGCGGATCCAGCTCGCCATGCCCTGGTTACGAGAATCCCAGGATGTCCTTTCCTGTACACTGGAGTGAAAGTTTACGGCCATGAAAAGCAAAATCCCTATCGGCATTCTTGGCGCGACCGGCATGGTCGGCCAGCGGTACATTCAGTTGCTCGAAAACCACCCCTGGTTTGAGGTTGCGTGGCTTGCCGCTAGCGATCGGTCCAGTGGGAAGCCTTACGGCGAAGCAGCCAAGTGGCGGCTCGACACCGCTTTGCCCGAGCACGTAGCGCGGATGACAGTCCGGCCGGCGGAGCCGTTTGGCGCGCCGAAAGTGATCTTCGCCTCGGTGGATGCTGCCTATGCCCGCGAGCTCGAGCCGAAGTTTGCCGAAGCTGGATGCGCGGTGATATCGAACTCGAGTGCATTCCGCATGACGCCGAATGTGCCGCTTGTGATTCCCGAGATCAACGCCGACCACCTGCACCTGATCGAGGAGCAGGAATCGCGCAAGAACTCGGGCGGTTACATGGTGACCAACCCCAACTGCTCAACCATCGGGTTGGTGATAGCGCTGAAGCCGCTTGAGGAGCGATTTGGAATCGAGCAGATTTTTGTATCCACCATGCAGGCTGTGAGCGGCGCGGGCTACCCCGGCGTGGCTTCAATGGATATTCTCGGCAACGTGGTTCCTTTCATTGGCAGCGAAGAAGAGAAGATGGAGGCCGAGACGCTCAAGCTGCTTGGCATGCTCGAAGGCCACACCGTGAAGCCGCTCAACGCGCGTATAACCGCGCATTGCAACCGCGTCGCGGTCGTGGATGGCCACACAGAGTGCGTCAGCATAAAGCTTGGCACCAAGCTGGGTCGGAAACCATCACGCGAAGACCTGCTCGACGCATGGGCAGAGTTCCGTCCGCTAGCGGGACAGGGATTGCCCACGGCTCCCGATCAGCCGGTCTACTTTACGGAGCAGAACGATCGGCCGCAGCCTCGGCTTGACAGCAACCGCGAGCATGGCATGGCAGCCACGGTGGGCCGCCTGCGCCCGTGCGGGCTGCTGGACTGGAAGTTTGTGGTGCTGTCGCACAACACGGTGCGCGGCGCGGCCGGCGCCACCATACTGAACGCTGAGCTGCTGCACAGCCTGGGCAAGCTGGAACAGGCGGCCCCACCTGACCGATCCGGTTCGCTGCAGCGGAAGCAGAATATGGAAATTCTCGACGACATTGTGGCCGGAGTTGCCGGCGGTGGCGCGCGCGGAACCGGTGTCATTTAACCGGATGAGACCAGCCCCCCAATCCCGCATCGTTTGTGCTATTGCGACCTGTGCGGGAATGCGCAATTCTGGACTCGAGCGATTTCAAGAGACCTGGATTTCAGAGCCTGGGCGCCCTTAGGAAAGTTCAGATGAGCCTGGTAGTGATGAAGTTTGGCGGCACGTCGGTGGAGGATCCGGCTGCCATCGGCCGCACCGCGGAGATTGTCGCCGGACGCGTTGCGCTGGGAAAGCGGCCAGTGGTCGTGGTGAGCGCCATGGCGCGCGTCACCGACCAACTTCTTCGCGCGGCCAAGTGCGCGGCGTCGGGCGACCGAACGGGGTCGCTGGCCATCAGCTCCCGGCTGCGCGCGCGCCATCGCGACACAGCATGCGCACTGGTAAAGAACCCAGCGGAGGGCGCACGACTTCAAACTCTGATCGATGAGAAGTTCGACTCGCTCGATGAGATGCTGCGCGGGCTTGCGGTTCTGCAGGAGCTCACGCCGCGCATCAGCGACCTGATTGCGAGCTACGGCGAGCGCATCTCAAGTCGCATCGTGGCCGCTGCTTTTTCGGAGCGCTCAGTGAATGCGGCCCACCTGGATGCGCGCGAGATCATCATCACGGATTCTCAGTTTCAGAAAGCCGCGCCGATTGGGTCCATCCTGGAGAAGCGCGCCAATGAAAAGCTGCATCCGCTGATCGGCGCGGGGAAAGTGCCGGTGATGGGCGGGTTCATTGCGTCGAACGAGGCCGGCATTACCACCACGCTGGGACGCGGCGGCTCCGACTACACCGGGGCGCTGGTGGGTGGCGCGCTCGCCGCGGAGGCGATTGAGATTTGGACGGACGTAGATGGCATCATGACCTCCGACCCACGCGTCTGCCCGGATGCACTGCGGGTGAAGGTCATCAGCTTTGAAGAAGCGGCCGAACTGGCCTACTTCGGCGCGAAGGTTCTGCATCCGGCCACCATCCTGCCTGCAGTCAAGAAGAACATTCCGGTGCACGTGCTTAACAGCCGTAACGCCTCGAACGAAGGCACGCGGATCATCTCGCTTGCGCCGCATTGCAAGAGCCCATTCAAGTCGATCGCGGTAAAGAAGAAGCTGAGCATCATCGACGTTGTTGCCAGCCGCATGTTGATGACGCATGGCTACATGGCGGAGATTTTCTCGGTATTCGACAAACATCACTGCGCCGTGGACATGGTATCGACCAGCGAAGTCTCGGTTTCGCTCACCGTCGACTCGAACGACAACCTGCCGGCCATCGCCGCGGACCTGAGCAAGCTGGCCGACGTGAAGTACGAAGGTCGCAAGGCGCTGGTCTGCATGGTGGGAGAGGATATTCGAGGGCAGAGCGGCATTGCCGCGCAGGTGTTTAATGCGGTTCGCCACGTCAACGTGCGGATGATCTCGCAGGGCGCCAGCGAAATTAATATGAGCTTCATGATCGAAGAGGATGATGCCGACGAAGCCGTGCGCTCGCTACACGCGGCCTTCTTCAAGGATCCCGACCCGGACATCTTCGACGTGGAAGCGCGGAAACCGTTGACGGAAGCCAGTTGTCAGTGATCAGTGGTCAGTGATCAGTTGGGGCGCTCGGCTTCCATGGCGTTTTCGCAAACTTCCAAAACGGCGGAGAATCCGCACGATCTCCGCTGAGACCGTAAACTGACAGGCATCGATTAGGCGCTGTAACCTGTTCACTGACCACTGATCACTGAAAACTGACAACTGGTGAAAACATGCTCATCCTCGTGCTCGGCAAAGGAAAGACCGGCAGCCTTGTGGCGCAGGTGGCGCGCGAACGCGGCCACGGCGTGCGTGCGCTCGACATCTTTGAAAACGAGCACGCGTCGGCCCTAACGGCCCCCGCGCTGGCTGGCGTGGACGTGGTCATTGACTTCACTGCGCCCGAAGCGGCGGTGGAAAACATTCGCGCGGTTCTGGCCCTCGGCGCGCGAATTGTTGTGGGCACCACCGGATGGTACGCGAGTGTGGACGAGATGAAGGCGCTGGCGGCAAAGCGCGGCGGAGCGCTGCTCTACGGAACCAACTTTTCCATCGGCGTGCAGAAGCTGTTTCGTCTCACAGCCGAGTTGGCGCAGCTCGAGGGCTACGCCTTCTCGATCACTGAGACCCACCACGTGACCAAGCTCGATGCCCCGTCGGGCACTGCGATCACGTTGGAACAGATCATTAAGGCTGCGAACCCGGACGCAAAGGTTGAGATCACTTCGCACCGCATTGAAGATGCGAAGGGCGAGCACATTGTGAAAGCTGTGAGCGACGTGGATGAGATCGAGCTGCGGCACGATGCGTTTAGCCGGCGCGGCTTCGCGCTGGGCGCTGTCCGCGCGGCGGAGTGGGTGGCCGGGAAGTCCGGCACGTGGGAGTTCCGGGAAATCTTCGATCAGCTGTAACTCGTCCCGCGAAAACTCCAGCGGCCCGCACGCATACGCACAACACAGAACCGCAGCGTGCGCACAGTTACGCACTGCCTGTTCGTTATACACTTGCCTGTTATGGAAACCATGGGTTGCGGTACTGCTATCATCACGCCGTTCAGGGCGGACGGATCAATTGACGAGCCAGCGTTTCGAGCGCTGGTGAACTTTCAAATCGAGTCGGGGATCGACTTTCTGGTGGCTTGCGGATCGACCGGCGAGGCAGCCACGCTCGACGAAGAGGAGTGGGTGCAGGCCGTTCGCATCGTTGCGGAGACGGCCGCGGGCCGCGTGCCGGTTTGGGCCGGATGCACGCACAATTCGACGCGCACACTGCTGAAACTCGCGGCGCGCCTGCATGAGATTCCCGGCGTGAGCGCGGTGCTCTCCGCCAATCCCTACTACAACAAGCCCTCGCAGGAGGGGCAGTTCCAACATTTCCTCGCGCTGGCCAAAGCAGTGGCGCCGCTGCCAGTGACGCTCTACAACATTCCCGGCCGCACCGGCGTGAATCTCGATCCGGAGACGGTGGTCCGGCTGGCGCTGGCCGCGAAGAACATCCAGGCCATCAAGGAGTCGAGCGGCAAGCTGCCGCAGATCGCCGAACTGACCCGCACGCTGCCGCGCGGCTTCAAGGTCTTCAGCGGCGACGACAATATGGCGCTGGCTTCGATCGGCGTGGGAGCGCACGGGCTGATCAGCGTGGCGGCCAACGAGATTCCGGCCGAGATGGGCCAGATGATACGGGCCGCGCTGGGCAACAACTGGAACGAGGCGCGGGATCTTGAGCGGCGCTATGCACGGCTCATCGACGCCAACTTCTGGGATTCGAATCCCTGCCCGGTGAAGACGGTGCTCAACCTGATGGGCCGCTGTTCCGATCACGTGCGCCTGCCGCTGGTGCCTCCCAGCGCGGCGACCCGCACGCGGCTGGAGCGGCTGGCGGGCGAGCTTGGCCTGCTCAAGCACCTGCCCGTCCCGGATGGGGCAAGCGAACTCTTCTAGGGATTGGCCGCAGCAAACGGGGAACGGCAAAGGCAAGAGTGAGCAGGCTCACATGCGCCGTGCGGATTTTCGGCCTATAATTCGGTCCGTAAATCCAGACCAGTTGCGCGATGCCCTTTGATGGCTCGTGTAACTGAGGAGGCTCTCAATGCTTAAGCCGTTCCTGCTCATGTCAACACTCGTCCTGCTGCCCGTGATCGTGTCCGGGCCGGCTGCCGCGCCACCCGCGGGGTCCCCAGGACAGGATTCCGCAACCCCCAAGCCCTCTGCCCCAATGCTGGAAAAGGCGAAGAAAACGTATGGCGTGGACTGCGCTGTGTGCCATGGAGACAACGGCAACGGGAAGACCGACCTGGCCAAGGACATGTCGCTCACGCTCGATGACTGGACCAACCCCGCCTCGCTCGCCGGAAAGACCGACAAGCAACTCTTCGACATCATTCGCAATGGCAAGGACAAGATGCCAGCCGAGGATGACGGCCGCGCCTCGGACAACGAGGTCCATGCCCTGATCTACTACATCCGGGGCTTCTCGTCCAAAGGAGGGGCGGTACCTGCCGACTCAGTTCCGGCCGCACCCGCCACGGACAAGCCGAGCAACTAGCGAGTCATTCACGCTACGCCGGCAACTTTTCGGAGCCCGGAACTCAGAAGGTTTCGGGCTTCGGCGCGTTTTGGGGCTGATTGGGCGCGCCAACCAGCCGCCGCAACTGTCAGCCTGCCAGAGCCTTTTTTACTGCCTCGCTTACGAGCCGGCCTTCGGCGCGAACGCCCGTGGCCTGCAGCCTGGCCTGAACAGCCTTGATTCCCTGCCCCATTTCTTTCGGAGTGAGAGGCTTTCCGGCTGCGGCAGCCAGCTCGGCCAGGACTTCTGTTACAAGCGCCGTGAGGCCGGCCTCGTCGAGTGCCTTGGGCAGAAACTCCTCAATGACGGCGATCTCGCCGGCTTCCTTGGCGGCCAGCTCGGGCCGATTGCCCTTGGTGAACTGCTCGATTGAGTCGCGCCGCTGCTTGATCATGGTGGCCAGGGCCTGCTGCTCTTCGGCCGGGGTGAGGATTTCGCGCTTCTCGATGGCTTTGTTCTTGAGCGCGTTCTTGATGAGGCGCAGGGTGGTGGTGCGCTCGGCGTCGTGCGCCTTCATGGCGATGATAACTTGCTGATTGACGATGGCTTCGAGTGCGCCTGCTTCGGTCATTCTGGCTCCTGGTCTGGCCTCAGAGTGGTTTGCCCCACCCGGTCACTTCGTTCAAGTCTGCGGCTCAATCAAGAATTGTACCGAGTTTGGGGCTATTTGGCCCGAATTGGACTTGTCGCGACGATTTGCACGGATTGGAGTTCACAAAAATCACATAAATGTGTATTCTGTGATTTCACGTTAAGGAGAGCACTCATGATTCGGAAGACACGGCTTTTTACACCCGGGCCTACCCCCCTTTTGCCGGCAGCGCAGTTTGCCATGGCGGCGGCTGACATGCACCACCGCACACCTGAGTTCAAGGCGCTTTACACAAAGGTGCTGGCACAACTCAAGGTGTTTGTGGGCACGAAGAACGATGTGCTGCTGCTGTCGAGTTCGGGGACGGGGGCCATGGAGGCGTCGGTTTCGAATCTGACCTCGCCGGGCGACAAGGTGCTGGTGCTGACGGCGGGAAAGTTTGGCGAGCGCTGGACGGGGCTGGCCAAGGCATTCGGCTGCGAGCCGGATGTGTTGACCGCGCCGTATGGGCAGACCTTCGACCTGGCCGAGGTGAAGGCTGCGCTGAAGCCGGAGCACAAGGCCGTCTTCATGCAGGCTACGGAGACCTCGACCGCCGTGCGGCACGATGTGGAGGCTGTGGCGAAGATCATCAAGGAGACCGGGAGCAAGGCGCTGCTGGTGGTCGACGGAATCACCGGGCTCGGCACCACGCACTTCGACGTGGATGGCTGGGGCATCGACGTGCTGATTGGCGGCTCGCAGAAGGCGGTGATGATTCCGCCGGGCCTAGCGTACCTGAGCGTGAGCGAGAAGGCGTGGGCGGCGATGGAGACCTCGAAGAATCCGCGCTACTACTTTGACCTGCGCAAGGAGCGCAAAAACGCGGTGAAGGGCGAGAGCGCGTACACGCCAGCAGTGGCGCTGGTGGCTGGGCTTGGCGCGGCACTCGACTACATTGCGGGGCAAGCAGGCGGCGACCTCGAGAAGGGCCGCATTGCGCTAATCGACAACGCGCAGGTGAATGCGGCGGCAACGCGAGCGGGGCTGGTGGCGCTGGGGTTCACGCTGTTTGCGCCGACGGCGCCTGCAGCAGCGGCCACGGCGGTTGCAGTTCCCGAAGGGATGAACTCGGGCGACGTTGTGAAGGCGCTGAAGACGCGCTTCTCGCTTGTGACCGCCAACGGACAGGGCGAGATGCAGGGCAAGATCTTTCGTGTAGCGCACCTGGGCTTCTTTGACTACCTCGACACCGTTGCGTTTCTGGGCGCGGCCGAACACATCGCCAAGGACACGCTGGGACTGCCGGTTGAGTTTGGGCAGGCAGTGGCAGCGGCGCAGCGGGTGTATGCGGAGGCAGTGAACAGTGGACAGTGAACAGTGGACAGTTCGCTTCGGCCAATTGAGATTTGTCGTCTCCCAGGTCTCGAGAGCGAGACTTGGGGCACCCGGCATAGAGTGCGGGGCAATGGGCTGAAAATCTTGCAAGGAATGGATGCCGTGTTCAATGCTGAACTGCTAAACCGTTTCGGGTTGGAATCCGACGAAATGCTGCGGACAATTTCTGCGCATGTCGACGATCGCATGCTGAGAACGATAGCTTCCGCGGACTACGGCGAGGAAATCGACGAGCACTATAGACATTTGGTTGCGATTCGAGATTCCCGAACGTTCCCGATCAGGAAGTCATGGATCCCGTGCGAAGTTCTCGAATTGATTCGCTGGTCTCGGCCGGATTTGCCGGATTGGAAGCCCGGCGAATCCGGCGAAATCGGACATTGGCTGAGAGCGTTTTGCTGCGCTGCTCTTCTCCGTGCCCAGTGCGAACCCTGGAACTGGCAATTGGGATGTTCGGGCAACGGCAATTTTTTCGAGTGGACCGGCATGGACAGCACAGTTGTTCATCTTGTGCTCAGCCTTTGCGAGCTCCCCGTCAACTTAGCGGCGGACGCCGCGGGTTTTCTGGGCTGGACGCTGGCTCATGCAGACTTCGCGCTTGCTGATGATCTCTACCTCTCGTTTGGGATCGCAATGCTCTATCTTGTGCTCCTCAATCGGGACAAGTTTAGTGACGGCGATGCTCTGTTACTTGCGCAAGAAATCGCTAGCGGAAGTAGCAGCGAAGGACCCTGCAAGGCCGTTCGGGAGAGTCAGACACCAGAGTCATGGAGAGTTTTATCGAAACGATTCGAGACACTCGATTATGCGGACAGATCCATTGAATTGAAGGATTGGGCTGAGTTGGCACGGTCGGGGGTCATTGGCTGATTGGTCATCGGTTCCGTTAGGAAGATTCCAACAATTGAGAGTTGAGTTTATGCCCGAACTGAGTTTTGCGGAAAGGCTACTGATCGCGCGGAAGCAGCTCGATCTGTATCAATACGAGATGGCTGAGCGGCTGGGGGTGCATCCCAACTCGCTCACCAAGTACGAGCGGGGCGAGGGCAAGCCGCATGCGGCGGTGGTGCGGATGTTCGATCTGTTCTGCGAACAGCAGAGCATTCGCTTTGACCAGTACGAGAACGCTACCGCCGCGGCGGAAAAGGGGAAGAAGATGAAAGTTGTTCTTGCGGAGAAGGTGAGTCCGGCAACTCTTGCGGTGTTTGCGGCCGAGCCCGGATGGGAAGTGGTGACACACGATCAGTTGCCGAGCGGATTGGCGGCGGCGCTGGCGGATGCGGATGCACTGGTGGTGCGCTCGGCGGTGCAGGTGGACGATGCGCTGATGGAAGCTGCGCCGAAGCTGCGCGTGATTGGCCGCGCGGGCGTGGGCGTGGACAACATCGACGCGGAAGCAGCGACGCGGCGAGGCATTGTGGTGATGAATACACCCGGCGCGAATGCAGTCGCCGTTGCGGAGCTGACGATCGGGCTGATGCTGGCGCTGGCGCGCAAGCTGCCCGCGGCCAACTCGACGATGCACGCGGGCAAATGGGAGAAGAAGAACCTGCAGGGCGCGGAGCTGCGCGGCAAGACGCTGGGCATCCTTGGCTTGGGACGCGTAGGGCTCGAAGTTGCGCGTCGGGCGAGGGTGTTTGGGCTGGAGATCGTAGGCAGCGATCCGTTTGTGTCGGCTGCCGTGGCGCGCGAGAACGGCATCGGTCTGGTTTCGGTGGAGGAGCTGTTTGCGAAGGCCGACTATCTGACGCTGCATGTCGGGCTGACTCCGCAGACGCACGGAATTGTAAACGCGAAGTCGCTGGCCACGATGAAGAAGGGTGTGCGCATTATCAACTGCGCGCGCGGCGAACTGGTGGACGATGCGGCGCTGGTGGATGCGTTGAAGAGCAGTCACGTGGCCGGCGCTGCGTTGGACGTGTTTACCGTGGAACCGCTGAAGGACTCGCCCTACTTCGAGTTGGACAACGTGATTCTGACGCCGCACATCGCCGGATCGACAGGCGAGGCGCAGGAAGCTGTCGGCATTCAGATTGCGAGCCAGGTGCGCGAGTATCTGAAGCTCGGCGTGGTGCAGAATGCGGTGAATCTGCCTTCGCTCACGTATGAAGAGTACGCGGTGCTGGGACCTTACATCGATCTGGCGGGACGCGTGGGAGCGTTTCTGGCGCAGGCGGGCAAGAGCGGCATCGAGGGAATTCATCTGGTGTATGGCGGCGCGCTGGTGGACGCGAAGACGGAGTTGATTCGCAACGCGGCGATTGCCGGCTTGCTGCAGGGGTCGGAAAATGTGAACCGCATCAACGCAGCGGCGGTTGCGGAGGAGCGCGGCATTCGCGTGCACGAGGAGAAGGAAGAGAGCCCTCGCGGCGGTGCGGCGACGGTGCTTACAGTGGTGTTGCATACAGCGCAGGGTGAGAGCCGAGCGACGGCAACGGTGATTCACGGCGAACAGCCGCGGCTGCTGGCCTTTGACGGCATCGACGTGGAAGCTCCGCTGGATGGAACGCTGGTGGTGTGCCGCAACCTGGACGTTCCGGGCGTGATTGGCAAGATCGGATCGATTCTCGGCGAGCAGGGCGTGAACATCGCGAACTTTGCGTTGGGCAGAGAGCGCGCAGGAGCCAAGCCGGTGAAGGCGCTGGCGGTGGTGCAGGTGGATCCGCCGGTTTCGGAGGGGGCCATGGAAGCGCTTCGGGCGATCGAGGCGCTGACTGAGGCAAGGCTGGTGACGCTGCCGAGTTAGCTGCCAGTTTTCAGTTGTCAGTTGTCGGTTGTCAGAGCCGAGGGAGCGAGGTACTGAGACTTAGGGACTCATGGGGAAATGCCGACGATTTTCCGACGATTTTCGAAGATGCTCCGACAGGAGTTGACTGGTTTTCCTCCGGGTTTTGCCGGTTTTTCTGGATTTTGCGACATTGTTAACATGTTTTTTTTCAATGATTTGCCGAAAATGCAGATGGACAAGTCCTTTGTTATCAAAGTGGGCGTTTTTGGCTTTGAAAAGGGCGCTGCTTTCGGGTTTCTGAGGGGGGCTTTTCGGGCTGTTCAGCCCTCCTCTGTTTTGCCCAACTCTCAAGAACACCGTACGCCGGGCGAGGCTAATTTTACGCAAAACTCCGAGGAAATTTTTTGGGGATGGTGAGGCGGGCAGTGATGGCTCATGCTGTGATTGAAGGGGGAGCTCTGCGCGCTAGTCGACGCGCAGAGCTTTGACGGGGTTGATGGATGCGGCGCGGCGAGCGGGGATCAAGCCCGCAATGCAGGCGGCGAGAGCGAGTACGCCGATGGCTCCCGCCATCACGGTGGGATTTACGCTGGTGATATCGAAGAGCTGCGACTTGACGTAGCGCACACAGAAGACGGCGACAGGAATGCCGATGGCCAGGCCGATGAGGGTCTGAAGCATTGCTCCGCGCATGACCATGCCGATGACACGGCCGCGCGCGGCTCCGAGGGCCATGCGGATGCCAATCTCGGGTGTGCGGCGGACAACGGTGTATGCAGTCACTCCATAGAGGCCGATGGCGGCGAGCAGAAGCGCGAGCAGGCCGAAGAGCGACGTGAGGCGCGCGATGAGGCGCTCTTCGATGAAGCGGTCGTCGATCTGCTGCTGGAAGGTTTGGAACTTCACGATGGTGAGGTTGGGGTTGATGCTCGCCAGGGTGTCGCCGACGATTTTTTCAAAGCCCGGGATGGGGCGGGCGGTCTGGATTACGATTGCGCCTGCGTACATGGATTGGTCTTTGTCGAGCTTATAGTCGGGATCGGCGAAGTTGCCGGCAGGCTGTGTGATGGAGAGGAAGTACATGGCGTGGTTCTTCCAATAGACGCTTGTATAGGTGGTGTCTTCTACCACGCCGACGATCTCATGCGCTGCGTCCGTACCGGGGTGAGCCGGGTCGTCGAAGCCAAAGCGATGGCCGATGGGATTGCGCTTGCCGAAGAACTGCTTGACGAACTGCTGATTGACGACGGCGACGGACGGCGCATTCATTGTGTCCTGCGCCAGGAATCCGCGGCCCATGACAACGTGCGTGCCGACGGAGTCGAAGTACTCGGGTGTGCCTTTGACCCAGGAAGCGCCCTTATTTATGTTGGGATCTCCCTGAACTTTTACGCCTGATCCCCAGTTGTTCTCTTCCATCGGTGTATAGGTGGCGAGACCGACTTTTTGGACGCCGGGAATGGCGTGGAAGCGGTCGACGATGGTCTGGTAAAGGGGCTCGACCTCGGTGCTCTTGTACCCAGCTGCCTGTGGATTGATGTGGGCGATGTAGCGGTTGGTCGCGTCGAGCTTCATGTCGACGTTTTCGGCCTTGCTGAGGCTCTGCGCAAAGAGGCCCGCGGCGACGAGGAGCACGAGCGAAAGAGCGGCCTGCAGCACCACAAGTGAGCGCTGGAGGAATGAGGCTCCGTGGGCGGTGGTACGGGCGTTGGAGCGCAGAGCATCGGCGGGTTGAGCGCGCGCAGCCATAATTGCCGGGGCGAGACCGAAGAGAACTCCGGTGAGAAGCGAAAGCGCGAACGCGAAGCCGATAACGAGAGGCGAAGGCGAAGCGCTGATAGGCATATTCTGCTGGTTGGGGAAAGCAAGCGCGAGCAGCGCGTGTGCTCCGAGGTAGGAGATGGCTAGCCCGAGAAGGCCGCCCAGAGCGGAAAGAAGCACGCTCTCAGTAAGCAACTGGCGGACGATGCGGCTGCGCTGCGCGCCGAGGGCCGAGCGAATGGAGAGCTCCGCGCTGCGGCTCATGCCGCGGACGAGCAGAAGATTGGCAATGTTTGCGCACGCGACGAGAAGCACGAGGGCGGCGATCCATTGCAGAAGTTTCAGGTGGTCTTTGTAGCCTTCCTGCATGTTCTGGATGCCGCCGCCACCGGGCGTCAGGACAACGTGGGTAAGGGGAAGCACCTTCTGGGCGCGCTGATCCTTAAATGTCTTGAGCGATGCAAATTCCTGTTTGAGGAGCCCACTGGCCTTGGCCTGGAGAGCGGGGATGTTGGTTCCCGGCTTAACGCGGCCAATGATGTAAGCCCATTCGGTATCGGGTTCGTTAAAGTACGGCGCGCCTATGACCGGGTCCATCGCGTTCATGGGCAGAAAGTATTTGGGCGGATTGGTATCGATACGGTCGCCGTAAAAGCCCTTTGGAGCAATGCCAATGATGGTGGCCGGCACGGTGTTGATGTAAAAGCTGCTGCCGATTACGGATGGGTCGCCAGCGTAGTCCTGTTGCCAAGCGTCGTAGCTCATGACGGCGGTAATCGGTGCGCCCTTCTGGTCGTCAGCGTTAATGAACAGGCGGCCGGCGGCCGGCGAGAGGCCGAAGACGCGAAAGTAATTGCCGGAGACGAAGGTGGCCATGACGGATTTGGCAGTCGTCTGGGGGCCGGCGCGGCGGACGGTGATGGGACGCCATGCGAAACCGGACTCCATCGCCGCGAGCTCTTCAAACTCCGGCAGGCTCTTCTTGAACATGGCATAGGTGTCAGTGGCGAAAAGTGCGTAGTCCCCGTTGTCGTTCCAGCCGCCGTTGACACAGCAATCATCGTTGTCGCCGATGCGTATGAGGGTCTTTGGATTGGTGACAGGCAGGTTATGAAGCAGGATGGCATTTACCAGGGTAAAGATGGCCGAGTTTGCGCCAATGCCAAGGGCCAGCGTCAAAAGCACAGTGATGGTAAAGCCTGGCGTCTTGCGCAACTGTCGCAATGCGTAGCTAAGATCCTGGATCAAAACCGTCATGCAGGCCTCCATGCACGATCATATGTTACATCCTGTAGCACTTTGCTCGCCATTCGTTGACGAATCTAACATGCCTGGATGCAGAAGGATGCCGCTTTATCCGCGAGCGCCGGGGCGGATCGGATGTCCGAAAGCGAGAAGGCGTGTTCGAATCTGAACAGCGAGCGAACTACTCTTCGCTCAGAAGTGTCGCGCGATCAACGGCGAGGGTGATGCGAGGATGGGGCACCCGGCGCAGAATGACAGTGGATGTTGATGGGGTCAGCTTCGCTGGTATCCAACCCTAGCCGCAAAAGCAAAGACGCGGCGAGGGTGGGGCACCCGGCGAGTTTGCGAAATATTGAGTGGGAGATTCTGAGCGGTCCCAGGTCTCAGAAGCGAGAGCCTTCGGCTTCGCTCAGGGCAGGCTCTGGGGCACCCGGCGGGCGTAGAGCCGAGAAGCGGCAAGGCCGAGCGGGAGTTATTAGCGGCGTTGCGGACTGCGCTTGCGATGCGTAAGCTCTGGACAGATGTTTGACCCAGGAGGCTAGATGGCTGCGATCACCGGCTTTGGCGGTATATTTTTGCGAGCGAACGATCCGAAAGCGCTGTATCAGTGGTACGAGAAGCATCTCGGACTCACGAAGGCCGAGGGAGCATTCTCGTATCCTGCGCCGACGCAGCACCCTCAGGTTGTGTTCGCCCTTTTCAAACAAGACAATGATTATTTCCCTCCGGCGCAGAAAGCGATGGTCAACCTGCAAGTGGATGATCTGGATGGAGTGCTGGACCGTTTGATTGCCGAAGGAGTCACGGTGGACCCGAAACGCGAAAGCTACGATTTCGGAAAGTTTGGCTGGGTCACCGACCCGGAAGGAAATCGTGTGGAGCTTTGGCAGCCTATCAAGAATGATTGATGGGGTGCGAGTGTGGGTGTGAGTGTGGCGCCGTGCAACTACTCTTCGCGGAGGAGGATGAGGGGGTCGACGGCGAGGGCGCGGCGGGCGGGGAGCCAGGAGGCGGCGAGGCCGAGAAGGAGCATGGTGACGCAGACGCCGAAGAGGACGACGGGGTCGCGGGGCGTGGCCTGATAGACGATGTAGGAAAGGAAGCGCGAGAGCAGAACACCGACGACAACGCCGACGACGGAGCCGAGAGTGAGCAGCAAAACGGACCGGCCGAGCGAGGCGCGCAGAACCTGACTGCGGTTGGCGCCGAGAGCGACGCGGATGCCGAGCTCGCGCAGGCGCTTGCTGACCACGTAAGAGGCCATGCCGAAGACGCCAGTGACGGCAAGCAGGGCTCCGAGCATGCCCAGAACGCCAAGGGCGAAGGTGGCGACGCGGGGCGCGAATAGGGCGGTGTTCAATTCGCCGGTCCAGGTGCGCAGGCTGAGCGGGAGCCCGGAGTCGAGGCTGTGGAGGGCGCTGCGCAGTGCGGGCTCGAGCTGAGCGGGGTCTCCGCTGGTGCGGACGATGAGCCAGGTTCCGCTGCTCTGGAGTTGCTGGAACGAGAAGAACATGGCCGGCTGCTGGTCTTCAGTGAGAGAGCGGTAGCGGCCGTTTTCGACGACGCCGACGACCAGAGCGCGGCTGCCGCCCCAGTATTTGAAGCGGCCGCCGATGGCTTTCGAGACGGAGCCGAAGACCTTGACGGCGAACTGGCGATTGACGAGAGCGACGACGGGAGCCTTGTCTTTGTCGTCGACGGTGATGTCGCGGCCGGCCAGAAGCGCGGTGCCCGCAGCACGCAAGTAGCCCGGCGAGATGCGATATTGCATGGCGTCGGCGGCGTAGTTGGTGGGGCGAAAGTCGGTGGTGGCATCGGTGTAAACGTAAGAGTCGCCGCCGCCGAGGTCGAGCGGAATCTGGCTGGTGACCCCGACACTGGTGACGCCGGGAAGTGCTGCGGCGGTGTCTATCATGCGCTGCTGCATCTGGGGCACGCGATCGCCGGAGTAGCCGGCCATTTGAAGATCGCACTGGACGAGCAGGACGTTGCTGGGCTGGAAGCCGAAGTTGCTCTGCAGAGAGCGCGCGAGCCCGCGGACGGCGACGAGCGAAAAGGTAACGAGCAGGGCGCAGATGGCGATCTGGAAGACGAGAAGGATGTCGCGCAGAGTGACGCGGCGCATTCCGGCGACACCAAAGGAACCGGTGCGGATGATTTGCCATGGATCGGCGCGAAGGACCTGGCGAACGGGCACGACGCCGCAGAAGAGTCCACTGAGGAGGGAGAGCGCGAGGGCGACGACGTAGGTGCGGAAGTCGGGGTTGACGGGGACGTTGATGGGCACGGCAGGGATGGGCTGCCAGGCGCTGAGGGCGTGGAGGAGGATGACGCCGCCCACAACGCCGATGAGGCCGCCGACGAGAGAGACGAGTATGGCTTCAGTCATCAACTGGCGCAGGATGAGCGAACGGCGCGAGCCAAGGGCAAGGCGCAGGGCTACTTCTTTGGCGCGATCGGCGGCGCGGGCAGCAAAGAGGCTACCGAGGTTGGCGCAGGCGGCGAGCAGGATGAGGCCGGCGAGGAGCATGAGGCCGGTCATGAAGGCACGCGCGGGTCCGCCGATCATGTCGCCGATCAAGCCGGGATGGGCGAGAGAGAACTTCAGGCCATCGTCTTCAGACGGATAGGCTTTGGCGAGCGAGTTGGCGATGGCGTTGATGTCGTCGGTGGCCTGAGCGGGCGTGACGCCGGGGCGCAGACGGCCAAGGACAAACGAAGAGTGATCGCCGCGATACTTGAGCAGCTCCTGGCTGGTGATGGTCTTGACGTCGACGATGGGCGCCCAGAAGGCGGGCGCGAAGAAGATCTCGGTACCACGGAAGCCGGGAGGGGCTACGCCGATGATGGTGAGGGGATGGCGGTTGATGAGGACCGGTTTGCCGAGGACGGTGCGGTCGGCGTGGAAGTAAGTGTTCCAGAAGGCATAACTGAGGACGACGTAGGGTGCGCTGTCGGGGCCCTTCTCATCGGATGCGTGGAAGAAGCGGCCGAGGTAGGGCTGCGTCTCAAGCGCATCGAAGTAGTTGCCGCTAGTGAGATAGGGCCACGCAGTGGTGGGATTGCCGCCGAAGTCAACGCCAACGGGGCCGCTGACGTCGTACGTGACGAGGTAAGAGAAGGTGCGGTTGCGGTCGCGCAGGTCGATGTAGTCGGGGTAAGACTGCGACGGGTACTGGAAGCGCTGGACGTTGTAGAGAGCGTCGGCGTGGGGCACCTTGACGGGGTGAAGAACGATGGCGTTGAGCATGCTGAAGACCACGGCGTTGGCGCCGATGCCAAGGGCGAGTGTGGCGATGGCTGTGAAGGCGAAGCCGGGAGACTTGGTAAGTTTGCGCAGGGCGAATTTCAGGTCTCTAAGCATGATAGGGAGGGGATACGCGCGTGGGGGCGAGGAAGTTCCCGAAGGGGAAAAGGCGGGGTGCTGGGTGAGGGACTAAGGGACCAGGCAATAGGCAATAGGGACCAGGGACTAGCGATGAGTGAGAAACGGGCTGAGAGTGGCGCGTGAGCTAGTTCAACAAGTTTTGCGAGGACGAGAGATTTTGGGCAGGATAGTGAAAGCCGGGGCATGACGAATTCAGGGCATGACGAAAACGATGCGGGACTTGCTGTTGTCGTCCCAGGCTTCGGCGACCTGGCTGAGGGGAACGGGCTTGGTTTTGACGGTGAAGTGGGAGAGCGCAAAGGCATCGAAGACGCTTTTGATGGAAGCCATCAGGCGCGGCATTGGGACGCTCTTGAGGCCGCTGCCCATGAGGACGATGGACGAGGAGCGAAGAGCTGCACCGGGTAGGACGATGTCTCCGCCGCTGGAGCTGCCCACCTGGATGAAGCGAACGGGGATGGTATCGACTGCGGCTTTCGCGATTGCGGCGATGATGGATTCCGCGCTCTCGCCCCAGAGGTAATCGACGACGACGTGGATTCCCTGCGCGAATTGTTGTTTGAGGACGGATTCGAATTGGTCTGCGCCTTGCGCGTTTGCGGTGTTCAGGTCGAATGGGATGAGGATGTCGGCGCCGAGGGGGCGAAGCTCTTCAAGGGCCTCTGGATCGCGGCCTGTAGCGATGACTTTGGATGCGCCGAGATGTTTGGCAATTTGCACGGCCATGTGACCCGCAGAGCCGGTGGCGCCGTTGATGAGGACCGTTTCTCCCGCGACGAGATGAGCGCGCTCAATGAGGGCGGCCCAGGCGGACATGCCGGGGTTGGCGATTGCAGCAGCGGTTAGGTCGTCGATCTCGGCGGGCAGAGGGATGCACTGGCGAAGGGAGACGACGGTCTTCTCTGACATTGCGCCGTTGGGTGCTTCGGGCGCGGCGAAATAGACACGGCGGCCATCGTCCGTGACGCCGACGCCGTCGACTCCGGCAACAGATGGGTAAACGCCGTCTGCGCTATAGTGTGCGCCGGACGCGCGGCTTTTGGTGAGAGGACTGAGGGCAGCGGCGCGAACAGAGATCAGCTCTTCGCCATCGCCGGGGGATGGATCAGGGAAATCTGCAAACTGGGGCGTTTGGCCAGGACCGTAAACGACTGCTGCTTTCATGGGGCTTCCTCGTGATGTAGAGCTTAGGGGCTTGCGATAGGCAAGGCTTGAGCAGTGCTCGATGGATTTATGGATGTTTGATTCTGGCGATCGTTAGTGGATTCAGGCAAAGAGTCCAGCGGCTACTTCGTTGGGTCGGTGAGGCGGCCGAGGAAGAGGATTGCGCCAGTAGAGTTGTCGCGGATGAGGAAGAGGAAAGGGTGGTCGGCACGAAAGACGATGGGCGGCGGTGGTGGGGCCTGGCGCATGGCTGAACCGACCATCATGATGGCGGTAGCAGCGGCAGCTTCGGTTCCCTCTTCATCGACGTCGATGTAGGCCTTGTGAATGGCGGCGGAGATGGAGAAGGTCATGTCCCCGGTGATGGCGGAGAAGTCGGCTGTGCCGCTTTGAAAAGCCTGCTTCATGCCGAGAGCTTCGAGCACGGAACTGAGTTCGAACTGCTGGGTGATCTTGAAGCGTGGGAAAGTGACGATGATTCTCTCCTCATAACTGAGGGAGCTGGTCCACTTGTCGAGGTTTGCGGCGGTGATGGATCGCTCGAGTGTGGGCAGGCCGTCGGGCGAATCGGGGAGAAGGACGATCATGGAGAGTTCGTTGCGCAGGTAGGGCAGCTCAAGGGCCTGAAAGGCAGGGCCGCGAAAGTATTGGCCACCTTTCGCTTCATGCATGAGCTGGGCTTTCACCGATTTCGTGGAGGAGAGGTGGAAGTCTTCGCTTTGAGTTTGCGACTTGGAGAACTGGTCTGCCCAGGCGGCCTTGAAGTAGATGGCGTTGGTGAGGACGAGGCGGGTGAGCGGAGTGACGGAGCCGGCGGGGACGAGGTTGAGGATTTTCTGCTGCGTTTGCTGAGCGACCCAGTTGTTGATGAGAGCACGTGCGGCCTCAGGGTTGGCGCGGAAGTCGACCGGTTGAAAGCCAGCGCCGTAATCGGCCTTCATGAGGGCGGTGTAAGCGGGCAGGAAGTGCTGGTCCTTCTCAGCCCAGAGCGCGTTGGCCATGTGCAGCTCGTAGTTCTGGTGAGGGCCGTTGAGCTGGGCGAGCAGCGCGGCCATTGCGGGGTGGAGACGATCGGGCGGCAGCGCGAAATGAAGCGTGGAGGCCATTTGGGATGCGGTGGTGCCGCGAGCGCCGGCGTAGGCCATGGCAAAGGCGCTGGAGATGCTGGCGGGAGAGAAGAATAGATTTCCGGGCGTCGCGCTGAGCTTGCCGTAAAGATCGACGGCGAAGGCGTTGTTTTCCTGGGCGAGGGTGGAGAGGTCAGCGGTCACTTGAGACCCTCCAGACGGCGAAGGCTGCTGGGCAAAGGAGCCAGCAGCCTGAAGGAGACAAGAAACGACGACGAAAGCGATCAGAATGCGCATCGAACCTCGTCCGCCCGCACATACGTTCTCAGCGAATTCTAATGACGAGCGCTTCTTCGACATATTTGTCGCCGATGGTCTGGCCGCCAAGCCGCATCCCGTAAACGTCCTTTGCAACGGCAAAGAGCCGTCGCAGGCCCTCAATCAAGGGGCGGCGCATGGGGAGCATGAGAATGGCGGGCTGCCGTTGAACTGGAATCTCCGCCTGGCTTAGTGCATCCAGAATCTGCCCATAGCCAGCCTTAGGGGAGTCCTGATCGAGTTTGTGCGACGCAATGATCAGTCTCCATGACTCGTAGTCGGGAAGCTTTGCCCAAAGTGCGACGTCGGGCTCGATTCCCGCCGAGTCCAGGGCTCGAACCGCTCGTTCCGCATTCTCCAAATCGAAACTCACCAGCGTTGTTGCAGCCATGGCAGCGTTCCACCTTTTCCGTCTTCAATCGCTTCTATCAAATCGCGCGCTTCCTTGACCGTTTTGCCCTGCTCATAGCGCGCTTCTTCCGACCAATTCTGAAGCCTGATCCAACTTCCCTTTAGTTCCGGGTTAGTCTGCAAATCAATATCGAAGTCCGATCGAAGCCGCGCGTGCGCCAACAACTCCGCCAAGTCGTGCTTGTAATACTTGTGTGGGTCGCGTTCGGGAAATTCGTGCCGAATGGTGCGCTTTGCGATACAAGCCTTGAGCGCGCACTCAATGGCGTACCCTGCCAGATAGTATGCGCCTTCGGGAAACCCGGCATCAAGCAATGCCTTGGCTTCGTTTAGACGCATTTCTGAAAGCTGCTGAAAATCGATCCGCTTCATGAATTCACTCGATTCATGATCCGGGGAAAGTGAAACAGTGTTATGCGCGGCTCAGGTAAGCGCCTTCGCTGGTGTCGACGCGGATTTTTTCACCTTCGTTGATGAATGCAGGAACCTGGACGACGAGGCCGGTCTCAGTCTTGGCCGGCTTGGTGACGCTGGACGCGGTGGCCGATTTGAGGCCGGGTTCGGTTTCGATGACGGTGAGTTCGACTGCCGAGGGCAGGTCGATGCCGACGGCAGTGCCGTCGTGGTAGCTGACCTTGATTTGCAGATTGGGCGTGAGGTATTCGACGGCATCGCCGAGCGTGGAGCCCTTGAGGACAGTCTGCTCGTAGTCGACCGGATTCATGAAGTAGTAGTCGTCGCCGTCGTTGTAGAGGAAGTCCATGGAGACTTCGTCGACCACGACTTTCTCGATGGCGTCGGCGGAGCGGAAGCGATGCTCGAACATGGCGCCGGTGCGCAGGTTGCGGAGCTTGGCCTGGATGAAGGCGCGCAGGTTGCCGGGGGTGCGATGTTCGACCTTGAAGACCGAGTGAAGCTGATCGTTGTGCTTGATGATCATGCCGGGACGCATTTGCGTGGCGGGAATCGCCATAAGGGTGGAACTCCTTGCTCTGGTTGCGCTCACGGCGCACAAAAAATGGGCCTTGGCCCATTGATCATTGTAAACGACGGGGAATTGAGGGGTGCGGGAGTGGTTTGCGAGAGGACGACGAACCGACCGGAAAGGCCGCGAGCTTTAGACTGAGCGAAGAGAGGGAGCAAGAAATGCAATACAAGGCAGTGGTTGAACGAAGCCGCCCGGAGATCGAGAGCCTCCTTCGCAGTTGCGACGGAACTGAGATCGCCGATGCGCTTCTTAGTGCTTCGTACTATGACCCAGATTGGAGGTGGGTCCAGGGGCAATGCCTAGCCTTCTCTCGTCATGAAGATCAAAACGTACGCTCGGTTGCCGCAATCTGCTTCGGACATCTCGCGAGAATTCATCGTCAACTAGATTTGGAATTGGTACTTCAAAGGCTAGTTGAAATGAGATCAGATCGCGTAGTCGCACCAGCAGCAACAGATGCGCTCGAAGACATCAAATTCTTCCTGACGTTTCAGTGACCCTTTGCCCAGCGGTTGATCTGCTGACAAACTGGAGACTGCGCGATTTGAATTGGCAGGCCGTTGTCGGATTAGATTGCCGCCGCCTCCCGGAGGGAAGGCAAGACAATAGCCCAGGGTGAAACCCTGGGATCGTGATTCAGTCGAATCCTCCGCCCTGTAAGGGCGGAGGGAAGGGGCCTCCGGGCCGGAATGATCATTGAGTATCTTTCTTCTCTGCCCCGGCGGCAGCAACCCTGCGGTAGGATGATGTGCGTATGGCGCATACCTATTGTTCGTCGCTCTATCATTGCGTCTTCTCCACCAAGGAACGGTGCAAGATCATCACGCCGGATGTCCAAGGCCGACTTTGGGCCTACATGGGAGGGATCGCGCGCGAACTTCAAATAAAGGCCCTCGAAGTTGGAGGCACGGACGATCATGCGCATCTGCTGCTCTCTTTGCCGTCCACGGTGGCAGTGGCCACGGCGATGCGGAAGATCAAGAGATCTTCGTCCCAATGGATGCACGAGAACTGCGGTCTGCCTGGATTCGCATGGCAGGAGGGCTGCGGTGCTTTCTCTATCGGAAGCGCGCAGATTGAAGCCACCGCGTCCTACATAGCCAATCAGGTAGAACATCATCGCAAACGGGATCTCCAAGCGGAGTTCCTGGCGATCTTGAAGAAGCAAGGAATTGTCTACGATCCACGGTTTGTCTGGGGATAGTCGCGAGCGGCGGCGGACCAATGAGTACGTGAGATTCCCGCCAGCAAGGAAATCCCATTTCCTCCCGCCCCTTGTATGTTGCGTTCAGAGGCGTGAGGATGATTTCACGTTTCGGCGGTAAGGCCGTCCGCCCCTAAGGCCAGCGTGAGTTGAGCCTGTCCCGTAGATCGGCCACCGCCCCTCTGCTTGTACGCCGTGGAGAATCGAAGGCCTTTTGAGCCTGCATGTTCAAGGTCGGCGCGGGCAGTAAGTCCGTTAGCCGCGGATAGGGACGGCAGCCGAGACCATCCTATCCCTGAAGGAGGTCTATGAACAAGCAGGTTTCCACCCCGCAAGCGGCTGTGTTTTGCGGGATCGATGTCAGCGCTGCTTCTCTGGCGGTAGCTCTGATCGCGACTGATGGAAGTTTGGCGCGGCGAGAGTTTTCCAATAACGCAAGCGGCCATGAGGCGCTTCTGGCCTGGTTGAAAAAGCGCGATGGCCGAGTACGTGTCTCGTTGGAGGCTACCGGTATTTACTCGTTGGATCTTGCCTTGGCCCTCGATGCGGAAGCCTGCGTCGAACTGATGGTTCTGAACCCCAAGCGGGTGAACCGATTTCAGCAGACCGTGTGCCGATCCAAGACCGACGCAGCCGACGCCATGGTTCTGGCCGAGTACAGCCAGCGGATGCCGTTCTGCCGCTGGCAGCGGCCTGCGGCGAGCCACCTGGCGCTGCGCACCGTGAGCCGTTACATCGGGTCGCTGGTGGTGGAGCAGGCGGGCTTGAAGAATCGCCTGCGCAGCGCTGAGAGCACAGTCACCACTCCACGCGCAGTGCGGGTCGACCTCAAGCGGTCCCTGGCCGCGATGGAACGGCGGGTGGAGAGACTGCGCGCCGAGGCCCTCAAACTGGTCGAGTCCGAGGCGGAACTGTGCCAGCGCTACCAGCTGCTGACCACGATTCCGGGCATCGGAGCCATCAACGCGTTGACCATTCTCAGCGAGCTGATCTTACTGGCGCCGGCAATGACCGTACGCCAGTGGGTGGCATCCAGCGGCCTGGACCCGGTGCATCGACAATCCGGCATCAGCCTGAACAAGCCGTCGCGCATCAGTCGCGCCGGCAATCGGCGCCTGCGCGCCGCGCTCTACATGTCGGCCTTGTCGGCATCCCGTTACGACCGGCATCTGGCGGCCTTCTACCGGGGGCTGCGTGCACGGCACAAGACCGGCCTGCAGGCACTGATGGCGGTGGCACGCAAGATGCTGCACGCCATATATGGCATCTTCAAAAGCGGCACGCCCTTCGATGGCCGAAGACTGTTCCCGAATATCCAGACAGAGGTAGAATCAAGCGCCGGGTGAAACGGAAGCGGGCTCTGCTGGGAAGCAACCATGCCGAGGGATAACCTGGCGGGCTCATCCTGACGATGAACTGGCGGGCGAGCAGCAAGCGCTCGCCCGCGTCCGAAAATCATCGGAGGGATAGACCCCGATGCCTTGAAAATCCAATCTTACCCTCGCAAAAAACCGCTTGCTTTCCAACAGAGAATCTACGGGGCGGAGAATCCTTGGGACGAACATTTTCCCAGGGCTTCACCCTGGGTTATTCTCTTGTCCTCCCTACGGGAGGAACGGGCCCTGGCGATTCTCTGACGGTCCCGACGGGGCGGAGGAGCCTTGGGGCGAATGCATTCCCAGGGTTTCACTCTGGGCTATTCTCTGGGGCTCCCTACGGGAGCGGCGAAAAGATGTATACGACTCATCAATGCACGTAGACAGCCCGAAAGCGCCGGGGTTTTGGAGCGGCGCGGACCCGTTCAATTCACGGCCTGGCTTCGAAGACGAGGTTGAAGGGGGTTTGCGCGGCGCGGCGGAAGCGGGTGAAGCCGGCCGCGGTGACAACGTCGCGGATGCGCTGCTCGCCGGCCTGCGCGCCGAGCGCTGCGCCCACTTCCTGCGCCAGCGAGGCCGGGGTGCAGATCATGGTGGATGCGGAGTAGTAGATTCGACCGACGGGGTTGTGGTTCTCCTCGGGCGAGTCGTTCGCGAAGGGCTCGACAATCATCCAGGTTCCATCCGGCTTGAGCGAGGAGAGAACGTGACTTGCGGCGCCAGTGGGATCGCCCATGTCGTGAAGGCAATCGAAGAAGGTAACCAGGTCGTAGCCGCCGTTGACCGGATAACTCTTTGAGCTTGCGACCTCAAAACCGATCTGATCGAGGAGGCCCTCGCTTCCGGCAACGTGGCGAGCGTATTCGATGGAGCCGCTGTGGTAGTCGAAGCCGCAAAAATGCGATTTCGGAAACGCCTTCGCCATCAGCATGGTCGATGCTCCGTGCCCGCATCCAACATCGGCAACCGATCCGCCGCTGGCCAGCTTTTCTTTCACGCCGTCGAGCGCGGGAATCCATGCGCTGAGCAGGTTGTTCGCGTAGTTTGGCCGGAAGAACCGTTCGGTGCCGCAGAACAAATTGGCATCGTGCTCATGCCAGCCGACGCCCTCGCCGGTGCGGAAGGCCTGTGTGATCTTCGGCTCATCCTTGAAGCAGGCGGAGATGATGTGGAACGCCCCCGGGATATCCATTACGGTAAGCGCGAAGGCCTGCTCGGGCGGCAGTTCGTATCGTTTTGTGGCCGGATCGTAGGTGACATACCCGCTTGCCGCGTTTGCGTTTAACCACTCGCGCACGTAGCGTTCTGAAGTATTGGTTCTTGCGGCCAGTTCAGCGGAAGTGAGCCCGCCGGCGCCGGCCATTGCCTTGTAGAGGCCCAGCCTGTCACCGACCACTACAAGAGTGGCGTGCAGCGCCGCGCCCATGTCCATGACCGCCTTGCCCATGAAGGCGTTCAGTTTTGTTTCGTCGATTGCCTGGGTTTGAGTGGGGGAAGCCATGTAGTACCTCCATCAGATTTGGGGATCCTCACGAAGAGGAAGCCGATTTTACCCGCGCGGAAAATCGGCTGTCAAAGACATTTTTCTATCGCTTCAATGAGTCGCCCTTCGCTCCTTGAAAGCTCGGGTCGAGGCGGATTTCGCGCCTCACTTTAACGGCCGAATGGCAACATCGGTCCCCAGTTCAGCCGGTGCAGCAAAATCTCCACAGGCTGTCCGCCGCGATTGCCTTCGATTTTGAGCGCCTTGTCCTGGAGCGTGTAAGTGGCGACGATGGGAGACGAGTCCCCGCCGAGAGACAGCCCCGATATGTTGACGGAGTGCCCAGCTCGACTGGCCGAGAAGGTTCCAAGGGACTCTGTGAGCCCCGATCTGTAGCCGCATTTCATAAAGATGTCGAAGTAAAATCTTCGGTCCGGCGCACCCAAGATCTCGTGGCCACCAATTGCAATCCGGTCCACGCCCCAGGTGCCCGCGCCATTGATTTGGCGTGTTCCCACAAAGTCCACAATCTCAGCCATTGCACGATTGATCGGCATCATGGCGAAAAACCAGAAGCAGCCGATGGCTACGATCGGCACCAGGATGGCAGCTACCGTGGCTACGGCTTGAACTCGCCGGTTTCTGAACGGAGCGGGCGCGGGCAGCAGCGATGCAAGGATTGAGCGATACCGGGGCAGATCGCAGGCCAACAGAGACAGGTTCAACAAAAGCAGAATGGAACCGATGACCTTTGTGTCGTGCCACAGGTCTAGTGCGAAATTGATCAGAACAACATTGAGCAGCACAGGGAAAAGCAGCAGCGCACCAAGTCGCCACGTCCGCCTGGTAAGGAGCAGTAAACCTGGGACCGTTTCGAAAACCCCAAGCACGAACTGGAACCATGGCTCATAGCCGAGAAATGCCCAGGTGAGCATGCTTCCTGAGGTCTTGATCAGCGGGTGATCATATGTCCACGCCGAGACCTGGAACTGGAAGTTGAAGAGTTTGGAGATGCCATAGGTAAGAATCGCCAGGCCCAGTGTGTATCGAACGACCGTGATGAACACCGCAAGCACGCGTGAAGCGCGTGGCGGAGCGGGTTGGGCTTCGATAGCTGACAATGTTCCTCGTTGCGCTGCCTGGCGGCTCTGGGATTTAAGTCAGAGTAGTGCGACACATCGTTATTGGCAAGAGAATCATTTCAAGCGAACCGGCAAGCTGCTATCGCAGCCAAGAAGACGGCATGTATTCGAGAAGTTGTCATTTACCCGTCTGAGGCCCGATAGGAAATTTCGCCGAGCGCATCAGGCCAAGGAGTTCCTTTCGCTTTGGGGTTCTGGTCGGATTACCTGCAGGCCGGGGACCGCACCATTGCCCGCGCGTGGCAAGGTTCGCATGCGCCGGGAAAAGATATGGCAACGGCCAGGCACTGCTGGTATGCGCAGAGTGGTTGCTTCGATTGGCCTGGGACGGGCATTTGTCCGAAGCGGGACCGGTCCACTACCATTGCCTGCGGATTCAATCGGACAGAATTGCACGCAGTGGAGTGAACTGATGCGTCGTGTTTCCAATTCTCTGATCGTTGTTGCTCATACATTGACGGTATCTTCCAAACTTTTGCTCGCCCTTTCGGTGTTGCTTGTGCTGGAACTGCCGTTTTCGGGCGCGGCGCAGAAGGCGGCGGCGTCGGCGACGCCGTATAAGGATCCCGCGGTTGCGACGGAGAAGCGCGTGTCCGACCTGCTGAGCCGGATGACGCTTGAGGAGAAGGCTTCGATGCTGGCGGGGTCGGGGTGGATGGAGTCGGCGCCGAATGAGCGGCTGGGGATTCCGGCGATCAAGATGGCGGACGGGCCGATGGGCGTGCGGGCGTGGTATGGCAGCTCGGCGATTACAAATTCTTCAAGCCCGGCGACTATGGTGATGGCCACGAGCTTTCCCGCGGGCGAGACGATGGCGGCGACTTGGGATCCGGACCTGGTCGAGCGCGAGGGCGTGGTGATTGGGCAGGAAGTGAAGGCGCTGGGCAGAGATATGATCCTGGGGCCGACTGTGAACATCAATCGGGAACCTTTGTGGGGACGAAACTTTGAGGGGTATGGCGAGGACCCGTACCTGACTTCGCGGATGGCTGTGGCGTATGTGCGCGGCGTGCAGAGCGAGGGAGTGATTCCGAGCGTGAAACACTTTGCCGCGAACAACGAGGAGTATGAGCGGCACAGGATTGACGAACAGATCGATGAGCGGACGCTGCACGAGATTTATCTGCCGGCGTTCAAGGCCGCGGTGGAAGAGGCCGATGCGTGGACGGTGATGAGCGCCTACAACCTGGTAAACGGTGTGCATTGCGGAGAGAATGCGTTTCTGCTGGACGATGTTCTGCGGAAGGAGTTTGGGTTCAAGGGATTTGTGGTGTCGGACTGGGGCAGCACGTATTCAACGGCGGCGACGGTGAACGCGGGGATGGACCTGGAGATGCCGGGCGGTGAGCCGATGCAGAAGTTTATTGCGCGGCCGGAGGTGTTGGCGCAGGGCAGTGGCGCGGGCTGGCTGACGGCGGACAAAGTGCTGGCCGCAGTGAAGGCAGGCGAGATTACAGAGGCCACGCTTGATCGCAACGTGGCACGGATCTTGCGCGTGATCTTTGTGAGCGGACTGTTTGACCATCCGCACGTGGCTACAGGCATTGTCGATACGCCGGAGCAGCGCGCGGTTGCGCTGCAGGGCGCGACGGAAGGGATTGTGCTGCTGAAGAACAACGGCGCGCTGCTGCCGCTGAATGCGAAGAAGATTCATTCGATTGCGGTGATCGGGCCGAATGCGGGAGTGGCGCGGACGGGCGGCGGCGGCAGCTCGCTGGTGCGGCCCAAGCAAGCGATCACGCCGGAAGAAGCGATTCGCGCGGAGGTGGGCCTGTTGTCGAGCGCGGGCGTGAAGGTGACGTACGCGCTGGGCGTGGGGATGGAGGGCGAGAATCCCGAGAAAGACGGATCGGAAGCGCGGGCGAATCTGCGCAAGGAAGCTGCGGAAGCGGCGGCGCAGAGCGATGTGGCGATTGTGGTGGCGGGGCGGTATCCGAAGCTCGAGAGCGAGAGCTTCGATGTGGCGACGATGGACCTGCCGGCGGGACAGGACGAGCTGATCGAGGCCGTGGAAGCGGCGAATCCGCATACGATCGTGGTGTTGAACACAGGCGACCCGGTGACTATGACGCGATGGGTAGACAAGACTCCGGCGCTGGTTTTTATGGGTTACGGCGGGCAGGAGGGCGGCAAAGCGCTGGCGAATATCCTCTTCGGCGTGGCCAACCCAAGCGGCAAGCTGCCGGTGACAATGCCGAAGCAATTCGAGGATTCGCCGGCCTATGGGCACTATCCGGGCGAGCACCTGAAGGTGAACTACGCCGAGGGAATCTATGTGGGCTATCGCTACTACGACACGAAGAAAGTGGAACCGCAGTTTCCGTTTGGGTATGGGATGAGCTACACGACATTTGAATACTACGAGCTTGAGGTACATGGGGGCCGGATCGGCACAAAAGAACCGACAGTGACTGTGACCGTGAAAAATACAGGCTCACGCGCGGGGGCTGAGGTGGTGGAGCTCTATATTCACGACGGGCACTCAAAGATCGACCGGCCGGAGCACGAGCTGAAGGGATTCAGGCGCGTGGAATTGAAGCCGGGCGAATCGAAGCAGGTGGAGTTCTGGCTGGGCAGGCAGGACCTTTCCTATTGGAGCCCGGAGAAGAAGAGCTGGGTGGCGGATGCCGGCACGTTTGAGGTGCAGGTTGGCGGCTCGTCGCGCGATGTTCAGTTGAAGGCGCCGTTGGAAATGAGGTAGGGCGAATCACTCCCCATGGCGCCAAGCCAGTTTCGGAAATGGTGTGAGGAGAGTGTATAGGGTCCAAAATACATCCCTCATGAGCCAAAGCCCGCACCCTCATTGCGGCGTTTGCGGCACGACTAGAGTCGTGCCCTTTCAAAACGCCGTGCGCCATTTCCCGATCACCTCTAAATCCCGATGTTCACCTGGCGAAGCGCGTCTTTGTATGCGTCTCTCGCGTGCATGGCTTTGTTGCGGGCATCCTCTTCGGCAAATCCGGCAGTGTCCCAATGCTCCCAGGCGACGACGGAGTGGTCGGGAGTAGCCAGGTCTTCTTCGGCACGAATGGCAGCTACCCATTGGTCGGTCGCTTGCTTGTAGGCGAGACGGAGTGCGTCGAGAGTTGTTGTGTCCATAGCTGTGGATGCTAGGGCACGGTGATTTCAAGGTCAACAATCGCGACCCATCATTCATTGAAAGTTAATGCGCGGTTGCTGAAGATGAGTGCGGGCTCGGAGTCGCGCGCGGCAGCCGGCCTGGACAAGCTGCGGAAAAAAGGAGATTTGATGGGAAGCATTTAGAAAAACATCCCTCGGGGGCTGAAGCCCAATCCATTTTGTTGGCCTTATCGGCACGACTCA
This sequence comes from uncultured Acidobacteriaceae bacterium, assembly GCA_963783065.1. Taxonomy (GTDB): domain Bacteria; phylum Acidobacteriota; class Terriglobia; order Terriglobales; family Acidobacteriaceae; genus Telmatobacter. The sequence continues at coordinate 120,363 of CAWAMG010000007.1, read as the reverse complement.
AGCCACCCCAGCGACGAGGACCTGTCGCCGGGGACCCCGGCAAGTCGTGCCCTGACTCATTGCTCCGCCTCCACCGCGTTTTTCCGCAACCTGTAAAGCCGCCCCAGCGACGAGGACCCGTCCCTTCACCCCAGCGAACAGAGACCGTTCGCCGGGGACCCCGGCAAGCCGCGCCCTGACACATGCCTCCGGACGCGAGCGGGATTCTCTGCCGCCTATAAAGTCCTGCGCTCTGACGCGAGAGGCCGGCCTTATCGCGCCGGCTCGTAGGGTTCGACGCGGAGCATGTCGCCGAGCATGCCGCGCTCATCGGGCGAGAACTGGCTCTGGTAACGGCTGGAATTGAGCACCATTGGCCGTTGTTCGGGTGGAACGGCGCGCAGATCGCGGAATGCGTTGGAGATCATTGCGCGGCGATCAGGGGGCATCGCGGCCATGCGGCGGAATGAGTCGTTGACCTGCATGCGCTGCTGAGGCGAGAGATGCTCAAGCATCTCGGCGCGACCGAGGCGGCGCTGGCGCTCGTCCTCGGGCATCTGGTTCACCCGATGAAGTTGCTGCAAGAGGCGCTGCTGATCGGCCTGCGGCAGACGGGCAAAGTTGGGATCGTTGCGCAGCATGCGCTCCTGCTGCTCAACGGGCTGGCCACGATGCTGATTGAGCCAGTCGCCAAGATGGCCGGGAGGAGCGGAGTTGGGGTTGTAGTAAGGCCGAACCTGCGCGCCGAGGGGCAGTGGCGCCGTAGGGCTGACCTGGTACGCGCTGTGTTCGGATAGCCGTTTTGGGGGTATGCCGGGCGGCCTTGATTCAACGGGGCCTGATTGGCCGGAGCCGGGCGATATGTGTTCCCGCCTCTGGTTGGGACGATTTTGCGGCGCGGGCGCGGTGCAGGCACGCGCGGCCTGGCGAGCTTGCTGGGCAGAGTGCTCGTTCCAGGCAAAAAGAGACGGAGCGCAGACGAGCGCAAACACCGCGGGCAACATCACGCGGCGCCTGAACAGGCCAGTCCTGGATTGCGCTTTTCATCTTTTCAGCTCTTTCGGGTACTTTCAGCTTTCGCACGAAATCCGGCCCGTTGATGAGGGCCGGAAGTTCGGGCGGTAAATCGGAGGTCAAAATCTCCCCTTTTAGTCTCCGTTGGTGTTTGAGCTCGACATGGCTTCCATCTGGTCGAGCAGTTGTGCGTTGTTGTCGAGAATCTGGAGGTCGCCGACGACGGCGGCGGTCTGGCTCGGCTGAACGGCCGGCCTATCCCACTGCGTGATGTTGAGGTACGCGCCTCCGCCGACGAGCAGCATGACGGTCAGAGCCATTGCCGCGATTGGGCGGACGTGCATCGACGGGCCGTAAGCGAGGCGGGCGCGCAGGCGGGCAAACCAGCCGGCCGGCGCTGCCTGGCGCTCGTCGCGCATGCGGGCATCGAGCCGCGTCAAGAAGTAGGGGGTGGGCTCGGGCCCTTCCCAGGTGTCGAGAAGCGCCATGGTCGCCTTGAGCTCGGCAAGCTCGGCGCGGCAGGGAGCGCACTGCTCCACGTGCTCACGGAGCTTGACGGGCGCAGCGTCCGGATCAAGCAGCAGATCCGCCAGCCTGGATTCCATACCTGCCGGGCATTTTTCGTATTTGAGTTCCATGTTCTCCATGGCTCATCACCCCAGTTTCCGCCGTTGGTTTCCGGCGCGCATTTCGATGAAACAATTTAGCCAACCAACAATCAAGTCAACAAATGATCAAACAAACTCTTTCAGCTTCTCCCGCAGCGTTTGATAGGCGCGGAAGAGAAGCGACTTGGTGGCCGACTCGCTCAGCTTGAGCACGTCGCCAATCTCGCGGTAGTCCATGCCCTGGTACTTGTGCATGAGCACCGCCATGCGTTGACGCTCAGGCAGGGCCATAACGTGGCTGCGGATGGCAGTCATGCGCTCTTTCTGCATCAACTGCTGTTCCGCCGAAGGCTCATCGTCGGCCAGGTCGGGCGTGGTTCCGGACTCCTCGTCCGGCTGATCGAGGTACAGCGTTTGCGCCGACCGCTCGTGCTTTGGTGTCGCGCGCGTGGTTGACCGCCAGGTTGGTGGCTATGCGGTAAAGCCAGGTGGTGAACTTGGCTTCGGCGCGATAGCTCTCCCTGGAACGATAGACGCGAAGAAAGACCTCCTGTGCCAGCTCTTCGGCAACGGCCTGGTTGCGGACCATGCGGAAGAGAAAGTGAATCATTGGCCGGTGGTACTTCTGGACGAGGTAGTTGAAGCTGTTTTCGTCGCCGGCCGCGACTCGCAGCATGATGGCCGCGTCGCTTGAGGGGTCGAGATCGAAGGCCCCACCGGACGAGTCTCAGTTCGGGGGGATTCCCCGCCGCCTAACGCCGTGAGTTCAGCACCAGGGTAGCCATGTCTTCATCAACCCCGTGGGAGGCGGAATGTTGCGGTATTTCTTCGTTTTCCGGGGTTATCGGGCGCTGCGGGCGGGACGCGTCGGTGCCGGGAAGGGCCTCTGCCGGACTGTCCGCCGGGAGGGCCGGATGGCGCCAGCCGGGCAAGAGGCAAATGTGCGGCCGCCAGGCCTGCTCCGGCCAGGAATTGTCCGCATGGGCCGGCCCACTCCGCAACGACGAAGCTTGGGCTGAAGCCTGGGCCGAAGCCAAGCAGGCGGCGCAAAAACGACCCACCTGAGAAGGAAAGTCGGCGGCTTGGCGGGTCGATCGGGTTCTCCAGCGCATCGTCGGTTTCGAGCGGCCCTGCGGAAGGCCCAACCCAGCCTGAAGTTCGGGAGCTGGAGGTTGGCCGCATTGCCCTGCTGGTGTTACTCTAACCCATGCGGCCCCAGCGGCGGAGAGCTGCCGCAGGGGAATCCAACAGAGTCCGGCGGGGCGGCCGGCCAGATCCAAATTGGGCGCTTAACTCAGCGGTAGAGTGCCACCTTCACACGGTGGAAGTCGCAGGTTCAAATCCTGCAGCGCCCACCAGGCAGCAAGCGCTCGGCAGCCGCTCGGCATTGCATGCGGCAATCGCTATTCGCTCGCACTTGTATCTGGGCTCCATCCCGAAATTCATTCGCATTGGTCAAGTTCTCGGTCAAGTTCTTGGTCAAGCTTGCGGTCCAGTTTTCGGGCAAATTATCGCTGCGGGCTTTTTCGGCCAGGTTGCGGCTTTGCAGGTTTTGCGCTCTTTGCTATCGATGTCCCCACAAAAATCGGGTTCCAGCTAAAGGATTCGGTGACGTAACCGCGGTAATCAATTGTGCAAGTAGTTGCACACGCGTTAAGTAAGTCGCGCATAAAACAATTAAGCCATTTGTTTTCAATCATCTCTTCTCTTGAACAGTTTGCCGGTCCCGCGATTTCAATTGCGACAAGCAACAAGCCGGAAGTCGAAAACGAGAGTGCACTGTGGAATGCACCGGAGGGTTACCGGGTTACCTTTGGAAGGTGCTCGAAGTACGGGAGTTTTGGGGGCCAGAATCGCCGTAAACTTTTCTATTGACAGCGTTTCCCGGTGTCCTCAAACTTGGTTTGTATCCTGGGCTGGTTCTTCCCCGAAATGTGTTTATCGGACTCTTCCCCTATTGTCCCCTGAGATTGATGCGATCCGCAATCACCCGCTGGGATTGACGGGTCCCTCTCGATTCGCCGCCTGCAACTGAAAAGAATGAGGTTGTTATCGCCATGAAGTTTTTCCGCATACCCGAGATTGCAGCCTTTGTGGGCTGTCTGGCCGTTTGCCTGCCCGCAGCTTTTGCGCAGAACTCCATTCTGCTGCTGAACGATTCACCGATTGAGCCAGAGGCAAATACGGCAAGTTCTGCGAACCCGTATGTCTTTCAGAGCACAATCCAGCAACTGAACTGCCCCGCCACTGGGATCTACGCGACCATTTCTTCGACGCAGAACACGACGAACCAAAGCAGGTTCAACCTTCCAGTCATGGTTTTGGACTCAGTTTGGGTGACCGTGACTCCGTCGGGAAGCTCGGCGAGCGGACCGACGAATATTTGCCCAAGTCAGGGCGGTCAGCCGCAGTTTTGCTTCAACCCGGCGACGGTTGGAAGTCACGGCAATTTGAGCCAGTACACCGGGGATGACCCAGACACGACGATGGCCACGGCAAGCCCAACCCAAACTCTCGACCAGTACTACGGCGTGGGCGCAATCGAACTTGGCAACCTGAGCCCTAGCGGCCTGAACCTGCTTACTCCTGGGATGCAGTCGGTTACCTTTCAGCTTGAGAGCACGTTGTCGCCCAATCAGGGCTCGATGGGAAACTCGACGCTCTACCTGAACACCAACTGCACGTCGGCTGGCGTCAGCGGTCCAGCGACGGTGGTGAATGGCACGCCGCCCACAGGAGGAGTGACCGAGACGTTCACTTTCGATAACGGGAACAACCAGGGAATCAATTTCGAGTACACCCTGCCCGCAGGTATCGGGATTCCCGACGGACTGATCGAGCACGTGTCGGATATGCCGATCGATCCGGTGGCCTTCGACTCGAATTACACCTTCGGCACGTCTTTCTCAGTGGCAAGTTGCTATCTGCATGCCGGAGAGCTGCTGAATAACAATCCGGCCTGCAAGTTGTATGCGCTGCTTTGCTCGCAGGGAAGCAATCCCACGGAGAGCGGCGCGCTTTGCCCGGCTTCGGCGGCGGCGGATGAGATCTTCGGCGAATCGTTCGATCCGCCGGCCAGCTTCGTGCTGACGCTGCCCGACATTGCAACAACGAATGGAACTTATCACACGGGTGTCGGCCTGTTGATGGGTCCAGACACATGGACGCCGGGCGAGCCGTGCCAGTACACGGAGGGGTCGATTGCGGCAGATGAAGACCTGATTTGCCCTGAGAACCTGCTCTACAACTTCTTTGGGCCGGGCGCCTCAAACTCCCAGGGCCGAGGCGAGAATGTGAACTCTACGTTTATCACGGTCTATGGGGTTCCTGAACCACTCACGACGGTCAAGGTAACAAACCAGTCGGGCATGTCGGTGGGCGTGGGCCCCGCCAACGGCAACTGGACCAACAATTCCAGTCCGTATGTGCAACTTTCGACTACCCCGCCGATCGGAGTGTCGGGGACGGCACTTCCCGGCGCATCGGAGTTTGTGGCTGCGCCGATCCAGGCAATCAACTACGGCCTGACGGCTCCCGGCGGCACTGTCCCGCAACCGGCCGGCGAACCGATCACGACGGACTCTTCGATTGCCGCGCCGACATGCCCGACTGTGGGGTACAACGGCACCCCACCGGCCTCGGTGTTTACACCGACGCCGGTGCAGTTGAGCCTGAACTCAGGTGACGGCAGCTATACATTGCACTACTATGCGCAGGATTGCGCGGGGACTCAGGAACTGCAGTTCGCACTGAACTCGCTGGTAGTCCCGCCGAGCTGGTACACGGCGTTCTACACCTATCCAATCAATCTGGACACGAATGCTCCCACCGTTTCGATTACTTTCCCGTCCGCAGGCGCGACATATGCCTATGGACAGGCTGTGACGGCCAGCTTCAACTGCCTCGACACCGAGTCGGGCCTGGCTTCCTGCGGGGGCACCAACTACACCCTCCTGAACGGCACGGGACCGTTGACACAGCAGAATCTAACCGCACCGCTTCCGACAACAACGCTCGGATCGAACACATTTACTGTGTCGGCAACCGATTTTGCCGGCAACCCCTCGTCGGCATCGGTGACCTACACAGTGGGCCAAGGGTCGCAGACCATCACCGGCTTCACGCTGCCGTCGCAACTGGCGTATTCGGCTCCCATGGCGCCGATCCCACTCGCCGCGACGGGGGGCGGGTCAGGCAACCCGGTCACCTACTCTATACATGCCGGGCCGGGCACGATCGCGTGCACGCCGGGCTGCGCGCTCACCATTACCGGGTTGGGAACAGTGACGGTGTATGCCAACCAGGCGGGCAACGCCAACTACCTGGCAGCTCCGCAGGTGGCGGCGAGCGTTGTGGTATCGAACTACCTTGCGCCGGTTGTTTCCGGTCTGGGAGCAAGCTCGGTGAGCACGACCAGCGAGACACTCTCGGCTACCATCAACCCAGAGAATGCGGCCACGTCGTACTTCTTTGCCTACGGGCCGGTGACGCCTTCGACAGCAACAGCGCCCAAGGTTCTGGCCGCCGGCGTGACGGGTGATGCGGTAAGCGCGACGCTGACAGGTCTGCTGCCGAATACGACCTACTACTACAGGGTCACCGCAAAGAGCCTGGGCGGGCAGGTGGTAACGTCGACGCTCTGGTTCACAACGCCGTAACCGAAGCGCGTTTGATTGATTCTTGGCGGGCGCGGACCACTCCGCACCCGCCGAGGAGCACGAAAGTAACGCTATCGTTGCAGACGCGGAAGGGCCGAACCGGGAAATTCCCTCTTGCCAGCTTTGCGCTCAGGGTGCAATCTGGAGGAAAGGCTCCGGATTGAAACTCCAGGAGGAAGAATGAAATACCGCCTCACGGCTTTGTTTGGTTTGGCTGCGTCTCTGGTTTTCGCCCCGGCTGTAAAGGCAGATTCCTATACCTATAACCTGCAAAGCTCCGACAGCACTGTGATGCTGCTTTCGCTCACCTTCGCGACCGCGGGCAGCTGCAACGGCGCGGGCCAGGTGTGCGATATCACCGGGATTTCGGGCACGCTGACCGACACGAATTTCCTAACCGCGCCGGAGTCGATCACCTCGTATGCGCTGGGCACAGGGCTTAATGTGACCGGCGACGGACTGTTCTTCTATGACAACGAGATCAATCCTGACGGAACCGCGGCCGGGTTTGATGGCAGCGTATTGGATGGCATCGGGGGCGTGGTATTCGACGTCAGTGGCGCCACACCGCTGGAGGTAGGGCTTTCTGGCGGCGGCGCTGGGACCTACTTCCTGAACGAGTCGCCCGATGGCGTGAACTACAACTACGGATTTCCCGGTGAGGAACTGATAGAAGAGCCCTCCGGCAGCGTGATTCCGGAGCCCTCGCCGCTTCTGCTTATGGGCACCGGGATGCTGGTTCTGGCGTTTGTCGGGCGCAAGCTAGCTCCGCGGTTGCAGGCCGCGAAGGCTATTTCATAGCAGAACGAAACGATTCCGATTGAAGCAGCGCCGTGCGACCTTCGGGTAGCGCGGCGTTTCTGTCAGATTCGAACTAATGGTCAGCGGAATATCCGGCGATTTCCCGCGTGGAGGAGCATTTGGCCCGGAGAAATCGAGAGCCGGCCGACAGGCTGGTGAGGCGGAAACGCATGATTCGGCGTTGCGACGACCGGGACTTTGACTTGATTTGGGAGATCGTCAACGATGGGGCGCAGGCTTACAAAGGGATCATCCCCGCGGACCGCTGGCACGAGCCGTACATGTCCCGCGCCGAATTAAGGCACGAGATCGACGCTGGAGTCACATTCTGGGGCTGCGATGAGGGCGGCAGGCTGGCGGGGGTGATGGGCATTCAGCCTGTCGAGGACGTGACACTGATCCGCCACGCCTATGTTGGCAGCAACTGGCAGAAGCGAGGCATCGGAACGCGGTTGCTGGCTTACCTGAGAACGATGACCGAGGGGCCGGTGCTGATCGGAACCTGGTCGGACGCGGTGTGGGCCATCCGGTTTTACGAGAAACATGGCTTTCAGACAGTCACCGCAGAGCAGAAGGAACATCTTCTGCGCCGCTACTGGAAGATCCCAGAAAGACAGATCGAGACATCGGTGGTGCTGGCAGACGATAGATGGATGCGTCTCAATATCGCCGCGGCACGATAGGGTAGGACTGACGAGTCCGGTTCCGATCAAGCTTGCTGCTAATCAGGCCTTGTCGATATCCAGAACAGCAGATTCGACCGACGTGGTTCCCTCTTGACCGGCATGAAGGCGTGTGATGGTGAGGACGGTAACGTCGTCGTCCTGACCAAACGCGATGGCCGCGCGGGCGGCCTCCGCCGCAGACGGGAGGGAGGCGAAGAGCTTGCTCATGCGCTCAAAGCCGAACATCTCCTTGGTGTCAGGGTTGGTAGCTTCGAGCACGCCGTCGGTGTAAAGGACAAGCTGGTCGCCGGGCTGCATCTGCATGGCGATCTCGGAATAGTCGGAGTAGGCAATGAGGCCGAGCGGAAGCGATGCCTCGAGCGGAAACTCCTGCCCGTTGAGGAATGGCGCCAGGTGGCCGGCGTTGGCGAAGGTGACGGTGCCGTCCTGGTCAATGCGGAAGACGACTCCGGTGGCAAAGCCGCCGCTCATGCGCCCGGCCAGGCAGCGGTTGAGCGAGCCGAGCATTTCGGCGGGGCTGGTGAGACCGGCCTCAGCGCGCAACACGCCCACGATCATGGAAACATTCATGCCGGCCTTGATGCCTTTGCCGCTTACGTCGCCGAGGGCAACAATGGCCGAGCCTTCGTCGATGGGAATGACCTGAAAGAAGTCGCCGCCGACCTCGAGCATGGGCGTATAAGAGCCGGTGATGGCGTATCCCGCGATCTGCGGAATGTCGTCGGGGACGAGAACTTTCTGGATCTCGCGGCCGCCGGCCACTTCGCCTTCGAGCAGCATGCGGCGTTCCTGCGCCTCAAGGATGTAGCTATAAGTTGCAAAGAGAATGGCCACAAAGAGGGCCAGCGAAAGGACGCGCTCAGGGGTGAAGTCTACCCCCTGGATGTTGAAAAGGGGGTTCCAGATTAGACCGTCCCATAGGTGGATGTGGGTGAAGCGTCGCCCGAAGGCGCTGGCATCGGCGAAGGAGTGCAAGCCCTGCAACACGAACGAGACAGCGGCGACGACGATCCTTGAGACGTCGAGCTCGCCGCGGAATCCGAGCAGGACAAGGAGAAATGGGAAGAGCTGGAGGACGAGGAAGACTGCGGTGACGATCGCATTGGCCCATTGCATCCAGTGCGTAGCCGAGGGAAACCAGCCCCAGAAGAGAGATAACGTGCCATCGATGAAACCAGCGGCAATGGCGGTCCAGGCCAGCCGGTCTGTCCAACGGACGAGCTTCTTGTTTTGGTGCAGGTTGAGCAGCCAGACGAGCAGATACCACAGCGAGACGGAGTAGAGAAGGTAGAGCGGCTGGTTGATAAAGCGGCCGATGCCGAAGGGAACGGGAATAAGGAAGAGCTGGCGAATGATGTCCAGCGGTACCGGCGTGACAGTGAAAACCGCAACCCAGAGGAAAAGCTGTTCGGCTCGGTTGCGGTACCAGAGAACAACGCCGAGCAGTGAGATGAAGACGCGCAAGAGTACCAGCGAGTATTCAAAGAGATCGGAGCGAACGTAGTCTGAGAGGATCTCTTTCTCTCTGAGTTCAATCACGTTTGGATCGCCGACTATCGGAGGATCGGACAAACCGCCCAGCAGACTGTCTTGAAAGATGGTGAGCGGGGATTTCCAGACGCGGATGGCAAGCACGCCTTTGCCGGATCCCTGCAACGGAAAGGCGTGAGGAAGCATGGTGTAGAACCATGAAGGGTGGGGCGGCATCTTGCCAGCGCTGCCGATCAGCTTGCCGTTCCAGTAGACTTCGTAGGCGTCGTCGACGTAGTTGATGAGGAGTCTGTACTCGCCCGTCGCGCCTGAGCTGTGCTCGATGTCGACGTGGCGGCGATACCAAGCGAAGCCTGTGTAAGAGGGGTGACCCTCCGCGCCCCAGGTATCCCAGGTATCGACCGGACCGCCAATCTTGCCCCACCAGCCGTCATCGTAGTCAGGCTTGGCATATTGGGGATCGTCGCCGAGGGTAAACTGCCAATCGCCGTCGATGGAAACGACCCCTTTGCCCAGGTCCTTAATGTGGAAGACTCGATCTGGCGGGGTTTTGGGGGCAGGGGGCGGGCCCGGCTGCTGAGCGGCAGCGGAGACAGCACAGAGCAAGACGAACGTTCTGCAGAGGATGCGGCCCCACACACCGCCAGCATATCACCGGTGCGATGGCGGAAGTGACCTCAGGGAGTGGGCTTAATCCGATTGGCAACGATCTCTTCGGTTGCAAAGTCGCCGACCTGCCGGGTGAACTTGATTTGATCGCCGTCGATCTTGCCGGTGTAGACGATGCGCAGATCGTTGCCGTTGAAGTTGATCTGCTCGACAAAGCTGATGTTGTTGCCGTCGATTTTGCCTTCAGTAATCTGCGTGGAACCGCGCTCGTTTGTTGCGGTGCCGGTGAGTTTTGCGCCGTCGACGTGAAATTCGTAGGTGTACTTCTGCACGCCGATCTGTGTATCGAACTCCGCGTACCATTTGCCGCTGAAGTCAGCGGCCTTTGCGCCGATGGAGCCCAGCGCGACGAAGAACAAGGCAAGCCCAAGTTTTCTGAACATGCGATCACCTCCCATGGGTGCGGCCGAATGCGTTTGACCAGGCCACTGCGGAATTGTAGCCGACAGCTTGTGTGAGATGCACCCAACTCGTCAGCGCCGCGAACGACGCCAGACCAGCAGCACGACGAGAAAGATGAAGGCCGCGCCGCCGGCAATTCTGACCAGGTCGTCGTGCGTCATGGCCGTATCATGCTACTTCTGCTGGGGCGCGCGGTGGATGTGCTCGATCTTCTTGTTGTAGTGGCCGGTGAGAGCATTCCATCGGACCCGCACGAGCTCCTCCAACATGACCAGGCCATCGCGCAAATAGCTCATGCGGGTGCGCTCGTCGTGCGCCCAGCTTACGGGCACTTCAACCACGCGGAAGCCGCGCTTGAGGGCAATAAAGAGGATTTCGGGGTCGAAGCCCCAGCGCTCGATGGTCTGGAGTTGAAAGACGGTCTGGGCGGCGTGGCGGGTGAACGCCTTGAAGCCGCACTGGGTGTCGGCAAAGGGAAGCCTCATGATGGCGCGAGTGACGGCGTTGAAACAGCGGCCGAAGACCTGGCGATAGAGGGGCTGGCGATGGGTCTGGCGGCTGCTTTCGAGCCAGCGTGAGCCGATGGCGATGTCGGCGCCGGCGGCGATGGCGGCGAAAAGGCGATCGGCCTCCTCCATTGGAGAGGAAAGGTCAGCGTCGGTGAACATGACGATTTCGCCCAGCGCCTGCAGGATGCCTGATCGGACGCTATAGCCCTTGCCGCGATTGCCTGGATTCTCGATGAGACGCAGTTCGGGCGCGGATTTGGCGATCTCGCGGACGACCTGTGCGGTGTTATCGGAGGAGCCGTCGTTGACGACGATGATTTCGGCGTTCCACTGATTGCCGCGGACGCAGGCGATTACTGAATTGAGCGTCGCGGGGATGCGGGCACCCTCGTTGTAGGCCGGAATGACGATGCTGTACCTGGGGTATTGGTTCACGTTGCCAACCACCGCGCCGTCGGGGGCACCGGCCTTGTCTTGATGTCCGGGTCTTCTGTTGCTGACCTGGTTCTCTGGACCTTCTACTTCGGCTTGAGTCCCTGAGTAGGGCTCTCGCCATAATAACCCACGGCCCCCGGCAGGCAATTCAGGCAGGCGGAGGGAGGGCGGAGGGGCGCCGGTGACAAAAACCGAGCCTCACCGTCCATCGATCAATTCGAGAAAGACCCTTTCTTTTTCATGCCTTAGGGCGGAGAATCCGGTTATGCTGGGAGCGGAGGCCTGGAGCACATGACAAAGGCAGACCTGGTGGAGAAGGTTACTGGCTTGGGAGACCTGACCCGTCGCGACAGCGAGGTGATCGTGGAGACCATCTTCGGCTCCGTGATTGATGCATTGCAGGGCGGCGACAAGATTGAAATCCGGGGATTCGGATCATTTCGCATCCGGCAGCGAAACTCGCGCATCGGGCGCAACCCCAAAACCGGCGAGCGCGTGGAGGTCCCAGCCAAACGAGTTCCCTACTTCAAGCCGTCGAAGGAACTCCGCGACCTGGTGAACCCGGAAGAAGCCGCCAATACAGCCTGAGGACATGCGGCCCTTCCCCTGGGCCGTAGATCAGCCGACAGTTCAGGGCCGCGAACCCGGACCTGAAACCCACACCGCGCTTCAAGTACCGCGAAAAATCGAACTTCCTTCGTGCTGAATTCTCTCTTCAGGCAGGCGGAGCGATGCTTTCGAGCCGTGCGGTTCTTTACGCGGCAACGGCCCTTTTGGCAGTGCGGTGCTCGAGCCAATCGAGGACGAAGACCGCGGCCAGGAGCGGAATCAGCCAGATCACCCGGCATTGGTAGCGCTCGTCGACGATGGACAGCACGCCGGTGAGAAACGCGTTGAGCACGACCATGGAGAAGACAACCAGCGCCAGTCCGGGGAGGCCCCTCGAGTGCCTGCGCCAGAGCAGCGGGGTCAATCCGGCGATGATCAACAGGGAGATGATTACAGTCCAGAATTGCAAGGTGGTGAGCGCGTCGAGCGGCAGCGCGTCGTGAGCCTCGCGGCCGCGCACGTAGCTTGAGCGGGATGGGGGAATTGTCGCGTTGAACTGCCCGAGCGTCCATTCGCTCGAGTCGAAGTCGTAGAGCCCGAAGGCCCTCAACTGCTGGCCGAAGTTGGTGGCCGATCGCTCGAGCTGCTGGCGGGGATAGGCGCGAATGGTGGCCAGGAAAAACGGAACGTCCTGCGCCTCGTAGTCGCTCTTTTCGTCGTCCGAAGCAATTTCGAAAGGCGCGTTATCGCCCCATATGAAGCTGTCTGCGTCGTCCGTGACGTTGGCGAGATGTCCGCAGGCGGCCCAGTGCTCGGTGGCGCAGTGCGAGTCGAGATACCAGCGACCAGGCCCGTCGGCGATGACCCGGGCGGTGAGATAAGGCGCGCGCTGGCCGTTGAGGGAGGGCTTTCCATCGAGAAAAGCGTAGAGCGCAAGCTGGGCCAGGGCTGCCAGGGCCAGGGCTGCCGCGATTTCGCCGAGCGCAGGGAGGCTGCGCAGGAAAGGCCGGCGCTCAAAGAGGGCGAACAGCACGAGCAGGACGAAAAGCGCCGCGGCAAGCAGCAGGTGTGTGGAATGCGCGGTGATGCCCCACCAGGCAATGAACCCCAGGCCGACTCGTTCGGCGCGTGATAGCGAGTCTCGCGCGAAGAAAAGAAGGAAGAATGCCAGATAGGTGAGCGGCCCGAGAATGTCGGGCATGATGAAGCAGGTGTACCAGGCAATGCTGGTGAACGCGGACAGGAGGGCCGCAAGGATGAGATAGCGCCGGAGCGCGTGCCGCGTGGAAAATGAGCGGACCACCAGCCATAGCACCCATGCGGCGAGCAGGCTCTGAAAAACGGTGATCGGCCAGGGCGTGACGTTCCAATGAAAGGGAAGGATGCCGAGGCTGTAGATGAGCGAACGCATCCCGTAGTACTCAGAGAACCGATGGAGGAAGATGGCGCGGGCCACTGGGATTCCGTCGGCGAGATAGGTCATGGAGTCGGCCATGAGGAGCGGGAATCCGTTGTAGACCGCGGGCCACAGAAAGAAAATTGTGGCAAGGAGGACGGCGGAGGCCGAGAGAAGCGAGGAATTGCGAACCCGCGCAGGTGCGGCGATTGGCTTGTTTTCCTTGGGCTGTTTCACGGGCGGGATTCCTTTGAATGGGCTGATTTGATCGACCCAATCGTAGCATTTTCGGCGGGGCGGACGACATCTGCGGGGCCATTGGTCCGAACGGGTTGGGAAATAATGGACATATCCAAGAGACCCTGTAGCAAAGCGCCCCTCAGGAGCTAAAGCCCAGCTCGTCTTGTCTGCTTTATCGGCACGGCTGAAGCCATGCCCTAATACAAAGCGTCAAATCCGCGGAATTTTTCCCGCACGGTGCTAGGGGCGAATACCTATCACGGCCATCATGCGGCCGGCGTGGCCTTTCGATGCACGGTGGGAAAAGAAGAGGTCGCGCCGGCAACTGGTGCATCCGCCGACAACCCTGATAGAGCGCGCGGAGAGGCCGGCGGCAAGCAACTGGCGTCGATTGGCTTCAATCAGGTCAAGGTGGAGGCTGGGCCCGATTGGAGAGTGGCCGGGCGCGCGCTGGGTGAGAAAGAGCATGGGGTATTTGGTCCGCACGGGGTCGGAGTCATAGACCTCGCAGAACAGATCGGCAAAGTAGGGGAATTGGGACTCGAAGCTCGACAGCACCTCTTCGCCGACGGCATAGCAGCAGGGGCCGATGCCGGGGCCGATGGCGGCGATCAGATCCTGAGGGCGGGAGCCGTAGTCCAGCCGCATGCGACCCACGCCCGACTCGACGATGCGCTTGACAGTGCCGCGCCAGCCTGCGTGGAAGGCGCCCACGACACGCAGCCTACGGTCGGCCACCAGCACAGGGATGCAATCGGCGGTTTGTACGGCAAGCAGCAGGCCTGGAGTGTTGGTGACGAGGCCATCGCCCTTGCATGGCTGGGCGAGAGTGGTGTTGGAGCGGCCGGCGAGGCGCACGATGCTCGAGTGAATCTGGCGAGCGGGGATGAGTGGAGTCTCGGGGCTGCCAGAGATGGCATCGGCAAGTAGCCACCGGTTTTTTGCAACGGTCTCGCGGCTGTCTGCTGTTGTGAATCCCAGGTTGAGCTCGCCCGGAGCGTCGTCGGCGCAATAGGCGCGGCTTTGTCCGCCGCGCCGCGTGCTGAAGCCATGCATGAGCCAGCGCAACCGCTCCCAGCCGGGAACGCGCAGCCATTCGACTCCATTCGAAGCAACCTGAGGGGGCGGAGCCGGGCGTGAAAGCTCGTCAGGCTCGGCGCTTGACCTCCGACGCTCAAGACGCGTGCGGCGGGTAACGCCGCCTGGTTTGCCGCGCAGGTTCCGCGTCAGGCCGGCGGAGGCGAAGAGACGGTCGAGCTGGCGGATTCGTTCGGCGGCTGGTTGAGCGGCGACGAGCGACTTCGAATGGACGAACGATTTCTCAGGAGCGGGCTTAAGCGGTTTACGAGGGCCCTTTTTTGTGGATGCAGCAGGAATCATCTGGGAATGATTCTAGCTCGCGATCACGCAAGCCGCCTGTCACGCTGATGGCCGGCGGCGAGGACGCCGCAATTACAGCCGACCAGAACAGGCTGCGGAAAAGGGGGGAAATTGATGGGAAGTTTTGAAAGAGACATCCCTCAGATTCTCTGTTCGAAGTCAAGTATTTTTGAGCTATTGACTTTGGATTTTCAAGGCATCGGGGTCTATCCCTCCGATGATTTTCGGACGCGGGCGAGCGCTTGCTGCTCGCCCGCCGGTTCATCGTCAGGATGAGCCCGCCAGGTTATCCCTCGGCGTGGTTGCTTCCCAGCAGAGCCCGCTTCCGTTTCACCCGGCGATTGATTCTACCTCTGTCTGGATATTCGGAAACAGCCGTCGGCCATCGTAGGGCGTGCCACTTTTGAAGATGCCATAGATGGCGTGCAGCATCTTGCGTGCCACCGCCATCAGTGCCTGCAGGCCGGTCTTGTGCCGTGCACGCAGCCCCCGGTAGAAGGCCGCCAGATGCCGGTCGTAACGGGATGCCGACAAGGCCGACATTTAGAGCGCGGCACGCAGGCGCCGGTTGCCGGCGCGACTAATGCGCGATGGCTTGTTTAGACTCGTGCCCGATTGTTGATGCACCGGGTCCAGGCCGCTGGATGCCACCCACTGGCGCACGGTCATCGCCGGCGCCAGCAAAATCAGTTCGCTGAGGATCGTCAGCGCGCTGACCGCCCCGATGCCTGGCACCGTGGTTAGCAACTGGTAGCGCTGGCGCAACTCAACCTCGGCCTCGACCAGCTTGAGGGCCTCTGCGCGCAGTCTCTCCACCCGCCGTTCAACCGCAGCCAGGGCCCGCCTGAGATCGACCAGCAGCGCGCGCGGCGTCGTGGCCGTGCTCTCGGCACTGCGCAGACGCGTCTTCAGGCCCGCCTGCTCCACCACAAGCGACCCGACGTAACGGCTCACCGTGCGCAGCGCCAGGTGGCTCGCCGCAGGCCGCTGCCAGCGGCAGAACGGCATCCGCTGGCTATACTCGGCCAGAACCATGGCGTCGGCTGCATCGGTCTTGGATCGGCACACGGTCTGCGCAAATCGGTTAACCAGCTTCGGGTTCAGAACCGCCAACTCGATGCCTGCTTCGGCATCCAGCGCCAAGGCAAGATCCAGCGAGTAAATGCCGGTTGCCTCCAACGAGACACGTACTTGGCTATCGTGCTTTTTCAACCAAACCGAAAGCGCCTCATGGCCGCTTGCGTTATTGCAAAACTCTCGCCGAGCCAAACTTCCATCCGGCGCGATCAGGGCTACCGCCAGAGAAGCAGCGCTGACATCGATCCCGCAAAACACAGTCGCGTGCGGGGAGCAAACCTGCTTGTTCATAGACCTCCTTCAAGGTTAGGATGGTCTCGGCTGCCGCCCCTATCCGCTGCTAACGGACTCACTGCGTGCGCCGACCTTGAACATGCAGGCTCAAAAGGCCTTCGATTCTCCACGGCGTACAAGCAGAGGGGCGGTGGCCGATCTAAGGGACAGGCTCAACAGATGCTGGCCTAAGGGGCTTACGGCCTGACCGCCGAAACGTGAAACCATCCTCACGCCTCTCAACGAAACATACAAGGGGCTGAAGCCCAATCCATTTTGTTGGCCTTATCGGCACGACTAAAGTCGTTCCCTGACCCTTTTTGTGGCGCCGCGAGAGTTTTTCAGCAAGCTGAGGAGACGGGCGCTACAAAATCAGGCCCCCCTTCCGGGGGGCCCTTGTCAGAGGCATTGTTTTGGTGGGATTACAGGGGGGATTTGGGGGAGGGGTCCGTACTGGACCATGAAAGAAGGGGGTACCTTCGGGGAAGGGTTGAGTTACGGGGAAGCCTCTGTTGTTATTCATTGTGATGCAATTAGAGGCAAAAAGTTGTGAGCCAATTAGGCTCGTGCGTGAAATTCTTGAAAGTTTTGATGGGATGAAACGAAAATTGCGCTTACCTGGAGGGCACAGCGAGCTAAAACGCTTAACAAACGCCTTGCGTGGAAGCTGAAGAATTGGCACACTTTATGGTGTGAAATGGCTTTTCTCAATCGTGCTGTCGATCATCCTAGTGGTTGGGCTGGTTTATGTCTATCTTCACCGGCAGGAGCTTGGATTGGGGGGTTCTCGCCCCTCACCAGGAGAGGAAACGGCCGTTTCGGCTCCCGCGCAGACGGGCCAGACAATGCCCGCCGCGATCGTCTGGGAGAAGGTCGACCGGTCGAGCGACGGATTCAAGGTGGAGATGCCGACCGGGATCCAGGAAGCGCAGGTTCCGGCCTATAACGAGCACGGCGGGGAAGAGCCGGTCAAGATGATCTTTTCAAACCCCAACGCGGAGACAACGTTTTCGGTGGCGTGGGCGGACAATCCGCCGGTTGCGCGGGCGAGCCAGCGCTCAGCCGAGCGGACGCTGGAGATGGCCCGGGACGATGCGCTCAACCGCACACAGACAGCGCTGGTAAATGAGTCGGGCGCGAGCTTCGACGGATTTCCGGCGCGGGACTTCACCGCTCAGAACGCGAACGGCGGGATGATGAACTCGCGGCTGATCTATGCCGGCCAGCGCCTTTACATGCTGACGGCAACCTTTCCCTCAGCCGCTGCGCGGCGCGACACGGATGTATTGCGATTCTTCAACTCGTTCGCGATTGATAGAAAATAGGGTTTAGGGTGTAGGGTCTGGGGTCTGGGGTCCAGGGCGGTTCGCGGGCCCAGATGTTGCGGGAGTTCGCTGGTCCCCAGCAATTCAGTGCGCCTGACTTCGGTTTGTACCAGAATCGGACAGCTCTCATGTCTTACCGGAATCGGCCGAAGAGGCTTTGATGGGAGACGTGTCTTCTCCCGGAGGAACGTGTACATGGCGATTGCGGCGTTATCGACGGCTGGATTCTCGCAGTACGTAGCAGATTCGAGCAATGTCTCGGCATCTCAAAAGGCCTGGCAGTCGCTCCAGCAGAGCCTGTCCTCGGGAAACCTGTCCGCAGCGCAGACCGCCTTCAACACCTATAGCCAACTCAATCAGAGTCTCACTGCGGCGAGTGGGGGCAGCTCGACCTCCACTTCCCAACTCTCGACGGATATGAAGACGCTGGGCAGCGCGATCGGCTCGGGCGACCTGTCCACGGCCCAGTCGGCCTTTGCGACTGTGCAAAACGACCTGAAGAGTGCCCCGTCGCAGGCGGTGACGAATGCAGAGAGCGCTGTGAATCAGACGGTGCAATGGGTCGACGACCTGCTGAATCTGTCGGGATCGAACAGCCAGGCGGCAGCCCCGGTTGACCCGACGACCGCGATCCTGAACGCTGCCTATGGGCAGAGCTCGTCTTCCAATACGACTGACCCGACAATGTCGATCCTGGACAGCGCGTACGGCGACGGCGCGACCGGAAGCAGCACCAGCTCAAGCACCAGTGCTGGCGACAGCGCACCTGCGGCAAGCAGCGGGAATGCACCGAGTCAGTTTGCGCCGAGCCCTTTAGCCGGGGGCAACGCCGGCAGCGCGGCGAGCGTGAACGTTTACGCCTGAAAGTGTCTCGAGTACGGGGTCTTCGGTATGGGGTGGGGGAGTCTGACCCCAAAAGTGCCTCAGGGCAGTTCGCGGACCCAGATGTTGCGGAAGCTGAGCGGCTCGCTCTTGTCGCCGTGAGCCTGCAGCTTGATGGGGGCTGAGTCGAAGGCCTTGTAGAAGGGCTGGCCGATGTAGAGCGTCTCGCCCTTGAGCTCGAAGTGGTTGTCGACAAGCACGCCGTTGAGGAAGACCGTAACGTACGCGGGCGACTTGAGCGAGCCATCAGCGTTGAAGGTGGGCGCGATCCAGGCAACGTCGTAGATGTTCCACTCGCCGGGCTTTCGCATGGGGTTGGCCAGGGGGATGCTCTGCTTGTAGATGCTGCCGGCCATGCCATTGACGTAGGTCTTGTTGTTGTAGGAGTCGAGCACCTGGAGCTCGTATCCGGCGTCACCGGGACCAGTGGAGGCGAGAAAGACGCCGCTGTTGCCGCGGGCCTGGCTGGTGCCAGTAATGTTCTCGGGAATGCGCCACTCGACATGAAGCTGGTAGTTCTTGAACTTTCGTTTGGTCTCGATGTTGCCGACGCCGGGAGCCTTCTTCACGGTGAGGATGCCGTCGTGGACGACCCACTGCGCGCGGGTGTGGTCTTGCGCGGAGACCCATTCGTCGAGATTCGTGCCGTCGAAGAGATGGATGGCGTCAGAGGGCGGAGCCTCGTCGGTTGCGCCGGGCGTGACGATCGCTGGCTCGGGGGTCCAGATTTCGGTCTCTTCGGGCTTTGGCTTGGGCGCGGCGGCCTGAGCGTGCGGAGTTGAGGCGGCGGTTTGCGCGAGGAGTTGCGGGAGAATGAGTGCGGCGATCAGGGCGAAGAAGGCGGCGGAGAGCGTGAGGCGTGCGGCGAGCGTCAGCCGCGTTAATTTGATCGATGCGCATGATTGGATTACCTGCCGTTGGCCATTCTCATGCCCGGCGCGCCGAAAGGGCAAGTGAGAAAAGTGTGGAAGGCGGAGGTCAGGGCGCATCGGGCTGCTGGAATGTCGGCATAGTGGTCTCCGACCTTGCCTAAGAAACGAAAAGAAGCAGGTCCCCACTGCGGCGGATGCCAAAGATGGGGCATGACAATTATTTCGCGGCGGCCCGTGCCCGCCCGATGTATGATTTGCGCAAATCAACTTCAACGGGCGAATTTACTCTAACGATTGGGGCTGATATGCGGGATTCTACCCACGCGCGCCCTGTTTACGCGGAAGGCACAGTTGCCCTGTGGCTGACGGGGTTGGCTTTCACGGCGATTCATGTCGCATTCAGCGGCAGATACGGTTTTCACCGCGACGAGTTGCTGAGCTACAGCAATGCGATGCATCTGGACTGGTGTTACGTCGTGTACGCTCCGCTGACCGCGTGGCTGGCACGTGCGGAGTTGGTTGTATTCGGAACCAGCTTGGTGGGCTACCGCTTATTGCCGGCAGTCTCGGTGGGACTGGTGAGCGTGCTGGCCGGCTTGATTGCCCGCGCGATGGGCGGAGGCAAGGGCGCCATGCTGGTGGCAGCGGTGGCTGCGGGAATCGCGGGGCCGATTTGCTTTGCGGGTTCGTTTTTGTCTTACATGTCGTTCGACATTCTTTGGTGGGTTTTGGTGGCGTGGGCCACGGCCCGGCTTCTTCGAGACGGAACGATGCGCGCTGGTGGGTCGTCAATCGGCGCGGGCATCGGACTTGGGGCTGCTGACGAAGTATACTATCGTGTTTTTTGCGGTGGGCCTGCTGGCGGGTATGCTGCTGACGCCGAACCGCCGATATTTTCGCTCGGGGTGGTTCTGGTGTGGCGTAGGTATTGCGCTCGTAATGGCGCTGCCGGTGATCGTGTGGCAATCCCAGCATCATTTTGTGGCGCTGGCGTGGATGAAGAGCATTCACGCGCGCGACGTGGCGGCGGGGAATGACCGACTACTTCATTCCCCGCCAGTTCTGGAATACGACCAACCCAGCGACAGTGCCGATATGGTGCGCAGGGCTGTGGTTCCTGTTTGCGACTCCAGCCGGCAAGCCCTTTCGCATGCTCGGCTGGATGTATGCGATTACGCTGATCCTGTTTCTGGTTGCAAGGGGGCGCGATTACTATCTCGCGCCGGCATACCCGATGTTGATGGCGGCTGGGCGGTGTGGGGCGAAAGCTGGATTGAGGCACAGAGCCCGCGTGCGCAGCGGGCTAATTAAGAGATTTATGCGATCTCGCTCGTCATTGGCGGACTGTCAGTGTTCGCGCTGACGCTTCCCATTGCGCCGATCCAGTCGGCGTGGTGGCGTCTTGCCGACGCGGCCACGAACCACCAGAGTTTCAGCATGGAAATTGGCTGGCCGGAGCTTGTTGCCACGGTTGCTCATGTACGCGATTCACTGCCCGCGGAAGATCGCTCCGAGGTTGGAGTGCTGGCAGCAGACGAGGGCGAGGCCGGAGCTGTGAATCTGTATGGACGCGCTTATGGGTTGCCAGAGGCGATCAGCGGCATGAACTCCAACTGGCTGCGCGGATATGGGACGCCTCCGCCGCAAACCGTGATTGCTGTTGGCTTCAAGCGGGAAGAAGTGGAAAAGATTTTTGCTGCGTGTGAAGCGGCCGCTCAGACTTTCAACCCCGTACGGGATTGTCAACCAAACCATCGGCGACCGCAATGAGGTTTACGTTTGCCGCAACATTCGCGAGCCGTGGCCGGAGTTCTGGAAGAATTTCCAATACTACGGGTAAAGGTTCAGAGCTTCCTGCCGCGCTTTTTGGCGGCCGGACCGGCGAGGCTTGATGCCCTTCCTGGGCAGGTTCCTGATCTTGCCGCCCGGCTTTTTGTCCTTTTCGACGCGGATCTTCCAGGCGGTATAGAGGCGCCGTGCAGCGTGCCCTCGTCAGCGAGCGCGAGGCGAATGTGGGTTGACACCATTGCGGCCCCATCCCCCGTGAACAGGCAGAAAGAGGTCGGGGCGCTCGGCGATGAACTCGGCCTGGAGTTCGGGCGTGATCATGAGGTTGCCGTAGCCGTCTTTGACCGAGGCCAGCGTGGCGAAGATGCGTCCGCCGACGCGGAAGTCGGCTGCGCCCATGTGCGAGCCTTCTTCGGCGCCTTCGAGGCAGAGCGCGATACGGCGAAAGTCGGATGGGGTCATGAGCAGTTCACCGTTCGTAGTTCAGAGTTGTCTACCAACTGGCCGTCGCCAGTTCCGTTTCAACTGCGGGTTAGAAAGCGAGTCTGCGGGGCAACAAATCAGCGATAGACTTCGCGGCGGTCGCCGATGCGGATGATTACGATAGTGACGCGCGCATCTTCAATTTTCGCAATCACCCGGTAGTCTCCGACGCGATACTTCCAATACTTGCTAAGATCCGGTCCGTGGAGTGCTTCGCCGAGGCCGCGAGGGTCTTCGAGAGCGGCAATGCGCTCAGCAAGGAACCACGCGATCCGTCGGGCGACCTGCGTGTCCAATCGATCGAGGTTGCGCCGCGCTTCTGGCGTGAACTCAATCTTCCAGGCCATAGCGCTTCATGATCTCTTCGAGTGGAATCGTCTTAACTTTCCCGGACCTTATTTCCTGCAGCGCTTTCTCTGCTAGGTAGTAGTCTTCGAGGTCGTCAAGCTGTTCGAGGATGGCCTCGCGAACATAGAACGACTTGGTGCGGCCGGTTTCCTTAGCCAGAGCATCCAGGCGCTTTTCGATTTCTTCAGGGAGTCGAATGGCGAGCATGGGGGCCTCCAGACAGACTGCTATACAAGTATAGCACAAAGTCGAGTTTCCAGATTCCCGCCGAATTAAACTCCGATTGCTCGCCGCCAGCTCCGCTTCGAACTCCTCGTTGAGCCAGTTGGTGAAGGCGGAGAACTCTTCGTCGCGGCCGAGGAAGTCGCGGACCATCTGGCGGCCGGGACGGGAGCCTCCCTGCTCGAGCACGAGTTCGCGATAGCGCCGTGCCTGCGTCGCAGCCGAGCAGATCGTCCGCATCGAACTGGCCGAAGAAGTCGAGGGCGATGACCTTGTCGAAGGCGTAGGTGTAGTAGTTGGACGAGTAGCCGGTGAGATGGCCGAAGCTCGCGTACATGCGGTTGCCCTCGAGCCAGGTCCAGGGCTGGAGGCTCTGTGTAGAGCGACTTGGTGATGGCGTCGAGGTCGAGGCCGGCGGGGTCCTGGTCGTGGAGATCGAGCGAGAGCGTGGTGTAGTAGAGCTGGGTGCGGACCCAGTCGGCGCGGCCAAATGCGCCGGCGAGCTTCATTTTCTTGATGGTTTCGGAGGGGAGCACTTCGCCGGTCTGATAGTGCTTCGCGAAGGACTGGAGGAGCTTTTCGTCGCGGAAGAACTCTTCGAGCATCTGCGAGGGGACCTCGATGAAGTCGCCTTCGGTGGCGAAGCCTGAGAGGCCGACCCACTCGGTGCGGCCGCCGAGGATGGCGTGCATCAGGTGGCCGAACTCGTGGAAGTAGGTGACGACGTCGGAGTACTGGAGCAGCCCCGGATCGTTGTCGTCGCCTGCCGGGAAAGTTGCAGATGAGCGCGGCCTCAGGCAGCGCGCCGCCGCGAACGCCGGTGACGATGGGCGCAGCGGAGAACCACTTGTCCTTGCCTTCGCGGGGGTGCATGTCGAGGTAGAAGCGGCCGACGTGCGCGCCGTCTTCAAAGACCTCGAAGACGGAGACCGAGGGGTGCCAGGCGGCGGCGGTGGAGGGGCGGAACTCGATTTTGAAGAGGCGGGCGGCGGTGGAGAGGACGCCGGCCTCGACCTGCTTGTAGGGGAAGTAGGGACGGACGGAGTTCGAGTCGAAGTCGAAGGCCGAGCGGCGGAACTGCTCGTACCAGTAGCCGCGGCTGGTGATGTCGATGGCCTGGAGGCCGGGGACGCGGCTGCTGGACGAAGCTGAGGATCAGGTCCAGTTCGCGGACTGCGCCGTCGCGGCTGGCCTCGTCGAACTTTGCCAGGAATGTGCGGACGTTGGCGGCCGAGCCCATCATCTGGTCGGCGGTGGCCAGGTCGGCCCAACTGCGGAAGCCGAGGACCGTGGCGATCTCCTGGCGGGTGGCGAGCAGGTCGAGCAGGATCTGCTGGTTGGCCGGATAGGCGCGGGTGTTGTAGGCGAGGAACATGCGCTCGCGCAGCGCGGCGCTTGGCGGCGAAGGTCATGACAGGCTGCATGTCGGGCGGGTCGGTGGTGAGGGTGACGTGGCCCTGCTCGTCGGCGGGATGGCGGGCGACGTAATCGGCGGGCAGGCCGTCGAGTTCGGCTGAGGTGGCCTGGATGGTCTTGCCGCCCTCCTGGATGTTGCGGCTGAACTCGAGCGAGAGCATGGTGGCCTTTTCGTGGAGGGCCTGGATGTCGGTCGCGCGTGGCCTGGTCCTTGTCGACGCCGGCCAGGCGGTAGCTGAGGAGGGTGCGCTCGACGTAATGGAGGGTGGCGGGGCTGGCGCCGTCGAGCGAGATGGCGGCGAGTGCCTCATAAACCTCGCGGTTGAGGCTGAGGGCGCTGCCGGCCATCGAAACCCGCTGGGCCTCGTTCTGAGCCTGGTCGCGGACGGCTTTGTCGGCGGCGACGGAGTTGAGGACGCCAGCCTGGGAGCCAGCCAGAATCAGGTGGGCGATGGCCTGGTCGTAGAGGCGGAGGGAGTTATCCGGGGTGCGGGGGCCTTCGACGGCAAGAAGGGCGGCCAGGGCGGCCTCGTGGGCAGCCAGGCGGGCGCCAACCCAGGCGGAGAGCGCTTCGGCGGATTCGGCCCCGCCGGCGTCCCAGGCATGGAGGGTATCGATTGTGGAGGGAACGGCAGAGACAGGGGTTTCGGCGGGCATGGGCGGCAATTCCTCCAAAGTTCTAGAGTGCCACAAGCGAGCGGGTTGGGACGGTGAGTGTGTGGTGAGGAACGCTGCGCGGCGGTGGGGACGGATTCACCTTGCATCCGACCCGCAACATCATTAAGATGCGTCAATTAGAGCGGTTCCAGGGAACATATGGCATTTCGGGACCTTCTGAAAGGTCGCCGCTCCTTGGTGTCGCGTCGACTTGAGGACGGAGGTTTCGAGGTGCAGCATCCCTGAAACCGCTGGATGGCGATGACTCGAAGCACGACCATCCCGAAGGCTGAAAGCCCTGCTCCGGCGGCTCCAGTTGCGCCCCGGCTGCGGCTGGGAAAGCTGTGTGTGGCCATTCAGGGCTCGTCGCCACAGGAGCTTTTAGATCGGGCCGTGGCGGCGCTGGCCGACGCACTGCCGGAGGCAAAGTTCCTGGAGTTCCGGTTGGATTCGGTGGCCAAACCGGCACTGGCGCTGCCCAAATTGAAGGAGTTTCTGACCAGGCACCGGGATGTGACCGCCATTGGGACCTGCCGGCGCAAGCAGCACGGCGGCAACTTCGTGGGTTCTCTGCTTGCTCGAGCTCGAGATGCTGCAAAGTGCGGCGGAGGCCGGCTGTCAGATTGTCGACCTCGAGGTGGAGTCGGCCGAGGAGGCAAAGCCTGCGCAACTGGCGAAGTTCCGCGCGGCGCTTCGCGAGATTTGGGTGCGCGCTGATGGTGAGCTTTCACGACTTTACGCGGACCAAGGGACTGGAGCAGGCAGCCGAACGGATTGAAGCCTTCCAGCCGGATTTTGTGAAGGTGGTTTCAACGGCGCGCTCGCTGAGCGATAACCTGGCCGTGCTCAAGCTGATTGAGGATCATTCGCTGGGCGCGCAAGTGGTGGGCATTGCGATGGGCGAAGAGGGGTTGCTGAGCCGCGTGCTGGGACCGCGTGCGGGAGGGTCGTTCACCTTTGGCTCGACGGAGGATGGCGCGGAGACCGCTCCGGGGCAGATTACGGCGCGCGCGCTGCGCGACCTTTATCGCATCGATCAGATTCGACCAGGCAACGCGCATCTTTGGCGTTGCGGGCAATCCGATTTCTCACTCGCTCTCGCCGCTGATGCACAACACTGCCTTCAGGCGCGAGAACGTGAACGCCATCATGCTGCCGCTGAAGGTGAAGACGCTGAGCGACATGCTCACCGTGGTGCGCGAACTGCCGCTGGGCGGCGTGGCCGTGACCATGCCGCTGAAGCAGGAAGTGCTGCCCCAACTGGCGAACATGGATCCGCTGACGGCGAAGATTGGCGCATGCAATACGCTGCGCACGGGAGCGGACGGCAAGCTTTACGGGTTCAATACGGACGTGGCGGGCGTGGTGAGGCCGCTGGAGCGGCGGATGCGGCTGCAAGGGTGCGCGCGTGGCTGTGTTGGGCGCGGGCGGTGCGGCGAGGGCCGCGGTTTTTGCGCTGGTGGGCCAGGGGGCCGAGGTCTACGTGGTGAATCGCACGCACGAGACCGCCGTGACGCTGGCGCGGCAGGCCAAGGCGAAGTCGCTGAAGCACGAGGTCTTTGCGAAGCAGAAGTTCGATGTGCTGGTGAACGCCACGCCATGCGGCATGGTGGGGAGCAAGGAGGCGATGCCGATTGCCGCGAACGAACTGAACGCGTCGCTAGTGTTCGACATGGTCTACAACCCGCTGGAGACGCCGCTGATCAAGCTGGCCAAGTCGCGCGGGGTTGCCGTGGTGAGCGGGCTGGAGATGTTTGTGCAGCAGGGGGCACGGCAGTTTGAGATATGGACGGGCAAGCCCGCGCCGGAAGCGGAGATGATGCGGTGGTGGAGTTGGAGCTGAGAAGGCGGGGATAAGGGCAAGCGTTTCGGTTATCTATCTCTAGAGACTCAGCCGGGCGGCCTGAGCATTCTTGACATCGCGAAAGGCTGCGCGTCTACTCAGCTTTGACAACGGTCAAATAGTATATACAATAAACTAATGGGAATCACGTACGATCCCGCCAAGAATGAGCGCAACATACGGGAGCGTGGACTTTCCTTCGAGCGAGCGGCGGATTTTGATTTCTCAACTGCTACGTTCTTCACTGAGGTCCGCAAGGGCGAGACGCGGCGCGTTGCTGTGGGGTATCTCGACAAGCGATTGCATCTTCTCTGTTACATCCCCAAGGCGGGTGGAATCCGCGTCATCAGTTTTCGAAAAACGAACAAGAGGGAGGCAAAACTCTATGGCAAACCGCAAACCCTTGATTAACGAAGACGGAGAGGTTCGCGAGATTACTGCCGAAGATGTCGGCCACTTCAAGCCATTCTCTGCGCTTCCCCTGGCGGAGCAGAAGATGCTGCGGAAAATCGGCAAACGCGGGCCGCAGAAGGCTGCGAAGAAAGTTCCTATCTCGATTCGGCTTTCTCCCGATGTTGCGGAGGGTCTGCGCGCGACCGGCGATGGCTGGCAGAGACGCGCGGACGATGCGCTCAGGGAGTGGCTGGTGGACCAGGGTTCGGCTTGCGATTGAGGTCGCTGCTCATCCTCTGTCCAACTTGAGACCAATCTCGGCGCAGAGCTCCGAGTAGCTTTCGATGCTCTCGCGGAAGGCGCGCTCCAGTTCTGTGGCCGTCCTTCCCTCAAAATGAATCACATCGCGAAGCCCCGCGACCGTGCCGGAAAATGTCTCCTCCTCCGGATCAAAGTTGATCGTTCCGGCGGCATACCCCTTGTATTCCATCATGGCTTCACCCCTGCATTGATCTTGAACTGGCGAACGGTATCGACCGCGCGCCGTTGGCTCAACGCCCCTTCTTCTTCGCCGGCCTGACAGACTTGCCGCCCTTTTCGCTCTTGGGTTTGGGCTTTTCGCCTTCAAGGTGGCCGGTGGGGATCGGCGCCATGTCAGGGCCGATGCGCTGCACGCGCGTGTCAATCATCTGGTAGTTGATGGTCCGCGCCGAAGCGGGGCGCGTAATGCCCGTGGCTGGATCGATGATGACGTTGGGGCCGTTCGCAATCTGAAAGCTAAAAGAGGGGATCTTTGCTCGAGGACGTGTCCGCAGGCGAGACCTTCAGTGGGAGATACCCCTGAATGGGATGGAGCCGAAAGGCCGTCTCATAGCGATGATGCTTCAAGCTCCAGGTAAAGACGCGGATTTGGTCGAAGTCGAAAGGAAGGCCAGCCTGCGGAGGCCCGAGGGCGGTGACCCACTCGGCCACCTGGTTATCGGGCGCGTCGGACGCAGAGTCGGTGACCTTGGCCAGAACGAAGGCGCTCACGATGCGCTGGCCCTCGGCATATTGCGCTACCTCATCAGGTACGTCGATATCGATGCGCCCGGCGAGCAGCCAGCCGGTGCGGCCCTGAGAGTCGCGCACCAGCCACCAGTCTTCCATAACGACGGGCGCGGGCTCTGGCTGGCCTGATTGGGCAGCGGGCTGACCCGGCAGCGGGGTGGATGCGGGCTTTGCATTTGCGGGCTGCGGGTTGGCTTTGGAAGCCGGCGTTGAGGCATGGGCAGCGGTTTGGCCCGCAGTGGCAGCGCTGCCCTGCGGCTTGGGCGCAGCGGTTACCGGGGCGAGGTGGTAGGCCGGAGCAGCAACCTTGGGCGCCGATGCGCGCGCCAGCAACTCGACTTTGTCGTTGGCCGGAAGCAGCGGAAAACGCTCTGTGTCGCGGCCGGGGCGGATGTGGAGGTAGACGTCGTCGCGCACCGCGCCTTTGGCCACGACTGGGTCGTGCTGGTGGTCGGTGACGAGCTGGGCAAAGGCTGCGTAGCTCTTTGAGTCGATCACAGCGCGCTCTTCGATCCAGCCGATCTCGTTCTTTTCTGTCTTCACTTTAATGAAGCGGTGCGCGCGGTCGAGCACTTCGAGCTTCTGCCCATCGACCACCTCGGCAACGTGATTGGAAACCGCTGCGACCCGGTCGTGGAGATAGATTTGCCGGACGGAGACCCAAACGTAGTCGTGAGTCTCGTGGTGGAAACGGCTGCACCGCGGAGAAAGTCGCAAGACAGACAGAGGGTCAGTGCCAGGCGCGCAAAGGTTCCCGGGGCTGAGATTTCGGAAGCCCTGCGGGGCAAAAAGCGGAAGGAGAATGCGGATGATATATGCGTGAGCACAGCCGGTGGCGATCAACAAGAGGATACCACCGAGGGACAAGAAGAAAAAACGGCGAGTGGCCGAAATCCAATCCTGCGCGGTGCGCGTTTAGAATGCAGGCCTCGGCTTTGAACTACCCACCCCGCCCTCCCAGCCGAGGCCGGATTCAGGCGCTCGCTGGGTCCCTGTTCAAATTCACTCGACTGCCTGCCTTCAATGCGTGTCGGCCCTCAGGGCATGGCGGCGATGGCGATGGGGCTGGATATGGTTGAGCCCGTCATAGAGGCATCCAGTTGGCCCGCTGTGGTGGAGTCGAACGTGTAGGCGTTGAAAATGGGGCTCCCCCGATTGCTGACGGCCAGCACATAGCTGTCGGTGCTGTCCTCAGCCAGACCGGAGGGTTCGGTACCCGTGTCGACCATGCTGCCGAGCGCCGTGAGCGCAGACGTGGTTACCGAATAGCCTGTGATCACACCTGAAGCGCCGGATTGCCAACTGGCGCATAGACATAATTGCCTGTGGAGGCCGGCAGAATGGCGTGGGGACCTGTTCCCGAGGGGTGCATAGGGCGCAGTGTAGGGGAGTTCATTCAAAGAGTTTGTGCCGATGGTAAAGACGCGCAATGCGCCGGAGTTGGAGTTGGAGTTGGGGAAGGCCGCGGTCTCGCCGATGTAGAGAAGCCGGCTTTGGGGATCGATTGCTACAGAGATGGCAGCGCCGTCGGTCCCAAAGGGCCTAGTGACGGGTTGTACGCGTTTCCGATAGGAGTGTTGCTGCTGGCGGCAAACGGAAACGACTCTGTGCCGGTTGAACCCAGGGCTACGGAGATCAGGGCGCCATTCGGGGAGATGGCCATCTGCTGGATGGTGTCGCTCGCAAGTGAAACCTGCTGCAATGTCCGGGTTGTGTCCTGCGCGCCCGTGGATGTGATGGGGTAAGCGGTGAGAGTCCCCTGCCCCGTCCCCGAAGAGGCATCGAGCAGCCATGCTCCGGACGGGTCAATCTTCAGGGCTTCAGCCCCGAATGTCGCCAAAAATTGCGGTGCCCTGGGTGAGGGCGCCGGTGCTGGAGTTGGTGGAGTAGACGACAATGCCACTGCCCAACGAGGCCACATAGAGGAAATTGCCGCTGGGAGCGATGGCGATGGCGGTGGCTCCGGTCAGATTGAAGGAAGCGCCAGAGATCGCGGCCAGTGTGCCGGAGCTCACGTTATAGCCCGCAATCGACGAATTGCTCAAGACATAGAAGTTGCCGCTGGTGCCTGCGGTGGCGCCGCTGCAGGTGGCCGAGGAGGAAGTGGACACCTCGGCGCAGACGGAGGTAGTCGCCGAAACGCCGCTCGAGGATCCGGAGATGGTGATGGTGTAGGCGCCTGCGGTCGTCGTGGAGGTGGTGGTTGCCGTAAGCGTGGCCGACATGCCCGAGGTGCCAGTTATGTCCACAGACGTGGGAGAGAGATTGCACGTCGCGGCACTGGTGGCATTGGCGGGTCCGCTGACAGAGCAGGTCAGGTCGACTGTCCCGGTGAACGAGTTTTCCGGCGTTACGGTGATGGTTGAAGTGTTGCCAGTGGTTGCGCCGGGGCCCACCGTGAAGTTGCCGCTGTTGGAAAGAGAAAAGCTGGTGTTGGTACTGCTGGGCGCCTGCCAGAAATTGCCGCATCCGGCAAGAAGGGGCAGGGCGGCAAGAAAAAGCCAGGCACACCTTGCTTGTCCCATTCCTGCTCGTCTGATTGCGGCACATTTCATTGCTGCCCCCGGGGTGCTGGTGTGGGGTCCAGATTCACCCGTGTCAATTGCAAGATCACGAACCATGTTGCGCGACTCCCACGTCATCTAATTGCACCTCAAGGTTATCGTCCGGCGGTTGTCCGTGTCGCGCTGAGGGCCTGCTGGCGCCCCACACCATTAGACGCATTCAAAGGCGCGGATGCTCGGGGGGCTGGAAAGCTTTCGGCAAGCCTACTTATGATTGGGGCCGAGAGTGGGCGGGGGTTCTGTTTCGGGTCTGCAGATTCAAGTCGCACTTCCGGCTCGGGCCTGCCAGACGAGGCGCGCGGCGGTGAGATCTTCAATGGCCAGGCCTACAGACTTGAACAGGATCCGCTGCCCGCGTGGAGCGGACGCGGGGTTGGCCAAAACTTCGCCGATCTCCGCCTGGACCTTCGCGCCGGAGAGGAGAACGTCTCCCGATTCGCGCTCGACGGCGTCGCGCGACTCTGCCACCACGAAGCAGGCGTGCATCAGTT
Organism: uncultured Acidobacteriaceae bacterium; assembly: GCA_963783065.1. GTDB lineage: Bacteria > Acidobacteriota > Terriglobia > Terriglobales > Acidobacteriaceae > Telmatobacter. The sequence goes on along the minus strand of CAWAMG010000007.1, from coordinate 89,862 downwards.
CATCGTCCAGCTCGCGCAGCGTGGCTCCCGTAGCGCCAACGGCCAGGACGAGCGCGTGTGGCGAGAGCCAGCGGCCCTCGAGCACCGGGACTGCGGAAGACGTTGCGGTGAGGACGACGTCGGCAGATGCTGCCTCTTCAATGGGGACCGCGCGGGCGCCTGCGCCGGCTACGCGAGAGCCCGCTGCGCCGAAGTCGTCTGCAAGAGTCTGCGCGTTCTCGGGGGTACGGCTCCAGATGCGTATGTCTGTGAGGCCGGGCCGCACGTGGCGCAAGGCTGCCAGATGCGAGCGCGCCTGCACGCCTGAGCCGAGAATTCCCAGGCTGGTGACGTCTTTAGAGGCGAGCGCGTCGAGAGCCACGGCGGAGACGGCGGCGGTACGCATCTCCGTGATCAAACGGCCATCCAACAGGGCGAGCGGCTCGCCTGTGGCGCGGCGGAGCAACTCGACAACGGCCATGTGCGTCGGCAGGCCCTGTTCGGCGTTGCCGGGGTAGAATGTGACGGTCTTTACCGCCATGAAATCGCCCGCGATCACGGGCATGACCGCGAACCAGCCGTTGCGAATGCCATCACCGCTGCCTGTGCGCAGAACGGTGCGCGGGGGCTGCTCGACTCGGCCGGCGGAGAGGTCGATGAGCGCCTGGCGGATCGCGGGAATCAGCGCCGCGTAGGTGAGATGTTCGCGAACTTCGCTTTCGGGGATGTACAAAGGTGTAGAAGCTCCGGAAAAACAATCCTATTACACATGAATGGTAAATGGTGGTTTTGGTGACGCTGCGGTTCATCGAATTCAGGTCGACCGCCCGAAAGCCCACAGGTTTGCGCCCTGTTTACTTGAGCGGTAAGGCAATAAGGCCTATAATGTAAGGAGGGTGAATCATGGATTCAACAGTTCAACGGACGGCTACTGCCGTGGAAGCGACTGTCACCTCGAAAGGGCAGGTGACATTGCCCAAGGAATTGCGGAGGCGGCTCGGCGTCCAGAGAGGCAGCCGTATCCGCTTCACGATTCCGGCCAGAGGCGCCGTCAGGGTGGAGCCTGTGCTTTATGACCTCGAAGACCTCTGGAGAATGGCGGACTCGGGCGGTCAAGACTTAGACGGTGGGGCAGGCGGCCTGATGACTTTCGAGGAGATGGACGCGGCGAAGGCCCGGAGGCAATGGTAGTGATTGCCGCCGATACCAATGTATGGGCTCGCGCCTACCTTAACGACGATCCGGTCCAAGCCCGAAAATCCCGTTCTGCCCTTGCAGCAGCGCGTTCCGCGGGCGGAGTATTCGTTCCGCTTCTTGTTCTGGCCGAACTGTCGTGGGTGCTTCGTGGCAGGTGGGGCAGAGAACGGGTTCTGAGCACAATCGAAAGCCTGCTTCAGACGCGAGGTGTGGTCGTCGAGTCGGCGGCCCTGGCCTGGAAAGCTTTGGAAGCCTCGCGGAAAGGCGCGGTCGGGTTCGCCGATCACCTGATTCGAGAGGTCGCCTTCGAGTCTGGAGCCAGTGAGGTGATTACCTTTGACAAGGCATTCGGGCGTGTGGCTGGAGTTCGCCGGTTGAATTAAACCTGGCGGGTTACCGGTCAGCCGGTGAATCTGCGGCTGGCAAGGATGTGTCCGAAGCTCTGCTGACTTCAGAGATACCCTAAGACCAAAACGCACGACGGAGAGTGAACGCCGCCACGCCACTAAAACGACGAAGAGCGAGCGGCAGAAGTGATTCAGGTTGACTCTGGCCAATCGTCGGTGCGCGCGGATTCAGGTCCATCTTCAGTAACAAAATGTTTGCCTAGGGTGCTATCAATCATCTCCTCGAAATTGCGAACGAGGCAACGGCAGAGAATGCATTTTTTGTAGTGGGGATGCTCTTCGATCGGCTGGTCAGAAGCGAGTAATTCGCAGAGGTGGCGCTGAAACTCTTCGCAGGTGAGCTGGTCTGCATCTTCGGGCATAGGCGCTCCGGTGACGTCGAGTCTGAAGATTAGTCTAATCAGCCCTAAGAGTTCGTTGGGGGTATTGTCGCCGGCTTGGAAGCTGCGCCAACACTCTAGTTTGGGCGGCCGCCGGAGCTGGTGCGGCGCTTGAAGCGCTCATCAAGTGGCTGGCGTCCCTGGAATCCCGATTCGACCGGGTGCCAGTGCTCGATGGAAGTCTCGCCCATCTTCCAGCAGAGCAGGACCACCTGGTCGTCAAGGCGGCAGGGAAAATCGAGCAGGCCGGTCTCGATATCCTTCACCTGCACGCCTATTGCGTCGATCTCTGCCACCGTCTCGCCAACCTGCTTCATGTGGCCTTCGATCTCCGCGCGCTGCGCTGCAACCTTGGCCGTGTCGACGCGCATGCCACCGTTGAGGTAGATGCGCCGGGCGAGATCGAGCAGGCTGGACTCGACCGCCTCGGCCTCGCGCTTGCTTCCGATGGCGCGCTTGAGCAGCGACTCCAGCAAGGGCAGCAGCGATTGAGCTTCGTCGAGCGTAAAGATCTTCATGGCCAAACTTCCTTCATACAGGATACGACGAAACGCGGTTCGATGCGGCCGTTACCCAGGGATCATGCGGAGACCCATTTGTACGATGAGGAGCCGGAGGGGTATCGAGCGCGCCCACCCGCCGGTAGTACCATCGACTGGTCAAACGGGGACATCTGATGAGATCAAGAATGCTGTATCCTTGCCCGCTACTGCTCGGCTGTGGCCTGTTGGCATTCGGCTTTGGATTGCCGGGTTTGTTTCCGGCTGAGGGCCAGTCCGCCTACACCACGCGGCTCGATGATCCGCGGGCCGTCTACCTGGATGGCTCGGAGTTTGGCGCGCGGGGCGACGGAGTGACCGACGACAGCGCCGCGATGCAGGCCGCGCTGGACAAGGCGGAGAGCACGACGGCCCACGAGGGGATTCTGTTTGTCCCTACGGGCCGCTATCGGCTGACGCGGACGATTTATGTGTGGCCGGGCGTGAGAGTGATCGGATACGGCGCAGAGCGGCCCGTGTTCGTGCTCGGGTGCGGCGACGCCGGGATTCCAGAAGGACATCGGCGTGATGGTGATGTTTGCCGGCTGGACTCCGACTGAGGTCAGGCGGAGCGGGGCCGCGTGCCGTTTTCGCCTCCGGGAACGGTGCCGCCCAACAACACGATTGCCGACGCGCATCCGAGCACGTTTTATTCAGCGATGAGCAACATCGACTTCGAGATTGGCGAAGGCAATCCGGCGGCGGTTGCGATGCGCTTTCATGCCGCGCAGCACGCGTTTCTTGAGCCATATGAACTTCCACATCGGCTCGGGCCTGGCCGCGCTCACCGAGGTGGGCAACGAGGCCGAGGACCTGCACTTCTTTGGCGGGCGATACGGGATCCTTACCGACAAGACATCGCCGGCGTGGCAGTACACGCTGATCGACTCCACGTTTGACGGCCAGCGCGAGGCAGCGATTCGCGAGCATGAAGCAGCGCTCACGCTCATCCGCGACAGCTTCAGCAATGTGCCGACCGCGATCGATATCGATCCGAGGTACTCCGACGAGTTGTGGGTGAAGGATTGCGATTTCAAGAACGTGAGCGGCCAGGCAGTGACTATCAGCGACGAGAAAAGCCCGATGACCGAGATCGGATTCGAGAATGCGGTGCTCGATAATGTGCCGGTTTTTGCGCGGTTTCGCGAGAGCGGAAAGACGGTCGAGGGCATGGGCAGAACCTACCAGGTCAGCAACTTCAACTACGGCGTGATCGTTGCCAGCGAAGGCGCGATGGGCATGATCCGCCCGATCTATAAGGTGGACGCGCTCGCCTCCATGCCGCCTGCGCTGCCGCATGCGATTCCTGCGCTGCCGCCGACGACGGAGTGGGTGAACGTGCACACGCTGGGCGTGAAGGGCGACGGAGAGACGGACGATACTGCGGCGATTCAGAAGGCGATCGACGCGCATCGCGTGCTCTATTTCCCGAGCGGGCACTATCTGGTCAAAGACACGCTGAACCTCAAGCCGGACACGGTCTGTGATCGGGCTGCACCCGACGATGACGCAGTTTGTTCTGCTGGATGGGACTCCGGGCTTTCAGGGCGTGGGCGCGCCGAAGGCGTTGATCTCAGCGCCGGCGGGCGGGACGAACATGGTGAGCGGGTTCGGCATTTTTACCGGCGGAATCAATGCGCGGGCTGTGGCGCTGCTGTGGAAGGCGGGCGCGGATTCGCTGGTGGACGATATTCGCTTTCTGGGCGGGCATGGCAGCGGAGTGAACCCCTACAACCGCGACCACACGGGCGATCCCGATCCGCACAAGCGATGGGACGGGCAGTATCCGAGCCTGTGGGTTGCCGATGGCGGGGGCGGAACCTTCGCCGATATCTGGACGCCGAACACGTTTGCGCAGTCCGGATTCTACGTCTCAAACACGAAGACGCCGGGGCACGTGTATGAGCTCTCAACCGAGCACCATGTGCGCAACGAGATTCGATTCGATCACGTGGAGAACTGGGACGTGAATGCGCCGCAGACCGAGGAAGAAGTCGGCGGAGAGCCCGGAGTCGCTGTCGCTTGAGTTCGACTGGTCGCGGAACATCACCGTTGCCAACTATCACGGTTATCGCGTGACGCGTTCGCGGGCACCTTATGCGGCTGCGGTGCGGCTTTACAACTCGAGCGACATTCACTTTCGCAATGTGCTGGTGAATGCGGAGAGCGGCTATGCGATCTGCGACGCGAACGGCTGCGGCACATTTCTGCGCGTGAGCAAGTATCCGTATGAGAATGCGATTGAAGACGTGACGCACAAGCTGGAGGTGCGCGAGCGGCAGTTTGCGGTGTTCGATGTGCCGGAGCATCCGGAGAAGCCGCCGGCTGCGGACGCATCGGCGGTGGTTGCTGATGGCGCGCACGTGGAGAGGCTTGAGGAGGGATTCTTTTCGATCGCAGGCGGCGTGGCAGATGCGGCGGGCAAGCTGTATTTTGTCGATCGCCCTCAGCAGCGCATTTACGGTTGGTCGGCGCAGGAGGGACTCACTGTTGAGCGGGACAGCGTGCTCGATCCGGTGAACCTCGGGATCGATAAGGCGGGAGACCTGATGGTGGTTTCTTCGGACGGGCCGGAGGGAACTGTGTACAGCTTCAAGCCGGGGACGTCATCGGAGCAGATGAAGGTGATTGCGCCGACGCCGATGCCCGAGCGGAAGGGCGGCCTCGTGGCGATGCCGGTGAATTACTGGAACAACGGCGAGTTCCGGAACCAGCTGGATTTTGCGACGATGCGCTATAAGACGCTGCCCGAGATGTTTGCCGAGGATGTGAGCACGGCGAAGATGCGCGAATATGTGTCGCCGGATGGAAGCCTCTCATTGCCGGCGGGGCGCGTTTTTGTGCAGGGGCCGACGGACTCGACGGGCTGGAGATTCTCAGACAATCTGGATACGTATGGGCTGATCGAGGCTGCGCCAGGGCGGCGTGTTTATGTGTGCAGCTCGTCGGAGGATCGAACGTATAGCGCGCTGGTGAACCCGGATGGAGCGTTGAGCGATCTGAAGGTGTTTGCGGAGCGTGGCGGCGAGAGCGTTGCCGAGGACGGCGCGGGGAACGTGTACGTGGCGAACGGGCAGATTTTCGTCTACGACTCGAGCGGCAAACAGATCGCGCTGATCGCGGTTCCGGAGCGGCCGCTGCAGATTCTATTTGGAGGAGCGGACCGGCGGACGCTGTTTATCCTGGCGCACCATGCGCTGTTTGCGGTGAAGGTGAAGAATGCGGGCACGTAGGAGCGGCGTCCTGGTTGCTGTTGTTCCGGCAGAGTGGCTTCCCACCCATTTCGCATTTTTTCTCGAAAAGCCGCGAAATGGATGGGGCACGGGGCGTGGTTGGTCTTAGGCGCAAAGAAGAACATCCCTCGGGGGCTAAAGCCCAAGCCATCTTGTCGGCATTATCGGCACGACTAAAGTCGTGCCCTGACTCATGAGACAGCCGCGAGTAGTTTTTCAGCGGGCTCTATTTTCGTGCCCTGACTCAACGTTGACTTAACGGAGTTTTTCGCGGTCTGTCCTGACCGTCGCTGCCCTTCCGCTATTGGCGGGCGTTGATCAGGCGGATGGTCTCCATGAACACATCGCCGTCGATGGTGAGGCGAGCGGACGCTGATCTTGTCCAGCGTGTCCTGTGCGGTGTGGTGGTAGCTGTTGTTGGGGCCGTAGTCGAGGTCGATGACGTCGATCGAAGGCACGCCGCGCTGGACGAAGGGCAGATGATCGTCCTCGATCGGCTCTTCTGTCTGGAAGAAATATCTGTCGTAGCCGAATTTGTGCGCAGCCTGCCGGACCAGCGCGACCAGCCAGTCTGTGGAATTGGTCTCGCGCTGAATGTCGAGGTCCTTGTCGCCGATCATGTCGGCGAGGATGAAGGCCTTGATCTTGCCCAGCGTTCCGTCGCGTCCCCATTTGGCGGCCAGGTGGCGGGTGCCGTAGGTCGAGTCGGAGTCGGACCACTGTTGAATGGCCTCTTCGCCGTCGTCGAAGACCAGCCAGACCGAATAGCCGTCGAGCTTTTTTCCGTTGGCATTTGAGCGCGCAACTGGTCGGCGATGGCCATGCAGCAGGCCAGTCGTCGAGCCGCCGTCGTTGGCGCCGACAAAGTTGATGTTGCGCAGCGGGTAGTTGGTCTCGTAGTGCGTGGCCAGCACGATGACGCCGTCCTTCTTGCCGGGGAAACGGACGATGAAGTTGCGCATGGGCACGGGGCCGATGGGCGTGTTGGCGGTGAATGTGTCCTCTTCGAGCTGGTCGTGCTTGAACTGCGTTGCGCAGGAATTCCTCGGCGCTGGGCGTGGCCGGGGCTGGTGGGCCAGCGCGGACCGATGGCGACAAACTGCGCGCGCGTAGTCCAGGGCCTTGGCGCCGTTGAAGTGGGGCTGCGCGGGAGCGGCGATGCGGCGAAGAGGGCCAGCATGAGCTAGGGCGATCATTCGTCTTACATCTCCGGGCAGAGATCGCCCGTAGATATGGGGCACCCGGCGGGTGCGAGATCTTGTGGTCTCCCACCCTTGCCGCAAGAACTAATACGCGGCAAGGATGGGGCACCCGGCATCGATGCGGTGGTTCGAGAATATCGAAGTCTTCGACCCAGCATCTTCGCGAACAGCAAAACAGCCGTCATTCGCTGGCCGCTTTCTTGGCTTCGCGGGCCGCGCTTCAGGGATGGACCCACCAGGCTACGGCGATGCCGATGAGATAAAGCGCCAGCATGGGGATGGCGTAGATGCACATGGTCCATGGGTCGGGGCTGGGGCAGATGCACGGCCGCCACAATGAAGACGCTAGAATCGCGTAGCGGATGTTCTTCCAAAGGAACCTCGGGCTGACGATGCCGAACAGGGCCAGAAAGAAGATGAGGATTGGCATCTCAAAGCTGATGCCCAGGCCGAGAATGATGGAGAGAAAGAAGCTGGAGTACTCCTCGATGGTGACCATGGGGGTGAAGTTGTGGCCGAAGTCCACGATCAGGATCTGCATTGCGCCGGGCAGCACATAGTAGTAGCCGAAGGCCGCGCCGCCGAGGAACAGCCCCACTGTGGCGGCCATAAAAGGGACCACGAAGCGGCGCTCTTTTTGGTAGAGCCCGGGCGCGATGAACAGCCAGACCTGGTAGAGGATGAAGGGCGAGGCGAGAATGGCGCCGCCGATGAGCGAAACCTGCAGGTCGAGGTTGAGCGGGTCCATGGGGTGGGTAAAGACCAGAGACTTTTGCCGATGTGCGTTGAGCGGCGCCTGGATAAAGGCCACAAGCTGCTTGTGGAAGATTCCAGCTCCGATGAAGCCCACAACGAGGTAGACGATGGAGTGGACGATGCGCTTGCGCAGCTCGTCCAGATGCTCCATCAGGCTCATGCCGGGCAGTTCGGCGCGCTCGCTCACAGCCTGGCGGGCTCTGCTGATTGCGTCGGTAGCGTCAACCATGGTGGTTCACCGCGATGCCGGCGGCCTGCACCGGGGTGGCTTGCGCGGATTCGGGTAAGCCAGCTTCAGAGGATGCAGGCTCCGTTGCTGCGGACGACACTTCCAATTCCGCAGGCGCAATCGCCGGAGTGTCTGCGGCTCTAGCTGCTTGCGCGGCTTTGGCTTCTTCGTATTCGCGGCTCCATGCGCGGGCAGCGGCGATGGGATCGCCGGTTGACGGCGGCCGGATGGCAGGCGGTGCGTCGGTGCTTTGGGAGTTCGCGACCTGCGTGCTGGCGACGGGCCCATTGTCGTAGATCGCGGAGGGATTTACTGCCTCCGCTTCGGGAGTTCCTGGTGGGTCGGTCGCCGGTCCCGCTGTCAGCGCGGCAACCGAATCTTGCACCGCAGCGGGAGCGGGTGCGGGCGCGGTCAGTGCGAGGGCGCGCAGACGTTCCTCTTCCTTCTTGCGGCGGTCAGCCTCCTCGGCGTTGCGCAACTCCTCTTCCATCTGGAACTTGAAGTCGTTGGATGCTTTGCGGAACTCGTACATCAGCTTGCCGATCTGGCGGCCGATCTGGGGCAGGCGACGCGGCCCAAAGACCACCAGCGCCATCACCATGAGGATGAGCGAATCGGCCATCGACAGGACGGCAAACTGGATTTTGGGCACAATCACCATGAACAGCAATGATAACTGTCCGCGCGTAGCGCTCACAAACGTCGGAAGCTCGGCGTCATGCCGGTGCGCGGGTCTACCAGCTATAACCGCCCGAGGGCGGCGGCCATGCGCCCAGAAGCTGGCGCAGCAGCACGATGCGGCCGAAGTGGTAGTGGTTGTGCGCTCCCAGGCTCTCCAGTTGCTCGCGAACGCTCATGGTGCGGACGGGATCGCCGGGACGCGACGGGCAGCGGATGGGCGCGTCGAGCAGCGCAGAATTACGGGAGTGGCAGTCGCGGACAAAGCCGGCGACTTCGTCGTTCCCCTGGAAGAATCGCGCGCGAAGCCGGTCCCAGTCTTCGCGGAGGTCGGCCTCAGATGGAAACCCGGCGGCCGCGTGCGCCGGGAAAGGCGTTTCGATGCCGCGAACCCAGTCGAGGGACACTTGCTGCCAGAAGGTGATGTGCCAGAGTTCCTGAAACATGGTATGCGGGGCCAGGCCAATGCGGCGGTGCGCCATATCTTCCGGTATACCTTCAAGGATGAAGGCGGGCGGCGCCGCGGCACTGTCGCCACTCAGGACCTTTTCGAGCTCGTTCATTCATTCTCCGCCGGAGTGACGGGCTAGAAGAATTATTGCACCCGGGATTCTTCTCAGCATGCATGCCGGCCTGTTTTGGCAATTCAAGATTCACACGAGCAAGCAGAGGCCTGCGAGTTGCATGATTGCGTGAAGCGGAAGCCAAAACTCCGTTGCGCAGTTCACTTCATGACTTCAAACAGGTCTTATCCGGGTAAGGCTGGTGTGCTCGGATCCGTTACCGGAGGCTTAGATGGAGCCACTCATGAGTCAGGATTCGCGGGAAAATCGCAGCGCTTCGAGAGCTGCACCACGAGCACCGGCAGTGTCTCCGTTCGGCATCACATGAATCGGGATGTCAGCCTGCTCTTCCCGCTGAACCCCCATACCGATGCGAATCTCGTTGATGAACCAGATTTGAAACTCCGGGTTTGTCTCCACCACTCCGCCGCCCACGATCAGCGCGTCGGGATCGAAGGTATTGATCATCTGATCGAAAAACAGTCCAAGCGCTCGCGCCTGGACCCGGAAGATCTCCTGGCACATCGGATCGCCCTTCTCTGCCATTCCGCGCACGCGATAGGCAGCCTTGTGAGGATCTTCGATCTTGCCCAGTTCATGATTGGGATATTTCTTGAGGAAGTGTGGCAGCAGGTGGCGGCGAATAGAGGTGAGGGAACACAGCGCTTCAAGGTCTCCCATGCGACCGCAATTGCACTGCGGCATCAGTCCTTCGGTGCCGGGAATCATCTGGTACGGAATGAGGACGTGGCCCAGCTCTCCGCCGAACCCCTTGCGGCCCTTGATCACAGAGCCATCCATGATGATTCCGCCTCCATGACCCGTGCCAACCACACACGAGATCGAGGTGGTCCCGCTGCTGGTGCCGAAGAGGGCAAAATGGCCCCAGACGGCGGCGGCATTTGCGTCGTTCAGATAGACCACGGGCTTGCCCACAACCCTGGAGAGATTGCTACACATGTCGAAGCTGGCCCAATCGGCGTGAACGAAGTTGGTGGAGCCTTTTGCGCTCAGCACGCCCGTCGCGCTAGCCGGGCCCGGAGTGTCGAGGCCGACAACGGCTACGTCGGCGAGGGAGACGCCGGCTTTCTCCACCGCGAGCTTGAGGCCCTCCGCAATCTGATTCAGGCAGATTGCCGGGCCCTCGGTCGAGCGAGCTGGATGCTCGCACAGGCCCTCAATGAGAAACTGCTCGCGATCGTTCAATAACGTGTAATTAACGGCGGTACCACCAAGATCCACACCAGCGACAAGCATCCTTTTCCCTCACTTTTTCTTTCCGACCGATCCAGCAAAATCGCCGGTAGTCAAACCTTGTTGTTGTCAGATCGCATTTGACCCGGCAATCGGCGAGCTCACACCGTCCGACCCCGCGCTGCCCCTGCAATAGAGCGTTCTCGATCCACACGTTTACGATTCGAATTCGTCGTGCGTGGCTTCTGCGTGCACCTGGATGGAAAACGCTGTAGCGCCTTGCTCAACCACTCATTTCTCGGACCAGCTATTTTCCCACATTGGACCAAGTCTGGCTACGAAATGGACCGACCTCACTCTCAGCATGTCTTGAAGCGCATTACGGAGTGCGTTACGGCTGAAATACAATGGAATATGTGGGCGTTCTTTGGCGGCGGCGGTATTCTTCGAATCCCGAACGCTGCAAAGCGCGTCAAAGTAAGGGAAGGCTGCAACAACCCCGTGGATGGGGGATTTTCTGAAGGGCCTGGCAGCGATGCTGGACCTTTCAGGCAAGCCGACGCATCCACTGCAGCTATTAAGAGGCCCGTTCGCACCAATTGGTGTGACGGGCGAGAGCTTTCAACATCTCCGTTCGGCGCCTCCAAGGAGGCTGGCTGGACTGAAGGCGGAATAGAAGTGAATCTGGTAATCGATGAAACGACAGCGGCCTCGCTGAAGGCCGACCGAGAGACCATCCCCAGCGAGATTAGCCCGCAAAGTCCGGGCGACGATGCGTGCAGCCTGGAAAACTACCTTTCCCTGCCCGACCACTCGATGGACGGGCGGATTGCGGAGGCGCGCGAGCTGCTGGGCGACTCTGCCGTCATTCTCGGCCACCACTATCAACGCGACGAGGTGATTCGATTCGCCGACTTCACCGGCGACAGCTACAAGCTGTCAAAGGCTTCGGCGGAGACCGATGCGAAGTACATCCTTTTTTGTGGCGTGCACTTTATGGCCGAGAGCGCGGACCTGCTGGCCCGGGATGGACAGCAGGTGATTTTGCCTGACCTGAATGCGGGCTGCTCGATGGCCGATATGGCCGAGATTTCGCAAGTGGAAGCGTGCTGGGAAGCGCTTGAGCGCCTAGGGCTTTCGGACGAGACCGTTCCACTGACGTACATGAACTCCGCTGCAGGCATTAAGGCGTTCTGCGGCGAGCGCGGCGGGCTGGTGTGCACTTCGTCGAACGCGCGCGCGGCCTTTGAGTGGACATTCAAGCGCGGCAAGCGGATTTTGTTTCTGCCCGATCAGCATCTGGGGCGCAACACGGGATTTGCGATGGGCATTCCGATGGATGAGATGGTGGTGTGGGATCCGTGGGCCGTTCAGCTTGGGACGATGCGGGGCGGACAGACGGCGGAGCGACTTGCTGCAAGCCGCGTGCTACTGTGGAAAGGTCACTGCGCCGTGCATCAGCGCTTTCTGCCCGCGCATGTGGACCAGGTGCGCGCGAAGTATCCGGAGATTCAGGTGATTGTGCATCCTGAGTGCCGCTGGGAGGTTTGCCAGAAGGCCGATGCGCTGGGCTCGACGGAGCAGTTGATTGGCCTGGTGGAGCGGGCGCCGAGGGGAGCAATGTTCGCCATCGGGACGGAGATTCACCTGGTGAATCGGTTAGCGCGTCGATTTGCGCCCGAGGGCAAGCGCATTATCACCCTCGACGACACGGGCTGCCTGTGCACGACGATGTACAGGATCAGCCCGCATCACCTGGCGTGGGCGCTGGAGAACCTGGTGGAAGGGCGCGTGGTGAATCGCATCGCAGTGCGGCCGCATGTTAAGCACTGGGCACGCGTGGCGCTGGACCGGATGCTGGAATTGGCGTGAGGGGCGGGGCTGGGGGCAGTGCATTTTCACAATTGATCCAGTGTCGGCATTGTCGCGTCCCACCCTAGCCGCAAAAAACAAATGCGCGGCGAGGAGGGGCACCCACAACTTGAACGGTCAGTGAAAATGCTTTAGCTACGCGAGCGCGGCGTTCAGGTTGTCGATGGCTTCGTCGATCTCCTGCGTGTTCTTGAAGCCGACGGTCACGCTGTCGACGCCTGCGTTGCGGAAGGCGAACTTCATGGCGGCGGCGCGGTCGTCGTGGTTGGTAAACCCGCCGTTGCCTATCAGCTTCATGCTGACTACGCCCATCCCTTCGGACTTGACCTGCTTCACGTGGCTGACGACCTCGGGCACATTGCCGGGGCGATTCGTTGCGTAGTCCTCGGCATCCATCGCGGCGCCGTTGTGGTTCATGCGGATCATGGCAATCTGGAGCCACTTCATACCCGGGACCTGGCGCAGAGCGGGCAGTCCGTGTACGGAGCAGCCGCGCGTAAGGATGGCCTTCTTGTCCTGCTCGACGAGGATCGCATCCTGCCAGCTCTTGGTCTTCTCCACCCAATCCGGGGTGTGAAGGTAGTGAAGCAGCATGATGTCGAAGTAGTCGGTCTGCGAGAGGCGGCGCATCTGGTCGAAGCGCGCGTGCGGGTCGCCGGGACGGTCGGTCTCCACCTTGGTCATCAACTGATAGCTGTCGCGGGGCAGTCCCTTGAGCGCTTCGCCGAGCATGGCCGGCGTTGCATAGGCTTCGGCGGTCTCAAAAAAGCGAATACCGCGGTCGTAGGCGTATCGGATCAGTGAAGTGAACTTCTCCTGGCCGAGCGCCTGCTGGATCCAGCCGTTGTTGCTGCCGGTGCCGAAGGCAAGGCGCGTGACCTTGAGGCCGGAGTTACCGAGGGCTACGTAGTCTGTGGCCTTGGAGGTGGCGGCGGCTTTGAGTGCGAGGGTGCCGAGACTTGCCAGTGTACCGGCAGCGATGCCGGTGCCGATGAATTGACGCCTGGAGTATTTGCTCATAAGGACCTCCGCAGGATGGGTTGGCCGGGGAATGCCAGTTGCAAAGAATGTTAGCACTTTCGGGCTGAGGAAGGCGCAGGACGGGGCTTGAACAGACCGGGGATGAGCCCGATCGGCCGCGCCTTTCCGGTAGCAAATCAATGCGAGCGACTATTTGGGCGAGCGAGTATTGGCAATGGCCCGAAGAATGGTCCGGGTGTTGCTGTTGATCACCTGTCGAAGGTACATGGTGATTGTGAACAAGAGCACAAGGAAGAAGAGTGCAAGGTGGAGAAGTGCATTCAGGAGTGCGCCGAGGGTATCAACCGGGAAAAAGTGGTGGTGCATCCAGATAAAGGCGGCGACCACCAGAATGGCGAGCGCCCCAACGATGACGCGGGAGATGCGTTCAGACCTGTCGGCGGCTGCGAGGGCTCGCTGGACGAAGGCGAGTTCCGCGTGGGCATTTTCGGAATTGGGTTGCTGATTTTCAGGGCTCATGCTGGTTTCCTTTCAGGATTGAATTGTTTGCGAAGGGTTGAGACTCCATAGTTGAGTCGCGACTTGGCGGTTCCGATCGGAATATCGAGCACAGCGGCGATCTCTTCGAGCGAGAGGTCGTGCTGGTAGCGGAGAAGGAGAACGGCTCGGCTGGCGGGCGAGACGCAATCGACGAGGGTTAGAAAGGCTTCGTCGGGTGGTTCGCCGAGATTGGAGTTGAGTGTGGCGGGGGCTTCAGGCGCAGCGGCATCAAGGGGTTCCCAACGCTGAGCCCGTTTGAGATGGGAAAAGGCGATTCGGGAGGCAATGCGGTAGGTCCATGGGCGAAAGACCGCAGGCTCGCGCAGGTGCGAAAGCTTGCGAAAGATCTGAAGCGCGGTCTCTTGAAGGACATCGTCTGCCAAGGAGGCGCCAACAAGCCCGGAGATGTAGCGTCGCAACGGCGCGTGAACGTCGCGGAGGAGCTGCTCCAATGCGGCCCGATCGCCGGCCCGGGCGAGAAGGACGAGCATGGTTTGATCGGGCGTTTGGAGTTCCTTCGGTTGCATGCTCAATAGAGGAGTTGGGGATGGAAGAAAGTTCGGTTCTTGCAGATAAATAATTCAATTCGCGCGCGAATTCACCCTGTGGAATCCACGGTCATTACGGCCGAAAGGGAGTTAGATCAAGCCTCAGCGATTCCAATGCAGTAAATAAAGCTGCGCCACGCCAGTGCGGCTCATCATTGCGGGTTGGCCGTCCGGGGTCAGGCTCAAGAACGAGTCGGCATCTGTTGGATTTATGCCTTCGAGGCCTGTCACCTTCGTCCAACCTCCGTCAGGGACCGTCAGGTTGTAAATTCCGTTTTTCCCCAACTGATAACTCACATATACCGATTTGCTATCTTTGGCCCACACCACCCAACCCCAGGGCGCCTCGAAAGTATGGAGGTCCTTCCATTTTCCCGTCTCCGCCGAGTAGAGCACCATGCGTGCGGGATTCTCCGCGATAGCCGCGAGGTACTTGCCATCCGGAGACCAAAGCGGAAAGAAATATCCATCGGCGCCCGGCATGGTGGAAACCTGGCGGGTGGCCAGATCGAGCACCCTGATCCTGAGCGGTTGATCGGGATAAGGATAATAGTTGAACGCAATCTTTTTTCCATCTGGGAACCACGAGGGCTGTACGTCGTCGTGGCCATCGGGAGTCAATTTCTCCGGCGCACCGCCGTCGGCTGAAACCCGATAGATGTTCCTAAAATCGGAATAGGCCAGCCACTTTCCATCCGACGACCACTGCACCATCCCGGCGTAGGAATTGGTGAGCTGCAATCTCTCGCTGCCGTCAAGCCTGCTCCTCCACAGATACCGGGAAGGATATTCCACGTAGGCCATCCATTGCCCATCCGGTGAAACTACGAAGCCCAACATCGAAAGGTTATCGAGATACGCCATCATTTTCCCGGAGTGCGGATCGTAAGCTCGCATGGTGCCTTCATCCATCATGCCGAGCACATACACACCATTTCCATCGCGTGCCGGGGTAAAGGCCTGAATGGATAACTGATTTCCGGTGAGCCTGACCGCGGATGGCTTCTTCCAGAATTCGAACCAGCGTGGCGCAACGAGTTCGTATACGTTATTGGTTCCTTCGCGATCGGACGAGAATAGGAAGTGTTTTCCGTCGGGCGTCCACTGGCCTGTATTCTGATTGGCGTTCGCAGGCCAATCGAACTGCAGTGGGTGTGCATCTCGGCCATCGGCAAGCAGTGTCCAGAGGGGAGGTGTGAAGTTGGTACTGACGGTCAAAGAGATTTTCTGGCCGTCCGGCGAAAAGCTAATGCCGTCCAAGTCTCCCGGGCCGGTCCAAATCGATCTCAAATTCTGGCCATCCACGTCGATGCCGTAGAGAGTCCTCCGGTCGCAAAATAGGATAGATCGGCCATCGGGTGACCATCGCGCCTTGAGCGCCAGATGGTCGCTCAGTTTTCGAGCCGTGCCCCCCAGCATCGGTGCTGTCCACAAGGTGCCCCGGCTATTGTTGTCGTTCAAATCGAGTTTCAAGCCAAGGACGTTCGAGCCGTCTTTGGAGATATCTAAAATCTGCATACCCTGCGAAAGAATGTGCGTCGGAACGATGGGGCCGCCGGCGATCGACATCTCAGATGGCTCTCCGGCGCTCCCAAAGTAGAGCCGCGACCCGTCGGTGAAGACAGGTCCCTGTTTCGAATCCGCGGAGAAGGTGATCTGCGTTGAATCGAGCAGGTCGGAAGCCGGAGCCGGCTTTATTAACGCCGCAAGGCCGACGATAGCGAGTGCGACCAGCGCAACGATCAGCGGCGCAGAAACCGCAAGAAGAGCTGTAGGCTGTTCAAGCACTTTTCGCGGCCAGCGGCGATTCGCGCCGGCCTCCGCGCCGCCGGTTAAAATTCCCGAATCCGAAAGAGCATCCAAGGCAAACGCCAGATCCGACGCGGACTGGAATCGCTGCTCCGGGCTTTTCTCCATGCAGCGATGCACAATGCGTTGTAGTCCCGGAGAGATAGCCGGGGAAATCTGCGAAGGGTTCTGTGGCTCGTCGTTCAGGATTGCGGCCATCGTCTCTGCCGCAGTGGGACGCTGGAAGGGGCGCTTGCCGGCCAGCATTTCGTAAAGAATCGCACCGAAAGCAAAGATATCGGCGCGGTCGTCGACCGTCTTTCCCGCTACCTGCTCCGGAGACATGTAATTCAACGTGCCCAGGACGACGCCAGGCACCGTCACGTGACTCAACGTGGTGCTCGCAGCGTCTGACTCGATGTGCGGCTGCATCAGCTTTGCTAGACCGAAGTCCAGAATCTTTACCCGGCCATCTTTGGTGACGAAAATGTTTTCCGGCTTCAGGTCGCGATGAACGATTCCCTTTTCGTGCGCGGCTGCCATACCTCGTGCGACCTGGACGCCGGCGTCGATCGCTTTGCGAATCGGGAGCGGCCCGCGCTCAAGCTGTTGCCTGAGGGTTTCGCCGACCAGCAGCTCCGATACCAGAAACGGTACTCCCGCGAAGACGCCAAAGCGGTGAACGGCAAGAATGTTGGGATGGTTCAAGGCCGCTGCTGCTTGCGCTTCTTTCTCGAAACGCCGCAGCCGGTCGGGATCGTGCAGGACAAGGGAGGGCAATACCTTAATCGCCACATCTCGTTTCAAAACCGGATCGTGGGCGCGGTAGACCTCGCCCATCCCGCCCGCACCCAGCAGGCCGAGCACGTCATAGCCCTCAAGCTTCGCGCCGGTGACCAGCGGCATGGTGAGACGGATTATACCTTGGCCAGCTCTACCGGCAACTGGGCCAAGAATCGGACGAATCGATCCCCTCGAACGGCTGCCCCGGGACCCGGGGAGCGCGTATCTCGTGAGTGGTCACGTCCTCAGGAAGGACAACGCCCATCGCATGAGCAGCATTGCGTGCGCTGTTGTAGCATCCAGAGATGATTGCGGGCGCATCGTGGACGTGGTGGCTTGGATTTCACGCGGTGGTGGCCGCGGTGCTGGTGGCCGACTCGCTGTTGCCGGGGCATCGCAGCGACGCCAAGCACCCGCAGGCGATGGCTTGGCTTACCACAGCGGCGTTGGCTGCTGGTTCGGCCGGCTTCGCGGTGTGGCTGGGGATGAGAGATGGGCGGCAGACGGCGCTTGAGTGGATAGGCGGATGGGCCATTGAGACCTCGCTCAGCGTCGACAACCTGTTCATCTTCCTGGTGATCTTTCGCGGATTTCAGATCAGCACGCGGCGGCAGCACAAGGCGCTTCTGTGGGGCGTGATGGGAGCGGTGGTGCTGCGCGCGCTGTTCATTTTTGCGGGCATTTCGCTGCTCAAGCACTTCGAGTGGGTTACCTATGTTTTTGGCTTGTTTCTTCTCTACGCCGCGTTCAGGCTGGTGCGCGGGGGCTCGGCGCAGGCGGCGGTTCCGGAGTGGATTCGCAAGCTGCAGCCTGCCAAGGGGTCGCTGTTGCCGGTGATCGTCGCAGTGGAAGTGACGGATCTGCTGTTCGCCGTGGATTCGATTCCGGCGGTGCTGGCCATCTCGCACAATCCGTTTGTGGTGTACACGTCGAACATTGCGGCGGTGCTGGGGTTGCGGTCGCTCTACTTTGCGCTGGCCGCGCTGTTGGACCGGTTCAGGTATCTGCATTATGGGCTCGGAGCGATGCTGGCGTTTGTCGCGCTGAAGATGCTGGCTGCGCGGTGGCTTGAAATTCCGATCACGCTGTCGCTGGCGGTGATGGGAGCGATTCTGAGCGTGTGCGCGGTAGCGTCGTGGCTGGCGGCGGGGAAACTTGGAGCGCGAGAGCCGGCGGGCGGAGGCTGACTATGCGGCCGGCTTCTGGAAGCTGTCTCGCAAATGGTTGTGGCCCCAAAAGGCGGCCCGCAGCGGCTAAAGCCCAGAGGATTTTGGGCCTCTTGCGGCACGACTAAAGTCGTGCCCTGACTCAAGGCCATTCATGAAACCCGTTCTAATCCCCGGAAACCAGCGATCCCGCGCCGGTGATCTCTGCGCTCCGGCCAGCCTTGTAGGCCGCGAAGAGCTCGCCCCACGGCGTGGTCTTAAGCCAGTGCTCGTAGATCTTCGAGTCCTTCATAGGCCAGCGATACATGTCGTGGTAGCACTCTGAGCCGAAGACGAACAGGTGCACCATGGGGGTGTGGAAGAACAGCCGCTGAATGCCCTTGAGAGGGCCGAACCAGAGAAGATGGCCACCGTGGCTGACCATGTTGTTGCCGACAGAGAAGTTCCAGCTCTCGTTTGAGACGTCGTCGCCGACCAGCTCGATCTCCTCGGGCCTGCCGACGCCGAGGCCGGCGCGATGGGCCAGATGAATGTACTTGATGTCCATCGGGTTGAAGCCCATCATTTTGGCGGCAACAGCGTCGATGGCGGTCTGGTCGGCGCTCGCCAGCATGATGTTCTTGATGTGGGGGCGCATGGTCCGCGGGCCGGGGCCGTCGCCGGCGGTGGTGCCATCCATGATGGCGAAGATGCCGGAGTGAATCTCCTTCTGGATGGCGAGCAAGTCGACCAGCGTCTCGTGAATCCAGGTGTGCGTGTAGTGGCGGTGCGTGGCCAGCAGGCCGCCAAATGCGTTCTTCATTGCGCCGGTTGTGTTGGTGTAGATGTGGCATTTGATGGTGGGCAGGTGGACGACGTTCTTGCCGAAGAAGTAGTCGGGAATGTGGATGCCTTTGGGGAAGATTTTGTCGAGCGCGAGCATCTTCGCCTTGGGCGCGTAGGGAATCCACTTCATGTCGTTGTCGCGGAAGTTATAAAGGACGGGGATGTCGTACTGCTTGAACAACGGGACGTAGTTGTTGAGATCTTCGCCCTTGAAGGCGTTGGTGACGACAGTCTTGTTCTGCACGCAGACCAGGTCCTGGTAGCCATTGGAGCGAAGGGCCTGGATTGTGCCTTCGAGCTGCCACGGCGTGGTGTTTGCGCCGGGAAACGGGTAGTGCCAGGAGATGTTGTCCTTGAGGATGGTGGTCGAGCTCTTATCGAGAGCGCCGGTCATGCCGGCCAGTTCAGCAAGGCGGGCGATGTCTTCGAGGACGGTTTCAGGCCGGGTGTAGACAGCGGCAACTTTGGCACGATTTGCCATGTGGGGGGAAGCTCCCTTGGAGAGCGGTTCCAGGGTAGGTGTGACATTTCGAGCATTCATCAAGGTCGACGCTTCTTTAGGTCGCGTCGACTTGAGGGTATTGGATTCGAAGTACGGAAACCCTGGAACCGCTGCGTCTGACTCCATTGTGTCGCATTGGCGCAGTCTTTGCCAGAAGTGCGCCAGGTGTGTGCGGGTTGGGATTTCAGCTCTGCCCAAAAATGGCGCGCGATCCGTCAGAGCGCTGCGGCGAAGGCTACGGCCCCTACCGCGACGCCGATGAGCAGGCTGAGGCGGTCAGTGAGCGCGAAGACAACCGGGTCTTCATTCAGCTCTCCGCGCGAGGCCAGCAACCAGATGCGGCTGATCCAGAGCAAGATGAGCGGAACGATCAGCCAGAGGGTGCTGGGATGGCGATAAAGCGCAGTCACATCGCGGCCGCTGATGTAGATGGCGAAGATGACGACTGCAGCGTAGCCGCTGGCGGTGCCGAAGGCGCGCAACTGCTCGGTGTCGGAGATGAGATAGCCGCGGCCGTTCTTGAGCGGTGCGCCGCTGAGGCGCAGGTTTTCAAGCTCGGCGAAGCGCTTGACGACCGCGAGGGAGAGAAACAGGAAGATCGACATGCCCGCCAGCCAGTGGGAGATCGGCGTGCCCGTGGCGGCGCTGCCCGCCTGCATGCGCAGCGTGTAAAGGCCGGAAAGCACCAGCACATCTACGAGCGCGACGCGCTTGAGGTACCAGGAATAACTGACGGTGGTGATGAGGTAGACAAGCAGCCATGCGAAGAAGGTGGCGTTCAAAAGGCTTCCGCCGATGAGGCCGATGAGCAGCAGGATCGCGGCAGTGGCGAAGCCGGTGAGGCCGGAGAGATCGCCCGCGGCGAAGGGCCGGAAGCGCTTGCGCGGATGGCGACGGTCGGCCTCGATATCGAGCAGGTCATTCAAAATGTAGGTGGACGATGCCGTGAGGCTGAAGCAGCAAAATGCGGCGAGCCCGGCAAGCAGCTTGGCCGGACTGAGCGAGTGGGCAAGAAAGAGGGGCAGAAATATGAGCAGGTTCTTCGCCCATTGATGCGGACGAGCTGCTTTGATGAGCGCCTGCACGGGGTGGCGGCTCTCGTTGAACGTCCGTAGGGGATGAATGCCGCGCGATTTCATGGCCATGCGCAATCCGAAGCTGGGATTCGCGACCATCGGCGCGGTTGCCTGGAGAAGCAGCGGCAGATCGGGCGTGTCGTTGCCGACGTAGTCGAACACACTCGAAGCGAGCCGGGCCTTCAGGCTGTTCAGCTTTTTGTTGCCGGTGAGGTTAGTGGCTCCATCGGAGCCAAGCACTCCGGTAAAGATGCCCAGATGATCGGCAACGCGCCGCGCGAGGCGCTCATCGGCGCCGGTAGCCAGATAGAGATCGCGGCCGCGCGCGTGCTCGGCCTGGAGATACTGGAGAAGCATCCGGTTGTAGGGGAGGTGATCGACGTCAAGCGCGACCGAGCTGGTGACGAAGGCCTTAAAGGCGGCCTTGCCCTTCAGCACCAGAAACGGCAGCCTGAACACCTGCAGAGGCCGTGTGCGCAGCAAAACCAGCAACGAGTCAACCAGCGTGTCTGACTTGACCAGCGTGCCATCGAGATCGACGCAGAGCGGTCGCATCGAATGGATCGATTCTGGAGAGGACTGAGGCCGGGAGACGGTCTGGGGTACGGTGTGGGACAATCGCCTACCTCATCGGGCAATCGGCAGCTTCCGCAGGGAGCAGGCCCTGAGCACTCCCTGCGTCGTTCAAAGGGATCTTCCGGAGTGACAGGGGCGACTCGATTCGTGGGCAGGGATAGGCCGGAATTGTCCTAAGTATACAGGCACGGAATTCGCAGGAAAGTAGCGACTCGGCGGGCGGAGCACAGCGGGCATTCGGGCAGGAACCACCGCGGACATTCACCCGCACGCCCTCAGACGCGCAACGCGAGCAGCGTCTTAGATGGTTTCTGGCAGGTTGTCGGGAAGGAGTTTGGCGAATCAGGGCGGGATCGAATATGGGAAAATGACCTGTTAAGAACAGATTGGCTTCAAAAAGAGAAAAGGATCGGTTGACCCGGCCCTCTTCACTTCCATTGTCGATCGCATGTCAGGACTGCCTTCGCTTCAGTGTCCAACCGATCAGCGCTCCAGCCACCATGCCGACTGCCAAGGTCGCTGCGACCGTTTCAATCGGATGCCGTTTTACCCGTCTCTTCGTGTCATCAAGAAACTCTTCGGCGGCGAAGCTGCTTTGCCTTGCGACACGCCTCGCCGCTTCAAAACTATCTTCGAGCGCATCTTTAACCGACGATGCCACCCGAGAGACATTCTGTGCGGCTTCTACTGCCTTTTCTCCCGCCTGTTCCAGCTTTTCTCCAGCCTGTTGCAACATTGATTGCGTCATGACTTGTTGACCTTTCTCGTCTCCAGGTTCGATGCGATTCACTTACTTTCCTACAGCCTTTTCAATCTTGCCGACGACTTCCTGAATCTTTCCGGTGTTTTTCTCGGCCTTGCCATCAGCTTCAAGGTTGGGGTTGCTGGTAAGTTCGCCGGCCTTCTGCCGGATCGCGCCCCTGACTTCGTGCAGCTTGCCTGTGGTCCGATCATCCGTGCTTTGTTTCATTTTGATTCACGCCTCATTCGGTGGGTTGCCTGCGCTTTGTTGAGATCCGAGGACGTTCCCTCGCGTCTTGATTGTCTGCAACCAGGCCAGGTCTTCTTTTTGGAAGTGTCCTTGCCCGAGGCAGAACCTTGCAGCGCCCAGTATCCGACGATCGGATTGCTGATTACTGGTCGCAATTGCTCATCGGCGGCGCACAGACCAACCCCAGAACCGCACTCATCGATAACCGGACAGACTCAAATTGCTCAGAAGTAGAACCTGGCTCGGCCTAGAGTCAGGAGCGTAAGGATCGATCGAAAAGCACCCCCAAGAATCGTGAGGGAGATCTGTGAACCGTTTGAGAGTCCTTATGGTGGCTGCTGCTGCCGCGCCTTTCCTGACGGCTACAGAGCATCCCACGCAACCCAATGAACCGCGGACACTTTAAGGGGGTCGAATATGCGCAGACTCAAGATTTTCTTCGGTAGTGCAGCACTGCTCGCGGGCCTGGCCCTGGCGCCAGCAGCCCAGACACAGGTGATGATCAACATTGGCGTTCAACCGGTTTGCTCGTGGGGTTACTACGACTATGCGCCTTACGCGTGCGCGCCCAGCGGCTTCTACGGGCCGGGATATTTCTACAATGGCATCTTCCTGGGCATGGGCCCCTGGGCCGGATGGGGCTACGGCCACGGCTGGGGCAGTCATCGCTTCGTGGACGGCGGCGGAGGAAGCTATCACGGTGGCGGCGGAGCGGCGGCGGCTCGTGGACAATATGGTGGCGCGCATGTAGCTCGTGCAGGCGCCAGTCCTGCAGTTCGCGGCGGCGGAGCAGGCCAGGTGCACGGTACCTCTCCGGCTGCCCATACGGTGGCGGCTCGGCCGACTGCAGCGCATGCCGCGCCACGCCAGGTAGCAGCGCACCCCGCTGCCCACGCCCAAGCCGCGCATAGCAGCGGCGGCGCGCGACCGAGCGGTGGACATGGCGGCGAGGAGAAGAAGTAACTGGCAGCAGTTATGTGCGGCAACTATGTGCGGCAACGGATAGTGCAAGAGCGGCGGGGCTTTAAGGCTCCGCCGCTTTATCGTTATGAGGAAGAACGGTGTAAGGAATTCGCCTGGGCTTGGATTGTGGCGAACCCGCCAACGACCGAGGGCTGCAGGGTTCTCCCGAGAGGCCTGCAAGTTTCCCTCTGTTTTTATGGGCGATGGGAAGGGCGCTGAGCAGGAAGGAGTTTGGTGGAGCTGAGCGGGATCGAACCGCTGGCCTCCTCGTTGCGAACGAGGCGCTCTCCCAGCTGAGCTACAGCCCCACGACTTTTTCATTTTATCAGCGGACCGGAAATCGCGAAAGGACCCAGCGCGATTCAGTCCTCAATCTCCGATGGATAGCGCCCCCATCGTTTGAATTGCGCATCGGTCAGATGCGCGTATTTATCGGTCGAAACGTGCCTGATATTCCATACAAAATTGAGGTGATGATAAGCGTCGCACGGGTTAACCTGCAATTCAGCCTCGACGAGCTTACCGGCTGAAATCTTGGCACGAATTCGAACGAGCTCTTCAATCGCTTCGTCCAAATTGCCAGCCATAATCTGCAGATTCATTGCCTTTCGCGCTCTCGCCATGGGCCTCTCCACGCCGACTCGATCATCCTCCCTACAGCTGGTTCATGGTCGACAGGAACTCAGCGTTGTTGCGGACCTTCTCCAGTCGGCTGGTGAGCAGTTCCATCGCTTCAACAGGTGAGAGCGGGTTGATCACCCGGCGAAGGACCCAGATGCGCGAGAGGTCTTCCTTGGGCAGAAGCAGCTCTTCCTTACGGGTGCCCGAGCGCTGGATGTCGATGGCCGGGAATACGCGCTTGTCAACCAGCTTGCGGTCGAGGATGATTTCCATGTTGCCCGTACCCTTGAACTCTTCGAAGATGACTTCGTCCATGCGCGAGCCGGTGTCAACAAGAGCCGTGGCAATGATCGTTAACGACCCGCCTTCTTCGATGTTGCGGGCCGCGCCAAAGAAGCGCTTGGGCCGCTGCAGGGCATTTGAATCGACGCCGCCCGAGAGCACCTTGCCCGAGGGCGGAACGATGGTGTTGTAGGCGCGGGCAAGCCGGGTGATGGAATCGAGCAGGATGACGACGTCGCGCTTGTGCTCGACCAGCCGCTTGGCCTTCTCGATCACCATTTCGGCCACCTGTACGTGGCGCGCGGCGGGCTCGTCGAAGGTAGAGCTGATGACTTCGCCCTTTACAGACCGCTGCATGTCGGTGACTTCTTCAGGGCGCTCGTCGATGAGCAGCACGATGAGAACGACTTCAGGATGATTGGTGGAGATGGAGTTGGCGATCGACTGCAGCAGCATGGTTTTGCCGGTGCGGGGCGGAGCGACGATAAGCCCGCGCTGGCCTTTGCCGACGGGCGTGAGCAGATCCATGACGCGGCCGCTGATGGCCTCGCGCACGGTCTCCATCTTGATCCGTTCCTGCGGATAGAGCGGCGTCAGGTTGTCAAAGAGAATCTTGTTGCGGGTCTCCTCGGGCGACTCGAAGTTGATGGCCTCGATCTTGACCAGGGCAAAATACTTTTCGCCCTCGTGCGGCGGGCGGACGTTGCCGCTGATGGAGTCGCCGGTCTTGAGGTCGAACTTGCGAATCTGCGACGGCGAGACGTAAATGTCGTCTGGGCCCGGGCAGATAGTTGTAATCGGGCGAGCGCAGGAAGCCGTAGCCGTCAGGAAGAATCTCCAGAACGCCATCGGCGAAGATATGGCCCTCTTTTTCGCTTTGTGCCTGGAGGATCTTGAAGATCAGATCCTGTTTGCGAAGGCCGCTGGCGCCGGGAATCTCCAGGGTGCGCGCAATGCGGCTCAGTTCTGTGATGTTCTTCTCTTTGAGTTCAGCGATGGTCATGTTAATTCACCTGCAAAATGGAGGGATTTGTTTGGGGAGAGGTAGTAGGAAGGGGATTTGCTCCAGGAGGGAAGACCAATTCAGGAGGGGATGCACAAAGTGTAACAGGTGCGGACCGCGCAACGCCTCCTCCCGGGAGGCAGGAAGGCTAAAACATGAGAGACAAGCGGCCCACTTAAACGGCAAGCCGCTCTTAGTTCAATGAAAAATCGATGCTACCCGATGGACATTTGGATGCTAGGCTGCCCGGCGGCGTTCGATGGGCGCAGCGACGACCGGCACGGCCTGCGGCAAAGAGCCCGGATTGGTGGTCTGGAAACGGCCCAGAACTTCGTTCGTGGTGTCCTGCAGCCGGGTGTTCGGCTTGTGCAGCTTGCGGGTAGCCTTGCTGGCCAGTTGACACAGCTGGTAGCGGTTGGACACATGAGAGAGTGCCCCAAAAACTAAATCAGAACGCATGATGATTCTCCTTCGCTCGGTTCCTGCTGTTCCGGAACTCGTTATTTGCTATCGCTGGTGCGGCCAGGGGAATATCGCTGCCGGAAACCCGGCGGCCCGTCCCCTGAATTTTTAGACGCACCGTACGTGCATCCAGTTCAAAATCTTCGCGCAGAATCCCACGCCTTGGCACGGGCTAAATGCCGTCGGGGCGATTAAAGAGTGCTGCCTAGGGAATCCATACTCCCGGCTGTCCCAACCCTGCACGCTTAAGTACGCAACGGGGACATCAATGGATGAGCCTCAGCTCAATTTGATGCGGGATTTGACCAGAGGGGCGCGCAAATCGAGTCTGCGTCTCGTGCCCTGAATGGATGGCACTCATGACTGTATACCGAGTCGGATTGCGGGTCAACAGTTTTTTGCAGGATTTTTGCCCCTGGATCACCCCGCGGCCAGCGCTGATCCCTCTGCAGATAAAGCCATCTGAATAAATTGTTTAGCTTGGATTTGCTACCGGACAAGAGTGGTCAAAATTGCACACAAGCGGCAGATGAAAAAGGGGGCGAACTCGGGTCGGGAATCCAAGTGGTTATCCGATGGCCTGTTCCCGCCAACCGGTTCGGCGGCGCCGACGGACAGAACCGGGCCGGATCAGGCGGACCAAAACCAGGAAGATGAATGCAATGAATGGAATAGACATTTCGAATTGGCCTTTGCCTTGGGCGTTTTGCGGCATACGTCGTCCCCAATCGGAAGCAGCCCTGGCCGCTATCCAATTTCAAATCAATGTTTTGTGGTTGGATGGCGCCGGCGGGCTGTACCTCAGAGCACCGGCGGTCGTCGCTTATCGGTCCTATATTAAGGAGCGCTCGCCTGCCGAGGGTGATCCCGAAGGCCATCGACCCGGGCCTCGAAGACAGGCGCCGCCCGAACTGCCGAAGGCAAGCGAGTTGCCGGCGAACCGTTGGCGTGGGGACTCTGCACGGGCCGCCCGTCCGGATCGGTCAGGATCATTTCACCGAGGGCGTCCTTGCCGCAGAAGCTGCGCGCGGCCCTCTTCGGTCGCCGTGCATTTGC
The DNA here is from genome assembly GCA_963783065.1 of uncultured Acidobacteriaceae bacterium. GTDB lineage: Bacteria > Acidobacteriota > Terriglobia > Terriglobales > Acidobacteriaceae > Telmatobacter. Next base: position 63,470 of record CAWAMG010000007.1, on the reverse strand, counting down.
GACAAGCTCGTCGAGACGGAAGAACTGGACAAGAATCAACAGCCCTAATGGGACAGCGATCAACAACGTGTCCTTGTTTGAGATCAGGCTGGAGATCGGACCGGAGTCGTGCACTTTGGACCTCGAAAGGGAGCAGCTTGAGCATGAGAGCGTTCTCATGCCGATGATTGGTTTATCGACGCAAGATTAGATTTGTTCGATCCAGACTAGATTTGGCAAAGAAACCGAGGTAATCCCTCTTTTGCGGCATACGCTCTCGCTAGCCGAAACTCTGCGCCCATGCGCCAAGAGACCTCGCCTCGGCAGGGGCGACAGTAAACTACTATGTATGCCGAGAGACGCGATGGAAGCTTCGGAGGGACCAAGTTGCAGCCAGACCTCCGCTTAATCCCGGCCCTTTCGCTTCAATGGGGTGGATTGCTGGCCTCGATTCTGGTTCTGCTGCCTTCCCAGAGTGCGAGCGGCGCTCAGATCCGGTTCCGCGACATCACGCAGTCGTCGGGGATCGACGCCACGCCAGGCCAATTCCCCCCTGAAAAGGACATCGTGGAGATGATGAGCGGAGGCGTCGCTCTGTTCGATTGCGACAACGACGGCAAGCTGGACATCGTGACGGTGAAGGACTCCACCGTCGACCGGTACCTGAACGGCGCCGACCTGATGATTACTCTGTACCATCAGGATTCCGACCTGCATTTCACGGATGTAACGGTGCAATCGGGACTCACGGCGCGCGGCTGGGGCATGGGGGTAGCGATTGGGGATTTCGACAACGACGGACTGCCGGATATCTATATAACCGGATATGGGCACAATGTGCTCTATCACAATCTAGGCGGCTGCAAGTTTGAAGATGTGACCGAGAAGGCCCATGTGGCTGGAGGCGGATTCAGCGTGGGCGCGGCGTGGGCGGACTACGATCGCGACGGCTATCTTGACCTGTTCGTCTCGCGTTATATCAACTCCGACGTCCACAATTTGCCCAAGCCCGGCGCAACGACCTTCAGCTATAGAGGGCAGGAGATGGAGATTCCGTCACTCAATGGGCAGACGGACATTCATTATCGCAATCGCGGCGATGGAACCTTCGAAGAAGTATCGGAGAAGGCAGGAGTCGCGAATCCAGGCAAGCGGCTGGGCATGGGCGTGGCGTGGGCGGACTACGATAACGATGGCTGGCCCGACCTTTTGGTGACCAACGACATGGGGCCGAACTTTCTTTACCACAATCTGCATAACGGGTCGTTTGAAGAGGTGGGATTGTGGGCTGGGATCGCTGTCAGCGAGGAAGGCGAGGACCTGGGCAACATGGCCGGAGATTTTGCGGACATCGATCATAGCGGTGAGTTCTCCCTGCTGATTACCCGCTATGCGCACCAGCCAATCAGTCTTTACCAGCGGCGCGACGGCAAGGGGTTTGCCAACATTACCTGGACCTCGCATCTGGGCAGCATCGACGATAGAGCCGTGCGTTGGGGAAGCGGCTTTGCCGATTTCGACAACGATGGCTGGCCTGACATCCTTGTTGCCAACGGGAACTTCACTCCAATCATCGATGCAATCCCGGGCGAACCCCGATACGGCGAGCCGCTGCAACTGTTTCGCAACAACGGGAACCTGACTTTTTCCGAGGTCTCCGATCACTCCGGCTTGAATGCGGGGCCTCTGCATTCGCGCCGCGGCACGGCCTTCGGAGACATCAACAACGACGGAAGCGTGGATGCGGTGGTCTACAACGCCGGGGGCCCGCCTTCGGTCTTCCTCAACGTGACGGGGGATACGAATCACCGCGTTTTGTTCCGCCTGGTGGGGACAAAAAGCAACCGGTCTGCGATTGGGGCGCGGATGATCGTCACCACCGCATCGGCTCCGGGGAAGACCATCGAGCAGATGGACGAAGTGCGCGGAGGCGGCAGCTATCTCTCCTCGAACGATCAGCGGCTGCACTTTGGGCTTGGCGCCGCGGGGGTCATGAAGCGAGTCCAGATCTGGTGGCCCAGCGGCCAGAAGGAAGAGCTTCGGAACATTCCCGCGGATGCTCTCTACTCCGTGGTCGAGGGCAAGGGAATCAAGGACACCGTTAAGCTTGCCCCGCCGGCCAGGTAGGCTGGGGGATTCCGGCAGTTTTCCCGGACAGAATTTCGGCTCTCAACAAGATGCGCTACGCCCAGTAGCTTCGATCGAGGGTGCGGTACTGTATGGCTTCGGCCAGATGTGGAACGCTCAGGTTGTCGGCGGCTTCGAGGTCGGCAATGGTTCGGGCAACCTTGAGGATGCGGTCGTGGGCGCGCGCGGTGAGACCCTGCTGTTGCATAGCGCGCTCAAGGAGCCGCTCGGCGTCGGGGCCGAGTTCACAGTGGGCGCGAATCTGCCGCGTGTTCATCTGCGCGTTCGCATAGATTTTTTCGCCGGCCCTTCGGAAGCGTTGGCGCTGCCGGTCGCGCGCGGCCATCACACGCTGGCGAATCTCAGCCGAACCCTCGGCCGCCGCGTTGCCGCGCAGTTCCTTATATTGGACGGCGGGCACCTCGACGTGAATGTCGATGCGATCGAGCAGCGGACCGGAGATCTTGGAGATGTAGCGTTGAATCATCGGCGGCGTACACATGCACTCGTGGGCCTTGTCGTTGAAGTAACCGCACGGACAGGGGTTCATTGCCGCCGCGAGCATGAACCGCGCCGGAAAGGTGAGCGACATGGAGGCTCGCGCGATGGTCACATTGTGATCCTCAAGCGGCTGGCGCATTACCTCGAGCACGTTGCGGGGAAACTCTGGCAGCTCGTCGAGAAAGAGAAGACCGTTGTGAGCGAGCGACACCTCGCCTGGGCGCGGCACGATGCCTCCGCCGATCAGGCCGGCGTCGGAGATGGAGTGGTGTGGAGAGCGAAAGGGCCGCTGCGTGACCAGGCCGGCTCCGGCGTCGAGGATGCCCGCGACGGAATGAATCTTGGTGGTCTCGAGTGCTTCGTCGAATGTGAGGGGCGCGAGGATGGATGGCAGCCGCTTGGCGAGCATTGTCTTGCCCGAGCCTGGAGGGCCGATCATGAGAATGTTGTGGCTGCCTGCAGCAGCCACCTCGAGCGCGCGCTTGGCCGACTGCTGACCGCGCACATCTTTGAAGTCGACCGCGAAGTGCTGCAGCTCGCTCAACAGTTCTTCGGTCGAGGTGCGGACGGGTTCGCGCTGGATGACACCGACGACCGACGAGTTGAGGAGGTCGATTACATCGATGAGCGAGGAGACGGGGTAGACGTTGACGCCCTCCACCACGGCAGCCTCAGCGGCGTTGGCCGCAGGCAAAACCAGGTTGGCAATACCCTTTTCGCGGGCCAGGATGGCTACAGGCAGCATGCCCGGGACGGCACGCACACTGCCGTCGAGGCCAAGCTCACCCACCAGAAGGAAGCGGCTCAGATCGTCGACTCGCAGAGCGCCGTAAGCGCCGAGAATTCCGATGGCGATCGGGAGGTCAAAGCCCGCACCTTCTTTCTTCATGTCGGCGGGGGCGAGATTGATGGTGATGAACGAAGGCGGAATCAGGTAGCCAGAGTTCTTGATTGCGGCGCGAACGCGGTCGCGGCTCTCGCGCACGGCGGCGTCAGGAAGGCCGACGGTGTGGAAGATGTCCTTCTCCACCATCGCGCCGCTAAAATCAACCTCAACATCGATTAGGTTGGCATCGATGCCGTAGACTGCCGCGCTGAGGGCCTTGAAGAGCATGGTGGAAAGTTGCAGCGAGTGTAGCAGAACGCAGGCGACTGAAGTCAGTGACCGAAGTCGCATAACGATCAGGAGCCAGGAAACCGCGAATGGGAAGTAGAGGCGCGGTGGCGCGGCTCAAGGGAATGCCGGCTTGCAACCGGATCGAGTGAAGGCGGGCGCGGAGTTTTTCGAAGCAGATTCGCGATCCGATGGCTCAGTGCTTTCTGGCCAATAAACTGATGGAGAAGTTGAGAATGTGGCCAAGGCCTCTTATCCCTGGGAAAAGTACATAGGCCTCCGCAATGAAGAGGCAAAAGCAAGCATCAACGATGTACATGCGTAGCTCCCACTTCTGGAGGGTGCGCTGAGCCATGGCTGCCAGCGGGGGAATTCTGGAAAAAAGATAGACAGAGGCGACGCCGAGGATAAATGCTCCAGCGATGTCACTGGGGTAGTGGATGCCAATTGCCACGCGGGCAACTCCGATGGTGAAAACGGACCAGATGAAAGCCAACCACCCAGCTAAACGGTGCTCGATAAAAATGATTGTCGAAAAGGCAAAGAAAAGCGCAGCTGTGTCGCTTGGGAAGGAATCGAATCGCCCGCCCCATGCCGGATCGGGCACAGGATAATAATGAAGATGAATCGAGGGGTCCAGGAACGGGCGGACGTGGGCGGGGAGAGAATACTGCACCCCTAGAGAAATCAGGACCGCCACGGAGCTGGCCAGAAGCCCTATCGTCATCCTGCTGCGCCGGCCGGAGGAATTGCGCGAAAACCACAACCAGATGAGTGGAATGAAGACCAACAGTCCGCGGAAAAACGGATTGAGGCCAACCATCAAGATTGTCCGCGCACAAATGGAATCGTCTGCTACGAGAGAATTCAGCTCAAGCAGGATGCGAATATCAAGGTTTGGGGCCAATTCTGCCTCCCAATTGAGTGTGTTATTGGACAGAGCTTTTGGGTGCCACGATGATACGGCATCGGGAGATTGCTCGGGATGAGATTCGACCTTGCAAGTCAGTGATCGAAGTCGCATAAGAGAAGGGTTTAGGGTCCGGAGTCCAGGGTATGGGGTGTGGGGTGTGGGGTGCGGGTGATCGCGATTTCCAGCGCCCTCAGCTATAGTGCGGATATGTGCTTGCGAGTCTGAGGATCTGGATGCCCATTCGTCTCATCGTCGGAATCGTTTCTCTGTGCACCGCAATCGCGAGTTTTTCTTTCGCCAGCAGGTTGGTGGATAGAATGTTCGACGAGATCCGTCGCAACAACGACCGCCGCTGGAATTACTCTGAACTAGGAAGCTGGGCACGAAAGGACTCCTTTGTGGTGGCCGAGTATCGGAGGCTTTGCCCTCATGGAAAGCTGCATTCGCTCTGGCGCGCCTCCATCATCCTGGGGATCGCTGCCTTCGCCGCCGTGGCTGTTTGCCTGATCACGCAAATCCGGTAATGATTCCGGCTCCCCCTCGTGTTTGCGTGAAGAATATTTCTTCATGTATCCATGGGGCGTGATCCTGAATACGAATCCGGCGTAGAATCTCATCCGTGACGACCAGTCTCTTCGATCTTTACAAAATCGGCGTGGGCCCATCGAGCTCGCACACTATGGGCCCGATGCGAGCGTCGTGTCGTTTTGCGCGTGACCTGGCAACGTCCGGTCTCCTCGATCGGATTGCGCGTGTGCGGGTAGAGCTCTACGGCTCGCTTGCGCTCACAGGCCTTGGTCACGCCACCGACCGCGCCGTGCTGCTCGGACTGGCGGGCTATGAGCCGGCCACCATCGACCCGTCCGCTATCGAGCGAACCGTCGCGGCTGTTCGCGCGGCAAAGCAGATTGAGCTGGTCGGCACGCAGAAGATCGCCTTCGACGAGGCAACCGACTTGCTCTTCGAGCGCGCGGTGATGTATCCGCCCGGCGCAACCATCCAGCACCCGAACGGACTGCGGCTTACGGCGTTCGATGCTGCCGGCGAAACGCTCGTGCAGCGCACATTCTTTTCCATTGGCGGGGGCTTCATTGTGGAAGACGGCCGGGAGGCTTCGAGCGACAAGCCGCAGGCCGCGATTCCCTTCCCCTTCCATAGCAGCCACGAACTGCTGACGACGGCGCACGCCAACGAGCTCTCCATCAGCCAGCTCATGCTCGAGAACGAATGCGCGCTGGCCCGCGAAGCCGCGGACGAAGCCTGCAAGTCGCCGGTGGAGTTTGTGCGCGCGGGCATCGATCGCATCTGGGCTGTGATGCAGGGATGCGTGGAGCGCGGAATCGCGACAGAGGGAATTCTGCCCGGCGGCCTCGGCGTGCATCGGCGCGCGCACCGGCTGGCGGCGCGGCTGCGCCAGAAAGAAGCGGACGGAAAGGTCAGCGATCCGCTGGCGCCGCTCGACTGGGTCACGGTGTACGCGATGGCCGTGAACGAAGAGAACGCCGCCGGCGGACGCGTGGTGACCGCGCCGACGAATGGCGCGGCGGGCGTGGTTCCCGCCGTTGCCCACTACTACATGCGCTTTATCCCTGAGGCCGACCATGAAGGCCTGCTGCGTTTCTTTCTCACCTCCGCGGCTATCGGCATCCTCTACAAGGAGAACGCATCGATCAGCGGCGCGGAGGTGGGATGCCAGGGCGAAGTGGGCGTTGCCTGCTCAATGGCAGCGGGCGGCCTGGCCGCGGCGCTGGGCGGAACGAATGGGCAGGTGGAGCACGCGGCGGAGATTGCGATGGAACACAATCTTGGGCATGACCTGCGACCCGATCGGCGGTCTGGTGCAGATTCCCTGCATCGAACGCAACGCCATGGGCGCGGCAAAAGCGGTGCAAGCGACGCGCCTCGCGCTCAACGAGCAGGAAGAGCACAAGGTTTCGCTCGATCAGGTGATCCGCACCATGTACCTCACCGGTCTCGACATGCAATCGCGCTACAAGGAGACGAGCCTGGCCGGATTGGCGCTGAACATCATCGAGTGCTGAAGAGAGAAGTGCTTCGCACCCGCATGAATCAGGCACTTCAGCGATTCGAACATCGACAGAGGTCACTGCGAACGCAATCGAGCGGCACAATCATTTGCATTTTGCTCTCCAACGCGCGATCGGCTCCGAAAAAATTGTTGACCATTTTTCCACTCTCATGACGTTTTTTCCTTGACACTGATCGACTGTGAATCTATACATTCATCAACTGCAATTTCTTAATTGCAGAACTCGATGCAAACCATCGAAAAGGGAGAATAGGCAAAATGGCAACTAAGAAAGCAGCCAAGAAGGCACCCGCGAAGAAGGCAGCCGCGAAGAAGGCAGCAAAGAAAGCCGCAAAGAAGAAGTAACTGCGGTCAACCATCAACAAGGCAACACATGAGGGGGACGCTACAAAGCGTCCCCCTCAGTGTTTGTGGGCACGAGCCTGGCGACTAGACTTAAAGCGATGGAAACACCGGACAGGGAGCTGAGTTCCGAACGGCAATGACACGACGGCGCTGGATTGCAGAGCGATGGGACGAGGCAACGGCGACGCTGGAAGGCGCGCAGGCCGAGCACATGGCGCGCGTGCTGCGCGCGCAGCCGGGGATGGAAGCCGATGTGGTGGCCGGAGGCCGCGTCTTCCATGCCGAAGTGGCGGCGGTATCGGCTCATGAGGTTCGCTTCAACCTGATCGCGGAGGTGCAGGCCGACCCGGCACTGCCGGTAACGCTGGTGATGGCGGTGTATAAGTTCGACCGCATGGAGTGGGCGATTGAGAAGGCAACGGAGCTCGGCGTTGCGGCCATCGCGCCGGTGATCGCGCGGCGAACGGAGAAACATCTGGGCGAAGCCGCTGAGAAACGCGCCGAGCGCTGGCGCCGCATCGCGCACGAGGCTGCGCAGCAGTCGCGACGATCGGATGTGCCGGTAATCTACGAACCGGCGGCATTGGCGAGCTTGGTGCGAACCGCGTCGACGGCGACGCGGATCGTGCTGGCAGAGCAGGAGCGCACGACCACTCTGCGCAATGCAGTGGAAGCTGCCGCAGCTCAAGCGCAGGCTGAGATGCCGGCATTCGAAGATGGCGATCGGACCCGAAGGCGGATGGGCTGCGGAAGAAGAAGCGCTCTTTGATGCGAACGGTTGGAAGGCCGTCTCGCTCGGTCCACGGATTCTGCGCGCGGAGACTGCGGCGATCGCGGCGCTGGCGGTGGTCGCATCGTGCCTGGAGTAGAGGTGCAATCTTGAATTACAAACGTGCCGCGTGAAGCAGCAGCCCAGCCAGCGCTGCGCCCGCAAGCGGCCCGACGACGGGAATCGGCGCGTAGCTCCAGTTGGAGCTGCCCTTGCCCGGGATGGGCAGAATGAAGTGCACGAGACGCGGGCCGAGATCGCGTGCGGGATTAATGGCATAGCCCGTAGTTCCGCCGAGTGAGAGGCCGATGGCCCACACCAAACTGCCTACGAGCCACGGACCGAGCGCAGGCGCGGGACCGCTGGCAGAGACGCCGTGCGATCCGATGGCGTCGGCAACGATGATGAGCACGGCTGTACCGATCATTTCGCTCAGCAGGTTGAAAAGGGGACTGCGGACTGCGGCGTTGGTTGCGAAGATGCCGAGCTTGGCGGCGGGATTGTCAGTGAGTTTCCAGTGCGGCCCGTAATGGAGCGTCACGAGGGTAGCTCCGGCCATCGCGCCCAGCAACTGCGCCGACCACATGCTGAGGAGGCTGGAGTAGTCGCCGCTGTCAACAGCGACGGCGAGAGTAACGGCCGGATTGAGGTTGCCTCCGGAGCTGCCGAAGGCCTGCGCCACCAGCACGCCGCACAGCACGGCCAGGCCCCAACCCGTGGCGATCACCATCCAGCCCGAATCCGCCGCGTAAGACTTGCGCAGCGTGACGCCCGCGTTCACGCCATTGCCCAGAAGCAGCAACACAAGCGTTCCCATAAACTCGCCGAACCAGACTGAGTGCATCAGGTCTTCCCTACGGTTGCTCGGCGAGAAATGGAGGCTCGCTCGTCGCGCAACCGATTTCAAGAATTAAGAGACTCATGCATTCTGCACTGCCGGACCCGCAGTCGCCAAGAGGACTCTCAGAGTATCTGCCTAAGGTGTGGTGGATTCGGCCGGCGATGCAGCCGGCACCGATTGCTCGTATTGCTTCCAATGCGTCAACAGCTCCTGCACTACGACGTGACCGACGCGATAGGCGGCCTCAAGCGATGGCAGGTACGCGCCATACGCGCCGATGCGCTGGCGGGCCAGGCTCTCGGCTGCAGTCAGGCCGCGCGGCTGCTGATCGAAGTTGGACACTGTGCGCAGGGCAAGCACGCGATGCATGTCCATGCGACCCGCAGCGGCGAGGAAACGCATGGACGCGAGCGTGCCTGTATCTTCCATGGCTGTGGTGGCAAAGGTTCCTTTGCCGCCGGTGAAGTAACGCAGCCATTCGCTGGCCCAGGCGTCGAGCAACTTGCCATGCCAGTAAGTGGAGGAAGAGACCTCATCGCCCATGGTCACGAAGGGCGGGCGCTGCGCGGCTGCTCCATCGAAGGCGGCGCGGATCTCCTTCAGGTGATCGGTATCGTCGAGCTTTGTTGCGCGTGTTAGGTTGAAGGCCCAGCCGGCGAGACTCGCGTTGAGTTCAAAGACCTGGCCGGGCAGCGGATCAAGGGGTTGTTCATACGGAGTCTTCCGGCGCAGGGGCAGATAGCCGGTGGGCCAGTCCGCGGGCATCTCGCGCGCATCGATTTCATACCCCAGATCGCCGTCGACCACCCAGCGCGCCCATGCGGCTGAACCAAGGGAGACGCGTTCGGGATTTCCTCCTGCGATGCCGGCGATGATCCAGTAGGCGTGGCTGAAGTCGAAGCGCGGATCGAGGCCAACGGCCATGATGGTGGCTGCTGCGTTGGCCGTGCCCTGCCCGGTGAGCACGGCCATCTCTCCGTCGGCGTTCATGCGCGCGGCATGATAGGCGGGGAGCGGGTAGACGCGATCGAGATGATCGCGTTCGACCCAATACTGCAGCTCGCCGGGTTGGTCGCCGGTGTCGGCGCCCACCTCGAACATGGCGACAACCACAACCTTCACGGGGATGGGCCTGGGCTTGGCGACGGCGAACGGAGACACGACGAGCGCGAGGATGAGGAGAAGGAATTTGCGCATGGCGGGAGTCCTTTGATCTTGATGGTACCGGAGGGCGATAAAGACGACCCAAGAAACTTGCGTGTCCGCATAAGCCGTTTGGGTAATATCGTTATGCAGGACAGGACTCAACGGAGAAGCCATGTTCAAAAAACTGATCGTCCTCCTCGGCTCGGCAATCGCGGCCATTTTCTTGTTGCCGGCCTTTGGCCAGCAACCGGCCCCGCTCAAGGTCATCGGCTTCATGACTGACTTTGACGTGAAGGACGATGCGGTGGGCATCTGCAAGGCGGTTATGGACGGCGTTGCGCCGGGCGTCCGCATCATCGACATTACGCATCAGTCGGAGCCCTACAACATCGCCATGGGCGCGCGATTTCTTGCCGGGTCAGCGCCGTACTTTCCCAAAGACGCGGTCTTCGTGGTGGTGATCGACCCCACCGTGGGTTCCAAGCGCAAGGCCATCATCGCGCGGTCGCGCGTGGGGCAGATCTATCGTGCTGCCTGACAACGGCCTGCTCACGCTGGTTCAAGATCGCGACGGAATCGTCGAGGCGCACGAAATCACCAACCCGGCGTGGATGATCGGCACAGGGATCTCGTCCACCTTCCATGGGCGCGACATCTTTTCCCCGGCGGGGGCGCATGCCGCACGCGGTGAGGACATTGCGCAGGCCGGTCCGGCGCTCGATGTAGCGAAGCTGGTGCGGCTCGACCTGCGCAACGCGACTATCGATTCGGAGGGCTTGCACGGCGAGGTGATTGGCACCGATGGTCCATTCGGCAACCTGGTGCTCAATGTTCCGGCAGAGACGTTTCGCCAGCTCGGCTACAAACTTGGAGACCTGGTTCCCATTTCGCTGGATGGCAAGCAGTACACCTTTCCATTTGTAAAGACGTTCAGCGATGTGCCGGTAGGAAAAGAGCTTTTCTATATCGACTCGCGGGGAAGGCTCTCGATCGGCATCAATCAGCGAAACTTCGCGGAGACCTACAAGGCGGGCGAAGGATCGGTGCTCGTGATTCCAAAGAAAGGCGTGAAGTAGCATGCGATTTGAACGTCTGTCCGCCCTTCGCTTGCTCGTCGTTCCGCTCCTGTTGTCAACTGCGGCGGCTTGCCAGCAGCCGAAGACTGAATTCATCTCGCTCGATGATGCGCAGCCGATCTTGCGGGGCTTCGCGGACGCGCTCCCCACAGATCTACGCAGCGCACTGGACGCAGCGGCCTGGTCAGCCTGGGTGCAGGGGCAGGACACCAATATCCGCCAAAGGCTGGAGCTTGGCGAAGAGGACACCCTTACCAACCTTTTGCGTTTTGGAGTGACCTACACCAGCGAGTACCAGATCGACCGCGAGTATCTCGCGAAGTATGGGCAGAGCACTCTGGTAAACGCTTTTGCGGAAAACCGCGCCAACGACCTTATCCGCGCTCTTGCTTCGCCAACCGCGAACGAGGGAATGCTGGAGATGCGCGCCTTTCTGATCAAGCGCGGCTACTCGTTCAAGACCCCGCAGGACCGCGCGCGGGTGAAGCAGCATTTGCTGGACAACCTCGCCCATATGCGAGACGAGTTTGCCCAGTTTCGCGAGAAGCTGAAGACCGCGGACTCTGCAGAGCAGGCGCAGCTCTATGCGCAACGAGGCATTTCGCTGGACTCGAATCTGTGGCCCGACTATGCGCTCGATCTCAGCCTGAGTGAGCTGGCGAAAGCCGGAATGCTGAAGCCGGGCGGTGTGCGGCGGATTGCGATTGTCGGTCCTGGCCTCGACTTCGCAAACAAGGAATACGGAAACGATTTCTACCCGCCGCAATCGATCCAGCCCTCGGCTGTGGTCGACTCGCTTATTCGATTGGGGCTGGCCAACCCCGCCACTTTCGAGCTTTTCACCTTCGACATCAGCCCGAGCGTGAACATCCATCTGGCGCGAGCGCAGAGAAATGCGATTGCGGGGAAGCACTACGTGGTTCAGTTGCCCTGGAACAGTGCCGTCCCATTCAATGAAGATTACCTCGCGGCTTTTACCTCTTATTGGCAGAATTTGGGGAAGCAGATTGGAGCCGCGGTCCAACCCGTGACTGTTCCTCTAAAGGTTGCGCAGGATATTCACATCCGCGCCGTCAGCGTGAGGCCGGAGATCGCCAGGCGAATCACGCCCGTGGATATGAACATCGTCTATCAGCGCATGGGTGCGTCCGATACCGATGAGAAGTTTGACCTGATCATCGGCACGAACATCTTCATCTACTACGGAGCGTTCGAGCAGTCACTGGCTCGCGCCAACCTGGCCGCGATGCTGAAGCCTGGTGGATTTGTCCTTTCCAATGACCTGCTGGCCGATAAGGTGCCTTCGCAACTGGATCTGGCGCATGTGACAACCATCGATGTGAGAGCGGATCCGCAGATCATCGAGCACATCTACTGCTACCGACGACAACCTTGAGGGAAGTTAGATCCCTTGCTTGATGGACCCTCTGGTAGCGGGCATATGTGCCGAGATTTACCCGTTCTGGGTTTCGATAACTGGGAGTATTTTCGAGGGGACCGATAGAATGCGGGTAAGAGGGCGAGGAGCAAATGAAGAATGCGATGCGCATATGCGTCGTGGCTGGAATGACGGCGTTGGGAGTTGAGTTCTTGATGGCGCAGCAGCCCGCAGCTCCGAAGGCGCACCAATGGGCACTGGTGCTGCACGGCGGCGCCGGTGTGATTGAACGCGCGTCGATGGACCCGAAGATGGAATCGGCTTATCGCGTATCGATCAAGCAGGCGGTGGAAGCCGCAGCCAAGGTTCTCGATGGTGGTGGTTCGTCAGTGGATGCCGTGGAAGCGGCGATCGAGATTCTTGAGGACGATCCGCTGTTCAACGCGGGGCGTGGCGCGGTTTTCACGGCCGATGGGAAGAACGAGCTGGACGCGGCCATTATGGACGGCGCAACGCTGAAGGCAGGCGCGGTGGCCGGCGTGACGCGCACACGGCATCCCATCAGCCTGGCCCGGGCGGTGATGGAGAAGTCGCCGCACGTGATGCTGATCGGCGCAGGGGCTGATGCGTTTGCCGCGGAAAAAGGATTGGAGCAGGTTGACCCGAGCTTCTTCTTTACCGAGCGGCGCTGGCAGTCGCTGGTGAAGCAACTGAAGAAGGAGGGACGTCCGATCCCGCCGCGTCCAGCAGGCGCGCCGCCGGAGCCGGTGAGCGAAATCGTCCCGATGGAGCCGGACGGCACGCACAAATACGGCACTGTTGGCGTAGTGGCGCTTGATCGGGAAGGCAACATCGCCGCGGGGACCTCAACAGGCGGAACACAGGCCAAGCGCTGGGGCCGCGTGGGCGATTCGCCGATCATTGGCGCGGGCACCTATGCGTCGAACCAATCCTGCGCCGTATCGGCAACGGGCACAGGCGAGTACTTCATACGGCTAGGCGTTGCGCGTGAGGTGTGCAACCTGGTCTACTTTCGCGGCATGACGCTGCAGGCTGCGGCCGACCAGGTGATTCACAAGGAGCTCGAAGCGCTCAAGGGAGACGGCGGGCTGATTGCCATTACTCCTGACGGCCAACTGGCGTGGAGCTTCAACACAGCGGGGATGTTCCGGGCACGGATTCGGGAGGGCGGCAAGTTGGAGATCGGCGTGTATAACGACGAGCCGTAGCGCGGTTGAGACCGCTATTAGGATCTGGAGGGGACATGAGCTTCAAGGCGCTGCCGCTTCCCGAACTTCTGGACCGCCTTGAGGCATTTCACGGCGCGCAAGAGCCGCGCTGGCCTGTTGACCCCTATGAATTTCTGGTTTGGTGGCACTGCGGCTATCCCGCGAGCGATGAGCGATGCGCACGCGGCTGGCAGGCCTTGAGGAGCCAGATTGGCATCAAGCCGGCGCAATTGCTGGCAGCGTCGCAGACAAAGCTGGCTGTGGCCTTGCGGCCGGGCGGCATGGTGCCGGAGATTCGTGCCCTGCGCCTGCAACAGATTGCGCAGCGCGTAGTGCAGGAGTTCGAAGGCGATCTGAACACACTTTTCACCGGGCGCATCTCCGCGGTGCGATCGTCGCTGAAGAAGTTTCCCGGGATCTCCGGGCCGGGCGCGGATCGCATCCTGTTGTTTGCCCGTGTGACGCCGGTGGCAGCTGTACCATCCAATTGTCCGCACGTGCCGGTGCGGATGATGCGCGGCCAGGAGAGCGAAGAATACTCGGTCACTTATAGGGAGGCGCAGAGTCTGATCGAGGATGCGGCTGCAGAGCAGTTTCATCCGCGTCGACGCGCCTATCTCCTGTTGAAGGCGCACGGTCAGACTATCTGCAAGCGCAAGCCGCAATGCGACCGGTGCCCGGTGAATGCTGTATGCGCATACGCTTCAGGAAAGGATCGTGGCGGCAGCCACGAGAAGGGACAATAGAACCCATGGCGCTCCAATTCACGACATCTCACATCGAAGACTCACTTGCAGTCTTTCACTACTACAAGAAACTCGCCGAACGTGCTATGGAGCAGGTTACCGATGAGCAACTCTTCGCCGTACTCGATGGAGAGGCAAACTCAATTGCGATCATCGTAAAGCACATGGCCGGCAACATGCGGTCGCGGTGGACCGACTTTCTTACAACGGACGGCGAGAAACCGAATCGCGACCGCGACAGCGAATTCATTGCCCCGCCTGCTACGCGCGAGGCGCTGCTTGGCGAGTGGGAGCGCGCCTGGGCAACGTTGTTCGGCGCGCTTGGGCCGCTGACCGAAGCAGACCTTGCACGGTCGATCACCATTCGCGGCGAAGCTCACTCCGTTGCGCAGGCGATCAATCGGCAACTGGCCCATTACCCCTATCACGTGGGGCAGATTGTTCTGCTGGCCAAGCACTTCGCCAGCGACCACTGGCAGTCGCTTAGCGTTCCGCGAAACCAGTCAGCGGAGTTCAATCGCAGAGTTGCAGCCGGCGAAACCAGCCAGCGATAGCTGGATTTTTAGAGAGGTTTCAAGGTAAGTGTGCCCTATCTAGTTTTCTTCGAGGTTGCCGCGACCTGAGTACAACGAACCAGGGGCAGCGCGACCCAGGGACCGATTGAATTAATTAAGACATTCTAATGACATCGAAATGACAACTCGGCTAACGTGAATGGCTATCTTTGGGTTCAGGTCATGCGACCGTCGAATCCCTCCCCCAGGGTTCTCTCTGGAACCAATCAACCATTTACCAATCAGGAGCAAAACCATGCGAATTTGCGAATCGTTTAGACATGCTTCGGCTGCAACGCGGTTGCTGCCGGCGGCTTTTGCCGTCGTCCTTGCTTCATATGCAGCGGCGGGACAGGCGCAGCCTACGGCGTTTTTGCCTGGCCCGTTTGCGAATGGCACAACTGTGCCGGCGAACGGCGACCTAAACCCATATGGCGTTGCGTTTGTTAACG
The DNA here is from genome assembly GCA_963783065.1 of uncultured Acidobacteriaceae bacterium. Lineage (GTDB taxonomy): Bacteria > Acidobacteriota > Terriglobia > Terriglobales > Acidobacteriaceae > Telmatobacter. The sequence goes on along the minus strand of CAWAMG010000007.1, from coordinate 48,250 downwards.
CCAACTTTCAAGACCCTGACAGCCTGATTAAAGCCGGCGTTGTCCTTGTTTCGAACTTTAACAACAGCGCCAATTTGCAGGGAACCGGATCGACCATCGTGGGTTTCGGCCCGAAGGGCAAACCGGGGGGAAAGTGGTTCCAGGGCAGTTCCGGAATTGGTTTGTCCACCGCCCTGGGAATTCTGCAAAAAGGATTCATTGTGGTTGGCAATGCGCCGTCGACCAATGGCCAATCTTCAACCGCGGGCCCTGGATCGCTGCTGGTGATCAACAATGAAGCCAAACTGGTGCAGACCATCACGGATCCGAACATTCAGAGTCCGTGGGACATGACGCTGGTGGATAACGGAGCCACGGCAATCGCGTTTATCTCAAATGCTCTCACTGGGAACGTGAGCCGGCTCAACTTCAACGTGACTGCAGGCGGATTGACGCTGACGAGCTCCACGGTAATAGCTTCCGGCTATGTTCATCGCGGAGACCCGGTCACCTTCTTTGTTTCTCCGACGGGGCTGGTCTATGACGCGCCCTCCGGCAACCTCTATGTTGCTTCGACCGGCGACAATGAAGTCTTCGTGATTGCAAACGCGGCCACGATCTCTTCCGATGCGGGCATGGGAACCGTCGTGTATCAGGACGACGTTCACCTGCACGGACCGCTGGCAATGGTTGAGGCTCCCAACGGCGACCTTCTGGTGTCGAATAACGACGGCATCAATCCCGATCCAAATCAGCCGAGCGAGATTGTGGAGTTCACCAAGCAGGGCGCATTCGTGAAGGAACTCTCCGTCGATCCGAATCCGGGCGGCGCATTTGGAATGGCCATCTACACCGTCGGCGACGTGGCGACCTTTGCGGCCGTCGATGACAACACCAACTCGCTGATCATCTGGACGCTGGATTTGAATTAAAGCTGGGTGCAAGGCAAAAAGGCCATCCGCCCTGGCGGATGGCCTTTTTTTGTGATCGCTCTTTCCGGATGCTTACGGCATCGCGCCGCGCGCCTCAGCCTTCTGCGCCAGCACCTTGTGGGCGTTGTCTTCCAGCGCCTGCGCCTCGGGCAGATAAGTGAGCGCCTTCTGGATCATCGGATCCCAGTCGGCCAGCGTGCGCAGGCCCTGCAACTGCGCCAAACTGGATGGTCACGATCTTGTCCTTGATGCTGCGCCTTCAGCCAGTCGCTCACGCCGTTCAGGTCGGCCTCGGTGAAGGCAATATTCTGGCTGGTCAGGTACTGCTTGAACTCGGCCAGCACCGCGTCGTCCACCTGGAAGTTCTTGTCCACGGTGTGGTTGGCCACGTAAACCGGCGCGAAGTGGAAGAAGACATCCTTGTAGAGCAGCTCGTCCTGGAAGTGGTTGCTCTTGGGGCTTTCGATCTTTTCGTCGGGCGTGATGCCGCCGCCGCCGTAGACGGTGCGGCCCGCAGTCGGTCAGCTTGACTTCGCGATTGGTGGTGTCGGCGGGCTGCGCCCCGGCGTGGTTGTAGTAGTAGTCGTAGAGCGAAACGCCGGCGTAGTTGCGCTGGATGAGCCGGCCCGAGGGCGTGTAGTAGTGATAGGTGGTCAGCGCCAGCCCGGTGTTCTCGCTCAGGTTGTAGACGGTCTGCACCAGGCCCTTGCCAAAGGTGGTCTCGCCCACGATCAGCGCGCGATCGTGATCCTGCAGCGCGCCGGAAACAATCTCCGCCGCCGAAGCCGTGCTGCGGTTCACCAGCACGACGATGGGGAAGGTCTTGCCGTCGTTGCCGTGCGTGGCCGTGTAGTTCTGGTCGGGATAGGCGCGCCCGCGCTGGGAGACGATGGTCTGTCCCTTGGTCAGCAGGTGGTCGCAGACCTCCACCGCCTGGCTCAGCAGGCCGCCGGGATTGCCGCGCAGGTCGAACACCAGGCCCTTCAGGTTGCCGAAGCCGTCGATGGCGTCGATCACTTCCTGCGCCGTGGTCTCCTGGAACTGGGTCAGGTGGATGTAGCCCACGCCGGGACGAATCTCATATTTCAGATCGACCGAGGGGTGCGGAATCTCGTCGCGCACCAGGTCGAAGACCAGCGGCTTGGCCTGGCCCTCGCGAATCATCGTCACCTGCACGTGCGTGCCCTTGGGCCCCTTGAGCGCCTTGGCCACCAGGTCAGAGGTCATGCCGTCGGTGGTCTTGCCGTCGACGGCGGAGATCACGTCGCCGGGGTGAATGCCGGCCCGGAACGACGGGCGTGCCCTCGCAGGGGTAGACCACGTAGACCTTGCCGTTCTGGATGGCTGCTGGATGGTCATGCCCACGCCGTAGTAGCGGCCGTGCTGCTCCTCGCGCATCCGGGCGTAGGCCTTGGGATCGTAGAAATTGGAGTGCGGGTCGAGCACGCGCAGCATGCCCGGAATCGCCCCGTCGTAGATGGCCGTGTCGGCCTTGTCGCCGTCGATGGGCTCGGCGTAGTTCTGCTCCACCAGCGCATAGACGTTGGTGAACGACTTGAGGCTGTCGCGGAGCTGGCTCTCGTCTGCCGAAGACTGCGCGCCCACCCTGCGCTGCAGGACGCTGCCCACAACGGCGCAGACGGCGAAAAAGAGGACCACGGTGAAAAGTGCGCGGCGGGCGCGGGGAGTCATAAGCGGAAGAACCTCCGGACTGCAATTCAGGAGTTGCATGGCAGACGGCCTATCCAGACTGCCTCTCAATTGCCGAGTGCCCGATTCCAAGCTTGCGGATCCAGGCTTGAGGGTTCGGTCCCGGAAAAAATTAGCCTTGCCCGGTAGGCCCTGTTGGCTCCGGCAAGGCTCGAGGGAATCTGGAAAGCCGCTCTGCGGGCCTCCGCAGAGCAGTCGTGAACCAAAGTATACCACCCGGCTATTTGACGTCTGCGCGGGGCCATTCCGGTAGCCGCGCCGGCCCGTTCCTCCGGCATGCAGGATCGCCTGGCTGCGCCCTTTGCGCGCCGATTGTCGCCGCGCGGTCGACTCGCGCCAGAATCGCGGCACCCGGATTCGGCCGATTCGACGCCAGCGTCGCTCCGCTGCTCCCCAGCCATTTACAATGACGTCTATGCACTCAGTGGAGATGCGTTTGCGCCCTGGCCGTGCCATTCACCTATGACTCTAAGACCATTTCGCATTCCCGCGGCTTTCGTGTTCGGCACGGTGCTGCTCGCAGCCTCCGCTCTGGCGCAGACCCAACCCGCCGCGCCCGAAAGCCCGTATGGCGGCGTCACGGTTGAGGATATCGTCGCCCGCGTCAACGACCAGATCATCACCCACTCCGACTACGACCGCGCCATGAAGGAAATGGACGAGGAGGCCAAGCAGCATGGCGCCACCATGCAGCAGATCTCCGAGGCCCACAAGGACCTGCTGCGCAACCTTATCGACCAGCAGCTCTGGCTCTCCAAGGGCAAGGAACTGGGCATCAACGGCGAGACCGAGCTGATCAAGCGGCTGGACGAGATCCGCAAGCAATACAACCTGGAAACGCTGGAAGACCTGGAAAAGGCCGCCAAGGAGCAGGGCGTTTCGTTTGAAGACTTCAAGGCCAACATCCGCAACCAGATCATCACCCAGGAAGTGATGCGCGAAGAGGTGGGCCGCAAGGTTCAGTTCACCCAGGGCGAGGTGGAGCGCTACTACGAGGCGCACAAGCAGGATTACGCGCAGCCGGAGAGCGTACACCTGAGCGAGATTCTGGTTTCCACCGGGGACGCGCCGGGCGGGCAGGACGATCCGGCCAAGCTGGCCGCGGCCAAGGCCAAGGCCGACGACATTGAGGCCAAGCTCCACGCGGGCGGCGACTTCAGCCAGCTGGCCAAGACCTTCAGCGACGGCACCACGGCCTCCGAGGGCGGCGACCTGGGCCAGTTATCGCCGCGGAGCGCTGGCCAAGGTTCTCGAAGACGAGACCTTCGCGCTCAAAGCCGGCCAGTACACCGAGCCGATCCGCACCACGCCAGGGCTACGTCATCCTCAAGGTGCGATGCAGCACATCGCCGGCGGCGCTCCTCCGCTTCAAGGATGTTGAGGAGCAGGTGGAGGAGAGCTTCTACGATGGCCGCATGGAGCCGGCCATGCGCGCCTATCTGACCAAGATGCGCGAGGAAGCCTACATCGACATCAAGCCCGGGTATGCGGACACCGGCGCCAGCCCGAAGGAGATCAAGCCGGTCTACAGCGCCTATACGCCGCCCACGGCCAAGAAGAAGAAGAAGGTGGAGCGCACGCGCTTCCGCGAGACCGCTGTACAACTCAACGCGGCAGGGCGGCCACGAAAACCGCGGTTGCTGCGCAAGCCGGCACCACGCCGCCGGCCACCCAGGTGGACAGCAGCCAGAAGACCATCGACAGCATCCATGAAGCCGGGCAAGAAGGAAAAAATCAGATACGGCCAGGCGCCAACCACTACGCTGCCCAACGCGGCCCAAACACAGACTGAAGATGCAGGCGCCGTGCAAACGGCTTCGAGCACACCGGAGCCTGCGAATCCGCTTGAAGCCAACAACCGCCCGACCGTGAAGACCCGCTTCAGCGCGCACGCGAGCGAGCCCAAGAAGCCCAAGACGCAGGGGCCGCAGCTCGACCCGCTCGCGCCGGCACCAGCCGATGCCGCTGAGGTTGCCGACCGCCAGACGCAGTCCGCGCCACTCGGGCTCTCCGGCGACACGTCGGCGAAGAAGAAGCCTGCCAAGACCACGACCGCCGAAAAGAAGCGCATGACAAAGAAGCCGGACTCCGAGAAGAAGGAAGAGCCCGCAATGACGCCGGTTCCGACGGTTCCTGGCGCGCCCGCTCCTTCCACGGCACCGCAATCGACGCCTGCGCCTGCTCCGGGCACTGCGCCGCAATCGTAGAAGCTGTCCAGAAATGGTCTTGCGCCGCGAAAGCCGGTCGGCAGGAGCTAAAGCCCAGTGATTTCTTTGGCCTTCTTCGGCACGACTGAAGTCGAGCCCTGACTCAAGACAATTTATGAGGCTGGTTCTAGAGGTAGTAGGGATCCTGGAACCGACGCGTACGAAATCGGATGGGCCTGGAATCAACCTCCAGGCTCATTTCCTTTTTGGCATCAGCACCCGATTGCAGTAAGCTTCAGTCCATCATGAAAGACATCTATATCTCCGATCTGGCCCTCTTCGACGAAGGCAAGACCTTCGACGGTTTTTTCCTGGTGCTCTCAGAAGCAGCAGCGCACGACCAAGAACGGCAAGCCCTACCTCAATCTGATTCTGGGCGACAAGACCGGCCAGCTCGAGGGCCGCGTATGGGAGGTGGGCGACCCGCGCATCGCAAAAGACTTTGACCGGGGCGACATCGTGAAAGCGCGCGGCAGCGCCTCGCGCTTCGACGACCGGCTGCAGATGAAGATCGATCAGCTTCGCGTGGCGACTGCCGGCGAGGTCGACCGAATGGACATGCTGCCCTCCACCACCTACGACGTGGCGGGCCTGTGGAGGCAGCTGGAGAGCTTTGTCGACAGCATTGACGAACCCGCACCTGAAGCTGCTGCTCAAAACCATGCTTGACGATCCGCGCGCTGGCCGAGGCATATCGCGAAGCTCCGGCCGCCAAGCAGCTGCATCACGCATGGCTCGGCGGGCTGCTGGAGCACGTGGTCAGCCTGCTCACGCTCGCCGACCGCGTAACTCCGCACTACCCGATGCTCGATCGCGACCTGATCGTCACCGGCATCATCCTGCACGACATCGGCAAAGTGCGCGAGCTGAGCTGGGAGGTCGGCTTCGAGTACACCGTCGAGGGCGCGCTGCTGGGCCACATCCAGATGGGCGTGGCGCTGACCGAGAAGACCATCGACAGCCTTCCGGATTTCCCTCCGCGCTTGAAGACGCTTGTGCTGCACATGATCCTTGTCGCACCACGGCAAGCTCGAGTTCGGCTCGCCCAAACTGCCCATGATTCCGGAAGCGCTGGTGCTGAACTTCCTTGACGACCTCGACGCCAAGATGCAGGCCGTGGCCGGCGAGTTTGAGAAGTGCGCGCGCGAAGGCAAAGGCCCTGACGAGCTGACCAACAAAGTGTGGGCGCTCGACCAGCGTCAGTTGCTGAATACGAAGCGGTGGCTCGCGGCTCCGGAGGAAACAGGCGTTGCAGGAGATCTGTTCACAAAAAAATGAGCCTGCGAGAATGAGATCGTTCAAGTGCCTGTACGAATCCAAACACAGGGAAACGGGGGCAACCGGCCTTGAAAACTCTCTGCAATCCGCAGTGCAAACAGGAGATCATCGCCCGCGTCCGCCTGGTATGCGCTGACTCGCGGCGTTGCTGGGGCAAGATGAACGCGGCGCAGATGGTCTGCCACCTGAATGATTCTTTCCTCTGCGTGATGGGAGAGCGGCCTGTGTCGATTGACCCCAACTTCCGCGCTCGCAAGTTGGTGAAGTGGGTTGGGCTGGAGGTTCCGTTTCGATGGCCGCACGGCGTTCGCACGCGCCCCGAGATCGACCAATTCATCGGTGGAACGCGGCCGGCAGAGTTTGAGGGCGACCGCCAGCACTTGCAGCTTCTAATGGAAAGATTTACGGCCCAACCGCGAGACCTTGAGTTTGCGCCCCACCCGATCTTTCTTGAGATGAACGAACGCGAGTGGATGCGCTGGGGCTACCTGCACACGGATCACCATCTGAGGCAGTTCGGGGTGTGAGAGCAAGGCCAACGGTAAGCGCTGACCCGGTCAGCGCGTCTGATCTATGCGTGCGATTCTTGCTCGATAGAACTCTGGTGTTTCGATGGCAAAGTCTGTTTGCCCTACCAGCGCCAGCAAATCCGAGTCACCCGTGACCAGAACATCGGCCTTTCCGCTTTGCGCGAGGTCGAGGAACGCCTGGTCCTTGGCGTCGCGGCAAATGACCGGACAAGACTCCCCTGGATTGATTAACGAGCATGCGGCCACGTAAAACGCGAGCGCTTCCAGTTGGTAGAGGTTTTGCAAACCAAATTTTGTATAGGCAAGCACGCGCCGCAGTTCAGCTGCCGTGGCATTGGAAGCCAGAGGGGCCACTCCACCTGAATGCCAGTGTTCGCGGAACCAGCCCAAGCGACCGGAACGAAACAACAAAGCCGAGAGCACGACATTTGTGTCGAAGACGACTCGAAGCGGCCCGGGGATGATCAATGGTTCTTAACCGGATTCTCGCGCGCCCACTTAATGGCATCCGCTATATCCTGCTCAGTAATCCCAAGCTTCTCAATATGAACGTGGATCTCGTCGAGACTGCTCCGACGGAAGGGCTTGAGCGTGATCGCTGAACCGTCCGTTTCCACCTCGAAATACTCCACGCCCGGAAAGCGAGTGGCCACCGCCTTGGGCAACGTCAATTGATTCTTGGTTGTCAGTTTCGCCAGCATAGTCACTCCGCAAGGAAACAAGGAAGTAAGATAGTAAGGAAATCTTACCACAACCTGCATCTGAGCACTCGTAGAAATTGCAGGCCCGAGAGGATCGCTATTGACATATTCCTATATAAGCATGTATTGTCTTTCCATGGCACGAGCAGCAACCACCTCCGACGCGTTCAATGCAGTAGCCGAGCCGCGCAGGCGGGAGATTCTGAGCTACCTGGCGCTGCGGGAGCGTCCGGTGGGCGAGATTGTGGCAATGCTGAAAATTGACCAGCCGTCCGTATCGAAGCATCTGAGCGTACTGCGCAGGATTGGCCTGGTGCGGATGCGCTGCGAGGGACGGCACAAGTTCTATCGGACCAACGCCGAGGCCATTCGCCCCCTGCATGAATGGGCCGGCACATTCGAGCGCTATTGGCTGCACCAATTGCTGAACGTGAAGAAGCGCGCCGAGGCCCAAATGACCCAAGAAAAGTTGCGCCAATTGAAAGCAGAATCCGACGCCGCCCAGCCCAAGGAGAATCCATGATTCAGGCACCGCTAACCGTTGACGATCTGATTGTGAACCTTGCTCACGAGATCCATGTCAGCGCCGCTATCGACGTGACGTTTGACGCGTTGCTCGAACAGATTGGACCGCACAACGAGACTCCTGAGGGAAATCCGCTTCCCATGAAGATTGAACCATGGCCGGGCGGCAGATGGTACCGCGACCTGGGCGACGGCAACGGCCACTTTTGGGGTCACGTGCAAGCCATCAAGCGGCCAACGCTGCTTGAGATCAGCGGCCCGTTGATGGCCTCATTCCCACTCGTCACCAACCTCCAATACCGCCTGAAGGAAGCGGATGGAGGAACGACGATATCATTCCGGCACACTACGCTTGGCTTTGCGCTCAAGGACGAGGTCAGGAGCGGAATGGACCGGGGAGACCTGTGGATTCTGGATCGGGTCCGGAGGGACGCGGAGGCGCGTTAGGAACGCTTCAGGAAAAACTGTGTGCGCTCGACAACAAGGGCGATGAAAAGCGTCGTCGGGCAAAAAGGAGGGAACGATGTGTCCAGTATGTTTGGCGTCGGCAGCGTGGATTGCCGCGAGCATCGCCACCACGGGCGGGCTGGCCGCTGTGGTGCTAAAGAAAACCGTAATGTTGAAGTGCGCGAACAATCCCCAACCCATCACCCCATCGCAGGAGGATCTCCATGGCTAGCGCAACCAACGCAATTGAACATCCCAAGGTCGTTTCGCACGAGGACTGGCTTGCAGCGCGCAAAGAGTTTTTGGCGAAAGAGAAAGAGTTTTCCCGGCTGCGCGATCAACTGAGCCGGCAACGCCGCGAACTTCCCTGGGAGGGAGTCGATAAAGAGTATGTCTTCGAAGGCCCCAAAGGCAAGGAGACGCTGGCCGACATGTTTGCCGGACGCAGCCAGCTCATCATCTACCACTTCATGCTGGGTCCCGGATGGAGTGCGGGTTGCCCAAGTTGCTCCTATCTTGCCGACCATTTCGACGGTCCCTCTGTTCACCTCGCGAATCGCGACGTGACTCTGGCCGTGGTTTCGCGCGCGCCTCTGACCGAAATTGAAGTGTTCAAGAAGCGCATGGGATGGAAGTTCCACTGGGTTTCGTCCTTCGGAAGCGACTTCAACTACGACTACCACGTGTCGTTCACACCTGAGGAACAGGCGAAGGGCAAGGTGAACTATAACTACGAACTAACTCAGTTTCCCAGCGAGGAAGGCCCCGGGCTCAGCGTCTTTTACAAGGACGCGAGCGGCAAGGTGTTTCATACCTATTCAAGCTATGCGCGCGGCCTGGACATCTTTGTTGGCGCGTATAACTTTCTTGACCATGCGCCGAAGGGCCGCGATGAAGACGGCCTGGCTCATACCATGGCCTGGGTTCGCCACCACGACAGATACGACCAGGGTTATTTCGTGGATCCTACCGCACCCTATGTTCAGCCGGCCAAAATTGCAGGCTCGTGCTGCTCGGTAGAAGAGCACAACTGATTGGGCGCCGAGGACTTCAGGGCTTCCCATGCCTCGATTGCGGGCCTGGGATCACCTATCTACCTCAAGTGTTTGCTCGAATCGGATTGACGAACTTCAGGCCCCTGAAGTGCTTCTCGTTGCACGACACAAGGATGCAACCGTTTGCATCGGCAACGGCGGCAATCATCATGTCGATCGGGCTTCGTGGACGCCCGGCTCGTGTCCCTTCGGCCATCAGACTCCCCCAGACCAAGGCTGCTTCTTCATCGAATGGAAGAATGTGCCCGGCAAACACGGATTGTGGACCATTCGGCCCCGTGAACCAGCGCTCCAACTCAGTGCGTCTCCTGCCGGTCGGCTTTTCTTCGACTCCTCGCCAGATTTCCGCAACACTCAAGGAAGCGATGAAGAGGTCTTCCTGCGCCTGATCCACAAGCCAGTCGGCCAACAATTGCGATGGCATGGGCTTTGCGGGGTCGCTGAGAATGTTTGTGTCGAGCAAGTAACGACTCACAGGTCGATTTCCCTTGGCTTAACCACTGGTCGGCTCAGGTTTAGGTCGGCAAGAGGCCAACTGCGCAGCATGGTCAGAATTCCACCTTTCTTGCGCGTTTCGGGTGCGATTTTTTCACGGACGGACGCTCGAATCTCAGCAGCTTGCGCGTCATTTTCAGCCAGCCGCCGTGCGAATGTACGAACCAGTTCGCGGTCGGAGCTCAGCCCAAGAACTTCAAACCGCGCCATGCCCCGCTTGCTCAGACGCTTGCGGTAATTCTTGAGTGCCCGTGCCTGTGCCGTGCTTCCCATAGCGCCCTCCATATATATCCAGTAATATATCCTGTAATGACGCGAGAAGCAAGCCAATCTACTTCACAAACCAGTCCCACTGCTCCTTGGTCAGCGGCACCACCGAGAGCCTGCCGATAACAATCAGCGGCGATCCCCTGAAGAGCGGCTCGGCCTTGATCGCGGCCAGGGTCTTGGGGTGTTTGAGCCGCTTGCCCACCTTGACCTTTACGATGGGGACCTTGGGGTCGGATGGGTTCACGCTGACCACGGTTCCTGTCCCCACCGCGGTGCGCTCATCGCCGGTGTGGTAGAAGATCCACTTGGTTCCCGGCTTCATCTGGCGCAGGTGCATGACAGCGGTCGGATTGGTGACGCCATCCCACGCTGTCTCCTGGTCGCGCAGAAAGTCGTCGAAGGAGTAGACATCGGGCTCGGTCTTGAAGAGGAAGTAGGCCATGCGCTCCATGGTATGCGAGGAGAGCCCGCGCGGGAAGCAGGATCGGCGGAACCGGGGGCTCATTATCGAAAAAATGCGGTGATTCCCTGTCGATCCGAAGGCTCTTTCTTGTCGATTCTGGTGCGTGCTACGCTTGCCGCATGGATCAGACCACGCCGGCTGAGTGGATTGCGAGCGGCTACCTGGCGCGCCGCAACCACGAGCTTGACGAAGCCCGCAACTGCTTCAGCCGCGCGCTCCATTTGAGCGGAGCATCGGAGGACACGCTGCATGCGGCGCAGGCCCATGCCGGACTGGGCCAGGTTGAGCGAGACGAGAGAAACATCGGCGCGGCACTCAAGCACTACCAGCTTGCCGTCGAACTCTACCGCAAGCTGAATTCGCCCCTGACGCTGGCCCATACTGTCCGCCATGTTGCGGATATTCTGCTTGCCGCGGGGAACCTCGAGCCGGCGCAGCGCCAATACGAAGAGGCTCTGGCCACCTATTGCGCCCACGACGAGACCCCTCCGCTTGACCTGGCCAACACTATCAGGGGCTATGCTCAGCTCATGGAACAATCCGGCAAGACTGAAGAAGCAACCATGCTGTGGCAACGGACGCAAGCCCTCTATGAGCAGTTGGGAATCGAACCAGGGGTGACGGAATGCCGGTCGCACCTGGCGTTTCTGATGGGGCGGTAGGGACCTGTTGATTCGACGCGGCACCGAGGCGTAAAACCGTCCTTTCTGACGGTTCTCGTTCCCATTACAATCAAATCAATATGATCCGTTTCTCCACTGCCGGCGAGTCGCACGGCGAAGCGCTGACCGCCCTCATCTCCGGGCTTCCGGCGGGCGTTCCCGTTGATCTCGAATTTGTGAACCGCGAACTGTGGCGGCGGCAGCAGGGCTACGGGCGCGGCGGCCGCATGAAGATTGAAACCGACAAGGCCCACGTCCTTTCCGGCGTGCGCCACGGCAAGACCATCGGCTCGCCCATCGCGATCGAGATCGTCAACCGCGACTGGAAGAACTGGGAAGAGAAGCTGCCGGTGGAGACGGGCGACCCGGCCAAGCACCAGGCGGTTGCCTCGCCGCGGCCCGGCCACGCCGACCTGGCCGGCGCGCTCAAATACAACTTTCCCGACGCCCGCTACGTGCTGGAGCGCGCCTCGGCCCGCGAGTCGACGAGCCGCGTGGCTGCCGGAGCGTTTGCCAAGCTATTTCTGCGCACCCTCGGCATCGAGGTGCTCAGCCATGTGATCCGCGTGGGCCATGTGGAACTCGACCGCGCCGCGCAGTGGGACGAAATTGTGGCGGTTGCCGCAAAAGACGAAGTCATGCTGAGCTGCGTCGATCCCGCCACCGAAGCCCGCATGAAGGAAGAAGTGGAAGAGGTTTCGCGCACCGGCGATACCGTGGGCGGCGTCTTTGAGGTGGTGGTCCACGGCGCGCCCGCGGGCCTGGGCACCTATGCCAACTGGGATGAGCGGCTCGACGGACTGCTGGCCTGGTCGGTGATGAGTTTGCAGGCGGTGAAGGCGGTCGAGATTGGCCGCGGCGTCACTGGCAGCAGAGTCCTTCGGCTCCGAGGTTCACGATCCGATCCACTACGCAGGAAAACCCAGCGAAAGGCCGACACGCTTCACGCGCCCGCACAACAACGCCGGCGGCATCGAAGGCGGCGTTTCGAACGGCGAGGACATTGTGGTGCGCGGCTACCTGAAGCCCATCTCCACGCTGCGCCGGCCGCTCGAGTCGGTGCGCTTTGATACGCGCGAGGCGACGAGCGCAAGCTACGAGCGGTGGGACATTTGCGTGGTCCCCGCCGCGGGCGTGGCAGCCGAAGCCATGGTGGCGCTGACCATGGCCAACGTGGCGCAGCAGAAGTTCGGCGGCGACTCGGTGCTCGAAATGCAACGGAATTTCGCCGGCTACATCGAACAGATACGGAGTTTTTAAAGAGAAAGCGATGATTCTCAAGATATGTGAAATATCCCGAGCCGGTGCTCTCCCAGCCCGGCGAACCGGTTACCGAATTCGACAGCGAACTGCGCAAGCTGGTGGACGACATGTTCGAGACCACCTATGCCTCGCAGGGCATCGGCCTGGCCGCGCCGCAGGTGGGCGTCTCCAAACGGCTCACGGTCATCGACCTCAGCATGGGCAAGGAACCCAAGGACAGGCTGGTGCTCGTCAATCCCGAAATCATCTTCAGCGAAGGCAAGCTCTACGAGGAGGAAGGCTGCCTGAGCTTCCCTGACATTCGCGAGAAGGTTGTGCGCGCAGCCAAGGTGCGCATCCGCGCCCAGGACGAGCACGGCAAGTGGTTCGAGATGGACGGCGAAGAGCTGCTGGCGCGCTGCATGCAGCACGAGATCGACCACCTCAACGGCATGTTGTTCATCTTCCGCATGAGCGGGCTGAAGCGCGACCTGAACCTGCGCAAGATTCGCAAGATGCAGCGCGAAGGCACGTGGTAAAAGCGTGAGAGCGCTCCGTGCAGGGTCATTGCGGAAGGGGTGGGAGACCACGCTTCCAGCGCGGCCATAACTGCTGCAGGTGCTCAATGAAAATCGTCTTCTGCGGTACTCCTGCCTTCGCTGTGCCCACGCTTGAGGCGCTGATCGCGGCCGGCCACGACGTTGCGCTGGTCGTCTCGCAGCCGGACAGGCCGGTGGGGCGCAGCCAGCCTCTCACCGCGCCGCCGGTCAAGCAGACCGCGCTGGCCGCGGGGATTCCCGTCACGCAGCCCGAAAAGATTCGCAACAACGCGGAGTTTCGCGCGCAGCTTGAGGCGATCGCGCCGGAAGCGATTGTGGTGGTGGCTTATGGGCGCATCATTCCGCCGTGGATGCTTGCGCTGCCGCGCCTCGGCTGCATCAATCTGCATGGCTCGCTGCTGCCAAAGTATCGCGGCGCCGCGCCCATCCAATGGGCGTGGCCATGGGCGACGCATTCACCGGCAACACGACCATGCTGCTCGAAGAAGGCCTCGATACGGGGCCGATCCTGCTGCAGCAGACGGTCTCGATCGAGCCAGAACAGACCGCAGTCGGCCTTTTTGAGATGCTTGCGCGCGCAGGCGCTCCGCTGGTGGTGGAGACTCTGGCCGGCCTTGGCCGACGGGACCGTGAAGCCGCAGCCGCAGAACCACGAGGGCGCGACCTTTGCGCCGCTGCTCGACCGCGAAGATGGCCGCATGGATTTTGCCGCGCGCACAGCACACGAGCTGCTGAATCGCTGGCGCGGATTCCAGCCGTGGCCCGGCGCCTTTACCACGCTCGATGGCAAAAAGCTCATCGCGCATCGCATGCAGGTTGCGGTGCCCCAGCTTGACGAGTTGCTGCCCGCGGCGGAAGGGACAGTCGAGCCGGGGACGATTCGCATTGTCGACAAGCACTTTCTTGTCGCCTGCGCCATGGAGACGTGGCTCGAGTTGGTCGAGGTGCAGCTCGAAGGCAAGAAGCGTATGAGCGCCGCGGAGTTTCTGCGCGGAAACTCGTTGCCCGATGGCGCGCGGCTGGGCGCATGAAGAAACGGGCAAAACTGGCTGCGGCTGATTCGGCTTCGGCCGCTTCACCTTCGAAGGCCAAGGCGGAGCCTCACGCTTCGCCTGCGCGCAAAGCTGCCTACCAGGTGTTGCTTGCCGTGGAGAAGGGCCGCGGACACTCGGACGATCTGCTGCGCGGCAAAGCGGTGGATGCGCTCTCAGCACCCGACCGTCACCTGGCAACGGCACTGGTTCTCGGCGTGCTGCGCTGGCAGATTCAACTCGACCATGCGACCCGCGCGTTTCTGATGCGCCCCAACGCAAAGCTTGACGCCGAAGTTCGCGTAGCGCTTCGCATGGGAGCATTCCAGATCCTTCGCATGGACCGAATTCCCGCGCGCGCCGCCATTGACGATAGCGTAGGGCTGGCCAAGCAGGCGGGACACCGATTTGCTTCGGGAATGGTAAACGCGGTGCTTCGGAAGCTGGCGACAGGTCCGCGCGTCACACCGAACGAGGACGCTGATGCGGACCTGGCCCTCGCTTACGCGCACCCTGCGTGGGTCGTCGAGCGATGGGTGAGCTTCTATGGGGCAGACGGAACGCGCGCTATCTGCGCTTACGGACAGAGCCAGCCCGCTACGACGATCCGGCTCGATGACCCCGATGTGGAGGGTGAGTTGAGGCAGGCCGGGATCGAATTGGCCCCCGGCAATCTGCTCAGCGCGGCGCGGACGGTTGTCTCCGGCGACATCACCGCCACACCAGCATTTCTCGAGGGCCGCGTACGTATGCAGGACGAAGGCTCACAGCTGGTCGCGGAATTAGCCGCCGTCACTCTCAACCGAGAGTTAGAAAAAATCCTCGATGCATGCGCCGCGCCGGGTGGCAAGACGCTTATTCTCGCTAAGCGCAACCCACAGGCCTATATCGTCGCATGCGAGCAGAGCGCGCCGCGTCTCGATGCGCTCCGAAACCGGCTCGCGCCACACGCCGATAGAGTTGAATGCAGGCTTGCGGATGCGACCGCGCTGGAAGCAGAAGAAGGGTTTGATCTTGCTCTTGTCGATGTACCGTGCAGCGGCACGGGCACGCTGGGGCGCAATCCGGAGATTCGTCACCGACTTCGCCCTGAAGACTTGCCACGGCAAGCTGAGCGGCAGCGGGCGATTTTGACGGCGACACTCAACGCCGTGCGTCCGGGCGGGTCGGTGGTCTACTCCACGTGCTCGCTGGAACCCGAAGAGAACGAGCAGGTGGTTGCAGCCGTTCTGGCAGCCGCGCCGCATACCCTTGCCGTTTCCCTAGACGCTCGAATCACGGCCCTCAGCGAACAGAACATTCTCACTCCGGCTGCAGCGGACAAGCTTCGCTCGTGTCTCATCGCTGAGGGCGCGCTTCGGCTTTTGCCAGGCAAATTTGCAACAGATGGATTCTTTATCGCGCTGCTGCAAAGAGACCGCTAGGACCCAATAGCGCTCCCCACTCTATTGCGCCACCGACAGATGCACCAATGTGCTTTGATCGATGCGCGCTCCGGCCATGGGCACCTGTGCGAGCACTGAGCCGGGCTTGATCGGGGGCCGGAGCGGTTGATCTCCGCTCCCCAAGGGTTGTACGGCCACATTCACAATCGTCGGGGCATCGGTATGGATGCCCTCGCGCGCCAGCAATCCCTGCGCGCCCGCCAGCGGCAAGCCTACAAGCTCAGGCATGACAAAGCCGTCTGGCGCATCGTCGGCCGCGTCAGCCACCAGCAGGTTCACGCTGGGCCGCGCAATGCCCTGCGCGTGCGCCGGAGGATCCTGCGCGATCACCGTTCCTTCGGCGGCACTGCCGTAAGGCAATCGCGCGGTCACGCCCACCTCAAGCCCCACGCGCCGGAGCGCGAACGCAGCTTCTCGTTCGCCGTGTCCCACCATATCGGGGACTTCAACCTTCTGCGGGCCCAGGCTCTCTGAGACGCGCACCAGCCACTCGCGCCGCACGACAGTCCCCGACGGGGGCGACTGCGTGAGGATATGGCCAGCGGCGACGTCGCCCGAGTAGTAGCGGTTGTCGACGTCGAGATTCAAGCCCAGGCCCGCTGTCTGGCTGCGCGCATCGGCCACCGTCATTCCCTGCAGCGCGGGCACCTGCACCTCTGCGCCGTGAATCGCAATGCGCATGGTTGAAATCGCCGACAACAGACCGACGACAATGAGCACCATGAGCAGCAGGAGAATCTGAAACGCGTTTTTGATGGGCCGCATTCTCACGGTTGCTCGTCCCCGTCCTCCATCACGAGTTCGAACTCAATCGTGGCCGCCTTCTCCAGCATCTTCGACACCGAGCAATATTTGCCCTTGGAAAGCTCGACCGCCCGCTCAGCGGCATTGCGGCTGACGCGGCCGCTTACCGTGTAGGTGAGCTTGATGTGCGTAAAGACGCGGGGCGGGTCCGGCGCCTGCTCTGCCGTTGCCGAAACGCGAAGCCCCATGAGAGGCTGGCGTTTCTTTTGGAGGATCGAAACTACATCCACGCTGGTGCATGCGCAGAGCGCCATCAGCACGGCTTCCATCGGACTCGGTCCGTCGGAGTGTCCCGCATCCGTGTCAAAAAAAACTGAGTTTCCGGATGCGGTGGTTCCTTCAAAGATGCTTCCGCCCTTCCATTCACTGTGCGCAATCATTTGTGCCCCTTCGGTTGCATGTTTGTCTATCGCAGATTATCCGTCACCGGTTCGGGATGGATTGTGACGCGGTACACCTCAGGGCATGCGAGCTTGAAGCGGTCTTCGAGGCCGGTGATGACCTCGTGCACGCGCAGCATGGGCAGATCATCGGGCAGGGTGCAATGGCACGACATGGAGATGTGCTCGCCCGTGCGGCCCACCTGAATCTCGTGCACGTCGGCAATCTCAGGGAAGTGCGCCGCCGCCTCACGCAGCGCCTGCTCGATGGTGCGATCGAGTTCCACGGTCACCTCCGGCTTGTTCGATGGTAGCCGGCTCGCTTTCAATATGGGTCAGCACCGCATCGATCTCCGGCGTATCGCGCAGAATCTCCGCCTCCATCGCGGTGACAAACTCATGCGCCGCAAGCAGCGGTCATCTTCTCGTCGAGCTCCACATGCTGCTCCACGCGCAGCCGGCCCTGCACGGACTGCACGCTGAGCTCGTGCACGCTCACGTTATTACGCGCCGCCACTGCGCGCACGCGGTCAAAGATGCTCTCAGTCCGCGGCTCGCGCGGCACCGTGTGGATGACCACATCGGCATTTGGCAGCGCCCGGTGCGCGGCCTCGGTTGCGGCTTGCACCAACTCGTCGGTGTGCTCGAAGGTCGAGCGCCGCGGCAGCGCCAGCGTCAGGTCGGCAAAATAATTCGCGCCCGACCGCCGCACCCGCGCCTGTTCAACGGCCAGCACGCCCTCTACCCGAGCCACTTCGTCCACCAGGTGTCGCCGCGTCTCCGCGGGCACCTCATCCACCAGCACCGCAACGGTTTCGCGGCCCAGGTGCACCACCATCCGCAGAATCATGAGCGAAACCACCACGGCCGCAAACGGATCGGCATAGCGCAGCCAGGCACGGTGTAATGCAGCCCGATCCAGCTCAGGCCCAGCCCGGCAAGCACCGCAACCGTGGCCCAGATGTCTGAGGCAAAGTGAAATGCATCTGTGGCGAGCGCCGGCGAGCCGGTCCGCGCGGGCAACCAGCCTTAGCTGCCGCGACCGCCAGTAGTCCACGCCGATTGAAGTGACCAGCACCAGCACCGGCCAGAGCGAGTGGCGCAGCGCAACGGTGTGGGTAAAGATGCGCTGCATCGCTTCCCAGATGATCCACGCGCACGAGACAGCCATCAGCAGCGCTTCGCCAAATGCGGAGAGGTTTTCAATCTTGCCGTGGCCGTAAGTGTGGTCTTCGTCGGCGGGCTTGTCGCTCACCTGCACGGAAAAAAAAGTGAGCGCGGAGCCGACCAGGTCGAGGCCGGAGTGGGCTGCGTCGGAGAGTACGCCAAGCGAGCCGGAGACAATGCCCGCGGCCAGCTTGAGCAGCGTCATCACAGCCGCAGCAAGCATGGAGCGAAGCGCCACCTGCTGCTTTTGCCTGGAGGCCTCGGCGACGCTGAGCACCTGCAGGCTTTCGCCAGAGTTCGGATCGGGAATCTGGCGGATTGTGGCCTCGCGGATCATGACGCTCCTGTGTCCGAAAGCGGGGTGGCCGCGCGCGTGCCCGTGTAGAGCCCCGCGATGCCAAATGTGTAGGGCTGCCAGTGGCAATCGGCGTAGCCGACCTTGCGCATCAGCGCCAGCATTTCGTGTGGCGGCGGAAAGCTGCCCACCGAAGCCGGCAGATAGCGATATGCGCCTTCTTTGCCTCCGATTATGCGCGCGACTGCAGGCAGCACGCGGCGAAAATACACGCGGTATCCCGCGCCAACAAGGCCACCCGGTTCGCTGAAGTCGAGAATGCCCAGTTGCCCGCCGGGCTTGAGCACGCGATGGAACTCCCTCAATCCGGCCTCGTAGTTTACGAGGTTGCGAAATCCGAATGCGGAAACGATCAGGTCTTGCGAAGCCGGCCGCAACGGCAGGTGCAGAGCATCGGCCTCAATGGGAATGGCGTAGGGCTGGGTCGAGCTGGACGTGTGGGCGGACTTTCCGGTCGAATCGGCGGCTGTCGGTACTCCAAACTGTTTCGCGCCCCGCGCCAGCATTTCGCGCGCAAAGTCGGCTACCAAAATGGGCCGTGAGCCTTTCGGCCGACCTCGCAGCAGCGCCCGCGTCATGTGGCCGGTGCCGCAGCAGATGTCGAGCACAGACGCATCGGGATCAGCCAGGATTGCTTTGAATCGGCGCGCGGTCTGCCACCACCACAGCCGGTCTACGCTGGCCGAGAGTACGTGGTTGAGCCGGTCATAATTGGGCGCAATGGAGTCGAACATCTGGCGTACCGCTTGCGCGGCTCCTGCCTCGTCCTGTGCTCCCGCCGGTCTCGCCCCTGGTGCGCTCATTGTTGTCCGATCATCGCTTTCCCTGCCTGACTTCGCTAGCCTCGCCGAGCCGGCGCCTTCCCATTTGCTCGCGCCAGCATGTAACCCACGGCGGCTTCGAGTTCAGCCGGCATCACGTCTTCCACAACGCCGGCATCGCCAATGCCAATCGGCAACACAAACCGCCGGACTCCGCCGACGTTTTTCTTATCGCTGCCGGTAGCCGCAACCACTCGTTGCAGCGAAATGCTAAGCGGCGGAAACGGTCCATAAAGATGAATCAGGTTCTCAAGCCGCTCGAACTGGTTCGCCGAAATCGTTCCGCGCGTGCGAGCCAAATAGAGCGCCGCAATCATGCCCCAGGCAACTGCCTCACCATGCAGCAGGGCCTTGTAATTGGTGGCCTGCTCGAGCGCGTGACCTACAGTGTGGCCCAGGTTCAGAATCATCCGCAACCCGCTCTCGCGCTCGTCTTTGTTCACCACGCCGGCCTTCATCCGGATCGAGGCAGCGATTACTTTTTCAAGAGCTTTGGGGTCGCGGCCGAGCACCTGGTCGACATTCTCTTCGATAAATCGAACAAGCGCGCGGTCGCGAATGATGCCCGCCTTGACGCTCTCCATCAGGCCGGCGCGCAGTTCCCGGTCAGACAGCGTGGCAAGCACATCGATATCGGCAAAAACGGCTACTGGATGATTGAAGCTGCCGACCAGATTTTTGCCTTCGGGCAGGTTTACGCCGGTTTTGCCGCCGACGCTGGAATCTACCTGCGCCAGAAACGTGGTCGGCACCTGCACATAGGGAATGCCGCGCATATAAATCGCCGCCACAAACCCGCCCACATCGCCAACGATGCCGCCGCCAAATGCGATCAATAGAGATCCCCGGTCGGCGCCCGCCTCGGCCATCTGGCGCAGCAGCTTCTCCACGCTCGCCAGCGTCTTGTGGCTCTCGCCGGGGGGCAGAAAGAGCGCAACCGGCGGATCGGCAAACGAGGGAAGAAACTGCTCGGCCCAGAGAGCCCAGATGGGTGGTGACGTGAGCACAAAAACCCGCCTTGGCAGCCGGCCCATTACTCGCTCGATGCGGGAGGCAAGACTCCGCAACAGGCCGCTGCCGGCAACTACATCGTACCGGGCTGAAGGTGTATCGACTCGAACGGTTTGCACGCTGATTTCATCCTAAAGCACCAGACAACTGCGGAAAGCACTGGCCAACGACAGGATGCACGCGCCAGACACGGGCCGGGTTAGCACCCTGATCTGCTCCACCCTCCCCTCGCCGCCGGTCAGCCCGGCCCGGCGCCAAGTTCTCTGAATTCATCCCGTTTTCATCACCGATGCCTATATTGACCAACTGAGCGGGTGTTCGGACGGTTCGTGTCGCTTTCTCAATCATGCCCCTCGGACCGGTTTCAGACATCACCTGCGGGCCTTTCAAATAAACGAGGCCCCATGAGGGCCCTCCCTGCGACCGAAGGACGGTACTGGAAATGAAGTTGAACTCGAAAGCAGCACTTGCGGCGACGGCGCTTCTCGCTTCCCTGGTTGTTGTGGTGAGCGGATGCAACGTGGCCGAAGAAGCCAAGACGACCGAAGTCAAGATCACCAACGCGTCGATTCGCTCGATCTCGGCCTCGGGCAGCACGGCGATCCAGCCGCTCATCGATCGCTGGGGCAAGGACTACGAGAAATCGCACCCGATGGAGGTGAACTACCGGCCAACGGGCAGCGGCGCAGGCATCGATAATCTCCGCCACGGGTATGGCGCCTTTGCCGCCAGCGATGCGCCGCTGGCCGACAATCAGCTCACCGGCCTGCCAGCGATCGTCCAGATTCCTGTCACAGCCGGACCGGTCTGCATTGCCTATAACCTGCCCGGGCTCAAGGCTCCGCTCCGCCTCAGTGGCCCCACTCTTGCCGGCATCTTCCTCAGCGACATCATCAGCTGGCAGGACCCGGCCATCGCCCGCGACAATCCGGGCGTTGCGCTGCCTCACCAGGCCATCATCGTCGTGCATCGCGCCGACGGCAGCGGCACCACCAAGATCCTTTCTAGCTACCTGAGCAAGGTAAGCCCTACGTGGGCATCGAAGCTGGGGACGGGCATCTCGTTCAAGTGGCCGGCGGGCGTCGCCGCGAGCGGCAGCAGCGCCGTCAGCAAGCAGATTCTCGATACACCTGGCACTATTGGCTACCTCGAGCTGACCTTTGCCCGGACCTCGAGCCTGACCGTTGCCTCCATTCAGAACAGGGCCGGCGAATGGGTGGCGCCCTCACCGGAGAGCGCCTACGCGGCGGTTGTGGCCGGGGACGACACTCTCACCAAGGATCTGCGCGCGCCGATTGTCGATCCGCCCGCGGCGGCCAAGGGCGCTTATCCGATCACCGGCATCACCTTCATCCTGATTCCCAGGGACAACCCCAGCACCGACCACGAGCAGGTGGACCTGAAGAACTACATCAACTACACGCTCACCACGGGCCAGGATGCGGCCGAGGAGCTCTCCTACGCCAAGCTGCCTGCTCCGGTGCTGACGGCAGCCGAGGGGCTTCTGGCGCAGCTAACCGATAACGGCGCAAAGATGCAGTAGGCTGCCGGTCCATCGGAGTCAGATACTCCGGCAGAGCATGAGTGGCGGCGGGGCCTTCGGGCTTCGCCGTTGCTGTTTCTGGAACGAGTTGTCAGGCGTTTCCGAAACAGTCACGCCGTCTGCCGGGTGTTAGCCTAATCGCTTGATGAGCAAACCTACTCAAGTGGATTTTCTGGTGATGGGCGCGGGGGTTGCGGGCCTGCGCGCGGCCATTGAGCTGGCTCGTCACGGCGAAGTTCTGGTGGTGACCAAGGAATCGCTCAGCGAATCGAACACACACTATGCGCAGGGCGGCATCGCGGTGGCCACCGAGGGCGACGCCGATGTGGCGCTGCATCTGGAAGACACGGTCAACGCCGGCGACGGACTGGTGTACCATCCTGCCGCGGAAGCGCTAGTGCGCGAGGGGCCGGTCCGCGTGGCCGAGCTCATCGAGTGGGGCGCGGCCTTCGATACAGAGGCTGGCCACCTGCTGCGCACGCGCGAAGGCGCACACTCGCTGGCCCGCATTCTGCATGCCAACGGCGACGCTACTGGAGCCGAGATCAGCCGGGCGTTGACTGCATTTGCGCGCGGACGCGAGCGCATTCAGTTTGCCGAGTGGACGATGGTTACGGGCCTGGTGGTGGCAGATGGCCGCGTGGTTGGCGCAGACCTTGCACCGGCAGGACTGCTCGCAGCGGATCAGGCCCCTCATCGGGTCGCCGCGCGTGCGGTGCTGATCGCCGCGGGTGGCGCTGGCCAGGTCTACAGCGACACAACCAACCCGCCGGTCGCAACTGGAGACGGCATTGCACTTGCTGCTGCCGCCGGCGCTGAACTGGCCGACATGGAGTTTTACCAGTTTCATCCGACGGCTTTGTCGCTTGCAGGCGCGCCGCGATTTCTGCTCTCTGAGGCTCTGCGCGGCGAGGGCGCGTACCTGAGGAACGCAGACGGCGAGCGCTTTATGGAGCGCTATCATCCGCTGGCCGAGCTTGCGCCGCGTGACGTGGTGGCGCGCGCTATTGCCCGTGAAGGCAAAGGCAAAAAGCCCGGCGAGTTGCGACCGGTGCATCTGGATATGCGACACGTGACCGGCATCGACCTGCACAAGCGCTTTCCCGGCATCAGCGCATTTCTCGGGGCGCATGGGCTCGACCTGGCCCGCGACCTGGTCCCGGTGCGGCCTGCGGCGCACTACCTG
The DNA here is from genome assembly GCA_963783065.1 of uncultured Acidobacteriaceae bacterium. Lineage (GTDB taxonomy): Bacteria > Acidobacteriota > Terriglobia > Terriglobales > Acidobacteriaceae > Telmatobacter. The sequence continues at coordinate 25,451 of CAWAMG010000007.1, read as the reverse complement.
ATGGGCGGAATCCGGACTGGTCTCGACGGCCGGACAAGTCTGGCTGGGCTTTACGCGGCAGGGGAAGCTGCCTGCACGGGTGTGCACGGGGCCAACAGGCTCGCATCAAACTCGCTGCTTGAAGGGCTGGTCTTTGGGGCGCGCGCGGCGCAGGCCATGCTCGACGACGATCTGCCTTTTGTTGATCTGGCTGCGGCGGAGAAGAGCGTCAAGCCACTCACCATTGAGGAGGAAGCCCAGCTTGAAAAGCAGATCGCCGAGCTGCAGGCGGCGATGTGGAGCTACGCCGGCCTGCTGCGCGAGAACCTGTTTCTGCTGGAGGGCTTTGCGGCGCAAGCGGAGTTTGCCGATGGATTGAAGAAGCTGGTGCGCGCGGGCAAGAGCGGCCGCCGACTGCACGAAGCCCTCGCTCTCAACCGCGTGGCTCATGCCATTCTTCACGCAGCCCTGACCCGCACAGAGAGCCGTGGCGCGCACTTCCGCAACGACTTCCCCAAGCGCGACGACGCAAATTTTCAGAAGCACTCGGTGTTTCGGACAAGTGAGGGCTCGGCCTGGAGCCCGAGCGGCAAAGTCACGTTCGAAGCTTGGTAATCGAGCGAAGCGCACTGGGCTACTAGAGCGCTTTCGATCCACTTATTGACGTTTCAACGGCGTCGCAGGTGGCATTTTCTTGAGGAAAATGCCACTTTGGTGCTTGGTTTCTGTAAACATTTGGATCGAAAGCGCTGTTATGGTCCAATCCGATTGCCTCTATAATTACGTTCCCACGGTAGTGGATTGGATGACGACAGGAATGCCCCATATAACCGATCAATCAAGTCTGGCAGAGTCGTTGAGCGCGTTTCATACGGAGACGGGCCGATCGCTGCTCGATGTGGTGGATGCGTCGCCGGTATTGCTCATCTTCTTGCGCCACTTTTCGTGCGCGTTCTGTGCGCAAGCTCTGGACCGCGTTGCAAAGGTGCGGAAGCAGATTGAGGCGAAGGGTGCGCGGCCTGTGTTTGTGCATCTCGGCTCGCCGGAACGCGCGAAACCCTACTTCGACTACTACAGTTTGTCCGACGTCGAGAGAATCAGCAATCCGGATGCGACGCTGTATCAGCTTCCATTTTTTGCCCTGTCGCGCACCAACCCTTACCTGCACTTTTTCAATTTGACGGTCTGGAAGGGCTGGCTCAGTGGTGCGATGTTCAAGTATGGAATCGGCATGATCAAGGAAGATGCGGAGCAGATGCCAGGCGTGTTCTTTCTGAAGGAGCGGAAGATTGTGCGCGCATTTCGTCACAAGACGATTGCCGATGAGCCGGATTACTTGAAGCTGGTTGGCGCGGGGTGAGGGGAGGCCGTGTGCCATCAGCACCCATGCCTTTAAGGCCAGTCTTGAGCACCATGGAAGATGCGCGATATCTCGACCGCGTCGGGTTTGACTTGATACACAACGATGTAAGGTAAGGGAGCGAGAACTAGCTCACGCCGTCCGGGCATGCGGTGGCTTGCTCGTCCAATGTTTGGGAAGTCCTTCAGGCGACCACACTCGTCATAGATTGTCCGGGCAACACGGCGTGCTGCTTCGGGGTTGTCCCGTTCAATCCACCCGCAGATGTGTTCTAAGTCCTCGGCGGCGGGAATCGACCAGCGAACTTGCATCAGGGTTGCAAGAACCGCTCGAGCCGCTGGCCCACTTGCTCGTGGGTGAGGTATTCGCCGCGCTCAAGCGCTTGCTCGCCACGCTTTACAGCATCAACGAAGCGGCTTTCCTCATCGAAGTACCGCGCCACTACCTGCCGCACCAGCTCGTCGGGATTGCGACCCTGTTGAGCGGCCGATTGCGCCAGTCTCGCTTCCTGCTCGGGAGTGAAATGGACTTCCATGTGGCTCAGAGTACGAGAAATCTTTCAGCTTAGCAAGGATGAGCGCTGGACAAGGCGGTGCAGCGGATGATTCCATCCTGCTCCGCGATCAAGATCGCCCTAGCTGAAGAGGTCCTTCATCTTGTCGAGCAGGCCGGGCGAGGCCGGCTTGTTCTCTACGCTCATGGTCTCGGCCAGCTTGGCTACAAGCTCGCGCTGCGCGCGGGACAATTTGCGCGGCACCTGCACCAGCACCCGGACGATCATGTCGCCGCTTCCCTTTTCATTCAGATAGGGCATGCCGCGGCCGCGAATGCGAATCTCTTTCCCGCTCTGCGTGCCCTCGGAAATCTTCAGGGTCACTGCGCCGCCCAGGCCTGGAATCTCGAACTCCGTGCCCAGCGCTGCCTGCGGGAAACTGACCGGGATGACGCAATGCAGGTCGTTGCCGTTGCGCTCAAAGAAGTCGTGCGGTCGGATATTGAGCACGATGAACAGGTCGCCCTTGGGGCCGGCCGAGCGGCCGGCGTCGCCCTCGCCCGCATAGCGAATCCGCGTTCCTTCTTCGACACCCGGCGGAACTTTGACCTTGAGTTTAAGCTCACTGTTGACCCGCGTCTGGCCGTGGCAGGTGTGGCAGGGATCGCCAATCACCTGGCCAGCGCCGCCGCAGGCGCTGCACGTCCGCGCGACAGAGAAGAAACCCTGCTGATAACGAAGCTGTCCGCGCCCTCCGCATTGAGTGCAGGTCGTTGGCCCGCGTCCACTTGAAGTGCCGCGCCCGTTACAGGACGAGCAGGCCTCGAGCCGCCGAATCCTAACCTCCTGCTCGGTGCCGTAGAACGCGTCTTCAAAGTTGATGGTCAGATCGAAGCGCAGGTCGTCGCCGCGCCGTTGCCGAGTGCCGCGCTGCGCGCTGCCCGCCGAGAACATCTCGCCGAACAGATCGCCAAAGATGTCGCCAATGTCGACGCCGCCGGCAAACGGGCTACCGTTGAATCCGCCACCGCCGCCGAGTCCCGCGTGCCCATAGCGATCGTATGCCGCGCGCTTTTCGGGGTCGCTCAGCACCTGGTAAGCCTCGCTGGCCGCTTTGAACTTCTCCTCGGAGGCATGGTCGCCTGGGTTGCGGTCAGGGTGATGCCTGAGCGCCTGTTTGCGATAGGCGCTCTTCAAGTCCTGATCGTTCACGTCCCGCGTCACGCCTAGAACTTCGTAAAAATCTGCTTTTGCCACTTTCGTATCGGATCCCATCTCTAATTAGAACCTATTCGCTCACTTGTTTGGAATTGTGTGCCACGCGTACCATCGCCGGACGGAGCATCCGCTCGCGGATCTTGTAGCCGCGGCGAATCTCCTCGGCCACGTGCTGGTCTGGGATGTCGTCGCGCTCCACCGAGCCGAGCGCCTCGTGCAGCCGCGGATCGAAGGGCTCACCAACAGTTGGAATCGCCGTCACCTGCAGCCGTGCCAGAACCTCTTCCATCTGCTTCACGATCAGCTCGACGCCATGGCGCATCTGCTGGGCAGTGCCGTCCGACTTGAGCGCCAGCTCAAAGTTATCGACGACGGGCAGGAACTGCTCCACCACGTTGCCCACGGCGTAGTCGCGAAACTCGGCTTTCTCGCGCTCAGCCCGCTTGCGCGCATTGTCAAATTCCGCTTGCATCCGGGCCAGGCGGTCGAGCAACTGGTCGCGCTCTGCCTTCAACTGGTCATACGCGGAGCGGGTGACCGTTTCTTCCGGGCCGGAGGCTTCAGAGCTCGCCGCTTCGCCCGCCGGGGTCCGCGTTTGCGCAACGGACTCTTCGCCGGCTGGAGCGGCGGCGGATTCGGCCGGTTCCATTACCGTCAATTCTGTTTCCGGTTCGTGCATACCTCTACGATTTCTCCTAAACATAAAAATTGGCCTATTTCCATTTGGCTGTTGAGTTCATCCTCTATTTTGATGATCGACCGGCTCCGAAAGACGCATCAGCCGCGTCCGCCTAGCGCTTACTCTTTCGGTCATGCCACGGGGATCAACGGTCCCGATGCGCTTAACCGGCGGGGACCTCCGCGCCGGGTTCGGACAGAATGCGCTCTGAGAGCCGCGAGATATAGCGCACCGCCTGAATCATCTCCTGATATTGGATGCGAGTCGGCACGATCACCGCGACGGTTCCGAGGTTTGCGTTGCCCAGCCGGGCCGGCGCGCCGATCAGCACCAGGTCCTGCATGGCGGGTGAGGTCTCATCGAGCCCAACCACCACGCGCACCTCCTGCTGCCGGCCGTCCACGTAGGCTGTCAGCAACTCCACCAGCCGCTGCTTGGCCTCAAGCGCCAGCAGCATCTGCCGCAGCCGCTCGCGGTCGATCTCGGAGGTGATCAGGTTGGCCATTCCATCCACAAACAGGGTCTGCGCCTGATCTCCAGCGGCCAGCGCGCCCTTGCGGCAGAGCTCCTCCACCGAGGCCAGCATCAGCGCATAGGCTTCGCGCTCCACCTCCACGCGCCGCGCCACTTCGGCGCGAATCCGCTCGATTGGCCAGCCACGAAAGTTTTCATTCAGATAGCGAGCCGAGGTCTCGAGCTCGGTGATGGTCAGCTCGCGATCAAGCGTCAGCACACGATCCAGCACCGCCCCAGCCTGAGTCACGACACGGCCAGCACACGCCCAGCAGCAAGCCGTGAAAAATGAATATGCTCCAACACCTGCCCCTCAGTGGAGCTGGCCAGCGCAACGCCCAGTCCCTGGGAGATGAGCGCGAGCACATGCGATGTACGCTCAAGGTATTCATGGGAGCTCGACACGCCGGAAAAACTGTCTTCGATCTGCTCGCGCCGCGCCTCGCTGATGGGGAGAGCCGCGAGGCTTGCAGCAGCGGGCTGCAATGTATTGCCGAGTTGCGGAGGACGGGAAGCCTGCGTGATCTGCTCGACGTAATAGCGGAACGCCGCAGCCGTGGGAACGCGACCCGCCGAGCTGTGCAGCTGCTCCAGCAAACCTGCCTCGCCGAGGGTTGCCATCACGTTGCGGACGGTGGCAGAGCTCAACCCATCGCGGTCGGCAAACGCCTGCGCAACAGCCTGCGACGCGACAGGTTCGCCGGTTGCGATGTAGATCTCGATGATGGCTGTAAGCACCAGCCGCTCGCGCGGGCTGACGCGCGCCTCAGGCATCGCGATTGCCCCCTAATCCTTGTCGCCGCGTCGCCGATGCTCCTGACGAAGCTCACGGCCCCATTTTTCGATGTCGCCGGCCCCGGCCTATGTTCCGCTCCAGGGACCTAAACCCTTCTAAATCTGCAGCTTATACCGGAAAATGGATAGGATATCCCTGTTTAATTCTAGGGACTGCCGAATGGGGCTGTCAAGGTAACCCGCCCCAACCGCCCAGAAGGCAGGCATAAAATGGGGAATCCCCCTGGAGCACGAGCGATGCAGGAGCAACCGTTGCGCGAAACGCCGCAAATCTGGCCCAGACTCAGAAACTCAGGCTTGGACCTGGGCGCGCGTCGGTGCAGGGCGTTCGCGCTCGCCGCGTTGGGCCTCTTGCTTGCTGCACCTGCTGTTGCCCAGGACCAAGCACCGGCCGTCCCCTCCGGCGATTCAGCTCAGCAGGCACCCGCCTCTGCACAGGAAGCAGCCTCCACCGATTCCCCCGACGCCGCCTGGCAGAAGGACCTGGCTGCGTGGCGTGCGGCGCGCGAGCAGGAGATTGCCGCGCCCAACGGCTGGCTGACTCTTGTGGGGCTGGATTGGCTCAAGACGGGCTTTAATTCGGTCGGTACCGCAGCCGATAATACTGTTCGCATCCGGGCAGATGCTCCCGAGCACATCGGCATCCTTACCGTGAATGCGAAGACAGTCCAGTTGCTGGCTCCGGTTGGCGGATTTCCCGCTGATCTTCAGGTCGACGGCGCTCCGGCGCGGGAAGGGGCGCTTGATACGAACGCAGCCAAGCCGCCCGTCATCACCTGGCACGGCCTTACGCTCGCGGTGCTCGCACGCGGCGACCGCTTCGCGCTCCGGATGAAAAACACCGACGCCGCTGCCCGCACCGGCTTTCATGGCCTCAACTGGTATCCGCCCGATGCAAAGTTCCGCGTCGAGGCCAAGTGGATTCCCTTCACGCCGCTGCGCATCGTCAAGATCCCCACAGTGCTCGGGACCACGATTGATTTACCGTCGCCGGGCGTGGCCGAATTCCGTCTGGGAAACACTACGCTGCGCCTTGAGCCTGTTATTGAAGTCCCCGGGTCGCAGATTCTCTTCTTCCTTCTCAAGGACGCGACCAGCCGGGCTGCAACTTATGAGACGGCTCGTTATCTCCACACCGGATTGCCCGACCATGGGCTCGACCAGCCCGGCACGCTGATCCTCGACTTCAATCGTTTGGAAAACCCACCCTGCGCGTACTCGCTCTACGCCTCCTGTCCGCTGCCCCCGGAGCAGAACCGGCTCGCCGTGGCGATTGAGGCGGGGGAAAAGCGCTACGAGCCTTGAGACAGGGCCGGATTGGCTCGGTCCTACATCGCTTGCCTTGCGTCCCTTGCAGGAACGGGCCCAATTTGCCGCGTAGATCCTGATTCACATTTCAAGATTCCCGAGCCGCCGTCGGCGTCCGCCTCTCGTGTCCGCGCTGTAAAATATGAGAGATAAAGCGCATCCATCACAGTTGCCGCATTCGTGCGTGAAGGCCGGAATCCCCTTATGCCTCCTAAAATAGAAGACCTTCGCATTCAATGGACCAAGGTTGTGCTCCCGCCCGTCTTCCTTGAAGAAGACCTGCCCATCACTGAGAACTCGGCTGCCACCATCTTCAACACCAGGTTCCAGATTGCCAACATTCTGAACGGCCGCGACCCGCGCCTGCTGGTTCTCGTCGGCCCTTGCTCCATTCACGACACCAAAGCCGCGCGTGAGTACGCAGGGCTGCTCCAGTCGGCCATTGCGGAGTTCTCAGCGGATCTACGCATCGTGATGCGCGTTTACTTCGAGAAGCCCCGCACCACCATCGGCTGGAAGGGGCTCATCAACGACCCTTACCTCGACCAGACCTACAAGATCAACGACGGATTGCGCCTCGCGCGGCACCTGCTGCTCGACCTGGCCGAGATGGGCGTGCCGACGGGGACCGAGTTTCTCGACATGATTACGCCGCAGTACATTGCCGGACTGGTGAGTTGGGGCGCCATCGGCGCGCGGACCACCGAGAGCCAGGTGCATCGCCAACTGGTCAGCGGGATTTCCTGCCCGGTGGGGTTCAAGAACGCCACCTCGGGCGATGTGCAAGTGGCCATCGACGCCATTCTCTCGGCCGGCTACTCGCACACCTTCCTCGGCAACTCGAAGCATGGGCAGTCAGCCATCTTTGTGACTTCGGGGAATCCGGACTGCCACATCATTTTGCGCGGCGGCAAGAGACTAACCAACTACGACGCCGCCAGCGTGGCCGAGACAGCCGCGAAGATGGAGAAGGCCGGCGTGCTGCCGCGCATCATGATCGATGTGAGCCACGCCAACTCCAACAAGGACTACACTCGGCAGGCGCTGGTTTGCCGCAACGTCGCTGGTCAGATTGCGGCGGGAGATAAGCGCATTATGGGCGTGATGATCGAGAGCAACCTGGTGGCCGGGGTGCAGCCTCTTGTCGCGGGGCAGCCGTTGGTTTACGGGCAGAGCATCACCGATGGGTGCATTGACTGGAACGAGACCCATGGGCTGCTCAAGGAACTGGCGGGGGCGGTGCGGGCAAGGCGCGGGTGAAAAACGCCTCATCCCCCTCAGCAGGTGAACGAGCGATCGCCTTCGAGACCTGGAAACCTGGAGGCGTTCCCAAGTTTACTTAGGCCGCGTCGCCCTGAATTCCACCGCAGGCCGGTCGGCCACGACGCGCGAGAACTTGATTCCATCCCCATCCACCTTCCCCGTGTAGACGATCTTCATGTCGTTGCCGTTGAAGCTCACCACCTGGCTGAAAGCGATGTTATCGCCGTCGATTTTGCCTTCCGTGATGTCGCTGTCGCCGCGCGGGGATGTGATCTTACCTGTCAGCGCCGTGCCGTCCACGTGAAAATCGAAGGTCAGCGTCTGGGTGCCGCGCGGTGTTGTAACCTCCGCGGTCCATTTGCCGTTGAAGTCGGCGGCCAAGGCCGCCACCGAGCCAAGTGCGAGGAAAAGAACCGCGAGCAGGGTTTTGCGAACCATCTGTGTCTCCATTTTTTGGTTAGAATTCCGGCGCGGAGCTTGAGATTTTGGCGCCTGCGAACTGGACGGCAGCCCATGGGGAAAAGTCTCATCGGGTTCTACGGGCGCGCCGCGGCCAGTGACCCTTAGTCCTCGCGGAGCGCGGTCATGGGCTCGACGGCCATGGCACGACGCGCGGGCAGGTAGCAAGCGCCGATGGCGGCCAGTGCCAGGGTTGCTCCGACCACTGCATACGTAAGCGGATCCCAGACGTTGACTACCACGAAGCTGCCTGCGGCTTTGGCTGCCAGAAGGGCGAGCGCGAGGCCGACTCCGAGTCCGATGGCGACAATGACCATCGATTGGCGGTAGATCATGCCGAAGACCGAGGCTCTTGTGGCTCCCAGGGCCATGCGCAGGCCGATCTCGTGTACGCGCCGGCCAACGGCATAGGAGACGACTCCGTAGAGACCAATGACGGCGAGCGTCAGTCCCAGGCCACCCATGACGGCGGCCAGCGCTGCGCCGATCTGGAACAGGAGCAGTCCGTTGAGGGTGTAGATGCCCTGGCGCATGGTCTGCACCTGGAAGAGAGGAAGCTGGGGCGCGAGCGAATGGATGGCCTTCTCCGCCGTCTGCGCCAGCGCCATGGGATCGCCTGCCGTCCTCAACTGGAAGACCATCAGAGTGTTCCCTTCGATGTGCTGGGCGTAGGGAATGTAGAAGAAAGGCCTCGATTTTGCGCCGCCGAAGATCTGGAACTCTGCGTCGCGCACAATGCCCACCACCTCGAGCTCGCGATTCTTATCGCTGGCCATGCGGAAGGTATGGCCGATGGCGTCTTTGCCGGGCCAATATTTTTGGGCCGTGGACTCGCTCACGATGGCCACATCGCGGCCATGCGTTTCGTCAGACGGCGTAAACGCGCGGCCGCGCACGAGGTCCATGCCCATTACCTGGAAATACTCCGGCGAGACCACATTGTAGCCGGCGCCAAAGGCGGCACTATCTGTGGGCGCAGGCGCGCCGTCAATGATGAGGGTATCGCCGCCGTTGCTGAGGTAGCCGAGCGGAACCTGGCTGGCGTTGCTGACCGCTTCAACACCTGCGACCTGATGAAGGCGGGCGTTGATGTTGTTGGAAAGATCTCGAGCCTGCGCAGCGGTCATTCCAATCTGGTTGGCGTCGGCGGCCAGGTTGAGCACGTGATCTGGCTTGAAGCCAAGATCCATGGTCTGCATAGCCGAAAGGCTGCGCACGAACAGTCCGGTGACCACAAGCAGAACGAGCGATCCTGCGATCTGCATCGCCACCAGGCTGTCGCGGAACCAATGGCGCCCGCGCGTGACACCGCGGCTGCCCTCGTGAAGGATGGTGTTCACGTTGCTCCGGGCCATCTTGATCGAAGGCACGACGCCGACGACAATCCCGGCTGCAAGGGCGATGGAGAACGAGTAGAGGAAGATGCGCCAGTCGAAGTCGAAGGCCAGCCGCACGGGCAGATCGGCGTGGATATCCATGTGGCCGAGCGTGCTGCTGGACCAAATGCCCAATACCACGCCCATGGCTCCGCCGATGAGTGCCAGGGTGACGCTTTCGGTCACCAGTTGCGCGAGCAGCCGCGACCGCCGCGCGCCGAGTGCCGTTCGGATCGCCATCTCACGCTCGCGCGTGGTGGCGCGCACCAGCACCAGATTGGCCACGTTGACGCAGGCCAGCAACAGCACCATGCCGGCAAGCGAGAGAAACAACGCGGCCATGATGTACATGGTCTTCGGATCGCCGGTGGCAATGCGCATGGTGGGCTCTGAGAAGGCGGCAACCGTCAGGTTCTTTTCCACCTCCGGCTGCTGGCGCATCATGTCGCGCGCGGCTACGCTCAACTCGGCATCGGCCTGCGCGAGGGTGACGCCGGGGCGAAGGCGGGCGTAGAGTTGGAAGCCGCGGTTCTGCCAGTCGTTCAACGTGGCGACCTGCGCGCCGGAGATGACCAACTGCGATGCCGGCAGATAGGCCCCCATACTGATAAAGCTCTGAACCCCGTAAAATCCTTTGGGCGCAACGCCAACAATCGTGAGGGGGTGTCCGTCGATCATGACCGAACGGCCCACCACGCTCGCATCGCCGTTGAACTGCTTCATCCAGAAGTCGTAGTCGAGAACCACAATCGGGTCGCTGCCCAGCACTTCACCCTCGCTGGGCAGGAACAAACGGCCGGCTGCGGGTTTGAGTCCAAGAACGCTGAAGAAGTTTCCGCTCACGTACGAGGTGAAGATGCGCTGCGGCTGCATGCCGTTGGTGGCAAAGCCGTCGAGCCCGGTCGCATTCATGGCAATACCGCTGAATGAGCTCTGGCTTTGGTCGCGGATGGCGCGATACTCCGGCCAGGAGAAGAGCGGCAATTGCGCCCCGTGACTCTGCGCCTGCGCCAACTCGGCGATCTGCTGGGGACTGGCCACGGGCAGCGGCCGCAGCAGCAGCGCGTCCACCAGGCTGAAGATTGCCGTGTTGACCCCAATGCCCAGCGCAAGCGTCAGCACCGCCGTTGCAAAAAAGCCCGGCGCGCGGCCCAACTGGCGAAACGTAAAACGAAGATCCTGGAAAAGATACTGGATCAGGTTTCCCATGCTAGCCTCCATGCAATCGGTCGCGCCATGCAACCCATTCCAGATAGAGTTCAGAGCCTTTTCACGCTTGTGTCAGAGTTGTTCCACGTTCGTGGCTGCACGTGCCTCGCCAAAGAGGGTTGAGCAGAAACAAAGGCGTTGCGAGCCGAGCGCCGCCGGTGTACCCCACTGCCTGCGTGCGAAATCGGCCAACCCTGTTCGAATTTGGACAGCGGCGATGGGGCGACTGCGACAAGATCAGGCGCGCCGACAGGGTGCGGCAGCGCGCATTTGCGAAATCATTGGGCTCGCGCTACCCTTCCGCTTATGCGACGGATAGCAATGCTGACTTCGCTCTTATTCCTTGCGACTTGTTCGACGGGAGCTGTCAAGGACAACCCAAGGCGACGAATCCCCTGCAAAACCCCCGCGAACGCCGCCTCTTGCTATTGGACCCATGGACGTTTGAAAGAGGCGAACGGAACCCCATCCTACACGTTGTGGAAGATTGGTACTCATCGACTTCTGGGGATCTACAGCGGACCGTCAGTTGACCGGTATGGTCTGGACAGCGAAGGCCCTGAATTTCCGCCGAAAGTCAGCCGAGTATTCGAGCAATCGAATATTTCGAACCCGTACGATGCCACCATCTGGGCCGACTTCGAGGTCTGCCCATTGGAACCTCAGAGGCCTGATGCCATGCAAGCCGTCTGCATAGAGAGCGCCAAGAACCTTTTCGTAGAAAAAGAGAAATGATTGAAAAGGCAGTCGGCTCGCAGCTCATGGACACCAGAATGCAATCGATGCTGGACACCCAATTCGTAGCTCCGAGTCCTGGACTTAAGCGCAAAACTTATGCCGCGGCAGTCTCCTCGGAGTCAGACGCACATCCAGCATCCTTGAACTGCTCGATTGCAACCTCGCCCTCAGGAAACACCGCGCGAATCTGCAGTTCTCCGCCCATCGCTTCAATGAAGCTGCGTAGCGTAGAAATATACATGTCCGTCCGCTTCTCCATCTTCGAAACAGACCCCTGATTCACCCCGAGCAGGTTTGCCAGATTGGCCTGAGTCAGCCTCCGCGCTTCGCGCAGTTGGTTCAGCGTCACAGACTCCACCACGGCCTTCACATAACGCCGCGTCTCCTCCTCCTGCTCCGGTGGGAGCTTTCTGCGAATGTCCTTCCACTTATGCGCCATCGTGTCCCTCCCCAATCTCCTCGAGATGTTTGGCGTAAACCTGGTCCGCCCTGCGGATCGCGTCGATGTACCACTGCGAATCCCCGGTCTTGTCTCCGCCGAGAATCAGATAAGCGCAGCGTCGCGGGTCAAAAGCAAACAGAATCCGATAGGGTCTGCCCCGGTGCTTCACCCGCAGCTCTTTCATGTTTGGGAACCGCGAATCCCTAAGCGTGTCTACATGCGGACGGCCAAGCGCGGGTCCCACTGCCGCCAGCGCTTCCACCGAATTGTGCACGTTCAGGGCTTCCGGATCGGTCAGCGATTCATACCATTCTTTGAACTCATCGCTGACTTCGATCTCCCAAGCCATGTTTCCAATTATTCCCTGCGAGCGATATTCCGTCAAGGGAATAACTCGGATTGGACGCGCCTTGAGCGACTTCCTTGCAATTTAGCTGAGCCCGGTATTGCTCGCGCCCTTACCGATGCCCAATCAGCACCCGCGTCCTCTGCCTCGTGACCCGAATCTGGCAGGCCAGAACGCCCCCGCAGGTCCGGAATCGAAAGCCGATCCATGCCACCTGGTCCTGACCCAGCATCCACGCGGTTGCGTTGGCCAGGTTGCCGGTCTCCTGCATAAAGTAGGCGCCGTTCATGTCTGCGTCGGCCGCGTCGGCATTCAGTTGCTCGCATCCGCCGGCGGGCTGCGCCGGCGCGATCTCCGGATGCGAGCAGTAATCTTCATCGTGCAGCAGCACATACTTTCTGCCATTGTCGGGGATGAAATACCGCACCGTCACCGGCGACATGCCGGTCACGAGCGACCACTGGGCAAGATCCTGGGCAAACGCCTCGGGGAACTGACTGATCCCCAGGTCAGTCGCCTTGAGCTGGCGCGTATAAATGGCAACGGTTGGCGTGGGCTCGCCGTTGGTGGGGTGGAAATAGACGCCGCCAATGCCGATCCCCGCCTGAATGTCGAACCAGACAAAACCCTTGCCGCCTTTAAACGAATTGGTGTCGGCGGCCACCATCACGTAGCGGCCTTCGCGGATGTTCACGGGCAGAGGCGGCCCGCCAAGCGTCTCATCCACCGCCGTCGACAGCGGCATGTCGTATCCGTAGTGGTATTCGGTCCGCGGCGTGATCTGGTTCATCAGCTTGTGGAATCGCTTGTCTTTTAGCAGTTCCTTTTCGGACTTGCCGTCGTAGTCTTTGAGGAACGCGAGCTGATCGGGCGGGATGGTGTTGACGAATGCGAAAGGAGGCGGTGGTGGCCCCGGTTGTGCTTCGGCCGGGCCCGCCGCGTCCTGGGCCGCGGCACTTGAGAGAAGAACCAAACCGGCAATCATTACCTGGACCGTGACGGCCAAAGTGGAAAGCAGCGAGCGTGGGCGGAAGGAGACAGGGAGTGACCGCATCGCATGACCTCGGTTTCAATTTAAACGAAAAATACGGGGAAAATGCTAATTTTCTGTTGCGGTGGCGATCCCGCCACGCGCTTCTGAATTATTCTCCGTGGGCTGTGGGATCAACCCGCGCCAGACATCCTGAAAGGAAAACTTTAAGGGAATTGGGTTTATGCGGCGGCGCGTTTCGTGCTAGAACGGTCCATGCGCAAACTCCCCGCCCTAGCTCTTCTTCTTTTCGCCGCCAACGTCTCCCCTTCCCAGACACCGAATCCGCCTGCGCCGGATAGCCCGCCCTCGATCGGCGCGAAGACGGCCGGCATGAAGCATCTTGACGGCCTGCTGCCGCTCAACTGGGACGCGAGAAACGGTAAGCTCTACCTCGAAATCCCGCACCTGGGCCCCGACGAGAAGAGTCCGGACCTGCTTTACGTCAATTCGCTGCCGTACGGAACGGGCTCGAACGACCTGGGCCTCGACCGCGGCCAAATTGCCGAGGGCGTCGTGGTTTGCTTTGAGCGCAATGGCAACAAGGTTTTGCTGACCCAGCCTAATCTGGATTTCCGCACCTCCGGCATCGATCCAGACCAGCAGCTTGCCGTGACCCAGTCGTTCCCCGAATCTGTTTTGTGGGGTTTCACTGTGGCGGCAGAGTCCCCGGAGGGCGCGATCCTTGTCGACGCAACCGATTTCTTCCTCCACGACGGTCATGGGGTGACCGACACGCTCGCCAACCTGAAACAGGGAGCTTACAAGGTTGACGCGAGCCGCTCCGCCATCGTCATGGAAAACACCAAGGGCTTCCCGAAGAACACCGAGGTTGAAGCGGAGCTGACATTTGTCACGGACGACCCCAAAGACGCGGCATTTGTGCGGGACGTGACGCCCGACGCTCACGCGCTGACCCTCCGCGAGCGGACTTCTTTCATCGAATTGCCGCCGCCCGGCTTCAATCCCCGGCGATTCAACCCGCGCGCCGGATACTTCCCCAGCATGTATCGCGACTACACCGCGCCGCTCGGCGAGCCGCTCGATCAGCTCTTCATTCTGCGTCACCGGCTGATCAAGAAGGACCCCAACTGCACTGTGGCATGCGAAGCAGTCACGCCCATCCAGTACTACGTCGATCGCGGCGCGCCTGAGCCCATCCGCCAGGCGCTGGTGGAGGGCGCAAGCTGGTGGGATGAGGCTTTTCAGGCCGCGGGTTGGGCCAAAGGCACTTTTCGCGTTGACCTGCTTCCGGCCGGGGCGGACCCCATGGACATCCGATACAACATCATCCAGTGGGTTCATCGCTACACGCGCGGCTGGAGCTATGGCAATGTCGTCGCCGACCCCCGCACGGGCGAGATCATCAAAGGCAACGTGACGCTTGGTTCCCTGAGGGGCCGCCAGGATTACCTGATTGCCGAAGCCCTTCTTTCTCCTTATGCCGACTCATCTGAAGCGGTCCCATCGCACGGTATGGACCCCATGCTGGAGTTCGTGCTGTCCCGCATCCGCCAACTCGCCGCTCACGAGACCGGTCACACCCTGGGCCTGGCCCACAACTTCGCCGCCTCCACCGTCGCGCCCGGGGACAGCGTGATGGACTATCCCCATCCCTGGGTCACGGCTGACGCTAACGGACACATCGATCTCTCCCACGCTTACTCTGTCGGCATCGGCGGATGGGACAAAGTCGCCATCGATTACGGCTACCGCGAATTTGCCCCCAACACCACGCCGCAGACCGAGCGGACCGCGCTGAACAAGATCCTGGCCGACGCAGATCGAGCCGGCCAGCTTTACATCACCGATGAAGACGCCCGGCCTCTCGGCAGCGCCCACCCTCTCGCGCATCTCTGGGACAACGGCAACGATCCGGCGGCCGAGCTGGAACGCGTCCTCACCGTCCGCGCCGCCGCGCTGAAGAACTTCGGTGAATCCGCCATAAAGCCCGGCACTCCGATGGCTCAGCTTGAGCAGACGCTGGTCCCGCTGTATCTATTCCATCGCTACCAGACTGAAGCGGCCATCAAGGAGATTGGAGGCCTGAACTACCGGTACAATCTGCGCGGCGACGGCCAGCCGAACCCGTCGGTTGTTGAACCTGCCGAGCAGAAAAAGGCCCTGGATGCGGTTCTCAAGACGCTGTCGCCCGACACGCTCACGCTGCCCGAATCGATCCTGCGCATTCTTCCGCCCGTGCCACCGGGATACCCGCGGACGCGCGAGTCGTTCCCGTCGCACACCGGGCTCACCTTCGACCCCGTCGCCGCAGCTGAGTCCTCCACCGATCTCACGCTGGCGGCGCTGCTCGACCCCGCACGCGCGGCCCGCATCATCGAGTACCACATGTTCGTACCCGGCGCGCCCTCATTCCGCGTCATGCTGGAGTCCATCTCTGCTGCCGTGGCCCAGCGCACGGAGGGCGGGCATACGGTGTCCTCTGAAGTGGAGCGCGCCGTCGAGTTCCGCGCCCTAGAAGCCATGCTGGCTCTCGGAATCAACCCCGAAGCTTCAAGCCAGACCCGCGCGATCGTGCGCTGGCATATTGCCGACCTGCTCAAACAGCTGACTGCCGCGCCTAGGAATCCGGATTCTGCGGAAGAGATCCACCACGTGGCGCTGATCGACCGCATCAATGAATTCGAGCGCGACCCAGCAAAATTCGTCCCCTCGAAACCCGTTGAGGCGCCCCCCGGCATGCCCATCGGCGACGATGAGGACTTTTAGAGCGGAACCGGCTTGCGCCTCTCAGGCCGTTTCTATTCGAAGGGGTGTCCAAAGTAGCTCAGGATCGAGAGCGCCAGCAGCCCCACCCCCAACAGCGATTGCAGCCCTGAAAGAGTGCGCATCCAACCGCGCGCCTTCAGGTCGAACTCCCGCCCCATCAACGCTCGAATCCACTCGCCCGCATCGAAGCCATCAAACCCAATGCTGAAGACGCTCATCATGCTAAAGAGCAGCGCAGTCTTCAGCGCTCCAGTCTCTTGCCCACTTTGATTCCATATCGCCCTGCCCATCGCGGCCCACCAGCCCCGCGTCCAACGCTTCGGGCGCGACTCGCCCTCGGCCTGAGCATCCCTGTCTGGGTGCACCTCTATCCGGACTGCCCGCTGGCTAGCCCCATCCACCGCAACCGGCGTGCTCGTGGCCACCAGGTAGATGCCGCCTCGCCCGAGCTTGAAGTGCATCCCAATCCAATATGCAGGCACGCACAGGAGAGCAATGACGGCGATAATCCAAAGCGGCTTACCGGGTTTCGCACCCCATCCGCAGGTCCAGTCAAACATCGCTTCCGAGGTCCAGTACTGCGCAATTCCGGCCCAATATTTCAGCTCCTGGACCAGGCTCCTGTGTCCCGCCGCAGGCAGGTTGGCGGCGAAGTCCGGAACGTGGTTGCAATACGCCTCGGTCACATCCCGCTCCTGCTGCAAAAAGCCCCCATCGCGGAAGCCGTTGCGCAGCGAGATGATCGGCTGCGAGTCATCTTTGTATTCGAGACCGGCCAGATTGACGGCCTTGCTCATGAGCAGGAGATCGCTTGGCTCATGCGGCTGATAGATCGCGCCGTTCAGGTCAGCAAAGGAGAAGTCCGCACCGCCGGGGTCGCCGGCTGCGCTGGCCACGCCGCTCAGGTCCGCGTTGCTCAGGTCCGCTCCCGTCAGGCTTGCACCGGTAAAGTTTGAGCCCGACAGCGAGACACCATCCAGGCAGGCATCCGCAAGCTGCGTATTATTAAAGACCGCGCCGGTGGCCTGCGTCTGGCCTTTGCCTTCGCCGAGCAGAGTGTCGTTGTCGATGATCGCCAGGCTCATTCCGCCCCGATGAAGGCAGCGAAGGCTCATTTGGCCCGATGCCGCGCCCGTAACGGCAGCTCCTCTTGCTTTCACGGCACTGGCCAGGTCCGCATCGTTCAGGATTGCGTTTGAAAAGTCCACGCCGTTCAGGTCAGCACCAATGAGGATTGCCGCTGTCAGGTCAGCACGGTTCAGAGTTGCCCCTTCAAGATTTGCCCCACTCAGGTCCGCGCCGCGCAGCACCGCTCCCGCCGCCGTGTCAGTTCCGCCGCCAAGGTAAGTATTCTCCAGGTTCGCGCCGCGCAGATTCGAGCCGGTAAGATTTGCCGCGGTGAAGTCCGTGTTGTCCGCATCCGCGCCCTCCATATCTGCTCCGGCAAGATCGGCCTTGGTCAGGTCCAGCCCTTTCAATGCCGCGCCACGCAGGCTCGCACCGCTCAGTTCTGCCCTCTTGCCGAGGCGGAAATTCGACTCCGCCCACAGCTTGTGTTCGCGCAGGATCGCATCCAGATCCGCCCGCGTCCTGACGACCCCATTGCTGTCCTTCCAACTCCATGCAGCCGGGCCTTTCGCCTGCCCGGACAAGGAAAAGGGCAGCACCGTAACAACAAGGAGAAATGAAAGCAATCGAGGCATGGGCTGGATTATGCTCCACATCCGCCGTGCCGTCGATCAAAATGTTCATCTCCGACCCCAAGGCTGGGCCAATCGAGGGCACGCCTGCCCACAGCCCTGCGAACGCGAAGCCGATATCATGTTCGCAGCGCATCAGAATTTAGCGCCGACCCATGACCCCCACGATCTTTATCTCGGCAGGTGAAGCCAGCGGCGAGCACTATGGGGCCCTGCTGATTCACTCGCTGAAGGAGCGTCTGGCGGCGCAGGGCCGACAAGGCGCTTTTTTCGGCATGGGCGGGGAGCGGATGGTTGCCGCCGGCCTTGAGCGCGTGGTCCGTTCGGAAGACGTGGCGGTTATGGGCATCACCGAGGTGGTCCGCCACCTGCCGCGCATCTACGCCGAGTTCCGCAAGCTGAAGCAGTCCATTCGCGACCGCCGGCCCAACGTGGCCGTTCTCATCGACTTCCCCGACATTCACTTCAAGCTGGCCGAGGAACTCCATCGGCTGGGCGTTCCTGTCATCTTCTTCGTCAGCCCGCAGCTGTGGGCGTGGAAGAAGCACAGAATCCGGCTCGTCCAGCGCTACGTCGACCGTATGCTGGTGATCTTCCCCTTCGAGGAGGCTTTCTACCGCGAACGAGGCGTGCAGGCAGAGTTTGTCGGCCATCCGCTCGCGGAACTCCCTCAGCCCGGCATCTCCCGCGAGCAGTTCGCCCTCGAAAATCTTCTTGAACCCGAACGGACCTGGATTGGCCTGCTACCCGGCAGCCGTCCCAAGGAGATTCGCGACAACCTGCCGGAGATGGTCAATGCGGCCCGGATCCTCACCGATCGCGAGCGGGGAAACCAACGCGGATTCGAGTTCCTGGTCCCGCTCGCTCCCATGCTGACGGCCGGACAACGGGCCGACGTGCTGGACCTGGTGGAAGAACTCGGCCGCGGCCTGCCCATCCGGCTCGTCGACGACGCCCGCGCCGCGCTTTTTCACGCCCGGGCCTCCATAGTGGCCAGCGGCACCGCAACCGTCGAAGCCGCGCTCATCGGCAACCCGTTTGTGGTGGTTTACCGGGTTTCTGCCCTCACCTACGCCATCGCCCGGCGCGTGGTCACGGTGCCCCATGTAGCCATGGCCAACCTCATCGCCGGCAAACGGGTCGTCGCGGAACTGATCCAGAACGACTTCACGGCCACAAATATCGTCCAACAGATTGAGCCCCTGCTACCGGACGGGGCCGCTCGCGAGTCCATGATGGAGGAGCTTCGTGCCATCCGAAGTCTGCTGGCGACGGCAAAACCCGATTCGGTCGGCGCCATCGAGCGGGTAGCATCGATCACTCTGGACGAGATTCGAGCCGCTTCCCCCGGACGACTTGAAGAAACCGTGCAATCCTGATGCCTGCAGGGCCAACTTCGAACATGGCTCGGCTCAGGTATGAGGAGAAACGGTAACATCTTTAGAACATCGGTTCCATTTTCTATCGGTTCCAGGAACGGCTGCGTACAACATGAAGGCTGCTATGCGTGCACAATATCTTGAAGTTCCGACTGGGTTTGGCGGCCTCTTACGCCGGGCGACCTATCTTCTTTCCGGCCTCGCGCTGGCTTCGTCGATTGCGATCGAACTGGCGGGGCAACAGATAACAACACAGCAGAGGATCGAACGGCCCACCCTCAACATCACTGGATACAAGATCGATGCTGAGATCGACACGGCCACCCATCACCTGGGCGCGAAAGCCACGGTTACCTTCACCGCGCCGGAAAACGCTGACATGGTCAGCTTCGGGTTCCATCCCGCGCTCAAGGTCACCAAAATCACCGACGGACGCGGCAAGGTGCTCACGGGCGACCGCTCGGCCGACGGAACCATCCGCGTCACACCGGCCACGCCCATTGCCAGGAACGCGGCGGAGAACTGGACCTTCGAATACGAAGGAACCATTACCGGCAGCGAAGACGGCCCGGTCGAGGGCCTGAAACTGGCCGCAATCCAGGAGCCGATCACCTACCTGCTCTACCCGGCACGCTGGTTCCCCATGACCGGCTACCTCACCGACCGCTTCACCGCGGAGATGCATATCCGCGTGCCGCAGGGTATGAAGGTGTTTGCCAGCGGCGGCAAGGGCAAGCCCCACGAAGTGACGCTGGCCAACGGCAAACCCGGCGACCAGTGGGACTTCAACTGGGACAAGCCCGGATTCCCCGGCACAGTCATCGCAGGCCGCTACGTGGAAGCGGAATCGGCAGGGTCGGCGAAGGTCTTATCTCACCGTCAGCCATCAGAGCTCGGCACACCAACTTGGCGCAAACCGCAGCCAAAGAGTTCGACTTTTTCACCGACAGCTTTGGCGCGCCCGAGTCCGCACACCTGAACGTCGTTGAGCTTCCCGACGACACCCTGCCCGCCGTCTGGGCGCCGGAGCTGGCAGCGATTCTTGGCTCTCGCGTTGGGCGACAAGAGCGGCGTCCGGCTGCTGGCGAACACGATTGCCCACCAGTGGTGGGGTTCCGAAGTGAGTCCTCGCACCCTGAACGACGCATGGATCTTCAACGGCATGGCTCGCTACGGCGAGCTGATGTACCTGGAAGATGAAAACGGCCGGGGCGCGATGAATACGGCGCTGCAGGATGTGGCCGCGGGCGCCCTTGCCTACGACACGATTCCCCTCTCCAGCGCGGGCCGGCAAAGCCCCTTCTCGCCGGAGTTCCAGTCCATGACTCTGGAAAAGGGCGCCATGATCTTCCACATGCTCCGCTGGGAGATCGGCGACAAGGCCTTCCTCGCTACCCTGAAGGGCGCCCTCAGCCAGTACACCGACAGCAGCATGCGCACGTCTGACTTCATCAAAGTGGCCGAAGCGCAGAGCCAGCAGCAGCTCACCGCCTTCTTTGCGCAGTGGATCGACGGCACCGGCGCACCCCAGTTCACCAACAAGTACGCCGTCTACCGCCTAGGCAACAACAAGGGCTTCCGCACCATCGGCGAAATCCAGCAGGATCTCGACCTATTCAGCATGCCGGTCGAGCTGCGCATCGAGACCGACGGCAAGACCGAGAACCAGAAGATCGATGTGGTCGGCACCGACACGCAATTTGTCGTGGATACCTTCGGCCGTCCGCGCCACATCAGCATCGACCCCGGCAACTGGGTGCTCAAGTCCACCCCCGACCTGCAGGTGCGCATCGCCATCCTCAAAGGCCAGCAACTGGTGGCTCAGGGCGACCTGCCCGGGGCGCTCACCGAGTATCAAAAGGCCCTGGAGGTGAACCCGCACAGCTCACTGGCCAGCTATCGCATCGGCGAGTTGCTCTTTACCCAGCGCAACTACCAGGCCAGCGTCAACTCCTACCGCGACTCGCTGCGCGGCGACGGCGAACCCCGCTGGACCGAGGTCTGGAGCCACATCGCGCTGGGCAAGATCTTCGACATCACCGGCCAGCGCGACCGCGCCGTCAACGAGTACCGCCTGGCCGTGCAGACCAACGACAACACCCAGGGCGCGGTCAACGAAGCGCGGCAGTGGCTGCAACGGCCCTACAAGCTGCCTGACAGCGATACCGGCGGGCAATAGAACGGGTTCCGGACTCGAATCCGGGAGTCTGTCCATCGCTGCAAGCGGGGTATGATTCATGAATGCTTCCCTGCATGCCGAGACACTTGCTCCTTTTGACCGTTGTGTTGGCGTGTCCGGCAGCGTTCTGGTGTCCTGCGCAGGAGGCACAATCTTCTTCGCCCGCCGAGACACGCTACCACTTCGGCGACGATCCAGACGGCAAGCTGGGCTGGGCAAATCCAACTTTCGACGACAGCGCCTGGCCTATCGCCGAAAACGGCCAATGGCCCATGCCACCTTTCTTTTCAGATGGCTTCATCTGGCTTCGCTTCCGCATCCCAGTGCGCGGCGATGCCTCCGGTCCGTTGGCTGTCCGCAGCGCGCGGGACCGCAATTTGGACGGCCTTCCCTTCGCTTTGGCAGACGAACTCTATGTAGACGGTGTGCTGGCGGGCAGTCAGGGTAGCCTTCCACCTCATGTTGAACTCGACATCCATCAGTTGGACGCGGTCTTCGAACTGCCAGCGTCCGCCGCAAAGCCGGGTAGTACAGCCGTCGTTGCGCTTCGAGTCTGGTGCCCTCCGCATCTGCGCAGGCCAGGAAAACCCGCCGTCGAGATTTCCATCGATGGAACCCGCAATCTCCTCCTTGCCCGGCGCGCCGACCATGCCACCGAGCTCTACGCGAACGGGCTGAACCTTGCTCTGAATCTCGGGATTGGCCTCCTGGGCATCGGGATGCTCGTCGCATGGCGTTGGACCGGTAAACGCGATTTGCTGGTGTTCGCCTGGGTGATGATTCCACAGGCGCTCGTTCTGCTTGCGTGGAACTCCAGCTTGCCTGGAGAGGATCAGCTTTCATTTCAAGCGGGAGCGTTTGTCTTTTTTGCACCGCTGACGCTGTTCATGGTTGCCCTCGGCGAGCTCAACTGGACCGTTCACCGCCTGCGTGCTCCTCTTCTGAAACGTCTCGCCCAGGCTGCTGCCGTGATCTTTAACCTGGCGCTGTTGATTCCGATTTTGTCGACAACTTCGACCGCGATTGCTCATTTGGCCACGCTGGCCGTGCTCCCTGCGGACTTGATCTTCGAACCCATCCTCATTGCCGTGAACGTCTGGGCGATTCTGACGAAGAGAACCAACCCGCTGCTTGCGCTGGCGCTCCTGGCAAACCCAGCTATCTCCCTGTTGAACAACACGGCCATCTTATCGTTCGTCGTGAGATTGGGCCCGTTCCAGGAGCACCCGATTGCGCTGGCTGACTTCGTCTGTGATGTCGCCATCTTTGCGCTCCTCAGCCAGAATGCCTGGAAGGAGTGGCGCGCACGCGACGAGTTGCGGGTCGAGTTCGAGGCGGCGCGCGAGGTGCAAGAGCGGCTCGTCGCCCCCGCCGTCGATCTTCCCGGCTTCAAAATTCAGAGTGTCTACTTCCCCTCCAGACAGGTTGGCGGAGACTTCTTCCGCGTATTACCCGAACCAGACGGCAGCGTACTCGTCATAGTCGGCGACGTCAGCGGCAAAGGCCTCAAAGCCGCCATGACCGTCAGCGCCATCATGGGCGCGCTGCGCGACTACCCGTCGCTCTGGCCGCCGGAGATCCTCGCCCACCTCAATCGTGCTCTCTACGGCCAAATTGGCGGCTTCGTCACCTGCTGCGTCGCGCACATCTCCGCTGACGGCGCAATGACCATCGCCAACGCCGGCAATCCCGCCCCTTATCGCAACGGCGCAGAAATGGCCGTCGAGCCCGGCCTGCCCCTCGGCCTCGTCACCGAATCCACCTACACAGAAATGCGCTACCGACTTGCCCCCAATGACCGCCTCACCTTTGTCTCCGACGGCGTCCTCGAAGCCACCAGTCCCTCCGGCGAGCTCTACGGCTTCGACCGCACCCAGGCCGCTTCAACCGAACCCGCCAACGAAATAGCCCGCTGTGCGCAGCACTTCGGACAGCAGGACGACATCACCGTCCTCACCCTCCTGTTGTCGCCCGCCCAGGAGGGAGCGCTCGCGTGAAGGTTCGCAACTTTGTCGTTGTCGCTCATCTGACCCTCGTTTGTGTCCCCTTCTGCACCCCGCACGCCCGCGCCCAGCAAGCCCAGCCCCCCACGACCGTGCGCTACCACTTCGGCGACGACCCTGACGGCAAGCTCGGCTGGGCCAATCCCAACTTCGACGACAGCGCCTGGCCTGTAGCCAAAGATGGCCGATGGCCGATTCCTCCTTTGTACTCCGACGGCTTTGTGTGGGTTCGCCTCCACATCGCTGTACGTAGCGGAGCTTCCCTCCCGCTGGCCGTCCGCAGCTCGCCGCCCTTTCTCATTGCAGTGGACACAGAGCGTCATGCGCTGGAAATCTACGCAGGAGGTGCGCTTGTGGGCCGGCAGGGCAGCCTTCCGCCCGAGGTCGACCTGGATCTTGACCACAGGGATGCCATCTTCGACCTGCCGGCATCCGCCGCGTCACCGGGAGCAACAACCCTCGTGGCGCTTCGAACCTGGTATCCGCCAGCGTGGCGCGGACCCACCTCTTTCACAACCTGGATCATCTCTGTAGACGAGAACCGTGTTCTGCAGCTGGCTCATCGCGCTGACCACGCCACCATCACCTATGCAAACCTGCTTGACCTGGAACTCAACGGCCTCATGGTCCTCCTCGGCGTAGGAGTGTTCTTCGCCTGGCGGTGGTTGGGTGGGCGCGATTTGCTGGTCTTCAGTTGGGTATTGATTGCACATGCGCTCTTTGAGCTTTCTGCCAATCCTTCCTTGCCTGGACTCGGGGCGATCTCTTGGCGAACTCAGTGGATAATTCTATTTGGGATCGCCTTTCCTGCTCTATTGGCCGATGTCGAGTTTACCTGGACTGTTCATGGCCTACGGGCTATCAAGCTGAAGCGCCTTGTCCAGGCTTTCGCGGTGGCCCTTGCGATAGTCGCTCTGTACTTTGTTTTGCCCACAACTCCCACTGCGCTCACTTTTTGGGCCGGCCCGGTGTATCTTCTCGCGTTTTTGGGCTTCAGCCTCACTCTTGTTGGCGTCAATCTTTGGGCGATTATGGTGAGGAGAAGGAACCAGTTGATCGCGGTCGCAATCATTGCCTACGCAACGGCAGCCTTTCTGCTCCCGGTTGGGGTTTTGCCTGTCGGTGTGATGGTGGGGCCCTTTTACGAACACACGCTTGGGCTGGCCTTCTTTCTCTTTGCGATTGCCCTCTTCCTCTTGCTCAGCCAGCGGGCCTGGCGGGCGTGGCGGGCGCGCGACGAACTCCGCGTCGAGTTCGAGGCGGCGCGCGAGGTGCAGGAGCGGCTGGTTGCACCGGCGGTAGATGTTCCTGGATTCCGCATCCAGAGCGCCTATCTGCCGGCGAAGCATGTGGGTGGCGACTTCTTTCGCGTCGTGCCCGAGTCTGACGGCGGCGTGCTTGTCGTTGTAGGCGACGTGAGCGGCAAGGGGCTCCGCGCGGCCATGACGGTTTCGGCCATCATCGGCGCGTTGCGAACCATGCCTGTTCTCCCTCCGGCCCGCATCCTAGCCGCGCTCAACCGCGGGCTCGTCGGCCAATTGCAGGGCGGCTTTGTCACCTGCTGCGTGGCGCGCATTGGGGAGGATGGGGCAATCACCATTGCCAACGCCGGGCAGATTGCGCCCTACCTTAACGGTGCAGAGCTTGAGGTCCCCGCTGGCTTGCCCCTCGGCGTCGAACCGATCGAGTACGAAGAACTGCATCTCCAGGTAAGCGCCGGTCACAGCCTCACCTTCGTCTCCGATGGCGTCGTCGAAGCGCGCAACGCCGCGGGCGAGTTGTTCGGCTTCGAGCGCACCCGCGCAATCAGCGGGCAGTCCGCAAACCAAATCGCCAACGCCGCGAAGCTGTTCGGCCAGGAGGACGACATCACCGTCCTCACCCTGCAAAGGTCGGTCCCCGCGTGACGGACCTTCATCTCCTTGCCGCAGCACTGCCCCTGCTCCAGCAGCTTTTTCCGCCGGTGCCGCTCATCAAGCAGGTACAAGACATACCGGTGCTCATCGGCGCCGTGCTGTTGTTCTGCCTGGCGGTTGCTTATTTGGCGCTCTGGCGGGCCGCGCCCGATTATCGTGTTTTTCGCAGCCTGGGCATCTACACTTTCGCCGCCAGCGTCGTGCAGTTCCTGGCTTACTTTGAGGCACTGGTCCTTAGCTTGTCGGTGAGAGCCGTCGCCACGGGTTTATTGGTGGAGGCAGCGGGGGAGGCGATGCGGGTATCGAATCGCCGCTGGACACGCTTCCTCTGGCCGG
>CAWAMG010000006.1:0-694293 GCA_963783065.1 uncultured Acidobacteriaceae bacterium | reverse complement strand
CGGCCGACTGTTCCATGACCTATCGCTCGCGCTACTACACCACGCTTCAGCCGCTCCCGGTTCTCGACTTGCTCCTCAAGGCGCGGGCCAACCCACGCTCCCTGGACTTCCAGCTTGCCCGGCTTGTCGACCTTTATCAGAAGCTCCCGCGCCACGTCCCCGCCGATCTCGAAACTATGCGCGAGGCGCTCATCGGTCTGCGCAGCTTCGATCTCGGTAAACTGCATTACCCCCTGCCCAACGCCGCGCGGCGATCCCATGGCGCAGGATTCAGCCTGTTGCGCGGCTTCCTCGACAACCAGGAGCAAGTACTTATCTCCTGGTCGCAAAACCTCAACTCCCGCTACTTCAGTCACGTCAGCGTCCTGCCCATCAAGATCGGAGAGTGATGTATCGGATAGCCCACCAGACGCACTACCGGTACAGCGATCCCGTCGACGTGGCCAACCACGTAGCCTGCCTGCGCCCGCGCGAGTTGCCTCGTCAGCATGTCCTCGAATTCGACCTGGCCATCACGCCCAGGCCCGCCATGTTCATCGAGCGCATCGACTACTTCGGCAACACGCACCAGATCTTCTCCATCCAGAGCCCGCACCGCGAACTGCTGGTTCGTTCGCGCGCCCTCGTCGATGTCCTCCACACCAGGCCAGACCAATCAGCCGCCATGATTCCCTGGGAGTCCGTGCGCGACAGTATGCCCGAGGATCAAACGTCCGCAGGACTCGACGCCTATCAGTTCTCCTTTGAATCCCCGCGCATTCCGCTCCGCCCAGGCTTCGCCGACTACGCTCTCGAGTCCTTCACGCCCCGGCGTCCGTTGCACGAGGCGCTGCTGGAGCTCACCGCCCGTATCCACGCCGACTTCACCTTCAAGTCGGCCTCCACCAGCGTCTCCACCACCGTCGACGAGGTCTTCCTCAAGCGCGTCGGCGTCTGCCAGGACTTCGCCCAACTCCAGATCGCCTGCCTTCGCTCCCTGCGCCTTGCCGCCCGCTACGTCAGCGGCTACCTGCGCACCATTCCACCTCCCGGCAAGGAACGACTCGTCGGCGCAGATGCCTCCCACGCCTGGCTCTCCGTCTACTGTCCCAGCGAATCCGCTACTGCCTATTCGAGCCAAACCTCAACAGACCCCGTCTGGCCCGACTCGGTATGGCTTGATGTCGACCCCACCAACAACTGTGAACCCAGCACCAATCACATCACCCTCGCCTGGGGCCGCGACTACAGCGACGTCAGCCCCCTCAGGGGACTCATCCTCGGTGGCGGCAAACACACTCTCAAAGTCGGCGTCGATGTCGAACCCCTCGAGCAACCCAACGCGCAACCCACCCTCGCCTGATCTGGAATACACCTCTGTGCCCCATTCATCGCAGCCTCATCGCGATGAGTGGGCGGGACCTGTGCCCCATCCATTTCGTCCGCCCCGAAGGACGGCTTTACGGAACCTCTGCCAAGATTCAGTGCAGCAGTTTCCCCACCCAAGTCAACAGAAATGCCGTACCCACGGTTCCGGCGACAGCTATTGCAATCGCCCCGAAAACCCCGGCCACTACTTTCGGCGCACCGGTTAGCTCTGTGTTGCCGAGCCGGAGACTGACGGCAAGACTCGCAATCAGGGAACCTTCAACGAGTAGCCCGGCCCAAAAGTACATCAGGCCCCACCGTTGAGCGGCAGCTACTTTCTCTGCCTGGGACGGAAGTCCGAAAAGGCCGCTCACTACTCCAGCCCAGCCCATGTACTTCAACAAACAGAACGCTCCGACCAGCATGAGTAATATCGAAAGTGCCAGTTGACCCCATCGAAATCGATAGAAAGGTCCACGCTGTTCGGAGGCTTGATCGATAGTCATTCCCGCCCTTCCTCAATCTCTTGCTGAAGGCCCTCTTCCTCCGCCGGCTCCACCCGCACCTTCGCAATCCGCCGATGATCCATCTCGATTACCGTCAGCTTCCGCCCCTCGAACACCACGCTCTCGCCTGGGTTCGGAATATGCCCGAGCCGGATCAGCAGAAACCCCGCGAGCGTCTCAACGCCTCCATCCCTCGGCAGCGACCACTGCATCTGCGTCTCCAGGTCGCGAAGATTCACGCCCCCATCCATCACCAGCGCACCCGACGCAGTCGTCAACACCGGCAGGGATGGCGAATCGAATTCATCCTCCAGCTCACCCGTCAGTTGCTCGATCGCGTCCTCTGCCGTCACCAGCCCAACTGTCGATCCAAACTCATCCACAACGATCGCCAGGTGTCGACGCCGCTGCTGGAACTCCTTGATCAAATCCAGCGTTGACTTCGTCTCCGGAACCACCAGCACATCGCGCATCACCTGATTCAGTCGCAATTCGACAAAGGGCGTTGCCGTCTGCCGTTGCGTCCGCCGAAAATACATCAGCCTCGACAAATCCTTCGAATAAACCACCCCCACAATGTGTTCCGGCCCCATTTCCTCGTCGTACACCGGAACTCGCGAATGCATATGCTCGATCACCTGCCCGCTCGCCTCTTCCGCCAGCATGTTCGAAGGCAGAGAGAAAATCTTCTGCCGCGGTGTCATGATCTCCCGGATCGTCACCTCATCCAGCTCCAGCGTCCGGTGAATCAGCGTCTCCTGGAACTTCGGCAGCAAGCCCATCCGCCGCGCCGCTGAGGCAATCAGCTTCAACTCTTCCGGCGAGTGCACCGTCGACCGCTCCGTCAGCGGAATGTCGAAACCCCGCAGAATCGCCCTGGCCGAGCCCTTCAGCACCCGCACTCCCGGTCGTGCCAGTGCCATGAACACCAGCATCGGCGGTGCTACCGCCACCGCCAGCGCCTCGGCCCGCCTGAGCGCCAGCGCCTTCGGAACCAACTCCCCCACCACCACGTGAAAATACGTGATCAGCACGAAACCCAGCACCACCGCCGCCACGGCAATCCCGTGCGCATAAAGCAAAGCGTGCGTCGGAGGCTGAGGCAATGCATCCAGCACCCCCAGGATCCCCGAAGCCGCCAATGGCTCGCCGATCCACCCCAGCGCCAGCGAGCAAAGCGTCACTCCCAGCTGCACCGCCGGGAGAAAATCATCCAGTTGCTGTTGCAGGCTCCGCACCGCCCGCGCCCCCGGTACGCCCCCAGCCAGCATCCGCTCCACCTGCGTGTCGCGGATCGACACCAGCGCAAACTCCGCGGCCACAAAAAAAGCGTTGGCCAGGATAAACAAGGCCACCGCGACAATCTGCAGCAAGGGCAATCCGTGCATCGGCGTTAACTACCTACACAAATCAAATGCACTTTGAGGGGAACGAGCGGCTTGGTTAGCTGGAATTAAGGATCAGGCTGGGAAGGTGGGATTCTCAGGTCTCCACCCGAAGTCAACGGTCCAAACCCTTCCAAACTTCCCGCCTAAAAAATCAGCACTCGCCGTCAGACAGCACGGCGAGTGTGCCCTGTGAAGGCAGCACAGGTCGTTGACATTCACTATAGCAAAACCGAAGTTAAAAGAAACGGCATAAAACGCCGCGCTTCAATAACTTTTACCCACTAACTCCCGAAAAACCCAACAAAAGCCTAAGATGCCAGTTAGACGTGGGCGGCTTTCCCACATTGGAAACTCACTTTTGCACATATCTCAGTGCAAATCCCACTGCGAGTGTTCCCAGCCAGTAAACAGAAGATTGGACTTGACACGCACAAAGGCCCCTCGTTTCCGAAGGGCCTTTTTTGATCTGGGAAATGGAAAGGTGATTCAGTGCCTTGACGGTAGGCGGAACTGGCTAGAGGGTCAAGTTGCGAAAGTCGCTGCTCTCGCGTCATGCCCACAGTCTCGGCTGCAACTCTTTGTAGGTATCTTGTTCGCGGAGCAGGTTCACTAGCTCTTTCTGTGTCTCAAGCAGGTAATCCTGGGCTTCGGCAATCCTCCACAGCATTCTCGGGTCATCGTTCGGCCCGAGCGACTTGCCCAAATCCTTGAGCTTTTCTAACCTAACTGTAGTTTCATCCATAGAAAGTTTCCCCGACCAACCAGTATTGTTGAGGAAACTTGAGTCTACGCCTTTAACTGGGGCCGTGCGTAATGCGTGAAGTATATTTATGCCCGTGCATCTGGCTGTGAGAATAGCACTTCGCCTTCTCGCCTCGTCCCATACCTTCCTGCCCCGCGCCCGGCGCCCCACACTCCAGACCCCATACCCCATCCACAAACATCCCCCGGAACTCCCCCTGACGCTCCCGCGTATCACCCTCCGAACTTCGAATTCTTCCGCCCGCAATGTCTAGCTCACGTTTCACGCCTGTTCAGCCCCGGACAAAGGTGTTCGTATTCGGACACGCCCAACCAGTCCGTCGCGTCCATTCATCTCAATTCGAAAGACTTTGTATGCGTGCGGGTTTGGACGGAAAGGTGCTTGAACACCGAGTGGCAAAGTGCTCCAATTTTCAATCAAAGGTTGACTCTTCCTTGAACTTAGGCCCGAAAAAACCGATTCCAAAGGCCCCCAAACTCAACAAGCGAGGTACTCAATGAAGCTCCAATTAGCCGCAACTCTTTTGCTCGCCCTGGCAACGCTGCCCGCCCTGGCCACCGAAGCCACCTTCGACCGCACGCTCACCGTGAGCGGCCGGCCCGAGCTTTCAATCGCCACCGGCTCTGGCTACATCCACATCCACCAGAGCTCCGGCAACACCATCCACATCTTCGCCAGAGTCAAATCGAACTGGGGTGGCAACGACGAAAAGGTCCGAGACATCGCCGCGCATCCCCCCATTGAGCAAACCGGAAACATTATCCGCGTCGGCCAGAACCACGAGAACCTCCACAACATCAGCATCGATTACGATATCGAAGCTCCGGCCAACTCCTATCTCAACGCGGGCACCGGCTCAGGCGACATCAACGACGATAGCGTCGGCGAGAATCCCAAGCTCAACACTGGCTCTGGAACCATCCACGCAACAGGGCTCCACGGCAACTGCACACTCGAGACTGGTTCTGGCAATGTCTACGCTGAACTCTCAGGGCAGGGCGACTACAAGGCTGAAACCGGCTCCGGCAATATCGAACTGAAGGGCCTTCACGGTACCCTGCGTGCGCAAACCGGTTCAGGCAACATCAAGGCCAGTGGCGCTCCTGACGGGCCCTGGCACCTTGGCACCGGTTCGGGCAACGTTGAAATGTTCATCGGCGATGCCCCCTTCACGGTCGACGCAGAAAGTGGCTCCGGCAGCATTCACTCCGATCACGAGATGCTTACGCAAGGCTCAACCGACCGTCACCACGTCACCGGTAAGATCAACGGCGGAGGCCCCGTCGTCCGCGTCGAAACAGGCTCCGGCGACATTCGCATCCACTAGATCCCCGGCCGATTGGTGGTGGACCAGACTGTGGGTGCCCCAGGTCTCGCTTCTGAGACCTGGGAGACCACAACCCTCGCCGCGTTCTTGTTTTTGCGGCTAGGGTGGGATACCCGGAAGCTCGTTGTGATCCCACCCCAATAAGGAACGCATAAAGCTCCTCCCCGCCCCGTTCTCCATCTGCGAAACTGAATAAATGCGAAAGCCCCTCCCGCTGCTCCTTGCCCTTGCGCAGTTCCTCGTCCTGGCTGCGACTCCCGTCTTTGCCGCCGAAGCTGTCTTCGAGCGAAGCTTTAAGACCAAAGGAGTCATTCAGCTCTCCGTCGGCACCGGCCTCGGCAACATCCACATCACCGTGGGAGCGCCCAACCGAGTCCACGTCATCGGCCACGTTAAGTCAAATTGGGGCGGCAATGTTGATGATCGGGTCCAGAAAGTCGCCGACAATCCGCCCGTCAGCATAAGCGAGAGTATCGTCCAAATCGGCGCACCCCAGGACCCGATGAAGAACATGAGCATCGATTATGAGATCGAAGCCCCCGCTGACACCATGCTCTTCGCCGTCTCCGGCGCAGGCGAAATCACCATCATCGGCGTCGGCTCACGCATTAACCTTCGCTCCGGCTCTGGCGACATCCACGCATCCGAGATCAAAGGCGAACTCCACGCGCAAACCAGCACAGGCGACATCACCGTCGGGGGCGTCCCCACCGCCGACTGGGTCGTCGACTCCGGCTCCGGCAACATCGAGTTCTGGCCCGCCGGCGCTCCCCTGAGCGCGGAAGCCTCCACCGGCTCCGGACGCATCTATTCCGACCGCAACTTCCCCGTCCAGCAACTTGAAGACAAGCGCCGTATCTCCTTCAAGATCAATGGCGGTGGGCCCGTCGTTCGCATCACGACGGATACTGGCGACGTCCGGGTCCACTAACGGGTATATGCCCCACTAAATGATTATTACATTACACTAAAGTCACATTGCTAACGATTACTGGTAACCGTATCGTTAGGTTACTCATGGGACACCAAAGAGCCCGAACTCAGATTGCTCCATGCAATCTCTTCTTTCTGCGCACCGGTCCTCACCAATTGGGCAGGCCGGTCCGCATTGAACTTAAGGGCGGCTTCGGCACACCGGCGCTCTCACCCTTGATCGGCTCGTCCCAATCCCACAAATCAAGCGCCTGCTCACCGCAGGCCATTCAAGGAGCATTCATGCACCGCCTGCCCCTGCGTTTAATCGCGTTCGGACTCTGTCTCGCGTCCGCCCTCATCATCTCAGCCCACGCTCAGTCCAACTGCGCTGGCATTTCAACAGGAACTGACGCAAGCCTCAACGGCTTCGTCCCGTTTCCCGCCTCTAACCCCTGGAACGTCAACATCGCCTCCTCCCCTGTCGATCCCAATTCCGCCAACATTATGAAAACCATCGGCGCCGGCACCACCCTTCATCCCAACTTCGGCTCCGGCGAATACGATGGGGGCACCATCGGCATTCCCTACCTGGTCGTCGACAACACGCAGCCCCTCGTCGCCATCGACTACACCGCTTACGGCAATCAAAGCGATCCCGGCCCAATGCCCATCCCTTCCAGCGCTCCCATTGAAGGCGAGCCCAACCCGAGCGGCGACCGCCACGTCCTCATTCTCGACAAAACCAACTGCTGGCTCTATGAGCTCGACTCCGCCTATCCCCAGTCCGACGGTTCCTGGCAGGCTGCCTCCGGCGCCGTCTGGGATCTGGAGAACGGCGAGCGCCGGCCCGATACGTGGACTTCCGCCGACGCAGCTGGATTGCCCGTCTTTCCCGGCCTCGTTCGCTACGACGAAGTTGCCGCCGGGGCCATCAACCACGCGCTCCGCTTCACCCTTCCCACAAGCCGCGAGGCCTTCGTCGCTCCTGCCTCACATTGGGCCAGCAACGATCAAAGCGCCAACGCGCCTCCCATGGGCGTGCGTCTGCGCCTCAAGGCCGGCGTAAACATCTCAGGCTTTTCTCAAACCAACCAGGTCATCCTCACCGCTCTCAAGAACTACGGTATGTTCCTCGCCGATAACGGCAGCGGCATATTCCTCATCGGCGACAACGATCCCGGCTGGAACAACGACGACTTGAGCAACCTCACCCAGCTCACCGGTTCCGATTTTGAAGTAGTCCAGATGCCCGAGATCTTCACCCCCGCCAACATTCCCACCGCGCCGTTGCCCCAGATCCTCAGCTTCACCTCCGCTCAGACTTCTCAGGGCGTCTACACTCTGGAATGGAGCGTCAAAGACACTTCCTACCTGGTGCTTACCCCCAGTCCAGGTCCGGTTCGCGGAAGCAGCCTCCAGGTTTCGCCTTCCGCTACCACCACCTACTCGCTTTACGCCACCAACACCGTCGGCCAGGTCACCGCACAGACCACCATCACCGTCGGCTCCTCGGCGACGCAGCAAATCACCAAGTATGAATGGTCCGCGACCGCCTGCGCCGGTCCTTGCTACGTAAACTACTACCAGAGCACACGACCTACCTATGCAACCGATCCGATTCTGATTTGGTATGGTGGAGGCGCATGGAACCAACTGGCAGTAGGTTGTCCAGACCGCAACAATGGCGGATTCAATACCTGTCCTGATTACACATATTGGACAAATCAGGGTTACAACGTATACCAACCAGACTATCCGCTCAACTCGCAAGGCTACCTCATGAACGACATCCAGGCGGGCGCTGCCTGCGCTGTCTCTTTCATGGCGCAAAACAATCTTCCGGGTAACTGGAACAGTGTATTTTTCGGTGGAAATTCTGCGGGTGGTCCGCTTGCCTTTACCGTCGGCGCGGCGCCAAATTCTTTCTTTCTTAGCGGGTGCCCATTTACAAGCACATCTTGGACGACGGCGGGATTTATACTGCTCTCGACGCCGGGGTGCGAAGACACTCGTGCTAACTGTCTCTGCAATCCATCAACGCCTACTTACGTCGCAAATAGATGCACCAGCTTGTTCGGCGCGAACCCAATCGGCAGCACCCCAGCGGATGACATGGCCTTAGCTTCCAGCCCGGATCAGTACCTAACATGTCCGGGATGCTGGATAGCAAAAGGATCGCCGCCGATTGCGCAGATCGTGGGCACTATTGATGGTGTGATAGCCCCAAGTATTCAGTATGAGTTTCAGAACGCTGTGCAGAACGCAGGCTACACCCTTGCCATGACCAAATGCACAGGACTTGGCCACGGGTGCGATTTTGGGACGGACGACGATACCGACTGCAACTTTTGGCCGTTGAATCTCGCAACCGCCCCGACCGCTTGTCACGTTTCACCAAACTGCAAAAACGGCGCGGCATCCTGCAACGTCTGGGGAAAGTTTGTAGAACCGGCAATCACTCAGCTCTTTGCTGGCGCGGCAGTTGTCAGTTCGGCGGCGCACGGCAAACAGTAGGACTTTGAGAGCATAACCGAAAATCAGCAGGATTTAGGAAGAATTGGAATAGGTCAAAAGAAAGGCTCACTCTATGTTATGAGTGGGCCTTTCTTTTCTTTATTGATTCCTGTGTGTCTCGGCCCTCGGTGCCGCGCGAGGCGGGGGGAGCGTCCTGCGGCGGCCCAGGCTGCGTCCAACTCTTTGCGCATTCTCCGCGCGCCGACCAACGCATAGTCACCCCGCCAAATCCCGCTTCTCTCGCACCAAATTTGTAATTTCCCTCCCCCACGTCGTAATGGTATGGTGGAGGCACCGCCGGGTCATTGAAGAGCCCGGCCTCAGATTGCCCGCGCAATCTTTTCTTTCCGCAGACCGCTTGCCCCTGATTGGGCTGGCAGGTTCGCATTGCTCTCAAGGGCGGCTTTGGCACACCGGCGTTCTCTCCCTTCACCGGCTTGTCCCAACCCCATACATCGCGACTACTCATCGCGCGCCCTTCAAGGAGCACTCATGCGCCGCCCTTTCCTGCGCCTCGTCGTATCCCCACTCTGCCTCACATTCATACTCGCCATTTCAGCCCATGCCCAGCAAACTTGCGCTGACATTTCAACGGGCGTCGACGCAAGCCTCAACGGCTTTGTCCCATTTCCAGCGACCAATCTTTGGAACACCAACATCGCCTCCACCCCAGTCGATCCCAATTCCGCCAACATTATGAAAACCATCGGCGCCGGCGCCACCCTTCATCCCAACTTCGGCTCCGGCGAATACGATGGGGGCACCATCGGCATTCCCTACCTGGTCGTCGACAACACGCAGCCCCTCGTCGCCATCGACTACACCGCTTACGGCAATCAAAGCGATCCCGGCCCAATGCCCATCCCTTCCAGCGCTCCCATTGAAGGCGAGCCCAACCCGAGCGGCGACCGCCACGTCCTCATTCTCGACAAAACCAACTGCTGGCTCTATGAGCTCGACTCCGCCTATCCCCAGTCCGACGGTTCCTGGCAGGCTGCCTCCGGCGCCGTCTGGGATCTGGAGAACGGCGAGCGCCGGCCCTATACGTGGACTTCGGCCGACGCAGCTGGATTGCCCGTCTTTCCCGGCCTCGTTCGCTACGACGAAGTTGCCGCCGGAGCCATCAACCACGCGCTCCGCTTCACTCTTCCCACATCCCGCGAGGCATTCGTCGCTCCTGCCTCACATTGGGCCAGCAACGATCAAAGCCCAAACGCGCCTCCCATGGGCGTGCGTCTGCGCCTCAAGGCTGGCGTAAACATCTCAGGCTTTTCTCAAACCAACCAGGTCATCCTCACCGCTCTCAAGAACTACGGCATGCTCCTCGCCGATAACGGCAGCGGCATATTCCTGATCGGAGACAACGATCCCCGCTGGAACAACGACGACCTGAGCAACCTCGAGCATCTCACCGGTTCCGATTTTGAAGTCGTCCAGAGCCCCGAAGTCATCACTCCCGCAATTGTTCCCACCGGACCGGCGCCCCAGATCCTCAGCTTCACCTCCGCTGAGACTTCTCACGGTGTCTACACTCTGAACTGGAACGTCAAAGACGCTTCCTATCTGATCATTACCCCCAGTCCAGGTCCGGTTCGCGGAAGCAGCCTCCAGGTTTCGCCTTCCGCCACAACCACCTACACGCTTTTCGCCACAAACACCATCGGCCGCGTCACCGCGCAGACCACTATCACCGTCTCCCCCTCATCGACAGCGCAAATCATCAAATATGAATGGTCCGCAACGGCCTGCGCCGGTCCTTGCTACGTAAACTACTACCAGAGCGCACTACCTACCTATGCAACAGATCCGATTCTGATTTGGTACGGTGGGGGCGCATGGGCTGCTCTGGCAGTAGGTTGTCCTGACCGCAACAATGGCGGATTCAATACCTGTCCCGATTACACATATTGGACGAATAAGGGTTACAACGTATACCAACCAGACTATCCACTCAACACGCAAGGCTACCTCATGAACGACATCCAGGCGGGCGCTGCCTGCGCTGTCTCTTTCATGGCGCAAAACAATCTTCCGGGTAACTGGAACAGTGTATTTTTCGGTGGAAATTCTGCGGGCGGGCCACTTGCCTTTACCGTAGGCGCGGCGCCAAATTCTTTCTTTCTTAGGGGGTGCCCATTTACAAGCACATCTTGGACCACAGCTGGATTTATATTGCTCTCGATGCCGGGGTGCGAAGACACTCGTGCTAACTGTCTCTGCAATCCATCAACAGCTACTTACGTCGCAAGTAGATGCACTGACTTGTTCGGCGCGGACCCAGGTCGCAGCGCCGCAGCGAACGACATGGCCTTAGCTTCCAGCCCGGATCAGTACATTACCTGTCCGGGATGCTGGATAGCAAAAGGATCGCCGCCGATTGCGCAGATCGTGGGCACTATTGATGGTGTGATAGCCCCAAATATTCAGTATGAGTTTCAGAACGCTGTGAAGCGTGAAGGCTACACCGTTGCCCTGACCAAATGCATAGGGCTTGGCCACGGATGCGATTTTGGGACGCTCGACGATAACGACTGCAACTCATGGCCGTTGAACCTCGCAGCCACCCCGATCGCTTGTCACGTTGCACCAAACTGCAAAAACGACGCGGCATCCTGCAACGTCTGGGGAAAGTTTGTAGAACCGGCAATCACTCAGCTCTTTGTTGGCACGGCAGCCGTCAGTACGGCGGCTCGCGGCAAACAGTAGGACTTTGAGAGCATAATCGAAAATGAGCAGGACTTAGGAAGAATTGGAATAGGTCTGAAGAAAGGCTCACTCTATGTTATGAGTGAGCCTTTCTTGTCTTTACTGAATTCTGTGTGTCTCAGCCCTCGGTGCCGCGCAGCACGGGGAGTGCGGAAACAGCATTCAGGTTTCTCCTTCCTCCACAACTACCTACACGCATATCGCCGTCAACACCATCGGCCGCGCCACCGCCCAAACCGCCATCACCATTCCATAACCGAATACCCTGACGGGACGCAGGGAGCAGGCGCCCTCACCGGTTCCCTGTTCGCCGATCGCT
The DNA here is from genome assembly GCA_963783065.1 of uncultured Acidobacteriaceae bacterium. Taxonomy (GTDB): domain Bacteria; phylum Acidobacteriota; class Terriglobia; order Terriglobales; family Acidobacteriaceae; genus Telmatobacter. Next base: position 682,508 of record CAWAMG010000006.1, on the reverse strand, counting down.
GAACCCCTGCCCCCTGGACCCTGGACCCTGGCCCCTCCTACACTGGAATCATGATCCACATCTTTCGCCCGATCCCTGTCGAGCGCCTCAGGCTTCTCGTCTTCGATCTCGACGGCACCCTCATCGATTCGGCTCAGGATCTCTGCAACAGCGTCAACGCCGCCCTCGAGCACGTCGGCCGCGCCCACCTTGAAGACCCTGTCATCGCCGGTTTCGTCGGCAACGGCGCGCCCATGCTCCTTCGCCGCTCCCTCGCGGCAGCCGACCGCATTCTGGTCGACCAGGTCGACGCAGCTCTGCAAGCCCGCGCCTACGCATTCTTCCTCGACTACTATCGCGCCCACAAGCTCGACTTCACCTACGCCTATGAAGGCGTCCTCGACTCCCTCCACGCTCTTCACCAACTCCACACCGCCGATGCCGCCTCCACGTCCCCCACGCGCATCATGGCTGTCCTCACCAACAAGCCCGTCCGCCCCGCTCGCGGCATCTGCGAGGGCCTCGGCCTCGCCGATTACTTCCTCCACATCTACGGTGGAGACAGCTTCCCCCTCAAAAAGCCCGATCCTCTCGGACTCCGCACCCTCATGAATGAGGTCGGCGTCAGCGCAGAAGAAACTGCCATGATCGGCGACAGCCAGGTCGATCTTCAGACCGCCCGCAACGCCGGCGTCTGGACCGTAGGCTGCACCTTCGGCTTCGGCAACGACACCCTCACCTCCGCCCCGCCAGAAAAACAACCCGACATCCTCGTCAATTCCCCCCGCGACTGGGCCTCCGCTCTTTCCCCCGCCGCTCTCAGCGATCCGGCCCGCAAATACTAAGACCCGCACCCCAAGAATCCCTGCGCCCCATTCATTCGCGGATTTTCAGGGGAAAATGTGAAATGGCTTGGAGTCCATCACTTTCTTCAAGCCACATCAATACCTCCTCCTCTACCCCCGATTCACCATCTGGTATTCCACCCCAAAACAGACTAAAATTCATACAACACACACCAGCCGGGTGCATCCAACCTACAACGCAGACGAATTTGTTGTAACCACGTCTTAATTCACCACTGTTGTACTTAAACCCTGATTTGCCTTGGCTTTGGAGCTATTTTTATGCGCCGTTCCCTTCTCGTCCTCTTGCTCGCCGTCTCTCCGCTAGCGCTCGCCGCCAACAACTCCGCCCCCTCTCCGCCACCCACCCCGGCACCCGTCCGCGGTACTGTTGCGGACGCCACAGGTGCCATCATCCCCGGCGCTGAAATCGACGTACTCGACCAGAACGGCGCGGTCGACACGGTCGTCCATGCCGATGGCGAAGGCAACTTTCAGCTCACTCCTCCTCGTCCCGGCAGCTACACCCTCGTTGTCTCTGAGCCCGGCTTCGAAACCGTTCGCTCGCCTCTCGTTATCGCTCCCGCCGCCGCCAACTCTGCACGCGCTGCCGTCACACTGCCCGCAGCCTCGCTCGTCCGCATTGTTCTGCCTCCCAGCATGGTCTCCTCAACAGTTAAAGTTTCCGCCGACAGCAACGAGGACCTCGCAGATCCCGCCGACAACCACGACTCCAGCATCATGACCGCTGGCGACCTCAAGGCCCTGCCCATCTTCGACAACGATTACCAGACCGCCATGAGCGCGTTCCTCGACGACAGTGCCGCCTCCACCGGCGGCTCCGGCCTCATGGTCGATGGCGTCGAAGCCAACCGCGCCACCGTCTCCGCCTCGGCCGTTCAGGAGATCCGCATCAACCAGGATCCCTACTCCGCGCAGTACTACTACCCCGGCCGCGGCCAGATGGAGATCATCACCAAATCCGCCGCCGACCACTACCACGGCCAGTTCAACTTCCTCTTCCGCGACTCGGCCCTCAACGCGCAAAACGCTCTCGCGCCTTCCAAGCCCTTCGAGCAGCGCCGCGTCTACGAGGGCCACGTCACCGGCCCCATTCCTCACTTCAACAAGAGCAGCTTCCTTGCCTCCTTCAATCGCGCTGAAGAAGATCTCGACCAGGTCGTCGACGCCACCGTCGTCCCCACCCCCGCCGACCCCAGCGGCCTGCTCCAGGCCAACGTCCCCGCTCCCACGCGCGACACTGAGTTCAGCATCCGCGCCGCCCATCAATTCGGCGACAAGCACTCCGGCTACGTCCAATACAGCTATCAGGATTGGACCGGCCAGAACCAGGGCGTCGGCGGCCAGACCCTCGCCGCCGCCGGCTACAACAACGCAGTACCGCGAAGACGACGTCGTCGCGCACGTCGACTCAACGCTCTCGCCCATGCTGCTCAACCAGGCCTCGTTCGTCGGCGAGCACGACTTCACCCGCAACCAGAACACCACCGAGGCCCCCCGCATCAGCGTCCCCGGCGACTTCCTCGGCGGCTCCGCGCAATCCGACGCCTTCAGCACCGAGTACAACTTCCGCCTCTACGACATGGTCACCTGGACCCACGGCAAGCACCTCGTCAAAATCGGCGTCGGCACTCCCCACATCGACCGCCGCGCCTTCGACGACAACACCAACGCCCTCGGCACTTACACCTTCGGCCCCACCCTCGCCGCCGACGGCGTCACCGTCCTCCAAACCGCGCTCCAGAACTACACCGCCAACCTGCCCTCCGGCTACTGCCAGAACACCGGCGACACCCACTTCGTCTACGACCAGCAGGAAGTCGGCGCGCTTCATCCAGGACCAGTGCAAGATCTCAACTCGCTTCTCCATCACGCCCGGCCTTCGCTACGACTGGCAAAACTTCCTCGCCAACCGCCGCCTCGGCTTCTCGCCGCGCGTCTCCTTCGCCTGGGTCCTCGATGAAGAGAGCAAGACCGTCGTCCGCGGCGGCGGCGGCATCTACTACGACCGCTTCGGTTCCGGCCCGCTGCTCGACCTCGCCCGCTATCAGAACGCGCGCCGCCGCGCCATCGTCTTCTCGCTCAACCCCGCCGACCTGCCCTCCACCGGCTGCGTCCCCATCGCCGATTGCCTCACGCTCGCAGCCCAGCCGCCCAACCTCGTCCAGCTCGAGCCCAACGCCAAAATCCCCTACCAGATCCAGTACGGCCTCTCCATCGAGCGCCAACTCGGCGAAAAAGCCACCGGCGTCATCAGCGTCTACTCCGCGCGCGGCATCTGACAGCTTCCGCTCCGTCGACATCAACGCGCCCACGCCCCAGTCCGGCTACACCGCTCCGCCCCAACCCCGACTATGGCCGCATCCGCCAGATGCAGCCCGAAGGCTTCTGGGAAGGCAGCGGCTTCGACATCTCCTATCGCGGCCGCCTCAACAAATACTTCACCGGCTTCGGCCGCTACACCTGGTCCCACTACGAGTCCAACACCGGCGGCATCGGCTGGTTTCCGCAAAACCAGTACGCTCCCAACGACGAGTGGTCCAACGCCAGCTTCGACCGCCGCCAGCGCCTCGGCATGTACGCCATGTTCCATCCCGAAGGCGTCCTCAACCTCTCCGCCGGCATCTTCGCCAACACCGGCACCCCATGGACCATCCTCACCGGCACCGACGCCTACGGCGACGACCTCTTCAACACCCGCCCCGACGGCGTCGCCCGCAACACCGAAACCATGCCCTCCTATGTCGACCTCGACCTGCGCTGGGGCCACGACTTCGCCATCACCCCCAACAAGGATGAAGAAGCTCCCCGCCTCGGCTTCTCCGCCGGCGCATTCAACATCCTCAACCACGAGAACCCCACCGGCATCGACCCCGTCGAAACCTCCAGCTCCTTCGGCCAGGTCACCAGCGTCGCCCCACCCCGCCGCATCCAGCTCGGCATGCGCTTCCAGTTCTAGCCTAAAGTCGCCAGAGGCTGAGCGCATCGCACCGTCTGTTCCGTTAAGACCGCGGAGAAAAGCGGGAACGTCCCGTCTGTCCCCGGTTTTCAGCCTGCATTTCTCACACATCGCCTGAAACTGTAGCGCCGGCCTCCTGGCCGGCTGTCCTGAGGGCGTCCCCGCCCTCAGAGTCTCCCCAGACATTGAATTCCATGTTGCCTCCGCGACTGTGTGGACCTCGACGGGTGGCCCTAACAAGATGAGGGTGCCCCATCCAAGCTCCGCTTGGGTGGGCGGCAAAGAAACCGCACCGGCATCACAGAAACAACCGACAACTGGTGTTACTCTCCCGCAATGCCCTGGGGACTACACCGGTTTCATCACAGCGAGCAACTGCATTTTGTGACCTTCAGTTGCTACCACCGCCAGCCGAAGCTGGTGGCCGGGTCGCGGCTCATCTCAATCTGCCTGGAATGGATTGGGTGCCCCAGGTCTCGCTTTTGAGACCTGGGAGGGCACCGCCGTGCTCTCGGCGCCAGTCGGTCCAAACGGACTCAATCTCCACAGTCCCCTCGATTCCGGTCGCATAATGTCAAAAGCTCGACCATGGCCACTGCTCAGGCTTTTCCACCAAACCGCGCTTGACCGGGTTGCGGTGCATGTAGCGGAGCTTTTCCACCCGCTTCTCTTCGTTGTGTACGTTGAAATCGTAGTAGCGTGCCTGCCAGAAGGGCCGTTCCTTGCTTTGAACCGATACTGACAGCTTCAGAGCTTGAATCCCCTTGGATAGCAGCGCCTTCTTCGGTTCGCTGACCAGCAGATGAACGTGTTCGGGCATCACCACGTAACCACAGACGACGAAGTCGTACCGCTTTCGCATGACCTCAAGCGAACACTCAAAAAGGCCACGCGCCGCCGAGGTGCCGAGATAAGAGAGCCGCCGATAACAACTGAAGGTGAGGAAATGAAGGCATCCGGCTTGATGGTAACGGACCAGCCCCTTGGTCATCCCAAGATGCTACATCCGGAAAGCCTCGCTGAAAACGAAAAAGACCGATTGGGTTTGTAGACTCCCAGGTCTCAGAGGCGAGACCTGGGGCACCCGCTCTTTAGGGAGGGTCAGACCTGGGCCACCCGCCGTTCTGAAAGAAACATCCGCTTGTGCATCAACCAAATCCCTAACGGTAGACGATCCCAGAAATAAGGAAACGATCAATATGAGACGCCAATAATTCTGCGCGCACTTTGCAGCAACTCTTCTACTTTTGGATTTCCACATAATCCAAAGAAGGATGTTTGACAACGAAGGATCTCCAGTGTTGGGCAATCACAAATAAGGGGCAAATTGAACGACCCCAGAGAATACCCGATTCACATGACGCACGTGCATCAGATACAATCCAGGCGCACCCACACCCGAAAGTCGATTTACTTACACAGCCAAAATCTATCGTGTCAAAACGTAAATGATACCGATCACGTACCCAACAATTAACGCCGTCAAGAAGTACACTTTCGATTTCCTGCGACCTTCTTCATTTAGACGCCCATCTTCCCCGGTCAAAGTCCAAGTATAGTAGGACCAGGACATGGTCAAGACAACGGGCCACAGGATCAACACAATCAACACGCCAATCCAAGGGTGTGTTAGCCCTTTGTGACCCTCCAAACTCCCAGAGTACTTCACGACGAAGGATATTGCCGCCAATGAGTTGTTCCCTTTCCCACTCGGGGTTCATGGGCACTTAACATCTGTGATCTATTGGTTTGCTGCACAGCTGGCGATCCCGAGAAGCAGCGTAAAATCATCGTAACCCAATTTCACCCCCCCCAAGAGATCCCCTGCAACAGACGAGACGGCCTCTTCAGTCCCAGTTGTAATTGATTGTAGGCTAAACTCTCCAGAGATCGTCTGGCGGGTGGCGCAGGTCCGGCCCACTAAATTTGGGTGCCCCAGGTCCGGATTTTCGGACCTGGGATTGATCTACGACGGAGGCTCCCACATTTATGATGCTCTCCACCGTTTGTGTAACGGAAGCAAGTTTTCGTGATCCCCTTTTCACCGGCAAAGAACGGGATACCGAATCAGGCAATGACTACTTCGGGGCTAGGTACTACGCAAGTTCAATGGGAAGATGGATGTCGCCTGATCCGATCAACCTGACAAACGCGCGTATCCTCAACCCAGCAAATACATTGAACAAGTACGCGTACGGCGGGAATAACCCGCTTCGATCGCAGCGCACGCTTCACTCGGCACCTCCGGCGTTCGGTTTTTGAAGGCTCCGCTTTTGTTTTCCAAGGCAGTAATGCGCGAAGGCCGCACGGATTTCGTGCGGCCTCAGCTAGCAGACAGGCTGGCTGCTAAAGATAAAACTCTTCCGCGTGTGCTCGATGGGGACTCGGCTCATTCGCGTACTCCCGACGCGCTCGTTCACTATTGGCGCACCACGCTCCAAGCCGAAACCGGCCCAGAGCATTTTTCCTTTAGACGCTGCTTTCAGGTTTCAGTTACTCTGCGGCAACCCAAGGTTGCCGCGCAGCTCCCGACTGGGGGAGACGTGTCACCCCTAATTCCGATGCCGTAGGCAGCGTGTACTTCGGATGCTGGCGCTGGGCTGGATTTCAGAGCCGCCACGGTCGCCGGAGCTGGGATGCTGGCCTCCCCCACAGACAGCAAGGCCGCCCCGGAAGGCGGCCTGCGGGATGGAGCGGAATTGCGGTCATTCTTCGTGGTAGCTGTAGACCTTCCAAAAGCCGTCGTTCTTCTTCAAGATGTAAGTAAAATTCAGGCTTCCATGAGAGAAGTTCATGGTGGTCTCTGCGGTTCCGTGCCATCCATCTTGGTCTTTGACTTCGCTATGAGTGATCTCAACGCTCTTGAGATCGCCCATTCTGACCGTCAGGTCATCGTGAACCTTCGTAAATCTCTGGAAGTCTACCGATGCTTGGAATTCCTTGGACGTCAAGTCGTAAGCCGATTTGTATTGCTTGGCGATCAGCGCATCACAGAAGCCATGCAACGCTTTATTCGCCTCGTGAAGCTCCCAAAACAGTGTCGGCATAATCACTACCAGGGAAATGCCAACCAGGATTAGGAAGGCCAATAAGACCTTCCGTTTTGTTGTCCACTTCGGTTTGATCACCGCTTTTTCGCTCACACTCATCTCACTCATCTCCAGATAGTTCAGTGCCGACACGCCAAGATCAAGTTGCGTTAGAACGGGTGCTGTGGGTCAGGAATACCCGGTGCCCCGCCAGATGAAGAAGGAGCGCCACTTGGCATGTATTTGTCCACGAGATAGCTGCCCAATGCGTTAAGCGAATCACCGGCATCGCTGAAAGCCCTTCCCAATTGGCTGAAATTGATATCTCCCCCTACCCCAACTCCAGCTGTAAACGAGCCGCCAACCTTCCAATCTGTGTCCTTATCGGCACTTGCTCCCGGTCCTACCGAAGTGCTCGGGCCGTCCGTACCCATGGTCGCAGAAGCCGACCCTGATGCTGGGCCCATCGCAACCTTTGCACTCGCACTGACGCTGGCGCTTGCTCCGTCCGCTGTTGAAGCTTGTGCCCCAGCATTGACAGAAACAGAGGCTTTTACTGGGCCACCTGAAGCAGAGGCCGAGGCACCAACGCCCGTCGAAACCGTAGCATCCTTATTGCCGCCGCCAAGTCCCGATTTTCCTTCCACACCCACTACAGTTGCGTGGTATTCAGCCTTTGCAACGCCCCATTGAACGGACCCCTGCGTTCCCAAGCTCGCTGAGACCTTCACTTCAACCGCGTTAAGAAAACCTTGCGCACAGTGCCAAAGGCTGTCACAGGCATGTCCGTCGGGATCGAAGTGTGTCAGCGGGTTGTTCAGCACGTATGAGTACAGGTTCAACGTCTGCGGATTGCTCAAAATAGCGTATGGAACGCCCGATGGAGTCTTGCTCCAATCAGGGCTCATCCAGCGTCCCATTGAGCTTGCATAGTACCTAGCCCCGAAGTAGTCGTTGCCGGATTCTGCGTCCCGTTCTTTGCCGGTGAATAGATGTTCCGTGGGTGTGGTGAGGCAGGTTTCGCCGTCGCCGAAGGGCAGGCTTTGGCAAGTCTTTTCGACCACTCCGGCGTAGTCGGTCTGCACGCGCCGGGAGCCCAACGGATCGTCGAGATAGAAGTGCAGCAGGCTGTTCTGGCCCTGGCCGGCGATGTTGTCCTGCGCGTAAGTGGCAATGATTCTGCCCCCGGCCCAAACGTTGGTGTGCTCCCAAACCAGCGTGCTGCCGTCGCCGTTCATAGTCGACTCGGACATTTGTTCGTTGCCCTGCCCGAGAATGTAATCGTTGGTAGCAAAGAATCCGCTGGTGGCCGGGTCGCAGCTCCAGCTAGTGATGGTGCCTTTTGAAACGCGGATCCCGTCGGCATTATAGAGGTAGCCAGTCATAGTATACGTGCCGGCCACAGGCTCGCTCCTGACGGCGCAGATGCGACCCTCGGCGTCGTACAGGTAGGTGTTGGTGTTATCACTGGTAACGTCGCCTGAAACCCGGGGACGAAACCCGGAAACCCGGGAACAGACGCGCCGTTCCCGGTAGATTCCCGCGAGAGCTACGGTTCAAAAAACAAGCTCACCTCGCCGTCCATTTCTCGGCCTGCATTGCGGCGAAGCCGCCCAAAAAACTGCCCCTGAGTTTGCGTAGAATTACCCCCGGCCGGCGCACACTGTAAATATCCAAATCACCGAGCGTCCCTGATCCCTGTTCCCTGGTCCCTGTTCCCTGATCCCTGATCTCTGCCCACTGACAACTGAGAACTGAGAACTGGCCACTGGCCACTGTCCACTAACCACTGACCTCTGAAAACTGACAACTACCGCGCTGCGCCTGGAGCCCAAACAATGGCCTATCTAACTGCTGTTTCTTCAATTACTTCCGCCAACCCCCAAGCTAATGAAACTCAAGCTGCTGCGCACTGCAATTCCGCCCCTAACTCTTTTCCCGTCAGCCAGATAGGTCCATCCAATCGCCTCATTTTCACAAAAACGCAAACCCTCCTGTAAAACTGTAAAACCCACTCAAACCACTTGCTTTCAACCGCTTGCGGCGTTACAGCCATTCGTTTTACAGTTCTTGTATTTCAGTATTTTACTCATTACAAAGACCTTACGTGCTTCAACTTCCATCATTCTTCACGAATATGCACAGTTCATTCGTTGGAGATCCGAAACCCGGGACAGACGGGACGTTCCCCTTGTTTTCCCACGGCCGACGGTCCACCCCCAACGGAACTTTCCCACCCCCCCCGGCGTATCCTGTTATTGGAGCCGCCAAAATGATCAGGAAAATCTCCGTCCTCACTCTTGCCCTGGCCGCCCTTGCAGCCTTTCCCAACCTTGCCCGGGCCAATGCCGACGCCGTCCAGTTTGGCGAGAAGATTCATGCCACCGCCGCCAACCCCGTCCACGACGCCGTCTGCTTCTTCTGCAGCGTCGACATCGACCAGGACGCCCATATCACCGGCGACATCGTCGTCTTCTTTGGCGACGTTCACATCGCCGGCGCTGCCCAGCACGATGTGGTCAACTTTTTTGGCGATGTCAGGGCCGACGACAATGCCTCTATCGGCCACGACCTGGTCAGCATGTTTGGCGGCGTCCGCCTCGGCCAGGATGTCACCGTCGGCGGCGACATGGTGGCCATGTTCGGTTCCGTCCACCAGGACGACTCCGTCACCGTCCGCAAAGACCGCGTCGTCCAGCCCGCATGGCTCTTCTTCCTGCCGCTCGCTCTCCTCGGCTGCCTTATTGTCTGGATCGTCTCCTCGGTCCGCGCGCGCCGTCACCGCTGGATGATGATGCACGGCTTCCCCCCGCCGCCAATCCCGTGACCATATCCCGTTTTCCGTTTCGTTTACTTTGGTCTTGAAAGGGAACGGCTTCAGCCGTGCCAATTAGACAGAAGGATGAGCTTGGCTTTACAGGCTGCGGAGAGACTCGTTCGGGCGGTAGGCCGGGGATTCATCCCCGGCATAAAGCCCGCAGAGCGCGCGGTGGCTTTAGCCACTGAGGTATGCTTTCTCGCCAGTTCCAAACATATATCGAGTTTTCCCGCAGCCTGTTTAGCCCCTGAAGTACGCTCTCCGCAGCGGCCAAAGTAAATCTCGATACGGGGCCACGGTTGAGCAAATTAAACTTCCCTTCAATTCAGCCCATCCCCTGAGCCTCCGCCCGCGTGGAGTCCCTCATTCCAGGCTCCCGAATCATTTTCTGAACGTGTTCATTTTCTCCTTGCAATCGCGGCAAATCGGCGCTGCTCTGTATTTGAACATGTTCAGTTCAGGCCGAAAGGAGAAACGCCATGCTCCTCGCAGCCTGCTACCTCAGCTACCTCGCCATTAGCATTGCCATCACCGTCTGGGTCGCCCGCACCCTTCACCGCAGCGGCCGCATCTTCCTGCTCGACGCCTTTCACGGCAACGCCCCGCTCGCCGATTCCGTCAACCAGCTCCTCGTCGTCGGCTTCTACCTCGTCAACGTCGGCTACATCGCCCTCGCTCTCAAGACCGAAGACCCGCTCAAAGACTTCCGCGGCGTCATCGAGCTCGAAAGTGCAGAAATCGGCGTCGTGCTCCTGATTCTCGGCGCAATGCACTTCTTCAACATGTTCATTCTCGCTCGCATGCGCCGCCGCACCACTCGCGAAGCAACCGCCTAGTCCGCACACCACCTTCATCCTATGAACGCACCCGCCCAAAAAACTGTGACCGCGAAATCCGAAGCCACTCGCGCCCACATCCTCGCCTCCGCGCTTGCCGCCTTTCGTGAGCGCGGATTCGAGCGCGTCACCATGCGCGAAGTCGCCGCCTCCGCCGATGTCGCCCTCGGCGCAGCCTACTATTACTTCGATTCCAAAGATGCACTCGTCATGGCTTTTTACGAACAGGCTCAAGCCGAAATCCTCCCCGCCCTCGACCGCGCGCTCGCCCAGAGCCGCACCCTCGAGCAGCGCCTCCGCGCCATTATCCAGCACAAGTTCGACTACTTCGCCCCCAACCGTCGTCTCATGGCCGCTCTCTCCGCACACATTGACCCCCACCATCCGCTCTCTCCCTTCAGCGCCGACACCGCCCGCATCCGCGAGCAAGACATCGCCTGTTTCGCCCGCGCCGTCGCCGACTCCGGCGTCAAGCTCCCGCCCTCCACCCTCCCCTACCTCCCGCGCCTGCTCTGGCTCTATCAGATGGGCCTCATGCTCTTCTGGGTCTACGACCGCTCTGACCACCAGCAGCTCACCGCCCTGCTATTCTCTAAGACCCTGCGCATGATTCTCATCGGCCTCAAGCTCGCCAGCCTCCCGCTCATGCGTCCGCTACACCGCCACGCCGAGCGAGCTGCTCCATGCCATCTACGACCCCGACATCGATGCGGCCCCCAACATCGATTTTGATCGGGCCCCGCAATGATCCGCCCGCTGCGCATCGTCATTCCCGGCGGAAGCGGCCAGGTCGGCAGCGCTCTCGCGCGACACTTTCAGGCCGCCGGCCACCACGTCATCGTTCTCACGCGCAGCCCCTTCGCCGCGCCCTGGCAAACGGTTCACTGGGATGGCCTCACCGAAGGTTCCTTCACCCAGGGTTCCCTCACCGAGGGCTCCTGGACCGAAACACTCAACGGCGCCGATGTCGTCATCAATCTCGCCGGCCGCAGCGTCAACTGCCGCTACAATCTCCGCAACCGAACAGAGATCTACAACTCCCGCATCCTCACCACGCGCCTCCTCGGCCAGGTCTTCTCACGCCTCGCCAGCCCGCCGCGCCTGTGGATGAATGCTTCAACGGCAACCATCTATCGCCATTCGATAGACCAGCCCATGGACGAGGCCTCCGGCGAGCTCGGCGGATACGAGCTCGTCTCCCCAGGCCTGTTCGGCCGCCCTCGCCGCGCACCGGACACGTGGAACTTCTCCATCAGCGTCGCAAAAGACTGGGAGGCAGAGTTCTTCACCACATTCGACGCCCAACACACGCAAAGTCGCCCTGCGCAGCGCTATCACCCTCTGCCCCACACCGGGCAACGCCTTCGAAGCCTTCCTCAATCTTGTTCGCTTCAGCCTCGGCGGCCCACAGGGCAACGGTCGCCAGTTCGTCAGTTGGATTCATGAAGCCGACTTCTGTCGCGCCGTCGATTTCCTCATCCAGCGCGAAGACCTCGACGGTCCCGTCAATCTCGCCTCACCCAACCCGCTCCCCAACTGCGAGTTCATGCTTGCCCTGCGCGAGGCCTGGGGTATGCCCAACGGCATTCCCGCCCCCGCTTGGCTCATCGAGATCGCTGCCTTCTTCCTCCGCACCGAGTCCGAACTCGTCCTCAAGAGCCGCCGCGTCGTTCCCACGCGCCTGCTCGATGCCGGCTTCACCTTCCAGTTCCCAGATTGGCCTGAAGCCGCCGAAGACCTCGTCCGCCAGTGGCGTCGCCGCGCATAGTAGTAAGCTCCGCCTTATTTCGCTACCACCGCCGTGTACGCAACCAAATTCGGCACCGTCACCTGCACCGCCCCATTCGAATATGTGAATGGAATGGATGTGTCCGCTGAAGCGTCCGGTGAAACCAGCGTAACGGTCGTCGGCGCGTTGGCCACTGGAAACGCCACCACCACCCCCGCCTGCGCCACAAATGCCTTCGCGTAATTGTGGTTGATCAGATGCGCCACCGTGCTCCCGTCGCTGCTCTGCGTCAAGCTCGTTGCCACATTCGCCGCGGACACATTCACCGTCCCGCCCAGAATCTGCGGATTGTTATAGAGCACCGCGTGGGCCGGCATCTGATAAAACGCAGCCGTCTGCTCGAAGAAGGGCATCAGCCCCAATTGCGTTGCAGTCGGATCGCCGATTGTGTCCTCGAGATGCATGGCAAAGTGGACCCCGACGGCGTACGCCTCCGGCACATACATGCGCCAGTAATCCTGCTGCTCCGGCATCGGCAAAGAGAGGTAGCGGTACATCGACCCGGTAGGCCAATCGATAAACAGCGAAACAAGCACATTTCGCTTGGTGACATATGCTGACTGCTGCTGCATATAGAGAAATGCCGGCATCAGCGACTGCGTCCCGTCAAGATCGCCGCTGGCAGTCAGTGGGCAGAAATCCTGGCTCGAGCCGCCCGGTCCGTTGATGTTGTAGTCAAACAGCCCGATAGCTTGAAAATCGACAAACGGATAAGTCCCATTCGCCGTAATGTAGATCTCCTTGCCATATTTCTGGCGCGCGTACTCCCGAAGCGTGACTACAATATCCTGCCAATACACGAGGTTCAGATAGGTACTTGTAAACGTGCCATTGTACGGATCCTCCCCAATTGCGCCCCACTCCGCTGCCAGTGGGTTCGATGAAGTCAGCGGATTGGTATTCCAGCCGTTGCGTGCAAGATAGCCGCGATAGTTCAACGTCCGTCCTGCCACCGGCGCAGCGACGGTGCAGTTCAGGTTATCCTCTGCCATCACGCCAAACTGCGACTGCCACTGGGCCGCTGTCAGGTTTGGATACTTGGCGCATAGAAACCCGCCAAAATCCGCTACATCGGCATCATCAAATCCCTCGTCGCCGTTATAAGTTGCTCCTTCATAACTTCCGCTCACTTCGTCGAAAAAGACACCGTCCACGCCGCCGTCGATCTGTATCTCGGCGATGCCGATGATGTATTGCCGATAGGCCGTTGAAGCCATGCTGCCGCGATAGTAATTCAGTGGAGGGTCATGAGTCACCGGCTCCCCCAGCGCATCGCAGGAGACCACCGATTCAAATTGCGCCGGAACTGGAAACTCGTCGGGAAAAAGAACCGTCGCTGTCGTTCCGCCGATGAATGTGATGCCGGCAGCCTCTGCCTGCGCGGGATAGCCAAAGTTATAGTCGGCAGCATGCGTCCCATCGGTATCCCACCGCGCCCAGGAACGCGGCACCACATTCGGCATCATCTCGAAGACCTGCGGATCGCCCGGCGCAGTCAGTACTGGTTCCTGGCTGAAGCCAAACACCGTCCAGCCCGCAGTCGAGCCCTTCCCATACACCGCCGGATTGATCGTTATCTGCTGATAAGTCCCGCTGCCCACCGCAGGATTGCTCGGCGCTGGCGTTGCACACGCAGTTAGCCCAGCATTTACCGTAAAGTTCTGCGTAGCAGTTGTCGCCGCCGCATAAACCGTGTTCCCTGCCTGGTCCGCCGCAATCGTGCACGTCCCCGCGGCGTTCAGTGTCACAGTCCCGCCAGCTATCGCGCACACCACAGGGGTGGTCGTCGTGTAACTCACCGCCAAACCCGAGCTGGCAGTGGCTGTCAACGCAAACGACGCGCCAGCCGTCTGCGCAGAAATCGCGCCAAAAGAGATCGTCTGCGTTTCCCCGTTCACGGTGAAACTCAGCGTCGCTGCCGCTGCCATGTAACTTGCATCGCCGCCCTGGCTGGCCTGAATCCCGCAGGTGCCCGAGATAAGCAGCATCACCGTCCCGCCAGAGACCGTGCACACCGCTGGTGTCGTCGAAGCAAAGCTCACCGGCAGCCCCGAACTCGCCGTCGCCGTTACTGAAATCGATGTCCCCGCACTCTGGCTTGCGATCACACCAAAACTGATTGTCTGGCTTGCCGGATCCGGCGGGCTCGATTGACCGCAACCGGTCAACAAAGCCGCACAGACCACCGCTCCACAACAGCCCCATTGAAGGACATGCACCACCTCAGCCGCCACATTTCTCGCGCCCAACTCGCTCATCGCAGAAATGAGTCTCCCATACCCCATACCCTAGTTCACTTCGGCGTTATATCCGTCACCGGCAAATCAATATGCCCAAGCAAAATCTCGAACCGCCGCTGTTCCTCTCTCTTATAAGTCTCCTGGTCCGGCCAAAGCTCCTTGATCATCGCCTCTTCGTCCGGATTTGCCGTCGTCGCCAGCGTCGAGTTCTTGTAGACAATCGTCACGCGATAGTCCCAGCGCAACTCTTCTGAAGTGTGGTAGGCCGGCTGCTCGATTTTGACGGCCACAATCCGCCCGGTCGACTCAATCTTCTTCAAAAGCGGATAGTGGTTCTTCAGAAAAAGGCGCAGGAACTCCGCCTGATGCCCCCACTGGCATTTGTAGTAGTACTCAATCGTGTACGGTTGATCTGCGCCCGGCTGAGCCGGCGATCCCTGGGCCAACATAGGTACCGCAGGCACAATAGCAAACAACATCGCCAAAACTGCAAGAACCATTCTGCGCATAAAGCCTCCATCCGAATCGGAATGGTAGCCATTCTATCGCGCAGGGCTTGCTGCTTCGGCGCTTATGCCGTTCTTGACCTCACTGGACAGGAGTCGAGGTACCCAACGCCGCACTCGCGCTTCTCCCACCCGACGGTCCCACTGGCGGTTTCCTCGACGGCGGTTTCCCGCACATGGGCCAGTTCCTGCCGTGGAAAGGCGCCCTACACTACGGATTGGTCAAACCTGTAGCAACAGTAAAGAACGTCCCCGGGCTGCTTTGGTTGTTGTAACTCGCTGTGACCCATGCGGGGGTGAGCACCACGCCCTTGGCTGATACGCGCACCTCATCCATCACATCGTCGGATTCCTGCGCTGCGGTCACCACCCTGCTGTTGATCGCAGGCGCGTCGTTGTTCAGGATCGATGTCGCCAGATTGTTGTACTTGGTCGTCAGCGTCTGGTTCACTCCATCGACGTAGATGATCATGCCCGCCGTATTGCCCGTCCCTGAGTACGTAGCCACCATGTAATGCCACACCCCCATGCTCACCTGCGGGGTCTCGGCGAGGGCGCTGGTGGAGCCGCCGCTTCCAAACAGTCCGATTGCGAACTGCGGAGATGAAGTTCCCGGAAGCTGCGCAAGCGCCCACCCCGCACCTGCTGGATCCGGGTACTTCCCTATCAGCGCTCCAGTGGTATTGGCGCCAATCTTGAGCCAGCCGGAAACCGAGAACGAATCCGTCCGCTCGAAGCTGAAGGTGGAAGAACTGGCCAGGCTGGCGTAGGTATTGCCTTCAAAGTTGATGCTGCCGTCGATCTCGCCCGCCTGCTGCTGGCTGGCCGTCACCGGCCCCTCCATCGTCGCGTTGTTGCCGTTGCCGGTCGAATCGTTCAGTTGCGGCGCGGTTCCGGCGGGGTTCTCCTTCATGTGGTAAACGGCCTGGTAGTTCGGCCATGTGGCCGACGGAGTGGTCTGCAGCGTGGTCACCGATGGCTGCCCGTACCAGGCATAAATCACTGTTCCGCTCGCCAGGCTCGGCACATTCACCCAGATGTTCACCGCGCCGGTCGCGGCCGCGTAGGTCTCGAACTCCCAACTTAGCAACTGCGTCCCCGCCGCATCCGAAGTGAAGATCAGATCGCAGGGAACCGATGTCACGTTGTTCCCCACCGTCTGGTTGCAAGTGTTAGATATCCTGCCGCCATTGGCGGTCGTGGCGAAGGCTGCGTAGGTGCCAGAGATAAGTGCGGGGAAGTTAGTCTGCGCGCTGGGAACCTTGCCTGCGCCCACCGTGAAAGTAGCCTGGTAAGTATATCCATTCGGCCATGTCGTTGGACCACCCGCAGTACCTGTGCCGGTCAGAGTTGAAGTCTGCGGAGATCCGCTTGCGCTGTCGGCCACCGAGAGCGTCGCTGTGAAGCTGGAGGCCGAAGCCGGTGTGAAGGTGACATAGATCATGCAGCTTGAGCCGGCCGCCAGCGTCGATCCGCAGGCGTTTGCGCCGGTTGAGAGCGCAAAGTCGCTGGGGTTCGCACCGGTGATGGTCGGCACGATGTTATTCAGCGTTGCCGTGCCGGTGTTCGACAAAGTGGCTGCCATCGCCGACGAGGTTGTGCCCACCGTCGTGCTCGGGAAGCTTATTGACGAGCTCAAAGAAGCAGCAGGTGCAGTGCCGGTTCCAGTGAGAGTTGCTGTCTGCGGAGATCCGCTTGCGCTGTCGGCCACCGAGAGCGTTGCTGTGAAGCTGGACGCAGAGGCCGGTGTGAAGGTGACATAGATCATGCAGCTTGAGCCGGCCGCCAGCGTCGATCCGCAGGCGTTTGCGCCGGTTGAGAGCGCAAAGTCGCTGGGGTTCGCGCCGGTGATGGTCGGCACGATGTTATTCAGCGTTGCCGTGCCGGTGTTCGACAACGTGGCCGCCAGCGCCGACGAGGTTGTGCCGCTCAGCGTGCTGGGGAAGGTGACGGGAGAGCTGAGCGATGCCACTGGCGCGGTGCCAGTTCCAGTAAGGGTTGAAGTCTGTGGCGATCCGCTTGCGCTGTCGGCGACCGAGAGCGTTGCGGTGAAGCTGGAGGCCGAAGCCGGCGTGAAGGTGACATAGATCATGCAGCTCGAGCCTGCAGCGAGCGTTGCTCCGCAGGCGTTTGCGCCGGTCGAGAGCGCGAAGTCGCTGGGGTTGGTTCCCGTGATGGTCGGGACGATGTTATTCAGCGTTGCCGTGCCAGTGTTCGAGAGCGTTGCTGCCAATGCCGACGAGGTTGTGCCGCTCAGTGTATTGGGGAAGGTGACGGGAGAACTAAGCGATGCGACTGGCGCCGACCCGGCGCTGATTGAAATCGAACTGCTGCTGACAGCTGTTAATCCGGTGGCAACCGCCGACAGCGTGTAAGTGCCCATAGCATTGAAGGCAAGGTTGTTGTACGTCGCCTCGCCGTTGACTGCATTCACTGTTAGCGTGCCGCTCACTCCCGCCGGACTGGAGCTGATGGTCACCTGCGCCGCGGAGCCCGATAGCGGGTTCCCATTTTCATCCTGTAACTCGACCACCACCGGGCTGAGAGCCGTTCCCGTTGTTCCCGTCGCCGGCGGCTCAATGGAGAACGCTAACTGCGGCGTATATGCCAGGTAACTAATCCCCACGCCATAGGTGTTATTGCTAATGGCCGGGCTTCCCGTAGGCACCGCCGAAGTATCCAGCAGATCGAAGTTATTCACAGTTACGGCGGAGCCAGTCGTGCAACCCGCTACGGCAGTGCTCGTGGTGCAGGAAGTGAGGTTCGTGCCGCTCGTGATTGTGTTCAGCGATGTGTTCGCGCCATTATCGCGCAAAGTATACGCCCACTGTGCTCCGCTTCCAGGCTCGACCGTCGTCCTCGCGAAGATGCCCTGGATCTGTAAGCTGCCGCCGATCTCTTGAGCCAGCGATTCAGTAGGCTGGACGCTGTCAGGCGATCTGCCGGTCAACGTATAATAGGTCGTCTCCGAATTGTTCACTTGCCCGTTGCGGTAACTCGGTATGACGAATTGCCCGGCGACACTGGGCACAAAGACCGCGCTGACGTAGAAAGCCGAGCTTGACGTTATGCCGGCTTCATATACATCAAAGACGTCTCCCGGCGATACGCTTAAACTTTCTGACTGCTCGACGAAGGCTCCGGACGATGCTAGGGACGCCGACACTGACGAAGCCGATTCATTCTGATTCAATGTAGCCGTAACCGAAGCGCTGGGACCCACATACTCCGCAATGTACTTGGTTATCGTTCCAGCGCCCGGTATGACTCGTTGCCGCCTCCTCCTCTGTGGGGACCCCAGTGGCGTTCCCGGCGAGAGGCAGATAATACGGGGTCTGTACCGGGTGCGAACCGAACAAAATGGTCTCACCGGGAACCTGCGGCGTTTGCACAATGAACCAGCTCGAATAGGTGGAGGCCGGAGCCGGGCTCACGCTGGGCACCACATGCAAAGCCACCAGGTCGCCGGGAACAAACCCGGTCGTATCGATCAAATCGCACGCCTGGGTCTGCGAGCCGGAGATATTCACCGACATCGACTGGTTGGCGCCGTTCTTGTACAGCGTCCAGGCCCAGCTGGCTCCCGCGCCGGGTGCTGTAGTGAGATTCACGCACAAAGAACTGAATGTTCCCGTCGTTGGCATCAAAGAATAAACGCTTCCCGTCGTCGGGCTCGACGCCCACAGGTCCTCGTCGCGCGGCGAGAACCCGATCCAGGATTGGCCGGTCTTGGGTACAGTCGAATTGGCCTGGTCTCCGAACAGGAATTGACTGGTTGGCCTCGAGAGCGAGATAAGAATCGAGCCGCTTGTTACTCCCGATAACCCGCTCGATGATGCCGACATGGTGTAACTGCCCGATGATGCGAAGACAAGATTGTTGAAGGTCGCTATGCCGTTGACCGCATTCGCCGTCACTGTGCCGCCAACGCCTGCGGGCGTCGAGGCGATAGTTACCTGAGCCGACGAACCCGTCACCAGGTTTCCGTATTGATCCTCTACCTGCACTACGACCGGACTCAGCGACGTTCCCACAGTCCCCGAAGACGCGGGGCCGGTGGTGAATGCCAACTTAGCCGCTGGGCCGGCGACCCCGCTTCCATTCAGGGTCGCAGTTTGCGGCGATCCGGAGGCATTGTCCGCCACTGAGAGCGTCGCCGAGAAGCTGGCGACCAAAGCTGGAGTGAAGGTGACGTAGATTGAGCAGCTCGAGCCGGCGGCGAGTGTTGCTCCGCAGGCGTTCGTGCCGGTCGAGAGCGCGAAGTCGCTCGGGTTGGTTCCGGTGATCGTCGGGACGATATAGTTCAGTGCGGCGGTGCCGGTGTTGGAGAGCGTTGCTGCAAGGGCAGCAGACGTCGTGCCCTCCGCCGTGTTCGGGAAACTCAGCGCCGAAGTAAGAGAGGCAACAGGCGACGAGCCCGTCGTAATAGAGATCGAGCTGCTGGTTACGCTCGCCAACCCTGGCGCGGCCGCCGTCAGCGTGTAGGTGCCGCTTGTGGTGAACAGCAGATTGTTGAATGTGACCACGCCGTTTACCGCAGCCGCCGTCAATGTGCCGCCCACTCCCGCGGGATTTGAGCTGATGGTCACTTGCGCCGACGATCCGCTGATCGCGTTTCCATTTTGATCTTGCAATTGCACGACGACCGGACTCAGCGTAGTCCCTGCCGTCCCTGCAGACGGCGGCTCGGTGGCGAAATCTAGCTGGGGCACGTAGGCCAGATAGCTCACCGCTAAGCCAACGGTCGCGGCGGGACTTCCGGTGGGCACAACGGACGTGTCGAGAAGATCGAAGTTGTTCAGTGCGACGGCGGATCCGGTAGCGCAGCCGGCCGCCGATGCGCTGGTCGTGCAAGCCGCGAGGTTCGTCCCGCTCAGAATTGTGTTCATCGCCGTATTGGCGCCGTTATCGCGCAGCGTGAGCGCGTACTGCGCAGTGCCTCCGGGCGCAGCCTGGCTGCGCGCATACACGCCTTGAATCTGCGCATTCGCGCCAATTTGCTGCGCTTGTCCCTCGATAGTCTGGAGATTATTACTCGATCGACCCGTAAGCACGAGATAGAAAAGCGGATCTGAGTCGTTCGCCGAGTTATGCCAGGTAGGAATCACAAACTGTCCGGAAACATTAGGCACAAAAACTACGCTCGCATAAAAGGCCGAGGTCGCAGTGATGCCGGTCTCGTTCACATCGAGAAAATCTCCCGCGGAGACGCTAAGATTTCCAGCCAGTTGGACATAGGTCCCTGACGTCGTCAAGGGGGCGGAAAGAGAAGTGGCCGATTCATTGTGGTCCAACACTGCTTTCACTGAAGAACCGGTTCCTACGTACTCCGCAATGAACTTGGTTACCGTTCCAGCTGCAGGTATCACGGTTCCCACGCCAGGTTCCGTCGTCAGCGAACTGCTGTTTCCAGCCAACGACAGATACTGAGCACTGCCAATCTGCTGCGTACCAAACAAAATGGTCTCGCCGGGCACGACCGGCGTTTGGACTATGTACCAGCTCGCAAAAGTGGAGGCGGGAGCCGGACTCGCACTTGGCGTCACATGCAAGGCGACCAGATCCCCCGGAACAAAGCCCGCAGTATCGATCAGATCGCATGCCTGCTTCTGTGACCCGGAAATGTTTACGGTGACATACTCATCCAGGCCGTTCTTGTAGAGTGTCCAGGTCCAGCTGGCTCCCGCTCCGGGCGCAGTCGTCAGATTGACGCACAGGGAACTAAACGCTCCTGTCGTTGGCATTAATGAGTAAGTGTTGCCGGTAGTCGGGCTTGATTCCCAGACGTCAGAATCGTTTCGCGGCATTAGACCGGCCCAGGATTGGCCTGAAGTGGGCACCGCCTGCCCGGCCTGCGATCCGAAGATGTACTGACTGGTCGGATTGGCGGCTAAGCAGGGGACGCTTAAGGCCGCAAAGCAAGCTATTGCTAATCTCATTGGGTCATTCCAAAGACGACTGGTGTTACTTCGTTGAATTTAGGGCGGAGTTAGCAGTTATAAACAGTTCCAAGACGTTTCTTTAGGGGAAAGTCATATGGATCCGCCATCAAATAGAAGATTAGCCGTAAACGCCTTTTTCAGCAATGGTTCCTGGAAAACCAATCGACATCAGGGAAGATTACGAAAGATTCCGAACTTGATTACCCGATCAGCCGGCGTTGGCAGAAAAAGGTCCGGGCGTTTTGTTGACCTGCCTTCTTCGCCCGCCACCAATGTCAATTGAGCATTGTTGTCGTCATAAAGAGACCTCATCCCGTGAAGTCAGGCAACTGAGAATTAGCCTGTGCTCTGGCAAGTTACAGGGATCGATCGGCGTGAACTCCACGCAAATAGTCACTGCGGCTCCAGGCGCGCGAGTCTACGGATTAGTCAACCCTGTAGCAACGGTAAAGAACGTCCCCGGGCTGCTTTGGTTGTTGTAACTCGCTGTGACCCATGCGGGGGTAAGCACCACGCCCTTGGCCGATACGCGCACCTCATCCATAACATCGTCGGATTCCTGCGATGCGGTCACCACCCTGCTGTTGATCGCAGGCGCGTCGTTGTTCAGGATCGATGTCGCCAGATTGTTTTTCTCTGCGCCCAGCGTCTGGTTCACTCCATCGATGTAGATACTCATTCCCGCCGTAGTGCCCGTCCCTGAGTACGTAGCCACCACGTAATGCCACACTCCCATGCTCACCTGTGGGGTCTCGGCGACCGCTGAGGTGGCGCCATTCGTTCCCCACAGATCGAGCGCGATCAGTGGCGACGAAGCGCCCCCGTACTGCATCAGCGCCCAGCCCGCGTTGATGGGCAGCGGGTACTTCGATATCAGCGCTCCAGTGGTATTGGCGCCAATCTTGAGCCAGCCGGAAACCGAGAACGAATCCGTCCGCTCGAAGCTGAAGGTGGAAGAACTGGCCAGGCTGGCGTAGGTATTGCCTTCAAAGTTGATGCTGCCGTCGATCTCGCCCGCCTGCTGCTGGCTGGCCGTCACCGGCCCCTCCATCGTCGCGTTGTTGCCGTTGCCGGTCGAATCGTTCAGTTGCGGCGCGGTTCCGGCGGGGTTCTCCTTCATGTGGTAGACGGCCTGGTAGTTCGGCCATGTGGCCGACGGAGTGGTCTGCAGCGTGGTCACCGATGGCTGCCCGTACCAGGCATAAATCACTGTTCCGCTCGCCAGGCTCGGCACATTCACCCAGATGTTCACCGCGCCGGTCGCGGCCGCGTAGGTCTCGAACTCCCAACTTAGCAACTGCGTCCCCGCCGCATCCGAAGTGAAGATCAGATCGCAGGGAACCGATGTCACGTTGTTCCCCACCGTCTGGTTGCAAGTGTTAGATATCCTGCCGCCATTGGCGGTCGTGGCGAAGGCTGCGTAAGTGCCAGAGATAAGTGCGGGGAAGTTAGTCTGCGCGCTGGGAACCTTGCCTGCGCCCACCGTGAAAGTAGCCTGGTAAGTATATCCATTCGGCCATGTCGTTGGACCACCCGCAGTACCTGTGCCGGTCAGAGTTGAAGTCTGCGGAGATCCGCTTGCGCTGTCGGCCACCGAGAGCGTTGCGGTGAAGCTGGAGGCCGAAGCCGGTGTGAAGGTGACATAGATCATGCAGCTCGAGCCGGCGGCCAGCGTTGCTCCGCAGGCGTTGGTGCCGGTTGAGAGCGCGAAGTCGCTGGGGTTTGCGCCGGTAATGGTCGGCACGATGTTATTCAGCGTTGCCGTGCCGGTGTTCGACAACGTTGCTGCCAATGCCGACGAGGTTGTGCGGCTCAGCGTGTTGGGGAAGGTTACCGGAGAGCTGAGGGAGGCGTTTGAAGGGGTGGCCTCATTTCCGAAGAACGTCCGCAAGTCTCCGGCAGTGATTGAATCGTAGCAGGCTTCTGATGCAGAGTTGTTCTTGCATCGCCCGGTCGCGGTGTAGAGATCGCCGCCGTGCGCTTGGCCTGCCTGGATATTGTAGGTTGTTCCCGGAGTCGTCTCGCCAAAATTCACTTGTGTGGCGCAAAGATTCGACTCGTCGTTCTCGCCACCATCCAAGCGGAACAGAGGAACGTACCCATCTGCGTTGGGCGCAATAATTCCGTTCCCTGTTCGCAGGCCCACAGCGGAGGTGCCTTGAACCCAGGTAAAGTTGGAATTCGCTCCGCCGTTCGTCAGTCCCCCGAAAGCGTAGCCTTCGGGGCTGATCGAGGTCACCGAAGCAACGCCGCCGTTGTAGTTGTTGATTCCCGGCCCTGAGAGCCACATCACGCCTTTATAGGTCGGTCCCCATGACGACACCACCGCGCACGGGGCCACCTGGTGCGGATAGATACTCGCCTCCACAGCCTCCGCACCATAGTCAGTGTCTGGAGAAAGCAGGAACACTCGGTCAATTACGCCGTTCTGGTCTGCATTCGGTGTCCCGCAGGGGCTCGGCTCGTTCTGCATCGTCTTCCACACGTAAGGAACTTTTGAAAACGTGTCTCCTGCACCGGAGAAGCCAAAGAGCATGTAATGACCGTTACCGGGGATCGTTCCGACGTTGGCTGTGAGATAAGAGATCAGCCTCCCGAAGTCGGCAACGGGCTTCAAACTGGCTTGACAGGGAGACGTTGGCCCGTCGGCCCCTTCATTTCCCATCGGCCACAGGACGGTTTGGGCTGCGTAGCTGTTAGCGAGGCCCGGACTCTGCAACGTCAACGTGTAGTGTCCATTTCCTCCTCCACTGCACCCCCAATTTCCTGATTGTGCCGTGACCACATGATTCTCAGTCCCAATCCAGATCGAATAAGGAGGTTGACTTGGCCAGAAGTAGGTGCAATTCTGCCGCGTCGTGATGGGAAGAGAAGTTGCTCCCGCCGACACGGCGCTGGTCAAGCCGGCATAGCCGAAGAGGCTAAAGGAGGCCGCCACCACGTTCACGTGCTTTCCGGCCATTGGCGTACCTGTCCAGAATGACCCATCTACCATCGAGTAGATGATGCTCGGAGCCTTGCCATTGGTGGCCACCAAACCATCTGAGAGGTCAATCTCCCCAGCGGGAAGTCCCCCGTCGGCCATTGTTTCGTTGGCCCCGGAGTGATAGATAATGACCGTGGGATTGGTGTTGTGAATCCCGTCTGCCGTGTTGTAGTAGAAGTCCATCCATGGCTGGTTGGCTCCGGGAAGTTCTGTCAACGGGGAGTTCGCAAAACAGTTAAGTGACCCTGAGGCGCAGGTTCCAACGGTGGTGGTGATGATGTTGGCCGGGGCGCACGAATAGCTCACCAAACCCCCGTCCGTGGTGCCGGTGTTCCCTGGGCTCGGGCAGAGGCTTTGGCCGTGAGCGAATGGGGCGCACACGAGAAACAGGATGACGTACCGTCGACGCATCAAAAGCTCCTCCTGAATCACCGGCCATGCCACGTTGATCGTGGATGTGCAATTCGGCCTCTCGCTTGCAATACCGCAGGCCTGCTCATAGAACACGTATCCACGACAGGCAGCAGAAGCGTATTCCTTTCGAGGCCTTGCCGAAGGATGGCGCACAGGTTAGCGATCTGGGAAGATCGCGAGCAGATACTCTCCTGGAACCTGGGCTTGCCAAGCACCCGAGTGAAAGTGCCTGCTATTCCGGTCTTCAGGAAGCAAGCCGCTAGGATATGCTTACGAACCTAGTATGCCCTGCAAACACTGTCAAGTGACCCTGAATCAACTGAGAACTTGCTCGGCGAATCACAGGCCGGGTCGCATCCAGAATGTTTGGCAGGGTTTGCCCATAAACCAGGAACAACAACTTCGGTCCAATCCAAATCGCCCCGCCGCCTATGTACCTCAGCCCTCCCCTCTAAACTCACCGCCAGTCGTCGATCACCCTGCAGTTTGGCCGGTTGAAGCCCTCAGTGTTCGGCCGCTGCATCGCCACGCCCTGCGTGGTTACGCGATAGCCGCTCGAGCGCATGTGCCGGAACGCTTCACCCCTCACC
Organism: uncultured Acidobacteriaceae bacterium; assembly: GCA_963783065.1. GTDB lineage: Bacteria > Acidobacteriota > Terriglobia > Terriglobales > Acidobacteriaceae > Telmatobacter. The sequence continues at coordinate 657,554 of CAWAMG010000006.1, read as the reverse complement.
AGTGTCGATCGAGCGTTGTTGCCATTGCAACAAACACCTCTTCGTGAGAAGCCCGGCAACTGAGAATTAGCCTGTGCTCTGGCGAGTTACAGGGATCGATCAGCGTGAACTCGCCGCAAATAGTCACTGCGGCTCCAGGCGCGCGAGTCTACGGATTAGTCAACCCTGTAGCAACAGTAAAGAACGTCCCCGGGCTGCTTTGGTTGTTGTAACTCGCTGTGACCCATGCGGGGGTAAGCACCACGCCCTTGGCCGATACGCGCACCTCATCCATAACATCGTCGGATTCCTGCGATGCGGTCACCACTCTGCTGTTGATCGCAGGCGCGTCGTTGTTCAGGATCGATGTCGCCAGATTGTTTTTCTCTGCGCCCAGCGTCTGGTTCACTCCATCGATGTAGATACTCATTCCCGCCGTAGTGCCCGTCCCTGAGTACGTAGCCACCACGTAATGCCACACTCCCATGCTCACCTGTGGGGTCTCGGCGACCGCTGAGGTGGCGCCATTCGTTCCCCACAGATCGAGCGCGATCAGTGGCGACGAAGCGCCCCCGTACTGCATCAGCGCCCAGCCCGCGTTGATGGGCAGCGGGTACTTCGATATCAGCGCTCCAGTGGTATTGGCGCCAATCTTGAGCCAGCCGGAAACCGAGAACGAATCCGTCCGCTCGAAGCTGAAGGTGGAAGAACTGGCCAGGCTGGCGTAGGTATTGCCTTCAAAGTTGATGCTGCCGTCGATCTCGCCCGCCTGCTGCTGGCTGGCCGTCACCGGCCCCTCCATCGTCGCGTTGTTGCCGTTGCCGGTCGAATCGTTCAGTTGCGGCGCGGTTCCGGCGGGGTTCTCCTTCATGTGGTAGACGGCCTGGTAGTTCGGCCATGTTGCCGACGGAGTGGTCTGCAGCGTGGTCACCGATGGCTGCCCGTACCAGGCATAAATCACTGTTCCGCTCGCCAGGCTCGGCACATTCACCCAGATGTTCACCGCGCCGGTCGCGGCCGCGTAGGTCTCGAACTCCCAACTTAGCAACTGCGTCCCCGCCGCATCCGAAGTGAAGATCAGATCGCAGGGAACCGATGTCACGTTGTTCCCCACCGTCTGGTTGCAAGTGCTAGATATCCTGCCGCCATTGGCGGTCGTGGCGAAGGCTGCGTAAGTGCCAGAGATAAGTGCGGGGAAGTTAGTCTGCGCGCTGGGAACCTTGCCTGCGCCCACCGTGAAAGTAGCCTGGTAAGTATATCCATTCGGCCATGTCGTTGGACCACCCGCAGTACCTGTGCCGGTCAGAGTTGAAGTCTGCGGAGATCCGCTCGCGCTGTCGCTGACCGATAACGTCGCTGTAAAGCTGGAGGCCGAAGCCGGTGTGAAGGTGACATAGATCATGCAGCTCGAGCCTGCAGCCAGCGTTGCTCCGCAGGCGTTGGTGCCGGTTGAGAGCGCAAAGTCGCTGGAGTTTGTGCCGGTAATGGTCGGCACGATGTTATTCAGCGTTGCCGTGCCGGTGTTCGAGAGCGTTGCCGCCAGTGCCGACGAGGTTGTGCCCACCGTCGTGCTCGGGAAGCTTATTGACGAGCTCAAAGAAGCAGCAGGTGCTGTGCCGGTTCCAGTGAGAGTTGCTGTCTGCGGAGATCCGCTTGCGCTGTCGGCGACCGAGAGCGTTGCGGTGAAGCTGGAGGCCGAAGCCGGCGTGAAGGTGACATAGATCATGCAGCTCGAGCCTGCAGCGAGCGTTGCTCCGCAGGCGTTCGTGCCGGTCGAGAGCGCGAAGTCGCTGGGGTTGGTTCCCGTGATGGTCGGGACGATGTTGTTCAGCGTTGCCGTGCCGGTGTTCGACAACGTGGCTGCCAGTGCCGACGAAGTTGTGCCGCTCAGTGTATTGGGGAAGGAAATGGAGGAAGTCAAAGCGGCGCTCGGGCCCGTGCTCGGATTCAGCAGTTGGAACGACGACGCACATGTGCCTGAAATACCGATGGTCGAAAAACACGTACCAGAAGCCGAAACGTGGCCATAAGCGCTATTCCAGGCGTCAACCCCCACAGCGTCGTTGATATCCCAGGAGACAGGGTTACCGAAACCGCTGGTTGCATTCGAGAGCGTCAGGTAATAAGTACCGGCAGCAAGCGTCAAGCTGGGGATCGCAAAGGTTACGGTGTTCACGTCGAAGCCGTCCACATTCGTGGAGTCGTAAGCGCTGGTTGCGGAGGATACGCCAGTACCCAGCGAGGTGTCGTAGGGACTTGTTCCAATTGACCAGGTGACCCCAGTTACTGAGTCGCCCTTGTTGACCCACGCGCCAAAGATCACCTGGCCGATTGTGGCGCTGGAGGCGAGCGCGAAGGAATCCGATGTCGAGTAACCCCCACTCACCTGAAACGCGCTGATCTGGCCACTTATGGGGAAGTCGCTGAACGGCTGCTGGCTCCGCGCGCCCATGGCCGTAAGAAACAAAAACGACATTAGAAACGGGATAGAGAGACGACCTCGCATCTATCTTTCCCTCCCAAATTTTCAATAGTCCCCGGCGATCGGCGAGACTAACATCCTAGGCCACATTGATTCTGAATGGCAAGCGAAATAATTTACGGCATTGGTTGCTGAGCAGCTCCTCCAGCCCGCCTTTACCATCCGACTAATTTGGGTAATCACAATTGATGATTCCTTAAGTAATAATCGATTGGGTACTTGATAATCCAGCTTAGAAGTGCTTACATTGTCGCTTGGACCTTTCCCCTGATGTCTAGACTTTTCCCCAAAAAAGTCGGAGGTCGACGTGGCGAATACATATACGCTCAACGTGAACGGTCAAAACCACACCGTGACCGTTAACAACCCAGCCATGCCCCTGCTCTGGGTGCTCAGGGACCTCCTCGGCCTGACAGGGACCAAGTACGGCTGCGGCGAGAATTGCTGCGGCGCATGTACCGTGCTCGTCAACAACGTGGCTTCACGATCCTGCATCAAGGAAGTGCAGAATTCGGTGGGCGAGACGATCGTCACCATCGAGGGCCTTTCTCCGAACTCCACCCATCCTGCCCAACTGGCCTGGATCAACTTTCAGGTTCCTCAGTGCGGCTATTGCCAGTCCGGGCAGATCATGTCGTGCGCGGCTCAGTTGCTCGCCGGCAATCACGGCGCCGCCGCCGCCGCAAAGATGCACAACGTGTGCATTTGTGGCACTTACCCGCGGATCATGCAAGCTGTGGATACGCTCTAGAGAAACCTCGTCCAGCCTTCTGGAGGCTCGACTTATGTCTGCAATCGAAACGAGCGCTAAGCGCGGAGCGGTGCCGCGCAAGCTCAGCCGCCGCCAGTTCCTGGTTGTTGGAGGCGCGGCAGGCCTCACGCTGGGCTTTGCTCTGGAGCAAGGGTCACGGAAGGCCCTCGCGCAGGCAGCGGGAATTGCCGGTCCGCCGGCGAATAACCAGGTAAGTACCTGGCTGAATATCTCCAGCAGCGGCGAAATTACGCTGACTATTGGCTCGTCTGAGATGGGGCAGGGCTCTTTCTCCGGGCTGGCGCAAATCCTGTCGGAAGATTTGATGGTGAATTACAACACGATCAAGACCGTGCAGGGGGTGCCTGCGCCCGGAGCGCAGCAGATAGGTAACTCCATTGGCACATACGGAAGCACGGTGACCTGGACCAACTACTGGGCCATGCGCCAGGCTGGCGCTGCGGCCCGCGAGATGCTCGTTCAGGCGGCGATGAATATCATCGGCGACCAGAACAGCGCCAACTACACGGTTTCGAACGGAGTTATTACTTATACCCCGACGGGCACCCTAATCAGCTACGGCCTGGTGGCAAACGCCGCAGCCTTGTTGCCCGTGCCGGCCAACCCTACGCTCATTCCCGACAGCCAGTTTCAATTCATCGGCAAGACCGTTAACCGCGTCGATATTCCCTCCAAGGTCAACGGGAGCGCGATTTACGGCCTGGATATCCGCCTGCCCAACATGGTCTTCGCGGTGATTCAGCATGCCCCTGCCTTCGGCTCGGTCTTGAGCGGCTCCGTTCCCGCTACGCCCGCGGGAATGATCGCCGTGGTGCCCACCCAGGTCGTGGCGGGGACAGGACGAGGCACCGAGCAGACGGGGATGGTAAATGCGGTCGCGGTCGTAGGCACCAATACCTGGGACACCTGGCAGGCGGCATTGAACTTGGATATCAGTTGGACCACCCCCTCCAACGCCTCTTCGCTGAACAATGCAAACTTTCTGTCGGAAGCACAGAGTGCGCTCACCACGAACACGCCCTACTCCTCCAGCGGCCCCAATACGCCGCCCACCCTCTATACCATCGAAGGCAATCTGGCCTCGGCCAATGCGGCCATTTCGAGCTCAGCCAAACATTTTTCCGAGCTCTACAGCCTGCCCTACGTCGCGCACAATCAGCTGGAGCCGCTCAGTTGCACGGTGAACTACGTCCCCGGCGTCTCCTGCGACGTGTATGTGTCGACGCAGGTGGCATCGAGCGTTCTTGATCTCGCGGCCCAACTAACCGGTCTTTCTCTGAGTCAAATCAATGTATTCACAACCTGGCTCGGTGGCGGCCTTGGCCGCAGAATCGAAACCGATTTCGTGAGCCAAGCGATTCAGGTGGCGATGGCCATCGGCAGGCCGGTGATGCTGCTATGGCCACGGGAACAGAACTTCCTGCGCGACCAGTACCGGCCCGTTGCACTGGTGCAGGTGAACGCGGGGCTGAACAGCAGCGGCAGCATTGTGGGATGGGCCTGCACCAATGTTTCCCCTTCGATTTTGGCTCAGCGCGGATACCCGGTGGGCGCTGGTGGAGACAGCCAGGCATACGAAGGAACTTCGGGCTTGCCGTATACGCGCGGGGCCATCTCAACCCAGTGGATTTCGCACCCCTCGCCGATCCCGGTAGGCTTCTGGCGGTCCGTGGGAATGTCTGTCAACACGTTTGCTGTGGAGTCGGCTGTTGACGAGTTGGCCGCCCGCGCGGGACAGGATCCATACCAGTTCAGGCTCAACATGTCGACCGATCCGCGCTGGATCGGAGTGCTGAATGCCGTGGCCAGCCTCTGCGACTATTCGTCGGGACCTCCCTCCGGACAGTTCTTTGGCATGGCTGTCACGATGTATGCCAACAGCTATGTAGCGCTGGTCGTTGCTCTCTCACTCAATTCGGCCACTGACTACGATGGAGAGCCTGAGCTTTTCACGGTCAACAGCGTATACATCGCACTCGATTGCTATCTGGCCGTGAATCCCGGCCAGATCCAGACGCAGTTAGTTGGCGGCATGGTTCACGGCCTCAACGCCGCGCTCTACGGCCGACAGAGCTTCATCAACGGGGCTGCCCAATTCCCAAACTTTAACGAGAACCGCGTGATCCGCATGGATGAGATGCCCCAGGTGTACACAACGCTGATTCCGAACCCGGAGCAGTCCAACCAGGAGATCCTCATCGGCGGCGTGGGCGAACTCGGTGTGCCGTGCATCGCTCCGGCGCTGGCAAATGCCTACTTCAAAGCCAGCGGAAAACGCATTCGCACGTTGCCATTTTTTCCGAATGCCACGATGGCCGATCTCGGCGATCCGAATATTTGAGCGAACTCGCCCCAATTAGGCTGCGGCAATGAGGGAAACGGCGTCGGCGCGGTGCTGGCAACGACAGTTCACTGAATTTCTCTGTCATCGCATCAGCCTTCGCTAAAATCAGACCCCCTGCAGTTCCTTCTTCTCCTCCGGTATTAGCGGCGAGTCCTGCCGTCGGACAGCTGTCATCTTCGTCGCCAGCCGCATCCCCAGGAAGAGAACCGCCAGCCCGGCACACCCCGAGATCCCCCGCTTCAGCTCTAGCATCGGCGACGCCACCGCCCAATACGCCAGTTTCCCCATGATGCCGTTCCAACTGAAGTCCTGTGGAAGCCAGAACACAACCGGGATCAGATAGATCGGAATCGACGACAGCGACACGGTGAAATACGTCAAGATTGCCGACGCGAACTGATACTGCGGCCCTCGGGCGCCGCTCGAGCCCTGCATCATCCCCGCGGCAATCAGCCAGCCCACGAAAAGAGCCGTGTAGTTCACGTCCAGCCCTGTTGCCACGCCAAACAGTGTGCAGAACGCGATGGCAAGCACCGCAGCCGCCAAACCAAAAAGCAGCCCTCCAACAAACGCCTTGCGCCGCTCCTCCGGACCCAGCTTAAGCACTTCTGCCGCGCACTTCAAGCAAGTATGTTTCTCTTCAATAACTTGCGAGTTTCCAATAATCAGGTCGTTGCAGTTCGCGCAATACCTCAATCCCAGCTTTGGCTGATTGTCCTGCGCATATCGATCAGTTTGCACCGGGGTAATCAGCGGCTCGACCAAACCGGTTACGGATTTGTAAACTTCGCCCATCATGGCTGAAGCTTAGCACAATAATAAAAAAGTGGGAATCCTCAATAAGTGCTAAGGATCCAGCGCCTCAACCCCCCCTTCCCCCCTCGAGACAACCCCCGGTTCGCCCCTTACTCCGCCGAACTCCCTTTGCGTTGCATTCCCACACCCCATTCCACATGTCCCGAATTGAGACAATCCTTTCCTTCTCTCTCCCGGCTTGGAGCGCCCTCCATTTTCCGCATTCGATTCCTCGCTCCCATGAACTTCTCCCGCCCTAACCTGCCGATGTAAGAACCGGGCAGCCAATCATCCCCTTGACTACCCACTTGGGAGACACCTCATGCCTGGGTTGCAAAAACTTGCATTCGTCTCGGTTCTGGTCATTCTTTTCGGCCTCATCCTCCTTTCCAGTTGCACCTCGTCCGCTGACCTCAGGGTGGCGGACCCATCCCCCATTTCGCCTGCTCCCACACCCACCCCAGCTCCCAATCCCCTCACCATCACCACCGCTTCGCTCGCCGCCGCAACCGTCGGTTCGGCTTACAGCGCCGCAGTTGCCGCTTCCGGCGGCGTCACGCCCTACGCCTTCTCCGCCTCGGGCCTCCCCCCTGGCCTCACCATCGCCAGCCCAACAGGCATCGTCTCCGGCACGCCTGCAGCCGGCACCGCCGGTTCCGCCAGCATCACCGTCAACGTCACCGACTCCACTCAGCCCACGGCCCTCACGGCATCGGCCCCCTTCTCGCTCACCGTCAACCCCGCTCCCGTCGCCCCGCCGCCCGTCGCCGGCAGTTGCAAAGTCATGTCCCTCGGCGCAAGCGCCAGCCTCAACGGCTATGTGCCATTCCCCGCCACGAACGTCTGGAATACCGACATCTCCAACGCTCCCCTCGATCCAAACAATACCCTCATCACCACCGAGGCTGGATTTGCTGGAATGCACCTTCATCACAACTTTTCTTCCGTCGCTGGCGGTAACTTCGGAATGCCTTACATCGTCGTCGACTCTTCCTCCACTCCGCTCGTTCCCATCAATGTGATTGATTACGCCAGCCAGAGCGACGTCACCTATGCTCCCTATCCGCTTGACGTGCCGATTGAAGACAACCCGGCCGATTGCCTGGGCTGGCCTGACACATACGAGGGCGACGCTCACGTCCTTTTGCTCGATCGCGCAACCTGCACCCTCTATGAGACCTACAATACCCATCGCTGCAACGGCGCTTACAACGCCTCTTCGGAAACCATCTGGGATATGGACAACTACGAGCAGCGTCCATGGGGCTGGACCTCCGCCGACGCCGCCGGGTTGCCGATCTTCCCCGGCCTCATCCGTTACGACGAAGTCGAAGCTGGCGCCATCAACCATGCCATCCGCTTCACCATGCAGCAAACCAAGAACGACGCCAACAACGGCTACTTCGTCTCCCCCGCCAGCCACGCCGCCGGAACAGTCTGGGGCATCAACAATGTCATGGGCATGCGTATCCGCCTCAAGGCAAGCTTTAACATCTCCGGCTTCTCAAAGACCAACCAGGTCATCCTCACCGCCATGCAGAAATACGGCATGATTCTTGCCGACAACGGCGGCTACTTCTTCTTTGAGGGTGTCGCTGACCCGCGTTGGAACGACAATGATCTCGAGAAACTCGATTCAGTTCAATCCTCCAACTTCGAAGTTGTCCAAATGAACCCCGCGTTCCCCGGCTACGACTCCGCCTCCGCGCCCACCGGCCCTCGTCCAACCATCACTTCCTTCACCGCTTCGCCTTCCACGGTCTCAGCCGGCTCCTCCGTTACCCTCACCTGGACCACCACCAACGATAGCTACGACTTCATCGACAAGCTCGGCGCGGTCCGCGGAGGCTCCATCACCATCACTCCCGCGGCCACCACCACCTACACCCTCGACGCCACCAATCAATACGGACGCTCCAAAAAGCAGCTCACCGTCACCGTCCAATAAGCTGTGCCCCATCTGAAGTCCGTGCCCCACCGTTTCGGCTTCTCTCCCGGCGAAAGGGCCGAGGTCGACCACATCGTCTGCGGGCCTGCCAAACTACCCTCCTCTGACATTCATGCGCTTCCCATCACCCTTGGCGTTATAATCCTGCGAAACCCACCAATCGGGGGCGCCAATGAGAAAAACCTGGGTGAAGATCGCCATCGCAGTCGCCGCCGTTCTGCTCCTTGCTGTTTTCTTGATTCCCCTCTTCGTCAATGCAGAGAGCCTCCGCCCCACAGTCGAAGCGCAGCTTACCAAGGCCCTTGGCCGCAACGTCACCATCGGCCACCTCAGTTTTTCGCTCTTCTCCGGCAGCCTCACGGCTGAGAACATCCAGATCGCCGATGATTCCAAATTCAGCACCGCGCCCTTCCTGCAGGCCAATTCTCTCGCCATCGGCGTTGAGATCGGACCGCTCATCTTCTCGCATCAGGTCCGTGTCACAAAACTCATCATCGACACTCCAGCCATCCAGCTCATCCAGGGCGCAAAGGGCACATGGAACTTCTCCAGCTTTGGCAGCGCCACTCCATCCAGTTCTGCGCAGGGCACCTCCACCGTTCCCGATCTCGCCGTCACCGAGTTGAAGATCGAAAAAGGCAGCGCCACCGTCTCCTCGCTCGCGCCCCACTCCAAGCCGTCGGTCTACTCCAACGTCACCCTTTCAGTTCAGAAGTTCTCCTTCACAACTTCTTTCCCCTTTGAGCTCTCCGCCGACCTGCCAGCCAACGGTCACTTTGATCTCAAAGGCGCCGCCGGGCCCATCTCTCAGAAAAACGCCGCCGACACGCCCTTCCAGGCCACGCTCAGCTTGAATACATTCGATATCGTGGCCAGCGGTGCGGTCGACCCAAGTCAGGGCATCTCCATGTTGCTCGACCTCGACGCTCAACTCAGCTCCGATGGCTCCACGTTCAACAACTCAGGCAAGATCAGAGCGCAGCGTCTCCACCTCGCGCACACCGGCCACCCCGCCGCTGACCCCGTCGACATTGACTACCTCGTCAGCACCAACCTCGCCACCCAGTCCGGCACCGTCAACGACATCGCACTCCACGTCGGCTCCATTGCAGCCCATGTCAAAGGCACATACCAGATCAGCCCAGAAGGCGCAGTCCTCGACCTCAATCTCTCCGCTCCCGACCTCCCCGTCGACCAGTTGGAAAAGCTTCTGCCTGCCCTCGGCGTCACCCTCCCAAGTGGATCGTCGCTGCAGGGCGGCGTAATCAACGCCAACCTCACCATCACCGGCCCAGCATCCGGCCCCACCATCGCCGGCCCGCTCGAGCTCGACAACTCCAGGCTCGCCGGATTCGACCTCGGCTCCCGCATCGGCGGCATCAATCCCTTTGGCGGAAAGGGGGAAGGCACAAGGATTCAAAAGCTCCGTGCCGACCTCAACAACTCCTCTGCTGGCACCCGCCTCTCCAACATCGACGCCGAGATCCCCCAGATCGGTTCCGCCACCGGCAACGGAGCAGTCTCCCCATCCGAAGAGCTCGACTTCAAGCTGTTGGCCAAGTTCAATCCCGATACCGGAGTTGGCATGGTCGCCGGCAAAGCCCTGAATACCGTCGCCGTCGGCAGCCACCAGGCCGTTGGTCTCCTCAGCAAGGCCGTTGGCTACAAGGAAGCGCCAGTCGCCGCCAACCGCGGCACCATCCCCGTCACCATCACTGGCACCACAGCCAATCCGCAGATCAAGGCCAATGTCGCCGCCATGTTCAAATAGCAACTTCGTCTGAGGCTCTCCGTTCCGCCCCGGCCATCCCCCATCTCTCCCACCCAACTCCGCCAAATCCTGCGCGGTGGGCCACACACGGCACCGGCCGGCCAATAGGATCGGGATTTGCGCAGTCCAGTTCTGATCAGACGGAAGGAAAAGACACAACCTACTCTTCCTTCAGGAAGGAGAAACTTTCCAACGCTTCCAGCCGCCTACGATGCAGCCGGAATTGCTCGAAAGCAACCGCCCGTTCCCCGCGCTGCATCTAAGGTCGTAGCCGTCCCCTGCGCTCATGTCCTGCGAGCCTCCAGCCCGCGACAATCAGCCCAGGCCACTCGGGCGCAGCGCTCCTGAAACAGGAAGGACCCATGACTATCCCCCGCTCCCACCTTCGTTTTGCTTCTCTGCTCCTGGCTTTGCCGCTTGCCCTTACCGCTCACCCCATCGCTTCGGCCGCGCCTTCCAACAGGTCCCCCCAGTCAGCCAACCACTCCTCTGCGCCGCAAGGTATGGTCCTTCGCATGGAGGTCCGCCGCGTCCCCATCGACATTGTCGTCACCGACAAGCAGGGCAACCCCGTAAAAGGCCTGCGCAAGGAAGACTTCACCGTCAAGGAGGACAAGAAAAACCAGCACATCCTCTCCTTTGAATACTTCGACAGCGCGCAGACCTTCACTCCGCCCAAGCTCCCGCCCATGCCCGCCAATACCTTCATCAATCTCCCCAGCCAGACCGAGCAGGGACCGCTCTACATCCTCTACTACGACATGGTGAACACCCCGCCCGATGATCAGATGACCTTCCACAAGCAACTGCTCGACTTCGTCGACAATGCGCAGCCCGGCACGCGAATCGCGATCTTCGTCAACGACTCCAGGCTACACATGCTGCAGGGATTCACAAGCGACCATGCGCTGTTGAAGGCTGACCTGCTCGCCAAAGGGCCCGGCCCCCACATACCCGACGTCTTCGAGGACGCTCGCCTCTACGGCCAGTACAACGCCGGCTACGCACTCACCTGTCTGCACCACATCGCCGACTACATGAGCGGCATTCCCGGCCGAAAGAACCTTCTTTGGCTCTCCTCGAGCTTCCCCATCCCCGTCGGCGCTACCGTCACTGGCGTCAACTCTGCCGCTGGAGGCGTCGGTGGCGGCTTCTCCAGCTCGACCATGCAAATCAACGACCTCCAATATCTGCTCCAGAAGTCAATCAAGGAGACCTACGACGCCTTCATGCGTAGCCAGATCGCTCTCTATCCCATAGAGGTGGGCGGCATCGCATCGGTCGATCAGCAGGGACATGGGGGTGACGACATCACCCAATACCACCAAATGGACGCCGTCGCCGCCGTCAGCGGGGGCCACGCCTACTACGCCAACAACCACATCGGGGAGCTTATCGACAAAGCCGTCACCAACGGAGAGAACTACTATTCCATCAGCTACGAACCCACCAACATGAAGTACGACGGCCTTGAGCGCGACATCGAAATCACTCTGCCCAAAAAGTCGAACTACACGCTGAGCTATCGCACCGTCTACTATGGCGTCTCCGACGATGAGCTCCAGAACGAGCAGAAGCCCGGTACTGTTGAGGCCCGCGCACAGGCCAAAAAGGCTGAAGACACCCTCTACGCCAACATCGAGCACGGCGCGCCCATGCTCCACGATCTGGTCTTCAGCGCGCACCTTGCGCCTGCCGGGACTGCTCAGCTCGCCACCCCTGAGCAGATGCTCTCGCTTGAAGACTCGCCAGAATACTTTCGTACCCGCAAGCACGACAAGCCTCTCAAGCCGCTCGCCCCCGTCGAGCTTCAGAAATACACCATCGACTACGGCGTCATCGACGCGCAGTTGAAGGATGCCGCCAACCGCAAAGGAGCGCCCGCAACCCTCGAATTCGCCGCTGCCGCATACGATGTCGATGGACGCCTCATGAACAGTATGCTCAATCAAGGCCAGGTCACTGCGCAGGACTCAGGCCAAGCCACCGGCCAACCCCAGCCGGCCGCTAAATCCGAACCTCTCTTCCATGCCATTCAGGAGCTCGAGGTCCCCCCGGGCGCAGCATGGATCAGGCTAGCCGTCCGCGACCCTCTCAACAACCGCACCGGCACTCTCGAAGTCCGCCTGCCCCTCAAGTCCGAGCCCACCACCGCCTCCGCCACTCCGGCTGACAAACCGACCTCAGCCGCAACAGCCTCAGCCTCGAACTGAAAACATCTCTGTGCCCCATTGAAACCCTCTGCCCCATTCATCGCAGCTTTTCGAGGAAAAAATCGCGATGAGTGGGCGGAAGCCGGGTGCCCCATCCTAAACCCGCTCTTTGCGTTTAGGGTGGGAGACCACACCCCGATCACGCTACACCCTACACCCCATACCCCACACCCGATACTCTGGATTATCTTCGCTTATTCTTCGCTTCTATCGTATAATCTCTCCCATGGACTTCCAGCTGGTCTCCACCTACAAACCAAAAGGCGATCAGCCCAGGGCCATCGAGGAGCTGCTCTCCGGCCTCGGCGCAGGCGAGCGCCACCAGGTCCTGCTCGGCGTCACTGGCTCCGGCAAAACCTTCACCATGGCCAAAATCATTGAGGCCTCTAACCGTCCCGCCCTCATCCTCGCCCACAACAAGACCCTCGCCGCCCAGCTCTATCACGAGTTCAAGCAATTCTTTCCCGGCAACGCCGTCGAGTACTTCGTCAGCTACTACGACTACTACCAGCCCGAGGCCTACATCCCCGCCGGCGACCTCTACATTGAAAAAGAAGCCACCATCAACGAAGAGCTCGACAAGCTCCGCCTCTCTGCCACGCGCTCGCTCTTTGAGCGCCGCGACTCCATCATCGTCAGCTCCGTCAGTTGCATCTACGGACTGGGCTCGCCCGAGGCCTACTACGGCATGTTGCTCCTGCTCGAAAAGGGCCAGAAGATCGCCCGCAAAGACATCACCCGCCGACTCGTTGAAATCCTTTACGAGCGCAACGATGTCGACTTCCGCCGCGGCACATTCCGCGTCCGCGGCGACGTCATCGAAGTCTTTCCCACATACGACGAAACCGCTTACCGCATCGAGATGTTTGGCGACGAAATCGAATCGCTCTCCCAAATCGATCCCCTCTTCGGCACCGTCAAGCAGCGCTACTCGCGTCTGCCCATCTATCCCAAGAGTCACTACGTCGTGCAGCCTGAGCGCAAGGCCTCGGCCATCGACTCCATCCTCAAGGAGCTCAACGAGTGGGTCCCCCAGCTTGAAGCCGAAGGCCGCATGGTCGAGGCCCAGCGCGTCAACCAGCGCACCCGATTTGATTTAGAAATGATCAAGTCCATGGGCTACTGCCACGGCATCGAGAACTACTCCCGCCACTTCAGCGGCCGTCTTCCCGGCGAACCTCCGCCCACGCTGCTCGACTACTTTCCCCGCGACTTCCTGCTCTTCGTCGACGAAAGTCACGCCACCATTCCCCAGGTCCATGGCATGTGGTACGGCGACCAGAGCCGCAAGCAGAACCTCGTCGACTACGGTTTCCGTCTGCCCTCCGCCCGCGACAATCGCCCCCTCAAGTTCGACGAGTTCGAGAACCGCATCCATCAGACGATCTACGTCTCCGCCACTCCCGGCCCCTATGAACTCACCCGCTCCGCAGGCGTAGTCGTCGAGCAGGTCATCCGCCCCACTGGCCTCGTTGACCCGCAGGTCGAGATTCGCCCCGTCAAGGGCCAGATCGACGACCTCCTCGCCGAAATCCGCGACCGCGCCAAACGCAACGAGCGCGTCCTCGTCACCACACTCACAAAGCGAATGTCAGAGGATCTAGCCGGCTACTACACCGAGGTCGGCGTCAAATGCCGCTACATGCACTCCGAGATCGAAACCCTCGAGCGCGTCAAGCTCCTTGCCGGCCTCCGCAGAGGCGAGTTCGACGCCCTCATCGGCATCAATCTTCTCCGCGAGGGCCTCGACCTGCCGGAAGTCTCTCTCGTCGCCATCCTCGACGCCGACAAGGAAGGCTTCCTGCGCTCAGCTGGCTCGCTCATCCAGACCATGGGCCGGGCGGCTCGCCATTTGGAAGGCCGCGCTATCCTCTACGCCGACCGCATCACCGACTCTATGCGCCGCGCCATGGATGAGACCGACCGCCGCCGCGCCGTCCAACTCGCCTATAACGAAGAGCACGGCATCATTCCGCAATCCATCATCAACAAGATGGATATGGGCCTCGCTCAGATTCTCCGCGCCGAGTACGGCGACATCGAGGTCGAACAAGCCGCCGAAATCCCCGAGTTCAATACCCAGGCCGACCTCGACACCTACATCGCCAAACTCGAAACCGAAATGCGCGAAGCCGCCAAGCGCTTCGAATTCGAAAAAGCCGCCAAACTCCGCGACTCCATCAAAGAACTCCGCGAAAAAGAATTCCTCTTCGGCTAGCCTGTCGTGTTCACAGTCAGTTCTCTAAAAATGAGTGCCATCCTGAGCGAAGTTTGACGCTAGTCTCCGCCCTGGAATGCTAAGGTGGTGGCGTTCTCACCTTGGCCCGAGTGACCGCCCCCCGTCGGATCGTCTGAGGCTATAATTTCGAATCATCGAAAGAGCGGCGGCTCAGCCCGTCCTGGCAAGAGGAGGCAGACGTGGACCTCGCAATTCTACGGAAGCTATTGACGGGTAGAGCATCGACTGTGGTAGCGGTTTGGCTTCTATCGGCAACAGTGCCGGCACAGGTAAACCCCAACTCGCCGAAGATGGCAGTTTTGCATGCAACCGTCACCATCACCGGAGGTCTGGCATTCACTGGCTCATATGACGATCACGTGGCATTCCGCACCTGTGCCGACCTCGCGAAGGGCGGAACAACCCCGCCGACCGGCCTCAACAAGGCGTTGTTTCGTGTGCCTGAGCCTCCGAACAATAAGACCGGCCTTGGGGGGCCGGTCGGCGGCGGCCACACCTTCTCGTCCGATGTTGCAGCTTACCCCTATCACGGCCCGGACACATACACGGGCGCAGCCTTGTCCGCGACGCAAATGGATGTGGACACCCCACCCGATTCTCAGGATACTCATATCTTCGCTTTTCCAACCGGCATCGGGACGCTGATCGTCAGGCCCGACGCTTCAGGCTCATTCCAGTTCAACGGGCTGCAGGATCCTGGCAGCGTCAAGATATCTGGTCAGGTCACATGGACCTGCTCCTAGCCGAGACTGCTTGAGCCGTCCCTCTTTTTGGGCCGATGAGCCCTACGCAGCACGCCGCTTCCCCACCAGCTGCGGCTTGGCTTGCTCTTCGCCCGTCTTGAATTGCCGACTGTGTTCCGCCAGCGTCTGCGAAAGCTTCACCAGTTCCGCAGCCGTGCGCGCACTCTCCTCGGCGCCTTCCGAGGAGGACGTGATTCCGCTCGCGATCTGGTTCATCGATTCGCCCACCAGCCCCGAAGCCTGTGTTTGTTCCTCTGATGCCTGCGCAATCTGCGCAATCCGCTCCCTCACCTCTGTCGTGCTGTTGCTCAGCACGCCCAGAGAGCGGCTCGCCGCGTCCGCCGTGGCCACGCTTTTCTCTGTCCGCACTGAGCTTTGCTGGATGCTCTCCACAGCCTCGCGCGTGCCCTGCTGGATGGCCTCAACCGCGTCGGAGATCTCCTTTGTCGCGGCAGTTGTGCGTTCTGCCAATCGCCGAACCTCGCCGGCAACCACGGCAAAACCGCGTCCATGCTCGCCCGCTCGTGCCGACTCAATCGCCGCGTTCAATGCCAGCAGGTTGGTCTGACCGGCAATCTCTTGGATCAGAGTGACAACCTGCCCAATCTGGCGTGAACTCGCGCCAAGTTTTTCAACATTTTCCGCATTCCGCCGCGCCTCGGCCGCAAGTTCGCGCACTTCGCCCACCACCGCTTCCACAGAATGTCCGCTCTCCGCCGCCAGTTTGCCTGTCTCCACAGCCCGCCCAGTCGCCTCGTGACAGTGATGCGTCACCTCCCGCGCACTGGCGATCATCTCCTCCAGCGCTGCGGCCACCTGTTGCGACTGCCCTCGCTGCTCTTTCGCTGCAGCTGCAATCTCGGTCGACGCACTCGATACACTACTCGCTTCGAATCCCAGCGTGTCTGTTGCCGACTGAATCCCAGCCACCATGTCCCGAAGCTGGCCCCGCATATCCGTCATCGCCTTGATCAGCACACCCAGCTCATCCACGCGGCCCTCTTCAGGTGCGTCTGCCGTCAGGTCGCCTTCAGCAATCCGGCGTACAAAGCCAACTCCAAGCTCCATCCTCGTCCCCAGGGAACGCGCAAACCGCACGCTCAATGCACCCAGCGCCAGCCACAACAATGCAAGCACGCCGATCAACACATTCTGCTCATGCCTCAACCGAACGGCCTCCTCCGCAGGTACTGACTCCGACAAAGAAGTCAGCCGGTTGACCACCTTGTCCAGCGAATCTGTTGGCGGTCGATCCTTCCCCTTCACCGCCCCGTCCGCCGCCGAGAAATCTCTCGAGACTCTATACTTGGCTAGCGCGCTTTCATACTGCGAATCCAACACCTCCTGTTGCTCGCGGAAGTTCTTCAGTCCCGTTCGCGCCTCGGGGTCCTTAATCCGGCCGTCCATCTCCGCGCACTCGCCTTCCACCTGCGCCGCCAGAGCGTGGAATTCCAGATCGTACTTGGCGAGCGCGGTATCGTCCTTGCCTCGTAGAAGGATGTCCTTCCACGCCTGAACCTGCTTCTTGTAGGTAACCTGGAGGACGCGAATCTGTTGTGCCTGCGTCACTTCGCCCTGCATGATCGCCGTGTAGCGGGCGCTGATGCCCGCGCACCGAACCATCAAATAAGACGAGGCGCCGCAACCGGCAGCAAGGGCAGCTCCCAGAAGCAAGTAGATTGTCTGGGCAATTTTCAACGATCTCATGAGCGGTTTATCGGACGCGCCGCGCAGATCATCAATCAAATCTGGTGTTCCGATGCCTTGATCGCCAACCCCCCGCAAGGCAACCCATCCCGACCCCCTCACATCCAATTATCAAGTTCTCCGTTCGTAAATACTCGGCGCGGCCCTCCCCCATTTGAGCCGTGCGGGATTCGGGCCCTCTTGGCGACTGTCTTAATCGTGGAAAGTGATCCCCTCCAGGGGGTTCTTCGTAAATCAATCCTGGAACGGCAGTTTGGTCATGTTGCGCGCGTCTCCGACGCATCTGAAGCCCTCTGCCTCGTCGAGCAGTCGCAATTCGCCCAGGAACTGGGGCTCGTCATCGCCTCCCACCCCATGCAGGGCATCGGCGGCCCAGCCTTCGTCGCGGAACTCCATGCCCGTCTACCCAGAGTCCCCATCCTCGTCCTCATGGACCCCAATGCTCCTTCACTCGGAGACTTGGCTCCCGGTCCCGACGCCGATCCCCTCACTGCCCAATCGATTCGCTTCCTCCCCCGCCCGTTTTCTATGGATCAACTCGTCGATCTCGCACGCCAAATGCTCCCCCGGCCCAGGCTCAAAACCGCCTGATCCGCCCCGCCCACTCATACTGCCCCGCCCCTCGTTTTGCGCCGAATCACTCCACCCATAGTGTGAGCTAAATCACACGCGCAAAGGCCTATCATCGCGTAAGAATAGCCTTCGTTGCAGCCCCTCGCCTCGCAACTCCCGCGTGCGAGAATCAGGTTGGAGTCTTTCATGGCAGCATTTGGTAGCTTCGCTCTTATCATTGCTTTGGCGCTCGCCGCCTACAATCTTCTCGCCGGCATCATGGCCCTCCGGCTCATCGCCACCGGCCAGCCCGCCGCCATCTCCCCCGAGCGCCTCGCAGACACCGCCCGCCGCGCCGGCATCGCCGGTTTCATCGCCGTCTCCGCCGCCGCTTTCGCCCTCATCTACTCCGTCTTCACCAACGACTTCTCCATCACCTACATCATGGAGCACTCCAACCGCGCCCTCCCCGGCGCCTACAAGTTCTCCGCTCTCTGGTCCGGCCAGGAAGGCTCGCTCCTCCTCTGGGCCTGGCTCCTCGCCGCCTACGGCTTCGTCCTCCGCCTCACCCACAAAGCCGACGTCAAGCTCTTCGCCTACGCCGGAACCATCCTCGCCGGCATCCAGGTCTTCTTCCTCGCCGTCCTCAACTTCTCCGCGCCGCCCTTCGCCCTCGTACAACGGCGCGCTCCCCGACGACGGCAACGGCCTCAATCCCCTCCTCCAGTACCCCGAGATGGTCATCCATCCGCCCATGCTTTACCTCGGCTACGTCGGATTCTCCATCCCCTTCGCCTTCGCCCTCGGCGCGCTCATGATGCGCTACCCCGGCGAAAAATGGATCAAGATCACCCGCATCTGGACCCTCGTCACCTGGCTCTTTCTCACCTGCGGCATCTTCCTCGGCATGCACTGGGCCTACGCCGTTCTCGGCTGGGGCGGCTACTGGGGATGGGACCCTGTCGAAAACGCCAGCTTCATGCCCTGGCTCACCGCCACCGCCTTCCTACACTCCGTCATGATGCAGGAGAAGAAAGGCATGATGAAGAGCTGGAACGTCTGGCTCATCTTCTCCACCTTCCTGCTCACTCTTCTCGGCACCCTGCTCACCCGCGCCGGCCTCGTCAGCTCCGTCCACGCCTTCGCCCAGTCGCCCATCGGAACCTGGTTCGCCATCTTCATGGGCGTCGTGCTCGCCGTCTGCATCTTCACTTACATCCTGCAGCGCGACCACCTCAAAACCGATCACCACCTCGAGTCCCTCGTCAGCCGCGAGTCCAGCTTCCTCTTCAACAATCTCGTCCTCCTCACCGCCTGCTTCGTCATTCTCTGGGGCACGCTCTTCCCCATCCTCTCGGAATACGTCGTCGGCAACAAAGTCACCGTCGGCGCTCCCTGGTATAACCGCGTCGCCGTTCCCATCGGCCTCTTCCTCCTCTTCCTCACCGGCGTCGGCCCGCTGCTGCCCTGGCGCTCCACTTCCTTGCGCAGCCATCCGCCGCAACTTCGTCCTGCCCATCATCGCTCTCTGGGCCACGGTCATCGTCTGCTCTGTCATTCGGCGCCAATCCCTGGAAGGGTGGCGACTTCGACCAGGGCACCTTCTACGCCATCGTCGGCTTCTGCCGTCTCCGCAGCCGTCTTCGTCGCCATCCTCTCCGAATTCATCCGCGGAGCCCAGGTCATCGCCCGCCAGACCGGCAAAAACCTCCTCGCTTCCACGCTTCTCCTCACCCGCCGCAACACCCGCCGCTACGGCGGCTACCTGGTCCACATCGGCGTCGTGATCGTCGTCATCGGCCTCTGCGGCTCAGCCTTCAATCGCAACATCGAGAGCGAACTCGCCCTCCACGACAAGCTCAACATCGGCCCCTACACCCTCGAGAACGTCGGCTTCACCCAGGACTCCAACCTCAACTACAACTCCGAATACGCCATGCTCGACGTTTACAAAGGCGGCAAAAAGCAGTTCCAGATGACGCCAGAAAAGCGCGTCTACCTCGTCACCGGCCAGCCGCAGACCATGGTCGCCATTCACTCCACGCCCGAGTGGGACCTCTACGTCGTCTACGAAGGCACCAACCCTGACACCAGCCAGCCCATCATCAAGGCGTTTCTCAATCCGCTCGTCGGATGGATCTGGGCCGGCCTCGCCATCCTCGTCCTCGGCACGCTCATCGCTCTCGTTCCCAGCCTCTCGCCCGCCACCGCCTCCCTCCGCGTCCCGTGTCGCGACCCGCTCCCTCCGAGCCCGCTCTGAAGGGAGGCAGCCTGTGAAACGTGCTTCCCAACCGCACCAAAATCCTGGGTGCCCCATCCTATCGCGTCCTTTGCGATAGGGTGGGATCGAAGATGCCGGGTGCCCCATCCATTCGCGTGCTTTGCGAATGGGTGAGATTCATCAAATGCTCTTATTCCGAAGATTCTGGAAGACACGGAGGGAGCAGGGGCCGTCAGGCCCCTGAATCCCGACCTGCAAAAAGTCCCGGCTTTAGCCGCGGGTTCTGGCTCAAATCCGCCCAGGCCACCGCCTTTGTCTCGCTGTCTGCTTCTCCCTCGGCGCGACCGACGCAAGTTCGCGCTTCAACGACCTCGGCCATCGCCTCATGTGCACCTGCGGCTGCGCCCAGCTCCTCGGTGAGTGCAACCACGTGGGCTGCCCTGAGAGCGGCCGCGAGCGCGAAGAGCTCGACCGCCGCCATCGCTTCCGGCAAAACCGATCAGCAAATCCTCGATTGGTTCGCCGCCAAATATGGAGCCACCATGCTCGCCGCACCCACCATGCACGGCTTCAACCTCGTCGCCTGGATCGCCCCCTTCGCCGTCCTCGCCGCCGGCTTTCTCGGAACCTTCCTTCTCGTCCGTCGCTGGTCGGTCGGCCGCACCCCGCTCCCTGCCGGCGCCGCATTGGCAGACGCAAATCCCGACCCCGCAGAACGCGAACGTCGCGAAAGAATTCGCCGGGAAACCGGCATGGATGGAGATCTCTAAACCATGACTAACCTCCAAGGCGACGCTCGCCGGCATCGCCCTCACCTTAGCTCTCCTGGTCTACACTTTCTGGCCCGAGAACGTCTTCGCGTCAACAGCGCCAGAAGACCCGTCTCGACTACCTCCTCGAGCGCAAGGAACAGCTCTACGAAAATCTGCGCGACCTCAACTTCGAATTCAAAGCCGGAAAATACCCTGAAGAAGATTTCGACGTCCAGCGAGCTCTTCTCGAACGCGAAACAGCCACCCTGCTCGCCGAAATCGATCACCTCCAGCAGGCTCTGAACCTTTGGAAAGTTGTCATCCTGAGCGCTCGATCAATGTTGTCATCCTGAGCGAACGGGGCCCCAAGCGCTTTTCGGCTTGGGGGTGGTGAGTCGAAGGATCTGCGGTTGTTCTTGCTTTTGCCTTTGCCTTTGCCTTTGCCTTTGCTTTTGCTTTCGCTCTCGTTTATGCCCTTGCCTTATGCCCCACTCGAAATCGCATCATCGAACCATCGATAGGAAACTTCAAAAATGAAAATCGCCCACACCGCAATTCGCACCTTTGCTCTAAGCCTGCTCTTTACAGGCGCGCTGGCCCAGGCTGCCACTGTCACTGGTACGGTCACCGATAAGACCACCGGAAAGCCCGCCGCCGGAGATACCGTCGTCCTCGTCGACGTCCAGGCCGGCATGGGCGAAGTCGCCAAAGCCACTACCGATGCCAATGGCAAGTACTCGCTCCGAGAGCCCGGCAGCGGCCCCTACCTCGTTCGCGTCACTCATCAGGGCAGCCCTTACTTCATCGCCGCGCCCCAGGGCGGTGGTCCCGGCGACATCCCCGTATTCGACGTCGCCCCCAAGGTCCAGGGAGTCTCCATCGAAGCCGACGTCCTGCAGTTCGAAGCCGACAACGGTCAGCTCACCGTCAACGAGCGCTACTTCGTCCACAACAACAGCTCCCCGCCGCTCACCCAGTGGAGCCCTAAGACATTTGAGGTGATCCTCCCCGCCGACGCCACCATCGACGGTGCTCAGGCCCAGCGCCCCACCGGCCTGCCCACCACGCTCAAGCTCGATCCCGACGGACCAAAGGGGCACTACTCCTTCAACTTCCCTATCCAGCCCGACGACGGCGAAAAAGACACTTTATTTCTCATCACCTACCACCTGCCCTACTCCGATGGGAAGTACACCTTCAAGACTCAGGTCACCTTGCCCGCCGATAACGTTGGCGTTCTGCTCCCCAAGAGCATGACCTTCACCCCCGGCTCCGGCGCAAGCTTCAAGAACGTCCCGGACGACCCCAGCATTCAGACCTTCGTTGCCAAAAACGCAACCCCAGGCAAGCCCGTCGAGTTCACTGTCTCCGGTACCGGCTCCGTCCCGCGCGAGCAGCAAGGCGCTCCGCAGCCCGCAGGCATGCCCGGTCAGGATGCCGGTGCTCCACAGGCCGGCCCCAGCAGCACGCCGGGCGGCGGCATCGGCGCGCCCATCGGCGAGCCCGATCCGCTTTCCAAATACAAATGGTGGATTCTCGGGGCTCTCGCGCTTCTGCTCGCCGCCGGCGCAGCATTCTTCCTGCGCAAACCCCCAGGCGGACCTCAAACAGGTGCAGCTCAAGGAGTCGCAGCCCAGTCAAACTACACATCCACCGCTGCCGCCTCCACCACAAGCCCAGCCACCTTCACCGGCTACGCATCCGTGCCCGCGCAAGCCGGCACTGCAAGCAGTAGCGCCTTGTTAAACGCCCTCAAGGAAGAGCTCTTCACCCTCGAAAGTGAGAAGATCAACGGCACAATCACGCCCGAGGAGTACGCAAGCGTAAAGTCCGCGCTCGAAATCGTCCTCAAGCGCGCCCTCAACCGCAAGTAGCACATCGCCATGAGTCAGGTCACGACTTCAGTCGTGCCGAAAACGGCCTGACTAAAATCACGGGCATTAGCCCCTGCATATGGATGCGTGCCCAGGTCCCTCGCGTTTGGGGACCTGGGAGTCCACACCTCGCACCTCATCACGACCCCTACGACTTCTTCGGCTTCGACACGCTCGCCGCATACTTGTTCGCCAGCAGTTGTCCCTCATCGCTGTCCAGCGGCTTCAGCCTCATGTCGGTGATCGCCGAGTTCTCGCCGCGAAGGAACGTGTTCGTCACTTCAAAGTAGTAAACCCCGCCCGGTTCCGCCGTGAAGTGCGCAGCCGAAGCCATCTTGCCCTTCCCCAGGATCACGCCAAACTGCCAGCTCGCGCACACATGATGTTCTCCGGGATCCACCGAGAAAGCCATGTACGAATTTCCGTGCGTGGCGCCCACCCACTTGCCGTCAACGCCCATTCGGGTAGTCGGCTTGGGAAACGAACCAAAGTTCGAGTCATCCTCAATGAAGTAAACCAGCGCCTTTCCGGGCTCTGCCTTTGCAGCTGTCCCCCCCGCGTCCTTATCCACCGCGAACTTCGCCGTGTCCGGACCGCATCCTGGCGCACCCGGGCCTTGCGCGTTCTGTCCCACCGCAAAAGCTGAAAACGAAATCACCATCGCCGCAACTGCAATTGCTTTCAGGGTCTTTTCGTACATTGGGTTACCTCACTTTCATTTCGTTGGATGCCGTCCTCCGTCTTTTGGTTTTGCGCTCATCTGGCCTCTTTTCGCTCACGCCCGCGCCGCCCTTTTTTGTATCCTTGCCCAATGAAGACTCTCTTGCGCACTCTTCTCTATCTCGCGCTCATTGTCTGGCTCGGCGCTGAGGTGTTCTTCCCCGTGGTCGCGGCCATCACCTTTACTACCCTCCACCCCGACACCCACACCGCTGGCCTCATCGTCGGCCACCTGCTCCGCATCCTCCATGGCATGGGCCTCGTCTCCGGCATGGTCCTCATCGCTCTGCTCGTCCTCGCCCCTGCATTTGGCGTTTACCGCCCCCGCATCGCCCTTGCAGCCATGGTCCCCATCGTCCTCATGATTGCGCTCACGTCCTTCTCGCAATGGGTCATCATCCCCTCCATGGAGCGCGATCGCATCGCCGCCGGCGGCGCAATCGACACCACAAACCCCGCCAATCCCTATACCGCCCACTTCAATCGTCTGCACAACCGCAGCGAAGACGTCGAAATGGCCGTCCTCCTTCTCGGCCTCGTCTCCGTTGTCCTCGTTGCCGCCGCCGAAACCCGCAAGCCCTAGCGCCCCCTCCCCGGAACTCGCATCAAGAGCGAGCTGTCAACCTGAGCGCAGATTGGCGTGAACCGTGCGCCAATCGAAGTCGAAGAGCCTGCCCTGAGCGAAGTCGAAGGATCTGCTTTTGCTTTGCCACCCGCAAATCGCCTCAGGAAATGGCTCCATGTCACGGCGCTTTTTGCCGACCCGCCGCTTGAATTCGCGCGGTTGAGGCTTTCGATTGGCCGGGAAGCACACTAGGGATGCCTCTCTTCTGCAGCGCGTGCTAACGTTATTCCGATACTTCATTTCTAAGGATGACTTTCTCCATGGCGCGTTCCCTGCCTGTGTCGAGCCCGCGTGTTTCAAAGTTGCTCGCCTGCCTCGCTCTTCTCTCGCTGTCCTTGATAGCCAGGACCGCCGCTCAAACTGCGTCGCCTCCCGCGTCGCCCTTCGACGGTGAGCCGTTCACAGCATCCGTCGCCCAGTTGAGGAGCGCTGCCGCGGCAATGCCGCCTGCCAGGGAGTTTGGCGCGGAGATCTTCTATGAAGAAGGAATCTTTCGCATTGCGCCGGACGGGACCCTCTACTACCGCCATCGCCTCGTCTATCGCGTAGACACCGATGGAACAGCCAAGAGCTGGGCCGAGCTCACCGCGGACTGGGATCCGTGGATCGAGAAACCGGCGCAGCTGAATGCGCGCGTCTTGCAGCCCGATGGCACGTTTGCCGAACTCGATCAGAAGACTGTCACCGACGCGCCGGTGAAGGCCGACGACGACGAAACATTCTCGTCCCGGCATGTGCGGCGCGCGCCGCTGCCGGGAATGGCCATCGGCTCCATCGCAGAGGAGACCCGCACCATTGAAGGTAAGGCGCCCTACTTCTCTGGAGGGTCGCTCTATCGGTTCGTTTTCAGCGAAAACGTGCCTGTCGGCCGCGTGCGTATGGTCGTCGAACTTCCCGCGTCGATGCCCTACAAGGATCTGATCCACGAGCTTCCCGGGATATCCGTAACGCGAACCGAGAAAGACGGTATTCGCCGCATCATCTATGAAGCTGCCAATCTGGCTGCGGAACATGACTCCGACATCGATCTGGCAACCAACCAGCCGAAGACCCCTATGGTGGAGTTTTCCACCGGTCCTTCCTGGGGAGCGATTGCCACCGGATACGCTGCGCTTGCCGATCCCCAGACGGTGACCGCAGAAGCGCAGGCGATACTCCCAAAAGACCTGCCCACTGCACGCCTGGCAAAGATCCAGGCCATCGTAAGGCAGTTGCATCATGAGGTGCGCTACACGGGGGTGGAATTCGGCTCCGCGGAGCTCACTCCGCAACGGCCCTCCGCGGTGATTCAACGGCACTATGGCGACTGCAAAGACAAAGCCAATCTGCTCGTGGCCATGCTGCGCTCCGTCGGCATTCCGGCCAATCTCGCCCTTCTTTCTACAGGCCCCGGTCGTGACGTTGACCCACAACTGCCTGGAATCAACCGCTTCGACCATGCCATTGTCTACGTGCCTGCCGGCGGCGCGGGCGAAGATCCCCTGTGGATTGATGCCACAGCCGAATACTTCGCTGTCGGTTCCATCCCCTACGACGATCAGGGCCGCAACGCGCTCATCGTCTCGTCGCAAACCACGGCATTGACAAAAATTCCCGAAGCGCGCCCCGAGGATTCGGTGCTCGTCGAAACCAGAACCTTCAAGCTCGCCGAAATCGGCCCGTCCCACGTCGACGAGGTCTCTGAGACCCGCGGATACGTTGATGCTGCATTCCGTTCCGACTACGGCGGACCAGAAACTCCGAAGATGCACGAGGAGATGGAATCCTACGTCAAGACCGCCTACCTGGCCAGGAAGCTCACCAAACTGGACCATGGTGATGCCTCTGACTTCGATCATCCTTTCAACCTGACTCTTTCCGTGGATGGTTCAAAGCGCGGCGCCACTTCTTTGGTCGATGCGGCAGTCGGCCTCTTTCCCACCTCCACCGCAAACGGCATGCCCAAGTGGTTTTCAACCAAGCCCGAGGCCGCTGGCCCCGACCTCTCTGCTGAAGCGAAGCACGACCAGGAACTCGCCGAGCAAAGCCGCCCTGCGAGTTTCGTCTTCCGGCCCCACATCTCTGAACAGCAAGTAAAGATTCTCGTCCCACCCGGATTTACGCTGCGCGCGCTACCCGCCAACAAGACCACTCCGCTGGGAACCGCGAGCCTGTCGGAAACCTACAGCACCCCCGAACCGGGAGTCGTAATGGCGACATTCCGCTTCAACAGCGGCCCTCCAAACCTAACGGCAGAGCAGGCTCTGGCAATGCGCACCGCTTTGCTCGAACTGCACAAGCGCGACTACGTCGGAATCTTCTTTGATCAGGCCGGAGTCAAAGCGCTCACTGCCGGCCACATCCGTGAGGCCCTTGAGGTCGATCGCAACCTGATTGCTGCCTCGCCTTCCGATGCTCTTCACCATCTGCATCTGGCACACGCGTTGCTCGAAGCGGGAATCGGGAGCGAAGCACAGTTAGAGGCAAAGCGAGCCACCGAACTCGATCCCGCGCAGGCCGCCGCATTCGCAACCCTCGGCTGGACCCTCGAACACAATGCGTTGGGCGAGAGGTTTGGCAAGGGATTCGATCTTGCCGGAGCCCTTGCTGCTTACAGGCATTCAGTCGACCTCGATCCCGACGACACGGAGCATCGCTTCGATTTGGCTATTCTTTGCGAGTTTGACGCGCGCGGCACACGGTACGCCCCCGATTCTGACATGCCCGCGGCCATCAAGGGCTACAAAGACTTGATTGAGCTGAACAAGGACAAGGGCGACAACGCGGTGGCCCAGTATCGCGAAAATCTGATGTACGCGTTGCTCTTTGCGCAGCAGTTTGCCGAGCTCGACAAGATGATCGCCAGTCTGCCCTCCACCAACTCTCACCGCGTCATGGCCATCACCTCTTCAGCCGCGCAGCGCGGAGCGGCGGCCGGCATCGCTGAGGCAGACCGCGGCAACGTGGAATCCGCCGACCGAAACCGCAATCTCCGCACGGCCGGAACGCAGTTGGCCAATCTTCACCTCTACGCTCTCGCAGCTGAAGTAATGAACGCAGGCATGGAGGGCAACGATGACGCCGCAACCGCTGCTCGCCAGATCGAGCTTTACAAGACGCTGAAACCCGTTTCGCTCACGCCCTTGCCTTCCACAGACCCCGCATTCCCTGTGCGTGAAGGTTTCGTGGGCCTCATGTCCGGCGCACTCACGCGCGAGCAATTGCTCAAGATCACCAGCAGGCACGCATACTCGTCCACCGAAGCTATGGAACTCGACATTGCCAAAGCTTTGACCGGCGTTGGCTTCATGCGCCGCGTCGCCGAGAAAAGCGATATGACCGAGAGCGTCATGTTCGATCTCATCGCCGGCAACACAACCTTCTCCGCCAAGGGCGACGATGAGCACGGATGGGCAGTGCTGGCGCAAGTCCCGGGAGGCGAGCCTGACCACACCTACGTCGTCAAGGAGGATGGCGTCTATCGCATTGCAGCCGGCGAAAAGGACAACTCCGAAATTGGCAACGAAGTGCTTTGGGCTCTCGCACACGGCAAGCCGGACGCAGCCAAAGCAATGCTCGACTGGAAGCGCGACTTCACTCACCGGCAGGGAGGCGACGACCCTTTCGCGGGCCCTCTGCTTCCTCGTTTTTGGACCATCGGCAGCTCAAAGCCAGGCGCGGATTCCCCTGAAGCGATGCGGCTCGCCGCAATCTCCCTGCTGGCCGACTCGATGGATGCAAAGCCCTATCTCGCCGAGCTAGTCTCAGCACGCGATAAGGCCAGCGGCCAGCGCCAGACCGACCTCGATCTGTTGCTTGCCCGGACCGCCATGGGCGTCGAACAGCCCGCCATCGGGATGCCCGCGGTCAAACGCCTGCTCGAACAGGAGCCTGACTCCCAGTCGGCTGTGTCTCTTGCCGGTTTCGGTGATTCAATGCTCAACGATCCCGCCGATTTGCAGTCACTACTCGTGCCCTTGCTCAAAGCAAAGCCGGGTGACCACGATTTGCTCGTCGCCCAGGTGCAGGCTTACGTTCTTGCGCACGACTTCAACGCGGCACAGGCAACCCAGCAGAAAGTTCTCGACTCCGGCAAGGCAACCGCTGACGATTACAACAGCTATGCCTGGCTGGGACTCTTCCACGACCATCTCGGTGAAGACATCGTCAAGGCCGCGCAGCAGTCGGCGCAGATGAACAAGAACTCAGGCTTCGCCGAACTCCACACACTCGCCTGCATCTACGCCGCCCAGGGCAAGACCACTGAAGCTCGCAAAGTCCTCGAAGAAGCGATGTATGCCGGAAACATGCCGGAACCCAACTCCCCGGTCTGGTACGCGCTCGGTCTCATCTACGAGCAATACGGCGCAAAGGCTGCGGCGCTTGATGCCTATCGCCACGTACAGGCCCACGAATTCGACGACCACACCTACGTCGATCCCCTCTCGACATACATCCTGGCCCAGAACAGAATTCAGGAATTGAGCAAATAGCGCATCGCATGTCCTACCCGTTCGTCGCCCAAGCACAGATCCTCGCGCAGCAGGGGCCGTCGGGTCGCCCAGTCCCCGTTCACTGTTCACTGTTCACTGTCCACTGTCCACTGTCCACTGTCCACTGTCCACTGACAACTGACAACTGACCACTGACCACTGACAACTGACAACTGACCACTGGCATTCCTGTATCATCGAAGCAAATGAAAACTGGAATCATCGGCCTGCCCCAGGTCGGAAAAACGTCTTTATTCAAAATCCTCACCAAGGCCAAACTCGAAGAAAAGGCCTACTCCAATCCCCGCGAGGAGCACATCGGCATAGCTCGCGTCCCCGATGCCCGCCTCGACAAACTTTCCGCCCTTTACACCCCCAAAAAGACCACCTACGCCACCGTCGAATACGCTGACGTCGCCGCCATCGGAAAAGAAGCCCTCAAGGAAACCGCCTTCCTCACCAGCCTGCGCAACGTCGACGCGCTCATCCACGTCCTGCGCGCCTTCGAGGACGATTCCATTCCTCACGTCGGCCCCATCGATCCCCTCCGCGACATCAAGAACGTCGACTTCGATCTCATCATCAGTGACCTCGGCCAAGTGGAAAAACGTTTGGAGCGGCTCGAAAAGGACCTCAAGAAGGGTCGCACCAGCGAGCTCGAGCGCGAACAGGCTCTGCTCCTCCGCTCCAAAGAAGCCCTCGAATCGGAAACGCCCCTTCGCGAACTCGAAATGACACCCGACGAGAAGAAGCTCATCAAAGGCTTCATGTTCTTATCGCAAAAGCCCATCCTCTACGCCGTCAACATCGGCGAAAGCACCACCCTCGGCAACGACCTCGTCGAAGCCGTCAGCCGCTTCAAACTCGACGAGGTCGCCGCGCGTCCCAACGCCGCCGCAACCGCCATCTGCGGTAAGGTCGAAGCCGAGCTCGCCGAAATGGACGACGAAGAAGCCGCCGAATTCCTCTCCAGCTACGGCCTTTACGAGAGCGGCCTTGTCCGCCTCATCCGCAAGAGCTACGAACTCCTCGGCCTGATCAGCTTTTTTACCGCGGGAGAAGACGAGTGCCGCGCCTGGACCATCCCGCTCGGCTCCAAAGCCCCGCAGGGCGCCGGCGCAATCCACACCGACCTCGAACACCACTTCATCCGCGCCGAAACCATCCGCTGGGATGCTCTCCTCGACGCTGGCTCTGAAGCCGCTGCTCGCTCCCGTGGAACCCTCCGTCTCGAAGGCAAGGAATACGTGGTCCAGGATGGCGATGTCATGCACATCCGCCACAGCGGCTGAGCGGGCTGTGTCGTGTCGACTCAAGCTGCCGGGCAAACGAATATATTCTTCCTGATTGACTTTGAGGTAAGTTAGGAAGCATACAATGTCTAAGCTCTCACTACTCCTTGGCGCAATTGCCGCTCTCGCCGATGTCGTCGGTGGCCTGGTTCTCGTCCGCGCCAAGGGCATTGAGCGATACCTCCGCTACTTCGTCGCTCTCGGCGCAGGCTTCCTCATGGCTACCGCGCTCCTTGAGATGACCCCCGAAAGCCTCAAGCTCAGCCCTCGCCTCGGCCCCGTCCTCATCATGGCCGGTTATTGCGTCGTTCATCTCCTCGAGCACACCATCAACTCTCACTTCCATTTCGGCGAAGAAACCCACCACGGCGAATTCGTTTCACGGCACACCGGCAACTCCGTCATGGTAGGTCTCAGCGTCCACGCCCTATTCGACGGCGTCGCCATCGGCTCCGGTTTCGTCGTCTCTCGCTGGCTCGGCGTACTCATCTTCCTTGCCATCCTGCTTCACAAGGCTCCCGAAGGATTCACCATGGCCTCCGTCATGCTTGCCAGCGGCCGCAGTCGCACCACCGCCCTTTATTCGGCAGTAGCCCTCGCCGCTGCCACACTCGCTGGCGTCCTCATCATTGAACTTGTCCCCTCATGGCTCCCCTACGGCCTGCCCGTCTCCGCCGGTGTTGCCATCTACGTCGCCGCCACTGACCTCGTCCCCGAAGTCAATCGTGAGCCCGGCATACGCATGGCGCTCGTCTTCTTCGCCGGCGTCGCCGGATTCTTGTTGCTGAGAATGTCGCTCCCCGCCCTCTAACCCAAGCACCGACTCCTTGTTGTGAACAATCAGCCAGTGTAGGATTTCTTCAGGCGTGAGAGGTATTTCCCCGATGAACGAGATCATCTTCGACGTACGCGAGGACGAGGTCGACGGAGGCTACACGGCCTCGGCGCTAGGCTATGGCATCCATACCCAGGGAGACTCTCTGGAAGAGTTGCGCGCGATGGTCAAGGACGCCGTTCGCTGCTACTTCGACGAGGCCATGCAGGCACCCAAGATCATCCGGCTCCATTTCGTACGGGAAGAAATATTGGCAGCATGAAGCTGCCCCGCGACATCGATGGCCCAAGGCTGATCAAAGCCCCCGAAGTCTTGGGTTATCAGGCGACCCGGCAAAAGGGATCGCACGTCCGAATTACGACCCAGCGCGCCGGCGAGAACTACGAAGTAATCCCTTTTCATCATCCGATCAACCCTGGCACTCTCTCCAGCATCCTCAAGCGAATTGCGGCGCGCCCCGGGCTAACGGTGGATGAGTTGCTCAACTTGCTCGAACTGTGAAACTGTTTTTTCGGCCTGGAGCCCGGAGGAGCACCCGCCCAGCCAATCTCGCCCAGCCCTTACCGCCCCGCCAACTTCCCCGCAT
Organism: uncultured Acidobacteriaceae bacterium; assembly: GCA_963783065.1. GTDB lineage: Bacteria > Acidobacteriota > Terriglobia > Terriglobales > Acidobacteriaceae > Telmatobacter. The sequence goes on along the minus strand of CAWAMG010000006.1, from coordinate 626,632 downwards.
ACAGCCGCGCCAGCAGTTTTGCATAGTCCAATCCCACCCTGAAGTTGGCCTTGCTCGCCCCTCTGTACCGCAAGCCGAACGCAAACGGAACCTCTTCGATCGAGTCAATCTGTCCGCGCACCAGCACCTCAAGCAGCAGCTTGAATCCCGTCGTCTGAAAGTCGATCTTCTCCACGCTGTGCCGCCGCACCAGGAAGAATCCTGACATCGGATCTTTCGCCCGCGCATTCGTCCTCTGCAGCGGCCACGTCACCCACACAGCTGCCGCCGACAGCAGCTTCCTCATCGGATTCCAGCTGCCGGTTCCCCCTCCCGGCGTATATCGGCTTCCGATCGCAGCATCCCGCCCCCTCTGAATCGCCGCCACCAGCTTCGGCAAGAGCTCTGGCGGATGCTGCATGTCTGCATCCATCACCCCCAGCACATCCGCGTCCGTGTTCTTCCATCCGTACAGAATCGCGCCTGAAAGCCCCCGCTGCCCCTTGCGCACCAGCAGCCTAACCCGCGGGTCCTGTTCCGAGATCGCGCTCACCACGCTTCCCGTTCCATCCCTCGAGTCGTCGTCCACAACCACAATCTCGTATTTGATATTGAGCGGATCGAGCACGCTGCGCACTTGATCCAGGAGCCGGCCGATATTCTCCGACTCATTCAACGTGGGGATCACGAGTGCAAGTTTCCCCATTGCCTCGTCCGGCGCGCTCTCCGCCCTTGTCTGCGCAATCGAACCCATTCCCACCATCTCGCCGGAATCCTGAATTCTAGTCTTGAACACCGCCTCGATTGTAAATGACTCATGCTGAAGCACGCTCCGCGCATTCGAACGGCAACACACCGCCAATACCGCCGATCCTCCCTTCGCCCATTCCGGAAAACCCGCTCAAACGAAGCAAATGGCATAAACTGATTTCCAGCCCCCTCCGTCCATTCTCACGGAACCAGAAATCTGCAATTGGACCCTTTCGCATCGTAGTGCTCTGACGCCCGTTCTTCGTTTGCTCCGCATTCTTCACTCAAGCTCTAACAACCGGGGTTACTCCGTTTTGACTCAGCGACGCTCCCTCCCTCCAATCGTCCTCACACTTTTGTTCACCGTCCTCGGCTTCGCCGTCATGGGCTATCACCCCGGCATGGAAGACGACGGAGTCTACCTCGCAGGTATCAAGGCTGACCTCCAGCCCGCGCTCTTCCCCCACAACGCCGACTTCTTCCGTCTCCAATTGCGATTAACCGTCTTTGACAACTTCATGGCCCAATTTGTCCGCCTCACCCACATCCCGCTCCCCTGGGCAGTGCTCTTCTGGCAATTTGTCTCCCTCTTCGTCATTCTCTGGGCCGCTCGGCGAATCGCCGCCCAACTCTTCTCTGAAGCATCCGCGCAGTGGGCAGGCGTGGCCACCGTCGCCGCCATGTTCACCCTTCCCGTCGCCGGCACCGCCCTCAACATCGCTGACCAGCATCTCCACCCACGCAACATTGCCACCGCCCTCATCGTCCTCGCAATCTCGCGCATTCTTGAACAGAAACCTTGGCAGGCCTACCCGCTGGCGCTCCTCGCCTTCACTTTTCATCCGCTCATGGGGGCGTTCGGCCTATCCTTTTGCTCTGTCCTCAGCCTCACTCTCTACCAGCCGCTTCAAAACCACATCCGCGCCTGGCGCGCCCGCCGCCTCGAAAGTCTCGCCAGCCCAGCCGCGGCGGTCATTCCCTTTCTCTGGCTCTTCGATCCCCCTTCCCCCACCTGGCTTGAAGCAATCCGCAGCCGCCATTGGTTCCGTCTCTACGCGTGGACCTGGTACGAGTGGCTCGGAGCCATCGCTCCTCTCGTGATCTTCTGGCTGGTAGCCCGCGTTGCGCGCAAGCGCGGCGACCAAATGCTCTCGCAATTCGCCACGGCAGTCCTCATCTACGGCGTCTTTCACCAGGTCATCGCCATGATTCTCCTGGCGCCACAAGCCCCCATGACCCTCAGCGCACTTGAGCCCATGCGCTATCTGCACATCATCTACATCTTCCTGGCCCTCGTCGGAGGTGGTTACCTCGGCCGATACCTTCTCAAAGCCCGCCCCTTGCGCTGGGCAATCTTTTTGCTCATCGCCAACGGCCCCATGCTCTACGCCCAGCGCCAGATCTTCGCCGGCACCCCCCATCTTGAACTCCCCGGAATGGCTCCCTCCAATCCCTGGCTTCAGGCCTTCGAATGGATCAGGCAAAACACCCCCTCAGACGCTTACTTCGCACTCGATCCCATGTACCTCGCTGCTCCCGGCGAGGATTGCCACGGCTTCCGCGCACTCGCCGAGCGCAGCGCCCTCGCTGACGCCATAAAAGACACCTCGGTCGTCACCAAAGCGCCCCAGCTCGGCCCCGCTTGGAAAGAGCAAACTCTGGCCGAAGCCGGTTGGTCCCACTTCCAGCTCGCCGACTTCGAGCGTCTCAAATCCCGCTTCGGCGTCGATTGGGTCCTCGTCTCTTATCCCCAGTCCGCGCAGCTCCGCTGCCATTGGCACAACGATACCCTCGCCGTCTGCCAGATCCCCTAGCCTGCATTTCTCACACATCGCCTGAAACTGTAGCGCCGGCCTCCTGGCCGGCTGTCCTGAGGGCCTCCCGGCCCTCAGTGTCTTTGCGAGGCCTTGAAATCTACTTGTTTCGCCGTCTGTGAGAAATGCGCTCTAGCCCAGACGAAGTCTAATGATTTGCTGCCGCTCAAACCGGACCTCCCGCGGCGCTTGTTGTTGGAGAAATTCTTCACCTATCCCGCGCCTTAGGCGCGGTTGAAGTTAGCCCCGCGCTTCAGCGTGGCGTTGGCATGATCAAAAACAAATCCGGAGTCCCGCAGGGAAGGCGCCTCCTGCTACAAGCCGATGAGCCAGTTGGCAGTTCGATGCCAGGCAGGCGTAAAAGACCGCGCTATGCGAATCGGAGCCAGCGTGAGAATGGAAAACAAACATCCCCAGATGTATACCGGATGGATGCGACGCCTCGTGACCAGGTCGTAAATGGGGCCAGCCAGTAGGAATGAAAGGCCCAGAAAGAGCATGGCTGCTGGATGTTCGCGAAAGTCCGGGATGCGCGGTATCGCCGCCGAAAGCAGGCCGGCAACAACAGCCAGCAACATGAGGCGCTGATGGGCTTCACGGTTGCGGCGCCAGAGAAAGCCCCCACCAACGAAGACGGCGAAAGTGAAAATATCTCCAAGGCTCACCAGAAAGATGGCATCGGGAGAGGGTTCTCCATGTCCAAGCAGCCTGGCCTTGAATGCGACCGCGATACCTAACACCACCATCGCGATAGCCAGCGCCGCCCCTGCGTATCCGAGCCTCCTGTGGATGCGAGGCCGATTCGAGGCGATCAAGGCGGTCTGCACAATGAAAAGACCATCCATAGAGTGAAGACAGCACCATGAAGATGCACAAGAGGCGTTAGTTGAGGCGTTGCGAAATAGCCCTTCAGATAGTACGTCCGCCCGAAACCCAGAAAGACCGCCAGCGCGGAAGCGATCGCCATGATCAAAAAGAAGCGGCGATCCCTGAGTATCTCCCGACGAGTCTTCAATGGGGCAGCAGTCTGGGTGGCCATTCTTTCTCTCAAGTCAAACCGATCTTGAACTGAAACATCTCTTCCGGCTCAGATTCCCTCGAATTGTACGCCTCCGGAGGGGGCTGGCAGATGAAGGTTCGAAGGTGGATCGGAACCCTCGATCGGAATCTCCAGCTTTAGCAACGATACGCTCAAGCGGTCTTTGCGAAATGGGTCGGAGACAGTCCCATCAAACGCGCCCACTCACCACCCCATTTTGCGGATTCGACCCTCATCGGCAAGAATAGAAACGCAGACCTTCCAGCGTTAATTCCGCTCCTCCCCCGGGAAAAACCCATGAGCCGGAGGAGAGCCAATTGGCAAATCGAGCGATCGCCCTCGGTGTCTGCGCAGCCCGGATTGATCGAGTTTCATCGCCCGGCGTGGAGGCCGGTTCATGCTCAACCTGTCCCAGCGTCTGATTCTTGGCTGCGTGCTCCTGGCCGGTCTTGTCCTGGGACTGCTGTTCCTCTCCCATCGCGCTCTCGTTGCCGCCGGTCTCGTCGGAGTCGCCTGGTCATTCGCCGCAGCAGCAGTCATCGTCGCTATCGCCACCATCGTCGCCGTCCAGTATCCCATCCGCATCCTCGCCCGCGACGCCCGCAAAATCGCCCAGGGCAACCTCGAGCATCGCGTCGAGTGGAGCAGCCGCGACAGCTTCGGCCAGATCGCCGGCGAACTTGGCCGCCTCGCCATGCGTCTCCGCGATCTCCGCGACTCCGAAGCCGGCCGCCGCCAAATGGAGTTCCAGCTCTCCGACGCCGTCCTCCAGTCCATCTTCGAGCCCATCATCGTCACCGACGCCAAGGGCGGTATCCTCAAGCTCAATCAGGCCGCACGCGAGCTCCTCGGCCAGGCCGCCGGAGACCGCATGGCGCTCACCAGCACCCCCGGTGGCGACAAAATCCTCAGCGCCATTCGCAACGCCGTCTCCATTCAAAAGGCCGTTGCTGAAGAAGACGAAGCCGCCCTGCTTCCCATGCGCATCGGCAACAAGGAGCGCAGCTATCGCCTTCGCACCACACCCATGCGCGACTCCGAAGGCCGTCTCCTCGGCACCGTCACCACCCTCGAAGACGTCACCAGCCTGCAGGACATCGACCGATTCAAGACCCAGTTCATCACCGTCGCCAGCCGCAAACTCCGCGATCCCCTGCTTCAGCTTCGCCGCGGCCTCTATGCACTCAACCAGGGCTTCGGCGGAGAGCTGCAACCCCTCCAGACCGAACTCGCCGTCAACGCCTCCAACGAAGCCGACAAGCTCAATGAGATCATGGGCGACCTCATCGAAGTCGCCGAGCTTGACACCGGCAAGCGCGAGCTCAAGCTTGAGCGCCTGCGGCCACTCCAGGCACTCACTCGAGGCCCGCGACGCCCACTGCGACGAGGCTGCTCAAAAGCACATCCGCGTCGAGGTCAAAGCCTACGCCGATCTCTCCGTCGTCAAAGCCGACCGCCGAGCCCTCCGCTCCATCCTCGACAATCTGCTGACCAATGCCATTCGCTACACCCCTCCCGACGGCGAAATCCTCCTCGCTGCCGAAGAGATCAAAAACTTCGTGCAGTTCACCGTCCGCGACACCGGCCGCGGCATCGAGGCCGAGCGCCTTGGCACCATCTTCGATCGCTTCAACGCTTTTTCTGAGAGCGGCTCTGGCCTCGGACTCGCCCTGGTTCGCCGCCTCGTCGAATCGCTTGGCGGCCAGATCGCCGTCGAGAGCCGCCTCGGTCACGGCACCACCTTCCGCTTCACCCTCCCCATAGCTGCGGTCGAAGCTGTGCACCATCCGGTCGAGGTGGGCTGACCTATGGCTGAAATCAAGCTCGAGCAGGAAAAAGAACCCGCCAAACTCCGCATCTACATCGGTGCCGCTCCCGGCGTCGGCAAAACCTACAGCATGCTCAACGACGCCCATCGCATGGTCCACCAGCAAAACATCGACGTGGTGATCGGACTCGTTGAAACCCACGGCCGCGCCGAAACCGAGGCACGCATTCGCGACCTCGAAGTCATCCCCCAGCGCGTCATCCCATATCGCGGCGTCAACCTCAAGGAGATGGATGTCGACGCCATCCTCGCCCGCCATCCAAACACCGTCGTCGTCGACGAGCTCGCCCACACCAACGTTCCCGGCAGCAAGAACCGCAAGCGTTACGAAGACGTCCTCGAGCTGCTCGACGCCGGCATCAATGTCATGACGGCGGTCAACATCCAGCACCTCGAAACCCTGAACGACGCCGTCAATCGCTCCGCCAGCACCACCATTCGCGAAACCGTCCCCGACAGCTTTCTCAAGCGCGCCGACGAAGTCGTCAACGTCGACGTCACCGTCGATGAGCTCCGCACACGCCTTCGTGAAGGCAAAATCTACGCCAAGGAAAAGGTCGAGCAGTCTCTCGCCAACTTCTTCCGCAAAGGCAACCTCAATCTCCTCCGCGAGCTCTCTCTTCGCACCACCGCAGAGCAGGTAAGCTCCCGCGCCGCGGAGTATCGCCGCACCCAGGGCCTTGAGCAGGCTCACGTCCCTGAAAAGGTTATGGTCTGCTTCAGCGCTCGTCCCGGCAGTGAACGCCTCCTCCGCATCGGCGCGCGCATCGCCGGCCGCCTCGCCAGCAACTGGTACGCCGTCTACGTCACGCGCCCCAACGACAAAGGCCACGATGACCCCGAAGCCTTCCATCGCATCGAGGAATATCAGCACATGGCCAAAGACCTCGGCGCAACCGTCGTCAACCTCGTCGACCGCAACGTCTCTGACGCTCTCATCCGCTTCGCCCAGCAGGAGAACATCTCCCACGTCGTCTTCGGCCAACCCATCCGCTCCCGCTGGGACATTCTCCTCCGCGGCTCGGTCCTCAATCGCTTCCTCTCCGAAGTCCGCGACGTCACCGTCCAGGTCGTCCCCATGCAGAAGCCCATCCGCCGCAGCGCCTAGATTTTCACTTCGTCATCGTGATCCCAAACCCCATAAAGTTCTCATCAATCCGCACATCGCTGAAGCCCGCTCCCGAAATCATCCACTCAAATTCTTCCCTTGTGTAAGCGCTCTTCAGCAGCATCGTCTTGAAAGCCAGCTTCGTCAAAATCCCGTTGACCCGCGTCAGCTTCATCTCGTCGATACCCTGGCTGATCTCCTTCGGCGATGCATTTCTCTTGAGGTCGATAATCACAGCGCGTCCGCCCGCCTTCAGCACCCGGCACATCTCCTTCAATGCGTCCACCGGCTTGGCAAAGTTCTTGAATGCCGCGCGACACAGCAGAAAGTCGAAGCTCCCAGCCGGAAACGGCAGATTTGAAGCCGACCCTTGCTGAAACCGTGCCTTGACGCCGGCTTCTGCGGCCTTTTTCGTAGCAATCTTCACCATCGAATGGCTGATGTCGATACCGGTGATCTCATACGAACCGAGCTTGGCCAGCTCAATGCAAAAGTAACCTGGCCCCGGCGCAACCTCCAGCACCCGGCTGCCCTGCGGAACCTCACCCGAAATCCGCCGTGCCAGCTCGACGAACTCCTTCATCATCTCGCCCGTGTTCGCTGCATACCATTTCGCCATCAAGCCTTCAATCCCTCTGTCGGCATGATGCTTGCGCATTGCAAGTGTTGTCATCGTCTCCTCCATTTCGTTTTTCTTTCCGCGATCTTCAAACCAAAACCCGTACAACTTCGTCTTCGAACTCCGCGCCGCAGGTGTTCGCCCCGACTACTTTGTTTGCTCCACCTCAGCCTCCGAGTCCACAGCTCCGCGGACCCGCGCCGTAGGCGCAGTGGTAGTTAGCCCCGCGCTTCAGCGTGGGGTCACCTCAACAAATTTGAAGTCAAAGTCCCGTAGGGACGGCGCTTCCTAATGTGACCGGGTGCTTCAGTTTTCGCCCTGATAACTGTTCACTGTCCACTGTTCACTGTTCACTGTCCACTGTTCTACTCGCAGAACACTCTCACCTTCGCCCCTTCATGCTTCGCGTCCACATCCACCGTCAGGTCTTCCAGGTGGTCGATCAGCTCCGCCAGGTTCTCCGGTTTGATCTGCGAAAGCGTCAGCGGAATCCCATGACTGCTCAATGTTTCGTCCAGCTTGTCGTGTGCCTGCGCTGGAATCAGGCTCGCCAGCCGCACGCCCGCATACAGCAGTTGCATCGGCACCCGAACATTCACCGTCGTAGGCTGCCCATGCTCCGCCGCCTCCACCAGAACGCGCAGATACTTCGCCTTCGTTTTCAGCTTCTGCGTCTGCGCCCCTTCTCCAACCCACGGCGCGCTCGTTGCCGGCGGATCTTCAATCGCAGCAAGCAGCCGCTCCGCCTCATCGGCGGTCAGCTTTCCCGCCGCCAGCATCTCCAATATCTGTCTCCGATTTTCGTTCATCGCATTCCTCCAAAACTCATAACCCCATCAACCAGACTCTGCTCAACTTGCTCTGTCTCAAATTGCCCTGCTCAATTTGCTCTGTCTCAAATTGCCCTGCTCAATTTGCTCTGTATCAGGGCACGACTTCAGTCGTGCCGATAAACCCCAAAAAAAGACCTGGGCTTCAGCCCCTGCTAAACCCCATGCATCCACCCCGTCACCCGCAGCGCATGAACCAGATGCTGCACCATCGGCGCCGCCCCCGTATTCACGAACGCCATTACCGCAACGCCGGCGCACCCCAACAAAATCCACCCGTTCTCCCGGCTCGCCTGCCACGCCGCCATCAGCCGCTCCGCCTCGGCCGCCGTAATGCGGCCCATCGCCAACAACTTGAATACCCTTCTGCGATTCATCTCCATCGCCTCCTGCAAAATCCGCATTTAAAGAATCCGAACCACAACGTTGTTTCCTTCCGCATGCACGCGCACGTCGGTACCCGGAAGGCTGCACAAAATCCCCCACATCACCGCAATTGTCTTCAAAAAGCTCACCCGTCCCAGCCAGCACACCACCGCCAGCACGATCAGCACAAACGGCGCCAGCAAGATTGCCGGAATCCACAACAGAAACACCGGCAGCCAGATCCGCGGCCAATGAAACCCCGGCGCATCAATCCCCACCACAGCAAAATTCGGTGTCATTTCATCTCCTCCAGCGCCCTGATCGCCTCGTCCGCGCCGATCTCCCCACTCTTCAGCCGCTCCAGCACCTCGCCCCGCGACGGCGACGGGTTCGTCTCAATAAACTGCAGTTGCCCCGCAATCCGGTTCAGCCGCGCCTTGATCGTCGGGTAGCTTACCCCGAACACCTGCTCCATCTCCTTGATTGACCCGTGCGACCGCAAAAACGCCGTCACAAACACCTGGTCTTCCAGGCTCAGCCGCGCCAGCTCCGGCAGCGTAAAGCTCCCCTCGATCGTCACTCCCTTCTCCGCCAGCCGAACCCGCTCCACCACCAGCGCCGAACCCTGCGCCATCCGCAACAGGTCCTGCCAATCGGAGTTGCCTTTACTCTCGGAATCCATCGCTTCCCGCTCTCGTTTCTCAACCACAGACCGAAGCATAGTAAATTTTATTAAGTATTACAAGATATATTTTCAAGTTTCTTCATTATGGCACCGAATCTTTGAAAAATCGCATCCCCGCACCATCCAGGCCCCGGAAAGCAAACCTGCGATTTCACCCACTCGAGCCCGCAGTTCGTGATCTTGTGTGAGCTGAATCACTGCCGAGAATGCCGACTTAATTTGTCCTATATCCAACGAGGACCAATATGGTCGGCCATCCTTTCTTCCCCAAAGCCCCGCGACGAAATCACCCCAACCGCGCCGTCGCCCTCATCGCGCACCTCCTATTCTTCTCTTTTCTCTCCGCCGCAAGCCTCGCAGCACAGTCCTGGGAGACCACCGGCGTCGTCCACGACTCGACCGGCGCATTCATTCCCGGAGCCGCCGTCTCCCTTCGCCAGCCCGGAACCGGCCTCGCAACGTCCTCCCAAACAGACGATCAGGGCAAATTCGATGTCAAGCTCCCTGCCGCCGGAGTCTATCAACTCGAAGTCAACGCCAATGGCTTTGCGCCCTGGCAAGCTCAGGTCGTTCTCACTCCGAACGCGCCTGCATCGAATCTCGATATTGCTCTCTCCATCGAGGCCACCTCCCAAACCGTCGAGGTCACCGCCGACGCCTTGGCCGCCGAAACAACCAGCACGCAACTGGGCGAATCGCTGAGCATGAAAAAGATTGAGGCTGTGCCCCTCAACGGCCGCAGCTTCACTGACCTCATGGCAGTCCAGCCAGGCATTGTTCCGCAGAATACGGCCCAGCCCGGAGCGGTCATCATGACCGGCGTAGCCACCACGCCTCCCTCCGGCGACGCCAATCCCGGCAACCTCTCCATCAGCGGGCAGCGCGAGACTTCAAACGGTTTTCGCGTCAACGGCAGCGATGTCGAAGAAGACGTGAACATGGGCACCTCGATCCTGCCCAATCTCGACTCCATCGACACCTTCCGCGTGCTCACTTCGAACTTCGATGCGGAGTACGGCAACTCCAGCGGAGGCCAGGTGCTCGTCAACACCAAGGCCGGAACGGCGAAACCCGCATGGCTCCGCCTTCGAGTTCCTGCGCAACACCGCTCTCGATGCGCGCAACTACTTTTCTGAAGGACCGCGCCGCCTACCGGCAAAATCAGTTTGGCGCAACGCTCGGCGGCACGCCGCTCCATTCGAAAAGTTTTGCCCTCTTCGCCGACTACCAGGGCACCCGCCTCACCGAAGGAATCGACACCGGAAACATCGCAGTCCCTTCAATCGCGGAGCGCACCGGCGACTTCAGCCAGAACCCGCTCACCGGCCGCGTCAACGGCGACAACTGGGCATCTCTGCTCAGCGCGCGCCTGGGCCGCACTGTATCGCCAGGCGAGCCCTACTCCTCAGTCTTTCCCGACGGCAAAATTCCGCAGCCCATCTGGTCCGCGCCGGCAAACCACCTGCTCAACTACATTCCGCACCCCAACGCCGGGCCATCGGTCTTTGCCACGTCTGCCGATGCGCAAACATTATCCGACGACAAAGGCGCTCTCCGCGCAGACTGGACCCACGGCAGGGGCACGCTCACCGGTTACTACTTTCTCGATGGATATTCGCTCGACAATCCCTATCCCACCGGCACCGGCGGCGCCAGCGTTCCCGGTTTCAACGCCACCAGCAACGGCCGCGCCCAGCTCGCCAGCGTCGCCCACACGGTCACGCTTGGCGCCGCATCCCTCAACGAATTCCACCTCAGCTTCATGCGCAACGACAACGCCGTCGGCCAACCCAACGGCGGCGTGGGCCCATCGCTTAGCTTCGCAAGGCTTCAACGGAATCGACGCGCTCAAGCCCACCACTGAAGGCGTCGAGAACATCGCTTTCAACGACTTCACCATGGGCGTCGACACCACCGCTCTGGTGCAAGCCGAGAACATCTATGAACTCAGCGATTTCTTCTCCCGCATCATCGGCAAACACGGCCTCAAGTTCGGCGGCGAAGTGCATTCGAACCAGATCAACACCCATCCCGACGTGGTCTTCAACGGCAGTTTCAGCTTCAACGGCTCTGAGACCGGCCTCGATTTTGCTGACTTCCTGCTCGGCGTTCCATCCAGCTACACCCAGGGCCAGGCAGGCAGCTTCTACAACCGCAACCTCTACGCCGCGGCGTTCGTTCAGGATAGTTGGAAGGCCACAACTCAGCTCACCCTCAACTACGGCGTGCGCTGGGACCGCATCCGTCCCTGGAGCGAGAAGTTCAACCAGCTCCAGACGCTGGTCAAGGGTGAGCAGTCGCAGGTCTTCCCCGGCGCGCCCCTCGGCCTTGTCTTCCCTGGAGACAACGGCGTGCCCGATTCGCTCGCTCCCGCACGCAACAACTTTGCTCCGCGCATCGGCCTTGCATTTACTCCCGCTCCCTCAACCCCCTGGCTCCAGAAGCTCACTGGCCCGCCCGGCCAAACCAGCATCCGCCTTGGATTCGGCACCTTCTACACCGCGTATGAAGGCCTGTCCGCAGGCATCATGAGCGCCAACCCTCCCTACGGCTACACCTACACCTCCGCTGCGCCGCCGCTTTTCGCTTCGCCATTCACTGTCGCCGCCACGGGCGAAAACGCCCGCCAGCGCTTCCCCTTGCAAAAAGTGGCCTTTGGCGCCAGCCGCGACAACCCCAACGCAAGCGTGGACTGGACGCAGTTCGAACCCCTCGTGGGCATTCCCGCCGTCGATCCGAAAGACGTAACCCCCTACGCCGAACACTGGATGCTGACCGTGCAACGCCAGCTCGGCGCCGCCTCTCTCGTTACGCTCAGCTATGTCGGCGCTTCCACACATCACCTGCTGGTGCTCGAAGAGGCCAACCCCGCCGATCCCTCCCTCTGCCTCAGGCTCGGCTCGGCCTGCGGACCGTTCAATGAGCAGGCCGCGCGCACTCAGTTCGGCCCTGCCTTCGGCAGCGTCGAATTGCAGCGCACCATCGCCAACGCATCCTACAACGCACTTGAAGCCACCATCAACCATCGATCCCACGGCATGGAAATGCTGGCCAGCTACACGTTTTCCAAATCCATCGACCAGTCCGCCGGCCTGCCCGAACCCGTCAACCCCGTCAACCCCTCGCTCAGCCGCGGTCTCTCGTCCTTTGACATGCGCCACAACCTGGTCACCAGTTTCCAGTATCAGATCCCTGCGCTCGCCACCAATACCCTGCTCCATGCAATGTCTTCTGGTTGGGCCGTCGCCGGCGTCGCGCGCTTCACCACCGGCTTGCCCGTTACCCTGCTCAACAACAACGACACTTCGCTCCTCGGCACCATTCCCAACGGCATCAACAACAACGGAGTCGACACGCCCGACTGGTCCGGAAACTCGCTCTCCCTCCACACCAATCCGCGCGGCGGCGTCCCGGTCTTCGATGCATCGCAACTCATGCTGCCCCAGTTGGGAACCATGGGCAACGCGCGTCGCCGCTTCTTCTCCGGTCCGGGCATGGAGAATCTCGATGCCACCGTCACCCGCAGCCTTCTCGTAAAAGACGACCGCTCACTTGAGCTTCGCGCCGAGGCATTCAACGTATTCAATCACGCCCAGTTTTTCGGCGCAGCCGCTGTCGAGGGCAACATCTCAAGCACCACCTTCGGCCGGGCCGTCAGCGCCATGCCCCCACGCCTCATGCAGCTGGCTTTGCGCTACAGGTTTTGAGCACCGAAGGGTGCGCCGGTTCACTGGCCCCTTTTCACTCATTCAAAGCGTGTTGAGATCGAAGGCGTTCGAGGAAGGATTTCCCGACCAGTCCCCGACGGCAACGTTTAGGGTTTCTCCGGGTTATGTAGGGTTTTTATCAGTTTTCCGATTTTGACCCCAGATGTAAGGTATTTAGTTTCATCATGTTACAGCGACATCGCCAATAAGTCCTTCATTATCAGCGGGGACCTTAACGGGACGTATTTGGAGGGGCGGGAACCTGTTCTGTCCGTGACAGGCTGAAGCTGGGATATTGCTGACGCTGCACGGGTCCATCTGCTTACAAAGTCGAGAAGGGCTGTCTTGGGACTCACCGATTGATTGTGCGCCGGACCAGGGAAATTATGCGCAACAACGTCTCTGATCACTGATCACTGATCCCTGTCCACTGTCCACTTGTTCACTTGTTCACTTTTTCACTCGTTCACTGCTCTCCTCACGGCACCGCGAACGGTCTCACCCCGTCCGTCGGGAACAGCCCCGTCGGCCCCGTCGCCGTCGACGGCTGCGACCGGAACATGTAGTGAATCGAGAAGCCCGCCGAGATCGAAGTGTAGTTCCTTGAGTTGTTTGCGCTCGCAAACCCGCCCACGAACCAGTGCGGCCCAATCTGATACGACACATGCGTCCGCACATCGTAGTTCGGTCCCACGCTCGTCTTCGCCGGAAGCACCGGATTGTTCTGCGATGTCTCCAGCGACTTATCCACCCCCAGCGGCCACAGCGGCGTCAGGTTCTCCTGGAACGCTTGCACGCCCAGGCTGCCCAACGCGTCGTAGTGCCACTTCGTCCCGTAGTGCCCAACCCACGTGAACGGCACATTCGCCAGGAAGTATGCTGTCGGGCTGAAGTATCCCCCCATCCCATGCGTGAACGCGTCCTCGTTGTTCGAATAGTGCATCGCAAAGAAGTTCACGCCCACGCTCAGGATTCCAAACTCCGGCGTCGTCTTAAGCCGCCAATACGCGCCGCCGCCGCCGTCAATCCGAGTATTCGTCTCCACATGGTAGCCGCTCAGATACTGCCCGCCGGCGCTCAAATAGAACCCTGACTCCGCATCGCCCTTGCCAAACTGCACGTTGCCCTGGTTTGCAATCACTCCGCCCCATATCTGTCCCAATGTCCCCAGCGTGTTTCCTGCCGGGTCGCGCAATCCTGCATACGACAACTGCGTATCCTTCACCGGGTCGCGGCTCGCGCTGATGGTGAACGGCCCGTTGCCCGGTTTCCACTCGCCCCGCGCCGTAAACGTCGACACCAGGAAGTCGAACGGCGTGTACCCTCCCGCAATCACCAGGTGCGGGAACGCCAACTGCACCTCGCCCCCCACCCCCGTCGCATTCTGCTGTGCCGGCAAAGTCGTATTCGTCGTCGTCAAAGTGCCGATCGGTTGCGGAATCGACATCAGCGCCGTGCCCGCCGTCGTCGACTCCTGCACTGTGATCACACTCGTTCCGTCCGCCTGCCCCGAATCCAGAAAAACAGGCTTCGCAATGATGGTGAGACGCGCGTTGTAGCCCATCGGCGTCGACGCTTCAAACGGAGCCTCAAGCGCCGCCAGATGATCGTACCCCGGAGCGCCCGAGCGGTAGTTGATGATCCCGTCCCCGCCGATGTATGCGCTGTAGCTCGCTTCAATCCCGCGCAGCTGCATCTCCGCCTCTTCGCGTGGGCTCATCGGCTGAGCCTGCCGTTGTGTCCGCACCCACGGCCCACGCAGCGGAGGAAGATTACGCTCCTGCATCTCCTCGTCCGTCACTCCTGTCTCCGACGTTGTAGCCGCCGGCGCTTGCGTCTCAACAGTAGAATTCTGCGCCCCCTGCGTCGATTGCTGTTGCGGAGCCGGCTTGTCCGGCAGGTGAGCCTCCGTCGTCGGAGCATTGCCCGAGGTTCCCGTGCCCGGGCTCTGTATGCCCTGCGCCGCAGTGGTTGCCGCAGCCTTCTTCCGCTTCTTTTTCGATGCGGCCGGCTTGACCAGAGCCTTCGTCGTCTCCGTTTGCGGAGCTGCCTGCTGCTTCGGCGCAGAGTACGCTCCCGTCGCCGCTTCCTGCGCAGACGGCGTGTACTGCGCTGCAATCAGCGTCCCGCTCGCGCTTCCATTCGTCGCGCCACCATTTGCCCCCGACGCACTCGCATTCGGAACTCCATGAATCGCCGCAGCCGAACCCTGCGTCAATTGGCCGTCGGTCTGCTCGGCCATCAGCGCCTGAACCTGCGCCGCCATCGCGCCCATCGGCTGCGAGCTGATCCGCAGCGCCACAGGAGGCGTTGTATTCTTCGCAGCCGGCCCAACGTTTTGCGCTGTCCCCGCCTGAACGCTCTGGCCCGACCCAACCGCACCAGCATGCGCCAGTCCTTCCGTCGAATCAATGTTCTGTTCCCCCGCCGGCAGGTTCATTCTGCCCTTGTACTGCGAGTTCGTGTCGCCCGGCGCACTCTGCGCGCCTGCTCCCGGCTGCCCCTGCACATGCACGCGCACGCTGCCTGGACCAAGCCCATTTGCCCCAGCCCCGCCCGACGCAGCCCCGCTCCCCGCTGGTCCGTTTGCCGGCAGATTCCCCGGAAGATTTCGAGGATCGAGCAACTGCTTCACGTCGCCCGTCGACGCGACGCTCGACCCTCCCTGCCTCGTCATCCCTTCATCCAAACGCGAGGCCGATGCTCCCGGAGGCAACGCCGCCAGCGCCGCACGCCAGAAGTCCGCTGCACGCTGTGCATTGCCCCTCGCCTGCTCAAACCGTGCCGCCTCCGCCAAAACTCCGGGATCACCCGGAAACTTCGCCATCGCCTGCCGCAGCCACGCCTCGGCCTGGATCATGTCCGTGACCCCCAGCGCCGTGCCAATCGCCGCCTCATAATCCTGCGGCCCCGCATCGTCCATCGGAATCGTCTTGAACAATCCAAGCGCCTCGTCCGCGCGCCCTATCTTCGCATACGCCCCGGCCACGGCTCGGCGCACCGCCATGCTGTCTGGATATCTCTGCGAAGCCGCCTGCAGCAGTTGCGCGCCTTCGGCAAGGTGCCCGCTGTTCAGGTCAGCTTCCGCCCGCTTCACCGCCCAGTTCAACCAGATTCCCTCCACTTGCCCGCGCTGCTCGCTGGTCAAATCCGTCCGCGCATCCAGCCGCCGCAACAATGGATACAGTTGCGTCTCATTCCCTGAGTTGTAGAGCAGCCACGCGTGCTGAACCTCCAATCCAGACGGTGGCGGGCTTCTCCGCAAGAGATAGAAGTTCTCCACCCGGTTCAGCGTCTGCGTCGCCCTACCCAAATCGCCCACCGCCAGATACAGGCTCGCCTCACCCTGGACAAAGTCCACATCCGCCTCAAGCTGCCTGCGCACATCTGGCGGAATCTTCCCCATCTCCGCCAGCGCCTCGGTGTTCTTTCCGCCAGCCATCAGCGAAAAGACCAAACCCTTCCACGCATCCGACGCCATAGAGTGCGGCGCATTCGCCGATAGTTGCGGCTCCGTTGCCAATCCCGACGCTTGTGCTGCCGGTTGTCCCGGCGCCAGGCTTGCATGAATGGCTCTGATCATCGGCCTCTGTGGCGTTCCTGATGCACGAATGGACGCACGCTCCAGCGACGCTGTTCTGAAGAAACGATACTGCATTGGGAGTCGGTGCATTCGGCACGTCCCAACTTCGAACACCCCATTCAGCAAATGCGCCCCTGACTGAACACCCCTACCCGCCCGCGCCGACTTGCCCACAAATCGCGTCAAACTCTGCTGCTGGAAAATCGGCTGCGCCGGGCCATTCGCCGGCGAAGGCGGCTGCCCCAAACCCGGAGTCGCCCCTGTCCCAGTCCCTGGGCCAGGCGCTGGCACATCCTGCTGCGGCCCCTGTGCTGGTATTGCCTGTTTCTCTGCCGGCCGAACTGGCGCCGTTCCGTCATATGGATCCTGCCCATACTTCGGCAGCGGAGGCAGCTTCGTCGTCTTTGCGAAGGGCTCGTTGTCCGGGTCAAGCAGTTGTTGCAGGTCCGCCGCGGTCACTGCGCGATGCGCCCTCATATCCTGCTCCGGATAGTCCAGAATGTGCGCCAGCCGCTCGGCCGGCGAAGTCGGAGGCATCGCTGCCAGCGCCGCGCGATAGTACTCCGCTGCCCTCTGGTTGTCTCCGCGAGCCTGCTCAAACCGCGCCGCCAGCGACAGTATCGCCGGGTCCTTCGGATAGCGGTCCAGCGCCTGCCGCAGCCATATCTCTGCCTGAGGCTTGGCGTTCGCCGCCAGTGCCGCTCCAACCGCCCCCTGAAAATCCCCCGACGTCGCGTCTTGAAACTCAACCGTCTTGTAGAGCGCCAGCGATTCCTTCGCGCGCCCTGCCTGCAAGAATCCGCCCGCCACTGCCTTCTGCACCGTCATGTTGTCCGGAAAGGCCTGCGATGCTGCGTCCAGAATGTCCACGGCGCGCGTCACGTTTCCGTTATCCATCGCGACCCCCGCCCGCCGCACACTCCAGTCCGCCCAGATGTTCTCGACGGTCTCGCGCTCGGCCACCGTCAGGTCCGTCCGGCTTCCCAGCCGCATAAGCGCCACATATAACGTCCGGTCATTCCGCGTGTTGAAGAGCAGCCACGCATTCTGAATTTCGATATTCGACGGTGCCGCCATTTTGAGCTTCGCGTAGTGCGCCTGCACTCGCGTCATCAGTTCCTGCGCACGTGACGTGTCGTCCGTAGCCGCATAGAGGCTCGCCTCGATCTGCACGAACTCGATGTCGCCTTCCAACTGCTTGCGCACCGCGGCCGGAATGAACCCAATCTGCTGCATCGCCTCGCTGTTGCGATTCGTCGCCATCAGCGCGGCAATCAGCCCCTTCCACGCATCGGCGCGGTCCGCGTGATCCTTCAGCGCAGCCTGGTAGATGTCGTAGGCCTTCTCCGTCTCGTTGCGCTGCAGATAGATTCCCGCCAGTTGCATTTGCAGGTCCAGGCGCAAGCTCTTGCCATTCGCGCTCTCGATCTTCGCCGCCCGCTCCAGCATCCCTTGTGCAATCTCAAATTGATTCGCCTGCTGATAAATCGCGGACAGCAGGGAAAGAAAGGCCGGATCGGAGAGCGCGATCTCATACTGGGAGGGAGGCATCTTCTCTGCATCGCTGATCGCCAGCGTGTCCTGCCCGAGCAGATGATGCGCACCGATCAGCCCCGACCACGCCGACTGATTCGTCGGGTCGGCCTCCCGCAATTGCGAGTAGATCGCCGCAGCCTGGTCGTAATGCTTGGCCTCCATCAGAACGGCCGCCATCTCCAGCTGCACATTCGCCTTCAATGCCGATCCATTGTCAGGAAACGGCAGCGCCAGCGCCTGCGTCAGCACTCGCTGCGCATCCGCATTCCTGCCTTCTGCGCGATAGATCGTTGCCAGCGTCCGCAGGTACTCAGGATCCTTGCTCAGTGCCGCGAGCACGCCTGCCGGAAACCTTTCCAACACCGCGATCGCCTGCTCGTTCTTGCCGTCCCGCGCATTGGCCAGAAACAATCCCCGCCACGCGTCCGTCGATCCCGCCTGTAGCTTGGTCAGCTCCCCGTAAAACGCCGCAGCGGCTGCGAAGCGCTGCCCCCTCACCATCAGCCCGGCCAGCCCCATCAGCGCCTCCGGCGAATCCGCTCGAATCCCCAAAGCTTCCCGGTACTTCGCCTCCGCCACGTCCAGTTGGTTGTCGTCTAAGGCTTGCGACGCTTGGGACATCGTGTACCAGAAATGCGAAGTCGCCAGCGCATCGTCCACGGCCTTGCTCGTGTACCCGTTCTGCTTTGCCTGGTTCAGGAATCCGATCGCCGCGCCGAAGTTGCTCTGCTGCATCCGCAGAAAGCCCATCCCCGCGGCCATGCGCCCGTTTTGCGGATCGGCCGCCAGCAGACCCGTGAACCGCTTCTCCGCCTCGTCCAGCTTGTGGCTGTTCAACGCATCGAACGCCGCCCGCTCCTGCGGCGTGCGCGCTATGCCGCTATTCATCTGCGCCAGCGTTGCTTCGTCCTTCGCCAGTTGACTCGCCAGTTCTTTGTCTTGCGGATGCTCCTTCAGATATGCCCGCAACTCCGCTGCTGATGTCGGATTCGCCTCGTCCCAGATCAGTGCCTGCCGCAACGCGCTCTCCGCCGTCGCGTCCTTCGAGTGCGCTTTCAGAATGCGGATTCCTTCGGCTCGCGTCTTCGGGTTGCGGGTCAGCATCGTGCCCAGCACAATCGCAAACCGTGCATCCGCTGGATTGCGCTGCGCGAGGCCTCGCATTCCGGCAACCGCCGCGTCTTTCCCTGTTGCCGTGCCGTATAGCGTCTGGTAGTACCCCAGCGCGATGTCTCCATCCGGCGGATGGTCCCCGTACAGTTGTCGGTAGACGCTCATCGCGTCGTCCAGCCGTCCTTCACTGGCCAGTGCGCTCGCTTTCTTCAGCTGCTCGTTTTCAATGTGCGTGCTTGGCAGCGCCTGAATGCGTGCAATGTTCACGTCGTTTGGGTTCACGCTGCGCAGCTTCTCCAGCGCTTCGCCTGCCTTGTCAGAACCCATCATCTTCAGGTCGCGCGCAACCCCGGCCAGCGCCTCAAGGTTCTTCGGGTCGGAGAGCAAAATCTGCTGCCACTCCTGGATCGCCATGTCCGGCCGGCCCCGAGCCTCCAGGGCGCGCGCCTTGTCCATGAGCACTGATCGCGCCGCCGAAGCTGGGGTACTTGACCCGCCTTTTTGCGCATTTTGGG
This sequence comes from uncultured Acidobacteriaceae bacterium, assembly GCA_963783065.1. Taxonomy (GTDB): domain Bacteria; phylum Acidobacteriota; class Terriglobia; order Terriglobales; family Acidobacteriaceae; genus Telmatobacter. Next base: position 607,160 of record CAWAMG010000006.1, on the reverse strand, counting down.
CGCTGTTCGGGCCGTTCTGGGCGAGGTTGATTTCGAGCGCCAGCAGCAGGCAACCCGCGGCGATCAGCCCTCGTCTCCAAGCCCCCTTCAGCACCCTCATTCTTGCTTCCATCCTACGTTCAGTTCTCCGCCGGGACCGAAACTGAATCTGCCCTCAATAAACCCCGTCGAGAACAAGGCAAGATTCTGATCGTAATATGCCAAGTCCTTTCCGTACAATCCAGAAGCCGCATCCCGCAGCTTGCTCATCCGCACCGTTTGCCGTGCGCTCGCCTTCGATTGATCAGGCTCCGCCCGCAGGTAGGGCAGCACGGCCGCGGAAAAGCCTACTGGTCCATCTTCTGCCATCGGAATGCCCTGGTCACTCACGTTTTCCGGGGGAGCATCATGTGTGGCAAGATACGCGCTCATCCCGGGTAGAGCATTCAGAATCTCCGCCCGCGCCGTCCCGTTCCCGTTCGTCATTCCCGCCCACAGATACACCCGGATCGCATCGTAGCTCCCGCCCGGCGCGCTCTTGCCGCCGTTGCTCGACTCGGGCCCCATCGTTGGAGAGAATCCATCCCCCGGAATATAGTCCACCCAATCCATCGCGAAACCGTGCCGGCTGCTCTGCTCGAGCAGTCTCGGAATTCCCGCCGCAATCCCTTGCCAAGGTCCATTTGGATCCACAGTCGCCAGGCGCTCGAATAGGAACAGCGGCGCGTAACTCGGATTCACTGTCCACGAATGCTCATCGTGAAAACTCGTCGGCCCCGGCAACAGCATTGGCCCGAACCCCGGCAGATTCGCCACTTCCTTCGCTGCAATTTGCGCCATCATCGCCCGCCCGGTCGCAGCGTAGGTCGGCGCATTCCAAAGCCGCCCTGCCTCAACAAACGTGTACGCCATCCAAACATCTGCGTCCGAAGCCGAATTCTCATCCAGCGTCTTCCACGCTCCGCTCTTATCCTTGCCCCACAGCCACGAAGGCAGATTCTTCTTCAGGTCGTTATGGGCCAGGTTCGCCTGCGTCCACCCCGTCAGCCGGTCAAAGGTTGCGCGGTCATTGTCCGCCAGCGCAAAAAACAGCGCATCCGCCTCCCCTGCCGACGTCGTCCTGTCCCCCGCCGTGTGATCGATCACACGCCCCTGTCCATCGATAAAACGCGCCTGGTAGGCGCTCCACAGAGTCCACTCACCCTGCTTGCATCCCGCCGTCCCAGCCACCAGTAGAAGAGACGCGATCAACAGCCATCGCTTACCAGATCCGGACACTCGGTGGCTCATGTCCTTCTCTCCTCAAGCCTCGCCCTCAAGCCCCAATCGATCACTTGCTTCGTTGACCAGCTGGGTGCCCCATCCTAAACGCGTTCTTTGCGTTCTTTGCGTTTAGGGTGGGAGACCTGGAATCTCGACCAGCCCCGTTCCGAACAAACCAATCAGCTGGGTGCCCCATCCTAAACGCGCTCTTCGCGTTTAGGGTGGGAGACCTGGAATCTCGACCAGCCCCGTTCCGAACGAACCAATCTGCTGGGTGCCCATCCTAAACGCTTTCTTTGCGTTTAGGGTGGGAAACCACCAATCTCAACCGGCCTCGTTCCGAACGAACCAATCATCTGGGTGCCCCATCCTAAACGCGTTCTTTGCGTTTAGGGTGGGAAACCAGGAGCCCCGCTGGCGAATCGCACTCTCAGGATTCCTCAATCTTCAAGCATCCTCAAACGCCTTCGTGCCTTCACCCGCAGCCACTGCCGGATCCACACCGCCAGCAGCAGCGCCAGCAGGAAGACCACCACTGCCACCAGCCACGAAACCTCGCTGAACCACATCGTCAGCCTCGTCCAAAACGGCAACACGCCTACGTGGTAGACCTCGGTTCCGATGCGGAACGACTGAAACTGCGTCCGATGCAGCACTGCAACCGACCCCGCGATCTCGCTCGACTGCTGCACTCGCAGCAGGGTAACCATGAACGGCTCAAACACCGCACCGTCTTTCAAGTGAATCGCCACAATCGTCCGCTCGCCAATCGTCGCATAAGGCGATTTGACCTCCTCGATCACAGCGTCCGGTGTGCCCCCGGCCGTCAGGTCTCCGGATGCCGAATGCTCCTTCGACTCCGCCTTCCACCACGCATGATGCAGCACCGGCGCAAACAGTCCCATCGTGTCGTGCAAGGTAATCTCCCCGCTCCGCAGCGCCACCGGCAGGCTGTTTCCAAGCTTCGCAAAACCCGGCTGATCTTCCCCGGTCCCAATCACCAGAAAGTCGTTGTTCGCCCCAGCTTGCAGCCCATCCGGGCCCGTCACTGTCACCCGCAGCGCCGGAAATCCCGTCTGCCGGCTGAAGTGCCCCATCAGCGTCACAAACGTCTCAATCTCCTGCTCGGTCGGCGTTGGTGGCAGAACAACCGTCGTCTCGCTCAGATCGGCAACCCTCGTAAACGGGAATCCCGCGTTGGCAAAAACCTCCAGGTTCGGCAGCGGCGCATAATGCGGGTACCCGCTCAAATCGATATAGCTGTCACGCAGGATCGAGCCCTGCATGTTGATCGGCGTCGTGTCCTGGCAGCCCGTCTTCTTCTGCAACTGAAAAGCAAAATCAAACGAAAGCGAATTCGAAAACGGCCGCAGGTTTACCACCGGCACCGGTACCTCAACCTCCATCTTCTTCGACGCTTCCTGCCCCGGTATCAGCGGCACCGACCCCAGGAACGCATTGTTCACCCGCACCTGCATGCTCGAGATGGGCCCGATCGGAATCGAGTTGTATCGGTACGCCAGTTGCAAATCCGCATTCGGCTCGCGATTCGTATAGTAGAGGTCCGGCGGAATCCTGAAGTACACATTCAGCGGCGCTGTTCCATCGCCCTGCAGTTGCTGGGTATTTGCGTAGTTCAACAGCTGAATTTTCGTGTCCGTCTGCGCCCACCGAGGAGCCGCATCCGGCTGCTGTTTTGCCGGCAGCTTCAATCCCGTAATCGGAGCCTGCGCCCCGTCGAGCATTCCACTGTGCAGCGCCACCGCCTGCGCTGCCATCAGCACCTCGTCCCCGGTCGTGCCTGCCAGAATCAGCACCTTGCCGTACGGATCGCTCGGATTCGTGCGCATCGCCACCAGTGGTCCATTAACATCGCCAAGGCCCAGCCCCGCTGGCAGGCTGCCCACGTTGTCCGTCACCACAATCGCATTGCCTTGCGGCATCGCTCCGATACGCACCGGGAAGCGCACAGGCCGGTTCTCTGAGATCATCCCGAAGTAGCTCGTCGCCACGCCCGCCGCCTCGATCGCCTTCATCGACGGCATGGAGGGAAACACGACCGGAATATTCAACGGCTGCACAACCGCCGGATCGAGAAACGGCATCGGCAGTTGCTTCAAGTCGTCGGCAATTGGCAACAGATCGCCCTGAATATCGAGCGTTGTGTTCCGATGCACACGCGCCCAAAGCACGGTGTTGGCCGCGTCTTCGCACACCAGCGTGTAGTGCCCGATGAACTGGATGCTCAAGACGTTGTCGTGCACCAGCAGCTCTGCCGGAATATCGAACTCCGCATCCGATTCCTTGCTGTCTGATCCGCTCCCCGGTCCAGGCGTCGGTTGAATCGTCGCGAACAGCGTGCCGTTCATCATCAGCTCGATGTGGCTAAGTTGCGGCAGCAGGCTCGGAGAAAACGCGTAGTAAACATGAATCTTGGCCGACCGCGGAACGTGTGTCTGCGGCAGCGTGAAAAAGATGTCGTGTCTGCTGTCGATACCGTGCAGTTCGATCTGCGGCGATCCTGCTTCGTTCAGCGTGAACGTATCGCGGTACTGCCCGGTCTGCGGCGTCACAGTCGTCTTCACCGGCGCCGTCTGCGCCGCCGTTTTCTGCGCGGAAGTAACGGCCGTCGCGGCCTGCCCGCGAGCATCCACCGATGCTCCCGCCAGGCCCATCGCCAGCGCAAGAATCACCACCGGCCGCGCCACCGAAAGTGGGTTTCCGCTCTGCGCGCTGCTCTTTTCCCGCCCGGTAAACAGTGTCCTGAACGTCATCGCCAAACCGTGCATCGAGAGCTGGAAGATCCGTCCCAGGCTGTGCAGCACGTCGTCGCTTTCGCGCCCTTGTCCCCAGCCCAGCCACGAGTCCGCCCTCGAATAGAGCACCATCGTCAACACTTCCTGTTCGGCAATGCTTAGTTCCTCGAAGCGTAGACGCTGCACCGAACCCTCTGACGAAACCACCGTCGCCCGAAGATGCGTCGCCACCGCAGGCGGCGGAAACTCGAGGCGCACCACCGTCCCCGGCAGCAGATCGAGCGCCTTCGGCAGCCGAATGCTCGAGCCTCCTGAAGACATATCGATCGTCTCGCCGGCGATCGCAGTCCCATCCTCAAGACGCACCGTCAGCGGCGTCACAAAACTCACCCGCACCGTTGTTCGCACCTGACGCATTTCGTGCGCCACCGCCGTGCAAACCCCCAGCAGGATCACGTTGAAGACGCACCACATCACGTTCATCAGCACCGTACCCGGCCTGTCCCGATCCCAGATGAAAAACCTCGGAATCGCCACCAGCAGCCCAAGCAGGTTGAACACCAGCATGATCAGGAACGGCTGCGCGATCCGCGAATCGAAGAACGTCCGCCGCACGATCCCGCCCTTCTTCGTCACGTTGAACTTGCCCAGCTTCGGATTGATCAGTGCCATCATCGTCGGCAGCAGGATGTAGGGCGAAAGGACGGTCTCGTAGATCTCATTCCAGAACGAGTGCCTGTGCTCTCCCTGAATCCTCGAATTGGTCACGTTCGACAGTGTCAGGTGCGGCAGCGCGAAAGCCAGAATCGCCGCCCAGTAACCCGGAATATTCGTTTGGTGCAGCAGCAGGAAGATCAGCGGCGCGCTCAGAAAGATCAACCGTGGAACCGCATACAGAAAGTGCGCCATCGCGTTGAAGTAGCACAGTCGTTGTGCAAGCTTGAGCCCCGGCGCAAAAAGTGGATTGTCCGTGCGCAGGATCTGGATCATGCCGCGCGCCCACCGGATCCGCTGGCCAACGTGCGCCGCTAGCCGCTCGGTCGCCAGTCCAGCCGCCTGCGGAATGTTGATGTAAGCCGTCGACCAGCCCTTCATCTGCATGCGCAGCGACGTGTGCGCGTCCTCCGTCACCGTCTCCTCCGCGATCCCGCCCGCATCGTGCAGCGACGACCGCCGCAGCACCGCGCACGACCCGCAGAAAAATGTCGCATTCCAGAAGTCGTTTCCATCCTGCACCACCCCGTAGAAAAGTTCGCCCTCATTCGGAATGATGTGAAACTGATCAAGGTTCCGCTCGAATGGATCGGGCGAATAAAAGTGATGCGGCGTCTGCAGCATCCCCAGCCTTTGGTCGCGCAGGAACCATCCCATCGTCATCTGCAGAAAGCTGCGCGTCGGCACATGGTCGCAATCGAAGATCGCCACATACGGCGACGACATCGTTTTCAGCGCCGTATTGATGTTGCCCGCCTTGGCATGCTTGTTGTCAGGCCGCGTCCTGTATTCAATCCCCGCCTCGAACGCAAACTGCTCAAACTCCTTGCGTCGCCCGTCGTCCAGAATGTAGACGTGCAGTTTCTCCGCCGGCCAGTCGATGTTCAGCGCCCCCAGCGCCGTATACCGCACCACGCTCAGCGGCTCGTTGTATGTGGGAATCAGCACATCCACGTGCGGCCATTCTTCGGTTGCGTCCGGCAGCGCCACCGGTGCGCGCCTCAGCGGCCAGATCGTCTGAAAGTACCCGAGAAACAGAATCCCAAACGCATACACCTCTGCCAGCAGCAGCAACACAACAAAAAAACCATCGAGCAGTCCTGAGTGGATCGTCGGATCCTGGAAAAAGTGCCACGTCTGCGCGATTCTCCAGTACCCGTAGCGACACGTGCAGAACACCGACGTGATCATCAGCGCCAGCGTAATCAGATAGGAATCCGAGCTCCGCGCCAGCACCAGCGTCATAATCAGCGTCAGCAGCCCGCAGACCGCCTGCTGTGGCCAAGTCATTGGTAGGACGACGAGAAAACAGAAGACTACCGCCCCCGCAATCACAATCAGGAGCCGAAGAATCTTTGTGAAAAATGTTTCTCCTGCGCCGATGTCCTGCCAGATGCTCGCTGCCGTCATCGCTCACTCCAGCGAACGCCACGATAGGTGGTGCTGGCTGGAGACGATTGGCTCTTCACCCACCCTGCAAGCAGGTTGAAGTCCCCTGCAAGGCTTGAATTCGGCGCATAATCCATCACCGTCATCCCCTCGGCCAGAGCTTCGCTCATCGCGGGCGCCCTGCGCAGGACAAACGGAAGCAGCCGGTCTCCAAGTTGCGCGCGCAACACCTCGCGCACGTCCAGGTTCAATGGCAGCGACGAATCGAACTGGTTCAGGATGTAGTAAGGCTGGATGGGTTTCCCCTGCTGGCTGCTGTTGTGCTGGAAAAACGCATCGATCGAGCTCACGCTCACCACCGAATTCATATCCGGCACAACCGGCACCAGAACCAGCGGGTGCATGCGCATGATCCGCCGGCTCGTCGCTCCCGAAGCCGTGGCCAGATCGATAATCACCCGGTTCGCTCCGTGCGCGTACCGTGCTATCTCATTCACCAGCAGATCTTGACCCGGCGCCTCTCCACCCAACCCCTCGGGATCAATCGTAATCAGCTGCACCGCTGCATCCGAGTTGTCGCCCGGCGGGCTGAACGTCCGCAGAACCCCCGGCCGCTGATCGCGCGCGCCAAAGAAGAACGGCAGCAACCCGAATGACGCCGTATCCACCAGCAACATGCGCTCGCCCAGCGCTGCCAGCGCACGACCCAGGGTGGCCACCATGCTGGTCTTGCCCACGCCGCCCGCAAGTGAGAAAACAGCCACCACCGGCGCTCGCGATACAACAGGCGCCTGAGCCGCCTCAGGAGCCACCGTGCCCGGTTCGTACAGGCTGCGCAACGCAAACCAACGCGTCGTCATCCGCTCCCGTGAGCCTTGTAGCGTGTCGTCCTGCGCTTGCTGCACAAACGGCGCGGCGCTCGGCGGCGCTGCCGCTTCCTGACGGTCCGCCATCAGCCATGCCGGGCGAGCTGGCGCCTCTCGCAGCTCTGGCTGTGCCCACCCGCCCCGCGGTTGGGCGTAGATGTCTTCCGCCCGCGGCATCGCCGGTTGCATGGACTGCTGATACGGAGCCGCCGGCTGCCCATATCCCTGCCCTGCATAGCCGGGATTCCCCGGCGGCTGCTGCGCATACTGCGCTCCCATCGGGCCACCGGGATTCCCAACCGCCTGCATTCGCTCAATGCGCGCTTGCTGCCAGGCTCGCTCGGCTGCTGCCTGTTGAGCCGCTTGTTCGGCAGCATTCTGTTGAACATGTTCCGCGGGTTGTTGCGCTGCCCGCTCTGCTGCCTGCTGGGCCGCAAGTTCCAGTTGATGCGCTGCCTGTTGCCTCGACCATTCCGCTTCGCGAGCTGCCTGTGCTGCAATCTCCGCCCGATGCGCTTCCTCAGCCGCTCGCGCAGTTTCAGCTGCGTGCGCCGCATCGGCGGCCCGCTCTTCCTGGGCCCGCTTTAGCGCTGCTTCAAGCTCCAGGTTCCGGATTCGATCCTCTTCGATTTCGTGGTTGCGGCGCTGTTCTTCGTCGATCGCGTCCTGCACCCGCAGCCGCGCCTTCTCACGCGTCTGCGCCCGCGCAGCCGAAAAATCCCGGTACTTGGCCCCATGAAGGTTCGCCCACGAGTAGAGCGTCGCAACATCGTCTGGAGTCTCAGCCTGGTCGCTCAGCGTTCGGCGATCTGTCATTGGACCCTCACTGACCCACGGTCATCGATCATGTTTCTGCCCCTCCGGCTCTGCGCAGCCCGCTATCCGCACAGGCCGCATCCGGCCTCCCGCACTTTCGCGCGGCAGTACTTTCTGCCGCAAAATCTCCGGATTCAGAGCAGAAACCGCCCCGCTCACTAGCCTTCAGAGGACCGCGGCTTCAGAAGGTGGTGTCCTCAAAATCCTAGTGGTTCAGCGCTGGCAGATCAATAACACATGCCCGGTTACCTGCTTACCACTTTCATGCCATCATTTTGCCCCGAATCGCTTCATTTTGTTTAGTATGCGCCACTTTTGTTACTACTTTCCACCCCAAAATGACCTAAGTTCACTGACCCTTGGTACTGACTGGTCAGTCCAGCCTCGGCATCCTCCCACCCCCACTCCCTGCTCCAGCCGTCTCGCTGCCTTTCGAAAAGGAATAACGAAATGGGCGCGAGACGACGAACTCTCCCACCCACCTTTCACGATCCTCACCCTGTGGTATTTTGAATGGAGCGGCCTTTGATCGAGCTCGTAGCTCAGTTGGTAGAGCATCGCCCTTTTAAGGCGCTGGTCCTGGGTTCGAGCCCCAGCGAGCTCACCAAACCTACCCGTCCCGCCCGCCTTATTCCAAATCCAAATTTCAGCTCGGCGATGTCGCCGTGCCCGCAGCCGGACCACCTTGCCCTGAACCCCGGGCCCCATACCCCACACCCTACACCCCGTTCGAATAGTGCTCCTCTGCGCACGCGCGCAGGCGCTCCGCCGCTCCTTCAGGCGTGATGTCCCTCTGCGGCATCCCCAGCATCTCGAATCCAACCATGAACTTCCGCACCGTCGCTGACCTCAGCAACGGCGGATAGAAGTGCGCGTGAAAGTGCCACTCCGGATGTTCGTTTCCATCCGTCGGCGCCTGGTGAAATCCCATCGTGTAGGGAAAGCTCGTCTCGAACAGGTTGTCATATCGCGTGGTCAGCCGCTTCAGCGCATCCGCCAGTCCATCCCGCTCACCAGAAGTAAACTCCGGCATTGCCCCCGCATGCCTCTTGCTCAAAAGCAGCACCTCAAACGGCCACACCGCCCACCACGGCACAACCACCGCGAAGTGCTCATTCTCGAAAACCATCCGCTCCCTTCGCGTCCGCTCGGTCTCAAGATACGCACAGAGCAGACAATGCCCAGTCAGCGCCAGGTGTTCGCGCTGCGCTTTGGTCTCCGCCGCCGGCTCATCCGGAACAAACCCCGTCGCCCAGATCTGCCCATGCGGATGTGGATTGCTAGCTCCCATCATCGCCCCGCGGTTCTCGAAGATCTGCACGTACTCGATCCACGGAATCCCGCCCAACTCCGCATATTGCTCGGCCCACGCGTCCACCACCGGACGAATCTCCGGCTTCGTCATCCGCGCCAGCGTTAGCGAGTGGTCCGGGTGATAGCAAATCACTCGACAAAGCCCGCGCGCCGCCTCGGCCTTCAGTAACGGGGATTCCTCATCTCCCTCCGGCGCAGGAGATTCCGGCAGAAGCGCCGCGTAATCGTTTACAAAAGAAAACACTCCACCGTAAGCCGGGTTCATGTCCCCGCCAGCCCGTTTGTTCCCTGGACACAGATAGCACTCCGAATCGTAGGAAACCTCAGTCTGCGCTGCCCTCTGCCCCGTCTCGCCCTGCCATGGCCGTTGCGTCCGGTGCGGAGACACCAGGACCCACGATTGCCGCAACGGATTCCACCGCCTGTGCGGATGCTGACCCATCTTGTCCATGCTCGCTCCCGCACCGATTGTAATGTCCTCCGCCCAGCGCTTATCAGTTCACGGCCGCAGATCGAACGCCGGCCGCAAGCTTCCATCCATGTAAAACGGCACCGAAACATGATCGTGCACGATTCGCCATCCGTCGCTTTGCCGCTCGAAGGCCAGCGTCGACCGCATCCAGAAGTCCACCTTCGCTTCCGCTCCCTTCTTCGTCCCGCTCATCCGCAAAAACCCGTGGCCAAACGCGAAATCGTCGCTCACCGTCAGCTTGAAATCGCGAGACTCAATCTCTACCGGCCCCTCCCAGCTGTCCAGCCATGCCTGCTTCTCGTTCGCGTCCACCCCGTGATACATCAGCCGCGGCGCCAGGCTGAAGACCACGGCATCCGCGGCGTACCCAGCCGCAATCGCTGCGCCATCTTTATCGTGGTGCGCGTGGTGGCGCGCATCAATGAGAGCCAGAATCGCTGCCTCATCTACTGAAACCGGAACGTTCAACGTTGCTGCCGTCATTGGAAAACCTCCTTGGGGATTCAGTGTTTTCTCAAGATGCGCGCCGCAGCCTTACGCTGTCGGAATCAATATCTCCGTGATCAACTTCTCTTCCGGCGTCGTCCGCGGATCGTTCACATAGCTCTCAATGCAAAAGTCACTTCTAAGATTCATGCCTCTCTGTGTAACCATTTCGAACACCCGACCCGTCGCCGCTGGCAGATCCGAGTACGGCCCTGTCAGCACGAACCGGCTGTACCTGCCGCCCCCGAATCAGCTCGTATTGCAACCCCTCCGGCACACTTGCCGGCTTCTCTGCCACAACAAACCCTGCGCGATAGGTATTTGGGTTCGTTTTGTAGAGGCTCATCCTCCAGTCGATCTGACTTTTCTCTGCGAGCTGCGGAGCCAGTCTGATCGCCGTCTGCCACGCCTCCGGAGCGATCTTCGGAATCGGCCCTGTCTTCTCTACGAACACGTAATGCGTCTCCGGCCACTGCACAATGTCGCCACTCTCGGTGAGGTGCATAACTCTCTCCTTTGATTTTGAAGAATGCCCGGTTTCGATCTCTCCGCGGGATTGGCGAACTTTGCTTCCGCTCCGACTCCGCGCAAGTTAGCTGCTTACCGAACAGTAGCGATCGACTTTGTCATCTGCATCCGCTACCCGGGCCCGCGCAGGCCATGTGCTCAACTCTGCCCACTGCTTACCGCGGACGGAAAGCTCGATTGCGCACCGAAATAACACTCAATCGATTCCAACTTCCCGTTCTTGATTCGCAAATACTCCACGTTTCGGAACGATTTACCGTTCTTGGTGTGGCAAAGATACTTCACAAAAGCATCCTCCGCGCCAGTGGTGATCCGCTCCAGGTCAAAACTTCCAATGAAATCAACCTGTGTGTCCCAGCACTGCGTTTTGAAAGTACTTTTGCTGATATGGTCGTCGCCGGCCGCGCTCGAAAAGGTGAAGTTGTCGGCGAGCAGCATATTGAAGGCGTCCAGGTCCTTATTTCCCCACGCCGCGTACCACTTGCGCACGAGCTCCTCGTTCGCTGACTTTTGCCCCCCTGATCCGTGCGCGTTTGCCGCTCCCGGTAAGCTCAACGCTCCTGTCAGTGCGCAGGCCCCTGCTCCGAGCAGGTGCCGGCGCGACATTACGCTCCTTGCCATAGTCAATCCTCCTTAATTGCAGCAGTTCATTAAGAAAGTCTCACTTTGTCTGGCCTGCTTCGGTTTCGGCGTTGGCAGCTTAAGAGCGGCGCACAGGCAAATCAATGCTGATGCGTTGCGGAATCATCGGACATTGCCGAGCTTCCGTCCGACCAATGGTCGACAGGCACCATGAAGATCGTTTCCGGCTCCGGCCCCTCGTGATGATCGCGTGTCGAGCACGACCGGAGAGCCGTCCAGGTTCGCTCCCCAGCTCGCGGCGCCCATGCGTGGGAGATGAAACATCAAGTGCGGATGCCAGTGCCCGCCGCCGTCGCCGAGATATTGGTCTTTCGACATCATGTACGACATCGCTCCCGGCTCCGGCATCGGGCAGCAGGCTCCCGGCAACACCGGCCTGAATCTTCTCGACCATCTGCGCTTTGGTGAGGCCGCTCAATATCAGCTTTGTCCTGAGAATGGTGTAGGGCAGGATCGAGCGCACGGCTGGCGGGTTGTAGCAGATGGGGCCGCGCAATTTGGGATTCCAGAAATCCGTGCTGTCGAGCGGAGACATCCACCCCCGCTCGACCAGGCAGGTGAAGCCGTTCTTGCCTTCGATCGCGGTATGGTAGCCGTCCTTTTCGAGGACCAGGACATTGGCGTCGCTCGAGAGCGCCGGAGGAGCGGCGCTTCTTGCCAGCGCGATCTCGGCGTCGCGATCGGCCATCAGGTACTGGTCAAGAGGGGCCATCGCCGGATAAGGAGCCTTGGCCTCCTGGGCTTGCGCAGGCCCACGGCATCGAAGCGCCCACCGAGCAGCATTGAAGCTGCAAGAACCGTTGCTTTGAAAATCTTCGTATTCATTCTCACTCCTGGAGTTCCGGATTCGTTTTCGACGAGATAGTCTGCCTCACTGAGCCAAAGCGATTCTGCGAACGGGGTTGATTGAACAGCAATTCCATGTACCGGCGCAGATGATCGATGCACTGCCCCGCAATCTTCGCGCCATGCTGCGCCTTGGCCAGAATGAACGCTCCCTGGATCGTCGCCTGCGTGTAAAGAGCCAGGCTTTCCGCGGTCCAGTCCGCCTCGATCCCGCGCAGGCGCATGGCCTCTTCAATGTCCGGCACCAGCGTCGCCGCATGCCCGCTGATGCTCTTGTTGCACGCCTCGCGCAGGGCCGGATGCGTGTCGTAAACCTCCTGCACCATCGTTCCCACCAGGCAGGTAAACTCCGGCAGTTCGCCCAGCAGCATCGCCTTGCGGAAATCCACATAAGCCAGCAGCCGCTCCACCGGGTCTGCCGGCTCGTGATACGGCGCAGTCGCAAACAGCGCCCCCGTTCCCTCGATCCAGTAGTCGGCTGCCGCCAGCGCCAGCGCTTCCTTGCTGTCGAAGTGGTGAAAGAAGCTGCCCTTGGTCAGCCCCGCCGCCTCGCAGATGTCCTCAACCCGCGTCGCGGAGTAGCCCTTCGCCCGGATCACCTGCAGCGCCGCATCCAGCAGCTTCCTCTTCGATTCGTGTCGTGCTTCTGCGGTCTCATGAATATACCAACCAGTTGGTATGGAAAATACCAACCAGTAGGTATTCTGTCAAGAACCATTTTTCTGGCAACAAAACGGTTGAAACGCGGGTCACCGCGCAAACTGTGGAAAACACAGATCACGAAGGCCGCATGCGCTTTAACAGCAACAAAACGCTTGATGTGCATGTTCCCGCAAGCGGAGAATGAACCATGGCCGAAAATTGGCGAAAGATCGGCAAATTTATCGGGTGGATTGCGTGCACACTCGGAGGTCTTGCTAGTTTCCTTATTTGGCTTGGGATCAAGCCGAAGGACCTGGCTATGACCCAGACCAATACCATTCCTCGTGCACTATGGCTCATCCTCGCAATTGCATTATTTGCGTTTGGGATCGGCTCATCTATTTGGTCCGGCATCATTCAGCGCCGAGAGATCAACCACCTGAAGTCTCCCCCCATCCGGCGGGCTTAAGATCATTTCTGCGAAGTGGGGCATTGAGGGTATGAGCGTCTTTGATGTTACGTCCGAGGTGCTCGAAAGACAGCGCGGCGACTCCTTTTCAGAACGAGTGATGCTTGGCCTCTTCCATGGACGCGATCCGGTAAAAAAGAAGACCAAATTTCTTACGGTGCGTTACTCCTTTGATGGCCGAGAGGCGACAATTACCAGACCGGAATATTCTTGGTTGATCCTGCCTGAAAATACATTTCTCGAAAATCAACTGAACGCACTCCAAAAGGAACTGCACCAAGTTAGCTCCTTGTTCTCACCGCTTCAGACCGAAACGCTGAACCTTATCCGTGGGTTGAGTGCCCTTTTGAGGTCCTATCCGGTCCCCCAAAAAGCAGATTTTGGATTCAACAAGAAAGAGCAAAGGTTTGGGTCTACAGACCAAATCGCCGCCTGGGGAAACGCAAAGTGGGCGATGGAAGAGAAACTGCGCGCGAAATATGCGTTAGATTTCCAGTTGAAAGCGACAACGCTGTATCACCGACTGGTAACAGAGACGGGAATCAATGACCGCAACCTCGAATCCCTGGCAAAGGGCGAGGGAAAAACAGAAGATATCTTGAGCCTAGTTGATGCCCTCAGAAAAGTTGTGTTCACCCTTGAGGACTTAAAGAATTGAAGCCGGAATACCATGAAGGCCCGCAGACCGGCGACAACTTTGAGCGATTGGCACGGACTGCTTTCAAGACCCCAAGGATCTAGCCCCAAGAAACGGCCCAAAGCCAAACTCACCCACCGCAAGGCCTCCGGCGGCGACCTAAGCTAGAGCCGATTCTTCTCCCCACTCACACTCACACTCACACTCACACTCACACTCACACTGAGAAACCCTACGCCGTCGGCTTCTCCGGCGGCGGCATCGAGGCCAGGAACCGCCGCGCAAACTCCTCGCTGTACTTCTCCAGCAAGCTCCCGCACCCGCTCCGCATTCGGCGACCGCACAATCAGCCCCGCGTGGTGATGCTTCTTCATCCGCAACACGATCTCCGGCGCATCGAACGCCGTGGTGTCCGGCTCCGCCGTCTTCGCCAGGCACAGCACGCTCCCCGCATATTCCGCCCGCGTCGGCGCAACCCTGTACTCGTCCCGCGCAGCGCGCTAACCTCCAGCCTCGCCCACTCCCGCCACAGGTTGACCCCTGTCGACGCCTCCACCAGGTCCGCGATAAACGCTCCGCCCACCCGCGCCGCAATCTCCAGAAAGTAGAATCGCCCGTCCGCCTGCGCTCGAATGTACTCCGCGTGGGTAACGCCGCGCACCATCCCCAGCGCAGGCGCCAGCCGCGCATTCAGCGCGATCAGCTCCTCCCAGTCGCGGCTTCCCCGCTCCACGGTGCGCGTGGTAAACACCCCGCCCTCATGCATCACCTGCATCGGCGGCCGCCCATACTGGTGCGCCACTGCAAACACCACCTTGCCCTCGCTCACAATCGAGTCCACGTGGAAAATATCGCCGGGAACAAACTGCTCCAGCAGGAAATGGCTCTGCCGGTCGCCCAGCTCGTCCAGAGCGCGCCACAGTTGCTCCGGCTCCTCGATCTTGCGGATCCCCAGCGCCGAAGCCTCCGAGCGCGGCTTGAGCAGCCACGGCGCTGGCACATGCGTCCATGTACTCGCGCAGCTCGTCGTAGTTCAGCACCCGGCAGAACTCCGGAACCAGAAAGCCGTTCTCCCGCGCGCTCATGCGCATCGCCAGCTTGTCGCGGTAATAGGCCGATCGTCGTGCTGCCCCATCCCCGGAATCCGCATGTGCTCGCGAATCTGCGCCGCCGTCTCCATGTCGAACTCATCCAGCGCCACGATCCGGTCGAATCGTCGCCCTCGCGCCATCCACGAAACCGTATTCAGAATCTGCTCGCGCGTCAGGCCCTCGCGGCATCGTGGCCAGTTCTTCCAGCGCCTCGCGCGGCCAGGCCGCATCGCGCAGCTTGTCCACTGTCAGCAGCGTCGGCCGCACGCCCATCTCCGCGCACTGGCGCAGAAAATCCTGCCCCTTTTCATAGCTTGCAATGCAGAGAAACCGTTCGATCCCGTCGGACATTCCATCCTCCGATTGCCCTCGTCCCGCGTCCGTTTCAGAGCCACGCCCGCCTTCCCTCCAGCGCTGCATTCGACCGCCCAGTTTGGTCGAGCAGTGAGGATAGTTCTACCATAGTCCTTACAAGCTGAAGTTACGGCCATTCGCTCGACCAGCTCCATGCACCTCCTGCACCCCACCAAAGGTCCCGCAATTCAGCAAAGGTTAGGATCGCCATGCTCTCCGCACCCGAAATCGTCGAACTCCACGATCGACTCACACGCCAATGGCATGTCGACACCGGCTCTGCAACCGACATCGCTACCGGCGACTGGCTCGCCCTCGTCGCCCGCAGCATCGCGCCAACTTCGAACTCTGGCACATTGAAGACGAGGCCCGCGCCCCCGGCGCTTCCGATGCCGATCTCGCCGGAGTCAAGCGCCGCGTCGACTCCACCAACCAGCGCCGCAACGACCTGGCCGAAGAGCTCGACCGCACCTTGCTTGCCTGAACTCGCTCTCGCGCGGCCTGCCCGAACCCCGAGGCCCCGCTCCATTCCGAGTCCCCCGGCCTCATGATCGACCGGCTCTCCATCCTCGCTCTCAAGATCTATCACACCCGCGAAGAAGCCGACCGCGCCGCCGCCGCTCCAGCCGCCCTCGCTGGCCACGCCCAGCGCAACCGCCAGCGTCTGGCCATCCTCGAAGAGCAGCGCGCCGACCTTGCTGCTTGTCTAGATGCCCTCTGGCAGAGACGCTCGCAGGCTCCCGCCGATTCAAGCTCTACCGCCAGTTGAAGATGTACAACGACCCCACCCTCAACCCCGCCATCTACCGCAACCGTCCCGCCTGATTCCTTCTCTTCACTCCTCTTCCTGTTTACATCCAGTGCTCCGGGCCATTGACGGATTTCCGGGTTGTGCGTATAAAGAGGCCTGAGCAGCGTTTCTTCCCGAGTCAGGGTTTCTGTTGCCGGACGTGCGGCACTACCCCTTGTTCTGGAATCCGCGCTCATGGCAAAAAAATGACGCAAGAGGCCCGATCGGCGGCTGCCGGCCGCAAAAAAACTCCTTCCGCCCCCACCAAGTCTGGCGCTCAGCCCCATGCGGCAAATGGTCCTGCCTTCCAGCAATACCAGGCCGCCGTTCAGCTGCTGCAGCAGGGCAAATACGAAAAGGCCGCTGCCGCATTTGAGAAGCTTCTCCCCATCGCTCCAATGGAGATCATCGAGCGCTGCAAGTGTACATCGTCACCTGCCAGCGCCAGATGGAGAAGCACAACCTCTCCTTCGCCACGCCCGAAGAGCACTACGACTACGCCATCTCGCAGCTCAACACCGGCTACTACGACGAGGCCCGCGAGCAATTCCAGTGCATTCTCTCCAGCCATCCTGACATTGACTACGCTTTCTACGGCCTCGCCGTGCTCGACTCCATCACCGGCCGCGCCCAGGACTGCCTCAACAACCTCGCGCGCGCCATCGAGCTGAACCCCAAAAATCGCCTCCAGGCTCGCGCCGACAACGACTTCCAGAGCATGGTGGACGATCCTCGTTTCACTGAATTGCTGTACCCTGAAATTCCTTAGACTGGATTTGCGGTATCCTGAAGTTTCGTAAGGTCCCCCAAACGTGAATGCTTCAGCCGCATTAAGCCGGAACAAGACGCAAGAAGACTGCCTGCCATCGCCGAACCATCACGCCGCCCCTTCACACCCCGAAGGTCTTCGCGTCGTGGCCATCGGCGGCGGCACCGGCCTTTCCACGCTTCTGCACGGTCTGCGCGAGCATGTCGCCCTCGCCGGCCCGCACGCCGCTTCAGCACCCATCGCCGATCTCGCCGCCGTTGTCTCCGTCACCGACGATGGCGGTTCCTCCGGCCGCCTGCGCAAGCACTTCAACATGCTGCCCCCCGGCGACCTGCGCAACTGCATGGTCGCGCTCAGCGAAGAAGAAGACCTGCTCGCGCGGCTCTTCAACCATCGCTTCCGCCAGGGCGACTCGCTCAAAGGCCACAACTTCGGCAACCTCTTCGTCGCGGCGCTCACTGAGATTACCGGCGACTTCGGCCAGGCCATTCAGCTCGCCTCCAAGATCCTCGCCACCCGCGGCCGCATCTATCCCATCACCACCACGAACACCACCCTAGTCGCTCGCATGGACGATGGCTCAGAAGTGCGCGGCGAAACCAACATCACCGCCAGCCGCCTGCGCATCGACGAGCTCATGCTCGAGCCAAAAGACGTGGAACCCCTGCCGGAAACCATCGAGGCCATCGCACTCGCCGACCTCATCACCATTGGCCCCGGCTCCCTCTACACCTCGCTCATCACCAATCTGCTCATCCGCGACATTCCCCACGCCATTGCCACCTCGCGCGGCGTCCGTGTCTACGTCTGCAACCTTATGAGTGAGGCCAATGAGAGCCTCGGCCTTACCGCCTCCGAGCACATCGAACGCATCTACGAGCACACCCGAGAGCCCATCTTCGACTACGCCGTCGTCAACACTCCAAGCTTCTCCGCTGAAACACTCGACCGCTACGCCAGGGAAGGCGCTGCGCCCGTGCTGCCCGATATCGACCGCATTGAGGCCCTCGGCGTCCGATGCGTCGTTGGCAACTTTGGCCGCGAAGATACCTACGTCCGCCACGACGCCAGCCGCCTTACCGCCGCCCTTCTGGCCCTCGGCCAGCAATCCCGCCCCTAATTCCCTCGCCCCCCTTGGTTCCTAAGCCCCAGTCCCCGCTTCACTTCTTCACTTTTTTCGCTCCCCGCATTGCGCATGATTTCGACTCTTTGGCGCACAATCGAGCAGTGAACCAGAAGCGCAATTGGTCTCCAATGACCGTCCGAGTGAAATCAAAAGAAGGAGCGGACCCCCGGGCGTCAAAAACTACCGCTCTCTGTAACAGGTATTGAAAACAAAGGACTTCTTGCGTACGTCTCCTGTAAAACAAAGAAAACAAAGCATTTAAAAAATGGCAAGAAGTCGCAATTTTGGATATTTTGTCGGAAACTGCTTGATCGCCCCTTGGAAATCAGCGCATATCCATCGTAAATGAGCGCAAATCTCATCCCAGACCCGAGACCCCAGACCTTGGACCCCACACGCAATTTCCCTTCCCCATCCTGCCGTCTCTCCGGTAAAGTTGAGCGGCGCGATGAAGCATGTCCGTTCACACCGCGCGATCTAATCAGGAGAGCCCATGCGTTCAACACGAGTTTGCCTCACCCCGGCCCTTACCTTGGCTTGTTCATTCTTGTTGGCCAGCCTCGCCGCCCACGCCCACGCCCAATCCTCCCGCCAGCCCGGCCTTTATCAGATCACCACCACCATGAGCTTCGGCGACCCGTCCGCGCCCTCTGGCTCCCAGGATTCACAAATGCCCGGCGGCTCTCAGATGCCGCAGAGCAGGCAGATGCCTCAGGGCATGCAGGCCCCCGGAGGCCAGATGCCTCCAGGAATGCAGATGCCTGCTTCGGCGAACCCAATGGGTGGCCCGCACACCACGATGGTCTGTGTCACCCAGGCCATGATCGACAAGTACGGAGGCCCCAACCCGACCCCGCCCCGCGGCGACTGCCAAGTCACCGACGTCACCCTCAAGCCCAACGGCATGAAGGCCAAATTAAGCTGCACCGGCGCAATGACCGCCACCGGCACGGTCGAATCCACCTGGAAGCCCGACGGCTCCAGCAAGTCTTCCGCACACATTACCGGAAACATGGTGATGGGCAACAACTCCCGCCCCATAGACATCACCACACAATCCACCTCCGTCTACAAGGGCCCCGACTGCGGCACCGTTAAGCCATTCGAAGCACCCGCAGCCAAGTAATCACCTTCTCCTGGCGGCAAACAGAACCCATCCACCTCAATACCATCCGGCTCCCTGCCCATCCTCTGAAATGAGCAGCAGAGCCGGACCTCATTCCTAAGAAAGAAGATCGCTCATTGCGCAATCTCGCCCTCTTCGTAGCCTTGTCGATGTCGACCTGCGCGCTCACTGCCCAAACAGTCCCTGAGGTCCCGGTTCCCGCTCCCACACAGCAATCGTCCGCCGAAAGGGCTGTCTGGAACCTCGAGCATTCCTACTGGAAATACGTGCAGGCCCTTGATCTCACAAGCTATAAAGCTCTCTGGCATACCAACTTTGTTGGCTGGCCCCGATCCAGTTCCGCTCCGTCGCGCAAAGACCACATCACTGACTGGATCGGCCAATATACCTCGCTAGGCCTCCACCTCAGGTCATTCGATCTCAAGCCCGCCGACAGCCAGGCCACTGGCGACATCGTCGTCACCCACTATTGGCTCACCAGCGTCTGGTCCGGCAAAGACGGCGACCAGCCCCCCAGCACCTCGCGCATCACCCATACCTGGATCAAAGTCGGAGACACCTGGCAGATCCTCGGGGGTATGTCCGCCCCCGAACCAAATCCAATGCCCGCACAGAAATAGCTGCTGTCACATCTCCTGCAGTTCTCTAATACCAGGAGAGGTCTTCTGTTCCCTGTTCCCTGTTCCCTCCTCCGTGCATTTCACCCCTCCACCGTCCTCTTCAACTGCCCGCACGCCGCATAAATATCCCGCCCGCGTGGCCTGCGCACATAGGCCGGAACCCCCTCCGCCGCCAGCACCCTCTTGAACTCCTCCACCGCTCCCGCCTCCGGCATCGTGTACTCGATCTCCCGGCCCCGGATTCCACGCAATCAGGTTCACCTTCACCGGCAGCCCCGTCCGCCGCACCAGCCGCGCAACCTCCCGCGCATGCTCCGGCTTGTCCGTCACGCCGCCCAGCAGCACATATTCAAACGTGACCCGCTCCCGCGGCCGCAGCTTCACCCCCCGCACCGCGTCCATCACCGCCTCAATCGGCCACTTGCGATTGATCGGCATAATCTCGCTGCGAATCGCATCGTTCGGCGCGTTCAGGCTGATCGCCAGCTTCGGCCGCACCTCCGCCGGCTCCTGCGCAAACCGCTCGATCCCCGGCACGATCCCCGAGGTCGACACCGTCATCCGCTGCGGGCTCAGCCCAACCTCCTTCACCAGCAGCCGCACCGCCCCCATGAAGCTGTCGTAGTTCAGGAACGGCTCGCCCATCCCCATGAACACCAGGTTCACCCGTTCCCGGCCCACCTCCACGCCCTGCCGCTCCAGCACCGCCACCACCTGCCCCGCAATCTCCCCCGCGCTCAGGTTCCGCTGCAGCCCCAGCTTGGCCGTCAGGCAGAACTGGCAGTTCACCGCGCACCCCACCTGGCTCGAGACGCAGATCGTCGCCCGCTCCTCCGAGCGTCTGCGCGCCGGCAGCCTGCCCTGAGCCCGTCGAAGGAGTCGCTCTACCCTTCGCCCTCGTCGTCGCTCCCGTCTCCGCCTCGCCGTCATCCCCCTCCGGCATCCACACCGTCTCCACCGTCTGCCGGTCTGCGCCCCCGCACTCCACCAGGTACCGCTCCGTCCCATCCACTGACCGGAACACCTGCGCAATTCGCGGCCTGCCCACCTCCCAGCCCGCCGTCTTCAGTCGCTCCCGCAAATGTCTTGGGCAAAGTGGTGATCGCAGAAATCTCCGCAACTCGCTGACGATAAATTGCTTCCGCCAATTGCCTCCCGCGCCACGCCGGCTCGCCCGTCGCCTCCATCACCGCCGCCAGCGCGTCGCCGTCTAGGCCAAAGAGCGGCTTCGCGCTCACTTCCGCGTGCTCTTGCGCATCTAATCGAACGAGTTGGCTTGGTTTTCTGGTCACGAATTTGGAGTCATTCCAGCTCCCGGCTTTCATGTATTCCATTCCACATCTGCTCGTATCGCTCCAACAGCGAACGACCGCCCCATCGCTGCCAATGCGTCGAATGCGCGCTTCGCTCCGTTACGCACAGTCCCGACCCGATTGCCCTACAATCGAGCTTGACTCATGATGATGAACAACGAGCGAAACCTTCGCCGCACCGTATTGCCCAACGGCCTGATCGTCCTGACCGAGCGCATGGATCACCTGCGCTCGGTCGCCATGGGCGTCTGGATCAAGTCCGGCTCCCGCTGCGAGCCCGCCGAAACCAACGGCATCTCCCACTTCGTCGAGCACATGCTCTTCAAGGGCACGCGCTCCCGCACCGCCCAGCACATCGCCCGCGAAATGGACTCCATCGGCGGCAACCTCGACGCCTTCACCGGCAAAGAAACCATCTGCTTCAACGTCAAATCCCTCGCCGACCACGTGCCCATCGCCCTCGACGTGCTCGCCGACCTGGTGCTCAACCCTGTCTTCGCCGCTCCCGACATCGAGCGCGAGCGCGGCGTCATTCTCGAAGAGATCAAGATCGACGAAGACAATCCCGATGTCCTCGTCCACGAGCTCTTCACGCAGAGCTTCTGGAAGGACCATCCGCTGGGCTGGCCCATCCTCGGCACCACGCGACACCGTAGCCGGCCTCGACCAGGATAAGCTCTTCGACTACCACGGCGACCGCTTCCACGGCGGCAACATGGTCTTCTCCGCCGCCGGCAATCTCGACCACGACCAGTTCGCCGACGCCGTCGCCGCCAAGTTCTCTCGCTCGCCGGCGGCGCAACCGCTCAGCGAGCTGCCGGCGCCCGAAGCCAGCGCCCGCATCGTGCTGCGCAACAAGAAATCCCTCGAGCAGGTGCAGATCTGCCTCGGCGTCCCCGCCCCGCCCATCACCGACGAGAACCGCTACGCCACGCTCATCCTCAACACCGTGCTCGGCGGCGGCATGAGTTCGCGCCTCTTCCAGACCATCCGCGAAGAGCGCGGCATGGCCTACTCCATCTACTCCGACCTCAGCCCCTATCGCGACACCGGAACCCTCTGCGTCTACGCCGGCACCTCCGCCGGCAAGGCCCTCGAGGTCGTCGACCTCATCCTCGCCGAGTTCCGCAAGCTCAAGCAGGAGCCCGCTCAGCGCAGAAGAGCTGACCCGCGCCAAAGACCAGCTCAAGGGCAACATCCTGCTGGGCCTCGAAAGCTCCAACTCCCGCATGGCCAACCTCGCCCGCCAGGAGATGTACTTCCACCAGTTCTTCACCGTGGACGAAGTCATCGCCCGCATCGACGAAGTGGAGGCCGCCCAGGTCCAGGCCATGGCCCAGCGCCTCTTCGACCCCGACCGCATCGCCGTCACCCTGCTCGGCCGCCTCGACGGCGTCAAGCTCAACCGCGACCGCCTCGTCTGCTAACGACAAGCACTTGTTCACTGACCACTGTCCACTGTTCACTGTCCTTCAAACGTTCCATTTCCCTTCTGCGTCTGTATCGTTGTAGCATTCTCTCGGGCGGGCCCTGCGCCCTGCCGCATAGGACGTTCACGCTATGATTCTGAAATCTTCGATCCTCCATCGCCAAAGTAGCCCCCGTCGAGCCCGCCTCACCAACGGCTTCACCCTGATGGAACTGCTCATCGTCATGGCCATCATCGCCATCCTCATGCTCATCGCCATCCCCACCGTGGGCAGCCTCAAGAAGAAAGCGAACGACCTCTCCGCGCAGAACTCCGTCCAGGTCATCACCAAGGCCGAGCTTCAGTACTCCGACACTTACCCGGCCAATGGCTTCGCCTGTACGCTACCTGCCCTCGGCGGCGATCCCACACTCCGGCGCGCCCTCCGCCTCATCAGCCCAGATCCTTCAGGACGACCTCACCTCGGGCTACAAGTCCGGATACATCTTTACTGTCACCTGCAAGGACAAGGTCACGTCAACGGCATCGACCGCTTCAACAGCTACGCCATCACGGCCGTACCGCAAACCGTCGGCAAGACCGGCGACCGCGGCTTCTGCAGCGACCAGTCCGGCATCATCAAGTACGATCCCGCCGGCGGCACAAACTGCACCCAGAACCTCGGCCAGTAAATCGAAAATGAGCTGTCATCCTGAGCGAGCCCAGCGAGTCGAAGGATCTGCGGTTGCATTTCAAACTTCAAGCGTCCCACCAAGGCCGGGTGCCCCATCCTTTCCGCGTTCTGTGCGAAAAGTGTGGGATGCAAAGCCACTGTTTCAGAATCTTGAGTCAGGGCACGACTTCAGTCGTGCCGCAAACCTCCACAAAATGAACCGGGCTTTAGCCCCTGCAAATCCCCGCCTGCATCAAATCACCTTCTCTGCCAGCCTGATCTTCCGCCGAGTAAAACACCTCATAGCCATTCTGGCTATCGCTTCCTCGCCCGCCCTCCTCGCCCAATCACCCACCCCCCACTCGCTCGCCCACCGCATTGACAGCCACTACAACCAGCTCCACTCCCTCCGCGCCACTTTCACCGAATCCTACAACGGCCTCGGCGTCCGTCGCGCCGAGAGCGGCACCCTTACTCTCCTCAAGCCCGCCCGCATGCGTTGGGACTACTCCTCCCCCGCCGGAAAAATCTTCCTCCTCGACGGCAAATTCGCCTGGTTCTACGCCCGCGGCGACGCCCAGGTCCAGCGCATCTCCAGCCGCGATCTCGACGACCTGCGCTCCCCGCTGCGTTTTCTCCTCGGCCACACCGAACTCGAAAAGGAACTCGCCAATCTCAGCATCGCGCCCGCGCCCAACGGCCAGTTCACCCTCACCGGCCAGCCCAAGGGGCAGGAAAAACGAGTCACCCGCTTCGCCCTCACTGTCACCGCCGACGGCACCATCACCGCAATTGAGATTGAAGAGACCGACGGCGCTCTCACCCGCTTCACCTTCTCTGGCGAAGCCGACGATCCCGCCATCCCGCCCGCCCAGTTCCACTTCACCCCACCCCCCGGCATCCCCGTCGTTGACGCCACCGCGCCGGTATGAAGCACCTACGCTAAGCGCGTAACACAGAGACCGGAGGAACTAAAGCAGTTCCATTCCTGCCGATTTGGCAGCTTCCCCGTCGAAGGTAACTGTTCGCTTGCATCCGGCAAATCTACCGGTTCGTTCGATGATGCAGTCAGCAAAATCCGCTTTCGAGTTTCGATACAGGTCAAGACCCAGGCGCACGACCGGCTCATTCTCAATCACCAGATTTCTGGACCGAAGCAAGGCCTCCAGACACTCGATCAGATTCTTCTTTGGCATCCGATAATTGCTGCGAAGCGCCCAGGCAACTTCAGCAAGAGCGACGGTGCAGATAAATCCTGGACGCTCTTTCGTGAATCCATCCAGAAGTTTGTCAGATTTGGGAGTTTGAGCCGGATCATCGCGGACGATGTATCGCAAGAGGACGTTTGTGTCGATCCCAGTCATGCGCTCAACTAATCCTCATATTTGAGCTGCCCAGCCCAGCCCTTTCGAATCGTCTCATTCATTTCTTCAATCGAGACGGGCTTGCCAGTCCACTTGAACATACCCTTCACGGCCGAAAGCGATCCGGTCTTTGCTTTGAGCACGAAATCTCCGTCCTCATTCTCGATAAATGCAACCCGGGAGCCGGCATGCAAGCGCATCTTCTCTCGTACCTCAGCCGGAATCGTGATTTGGCCCTTGGATGTAACAGAAGCTGATGCCATAGCTGTCTCCCTTTTTTCATTCTAGCGCAATTCCTTACCGTTAGTAAGGAATTGCGAAACCCCGGCATCGCAGCAAATGCTGTCTATTTCCCATACTCATAGAACCCCCGACCCGTCTTCCGCCCCAACTTGCCATCTTCCACCATCCGCACCAGCAGCGGGCACGGGCTGTACTTCGTGCTTCCCAGTCCCGCCTCCAGCACGCGCATAATGTCCACGCACACATCGATCCCGATCAAATCCGCCAGTGTCAGCGGCCCCATCGGATGCGCCATCCCCAGCTTGAACACCTGATCCACGCCCTCCGCCGTCGCCACACCCTCCATCACCGCGTAGGCCGCCTCGTTGATCAGCGGCATCAGCACCCGGTTCGACACAAACCCCGGCGCATCGTTCACCTCCACCGGCGTCTTGCCCAGCCGCACGCTGAGCGCCCGCACTGTCTCAAACGTCGCATCGCTCGTCAGCGGCCCGCGCACCACTTCCACCAGCGCCATCACAGGTACAGGATTGAAGAAGTGCATGCCGATCACCTTGTCCTGCCGCCCCGTCTCCGCCGCCAGCCTCGCAATCGAGATCGAAGACGTATTCGTCGCCAGCACCGCGCTCGGTGTCGTCAACCCATCCAACGCCCGAAAGATCTCTGCCTTCACCTCGAACCGCTCCGAAGCCGCCTCAACCACCAGCCCCACCCCGGCCAGCGCCTCGCGCTCCACAGTAGCCTTGATCCGCTCCAGTGCCGACTCAACCTCGATCTCCGTAAGCTTGCCCTTCGCCGCTTCTCGATCAAGGTTGGCCCGAATCCGCTCCACAGCTCGCTCCAGCAGGCTCATCTCCACGTCGCATAGCACCACGCAGAATCCCGCCCGCGCAAACACGTGCGCGATCCCGGAGCCCATCGTCCCCGCGCCCACAACCCCAACTGTCTTGATCTCGCTCATCCGCAACAACTCCCTCACTCACGCATGAGGGAGTCTAGCAGGCCCTAGTACGTGCTCGCGCCTTCCCGAACCGCCCCTTGCCGCGCTCCGCCGTCCCGCACTAGATCCAAAGGCTGCGTCAGCATGAACATCATCGACGTCCCCTCGTCCAGCGTCGCCTGCGGATGATCCACCAGCAAATGCACCGTGATCACTCCGGCGCCGACCAGGCCGCCGGCCGCCGCGCCCACCGGCCCGCCCACAATCGCGCCCGTCACCACGCCCGCGCCTACCGCGCCGCCATACTCCACTCCGTCCCGCTTGAGCCGCGAATCCGGGCGAATCGTTCCCTCGCCAATCACGTGCGTATGCGAGCCCGGCGTCGACGTCACATCGGCAGACATCCTCAACCGCGACCCATCCGGCATAATCACCATCTCCGGCTGCAGTCGTATCGTCCCATATCCGCCTGCGTGCCCCCTCGATACGTCCGCCACGCGCCCGTCTATCTCTGAACCCGCCGGAATCAGCACCTCGCCATCACGCACCACGTCCGAAGCGACGCGCGTCCTGAACGGCTCGCCCTTCTCGCTGGTCGCCGTCGACAGCCGGTCGATCAGCCGTACACGGATCATCGTTCCCTCGCCCAGCATCCCTGGCCGCAACGCCTCTGGATGCACAATGTCCCCGTCCGGATCCCCGCCCGGATTGGTCGAGACCGGACCGCCCGCCCGCATGGCCAATCGTGGATCCTGTGGGTTCGGAGCAACTCCCACCAACCCATCATCCGTGCCGTCTCGCGCATCCGCCATCGGCAGCGCGGCAGACGAGTTCCCCATCCGTTGCTGCGTCCCATATGCCGGATTCCCCGGCTGCTGCTGGGTTCCATTCGTTGGCTGGGCCGGCTGATTCATCTGGCCCGTCAATGGCGTGCCCGCACGTGGCTTCGCCTCCTGGGGAGTCGACGTTGTGATCGGGTCGTCCGCGGGTGGATGCGACACGCCCTGGTACGTACCCTGATCCTGCGGCTGTCCCGAACCCTGTCCAGCGGCCCGACCCCAGCTCGGCAAAGCTGTGGCCGAGATCCCAACGAACACCAGGAAAAATCCCTTTTTCGCAATCGTCATCGCCAAGCTTCTCCTTCAGGCACACTCATCCGCTATCTTCTGTCTGCTTAGACCCGTGATCTCATCAAGAGTTTCTCGCCGGCCGGCATTTCGCCTGCCTCCGGTCCACTCTTTACTTCCAGTTCAAGGCCCTGTCCCGCGCTTTCTTAACCAGAATCCCATCAAGCGCTCGGCCCTCACTCTAAGCCTAGCTCTGCCCGCACCTTCGCGTACACCTCTTCCAAACTTTGGTTCCTCCCCCGCCACGAATCACAACCGTCAACCCATCGTGCCCCGTGCATCCCGTCCGGCCCAACTCCAGCGCCTTTATTCGCTTCCCGCACTGTGACCGCCATTACACAATGCTGGCCTCCCCAATTTGTTAGAATCCATAGGAACGATCAATCGATTTTTCCGCAATAACTGAGGAGATTCCACGCGTGCAGGGGCTTCTGAACACGATTCAAAGCGCCGCCGGAGAACCCCTTGCCGTGGATCGCCGCCCCAAATTGAATGACCGGCTGCAGCACCGCATTATGAGGAGTGATATGACTGAAATTGTTGCCATTCGCGCCCGCGAAGTTCTTGACTCCCGCGGCAATCCCACCGTCGAAGCCGACGTGATCCTCGAAAGCGGCGCGCTTGGCCGCGCCATCGTCCCCTCCGGCGCCTCCACCGGCGAGCATGAAGCCGTCGAACTCCGCGACGGCGACAAGACCCACTACCTCGGCAAGGGCGTTCTCAAGGCCGTTGCCAATGTCGAAACCATCATCGCTCCCGAGCTCGAGGGCATGGACGCCGCCAACCAGCGCCTCATCGACCAAACCATGATCGCTCTCGACGGCACGCCCAACAAGAGCAAGCTCGGCGCCAACGCCATCCTCGCCGTCTCCCTCGCCACCGCCCGCGCCGTCGCGCAGACGCTCGAGATTCCGCTCTATCGCTATCTCGGCGGCGTCAACGCCAGCATCCTGCCCACCCCCATGCTCAACGTCCTCAACGGCGGCGCGCATGCTGACTCCAACGTCGACTTCCAGGAGTTCATGATCATGCCCGTCGGCGCAGAGCGCTTCTCCGATGCGCTGCGCTGGGCCGCTGAAACCTTCCACACCCTCAAGGGCGTGCTCAAGAAGAAGGGCTACAACACCGCTGTCGGCGACGAAGGCGGATTTGCTCCCTCGCTCAAGTCCAACACTGAAGCCATCGAGCTCATCCTCGAAGCCATCGAGGCCGCCGGCTACAAGCCCGGCGAACAGATCGCCATCGCGCTCGATCCCGCCTCCAGCGAGTTCTACGACAAAGAAAAGAAGAAGTACGTCTTCAAGAAGTCCGACAAGCGCGAACTCACCAGCGAAGAGATGGTCGCCTTCTACGACAACTGGATCCGCCAGTACCCCATCGTCTCCCTCGAAGACGGCCTTGCCGAGGACGACTGGGCCGGCTGGAAGATCCTCACCGACAAGCTCGGCGCGAAGATTCAGCTCGTCGGCGACGATATCTTCGTCACCAACATCAAGCGCCTGCAGCGCGGCATCGAAGAGGGCGTCGGCAACTCAATCCTCATCAAGGTCAACCAGATCGGCACCCTCACCGAGACCCTCGAAGCCATCGAGCTCGGCCGCCGCTACGGCTACACCTCGGTCATGACCCACCGCTCCGGCGAAAGCGAAGACACCTTCATCGCCGACCTCGCCGTCGCCACCGGCGTCGGCCAGATCAAGACCGGCTCGGTCAGCCGCACCGACCGCATCGCCAAGTACAACCAGCTCCTCCGCATCGAAGAGGAGCTCGGCTCCGGCGCAGTCTTCCTCGGCCTCGAAAGCCTCAACTACGAAGACTAGTCCGAAGCGGTCAATCAACCGCCAGCTTCACGCCAGAAGGGAGAAGACTTCAGCCTTCTCCCTTTTGTTTTTGTTATCTGTATCAATTTCAAAAATCTGTCATCCTGAGCGAAGTTTGGCGCGTTTTTTGCGCCAAACACAGCGAAGGATCTGCGGTTGCTTTCGTTGTCTACGGCTTTCGCCTCCGATTCGAAGCCTCAAATAGAGAAGATTGCTATGATTGCGCCCTTTCCCAAGCTTCCCGAAGCTCGGAACCGTCTCTGCTTTTGAGCGCCTCGTCGAAGTTGAAGTCTCCATACGGATGCGTGCTGAGGAATACCGTTGTCACATGGCCCCCCAACCGCATCTTAGGATACTTTCCGGCAGTGACCGTTGCCCCAGCAGCAAGTGAATCAAGCGTCAATCTGGGAACCGGACCCATTACCACGATCAAACGCGGCTTAAGACTCTCTGTCTGATATTCAAAAAACTCTCCGCAGAAAAATTTGAACTTCGGTTCCCTTTCCCAGTCTTTCTTGGCGAGCGCAGTTCCGTCCTCACGCAAGCCCATTACGGCATTGGTAAAGAAAGTGAGAGCCGGCGGGAGCCCCGCTCGTTCAACCCTGCGCTTTACGTGTTTCCAGGTCAACGGATTCTCAAATCCATTCTTGCGCAGCTTCTCTTATCCCCTGCATGTTCCAAAATCATTTCCGAGAAACATGATTCCACCCACTGAAACAAGCCCCGGAGATGATGCTGCGAGCTGAGTATCATCCCTCCACAGCCCGTCACCGCCAGGGAAAAAGCCCTGCCCAGCGAGCCGGAATGGAAAAACCGACATTCCTTCCGGATAAGCCTTGCCATTGAATCTCTTCTCCTCCTCCATCGCGCGAAGGCGGTCCCAAAGGGTGTGCACACTTACTGCATTCACTTCAGACATTTCATTTCACCTTGCATCGAACATAGCAAGGTGGTTTCGCTCAGTGTCAAGCGCTTGAGGCACCATTAATGAGATCCATCATGGCTTAAGTGGCACAACAACAGACAACGACAAGAGCAACAATTGGCCCTTCGACTGCGATGCGCTCCGCCCTAGGATGACAGTCAGTTCAAATTGCGACGATTGCCTCCGCCCGCTGTGCGTCCCAACACACGCCCTGCCTCCCCGGCAGTTTATCCTTGAGTGGAAAACTACGTTCATACCCGAGGTATCTTCTTCGTGCCCAAGCGTCCTCTCGTCCTCACCATCCTCGACGGATGGGGCTACCGCGCCGAAACCGCCGACAACGCCATCGCCCTCGCCCGCAAGCCCACCTACGACAAGCTGCTCCGCGAGTATCCCAACACCCTCATCCGCGCCACCGAGCACTTCGTCGGCCTGCCCGACGGCCAGATGGGCAACAGCGAAGTCGGCCACCTCAATCTCGGCGCCGGCCGCATCGTCCACATGGACATCACCCGCATCGACGAGCTCATCGCGAAAGACGAATTCAAGAAGAACCCCTCCATCGTCGCTGCCATGCAGCGCGCCCAGGACGGCGGCCGCCAGCTTCATCTCTTCGGCCTCGTCTCCGACGGCGGCGTCCACTCCCACCAGGAGCACCTCTACGCCCTCCTTCGCACTGCCCGCGAGTACGGCCTTCAGCGCGTCTTCGTCCACGCCTTCATGGACGGCCGCGACACCGGCCCCACCTCCGGCGCGGGCTACATCGCCAAGCTCGAACAGAAGATGCGCGAGTACGGCGTCGGCAAAGTCGCCTCCATCAACGGCCGCTACTACGCCATGGACCGCGACAAGCGCTGGGAGCGCGAGCTCAAGGCCTTCGACGCCATGGTCAACGGCAAAGCCGAAGGCGGCTCCTACCCCGACCCCGTCGCCCGCATCAAGGAGAACTACAACAACGGCATCACCGACGAGTTCCTCATTCCCTTCGTCGTCGTCGACGCCGCAGGCAAGCCCGTCGGCCAGATCCGCGATGAAGACGTCTGCATCAACTTCAACTTCCGCGCCGACCGCGCCCGCCAGATCACCCGCGTCCTCGCCCGCGAAAGCGGCCTCAACAAGCAGGGCGGCCGCGACCTCGAAGGATGGGAGTCGCTCGACGAGACCATTCCGCGCTCCTCGATCCCAAAGAACCTCCACTACATCTGCATGACCCAGTACGACAAGCTCTACGAGCTGCCCCTGGTCATCCCGCCCGAGTCGATGGACAACATCCTCGCCAACGTTCTCGGCGCGCACCAGCTCCGCAACCTCCGCGTCGCCGAGACCGAGAAGTTCGCCCACGTCACCTACTTCTTCAACGGCGGCATCGAAGTTCCCTTCCCCGGCGAAGAGCGCATCCTATGCCCATCGCTCAAGGTCGCCACCTACGACCTCGCCCCCGAGATGAAGGCCGAAGCGCATCGCCGACACCATCGTCAAGGCCGTCAACGACACCGCCTTCGACCTCATCGTCGCCAACTTCGCCAACGCCGACATGGTCGGCCACTCCGGCCAGCTCGAGCCCACCATCCGCGCCTGCGAGGCCGTCGACGCCCAACTCGGCCGCATCTACAAAGCCGTCCGCGAGCGCAACGGCGCATGGCTCATCACCGCCGACCACGGCAACGCCGAGCTGATGATCGACCCCGTCACCGGCGGCCCACACACCGCCCACACCACCAACCCTGTCCCGTTCATCTACGTCGCCGAAGACGCCCCCCACTACCGCCTCCGCACCGACGGCGCGCTCCGCGACATCTCGCCCACTCTGCTTGCAATTCTTCAAGAGGGACTACCGAAAGAAATGACCGGCGGCGACATGCGCATCCCGCTCGCAAAATAGACTTGAGCGCGAAAA
Organism: uncultured Acidobacteriaceae bacterium; assembly: GCA_963783065.1. GTDB lineage: Bacteria > Acidobacteriota > Terriglobia > Terriglobales > Acidobacteriaceae > Telmatobacter. The sequence goes on along the minus strand of CAWAMG010000006.1, from coordinate 575,755 downwards.
CATTGAGGGCGTTCGCCGCGGCGAACGCCCTTAGTCTTTTTCGAGATACTATGGCTTTGAAACAAGAATCATCAGCCTAGCGGACTTTCATAATAGGGAGGCAGCCTTGTGATAATTCAATCCGAGCAAGTGCCTCTCATGACTTGCGGGGCACCCTATCACCCGTGGTGGCATCTCTCCGTCGGAATCTGCGTAGGCGTTGCAGGGTGTTTAGTAGCCATCCTTCCATTTTTTAGAGAGCCTCAAAGAATTGGGAAAATGGAAAAACTGATTTGGACGCTTTTGGTGGTTGGCTTGACAGTTCTGGAATTAAGAATGATCAAATGGAGCGACAGTGATGCAGGAAATGATCGGGCCTATGCCGAGTGTCTTCAGTTCCAGCAATTCCATACCATCCTCAAAGACAACCAGGTGAAATTCGAAAACACTTTGGCCAACGTTAAAGAGGTTTACGACAAGACCAAATTGGCGGCAGATACGGCTAAAGACGCAGCAAACAAGATCACTGGCGGGGACGGATTCACTTATTTAGCCTTCTACGGCAACCCGGGAACATTTGCGTCAATTGTCAAGGTCGGAAATGCCCCTCTCTACGACGTAACAGTTGGGATGACCTACTGCCTTGGGGCATACGCAAAATTGCCGGAAATATCAGTCTCCGCTCTCCCAAAAAGAGCCACCCCGGTCTGCCTTGGCATGGAAAGCCTCGGCGGTAAAGTTCTTGGAGACTACCCAGTTGGCAACAGCCCACTGTCAGGCTTTTGGTCAATGAGAACGGACGAACTTAGCGAGCTTCAGCCGAAAGGTCGCAAGTTTACGCCTGTCCCGGGGCCCGTACTCCTGAACGCTTCATTCGCATCTCGCAACGGAAGATGGGAGGAGTACATCTGGATTCGCCCCGTGAAACCCACAACCCGGAGTGGGGACGAATGGGAGGAAGCTATAAGGGTCTACAAGGTGAAATTTGATTCGGCCGGAATTCCGTATCACACAGAGCTACTGTTTCAACGCGTCCCAAAAGACTTCCCGAGAGAAATGATCTCAAATAACACTCGGCAGCCCTGGAAGTAGCCGCCCCCCTACCTCGGCCTCAAGCTCTTGATCGCCTCAGGCAGCCGCTCTTCCAGCAGCTTCGCCCGCTCCACCGCCAGGCCGCCCAGATACGTCGGCGCAGGCGTCGCCGTCAGCACCAGCAGAAACGCGATCACGCTGAACACCAGCCCCGCAAATCCTGCTGAGATGAACATGTGGTACATGTCCTGAACGTCCAGGCCGAAGATTTTGAACGCCACATGCTCCAGCGGCTTGATGTGGTGCAACACGGCCAGTGCGAAGAGGAAAAACAAGACCGCCGTCGATGTCAGGATCGCCAGAGCTACATCCACGCCGCGATGAAACTTCTGCCGTGAGCTGCAATGCGCGCACTCCGCAAAATGCTGCTCGTAGTCCTTGCGCATCTCCGGCGAGATCCCAGAGATGTCATAGCGCCAGCTTGCCAGGATGGCTCCGACCACTCGATCACTGCATTGGGTTCTTGCCATATCCCTGAATGACCTGCTTAACAAAGGTTACGCTCGACCAAGCGCCTGGCGCCGTCGTTCCTGAGCCGGAATTGGCACTCTTCCCCTTGGATTCTCCTCGCCGCCGCAAGTTTCATAGCATTTCCAGCCTTTTGCCATGCCGCACCAAGAAAATAATCCATGGCGCAGTCCCTTGCCTGTCAATTCTGCGAGGAAGTGATCCCGTATCTCCCTTATTGTATTCGACGTGACTCAAAAGCAAATAGACGACAGAGGCTCATTTTGGGCAGCCAGAAGCAGCCGGTTCGCCAACAGGCTCCCGCGCCCACGCAACGCGCGCTCCGCGGCAACCCGCGCCAGTTCCGGAAGGTTGTTGCTTTCAGAGATATGCGCCAGAATAATCCACGCCGCGCTACCGTCATAATCCTTCTCCAGATACTCGGCCGTCGTGTCGTTCGACAGGTGCCCCACCCGCGACAGCACCCTCTGTTTCACCTGCCACGGGTATGGCCCGTCGCGCAGCATTTCCAGATCGTGATTTGACTCAAGCAGCAGCACGTCCACTCCCGCCAGTTGCGCCTTCACGTTCGGCGGAAGGTACCCCAGGTCGGTCGCAACCGCCATCCGTATGCCTTCGGCCTCAAACACAAACCCTGTCGGATCGGCCGCATCGTGCGGAATCGTAAACGGGCTCACCGCAATATCCCCAATCCTGAACCGCTCGCCCGGCTTGAAGTACTCCACCTTCGGCAGCCATGCCGGATCATCCTCCGGCGACGCCTCCTTTGTCTCCACCTCGGCTGCCGCGCCCGTCTCAGGGCTCCCCGGCTCCGGAGCAAACGCCTCCTGGTCCACAGCCGTCACCATGCCTTCTGAGATCGGCTCCGAAAACAATTCAACAGCGTCCGGCACGCCTTCGGCCTGTGCGCGAGCCAGCCGGTCAGCCGCCTGCTGCCTGCACTGCTCCAGCCACTGCGAATACGTCATCCTCTTCCGCGGAGTAACGATCCGCATCCATGCCCGGTGCGTTCCTTCCGTGAAATAAACAGGAATGCCCAGCTTCCGTGCCGTCACCGAAACTCCATTTACGTGGTCCGTGTGCTCATGCGAAATGATGATCGCATCCAGCGTCTCGGGCTTTTCCTCCGCCAGCTCCATCCGGCAGAAGAGCTCTTTGCAGCTCAGCCCCGCATCTACCAGAATCCGTGTGTTTCCGCCCGTGATTACGGTCGAATTTCCCTTCGACCCCGACGCCAATACCGTGAATCGCACCATCCTCTGAGCATAGCGCGAAGGACTCCAATCGACTAGATCACTCCCGATTCGCGGGATACTTTCCTTGGTTCGGGGAGGTGCAACGCCTTACCTGTCTGCGGCAGTTTTGCGTGCTTTGAAATGACCTCCAAACTTCTGGCCCCAATGCGCGATGGGGCACCCTCGGCCAGCTGTGCCACTTTCGAATCTGTCACATTCGCCCGCCACGGGAGCGGGCTGTCGTTATCTCATGCGGTTAACACAAGGAGGACGCGTCTATGATCCCTGTAGCGTCTTGTCGGTTCTTTCCAATTCTCGCGCTCATTTTGCTCTTTGCGACCATCGCGCAAAGTCAGGCCCCCGTTGCCTCTACATGGGAAGGCGCTCAAGCGAATCTAGTTAACGAGAAACACACGCTCTATGTCGTCACCATCGCCCATCCCAAAATCCGCCACACCTGCATCGTGCAATCCGTCAACGCCAGCGAAATCGTCTGCACCCAGCATGGCCATGCGATTGACTATTTGGCTAAAGATGTAGCTGCCCTCATCGATCGCGGCACCCATTCACGTTGGTATTTCTATTCTGCTAGATTCTTGGCTGCGGCAGGGGCAGCTACATGGGGCACGGTCGCTCTTGCGCCGGTCTGTGTCCCTTGCGCCGTATTCACCGGGATTGCCGCATTGTTCCTCTATCAATTGGCTGGCCTGAGTGGAATGATTTCGGACGGTGATTTTCCAGACGAACTGCTATATTTAGCTCCGGGGCAAACGCTCAAAGTTTCCCTACGCAGGCCATAGCCGGTTTTCCGCAACCGCATCGCAAGCGCGGAATCCTAAGCGCGGTTTTGTTCTTGCGGGGGGCTGGGATCGGGCTAGGATTAGATGAAGATGCGCTGATCATCTTCTCCAATTGCCCGATCAATCCGCGCGGAGGCCGCTCTTGAACTTAAAATCTCTCTCGCTCGGCCTCGCCGTCGCCCTCGCCTGCACCCTGCCTTTCGCCCTCCACTCAAAGCACCCAGCCACCGTCCACGCCGCAGACAAGTCCACTGCTCCCGCTCCTGCCGGCTGGGACCGTCAGGCCGCCGCCCGCTACCTCGACTCCCGTCAGGTCTGGTGGCAAGCCTGGGACCGTACCCAGAAAGATCATGGAACTTACTGCATCTCCTGCCACACGCAGGCCATGTACGCCCTCGCCCGTCCCACCCTCCGCCAGGATCTCGCCGAGGCGCCCGCTACTGGCGCGGAACGCGCCATGATCGACAGCGTCGAGAAGCGTGTCCATCTCTGGAGCCAGTTCCCAACCAGTCAGGTCCTGCCCTTCTACGACGACGAGAAATACGGGAAAGGCAAAGAAATCGAATCCCGCAACGCCGAATCCATCCTCAACGCCGTCATCCTCTCCAGCTACGATCAGCGTCAGGGCCATCTCAGCCCTACCACGCGCCTGGCCTTCTCGAACGCCTGGGCGCTCCAATCCACGACTGGCCCCGACGCCGGCGCGTGGGTCTGGCAAAACTTCAACTACACCCCCTGGGAGTCGCCCGAGTCGCAATACCACTGGGCCGCACTCTTCGCCCTGACGGTCGCCCGCGCCCCCGACCACTACCGCGACGACCCCGCCATCGCATCCCACCTCGCCCTGCTTACCGGCTACCTCTCCAGTCATTACGCCGCCCAGCCATTGCTCAACAAAGTTGTCGCTCTGTGGGCAGCGGGAGCCTATCCTTCACTCCTCACACCCGATCAGCGCCGCGACTTGGTCGCCGATCTCCTCCGCCTCCAGCATCCCGACGGGGGATGGAGCGCTTCCGACCTCGGCGACTGGGAACGCCGCGACAAGACTCCCCTTGAGTACCGACCCGACGGCTACGCCACCGGCCTCATCGTTCTCGTCCTCGAGGAATCCGCCGCCCCTCAATCAATTGCCCCCCAGGCCGACGCGTCCATCGCTCGCGGCCGCGCATGGCTCATCGCAAATCAGGACAAGACCACCGGCGCATGGACCGCCTGGTCGCTCAACAAGAATCGAGACCTCGAATCCCCCATCGGCAAATTCATGAGCGACGCTGCAACCAGCTACGCCGTCCTCGCCCTCGACGCGCACCGCTGAGCCTCTCCCGACCCCCGCTGTGCCCCTCATCGCCCCGGGTAACCCGCCCGCGCGGCCCCCAGTAATCTCCCAACGCGTTACGCACGAGTGATTCACCAATCCTGTTCCTTAATTCAAAAGTGGAATGGCCCCCCCACCAGTGAAATGCCATCATCCCCCATACGAGCCCCTCGGCCATTCCCCCCCCGCACACAAGAGTTGGGGGGCTCGCGAAAGAGGTCGCACGGCATGCACTCCATTGCCTTTTTCTTCGACGGTTTCGACGCCTCGCAGATCGAAAATATCCTTCCCAGCAGCGCATTTGCCACCTACGCCTACATCGTCGGCGGATATCACATCGTTCTCATCCTTGCCATTCTCTTCAAGAACAAGCAAAAGGGCTTCTCGCTGCCTCTCGGTTCTACCCTCATCACCCATCTTGCTTGCCTCACCATCGTCGTTGGCCTGGCCGTCACGCGCGAATACATCCCTTTCTTCGGCCTCATCCGGTTCTTCATCCCAGGCATCGCGCCTTTTGAAGCCAAATGGCTATTCAGCGGCGGAAAAAAGCAGGCGGGCGGCGTCCTCGGAGCTGAGCCTGCCGAAGGAACGCCCGCTGCCGAAGCCGCTACCGTTGCCAATGCCGAAGATTACGAGGAGTTCCTCAAACTTCTCTATCTGAACAAGCGCCCCCACCGCCGCCCTGGCAGCAGTCTTAAGGAAGAGTTTGAACGTTGGCGCGCGGCCCGCGCAAAAGAACAAGCCAGGGCACGCGCCTAGAGCGGTTCCAGGGTTGCAATATTCCGAAGCCATTGTTATCGAGTCGCCGCGACCCCAAGAAGCGGCGACCTTGAAGAAAGCAAGAAAGGGCTCACGTACCCTGGAACCGCTCCAAAGCCCCATCGCCTGACGTCGCGTCCCACCTACATCTGCGTCGCCGGAATCTCCAGCGTCACCAGTGTTCCTCGCCCCGGATTGCTCACCACTACAAACCGCGCTTGGTTCCCGTACAAGACCTCCAGCCGCTCCTGCACATTCTTCATTCCGATCCCCGCGCCGGTCCGCCGCAGGGACGAAACCGGCTTGCTCCCCATCCCCACCCCGTCATCCTCAACTTCAATCAGCACGCGATCTCCCTCCATCCGGCTCCGCAAGGTCACAGTCCCCCCGCGGATCCTCGGCTCCAGCCCGTGCTTGATTGAGTTCTCAATCAGCGGCTGCAGCAGGATGCTCGGCACCAGCACTCCCAGCGTCCGCGGATCGATCTCCTTTTCCACCCGCAGCTTCTCCCGTCCGAACCGCACCACTTCGATGTCGAGATAGTCATCGGTAAACTTCAGCTCCTCGCTCAGCGGCACATACGTGTCGTGGTCCTTCAACAGCGCCCGCAGAATATTCGCCAGCTTCACCGTCATCTCTCGCGCCATCTCGGGGTTCATCCGCACCAGCGATGCAATCGAATTCAGCGTATTGAACAGGAAATGCGGATTGATCTGCCTCTGCAGCGCATCCAGCCGCGCCTCCAGCAGCAGCCGCTTCTGCTCTTCCAGGCTCAGCTCGATCCGCAGCGCATTCCACACCTTCAGCGCAACCCCCACCACCATCGGCGCGCTCAGCCACACCAGCCCCTGAATCCACCACTGCCCAGCCACCAGCGCAAACAGCCGCCCGGGAAAGGCATGTGCAATCCAGTCCCGCGTCATCTCCATGCCGGCAATCAGCACCAGCAGCAGAATCTGCCGGTCGATTCGCGGCTGACGCAGATTTCGTCGCACCCATCTGTAAAGGCTCAGGTCGATGAAAGGCGTAAAGCTCCAGATCTCTTCCTTCTCGACAAACCGGCTCAGAACTCCTGCCGCCAGTCCCACCGCCACATTGAACGGCAAAGCCAGAAACTCATGGTGATAGACCGCCGGCCCCGACAGCACCACCCCGCCCAGCATCGCCCATCCCGGCCCGAGAAGCAGCCCCAGCAGCACCACCGTCTCAAACGAAATATCCGCCGCCACGAAGTTCGGCACCGCAAATCGCAACCACACGCCCAAAGTCAGCGGCACCAGAAAAAATGCCAGCAGCCCCAGCGTCTGCCGCGTCGTCCGATGGTCGGCAAAGATCAGCCGCCGAAAGGTCGAGGCCCGCGCCAGCGCGCTCGCCACTGCGGCCACCACCCCCAGCTTTACCAAGCAGCGTGATCAGAATCAGCTTGTCGGTCACGGCCTGTCCACCATCCCACAACTCTAACCCACACAGCAGATCAGAGGTTAGGGCTGAGGTCTCGCGGTCGCCCATTGGGGCAATATCTGCGTATCCCGCCCTCACTCACCCGGATCGTTTATTTTTCTACAGGTGCTGGTGGCTCAATATGCGAATTCTTCAGGAAGTCCCAGGCACTTCGGTTCACGGCATCGGACATCACGTAGTAGTTGTGGTCGTGATTGTGAATGACCGAAACCTCCAGCGGAAACCCATTCTTATCGAACCCCTTCTTCGTTGCGTTCACAAGATCCAACGGAAAATTCAGGTCGCGGTCTCCGACCCAAATGGCTGTGGGCATCTTTCGAGTCGAGAATTGAAAAAGGTTGTACTCATCCGGTTGCAACGCGCCTGCGTGCACCGCAGCCGCGGCGTAGTACTCAGAATCAATGAGCGAAAGAACCAGCGAGAAAACGGCTCCCGCCGAGTGCCCAAAGAGATAAATACGGCCCCGATCAATTGCGTGTTGCGCCGCCACCTGATCGACAACTGCGTGCAAAAAGGCCGGAGGGTCCACGTCTGTGCTCCAGCCAGCCGAATTCAAAGCGTCGGGAGCCGCAACAATGAAGTGTTCTCTGTCCGCCAGATCCTTCCACGCATCTGCCATGACCTGCCCGTTTCTACCCGATCCGTGCAGCAGAACTACTACCGGCATCGGCCCGGAAAAGTCCGGCACAAAAGAGTGGTAAGTTCTCGAGCTTCCTTGGAACTGAAAGGTAAACTTCGTTACCTTTTCCTTCGCGGCCGCAGTCAAGGCAAGCAGCAACACGCAAACCGCGAATACTCCGGTTCGAACGATTCTCAACACCACCTCCAGCAATCCAGTTCGGGCGCAGCCAGTATAGTCTCGCGTCCGGCTTAGCCCTTCTCGCCACTAGTAGAATGTGGTTATGGGTTTTGTTACCGCGCGCAAGATCGCTGAAGCCGATTTCCCCACCCGTTGGGGCCACTTCCGCATTCTCGGCTTTGAGGGCCCGGCTCCGGCACCTGAACCCGGCTGCGACCCGTCCCTTACTCAATCCGGCCCTGCCGAAGGCCTCGTCGCTCTCGTCCTGGGCGACATCCACGCAGCCCCGCCTGCTCCGGCTCCCATCGTCCGCATCCACTCGCAATGTCTTACCGGCGATGTCTTCCACTCGCTTCGCTGCGACTGCCGCCTCCAGCTTGAGCTCGCCCTCAAGCGCATCGCCGCTGAAGGCGCGGGAATCCTTCTCTACGAGCAGCAGGAGGGCCGCGGCATCGGCCTCATGGCCAAGCTCCGGGCTTACGAGCTTCAGGACCGGGGCCTCGATACCGTCGAAGCCAACGTCGAGCTCGGATACGCCGCCGACTGCCGTGCCTACGAACTCCCCGCCCAGGTTCTCAATGCCCTCGGCGTCTCCCAGGTACGCCTCATCACCAACAACCCCGAAAAAGTCGCCGCCCTCGAGGCCTCCGGCATTCGCGTCGTCGAACGCGTCTCCGCCGAAGTCGAGCCGCAGGACTCCTTCGCCGCCTACCTCAAGACCAAGCAGGAAAAAATGGGCCACATCGTCGAACTGGTCGTCACCGAAGACCAGTCCGAGTAAGCCCCTCCCGCAACAGCACTGAGCGCAGCCGCCACAGAGTCCAAACCAACCCAATCAGCACCGCCCACCACAATCCAAACGCAACCAGCACCACCCATGCGGGCGCCTGCCCCGCGTGCTGCAACTGAAAGGGCAGAAAGTTCCAGCTTGTGATGTGCTCATAATCCCACTGGTCGTAGATTCCGGGCCGATTGGCCAACCCAAACGGGTCCATCTTGCCTCGGGCGAACTCGACGATGTTCTTGATCCGCAACTCCACCACGAACGTTGACCGGCCCAGCAACTCCATTTGGTACTCTTCGAGCGACAGCCAGAAAGCCACCGATGCAACCTGAATCGCGGTAGCGATTGCAATCAGCGCCACTCCCGCTGACCAAACCACCCTGCCCACTCCTGCACGATGGCGCAGCAGCAGCGGAACAGCCAGCAGGGCCGCCAGCTCCGCCGAGGTCGACACATACCGGTCGCCCCAGGCAAAGTCGCCGGCCCACACAAAATAGCGTGCATAAAACGCCATGTATATAAGCAACAGCACCCACGCGGCTACCGTGTACGCCTTCACCGCCGGAGTAAAACGCCTCCAGGCAACTACAGCCAGAAGAACCGTCAGAATCAGCAGCGGATCGAACAGAAACACCGACTTCGACGGCACAAAGAGCGCACCAAAAAAACCCTCGTGGAACGGCGTCGTAAACGGAAAGTTCAACGGCAGCGATGGATCGCGCTGCCTGGTCTCCTGCGCCGTCAGGCTCATATACGTGTTGAAGAACGAGCCGAAGCGATAGAACTGGTAGAGCCGGTCAAGGAATGCAAACAACAGATACACCGGCACAGCGACAGCCAGATAGCCGCGGCACCGTTCCCACTGCGACCGCCCCCGCTCGCCCTCGAAATATAGCGCCAGCAGAATGAAAATGCCCCCAGCCACAATGTCCATGCCAGTCGTCAGCCGCGTCAACAGATTCAGCCCGAAAGCTGCCGACCCGATCAACAAAGCGCGCCGGCTGCCGCTCACCAGCCACTCGTATTGAAACGACAACCCGACCAGAGTCAGCAGGCAAATATAGTTGTTCTCCTGCATGATCTGCGTGTAGTGCAGGTGCGTGGTGGCCACCAGCAGCGCCAGCACCCCCGCTACAGCTTGTCCCTCGCTGAAATCCAATCGCCTCAGAAACCGGAAACACACCAGCGCCGTGAGCACGTTGAGCAGTATGTTGGTCGTGTAGCCGACCAAAATGTTGCGCACCGAGGGATCGTTGCCGTAATAGTCTGCGAAGACCGGCACCCGCTCCAGATAGGTTCCCGCGATATCTGCAGGCAGCATCAGCAGCGACTGCCCCAGGCCAAAGAATGCCTGCACTTTGCCGCCACGCCCGCGCACGCCAAAGTCCGGATACTCATTCGGAAATACCGGCGGTTCGCTCGTCCACCAGGAATGAGCTGTCTGCAGCCGATGATCCGTGTCAGACGTTCCCAGCTCTCCCGATTGCACGGCGCAGGCGATCAGCGCAGCGGCCAGCGCCAAAAGGAAAACAGGATCGCCGAACCAGCCGCGCGCTGCACCAACAATTCTCTTCATGAGAGCACTCTCAATGATTTTATGAAAGTTGGGTGCCCCATCCTTGGCACGCTTTTGCCTTTGTGCCAAGGGTGGGATGCCAAGATGCCGGCGTTACTGCACTTGTGAAGCAGCCCTAACCGATGCCCCGTAGCGCCCTGATCACCTTCGCCGTCGTCACCACCTGCCCCACATGCCTCTGCGCGTGGTCGGCAACGTGGATCAACGCACCGCCAATCGATGTCGGCAACTGCTTCCGCCCCACTCCACGCGGAATGTTGAAGTCCGCCGTCGCCAACACGCTCACCCGCTCCGCCGCGTTCGAAAACGAAACTTCAACCTCAGCTAGCAACTCTGCCAGCGTCTCTTCTCCGCCAGCCTCCGCTTTCAGCGCTGCAAGTTGCTCGCCCGTCAATTGATTCCCTTCCGCATACCCAAGCAGCCGGTCCACCGATCGCGCAATATGCTTCAGATGAAACGACACGCTCGTCAGCCCCAACGGTTCGGCATGCGCCTCGGAATCCGTCAGCCCTTCAGTCCACTTGGAAATATCCTCCAGCGCCAGATCCAGCGCATGCAGCACCGCCCGCCCCACCGCCGGCACATCGGCATATGTCCCGCGCAGCCACGGCTCAACATAAGGAACAGAAATGGGGGAAGTACTCATTGAAAAGTCCTCGATTGTATCTTAGATTTCGGCCTGGGCAAGAAACTGCGCAGGCGTCAAAATTGGAATCCCATTCCAGGGGCTCAGCACCAGCAAATCCTTATCGCTGCTAACGATGATGTTTGCATCTCCTGCTTGTGCGAGCGCCAGAAAGATATTGTCTTTGAAGTCGCGACACGACGGCTCAATCGCCGCCACCTGCGCTGGCGAAACATCGATCCATTCGACCGAGGCCTGATACAAAACAAGAAACTCATCGCGCGTAGAAGGCTCCAGATAGCGGCTCAGCCGATCCCGATGCAGAACCGTTTGAAGTTCTGAATAAGTCTCGCGGCACGCCAGGAGCTCACACGAGTGCTGTGCCCAAAGCCAGGCCCGATGCGGCACTGAATCTGCGTGAATGTGAAGCACAGCCCCAACCAGAGTACTCGTGTCGATCACAATAACGCGGCATTAGCGAAGCTCATGCACCAGCCGAACAATATCCTCGTCGGTCAACTCTGCCGCTTCCGGCTTCACGTTCCCACTCGCGCGATCGCTCCATGCAGCCCAATCCGCCGCAAGTTGCTTGCGACTCGCTTCTTTCAGGGCCTGGATGTTCTCCATCTCCTTCGGTGAAATCACAAATGCCGCAGGCCGCCCATGACGCGTGATCGCCACCGGCTCTCGCTGCACCGTGTCGAGCAACTGCCCAAACTGATTCTGCGCCTCAGCGGATGTTTTAGTAATCATCACTCGCTCCCCCAGTATAGCCATTATAGCTATTTTAGCTAAAATAGCCAATCTTCAATTATGGCCGTTACAGGTCAATGCGCCTTGAAATAAGCGCCACCGCCAAAACAACTTCACACATTCACAGCGGAGTAATGCGCGGGATTGTTCGATCTTCTTTGCGATTACGGAACCGGTTTATTGCCAGTCGGCCCAGCCCAATAAGTGTCAGAACAGCTCCGACGGGAAGCGCAAAAATGTAACCGAGAAGAACCGGCAGCATCCCTGGCTTTGGGCCGCAGGATCCGAGCCCCCCTGAACTTTGAAGGATCAGCAAGAGCACCAATCCGACTCCGAGAATCGAAAGCCCCAAACGAAGCAATTCGAACTCTTTGCGGTCGCAGCGGACCTACCCCGCGCTCTTCACCCGCACCACCGTGATCTTGTCAAATCCCTCTTCAAACACCGGCGGCTTCAGCTTTCGGCCATCTTGCGCATCACCTCTTCGCTCACACTGCGGTCGCGCGAGCGGTTCCGCTCCAGGCAAACCTCCAGCGGCACATCGAAGAACACCGCCTGCACCTCGTATCCAAAGCTCTTCGCCATCTTGATCCACTGCCGCCGCTCATGCACCGACAGATTCGTCGCGTCCACATAGTTCCATGGCATCCGCGCAATCAGCCTCGCGCGCAGCAGCGACCGCAGCGTCGAAAAAACCAGCCCCTGGTAGCGCTGCTCCTCCACATCGTCAAACAGAATGTTCCGCAGCAGATCGCTCGACAGCGGCGTCACGCCACGCCGCCGGAACCACGTCGTCTTTCCCGAGCCCGGCATACCGATCGCCAGCACCACATATCCCTTTGGTGCCTGAGGCGACCGGTCGGCCGGCACCGGCTCCGCCGAGGGAACGCTCGGCGTCTCCGGCTGCGTCTCCACCTCCAGCCGGCCCGCATTTGCCGGCGCATTCCAGTCAGGCCGTGCGCTTTCGTGTGCCCGTGCCCGCCGCTCCTGCACGGGGGGCCGAGACGGCGCAGGCGGTCGCTCAGGCGCGGGGGTCCGCGGCAGCCGAGGCGGCATCGCACCGGGACCTGCGTCCGTATAGCTTGGCACCAGGGGAGCCGGTTGATTTGAAGGGAGTTCCTGGCCGATCTTGCCGGTGGATTCCGATGTGTTCAGGGGGCGTTTCGAGCGTCGTCTCATCGAGTGCTGCACACCTTTTTCTGTATCGGGAATAACACACTTCCCAATCGGCCCGCAAATCCTGTGCACTCCGTCACATCCCGCCTCGCGTTCCACACTGGAGAATATTGATGCAAGGATTCCTGCTCATTTCGGTCGTGCGACGAGTTTTCACCTCGCCCCGCATATCGGAGTGTTACGATTATGGGTTTGGTGGAATTGCGTTTTGAGGCGAAATCAGCCGTAGAACGCGGCCCAATCCGAACAAGCTCAAACCGAAAGCATTTTCGGAAAAACTGTAGATCGAAGCAGAGACCGTAAAGTCAACGCGACCCCAAGGAGCGTTGACCCTCGATGAAGCAGAAGGTTCACACGATTTCCGAAAACGCCGTCAGCCTCACCTACTTCGAAGGAGAAGACACTCATGGCAGTTAAGGTTGGTATCAATGGCTTCGGCCGCATTGGCCGCAACGTTTTGCGCGCCGCCCTCGGCAATCCTGAAATCGATTTCGTCGCTGTCAACGACCTGACCAGCCCGGCCACCCTGGCCCACCTGCTCAAGCACGACTCGATCCTCGGCAACCTCAAGAACGACGTCACCTCCGGCGACGACTTCATCTCCGTCGATGGCAACAAGATCAAGGTTTGGGCCGAGCGCGACCCCGCCAAGCTCCCCTGGGCCGACGTAGGCGCGCAAATCGTCGTCGAGTCCACCGGTCACTTCACCGACGCCACCAAGGCCAAGGCCCACCTGGGCACCACCGTTAAGAAAGTCATCATCTCCGCTCCCGCCACCAACGAAGACCTCACCATCGTCCTCGGCGTTAACGACGACAAGTACGACGCCGCCAAGCACAACGTCATCTCCAACGCCAGTTGCACCACCAACTGCCTGGCGCCCGTCGTCAAGGTCCTCATCGCCCACTGCGGCATCGTCTCCGGCATCATGACCACCATCCATAGCTACACCAACGACCAGGTCATCCTCGACTTCCCGCACAAGGACCTCCGCCGCGCCCGCGCCGCCGCCCTCAACATGATCCCCAGCTCCACCGGCGCAGCCAAAGCCCTCAAGCTGGTCATCCCTGAGACCGCCGGCAAGCTAGACGGCTTCGCCATCCGCGTCCCAACCCCCAACGTCTCCATCGTCGACCTCACCTTCATCAGCGAGAAGCCCACCGACGCCAAAGCCGTCAATGCCGCTCTCAAGGAAGCCAGCGAAGGCGCGCTCAAGGGCATCCTCGGCGTCGAAGAAGGCGAGCTGGTCAGCTCCGACTTCAAGGGCAACAAGCTCTCCTCCATCGTTGACGCTCCGCTCACCAAGGTCGTCGGCAACTCCGTCAAGGTGCTCAGTTGGTACGACAACGAGTGGGGCTACTCCAACCGCGTCGTCGACCTCATCAGCTTCCTGGTCAAGAAGGGCCTGTAAATGCAGATGACAGTGGACAGTGAACAGTGGTCAGTTTGTCGCCCGCTGTTCACTGCCCTCTGCTCACTGCTAGCCGATTTCCGACCCTTTCGCTACGATCTCTGATCTGTTCACTGTCCGCTGTTCACTGTCCGCTGTTCACTGTCCACTGTCCACTGTCATGCGCACAAACATCCCCGGCACGTCCCCCTACGAGCCCATCATCGGCTTCTCCCGCGCCGTCCGCGTGGGGAACTCCGTGCTTCTATCCGGCACGGGTCCGGTGGGGGCAGAAGCAGAAGACGCCGCGGCCCAAACCCGCCGCATCTTCGAAATCGCTGCTGAAGCGCTCTCAAAGGCCGGCGCAACCTTCCATCACGTCGTCCGCACCCGCATGTATCTCACCCACGCCGAAGACTGGGAAGCCGTAGGCCGCGTCCACGGCGAATACTTCGGCTCCATTCGGCCCGCCGCCACCATGGTCGTTGTCGCCGCCCTTCTCAACCCCGCATGGCGCATCGAAATGGAATTTGACGCGGTAACCCCGGACAGCGGGTAGCGACGTCGGTCACTGCGAACTGTGAACTACGAACTGTGAACTGACCACTGACAACTGACAACTGACCACTGACAACTGTTTTCAAGGAATCCAACATGCCCAAGCTCTCCATCCGCGACATCGACCTTGCCAACAAGCGCGTCTTCATCCGCGTTGACTTCAACGTGCCGCTCACTGAAGACGGCGCAACCATCACCGACGACACCCGCATCGTCGCCACGCTGCCCACCATCGAATACGCCATCCGCCACAAGGCCAAGGTCATCCTCGCGTCCCATCTCGGACGTCCCAAGGGCAAGCCGAACCCCAAGTATTCTCTGCGCCCTGTCGTCGATCGCCTGCGCGAGCTCCTCGACAAAGCACTCGGCGAAGGCGTCAATGTTGGCTTTGCGCCCGACTGCATCGGCGAAGTCGCCGAAGAGATGTCCCGCCAGCTTGAATCCGGCCAGGTCCTCCTGCTCGAGAACCTCCGCTATCACGCTGAAGAAGAAGCCAACGACCCGGCCTTTTCAAAAGCTCTGGCCTCGCTCGCCGATCTCTACGTCAACGACGCTTTCGGCTCCGCGCACCGCGCCCATGCTTCCACTGAAGGCATCACCCACTTCCTCAAGCCGGCCGTGGCAGGCCTGCTCATGGAAAAGGAGATCACCTACCTCGGCAAAGCCCTCGAATCGCCCGAGAAGCCCTTCGTTGCCATCATCGGCGGCTCCAAGATCTCCGGCAAAATCGAC
Organism: uncultured Acidobacteriaceae bacterium; assembly: GCA_963783065.1. Lineage (GTDB taxonomy): Bacteria > Acidobacteriota > Terriglobia > Terriglobales > Acidobacteriaceae > Telmatobacter. Next base: position 560,253 of record CAWAMG010000006.1, on the reverse strand, counting down.
GTCATCTCCAACCTCCTCGACAAGGTCGACACCCTCGTCATCGTCGGCGGTATGGCTTACACCTTCGCCCGCGCCAAGGGCATCGCCACCGGCAAATCTCTCGTTGAAGAAGACCGCATCGACATGGCCAGGGCCGCGCTCGATAAGGCCGCCGCCAAGGGCGTCAACCTGCTGCTCCCCATCGACAACGTCCTCGCCGACAGCTTCTCTCCCGACGCCAAAACGCAACTCTGGAACACGGACAAAGACTTCCCCGCCGACTGGCAGGGGCTCGACATCGGCCCCAAAACCATCGCCGCCATCGAAGAAGTCATCTCCACCGCCCGCACCATCGTGTGGAACGGCCCAGCCGGCGTCTTTGAGTTTCCCCGCTTCGCCGTGGGCACCAACGCCATCGCCCACGCCGTTGCAGCCAACAAGGCCGCCATCTCCATCATCGGCGGCGGCGACTCGGTCAGCGCCATCAACCAGGCCGGCGTAGCCGACCAGATCACCCACATCTCCACCGGCGGCGGCGCCAGCCTCGAGTTCCTCGAAGGCAAAAAGCTCCCCGGCGTCGAAGCGCTGACTGACAAGTAGAACAATCATGCGCCCGGCTCTCGACTCTGTCGGGCGCATACTGCAGATGCAGGCAGGAGGGCGCGTCGCTTGATCTTCGCATTCCTTCTCATCCCATCTCTCTTGGCCAGTTGGTTCTGCTACTGGGTTTCAAAGGTCTTTCCCTCTCTGTCCAACCGAACCAGCAGGATCATCTGCATCGCCTGCCCCTTTGTCTCTGCCATTCTCCTCGCGGTCATTGCGAGCACCTTGTTCGGAGCATCCAGCACAGATTCCCAAATTCCGGACTGGCCCGCAAGGGCAATTGGAGGTCTCCTGGTCGCCATTGCTGCTCTCCTCGTCGTCCCGACGCTGCTGCTGGCACTCGCTGCCACAAAGCTAAAGAGCGACTCTGAGAATCGAAAAAAACGGCAGGCGCAATGAGTTCCGGCTCAATTTCCTCTCGCTCCGCCCGCGTCTCCGGGTAAGATACTTCTTGTCCCATTCCTCGCGTCCGACTCAGGAGATTCCCGGTGGCCTTCTTCACACGAGTCCTTTCACGGCTCGACGAATACCCCTCCTTCGAGGAGATGGCCGACCTGATCCGCGACGAGCACCCCTCCTGCCGGCTCGCACTCGAAGAGGGCGACGAAGAAGAATGGGAGATCCTCCTGCTCAGCGGCGAAGACAATCTCGAAATCGCCCTCGTCGAGCGCAACTCCGTCTACTCTGGTTCTCTCGGCCAGGACGAGATCGCCGACTTCCTTGAGGACCTTCGCGAATGCAAGCCCGAATCCGGCGTCGAATGGCTCAGCGACTACCTCTCCACCGTCAAGACCATTTATACCTTCCAGCCACTGCACGGCGCAGACACTGAAGAAGGCTCATCCGCACTCCACGGCCTCCGTTCTGCCCTCTGGGAGCGCGGCGAGTCCATCATCCAGGCCGACAACGAAGGCTTCACCAACGAAGAAGGCTTCCATATTGTCTGGCAATTCTCCGACTCCGTCTCGGGCCCATGGAACATGGGAGTCTTCCGAGACGGCATCTGGCACCAGTTCAAAATGGACCTCGGCGACCCCGACCATCGCGCCGCATTCCAGCGCGGCGAAGTCCCCGCCGACATTTTCGCCATCCAGCTCTCAGGTTCCCGCGAATAGCCGCCCCTCCCAGTTTCCACGAACATCTAAACTCTGTTCCCTACTCCCTCCTCCCTGCACCTCCGTGTGCCCGCCGTCACCCACCTGCGCAAGCCTATCCATTAAAATCAGATTCGAGGAACCCCAATCACATGGCCCGTAAAGCACTCATTGCCGCCAACTGGAAGATGTACAAGATCCCTGCTGAAGCCAAGGCCTTTGTCGAAGCCTTCCTGCCCCTCGTAGCCGGCCACACGCGGGATGAAATCGCGCTCTTTCCCTCGCCCGTTCTGCTGCCCACGGTGATCGCGGCCGCTGCCGCTTCCAACGTCGCCGTCGGCTGCCAGAACATGCACTTCGCTGAGGAAGGCGCGTACACCGGCGAAACCTCCGTCGGCCAGCTCATCGCCGTCGGCGCAACCCACACCCTCATCGGCCACTCCGAGCGCCGCCAGTATTTCGCTGAGACCGACGAGATCGTCAACAAGAAGCTCCACACCGCGCTCAAGCACAACATCGTCCCCATTGTCTGCATCGGCGAAGTCCTTGCCGAACGCGAATCCGGCCAGACCGAAGCCGTCCTCAAGACCCAGGTCACCGGAGCCTTCGCCGGCATCACTGCTGAAGCCGCCGCGCCCATCGTCATTGCCTATGAGCCCGTCTGGGCCATCGGCACCGGCAAGACCGCCACGCCCGAGATGGCCGCTGACGCCCACCGCATCATCCGTGCCGAAGTCGCCAATCTCTTCGGCGCAGACGTCGCAGCCGCGGTGCGCATCCTCTACGGCGGCAGCGTAAAGCCCGACAACGCTACCGCTCTCATCGGCCAGGAAGAGATCGACGGCGCCCTGGTTGGCGGCGCAAGCCTCAAGCCCGAGTCCTTCGCAGCCATCGTCAAGTACTAATCGCTCGTGTGCCTGTCTCCCAGGTCCCAAAAACGGGGCCCGGGGTGCTTCTAAAAGAGCATGTGCCCCTCCCTTATCCCAACTCCCGATTAGACGGAGCCCGATATTGTATCCAGAGCTTGGTGAAGTGCGCCGCGATCCACACGACTGACCGAATATTTCTCCATCAGATCTACCGACCGATGAAGTTGTTGAAACACCAGGTCAACGCGCTTGGCGCGATCGGCCGTGAGAAACTCATCAAAATCAATCTTGAGCCGAAATTCAAAGTCCTTTCGCTTTTTTGAACACAGAATTCGTTCGCGCAATTCGAGTCCTAGACTCGGTGAGATGATGATCGAGATAAAGGACCACTCCCACCCGTCCCATTTTGCTTCGAGTTGGGTCAAAGACAATCGGTCATTCAGTTGGAGATCGACGATTTTCAATATCTCGCCAGAGGCTTCCGTTACCCCTGTACTCGTCTCCGAACTCCACCAATACTTCATTCGTTGCTCCCTCGATTGACCACGTTCCCTTGGGCATCGCCGCCATTCGCCGGTTCCAGCTCGGCGCCAGCACTGACACCTCCGGCGGCCTCTCCTGGGCCTCATTGCTCTATGCCTTCTGGGAGCCGCTCGTCGCGTGGGGAACCATCGCTGCGTGGCTGCTCCTCTTCCGCAAACACATGAATCAACCCTCCGCCATTTGGGAGTGGCTTGGCCGCCGCGCTTACGCGGTCTACATCATCCATCCACCGGTGCTCGTCCGCATCGCCCTGCTCTTGCACGGTTTGGCCGCGCCCGCGCTGGTCAAGTTCGGCGACGTAGGCGCACTGGCCTGCCTAGCCACTTGGCTTCTCGCCGAACCGCTGGTTCGCCTCCCAGGAGTCAGGCAGGTCGTCTAGCGCTCAGCCGGTTACGATGGTTGTGAGCCTGCCTGCACTGGCACGCAACGAGAGATCGAGCCGATGCCGCGCAAGAAGCCGCAATCCAAATCCGCTACCCCGGCACGCACTCCGCCACCCACTCCTCTCGAGCAAGCATTCAAGGACCTCCGCCACCCCGCTCGTCCCCCCCAAACCGTCTCTGCCCGTTGGCTCCTTTCCGCTGCGGCCATCTCCGTGGTCGCCGCCGCCCTCTGCGCTTGGGGCGTGCTCTGCTTGCTCTTCTGGCAGGGCAGTTGGCAACTCCTCTACCATCCTGCTTCAACAAGCACCCGCAACCCGGATTCCGCAGGCCTCGACTTCGACCCCATCGTCTTTGCGCCCAACAACTCCGGCGTACCCCAACTAACTGGCTGGTGGATTCCCGCCGCCCCCGATGCGCTTTACGCCCACTACACAGTTCTCTACCTTCATAGCCAGAACGGGAACCTCTTCAACACCGTGGACGATATCGCGTTCCTCCACTCCGTCGGCCTCAATGTCTTCGCCTTCGACTATCGCGGCTACGGACTAAGCCAGCCAAGCCACCCGAGCGAGGCCCATTGGCTCGAGGACGCCGCATGCGCCCTCACCTACCTCACTCAAACCCGCCACATGCCTCCGAACGCAATCCTCCTCGACGGCAAAGACCTCGGCGCGAACCTCGCCCTCGAGGTTGCCGCCGCCCATCCTGATCTCGCCGGCGTCGTCCTCGACCAACCACTCGATTCCCCCATGAGCTCAGTCTTCAACGATCCTCGCGCCGCGCTCGTCCCCGCTCACCTCCTCGTCCGTGACCGCTACGACGCCGATGCTGCCGCCTCAGCCCTCCGCATCCCTTCGCTTTGGCTCCAGATTCAGCCTTCAAGAATCGCGACGCAGCCCTCGGCCAACCCCTCTGTCGCTCCGCAAGCCTACTCCCGCGTTACCGCGCGCAAAGCCCTCGTCACCCTCAACGCGCGCGACCCCGCCCTCGCGGCGAACCGCTCCGCAGCCCTCACCCGATGGCTCGACGATCTGTCAGCTACCCCCGCCCGCCAGGCACCCTGAACACTGGACCCTGAACCCTGGACGCTATTACTTCGGTTCCCTGGGAATATCCCTGTGCGCCGTCTTCACCTGGTAACCAGCCTTCTTCAGCCGCCGCTTCACCTCTTCGGCCATCATCACGCTCCGGTGTTGCCCGCCCGTGCACCCAAATGCCACCGTCAGGTAGCTCTTTCCTTCTTCCACGTAATGCGGCAGCAGGTAAAGCATCAGTTCCGAAACCCGCTCCAGAAATTCCTCGGTCTGCGGAAAGCTCCGAACGTATGCAGCGACCTTTGGGTCTTTGCCCGTCCGCTTGCGAAACTCCGGCACAAAATGCGGATTCGGCAAAAATCGCACGTCGAACACAATGTCCGCGTCCAGTGGCACGCCGTTCTTGAATCCGAAACTCAGGCACGAAACCAGCAGTTGTGGCTTGCGCTCCTCTTCGCCAAACCGGCTCTGGATGTGCGCCCGCAGTTCATGCACATTGAAGTTCGACGTATCGATCAGCGTGTCTGCCACGTTGCGGATCGGGTCGAGCAGTTGCCGTTCCTCCACAATCGACCGCGACACCGTCTCCGATCGACGCAGCGGATGCGGCCTGCGTGTCTCCGAGTACCGCCGCACCAGTACTGCGTCCTGTGCGTCCAGAAACACCACCCGCGTCGGCAGCAGCTTGCGCACATCCTTCAAAATCTCCGGCAAGCGGTCGAGCGTCGCCCCCTCGCGAACATCCACCACGATCGCCGCCCGTTCGACTTCGGCCGATTTACAGATCAGCTGCGCAAAATCTGACAGCATCCCCAGCGGCAGGTTATCCACCGCATGAAAACCCAGGTCCTCAAAAGCCTTCAGCGCAGACGCTTTTCCGGCACCGGAGATTCCGGTCACGATCACCAGTTCTTTTTCCGGATTGGAATGCAACCCCGCGCCCGCTGTTTTGCGTCTCTTGGCCTTCGGCTTAGCTGGCTTCATGAGCACATCCTACACCGATTCACCCGCCAAGGCACCGGGCTCCCGGCCTCCGGCGCCCGCCGCAATCGCCCAGCATCCACGACCCGCAAATTGCGCTGCCCGCGCCGACTACAACGCCTGCGACAACAGGTGTCCCTGCCCGAATTCGCAGCCCATCCTGCACAATGCCTCGAATGGTGAGCGTTAAACCATCGCGAGGTTTTCCCTGGTTCCACACGCGCAGCTGTTTGCACACCGTGTGAAGAGTTTCTCGGCCCAGCGAGATCGACAGGCCCGTCCCCTCCGCTACGGAAAGTAACTCGCGAAAGCTCCCCACTGATCCATCCGACTTCCGCAGCCGCGGCGGCGACTCAAACCCCTCTTGCTTGCCGTCCTTCAGCCGGTAGATCGGCGGCTACCACACCTCAAACTCCCTCTTCTCCATCGCGGCGCGGCTCGCGCTCCGGCTCCCGCGTCGTCTTCGCCGCCGGCTCCAGGTTCTTGTCGAAGAACTCGAATCCCCCGCCTCCCTTTTGCCGCGCCCGTGCCAGTGCGAAGTCTGCATTCCGCATCAGTGCCTCGGCTGTCAGCGGCTCCGCGCCGGCCATCGCTGCGCCTGCGCTCGCGCTCGCCTTCACATAGTTTCCAAAGATCTCGTATGGCCGCTCAATCTCTTTCAGCACGCGGCTCGCCACAATCTCCAGGTCTCCGGCCTTCAGAATGTCTTCCACCAGAATCGCAAACTCATCCGCGCCCACCCGCGATGCCGAGTCCAGCGAGCGCAGCACCGTCTTCAGCCGCTCTGCCACGGCCTGCAACAGTCCGTCCGCAGCCGCTTCGCCCAGCGCGTCCCTGATCTCTTTGAACCGGTCCAGGTCCACCAGCAGCACTCCGCAGTTCTGGTCCTTCCGCCGCGACCTGCGCTTCAACGCAAACCCAAGCCGGTCCATGAAAAGCGCTCGATTCGGCAGTCCGGTCGGCACGTCGTAGAGCGCGTCGTGGCTCACCTTTTTCTCCAACTCTTTCCGCTCGCTGATGTCACGGAAGCTCAGCACATAGCCCACCTTCCCGCCGTCTACGCGCAGTGGCCCGGCCACCAGGGAAACATCCAGCAACTCACCGGCCTTGTTCATCCGCACCGTATCGGTCGCCAACCGCCCTTCGACGTCCACCTGCTTCTCAAGCACCGCCACTTCATGCCGCCGCGTCTCAGGCACAATCAACTCTGTCAGGCATTCCCCGCCTGCCTCTTCCCCGCTGTACCCAAACATCTCGGTAAACGCCGGATTGGTGTAGAGCACATGGCTCCCATGCACAATCACCACCGCTTCCGGAATGCTCGCCAGAACATCCTCCATCATCCGCGACTTCGGCGCCCGCTCGCGCCCGCTTGGATGCGCCACAATCACTGACTCGCCCAGATCATAATTCAACAGGCTGTAGATACCTTCAACTGGCAGAAGCTGTCCGCTCCGTGCCGGAACCGTTGCATGAAACGGACTGCCCTTCCGAGTTCCAATCAGTTGCGTCAGCGGCTCGGCTGTGCCCGGAAACAAAGCCCACAACACCTCTTCCATCGGACGCGCAACCCAGTCGCCCTCGGTGTGCCCCAGCAGGTTCCGCGCCTCAGTGTTCGCAAACACCACCTTGCCGGCGCGCTCCAGAAACACAAGCACTGGCAACGCGTCCAGGATCTCCTGCTGCTGAAGGGATTCGAAATTCTCTGCGAGATTCAGGCTGGCCGCGTCCGCCGGCGCGTTGCCCAATCTGTCCCGTGTGCCTTGTGCGGAGGTTCCTTGCGTCCCCTCTTCCTCCGGGCTCATCCCTGGGAGCAGTGCCTGTTTCCACGAGGGTCTGTGCATACTACGAGGGTATGCGGCGCAAGCTCTTCTATCCATACCCTAAACCGGGTATCGGCTGCTACCAAAGTCCTTGTGTTCACGGGACTTTTCACACATCCGCGCAGTTACCGGCCGCGCATTTCACCGGCTCACGGAATCTCCACCAGCTCCATCTGCCCGTCCCGCCGCCGATGCAGCACGAACATCTCTCCGGCAGAGTTACGAAAGATCAGCAGGTCCCGGTCCCGGAACTCCGCTTCCTTCACCGCCTCCTCAATCGTCATCGGCTTCACCGCAATCGCTTCTCTGCTCTTCAAAATGTGCGGCTCGACCACCGTTGGCTTGTTGGGGAACGAGTGCACCGCAATCGACGTCCGCGCCTTCGCCCGCGTCGTTTGGCCCTCTCCGTCTTCGCTCCCTGGGCGGTACGGGGCTTCGGCGCGCCACTGGCGGCGCCGTCAATACTTTCTCTTCCTTGGGCAGACGCTTGTCCTCCATCCGCCGGTCCCGATAGCGCCGTGCCTGGTTCTCCGCATGTTCAAACGCCTCTCTCAGCGCCGCATCCAGGGTCGCGGCTTTGCCCGTCGCCGCAAACGTCTGCAGCCGCACATGCACCGCCAGCTCCGCGATCTGCAGATGCCGCTGCGCGCTCATCTTGATGCTGACTCGCGCCGTCTTGCCCAGAATGCGCGCAATGCGCTCCATGCCCTCCGCGGCCTGCGCCCGCAGCGCCTTGGAGATCTTCCCTTGTCTCGCGGTCAACTCCACTTCCATGGTCAGCCTCCGCTTCTCCTCCGCCCAGTCAAAATTCCGGATCACACACTCAGGGTGAGGAATTACGGATTCTATAGCAACAGCTTTCAGTTGTCAGTTCTCAGTTGCCGGTTTTCAGTCTTCAGTTCTCAGTTGTCAGTTCTCAGTTTTCAGCTTGGCGCCTATTCAAGGAACGGAGGTTCATTAGTCTAGGCCTCGGACGATTGCACATTTTGGAAGCCACAGCCCGGGAAACTGACCACCGTGAACTGCGAACTGCTCTTACCCGTCTCTCCGTCGCCGCTGGTGCGTTGAAGGGATTCCCAAGTCCTCTCGGTACTTGGCCACGGTGCGCCGCGTCAGTTGGATTCCCTGCGCCTGCAGCATCGCCGCCAGTTGATCGTCGGTCAGCGGATGGCGCGCATTCTCATCCTCGATCAGCTTCCGCACCTTGCGCTTCAGCACCAGCAGCGGCGTGTCCGCGCCCTCCGGGCCGTTCGATCCCTCCGAGAAGAAGAACCGCAGCTCAATCACTCCCTGCGGCGTGTGCGCATACTTGTTGGCCACCGCGCGGCTCACCGTCGAGGGGTGAACCCCGATCTCCTCCGCCACTTCCTTGATCATCATCGGCCGCAACGCCTCCACGCCCTGGTCCAGAAACTCCTGCTGCCGCCGCACAATCACTTCGCAGGTCCGCAGAATCGTGCTCTTCCGCTGGGCAATGTTCCGCATCAGCTGCATCGCCGAGCGGAACCGCTCCTTCACGTAGTCCTTCACTTCCTTGTCGGTGTTCTCGGCCACCAGCATGCGCCGGTAGCGCTGGCTGAGCCGCAGGCTGGGCAGGTCTTCCTCGTTCATTGACACCGCCCACTCCCCGCCCCGCTTCACAAACACCACGTCCGGCTCGATCAGCCGAGTCTGCTCGCGGTTGTACTGCCGTCCCGGCCGCGGATCCAGCGTCCGGATCAATTCCACGCCGGCATGCGCCTCGGCCACGGTGATCTGCGCCGCCCGCGCCAGGTCTTTCACGTCCCGCTTCTGCAGCAGTTGCAAATGCTGGTCCACGATCAGCGCCGCCACTTCCATGCTCCGCCGCCGCTCCTCTAGCCGCGCATCCGCCTCAGCCTTGAAGCGGCCGTGAAGGTCATCCTCAACTTCCGCATCCGGCTCTTCGTCCTCTGCCGCATCCCGACTCTTCCCCACCTGTGCCATTGCTCGGTTCGCTCTTCCGCGCCGTAAACAGATGGCGGAACTCCTCCTGCTGCGCCGCAATCTGAATCAGCAGGCACTCGCGCAGATCCCTCGCTCCCACCCCGGCCGGATCCAGATGCTGCACCAGGTCGATCGCCGCCCTCATCACTTCCAGCGCTTCCGCCGTCGCCGGTCCTCGCGCTGCCGTTCCCGTTTACGGCCCCGCCGGATGGCTCAACGCCGCCGCCAGCTCCTCTTCGCTCGCCGCCAGGTAGCCATCTTCATCCAGATTTCCGATCACATACTCCGCCGCCTCGTGAAGCCGCGGCTCCAGCTTCAGAGCTCCCAGTTGCCACGCCAGGTGATCGGACAAAGTCGTCGGCTGAGTGAGAAAATGCTCAAACGAGGGCTTCTCGCTGTCTTCATACTCGGGCTGAGTGCGGTAACCCGGGTCGAGATAGTCCTGGAAGTACGATCCGAAATCCACCTCTTCGAACGAATCCTTGCTCGCTGCCGCAACCTCCTGTGTTCCCGGCTCCGAATGCTCCAGCAGTCCCAGCCGCTCCTCCCGCTCCGCCCGCTCCTGCTCGGCCGCAACCTCATCCAGCATTGGAACGCGTCTCGTCAATCTCCTCAAGAACGGGGTTCTCCACCATCTCGGCATCGATCATCTCCTTCAGCTCCAGCTTGTTGAGCGCAAGAACGCTCACCATCTGCATCAGGCCTGGAGTCAGGACCTGGCGTTGCGAGACTTTCAAGCTCATTCTGGGTTGCAGCAGCGCCATGGTTGGGATTTTTCCCCGTTTGGACTCAATGCAAGTGTAATCGTGTGAGAAAAAGCATAAGCGGCAATTCCCGCCACTTCAAGATAATCGTCCCAGATTAGGTACGTGCCAATTCCGGAATCTGTCCCCGGAACTCCGTAACCGGTTCGCGACCTTCGTTACATTGACAAGCGCGATCCTTCGTCTTCACTTCGGCTGCTTGATTCTTCCGCGCCTCTGCGCTGGGTGCCCTTCCTTTCCGCGTCGTTTGCGGAAAAGGTGGGATCCGGCGTCGCCAGCTACCGGACCGGATCAGGCAGGATGCTTCATCTTAAGCGCCACGGTCAAACGTCGCTCCCGCCCTGTTACGACAGCGAGAACCCTTCGCCCAGGTAAAGCCGCCGCACGTCCACGTTGTTGCCCAGCTCCTGCGGCGTGCCCGCGAAGAAAATTCGTCCCTCAGCAATAATGTACGCTCTATCCGTCACGCTGAGCGTCTCGCGCACGTTGTGATCCGTAATCAACACGCCGATCCCGCTCGCCTTCAACTCAAAAATAATCTTCTGCAGCTCCAGCACCGCAATCGGATCGATCCCGCTGAACGGCTCATCCAGCAGGATGAACTTCGGCTGAATGCACAGCGACCGCGCAATCTCCACCCGCCGCCGCTCTCCGCCTGAGAGCGCATAGCCGCGGGTCGTCCGAATGTGGCCGAGATTGAGCTGATGGATCAGTTGCTCGGTCCGCGTCCGCCGCTCCCGATTCCCCAGAGGCTGCGCCTCCAGCACGGCCAGAATATTCTCCTCCACCGTCAGCTTGCGAAATACCGACGGCTCCTGCGGCAGATAGCTGATCCTGAAGTTCCGCGCCCGCAAGTACATCGGCACCCGCGTGATTTCGGTGTCGTCCACCATCACCCGCCCGGTCTCCGGCGCCACCAGTCCCACAATCATGTAGAAGCTGGTCGTCTTGCCCGCGCCGTTCGGTCCCAGCAGGCCAACGACTTCGCCTTGCGAGATGCGCAGGTCCACGCCCCGCACCACCTGCCGTCCCTTATAGCTCTTGCCGAGTCCTTCGGCCTTCAGTGTTTCCATCCGCGTCTCTACACTCGCTTCCCGCGTCACTTCGGTGCCGTTGTCTCGGTGGTCGTTCTGCCTCCGCCGCCTTCGATGCTCACACTATCATCGCGGCTGTTGAAGATCAAAGCCTCGCCCGTCACCTTCCCCCGCGCCGGGTCGGTCATCCACGGCGGCATCGCCGACGTTCCCGTCAGCACATACTCCCCGCTCTCACTCGTGTAAGCCAATTGTTCTCCACTCCCGCGCCGGCCTTCCGACCTCACCACCACGTGCCCGCGCGCCGTCATCCGGTCCACCTGCGCCGCGCCGCCGTCCTTGCCTGCATGATTCCCCGGCGGCAGCAGCACCAGCTCCACCTCGTTGGACGTCGAACTCGCTGTCCCGGTCTCTGCCGTCACTTGGTCCAGCCCGTCCGCCCTTCATCACGGCCTTGCGCTCCGCATCGGAATACTTCAAATCGCCGCCCGTCACACGAATCACCGACGGACCCGACTGCTTGCTTCCTGTGCTCTTTCCCGCATTCTGGCCCGCGCCCTGCCCCGCGCCCTTTCCCGCCGCGCTCAGCAGCACCACCACCACCGGCTCGCCCGCATCCCCGCTCCGCGCCACCAGCGTCTGCTTCTCCCGGTCCAGCACAATCGTCGGCCCCGCACACCGAGTTCGCATCCTGCCAAAGCCGGGCGTGGCCGGTAAACGTCACAACACTTGTCCCCCCACTCCCTGCTGCCCCAGGCGTCTGCTGCAAATGCGCCTCGGCAGCAATTACGTGCGACGGTCCCTGTCCGCCCAACCCCACGCTAGCCGACCCCGCCGTTTGGGTGCCCCACCCTCGCGGCGTCTCTGTTTTTGCTGCTAGGGTGGGAGAACCCGCGCTCTTGCCCGTGCCTCCCGGCCCCGTGCTGCCCGATTGGATGCTTCCCAGCGAAGTCGCCTTCACGTGCCCATGCCCGAACGCATCGCCCGTCTGCCGCGACACGTCCATCTTGTCCGCCGTCACGTCCAGCGCCCCATCCACAACATGCGGACTCCCCGTCAGATGCAGCCAATCTCCCGCTCCCTCATACTCCGCGTGTGCCGCAGTCGCCCGCATCGCAACCCCTCCCTGCGGCTCGCCCTTTCGCCGGCTCCTGCACCATCACTACGTGCCCGTCCAGCACCGCCGACTCGATCTGTGTCGCGCCGCCCTGTGCCGCCCCGCTCGGCCCATTCTTCTGCGCACCGCTCTTCGCTCCCTCGTTCTTCTCCGGTCCGCTCTTGAACAGCGCCTCCACCCGATCCCCGGTCGACGTCTGCCGCATGCCTGCTGCCGTTGTCTCCTCCACCCGCGCATGGCCCATCCCGTTCATCGCCGCCAATTGCGAATCCGGCCCGAAGAACCCCTTCACCGTATCCGCACGCCAGGCTCGATCGAACCGCCGCCGCCCCACCCTTGCGGCTCTCGCTCGTTATCACCACCCCGTCGATTCCCGTAATCGTCTCCGGCTCCATCCCCCCTGTGATTTCCCTGGGCTGGCTTGCCCTGTCCCACCTTGCCATGCCCGCTCTGGCCCATCCCGGCCTTGCGAAACATTACATCCGCCACCGGCGACTTCCACTTCCTGTGCACCATCCACCTCTGTCTGCGCCCTCTCCGCTCAGTCTCTCGCTCGCCATCTCCACGCCGCGCTCCAGATGCGCGCTGTCGCAAACTCTCCCTCCTTGCTGAACTCCAACTCCATCGTCCGGCGCTGTCCCGTGCGCATGCGTGCTCGCCCGGCTCCGTTCGCCGTCGGCCGCACCGACTCCATCTTCACCCCGCCCTCCATATGCCCGTGCTGCGGCTGGTTTTTCTCGTTGAAATCCAGCGTCCCCTTCGGCGCCTCAATCTTCCCGCCGCTCGCCGAGGTCAGCGTCAATCCATTCACCGCATCCAGCCGCACCGCCGATCCATCCTCGCGAAACAGAATCGTCGCGTCGCCCGCCGTCGCCTGCCCGCCCTGTAGTCGGCCACCGCCGCCTGCATCCGGCAGATCTTGTCGTTCCGCTCGAACTCCGCATGTTGCGCGCGAACCGCCACCCGCTCGCCGCTACGGTCCGTTTCAATTCCACCTGCCCGATCCAGCACCAGCAGCCCCGTTTTCGAGTTGTAGGCCGCCCCCATCGAGCTGCCGCTTCCCTGCACCATCGAAAAGTCCACGTGCTCGTCGGTCGTCGCCACCGCGGTCTTCTCGTCAAAGGTCAGCCCGCTGGTCTTCACATGCACCTCTCCGCGCGCCGCCATCTCCTCCACTGTGCCCAGCGGCGTCCCCTGTTCCTTCTCGCCTGTCCCTCTGCTCGCGGCCGCCTTGGGCGCAATCGCCGGAGCCACCGCCGGCTTCATCAGCGTGATCTCCACCGGCCCCGTCGCCGTCGCTGTTCGTTCTTCTGGTCGTACTCGAACTCCGCCCCCTCGATCCGGTCCACGCTCTGCCGTCTTCGCCGTAGAGCTCGATCTTCACGTCGTGCAGCTCCGTCGTTGCCCTGTTTGAACTGCACCGCCTTTGACGCGTGAATCTTGTAGCGCCCATGCGCCCCAAGCGCGTGTTCGAATCGTGAACCCCGTTGCGTCCGATTGAATATTTACGCCCAGCCGCTTCGGCAGCTCCTTCAGGTTGAGCGGATTCTTCAACCTTGCCCCGCACCAGGAACACCCCCAGCGCCGCCACCAGCAGCACTCCTGCCACCAGCACCAGCGTCCGCAGCCGCTCGATGGTGAATCGCCTCTTCAGTTGCCTACTCCCAGCCGAGCCGCCAGCCTCTGCGCCAGGCTCTCGCCCAGCTCGCTCCACAGCAGGCGCGCCGTCGCCCCCGACGCCTTCTCCACCGCCGCCGTCAGCCCCACCAGTTGCCGCACATTCTCTTCCACGTGCCGCGCGCCCACCGGGTCCAGCGGCACATCTTCCTCAAGAAACGGCCCGTCCGGCCCGAAGTCGATGCGAATGTGCCCGTCCAGCTCGTAAGCCCCCTCGTCAAACAGCGGCCCATAGCCCGTAACCCGCACCAGCCGCGGCCCCCGCACCCACTGCCCAATCGGCTTGTCATCCTGAGCGGAGCGTAGCGCAGTCGAAAGCCTGCCCTGAGCTTGTCGAAGGGGATCTGCGTTTCCGGAAAGACCCTCCACGTCCCACAGCTCCACCCGATCTGAAACTCGTAGGCGTAGTCCTCGTGCAGCAGCTCCATCGCCTGTTCCACCGCCGCCGCGGCTCCGCGCCAACTGCGTCTCGCCCTCGCCGCCCACCATGATTCGCCGCCCCTAAACCTGTTGAAAGACCGGCGGCTCGCTCCAGCTCACCGGCCACACCGTCGCCGCGTACACGCGCGGCTCCCCGCCGTGCGCCGCAAACGCCCCCAGCACCGCCGTCAGCTTGTCAGCAAGCGCCTCCAGGCGCAGATTCGGGTACCACAAACTCAGATAAAGCGTGTCAGACATCTCTCTAGATTGTAGACGCCACTTGCGCCCAAAGATGCGCCAAAAGGACGCGCTCGCAGCGTTGAAACAGGGCTTCGCTTGAGTCGTCGCCCAGCCGGAGGGAGCAGTGGCCTTCAGGCCACTGAAAAAGTCTGCCCGTTGATTTGGGCATAAGCCCCGCAGGAAAAGAAAGTCTGTAACGGGCCGTGGGCTCATCGCCCGCTCAGGAACGATCTGAATGCTGATGGCGAAAGCTAAGAGCTGCTCTTAACCCGTCACGATCTCGCTGAAGTCCGCAATCCCTGAAATCCCGCGCAGCACCGACGTCGATCAGCCCCAAATGCGCCCCGCGCACCTTCTCATCCGGATCGAGCACCATCACCTTGTCGAAGAACGCATCCACCGCCGGTCGCAGCGTCGCAATCGCCCCCAGCGCCTCGCCGTAGTCCCGCTCATCGCGCAGCAATGCCACTTCCGGCGCCAACTCTGGCCGCCGCATCCGCCAGCTGCTGCGCCTCCGCCGCCAGCTTCACATCGCTCGCCGACCCGATCGCAAATCCCTTCTCCTCGGCCTGCCGCAGAATGTTCTTGATCCGCTTGAACGCCGCCGAAATCGCCGCAAAATCCGCCGACTCCGCGCGCCGCCGTCAGCGCCTCGGCCCGCGCAATCGCATCGCGCACATCGTCGGCCCCCGCCGCCAGCACCGCATTCACCACGTCATACGCAAACCCGCGCACATCCTTCAAATAGAAGTGCAGCCGCTCACGCAGAAATGCCTTTACTTGCTCTTTGGTCGTCTCACCGTCTGGGTGCCCCACCCTCGTGGCGTCTTTGTTTTTGCCGCTAGGGTGGGAGACCAAGCGGTCAGCCTGTTCAACGCTGCATGCACCAATCACATCGCCCAGATTCAGCGGCAGCCCCGACTCCGCCAGTATGCTCACAATCGCATTCGCCGCCCGCCGCAGCGCAAACGGATCCTTCGACCCCGTCGGCGCGTTTCCGATCCCGAACATCGCCGTTATCGTCTGAATCCGGTCCGCAAGCCCCAGCAACTGCCCCTCGACCGTCCGAGGAATCGCATCGTCGGTCGATGCCGGCCTGTACTGGTCATAGATCGCCTGCGCCACCGTCTCGCCCAGCCCCTGCGCCCGCGCGTAGAGCCCGCCGATAACTCCCTGCAACTCCGTAAACTCCTTCACTAACTCGGTAGTCAGATCGGTCTTCGCCAGTGTGACCGCCGTGGACAATGCGTTCCAGTCTGGCAAGTCCTGCGGTGCCACCTCGCTAACCGCGTGAAGTCTTCCCAGAGCAACTTGGCCACTGCCAGATTCTGCTCCGTCTTCCAGTAGTAACTCCCCAGCTCCTTCTGGAACGTCACATTCTTCAAGCTTTCCACGCGATCCACCAGCGGCGTCTTCTGGTCCGTATCCCAGAAGAATCGCGCATCCTTGAACCGCGCCCGCAGAACCTTCTGGTTCCCATGCTGGATCGTCGCGTACCCTTGCCCGTCGACCTCGATGTTCAGCACCGCCAGAAAATGCGGCGCAAGCTTCCCATCTGCGCCCTCCACCGCAAAGTACTTCTGGTGGTCGCGCATCACCGTCACCAGCACCTCTTCCGGCAGGGCCAGATATTCTGCCTCAAAATTCCCCAGAATCACCGTCGGCCACTCGGTCAGGTGCGTCACCGTCTCCACCAGCGCCTCATCCTCGCGCCACCGCGCCCCGTCCACCGTCCGCGTCGCCTTGTCCAGAGCCTTCCGAATCGTCTGCCGTCGCTCAGCCACATCCACCACGACCTTCGCCGCCCGCAGCGCCTCCGGATAACTCTTCGGCGTAGCAATCAACACCGGCGCTTTTCCATGAAGTACGCGATGCCCGCGGCTCGTATTCCCCGCCCGAATCCCCGCAATCTCCACCGGCACGACAGCCTCATCCAGCAGCGCCACAACCCAACGCACCGGCCGCACAAACCGCTCCGGCTTGCCCGCGCGCCAGTACATGTTCTTCGCCCAATAAAGCGCCAGCACTTCCTTCGGCAACTCCGCCGCCAGCAACTCCGCCGCCTCGCGCCCCACGCGTTTCACCGTCGCGCCAACATACTCGCCCTTGGCAGTTGTCACCTTCTCCAGCGCCGCAACACTGCACGCCCGCCTTCTTCGCAAAGGCCTCCGCCGCGGCCGTCGGCACGCCGTCCTTGAACGCCACTTTCCACGACGGCCCCGTCAGCTTCTCTTCCGTGTCCGCCTGCGCGGCCAGTACATCCTCAACCAGCACAGCCAGCCGCCGCGGCGTCGAATACGTCTTCACCTCGCCCGCGGCCCCCAGCAGCCGCTCCCGCGCCAGCAGCTCCCTCACACGCTTGCCCAACTCGGCCTCGGCCCCGGCAATCATCCGCGCCGGAATCTCGTCCAGCCCAATCTCCAGTAAAAAATCCGCCATAGATTCCCAATCTTTCTCCGAACGTTTCAAGAAGCAAGCGCTTAGCCTTCAGCTTTCAGCCCTCAGCGCCCTTCGCGCCAGAGAATGCGGCCGATCGAACAAGCGCATGCTGAAAGCTGACAGCTAAGAGCTGAAGGCTGCTTGTTGTCCCGCATAAATCTTCGCCACGCCCACCGCCAGGTTCCGTATGCGCCCGATCATCCCCACGCGCTCCGTCACGCTGATCGCGCCGCGCGCATCCAGAACGTTGAACAGGTTCGAACACTTCAGCGCCAGCTCATACGTCGAAATCAGCGGGAACCGCCGCTTCTCCGCCGCCCTCGCCTTCTCATCGGCAAGCAACGCATTGCCCCGCGCCAGCAGCGCCTGCGCCTCCGCCTCATACAGCCGGAAGTGCTCCCACAGCTTCTCCACGTCGGCGTCTTCAAAGTTGTAGACCGAGTACTGCAGCTCTTCTTCCAGCCGCACATCGCCGTAGGTCACCACTGCGCCCGTCTCCGGGTCGCGCGCCCACACCACGTCGTACACCGAGTCCACATCCTGCAGGAAAGCGCACAGGCGCTCCAGCCCATACGTCAGCTCCGCGCAGATCGGGTCCAGGTCGAGGCCCCCGCACTGCTGGAAGTAGGTGAACTGGGTGATCTCCATCCCATCCATCATCACCTGCCAGCCCACGCCCCACGCGCCCACCGTCGGGCCTTCCCAGTTGTCCTCTTCAAACTTCAAGTCGTGCTTGCTGAGATCGATCCCAATCGCCTCCAGCGACTGCAGATATAGCTCCTGAACATTCACCGGCGGAGGCTTCAAAATCAATTGGAACTGCGTGTGCCGGAACAGCCGGTTCGGGTTCTCGCCGTAGCGCCCGTCCGCCGGCCGCCGCGAAGGCTGCGCATAGCCCACCCGATAGGGCTTCGGCCCCAGCACCCGCAGAAACGTCTCCGGCGCCATCGTCCCCGCGCCCACTTCCACGTCATACGGCTGCTGCAGAATGCACCCGCGCGCCGCCCAGAACTCTGCAGTCGGAACAGCAGTTCCTGGAAGGTAAGCGCAGTGGGATTCAATGGTGTTTCGATTTGGATTGCAGGCACGGGTTGGCTCGCTTCTATGGAATCCGACTCAGTTTAACAGTTGGAGGCCTATGCAATTTGCTTGAGAATCTGTTCAATCATCGGACGGGTATAGACCTCTTCTGGATCCTCTTCGCGATTGTTGTCGTGGTAATACTCTCCATTGTCGAAGGCAATGAAGACCGACCAAAACAAAGGTGGTCTTTCTCCACCGGAAAATGTGATGACCCCGTGAATGTCATTCACGACGGCATCGCAAAAGGTGAAATCCAATTCCCCATCAGCGAACCCTCGCGCCAACTTCAGAGAAATTTGGTCATACAAGTGACCTCTTGACGATGCAAGATACGCACCCCATCGATCGATGTCTAGTTCCTTAAGTGAGGATGCGAAGGATGGCCTTTGCTCACGACGGTCGGCATAGATTGCCGTCAGTTCAGACCACACCTTCTGGAAGCTCTCGTCCATCCTGACCTCGGATTCCTTTACTCCGATTCAAACAGCGATTTTGCAAGTCCCGATTGGCGGATGATGCTCTGTAATGTACCGCGCCGCAGTTCATCGTGCAGGGGAACAGGGACGCTTACCGTAGTCTCTTCTGTCCTAAGCTGCATGATGCAATGGCTACCGCGCTGGCGGACGGACACGAACCCGCGTTTTTCGAGAATCTTGCAGACATCGAGGCCTGACAGAACCCTCAGCTTACCCAACGGGAACCTCAACCTGCGTGACAAAAACCTCTCCGTGCAGCCGTCGCGCGACTTCCGAGGGCGCCGCTGTCTCGAAAAACAAGGTCAAAGCCTCGATAAGATTCGCGCGAGCTTCCTCGATTGTTGAGCCCTGACTCGCGATATCCAGCTCCGGACACAAGGAGACGAAGCCGTCGTCTTCTCGCTCAATAATTGCCGTCATCCTCTGCAGGTTTTGCATGTTGAGATTCTAACCCACTGTGAATTAGCTGAGTGCGGCCCACCCCAATCACCCGCTCATCCGCGCCAGTGCCCCCGCTGACTTGAGCTTCCGCTCCAAATGCCGCTCCAGCGACTGCACCGTAAATCGTCGCAGGTCCTCACCACGTCGCCGCGGCCATAGCTCCCCGGCAAACGCAGACACAGGCGCGCGCAACATTCGCTGTGCCAGCTGCCAGGAGTCGGGTGCAAGCTGATTGGTGCTATCGCCCCGATGAAGCGCGCAGAAAAGCCCATCAGAAAAGCTTTGGAACCACGCCTCTGCAGGGCTGTCAATGCTTCCCCACAGCTCGTGCAGTGCCCGAGATCCGGCAGCAATCCCATCAGCCGCGTAATCCACAGCAGAAAATATGTCGACGCCATCCACGGCTGCACTGTCTCTGACTCAGCCGCGTTCGTCTCTTCAAGCACGCTCAAAACCAGCCGAAAATCCGCCTCCTGCGGATCGTGCTCCGGAAGCGCCTCGTCAAGCACCTCCGCATATAGGCTCAGTACCGCCATGCGCGCATGGATCCACCGGCCTCGAAAGCGGCGACCGCACAATCTCCAGTTGATCCAGCCGCACCAATTCCTGCCTTGGCCGCTCGGCAAACCACGCCCGCGCCACCGTCATCGGCTCCAGAGCACCCCCGAACCGCTTTCGGCTCTTCAGCGCTGCTTTGGCCACGCCCTTCACCCGGCCGTAATCCCGCGTAAAGAAGCTGACAATCAGGTCGGCCTCCTGCACTGGCCAAGTCCGCAACACCACCGCCTCTGACGTCAGCACGCTCATTCGTTTCCATCATCGCACCGGCCCATAGCGTTACCGCCAATCAGCCGTCACTTGAATCCTAGAGGATCCCCAATGCCTTCCGCAGTGGTCACCTTCAACGGCCGCATCACCCTCCCCAACAACGTTCTCAAACAACTTGGACTGAAGACCGGCGACAGCGTCGATTTTGTCGAAATCGAGAAGGGCCGCTTTGCCATCGCCCACGGTCCGGAGCCAAACCCGGATTCCGCCTCAACCGAGGCCATGAATCCCCGCGGCTGGGTTCCCCAGAACCACTTCTCCAACGCCAACGATTAGTCCCGCCCGTTCCAGCCCCCGCAATCCTCTTGTCAGGCCTCGCCCTGTCTAGGTCCCCGTGCGCCCATGTTTCTCGTCCCCGATCTCCGATTCACCGCTCCACTCCTTCACCTCTTCACCTCGCTCCCTGCTCCCTGTTCCGTGTTCCTTCTTCCCTGGTCCGTGTTCACTGCTTACTGAGAACTGTGAACTATGAACTGTCCCTCAAACACAAACGTCCGCCACGGTTTTCTCGTGGCGGACGCCTCGTTTCCAACTCGTTTTTCTCAGCCACTGCCAATCGCCGTCTAGCGGCCGAAGTGCGCTGCGTTCTTCTCGGTAAAGTGGGCCCACTTCTCCGGCAAATCGTCTTGCGCGAAGATTGCCGATACCGGGCAGGCCGGAACGCACGCGCCGCAGTCGATGCACTCGACCGGGTCGATGAAGAACTGGTCGGCCTCGGCGTGGCCGTCTTCGTCCTTCTTGGGGTGGATGCAATCGACGGGACAAGCGTCCACACAGGCGGTGTCCTTGGTGCCGATACAGGGTTCTGCAATGATGTATGCCATCTGAAGATTTCTCCGGCGAAACTACTCTCGACGCTGATACTAGCACAGGACCCCAATCCCCGAGTCAACACCCTCCCCCACCGTTTTGCCATATGGGAGTCGCCGAACGCACCCACCCATCCCGCCCCCTTCCGGCACGGCGGAGCGACTTTGCCTTTTGGGCGACAGCCGTCCCGGTAACCTACTGGAACATCCCGCCTGTCCCCAGGTTCCCGTCTGTGCCCAGGTTCAACGAATTAACGGTGCTTATTCATGAAGAATGGTGAAAGTTGAAACACGTAAAGTCTTTGTAATGAGTAAAGTACTGAAATACAAGAACTGTAAAACGAATGGCTGTAACGCCGCAAGCGGTTGAAAGCAGGTGGTTTGAGTGGGTTTTACAGTTTTACAGGAAGGTTTGCATTTTTGAGAAAAAGAGGGGATTTGGGGGAGCTATCTGGCTGGTGGGACAAGAGTTAGGGGCGGAATTGAAGTGCGCAGCGGCCTGAGTTTCATTAGCGTGGGGATTGGCGTAAGTAACTGAAGAAAAATAAGTTAGAGAGACAATTGCTTGAGCTGCGGCCGCAGCGCGAGCGGCACGGGCGGTGGCGATGCCGAACTGGGGCCGGCCACCGGGGTAGCGGGCGGCTTTGAGCGCCTCGGGCATGGCCAGGAGCAGAAACCTCACCAAGTCGGTGACAGAGGTGTTGTTTTCGGCCGCAAGGCGGCGCGTCTGGCGGTAGAGCTCGGGATCGATGGCTACAGTGATGTTCTTGACTTTTCGCATGGTGCTCCAGAGGTCAGAGATCAGAGGTCAGGGGTCCGGGACGCTCGGTGATTTCCATATTTGCAGTGTGCGCCGGAGGAGGGTAATTCTACGCAAACTGAAGGGCAGTTTTTTGGGGGCGTCCCCGCAAAGCAGGCGGGGGACGGACGGCAAGGTGAGCTTGTTTTTTGAACCGTAGCTCTCGCAGGAATCTACCGGGAACGTCCCGTCTGTCCCCAGATCATCCCCAGCTCATATCAGTCTCCTCCGTTTCTTTCCCACTGGATTCGCGGTAGCATGAGACTCAGAAGGAGAGCGCAATGGCCACAGCAATCGCCCCTATGACCGTCGAAGATTATCTGCACAGCTCCTTTTCGCCCGATGTCGAGTACATCGACGGGCAAATTGAGGAGAGGAACATGGGGGAGAACGATCACTCCGCATGGCAAAAGGCACTGGTGGTGTGGTTCGAGATGCAGGCTGTGAGCGCAGGCATCCGGGTTCGCCCCGAACTGCGCGTTCAAGTGGACGCGCACGCCTACCTGGTTCCCGATGTCACGCTGCTCGACCGCTCCCGGCCCGTTGAGCCAATCGTCACCCACCCGCCCGTAGCAGTCTTTGAGATTCTCTCTCCCGGCGACACGCTCAAGCGCTCCATGGAAAAGGGCGCGCGATATGAGTCGATGGGCATCCGCACCATTCTCATCCTCGACCCCGACGGCCCCGCCTACCGCTTTCGCGAAGGCCGGCTCGAGCCGCTTACCGACCGCGCCTTTGCGCTCGAAGGAAGCCAGGCGCGCTTTGACCTGGATGAGATCGCCAAACTGGTGGACTGAGGCGACCACTGGGGCGGATCGCCCGGCTCTGCCAGTGCTCAGACACTAAAGCTTGGGCAACCGTTCGATCGCAGCGGAGCAGCCTTGTTTCTGGAACCGCTGCCTTGGCGGGAATCTGCGGGAAACGTCCCGTCTGTCCCCGGGTTTCCGCAGGGCCGTCACGCTGGTGAGCTTTTTTCCCCTCCCACCCTAGCAAAGCTAGGACGGGGCACCCTCATTCTGGTTAGGGCGGGCCACCCGCCTGTCGAAGCTATTCGCAACTCTGAAAAGATTCAGCCAGCAGATCTCACTCTGAGATATGTCTGTGACAGAAACGCCGAAGTGCTGGGGATCTCTAACCAAATCCTCTATTTCAGGATTGGTCGCGATTACCACGGTGGGATTCCCTTGCGGCCACGGTACTGAGGGTTGCTCGACTTGGTCCGGTCTCATGTCGCTGAAGATTGTGATCCCATTGCTCGTGACCCTGTAAACGACGACAGTGACGGACTCGTTTGGGAAAACGTAGTCCGTTTTTGAATTCGCCGGCTTGCAGCCGTCGGAATCAAGCGTAAGATAGATCTGGCGTCGGTGCCTCCATCGCTGTTGAACAGCAAAGACATTGGTGCCATCTGGGAGATTTATGACTGCGCGCGAGTATTCGCTCGAATTGAACCAATTCGTCAGCCCCTTCCAGGCAAAGAATCCAACGCAAAGGCAGAGAACAACTAAGGAAACAATGAGACGGAGATGGTGTCGGAATTTCATGTCCTACCTCTGTGCCAAACCAGCGGCGATTCCTAGTTGTTGCATCCTTCCGGAATAATCTTGCTCTCCCCAGTAGGGAGCGCTGGTCCCTGGGTATTCTTTACCAGTGGCGTCAGTATATTGCACACCCGCCAATCCGGCCTTTCCACCACCCGCTGCTTGATAGGCTCCGATCAACTTCTGCGCGAATTCTGGCGAGATATACTTAAAGGTGAAAAGATCAAAACTGGTCATGGCATTAAGACCAGCAAGGTAGTTTCCCGCTGATCTTACGGAAGTATAGTAACCTCCCATCAGGTAACCTTCTTGGATATTGCCGTTTGTTAATCCTGTGTCCAACTTGATATCAAATTTCCCTCCGTTCACCGATTCGGGAAACCCGGGGACAGACGCGACGCTCCCGGTAGATTCCCGCGAGAGCTACGGTTCAAAAAACAAGCTCACCTTGCCGTCCGTCCTCCGCCTGTTTCGCGAAGCCGTGCCCAGGCGATGTGCATCGCCGCCAACAGGGGCTGGATGTCAGAAAAAGTTCTTCCCCCCGGCAGATCAGGCAAAGTGTTTTCTCTTGACATTCCCTTTGATAGAACCCGCCCGTTCACGCGCTCTTGGCCAGGGAACGCATGACGAATGCAGGGTCGGCAGCGATGACGATGAGAAGCGCGCGCGCGGCAGCTTCCGGCTGGCGACGGCCAGATTCCCAATGTCGCACCGCATCCACCGATAAGCCGAACTGATCCGCGAACCGTCCCTGGCTCAGGCGCAGCCGCTTGCGGAGGCCGCGCACGTCAACGGTCTCCGGCAGAGTGACCTTATAGCCCTTGCGTTTCCCTGCCATGTAGGCGCGGGCCTCCGCCGTTCCTTGCGCCATCTCTTCAAACAGTTTGCTCATCGCGTCCCCCTGTAATCCGCAAAGAAACTCTTAGCCATCTTCGCCAGCGCTTTCTGCTCAGCCTTGCTCAAATTGCCCTTTTCCGACTTGACATAGACAGTGATGAGAAAGATCGGCATGTCCTCGCCGCCATGCAAATAAACCACACGCGCGCCGCCCCTCTTTCCCATGCCCGGACGCGCAAACCGCAGCTAGCGGTAACCGCCCGTGCCTGGCATCAGGTCTCCGGACTCCGGCGCAGCGGCAATCGCACAAACAATTCTTTCCCGGTCCGTTTCGTTGAAAATGGCTTCGGCTGCGCGCACGTACATCGGCGTCTCGACCAACGTGTGCATGGGATGACTATATGCCATTGGCATATATATTTCAACCCCCCTCATCTTGGCGGGGCGACCCGGCGAACGTGAACCCGGAAAACGGAAGCTCGTGGTCTCCCATGTCTGAAAATCCAGACATGGGCCACACGAGTTTTAAGGGAGGGTCAGACCGGGGCCACCCGCCTGCTTGCAGGAGGGTGGAAACTCAGGGACAGACGGGACGTCCCCGCCGTTCTACCGCCTCATCGCCGCCGCCGCCCGCTCCGCCCGCCGCTGCGCAAACTCCCTCGGCGTCGGTATCGGCTCCAGATTCCGTCCCGCGAACATATCTTGGAACAACCCCACCAGCTCCCCGTGAATCCGTCTATTCGAAGCCAGCACTTCCCGGCTGTCTAGCTCAAACGGCCCGCCGATGAAGTCCGAAATCCTTCCGCCTGCCTCTTCCACCAGCAGCGCGCCCGCCGCCGTGTCCCAGGAATTCAGATTGAACTCCCAGAACGCCTCCAGCCGACCGCATGCCACATACGCCAGGTCGAGCGCCGCCGAGCCCGCCCGCCTTACACCATGCGATCGCAGCGTGAACTCGTGGTAGAAGTGGATGTTCGGATTATCGTGCCGCTTATGACTGGGAAACCCCGTCGCCACCAGCGATTCAGCCAGCACCGCGGTCTTTGAAACCCCAATCGGCTTCCCATTAAGCGTGGCGCCCTTGCCGCGCTCCGCCGCGAACAGCTCGTCGCGCATCGGGTCGTACACCACCCCGGCCACAATCGTCCCGTCCTCGCCCGCTGCCAACCTCGCACTCCGTCGCTCCAGCCCCAGCGAAACGCAAAACTGGGGAAGCCCATGCGCAAAATTCGTCGTCCCATCCAACGGGTCCACGTACCACCTGAACTCGCCTTCCATCCGTTCCCGCGTCCCCTCTTCACCGTAGACCCCATGCGCAGGAAACACCTCGGCCAGACGCCCCTTGATCAGTGCCTCGCTCGTCCGGTCAGCCACCGTCACCAGGTCCACGTCGCCCTTGTACTCAGTCTCCACACCACGTGCGAAAAACTCACGCAGCCGCGCTCCCGCCTCGCGCGCTATTTCCGCGGCCTGCGGAACCCAAATCAGCCCAGTTCCCCTTCTCTGCGGCGCTCAAGAACCCTCCCCGTTCGAAACCCGCCTCCGAGCCTTCGCTGATCCCTCAATACGCACATCCCGCCTCTTGCCGGCCTCGGTGATGCTGCGGATCTGGTGTTTGTAGATGAAAAGATTTGGCGCACCTTCGCGGGTCAGCCGCAGCATCACGTCGTCAAAGTATTCGATCCAGCCGCGCACCGTCTCCCCATCCCGCAGCTTCACGTTTACGATCACTTGACGATCGCTCAACGAGCGAAGGTAAAGACCTTCCTGGCCGGTTTCTCCCGGCGGGGTCGACTTGGAGCGGCGGCGGCCTGCGAGTGGAGAAGTCATGTTACCCATTCTAGGGCCTGGTCACGCCTGCCGGTGCGTCCGTGTAGTATCCCGTCTTGTGCCGGATGTTGAACGCTTCCGCCGCCGCCCGCGGCACCGTCACCTGGAGCCGGTGAAACTGCCTTCCCGGCTCCTGGTTGTGCGGATAGTAGCCAATCAGATATTGCGTCCGCAGATCGTCGCTCACCCGCGCAAACGCCTTGTCCAGCCCGCCATCGCTCACGTAGAAGCTCTTTCCGCCCGTCTGCTCCGCCAGCGTGATCAGCGCGTGTTCCCCGCCCAGATCCCGCCCCGCGCTCGCCTCAATCGGCACATCAATGATGGAGTAAATCATCACCTCGTTCCGCAGGGCCATCTCCAGCGCCTCTGGATAAGTCTCGCGGCTCGCCGTGTCGCCCCCGTCGGAAACCAGCACCAGCACCTTGCGCCCGTCCTTCGGCCCCAGCCGTTCGCTGCCCAGGTAGATGGCGTCGTAGAGCGAAGTTGCAAAGTCGGACTTCAGCCGCGTAAGCCCCCCCTCGATCAGACTCGCCTTGTTGGTAAACGGAGTCAGTTCCTTCACGTCCGTCGCAAACTGCAGCAGGCTCATCTGGTCCTGCTGGCCGCAGAATCGCACGCACAAACCGCCGCGCCGCGTCCGATTCCTCCGCCATATCTTTCTTCACGCTCCCGCTCGTGTCGATTGCCAGTGTCAGATTCAGCGGCAACTCACTCTGTCTCTCGAACACCGCGATCTCCTGCAGCCGCCCATCCTCGGTCACGTGAAAATCATCCTTCGTCAGCCCACCCACAATCGCCCCATTCCCGTCGGTCACATTCACAAACACGCTCACCAGCTTCACCTCAACGTGAAGCACTGTTTCCTGCGCTGCTGCCGCACCAGCAAGTATCCCAAAAAGCAACAAGGCCAGTTTCCGTACCCCAGAGCCTGCCCTGAGCTTGCCGAAGGGGCTCGCTTCTGACATCTGGGATCCACGAAGCCTGCCGGGTAACCCATCCTTGCGCGCTCTCTTTTGCGCAAGGGTCGGAATCCACAAACGCCGCTTGCTTGGGGACTCACCCTTCATGCTTGACCTCCGGCGTCACCGCTACCCCGTCAGGAAACGGCTCTCCATCCGCCCAAACCACCCCATCCTCAAACGTCTCCTTCTTCCAGATCGGCACCTGCTTCTTCAGCGTGTCAATCACCCACCGGCACGCGTCAAATGCCTGCCCCCGATGCGCCGCAGCCACCACAATCAACACACTCGTTTCGCCTACCATCAGCCGTCCCAGCCGGTGAACAATCTTCACTTCCCGTACGCCGAATCGGGTGCGCGCTTCAACACCCAGTTCCTCCATCTGTTTCAAAGCCATCTTTTCGTACGCTTCGTAGTCGAGGTAACGCGTCTTCCGCCCGCGTGTGTTGTTCCGAACAATCCCGTCAAACACCACAGCCGCGCCGTCTTCCCCCTGTTTCACCTCTGCTGCCAGTCGCACACTTTCAATCGGCTCCCGCGTGAGCAGTGCCGTAACTCGACAATCCTCGGTTTTCTCGCCTTCGCCAGCCTTGCCCATGCCCCCCGAGACCGGCGGCAGCAGCCCTACCTCATCGCCCGCGCGCAGCACTCGGCCCCCATGCGCATACTCGGCGTTCACGCTTACCGCGATTCCCTTCAGCTCCCTTCCACCGAGCTCACCGCTCAGTTGCGCCAGAAGTTCGGCCACCGTCGCGCCCTCGCGCAACTCCACGGCTGCCGACTCCGCCCCGAGCCAGTCCTTCAACACGCCAAATGGAAGTACTTTCACCTGGATCACGTTCTAAAGAATACCGCCTGCTGCGTTAGACGCAGCAGGCCGCACGCGGTCTTCCGCCTAATTCCATAGCTGGGGCTTAGCGGAAGTCGGCTGACTTCGCCAACACTTTCGTACCTTGATCAATCCCGCCTGCCTTCCCAGCAAGCGCCTCTGATCTCTGATCCCTGAACCCTGGCCTCTGAACCCTGACCCCTGGCTCTTCACACCATCTTGTACAGAAACCCCGTCGGCGTCCCCCACAGGTTCCGCGCCCGGTCCTCGTAAAAGATACTCACTTCAATCCCGCTGATGTCGTAGTCAAACAGCGGAACGCGGTCAAACGTATAGTCGCCGCGCACCGAGTACTCGTCGCCGCCGCAATCGATCATCAGCGTGTTTGCCGTTGACAGCCGCTCAGGATGCAACAACAACATGCACCCGATGGAAAACATCCCCAAACCAAACTCATTCCCAGCCAGCGATGCGCGTGTCCTTCGCGCCGAGCAGCCCCGATGCAGCATTCCCGCCTGCGCCGGAACCACCAGGATGTCATTCCCTCCCTGCTGCTCCGCCAGAATCTTCTCCGCCAGCTGCGACCGCTCGCTCTGCCGCAGATAGATTTCGCCCAGCTTTCCAACGATCCGGTTTGAAACCTTCCGCTTCGTCGCCAAGGCCTCAATCACCAGATCCACCGCCTCGTTGTATGTCGGAGCCAGCGCCTGCCAGCGAGGAATCGCAAACCAGCCCTCCGCCCCTTCCAGCAGCGGCTTCCGCGCCAGCTTCTCATGGCAGCTTCCCAGCACCGGAAACAGCGTCCTCAACGCCGTTACCTGCGCTTCAATCGGACGAATCTTGTACGTCGGCGGGTACTCCCGATTCGAAGCCACCTCCTCTTCCTTGAACTTGTCGGTGACCGTGTGCCGATGGATCGCCTCCACCACCAGATCCGCCACTTCCACCTTCGCCTTCTTCGACGAATCAAGAAAGGCCTGCGCGCTCTGACGATCCAGTTGTTCAATCACTGTCCGATACGCGTGCTGCACAGCTTCGTCCAGAAACTCCATCAGCATCTGGTTCTGATGCTCCGTCGTGTTCCCCGACAAATGCAACGGCACAAACTGATGACTAGAGATAGGGGTCGTGGCCATATTTGCCGCTCCTCGCGTCCCGCGCGAACTCAATCTCCCCGTCTCATCGGCCAAATCTCACGTTACTTCAGTGCCGTCTTGTGATCTGCGGCACTTTTCTCCCCGAACTGGACGTCGATCTGCTAGAAATTCCGCACCAAAAATGAAAAGGCCGGCGTATGGGCCGGCCTATGGAATCGTTCAATATCAGCAGCATTTTCTGCTCTTAATGGGCTGCGCCCACTCCAATTGCGATCTCCGCCGGCGCAACGGGCCTTGCCTTCAGCAGCGGCAGCGCCACCGCCAAAACGTCCTCGATCCGATTGGCATAGTGCACCGCACCCCTTCCATCACCTCCGGCGTCAGGTCCTGCTCAACATCCTGCCGATTCTCCGCCGGCAATATTATCGTCTCCACACCCGCCCGCCGCGCGGCCAGGAACTTCTCCTTGATACCGCCCACAGGCAGCACGTTTCCGCTCAGCGTGATCTCTCCGGTCATCGCCGTCAGTGGACGCACCGGGGTATCGGTCAACAGCGAAGCCAGCACCGTCGCCATCGTCACGCCGGCTGATGGACCATCCTTCGGAATCGCGCCCGCCGGAACGTGAATGTGCAGGTCGATATCTTTGGTAAAGTCCTCCGCCAGCCCCAGCGCCTGCGCGTTCGAACGTACCCAGGTCAGCGCGGCCTGCATCGACTCCTGCATCACCTCGCCAATCTGGCCCGTCATCGTGAAACCGCCTTTGCCCTTCATCTTGTTCGCTTCAATAAACAGGATGTCGCCGCCGGCCGGTGTCCACGCCAGACCCACTGCCACGCCCGGACGCTTCACCCGCTCTGCAACTTCGGTTTCCACGCGCACCTGGATTCCGCCCAGGAACTCCTTCAGCACGCCCTTCGTCACCACCAGCTTCTCGGTTTTGCCTTCCACCACGCGACGCGCCTGCTTGCGGCAAACGGTGCCCAGCACCTGCTCCAGCTTCCTCACCCCGGCCTCGCGCGTGTAGTGCCGCACCACCCATCGCACCGACTCATCCGGAAACTCAATCTGCTCGAGCGTGATCCCGTTCTCCTTCACTTGCCGCGGAATCAGGTACTGGAATGCGATGTGCACTTTCTCTTCCTCGCTGTAGCCTTGCAGCGGAATCAGCTCCATCCTGTCCAGCAGCGGCGGAGGCACCGTGTCCAGCATGTTCGCCGTGCAGATGAAAAGCACCTTCGACAGATCGAACTGCACATCGAGATAATTGTCGCGGAATGTGTTGTTCTGCTCCGGATCGAGCGTCTCCAGAAGCGCAGACGCCGGATCGCCCCGGAAGTCCCGCCCCAGCTTGTCGATCTCGTCCAGCATGATCACTGGATCGTTGCAGTCGGCCCGCCGGATGCTCTGAATAATCTGCCCCGGCAGCGCGCCAATGTACGTCCTCCGATGCCCCCGAATCTCCGCCTCGTCGTGCATGCCGCCCAGCGAAATCCTCTGGAACTTCCGTCCCAGAGCCCGCGCGATCGACCGACCCAGACTCGTCTTGCCCACGCCCGGAGGCCCAACAAAGCACAGAATCGGCCCCTTCATGTCGGGCTTCAGTTCCAGGACGCTCAGGTAGTCCAGAATCCTGTCCTTCACCTTCTTCAGTTCGTAGTGGTCTTCGTCCAGAATCTCCTTGGCCTTCGCGATATCGATCTTCGAGCCCGAACTCCGGCTCCAGGGCAACACCGCGAGCCACTCAATGTAATTCCGCGTCAGCGAGTAGTCGGCCGCCATCGGAGACATCCGCGCAAGCCGCGAAAGCTCCTTCAGCGCCTCCTTCTTTACGTCTTCCGGCATTCCCGCTTCATCGATTCTCTTGCGCAGCTCCTCAATCTCGCGCTGCCCTTCGTCCTGCTCGCCCAGCTCCTTCTGGATCGCTTTCATCTGCTCGCGAAGGTAGTAGTCCCGCTGCGACTGCTGAACCTGGTCCTGCACTTCGGTCTGGATCT
This sequence comes from uncultured Acidobacteriaceae bacterium, assembly GCA_963783065.1. GTDB lineage: Bacteria > Acidobacteriota > Terriglobia > Terriglobales > Acidobacteriaceae > Telmatobacter. The sequence continues at coordinate 529,762 of CAWAMG010000006.1, read as the reverse complement.
TCGTCCGCAGCTGCTGCACCTCAAGCTCTTTGGCAAGATGCGCATTCAACTTCTCCAGCCGCTCCTGGATGCTCGCCGATTCCAGTAGTTGCTGCTTGTCGTCCGTGGTCAAGAACGGCAGCGACGACGCTACAAAATCCACCAGCCGGCTTGGCTCTTCAATGTTCGCTGCAATCGTCCGCAGTTCATCCGATAGCGTTTGCGACTCAGACACGATCTGCTGGAACTGCCCGATCACATTCCGGACAAGCGCTTCCTGGTTCGCTCCGGCCGGGACCTCTAACTCCTCCACCGTCTCCACTTCTGCCACCATGTACGGTTCAGTCTGGACGTACTTCACCAGCCGCACCCGCTCCACGCCTTCGGTGAACACAAACCGGCTCTGGTTCGGCATCCGGACTACCTTGTGCACTGTGGCCAGCGTGCCAACCTGGTGCATGTCGTCCGGCTTAGGCGCGTCCAACCGCGGATCGAACTGCGCGGCCACCACGATCGCCCGCTCTTCGCCCAGCGACTCAATCAGTTGGATTGAGCTCTCCCGCCCCACCGTGAGAGGAAGTACTGCGTGCGGAAACAACACAGTATCCCGAACCGGCAACACTGGAATCTGGCGCGTCCCTCCATTTGTCTTTGTCGTTGCCGTCTTACCACTGGCCGGAACCGCGTTCTGATTTGCCATTGAGTGTCCTCGTATCAACTTTCCTTCATTAGACAACGCACAATCCACGAAAGTTTCAGTTTTCCGCGTCTCCTCCGGGTAAATTTCCTTCCAATCTCGCTCCTCCCGAATCACTTACGTGCGCGGCCCGCTCCATGTTCCACCTGGCTCGTCCGGATTTCCACCATCCGCGGTCCTTGCACCTCTTGGATTCGTCAATCACAACTCGCTGACCCTGCGTCAGTTGTCCGAACTCCGCCCGCGATCCACCCAATCTCTATCGGCCAGAGAACGTCAAAGGTGAGCGCTCGTCGAGGAGTCTCCCTCAGTTCTGAATTCAAAAGGATTGCGGAGTTTGCCCAGCCCATCCCCGCGGACTTCGTTTCACCCGCCCCTTGCCACCCCTGTCGCAGCCCGGCCGCGTTTTCGTTCCGTACCGCCCCGAGAAAGAGGCCTCGGTCAACTCTTCCTCGATTTCTTCCTCACCACCCTCTACGTGCTCGGCTGGTCCTTCCCTCCTTCATCTTCCTTGATCGCCGACTTAATGTGCTCCCAGAGCTCATCCGGCGGCTCAACCTCTGGGAACAGTTGCCGCGCCGCATGCGCAATCGCTTCCAGTTGCTCCAGCAGCTCGCGGCAAAGATCGCACTCTTTCACATGCGGATGCTCCCCTACGCTCTCGCCCGAACCGATTAAATCCGGCAGTTGCGCCTGGAACTCGGCACACGACATGGACTTGGGCACTTCGCTCATCATCGGCCCTCCCCTCGGGAGTGAACCCGCAATGCGTCTCGCAGCTTAAGTCGCGCCTTGTGCAATTGCGACTTGCTGTTTCCAATCGAGCATCTCAGCATATCGGCTATCTCATTGTGTTCGTAACCCTCAATATCGTGCAGCATGAAGATCAGCCGATACCCAGCCGGCAGATCGTCGATCGCCCGCTGTAGCGCAAGGCGGTCGATCGCCCCGGTCAATGAAAGGTCGTCCGTCCCGAAGCTCCGGCCCGGCCGCTCTTCTGTCGTCGGCTCCATCGCCTCATCCAGCGAGATCAGTTGCAACCCCTTCTTCCGCAGGCGCATCAGCACAACGTTGATCGCAAGCCGGTGAAGCCACGTCGAAAACGCCGACTCCCCGCGAAAAGTCCCGATCTTCCGGTGCAGTTGGAGGAACGCCTCCTGGGTCAGGTCCTCGGCCTCGGCCGCGTTGCCGAGCATGCGCAGGCAAAGAGAGTATATTCGCCGCTTGTGCAGGCTGTAGATCTCGGCAAACGCCCGGTGATCCCCTGCCTGCGCACGCTCCAGCAGTTCAGCAGGCACACCGGTCGCTGCGCTTTCGCGGACGCTTACTGACTTCGCCGCCGCCGATTGCCCTACCGCCAACTCGACGGGCTCCGTGCCAGACACTTCCTCATCCGGCCCTTTCACAGGCAACCTCGATTGGCTCATGAGCTTCCTTTTGAGGATAACCCTACGTCTCTTCCCGCGCTGCGCCGAGCATCGTTCCTCGTTAGTATAGGATGCAGAGGGACCAGCCGAGGAAGCCTCTGCCGGCCAAACTCCGGCCTTTTTCACTTTGAGCCTCCTCGCCGGCAACCTGGCCTCCGCGTTCGCCCCGTCAGACATTGGATCCCGTCTAACTGGAACCGGAGGCCGGCATCACCACGCCATTGCCCCGCCAATGCCGCAGAGGAGATCTTGTCTTGACGTCAATGTCGGTGGGGCATTCCGGCAAACCATCCCGCGGCGTCGACTCGCCTCTCGTTGTGCTCCTCTCCCCCACAATTCGGCGCGTATTCCTCGCTTTGTGGTGCGCCGCCTGCCTCGCTGCATTCCTTCAACTCACTCCCTCGGCAATGGCCCAACAGCCAATCGCACCAGGCACGACCGTCGCGGCAGCATCTCAAACCCTCCCTGACGCGCCCGTTCCGGCACACGCCTCAAATCCGCCTTCCAACGACTCTTCTCAACCTTCACCGTTCGCTCGCTGGCATGGTCTGCTCGTTCGCCGCATCGCATTCGAAGGTGTATCGCCCGATCGCCTCGCTCCGCTTCCCGGCCATCTCCCTCAGGCGGAAGGCGCGCCCCTCGACGAAGATGCGATACGCCGCAGCCTCCGTCAGCTCTTTGCTACCGGCCTCTACGACTCCGTCCAGGCCGACGCAACCTCCCTCGACGACGGCGTCGCCATCACCTTTCGCGGCGACCCTCGCACCTTCATCGGCACCGTCACCGTCGACGGAGCCAAGGGCGCCACCATCAACGCGCAACTCCAGCGTGCAAGCCGGCTCAACCCCGGCACTCGCTACACAGCCTCCAAGCTCGCTCGCGCCCTCGCTGAGATGAACCGCACCCTCGCCGACAACGGCTTCCGCGAGTCCACTATTACAAACACCCTCACACCCCACCCAGAGGAACAATTGGTCGACATTGCCTTCCTTGTAGTCTCTGGACCTCAGGCCCGCGTCGGCGCCCTCCAGGTCGAAGGCGACTCTGGCATGTCCCTTGAGGAGTTTCGCCGCAAAGCACGCTTGCGCTCGGGAGCCACCGTCGACCACGACACGCCCAACCGCGCTCTCGACGGCGTCCTCCACCACTACCAGAAGCAGGACCGGCTCGAAGCCGACGTCAAACTCGAATCCGAATCGTACTTGCCTGCCCAGCATCGCCAGAACTTCCGCTTCTCCGCCAACCAGGGCCCCATCGTCCGTGTCATGGTGGAAGGCGCGAAGATAGAGCCGGAACGCTTGCGCCGCGTCATTCCCATCTTCCAGGAAGGCGCCGTGGACGACGATCTGCTCAATGAGGGAAATCAACGCCTGCGCAACTACTTTCAGCGCCTCGGCTACTTCGATGTCAAGGTCGACCACCAGGCCCAGAACAGCGCCGCCGAACAGGTCTCTATCCTTTACCGTGTTCTCCTCGGTCCGCGCCGGCGCGTTCAGAACGTCTCCGTCGCAGGCAATGAATACTTCGACTCGGGAACCCTTAAAGAACTCCTCAGCGTCCACGAGGCAAGCACACTCAATCCCCATGGCGACTATAGCCAGGCTCTTGTCTCAGCCGACATCTCAGCCCTCCAGAACGTATATCGCGACAACGGCTTCCCCAACGTAAAGATCGTCCCTGAAACCAGCACGCCTGAAACCGTTGCTGCCGACATCTCCTTGCCCGGCTCGTCCTCAGCAGCGTCTCCTGTGTCCTCGGCCCGCGCGCGTAGTGCCCCCCTCGCCATCGTCTACCGAATAACCGAAGGAATTCAGCAGCGCGTCGGAACGCTCGCGATCGAAGGCACACAACTCAACGAGAACTTGCGCCTTTTCGCTCTTCTCAACACCACCCCCGGCCAGTTGTTGTCGCCCGGCAACCTGGCCGGAGACCGCGATGCCCTTCTCACCGATCTCTTCCAGCGCGGCTTCGACCACCCCGAGGTCGACGTTTCGCAAAAGACTGAACCCGATGACCCCGCGAAGATCGACGTAATCTTCCACATCACCGAAGGCGAGCAGGTCTTTGTGCGCAAGGTTCTGCTCACCGGCCTCCATTACACCCGTCCCGAAACTGTCGCAAAAGCCATCACCCTCCACGCCGGCGACCCGCTCAACCAGTCCGCCCTCATGGACACACAGCGCAACCTCTACGACTTTGCCCTCTTCAACGAGGTAGATACGGCCGTTGAGAATCCCGAGGGCGGCGACAAGTACAAAACCGTCCTGCTGCAGGCCATAGAAGCCCGCCGCTGGGCCTTCACCTACGGCTTCGGCTTCGAGGCCCAGACCGGCCAGCCCCAATACAACTGCGCAGGCATCATCACCAGCGGCGCCCAATGCAATCCCCAGGGCAAGACCGGCGTCAGCCCCCGCGTCCTTGCCGACATCACCCGCAACGACCTCTTCGGCCGCGAGCAGTCCGCCTCCCTGCAGGGCACCTACGGCCTGCTCGAGCAGAAAATCGATCTGCTCTACCAGATTCCGCACTTCGACGGCAATCGCGACTTGGTCTCGCCTGGTCCGGCGGCTACGCCAACAGCCTTGACGTCACCACCTACGTAGCCTCCAAGCTCGAAACCGGCGCTCGCCTGACGGAGCACTTCTCCGCTCCCAGGTCCATCTTCTCCAAAGCCAACACCTTCGTCTATGAGTTCGACTTCCGCCGCGTCAAGGTCGAGGCCACTACCCTTCAGGTCGCTCCAAGCGAGATTGCGCAGCTCGCCACCGCGGTCCGCGTCGCCGGCCCCGCCTTCACCTGGATTCGCGATACGCGCGACTCTCCCCTCGATGCCCATCGCGGCACCTACACCAGCTTCCAGGAGTTCCTCTCCGCCAGGCAATTCGGCGCGCAGGCCCAGTTCAACCGCCTCGATGTTTCCAACTCGAGCTACTACGGCTTCGATAAGGGCCGCTACGTGCTCGCCCGCAACACCCGCTACGGCCAGGAGCGCGCCTTTGGTAACGCCTCCAGCGAACTGATTCCCCTTCCCGAGCGCCTCTACGCCGGCGGAGCCACCTCTCTGCGCGGCTTCTCCATCAACGCCGCCGGCCCGCGCGATCCTGAGACCGGCTACCCCGTCGGCGGCGCAGGCGCGCTCATCAACAGCACCGAATTGCGCCTGCCTCCGCCCAACCTTCCCTGGCTCGGCGACTCTGTCAGCCTCGTCCTCTTTCACGATATGGGCAACGTCTTTGCCAACGCCTCCGATGCCTGGGCCAGCTTCCTCCGCTTCCACCAGCCCGACCGCGATGCATGCGAGGACCTCAAAGCATCTCCCCCACCGTCGTCGAACTCGACCGGGCTCATCGGACCACTGCAGCTTCAACTACTTCTCCCACGCCATCGGCGCGGGCCTCCGCTACCACACCCCCGCCGGGCCCATCCGCCTCGACTTCAGCTATAACCTCAATACACCCATCTATCCGGTGATATACAACTACTCGAATGCCAACCGCCCCGCCACCGTCGGCGAGGCCAACCACTTCAACTTCTTCTTCAGCCTTGGACAAACCTTCTGATGCCCGCCACACATTCATCCCGGCCTCTTGATCGTCACCCGCACCATGCCGCGTTCGTGTCCCTTGCTGATTCCGCGCTTCTTCGCCGGACTTGCCTCATACCTGCTTTCGCCCTCGCGCTCTTTACTTTCCACCTCTGCGCCCAATCCCCGGCATCCACCAGCCAACAATCCGCCTCACAAGGCCCCACCCCGGCCTCGCAGGTTCTCGACCGCGTCGTAGCCGTCGTCAACAATCACGCCATCCTTTTCAGCGACATCGATGAAGAGATTCGCCTCTCGATCCTCGACCCTGCTGGCCAAAACTCCGGCACCCTCACTCCTCAACACGCCCTCGAGCAGCTCATCAGCCGCGCCCTCATCGAGCAGCAAATGCGCCAGGAAGACATTCAGGCCGCCGAACCCGCGCAATCCGAAGTCGACGCGCGCCTCAAAGAGCTTCGCACCGAGCTTCCCGCCTGCGTTCACGCCAATTGCGCCTCCGACTCCGGTTGGAAGGCCTTCCTGGCCGCCCACGGCCTTACACTGGAGCTTGTCGAGGCTACGCTCCGCTACCGCCTCCAGATTCTCAGCTTCATTGAGCTCCGCTTCCGCCAGGGCATCAGTGTCTCCGAGCAGGAGATCGACGCCTATTACCATGACTCTCTGCTGCCGCTCTACGCCAAAGGCGAGGAAAGACCACCCCTCGATAAAGTCGCCCCGCGCATCCAGGAGATTCTGCTCCAGCAGAAGGTCAACGTTCTCTTCGACGATTGGCTCCGCAACCTTCGCACCCAGGGCGACGTCGAAGTCCTCGATCCCTCTCTGGAAAAGGCAGGACCGGCCGAACCCGGCCCCGCGCCAGCCAACCCGGATCGAGCCCAAGGGAAGGGAGGACGATGAGCGACGACCTCTCAAAGTTCCCTGACCCTCCCGCGTCTCCCGACGCAGCCGCGTCGCCGCGCAGCCGGCGTCGCTACCTGCGCCACGTGATGTTTTCTGCGGGCTTCATCACGCTTGTCGTAGCAGCTGCCCTCGTCGGCCTCTTTTTCTGGGCTTCCTCTGACTCCTTTGAAGCCCTCGTCCGCAAGCGCATGGTCCATTTGCTCCAGCAGAGTACCGGGGGCCGTGCTGAAATCTCCTCCTTTAAATGGCATCTCTTCAGCCTTGAGGCTGAAGCAGACGGGATCGTCCTCCACGGCACTGAAGCTCCTGGCGAAATCCCCTACGCCACCATCGATCGCGTCCGCGCCGGCTTCAGCATCCTCGGCATCTTGAGTCCCCGCATCCTCCTCCGCGATCTCCAAGTCGACCATCCCGCCATTCATCTCATCAACTATCCCGACGGTTCCACCAACCTGCCCAATCCCGCCCATCCTTCTCAATTCGAACCGCTCCTCGATCGATCAGCTCTTCGATCTGCAGGCAGGCAACGCCCAGGTTCGCGACGGTCTCATCCTCATCGACGATCGCACCGACGCCCTTCATCTCCGTGCTCTGTCCCTCCCCGTCAACTTCGAAGGTCGCGACATCTCGCTGCGTATGTCCTGGGTGCCGCCTGCCCCAACGAGTCCCGAAACCTACCGCATCGAAGCCGGCGCAACCGATCTCCGCCTCTCGCACGGCAAGCCGATCACCTACTACGGCTTCTTCCAGGCCACACTCGACCTTACCCGCACCGCCCTTTACCTTCGCTCGCTCCGTCTCACCTCCCGCGAACACGGCCACCCCGATCGAACTTTCGACATCACCGCCGACCTCGAGAACTTCGCCAAACCACGATGGCACGCAAAGCTTCAGGGCGACTTCGACCTGCGCCTCTTCGATCCGCTCCTCGACTTCCCCAACGTCCCAGCCGGTCTCGCCCGACCTGAACGTCGATGCCGCGGGCGATACCGGCGAGTTTCGTGCCGATGGCGTCGCCCATGTAGAGGACGGCGCATTGGTATACCCCGGCATCGTGCTCCGGGGCCTGCGCGTCGACACACACGTTCACATCGACCACAGACAGATGATTTTCACTTCGGTCGTTGTGCGCTTCCGTCAGGGCGGCGCAGATGACCGGCGACTTCACGCTCTCTCCGTGGCTCAGCGCGTTTCCCGGCGTGGCCCAACTCTCTCCAACTCCAACACATACTCGCCCCGCGCCCGCCAGCCCGGCATCGGTTCGACGCACTGCTCCCAACCTGCCCTACGAGCCGCCTTTCATCCCCTACAACGGCAAGATCAACGCCCAGGCCAAAGACCTCTCTGTTGACACGCTCCTCGACGCCGTCAGCTACCCACCTTTCCAGCGCCTCGGGTTCGATGCTCGCGTCAATGGCCCTGTCACGGCCACTTTCACTGGCGGCTACACCGCCACCACCGTCGTCGCTGTCCAGCTCACCATCGACCCCACAGGTCATCCCCTCCAGGGCGAGATTCCCGCCAGCGGCGTCTTCGATGCCACCTACACTCACAAGGACGGCTCCGTCGCCCTGCGGAAGCTTCTCGTCCAGCTCCCCTCTAGCCAGGTTCAAGCTGCCGGTCTGCTCGGCGTCCACCCCATGAGTCGCCCCACCGGCATCAGCGTTGACTTCCACTCCACCAACCTTGGCGACTTTGACACACTTCTCCAAGATCTCGGCGTCTCACGCAACGGCCGCACCGGCACTGCAGCCCTGCCCATCAACCTCGCCGGCACCGGCGACTTCCACGGCACGTGGTCCGGCTCCATCCTCGATCCCCACCTCGTCGGCTCGCTCAAAACCACCCAGATCGCCGTCGAAATGCTCCCGGCGAAGCCATCCGCCAACGCTTCAATCGCCCCGCCACCGGCCTCACAGCCCCAGTCCGTCCATTGGGACTCCATCGAGGCCACCGGCAGCTACTCCGCTCAGCACATCGCCATCGACCACGCCCTTCTCCGTCGCGGCCCCGCCGAAATCGCCCTGCAAGGCTACTCTCGACCCCACCGCTCATGAAGGCCGCCCGGTCGAACCCACGTTCGATGGCAACTCCACCCTCCATCTCAATCTCCACGCCACCCACGTTCCAATGGACGATCTGCTCCCGCTTCTCGACCAGCCCGTCCCCATCTCCGGCACGCTCTCGACCGACTTCCACGCCGACGGCAAAGTCAACGCCCTCGCCGGCGCCGGCTCGGCCGAGCTCATCGCCGGCGTTGTCTACGGCGAGCCCGTCACGCACCTCCATGCGCAGGGCTCGCTCACCAAGGCCTCCTCCACTTCACCTCGATCGCCGCCTCCTCGCCCGCCGGCTCCGTCACCGCCTACGGAACCTACGACCTCAACTCCCATCGTTTCCAAATCGACAGCAGCGGCTCGGGCATCGACATGGCAAAGATCGAATCCCTTCGCCAGTTCGACAACGAAATCACCGGCCGCCTCGAGTTCTCGCTCAATGGCTCCGGCACTCTCGATGATCCGCAGCATCCAGGCCCACGCCAACGTCTCCAGCCTCACCGTCGGCGGCCAGTCCCTCGGACTCCTTACCTCCAGGCCCACTCCGCCGAACGAGCCGTCGTCTACGACGCCACCAGCGGCCTTGAAGGTGCGGACCTCAAGCTCCACGGCCGCACCGAACTCAAGGAGGGCCACCCCACCCAGGCCCGCGTCGATTTCTCTCACTTCAACATCGCCGCACCTCTTCGAATGGCCCATTTCCGAGCCCTCAACGGCGAATCCGCGCTCGCCGGCGTCATCACGCTCGAAGGCCCGCTCGATCACATCGATCAACTCCGCGGCGAAGCCCGCCTCCAGGAGATGGCCGTCACCGTCGCCGGCGTTCATCTCGTCAGCCAGGGCGGCGTCCACGCTACGCTCGCCAATGGCCGCATTCAACTTCGATCCGCTCCATGTCACCGGCGAAGAAACCGACCTGCGCGCCCAGGGCAGCCTCGGCTCAAGGACGACCAGCAGCTCGACCTCGCCGCCAGCGGCTCCATCAACCTGAAGCTCGCCGAGACCCTCGACCCCGACCTCACCGCCAGCGGCACCACCACCTTCCAGGTCGAAGCCCACGGCCCCCTGAAGAACCCCGGACTGCAGGGCCGCATCGACTTCCAGAACGGCTCCCTCTCGCTCGAAGACCTGCCCAACGGCCTCAGCCAGCTGCACGGAACGCTCGAATTCAACCAGAACCGCCTGGAGGTCAAATCCCTCACCGCCATGAGCGGCGGCGGCCTGCTGAGCGTGGGCGGCTACCTGGCCTACCAGCACGGCCTCTACGCCGACCTCTCGGTCACCGGCAAGGGCATCCGCATCCGCTATCCGCAGGGCGTCAGTTCCGCTGGCCGACGCCACGCTCCATCTGCAGGGCACGCAAAACAACCTGCTGCTCTCCGGCGACGTGCTCATCACCCGCTTCTCCGTCAGCCCCGACCTGGACATTGCCGCCCTTGCCGCGCAGGCCAACGCCGTCAAACCATTGCGCCGCCCGACGCGCCGTCCAACCACATCCGCCTCGATGTCCACGTCGCTTCCTCGCCGCAGTTGAACTTCCAGAACGCCTTCGCCAAGCTGGCCGGCAACGTGGACCTGCGCCTGCGCGGCACCGTCGCCTCGCCCTCGCTGCTGGGCCGCGTCTCCATCACCGAGGGCAGCGCCATCATCGCCGGAACCCGCTACGACCTGCAGCGCGGCGACATCTCCTTCACCAACCCGGTCCGCATCGAGCCCTCCATCGACCTCAACGCCACCGCCCGCGTCGAGGACTACGACATCACCCTCGGCCTGCACGGAACGCCACAAAAGCTGGCCGTCACCTACCGCAGCGATCCGCCCCTGCCTGAAGCCGATGTCGTCGCCCTGCTCGCCCTGGGCCGCACCGGAGACCAGCAGCGCCTCTACACCCAGCAGCAGGAGCAGTCAGTCGCCAACCCCACCACCGACGCCCTGCTCGGCGGCGCGCTCAACGCCACCGTCAGCAGCCGCGTGCAAAAGCTCTTCGGCGCGGGCTCGGTCAAGGTCGACCCCAACTACCTCGGCGCACTCGGCAACTCCACCTCGCGCATCATCGTCGAGGAGCAGTTGGGCCGCAACCTCACCCTTACCTACGCCACCAACGTCAACACCACCGGCCAGCAGTTGATCCAGGCGGAAATCGCCATCAACCGCCACGTCTCGCTGCGTTGTCGCCCGCGACGAATCCGGCGTCTTCTCCATGGTCCTCAAAGCCACCCGCCGCTACCGCTAGTGCATTCACGACTTGGTCCTTGGTCCCTGGTCCCTCGTCCCTAGAGCGCATTTCTCACAGACGGCGAAACAAGTAGATTTCAAGGCCTCGCAAAGACACTGAGGGCCGGGAGGCCCTCAGGACAGCCGGCCAGGAGGCCGGCGCTACAGTTTCAGGCGATGTGTGAGAAATGCAGGCTAGTCCCTAGTTCCTAGTTCCTTCATCCCCGGGCCTTTAGCCCATTCCGCTCCTGCTCCCATGCAACATTTTCCGCGAACCCGTGTCTATACTCCCTGACGGCAATTGCTCGACTGCCCGCTGTCGCTTTCAAAGGTCTTCTGGGCAGTTCGAGCCGGCTCAATCCGTTGCCGAAGATAGATCGTATTGAGCACAAGGAGGAGTCATCGCATGACAAGCAACATCCGCAAAACTCGCAGCGCATCTGTCGCGTTCGCGCTTGCCGGTGTCCTCCTGAGCCTTCCCCACGTCATCGTTGGCTGCGGGTCGCCCCTCCGGCGTCGCCGCACAGGCCCAGGAAGAAACCGCCGCCGCAAACCGGCTCGACAAGAAAGCAATTCAAAGACGTCAAGGTCTCCGTTGAAAATGGCATCGCCACGCTCTCTGGCACCGTCGACCTCTACGAGTACAAGGCCGACGCGGAGAAGGCCATGCACAAGGTGAAGGGCGTCGACGCCGTGCGCAACCTGATCCAGGTTGCCGGACCCAACGTCTCCGACAGCAAGATCGCCGAGAAGCTCGGTACAAAGATCGCGTAGGATCGCGTCGGCTACCCCGGCAAGACCACATTCAACGCCATCACCATTAGCGTCCAGAACGGCGTTGTCACTCTTGGCGGCCACGCCCGGTTTGATTGGGACAAGGACTCCGCCGCCTCGCTGGCCAGCAACTATCCCGGCGTAAAGGATGTGGTCGAACCACATCCAGGTCGATCCCGCCTCACCCATGGACGATCGGACGCGCATGGCCGTTGGCTCGCGCTGTCTATGGCAGTCCCGTGCTGAACAAGTACGCCATCGACCCCGCCAAGCCCATCCGCATCTCGGTGCAGAACGGCCACGTCGAGCTCTATGGCGTTGTCGACAACCAGACCGACAAGAACATCGCCTTCTTGCAGGCAAACAGCGTGCCGGGCGTCTTCTCGGTCAAGAACTATCTGCAGGTGGCCAACCAGACCAGCGAATCCAACAAGGTCTCTAATCCGTAAGCAGGCGGCCCGCGTTTGGCTTCTACACTCGGCCCCGGAGCTCTTCCGGGGCCATCTTCTTTTTCAGTCCAATCTCCCCGTGCCCAATCCTCCTGAGCGGACCCTGAGCGAAGTCGAAGGGGAAGTCGAAGGACCTGCGGTTTGGAATCCTTTGCGGAAACGGTGGGATCCGGCCTCGCCCCTTCGTTACCGGACATTAACAGAATTGTAACGACAAAATTCTTTGCTTTCCTTACACTTACCTGCATGGCTTTCGATGAACCCCTTTCCATTGAGAAGCAGACGGGAAAAGATCCCGGCACGACCATCCTTTACCTCAAGGGTCCCCTCACCCTGCGCAATCTCTTTGAGTTCCAGGCCGTCATCCGTGCCGGCGACCCCCCTCCGGTCACCATCCTCGATCTCTCCGGCGTCCCCTACATGGACTCCACAGGCATGGGCGCGGTCATAAACCACCACGTCCGCTGCACCGGCAAGGGCGTCAAGCTCATCGTCAGCGGCGTCAGCGACCGCATCATGGAGCTCTTCAAGATGACCCGTGTCGACGGCGTCATCAACATCAAGCCCAGCGTCGAGGCCGCCGAAGCCTCGCTCTAGAGCGCTCGCAAATCAGCTTTGAATTGCTGCGCCCCATCCATTTCACGCCGTTTGCGAATAGGGTGGAATCAACCACGGCAATCCCTCACACATCTCTCCTGTTCACTCTCCCAACACCCGCCCCTCGCTTTTCCCCGCAAACTCCCACCCCCTTTGCTTACACTAGACGCACCATGCCCGCCGCCGCCCCTGTCACCATCGAGCGCCTCCCCGGTAAATCTGCCGACACCGTGATTTTTCGCATCGTTGGCCCCATCACCCTCGGCGGCGCACACATCGTTCGCAACGCATTCCGCACCGGCGAGCTCCCCGGCCACACCATCCTCGACTTTTCCGCCGTCCCCTACGTCGACTCAGCCGGCATGAGCGAGATCATCAGTCACGAGATCTACTGTCGCGACCACGGCGCCCGCCTCACCCTTGCCAACGTCAACGAACGTGTGAAAAGCATGTTCCGCATCACCCGGCTCGACGAAGTCCTGCGCATCGTCGACACCGTCAAGCAGGCCGAAGCCGCCTGATCCTTCGGCCCGCTCGCCCAGAATCCTCGGGTGCCCCATGTCTCGCTTCTGAGACATGGGAGACCATGCGCGGTCCCGCCCTCGCCAAAGCCCTTCCCTCCGATAAACTAATTGCTGGAATTCTCATGCCCGGCTTCTGGTCCAAAACCCGCACCACCCTCGAAATGATCAAGTGGGAGCACTCCATCTTCGCGCTCCCCTTCGCGCTCACGGCCGTCCTGCTCGCCGCGCGCGGTCTTCCCGCCCTGCGCACCATCGCCTGGATCCTGGTCGCCATGGTCGCCGCCCGCTCCTGCGCCATGGCCTTCAACCGCTGGGCCGACGCCGATCTCGACGCCGCCAATCCCCGCACCAGCACCCGCGCCATCCCCGCCGGCCTGCTCTCGCGCCAATTCGTCCTCGGCTTCACCATCCTCACCGCGCTGGTCTTCGTCGTCGCCGCATCGCAGCTCAATCGCCTCACGCTCTACCTCTCGCCCATGGTTCTCCTCGTCCTGCTTCTCCTACAGCTACATGAAGCGCTTTACCCGCTGGTCGCACCTGGTCCTCGGCCTCGCGCTCGGCCTCGCTCCCTCGGCCGCCTGGATCGCCGTCCGCGGCTCTCTCGACCCGCGCATCCTCGTCCTCACCGCCGCCGTCACGCTCTGGGCCGGCGGCTTCGACGTCCTCTACGCCTGCCAGGACTTCGACCACGACCGCGCCGCCGGCCTCCACAGCCTGCCCCAGGCCGTCGGCATCCCCGCCGCCTTTTTGGCCGCCCGCGCCATGCACCTGGCCATGCTCGCCCTGCTCTGCTGGTTCGCGCTTCTCTTTCAGTTCCACCTGGCGGCTGGCTCGGCATCGCCGCCGTCGCCTCTGCTGGCCTACGAGCACTCGCTCGTCTCCCCCCGCGACCTGCGCCGCCTCAACGCCGCCTTCTTCACCATGAACGGCGTTATCGCCACGGTCTTTCTGGTCTTTGTCGCCGCCGACCTCTGGCTGAGGCTCTGAATCTCAATGGACGACGAACAAAATCCCCACCGAAACCCCAACCACCCTGTGGTATGGTGCGAGAAAGCACTCCTGCAATCGGATCCCACACCCATCCACTCAGCCACAACCCCCGGAGACCAGAACACAGGCATGAAGATTGCCATTCAGGGAGAGCCCGGCTCATTCAGCCATGAAGCCGCCATGAAGCTGGTCGAGGACGCGGTGATCGTTCCCTTTTCCCTCTCCGCCGACGCTTTCGCCGCCCTCGCCAACGGCGCCGTCGACGCCGCGGTCATTCCCATCGAGAACTCCCTGGCCGGCTCGGTCTCTGAGCACTTCGACCTGCTGCTCACTCACGATGTGAGCGTCGAGCGGGAGACCCTGCTGCGCATCCGCCACAACCTGATCGCCATCTCCGGCGCCTCCATCGGCAAAATCGACCGCGTCTTCTCCCATCCCGTCGCCCTGGCGCAATGCCGCGCTTTCCTCGCCAGCCACCCCCGCATGGAAGCCTTCGCCTTCTACGACACCGCCGGCAGCGTCAAGCAGCTGGTCGAACTGCGCGACCGCCACGCCGCCGCCATCGCCAGCGAGGCCGCGGCCCATTACTACGGCGCGCAGATCCTGGTAGCCGGCATCGAAGACAACCCGGAAAACTTCACCCGCTTCTTCCTCGTCCGCCGCACGCGTGAAGCTCGTCGCCGATCCCCATCGAACAAGATCAGCCTTGCCTTCTCCGTCGAGAACCGCCCCGGCTCTCTGGTCGCCGCACTCTCCGAGCTCTCCGCCATCGGCACCAACCTGACCAAAATCGAGTCCCGCCCCGTGCACGGCAAACCCTGGGAGTACATCTTTTACGTGGACTGCCAGATTCACTCCCCCGAGGAAGGCGCTCGAGCCCTCAACGCCCTCAGCTCCCACTGCTCCATGGTCAAGGAACTGGGCCGCTACAGCGAAGCCCGCCAACCTTGAACGGCATTTGCCTTCGCCCCCCAGCTTTGAAAGGGCACGGCTCTAACCGTGCCAAAAATACCGCGAGAAAATCAATCGGGCTTTAGCCCGCGAGGGATGTTTTCAGCTCCTGTCCAAATCCGCCCTGACCCCGCACACGCAAAAAAGGGACAGGCCTCAGGCCCATCCCCTCTTCCCTGAATTCCTGCAGCTTAGAAGTGGTATGCCACGCCGATCGCCGGATCGTAAACGTTGTACCACTTGTTGGTGGTGAAGTTGTCGACCGAATCATTGAAGGTGGGCACCTTGGTCACATAGCCCCGATACTCCGCGCGAATGTCGAAGCTGGGGCTGATCTCGTAAGCGATGCCGGCGCCATACATCCCGCCTGCCTGGGTCTGCTGCTTCGCGTCCAGCGTAGTCGTTCCCGTGTTGCGGATGGGCAGAAAAATGAATCCCGCCGGCCCGCCTTCCACAAACGGATTGAACTTCTTGTAGTTGAAGCTCCTCACGAAGGCGCCCGAAATCTCCTGGGTGCGGGTATTCACGATGTAGTGATTCGTATTGCTGATCACGTAGTGAATCTTGTTCTCGTAGGTGATCCCATAGTTGGCCTCCACCGCGCCCGTCGGCGTCAGCATGAATCGGTAGCTGGCCAATGCCCCAAAGGCCCGGTTCGCGCTCACCTGCACGTCGGTCTGCGAGGCAATGAACGGCTCAATAAGCCCTATTCCACTGATGCTGACGTCCTGGCGGCTTTCCTGGGCGCGGCCTGCGGCCACACCCATCGCCACAAAAAACAGAAACAATGCGATCTTCTTCATTCGGTCCTGAACCTCACGACTGCGCAACCGTCCGGCTGGCAACGAGCTTTTCGATTCCGGCGCACAGATTTCCTCCGCGCCCCGCTCTAAGCATTGTAAATGGCCGGAACGGGTCGGGTCGCATCTCCCCGTCCGACCGCATGTGCTTGTGTCTTCCCCTTAGACGCAGCCCGCCCAAATCGGGTGCTCCCCGCACCGTATTGTTAGTACCTGGTCTCACTACCTTGCCCATCCGCGACGGGAGAGAATTCTTCCCATATCGAGGAGAGAGGAGCGACGGATATCGGGAATATCCGAGCGACGCACGACAAAGAGATGGGGAGAATCAGCCCCGTCACGAAACCCGCTCCACGTGGTAGTAAAACGGCGCGCCCTGCTCCTCGGCCAGCGCCCGCACCGTCCGCAAAAAAGCCCTGGCCGCATACGAAAGCGTCGCCTGCCGCCGGTGCACCAGCCGCAGCACCCGCCTCATCTCCAGCTCGTCCACCGGAATCCGCACCAGGTCCCCGCTCTCCAGCTCCTGCGCCACCGTCAGGTGCGGCACCAGCGCCACCCCATTGCCCATGGCCACAAACCGCTTGATCGCCTCGATGGTCGGCAGCTCGATGCCCATGTTCAGCGGCGTCCGGTAGCGCTGAAACGCCTCAATCACCTTCTGCCGCAGCGGCGAGGTCACGTTGTGCGCCACAAAAAGCTCCTCGCCCAGGTCGGTGATCGACACCCGCTCCGCCCCGGCCAGCGGATGCTGCGGGCTCACAATGAACGCCAGGCTGTCCGCATAGACCGCGATGGTGCGGAACTGCGCCGGATCGGGCCGGAACGAAATCATCCCCAGCTCAAATGTGCGCAGGTTCAGTTCCTCGGGAATCCGCGAGGCCAGCATCCGGTGCACCGTCACGCTCACCTGCGGAAACTCCCGCCGGAACCGGTCGATGGCCGGCAACAGATACATGCAGGTGTACTCGTTGGCCGCCAGTTGCAGCCGCCCGCGCTCCAGGCTCTTCAGCTCGCCCAGCGCGCTCGATGCCTCGCGCCGCAGCGCCAGCAGGCGCAGCGCATAGTCGCGCAGCAACACCCCCGCCGCGGTCAGCGACCCGTCCCGCGCCGCGCGGTCAAACAGCGTCTCGCCCACCGACTCCTCCAGCTTGCGGATCACCTGGCTCACCGCCGGCTGCGTCCGGTGCAGCCGCACCGCCGCCCGCGAAAAGCTCCGCTCCTCCGCCACCGCCAGAAATGTCTCCAGCTGATTCAGTTCCATCGCTGCGCTCATCGCTCCGCCTGATCCCTGATCCCTGATCACCTGATCACTGACAACTGCTATAAGCAATTCTAATCGCTTCCCCAAAAATAATAACTTTGCCTTATATGTGCCCAATGCGAGACACTTGAAAAGTTGGCATCAGGCTTCCCCTGGCAGGCGAGACCATGAACTCAAATCACGTAGCCTTCTTCGACACCACCCTGCGCGACGGCGAGCAGTCGCCCGG
Source organism: uncultured Acidobacteriaceae bacterium (assembly GCA_963783065.1). Lineage (GTDB taxonomy): Bacteria > Acidobacteriota > Terriglobia > Terriglobales > Acidobacteriaceae > Telmatobacter. The sequence goes on along the minus strand of CAWAMG010000006.1, from coordinate 512,369 downwards.
CTGCAGCATGACCACGCAGGAAAAGCTCACCATGGCCCATGCCCTTGAAGACCTGGGCGTGGACATCATCGAGGCCGGCTTCGCCATGGCCTCCGAGGGCGACTTCGCGGCCATCGCCACCATCACCCAGGCCGTGCGCAAGCCGCGCATCGCGTCCCTGGCCCGCGCCAAGACCGAAGACATCGAGATGGCCGCCCGCGCCCTGCAATTTGCCGACCGCGCCCGCATCCATGTCTTCCTCGCCTCGAGCGATCTGCATCTCGAATACAAGCTCAAGATCAGCCGCGCCGAAGCGCTCGACCTCTGCGGCGAATCGGTCCGCCTGGCGCGCTCGCTTGTCGACGACGTCGAGTTCTCGCCCGAAGACGCCACCCGCTCCGACCGCGACTTCCTGGTCGAGATGGTTCGCATCGCCGTCGAAGCCGGCGCCACCACCATCAACATGCCCGACACCGTCGGCTACTCCACGCCCGAGGAATACGGCCGCATGTTCGCCGAAGTCCGCGAGCGCATTCCGGCCATCGACGCCCAGGGCATCGTCCTCTCCTCGCACTGCCACGACGATCTCGGCCTCGCCGTCGCCAACTCGCTGGCCGCCATCCAGAACGGCGCGCGCCAGGTGGAGTGCACCATCAACGGCATCGGCGAACGCGCCGGCAACGCGGCCCTCGAAGAGATCGCCGCCGCCCTCTACGTCCGCGGCGACCGCTACGGCGTCTCCACCAGCATCAAGCTCGACCAGACTCTACCCCACCAGCCAGGTGCTCGGCCAGATCATCACCTTCAGGCCCTCGCCCAACAAGGCCATCGTCGGCGACAACGCCTTCGCGCACGAGTCCGGCATTCACCAGCACGGCATGCTGGCCAACCCGCTCTGCTACGAGATCATGACGCCCGGCCTGGTCGGCGTGGCCAAAACGCATCTCGTCCTCGGCAAGCACTCCGGCCGCGCCGCGCTGCGCCATCGCCTCGAGCAGCTCGGCTTCGCCCTCACCCGCGAGGAGCTGCAGCAGACTACTACCGCTTTGTCGCCCTCGCCGACCGCAAGAAAAACATCTACGACCAGGACCTGTCGGCATGCTGCCCGACCAGATCCGCGAACGCCGCCACGACCCCGTCGCCGAACTCGATTGAAGCTGTCGCGTTAGCAGATTCTCGCTTCGCATCAGGGCACGACTTCAGTCGTGCCGAACGCAGCAGCAAATTGAAGTGGGCTTTAGCCCCTGCAGTTGCTTTTCTGATCTCTGATCTCTGATTTCACTGATCACTGTACACTGTCACTGTTTAGGAGAACCAATGCACCTCAAGATCCTAGTCACCGCCGGCGACGGCATCGGCCCCGAAGTCACCAACGAAGCAGTCGAGGTCCTCGAAGAGGTCATGGCCACTCGGCGGCCACACGCTCACCCTCGACCACAAGCGCATCGGCGGCATCGCCATCACCACCGACGGCACGCCGCTGCCCGCCGACACCCTCGCCGCCGCCCTCGCCTCCGACGCCGTCCTCCTCGGCGCAGTCGGCGGCAACGAGTTCAACTCCCTCGCCCCCGACAAGCGCCCCGAAGCCGGCCTGCTTGCCATTCGCGCCGCTCTCGGCGGCTTTGCCAACCTGCGCCCCGCCTTCGCCTTCAAAGAACTCGCCGTCAACAGGCCGCTCCGCCCCGAAATCATCGACGGCGCAGACATTCTCTTCGTCCGCGAACTGCTCGGCGGCCTCTACTTCGGCCAGCCCCGCGAGTGGGACAAGGCCAAAGGCGAAGCCTGGAACACCATGCGCTACACCACGCGATGAAGTTGCCCGCGTCGCCCGCATCGCCTTCCAGCTCGCCCAGCAAGCGCCGCAAGAAGCTCACCAGCGTCGACAAGGCCAACGTCCTCGAAGTCTCGCAGCTCTGGCGCGCCACCGTCATTGAAGTTGCCGCCGAATTCCCCGACGTCACAGCTCGAACACCAATACGTCGACGCCATGGCCATGCACCTCATGAACCAGCCCGCGCGACTACGACGTCGTCCTCACCGAAAATCTCTTCGGCGACATCCTCTCCGACGAGTCCGCCGTCATCACCGGCTCGCTCGGCATGTTGCCCTCGGCCACCATCGGCGGCAAGGTCAATCTCTACGAGCCGGTCCACGGCTCCGCGCCCGACATCGCCGGCAAGGGCCTCGCCAACCCCCTCGGCGCAATCCTCACCGGCGCGCTCATTCTGCGCCACACCGCCGGCCTCGAAGCCGAAGCCGCCGCCATCGAATCCAGCGTCCGCAAGGTCCTCGAGCAAGGCTTCCGCACCACCGACCTCGCCCGCGGCAACACCGCAGGGCCTCACCGTCCTCTCCACCACCGAGATGGGCGCCAAAGTCCGCGAAACCGTAAAGCAACTCTTAGCTCGTCAACGCATACTCAGCTTTTAGCTTGACCTGCCCGCCCGAAGCCATTGTGCCTCGGAGAGTTTGCGATGATCGTGCTGAAAGCTGATAGCTGACGGCTGAAAGCTTGCAAACAGGAGTATCATGAGCGCATCACCAAAAACACTCTTCGAAAAAGTCTGGCAGCAGCACGTGGTCGTCGAGCCCGCAGGGCGAGCCCACCATGCTCTACATCGACCTGCAGCTGCTCCACGAGGTCACCTCCCCGCAGGCCTTTGAGGGCCTTCGCCTCGCCGGCCGCAAGGTCCGCCGCCCCGACCGCTCCATCGCCACCGTCGATCACAACGTGCCCACCACCATCGAGGGTCGCCTCAACATCCTCGATCCAGATCGCCGCCACGCAGATCGCCACGCTGCGCAAAAACTGCGCCGACTTCGGCATCGAGCTCTACGATGTCGACTCGCGCGACCAGGGCATCGTCCACGTCATCGGCCCCGAGCTCGGCATCACCAAGCCCGGCATGACCATCGTCTGCGGCGACTCGCACACCAGCACCCACGGCGCATTCGGAGCGCTTGGCTTTCGGCATCGGCACCAGCGAAGTCGAGCACGTCCTCGCCACGCAGACCCTGCCGCAGTCCAAGCCCAAGACCTTCCGCATCGCCGTCGAAGGCGAAGCTGCCCCTCGGCGTCACGGCCAAAGACATCATTCTCGCCATCATCGGCCAGATCGGCACCGACGGCGCAACCGGCTGCGTCATCGAATACGCCGGCTCGGCCATCCGCGCCCTCTCGATGGAAGGCCGCATGACCGTCTGCAACATGAGCATCGAAGCTGGCGCGCGCGCCGGCATGATCGCTCCCGACGAAACCACCTTCGCCTATCTCAAGGGCCGCCGCTTCTCGCCGCAAGGCGCTGCCTGGGACGCAGCCGTCGCCGAGTGGAGCAAGCTCCCCACCGACCCCGGCGCAAAGTTCGATCGCGAGCTCGTCATCGACGCCGCCACGCTCGTTCCCTACGTCAGTTGGGGCACCAGCCCCGGCATGGTCGCGCCCATCACAGCCTCCGTGCCCGATCCCGCCGCCGCCGCCAACGAGCAGGAGCGCAAAGGCCTCGAGCGCGCCCTCGAATACATGGACCTCAAGGCCGGCACGCCGCTCGAAGACGTCGCCATCGACCGCGTCTTCATCGGCTCCTGCACCAACGGCCGCATTGAAGATCTGCGCGCCGCCGCCCGCATCGCCGCCGGCTACAAAGTCTTCCACACGTCAGCGCGATGGTCGTTCCCGGCTCGCAGGCCGTCAAGGCTCAGGCCGAAGACGAAGGCCTCGACCGCATCTTCCGCGAGGCCGGCTTCGACTGGCGCGAGCCCGGCTGCTCCATGTGCCTGGGCATGAACCCCGACATTCTTTCGCCCGGCGAGCGCTGCGCCTCCACCAGCAACCGCAACTTCGAAGGCCGCCAGGGCCGCGGTGGACGCACCCACCTCGTCTCGCCCGAGATGGCCGCAGCCGCCGCCATCGCCGGCCACTTTGTCGACATCCGCAACTGGAAAGTTCATGGAGGAGGTCTCAGCCTGATCATGGAACCCTTTCATCACCCTCACCTCCCTCGCCGCGCCGCTCGACCGCACCAACGTCGACACCGACCAGATCATTCCCAAGCAGTTTCTCAAGCGCATCGAGCGCACCGGCTACGGCGAGTTTCTCTTCTTCGACTGGCGTCGCACCGCATCCGGCGATCCCGACCCGAGCTTCGTGCTCAACGACCCGCGCTACAAGGGCGCGCAGATCCTCATCGCCGGCAAGAACTTCGCCTGCGGCTCCAGCCGCGAGCACGCCGCCTGGGCGCTCTCCGACTTCGGCTTCCGCGCCGTCATCGCGCCCACCTTCGCCGACATCTTCTTCTCCAACGCCGGCAAGAACGGCATCGTCCTCGTCCGCCTCAGTGAAGAGCAGGTCGCCGCAGCTGCTTCACAACGCCAAAACCATTCCCAACTATGAACTCACCGTCTCGCTTGAAGAGCAGACCGTCACCGACATTCACGGCTTCCACGCAACCTTCGACAGTCGATCCCTTCCGCAAGTTCTGCCTCATCGAAGGCCTCGACGACATCGGCCTCACCCTGCGCCACGCCGCCGCGCTCGACACATTCGAAGCAAAGCACGACGAAGCAAGCTGGCTGAAAGCAAAATAAGCCAAGATTGTCTGGAAACCATGTGTGATCTAGAGAAAACCCGCAGAGGATTCAAGCCTGATAGCATCGCGACTCTTTTCGTGGGCGAATCAGCGCCAGCTGGCGGCACGTTTTTCTACGACCGTGAGAAACCGAGCAAACTCTTTGAAGCAATGAAGAGAGCTTTCAACGGTGACGCACATTTGCTCGACAACTTCGAAAAGAACGGGTTCTACCTAGACGATTTGGTTGAAGAACCCGTGAACAAGACAGACAGGAAACTCCGTCGGAAGCGCCGGAAGGAAAGTATTCCACTACTGGCGCGCCGAATGAAATGCTACAGGCCGAAAGCGGTCGTGATTGTAATGTGCGCAATAAGGCCAATGGTTCTACAGGCAATGCACGAGGCGGAACTGTCCTATGAACCATATTGCGTGCCATTTCCTGCCTTCGGGAGCCAGACCCGTTTTCACGAAGAGATGAAGAGAATTATTCCGAAGCTTCCCGTGACAAATGGAACCAAATGGAAGGACTATTACCATGACCATCGAAGGCAAGCGCCAAAGCATCCCGTTGACTGAAGGCCCCAGCCGCGCCGCGGCGCGCTCTTATCTGCGCGGCGCCGGATTCGCAAAAGAAGATCTGCACAAGCCCATCATCGGCATCGCCAACACCTGGACCGAGATCGGCACCTGCAACGTTCATCTGCGCGAGATCGCCGAAGGGCTCAAAGGAAGGCATTCGCGAAGCCGGCGGCACGCCGATGGAGTTCAACACCATCACCATCTCCGACGGCATCACCATGGGCACGCAGGGCATGAAGGCCTCGCTGGTTAGTCGCGAAGTTATCGCCGACTCCATCGAGTTAGTCGCCCGCGGCAACCTCTTCGACGGCCTGGTCGGCATCGGCGGCTGCGACAAGAACATGCCCGGCATCATCATGGCGCTCTGCCGTCTCGACATTCCCGGCATGATGCTCTACGGCGGCTCCATCGCGCCCGGCAAGCTCAACGGTCCCGACGGCGAAACATCGACATCACCATCCAGAATGTCTTCGAAGGCATCGGCTCCCACGCCGCCGGCCGCATCGACGACGCCGGCCTTGAAGCTCTCGAAGCCAACGCCTGTCCCGGCGCAGGCGCATGCGGCGGCCAGTTCACCGCCAACACCATGGCCATGAGCGGCGAAATCCTCGGCATCTCGCCCATCCATCTCTCCGGCGTTCCCGCCACCAGCCCGGACAAGCACGCCGCCACCCGCGAAGCCGGCCGCATTCTGATGGATGCCGTCCGCGCCAACCGCCGCCCTTCGCAAATCATCACCCGCAAGTCGCTCGAGAACACCATCGCCAGCGTCGCCGCCAGCGGCGGTTCCACCAACGCCGTGCTTCACCTCATCGCCATCGCGCGCGAACTCGGCATTCCCCTCAACGTCGACGACTTCGACGTCATCAGCAAGCGCACGCCCTTCATCTGCGACCTCACGCCCGCCGGCAAATACGTCGCCTCCGACTACCAGGCCGCGGGCGGCTCGCGCCTCCTCGCCACAGCGCCTCATCGACGCCGGCCACGCCGACGGCACGCACGCTCACCATCAGCGGCCGGACACTCGCCGAAGAAGCCGCGCTCGCCAAAGAGACTCCCGGCCAGGTCGTCATTCACACCTTCGAAGAATCCCATCAAGCCCACCGGCGGCCTCGTCATCCTCAAGGGCAACCTCGCCCCCGAAGGCTGCGTGATGAAGATCGCCGCCGCCAATCGCGTCGAGCATCGCGGCCCCGCGCGCGTCTTTGAGACCGAAGAAGCCTGCTTCGCCGCCGTGCAGACAGGCCAGATCAAGCCCGGCGACGTGCTCGTCATCCGCTACGAAGGCCCCAAGGGCGGTCCCGGCATGCGCGAGATGCTGCAGGTCACCGCGGCCGTCTCCTCCAACGCCGAACTCAGCGCGAACGTTGCCCTCATGACCGACGGCCGCTTCAGTGGCGCAACGCGCGGCTTCACCGCCGGCCACGTTGCTCCTGAAGCCTTCGTCGGCGGACCCATCGCCGCCGTCCGCGAAGGCGACATCATCCACTTCGACATTCCCAATCGCAAGCTCACCCTCGAAGTCAGCGACGAAGAAATCGCCGCGCGTCTCAAAGGCTTCACGCCGCCCGCCGCTTCGCTGGCCCAAAGGCGTCTTCCGCAAATATGTCGACCGCGTCACCAGCGCCTCCGAAGGCGCAACAACGTAAGAGCCGTAACCTGTTTTGAAAGGGCACGGCTTTAGCCGTGCCACAAGACAGCCAAATTGATCGATCGGGCTTTAGCCCCTGAGGTAAGAAGCAATGGCCAAATGGATACCAAAGAATATGGAATGGTTCATGGTCGATCTGATTCAGGAGTTCACCTTCAAGGATGGTAGCCATCTTGTATGGGTAAACAAGAGACTCGTGAAGGCCACCTCACTTGAACAGGCATACGAGAAGGCTCTGGAATTTGGAAATGCATACAATCACACTTTCATAAACACGGATCAAGAAGAGGTCAAATCGTCATTTAGGGGAGTGCGCGATCTCTATCTCATTTACGACAAGCTCGAAGACGGCGCAGAACTCATTTACGAGGAATACGAAGAAATTACGGAAGACGAAATTGCGGCGATGGTGACTCCAAAGGAAAAGCTCGCAGCTTTTGAACTGCATAGTCCAGAGCAAAGCCAATCGGTCACTGCAACGCAAGAGGAGGCACTGAAATGAAAAAGATTGGCGATAGCGAAAAAACGCCCACCTCACCACCCCCACCCGCCTCACCGGCGCTGAAATCCTGTGGGCCACGCTGGTGGGCGAGGGCGTTACCGACGTCTTCGGCTATCCCGGCGGAGCCATTCTGCCCGTCTACGACGCGCTGCGCAAGTTTCCCATCCATCACGTCCTGGTGCGCCACGAGCAGGGCGCAGCGCACATGGCCGACGGCTACGCGCGCGCCTCGGGCAAGGTCGGCGTGGCCATCGCCACCAGCGGCCCCGGCGCAACCAATCTCGTCACCGGCATCGCCACGGCCATGCTCGATTCCATTCCCATCGTCTGCATCACCGGCAATGTCTCCAGCAAGGTTCTCGGCACCGACGCCTTTCAGGAAGTCGACATCACCGGCATCACGCTGCCCGTCACCAAGCACAACTTCCTCATCAGCAACACCGAAGACATCGCCGCCGCCCTCCGCCACGCCTTCCAGATCGCCGTCTCCGGCCGCCCCGGCCCGGTGCTCGTCGACATCACCAAGGACGCGCAGCAGGGCACGGCCATCTTCGACTTCGAAGCCGCCAAGCCGCGCCCCTATCGCCCCCATCCCATGCTCCACGTCGACGAAGCCGGCCTCGCGCAGGCTGCCGAGCTCATCCGCAACGCCAAGCGCCCCGTCATCCTCGCCGGCCACGGCGTCTCCGAGTCCGGCGCAATGGAGCAGGTCCGCACCCTCGCCGAGCGCGCGCAGATTCCCGTCGGCCTCACGCTCCTCGGCCTCGGCAGCGTTCCCCGCCTCGCACCCGCTCAACCTGGGCATGATGGGCATGCACGGCGAAGCGTGGGTCAACGACGCCATTCAGGAAGCCGACCTGCTCATCGCCTGCGGCATGCGCTTCGACGACCGCGTCACCGGCACCACTTCCACCTATGCGCCCAAGGCCAAAAAGATTCACATCGAGGTCGACCCCGCCGAGATCAACAAGAACATCAAGGTCGATGTGGCCCTGGTCGGCGATCTGCGCGAAGTGCTCGAGCAGTTGCTGCCCCGCATCGCCGGCCGCGACGGTTCCGCATGGCTCAAGACCATCGACGCCAGCAAGGGCGCAGCCGCCGTCCGCGACATCAAGAACCTTCCCGACTCCGGCCACCTCTACGCCGCGCACGTCATGCACGACCTCTGGCGCATCACCGGCGGCAACGCCATCGTCGTCACCGACGTGGGCCAGCACCAGATGTGGGAGGCGCAGTACTTCCACCACGAGCACCCGCGCACGCTCATCACCTCCGGCGGCCTCGGCACCATGGGCTTCGCGCTTGCCCGCGGCCATCGGCGCAAAATTCGCCTGCCCCGACAAGGAAGTCTGGGTCGTGGCCGGCGACGGCGGCTTCCAGATGACCGCGGCCGAGCTCTCCACCATCGTCCAGGAAAAGATCAAGATCAACATCGCCATCATCAACAACGGCTATCTCGGCATGGTCCGCCAGTGGCAGGAGTTCTTCTACGAGCGCAACTACGAGGCCACGCCGCTGGTCAGCCCCGACTTCGTCAAGCTCGCCGACGCTCACGGCATTGCCGGCCTCGCCGTCCGCACGCGCGCGAAGTGCTCGGCTGCCGTCGCCGAAGCGCGCATCCGCCACGGCACCTTCCTGCTCAACTTCATGGTCGAAAAGGAAGAGTCCGTCTATCCCATGATTCCCGCCGGCTCGGCACTGCACGAAATGATCCGCCGCCCCGGCAAGGACCCGCTCGAAGAACAGTAATGCAACTATCGAGCCTTCAGCTTTCAGTTTCCGGGCTGCAACGGCAAACACCTGGAGTTAGAACACAGTTAGAGAATCAGAAAGCTGACGGCTGAAAGCTGAAAGCTAATAGCTAGGAGTTCTTCATGCTGCACACATTTGTCGCTTACGTTGAAGACCTGCCCGGCGTGCTCACGCGCGTCGCATCGCTCTTCCGCCGCCTGAACATCAACATCAACTCGCTCACCGTCGGCCGCAGCGAGCGTGCCGGCCTCTCGCGGCTGACGCTGGTCTGCGAGGCCTCCGCCGAAGCCGGCCACCGCATCCGCGCCAGCCTCTTCAAACTTGAAAACGTCGTCGATGTCGACGACATCGCCCAGGACCCCACCGTCACGCGCGAGCTGGCGCTGATCAAAGTCGCCGCCACGCCGCACAACCGCTCGCAGATCTTCGACCTGGTCGAAGTCTTCCGCGCCCGCATCGTCGACCTCACCTCCGAGTCGCTGATGATCGAGATGACCGGCGTCGAAAGCAAGATCGAAGGCCTCATCGAGGTGCTCCGCGAAGACGAGGGCCGCATCCTCGAAATCTGCCGCAGCGGCAAAATGACCATGCGCCGCGGCCACCACACCTCCAGCGTCGTCAAAGCCATGGGCTCGGCGCAGCGAGCCGCGAGCCCGGCAGCCGCCGTTGAACTGATGACAGCCGGCCACTGTCCGAGCCGGAATCGCACTGTTCAGTTCTGCCGACTGTCAAGCTGCTTCGCAACTGTCAACCACGAACTCGTAATCAGCAAAGGAAAACAAGAAAAATCATGGCAAAGACTTATTACGATCACGACGCCGACCTCTCCCTCATCCAGGCCAAGAAGGTCGCCATCATCGGCTACGGCTCCCAGGGCCACGCCCACGCCCTCAACCTCAAGGACTCCGGCGTTCAGGTCAAGGTCGGCCTCGCCGCCAACTCCAAATCCATCGCCAAGGCCCAGAAGGCCGGCCTTGAAGTCGCCACCGTCGCCGAAGCCACCAAGTGGGCCGACGTGGTCATGGTCCTCGTTCCCGATCAGACCGCGGCCAAGCTCTACGCCGAAGAGATCGGCCCCAACCTCACCGCCGGCAAGCTGCTCCTCTTCGCTCACGGCTTCAACATCCACTTCAAGACCATCGTCCCCGCCGCGGGCATCGACGTGGGCATGGCCGCGCCCAAGGCTCCCGGCCATCGCGTCCGCGAAGTCTTCACCGAAGGCGGCGGCGTCCCCGGCCTCATCGCCATCCATCAGGACGCGACCGGCAACGCCCACGCGCTCAATCTCAGCTACCTCAAGGGCATCGGCTGCACCCGCGCCGGAGTCCTCGAGACCACATTCAAAGAAGAGACCGAGACCGACCTCTTCGGCGAGCAGGCCGTGCTCTGCGGCGGCGTCAGCGCGCTCATCAAGGCGGCTTTGAAACTCTGGTCGAGGCCGGCTATCAGCCCGAGAGCGCCTACTTCGAAGTCCTGCACGAGCTCAAGCTCATCGTCGATCTCATCTATCGCGGCGGCCTGGCCTACATGCGCTACTCCATCTCCGACACCGCCGAGTGGGGCGACTACGTCTAGCGGCCCGCGCGTCATCAACGAAGAGAGCCGCAAGGCCATGAAGGCAGATCCTCACCGAAATCCAGGACGGCACCTTTGCCAAGCGCTTCCTCGCCGACCAGAACTCCGGCCGCAAGGAGTTTCATCGCCTTCCGCGAAGCCGAAGCCAAGCACCCCATCGAAATCATCGGCAAAAACCTCCGCGCCTCCATGCCCTTCCTCGATCCGGTCACCGTCGAAGAAGTCGCCAAAACGCGGTAACTCCCCGGCTCACCCGCATTGCAACTCGGCCCTGCAACGTATCCCGTCGCAGGGCCATCTTGTCTCTCACCTCTTCTCGCAATCTCGAACGCGAGCGCCTCGGCCTCACTCGATCGGCTTCCTGCAAGCGCCCACAGTCATCGATGTTCCGTTCCCCTCCAACGAAGCAAATGCGATCGAGCAGGCAGTCTTCACGCTCATGCCCTTCGGCAAATCCAAATCCGGGCTCGATTCACTATCCGACAGCGTAATTCTCCACACAGCTTCAAGCGTGTTGGCGGGGATGCCCTTCACCTCAATCAACTCTTTGCCGATGACGGTCCGAAAAATGAGTGGCGCCCCGCCTTTCATCGCCTGCGGCGCCAGAAACATTCCATCAATCGTCTGCAACATCACGGAGTCGGTGCCGTTCGAGATCGAAACCTCCCGGGGAAGTTCAATCGGCTTTCCATTCAGTGTGATTGCCAACTCCACTGGGTAGACGCGCTGTTCAGAGAGAAACTTCTGCTGCTTTGCAAAGCGAACCATATCGCATTGCGAACTCATCCCATCCACCTCAACTTCCCTTGGCAGATGAAGAACCACCGTCCGGCTTCCCGTCTCGCACTTCGTTGAATCGGCCAGCTTGTAGTTGAAGGTCACATCGAACGAAGTCGCCGCGTGTGGCGCGAATCCCCATGTCCTCACGCTCTCCTCGGCCGCCTTCACCAGCATTGCCGGGCCGCTCTCCTCTGAGGTCCCAGTTACCGCCTTCCCGTCCGTCGATACATGCAAGTGCACCACCCCGGCAACGTGGGCCGCCAGGGCGTCAGCGGGATAGAGAGGAACGCTTGCCTGCACAACTTCAGGAAGCGCACTGGAAGCTTCCTGCGCAGCAGATCCATGCGCAATGCTCGCCATCACCAGAATCGAGGTCAACAAACTGCAACAGAAATGCGCGATCCGTGCAGCTTTCAGGCCAATCCCCATCCCAAGATTCTCCATGGCCTCAAGATACGACATTGAGCCGCCCGCGCCATCGGCCCCTCACTGAAATTTCGCAGCCCAAACCCGCCCGCCTGCAATCGTCTATCCTGAACTCTCCATCCCGGAGGTCCCGGATGCTTTCCCCTTCCGTAACAGCGCCGCCTCACCCCACTCCGCCCGAAACCATTGCCGAAGCGCTCGATCGCATCGGCCCGCTCCATGGCCTGCCCTTCACCGACCGCCTCTGGCTCGCGCGCAACGGTGAGGAGCGCATCGCCGCCGCCGGCGAGGTCCTCTTTGAAGAAGGCGGCCAGGCCGAGCACATGATGCTCATCCTCAAAGGCGAAATCCACGTGCGTCGCCAGCGCACCGGGCCCATGTCCCTTTTCATCGGCCGCTCCGGCCAGATGACCGGCCTGCTCCCCTTTTCGCGCATGAAAAGCTACGGCGGACAAGGCTTCGCCGCCACCGACGTCTGGGCTCTCCTCGTCCATCGTTCGCTCTTTCCTGAGATGCTCGACGCCATTCCCTCCATGGGCCAGCGTGTCGTCACCGCGCTCCTCGATCGCGTCCGCGAGGTCACCCGCATGGAGCAGCAGGCCGAAAAGCTCAATGCCCTCGGCAAACTCGCCGGTAACCTTGCCCACGAGCTCAATAACCCTGCCTCCGCCGCGCAGCGCGCCGCGTCCGGCCTCAATCAAGAGCTCCTCGCCAACCGCAGGAACCGATTCAAGCTCATCAACCTCTGCCTCACCGATGAGCAGATCGCCGCCGTCGAAGCCTGGGAGCTCAAGGTCCTTGTCGGACCGGTCCACTCGCCCGATCTCCCTGAAACTCAGCCGGCCTCGGTCGCCCTTCTCGCCCGCGAGGAGTCCGTCCGCGCCTGGCTCGCCGCGCTCGAATGTCCCGAGCCCTGGGATGTCGCTGCGCCCCTTGCCGAGCAGGGCGTAACCGTCGACGAACTCAACGAACTCAACTCGGTTCTCCCCCCGGACGCAACCTGCATCTCGCTCCAGTTCTTCGCGCGCTACCTGCGCTCCTCGCGCTCTATCAACACTCTCATTAGCTCTACCGCGCGCATCTTCGATCTCATCAGCGCCGTCAAGGACTATTCCTTCATGGACCGCGCTCCCATCCTCGAGGTCGATGTGTCTGCCGGCCTCGACGCCACCGTCCAGATGTTCCAGTCGCGCATGACCCACGTCAAGGTCACCCGCAACTACGAGCCCGATCTGCCCACCATCAGCGCTTATGGCGGCGAGCTGAATCAGGTCTGGACCGCGCTCATTGAAAACGCCCTCGACGCGCTCGGCAACCAGGGCGAAATCCAACTCACCTGCCGCCTTGAGACCGACATGCTGCTAATTGAGATTTGGGACACCGGCCCCGGCATCCCCGCCGAATTGCAGGACCGCATCTTCGAGCCCTTTTTCACCACCAAGCCGCCCGGTCAGGGCCTCGGTCTCGGCCTCGACAACGCCATGCGCATCGTCCGCAAGCACCGCGGACACATCAGCGTGAAATCCGAGCCCGGCTCTACTTGCTTCCGCGTCCGCCTGCCCTTGGAACAATTGCAAGCATATTAACTTCAGTTTGCAGGCCTATCAGGCTGGTTCAAGGCCCTGGATTGCTCCCCGCCATTTGAACACTGTTCCCTTCAATGACATGAGTCAGGGCACGACTTGAGTCGTGCCGAACACGTCTCAAAATGACGGTGGGCCTTAGCCCTTGCGGACGCATTTTGCGGCCTTATGGCCCAGGATCAGGACCACGTTCGCTTCGGCTGGCAACGGCCGCCCGGCCCGCTATTTCTCTATTTCGACACCGCGCCAAAACGCCACATGCCCCTTGATCTTGCGCGCCGCCGGCTTCGGATCGGGATAGTACCAGGCCGCATCCGGGTTGTCCTGCCCCTCGATCAGCAGGTTGTAATACCGCGCCTGCCCCTTCCAGGGACACGTAGATGTCGTGCTGCTCGGCTTGAAGTACTCCCGCTTGAGGCTGGTTTCAGGAAAGTAAACATTCCCCTCCACTTCCTCAGTTACTTCGCTTTCGGCAATCACCTTGCCGTTCCAAACTGCTCTTGCCATTGATTTTATCCGTCAAATCCTTCTCACCCCTTCAATTGCCCCAAATACAGGGCAAAACAGGGGGAACGGATAAGACATTAGCAGAGATTCGCCCGCAGGTCGAATCCTGGGGCCAGCCCAGAGGCTCCGCCCAGCCTTGGAATCCGCCTGTCTCCGACCTTACTTTGCTTCGGCAATCGAGTCGATGTGAACCGACTTCTTGGCCGTGTCCGCCGTTGCGGTCACCGTGACGTGGACCCCGTAAAAGTCCTTCACGGCCTCCGGATTGTCGATGCTCCAGACTTCCTTCTTAGCCTCATCTACAAAAACCGGCTTCTCGCCACCCTCAATGCACTTCTTCACGCAGGCCGCTCCCGTCCCGGCATGTTTTGCGCCGCACATTTCGTCCGAGATCCAGCCGTTGATCTTGCTCGAGTCGGCAGCGCGCGCGGCAATCACCGTCACCGCGCCCATAACCAGCAGCAGAGCCAAAACACGTTTCATGAAATTCCTCCGGTCGGGGTGGGAAATCCTCGATCGACTACCATCATGCTCCCCCAAACGCCTGTTCGGCAAGAAATCTAGAAATTAGACGGTAGCCAAGACCGAGGCGTCGCGAAGCTGGGGCTTGCTGCGAAGCAGGCTCAGCGTGATCCGGGCCGCCCGCCGCTTGCGCCCCGCCGGGAAGCCTTTTTGTAGTGCGTCGTTCAAACAGACCACCACTAAGCTCGGATACTGATTGACTTGCTTGATTCCCTTCGATTAAGCTCACTTCGCCCAAGGGCTGGCGGGGGTGGGCCTGCCCGCGAGTGGGTTTGGGAGGGAAGGCAATGGCTGACGTTTGCTTGAGTTGCGGCGCTGAACTTCATCCGGGCGGGGAAGCCTGCTCAGCCTGTGGGACGCCGGTAGGGCTGGCGGGTGCAACTGCGTCGACTTCGGAGCAGGTCCATGCGGGTTACGTGCCGGTACCGCCGTTGGCGAAGAAGAAGTCGCATCTGGTGCTGAAGATCGTCCTGGGCGTCGCGGGGGTTGTGTTTCTCGGTCTTGTAGGGTTGATTATCCTCGGGAACCACATCCTACAGACGCAGAAGCAGGCGGCGGCACAGACTGCCCCGGCCGCTTCCAGTTCGGCTCCCGCTGCCGCGAATGGTTCTGCTTCAGCCGCAACCGGTGCGGTTACGTTGACCGCGAACGACCTTGGCCTGCCGCTGTATCCAGGAGCTACGGTCGATCCCGGCGCGACCATGATCACATCGACGGCCACCACGCACGTGGTAAATGCCACGCTTTGGACGGCCGATCCGGTCAGCTCGGTGACGGAGTTTTACCAGAACCAGCTCGGCAGTAAGGTGGATGTGATGGGTTTGGGGACCGAGACGATTCTGAGCGTGGGCGGCGGCAACAATACCGTGGCTGTGATGATCGACTCAGAAAATGGCAAGACCAAGATGGTTGTGATTCACACGACCACCGGTAATTAGCTCGTAACCTGCTGGACAGGACCGGGACAATTCCGGGCTTCGCGGACCATCGATACTGCCTCCGCGCTACTCGCTTTGGGCCCCTTCATTTCCGGCCCTCAGCCGATCAGGCGTCGTCGCCACCATCCTCTGCCGCCGCGCTTCCAGAGTTTTCAGCGTCGTCTCATACCGCTGAGCGGCCGACGAAAACCGGTTAATTAACTCGGACGTCTTCACCATGAATCCCGGCATCCGTGCCCGTATCTCGTCCAGAATCGGCTGAAACTTGCCCAGCAGGAAGAACCCTTCGCCATTCGAATCCACAAACAGCTCCGCCGACACAGCACCATGCAGCACCATCGCCGCAGCCATCTCCCAGTACGTGATCACCTGCCGGTAGTGCGCGTTGTGAGAATGCTTCGGGTCGCCTGCCACGGCAAAAAACTCTTCCGCCGTCGTCGGCCAGAACTCTCCCGTCATCCACGCCCGCGCTTCCCGCATCACCGCCTCGGTTCGCAGTTCATACAGCTTTAGAATGATCTCGGCATCCGCCGGGGTCGCCAGCATCCGTTCCATCGTTTGCACTCTCCGAAAGCATAATCCTACAGGATTCCCCCATAATCGGCTTTTTGAGAGTGCCTCGCGCCCTTACGCCGGCTGCAGCTCGCGCTTCTTCCCCTTCGGTCCGTCGCCCTCAACCACAGGCCCATGCGTCTCAACCGTCGGCGGCGGCGGAGCATCCCCGATCCGCTTCGAATAGCTGCACGCAACCGTCGCGGGCTCCTCCGCGCCAGCCTTCTTCCCCCGCTTCTTCAGCGTCGGCTCATCTTCCGCGCCCTTCTTCTTGTTCGGGCACTCCAGATAAATCCCGGACTTCAGCGTCTTCTCTACCAGGTACGGGCTTCCGCACTCCGGGCACTTCTTCGCCACCGGCTTGTAGTTCGATGTGAAGTCGCACTTCGGATAATTCGTGCAGCCCCAGAAGACATTCCCTCTCCGCGCCTTCCGCTCCGCAATGTCCCCCGTCCCGCACTTCGGGCACTTCATCCCCTCAATCAGGTTCTGCTTCACGTATTTGCATTTGGGGTAGCCCGAGCACGAAACAAACTCCCCGTAGCTGCCCTGTCGCAGAACCAGTGGTTTGCCGCAAACTGGACAACTTTCACCCGTCGGCTGCGGTGCGTTCTGCTTCTGCTGCTGCTTCTGGCTTAGTTTGCGAATCGTCTTGCAAGGCGGATCTTCGTTGTACCCAGGGCACGACATGAATGGCCCAAACAGGCCGCGCTTCAGCACCATCACCCTGCCGCAGTTATCGCAATACTCCTCTTGCTCGCCCGCCTCTTGAACCTCGGGAGTATTCAAGTCCGGCTTCCCGGCCGTGTTTTCCTTCGTGAAGTCGCAGCTCACCTGTTCGACAAATACCTTCTTCCCCTTCGCCGCCGACTCATCTACCGCCTCTTCAATCGCAGCAACCAGTTCTTTTGCGTCCGCCACTTCCTTCGAGTACACATTCGCGTCCTCTATGCGCGCCCGAACCGTCATTGGGAAATCCAGCGATGTCGTAACTTTCTTCGTTACTGCCTTCGGATCCTTCTTCCACGGACCCATCGCAACGGTCACCGGCGGCTTCTTGCTGAAATTCGAACACGAGTAGAAGCTACCGAACTTCCCCCACTTCAGAACCAGCGGACTTCCGCACTTGCCGCAAATCTCTGTCGTCTTCTCTTCCATCGCTTGATGCTTTCCATGTTGTCGCCGGCATCCTTCAGCTCATCCTCAAAGTGGTCGTAGAACCCTTTCATCAGGTCCGTCCACTTCTCCTTCCCCTCTTCGATGTCGTCGAGCTCTTCCTCCAGCTTGGCCGTGTACGCAATATCGAAAATGTATGGAAAATTCTTGACCAGCAAATCGCAAACCACCATCCCAATTTCAGTCGGATAAAACCTCCCGCTGATCTTGGTCACATACTCGCGGTCCTGGATAGTGTTGATGATCGAAGCATAAGTTGATGGCCGGCCGACGCCACGTTCCTCAAGCTCCTTCACAAGCGATGCCTCGTTAAATCGCGGCGGCGGCTCAGTGAATTTCTGGACCCCGTTCACGGCCGAAGCCCTCACTTCAAGCGGAATCTCCGGCTCCACAAACTCCGGAATCGGCTCCATCTCGCTTTCAGAGCCCGCCTTTTCGTTTCTTGCCTCAATCTTGGTAACTTCCAGCTTGTGCTTCTTCCGGGCCTGCTCCAACTTCAAGTTCCTTGCCTCAACAGCCAGTTTCTTCAACTGGTCCGCGGTGGCCAACAGCAGCCGCGCGCCTTTGGGAATCTCGGGCAGCCGGTCTTCTTCTTCATCGTCGGCTCCGTAAACGTACAAGAAACCGTCGAATCCTAAGAACCGATCCGCTGATGCGGAAGTTATAAGTTCTGTCGCTGACCGCATCGATCTCGATCGTGGTCACGTCGTAGATAGCGGGCATCATCTGCGAGGCCACAAAGCGCTGCCACACCAGCCGGTAAAGCTTTAATTGCTCCGGCAAAAGATAGCGCGCGATCGATTCCGGGGTCCGCGCCGGATCGGTCGGCCGAATCGCCTCGTGCGCGTCCTGCGCGTCCTTCTTGCCTTTGTAGAAATTCGCCGTGGCAGGCAGATACTTCTGCACCCAGTGCTTGCCAATCCATTCGCGCGCCGCGGAAATTGCCTCCGGCGAAACACGCGGCGAGTCGGTTCGCATGTACGTGATCAGGCCCGTCGTTCCCTCTGCGCCCAGGTCGATGCCTTCATACAGCCTTTGCGCCACCCCCATCGTACGGCGCACGTTAAACCCAAGCCGTGCGGCAGCCTGCTGTTGCAGAGTGCTTGTCGTGAAAGGCGCATAGGGGTTTTTCTTTCGTTCCTTCTTTTCAAAAGACCGAACTGTCCAGGCAGCCTTTGTCGCGGCTTCGATAACCTCAAGGGCCGCCTCTTCGTTTGGCACCGCCGCCTGGCTTACGGTTTCAACTGCCGCTTTTTCCCCATCGATTCCTACAAACCGGGCAGTCAGCAATGTCGGCTCCGCCCCGGGACTCGCTGCGGCCTTAAACTGCAGAATCGCATCGATGCGGCCAATACTCTACGGGATTAAACGCGCCAATCTCCCGCTCGCGCTCCACAATCAGCCGCACCGCAACCGTCTGCACCCGTCCGGCCGAAAGTCCGCGCCGCACCTTGTCCCACAGCAGTGGCGAAATCTGATACCCCACCAACCGATCCAACACTCGACGCGTCTGCTGCGCATCCACCAGGTTCTGGTCCACATCCCGCGCATGCGTGAAGGCTTCCTGCACCGCCTTCTTGGTGATTTCATTGAATGTGACTCGTCGAATCTTTTTCCGCGCCGCTGCGTTGGTTCCCAACTGCATCGCCAGATGATACGCAATCGCTTCCCCTTCGCGGTCCGGGTCAGGCGCGAGGAAAATCTCGTCCGCACTCGCGGCCGCCTTCTTCAACTGTGCCACTACCTTTTCTTTGCCCGGAGAAACAATCAGCGTCGGCTCAAACGTCCGGTTCGCCAACTCCACGCCAATGTCGTTCTTCGGCAGGTCCATTATGTGACCCACCGATGCTAGAACCTCAAAACCCTTGCCCAGATACTTCTCAATCGTCTTTGCCTTGGCAGGCGACTCGACGATTACCAGTGATTTGCTCATTGCCATCCTTGATTTCAGAACTACTCTATCCTGTCTGAGCCGTTTGACTCGTTTCCGGACAGACCTGATACGTGCTCATCTTCCGCCGCGGATTCCCACAGCCGTTTTCCCTTCGCCCTATTTCCGCTTCGGGAAAAAACCACCCACAAAGGTTGCACCCTACCACGGAATACCTATCCGTTTCCACTCGGCAATCCACCCATCGCATTCAATTCGTCCTATTTTCGTGAGGGCAAAGCCTGTTAACCGGCCCTCAGAATCCCTCTGGGCCCAAGCCGAAAAATGCCGCCCCCATCAGCCTGGCTCTGTTATCCTGATGCAAGAAGTAGTAAAATTTGCGCCCTGTGGCTTCGGAGACTCTACTATGCCGGAAGTTCAAAAAATCAGCATTGCCTTGACCGGCGAGCAGATCACTTCAATCAAAGCTGCCGTCGAAACCGGAGAATACGCTACCACAAGTGAGATCGTCCGCGAAGCCATCCGCGACTGGCAATTCAAGCGCGCTCTGCGCCAGGAAGACCTGAGCCGCCTGCGTCAGCTGTGGGACGACGGAAAAGCCAGCGGAACAGCCGCTCCAGCAGACTTTGGTCGCGCTCGCCGCGAAGCCCGCGAACGTCTGGCAAGCGCCGCCGAGGATGAGGCCGGTGCCAGTTGACGTTTTCTGGACCCCGCAAGCACGCGAAGACCTCATCGAGATCTACCTCTACATTGGCCTCGACAATCTCTCCGCCGCGGAGCGCGTCTTCGACGCTATACAGACAAAGGCCGAATCGCTCTCCAGATTTCCTCGAATGGGCGTTCGGCGGTCCGATATCCGACCCTCAACCCGCATGTTGATTGAAGGTCCGTATCTCATCCTGTATGAAACGCACCCCGATAGCGACGATGGGCCAATCATCGACACCGTTGAAATCGTCAGAATCGTCGATGGCCGCCGCAACTTGAAGAATCTTTTCTGAATGGAAAACCCGTCCACGCAGCTTGAACCCTCGTCCCCCAGTCCCAATAATCTCCCCGCCCTTCGCCCTGGTTCATTTGTTTACTAATTCACTCCACCACTGTTCTTTTTTCACTGCTTCACTGCTTCACGGTTTCACTCAACCCTGCGCCCTAAACCCTGGCCGCTGGCTTCCTCACATCACCCGCACATACTGCTTCCCCGGCAATCCCCGCACCCGCCCCGCCATCTCCAGCTCAAACAGAGCCGTAAATACCTCCGAAGAAGTCAGTTGCGTCTCCAGCAGCCCCAGAATCTCGTCGATCTGCAGGCTCTCGTCCGTTCGAAGCACCTCCAGCACCATCGCCTCCTGCGGCCTCAGCACCGGATCAGGCAATAGAGATGCGGTTGTCTCCGATTTGGATTCAGGCGGCGCTTCTGCTTCCAGTTCCAATCCGCACCTGCGATGGCAGGTCCTCCCACACATCCTCCCAGGTCGCCACCAGCTTGGCCCCCTGTTTAATCAGCGTGTTGGGCGTCCACGATCCCTTGCTCGTCACGTTGCCCGGCACCGCGTACAGGTCCCGGTTCTGCTCTGCCGCGCACCGCGCCGTCACCCGCGTCCCCGAGTTCTCTCCCGCCTCCACAACCAGCACTGCCACGCTCATCCCGCTCAGTATCCGGTTGCGCCGCGGAAAGTTCTGCGGCGCGGGAAAAGTCCCCAACGGCAACTCGCTCACAATCGCCCCGCCCGTCTCCAGAATCTCCTCTGCCAGCTTCTTGTTCTCCTTCGGATAGACCACGTCCACCCCTGTGCCCCACACCGCCACCGTGGCCCTTCGCGCCAGCAGAGCCCCTTTGTGCGCGCAGCTGTCGATTCCCCGCGCCATTCCGCTCACAATCAGCAGCCGCCGCGCCGCCAGATCGCGCGACAGCATCTCCGCCATTCCCGTCCCATATGGTGTCGGATGCCGCGTCCCCACCACCGCAATCGCCGGCCGGCTCAGCAGCTTCGCATCGCCCTTCACCCACAACACCGGCGGAGGATCGTAGATCTCTTTCAGCCGCTCCGGATACTCCCCGCAGCCGTACGTCACGATCGTCGCCCCTTGCGCCGCAACCTTCCCCCACTCTACCTCGGCCGCCCGCCGCGCCTTCCCGTCAAAAATGAACTGCGCACTCTGCGCCGGAAACCGCAGCCCCTCCAGCTCGGTCAGCCCCAGCGTAAACACAAGGCTCGGCGTCCCCACCTGCAGCATCGCGTCCACAATCCGCTTCGGCCCCAGCGCCGGCGTCAACGCCAGCGCCAGCCACGCCAACCGGTCTTCCCCAAGCTGCTGCTGCTCCGCTACCACGCTCATTTGCTGCACGTTCGTCATCCCAGTCTTCGTTCCCGGTCATGTGGAATCGTCTGCGCGATCTCCGCGCACACCTCCACTCTCGGATACTTTGGTAAACGCGCTCACATTACCCCCCACCCAATCCCCTGTCAACATCGCAAAAGTATTGGAAACCTCTGATTCACTCATTCACTCGTCCACTCGTCCACTGTCCACTGTTGACTGCCTCCCTTGCTATCCTGAATCTGAGTGAGCACGCCCCCTCCACCCCGTTTGCGCGTCGCCGCCATCAACTTTCTCAATCCCGCGCCCCTCATGTGGGACTTCGAACACCCGCCACTCGATTCCGTCCTCGCCAGCCGCTATCAGATCGACCGCATCAGCCCCTCCGAATGCGCCGCCCGCCTTGCCTCCGGCCAGGCCGACATCGGCCTCGTCCCCATCGCCGCCCTCGCCACCAACCCCACCCTCGACATCCTTCCCGGCTGCACCATCGCCTCCAAGGGCCGTGTCCGCTCCCTCTCCTCGTCCGCCGCGCCGCGCAACCTCTCTCCACCCTGCGCTCCGTCGCCGCCGACACCGCCTCCCGCACCACCCTCGCCTATGCCCGCATTCTCTTCCACCGTTGGTCGAACCCCTCCGTCCCGTTTCTTCCCCTCGCCGCCGACCTCGACCGCATGCTCGACCACGCCGATGCCGCCATCCTCATCGGCGACCCCGCCCTGCTCGCCCTCGAAGAGCGCGAAAACCGCATCGACCGCACCGGCGAAGCCCTCGTCTACCACGACCTCGCCGAAGAATGGACCACCCTCACCGGCCTTCCCTTCGTCTCAGCCGTCTGGGGTGCTGCGCACGGCAGCCCTTTGGATGAGGGTGTCGCTCACGATTTCCTCCAATCACGCGATCACGGTCTCGCCAACATCGAAGCCCTCGTCTCCGAATGGTCCGCCCGCCTTCCGATCCCCGAGCAGACCATCCGCACTTATCTCACCACCGACATCCACTACATCCTCGACGACGAGTGCATCGCCGGCATGAAGGCCTTCTTCCGCGAAGCGGCCGCGCTCGGCATCCTGCCCGAATACACAATGCCGACTCCCCGCTGATCGTCACTCCGATCCCTCCAACCGCCCGACACTCCAACCTCCACACTCACACTCGCACCCCAGGCTCTGCAAAATCTGCAACCCGCGCGTTCCCGGCCACATCTCACGCGTATTCGGAGGTTTCCATGAAAGTCGGAGTAATCGGATCGGGCGACGTAGCCAAAACCTTAGCCAGCGGCTTCCTCACGCATCGCCATCAAGTGATGGTGGGTTCCAGAACCCCAGGCAAACTCATCGACTGGAGCGAGAAAAACCCATCCGCGGCCCTTGGCACCTTTGCCGAAGCTGCCGCATTCGGCGACCTGGTCGTGCTTGCCGTCGGTGGCAAAGTCGCAGTCGAAGCGCTACGCCTGGCAGGCGCGGAGAATCTCGCGGGAAAGCCCGTCATCGACGTCACCAACCCAATAGGCGACGGCCCGCCGGTCAATGGCGTGCTCCCCTTCTTTACCGACTTCAAAGAATCGCTGATGGAAAAGTTGCAGCACGAGTTTCCCGACGCGCACTTCGTCAAGGCCTTCAACTCGGTCGGTGCGCCCGCAATGGTCAATCCGCAATTTAGGCGGGCACAGCCCACCATGTTCATCTGCGGCAACAACGAAGAGGCCAAGAAGGCCGTAACCGCCATCCTCGATCAGTTTGGCTGGGAGACCGCGGACATGGGCATGGCCGAAGCCGCTCGCGCCATCGAGCCTCTGTGCATGTTGTGGTGCATTCCCGGCTTCGCCCGCAACCAATGGACCCACGCATTCAAACTGCTCACAAATTGAACCGCCGCAAAAGTCCACGGGCCGGTCCGCATCCCGAACCGGCCCACTGTCGAGCTGAAAGCTGAAGGCTGATCGCTGAAAGCTGATGGCCGCGCTTAAATCTCCCACCTCAGCAGCGCCGCGCCCACCGTGAAACCCGCGCCCACCGCCGCCAGCAGCACCAGGTCGCCCTTCTTCAGCTTGCCCGTCCTCAACCGCCGTCTCCATCGCCAGCGGAATCGTCCCTGCCGACGTGTTCCCGTACTTCTCAATATTGATAATCACGCGCTCCGGGTCCATCCCCAGCCGGTCCGCTGTCGCCGTAATAATCCGCTTGTTCGCCTGGTGCGGAATGAAGCAGCCCAGATCCGCGCCGGTAACGCCGTTGCGCTCCAGCAGCTTGGTCGTCGCCTCGGCCATCTTGCGCACCGCAAACTTGTACACCGCCGGCCCATCCTGGTAGATGTAGTGCATCTTCTTGTCCACAGTCTCGTGCGCTCGGCGGATTCAAGCTCCCGCCGCCCTTCAGGTTCAGCGCCACGCCGCCCGCCCCATCCATCTCGTGCACAAAGTCGATGAACCCGATCTCGCCCTCTTCGCACGGCTCAATCAAGCACCGCTCCGCCGCCGTCGCCGAACAGCACGCACGTCGTCCGGTCGGTGTAGTCGGTCATCCGCGTATTCGCGTCCGCGCCGCACACCAGCACCTTCTTATGCGCCCCGCTCTCCACCAGTTTCACGCCCGCCTGCAGCGCAAACACAAACCCCGAGCAGCCCGCGCTGACACATCAAATCCCCACGCGCCCTTCGCCCCAATCTTGTCCTGCACCAGGCACGCCGTCGATGGAAACATCATGTCCGGCGTCACCGTGCCCACGATGATGCACTCTACCTCGCGTCGCCGCAATCCCCCGCGCCGCCAGGCATTTCTTCGCCGCCTCCGCGCAGATATCGCTCACGCCCAGCCCCTTGGCCAGCACATGCCGCTCGCGGATTCCCGTCCGACTCAGAATCCACTCGTCGTTGGTGTCCACCAGTCTTTTCGAGGTCTTGATTGGTCAATACATCGGGGGGACGTAGGTGCCCAGCGCCGTGATCTTTGCGCGCGTGCCCACAATCGGGCGAACAGTCAAGGCTCAATGGATTTCTCCTCGTGCAGGGGGCCACTCGAACTCTGATCTCTGATCTCTGAAATCTGATCTCTGGCACAAAAAGTACCGGGTGGCCTACTGCGCCCGTACTAGCCCGTTACCGTTGCTTCCTTCCGGACCTGGCGGGGTTGGCGGGATTACGTCGCGTAGGACCCGGCACTGATCGATTTTACCACCCGGCTCGCGGGTTCAGACGGAGCCGAGGGCATTGCTCAGACGCCATGGCTGCGTATCTCTAGGTAAGGGTTTGTGTCCGCAGCTCACACCGTCCCCGCCGTTGGCACCTTGTAATTCAGAACCCACGCGCGCTGGTCCGGAGTCTCCGGAACTTCGACACCACGCGCCCGGCTCACCAACTCAATCGCTTCGAGTGGCGGCTTCCCCTCAAAGACAAGCATGCACGACGCCAACAACCCGGCACGCCCAACTCCCTGCCTGCAATGGGCCACCGCGTTGCGCCCACTCTCGAGAATCTCGTGCAGCCGCGCCAAAATCGCTGTCACCTCCGATTCAGATGGCGGAATCTCGCGGTCCGGGACTGGGACCGAGAGAAAGTTCAGACCGTGCGAGCGTGCAATTTCGGACTCTTCGACAAGGCCGAGATCGATTTCCTCTTCCGGCGTCAGCAGAGAAACAATCGTTGTGATGCCCTGCCTTTGCCAGGCCTCGATCTCGTCTTCGAGCCAGTCGCCTCCACGAGGACGCGCCGCAATCGCAAGCTTTCCCTTCCACGGACCTTCAACCCATCGGATGTCTGTGCTCACTCTAAGAAGCCTCCTTCGCGTGAATCTCGCGCGGAAGCGCATTCACATTCACTCCGCGCTCTCGCAATACTTTAATGCGATGATGACCGTCGAGAATCACACCGTTAGGTCGCGTCTTGAGACATTCCAAACGTCCTGGCAGGAGCGACTCCAGAAGCGCTTCGCTGGGGCTCACACGCATCTTCTCAAGTTTCGCTTCGCTCAGGACCGCGTCGGAATGGAGTGACGTCAAAGGCGGTTGATTCCTGGGTGAACCCTTTTCGGGTAAAGCGTCAAAGCAACCCAATTCACGTCGCGAAGCCGAGCGGTGCCGCGTGAAACCTCAACACAAAGATGTTACCCTTTCTCCGTTTGCATTTCACCTTCGGGCCAAGCACCATGCCGGGAAAGCCGCACACACACTCCATGAATCTCAAGCCTCTCGCCGCATCGCTCTGCCTCCTCGCCGCAATCGCCGCCGCCACCCTCACTCCCGCTTTCGCCCAAGCCCAAGCCAACAGCTCCACTCCCGCCGCCGCCGCCACTCAAACCAAATACCCCTTCAACGATCCCACCCTCCCCACCGAGAAACGCATCGACAACCTGCTCTCGCTCATGACAACTGACGAGAAGGTCTCTGTCCTGGGCACACAGACCGGCGTTCCCCGCCTTGGCGTGCCCAACATCGGCAGCTCCGAAGGCATTCACGGCGTTGTCCAGCGCGAGCCGCGCGGCAACCGTCTTCCCATCACCACGACGCAGTTTCCCCAGCCCCCCGGCATGGGCGAAACGTGGGACCCCGACCTCGTCCGCCAGGCCGCCGGAGTCGAAGGCTACGAAGCCCGCTACATCTCCCAGACCCCCAAATACAACCGCCAGATTCTCATGCTCTGGGGCCCTCAATCCGATCTCGCTCGCGACCCGCGCTGGGGCCGCAGCGAAGAGGTGTACGGCGAAGATCCTTTCTTCAACGGAACCATGGCCGTCGCATTCATCCACGGCCTCCAGGGCGACGATCCCAAATACTGGCAATCCGCCGCGCTGCTCAAGCACTTCCTCGCCAACAGCAACGAAGATCACCGCAACATTTCATCCTCCGACTTCGATCAGCGCCTCTTCTGGGAGTACTACTCTGTTCCATTCCGCATGGGATTTCAAGAGGGTGGCGCACGCGCCGTCATGGCCTCTTACAACGCGTGGAACGGCACCACCATGGTCGTCAATCCCATCCTCAAGAGCATCGTCCGCGACAAATGGGGCGTCGATATCCTCTCGAGCGATGGCCAGGCCGTACATCTTCTCGTTACGCCCCGCAAACTCTTCCCCACTCAGGAGGCCGCCGTCGTCGCCTGCCTCAAAGCGGGCGTCAACCAGTTCCTCGATCGCTACAAAGACGAAACCCTCGCCGCGCTCAAAGATGGCTCCATCACTGAAGCCGAAATCGACGCTCTTGTCCGCCTCAAATTCCGCACGACGATCAAACTCGGCCTGCTCGACCCGCCCGAAATGGTCCCTTATTCAAAGATTCACGGCTCGTCCGACGCGAAAAACACCACTCCCGAGCCCCAGAACAACGAGCCTTGGAACTCCGACCGGGTTCACGCCATCTCGCAGAAAATGGCCATCGAGTCGGTCGTCCTGCTGAAAAACGATGCCCCGACAAAGGGCTACCAGCCCCCCAACTCCCCACCCGCCAAGCCCGTCCTCCCGCTCGACAAGCCTATCCTGCCCCTCGACAAGAACTCCATCAAGTCCATCGCCGTCATCGGCCCGCTCGCCGACTCCGTCCACTGGGACTGGTACGGCGGAACGCCGCCTTACAAAGTCACGCCCCTCGACGGCATCAAAGCCGCAGTCGGCCCTGGCGTAACCGTCAACTACGCAGCCGACCAAACCGGCCAGGCCGCCACCAAGGCGGCCAAAGCCTCCGATGTTGCCATCGTCATCATCGGCAACGACCCCACCTGCGGCCCCGACATGGGCCACGACTGGTACTCGAACGAAGACGGCACCGGCATCACCTTGCCCTGCACCGTGCCCAGCGATGGCCGCGAGGCCCGCGACCGCGAGAGCATCGATCTCGCCCAGGAGCAGCTCGTCAAGCAGGTCCTACACCGTCAACCCGCGCACCATCGTCATCCTCGTCTCGAGCTTTCCCTTCGCCATCAACTGGTCTCAAGCCAACGTCCCCGCCATCCTGCACATGGCCCACGCCTCGCAGGACGAAGGCACCGCCCTCGCAAAGGTCCTCTTCGGCGATGCAAACCCCGGCGGCCATCTCGTCGTCACCTGGCCCAAATCCCTCGACCAGCTGCCGCCCATGATGGACTACAACATCCGCGACGGCCGCACCTACATGTACTTCAAGGGCGACCCGCTCTACCCCTTTGGCTTCGGCCTCAGCTACACCACGTTCAAGTACTCGAATCTCCGCACCAGCGCGCCGCAAATCGCCAAAGACGGCTCCATCACCGTCAGCGTCGACGTAACCAACACTGGCGCCCGCGCCGGCGACGCAGTCGTCCAGCTCTATGTCACTCACCTGAAGTCAAAAGTCGCGCGCCCCAATGAGGAGCTCAAAGGCTTCCAGCGCATTACCCTCCAGCCCGGCGAAACCAAAACCGTGGCCATCCCGCTCCAGGCCTCGTCCCTCGCCTTCTGGGACGAAAAGCTCTCCAACTTCCACGTCGAATCCGAACCCATCAAGCTCATGGTTGGTAACTCGTCTGCCGATGTTGAACTGACATCCACGGTGCGGGTGCAGTAGGAAGCAGACCATACCACCCTCGACTGCCGGGTGCCCCAGGTCCCTCGCGCTTGGGAACCTGGGAGACAACGGGCCTCAATCAAACGCCCTTTTTCATTCGCCGGTACAATAGATCTGTGACCAAAACCCCCACTCCCACGGCCCCTTCCGTGGGCTTTATTTCGTTAGGCTGCCCCAAAAACCTCGTCGACTCCGAGGTCATGATGGGCTTGCTCGATCGCGCCGGAGCACGCCTCACCGCGCGCCCTGAAGACGCCGAAATCCTCGTCGTCAACACCTGCTCCTTCATCGACACCGCCAAGCAGGAGTCCGTCGACACCATCCTCGAAATGGCCCGCCACAAGACGTCCGGCTCCGCCCGCAAGCTCATCGTCGCCGGCTGCCTCGTCGAGCGCTACCGCGACGAGATCATGAAGTCCATTCCAGAAGTCGACGCCGTTGTCGGCACCGGCGAGCTTGAATCCATTCTTGAGGCCGCCGGCCTCTCCATGCCCGCCGCGCAATCCGCCCCCTCGCCCTTCAACATCCTCTCCAGCTCCCACGCCGCTACAGTCCACTCAGGAAAAGAATCCGCCGCCGGGACGCACAAACAAGACTCATCGGCCAAATCAGTCGACCACTCGGAAAATCAAGAAGGCTCTGTATCGGGGCACGACTTTAGTCGTGCCGAAGGCGCCGTTGAATTGAACGGGGCTTTAGCCCCTGCGGGAACCGCCCCGATGAAATACCGGCCTGAAGGCGACCTCCGCGAATCCCAAGGCCGATTCAGCCGTGACGAATGGCAGGGCGCAGCTCACATGCTGCCCACTTACCTCTACGACGAATCCACGCCGCGCTACATCACCACCGGCCGCACCTCCGCCTACATAAAAATCGCCGAGGGCTGCGACCACCCCTGCACCTTCTGCGTCATCCCCAACCTCCGCGGCAAATTCCGCTCACGACGCTTCGAGTCCGTCGTCGCCGAAGCCCGCCAACTTGTCTCCCGCGGCGTCCAGGAGCTCACCCTCATCGGCCAGGACACCACCTGCTATGGCGAAGATCTCGGCCTCAAAGATGGCCTCGCCACACTCCTCGACGAGCTCGCCCGCATCGAAGGCCTGCGCTGGCTCCGCTTCCTCTACGCCTATCCCAACCGCATCACCGGCCGCCTGCTCGACACCATCGCCAAGCACGACAATATCTGCAAATACCTCGACGTCCCGCTGCAGCACGCATCCTCATCCGTCCTCAAAACCATGAAGCGCGGCGCTGGCGCAGATATTTTTCTCAAGACTCTGGAGAAGGTTCGCTCCGCCGTCCCTGGCATCGCCCTCCGCACCAGCTTCATCGTCGGCTTCCCCGGCGAGTCACTCCGTGACCTTGAAGTTTTGGAGGAGTTTATTAGCGAGGCCAAATTCGACTGGCTCGGCGTCTTCAACTACTCCCACGAAGAAGGCTCCGCAGCGTTCTCGCTCGCAGATCAGCTCCCCGGGCGCACCATCGAAGCTCGCCGCCGCCGCATCATGAAGCTCCAGCAGTCCATCAGCAAAAAAGCCAAGCAGCAGTGGGTTGGTCGCGAGCTCACCATCCTCGCCGAAGGCCCCAGCGCCGAAACCGATCTCCTGTGGGAGGGCCGCACCGAGTTCCATGCCCCCGAAATCGACGGCAAGCTCTTCATCAACGACTTCGGCCCGCTCCCTCAACTCACTCCCGGCAGCTTCTATCGCGCCGAAATCACTGAAGCCCACGACTACGACGTCGTCGCTCGCGTTCTCTCCGGCCCGTTTTAATGTTGGCGAGATAGGATTCTCTCCGTTGACGTGCCAAAATAAAAGAGAACTGGCTCCATAGGAGCGACTCAATTCCGGGCCTCGACCCTCCGCGCAGTTTTCTCAAATCCCTCTGTCCAGGCCTGCGTCTTGCTCCCCTGGATCGCAATTAAATTGACCGCCATTGCGCCGAACTCGAGATTCAGCCCGCCATGCGGCAGTTCCCGTCCAGGCCTTTCCGCGCCCGTTCGCGGAACCCTTCCAGATGCTGCGAGTGCCCATGAGTCTTGCTGGCGGTCCCGTGATTGAAAGTCCGCAACCCGAACGCACCGCCAACCCCACACACAAGCCGGCCTTCCGATGGGCGCACTTCGCCTGGGGACTCTGCTCCAATCTCCCCACCCAGTTCCGGGTCCTTCATGCCTTCTCCGCGCCTGCATTTCTCGCCTCCGTGCGCGCTGACCCGGCCCTCCCCTTCCGCTATCTCAACCGCAACTATCTGGTTCGCCAAATTACTGTCGCCCAGCGAGCCCGCTCTCTTCTTCATCACTACAGGCGCATTCGCGCATTGCTTCCAAACCAAACCCTCCGCCAGATTCTCAATCCCGGCTTCACCGTCTACGAAACTTGCCGCGATGCCGATCTCTTTCGCGTCACACTCGGCTTGTCCAGGGACGGTTATTGGGAAGGTGAGCTCTCCCTCCACCTTTATGTCAATGGCGTTCCTGTTTATGTCCTCTCCTTCTCCATCGTTCCCGGAAGCATCGCAGGCGTTTTGGCAGATGAGATCCTTCTCGTAGCCCGCGTTCAGGGTGTGAAAGGGTGCGAAAGCCAGATTCGGTTGGCAACCAAGTCCCTGCTCGACGTTGCCCCGCCTGCCCTGCTGGTTGCGGGACTTCAAGGCGTTGCCGCCACGCTCGGCATCCAATCCATGGCCGGTACCTGCGCAATCCTCCAGAGCTCCTATCGACAGGAGCTCTCCAGCGAATTCCAGGAGGCCTACGACGACTTTTTCGTCACCCTGGGCGCCACCAAAAACTCCGCTGGCTTCTTTTGCGCTCCATTGCCCCTTGAAGAAAAGCCCCTGCTTCTCATCCCGAAAGGACACAAGATCAGGGCCCGCAAGAAGCGCGAATTCAAAAGACAGGTCGCCGATTCTGTCGCTCAGTCCCTCCTGAAAATTGGCTGACGACCTTCGCCCATTCACCGATTGTCGCTCGAACCAACGGCCACCCGCACTCTCGCCACTGCCACCCCATGTAATCTGTTCCTGCATGTACGAATCCCCATTCTTCAGGCTCCCGCCCAAGCTCGCCGCCATTCAGGTCCTCACCGCAGCGCTCGGCTTCAACATGGCCTCCGAGCGCGGCACTGGCAACCTGCTCCAGATCCTTGCCGCATCGAAGCCCTCCGGCCGCTTCCTTGAGCTTGGCACCGGCACCGGCATCGCCACCGCATGGCTCCTCTCCGGCATGGACGAATCTTCAACCCTCCTCAGCATCGACACCGACCCTCAAGTCCAGTCCGTCGCCCGCGAGATCCTCGGCAGCGACCCCCGCCTCACTCTCCTCATCGAAGACGCCGAATCCTGGCTGAGCAATCGCAACGCCACTCAGCCCTCCCAACAACCCACTCCAAAGCCGGAAGTAGAATCGGAAAAAGAACCAGAAGAAAAATTCGACCTCATCTTCGCCGACGCCATGCCCGGCAAATTCATCGCCCGCGACCAGGCACTCAACCTCGTCGCTCCCGGCGGCTTCTACGTCGTCGACGACCTGCTCCCACAACCCAACTGGCCCGAAGGCCACGCCGAAAAAATTCCCCCACTCCTCTACACACTCTCTTCCCACCCCGCCTTCTTCTCGCTCCCCATGGCCTGGGCCAGCGGCATCATGGTGCTCGTCAGAAAGCCGTCCGCAGCCGCGTTAACATAGAAGAGGACGCCGCATCTCATAGCCCCATGCCCTCTAAGAAAAAATCCGCCAAAATCCTCCGCTGCCCCTCCTGCGGCATGCTGGTCCGCCTTACCGACGAAGACTTCCCCTTCTGCTCCGACCGCTGCCGCAAGATCGACCTCGGCAAGTGGGCCTCCGGCGTCTACAAAATCAGCTCTCCCGTCCTCGACCCCGAAGTCCTCGATGACCTGGGTAACCTGGGCTCGCACAGTCAAGGCGATGATCATGAAAACTGAACGTCTGGCCCAGGCCCCCACAATCGAGACCGGCACGAAGTCCTTCGGCGGCCACAGCATGAACGGCTCCGATGACGACTAGCCGGAAATATCTCTGCTTCGGTTCGCTCGCCGTCGCTGGCTTGCTGAGCGCCCTGCTCTCGTTTGTGGGGCTCTTCGCCTTGACTTGGGGCGGCACGCTGGACGCGATCAAATCCCCGTCTATCCTGATTTTCTTTCTTCCGTACCTGCTGGCCTTCCCGTTGTTTGCGTTTGCAGTTGGAGTTTCAAGACTCGCGTCGCTCGCGCTCTGGATCGTTGTCCCCCTCCCTTGGCTTTCCGCGTTCTTGGCCGCTGCCCTCGAATTCAAGGGAGGCCCTTTGGAATTCGTGAGATTCCTTGGCGTCTGTTCCGGCATGGCCTTGCCCCTTTTACTTCTCGCCGCCCTCGTCCAATTCGGCACACATTTCTACGAATTCACCTACGACCGCCATTGGGTTCGCTGGAAGGAAGCCTCGCATGAACCCGCAGCCTGACCTGCCCGCCGCAACTCCAATCGCAAAGCCCCGCACCACCTGGGCCTGGACCGTTGCAACATTTTTCGGCGCTGGCTTCGGCAAACCCGGCCCCGGAACCTGGGGCTCCGTCGCCGCGTTTCTCATCTGGGCCGCCGAGTCCATGCTCCGCCACCCCAGCCCCCACACCCTGCTCGTCACCCTCCTCATCGGCATTGCTCTTTCGCTCCTCCTCGGCGTCCCCGCCTCCACCATCGTTGCCCGCCAATCCGGCCGCAAAGATCCGCAATTCGTCGTCATCGACGAGGTTGCCGGCGTGTGGATCGCCCTGCTCTTCTGTCCGCCCGACTGGCTCCACGGTCTCATCGCCCTTATCCTTTTTCGTCTCTTCGACATAACCAAGCCATTTCCTGCGCGTCAGCTTGAACATCTCCCCGAAGGCTGGGGCATTGTCTTCGATGATGTGGCCGCCGGGCTGTATGCTTTGGGTGTAGCATCGCTGTTACGAATTTGGTTCTAGGTTGTCCTCCTATGCCGCGCGCTCGCTCACAACCCGCCGCTGAAATTCTTCCCGAGCCCCGCATCGACTCCGTCAGCCCCGACGCAGCCCTGCCATTCGGCGAAGTCGAGCTCCTCGGCGCGCATCTCGGCCCCGACACCTACGGCCCTCCCGCCGTCCTCATCGATGGCGAGCCTGCCCAGGTGCTCATGAGCCGCCCCACGCGCCTCGCCCTGCGCATCCCAGAGAACGCCTCCGTAGGCCTGGTTGAAGTTCGCAAGCCGGCCGGCGCAAGCAACCAGCTTCCCTTCCGCCTTGCTCGCCAGCTCTCCGATGGGCTTCACCCCGTCACCAGCCCCGCCGTCAGCCGATCGGGCATGATCTACGCCACCATCTCGGGCCAGCGCGGAAAAGAGACTCCCGTCTCCATCGTCCGCGTCAGCCCCGACGGCCGCGGCACTCCCTTTGTCAGCGGCATCCTCAACGCCACCGGCCTGGCCTTCTCGCCCGAAGGTGACCTCTTTGTCACCTCGCGCGCCGAGGGAAACGTCTACCGCATCGACGCCGCCGGCGAATCCACCATCTATGCCGAAGGCATGGGTGTCGCCACCGGCTGCGTCTTCGATTCACACGGCAACCTCTTTGTCGGCGATCGCAGCGGCACTATCTTCAAGATCGACAACCAGCGCAAGATCTTCGTCTACGCCACTCTCGAGCCCTCCGTAGCCGCCTACCACCTCGCCTTGCACACTGACGGCACGCTCTTCGTCACCGCGCCCTCGCTCTCCTCCAACGACTGCGTCTGGGCCATTGACACCCATGGCACGTCTCGCGTCTGGTATCGCGGTCTCGGCCGACCTCAGGGCCTGGCCCTCGCCGCCAACGGCGACCTCTACGTCGTTGCCTGCCTCCACGGCCAGCGCGGCCTGGTCCGCATCACCCCCGCCGGCGAAGCGTCCCTCGCCGTCGCCGGATCCAATCTCATCGGTCTCGCCTTCTCCCCGCTCGGCACCACGATCCTCGCCACCAACGAGGCCGTTTATGATGTGGACTTGGGAGTTCATGGGCTCATGCTGTTCTAAGTCCCTTCGGACGCTTCTGGACATGCATTGTTTTCACAGTTCCATCATCTACACTTGTTTCCGCTGAAGCGTCTTTTGCTGTTCTCCCGGCCCCCGGGTCCCCTGGTCCCCTGGTCCCTTCGTCCCTGTCCACTGTTCACAGTCCGCTGTCCGCTGTTCCCTGTTCCCTGTTCCCTGTTCTTCTAACCCCTAATCACTAACCACTAATCACTATTCACTGCCTCTATGAAAGCTGAAATCATCGCCGTCGGCTCCGAGATGTTGACCCCCGTCCGCCAGGACACCAACTCCCTCTACATCACCGGCAAGCTCAACTCGATCGGCGTCACCGTCCACTTCAAGACCATCGTCGGCGACCGCCAGCGCGACCTTGTCCGCGCC
The DNA here is from genome assembly GCA_963783065.1 of uncultured Acidobacteriaceae bacterium. Lineage (GTDB taxonomy): Bacteria > Acidobacteriota > Terriglobia > Terriglobales > Acidobacteriaceae > Telmatobacter. The sequence goes on along the minus strand of CAWAMG010000006.1, from coordinate 478,158 downwards.
ATCCGCTCCGCTCTCGGCCGCATCGACATACTCGTCCTCATGGGCGGCCTCGGCCCCACTGAAGACGACCTCACTCGCGAAGCCCTCGCGGAAGCCCTCGAAATCAAGCTCCGCCGCGACCCTCAGCTCGTCGCCCACCTCGCCACGCGCGCCGCCACCATGCGCTTCTCCATGCCGCCCAACAACCTCAAGCAGGCCGATGTCCTCGAGGGCGAAAACGCCTCCGTCACCATCCTGCCAAACGCGAATGGATCGGCCCCCGGCCAGTGGGTCGACACCGTCTTCGCCGGCCATCGCAAGCTCATCCTTCTTGTCCCCGGCCCGCCCCACGAGTGCCGCGCCCTCTTCGATTCTGAGTGCCTGCCGCGCCTGCAGGCTGCGCTTCCCGCGCGCTTCATCGCCCGCCGCACCCTCCGCGCCGCCATGATCCCCGAGTCCCAGGCCGACGCGCTCCTCTCTCCCATCTACTCCGGCTACAAAGATGTCGAAACCACCATCCTCGCCCACTACGGCGACATCCAGCTCTCTCTGCTCTGCGCCAAGCCCACCCTCCCTGCCGCCGAAGCCCGCGTTGCCGAGCTATCCGCTCGTCTCGAAGAGGCTCTCGAAGACTGGCTCTACTCAACCGGCGTCGACACCGCCGACTCGCTCGCCCAAATCGTTCTCTACTTCCTCGGCCTGCGCGGCGCGACGCTCGCCGTCGCCGAAAGCTGCACCGGAGGCATGATCGCCGAACGCATCACCGATGTTCCCGGCAGCTCGCGCTCCTTCCTCGGCGGCGCAGTCGTCTACTCCGACTCCCTCAAGTACGCCTTCGCCGGCGTCTCGCCCGAACTCATCGCCGAGCACGGGGCTGTCTCTGCTGAAGTCGCTGAAGCTCTCGCCCGCGGCATCCGAATCCGCACTGGCGCGACGCTTGGACTGGGAGTGACCGGCATCGCCGGTCCCGGCGGAGGAACAGACGAAAAGCCCGTCGGCCTCGTCTACATCGCCCTCTCCGACGCCCAAAAAACCGAGTGCATCGAGAAAAACATCCGCGGCGACCGCACCCGCGTCCGCGAATTCACCACCCAGCAAGCCCTCGACCTCATCCGCCGCAGGCTGCGGTAGCGTGGCCCCCTCGCCCGCCAAAGCAAGAGAATTCCCCAAAACCCACCACAAGTCCGATAAGATGTTGTTCCAACAGCTCAGCGTTCAAATCTCCGTTGTATCTGCGCAAAACGCCCAGCGGATGGGCAGAGCAGGATGGAATGTCACGGATCAAAGAATCCATGGAACACCAGGCCCCACGAAAGGCATCTCAATGACACGCAGGCTTGCGGGAATGGTGACCGGGTACGTGTTGGTGTTGGCTTCGATGCTCATAGCGGCCCCTGCGGCCGCTCAAGATCCAATCAAGAACTCTGCCGCCCCGCGCATTGCCGTCATATCCTTTAAAGACGCCGTGCTTCAAACTCCAGAAGGCCAGAAACTCATGGCCGACCTCAAGCAGAAGTACGATCCCGAGACAGTCAACCTGAAAGCACAGTCGGATGAACTGGACCGGCTCAAGGAACGGCTTAACAACAGCCAGCTTTCGCAGGCGGAGCGTGATTCCCTCCAGACAGAAATCACCGATAAGCAAGCCAGCTTCACCAAGCTTGCAGACCAGAAGCAGCAGGAGTTCAACGCCGAAGCAGGGGCTGGCTACCAAAAGGCGGGAGAGAAGTTTTACCCCGTCGCCGTACAGTATGCTCAGCAGCACGGCTTCAACGTGTTGATCGAAGTGGGCGGCTCGGACTCCTCCACCTTCTATGCCGCACCTTCCAGCGACATCACCAAAGCGGCAGAGGATGCCTACGCCGGCAGCCAGAAGCCTGCGCCCCTCAATTTCGCGACCCCATCCGCGATTCCAACCCGCATTGCCGTCGTCGATATTCAGAGCGCCATCAAAGAGACAAGCGAATTCAAGAGTAGATTTCAGGTTTTGCAAAAAAAGTATGATCCAATTCGAGACAAGTTCAAGGCTGAGTCTGAAGAAACTGAGCGCATGCGTTCGAGACTGAGCGCAGGGAATCTCTCCGATGCCGAGCGTGCTTCGCTCACGAACACTCTCGCAAAGCGAGACACCGATTACCAGAAGGAGTCACAAGCCGCCCAGGACGAAATGCAGGCGGATATGCAAACGGAATTCGACGCCGTAGGGAAGAAAGTCTATGACTCTCTGTCGAAATTCGCGCCCCAAAACGGGTACACCCTCGTGATCGACAAGGCGATTAAGCCCGACGAGATCCTGTGGTCTGCCAACAGCGCAACCCCCGAAAGTCTCGTCGCTCATGCCTCTGAAATCTCCTCAACGATCACCCAGTTTTATGAATCCCAATCCGCTTCCAGCGTAACTGTCGCTCATGCATCCCCGCCACCGCCAACCGATTCCCAGCCCGACAGAGGCTTCGGAAAGACCGCAACCCCACAAAGCTCAACCGCTGCGTCCACCGTCCCCATCCCCCACAACTACGCACTCATATTCGCTACCGATGACTACGCACACTGGCCCCATCTCACCAACCCGATTCCCGACGCCGACGCCCTCAGCGAGACCCTTCAATCTCTCTATAGCTTCCAGGTTGAAGAACTCAGGAATCCGACTAACGAGCAAATTCTTGGCAAGCTCACCGAATACCTCCATCGCCCGTTCCAGCCTCAGGACCAGTTGATGATCTTCATCTCTGGGCACGGATACTTCGACGACGACCTCGGACAGGGCTTTATCGTTCCCTCCAATGCGCCTCTTGTCCAGGACGACCTTGGCCACACCCGGCTACTGGCCCACGACACCATCATGCGCTACGTCAATCGCATCCCGTCGAAGCACGTCGTCCTCATCATCGACGCCTGCTTTGCCGGAACACTCGACCGCAAGATCGCTGACAGCGGCCTCCGTGGAGATCCTTCGATGGACATCTACACTCACGTCTCCCTGCCCGAACTTATCGAACGAAAGGAACCGAAGCGTACCCGGCGCTGGATCGCTTCAGGGGGTAAAGATTTTGTCCCTGACGGCAAACCCGGCCACCACTCGCCCTTCATGGCCGCCCTGCTCGTCACCCTAAACCAGGCCGCCGACCGCAAGGGTTATGCCACTCTCGACGACATCCAACTCGGTCTCAACACTGTTACTCCAGAGCCGCGCTGGGGCGACATTCAGGACGAAAACGAGGCCGGCGCAGATTTCATCCTGCTGACTTCCACCGCTGCCGCCCAGTTATCCGGATCAAATTAGTCAGAGACCATGTGTTCAGAGCGCGGTTTACTCCGAACCCAATTTGAATTCCGCCGGCCTTGTCTACATCGCCCTCTACGCTCGCCCACCCCTCACGTCGCCACCTTCCCCCGTCGCACTCGACTCTCCGCCTACCGCTTACGCGTCCGCGCAATCTCATCGGCATCAGCGTGTACCTCTTCACGCCAAAACGCCTTCTCAATCCGCAGCGCCATCTTACCCGGAAAGCAAGCCGCAGTCTGATACTCTACCGGGAACCCCAGGGAGGAATTTCATGCCTCAAAAGCTCGCCCTCAACGGTATTCGATTCGCTGTCCTCTGCATCATGACTTCCGGGATGCTCGCACTGGTATGCCGGGCACAGGACGTTCCTGTCTCAGTGATATCGAAGGAGGAGAGCTCGTTTAAGTTCATCGTCAAGTCGTCGATACCGGTCGCCGGTACTTTCGACAAGTGGGATGCCACCGTCACATTCACGTCGCCGGATGTTACGACAGCCGTCTTGGACATCAAGATTCAGGCGGACAGCGTGAACACCGGAAGCGGCTTGAAAGACAAAACGATGAAGGGCAAAGACTATTTCGATGTGAAGCACGACCCGCTGATCACCTTCCACTCCACAAAGATTACGCAGACCGGCCCCTTGACTTTTGATGTGGATGGCGACTTCACAATACACGGGGTTACGAAATCCGAAAAGTTGACGTTAGTCCTTATCTCAAGGGACAAAGAAGAGGCCGAGATTAAAGGGACAATGTTCTTCGACCGCAAGGACTTCGGGATGAATAAGAACATTCCCTTTGTTACAGTAGCCGACCGCATCGAAGTCATCGACGATCTCAAAGTGAAAAAAGTCAGCGGGCCGCCCCTGGTCCTTAAGCAATAGCTCCTTGGCCTTTAATCAACAGCCAGTCTGATGAGCCGTTTGCCGTTGGACATGCTCGTCGTTTGCTCTTGACCTACTCGTCGTTTGCTTTTGGATATTGTGGACAAATAATGAACCGAAGCCTCGAAGTCACTTCACGCCGCAACCCGCACCCGCCGCACTCGAATCTCCCCCTCCCGCTTCCGCGTCCGCGCAATCTCATACGCCGACTGCATCCGCATCAGTGTGTCCCTCTTCACGCCAAAGGCCTTCTCGATCCGTAGCGCCATCTCGCCAGAGAGTCCTGCCTTGCAGTTCAGCAGGCTCGAAAGCGTGGGCCGCGAAACCCCGAGCGCCGCAGCAGCAGACGGTACAGTCAACCCTGCCGCCTCAACAATCTCAGTCTTGATAAAGTCGCCCGGATGCGGCGGATTCTTGATAAACATGGCGCTCACTCAAAACTCTTGAGGAATGAGACTCCGTTGCAGATCACAACTCGATTAGCCCTTCAAGGTCGCGCCTGCCATGAACCACGCGCAAAATCTGCCCATCCGCCTCTTCGATGCAGTAGAGAATCACGTACTCGCCAACGGGAAAGCTCCGCATTCCCTCACCAAAATCCTCATCGCGCCTTCGCCCTGCCTGAGGGAACCTCGACAGCAGAAAGAACCGGCCACAAATGGAGTCAACCAGCCTGCTGGCGACCTCCATGCTGCCGCTTTCCTTCGCGACGTAAACCCAAATGTCGTCAAGATCGGCCTCGGCGCACTGTGCAACACGGTGCGCCACTACCGCGTTTGCGCCAGTTCCGCAATCAGCCGCGCCCGCCCGCGCTCCCTCACCTCTGCCGAGAGCACCTCCATCGACTCCTCAGTGATCGCACGACCTTCGCCCCGTGCGAGCGCTGCCCGCGAATCGTCGATCGTTGCCTGCAGTTCAACGCGCCGCCGCTCGCGCTGCTCCCAGAGCGAAAGCGCCTCTTCGACCGCGCCCTCTTCGCTCTTGACACGCCCGGATTCCACCGCGCGCCTCGCGAACGCCAACTGATCCGATGTGAGTTGCACTTCCATTGCTTCGGCTCCTGCCCTCAGGTTACCCCAAGCCGTTGCAAAATCCAATATTTCCATTCAGAAAGCCAAACAACACAGGCAGACATCCCCCAACCGCCGCCATCGCAATACCCGCGCACGCAAATTCTGAATTTTCCTTTGCCTGAGCCAGTCCGCTACTTTGCCGGCTTGTAGCCGGAGGTCGCGGCCAGCTTCATCGCCGCCACGCCATCCTCGGCGCTGAGCAGCGGCGTGGTCTTCACGCTCTTGCAGGCTCCGCCGCCCGCGGCTGCAAGCGCAAACGCCGCGGCGCTCACGTTGTCCGGCATCTCGATGATGGCCACAACGTCATAGTCGCCAAACGTCAGCCAAAAGCCATGGATGCTGCCGCCGAGCTTTTCGATTGGCTTGCGCACCGCTTCGCCCCGGTTCTGCGGTTTCTTGATCATCGCCGCCATGGCTTCGGCGGTATACGACACCTGCAAAAGATAACTGGCCATCGATTGACTCCTTTCAACGGAAACTCGCAAACCGAGCTTCGAGAGAGGCCGTCAGTATATACCCGCCCCGCAGCCTCATGGTCTGCATGTTCGCTGCCCTTCCATGAGTCACAGCAATCCCCAGGCAGGCCCGCGCAAACGACCCAAAGTCGCGTTCCATCTAGAATGAACTCATCCAAAAAGGAGGGCTCCACGCCATGGTCTTCACCAAGCGCCTTCGCGAGGGAGTTATCCGCGGCGACATCACATGCAGCGTCCGCATCTGGACCAGCCCTCACGTCAAGGCCGGCAATCGCTACCGCATGGGCGACGGCGAAATCGAAATCGAATCCATCGCCCCCATCGGCTTTCCCGACATCACCCCTGCACTCGCCCGCGAATCCGGATTCACCGGCGTCCTCGACCTGCTCAAAATCGCCCAGCACGGCAAGGGAAGCAACATCTTTCTCATCCGCTTCCACTACATCCCGCCTCGCCGGGTTGGAAGGGCGAAGAAGTGAAGCGGTGAGCGGCAAGTCCGACGGATTCCCGACGATTTTTCAGGCGATTTGCACAGGAAATGGGGTATTTCCGATATTGTGGCTATTTTTAACTTGTTTGTTTTCAACGTTTCTGAAAAATCCCCGACAGATCAAGTCTTTAGTTTCAACAAGATAGGCTGAAAAGCAGAAAAACCCGGAAATTTGCCCGTCGTGGATGCGTTCTTTTCGCCTTTGTTTCGGCCGTGTCCCTGGTTCGATTTCCGGGTCAAACGACCCGAGCACGGATTATGGCAGACGCCCAAATGGGGCTTTGCGTTTCACACCTGGATTGTGCGCCACAGGAGCGTAACTATGCGCAATCGGTGCGGAGAAACAGTGGCCGGTGAACAGTGGACGGTGGACAGTCCCTGGAGTGAACCCCGCCCCCCTAAACCCTGGACCCTATACCCTCGTCAGTCCTGCAGCACCACCTGATCGCCTTCTTTCAGCCCCGCCACAATCTCCGTTACGCTCCCATTCGAGAGCCCCACCGTCACCGGAATCTTCCGCTTCCCGTCCTTCTGGCTCTTGTCGGGAATCTCCACGCTCGCTTTCTTGTCCTTGTCGTACATCACCGCGTTTTCCGGAACCGTCAGCACGCCTTTGTGCTCGTCCAGCAGAATCTCCGCGTTGGCCGTCATCAGCGCCTTCAATTCTCCGCCCGGATTGTTGATCGAAACGCGCACCTCAAAGGTGGTCACATTGTTGAGTTCCACACCCATCGGCGAAATCTTCGTCACCTTGCCCTGAAACACTCGATCGCGAAAACTCTCCACCTTGATCCGCGCCGGCTGCCCCATATACACGTGCGCTATGTCCGCTTCGTCGACCTTGCCCTGCACGTAAACCTCTGACGTGTCCCCCTCGGTCATCACCAGTGTCGCCGTCGAGCCCAGCACCAGGATCGAGCTCACCGCATCGCCAATCTCCACATCCCGGCTCAGAATCTCGCCATCCATCGGCGCCAATATCGTCGTGTAGCTGAACTGCTCTTCCAGTTGCTTCAGGCTCGCCTCACTCTGCAACACCTGCGCCCTGGCCTGCTTCAGCTTTGCAGTGTCCACGCCAATCTGCGCCTTCGACGAATCGCGCTTCGTCAGCGCAGCAAGGTAGTCCCGGTTCGCGTTGTCCAGCGTCTGCTGGCTCACGATCCCTTCCTTCACCATCTCCACATTGCGGTCGAGCGTCAGTTTGTACATCGGCAGATCGGGCGCGGCCGCATTCACCTTGTCCTGCTCCACATTCGCCTCAAATGTCGTCACATTCGCCTGCGCCGAAGCCAGTTGCGCCTTTGCCGCCTCCACCTGATCCTCAATCTCCTGCTTGTCGAGCTGTGCCAGCGGCTGGCCCTTCTTCACCACCCGGTTGATGTCCACGTAGAGCTCTTCCACAATCCCTGAAGCCTTGCTCTTGACCTCAACCTTCGTGATCGGCTGGATCTTGCCTGTCGCCACTACGCTCTTCGCCACGTCGCCCCGCGTCACCTTCGACAGGTGATTGGCGTCAATCGTGCCCCGCTTCATCATGGCCGCCACAGCCACGCCGGCCACCAGCAGCACAATAAGCACTCCCGCGCCAATCCAAATCCAAAACCACTTGCTCTTCCGCGACCCAGCCACAATCCCTCCTAAATTGTTTAATATCTTCTACTTCTCGCAACCCATTCGCTCTGGGTGCACACAGCCCCTGCGCCAAAAACTCAACCCGCGAACTCGCTTGCGCTTCTTCTGACGCTGGGTTTTCCTGTGAATATGATTTCAGACGGCTCCAACCCTGCGCTGTCACCTTCTGCTCCCTCTTACGCATCTCCCCCGCCTTCGGTTCCCCGCTCCCTGACAACAAGACGCAATCCTGAAAACAAATGCGCGGCAAATACCAGGCACTCGGTTCCGGAGGTCAATTCGAAGATGTTTTCTCGAAGCAAGTTGGAACGGCGCGTGCCATTCAACGGTCTTCCGTCGGACCGGACCGCCTTCCGCCGCGACCAAAGACATTCGCCATCGTGATTTGAAAGCGCTCTATTCCGTGCGCAGCGCCTCCGAGGCGTTCACCCGCGCAGCCCGGATTGCGGGCGCGGCGGAAGCGACGATCGCGGCCGCAAGAATGACAAACGCCGATGCCACGAATGCGAGCGGGCCGGGCTGGTGGATATCAGCAACGTACTTGCCGATCACCCGCGTCAGAATAAATCCGATAACCAGCCCCGCACCCACTCCGATTCCCGCCATCGCAGCGCCGTCGGCCAGAACAATGCCGAGGATGTTGCGGGGCTGAGCGCCGAGGGCCATCCGAATGCCGAACTCCTTGGTGCGCCCGCTGACTGAGAAGGCAAGCACGCCAGCCACACCGACCACGGAGATGAGCAGCGCGACGGCGGCGAACCCGCCAAAGACGATGGCATTCAGCCGGTCAGGGGCGAGGACTTCCGCGCGGATGTCGCCCAGCGTGCTGGCTTTCTCTACCGGCTGATCCGAATTCATCTGGTGGATGGTCTGAGCAATGGCTGGAACCAGCGCGTAAGGATCCTGATGAGCGCGCACAAACAAGCGGCCGCTCGCCCACTCCTGGTCGACGGGCTGGTAAACGGTCAACGCCGGCGCAGGGATGATGTTCTCATCGTCGATATCGGGGACCACCGCGATGATGCGGCGCGGCTCGGGGCTGATGCCGATGAACTTGATCACCGGGTCGGTCCACCACATCTTCCGGTTGACCGCATCCACGCCGGGGTAGAGAAGATTCGCAAGGCCCTGGCTGATGATTACCACGCGTTCTGAACCGTTCTTGTCGCCGTCGTTGAAGTCACGCCCATTCAGTATCGGCATGCCGAGGGTCGAAAAGAATCCCGGTCCAACCGAGCGGAAGCGCGCGCGGTAATCCTGGCCATCCGCGCGCCGGGCGCCTTGCGCGGCGAACGTGAAGCTGATGCTCTGCTCGCGATCGTCGCGCCACGGAACGCTGAAACCCTCTGACACCTGCGCGACACCGGGCAGGGCGGCCACGCGGCGCGCGACTTCGCGATAAAACTCCTGCACCTGCTCAGGCGTTTTGCCGTAATTCATCACGGGCAGATTCACGGCAAGGACGTTGACGGAGTCAAAGGGCGGGCGCATCTGCTCGAGATCGAAAAGAGTCTTCATCAGCACGCAGGCGCCGGCCAGCAGCAGGAACGACGCGGCGATCTGCGTCACGGCAAAGACGCGCAAACGGCGGCTGCTTCCTCCAGCGACGCGTGTGCCGCGCCCGGTAAGACCGCCCTGGGTGCCATTCGGCGAAGGCAGCCGCGGAATGAAAGCGAGAAAGACCGCCGCGATCAGCGCCAGGCCAATGCCAAACCACACCATGCTGAAATCGAGCGTCAGGTCGTTTGCGCGCACCGAGAAGCGCGACGCGTAGCTGCCAAGAATCTTCACCATGGGCACCGCGAGCGCAATTGCAGCAACCACCCCGCTTCCGCAGAGCACCAGGCTTTCCGCCAGCAAAGACCGCCGCAGCACAGCGGTACTCGCGCCCAGCGCCGAACGAACGGCCAACTCGGGCTCGCGGCGGACGGTGCGCGCCAGCACCAGGTTGGCAACATTCGAGCTGGCAATGATAAAGAGCAGTCCCGATGCCGCAAACAGAATCCAGAGAATGGTGTTGGCGCGGGCATTAATCTGGTCGTGCATCCGCGTTACGTCAATCTGATAGCGGTCTCCGGCCTTGTAGACCTCTGGATGCGCCGCAAGCATTCCCGAGTACACGGTCTTGAGTTCGGCCTTGGCGGCGTCCAGCGTTGCACCGGGAGCCAGCCGCGCGAAGACTTCAGTCATTCGATGCTCGCGGCCGGTCACCATGGTGGCGGAGAGATGATGCGGGCTAGTCACGACGTTGGCGATGATCTCAGTTTCAACCGGGTAGGGCACGGAGGGCTCGAGGACTCCAACGACTGCGGCGCCGCGCGAACCGCAGCAGCTCTCCAGGCGAACAGTCTTGCCAAGTACACTCGGATCGGAATGAAGCTGCGTGCGCCAGAAGTGATACGTCAGCACCACGGCTCCGGCAGCATTCGGACCGTCGTCTGCCGGCCCCAACAGTCGCCCGAGGACCGGATGCAGTCCCATCACCTCAAAGTAATGCCCATCGACCACCCCTGCGGGGATTTCGCGCGGTGTGCCGAGGCCCACGATGGTGAAATCAATCTCTGAGAACGTTCCGAGCTCCTGGATGGACTTCAGGTGGCTGCCCATGTCCGCGATCTCGGGCACCGAGAAGGTCGCATTGGCTTGGCCAATGCCTGGAGCGCTCTGCCGCACGTAAAGCAGGCGATCCTCGTCCTGATTCGCGAGCGGACGCAGCAGCACGGCGCGCACTACGCTGAAGATAGCGGCGTTGGCGCCAATGCCGAGGGCAAGAGTCAGCGCCACGGTGATCCACAGCGCGGGGACGCGCGAAAGCGAACGGACGGCGATTTTGAAGTCGCGAAAGAATGACATATTTGACCTCCATTCAGGCAGCTTCTTCACTATATCGACGAACAGCCAGACCCGAATTCGACAATTCGTCCAGAAAATTTTTTCGCTTCTGCTCTCTTGCTGGCGACTCCGCGGTTAGTTCTTCGTCGCATGGCGGTAAGCCCCGGGGGAAAGGCATGCGGACAATCGCAGTTGACTAATATGTTGATATCAACTAGTCTTCCTGTGTGTCAAGCCCCCCTGTCCGCGCTCCAGGCCCCGCAGCCCTTCCGTACGAAACCACGCTTCTGGTGCGGGATTCCTGTCTCTGCCTCCATGTCCAGGGTGCGGCCAGGGCATTGGCGCGGCGCTTCGACGATGCATTGCGTCCTTTCGACCTCACCAACGGACAGTTCTCCCTGCTCATGTCGCTCAACCGGCCCGCTCCTCCGCCCATGGCGCCCGTAGCGGCTCTGCTGGCGATGGACCGGACCACGCTGACCGCGGCATTAAAACCTCTGCAACGTCGCGGGCTCGTGAAAGTCTCTCCGGACCCCGCCGACCGGCGCAGCCGCATCCTCCAACTCACCCTCAAGGGAACCAGGCTGCTTACCCGCGCGGTCCCGGTGTGGAAAACGACTCATGACGAGGTCGATAAGCTTCTTCCGGATGGAGCGGCGAATGCGATGCGTAAGGGCCTGAAAGCGCTGTCGTGAAGGACAGAATACTAAACCCAAATTACAAACCACAGGTCGCAGGTCACTAATCCGAGGTCGCTTGTCACAGACAAGTTCGGTCGCAAACCCTAAACCCCAGTCCCTCCTCCCTTCTCCCTTCGCCGTCGCCCCTCATCCCTCGCACTCGGGAACCCGCTATGACCTTTCTGCGTATCCTTTTACGAGCCGCTCCTCGGCCCCAGGCGTCTAAATTTCATGCAGTCATTCTCTGACACTCTCGGCCAAGTGTTTCGCGCTTTGCTCGCCAACCCGGTGCGAACCTTTTTGACCATGTTCGGCATCGCCTGGGGTGTCGGCTCGCTTCTCGTCCTCGTTGGGCTCGGCGAGGGCTTTCGCTCCGGCCAGCATCGCAACCTCGCCAGCTTCGGCAACGACATTGTGATGATGTGGGACTCCACCATCCCTGCCGTGGCCAACCAGCACACCGGCATGCGCCCCTATCAATTCACCCTCGGCGACGAAGCCGCCATTCGCGCCCTGCCCCAGATCAAAGACGTCACCGGCTTTCTCATCCGTGGAGACATGTACGAGGTCAGCGCCTACTCCAACACGAGCGGCTCGGTCAACGGCGTCGAACCCAACTACGCCAGCATGCGTTTTGTTCCCCTCGCCGAAGGGCGCTTCATCGATGCCCAGGATGTGGCCGACCGCCGGCGCGTCGTGGTCCTCGGTTCCAAGAGCGCCACGCTGCTGTTTCTCGGCCATCCCGCCATCGGCGAAAACATCCTCATTAACGACATATCCTTCACCGTCATCGGCCGCGTCGACCCCATCAGCCACGGCAATAACGACAGCGACAATCAAAAGCTCTACATCCCCATCTCCATCATGCAGGAGCTCTTCGCATATTCCGGCGACAACGTCGCCCGCGATGCGCTCACCGGCGTCATCTACCACCCCGCCACCAAAGGCGATAGTTCCGCAGCCGTCCCCGCCGTGCACCGGGTCATTGGCGAGAGACACAACTTCGACCCCGGTCTGAAAGATGCCTTCGACGAGTGGGACACCATTCAGCAGGAAAAGCTCGTCGGCGCAATCTTTGACGCCATGGACATTTTTCTCGGCGGCGTCGGCGTCGTCACCCTCGGCCTCGGCGCCGTCGGCATCATCAACATCATGCTCGTCTCCGTCTCCGAGCGCACCCGCGAAATCGGCGTGCTCAAAGCCATCGGCGCAACCAAAGGCGCCATCCTCGCGCAGTTCTTCTGGGAGGGCCTTCTGCTCACCGGCATCAGCGGATTGCTCGGCATCGGCTTGTCCGCCGGCCTCATGTGGCTTCTCGATCACTTCTTCACCGGAGCAGTCCCCGGCTTCGATCCTCCGCGACTGGTTCCCTGGTCTGCCGCGCTGGCCATCGGTTCACTCGCCCTTTGCGGCATCGCCGCCGGCCTCTACCCGGCCAGCAAAGCAGCCGCCCTCGACCCCATCGAAGCCCTTCGCAGAGAGTAAGCGGACAGTGAACAGGACCGCTAGCTTCAGCTATTAGCTCCGTTTACCAATCAACGAGCGACGCTGGTTCGAACAGTCGAATTCAGCGATACGCTCAGAGGCGCCAACTCACGATGCTACTAGCTGATACAGCTAGAAGCTGAGTAGCACAGGAGCGCAGCGACCATGCTCAAAGACATTCTCGGCCAGGCCTGGGAAGCCATGGTCTACAACCGCCGCCGCACCATGATCACCATGATCGGCATGGCCTGGGGCATCGCCACCGTCGTGCTGCTGCTCGCCTACGGCGCGGGCTTCTCCCGCGCCATTCAAGCCATCTTTGCCCAGTGGGGCATCAACCACATGGAGGTCTACGGCGGCCGCACCTCCGAGCAGGCCGGCGGAGACAAGGCCGGCGTCAAGGTCCGCTTCAACCTCGACGATGTCGACCGCATCTGGAACTCCGTTCCCGACATCTCCTCCATCACGCCCGTCATGTTTCAGGACGTCGTCGTCAAGAACGATCTCCATACCTACACATGGTCGGTCAATGCGCTGCGCCCGCAGGGCCTCGACATGCTCGCCATGGTCGTCGATGAGGGCCGCGCCTTCAACGGCCAGGAAGAGCAGCAGCGCGCCCATGTCTGCGTCATCGGCCCCGACGCAAAAACAAAGCTCTTCTCCGGCGGCTATGCGGTCGGCGAATCCATCCGCCTCAACGGCGTCCTCTTCACCATCGTCGGCGTGCTCCATCCCAAGATGGTCGAAGGCGAAAACAACATCAACACCGCCATCTGGATTCCCTTCTCCACCATGAGCGACCTCAAAGACACCACCTGGATCGACGGCATCTGGTTCAACTACCGCGGCGACAACGACGATCGTCGAAAAGAACCTGCGCACCACCCTCGCCGCCGCGCATCACTTCGTCCCCTCTGACCATCGCGCCATCTTCGTCGCCAATCTGCAGACCCAGCTCCACCAATTCGCCATCGTCTCCATCGCGCTTCAGGTTCTGCTCTCGCTGGTCGGCGCGCTCACCCTCGGCATCGCCGGCATCGGCCTCATGAACATCATGCTCGTCGCCGTACAGCAGCGCACCCGCGAAATCGGCATCGAAAAGGCCCTCGGCGCGCGCCGCCACCACATCCTCATTCAATTCCTCGCTGAAGCCCTCGCCATCACCGGCGTCGGCGGCCTTGCCGGCATCGCCCTCGCCTACGCTCGTCTCCATCTGCGCTGGCCGCATCACCTTTTACTCCGCCATTGCCAAAGAACGCCCACGATGCCGACATCCAGCTCCTCATCTCGCCCGACCTCCGTCCTCGTCGCCACCGGCATCCTCGCCGTCGTCGGCCTCGTCAGCGGCATGATCCCCGCCATCCGCGCCGCCAACCTCGACCCCATCGAGGCCCTCCGCTACGAATGACCGGGCATCCGTCCTGATCCTTCTTTGACCATCAATATGTGATAAGCATCACCTCTCGACGCACCGCACTGGTGCAACCATGCTCCTGAGTGGTCCAAAAGGAGAGTTCGCGCAGACGGACACTCCAATCCCGAATGCCCTCCCCGGAGACTGAAAATGAAACTCGACCCCGCTGCATTTCACGCCGATCCTGAGCTCCTCAACGGGCTCGAACCCAAGTCAGCCTCAATCGTGTGCGACGACTATCGCGTTCTGTTCAACCAGGGCGACAATCCTGACGGCCTTTACATCCTCAAGAGCGGCAGCGCTACCCTCACCATGAACTCCCCGCAGGGAAAGCAGCTTTTCTCTCTCCAGCCCTCCCCCGGCTCCGTCCTTGGTCTCCCCGGTCTCATTGGCGACGAACCATATACCCTCACCGCCGTCGCCCACCCCGGCGCAGTCCTCGGCTTCATTTCCCGCGCCCAATTCCTCGCCCTCATGGCCAGCGACCAGCATCTCTCCTTCAAGGTCCTCCAGATTCTCGCCGCCGAAGTCCGCTCCGCCCGCAACGCCCTCCGCGACCGCTAGCGAGTTGTGTTCTAGTCCCTGGTCCCTGGTCCCTGGTCCCTTGGCCCCACCGTCGACTGTTCCCTTCTCCCTTTTCCCTGTTTCTTGGACCCTGGACCCTGGACCCTCGTTCCATTGACTCCCCCCAACCCCGACTGAGAAACTCGACAGGATGGAATACCGCGGAAAAGTTGAATATGCGCGCGAACGAAAAATCCGCGAGCGAAATACTTCTCTCTACCGGCTCTGCCACTGGCCCCTCTGGATCTGGGTCTTTTTTTTGTCCCCCGGTCCACTCACTTTCTCGCTTTTTTCCCAGGGATTCCATTCCTGGAACGCCCTCTGGCTGGCCGTCGTCATGGTCGGTACTGGCATTGCTGCCCTCTACGGCCAGCTTCCCGGCGCAGAGCCTCGCCCTTACATCCTGCGCTTCGACGAGGACCGCCCCAATCCCCTCTATCGCCGCATCTGCTACACCTTCGCCTGGAACGCGGCCATCAACTTCGCCCTCCTCAACCTCGTCGGCACCGCCCTCGCCGCCTTCACCGGCACCTGGTACCTGAAGCAGATCTACTACTACGCCTACGCCCCAATCTGCGCAGTCGTTCTCCTCCTCGGCATCCTCGGCAAACTGCCCCGCGTCGGCGTCTCCACCAAGGGAGAAGGAAGCGAGCGCCGCTACTTTTACGGCACCGTCTGGGCCGCTTCCGTCGGCCAAACCGTCCTCCTTATTCTTTGGAAGACCCTGCCCCGCACACAGGAGGCCAACTTCGTCAAACTCATCGGCTACATCGTCACTCTCGCCTTCATGGCATTCCTTGCCGCCCACGGAAAGCTCCATCGCACCAAACCCATCCTCCCCGGCGACGTCATCGCCGACTAAGGCGCAGCCATTCGCCGGCCCGCGTCG
Organism: uncultured Acidobacteriaceae bacterium; assembly: GCA_963783065.1. Classification (GTDB taxonomy): domain Bacteria; phylum Acidobacteriota; class Terriglobia; order Terriglobales; family Acidobacteriaceae; genus Telmatobacter. The sequence goes on along the minus strand of CAWAMG010000006.1, from coordinate 462,475 downwards.
CCTCATTCTCAGATTCGAAATCCGTTTTTCTCAACCGCGTTAATTCGCCTCACGATTCGCCGTCGACCTAAGGGATGTAATAGAACGGATTCGGAAGCTTAACCGAGAACTCCGCGGTAGGCGACCCTTTCAGATCGCTGAACTGATCGCCCACATTAAGAATGATGCGGTATCCCGCATCGACGATGGCTTTGCGCGCACCAGACTTGTAGGCAATCGTCGCCTCCTTCGATTGCGCGGCCGTCCGCAGCGTCAGCCCCTCCCAAGTCGTGTAGCCCACACTCTTGAGATTCTGCTCCGTCGCGGCTCGATGCGCCTCGCCCCTTCCCGTGATAAAAAACACGCTGACGCCAAGCCGCTGCGCCTCTTTGTAAAGCCGCAATGTGCCCGGAATCGCTGCCGCCTGTGCTGAATCCTCCCAGGCATCGGATGCGCTGGAGACGTAGCCGTAGTCCTCGGCAGCCATCTCCTTGTAATTCGAAAGAGCGGTTTCGTCGATGTCGAGAACCAGGGCCAGTTTCTCATCGGGCTTTTTGTGGGCTACGCGGCGATCGAGAAAATCGATTGCCACCTGCGCCTGGTGATCGAGCTCTTTCGCATAGCAGCCGCATTCACACGTGCACGCGTAATAGCGTTGCAGCTTGAGCTTCAGTGTGCCAAGGTTCGCAACATTCTCAGCCGGAACGGATATGTGCAGTGTCTGCGAAGAGTGTGCGGCTTGCGCAGGGAGCGTCGTTTGCGGAGATGATTGCGCTGTGCTCGTCAGAGAAAAAGCGATAGTACATACCGCGCAAAAAATCAGAGAGAGTCGTTTCACCAAAGCCACCTCCGCGGAATTCGTCCAAATGAAACCCATTTTATGGCCCCAGCCGCATCCTCCGCCGAGCTACTGTTCGCCGACTAATCCAAATCGATCCGGTGCCCCATCCATTTCGCAGCTCTTCGAAGAGGAGATGCGAAATTCGTGAAAGACCAAGAACTGACTGGCGGCGAAGCCGCGTCTGCCGCACCGCAGGTGCCGCGCAAGATCCGCCCGCCGCACCGCAAGTGCCCGCACCGCAGGTGCCACCTGCTAAACTTTCCTTCGGAATGCACCCCGCAGCTCTCCTCATCGCCGCCGTCTCCTATCTCCTGGGTTCAATCCCCGTCGGCTATCTGCTGGTCCGCATCTTCCGCAAGCAGGACATCCGCGCCATCGGCTCCGGCAACATCGGCGCAACCAACGTCCTCCGCTCCGGCGGCAAGGGCCTCGGGGCTGCCACATTCCTCCTCGATGTGCTCAAAGGATGCTCGGCCATCTGGCTCGCCGCTTACCTCGCTTCCGTCCTCGCCCCCGGCGTCCCCCTGCTGAACATGGAAGGCCCTTGCCGCCATCTGCGCCGTTCTCGGACACATGTTTCCCATCTGGCTCCGGTTCAAAGGCGGCAAAGGCGTGGCCACCGGCTTCGGCGTCTTTCTCGTCGCCTCCACCTGGGCCGCACTCGCCGCCATCGCCGTCTTTTTCCTCGTCCTGCTGCTCAGCCGCTACGTCTCGCTCGCCTCCATCCTCGGCGCGGGCAGCTTCCCGCTCTTCGCCTGGCTCATGGCCTCCGGCGACCGGACTCCATTCTTTATCGCCGCCCAGTGCATCGTCGCCTTCCTGATCATCGCCAAGCACCACCAGAACATCCGCCGCCTTCTCAACGGCACTGAATCCCGCTTCGGCTCTCGTTCCGCGAAGCATGAAAGCGCAACCGCATGAGCCGAATCGCTGTCCTTGGCGCAGGCGCGTGGGGAACCGCCATCGCGCTCTCTCTTTCCCGCCGTGGCGGACATAAAATCGTTCTCTGGTCTCACAGCGAACAGGAAGCACACACCATCCAGTCCGCCCGCGAGAACACCCTCTTTCTGCCTGGCTTTCGCGCTCCCCCCCGACATCATTGTCACCGCCAGCGATTCCGACATCTCCGGTGCGGAGATCGTCGTCTCCGTCATTCCTTCTGAATTCCTCCGCCCCACGCTCGCCCGTCTCCGTCCCCATCTCCATCCGGGACCCATCATCGTCTCCGCCACCAAGGGCGTCGAAGACAACTCCTTCCTGCGCATGACCGAGGTCATCGCCGAAGCGCTCGCCGGACAATTCGCGCTCGCTCCTTCCGGCATCGCGCTCGAAGATGGTATCTCTACCTACGTCAGCCCCGTCCAGTCCACCGGCGTGTTCAGCTCCGAGGGTTCTCTCTCCGCGCTCCCCATCGGAGCCTTCAGCGGCCCCAGCTTCGCCATCGAGGTTGCGCAGGGCCAGCCCACCGCCATCGTCATAGCCTTCGCCGACCACGATATCGCCTCCCGCATTCAATCGGAGTTCTCTTCCGAAACCCTCCGTCTCTACACTTCCACCGACGTCATCGGTGTCGAGCTCGGCGGAGCCCTTAAGAATGTCATCGCCATCGCCGCCGGCGTCGCTGCCGGCGTCGGCCTCTCCCACAACTCCACAGCCGCCCTCATTACCCGCGGCATCGCTGAAATCACACGCCTCGCCGTCGCCTGCGGCGGCAAGCGCGAAACCCTCGCCGGCCTCTCCGGTATCGGCGACCTCGTCCTCACCTGCACCGGCTCGCTCAGCCGCAACCGCACCGTCGGAGAAAGATTAGGCCAGGGCCGCAAGCTCCCTGAAGTCCTTGAGAGCCTCGGTGGCAAAGTTGCAGAAGGTGTCCGCACTACGCGCGCCGCCCTCGGCCTCGCCCGCCGGCACAAGATCGAAATGCCCATCACTGAGCAGATGGAGCTCATCCTCAATAACGGCAAGGACCCTCGCGAAGCCATCCGCGACCTCATGCTCCGCCCCGGCAAGCACGAACAATAGACCTTTTCTCCCCGTTTGAGCAGTTTTGACCAGACAGCCCGCTTCGCCGCGTTCAAAATCCACCTAAGTTTGTCCCGGCCTAACCAGCGGGTGCGGACCTCGACCCTGATAGCTAAGGAGAACGCGATGCTCAATGCCACGTTTAGCCTGCTCTTCATCGGCGCTCCTGTGTTCTTCCTGGGAATCGCCCTGGCTTTCCGCAGGTCAATGTTCAATCGGCGCAAGAATGCGGCGCCTTTCCGCGGCTATTTCGCCTCAGGCAACGACCGCGACTTCTTCCAACACAGCGATCTGAGTGAAGCCGAAGACTGGCGTACCGATCTTCAAGCCCGCTTCACTCCTTTTCGTCTGCGCAATCCGGAGATCGATGAACTTAGGGAGAGAAACAGTCGAATGATGGGCCAGGATCCCGAGTCGCTTTGACATGGGCCCTCTTTCATCAGCGATTGAACATATTCCAGCGGCCTCGCCAGACGCCGCAATCCGGAGCGAATGAGGCCGCCTCTCCGGCAAGGCCAGTTCCTCCAACGGAATCCCAGGCTTTACCCCGCTTATGAGGCCTGGGATTCCCCTTTTCAGAGCAATGAAGACCACTCATCCTGGCAAACGCAATGCCCGACATCCGCGCCGATCTTGGTTCGCCATCTGGGGAATCAAATCGCATGTTCGGGCATGCCCTGAGCTGAAGCGGGGCGCACCTCAGGCGCCGCCATCTGCCACGCCCAATATTCAGGCGACCATCCTCCACCCATCTCGCTATAATCGCCGGACGGCTATCTCCACTTAATCTCCGCACATCCCAAACAGGAGAACGACCATGAAATTCATGTCTACCTGGGCCCTGCTTCCCGGTTCCGTCCGTACTGCCGCCGAGAAGTTCCTCGCCGGCGAAGCCACACCCGTTTCAGGCGTCACCATCCTGGGCCGCTGGCACAGCGCCGACTGCAGCGGGGGATTCGCCCTCTACGAAACCGACAACGCCGCACTGCTCCACCTCGGTGCGGCAAAGTGGGCCGACCTTCTCGAAATCACGACCGTCCCGGTCATTGAAGACGCCGAAGCCGGCCCCAATCTCGCCGCTACTTTCGGAAAATAAGCCCCAGCACCCCCACCATGGTTGGGTGCCCCATCCTTGTCGCGCATTTTCGGCGACAAGGGTGGGATAACTCCTATCTATGAGTGCTTCACGCCGGCTGCCCCACGTGGCGCGATCACTCCCCTATTCCTTCCGTTCCTGGGAGCCTTTGCACTCTTCCATCTGCCTAGTTGGAACGCAACGGCCATGCAGGAACCCCGCAGCTCATCGGCCAGCGAACGATCGTCCATGGCGCGCGCCACCACCATGCCGCCCACGCATAGAGCCGCGGTAGCCTGCGCAACGCGATGACGATGACGCTTGTCGCCGCCCATCCCTCGCTCCAGCACGCTCACCATGGCCTTGAAGATGGTCTCGAACGCGATCTTCGCTCCCTCGCCGCTGCGTGTCACATCGCCAGGCAGTGCCACCATGGGGCATGAGTTCTCCACGTCCTCAAAGTGCTGCCTCGAGAGATAGGCACGAACCACCTGCGGCCCGGCATCCTTCGACGCCAGATCCACCTCCACTCCCTCCCAGCAGCTCTTCCACTCTGGCTCAGTGAAGAAGCAACCCAGCACTTCGGAGTAAAGTTCACTCTTGCTCTTGAAATAGCTGTAGAACCCGCCGCGCGTCATCCCCGCTCCACCCATGATCTGGTCAACAGAAACGCCGTCGAATCCATGGCGATTAAACAGCCTGCGCGCGCTCTGTACGATCTTTCCCTTCACTTGCGTCTTATGCCCCGCCGGATATGCCATCTGCCCCTCCCCTTTCGCCTCAGTATGCCGGGGCCTGCCCATCGAGGTCGATCAAAATATGATCTTGAACATAACTCGTCTCCGTGTTCCTATGGCTCAGGTTCAAATCGATCAACGCCGGAGGTCTTCATGCAGTCACTCTCCAGCCAATCCCCGCCTATTCCTTCTCGCCGCCGTGCACTTGCCGCCCTGGCTGCATCCGCGGCTGGAATCGCCGCCGCATCGTTCAGCCGCGCCCAGGAACCTGCAATGGCCCAGAAGCCCTCCACCACAACCCATCAGAATCTCACGGCCATCCACTATGAAATCGACTTCAAGGCCGCTCCGCAACGCTTTTACCAGGCCATCCTTGACCAGAAGCAGTTTGCCGCCTTCACTGGACTTCCCGCCACCATCGACCCCACCCCTGGCGGAGCATTCTCCATGTTCGGCGGCCTCATCACGGGCCGCAACGTCGAACTCGTCCCAAACCCCAGCCCCAATCTTCGTATAGTCCAGGCCTGGCGTCCCGGCCACTGGGATCCCGGCATCTACTCCATCGTCCGCTTCGAGCTCAAGCCACGCGGCGAGGAACTCACACTGATCTTCGACCACACCGGCTTCCCCGCCGGCGAATACGACCACCTCGACTTCGGCTGGCACTCCCACTACTGGGAACCGCTTAAGAAATACTTCGCCTGACCGAAATCAGAGTCCATCATCCTCACGCACGAAGAGCGCAGCTTGAGCCACGCTCTCTGTGCATTCAGGACCTTGTTGCGATCGCTGACAGTCAATTCCAGCCCTGCCGCTCAGCTGCTCCTATCCGCAGCCGGCGCTTACTTCTTTTCGCCACCCGTATGCCCGCGACCATCGCGCGACTCATTGCCTTTGAACTGCGCCGGGTCTCTGCGTTGGGCAGAGGCCTTCTCGCCAACCTTCGGCGCCGGTCCGTTGTACCCGTGATGCGGGTCAAAGGAATTATCTACATTTCCCCTGAAGTCGTCGCGTCCATGAAACCACGGTCCAACGCCGATGAAGACGCCGCCAGTGAACCACTCCGGGCCGTAATAGCCGTCGGGAACGCAGCTATACGGGGCGTAGTCATAGTAGCCGTACGGACAATCCGGAGCCACTCCCACTTCCACCGAAATCTGGGCCGATGCCTTCAGGGGCATTGCCAACAACAGCGCGCCGGCAACAGTTGCAAACGCAAACGCTCTCAATCCATTCATTGAATCTCCTCGCTAGGGACCGACCGAAACCTGTCTGCCCTACCGTCATCCACACTAGTGAGTCGAATCATCCCCGTCTGAGCAATAAGGGCCACACGCTTTCTCGTCGCCGCGCAAGTGCGCGCCCAGAGTCTGCTCTGCGTCTCAAACCGCGTCTGTTGGGCGCCCCATCCAATTCGCGGCTTTTCGAGGAAGAGATGCGAAATGGGCGGGAAGCCAATATCCCCATCCAGCCGGGTGCCCCACCCTAGCGTTCTTGTTCTTGCGGCTAGAGTGGGAGACCATGATCCCCGCTCTGCGGGTGCCCACGGAGCTTCCGCGGCTCCCTTTGCGTTTATCCTCCCAGTCCCTCACTTGCTGTACGATTGCCCCAACGCTCCAACTGCAGGAGTCCGCACATCGCAACCGCAACCAACCCCGTCCCGCCACCCTATCCCGCGCCGCTCCTCGTCTCCGGACTCGTCAAGCGATTCGGCTCGGTCACCGCCGTCGACAACATCTCGCTCGAGCTTCGCCCCGGGGAGTGTCTCGGCTTGCTCGGCCCCAACGGCGCGGGCAAAAGCACTCTCATTCGCTCCATCGTCGGCCGTGTCATCCCTGACGCCGGCACAATCAACGTCTTCGGTGCGCCCGCCGCCTCCCTTGCCGCGCGTGCCGCGCTCGGATGGGTGCCGCAGGAGTTGGCTGTCTATCCTCGTCTCACGGCCACTGAAAACCTGCGCGCCTTCGGTAGCTACTATGGTCTTTCCGGCACTGGGCTCTCCGTCGCCATCGCATGGTGTCTCAAGTGGGCAGCCCTCGAAGACCGCGCCGACGATCTCACTCGAAACCTCTCCGGGGGAATGAAGCGCCGCCTCAACATGGCTGCCGGCCTCATCCACCAGCCCCGCCTTGTCCTCATGGACGAGCCCACCGCCGGCGTCGATCCGCAATCCCGCAATCGCATCTTCGAGATGATCGAGGCTCTTCGCGCCCAGGGCGCAACCCTCATCTACACAACCCACTACATGGAAGAGGCCGAGCGGCTGTGCGACCGCATTGCCATTGTCGACCACGGCCGCATCATCGCTCTCGACACGCATCAGGCGCTCGTCCAGGCCTCCTTCAAAGCCTCATCCCTGGTCATTGCCCGCTTCAGCATCGCCTCTCCTGCTCTCTCCGTCTGGACAACCACCCACGGCGGTACCCTCATCGATTCCACCGCGGAGTTCGCCATCGACCACCCCACCGATCTTGCGCGGCTTCTCGAATCCGCCTCCGCCGCGGGCCTCCAGCTTGAAGATCTCGCCCTCCGCCGACCCAACCTCGAATCCGTCTTTCTCCAACTCACAGGAAGGGAGCTGCGAGACTAGGGCCTGTTCACACTACCCGAGCGGCAGGCGCTGCGTGCGAAAATCGTCTCAGACGAGGCGGAGGACGAAGACTTTGGCTAGTCCAAGGCGAGGACGACAACGAAGTATGAGGCGATTCCCACCCCAGCGACGAAGATCTGTCGCCGGGGACCCCGGATTTGCGCCGCAGCCTGAAGGGACGGGGCCGGTTTCCCCCATTTCTTTGTCGCTCGTCGCTAGGATAGGCCCGCTATCCGTCGCTCCTCACTTCTCGAACTGGGCAAAACCGGCTCCCGTCGCCGCCAGCCCGCGTAGTGTGAACAGGCCCTAATGTACATCCTCGCCATCGCACGCACTGCTCTCGTCTCCCTTCGCCGCGATAGAGCTTCACTCGCTCTCAGTTTCGTCCTGCCCATAGGATTCTTTTCCATCTTCGCCACCATCTTCGGCGGCATGCACGATAACGTAAACAGGATCGCCGTCATCCTCGTCGATGAAGACCAGAGTTCCGCCTCTCGCCAGCTTGATCAGGCTCTTGAGCGCGAGGGTTCGCTGAAGGTCGTAACGCGTCCAGCCTCCAAAGACAAACAAGCGCAACTCCCGGATTACACCGCCGCCACTGCGGAAGCAGCCGTCAAGGCTGGAGACATCTCCGTCGCTCTCGTCATTCCGAAAGGCTGGGGCGCACGACCCATCTCGTTCGAGCCCGACGCGGCTCAGCAATCCGGCCAGGCACCGGCCAACCCAACTCAACCCGGTCCCGATCGGGCCGGCACAGAAATCCAGCTTCTCTACGACGCCAGCGACAGCATTGCCCCCCAGATGGTCGGCGGACTTCTCCAAAAAGTTGCCATGACCTCAATGCCGCTCACCATGGCCGAGCAGGGAATGGAGCACACCGCCGACTACGTTGGCGGATTCACGCCCCAGCAACAGGCCCGCATGTCTCAGAGCCTCGGCCAGCTGCGTGAGCAAATCGCCAAACGCGATGCGGCCCCGGCCAGTCCAACGCCAGCCGCTGCTTCCGGCCAGAGCTTTGGCGGGCTCATCGCCGTCCAGAACCGCTCGGTGGTGGGCCAGGGAAAGAACACCAACATGATCTCCTACTATGCAGCCGCCATTGGAGTCATGTTTCTGCTCTTCACCGCCTCCGGCTCTGCCGGCGCGCTCCTTGACGAGGCTGAAAGCGGCACGCTCGACCGCGTGCTCTCCTCCCGCATCTCCATGACCGGGCTGCTCGGCGGCAAGCTGCTCTTCAACACCGTGCTCGCGTTCATTCAACTCGTCGTCATGTTCCTGTGGGGATGGGCCGTCTATCACCTCGACCTCTTTGCCCACATTCCGGGCTTCCTCGTCATGGGTATATGCACGGCCGTTGCGGTGGCTTCCTTCGGCCTCCTGCTGGCCTCCCTCTGCCACACCCGTGGGCAGCTCGGCGCCGTTTCCACGCTTGCCATCCTCATCATGTCGTCGATCGGCGGCAGCATGTTCCCGCGCTTCCTCATGCCGCCCGCCATGCAAACGGCAGGCATGTTCACTCTCAACGCATGGGCCATCGACGGCTTCCAGAAAGTCTTTTGGTACGATCAGCCCATCACCGCTCTTGGGCCTCAGGTCGGCGTGCTCCTCGGCATCGCCGTCGGGCTGTTTCTCCTCGCCCGCCGCATCGCCCGCCGCTGGGACTACGCATAGAACCTTGCCGCGCCCGACTGCGCCTGTAGTGGCCGATTCACGCTGCATTTTCACTTGCTACGGGAAAGCACCCTGATATAGCCTCTCCTTCACGTAACCTGGAGACAACCTCCTGGAGGTCAAAACTTGCAAAGCACTCAAGTGGTGGACGCTCTCAATGCCGGCAATCCCCGCGCCGGCGCCAACGCCGAACGCACCGATACACCAGCCATCAAAATCATTTTCACCTTCAATGGTGCAGTCACCATGGGTACAAGGACTCGGACATTCAAGCTGACACAGGATAGCGTTCCTCTTGCGACTGGATGGCCCACCGACCCAACGAACACTCCTCCACCCTATCCCCCATTTGACCCCACGGGCCCTCCGACATATCCCCCGATTGACCCTACTGCCCCTCCGACATACCCCCCAATTGACCCAACGGCCCCCCCGACATATCCTCCATTTGACCCCACGAATCCTCCTGATCCAGCTTGGCCGGAAGAGCCCGCCCCAGACACACCGACATACCCGGATGACCCGGTCGCATAACGCATGAAATTGCAGACTCCAATGCTGACCGGAGAATGGGATGTGTCCAGCAATGGTGCGCATAGCATCCTCACCCTTTTGCCGGCTGGAACATTCACGCATTGCCGCAAGCTGAACCTCGGCTGCCACTAGGACTACGCATAAATTGGACGCCTCAACCCGCCGCGCAAGGAAACCTACAGCTGAAGAGTCGGGTACGATTGAGAGTCGGATCGCGTGAATGCACATCACGATGAGGTGTTCCATGAGGAAGTGCTTGGGGAGCGTGCTGACTGCGGCAGCTGGCCTCATGTTGGTCCCTGTCGCTCGCGGTCAGGACAACACGACGCAGCCTGTCTTCGACGTCGCATCGATCAGGCTTTCGCAGCCGGGTTTGCGCGGCGGCAGCATCAAACCGCTGCCTGGCGGAAGCGGCTATACGGCGCAGAACATACCCGTAAAACTCATGATCAGCTTGATGTACAAGGTGCCAATGCGGCAGATCGAAGGCGGTCCGGATTGGCTCGATACGGACAACTACGATATTGAAGCCCGGATCGACCATCCCTCGAACCTGGACGATCTCCAAACAATGTTTAAGAATCTTCTGGCGGATCGGTTCAAGCTGAAATTCCATAAGGAAATCAAAGAAGGTCCCGTATACGCGCTAGAGGTCGATAATTCGGGGCTGAAGATGAGAATTGATGGAACCGGGCAGGATTTGAAGATTCCCATAAATTACGGCAAGGATAACGAGGCTATCGGGACGAGGGTTCCGATGCGATACCTCTGCTGGTGGCTGGGGCAGCAGCTCCGAAGGGACGACCGGCCGGTCGTCGACGAGACGGGCCTGAAAAACAGCTACGACTTCACGCTCAAGTTCGCGCCCGAGCTCCCTCTCGACGTTCCCAAAGAAAACCTCGATCTTCCCTCAATCTTCGATGCCCTGAGGGACCAATTGGGTCTGAGGCTGGTTGCGAAAAAGGGGCCAGTTGAAAACTACGCCATTGATCAAATAGAAAGGCCATCCGAGAACTAGTCCCTGCCTTTATCCAATCAGCGCGTGCGTAATCCCCTGCCACCATCCGGGGTTCCCGAGATCCAGGTACATCGTGAATGCCTGCCCCGCCACTATCACCGGCAGCGCATACAGATACACCTTGTGCACACGCCTATCCACCACCAGGTCCCGGCCCACGCCCAACAGAATCAACACATCCAAACAAACAAAGTAGAGATTGTTGTTGAATAGATAATCGAAGCGCCCAAACGGGGCATCCATCAGGCAGCACGTCGCAATCAGCATCAGACGCTTGTGCAACTCGGGCTTCTTCCGCCAATAGATCGCCAGCGCTACGAGCGAGCCAAATGCAATCATGTCCCAGAACGGAATCGCCATGAACGATTCAACGCCCGCTTCATGCAGTTGATGGGTGTCGAACCTGGTCATTACCACTGCCGTGGTAAATCCCAGCACGACCATCACCGTTGCCAGCCCCGCGCCAAACCACCCCAGCAGCCGATGCACGCTCACCTTGCGCAACCGCACCAGCGAAGCCTGCAAGATAACGAAGACCACCCACGACGCGAATGCCGCTCCATGAAACCACAACAGCGTCGGCCGCGGCACTGCCGCGTGAAACAGATTCTGATTGATCGTCTGGCTGAATCCAACCACCACGACAACTGCAAACAGCAGCGACATCGCGAAATAGAAATACTTACTCAGAAAACCGCTGCGCACAGCCATCCGGCACACATCTTTCTCTGGACCTGTCACAGGCCAGGGTTGTTCTGCATTGACTGCGGGGAATTGAAATGAATTTAGGAAAGCTTACCAAGCCAGCTCGGCCGAAGGAAGAACAAAATTACGAAGCAAGCGGCCACGAGCAGGAGCGGAATCGACCAGACTGTTCGGCTGTCGCCTATGCTGGTCACCCTCACGTTGTCCAGCAGCGCGCCTTCCTCTGTCTTCGTGTTGTTGGTAAAGGTCAGGTTCACCGACTGGGGTTCGCTCACCGTCACCGGCGCATTGTTCACAATGCCGCTCTTCTTGTCGCCTGCGTTCAGCACAAAGGTCTGCTGATACGGCCCGAACGTCGCAGTCGTTGATGTCGTATTCCCACGTTGCGACCCAATCAGCTGAAAGCTCAGTTTGTATGTAACACCTGGCCTGAGGTCGATAGGATTCACCGTCTGCAAAACCCCTTGTGCGTTGCCCCCGGTCCCGCCCATATCCACGCAGTTGCCGGATTCCGGCGCCGAGCACAGCTCGCCAAACAAACCCGCCCCCACCACGTCCACGTTGGTTCCGTTCAGCGTTTGGAATGCCCCTGCTTCCACTACGCTCAGCTCCGGCTTCAGGCTGTCGAAGTTCTCGCTGAAAGCGGTGTTCGGAACGCGCAGGAGTATGGCGACTGCGCACAGGATGACGGCAACAAAGAGCAGGTAGATCCGCTTCACAATGACTCCATTTCTTGCTTGGCAAGAAGGTCCACAATCTCAATTCTCTATTCGTTGTCCCGTGATCCCTGTCCACTGTCCACTTAACCCTATACCCTGGACCCTGAACCCTACGGTCATCCCCCCGCAATCGCGCCCACCACCAGCAGCGGCTCCTCGCCCGCCGCAATCACCTCAGGCAGTTCCTTGTCCATCGGCTCGTGCGACCAATCCTCCTCGCACGCGAAGAACCGCAGAAACGCGCGCCGCTTTCCCGTCCCATACTCCCGAATTGTCCCGCCCAACATCGGATACATCTCCTCCAGCGCGTCCAGCACGCGCTCGATCGTCACCGGCCGCGCAACCTCCAGCCGCACCTCGCTGGCCGCCTCCGTGCTCACCCCCGCCAGCACGCGCAGATGATACGGCAGCACCACCCGCACCACTCTCGTCTCTGTGCTATTGTCTCTGTTCACTGTCCACTGTTCACTGACCCCTCTCACTTCAACGTCTGCACCTCAACACTCAGCACCGCCGGCAGGTCGTGCACAATCGCCTTCCAGCTCTCGCCTGCATCCGCCGACGCGTACACCTGTCCGCCCGTCGTCCCGAAGTACACGCCGCACTCATCCAGCTTGTCCACGCTCATCGCATCGCGCAGCACGTTCACATAGCAGTTCCTGTCCGGCAGCCCGTTCCCCAGCTCCTCCCACTCATTGCCGCCCGTCCTGCTCCGATACACTCTCAGCTTGCCCTCCAGCGGAAAATGCTCCGAATCGCTCTTGATCGGCGCAACGTAAATCGTCTCCGGCTCGTGCGCGTGGATGTCAATCACAAATCCAAAATCCGTCGGCAGATTCCCGCTCACCTTCTTCCACTCATCGCCCGCATTATCACTCCGCATCACGTGCCAGTGCTTCTGCATAAACAGCACATCCGGCCGCGATTGGTGCATGGCCACATGATGCACGCAGTGGCCCACCTCCCCGGTCGGATTCGGCATAAAGTCCGATACCAGCCCCTTGTTGATCGGCTTCCAGTTTTTGCCTCCGTCATCGGTCCGGAACGCCCCCGCCGCCGAGATCGCAATGTACATCCGCTCCGCATTCGTCGGGTCAATGATGATCGTGTGCAGACACATCCCTCCCGCGCCCGGTTGCCACTGCGGCGCCTTCGTGTCCGTCCCCACTCCGTGCCCGCGCAGCCCCGAAAGCTCTTCCCACGTCGAGCCCCCATCCTTCGACTTGAACAGCGCCGCGTCTTCCGCGCCCGCAAACACCGTTTCCGCTTCCGCCAGCGATGGCTCCAGGTGCCACACTCGCTTGAACTCCCACGGGTGCGGCGTCCCGTCGTACCACTGATGCGTCCCCGGCACGCCATCATACTCAAACTTGTTCCCCACCACCGCCCACGTCTTTCCGCCATCGTCCGATCGCTGCATCACCTGCCCTGACCACCCGCTCGACTGCGACGCGTACAGCCGGTCCGGGTTCACCGGCGATCCCTTCATGTGGTAAATCTCCCACCCCGCGAAGAACGGTCCATTCACCTCCCACGCCGCCCGCTTCCCGTCCGACTCCAGCACAAACGCGCCCTTTTTCGTCCCTACCAGCAGTCGCACTCCGCTCATCACTTTCCTCCTCCATTGCACATCAAATGTTCACTGACCGCTGACCACTGACCACTTAGAACTGTTCACTGTCCACTGTTCACCGTCCTCTGTCTCTCCGACACCGCCTTCGCATGAACCACCTCCGGCAGCGTCTCGTCCGCGGCCGCCCATTCCTTCAAGAACGCATCGTACCCCCTGCGCGCTTCCGCTTCGTCGCCCTTCAGCTCCGCCACTCGCGCCAGCCCATACAGCCCGAACCCCGAGTTCGGCCGCTCCTTGAGCGCCGCTTCGTACGCCGTCTTCGCCCCCGCATAATCCTTCGCGCGCATCAGCACCGCCGCCTCGTTCTCGCCCACCGGCCGAATGTAAAACGGCGGCTCGCGATAACCGGCCTTCTTCGCCTCCGTCGCCGCCTGCTCATACAGCTTCCTGCCGTCATCCAGCTTTCCTTCCACCACCAGCACCCCTCCGCGCAGCTCAAGCGACGCGATACTCATCCAATTCACCAGCGGGCCCGGCACAGCATCCGGCATCACCGGCATCGTCGGCGATTCATCCTTCTTCCCCTCTGCCTTCCCCGCCGCGTCTTTCATCACTTCAGCAAGCTTGTCCTTCATCTTCTGTTCGGCCGTCTCTTTCTGGTTGTGATCCTCCCGCCACAGCCCCGCATCCAGCCGGTCCGACGCCTCCTTGGCCGCTCGCGCATCTCCCGCCTCCAGCGCCTTCATCCCGCGCGCATATTCACTCAACTCCGCCGCCAGCCAGCGCAAATTTGCTGTCTTCTCGCCATCCCCGAGACTCGCCTGCCCCAGCAGCGACCCCACCGCGTCCCAGTCCCCCACCCTCAGCGCCACGGGCAGCTTTTGTCCGATCCGCGCCATCTGGTCTCGCGCCGACCAGATGTACAGCGTCGCCGAAAGCTTGCCTCGCGCCGCCGAAAGATGATCGCTCAGCGCATTCGCCTCCCTCAGCTTCCCCTGCTCCATCAGGTTTGCGATCGCGTACATCATGTTGTGCACATAGTTCCAGTCGTCGTCCGGCGAAACATGCGACTCCGCCAAATACTTCTCATCCACCGCTGTCGACGCCGCAAACCATTTCTCCGCCTCGGCATAATTTCCCGTGCGATAGAAGATGTGCCCCGGCATGTGCACCATGTGCCCTGAGTTCGGCGCCAGGCTCGCCAGCAGCGCAGCGCTCTTCAGCGCCATCTCAGGATGATTCCCCGGCTCCTCCGCATGAATCCAGTAGTGGTTCGCCGCCGAATCGTTCGGCGCTTCCTTCAGCACGCCCTCAAGAATCGCAAGCCGCTCCTTCTGCCCGTCCTTCGGCTCGCCCTTGTCGTCATACCCGTTCCCAACCGCGCCCGCCAGAAAAATCTTCGCTTCAATATCCCGCGGCGCCTTCTTCACCAGCTTGCGCAGGATCGCAACCTCCTCGCTCCGGTCGCCCTCCTTCGCCCGCTCGCTAGCATCCGCCGCCTCAATGTAGAGCTTGTCTGTCCCGCTCGCGTGATCCTTCAGCCGCATCGCCTCGGCCAGCGCCTTCTTTCCATACACGCCGCTGGCGTCGTCGCCCCGCATGTTCTCCGCCCCTGCCAGCCCCCACCAGCACATCGCGCACTTCGGATCCACCCTGATCGCCTGCTCAAACGCCTTTGCGCTCTCGTAATCCCAAAAGTCGTGCAGCAGGCTCAGCCCCTGGTCAAACCACGCCTGCGCCTCGGCATTCGCCTTGATCGTAATGTGACTGTTCCCAATCCCCGTCATCTTCATTGGCACCGGCAACTGCTCCGGCGCAACCACCGGCACCGTATCCGCCATTCCCGGCATCCCGGCCATTCCCTGCGCCCGAGCCGCACAACAACCCAGTCCCAGCCCGCAAGCCAACACACACACTCTGCCCAGGGCAATTCCTCGTGCCTGACAAGTTCTTTCAAAAAGGGGGAAGCTAACATCTCTCATGCAGGGAATATATCCGACTCACCGCTTCCCAATCATCTTCAAAATGCACGGTCACACTGACCCGAGTTTCGCGCCTGGCGCTATAAGATGGAGCCACTCATGAGATCCACGCTCGGAGAAAGCCTCGTTGCAGTACTCATGGCTGGCGTCGCAGCATTCTTTGCCGCAATTCTCGGATTTGTGGGTGCCGCGTGGCTCTGTTCCGCATTATTGAGCGGCGAAATGGGTGAGTGGGGCCTCGTTGTCGCGCCGCCGACCGCCCTCATTGCAGCAATAGTCGCCTTCGTGGCAGTCTTCCACAAAATCCGCAGTTACGGCGATCCTCCGCACGATCCCCCGGCCTGATCCCCGACCACTAACCCCTAGCCCCTAATCGCTAACCCCACGCAGCTTCGCTGCGCCACGGATCCCTCAGCAGCGACCCCAACCCCACGTCATTCCCATACCGCTCAACCTCGACCTCGGCCATCCGTATCGCCTGCGCCATGCCCTTGAACGCCGGAACCGCATCCGACCCCATAATCTGCGGCGAAACAAACAACTGCACCCGGTCCACCAGCCCGCTCGCCAGCAGAGCCGTATTCAGCCGTGTTCCCGTCTCCGTAATCACCGTCAAGATTCCCTCCGCACCCAGCTTGTCCAAAACCTTCCCCAGCGGAACCCGTCCCGCCTCCGCCGGCAGCACCTCCACGCGCACGCCCCGCTTCTCGAGCTCGCCGATCTTCCCTTCGTCCTTCGAAACCGTAAATACCACCACGTCGCCCTCCGCCGTCTTCACCATCTTCGCGTCCAGCGGCATGCGCAGCGCCGAGTCCAGCACCACTCGCAGAAGCTTCCTTCTCCGCCTCATCCCACTCCGGTCCGTCAGCATCGGGTCATCCGTCAACACAGTATCCACGCCCGTCACCGCCGCATCCGCATGCCAACGCAGCGGCTGCACCGCCGCCCGCGATAACTCGCTCGTAATCCAGTAGGGCTCGCCCGGCTTCTGCACGCCCGGCGGCGGCCCAATCCTTCCGTCCAGCGTCATCGCCACCTTCATCAGGACTAACGGACGGTCGGTTGTAATCCAGCACGCGAACCCCTCGTTCAGCCGCCGCGCCTCGCGCTCGCAGACGCCCATCTCCACTTCGATCCCCGCCGCCCGCAGCACCTCGGCGCCATGCCCCGCCACCTTCGGATTCGGATCACTCGTCGCCACCACCACTCTCGCCACTCCCGCCGCAATCAGCGCCTGCGTACACGGCCCGGTCCGCCCTTGGTGGTTGCACGGCTCCAGCGTCACATACACCGTCCCGCCCTTCACCCGGTCCCCTGCGTGATCCCGCGCCACTTTCAGCGCCACCACCTCCGCATGCTCCAGCAGGTCATACTCGTGCCAGCCCTCGCCCACCACCTGCCCCGCGCGGTCCAGCACCACGCACCCCACCGCCGGATTCGGGCTCGTCACACCAATTCCTCGCCGCGCCAGCTCCAGCGCCCGCTCCATCCAAATCCGATCCTGCTCAACCTGCGTCATTCGTTGACTCTAGTCCACCGTCCAGTGTCCACCGTCCACTGTTCCCTGTTCCCTTCTCCCTACTCCCTCGCCCCTTCTCCCTGCCTTCGCGCCCTCTTGATCCGATACAAGAAAAACGCGCTCACCAGCACAAACGCCAGCACTCCGCATCCCACAATGAAAAGGATCGAGAACCCCTGGAAATATGCCACCACCATCCCCGCAAAGATGGCAAGATTCGCGAACATCGCCTGATCCTTCAGCTTCATCCCTTCTCCTATTCCTTGATTCTCTAGACCCGAGATCCTATCGCCAACTCCCAAGTGTAACCGCGCCACGACATTGCAGCCCATCGCGTGAGCACAACATGACCACTCCGCTTCGCGAGCGGCTTCCCCACCATGCCCGCTGACCCGAGCTCTGATAGCCTTGATGCACCCCTCGCCTCTGTGACCTTGCCGCAACGGGGATATGCCGCATGCTGAGTACATTCGCCTACCCCCGACTGCCCCTTGCCGGACCTCTGCTGCTGATCGCCGCTTTCCTGGCTCTGCCCGTCACACTGCACTGCCAGACGCCGCAAGCTCCATCGCAAAGCGCCCCAACCGACATCTCCCAGTTGCCGCCCGAGACGCGTGCGCAGCTCTTGCAATTGCGCAGCGCACTGCAATCAGCCATCGCGGCCCGCGACGCCCGTACAGCCGCGAAGACGCTCAACCAGATTGCCAGCATCTGGATGCAGGTTGGCAACCAGGACAACGCGCAGCAAGCCTTCAATAAGGCGCTCGAGGCGGCCAGGCTGGCAACAGATGCCGAAGACGGCGTCGCGGCGCTCAACGGGCTCGCGAACCTGGCCCGCATCCATGGACAAACCCAGCAGGCGCTCGAGGCCTACACACGCGCTCTACAGGTGGCAACCGCCCAGGGAGTCATCGGCGGTAAAGCGGACGCGCTAAACGGTCTGGCACTTCTCTATAGCAGCCAAAAGCAGCCGGCAAAAGCTCTTGACTACGCCAACCAGGCAATCGCGATTCGGCGATCAATGGGAGACCACGAAGGAGAAGCTGTAATCCTGGGGGAGATTGCCACTGGCTTCAACGCGATCAACGAGAAGGAGAAAGCCCTTGATTACGCCCATCAGGCCTACGATGCTTTCGGAGCCGCGGGCGACCTTCGCGGTCAGGCCAACGCACTCATCGGCATCGGCGACATCTACGGAAGCCTTCGCGATCGGCAGGCAGAAGACTACTTCACACAGGCGTTGGTCATCGCCCGCAAATCGAACTTCCAGCGCATTCAGGCATTGGCGCTCACCAAGATTGGATTCGTCGAAGGCGCCAAGGGCGAGAGCCAGAAGGCACTCGACAACTTCAACGAGGCGCTGCCCATCTTTCAACGCTTCAACATGGCCGATAACTACGGGTTGACGCTCAATAGCATCGGCATGGCCTGGGCGAGCCTCGGCGACGAACACAAAGCGTTCGACTTTTACACCCAGGCTTTGCCCATCCTGCGCAAAGTGGGAGACCACGATGGCGAAGCGATCGTCCTCAACAATCTGGGAAGGTTCTATCAAGACCTGGGCGAAAAGCAGAAGGCAATCGACTATTACAACCAGGCGATGCCGATTCTGATCGCGGCGAGTGACCGGGCCAACGGAGTCGCTCTGCTCAACAACCTGGGCGCGGTCTATGTGGAGACGGGCAATCCAGACAAGGCGCTCGAAGTCCTCAACCAGTTGCTGTCACTCCAGCAGGGCATGCCCAATCGGCTCAGCGAAGGCATCGCACGCATCAGCATGGGCATGGCGTATCACAAGCAGGGCAAAAATCAGGAAGCCGTCAAATCCATCAACCAGGGCCTCGACATACTGCGTCACGAGGACACCGTACGAAACCTGGCCAAGGCGCAGCTCGCGCTGGCCAAGGTGTACCTGGACATGGGCGACACTGCCAACGCGCTGGCGAACCTCAACCAGGCGCTGCCCCTGGCAAAGGCCATGAACGATCCGCTCATTCTGTCGCCCATCCTCTATGGCATGATGCTCACTCACAAAGCGCAGCCCGCGATGGCAATCTTCTATGGAAAACAAGCGGTCAATCTCCTCCAGCAGGTCCGCAGCAGCATGCGCGAATTGGAACAGGGTCTCCAATCGACCTTTGTCGCCTCGAATTCCGTCATCTATCGCGATCTGGCCGATCTGCTCGTCGATCAAGGCCGCCTGCCGGAGGCCCAGGAGGTGCTCGGCTTGCTCAAGCAGCAGGAGTACTCCGAATATGTGCGCGGAGGCGCCACAGACACACTCAGCCCGCTCACGCTGACATCTGCTGAGAAACAGGCCGAGGACGAGTACCAGAAGTCCACAGCAACCCTCGTGTCCCAGGGCGATGTGTGGGCGCAATTGCGAAAGAACACAGATCGCACGCCCGACCAGGAAAAGCAGTTCCAGCAGTTATCCGATCAGCTCAAGCAGGCAAGCAAGGGTCTCGACACCTTCTACGCGCGCCTCTACGATCTCTTCGGCAAGACTACGAGCGCCAACAATCAGGTGCGAGAGGTAAAAGGACCTGTCAGCGATTTGAAACGCATCATCGCGAAAATGCCGCACACCGTCGCGCTCTATACGCTGGTGGGCTCAGATCGAACCAGCATCATCGTCATCGCCGGCTCCGCCGACGTCCCGGCGGTCGTGCGTGAATTCAAGATCACCGATGTCGAGCTGAACAAGAAGGTCGCGGCATTTCAACAGGTCCTTCGCGAGCCCGGCCAGGACCCCAGACCCCTTGCACAAGACCTCTACAAGATCCTGATTGCGCCCGTGAAAGCCGACCTCGATCAGGCAAAGGCCGAGACGCTCGTCTGGTCCCTCGATGGCGTGCTGCGCTACGTGCCCATGGCCGCCCTCTACGACGGCAAGCAGTATGTCGTCGAGAACTACAACACAGTAACCATCTCTCCGGCAAGCATTGCGCATCTCGCCCAGCCGCCGGATATGAGCAACATCAGCACTGTGGCCATGGGGATCTCGCAAAAGTATGAGGAGGGGTTGCCTTCGCTGCCCGCCGTAGCCGGCGAACTCGCCGACGTGGTCAAGGATGACAAAGTGCAAGGCGCGAATGGTGCGTTGGCGGGGACGATTCTGCTCAACGGGCAATTTACCGAGAAGGCAATGGAGAACCAACTCGGCGCGCAGCCGGCTGTCATCCACATTGCCAGCCACTTCGTGTATAGCCCCGCTGGAGACGCCAGCCAGAGCTATCTCCTCCTCGCCGGCGATGGCGGAGCGGCATTCCATTTAACTGTCGAAAACTTCCGCGACAACCCCAATCTCTCGCTAAGCGAGACTGCCCTGCTCACCCTCTCAGCCTGTGAAACCGGAATGAGCGGCAACGCCAGCGACGGCAAAGAGGTTGACGGGCTGGGCATGACGGCGGAGTACAAGGGGGCCAAGGCTGTCCTCGCGTCCCTCTGGTCGGTCAACGACGCCAGCACGGGCCTTTTAATGGGCGACTTCTATAAACGCTGGGCAGACGGCGCAGGCAAAGTTACCAAAGTCGAAGCGCTGCGACAGGCGCAGCTCGACCTGCTTCTCGGCAAGACAAAAGCTCAGGGCAATGGCAGTGACCGGGGCTTTCCCGCTACCGCTACTGCCAAGTCCCAGTCCGCGGCTCCCGCCGGCTACGCCCATCCCTACTACTGGGCTCCCTTTGTCCTGATGGGCAATTGGAAGTAGACAGCAAGACGACTCCTGCTTTAGCGAAACATAAATGAACTGGTTGCGAAGGGGAGATTCGAACTCCTGATCTCTCGATTATCGATCAAGCGCTTTCAACCAACATAAGCTACTCCGCACTAAGTTCCCCCCAACGATGGAGCCGAAGAGCGGATTCAAACCGCCGTCCTCCTGCATACCGGGCAGGCGCTCTTCCAACCTGTGCTATTTCGGCGCTAACTTCTGGTGCGGACGGCAGGACTCGAACCTGCGATGAACTGGGTGTAGGCCAGCCGATTTAGCCTCTAATCTACGTCCGCAAACACTGGTGCGCATGGGCAGACTTGAACTGCCATCTCAAGCTTCGGAGGCTTGTGCTCTATCCGTTGAACTACACGCGCAAGAACTTGTGGTCAACCCGCCCGGCTTTGAACCGGGAAATATGCTTTAGGAGAGCATCGTGATCTCCACTTTCACCACGGGTTGATGGAGAGCCTACCCGGACTCCAACCGGGATTCGCGCTTTAGAAGAACGCCGTCTTATGCCTTAGACGATAGGCTCATGCTCATGGCTTCCATCGACAGGTCTTCGTCGATGGGATGGCTTGGTGGGTCCGGTGAGATTTGAACTCACGTCTCTTCGCTTAAAAGGCGAGTGCAGATATCCGCTATGCGACGAACCCAAGATGGTGAGCGCGGCTGGATTTGAACCAGCGTCGTCCTGCTTAAGAGGCAGGCATAATTGGCAGCTATACGACGCGCTCATGGTGTACGTGGCGGGAGTTGAACCCGCAGTCTGTCTCTTATAAGGAGACGGCTACATACCATCTAGCAGCTACACGTACGTGGTGCCAGCGGCTGAACTCGAATCAGCTACAACAGGCTTATGAGACCTGCGACTATCCACTTCGTCTTCGCTGGCAAAAATGGCGAGGGAGAAGAGACTCGAACTCTTGTGACAACGGCTTTGGAGACCGATGTTCTACCAGTCTGAACTTCACCCCCAATTGTCAAAGACCAATAAAAAAACCCGGCGCTTGGCCGGGTCCGGTGCATAGAAACAGATACACTCAGACCCTCAACACACGACTCCCCAAATGACCCGATTGGCCATTCTGGTTATCGCGCGTTTGAAGGTCTTCTGCATAAGTTTCACTCTCGAGTTACATAGTAACTCACTTCGTCTAGGCGTGCAAGTTGCAGATCTGTCATATACTCCCGGCTCACTCCATGGGTAGAGAGCCGGTCGATGCAGTGCTCGTGAGCGGAAATTAGATTGCCCTGGCGCGGACCAGCGCTACTCGTGTGCGCCGTGTTTCCTTAGAATTGCTTCCGCTGTGTCCTCATCTTGATGGATTGCATAGGTGAGCGCCCTGCTCGGGGTCTCATCCATTGCGTTCACGTCCGCTCCTTTATCCACAAGCGGCTCCACGAGGCTCTCAAACCCAAGCTGCACCGCGCAGATCAAAGGCGTGTCCTTGTACGCATCCGCCAGGTTAGGATTCGCGCCATGGTTCAGGAGGAACTCGACATCGTCCTTCTCGTCACGCATCACCGCCCAGTACAACGGGGTAGCGCCGCTTTGTCCCCGGGCATTCACGTCGGCGCCATGAGCGACCAGAAGCTGGATCATCTTGTTGTGATTGTTGGCAAATTCCGCCAGCCCGAGCGGTGTATACCCCCCGCCTTTAAGCTCTTGTTCGGTCCGACCCTGCGTGCTTAACTGGTTTGAAGTATTGGCCGCCTGAGAAGATAGAAGGATCACAGGATCCTGATGATCCTTGGTCATAAACTCCTGGTTCAGATCGTTGGGAAGGAAAGGAGGGTAGTTGTTCCTCACATTCACGTCTGCGCCGGCAGAGATCAAAAACGCCGCGACCGCATACTGGCCATGAAGCGCGGCCTGGTGCAGCGCAGTATCGCCGTCCTTGTCCTGGGCGGAGATTGCCTTGGGGTCGGCTGCAAGTATGGCCTTCACCTTCTTCAGGTCGCCCGAACGCGCAGCGCCCTGGATCTCTTGGCTGAAAGCGGTGGCGGCGCACAGCACGGTGAGGGCAACGATCATGGCCTGACGGGCGGTGCGCAGATACAAGCGTTTACATGGTTTGATACTCAAATACATGGTTCCTCCAAGTCGTTTCCGACCTTCCGATATATCGCTTCTGAGAAGTCAAAGAAAGAGACGCACGTCGCGCTCTAATTACCTGTGACGATTAAACTTATGGACTTCCGGTCCCCTCTCTTCAATCCGACCAAAAGGAATCCACTTCGACTTTTGCCCTTTCCTCTCCTATACCGTTCGGAGCGTTCGGTCTTCCGCCATCCGATGCTAGGTTAGATGCTCTTCCGCCAACTGAGAGCAAGTTAGCGGCTAAAGTTTCTGAAATAACATTGGAGCACCTGGCAGGACTCGAACCTGCATAGAGGCTATTCACCTCAATCCGCGTTCGTAGCGCGGTGGCTAATCCGTTCACACCACAGGTGCTCAACTTCTGGTCTGCGCGGAGAGATTTGAACTCCCGTCCTCTCGCTCCCGAACCGGGGCCCCCGCAAACGGGTCCATGTTTGCGGGGCGGAGAGCGAGTGCCTCGAGCCAGGCTAGGCTGCGCGCAGACAACTTGGCGGCTTCGGCGGATTTCGAGACCGCGACGCTCACGCCTTCAACGTGACGCTCTACCTTCTGAGCTACGAAGCCATAAACTGGTGGACCGTATCGGCATTGAACCGATCTGTGATCCTCTTTGCAAGAGAGGCAAGCACCCCAAGCACTTCCACGGCCCACAAACCTTGGAGGGAAAGGAGGGAGTCGAACCCTCTACAACGTGATCCACAATCACGCGCCGCACCGTTTGGCTTCAGTCCCCATGTAATTTTGGAGCCGGCAGAGGTAATCGAAACCCCACCTTGCGATTTACAAAACCGCCGCTCTGCCGCTTGAGCTATACCGGCCCCATCTTCACCCGCGAACGGCAAAACGCCGATCGCCTTCGGAGTCGGCGTACAAGTACCGGCTCCACTCATTCACTTCCAACCCCATCGACCGCAGAATGAACCGGCCCGTGTGAACGCTTGCCGGCAGCGGCCTGCGCAAGAGCGGCATGTCTGCCTCCTCGGGAGTCCTGTCCGCCTTGCGGTGGTTGTCCTTGCGGCAACATGCCACCAGATTCTCCCAGGCGTTCTTTCCTCCCTGCGACCTCGGGATGATATGGTCGAGCGTCAAGTCACCACCATGAAACCTCTGTCCGCAATACTGACAGCGGTATCCATCGCGCACAAGAATGTTGCGCCGCGTCGTCACTTGCATCCGCAAGGGCACATGCTTGTACACCAGCAACCGAATCACGCTGGGCAGGCAGATGCCAGGGTAGATCGACTTATTTGTCGCTAACTCCACCGTGGCCTTCCCTTTTGTCACAAGCTTGAGCGCTCGCATAGCCGGAATGATGCGAAGAGCCTCGTACGATGCATTCAGTTGTAGAACCGGTCTTCGCATTAAACTCATGCCACTTCTCCTAACGCCTTCGCGCCTTGTTGTGGAGCCCCATTGACGCCTCGAACGCCAATCTCGTGATTACGGATCACAGGCTCTTCCTGTTGAGCTAATGGGGCGGAGACTCTAGCATTCCTTTCCTTCAAAACAATGGAGCGGTGAGCGAGACTCGAACTCGCGTGTGCGGTTTGGAAGACCGCCGTACTTGCCGCTGTACGATCACCGCCTGACAACCCCAACGATCAAAGACCAATCGTTGCGGGCTCCGCAGACTTGGCTCCCGGCGAGGGATTCTAAGAGCGGAACCAGAGTTTCCCTAACCTTGTAGAGAGCCTTGAAGGTGGCCTTTTCATGGGGAGGAGGCCACTTGAGTTCGGAGGTTCCAAGGAACATCTACTCGGGTTCCGCTGTACCCCCCATTCTGCACGTTCAGAGCGTGCTGTCCTCACAGTTGGACGAACCGGGAACTACCTACAACAATTTGGCTCCGAGAGTCGGATTCGAACTGACGTCTCGCTTCTTAACAGGAAGCCGCTCTACCGTTGAGCTATCTCGGAACATGCAGCCGCTTTGCCGCTGAGCTATCTCAATTCAGCGCCACAAAAGTAAAAACCCTCTGGCCAATTGGCTCAGAGGGTAAGTGGAATCCAATAACGGAGTCCTCCGAGCAATCACATAGGTGCACCCTGCCACGCTTGCGCCGTGGCCGGTGTAAATCCGTGATTGACTCGATTCATCATAACCATTACAACTTACCTCGAAATGCGGTCATAAGTCAACTGCTTTCGCGCAATAATCCCTAACTTCAATTCCTATCCCAATAACGAATCCACAAATGCCCCCGCATCGAACTCCAGCAGATCGCTCATCCGCTCGCCCACTCCCACAAACCGCACCGGCAGTCCCATCTCCTGTGCAATGGCCACCGCGATCCCGCCCTTCGCCGTCCCGTCCAGCTTGGTCAGCACAATTCCGGTCACGCCCACTGCCTCCGTAAACAGCCGCGCCTGCTGCAGCCCATTCTGCCCCGTCGTCGCATCCATCACCAGGAGCACCTCGTGCGGAGCACCTGGGATCAGCTTCGCCGCCGTCCGACGCATCTTGTCCAGTTCGTCCATCAGCCCCGTCTTCGTGTGCAGCCGCCCCGCCGTGTCGACAAGGAGAACCTCGGTCCCGTGCGCCTTCGCTCGGGCCGCCGCGTCGTAGAGCACCGCCGCCGGATCACCCCCCTGCTTCGTCTTCACCATCTCCACTCCCGACCGCCCCGCCCACACCTCGAGTTGCTCAATCGCCGCCGCCCTGAATGTATCCGCAGCGCACAAAAGTGCAGACCGCCCCTGTCCCACATACCACGCCGCCAGCTTCCCCGCCGACGTCGTCTTCCCCGTCCCGTTCACTCCCACCAGAAAAATCACCAGCGGCCCGTCCATTGGCTTTTTCGCCGCCGGGTGCTCAGCAACAGGCCGCTCCAGCATCCCCTTCAACTCGTCTTTCAGCAGCGCCCGCAGCTCCGCCCCGCCCTCAATCGCCTTCCGCTTCGCACGCTCCCTCAAGGTCTCCAGAATCGCCGTCGTCGTCTGCACGCCCAGGTCCGAAGTCAGCAGTGCCGTCTCCAACTCCTCCAGCGAGCTCTCGTCCACCGTTCGCGTCAGCGCAACAATGCCCTCAATCCGCGAGCCCAGCGACTCCCGTGTCCGCTCCACGGCCCGCCGCATCCGCTCCAGCAGCCCGCCCCTCGGTTGTTCCTCCGCCTCAGCCGCCACGCCCGCGTCCGAGTCATGCGTTTCTTTCTTTCCAAAAAATCTCATGATTCCATTATCCAGCCTCGACGTTGCGCCAACCGCACCCCGGATCCGGGACCCCGTACCCCAGCCTCCCAACCCATCAGTCGCTCGCTCCTTCCTCCCTCCTCCCTCCTCCCTATTCCCTGTTCACCGTTCACTGTCGACTAGAATTGGGAAATGTTCACCGGGATCATCGAGCAGACCGGAACCCTCGTCAGCCTCACTGACCGCGGAGGCGTTCGCCGCATCACCGTCGAAGCCCCAGGGCTCGCCGCCAGTCTCCGCGAAGGCGATTCCCTCGGCGTCTCCGGTGTATGCCTGACCGCGCTCGACGTCCATCCCACTCTCTTCCACGCCGACCTCGCCCAGGAGACCCTTGACAAGACATCCCTTGGCTCGCTTGCCCCCGGCGCCCTCCTTAATCTCGAATTGCCCACCGCTGCCGGCAGCCCTCTCGGCGGCCACATCGTCCAGGGCCACGTCGACGGCACGGGGGAGCTCCGCTCCCTTGACCCTTTGGTCTCGCCTTCGCGGCCAGACTTTGACCCCCAAACCACCGACTGGACCCTCAAAGTCCGCGTCCCCGCCTCAGTCCGCCAATGGATGGTCCCCAAGGGGTCTGTCGCCATCGAGGGCATCAGCCTCACCATTGCCTCCGTCGACGGCGACATCATCTCCATCGCGATTCTTCCGCTCACCTACTGGCGCACCAATCTCCACACCCTCGCACCCGGCGCGCCCCTCAACGTCGAAGCCGATGTCCTCGTTAAACTTGCCTGGCAGCAGATGCAGGATCGCGCCAAATCCGGCCCAGGCCCCGAATCTAAATCCGAAGCCACGCCCGAATTCGAACTCACCGAGTCCTGGCTCGTCGCCAATGGCTACTAAAAGCTGATTTGTGGATGAGTAGCGCCGACCTCCCGGTCGGCTGTCGTGCGGGCCTCCGGGCCCACGCGTGGTCACCGGGTGCCGGGTGCCCCCGGTCTCGCTTCTGAGACCAGGGAATCAATGGTCTCAACCAACGAGATCATCCTTTCGCGGCTACGATTCGCGCAGCTTCCCCTGCTTTGCACTCAGCCTCGCCCCGCTCGCAGCCGCCGTGGCAGCCCTTCAGGTGCCGTCACCCTAACGCAATGAGGATGCGGCTCCTCAGTCATCAGCCGTGTGCGAAACTCTCTGGGCTCTTCCCTTTCTGCGGAAGAGATATCCACTAAAAACGCGCTTCCTCGCTCGCTGTCGGTGTAATGCCCCCTGCACCAGTAAACGAAATCAAGTTAGAAGTTCTCTCCGCTGCTCCGAGTCCAGTCGCCCACCGGGTGAGGCGAGACTTCGCGAACATTCTCCGCAGTCCACCAGTAGCGCACCGGTCCCTTGAAGGAGTACCACTCCTCAAGGAGCGTTCCCCGATTCTCATCCATCGCCCGATGAACATCTTCCCAGCTCATGAGCCTTCCCCGCGCCCGCAAGTCTTCCCTGAAGGCACGTTCTCTGCGTCTCTGGAGCCAGTTGTCAACCAACCCCCACGGGATCGAAATCGGAATAGCCAGGAGCATCAAGGGGAACACAAGGCAGCCAAAAACGGCGGGCAGTCTGATTCCGCGAGGCTTTCGCGGGACTTCTAAATCTTCGCCGCCTTCAACTTCGCTCACGCTCGCCTCCGATTAGGCTCTTCAAGTCGCTCGATCTCGTCAGTAGCCCCGCCCTACGAGTCCTGCCGCTCCTGCTCCCACTGGTCCCGATCTTCCGACCGGTCGCGATTCAAGCGGTCCTCCCGCTCCTGCCACCGCTCGAGTTCCCGCCGCTTCTCCTGCTCCTCGCGCTCTTCCCGCCCGTCGCTCATATCCGCCCGCCTTATTTCCCCGCCGCCAGCTTCGGCGGATCCACCACATATTCATCCCCCGTCCGCGCCAGAATCAGCGCTCGCCGATCCGTCAGCAGTTTCAGCCGGTTGGTCACTTCGATGAAATCCTTTTTCTGCTCCTCGCTCAACCCGGTTGGGCTCAGCCCCGCCGTACTGGCCGCGCCAGCAGCCGCCCCCGCGCTCGCCACCTTATTCAGCTCATCCAGCCTCGCCTGCAGCTTCGGAATCTCGCGATCGATCAAGATCGGCCTGATCACCGTCGTCTTCGTCTTCCCTGCCGCCAGCTCGTTGCGGTTGTTCTCGCTCCACACCGGGAGAATCCCCACGTGCCCCAGCTCCACCCTCACGCCAGCCCGTCCGTAGTCCCGCCGCACCGCCGAAAACTGCGCAATCATCTCGTCCCTCGGCTCGCCATCCTTGTCCGGCATCAGCCCATCCACATAAGTTCGCGACTGGTTCGACAAGAAATTCCCCAGCGAATAAAAAATCACCGCATTCCGCCCATCCTGCGTCTTGTAGGTCTCCACCGGCTGCAGCACATGCGGATGATGCCCCACCACAACGTTGGCCCCTGCCTCAAGCATCTTGTGCGCCATGTCCACATCTTCCGGCCGCGGCGCCGTCGCGTACTCGATCCCCCAATGAATCGACACCACCAGAAAATCGCACTGCGCCCGCGCCTGCTTCACCGCCGCAAGCACCGCCGCCTCATCGGCCCCTGTCGCCCCGCCGCTCTCACCCGGATAAGGAAAGAAGTTCACATGCGGCTGGTCGTCCTTGTCCGGATTCCGGTTCCCATTCAGCCACCGCGTCATCCCCAGCCAGCCCACCTTGATCCCGTTCGCCTCGGTAATCACCGGCTGCCACTGCTGCTCGACCGTATCGCCCGATCCCGCAAACAGCAGCCCTTCCGCCTTCAGGTGTTCCCGCGTCTCCGTGAATCCCGCCCACCCCTGGTCCATGACATGATTATTGGCAAAGCTCACAATCTTGATCCCGCTCGCCTTCAGCCCATCGAGCAGCGCCACCGGCGCGTCGAACATGAAGGGCTTCGACCCCTTCGAGTGCTCGGGCGCAACCGGCGTTTCAAGGTTCACAAATCCGAAGTCCGCCTGCTCAAAAACATCCGCCACATCCGAGAACAGCGCGCCCCACCCCTGCGAATTGGTCGGATCTCCAGCCTCCAATGCATTCTTCGCCGCCGCACGCACCGGCTCATGCGGAATCACATCCCCCGCTACGGCAAACTTCACTTCCGCCAGATCGTGTGGATACGGCGCAACCACCGCTGCTAGTCGATGCGGCCCACGCGCTATCCAGCCCACGCCGGCCCCAACCATCAACAACGCCATGAGCGCTGCCGCCTTCCACGCAATCCTCATCGTCCCCGTCCGCTTTGCCATCCCGTCGGCACCTGCACCCAGCAACCCAGCGCCCGCGGCCAACCTTGAGAGGGCCGCCCGTCCTGCATCCGCCCCGCTCGCCCAATTCGTTGCCTGCGCCAAGCCGTTCTCCTTTGTGCGCCGATCCTATCAACGCACAAGTCGATCCATTCCGACAGCAAACAGCATACAAGGTTGTAACCCCAGCGCACTCCCGCCCTGTTGAGCGATCCCGCCCTCCAGAGCGTCTATCTCTCTGTCGATGCTGATACCCTTGACCTTAGGAGCAGACAGCGATCGGGACGCACCACGCGTCCTCTAAATCTATGGCAGAGTTCGTCATCAAGCTGGCCGATGAGCGCGGCCGCGTATCCGAGCAAACGCAGACCGCGGCCAGTGCCGAAGAGTTGCGCGCCCGGTTCGCACACGCCGGTTACCACGTCTTCAGCGTGCGCGCTCGGGGCGGCCTTTTTGGCCGCAAACGCCGCAAGGTCAAGCTCGAGCCTTTCCTCATCTTCAATCAGCAATTCCTCACCCTCGTTCGCGCGGGCCTGCCCATCCTCAGCTCGCTCCAGATGCTGGGCAAGAATCAGAAAGACCCCTACTTCAGCGCCCAGCTCGAAGACGTCTCGAACCGCGTCAAGACCGGCGAGCCGCTTTCTTCCGCCTTCGACGCTCAGGGCGGTTTCCCCCTCATGTTCACCACCACGCTCCTCGCCGGCGAGCGCTCCGGCACGCTTCAGGAGGTCCTCGAGCGCTACGTCAGCTTCCAGCGCATCACTCTCACCTTCCGCAAGAAGCTCACCACCAGCCTCATCTATCCCATCGTCCTTCTCGTCCTGGTCACTGCGCTGGTTACTTTCATGTTTGCCTACGTCGTGCCGCAGTTTGCGCTGCTCTACGACCAGCTCGGCTCCAAGCTTCCAGCCATGACCGTCGTCCTGCTCAACTTCTCTCGCTGGGTCAACCACAACCTGCTCTGGATGGTCGGCACCGCCGCTCTCATCGGCTTCGCGCTCTATCGATTCACCCTCACCGAGCGTGGCCAGGACTTCGCTGACAATCTGCGCGTCCGCCTGCCGGTCTTCGGCAAAATCTGGCTCAAATACCAAGTCGCTCTCTTTGCCCGCACGTTGGCCACTTTGCTCACCGGCGGCCTGCCCCTGGTGCCGTCGCTTGAGACCGCTGCCCGCTCCATCTCGTCGCGCCGCGTATCTAAAGCAGTAGTCGGCTCCATCACCACCGTGCGCGAAGGCAGGAGCCTCGCCGATGCCCTCACCGAATCCCATGTCATTCCCGATCTCGCTACCGAAATGATCTCTGTCGGCGAGCAAACCGGCGCACTGCCCGCCATGCTCAACTCCGTCTCAGAATTCTTTGAAGAAGACGTGGCCACGGCATTGACCGCGGCTCTCGCTTTGATCGAACCCTTGATTCTCATCTTCATGGGAATCGTCGTCGTCGTCATTCTCGTTTCGCTCTACCTGCCCATCTTCTCGCTGGGCGCAGTCAGCGATAACAAGCAATAGGCTCATCCACTATGGCAAACGCAACCGTCATCCCGCTCCCAATCGTCCCTCACGGCACGCCTGAAGAAGAACGTGCACGCGCCGAGGCCCTTGCCCGCCGCTATCACGCCGAATTCGTCGACCTCAAAAACTTCCGCATCCAGCACGATCTCCTGCGCACCGTACCCGTCGAACTCATGTTCCGCTACAACTTCGTCCCCATCGAGCAGCGCGAAGACGCCCTTGTGATCGCCGTCAGCGACCCCTCGCGGCTCATGGTCCTCGACGAGATCGCCGGCCTGCTCGCCCATCACATCATCGCCCGCGTCGCCACGCTTTCGCAGATCACCGACCTGCTCAAAAAAACCGAGCAATCGCAGCGCGTCCTCGATGAAGCCAGCGAAGGCCTCACATTCGACGTTCTCACCGGCGACGACAGCTCCGACGAAAACATCTCCATCGAAAAGCTCACCAGCGAAGAAGACATCAGCCCCATCATTCGCCTGGTAGACACCACCATCTTCACCGCCCTCGAGCGCCGCGCCTCCGACATTCACATCGAGACCAACGACGACAATGTGGTCGTCAAGTACCGCATCGACGGCGTGCTCCAGGCCGCAATGGCCCCCATCGCCCGCGAGCACCACTCCACCATCCTCGGCCGCATCAAGGTCATGAGCGAGCTCGACATCGCCGAGCGCCGCGTCCCCCAGGACGGCCGTTTCCGCGTTCGCTACAAGGGCCGCCTCATCGACTTCCGCGTCAGCATCATGCCCACCATTCACGGGGAAAACGCCGTCCTCCGCGTCCTCGACAAGGAATCGATGAGCGAGAAGTTCCGCCATCTCACCCTCGACGTTGTGGGCTTTGCCGAAGCGGATCTCCGCCGCTTCCGCCGCTACATCCGCGAGCCCTACGGCATGGTCCTTGTCACTGGCCCCACCGGCTCCGGCAAAACCACCACCCTCTACGCCGCGCTCAACGAGATCAAGAGCGACGAAGACAAGATCATCACCATCGAAGATCCGGTCGAGTACCAGATCCGCGGCATCACCCAGATTCCCGTCAACGAGAAAAAGGGCCTCACCTTCGCCCGCGGCCTGCGCTCCATCCTTCGCCACGATCCCGACAAAATTCTTGTCGGCGAAATCCGCGACAACGAGACCGCGCAAATCGCCATCAACTCCGCGCTCACCGGTCACCTCGTCTTCACCACCGTCCACGCCAACAACGTTGTCGATGTCCTGGGCCGCTTCGTCAACATGGGCGTCGAAGTCTACAACTTCGTCTCCGCGCTCAACTGCATCCTCGCTCAGCGCCTCGTCCGCACCATCTGCGACCACTGCGTGCGCACCGTCAGCTATACAGCCGCCGAACTCGAATCCTTCGGCGTGGACCCCGCCGAATGGGTCGATTTCCCATTTCGCGAAGGCACGGGTTGCATGGAGTGCGGCGGCACCGGCTATCGCGGCCGCACCGCTATCCATGAGCTACTCGACTTGACCGACCCCATCCGCGAAATAATCCTTGAAAAGAAGCCAACCTCCGAGATTCGCCGGCTCGCCCGCGCAGAAGGCATGAGCTTCCTCCGCGAGTCGGCCCTCGACCGCGTACGCCGCGGCCTCACCACCATCAAGGAAATCAACAAAGTCACCTTCATCGAGGCATCGCGCTGATGTCATCCACGCCCAACAAATCGGCCTCGCACGCCAGCGCGCGTCCTCCCGCCGCCATCGAGCTTTCTCCCGACGGCGTTCTCGCTGCGGCCGTCCCCGCGCCCGGCCAGCCGCCCGTCTACGCCTTCGAGCCGCTCCCTCCAGGCGCTCTTTTGCCCGGCATCGCCGAGCCCAATCTCCCCGCGCCCGAAGTGGTCGCCTCCGCCATTCGATCCGCGCTCGCCCAGGTTGCGCCTCGCTCCCGTTTCGTCACGCTCATCGTTCCTGACTCAGTAGTCCGCGTCTTCGTTCTCGACTACGACTCATTCCCCGCCAAACCCGAAGAGGCCTACCCGGTCCTGCGCGTCCGCCTTCGCAAAATGGTCCCCTTCGATGTGGAGCATGCCGGCCTCAGCTATCAGGTCCTTTCGTCCAATTCACCTGAGGTCCGCGTTCTCGCGGCGATCCTGCCCGGCCCCGTCCTCGCCGAGTACGAATCAGCCGTGCGCGCCGCCGGATGCGAGCCCGGCGCTGTCCTGCCCTCGACCCTTGCCGCACAGGAGCTCGTTGACATCTTTGAAGCCGCGCTTGTGGCCAACCTCAGCTCCGTTTCGCTCACCACCACAATCGCCAACGGCCAGGACCTGCTCCTCTATCGCACCCTCGATCTCCCCGAAGAACCCGACCATCGCCGCGACGAAATCCAGCGCGGCATCGCCGTTGCTGCCGCCTACTTTGAAGACAAGCTGGGCTACAAGCCCGCCCGCCTCCACTACTCCGCGAGCCGCGAGACCGACGCGCTCTCCCACTGGTTCGACGATCCCGGCATCAGCCTCGTCAATCTCTCCTCAAGCCCATCCACCGGCGCGGCCACATCGCTCGGCCATGCCAGCCTCGCCGGAGTCGCTGGCGCGCTCACGGGGGTGCGTTAGCAAGTGCGCATAACCCTCAATCTCGCCTCCCGCCCATTCGCCGATGCCGGCCCGGCCATTCGCCGACTGCGCATCGCACTCGCCGTCCTCGCCGTGGTTGCCATCGCGCTCGGCCTCGGCCTTCACGCCCTCGACAACCAGGCTGAACAGGCCCGCGCCCGCGAACGCGTCCTCGACGACAAGATCGCCTCGCTCAACCACCAGCGTCAGGGCTATCAAACCCTCATGCAGCAGCCGGACAATGCCCAACTCCTCAAGCAATCCGAAGCGCTCAACCAGCTCTTCGAGCAGAAGTCCTTCAGTTGGACCCTCACCATGGAAGACCTTGAGACCGTCCTCCCCGCAGGCCTGCAGGTCTCTACCCTCGAGCCCGTCATCGACAAAAAGGGCAACATCACCATGCATCTCCGCGTGCTCGGCCCTCGCGACCGCGCCATCGACTTCATGCGCAACCTCGAGCACTCCCGCCGCTTCCGCCTGGCCCGCATCGTTGGTGAAACCGCCGAAGGCACAGCCGGCGGCGCCAACCAGCTCAACCGCTTCGAGCCCATCAGCGCATCCTCCAGAGTCAGTTTCGACCTTCTTGCCGACTACGTCCCCACAACCCCTGAAGAGGCCCGCGCTCACAAAAAGGCCGCCGCGGCCAGCGCCGCTTCATCCGCGGTCCTCAAACCTGGCCACGGCCGCACGCCCTACACTGGACCCGGACCCATCAACCCCACCACCGCCCCGCCCTTCCGCGTGCATCGCAAATTGCCTCCGGCCGCCAACCCGATTCAGGGGGGCCAGCGATGAATCTCCTCCCTGATTCAACCTCGCCTTCAGCTTCGACTTCGGGCTCGCCCTCAACCTCCTGGCGCGAACGGCTCACCTCCGCGCTCACCTGGCATATTGTTGCCTGCGCCGCGCTCGCCATCTTCGTCCTTGTTCTCGGCATTCGTCTCGGCATGGATTGGGCCGCCACCAACGACCGCTCCTCCTCTGCCCTCGAACAAAAGCAGATTCAACTCCGGGCGCTCGAGCGTCAGACCGCGCCCCTCGCCGGTCTGGATCATCGCGTCGACGATTCCCGCAAGCAAATTGCAACCTTCTACTCCAGGCGCATCCCCGCCAACTACTCCTCCATCCTCCGCACCATTGGCGATCTTGGTGTCAAATCCGGCGTCCGCCTTTCCAGCGTCCAATACACCCAGGGTCAATCCGGCGCAGACCTTACCGAGATCGTCATGGATGCCGGAATAGCCGGCGCATATCCGCAGATCATGCGCTTCGTCAACAGCCTTGAGTCCGACCAGACCTTCTTCATCGTTCGCGGCATGGCCCTCACCGGCCAGCAGGGCGGCCTCGTCAATCTCCGCCTGCGCGTCTCCACCTGGCTTCGCCCCGCCGACGCCAGCGCCAGCGGCCTGCCCCCAACTCCGCCCGACGAGCTGCCTTCTGACTCGGCCCAGGCCTCCAAGTCCGCAAAGGAGGTCGACTAGCCATGGCCCTCAAGTCCGGCTTTGAAAACAAGCGGCAACTCTACCTCCTGTCAGCTCTTGGCGCCATCATCTTGGTCGCCGGCGGGTACGAGATCTACAACAACTTCTTCAACTCCCCGTCTCCCACTCGCCCCATACCCGTCGCCACGCCCAGGCCCCTGCCCACCGACGAAACCTCGACCCAGACATCGGCGCAGACATCGCCCTCACCGGGTCAGACCGGAGCCGCTTCCGCGTCAAGCCCGTCCGGTCCAAACGCCGAAAAACTTGCCTCCTTCTCCAACGCAGGCCTCGATCCGACGCTCCACCTCGACAAACTTCTCCTCGCCGAACAGGTCCAGTACGCAGGCTCCGGCCGCAACATCTTCTCTGCTGAGTCCGCCCCCATCAAAATCGAACCGCCCATCCGCCCGGCCCGGCCCAACGGCAAGGATTTACAAGCCAACCTGCCCCCGCAGCCGCCGCCCAAACCGCAACCACCCGCCATCGACCTGAAGTACTTCGGCTACGCTCAGTCTCGCGACAAGTCGCTCAAGGCATTCTTCGTGCACGGCGACGACATCTTCATGGCCCGCAGCGGCGACATCGTCGACCACCGCTATAAGGTCGGCGCAATCATGCCCGGTAGCGTCCAGGTCACCGACCTCAGCTTCAACAACACACAAACCCTCCCCCTCATCGCAAACTGATGCGCCTCCTTGCCCCATCCCGCGCCCACACTGCCCCGCGAGGAAAACCATCCGAAGACGGCTACGTTCTCATCGTTGTCGTCTTCATGCTCGCCCTTTTCGTGATCGCTCTCGCCGTCGCCGCCCCGAAGGTCGCCAAGGCCATCCAGCGCGAACGCGAAATCGAGACCATGCACCGCGGCAAGCAGTACATCCGCGCCATCAAGCTCTACTACCGCAAATTTGGCCGCTATCCGCCCAACGTCGACGCCCTCGTCAACACCAACGAGATTCGCTTCCTGCGCAGGAAATACGTCGACCCCACCAGCGGCAAAGAGGACTGGAAGCTCATCGCTGTCGGCATGAACAAGACTCAGTCCACCGGCTTCTTTGGCCAGCCCATCGTCGGCTCCGGCGGCGGAACTGGCCTCTCCGGCAGCCCCGGCATGGCCCCGGGCCTCGGCGGCGCAAGCCCCTCCGGCAGCGCTTTCGGGAACTCCGGCTCCACGCCGGGCGCAATTTCGAGCCTCTTCAGTCCCTCCAGCCCATCCGGCGCCAACTCCAGCCCTTCCACCGATCCGTCCGCCTCCGGCTCGACCGCCCCCACCACCGACGCCAACGGCAATCCCATCGCCCCCGGCTCCTCTTCGTCATCCACCGCCGGCTCCGCATTTGGCGCCGGTCCGACCCTCGGCGGCCTCGGCATGATGGGCGTCTCTCCCACCAGCCCCAAGCAGTCCCTCCTCGTCTGGCACAAGAAAAATCACTACAACGAGTGGGAGTTCTTCTACGATCCCCAGGCCGACCTCACCCTGCTCGGCGGCAACGCAGGCGCCATCGGTCAGCCCGCCGGCAGCACCCCTGTCGGAACCGGGCCTGGAATCGGCAGCGGCCCCGGCGGCTCCAGCTTCGGAGGCTCCTCCAACAGCATTGGCCCCGGCTCCACTTCCACCCCGTCTTCAGGCTCCTCGCAGCAATCCCCCAATCAGTAGCCCCGTTTCGCGCAGAAAAAAGCCCGTTCCACTTGGGAACGGGCTTTCAACACGGAGAGAAATCGGCGCTTGCTTACAGCCTTACACGCTAAACGACGAACCACACCCACATGTGCTCTTCACCTGCGGATTCTCAAACTTGAACCCCGCTGCCTCCAGGGTCTCCACATAGTCAACCGTGCAGCCGTTCAGGTACATCAACGAAGTCGCGTCGACGAACACCTTCAAATCTTCGAAATTGAATACCTTGTCCATCATGCCGCTCTGGTTCTCGAACGACATCGAGTACTGGAACCCGGAGCATCCTCCGCCCACCACACCGACGCGCAGCCCGGCAGGAAGCGGGTCCTGGGTCGCCATAATCTCCCTTACCTTCGCAATTGCCGACTGCGTCAGGATCAGCGGAGCTTTCTTTTCAGTCTCTTGCGCGGGATTGACGGTTGCTGTTGCCATGATTTCTCCAGTCCTCTTGAAAATCTTGTCCTTGTTCGTACTTTACTCGGCCACGAGCAGGGACACAAGCACAATCCGGCCCCCAATCGGGCCCACCGTCCCATTGGATGCAACCTACCGCCGAAAGTCGCA
Source organism: uncultured Acidobacteriaceae bacterium (assembly GCA_963783065.1). Lineage (GTDB taxonomy): Bacteria > Acidobacteriota > Terriglobia > Terriglobales > Acidobacteriaceae > Telmatobacter. The sequence continues at coordinate 425,481 of CAWAMG010000006.1, read as the reverse complement.
CCCCTTGCCTTGAATCGGGCCCACCCATCCCATTTAGCTCGCAACGCTTTCGATTCCGGCTCTTGTGGGTCTCACCTGATCTCCGACGTAGCACAAATGCCGCATTTTTGTGCTACGCTTGGGAAAGGTCGGCTCATGGCTCAGGCAATTGGAGTCCAAACTCCTCGAAGCTCGAAGCGCTCGAAGTCGGCAACCGGGGGCCGCCTTGACGATGCATTGCTCTTCGCAAAACAGCAGGGATTGCTAAGCGGAGGCCGGACGCTCACTGTGCGCGGCAGAATGCCCTCTCTTCTCGTCGAGCAGGCAAAGAGGAAAACTGGGATTGAGTCCGACTCAAAGTTGATTGAAGTCGCGCTCGCCAACTTAATTGTTGCGGATGAATATGCTGACTGGCTTCTTGCCCAGCGCGGTACGGTAAGCAAAGACCTCGACCTTGAGTTCTAGCTCCGCGTTCGAGCAGTCGCTTCGGCGTTTGAAGCCGGAGAAACATCTGGGTCCACTCACATACCTTCATCGCTCGCGGTTGCGATTCCTGGCAAGCCTCAAGCCGCCGCTTCCGAAACTGCTTCTCGATACTACGGTCTATATTGACGCCCTCCAGGGAAGGTTTCCGGATGATATGGAAATCGCATTGCGGGCCGCCAGCCTTTGGCACTCCTCGGTTACGGAATCGGAACTTGCCGCGCTCGCCGGTTTGCTCGACCCGATGCATCCAGATACACCGGTCGCCATCTCCAGGGTTTCCGCATCAATTGAATCGCGTCCGGAGCATCGCATCCTCACACCTGACCGGGACTCATGGCGAGAAGCCGGCATTCTCGCCGGACTCCTGGCACGGCTGCAGGGATACGGCAAGAATGACCAACGCAAAGCTCTCAATGACTCGTTGATCTTTCTCACAGCGGCGAGGAATGGTTGTGTAGTGTTAACGCGAAACGTCCTGGAATTCGATCTGCTCATGCAACTCGACCGGCGGGGGCAGGCCATCTTTTATGACAGGGTCTAGCCGCGATGCCTCGATCGACCCGCTCAGTAACTCCGGCGTGTCAATGGCCCCTCCCTCAACTCTTTTCGATCTGCACCCCGCTGATCCCGACAAAATCCGCGAAAATCTCGCCAAATCGACTGTGATTCGTATCACGAAAACTCTTTCGCCCCGGAGCTAACATATCTCTCCGTAAGGCCCCTCTACCCACGAGACCGCGATTCCTTCACGGACCCGCCGGTACCTGGGACCCGAATCTTGTCCGGAGGTGGGTTATGACGGGAATTGTTCCTGAAATGTGGGCCGTCTGGGGAGTGCTTGCCCTTGTAGTTGCGGGCCTCAAGCTCTACAGCGCCAGTTTGAGCAAATACGAGGAGAATCAACTCATCCTCGATGACGCGTTCAGCCAATTGAAGACCGAGCAGGCGGCCATTCAGGCCAGCATCCACAAGCTCGATCCCATCAGAACGATCGCCTTTTGGCTGTTCATCGCCGCTACGGTATTTGTCGCCGGCTATTACATCCTCGACGTCATCAACCAGTTCAAGTAGCGGCCAGCAAACATGACCCCGCAATCTGTAGCTGCACGTGTGCCGCCCAGAGCCAGGACCTTCATCTCTTCACGAAATCCCTGTCTTATCAAATGAGCGGTCTTTTCAGTTGGAGTTTGGCGCGATCCTAGCGCCGAACTCCATCGAAGGTCCGGGCTAATTCACTCTCCGCGATCGCTCCCGGCGACCCAGCACAATAAGCCACACCAGTGTCGCTGCATTGAGCACTGCCTTCCCGATCCAGTCGATGCGCAGTGCACCGCCCACTTTGAACACGGCGAACCCGCCAATCATGCAGGCCAACACTCCCCCGAAAACCAATGCATAACGCTGTGAGTCCCCCCACCCAGGACTCGCGGTCCAACGCATGAGCAGAAAGAGAGTAACCGCTCCCCACGTCAGTCCACCGCCGAGTACAAGCGTGTAGGGTATGTTCGGATACGTCCCAAACCCGAATAGTGCAAACGCTGCCCACGGCGATCCGAGAATGCAAGTTGCCATTCCCACCAGCCACGGCGACGGTGCCGTTCGCGACACGATGACGCCGCTCTTCCGGTTTGGAAGCGCATACCCGGCTAGGATCAGCATCGCGACGACGGCCGCTCCAACGAAAAGATACATTGGCGGAGGAGAGTAAGGTGCCATGTGAAAAACCTGCACCCGAGCCCTTTGCGTCCATGAATACCACGCCATGAACGAACCAAGTGTGAAGACCACACTGGCAATGACCATTCCCCTGGTACGCAACCAGACATCTTCTCGGCAGCCTGGGAACAAAAGTTCGGTAAACTGCACCGGGACCAGCACGACCCATACACTCTCATAGCCAAGTGCCCAGAGTAGATAAACCCAGTTCACGCCAAATTCGCGCCCATACGCATTTTTTGCCAGCCCGGCAAGCGGAGCAATCGACGTCTGCTGGATCACCAATTCTTCGGCTGCAGCCAGCGCCAGTCCCAGCAATAGCATGCTACCCCAACCCTTTTGCCATCGCCTCACCCAATATCGGATCAGCAATGCGCCACAGCCCCACGTCATGATTTCGGGTATGAAGACAAAGATCACACTCACGCGCGTGCCGCCGAATAGGACCTCGGAAACGAACGGAGCCAGCACTAAAAGCGTGACAATCGGGCCAATTCGCCGCCATCTCGAGCGTGCCGAAGCAGTGGTTTCTCTGCTCGTCAATTGCGCCTTTTCAATGGATTCCAAGCCAACCTCGCTATGTTAAAATGTCTCTTAGGCGAGAGTATCTTATGTCTAAGATAAATAGCAAGCAGGAAACTCTGCCCACGGATTTTGCCGCGGCTCCCCCACATGGAGCGCTCATGGGCCGTGAGTTAAGCAACGCCGTCGTCTTCTTTCACGAGGCCGTTGCAGCACACTTGGGCATGAATATAGCGGAGTGGAAGTGCCTTGGATTGCTTGGCCAGCACGGCCCTTCGACTGCCAGCCGGTTGGCGGAGTTGTCAGGATTCACAACTGGCGCGATTACAGGTATCGTCGATCGGCTTGAACGCGCGGGCCATGTGCGACGCCAGCCGAACCCGACGGATCGCCGCAGCGTGATCGTGGAACCTCTCCATTTGGAAGACCTTCAACAACGCATCGGCCCCATCTTCCAATCGCTTTCCAAGTCCATGACGGCGGTAGCGAGCCGGTATTCGCCAGCGGAACTGACAGCGATTGCGGCGTTCTTTACGGAGACGACCGAGGTACTGCGCGCCGAGGGTGCCAAGATGAAACAAAGAACCCGCTCGCAAGTCGAGGAGTGAGGAGCGACTGATACTGGTAGTCTCCGAGCGACGAGAGACCCCAAAGACGATTGACAGGATATCGGGGAGTTTTGCCCCGTCAACCCCTATTCCACTTGCCGCCGCGCGTTATACCCGTCCCTCGCAATAACGTCGTATTTCAGCGGCTTGTGCTTCTCGTCCTGCATGCGCAGCGGCTGCCCCTCGTCGTCCACCAGTTCCACTCGCAGCTTGCGGAACGTCCCGTCCAGCTTCGTGTTCGTCGGGTGATACACCAACTCGTACTTCGAGCGGATGTTCTTGTTGATCTCGCCGAAAATGTCCGGATACTCGCCCTCGAACCGCGGGAAATAGCTCGCTCCGCCCGTGTAGTTGGCAAAGGTCTTCATCTCGTTGTCGGCCTGCAGCAGGCTGATGTCCCGGATCTGGTTATTCATCCCCATGCGCCCTTCGGTCATTGCACGCCTCGCGCCTCCCGTCGAGATCGTGAAGATCGTAATGTCTTTTGACTCCTTCACCTTCTTCAGGATTTTGTCGAGCGTCAGCTTTGAGAACGAGTCCAGTCCCGACGCGATCAGGATGATGTACTTCCGTCCCTCGATCCGCTCCATCCGGTCGATCCCTTCATACAGCGCGTCAAACAGATTCGTCTCGCTGAACCCCGGAATCCTCAGCGACATGATCGCGTCCTGGAACTGCCGTTTGTCCTGTGTGAAGTCGGTCAAAATCTGCGTGCGCATGTCGAAGGTCATCAGCGCAACGTAGTCCTGCGGCCGCAGTTGCTGCGTAAACGCCATCGCGGCATTCCGCATGTCGTAGATAAATGAGTAGCTGTTTGCGGCAAACTCGCACAGCACCAGTGCCGTGATCGGGGCCTCGGTCCGCTTGAAGCCGGTTACTTTCTGCTCAATGCCGTCCTCGTAGATCTTGAAGTTGTTCGGCTTCAGCCCCGGCACAAACGTATGCGTCTTCTCCAGAAGCACGCCCACGTCCACCGTCACCTCCGTCGCATCCACGTGCAGCGAGATGGGGGGCAGCCCCTCCGGGTTCTTGATCTTCGGCTCGGCGGGAGCGGGCGTCGGCGTGTCGGCAGTCGTGTCCTTCTTCTTCGGCAGTGCGATAACGCCTGTGTCGCCCCCGGGGCCCCCCGCATCCGGTGCCGTCTGGTCCCCTTGTGCTGGAGGAGGAGGGGGCGGTGTCGCTTGCCCCCACGCCTTCTCAACCGCGGACAATCCCGCCAAAATCAGCACAACAACGCAAATCCCGCGCAATCCAGCGCGCACTATCGGGTACATCCTTCTCATCATGACCTCTGTGTTCATCAGCATACGGGAAAACAGCTCACTGCCTCTAGCGTCTAACTCTTTGCCCCGAATTCTCAGCATTTGCTCTTTCTTCATAGAAACTCTGCGGATCGGCAACAACTCGATTGCAATGCGAATCACCGGTCCCGGGTCGAGCGGAGCTGGAAGCTGAAGGCTAACAGCTGGCAGCTAGCTCCAGGCGCAAGCCGGGAGCGAACGGCTGTACTCTTATAGACGTGAAAACAATCCCCATGGGAATCGCCGCAATATTTCCCTGCCTCTTTGCGGCCGCTGTCATCGTGCTCTGCCCCCTTGCGCTTCCCGCGCAAACCATCCCCGCTCCTCCGCCCTCCACCGGCGGCTTCTTCCCCTTGAGCGAGGTCCATCGCGGCCTCACCGGCACCGCTTGGACGGTCTTCTCCGGCACCACCCCCGAGCCCATGGAAGTAGAAGTCCTCGGCGTTCTGCGCGGCGCGCGCGGGCCAGGCCACGACATGATCATGGCCGTGCTCAAGGGCCCGCATGCTGAGTACACCGGCGTCGTTGCCGGCATGAGCGGAAGCCCCGTCTACGTCGGCACCCGCCTGCTCGGCTCCATCTCCTATCGCTTTGGCGAGTTCTCAAAAGAAGCCATCGCCGGCATCACTCCCATTGAGCAGATGCTCGAAGTTCGCGATCTGCAGATCGATCCTCCGAACCTGCCGGAATTCCCCATCCTGTCGCAAACCCCCGTTCTCACCGAATCGCTCGCCCAGTCGCCTGCTCTGTCCTCCATCACCTTCGATCGCGCATCGAACCCGCTCGCTCAATCCCCCTCCACAGCTTTTCAGGCGATTGAAACACCTCTTTCCATGAGCGGCTTCCATCCCGAGGCCATCCGCTTTTGGCAGCAGCAGGTCGCCGGCAAGGGCCTCGACTACATCGCCGCCGGTGGCAGCGGCTCATCGCTTCCATCCCCCACCGGCTCGCCCGACGAACCCCCGATGTCCACGGCTCCCGTTCTCCCTGGCTCTGCCGTCAGCGTGCAGCTCATTCGCGGCGATCTCGAGCTTGCCGCCACCTGCACCGTTACCTACGTCGATCCAAAACAGCTCCTCGCCTGCGGCCATCCCGTCCTCCAGGCCGGAACCGTCTCCCTCCCCATGACCACTGCCGAAGTCGTGGTCACGCTCGCCTCACCCTACAGCCCTTTCAAGATCATCAACACCGGCCAGACCATCGGCGCTTTCACTGAGGATCGCGACGCGGCCATCCGCGGCGTACTCGGCGCGCGCGCCCACATGATCCCCCTCCACATCGCCGTTCACTCCCCCACCGGAACGCGCGAACTCCACATCGAGATCCTCGACCTGCCCTCCCTCACCACTCAGGCCATGATGGTCTCCATCTATGAATCCCTGCTCGAATCCATTCAAAGCACCATGGAGACCAGCTACCACATTAAGGGCGCCATCAACCTCGACGGTGCACCCCCTTCGCCCATCGATCTATGGGCTTCCGCCTCCGACCAGGCCAACACGCCGGTCCAGGCCGCCATCTTTACAGGACTCAGCTTCGCCCGCATTTATCAGAACGGCGGCCGCCGGGGAAACATCCACTCCATCGACCTTCAAATCGAAGAGATTCCCGGCCGCGTCACCCTCGACCTCGAATCCGCTCACATCGTCTCCAGCGACATCGTCCACGCCGGCGACACAGTCATCGTCGAAGCAACCCTCCACCCCTGGCATCAGCCTGCCCGCAATCTCCGCATCCCTATCACGCTCCCAGCCCGCCTCGAACCCGGAAACCTTCGCCTTCTTGTGTCGGATGCCGGTACGCTGGATCGAACCCTGGATCAGCCCCGTCTTTCAACCCATCCCGCTGACCTCCAGACAGTTCTCGCCGAAGCCCGCGCAAAGCACCCCGCCGACCGCCTTTACGTAAGCCTCCTTGTCCCTGAAACCCAGGCTGGCATTGAGGGCCGCACCCTCACAAGTCTCCCGCTTTCAATGGCAAACGCCCTTGAACCCATGCGCGGAGCTCAGGAGGTTACCCTCAACGGCGAGTCTGCCGCTTTGTCCGCCGAAATTCCCGTTGCGGGCGTCGTCAGCGGTTTCCAGATTCTCAACCTGCACATAGATGCTGGCGGCGGTTTAAACTAAATGTGCCGGAGTTTCTCTTCTGCACGCATTCATTTCCGGCAAGTCATCTTGCCTGCTTTTCCGGTACGTAATCTCGCCGCCGGACCATCTTCCACCCCGAGAAGGAACCTAGAAAGCTAATGGCTCAAATTCAAGGACTTGCGGCCCATGCAGCAGGCGCCGAACTGCTGCCCTTCAAATACGACCCGGGCAAGATCGGCCCTCAGGAAGTCGACATCGCTGTCTCCCACTGCGGCATCTGCCACAGCGACCTCCATCTGATCTCAAACGACTGGGGCATCAGTCAGTATCCCTTCATCCCCGGCCACGAGATCATCGGAAAGGTCGCCGCCGTCGGCTCCGACGTAAAGCAATTCGCCGTCGGTCAGCGCGTCGGCCTCGGATGGCAATCCAACTCCTGCGGCATCTGCGAGTGGTGCACTCGCGGCATGGAGAACCTCTGCCCCGCATTGGAAGCCACCTGCGTCCATCGCAACGGCGGCTACGCCGATCGGGTCCGCGCCAATCACCGCTTCGTCATTCCCATCCCCGACGCCATTGAAAGCGAACACGCCGCCCCCCTGCTCTGCGGCGGCATCACCGTCTACAACCCCCTGCGCAACCACGGCGTCAATCCGTCTTCCCGCGTCGGAATCATAGGCATCGGCGGCCTCGGCCACATGGCCATCCAGTTTGCCCACGCCTTTGGTGCGGAAGTCACCGCATTCTCCACCTCAGCCGACAAAGAAGAAGAGGCTCGCGCTCTCGGCGCGCATCACTTCGTCAACAGCCGCGAGAGCAAGGCGCTCAAAGAGATCGCCGGCACGATGGACTTCATTCTTTCCACCATCAACGCCGACCAGGACTGGGGCGTCTACCTTCAGGCTCTCCGCCCCACCGGAACGCTCCACTTCGTCGGTGTTCCGCCCACGCCAGTCAACTTTCAGGTATTCCCCCTCGTCAGCGGCATGCGCTCCATCAGCGGCAGCCCCATCGGCAGCCCTCACCAGCTCCGCGAGATGATCGACGTCGTCGCCCGCCACGGCGTCAAAGCCCTTACCGAGTCCTTCCCCATGGCCAAAGCAAACGAAGCGATCGAGAAGGTCAAAAAGAACAAGGTCCGCTACCGCGCCGTCCTCGCCAACTAGTCAGTGCGGTATCTGTTCCCTGTTCCCTCGCTTTTCACACCCGATACCCTATACCCGAAACATCGCGGCGTCGACCGATGCCACCAGCTCGGAACTCGACTCATCCCCATCAAACATCACAATTTTGCAATCTGGCAGCTTTTCCTGCAGGGAACTTGCCAGATCGATGCCGCTCGTTCCCGAGAGCCGCACGTCGATTACAGCCAGGTCCGGTGGCACAAGCAGCGCGGTCTCCAGCGCAGTCTCCGCATCGTAGGCCGCGATGGCGGCATAGCCATTCCGGCTGAGGCTTTCAGTCAACTCATCGGCAATCGCAGGGTCGCCATCCACTACAAGAACCATTGGACGAAGCGTGATTGCGGCATCCGATGGTTCGGGCGCGGGTATGTCCTTGATCGGAACAATGGAGAAACTTGTCGTCAGTCCATCAAGGGGTCTGGACAGATCATCGGTGGGTTGCCGCATGCGATGCCCCCTTCCTTTCCACCACAACTCGGCTGATGGGACAGAAGGAACAGGAAATCCGCCCGAGCCAGGGCGCATTCGCATCAATCGGAACCAGATCCTGCACCAGCGGGACATTGTGTGCGCCGCAAATCGTCTTATCTGAGTCTTTCTTTTCGAAACATTGAACAGGCATGTGCTTCTCCCAACGCCACTTAGCGTTTCTCTAACTCCGGGCGTACCCCATGATTGGGCGGCAACAGAGCCCGGCCGGTCCTCAAGAGAATGCAACCTGACCCACGCCTGGAATTCATCACTTGATTCGAACCTAGCAGGCCCTCAGCAATACGGGTTAACTCTTTACGTTACGATCAAAGTCTTTATAATCTGATATTTATAGAGAGCTTCTGGCGAATGTGAACTTTTGCGCAGCAATTCACCAAATCCCGGTCAATTGCTTGCGCATTCAGCCAGCGGTCAGTATGCTTTCAGCTACAGGATAGCTTTACGGCAATTTAGCTTTACGTTTAGCTGAGGTTCCCTGATCCGCGTAGCCGACCCACAAGGGGGCTTAAGACATGGCAACCGATCCAGTTTCAAATGCAGAACCGAAGAGTTTCCAATCCATCCTTCAACTGGACGTCCCCAAGGGTCGGGATGGAAAGCATAAGCGGATTGTCACGCGGCTGCTGAGCGACATCGATCAACTGGGCGCCGGCACCGCGCTCAAGATTCCACTCTCCGCCCTGCCCGACACCAAGGAAAACATTCGCTCCGCTCTGAATCGCGCCACGCACGCAAAGGGATTGGAAGTGGCCACCTCCAGCGACGCAGACTACCTCTACGTATGGAAGGTCGAGCCGGACGTTGCACCAATCCCCACCACGTAAGTTCTCGCCGCGCAACTTCACTTCTCACTCCTTCACTTTTTCACTCCTTCACTTTTTCACTCGTTCACTTTTTCACGGTTTCACTGTTCTTCCGACCCCAACCCGAAACCCCCACCCGACACCCCATACCCGACACCCTATACCCGATATGCGCATCGACAAATGGCTCTGGGCCGCGCGCTTCTTCAAGACCCGCGCCCTCGCCTCCAAGGCCTGCGATCTCGGCCGCATCCATTCCAACGAAGTCCAGGCCAAGCCCGCGCGCGATGTCCATGTCGGCGACATGCTCCACATCCGAAACGAAGGCGGCGAATTCCACGTCCAGATTCTCGCACTCAGCGAAGCCCGCGGCCCCGCTCCCGTCGCCCAGGCCCTTTACGCTGAAACCGAAGCCAGCAAAGAAGCACGTCTCAAGCTTGCTGCCGAGCGCAAGGCCATGCAGGAGTTCGCTCCCATCCCCACACACCGCCCCTCCAAGCGCGATCGCCGCCACATCATTCAGTTCCGCGGCCGTGGGTAACCCGATGCCCAGAGACACCAACCCCTTCTACAACGAACTCGCCGATTGGTACCACCTGATCTTCGATGACTGGGACCGCTCCATCGCGCGCCAGGCCGCCATCCTCAACGGACTTCTCGCATCGCGGCTCGGCAACGCCCCGCTCAATGTCCTCGATTGCGCCTGCGGCATCGGCACGCAGGCCATCGGCCTGGCCCAGCTTGGCCATCATGTCGTCGCTTCCGACCTGAGCCCCGCAGCCGTCCGTCGTGCAGAGGAGGAAGCCCGTCAACGAAAACTGCAAATCCAATTCCTTGTCTCCGACATGACTTCCCTCAACGAAATCGAACAGAAAAACTTCGATGCCGTTATCGCCGTTGACAATGCCCTTCCCCATCTCGACGCATCCCAGCTCAAGCAGGCCGCAGCAGCGATCGCCTCTAAACTCCGTCCCAGCGGTCTGTTCATCGGCGGCATTCGCGACTACGACGCGCTCATCGTCGAGCGGCCCGCTTCGTTGCCCCCGGCATTTTTGGGTGAGCCCGGAAGCCGCCGCATCGTCCATCAGATTTGGGACTGGGCCGACGGACCACCCGGCGTTCCAGGCTACCGCCTCCATCTCTACATCACAATGGAATCGCCTGGAGGCTGGAAAGCGATTCACTTCGTCTCGGAATACCGCTGCCTCCTGCGCGAGGAGCTCTCGGCCGCGCTACGCGACGCCGGATTCACCGAAATCCGATGGTTCACTCCCGCCCAGACCGGCTCCTACCAGCCCCTCGTCCTCGCTCGCCTCCCTTAGCTCCACAGCCAATCCACCATCGCACCGCTTTCCGCATCCGCCCTTAGTCCCTGTTTCTGAACTCTGATCTCTGATTCCCTACTCCCTGTTCCCTACTCCCTACTCCCTGATCCCTGCTTTTCCCCATCCACCCAGTACCCACTCCGCGCCGTCACACTCAATCCCGAATAACCCTTCAGCTTCAGCTCCACTGCATGAAACCCCACATGCGGCGCAGTCGGCACAAAGCTGAGCACATACCGATTGGGCAAATGGTCTGCAATCGTGAGTAAAGCGCGCACAACCTCTTTGCTCTTTTCAAATTTGAAGTACTCCCCGCCCGTCAGATCCGCTACCGTCTCCGGAACATTTTTGCGCAAGCCGTCCGCCATTCGTATCGCCGCCATCTTCGCCAGCGCCAGCGGCGGAAACAGCAGCCCCGCGCAGTCGTACGCCTGGTCTCCTTTGTTCTGCGTCGCCTCCGGGTCAGTATCTTTACCCATGCACCCATGCCGCGGGCCCTGATGCTGATTCTCCCCCAGCTCCGCCCCGTTGGGTGTCTTCACCACCGGCAGTTCGTGATACGCGTAGTTTGCCGCCGCCGACTTCCCGCTCGAAAACGCCAGCGAGTAGATGGATGTATTCGTATCGCTCAGCGCTTGCAACACCTCGTCCAGTTTCGCCTGGCTGCTCCGGTCCACCGTCTCTGACATCAGCAGAACCACTCGCCGATATCCCTTCGGTGCCGTGCGCAGCAAATCAATCGAAAACTTCAGCCCATCCAGCACTGCTGCATCTTTGTCGCCCGGCTCCAGTCGATTCAGCGCTCCCGCTGCCGCATCCACATCCTGCGTAAATCCCTGCGCCACCGTTGGCGCGCCGCCAAACGCCACCACCGCCACCACGTGCTGCACTCCGCCAACCACTGCGTCCAGTTGCGTTCCCAGGTTGCGGTAGCTCTCCATCTTGTCCCTACCCGCGCCGCCAATCTGCACCGCAATCACCAGCGCCAGCGGCTCACTTCCCGTCTCCTCGTCCAGCGTCAACGTCTGCGGAACCCCGTCGTCCGTCACTGTAAAGTCGCTGGCTTTCAGCGTGAACACCGGCTGCCCCTTGGCGTTCTGCACCAGCGCGGGAATCAGCACAACATTGGCCTGCGTGCTCAACGTCGGCGCAGGCAGTTGCTGCGCGTAGATGACCAGCGCCGGGGATCCAAAGAACGCAACGATCGCGTGAACCTTCATTCCCACGTCCCTCATCGTCCTTGAGCCTGTAGAAATCTGACCCGGCATGCGGGCAGCGGTGAGGGAACGCCGGCAGCAGGTTCTGAGGCCGTCAGCGGCACGCCCAATGCCAGCACTCCATCAACTTTCCCGTACGGTGCGAGCGCCGGTTCAAGATAAATCCCCCGTGACCGCTTCGCTCCTTTGTCTCCCACTCCCCCATTCATCGCGCCGCAACTGCCATTCGAATTCGACCACGATCTTCCGCCTTCGTCCGTCACTTGCAAACTGAGTGTTTGCTCCGGAGGCAGATACATCGCGGCAAAATCATAACCAAATAGCGGCGCCTCCATGCCATGAACATTTCCGGTCAGAATTAGAATCAGATTCGCCGGCTCAGCCTTCCCCAGCGCAAGCAGAGCATTGCCCATCGCTTCGTCTCGTGCACCTTGTGCATCTCCGGCCACTGGCGCATCAAATGCCGCGACGCTTAGGCTCGGATACGCGTTGCGAAGCTCACGCAGCGCCACCAGCAACCGCAGCATCGCCCCGCTGGCTCTTCCGTCCATGCCATTTCGCCACTCAGGCTGAGCGAGTAGCGCCCCCTTCGCTGCGTCAACGTCTTTGCCATCAAGAATTCCGTCCAAGGCCGGCTGTTCGCTCGTGGGCCTTTCGAGCGCGACAGTCACGCGCCGTCCTCGGGCCAGCGCATCGCAAACAAGGTCCAGAAAGGCCGCCGGAGCCTCATTCGAGCCGTGCAACTCCCCCACAAACACCCAGCGAATCATCGGCCGCGACCACACCTGCTCAGCGCCCGGCAGAGGCGAGCAAGCAGCAAGAGCTGGCGCCGTACTCATCATCATCCCAATCGTGCAAAGCGAAACAAACCAAACCTTCATCTCAATTCCCCGTCCAATCTCCCAAACCTCTCACAGCTGCATCGGCGCCGTTCATCGGGCTTCGCGGCGACAACAAGGCGGCCGAATGTTTTTGCTTTTCCCTTCTCCCTGTTCCCTTCTCCCTGTCTTCAGCCATCTTTAGTAGACTCAACCCCAGCATGTTTGTTTCCCTCGACCCACACAATCCCGTCAGCCGCATCTTTCGCGCCGCAGTCCTCGCCGCGTCGCTTGTACCCATCTGCGCGTTCGTCTTCGCCTCGCCGCTGGCACACGCCCAGGGAACCCACCTCTGGACCCAGTCGCGCATAGAAGAATTCGAAAAAGGAACTCCGCAAGGCGTCGCAATCACCAGCGACGGACGACTGCTTCAGGGCCCCGGAGCCGCCGAAGTCGTCACCACCCCCTCCACATTCGTCTGGTCCATCGCCGTCGACGCCCAGGGCACAGCTTTCCTTGGCACCGCGCTCGCCGGCCACGGTGCTCCGCGTTGGGAAAGACGGCAAGGTCTTCAAGCTCTTCGAAACCAAAGACCTCAGCGTGCAGGTCGTTCGGCTTGGGCCGGACGAGTATCTCTACGCCGCCACATCTGCCCAGTGGCAAGGTTTACCAACTAAAGGCCGACGCCAACACCACAACAGGATGAATCGACAGCCACGGTCGTCTTCGACATGGCCAAGGTTGGACCAGGACAAAGCCGGCGAAAGCAAAACGCAGGGAAAAAGCCCGGACTCGAAAGCCGACGACAGAAAGACGCCTCAGCCAGGGCCGACGGGAAGCCGCACTACATCTGGGACATGACCTTCGACGCCAAGGGGCGCCTGTACATCGCCACCGGCGGTCCCGGAGCCATCTATCGCGTGTGGTTGAAAGCGCGCCGGCGGGTCAGCCCGGATATTTCTTCAAATCCGACGAAGCAGCACATCCGCTGCCTGGCCTGGGACGCAAAAGGCAATCTCATCGCCGGCACCGACGGCTCCGGCCTCATCTACCGCATCGACTCAGAAGGCAAAGGCTACGTCCTCTTCGAAGCGCCCCGCCGCGAAATCACCTCCCTCGCCATCGCCCCTGCCGGCGCAAATCTACGCCGCCAGCGTGGGCGACAAAAGCCACAATCCGCTGCCGCCGCTTCCCGTGCAGGGCGCAGGCTCCATCAGCATCACCATCGTTCAACCGCCGTCGCTCTCCACCGCCAACACCAGCGCCTCCGTTCCCGAGGGCAGCGAAATCTACTTGCTCACTGAGGGCCAGGCCCCGCGCAAAATCTGGTCTACGAAGGACGAAGTCGTCTACGCCCTCGCCGCCCGCAAAGAGGGCCTGCTCGCCCTCACCGGCAATCGCGGACACATCTTCCAGATTGCCGACGACGGCAGCTTCTCCGACGTCGCCCATCTCGAAGCTCAGCAGGCTCTCACGCTCGCCACGCCTCCCGCCGCCGCCGCCGACCTGCTAATCGGCACCGGCAACACCGGCAAGCTCTACCGCCTCTCTCCTCAATCCGGCAAGCACGAATACGCCAGCGACGTCCTCGACGCAGGCGGCCTGTCGCGCTTCGGCCGCATCGAAGTCGAGCCCGGCTCCTCCGGCATACGAGCTCTTCACCCGCTCTGGCAACGTCGAGCAGCCCGTGCGCGGCTGGTCCGATTGGACGAAGCTCAACGACAACCAGATCGCCTCGCCCGCAGGCCGATTCTTCCAGTGGAAGGCCGTCCTCCACGACGGTGGCTCCCTCGGCAGCGTCGGCGTCAACTACCTCCCCATCAACGCCGCTCCGGTCATTGAAGATCTCGTCGTAGCTCCCGGCGCGCGCCTCAATCCGCTCAACCTCGCACCCCAGCCCCCCACCGTCCAAATCAACTTCCCCTCCGCCAACGCAGTCTCCGGCTTCGAGGTCACATCATCGCAGCCTCTCCAGGCCCTCAAAGATCGCACTGCCGTTACCGTTCGCTGGGCCGCGCACGACGACAATGGCGACGACCTCAAGTTCTCCCTCTACCTGCAGGGCGACGGCGAAAAAGGCTGGCGTCTGCTCAAAGACGAGCTCACCGAAAAGGCCTTCAGCTTCGACGCCACTCTGATCCCCGACGGCGGCTATCGCATCAAGCTCGTCGCCTCCGACGCTCCCTCGCACACCCCCGCCGACGCCCTCACTGCCGAGAAAGAAAGCGACCGCTTCGAGATCGACACCACTCCGCCCATCGTTAGCGGCCTGAAGGCAACGACGGAATCCATCACTTGCAAGGAAGGGTGCAGCGGAGCAATTAGCATCACCTTCGATGCCGAAGACGCCTTCTCACCCATAGCCCACGCCGAGTACTCCATCGACGCCGGCCCCTGGCAGTATGTCGAGCCAGTCGGCGATATCTCCGATTCACGCCGCGAGCACTACGACGTCACCATTCCCGCTCACGATCCCGCCCTCAAGCCCGGCGAACACGTCATCACCGTCCGCGCCTGGGATCGCCACGACAACATCGGCGTCGCCAAAATCACGTTCACCCTACCCGCTAATCACTAATCGCTGCTTGACCGAATTAATGTTTTTTCAGTCGCTGGTCCGTAGTCCCAGGCTTTTATGCGATTTGAGCTCTTCCTCGCCGCGAGCTACCTCAGGGCCAAACGCCGTCAAGCCGTCGTCGGCGTGGTCACCGCCATCTCTGTCGCCGGCATCGCCGCCGGAGTCGCCGCGCTCATCGTCGCCCTCGCCATCACCAACGGCATGCGCCTCGACATTCAGGACCGTCTCCTCGGCTCCAGCGCCCACGTCCAGCTCATGCGCGTCCAGGCCGACGGAATTCGCGACTGGCGTCCCCTCGTTGCCCGCCTCCGCCAATTGCCCCACGTCACCGCCGCATCTCCCGGCCTCTACGAACAAGTCCTCGTCGCCCGTGGCGCGCGCTCCGGCGGCGCATTGCTCGAGGGCATCATCCCCTCCGAAGAACAGACCGTCAGCGACCTGCTCCAATTCGCCACGCCCGGCTCGGCCGCGCAGCTTAATCCCTCCACCGAGACCACCCCGCCCGAAAACGCCGCCCTCCCGCCCATCGTCCTCGGTGCTGGCCTTGCTGACGACGTCGGCGCATCTATCGGCGATCGCGTCATGATCATCAGCCCCCAGGGCGAACTCACCCCTTACGGCATCGTCCCCAAGTACGTTCCCTTTCGTCTCGCCGGAACCTTCCACTCCGGCTTTTATCAGTACGACTCCCAAACCGGCTTCCTCCGCCTCGCCGACGCCCAAACACTCTTCAGCGAGCCCGACGTCGTCAGCGTCATCAGCTTCAAAGTCGACGATCTTAACCGCGCCCCCGAGATCGGCACAGAAATCGAACACGCCGCAGGCCCCGGCTTCATGACCACCAACTGGATGGAGCAGAATCGCGAGCTCTTTCGCGCCCTCAAGCTCGAACAGGTCGTCACCTTCATCGTCATCGGCCTCATTGTTCTCGTTGCCGCTCTCAACATCCTCATCGCCCTCACCATGATGGTGATGGAGAAGACCCGCGACATCGCCGTGATGATGAGCTTCGGAGTCGAGCCCGCCCAGATCCGCCGCATCTTCCTGCTTCAGGGCTTCCTCATCTCGACTCTAGGCACCCTCCTCGGCCTCGCCCTCGGCTATCTCGCCGCCTGGGCCGGAGCGCACTACCACTTCATCCATCTCCCCGCCGACGTCTATTCCATCGACACGCTCCCTTTCGCCCCGCGCCTCCTCGACGGCCTCATCGTCGCCGCCGTCTCCATCGGCGTCTCCCTCCTCGCGACCCTCTATCCCTCATCTGCAGCCGCCCGCATCCTCCCCGCCGAAGCGCTGCGTTACGAGTGAAACTGAAGGGGATCACATCAACATGCGAAAGTCGCTATTCTTCGCGAGCATTGTTACAGCTCTCCTCAGTGCAGTCGCGGTCTACATTGACTGGACAGTCCCTTTTCCGCTCGTGGCCCACCCAGACGGAAGCTTCAGCATCAATCCTTTGGATGACCTCGTATTCGGACTAGGACTGATCTTTTGCTTGGCCACGATCGTCTTAGCAGGCCTCGTACGCAGCCCCTTGAGATGGTTTCTGATGGCCACGGGGCTGCTCTTGTTTGTGTTCTCGCTAATTGGATTCGTGCAGAATCACGTCTAACCTGAAGCGCCCCAGAGGACGATCCGATAATAGCCCAGCATGGACCCGGAGCGTGGCGAAGGGGGAATGCTGGGAAAGCCGTCGAAAAGCTCCCGCCCGTCCAGTAGGGACGCAACGATCGGCAATCCGGCATGCACCAAATTCCGTTTTGAGACCCGAGACCATCAACGCCGACCTTGACAATGTGTCACATTTTGTGTCACATTTGAATCATGCAAAGCATAACCCTCCGCCAACTCCGTGACACCCGCAAGGTAAAGGCCTGGCTCAGGGCCGGCGTTCATATCGAGGTCCGCGAGCGCAACGAGGTGATCGGCGACCTGGTCCCGCGCACTCCACCGAATCCCAGCCCGGCCGAATGGCCCGACTTCGCCGCCCGCCGCCGCGCCATCTTCGGCGATTATGTCTTTCCCGAGAACATCGTAGTTGAGGCTCGAAAGGATAGTCGTTATTGATCGTCTACGCTGACTCGAGTTTTCTCGTCTCCAGCTATACGGCAGACTCGCATTCATCGCAGGCAGACATCCGGATGGCATTGTCGCCTACCATTTTGATAACCCCGTTCGCGCGAGCGGAGTTTTGCGCCGCACTTTATCAGCAAATGTTTCAAGGGCGCGCGTTGTTCTCGCAGGTCGACCAGGTCTGGCAAAATTTCGACAAAGACTGCGACCAAGGCAGTCTGTCACGAATCGAGTTTCCCCTCCGTGCGCTGGATCGTTGCGCAGACCTCGCGAAGCAGTACTGCCCTACCCTTGGCGTCCGCACACTCGATTCCCTGCACGTCGCCTGCGCCCTGGAACTGAACGCCCAAAAGTTCTGGACCTTCGACGATCGGCAGGCCAAACTCGCAGAAGCAGTCGGACTCGACACAACCCCCTGATCGTGTCGGTCGCAATCGCCTTACTGCGGCGTAATCACTCCACCCAGCGCATGTCTCCGTGGCAACACAATCCCTCGGTGATCGATCTCCGCCTTCGCCCCCGCCGCCTCCTCGATCGCTCCATCGCCCCACCGCTCAATCACCGCGCCACCGCATGCCGGGCACCAGTCCCCCTCCATCTCCGCGCCCATCACCGCATAGCAATTGCTGCACATTCGTTCCATGCATTCAGTCTAGCCGAACGTCTGGGTGCCCCATCCTTGGCACGCCTTTGTCCTTGTGCCAAGGGTGGGAATCCCACACTCACACTCGCCCGCACACCCACACTCACACTCCCACTCACACTCCACCTCACCACCCCGATACACTAGACCCATGCACCCCCCCGTTCGGCTCGTAGCGATCGATATGGATGGAACGCTGCTGCCGACCTTCGCGCAACTGCTCTCCCCGCGCGTCCTCGCCGCTCTCCGCGCCGCCCACGATGCCGGCATCACCATCGCCGTCGCCACTGGCCGCCGCTACGCCTATACCGTTCCCATTCTCGAGAGCCTCGGCCTACCCGCCGACATGCCCCTCGTCACATCGAACGGCGCAGTCATCCGAACTCTTTCTGGCCAACTCCTCCACACCGACCACATGCAGGCCTCCGTCGCCCGCCAGCTCTGCGGCCTGCTGCGCCCTTTCGGCGCGGTGGTTTTCACCTTCGACCGCCCGGGCCGCGGCGAACTCGTACTCGAAGACCTCGAGCAAACCCACGGCCGCATCGCGCTCTGGGTCGAAGCCAATCGCAACGCCATTGAAGTCATCAAGCCCCTCGAAAACGCCTTCGACCACGGCGAAAACCCCATCCAGGGCATGGTCACCGGACACGTTGCCAAAATGCGCGAAGCCGAAGCCGCACTCAAAGCCAGCCCACTCGCCGACGCATGCGGATGCGCCTGCACCGTCTATCCCGCGCGCGACCTCTCCATTCTCGACCTGCTCCCCAAAGGCGTCACAAAAGGCACAGCCCTTGCTCGTCTCGCCGCCCGTCTCGGTGTCGACCGCAAAGAAACCATGGCCATCGGCGACAACTGGAATGATGTAGACATGCTTGAGTGGGCCGGCCAGGCAGTCGTCATGGGCAACGCCGCCGTCGAGCTCCGCACCATGGCCAAGACCCGCGGCTGGAAGCAAGCCCCGCCCAACGATCAGGATGGCGTCGCCGTCGTTCTCGAGCGCGTGATCAAGACGAACGAAAAGATCACTGCCCGCGTCTAATCACTAGCGCCAATTTTCTGTCCACTGTTCACTGTATTCTAAAACCGTGCCGTTCCCGCCCCCCATGCGCCGCATCCCCGCTCTCGCCGCTGTCGCCGCTCTCGCAGCCTTCGCGCTGCCCGCCCATCCTGCCGAACGCGTCTCTCTTCAAAACGGTTTCGCCCTGCGCTGCGATCACCACGCCACCGTCAACGGGAACACTCGCCTCTTTCTCAGCTCCGGCGAAGACAACTACATCGACCTTGCACCAGAAAAGATCGTCGCCTTCGAAGCCGTTCCCGACCTGCCTCCAGCCCCACGCGCCGACTCCGCTCCGAAATCAGCGCAAACACCAACAACGTCCGCCCAACTCGCACCCAAGCAGTCGCCCCATCCCGCCGCTTCCCTTAGCCCCGTCGACCTCGCAGAAATGCTCTCCCGCGCCGGTGCCGACCACAACCTCGACGTTGACCTCCTCGCCAGCCTCGTAAAAGCCGAGTCCAACGGCAACACCCGCGCAGTCAGCCGCGCCGGTGCTGCTGGCCTCATGCAGCTCATGCCTGCAACAGCCAGCGACCTGGGCGTCAACGACCGCTTCGAGCCCGGCCAGAACGTCCGCGGCGGGTCCACTTATCTCGACGCCCTGCTCACCCGCTATCACGACAATCTCGCCCTCGCCCTCGCTGCCTACAACGCCGGTCCAGCCGCGGTCGACAAATACCATGCCATTCCCCCCTACGCCGAAACTCGCGCCTACGTCGCCCGCGTCATCCACGAGTTCAACCGCCGCGTCCTGGCAAGAGAGGCCCTCGCCCGCGCGACCCAGGCACCCCTTGCCGCCGCATCCGCACAAAGGGCAACTCGATGAACAAGTTCCTCGCCAACGCATATTCCCTGACAATTACTTCGTAGTGCAAAATGGTGACGAGGAACCATGAGTCTTCTTTCAGACTTCTATCTCGCGGAAAACGACGACGAAGCCCGCCGCTATAAAGATTCGCAGAAGCCATTCGGTGACAGAGAACAATTCACCAGCCTCACCGACCTGAAAATCTCCACTCTGTGGGCAGGTATGCAGGGCGTCGAATGGGACATCGAGACGCACCAACTCCTTACAGTCTTTGAGAAGCCTGCCGGCCCGTGGATCTGGCGTTTCCCTGCACCTCTGGCCAAAGAACTCGCCGAAACAACCCCGGAGAAGGTTCTGCAAGTCGCCGCTCAATGGTCAGCGACCGATGAAATGGCGTGTTCACCCAGCGATGTCGTCCCAATCATTGAAGCGCTTGCTGGTTTAGCCAAGAAAGCATCTGATACGAAGCGGAATCTCTACTTTTGGCTCAGTCTCTGATCGCGTTCCAGGCAATCCTTCAAAACCTCAGAGATGAAGTTTCCCCTCTCAACTCGTTCCCCGCCGCCCGACCCGATAAAATAGAGATGCAAATCACAAAACGGAGCTCGCTTGAAGAAGAAGCAATGGATCCTCGGAGTCATCGTTCTTGTCGCGCTTGCCGCCGTCCTCTTCTGGGGCCGCGACCGCATCCACTTCGACTTCGCCGTTTTCCGCGCGCAGCTTGCCGGCGCCAACTGGACCAAAATCGCCATCGGCCTCGCCTGCATCTATCTCGGCTACGTCTTCCGCGCGGTCCGCTGGGCTCTCCTGCTTCGCCACAATAAAAAAGTTGGCCTCTTCTCTCTGCTCGGAACCCAGGTCATCGGCTTCACCGCCATCGCCCTCATCGGACGCGTCGCAGACCCCGTCCGCCCCTATCTCGTCTCCAAAAAAACCGGCCTCACGCTCTCCACACAAATCGCCGTCTACATCGTCGAACGCCTCTTCGATCTCGGCTCCATGGCCCTCATCTTCTCGTCAGTCATTCTTTTCACCGTCTGGTTCGGCCAACCCGGCGATTTGCCCCACATCGAGATCGTCAAAAAGGCTGGCTATTCGAGCATGGCCATCGCGCTTGCCGGCGCAATCTTTCTCGTCGCGGTCCGCATGGCCGGCAACATGGTCGCCGGCTTTTTCGAGTCAACCCTTGGTCTGGCGTCCAAGCGCCTTGGCCGCGCCGCTGCTGAAAAGGTTCGCAGCTTTCACGCGGGCCTCGACATCATGCGCAGCTTCTCTGACTTCGCCATCACCGCCGGCATCTCCATCGCCATGTGGCTCCTTATCGCGCTTGCCTATCTTGAGACCATGCAGGGTTTCACCGGCAGCAAAGAGCTTGCCGCCATGACGCTGCCCAAGTCCATGCTCATGCTCGCCTTCAGCGGCGTGGCCAGCGCATTCCAGCTTCCCATCATCGGCTGGTTCACACAGATCGGACTTGTTGCCGCTGCTATTGCCAACTTCTACGGCGTCGGCTCCGAGGCCTCCACCGCCTGCGCCGCCATGCTGCTCATCGTCAGCTTCCTCGCCGTCATTCCCATCGGACTCGTCTGGGCTCAGGTCGACAACATCTCCCTCCGCCAGATCACTTCCGAAAGCGAAAAAGCCGAAGAAGTCCTCGAAGCCGAAACCGACCCCGCCGCCCCCGAAGCCTCGGAACCCGCCAGATAGTTTTCTTGCACTCTTCTCTCCACGGATGCTGTGCGCTCATCTCTCCGCGCCGCACCCCGCATCGAGCCCATCTGTTCCCTGTCCCCTAGTACCTGTTCCCTTCTCCCTGTTCCCTGTTCGCTTCTCCCTGTTCCCTACTTCCCTGTCTCGCCGCTCCCTACATCGATGTTCACTGTTTCAATGTTCACTGTTTGACTGACACCGGCTTCTTCACTGCCTTCCTTTGCTATACCGAATCGTCTCCGGCCCCACCGCCCCGCCCGTCATGATCATGCTCATCGCCTGCTCCATCGTCAGGTCGGTCTCCGTCACCCGTTCCATCGGCAAAATCTGCAGAAACGCCGACGTCGGGTTGATCGCATTCGGCAACAGCACCGCGGCCAGCAGCCGTCCACTCGTCGCATCCGTGTAACTGCGCGTCAAAAACCCGATGCTCTTGTGTCCCGCCATCGGAAAATCCACTAGCACAACCCTCTGGCTCGACTCTTTCTTCGCCATCATGCTGTCCAGCAGTTGCCGCACCGACGTGTATACCTTGGCCACAAACGGCAGACGCTCCAGCGCGGTCTCAAAAATCACGAGCGCCTGCCGCCCGATCACCTGCGAAGTGATCCGCCCCACCAGGTAAAGCAAACCCAGCGTCAACAGGAACGCCAGCACCGACTGCACCCACGGCTGTGTCAGCCAGCCTGCCGGAAAGATCGCCGCAAAGAGTTGGATCAGCGGCAATCCCGCCTGAGCCAGCGTCTTGAACAAAAAGCTGAACACCAGCCACGTCACAAACAGAGGCCCAATCGTAATCAGCCCCGCCAGAATATTCCGTTGCAGGCTGCGCAGCGTTCTCGCCATCACAGGATTCACGTTCTTCCCCTCGCCTTCAATTCCTCTCGTCCAGTATAGGTACGCCCCGCTTGCCGCCAGATCTCTGATTCACTTCTTCACCGCTTCACTGTCCACCGTCCACCGTCCACTGTCCGCTGTCCGCTGTCCGCTGTTCTACAATCAATTCCCTATAGAATGATTCCTACAAGGAACCTCCATGAGCACAGACAGGCCAGGACGCTTGACCGACCGCATCACTGAACTCTGGAACGATCGCCCTCGCCCCGAGCGCACTGCTGATCGTCTGTCTCCAGACCGCCCTTCCGCCGACAGTGTCTCGCCCAATCAAACTTCTGACCGATCTTCCAGTCAGCCCGCCGATCGATTCACCAATCGTGAATTCGCCCGCTTCAGCGATCTCGAGCCCTTGACTCCCGACTCCGCCCCGCCTGCACCTGCAAACCCCACGCCCGGCCCCACCCTGGCGTCATCCTCGTCGCCGGGATCCACTTCAACCCGCATCCGTTCATGGACCCCACAACCCTCCGCGCCCACCCCGCGGGCCGTCGGCGCGCCGCTGCCGACCGGCTCGGCATTGACCGCTACGCCATCTTCTTCCGCCTCGCACTCGCGCGCAGGCGCCTCCGCCCAGCCGGAAAAGAGCCTTTCCCTCGGCCGCGGCCTGCCCCACGCCCAGTCCGCCGCGACCAGTGTTCCTTCCGGTACAGACATTCCCTCTGGTGTCCAGCGCCTGGTCAACGCCGTCCGCGCCACTTTGCCCTTCATCCAGCGCATCCTTCCCCTGCTCGATGGCAACGTCGGCACCGCTGTCTCCAATCTCATGGCCCCGCCCCCTCACCGGCCCGCGCCGCCGCCGCCGCCCATCAACATCGCCCCACTCCAAGAGGGCATCAGCACCCTCCAGGCGCAACAAGGCGAGCTTCGCACCCAGATCGCCGATCAGAACACCTCGCTCAAACGCGTCGAAGATCAGCTCGAGGCCGTCCGCGAAGCCACCGACCGCAACACCCTCGAGCAGCAGGAGCTCCTCGAAGACCTCAAGTCCGTCGGCAACAAGGTCAACATCTTCGCCATGGTCGCCCTCCTGCTCCTCGTCGTCTCCGTCATGGTCAACGTCATTCTCTACCTGCACATCAAGCGCGTCCTGCCCTAGCCGATTACAATCAATAGCGCAACCAACTCCCCTTTTTAGCTCGTGGTGCGCCTCCCTTGCTTGGACCGGGAGCTTGGCCGTCGTTGATTGATCGTCGCAAGCCATCGTGGCCGATGCGAGGTTGAGCTTGAAACTGACAGTTGTAAGCTTACAAACGTTTGGCGACTATCTGCTGAAGGCCCCGTTCTTCTACGAATTGCTTTCCCAATATCCCCAGGCAGAAGTCACTGTTGTCACAAATTCAAAGGGTGCGCTTGTCTACCCGCTCATCGATTCGCGGCTACGGATTGCGGCGGTCGACAAAAGCGATCCGAGACTCCGACTGTTTGCCAAGCTCTTCAGTATCCCCAGGGCAGACATTCTGTTTCTCGTCGATACTAACCCGTCCAGTTACCTGGTATCGCTCGCCATACGGGCGCGGCGCCGCGTGGGGTGGCAGCAGAGTGTAAGCAGTCTCTTTCATGGACCCGGCAAAGGATTCCGCGACTTCTACCACGTAACTCCGAGCCTCCAGGCAATTCTCGGCATCATCCTCGACAAGAAGCGCCTGCGTGAACCGGAAAGCTACTA
Source organism: uncultured Acidobacteriaceae bacterium (assembly GCA_963783065.1). Taxonomy (GTDB): domain Bacteria; phylum Acidobacteriota; class Terriglobia; order Terriglobales; family Acidobacteriaceae; genus Telmatobacter. The sequence goes on along the minus strand of CAWAMG010000006.1, from coordinate 401,508 downwards.
CGAAGGATTCGTCGAATTATTGCTCTTCGACACGCCCATCACCACGCGCCCGGCCCTCTCTCAGTATCGGGGTGAGTTCAGCTTCAGACCGGAGCGCGAACTCGCCAGCCCCACAATCCTCTGCGCCACGCTCGCAAGCTGGCGGGCAAGACAGCTTCGCGCCGGGCAATGGATCGAAATCGTCCAATCGCTCCTGAAGACCTACCCGGAACACCGCATCGTCATCGACGCTGCGAACGATCTTTTCGCACGCATGCCACAAGACCCGCACATCCAGCAAATGGCTCGAAGCGACCGGCTGGAGCCTCTCTTCAATCTGGTGTATTCGGCCGACGTGGTTATCTGCTCCGATAGCTTTCTCTGTCACCTTGCGTCCTGGCTCGACGTCCCGGCCGTGGTTTTTTTTGGCTCCGCCAGCCCGCACCGCTTTGCCCCTAAATCTCCCGGCAGCAGCGTCCTGTTTCACAAGCCCGACTGTTCGCCCTGCATCCCCGCGCAGGGTGAGGAGCCTTGCCTGGCCGGCCATCGGACGTGCCTCTCGCTCCAGCAGATCACCTGCTCAGAGGTCTGCGAAGCCGTCGCCAAGGCAATCGCCACCCGCAGTCAGGCCGCAAATCCGGCCTGATCGCTCCCCCACCCTCCCGCGAATTCCGCCCCCCATCATTCACAAATCGGCCCGTGCCCGGTCCCGAAACTGACCCCCCGCAGCCCCTTCTACCCCCGTTCCCACCCCCCGCAAATTCCCATAATCAAACGATTTTCCACCACATCAACCGCCCTGTTACCCATACAAAAACGATTGTGTGGAAAACTGCTCCCATTTTGGTTCTCTGTGATCACCGCTGTTGCCAGTCGTATTTTCACGGGGCTAGTATTCGACCTAGTTCAACCGGGGCCCCCAGGAAAAACGCCCGGTCTCTTGCCCGCTATGCAGGTGTTTCCAGTCCCACAGAGCTTCACCAACGAGCGGCGCTAACAAGCGCACGCGCACGGAGTGTCTCGTCATGGCATGGTATGCCTACTGCATCGGTGAAAAACTTGCCTTCCCTGAATTAGCCCGCCACCGCAAACCAGTTCCTCTCGAAGCCGTCCTCGGCGTCAGCGGCAACCAGGTCTTCCTCTACCCCGCCAGCGACCTCGCCGTCGTCGTCAGCGAACACAACCCCGCAGACCACTTGAATCAAAAGGCCGGCGTCGATCACGCTCGCGTCATCGCCGACTGTTTCCAGCACTCCACGGTCCTGCCCTTCCGCTTCGGCACCGTCTTCAACGACGACGAAGCCCTGCGCAAGTCCATCCGTTCCAACCAGCGCCAGTTCCAGGGCAACATTGAAATGCTGCGCGGCAAGACCGAGATGCACCTCAAGATCTTCGTCGACGACTGTTGCGCCCAGGTCATCGAACGCCATGTGCAAGCCGATGCTGTTGGCCGCGAGTACCTCAGCAACCTGCGCGAAAACGCCGCCCGCACCCGCGAGCGCCAGACCCGCGCCCGCGCCGTCAGCTTCCAGATGCATCGGCTCTTCATGCCGCTTGACGAGGAGGTCAGTTGCCGCCTCACCGAAAGCGGCAAGATGGTCCTCGACATCGCCCACCTCATCGACAGCAAGTTCGTCGAGCGCTACCAGAACAAATTCTCCTCCACCAGCGCCTCCATGCGCGAGTGCCACATGCAGCTCTCTGGCCCCTGGCCGCCCTATCACTTCGTTCATCGCCTCACTCGGCCTCAGCACGCTCCGGCTCAGCCCGCCCAGCGCCCCGCCGACATGCCCACCCCGGCTGCCCGCATTCAGGAACCCGTGCCCGTCATGGCCTGATTCTCGACTCATTTGCACCAACAAAAGCCCCGGTCATCGCCGGGGCTTTCTTCTTGTTCCCCAACCTCTTATGCGACCGGATTATTCCGTGCTCCTCCGCCGCCCCAGCACAAACTCCTTCCCTCGCCGGTCCATCGACGCAGAATCTCTTTTGGCTTCGCAATTCGCTGTGCGAGCGGTATGATCTCAGGCATTCGGTACCCCAAGGAATACCCCGCCCCAATCCACCGGCATCTGTCACAACCTGAATCGAGATTCTAAGTCGACCCTGCGCCGATACTTATCGGCAATCAAAATCGTTCACCCGGAGGAATTCTGTGAAACGGACCGCTCTGCTCCTCTCCTTGCTTCTCGCAGCGGCATCGCTATCCATTCCGCAATCTGCTTCCCCCCAGCCCTCAGCACCAGGCACCGCGCGTCTGATGGACATTGAGGATCTCAGCCGGGCCGCAGCGATTCAAACTGGTCGCGCAAGTTACCTGGGTGTCTACCTCATGACTCTTCAGGACGGCCAGATCGCGATGAAGGTCTTGTACCGTTATGCACTCTTCCAGCACGACTTCACCAAAGAACTCCATGCCGGAATGGATATCCCCTATCGCCTCGATGGGAAACATGTCTACTTCAAATCTCAGGATGGTAAAGAAGTCAAAGCTGCCCTCTGCGAAGAGAAAGGGGAGAAGTTGCACTGCGCGGACTTGATCATCGAGCCGCGTAAGCGGTGATTTTGAGTCCGGACTCTTCAAGACAGCGGCGCCATATGTGCCACCCCAAAAGCCTACGAGGTACTCGAGCTCTTCCGGCGCAGCAGCACAAGCGCCTTGCGCCGATCGCTCGACGCGTGATCGATCTGCTTCCACAACCCCGCAAAATAATAAGTCGCGAGCGGGGTCGAGCAGGGGTACGTTGGTTTGCAGTCGAGCGACAAAATGGAATTCCACACAATTGTGTGACTTTCAGTCGATGCCATTCTCGGCATTCATAGGAGCGCTGCAATGGACTCGAATCGTCTTCCGATCGGGCTGTTCGCTGCAACGCTGCTAATGCTCGCAGGCTGCAGAAACTCTTCCACGGGAACCCCCGCGCCCACGGTAACCATCTCCTTGAGTCCGTCTTCAATCGCCCTCGGGGCGAGCGCCACGCTAACGTGGTCCTCTGCCAATGCCACGGGTTGCAGCGCCGGCGCGGCTTGGAGCGGCATGCGATTTACGAATGGGAGCCAGAGAGTGATTCCCGCGACATCGGGATCGCTCACCTATACCATCGCTTGCACTGGAGCCGGCGGAACAGCCAGCGCCTCCACCACGCTCGCCGTCAGCGTTCCCGCCTTGCCGCTCACCAACACGTTTTCACCGAATGAAATCACAATCTCAACCAGCGAGGGCGCGCCCTACGCGGATTGCGACTTTTGGGTTCAGAGCGCTTCCAGTTGCCTCGCTCAGTCTAACTTCGGATATGGGCCGACGAAGGTGATACGCCTCTACATCTGTCTGAGTGGCGAGGTGAGCAACCTGGCGTGCTCGCAGGAGCCCGCGGTCACAGGTCCGCTCTCTGCCGCAATGTTGACCGATATGGACACGCGCATCTCAGCCTTTGGCGGGACGGGTGTGCGACTTCTGCTCTGTTTCCTTTACAACTTCGGACCCATCGGTCCGGGAGCAATGGACGCCCCAATCGACGTGATCTCCCAGCACATCGATCAGCTTGCTCCGATCCTTCTGCAAAATCAGGACCTCATCTTTTCAATGGAGGCTGGCTTCATCGGAACCTGGGGCGAATGGCATGACTCCACCAACGGAAACGACACGCCCGCCGCGCAAAAAATCTTGCTTGATAAGGAAGCCTCTTACTTCAGCGGCGTCTTTCCGATCGTGGTCCGCTACCCTGGCGACTTGATCCAATACATCGGAACAAACACTCCGCCGCAGGAGTTCGGTCTTTACGACGCCTATTATGCGTCTGACAGCGATGACGGAGGCACATGGGATTCCTGCAGCACAACATCGGGATATTGCCTGCCCAACTATACGCCGGCCCAGTTGCAATCCTACGAAGCCGCAGTCTCAACAACCACCATGTTTCAGGGAGAATTTGGGGCTGAAGATCCAGCCCTCCAGACCTGTGATGCCCTGGCCAGCTACTCCTACACCTACCATCCACAATCGTTCGCACTTTATCCCTACCCCACGGATATTGGGACCGAACTCCAGGACGAGGGTTGTGCCTTGAGCTTCTACAACCAGATTGGGACGCGCATCGAACTTCAAAATGTAGCGATCAGCGGCAACCCGGCTCCCAATGGCCAATTGCAGTTCAGCTTGACGCTCGCGAATACAGGCTATGGACGCGTCATTCGCCAGCGTCCCGCGACACTGGTCTTTCTTTCTGCCGGAAATGTCGTCGCGGAGATTCCGGTTCCGCTCGCTCAGATGGATCTGCGGCAACTGGCCTCTTCACCCACGCCTGTTCCGCAGACATTTCAATTCAACGTCAATCTGCCGCCCGCGTTTCTTTCATCGGGTCCAGTCTCGGTCGCCCTCTTGATTCCCGACCCCGCTCCGTCGCTCACAGCCCAACCGGCCTATGCGCTGCCTCTCAACAGCGTCGACCAGAACGACAACCTCATATTCGACCCGGCCACAGGCTATAACGCACTCGCAACCTTCGCTGCAAACTGAACCATGCTTTATTGCGGGAATTGCCAAACGCCCATTCGCAATGCCTGGACTCTAGTCGGAAGACAATCAACCTTCAATTCCTCATTCGTCTTCACTTTCAACTCTCTGCCATCGCCAGCAGAAAAACCGATTCCTGCATTTCCTGCATCGCACCGGAAACATGAACAAAGCAAGCGCGATCAGGTCAACCATCCGGATTTGAGATCTCCGCAGATCAGTTGAACTGCATTCCGGGCATTTGGCGAGTGCGTTAGGCGTCATCTGATCCCAAATATATCGAATTCCAGTCAGAACCGTACCGAATCACCTTAAGATTCATAGCGATCCGACCCTTTTGATTCACGTTCTCGTCACCCTGGATTGTCGAAATCTCGGGCGGAAGCCAACCACTGCTCACCCCATCAGGGGCTACCTGTAGAGATCGGCAACGCAGCGCAAGCACATTAGCTTCGATGCCCTATCCGAGCGGGCCGGTCAACAAGCTTTCACGAGATGCTCGGGCTCTTCCGCCGTCCCAGCACAAAGGCTTTCCCCCGCCGGTCCTTCGACGCGTGATCGATCTGCTTCCAGAACCCCACAAAATAATCGATCGCCGAAATCACACTCACCAGCGCCGTAAAGTACATCGCGGCTATCGCAATCCACTGCACCGGAATCACCAGCACGCCAATCTCCCACTGGTACCACCGTTGCGACAGAATCGCCGAGACCACGGCCACGATCTGCGTCACCGTCTTCAGTTTCCCCAGGTCGCTCGCCTGGATGGTGAACCCCTCCGACGACGCAATCGACCGCAGCCCCGAGATCAGGAACTCACGCCCCATGATCACCACCACAATCCAGACCTTCACCACCTGCGGATTGTAGGCAACCAAAGCGATCAGCGCTCCTGTCACCATAATCTTGTCGGCAATCGGATCCAGCAACATTCCCATCGTCGTAATCTGCGCCCGCTTCCGCGCCAGGTAACCGTCGAGCCCATCCGTTATCGACGCCAGCACAAACAAGACCGACGCCAGAATCTCCTGCTCCCCTTGCGGCCCGCGCCACGGAAAATGTGCCGAGAGAATCCACAGCAGCAGCGGAATCATTGCGATCCGGCTCATCGTGATGGAATTCGGCAGATTCAATTGCCCTCTTTACCGTTGGACGGTCAGGCCCCGCCTTGGTCGGCACAGCAACCATCCTGCAAGGCTCTAATCGGTGCTTCTTCCTCAACTATATTGCGCCCTCGCCCAATAAGCTTCCGCGCCCGCCTAAAATCTCTCCCACTTTCGTGCCAATTTGCGCACGCCAGCCATCTTCTCTCTCGACAAAATCTTCCCGTAGAACTTCCGCCCGCCGGCAAGTTACCATACTCAAGTTGCCGGACCACCCGGTAACCAGCCTGGTTTTCCGCACTGGCTGATAGCTCTCATCCGGAGGCCCAATGGCGCGTGTCGCAGTTGTCGGAGTCGGTGCCATCGGCGGAGTCATCGCTGCCCTGCTCCACTCAGCCGGCCGCCATCAAATCACGCTCTGCACCCGCCGCCCGCTCGGTCAGCTCATCGTCCGCACACCGGGTGGAGAAATCCAGGTCGCTGCCACAAACCTCACCGATGACGTCCTGGCGTGCCCTGTTGACTGGGTCCTCGTCGCCACCAAAACCTACTCGACCGAGGGCGCTGCCCGCTGGGTTCAGCCTCTCGCCTCCGCCGGCGCGTCTGTCGCCGTCATCCAGAATGGCGTCGAACATCGCGAGCGTTTCGCTTCCATCGTCCCCCAGGAACGCACCATCCCCGTCATCATCGACTGTCCCGTCGAGCGCCATCCCGACGGCCTCGTCGTCCAGCGCGGCGATGTCAAAATGAGCGTCCAAGCCGGCCCCCTCGGCACAGAATTTGCCTCGCTCTTCACCCCATCTACCGGTGGCGTCGAACTTGAGAGCAAATCCCTTGCCACCTCCAATCGCGGCCAATTTGAAGTGCGCTTCAAGCACACCACCGTCACCATCGACCTCACCGGCGACTTCCTCACCGCCGCCTGGCGCAAGCTCTGCTTCAACTCCGCCGGAGCCATCTCCGCGCTCACCCTCCAGCCCGCCGGAGTCCTTCGCGACCCCGAATTCGCCCACGCCGCCATCGATATCGTTGCCGAGTGCGCCGCCGTCGCTCGTGCTCTCGGTGCGAACCTCGACCCCGACATCGCCCAGCAGGTCCTCGACGGCTATCGCGCCCAGCCCTTCGACTCCGTCAACTCCATGCTCGCCGACCGCCTCGCCAGCCGCCCCATGGAGATCGACGCCCGCAACGGCGTCATCGTCCGCAAAGGCGAAGCCCTCGGCATCCCCACCCCGCTCAACCGCCTCATCGTCGCCCTTCTCCGCGCGGCCTCACCGGGCGCCTCGCCCAAACCCTCCGCTTAGTCGTATCCTTTTCCCCGTGCATATCTCATCCACCACGCGCGCCTGCCTGCAACGCGCTTTCGTCGTTCTCGCCTTCGTCGCTGCGCTCTGCTCGCACCATTATGCCTGCGCACAGCTCTCCGCCGCGGAGTTGCGCGCCCAGTTCCAGAACCCTCCCGCCGACACCCGCCCCATCATGCGCTGGTGGTGGTTCGGCCCCGCCGTCACCAAGCCGGAGCTGCAAAAGGAGCTTGAAACCATGGCCTCCGCTGGCATCGGCGGCGTCGAAATCCAGCCAGTCTACCCGCTCATGCTTGACGACGAATCAAAAGGCATCAAGAATCTTCCCTACCTCTCGCCCGAATTCCTCGACGACATCGCCTTCGCCAACCGCACCGCCCGCGCCCTCGGCCTCCGTGTCGACATCACCCTCGGCAGCGGTTGGCCCTACGGCGGCCCGCACACCCCGCTCGCCCTTGCCGCCGGATGCCTCCGCGTCGTCTCCGTCCCCATCACTAACCCCACCGTCACCCCGCCCGCACTCCAGCCCGGCGACACCTTCATCGCCGCCTTCGCCATCGTCGGCTCGGAGAAATCTTTCGATCCAGCCACTGCCCAGCAAATCGACCTCACCACCGGCCGCATTTCCCCACACCCCAAACCCGACACCCCATACCCGATACCCCTGTCCACCGCCCTCTTCTTCGTCGCCAGCCATACTCGCCAGGCCGTCAAGCGCGCCGCCTACGGGGCCGAAGGCTTCGTCCTCGACCACTTCTCCCGCCCCGCTATCGATGAGCACATCGCCGACGTCGCCACGCCGCTCATCAACGCCTTTGGCGACCAGCCGCCTTACTCTGTCTTTTCCGATTCACTCGAGGTCTACGGCTCCGACTGGACCCCCAATCTCCCCGCCGAGTTCCTCCGTCGCCGCGGTTACGACCTCATCCCCCACTTGCCCGAATTACTCGCCGGCGGCTCGCCTCAGGCCGACTCTGTCCGCCACGACTGGGGCCTCACTCTTTCCGATCTCATCCGAGAAAACTATCTCAGCCCCGCTCACACGCTTCGCCGCGTCGCGCCACACCCAGTTCCGCTCGCAGACCTACGGCCAGCCCGCCGTCACCCTCGCCGATCAGTCCATCCCGCAGCTTCCCGAGGGCGAAGGCCCGCAGTGGCGCGAGTTTTCCTACACTCGCTGGGCCACCTCCGCCGCCCATCTCTACCACCGCAACGTCGTCTCCGCCGAAACCTTCACCTGGCTCCACTCCCCCGCATTCCGCGCCACGCCTCTCGATATGAAGGTCGAAGCCGACCGCATGTTCCTTCTCGGCGTCAATCAGATCGTTGGCCACGGCTACCCTTACTCCCCGCCCGCCGCCGGCGAGCCCGGCTGGTCCCTCTACGCCGCCGCCGTCTTCAACAATCACAACCCCTGGTTCCCGGTCATGCCCGATATCACGCGCTATCTGCAGCGCACGAGTTGGCTCCTCCGCCAGGGCGAGCCCGCCAACGACATCGCCGTTCTGCTCCCCGAAGACGACGCCCAGGCCGCCTTTACGCCCGGCCACGACTCCGTCACCGATGAGATGCAGCAAGCGCATCACACCCGAGCTAGTCTCCGCCATTCTCGACTCCGGCTACAACTTCGACTTCATCGACGCCGCCACCATCAACAAACTCGGCACCATTCCCTACCCTATCCTCATCATTCCTCCCACCACGCGCATCCCGCTCGCCACCTACAAAAAAATCGCTGCCTTCGCAGCCTCCGGTGGCCGCGTAATTGCCATCGGAACGCTCCCTTCCCTCGCCCCCGGCCTTATGGAGCAGGCCGACTCACCTTCCATCGTCGCCTTCACGGAACAACTCTTTCGTCCAGATCACGGATCAGTGGTCAACAACTCCAATCCCGCACCTCTCGCTTTTGCTCTCGGATCCACCAGCGTTCTGCCCTGGGCACTACACCAGGTCCTCGCCCCCGACGTCCTCCTCACCTCAGCCACCCCCGGCATCGGCTTCATCCATCGCAAGCTCGCCGACGCCGACATTTACTTCGTCGTGAACAGCACCAACCAGCCCTACAGCGGATTCATTCGGTTCCGCTCCAAACATCCGAATCCCGAATCCTGGGACATCGACTCTGGGGCGCGAATCATTCATGACCCGTTGAACCGCATTCAGCTCGACCTTGCCCCATATGAGTCTCGCGTTTTCGTCCTCTCCGGGACGCGCCTTCCCGAAGGAGAACCGAACGAGATTCAGGCATTGCCGGACTCCAATTCCTCAGACCTCAGCACCGGCTGGCAAATCCGCTTTCCCGATAGCCCATCACCCCAGCCCATCTCGCCTCGAACTTCATGGACCGACCTTCCCAACCGCCAGTTCTTCTCTGGCGAAGCCATCTACACGCGCACCATTACCCTCGACCCCGAATCCGCTCACTCTGACGTCATCCTCGACTTCGGCCCCGGCACACCCACCATCGACACCCGCGCACCCAACGCCAACGGAATCCACGCCCTCCTCGACCCGCCCATTCGCGAAGCCGCCACCATCTTCGTCAATGGCACGCCCCTGGGCTCTCTCTGGCACCCGCCCTACCAGCTCAACATCACGTCCGCCCTCCATTCCGGCCAGAACACCATCGAAGTCCGCGTCTACAACACCGCCATCAACCTCCTCGCCGGCCAGCCCCCGCGCGACTTGACCGCCCTCCGCGCCCGCTTTGGACATCGCTTCGACCCCCAGGACATGGACAACCTCAAATCCATCCCCTCCGGCCTCCTCGGCCCCATCATGATCGACATTCGTTCGTCGAAGTAAACAATCGCCCCGCCAATTGACAGCTACAAGCCGGAAGCTGAAAGCTGAGGGCTGAGAGCTGAAAGCCAGCTCCCAGAGGCTGTCCCCATGCGCATCTGCTTCCTCCTCAAAGTCCGTCCGCATATGCTCGACGAATACAAGCGCCGCCACGCCAACGTCTGGCCCGAGATGCTCGACGCCCTCCGCCGCACCGGCTGGCGCAACTACTCACTCTTTCTCCGCCCTGATGGCCTCCTCATCGGCTATCTTGAGACCGACGACTTCGCCCGCGCCAACGCCCTCATGCAACTCGAACCCATCAACGCACGCTGGCAATCCGAAATGGCGCCCTTCTTCGAGTCCACCGGCAACGCCGACGAAAACATGTTCCCCCTCGAAGAGGTCTTCCACCTCGATTGACGCCCGCGCACTCGCAATGCTGCCCATTCGCTCTTCTGTCCAATCGCAATTAAGTACCGGGTGCCCCAGGGTCCGGCGCACCGCGCTTCAGCGCGGGGTTGGCACAAACAAAAATCTATCCAGAGCCCCGTGGGGACGGCGTCCTCGCCTCAGCGTCCGCTCGCGCCGCCACCTCCAAAACAACAAGGGGTGAGCCGCAGCCCACCCCTCGTCCGTCCCGGCTTATTTTTCACCTACACATCGACTTCGGGTGCCCCATCCATTCCGCAGCCTCTCGCGGAATGGATGGGAGACGACGCACGCGCTTACGCGTAAATCCCTCGCTGCTTGATCGTGAACGCCACGCGATCAATCGCCAGCATGTACGCCGCAATCCGGTTGTTCACGTTGTGCGCCTCCGCGTACCGCACCACGTCGTCAAAGCTGTCGCGCAGAATCGTCTCCAGTTGCTCGTTCACAATCGCTTCTTTCCAGAAATACCCCTGCCTGTCCTGCACCCACTCAAAATAACTTGCCGTCACGCCGCCCGCGTTCGCCAGAATATCCGGCACAATAAAGATTCTCTTATCCGCCAATATCTCGTCCGCCACCGCTGTCGTCGGCCCGTTCGCGCCTTCCACCACAATCCGCGCCTTGATCTTGTCCGCATTCCTGCTGGTGATCACGTTCTCCGTCGCCGCCGGAATCAGAATCTCGCACTCCGACTCCATCAGATCCTCGCTCGGCGTCGCTTCTCCTCCCTTGAATCCCAGAATCGTGCCGTTCCGGTACTTGAACTCGATCAGTTGGTGAATATCTATCCCGTTCGCATTCGCAATCCCGCCATCCTTCTCGGCCACCCCTACAATCTTGTACCCGTGCTCCACCATCAGCCGCGCTGCATTCGATCCGACATTCCCAAATCCCTGAATCACCACCCGGCACCCGTCGATCGGCATCTTCAGGTATCTCAAACTCTCATCGCACACCACCAGCACGCCGCGCCCCGTCGCCTCAACCCGCCCGCGCGACCCGCCAATCGTCAACGGCTTGCCCGTCACCACGCTCGTCACCGTATGCCCCATGTGCATCGAGTACGTGTCCATGATCCACGCCATCGTCTGCTCGTTCGTGTTCACATCCGGCGCAGGCACATCCTTCTCCGGCCCGATAAAGTCGATCAGCTCGCTCGTGTACCGTCGCGTCATCCGCTCCAGCTCGCCCTGGCTCATCTTCTTCGGGTCGCAAATCACTCCGCCCTTCGCCCCGCCAAACGGAATATTCACCACCGCGCACTTCCACGTCATCCAGCTCGCCAGCGCCCGCACCTCATCCAGCGTCACGTCCGGCGAATACCTGATTCCGCCCTTCCCCGGCCCCCGCGCAATACTGTGCTGAACCCGGAATCCCGTAAACATCTCGATCCGCCCATCGTCCATCGTCACCGGGAAGTGCACAATCACCTCCCGCGTCGGCGTCCGCAACAACTTCCACAATCCTTCTTCCAGGTTCAGTTTCCGCGCCGCAAAGTCAAACCGCGCGCTCTGCGCTTCCCAAGGATTAATCTCCTGATCCAACGTCATCGTAGGTGCCACTGCCATATACCTCTCCATTCACAAAAAAACTTGTCATCGCTGAGCGTAGCCAAAGGACCTGCGGTTGCTATTCGGGAACTATTCCCTAGTCCCTAATCCCTGGTCCCTGGTCTTCGGCTTCCAGAAATCCTCGCACAAGCCCAAACCCCAGTGAGTCTAGGCCCCCCAAACCCTCCCGTCAAGCCTCCCACACCCATCCAGCCATCCTTTCGCCACCCCACCCGAACCACTCTCTGACGGAACAGCATCCGCGAGTGCCAATCTGGTTCGCATCCAGTAAGGGAGCAGATTACGATCGCCCCGGATTGTGCTCGCTTTGCCATTTTTCTCCTTGACAGAAATCGAACAAGAATCCTAAATTGATCACTCTTCACGTTCGCCTCCCCACCCCGCCAATTTCTGAACGTGACTGAGCAACGCATCCACTCCCCGGGACTGCGCCCACCGGCTCAGCCTCAAAAACTCCACGATCCCAGCCTCGAACCAAGGAGAAATCATGTCCCCCGCGACGACTCCATCCCTCGATCCTACTGACGGCACCACACCCGTCACACTGCCTACTCTCGACCCATGCTGCCAGAGCCCGTGCGATCCACCCTGGCGCACCGGGCCAAGCTGCACTACATTCACTGAAACCAAATCCGTAACCATACCCCTGGCAGGCGCACCCTCGACCAACGACCTTAACCGTGGCTCCGTCACCATCAATGTCACCTACACCCACACACTCTGCCTCGTGGCCAAACAACGCGGTGGTTTGGCCTACACACTCACGCTCCTCCCAGGCGAAAAAATGACCCTGTACCAGAGTGACCGCTATCGGCGCACCACATCCGATACAGAGCGCTACTCGGTTCAAGCCACCTTTTCCCAGTTCTTGTCCGCCCTCTACCAGCAGCAAAACTCCCAGGACTCCAGTGCCCTCATTCAGGTCCTCAACAGCCAGACGCAAAGTTCCAGTTCATCGGGCGGCTCAGGAATCAACCTCCTTATCTTCAACGTCGGCAGCAGCGGCAGCAGCAGCAAGTCTTCCAGCTCCAGCTCCGCCGTCGACTTGTCCACCCAGGCCAGCGCAAGCCAGTTCTTCGGTCTGGCCCAGCAGGCCTCGCAATATGTCGATCTCCAACGATCCATCACGGTAAGCAGTTACGAAGACACACAAACTGTCTCAACTACCCAGCGCACCCTGGTCAATAACAACATCTGTTATGCCGTAACCTACTTCGTCCGAAAGGTTCTTGATGTCTATATCAGCACCACAAAGGTAACGGCTATCACCTTCCAGGTGAAGGCCGGCAACTATGTGTCCCCGGTGTTGACCCCGGCTCAGATCGGGCAGCTCCTCGCAAAATATCAGCCGACGGTGGCAGCCATTCTCAAGGGTCAGCCCACTGTCGGCGAGGTCATTGAGTTACCGACGGTTCTCACCGTGCCAACCGACGGTGTGGTCTACGATCCGGAACTTGCGCACTGCTGTGCCCAGGATCCCGAACTAGACCAAGCCAACAGGATCAAGCTCGAACGCGAACAGGCTGAAGCTCAGAAGCTGGGCCTGGAAATCCAACTTATGGCGTTGGAGGTCCAGCGCCGGCAGGCACTGCTGGCCGCGGGAACACTTACACCTTTCGAGACCCCGCCCACTACCACCGTCGTAGCGTAAAAAGCCGCCGTCGTAATCCTGTGCCCCATCCATTCCGCGTCTTTTCGAGGAAGTAACTCAAAGAGAAAATGCGGAATGGGTGGGATGGAATGCTGCGGGTGCCCATCCTTAAATCGTTCTTTGATTCAAGGGTGGGAAACCTCAAACCTTACTCCGCCTACACCCCCGGTCCCTAGCCCCTTGTCCCTATTCCCTGCTTTTCGCGCCTCACCTGAACCATTACCACCAGTCGGCACGTTTCCAGCTCCGACCTCCGGGCATGCTTCAACCCGTCTTCGTCAGGAGCGTCGGCGCGTCGTTGCTAATTGGCATTGAATTGCAGATCGAGCGGGGTGTCGTCGGAACCCTCAATCGCTCGTTTGGTCCGACTGAGTAACTGGTTCTATTTACTATTTCGATAATAAACAAGTGGCTTAGTTCACGCCTCCACGTGTCTCTGACGCAATCTCGAGCTCTTACTGATTTTGATTTAATTTAGCCTGCACTGCGACATAATCCAGCAAGGACCCTCGCCCGCAGAAAACCCGCGACTAGTCCTGCGATGAGATTCATGCAAGGAATAGTCATTGACTCCGCACTGGTTCTAGCTTACATTTATGGCTCTTCCCCTTCTATTGACGAGCCAAAGTTGGTGGCAAATATCTCTAGCTACCACACTACGGCCTAACTCTAACACTCCTTGGGGCGGAGGAGGAGCGATCAAAATGTTAAGAAGACGGTCGGCACTCATTGTTCCAACCAGTTTGGCGTTAGCTCTGACCTCCTGGAACCTATTCCAACTCAGCGCCCTTGCGCAAGATTCTTCTGTTTCTTCTCAGCAGGCAGCCCAGGACGCGGCCAAGGCCGCTCAGGCCGCGTCGATAGCCGCAAGAAAAGCGTCAGCGGCTGCCAAGGCCGCTCAAGCCACGTCGAAGGCCACAAAAAAGGCGTCAAAGGCGGCGAAGCGAGCTTCAGATGCGGCGGCAAAGTTATCTGCAGAGTTAATGAAGGCGACACCTACCGCCCAAACGACAAAGCCGTCCGACCAGGCGATCACGACCAACGGGGTCAGCAGCTGCCTGGGTTCGGGCCTCGAACGATTAGACACTTACAATCCCCGGTGGAGGCCGGCGGCAGGCTCGGATTACCTCGTCCTGGTCTACGACGCCGAGAATCACAATTCGGCTGTCTATGACTACGACCCCAGCAATGACGAATACACCGTGCGGAAAAACGGCGAATTCGGTCCAGTCGTCTACACCAAAGAGAAGTTCCTCGTCCGCGTCTGCAATCTCCACCCTACTGACACCGTGAGCATCGCCGGTAACTCCTTCACCCTTCCCGAGCAAGGCGCAGATATCCGGGGAACCACGCCCACCACCGTCCCCGCCCTTGCCCCCACACTCGACACCCTCGGCAGCGCCAGCGCCGCCGGATCACCATTCAGCCCCGCCGGCGTCAACTTCGGCAGCTCCGCGCCCCTCACCAGTATCCCCATCTCCGGCTTCACCCTCGGTGTCGCAAACAAAGACACCGGGTACACCGACGCCGTCCTCAATGTCTCCCCCGAAGCCCTCGCCTTCGAAACCGTCTCCCTCATCCGCGACGCCCAGGACATCGTCCACACCATCCAGGAACTTAACTCCGGCGATCAGGATCTGCACGGGACGAATGAAGGGTCCATCGCCAGCCTCCAGGAACAGGCCAATCGGATGCTCAATAATCTGAACGAAAACCCGGCAACGATGGAAGGGGAAAGGAGACTCGGCTGGTTCAACCAGCGCCTTGCGGAAACCCAACAGTTCGTCTCTGAACTCAACGGCCTTGCTAACGGCGTAAGTCAGGCCGGACTCGGCCCACGCGCCGTCGCCATACGCCAGAACTTCGAGAGCATCCTCGGCGTCCTCAAGCAGATCCATCAGGTTGACGAGGACGACTGGAAGATCGACAAGAGCCTCTGGGCTCCAGCGGCGCCCGCCGCTCCCGATCCAACGAAGACCGCCAATACCGCCGCGGCCGGCACAACAACCACACCAAAAACCATAACGGGCAAGGTTTCCTCGACCACGTCGACCGCACCCGACAAGACAGTCCCCACCGACAAGACAACCTCGGCCGGCAAGACGACCTCAACGGAAAAGATATCCTCAACCGATAAGACAACGTCAACCGATAAAAGCCCTTCGGCTGGAAATGCAGCCAAAAAGGCGCCAAAGACCTCGGAAAACGCGCCAATGACCCCAGACTGTCAGGAAATCTACAACCATCTGCTCAACGGAGACTTTACAAAAAAAGAATCAATTCCCGCGGATGTTTTTACTTGCCGAGCCTACGAGCGCTACCTAATGAGGACGTTTCTGGTGCGCTTCAATCTGAAGATGGACGAAATCCTCACCACGATAGCCACAAAACAGGCCCCCGAGATCGCGGGGCGCGCATCCAAACTTTTCGCGGGAGTCCCCAACGATAACTCGCAGGCCCCAACCGGGCAAGACCCTGCCGAAGAGGCCATCAAGACCGCGAGGATGGCCAGAGAGACTGCGAACGACGACGAAGCCGCCGTCAAGGCGGCTAGGGCAGCAATAGCCGCTGACCAATCCATCTCTGATCTCCTCGCACAACAAGTCACTGAAACTAAGAGCGCAGCCGACAAAGCCGACGCTCAGCTTGCCAGATTGAAGTGGACGTCTAAGGACGCCGCTAGCGTGGTATTAGTCGACGTCCTTACCCAAAGAGCTCGTCACAAGAAAGAGGCTGCTGATGAGGCTGACAGGAAGGCCACCGAAGCAGCCACGAAAGCCAGTTTGGCCACGGACGTCGAAGAGAAATCCGAATTGCAGAAGAAAGCCGCTGAAGCTGCTGAAAACGCGGGCTGGACACGAAATGCCGCGAATGCGGCCGAGATGGCCGAGCAAATCGCAGAAGAAGCCACGAATCCGGAGAAAACCTTCGAGTCGGATGTTCTGGGCGAACTTGAGCAACAAGCTGCCGCCACCAAAAAGGTCGCAGATGATGCCGACGCCAAATTGGCCGCGGACCAACTTGTTAATTCCAATCCCAAAAATAATGCCGCCAGGGCTGCTGCTCAAGCCAATCTCGAAGCGATGCACGCGGCGCAAAGCCTCGACAATTCCTCAAAAGAAGAAGGGCTCGCCGAACTTATGAAGTTCACTTGGGACAAAGACAAGGTCGATCTCGACAAGGCCAAAATAAAATTGGACACCGCCAAGCTCAGTAAACTGCATCAAAACCCTCCGCCCGAAGACGCCGAAACCCAGAAAATAAAGCAGGATAAGGACACTGCCCAACAAGACCAAACCGAAAACGAAGAGACAATTCAGGAAAACGTAATTGACGAAAAGCAATCGACCGACCGCGAAGCGGTTCTGGAAACCTCGAACACCGGCGATAACAACTCCGCCCATAGCACGCCGCCAGAACAGTCCACGAAAACCGAGGTCCAGGCCCCTCAGGACTCAACCGACGTCGAAAAGCTAAAGACAAACGTGGGCGACGCACAGACCAAGGTCTACTTCGACGAGGTCGAATATAGATGCTCTGCCAGCCTGGCCGAAAGCGCAGAAAGTGCAGCCGAGGAGAACTTCGAGATTACCTCGAAAGCAGCCCAGGCGGCAAAGAGAGCCGCGACTGATGCGGCGGCCTCTATGCGGAGGGATAACGCGAAAGACGCACAGCAGGCGCTCTCAATCGCCGACCAATGGCAGAAGGCCGCCGATGATATCGACACCTACGGTTCCTATCTCGACCTTACGCACCCGCGATCAAATCAGGCTGGGGATCAGCCCTCCCCTGGCTATGGCGAGCAACTCGCACAGAACAATGTCCTCACTACCTACTACGACGTCCTCAAGATGCGTTCCGACCTGACTGGTCTCGACGACCAGGTCTCCAAAATCTTCTCCACTCTCAACAAAGACTACCGCGATACCTTCGTCGAGCAGACCGACGCTCTCCCGCCCTTCACTGGAAACGCCATCGAGCGCGTCAGCATCAACGTCCAGCGCAACTACACACCCTTCACCATCACTGGCGGCGCAACTGTCGGCGGAGCCGCAGCCCCATCCAGTGCCTCCGCCTCACCCGCTGGGGGCGCCGGGGGCGGCCTGGGCGCTGGCGGCGGTGGCGGTGGAGGCAAGGGCGGCGCTGGCGGCGGACAGGGCGCAGCCGCTGCAGGCGGCGGAGCCGGAATCGGCGGAGGCGCGGCAGGCGGTCAGGGTGCCGCTGCAGCACCCGCAAGCCCCTCGACCGGTTCTGCTTCTGGGAGCAACGACATCACCGTCCTCCTTGAAGTCCATCGCCTCGCCACCTTCAACATGGTTGGCGGCGTCATGGCCATCAAGGTGCCCACCAATTCATTCTCCGCCGTCCAGCAAGACGCAACTACCTGGGCATCGTCCCCGGCCCCGTCGTCCGCACCGCCCGGGTCCCTTTCATACCAGTTGCAAGGGAGCTGCAACGGCGGCCAATCATTGGGCATCGGCGCCCCCGTCATAGCCACGAGTCAACCCACCACTACCACCGCGACCGCCTACTACTGCGTCGAAGGCACCCAGACCGGAAGCGTCCAGGTGGCCGGAATGGCCGGCATTGAGTGGTTCATCAAGCCGCGCGATTACTTCCCCTACAAACGTGGGACCGGCACCAGTGCTGCAAACTGGATACCCTCCGCGCTGGTCGCTTCCTCGGTCACCTCCCTCGGCAGCGCCTTTGTCGGCCCAAACTTCGAGCCCGTTAACGGTTTCAACTTCTTCGCCGGATATGCGTCTGCTCACCAGCAAACCGTTTCCAGCGCCACGTTACAGACCGTTTTCCTGCCCCTCTCAAACAACGCGCCCCCAACAATCACCCCGATCACAAAAGTCAAGTGGGGCTTCTCCTTTGGCGTCGGCTTCGACCTCAGCGTCTTCCAACAGCTCTTCACCAAAGCATCCGGCGCCTCGCTGCCATAGCTTCGGAAACAACGCTCTCAGGCCAGCTAACCTGGCTAATTTTGAACCTCTGAGGATCCTGGCTATAACGATTCGTCCTTGAATGACCCCTCGGTCGCCGCGAACAACGACCTGCTCCGCATCTCCAGAAAAACGGCCACCCGAATCCGCATCCCCAGTCCCCGGCCCGGGGTCCACTGTCCACTGTTTCCTGTCGACCGTCCACTGTTCACTTCTTCACTCGTTCACTGCTTCACGGCTCTTCGTTACACTGGAGCCTGTGACCACCCACCCCATCCTGCCCGCCCGCAAGGACTTCCTCGCCCTCGCCAAAGACCACACTTTGGTGCCTGTCTGCCGCATCCTCGCCGCCGACCTCGAAACGCCAGTCTCCGCATTCCTGCGCGCGGCCTGGCCCGAGCGCGAGTGCTTTCTCCTTGAGTCCGTCGAAGGCGGCGAGCAGGTGGGCCGCTACACCTTCATCGGACTGCAGCCATTCAAGCGCATCGTCGCCCGCGGACGCTCCGTAACCATCACCGAAGGCCGCAAATCCACCGTCCTCGACGCCGACATATTCGACGTCCTTCGTCACGCTCTCTCCGGCCACAAGCCCGCGCGCCTGCCCGGACTTCCGCCCTTCACCGCCGGAGCCGTCGGCTACTTCGCCTACGACGCGGTCCGCCTCATCGAGCGCCTGCCCTCCCTCGCCAAAGACGAGCTCGGCGTGCCCGACGCCTGCCTCCTCTTCTTCGATGAAGTCCTCGCCTTCGACCATGTCCGCAAGCAGATTTGGCTCGTCGAAACCGCCGACGTCACCAAAACCCCGCCCGCCCAGGCTTACGAAAAGGCCATCAAGCGCCTCGACAAGCTCGAGCGCACCCTCAGCCGCGCTCTGCCCTCCATCAAGCGCCGCAAGTCAGCCGGCAAACTCAAAGTCCGCCACCGCACCGCCAAAAAGTCCTATCTCGCCGCCGTCGAAAAAACCAAAGCCTACATCGCCGCCGGGGACGTCTTCCAGACCGTCCTCAGCCAGCGCTTCGACGTCGAGCCCGAAGTCGACACCTTTCAGGTCTACCGCGCCCTCCGCGCCGTAAATCCAAGTCCCTACATGTTCTTCCTGCGCTTCGCCCCCGAAGGCCCGCTGGGCGCGGCCAACCCCCGCAAAAATTCCCTCCAAAAAGTAAAGGCACCTATGGTGCCACCACTGGAGCTCGCCGGCTCGTCCCCCGAGCTTCTCGTCCGCGTCCACGGCAGTCGCGTAGAATACCGTCCCATCGCCGGAACCCGCCCTCGCGGCGCGAACGAAAAAGAAGATCAGCGCCTCGCCGATGAAATGATGCACGACGAGAAGGAGCGCGCCGAACACGTCATGCTCGTCGATCTGGGCCGCAACGACGTTGGCCGCGTCAGCGAGTTCGGCAGTGTCAAGGTCGATCGCCTCATGTTTGTCGAGCGCTACTCACACGTCATGCATATCGTCAGCACCATCGAGGGCCAGCTCCGCGCCGACCTCACAGCCGTCGACGCACTCCGCGCTTGCTTCCCTGCCGGAACCCTCTCGGGCGCACCAAAGGTCCGCGCCATGGAGATCATTGAAGAGCTCGAGCCCGCCCGTCGCGGCGCCTACGGCGGCGCAGTCCTCTATGCCGACTTCTCCGGCAACCTCGACTCCTGCATCGCCATCCGTTCTCTGCTCGCCATCGGCGGCAAGGGCTACGTCCAGGCCGGCGCAGGCATCGTCGCCGACTCCGTCCCCGAGCTCGAACACCAGGAGTCCCTCAACAAAGCCCAGGCCGTCATCCGCGCCATCGAGCACGCCCGCGAGCTGTAGGATGTTGACAGCCGAACATCATTTGCTTGACCTGCTCCGATTGAGAGGTTGATTTAATAGGTCGCTTGCGGAGGGCACTTGAAAAGCATCTCGCCAAAATGGAAGGGTTGGCCAGTTGTGCTCCTGAGTTCCGCCGCTGGCGCTTGCCTCGGAATCCTGTTTCGCATCGCCTTGTCGAGCAGGTCCCATAGCGATTCTGCTATTTCCGCGTTCTGGCTGGTGACAATCGCATTTCTTGTCGCCGTCCCGATCGCAATGGGGTATCTGAGCGTTGACCTCTATTTCCGCAACACGGATAACTCAGAGATTCAATGGTATAAATGGCTCTTTCTGCCGTGGGGCGCGGTCCTCATCGACATTCTTTTCGTTGTGCTGGTTCACTGGGAAGGCGCCATATGCATTCTCTTTGCCAGCCCCATTATGCTGGCGGCCTCGCTCATTGGCGGTTTGGCCGCGCGCATCGTTTGGTGGAAAATCGGCAAGCAATCCACTGGAACCCTTACTGCAGTCGCCATGCCCCTCCTCGTTCTCCTTGTAGAGATTCATATCGCGGCCCCTTGGCAAGTGCGCACCGTTGAAACTGCCATCGCAATTCATGCGCCCGCCGACGTTATCTGGACAAACATCAAGAGTGTTCACGCAATTCAGGCAAGCGAACTCTCCGACTCATGGATACAGCACGTCGGCTTTCCGCGGCCAATCGAAGCCACGCTCTCGCACGACGGAGTTGGAGGGGTTAGGCAAGCGAGCTTCACCGGAGGTCTCGTTTTCACAGAGACAGTAAATACGTGGTCGCCAAAAACTGATCTGCAATTCTCGATCCGCGCAAACACTGACTCAATCCCAAAGTCAACGCTCGACGATCACGTAACCATCGGTGGACAGTACTTTGATGTTTTGGATGGAGAGTACAGAATTGAGAAAAAAGCTGACGGCGTCATCCTGCATCTGGTCAGCCACGAGCGTCTTTCCACTCATCTCAATCCATACGCAGGATTTTGGACCGATGCCGTCATGCGAACCTTTCAGCAACAGATACTTCAAGTGATTCGCGCTCGGTGTGAAGCCTCTGCTCGCAACCAACAAGGATGAATCTGGCCTGCTGAGCGCAGCTGGGAAATCTGCAATTCGCCATTACTCGGCTCAAATGGCTGCCGCTCCATCGCTGCGAAGATTCTGCCTTACCCGGCTGATGCAAGCATCGCTGGAACGAACTTCAGCAGAAGTAGAGTTCTCCATTTGCCAACGATCGCCGATCTCTTCGATTCGACCCCTTTGCAGCTAACTCCGCCTCACTTCCACGCCTCAACCTTCCAAAACGCCGCCCCCGAAAATCTTGTAGCCGCAAACAGAAACAACACTCCAAACACCACCACACCCGCAGCCACCGTCCATCGCCCTTCCGCAACATCCATGCACGCATCCAAAAACTGGATCAGTCCAACAATCGCCACAAGATTGCCCAGCGCGCGCCGAGCCCCAATCATCAAAAGCGCCAACAGCATCCCCGCTAGTGCCAGATTGCGCGATGCCAGGTAGCCTGCATAGATGTGCACGGCCCCGTTGATCTCATCGTGCGGCGAGACAAGCATCGCCGGATTGACCATGGCGATCACAGCACCCATCGCCGTCAACACCACCCCGAGCAACACCACGGCTCGTGGCCACCAACCAATTGGTCGACTGATCGCAATGCTCCGAGCAACCGCAGATTCTCTCTCGCCTTTGAATGCCGCCATTGTCTCGCCTCCGCGAGCGCCGCTAAAAAACGCCGCTGGTGCGACTGTGTACGCCATTCGATTGCTCGAGGTTCCCTGTTCCCTGTTCCCTGCTTTTTCACTCCGCCCCAAACAACTTCTTGAAGAACCGCCCAACCGCCCCGAAGAAGCCGCCCTTCTTCTTCACCGGCGTCACTGCCTTCGCCGCGCTTGCCGCCGCAGCCGTCTTGCTCGCATCCGCCTGCGAAGCAGCCTGCTTCGCCGCATGCTCTTCCCCGTTGTAAGCCAACGTTCCCCCTGTCTTCGCCGCCTCAACTGCCGTCGCCGCGCTCGTCACCGGCGGAGCCTTCGCCGCCAGCCCTTCACTCTGCGCCAATGGAAACTCATTGCTCTTCGGCTCCGCATCCGGCGGGCATCCGCACGGCTCCTTTTCCTGATCCACCACCTCGTGCAGGTTGCCGTGCTGGAACATCACCCTCTGCCCCGGCTGCACGCGATACACGCCTCCATCGAATACGCTCGTCACCAAAACATAGGGCGCGTTCACCCCCGCGTTGTCGACGCACGTGTCGCCGCCCTGCCCCAGCCGCACCTTCACCTCCGCCGCCCCCGGTCCGCCAATGAAAATCCGAAAGTCCGGCGTCATTACAATGTCCGAGTTGCGCCCGGTCTCAAAGCTCGCCTCCAGCGCTCCGTGGTCGATCGCCATCATCAGCCCCGGCACTTCTCCCGCAGGCACGCTCGAGTCCGACGCCAGCTTCACCGTCGTCAACGCGCACACGCGCAGCACTCCACGATGCGGCAGCGTCACCTCCGTCGTCCGATCCCCTGCAGTCACCGCCCCGCTCGCCACAATCACTGCCTTGCCCTTGGTCACTTCCAGCGCGCCCGTCACCGTCGGCGCACCATTGGCGCCCGTACCCTCAAGCGGCACAATCGCTATCGGCCCTGTCGCCTCCGGCGCAGCCTGACCCACCCCAGCCTGACTGCCCGCAGCATCCTTCGACATCGACACTGCCGTCTGCGCTACAAGAGAAAAGCAGAGCACAAGCAACAGGGCCCGCCAACTCATTGATGCCTGATTCGCTTGACAGCCCAATTGACAAGCCTGCTTTGTATCAGGGCTCGGCTTCAGCCGGGCCGCAAACGAGTTCAAAAGTGCGCCGGGCTTTAGCCCCTGCAGAACCCCCACCGCGACCACTCCCGTCCCAATCCAATTCAAACCTGAATTGATATGACTCTACATATTCAGAAAATTCCTGATCATCTGATGCCCGCCTTCGGTCAGCACGCTCTCCGGATGAAACTGCACGCCCTCAATCTTCAGCGTCCTGTGCCGCAACCCCATAATCGTCGTTTCCGCGCCATTCGCTGCCCCCCCGCTGATTTCGTCCGCGCCGTCACCTCAAGCTCCTTGGGCAGCGACTTCTCTTCCACGATCAGCGAGTGGTAGCGCGTGCACGTCAGCGGTGTCGGCAACCCTTGAAACACGCCCCTTCCGTCGTGCTCCACCGGACTGGTCTTCCCATGCATCAGATGCTCCGCCCTCACTACCGCGCCGCCAAACGCCTCACCAATCGCCTGATGCCCCAGGCAAACACCCAGAATCGGCGTCTTCCCCGCCATGTGCCGGATCAGCGGCACCAGTATCCCCGCCTCGCTCGGCGTGCACGGCCCAGGCGAAAGCAGAATTCGCTCCGGCTTCATCGCCTCCACTTCCTCCACCGTCACTTCATCGTTACGGCGCACCTCAACCTCAGCACCCAGCTCTCCCAGGTACTGCACCAGGTTGTAAGTAAACGAATCGTAGTTATCTAAAACGAACACCATGATTGAGTCCAGTGTAGCGCGGGGTTCAGGCTGCCCCGTCCGCCATGCTCCCCTCATCTACCCCGCGGCCCGGGATTCGCTCCCGCGCGTTCCCTCAGTTTCCCGTTCAAAACCCGCTTGAATCGCGGTATCCTGTTCTCGCAGACGCTGAGGTCCCAATGAAAACGCAAGCGGCACTCCCCTGCGCGCTCCCTTTCCTGCCAATGATTGCCCTGCTCTTCGTCCCAATCCTGCCCGCCCAGGATACCCAGCATCCAGTCGTCGAAATGAGGGATGGCGGCGCCAACCTGGTCCTCCAGAGCATTTACATTCCCGTGCTGCTCAACGCGCCCTTCACCGCCATCGTTCACACCGAGTGGGCGCGCCCCATGCCCGGAGGCGGCAACGTCGTCACTGTCAACCAGCGCCGCGTCGCTCGCGACAGCCAGGGCCGCATCTACGAAGAGCGCTGGCTCCTCGTCCCCAAAGACAGTGGCATCGAATCCCGCATGAACGTCATCCAGATCGCCGACCCGGAGACCCACACCCTCTACAACTGCCTCATGCTCGAGAAGCCCCATCGCTGCATACTTCAGGACTACACAGGCACCGCCTCCGCCACCTACGTTCCAGCAATCGGAACTACCGGCCCGCTCGCAAACAA
The DNA here is from genome assembly GCA_963783065.1 of uncultured Acidobacteriaceae bacterium. Lineage (GTDB taxonomy): Bacteria > Acidobacteriota > Terriglobia > Terriglobales > Acidobacteriaceae > Telmatobacter. The sequence goes on along the minus strand of CAWAMG010000006.1, from coordinate 377,221 downwards.
CTCCGGTTACCAGACCCACGAAGATCTCGGCGTCCGTTACGTCGAGGGCCTCGACTGCTCAGGTACCCGCGATGTCACCACCTGGAACAAAGGAGTCTTCGGCAACGACCGCCCCGTCGTCGCTACCCGCGAGTTCTGGCACTCGGCCCAAATCGGCATCAACCTCATCTCTCACGTCACTGGCCCCAACGTCGGCGATCAGAGCTTTAAAGTGACCGACGTCAATCTCGCCGAGCCCGATTCTGCGCTGTTCCAGCTCCCCGCGGGCTTCGTCGTCGACGATCGCCGCCACTCCGCCCTACCACGCGAATAGTCCTCTGTGCCCCTCCATTCACTCGGGTGCCCCATCCTAAACGCGTTCTTTGCGTTTCGCGTGGGAGACCGCTCAGCCTGTCTCAACGGAAATGCCGCTCCTGTTGCGCCCCGCCGCTCCATCTGCAACACTGGCGATGGTCACGCCATGGTTCTTCATTTTCTCGTTCAGGGTCGCGTTCAGGGTGTCGGCTTCCGCTGGTTCGTTCACCGCGAGGCGAGTGAACTGCGCCTCTCCGGCTGGGTTCGCAACACTGAAGAAGGGAATGTCGAGGTCGTCGCCTCTGGCGCTCCCGAAGATCTCGCCGAACTGCGCTTGAGCCTCCATCGCGGTCCGCGCGGCAGCCGCGTTGACTTCGTCCTCGAACACCACCTCGACGAAAAGGAAGCCGACCGCCTCGAATCCTTCCGCATCGAAGGCGCCTGGTAGACGGCCGATCGTCACTTCTTCACGCGTCCACTGTCCACTGTCCACTCTTCACTGTCGTTATAATCATCGAGGATGCCGTGCTGCCTTCGCCCCACCCGCACGCTCAACCAAAACTAAGAAAATAGGAAAAAATGACCGACGATACCAAAGCCGTGGATGTGGAATCCCTCAAAGCGCTTGTCCGCACCGTCCCTGACTTCCCCAAGCCCGGCATCCTGTTCTACGACATTACAACGGTCCTCAAAGACAAGACTGGCTTCGCCAAGCTCATTGACATGCTGGCCGCCCACTACATCAAAGAAAAGATCGATCTCGTCCTCGGCATTGAGGCCCGCGGTTTCATCTTCGGCCCCGCTCTCGCCTATCGCCTCAATGCGGGCTTCGTCCCTGTGCGCAAGCCGCGCAAGCTCCCCGCGCCCGTCGCCCGTGTCACCTACGATCTCGAATACGGCTCCGACATCCTCGAGATTCACCTCGACGCAATCGAGCCCGGTCAACGCGTCGTTCTCGTCGACGACCTGCTCGCCACCGGCGGCACCATGGAAGCCACTGTCAAGCTCGTCAAGCAACTCGGCGGAGAGATCGCCGGCCTCGCCTTCGCCGTCGAGCTCGACTTCCTCAAAGGCCGCGACCGCTTCAAGGAATTCGACGTCTTCAGCCTGCTCCATTACGACGAGTAATCTCTACCCCGAGAGCCTTCATAATGCTGCGGGAAAACTCGTTCAGGCGGTAGGCCGGGGATTCATCCCCGGCATGAAAGCCCGCAGAACGAGCCGTGGCTTTAGCCACTGAGGAGTGCCTCTTGTCAGTTTCACTCCGTACTCTAAGTTTTTCCGCAACCCGCTCACGCCCTCCACAATCACGCGTAGACATCCACCAGTTGCCCGCGTCCCGTCTCGCTCGCAACGTTTGAATTCCCCGCGCCAAAGATTCCTTCAAGCAGCGCAAGCGCCTGCTTGAAGAGCACATGCGCCGCCGCATTGAAAAAGTCCGACATCGTCCGCGTCCCAGCCTGCGTGGGTTGTGCCTGCGATCCCGATGTCGCATCCCCCGCATTCACCGTATTCTGCGTGGCCGTGCTCTCAAGGTTCGCCGCCCAGTCCGACGCCAATACCAATGCTTTGCTCTGCTCCCCGCCGGTTCCGCTCCCGTCCTCATAGACCGCTAAGCCCTCGTCGAGCGCCACAGTTGTGCTCGCGCTTCCGCCGGCGCCAACGTTTGAAGTCGACGTTGCATTCGCCTGGACATCGGTGGTCCCCGCAAATGCATTTCCGTCCGGCCCGCCCTCGGAAATCGAAAATCTATAGCCGAATCCGCCTGCGTTCAGGCTCGTCCCGTTCCCCGCCACGCCGCTCACCCCAGCCAGGCTCGCCGCCCCGGCCATCGTCGTAAGCGCCAGATTGTTGCTTGCCCCCGAGAATGTCTCGGTCTCGCCCGCCACGTTCGCATTCGTGTTCGTGCCGTTCGCCGTAATCGTAACCACCGAACTCGTCACTGTGAATGTGTTTGAGCTTCCCGTTCTGTCGGCAATCTGCTGTGCCACCGCTCCCAGGCTATTCAGGGTAAGGCTCGTCGTCAGCGCATTCACGGCCGCGCTCAGCAGCCCGGGCGACGCGCCCTGCGCCGCCAGCGCGCTTGAAACCTGCGCAGTCACTTTTTGAATCACTCCTTCAATCGTGCTCAGGTCGCTCGTCAGCGCCCCACTCGCCCCCGCGGCTCCGCTCACCGAACCCGTTCCGCCATCCAGATTACTTGCATAGCTCACCAGATCATCCATCCAGTTGCTATCCTGCGATCCGTCTGTAGCCGCCGCGCTGATCGCAGCGTCCAGTTGCGACAGAACCTCCCCATTCGCGGTAGATGGCGTGCCCGGCTGCGCTTGCCCCGACCCGCTGCTCGCTCCGCCCAGCAACGAGAGCTGCATCCCATTCACCAGCGCCGTCCCCGGCAGGTTCGCCGTAGAGTTCGGGCCTGTCAGCGCCGCCAAATTCGACGCGTTACTCGGCGCCTGCACTAAGTTGTACGTGCCGTTTCGCGCGCCCGGCGTATAACTGTCGTCCCCAGACCGGACGGAACCGGGCCGGGCCGAAGCAGGCGTCCCCTCCACGACCGTCCCCGTTGTTCGCGCGCGAGGCTCCGTGCTCAAATTCCCAGGAAAATACACTGAATCCCAAAGGCTCGCACTGGCCACGGCGGTAACGGTCATGGGACTCCTTGCCCGGCAGCAGATTGCACTCCCCTACAACTCGCCTGTCGGCCCAGCCGTTCATCACTTTAGTCCGTTGACCCACGTTTTCCGCGCCGCTAAGAGGCGATTCCCGAAGCCGGATCAACCGGTTCCAACTCGGAACCACCCGCCGCCGTCTCCTCCTGGAACATCTGCGCATCCGCAAAGCGGTACCCCACATAGACGTCGGTCAGTAGATACAAAGGCGCGGAAGGATCGTCCTCGATCTTCTTCCGCAACTGCCGCACAAACGTCCGCAGATACTCCACCTCTTCGCGGCAATCCGGGCCCCACACCGCCGTCAGCAGCCGCGCATACGTCACCACCCGCCCCGACCGGCTCATCAGGCAGTGAAGAATGTCGAACTCTTTCCGCGTCAGGTGCACCGGCTGCCCGCGCTTGGTCACCGTCCGTTTCACCGGGTCCAGCCGAATCTCTCCAATTTCAATGGGTTCGTTTTCCGGCCTTACCGGCGCCTTCACACGCCGCACCGCCGCACGGATGCGCGCGATCAGCTCGCGCGTGCTGAATGGCTTCGTCACGTAATCGTCCGCGCCCAGGTCCAACGCCTGCACTTTCTCTTCTTCCTGGTCCCGCACTGTAAGCATCAGAATCGGAAGCCTTGGCGCCAGCGCTCGAATCCTCCGCAGCGTCTCGATGCCGCCAATCCCCGGCATATTCACGTCCAGAAGCACTGCGTCGCATGTTGCCGTGCGCAGCGCCTGCAGCGCCTCTTCTCCGCGCGATGCCTCCACTACCTGGAATCCAAGTTCAACAAGAGGCGGCCGCAATGCCCTGCGAATCGCGGTTTCATCGTCGACAATCAAGACCCGAAGTGCTGGCTGGTTCATCTCGTACCTCTCTTCTGCGATGGGGCAGGTATTGCCGCAAAAAACGTTGTCCCCTCGACCTCTTCGCTTGTCACCCACACATAGCCGCCGTGAATGAGCGCGACCCGCTTTGCCACCGAAAGTCCGATCCCCGTTCCTGGCGCACGGTTCGAATAAGTTGCCGACCGATAGTACCTGTCGAAGATTCGTTCTCGATCCGCCATTGGAATCTCCGGCCCAAAACTGTGAACCGAAAAAATGACCTCCGCATTCGCTCGCGCCGCACGAATCGTTATCATGGTCCCAAAAATCGAATACTTGCACGCATTGTCTACATACTGCGTCAACAGCATCACCAGCAGTTGCCGATCGCCGTTAAGGATCATCTCTTCGTCTTCGAGCTCGATCGAAAGCTTCATGCTCGCCAGCCGGTCCTTAAGGCTCGCCACCACCTCCTCAATCAGAGAGGCAACCGCCACCTCCGTGGCATGAATCGTCACTTCTCCCGCATCCAGACGCGAAGTCGTCAGCAGCCGCGTCGTCAGCTCATTCAGCAGGCTCGTCTGCTCGTCGATCAGAGCCACCAGGTCCGCTTGCCCCGCCGACAGATGTCCCATCTCCCCCAGACCAGTGCTCGCCGCTCGAATCGCCGTCAGCGGCGTCTTGTATGCGTGCGCCAGGCTGTCGAGCACCGTCGCCCTCAGTTGCTCGGTTCGCCGCTCCGTCTCGATCCGGCTCTCATTCGCAAACGCCCGGTAGCGGTCAAACGTAATCGCGATCAACGATGCAATCGCATTGTTCGTCAGTGGGCTCGTATCGCCGCGCATCACCAGGCTGCCCACCGGCACCGTTCCCAGCCGAACCACTCTCCGCCCAATCCCCGTCGCCGCATCATCGTCCGAAGTCTCAAAATAGTAGACGTTCTGCGCCATCTCCTGCGGGTCTACGCTCCAGTAGCCTGCGGTGTACACATCGTGCAGATCGGCGTCGAATACCGCAACCGCCTCAAGTGCAAAGATTTCGTGCACCAACTCAGCCAGTTGCGGCCCTGGCTCCACGTGCAGATTCATCTGCAGCGTCCGCCGCGTGAACTCGTAGAGGTCGTGCATCTGCCCGCCCCACGACTCCGCTTCGCGCGCATGCCCCGTCACTCGCGCCGACAATCGGCTCACCGTCAGCGCTACCCCGATAAACGCCAGGAGCGTCACCGTGTTCACCGGATCGGCTGCCTGGCTGAACCTCGGCTCCCGCGCTGTGATGTATGCATGCATCACCACCGCCGAAAGCGACACGATCACCGCCTGCCAGAACCCGCTCAGCAGCGCCGTCGGCACCACAATCAGCAGATACAGAAGCAGTGACACCGGCAGCAGCCATGGCGACCAGTATGCAAATGCCGAAACCAGGATCGCCGCCACGATCCCCAGCGCGCATTCCAGCGTAAACAACAACGCGCGCGTGCCCGACCCGCGACTGCGCGGCGCCACAAGCGATGTCCGCAATGGAATATAGCTTCCGGCCAATTCGGCTACCAACCTCTCAGGTCGACAGGAATCTCAAAATGAACCGATCAGCCGCGATGTTTTCGCGCCTGGTCAACCGCCGCGATCTTCCGCCGCCCTCAAATCCATGTATTTGTGCAGGTGCGCGTGCTGAAAGCATGACAGGGAAGTTCAATAGGATTTTAACAGGCTGCTGATGGACTCTTGACGCCCGCTCTTATATGTCCCGCCCCATGCGCAAGTCCTTCGCGCAAAAAGATCCGCGACCACCCGCGTCCCGCACAAACCACGACGCAGTCCCGCGCGCGCGTCGCACCCCTTGCACGCGACACATCGAATCCATTGAAATCGGAATCGCTGCAGAATCAAGCCGCCGCTCCGGCCGCCCTTACGCCGGAATCAGGTTCCGTGAGTTTACCGCCTCGGCCACGGGTTTCGCTGACGACCCGGCCATCGCCTCGTCCGCCACCAGTTTGCGCGCCGACTTTGCCATCCGCTCCAACTCTTTGCCCAGTTCTTCCTTCCCACGCGCAGCCGCCGCCAGCGCAACCATCCTCCGGATTCTCTCGCTTAGCAAGCCGAACACCGCGCCAAACGCCTGTCGCACATCTTCCTGAGATCCCTCCACCGCCTCCGGGTTCGGCGTCGCCCAGTGCACCGAAATCGGATCTCCCGGAAACTGCGGCTGTGGACGGTTCGCCGTAACAGCACAAAGCGTGATGACAAAGTCCATCCGCGGAGCACCCGGCCACGAAAACATCTCCCAGGACTTCGTGCGGCATGCATTGCTGCTCATCTGAGCCAGTTCCATTTGCCGCACCGCTTCCGGGTGGACTTGAACTGCCGGATGGCTCCCCGCGCTGTATGCCCCAAAGCACCCCTTACCCAGATGGCCCAGAATCGCCTCCGCCATAATCGACCGCGCGGCGTTGCTCGTGCACACAAACAACACGTTGTAATAGCTCGCCAAGCGTTATCACCCCAACCTTTCGCTTGCCTGCGGCTGAAGGGCTTCCGGATTCTCCTCCGATGCCTCCTCATCCTCGGGCGCAAACATATCCGCGCTCACAAACCGGTATCCCACATACACGTCTGTCAAAAGGTATGCAGGCTTCGACGGGTCTTCCTCAATCTTCTTCCGCAACTGATTCACATACGTCCGCAGATACTCAATCTCTTCCCGCGCGTCCGCGCCCCACACCGCGGCCAGCAGTTTCCCATAGGTGATCGTCCGGCCTGCCCGGCTCATCAGGCAGTGCAGAATGTCGAACTCCTTGCGTGTCAAGTGCAGCGTCTGTCCACTCTTGGTAACAATTCGCTTCAGCGGTTCCAGCCGAATCTCGCCAATCTCAATGGGCGCATCCGTCGCCCGTGCAGGCGCTCTAAACCGCCGAACCGCCGCGCGAATGCGCGCAACCAGCTCGGGAGTGCTGAACGGCTTCGTCACATAGTCGTCCGCGCCCAGGTCTAGCGCACTCACCTTGTCTTCTTCGTCGCCGCGCACCGTCAACATCAGCACCGGCAGCCGCATCGCCAACTGCCGAATCCGCCTGAGTGTTTCCAGGCCCCCGATCCCAGGCATGTTCACGTCGAGCAGCGCCGCGTCGTAAACCTCAGTCCTTAGTAATTGCAGCGCCTCTTCCCCGCTCGCTGCCTCCGACACCTGAAACCCAAGCTCCCGCAAGGTGGGCGCCAGCGCGCGCCGAATCGACGGCTCGTCGTCAATTAACAGCACTCGATTCGGCTGCCCATTCATCATTCCCGGCTCTCGACCTCGCCTTGACTGTTGTCAAATCAACCGCTTCTGCCACTGTTCTTCGATCCACCCAAGCAGCCTGTTCTATCCGTCCAAGCGCTGCCGGCGCTCCTCATGCGCCCTCGCATCTCAGTTGAGCGCCTGATTAATCACGAGAATATCATGATAAATAAATGAAGATTAAGTTATGGAATCTTCATTTATTCCTTATCTGATCCTTGCGTAACTGGAGTTAATCCGAAACGACCGGACGCCTCCTGCGGAGCCCCAGTTTGCTCTGCCTGAGGACTCTTGCGCCCAAAACAGCCGCCCAATCGAGGCGCGTTTGGCTCGCATTTTCAGGAGTTTTTTTCATTCAGGCCTTACCGGCTGGAATCCGCACCACACACCTTTTCCCGGAGGAACCGTGCCGATGCATCTGAATCTCGTTCAAGTCAAGCATGCGATAGCCGCTACCACTTTGGCCTTCGCCCTTTCTGCTGGCGCACAGGCGCCTGCACCTGACACCACCGCCGCCACCCAGGCCACCTCAACCCCTGCCGCAGCACAGACCCCAGCAACTCCTGCCGCCGCTCCTGCACCAACTCCGCCCACATGGAGCGTCGGTCCCATGGATATCAGCGGCATGGTCGACGTTTATTACAGCGACGATTTCAATCGCCCCAATGCGCAAGACAACGGCCAGGTGAACGACTTCTATAACTTCAACGACAAGACTGACCAGTTCAACATCAGCGCGGCCAAGTTCTCGCTGAACCACGATCCTGACCCGGTCGGCGCTCACGTTGATTTCATCTACGGCCGCACCAACGACTTCATCAACGCGGCCCCCAGCAACAGTTCCTCCGCCGACCAGCTCAACTTCATCGAGCAGGCCTTCCTCTCGCTCAAGCCAGCCAAGGCCAAGGGCTTCGAACTGGACTTCGGCAAGTTCGTCACCTCGGCCGGCGCTGAAGTCATCGAGGCAAAGGATAACTGGAACTACTCGCGTTCCCTGCTCTTCTCTTACGCCATTCCCTACTGGCACTTCGGTGTCCGCACCTCCATGCCCGTCTCCAAGGTCGACACCATCGGCATCCAGGTCGTCAACGGCTGGAACAACGTCAGCAAATCCAACGGCGGCGCCACCATCGTGCTCACCAACGCGCTCACGAAGCCCAAGTACGCGTGGAACGTCAACTACATCGGCGGCCCCGAGAACTCTCTCACTTCCAACGGTTTCCGCAACCTCATTGACACCACCCTCCTCTTCACGCCCAACGCCAAATTCAACGCCTACATCAACTACGATTACGGCCAGAATCGCGATGGGCTCATCACAACCACGGACTGCGAATCCGTTACCACGAAGAACCCCCCGCTTGTCCACCGTGAGATCTCAACCTGCTCCTACGGCGACACGGCTCTCAACCACTGGCAAGGCATAGCCGGCGCCTTCCACGTGCAAGCCAGCACCAAGAACGCCATCGCCGGCCGCTTTGAATACTTCAGCGACCCACAGGGATTTGAGACCTTGACCTATGAGCGCCTCCAACTCTACGAGTTCACTGGAACCTACGAGTACAAGTGGCTTGAGGGGCTGCTGATGCGAGCCGAATATCGCGCCGACTTTTCCAACCAGAACGTCTACAGCAAAGACGTCGGCCAGTATGTCAAGTCGCAGCAGACCTTGACCATCGCCTTTGTCGCCTTCTTCGGACCCAAGCGGTAAGCTGCCTGGCTCCCTCGCTCCGGTCGCCTCTCGCCTCTCACCGATGCGGCCGGATTTTTCTTCAGGTAACTTCGGAAACCATTCACCAAATGAGCGCGGAAAAAGGACCTGCCGCGCGATTGAGGCTGCAATCTCTTTCCCGATTCCTCATTTCATCTTTATCGTTGCAACTCTAGGATTCTGATTACCCATTCTGCATCCCCGCGCCCGCCCCGGTTGAATGCGCGCGACCGGCGAATCTACAACAGTTCTCCGGCCTCCCGCCGGGAACAGACCGAAGCACCTCACCCTCTTCAGGAGAATGCTCATGGCAGATCAAAAAGCACCCGAGATGCAGGCCACACTGGGCCTTACCGGGCTCACCAGCAACGCAATGGCCCTCATCGCTCCAGGCGCCTTCCTGTGGCTCACCTTTTACCTCCAGGCAACCACTGGTGTAGCTGGACAACCTTCCACCGCTCCTGCCATGTGGCTCGGCATCTTCGGCGCGCTCCTGCTCTGCCTGGCCACCGCCGTCGCCTACGCCGAAATCTCCAAGCTCTATCCCGGCACAGGCTCCAGCTACTACTACGCTGAGCAGGCCATGCTCTCAAAGGATGCGTCCTTCAAGTATGCCCGCATCGCCAAGTTCATCGTCGGCTGGGGCTCCCACCTCTACTATTGGGTTTACCCAGGCGTCATGGTGGCCACCACAGGTGTCTTTGTCGGCTACATCGTAGGCTTCTTCTTTCCGAACTTTATCAGCGGCGCCAACCCCGGCCCCGTCTTCATGGGCCTGGTCGCGGTCCTGTTCTCCTTCTTCGTCGCCTGGATCGCCGCCAAGGGCGCTGGCGCATCTACCGCCGTGAATCTTGCCATCAACGTCATTCAGATCTCCGCGCTCGTTGTCTTCTCGGTTCTCGCGCTCGGGTATCGCTCCACTCACCCGGAAGGAAGCACAGGCCCCACCGCCTTCCAATATGATTCGACAACTCTCTCCACTTACACCTATCAGTTCGCCATGGCCAAGGACGGTACCACGGTCCTCCGCGACAAGGACAACAATCCGCTGCCGCTGCTTGACTCGGCCGGCAAGCCTGTTCCCTTTGTCATCTCATATGCTCAAACCGATGCCAGCGGCAACTTCCTCGCCCATCCCAACGCCCTCTCTGTCATAGCGCCTCACAAGTTCAGTTATCTCTTCATCCAGGCCACGGTCGCCATTCTCATCCTGGTCGGATTCGAATCGGTAACCTCCATGGGCGGCGAGGCCAAGAACCCCACCAAACACATCCCCATCGCCGTCATTGCATCGCTGCTCATTCAGGGCTTGGTCTGCTACCTGTTTGAGTACTTCGCGGCCAACTACTTCCTTAACTCCGGCTACAGCATGCAGACTGCCGCTGGCTCCGCTGCCCCCATCGGCGACATGATGATCATCGTCGGCGACTGGCTTCTCGGCCAGGGCCACGGCAAGTACTTCATGATGGTCGAAGCCCTCACCGTCTTCCTCGCCCTCATCGGAACCACGCTTGCCTGCATGAACACCGGCGCACGCGTAACTTACGCCATGGGCAAGGACGACGAAGCCCCAGAGCACTTCGGCATTCTCCACGCCGGATCGCTCAGCCCGCGCAAGGCCATCTGGACCCTGGCGGTCATCTCGGCCGTCATCGGTGTCATCGCCGTCTCCCTGGTCTTCGCCGACGCAGGCGCGGTCAGCGACGCAACTGTCGCCGCGTTGCCGCATAACATCTTCTCCAACTTCGGCTACATGTCTCACGACACAATGGCCGCGCTTCCCAACTCCCTGCTGGCCATCACCCTCACGTCAAACTTCGGAACGTTCATCCTCTACGCGCTCAGTTGCTTCCTGTGCATGGTCGCCTACCACGGCCGCCCCGACCACAGCTTCCTCAAGCACACCCTCATTCCGGGCTTTGGACTTGTCGCCAACCTCGTCTTGATGGGCTTCTACGTAGCGGGTCCATTCTTCAACCTGGGCACAAAGATGGAGCCACTCACCGCACTTGGCATAGCAGCCATGTGGGGCATCTATGGCGGCATCTACTTCCTTCGCTCTTCGAAGAAGAAAGGCAAGGAAGTTCTGCTCACATCCAGGTAAGCCCCTTCAATCATTCTGCAATTCCAACCTCTGGGTGGAATCCGGATTCTCTCGTTACCATGAGAGAGTCCGGAGAGCCACCCAGTTGTTTTTTTGAATACCGGCAATCCACCATTCCTTTTTTATTTCCGGCGACTGAGAATGCTCACAGTCGGTTCCCCGCGCCCAGGCACCATGCAGCGGAATCGAAACCCTCGAGGCGGCGGCGCCCATGTTGGAAGTTCAGTTCGGCCAGGCAAGCGACCCAGGCAAAGTTCGCACCAACAATGAAGACGCCACGGGCTTCTTCATTCCCGCTTCCCGCCAGCAGGCCCGCTCCCACGGCTATCTCTTTGCTGTAGCCGACGGTGTCGGCGGCACCGACCTCGGCGAAGTCGCCTCAAACAAGGCCGTGCAGGTCCTCGTCGACGGCTTTGACAAAGCACAGGCCGGCTCCATGCTCATCAGCCTCCTGCCCCGCCTCATCCAGCATGCCAATGCCGCCGTCCACGACTGCACCCTCGCCCCCGAGTACCGTGGCAAGAGCATGGGCACAACTCTTGTCGCCTGCGCAATGCGTCACGATCAGGCCATCGTCTCCCACGTTGGCGATTCACGCTGTTATCTCGTCCGCAATGGCCGCGCCAAGCAGATCACTCAGGATCATACGTTGGTCAACGAACAGCGCAAGCTCGGCATCATCACCACCGCTGAGATAGCCCAATCCGAATCGCGCCACGTCCTCACCCGCTCGCTCGGCCGCGAAATGTTCGTCTCGGCTGATACCACCGCCGTCACCCTTCTCCCCGGCGACCTCCTCATCCTTTGTTCCGACGGACTCCACGACGAACTGCCGGAATCCGAGATGATCCGCATCGTCACCCAGCAGGCAAATATCGATGAAATCGCCCGCCAGCTCGTTCATCGCGCCGTTGAGATCGACGGCGGCGACAACACCACAGCCCAGGTCATCCGCGTCAAGTCTGTCGAGCAGGTCGGCATGTATCGCGGGCGCCCCTATCGCATTCCGTCCTGATCCATCAGCCCGCACCTCTGGCCTGATCCGCTCATTTCGCAACCGAGGCACTTGCCGATACAGTAGAAACAACGAATCAATGGGAGTTTTCAGCGCGATGGGTCACTTCGACCGCTACGAACCGGGCCAGCAGCTTGATTCCTACCGCATTGAGCGAGCGGTAGCTCACAGCGGAATGGCCACGATCTACCGCGCCACTGACACCCGCGACGGCCGCGTCGTTGCCCTCAAGATCCCCCACCCCGACCTGGAAGCCGATCCTATTCTCTTCGATCGTTTCCAGCGCGAAGCAGGCATCGGCGAAAGGCTGAATCATCCCCAGGTCATGCGTGTATTCGGCGGCGAGAAGCGCTCTCGCATTTACATGGTCATGGAATGGTGCGAGGGCCGGCTTCTTCGCCAAATCCTCGAAGAAGGCCCCATGCCCCAGGACCGGGCCATCCAAATCGCCGTCGCAGTCCTCGATGCTCTCGACTATGTCCACGCCAACGGTGTGGTGCATCGTGACCTCAAGCCCGAAAACATCATGGTTGGCGAAGACGGCAGCGTTAAACTCATCGACTTCGGCATCGCCGGCGACACTTCCGCCCGCCGGCTCACCTACGCCAACTTCACCGCCGCCATCGGCACGCCCAACTACATCTCGCCCGAACAGGTTAAGGGCCAGCGCGGAGACGGTCGCTCCGACATTTACTCCGTCGGCATCATCCTCTACGAGATGCTCACCGGAAAGCTCCCCTTCTCCGGCCCATCGCCCATGGCTGCCATGAACGAGCGTCTGATCAACCACCCAGTCCCGCCCCGCGTCGCCAACCCCGAAATCTCCCCCCAGCTCCAGGAAGTCATCTATCGCGCCATCGAACGTGACCCGCGCAACCGCTACCCTAAAGCGCACGATTTCAAGTGGGATCTCCTGCATCTCGACCAGGTCGGAGTGGAAGATCGCCCGGAAATTCGCGACTGGCAGAAACGCAAATCCCAGACCTCCAGAAAGATTTTGTATTATGGTGCTTTAGCAATGATCCCGGTAGCCGTACTGCTGTTGATGATCCTCGTGGCTCATCACAGATAACCCCTGCCCAGGCATCAGTCGAATCGAGAATCTTCACGAATTCTTTATGAACCAGGTTCTACGATTTTGTTTGAAAACCTCCAACCCTTTTCAGTCAACGAGGAGCGCATGACTAAGTACAAACTGGAGTACATCTGGCTGGACGGCAAGACGCCCGTTCCCGAGCTTCGTGGCAAGAGCCTGCTCAGCAAGGCATTTGAGAAGCCACCCACCCTTGCCGATTTGCCTCTTTGGGGCTTTGACGGCAGTTCCACCATGCAGGCCGAAGGCAGCAAGTCTGACTGCGTCCTGAAACCTGTGGCTCTGTATCCTGATCCAAGCCGCAACAACGCATTTATCGTCCTCAGCGAGGTCATGCACCCCGATGGCACGCCACACTCCACCAATATGCGCGCCACCATCGAAGACGATCCTGATCTCTGGGTCGGACTCGAACAGGAATATTTCCTCTACAAGGATGGCGCTCCCCTCGGCTGGCCGAAGGGCGGATTCCCCCTGGTTCCACAGGGACCCTACTACTGCGGTGTCGGATACAAATACATGGGCTCGCTGGCCCGCACCATCGTCGAAGAGCACTGGGAAGCTTGTCTTGCCGCCGGCATCAACCATGAAGGCATCAACGCCGAAGTTGCCAAGGGCCAGTGGGAGTTCCAGATCTTCGCCAAAGGCTCCGCCAAGGCAGCCGACGACACCTGGACCGCGCGTTACTTGATGATGCGCCTCTGCGAGAAATACGAAGTGGATATGGTCCTGCATTGCAAGCCGCTCAAAGGTGACTGGAATGGCTCCGGCATGCACTGCAACTTCTCCACCAAGTACATCCGCGAAGTGGGCGGCAAGGAATATCTGGAGGCCCTCATGGCGGCCTTCGAGAAATACATCCCAGAGCACATCGCCGTCTACGGCCCAGACAATCATCTCCGGCTCACCGGCCTCCACGAGACCCAGGCCATCGACAAGTTCAGCTATGGCCTCTCCGACCGCGGCGCTTCTGTCCGCCTCCCTGTCAACTTCGTCAAGAACGGCTATAAGGGCTACCTCGAAGATCGCCGCCCCAACTCGGAGGGTGATCCATACCAGATCGTCTCCCGTATCCTCAAGACCATCAACAGCGTTCCCAAGCCGTAACTGGCCCGGAGGCTCGCGACGATCGTTGCTCGAGCATTCTCGTCTTCAGCCTCCCGCCACGCACCGCTCTAACGAACATCGGAGTTTGGGGAAATGGAAACTGCAACCGGTTTCCATTTCCCCTTCTTCGTTTCTAGCCTCAACCCGGTCATTCGCCGTTTCCCATCGAATTCCCGCTCGCTCAGGTGCCGTCCATGCCCAATGAATATCGCAATTTTCTAGCTTTGTCTTACGAAGAACTCGAAGAGCTGAACCTCGCCGCCAAGGCAGACCGCACCCATCGCGTCTCCCCTGACCTGATCCGCGAGAAGCGCCTCAAATACCTCGCTGACCAGAAGAACATCAAGGCCGTCACCGTCCTCTTCTCCGATCTCGAGGGCCGGCTCCATCTGCTCGACTACGACAAGAAGTTCCTCATTGGCGCTTACGACAACCTCACCTTCGACGGCTCCTCCATCCGCGGCTTCACCGCTCAGGAAGAGAGCGACCTCCGCCTCGGAATCGACTGGGGCTCCTTCTACTGGGTTCCTGCCGACGTCTTCGGCGCTGGCAAGGTCCTCGTCTTCGGCTCCGTCATCGACAAAGACGGCTCTGCCTACGCCGGCGACATCCGCGGCGTCCTCAAGGAATACTCCGCACGACTCTTCAAGGAGAAGAACTACACCCTCAACGCCGCCAACGAAATCGAGGGCTTCCTCTTCGCCGGGCGCGACGCCGAACAGCACTACCATCAGACCGGCAAATTCGAATTCGCCAGTTCCGGCGGTTATTTCCACGTCCTCCCGCTCGATTCCTTGCGCCAGTTCATCGACACCTCCGCTGAAGTCCAGCGCGCCCTCGGCTTCCAGAACGAAAAGGACCACCCCGAAGTCGCGCCCAGCCAGTTTGAGATCAACTACTCCTACTGCGAGGTCGTCGACGCCGCTGACCAGATTCAGCTCTACAAACTCCTCACCCGCCAGGTTGCCGCCAACATGGACTGCACCGCATGCTATCTCCCCAAACCCGTTGTCGGCGTCAACGGCTCCGGCATGCACGCCAACGTCTCCATCTCCCAGGGCTCAACCAATCTTTTCTGGGATCCCGATGGCCTCAGCAAGCTTTCCACCCTCGGGTGGGACTTCATCGACCGCATTCTCACCGCCGCCAACGATCTCTGCCTCATCCTCAACCCCAGCGTCAACGCCTATCGCCGCCTCGATCCGCACTTCGAGGCCCCCAACCAGATCAAGGCCTCGGCCACCGATCGCGGCTCCATGATCCGCATCCCCATCGGCAACTCAAAATCGATGCGCGTTGAAGTTCGATCCGTCGCCCCCGACGCCAACCCCTACCTAACGCTCTACTCCATCTTCAAGACCGGCATCGACGGCACCAAGGCCGAGATCGACGACCTCCGCCAGGCCCAGCGCTACCTGCCTGACAACATCTACGACTCCATCAACGACTACATGAGCTCCGAGTGGATCACCAGCCTGCTCGGGCCTGAAGTCCAGGGCCGCTTCGCCGATCTCAAGCTCGCCGCCGCCAACCGCTCTCCGCGTGAGCTCGGCGCAATCGTCAAAGCCTCTGAAGTCCAGTACCACCACGAGGTCTATAATCAGGAACTCTGGAACCAGTTCTAGCCTCACGAATTGACGCTCAGCTCGGTACTTATTCAGTGAGAACGACGGAAGTTGAAGCACGTAAGATCTTTGTAATGAGTAAAGTACTGAAATACAAGAACTGTAAAACGAATGGCTGTAACGCCGCAAGCGGTTGAAAGCAAGCGGTTTGAGTGGGTTTTACAGTTTTACAGGAGGGTTTGCGTTTTTGTGAAAATGAGGCGATTGGATGGAACTATCTGGCTGACGGGAAAAGAGTTAGTGGCGGAATTGCAGTGCGCGGCAGCTTGAGTTTCAGTAGCTTGGGGGTTGGCGGAAGTAATTGAAGAAACAGCAGTTAGATAGGCCATTGTTTGGGCTCCAGGCGCAGCGCGGTAGTTGTCAGTGGTCAGTGGTTAGTGGTCGGAGATCAGGGACCAGGGAACAGGGAACAGGGAACAGAAAAGCAACCCTCGCAGGGCGTGGTCCGCCGCTCACTCTGTTGACGCCCGCGGCGGTCTTCGCCTTGTCTCAAAACCACGGTACGCCGGCCGGGGGTAATTCTACGCAAACTCAGGGGCAGTTTTTTAGGGGGCTTCGCCGGAAAGCAGGCGGAGGGCGGCGAGGTGAGCTTGTTTCTTGAACCGTAGCTCTCGCGGGAATCTACCGGGAGCGTCCCGCCGGTCTCCGGGTTTCCGGGTTTCGTCCCCGGGTTTCAGGCGACGTTGCCAGTGATAACACAAACACCTACCTGTACGACGCCGAGGGTCGCATCTGCGCCGTCAGGAGCGAGCCTGTGGCCGGCACGTATACTATGACTGGCTACCTCTATAATGCCGACGGGATCCGCGTTTCAAAAGGCACCATCACTAGCTGGAGCTGCGACCCGGCCACCAGCGGATTCTTTGCTACCAACGATTACATTCTCGGGCAGGGCAACGAACAAATGTCCGAGTCGACTATGAACGGCGACGGCAGCACGCTGGTTTGGGAGCACACCAACGTTTGGGCCGGGGGCAGAATCATTGCCACCTACGCGCAGGACAACATCGCCGGCCAGGGCCAGAACAGCCTGCTGCACTTCTATCTCGACGATCCGTTGGGCTCGCGGCGCGTCCAAACCGACTACGCCGGAGTCGTGGAGAAAACCTGCCAGAGCCTGCCTTTCGGCGATGGCGAAACCTGCCTCACCACACCCACGGAACATCTATTCACCGGCAAAGAACGTGATACCGAATCAGGGAACGACTACTTCGGGGCGCGATACTACTCAAGTGCGTTGGGACGATTCATGTCGCCGGACTGGAGCGCCAAGGTCGAGCCGGTGCCTTACGCAAAACTGGACGATCCGCAGTCGCTCAATCTGTATGCGTATGTTCTGAATAATCCTTTGGCTCTAGTCGATTTGGACGGACATGTGAGCTGCCAGGAAGCCCCTAGTCTCTGCGCCGCAGTGCGAGATTCAGTCTCTAGTGGCGGCTCGATTCAGGATGGCTGGGCAAATTATAACCAGGCGCAACTCAGTAACGCATTTGCAGGCGCGGTTCAAAATGCTGGTGGCGGAGGTCCAGACAATGGGCAGCGAACGGTAGCATCTTCCTCTTTCTCGTTGTATCTCGGGAACCAAATGGTAAATGGGCACTTCAGTGTCGATCAGGGCAAAACTGGTTATGGGGCCAGCATTGACGCGACTCCTGGGAATTGCGATCAATGCCGCTGGGCACAGGTCGTCACGAGAACGGGACCGGGTGATCGAGGCGGCCCCTTTACGGACCGCGGAAAAGGCGACACTGGGCCAGACTACATAGCTGGCAGCAGCACATTCGATGATCGTCCGTTTACATGGGGAAATACGCCCGGTACGTTTACCGCAGTGGCCGTTCTCGGAAACATTGACCAAGCACGCAAAACGTTTCAATCAATAGGTGCGTTTACGTGGGGATACGGGATGAATAGCAAAGGTAATGTCTATCCGAAGTATCCTTCAGGAACGACTTCTGCTCAAGCTATCAATGTGTTGCGAAAGGATAGCCCTGCATGGAATATCCACTGAAATCTGGACCTGGATCTGGCCAAATCCGACTCGCCATAGTGGCGCTCTTATTATCTTTGGCTGCTTTATGCTCCGGTCAATATGTCAGTAAAAACGGCGTTCTCAGTGCACCCGTAGATGAGAAAACAAGTGTGCGGCTTTTCTACGAACATGACATAAGAGACCATTTTTATCCTCCTTTGATTTTCAGGGTTGTCGATAGTAACGATCCGAGGAGAGGTGCGGCACCATTAGGTCCGAAAGGACGGGAAGTGTATGTAACTGTGCCAGAGCTCTCGAATATCCTGCAAGGGATGGAGCATGTCAACGTTCCATGGAAGGAGACGAATAGAGTTGAAGAATTTGGGCCCAGCTACGAGGTCAAAGGGCTAGGCTATCTCGACATCACGGTCATTTCTTCAAGAGGCACGGCGAGAGGCAGTGTCGGACGCACCAAGGTTTGTAGTTTTCTTGGAAGCATGGACTCCGCTATCAACACGCCCCGTGCGCTATGGGAATTTCAAAGGTACCGCTGGTTTAACGATTGCGAAATTCCAGGATTTGATCCCAAGAGATATCCTGATCGTTGAGAACAGTCGCAGACCGATCACGTTACGATTCAGATCGGCACGCGTATGATGGCGCTACCAACATGTATTTTTGTACTCTTCGACATCCCATTTCACCGGCAAAGAACGGGACGCAGAATCGGGCCTCGACTACTTCGGGGCCAGGTACTTCGGAAGCTCAATGGGGAGAATGATGTCCCCCGATCCGCTAGGCGGCGACCTGACGAATCCGCAGTCGTTGAACAAGTACGCATACGCGCTTAACAACCCCCTCATCAACACCGATCCAACAGGTCTGTATGTCTGCAAAGACGGCAAGGATGGAGCCTGCACATCGGATCAGGACAAGGCGTTCGAGAAATCCCTAGCCGGTCTCCGTGGTTCGAGCAATGCAGACGTGGCTCGTGCTGCGGGCGGGTGGCCCAGGTCTGACTTTCCCTAAAGAGCGGGTGCCCCGGGTCTCGCCTCTGAGACCTGGGAGTCTACAAACCCAATCGGTCTTTTTCGTTTTCAGCGAGGCTTTCCGGATGTAGCATCTTGGGATGACCAAGGGGCTGGTCCGTTACCATCAAGCCGGATGCCTTCATTTCCTCACCTTCAGTTGTTATCGGCGGCTCTCTTATCTCGGCACCTCGGCGGCGCGTGGCCTTTTTGAGTGTTCGCTTGAGGTCATGCGAAAGCGGTACGACTTCGTCGTCTGTGGTTACGTGGTGATGCCCGAACACGTTCATCTGCTGGTCAGCGAACCGAAGAAGGCGCTGCCCAGGTCCGAAAATCCGGACCTGGGGCACCCAAATTTAGTGGGCCGGACCTGCGCCACCCGCCGATCAACTCTGAAGGATTATTGCTTGAGGCTTGGTAACGAGGGGGTGCATGATGATGAAACTGTTCGCTTCGATTTGTTTGCTTGCCGTTGTCGCGGGTCCATCCAGCGACAGAATCCGGAAATATCACGGAGTAGAAACCTATGAGATCAGGCCAGGGATTATAGCCACGCCTGCCTACACGGCAAGCCATGATCTCTGTGAGATCAGCATCGAGAAGCGGCATTATTCCAACAACCGTGTCGATATGGACGCCGCAATGCCGAAAGAGCTAATTCTGTCCCTGTTCGATGAGCTCGTTCCAAAAGAAGAACGAGGCGGGCCAAGTGGGAGACTGCCAGCGGATACAGAAATCTCGGAGGCTGACTTGGGAATGCCCTCAACACGCATTCCGTATGAGAATGTGACCCTGACGATGTACGGGAAGCAGGACAAACCAGACAGACAGAAATACATCGCTGCAATAATCTCTTGGGACAAGACGCCCTGTAGTGCGAAATGATCCAACCGCCAGCCGTCCTCCGGGGCGGCTTGCTTGCGTCAGTGGCATCCGTCCAATGCCTGAGCACGGCCAGCAAAAGCCCACGCTGCTTCGCATCGGAATTAGGGGGGACACGTCTCCCCCAGTCGGGAGCTGTGCAGCAACCTTGGGTTGCCGCAGAGTAACTGAAACCGAAAAGCAGCGTCTAAAGGAAAAATGCTCTGGGCCGGTTTCGGCTTGGAGCGTGGTGCGGCAATGGTGAACGAGCGCGCCGGGAGTACGCGAATGAGCCGAGTCCCCATCGAGCACACGCGGAAGAGTTTTATCTTTGAAAACCGGGGACCGACGGGACGTTCCCAGATTCCTGGTTCAATGCGCCATCGAGCACCACTTCACCCGCAAAAAGAGCTGCCCGCCAAAGGTCACATCACCGCTCCGCCAACCTTCGCGCCATCTCCGCCTCATACGCCGCATCGTCCTGCCCATGCAGCGCCACGTACTCCTCCTCCGTCATCGAGCGCCGGAAATCGAGCGTCCGCTGTCTTGGCGGGCTCTGGCAAATGCTGATTTGGTAAACAGAACCCGAAAGCTTCACGCGACTTTTTTCGCTACGATCCGGATGTTGGACGTTCTTCCTCCCAGCGCGATCATGCCCATGTCGAACGCCGTAAACGGCGCCAACAGAAGCGGATTTTTCTCCGAGAAGAATCGTGCTGCGCGCAACCATCCTTGGTCCATCAGCAGGTGGTGCAACGACTGAATCCAAAACGCGGGACTCGCAAGATATCGTGTCTCGTGCACACGCAATTGGGCGGTTCCCATGAGCATGGCAAGGCTGGCCTCGTTAAACAGCCAGAAATGGCGCGGAATGTGATACCCGCCCCAATAACCCTTGCGAAAAAGCCTTGCATCTAACCCATCGATTGAGGGCGTCTCGATGAAGAGAAACCCGCCAGGGGCGAGAAGATTCGCCAGCCGCTTCACCGCCGCCGCCGGATCATTCAGATGTTCGAGTACCTGGTTCAGAGTAATGACGTCGAACCTCTCCGCGAGATCGAGATACTCCGCATGCCCCACGATCGTTTGAAATCCTTCGCGGCGAAGTGGCTCCAGAGCTGTCTCTGAAAAATCGTTCGCGTAGAGATTTTCCCGGCTTCTCTTCACTCGCGCAATCTGCCGCAACAGCATCCCCGACCCTGTTCCAACATCCAAAATTTTCCCGTTTTGCCCGGCCAGGGCAACGATCGCCTCAGCCTTCTTACCCTGCACGAAGTCGCGGGCCCATCGCGCGGGACCCCGCATCTCATTAAATTGGAAGGGCACGTATTGAGGCGGATAAAGAATGGGCAGCGCCTCTGGCGCCGGTTGAGGAAAGGTGTAGATCAGGTCCACATCGTTCGCGCGGCGCATCTCAAACTGGTTCGAACAGGTACGATATTCAAAGTCGTAACCCGATGCGATCGTCGTTGAACCGGACCGCGGGTCCCCGATGCAGGCCGCGACGGGCCGGGTAGGAATCGAGGGTCTTCCCGCAAGCAGGCGCTCTCGCATGGAAACAGGTTCAGGACTTGACACTTTTTATCTTCTTGAAGATTTTACTTGCTGATTCGCCCACAACCAGAAACTCTGGGTCGCCTACGCCGCGGAACGAATAGTCCGAGCCCATGTAACTGGGAATATACGCAAGCCGATCGACAGTGCTCGTATTGGGATTGCTGGCGTGGAGCAACATGCTGTGAAACAGGATGACACTTCCCTTGCGCACCGGAAGATTCACTGCCCGCAATTTTTCTTCTTCGGGAATGCGCGCATGTAGATCCTGCAACTTTGCGAGAAAACTCAATCGGCGCGTGAAATTGCCGAGCAATCCGTTCTTCAATTTGCGTGCCGCGCTGAAACCGGAAGCGTCGCTGTCGCCTGTCCCGGCAAGGCTGACCATCCGCCGAAGGGCCGAGGTTATCCCAGCAGGGAGGGAGCGGCTTTCGCCGAGCAAGATATCGTGCGGGTACTGCCGCAGGTGGCTGCCGGGAATCACGCGCAGGCACCCATCCTCCACTTCGACGGTCCGAAAGGGAAACCACGCGGAAACCAGCGCGCGCGGTTCAATATCCCAGTATTCCGAGTCCTGGTGATAATCGAGTAGTGCTCCATCCCGCGCCGGCTTGATGACCATCACGTCGCGAAACAACAGCGCTTGCTGTTCGAGCAGCGCCTCCACGGCCTGCACAACGGCTGGCGACGAGGCTAAGCGCCGGAATGACTCGTCATTTTTCGCCAAATTGGGGATTTTGGTAAAGTCAATGCGGCCAGCTTTGTTGTACCGGTCGCTGCGCGAAACCCGACCCGCGTCTATTTGCCGTTGCTCGATCGACGCGGCTGCGGCGGAGAGGTCAGCCGGATCCACCGCTTCCTCAAGGACCACGTAACCATTCGAGCGATATTGTCCGGCCAGGGAGGTGTCGGTCTGGGATGCTGCCGCGCACAATTCGGTTTCTGACGTCATTGGGCTTTCGCAGTCTGGCATTTCCGGGCAGCCTGATACCGTGATTCTTGCACAAACCGCAGATTGGTTAGTAGCAAATTCACGGGGAGTTCCTTTCTGAATACGCAATTCGCATCGAACTACCCGCAATTGGTCTCAGGATTTTATGGCGAATTTTGGGGCTCGGTTGGCAGCATTATAGATCGCAGAATGATCGCTGCCCCAGGCCGATAGAGTGACCCAAGTTACGGAAGTTTGTTGGGTGCCCATCTAGCCAGAATGAGGGTGCCCCGTCCTCCGCGCCATCTCCGCCTCATACGCCGCATCGTACTGCCCATGCAGCGCCACGTACTCCTCATCCGTCATCGAGCGCCTGAAGTCGAGCGTCTGCTGAGCATCCGGCCCCACTACATGACGCAACTGCCATGTCCCGCTCTCAATGATCTCGCGAACCTTCTCCCCCACCAGGTGCGGCCCGCGCTGTAAGTCCATCGCCAGCGCCCCGGCAAATATCTTCGCCAGCCGTCGCCCATGCGGATACGGCGTCTCGTGCTCCATATCCTCAAGCCCTCGCGACATCGACGTATCGATAATCCCCGGCTCCACAATCGCCACATGCACTCCAAACAGCTTCATCTCTTGTGCCAGAGCCTCGCTCAGCCCTTCAAGAGCGAACTTTGACGCAGCGTACGGCCCCAGCGGCGAAGTCGCCAGCCTTCCCCCAATCGACGTGATGTTGATGATGCAGCCGCTTCGCCGTTCCCGCATCCCGGCAACCACGGCCTTGATGCACCGTAATGCTCCAAAGTAATTCGTCTCCATCACCGCGCGAAACTCGCCCAACGTCGTCTCTTCCACCGCGCCGTGCCGCTCAATCCCCGCGTTGTTCACCAGCACCTCCACCGGACCCGCGTGCTTGTCAATCTCCGCCATCCCGTCCGCAACCGAGCTGTCCGAGTCCACATCCATCTTCGACACATATATCGACAGCTTCTCAGCAGCCGCCCGTTGCGCCAGTTCCGGCGCTTTCTCCGGGCTCCGCATCGTCGCGTACACCACGTGCCCCGCCCGTGCCAGCACCAGCGCCGTCTCCAATCCGATTCCTTTGCTCGTTCCAGTGATCACAACTCGTGCCATCGGCTCTCCTCACTTCTATAAGCCCTTCGAGGGCTCTCTGATTGGATGCATCGGAGTCTACATCCTGTCCCACGCTCTCGCCCACCGTAGAATCAAATCACTCGATGTCCACTCTGCCCCAATCCGCACCCACCGCTGCCCCAGTCCCCCGTAACCTCGCCGTCGACACCTATCGCGGCCTGGTCATGTTTCTCATGGCGGCAGAAGTTCTTCGCTTCGCCCAGATCGCCAAAGCCTTCCCCGCAAACCCCGTCTGGCAGTTCCTTGCCTTCAACCAATCCCACGTCCAGTGGGCCGGCATGAGCCTCCACGACACCATCCAGCCCGCCTTCACGCTTCTGGTCGGCATCTCCCTGCCCTACTCCTTGCGCAGCCGCCAACGCCGCGGCCAGTCCTTCCGCCGCATGCTCGCCCACACCATCCTGCGCAGCTTCATCCTCATCGCGCTCGGCATTCTTCTTCGCTCGCTTCCCGGCACCACGCCAAACTTCACCTTCGAAGACACACTCACCCAGATCGGCCTCGGCTACACATTCGCCTTCCTGCTAACCTTTGCCCGTCCACGCATTCAATGGATCGCCCTCGTCTCCATCCTCTTCGTCTACTGGCTCGCATGGGCTCTCTATCCCGCCCCCGGTCCCACCTTCAACTACGCCGCAGTCGGCGTTCCCCCCAACTGGCACGACCACCTGTTCTCCGGCTTTGCTGCCCACTGGAACAAAAACTCCAACCTCGGCCAGGCCTTCGACCTCTGGTTCCTCAATCTCTTGCCCCGCCCTCACCGTTTCCTTTTCAACGCCGGCGGCTACCTCACCCTCAGCTTCATCCCCACTCTCGGCACGCAGATCATCGGCCTCATTGCCGGCCGATGGCTTCTCACCTCAGCACCCGCCGTCCCCATCCGGCGCCTCTCACTCACCGCCGCCCTCCTCATCGCCTCCGCCCTCGTCCTTCACTTCACCGGCATCTGCCCCATTGTCAAGCGCATCTGGACCCCCTCCTGGACTCTCTGCAGCGGCGGCGTCTGTCTGCTCTTCCTTGTCGCCATCTCCTGGCTCGTCGACCTCCGCGGCCATCGACGCCAGCGGAACCAGAGTCGAAGCATCTCGAAGCAAACGAGTTCAAGTCAACGCGACCAACAGGGAGCGGTGACCTTCCACGAGACCCAAAAAGGAGACAGTTACTCTGGTTCCGCTCTAGCCTTCCCCTTCATCATCCTCGGCGTCAACTCCCTTGCCGCCTACCTGCTCTCCTGGATTGCGGACAACCTCGACGGAGCCGTCTACAAGTTCCACCTCTGGCCTTCCGCCCTCAATCTCTTTTCTCCCGCCCCCTGGTCGACCGCATTTGCCCCGCTCTATGTCGGCGGCCTCACCCTCCTCATCTACTGGCTCATCCTCTTCGCCCTGTACAAAAACAAGATCTTCCTCCGCATCTAATCCGGAAGCTTCCAGCCCCAGCCCCTATTGCCTAGTCCCTGTACCCTGAACCCTGAACCCTGGCCCCTGGCCCCTGAACCCTAGCTCTTCAGCAGCACCCTCACCAACTCCGACACCCCGTTCCACGCAATCTGCACCCCAATGCACAGCAGGATGAACGCAATCACGCGCAGAATCCCATGCGCTGTCGACTGCGAAATCTTTGTCGTGATCTTCGGCGCGTACGCGTAGCACACAAACACAGCCACGCTCAGCACTACAACAGCCGCAAACACCCCTCCATGCTGCAACAGATTGGCCTCCAACCCATGGCGCGAAGCTTGCGCGCTCAAGGTCAGCATCGCCACCAGAGTTCCCGGCCCCGACGTCACTGGAAAGGTGAACGGATAGAAAATCTTCTGGTTCAGGTTCTCCAGCAAAACCTCATCTTTCTCATCGCACTCTTCGCGCTTCTGCCGCGCGCTCGCCGACGCATCGTTCTCGTTCAGCGTCTTCCATCCCATCGACGCAATCACCAGGCCGCCTGCCACCTGCACGATCGGCAGCGAGATTCCGAAGAAGTTCAAAATCGTCGCCCCTACCACCTCAATCGTTCCCAGAAAAATCACGTTGTTGAGCGCAATCCGTCGCGCCAGCGACATATAAATCTTGGGCGGCGCGCTGCCCACCAGGCTCATGAACACCAGCGCCGACCCCAGCGGATTGATCAGCGGCAACAATGCGCTGAACGCCAGCAGGAATCCATTCAAGAACGCCATCCCTCACTCCCCCACAAGCAAATCTCTCGTCTGGGCCACGCCCTATTTGGCTTCCACCAGAACAGGCTCAGTAAGCGGCTTTGAAACGGTCGGAAAGAACCGATCGCGGATGCGGAGCGCGGGCATCTCGATAACCTTTGCGGCGGCGATGCCGAACAGAATCGCGCCGCCGATCGTTGTCCAGTACAGCAGCATCGGCGAGTGGATGTGCAAGTGATCAAGCACCTTCCACACAAAAAACATCTGCCAGAGATAAATCGAGTACGAGTAAACGCCAATACGCGCAAGCAACGAACTCACCACTCTGATCGGCCGCGGCCCTTCTGAAGCGACAGCCTTTGCAACCACGAATCCAAATGCCACATAGAGCAGGGTGAATCCCCAAGTATGCATATGCCGGCTTTCAATTGGGACCATCGATAGCATCGCCACCGCGGCAACAATCACAACCCAACCGCCGGGCCACGCAGCCATCCACCGAAACACACTGGGCTTGAACCTCTTGAAGTAGCAGATAAGGACGCCGAACATGAGCCCATCGATCCTCAGGTGGGTCGGAAACACGCAGGTAAAGAAGTTGATGACCCCATTCTGCCTCCAGCCAACCGCAAAACGGCAGGCGAGGCAGAACACCGCGATCGCCGCGAACACCTGAGGAAGGGCGGAAAACGGCTTCTGAGGATTGCGCCGGATCATGAACAGCAGCAGCAGAGGAAGGAAGATGTAAAAGTGTTCCTCCACCGCAAGCGACCAGGTGATGCCCCAGATGCCGTATACGTAGTCTTGATAAAACAAGAGCTCGGGCAACAATCCCTCGGTCGATATATGATGCCCCGGAACGACGGCATCAATCAGCAGACCCGCACCAATCAACGTGTAAAACGCAGGCCAGATCTTGAATCCCCGGCGGATGTAAAACCGGCCCAGATGAATTCGTCCCCACTGCCGATAGTCAGCAAACAGAAGGCCGGAGATGAGAAAGCCTGAAAGCACAAAGAACAGGTCGACACCGGCCCAACCGACTCTCATCGTATAGAAGGTGAATGCATTCGTTGCGTGAAGGTAATTCACCGCCATCCCGGCATGGCGGCCAAGCACCATAAGAATGGCGATGCCGCGAAGTGCATCAAGATTGGTGTTGCGGCGGCTTGGGGTAAGGTTTGGCTGAGAACCCATCGATAACTTTGAGTTTGCTGGTGTTTGCAAACGATGTCAACGCAATGCGACTTTCTTTTCGCGGTCCTTCGCAACTCCCTGCAATGGCCCAGGATCGCGCATGCATCACTCCCCATGCTCTGGAATCAACTGCGCCAATCGGTCGCCTAGCCGGGGCGTCAGCGTGAGCGAGAAAGGCTCGCTTATATGATTGTCGTCATTGTAGACGATCATTCCATCTTTCACGGTTGGGCACACTGCGCCGTCGCAGAACAAGTCCGTCAGGTCCAGGATCCGCACATGACTCAACCCTGACGCCGCTTCCTGCTCCGCGCGAAAAACACCCTCATTGAGCGCGCTCGCGCGATTCAAGATGCATGGATTTTTTCCTGTAGCGTGGTGGCGGGCCCACCACGATGTGTCTCCGCTCAGGCAATCCGGAACATCGAATCCCGGTGTGGGAGTATCCCGCAGCAGAATGGTCGTGATACCCGCTCCATTCAGCGTCTCCAGAGTCTTGCGCGAAGCCTCGCGCCAGGTTTCATCGGGTCCCCGCAAGCCCGCGGAAAAAGTCTGCAACTGCCGGTTGGCGAGCACGACGGCCGTAGGATGCGTGGCGAGTATCCACTTCATCGCCGCCTCCCTCCACGCGTCGCACTCGGTGTATGGCCGGTTCAAAGAGGAATTGAACACTGTAATGTCGGCTGTCGGACAAGCTGGTTTGCGAATTAAGACAATCCGCCAGCCGCGCTCGCGCGCAACCGCTCCAAACGCGGCAAACCACTGTCTCGCGTGAGAGTCGCCAAACAGCACAACGGTCGACTTCGAACCCGCATCGCCGCCCACACATTCCGTCAGCTCCGAGCCGAGAAAACCGACTGCGGGGCAGCCCGTTGTCGTCTCGCTCGGGCCTTCGATTGCCGCCAAAACGGTCCCACCCCCAAGCGAATGAGCCGCCTCGACCGCCCAGTGTTGCCACAGAATTGCCGTTCCGGCAGTCAACAGCGTCACCAGGCCAACGCCCACGAGCGAAAGCCTCCGGCGCGGTCCTAGAAAACGGCTGAAGCGAATGGGATCCTCGACCAGCACGTGTGTGATCGCCGCCAGCGCCAGCGAACCAAGCACACAGAACACAATGGAGAAAGCCCGCTCGGAGAATGTCATCACACCGCTCGCCGCCGCTACCACCGCGAAGACCGGCCAATGCCACAGGTACCAGACGTAGGAGACTCTTCCCGTCCATTGCATGAACCCGAGCTCAAGAAACTTCGCTGAGCTGAATTGCGGCGTACGCCCGTGCAGAATGGCCACGGTTCCGAGAACCGGAATGAGCGCGTGCCAGCCTCTCCAACCGACCTGGTCGTGGAGAGTCACGGCTGCGCCGACAATCGCGGCAAGTCCAAGCCAGCTCACGACTGTACGCCAAACTGGCCGAATTCGGCCCTCCAAAGGCGCCAGCAACAGCGAAATCCCTCCAATCGAGAATTCCCAGGCGCGCGTGAAGGGGCTGAAGAACGCCAGAGGCTGAATCCTCGTGCTGAACCAGATCGATGCGGCCAGAGACCCGGCCGTAATCACGATCATGACTGCAAGCAGAGCCTTCCGGGAGCGCAGACCTCGCATCCCGAGCAGAACAATCGCGGGCCACACCAGGTAGAACTGCTCTTCAACCGCCAGCGACCAGGTGTGCAGAAAGGGATTTGTGGCGATGGCCGGCGCGAAATAATCGGTCGCCTGATGGAGAAACCAGAAGTTGCTTGCGTACAGGGCGACGTAGGCCGGCGAGTCGCCCAGGCGAAATTGCTGCAGCGGCGAAAGAAAGATACTGCAAGCCGCGAGGGTTGCCAGAAAGACCACCGCGGAGGCTGGTAATAGCCGCCGGGCTCTTCGTGCGTAAAAGCCTGCAAACGAGAGGCGGCCCGTCTCCTCGATCTCTCGCAGAAGAAGACCCGTAATCAGGTATCCCGAGATGACAAAGAAAACATCGACGCCGATGAAGCCGCCGCTGATCCGCCTCGGCGCCGCGTGGAATGCAACCACCAACGCGACTGCGAGCCCGCGAAGGCCCTCAATGTCGGGACGGTAGTTTGCTGTTCGGCTGAGCTGAGTTCCGATCATGAGGAGGCTAACGGTCTTTTAAATATAACCCTTGCGCTTCTGAGCCGTTCATCGGAGTGGCCGGATGCTTGTCACATCATAGGAGCACGAGGCCCGAGATCAAACTCCGAATCCAGATTTGCAAAACAGATTCACACCTCCCTCAAATAGTCGCAACCATCATCGATGTCCCCACGGACAGGTCTTCGTTCATGGGGTGGAGCGGGGGCAGCGACCCTGAACACAACCTGTAGGCCAAAGAACTCTGATTCAGCTCTGGTACCGACCGATCATTTGCCCACGGTTGCAGGTGAAAAAATGAGACGATTGATGCATGCCGGCCACTCCTCGATCTGAGTTCGAGCAGTACGACTCGGCGTTGACCTTTCGCGATCCGGCTGGTCAGCTCCGTCTCACGCCAACTCATGCCCTGCGAAGGATTCACCCCCCAGCAGCCGAGGAGACGCTCGCCTTTCTCGCTTCTCCCTTGCGCGCAGCCCTGGAAAAAAGCGGCTTCCTGATCCCAACCGAGATCGTCCAGCCCGAAAACCATCCAGCGGAGCCCTCTGGTCTTTCCGCGGAGCTCTGGCTGCGTCATTCACGGATCAATCCCATTTCCTACCCATGGGAGTGGACAACCGGGCAGTGGCGCGCCGCAGCCGAACTCACGCTGCAGATTGAAAGCCAGGCCATCGATGCCGGCTGGACGCTGAAGGATGCGACGCCTCTCAATATCCTCTTCGCAGGCGCGCGGCCTGTGCTGGTGGACGTGCTCTCGTTTGAGCAACGCGATCCCCGCTCGAGCGTCTGGCTTGCCTACGGGCAATTTGTGCGCACGTTCCTGCTTCCATTGGTGGCGCATAGGTTCCTGAGCTGGCCCTTGCAAGCTACCTTGTTTGCGCGCGACGGCTACGAGCCCGCCACGATCTACAAGGCCCTTCGACCGTTGCAGCGACTCCATCCTGATCTGCTCGATGTAGTCACGTTCGCAACGCTCCTTGAAGGCTCTCAGGCCAAGCCGCGGAAACCTGCCCGGCTGCCCGCCGCCGCCAACACTGATCCTGAACTGGCAAAACATATTCTCCACAAGCGCATCGCGCGGCTGCGCAGGCAGATTGGCCGCGCCGCACGCCACGAGAAATCAAGCCGGTGGAGCGACTACCAGCAGTCAGCAAGTCATTACCGCCCCGTCGACACTGAAGAAAAGCAACAGTTCCTCAAAGGCGTCCTCGAACAATATCGCCCCGCACGGGTTCTCGATATCGGAGCCAACACCGGGACGTATTCCCTGCTCGCTGCCGAAGCCGGCGCACAGGTTGTGGCTTTGGACAACGATTCTGGGGCCATTGAGGCACTATGGCAGTCGGAGGCAGAGCACGGCCGCGCTGTGAACACTCTCGTAGCCAATATCGCGCGCCCCACCCCTGCCGCCGGTTGGCGAAATCGCGAACAGCTCTCCCTCCTTGACCGTCTCACCGGCCAGTTCGATCTGGTCATGATGCTGGCCGTCATCCATCACCTCATCCTGCGCGAACAACTGCCGCTTGCGCACATCGCCGATCTTTGCGCGTCGCTCACCACAAACTTGCTAGTCCTTGAGTGGGTGCCCCCATCCGATCCCATGTATCAGGAGTGGCTCCGCGGCCGCGATCTTCTTTACGGACATCTTTCCGAGGACGATCTCAAGCAGGCGTTTGCTCCGTTCCTCCACGTTGTCGACCGCAAGGCCCTGGGCAATGGCCGCGTTCTTTTCCTCTTCAAACGCCTCGAACGTGAGCCTGACTCGAGCGGGCCGCCTTCGGAACCGAAGGCTGAATGATCAAACGAATTGCCCAAATCCAAACGACCACTCCTCATGGAAAGAGCCAGACCGCTTTTTTCCACGGACCGCAATTCCGCAAGCGACAGCTTATAATTTCCTCCGGACGAAACACACACTGGAGAGCTTGCTCCATGCCGGAATCACGCATCGATGGACGGTCGGGAATGACGAAGCTTTGGCCGGATGCTCGCGCGGCCCTCCAGGGGATTGTGCGCGATGGAATGACACTGGCCATCGGCGGCTTCGGTTTATGCGGCATTCCCGAGGCTCTCATTCTGGCCCTCCGCGACACGCGCGTGCGCAACCTGACCATCGCAAGCAACAATGCGGGCGTGGATGGGTGGGGGCTTGGGTTGCTCCTTCAGACGCGGCAGGTAAAGAAGATGATCTCCAGTTACGTTGGCGAGAACAACGAGTTTGAGCGGCAATTCCTGGCCGGGGAACTCGACGTTGAATTCTGTCCGCAGGGCACGCTGGCAGAGCGCATGAGAGCGGGCGGGGCCGGGATTCCGGGCTTTTACACGCGCACAGGCGTCGGCACAATGGTTGCCGAAGGAAAAGAGCACAAGGAATTTGACGGGACCGTTTACATTCTGGAGCGCGGCATTCATGCCGATCTTGCCTTGGTGAAAGCCTGGAAGGCCGATCTGCATGGCAATCTCATCTATCGGCGTACCGCGCGCAACTTCAATCCCAATGCCGCCATGTGCGGCAAACTCACCGTTGCCGAAGCCGAGATCATCGTAGAACCGGGCGAGCTCGATCCGGACGAGATTCATACGCCCGGCATCTTCGTTCACCGGCTGGTGCACAATCCCAGCCCCGAAAAGCGCATTGAAAAGAGAACCACGCGGGAGGCGTAGGCCTGTGGGATGGACCCGATATCAAATGGCCGAACGCGCGGCCATGGAACTCAAAGACGGCTTTTATGTGAATCTCGGAATCGGCATTCCAACGCTGGTTGCGAACTTCATCCCCGTTGGAATGACGGTGACCCTGCAATCGGAAAACGGCCTGCTCGGGATGGGTCCATTTCCGCTTGAGAACGAAGTCGACGCCGACCTCATCAACGCCGGCAAGGAGACGGTGACCTTCGTCGCGGGGGCTTCCACATTTTCCAGTGCTGATTCCTTCGCCATGATCCGCGGCGGGCACATCGACCTTGCGATTCTCGGCGCTATGCAGGTTTCAGATCGGGGAGACCTGGCCAACTGGATGATTCCAGGCAAGCGTGTAAAGGGAATGGGCGGCGCAATGGATCTTGTTTCCGGAGTTCACCGGGTCATCGTCCTGACGGATCACTCGGCGCAGGATGGAAGCGCCAAGCTTGTGCGCGAGTGCACGCTCCCACTCACAGGGGTGCGAGTAGTCACGCGCGTGATTACCGATCTTTGCGTTCTGGATATCACGAGTTCCGGCTTCGAGGTGATCGAACTTGCCCCGGATGTGTCTCGCGATCTTGTGGAGCGCCAGACCGGGGCCCCCGTTTCGTTCTGCGAGGCGCTGCGATAACTGCGCCTATTGGGGCCACACGGGCTTGCGCTTTTCAAGATACGCCGCCAGGCCCTCGCGAAAGTCTCCCGTCTCTCGAGCTCTTACGCTGGCCTCAATCGCGAAAGCGATCGCGGAGTCGATCCAAACCTTATGTTGCGCAGCCATCAGCCGCTTCGTTGCGGCCAAAGACTCAGGGCTGTTGGCCGCGAGCGTCTGCGCCAGCGTTCTAACCCGCCCGCTCAGAGCCTCCGGAGAAACAATCTCGTTCACCATTCCCAGGCTGTGCGCCTCCGCGGCATCGAACTGCCGGCCCGTGAGCAAAAGGTCGCGAGTGCGCTTGTCGCCGATCTGCAAGGCAAGGAAGACCGAGACCAGCGCGGGAACAAAGCCGATACGCACCTCAGGAAATCCGAACTTCGCCTCTGGAACGGCGAGCGTGAAATCGCAACACAGAGCCAGCCCCGCGCCTCCGGCCATTGCGGCACCATGGACCGCCGCGATCGTGGGAACGGGCAGCTCATAAAGCGTGCGGAAGAGCCGTGCGACGCGCTCGGCATCCCCTCGATATTCCGCAGCATCTTCTGTGCCTCCCTGCTTTAGAGCCTGCAAATCGAGGCCCGAGCAAAATGCCTCGCCTGCGCCCCGCAGTACAACAACCCTCCGCCCATCCGAGGCTGCCCCTTCCGACGCGGCAATTAACTCCTCTTGCATTTCGGGCGTCATCGCATTGCGGCGTTCGGGACGGTTGAGCGTAATCGTCCGGATGCTCGCCTCGTCCGCAACGGTAATCGTGCTATTCAATCGGCCCCTCCCTTCCGCCTGGAATATGTGCCGTGAATCCAAATCATCGCATTGCCATGTTGAATCTTCGTTCAATCTCGGCGGCGGAATCAATCAAATCTTCTAGAGGCTGCAGTCGCGGAATATGCGCTCCCAAATTCCGCAATTCCTCCACCACAATCTCTGTGGGCAGATTCCCCACAAGCGCATCCTGCGCAAACTTGCATCCTCCCAGTCCGCCCATCGCCGCATCAAATCGCCTGCAACCGGCCTCATACGCGGCGCGGACCTTCTCGGCCGCTTGCTCGCGGCGGGCATGAAGGTGAACGCCAATCTCCACCCCGGCTTCAAGATCGAGCACCATGGCCACCGTTTCCGCAATCTGTGTGCTGGACGCAAGACCGACGGTATCAGCGAGAGAGATTTGCGCGGACTCCCGATTCAATGAGCCGCCCGCAGCCGTCAGCAACCAGTCCGAGGTTCCACGGATCTCCGTAGGGATTGCCGAAGGCCATCGAGAGATAGGCCACAACACCCAACCCCTCTTGCGCCGCCAGAGCAACAATCTCCTTCAACACCGCAAGCGATTCTTCTGGAGCCTGATTTTGATTGCGGCGAAGAAAATGCGGTCGATATTGAAAACGGAAAGCCAAGTGTATGCACGGAGCCAGTCGAGATGGCCCGCTCGGCCCCCTTCCGGTTCACAACAATCCCGATCAGCTCCAGAGCCGGAACGGCCTCGACAAGCTCGAGCACCTTCTCCGAATCCGCCATCTGCGGCACCGCCGCTGGCGAAACGAAACTCACTGCATCGATGTGCCTGAATCCCGCCGTAATGAGTTGTTGCAGATAATCCGCTTTTTCTTTCGCCGGAATCTGCGCCGGCAGAGCCTGCCAGGCATCGCGCGGACACTCGACAATCTTGACCGAATCGTTCACAGGTCCGCCTCAGCATCCGTTTAACCGCGGGATGGATGCACCTTGAGAATCTCCCTGGCGATCACCATCCTCTGGATCTCGCTTGTGCCCTCGCCGATCGTGCACAGCTTTACATCGCGATAATACTTCTCCGCAGGATAGTCCTTGATGAAGCCGTAGCCGCCGAACAACTGCACCGCCTCATTGCAGATGTGAACCGCGACTTCGCTGGCAAAGAGCTTGGCCATCGCCGACTCGCGCGTCACCTTGCGCCCCGCATCCTTCAGCACAGCCGCGCGCTGGGTGAGCAATCGTGCCGCGTCCAGCTCGGTGGCCATATCCGCGAGCTTCCATTGGATTCCCTGAAACTCCGCGATTGCCTTGCCAAACTGCCGCCGCTCCTTGACATACTTGAGGGCTGCGTCCAGCGCGCCTCTCCCGATCCCCAGCGACAATGCGGCAATCGAAATCCTGCCGCCATCCAGCACGCGCATCGCATCGATGAATCCCTCGCCTTCCTCGCCCAGAAGATTCTCCGCCGGAATCTCGCAGTCCTCAAAAATGAGTTCGCTGGTATCGCTGGCTCTCAGGCCCAGCTTGTTCTCCTTCTTTCCAGGTCTGAAGCCCGGCGTTCCCTTTTCCACCGCAAACGCCGAGAGCCCGTGCGTGCCCTTGCTTCTGTCGGTTATCGCAATCACCACGGCAACATCGGCATAGCTGCCGTTGGTGATGAAAGTCTTGTTGCCGTTGAGCACGTAGCGGTCGCCCTTTTTCTCGGCGGTTGTTCTTGCGCTTGCTGCGTCCGATCCCGAGCCCGGCTCGGTGAGTGCCCATGCCGCCAGCCATTCGCCGCTGGCGAGCAGCGGGATGTACTTCCGGCGCTGCCGTTCATTCCCCGCCAGAAAAATATGGTTGGTCCCCAGAGAATTGTGCGCAGCCACGGTCAGGCCCAGTGATCCGTCCACCGCCGAGAGCTCCTCAATCGCCAGCGCGTAGTCCACATAGCCAAGCCCCGCGCCCCCGTATTCGGGCGGGAAAATCATCGCCCAGCAAGCCCATTGCGCCAAGCTTTTTGACCGTAGCGAGCGGGAACTCGCCGGCTTCATCCCACGTCATCACGTTGGGCGCAATCTCTTGCGCGGCAAACTCGCGAATCTCCCGGCGAAGATGTTCCTGCTCTTCAGTCAATACAAACGGATATAAATTCTCGACCGACTCAAGCTCGACACTCATGATCGCGCTCCTTTTCTATCCGGCGAATGATCGTACATTGAATCCCCGTCCTCGCCCTTCGTTCTCCTGGCATCAGGTCTGCAGGACTCCCGGGTTGAATCGCGGCACGTCGGGGTTCAGGGCGCAGGCCTCCAGCGCGGCGATCAGCACCTCTCTTGTCTTTGCAGGGTCGATGATCGCGTCGATCCAAAGCCGCGCGGCGCCATATCGAGGATCGGCCTGCGCATCGTAAGAGCCCTTGATCTCGTCGTAAATTGTTTTCTTCTCCGCCGCGGATAATGTTTTTCCACCTCGCTCCATCTGCTTTGCGCGAACTTCAGCCAGCGTATTCGCCGCGGAGGCTCCGCTCATCACCGCGTAACGCGCTGTGGGCCATGCAAACAGAAACCGCGGATCGTATGCCTTGCCGCACATGGCATAGTGGCCTGCCCCAAAGCTTCCTCCCACGATAACCGATATCTTCGGAACCACGCTCGTGCTCACTGCCGACACCATCTTGGCGCCGGCGCGGATAATGCCCGACCACTCCGCGTCCTTGCCCACCATAAAGCCATTCACATCGTGCAGGAACACAAGCGGCACAAGGTTCTGATTGCAGTCCATGATGAACCGCGCTGCTTTCTGCGCTCCTTCGGTATAAATGACTCCGCCAACTTCAATGCGGAGCATCCCGGCTGCCGGACCCGTAGCGACGGTCTGGCTCTGGTTGGTCTTCTGGTTGGCAACAATCCCCACAGCCCTGCCGCCGATGCGCGCATAGCCGCAGAGCACCGTCCTGCCGAACTCCGCCTTGTACTCATCGAACGCGCTGCCATCGACGATTCGGGCGATCACTTCCCGCATGTCGTAAACGTTGCTTGCGCCCGGCTCAGGGCTAAGCAGGCCGTAGAGATCCGCGGCGGGATACTTCGGCGCGTCCCGCTCGGCGTCGAACTCGATCGCATTGAAAGCTCCCTGCGCGGCGGATGGACTGTGCCTTGCACCCATCTTGCTCACCAGGGAGCGCAGTCGCGCAATGCAGAGTTGATCGTTGGGCTCCTTGAAGTCCACTGTGCCCGAAACTTCGGCGTGCATTGCTGCCCCACCCAACTCTTCGGCGTCGGTCTTTTGCCCAATGGCCGCTTGCACCAGCGACGGCCCCGCCAGGAACAACCCCGATCCCTCCGTCATCAGCACCGTATCCGTCATGACTGGAAGATACGCGCCTCCCGCC
Organism: uncultured Acidobacteriaceae bacterium; assembly: GCA_963783065.1. GTDB lineage: Bacteria > Acidobacteriota > Terriglobia > Terriglobales > Acidobacteriaceae > Telmatobacter. The sequence goes on along the minus strand of CAWAMG010000006.1, from coordinate 341,117 downwards.
ACGCACATGCCCATGATGGCCGTAATTTGCGGAATTCCCAGCGAGCTCATCACTGCATTGTTCCTGAAGACTCTTCCAAAATCGTCCGTGTCGGGAAACACATCCTCCTGCAAAGGCAAGAACACGCCGGACGAGTCAACCAGGTAAATCGTCGGGATGCGATTCTCCAACGCAATCGTCTGCGCCCGCAGCACCTTTTTGGCCGTCATCGGAAAAAATGCGCCCGCCTTGACGGTGGCGTCGTTGGCAATCACCATGCACAGCCGCCCGCAAACGTATCCAAGTCCGGTCACTACTCCGGCGGCCGGTGCGCCCCCGTACTCCGAGTACATGCCGTGCGCTGCCCATAGCCCCAACTCGAATAGCTCGGTGTCTTCATCGATCAACAGCTTGAGACGTTCCCTTGCCGTCAGTCGTCCTTTGCCATGTTGCGCCTCCACGGCCTTTGCGCCGCCGCCCTGCCGGATCAAGTCTTCTTCTTGGGCAATCGCGGCCATCAGCACCGCCAGCGCTTGCTGGTTGCTGCGTGAGCGCGGAGCCGCATTGTCGAACTTCGATCCCAGTGTGTTATCGAACTTGCCGTCGTCCGCCATTTCACCGCCGAGGTAATTTTCAGGAATATAGCATGCCTGTTGCCGCCTGCGCAGTGGAATATGGGGTTGAAACGGCGCTTCGACCGGGGACTGAACCAAGCGATCGGCAGCGCACCCAACATCGGTTAGATGCGGGAAAGAGGATGGAAGCGCAGCGGCCGTCTGGCGGTCTTTGGCATTGCGATCAATCATCGAGGCGGGAGCCTCTCGCGATGCGTCCTTCCAGCGTGTGAATGGCCTCGTAAATCTCGTCGAAGCTCTCGATGGCAAAAAGCAGGTGGTGCATCTGGTCCACCTTCACCGGGGTGCGCAGCACCTCGTCGAGAACGAATGAGCGCACTTCGCAATCGTTGTGCAACACGTGGGAACATTCGCCGTTCGAGCTGATCAGCCCGCTGCCATAAACCTTGATGCTGCCTTCCTGGCGGATGAGCCCGAATTCAACCGTGTACCAGAAGACACGGCCGATTCGTTCCAGAATCGCTTCGTCCTCAATCCGCGCGCAAAGCCGTCCATAGCGAGCCAGAAACTCCGCAAACACCGGATGAGCATGCATCGGTACGTGGCCGAAGACATCGTGAAAGATGTCCGGCGCTGGCGTGTATTCCAGGGAGTCGCGGCCGCGCAGCCAGGTTGTGGTTGGAAAGCAACGGTTCGCGAGCATCTCAAAGAACGCGGGTGCCGGCATGAACCCGCTTACCGGCGTCGCGTTCCACCCGGTTCGACGTTCCAGCCGCCTTGACACCGACGACAAATTGGGCAGCCGGTCATAGGGAAGGCGAAGCGCCTCGAAGCCGTCAAGATACTCCCGCGCGGCATGCTGCTCAATCTGCGGCATCCGGCGGCGTACCAGCTCAGCCCACACCGCGTGCTGCTCCGCGCTGTACGACCAGTAGTCCTGCTCGGTAAGGAAGGACTGTGCCTTGGTCAACTCCTCGAGCGCGGCCCTCACAGGTTGCCCCGCAGCGCCTGCTCGCGCTCAATGGCCTCAAAGAGCGCTTTGAAGTTCCCCTTCCCAAAGCTGCGGCTGCCCTTGCGCTGGATGATCTCGTAAAACAGTGTCGGCCGGTCTTCCACCGGACGGGTAAAAATCTGCAGCATGTAGCCCTCGTCGTCGCGATCGACCAGGATCCCCAGCCGCTCCAGCGCGTCAAAGGGCTCGTCGATACGCCCCACCCGGCCGGCCAGTTCGCTGTAGTAGGTGTGCGGCACCGTCAAAAACTCCACTCCCTGCGCCTGCATCCGCGAAACGGTGGAGAGAATATCGTCGGTGGCCAGTGCAATGTGCTGCACACCCGGCCCCTGGTAGAAGTCCAGGTATTCCTCTATCTGCGACTTCTCTGCGTCCCTCGGCCGGCTCGTTGATCGGGAACTTCACAAACCCGTTGCCGTTCGACATCACCTTCGACATCAGTGCCGAATACTCCGTTGAAATATCCTTGTCGTCGAAGTGCTGGTAAAGCTGGAATCCCATCACGTTGGCGTAGAAGTTGACCCACTCATCCATCGCATGCCAGCCCACATTGCCCACCATATGGTCCACATACTTGAGGCCGGTCGGCCGCACCACACTATCTGCCTTCTCGGCGCGGAAGCCAGGAAGAAATGGACCATTGTAGTGGCCCCGGTCCACAAAGGTGTGGATGGTATCGCCATAGGCGGCGATCGACGAAGTGATCACGCGGCCAAACTCGTCTGCGATGCCTTCAGGGACGTTTATCGACCTTGCCCCGCGCGTTGTCGTCTCCTGCCATGCGGCCTGGGCGTCGTCTACTTCCAGGGCGATTACGTGTGCGCCATCGCCGTGCCGGGCAACATGCTCCGCAATGGGCCCGTCGGGGCGCAGGGCGGTCGTCAGCACAAACCGAATCTTGCCCTGTTGAACCACATAGGAAACGCGATCGCGAAGCCCAGTCTCCGGGCCGGCATAGGCCACCAGGCTCATTCCGAACGCCGTGCGGTAGTAATAGGCGGCCTGGCGTGCATTGCCCACATAGAACTCCACGTGGTCGATGCCCTTGAGAGGAAGGAAATCCTGAACGCTCTTTTGGCGAAGCGGTGCAACAGATGCCATAGGGACCTCCAGTTGCGTTGTGACCGGACCGATTTCAGGGGTGATCCGGCTCACATCTGTGCAAGAGGATAGGCCCGATTGTGGACGACTTTGAATACTGGATGAAAGGAAACTCTTGCTACTTGCCTTCGATTCAAATGCACTTATGGTCACTTGACTTACTAAAGTTAAGAGTCCATTCAAGTCCACTCTGCCCTCAGAATCACCAGGCGGCGCTGGCCCAGGAGGCCACAAAGACAGGAGGCCTTGACAACCATTGATACTTGGATAATGTATAAATACATTTAATTTCTATACTAGAGGTTGAAACTTGGTAGCTTTAGTAGAGCGAGACGTCAAAGTAGCCGACGAAGTTTGGATCGCGACTGCCTTGCTGCACCGGGAGTATCCGTCAAAGGCAGATTTCTCTGTCGGCGAAATTGTCGAGCGGGCGCGGAAGGAAAAGCTGACTGAAAACCTGCGTCCCGGCGTGTACATCCATGCGCAAATGCAGTGCGTGGCCAATCGGCCCCCAAACCCGGGCCGCTACCGGATGCTCTTCGAAACAAGGCCCGGATTCCGGCGTCTGTATTGCGGTTCCGATCCCTTTGACCCAAATCGCAACGGCTCGAAAATCGTCCCCGTGGCAGCCGACATTCCAGAGCAATACCGCGAGCTTCTCTCATGGCACAGGGAATGGTGCAAAGGGCGATCACAAACCAATTCGAGGTTCAACTCTCTCCTTGCTCTCGAAGGTTCAGGCAAAGACATTTGGACCGATGAGCATGCAGATGAATACATCAATCGGTTGCGAGAGGGCTGGGAATGAGCCGTGTCTTCTGGGACACCAATCTGTTCATCTATCTTTTTGAGCAGCATCCGGTCTATTCAGCCGGAGTCAAATCGCTTCTGGCCAGGATCGAAGCCCGAGGGGACCAGCTTTTCACGTCCGCGCTTTCTGTCGGGGAAGTCATGGTCAAGCCCTGGGAATTGGGAGATTTGGCCCGACGCGATCAGTATGAAAAGGCGATACAGGAAGCAGCGACAATCATCGTTTTTGACTTGCCCGCTGCGCGCCAATTTGCCAAGTTTCGCGCGCTGCGATTGCAACGAATCCGCGCACCCGATGCCATGCAACTTGCATGTGCAGCGACCGCAGGCATGGATTTGTTTCTGACCAACGACATGCGGCTCCATAAGCTGCAGGTGGATGGCATCCAATTCATTACATCGGTCGAGCGCGCACCGCTCTAGCCCTATTCAGATTTCGACTGCCGGCAGCACCACCCCGCTGCACTCTCCGAGCGAGACTTGTGGCAAGCCCGCCCGCCGGCAAAATCCCTTGAGAATCACCTCGTCCCCAACCTCCAGCGCCGTCCGCATCTCTCCGTTCGGCAAAAAAACCGGCCTCGCGCCGCCTCGCGTGAGCTCCAGCAGACACCCGGCTGCATTCTCCTCTGCGCCAGAGATCGTTCCCGTGGCCAACAGGTCGCCCGGCAGCAGGTTGCATCCGTTGCTGGCGTGGTGCGCAATCATCTGCGCGGGCGTCCAGTAGAGATCGCGCAAATTCGCCTGGCTGAGCCGGTGTGGCGGCTGGCGCTCAGCCCGCATCGCCGCGGTCAGCAGGAAGACCTCCACGGTGAGATCGAACCCTCCAACCCGCTGGTCCTCTTCGCTCCACAGATACGCGAGTGGAGCGGGGTCACCTTCCGGCCGCGACATCGCGGGAACTCGAAACGGCGTCAGGGCCTCCATCGGCACAACCCAGGGCGACACGCTGGTCGCGAAGCTCTTGCCAAGAAACGGCCCAAGCGGCTGGTACTCCCACGCTTGAATGTCCCGCGCCGACCAGTCGTTCACAAGCGTGACACCGAAGATATGTTCCGTAGCGCTCCCAATCGAAATCGGCTCGCCCAACCGATTGCCCGTGCCGATGTACATCCCAACTTCGACCTCGTAGTCCAGAAACGCAGTCGGTCCAAACCCGGGCTGGCCTCCCGTCGCCGCCGGCTTTGTCTGCCCGCTCGGCCTCCGGACGCCCGTCCCGCTCACCACCAGCGAAGACGCGCGGCCATGATACCCGATCGGCACAAACTTGTAGTTTGGCAGCAGCGGTTGCTCGGGCCTGAAGATTCGGCCCACGTTCGTGGCGTGATGAATCGAAGCATAGAAATCGGTATAGTTTCCCGGCTCGACGGGCTTCAGCAGCCGCGCCCCCTTCATCGGCACGAGTGCGCCGCGAAGCGATTCCCGCACACTCCGCTCTGCCCCCGCGTCCAGCAAGTCCATGAGTCGCGCGCGCAATGCATCTTGTGCCACCGTCCCGCACTCGAGCAGAGGATTCAGTGTCTTCGCATGGCAGGCCACGCAAACGTGAGTCGGCAACCCACCCATCAGCCCGCCGCGGCCGCACTGCGACAGATCCAGCACCTGGTCGCCTATGCCCACGCCTGGCCGCGCAACGCCATACTCCCCTCCAAGGATGCAATAGGGAAGGCTCTGCAGTGGAAATCCGCAATCCGGGTCGTTGGCCGATTCGACCCAGCTCTTCCGGCTCCAGTCCTCCAGCGAAAACTGCTCGGTCAAACCTGCGCCTCCGACTGCAACCGGCGTACCCTATCAAGCACCGGAAAAATTCTTCTTCAGGCTCTGCCAGCACTCGTAGTACTCGTGCTGCAGAATTTTCGTCTCCAATGCAAAGCGCGTGGGCCGCACTGGCAGTCGCGTCTCAAACATGAAGGCCAGTGTGCCATCGATGTATTGCGGCTTCAACTCTGCGCCGCTCGCGCGCTCAAAAGTCTCCGCATCCGGTCCGTGGCCCGACATGCAGTTGTGCAGGCTCGCTCCACCCGGCAAAAAGCCCTCCGCCTTGGCGTCGTATTGGCCAACAATCAACCCCATGAACTCGTTCATTCGGTTGCGATGGAACCACGGCGGCCTGAACGTGTGCTCGGCCACAATCCAGCGCGGCGGAAAGATCGCGAAGTCCACGTTCGCCGCTTCCTCCATCCCTGAAGGCGCGGTCAGCACCGTGTAAATCGACGGATCGGGATGATCGAAGCTCACCGTGTTGATGCAGTTGAAGCGCGCCATATCGTACTTGTACGGCGCGTAGTTTCCGTGCCATGCCACGACGTCGAGTGGTGAGTGGTCAATCTCCGCGCGCCACAACCGTCCCAGGTATTTCGCAACCACCTCGAACGAGCCTTCTCGATCCTCGTAGGCTGCGGTCGGCGTAAGAAAGTCGCGCGGATTTGCCAGGCCGTTTGCCCCAATCGGCCCCAATTCCGGCAGCCGGAAGGTTCGGCCATAGTTCTCGCAGATGTAGCCGCGAGCAGGACCATCCGGCAGTTCGGCCCGGAACTTGATGCCGCGCGGAATCACCGCAAGCTCGCCCGGAGCAACGTCAACAATCCCCAACTCCGTCCTCAGCACCAGCCGTCCCTGCTGAGGCAGAATCAGCATCTCACCGTCAGCGTTGTAGAAGAAGCGGTCATGCATGGTCGAGTTCGCCGCGTACAGGTGAATGCCTGCCCCATCCTGCATCGCCGGGTCGCCATTGCCGCCCAGCGTCACCATCCCCTCTACAAAATCCTTCTTCTCGGTCGGCATGGGGAGTGGGTCCCAACGCATCTGGTTGGGCGGTGCGGGCGCCTCGTCGAATGGGCCGCTTCGCTGCAGCGTATCGAGCTTAAACTCCGCATACGGCTCATGCATCACCGACGGCCGAATCCGGTAGCTCCACGTTCGCCGGTTCACTGCTCGCGGCGCCGTGAACGCCGTGCCGCTGATCTGTTCTGTGTAAAGTCCAAGCGGATGCCGCTGCGGAGAGTTCTGCCCTTGCGGCAGCGCGCCGGGGTGAGCCTCGGTGGCAAACTCGTTGCCAAAGCCGGATTGATACCCGGAATCCTTCAGTTGTTGAGCCATGGGGAAGCTCCAATACGTCTTGACGTGCCGCAGTATCGCATCCCTCCGCAACCACTGACAATCGCATTGCAATGCATTCCAGCTTTTGTCGTTTTACTTTCTTAAGAAAAAAGTGCTACTGTCCTTCTATTCGAAGGTTGGAGTGCCAATTCATGCCCACCTCCCGTTCCCATCGCCCCTATGAGCCGATCGAGCTCGACCGCATTGGCTGGAAAATTATCGAAGAACTGCAGCAGGATGCGCGTCTCTCCTGGGCTGAGTTGGGCCGTCGTGTCGGCTTAACCACTCCTGCCGTTGCCGAGCGGGTCCTTCGCCTTCAGGAACTGGGCGTGATTCGCGGATTCCATGCCAACATCAGCCTCGAGCGGTTGGGCATGCCCATCCTCATCTTCGTGCGCCTGTCGATGACCGGACCTGATTCCCTGGTGCGCGCATTTCAACAGCAGGCGAAAACATGGGAGGAGGTGCTCGAGTGCCATCGCGTCACTGGCTCCGACTCCTTCATCGTCAAGGCCTGCGTCGTTTCGGTGGAGCACCTCGAACGCTTTCTCGACACACTGGGACACTTCGGAACCACTTCGACGGCCACTGTCCTCTCGTCCCCGGTGCTGCAGCGAACCATCACGGAAAAAGCCGTCGACAAGTTCCTCAGCTAAGCAACAGGATCGCGACCATTGAACACTCTATCGAACTTCAAGCCGCAGAGGGAGTTCCCCGCAAATCTCCACACCGCCGCAGAAGATCAAGGCCGGTCGATTGCTACCAGTCGATCGCTCTAAACTTTTGATTTTTGAATGGTGGACGCGGTAGGAATTGAACCTACAACCTGTCGGTTAAGAGACGGGCGACCGCAGTTACCCCAAGCTTACCTTGAATTACCTTAATCTCTTATTATCTTAAACTTAAAAGACAATTCCTGATGATCGACCACTCTGGATTACCTTGGAATTGCTGCCACGGTCCCCACAGTCGCAAAGAGAAAGAAGCGATGGTTGGATACTCCCCAACAACAGCTGACCGGATCGCGGTTCCGATCCAATCAGGCGTGAAGAGCCGACAGGGCTCGAGCCCGCGACCTCTGCCGTGACAGTAAATCCAAGGCAGGTAACTTATTGGAATCGGGGGGAACGGATGGCTTCTTTCAGCACCCTGAGGAACTCTTGGCAACCCTTATTGCACCCTTAACGCACCCACGACCTCTGCCCCGTAAACCTCTGCCCAAGGGGCGCTTCGCTATGCGGCGTGTAGCGATCGGTATCGCAACCCACGGGCAGCACTCCTCATGCCGGCGGTGACGTGTATATTCGCCCCTTGGGCCGTGAGTGAGAATCAAGCTGTAACTGTTTCCAGCTAATAATCGGGCTATGGTTTCCTTCACCTGCTCGATTGGAAGCGGCGCTTGGTCGGGCTCATCGTCCAGATCCGCCATTTCGCCCACCGCCCCCAGTTGCTCCAGTACCTGGCGGAACTTTGGGGCACGGTCCGGATCGGATGCCCTGCAAAGAGTCACAATCCGCCAATCAAACTCCGGATGGGCGAGTATGTATCCGCCGCACCAGAGCGTCTCGTCATCCGGGTGGGCAACGACAACTGCGGCGCGCCGTCGTGGGCCGCGAATCACTTCATCGTGATCGGCAGGGGTCACTGTCCCCCACGGAAGACGCCAGAGGGTTGATAATCGCTTTCTTCGCTCATTCAACCTCTTTGACAATGACTCAATGGATTCCCTCGCCAAACACTCAGCGCAGGGTAGTCGGCATGGCCAAGCGGCCCCAACGTAAAGAAGGTGCCTGGGTCCGGCACGTTAACCGCCGCGTGGCTCCTAAGCCGTGCCGGCACTTCGTGGCTGGCGATGAAGAGCTTGCCGAAGGCGATGAATCGGGGATGTCAAGGTCCAGCTTGAATAAGCCACGGACCTGCGCGGAGGCAGGAGTTTGTGGCTTAATCCGTCTCAACAGAACGTCGACAGCGAACTGTTCTGGCGTGCTATTCAAATGCAATCAGACGGCCGCAAGCTCCTCGACCCAGTATCCTTCGCGATTGTAGTGCCCATGCAAGTCCGATTCGTAATCCCTTGTAAGCAGTGACCCATCTGTGTATTCCGGTGAAGCCTTGATGGTCTCGCGAGATAAGCCGATTGCAACTTCCCGCTCTTCCCAACTCACGTACTCGATCCACTTTGGCGAAATCAAAACTCTTTTCCCAGGCCACCAGTTCTTTGTCGCCACAACAAGGTAACGAATTGCCCAGGTCTCGTCATCGAGGATGAAGTCATCGACATGGCCGACCTCGCCGTCAAGCGCAGCAAGATGGTAGCCCTCAACTTCGTCGGTGCTGCGAAGATGGCGGTCCCATCCCATTGCTTCCGAGCCGGCCACTCCCCATCTGCTGCGATCCCGCAGAATGTATGGATTGCCCCCCCACATATATGGACCGCCCCAATAATTGGGAAATCCATAATATCCGTTGTATAAGTACTCATACTGGTGGGAAACTGGCTCGTCCACGTCGATAGACGGACTATCTTCGATCTGCTTCCTGGTTAGTAGAACGAACACATTCTCGTCCCCGGTGTTGACACCGTCCAGTGAGTAAGGAGAGATCAATACCTTCCTGCCGGTAAGCCAGCTTCCTGTATTTGCCACAAGGTAACGAATCGCCCAATACCGGTCGTCGAAGTAGAACTCGCTGGCCGACCCGATGTCTCCATCGAGGCTCTTGAGTGAATATCCCTTCAGTGCATTTGCCCTGGTTAGCATGCCGTCTCCTCTGCTGTCGTACATTGATTGAGTCGTTACTTGCGAAGGGCCGGTTGTACGCCGCGAGAGGCCAATCTCCAGCGTTTCCTTCGGAATCCAGCACAATCCTCGCCGTATGCCAGACAAGGTGGGAAGGAAGTCGCTCGCCCAGGAGAACCGTGTTGAGAATTCAACCAGTTTGATCGATTGCGTCTTGAGCATCTTTGAGCGTATGCGCCCTGGCGGTTTCCAATGTAGGGAAGACCTCAGTTCCGTGATGAATCGTCATGGTTCGTTCGGGGTGCTTGATTAATGTGTAGTCGCATTTCCAATGCTCGTGCGACTGCTGATGCATTTCCATCTCGATCTCTACACCTTTGTAGATAGCCTGAATCACAAGATGCTCCTTTGCGACAAAACCAACCCAGCCGCTTTGATAATGAGAGGCGTTATTGCGGCTCCTGTACTTTTGCCTGCTGGAGGCGTGCCTGATAACCAATTTCCAGCAGCTTATCCACCTCTGCAGCCACATCAACCGATGCATCAGCGATCGCGACTTCATCCACAGACCATGCCGGCAACTCGGCACCTGTTGGCGGCGTGAGTTTGATTTTCACGCGGTACCTTCCCGCATTCGTCTCCTCAACCTTCACCGTCGATCCCCAATCGGAGAGGTCGTTCCTGTCCATGAACTTTGTCAACGCCGCACGGCAGTCGTTCTCCTGAACCTGAGAAAGCCCTCGTGAAATCCGATCCATTTGCATTTTTCCCAATCTTTCGAAAGAACTGATTGCGCGGCTGCAACTAACACCAACCCTTCAGCCGCCGGTTGCGCCTTTCGCCTGTTCGTTAACGTAGGCGCGCAGGCCCCGCTCGTCCGGTCTATTCCGCACACAACTGTTGAGACGTTTAGGTTGCGGCTCCCGAATCGCCAACGCGGCTGCGAAAATCTTTCTTGACAAGCTTAGGGGGGCCTATCATGCCCGTATCGCGATCCGCAGCCGAGCTGCAGGCCGCTTGCCAAGCGAGTGTTTCAGTTGTGAAGTCCGCGGTTCCGAGCAATTGCGTACACGGAGCAGAAGATGGCCCCAGCACACACTCAGGCAGCTTTGAGTCTCTGGCTTTTTGATGCGATGCAGTCCAGCAAATCTTTCCAAGACTTGGCGAACGAGGCAACCCCTTCCTCGACGAGTTGAGTGGCGACGCTGTCCGCGTCAATGCCGGCCTTGGCGAACTCTGCCAGCACTTCATTGGCATGTGCGGGTGAAGCCTCGCCTAATTCTTCATGGGCGGCGAGAGCTTTCAACGTGGCCTCGGGCATTGTATTGATGGTGAAGGGCAAAGCGAGCGCCTCGACGTACAGGATGTCCGACGCCTGAGGATCCTTAGTCCCAGTGCTGGCCCACAAGAGGCGCTGCGAGCGTCCTCCTGCGTTCAGAATGCGTTGCCACCGCGGCGAATCGAGCAGTGCGCGGTACTTCCCATAAGCCTCTCGGGCTATTGCGATGCCGAGCTTGTTGTGCAGTGCCTCTGGCACCTTTTCCTCAACTGCGACGTCCCAGCGGCTAACGAAGAGCGACGCCACAGAGCCGATATCTGGATTCATGCCCGCGGCAATGCGCCGTTCAATCCCACGCATGTAAGCTTCCGCAGCCGCCACATATTGGTCACCGGAGAACAACAGAGTCACGTTGACCGGCACGCCCGCGAAGATTGCCTCTTCGATTGCTGGGAGACCTTCTCTGGTTCCTGGGATCTTGATGAAGAGATTCTCACGTTCCGCGCGGGCGTGGAGAGCCTTGGCCGCGACGAGGGTGGCGGCCGTATTGCGTGCCAGCAGGGGTGAAACTTCCAATGACACCCAGCCATCGACACCATCTGTCCGGTCGTGGATCGGGCGGAAGAGATCGGCAGCCTGCCGCAGGTCCACGATCGCCAATTCAAAGAAGAGAGTCTCGTCCGATTTGCCTTCTTTCAGTTTTTGACTGATGGCGCCGTCATAGTCGTGACTGTTTTTGATGGCGTGATCGAAGATCGTGGGGTTCGAGGTAAGACCCGTGATCGATAGTTCCTGAATGTAGTGTTGAAGGGTGCCGCTGGCGAGCAAACCGCAGGTGATGTTATCGAGCCAGATGCTCTGACCCATTTCATGAAATTTCTCGGTTGTTCGATTCATTTCATTCCTTTTGGAGAACGCGTCACTCCGCAACTGGTTGGATTTCAAGTGCGCTCACTTTGTCGACTCTGCGCTGGTGACGAATCGCGCCGCTGAAGCGAGCCTTTAGAAATGTCTGAATCAATTCCCAGGCCAGTGCCGGCCCAATCACCTGGCCGCCCAGCGAGAAGACATTCATATCGTCGTCTTCAACGCCCTGATGAGCTGAGAACACATCGTGAATGAGCCCGGCGCGCACACCAGCAACCTTATTGGCGCAGATGGACGCACCCACTCCACTACCGCAGAGCGCTATTCCACGTTCCACCGTGCCGGCGGCAACGGCTCTGGCCAGTGGAATCACGTAATCCGGGTAATCGTCTCCGGGGCTCGGATGAAGTGCACCGAAGTCGACAACCTCATAGGCAGTCCTGCGCAGCAAATCCGCTATCTGCTCCTTCAGGGCGAACCCTCCATGGTCCGACGCGATTCCTATGCGCACTATGCCTTCTCCTTGCGCTGATCGAGCACATGATGGGCCTGTCTGCAGACGTTCTCCGCGGTGAAGCCGTAGTGCTCCATCACGACCGGCCCCGGCGCCGACGAGCCGAAAGTGTCTATCCCGATGACGGCGATCCGGGGTCCGACAAAGGACTGCCACCCCACCGGCGAACCAGCCTCAATGACCAAAATTGGCACGCCCGCGGGAAGAATGCTTTCTCGGTAATCGTCCGATTGTGCTGCGAACAGGTTTGTGCTTGGCATGCTCACCACTCTCGCGTGAACGCTTCCTGCCGCGAGCCGCTCGCGACCTTCCAGCGCTAGTTGGACTTCTGATCCTGTAGCGATGAGGACGATGTCTGGTAGCCCGCTTGTCGGCGAATCCGCAAGGATATACCCGCCTAACGGAACCCCAGTCGGAATAGCGGGATAGAGTTTCAGGTCGAGCACGGGAACTCCCTGTCGGGTGAGCACAAGAGCAACGGGCCCCAGCTTTCTGCCGATCGCAACTCGCCATGCGGCCACTGTCTCGTTGGCATCCGCAGGGCGAAGGACGACCATGCCAGGGATGGATCGCAATCCAATGAGCTGTTCAACAGGTTGGTGAGTCGGTCCATCTTCGCCCATGCCGATGCTGTCGTGCGTGAAGACATAGATCACCGACAATGCATTCATGGCTGCCAGACGCATGGGAGGTCGCATGTAATCGCTGAAAACCAGGAACGTGCCTCCATAAGGGATGAGGCCGCGATGCAATGCCATTCCGTTCAGGATGGCGCCCATCGCATGCTCTCGAATACCGAAGTGCATGTTATGCCCGCTCCAGTTATCCGGCTCAAATTCCCCTGCGCCCTCTCGATTGGTATGGGTGCTTGGGTTAAGATCGGCCGAGCCTCCCATCATCTCGGGCAAACGTGAGCCCAGCACCTCAATCGTTTTTCCCGATGCGACGCGAGTCGCCATCGGACCGTCCGCCACACTGAATACCGGCAGGTCGGCATCCCAATCTTTGGGAAGGCGCCTGTCGATAACTCGATGAAACTCCGCCGCCAGGTCAGGGAACTCCATTGCAAAAGCTTTGAGGCGCGACTCCCATTCCACCTGCGCAGCGCTTCCCCGTGCGATTGCTCTTCTGAAGTGCTCCAGCGCCTCCTCGGGGATATGGAAAGGAGGTTCAACCGGCCACCCCATCCCCTCTTTGGTCAGGCGCACCTCATCTACGCCGAGCGCTTCTCCGTGGGCTGAAGCGGTGTCTTGTTTGTGAGGGCTGCCGAAGCCAATGTGGGTTCGAACGGCAATCAACGACGGTCGCCCGGTTTCTTCACGAGCCTTCTTGAGTGCGGATCCGACCGCTTCGATATCGTTGCTCTGCTCCACTCGTTGCACGTGCCAGCCGAGAGCGGCGAACCGTGCCATACGGTCTTCGGTGAAGGTGAGCTCCGTGCTGCCTTCGATGGTGATGTGGTTGTCGGCATAAAGAACGATGAGTTTGCCCAGATGCTGGTGGCCCGCATCCGAACCCGCCTCGGAGGAAATACCTTCCTCAAGATCGCCATCGCTGACCAGAACATAGGTAAAGTGGTCCACGATCCGGTGACCAGGCCGATTGAATCGCGCCGCAAGCGCCACCTCGGCAATGGCCATGCCGACTGCGTTGGTCAGGCCTTGCCCCAATGGTCCTGTGGTCGCCTCGACTCCCGGAGTCTTTCCATATTCCGGATGCCCAGGCGTGCGGCTTCTCCACTGACGAAACCGCTTGAGTTCATCCATCGGCAGGTCGAACCCCGTAACATGAAGCAGAGCATAGAGCAACGCGCACCCGTGACCAGCCGACAGAATGAAACGGTCCCGGTCGGGCCAGTCGGGATCGCGCGGGTTGAACTTGAGCGAACGATCCCAAAGCGTATACGCCATCGCTGCCGACCCCATTGGCAGCCCAGGATGGCCGGAATTGGCCTTCTGCACCATGTCCACGGCCAAAAAGCGAAGAGTGTTGATGCAGAGCTCATCCAATGCAGGAGGTGCAATCGTCGTCGAAAGTGTCGCAGATGGGGTCATGGAGTACGCATTGCCTCTTCACAGTTGAAATGGGTTGAACATCGGGCTGGAATTGGAGACCCCCAGTTGCGTCAGGAGCCAAGCCCCTACATCTTGAGGCCAATATCGTTGCAATCGGGGTGTTTGCATTGGCAGGTTAGTTCGGGTGTTTTCTTTGCATCGGCACATGTATCGCTGCAGTAAATCTTTCCTGGCGCAGCCGGGCAGTTACAGGCCGTGTGTTCGCATTTCTTCGTAGTGGTCATGCAGGCTCCTTTGGCGTGAATATGCCTTCTCTCGCCGGAAGGCTCTGTTGTTGTGGAATTTGCTCGCGAGTCGGTACTAAGTGAGCACTTCCCTCTGCGGTACATTGCGCAGACACTTTGAGAATTCCATGAACAGCCGCGTCTATCTGTGCAGTTTTGGCCATTCTTACCATATGCCCGTGAGTCGAATCGATAAGCTTGCTCTGCTATCTCCTGGTTTCCGGGCCGGAAGACAATTTGCATCCTCATGTCCAGAAGAGCGCTCTTTATTCGTCACGACGATTCCCTGGATTTCCGGTAGCGCCGGATAAGGGAATTGGTTGAGCTATCGTGCTGCAGATTGGGCTCTGTCTTGTTCTCGAGTTCAGGGATGATTCGTTGAGCAAGAACCTTCCCTAGCTCGACGCCCCACTGGTCGAATGAATCGATCCCCCAGATCGTGCCCTGGGTAAAAACGCTGTGTTCGTACAGCGCGACGAGTTTCCCCAACGCCGCCGGAGTCAACCGCTCAATCAGGATCGTGTTCGACGGCCGGTTACCCTCAAAGGTCTTGTGAGGCGCAAGCCAGGCTGGTGTTCCATCCGCCTCAACTTCCTGCGTTGTCTTGCCAAAGGCCAATGCTTCAGCCTGTGCGAAGACGTTGGACAGCAAGATGTCGTGATGTCGACCGATCCGGTTCAACGGCTGGTCAAACGCGATGAAGTCGCAAGGGATAAGCCTGGTTCCCTGGTGGATCAATTGGTAGAAAGAGTGCTGTCCGTTGGTGCCGGGTTCTCCCCAATAGATTGGCCCCGTTTCGTAATCGACTCTCTCTCCATCCAACGTCACATGCTTGCCGTTACTTTCCATCGTCAACTGTTGCAGATAAGCCGGGAAGCGTTTCAGGTATTGTTCATAGGGAAGAACCGCGACGGTTTGCGCACCGAGAAAGTTGTTGTTGTAGATTGCGAGCATCCCCAACAGAATGGGAAGATTGCTTTCAAAGGGCGCGCTTCGGAAATGCTCGTCGATCTCGTGGAATCCGCCGAGCATCTCGCGAAAATACTCTGGGCCGACCGCGATCATGGTTGAGAGACCGATCGCCGAGTCCATCGAGTAGCGCCCGCCTACCCAGTCCCAGAACTCGAACATATTCGCCGTGTCGATGCCGAACTTCTCCACCCCCTCGGCATTGGTCGAAACGGCAACGAAGTGCCTGGCGATGGCGGCGCTATGTTTTAACGTCTCAAGCGCCCATACGCGCGCCGAGTGTGCGTTGGTCATTGTTTCCAGCGTCGTGAAGGTCTTTGAAGAGATAATGAACAGCGTCTCCTCCGCTTCGAGATCGCGTGTTGCCTCGGCAAAATCGGTTCCGTCAACATTGGATACAAAGCGGAAAGTCAGGTCGCGCTGGGAATAATGACGCAGGGCCTCGTAGGCCATCACTGGGCCTAGATCGGATCCGCCTATGCCGATATTGATCACATTGCGAATCGGTTTACCGGTATAGCCCTTCCACTCTCCGCTCCGGACACGGTCGGAAAACGCAGCCATCTTGTCCAGGACGACGTGAACCAAGGGCACAACGTCGAAACCGTCCACGAAAAGGGTTTGCTCTTTCGGGGCTCGCAGAGCGACATGCAAAACCGCCCGCTTCTCGGTGACATTGATCTTTTCTCCGCTGAACATTGCGTCGATGCGAGATCTCAGGCCGGTCTGATCGGCAAGCTGTAGCAAGAGCCGAACGGTCTCGTCTGTGATGCGGTTTTTCGAGTAATCGAGATAAATGCCTGCCGTCTCAACTTTAAGCCGCTCGCCCCGTGTTGGATCCTGAGCGAAGAGGTCTCTGAGATGGAGAGTGCAGTTCGCCTTGGCGTGGGCCTCAAGGGCCTTCCATGCCTCAGTTTCTCTGAGTGATGTCATAGCTTCTTTCATACTCAATCAACTATCAATCCATCGTTCTTCTGGGAGCCAGTGTCGCATCCCGCATTGACGAAGGGCCACGACCACGCGACCGTAACACGATACTTGAAGCACCTCTCGCTGAATCATCAGTTGACGTGACGCCTTTTCAGGCCCGGGCAAAAGCTCTTGCGCAGCGTCGCAAGTATCGACCAATTCAGCTCAGGAATGAAGGTCACAATTGCTCACGAGAGAGGGTCGCCACCACGATGGCTGTGCACACCTTGTCGGCCAATGAGAAATCCGGGGCGGCGGGCCTTAACTGTGCAAGAGTGCACAGTCTTTATTCGCCCCAGAGCGAACAATGGACTCTTCGCCGCGAATGTTACACGGCTCGCAGCGGCATGAAAACTCCGTCGGTTCGCTCTATGCAATGGTGGTGGTGAACTTAGCCACAATCGCCAGATCAACAACCCGAAGCGGGAAAACGGCTTGGATGTCAGGGAACTGGACTGATGCCGCCTCACATGGCACAAGGTCGTCCTGGTTTCAGATTGGACGGTTCTTGCTGCTGCTCGCCTCAGGCGTTGCTATTGTGCTGCTTGTTCACACCATGGTGCACCACCGCTTCATTCGTGGCGGCCGCATTGACCGGTACGGCCACCTAAGACAGATCTAGTTGACGGAATGACCTTCGATCACACCCCACAAGGATGCGATGTCCCAGCAAACTGAGCAAGAACTGGAGAACAATCTCAAATGGAATCGAAGCCGGCAGAGGCCAAGTCCAAGGATGATAAGGATCCCCTGAAGACGCTCGCCATGCCTGAGCTGATGACGAAGCTCGGGACATCGGCAGATGGGCTCACTCAGGCCGAGGTCGTGAAGCGTCAAGCACAATACGGGCCTAACGAGATTGCGGAAAAGAAGACCAACCAATATCTCAAGTTCCTCTCCTATTTCTGGGGTCCGATTCCGTGGATGATTGAAGCCGCAGTCATTTTGTCGGGAGTTGTCCGGCACTGGCTCGATTTCTTTGTCATTCTTGCGCTGCTTTTGTCCAACGCCCTGGTCGGGTTTTGGGAAGAGCATCAGGCGGGAGACGCGATTGCTGCACTGAAGGCGCGGTTGGCAGTCAAGGCGAAGGTCAAGCGTGACGGCAAGTGGGAAGATCCTAAGGCGAGTGAGCTTGTGCCTGGCGATGTTGTTCGTCTCCGGCTGGGCGACATCGTTCCGGCAGATGCGCGGCTTCTGGATGGCGACTCGATCGAAGTGGATCAGTCGGCATTGACCGGGGAGTCATTGCCCGTTACCGCCAAGCCCGGCGGCGCAGTCTATTCCGGATCAATCATCCGTCAGGGCGAAATCGACGCCATAGTCTATGCCACCGGCACGAATACCTATTTTGGCAAGACCGCGGAAATGGTGCAGTCGGCGCAGACCGCTAGTCACTTCCAGAAGGCCGTGCTTAAGATTGGCGACTACCTGATCATCCTGGCTGTAGCGCTGGTCGCGTTGATTCTTGCCTTTGCCCTTTTCCGAGGCGACAAGGTCTTGACCACACTGGAATTCTGCCTGGTGCTTCTGGTGGCGGCCATCCCCGTCGCCATGCCGACTGTCTTGTCTGTGACCATGGCCGTCGGTGCGCGCCTGCTGGCAAAAAAGGAGGCCATTGTCACGCGATTGTCGGCGATTGAGGAATTGGCCGGCGTGGATGTGCTTTGCTCAGACAAGACCGGCACACTCACGCAGAACAAACTGAAACTTGGCGATCCGTTCACGGTGGACGGCATTGCTCCCGACAACGTGATACTGTGGGCGGCCCTTGCCTCCCGCGCAGAAGACAAGGACACCATCGACCTTGCCGTCATCGGAGGTGTAAAGGACGAAAAGGAACTGAAGAGCTCCCAGGTGCTTCACTTTATGCCGTTCGACCCCGTCCACAAGCGCACGGAAGCCACTGTCAAAGGAGCGGATGGGAAGCAATTTTTTGTGGCCAAGGGCGCCCCTCAGGTGATTCTCAAGATGGCGACAAACGCCGGCGATGTCAAGGAAGCTGTGGAGAAGACAATCCTTGAATTTGCTGAACGAGGGTACCGCTCCCTGGGCGTTGCCCGGGCAGATGAACAAGACAAGTGGAAGTTTGTTGGTATGTTGCCGCTGTTCGATCCGCCGCGCGAGCAGGCCAAAGCGACCATTGCCAGCGCTGTTAAGATGGGCGTAAAGATCAAGATGGTTACGGGCGATCAAATTGCCATCGCACGCGAAACGTCGAAACAATTGGGACTGGGCACAAACATCCTGGATGCCAGTTCGCTGGGCGACCTGAAAAAGGATGCGACCCCGGAGCAAGCCAAGGCCATCGAAGACGCGGATGGCTTTGCGCAGGTCTTCCCCGAACACAAGTTTTACATTATTGACGTGTTGCAGAAATATGGCCATATCGTCGGCATGACCGGCGATGGGGTCAACGATGCGCCGGCGTTGAAGAAAGCCGACTGCGGCATCGCTGTATCCGGCGCGACAGATGCAGCCAGAGCCGCAGCGTCCATTGTGCTCCTGGCTTCGGGCCTGTCGGTGATCATCGACGCAATCAAGGAGAGCCGCCGCATCTTTCAGCGCATGAACAGCTATGCCATCTACCGCATCGCGGAGACGCTGCGCGTGCTGTTCTTCATGACGCTGGCCATCCTGGTCTTCAACTTCTATCCCGTCACCGCAGTGATGATCGTGATGATCGCGCTGCTCAACGATGGAGCGATTCTGTCCATCGCCTATGACAACGTCTTGTATAGGAACAAGCCCGAAGCCTGGAACATGCGGCTTGTGCTGTCCATCTCCACCGTTCTGGGAGTGGTTGGCGTTGCCGCCGCGTTTCTCTTGTTCTATCTGGGCGAGCGCGTCTTCCACATGGACCGCTTAACCGTCCAGACACTCATGTACCTCAAGCTCTCCGTGGCCGGGCATTTGACCATCTTCCTGACCCGCACACGCGGTCCATTCTGGTCTATACGCCCCGCGAAGATTCTGTTGATTGCGGTTGTGGGCACTCAGACGGTCGCGACACTGATCGCGGTCTATGGAGTATTCATGGCGCCGCTTGGCTGGAAATGGGCAGGATTTGTGTGGGCCTATGCAATTACCTGGGCACTCATCAACGATCGTGTGAAGCTGGTTGCCTATCGCATCTTTGATCCGATCAAGAAGCCATCGGTCGAAGCCAGCAGAACTCTCGTCGATGAAACGCAGGCAATCTCTGCGCGGGCTTTTGAGATCTACCAGCGGCGAGTCCATGGCGAGAGCCTGCAGGATCAGGACTGGCTTGAAGCGGAGCGAGAAACTCGGAATGAACAGGTGGAACATGCGAAGGCTGAGTGACCGCCCCTCTAATTACTCAAAGGCACCGGTTGCTGCTCCGAATCGCGCCTGCGGTGGAGAGAGCACAGCGATAATTTGCAAGGCAGCTACAGAACGTGGGTGTCAGGTCATTTCAGAGGCCGCCGAGGAAAAACATGCCGTGTGATCTGAACGTCCTAATCGGATCTCCCGTTGCAGCGACCGATGGCGAAATCGGAAGCATCCGCAACTTTCTTTTCGATGACCAATCCTGGAAGGTTCGCTACCTGGTGGCGGACGTAGGAAACTGGCTGAAACGGCGCGAGGTGGTTCTTCCGACAACGGTGCTCGAACGGCTCGACTCTACAAACAAAACCTGTTGCGCTCATTTAACCAGGGATCAAGTCCGCAACAGTCCCGACGTTGATACGGAAAAGCCGGTCTCACGTCAACAGGAAATTGCCATGCATGAATACTTTGGCCCGCTGGCAAGCTGGGTCGACAGCGAGTTCGGCATGCCGCCCATGCCGACTGGAATGAAATACCCGATTCACGCCGCAGAGGTCCTTCATCTGCGCAGCACCTCACACATGCTTGGGTATCAAGTCTGGGCGACCGACGGCGAGTTTGGAATCCTTGAGGGCTTTGTCTTGGATGAGGCTAGCTGGCACCTCGGTTACCTCGATGTGAAAAGCGGAGACTGGCTAAAGAATCGATCGGTGCTGGTCCCTACCCGCTGGGTAGAGTCCGTTTCCTGGACAGAATTCCGCATTCGCCTGCATCACACGAAAGCGGGGACATAGATCATTCACATGCCTTATCCGACCATGCGTCGATCAACGCTGCGAGCAACGATTCCGCGGAAGAGTTTACGTAGATTCGTACCGGCTTATAACGGAGCGGGCAACACTCTGTGATCAATCGGTCAAGAAAAAGATGCCGTAACACCGAAGGGACAGGATGACCATCGATTCGAAAGATTTCCGCGTGCCGCCTGGCAAGAAGGTCGACCTCGGCAAATGGCCGACGCTTGTCGAGCCCTATGCGAAGTCGAAGAAGCAGTATAAGGAACTCCTGCAAAAACACATGGAAAGACTGAGCTCGTTGCAGCAGCTTCACTACGCATCTCACAAGTATGCTCTGTTGCTGGTCTTTCAGGGGATGGATGGAGCCGGCAAAGATGGCGCCATTCGCCACGTCATGTCGGGCGTCAATCCTGAAGGCTGCGAGGTTTTCAGTTTCAAGCAGCCAAGCGCCGAAGAGCTCGACCATGATTTCCTCTGGCGCACGACCTGCCGTCTGCCCGAGCGCGGACGGATTGGCATTTTCAACCGTTCCTATTATGAGGAGGTGCTTGTTGTTCGAGTGCACCCGGAGATTCTTCGCAGCCAGGGGCTGCCTGAAGAGTTACGCGACGAGAAGAACATTTGGGAGCAGAGATTTGGATCCATCGTGGATCTTGAAAGGCACCTTCATCGTAACGCCACGCAAATCGTCAAGATATTTCTGCACCTGTCCTACGAGGAGCAACGGAAGCGGTTTCTCGCGCGCATCGATGAGCCAGACAAGAACTGGAAGTTCAGCACCTCCGACATTCACGAGAGGAAATTCTGGAACCATTACATGAAAGCCTACGAAGATTGCTTTCGCTCGACGAGCACTCATCATGCGCCGTGGTTTGTCGTCCCCGCAGATGACAAGGAGAACGCACGGCTGATCGTCTCCCAAATTGTGCTTGATGTGCTTGGAGGCCTGAAGATGGCCTATCCTAGAACCACCGAAAAGCGCCGTCTCGAATTGCTCTCAATCAAAAATCTGCTGACTAAATAACGCTGAAGACCCCTCGAACAACACGTTTGCGAAACACCCGCCGCACTATTACCGGTCGCGCAGAGATAGAAAGGAACCGTCAAAATGGCCAGCACCGACCCCCCCATTAACCTCGAGAACGATGACGCGCCTCAACCGTTCAGCAAGAACTTCGATCAGTACGGCAACTCGTCCGGGTTCATCTTCGACGTGAGCCTCTCAACCGCGGTTGCGGCTGACGGCAAGAACGAAGAAAGAGCACCGAAGCCCAAAGGGCCACTCTCGCCAGAGATGTTGGACAAGATGAATCGCTACTGGCGCGCGGCAAACTATCTTTGCATTGGCCAGATCTACTTGTTTGACAATCCCCTGCTTCGCTCGCCTCTCAAGGCAGAACAGATCAAGCCAAGGTTGCTCGGTCACTGGGGAACTTCCCCTGGACAGAACTTCATCTACATTCATCTGAATCGGCTCATCAAAGAGCACGATGCGGACATAATCTACATCTCAGGCCCGGGACATGGCGGCCCTTCGCTGAATGCCTGTTCCTATCTGGAAGGCTCATACACCGAGGTTCACCCTGAGATCACACACGATGAAGACGGCTTGCGGCTTATGTTCCGCAAGTTCTCGACCCCGGGCGGCGTACCCAGCCACTGCGGACCGCACGTGCCGAATTCGATGCACGAGGGAGGAGAGCTTGGGTACTCTCTGGTTCACGCATTCGGCGCCGCATTTGACAATCCTGATCTAATTGTGGCCTGTGTGATCGGAGATGGTGAATCCGAGACCTGCCCACTGGAAGGCAGCTGGAAGTCAGTCAACTTCGTCAACCCGGTGCGAGACGGCGCGGTCTTGCCGATCCTCCACCTCAACGGTTATAAGATCTCCGGACCCACGGCCCAGGGGCGCACCAGCGACGACGACTTGAAGGCCCTTTATGTCGGCCGCGGTTACAAGCCCTACTTTGTCGAGGGCGACGATCCCCAGGTCGTTCATCAACTCCTCGCACAAACGCTTGAGGATTGTTACGCCGAGATTCGGGGAATTCAGAAGGAAGCTCGTAAGAGCGGATTCAAGAAACAGCCCGTCTGGCCCATGATCATCTTTCGCACTCCGAAGGGATGGACGTGTCCCAAAGAAGTGGATGGAACACCGATTGAAGGCACATTCCGCGCGCATCAGGTGCCGCTCGCATCGGTGAAAGACAATCCTGAGCATCTCAAGATTCTTGAAGCCTGGATGAAGAGTTACAAAGCCGAAGAACTGTTCGACGAGAATGGCAAATTCATCGACGAACTTGCAGCCCTCTCGCCCGTGGGCGACCGGCGAATGGGAGGCAACCCGCACGTAAATGGCGGACGCGAGTTGATCACCCTCGCGCTGCCCGACTTCACAAGTTACGCTCTCGAGATCCCAGGACCGGGCCAGGTCCTGGCCGAGGCCCCGCGCAAATTGGGAGATTTCTTCCGCGACATCTTCAGGATGAATCTGACAAACTTCCGAATGTTCTGTCCCGACGAGTCGAATTCCAATCGCCTTAACTCCATTTTCGAAGCTACTAAGCGGTGTTCCATGGCCGAAATCGTTTCGATCGACGATGAACTTGGTCCGGACGGCCGCGTCATGGAAGTGCTAAGCGAACACCTCTGCCAGGGATGGCTCGAAGGCTACCTGCTTACGGGGCGCCATGGCATGTGGTCTTCCTATGAGGCATTTGCTCAGGTGGTCGATTCGATGACCACGCAACATGCCAAGTGGCTGGAACAATGCCGCGAATATCTCTGGCGCAGGCCGCTTGCATCGCTCAACGTTCTGCTGACGAGCCATGCATGGCGCAACGACCACAATGGCTTCAGCCACCAGGCAACCGGGTATGTCGTCAATGCATTGGAGCGCAGGAGCGAAGTGATCCGCGTGTATTATCCACCTGATTCCAATTGCCTTCTCAGCGTCTTCGACCATTGCCTGCGCAGCCGCAATTACGTCAACGTCGTCACCTGCGGTAAGCAGCCTCAACTCCAGTGGCTCAATATGGACGAAGCTCTTGATCATTGCTCGAAAGGCGCATCCACATGGAAGTTTGCAACCAACGATGAAGGCGGGGAGCCGGATGTAGTGCTGGCCTGTGCCGGCGATGTGCCAACCATCGAGACCTGCGCGGCCTCGTGGCTGCTACAGAAGCATGTGCCGGGCATTAAGGTGCGCGTCGTAAATGTTGTTGACCTGATGACTCTGATGTTTCCCGACAAGCATGCGCACGGGATGGACGAAATGTCATTCAACTCGCTCTTCACAGAAACGGCGCCCGTGATCTTCGCCTTTCATAACAATCGCTGGCTCATTCATACGCTTGTTCACGGTCGCTCCAATGAGGGCCGCTTCCATGTGCACGGCTACATGGACCATGGAACGACAACCACACCGTTCGATATGGTGGTTCTGAATGAAATGAGCCGCTACCACCTCGCCTTGGATGCACTGAAGCATCTCCCCCGCCTTCGTTTGGAGGCTAACAGTGCCATAAACTTCTTCAACCAGCAACTCCAACGCCACCACGACTATATTCGCGAGCATCTGGAAGATATGCCCGAGATCAGAAACTGGCAGTGGACCGCGGACTTCAGCGATTCTGCCATGCCCGCTCCAATGGCCAAGGGGCATCCGCAGAAGGCTATGTTCACTGATAGCTAAGGCGCCCCAATCGGAATGCTGATCCATGAACGGGCGGTGTCGATGCTTTTAGAGCGTCGACTCCGGCGGCACAGCAATGCCCCCTGCTGGCAGCAATGTCGGAATGTCGAGGCGCGCCACTCCAATCCGGTTGTCGGCCATCCCATAGTAGACGTCGAAACGATCGGGCGTGCCGAGATCGTCGCGCCGATCGATGCCCGTAGGGAACACAACATGGGCGACAGTTCCATGGCATTCTTCAGGCAATTTTGGCGTAAGCACCGGTTCGGCCGACCGATAGCGAATCATTTGTGGATGTTCCTTCGCAAGCACCATCACTCCGGCCGAATAGCAAAGATGGTGTTCCGAAGTGTTCGCTTGTAGTTTCTCGCTGACGCCGTGATAGAGGATCAACCAGCCGTGGCGGGTCATCATCGGGGGCGTGCCTGCGCCGATCTTGAGCCTCTCCCATGGCGACACTGGAGTCGCCAAGCGGTGATGGGAGGTAAACCTGCCAAGGCGATGCGGGTCGCGTCCCAGCAGAGCCATTGGGCAATAGGAAATCCAGATGCTTTCCCGATCAAGGTCCACCTCGCGGGATGTTGGGCCACAGGCAGTTTCCTCCGGTCGAGTGCCGGGGAAGAGCGGGCGATGAAGCATCGCCAGTTCCGGATGCCCGGAAGGATTTTGGATTTCGACTGGGAAGAGGCTCGCATCTTTGTCATCTACGTTCCCCAAGTCGGTGCCGTGCCAATGCGCATAAGTTGCGAGACCGAGACGCTCCCAATGAAAGAGATCCTCCGACATGGCCAGAGCTATGCGCGGACCTTGGGACGAAAACGCCGCGTAGGTCATAATGTAGCGCTTCAACGGCTCAACGAACGTGACGCGCGGATCCTCACATCCACCGCCGCTTGGCCGCAATTCATACTCGGCTTCTGGCTCCAGTGCGATGCCGAGCCTCTCGACGCTTGTCGGATCGCCGGCATTATTGAATTTCACTCGCGCGATGCCGATGCGCGAAAAGTTTCCCTTCGCCACCAGCCGCGGGAACAAGTAGAGCTGACCGTCGGGGCCGCGGGTAGCAGCCGGGTTCAGGACGCCTTCCACTTCATTCGGATTACCCGGCTCCGGCTCCATGATCATGCCCAGGCGCTGCAGCTTGAATCCACTCATCGAGTCTCCTCGCCCGCTTGCTCCGTCTGCCGTGTTCACTTGCCGCCAAGGCAGGCAAGGATTGTCTTGATCACCAGGTTTGTGTCGTCTGGCCCTTTGACAGGGATCGACACAACACCCGCCTGTTCGGCAGGGTAGTCGTTTCCGCCTGGAAACAGCGCATCGCCGATATAAACCATCTCATTCAAGGAAACGTGGAGAGTATCCCGCAGCTTGCCAATGCCGTAGGCTTTATCGATGCCCGGCTTGGTCACATCGATTGATGTTGCACCGCCCATACGAATGGAAAACTCCGGGATAAGCGTCTCCAGAATCGCTGTGATCTTCTTCCGCTTGGCAAAATCCGGATCCCACTTTTCTTTTTCTTCCAGAGGCGCTTGCTGACCTAACGCGGAAAATGTCACCTGGCTTCCACGATCCTCGATCACATCGCCCCAAACCTTGTCAGCGCGGTAGCCCGCCTCTCCCGCTGCCTTATCCAAAGAGTCGATAATCTTCTTCCTTTGCTCCGCAGAAAGATCCTCCGAATAAAGCTCCGTCCATTTTCCTTTGAACTGAAAGAATTTCGTTCCACAGGTTGGAAGCAAAGACAGATTCGCGAGATCAGCGTCATGGGGAAGATCGGTAAGAAGCTGCTTTTCAAACTGCGCCCACGCGCCTCCGGAGATCACGGACACTTGAATAATGCCCAGGAGGTCACGCAGCAGCCCCGCGGTCTCTGGAGCGAGAGATGATTTGCTTGGTGCGAGAGTACCGTCCAAATCGAACACAATCAGCTTTTTCATTCATCTCCCTGCCGTTGGTTCAACGAATTCAAGCTTAATTTGTCGCGGTTGCTCTTTCGCACGGATGATCTCGCGAGCGATCATGGAATCGCAATCTCCAGCAAAGTAACCTCTCCGCTGGGTTGAAACGCGCATACTCCGGCCTCCGCCGGCAAAAGCCAAACATCCCCCTTGCCAACCGAGTATGGAATCTCTTCGTGCGTTATCTGGCCCGAGCCCGCAATGCAAATCAACACGCGCGGCTCCTGTGTGGCTCCCACAGGGAACGGATTTTGCCCAAGCAATCGCCACAAGAGGAAAGCGGGACAATCGAAGAGTCTTTCCCTCTCAACGGGCGCGCTTGTCTCCACACGCGCTTCTACCAGGCCAGCATCGCTTGCTCCAAAATTGATACAGGCAAAAGCATCGTCGACCTGCAATGGCCGCGGCGCCTTGGTTTTGGGGTCGATATGGCCCCAATCGTAGAGCCGGAACGTCACATCGCTGTTTTGCTGAACTTCAAAGACGACAACTCCGTCGCCCAGGGTGTGAACTGTTCCTGCAGGAATGAACACCGCATCGCCCAGCTTCGGGTCAATGCACACAAGGTGTTCCGCAACGCTCTCGTCTTCAAGAGAACTCCGAAGAATGTTCGCCGTGGTCCCCGATCTGAGGCCGGCATAGATTCGGCTGCCTTTCTCAGCTTCAATTACAACCCACGCCTCAGTCTTTGCTGTATCCCCCGCTGGAATTAGATCGGGGTGCGCGTCGCTCGGGTGCACCTGCACGGAAAGCATCGTCTGTGCGTCGAGAAACTTCAACAGCAGGGGAAAGCGCACGAAGCGCGACGCGAACTTCCCCATCAGCTGCTCTCGGAACTGCTCCATCACTTGTCCAAGTGCCTTGCCCTTCAGCGGTCCATTCGCAACCAGACTCTGGTGGTCGGTGCGGTCGCTCAGCACCCACGCTTCGCCGATGGGATCACCGCCTGGCAGGGACTCGGAAAGTATTGCGCCCAAACGCCTGCCGCCCCACAGCCTGTACTGGAAGATGGGCGCGAAGCGCAAGGGATAGAGCGGCACTTGGCTCATGATTCGCGGCTCGAGCCTCGCCTTCGAGGGCATCTGCTCATTTTGACCTCAGTTAGACCAACCGACTGGGAACGCGAATTAGGGATGGCTGCGCGAAACCCAGTCCAGGTTGCCACTCGCGCCGCACCGCACGATTGCGTGGTACGCGGTACGATCACAGAGCTCTGCGTCCATTCGCCGAGCCTACGGGCTCTACACCCAACTCCCCAGCCTGAGCGGGAGTAAGAGGAAGCGAAGCTTCATCGAGGCCACCAATCGCGGCGCCTCTTGCCGCTCTTTCCTTCATCGCCTTTTCTTCTCCAAGTCCCATCGTCAACGCCGTCAGTCCGGCCAGACCACCCAACTGCATCGATTCGACGGCTGTACTGGGCACAATCACGATCGTCGAGTTCTGCTTCAGCCCCTCGTAGAGCATGTTCATTGCTCTCAGATGCAGAGCGACAGGATTGTTTAAGTAGGTCTTGGCCGCTTCACCGAACTTCTCGGCCACCTGGCGCTCGGAGTCGCCCAGAATCACACGGGCCTGGCGTTCCCTCTCCGCCTGCGCCTGCATCGACATCGCATCTTCCAGAGCTGAAGGAATCAAGACGTCCTTCACCTCGACGGAAATCACGTTGATTCCCCAGGGCTCGGTGCGCACATCGATGATCTTCTGCAAATCCGCGCTGATTTTGTCCCTGCCTTCCAGCATGTCACCCAGCATCGTCTTGCCAATTACATCGCGCAATGCCGTCTGCGCGGCCCAGTTGATTGCACTCTGATAGTCCTGCACATCGAGGGCGGCCTTCTTGGGATCGATGATCTTCCAGAAGAGCACGGCATCGACATCCACTGGAACTGTGTCTTTGGTCAGTGTCTTCTCTGCCTTGAATGAGCTTGTCAGCACGCGCGTATCGAGCCAATAAGGGATGGATTCGATGATTGGAATGATCATGAACAATCCCGGACCTTCAAGAGACCGGAACTTGCCCAGGCGCAGGACAACGGCCTTGCTCCATTGATCGGCAACTCGAACAGCGGACGCAGCAATATAGGCAGTCGCTACGGCGCACGCAAGTACAACAATGGCTGTCACGTCAGCCGACATGCGGTGCAGACTGTAGGCAACTACCGCGCCAATGGCCAGGATGACCGCGAAGATGAGTGCTGGAAACGAATTGTTTTGCTTCATGGTGACTGCCTTTCATGTCCCAGTGCATGTGCTCGGCCCAAGAGAGCCTCCCCAGAGCCGAGCGCATACGTCTTCTGAAAACGGGTGCTGTTAGACGAGGACCGGCTCGCCATGAACGGTGTAAGAACTGTGTGCGGTGCCTGCAAGGACGTCTTTTGCCTTGACTACTGCGTCGGGAGTTCCATGAACAACCAGAAGGAACTTGTCGGTCTTCAGCGCAACGTCATACTTGAGCACGCTGTCCTTTGGGATGCCGATGCTCACAAGACCTGCGCCCACCGCGCTTACTCCTCCAACTACGGCCGCTCCCTCTAAGCCCGCGATGATCCAGCCCACTAATGGCCCAGCCACCAGAATTGGCCCGATGCCCGGTATAGCGAATGCCGCCGAACCGAAAAGCAGTCCCCAGAAGCCGCCCCAAAAAGCACCGATTTTTCCCCAATACTTCATCCTGTCGCCGGCGTTGTAATAGCCGACCACGTGCTCGTCCGTGTGCTGATTCCTCGCCGCGATTGAAAGGCTCTTCATGTCCACCCCGGCCTCCTGCAATTCTTTGATCGCATGCTCAGCCTGTTCGTGGGTGTCGTAGATCGCTACTACAGAATTTGTGATGCTCATTGTTTTCTCCGTCTTGTTGAGTTGGTTAGATTGAATCCAGGCTGCCGTGCCGTGCAGGCGGACGCATTTGCCGAGACAACTTGTTGCGGTGCCCAGACCAGCCGCTTCCATGAGGCCCGTAACGTTCCGAAACAGAGCAAGAGAGCTGGCAGTTTGAGTCTCGCAGCCTGCATGTGCGGGATTCTGAGCAATTGGGTACATCCCATTGCCATGCCTCCTCACTGAACGGCAACCGTCGTGGGTTGAACGCTGATTTCGCCATTAGGTTGCCGGCTGCATTGCGTTGCATGTTGCGCGCTCAATGAGGCGCGCTCTTCCCTGTTGCTGCAATGAATCAGGGAAGCTGCCATTCGCGCGGGAACCATATGCCACCAAAGAGGCTCAAGGGTTTCTCTTTACGGTGGCTCTCAAATTCTCCAAGCCCAGACGTGAGTCGCCCGAGCAGAATTGCTCAACTCCTACCAATTTGATCGGGCGATTCCTGAGATTGAGCCTCGTTAAAACGACATCCGGCAGCGAAATGGGCTCGATCGTCAAATCGAACTGTCATTTCTTGTGACAGCGACAAGCTGAGAGTGTTCCTATGTGAACACCTTAATATCTCTGCATCCCCTGGCCGGCGTTGCTAGAGCGGGGGCTGCGGCAGTCCATTGCGCGAGTTGCCCAGGCGCGCGAACCGTTTGCAGTAAGAAAGGGACTACGTTGTTTGGATCGAGCGGGAGTACGGTTGCCAGATCGCGTCCGAGGACGATGCCTCGCGGGAAAGAGAAGCCACTCGTGCTTTTGGAGTTGTCGCCGGAGTAATCGCCGCAGGTCATGTAATTCCCAGTACCCGCGCCATAAGTGAACCATTCCGGGTAG
The DNA here is from genome assembly GCA_963783065.1 of uncultured Acidobacteriaceae bacterium. Classification (GTDB taxonomy): domain Bacteria; phylum Acidobacteriota; class Terriglobia; order Terriglobales; family Acidobacteriaceae; genus Telmatobacter. The sequence goes on along the minus strand of CAWAMG010000006.1, from coordinate 311,467 downwards.
AAGCCGGCGATGGCCAGCACATCGGGCAGGTATACCTGGCAAACGAAGGTCTGGGCATTCAAAACTAACTCGTTGAGAAGCGTGATCCGTTCCGGGTTGATGGTCCACCCGGAATCCGCGATTTGAGACCCGAATGGGCTAGATGAGCGCCTCGGGATCGTCACCCAGGATCATTCCAGGGTAGATCGGCGAAAACAGACTGATTTCGCGGTATTCATCACGCGTTGCTGAGCAACGCGGCGAAAAAGCTCTTGAGCAATTTGAGAGCATGTTTGGGTTTTCAGCAGGGCACATGATTGGTTTCGAGAAAGTCACCAGCACGTGGAGGTAGACAGTCTCCATCCACGGCAGTAGAATCTCTACATCCAGATGGCCGAGACAACGAAGTACCAGAACCGAATTGAGCTGTTGCAGGGAACGCTGGACATGCTCGTGTTGCGGGCGCTTCTGCGCGAACCCATGCACGGTTACGCCATTGCACAAGTGATCCGCAGCCGGTCCGGCGAAGTATTCACAGTGGAGACCGGATCTCTGTACCCAGCTCTGCATCGTCTCGAACGGCAGAAATGGGTAAAGTCCGAATGGAAACTGACCGAAAGCAAACAGCGCGCGAAGTTCTATCAACTCACGGCTATCGGGAAGAAACAGCTCACGACCGACCACCAGCGCTGGCTCCAGCTAGTTAGAGCGATCGGCGCTGTGATGGAGCCGGAGGTGCAGCCGTGATGCACTGGCCGTGGGAACGAGCAAAGGAAAGCCTATCCGAAGAGCTTGAGGCTCATCTGCAAATGGCGATCGTTGAGCGTGTAGCTGATGGAGAGGACCCGGCACACGCTCGCGCAGCCGCACTGCGTGAACTCGGCAACTTGCCGCTTATCGAGGACGTTACGCGTGAAAGCTGGGGATGGATGTGGCTGGAAAATCTTCTCCACGATACTCGATATGCGCTGCGCCAGCTTCGCCGTGCTCCTGCGTTTACGGCAACGGCGCTGCTCACGCTGGCCTTTGGCATTGGCGCCAACCTCGGCGTCTTCCAGCTACTCTATGCGGTGATTCTCGCTGAGTTGCCTGTTCCTCATCCGGAAGAGGTTGTGAGAATTCACGCTGCGCGCAGCCCCTTCGATCAAAGCTGGACAATTTCTTATCCCGCATATCAGCGTTTGCGCGCCGCCACTCCCGATATTCCCTTGATGGCGTCCGCTTATGCGGAAGACGCGAAACTTGATCTTCCCAACCGCGCGTCGATAAAGGCCGCCTGTACGCTTGTTTCCGACAACTACTTCAGCGGGCTTGGCGTTGCACCGGCAGCGGGGCGGCTGTTCGTGCAGGCCGATGAACGTATGGGCCAGGGTGAGTGGCCTGTGGTGCTCCGCTACGATTTCGCGCGCAACACATTCGGCTCGGCGCAGCAGGCCGTGGGGCAGCACATTCTTCTCAATGACCGCGCATTTGTAGTGATCGGAGTGGCGCACCGGAGGTTCCTCGGCGATAGAACGGGATATGCCCCCGACATCTGGTTGCCTCTTGCTCTACAAAGCACCGGCGCGTTGGCCGTTCCATGGGACTCGCTTGGGCCGGGCCACGATGTATCGCTCGACAAACCCTGGTATAACCAGCCCACGATCTTCTGGCTTGTGCTCATGGCGCGCATTCCGCCGGAACGCCGCGCCGCAGTGCTTGCGCATTGGGATCAGGTATTTCGTAATGACCGTGAGGTGATGACGGAAGCGACGGCCGATCCGGTTGTGAAAGCGGCACTTCTGCACGCGAAGATCGAAGTAGCGCCGCTCAGCGAGAACGGCATGAGGAAAAGATTCACGGGGCCTCTGACGCTACTCATGGCGCTTTCGGCTTCCATCTTTCTAGTGGGTTGTCTGAATCTCGCGAACCTTCAGCTTGCGCGGCTGCATGCGCGTGCGCACGAACTCAGTGTGCGTATGGCGCTTGGAGCAAGCAGCGGCAGGCTTATTCGTCAGATTGCTCTTGAGGATGCGTTGCTCGTTGCCGGCGGCTCTGTGTGCGCGTTTGGGCTAGGCAGTGCGGCCAGCGGTATTCTCGTTCGTTGGGCTTCCAATCGCAATTCTCTTTTCACTTTCGACCTGCATCCGAACTTGCCTCTTGCGGCCCTCGGCGTAGGGCTTATGCTGCTGTCGCTGCTGTGCTTCAGCATTCTTCCGGCAATCATCTTCATCCGTACCGGTGTTGCGCAGACGGCAGGATCGGGCGCTAGAATTGCCGGGATTTCCCAAACCGCACGCCAACGCATTCGTTCCAATGTAATGCTTGGAACGCAGGTCAGTCTTTCACTTCTGCTTTCCACCATGTCGGGATGTTTCGCTGCGACGCTGGTGCACTGGGAAACCGCGGATGTGGGCATGGATCGTGAGCATGTGCTGATTGTGCGCCCGGAGCTGCATCAGCCAAGGTACACCGATCATAGCGAAATGCTGCCTGGGCTTTATAGCCGGATACAGGAGCGCCTGCAAGCACTTCCCGGCGTGCGCAGCGCAGCCGTAGAAATGTGCGGCGGCATTCACTGCGGCTGGATTACGTCGCTCTACGTGCATGGACGCAGCGATCTTACGGATGTGCAGGTGCATGGGCAGGAAGATCACGTAGGCCTCGGCTTCTTTTCCACGCTTGGAATTCCAATTCTGCGCGGGCGGGATTTCTCTTCGAGCGATACGGACAAGACGCAGCCTGTGGCGATCATTAGCCGTGCGTACGCGCGCCAATTGTTTGGAGATGCGGACCCGATTGGGCAATGGGTTGGTTATGTGCCAGCGCCGAATGATCACAAATTTCTGATTGTGGGTGAAGTGGCCGATGCGCGCGTGAATGGAGCGGAGCGCGAGGCCCCGCCGGTGGTTTACATGAGCATTAACCAGAATCCTGCACCGATAAACAGCATCCGAGTGCGGGCCGTGGGTGATCCGCGCCAGTTATCGGAAAGTGTGCGTCACGCGCTGTATGAAGTTGATCCCGCTCTACCTGTTAGCGAAATCGTGCCTTTGGCCACGGAACTAAATGGCGACCTTGGCACAGAAAAGCTCCTTGCCCGCCTCGCAGGAGTCTACGCGAGCCTCACGCTGTTGCTCGTCGCCATCGGCTTCTACGGCGTCACGTCATCCCGTACTGCGCGCCGCAAGAACGAGTTCGGTATACGCCTTGCGCTCGGAGCCACCCGCCGCCACATTCAGGTGCTCATTGTCGGTCAGACCATGCGTATTCTACTCGCTGGCATTCTGCCCGGCGCGATGCTATCGATTCTCGCGGTGCGCGCAGCGAGTCACTTCCTGTACGGGTCTGTCAGCGCGAATTCACTCGCGATCTTCGGGGCAAGCCTCGTTCTCGCATTTGCCGGATCTGTCGCTACCCTCATCCCCGCTCGCCGCGCGGCGTTTGCCGATCCGTTGGAAACTCTACGCAGTGAATGATCGTCACCTTGGACATGGCGGGTTGCCGGCTCCTCTCATCGGTGTTTCGGATCCGGCGCGCAAGGTGCCGAACGCGAAGTGAACAATGAAGCAGGAGAGAGACTCGCGCAAATTTTGGGCGAAGAGACTCGTCAGTTGATGGGAGGATTCTAGCGCCCTAAAAACCACGCAACTTTGAGAAACGTTGCTACCGAATGCGAAGCCTTTTGAAGTGGGGTGGGTACAAAAATGGGTACAGTCGCCCATTTTGGGCCGTTTCCAGCTCGCATTCGGATGCTCTAAGTTGTTGATTTTGATTGGTGGACGCGGTAGGAATCGAACCTACAACCTGTCGGTTAAGAGCCGAATGCTCTGCCAGTTGAGCTACGCGTCCATGGAGAAAACTCGTCGGATGGAGGGAGGGTTTCCGCCAGAACAACCTCGCCTTGAAGGCTCGGCTATTCCCATCAACCCATGGAAAATATAACACAGTCCGCGTGCCCGCTCCAGCGCGCTTCCGCGTTGCCGCGAAACTGCACTCGCTATACGAAAACGGAAAACGGCAAGCAAGCACTGGTTCCACCTTAAAACGTGAACGCCAGTCCGCCGCTCACTCCGCGCTGCTCCTGCGCCAGAACCACCACCGATCCATCGCCCAACAGATACGGTTGATAACCCTGCGCCAGCAGATTCCGCAGGTCGATCAGCGCTTCAAACCCCGTCTGCCCATCACGCCGCCCATCGTGCCCCGTGTGAATGGCCTGCCGCAAATGCAGGTTCAGGTAGGGCTCACCCTCATTCGCCGCATACGCAGCCACCGGCGTCAGTGTCTCGTCCGGCTGCCAGCGATAGCTCGCCCGCCAGTGCGTGCCCGTGCCTTCTATCGTCCCCGAAAGCGAAATCGAATACGCCTGGGTCCGCTTGGCCCGGACAGCACCCAGCACCTGCACCATCTGTGCCGCCGTCAAGGCCGCTCGATTCGGTGCCGTCAGCGCATCGCCGTTCATGTAGCTTACCCTCAGCTGTTCCCCGCCCGGCAGCGCTGTTTCCATCGCCGCCATCATTCCCGTGGTCGAATATTCCGGCCCGGCCATATGGATCACCCTGCTCGACGGATCGTAAATCCATTCTGCGGCCGCCGTGCCTTTGCCGCCCCCAAAAGACTCTCCACTTCCTGTCGCCTGCATCACCGGGTTGTCCACCACGTCGCTAAAGACCAGCACGGAAAGACCGGTCCGGTTGGTTTGCCTTATCCAGCCAATCTCTTGATGCAGTCCGTGCTCCAGCGTCAATCGTCCCTGCCGTACGGCCACGGATGGCAGCCATGTGCCAGCCTCTGAATCCGCTCCGGCCGCTGCTCCCGGTACTGCCGTCGCCAACCGGTAGCGAATCGACTGGTCGCCCTGCCGCCAGGCGACCTGCGCAAATGGAAGCGCCGCCAACACTGTGTTTGGCGTGTTCGTCGCGAACCGCGCTAACACCGCGGTCGAGCCGGCTTCGGCTTCAATCGAGTCTCCGAAGCGCATCGCTTCCCAGGTCCGCACCGCGGCCTCGTCCAGCCCATCGCTTCCGCCCGCTTCCATCTCCGGATGAATCGCCACCGCGGCCACCGATTGAACCGAACCCGCATATCCCATGTCCTGACGGAATCCCAGCATCGATTCCATCCCCGCCGCACTGTCCGGCGCAAAGTCGACCCGAGCAAGAAGCGCGCGGCTGTCTGACGGCGTCTCTTCCACGGTCGCCGAGATCCGCTCGCCGCTCTCGCCGAATGTCCCTTCCTGCCCCGTGGCCATAAGCCGCGCCTTCAGTTTTGGCGCCGCTCCCGAACCGTCCTGCACCACCACCAGAGGCCCATCCTCAAGCCAGCGAAGCAGTGGCCGGTTGGCCGGCGAGCACAGCGTGAACTTCCAATCGTCCTTTTGCGCGCTGTTTGACCGTGGCTCCGAAGGCAGCCACTGCATCACCTCGTACAGGCTGTTCAGCGTCAGGTTCACCACCGTCCGCGTCCGCACCCGCACGCCCTCACGCAACGACGGAAGAAACGACTGCCCCATCGCCTTCAGCGCATACTGCCCCGGCGCTATCGAAGCGATCGTGAACATGCCATTGCTATCGGTATATACGCTCGCAATCACCGACAGGTCCGGCCGCAACAGCTGCACCGTCGCGCCCACCTGCGGCACGCCCGCAGAGTCGCGCACCGTTCCCGCCACGGTTCCGGGGGCCGCCACGGCCGCAGCACCGCTCAATGCCAGCAGCACTGGGAAGAACGCGAAATGGAGCCTGCGCATCTGCACTAATCGTGACCCGCCGGCGTCCCTGGCTCGAAGATTGCGTAGTAGCCTCGCGCAGGTTGCCGACCCTCTTCCCAATCCGGGGTCGGGAATGCCTTGCGCTGGGGGATACTCCTATTCGACGACAAAAGGTGCCGACTGCGCAATCTCTTGTTTTGAAATTGTGTCATTTACCTTGATTGTCACCTTGTATTTTCCTGGCTGCAGGCCCGCCATCGGAAGACTTTTCTCCACCGTTAACTGGTCGCTGTGTGCGCCAAGATCTTTCGAATCAACTTCTTTTTCAAATACCACGTTGTTCGATACCGAATCCACAATCTGATAGGTAACCGTCGCCTGGTTGCTCTTCGTCGCCTCGTCGATCCCCAGGTTATAAACCTGCATCCAGAAATTCAGCTGCTGGTTCCGCTTGAAGCTCACTGGCGTTGCTTTGTTGGCCATCACCCGTGGGCAAATGTGCGTACTCCCGATCACGCAAGAGCCGGTACCCAGGTCGTGCGACGAAACCGTATTCATCTCGTCGGCCAGAATCAGCGACGAGGTCGCCAGCTTCTCATCGTGGAACGTCGGTACCTCAAGACTGTTGCCGTAGATCCCTATATGGTCCGGGTTGTTCACGTCCTTGATCGCGATGTCCAGACGATAAAGCCCAGGCATCAGCGGCAGCGCCTTCCAATAGACCGACTTCTTGTCCAGCGACTTCTCCAGCAGTTCGACCGGTTGCTCCACCTGCACTGTGTCTTCCTGGGTTTGAACCGTCTTGTGCGTCAGAGTGGTCACCTTGATCAAAATGTTCACTTCGCTCTTCGACACGCCGTCCTTGGTCACAAACGTCATGTCGCGGTTCTTCAATTGAACCGTCACCGGTACCAGCACCGTGCTGTCGGTCACCTTCACAAAATCCGTCCGCACATCGAACGGGAATACCGGCCCGCTCAGCAGCTTGTGCTCGGACGAGAATGCGGCTTCGAGATCCGAGAACTTGATCGGCGGCGGCGCGAACAGCTTGGCTGCATTCTCAATCCTGTCAAACTCCTTCGCAGATTCGCTTGAAGTGTTCGGCCCCTTGCCCAGTTGCTCCAGTTGCCGCCTTTGAAGCGGTCGGCCTTGCTTGACATACCCATCTGTTCCCACTCGGTCAGGCCCGCGTTCGGAACCATCTTCAACGCGTCCTTTTCGCTGCGGTCAAATGTGTAGTGGTAATCGCCGCACTGGCAGCTATCCACAAACTCCAGATCGAGGTTCTCGCCTACCCCTTCCAGGTACCGGTAATGCCAAATTTCAAATGGGAACGTCGACGTCGTTCCGCCGCCCTCATCGATCGGCCGGTTATACGAACCACCCGAGGGGTGCGACTCAATCGAGTCCGGCGCGCCAAACGAAATATAGATGTGACCCGCGGTCCGTCTTCCATCCCGGCTTGCCGGCGGCAAAGTGCTCGTTGGCATATGTATACGCCGATAGTGCTCTTCGCGGAACTCATTGTCCGGCGGAATCGGGATTCGGATTACGACGAAGCCAGAACTGCTCAATAAACGCGTCCCGCTCTTCGTCGTTCGATAGGCTCTTGAACGACCTCGCCTCCTCGTCCGTGATAATCCACACCACGTCCTGGGTCAACCAGGTCTTGTAGGCCCCCTTAATCTCCTCCTTCATGTCCCTTTGCGCCTTGAACTGCTCCTTGTCCGAGCGCTGGCGCTTGCGTGGGTCGAAATCCGGGTCCTGGCTCGAAGGTCTGTGCCGCTGCGCCTCCTGCAGGCCGCCGCCGACGGATTCACCGTCTGGCTGGCTGGTTCCTGGGACTTTAGCCGGGAAATGGGGATCAGAATCAGAGCGAAACCGAGTGCTGCGAATAGAATACGGACGGCGGTTCTGCGTCATTGCCTTCAAACTCCTGCGATCCCTTATTCTACGGGTCCAGAATGGGCCTGGGCAAGGTTCCTTCGCGAGTAGGCTGTCCCTTGGACGCACACCCGTTCTAGGCGTGAGCCGCAATTCCCTGTGCAAACCACAAATCCGCTCAGGCCCTCCATGCCCCACACCCCAAACCCCATACCCTATCCCCTGCACCCTGAACCCTCGTCTTTCGGAAACCTCCTGCCCTCTTCGTCCGTCCTATATAGCCAGTAATCATTCCTTCTGCCTCGGGCCGCACCCGGAAGCGGCTTAGGTCTAACGGTCAAATCCCACGCCGCTTGTCCCTGAGGCGAGCGAGAATCTTTGATTTTTTCCTCTTTCCTGGGTTTTTTCCGCTCACCCGGCCAGTTTCTCGCGCTCTTGTGGAACCATGGCCAAATCGTTTGCGTAAACTGGTTCTGGACACATCTGGAGCACGTTCCGCCCATGAAAAAGATCATTTTGATCGTCGTTGGTGTTGTGGTCGCTGCCGGTCTCGTCGGCTTCTTCATCTATCGCCAGCAATCCGGCTACACCAAGGTCCTCACCGCCAAGCTCGCTCAAGCAGGATCTGGCGACCGTCGTCAGCGGCACCGGCCAGATCAAGCCAACTACCTACGTCAACGTCGGCGCCAACGTTATGGGCCGCGTCACCCACTTCTATGTCAAAGAGGGTGACAGCGTGAAGAAGGGCGAAACACTGGCGCAGATTGAGAATGTGCAGCAGGCCGCCAATGTCGACGCCCAGCAGGCCACCATTGCTGCCGCCAAAACCGACATTGCCTCGTACATTGCCGCCGAGAAGACCGCCGAGGCCAACCTCGAGCACGCCAAGGCCGACCTCGAGCAGAAAAAGCTCGATTGGGACCGCGCCCAGACCCTCTACAAAGACGGCATCATGGCCAAGCAGGATTTTGACGCCAAAAAAGGCCGCCTACGACCTCGATGTCGCCTCCGTAGCCCAGGCCGTCGCCGGCGTCAACCAGGCCAAAGCCCAAACCGACTCAGCCCGCGGACACCTCGGCACACAGGTCGCAACTCTCCGCGCCAATCAGGACATGCTCGACAAGACGATCGCCCTCGCGCCTTTTGACGGAATCGTCACCAACATGCCCGTTAAGGAAGGCGAAACGGTTGTCACCGGCATCCAGAACACAGCTGGCTCAACGCTGATGACCCTTGCCGATATGAGCGTGGTCACCGCCGAAGTCAAAGTCGACGAAACCGACATCGTCAACATCCAGCTCGGTCAGCCCGCCGAAGTCACCGTCGACGCCCTGCCCGGCAAAGTCTTCAAGGGGCACGTCACCCTGGTCGGCGACCAGGCCCTGCTTCGCTCCACCGGCGTTGCCACCTCGCAGTCCACCACCGGCACGGAAGAAGCCAAGGACTTCAAGGTCGTCGTCACGCTCGACAATCCTGACTCGTCACCTGCGCCCCGGCCTCTCCACCACGGCCAAAATCACCACGGCGCACAAGTCCAGCGTCCTCTCGCTGCCCATCCAGGCTCTCACCATGCATAACCCCGACGACGACAAGCCCAACGGATCAGGCGGCGTCCAGGCCGCGTCCAGCAGCCGGCTCGAAGGCCCAGCCCATTCAGGGCGTCTTTGTCGTCGACAAGGACAAGAACGGCAAGCTGCGCGCCAAGTTTGTTCCCGTCACCACCGGCATCACCGGCGCCACAGATATTGAGGTCACTTCCGGACTCACCGAAGGCCAGGAGATCGTTACCGGCCCCTTCAAGACCCTGCGCGCTCTGAAGAACAACTCCCTGGTCAAACGAGATACTGCCAAGCCGGTAACCACTACGCTCAAGCTCTTAGTCTTAGGTAGATTGCGCCCACTAGCTTCGGTTGCCAGACAGGAATGAAACGCGCCGTAGGCGCAATGTTTCGGTTCAGACCCCGCGCTTCAGACGTGGGGAAAAGGATGACACGCGGATGGCTCTGAACAGCATCGAAAGCCAGACAGTTGCGCAAACCACACCGCCCGCAGCGAGCACGTCATCGTCGTCGAAGACCTGTGGCGCACCTACGACATGGGCCTCGAACAGCAGGTCCAGGCCCTGCGCGGCATCTCCATGAACATCAAGCACAACGAATATGTAGCCATCATGGGGCCCTCCGGATCGGGCAAATCCACGCTGATGAACCTCATCGGCTGCCTCGACACTCCCTCCAAAGGCAACTACTGGCTCAACGGCCAGCTCGTCAGCGAGCTCGACGACGACCAGCTCGCCCGCATCCGCAACAAGGAGATCGGCTTCGTCTTCCAGACCTTCAACCTGCTCGCCCGCGCCACCTCCCTCCACAACGTCGAGCTGCCCCTCATCTACAACGGCACTCCGGCCGCCCAGCGCATCGAGCGCGCCAAGGAATCGCTCGCCAACGTCGGCCTCGAGTCCCGCATGAACCACAAGCCCAACGAGCTCTCCGGCGGTCAGCGCCAGCGCGTTGCCATCGCCCGCGCCCTGGTCAACTCGCCCTCCATCATCCTCGCCGACGAGCCCACCGGCAACCTCGACTCCAAAACCGGCCTCGAGATCATGGCCCTCTTCGACACTCTCCACGCCAACGGCAACACCATCGTCCTCGTCACCCACGAGCCCGACATCGCCGAGTACGCCCATCGCGTCGTCCACATCCGCGACGGCCAGATCTTCTCCGACGAACCCTCCAGCCGCTTCCGCTAGATCGATTCCGGGAAAACTGTTCACCAATCCCACGAGCCCTGATCCCTCGCAAACGCCCCGTCTGGGAGGCAATCCCTGTTCCCTATTGCCTGGTCCCTGGCCCACTGTTCCCCGGTTCCCTATTGGCTGGTCCCTATTGCCTGGCCCATGATTCCCTGCGCTCTAACGTTTTCCCCCCTTCGCCGATAAGCCCGCTGTCGGCCGTGGATCACTATTTGGGGCCTTCATAGCCGAGTAATCGTCAGGACTAGCCGGCATCGAGGCTAGTCAGCTTCGAGGGAGGAGAGCCACGTCCGGAACCATGTCCAACGCCGCTCAATTTCACGCCTCCCAGCTCCCGTCCCTCATCGGTCGCCGGCTTTACCCTCGTCGAACTCGACTCCCCGCAGCCCTTCCAGCTTGTCGGCGTCAGCGCCGCCTGGCGCAAGCTCCTCACTCAGGCCGACATGGCCGCCCCCCACGTTCAGGTCGCCGCCATCGAAGGCGAACAGGGCACCGGCAAGCAGACCCTCGCCCGCTATCTCTTCAGCCGTTCCCCGCTCGCCGAACTCCAGCTTTCAGCGCCGCGATGCCCGCGAGTGGCTGGTCACCGACGCCGACCCCGCCACCCTCGCCGGCTTCACCTTCCTCGACCGCGTCGATCTTCTCGCCCCTCCCGGCCAGGGCCTGCTTCTGGGCGTGCTCAAAGCCCTCCAGGACCGCCCCGCCGGACGCGCCGTCCTCCTCGCCTCCTCGCAAACCTCGCTTCGCCAGATGGCCGGTCAGGGCCTGCTTATCCCCGACCTCGCCTTCCGCCTCGCCGCCGTCCGCTTCGCCATTCCGCCCCTGCGCCTGCGCCGCGAAGACATCGCCCCGCTCGCCCAGTCCCTCCTCGAGCGCATCTGCCTCCGCTACCAGCAGCGCCCCGTCCTCCTCGGCCCCGGCGCGCTCGCCCGCCTCCTGCAGCACAACTGGCCCGGCAACGTCCGCGAACTCGCCTCCGTCCTTGAAACCGCACTCCTCGAAGCCGCCAACGGCGTCATCCGTCCCGAAGACCTCGCCCTCCCCGCTCCCGACGACGACCGTCCTCCGGAGCCCCAGCCCCGCCGTCCGTCCCGATAACCTTTCCCTCGACTCCGTCATCCACCAGCACGTCCAATATGTCCTCGACCTCAACAAGGGCAACAAGCTCCGCACCGCCCGCCAGCTCTGCATCTCCCGCTCCACCCTCTATCGCATCCTCGGCAACGAATCCCCCCTCGCGCAATAGGCACGAACGTTTCGCCTCCCGGAGGGAGGCCGTGAGAATAGCCCCGGGTGCAACCCGGGGATAGCTGCACCAAAAATCCCCCGCGCCCTGTAGGGGAGCGGCGAAACCGCGGCTGGTCCTCCCCAACCAGAATGAAGCCCTGCAAGGCTTGGGCGTGCCACCAAAGCGCTACCCGCCCGTTCCCGGCAACATCGGCGCCGAACGATTCAGCAATGCCGTAGGCAAGGCTTTCACCGCCTCGAAAGAGGAGATTGAGCGCAGAGACGCCGAATGCCAGAGGGCCTGCGGCAAGCGTTCTGCCCGGAAGCACTGACGTGGATTAGCTAATGTAAGAGCCGAGTGTGGTGCTGATGTTGTTGAAGGTGTTGCTCAGACCGACTGCCAGAAATTTGATACCGGAGGTTGCACCAAAGCAGAGCAGAGCGACCACCAGGACGTATTCAACCAGATCCTGACCCGCTTCGTGGATACACAGATCTTGGAACTTCACGTACAGCTTGAGAATTGTGCTGTTCACCTTCGGTATCCTCCTGGTCAACGGATTGAACGCCAGCTCCCCTAGTAACATTACGGTCCGCACCGTCAGGTTACGGTATCCCACTTTAGCGTGATGGGAGGCCAGGAACAGGGCTTAAGCATTTGTTTACTAGCGTTTTGCTAATTGTATTTATTCCGAAAGTCCACAGGTCCGCTGACATCCACCCATCCGGCGGAGACTTTGGCGGGTGGCCCGCCAAGACCAGCCCGGAAGACAGTCCCACAGAGAAGGCATCGTATTGACTTAGGTTTCCTTTCTGTCGCTCGTTGCTGCGATCTCGACACGCTGGAGTCGATAATGCTTTCGCGAGGGCATGGCGGTTGGCCATTCGCAATCTGTGAGACCGGCCAGCAACGAGAATTCCGATATGAAGCCGCACTTCAACTGCAAGCGCAATTAAAAAATGTGCTATCTTTTCCTCCACGCATGAAAACCTCGAAGAGTCATCCCAGCTTTACCGGCTCGCTGACAAGCGTTGATTTGCAGAACCACGTTCTCGTGTCATATTTCTGGATGCGGATCGGCTCCGGGATTCTCGGCGTTACGTTGCCGTTTGTGCTTTGGATTGGCGGCCGAATCTCTGGGATTTGCAGGCAGGACTCTATCAGCGCCTACTTCTGGGCGACAACTGCCGATGGAACATTCCTGCGTACCTGGTTCGTTGGCGCGCTCTTCGCCGTGAGCGTGATTCTCGGGTTCTATCGCGGCTTCAGCAAGGTTGAAGACATTCTGCTCGACGCCGCTGCAGTCCTTGGAGTCGGCGTCACCCTTTTTCCCATGCCATGGCCGCCGGACCACCTTCCTTGGTGTAAATCGGTGCTCGCAGACCTCTCTACACATCCAGGCATCACGTTTTTCGGCGGCAGGGTCCCTTTGCACGACGTATGCGCCGTCAGTTTTTTCATTTGCACCGCATTCATTTGCTGGTTCTGCGCCGACGATACGCTCACCCTCATCAAGCAACCGTGGCTCAGATCCCTCTATAAGCGGATCTATCGATTTATCGCTATCGCCATGCCCGGCTCCGCCATCGTTGCACTGTGGATTTCATGGATCAAAACCGACGGGCACGACATTTTCTGGGTTGAAACTTTCGGCGTTGTGGCCTTTGGAGTTTACTGGCTGGTGAAAGGTATCGAATTGAGGATGAGCGCCGCCGACGACCTGGCCGTTCGCGGCAAGCTCCGTCTTGTCGAGGGCCAGATCCAGCACGTTGCAGGGGAAGGCTCTTGACGGCAATCATCAAAGCGCACAAATTCTGGAACAATACTGGAATCCAGATCGTCGCAGGCCGGCTGTCACACCCTAGCCAGAATGACTGTGCCCCATTCATCGCGGCCTTATCGCGATGAGTGGGAGGGGAGCGGAGGACGGCACCGGTACGAATCACGCAACGCCGCGATGAAACCTGCGAAGTCCCCAGGGCATTGCGGAAGACTACCACCGGAATTGATTTGCTTCTGGGCCGCCGCTGGAGTTTCTTTCTCTCCCGCCCTGGCAAGCTAGGGCGGGAACCGGAGCACCGCACCGGTCCGTACCACGCCCCGCACTCCCAACCGTTCGCGCCGCCCCGCAACCCCGCTAACCCCAATACTGCTCAGCGAGCGGACAGGCCCCGCGCGGCCAAATCTGCCGAAATCTGGTCTACATTGCACATCGATTGCCAGAAACCCGAGGATAAGCCTGTGGAAACTGTGGATTTCAATTGAGGACACTACCCACTGACCTGCTCACTTGCTGACTCGCTGACCCGCTGCCTCGCCCCAGCCCCTATTGCCTATTGCCTATACCCTGTTCCCTGTTCTCCGACATCTGATATTTGACTAGTCTATCTCACCAAATAATGCGCAAAACACCTCAATTTTCGCCGACGTTTGATCGCTTTCACCCACATACATCCCTGCGAACACCTCGCAAACATCGACATACATCTCCACAAATCGGCCTCCAGAAACCCTCGGCCCAAATTCGTCCTCCTATGCCCGCACATTCCGCGCCCGATTCGTCTGCATCTATAAAGACGCGCGCTTGACTTGTCATCCTGAGCGAAACGGGGAGCGTACTTTGCGACCCGCGCAGTCGAAAGCCTGCCCTGAGCGAAGCCGAAGGGGACCCGCGGTTGCTCTTGTCGTTGCCTTTTCTTCGCACTCTCGTCCTTCCGCATCATCCCGCTTTAAAATGGTCGACACGACGGCGCAACGGGACAATGGCCTTCGTCGAAGAGGAGGAAACTGCTCATGAAAAACCATCGCCTAACGATCGCCCTCACCCTGGTCAATCTTGGGATTTTGGCTTTCCTTTTGCTGCGCCAGATTGTGCCCGTCCAGGCCAGCAGCCCTGCAGCCATTCTTCGAGCCCGCGGCCTCGAAATCGTCGATGATCAAGGAAGGGTCCGCGCATCCATCCATGTAGTCCCGCCAGGCCCGGCAATCATGGCCGACGGATCTGTTGCGAAGGACGGAAAAATATACCCGGAAACTGTGCGTTTTCGGCTGATTCGTGCTGACGGGCGGCCCTCCGTGAAGATCACGACCACGGAGCAAGGCTCTGCGCTGACTCTCGGCGGAGGCATCGATCCCACCTACATCGTTTTAAGCGCTGATGGCGGAGCCCCTTCGTTATCCCTCATCGACAAGGATGGCCGGCAACAGCTCGTCAAGCCATAGGATTCGCCGGCAAGCTCCCAACACTGCGTTGCTGGCGATCTTCCCCCAAACGCACGAAAGCCTCTCAGGCTGCGCCAAGAAGCTTTTTCGTGTGCGGGCCAAAGGAAAGAGCCCTACTGCAAGGATGAGAACTTAATCGGGAGGGAGTGGGCCGTCAGCCTCTTCTTCGTCTTCGCTTTCAATCTTCCCCCATCGCCAGTTGAAAAACCTCTTCCTGCACTTCCGGCAACGCACTGGAATCATGAGGAAAGCCAGCGGAATCAGGTCCGTGGCTCGCCCATGAGCTGGCCGCACATCCGTCGATTTGCACTCAGGACACCGAACTGCGAATGTCGCCGCCATGTTAACTCAAATATGACGCGGGTGGTTACCCTCGGCAATATCTGGTCAGTCAGCGACAGGATTGCCCCATAAAGCAGGATCAAGCCAGTGCCTTACTTTTCAAGCCTCCCAACCGCTGCCTCGCTGACTTGCTGACTCGCTGACCTGCTGCCCTGCTGACCTGCTGCCTCCTTTACACTCAACCCATGAAGTCCCTGCGCCTGTTTCTCCTGCTTTCCCTCATCCCCGTCTTACACGCTCCTGCGGCCGTGCACGCTCAATCCTCGCCGCAGCCCGCCCCCGCCGCCCCCTCCGTCGAGGCCAATCGCAAGGCCCTCAACTCCGTCTTCAACGACTACTGGGATGACCGCCTCAAGCATGACCCCGAGTTCGCCTCCTCCATCGGCGACAAGCGCTGGAACGACCAGATCGGCGACTACTCCGTAACGGCATTCAACGCCCGCCTCGAGCGCGAGCAGAACTTCCTTATGCGCTTGGCCGATATCGACATGACTGGTCTCCAAAACCAGGAAAAAAACTCGTGCGACCTGCTGCTGCGCCAGTTCACCGAAGACCAGGAAGCCGCCGCCTTTAAAGAATGGGAGATGCCCATCGACCAGCGCAGCGGCTTCTACCTCGACTACCCCCAGCTCGCCGCCCAGCTCACCTTTACCGAGGTCAAGGACTACGACGACTGGATCGCGCGCCTCCACGCCATTCCTCACGCCTTTGACCAGGTCTCCACCAACATGGCCATCGGCATTGAAGATCACCGCGTTCCGCCAAAATTCCTTCTGAAAGAAGCCCTCGACGAGGTCAATACCCTCGCCCATCAGAAGCCGGAGGACTCGCCGTTGGCGCTTCCGCTCAAGAAGTTCCCTGCCTCCATTCCCGCTCCCGAACAGCAGCGCATCAAGGACGAAATGCTTCACGCCATCGACAAGGAAGTCCTTCCGGCCTACCTCCGCTTCGCGCGCTTCCTTGAGGTCAGCTACATTCCCGCTGGCCGCGACGAGCCCGGCCTCTCCGCGCTGCCCGATGGCAAAAAGTACTACGCATTTCTGATTCGTCGCATCACCACCACCCAGCTCACCGCCGAGCAGATTCACCAGATCGGCCTCGACGAGGTCAAGCGCGACGAGTCCGAAATGCTGGCAATCGCGCAAAAGCTCGGCTTTGCCGACCTGAAGACCTTCCGCGCCGGCCTCAAGACCAATCCCAAGCTGAAACCCGCCTCGCGCGAGGCCCTGCTCGACGCCTACCGCGGCTATCTCGGCCCCATGCAGGCAAAACTACCGCTCATCTTCGGCCGCCTGCCCAAAGCGAAGTTTGAGGTTGTCCCCGTGCCCGACTTCATGGAGAAATCTGCCGCGCCGGCCTACTACGAACACCCTTCGCCCGATGGCTCGCGTCCCGGCCGTCTCTTCATCAACACCTACAACGCCCAGGATCGCAATCTCTACTCGGTCGAAGACATCGCCTACCACGAAGGCATTCCCGGCCATCACCTGCAGATCTCCATCGCTATGGAAGCCGAAGGCCTGCCCGCTTTCCGCAAATACGTTCACTACACGGCCTACACCGAGGGCTGGGGACTCTACGCCGAGGGCCTTGGCAAAGACGTCGGCTTCTATCAGGATCCGTACTCCGACTACGGCCGCCTCGAAGGCGATATCTGGCGCGCGATACGGCTGGTGGTGGACACCGGCGTTCATTCAAAAGGTTGGACGCGAGACCAGATGGTCGACTTCTTCCACAGCCACTCAAACATCGACGACACCAGCATCCAGAGCGAAGTTGACCGTTACATCTCCACGCCGGCGCAGGCACTGGCCTACAAGGTTGGCCAGCTCACGATTCTGCAGTTGCGCGACCGCGCACAAAAAGCCCTCGGCCCGAAGTTCGATCTCCGCGCCTTCCACGACCAGATCGTCGATGCAGGCGCGCTGCCGCTCGACGTTCTCAGCGACCGCATCGATGCCTGGATTGCTACGCAAACCTCCGCAGCCGCTGCCTCGCCAGTCTTGGCGGGCGCGAAATAGCGTCTGGAAAGCGTGCTCGGCGAGAGTATCCTTAGATATCGAATCCACCCGAAGGAAACAACGAAAGAAATGACCGAGATAGCCGTAGAGGCCACCGAAGTTCCTGCGCAACTGCCCCATGTGCGCGTCGCCGTTCTCGGCGCTGGCAAGATGGGCGGAATTCTGCTGCAGGCGTTCCTCAAGCGAAACCTGTTTGCGCTGGACCACATTAGCGCCACCGTGGGCCACGCCGAGAGGGCCATTGCACTCAGCACGCAATGGGGCGTGGACGTAAGCACTGACAACCTGGCGGCGGCTCGCGAGGCCGACCTGATTCTGATCGCGGTGAAGCCGTTCCAGGTGCCGGACCTGATCGCGGAGATCCGCCCCGCGCTCACGGCGAAAAAGACAATCGTCTCGATTGCCGCGTCGGTGAAGACGCGGGCCATTGAAGATGCCGCAGGGCTCGACATGGCCGTGCTGCGCGCCATGCCGAACACTCCCTCGACGCTGGGCGTGGGCGCTGCGGCTTTTTGCAAAGGACGCTTCGTCGACCACGAGCAGATGGACCTGGCCAAGCGCATCTTTGAGACGGTCGGAACAGCCGTGATGGTGGACGAGAAGCACATGGACGCCGTCACTGGTCTTTCCGGCTCCGGCCCGGCTTACATCTACATCATTATTGAGGCGCTGGCCGAGGCCGGCGTGAAGGTTGGCCTGCCGCGCGATGTGGCAACGCAACTGGCCGCGCAAACTGCCTTCGGCGCGGCGAAGATGGTGCTCGACACCGGCTATCATCCGGCACTGCTCAAGGACCAGGTGACAACACCCGCAGGCTGCACCATCGACGGCATCCTAGAACTTGAAGAGGGCGGACTCCGCGTCACCCTGATCAAGGCCGTGATGCGCGCAACGGAGCGCGCCAAGCAGCTCGCCGCCGGCTAACATGCCAACTTGCTGACTTGCCAACTCGCTGACCTGCTGCCTCGCTGACTTGCTGACTCGCTGACCTGCTAACCTGCTGTCTTGCCCATCCAACGCCCAACCTGGCTGCCCAACTACCTGCCCGAGCTCGACGGCCTGCGCGGCCTCGCGATCCTTTGGGTTGTGCTCTACCATTGCCATCCGCGGCTTGAGGGCACGTGGATCTACTACGCATCGCTTTGGGGCTGGGCCGGCGTCCTCCTGTTCTTCTGTCTCTCCGGCTTCCTGATCACTTCCATCCTTCTCACTACGCGCGACAAGCCAAAGTACTTTCACAACTTCCATGCGCGCCGCGCCCTGCGCATCTGGCCGGTATATCTTCTCGTGCTGGTGGTGGTTTATCTCAACGCACCGTGGTTCATTGGTCCCAGCGTTTGGGACGCCGTCCGCACCGCGCCCTGGCTTGCCTACATCTTTTTCCTGCAAAACCTTTTTCATCTCACGCTGCCCCCCGCGCTTGGCCCCACCTGGGCGCTAGCCATCGAGGAGCAGTATTACTTCGTCTGGGCGCCGCTCGTCCGCTGGGTTCGCGCACCCCAAATGTTGACCGTCGCCCTCGTTGCCGCCCTTGTAGTCTCGCCTGCACTTCGTCTCGGCCACCATGCCTGGCTCACGCCCACCCACACGCTCATCCATCTCGACGGCATCGCCTGGGGCAGCCTGCTGGCCATCGGTATGCACACCCTCGGCTGGAACCGCCGCGTCTGGCTCGCGCTCGGCATCGCAGGATTCGTCGCAGGCATCGCTGCCGCCGCAACCGTCGCCGGCGGCACCGCATTTCTCGATTCCGCCCTGGCGGTCGGCTTCGCCGGAATGGTGCTGGCGCTCATCGCTTCCACTGGCGCGCGCAACCCGCTAAACGCCCTTCTGCGCAGCGGCCCGCTGGCCTTCTATGGCCGCATCAGCTACGGCCTCTATATGACTCACATCTCCGTCTTCATCTACTTCGGCTGGTTCGATCTGAAAATGGACCCCTACGGCATCCCCGGCAATCTGGCTGTGGTCGTGTTCCGTCTTGTGGTCTGCACAGCGGTAGCAGCAGCACTCTGGTACGGTTTCGAATCGCAGATTCTGAAACTCAAGCGCTTTTTTTGACGTCACATTCGTCAAATTGGTGCAAGATAAAAACAAACTGAAAGAGGAACCAACTCCTTTCGAGGGGGCTCCCCTATGCATTCACTGCCAAGTTCGTCCCGCACTCTTTACGCCTTGCTCTTCCCCGTTGCGGCGCTGTCGGCGATGGCCGGCGTGGCCCAAGCGCCTGCTGCGGCCCCAACGCAATCTGCCCCAGCGCCGCAGAGCACCTCAACCGCAAAGCCTGAGCCGGCGGCGACTTCCACCGTGCTCCACACCAACGCCGACCTGGTGCTTGTCGACATCGTCGTCACCGACCACGGCAGCCCGATTCATGGCCTCGACAAGCGCCTCTTTCACGTCCTCGAAGACGAACACGAGCAGACCATCAGCTCGTTCGACGAGCACCGCTCCATCCCAACTGCCGCGGGCGCGGCTCCCTCTCGTGCCCCGCTGCCGCCCAACACCTTCACCAACGTGCCCGTCTACCCTGAAACGCAAACCGTAAATGTTCTGCTCCTCGACGGGCTCAACACGCCTGTGCCCGACCAGATGCGAGTGCGGCAACAGATGCTGCAGTTCATGGGCGGCATCCAGCCCGGAACTCCGTTGGCCATCTTCACCCTGTCCTCGCGGCTGCGCATGGTCAAGGCGTTTACCACCGACCCGGCGGAACTCATCCGGGCGCTGACCAGTCGCAAAGCGGCTCCGCAAACTTCGGTCGTTCTCGATCCCGCAGGGGACGCCGCATTCGACGCATCCGTGGGCGACATGGCATCCTCGGGCGCAAACAGCGACGCAATCGCCATGATGCAACAGTTCGTCGCCGACTTGACCGCTTTTCAAACCGACCAGCGGGTGCGCATGACGCTGGACGCGATGCAGCAGTTGGCTCGTTATCTCAGCGCAATCCCCGGCCGCAAGAACGTGATCTGGTTCTCCGGATCCTTCCCCATCACCCTTGATCCGGACCCAACGCTCAACAACTCGTTTCAAAGCCCCTTTGACGCCATGCGCACTTACTATGACGATGTGCGCGAAACGAGTGATCTGCTCGCGGCTGCGCGCGTTGCCGTTTACCCCGTCGATGCGCGCGGCCTCATGACCCTGCCGTCATTGGATGCAACCAAATCCTCCGCCTCCACCAACCTGGTCACCGGCACAAGCAGCGGGGGGCGCGGCAGCGCCAGGCAATCTGTCACAGTCAACCGGCCCAGCTTCGGTCGCGACGACGCCAAATTCATGCAGCAGCTCACAGCCGAGCAGGCCTCAATGAAGCTGATTGCGGAAGAGACCGGGGGTCAGGAATACATCAACACAAACGGCCTCAAGGAAGCTGTGGCCAAAGCCGTCGAAAACGGCGGCAGCTACTACACCGTCGGTTATGTGCCGGCAGCCAGGCCGGACGACGGCAACTTCCACAAGATTCAGGTGAAGACCGACAACGCCGCTTATAAGCTGGCCTATCGGCGCGGCTATTACGCCGACCCACCTGACAAGCACTCAGCCCACACCCCCGAAAAAGTAAGTCTCACTGCGGCCGCCCTGCTGCCCGGTGCCCCGCCCGCCACGCAGATCTGGTTTTCGGCTCGTGTGCTCCCTGCCACTGACCCGCTCTTCAAAGACCTCAAAATGCCTGACGCTCCCGCGAGCGATGCTCCATCCGCTCTGAAGGGGCCGCTCCATCGGTACATTGTTGACATGAAGGTCGACCCGCATTGGCTCAACTACGAGAGCGATCCGGACGGCGCGCGTAAAGCCTCTGTCGAATTCGTGCTGGTCGCTTACGACAATGAATCACGCCGCGTAAACTACGTCGACCGGGGCTTCCAACTCAACATCAAGCCGGACCAGTACTCCCGCTTCATGTCCTCAAGCATTCCCGCGCGCCTTCTCATCGATCTGCCGCCCGGCCAGATAGCCCTCCGCATCGCCGTGCACGACCTTACGGCCGGGCACGCAGGCTCGCTTGAGGTTCCGCTGTTTGTGGCGGCGAAGTAAGACTTCGCCTTCTGGAGAGATCGGAGCGCCGGCCGATCCCGACGCCGCTTCGCCTGGGTCTTAGTGCATCCTGCCCACAATCACAAACACCGCCAGGAAGAACAGCCCAACGATGGGCGAAGTGTGCTCTTTGCGCCGCGCGTGATAAACACATGCTGCCAGCATCAGAAGCGCCAATGCTCCGGCCGACAGTTGCGCCAAGATATATGGATCCTGCGAACTCAGCGGAACAACCAGGCCAATGGCTCCAAGAATCTCTGCGAATCCAACAAGACAGGCTGTCGGCGCGGAGACGCCAATACACTGAAAGCTCGGACCCGTCACCGGCCTAAGTTCCCGTTTCTGAAAGACAAGCAGGTTTTTTACACCTGCGTACAAGAAGATGGCGGCTAAGCCCGCCTGCGCGATCCACAGAAAGGTGTTCATCGCTACACCTGTTCTTACTCCGGCCCAGACTTTTCACCGCTATGAATCCCGAAAGTCGGCGGAACGGAGCAGAAACCGTGCTCCGGATAAGGAAAGTATGAGGATAAGGTGAGTTTTTTGTCAACAATAAATTATGGAATTATCCGCCCCGCTCAGTAGGAACGTGATTTTGGTCAGCCGTCACGGTCGCCCAATTCCGGTCAACCCGAGCTACTTCGCAGTTCCTAGCCCCACCAGGGCCACCGGCCCACAATCACAAAAATCGCCAGCAGGCCCAGAACAATGCTCGGGCCGGCTGGCTCTTTGCGCCGCATGTGATAGTAGGTAGCCCCGATCATCTCAAGGAGCAGGCAAACTGATCCGACGAGCGGGAGCAGGAAGGGATAGGAAAGCTGAAACGGATTCATAACAAGAAGTCCCCAAAACACTTCGCCTATGCCGATAACCGCCGCCGGTCGCGGAGGAATCCCAACAGGATGCCCCTTTGTGCGCGATTCCACCAGCTTCGATAGGTGCTTATAAGCGAATACCTTGCTGAATCCAGTTATCAGAAACGTGATCCCTAAAACCAATTGAGCAATCCACATCAGTGTGTTCATAGGTTCCTTTGCCCCTCGCCGGAATCGTCATTCGATCGCGGTTTCAGGGCTCTAATTTGTGAGAGCAGTACCCGATTGGAACCCGATTCAAACAGGATGTCAAGGTCGCCTGATCGTGACGTTTGCTGGCGTTTTTGCCCGCCGACTGCGCCCCTCACGTCGCCCTTATGCACCCGCCGATCCGACCCTCCAGTTGCACCCGGCGTCGTCTCACAAAATGGATTCGTGTCCCACCGCATTGTGACTTCAATCACCCGTCAATTCACACTCGGCTGCTACGCTCTACGTACCACGGCATCCTGCGAATCTGAGGTGGACAGTGCTGGAACAACCGGAAAGCGCAATCGCAACAAGGGGACCTCTCAGCGCCGATATGCTCGCCCGCATGAATGCCTACTGGCGGGCCGCCAACTACCTTTCCGTGGGCCAGATTTACCTGAAAGACAATCCGCTTCTTCAGCGTCCCGCTCACCCTCGACGACGTAAAGCCGCGCCTGCTGGGCCACTGGGGCACCACGCCCGGCCTCAACTTCCTCTATGTCCATTGGAATCGCCTCATCCGCGAGCGCGACCTCAACATGCTCTACATCATCGGCCCGGGCCACGGCGGTCCCGGCATCGTTGCCAACACCTATCTCGAAGGCTCGTACTCCGAGATTTATCCGCACATCGAGCAGAACGCCGACGGCATCAAGCGCCTCTTCCGCCAGTTCAGCTGGCCCTATGGAATTCCCAGCCACGTGGCTCCGGAGACCCCCGGCTCCATCCACGAAGGCGGCGAGCTGGGCTACTCGCTGGTGCATGCCTATCGGCGCGGCCTTCGACAATCCCGACCTCATCGTCGCCTGCGTTGTGGGCGATGGCGAAGCGGAGACCGGCCCGCTCGCCACCAGTTGGCACTCGAACAAGTTCCTCAATCCGGCCACCGACGGCGCGGTGCTGCCCGATCCTCCATCTCAACGGCTACAAGATCGCCAACCCAACGATTCTGGCGCGCATTCCTCACGCCGAGCTCGAAGACCTGATGCGCGGCTACGGCTATGAGCCATTCACGCTCGAGGGCGACGACCCCGCCGTGATGCACCAGCAGGCCGCCGCCGTATTTGACACCATGCTCGACCGCATCGCGGCAATCCAGCAAGCGGCGCGCAATGCTATTCCAAAGGGTGAGAGCGCGGAGCGCCGTCCCGCCTGGCCCATGCTCATCATGCGCACGCCCAAAGGCTGGACCGGACCCAAGTTCGTCGACGGCAAGCCGGTCGAGAACACCTGGCGCGCCCACCAGGTGCCGTTCTCGGAGCTATTCGAAAAACCGGATCACCTGGCCATGCTCGAAGAGTGGATGCGCAGCTACAAGCCCGAAGAACTGTTCGACGAAAAAGGCCATCTGCGGCCCGATCTGGCCGAGATCGCGCCCAAGGGCCGTCTGCGCATGGGCATGAACCCGCACGCCAACGGCGGCCTGCTGCTGAAGCCGCTTAAGGTGCCCAACTTCCGCGACTTCGCGGTCAAGATCGAAGGCCGCGGCCAGCACGACGTCGAGTCCACGCGCGTCCTCGGGCATCTGCTGCACGCGGTCATGCAGGCCAACCTGGAAACAAGAACTTCCGCGTCTTCGGGCCCGACGAGACCGCCTCCAACCGGCTGCAGGATGTGATTACCGGAACCGGCAAAGAATGGATGGCCGAGACGCTGCCCGTGGACGAAAACCTCTCCGAGACCGGCCGCGTGATGGAAGTGCTCAGCGAGCACATGTGCCAGGGCTGGCTTGAGGGCTACCTGCTCACCGGCCGCCACGGCTTCTTCTCCTGCTACGAAGCCTTCATCCACATCATCGACTCCATGGCGAACCAGCACGCCAAGTGGCTCAAGACCACGCGCGAGATTCCCTGGCGCAAGCCCATCGCGTCGCTCAACTATCTGCTCAGTTCGCTCGTCTGGCGTCAGGATCACAACGGCTTCTCGCATCAGGACCCCGGCTTCATCGATCACCTGCTCAACAAGAAGGCCGACGTGGTGCGCATCTATCTTCCGCCCGACGCCAACACGCTGCTCTCGGTCGCCGACCACTGCCTGCGCAGCCGCAACTACATCAACCTGATCGTCGCCGGCAAGCAGCCCGCGCCGCAGTGGCTCACCATCGACGAAGCCGTAGCGCACTGCACCACCGGCCTCGGCATCTGGCACTGGGCCTCGAACGATGAAAATCCCGAAGTGGTCATGGCCTGCTGCGGCGACGTGCCCACCCTGGAAGCCCTGGCCGCTGTCTGCCTGCTCCAGGAGCGTGTCCCCGACCTGCGCATCCGCGTGGTCAACGTCGTCGACCTGATGGCCCTGCAGCCAACCTCCGAGCATCCGCATGGCCTGCCCGACGAAGAGTTCGACGAGCTGTTTCCCGTCGGAGTGCCCGTGATCTTCGCCTTCCACGGCTATCCCTGGGTCATTCACCGGCTCACCTACCGCCGGCACAATCACGACAACATCCACGTGCGCGGCTACAAGGAAGAGGGCACCACGACCACCCCCTTCGATATGTGCGTGCTCAACAACATCGACCGCTTCCAATTGACGCTCGACGCCATCAAGCGCGTGCCGCGGCTAAGCGACCAAGTCGACCAGCGCAGAGCAGTGGTACTCCGAACAGATTCAGCGCCACAAGCTTTATGTTTCCGAAAATGGCGACGACCTGCCGGAAATCAAGAACTGGCGCTGGCCGCGCAACTGATCTTCGACGTTTCAATTTGAAATGCGGGAGCCCCATGTTTCGTCGGCCGCGGCGGATGAGACATGGGATTCACAAATGCCAACTTGCAAAGGTTCCTCATGTCCTCCGTCCCAGTGCTGGTTTTGAACAGCGGTTCTTCTTCCATCAAGTTTTCAGTCTATGAAGCCGGCGACGGCGAGCGCCGCAAGCTCCACGAAGGCGCGGTCGACGGCATCGGCACCGATCAGGGCAAGTTCTGGATCAAGGACGCCGAGCGGCAACAAGCTCGTCGATCAGTCGCCCTCACTGCCCACGCGCGCGGTTGCCTTTAAGCTTGTCGCCGACGCGCTTCACTCCGCCGACTTCCCCGCCCCGGCCGCCATCGGCCATCGCATGGTCTGCGGCGGCCCACGGTGCAGGAGAACCAGCTCATCACGCCGGAGCTGATCGACGAAATGGAGCGCTACACGGCCTTTGCGCCGCTGCACACGCCCATCGCCGTCTACATCATGCGCGAATCGCTGCGCCTCTTTCCCGGCGTGCCCAACTTCGTCTGCCTCGACACCTACTTCCATCGCACCATGCCCGAAGTCGTGAAGCACATGCCCATCCCGGAGGAGTACTCCGCCATGGGCGTGCGCCGCTACGGCGCGCATGGCATCTCCTACGAGTCGATCGTCTACCAGCTTGCAGCCCAATGTGCCGGAGAAGCTGATCGTCGCCCATCTCGGCAACGGCGCGTCCATCTCCGCCATTCGCAACGGCAAGTGCCTCGACACTTCCATGGGCCTCACGCCCACCGGCGGCATCATCAGCGGCACGCGCACCGGCGACATCGATCCCGGCGTGCTGCTGTTCATCCTGCGCAAGATTGCCGAGACGACCCCGAAGCGCCTCCGAAGCCGCCGACCAGCTGGAAACCGTCGCCAGCAAAAAGGCCGGCCTGCTCGGCGTCAGCGACCTCTCCAACGACATGCGCGACCTGCGCGAAGCCATCAAAGCCGGCAACGCCAAAGCGCGCCTCGCCGTCGACAAATTCACCTGGACCATCGCCAAGTGGATCGGCAGCTACGTCGCCGAGTTGGGCGGCCTCGACATGCTCGTCTTCACCGGCGGCATCGGTGAAAACGACATCGCCAGCCGCGCCGAGATCTGCGCCGGCCTCGGCACCCTGGGCATTCTTCTCGACCCCGCGCGCAACAATGTGCGCGGCGCAGCAGTCATCTCGGCCGAAGACTCGCCGGTCACTGTGCGCGTGATTCCGCCCGCCGAAGACCTGATCATCGTGAATCACGTGGTGCGCCTGCTCCGGAAGTAAACCATCATCCCGCCAACCAAAAAAGCCTGTCATCCTGAGCGAACGGGGCCCCAGGCGTACTCTCCAGCCTGGGGGTGGCGAGTCGAAGGATCTGCGGTTGCCCTTGCCCGCCACGACTGCGGAGGTGCCTTTCGAATCGCTTTCCCTTGGCCGACTCTCAATCCATACGGTATCCTGATCCACCTACGGAGGGCACATGGCTGAGACCTCAGGAATGCAAAACACCTGCGCAAAAGAGTTCTACCTAAAAGAATTCGAATCATTGCGGAAGGAAATTATGGAAACGCTCAAGGATTATCACGCCTTGGAACGGAATGCTGTTATTGCAGTGGGAGCCACTTGGGCATGGCTATTTCACGAAGGGAACGAAGCGAAGACTGCGCTGTCGCACCCTCCCCCGCCATGGGCGTGGTTTATTCCGCTCGTGTTTGTAGCGCTTGGAGCTTCCCGCGCCGCCGGCCTTATGAAGTCTTTCGGCATTTTCCACCGATATATTGAAAAAGTCGAAGTCTACCTCACGGAACACGGAGGCCCTGAAGGGTGGGAGCATTTCTCGTGGAAGGAAACCTGGGCCGGAGCGAGTGCTTGGGCATTTTGGGCGACGATTGCTCTCGCGGCATTGTTCGTAGGCGTCTACCAGTGTCATTGTCTGTGCCAAAAATAGCCGCCAACGTCCCCCCACTTCAAACGGCGAGTGACCCATAATCGAGTTACACCTTATGCCTCGGCAGCGCCAGAACCTTCAATTGCTTTCCCAGCTTCACGAAATCCGGATCGGCTGTAACCAAAGTGGCGTTCATCTGCATAGATAGCGCGGCCGCGAAGGCGTCTGCATATCCAATCTTGTAGCGGAATTTGAGCGAAGCTGCTGATTCTGCCATTTCCTCGTCCGCGGAGACAGAATCCACAAATGCGCTGAGCGCCTTGAGGTCCGCGGCGGCGCTGCTTAGACTTGTCAACCTGGCCAATGTATAAAGCACTTCTCCCCAATTGATCACGGAGATGAGCAGCTGTGCCTCTCCGCTGGAAGCCCGATGAATGAGCGAGGCCACTTTTTCTCCACCGTCACCATTCGAGAGGTAGCGGATCACTGCGTTCGCGTCAAGGACGTACACTTTCATAGAGCCTCTCCAGCTTCTCCTCTTCCTGGCGGCGCGACTCGGCCAAATCCGACTCAAGTGGCAAACCAGCGTACTTCCCGCGAAGGGCTTTCACGGCTTCGTAGCTGCCAGGCTCGATCAGCAGCCCCTTCCCATGCTTCTTGAACACAACACGGACTCCGGCCTTCAGTCCGATTTCTTTGCGCAAATTCGCCGGGATGACGAGCTGCCCCTTGGTGCTAATGACCGCCGAATTACCCATGTTCGTCTTACCTCCAGGTAAGACAAAGTCTACGCCTTGCACCCTACCGATTTCAAGCCGCCCATCGTTCCAACAACGCCACTGTTCTACACTGGAGGGTTCTCGACGGAGTCTTCTTTCATGCCAACCGCCGCCGTTTCCGCCGATACACAACACCTTCCCTCGCCCGCTCTGCGCCGCTTCGCCTGGGGCGTGCTCGTCTACTTCATTGCGACCATCCTCTGGGGGACGCTGGTGCGCGCAACCGGCTCGGGCGCCGGCTGCGGCAACCACTGGCCGCTCTGCAACGGCACCGTGATGCAGCTCTCCCGGCGTGAAGACGATCATCGAGTTCACGCACCGCATCACGAGCGGCCTTTCGGGATTTGTTGTGCTCGGGCTGTTGATCTGGACATTCGCAGGCACGGTCCGCGGGCATCTGGCGCGCGCGGCGGCCATTGCGTCGGTAGTCTTCACGCTGGTTGAGGGGATTCTGGGCGCGCTGCTGGTCAAGCTCGGCCTAACGGCGCAGAGCCAGTCTCCTCTCCGCCCGGCCTACCTCGCGCTGCACCTCACCAACACGCTGCTGCTGCTCGCCGCGATCACGCTCACCGCGCATTTGCTCAGCCGCGCCACGGGCTATCTGCGCAGCAACATCCGGCTTCGAGCCCCCTTCGGCGCCGTGGCCACCGTCGTTGTCGTCATGATCGTCGGCGTCACCGGCTCGCTTGCCGCGCTCGGCGACACGCTCTTTCCTGCATCATCGCTCGGCCTCGCGCTGGCGCAGGATTTTTCATCGACCAGCGGCTGGCTGGTGCGCTGGCGCTGGATGCATCCCACGGCAGCTTTTCTTGCCAGCATCTTTCTCATCTGGCTGCTGGTGCGCGGCGCGCAGCGTCGAGGTCCCTGGGACAATCGCCGGCTCTCCGCGCTGGTGCTGGCGCTGCTCGCGGTTGTTTACGCGCTGGGCCTTCTCGACGTCGTGCTGCTCGCGCCGCTCTGGCTTCAGATCGCGCACCTGCTGCGCCGCCGACTCCCTCTGGGCCGCGCTGGTCGTCCTCACCGCCCGGGTCACGATGGAGCCGGTGAAACAGCGGTTAGAGCTAGGGATTAGTGATCAGTGGTCAGACAGCCTGGGATCGATTGACCTGAGTCTTTGCCCAGACCCGAGACCCTACACCCAATCCCCTACTCCATCACCAGCACGCCCGCCGCGGTGTACCTGCTGCCTTCCACACTGCGCCGCAAGCACCGGCAACTCCGGCGTTGGCGTCAGGTTCTCGATCACGCCGTCGCGCAGAATCACCGTGTCCTCCACCTTGCCGCCGCGAAT
This sequence comes from uncultured Acidobacteriaceae bacterium, assembly GCA_963783065.1. Taxonomy (GTDB): domain Bacteria; phylum Acidobacteriota; class Terriglobia; order Terriglobales; family Acidobacteriaceae; genus Telmatobacter. The sequence continues at coordinate 282,588 of CAWAMG010000006.1, read as the reverse complement.
GCTCGGGTTCCACGCAAAGGCCTGGTTGTTCACCACAACCTCCGTGCCTGCCGGCGTGGCCACCCACTCGCGCTCGCCATAGCCGGTCGGCCCGCCCTGGTGATGGAATCGCTCTTCGCCGGGGAATCCCTGCTGCCGCATACGCCGCCTGCGCCACCCTGAACAGCTCCGCCGAAGTTGCGCCCACGCGCGTTGCATTCAGCAGCGCCGCGTTCACCTGCGCGGCAGTCCTGAACTCGTCCGCAAGCTCCGCGGGCAACGCGCCGAAGTGAATGAACCGCGTGATGGAAATCGCCAGCCCCCACTTGCGCGAGCAAAGATTCAGCATCCCGTATTGCTTCAGCCGCGCGCCGCGCGGCACGGCGTGCTTGTATTTGAAGATGCGCTCGTCCACGGCATAGAGCGCGACCGAAGGCAGGATGCCGCGCCGCAGCAGAGTCCGGCCGCGGTGATCGCTTCCAGGTCGTACTCGCTCAGCCCTGGCTCGACCTGGTGCAGCGCTTCCACCGTAGCTGCCGCGGTCTCCGCGCCCAGCCAGCGATAGCGCGCAATCTCACTCTCGCTCAGCGCCGCGCGCAGCGGAGAAAGATTGACCTGCGCTGCAGTCCGCCCGGCGTGTCCGACCCCAGCGGGCCCCGCCAGCTTCGCCGCCGCCGCAGCCGTATCGTCCGCCCACCACGGAAACATCACCGGCTCAAAATCCAGCGCGCCAAACTCCTCATCGTGCAGGCGCGGCGCTTCATTCTCGCGTGGTGAAGTAGTAGCGCTTGCCCTCGCGGTCACCAGCAGCGAAGCCACGCCGGTCTCGCACGGAGTGAGCACGCGCAACTCAACCGCGCCGCCGGTTACCCAGGCCATATTCTCGTTGCGGCGGATCAGAACGCCGCCAAGCTTGTTCGCCTTCAGCCACTCCACCAGCTGGTCGTGCTTGGCCTCCAGCTCCGCATTCCACGCGGCTTCGTTACCAGCGTGGTCGCCATTCGACTACCAGGCTCTTGCCGATTCTCTTGCTCATGATTGCTGTCCTTCGAATGCGTCTGGGCGAGCTTCATGGATTGGCCACCCAGTCGCAAACGATCGCGACGGATGGGGCACCGCAGGCATCTCGACTCCCTGATCCCTGATCGCCTGTACCCTGTTTCCTCCGCTCAGTCTTCCAGCGCCGGATGGTAGTGGCTCTCCCAGCCGAGATAGCGCGCCGCCTCGTGCACGGCCTTCGAAACATCGCTGAAGTTGGCGGCCACGTGGTGCTCGAAGCCTTCGCGGCAGATGTACTTCAGCAGCTTCTGCAGTTGCGGAATCTCCGCCACGCCCGCGCCGCCAAAGGTTTCCAGCGGATCGTCGGTGAATTTGCCCGGCCCGGTGTAGCCGCGAATCACGCCGCGGCGATCGTCGGTGGAGTAGCGCGCATAGCTCATCGCGCCGGCCTTCACGCGGCCCACGCAGGTGCCGAAGGTGTTCTCCTTGCCCACCGTGCCGGCGATGATCTCCTGGTAGTCCATCTTCACTTCCTTGAAGAAGTGCTTGGGCAGGTTGGAGCAGTGGAAGCAGACGCACTTGTCGGGATGGCTGCCGTAGTTGTTGTTCCAATCCAGCAGCGCCGACGGCGTGCCCGATGGCCAGCGCCAGCATGTACATGCTCAGCGTGCCGGGCACGTCCACTTCGCAGGCCGAGGGAATCAGGTTGTTGCTACATCATGCTCATGATGGTGCAGGGCACCACGCCGAAGAACTCTTCCATCGAGGTCCAGCACTGCACGGCGCTGATGGTGACGTGCGGTCTGCTTCATCCAGCCATCGATCACCGCGCCCAGCTTGGCCATCTTCAGCAGCGCCGCGTCGGGAATGCCGGCCGTGGTGACGTAGCTCTTGATCGCAGCCAGCTTGGCCTGCGCCGCGTCGTCGGTGTCCTTCATCCGGTTGATGCGGCCGAAGATCTCAGACAGATCGATGCGTCTCGATGGTGATGCCGCTGGTCTCAAGAATGCGCTCCGAGTAGCGCACCGTGTTGAAAGCCGTGGGCCGCGCGCCGATGGCGCCGATGCGCAGATTCTTCAGCCCCTTCACGATGCGGCAGACCTGCGAGAACCACTCCAGGTCGGCCTTGAACTCGGCCGAGCTCAGGCTCTCAGTGTGCAGCGTGGTCAGCGAGTAAGGAATGCCGTACTGCATCAGGTTGTTGCAGCGCTCATCTTGCCGCAGAAGCTGTCGCGGCGCGTGGCGATGGTCATGTCGTCGGAGCGGTCGGGCGTGGCCTGCACCAGCACCGGAACCTTCAGGCCGGACAGGCGGATCGCGTCGACAATGCCGCGCTCTTCGCCGAAGTTGGGCAGCGTGACGATGATGCCGTCAATCTCTTCCGCATGCTTCTTGAACAGCTCCGCGCACTTCTGCGCCTCGGCGTAGGTTTCCACCGCGCCGTACTTCGACTCCTCGGGCCCGAGCACGATGGCCTTTGCGCCGGCCGCTTCAAGAACGGAGATGATTTCTTCGCGGCCCGTCTTGGCCAGATGGTCCGGGAAAAATCCGCGATTGCCTACTACCACGCCAAACGTCATTGTTCGTTGCGCTGCCATTTTTATGATTGCTCCTTGTATGTACCGCAGGTTACTGAGCTTAACCGTTGCGGCCCGGGCGAAAGCGCACGCCGTAAAAGAGGCCGAGCGCCAACAACATAGCGCCCCACCAGACCGGCGCGTGCAGGTTGGCCAGAATCACATTGGCCAGTTGCCCGGTCGCGAGCTCATAGATTCCATAGCCGAGAATCATCGCGCCATAGATGGTGAGCAGAACGCCAATGAAAAACCAGATCGAGATGCCTGAGTTGTGCATCAGTGTGTCCTCTCTTACCAGAAGTAAATGTTGAGGGCCAGGAAGATGACGATCGCGATCGCCGTCCAGAACCACTCGTTCTTGTAGAACGGCACGGGCTCTTCCGTGGGCAGCGTGGTTGCGCCATAGACCAGGCCATCCAGTTCCGAGAGCGGGCGCGGCTTGGTGAACAGGCTGACGATCACGTTGACGCCGACCGCTGTCGAGACCGACCAGAGCGCGCGGTACATATTCTCGGCCATGTCTTTGGCGTCGGGCGAAAGCGCCACATAGCGCAGCGCCGACGGGTCGACCTTGACCCAGGCCCACAGGCCGATCGAGGTCAGCGTGCCGATCAGCAGTCCCCAGAAGCCGCCTGCCTTGGTGGCGCGCTTCCAGAACATGCCCAGCAGCACCACGCCCAGCAGCGGCGAGATGAAGAAGCTGAACAGCGCCTGCACGTAATCCATGATGCCCGCGGCATTCATCACCAGGTAGGCCGCGCCAATGGAGATGACCACGCCGACAATGGTCACGATGCGGCCGACAAGAACATAGTGCTCGTCCTTGGCATTCTTGTCGATGTGCGGCTGATAGATGTCGTAGGTCAAGACGGCGGAGAAGGCGCTCACGTTGCCGGCCATGCCGCTCATGAATCCGGCGATCAGCGCGGTGATGCCCAGGCCGAGCAAGCCGGGTCCCAGTAGCGCACCATCATCAGCGGCAGCACTTCGTTGTAGCTGTGCAGACCTGCGCCGGGGTTCGCAGCGACCACATTCTCGCCCACCAGATGCATCAGGCTGCCATCGGGGTTCTGAGCACCACCAGACCCAGCAGGCCGGGAAGAATCACGATGAACGGCACAGCCATCTTGAAGAACGAGCCGATCACCGGCGCCATGCGCGCCGAGCGCAGGCTGTTGGCGGCCAGCACGCGCTGCACCACAAGAAAATCCGTGGTCCAGTAGCCGAAGCTGATGGCGAAGCCCAGGCCGAAGACGATGCCGGTCCAGTGAATGCCCATCGGGTTGTCGGCAAAGTGGCCCATGCTGCGCCACATGTGGGTGTAGTCGCCGGGAGCGGTCACGCCAGTGGCGATGTTGTGCGCGAGTCGGGCCTTGAAGCCGCTCCAGCCGCCGGCCTCGATGAGGCCCAGAATCGGCACCAGCAGCGCGCCGCCCCAGATCAGCACGAACTGCAGCACCTCATTGAAGATGGCCGAGCGCAGGCCGCCCAGCGCCACATAAGCGGCCACGGCCAGCGAGGAGACAATGATGGAGAAGTTCAGATCCCAGCCCAGCACCACCTTCATCACTTCGGCCATGGCGAACATGTTCACGCCGCTCATCAGCACGGTCATGAAGGCGAAGGAGACGGCCGCCACTGTGCTCGATCCCTGGCCGTAGCGCAGCTTCAGATATCCGGGCACCGAGTGCGTCTTGCAGACGTAGTAGAACGGCATCATCACCATGCCCAGGAAGAGCATGGCGGGGATGGCGCCGATCCAGTACCAGTGCGCGGCCAGAATGCCGTATTGGTAGGCCGAGCCGGCCCAGCCCATCAGTTCAAGCGAGCCCAGGTTGGCGGAGACAAAGCTCAGGCCGGCGATCCAGGCGGTCATCTCGCGCCCGGCCATGAAGAACTCTTCGCTGGTGTTGGCCTTCGACTTCAGGTAGAAGCCGATCCAGATCACCATCACGAAATAGATGGCGATCACGGCGATGTCGAGCGGGCTGAGATGCGCCAGCGAGGGAGCGCTCAGCGCGAAGAGCCTTGGCAGCGATAACCGGGAGTCAAGCCGCCGGCGATGCGTTGAGAGTCAATCCGAACATTCAGTCACCTGAACGAGGGCGATTTCGCCTGGCAGATCCGTCAGACGTTCGACCCTAAGTAAATGGGTTTACTGTTGTAGTTGTCAAGCGTAAAAACGGGTCGCTTCTTCGAGCTAAATAGCGGAAGCTGCTGAACTTCTTTCGCTCTGAAGAAGTCGAAAGTGGGAAACGTTTTCCGCACGAAGTCTACCACAATCATCACACCCCATCCTCCATCCCCGATCGCCGCACGGCCTCGCAAATCCGTCGGTCCTTCGCCGGGTTGAGCTTCAGATTTGACGTCACGCCCGCCGATCATCGACAGCGGCAGATCGACACTTCCTCGCGCGCGACTTATGTACAATCGTCGCGGTTTACTCCCCGTTACTTTGTCCCAATGTTGCTGCAAAACAGCGGTAATCCCTCATGCGTTTCCCCTTGTCATCCGGGCGATTCAGCGATACCTTGAGATATGGAACCCTCTTCCTCTCACAAAGGCTCGCGATTTACGCCTGATTCCCACGTCGCAGCTGCCACGTGAGGCGCCTCCGATCCCATTTTCAATTCCCCATCAATCTCGATTCAAGGAGTGTCGCTCATGACCACCTCGTTGACCCCACCGGTTGTAGCGGCTTCTCTCGCCGCACCTTTTTCCGCTTTGCCGCCGGCGCCTCCGCGCTGGCCACTATTCCCATCCTCACTGAAGCCCACCTGGCCCTGGCGCAACGCCCTCACTTCGCCGATCCCAACAAGGGCATCCACATCGACGCCAACGAGAACCCCCTCGGACCCTGCGAGGCAGCGCGCCAGGCAATGATCGATATCATTCCCCGCGGCGGGCGCTACCTGATGAGGATGGAGGAAGACCTGGCCGACGACCTTCGCCAAGATGGAAGGCCTGGATCCCGAATCGGTGATGGCCTTCGCCGGCTCCAGCGAGCCGCTCCACTACACAGTGCTCACCTTCACCAACAAGAGCAAGCCGCTGGTGATTGCCGACCCCGGCTATGAAGCGCCGATGTGGGCCGCCAAGATTGCCGGCGCCGACGTCATCAAGGTGCCGCTGGCCGACCCCAAAGGCGCGGCCTCGCACGACATCAAGGCCATGCTCGCCGCTTCGTCCACGCCCGGCGTCATCTACATCTGCAACCCCAACAACCCCACCGGCACATGCACCCCGCGCGCGGACATCGAATACGCCGTCGCCAACGCGCCCAAGGACACGATCCTGCTGATCGACGAGGCCTACATTCACCTCTGCGATGCGCCACGCTCGCTCGACTTTGTGAAGGAAGGCAAGAACGTCATCGTCCTGCGCACCTTCTCAAAGCTCTACGGCATGGCCGGAATCCGCATGGGCTTCGCTATCGGCCGTCCCGACCTGCTCAAGCAGATTTCGGTGCATGGCGGGTTCAACTCGCTGCCCATCACCGCGCTGGCCGCGGCCAAGACCAGCCTGCTCGCAGCCAGACCTGGTTGCCGAGCGCAAGAAGATCATCGGCGATATTCGCATCGAGACACCTCGCCTGGCTGAAGAGCGAAGGTCATGCGACCACGCCCTCTGAGAGCAACTGCTTCATGCTCGAAACCGGCCGCCCCGGCAAGGAAGTGCTGGCCGCCATGGCAGCCAAAGATATCTACATCGGCCGCATCTGGCCGGCATGGCCCACGCAGGTCCGCATCACGGTGGGCACGCACGACGAGATGCTCGCCTTCCGCAAAGCGTTCAAGGAAGTGATGGCAACCTCAACTGCCGGTCTTGAAGCGCCCAGGCTGCCTGGCCGCCTCGCAGAGCATGCGTTCCCCCACATGTCGTAAGACAGTTCGCAGTTCACAGTTCGTGTTTCACAGTCACTGGATTCAGCTTCGTATTCCTCGGCCCGCAGCTCCAGCTCACCAGAAGAGCCCCGCCATCATGGCGGGGCTTTTCATTTCTCCCACGACAAATCAAGAGCAACACACCGAGCACAAAAAGCCCCGGCCGCTCTTCTCTTGTAGAGCGGCCGGGGCCTACGAATGTGAACTGTGAACTATGAATTGCATTTAGAACATTATCTTCAACGCGAACTCAGCGTTCAGCGGCTCGCCCAGGTCCGATGCCAGGATTGCCCAGGTACGGTCCAATCGTCGACCCAATCACGCCGCCTTCACCAGAATCCGGGAAGCCAACCGGCGCGTAATTCGTGTGGTTGAAGATGTTGAAGACGTTGGCGCTGAACTGCGCGCCCAACCTCTCGGTGATCTTCGTTGTCTTGAACAAGGCCACATCCACTGCGTTGTAGCCGGGGTTGTAGTTCTGGCCGCGGCGCGTAGGCGAGTACACGCAAATGGGGCCTCCCGGAGAATCGCAATCCACAAATGCAGTCGGGCTGAACCACTGCACTTCGCCTCCCTCAATCTTGTGCGACAAGCCCTGCTCCGGGTTCCGCACAACCTGCACGGCGCGGTCTGCGCCTTCGCCGTTGCCGCTCGGATTGCTTCGCCGAGATCACCGTGTAAGGCGTTCCGCCGTGGAACGAGAAGCCGGAGTTTACTTCCCATCCCTTCACAAGCCGTTCAGGTCCGTGCGGAGCCGGAATATGGTAGTCGAGATATCCGGTAAAGGTATTGCGAACGTCGAAGTCCGAGTTTCCGTATTCGGCCGCCTCATTGGTCGGGTCCTGTGGGACGTAAGGCAACAGTCCGGTTTCGTAATCCAGGGCATGGCTCCAGGTGTATGCCAGTTGTGAAGTCAGGTTGTGCTAGCTCTGGATTCTCAGGCTCGCTTGCAACGAATTGTAGATCGAACCCAGATTGCTCCTCGCCTCATCAATCACCGAGAAGTTGGGGAACTGGGAATAATACGGGCGAGTCAAATTTGGGTTGGCGAGGCCGGCAGTCCCCGGTTGAGCAGGATTGATGTCGAACAGCCCCATCAGATGCCTTCCCGCAGTTGCAACGTATCCAACCTGGCCAATAATCGAAGGGGTAAAGCTGTGCTGGAGATTCAGGTCCCACGACTCCGTGTACGCCGGCCGGAAATTCGGATCAAAGGTGGAGATCTTCACCGTTCCCGCGCCCGCCAAAGCCTGTTGGAGAGTATTGAAGATGGGCGTTCCGGGCTCAATCACAGTGTTAGAGAGAGCGGAGCTTGCGCCACTTCCTCGGTTCCAGCCGGGTTCAGGCCCGGACCGAAGACCGAAATGTTCTGTGCTCCGTTGTTTTGCAGAACCGACTTCATATAGATGGAATCGTAGTAAAGGCCAAATCCCCCGCGCAGAACAGTACTCGGCATAACTTCATACGAGAATCCCACTCGTGGACTAAAGCCGGCCCAGAAGTCGTTCCACACACCCTGATTCGGATTCAGCACTCGAAGTCCGCCCGAAACAGACGGGTCGAATACCGAGAGGTTCGCGAATTGCGAGTGAACCGGACCCTCCCAGTCATAACGCAGTCCGAAATCCAAGCTGAGTTTAGGCGTAATCTTCCAGGAGTCCTGCCCGAAGAGCGAGAAGGTATCCACGAAGACCTGCCGCTTGGGATCGCCAACCACATTTTCTGAAGGGGTCGGGTCAAAGCACCCCGCAAGGAAATCCGCCAGGAGGTACACGTTCCCGTCTTGCGGCAATCCACTGACGGTCGCAGCAGACGGTGTCGTTTTCGCCAGCGCCGAGCAAGCCGTCGAAGGAGTGCCGCCCTGCGTTGCAGCCCACGGCCCCTGCGAACCGTCGAAGTAGATCGTTCCGCGCTCGCCGGTCTGATAGAAGTCGTCAACCTGTGCCTGGCGGTACTCACCGCCTAACTTGATCTGGTGCGCGCCCTTGGTCCATGCGAGATCTTCGTCCAGGTGGCCGGTGATGTCGTTTCGGCCCGAGGGCGCTGTCACGCCGATCGGATCAAATCCGCTGCCGCCCGCGGTGAGCCCGACGCTCGCCGCTGTGGGTCCGATAATAATGTGGGGCGAGCCCGCAAGAGCAGGGTCCGTGACCCCGGTATTCAAGCCAAGGCCAATCGGATTGAAGTCGGTCTCGGCATCGCCGAATACCTGGTTGAAGTAGCTCACGCCCGCCGATAACTGGTTCGTGATCGCAGAAGTCAGCACACGGTTGTAGACAAGTGAATAGTTCTGGACGTGTATCGGCGCGTTTTCAAAGTAAGGCGAAAGTGCCGACGATGTTGGGGCTGTCTGCGTTCCTTCGCCTGCAAACCAGGTTGCCGCCAGGTGATCCTTGTCGGTCAACTGCTCGTCCAGCTTCACTATGCTGTTGTAGCTGTGGCCGGTCAGATTGCCCGTTGCCGTGTAGTTCAGGGCTGATGCAGGACCAGTCAGCGCGCCCGCGGGCCAAAGCGCCTTGTCGCTCCCCGCTCCATTCAGCAAATTCATCGAAACCTGGTTCTCCGGCACGCCCCATGCATTCAATACGGTGAGCGCTTCGTTTTGGTAGGCCATTGAGGGCTCGGTTGCCTTGCTCTCTGCCCCAATCAGGAATCCCTGATGCTCACCACCGATGAAGAAGAATGTCTTGTCCTTCCAGATCGGACCGCCCAGCGAAAATCCAATGTGCTGATTTCGCGTCTCAGTGGTCGAGCCTGTAAATGGATTGGAATGCTGGAAGAATTCGTTGTGGTTGTAGTAGTAGGCACTGCCATGCAGGCCATTGGTTCCAGACTTGATCGTCAGATTCGCCGTTCCACCCGAGTTGCGGCCAATGTCAGTCGATCCCGCTGTCTCGAACGAGAAATTCTCAATCGCATCGATCGGAAGAACAACGCCGGCGATTGCCGACACGCCGCCCTGGTTCACCGCCGGAATATTCCACCACAGATCGTTGTTGTCCGTGCCCTCGATCTGCCAGTTTACTGAGTTCGAGCGAGTACCGTTCACGCTCGCGGCGCCTGCGCCGCCGCCTGTGGAAAGGCCCGCAAATCCCGGTGTTTGCGAAAGCATCTGGGTGAAGTCGCGTCCGCTGTTGGGAAGGTTCTGCACAACCTCTACCGGCAGTGCGGTGGACTGGGTGTCGGTCAACGTGTCGAGGCTGAGCGAGTCTGCGGTGACCTCGACACTTTCGCCAGCCGATGCCACAACCAGCTTCACAGGAAGCGCATAAATCGAGGCAGCGGTTACCGGCACCTTGTCCACTTTGACGGTCTTGAACCCGGTGGCAGTGATTGTGACGGTATAGCTGCCCAGGGGCATATCCGCAAATGCGAACTCACCGGCGCTCGAACTGACGGACTTGTACGAAATATTTGTGCTCGTTTCCACGGCCGTGACGGCGGCGCCGGGCACAACCGCGCCCGACTGATCCGTGACAGTGCCGGTGATGCCGCCGCGGAACGTCTGGGCCAACGCACCTCTCTGCGCTGTGAAAACGAGTGCCAGCACTACAAGCACCAGCGTGAATACACTTCGATTCCGATGAAAAGACATTGCGCCTACCTCCAGGTAATTCAGTTGTTTTGTTTGTGGACGCCCCATAAAGGCTCGACGTGCGTGTGAATGAGCGGGCGCTCACAAACGCAAGTGTCGGCTATTTTTTCTTTGTGGGCTCTAGAAGGACTTTACAAAGCAGAAACTTATCCATTCCTCACTCTACTGATCAACCTCATAAGGATTCAATGAGGAAATCGCAAATCGCGTCGGATCTCCATCGATTGATCGACCTGCAGGTCAATTGAATTGAGCGGAGGGCTAACCGGCTGATTGCGCGGCGCTTGAATCTAGCCTGTTGGCTCTCGCCACTTCTCGCTCCGCGCCCTTCCGGCAGCGCCTGCCGGCCGTCGCCTCGGCTTCTAACTTTTGCCCGGATTTGCACGAATTGATCGCTCGAATTGGCGGTGAATTAAGGGCGGGCGCGGCATCGGGCGGCGCCGTTGAGTCTTGCTCTTCTGTTTTTCCTTGTTTGTTGCGCAGAAGCCGGCTGGCTCAGGCAGTCAAGCGTTCCAGTTGGTCCGGCTTCACGATCGTCAGACTGGCGCCCTTGATCGTGATCCATTGATCGCGTCGAAACTGATTCAGCAGCCGTGTCACGGTCTCGCGCGAAGTACCGGCCATGTTGGCGATCTCTTCGTGGGTAAGCGCCATCGTGAATCGAATCTCTGGCTTGCCATTCTGCGCCGCGCGGCCCCAATCCAGCAGCAAACGGGCTAGACGTCCTGCGGCAGAGCCCGAAAGCGCAAGCCGCTTTGCATCGTGGAAGACCGTGAGGTATTCGCCGGAAAGGGACTGCGCCGCGTGCATGCTGGCGATCCCATGGTGGCTAAGGAAATCAACAAACTCCTGCTTGCGAACCGTCTTCACCTGGCAAGGCTCAATCGCTTCCGCCGTCACTTCGTGGGGAACGTTTGCGAGCACCGCGCTCAGCCCCATCACGTCGCCCGGCCCGGCGATCTTCAGGATCATGGTTTTGCCATCCCGCGATGTCGAGGAGATCTTGACCTGGCCATAACAGATCACAAACACATTGCGAGCCGCGTCGCCCTCTGTAAAGAGCTTCGCACCCCGCGCATGGCTCATCATAATGCCGATCCCATCGTAGTCCCGTAGCGCTTCGGGAGTCAGATTGCAGAACATGCGCAGATGACGATGCTCGCAGTTGATGCAATCTTCCGGAGGGTGATGCGGATGGAAGGAGGCCATAGATTTGCGGATGTCCTGATCCATTCAAGTATATCTCATCTACATGAGGCTCTAGCGTATATGAGGCTCTAGCGGTGAATTTGGGGTACGAAACTCAGCGAAATTCCCAGATTCTGCTGTGCTTCCCGGGCCAAACGATCGCTCGTTCTACTCTGGACTCATTCCAATGGCTCGGTGCCGCATCCTGGACGCCCAACTCGCCGAACTGGCGATGTACCCCCGCGAAACCTCCCGCGCCAGCTCCTCAAGCAGCTGCATCCGCAGCGGCGGATGCAGCTTAAATGCCTCATAAAGCGCTTCTTTGGGAAGTACCAGCAGCGCGCCGGCTTCCTGGGCGCTTAGAGTGTAGTTGTGAACTCCATCGCCAAGCAGCGGTGCGAGTTCAACCAGCTGGCCGGGCCGGGCTGAGCCCAAAACCAGCCGTGTCTCCCACCTCTCTGCCTTGCGCAAAAACTGTCCCGAAATGACCACATAGAGTCCACGGCAGCTCGTTCCCTGGCGGAAAACTGTCTCGCACACATCGAAGTTCACGAACTGCGCCGAAACGTCGAGCAGATCCCGGGAAGGGGGAGGACAGTCCAGCAATTCGGCAATCGGATGAGGATGTGCAAGGTCCATCCGCTCGGATCTTTCCCCGGATCTATCCTCGAACTGCATTTTTTTCTCTCCCGGCTCTTCTCTTCCCGGTCTAATTCGTGCCCGCCTGAATTACGCCGGCATGCGCTTCCGTTTCCTGCACACTGGAAGTCGTGACAGTCTCAGGCGGAACGCACAAGACGGGAACGCGCGAGCGCGCCAGCAGCGCGAATGCCGTTCCGTGGGGGCCGGCCGATTCGCTCGAACGCTTCACGCCTGCAACAAGAATGCTCGGTTGGTACTGGTGAATCGCTTCCACAATCACATCGGCCGGATTGCCGTCTTTTACCACGCAGCGAATCGGCGTGCGCCCGGTGGGTTGAATGCCGAACTCCTCCAGCGTGGTGGCGCTTGTGTTCAAAAATGCCGAGGCTTTGGCTGGCCCTCTGGCATGTAAAACGATCAGTGTCCGATGAAAGGTCTCGGCCAGCGAGTACGCCGTTCCCACCGCTGATGCGGCCGCTTCGTTGAGTTCCATCGCCAGCAGCACCGGCCCGCCGGGAACAGGCCGAAACTCTCCCACATTCCAGTCCGCGGCCACTGCCAGCACCGGGCATGGCGACAAGCGAACCAGTTGCTCCGCAATTGCCCCAACAATCACTCCACCCGCGCCCTGCATCCCGCGCGTCCCAATCACGATCAGCCCCGCTTCGTACTGCTTCGCCACGGCCACCAGCATCTCGGCCACAACTCCCTGCCGAATTTCGGAGTGGCTGGGGATGCCCTCGCGCAACAACTCGCCGGAAAGCTTTTCGAGCGCCGTTCGCGCCTCTTCCGTCATCCCGCGTAGCACCCGTCCCGGCACCGAATCAACGGCGGCGTAGTCAACCGGATCAGTTCCGTGAGCCAGCACAATCCGAGCGCCATAACCGCCGGCGAGCTTGCGCGCGTACTCGAGAGCCGCCTCCGACTGGCCGGTCAGGTCTGTCGCCACGACAATCGTTTTCATTCGGTTAGCAAAGCTCATTGAACCTCCAGCGCCCACAGGCGCAAACCCTTACAATCCTTCAGGATTTCGAGTCTGCGCTTTGCTGTGAACCAGGGGCAGTGACCTTATGCACCCCGGCATGTGATTCAAATCACAACGACCGGACGCCCGGATCAGACCTTCCCAAGATGCCGGGTGCCCCGAGGTCTCTGAGTTCCCGACCGGAGCTCTGGGCCACGCAGTGAGCCAGTCGATTGTGACTGCCTGGGATGCTGAGATAGCATGGACGGTTCGCAGGTTCCCCTCAGGATGGCAAATGAAGCATCGAGCAATCGGGCTCCTTTGGTTTCTGTTGATGACTCGTCTTGCCGGCGCAACGTCCCCCGATTGCTCTCTGCGCCCGCCTCATTTGAGCGTATCCCGCGCCGACATCTTCAACGAAGAGCAGGAAAAAGGTCTGGGCGATGCCCAGGCGGACATGATCGAACCACGTTACACCCTTCTGCCTGAAACCGAGAGCGCTTATCTCAACGAGATCGGGAAGAGGCTGCTCGATCAGCTGCCGCCCACGAACGTGCGCTACACGTTTCGCGTGTTTGAATCGCCCGATCTGCGGGCATTCTCGCTGGCCGGCGGCCACATCTACATCAGCCGCAAGCTCATTACGGATGCACGCAGCGAGGACGAACTCGCTGCCATGCTTGCACAGGAAATCGGCCGGGTCTACACCCACCACTCGGCCTCTTCGGTCACTCTCCGGTTCGACAAACTCATGCACGTCAAAGAGCTCGGAGACCGTGCAGACGTCTACGACAAGTTTCAACGCCTCCTCAACGTTTCGCCCAACACCGCATCGCAGTTGACTCCCGATGACCAGATGCACGATGAGTTGCTGGCTGACCAGGTGGGCCTTTACGCGATGGTCCGGGCACAATACAAGCCGGAAGCCTTCGCCGCCTTCCTCGACCGCGTGAATAACAACGGAGGCTACACCGGCAACTTCTTTACAGATCTTTTTGATGTGACTCCGGACATCGCCATTCGCGTGCGCATGGCGCACAAGACCATCGACTCTCTTCCCGAGGGTTGCCGCCGTCCGCGCCCACTCTACCGCCGCGGTTTCAAGCCGTTTCAGGAAGCAATGCGCGGGCAGCGAATCGATCCGTTTATCCCTGCGACGCCCGGCCTTCGTTCCATCCCACTCGATCCGCCCATGAATCCGGCATTGGAAAACGTGGTGCTTAGCCCGGACGGGAAGTATATGCTCGGCCAGGATCACTACCAGATTCATGTGTCCGCCACATCGCCGCCCAAGCTTCTCTTCTCCGTCCCAGCGCTCGATGCTGAGATGGCGCAGTTCTCGCCCGACTCAAATTACCTGGTGTTCAACTACAACGATCTGCAAATCGAGAAGCGGGAACTCATCTCCGGCCAACCTGCCGATTCCGCCGATGTTGTGGATTACGCCGGATGTCTGCAGGCCAGCTTGTCCCCGGATGGAAATGTGCTTGCCTGCATCAGTCTCAACGGAGATTCGGTTTGGCTAAAGCTCGAGGAAGTGTCGACGGGCCAGATGCTCTATCAAAACATGCATTTCTTCGACAATTATTTTCGCCCCAACCTCGCGACGTCGCTCAACCCGACCTTTCAGGCTCTTATGCGTTGGACGCGTAATGGCAGATACTTTGTTGCGGCATCCGGAACCGCGGGCATGGCCTACGACCTGATGAACCACACGACTGTGCCGCTCCAGAACAAGCTCTCCGGCTTGTCGCAGGAGCGATTTGCGTTCGTCGGATCTGACAAATTGATTTCGACATGCGATTGGGGATTCAAACCCGGAACTCCCCAGGACACCTACAAGATGTGCTACACATCGTTTCCCGGCGGTGCACCACTCGGAAGCTTTCAACTGCCCAGAGGCTGGCTGGCAAGCGTATCAGGTGGCGACCAATTGCTCTTCGGCCCGACAAATAGATCCGCAGCCGTAATTTTCGACCCGGCTACCAGCAAAGTCTCTGCTGAATTCAAACTTGAGACAGCCGACCTCGCTGGCGACGAAGTGGCCGCAGAAGCCCAGAAAGGCGGCATCTCCGTCGGCCCGCTCCAAGGCAAAATGCAGACCGTGAGCCTGCCCGCTTCTCCGCTCACTGCTCTGGAGGCAATCGCCTTTAGCCCCAATGGCCGCTACCTGGCCCTTTCTGATCGCGCACGCGGCGCTGAGTGGGACGTTTCCACCGGCAAACAAATTGCCTTGACTGAACCATTCCGAGCCGTTGCAGTCGACGATGGAGGCAAGCTGCAGGTTCAATTTGTCCATCACGAACTCAAGCCATCGATCGACATCAGCATCGACAGGCGTACACATAAGTACACGCCCGGTTTAACTATTATTGGAGATCCAGCGCAGTATGGCAGCATCCGTGTGCGATTCAAGCCGCGGGGCGTGCAACAAAGCTCGAATGAGAATGTGGATCTCGAAGCGTTCGATACGCAGAGCGAATCACGCCTTTGGTCGACCCGCTTCAACTACTCTGTCCCCCAGATTATTCCTGCGGATGGCGATCTGCTCTTGTTCGTCATGGACCGGCAAAGCGCGACCGGATCCGACGAGGCAGGGCGCAACGGAAAAAGACTGATTCGTGCTCAAGACGAGATCAAGAATCTGCTCGACGAAATGGGAACACTTGTCGAGATCGTTAACGATCGTACCGGCGTCGTTGAGCGCTCACTTGTAGCCCCCCAACTTGCCTCGAATCGACGCGAGGAGCGAATTGCCGCTCTGTTCGGAGAGATGGTCGCGGTCTATGGAAACAGCAATAACACCGTGGTCTATCGCGCTTCAGATGGCGCTCGCCTCCTGGCCTTCTTCGGGCGCGCGCTGGCGGGCGACGACACGCTCGGCATGATCGCCGCAACTAACCGTCCCCAGGAACTGACCGTCTACAGCGTTGCCAACGGCAAACCATTGACCAGCGTCATCCTGGACCACAATGTTCTGGCCGCACGATTTGTACCGGAACGAAAAGAGCTCCTCGTATTGACTGCTACACAGCACGTCTACCGCCTGGATCTGCAGGATTTGGTCAGTCAGGCCGGTAGCCCCGGTCCGACCCGCCCTTGATGACCGTGTGCACCAACTCTCGTCCGCCGCGGCGCATGAGACATGGGATGAAGGATTTTTGGCGAGATCACTCAGGCAGTACTTCGATGCCGGTCACGGTCGCATAGCCTTCCACCGGAACAAAACTCAGCAGCAGCTTACCCTGCGAATTCGGCTCAAGGCCCGTGAATTTCCTGATCACCACGTCGGAACGGCGACCCTCCCAGGCAAGGTTGAAGTCCCTTAGCAGCGCGGTCCCATTGCAGAACACATTGAAAACATGCGCAACGCCCTGCTTGCCCTGGTCCGGCGTTGAAGGTTCGTCCCACGCGCCATGACGAACAGCAAAATACAGCGCGACCGAGTACCTTCCCGGCGACACTGGGATCGCATAAGTGAAATTGCCCCAGCGCTCGGTCTCATAGAGCTCAGGATCGTCGGTCCCGCTTACCGGTGAAGTGTACGCAGCCAGCTGGCCGCCCTCGAAATAACTGTCCGGACTCCACAAATGGCTATCGTTCGAGTAGTAGGGTGTCTGCCGGGCCAGTATCCGCACCGGGCGAATATGCCCTCGCACCCCGGGAAGAATCTCGATCGCCGATAAAATGGCCTGCGTTCCGTCCTCTCCTGAAAACTCAAGGTGCAACTGTCCATCGGCAGCCGGCGATACCTCTGGAAACAACTTCACATCGGCAGTCCGGCTCGCTCCCGCGTCGGCCACTACGTCGAATCGAGTCAGCAGTGGCTTGCCATTGGCGCGCACGTCGATCAGCCGGCTGCCTTCCCCTCCGCTCCCATTGGATTCCGGACCGTATTCTGTTTCGGCAAAATGCAGTCGAAGCTCGTAGACGCCTTTCTTCAACGGAATGTCGTAGCGAAACTGTCCTTGCCTGCTTGATCGGTAAAACGCTGGATTCTGGGTCCGCCAGATCTGCTGAACCGTTGCCTTCACCGGTGTGCCGCCGGAGAAATCCGTATCCTCGCTCCAAAACTTCCCAGCATGGTCGACAAGGCTGCGGCTGCCGCCAGCAAGAATCCTCACTTCCTGCCCATTGGGCGGACCAAACTGCGTATCGGTTTGCCGAGCCGGCGGCTGAACCGATTCAACTCTCGACTCTGCTTTTTTCCGATGCTGAACACCGATCCAGAAAACTCCTGAAATGACAAACAGCACCCCGAGTGCTGCCCCAATCCACCACGGATGGCGGCCTGCACGAAGCATCCACTGCTTCAGCCGGTTTTGGTTCCCGCTCGTGCCCCCGCTTGCGCTTGCAGCTTGATCTGGTTTGGGATCACCGACCACCGTCCCGTTCCCGGGCTGCCACCCCGGGCGGGACTCGAACCTGGGAACGTATTGTCCGACCGGAATGGTGATTTGCAGCCGGTGCGTTGCGCCATCACCCGCATAGTATTCAGCCAGCCGCTTTCGTAACCGGTTCGCCTCCACTCGAACAATGGAGTCGGAATCCTGGTCGAACGAAGCTCCCCGCTTGAAGACTTCGACCCCGACCGAATACTCCTTGATTTTGTTGGCCTCGCCGGCAAAGAGCCTCTCGCACAGGTACGACAGAAGCTGCGCGAGCATGGGCGCTCGCGTAAACTCCTTCGAACCAAGCAGCGCCTGCAGTTCCGCGCGCTGTGACTCAAGATCCATCGATTCTGGCGTTTCGACCATTCTTCCTCGACGCACTCGGCTGGAATCTGCAACGTTCAATGTTCGAACCGACTGCCATCTTAGCGGACTTCTCTGCTGCTTCGCGGCTGTAACGGTGTATGCGGCGAGCATTACAGCCCTTGTAACGGGAGGTAACCCCCCTTTTCCTGGCCCGATCGTTAAGCGTCCCGGGACCCGGACGAATCGCAAGTGAATGAAACAGTGGAAGTTCACCTGCTCCTGTCTGAATGTAACCCCTGCCTGAACAGGTAGGTAGCAGGTATAGCGTTGTTTGCGGACCCGAGCGGGTCTTTACTGGAATCGATGTTGAGAGCGGATCGCACCAAGCGGAAGGAACCACAACCGTCGCAGGCGAAATGCCGATCTCAAAGGAGATGCACCATGCAAAAACTTGTGATGACGATAGCGGCACTGGCCCTGGCACTTTGCCCGGCCGCGTATGCAAGCACGGAACTGATTCCTGACCTGTCCAAAGCAGACAGGTTCGAAGCAGTCAAAGCGGCCGAGCTGAAAGGGGACCTGGCGCGCATCCACGAAGAGTACTGGGTCGCAGTCTCCTGGTATGAGCAGGCTCTGCGAGCTGATCCGGAGAATTCAGACCTTTACAACAAACTGGGTATCGTCGAGCTCAAGCTCAACAACCGGGGGCCTGCGCGCAAGGAATTTACTCTGGCCGTGAAGTACGACCCTCGAAACATCTCCGCGCTCAACAACCTGGGCGCCGTTTCATTCCTCGACAAGAAGTACAAGCCCGCCGTCCGCTATTTGAAGCAGGCGCTCGCGCTTGATGAATCCAGTGCCCCCTCCCACCTCAACCTGGCCGAGGCCTGGATGGCCTTGGGTCAGGTGGATTACGCGATGACCGAATATACCCGAGCTCTCGAACTGGACGCCGACATTCTGACTTCCAACAACGAGGGTGTGATTGCGCAGGTCACCACTCCAGAGCAGCGCGCACGCGTCAATTACCTGATTGCCAAGGCGTATGCCAGACGCGGAAACATCGAGGGAGCTCTGGAGTACCTGGGCAGAGCCAAAGAGGGAAACTTTCCTCAATTGGCCAGCGTGTACAACGATCAGGACTTTTCCGCTCTCTGGCGGGACCCACGCCTGACAAAGATCGTCAAGCGATAACCG
The DNA here is from genome assembly GCA_963783065.1 of uncultured Acidobacteriaceae bacterium. Taxonomy (GTDB): domain Bacteria; phylum Acidobacteriota; class Terriglobia; order Terriglobales; family Acidobacteriaceae; genus Telmatobacter. The sequence goes on along the minus strand of CAWAMG010000006.1, from coordinate 263,866 downwards.
ACTTTCCCTACATGCTGCGCATCGCCAAGCGGGGGCCTGACGAGGCGCAGCATGTTTTTTTATCTTGAGCGGGAATCCGGTCGATTCCCCCACACCCATCCCTCCCCCCAAATGCCGGTTAGCCCATCCATTTCGCGGCGTTTCGAAGAAAAAACGCGAAATGGGTGGGAAACCATGAACCGCGTGGCCCGGTGCCCTCGGTCTTCGAAACGATCGTGCGCCTCAATCGTTGAATCCCTTGCCCGCAAGAATGCGTTCCATGCACTTCTCCACCCGCGCCTCCCGCGTCTTGGCTTGCTTCGGCTGCCCAACATGAAACATGTATCCCCTTTGCCGCCCCGGCGTCAGCCCCTCAAAGGCCACTTTCAACGCGGGAATCTCGTCCAGCTTCCTTTGCAGTTCTTCCGGAATTACGTAATCGGAGTGCTTTTTCAGAGCCACCTTCAATCCTGCCTGTTCCACTTCGATAGCTTCATAGATATAGGTCTTCAGAGTGTTCTCCATCGCAGCAATCTCGCGAACACTCGTCATGCGGATCTGCCGACCCGACTGCAGCTTCCCCGGTGTCACCAGAATGCTTTTCGGATCGCTCAACAATGCGCCCTTGAAAAACAAGAGCGAGGTGTACTCCTTGAATGCGCCGATGAGAACCACGTTCTTTCCGCCGAACGTGTAACAGGGCTCGCCCCACTTCAACTCTTCAGAAAGCGGGCAGTCCAGGAGAATCTCTCTTAGCTTCTCCGACTCTTCGCGCCACTTCCTGGCCTTCCGAAAAAATGCGTCAACTTTTGGATTCATCCCCAATCTCCGTTTGGAGGTGAGCTTCTCGAATTGCCGGCCCACCATCCGGATTCGCAGAAAAATCACTTTACATCAATGGGCGCAGGGAGATACAAGTACACAGGCTCCGATCGTCACGCTTTCCCCCTCTTCACGGTTCCCCCCGTCGAGCGATCTTCGAGCCAAATCAGGAGGATCAAGCAAATGAGTAAGACAAGCTCCTTGTTTCTGGCACTGTCCCTTGCGGCTTCCGGCATCACCATCGCCGCAGCGCAGCCGGATCAATCTCCAACCGCCGTGAAGCCCCCGAAGTTCCTGGAAATCACCGTCGAATACGTAAAGCCCGGCAAGGGTGGCCTTGCCCACGACAAGACCGAGAGCGCATACGTTCAAGCCAATGCCAAGCTCAAGTTCCCCATCAATTATTTTGCATTTAACGCCATTTCCGGCAAGCCGCGAGCCATCTTCATCTCGGGATTCGACTCCTATGGCGAACTCGGAAAAGCCTTCAAGACCTTCGACGCTCCGGGGGTCGCTGCAACGTTCGAGCCCATCAACGTTGCGGACGGCGAACTTCTCGAAGATTCCAAAACACTGATCTTCAGCTACGATGCCGACATCAGCCTGCGTCCCGATGCCGATCTTCTCCACATGCGCTTTCTCGAAGCCGACATCCTCCATGTCAAATCGGGCAAAGGCAGGGAGTTCCATGAACTGGCCAAGATGTGGGCCGATCTGGGTCAGAAGGCCGGCCCCAGCGCGCACTGGAGTTGCTTCCACGCCGAATACGGCGAGGATATCGGCTCCTATGTTTGCCTGACCGCCGACAACTCCCTTGATGACGTCGACAAATCCTCCGCGGATTACCTCAAGGTCTTTTCTGCTGCGTCCGACGAGGAAAAGAAGAAGATGCGCGAACTCCGCGCCGAAGCCCTGGATGAAGACCGCACCGAGATCTACTCCGTCAACCCCGCCCAGAGCTATGTGCCGAGTGACTTCGGCAAGGCGGATCCCTTCTGGAAGCCCAAGGGCGCAGCGGCCGCCAAGCCTGCAGCCAAGCCCGCCGCTGCCGCGGACGCGAAGCCCAAACCGTAGACCATCACCCAAATGCAACGTTCACGAACTAACCAACAGCCTCGGCTTCGTGCCGGGGCTGTTGTCTTTCAGCCACGCTCGTGTCTGTCCGTCCCCAATCAGGTCTGGTCTGGTATTGTCCTCTCTGACAGACCATGGAAACCATGCCTCGCCCCGCCAAACCTAAACCAAAGCCTCCGTACCCGTTCGTTGTGGACGCGCTCATGCCCTTGAATCCCGAGGTGCGTCGCATGTTCTCTGGTTTTGCGGTCTACCTGGGCGACCACATCGTTTGCATGCTCCGCGATTCACCCAAATCTCCGCGCGACAACGGCGTTTGGCTAGTTCTATCTGAGACCGCGAACCCCACTGACCCAAAACTCCGTCGCGAATTCCCTTCCCTCCGCTCAATAGAACTCCTCGGAGGCGCGATAGGCCATTGGCTCCTCATCCCGAGCGATGGGCCCGGCTTCGAGACCGAGGCACTTCACGCATGCGATCTTCTGCTGCGTCACGACCCTCGTATTGGCCGAATCCCTAAATCGAGAAGATGATCGGCAACGCAAGACCCCCCGCATCGTCCTCCGGCCTGGAATTCTTGCTGTGTGTCAGACAGCTCAGATTCCTCTCCGTCTGCTCGAAGAGAATACGGATCGACGGTGTCAGCGGAGTTCCTGATCTCCATTGCACGAAAGCCTCCCAACCGCCGAGGTGCCCCATGTCCTCTTCCTCTCCAGAGCCCGTAGTTGCCGGTTCGTCCTCAAAGAACTGCGCACACATGAGGAAGCTTGGCTACGTCGTGGGCAAACACGTGAATCTATATGGCGAAAAAATGGAGTTGATTTCAGATCCATTTGACGACGGTGACTGCGTAGCCGTCCGTGCCGTCAGCGCAAACGATCCTATCGTGCGCAAGATCGACCTTCCCTTCTCACTTCTTGCCGGCTTTGAGGAACTGTTTCTCGAACCTGCAGATCCCACGGCATCGGAGCCTGGTGCAACTCGGGAGCGGGCCCGGACATCCTACCGGTGAGTAAGCCCCGGTGAGTAAGGCCTGCAACAGCAATGACTGGAGAAATGACGATGACAAAGCTTACCTATCAGAAGCGGCAGGAACTACCCAAAGGGGACTTTGTTTTTCCGAAGACGCGGCGCTACCCGATTGAGGACGCTGCGCACGCGCGCGATGCGCTCGCCCGCTCCAGCGGAAAGCCGGAACACGCAAAGGTGGCGGCGGCGGTCAAGCGCAAGTATCCGGAAATCGAAGTAGAAAAATAGGATGCTGGTGGTCGGGGAGCCTCCGATGAAAATGAGAATTGTTGCGATTGCGGCCCTGTTGACCGCACTTCCGATGCTGCTGGCAAATGGTCGCGCGCAAACGCCGCCAAAGGGTTCCACTCTTACAATCGCGGGACACCAGGGAGAGGCGCAGCTCATTCAGGTCAACGGCAAGTCGTATATCGACATTGAGGCACTTGCGCGGCTCACTCGAGGAACCCTGTCGTTCAAAGCCAATCAGACAGTTCTCATGCTTCCTTCCTTCGGAATGCGAGGCGCCGGCGCCCGCGACCCATGCAACTGCGGGTCTCTCAAGAGCTTTCACCCAGGCGGGAATCGAGGAGATCAGCGTCATCCGCGAATGGCGGACTGTGATCGTCAACGCGGTCCTGAAAAACAGCCCCGCGTCGGAAGACTGGATATCCGCACAGCAAGGCTGGCAGACAAGAATCTGGCGCTCGCCTCCGCCGCCGCATCGACGGACGACGACCGCAGCGCTTACCCGCTGCTTTCTACAGAACTCAATAACATGCAAAACTTGAGTGAGCTCTACCTCGCTTTCCGGCAGCAGGCCACGTTCATTTCACCGGACACCTTCCACAGCAGCCCTCTTGAAGACCAGATCCTGAATTGCGCTCGGGGTTTTGTTTCCATGACGGAGAGCCACGAGTTTCAGGATCAGCCGGCATGTCACTGACCAGTTTGAGCCTGCATTCCTACGTTGCCCGGCGACTGGCCCCTTGCCGACCGCTCCCAAATGCGGGTGCACTATGTCTCGCTTCTGAGACATGGGAGACCACAATCCTCAACGCTCCAGCTATCGTCTTCCAGCTCGCGCCGTGGGCGGTCGCCGCGGCGACTTCGTTAGCCCCGCGCACAACGCAGACCGGCTCGGTTCGGCACGCTCGCGCCGTAGGCGCAGCGTTAGTTAGCCCAGCGCTTCAGCGCTGGGACCGAGCAACCAACAATAACTCCGGAGTCCCGCAGGGACGGCGCAAATGCGAGAGACAACAAGGCCCTCGCGGGGGTCGTCCGACCAAACTAAGCCCACTCACCCCACCGCCGTCACAACCACTCTCACCAAACAGCTGCGAATAGCCGGTAGTACGTCGGTATGTTTGACATCGGCGGCTGCATCAGCGTCTGAAGATTCTCCGTCAAGAGGCACGAAACAAGTAGAGCGGAAATCACCACGAGTCGCATCTTGAAAGTTATCTTGTCGACCATCCAGCCGACGAAAAACATCACCATCGATACTCCAAGGGGCCAGACAATCACGCCCAATCCGAGCAGAAGCCGCGAATCAAGGGAAAGACCAACCGTGTTATCGGTCACCCAAAGACCAAGGCCGCACACCCCACCCCAAAAGTAGTTGTAGAGCCGGAGGCTGTCCGGAAATTGAAAGTAAGGAAGGAACACGCCCCAGAGGAGCGGCCATAACCCAAACCACAGAGAGAGAAGTATCCTTCTTCCCATCTCATCCACCTCTCAAAGTCACGGGCGACGGGACCGAAACTACCTTTCGATCCCGCCCCTATCTCGGAAACCCGCCCGCTACTGGCCCGGGGGCATCCACCGCCGGAAATCCAACTTGCTCCGGCAGCGGCAACGTCTTCGTGTCCCACCACTGCTGCACCACGTCGCTCTGCCAACGATCCCCGCGCCCAATCCATAACTCCGCCGCACGGTCGTAGCGCCGCAGGTTGTTATCGAGCCAGTAAGTCCGGTTATCGCGCAGCCACGCCCGCTTGTATAGCTCGCCTAACTCGGTGTAGCCGTCGCGCATATCCTCGATCTTGCCGTTGTTTGAGCCCACGTTTTCGAGCATCGCCGAAATCTCTTTCGTTCGCGTGTTCGCAGTCCACCATTGCCCGCGCCTCATTGAAGATCGCGATCGCCTCATCCATCTCCTGAAACTTCGCCCCGATAAAGTCGATCCGCCGCGCCCCGAGCTCCAGCGCATCCAGCGCCTCTTCGTTCTCCAGCGTCCGGCCTTCCGTTCTGCCGCCGCACGCGCCTCGGCCAGCAGCGTAATCGCCCGCTCCGCATTCATGCGCAGCTCGCTCAGCGCCGGCCTTATCTTTGCCGCCGTTTTCTGCCCTTCCGGCGACAGCGGATCAACCCAGAACAAACTGTCCTCCGCATCGTGCAATCCCACCGTTCTTCAGCAGCGCATGAGCCGCCATCATCGCTCGCTGCGCGTCGTCGATCTTGCCCGTCGGATCGCGATGAAACGCCCATCCGTAGCTGTCTTTGAACGCCTCCTCAGAACTTTCCCCTGGCTGCCATCCCGCCGCCGCGCCAAACAAGATCCCATACCAGTTCTCGTCGAAGATGCCTTCCCCATCGTCGTTCCAAACCGTGTTCAACATCCCCTTTGATCCCAGCTTCTGCCCGTCCCGCACAAACGCGCGAATGTTCCCCAGCGCCTCGTTGTTGTTGGGGTAAACGCGGTTCCAGTTGTTCACGCCCGGCGCAACCCACGTCTCCAACCCTGCCTTTGTAAACGGCACAATGATGTCGGTGAAGTCTCGGCTTCGCGTCATAATCCCACGGCACCGCGATCATGTCTTTGGGCAGCGTCTTCACCAGGTCCGGCGAGTGCTCCGCAATATCGCCCCAGAACAGCAAGTTGCTTGTGGTTCGGCTCCAGCGTCTTGTGAATCTGCGTCAGAAAGTCGATATACACCGCGCCCAGCCCGCGATCGGCCACCGCAGCCCGAGTCCGCCCCAGCCCCAGCTCAAACGTCTCGTCCGCCCCGACGTGCGCCCATGGCCCCGGAAACACCTTCGCCAGCTCGCTAAACCATCCGGCAATCACCGGCAGCGTTCCCGCGTCGCCCGGCGCCAATACCGCGCCATGCGGATTCTCCGCCAGCGGCGAATACTGCTCGAACTTCAGCACATGGTGCAGATGCCCAAACGACTCCTGCTCGGGAATGATGGTGATGTGGTACTTCGCCGCGTACTCCACCATCTCGCGCGCCTCGTCCGGCGTCATCGCCCCGCCGGGAAACGCCGCCACCGGCGAGCTCTCGTAAGCAAATGTGTGCTCAAAATACGGCGAAAGAATGTTGTACTTATAGGCCGCCAGCGTGCGAATCTCGCGCTTCAAGAAACTCCATGTTCGGCAGCGGCCCGCGCGACCAATCGTCGGAGAGCCCCCTGTGCGCCATCGCCGGCCAGTCGCGCAGCGTGGGCGCCAGCAGCACAGCATCTTTCCCCGTCCCCGCGCACCAGTTGCTTCACCGTCTGCGCGCCATAAAAAATGCCCTGCGCCGTCTCCGCAATCACCGCCAGCCCGCCCTTGTCGTCCGGCACAATCACGTAGCCCTCGTCGTGCATCTCCGCGTCGAACGTCAAGTGGTGCGCCGCCAGCAACGCCTTCGCTTCGTCGGTATCCGCGCGGTCCAGTCGAATAAACGGAGCGTCTGCGTGCACAGTCCTCTTCCCCAGGCTCTGCTCAGTCAGGTCCTCGGCGGAAAACCCATCCTCAGTATTGTTGACCGCGGTCACAAAAAAACCGAGATCGTCAATCGGGATGGTCGCCACAGCAGTGCACTCGCGCGGCGCGGGCACCAGGTGCAGATCGGCACACGTCGGCGCAGGCACGGTCGCCGGAGCCGGCGATTGCGCGTAAGAACTAATTGCGATTGAAACGCAGCAGAAAGCAATCACGCCGGCGCGCACGCGTAGCGGCATATTCAGAACAGAATTGAGGCACATGGGGGGGTCCTCGGTATCGATAAGGTCGAGGTCAGGCTAACGCACCCAACCTTCGACTGTACACCTGCTCTGACCCTACACCCGCCGCCTTAGACGCTGTCTCATAAATAATCTTGCGCCGCGAAGACAGTCCCGCAGGGGCTAAAGCCCAGCGATTTTTTGCGGCCTGTTTCGGCACGACTTAAACCACCCCAGCGACGAGGACCCGTCGCCGGGGACCCCGGCAAGTCGTGCCCTGACTCAATTCGGTTTATGAGACTGGTTCTAGACCCTGCGCCCTAGTCACGCAGCGACTTCAGCGCCGGATACAACTTCCTCCACTTCGCATATCCAGCCTTGTAGGCCTTCACATCCGCCGCGTTCGGCTCAATCCGCTGCGCCACTTCAATCGCCACGCCGCACGCCTCATCCAGATCGGCCCAGTGCCCCGCGCCCACCCCGGCCATCAGCGCGCAACCAAACGCCCCGCCCTCTTCCGCCGTCAGCACCTCCACCGCGTGCCCATAAATCCCCGCCTGAATCTTGCGCCACAGCGTGCCCGCGCGCACCGCCGCCGCCCAGCCGTATACCCGTCACCGGAATCCCCAGCTCCGCAAACAAGCTGAACGTGTCCTGCAGCGAATACGCCACCCCCTCCAGCACCGCCCGCACAAAATGCTCCCCTTTGTGCACCGTCGAAATCCCCGCAAACGCCGCCCGCACCTCCGGGTCCAGATGCGGAGTCCGCTCGCCCAGCAGATACGGCGCCCACTCCAACCCCTCGCTCCCCGCCGGAACCGCCGCCGCCCACGCCGTCAGCGCGTCATAATTCTCTGCGCCAAAAAACGTCTCCCTCAGCCATCGCAGGCTCAGCCCCGCGCTCTGCGTCACGCCCATCACGTGCCACAGCCCCGGCACCGCGTGGCAAAACGTATGCAGGCGGCCCTTCGGGTCCTTCGTCGGCGCAGCGGTCGCCGCAAACACCACCCCCGATGTCCCAATCGTCGCCGACACCGATCCCGGCTGCAAGATCCCCATGCCCACCGCACCCGCGCCCTGGTCGCCCGCCCCTGCCACCACCGGCGTCCCCGCCGCAAGCCCCGTCAGCCCCGCCGCCGTCTCGCTGATCCGCGCGCACACCTCCGGGCTCTCATACACCTTCGGCAGCCAGCTCTCCGGAATCCCCGCCGCCTCCGCCACTTCCTTTGACCAACGCCGGTGCGTCACGTCCAGCAGCAGCGTCCCGCTCGCCTCCTGCACATCAATCGCAAACTCGCCCGTCAGCCGGTACCGCACATAATCCTTCGGGCACATAATGTGCCTGATCTTCGCGAAGATCTCCGGCTCGTGCTCCTTCACCCACAAAATCTTCGTCACCGTAAAGTTCGGCAGCGCCGGATTGCACGTCAGCTCAATCAGCCGCTCGTAGCCAATCTTCTCCGTCAGCCAGTCGCACTGCGGCTGCGTCCGCGTGTCGCACCAGATCAGCGCCGGCCGCAGCACCTGCCCGTTCTCGTCCAGCATCACCGCCCCATGCATCTGCCCCGTCAGCCCGATCGCGGCAATCGGCTCCCTCGGCTCAGGCGCATCCGCCAGCGCGCCATGAATCGCCGCCTTCGCCGCCCGCCACCAATCCTCCGGATCCTGCTCCGCCCACCCCGGATGCGCCGTCCTGAATGGCGCGTGCTCGCTCGCGGCTCCCGCAATCAGCTTTCCCTCCGCGTCCACCACCACCGCCCGCGTCCCGCCCGTCCCCACATCCATTCCCAGAAACCACATTTTTCTAACTCCTCGCTCTCAACCTTTGCCTGAAAGAGATATCCAAAAGCCTTGTATCAGGGCACGACTTCAGTCGTGCCGAAACGTGCCAAACAATACTTGCGGGCTTTAGCCCCTGCAAATCTTAACCGAACCAAACCTCAATTGTCCGTAGCTTCCCTAAATCGCTTTTCTCAAGGGCTTCCTGCCAATCCTGATTCGCATTCCCAAGCCCCCGCAGCATACCAGCAAGGAGGCAGCGCAGGGAATGGGTGGTCGCTGTTCCCTTGCTCCCTGCTCTTTGATCTCTGAAAACTCACATTTGCGAACCGTAATCTCTCCACTGTAGACAGGCTCTTGATGCCCCTGGCCCGCCCGCAAGGTCTCGCCGAACGACCCGCCCCAGAATGGTCCGCGCCCCAGCCTCACCCACCACAGCTCCAACCGCCCCCAAACGTCGAAGCGCCGCCCCTCACCGCCTCCAAAGAGGAGACAGACCGGCGAGAGGCAGAAGGGCAGCGAACGCATGACGCCAACCGGAAAGAGCCGACGGCCGCCCCGGAAAAACATCGGGAACAATCCGGACCGCGTCCTGAATGGACTCGAGGCGAAGCATCTCCGCGATCTCTGCCTGGATCTGAAGAGCGCAATCCTGTGCTTCAATGGCCTGCTTCAGGATCGTAGGATTCCCCTCAACCCCTATAGACCTCTGAATTTCGGTTAGCTTATCGATCAACAACGTCATGCTCAACATGGCCCGGTACCTCCACCACCCATTAGGCCCCGATTTTTCCTCAGCGGGTGTGATCCTAATCACTCAACGCCGTTTGCCGAGCCTGATATTCCCAAAACAGAAATACCGTTGACATGCAAAAAGCAAACGGTTAACTTCAACTCACTGCTTCCCCTTTTCACTTTCCCAGTCTGCCTTGGGGCCCCTCTGACAGGAGGCCCCTTGATGCGTTTGGGCCTCCCGGTCGAAATCATCTTGTCTCTGGATTGAGCAATATGGAACAGTCAAAAGTTTGGTTGAAGCATAGACTCTCAGCCATGTCGAATCTCGTAAGAATTCTTGGTGTTGAACAAGACGGCGGCGATGGCCTGATCGCGACCTTCTCAGATGGAACAACAGCCGGGTATGTGGTGGAGGAGCTGCTGGACCTGAGACCGGTACGAATAGCGGCCCGCAAGCCGAAGGACCCGGATCCCCCACAAAGAATTACAAATCACTCGTAGGAAACTGCCCTTGTTCGCGCCGCAAATTGCCTTCAATCGACGACTTCCCCTGCGCCAGCCATTGATTCTCAGTCATTGCAATTCAAGCTCACAGTTCACCGGATAACGCGATCTAAAATCGTCCGCGCCAGGCGGACGCAATCGATTACCACCGACGCGACCCGCGGCGATGGCCGGCTGATGTCGTCCCTTGCCAGGCGGACGGCGGCGATGATCGACGCGCAGATGGCCACGGTCGACGAGAACCGGTCCCGTGTGCGCTGGTCGCCTGCCCGCTGGTCCTGGTTCTGCTGGTTCTGCGGCCGATTTTCTTGCACCCGCTGGGCATCGGCTCGCTGCCGCTCCTCATACGCGTTGGCCCGCTTCATCTCGCCCATGCGTACCAGTATAGGCGAATAAAAGACGAATAGTTCAACGGATTTTCCGCGGATTCGCGCTGGTTTTCCGACGATTCCCGACGGAAAAATGCACCCTTTTCAGTGCAGAATGGCAGTTTTCCGATTTCTTGACCATTCTTAACTTGTTTTTTTTCTTGATGTTACAGACTGGAAAAATATAAGTCCTTTATTTTCAGTAGGTGTTCGGAGGGCGGATTCTGTGAGGGCAAACGGTGTCGCCGCACCTCGCATTTGAATGCAAAGGGACGGAGCTGAGAGTGTTTTCGAATTCATGGGTAGATTGTGCGCCGCGGCGGGTTAATTATGCGCAAAAAGAACAGTGAACAGTGGGCAGTAGGCAGTAGGCCGGAGGCAGTAGGCAGTGGACAGTGAAGAGATGACCGGGACCAGACCCTGGGCCCTGGACCCTGCGCGCTGGGCCCTGGTTAAGATAGACAGATGCGGAATGCAGAAAAACTGAGGGCCGGCGGTTTGATCCCCGCAAGCGATCGAAATCCGGCCCCCGAGCCCAATCAAGAGCGCATAAATGCCTAGCAGCCGGCGACAGTTTCTGGCTCAGGGCTCGGCGCTGGTGGGGGGCTCTGCACTTGCGGCCGCCGCTGGGCTGGCCGCGCGCAAGGGCTGGGCCGCTCCCATGGCACCGGCCGCCGCCGCGCCGCATCTCTCCTTCGTGGAGGGCGCGAAGGCCAGCAAGCTCAACTTCACGCTGCGCACAGGACTCACGGGTCGGGCTTACCAGCCGGCGGCGATGGCCGGTGGCCTGGGCGTGATCGACTTCGACGGCGATGGCTGGCCCGACCTCTATTGCGTGAACGGCGGCACCATGCCGGGCCTCAAGAAGGCCGACGCAACCTACTGGAATCGGCTGTACAAGAACAACCGCGATGGGACGTTCACCGACGTAACAGAAAAGGCGGGCGTGGCCGGAACGGCTTACGGAATCGGCGTGGCCGTGGGCGACTACAACAACGACGGCCACGAAGACATCTTTGTTGCGGGGGTGCACGGCAACCAGCTCTTCCGCAACAACGGCGACGGGACCTTCAGCGATGTTACGGAGGGGGCGGGGCTGCGCAAGCCGGCTGTGCTGGGCCTGTGGGCCATTGCCGCAGCGTGGATCGACTACGACGGCGACGGGTTGCTGGATCTCTTTATCTCGAATTGCTGCGACTGGACGCCGGAGACCGATCCGGTGTGCGGCGGAATCACGGCTGCTACGCGAAAGGCATGCCATCCCAGCCGATACCACACCGAGCCGATGCAACTGTTCCACAACAACGGCGACGGCACGTTTACCGAAGTGACGCGGACCGCCGCGCTGGCCGAGGCGCTGGGCAAGGGGATGGGCATGGCGGTGGCAGACTTTGCCGGCGACGGGCGGCCGGGGATCTATGTGGCCAACGACAATATGCCCTGCTTCCTGTTCAGAAACACAGGGCACGGATTCGAGGAGATCGGCATGGACGCGGGCGTGGCCTACGACGGCTCAGGCCGCAACATCTCCGGCATGGGCGCGGACTTTGGCGACATCGACGGCGATGGGCGATTCGACATTGTGATGACGGCGGTGAAGAACGAGAGCTTCGGCGTTTTCATGAACCGTGGCAACGCGGTGTTCGAAGATGGGCGCGCGCAGACGGGGCTGATGAGCCTGACCAATCCTTTCAGCGGCTGGGGATGCGGACTGGTTGACCTGGACAACGACGGCTGGCTCGACTTTTTTGTGGCCGCGGGCGGACTTGAAGAGACCGATCCCTTTCCCAACCAGCTCTTCAGAAACGTTGGCGGCAAGTTTGTGAGCGCGTCGCGCGAGTCGGGGATTGGGCTGGGGCCAGCGCGAGCGCATCGGGGATGCGTCTTTGCGGATTTCGATCGCGACGGACGCATCGACATCGCGGTTTCGAGCATGGATGGGCCGCTCGAAATGTGGTGGAACAAGAGCGCCGAGCAGAACTGGCTGCAGTTTCGATTGACTGGAACCAAGAGCAATCGATCGGCGATTGGGGCGCAGGTTACGCTGATGGCGGGCGGGCGCACGCAGTTGCGGTGCGTGACCAACTGCGTAGGGTACGCCTCGAGCAGCGATCTGACGGTGCACTTCGGTCTGGGCGCGGAGACGAGCGCGGCGGTGAAGATTCAATGGCCGAGCGGCAAGGTGCAGGAGCTGGGCACGGTGAAGGCGAACCAGAGGATGGAGATCAGCGAACAGTGAGCAGTGGACAGTGGACAGTGAGCAGGGACCAGGTTAGCGCAGGCGCAAGTGTGGGGTGTGGGTGTGGAGTGTGCCTCTATGCGGTATGGATTGTCGAAGTGTGATCTTTGGCACATGCCCGTATCTCGGCTCAGGTGAGAATGGTTTCGTAAGCCCTGGGAGCCTGAGTCCGTCATCCAAAGCTTGAGGGGCATGGAGAAAAACCTCATGAGTGATCTCGCTCCGCTGGCAGAAGGTGTTGCCGTTGACCCTCTGGTTGGCCATCCGGCCGACTTTCACGTATTTCACCAGTTCATTGAGCGCTGCAAGCACCTGCCGGCGATTACAACCGCTGTGGTGTGGCCGCTGACCGACGTGGCTCTGCGCGGAACAGTCGAGGCGGCTGAAGAAGGACTGATCGAGCCGACTCTGATTGGCGATGAGGCGGAGATGAAGGCGCTGGCGGCGAAGGCCAAGCTGAATATTTCGGCATATCCGATACTGCAGGCAGATACCGAAAGCAAGGCGGCTGAGCTGGGTGTGGCGATGTGCCGCTCGGGCAACGCGCAGGCCATGATGAAGGGAAGCCTGCACACGGATGAGCTGATGAAAGCGGCCATGGCGCGCGACACGGGCCTGCGCACGGCGCGGCGCATTTCGCATGTATTCATCATGGACACGCCGGCGTATGCGCGCACGCTGCTGATTACGGATGCGGCGATCAACATCTCGCCCGAGCTTGAAGACAAAGTTCACATTGTGCAGAATGCAATCGACCTGGCTCATGCACTGGGCATTCCCGAGCCCAAGGTTGCGCTGCTCTCTGCTGTTGAGACTGTGAATCCGAAGATCCAGTCCACGCTCGACGCCGCTGCCTTGTGCAAGATGGCCGACCGCGGCCAGATTACCGGCGGAGTTCTCGATGGCCCCCTGGCGTTTGATACGGCCGTGAGCGAGAAGGCAGCTCGGATCAAGAAGCTGGTTTCTCCGGTCACCGGGCAGGCGGACATCCTGGTTGTGCCCGATCTGGAGAGCGGAAACATGCTCGCCAAGCAACTCGAATACCTGGGCGGCGCGCAGTTGGCCGGCATTGTTTTGGGTGCGCGCGTCCCTACCATTCTGACCAGCCGCGCCGACTCCGCGGAGACGCGTCTCATGAGCTGCGCAGTGGCTGTGCTGCTGCACTATGCGACGCATCCGCAGTTGAAGGTGTAGAGAACTTCTGCGGGAGTAGAGTTTTCGCGGAGCGAGGCTTTGCAGGGGCTGAAGCCCCGAGACTCTTTTGCTTCGTTCCGGCCCGACTGAAGTCGGGCCCTGATACGAAGCCTTCCATGAAACAGCTTCTCAAACGTTTTCACAGTTGCTGGAGTGTCGGCATCGTGGACTCCCACCCTAGCCGCAAAAAAAAAGACGCGGCGAGGGTGGGGCACCCAGCTGATTGGTTCGTTCAAGACGGGGCCGGTTGAGATTGTTGGTTTCCCACCCTAAACGCGAAGAGCGCGTTTAGGATGGGGCACCCGGCCCCGGCTTCGACGAGGCCCCGGCGCTTCTGCGAGACTTGTTTGGTGCCCAAAAAGATCTCTGCGCTCATCTTCGACCTGGATGGGACCCTCACTGACTCGAAGCCCGGGATTGTGGGTTGTCTTCGGAAAGTCCTGGATGCGCGCGGAATTGCGGACGCCGGGCCGCTGGACCGCTTTGTCGGCCCTCCCGTAGAAGAATGGGTCGTTGAGATCCTGCCGGACGGAAGCGAGGAAGAGCGGGTTGCTCTGGCCGCGGATTACCGCGGCTGTTACGACCGCGAAGGATGGAAGAACAACTCCGTCTTCGCGGGCGTCGGGCAGATGCTGACAGAACTGCGCAACGATGGGATTTCGCTGTACGTTTGCACATCGAAGCAGCTTCGCTTCGCCACGCGAATTCTCGATCACTTTGGCATGACACCGCTGTTCAATGCGGTCTATGGCGACAAGGCCGAGTACGCGAGCCATAGCAAGATCGACCTGCTGGCACGGCTGATTGCGGAACAGTCTCTCGACGGGCAGTCGACGTGGATGGTTGGGGATCGCATCTTCGACATTGAAGCGGCGCATGCCAACCAACTGCCTTGCTTGTTTGCCGGGTGGGGATATGGATCGACGGAAGAGGGCGCGCAAGCGAATGCCGTGGCTTCAACTCCAGCGGATGTTTGTGTGCATGTACGGAAGCTGACCTTGGCTGAGAGGCCGGAAGCTCTCGACTAGGGCATTTTCACAGTTGATGTGATGCCGGCTTTGCCGTATCCCACCCTTGCGACAGAGACAAAGACAGAGACAAAGACGTCGCAAGTATGGGGCACCCAGCTGATTGGTTCATTCAGGGCTGGGCCGGTTGAGTTTGTTGGTCTCCCACCCTAAACGCAAAAAGCGCGTTTAGGATGGGGCACCCAGAAAGGATGGGGCACCCAGACTTTAAACTCCCTGTGAAAACGCTTTAATCCATCGAGACGCTGAGCTGATGGCGGACATCCGCTCCGCGAACCCAGAAGATGACGTCGGTTGCGATGTTCGAGGCGTGATCCGCGATGCGTTCAAGATTGCGAGCCACCAGGATGCCGTTCATCGCCTGCTGAGTAAACTGGGGCTTGTCCTGAATCAGTTGCAGCAGGTCGGAGTGGGCGCGGCGGTTCATCCGGTCGATCTCGTCGTCCATCTCGCGCACGGAGTCCGCAAGGCGCGCGTCGCCTTCGAGAAGCGCCTGAATCGCCGAGCGGATCATGCGTCCGGCGAACTCGCCCATGGCTGCAAAATCCACTGGAAGATCAACGTCTTCAGTCTTCAGAATGTCCTTGGTGCGGCGGATGATGCCGACAGACTGATCGCCCACCCGCTCCAGATCGCCATTGATCTTGATCACTGCGAGGATGAAGCGAAGATCGATGGCCATAGGCTGCTCCTTGGCGAGGAGCTCGTAGGCCATCTCGTCCAGCTCACGCTGCGCGGTGTTGATGGCCGCCTCGTTCTGCTTCACATATTGGCAAAGCCCTTTATCCCGCTGCAGATAAGCATCTACGGCGGACTCAACTGCCTGTTGGGCCAGTGCGGCCATGGCAAGGAGCTTGTCCTTGAGCTCGACGAGTTGTTGTTGAAAATGAATGCGCGGCACGACAACTTCTCCTTCAACCTTGATTGTGCACTATTCATTGTTACCGTTCGACAAATATCACGCAATGGACCAGAAGTATCACATTGCGTGGAAAGACGTCCCGGAATGGAATAGCCTAGGCGAATGGACAGACCGAGCGTTGTTTCCAGGCCCCAGAATTCAATCGATCCGTTGCAGTGCGATCAGCGCCAGATTTACAAGTTGATGACCGGCATCATCGTACCCAGGCCTGTCGCGCTGGTGTCGACAGTGGATCGGGATGGCCTGGCAAATCTTGCGCCGTTCAGCTTCTTCGCGGGAGTTGGATCGAATCCGCCCACTATTTTGTTCTGCCCCGTCATTCGCAAAGCAAGCGGTCCAGACGACGCGCGTTCCCTCGAGATGAGGAAGGATACGCTCCGTAATATTGAAGATACGGGAGAGTTTGTGGTGAATGTGGTGAGCGAGAGCATTGCGCACGCAGCCAACGCGACAGCGGCCGAGGTGCCTCCGAATGTAGATGAGTTCGTGCTCTCGGGACTCACACCGATGGCGAGCGAGGTGGTTCGACCGGCTAGAGTGGCGGAGTCCCCTGCGCAGATGGAGTGCCGGCTGCTTCAGGTGATCTATACGGGACATGAACCGGGCGCTGGTGTGATCGTGCTGGGCGAGGTGGTTCGCTTCCACGTTGAGGAATCGCTGTTCGAAGAGTTCCGCGTGGATCCGGGCGGCCTCGATGCTGTGGGGCGCATGGCGGGGAACACGTGGGTCCGCACGCGCGAGCGCTTTGAGCAGATACGTCCCAAGTAGAACGGATTCTCGGGGCATTGGTGCTTTGGCGTATCTCGCTTGCAATCTCTCCTTTCGCGGGAGCACTACATGAGTGAAGAGGAACAAGTCTAGCTTCTTCCGCACGGGAAATCGTGCATGGGGGCGCGAATGGTATCCTACGCATCTCCCGAAGCTGCGATTTCTATGGTTGCGATACCCCGGAAGCCCGTCTCACTCTTACCGAAAATTGCCTTGCTCTTGTTTTGGCTGGCTGGTCCATTGTGCTTGCATGCCGATTCGATTTCCGGCACGGTCGCCGATCCCTCTGGCGCTCTCATTCCTGGGGTGCGAATCGAGATTACGGGCGGGGACCTTGCCAAACCGCTCGTGCTCTCATCGGACTCCGTTGGCAGGTTTTCGTCCCCTGATCTTGCACCCGGTACTTACACGCTGCGCGTGACTCGAGATGGATTTGAACCCCTTGCCAGAACGGTGGAATTAAAGGGCGAGGCAAAGCTAAAGCTGAGTCTTTCCATCGCCCGGCAGCTTGCGCAAGTGAATGTCCCGAGCAAGAGTGGTATCTATGCCAACTCCGACCCGACTTACCAACTCCTTCGCACTCTGAGCTTTGGTAGCACGTTTCATTTCGATAACGTCACTTTCCCGTTAGATGTGGCAACACTGGAGTTTCAAAAGGGAACGTTGACATTTCTGGGTCCGGTGAATGGGATTGTGACAGGCGCCATCTTCATTGGGGAAGGACACATCAATTTGAAGCCGTTCAATGCCCTGGATACCCAGGAACTTAAACGGCGGGTTGGTTCACCCGAATTCGACGAAGACTTTACCGAGGTCGTCCTGCGGTTTACAGGAAAAGAGCATCAGATTTTCCTCCGCGGACTGGGCAGTCCGGCGGACACTCCGAGTGAGGCGGCTGCAGTATTCGAAAACTGGAAGGAAAGGATGCGAAGGCGTCGCGAAGTGCCCCTGGGCTTCACCGAGAGCTTGCTGCATGGCGAGGATATGGACAATGCCGACGCCGATCTTCTGGCAGCTATTTACAATCCGTCCCATCCCCCGTTTCTGAATGCATACATTCGAGGAAAGAAACACAAGGATCTGCGCTTTTTCATCAGGACCCGCGTGGGAGCGATACCTCAGCTCGATTCTCCTGAAGAGGTTGCGCTCATCAACTACGATCCTGAGGGAATGGACGATGGCATTTGGTACCTCAATCATTTGAGGGTTGAATACCAGAACCACACCGCAAGTTCGCAAGAGGACCGTCGTCTTTTTGCAACCAGCTTCTACAAGATTGAGACGGTCATCTCGAAAAACGGCCATCTGTTCAGTACGGCGACAATCACTTTTCAGCCGCTGATCGCGGGTGAACGGGTTCTTAAATTTGGGCTCTTGCCGAACCTGCGAGTCACGCGCGTGTCCGATGATCAGGGGCGGGACCTCTACTTCATTCAGGAGAGCAAGAAAGAGGATGGCTCGTTTTACGCCATTCTCCCCAAGGCCCCGGAAACGGGAAAAGATTATTCGATCACCGTGCAATATGAAGGCGACAAGGTTCTGGAGCATGCAGGGGAAGGAAGCTTCTATGTCCGCGCACGGAGTTCGTGGTATCCGAATCTGAATGGTTTTGGCGAACGCGCTATGTACGATCTCACATATAAGGTTCCGCGCCGGTATACGGTTATCAGCGTCGGTAAGCTGCAAGGCCAATCAGTCGAACAGGACTACGCCGTCAGCCATTGGATCACGGCCAAACCAGTGGCCGTTGCTGGATTTAACTATGGCGACTACAAGAAGATTGACCTGGCGGATAGCATAACGGGCTACAAGATCTCCGGATATTACCTGACCGAGCTGCCCGACAACCTTTCGAGATACCAGGCGCTGCAGTCCATGGCGCCACAAAGCATGACCAAGTATGTCCTTGACCAAACGCGCGCTCAACTGCAGCTTTGCACCTATTACTTCGGCAAGAGCCCCTATGATGAGATCTACATCACGGAACAGCCAGATTTCGCCTTTGGGCAGTCGTGGCCAAATCTGGTGTATCTCCCCATCTCTGCCTATACGGACTCAACGCAGCGATGGATGCTGTTCGGAAACATCGACACCAAGTTCACCGGCTTCGTCCAGGAGGTAACTCCCCATGAAGTTGCCCACCAATGGTGGGGACACGCAGTCGGCTGGGCCTCCTATCATGATCAATGGCTTTCGGAGGGGTTCGCTGAGTTCTCCGCGGGGCTGTTCATGCAGCAAGCCATGACTGGAAGCTGGCAGAAGGACTACATACAGTTCTGGGACCGGCTGCAGAAGCGAATCCTCGAGAAGAACAACTTTGGGATTGCTCCGAACGACGCGGGCCCTTTGTGGATGGGGACTGCGCTTGATCTCTCCCCGCTCGGAGAGCGCCTACCAGAATGTAACTTATGCCAAAGGAGCGTATGTGCTTGAGATGCTGCGCTCCATGATGTACAGTCCCGACGATCACGACAAGGCTTTCATTGCCATGATGCATGACTTTGTTGAGAGCCATCGCGAACAAGCGGCTTCCACCGAGTCATTCAAAGCTATCGCGGAGAAGCACATTACCAAGGGAATGGACCTTACGGGAAACGGAAAGCTCGATTGGTTTTTCGATGAATGGGTCTACGGGACGCAGGTACCCAAGTATCGTTTCGAGTACCAAGTGGTCCCGGCCGAGTCGGGCAAAGTAAAGCTGCACATGACGCTGACGCAGAGCGAAGTTGATGACCATTTCGCGATGCTGGTTCCCGTGTTTGTCGATTTTGGCAAGGGCCTGGTACGCATTGGCCAGATCGGGATTGCCGGCAACTCAACCAGGAGCAGCGATGTCTTGCTCCCCGCGAAGCCCAAGTCGGTTGTTCTGAACGCCTACAAAGACATTCTGGAGCGTTGAGAGCAATCGCAGCTCAATCAGCCGTAGCTCAAGCCAGGGACTTTCGTTGGGACGAGTCCCCACAGGATGGATTATTGACTATCCGCTGCTTGATCTCCGCAGGTATGTTTTCCGATGTGTTCGTTTTATCGGAAAGCACCCATGTGGCCTTGAGGATCTCCCGCTCGCGCCAAATCACCAATGCTCAAATCGGCCGTCGTTGCAGCCAATTCCAGAGTTTCGGCTGAATTAACGGCAAGCCGGAAATTACAGATTGCTGTACTGGCCTCGTTTTGAGGGAAGAGTAAGCGGCTCAATCTCGGTGTCGGGCCGGGAGGTGCGAACCTGGGGCTCTTCTCCCCGCTGCGAGTCCTCAACCTCGTGCTCCGCAATGGGTGCAGCCGGCTTGAGGAGCGCCGGCTGTGGAGATGACTCGCGGGATTCCGGGTCTGACGGCTCACTGGGGGGCGGGGAAGCATTCTCGCTGCTCTGCCCACCAAGAGTTGGTTGCTCCGACATCACGCTCCCTCGATCCAGTGGCGTGACCGGCGACCTCTCTGGGTCAACGGTTCCGGTTGAAGGATGAGGCTCCTTTGGGCCCAGTCCAGCCAGCAGCCTTCTCAATCCACTCAGGCGAGAAGTGAGGCGCGCCGGCGAATCCTCCGGCTCTGCCCATTGAGCCGGGGCATGCAGAGGCAGCGACGCCGGTTGAGCCTCAGGGTCTGCGCGACGCTCGCTCAGGGGCGGCTGCGCATGTGAATCCGCTGGTTTGGGCGTTGATGTATCGGCGTTGCGGGGTGGATCGGCATGAAGAGGAAACTCGACTGGATCGGGCGCAAGAGGCGGCCTCTCGTCGCGTGATTTGCCCGTCTTCTCTCCCTGCCAGAGAAGCGGAATCGACTGTTCCGCATACTGTCGAGGCACATAGGAGAGCCACCAGGGAGCGTCCAGGTCCTCTTGAGGGTCAGGCTTCTGTGAAGAAATTGCCGCAAGTGGAATGGTTTGCAGTTCGTCGCCGCGCGGCGGCTCCGGCGGTGCAGGCACCGGCAAGTGCTCCCGCCGCGCCCACAACGACTGGTGAACGACCGGAATCGCGGCGGTTGGGGCTTCGGAGGAATCGATCGCCGACTCCGCCGATGGCCTGCCCTGCTCAACGGGAACTGAGCCGGCGATTTCTTCCGTTAGAGCCGCGGATACTCCCGCATTGCGTTCGAAATCACCGATCTTGAATGACTGAGCTTCAGTTCGCTGAACAACCGGGTCCGCACCGGCCACGGAGGAGGTGGGTTCCGAAAGGTTCAAGGAGGAAGGCTCCGGTTGGCTCATCTGTTCAGATGAAGACGCTGTCTCCGTGTTGATGAGATATGCGCCGAGTACCGTCTCTGCCGCCGTGGCCGCTGCTGCTACTCCGGGCCCCCCGAGCGGGGGTGGGGCCGAAGTCCAAGTCTCCAAAACCGATGGCTCAACAGGACTGACACTCCCTGATCGTACCATCGAGGACGGCTCTACAGCTGCGTACCGATTTGCTGAGCACACCACGCATGCAGCAGGAACCGCCGCTTGAAACCAAGGCCGGCCAGGGAGAGAGTGAGCCCGATTTCATCATCAGTTCCGCCCGGCAATGTCCCGGTTCTCTCATGCCAGGCGGAACTAGAGCGGAACCAGAGTATGAGTAGCCTGACAGAGAGCCTGGAAGGTGGCTTTTTCTTCAAAAAGCCACTTGGCTGCGGTAGTTCCGGATACGTCTACTCTGGTTCCGCTGTTGAGCCCGGGAGTTGGCAACCCCACGCTGCCTCATCCAGGCACTCTCGTTCAATCCATCGGAACTTGTTGGCTGGTTGATTAAAAGGTATTGCATCGAACGAACGGAAACAATGGCGAAAAGGTGGAATCCAAGGGTCGAGATGTCTGCTTCATTCGGTATGCCTTGTTGGCGAAATTGGTAACAAAGGGAGATTACCTCGATACTTTACGCTCCGTTGCCCCATCGCGTGGACCGCAATGGAAATCGATAACATCCAATATCCATGCAGGTTTCCTGCCTGTCATGACCATGCCAATGCAAGCGTGCAGGTTGTGCTTCTGCGCTTGCGGGCTGCTCTGCTTCACTGCCGGGAAGACCTCTGCGTCCTCCAGCTTTCAGCATTCTAGAGGCGCATCGATGCAGGGCCGGCCGCGTGGCCTCTCGCAGGTTCGGTCATGTCCGAGACGAGCTCCGCTTGAACTCGATGATCGTTGGCGTGTGGCCCAGCCATTTTCGCCGATGATAGGCGATCAGTCCTTCAAGCATGGGAAACTTCGCGATCACCGTGAAGAAGGCATACGTGCGCGCGTCTCCCCTGGCCCAACCCTTATTTCGGCCGCGTAAGTAGATCTTGTCGAACTGAACGAAGTAAAGCCCAAGGAGGATGGCTGCTGTGACCCACATGGTGAAAGGCGCGAGCGCCAGAAGCGTTACGGGAAGAAACAAGCCCCAGATCCAGATCCTGCGGCAGTCATCCACAAAATAACGGTCGTCGGTCTTGCCATGCAGCGCGGCCACATGGCCGCAGGCGTGACCTTTTCTGAAGGCTCTGAGCCACCACTCGGAAAAGTGCTTCATATCCGCGTCGTGACGCGCCATCTCAGCATTCACCATCATGATTTTCCAACCGAGGCGACGCACTCGGACGCAGAACTCGTCATCTTCCGCCGCGATGACTTCCTCGCGAAATCCTCCCACCTCAGTGAAGACATCGGAGCGGATCATGAACCGCCCGCCGGAGGTGAGAATGATTCCGGGAGTCTGCTGCCACTCGAGGTCGCAGAGCTTGTTGTAGACGGATGCATCGGGGTGGACTTCGCGCACGCGCCCACATACGACTCCTACCTCACCCTGCATGGTGAGTGCTGTCACTCCGACGTCGAGCCAGCTGTTCACGAATTCGCAGTCGCCATCGAGAAACTGGATGAATGGAACCCTTGGGTCCAACCTCATCACGCGGGCGAATCCCTCGTTGCGAGCGCGCGCCGCACTGACAGGACGCGTCTCATCGAGTTGGACCACATGGCAGCCCATCGATCGGGCGTACTCGACGCTTCCGTCCTTTGATCCGGAATCAACGTAGACGACGGTTCTGCCCTCCTCGACGATCGACTCAAGACAACCCTTCAGCCGCTCGCCCTCGTTGCGTCCGATGGCGACGATTGCGACATTCCGGCCAGAGTTGGGAGTCATGACCCCAGTTTTAAGCAGGTGCCTTGAATCCGGTAGACCTCAAAGGTTGTAGCTTGTGCGCAATGCGTAATGTTTGTGGGCCCGCGGCTCGGGTTCTGCAATCGGGACAATATCTGAGATGAATCGTCAGACTGCGCTCATGTCCTGCCCTTTGGCCTCGCGTCCCACCAGCGTCAACGCGGCAAGAGACAACGCAACGACCATTACGGTGATTGCAAGCACCGCGGGATAATTATGCCAGCGCTCAGCCGCGAGTGCCTGTGCTTTGCCATTCCATGACGTTACCAATCCGCCCAGCTGATAGGCGAGTCCAGGAGCGGTAGCGCGCACAGGAGCGGGCGATAGCTCGGTGAGGTAAGCAGGCACCACGCCCCATGCTCCCTGAACCATGAACTGCATGAGCACCGCGCCAATTCCGAGCGTGATGGCAGAATGCCCATAGGCATAGAGCGGAATGACCAGGATGGCCAGCAGGGCCGCGGTGACGATGGCGCGCTTGCGGCCCCATCGCTCTGAGAGCGTGCCGAATACAATCCCGCCGGCGATCGATCCGAACCCGTAGAGGACACCGATGAGCCCGACTGTGAACGGGCGTGAGCTTGGCGTAGGTGGCCAGGAAGGTGGGATACAGGTCCTGCGTGCCGTGCGAGAAGCTCATGAACGCCGTCATGAGCAAGATGAGAAAGAGGAAGGTGGGCAGAAATGCGAGCAGTCTGCCTGATGTTGCGGATTTGGGGGTGGCGGATTTTGCCACGGCACGCGTGCGGCGTGCTGCACGGTTTGCGGCGCGGTTTGCGGCGCCCGCCAGCCAGACAGGCGACTCCGGCACGCGCGCCTGCACGTAGAAGACGAGCAGCGCAGGCGCCGCACCCAGAATGAAGAGGCCGCGCCAGCCGATTCCTGGAACTTGCAGCCCGAAGAGATCGAATCCTTTGAAAAAGAGCGCAAAAGCCGCGGACGCCAGGATCGAACCCATCGCGTAGCCTTCCTGAAGAATTCCGGAGAATGTCCCGCGCCCTCAGTGGGCAGCGTTTCAAAAGCCAGAGCTGCGCCCACTCCCCATTCCCCGCCCATGGCGATGCCGAAGAGCGCGCGCAGAAACAAAAGCGCATTCAGCGACGGGGCAAATGCGCAGGCAAGCTCAATCACCGAGAAGCAGACGATATTGATCATCAGGACAGGACGGCGGCCATAACGGTCGGCAAGCATGCCGAAGAACAGGCGCCCACGGGCCTGAAGGCCTGGGTGAGAAAGACTCCGCCCATCACCGCGGAGACCTGGGTGTGGAATTCAGCGGCGATTGCGGAAACGCAAAAGGTGAGGATGAAAAAGTCCAGAGAATCAAGGGTCCAGCCCAGAAACGCGGCCAGAAACGTGTGTCTCTGCGCGGGACTCAACCGCTGAAAATGGGAGAAAACCGATCGAAGCATAGGCGGGAGCATAGCAGACGGGCGGATGGGCGGGCAATCTAAAAATAGTTGTTGAACAAATAATTGTTGCAACGTTAATATCTAGGTTTGCACGGCAGCGTCTTAGACTTTCCAGACGCTGCGAACTCCGACGCGACACAGCATCGGAGTTGCGTAGACCCGAGCTCTGTCGTTCCCCAATTCCGCTAAACCAGCCTGGATGGGGCACGGAGGTCTGCAGCCAATCCGAAACCGCTCTCAACCCCACCGGCCCCATGGCCCCGCAACGAAAGGACCTCCCGACCATGAAGCGTTTTGCAACGCTCGCTGGCATATCTCGCCCTCGCCGCTCCGCTGGCGCTGGCCCAGACCTCCACCTGGAAGTCGGACCCCGCACATAGCGAAGTCGACTTCAGCATTACCCATCTCACCATCTCTCATGTTCACGGGCGATTCGGCCATGTGACCGCAATCCTGACCCTTGACGAAGGCGATATCAGCCAAGTCCTCGGTGACCGCGACCATCGACGTTACCGGTGTCGACACGGGCGAGGAAGCGCGCAACAACCACCTCAAGAGCGACAGCTTTTTCGACGTAGCCAAGTTCCCGACCGCGACCTTCATCGAGCACGAGCGTGACCAAGACCGCGGATGGCGGCCTCTCGATTGCGGGCAATCTGACGCTGCACGGCGTCACCAAGCCGGTCGTCCTTACGGCCACGGGCCCGAGTGGGGCCTGTCTCCGGCATGGATCACAAGCAGCATGCGGGCTTCTCTGCTTCCACGACCGATCAGCCGCACGGCATTTGGTATCGGGAGTTCCTTCCCCACCGGCAGCAATCGGTGACGATGTGAAGCTGACCATCGAACTCGATGTCGTCAAGCAGTAAGCACGGCTCATTCCCCGAGAGAGTTGATGGCAGACCTGAAAATCGAAATCGCGCAGGAGCGCCCCTTCTCAAGTCTTGAGGAGGAGGCGCTCCTGAACGTGATCCGGACAGCAGACTGCTTCAATCGCACATTTCATCTCAACATGCGCGGCCTGGGGCGTAACGTCGACGCAATACAACGTGCTCCGCATCCTTCGCGGAGCGCATCCCGCGGCCCTGACCTGCTCCGAGATTGGCTTGACAAGGATGATTGCGACGGATCCGGATATCACCCGCCTGCTGAGGAGGCTGAAGGCTCTCAAGCTCATTCGCCAGAATCGCGATCGCCACGATCGCCGCATCGTACTGACGCGCATCTCGGAGACGGGGCTTGAACTCCTGAACAGATGGACCCGGTTGTCGCAGAGGCTTCCCATCGAGATGCTCGGGAGCCTCAGCAGAAAGGAGCTGGCCGAGTTGATCCGACTGATGGAGCAGGGGAGGAGATTCAGCCTGGAGGGCGCTGGAACGTGCGATCAAGAGACCGCGGTAGACGGCCCGCGCTCAGGTCATGGAACGGTCAGTTGTGATGGGAAAAAGGCCTAGCTTTCAATCACCTTGTGAGCCACCAGCTCTTCGTCGGCGTCGGTCTGGATGATCTTGTTGTGCAGGCAATAGAGGGCGAGCTCAAGCCGGTCAGAAACACCCAGCTTGTCGTAGATCTTGCGCAGGTAGTTCTTGATCACCTGTTCAGTGGTTCCGAGCTGGAACGCGATCTCCTTGTTCCGCTTTCCCTGCGTGATGCAGGTAATGATCGCCATCTCCTTTGGAGAGAGCCGGGGTTGCGACCGCGGACTGACCAGGCTGGCGGCCTGGGCGCGATACGCTTCGATCACCCAATTCACCGATTGATTGTCGATCCAGGTCTCGCCCGCCGCAATCCGGCGAACGCAGCGCACCAGCAAATCGGGCGAGATGGAGCGCGAAATGATGCCCCGCACCCCGCGCCGATAGAGCTCAACCGTGTGATTCTCATCGGTCTGCACCGCTTGCACAATCAGCTTAACGTCGGGCGCAGCCCGCAGAAGCTCCGGAATCGCATTGGCGGTGCCGGCGAGGAGCCCTCCTTCGAGCAAAACGATGTCGGTCGGATAGCGCTCGATCGCGAGCTTCAGGTTTTCGAGTGAATCGGCCTGCGCCACAACACGCAGGTCGTCCTCCAGCGCAAAGACTTTTCGGATACCCACGCGATAAATCGCCTGGGAATCCGCAAGAATGATGCGGATAGTGCCAGGCTTGACGGGAGTGTCAAGTACTTCGCCGTTGGAAGAGTCGTCCAGGAATTCCATAGGTGGGGCTGCCAGGTCCCCGCGCTGTCATTGCTCGCAAAAACGATATTCGTCAATGGTTGCAGCAGCGAGGTAATGAATATTGCTTATCGAGCAGCGTACCACACGTCCTTCACATTCAACCAGAACGTCACGGGAGCTACCCAACACCTGACCCGGCATTCGGAGCGAGAATCGGATGTCTAACCCGACCTCCAGCTCCCTGTCCAGCTCGAACAAGACACCACTGGCCGACACATTTCTTGTTGAGGCAGAAAGATCGCCGCTCAACGTAGAGAGCACCACCGGCAGGCTCAACGGAAAGCGGACCGCACATCGCACTTCCTGCTGAGCTGCGACTGAGCCCGGAGGGGGAATCGGAACTATGGTCGGGTTTGCCATCGCTCGCCTCGTATCGCTCATAGGCTGCACCCCTCGAGCGCTTTTGGGAGAATTGTGTACGCTCCCTCTGCTGGGGATGGCCGCCGCTCTTTCCACCCCGGTTTTCCACCCCACGGACTAAGACCTGTCCGCAGGGACCCCGGTTTTGAGGTCGCGTCGGCTGGGCTGCCGTAGCCCCGGAACCGTCATTCCCTAAAGCGCTAAGGCCTCGATGAGGCCGCGTGCCAACTCTATACGATTCACCCCCCGAATCACATGGCACCAAAGTTTCCCAGATAGTAACTCGCACGTCAATAATTCGAAGGGACTGGATTCCAGCTAAGACGCGCGGAACCTGCTGAAGTGAGCCGCAATCATGCTCATTGCGCTGCCTCGGTTCGGTATGAGGAGTATTTACCCAATAATCAACCAGGAAGACGCAAAGCGCACGCCTGCGAAACAGAATGTGGAACCAGCAGGCCCCTATATCGGGCCGATTGGATAGAACGCTCCAGAGGCCCCAACCCACTCCTGGTTCTTGTTGTGGTCCACTCCCATCATCTTCCCCCTTCCCAAACGAACCAACGAGAGAGCGGGCGTCAATTCACCGCCGTCGGGCCACAGATAGAGGATTCTGATTTCGGCCTGGGTCAGCCCGTGCGGCGTAACAATTGTCGGTTCGAAGTGCATCCTCTGCTGCACAAGATATTGGCCCCTGCGCGGCCGCGGGATCTCTTCCAGCTGGGCGTGCGAGGGCTCAAACTGGATTCCCTTCCCTGCAAACGAAAAGAGGGGTTTCAGCAGCAGTTCCTGGTACACGGTGTCTTGCCGGATATCGGCCGGAAGGGGCACTCCTGCCGCGACCAGGCGGTCCTTGCCGTCCCCATCAAGAAAGTCCTGAAGGAATACTCCCGGCGGAACGACGGGGAAGCGCCGCGACTTCCCAAACAGCCAGGGAATCGAGAATTTGCTGATCAGGAAGTACCAATTGGGATGGCCGGCCCATTCGACGTCCCAATCGGCATCCAGGGCGAACGGCAACTTCACGTTGCCGGCAATCAATTCGTCGGCAATTGCCCGGTTGTAAATCCTGTGAATCGGTACCCAGCGACCTGAGTCGTCCTGGTACCAAAGCCGGTTCCGATCGGCCTTCAGGCTCCGGATGTTTACTACCTTGATTCCGAGACGATTGGCAGTCACCAGGAAATCGGGCAGGGTCTTTTGGTTCATCGGGTCGATTTCCGTCAAGACCACGTTTTCGGGTGCGTGGCTCCCCAGAATTGTGGTGCGCATCAGGTTCCAGTACCCCATCTCGTCCAGGCCGCCTAAATAGGTTCCAAGTGATCCAGAGAGAGCAAATGCCTCCCTGTAGGCCGAATTCAGCACATCCTGGTAACCAAATACCGAGGGAAATGCCTGAATCTCAACCAGCCTGGGCGCGAATCCCCCAACGGCCCCATCGTCCTTTACAAGTGCAAAGTCCGCAGTCAGAAAGTTGGGATGGGCGGTCTCCCGGGCAACGCGATAGCCCGAAGGGATCGCTTGCCGGGCAGATTCGAGATACTCACTGTCCGCCACCAGCGCCTTTGCCATCTCCGCGCCGCTCGAGGCCAACTGCTGGAGCAACGTAACGGGGAGAAAAACAGGAGTTTCTGCAACGCGGAAACCAACCGGTGCCCCACATCCGCGTTCGAGCAAGGATTGAAGCAACTCGTATTGAGACGAGCGGAACCGCTGATTGAATTGGGAACGAAGCTCAGGAATCACGCCTACAACCCCACCTCAATACTAAGAGCCTGCCCCTCAAGAACCCCGTCGTTCATCCTCAGCCGGCCCAAAATTGTCGCCGCTGGAAGGCCAGGCGTTTCCCTTCCGTTGATGCGGTAAAACTAAGTGTCACAATATGATACAGATAACACTTTAGGGAAAAGTGGTGACTTTTGTGGTGGACTGGCTACAACTTTAGCGTTAGTCTGCTTGTAATTGTTTATCGAGGAGCCACACCATGATCTCAAAGTCAATTCGCCCGCTTTTTGCCCTCATCGCCGTTGTTCTGATCGCAAGCACCACGGCCGCCTTCGCTAGCCCGGTTGTTGTGCCGCCTCCGCCCCCTGGCGCCGTTCACTTTTCAGAAGCAAGCCCAGTTGTTGTGCCGCCTCCGCCTCCTGGCGCAGTTCACTTTGCGGAGTTGAGCCCGGTTGTGGTTCCGCCACCGCCTCCCGGCGCAGTTCACTTTGCGGAGTTGAGCCCGGTTGTGGTTCCGCCTCCACCTCCCGGTGCGTAGCCGTAAAGTATCTCCAACCAGACCTCCTGCCTATCTTGCTAAACACGCGTTAGCAAGATAGGCTGAGTTTGTTTAGAGATGGAGGCCCTTTTGGGCTGGGATTCTGCTCTCACGGGATGCGGTGCAGCGGCAGAAGCGGTCCTGATTCTGCTCCTGGTGAGGCTGCGTCTCTTTCGTACCTTCCCGGCCTTCTTGATCTATGTCTGCTGGAGTTTTGTAAACGATATTTATTTCCTCGCGATCAACTACCAGAACTTTCAACCCACCTTGCGTGTCTGGGATATCTCGATCGCTCTCGACTCGGTACTGATGTTTGCGGTCCTGGTGGAGCTGGCCTGGAGCGTTTTGCGCCCAATACGCTCTTCCCTTCCCAGGTACTCATGGTTAGCGATCGCCGCCATTATCCTGGTTGCCGGCACACTCACCTGGTTCATCGCGGGCGATGTCGATTCCCGAATACCTTACTGCAGAGGGCAAAGCCTTTTTCCGCCTGCAGCAGACCGGGGCGATCCTCAGAGTGGTAGTTTTCCTGGCAATGGCCGGCTTCAGCCAGCTTCTCTCCATCGGGTGGCGAAACCGCGAACTTCAGATTGCTACAGGATTCGGTTTCTACTCCATTGTTTCCCTTGGGGTGACAGTTCTGCATACCCATCTGGCCAAATCCCATTCTCTCTATCACTTGCTCGACGAATCGGCATCGGTAAGTTATTTCTTTGCGCTGTCCTATTGGGTATTTGCCTTTGCGACACGGGAAGCCGAGCGGAGAGAGTTCACTCCGCAGATGCAGCACTTCCTTTTGGCCGCCGCCGGTTCCGCTCGTTCAGCTCGGATCGATATGGCAAACTCTTCGTCGGTGAATTCCCGTAAAAACGGCCAGTGATACTTCGGTACCGAATTGCGAGGAGTACTTCGGTACCGAGTTGACGGGTACTCCAGGACGTCAGAGTTCTTCAAAACGGGCAAAATCTGCTACAACTAAGGTGGTAGCGGCAAGCTTTTCCGCAACACACAGGAACAATTCTCTGTTACAAGTAGTGAGTAGCGAAGTACCCCGGCAGGATCTACAGCTCCGCGTAAACGGACTGCAAGCTTGGGCCAGAGGCTGAAATAGATGATCCTTACGATCCTTCAAGTCGGCGCCGTAGCGGGAGTTGCGTACTACCTTTGCCGACTCCGTGCCGGAATCAGAGCCCGCAACTCACAAACCTGGGAATCGCTGCTCGCCCGGCTTCGTCCTGACTGGAGCGCGCGCGAGTTGAGCGATCAGTTTCTCTGGAAGGAAGGCCTCAGCGCCACGTCAGAGGATGCCTGGGAGCGGATGGAAGGCCCCAAGGGCCTGTGGGTGATGTACCAGAATGCTCAGGTCATGCTTCAAATGGCCGACTACGCAGCCAAGCACTGCGAAAACGTCGACCGCCTTCTGCTTGAGACCCTGCGCAGCGACGCGATGCACATTCGTGTTTGCGTCCTGATGGCACTCGCCCAGTACGGGTTCAGCAAGGCCGGCGAAGGCGTTCGCATCAATGCTTTCCGTGCAGCTACCATGTACACAGGAATGGCAGCGCGGATGACCCAGCTGTTGCAGGAAATCGCGCCAGTGATGGTCCCCGACTTCGTAGCAGCCATGTAGTTCTACGATCTCCTCCGAAACGAAAAGCCCCGGCCGCGCCGGGGCTTTTTCATTTTCCCGCCGATCTCCGCGCCGATCCGTTCCCGGTGCGTTTCAGGCTGGGCCTTCTTCGTTTCAAACCGGGTTGGTTTCAAGGAACGCGTTGATGCGGGCGAAGGCATCTTCGTCCAGACGAAAATGGAGTGCGCCGGCAACACCTTCCACCTGCCTTGCGCTTCGGCCACCGACGATCGCTGCCGTCACGGCAGGATTGCGCAAGGTCCACGCAACGGCAACGACACCCGGGCTCACACCGTGTTCGTTGCCGATCGAGCGCAACAACTCCACAAGTCGCAGATTCCGGCTCAGCCGCGGCTCATTGAACTCGACCGCGCGACGCCGCCAGTCGTCCTGCGGGAGCGCCGCTACGCGGTCTGCGGTCATTGCGCCGGTGAGCAGGCCGGAGACCATTGGCGAGTAGTTGATGACGCCGATTCCGTGGGCCTGTGTGTAAGGAAGCTGCTCCTGCTCGATTGCTCGACGCAGCATTGAGTAGGGCGGCTGCAGGCTGGTGATGGGCGCGATCTTCTGAACGCGCTCCATCTGGGCGACGCTGAAATTCGAGACGCCGATCCACCGGATCTTCCCTTCTTCCTTGAAACGCGCCAGCGTCTCCCAGCCCTCTTCAATCTCTTCTTCCGGATTGGGCCAGTGGATCTGGTAGAGATCGATTGTCTCAACCTGGAGCCGGCGGAGAGACGCTTCAACCTCTTCGCGGACGGAGGCGGACTTGAGCGACCGGTAAATTGACCTGTCAGCATGCCAGCGCATGGAGCACTTGGTGAAGACGTAGGGCTTCGATCCGGAGTACCCCTTCAGCGCCCGGCCCACGACCTCTTCCGAGTGGCCGAGCCCGTAGATTGCCGCTGTGTCAATCCAGTTGACCCCGAGCTCCAGAGCGCGGTGGATTGCCTCGATGGACTCGTTATCGTCCTGAGGGCCCCAGGCGAACTCCCAGTTGCCGCCGCCAATGGCCCACGCGCCGAAGCCGATTGGAGTGAGGTGAAGGTCGGAGTTGCCGAGGGCGCGGAGGGAGGGAGAGGCGGAAGTCGTCATGACAACAGGATAGACGCGCGAGGGCCGGGTGGAGATTCGCAAAGCTTGACGTGAGCCCGTGCCCGGCTCGATCGAACGCTAGGCCGCTATCAAAAACCGGCCGTCGCGCATGATCTGCTCCGTCACTCGATTTGGCCCGGCATCGGACTCGAGCCAGATGTTGAAGCCAAGGCCCGACAACGTCGATGTGCGTGCCGGAACGCCAGGGCGCGCCGGTGTGCTCGCCGTAGGGATTGCCGAAAGCGATGTGGATGCCGGGGAACTTCTCGTCCTGCAGAATGTTGCCGATGACGCGCTCGACGCCGAGATTTGTACCAATCGCAAACTCGCCGACGCGGTCGGAGTTCTCGTCGGTGTGGGTGTAGGCCCAGAAGTCGGCTTCGAGCTGCTTGTTTGCGCTCGAGCAGCTCACGATGCGGTTGGCGGCGATCTCGATGGTCAGCGGCGTGGATTCGAGCAGGCCATAGCGCGCGCAGAGCCAGTCGCCAACAACGCCATCCACAACAAAGGTTCCGTTGACCTCTCCGGGCGAGGTGAAGCACTCGCCGCCGGGCAGGTTGCCCCACTTCTCCGGCGAGATGATGCCGGAGGTTTTAAACCACTTGTAGCCGGGATTCATCTCGGCGGTAATATCGGTGCCGGCGGCGGTGGTGGCGCGAATGCGCGTGGCGCGGCGGACGCGATCGAGAACTTTCTGAGACTAGGCGGTCCACGAGGTCGAAGTCGGCGCGCATGCCGGTGCACATGATCTCCGGCGTGATGTTGACCATGTGGGCATGGCGCATGTGGCGGCGGTTGACTACATCGGTCATCTGCATGCGCGAGTGGAGTTCATTGGGCTGCACCTGCACGGCGAAGATGGATACCTGCGAGGACTCCATGTCGGCGAGCACCTCGGCGGGCATGTCGACAAGTGGGCGCGGCGCAAGATCCTCGAGGATGAACGCATTCCAACTGCAGCCACGCTCGGCAAGTTGCGCGGCAAGAGCGGCTGCGATGGGCTCGGTTACGCGGTCGGTGATGAGGGTGACCTTCTCCGATGGTTCGATGCGCAGGCATGTGGTAACGGCAGAAATTGCCCCGGGCTTGAAGTCCGCTGGATAGGCGAAGGAAAGCAGTTGGGCCTTAGTCTCGGTCGCCGGGGTCTTGGTCTTTGCGGTCTCGGTCATTCTCGGCAGGCTTGCCCCTTCCCGTGGTCTCGCATTGGAACGTGTATTCAGTGAGATTACCGGAATCTTCATCAAATTGAAATGAGCTGAAGCCGAGCCGACCCGGTTGTTTCCCACTACGATCCGGTTCCCGAAAGCTTCTGGGCCGGCTCCCTCCGGATGCACGCGAACCGCGTTTGAGGACTCAAGCAATCCCGATTCAACGCTATGCGGCGACGGATTGTGGTCGGGGTTGGGAGCGCATTTTGCCGAGCGGGAGAGCGGATTTCATACCGTAGACTCAGGTTGAGAGGTCAATAAAATGGCGGGAGATCGGCCGGCAAAAGTTGGAATTATTGGAGCGGGCAGCGTGGGAGCGACGATCGCCTATGCGGCGATGATTCGCGGCGTTGCGCGGCAGATAAGCCTGTTTGACATTGCAAAGACCAAGGTGAATGCCGAGGTGCTGGATCTGAACCACGGCATGCTGTTTGTTCCGCAGGGGATCGTCGAAGGCTCGGACGACATTGAGGTGCTGCGCGGGTCGGACGTGATCGTCATGACGGCCGGTGCGAAGCAAAAGCCGGGCGAGTCGAGGATGGACCTGGCGCAGGCCAATGCGAACATCTGCGCCGCTTTGTTGCCGAAGGTGATGGAGGTTGCGCCGGATGCGCTGCTGTTGCTGGTGACGAATCCAGTGGATGTTATTACGCAAGTGGCGATCAGCCTGACGGGCCTGCCGTGGCAGAGGGTCTTCGGATCGGGCACCGTGCTGGACAGCTCGCGGTTTCGGTTCCTGGTTGCCCGGCACTGCGGCGTGGCCGTGCAAAACGTGCACGCCTACATCGCCGGCGAGCACGGCGACTCGGAGTTTGCGCTGTGGTCGAGCGCGACGCATTGGATCGATTCCGCTGAGCCAGTGGGCGGTGGCGGGCCATGGCAAGTTGACTGCAGCGGACAAGGAGGCGATCGTTCACAACGTGAAAGACGCGGCCTACCAGGTAATCCAGGGCAAGGGCGCGACCAACTACGCGATCGGGCTGGCCGTGGCGAACATTCTGGAAGCGCTGGTGCACGATGAGCGGCGTGTGCTGCCGTTGAGCGGGCTGCTGCAGGGTTTCCGGGGCCTCGAGGATGTGTGCCTGTCGGTGCCGCGGATTGTGGGACGCAAGGGGATTGAGGCTGCTCTGCCGATTCCGATGACTGTGGATGAAGAGGCTGCGTTGGTGGACAGCGCGGACAGGATTCGGGCGGTGGTGCGGGGGCTGGGGTATTGATGTTATGTGCGCGTGATACGATCACCGGAACTGATCGAGTCAGTTTCGGAGAGTTCTATGCGATTGAAATCCAGCTTGGCCGCCGTCCTTTCCGCGGTTGCCGTGGCAGCGATCCCCATGCACGCACAGAGCCTTTGCGATCTCGTGCCTGCGTCGGTGGTGCAGTCCACTCTTGGTATCACGACTCCGCTCAAAGCGACGCCGAACACGGACGGCGGCAATGAGTGCGACTACAAGGGCATGGCCGCGGGGCCGATCTGGGTGAAAGCTGACGACACAGATTACACGGGAATCTACAAGACCATCCAGGACCAGCAGTTCACTCAGCTTCCCTATGGCAGTACGCTTGTGCCGGGACTTGGCGACAAAGCCTACTACTCTGAAAACCACGACCAAAATATCGCGGGTTACCAGCTGAACTACACGAAGCAGGCGCTGGTTTTTGTGGCCAAGGGAAAGATTATTTCTTTCATCTTCGTGCTTCTCGATAAGGGCGCGCCCAAGGCCAACGTGCTGGCGCTGGGCAAGTATGCACTGGCCAAGCCGATTGAGACGCTGAAGATGCCGAATTGAGAGCGACCAGCACGGACGGGATTCGCGGCGCGCGATATCGCAAGAAAAGTCGCTCAGGGGCTAAAGCCCTCGCATTCTTGAGGCCTGATCGGCATGACTGAAGTCATGCCCTGATACAAAGCACGGAATGAGGCCTGCTGAATTGGCGTCATTCGGTGGCTGCTGAATTGGCGTCATTCGATGGCTGATAAATATGGCGCAAATCAAGGCCTGCTGAATTGGCGTCATTCGGTGGCTGCTGAATTGGCGTCATTCGATGGCTGATAAATATGGCGCAAATCAAGGCCTGCTGAATTGGCGTCATTCGGTGGCTGCTGAATTGGCGTCATTCGATGGCTGCTGAATTGGCGTCATTCGGTGGCTGATAAATATGGCGCAAATCGGCGCCTAACAGATCAAACGGGACTTTACAGTCCTTCGCGGGTCTCTTTGGCCATGTAGTCGACGACGGCTTTGAGGTCGCCTTTGGATTCTTCGAAGACCTTGAGCTGGCGGTCTGCGCCGGTGCCGGGCTCCATGATCTTGCGGACGCCGTCGATGGCCTCGCGGCTGCCCAGCTCGTCGACGGCGGGGTCGATCAAGGCCAGGTACTCCTCGAGCAGGTCGCGCAGGGGCAGCTCCTGCTGGCGGCCGAAGTCGATGAGCTTGCCGTCGAGGCCGTAGCGGACGGCGCGGAATTTGTTTTCCATCAGCAGGGGGCGCGCGTACTGGCGGAAATCCTGGTTGGACTCGTGGAGCTTGTAAAGATAAAGCGCGGTGGCCTGAATGAGCGCGGCGATGGCGACGGTTTCCTCGGCGCGGAGCGGGATGTCGCAGGCGCGGACTTCAACCGTGTTGAAGAAGGGATGCGGGCGGATGTCCCACCAGATCTTCTTGGCGTTGTCGATGCAGTTGGTGCTGACCAGAAGGCTGACGTAGTTTTCAAATTCCGAGTAGCTTGAGAACGCGTCGGGAATGCCGGTGCGGGGAAAGTTCTCAAAGACCTTGGCGCGGTAGCCCTTGTAGCCGGTGTTGATGCCCAGCCAGAAGGGCGAGTTGGTGGCCAGCGCCATGATGTGGGGCAGAAAGTAGCGCATCGAATTCATGATGCGGATGGCGGCTTCGCGGTCTTCGATGCCGACGTGCACGTGGAGGCCGAAGATGAGGTTGGCGCGGGCCACGAGTTGCAGATCCTTGACGACCTGGTGGTAGCGCGGGTCGGGATAGATCTCCTGGGTGCGCCAGTCGGCAAAGGGATGCGTGGCGCCGGCCACCAGGATGAGGCCGTTCTCCTCGGCCAGCTTGATCATCTCGCGGCGCAGCTCGTAGATGTCTTCGCGCGCCTCGTCGATGTTGCGGCAGACGCGCGTGCCCACTTCGACGACGGAGGTGTGCATCTCGGCCTTGACGCGCTCCTGGAGGCGCAGCTTGCCCTGCGCCAGCATCTCGGTCTCGATGTGGGAGCGCAGGTCGCGCGTCACCGGATCGATGGTCTGGTATTCCTCTTCAATGCCAAGCGAGAAGGATGGCCGCATTTACGGCTCCTCAAGAGAATGACTTGCCGCCATTGTACGGGATGGGGTGTAGGGTGTGGGGCATGGGGTGTGGGTTCCAGGATCAAGGCCTGCGGGGGCTGGTCCGCCAGCCGTGAAGGTGCGGCAAGCTGGCGTATATCTTGAAGCATCTCAATCAGGGACCGGGGGCACGCAATCTTTCTTTTTGACTGAGGTGTGGACCTCGCGCCTTCGCTCAGGCAGAATGGTGTCGATCACTCAGCGAGTTATGAAGGAGGAAACAAACCGATGCGTCTTCCGATGGTGCTTGCTATTGGGCTCGTTTCTGTTGGGCTCCAGACCGCTCGCGCACAACAGTCAACCGACGAAGCGGCCATTCGCGCCGTGCTTGCCCGCGAAATGGGAGGATGGGACACGTTCGATCCGAAGTTGGTCGTCTCCACGTATACGGACGATGTGATCTGGCAAAACCCATTCGGCGTGCGGATTCATGGCAAGGCAGATTTGGAAAAGTTTCTTACCGACTTGTTGGCGCGGCCCGGATACCGCGCCGGCAAATCCACCGTCCCGGCAAAGATTCTGGATCTGCGGCTGACCTCGCCGACGACCGCAGTGGTCTGGAGCGATGAGCGGATCGAGGGGCTGGTGAATGACTTCAGCGGCCACCCGATGGACCCGCGCCACTCCTATTATCTGGAGGTGCTCGTGAAGAAGGATGGCGAGTGGAAGATCAGCGACTCGCTGATTATGGACATTGTGCATCCGAAGTGAAGATAGGGTATGGGGTCTCGGGTCTGGGGTATAGGGTCTGGGATCTAGTTTGCCGGACGCTCTGATCGCCAGCGGCGTAGACGCCGCCAGGACGATTGATCTCAATGCCCGCGACGATTACCTGTCGCCCCACTTCGGCGAACAAGGACCGCTTGCCCCACCCCAGCGAGCAAAGACCGCTCGCCCGCGGCCCGTCTCGCCGGCGACCCGTGTCGCCGGCGACCCCGGTCTGGAAACCGGCGTTACGAGGTCAGAGCGCGGGAAGATGAATATTCAGGTGGTTGCAAATGAAGAGGACCAGGATAGCACCCAGCGTGGAGAAAATGAGGCCGGCCGGATGAAACCTCTCGTTCCTGGGGCGAAAAATGATGTGAGTGATTCCGCCGCCCAGGAGCGACCCAATGACGCCGAGCACGATTGTCCACATGAGACTCAGATGAATGTGCATCAGTGATTTTGAGATGATCCCTGCGAATAGCCCGATAATCAAATACCAGAGTATGTGAAACATGCTTTCCCTCCATGTCTTGCCTTCGGCCGAAGTTTTCTATACCGGCTGATTAGTCCAGATGGTAACGAGGCTGGCAGGGGTTGCATGGTCAATACGAGACATGCGATCTCAGGGACGATGGCCCAAAGGCAAGAGGTTCTAAGAAACGGCCGGGAATAATTCTCCGGCGAAGGCGGATTGTGCGGCGATATTGCACTTGGTGGCGGAGCCTGCGAAGCAGGCGGGATGCCGGACGCTGAGATGCTATTGGATAAACCTTAAGCCAGCTAGGCCGCCTCGGGCGTGGGTGGCGTCTCGGGAGCGGTCGCGAGTGTGGTTTTGGAACGGGCGGCTCGGGTGCGAAGTTTTTTGCCGGGCTTTGCCGGTTTGGGTTTCTTCTCGGGGTGGTTTTCGCCGCCGAGAAAAGCAGACCAGCGGAGCTCGAGGATGTGGGGCGCGGTTTTAGCTTTGGCGATGGCGAGATCGGCGACGTGCTTGACGATCCAGTCGAAGTTGGCCTGGCCAACGGAGTGGAGATCGGCGTCGGGCGCGGGGTTCATAAAGTCGATGGCATAGGGGATGCCGTCTTCCACGGCGAATTCGACGGTGTTGAGGTCGTAGCCGAGAGCGCGGCAAAGCTTGAGGGCGTCCTGCTCGACGCGCTTGAGCAGATTTTTGTCGTAGGCGGGCGGGTTCTGGATGTAGCGCTCATGATGGGGCCGGCGCGGGTCGTAGGGCATGATGTGAACCTTCTTTTGCCCGACCACATAGCAGCGGAAGTACTCGTTGAATTCGACGGCTTTCTGGTAGGTCATGCAGAGGTCGCGCGACTCGTCGTAGGCGCGGAAGAATTCCTCGCGCGAGTGGATGTGGTGGACGTCGCGCCAGCCGCCGCCATCGACGGGCTTGAGGAAGCCATGCTCGCCGACATAGGCGAAGACGCTGTCCCAGTCGAGCGGGTACTCAAGGTTGCGCATGGAGCGGTCGGTGGTGCCCTCGGGGTGCTTCTTGTGCGGGAGGATGACGGTGGGCGGGACGGCGACGCCGAGCCTGGTGGCGAGAGTGTAGTTGAAAAACTTGTCGTCGGCCGACCACCAGAAGGGGTTGTTGATGATGACCGTTCCGTTGAGGGCGGCGTGCTTGAGAAAGGCGCGGTAGAACGGGATGTCGTGGGAGATGCGGTCGACAATAACGGAGTAATGCGGGGCTTTGTCCATATAGACAGCGCCGGTCTGGACGAACTCGGCGGAGATGCCGTCGAGGTGGCGGGCGTTGATGTGCTCGACGAGCGCGCCGGGGAAGCTGTTCTCCTGGCCAAAAAGAATGCCGATTTTCTTCATCGCATCGACTCCCTGAATCTACGGTGTCTAACCTGGAGTTAGTTTACGGCAGCGATGGGGACAGGGGTCAGCAAGTTAGCCAGTCAGCGAGTTAGCGGCCGGCGAGTGTTTTTCGCGAGGGCAAAGGATTTTCGCAGGACGGTGAAAAACCGGGCTGTGCAAAACAGGATTCGAGCGCGAAATCGCACAGAGCGCAGGGGCTGATTCATGGCCTGTTGACCGCAAATTCACAACCCCGTCAAGGGGGGCCTGTAGCCTCGCAGCCATGAACAACCCATTTTTAAGCTGCAAAAACCTTCTCTTCGCAGGCCTCTTGATCGCATTTTGTGGCGCAACAGCAACAGCGCAATATGAGGATGGAAGCCTGATCGGGACCATCCACGACGCCACAGGCGCCGCGGTTGCCAACGCGACCGTCACCGTAACCAATGTGGGCACGGGCGTTGTCAACAAGGTTGTGTCGAATGGCGCAGGCGACTATGAAGTGCCTGAGCTGCATGTTGGCTTGTACAACGTGGAGGCCGAGGCACCGGGGTTTGCGCCGGCTGAAGCGAAGAGCATCACGATTTCAGTGGCCGTGCGGCAGAAGATCGACCTGACGCTCAAGGTGGGCCAGGCGGACGCGACGACCGTGGAAGTTTCGGACGTTTCGCTGCAGCTTGAGACGGAGACCAGCGAACGCGGAGAGACCATATCGGGCTACCAGACGGAGGCGTTACCTCTGGTGAGCAGAAACTACTCGGATTTGCTGGCGCTGGTGACCGGTTCGCGGCAGGCGCCTACCGCGGCGACGACAACCGCTGTGACCAGCCTGGTGCGCGCGGGAAGCTACAACGTGAACGGCCTGCGCAGCATGTTTAACAATTACCTGCTCGACGGCATGGACAACAACGCGTACGGCGAGAGCAACCAGGGTTTTGACAACCAGATTATTCAGCCGCCGCCGGACTCGATTGCGAGCTTCCAGGTGGTGACGAATAACGAGAGCGCGGAGTATGGGCGCTCGGCCGGCGCGACCATCAACGTCGCCTCGCGCAGCGGCACAAACGACTTTCACTCCACGCTGTATGAGTTCAACCGCAACACGGATCTGAATGCGTTCGGATTCATTCATCCGGTGAGCGGCACGCACGTGTTTCCCAAGCCAGGCTTCAACCGCAATCAATTTGGCGCGGACTTCGGCGGCTCGATCGTAAAGAACAAGCTCTTCTGGTTCGTCGACTATGAAGGCTTCCGGCAGAAGCTCACGCCGACAGTTGTGCTGA
This sequence comes from uncultured Acidobacteriaceae bacterium, assembly GCA_963783065.1. Lineage (GTDB taxonomy): Bacteria > Acidobacteriota > Terriglobia > Terriglobales > Acidobacteriaceae > Telmatobacter. The sequence goes on along the minus strand of CAWAMG010000006.1, from coordinate 224,065 downwards.
CGGTGCCGACGGAGAACGAGATCAACGGCATTCTGGCGGTCGACGTAATGGACCCGTTCACGGCCTCGAACGGAAAGCCGACTGTAATCAAGGCGGGCACATCGGTGCTGAACTCGCCCGATGCGAGCCCGACGGCGAAGGAGATCCTGAGCTTCTTCAGCAAGCTGCCCACGCAATGCCAGATAGCACCAGGAACCGCTGGAATCAACGCAACAACGGGCGTGGATACGAACGACTGCGCGACCAATGCGCCATTCACCGACAACGCGGACAAGGGCGACTTGCGCTTCGACTTCCAGCAGAGCGACAAGACCTCGTGGTTTGTAAAGGCGAGCGACCGCAAGGAGACAGGAATCAACTATCCGACACTGCCGCTGCCGCTGGACGGGCAGACGAACGGCCGAATCCTGATTCTGGATCAGCAGATTGCGGCCGGCTACACGCGGCTCATCGGCTCAAACAAAGTGCTCGAAGCACGGCTTGGGCTCTCGGAGACGCGGGCCGGCAAGTACACGCTTTCGATCGGCGACAACGCGATCGTGATTCCCGGACTGCCCACCGACCCGACTGTGGCCGGCGGTCTGCCCTCGACCAGTGTCTCGGGCGGCTTCTCGGCGTTCGGGCGGCAGAGCACCAACCCGCAGTGGCAATATCCTTCGCTGCTCGACCCCAAGGTGAGCTTCTCATGGGTCAAGGGCCAGCACTCTTTCAAATTTGGGTATGAGTACGAGCACATCTGGATGCAGGTGCAGGACTCGAACCCGCTGTTCGGCTCGTTCACCTATGGCAAGGGCTACAGCGCCTGCAACGCGGCTGCTGTGGCCGAAGGCTGCGGAAGCAGCAGCGCCGTGGCCGATACCTACTGGTCCGACCTGATCTTCGGGACGACCAATAACTACGCGCTGGCGACTTACTTCCGCGCTCACCTGCTGCAGTCGATGGACAGCCTGTATGCGCAGGACGACTGGAAGGTAAGCCCGAAGCTGACGCTGAATCTGGGCCTGCGCTGGGAGTACGGATCGCCCTATTCAGAGGCGCAACAACAATCTCTCCAACTTCGATCCGGCGACGGTTTCGATGCTGACGCTGACGCCGGGCTACACGGCAAGCCAGTTCATTACACCCTATAGCGGCGGCGGCGTCTATGGAAAAACGCTAGTCAATCCCTCGCTCGGCGACTACGCTCCGCGCGTCGGGTTCGCCTATGCGGTGACGCCCACGATTGCCATTCGTGGCGGCTACGGCACCAGCTTTGTCCACTACACCCGCGCCGGCTCAGGCGACATTCTGCCCATCAACGCGCCGAGCGCGCTATTTGTTTCAGTAACGCAACCGGGCACGGCAACCGCCGCGGGCTATCGAACGCTTGACCAGGGCTATCCCGGCAGGCCTAGCGAGCACTTTCATCGCCGGGCACCGACAACATTACCTACATTCCGGCAAACACCAAGGACAGCTACGTGGAGAGCTTCTTCCTGAGCGTGCAAAAGTCGCTCGCGAAAAACACGATCCTTGACATTGCGTTCATCGGGAACCATGGGCTCAAGCTGCAGGGCTTCCTGAATGCCAACCAGGGCAATCCTTCGCTGGGCGTGGCAAATCCGACGACGCCGGCGTTGGGCGCGGGCTTTGTGCGGCCGTATCCCACGTGGGGCGGCTTCGCAATCGATAGCACCAACTTCACCTACGGCGATATCACGCAGGCTCTGAACGGCTTCTGGTCACACTACGACGCGCTGCAGGTGCGCTATGAACAGCGGTTTGTGGATGGGTTGACGCTGCTGAACTCGTTCACGTGGGAGCACTCGCTGGACAACGCATCGGCTTCGCTCGAAGGCAACACGCCTTCGCCGCAGGACGCGAACAACCTGCGCGCGGATTATGCGCAGTCGGACTACAACCTGCCCGTGGCAAACATCACCAGCCTGGTGTACGACCTGCCGGTCGGGCATGGGAAGAAGGTGCTGGCAGACGCGAATCCGCTGGCAGACGCGATCCTGGGCGGTTGGCAGATCAGCGCCATTAACACCATGCAAGGCGGAACGCCGTTCAACATCACCTACACGCCGAACTCGGCCAACGTGGTGTCGCCGCAGATTTCGGCCACATATCGCGGCGCCAACGAGTACCGGCCGAACGCTGTGCCGGGAAATGCCGTCGTCAACTGCCACGGCGGCCACTCCTGCATTGCACACCTGGCCGGCAACGGCACCGTGAACTACGTGAACCTGGCGGCGTTCACGATCCCGTCGATCTACACTTCCAGCTCGACCGTGGCTTCGAACGCCAACATCTCCAGCCCGTTCGGCAATGCACCGCGCAACCCAGGTCGCACGCCGAACTACTTCCAGACAGACATGGACCTGAACAAGCGGTTCGCAACGGCCGATTGAACGGCTGAACATCGAGTTCCGCGCCGAGGCCTACAACATCTTCAACCACACCAACCTGTATCTCCCGTCGACGATCAGCGGATCGGCGGCAAACTTCACCCAAGCCGCTCCAACGGGGGGCGGTTCGGTTTCGGGCACGTTTGAGCCGCGCATCCTGCAGTTCGGACTGAAGGTTATTTACTAGGTTGTTTCACCAGAGTTTGCCGACAGGCAATCAAGCCTGAGAACCCGGATTGGGCAACCCGCGCGGGCAACTGCGCGGGTTGTTTTGTGCTTGTGAGGTGGGATTTCTAGCCCTGGGACCTGCGAATTTCGAGCAATCGATCAATCACCATCGACATGACCTGCGGAGGCAGCCAGAAAAGGCCGTCCAAAACATCTTTGACGGCCTGACGCGCGGTAACTGAATCGCAGTTTGGATCTATGCATCCCCTGACACCCGCCAGCACTGCGTTCACAACATGCTCGCCGTTGCAATTGGAGTCGATGATCAGAAGAACAAGAGAAGGTCGTGATAGACGAATTTGTCTAATCAGATCCAAAGCGTCCGGAAAACCTTCAAGGTCGATCATCAAACACTGTAAAGGTAGGGAGCGGGGAATTTGATCCATGCCGCCCGTAATCAGATGCAGGTCGAATGTACCATCGACTATCGATGGTTGGAACATCCTTGAAAAATCTGCAGCCCTATCGGGCGAATTGGAAAACAATCCTATTCGAATCGACTCCGGATTGGATGGTGATGCCACGATGCGGCCCTCCCTCCTTCTGGCGGTGAAGGCTTAAGCGACTGTGCACAGAAACCCCAGTCGCCAGCTATCAGCGCACGGAACACAGATCTCCCGGCCACGGTCCTGACGCCGCGGCACCAAGCGGCCGGTGCTTACTTTTCCCGTTGAGTGGAGAAATTGCAGATTATTTCTCTCACGGGTAAATTGTGTAGCTTACTCAATCTAAACAGATTAGGTGCGGAGCGAGTGAAATCGGATGCTTAATTTTTTTCGAGCTGTTTTGCCGCTGGATTCACCACTCGATGTAAAGCATCAACGCTTGGCGGTGCTTGCTCTCAAGCGGCTGATAAGCAAATGCGGCGGGGGCGGCAGGGCGGCGGACGGCGTTATACTCATGGACCGAATAGGAAGTGATGCACTTCACTTCGCGGAAATGGGAACGGGACGACAATTGATGAGACGGAGGACGCCGTGAATTACCGAGTATTGACCGTGAACAGGGAGTTTGGAAGTGGCGGGGGACGGATCGCGCAAAGGATTGCCGAGTGGCTGGGCTGGAAGCTGCTGGACAGGGACATCATCGACGCGATTGCGTATGCGGCGCACGTGGACTCGAACGTGGTGCAGAACTACGACGAGCATGTGGTTTCGTGGCTGCGGCGGCTCAACCAGCAGGCCATGCGCTCGGCAGCGCTGGCGGCAGGGCTGGAACTGAGAAGGCCACACAGTTTTCGACGCCGAGGAGATGGTGAAGATCACGCAGAAGATTCTTGATCAGGCTCATGCCGAGGGCAACTGCGTGATTGTGGGCCGCGGGATCGCAGTGCGTCCTGCAGCACAAGCCGGATGTATATCACGTGTTTGTCTATGCTCCGCTGAAGGAGCGGATTCTGCGGCTGAGGACGCGGCTTGAGAAGGGCGCAAACATCGAGCAGCGCATCCGCACCGTGGATGGGGAGCGCGCCAAGTATCTGCAGGAGTACTTCGGCAAGAGCTGGTGCAGCCCGCACCTCTACGATCTGATGATCTCATCGAAGGAAGACGAAGACGAGACGGCGCGAGCGATTCTGTTCGCGATGACGGACAGGAAAAGACGAAGTGAGAGCAGCACGCTGCGCGCTGCGTCAGGCCCTATTTCTCCTCCACATCCCAGTCGAAGCTGAGCCCTGAGATCAGTGCGTTGAGCTTATCCATGGCAGCCTGCTTCTGCTGTTCCAGGTCGGCGGTCTGCTTGCGGGTGGACTGCAGCAGGTCCTCGGCGTGGTTCAGTTCGTCCACAAAGCGCTTGGCGGCATCGTTGCCTTTGAGGGCGGTGAGGTTGTCGCGATCGCGGGCCTCGTCGGCTGAGGCGGTCTCCTCAGTCTTCTTCGACTGCTGGATTTTTTGATCGAGATCGGCAGATGCCGTCTTGTGCGTCGATGACCGGCTTGAGCTTGTCGAGAGCTTCGGGGACTCGCTTGACCAGCTCGAGCAGAAAGTTTGTCTGGTTCTGGTTGGCGTTGAGCGTGACGTTGGTGTTGATCGGGCCGTGCTCGTGCACCTCGAGCGTCGCCGTCGAGTGCGGTGCCACCGGCAGCTTCGAAGCGATAGAGGGTGGGCGCGGTTTCGGCTGCCTTCAGGTCGTCGTCGAGACGACCAGCCGTTGTTGTGGCGCGGCGTGTTCAATCAGAACCACGCGCTCGACATCGGCCGAGTTGGTCGCCGAATAGCCTGCGGAGGACGACGTCCATGCTAGGTTTCGACGATGACGCCGTTGGTGATCCGCGACGTGGTGCAGCTTGCGCTTGGTGTCGCGCGCCGTGACGCTTGACGCGAACGGCCTGATCGGCGGCGTAGGAGAGCAGGCGCTTTTCGCCGGGATGGATGGGATCGAGCAGGCCCTCGCCGGCAAACTCGCCGCCTCGAAGATGGAGAAGCTGCCGGAGTCGAGGGTGAGGTTGGACTTGTTTTCGAGCCAGACGGCGCGCAGCGGGGTTGCTTCTTGCTCGCTCCAGAGAGTGACGTGCTCGGCGGGAAGCTCCTGCTGCAGGATGGGCACCATCGCCGACTCGTTCTTGTGGATGGTGACGGGCTGAGCGAGGGCGTACTCGAAGAAGTCGTCGAAGGCGTTGGTGGAAACGTCGCCTTGCTGAAAAGCGTCGGTGGCACGGTCGACGCCGCTGGCTGGTACGCCGCCGCCCACACGGTAAATGCCGCCGCCTACGTTTCCGCCGACGCCGGGGCCGTAGCCGCTTCCGTTGCCGGAGCCAATGCCGCCGCCGGAGCCGCTGCCCATGCCCACCATCCCTGCAACGCCTGATGCGTTCGCGCGGCTTTGCATCGCGAAATTCGCTGAGGGGCGCGGGGCCGTGGCCGCAGTAGCGGAGGGGTCCGTTGATGTCCTTTGCTTGGCTCATCTCCGCGGCCTCATGCGTTTGCGGCGTGGCTGCACCTCGGTTGCGATGGGGATCTCCGACCGCCGGCGTGTACAGCGGCTGGCTCAGAGGCTGAATGAAGCTCTGCGGCGCGCCAGCCACCAGCGAGAGCTGCACGTTGTCCCAGTCGGCGCCGACGGTGTTATCGACGACGGCCCAGCCCTGCATGGTGGCTTTGCCCGTTGGACTCGCGCGGGAAGACGATGCGGTAGGTCGACTTCCAGACCGGGACCTCGGTGATGTAGCTGACGCGCAACTGGCGTTCGCCGTTGCCGCGGTGCTTCGAGCATCAGGTGGCGCACCTGCTGATCCTGGGCCGACGCGACGATCTCAAGGTAGTCGGTCGAAATTGCTTTTGCAGCGATGGGTCGATCATGCGCACTGAGACCGGAGTCCGTCAGCTCTTCTGTGCGCAGCGCTCCCGCATCGGAGGCGACGATGAGGAAGTAATGATCCTCAGAGGATTGGCCGTTCTTGTCGGTCTGCTTGCGAAACTCAATGTTCACGAGCCTGCCGGTAAGAGGAGCGCCCGCGCCGGTGACTTCGACGCGCTGGCCACGCAGAGCCTGGTAGACGGCGATGGTGGGAGGATAATGCCTTGAGCCCGAGGGCCAGCGTTTTCAGCTGCTCCTCGATCGGGGTTGTGGAGTTGAAGTTGACGCCGGCGATGCGTCCGCCGCCCTCGTCGAGTACCGTAAGCGACTGCAGCACGTCGTTGAGTTGCTGCGAAGTGAAGTCGATGGCGACGCGCTGGCTGCCGTTGACAGTGCCGGCATGCTCAAAGTAGCCCACGCCGTTTTTGTAGAGAACGACCTTGCGGACAGGCAGGTCCTTGATGACGCCGAGAGATGGCGCGGCAGATTTTCCGGAGCCGGCCTGCGCGGGGGCTTCCTGATTGGTCTTGACGGTTGGCCTCGCCGGAGCCTGTGCGCAAAGGTTCAACGGAATGGCAAGGTTCAGCGAGAAGGCAACGGCAATAAGCAACAGATTGATTCGTCCCACAAGATCCCCCAGAAATCACGGGCGGTTGTTAGCGCGGTGAGCAGGCAATTCGTTGAAGAACAACCGCAGATCCTTCGACTGCGTTTGGCGCGAAATAGCACGCCAAACTCCGCTCAGGATGACACTTCAAAGATGAGCATCTTCATCAAGATTCCACTCGCTCTATTTCTCGGTTACGCTCCAGTCAAAGCTCAGGCCTGAGATCAGGGAGTTGAGCTTGTCGATTGCGACCTGCTTTTGCTGCTCCATATCCGCAATCTGCTTGCGGGTAGACTGCAGCAGATCCTCGGCGTGGTTGAGTTCGTCGACGAAGCGCTTTGCGGCGTCGTTGCCTTTGAGCGCGGTGAGGTTGTCGCGATCGCGGGCTTCGTCGGCAGTAGCGGTCTGTTCGGTTTGCGTGGCCATTTGGATCTGGTGGTCGAGGTCGGCCGATGGCATTTTGCGCGTCGATGACCGGCTTCAATTTCTCGAGGGCGTCGGGCACGCGCTTGACCAGTTCGAGCAGATACTCTGTCTGGTTCTGGGTGGCGTTCAGGGAGACCTGGTTGATTTCCGGCCCGCGCTCGCGTACTTCGAGAGTCGCAGATGAATGCGCGGCGACGGCCAAGCGGAAGCGATAGAGGTTAGGCGAGGTCTCATCCGCTTTCAGGCCGTCGTCCAGGGTCCAGTCGCCGCCATGGCGCACATGCTCAAGGAGAACCACCCGGTCTGCGTCCGCCGAGTTGCTTGCCGTGTACTTCATTGAGGCAACAACCATCGTGGTTTCGACAATCACTCCCTTACCGATCGATATGTGGCGCAGTTTGCGCTCATCTTCATGGCCCGACAGATTGACGCGGACCGCCTGATCGGCGGCGTAGGAGAGCAGGCGCTTCTCGCCGGGATGGATGGGATCGAGCAGGCCTTCGCCGGCAAATTCACCGCTCTCAAAGACGGAAAAACTGCCCGAGTCGAGGGTCAGCTTTGATTTGTTTTCGAGCCAGAGCGCGAGCAGCGCCCTGTTGTCGGATTGGCTCCAGAGAGTGACGTGCTCGGCGGGCAGTTCCTGCTGAAGAATGGGAACCATGGCCGATTCGTTCTTGTGAATCGTGACAGGCTGAGCCAGGGCGTACTCGAAGAAGTCGTCGAATGCGTTGGTGGAGACGTCGCCTTCGGCGATGGCGTCGGAGGCGCGATAGACGCCACCGGCGTAGGCACGGCCGGTAAGGGCGGCGTTGCCGATCAGTTCGTTGTTCAGCGTAGCGCTGATCTCGGCGGTGTCGGCTGGGACTTCAGCGTCGGCGCCGGAGACGACGGTGACGCTCTCGTTCGCCGCGCCAACCTTGAGGTGGATGTTGGCGACCGTGCGGCTATCGCCCGGATTGACGATGATTCCGTCTTCCTGCCAGGTTACGAATCCCCTGGCGGCGATGGTGAGCGTATATGCTCCCGGGATCAGTGCGGTCACCGACCAGAAGCCCCGACCGTCGGTATTGGTAACACGTTGGTCGCCGGTGTTCTCATTCTTGATCAAGACTCTGGCGCCCACGATGATGGCTCCGGTCTGATCGGTGGCGATGCCGCTCAGGGTCGCCTGCCCCTGCCCGTTCGCTTCCGCCGCCTCATGCGTCTGCGGCGTGGTCTCGAGCTCGGTGGCGATGGGGACCTCGACGCGGCGGGCGTAGAGCGGCTGGCTCAATGGCTGAATGAAGCTCTGCGGCGCGCCGGCGACCAGCGAGAGCTGCACGTTGTCCCAGTCCGCGCCGACGGTGTTATCGACGACGGCCCAGCCCTGCATGGTGGCCTTGCCCGTGGCCTCGCGCGGAAAAACGATTCGGTAGGTGGACTTCCAGACCGGAACCTCGCTGATGTAGCTGACGCGAAGCTGGCGCTGGCCCTGACCGATCGCATCGAGTGTCAGATGGCGCAGGCCGGTGGAGTGCGTGGAAGCGAGCAGCTCAAGATAGCGGTCGAGCTGGCCCTGAAGGCCGGCATCGAGCGGGCGGACGCTCAGGGTCGGTGTAAGCTCGATAACGCGCACCGCGCCGGTGTTGGCGACGAGGGTGAGATAGAACTTGTCGATGGTGCCTTCGCTGTCTGCCGTTAGCTTCTCGGTGCGGGCCTCGATGGACATGAGGCGGCCGGTGATGACGCCGCCCGCGCCTCCCGACAGGGCCGCCGGTGACCTCGACGCGCTGACCGCGCAGGGCCTCAAAGAGTTCGGTAGATGTGGGGTCTTCCGTCATCCCCAGTGAAAGCGTTTTGAGCTGCTCGGCCAGAGGCGTAGTGGAGTTGTAGTTGACGCCTGCGATGCGGCCGCCGCCCTCGTCCAGCACGGTCAGCGATTGCAAGACGTCGTTCAGTTGCGGCGAGGTGAAGTCGATGGCGACGCGCTGGTTGCCGTTGACCTGGCCGGCATGCTCAAAGTAGCCCACGCCGTTCTTGTAGAGGACGACTTTGCGGACGGGCAGGTCTTTGATGACGGCGCTGCCCGCAACAGACGGCGACGCGGCAACGGCTGCCATTGACGGCGTGGCGGCGGAAGTGCCTTTTGCAGGTCCGGCGGCTGGGGTCTGGGCTTCAAGGGGGAGGGTGAGGACTGCAAGGCAAGCCAAGAAAACAATCAGACGCACAAAGCCTCCTGGCAGGAGCAATACGGATGCTAATCCCTTGGACCCCGCGAAGGCGAAAATGGTTCCCGGCGAAGGAAAGATTTGAGCGCTGCAGCGAGCGGCTTTGGGCCGCGATTGACTTCAGGCAAACGCGGCCGGAATGAGGCTGGCCGATTTGGCCGTTGGGGGTTGGGGCGGGTTAGCTTGCGGCGATGCGCTGGATCTGGCCAAGGTGATTCAGGTCGTGGCCGGCCATGGTTTCAACGATGGTCTGGAAGGTCATGGCGCCGCGCTCGGGGTGCGTGACGGGGCGGTTGGCGGCCGCGGGTAGAGCTGTTCCGAGCAGCCGCAGGTTCCAGTTGCGCATCGCAGAGAAGACGGCAAGGGCCTCGGCAGCCGGGATGCCCGGGTAGGTGGCCGCCCACCTGTCCTGATCGAAGGGCTGGAGGACGGGAGAGTCCTCGGCGAGGGTCTGGCGCAGGCGAAACGCAAAGACAAGCTCGCAGTCGGCGAGGTGGGCGACGATCTCGGCGGCGGACCACTTGCCGGGCGCGGGCGGGAGGGTGGATTTCGCCACTCCGATGGCGTCGAGGGATCGGGCGATCTCGCCCGGGGTGGCGCGGAGGATAGTGTCGAGCGGACGGCCGTCAAGGAATTTGTCGTAGGGATTCAAGTCGGACATGTTCTTCTCCTTCGATTCGGATTCTCTCTCGGTCAACGGGATTTCGTCAGAAAGAGTGCCGCAGGGGCTAAGGCCCAGAGATCACTTTCGGCCGGTAGCGGCACGACTAAAGTCGTGCCCTGACACTTGTTGTCGACTCAAACTTGCGTTCAATTGCGAGACGGGGACTCCTCCATTTTTGCTTCAATCTTTCCTGTTCCCCGCTCCCCCTTCCCTTTTCACTTTTCCCTGCTTTAAAGATAATGGTCGATCATGCGCTGCCATGTGGGCCAGTCGTGCGCGTTGTAGGAGTCCCAGACGAAGAGCTTGTGGGGAATGCCCTTGGCGTTGAGGATGCCGTCGAGGCGCTGGTTCTGACCGAGACATTGGTCGTCCCAGCCGGTGGCGAGGACATAGGAACCGCGGCGATAGCGATCGAGAAACCAAGGGTCACCGAGATTGGGGAGAAAGTCCAAGGGCTGGTTGTAGTAGACGTCGGTGTCGTAGTAGCCGCCGAGAAAGTTGCGCAGGTCGAATGCGCCGGACATGGAGAGGAATCCAGTGAAGACGTCGGGATGGCGCAGAGCGACATTGACGGCGTGAAAACCTCCGAAACTGCAGCCGAGCGAGGCAAGGTTTGGGTTGCCGTTTTTTGTGCGGATGAGTGGGACGAGCTCGTGGATGAGGTAGTCGTCGTATTGGACGTGGCGGGCGATGCGCCAGCGTGGCGAGACGGACTTGTTGTACCAGCTTTCCATGTCGACGGAGTCAGCGCAATAGACCTGAACTTGGCCGGCATCGATTTTGCCGGCGAGCGTGCCGATCATGCCGCGATCTTCAAACTCGTAGAAGCGTCCACCGGATGTAGGGAAGACGACGACGGGCAGGCCGGCGTGGCCGAAGACGAGCAGTTCCATTTCGCGGCCAAGGCGCGGCGAATGCCACTTGTGGTACTCACGGTTCATTGTGTGCGGACTCCGGGAGATGGGTGATTGGAAAAAGGGCGATTTCTTGATACTGTAACAGCCTGGGAAGGCGAAGCTGAGGGCCACCCGGGCCGATAAACGAAAAGGATTGCGAACGGATTGAATCTGGAAAGCCAGCCTGAAAGCCAATCCGGAGAGAGCGCGTTGCCGCCCCAGATGCCAAAGGGATTGCTGGCCGGGCGCGAGGCCACGCCGCATCCTCGGCTCAGGTTGCACAAGGGTTTCGCGAGCCATTACCTGCCAGACACACACGACATGATTGTGTATGTTCCGCCCGGCTACGACAGGCATCCGGAGCGGTCGTATCCGGTGCTCTACTTGCAGGACGGACAGAACCTGTTTGACGGGCGGACGTCGTTCATCCCGGGGCGGACGTGGCAGATGAGGGAGCACGCGGACGCGGCAATTGAAGCGGGCGAGGTTGAGCCGCTGGTGATCGTAGGCATCTACAACGCGGGGGATCGGCGGATTGACGAGTACACACACGAGCGTAACTGGCAGATGGGCGGCGGCGAGGCGGACCTGTATGGGCGGGCTTTGACCGAAGAGATTCTGCCGTGGATTGCGACGAATTACCGCGTGAGGACGGAACGCGAGCAGACGGGACTGGGCGGATCGTCGCTGGGCGGGCTGGTTTCGCTGTACCTGGGCCTGAGGTATGCGAGCTGGTTTGGCAGGCTGGCGCTCTTGTCGCCGAGCGTGTGGTGGAACCACAAGAGCATTCTGGGCTACTTAAACGAACGAGCCCCGGAGATTTGGGACCGGCCCAGGGTGTGGCTCGACGTGGGCGACAAGGAAGGCAAACGGACGGTTCACGACGCGGAGATGCTGAACCGGCGGCTGAAGGCGAACCACTGGAAGCCGGGCGAGACGCTGCACTTTGAGAAGGCGCACGGCGGCGCGCACGACGAGACAAGCTGGTCGCATCGCGTGAGGCCGATGCTCAAGTTTTTGTTTCCGGCGGGGTGAGGTTCAGAGATTCCGCAGAGCCGACGTACGAGGATGCGCTACCTTAGTGATCTTTAATCGTGGGATCGCACGGACTAGCATCATTGCTTCGCGGGCAGTCGTTTGGAGGGTATTGCCAGTGGGTACTGGACACCGCCCGCGAAGCGGTCGAGTGGCTCAGGAGCCACTAGGGTTCAACTCCCTTGCCCTCCGTACGGCACTCGACCTAGAGAATTGAAGAGATTTGTCCGATATGGTAATGTGATAGCAGCTTCGCGGGCGGTGTCCGGTTTCACGGATACCCAGTAACGGCAAAGGCTCCGGGTTGATTACCCGGGGCCTTTGCTTTTGTGTTTATAGGCATGTTCGCTGAGATTCACGTTGGTCAACGCTGAAGTTAGCGGCTGGCGTCGTCGAGCGCGTCCATCTGGCATTGCAGGCGGCGGGCCGGGGTATGGACCCCGGAGCGCGCCAGGAACACTTGCCGGAAAGCCCGATTTCGGCGATACTTAGGTGTTGAGTCTTGCCGGCCTGGGCTCCTATGCCTGGCCCTTTTCCATGGTTCTGAGCGACGGAAGCAGGCCGCCGTGGGCCGGAAAAACCCCCTGAGACTTAAAGAGCACCGGAGTTTGAAAGGAACCGTATCGCCGTGGTGATGATTCGATTGGCGCGCTTTGGCGCCCGCAAGCAGCCCTACTATCGCATTGTGGTTATTGAGAAGGATCGCGCCCGCAACGGGCGTTCGATCGAGGTGGTTGGCACCTACAATCCGCGCACCAACCCCGCAACCGTGGACCTGAAACAGGAACGCGTTGCCTACTGGCGCAGCAAGGGCGCGCAGCTCTCGCCGACGGTGGCAAAGCTGGTGGCGAAGCACCCGGCCACTGCCCCTGCCGCTGCTGTGGAGCCGGTGACGGTCTAACACCGGGACCGAATCAAATAAACCAAACGCGGGTCGGGCATTCTAAAAACTGTAGCAATTTGCTGACGGCGATGGGTGTGTGCTGATACTATTCGGCGCACTAATCCTTTTGCGTTTTTTGGCCCGTTCCAGTTCGGCCAGGGTCTCACCCTTGTAAAAGCGAGACTCGCGAAAGAAACGAGCCGGGACAGAGTTCCAGTCAGGGGCAGGTAGATGACCAACCAAGAGTCAACCGCGAGCGTCTCAGTGGATGAGTTGGTCCGCGAAATCGCCCGCGCCCTGGTCGACGAGCCGGAGGCGGTCGAGGTGGAGTCCGTCAGCCGGGACGAAAATACCATTTTGCGGTTACGCGTCGCCCCACAGGATGTGGGCAAGGTGATCGGCAAGCAGGGGCGGACAGCACGCTCTGTGAGGACAATCCTCGGTGCCGTGAGCATGAAGCTGCACCACCGGTATACCCTCGACATCCTCGAGGAAGACGACTAGAACATGGTCGTTCATGGCCCGCTCGGCGTCGTTGGCGGCGCTCCTCCCAGCCGCGTATGACAACAAACAACCCAACACCAGAGCAGGCACAGAAGTGGGTATGGCTGGCGCGCATCCGGCGGGCGCAAGGGCGTAAAGGCGAAGTCTTCGCAGACATCCTGACCGATTTTCCTGAAAAGTTTACTGAGCGAAAGCATCTGTGGCTGGTTGCCGAGCCGGGGACGCCGCTCGCAAGGATGCGGCCCACGCCGGTTGAGGTGGAGCTTCGAAATCATTGGCTGCACAAAGGCGGAATCGTACTGCACTTTGCGCATTCGGATTCCATTTCGTCGGCTGAAAAGCTGGCGGGGTTGTTTGTGGCGATTCCGCAGGCGGATCGCGCAAGGCTTGGCGAAGACGAGGTATATATCGGCGACCTGATCGGCTGCACGGTTGTTGATGTAGCGGGGGCGGATGCGGTCGGGCAGGAAGAGAGCCGTGGGGCCACGGTTGAGGTCGGAGTGATTGAAGATGTTGATCGGGAAGCCGGACCGACGCCATTGCTCGTTGTGCGCGGGGCAAAGGGCGAGATCCTGATTCCGTTTGCGAAGAGCTACCTGAGAAAGATCGACCTTGAGGCGCGCAGAGTGGAGATGGCGCTGCCGGAGGGGCTGGTGGATTTGAACGGGTGAGCTATTCGAACGCGATGGGCTTCCAGACGCCTTTGTCTTTGGCGGCTAGTTGAATCGGCCGGGGCGGGCCATTGGGCGGAACGGTCACCTCGACCCAGAGTTCGCGGGCGCCGGTGTGCAAGGCGTGCGGCGGGATGACGGCGTGCTCGGGGACATAGAAATCGACACTGTTTTGTAGCTGCATGTTATCGCAGGGCAGACCGGGCATGGCCAGGACCTGCTGGCCTTTGGATGGGTCGCCTGCCTCGGGGATTCGGATAGCGACAAGCTTGTTGGCCTGGACCTTGAGGTCTGCCGGAAAGTAGACCGGCAACTGCGAGTTGACCTGAAACGTCGTTCCAACCGGGACGCCATCCTGGTTGAGCGGCATCCTGGCCATCTTCGCCGAAGGCAGGGTGCTTTGGCAGCCGTCAACGACGAGCTGGAGAGCCAGGTAGCGGCCACGCATGGGGCCATCGGGATCGACGCCGACGGTGCGGACCCAAACGCGTGGACAGGTGGAGCGCTGGTAGAGATATTTGGCGGCGACGCTGGAGACGAGCGCGAGTTGAACAACCAACACGGCGATGGAAGTCTTGCTAAGGGTCATGGCGCAGCCTCCGTCGTGGGAGCTGACGTGGAAACAGGCGTGGCCATGGACGCGATCAGCCGCCTTCGCATGCGCTCGAGTGCCCAACCGCCGGCAAGGAAAAGGATGCCTAGGCCAATGAGGCCGAGCGAGCGGCCGACCTTGTCGAATATGTCGCTGAAGTAGAACCAGACCACCGTTATTGCGAAGCCGACGATGCCGAAGTTGATGAGGGCCTTGCTGGCCTGTCGCACGCCCCACCAAATGAGGAAGAGGGCGAATGCGGCGACCAGTGCATGGGCGGCGAGGTTCGGTTCGTGGTATGTATACGAGCCGGTCTGCCCGGGCCCGGGGCCGTAGTTGTAGTGTTCCGTCCAGATGCGGTTGCACCACGGCAGGGCGATGGAGAAGGCGACCGCGGCCGCGACCGGGATGAAGCTTTTGGTGAATCGCACCAGCGCAACGATGAGAGGAATTGCGGCGATTGCCGTCCATCCCCAGACACGGAGTCCCCAGGGCAGAAAGCTCATTGCTCCCCAGGATTGCCAGCCCTCAAGCATGAGCACGACACCGCACACCGCTGCGATTGCGCTGGCTGCGAAGAAAATCCCCTGGACCGCCTTGCGGCGCGAACCGAGCAGGAAGGTCAGGTAGAGCACAGCCCAGACGAACATAAACCGGCCCGCGTAGACACCCTGGCCGATGTGATTTTCGGAGTAGTAGGAAAACTCCGAAATCATCCACGCGGGAATGAGCAGGAGCGTCAGCGTTTGCTGAGCTTCATCGTGGAGCAGAGCCCAGGCGGCGATCGCCGCGACGGCCCAGAGCAGGATGGCGCCAGGCCAGTGATCCTGAATATTGAAGATCTGTCCTACGAGCGCAATGGCCGCGCCCACCGAGACGGTGCCGACGGCGTGGAGCGTTGTGGAGAGAGCGCGGAAGCTGGTGCGGGTGAAGGCTCCGCCGAGGTGAAAGACCGCGACCATGGCGAGGACGAGCGCAAAGCGGCTGCCCGGCCCCATCTGGTCCCAGTGAGCGTTGACGAAGAGCACCACACCGCACGCCAGCAAGATACCGCCAAGGATGAGCGCGGCGATGCCCTGCCAGCGAACTCCAGCAGGCCCGGCCTGCCTTGCCTCGAAGGCGCGAATCCGCGATGCGGTTGCGGCGTCGAGGACGCCGGCCGATTGCCAGCGGTTTAGCAATGTGTCGAGATCGGCCATCGTTGATGGGCACAATTAAAGCACAATCGGGGCGGATTGTACGGTGACAAACTGGGAGAGGGTGCGCATGCGGTGGTGAGGATGCGCGGTCTATCGGTATGGCCCGGCTGAATCGACACCAATCAATGAGCGGAGTAAAATTCCGGCATCATGCGCACCCGAAGTTTTCTCACTGCGATTCTTCTCATCGCTTCGCTGCCGCTGCTCGTGCAAGCTCAGGATAAGCCTTCGGAGTATGCGGCGCTGCTGGCTCAAGTGAAGGCGGGCAACACCGACATCGATTACGCACGGCTGCGGCTCAGCTGGATGGACTCGCCCGAGTACAAGCAGGCAAAGGATACGACCAAGGAAGAGGACGGAATGGGTGCGGCGCTGGGACAGAAGAACTTTGCCGAGGCGCTGAAAGATGCTGAGGTTGTGCTGGCCAGCGACTATGTGAACATGGACGCTCATTTTGTGGCGTATGCGGCGAACAAGGAACTGGGCGCGACGGACAAGGCAGAGTTCCACAGGACCGTGTTTCGCGGGCTGGTGAATTCGATTCTTCATTCGGGCGATGGAAAGTCGGTGTCGACGGCGTGGGTGGTGATCAATACCCATGAGGAGTATGTGATATTCCGCGTGCTGGGCTTCCGGCCGGGCGACCAGAGCCTGATGAACAAGGATGGGCACTCCTACGACGTGATGAAGGTGAAGAGCCTGGAAGATGGTTCGGAGGCAACCTTCTACTTCAACGTCGACATTCCGATGAAGCATTACGGGGTGTGAGGAGGCGCGGTTGGCGGACGCGCACTGCGTGTGGTGGGGCGGCGGCGCGGCGCGGGCGCATGATGATCATCCACAGATTATGATCGCTCGCGCATTATGATCGATGAGTATGCGCTTCGAGATCGTCACCATCTTTCCCGGATTCTTCACCAGCATCTTTGAGAACGGCATCGTGCGCCGCGCGCTGGCCGAGGGGCTGGTGGAGGTGGGCATCCACGATCTGCGGACATTTACGCACGACCGGCACAGGACGGTGGACGATCGGCCGTTTGGCGGAGGCGAGGGGATGGTGCTGAAGGCGCAGCCGATTGCGGAGGCGCTGGAGTCGCTGGGGATTGGGGCAAAGAGGGATCGGGCAGCGCAGAATCCCACCCCTGATGCGGACATTGCTGCGCAAGTCGGCCTCAAGGATGGGGCGCCCTCAGAACAGGGCGCAGGGGCTAAAGCCCAGACTTTCCCTGGAGAGCTTTCGGCGCGACTGAAGTCGTGCCCTGATACAAAGCCCTTGACCGCAGCATCTGGAGGGAGCCTCGACGAAGGTGAGCCTGCAGTTCATGGGGCGCGGCCAACCGTGATCTTGCTGTCGGCGCAGGGGCGGCCGTTTACGCAGGCCATCGCGCGCGAACTGGCGCAGGTGGAGCGGGTCGTTCTGGTGTGTGGGCGATATGAAGGCGTCGACGAGCGCATCAACGAGCTCTACTGCGACATGGAGCTGTCGATTGGAGACTACGTGCTGAGTGGCGGGGAACTTGCTGCAGCAGTCGTGATCGACGCGACGATGCGGCTCGTTCCAGGCGTGCTGGGCAATGAGGCATCAGGGGAGTTTGAGAGCTTTGGCGCTGCCGATGCGGAGATTGAGACGGATGTGGAGGGGGTTCCGCGGTCGCAGCACGGGGCGGGCGGGTTGCTCGATTATCCGCATTACACGCGGCCTGCGGAGTTTGGCGGGATGAAGGTGCCGGAGGTTCTGCTCAACGGCGATCATCTGCAGATTCGGCGCTGGCGGCGGGAACAGCAGCTGAGAAAGACTCTGAAAAACCGGCCGGACTTGCTGCAGAATGCAGTCTTGAGCAGAGAAGATGAAAAACTGCTGGAGGCGATTCGGCGGGAGAGTTAAGCTGCCGAGGGCAATTTGAAATGAACACGGGGAGAGAGTGCGGGGGTGAAGATCACTTTTGATCTTGCGGGAACGGAAGATGCCGCCGAGTTGGCGGCGCTTCAACAGGCTACGGCCGATGAACTGACGCGCCGCTTTGGGCAGGGAGCCTGGTCGGGCTCGGCGTCGGAACGAGAGATCCTGGCAACGATGCGCCTGCCCAAGTTCTCAAAAAAACTGGTTGCGCGCGCCGGGGGAAAAATCATCGGCACCCTGCGTCTGGCCACCAAGAAGCCATGGGCCATCGACGTTTCGTACTTCACGGCAGTGCCGCGGCCACTTTATCTGGTCGGCATGGCGGTCGATCCGCGGCATCAGGGCAAGGGCGTGGGACGGGCGCTGGTGGAGCGAGCGGTTGATCTTGCGCGGGACTGGCCGGGCGATGCGATTCGCCTGGATGCGTGGGACGCTGAGGCGGGCGCAGGCGGATTTTATGCGAAGTGCGGATTCCGCTTGGCGGCGCACGCAAAGTACAAGGGAGCTCCGCTGGTGTATTACGAGATGTTGATTCCGAGGCCGGTTGACGCCGCTTAAACGGCTGGTCGGTGGGGCCTGGTCTGCGCCGAGCTTCAATCGGGAAGACCTCAAGCTCGCCTGAGCGATTCGGGCGAGGAAGTGAGAGAATCTTCAAGATGCTTCAGGTGGCCGCGATCGCCGAGGTTGTGCTGTGTTGGGTGGTCTGGTCAGCGGCGTTTTTCAAGCCGAGCCGCCAATCCAAGGGGCAGAAGAAAGCAGTGCGCGCGCCGGAATCCCGGTGGGGCATTCTGCTCGAGTCGGTCGGCTTCGCCTGCGCCTGGATGTACGTGCGGCCCGTTGGGTTCTCTAAGTCCGAGCCCGCGCTGATCGCTTCAATGATTCTCGCCCCGCTCGCTGTCGCGCTTGGATGGGCGGCGGCGAGCCATCTGGGCAAGCAATGGCGCTACGAAGCAGCTCTCAGCGAGGATCACGACCTGATCAGGACCGGTCCCTATAAGTGGTTCCGGCATCCTATTTACGCCTCAATGTTGGGAATGTTGCTGGCCACGCTGGCTGCATGGACCTGGTGGCCACTGGCAATTGCGTCGATACTGTTTTTTGTCGCCGGAACGGAGATTCGAGTGCGCGCCGAAGAAGGTCTCCTGGCCGAGCGATTTAAGGGGGAGTTTGCCGCGTACCGGCGAAGCACCTGGGCTTATATTCCGCTGATCCGCTGAATGCGCGCCCTTGTTTGATGAATGCAACCCTGGCTCTATTTGAACGGCTGCACAGCTCGGGGCCGATCCGTTGCGACGCCTGTTGACTGGTAAGTGCGGCGAGCATCGATGGATCTGAGCGGACTCCTTCTGATTGCAGCCATCCGGGATCAATCGCGGCACCGGCCTCGACGAGCATCGCCGCAACCTCGGATTGCTTTCCCTGGTTTCCCTTCGGAGGGTTTTGCCGGCCATGGATGGCCCACCCCAGCGGCGGCGATTTGTATTCGCGGTCGGGAAGGTTGAGGAGGCCAAGATTGGATGCGGAGGCGGCAATTTGGCTTGCCGCGAGGCGTTCCTCGCCGAGCAATGCGGACCAATGAAGGGCCGTCTCAGAAAAGATGCCAAGCAGTGCTGGATTCGCACCTGCATCGATCAGCGCAATCCCAACATCATCGGCTCCGAGGCTCGCGGCGCCGATGAGCGGGGTGTCGCCTTTGCCATCGCGCTGAAAATTGAGGTCTGCGCCGGCGTTGATGAGCGCATGAACAAGCGGAAGTTCTTTCCCCTTTTCAAGCTTTCGATGGAAGAGTATGTCACAGATGTAGTGGAGGGGATGAGTGCGGATCTCGGACCGATCGCCCCACGCGATGAGCGCATCGGCACGGGAGGGGTCCTCAGCGAGCAGGTGCTGGAGGGCTTCGGCATCAGCGGATTCGATTGCAGTCTTTGTGTCCATAGGTGGGGCGGTTGACCTCAGGTTTGAATGGCGCGGGCAAGCAAAGCCGCTACTTGAACGGCTGTACGGCGGCAGGCTGATGGGCGCCGACTCGACCGACGGCAATATCGGCGATGAAGAAGTTTTCGCCTATTGCGGGGCTGCCTGAGAGGCGGCGGAGCATGGCGAGCTGGCCGACATGAGTGAGGGCGTCGGCGACAGGCCCCTGCATCAGTCGATCGATGGGAGCGGCGAGGGGCACGTCGGAGGCGAGGAAGTCGTCGAATGCTTTTAACGCGGAGAAGAACCGGGTCTTCTCTTCGGCCCAGGGGCGGGGCTGGGCGTTGTGCCATTCCTCCTGGCCAACAGAGATGCTAAGCGCCCAGGCAAAGAGGTCGCCCATATGGGCGAGAATCTGGACCGGCGTGCGGCCAGCGGCGGCATAGCCGGCGAAGTGGTCGGGAGCGCCGTCCAGAGCGCGTGCGGCGCGATAGGCCAGGGCGGCAACGGCGTGGCGGAGGAGTTGACGGGCTGGGTCAGTCTTCATGCGAAGAATATATCGCAAATGCGGGTTGGGATCAGGGTCGAGCTGGATCCGGGCGACTGAGAATCGCGCGAGCGAAGGGTGCCGCGAAAACGAGCCAAAGGGGTTAGGCGCTCGGGCCGATTTTCTGATAAAATGAAAGTTCTGAGTCCAACAGCAGGAAAAGACCATGTCCATTCATCCCGTAATGCAGCGCCTGGCAGACAAGCTCAAGCGCACCGACCTTCCCGAGTTCGCCCCTGGCGACCAGATTCGCGTCCAGGTGAAGATCAAGGAAGGCGATAAAGAACGTCTGCAGGCCTTTGAAGGCCTGGTGATCGCCATCAACCGCGGCCCGCAGGGCACCTTTACCGTCCGCAAAATGAGCTTCGGCCAGGGCGTGGAGCGCATCTTCCCCTTCAACTCGAAAGTTGTCGACAAGATCGAGAAGATTCGCAGCTACAAGGTTCGCCGCGCCAAGCTGTTCTACCTCCGCGGACTGCGCGGCAAGGCCGCCCGCCTGAAGGAAGTGGATCGCGTCACCGGCAAGGTCCGCGCGTAACAACTCGGGCCTGACAAGAGGCTTCCCTTTTCACACAGAACCCCCGGCCCGTGCGGCTGGGGGTTTTGCTTTGTGGGCCGCACTCCGCGATGGCCTGGGCGATTTGCGGGACTCCGGCTGAGCGTGCGCTTTCCATCGTCGCCGATCGCGAAAGTATGATGGAACTGCAAGTGCCGGTAATTTGGGGGCCCGATGTCGGAGCAAAGCGCAGTTCGCAGGATCACGCGGCGCCAGCTAATCCAGACGATGGCGATCGCGGCCGGTTGCGCTCTCTCGCCTGCGGGCCTTCTGCTGGCGGACAACCACTCGGAGCGATCGCAGGAGGATGAAGCCTTTCTGGATGATTTAGAGCGGCGGGCTTGCCTGTTTTTCTGGGAGCAAGCGAGCCCAACAACCGGGCAGATCCTCGACCGGGCTCGCAACGATCTGAGTCCCGGCGCGCGCGATTCACGGCGGATGGCGAGTACCGCGTCGACTGGTTTCGGCCTGACCGCGCTCTGCATTGCCGATCATCGTGGCTATCTGCCGCACGCGCAGATATTGGAACGCGTCAAGACCACGCTCAGCTGGCACTTGAACCATCTCCCTGAGGTGCACGGGTTCTTCTATCACTTTACCGATGTGGAAACCGGAAAGCGCTTTTCCGGGTCCGAGCTTTCATCTATCGACACGTCTCTGCTGCTTTGCGGGGTTTTGACGGCGAGGGGATATTTTGAGGACGCGCAGATCAAACAACTGGCTACCCAGTTGTATGAGCGAGTGGATTGGCCGTGGATGCTGAATGGGGGCAAGACCTTTTCGATGGGCTGGCATCCGGAGACAGGCTTTCTGGATGCTCGCTGGAGCCACTACTGCGAACTGATGATGATCTATCTGCTGGCCATAGGTTCGCCCAGCCATGCGGTGGCACCGGAGTATTGGAGTAACTTTACGCGTCCCGTAATCCATTACGCCGGATTCGATTACATCAGCGGGAACGACCCTCTTTTCACGCATCAGTACTCGCAGGCATGGTACGACTTCCGCTACAAAAGAGACGCCTACGCCGATTACTTTGCCAATTCAATCAAGGCAACGCGTGCTCACAAAGCATTCTGCCTTTCCTATCCCAACTGGTATAGCGAAGATTACTGGGGCGTCACGGCGTCGGACTTTGCGGGCGGTTATACGGCGTGGGGCGGCCCGCCTGCGCAAGGGCCGCTGGACGGAACAGTCGTTCCTGCGGCCGCGGCGGGTTCACTGGCATTCCTGCCCAAGGACTGCCTCGCGGTTCTGCGCGCCATGCGGTCGAACTGGGGGAAGCGTGCCTGGGGACGTTACGGATTCGTCGACGCGTTCCATCCCGCCGCCAACTGGTATGACGCGGACGTGCTGGGAATCGACCAGGGGATCTCGGTGCTGATGGCGGAGAATCTGCGCTCCGGGCTGGTTTGGGAGTGGTTCATGCGCAACCAGGAATGTGTGCGCGCCATGAAGCTAGCCGGATTTCATGACCTTTCGGCGTGAGTCGATCCAGCGGAACCAGGGTCGGATTCAAACTGCATGGTACGCACGTGAGCGCCGAGTGGAGGCTGATTCCACCCAGCGCCCTTTGCAGCAGCCGTTTAGAACTGAATCCGAGCGATGAACTCAATCACGCGGCCGGCGTCGGCTCCCTGCGCGTACCCGAAATACTGGTTGCTGATATTGGCTCCGGGGTTCGCATTGCCGTTTGTGATGGGTTGCAGTTGCAGAATATTGAACGGATTGTACATGTTCGCCTGGATGCGCAGCACCGAGTGGTGGTCGCCGAAATCGTACGCAAACTCTTTGGCGAAGCTAAGATCGACATCCTGGAAACAAGGGCCGCTGAAGCTGTTACGGCCAATGCCCGGCACATAGGCGTGGGAGTTTGCCGGGGGCGTGATGTCGAAGTAGCTTTCGCCTCCGTTCGGGAAGTCGCCTCCGCTGGTAAAGAGGCTGCTGGAGCAGCCGTAGACGGCGCCGCCCGAGTATTTCAATGGCCGTGTCGGACTTACCACACCCGATCCGAGGACGAAGGCAGACGTTGTGAGATTGTAGGTGACCGGGGTGAAGGGGAATCCGCTGTGCTTGGTATAGGTGCCGTTGATTTGCCAGCCGTTCGTCAGCGTGTCGACAAAGGCGCTGCCGGAATGGACGTGAGGCGCCTCCCATAATGCCGTTGCAACAAAGCGATTTCTGGTGTCGTAATCCGAGGGCCCCCACTCAGTCTTGTTGTTGGCGGGATTCGTCTGATTGCCATTCGAATCGGCCAGATCGCCATTGGAAACCTGATCGAGGCCCTTGGAATAGGTGTAAACGGCGCTCATTGCGAGGCCATGCTGCAAGGTATGTCTGAGTTGGACATTCAATGCGTTGTAGTTCTGGTCAGAATCGGTCTGCGCAAAGTAGGCAGCGTACACCGGGGAATTGGCGTTGTTATAGAGGAAATTTTGATTCACCAGCCGGGCGAAGTGATGCCCTTCGCTGCCGGCGTAACCGAACGTCGAAGTCAGGTTCCAGGGAAGTTGAGTCTCGACTTCAAACGAATACAAGGCGGCCACTGGAGGTCTGGTGTTTGGAAGCGCACCGTAGACCTCTACGCTGGGAGTGCCGCCACCATAAGGGTTGGGGAAGCCGTTGGCATTTGTCCCTGTGGCCAACGCCGGATTGATTGGGAAGCTGAAGGGCGAATTGGTGGCTCCTATTTCATACTTGATTTGACCGCCGTCAAACGGGGTACTGAAATCAAGTGCGTTGGTACCGCAGCAGGGGCCGAAGTTGGCGATGCCCGGACCGTCTTCCAATGCGTTGTTGAAGAGCGCAACGTCGAGGTGGTTGTAGGCAATTGCAAACCCGCCACGGACCACGACCTTTGCGCCCGGCTCGTAAGCAAATCCAATTTTTGGCGCCAAAAGGTCATTTTTCGAGTTCCAAAGGTGATTGTGCGGCACCAGAGTCATGCCGCTCAATTCCATCCCGGGAGGGCCAAGCACGGGATAGTTGATAAGAGATCCGTTGTTGCGCAAGGGCGTGAAGTCTTCCCATCGCAGGCCCATGTTGAAGGTGAGATTCGGTGACACTTTCCAGTCGTGCTGTCCGTAAATTGCGATATCTTCATCGCGGAAGTAGCGCTGCGTGTCGGGAACGGCGCCTGTGTTCGGATTTACATCGACGGACTCATAGATGGGAGCGTCATTGACCATTGACCACAATCCCTGCATGGAATACACAGGACGGTCATTGCCGTAGAGGTTGTCATTATCCTGCTCAAACCGCACTTCTCCGCCCAGGCGCAATGTATGAGCGCCCCAGGTATGACTCACCATGTCGCGGGCTTCGTATGTATTCTCCGCGAAAACAGCGGGGGTGGCGCCTGACTGAGCCACACCGTACTGCGGATCATTGCTGACCGGCAGTGTTTGCACGTTGATGTAGGGGATGCCGTAATCCACGGTGCTTCCCGCGTCCTTGATTCCGTTTTCAGCAAAGCGGGTGCTGTTGACGCGGAACTCATTGAGCCATGTCGGAGAAAACGTGTGGATATAGATGAGCGTGGCGGCGGAGTTCAACGGTTTGAAGGGAACGTCATCGGCTGGGCGCGCGCCATTTGTTGCGCTGGCGCCATCGCTGTCGAGCTTGGTGAAGTAGACGACGCCGGCGACTATGTCTCTTTGAGTCAGGTAATAGTCGCCACGTGCGTTGAACTGGTTTCCGCGTGCTTGATTGGGAATGCGGATTGCGGCGTTGTAGATATCAGGAATACCATCGAGGCCGCCGCCAACGATGGCATTCGAGGTGGGATTGGACGAGTAGCCAAGTCGTGGATAGACTCCGAGCTGGGACGCACCGCCAGCGGTGGGAGAGCCAATGTCGAGTCCATCGCCGACCTCCTGGCAGTATGGCCCGGAAGCGTCTGTCTGCGTGACGCCATTGACCGGCGGGAATTCCCCCTGGTTGTTGGCCCATGCGCTGCAGTTTGTAAGGGCTGTGTTAATCGCCACGACGCGCGGCGCCATCCCAGGCAAACTCAGAATTGCGGCGCTGATACCTCCGGGCCGGTCGGTCGCGACCAGGCTGCGGAACTCCGGAGTCTCTACCCACTGATTGGCAATCGTGGTGTTGTGAACGCTGAACCCGGAGTAGGAGAGAAAGTAAAAGAGCTTGTCCTTGACTACTCGTCCGCCGAGCGACCCTGCCCAGGTGCGTTGAGCATTCTGCACACGCGTGGGCATGCCCGCGGCCGGTCCGGCGTACTTGTTGTAAGCGTTCAATCCAGGCTGGTCGTATAAGAAGAACAGGCCGCCATGCAATGAATTCGATCCGCTTTTTGTCACGACTTTGACCTGGGCGCCGCTGTTGCGGCCATCGGAAGCATCATAGGAAGTCGAAATCACCGTCATCTGCCCTACGGCCTCTTCATTGGGAGTGACCACCGCATTGCCGCCATGGGTCAGCGAGTTCACGCTGACGCCATCGATCATGAAATTGTTGTCCGCCTGGCGTTGACCATCCGCGACAATCTGCACGCCGTTTTCAGTCTGGAACGTGCCGGAATTGGAACCGCCGGGGCCGGCCCCGTTGGGCAGAAAAACGGCGTCGCCATTGCCGGCGCGCGCGCCATCTCCTGTAATGCCTGGGGCGGTGCGCAGCAGTTCATACGGATCGCCACCAAAAATCGGCAGTCTCTGAATCTCTTCGCTGGTGATTGTGGAGCCGATACTGGCATCCGCCGTCTGCAGTTGCTGCACCTGGTCGGCCGTGACAGTCACCGATTCGGTTGAGCCGCCAGGTTTCAGCGTTACAATCACGTCGCGCGGAGTTTCCGCCTCAATTGTCAAATCGTTGAGGTCGCTCTCCTTGAAACCTGTAGCCGTAACAGCGAGGGAGTATTTGCCCGGGCCCAATTCGCTAAAGTGATATGCGCCCGTGGCATTGGTGGCGGAGACTTGCTTTTGTTGCGTTGCCACATTGGTCAGCGTCGCGGTGGCGTTTGGAATGGCCGCCCCGCTCGTGTCCAACACTGTACCGGAAAGGCTGGAACCAAACTGCGCGCGGGCGGGCAGGGTAATTAGGATGAGTAACGCCAACACCCACATCCATTGCCGGTGGAGAGTTGGTACAGCCGCGAGAGTCTTCTGGAAGTTTCCTGCCAAGCTCTTGAAATCAATTCGTTGCATGGGGCCTCCTTAAAAGCGGTTGCTGTGTCGGGATTGAAACGTTCGCTTTCCTTGAGGGGCAGAAACCCATCATTTGCGCACCGCAAACTCAGCGGCGAAACGGGATTGTGGCCCTTTTTGCCACGGCCGGGAAATCGCAATTGGAATCTGCGCTTCGACCGGTAAGTTGAACCCCTGACACGCAATGGGAAGTGGGAAGCAAGTGGCGTTCTGCGTTCATTTCCAACACATTTGACATTCTTAGGGACACAAGTGGTTGCCTACTGTGCAAAATAGACCAGTGTCGGGAAGGACTTGGGCGCAAGGCGAGTGATCATGAGGCGATGTCTAAGGGGGACCGCTCTTGTCGACTAAGTGATTTTTTTCTATATAGTTGGAAGGCGCGTTGCCGAACTGGACTCCTCACCACGCCGCAGATTGACGAATCGTGCCGTTCGGGAGCTGCTCTTCTTATACTGTGAGCATGCTGAAAGCCGGACGGTGCGGAATGCATCTCGAAGACGCAGCGCGGGAGCGGGGCGCGCTCCGCGTTGCGGGGCTCGACGAGGTGGGGCGCGGGCCGATGTTCGGGCCGGTGGTGGCTGCGGCTGTGATCCTGGCGCCGAAATGCCGCATTGAGGGCCTGACCGATTCCAAAAAGCTGACAGAAAAGCGGCGAAACGAGCTGGACGCGGAGATTCGGCTGAACGCCGTCGCGTGGGCGATTGCAGCGGTGGACGCGGCGACAATTGACCAGATCAACATCCTGAAGGCGAGCCTGCTGGCGATGCGGCGGGCCGTGGAGCAACTGGGGTTTACGCCGGATTTTCTGCTGATTGATGGCCGCAATACCATCAACTGGCCGTGCCCGCAGCAGGCCGTCATTGGCGGAGACGCATTGTCGCTTTCGATAGCGGCGGCAAGCGTGCTGGCCAAGGTGTATCGCGACCGGATGCTGGTGGAACTGGACCTGGAATTTCCCGGATACGGGCTGGCGCGGCACAAGGGATACTGCTGCCCGGAGCACTTTGAGGCACTGGCGCGGCTGGGGCCGACGCCGCTGCACCGGAGGAGCTTCAGCCCGGTGGCGCAGACGGCGCTACAATTTCCTGAGCTTTGAATCTGACTGGAGGGCAGCTCTTGCGACATTCGCGCTGGCTCTTCATCCCATCTCTGGCCTGCCTGCTGATAGCGGGCTGCAATAAGTATCAGCACAAAAAGCCCGACCCGACCAAGGGAGTGGTGACGGGTGTGGTGCTGTGCGCGGATACGGGCAAGCCGGCGCGATTCGCCACGGTGGCGCTATCGGCCGCGCCCAAAGCGGGTGAAAAAAACGACCAGGGCGACCCGCTGCCCGCGGCGGAGATAACGGTGACCGACTTGGAGGGGCGGTTTCGGATGGAGGCTGTGGAGCCGGGACGCTACTACGCATTTGCGACGCTGGACGGCTATCTTGACCCGGCATTCGGGCTTGATCCGGATAAACTGCAGTCGTTCGGTTCGGACCGCGAGCGGCACCTCTACTCGATTCAACAATGGAAGGACAACCTGGTTGAGGTCACCGTCAATGTCCACCGCGCGGCGGAGATTTCGATCTCGATTCAGCGGGCCGCCGAGATCTCAGGCACAGTGACATTCGACGACGGATCGCCCGCCATCGGGATGCGCTTCGAACTTCAGCGGAAGACTGCCACGGGAGACTGGGCCGGCGTGGGCCTGCCGCTGATGGATACGTGGACCATTCAGGCAACAAGCGACAGCCACGGGCATTATGCGGTGACCAATCTGCCGGCGGGCGAGTACAAGGTGTGCACGCTGATGCCCACGGACGCGGAGCAGGCAGCGTCGCGGGTGTGCCTGGGGAATGTCTACCGAAAAAAGGACGCGAAGACGGTTAAGGTAGCTGCCGGGGAGAATGCCGCGGGGACCGACATCGAGATTCCTCTGAGCGGCTTGCATAAGGTTTCAGGGTCCGTGGCCGCACTGGCTGACGCTCACCCAATGGCACACGGGACGGTGCGGTTGCTCTACGCCGACGACCGCGAGCCCGCGCGGCAGACCGACCTCGACGACAACGGCGACTACGAGTTCGACTATGTTCCGGATGGGAAATACATCCTCACCGTCACTGGCGCGCGGGATGAAGAGAAGAAGGACGCGGGTCCGGGCAATGGCGGAGGGCAATCGCAAACCACCCAGTCGGTTCCGACAGCGATCTATGCAGACAAGGAAATGCCCATCAACGTGCTGAGCGATCTTGAGAATCTAAATCTGGGTTTGCCGCTCGCCGTGCCCGGCGCCAACGCAGCCCCGGGCGCGATCCAAACCGCACAGCCGGCAACGCAGTGAGGTGCCGATGCGTCTGATATTCATCTACGGGCTGCCTGCGACGGGAAAGCTGACGGTGGCGCGGGAAATGGCCAAGCTGACTGGATACATGCTGTTTCACAACCACCTGGTGGTGGACTTGCTGCTCTCAAGCTTCGAATTTGGCAGCGCGCCTTTTGTTCGGCAGCGCGAGAAGATCTGGCTGGGCGTTTTTCGCGAGGCCAGCCGGGCTCAGGTTCCGGGGTTGATCTTCACCTTCAATCCGGAGAAGACTGTGCGGGCGGGGTTTGTGGAGCAGGCGGTTGCGACAGTGGTGAACGATGGCGGCCGGGTGGATTTTGTGGAGCTGGTTTGCCCGCTCGTGGAACTGCGGCAGAGGCTGGCGAGTGATTCCCGGCTGAAGTATCGGAAGCTGAGCTCGCTGGAACTGTTCGACAAGTTGCAGGCTGAGGGCGAGTTCGACACAGCTCACATGCCGAGAGCGGCCGTGACCATTGATACCAGCGTTACGGCGCCACTTGAGGCTGCCGAGCAGATTCGGGCTGCGCTCGGGCTTGCCGATTGATCGGCCTGGGTTGAAGCGCGGGACCAGTGAATCTGGAACTGGCACTCCCGGTCACCGAAACGATTCTAAGACGCGAGTCAGCGGGTGCGTGGGCAAACCAAGGATCGGATGTCAGGGGGATCGGCGGTTGTGCAGCCTGGTCTTCCACCCTAAAGCTGGCCGCGTTGCGGAACGCTTTAGAGTGTCCACCAGGCTGCTTCCCACCCTCGTCTCGTCTGAATTTAAGGCCATAGCGGTGAGGGATGAAACGCCCGTTTCGGGCAGCCCTCACCCTCCATCATTAATGGGGGCCTGGATTGTAGACGATTGATGCAAAGGTACCGGCCAATTCGCTGGGCCCAATTCCCGGACCCACGGTGACGAAAAGTTCATTCGTTGCCCCATTGCTTGCTGTTCCGCCACCGAAGGCGATTCCCCACAAGTTATTGAGGACAATCACGCTCCCTTGCTCGTTTCTCATCGTACCGACATACTTACCGGTGACTGGATTGAATCCGTTGATGGTGCCTTCGACGGAGTTGTTTGAAACCAGCAGCGTATTGCTCAGCGGCCCAAAATTGCTGGGAGCGAGAGCAACACCCCAGGCCTGATTTAACAGCGTTCCCTTGATCAGTGTCTTCACGAAGGTTCCGTTCTCCTGGAAGATGTCGACGACGCCACCAGCTCCGACATTCGGTACAGCATACGTGACGTAAACCATGCCATTGATGTCCTGGACACCAAATACCGACATGGTCGAAGGGACCGAAGGGTCACCAAACGACCCCACCCAGTTGAAACTGCCGTCGTACATATCGATTTTATTGTTGGCGTTGTCCGCCGCGTAGATCAAATTCCCCGAAGGGTTGCTGGTGATGGCCAAGCCTGTGTAGCTCGCCCCGGTTGCTGAGTTGTCCACCACGAGGGTCGCCAGGTTCTTGTTCAGGCCCGGCCAGGCGCTGATGGTGCCATCGAGCGTCGCAAAGATGAAGGACGAGGCCGCGCCCGAAACCTGGAAATCCGTCTTCGATGCGTTATAGACGATTCCCGTGGGTGTGCCAGGGCCGTTTGTGCCTGTCGCGCTCACCGGTCCGTTCCCGGCGGTGGGAATCACAACCCTGAGTGGCACTTGAGCTCCCGCTGCGTTATAGAGGGTCGACCAGCCGGTGTCGTTATCGCTGATCCACCAGGGCGAACCGGCGCTTCGGGCCAATCCCCAGGGATTCGCCAGCAGTGGATCGATGGTCGGAATGGTCGAATTGACTTGATTCGAAACCAGGGTCGTTAACTGATACTGCGCTTGAGCCAAGGCCGGAAGCAAAAAAAACGCGAGGCCGAGGCAGGGGGCGACTGCGGTCCTAAGAACCTTCATATTTCACTCTCCAGGGGGGATTAAGAAATAGAGAGTGTTCGAAACCAGCCGACTGAGCCGATGGGCGCAAAACATTCTCTAGCCTCTCAGTTCGTGATCGTAGGCCGAGTCGCGACCCCAAGTTGTCATAGGATTGTCAGGAGATTGCTATTTTCTTGTGTTTGGAATAGTCCCGTCGCGCCTGCGCGGTCAGGAAGCCGTGGGTCGCGAGGAGCTCAGGCTTGCTTGACGGCTGCGGTGCGGTGCTTTTGCCACCAGTCGAGGACCGGGCGGGCGAGCAACAAAACTCCGACGATGATGGTGATAGACATGGGCGCAAGGACGCCGGGCTTGACCTGCCACCAGTAGTGAATGACTCCGCAGACGACGGCGAGATAGACGAGCTTGTGGAGGCGGTTCCAGTTCTTGCCGCCCAACTTGCGGATGGCCCAGTTTGTGGAGGTGAGCGCAAGCGGGAGCATCAGCAGCCACGCGGCAACGCCGATGAAGATGAACTTGCGCTTTGTCACGTCGTCAATCATCGTCGGCACGTCGAAGGCGGCGTAGAGTGCGATGTACGTGGCCAGGTGAAGAGTGCCGTAGAAGAAGGCAAACAGCCCAAGCAGTCGGCGAAAGCGGATGAGCCAGCCTAACTGCGGGATGAGCTTGCGGACGGGCGTTATGGCAAGCGTGATGGTGAGCAGGTTGAGCGTGGTGGATCCCGTGGCGAAAGTGATGGTCGCGGTTGGGTCGGGACCGAGTGTGTTCGTCACCGCTCCGTAGACGAGGCGGGCGAGAGGCGCGAGGCAGGCGAGCCAGGTGAGGACCTTGAGCAGAATCAGGATCGATCGTTTCATTCGTTGGGTCGTGCGAGTGCGAGTGTGAATGTGAGCGTGAGAAGTTTGGACTGAATGGTTTTCTAAAATGGTGTGGCCCTGAGCATCGTCACTCCCCCCTCCATTCCTCGAATAGCCGAGGAATGGAGGGGGCGCTGAAGTCGAGAGTAAATCCGAATGCGGGCTAGAAGTCTTTCTTGAGGTTCATTCCGGTGTAGAGGGAAGCTACCTGGTCCTGGTAGCCGTTGAACATGAGCGTGTTGCGGCGCTGTGCGTAAAAGGGCAGGCCGATTCGGCGTTCGGTCTTCTGGGTCCAGCGGGGATGGTCGACGTTGGGGTTGACGTTGGAGTAGAAGCCGTACTCCGACGGGGCCATCTCGTTCCAGGTGGTGTCCGGCTCGTGTTCGAGGAAGCGCACGGCAACGATCGACTTGGCTGATTTGAAACCGTATTTCCACGGGAGAACTACACGGACGGGCGCGCCGTTCTGGTTGGGGAGGACCTCGCCGTAGAGACCGAAGGTGAATAGCGCGAGCGGGTTCATGGCCTCGTCCATGCGGAGGCCTTCCTTGTAAGGCCAGTCGATATGAGCTTGCCCGGCCCAGGGCTCGACCTTGAAGTTGAAGTAGGAGAGGAACTGGACGTATTTGGCCTTGGAGAGCGGCTCGCAGCGGTTGATGAATTCAGAGAGCGAGTAGCCGACCCACGGAATGACCATGCTCCATGCTTCGACGCAGCGATGGCGATAGACGCGGTCTTCGAGCGGGTGCAGCTTGAGCAAGGTGTCGATATCGAAGGTGAGAGGCTTCTTGACGAGGCCGTCGACTTTTATGGTCCAGGGGCGCGTGGGAAGGCCACCGGCGTTCTTTGCCGGCTCGTCCTTCTGCACGCCGAATTCGTAGAAGTTGTTGTAGTGGGTGATGTCATTCAGGCTGGTGAGGTCTTCGCCGGTGGTGGTCAGCGGGCTTTTGATGGTTTCAAGCTTGGTGTCGGCGTGAGCGCCGAGGCTGGGGGAGACGATTTCGGCAGCGCGGTCGAGGCCCAGAGCAGCTGCTCCGGCGGCAGCCGCGGTTCCGGCGGCACGGCGCAGAAAGCTGCGGCGATTCAGGTAGAACATCTCTTGGCGTAATGGCGGAAGAGAGAATCTCGGGCGGTTTTCCAATGAGCATTTCAGGTTGACCTCGCGCTGCGGAAGTTGCCGCGCACTTGTTAGACACGCGAATGCATGCCTGCGTTACAGGATACGTTGTAGCGCGGGGGGTGGATTGCGCGGGCAGGAAACTGGGCCGGCAATGGGAAGGGAAAACTCGCTGTCCTCTGCCAACGAAATGCAAATGCAGGTCCTTCGACTCCGCTGAAGTGCGCTCCGTTCAGGATGACAGATCAATCTACTGGCGCTTCTGAGGCGTAAGACTCTAGCTGGGCTCCGCGAACGGCCATTCGCGAAGAACGCGGGCGCGGATGAGGTAGATGAGCGTTCCGCTCAAGGCGATGGCGGCGGCAACGAGCAGACCGATGAGCGGGTCCTTGCGAAAGACAAGCAGGTAAAGGAAGCCAGCCATGGCGGCGAGTGGCGGCAGCGGAAAGAGCGGCATGCGGAATGGGCGGTCGAGATCGGGGCGCTGAACGCGCAGGAGAATGACGCCGACGTGCTGCAAAAAGAACTGCAGCAGGATGCGGGTGATGACGAGCATGGTGATGACCTGTCGCAGCGAGAGGAAGCAGAAGACAAGCAGCCGACCAATCCCATGGCGACGAGCGAGCGATGCGGGATGCCGTGGCGGGGATGGACGGCGTCGAGGAAGCGGAAGTAGTTGCCGTCGCGGGCGGCGGCGTAGGGAACGCGGGAGTAGCCGAGCAGCAGCGAGAAGACCGAGGCGAAGGCGGTCCAGACGACGAGGGCGGCCATGAGCGCGCCGGCCCAGCGGCCAAACGCAGACTGGGCGATCTGCGCGACGAGTTGCAGGCGGACGAGGGCGGATTCTCCGGCGTGAGATGCAGCGTCGCGCAGCGAGGGCAGCGCGGCGAGGTTCATGGCAACGTAAAAGGCCGAGACGAAGAGCACTGAGAGCAGGATGGCGCGGGGGATGGTCTTCTCGGGGCGCTTCACTTCGCTGCCGAGGAAGGTGATGTTGTAGTAGCCCCAGTAATCGTAGGTGGTGATGAGGGTGGCCTGGGCGAGTCCGCCGAGAGCGAGGGCCGCGGACTGGGCCGGGCCGGCGGGCATGTGCCATCCGCCGGTGGCGGCGGCGTGAGCAAAGCCGGAGACGATCACGCCAGCAATGGCGGCCATGACTCCTGCAAACAGGACCCAGGCGAGGCGGGTGACCTGGCTGAGGTTGCGATAGAGCAAGGCCGTGACCAGAAGGCAGGCAATGGCGGCGGTGCAGTTGGACCAGTGAATGAAAGGGAGCGCAGCGATGGGTGTTGCGGCGAGGCCGGGCCAGAACCAGGCGAGGAAGCTGGAAAGGCCGATGCAGCCGGACGCGATGGAGAGCGGCGCGGAGAAAGAGAGCTGCCAGACGTAGAGGAAGCTGAGCCAGTTCCCTGCGCCCTTCGGGCCGTATATCTCTCGCAGAAACGCATAGGAACCCCCAGCGCGCGGAAACATTGCGCCGAGTTCGGCCCAGACCAGACCGTCGGCGACAGCGATGGCTGCGCCCAGGATCCAGGCCCAGACCGAGAGATGAAAGCCAGCAGCGGCGATCACCAGCGGCAGCGTGATGAATGGGCCCACGCCGATCATCTCGAGCATGTTGAAGAGGACGGCGGAGCGAAGGCCAATGCGACGGGTGAGGGCGGGGCTGGAGGCGGTCGTCGACCCGGGAACGGAGCCCGCAGAGGAGCTGGCAGTCTGGCCGTCGCTGCGGTTCGCTGGTTGCATGAGCCTCTTTTGCTCCCCGGATTGTACACTGACGGGAAGTATGGTCATCGACGAGAGAAGAGAACAAGCAGAGGGCCACGCGCCCGCACGATGGATGAGCAACGTTGCGATCCTGGCCATGTTGGCAGGAGTCGCGCTGGCTGCGGTTGTAACGGATGGAGATTCCTGCAAGGCGCAGCAGTCGGCGGGCGTCCCCGACCGCCTGGCGGCCGTTCCATTGACGGAGCCGGCGACAAATCCTTTGCCGATTTGCGAAGACCGGGGCTATGCCGCGCTCGAGCAGGATCTGAAGCGGCTGGGAACTACGGCGAGCGTTCTGATGATTGTGGCGCATCCGGACGATGAGGATGGATCGCTGCTGACGTATCTTTCGCGTGGACTGGGTGTAAGGGCAACATTGCTGACGCTGAACCGCGGCGAAGGCGGACAGAACGCGATGTCGGCCGATAGTGGCGACGCGCTGGGGATTATCCGCACACAAGAGTTGTTGAAGGCAGGCGAGTACTACGGGCGCAAGCAGCTATGGGGCACTGAGGCGGATTTCGGCTTCTCGAAAACGCAGGAGGAAGCGTTTGCCAAGTGGACCCACGAGCGGGTGCTCTATGACGCGGTGTTGGCGGTGCGGCGCGAGCGACCGCAGATTCTGGTGTCGACGTTCGTTGGTGGAATCACGGATGGACACGGCCACCACCAGGTGAGTGGCGAGATCATGCAGGAGGCGTTCAAAGTCGCGGGCGA
Organism: uncultured Acidobacteriaceae bacterium; assembly: GCA_963783065.1. GTDB lineage: Bacteria > Acidobacteriota > Terriglobia > Terriglobales > Acidobacteriaceae > Telmatobacter. The sequence goes on along the minus strand of CAWAMG010000006.1, from coordinate 189,730 downwards.
TCCGAGGGTGTTTCCCGAGCAACTGAAGGACGGACTGGAGCCTTGGCAGCCGCTGGCTGTTTATTCGATGGTGCCGTTTGCGCCGGTCACGAACGGAAAGATGTTTGACTATGCGACGGGCAAATGGGCGCCGGCGCGGTTCCATAACTACGTGACTGGAGAGTGGACCACGGAGGTACCTTCGGCGGACGTGGTGCTTCAGGTGGGGACGCTCGACCCGTATCTGGGGCGGAGTTACACGCAGATTGCTCGTGAAGGATGGGGACAGCAGAAGTCGCAGAATGGCGGGGCGAACCCGACGATGAGCGGGCCGGCCACGACGCGGTATCACCTGTGGGCGGCCGATAAGGCAGCGAGCCCTACTTCCATAAACAGTGGGCCGGCAGGCGCTGGACCGGAAAGCGGCGAAACGAAAGACAGCAGCCTGTTTCAGAATCGCAGAGTTGCAATCAATACTGAGATTGCGGGCCTGGCGCGGCTGGCAGGGTCGAACGCGCCGGCATGGCTTGACGCCGAGTTGGGCAAAATTGACGCGGGGGTGAAAGGCTTCGCGGCAACGGCTTTGGCGGAGCCGAATGTGAGCGCGGCACATAAGCTCGTGCCAATTTACAAGCAGGCACTCGATCTGCGCGAGAGAGTTGCGGCGAGCACGATTGAGCAGGCAGCGAAAGCGAACCTGCTCTTTGAGCTCGACACCAAGATTGAGCAGTTCGAGGCAGTGATGAAGGATCTTCTCGGCCTCGACATGATCGCGTTTTCAACGCACGCGAGCAGGGTTGAAGAGGGTGGGTTTCGTGGCAACTCCGCCGACGAGACCTCACGAAGCGTAACCCCAGGCGAAGAGTTCAACGTGCGGATTCACGCGTCGACAGCAACGGCGGACGCGCATGTGTTGAAGACATGGTTTGAGAGTCAGACCGGGGACCGGAGCTGGAAGGCGGGCGAACCGATCGGCACGGCAAGCTCCGCGACAACCAGCGATGCGATCGTCAAGCTGCGCGTGCCCGACAACGCCGAGCCGACGGAGCCGTACTTTACGCGACCCAGCACCGAGCAGCCTTATTACGATCTGCTGCACCCCGAGTATCGTGAGCGCTCATTCGCGCCCTGGCCGCTTTCGGCGTGGGTGGAGTTCGAGTTTGACGGCCTGGCAGTGCGGATGGGGCAGGTGGTGCAGACCATGGCACGCGAGTTGGGGCCGGGCGGAGTCTACGAGCCTTTGGTGGTCACGCCGAAGATCGGGGTTCGCGTGGAGCCCGAGGCGCGCATTCTGCCCCTCGACGGATCGCCACTGCCAGTGCGCGTGACGGTGCATTCGCAGGGCCCGGCGGACGGAACGGTCGAGCTGAAGCTGCCGCCGGGATGGGTCTCAGAGCCGAGCGGGACGCAGGCAAACTTCCACTTTCATGCAGGTGGCGACAGCGAGCCGATGGTCTTCCAGGTGACGCCTGCGCCGGGGCAGACCGGGGCGTTCACGCTGCAGGCGGTGGCGCACTCGGGCGGGCACGACTACACGACGGGTTGGCAACGGATTGGCTATCAGGGGCTCCAACCCTACAACTTATACCGTGCCGCGGAGATGAAGACGCGCAAAGTGGACGTGAAACTGGCGCCGGGGCTCAAGGTTGCGTACGTGATGGGCACGGGCGATACGGTTCCTGAGGCGATTGAAGCGCTAGGCGTCAAGCCCCATCTGCTGTCGGCGGAAGAGCTGACGATGGGCGACTTGTCGGCATGGAATGTGATTGTGATCGGCATTCGGGCGTATTCCGCGCGGCCCGAACTCGCGGGCGCGGCGCAGCGGCTGCGGCAATTTGCAGAAAACGGCGGAACGGTGGTGGTGCAATACCAGAGCGGGAACTTCCCTGCCCCGCTGCCGCTGGCAATGGGCGGAACGCCGGAGCGTGTGGTGGACGAGAGCGATGCGGTGAAGCTGCTGGAGCCGGAGAACCCATTGCTGAGCTGGCCGAACAAGATCACAGAGGCCGACTTCGACGGATGGGTGGAGGAGCGCGGACACTCGTTCATGAACTCATGGGATCCGGGTTACAAGGCTCTGACGGAAACAGCCGATCCGGGGCAGGACCCGCAGCGCGGCGGACTGCTGGTCGCACACGTAGGCAAGGGCACCTATATTTATGTGGCGTACGCGCTCTATCGGCAGTTTCCCGAGCTGGTCCCGGGTGCGTATAGGATCATGGCCAACCTGCTGAGCGCGGGCAAGGCGCAATAGGGTGTGGGGTCGAGGGGTTGAGGCTGAGTGCTCTGCGGCCACCGATGTCCTCAACCGTCCGATTGAGAATGGACTCGCCCATTAGTTGGTTGTTGGGGTGTGCTGCGCCCGGTCATGCTACGGCAATATGAAAAACAAGCTTCCCCTTGCCCTGCTTTCCCTGCTGGTCTCTGCCAGTGCGTGCGCGCAAAGTGGCCCCGCCACCGAATCGACATCGACGGGAGCCACCGCTCCGTGCGGATTCTATTGTTGGTGGTCGACGCAAACCAACGCAACCCAATCCAAACAGCCGGCGTGGGCCGTGCCGCTGGTCACGACGTACACCGGGCTATTCCAGGTGGTTCGCTTTGACGCACTTCGCCAGATTGCCCCGGCACTGACAGATACCTGGAACTTCGACAACAGCAAGGGCTTGAATGTGATCATTCCCCACACCAACGCCGAAGTGGACGTGAACCTGCCGCCGCTCATCGAACACAACTCGCCCAAAGTAAAAGACGGTGCGGGCGACTTTTCCGTCCTGGGAAAGTGGCGGCTTACGAGTGGGAATGCGCAGCATGGCGCGTATGTCCTGAGCGTGTGGGCGCTCATGACCTTCCCCACGGGCAGCTACAAGAATGGCTCGCCGAATCCGAGCGTCGTGCCGACGGTTGGCTTTGGCAAGGGATTTGGCAATTTCGACGTTCAGTCGACATTGGGCATTACGCTGCCCACTGGAAGCGCCGCAGTGAACACCTCCGGTCGCCCGATCGCATGGAATACCGCTGCGCAGTACAAGATCGGAAAGCTCTTCTGGCCGGAGATTGAGTCGAACGCGACGTTCTACCAGAACGGCACGAATAACGGCAAGATGCAGGAGTTCATCACGCCGGGCCTTCTCATCGGGAAATGCGGGATTCATCCCAGCAATCCGAAGAGCCGGCCAGGTCTTGCCTTTGGGGCAGGCATGCAAATTGCGACAAGCGCATTCCACACCTACAACCACGAGTTGGTAATGACCGCTCGCTGGATCTACTAGATCTACTCGAGCGATGTGGGCCGATGGAGACGTCGGCCCGCATCACCCGAACCCGTTTACCAAGCTCGTCCGATGCATTATTACAATTCAGTAAATACAATGTTTCAATTCTGTGACTCGTTCCTCGATAGCCTTCGTGTGCAAACCTTAGGGTTGACCTATCTGGAACTTATTAACAATCTGTTCACAAAAGAATTCAGGTAAGAGGTTACTAAGCGACGAGCCCGCCTGCGGCCGCAAATTGCCGCATGAGTGCAGGCAGATGCTGATATTTACTGCGTTTCCTCCATTCCGCATCCTTCTGCTTCCTCCGCAAAGATAGTTACGAAAGACTCCGCGAGAAACACCTGATTTCAAGAGCTGTTTCATTAAATATTCACATCGTTCTGCGAGTCTGGAGCACGGATGACCCCAGGGTAAACTTCGACTTCGACTGCGCTTCCCTGGCAAGAGTGTGACTCCGAGGATCCGCAGGCTATTCCGGTCGTCTGCGATGCGCAAGGGCGGAGCGGAGCCGGAGCAAAAAAAGCGCTCGCCGGGGAGGCAAGCGCGAAACCGATTCAACCTGAATTCGAGAGGAAAAAGAGAGGCCCGATGAACAGCAAGTTTAGAACTGTTGGGGCGGCAATTCTGGCAGTCAGTCTGGCTGCCTCGTTTGCCCATGCAAGCGACCGCGATTCGACTGGTAAGAAGAAGCATCCAACCGCCGCAGAAAAGAAGCCGGCATGCGACGCCTGCGATCAGATTCAGGCTCTCAAGACAGACATGCAGACCCAGATCGACGCATTGAAGCAGGATCTGGCCGCGAAGGATGCGGCACTTGCTGCAGCTCAGAAGGCAGCCGCCGATGCGCAGGCCGCCGCCGACAGGGCGAACGCCGCTGTCTCTGCCCAGACCCAGGCGGCTACCGAGAATACCGCCGCCGTGAACACCTTGCAATCGACGGTGACCGATCTCAAGGCCAATCAGCTTTCGCTGACCACCACGCTCTCCGATGAAACCAGCAAGATCAAGGCATCGATCGAGAACCCCAACGTCCTTCACTTCCGGGGCGTGTCGATTACTCCAGGCGGATTCGCGACGGGTGAAACTGTTTACCGCACGAAAGCCACCGGCGGCGACATTCCAACCGCCTTCAGCGCCATTCCTTATGAGGGAGCCGACGCGTACTCGCTCAGTGAGTTCTTCGGCAGCGCCCGCCAGTCCCGCGTATCGATGATGGTGGAAGGAAAAACAGCCGCCGCAACACTGCGCGGCTACTACGAAGCTGACTGGCTGGGTACCGGCATCACTTCGAACAACAACCAGTCGAACAGCTACGTGCTGCGTCAGCGCGTCATCTGGGGACAGGCTGAAACCGCAAGCCACTGGGCCTTCACCGGCGGCCAGATGTGGTCGATGGCAACTGAAGACAAGAAGGGCATCTCCAACCTGTCGGGCGACATCATGACCCCGCAGACGATAGACCCGAACTACGTTACAGGCTTCGTCTGGACCCGTCAGTATGGGTTCCGCGTAACAAAGACCTTCAAGAATGTGGCCTTCGGCATTGCGGCTGAGAATCCGCAGTTGCTCTACTCGGCTGCTTTGGCCGGAAACACGCCCTATGCGATTCTGGGTTCCGCCGGCGCCAATGGCGGAAACTACAACGCCGCCATCAGCGGTCTGAGCGGCCTCACCACCTATGTCCAGAGCTACAGCAACCTGAAAACCGAAGACAGCGCCGGCAACACGATCTACAGCTACATTCGGAATTACAACACTGTCTCTGCCAACAGCAATATCGCCAACTACTCCTTTAACCAGGCGCCAGACCTGATCGTCAAGATCGCCCTTGATCCGGGCTGGGGCCACTATGAAATCTTCGGAATCGCCGGCTTCGCCCACGAGACCGTCTACCCCGGCGTAACGCAGAACTCGGTCAAGTACGGCGGCATCGCCGATGTCGAAGGCTACGCCGGCGCGACTCCGGGCGCCGCTGTTTGGGCCAAGTCCTCAACCGCCGGCTCCTACCTCGACAGCATTGTCCTGGGAGGCATTGGCGGCAGCTTACGCGTTCCCATCATCAAAGACAAGCTGACCTTTGGCTTGAAAGGCCTGTACGGACCCGGCATGGGCCGCTACGGCGACACCACGCTCTCTGACGTCACCAACAACGCGACTGGCGATCTGACCCCGATCCACAACACTTCGGGCCTGCTCACCGTCGAAGCCAATCCGACGCCGCGCCTGGCCCTCTACCTCAACTACGGTGGAGACTATGCGGCACGCGCCGACTATGCAACCACGGCAACCACGCTCGGCGATCCGACGGCCACCTTCTGCGAAACAGGCGTAACCGCCGCGACCGCCTCCACCCTTTGCTCGGCCTCGCCGACAGCTGCAATGTTTGCCGCCGGCGGCAGCTGGGGCTCGCACTTCACAGCAGCCCCAGTTATCACGCCCGTAGGTTACGGCTCGCGCTATGCCAGCGTCTCGGCAACCTGCTCTGTTGTGGGTAACCCGGGCCTCGCCTCTGGCTCGGTGGGCTACCAGCCAGCCGGTTCGGGTTGCGGAAACAACACCCGCGACGTGCAGGAGATGACCGGCGGGTACTGGTATGACATCTTCAAGGGCGACCACGGCCGCCTGCGTCAGGGCATCCAGTATGGTTATGCGGTTCGCGAGGGTTGGTCGGGTACCGGGACAGCCGGCGGTCAGAGCTCTCCTCTGAACGGCGCCAAGGGCATCGACAACATGTTCTGGACCAGCTTCCGCTACTACCTGCCGTAAACAGAGAACTTTCGGATTCAGCAAAGCGGAAGGGGCAGCCGAGGAATCGGCTGCCCCTTTTGCTTTTTGCGTACCCCTCTTTTGCCAGCGGTTACCTATGCTCAAGATGGAGCTAACGTGTTGTTGACATTGACCCGGCCCTCAATTACTCTAACCAGAAGTCATTGCACCCATGCCGACACTATTGAACCAATTCGCGTGTTGTTGTTGCCGCTAGCGCCCGCTGGCCGTCCCGCGTTTTGCCGTTTCACTTCAGTCAACTAGAGAGCTGAATTCAATTCAACTTACACCCCAATAGAAGGGTTTCTGTGGACATTCGTGTCTTCAAGAACATTCCGCATCCCGCGGGCCCAACGCTTAACCCAAGCAAGGCGACCCGTCGCTTTGCTCCGCACTGCCTTTGTCGATGTTGGCACTGTTTGCCGGTTTGGATGGCGCCCATGACGGAGATGAAGGCGGATTTATCCCCGGTTCCTGGACCCTTCAGTTCTCTTTGACCTTATAACTCTTATAGCCAGGCGAGTCCTTGAGATTCGCTGACGGAGAAACCGATGCAACGTAAATTGATTCGATTGTTTATGACTTTGAGCTCAGTGACAAACACAAGTTGGGCTGCACGGCTTCGGCAATCCATCGCAGCTTTGCTCTTTGCAGTTTCCATTGCGGGCGGACTTCCCCTTGCCGCACAAGACGACCTCACCACCCACAACGCAACGTCCGGGTACAACGGCGCATATATCACTGGGCCGGCGTCGAACCCGTTGAGCTTCCTAAACGGCCCGGCCTTTCGTACCACAGGCAACCCGGCGCCCTATGACTTTCATGACTTTGCGCCGGCCACCTACCTCGACGAAAAGCTGCCCAAGTGGATCGACGTGCAGGCCGAGGAGAGGTTCCGGTATGAGGGATACGACAACAGTAACTTGAAGGCGAAAGTGGACGACTCCTACCTGTTGAACCGCTTTCGGTTCCAGGTGGATCTGCACACGGCAAGCTGGCTGCGCGTAACCGCCCAGGTGCAGGATGCTCGTTCAGGCTTCCAGACGCCGCCGATCGGTCCGCCGAATACGGTTCGCTGGGATCTGAAGTTGGCGTATGTTGAGATTGGTAACCCGGAGAAGCACTGGTTTAGCCTGCGCGTGGGCCGGCAGCTCATCAACTACAACAACACGATCATCGCCGACTCGGAATGGCGCAACCAGGCACGTTCGTACGATGCGGCAGTGCTGAACCTGGATTTGAAGCGCGAACACCTGGGCATCTTCGCCGCATCGGCGGTAGTGCCGCAGCCCTACGGTGTGAGTCCGCATCAGGAAGGCAACAACATCTACGGAGCCTATGGCCGCATCGATGATTTTCTTGTGCCGCACTCGAACCTTGAGCCATTCATCCTGTGGCGGGTGCAGCCGGCAGAGGTTGTGGAATCGGCCGTGGCCAAGACCACCGGGAAAGAGGACGAGAAGGCCCTGGGAGTGCGATTCAAGGGGCAAGCCCACACGGCGTTCAACTACTCAGGCGAGGCAATCCTCGAAACCGGCACGCTGGGAAAGCAGTCGATTCGAGCCTCAGCGGGGCAGGTAGGCGCGTCCTACCAATTCCTCAGTGCGTTGGCCAAGCCGCGCATTTTTGCCCAATACGACTACGCCACGGGCAATAAAAATCCCGCGACGAGCGCATCGCACACCACCTTCGACACGATCTACCCGACAGCCCACGACCGCTTTGGCATCACCGACCTGTTCGGCTGGCAGAACATTGAGGCAGTTCGCGCTGGTGTCACCGTTGAGCCCCATCGGCGGCTCACGTTCACCGTGCAGGGCTTGGACGATTGGGCGGCTGATGCGCTGGACTCGATCTATAACACCTCGGGCAGTGCGATTGTGACCAACAAGACCGACCACGGCCGCCATCTGGGAGCAGAGGTCGATGGCTACTCCTGGTATGAACTCAATAGGCACTTCAACCTGGGCGGTGGCGTCGGGTACTTCGGCGGCGGCGACTTCCTGACCAATGTCACGACCAGCCACTCGTACACCTACTACTACTTTGCGCTGAACTTTAAAGACAACGGAAAGAAGTAGCCAACGCCGTATCGGAAATCCAGGATCAGGCTGGTGGGACCGGACCATCGCGGTCGGCGACGTCTTCTGGGCCAGCCTCAGCTATCACCAGCCGTAGAAACGGAACTTGAACATCAGGAGAATGAGACAAGGGCAGCCTACACAGGCTGGCCTTGCTGTTTTTTGGGTTGGAGATTGAGGCGGCAGGCCGGTTTGGGAGGCAGTCAGGCGGCGGTGGATTCGTCGTGGCTCTCCTGGCCTATCTCGTCATCCGGCGAGGGAGGCAGGCTGCGGGATTTCCTGCCGGGCACGTAGGTTTCAAGCTGCGCGATCAGCACGGTGACGAGGAACAGGATTGTGGAGAAGCCGGCAAAGAGAGTCAGAAAGATCCAGCGATCTCGGGTTTCCATCTGAAATGCTCTCCTGAGGGGGGAATTTGCGTCTGCGCGAAGTGGAAAGGGCAATCGAAGGACCAGTCGCACTGAAAAGAAAAGATGCGGGTTAAGGACGGTTTGATGCCTGACCGGGCGCGCAAAAATTTCGCGACCAGGTAAAAATGACCAACCGAGGGCTGGACCGTGCGTGCTCGGCACCGCAGATCTGGCTTGGTTCAGGGGAGGGTCTCGCCAACCTGGCCGTGTATCTGTTCAAGAACTCGCTCGAGGGCCTCCTGCCAGGGGGGCAGAGTCACTCCAAAGGTGGCGCGAAGAAGTTCGCAGCAGAGGCGCGAATTGGCGGGGCGACGTGCCGGTCTGGGAAACTCGGCGCTGGGGATGGGGATCAGCGTTGGAAGGGCTGCGCCGGTGGATTCGGCCGTGAGGGTGAGGAACTCTTTGGCAAAACCAAACCAGGAGACTGCTCCCGAGCAGGTGAGGTGGTAGATGCCGCTCCATTCCGAAGGGGGGATTGGAGGCGGAGCGCCCGGGGCCGGCTGCGAACCTGCCCCGATGGGAGGGCAATCGCCGGCAAAGACGCGGGCAAGAATGTCGGCTGTGGCCTGGGCAATTGCTTCGCTCGACGTGGGCGCGCCGATCTGGTCGTCGACGATGCGAAGTTCGCTGCGCTCCTGAGCCAGGCGAAGCATGGTGAACAGGAAATTGCTGCCGCGAGCGCCATACACCCAGCTGGTTCGGAAGATGAGCCATCGGCCATCGGAGCCGGCCATGGCGCGAGCGATCGCCTGCTCGCCACCGAGCTTGGTTTTGCCGTAGACACTGAGCGGGTTGGAGGGATCGGCTTCGATATAGGGCTCGGTCTTGACGCCGTCGAAGACGTAGTCGGTGGAGTAGTGGACGAGCAGACTCCCCATGCGCGCGGCTTCTTCGGCAAGCACTCCGGGGGCCTCAGCGTTGATGGCCCAGGCACAATCAGGTTCAGACTCGGCCTTATCGACAGCGGTGTAGGCTGCTGCATTGACGATCACCGAGGGCTGGGCAGTGCGGACGGCGGCGCGTATCGCTTCGGGCCGGGCGAAATCTACCTCGGCGGAGCCGGCAACCGTCAGTTCGCCCAGCGGCTCGAGCCTTCGCGCGAGCTCCCACCCGAGCTGGCCGGAGCGGCCAAAAAGCAATATCTTCGCCATGGATCCCTTCAGGGAAGACTCTAAAGGGAAAGAGTCAGGCGAGCAAGGCGGACGGAACGCACCGGGAGGCCAAAAGGTCGAACGATGAAGGAACCGTAGCTGTCATGAACGCGCCGGCTCCAGATCTTCAGCGCTGACCTGGATGGCCGCGTGCTGGTTGATCGATTCAAAGCTCAACACGAAGCGGTTGCCGCCCTTGCGGCGGACAAGCGTTCCCTCGACGCCCTGAAGAATGCCGCTTTTGACGCGCACCTTCTCTCCGATGACGAGATCGCGATAAGGCTCGGCCAGGCGGGCAGTAACGCCGGCGCGGAGGGTTTCAATATCGGCATCGGCGATCGGGATGCTCTCGCGCCCATTGCCGACGATCTGGAGCACACCGGGCGACTCGAGGACGCGGACGCGCTCGCGGCCGTTAATGTGGACGAAGAGATAGGTGGGAAAGAGGGGCAGGATGGTCTTGACACGCTGCCGGTTTTTCCAGACGCGGACGGTTTCGTAAGCGGGGAGGAACGACTCGACCTCGCGCAGGCTGAGATGGCGCACGACCGACTTCTCGTTCTGGGGCACGGTGAAGACGGCGAACCAGCTGCGCTCGGCGGCCCGATCGCCTTCCCGGCCGTGGGCCTGGCCGAACACGCCGGAAGAAAAGCCTGGCGATACGTCCGGGGAGATAGAAGATTCAGACTGCATAGATGGACCCCTTCGTTCCAATCTGAGAGTAAGCAGTTACTGTCAAAGGTGAAAGCGTCAAAGTGCGACATCCGTTGCCAATGGATGTCATGTTGGGGTTGTTCCGCCGGGATCTGCGGCAAGCGGGCGGCAGCGTGCGGGAGAAGAACTCAGAGACAGCAGACCCTGAGCCGCTTTAACCCGCCCGGGTGATCAACTCCAGGTGGCCGGTGAACGGGCTGACTCCATCTGTAAATCCGCACCTGCGCAGCAGAGCCTGAAAGCGCGGGTCCTCGCGCAACGGAGCCAACATGGGGTCGGAACGAAGAGCGAGGCTCCAGAGCGAGCCCTCGGCAAAAGAAGTTTCAAGCCAGCGGATGGCCTCCAGGTTGTTCCCGAGTCCCGAAGCCATGAGCGCCATTCCATAGGCGTTGCTTCTCTTCTTTTGCGGATTCATGGCTTCGACGGCCGCGCGAATCTCGCGGGCGCGGGCGGGCTTGCCATTGAGAGCGCAGTCACAGGCCAAAACGCACTGCAGGGTGAGGCATTGAGGATGCTCCGCTGCGAGGGCAGCGATGCGCTTGCGATGGGCGGCATTGGGATCTGCCTGAATGAGGGCAAGCGACTCGATGATCGCCAGCGTTCCGCCGCAGCCGCCACTGATTCGCATCTGCCCTGCCATGTCGAGGGCGGCCGTGGTTGCGCCGGCCAGGTATTCGATCCAGCAGACGAGTGCGCCAAGAATGGGCACGAGCGCGTTCTGTTGCCAGGCCTTCCACGCCCAGGCCCTGGCTCCTTCAAGATCGCCCTTCAGAAACGTGGGAGAGAGACATTCCGCTCAGGGCAAACGATCTGGCGGGCTGGCGGGAGAGGACTTCTTCAAAACCAGCGCGCGCATGACGGCCCTTGCGCTCATGCACCAGCATGAGCCATGCCGCCGCACAGCGGGCGTCGACTTCATCGGCGTCCAACTGGGCGGTGCGCCTCAATGCCTCGGTCGCAGCCGGGTAGGCGATTGCGCCATCCATGACCCCATGGAGGGCCGCGGAGATCATGGCGTTGGCCAGGCCGGCCAGTGCTTCCACATTCAGGGGTTTCTGCTCGATGGCCTTGCGATAGAGGCCGGCAATGGTGTGCAGGCATTCTTCAGAGCGCGACTCCCACATTTCATGGGCACGGAGCACAAGCTCGCGCGACTGCGACCTTCGTAGCGTCAGAGTGTCGTCGCTTCCCAAATCGCTCTGCCTGTTCTCCTGAGCCAAGCTCATCAACCAACGGTCGATCTCCTCTGCGTAAGCAAATACCGAACCTTTGCATCCGCCAAAATGATGCACCGGGAGCGCATGGCACGCATGCCAGCGCTGCACCGTACGCGGACTGCGCTCAAGATAGTCCGCAATCGACTTCCAGGAATCCAACCGCACCTTAGGCATAGGTTCTCCAACCTGTCAAAGGGAAGCCACGTTATGCAGTCTTGGGAGGAGAAAGAGAGAGAGCCGGTCAATCCTTAAGATCACTTGGGCTTGGAGATCCCCTGCGTCTTCTAACGGAACTTACTTCTGAATGAGCAAACTATAGCCCAGAGGCAAAGGGCACGCAACGAATTCAAGCAACAATCTTTGAACGTAACGCGATGCGAATCCGGGAATGAAACACGTGAGTGCAAACTGCCAGAATCTTTCCCAATTTGGCTTCAATTGGCAGGTCATGGCGTCGCTTGTCGCGATTTGACGCGATCTGGCGCGCTTCGGACAAGCGCAAGTGCTCACTCTGAAACTTTGCGAAAACTGCCCTCTTGCTTGACTAAGTGAGCGCCATTCTACCTGTTTGCTTGTCGCTAAAGAATGTGACGAAACGCACACTTAGTTGTCCATGAGAGGAAGCTAGTCAATAAGTTATTGGACTAAAGTAACACTCACCGTCGTTATGGACGCGCAGGCATGGGCCCTTGTGCACGTGGCTCTCCCGTCGAAAGGAAGCTCACGCCGGAAAAGTTCGCTGCCGGAAGCGAGGACTTCGCGGAGCCTTTCGGGATTAGGACCGCTTGCGCGCTCGGCGGATCGGAGGAGCTCGAGGGCGGAGGCGGGTGTGGTTGAGGCTGGCAGGCGGAAGATCCAGGGAACGTTGTTGGCCGTGAGCGACCGGTCGTCGGCGAGCGCCAGGACGGGCACGAAGGCTTTGAGCGCAAGCTGTTCGCGCAAGGTGGGCACTGTCTCGATCGAGGGCGAGTATGGCGATCGCGTGCTGATCCATAAGGTCGTGAACGAGCGCGGTTGACGCGGCACCCCAGTTTTGATTGCTTGAGACGGGCAGGAGCTGCCATGATGGAGTCTGCCAATTGGCTTACCCTGGATGGACGCGACAACCGCATCGGCACCGGGGCCGAAGACGACGATGCGCACAGGACCGATGAATTCGGACAGTTGAGCGGGCGTGCGCCGGGGGCCGGCAAAGTGCACGCCGTCCTCGCCGACTCGGGCGTAGGGCGTCGCGGGCGCCTGGCTTGTCGGCGGCAGAGTTTTGGCCGAGGTCGTTGCCGGAGTGGGCTGAGTCCGGTTGGGCTGAAGGCCAGGCGCAGTCTCAGCGGCGGGTAGCGGGGGTCTTGTCCATGAGGGCGATGCGGTACGTGATGCTCCCGTTGTGGACGGTGCCGAGATAAAGGGGAGCGGTGTTCTTCAGGTTGGGATCGAAGACCATGTGCCCTGGTCACGCCGTCGTACTCTTCCATGTTGGCCAGGGCGTCGTGGATGCGGGCGCGATTCAGGCCGGCCTTGCAGATGGAGTCGAGCAGCGCATTCATGGTGTCGTAGGCCATTGAGGCGAACTGCTCGGGCTTTTCGTGGAATCGGGCTTCGAAGCGCTGGTTGAAGTCGAGCCAGCGCGGGTCCTGGCGGTTGGGATCGTAGGGATACACCGCCTCAAACCCCTCGGCGGCATCGCCGCCCTCTTTCAGCAGTGTGTCGCCCAGGGTTCGAAACGCGCCAAAGGTGCGCTGCTTCATCCCCTCGGCCCGCAATTGCTTGAGAATTGTCGCCGCCTCCAACTCGTCACCAACCAGGAGACATGGCGTCCGGGCGCGAGCTGCGGATCACCCTGAGTTGCCTGGCGTAGTCTGTGTCTCCGGGCTGAAAAACTCTGCTCCATCACCACCGGATGGCCCAGCCGACGCGAGGCATCGCAGGAATTTGCCCAGGCCAAATCGCCCGTACCTGCTGCTCGATCTGAAGAACCGCTACGCGCTTCAATCCAAGCTCGGTATAGATGCGGCGAGCCAGCGTCAGATACTGTTCCCGGTCGTCCTGCATGGTGCCGAAGTACCACGGAATGGAAGTTTCCGGGACGGTGGGATCGGTATTGGCCGAACTGACGACGGGCAGTTCCGCGCGCAGGGCAACGCGCAGCGCAATGTGGGTCGACTCTGAGCTGATGGAGCCGAAGATTGCCCAGACCTGCTCGTCGTAGGCCATCTTCACCGCTTCGTCGGAGGCCGAGCCCCAGATCGCGGATTCAGTGGGCCGGACATCGCCATAGACCGCCTTCGCCTGCCAATTGTTGTAGTCATTGTGCAGCATCAGCTTGAAGGGCTTGCCCCCGTAGCCGCCGGCCGCATTGGCCTCTTCAACCGCCAACTGCGCGCCGTGCAGCATCCGAATCCCGAGAACCGATTCCGAGTTGTGCTCGATCGGCCCGAAGAAACCTATGCGGACTTCGGTGATGTCCCTGGGCACGGGTATATCGCGGGCCGCGCCCATATAGATGTTGGGATGGGTGTAGTTGGTGTCGTAGGGCGCCGCAAACTTGGAGTAGGGGCGCATGTCGTCAGGCTCTCCTGCATAGGGGGTGACCTCGCGATCCCGAGGCGGAGGAGGCGGGTTCTTACCGCACTCGCAGATGCGGGTTGGCTGGGGGGATTGCGCCGTGGCAGAAGCGGCTGCGAAAAGAGAGCAAATGAAAAGCGCGGCCAATAAAGGCGCGGTAAAGCGAGATCCCGTACGCATGGCAAACTCCACACACGCCGGAGTTTCGAATCCGGCGGATATATGGCGGAGCGTTGCGGGGAACGTCAATGCGCGCCTGGGTTGTGGGTCCAATCCCAGGTCTCAAGTTCGAGACCTGGGGCACCCATGTTTTTGAATCGTCAAGCGGCCGAAATCTTACGCCTTGCCTTCGGCCGGCTTGTCGGTGCGGAACATGGCGATGGCTTCAATCTCAATCAGCAGCTCAGGGCGGCAGAGATGGGCCTCGATGCCTGTCGAGGCTGGAAGCGGGTCGAGTCCCTGCTCTTTGAAGAAAGCTGTGCGGCCGGCATTGAAGACGTCGTAATCGCGGTCGATGTCGCGAAGGTAGCAACTGGTGCGAACGATGTCGTGCCAGGTGCAGCCTTCGCTCTTCAGAAGACCGGTGATGTTTTCGAAGGTGCGCCGCAGCTGGGCTTCGGAAAGTCGCCGATGTGGACGCTTACGCCGTTCTCGTCGATGGAGGCGGTTCCAGAGATGAGCAGGATCGAGACTCCGCCGATGTCGATGCGCATGCCGCGCGAGAACGAGCTCGGCTTGGCATAGGCGTAGGCTTCGTTGAGCACGCCGTGATTGGTCATGGCCCGCTTTTGAATCGGTGCGTGTGCGATGGTCTCCAAAATGTCTGCAAATGCGTTGGTCATTATTTTCTTGGCTCCTTGGGCCATTGATTCTTCTCTCTGATTCCGTGGCTCAACCCCTTGGCGGTGGCAACCCAGATGTCGTCGCCGGCGAAGTCGATGCCGAGTATGTAGTTATGTGCCGGGGCTGTGGCTACCTCAACAGGAGTCACGTTGCCATCCGCGTCGCGCACCGTCATCTCCGGTTTCCCGTCCTTCAGCGATGGGCGATAGACCGCCCAGTTCACGCCGTCGTAGTACGCAAGCCCCTTGTCCGTTCCAAACCACGCGCGCTTACCGTCTACGCCCTTTACAACGTTAGTAAAGTTCGAGGGAAGCCCGCTGTCTCTCTTCAGGAAGTTGTGCCAGTAGCGTCCGTCGTATTGGCTGTCGCCAAAGTACGTGGCCGCCCATAGAACATTGTCTACGTAACTGACCGATGTGACAATCTCATGAATCAGTCCCTGATCCTTGAACAGCACTATCTCGTTTTCGCCATCCGGATCGTCGTATTTGTCCCACTTCCCTGTCTTCTGATCATACTCAAGCACACCACTGCCCCAAATCCCGTAGTACACCTTGGTGGGGGTGGCGGAAACCGAATAGGACCAAATCTCAAACATAGGCGTATTGCGCTCGTTATAGAGCGACCACTGGTTCGTATGCAGGTTTAGACGGCAAGCACCCGCCGCCGTCGCTATCCATACGTTTTCGCCCTCGATTGAGACGCCGTAAACCACATCGTTGCTTAGTCCGGAGTTGAGCTGGGTAAAGCTGTCGATGCGGCCGCCGGAGATGCGGCTCAGGCCCCCCATGGTTCCGGCCCAGACGTCGCCGGTGCGCTTGTCCAGAGCCAGGGAGAGCACGGCGCGATGCGCCAGCCCGTCGTTCGTGGAGTAGGTCTTCCACGTGTGGTTTTCGTAGAGGGCCAGACCGTTGTCAGTGCCGGCCCAGATGCGGTCTCCATCCACCAGCACGGCATACACGTGATCGTTGGGGAGCCCGTTGGCCGTGGTGAAGTTTTCAAACCGGAAACGCGGCATCTGCGGCTGTACGAGCCCCTGTTTTGTGGAAGACGCCGGCGGCGCGCCCAACGCCGCCATTCCCGCAACCAAAACCAGTGCAATCGTGCAAGACCTTTTCATCGCGTCTCCTTTCATCGAGTCCTCAGGTACTCGATTAAATCGTTAAGTTCATCCTTGGTCAGGTCATTGGTGCGGCCGTGCTTGTCGTCGGGATTGAAGACGGTCCAGATCTCCTCCAGGCTGCGCGCCGAGCCGTCGTGGAGATAGGGCGCGGTGAGCGCGATGTTGGTCAATGGCGGCGATTTCAAGAGTCCAGTATTGTCCGTCGGTTTGCGCGTCCCGACGTCAACAATCTTCTGATTCGTACCCTTCGGCCCGCTATGGCAATAAGAGCAGCGATTTGTCTCTGGAATCGGCTTCCTGAACTTGTCCTCGGCCCGTTCGAAGATTCCCTTGCCCCGCTCCTGCGCCGGTGTCAGCTCGGAATCAGCCAGGCGAAAGCGATTGGGGCGCGGCGGAATGCTGCGGATGTAAAGGGCGAGATCGGTGAGGGTGAGATCTGAGTATTGTTCAGACCGCCAGAAGTATTTCTCGGTCCTCGGTCCACATTCCGTGGGGATGTTGGGGTTGGTGCCGATCCACTTGTACGGCTCGGTGCCTTTGATGTCCTCGAGAAGCTTGTTGTCCACAATGCTGCGGCCAAAACCATCCGGCTCCAGGTTCCAGGTGATGCCGTCGAAGGTGGAGTCGATATGGCAGGTGGCGCAGCCGATCTGCCCCTGAAACGAGTAGCGCGCGGTATAGAAAGTCTGCTCGCCGTGGCGCAGAGCGCTGATGGTTTGAGGGCCGGCGAGCTTGATGGTGGAGGCTACCGTGTTGGTGCGTGTGTCAATGATGCTGATCGTGTCGTCGAGACGGTTGGCGACAAAGAGGCGGCGTCCGTCGCGGGAGAGTGCGAGGCCGCGCGGGTTGAGACCGACCGGGATGCGCGCCACGACGTAGTTTGCAGCTGGCGGAGAGATCCTGAACGAAAGAGCCGGAAGGCGGACGCGGGCGTGTGCGCACAAAGTGGAGCAGTCGCGCAACATCGAGGACGAGGACTACTTCAGATCCCCCGCAACTGACATAGATATGGGATTTGTCAGGCGCGATGGCCACGGCGAACGGCTGGGCAGCGTAGCGCTCCAACTCATCCAGCGGCACTTCGACGGGTGAGCCGAGGTCGGGCCCGAAGAGCGTGATCGTGTGGGCGAATGCGCCGCCGTGCTCAAGATGCGCGAGGGGGATGAGGTTCTTGGGGTGGTACTCGGCGACGACACCCAGACGGCCATCGGCGCTGAGCGCAACGTGAAAGACGCCGGCGATTGCGTGGAGCGCGATTCGATCGACAACAACCGCGCGCGCGGCGTCAATGACGGTGATTTCAGACTCGGGGACGGCACGATTGCCGCCAACCGTTGAAGCGGTGACCGGCTTGGGATAGATATGGGTGGCGTAAATGCGGGAACCGTCGGGCGAGAGGGCCAGGTAGCTGGTGCCGCGTCCGCCGGCGAGGCGTTTTTCTTCCTCGCCCGTTGCAGCATCGAGAACAGCAATGTCGCTGCTGATGCGATTGGCGACAAAGAGGTGCTTGCCGGCCCGATCTTCGACGACACTGGTGGGCTCTGAGCCGACAGGCCATGTGGCGACGACCTCGAGTAAGCGCGTGTCGATTACGGAGAGCGTGTCGTCCCAGGAGTTGGTGACGAAGAGTCGCGCGCCGTCAGGTGAGAGCGACAGGCCGAGAGGAACTGCTCCGACAGGGATGGTCTTGACGACGGCGAAAGTGGAGGAGTTGAGTACGCGAATTTCGTTACTCCCCTGGCAGAGAACATAGAGGCGAGCGCCGTCGGAGGAGAGCTGCAATTCAAGGGGCGAGGCGTAGTCCCCGTACTCGACGGAAGGGTGGCGCTCCTGATCACGAACCTCTTTGACGTAGACCTCTTCCAGGTTTCGAGGGTCGGCGTTGTGGATTGGGAGGCTACGAGCTTCGGCCTGCGCTTGCTCGGCGTGCACTGTTGAGCCAAGCCGCGGCAGCGACGCGAACGAGCAGACAGCGAGCAAGGCGGCTACCGCTGCAACGGGGCCGGCGATTTGGCTGCGCACGCTCACTTTGCGGTCGTCTCCCTGGGCTCTTCGACGGTGAGGACGCGGTCGACGGCGAGCTTTTCAAGTGTCTGTTCGCGGCCGCTGGGCCAGCGGACGATCAGCTTGTCGACCGTGGTAGCTGCGCCGAGACCGAAGTGCAGCCGGCTGTCGTCCTGCGAAAGATAGCCGGAGCCGGCCACACGCTCCGCGGTCCAGCGCTTGCCGCCGGCGAAGACTTCAACACGCGCGCCGATGCCATCGCGATTGCTTTTGGACTGAGGGTTACCCGGCGAAAGTGGTGCGTCGCCCGGACGCATGGCACCGACGAGCTTCACTGCAATCCAGTGGCCGGTGTTGGTGGAGACATTGTGAACGAGCGTGCCGCGCGCGCCGAGGTTGACGACAAAAGCGTCCACCTTGCCATCGTTGTCGTAGTCCGCAAAGCACGCGCCGCGAGCCACGGTACGCTGGCTCAGCACGGGACCGGCTTGACGGGAAACATCGGCAAACCGCCCGCCGCCAAGGCCACGAAAGAGCGTGTGCTCCTGCTCGATGAGATGGATGAGGCCGCCGTGGAATATGAGGATGTCGAGCTGGCCGTCGTTGTCGAAGTCGTAGATGCCGGTGCCCCAGCTGACGTATTGCGCATTCGCCTGCGAGACGCCGTTGGAGGCGCCCATATCTTCGAAACTGAGCTTGCCCGTATTACGCAGAAACCGGTTGTAGTGCCCATCCGTGACCCACAGGTCCAGCACTCCCCGGCCTTCGAAATCGGCAAAGACGGGACCCATGGACGAAGTGGACTCGCCGTTCTGCCCGAATGCCGTGCCAGTGTCGTTGCCAATCTCTTCGAATGTTCCGTCGTGCTTGTTGTGGAAGAGGAAGTTCTCGGTGCGGTCGTTTGCAACATAGATATCGTCCCAGCCGTCGTTGTCGAAGTCTGCCGCGGTGATGCCCATGGTGCGGCCCACAAACTGATCGATGCCCGATTTTGCCGAGACGTCGGTGAATGTGCCGTCGCAGTTGTTATGGAAGAGCTGGTTGGTTTCGCCTTCATAGTCCAGCGGGCCCGGATAGTTGGTCGGCGCATAAAAGGCGCGGTACTTGGGATCGAACTTGACGTAGCGGCCGACCAAAAGGTCGTCGCAGCCGTCGCGATCGTAGTCAAGCCAGGTGGAGCTGATGGCCCATCCATCCACCTTGATGCCGGCCTTCACAGTGACGTCGGCGAAGTGGCCTTTGCCGTCGTTGTGATAGAGAATGACCTTGCCGTAGCCGGTGACGAGCAGGTCTTCGTTTCCGTCGTTGTCGTAGTCGGCCGCGGCAACAGCAACGGAGTACATATCGGGGTTGAGGCCGGCCTTGTCGGTGACGTCGGTGAAGCGGCCGTTGCCATCGTTGCGATAGAGATGATTGTGCGGCGGCGTTGCCGGCTTCTCCTTGAGCGGGTAGGGGTGCATTGAATCGTCGAGCGGGCGGCCGTTGGCGACATAGAGTGATGGCAGACCGGAGTTGTTGTAGTCAATCCAGACGCAACCAGCGCCAGTGCCTTCGAGCAGCGAGCCGAGCTGTCGCGAGCCGAAGCTGTGCACGAAGTCGATGCCGGCCCTGTCGGTCGCGTCTTCAAATTGGATCGGCGAAAGCGACGGGGTAGGAGTCTGCGAGACGTCTATTGGGCTGGCCAAAGACGCTGTGGCCGCGGGTGAAGAAGTGTTTGCAGGAGCCGACGCTGTTTGGGCTGATGAAAACGAGGCCGCAATCAGTAAGACCAACGCAGCGAACGGAAAGAGTGAAGAGGGTTTGATCGTGGGCATGTTCATGTCAGTTGCCCCTCGGCTGGGCGGCGTCGGCAGTAGCCGTGGGTTTTTGGCCGGTAAGGTCGGCGGGGGTTGTGGTGCGAAGCAGAACGGCGGGCACGCGATTCTCCGAGGCGCGCTCGGGGCCGGTGTGGCAGCCGACGCAGTATCGCTGCTCGCCTTTGCGAATCCAGAACCACCCCTGCTCGCGGCGGATGACGTTGCCCTTTCCATCAAGCAGGGCGAACCGAATCGGCTGGTCGGCGGGGGTTTGGACAAAGAAGCTGCCATCGGACTCGACTGGCGCGGCGCCGTTGACGACGGCTCGGCCGTCAGGGCCGAGCGTTTCGAGGCGAACCTGCGCGGGCGCCGCCGCTAAATCGCCCATGCGCGACTGGCGTGCGTCGAGGGCCATGATATTGGCGTAATTCCAGGGGTGAAGGCCGGTGGGGTGCTGGTTGGGGCGTGGACGCGGCGCGATGAGGACGGGATCGACGAGGTCCTTGCCTGCAACGGCCGCGGCGGCGGTCATGGAGGGTGCGCCGGGCTTCCAAAGCTTGAGTGCGAAGCGAGATGCTGTGCTCGTCGCGAGTGCTCACCAGCCAGGCCCCATTCGGAGTCTCGCGAACTCCACCGGCAAACTCCGCGTGGGGCGCGGGAATGGCGGCTTCATGCGCGAGAGGCGAGGTGAATCGAGCAAGCGAGCCGCCGTGGGTGAAGACGACATCCCCATTTGCGAGTTGGCGTCCGCCCCAACGCGCTCGTCCGTGATCGCAGCGGTAGGACTCGACGCCGCTACCATCGGAGTAGACGAGGAAGAGCTCAGGCGTAGAGCCCACGCCGAGCGGGAAAAACGATTCGAAGAGAATGCGGCCGTCACGCAGCACGTCGGCAGGGATGGCGCTGGCAGGGATGTAGCTGAGCGGCAGCACGGTCTGTGCTGCCGCATCGTCGATGGGAGCGAGCTTGAGCGCGTTGGCCTTTCCCGCGACCTCGATGCGATAACCCTGCGGATGGCGCGCGGCGTAAACAAGCTGGCCGGCGGGGAGATACATGGGGCGGATAAGGTCGACATTGAAGGCGATCACCTGGCGTCGTAGCGTGAGTGGCCAGATTGAGTTCCCAAATCTGCCAATGGTCGGTGGGGGAGGGCCTGGCGGAGAACAGAACGGTGGTCGCGTCCCAGGAGACGTTAGCGTCGGCCGTGGCGGCGAAGCCAGGCACGAGCGCGGAGGGAACGCCGCCGTCGATACGGATAATCTGAGCGCCTTTGGGAAAGCGCTCGCCGCCCTTCAGCGCCGCGAGTGGCTCGTAGGCGGGGGCAGCGGTAACAAGCATGGGCGGGAGGGTGTGGGGTATGGGGTGTGGGGTGTGGGGTATGGGGTCTCGGGGCTCGAGTCTCGGGTTTGGCGTCTGGGGTTTGGGTGTTGCAGAGGTTCGACGCGGCGGCACCAAAGGCGCAGACCATCGAAACAGCAAGCGCAACGGCCGCAGCCCTGATCCCCTTGCGAGCAAGGCTCATCAAGCGGCCTCCGTCGGCTCAGCTTCAGCGAAGTCGCCCGTCAGCCTGACCGCGCAGAGCCAGCCATGGGTTCAAGCTCGCGCATCATCGCGTCGAATCCGGCAAAGTCGAGCGACTGCTCGCCGTCGCTCCAGGCCTTGTCAGGGTTGGGGTGGACTTCGACGATCAGGCCATCTGCGCCGGCAGCAACCGAGATGCGCGCCAGTGCGGGAACCAGCTCGCGATGGCCTGCGGCGTGGCTGGGATCGGCGATGATCGGCAGGTGAGTGATCTGCTTCAGCAGCGCA
The DNA here is from genome assembly GCA_963783065.1 of uncultured Acidobacteriaceae bacterium. Taxonomy (GTDB): domain Bacteria; phylum Acidobacteriota; class Terriglobia; order Terriglobales; family Acidobacteriaceae; genus Telmatobacter. The sequence continues at coordinate 168,000 of CAWAMG010000006.1, read as the reverse complement.
ATGCCGGCCGCGTCGAAGGTGTTGCGCATGGCGGTTTCAAAGGTGCGGATGCCGCGCTCGCAGAGAATCACGTTGGGGTTCCCCGCGTCGAGGACGATCTGTGCCGAGCGGAGGAAGTCGGCGATGGTGGCCACCATGCCGCGCTTGAGCAGCATGGGCCGGCCGGACCGCGCGGCAGCTTCGAGCAGGGCGTAGTTCTCCATGTTGCGCGAGCCAATCTGCAGAATGTCAGCGTACTCGGCGACCATGGGAACGTCGTTCTCGCTCATCACCTCCGTCACGATGGCGAGGCCGGTTTCTTCGCGGGCGTCGATCGAGCATGCGCAGGCCCTCGAGGCCAAGGCCCTGGAAGGAGTAGGGGGAACTGCGGGGCTTGAAGGCTCCGCCGCGGAGGATGCGCGCGCCGGCGTTGCGCACGTGGATGGCAGTGGAGATCAGCTGGTCTTCGGTCTCGACCGAACACGGCCCAGCAAAGGTGATGAAGTCTTCGCCGCCAATCTCGATTGCGGAATCGAGGATCGGGGACCTGGACCACCGTGCGCTCGATCCGTTCGGATCTCAGCACATCGGGCGAATCGGAGAATTGGTCGTACCAGCTTGCACGCACTTCAGTGCGCTCCGTTTCTGGGGAAGCGGAAGCCTAAGACTACTGCGGTGATGCAGGCCGGACCTCAATCGAAGGGTGGAATTGGAAGGGGATGGACGAACAAGTGTGATGGGGAACACACGAGGCGGGTCAGGGGCGGGGAAAGCACGGTCAGCTCATCTGCGCCCGACCGACTCTCGCCAGCAAGAAAATCAGCCAGGCCAGGATAAATGGGCATACAATTTCGCTATTAGTCCTCCATTTCTTACGGCTTTTTCAAGGCCTCCCCTCGGCTCGAAAAAGACTCGATCCAGTTCCAGCCGGAACGGGATCACTTTTGAAGGTGTTTCATGGACCGCTTCCCCGGTTCTCTGGCCTTGGTTCTCAGTAGCGTTTGGCCCGCCCGCAGACTCGTCCCAACCGCCCGAATCGCAGTGCTTTGCGTCGCCGGATGCATCGCGGCCATTGGCTCTCAGGCTCTGACGCAGACGGCAACCACGACCACACTTACGATCACCAGCGGCGGCAGCGCGGTTTCGACGGTTCCCATGGGTACCGTGGTCACGCTGACGGCAACGGTGACGGTGGGCGCGACTGCCCCTGTTTCGCCGGGGCAGGTGAAGTTCTGCGACGCGACCGCAGCCCACTGCGAAGACATTCATGTTGTTGGCTTTGCGCAGTTGACCAGCACCGGGATAGCAATGGTCAAGTTTCGGCCCGGGGTGGGCAGCCACAGCTATAACGCCGTTTTTCTGGGCACGCCCAACGGGTCTCCGGCGTACGCCGGAAGCGCCTCCGGCAACGGGTCGCTGACGGTGAGCCCGCCAGGCCTGTATCCTTCGACAACTACTCTCACGGTGTCCGGAAGCCCGGGAAGCTACACGCTCGGCTCAACCGTCTCGGGCATTGGCAGCGCGCCGCCTACGGGGACGGTGTCGTTTATCGATACCAGCGACGGAAACGCCACGTTGGGAACGGCATCGCTCACGAATGCCAGTTCATCGTTTGGACTCACGAACGTCTCGAATCCGGCGACAGGGGCTGACCCGAATGCCATCGCAGTGGCCGACTTTAACGGGGATGGCATCCCTGACATCGCAGTAATAAACGTGGGGGACGCCCCCAGCGGAGGTACGCTTACGATTTTGCTCGGCAAGGGGGATGGAACATTCGCCACCGCGCCGAGTCCGGCAACTAGTCTCTTCGCTTCGGATGTGGTCGCTGGAGATTTCAATGGGGATGGTATCCCCGACCTGGCTGTGGCGAGTCTCGTGGGTGCCCCCACGATTCTGTTGGGCAACGGAGACGGCACCTTCACAGCGGCGGTGACCCCGCCGGTCGTCAACGAAATATCGGCCCTGGCTGTCGGGGATTTCAACGGAGACGGGAATCTGGATCTCGCACTTTTGAGCGATAGCGCTGGCTCCGTAGGCACCGACGCCGTCACAATTCTCCTTGGACATGGCGATGGAACGTTTACGTTGGGGGCAACCGTTTCAGGTGTGCAGTTCGAGAATCCTACCTCCCTCGCCGTCGCCGACTTCAACGGAGACGGTAAACTCGATATAGCCATCGGGAACGGCACAGAACCGGTCACCTGCATCCCAAGCTGCCCGCCGAACCAATATTTGACAATCTCGCTGGGAAAAGGCGACGGAACCTTCACATCCTCCACGATAAGCTCCGATTCTCAACCCTTCGTGCAGATAGACTCCGTTGCGGCAGCGGACTTGAATGGAGATGGCGTTCCGGACCTGGCAGTGGTGACGGCCGATTCAGTAGCCGTCCTGTTGGGGAACGGAGATGGAACATTCGGGGCTCCGGCAGCGGGTCCGGCGATACCCGGACGGGGCGGCTCCATGGCGGTTGGCGATTTCAACGGGGATGGGATCGCGGATTTGGCAGTCACCTATGAGAGAAATTCTTCGCAGGATTATGGCGTGCTGACGCTCCTGGGAAAAGGGGATGGCACCTTTACATCCCAGACCTTCGAGGCTGCCGCCAACTCCCTCAACCCAGAGGGCTACCTTTCCGGCATTGCAGTGGCCGACTTTAACGGCGATGGACTTGGGGACGTAGCAGCGCCGGACTCTACCAACAACACCGCGATGGTTCTGCTGAGCCAGGCCCAGTTCGATGTGGCCGCGCCTCTAACCCCGATCATGCTGAACAGCGCGGGAGTCCATTTGATTGAGGCGACCTATCCCGGAGACGCCGACTACACAGCCAGCACCTCTGCCATTACTGAGTTCAATCTTTACGGCGCGCCGACCATAAGTCTGGCGCTGTCGGCCATGGTGATCACATACGGATCACCCGAGACTCTGACGGGGACAGTCACGGGCAGCGGTCCCGCTCCAACAGGCACTGTCAGCTTTTATAACGGCGCAAGCATCGTGGCCGGAAACGTCCCACTCGTCAATGGCGTCGCCATGGCGACCCTCCCCGACCTCCCTGCACAGTCCGATACCATTTCCTACCGCTTCTTCGCGGCCTATTCAGGAGACGTCAACTACCCGGCTGTTACCAGTTCAAGCGTGGCCCCCGTTGTCAGACAGGCCAGTCCCACAATTGTTTGGCCGGTGCCTGCGACGATGCCATACGGCACGGCGTTGCCAGCTGCAACCGTGCAGGGGAATGTGCAGGGGACCTTCAGCTACAATCCGGCGCTTACTTCGCCGCTCAATGTTGGCAAGCAGACTGTTATCACTGAATTCACCCCTTCCGATACCAACGACTACACATCCGCCTCAGATACTTTGACGGTCACGGTCACCCAGGGCACACCCGCCGTCGCACTGGCCACAGCCTCAGGCGCGAGCCAGTTCGCCTATTCAATGCCAGTGACCTTGAACGTGCTCGTGACCGTTGGAGTGGGCACATGCACCGGGGCGGTAGCTTTCAACGACGGAGGGACTCTGCTGGGGTCGGCAGCACTTGGCCCCGTCAATTTCGGACCGAACAGCGCCGCTTCTTTTACCACATCGGCACTCTCCGTGGGGCAACACTCGATTACAGCGGTTTATTCCGGAGACAGCAACTGCGTTTCCGTCACTTCAGGTGTCGTCCCCCTCAACGTGACCGGAGGTCTGACGCCGACAATTACCTGGTCCACGCCGGCTGCGATCACTTACGGCACGCCGCTGGGCGCAACCCAGTTGAACGCGACTGCATCGGTGGCGGGCAGCTTCGTCTATACGCCCGCGGCAGGAACGGTGTTGGGAGCGGGCACAAAGACTCTTTCTGTGACCTTTACGCCGACGGATGCAACGGACTACGCGACAGCGACATCCACAGTCCTGTTGACGGTGCTGCAGGCCACTCCAACCATCAACTGGTCCACGCCGGCTGCGATTACTTACGGAACAGCGTTGAGCGCCACGCAACTTAATGCAACCTCAACTGTGACTGGCAGTTTTGCGTACTCTCCGGCCCCGGGAATAGTGCTTGCGGCAGGATCGCAGACTCTGTCGGTGACCTTTGCGCCGACGGATACGACTGACTACACAACGGCAACATCGACCGCCGTGCTGACGGTGAACAAGGCGACGCCGACGATTGCGCTGGCGACTTCGGCGAGTTCCGCCTATGTGCTGAACCCCGTGATCTTCACGGCGACGGTCGCATCCCCGGCAGGCACACCGTCGGGCACGGTTGCCTTCTATGACGGGATGGCACTGCTTGGCACGGAATCCATGACTTCGGGAGTTGCGACGTATCAAACCTCTGCACTGTTGGCCGGCACGCACTCCATCACCGCTGTCTACTCCGGCGACACGAACTTTCTGGCCGCGACAAGCAGCGCGCTCAGCCAGGTGATTGAGAACTTCACCATCGGCGCATCGGGAGGAACGAGTTCAGTGACCGCTTCGCCGGGCGGTCAGGCTGTTTATACATTCACAGTGACGCCGCCCAGCGGGACCACGTTCGCCGGGCCCATCACCTTCAGCGTGACGGGGCTTCCGGCGGGAGCCTCCGCAACCTTCTCGCCAATGACGGTGGCCGCAGGCGCCGGGGCAACCACGGTGACAATGACGGTGACATTGGCGGCCAGCGCGGCGGTGCGGACGGCAGACCGGCCGTTCTCTGGCGGCGCGTTGCCTCTCGTGGCGTTGGGACTCGTTCTGTTGCCCTTCGCGGGCAGGGTGCGGCGAGCGGCTCGCGGATTGAAGGGGATGGTGTGCCTGCTGGTGTTGGGCGCAGCGAGCGTGGCACTGGTGGCGGGATTGAGCGGATGCGGAGGCAGCGGTTCGAACAATCCGCCGCCCGAGAACTACACACTCACGGTTACCGCGAGTGCGGGTTCGCTTTCGAATACGTTCGCGGTGGGGCTTGTGGTGGAGTAAAACGCTGCGAGGCTATCGCAGGCCCTTCCACCGAGACCCCGCCCCGGCCCGCTATCCTGAAGGGTGAACTCGCAACCCTACCAACCACTCACATCCACGCTCCATCAGAAGACTTCAGTCCGATCGCGCTTTCGATCGCCGTTTCGATCGCTTCGGCGGCTGTCTATTCGATCGGCATTCGAGTGGCTTGTCATCGCTGTGGTGGGCCTCTGGGTGCTGGCCGCGCTGACGCTTGTGGCGCCCGATGGATTGACCCGCCGACCACCGCGGTGCACATCGAGCGCCGCTTTCAGGCCTGGATCAGCAACAAACCGTATCACGAGAGCTACAGATTTATTCCGCTCAGCGAGATCTCGCCCGAACTGCAGCACGCGGTGGTCGCCGCGGAGGACGGGCGATTCTACGAGCACAATGGGTTCGACTGGAAGCAGATCCAGATCGCCGCAGAAGACGATATGGAGGGCGGGCGCTCGCGCGGAGCTTCCACCATTACGCAGCAACTGGTAAAGAACCTGTTCTTCGGAACGAACCGCTCCATCCTGCGCAAAGGCGCTGAGGCCTCGCTGGTGCCAGTGGCCGAGCTGGCCCTCGGCAAGCAGCGCATTCTGGAGCTCTACCTCAACGTGGTGGAATGGGGCCCCGGCATCTATGGCGCAGACGCGGCATGCCGCTACTACGACCATACCTCGGCACAGAATGTCGGCAGCGACCAGTCGGCACGGCTAGCCGCCATTCTGCCCGCTCCCCTCAAGCGCAAGCCCGAGCGCATGAACCACTACAGCGACCTCATCCTCGAGCGCATGCGGCAGATGGGATGGTAGGCCCAATCGCAACTCTGCGAGCCCGGCAGCGGCCGACTGAAACAGGCGTAATGCATCGACGGTATTTGCCGCGTTCGCTCCATGCTTCGCCGCTCGCTCGCCATAAGTTCCATGAGTGTGCCTGCAAAATGTCGGCAACATGGATCTGGAATCGAATCCGCCGGATTCGCCGCTCTCGCAGAGCCTCGACCATTACGCAGCAAATGGTAAAGAATCTGTTATCGGAACGGGCCGCTCCATCCAGCGGAAGGACGCTTCATGAACGCGAAGATGCGAAGCGGGAAGGGGCTCAAAAGAATTGAACGCAGGAACGCGGTCAAGAGCATGAATGATAAGGAAGACAGCCTGTAATTTCGTTGCTAATCAATGCAGGTTAACGGATAATTGTCACACGGAGTGCTCAACCTGTTTCCCACTTGATTCCTGGTGACGACAAGTTTCCCGATTCTCAGCAACGTGTGGGCGGCGCCATGAGCGTTGGCGCGGTGGCCCTTGAGGCAGAGTCGGAGGATTCGAGCGCCAGACGCGCGACTTCCCGGTTCGATTGGATTATCCTTCCACTGATCGCGGCTGCCACCGTGGCCATAATGGGCTACGGAACAAAGCTTTTCACTGACATTCGATTCGCCCATTCAGATTGGCTCATGGGCAAGTGCGTCCGGCAAACGGCCACTGGCCCTCGCGCTGATCCCAACTCGGTGTGTTATGAGAAGAACTTATACGACCAACTGGTGGAATACAGGTTTAACTCGTGCGGCGATCGCACCTCACTTGATTGCGAGAAAAAGCCGGATGGCGCTTATCGAATTGTTCTTCTGGGCGCGTCCAATCCGATGGGGTTATCCGTTCTGGAGCCCGACTCACTTGCTGAGCAGCTCTCCGCCGACCTTTCGCGGTCCACACATCGCAGAATTGAGGTGTATAACGCGGCGATGCTGGGCACGTCCGGCGCACCCGAACTTCTGGCCAACCGCATGCCGCAATTGATGGCGTTGCGGCCAGACCTCATCCTCTGGGTGATAAGTTCATGGGATGTCAATCCTGACAAACCTGACGATGCGCCTGCGCCACCAGCAGGAGGCCACCTTCGATTGCGCGATGCGCGCCGCCTATTAAATCAGCCCAAGATCACCATGGTACTGAAAGGATTTCTCTACCGCAGTCAGAGTGTGTATATGACCGCCTATATGAAAAGCGCCCCAGGGATTGCTCACCTATCAGCAGCTCTCAATATCGAGGAGGCTGAGCGAATGCGCGAGTTGCCCCTCGATGTTACGACGATTGTAGACCGAGCTAAGCTCGCCGGCGTGCCGGTGGTAGCAGTGTTCTTGCCGAATCGTGGTGAAGCGGGAATACTCTCTATCAGTCCGCGTCCAGCCGGCATTGATCCCGATCGGTTGAACAACGAGTTGCGCACCATCATGTCCAGCAATGGCGCGACGTATGTCGATGTCGTCCCGGAACTTCAAAATGCCCCAAATTGGGACGGTCTTTACGACCCGTATGGTTCACATCTGAACGCCGAGGGTCATGAATACCTGGCCCAAATTCTGGCGAATGCCCTCACCGGCGGCGCGGTGCCCGCGCTTTCCCCCAACGAGCAGGCCAAGAGTGGGAAGACGCAATAGCGATGAATGTGGATACAGCAGCGGATGGTCACACTGCGGCGATGGGCGGGGGCCGATAGCCGAATGCTGCATCGACAACGGCGGCGACTCCAAGCGCGACTTCATCTTCGTAAGGGCGGGCAGCGATCTGCACGCCGATGGGAAGGCCTTCCTGGGACCGCCCGACCGGAACAACGGCAGCAGGCGCGCCGAGGGCGTTGAACCACTGCGTGTGACGGACGGCGTCGAGGTAGCTGACCTCGCGGCCGTCAACGTTCCATCTTCGCTCGCCGGGGCGGAAAGCCGGGATCGACGCGACCGGACAGAGCAACACAGGGAACACAGCCATTTCGGCGAGCATCTGCGACCGCACCAGATCGAGTTCGGCCCATGCAGTTCAGAAGATCAGTGGCGGAAAGCTTTGGACGGGAGTCAGCGATCCCGAGAAACTCGTGGAAGATGGGGCTGAGCAGGTGCTCGCGGCCGCGAATCTCGGGCGCGTAGAACATGGCGCCGCACTGGACAAAGAACTTGTCCCAAAGCAGCCGCAGAGGCTCGAGGGAGCGGGGCTGGAATGGCTCGACACGGAAGCCGGCATCGCGCAGTGCTGCAGCAGCGGATTGCACGGCGGCGCGAGTCTCGGTCGTGACGGGAACGAGACCGTCGTCTTCAAAGAAGCCGATGGTGTGCGCGCGAAGAGCCTCGGGAGAAATTGCGCGCGGGGGGATCGGCGGGCTCGAAGGGTCTTCTGCATCCTGGCCGCCAAGAGTATGGAAGAGCAGTGAGACATCGGCGATGGTGCGGGCCATGGGGCCGATTGCGCCGAGGATGGCGAAGGGACCGACGCATGGCGGAAGATGGCCGCGGCCAGGAAAGCGGCCGGGCGTGGGCTTGAGCGAACAGATGCCGGTAAAGTGGGCGGGGACGCGAACACTGCCGCCGGAATCTGACCCGAGGCCGGCAGCGGAGAGGCCCGCTGCGATTGCGGCCGACTCGCCTCCGCTCGACCCGCCGGGCGAACGCTCCAGATCCCAGGGGTTGTGCGTCGCGCCGTGGAGCAGGTTGGCGGTCTCATAGGCCATCAGGAATTCAGGGCAATTGGTTGTGCCCAGAATGAGCGCGCCGGCAGCGCGCAGGCGAGCCACGACGACCGCGTCTTCTGTGCGGGACATCGCCCTTGCGCAGCAGGCTGCCGATCTCGCACTTGAAGCCGGCCGTGGCGATGGAGGACTTGACCGTAACGGGCAGGCCGTGAAGAGGGCCGCGGGCTTCGCGCGGAATGGCCTCAAGGCGGGCAGCGTCGCGCGCGGACGCGGTCTGCATCGAAGTCGGCGAAGACATTGAGGGCCGGGTTTAGGCGGGCAATCTGGCGGAGATGCGCTTCGGCGAGTTCGCGTACGGAGACCTCGCCGGAACGAAGCAGCTCAAGCTGCCGGACCGCCGGCTCAAGAACGAGCTGACTCATGGCTGGGCGGCCTGTGCAGAGGGTTGAATAGACGAGCGCGAAGGTGGTGTCGCATCCCACCCTTCCTGCAAGTGCGCAGGAAGGATGGGGCACCCAATCTACTTGGCCCTATGGATCGATCGTCGGCCGGAGTCGAGGGCAGGTACTGATAGTTGAACCGATACGAACGATTCGGCTCGCCGGAATCGAAGCGGTCGTTGAAGTTGAGCTGGTAGTCAATTGCATCGGCATCGTCCGGGAAATGTTCGCTTGCCGGATAGGGATAGGCGCTCATGCGATGGAAGGGCAACTGCGCAACGGTGAAGGGCGAGGCGTCCCACCAGTCCATGTCCTTGACGTAGCCATTGGCGTAGAAGAAGTAGTCGCGCGTCCAGTGAGCCGGCAGAGCGGGCAGCGTGGCCGTGTCGAATTCGAGCGCAATCTCCTCGCCCGAGCCGAAGATGGCGTAGCGGTCGTCGATGCCCTTGACGAGCGCGGTTACGTCGCCCATGCGGGTGTAGTTGCCACGCTGATGCTGGAAGGGGCCGGTGAGGCTGACGCGTTCGTAGTCGTAATTGAGATCGCCGGGGCTGGGCCCTTCGAGCTGTTTCGGGTAGCCGCGGAAGTGCTCGGTGGCGAAGGCGAGCGGAACTTCGGTCGAGCGCGACGGGGCTTCGGGGTTGTTGTCGATCAGCACCTGATCCCAGAAAATTTCGAGGTTGGTCATGAGGCGTATGCGATGCGCGCCAGCGGGCATGCGGCCGGTGAGATCGACCACGATGGTGCGCTCGAGGCCCGCGGGGAAACCTGCATCGTCGAGGATGCGCTTCCAGGTGCCGTCGGGCATTTCGGCTTCAACGTAGGGCGAGATGGGCTTGATGCCGGCCTGCCACGCGGAGTAGAGCGAAGTGGCGCTGAAGTAGTTGACGTAGCCGGTCATGAGCAGCTTGAGCGGGGCCTGCGCGTCGACGCGGACCAAGGTCGAGCGTGAGCGCGTGCAAGTTGGCGAAGCCGTCGTAGGGCGCTGGAGTGAATCCGCTGGCAAACGCGTGATCGGCGCGGCTGAGCGCGGCGAGCGCGTCGCGGCCCTTGCCGTCAGTCGCGGCAACGGGCAGGCGTGTGGCCGGAAGATGCAATGACGCGGCCCGATGCGAATGGCGGATCGTCGAGGAAGCGCTCGTCGGGATTGACTGTCACGTCATCGGGATGATCGACGGCAACGAGGCGGAGTTGATCGATGTAGTTGACTTCTTCCATCGGCTCCATGAATCGCATGCTCAGCTTGCCATCGACGAGCGCGGCTGTCGCGCCATCGACCTTGATCCACTCGCCGGGGTTGGGAATGTTGCGGCGCTCGGGCGTAAACCAGTGGCCGACGACGCCCGCGCCGATCACGTCTGTGACGAGCTTGTATTTGTGACCGTCCCAGACAAAGAGGACTGGGCAGGAGCTGCCGCGGCGATCGGCCTCCTTCATGGCGATCACTCCGTGGCCATCCTTCAGCGCGGGCAGATCGATTTCGTCCTGGAGCACGCCGGTGGGCCAGAGGATGCGGAGCAGGTCGATGCCATTTGCCTGGCCGAGGCCGACGAGAATCTGCGGCGGAGCCTGCGTCTGGTAGCCCGATGCTCCGGCCAGCTCCCACTTCTGCCACAGGCCGCCGGCAAAGACTTCCACCTTCACGCCGAGCGCGGTTTTGTTGTCGGCAAAGCCGGTGAGATCGAGGCGGACGAAGTGGTTCTTGTTGGCGCCGACGTTGCGAAGGAGCACGGGCGGCGCGTTGAGTTGAGTAACGATGAGATCGGGCGCGCCATCGCCGTCGACGTCGGCGGCGATGAGGCCGCGCGGGGACTGGAGCTTGACCTGGTCAAGGCCGAGAGCTTTGCTGACGTCTTCAAACGTGCCGTCGCCGCGATTGCGGAAGACTTTCACACGCGGGCCAGCGGTTGTGTCGACGATTGCGGCGAGATCGATCCAGCCGTCGTTATCGATGTCGATGGCGGTGACGCCCCAGCCGCCGGTTGCGTCGTGAATCGGCAGATCCACTCGTTCGAAGCGGCGGCCGATGTGGTTCGGGCCTTCGACATTGCGCCAGAGCGTGAGGCCGGGCGCGCCGTCGTGCGTAACGGCGATGTCCATCCAACCGTCTTTGTTGAAGTCGAGGACCGTTATACCTCTGGTCGGCGGAAGTGCGTTCGCATAGAGGTCTGACGCGTCGTAGATTTCCTGGACAGGATATTTCCCTTCTCGCGGATTTATGTAAAGCACTGGAACGCCTGTTTCGCCGGTCACAGCGATATCGACCGCTCGATCGTTGTTGAAGTCCGTGAGGATTGCGGCGTTCGGTCTTTCGGGTCCCGCCAAGGCCTGTTGGCTCGGTCCATTCGGTGAATGTCTTGTCGCCGTTGTTGCGCCAGAGAACATTTGACTGGCTCGCCACAGCGGTTAGCGGCGCCCCGGTCAGGAAGAGGTCCAGATCGCCGTCGTGGTCGTAGTCGATGAAGGTTATTCCTGTGGGCCGGTTCTTCGGCGTGAGGCCGGCGGCGGCGGTCACGTCCTGAAATTTGCCGTTGCCGAGATTGCGGAAGAGCAGCACGCGATCGTCGAGAGCGACGGCGAGATCGTTGAGCCCGTCGCCATCGTAGTCACCCACGGCACAAGCCACGGCGTGGCCAGATGCCTTGAGGCCGGCAGCATTCGCATCGAATTCAGCGAAGGCTCCGTCGCCGTTTGAGTGGAGCACGCGGATGGCGTGTGCACCGTCCTGCATGAGGACGAGATCCATGTGGCCTGAGCCGGTAACGTCCATCATGCAGGCGCCGCCGGTGGGCGAAGATGCGTCGGAGCTCAAAGCAATCGGCTGCGCGACCAGCTTGACCGGGATCATTGCCTTCTGCACGGCCTGGGGCTCGGCGACGGGCGTCACGATCGAGTAGTGGCCCTGCTCGCCATAGGCAAGCCCGATGGGCGTGCCGATCTTGGTGCTTTGCAGGTGCTGGAAGCGCTTGAAGTGCTCCTTTGCATCGTCGACGTCGCCGGAGCGCTGCATGGCGCGGGCCATCTGGAACTCGCTTGACGCGTGGTTTGGATCGATCTCTATAGCCTGCTTGAAGACCGCGATGGCCTTGTCGTATTGCTTGAGCTCGGAGTAGCAGGCGCCCAAAAAGTAATAGGAATCTGCGTCGCGCGGATCGAGCTCGACGGCCTTCTGAAAGCTCTTGAGGGCGTCTTCCGATTCGTTGGCGGCGTGCTGCGCGAGGCCCAGGTTGTACCAGGCCTGCGGGCTCTTTGGGTCAAGGGCAAGCGCAGTCTGGAGAGCCTTCTTGGCCTCATCGAGTTTTTGCAGCGTAAGTAGCGCGATGCCTTCGTTGACGGCGGCCTGCGCCAGCGTCGGGTCCTTCTTCATCGCGTCGGCAAAACTCACCGCGGCGCGGTCGGTAAACTGCTGGCCCATCTGGGCCACGCCGCGATTGTTGATGCGAATAGCCTCCGCGTCGAAACTGGCCTGCGCCGTGGCGATAGTTCCTGTGGCAAGACACATCAGGGCAATCGCCCTCAAACTGTGCATCGTTTCCTGTCTCACTTCCCAGTTGATCGTTGTTCGATTCTCTGCTTCGTCCCGGCTCGTTTCCGTGGCTGACTTCCACGGAGGATTCCGATGCCCGCCGCTTGACCTCTTAGTGTAGACGGACGGACATTCGCAACGCATCGGCGAAGGCGAGCCGATTTGACATTGCGCAGGGCGGATGGCGGGCAGGCTCGACGCCAGCGGCAACTATACTTCTTGTGTGATCGCGCCGGACTTGCACTCTCAATGACCGAACCAATGCAGAATTCCGCACCGGCCGAATCGACGGGTGGCGGTTCCGGAGAAGGAGACCTCGCGAAGGCCAAGCGCCGCATTGGCGTCGTCACGACTTCGCGCGCCGACTACAGCCATCTCTACTGGCCGCTCAAGGAGCTGGCTGCGCATCCCGATGTGGATCTCGGCGTGTTTGTGATAGGGCCGCACCTTTCGCCCGAGTTTGGCAACACGGGGGCGGAGATCGAACGGGATGGCTTTCCGATCAAGGCGAAGGTCGAGTGCCTCCTGAGCTCGGATACCGATACCGGCATGGCAAAGACGATCGGTCTTGCGATGCTGGGGTTGGCCGATGCGCTGACGGCGTGGCGGCCGGACCTGCTGCTGCTGATTGCCGACCGCTATGAGATGCTTGCGCCGGCCTGTGTGGCTGTGGCGCTGCGGATTCCAATGGCGCACATCGAGGGCGGGGAGATTTCGCAGGGAGCGATCGACGACCAGGTGCGGAATGCGCTGACAAAGATGGCGCACATCCACTTTACCTCGACTCCGATGGCTCGGCGGCGAGTGATTGCATTGGGCGAAGAGCCTTGGCGGGTTCATCACGCGGGCGCGCCTTCGCTCGACCATTTGCAGCGGTCGAAGATGCTTGGGCAGGGCGTCCATTGAGGAGCGGCTCGGAATCGTGTTCAAGCCGCCCGTGGTGCTCGCGGCATGGCATCCCGGTAACGATTCTGAGGGACACGAATGCCGAGGCCGATGCGCTGTTTGCCGCGCTCTTGCAGACCGCCGGGCAACTCTTGTTTGTCTATCCGAACGCGGACGCCGGGGGCATGGCGCTGATTGCGCGGACACAAGCGCTTGCAGCGGCGCGGGCCGACACGCACGTCTTCGTGAATCTGGACGCCGTAACCTACTGGAGCCTGCTTGGGCCAGGTGGACGCGATGGTGGGCAACTCGTCGAGCGGGATCATGGAAGCTGCATCCTTTGCGCTGCCGGCGGTGAATGTTGGCATGCGGCAGCAGGGGCGGGAGCGCGCTGCCAACGTGATCGATGCGCCCGCGGAGACAGGCGCGATTGTTGCGGCGCTGACAAAGGCCCTTGATCCAAGTTTTCGCGCGGGGCTCAAGGGGATGAAAAATCCCTATGGCAACGGGACAGCAGCGACAACGATAGCGCGAGTGCTGACGACGGTTGAGCTGGATGGTCTGCTGATCAAGCAGCCTGCGGTGCTGCCGGGATTGATCCAGACATGAGCAGGAACCTCGCATCCCGCCGTCTGCGAAGTAACGCCGACGTGATGGAGCTCGAAAGCGAGAATGAAATACATCAGCCGTAGATGAATTCCACCATCAGGCAGAGTTTTCCGCTTGCCAGCAGCGACCTTGGGGGCTTTATTCTTGTCGGGCCGCCCGACACCTGGTTCATCACCAGCCTGTGCGGAGAGGAGTCGAAGTTGGGCTTTCCTCAGCGGTCGCGACTCAATTAAAGAAACGCGAACGAATCCAGCGCACGGGCACGAAGCCCGCAAACCGAAAAAAGATAGGAAACGAAATATGAATGAGATCGTACAGATTCTGCGGGAGCGGGCCGGACTGAACCCAGACCAGGCCCAGGAAGTGGCAACAGCGATCGTTGGCCTGATCAAGTCAAAGGTTCCGTCGGAGCTTCAGGGGATGGTCGACCAGTATCTCGGCTGCAGCGGAGACGCGCAGGCCGGCTCAAATGTCTTGGCGGCCTGGGCGGACTGCTCGGCGCGGCGGAGGGGATGTTCGGCAGCAAGGGCTAGTTTCGGGTCTGGAGTTTGGGGTTCCGCCGCAAATTGATGCCGCAATCATTGTTGAAAAAAGAAGCCGATAAGCAGTCCGGCCGAGCAGTACGACCTGAAGCAAGAAATGAAAAAGGAGAAACACATGAAAGCAACCCGCTTTACCTCTGCAGTTCTGACCCTGGCGGCAATCGTCCTGTTGGGCGTTCTGCCGGCTGTTGCCGTTGGCACCCAGACGGCAGCCCCGGCAAAGGCTGCGGCCCAGCAGCCGCACTGATCGACATCAACTCGGCCACCAGCCGCCCAACTGAAGACGCTGCCCGGCATTGGCGATGCTTACGCGGCTGCCATCATCAAGGGCCGTCCGTACGCGAACAAGACGCAACTGAAGACCAAGCAACATCATTCCCGCAGCGACCTACACCAAAATCTCGGCGAAGATCATCGCCACCCAGCCAAAGTCCAGCAAGTAGTCTCGGTACCAGGCCCGGATCCGATCGTGACTGGTCGGGTTCGGGCCTTTCTGTCTTTTGTCGCCAAGGCAATGCGTCTCCCTTCAGCTCCGATAGCCCATTCAGCCCCTGCGATTCTCCCTGGGATCCCCTGCGATAAACCTTCATCTACTTTTCCCGCTAACCTTTCCGCGGCGGCGAGCATCTAGGGGAGTAAGAGCCACCCTTCCAGGAAAATTAACGGGGCTGAACTTGACAGAAGGTCAAAAGGGGCGCACGATTTTTCCACATTGGGTACCGCACGAACTTCCCATTTTGGACCCCGCGAGCGGTGTGGGCCGATTGAGGAATTACTCGCATAATTCCCATCATCCCAATCACTTCCCCGAAGCCTGGCTCCCTAGACTGACCTTAACCAAGGCTGCAGAGCAGGTGCATCATGGTTGTAAAAACACACAGCAAGGGCCGGGGCCTCACTGGATTGCATGTGGGCTCGACCAACGTTCGTCGCTATTTTCCCAAGAACATCTCGGTTATTGAGCTCCAGCTCGATCACCTGCACATTCAATGCGGTTTGAAGCCCGATTTCTGGGATGGCCAACCCGAGATCCATGACCCGCGGCTGTGCGCGTGGCTGGAAGCAAAGAACCTGCGGCCTCAGCCGATGCAACCAGCCGTTCCCCTGGCACTGATCCCGGCGGGAAACAACTCGTTCCGCCTGCGCCCCGTGGTTCCTGGAGTTCGGAGCATCAGCCGGCAGGTCTCTCCGCACGCGGCCTAAGCCGCCGCATTGCCGCCCAAATTCCGAACCGGCCAGATTGTGGCCCTAAGTTGTCAGGAAGAGGTGCATCGCGGGAGGTGCGCGCCCACCCTTTCCCCGATCGCGGGTTTTCAGGCCTCTGAATTCATTCCATTTCCAAGACGAAGCAAAACCTCCGCGGCTATGATCAGATTCCCGGAGGATGACTGCCTGCATGAAGACCGACCCCGCCAACCAACCCCCCGCTGCCCAAACCAGTGAACGCCGGACGCACAGCGCCGACCTTGTTCGACCGATGTATGCGCGCCACTCGCTGCTGGGGTCCGCGCCCCGGCACGCGATCCCCACGGAGGGCATGGCGCCGTCGACGGCGTATCACCTGATTCACGACGAGCTCATCCTCGACGGCAGTTCGCGCTTCAATCTGGCAACATTCTGCAGCACGTGGATGGAGCCGGAAGCGCATCGGCTGATGTCGGAAACCTTCGACAAGAACATGATCGACAAGGACGAGTATCCGCAGACGGCGGAGCTCGAGATGCGCTGCGTCCACATGCTGGCGCAGTTGTGGAATGCGCCCGACGCCGAGGCTACGATCGGAACTTCGACAATCGGGTCGAGCGAAGCGTGCATGCTGGGGGGACTTGCGCTGAAGTGGGCGTGGCGCGAGCGGTGCGCCGAGCAGGGCAAGGCAACCGGCAAGCCCAACCTGGTGATGGGGACGAACACGCAGGTCTGCTGGCACAAGTTCTGCCGCTATTGGGACATTGAGCCGCGCGAGGTGCCGCTCGGGGTCGATGAAGTAATCACCGACCCGGAACTTGCAGCCTCAGCATGCGACGAGAACACAATCGGGGTGGTTGCCGTGCTGGGCAGCACGTTTACCGGCCATTATGAGAACGTGGTGGCGCTCTCAGCCGCGCTCGATCGGCTCCAGGAGACCGAGGGGCTCGACATTTCGATTCACGTCGACGGGGCGAGCGGCGGATTTGTTGCGCCGTTTCTGCAGCCGGAGCTGGTGTGGGACTTCCGATTGCAGCGCGTAAAGTCGATCAACACGTCGGGCCATAAATATGGACTAGTGTATCCAGGCGTGGGATGGATCGTGTGGCGCGAGCTCAGGGATCTGCATCCAGATCTGATATTCAAGGTGGACTACCTGGGCGGATCGATGCCGACGCTGGCAATCAACTTCTCCAGGCCCGCGAGCCAGATTGTGGCGCAGTACTACAACATGATCCGGCTGGGGCGGGCGGGCTATCGCGCGATTCATCAGGCCTGCCAGGATGTGGCGATTGATTTGGCGAAACAGATTGAAGCGCTGGGGCCGTTCGAGATTCTTTCGTACGGGCACGACTTGCCGGTGATTGCCTGGATGCAGAAGGAGCCGGCAAATTGGTCGTTGTACGACTTGTCAGACCGTCTGCGCGACCGCGGCTGGCAAGTGCCCACCTACCGCATGCCGGCCAATCGCGGAGAGCTGGTGCTGCAGCGAGCGGTGATTCGCAACGGGTTCACGCACGACCTGGCGGGGATGCTGGTGCGCGACATAAAACGACACCTGGAATGGTTCGCATCGCAGCCCGGCCTGAAACCCACCCTCGATGGCGCGGGGTTCCACCACTAGGAAGCTAGCGCGTTCCTGCATGCGGCGAATAGAGCGCAGAATCACCGCACAATTTGCGGAGAATAGATTTGAGGCGCGCCAGCCAATTCCTAGTGGCCGCTTTGCGCACCTCCCGCACCTGATCCGGCCAGCCCCCAGGGCCACCAGTTCCAGTCGCCGGCCAATTGGAGCAGCGCGGGGCCGATGACCATGCGGACCAGCGTGGCGTCGATGAGGACGGCGACAGCGAGCGTGAAGCCCATCATCTTGATGGCGAGGAATCCGCCCAGGGTGAAGGCGGCGAAGACCGAAATCATGATGGCGGCGGCGCTGGTGATGAGACCGGCAGTGCCGGCGAGCCCCTCGGCCACTGCCGCGCGCTCACCAAGGCCGCGGCGGCGCTCCTCGCGGGCGCGCGCGACGAGGAAGACCTCGTAGTCCATGCTAAGGCCGAAGACGATGGCGAAGGAGACGATGGGAATCTCCATGAAAACTCTGCCCACGCCGCCGGGAACTCCTAAGAAGCTGCCGCCGAAGCCATCCTGAAAAACGAGCACGAGCGCGCCGAAGGACGCGCCGACCGAGAGCAAGTTAAGCAGCACGGCCTTGACAGCGACGAAGACTGAGCGGAAACCGAGAAACAGGGCAACAAAGCTGCCGCCAACGACTGCGGCAATCACGCGAGGCAGGTACTCGTCGGCGACCTTCTCGTAGTCGGCATTCCACGCCGCGTAGCCGCCAATGCGCATTGAGGCGCCGGGAAGAGCGGTGACCTCGGAGACATTCACCTTGCGAAGTTGCTGGACCCAGCGCACTTCTTCGCTGGCAGTGACGTATTCCGCGGGCATGACTTCGAGGAGGGCGGCCTGGCCATCGCTCGAGAGGAAGCTTTTGCGCGTCTGCTCGGGCAGGGTGTCGAGGTCGGATGGGTCTGCTCCGGTATCGACCATTGTGGTCAGGGAGAGGACTTCAGCGCAGCGGCGGTCGGCCGCGATAAAGCGCGTCAAGCGGCTCAGCGCATCCGAGCCGCGCGTGGACGTGGGCGGCGCGCCGGCGGGCAGGTCAAGCACGATGCGAATGGGCTGGACGACACCCGCATGGCCCATCTTCTCGAGTGTGTGAATGGCTTTTACACTCTCCGCACCAGGCGGGAACCAGTCCCCGGAAGGCAGACCGAGAGAAATGTGCCTCCCCTCGAGGGCGAGCAGGACGAGCGGAGCGCCGGCCAGAGTGAGCGAGAGCCACGGGCGCGCGGTAACTGCCATACCGAGCCTACGCCAGGTATCGCGAGGATCGGAGCTGCCCACGTGACCAGAGATCAGACGCCGCAAAAGACCAGTGACGGAGATGCCGAGGCTCCATCGGTTGATGCGTGTGCCCAGCAGGCCAAGCACCCAGGGCATGACCAGCGTGCAGAGGAGCACGCTCATGGCCGCAACCAGCAACCCGGCGACTCCAATGGAGCGAATGTCGCCGATGGGCACCCAGAGAAGAACGGTAAAGCCGATGGCGACGGTAGCCGCTGAGAGGATGAGGGTGTGGCCAGCGCTCTTCCAAAGCTGATCGGCGGCCGCGCCCGGTTCGCGGCCCTCGGCCAGCGATTCACGAAAGCGACTGACCATGAGCAGGGCGTAATCGATGCCGAGGCCGAGGCCAAGCATGGATGCGAGATTCTGGACGAGGATGGAGAGGTGGAAGTGTTGGGCGATAAGCGCAACGGCGCCCATGGTCATGGAGATCGCGATCACGCCGACGCCGACCGGCAGCAAAGCCGCGACCAGGCTGCCGAAGGCGATGAGCAGAAGGATCAGCGTGACTGGAACGACGCGCAACTCGGCGTGCTCAACTTCTTCCGAGCTGATCTTGCGGATGTCGACATTGAGCGGCGTTTCGCCGGTGATCTCGAGACTAAGCGCGGGATACTGGGCGTGAAGTTGCGTCTGAAGCCAGCTGCAGCGTGCGCGGAGCCTGGCGAGCAGCAACTCAAGATCAGCGCCCTGGGTATCGAGGCCAATGAGCATGAGTCCGCCGCTGCCGCTTCCGCCAAAGAGCGGATCGGACCAGTCGAGCTCCGAGGTCACCACGCTTACACCAGGCTCGGAGCGGAGGGACTGCTCGATGAAGTCGATGGCCTGGTTGCGGCCGCTCTCATAGGGCTCGGGCAAGCCGGTGAAGACGAGAACCAGGCGGTTTGTGTAGGGGGATTGGAAGCGGGTGGCGAGTTCGCGATCAACCTGGGCTGCCTCGCCCGATTCTATCTGCGACGTTGTCTCCAGATGCCGCTCGGCGCGAAATGAGAACGGCAGGAGGATGAGCGCGATCGCGCAACCAACCATGGCAAGGCGGAATCGCCTCTGCGCGCTTCTCTGCTCTGTCGTGGTCGCCAGCTTCGTCCCCATCTGCAGATTGACCTCCAAAACGCTCACTTGCCCGGCGGGGGCGGGCGGCGGTGCATCGAAACCCCACCTGGGCGATCGCCAGGACCCGATGCCATGTCAGATAGGATGCCCATTCAGAGCAACAGGAATCAACTGGGGTTTCCGTGACCTGTTGGGAGCTCCGGGGGGAGCTTTCAGGCACCGAGTCTAGCTCAACCATTCGAGGGAAGGCAGTCTTGGCGAAGTGCCGCTTTGGGATTGCCTGAAACGGACGCTCAAGAGTGCGATTGACACTGGAGTTTAACTCTGGGTCTAATGACACCAGGTCCAGTAAAAACTCGCACGAGACTTTCGTTTGGAGTAATTGATGCGCCCGCCTGATTCCCCTGAGCAGGACGCCATAAAATCCGTCGTGCATGCCCGGGCCCCGCATGCTGAATTCGGGTTGGAGAATCTTTTCGAGGTTTCTCCAGATGCGATCTTTGTCACGGACAACCGTGGCGTGATCCGTGGGGCGAACCCGCGCGCGGTCGAGTTGTTCGGTCACACTGAGGCCGAACTGATTGGCAAGCCAATTGAGTTCCTGATCCCCGCTCGCTACCATTCCACTCATCCTGCCCATCGCGAGAACTTCGAGGCCCATCCCCGCGCGCGGCAGATGGGCGCGAGTCTAAACCTTTTCGGTCTGCGCAAAGACCAATCCGAATTTCCCGTCGACATCATGCTCAAGCCGATTGAGACTCCCGCAGGCCGGGTAACGCTGAGCTTCGTGCGCGACGTGACCGAGCAGAAGGCGACACTCGATGCCTCGCACCTGCTCGATCTTCAGCTTCGCTCCATCGTTGACGCCGTACGCGACCACGGGATCTATCTGCTCGATCCAGAAGGCTATGTGACCACGTGGAACCCGGGAGCAGAGCGAATCAAGGGCTACTCCGCCGACGAGATTCTCGGCCTGCACTTCTCGCGGTTCTTCACGCAGCCGGATATCGATCGCGGACGCCCGGCCGAGCTGCTGCGCCTGGCTGCCGAGCGCGGCCGCATCGAAGAAGAGGGCTGGCGGGTGCGCAAAGACGGCTCGCGCTTCTGGGCCAATATCGTGGTCTCGTCCGTTCGAGATTCAACCGGCACGGTGACCGGGTACGCCAAAGTAACCCGCGACTTCACCGATCGCAAGCGTGCCGAAGAAGCGGTGATGCTGCAGTTGAGCACCGCGCTGATGACCAACCTGGACATCGGAAAGCTGCTGGCGGCGATCTCGGCCAGTATCCACGAAGTAGTTCCTCACGACATGGCTGCCCTCGCGCTCTATGACCCGGCGGCAGGCGACCTGGCGGTGCAGTTTCTGGGACCGGAAGACCCGGCGAATCTTCTCCAAGGATGGGCACACCCCGATCGAGGGAACGATATCCGGTCAAGTCTTTCGTTCCGGGGAACCGGTGCTGTTGCAGCGGTTGTCGGATGTTGCGAATGCTCCGGAGACCAGAAAATCCCTGACCCGGCTGGGAATGCAGTCGGGATGCTGGGTGCCGCTGTTGCACCACGGCAACTCCATTGGAACCCTGGGCGTCCTCAGCCGGCTTGAGGGCGGATTCTCGCAAGAGGAGGCGAATATCCTGGCCCGGATTGCGGTTCAGGTGGCCATGGCCATGGATAACGCAATCGCCTTCCGGCGCATTGCCGAACTGCAGCGACAAGTTGCGCCAGGAAAAGAAATACCTTGAGCAGGAGATCAGCCTCGAGCACCACTTTGAGGACATCGTGGGCGAGAGCACGGGACTGAAGTATGTGCTGAAGCAGATTGAGACGGTTGCGCCAACCACGGCGACGGTACTGATCCAGGGAGAGACTGGCACGGGCAAAGAGCTGCTGGCCCGCGCGATCCACCGGTTGAGCCCTCGCAAAGACAGCACGTTTATCAAGCTCAACTGCGCTGCGATTCCCGCCGGCCTGGTGGAGAGCGAACTGTTCGGCCATGAGAAAGGCGCGTTTACGGGCGCGATCGCGCGCAAGATTGGCCGCCTGGAGCTGGCCCATGAGGGAACGCTGTTTCTTGACGAAGTGGGCGAACTGCCGTTGGACCTGCAGCCGAAGCTGCTCCGCGCCCTTCAGGAGCGCGAAATTGAGCGCATCGGCGGCACCCGGCCGATCCAGGTCGACGTCCGCTTGATCGCGGCCACCAACCGGGACCTGGCCACGATGGTCCAAGAGAAGCAGTTTCGCAGCGATCTCTATTACCGGCTGAAGGTCTTTCCTGTCTTTTCACCGCCGCTGCGCGAGCGCGAGGCCGATATTCCCGTGCTGGTGCGCCATTTTGTCGACACGCACAGCCGGCGAATGGGCAAGGTGATCGAGACCATTCCGGAAGCGACAATGAAGGCTCTGACGCGACTGGTCCTGGCCGGGCAATATCCGCGAGCTGGAGAACTTTCTGGAGCGCGCAGTGATTCTTACGCGCGGGCCTGTACTCTACGCGCCTCTTGCGGAGCTGGAGATGCCGGAGAGCTCGCCTGCGGCCCAGGAGACCGAGAGCCCCACTCTCGAGGCCGCGGAGCGCGAACACATTTTGCGCGTGCTTCGCGAGTCGGGCGGACAAATTGGCGGAGACGATGGCGCGGCAGCGCGGCTTGGCCTGAAACGCACCACGCTGAACTCCAAGTTGAAGAAGCTCGGCATCGAGCGAAGTGACTATATGAAGTCGCAGTGACGCTATATCGTCATCGTCCCTTCGTCACCTGGCTCGTCACCGCACTCCCGCCTTCCCGATCGATCCCGAGCTAACTTCTTCCAATTCAATTCCTAAGCGCACATTGTCTTCTTGCGGCCAACTTTGGCACGCCGCTTGCATTTGTCCAGTGCAAGCATAAGGACGGGCGAACTTGATGTTGCGTATCTCAACCAGCGAAGACGAACAGGTTGTGGCAATCAGGCTGGAAGGGCGCGTCGCGGGGCCCTGGGTCGACGAACTTGCCGGCGCATGGAAGGCCGTGGCACCTCGAGTTGCTGAAAAAAAGCTCCAACTCGATTTGCGCGGAGTCACCTTCGCGGACGATTCCGGCAAGCGGGTATTGCGCGAGATCTACGCCCAGTCTGGCGCGGAGATCGTAGCCAAAACAGCGTGGAGCGATTACCTCGCCGAGGAAATTCGCTCGAATCCAACTTCAGATATTGCTTGAAAACAAGGTCAACAAATCTTTCAGAACAACCCAATGCGGATGAGGAGACAGGACATGGAAACGCAAGCCATCACTAACCAGAAGAGCCAGAACTCACTGAACTCGAAAGGTGCAGTCAAGTCCTGGGCGAGCCAGTTCTCCGGCCACTTCTCGGCCGAGGCACTCGATGATCTCGGCTCGCTTCTCTGCCCTACTTCTTATCCAGCCGGGAATCTTCTCTTCATGGAACGCGACCATGCCCAGGGCATCTATTTCGTGCTCGAAGGCGAGGTCAAGCTCTCAATCAACTCCGCAGACGGCCGGCGGCTGAATCTGAGCATTGCGCGCAAAGGAGAGATTCTGGGCCTCGCCTCGGCGCTCTTTGGAAAAGAGTACCTGATGACTGCTGAGACCCAGTATCCATGCAAGTTGGTCCATCTTGGCCAGCGCGAGCTGCAGGGCTTTCTGATGCGCCATGCCGATGCCTACCAGGCCATGACGCAGGAGCTTGGACGCCAGCTGACGATGGCCTGCGAACAACTCCGGACTCTTGGACTCGCTGCTTCTGTGCCCGAAAAGCTGGCCCGCCTGCTGCTCGAGTGGAGCGAGAGGTGGACAGGCAACCGCGGAAGGAACGCGCTTTCGCTTCTCGCTTGACCCACGAGGAGATTGGCGAGTTCATCGGAGCCTCGCGCGAAACAGTCACTCGGACGCTGACCCTTTTCAAGACGCGCCGCCTGGTTTCGTTCCACGGCTCAACGCTGGTGATTCCTAGCCGCCAGGCGTTGGAAAGCTTCGCTCACTGTTGAACTGGGGATCCAAACAGAGAGCACTGGGGAGGAGCTTCGGCTCCTCCTTTTTTGTGCGCCCAATTCCGCGGTCTGCATTCTCTGCGACCCGAATCCAGGTCCGGCTCGTTGCGCGCGCCAACCGTTGTATGATTCGGGTGAATGAAGCGCGCTTGCTCGTGAAAGGGATCTTCACCCGATGATTCACTCCAGCCGGTCCTCGCACAGATTCCTACTCGTCTTGCACTTGCTCTCGCACTCGCCCTTGCGCTTCCCTGCTCGATGGCCCTTGCGCAGTCGCAGATTGTGGATGTGACGGTTCACTCGGCGGGGCTTGAGAATAATCTGCTGGGCGACCCGGCCGACCAGCCCGTATCAATTTATCTACCCGAAGCCTATGCGAACGACACCGAGCGGCGATTCCCGGTGCTCTATTTTCTGCACGGCTATGGGGGCGAGCCGGCGACCCACGTCAATGCCGAGCGCCTTCGCACTGCGATGGATAAGGACATCGCGGCCGGCACGGTGAAGCCGATGATCGTGGTGCTGCCCAATGGCTCAAACAAATATCGCGGCGCGTTTTATGCCAACTCCAGCACGTTGGGTAACTGGGAGGACTACATCGTCAAGGACGTGGTGGGATATGTGGACAGCCATTATCGGACGCTGGCTAGTGCAGAGCATCGTGGGCTGGCCGGCCACTCGATGGGCGGCTATGGTGCACTGACACTGGGCTTCCGGCATCCGGATGTATTCGGCTCGATCTATGCGATGAGCCCATGTTGCACTGACCTTGTGGGGGACATGGGACCGAACCGGCCGGAGTGGGTGGAGGCCGCGGCTCTGAAGTCGCCCGACGATGTTCCGGCTGCGCTCAAGAATGGGCGATTTCCTGGTTGCGGCGGAATCTGCAATGGCTGCCGCACTCGCCCCTGACTCGGACAAGAAAACTCTTGGAGACATGCCGTTCGTGATGGAGAAGGGTGAGATGAAGACCGATCCTCAAGCGTATGCGCGGATCGCCGAAAACATGCCGGCGAACATGGTGGCGCCGCTGTTGCCGAGAATTGCGAAGCTGAAGGGGATCGTCATCGAGTTTGGGGCGCAGGAGAACTTCACGCACATCGTGATCGGCGCCGAGGAGACGGCGGAGCGCCTGACGCAGGCGGGGATCTCGAATACGCTCGAGGTCTTCCAGGGCAACCACACCAGCCACATGCAGCAGCGGATAAGCGCGCATATGCTGCCGTGGATGTCAGCGCAGATTGCGCCATGAGTCCAGGCCGGTCGAAGCCACATTCGCCTTGTGGGTCGCTCGAGTTCGATAGACTCAAAGCATCATGAGCCTGACCGAACTCAAGCTGGCAATCGAGCGACACTTTGCCGCCGGCGCTGCCGCCGCAAGCGATCCAGCCGCAAAGAAGTGTTTCTATCGCTCCGCGCAGCGCTGGAAGCCGGAGAAGCGCGCGCCGCCGAACCGGATGCGTCGTCGGCAACAGGATGGCGCGTAAATGCGTGGGTGAAGCAGGGAATTCTGCTGGGCTTCCGGATTGGCGTGCTCGAGGCAATGCCCGGCGAGGGTCTTTCATTTGTCGACAAGAATACTTACCCCACCGCGACGGTTTGGCCCGGGAGATGGCGTGCGAATTGTTCCCGGCGGCTCGTCGATTCGTGCCGGCGCTTACGTGGCGCGGAGCGTGGTGTGCATGCCGCCGATGTATGTGAACGCTGGTGCCTACGTGGACGAGGGAACCATGGTGGACTCGCACGCGCTGGTGGGCAGCTGCGCTCAGATCGGCAAGCGCGTGCATCTGAGCGCGGCGGCGCAGATTGGCGGCGTGCTTGAACCGGTGAATGCCAGCCCGGTGATTATTGAGGACGACGTGCTGGTGGGCGGAAACACGGGCGTTTACGAGGGCACCATCGTGCGCAAGGGCGCGGTGCTGGCGGCAGGAACGATCCTGACGCGGGGCACGCCGGTGTTCGACCTGGTAAACGGCACGGTATTGCGCGCAACGGCAGAGGCGCCATTGATCATTCCAGAAAACGCCGTGGTGGTTCCGGGCTCGCGGGCCGTAGTCAAAGGCAAAGGGCACCCCGCATCCGACGCATGGGGCCTGAGCGTCTACGCGCCGGTAATTGTGAAGTACCGCGACGAAAAAACGGACCTGTCCACCGCTCTTGAAGATTTGCTACGCTAGGCAGCATGTCCCTGGACCCTGGGAGTCCCACATCAATGAGGACGCGCGCGAAGAACGCACTGCTGTGCCTGTCTTTTATCGCCGCCATTCATACCGCACACGCACAACAACCTGGTGTTCTGCGTCTGCCCTGGGACCAGTGGCAGCTCCACATCGGCGACGAACCCTCCTGCGCCCAGATTGAAGCGCCCGCCTGCACTCCGCAACAGTTCAACCACAGCGACTTGAGCCCGGCCAATCAGTGGCGGCGAATTGAAGTCACCCTACCCTCGGAGCTAAGGTCGACTCCCGAGCTTGGCCTGCTCGTCCAGGGCGAGCAGCCTGTCTACGAGGTTTTCGTCAACGGCCAGTCGATCGGCGGCTCAGGCAGCCTGGTCACCCGCCACGGCCCTGAATATGCCCGCATCATCCTGACCGTCCCTTCGACCCTCGTCCGCCAAAACCGCATCGTCATTGCTATTCACGGCCTGGGCGTCCGCACCTCAATCCCGGTTCCAGGCTTTGTCCCCACCCTCGCTCCAATGGACCAGATCCGGACTGTGCGCGATCTGGATTTGTTCGCTTACGTGCGCGCAAGTTGGCAACACTACCTGTGCTATGCGGCCATGTTCGGCGCCGGCTTCGTCTTCTTCCTGCTCTTCTCCGTCAATACCCATCTGCATGAGTACTTCTGGATCGGCGCCAGGCTTTGCATCCTCGCGGTCTACCGCATCTGTGAATTGTCCTGGGTCGTAAACTTCTTTGTGCCTGCATGGATTGTCTTCACCGCCGACCGGGTGTTCAATGCAACCTCGGCATTTGTACTCATTCAATTTGTCTTCGCGTTCCTGGGACGGCCAGTCCCAAGATTGTTTCGAGCGATCCAGTTCCTCGGCGCCTTCTCCACACTCTCACTGCTCCTGCTGTTCCCATGGCCATCCTCCATATACTTCCCGCTCGCCGGCTTCACTGAAGGCGCTTTCGTCCACCGCTCCATGCAGTTGGCCACTATCCTCGGCGACCTGAGCCTGCTGCTTCTTGTTCCTGGCTGCTTCAAATCCAAACTCGCCGAGATGCGCTGGATCGGGACGGCGCTGGTCTTTATCGCCTTCATTGAGGCCAATCGCATGCTGAGCCAGAACGATATGCCCAGTCTGCCTCAGGACTTCATGTGGGGCCATCTCGACTTCGATCTGCGCCCGCTCTCTTACGTGATCTTCGCCGTCGTCATGCTCATCGCCATGACCTTCCGCCTGCGCCGCATCCAGAATCGCAATCGCGAAGTGGAGCAGGAGATGGAGGCAGCGCGAAGCGTGCAGCAGGTGCTGATTCCGGATGAGCTGCCGACGATCCCCGGGCTGAAGATTGAGAGCGCATACCTGCCCGCGCAGGATGTGGGCGGGGACTTCTTTCAGATTTTGCCGATTCCGAGGGGAGATCCGGCGCACACGGAGCAAGGTCAGGCAGCATTCATCGTGCTCGGCGACGTGAGCGGCAAGGGACTGAAGGCGGCGATGACGGTTTCAATGATCGTGGGCACGCTGCGGACGAGTGCGCGGCACTGCTCGGGGCCCGGAGTGCTGTTGAGCGAAGTGAATCGGTCCTTGATCGGCCGATCGGATGGATTTGCGACCTGCATTGCGCTCAAGGTGGAGGCCTCGGGCCTGGTGACTGTCGCAAATGCGGGCCATCCAAACCTTTACTGCGACGGCAAGGAAATCGAGACTGAGCCCAACCTGCCGCTCGGTTTGGTGGCAGA
This sequence comes from uncultured Acidobacteriaceae bacterium, assembly GCA_963783065.1. Classification (GTDB taxonomy): domain Bacteria; phylum Acidobacteriota; class Terriglobia; order Terriglobales; family Acidobacteriaceae; genus Telmatobacter. The sequence continues at coordinate 140,547 of CAWAMG010000006.1, read as the reverse complement.
GGTCACCTACCCCGAGGTTTCGCTGGAACTTCGGCACGATCAGATCTGCACGCTGGTGACAGACGGAGTGGTGGAGGCAACCAGCGCCAAGACGCGGGAGCTGTTCGGGTTTGGACGGACAGAAGCGTTGAGCGCACAGCCTGCAGCCGAGATTGCGAAGACGGCAAGAGAGTTCGGCGAAGGCGCTCCTCAGGCAGACGATATTACGGTTTTGAGCATCGCCCTTTGCCCGCCGCCCGTAACGGCATTTGTATAGGGCGCGGCAGACTACCGACGGCGATTTGGCGCGCGCCTGCCCGGAACCATGCCGATTCCGGCCTCGACCAGGAACCGGCGCGCGGATTCCGTCATCCACAGCGCCCTTTTCACCGCCTCTTGCCGTATTCTGGTTAGGCCGACCAAACGGCCGACATTCAGAGATCAAGAGGATCCATTGAGCACTCCTGAAGCGTTCCCCCGTATAACGCCATTTCTTTGGTTCGACTCAAATGCAGAAGAGGCAGTCGACTTTTACCTTTCGGTCTTCAAAAACTCGCGCCGCATCGGCGAACTGGCCTCCGTCGATGAGATTCAGGGGCCCGTGGGCAGCGTGCTCACCATATGGTTTGAAGTGGACGGACAACAACTGGTCGCGCTCAACGGCGGACCGAATTTCAAATTCACTGAAGCGATTTCGCTGGTGGTGAACTGCGGCTCGCAGGAAGAGATCGACGAGTATTGGGCAAAGCTGACTGAAGGCGGCACCGAGATTCAATGTGGCTGGCTTAAAGACAAATTCGGCCTTTGCTGGCAGGTGGTTCCGGTAAACATCGCTGAGCTTCTCAAGCACCCAAAGGCCTTTCAGGCGATGCTGGGCATGAAGAAGCTGATCGTGGCCGAACTGGAACAAGCCGCCCAGCCCTGAGTTGCGCGATGGAGAGTCCCGGGCAAGCCCTGAGATCGAGCCGAGCCCATCTTCCGCCAGGCACGCGGACGCCGGATAGCAGGACCCCACAGAGTGGTAGCATCGGAGTATAGATGCAAACAAAAAACTTGAAAATCATTCCGCTCGGCGGACTGGGCGAGTTCGGCATGAACTGCCTTGCGCTCCGCTATGAAAACGACATTATTGTGATCGATGCCGGACTCATGTTTCCGGAGACCGAACTGCTTGGCGTCGACATTGTCGTTCCCGACATTTCTTACCTGGTTGAGAACAAAGCTATGGTGCGGGCCATCGTCTTGACGCATGGGCACGAGGACCACATCGGCGGTCTGCCGTGGATTCTCTCCGAGCTGAAGGTGCCGGTTTACGCGACCGAGTTCACGCTGGCATACGTCGAGGGCAAGCTTGAAGAACATCACTTGCTCGACGAGATCGAGCTGGTAGAGATTGCTCCCCGGGAAAAGTTCACGCTGGGACCGTTCACCATTGAGCCGATCCGCGTGACGCACTCGCTGGTGGATTGCGTAGCGCTGGCCATCGAGACACCCGTGGGCATCGTGATTCACACCGGGGACTTCAAGATCGATCTGTCGCCGCTCGACGATCACGCCTTCGACCTGCACACCTTTGCCGAATACGGCAAGCGCGGCGTGCTGGCGCTGCTGCAGGACTCGACCAATGTGGAGCGCACCGGCTACACACCGAGCGAACGCGCGGTGATTCCGCGGTTGGATGAAGTCTTCTCGCAGACGCGGAAGAAGCTGTTCTTTACGTGTTTCTCGTCTTCGATCTTCCGCATTCGCATTGCGCTCGAGCTGGCGCGCAAGCATGGGCGGAAGGTGGCAATCATCGGCCGGTCGATGATGGAGAGCTCTGAGATCGCCCAGGACCTGGGCTACATCGATGTTCCGCCGGGGCTGATTATCCAGCCGGGCCAGATGAAGGACTATCCGGCCGACCAGTTGATGTGCCTGATCAGCGGAACGCAGGGCGAGCCAATGAGCGCGCTGAGCCGCGCCGCGGTGGACAACCACAAGTTTGCCCATATCGACGCCGGCGACACCGTGGTGATGAGCTCGCGCATCATTCCCGGAAATGAAAAAGGCATCTTTCGCGTGATCGATCACCTGTGCCGGCGCGAGGCGGTGGTGATTTGCGACGACGGGGCAAGCGGGCTGATCCACGTCAGCGGCCACGGCAGCCAGGAAGAGTTGAGGCTGCTCATCAACCTGGTGAAGCCAAAGTTCTTCATCCCGATTCACGGCGACTACCGCAACCTGCAACGGCATGCGCGGCTGGCCCTGGAGACGGGTGCTGTGGAGCACGCAATGGTGATCGAAGACGGCGACGTGCTGGAGCTCGACAAGACGGACGCGCGCAAGAAAGACAAAGTCACTGCTGGGCGGGTGCTGATCGATTCCGGCTCTTCGATTGACGTAGTCGAGGACCTGGTGATCAAGGACCGGCGCATTTTGTCGGAAGACGGGATCGTGCTGGCGGTTGTAGGCATCAACAAGCGGACCGGCAAGGTGGAGCAGCAGCCCGAAGTAATTATGCGCGGATTCGGTGGTGCCGACATTACCGAACAGGCGCGCGAGGCCGTACTGAAAACCCTGGACGGGCTGAGCACCGAGCAAAAGTCGGACTACGGCATGGTAAAGGAAAAGGTCCGCGCCGACCTGAAGCGCATGATCCAGAAGTCGACCGGGCGCAGGCCGATGATCATGCCGGTGATTATGGAGATCTAACTCCGCGACGGATCGCCATCGCTCCGGTGAATCGCGCGCGGCGGTACAATTCCACGCATGGATCGCCGCCGGTTTCTTGCTTCCACTGCTGCACTACCCTTCGCGAAGCACGCGTCGCTCTTGAGCGCCGAGCCAACTTCGACAGAGGCCGTGTGCGGTACCGCGAACGAAAGCGAATCAGCGCGCGGAACCGATCCGGCCTTCGCGCGCTACAGGCTCACGCTCAATCGGGTCCTCACTGGCACAGGTCCGGCATACACGCGCGATTTCCTGCTCAAAGACCTGACCGGCGCGCCCGGCCGGCGCTTCACCAACTTTTCCGGCGACCTCTCCGGACGGTGGATCGGTGCACTTGCCTCATGTGCAGTCCAATTCGGCGAAAACTTCCCTGCGCTTGCGCCCTTCGTTCGCGACGCCATAGCCCTGCAAAAACCCGAGGGTTGGTTCGGCAAGAGCTTCAATCGCGAAAACCCCAACGACGACGATCTGGCGCTGCTCTGGGGCAACGGCAGGCTCCTTGTTGGATTGATGGAGTATCACCAGTTGCAGCCTGACCCGGCGGTGCTTGCCGCGGCGCGCAGACTCGGCGATTTTTTGCTTGAAATCGCGCCACTCTACAACTCGAAGCAAATGGCCGATGCCTTCTCTGCCGAGCACTATGCGTCGTCGTACATCTGCTGGACCCAGCAAACTGAGGGTCTGGCGCTGCTCTATTCCGCAACAAGGGACCCGCGCTACCGCGATCTGTGCGCTGCAATCTCCGAGCGCGCCGAGCGACGACCCGGCGACCATGTTCATGGCTATCTGTGCAGCCTTCGCGGGACGCTTATGCTGTATAACGCAACAGGCGAGCGCAGTCATCTAGATCGCGTCGTCGCCGCGTGGGACGGGATCGCTCGGTCGGGCGACGTGCTGATCACCGGTGGCGTTCCCGAACGCTGGTCGCCGAAAAAGAACCGCACCGAGGGCTGCGCTGAATGCGACTGGCTGCGGCTGAGTCTTGGGCTTTATCGAGCGACCAGCGATCTGAAGTACCTGGCCGCTGCCGAGCGCGTGGCCTTCAATGAGTTCGCCCTGAACCAGGCGGCAACGGGCGACTTCGGCCACGGTAACCTTGACGCATCCGGAGTTCCTTTCACCGTGCCGGTTCGCGCCTGGTGGTGTTGCACGCTGCACGGCCTGCGCGCCTTTGCTGACCTGCATAGCCATGTATTTCGCGACGGCGGCAGCGAGGCTTCCTACGATCTCCCCTTCGACGGCCAGTTTCGCGCAGACCTCATCGAGTTGGACGCGTCTTCCGGGCTCGAGCTCAACGGCGTGGTTCACATCGATGTCCGCAAGGCGCGTGAGGGAGCTTCCCTTACCGTGCGCCAGCCGCAATGGGCAAAGAGCGTCACTCTCACTCGCGACAGCCGCCCGGTCTCCGGCCTGCGCGTTGACTCACTCCGCGCCGGCGAGCGGATCACAGCGCGTTACGCGATGCAACCGAACATTGAAAGCGCCGATCGCGTGCAGTCGCTGCCAAATCGGCACGCTTTCTTTCGTGGACCGTGGCTGCTCGGAGTCTCGTCGCATCATCAGCCCACCTGGTTCAACGAGCTTGATGCTGAGAACAAGCTCATTCCGGATTTGCTCACCGCGACGCCCGCTGGCCACTCTGGCGCATTCGGGATTCCTGCGGCAGCGTCTTCGTGCGCCTTTATTCCCGCCGAGTTTCCCGATCAGCCGGGTCGGGTCGAGTTCCGCGCGGTTGCCGAGCAAACGGGATTCGAACCCACGCGATGGGCTACGGCGTTCCAGTTGCAGAAGTCGTAATGAGCGCTGCTCCTCACGGCCGGGCCCGGTCTTTCTGTAAAATCCATGCATGCTCAAACCGGCTGTATCTCTGGCATTCTCAGCTTTTCTTGGTGTCGCGCTACACGCCCAGACGCAAACACCACCAGCGGCACAGACCTCTGCACCGTCAGCTGCGCAAGCTTCCGCGCCCGCACCAGCGATGTGCGCGGAGGCAACAACACTCGATGATCTGATCAAGGCTCTCGACGACGCAGTCACCGGGCCGGCGGATAAGGACCGCAGCTGCATGCGCGAGTTGCTGCTCCCTGAGGCACGCCTGTCGCCCATTCACAAGCGCCCGGATGGGATGTATGTTCCACAGACCCTCACGCTGGATGAATGGACCGAGGCGGTTCGCAAGCGCGGCCACGATGTCCTCACCGAGCATCAGGTCAAGGTAAAGGTGGAGACCTACGGCCACCTGGCGCACCTTTGGAGCACCTACGAGTTGCGCCTTCAACCCGACGGCCCTCCGACCGTGCGCGGCATCAACAGCATTCAGGCGGTGTTTGATGGCAAGCGCTGGCGGATTCTCGAGATCCTCTGGCAGGCCGAGACCCCCGATCTGACCATCCCGGCGAAGTATCTGCCGTGAGCGGGCCGGGCTTGATTACGATCGCTGACATCCGCATCTGCCGCGGCGCGCATTGCCGGCGTCGCCGTGCGACGCCGCTCGTCGAAGCTGCGTTTCCGGGCCTGAGCGGCTACGGGACCAGCAAGAGAATCTGGCTCAAGGCCGAATCGCTTCAGCCCATCGGCGCCTTCAAGATTCGCGGCGCGGCCAACAAGATTCTGCAACTGACGCAGGACGAGATCGCGCGCGGCGTGATCACCTACTCGAGCGGCAACCATGCGCAGGGCGTGGCCTACGCGGCGCGGCAGGTGGGCGCGAAGGCGGTGATCGTGATGCCGTCGAATGCTCCGGCCATCAAGCGCGCGGCGACGCTCGGCTTTGGCGCGGAGGTCGTGGAGTGCGGGCTGGCCTCGAGCGAGCGGCTCGCCAAGTTGCCGAAGACCTGGTGCGCGAACACGGCTATGTCGTGATTCCGCCCTACGACGACGAGGAGATCATCGCCGGGCAGGCGACCTGCGGGCTGGAAATCGTGGAGGCGCTGCCCGAGATCGACCTCGTGCTGGCGCCCGTCTCCGGCGGCGGACTGCTGAGCGGCGTGGCCGCGGCGGTCAAGCAGTTGAGCCCGAAGACAAAGAGTCTTTGGCGTGGAGCCGGAGCTGGCCGGCGACACGGCGGAGAGCTTTCGCACGGGCGAAATCGTGACCTGGCCCGCGGAGCTGACCAGCCGGACGATTGCCGATGGGCTGCGCACGCAGAGCGTCGGCGTCAACGCAACTTCGCGCACATTCAGGCCTTTGTCGACGGCATCATTACAGTGACGCGAGAGCGGAGATTCGCGCGGCGATGCGGGCGATTGTGGCGGCGACGCGGCTGGTTCCCGAGCCCAGCGGCGCGGTGGCCACCGCGGCCCTGCTGTTTCATGCGGACGAGCTGCCGGAGTTTCGAACAGCGGTCGCGGTCGTGAGCGGGGGCAATGTTGACCCGGCGCTGCTGGCCCAGATTCTGACCGAAGCCTGATCAACCCAGGACGAGGACCGGCTCGGCCCCTCATTCGCTCACCTTAACCACAACTGACGTCGTTCGACTATGATTCTTTCCGTGATGAAATTTTCGACATCGTCTTCAACCAAGCCCTGGCGTTTGCGCTGGCGTTCTGGCGTGCGCCGCCGTGCCCGCCGTGTGCCAGAAGAAGCCGAAAGACCAATTGGTGAAGCCGATGGCCGGCCCGCGCGCCACTGCGCTGCGCGTCACCTGGCTCTATGTCTCGCCCGACACCGGTTCGCAAAAAGTCGACCGCGTGCAGATTGGCCGCGAGATGGTCGTCGCCGAGAAGAGCGGCCACTGGCTGCGCGTCTACGCCAACACCGACATTGAAGAAGATGCACGACAAGGATGCGCCGGTGTTTGGCGCGACGAAACGCCGCCGCCGATCTCCGGCTGGATGGAGGCCAAGGGCGTGGTGATCGAGACGCACCCGAACGGCGATCAGATTCTGATGGGCGAGGCGGCGAATCAGGAGTCGCTGGCCAGCGATCCGCGCGGCCCGGTCAACGCCGCGCAGAGCGCGCGGCTGCTCTATCGGCGGCTGGTGGAGATGTTTCCTAACTCGCCGCTGGCTCCGGAGGCCGCCTGGCGCGCGGCGGACATTCTCTGGCAGATTCAGAAGGCCGACGCTCGCACGCGGCCTTCGGCTCATGAGAAGCGATGCCTACATGCGCGACCAGATGGATGAGGACGAGCTGAAGAAGGTCATCAAGCTCTATCCGCACACGCGGCAGGCCGACCTGGCGGCCTTTGACCTGATCGACAACAAGCTCTGCGGCGACTGGCAGGGGTCGGAGAAGTGCCCGGAGAAAGAAGCCGAGTATCTACGAGAAGTACGCGGCCGAGTATCCCGACGGCCCGCGCACCGCGCAGGCGCTCTATCAGGCGGTCTATCGCCAGGCGGTGCTCAATGGACATGTATGCCGCCGACGGCAGCGACAAAAAGAGCGACGAAGCGCACAAGCGCACGCCCGCGAGCTGGCGGCAAAGTTGAAAGACAAGTTTCCCCAGTCGGATTACGCGTGGCGGGCCGGCTGCGCTGGTGTACAAATTGGATCAGGGCATTCCTGTCTACGGCATCGACCGCAGTGAAGCGCTGCTGCAGCGAGCCTCGCATCGGCCGGATAGGCCTGCGACTGCGCCCCGGAGGCTTCTTGAACGCCTACATTCAGTCTGTTCTGTTGGGCATTGTGGAAGGCCTGACCGAGTTTCTGCCGGTCAGCTCGACGGCGCACCTGCGCATCACCGAAGCACTGATGAAGATTCCGCTCGACGATGCCTACTGGAAGATGTACACGATCGTGATTCAGTTGGGCGCGATTCTGGCGCTGCTGCTGCTGTTTCTGGGCCGCATTGTCGGGTTTCTGCGCACCTTTCCGCAAGGGCGAAAACGGCAACCGCACCTGGCTGAACCATCCCATCTCGCTCACGCTGATTGCCTTTGCCTGTTACTTCCGTTCCGTCGCTGCTGCTGCACAAGTGGAGCGAGAAGCACCTGGGCAGCCTGTCGGTATTGCCTGGGCGCATGCTGATCGGCGGCATCGTGATGTGGGTCATTGACGCGTGGAGCGACCGGCACGAAGCGAGCACCGAAGATGTCGACGAGATGAGCCTCGGGCAGGCCATCTGGATCGGCCTCTGCCAGACACTTTCGGCAGTTTTCCCGGGCACTTCGCGCTCCATGTCCACCATTGCCGTCCGGCCAGTTAGCGGGCCTGACGCGGCCGGCGGCCTTGGAGTTCAGCTTCCTGCTCTCGATCCCGACCATGATCGCCGCCACCGGCTGGGACCTCGTGAAAGAGGTCTTTCTCAACAAGGCCGTGGAGCAGACGGCATTCCGGTTGGCCACGTGGTGATGAACTCCGAACGCTGGATCGTTCTGGCCATCGGCTTGGTCGTTTCGTTCATCGTGGCCCTGGGGTGGTCGAGTGGTTCCTGCAGTGGGTGCGCAAGCATGGTTTCGCGATGTTTGCCATCTATCGGATCCTGCTGGGCGCGGCACTGCTGATCTGGGGTGCGAAGCTGGCGGCGGGCTAAACGCACGGCGCGGATCTCTTAAACCTTTTCAATGGAGTCAATTAGGCCAAGGATAATTCTACACACTGCAATGTGTGATACTCTACACATCGCGCGGAGGTGACGACAGTGGCCACCAATCTTGCGATCGACGACAAGCTCATCGACGAAGCAAAAGCCGTGGGGCATCACAAGACCAAGAAGGACGCGGTAACGGCTGCGCTTGAACGATATGTGCAGTGGCACAAGCAGCAGCAAATTCTGGAGTTGGCTGGGACAATCGACTACCATCCCGATTGCGACTACAAGCGGAATCGGATGCTGGACAAGATTGAGATCGATGAGCCTGAAGATCGGCAATGAAAGTTCTTGTCGATACCCGCACGTGGTCGCTCCTGCTGCGCCGAAGGTACGGACCAGTGCTGAGTGCAGATGAGCAAGGCGCGGTGGCATTGCTGCGGGATGCGATTCTGGACCGACGCGTGGCCATCATCGGCCCCATCCGTCAGGAGGTCTTGTCGGGCGTCAAGCACGAGGCTCAATTCCAAAGATTGCTGGCTGCGCTCGAAGGATTTCCAGATGTACCGCTTTCTGAACGCCATTTTGAAGAGGCTGCGCGTCTGTTCAATCTATGCCAGGCCAGGGGCGTTGCATGCGGATCGACAGACATTCTGATTTGTGCCGTTGCCCTCCTCGAAGGGTTTGATCTGCTGACATCCGACCAGAGGCTGAAGCGTTGCGTTGAAGTTTTGCGCGACGAGGGAATCATGGCGTAAGGATCCGTCGCAAAGCCAGGGGTCCACACCGTGGTTCCCCCGCCGAAGTTTTGACCCTCTTCCCTTTCCCGGCCTCGGATAATAAAGACTGCTCTGGGACTCTCTGTTGGCCTACCCTAGGTCGCTCTCGATGTTCGATCGCGAGCGGCCGGCGACCAGGAGCAGCCCGATGATCAAGCCAATTCGCATTGTCCTTTCGCCTACGCGGAGCCGCCCTTTGAATGTGTTTCTGGGGCTGGTGATGCTGCTGGTCGCGACCCTCCTCTTCCTCTCGCTCGCCACCTACCACGCAACAGACTCATCGTTCGACACGGCTTCAGGATTTTCCGGCCCGCAGGCCGTGCACAACTGGATCGGTGTCTTTGGCGCCTGGCTCAGCGATCTTCTCCTGCAGTGGATCGGCGTGACGGCGTTTCTCTTCCCCATGTGGATCGCAGGCATTGGCTGGACGTGGATGCGGTCGCGGCCTGCCGGCTCGCCGCTGCTGCGGTCGATCGGCACAATCCTCACGCTGTTGTTTGTGCCGGCAATGCTGGCCCTTGCGCCGTGGCATTGGCGCTGGCTGCACGTGCTGCCGGTTGAAGGCGTGCAGGGGCGGCTGATCGCGGGCCTGCTGGTCGGGTACATCAACCTGCAGGGCGCGTGGTTGGTGGCCGGAGTGCTGGGCGCGGCAGGGCTCTATTTCGCATCGGCCATGAGCATCTGGGCCTTGAAAGAAAGCTTGGAAGGGCGCTGGATGCAGGTCGCCGGGTGGAGCGACCGCTGGCGCAACTGGCGCGAGGAGCGAGCGGAACGGAAGGCCGATCAGCGGCAGGAATTCGACCAAAATGAAGTCGACGATTCTGAGCCGGAGCTTGAGCTGGCGCCTGCTCCCGAGCCCAGGCGGCGCGGACTTCTCTCCTGGTTCCGGCGCAAAGAACGCGAAGACGAGGGCAGCCTCTACCCCATCGACGATATTCCGGCGTACCAGCGCGCTTCGTTTGCCGCGGAAGAGCCCGAGACTGCGAGCGCGGCTTCAGCAGCGCGCAGGACGAGCATTTGGGAACGTTCGGCGACTGAACCTGCGCCATTCATGTCGGAGACAGAAACGGCAACGGCAAGCGCGGCGGCGTATTCAGCAGTAAGCTCGGCCTCCGTGCCGGCTGCAATGCCCGCAGCGCGCATGCAGCAGCCGTTTGCCGGGCGGGAGCCTGCTGCGCCGCGCGTGATGCAGTTCCGGCCGGCAGCATTTGACTTTGAGCAGACCGTCCCGCCGGCCCCGCCGCCGATGGAAGAGATTGCGATCCACGATCGTGCGGACGCCGACTTGCGCACGGCGACAGTAGCGCCCAAGAACGTCAGCGGCTTCAAGCTGCCGCCCAGCACGCTGCTCAACGCCGGTGAAGGCCCGGCGGCGGTTCGCGAAGATGAGCTGCGCGAAGAAGCGCGGGTTCTCGTGGAAAAATGCGCTGAATTCGATGTGCGCGGGCAGGTTGTCCAGATCAATCCGGGCCCCATGGTGACGACCTACGAGTTCAAGCCCGAGGCCGGCGTGAAGTACTCACGTGTAACTGGGCTCGCCGACGACCTATGCCTGGCGATGCGCGCAGAGAGCATTTTGATCGAGCGAATGGCCGGAAAAAGCACAGTGGGCATCCAGGTGCCGAACCACGTGCGCGAGACGATCCATCTGCGCGATGTGCTCGAATCGGAAACCTTTGCCAAGGCCAAGTCGCGACTGACGCTGGCCATGGGCAAAGACATCAACGGCCGCATTGTTACAGCGGACCTGGCTGCGATGCCGCATGTGCTGATCGCCGGATCGACCGGCTCGGGCAAATCGGTGGCCATCAACGCCATGATCATGAGCCTGCTCTTCCGCACTACACCGAATCAAGTCCGCTTGATCCTGGTCGACCCGAAGCGCGTGGAACTGGGGATGTATGAAGGCGTGCCGCACCTGTTCACGCCGATCATTACCGAACCGAAGCTCGCGGCAAATGCGCTGCGCAACGCCGTCAGAGAAATGGAGCGGCGCCTCAAGCTGCTCGCCAGCCGCAGCGTGCGCAACATCGACCAGTACAACAAGCTCTTTGAAGGGTCGATGCCGTCGTTGTTCGATGACGGCGAAGAAAACGAGCCGCTGCCCTTCATCGTGATCATCATCGACGAGCTCGCCGACCTGATGATGCTCGATCGGGCCAACGTGGAAGAATCTATCACGCGGCTTGCGCAGATGGCGCGCGCCGTGGGCATACATCTGATTCTGGCGACGCAGCGGCCCAGCGTGGACGTGATTACAGGCCTGATCAAGGCGAACGTGCCAACCCGCATCAGCTTCCGCCTGGCGACCAAGGTGGATTCGCGGACCATTCTCGATACCAATGGGGCCGAAGCCCTGCTTGGGCGCGGCGACATGCTCTTCCTGCCTCCCGGAACGAGCCGGCTGCAGCGGCTCCACGCGCCGTATGTCAGCGAGAAGGAGACCGCCGCGGTAGTGAAATTCTGGAAAGAGCAGGGCGAAGCGGAGTATGTGCATGGATTCCTCGAATCGCCCAAGGATGAGCGGCCGAACGCCGAGGGAGCCGAACTCGAAGGCGACGACGACCCGATGTTCGACGATGCGGTGCGGCTGGTTTTTGAGTTTGGCAAGGCATCCACTTCCCTATTGCAGCGCAGGCTGCGCATTGGCTACGGACGCGCTGCGCATTTGATCGATATGATGGAACGCGACGGGCTGGTGGGCGCCGCGGATGGTTCACGGCCGCGCGAACTGCTCAAGGCTCCCAAATGGCTTCATGAGGTAACAGCGGTAAACGAGTAAAACAGAAGGACGAGCCAAATGATCGACCTGGTGAATCCGAACGAACATCCAACCGTGCTGCTGATTGACGACGACATGGTGAGCCGCGAAGTCGTGGCGACGCTGCTGATCATGGGCGGCTACCCGGTGCACTCCGCGTCTGACGGGGAGACTGCGCTGAAGATGGTGAGCGGCGTGGAGTGCATGCCTGGTGTGATCCTGATGGATGCACAAATGCCGGGACTGAGCGGCGTCGCTCTGATTGAGCAACTCCGCGCCGCACGCAAGGTCAGGGTGGTTGTCATCAGCGCAAGCGCGCCGGCGGCAGAGGTAGCGGCCGCGGCCGATGGAGTGCTGCTTAAGCCCTTCACGCCCCAGGACCTGACCGCGTTGCTGGAGAAAAGGGAGGCCGAGGCCAGGGCCGCCGATGGCGCGCCGTCCGGCATTCCTGTAGTGAACCCGGAAACCCTGGCCCAATTGAGGGAGATGATGCCCGAAACGGCGGTGCGGCAGATCTACGAAGCGATTGTTTCCGACATTGAACGCCGGCTCACTGCGATTCAGGCGGCCATGGCAAACAACGATGCGGTCGAGGTGCGCCGCCTGGGCCACGCCATCAAGGGTGGGTGCGGCATGGCTGGCGCGGCGCAGGCTGCGCGGCTGGGAGCGCTGATTGAGCAAGGAGCCCTGGAGATAACGGGCGCCCAGGGAAACGTTAACCATCTGGATAACAGCGCGCCACTACTCAAGGATTTACGCGCCGCTGCCGAGAACCTGAAGCGTATGCTGAAGTTTGAATTTTCAAGGTGAGGAATGCCGGGTGATTCCGGCATTTCAGCGACACCAGAGTTGATGTGCTCAGAAGCCAGGCCTGTCGAGTGGCTTTTCCCTTCCCGGGTCCCCGTGGATAGGTCTTTGTCCATGGGGTGGAAGAAAAAGCCACCTCCTACAATCTTTGCAAGGAATCGTGTACTCTTGTTTCGCTCGATGAGGGCTCGCTCACGTGGAACGATCCATTCGAATCGTACTTGCCGACGACCATCCCGTAGTACGCATCGGTGTGAAAAACATGCTCTCCCTGAAGGATGGCTTCGACGTGATCGGCGAGGCCTCGGACGGGGATGAGGCCATCACCCAAACCCTGGAACTGGAGCCGGACATCCTGCTGCTGGACGTGCAGATGCCGCGTCTGCCGGGCATTGAGGCGATGCGCGCCATCATGAACGGCACGCCGACGGTGAAGATCCTGCTGCTGACCTCGACCATTACCACCCAGCAGATCATTGAGGCGCTGCACATCGGCGCGCGCGGAATCGTGCTTAAGGACGCGCTGGCCAGCCACCTCCAGACCGCCATCCGCACCGTCTACACCGGCGATTATTGGATTGGCGGCAAGCGCGTGGTCAATCTGGTTTCAGCTCTGCACGACCTGATGCAGCAGGCAGTTGTGCCGCAGCGGAAGACCTACGGCCTCACGCCGCGCGAGCTTGAAGTGGTGGGCTGCATTGTTGAAGGCTGCAGCAACCGCGACATCGCCAAGCAGTTCACCCTGAGCGAAGAAACGGTCAAGCGCCATCTGTCGAACATCTTCGACAAGACCGGCGTTTCCACGCGACTGGAACTCGCGCTGTTCGCAATCGCCCACCACCTGGTCGAGCCGACGTAAGAACTGAGCCGCGGTGGCACGGCGGGCGACCTCCTCGTTCGGTCCTTAAATTCTTCCTGGGACCGGCCCCGGCTCTATACTCGTTATCAACCTTGTGGATAGCGTCGACACACCTCCGAATCAGTCGCCTGACAAACCTTCCCGTTCGTTCAATTTCCGCCTGGCCGCGGCCGTGATTCTGCTCGTGCCGGCCATCTGGTTCAGCTTCGAGACCGTTGAAGGCCTGGCCGCACGCCGTCTCATCCGCACCGACCTGGCCGAGATTGAGCACGCGCGCTACGGAATCCTTAGCGCCGATCAATGGCGCGGCATCATCGGACCTATGCTCGAGGCGCAAGTCGAGAACCTTAATCTCAACGGACAGAGCTCGAGCCTACGTCCCATGGTTGAGCGGTCGCTCTACGCCCTGCTCGACAACATCAAGGCACAGATGACCGCGCCCAACGCCAAAGCACAGGGCATGCCAGGCGGGGGCAATCCAATGATCGTGAACATGATCGTCGGGGCACTGCGTCCGCATGTGCCGGAGTACACCAATATGGTGATGGCGGAGCTATCGAAGCCACAAACCCAAAAGAGCTTCAAAGACTCCATCCGCGGCGTCCTGGCCGATGCGGTCAAGAACACGTTTGGCTCGACGGACATGACCACCTATAACGCCATCCTCAAGCACTATGGGTGTGCCAATGGCGCGGCCTGCGAAGTGACGCTCGGCAATCAGATCGCGCAAGCCGACTCAGAGCTGAATCGCGACTATCTCATAGTGCTTGCATCGGCAGCGCTGGGGTTCATCCTGCTGATGTTGGGCAAGCCCACGCTCTCGCGGGCCGCCGTTGTGGTGCTCATGTTGTTTTGCCTGGCGATGCTGGTTGGTGGCGTGTTCAGCCCCATGCTCGAGGTGGAAGTCCGCGTCACCAAGATCGACGCTACCTTGCTTGGCACGCCCATCGAGTTTCGCGACCAGTCGCTCTACTACCGCAGCAAAACAGTGCTTGAGGTGTTTCAGACTCTCATCCAAATGGGCCGCCCTGAAATGACGCTGGTTGCCGTGCTGCTCATTCTCTTCAGCGTGGTCTTCCCTGCGTTGAAGATGCTGGCGCTTGTCGCAGCTCTCTTCCGGCCTCCTCTCCTGCTCACCAACCGCCTCATCAAACTTTTTGCTTTCACCCTGTCCAAGTGGTCCATGGCCGACGTCCTGGCCCTTGCCATTTTCATGTCCTTCGTCGCGTTCAACGGCGTCATCGGCAGCTCGATGGAAGGCTTGCGCGACATGCCCAACGTCCAACAAGTAGTAATCCCGACGAATGCTTCCAAGATTCTGCCCGGCTATTACCTGTTCATCGGTTTCTGCATTTCGAGCATCATCCTGTCGAAGAAGCTGGAGCGCGGGATCGCTTTCAACTCCAGTCCCTCATCCAACTAGGCTTTCAACTCCGCAGGGCACTCCGCATGCGCAAGGAGCCCTGCGAGTCGCTGTACGTTCTTTGCAATTCAGGCACCACTCTATTCGCCCAGCTTGACCGTTCGTGCGGCACGCCAACATGCAACTCTCGCGGCAGATTGAATCCGCGCGGGCAAGGATTCTTGAACGAATGGAACGACAGAACCGCAAACGCCGGAATCGAAGCTGTTACGATTCCTCTCAAGATTTGGAGCAGGCTGCGGAGATGAGCGGGAGGGCAGATGAACATCGCATTTCTCGGACTAGGAAAGATGGGTAGAGCCATAGCGGGGCGCCTGCTGGCGTCGGGCCACGCGGTGACGGTTTGGAATCGAACCCCCAGATCCGCAGGACGAACTCGCAGCGCAGGGTGCATCAAAGAGCGCGAGCGCGGCGGAGGCTGTTCGTGAGGCAGACGTCGTAATGACCATGCTTTTCGACGACGCGGCACATGAACAGGTGCTGCTCGGCGGGCGGCGTACTGGATGCGATGCGCCCCGGTACGCTGCACATCTCCCTGGCCACCATCAGCGTGGCCCTCAGCGAGCGGTTAACTGCCGAGCACAACCGGCGGGGCCAGTCGTTTGTGGCAGCGCCGGTGTTTGGCCGGCCCAACGTCGCCGCGGAGGGGCGGCTGTGGATCGTGGCCGCGGGAGAAGCCAGCGCAGTGGCCAGGGCACGGCCGCTTCTGGAGACGCTGTCGCGCGGAATCACGGTTGTGGGCGCGGAGCCCCGCCAGGCACATGCGATGAAATTGGGCGGGAACTTCCTCATCAGCGCCATGATTCAGGCTCTGTGCGATGGGTCGGTCTACGCCGAGAGCCAGGGAATCGAGCCGACGACGTTTCTTGAGACCGTCAACAATGCGCTTTTTCAGTCGCCATTTTATGCGGCGTACAGCAAGGTGATGCTTGATCCGCCGCCCACTCCGGGCGCGACGGTCGCGCTGGGCGCGAAAGATCTGCGCCTGCTGCGGGAGTCGGCAGCAGCGCGTGGCAAGCGGCTCAGGCTGGCCGACGGGTTGGCTGGCGTGTTCGAAGAGGCGGCCGCCGCGGGATTGGCGGAGAACGACTGGGCAGCCGGCATGTTGCGCGTAGCGGAGAAATACTCCGAGGCACGGCAACTGTGACCGCGAACGCTGCGGGCCCGCCGAAGTGGCTCTAAAATAGGGTTATGCCTCATAGCGATATGCGTCGACACAAAGTAAACCTTGAAGGCAAGATCGTCCTGATCACCGGAGCCAGCGGTGGGATTGGCGCGGCCACTGCACTCGCTTTCGCCGAGGAGGGCGCGCGGCTGCTATTGGCGGCGCGGCGCACTCCAAAATTGAGAGAAACAGCGGAAGAGGCCCTGGAATACGGGGCGGAGGCGGTGCACTGCATCGAGCTGGACGTGCGCGATCGGCGCGAGGTGCAGAACGCCATCGACACACTCCCCGAGGAGTGGGCGCACATCGAGGTCCTGGTGAACAATGCCGGCCTGAGCCGGGGCCTGGACAAGCTCTACATGGGATCGCCCGAAGACTGGGACGAGATGATCGACACCAATGTCAAGGGACTGCTCTATGTGACGCGGGCTGTGGTGCCGGGGATGGTTGTGCGCGGTCACGGACACATTGTGAATATGGGTTCGACGGCCGGGGAGATCACTTATCCGAATGGGGCCGTCTACTGCGCGACGAAGGCGGCGGAACGGGCGATCAACGACGGGCTGAGGGAGGACGTGCTGGGAACGCCTGTGCGCGTCACGAGCATCGATCCGGGCATGGTGGAAACGGACTTCAGCCTGGTGCGCTTCCATGGGGATGAGGAACGCGCGGCTAAGGTCTACAAGGGGCTCACACCGCTGGCTCCCGAGGACATTGCTGACGCAATTGTTTGGGCCGTGACGAGACCCGCCCATGTGAATATTGCAAGGGTTAGCCTGACAACGATCCACCAGGCAAATTCACTTCTGTTTCATCGCGAGGGGTGAATGTGTCGAGCAGCACCGGATTCGGCGAGGGGAGCGATCGACCAGGTCTGCATTGTCGAGAGGAGTTTCCGGTCAACGACTGATCGGCTGTTTGCGCGGCAATTTGCGCGCTAGGCGAGCGTTTCGATCTGCGATTCAATCTGAGCCAGGGCGGCCTCAAGCGCGGAACGGCGATTCGGGTTCGAGGTGCGCTGCGAAAGAATGTTTTCGCGTTGCAGATGAAGGGCCTGACGCTGGCGTTCCTTGGTGGCACGAGCCAGCTCAGCCGCACGACGTTGTTCCTCATTCACCAAGCCGCTTGCCTCGGCTGGATCCGATTTTTTTAAACCCTTAGCCATCAATCTCACCCTCGATTTACTTTCCCGTTCCTGAGCCCTATCTTCATTCTACGGGGTTTGGGAGCTTTGGGCGCGTTTGCAATCGGCAAGGCTCCGAACTCAGCAGCAGGAGCACCTATGCGCGTATGGCAGATTCCCTCGTTTGGCATTGATTCTCTTGAGTTTGTGGAGCGCCCAGCCGTCGCGCCAGCGACCGGTGAGGTGCTGGTAAGAGTGCGTGCCGTTTCCTTCAACTACCGCGATTTGCTGTTGGTCCAGGGCTCCTACAACCCGAAGTTGAAGCTGCCGAGGATTCCCTGCTCCGATGGTGCCGGGGAGGTAGTGGCCGTGGGCGACGGCGTGAATTCGCTCCGGCCAGGCGACCGCGTGGCGTCGATCTTCATGCAGAACTGGCTCGAAGGCCCCATTGACCGGGCAAAGTCACGAGGCGCCCTTGGAGGAGACATCGACGGAATGCTCGCGGAGTATGTGGTCCTGAAGGAGACAGGGCTGGTTCCGATCCCTGAGCACCTCAGCTTTCAGGAAGCCGCAACTCTGCCTTGCGCGGGGGTGACGGCGTGGAACGCGCTGCGGGCGGCAAATCTGCCTCCTGGGGCGACGGTCCTGATTCAGGGCACCGGCGGGGTTTCAATCTTTGTGCTTCAACTGGCTCGCCTGAAGGGGGCGCGCGTGCTGGGGATCTCATCGAGCGACGCCAAGCTTGAGCGAGCGCATTCGATGGGGCTCGACGCGGGATTGAACTACACAGACAACCCGGAATGGGACAGCTGGGTGCTCAATCAAACTGACGGCGTCGGCGTGGACCTGGTGGTAGAGGTCGGAGGTCTGAAGACCTTGCCGCGCTCGCTGAAGGCCGTCCGGATGGGCGGAACGATAGCCCAGGTGGGGGTTCTGTCTGGCAGCGGCGATCCAGTTCCCTTCCCTTTGGGGTCGATCCTCCATAAGTGGGTGAACATGCAGGGCATCTACGTTGGTTCACGGAAGGACTTTGAAGACCTGAACCGTGCGATTTCGCTGGCCGAGTTGCGTCCCGTGGGCGAAAACTTCCACTGGTCGCAGGCTCGCGAGGTGCTTATGCGGATGGAAGAGGGCAGCCATTTTGGCAAGCTGGTGGTCACCATCGAATGATTCAATGGTCTAACACTGGGTTGATTTCATTTCTTTCTTTCCGGGGGTGAACACGATTCGATTACGGAACGCAATTCCAGTTCTGATGTCGCGCAAGCCTTACTTTCTGTGTCCTCGCGCGGCGATTCTGGTCCTCATCGCCCTTGTTGCGGTGACTGCAGGACACGCGGCCGAGCCGACAGCGGCTGCGATCACGGGCTTCAACAGCTATATCGCGGCACTCGAATCGCGGCTCGACCGCCAGCACCGGTCGCAGGACGGCTTCATCGCCTCGACCTTTTTCGACGAGAACAACCGGGCAAAGCTTCAGCGCGGCGAGCCGATCATTGAGCGAATTCGCCCTTCAGGCGGCCCTGCGTTGCCGGGAGCCACGTTGTACCACTGGCGCGGAACTGCCTTCGTGCCCGGCGCAACGGTGGCCGACTACGAGCGCGTAATGGAAGACTTCGACGGGATGCCAAAGACCTTCGCGCCCGAGATTGTGCGGGCAAAAGTAATCAGCCGCAAGAACGAAGGCGGCCGGACCTTGATCCAGGCTTGGTATCGTGTGAAGCAGCACCACGTAATTACGGTGGTGATGGACATTACCTACGATGTGGTGCTCGCGCGGCTCGATGCGCAGCACGGGTATAGCGCCTCCCGCAGCACGCGAATCACTGAGATCGCCGACGCGGGCACCCCGGAAGAGCACGCGATGAGCGGCAGCGAGGAACATGGGTTCCTTTGGCGGCTGTACGCCTACTGGAGCTACGAAGAACGCGACGGAGGGCTTTACATGCAGATTGAATCGGTGACGCTTGCGCGTTCAATTCCGGCGGGCGTGGCCTGGGCGGTCAAACCGTTTGTCGAGAGCGTTCCGCGCGAGTCACTGGAGTTTACGATGCAGGCCACAACCAAAGCGCTGAAGAAATAGAGCGCCACGACGCTGGCATTTCCTACATTAGGTCGCAACTGGTGGTCCATTCAGGCGGCCGGAGCCTGAACCAGTTCGACCAGCAGGTTGGCCTCCGTCATGAGCCAGGCAATAGGCCGCATTTCGAAGGCAACGGCGGGGTCGGGTCCGGAAAGCTGAAACGAGCCCTCCCGGACCATGTGGTCAATCGCCGAGGTGATCTCCGGAACCTGATAGCAGATGTGGTATGTCCCGCCACCCTTCTTCAGTGTGCGATCGATGGGGGAGTTTGGGCCGAGGGGGGCGACCAGCTCGAGGACAGGGTCGCCGGGGCCGCGGCTAAGGAAGCAAACCGAGACATTCTGGATGGGATCGTCAAAAGGGCCGGAGGTGAGTTGGTAGCCAAACAGGCGCATGTAGACGGGCATGGCTGCTTGCAGGTCGCGAACAGCGATTCCGACGTGATGGAAGAGAAATTGATTCATTGAGCTCATCGTTTTAAAAGGCCTTGTAGACGATTCCCGGCGCGGGCTGGTTCAGTGCGATGGTGAAGACAAAAGCGGCAGAGCCCAGCGCCGAGGCATAGACCACGCGGGCATAGCGGCTCAGCAGGACCGGCCCCTCGGAAGTGCGAATCAAAAGAAGCCGGGCGCGGAGCGACTCCCACAAGGCAAGGACAAGGGAGGCACTGGCCCAGACAGCAAGGGCCACAAGCGCCCAATCAAACGGGCTAATGGCGGAAAAGATCCGGTCAATCTGGCTCCACGAGCCCAGGAACCAAAAGACGGTGAAGGCAAACCATGCGAAGTTAAGACCGCGGGCGAAGGCGGTGTAGACAAGCTTCTGCGACAGGGTTTTGTATCCTTTCCGGCCAAGGGCCTTGCTCAGCCCGATTTGCCACAACTTGTTGAGTGACATTCCGCCGCCCGTCAGCAAGCCGAAGACGACGAACTCCGATGTGCGGCCGTGCCAGACACCGATGAGGAAAAAAGTGACAAAGAAGCAGAACACGCCCAGGAAAGGCTCCACGGCGGGGGACGGGAAGCGGCGCATGAGCGTCACGAGGAGCGGGTTGTAAACGTAAGTTTTGAGCCAATTGGATAGGGTCATGTGCCACTTGTTCCAAAACTCAAGGACCGAGCCGGCTGCGAATGGGCGGTCAAAGTTCTCAGGCAGGCGCACGCGCATGAGACGCGCAAGAGCGATGACGATATCAATGTAGCCGGAGAAGTTGGCGTAGAGAAAGACGGGGGAGACGATGGCGAGGCAGAACGCGGCGAAGAGCTTCGGCGAATGCGGCGCAGGCTGTGTGAGTTGCATAATTGCGTGTTCTCGGGCAAAACTCAGCAGCAACGCGAGGACGTTGACCTTGAAAAAGCCGCGAGTAATTCGCTCAAGCTGAAGGCCGACAACGCGGACATCGAGCGGTATGGGCCGCTTGGCGAACTGGTCGCGCGCAAACTCGTCGTAGCGCTGAATTGGCCCGGAAACGAGCGTTGTGAAATTCAGCGTGTAGAGAAGGTAGGCGCCGAGTCCGATGGGGAGTTTTTCACGGCTCTCCCCGGACTCGATCAGGAGGTGGAGCACGCGAAAAAAGATGTAGGAAAGCCCAATCGTAAAGTAGAACGAGTGAAGGAAGGCCGCCTCCGGCAGCACGGTGTACTTTTTAAGCCAGATGTAAGCGAGGATGACGGCGAGAATGCTCAGGGTCAGGGCCTTTGGCAAGCCACGCTGGATGAGAAAAAGTCCTGCATAGCCAATCAGAAGAAAGCCTGCCAACGGGATGAAATGAACCGGATTGCGATCGAGGAGCGCAAGGAAAAGGACAGAAGCCGCTGAGAGCACAATCGAGCGCCACAGCCGCGAGCGGCTCAGGTTAGAGAGCAGAGCCGCCGCCAGCCCGTAAAGCACGAATTGAAACGAGGCTGAATCCATATTCATCTCTGTAGCATTTTCTCAGACCGACCCAACCGGGGAAAGCATGGTCACGCCGCCCCGCGTGATGGGGTCCGCAGGCCTTCAGAAGGCTTTGTAAACGAGAGCGGGTGCGGGCTGGTTCAGCAAGCTGGTCATGACAAAGGCTGTAAAGGCCAGCGCTGCGGCATAAGCTACGCGCGCGTAGCGGCTGGTTAGCACAGGCCCTTCGCTTGTTCGGATTGCCAGGAGCAGATCGCGCACGTTCTCCCAGATCGCGAGCACCAACGTTGCGCTGACGAAGACCGCTGTCCAGACTCCAAGCCATTGCAATGGGCTGAGCGACCCGGCAGCCGTCTTGATCTGCGACCATCCCGCCCAGAACCAGAAGAGCGTGAAAGCAAACCAACTGAAGTTGAGACCACGGCCGGCAGCCATGTAAAAAGGATTCGCCGCAAGAGCGCCGTAGCCTTTGCGGCCCAGTGCGCGCGTCAGCAACAATTGCCAGATCTTGTTAGTGGCAACGCCGCCCCCCGTCAGAACGCCAAAGGTGATGAACTCCGATGTGCGACCATGCCAGAGGCCGACGAGAAAGAAAGTGACAAAGAAGCAGAAGACACCAATAACCGGACCGGCGACCGGAGAGTAGAAGCGTCGCCTCAAGATGAGAAACAGGGGACTGTAAACGTAACTCTTTAACCAATTCGAGAGAGTCATGTGCCAGCGATTCCAAAACTCCATAACCGAAGACGCGGAGAAAGGACGATCAAAGTTCTCAGGCAGTCGGACGCGCATGAGCCGCGCAAGGGCTATGACAATGTCAATGTAGCCGGAGAAGTTGGCGTAGAGAAAGATCGGGTAGATTATTACGAGGCGGAACGCTGCATATAACTTAAAGCCGGGTGGCATGGGCTGCGTGAGCTGGATATACGCGTCTTCGCGCCAGAAGTTCAGCAGCATAGCGAGCACGTTTACCTTGAAGAATCCGCGAATAATCCGCTCGATTTGCATACCAACGACCCGAATGTCGAGCGGTATGGGTTGCTCAGCAAACTGGTCGCGCGCAAACTCGTCATAACTCTGAATCGGTCCGGAGACAAGAGTCGTGAAATTCAGCGTATAGAGGAGGTATGCCCGAAAATCGATGCGAGGCTGTTTGCTGCTCCTGTCAGACTCGATCAGCAGTTGGAGCACGCGAAAGAAGATGTAAGAAAGCCCAATCGTGAAGTAGAACGAGTGAAGGAAAGCCGCCTCGGGCAACAAGGTGTACTTCTTGAGCCAGATGTAAGCGAGGATGACGACGAGAATGCTCAGGGTCTGGGCCTTTGGCAAGCCACGCTGGATGAGAAACAGTCCTGCATAGCTAATCAAAAGGAAGGCCGCCAGTGGGATGAAATGAACTGGATTGCGATCGAGGAGCGCAAGGAACACGACAGAAGCCGCTGAGAGCACAATCGAGCGCCACACCCGAGAGCGGCTCAGGTTAGAGAGCAGAGCCGCCGCCAGCCCATACATCACGAATTGGAACGAGGCAGTATCCATATTCATCTCTGTAGCATTTTCTCAATGCGACGCTGTTTGTTGGGATGAAGAAGGAGGACCGCGCTTCTGCTAAGGGCAACGGTTAGAAGCATCGGAAGTTAGCGTGTGCGGCGCCAATATGAACACCTTGAATCAACCGCAATCAGGGGGTCTTCGATATCCCGTTCGGCTCGGAATTCGTCCACTGCCCTTCTGCAATAGGTCCAGGTATCTTCGCCGTAATCATCAATGATGACGTAACCCCCAATGGAAAGCCGCTGATACAGGTTATCGAGCCCATCTCGGGTCGACTCGTAAAAGTCACCATCGAGCCGCATCAACGCAAGAGTTTCGATTGGCGCGCTGGGCAAGGTGTCTTTGAACCAGCCCTTCAGGAATTTGACCTGGTCGTCCAGCAGCCTGTATGCGGCGAAGTTTCGCGTCACCTCTTCTAAGCCGGCTGCAAAATTACGATATTCCTTTTGAATCACTCCGCCCGATTGAGCTTTCGCTTCAAGGGGAAACTTATCAGGGTCCGGCGCGGGTAACCCTTCAAAAGAATCGGCCACCCACACCAGCCGATCGGTGACGCCGTATGCTTTGAGAACGCCGCGCATGAAGATACACGCGCCGCCGCGCCAGACCCCCGTCTCAATTAAGTCACCAGGAACGCTATCGCAAAGGATACTCTCAATGCAGTTCCTGATGTTATCCAACCTCGCCAACGGCAGCATCGAAACGGCGTCTGAATTCACATAATGTGCCGAAAAATCCATCGCGAAATGAAACTCATCGTCGTCGATGTCGGGCTCATCCTCGAAGACTGTTTTTGTAAGCGATCTCTTTAGAAGGTCGAGATACATATTTTGTGGAGAATCCATGTTTGCGGCAGGCTCCTTTGTCATCATCGATTGCTCATAAACATGCCATTCGTTGGTCCGCACGCGGTGTTTGATTCCACTGCCGCTTGGCGGCCATCGAATGTATTTCTTCGGAAAGGCCTTGAATGCATCGATTATACAAGTTGATCCTGCTCCGGAATCGAAAACCGAGAGGCCTGCCCCATCAATTCCCGATTCCCATTAGCATCTTCCAAAGCTCTCTTCACGATGCAAAAAAGTCAATATGAACCAGTTTCGGCGAGCCGGCAGCTTCACGAAGGAACTGCGATGAAAGCAGAACAGCGGACGGTTCATTGTGGTAGGCTCACCGCAAAGGCGGACCCAGAATGGAAACCCCGGTGAGCGGTCCGGAACCCGCACAGGTCGCAGTAGAGTCTCGAAAACAGACATTGAGCGGGATGTCGGAGCCGCGGCGAAATTGGCTTTTCCCGCTCGGACTCACCCTTGTCGTCGTTTTTCGGGCCGTCTTCTCCCTGCCTTCGGAATTGAGCTTCCACAATTTCGCCTTTATGGACCTCGGAGGTTTTCAGCATGTGGATCGGCTCATCGGCGAGGGCCTTAGGCCTGGTGTGGATTTCGGATACACATACGGACTGCTTCCGCTTCTCTTGCAGCACCTGTATTTCGCCGCTTTCGGCTCAAGCCATTGGCCCACCCTCGCCATGCTTGTCCTCTACGTAGTATCGATGCTGATTTTCTGGACTCTGCTTACACGGGAAATCGGTCAATCGTGGATGACTTTCGGTATCCTGCTGGGCCTTTCAGAGATGATGATTTTTTTTGCGCCATGGCCCCCTACTCTTGCTCATATGTTGATGAAGATTTCTCTTGCCTTCTCGCTTTACTTCATGATGAAGCACCGTCTTTCTCTGGCGTTGTCGGTTGCGGCTCTGGGGGCTTTGGCAGTTCCGTCCATGCCGATTGTTTTGACGGGATTAATCGCCCTCATCATTGCATGGGAATGGGGTCGAATGCCCGGCCGCAAGGTGCGAGGACTGGCGAGGCAACTCGCACCCGCCGCGGCCGCGTATGCCGGCTGTGTCGTTCTCATGACGCCTTTCTTCGGATGGCGCTCCGTATTGCAGTCCCTAGTTCCAACGGGCGGCGCCAAGCTTTATCGCGCGATGAATTTCGGCATCTTTGGCCAGGGATTGTATTTCCTGCATCCCCCCGGCGCAAGCCTTAGCTATTACGTATTCACGCCTTGCGGAATGTGGATTCTTTGCTCGGGCCTGATCGTGGTCTTCGGCTTTCTGGCCGCGCTCAGGATTGCCAAAACATCAAGCCTGAGGGGTATTCCTCTTCTCGTCGTTGTCTGCTGTGCGCTTCACTTGATTTTTGTCTTCGCGGCATACGGTAACGCCTTCAGCTATGAGCTTTTTTCGTTCATTCTTGCAGCCGGCATCGTTGCCGGTATCTCCAACTTGGCTGATCGTCGCCTGAAAATAGCTGTGAGTTCGTTGTTGCTGATCTTCGGGCTGCTCAGCCAGTTTGGTGAAATCAAGGAAGCGCTGCAGATGTGGAGAAGTGAAAGCACATCTCCGGCCACGGCAGATTTATACGCTCCAAATGACTTTCAACCGGAATGGGAGAGCGTCTTATTGCTTCCAAAGAATCGCCGCGTCTTTTTGATTGCATACGGAACAGGAGTCGATTCTTACTATCCTGAGTTCGGAACGCCTCAAAGCTGGCTTCTCTTGCCCGGACTGCCGTTGCCTCGTGAAGATTCCTATGTCTTGCAGCAAATCCGCGCAGCCGACGTTGTCGTAGAGGAGACTGAAGTGACGACCCGATATATCGATAACAACAAAGAGTGGCAGGCGGCTCTTCGAGATTTTCCCGTCAAAGTTTCGGGCCGATACTTCCGGATCTGGTCGAGAGACCCTGCTGCTGTCTCTGAGCTTTTAAAGACAGGCGACTTCCATTCCAACTAATTCATTGCTTCCGGAATTGTCTTCGTCGCACAACCCTAGGTCTTCGGGCCGGTATTTACCGATGCACTAATGAATCGAGATCGTATACGGCTTGGGTTCATCTTTCGGCTGAACCGGAATCTTGTTGAATTCCACGTTGTAGACATTGGCGCCGGGGTTCGCGCATGCAGGTCCGAGGCACGAGAGCGTTGCATTGCCAGCCACCTGTTGCGCAATAAGATAGCGCGGCAACCAACCCTCATTCACGGTTTCGTGGGCCTCGGGGATCAACAGAAATCGTGGGTGCTCCGGCACGAATTCTGCTACGTCTACAACCCTGTAAGATAGCCGGTTGCCAAACCGCAGGAGATTTAGCTGACTTGTAGCGGACAGCGGATATTTCACAATATCTCCCATGTCAGTCAGCGCATAGAGCCAATGATTCAGCTCCGGCGTTCCGTAGTAGTCGATCTGTCCGTATTGATGAGGATCGTCTGTAACAACAGGAAGACTTTCTTGCTCAAGCATCTTCACCCATGGAAAGTTATTAAAGCTCGCCTGTAACTCCCGATGCACGCGGCCGGGATGAGCCAAAGCGCGGAGTCCCTCCATCATGGTGCCCGCGCGATTATGGGCGGTGGCGAGCAGAAACAGTCCCAGCAGGATAACGCCAGGAATGGGCCGCCTCCTGGCAACCTCTGCTACAGCTCCAACGGTCAGTATCATCATGCCAATGTTGCAACTAATGACGTATCGCTGATCGAATACATGGAGCAGATAGGAGGCCGGCGCCACATAGAGCGCAAGAAGAGCAACCAAGCCAACAAGAGCCCACTCCGGTGTCGAAAAACCGCGCGTCTTGAGTTCAGGGAAGTGGACAAGCCCCCGCCGTTGAAGCAAAGCAGACCCTGCGCCGACCAACCCGGCTGCAACGAAGTAGCTCCGCCCTCCAACCATGAATCTCTTATAGGACTCAATCATCGACCCCAAATGGGGCTGTGCCCAGAAGTTTCCACCGAAGATTGTCTTCGCAATCATTTCCCCATGAAGCACGGGTAGAATTCCAACCGGAAACAGAACCAGAGCAGCCCAGATGGCCCAGTCCGGTTTCTTGCGCTTGAAGTCATGCACGAACTGCGCTACCGCAAAAGGGACGAACAGGAAGACCGCAAAAGCGTGCGCTCCGATTGCAAAAGCCAGTCCGAACCAGACGCCAACCGCGCTCCATGGCCGATGGCAACCGCTGAACGCCGACTGCCAGCAGAACATCGCAAAGGCAACTCCAGCAAGCACAAGGGCATATGCGCGCGCCTCTGTCGAGTAATAGAAGGTGGCATAATTCAACGTAAAGATCATTGAAGCCAAGGCATAACCCGTCGCGTAGCGGCGGCGCATCAAGCCATACACGCAAAAACACATCACCAAATAGGCAAGCGTGAACGGGAGTCTGCAGCCAAGTTCCGCATCGATCGGCAGCATTAACCCGAGTCGAGCGATGAGCGATTGAAACGGACCGGTGGTGTCGAGCCCGTTGGCGTAGAAACTCCATACATCGCTCCAGTGTGGCAATGATGCGGTCTTCAGCGTAACAAGCTCGTCGTACCAGAGAAGCTTGCCCGCGGACTGGCCCACGGCAATTACGAAAATGAGAAGCAGCGCCAGGGCGGCGGCCAGGCCCGAGTGCCGATCCAGTTTGTCAGCGATCCAGTCGCAAACTGCAAGCACTTTTTGCCTTGGTTCCGCTTCCGCAGCCACATGTCCTCCGATGAAAACTAAACGGTTAGGCTTGGAGTTCGAGGCCGAATGTGGTCGACAGCCGAAAAGCCAGTGGACACAACCTTCATCGGAGCGGGCTCTGGATTGGCGTCTTCGACGATCAGCTCCCAGCGCGTAAGTCCAGAGCTCTCTTCGCCCACTTTCGTGAATCCAAGCCTCGCGAAGTGATCGACGACCAGTTTGTTGCGGTCGGTGGGGCGGTAAGTGCCAATTAGTTTTTGAATCCCGGCGGCGTGCGCATGCTCGAGCAATTCGCGCAGCACCATGTGCTCCACGCGACGGCCGAGCACGCGGCAACTCATGAGCCAGGTGTCGATCTCCCACACACCGAGCTCGCCAGGACGGCAAATGACCACGCTGATCATGCCGTTATCGCCGAAGATGTCGGCGAGGCGCACCTGCAGGGTGAAGACATCGGGCGCATTCTCGGCTTCAATCACCTCGGGCTCGGTATAGCGGCGCGTCGTCAGGTTGTACTGGTTCGACTTGTTAATGAGCTGCACGATGCGCGCACGGCCCGTCGCGTCGAACGGCTGAAAGGCGATCGTCATGTCGAGCGACGCAAGATAGGCATCGACACCGCCCGCTTGCTTTTGCAAATTGGCGCGGCGGGCATTGTCCTGGTAGAACCCTGCGCGCTTCAGATCCTCGCCGGCAAAGGCGACTGCTTCAAAGTAACCGGCGGCGGCGAGTGTGCGCGCGTAGTATGCAGGCTCTTCGGGCAGTTCGGGCACGGCCACCTGGGGAAGCAGGCTACGCACCAGGCCGCGCTCCACTGGGTTGTCGTCGAGAAAAACCATGGCATCGAGGCCGAGCGAAAGCTCTTCGGCAATGGCCTGGATGTTGGTGGCTTTGTCATTCCAGTTTGCCTGAAAAACGGCGATGTGGTCGAGCTTGAGCAGCATCTCCGGATGCTTGAGGAACGGCTCGCGCGCGACCTCATCGGTGTTCTTCGAGCTGACGGCTAGCACGATGCCGCGCTGGCGCAAATCGAGCGCGAGGCGCTGCACAGCGAGGTGCGCTTCGCCGCGCGCATCGCCCTGCGCAAGCTGAATGCCCTCGAGTCCGTCATCGCCAATCACGCCGCCCCAGACCGTGTTGTCCAAATCGAGGATGAGGGCTTTGCGACTCTTGCCGCGCAGCGCGGCAATTAAGCGCGCAACGTGATCGGCGTAGAGCGGAATCAGCTCGTCAGAGAACGCGAACTTGCCCAGGTTCCACAACTGCGGGTTATGCCACTCGGCAAGGCCGACCGTCTCAGCCAGCGCGGCCAAGTCGAGCAGGACGTCACCCGTGCCGGGGAGCGAGGCAGCGAGTTCGCGGTTGATGCTATCGAGAACATGACGCAGAGTGCCGGGCAGCGCGCGGTCGAGGCTGCCGAAGAGAGCTTCCGCGGGTGGTGCGAAGGTTTGAAAGATGCACATCGCCGTGCTATTGGCGCGGATGCCGTCACGCAGTGCGCCGAGGTAGCCAATGGCGCCGCCGACCATTGCGGCAGAAGCCTCGGCATCGCCCGGGACGAGCTTGAGTGGGAGCGCGCGATAGTCGAGCGCAAAAAGAACACTGTCAGGCTTCGCCCGATTGACGGTCGAGTCCGGCGTGAGTGCCTCTTGCGCAACCTGATCGTACGAGGGCTGGATGACTTCGAGCGCAATGCCGTGACGCAGGCCACTGGCCACCAGCGCCGGCACGATCATGTCAATTGTGGAATTGCTGAGAATGGCAAGGCGGAACGGGACCAGGGGATCAAGCGACTTGCCCTCGGCCAGGGCCCTTGCGACGGCCTTGGCAAGGCGCGTGAGCTGGTTGAGGTCCAGGCTATGCTGGGCCAGCGATTGAAACTCGCACCCCAGCGCTCTCGTCGGAGTTGCCCAGAGCTTTGAGACGCGCGGAAAAATCCTCCGGCGCTCGCGGGAACCACTGCAACTCCTGGTAAAGAGCGTTCATCGGCGGGAATCCCGTCCTGGTGAGCGACTTGGCTATGCCCGGAGTTTCTCTTGTATCAGCGCGACCAAACCACCTACATTTTCGAGCTTGCCAATCTCGGGGGTCGAGAACTTCACCTTGAAAGCGCGCTCCACAGTCAGCATCAACCGGATGTGCGCGAGGCTGTCCCAGCCGTCCACGTCCTTGGCCGTGAGAGCCGGAGTCACCTGGATGGAGTCGTCGTCGAAGACGCTCTCAAAGATCTCAGGCAGCCGGGCGTAGATTTGCGACTCATCCATAAACAAAAACTCCCCACGAGGAAACGATGCTCTGGTGAAAGTTTAGCATGGCAAGAGGCGCGCATTGCCTGTTGATACGGGCCTGGAA
Organism: uncultured Acidobacteriaceae bacterium; assembly: GCA_963783065.1. Lineage (GTDB taxonomy): Bacteria > Acidobacteriota > Terriglobia > Terriglobales > Acidobacteriaceae > Telmatobacter. Next base: position 111,068 of record CAWAMG010000006.1, on the reverse strand, counting down.
CGGTACCATCGCGTCCCACCAGATTTGAATTTGTCATCCCAAGAAGCCGCAACAAGGATGAGGCTTCAGTTAACAATTCTTAACATCCGGATCAGTCAAAAGGCGGGTTTCGTGTTGCCTTAAAGACCGCGCACCCGTCAATACTCACGCGCGTCGACTGAGCTATCCTAGATGTAGTCGAAGCGTCTGCACGCGCGTCTCAAGGTCGAAGCGGAAACACTGGGTGCGACAACATTGAAATGCCAGTAATGAAATCTCCAATGCGCGGTCCATCAGCTTCCACGACGATGCTACCGCCGCGGGATCCCGACGCGCGCCCAAAGCGAACTCCGGCAGTGCGGCTTGAGCGGATTCCCGCCCTCCTGCTCGGCCCTGGGTTGCTTCTGCTGGCCGGATGCGCCGGAGGCGGCGTCAGTGCTGACCCAAGCAATTCGATATTTTCGATTTCGCCCGGAACAGTGTCAATCGACACCAACTGCACAGGCTGCAACGGCACGAACGCACAGGGGATTGCCGCGGAGCAGTTAACGGCGACACTGGCGGGCGGAGGGCCGGCGACGGTGACATGGACGCTCTCCGGCGGCGATGCGAACAGTGGGACGGGCACGATCACTGCGGCCGGCCAATACACGCCGCCGAGCTACCTGACCGCGGACCGAGTGCAGGTGGAAGTGACTGCGACAATGAACAAGTCACTGTCCGCGACGGCTGTGCTGACGGTGACTCCGGGGTTTCTCCAGCCGCTCTCGCCTGAGAACGGGGCCGTCCCAGCCGGCGGGCAGGTAACGATCACAGGAACGCTCGCCGAAGCCGGCGGCAACGACGGGATCTCGTTTGCACTGGCCAACTCTGCCACGGGATCGGCCGGCGGGCTGGGGCGCGCTCAGCGACATCAACTGCCAGCGCGGAATACAGGCATTCACAACGTGCTCGGTGGTCCTACTCGGCCCCTGCCAACATTGCCTCAACGAGTCCGACGTGGATTGTTGCGACGGTGGGTCACTCCCCTTCCATCGTGTCATCGGAACTGCTGTTGAACAGCGCCGGCATTGCGAGCAATCCCGCCAGTCACGAAGTGGCGCAGTCGACACGGGTGTTGCTGGGCAGCTCCGGCGGAAACAACAACGACTACGACGTTACTGGGAATCAGATTGTGGACTGCTGCGGCGGCACGCTCGGCTCGCTCATCGAGGACTCGAGCGGGCGGCAATATGTGCTGGGCAACAATCACGTGCTCGCGCGCAGCGACCACGCACGCCGTCGGCGATGCAATTATTCAGCCCGCACTGATCGACAACAGTTGCGTCCCGAACGGGGATGGTCCGGGGACCACGCCAGTGGCTTCGCTAACCACCTGGCTGCCCCTGAGCGCAGCCGCAACCAACGCCGATGCGGCGATTGCGCAGGTGGGCTCGGGCACGGTAGCCGCGAACGGCAGCATCCTGGAGTTGGGAGCGAAGCAGGCGGATGGTTCGCTGGCCGCTGCGCCGCCTGGAGTGAGTTCGACGGCCGGCAAGGGCGAGGCGGGCGCGCTGGCGCTGACCATCGCCAAAAGCGGCCGAACCACGGGGCTGACCTGCGGAGCGATCTCCGCTGTGAATGTGGACGTGACGGTGGATTACTACGACGATTGCGCGGAGACCAAGGCCTACCTGACCAAGACCTTCACCAATCAGATTGGGCTCACAGGAAGCGCCTTCTCCGACGCGGGCGATTCCGGGGCGCTGGTGGTGGACGCCTGCGACTGCCGAGCCGGTGGGGTTGTATTTTACAGGCGGAGTGGACACGGGCGGGACGAGCCAGGCCGTGGCAAGCCCTGCAGCCGACGTGCTGAATGAGTTTGCGGCGCTTGCCGGCAATGGCCTCACGTATTCGTTTGTTGGCGGGGCGGATCACGCGGTCAGCTGCCTGAACTATGGTGCCGGAACCGCTGCACAGGCGCAGACTCGACCGTTAACGGCGACGGACGCGGCGCGCGGCAGGCGCGCGCTGGCGGTGGCGCAGTTGCTGGTTGATCCCAAGACCGGCATTCTCGGGGTGGCGGCCGGCTCGAGCAGCGATCATCCGGGCGAATCGGCAGTGCTGATCTATGTGGACGAGGCGATGAGCGTGAATGCGCCGGCAAGCGTCGACGGCGTGCGGACCCTGGTAATTCAGACAAATGCCCGAGCTGTAGCCCAGGGGACCGCGCCAAAAACTCCCGGCGAGGCAGGACCTGGAACGCTGACGCCGTCGGCCCTGAGCGCGGGCATGAGCGCGAAACAGCAGAATGCGCACCGGCTCATGAAGGAGCACACATCCTTCTTTGGCGTGGGCGTTGGCCAGAGTCTCGACAATCCCCGCGAGGCCGCGCTGGTCATCTACGTCGACCGCAAAGCCGTTCCTGCCGAGATGCCGGCCACCATTAACGGCCTGCGCACGCGGTACATCCTGATGGACCGGATGCACGTGTCCCGGTCCTATGCGACTCCGATCCAGCCCAGGGTGCATTGCCCGGGAGGGCGCATCGAGCGGAAGAGCAGCGACAATCTGCTCGACCTGCTGCGGCCGCGCATTCCTGGTTTGGAATAAAGCGGCCGCGGAGCCTCGAGCTGAATTGACGGCTTATTGGACGGGACGGGCCTTGCCGTTGCTCAGGCTCTCGTCGATAATCCCTTTCACTTTTCGGTCGGCTTCACGAGCCAGCCTGCCCTGCTCCGCGCCCAAACGTCCCTGCTCCGCGCCGAGCTTGCCTTGGTCCGCTGCCATTTGGCCCCTCTTGAAGTAGAAGTCGCTGTTCTTAAATGCAAATTCACCTTGCAACGCGCCAAGCTTGCCTTGAAGTTCAGCGAGCTTGCCTTGCACCTGGGCCAACTCCTCGCGATTGATCTCTTTGCCCATCTCGGACTGCAACTTGGTCATGGCAGCCGTGACCTCGGCCATCTCCTTCGAAATGTCCGGCGCGGTGATCTTCGCCAGTTCCACCTGCTTTCCGAGATCGCCCTCCTGCTTCCCAAGTTCTTCTTCCCTCTTGCCCAGCTCCGCCTCCTGGCGGCCAAGGGCCTCCATGGGCTTATACATTTCCTCGATCTGCGCAATCACGGTGGGATCCTCGACGATGTACGACTTGCCATCATGAGCGAACCAGAGGAACTTTCCGTGCGCCATCTTTCTTGCCTTTTCAATGTCCTCCGTTCTCGCGCCATGCCAGTCGCCTGAAAACACCATCTTGGTGTCCGGGCCGGAGACGATGGCGTAGGAATCGCCACTATCTGACATTACAAAGGAGTAACTCGAGTGACCTCCGTCGGGCCCATTGAGTTCAATAACCTTGGCGTCTTGCAGCAGCTTGTATGTCCCCGCCGCCATCACCTGCGCCTGCACCTGCGCCTTCATTTGCGCCTTCACTTGCGCATCCACTTTAGCCCGTATTTGAGCCTGATTGTCGAGGATGATCAGTTTCGAAAAATCGGGCGGGTTGGGCCCGTCTGTCTCAATGAGTAGTTCGGGCGGATTGGGCACGTTGGGTTGACCCGCCTTGCCGGGCACGGCCGGCGCCTGCGGCGGAAGAGGCTGGAGAGCCGAATCGGCCCCGGAGGAAGTCCCAGCCCCGGAGGAATTCCCAGCCCCAGCGGCCTGAGCGGCATCAGGAACCTGCGGCGCATCGGCCGGAACAGCGGATTCAGCCGCGGCGGGAGCGGACGCGGTGCCCGAGGGAGACGGCGTAGAAACGGGCGCTTGAGCTTGAGCGACGCCCGCTGCTTCTACGCGAACCAATGCTGTGACGGCAAAGATGGCTACTGGAACGATGAGGACCGCGAGCAGAGCGCGGCTCTTACCGCCCCCGAAGGCCTGGCGGAAGGTGGAGTCGTTGAGGAGACGCTCAATGCGCTGCGAGATCGTGTTGGGACGGGCCATGGCTACTCCGATCAGGGTTGGGCGCGGCAGGGCCGCGAATTCAAGCAAGAGCTGCGCGTAAGAGGCGGGGCTGGCTGCGTGGTCGAGGGCGGCGTGATCGCCAATCGCCTCGCCCAGGTTGCGGAGCTTGTTCTTGAGCCACCATCCGAGGGGACTGAACCAGAAGACGGCGGCATAGAGAGCGGCAAGAAGTTGCAGGTAGAAGTCCCCCTGGCGGATGTGGGAGCGCTCATGGGCGAGGACGATGCGGAGCTTATCGGCATCCCATTCCACGTAGTCGGCGGGCAGCAACACGGCAGAACCAACCGTGACTGGGGAAGCAACGGCCGAACTCCAGCGGAGACGGAGCTCCGGAAAACGATTCTGCTCCAAATCAAGGGGTACAGGCTCTGCGGCAAACCAGAGCCGGCAAGCAGTTGCGAGGCCGAAGACCACACGCAGAATGAGCGCGGCAGCCATCGCAATGTAAAGAAATCCGGCGAAGGATTGCCACGGCAAAACGTGAACAGCTCTCGGATCGGCGGGCAGAATACGCGAAGAGACCGTCTCCGGCAGAGCCTGAGAGAAAGTAGCAGTGGATGAGGGAGCGGCGCCTCCTATTGAGATTGCGGGAGCGGGGAAACGGCTACCGCTTGCAGCAATCGGGGTATGGTCGGCAATGGCATTGGGCAGAGTGGGAGTTGAAAGCGCGCCAACATGCGGGGATAGGAGAGCGGCGGACTCTTCGGGCGCCGTAGTCTGCACCAACGGGCGCAAGAGAGGCAGCGGCACGCGGACTATGGCGAATGCGGGCAGGCTTTGCCAGCGCATCAACAAGGGCATTGCCACGGCCGCGGCCAAAACCAGAGCCCAGGCTGTTTTCTGCGCCAGAACGTTGCCCACGCGCAGCAGGCGAAGACCGGCCCATACCACAAGCGCGGCCAGGATTGCCCGGAGTGCGGCTTCGATAATCAGACTGAAAGGGGCAAAGCTCATTTTGTTTTTCCTTTCGAGCGGCGAGCAGGTTCTTTAACCCTCTCAGCGCTCTCACGTGCGACGGCAATCCGCTCCGCGAGCCGCTGCAACTCCGCGCCGTCGAGAACCTTTGAGTCGACCATGCCGACAAGCAGAGCTTCGACCGAGCCTTCGCAAAACCAGTCGACGATGCGCTTGACTGCCCGTCCGGCAACGCGGTTCCGCGATTCCGCTGGACGGTAGAGGAACGTGCGGTTTTCGAGGGAATGCTCAAGGTAGCCTTTCTCTTCAAGGCGCCTGAGCACGGTGCGGATTGTGGAGTCCTTGAGCGGCCGGCCCAGATCCTCTCGAACCTGTTCAGCGGTGATTTGCGTCTTGCGCCAAACAACCGAAAGGATGCTCCGTTCCAGCTCACCCAACTCCGAGGGATCGTGTCGTGCGGTAGTGTTACTCGTCATAGTGTTACTGACTGTAGCACACAGAAAAGGTGAGCGCACAAGTGTTTTTTCAGGATTTTTTTGTTGGACCTAGCCTGCGGCCAGGCGGCTGGCGCCGAGATTAGCCCATGATTGGCGCGTGGCCCAGCCAGCGGCTAATATAGGCCGCCTGCCCAAAATGGTAGGTCTCGTGGTAGGCCATGAAGCTGACGACTCCGCCGACGGTTCCGTCGAGCGAAGGCGGCGCCTGCGCGGGCGGAGGAGCCGAGAGCATCTCGACGGTCGCCGACTCCAGCGCGGCCGTGAAGACTCCCGCGACCTCATTCCACGCCGCCACGACTTTCTCGGGCGTTGGATAGTGTGAAGTGTCCGCACTGCTCTTTCCGCGGGCAAACTCGTTCAGAGAGGCCGTGCTCCGCTCCACGCCAATAAAATGCAGAGTGCGCTCGCGAGCCCAGGCCATGTGGCCCACCTCCCAAAGCAGGGAGTTCGTGGTCTCGCTGGGGCGGCGGTTCCACTCTTCGGCTGTCATTCCCTCAAACGCTTTTGGAAGAAGCGTGGAATTCTGTCGATACATGGCAGCGGCGGCGTTAATCTGTGCGGGAACTGGCATCTGCGAAGCTCTCCTTTTGTTTAAACAGTATCAGTGTGCAACTCATTTCAGTGTTCGCAGCTGGGTTGCTAAGCCGAAGCTGTTGCCATTTGCTTCGCCGGGGAGGCGAGGTTCGGATCGTCGGGGATGAAGATCTGGAACACTGTGCCTGACCGTCCGCCCGCAGCCGCGGTGCGGCTGCGCACATGGATTAGCCCGCGATGCTTTTCGACGATCTCCTGGCTCACCCAGAGTCCGAGGCCTGTTCCCGTAATCTCCTTCGTCGTGAAGAAGGCTTCGAATATGCGTTCACGGACGGCGGGCTCCATGCCGGAGCCATTGTCGGCCACCACAAAGCGAACTCCCCGCTGCGCAGGATCTTTCCAGTTGCTCGAGGGGCGCGCGCGCAGAATCAGCCTGCCATCCGCGCTGCTGGCGTCGATGGCGTTGCCCACCAGGTTAGCAAACACCTGGCGCAGCTCGCCGGCATAGCAGAAGATGCCCAGCTCCGCGTCGTAGCGCCGCTCGACCTTGAGCTTCAGAAAGTTGATGCGCGCGGGATAAAGGCTGAGAACCGAGTCAAGCAACTCGCCCATCTTCACGCGTCCGGGCAGAGTGGACTGTCGATAGAAGCGCAGCGTCTGCTGGGTAATCTCGGAGATGCGCTTGGCTTCGTGCTCGGCCATGACCACGTAGTTGAGCGCGGGATCCTGAAGGCCGCAGTAACTGCGCAGGAGAAACAGGAGGTTGGTGATGGCTTCGAGTGGGTTGTTGATCTCGTGAGCGATGGAGGCGGCGAGGCGGCCAGTGGCCGCCAGCTTCTCGGTCTTGCGCAGCGCCTCTTCGCTGCGCTTGCGCTCGCTCGCGTCGAGGACTATGACCCCGACCCAGCGCATCTGTTCCGGGGTGGTGCGCACAGGATAGGCGCTTGCCAGCCAGGTCCATGGCGGGTCCAGTCTTCCGGGCGCATCGGATCGCGGTGGGCCGCTGAATTCAAGATTGCGAATTGGTTCTTCTTTCTCAAAGACACGCTGCACCACGTCTTCCAGCTCCTGGGCAATTGGCTGGCCGAGCAGCTCCGGCAGGGTGCGGCCCAGATGGCTCGAGAGCGGAATGCCCGTCATCCCGGCGAAAAACTGGTTCACGCGAACAAAGCGGTATTGGCGATCGAAGAACGCGAGTCCGATGGGTGCGTTGGCGAGCATCGAGTCAAGCAGCGACAGCGTGTCATTGAGGCCTGCGCGCTGCTCCGCCAGGGAAGCAACCATGCGGTTGAAGGCTTCAATCAGGTCGCCTATCTCGTTATGAACCGAGACAGGCAGGGGGAATTTGCCGCCGCTCTCCGGCAGGCTCATGAGGTCGCGTGTTCCGCGATGTAGCACTCCGAGCGGGCGCGAGATGGACCGTGAGATGAGCAACACAAGGATCGCTGAAGCCACAAGCCAGATGATGCCGAATAGGATGGTGTCGTCGAGGATGGAGCCCAGCAGTTCGCGGGCCGAGGTCGGATTGTACTCGATCCAGGCGTAGCCGCGCAGATCTCTGCCGGTGTAGATGGCCCCGGCGCCCTCCCAGAAATCGCCGTTAAGGTGGAAAGTTTGAGCCTGATCGCCTTTGAGAAGCGGAATCTGCGTCAGTTCGACCGGGGAAAGCGCCGCCTCAGCCGGATCGCCCTTGCTTACATAAAGCACCTTGCCCGCGCCGTCCGTGACCTTTGCACGCAAGACCGAGGGGTCCTGGCCCATCATCTTGACCGAGTGACCGATCCAGCCCGGCTGATTCTCGAGGAGCGCTTCGCTCGACTGCAATGCAAGCGACCGCGCCTCATAGGCGAGACGTCGCTGCGCACGCTGATAGATGTCATAAGTCTGTTGGCGGATCATGAGAACCGCAAACAGCGAGATGGACAGGCCCTCCAGCAACAACAGGGCGGCCAGCATCTGCCATCGAATTGAGCGCGGCCAGAAACGCATTGCTTTCCTCTTCGGCTCAGTCGCCCGAGGACTTTCAGTGTACGGGAATCCGGCTCGGGAAGGCATGAGGGCTCAAGTGGCCGGGGTCAGCTTCGCGGCCAGTGCGCGTGCAATCTGGTGTCCGTGGAAGCGGCCGTTTTCAATGAAGATCTCGTTGGTGCGCATCCCGGCAACGATGACGCCTGCCAGGTAAATGCCTGGGACATTGCTTTCCAGGGTCTCAGGATCGCAGACGGGCAGCCGGTCGCGGCCCTCGAATCGGATGCCTATCGCCTCGAGAAAAACAAAGTCGAGGTGATAGCCGGTCATGGCGAAGACGAAATCGTTCTTGAGCGTGATGCAGCCCCGCGGGGTCTGGACCGACACCGTATCCGGGGTGACTTCGACCACTTCGGAATGAAAGTACGCTGTGATCTCGCCGTTCTTGATGCGGTTCTCGATGTCCGGCTTGATCCAGTATTTTACGTGCGGCTGAATCCCGGGGCCACGGTGAACCATGGTGACGCGCGCGCCGCTGCGCCATAACTCCAGAGCAACGATGGCGGCCGAGTTCTTGCCGCCGATCACGACCACGTCCATTTCAAAGTAAGGATGGGGATCGACGTAGTAGTGGTGGACCTTACTGAGGTTTTCGCCGGGGATGCCCATAAGGTTGGGCAGATCGTAATAACCAGTAGACAAGGCCAGCTTGCGCGACCGCAGGGCGCTGGGGCGGCCGAAACGGTCGACTATTTGGACAGTGAAGTCGCCGTCGGTGCCCGTAATGCGCTCAACGCGGTGATACTGGCGGATGTCGAGCTTGTAGTGGGCGGCGACCAGGCGGTAATACTGCAAGGCCTCGTTGCGGGTGGGCTTGGGGTTGGGACTGGGAAAGGGGATATCGCCAATCTCAAGCAGCTCCGGCGTGGTGAAGAATGTCATGTGCGCCGGGTAGTGGAAGAGCGAGTTGCAGATGCAGCCCTTGTCCACCAGAACCACCCGGAACCCGGCCTTCTGAGCCTCGATCGCGCAGGCCAGTCCGGTCGGCCCAGCCCCGACGACGAGCAGGTCAAAAATCTCGGACGGGGCGGCTTCCAGGGCGAAATCGGACATGGAATTAGATTAGGGCATTTCGGGGAACACAGGATGAGGGGGTCGGGTTCCTGAGTGTATTCGAGCCGAAAATGGTAGATTGGTAGAAAGAGATGGTAGAAAGGTAGACTCATATGGCACTGAGCATCAAAGACGAAGAGACTGACCGGTTGGCGCGGGAGCTGGCGCGACAGAATGGTGAGAGTGTGACGATGGCTGTGAAAGTCGCTCTCAAGGAAAGGCTGGAGCGCCAAAAGCCGAACCCAAAGGCGGGCCTGGCCGCATGGTTGATGGAGATCAGCCGCGAGACCGCACCTTTGATGAATGATGGCCGGACTTCCAAGGAACTCATGGACGAACTCTATGACCCCGCGACGGGGCTACCAATATGATCGTTGACAGAACCTGCGAATGCAAAAGTGAGGATCAATGAAAACCCTGAATATCAAGAATCCGGAAACTTACCGACTGGCTCGGGAGCTGGCACAGCGCAACAGTGAGACCGTGACGATGGCAGTAACCATCGCACTCCGAGAACGATTGGAGCGCCAGGCGCCGAATACAAAAGCAGGGCTTGCCGATCGGCTCGACGAACTGACTCAACGAACAGCTCCGCTCTTAAAGGATCTGCCTACTTCCGATAAGATCGGAGATCTTATCTTCGACAAAGAGACTGGATTGCCGCTATGATCGTCGACTCATCCGCGCTGGTGGCAATTCTGAGGCGTGAGCCGGAGGGTACGGCTTTCTCTAAGCTCCTTGAAGCGACAAAGGTCGTTAGGGTTTCCGCGGCCACCTATTTCGAGACTGGCATTGTGATCGATAGTCAGGGTAACCCGAGCGCAAGCCAACTCCTCGACGAGCTCATCGAAGATTCGAGAATCCAGATTGAGCCGGTCACCGTCGAACAGGCAAAGTTTGCGCGTCAAGCCTATCGCGACTACGGAAAAGGCAGTGGGCACCCGGCCAGCCTGAACTTTGGCGACTGCTTCAGCTATGCGCTGGCACGTGAGAAGCGCGAACCGATTCTCTTCAAGGGCGACGACTTTGTGCACACGGATTTGCGGGCGGCGGTGAAGCAGCCGTAGGGAATCTTGATCTGGTTCCGTGGCCGCTTGCTGCTGCGGATTAGGCTAGCTCCAGACCCGCGCCATCCTTAGTTTGAAACCAGCCACGGGGCCCGCGCCTTCAGCCACCTCTGGCTTTTCAAGGACCACTTTCGGTTCGCCGACCGCATACACGGCCACGGTTCCGCCGAATGGATCGATGCGCCAGGCAAGTCGAACACCGTTGGCAATCCACTGCTCCATTTTCGAGTCCAGCTCGGTTAGAGAGTCGGATGGCGAAAGAATCTCGATCAGAAAATCGGGCGCAAATGGAAGAAATCGCTCCCGCTGGTGGTCGCTCAATGCTGCCACGCGACTGGACTCGACCCATGCTGCATCAGGACTGAGCGTAGAACCGTCAGGCAGGTTGAAGCCGGCATTGGAGCTGACTACCTCCCGCGCCCATCTGATTCAGCCCACGAAAAAAGCTCATGCACGACATACGCTTCGCGCAAGTTGTTCTTATACCCGCCCGGTGTCATCACCAGAATCTCTCCAGACGCCAGCCGCTCAACCTTGCAGGGCTTATTGGCCTGGGAAAAAGCCATCAAGTCGTCATCCGAGAAGGTAACAGGCAGACGGAGACGAGCCGGCAGGGTTACATTTTGAAGAGCCACGTGCATTGCTTCGTCCTCCTGTCTGATCAAACTTGAAAATGCTCGCCACATCTCACGTGCGTGCGGTTAAACCTAGTGTAGACCGGGATTCGTCAGCACGCCACCAACTGGAACAATGCTGCATCCGTTACTCTAGTGAGTTGAGCTTCGAGGGACCTTCATCATGACCGTCATCCGCCAGGAAGATTTCATCGCCAGCGTGGCAGGCGCGCTGCAATACATCAGCTACTACCACCCTGTGGACTACATCACCAGCCTGGCGAAGGCTTACGAGCGCGAGGAATCGCACGCGGCCAAAGACGCGATCGCGCAGATCCTCATCAACAGCCGAATGTGCGCCGAGGGCCACCGGCCCATCTGCCAGGACACCGGCATCGTGAATGCATTTGTGAAGGTCGGCATGGATGTGCGCTTCGAGCCGGGCCCCGGCGAGGCGACGAAAGACCTGCAGGAAATGGTGGACGAAGGCGTGCGCCGCGCCTATCTCGACCCGGACAACAAGCTGCGCGCATCGCTCCAGGCCGACCCGGCGGGTAAGCGGATCAACACCAAAGACAACACGCCCGCTGTGGTGACTGTGGAGCTGGTCAAGGGCGACAAGGTTGACCTTACGGTCGCGGCCAAGGGCGGAGGGTCCGAAGCGAAGTCAAAGTTTGCCATGCTCAACCCGTCTGACTCCGTAGTGGAGTGGGTTTTGAAAACTGTGCCGACAATGGGCGCGGGGTGGTGTCCGCCGGGGATGCTGGGGATCGGGATTGGCGGCACGGCAGAGAAGGCGATGCTGCTGGCCAAGGAATCGCTGATGGACCCCATCGACATTCAAGACTTGATCGCCCGAGGCCCGCAGACAACCGCCGAAAAGCTGCGCGTGGAGCTCTACGACAAGGTCAACCGCTTGGGGATCGGCGCGCAGGGTCTCGGCGGCCTGACCACGGTGCTCGATGTGAAGGTGCGCGACACGCCCGCCCACGCCGCCAATCTGCCCGTTGCGATGATTCCCAACTGCGCGGCCACGCGACATGCTCACCTTGTGCTCGATGGCTCCGGGCCGGTCTATCTCGATCCGCCGGATCTCGCGGACTGGCCGAAGCTGACGTATGACCCACAAGGCGCGCGGCGCGTGGACCTGGACACGGTTACGCGGGCGGAAGCGGCAACATGGAAGCCGGGCGAAGTGCTGCTGCTGACCGGCAAGCTGCTCACCGGGCGCGACGCTGCCCACAAGCGCATGACCGACATGTTGAGCCGCGGCGAAAAGCTTCCAGTCGACTTCAAAGACCGGTTCATCTATTACGTCGGCCCGGTGGACCCGGTGCGCGAAGAGGTGATTGGGCCGGCGGGACCAACAACGGCAACGCGCATGGACAAGTTCACGCGGCAGATGCTGGCGGAAACGGGTTTGCTCGGGATGGTTGGCAAGGCCGAACGGGGCCCGGCGGCGATTGAGGCCATCAAAGAATTCGGAGCGGTCTACCTGATGGCCGTGGGCGGTGCCGCCTACCTGGTTTCGAAAGCGATTGTGGGGGCGAGGCAGCTCGCGTTTCAGGATCTAGGCATGGAAGGCGTCTACGAGTTCGACGTGCGCGACATGCCGGTAACGGTGGCCGTGGATTCGAAGGGCACCAGCGTCCACCAGACCGGCCCGGCAGAGTGGCAGCAGCGCATCGCCGGAATTCCGATACTGCAGTAGCAGTTCACAGTTCGAAGTTCACAGTTCTCAGTGACGAGCGATCTGGGACAGTTGATTTCCGAGGCTGCGAAACCGCTCGGGCCCATGTGGAGGTTCCCATGTACGACGTGATTCTCAAACGTTTTGACCTGCCGGATGAGGTGCGTACATTCGAAAAGGGAAAGTTCGAGCTGGTGCACGTCGGCGGAATGACCATTGGCCGCGCCACCTACGAACCCGGCTGGAAATGGTCAGAGCACGTTGGCCGCGCGCTGGGCAAGACGAGCTGCGACGTGGAGCATGTGGGCATCGTGGTGGCCGGCTGCGCAACGGCCGCGATGGATGACGGCCGCATCTTTGAAATGCGCGCCGGCGATATCTTTTACATTGAGCCCGGCCACGACAGCTGGGTGGTGGGCGACGAACCGTATGTCTCGATCCATTTGATGGGCGCGAGGAGTTACGCCGCGAACAAGTAAGGTCTCACCCCGCCAAAAGCGGGCAAGAGTGAGCGGAACAAAAGACTGCGGGGCAACTCGCCATTGCGAATTGCCCCGCAGACCTCTGTCCCCAGCCAACTGAGAACTACGAACTGTGAACTGTTTTTTTACTGCTTGCCGAAGCGAAAAACAAGCCCGGCAGAGTAACCCAATCCATTCTGCAGCGATGATCCAAAACCGGTGAGATTGTAATCAGGGGCGATGCGGACGCCAAGATTGGGCGCCACGTTGAACTCTACATAGAGGGTGGCATTGGCAGCGAAAGTCGCGCCATCGTGCCAGAGCGCGCAGCTTCCGTTTGGATTACAAAGGCTGCCAAATCCGTTGGTGTCGCCAGTGAAGTTGCCTTGCCCGTAGCCAGCCATCACCCGGCCAGAGACGGAGAACTTGGGCTGGATGTAGAACCGATACGTGGGACCGCCCATCACTGAGTAGACACTGATGGCCGGCTTGTTGATGCCGGACATGGCGTCCTGGGTGGGCTCAATGAACGGCTGGCCGTAGTAGCCACGGGCGTCGATCGTGGCGCCGAGCCGCTCACTGAAGTAGCGCGTAAAGCCGGTATTCCAGTCGTACATGTTCACGTGCTGCAGCGTGGGTCCCGGAAGAAAGCGAAGGTATCCTGCGCCGACGTAACCCTCATAGAGATGGTCGTAGATTTCGTGGATGGCCTGCGCGCGGCGCTGTGCGCGGCGAGCCCTGATGCGGGCCTGCACGCTGAGCTGTCCCTGATTTTGCGCTGGCTGGCTCTGCGCTGGCTGGCTCTGCGAGTCGGCGGGTGCCGGTGTCTGCGGCTGAGTTGCGGGCTGCTGCTGCGTGTCGGCCGGAGGGTTGGGCTGGATGGGGGTGTGCGCCTGGGCGGGGTCAACGGAGGCAGAACTGCTGCTCGAACTCGGCTCTTCGGCCTGGACAACGTAAATCGGACTCAAACTGATCGCAAGCAGAAGGGCAAAACGGCGAAATAAATACATCGGACTTGAGTTTCCTCCACGGGAGTACGGAAGCTAAACCTGGAATTAAGGCAGCGCTCCCCCCTTAGGTATTAAACCATCCCAAGGGAGTGTTTTGGGTGAGCCCGTACTGCTTTGGACGCGTGGGGAGCCGATTCGACGTTGAAAAGGCCCTGACCAGACGAAGATGCTCCCTGGGATGCACTAGGATTGGAGACGGGAATGCAGAGAGCCACCCCAGTGGCTCCGGAGAGGCGCGCAGGCTATGGGCAAGATTCTGCTGGGCATCATCCTCGGGTTCATTCTGGCTCCGTTCGTCGTATTGGCATACTTGGAGTTTGGCCAGGTTCCCGTGGCCGTGGCCGATACGCCGTTCCCGCACGAGCGGCTCATCACCCATGTGCCGCTCAACGCGCGAATCGAACGCGAGAAGATCGGGACTCCTCCGATCCCAGTGAACGAGGCCAACCTGATTGCCGGAGCGCAGATCTATCGCGACGATTGCGCGGTCTGCCATGGATACCATGGGCTCCCGTCAAGATTTGGCCGGCACATGTATCCCAGCGCTCCTCCGCTCTGGGAGAAGCACCATAACGGGGATGTGGTGGGCGTGAGCGACGACCCGCCGGGCGAAACTTATTGGAAGGCGTCCAACGGCATTCGCCTCACAGGCATGCCGGCATTTAAGGATGCTTTGACAGACACGCAGCTTTGGCAGGTGAGCCTGTTGCTGGCGAATGCCAACAAGCCGCTCCCGCCCGCGGCGCTCGGCCTCCTGATTGGCAAGGCTCCGGCGGCGGCTGCTCCTGCGGCGCCGGCGTCGACCGCTCCAGCGGCAGCGGCAACAAAGGCGAAGCGACCGGAACAGGCCTCGAAGCTTTGAGGCACAGCGGCAGACCGGCGCGAGCCGAGCTGGATTGAAAGGCTGAAGAACGATGAGCGTGCTGGATTCGTTGCGCAAGGGGTTGGGGTTCTTGCTGATGAGCTTTGGCGTCTCCAGCCCGGCAAAAAAGCCAAAACCGGCAGCGAAGCCGGCGCCAAAGCCGTAGCTGCGGGATCATGCCTCCCTCAGTCCCAATGTGAGGAATCGGCCTATACTTCTATCATGAGATTCTGGATGAGATTGGTTGCTTGTTTATCAGTGCTGACACTCTGGGGCCTTCTCTGCGGGCATCAAGGCTGGAGCCCGTGGATCATGGGCCTGGCAGCAGGCGTCGTGACGCCGATGTTCTTCGCCCCGTGGCTCTGCAAAGCACCCGAAGACGTTTCCCTCTAGACTCCGGCACGGTTACTTGCAATCCCCTTCGCTCAGAAGGCTTGGAGTTCATTCACGTGACTGACGTTGAAAAGAGAACCCGGTGGCGCGCCTTCTGGGACTTCTTTATCCTGTTCAGCGGAATCTCCACTGCGTCAAACCTCTCGCGTACTCAGGGCCGCAAAATCCGCGGGCGTGGTCTGTTCCTCTTTCGTAAGCCTCCAGCCGAACAGCAGTCGCAGCAGCCCGATTCACGCTGAAAAGCGCCCGGACCCCCGAATTGGTAGAATCGATGTATGGCTCTGACTCGCCAACAGGCGCTCGAATACTTCCAATCTCCCGACCTCATCGGCCTGGGATTTGAGGCCGACGCGGTACGCCGCAGGCTTCATCCGGAGGGCGTGGTCAGCTACATCATCGATCGCAACATCAACTACACCAACTTCTGCACCGAGTATTGCAACTTCTGCGCCTTCTATCGCCCCCTCAAAGGGCCGAGGGCAAAGGAAGGCTACATCCTCGAGTTCGAGAAGATCTACGAGAAGATTGCCGAGACTTTGGAGATGGGCGGAACGGGCGTCCTGATGCAGGGCGGCATCCACCCTGACCTCAAGATCGATTGGTTCGAGCGGCTGTTTACGAGCATCAAGCAGCGGTTCCCGCAGATTTGGCTGCACTGCCTTTCTGCGTCTGAGGTGCTGGCGATCGCCGAGTACAGCGAACTGAGCCTGCGCGACACAATCTCGCGCCTGCGCGACGCTGGGCTCGATTCAATTCCCGGAGGCGGCGCCGAGATCCTCGACGACGACGTGCGCAAGCGCATTGCCCGCCTCAAGTGCCGTACCGAGGACTGGGTCAGCGTACACCGCACCGCGCATGAGCTTGGGATGCGCACCACGGCGACCATGATGTTTGGCGTGGGCGAGACCATGGACCAGCGCGTCAATCATTTTGAAGTTGTCCGCAACCTTCAGGAAGAAACCGGCGGGTTCACAGCCTTTATCCCGTGGAGCTTCCAGCCCGGAAACACAGCTCTGGGCGGGCGCGGCTGGGACGAGGCGACCAGCGTCGAATATCTGAAGGTGCTGGCCATTTCGCGGCTCTTTCTCGACAACATCGAAAACGTGCAGGCCAGTTGGGTGACCCAGGGGCTCAAGGTGCTCGAACTGGGACTGCATTTTGGCGGCAACGATGTTGGCTCTGTGATGCTTGAGGAGAACGTTGTGAAGGCAGCGGGCACCTCGAACTGCACCACCGAAGAAGAACTGCGGCGCATCATCCGCGACGCCGGCTTCAAGCCCGTGCAGCGCGACACGCTCTATCGGACGATGTTTTTGAACTGAGCCTCTCTCGTACGAATGGGACGAAGCCAAGCGCGAAGCAAATTTGAAGAAGCATGGCCTGGACTTCTATGCGGCACATTTGGTCTACGAAGACCCAAGGAAGGTCACTTCCCGGCTCAAATCGAAACACGAAGCAAGACTCCTGGACATCGCCATGGTGGAAATAAAAGGGGCGATTCTAGCATTGGTCTATACTATGCGAAACGGGAATGTTCGGTTCATACCATTCCGATATGGCTCCCGCAAGGAAAGGAGACGCTATGCCGCTTCCAAAACGTGACATGACTGATTGGGAGCGCGTCCGCAAGAGCATCGAGATGGACGAGCCGATCCCCTACGACCCCAACGATCCCGATGACGGCCCGTACGACCCCAACGATGACGCGGCAGTCGAGGCCTACTGGAGCAAGGCAACCATCTGGAGAGGCTATCCAAATCCCGTCATGATCCAGAAGGATGGCGTTCCCGTGAATCCGGACGGAACCCCCGCATCTGAAACCGGGAAGCCCCGCGCGAAGGCATCCTGACCCATGGGCGTTCTCAGCAGGATCGGCATTGCGCTGGACTCGGATCTCCTCACGCAGTTCGACGAGTCGATCGCAAACCGGGGCTACACGAATCGTTCCGAGGCCTTTCGCGACTTGATTCGCGGCAGCCTGGTGCTGGAGCAAACCTCCGCGCCGGAAGCGACCGTGGTGGGCACGGTGACGCTGATCTACGATCACCACGAGAGCAACATTACTGAGAAGCTAACCGAAGTGCAGCACGCGCATCACGACCTCATCGTCTCCACCAGCCATGCGCACCTTGACCACGACTCCTGTCTTGAGGTGCTGCTGGTGCATGGGCAATCGGCCAACGTGGAGGCTTTTGCCGACCGTCTGATCGGGCTGAAGGGCGTGCAGCATGGGCGGCTGGTGAAGACGGTTCCCGCGCATGCGTTAAAGCCGGGCGCCAAGCCCTCACAGAAGCAGACGCACAAGCACAACGGCAAACACAGCCACTCGCACTAGCCCGCGCCGTTACTTCCCGCGCTCTGCCGTGCAGTGTCAAGTTAGGGTGATGCTGACGCAGGACGGAATCCTCACCCCAACGACTTCGTGGCCCTGGGAGGCTCATCGGCTGGCAGCTTTCGTAACGAAGGCCGCCCGGGCCCCACGCAGGGAATCGCTTGACCGGCACATTTGACGATTTCCAACCCTCAGATGAGAGTGCTATACATCCTTATGTCGAACGCAGCCGCGGCTTCAGGTGGAGTCCACGGACCCACTGAATCTTAGTTTCCCTGTGCAGCGCCCAAACGCCCCCAGGAGGCATTCATGACCGATCACTCGCACACGCACACCCACGGCACAGTCACACACTCCCACGAACACTCTCACGACGACGAGCATCACGATCACACCCACGCAAATCCGCCTGCTCCCGGCACCACGCACTCGCACGAGCACTCGCACGATGGCGTGACGCACTCGCATCCCCATGATCACGACCACCATCACGACCACACTCACGAATAGCCCAGCGATCGCTGACGCAGAGTGTTGTGGGCGGGTGGATTGATTTTGCGGAGAATCGGCAATGGGTGGGACGCTATGAGGCGTTTCCTGGGCCAGATCAACCGGTTATGGATGGCCCTGGCCGCCAGCCACAACGTCCAACCCGTGTTTCAGCAAACTCAGAATCGCGGTGAGACTCTCCTCCGCGCCTCTTCTGCTACCGGGAAGATTGACGATGAGGGTCTGGCCCGCGAGCCCCGCCACTCCGCGCGAGAGCCATGCGAATGGATTGCGTGCGGCCCCGCTCGACCGCATCGCTTCGGCCAGTCCGGGGGCCTCGCGATCGATCACTCGCCGCGTGGCCTCCGGCGTGCGATCGCGCGGGCTCAATCCTGTTCCGCCAACAGTGAGAATCAGCGATGTGCCTGCTGCGGCCAGCTCGCGCAGTGCGGTCGCAATCTGATCTTCGTCGTCGGGAAGGAGGCTGGCGTCGATCTCCGCCTCTGGCCATTGGGCGAGCAGCAGCGCAACAACGGCCGGACCGGCAGTGTCTTCCATGAGGCCTTTGGAGCAGCGGTCGGAGATGGTGACGACGGCAAAGCGCATGAGAACGATTGTAGTGCTCTACTGTGCCGGAAGAATCTTGATGGTGTGCAGCCAGGTCTCCGCACTCTGTGGCCAGGTGGTGATGGGCAGAGCGGTGCGGCGCAACCCGTATCCGTGGCCGCCCTGAGCGTAGACGTGCAGTTCGGCCGGGACCTTCGCGCTCTTGAGCTGTTGGAAGTAGACAATGGCGTTTTCAACGTGAACAGGATCGTCCTCTGCCTGGACGATAAAGGTGGGCGGGGTGTCGGCCGTAGGATTGATGTCGGCGTTTGGAGCGAAGTTCTTGTCGGCGAGGGCGAGAGAACCGGGATAAACGATCACGGCAAAGTCAGGGCGGCAGCTCAGGCTGTCGGCAGCGTCAACGGAATCGTAGAGCCGCTTGTCGTAGTGCGTGCTGATGGCTGCGGCGAGATGTCCGCCAGCGGAGAACCCGAGCACGCCGATGCGATTTGGATCGATGCCCCACTCCTTGGCGTGCTGGCGAGCGAGGCCCATGGCGCGCTGCGCATCCTGGAGGGCCGCGTCGGACTTCGGGTATGGGCCGGTGTTGGGCACGCGGTACTTCAGCAGCAGGCAGTTCACGCCGACAGAGTTGAGCCAGTCGCAGACCTCGGTTCCTTCAAGGTCGATTGCCAGAATGTTGTAACCGCCGCCGGGAAAGACCACGAAAGCCGCGCCGGTGTTGTTGACGGTCGCCTTGTACACGGTGAGTGTGGGAACTGATACGTTGCCTAGCCGGATGAGCGGTTTGCCGGCGATGAGATTGTCCTTGGCCGTCGTCATGTCCTTTTCGGCGGGCGCGTCGGCAGGCGCTCCCGGAGCGGCGCCCGGCCAGATGTTGATGGTTTGCCGACCTGCCGCCGGCGGCCAACCCGACTGTGCTGCCAACACAGCGGCGGAAGCCGCAACAGTCGCAACAAGAACCAGAATCTTCCGTGCACTCATAAGCACTGCCTCTCCCCCTAAAAACGACGCACCGATGATCGCAGGCGCGACGCAGCTCACGCAAATCGCAAGGTTATTCTCGATGCATCCGCCAGGGATTATGGCCGTGCTTTGCGCGGAATGAGCAGACGGACCGCTTCGGGCACGATCTCGAGCGTGGCGGGCAGGTGGCCGAGCAGTTCCCCGTCGGCCTCGGCAAAGACCTGTGTCTTGGAACGGTTGCGGGGCCGGCACACAACCGAAACAGCGTCGAGAATCTCGATCTGGCCGTTAAACGTTTGCCGCTTGAACATGACTGCAAGCAGAAACTTGAAGTACTGAAAGCGGCTGCGGGTCTTAAACGCGACCAGCCGCAATTCCTCATTGTGGAGCGTCGCGCCGGGAGCAAGATTGTGGAGCACGCCGCCAAAGTCGCGGATGCGGATGGCCAGAAGCTGCGAGATTTCGACCACGCGCGGACGATGTTTTGCGCTCTCCTCAAAAACCGCCTCGAAGAGCGGGAAGGAATGCGTAACCCAGACCTTGAAGCCTTCGATCAGGTAAAGGATGTAGCCGAAACGGCGCTTGAGTCCCGCATCGAGTTGGGAGAGAAACAACGCATCCGCGCCCACCCCGGCGGCGACCGTGAAGTAGCGCGAGTGCGTGTCGCCGCGGCCGTTCCTAAAGTGGATGCGGCCCACGGGCACAAGCACCGGCTCGGCCGTGAGCAGCCTGCGCACGGCTTTCACTGGCGAGGTGCGCAAGCCAAGGTCAGAAGCGAGCGCATTGGCCGTTCCGAGCGGGATGACGCCGAGGGCAATCTGAGTCCCGACCAAAGCCTGCAGAATCTCGTGGACGGTCCCATCGCCCCCGCAGGCGATGATTGTGTCGCAGCCGCGCGCAACCGCTTCGCGAGCCAGCGTGGCGGCGCTGCCGGGAGCGCTTGTCTCGAGCTTTTCAGCCTCGATGCCGGCTTCCTGCAATGCAGCGAAAGCTTGCTCCACCAACACAGATCGCCGTGACGAATGCTGGCCGGATGCCGGATTGTAGATGAGAGCGGCGCGACGCATTGCGGTACCTTCCGGGGCCTGTGGTCCCGTTCTGAGAGCCAACCTGGGGGCTTTCACTTTATCTTCGCACGGCATTGGCGGCTACCGGGATTGGCTCGCAAGATGCCCCCGGGCCTCGCGCCCGCGCGTGCGTACCGACCCCCGGTATTGAACCAACTTGGCACGGTTTGCGTACACCGCATAAAGCATTTCTCCTTCTGCTGCTCACCGAAGCGAGTACACTCAAGCGGCGATTTCCCCAAGGAATCGCCGCCCTGAATGACCGTAAAAAGGGCTACGTATGAAGGAGAAATGCCGTAGAATTGCCCGACGAACAAACGGAAGGGGCTTGAGGGTCCATCCTCAAGGTGGGAACCAAAAAATGATCCATCGCACGCGTACTTCTCTGCTTTCCATTGCCTTCATTCTGCTCTCTGGCCTTCTTGCCTGTGTGTCTGCACCACCCCAGGACAAGCCCCAGGTCAATGCCGCAAAGCCCGACGCCACGACTCCGCGCTACAAGGACCCCGACGCTCCCATCCCGGACCGGGTGGCCGATCTGCTGCCGCGAATGACCCTGGAGGAGAAAGTCGAACAGTTGGCCGGCGGCTGGGAGCAGAAAATCGATGTGATCGACCCGACCGGAACTTACACCAAAGAGGAAGCGCGCAAGATCGTGAGCGGCGAGTGGGGCCCGGACATGAAGTTCACCCCGCGCCAGTCGGCAATCCTGCGCAACGCCGTTCAGCGCTACCAGCTCGAGAAGACGCGCCTCGGAATTCCGGTCATCTTCATGAGCGAGGGTCTGCACGGGCTTATGGAATACGGCAGCACCAGCTTTCCGCAGGCGCTGGGCCTGGCCGCAACATTCGATCCGGCGCTGATCAAGCGTGTGTTCACCGCGGTGGGCGAGGAGGCCGGCGCACGGGGCATCGGGCAGGTCTTCTCACCGGTGCTCGGCATCGCGCGCGACCCGCGCTGGGGCCGCACAGAAGAGACTTACGGCGAAGATCCATACCTCGTTTCGCGAATCGGTGTAGCGGCCATCGAGGGTTTTCAGGGCGATGAATACCTCATCGATCGCCATCATGTTCTGGCCACCGCCAAGCACTTTGCCGTCCACAGCCAGCCGGAAGGCGGCACAAACACCGCGCCCGGCAACTACTCCGAGCGCATCATCCGCGAAAACTTTCTCGTTCCCTTCCAGGCCGCGGTGAGGAAGCGCACGTGGGAAGCGTGATGGCCTCGTACAACGAGATCGACGGCATTCCCAGCCACATCAACCACTGGCTGCTCGACAAGGTTCTGCGCCAGGAGTGGGGATTCGACGGCTATCTCACCTCCGATGGAGACGGGTTACAGATGCTGATCGACACGCATCACGTAGCCCGCAACAATGCCGATGCCGCGCGCCAGGGCCTCAGCGCCGGCATCGACTACGATCTCTCCGACGGCAGTGTCTATCGCACGCTCATCGACCAGGTGAAGCAAGGGCTCGTGCCCGAGAGCGAAGTGGATCGCGCCGTGGCGCGGATACTGACCACCAAGTTCCGCCTCGGGCTCTTCGATCACCCGCTGGTCGATCCCGACTACGCTGAGAAGATCGTCAACAGCGAAGAGCACCGCAAGCTGGCACAAGAAGCCGCGCGCAAGGTGATGGTCCTGCTGAAGAACGACAAGAACACCCTTCCGCTCGACTTGGGCAAGATCAAGACCATCGCCGTGATCGGGCCAAACGCAGCCGACCTCCACATTGGCGGCTATGCCCGCGATCCCGGCCAGGGCGTGAGCATTCTCGACGGCATCCGCGCCCGCGTGGGCAACAAGGCCAAGGTCGTCTACCAAGAGGGTTGCAAAATCACCACCGCGCCCCAGGGCTACAAGGGGTGGTCAGCCGACAATGTGCAGTTGATCGATCCGAAGACGGAGACGGGCTCGATTCAGGCCGCGGCCGATGTGGCGAAGAAGTCCGACGTCGCCATTCTCGTGGTGGGCGAAAACGAGAGCACCAACCGCGAGGCGTGGAGCGAAGGGCATCTTGGCGATCGCGATTCGCTCGACCTGCTCGGCTCGCAGAACGACCTGGTGAAGGCTGTCGTTGAGACGGGAACGCCGGTGGTGGTCATCCTGATCAACGGCCGTCCGCTGTCCATCAATTACATTGCGGAAAAAGTTCCGGCAATTCTCGATGGCTTCTATCTCGGCGAGGAAGGCGGCGTAGCCGCGGCTGAAGTTCTGTTCGGCGATGTGAATCCGGGCGGCAAACTGCCCATCACCTTCCCTCACACGGTGGGCGCGCTGCCAGACTTCTACAACCACAAGCCAAGCGACAACCGCAGCTACGAGTTCAGCACGCGCAAGCCGTTGTTTGCCTTTGGCTACGGCCTCAGCTACACCACGTTCAAGTTCGACAACCTGCGCGTCGAGCCGGCGGAAATGCTTCCCGGCGGCAAGACCAAGGTCAGCGTCGACATCACCAACTCCGGCAGCCGCGACGGCGACGAAGTGCCGCAGCTCTACATTCATCCAAAGCTCTCGTCTGTCACACAGCCTGTTATGCGCCTCGCCGCTTTCGAGCGCGTGACCCTGAAGGCCGGCGAGAAGCGGACAGTTTCATTTGCCATCACGCCCGACATGCTCGCGATTCTCAACACCGATATGCATCGCGTGGTAGAACCCGGAGTCTACGAGATGATGGTAGGCCCGAGCTCCGATAATACAAAGACGGTGCGCCTGACGGTTGGCGGCGGCGGCGCGAATGCGGCGCCTCCATTGCCACCACCACCTACCGGCTCTGAGTCCGGCCTTGTGAGCAACTTCGATGAAGGCAAGGTCGCCGCCAACTATGGCATGTGGATTCCGGCCAGCGACTCGATGAACGGCGGCAAATCCAAGTCCACTTTCAAGATCGTCGAGCCGGGAGCCAATGGCACCAAGGGCGCGCTCGAAGTGGATGGCGAAGTGGTTGCGAGCGGAGGTCCGTTTTCATTTGCAGGCGCGCTGTTCTCGCCAGGTCCCGCCATCATGCAGTCGGTGAACCTGTCGAACAAGAAGTCGATCAGCTTCTGGGTCAAGGGCGACGGCAAGGCTTACACACTGCTTGTGCTTACCGATCAGAGCGATGGCACCAACAGCGTCCCGGCAATGCAGCCCTTCACTGCCGGCCCGGATTGGAAGCAGTACACGTTTGCATTTTCTGACTTTGAGACGGACGGTTCCGACCTCAAAGGGCTCGGCTTCCTGCATGCACAGGAACCGGGCACGTTTTCATTCCAGATCGACCAGGTGGAGATCAAGTAGCTTCACTCGGCGAGAACCCACAAACGCCGACAGCGGACCCAGAGTTGATGTATGCCGAAACCGAAGCGGCCGAGTCGACGCGACCAACAGGAAGCGGCGACCCTCCGCGGGCTCGCAAGGCCTTCGTTACTCTGGTTCCGCTCAAAGCCGGTGTGGGCTTCGGCGTTTGTGGGTTGGGTGTCGCGGGTTTACGCATAAATTGAAACTTGTCGACTTTATTCATCGAGCACGTGCGAGTCTCGATACCTCATAAGGTGAAAGCGAATGGCCGCATCGAGTGAAAGTTTCGCAGGCTATTTACCTATAAGTTGAAATCCTCACTGCGCTTCGCTCGGCGCCGCATCGAATACTTATAATGCGTGAATTATCGTGGCCCAGCCTGTGCGGAACTGCCGTCAACCGCGGCTAGCTCCCATCCGTTAGTCACAAGCTGTAATGAAAAAGGGTGAGCCGCTTACTCCTACTCTTCCCGCCACGCGGGCGCTTTATCAAGACTTCTTCGACGGCGACAACACAACAGCGGCTTCGCTGGTAAGAACGCGAAAAACGAACGTCTCCTGGAGATACAACCGCACAACAGATTCAGTATGGCTGAGGTAGCCGATCGAAACATCCTGGCCGACATTCAGCTCAAAATCGCCGCCCCGCGTCGTCAGAACGACTGCACCTCCAATTGCCGGAGCCCAGACAATGTTGCCGTCAACAATCCGTTTAACGTGTTCGAGCACGGGATATCCATGATCGCGAGTCTCGGCAAGTGACGTATACTCATCGGCCCCAAGCAAAACCGAGTATGGGCCATTGACGCCTACTAGCCGCAGTTGGCTCAACGCGTGTGCCACCGCATCGGGATAATCACGCACATCGGCTGGAAGCGTATCGATAGGATTGCTCGTGCCTTCCCGAATGCCTTGGATTCCTGCATCTGCGTATCCGTTGAAGATAGCGTGGTCTTCGGCGAAGGCAATTTTCTTCGCCGCGTCTTTCGCGGCTTGCCAGTCGGAGTCGTCCGATCCACGCTCCACGTCATCAATTGCCTGACGAGAAAGTTCAAACGGCACCCGCAACTCCACTAGAGGCTTAACCTCACGTTGGTTTGCTACGATGCCCTTTGCGGGAGCCGAGATTGATCGCAGGTGACCAGTCGCAACTCCCGGCAGAGCGATTCCTCCCGGTGACGGAAAATCCACAACCCGTCGTCCGGCCAAGTACCGCTTCAGCGTCCTCGTCGTCTCTTCCTCAATCTCCGACCATGCAGCGTCAGAGATGGGTGCCAGCTCCCGATAGAGGTTATTCATTTTTCTCTCCCTTAAGTGATCCTATTCTGAGTGATGTATCCCGCGCGAGCGAGTCCGGAGGAGCGTCGCTCGTCTCTACAACAACATCCGCCTTGGAGTCCGGCTCGTCTCCGCCGATGTTATCGAGAAAAGTCGCCGAAGGCACGAAAAACAGGCTGCCTGTGACAGCAGTGCTGAAATCGAGCAACCGGTCATAATTGCCGGGTGGACGCCCGACAAACATATTCTGAAGCATGGTTTCCGTTATCCGCGGCGTGCGGCTATACCCGATGAAGTACGTACCAAACTCACCATAGCCAGGCCGGCCAAAAGGCATGTTATCTCTCAGAATCTGGAGTTGTATTCCATTTTCCTCGATAACATTCAACGCGTTGTGCGCCGAAGTCGGTTTCTCGGCCTTACTCAACTCAACGTCAGAGAGTTTTCTGCGGCCAATAATGCGTTCTTGTGCCTCAATGGGAAGCGCATCCCACGCCTTCATGTTGTGAAGGTACTTCTGCACAATCACGTAGCTGCCCCCTGCAAAGGCCATGTCTTCGGCGCCCACTATCGCGGCCTCACGAACGGCGTCACCCCGTGGATTTTCTGTACCATCGACAAACCCGAGAACGTCCCGATCATCGAAATACCGGAAGCCCTGAACCTCGTCGACAGCCGAAACCACATTCCCGACGCTGTTCATGATCTGGGTCGCCAGTTCAAAGCAGAGGTCCATCCGTTTGGCCCGAATATGAAAGAGGATGTCGCCGGGGGTGGAGACGGCGTGGCGGCCGCCCGACCGAATCTCTTGAAACGGGTGAAGCTCTGCGGGCCGTGGCGATCCAAAAAGTTTGTCCCAGGCATCGGACCCGAATCCAACGATGCATGAAAGACCCGCCTCGATGTCGCGAAACTCAACGGCGCGTATAAGTCCTGAAAGGTCCGCGCAGAACGAGCGCAGAAGCGCGTAGGCATCCGGGTCCTGGCGAATGCATACAACTAAAAAGATCGCCGCGCGTGTGAGCGGTGCGACCACGGCCTGAGGAAGAACGGGCTCGTCTAGCTGCTCGGGTGCGTCCATTGCGTCAATCTCGATCCACAAAGATTCCCATCCATCGGAAGTATCGCATTTCTGGTTCCCACTCGCACTTTCTTGCCTCAGCCTCTGCGAGGTCGCCCGGTAATCGCGCGAATTCTGGAATATCAGCTAAAGAGCGATGAGCTCGATTGTAGCCCGCGCTCGTCAATGGCCGACATCTGACGAAGCGCCACAGCTTAGCTCACCAGAAGAGACGCGCGGCACCTCGTACGGATCTTCTTTTTCATTCGTCAAGAACCCGCTCGCGCCGCCGCGTCGTAACAAGACCGAATGCCCATTGCAACAGCACAAGTTCACGATTCCTAAAGGCGGCTCGCACGGGTTTAGCTTCGGATGAATGCCAGGAGATCTGCATTGATCAGGTCGGCACTCGTGGTCATCAAGCCGTGAGGCAAGCCAGGGTAAATCTTCAGCGTGGCCCGCTTGAGCAACTTGGCCTGCAGCAACGATGCGTCCTGGTAGGGGACGACTTGATCGTCGTCGCCCTGCATTACCAGGGTCGGCACCGTGATCGCTTCCAGATCGTCGGTTTGGTCTACCTCTGAGAAAGCTTTGATGCCTTCGTAGTGGGCCAGCGCGCTGCCCATCATTCCCTGACGCCACCAGTTCCGAATCACTCCCTCCAAGGGCTTCGCGCCGGGTCTGTTGAAACCGTAAAACGGCCCCGAAGCGAAATCGAGAAAGAACTGCGCCCGGTTCTCAGCCAGCGCCTTGCGAAGTCCGTCGAACACCTCCATCGGCGTGCCGCCCGGGTTCTTTTCGGTCTTAAGCATGAGTGGAGGAACTGAGGAGATCAGCACGGCCTTGGCTACGCGGCCCTGAGGCTGGCCGTATTTGGCGACATAGCGCGCCACCTCGCCACCACCCGTCGAATGGCCTATATGGACCGCATTCTTCAGGTCGAGATGCTCGGCCACTGCCGAGGCGTCGGACGCGTAATGGTCCATGTCGTGACCACTGTCCACCTGCGCGGAACGACCGTGACCGCGCCTGTCATGCGCGATGACGCGATAGCCGTTGGCGAGGAAGAACAGCATCTGATTGTCCCAGTCGTCCGACGAAAGGGGCCAGCCGTGGTGAAACACGATGGGCTGTGCCTCCTTCGGGCCCCAGTCCTTGTAGAAGATCTGTGTACCGTCTTTGGTTGTAATCGTTGGCATATCATTTCCTCCTGCGTTTGGTTGTGAATTTGACGAAGCCGTTATTCCACGCAAATATGGCGCCGGTCCTTCAGCTCTGATCTCAAAGATATCGATAGAAATCAGCGATCTCATCCGATTTGACAGCGAACACGAGGCAGCCTGTTTTAGTTACATGGTCAGTGATGGGTTGTGGGCTCTGTGCTCCCTGGAACGACAAATAAAACTTTGGCTTGGTCGAGAGGGTGGTGGTTCGCGTCGTTCAATTGAAGCAGCACCTTGTGCGGACCCGGAGGAAGGCCCTGGAGAATGATCAGATTTCCGCTTGCATCCATCCAAACCCACGGGGCATCGTCAAGGTTCACATGGAGGTACCCGACACGCGGCGAAGCGGCCGTAGCGCTGGCGCCGACTTCATCAAGGATGCCCGCCACTTCGTGCCCGGGGACGCGGGGATACTTGATTCCGGGCCAAAAGCCGTCTTTCGTGAGCACGTCGCTGTGGCAAACACCACAGGCTTGCACTTTGATCCGCACGTGTCCTGCACCCGGCTCAGGAATTTCGCGCTCGACGATCTGGAAATCTGCCCCTGGATTTGAGACTTGCGCCGCCTTCATCGTTCCTGGCGCAATTGTTGTCGTTGCGATGAGTCCTCCTAAGAGCCATCGAGTTAATGTCGAAAGCGCACTTGCTTATCTCGGTTCGACCGAACCTGCAATCCAAGAGCGCCAGAATCGGTACTGGGCGCCGATTTTCGCTTTTAAGGTGTGTAACGGGTAAAGACAAAGTCGCGGGCTTTGACAGGCTCGTGGCAGGGAAAGCAGGTTTTGAGCTTCGCCTCGTCCGCAGGTTTGCCTTCCTTATTGAATTGAGCGAACCCCCAGCCTCCCGTCGCGGCGTACTTTCTTGAGTCCTTGACCATTAGCTGAAGGTACCAATCCGGGGCCGGCCCGGGAACGAAAGATTGGCGACGGCCAAAGACCTTGTCGTTCTCCTCCGAGGGGATGTAACTCCAGGCTATTCGGGCAATGATCGTGCCGTCCGGAAATGGAAGTTTATCTTCCCGATACGCCCTGATAGCCATGTCGTTGCCCAGAATGGCGCGAATATCGTTGAGGTCGCCTTCTTCGTGGGCCACAGAGACCAGCCTCCAGTCGCGGTAACCTGGCGGAATTCTAATTCCGAAGATCGGGGAGGCCTCCCCATCGACGCGTCCAAATGCGTGGGCCATGTGGACGGCCACGCCTGACAGCGCCACAACTGCAATCAACAAGAAAGCAATCCGTTTCATGGTGTTCCTCCTTCCAGGCAGGCCATGAGGACCACCGCATTCAAACTCCACGAACAACCTTGGTCGATTCTGCTTGGCATGGTAAACATTCCCCTTAGACTGCGGATTCAAACGGCTCAAAACCCATCGACGTCGATCACGGCCTGGGCAAATGCATCTGGAGCTTCCTGAGGCAGGTTGTGGCCGATGCCCCCGGCGATAATCCGGCTTGCATACTTGCCGGCAAACTTCTGGCGATATGGTGCTGGGTCGGCAGGGTGCGGTGCGCCATTGGCATCGCCTTCAAGGGTAATGGTGGGCACGGCGATGGTCGGAAGCTGAGCGAGCTGTGTTTCGAATTTGTCATATTGCGGCTCGCCCTCGGCAAGTCCGAGGCGAAAGCGATAGTTGTGAATTACGATGGCGACGTGATCCGGATTGTCGAAGGAAGCCGCGGTGCGGTCGAATGTCGCGTCATCAAAGTTCCACTTTGGCGAAGCGATCTGCCAAATGAGTTTTGCAAAATCGCGGCGGTACTTGTCGTAGCCAGCCCGGCCACGCTCCGTTGCGAAATAGTATTGGTACCACCATTGCAATTCGGCGCTTGGCGGCAGCGGCGCTTTGTTCCCTGCAGGACTGGAGATCAGATAGCCGCTCACCGAGACCAGCGCCTTGCAACGCTCCGGCCAGAGAATCGCCATGATATCCGCCGTTCTTCCTCCCCAATCAAAACCGGCGAGGATCGCCTTCTGGATCTTTAGAGCGTCCATGAGATTGATAATGTCGAGGGCCACTACGTATGGCTGGCCATTGCGAAACGTCTCAGCCGAAAGAAAGCGCGTAGAGCCGTAACCGCGCAGGTACGGGACGATCACCCGGTAGCCCTTCGCGGCCAACAGAGGAGCAACATCAACGTAACTGTAAATGTCATAGGGCCAACCCTGAAGAAGGATGACTGGGGGACCATCGGCCGGACCGTCTTCTGCGTATCCAACATTGAGCAGGCTGGCGTCGATTTGTTTAAGTGAGGCGAACGACGTATTCGTCCCTGGCTTGATCGTGGGCAGTTCTGTCGGCTGCGCGTCGCCGGAGAGTGGCTCGACACCTTCCGCGAAGAGAGCACCGGGTGCGAGCAGCGCTGCTCCTGCCGATAGTCCGGAGACTGCAAAACGCCGACGTGAGATTCTTATTGCTTCTGCGTCCTTCATAGATCGTCTCCTTTGTTTCGAATGTTGCTTGTTCGTCGTACTGACCATGTGTCTGGCTTAGAACCTCCCATGATCGCTGACCTGGATGAACCGGGCCGGCGATGATAGCGAGGCACATCAGCATCTGGCCGAATTAACCAAACGTGAAGTCAAAAGCTTCGACACCCGAATCGAGAAACTCAATCTCAAATTGGCGATCGACGATGGGCTGCGTTTGACGAATCAACTGGTAGAGCCGCTGTTGCGTAACTGTGCCATTGCCCTGACCGTCAACGTCGACCCCGTGCGCAGCGCCGGCCGGCTGTCCATCGATCGTTACTCGGAAGCGCACTCTAGAGCCCGGCGCTGACGGACCCAGGATGAGGTGAAGATCGCGGGCGTGAAAGCAGTACACGATTTGCCCGTTGGGAGAATTCAGTAATGCAAACTGCTTCTTTGCCGTCCAATCGCCTGAGAGCGCCCAGTGGTTGACCTTCAGTGTCGAAGCACCAGGATAGTAGTGACTCTTATCCCATATTTCGCCGCCGGGAGACGCAAAGTTTTCGGCGCGATCATAACCGACATAGGATTCAGGCGATCTTAGGTCGGCCCAGTCTGGCGCAGCTTCGATGCCAACGCCCTCAACCTTGGCTAACTCATGACCAACGGTTTGGGCTCCAGCCTCGGCCAGCAATTGCTGAATGACAATTTCCGACTGTTCGTATTCTCCTTCGCCGAATTGATGATGCCGAATATGCCCGCGTGCATCGACAAAGTATAGAGCCGGCCAGGAATTGTTATCAAAGGCTCGCCATATCGCAAGGTCATTATCGATGGCGATCGGATAATCAATCATCCTGTCCTTTACGGCCCAGCGAACGTTGTCGACGCTCTTTTCAAATTCAAACTCGGGCGCTTGCACGCCGATCACAACCAGTCCCTGACTTTTGTATTTCGCCGCCCACGCCCGCAGATAGGGAAGCACACGAAGGGAGTTGATGCAGGAAAAGGTCCAAAAATTGACGAGGACAACGCTTCCGCGCAGGCTGCGTGCCGCTAAGGGCTGCGAATTGAGCCACCCCGTCGCACCGCTGAGCGGCGGAAACTCACCCTCAGACGGCAATCGAATCGCCGCACGAGACTCCGCATTCGCGCATCCGGCGATGCCGAACCGGGCAGCGCCGATGGTCAGTACCGCGTTGGCAAGAAAGCTGCGGCGATCCAAGCTGATTTCTACTGACATCTATTTAGCTCCACACGACTGACACCGCTGTCTACTTTTGCGTTTTCATGAACCGACTTACCAGAGCAGCAATTTCATCCGCCTTGGTGTCAAGCGCGAAATGCCCCGCATCAAGCACGGACACCTCTGCGGTCTGCACGTCTTTGCGATAGCGCTCCGGCTCTCCCAGATCGAACGACAAATCGTGCTTGCCCCAGATCACCAGCAGCCTGGGCTGCGTCTTCTGCATCCATGCTTGCCACTTCGGATAGTTTTCGACATTTGTGCGGTAGTCGTAGAACAGATCGCTCTGAATCTGTGCCTGCCCAGGCGCGTTCAGAAATGCGTACTCGTCTGTCCAGAGATCCGGATCATACAAATCGACATTAGGATCGTCCCCGACATGTCGCGTCTTTGTCGCCGCCATTGACAATAGATTCTTGCGCAGCGATTCTTCGTTGGGTGACCGATCCGCCCAGAACGCTCGCCGGGCCGTCCAGTTTGCGCCAAGGCCCTCATTGTGAGCAACCGCGTCCTGCACGATCAGCGCCTGTACCGCCTCCGGGTGCGCCAGCACCATGCGAAAACCAACCGGCCCACCGTAGTCCTGCATATAAAGCGTGTAACGCGACAAGCCAAGTGCCTGCGCGAAGTCTTCCATAACCGTGGCGATGTGGTCGAAGGTGTAGGGAAACTCCTTCGGGTCCGGCCAGTCGCTGTGTCCGAATCCCGGATAGTCCGGCGCAACCAGATGATATTTGTCCGAGAGCCTCGTCAGTAGTGGCTGAAACATCCGAGACGAAGACGGAAGGCCATGGAGCAGAAGGATCGTGGGTGCGTCCTTTGGCCCTGCTTCCCGGTAGAAGATTGACAGCCCGTCGACCTTGACTGTGCGATAAAAGACCTGCTGTCCCATTGCTTTTTCCTTTGCCTGGGCATTTATGCCGAGTGCGGCTGCGAATGCAAGCCCCAAGACGCGCAATACTCGTGAGGATCTCGATTTGTCGATCTCGTGAATGTTCATGCATCCCCCGATCTACTCTGCCACTTCAAAGATCACTTCGAGCTCGACTGGCATTCCGAGCGGCAGGCTGGCAACGCCAATCACCAATCGCACCGCCATGTTGTCCGCGCCAAATACATCACGAAACAGATCCGACGCCGCATCCGCAACATGGGGCTGGTCGAAGAAATCCCCCGACGTTGCCATGAACACGCCGAGTCGAACCACTCGCGTCACTCGATCGAGCGATCCCAGATGCTCTTTCGCCGCTGCCAGGGCGCTCAGAGCCGCCGTGCGTACCGCATCGCGTCCCATCTCGGCATCCAATTCCTTTCCCAGCCGGCCAAGATACTTCGGCTTGTGATCCACAACCGGGAGCATGCCGCTAAGGAAAAGGAGATTTCCCGTCTGCAGCGTCTCAACGTAACTACCGAACGGCACCGGTGCAGCCGGAAGCTGAATGCCAAGCTCGTGCAATCGGCGCTCTGCGCTGCCAGGCTGCGAACCTCTACCGGCTACCACCGGCCCACATGCGCACCGTCGTCCACGTGCAGCACCTCCCCGGTCACGTGACCGGCCTCCGTCAGATAAACCACAGCGGCGGCGATGTCCTTCGGCTCGGAAACCGTGCCCATCGGTGAGCGTGCATCCAGGCTGCCCTCGTGCAGAGGCGTGTCTACGACACCCGGCGCGACGGCATTGAAGCGAATCTTCTGCTTTGCGTATTCGTTCGCCAGGCTCAGCGTGATCGCATCGATGCCACCCTTGGTCATCATCGGAACCGACGCCGGAACCCCGGCTATGGGGTTATCGGCCAGCGACGCACTAATGCTTGTTACGCTGCCGCCCCTGCCCTGCGCCAACATCTGGCGCACCGCAACCTGAGTAATGAAGACGAACCCACTAAGGTTCGTGGAGACGAACGCGTGAAGTTCCTCTGCGGTATACTCCGTGAATGGCTTCGAAGAAATAGATGCCCGCGTTGTTCACCACATGGTCGATCGAGCCGAACTTCTCGATCGCCGTTTTCGCCACCTCCTCGGCAGTCTCTGGCCGGCCGATATCTCCATCCACGAGCGCGAGGTTGGCAGATGACGGCGTACCCCGCCTTTGAAATGCTTCGTGAAGTCGCTACCACGTTATAGCTACGCTCCAGAAACGCTTGAACGATCGCCGCGCCGATGCCTTGCGAAGCGCCGGTGACGATGACTGTCTTCCCACTCGCCATATTGAACTCCTATTCCCCCGAACAAACCGGGAGAGCTTTTTCCTTGCCTTCCCGAGCCAATGCAAACAACACGACACCGTTTTTGCTTCTCGATCGATTCGCTGAATCCCTGCGGAGTCTCCAGGCTTTGCAATCCGGACACCGAGGGACCCAGTGGAAAGGACGTTCTCGAAGTTCATGCCGGAATTAAATCATCCCCTTCAGCCATGAGCCGAATTGCTGCCTCGAGCACAGTCGCCGGATGCAAATGAGGATCGACCCGCTCGTCGTAAAGCCAGTCGTCGATCATCGCGGCCTCGCTTTCGAGCAGGAGAATTCTTGCCGCGCTCCACCGATGACGAACGAAATCCGCTGCCTCGGTGATCTCTCTTGAATTGGGAGGGAACACGAGGATTACAAGTGCATAAGCCTGCTCCATGTGGAGGTACATATCGGCGCAGGAAGCCAAGGTTTCCACGATGGCCGGAATCGATCGCAGGAGCATCAGATGCAATTCATGCAGCGCGAGCGCCGCGTCGACCAGAAGGATCCGAGGTGCCTTTTTCGCAGAGACAATAAGCGACCGATCGGCTCGATCTATTGTTGCCAGCGCAGATGATCCTCGCGTTTGCAGGGGACGAGGATCAAGACCTCGGCGCGCAAAACGACCGTCGTGGACGGCGTCAAAGCCAGGAGCAGCCGCTTGTAATCGAGAGCTCTGCTATTTCGAGAATAAGTCATTTGTATCTCCGAACTTTTCGATCAGCGCAACAGTCTGAATGCCGCGTGCAATCCCTCGCAATTGAACTGAGATCCTCGTCAGCATCAAATTGCCCGGCAACGACTCGCAACTGAATAATCGCTTTCCACGGGCAAATAGCCAGCAGATGTCATTGTGGCCAGCAATGCATGCAGGCGCGATATCAGACAAAGGTATTGATCGCTACCTTGGTGTCGGTTTGATTCGACCACAGTCCCAACGAAGATGGGCTACCAGGTCGCAACGTGTGCGCGAAGCCTACCTGGCCGGGAGGCAGAGTGGACCCAGACCGGCGCGGCAGGCGGAGGCGCGCAGCAATGCTCACTAATTCCGCAAGGGATTCAGCTTTCATCTTTCGCATCATGCTGCCGCGATGTGCCTTAACCGTAATCTCGCTGATTCCCAGTTCGCTCGCCAACCTGTTTATTCGGCAATCCGACAACCACTAACGCCATCACTTCGGCTTCGCGAGCGGTGAGGCACGAGTACCGGGCTTTCAAAGCCCGGATCTCTGCGGAGCGGTCTAGTAATGCCTTGCTGCGTACCAGGGCATTCCGAATGGCGTTCAACAGAATCTCGTCACTGAACGGTTTGGTCAGGAACTCTTGAGCTCCCGCCTTCATCGCCTGCACGGTTATGGGAATATCTCCGTGGCCTGTGATGAAGATAATCGGCATCTCATTCCGTTCCACCGCAATACGTTTCTGCAGATCGAGACCATTAAGTCCGGGAAGAGAAATGTCCAGTACCAGGCAGCTTGGAACAGTTACGGGAGGGCGGCTGAGAAACTCCTGCGCGGAAACGAACGTCTCCACGTCTAGACCCTCATGACGAAGCAATGATTCGAGCGATTCGCGAACAGAGATGTCGTCATCAACGACGAGAACGATTGACGGGCTCTCTGTCATGGGCAAGGCCCTCACCTCAAAACCATGTACACCTGCATGAGCCATTGTAAATCCGCTCCATAATCTCGGAGACAACCTCATCTCGACCTGAAGCGCGGAATTGAGCGCCTCGAGCATCGCAGCATCGCTGAACGGCTTGATCAAACATGCGATCGCGCCTTGCTCGACAAGCCTTGCGACCGACAACGCTTCGTCTCGATGTCCAGTGATGAAAATAATCGGAATCTTGATCTCGCGTCGATTCAGTTCCTCCTGGAGTTCGGGCCCGCACATTCCCGGCATGGCAACGTCGAGAATCAAACATTTGCTTCGCGAGATTCCATCCTTCGCGAGGAACTCCTCAGCAGAAGCAGAACGTCTGAGACCCAAGACCTAATTCCTTGAGCAGATCTGGCAGCGATTCGCGCACCGATTCATCATCGTCAACGATTGACACAAGTGAATTTGGATTCATCATGTTATCTCAGTCCGCACCTAAAACAGCTTCGCCCAGCATCGAGAACCGTGCATTCGTTGCAGCGCTGATTGAGGAAGTCGATGTGCCTGTTCCGAAAGTGCCGCTCACACCACTCAGGGCAGCACATCAACAACGCGGCCGAGTTCATTCCGATCGAACCCCTTCTTACTGGACTCGATGGCTAGATCATCTGCTGAGCGGCCAGCGGTGTCCATTGTACTTAGGTATCGGTCCCCGACCGGGTGAACCGTTCCACACGTTGTTCATCCAAGATGCGGTCAGTGCCGCACTCGTGCAAAATGAAGAATGCTATTGTGCATCCCCGGCCCATCGATGATTCGCGCCTGAAGACAGCCGCGACGGGTCTCCTTAACCGCACGCCAGATTGAGGGCACAATCCCCCATTGACGCGATGACCGCGAGTGTGTTGAACCGATGGAAACTCATGGACATGACTGCGATGCGAATCCGTACGAAAGTATTGCTCGATACTTTCGTCCAATAGCTTCGTTTCTGCTCTTCGGGCTTAATCAAAACAGTTGGCGCGGGTTTAGTTCAGCTCGCTTCGTAACGCCCGCGATAAGGTGCCACTCTCAACATTAAGGCTTGAGTTTTTGAAATTCACATTCCGAGAGGTTTGTTATGGCGTCATACTCTAGTACGGCGTTCCATGGGTGAATGGCAACGGGGATGCAGCCAGCAGAGACTTGGAACTGGTTGCCGCGGCGAGGGTCGGATCGACTGCGGCATTTGAGGAACTCCAAAGTCGCTACTCGCGGCGTCTTTACAGGCGAATTCAATCAATAACCAGAAACCATGAGGACACAGAGGACGCCCTGCAGGAGACATTTCTTCGAGCATATGTGGCACTTGGTTCCTTTGAAGGAAGATCTCAATTCGCTTCATGGCTAACGAGGATCGCTATCAATTCCGCACTGATGGTGCTGCGCAGGCGGCGCAGTCGAGCCGAGATCTCGTTCGAACCGTCAATCGGAATCAGGTGAACTTGCGCTCGCCTTTGATGTACGGGAGACTGCTTTGGACCCGGAGCAGCTTTATGAGCTGCGCCAAAGGTCTGAGTGTGCCTTGCGCGCAATCGGCAAGCTCAATGTCACGCTTCGCGTGCCAATGACGACCTGGATTGAACAGGAGTGTTCAATGAAGGAAGTGGCTCGCACTCTCGACCTCTCCCTCGCATCGGTGAAGTCCAGGCTGCATCGTGCACGTAAGCAGTTGACGTGCTCTATGGCATCCAAGGCACGCGTCGCAGATGCCGGCTCAGCATCTGGATCGAAGCGCCAGTATGTAATCCCCGACTTTCAGAATCGAGAGCTGCCATGCATGAGTTTCGACTGATCCCGAGTCACGAATCGATCGAGAAGACGCCGGCAATCGGTCGTGAAGCTTCTGACTGAGCCGGAACGCGAGCTGAACAGCTTCATCGTTTCCATGACAAGATTGATTGGACCGAGCGCCTCCAGCTCTTTGACCGACGTATGGCTGGATGAGCTCACATGTATGGAGTGCGTCCCGGGATCGGAAGGCTTCAACTGGCGATTGGTCAGTCTGTCGGCCTCAGCAAAACTCGCAGGGCGAGTGATTGCTTCTCAGCTTTCAGGCCCGTGCTTCTGATTGATTTCGAGCCCGGCAGGTCGACACTCTTATGACTCCTCTTGGTGGTTAGATCCTTGCTCGCAAGGAATTGAGAACGCAAAGGTGGCCCCGGGTCCGTCGTTCGCTGTTGCCCAGAGCCGTCCGTGATTGGCTTCAATAATCGAACGACTGACAGAGAGCCCGACCCCCATGCCATCCGACTTTGTCGTGTAGAACGATTCGAACATCTGCTCGGCAACTTCAGGAGTAAAGCCAACGCCAGAATCTTGAACTGAAAGGCGCACGTGCTCGCCTTCCAGTTCCGTTCTAAGCACCATTTGCCGTGGCCGATCTTCGATGCCGCTCATTGCGTCGGAGGCGTTGCGGAGCAGATTCAGAATGACCTGCTGAAGTTGAACGCGGTCACCGTTAACGTTCGGCAGACGATCGCTGAATTCATGTTTCAGAATTACGTTGTTTCTCTGAAGTTCGCCGGACAGCAGCGCGATGACTTCGCGAGCCGCTTCATTGAGGTCGACTGGCTCGACCTCAATTTGCTTCTTGCTGAAGAGCGTTCGTAGTCGAGTGATCACCTCTGAAGCGCGATTGCCATCGCGAATCGTCCGTTGTGCGGTCTCCCGCGCCCCATCAATATTCGGAGGATCACTCTTCAACATACGAAGACAAGTGCTCGCATTCGTGATGATTCCTGATAGCGGCTGGCTGACCTCATGTGCGATCGAGGCAGTCAACTGTCCAATCGTCATCACTCGCATCATTCTTGCCAGTTCCGCCTGAGTGTTGCGTAACTCTTCTTCGGAGCGCTTCTTTTCGGAGATATCTCGAATGAATCCGGTGAATACCTTTCGCTGATCCACGGTCATCTCTCCGAATGAGACCTCTGCCGGGAACTCCTCTCCGTTGGCCCGCTGTGCAGTCATCTCGGTTCCCTGCCAGTTCAGATGTCGCGTGCCGGTTTCCAGATATCGTTTGAAGCCCGCCTCATGGAATTTGCGCATTGCTCCCGGCATCAGAACCGTGAGGGGCTTGCCGATAAGCTCTTCCGGGTCGTATCCAAATATCCGCTTCGTTGCCGGGTTCGCAAGAATGATCGCGCCGCTCTCGTCGATACTCACCACCGCGTCGCTTGCTGTTTCAACCACAACCCGGTGTCTTGCCTCGCTCCGCCTGAGTTCGTCTTCGGCACGCTTTCTATCGTCGAACTTCTGTTAAAAGGAAGTACCATCGGACGATGTGCCCCTGCCGGTCTCGAAGAGGAAGCCCGCGCATGTTTAACCATCGGTAGACGCCATCGAAACGACGAATTCGTACTGCTTCATATTCAGCTGGATCCCCTGTCGCGAAAGCTCGCTCAAAAGCCTGAAGGTACCCAGGCCGATCGTCCGGGTGAATGGTGTCGTCTACGGCCCATTGACGCATTTCTTCCTGCGACCTTCCGAGGTAGTCCAAGAGCGGTTGATTGACCCGCTGAATCTCGCCGCTCGCGTCTAAAACTGCAATCAGGCCTGGAATGCTATCCGCGATTAAGCGAGATTCGTGCTCGCTTTCGCGCAGCGCTTCCTCCGCCCTTTTCTGATCGTCGATGTCGACTAGCAGTGTGTACCAGCGAGCGATATCTCCGCTTCTATCGTGAAGCGGGCAACTTCTGTTCTGGAACCAGCGATAGACACCGTCCGCTCGCCTGAAGCGTGCCGGGAACTCATAAGGACGGCCAGCGGTAAGTGCTCGGGTAAAGGCATCGATAACGCGAGGCAGATCCTCAGGATGAATCGTGTCGTTTGTTCCCCACTCTGCGAATTCTTCGAGAGTCCGGCCGAAGAAGTCCAGGGCCTGGCGGCCGACCATCTCCAGATTCCCGATGGGCGATAACTGCGCCACAAAGCCCGGGATGCTGTCCAGGGTCAGGCGAGCTTCGTACTCGCTTTCGCGTAACTTCTCCTCAGCGCGCTTGCGGTCTTCAATATCAGTCATCAGGGCGGACCAGCCCGTGATTCTGCCGTCTGAATCACGCATAGGCAGGTTGCGAGCCTGGAACCATCGATAAACGCCATCGGCCCGGCGACAGCGAAACTCAAAATCGTAGGGAGTCCCGGTTGTCATCGAACGCGTATGATGCTCGATCACGTGGGCCAGGTCATCCGGATGGATCGCATCGCTGCCCATCCAGGCGTTTATCTCATCGAGCGTCTTGCCGAAGTAACTCAGGAGTTGCTGATTGGCGAGCTCAATCTGGCCAGCCGGACTCAATGTACACACGAACCCGGGGATACCGTCGAGAATCCTGCGCAAGTCGTTTTCTCTCGCTCGCAGTTCCTCTTCGGCATGCTTCCGGTCATCGATGTCCGTCGAGGTTCCGTACCAACGCGAGATTGCGCCGGTTTCATCGCGAAACGGAGCGACGCGAATTAGAAACCAGCGATAGACTCCATCGTGCCGGCGAATGCGCGCTTCAATCTCACCCGGCTCGCCTGAGGTCAATAGCTCCTTCCATCTTTCCATCAGTGCCGGCAAATCCTCCGGATGAAACGTAGCCTGCCAGCCCCAGCCATGCGCTTCTCGAGGGGACATGCCCGTGTAATCGTGCCAGCCCTTGCTGAGGAACTCGTTTGGGCCGTCGGGCAGATTGCACCATGACAGAGTGGGAATAGTATCGATCACCCGGCGCAGCTTGCCCTCACTCGCTCGCAGCTCCTCTTGGGCACGTTTCTGGTCGTCGATGTCGGTCGTCGTACCGACGAATTTGAGTACTTTCCCTTCTGCATCGCGCAAGACCACGGCTTGCTGGAGATGCCAGCGATAGGTTCCGTCCTGAGCGCGGAGAGACCGGGTTTCGAACGCAAAACCCTGCCCCAGGCGCACTCCCTCGCCGAAAGGCCCTCGATGCTGCTTCGCGATCCTCGGGGTGGACCGCGGCCATCCAGGCCTCGGGATGCGACCGGACGAAATCGAGAGTCTGGCCGGAGAACTCAAGCCAAACGTCGATTCACGAAATCCGGTGTCCCATCCGGCTTGAGCGTCCACGCGGATACAGGAAGATGCTGCAGCAACCCAACCTGGAGTTGCAGTTCTTCGTTGGCTTCGGCAAGCTCTCTTGTTCGTCCCGCGACTCGTCGATCGAGTTCGCTCGCAACCTGTTTCTGCTCATTCAGAAGGATCGCCTGTTGCAACCCGATAGCTAACTGATTCGCGGCCACGCCAAGCACCAGGCTCTCGGTTTGCTCCGGAAATCCGAGCCTCTGAGATCCTGCGACGATGACCCCGAGTTCGCCTTCTATCCCCATTCTGATTGGATAGATCGAAACTTCATCGTCTCCCAGATGCCTCAGTTCTGCTTTAGTGCCATCGCTCCGGATTTTCTCCAAGCCAGAGATTGAGTGCCTGACTAATCTCCTCCAGGCTATGGCTCGTCCCGAAGAGCTGAGCGGTCCTAAGTGCATCGATCGGTGTTTCGTGTGAGTCAAGCCGCACTCGCGCATAGAGGAAATCGAGGTCGAGCATCGCAAGCAAGGCATCGAGAAAGGTGTCCAGGATTCGACTCGGCTCGCTGCCACTCCAGACGGCTGGAAGCGCAAGGACGCTGACCAAGTCATTCATACAGCGCTGCAGCCGTTTTACTTCAGTCGCCGGATCTGCTAGATGCTGGTGCATACTGGCCGTCCCTACTGGGGATTTGTTCGTTCATACCGCCGTCCGCGAAATTCGCGGAGAAATTCCTCAGGACGCGTGAAAAATGGGTTTCGTTGGAGATGCCCTCCAATAATGACCATCGGGTGCGTCCGCATGATGTCGATCACGGCATCCCCGCTGAGCTGCCCGAGATTGTAGGTGCAGATAACTGCGTCGTCATATCGACGCCAAACGTCGTTCACACGCGATTCAAACTCGATCACATCGTCGATACGAGATTGATCTCCCGACGCCCAATCCATCCGGCACACGATGCGGCTCATTGGGAATCCTTCCGCGCCCCTGGCCGAAGCCGCCATCTCTTCGAATGCTGCAAGCATCCGGTCCTGATCGAATCGTCCATCTCGCAGATAGACGTCGGTATTAATCCTGATTTGAAGCTGTCCAGTCTTCTCAGGGGCGATTGAGTCGATTCCCGCCTCGGCCAGACGCTGCAGATGCTCCGGGCGCGCCTCGGGATTGATCACGTGTACGGCCTTGTCCCCACACGACAACCCTTCTCTGATGAAGGGAAGCAATACGCGATACTCTTCCTCGTCGTTTGTGAAAAACGCGCAAACATGGCGCACTTCTCCGAGTTGAGAGCCGGCGAGGGAAATTGGTTGCAGAGGTCGCGTCATTTGCCGACCCTCCCACTGGAAGTCGATTGCTGGACAGCGAGAATTACCGGTGCGGGTGAGTGTCCCGAGCGCAAATACCTGACTCATCAGCGCTTTCACAGCTCATCGCTGATGAACAAGGCAAGTATCCAAAGTCGAGCACTGCGGGGGTCGGGGACTATGGCGCCTTACGCGAAAACGCTTCCATGTCGTACTTGCGTAAGGTCCTAGCAATTCTATAACGGCGACGGCTGGGGTCAAGTAAAAAACTCCCGACCCCTTGGATTTCCGAGCGAGCGCGCATCTCGATGTGACCGCGACAATAAACGACGCGAACGATACTGCTGTTGCTCACGTTTCAGTTTCGATCAATAAAATGTGTAGGTTATATGGGGTGCTCGTGCATTGCGAACTCTAGCACCCAACTGCTCGACCGCTCACAGCGGACGTATAGGGAAAGCCCCGCGGACCTGATGACCTGTTAGCGAATGGCGTAGCTAGCAAGATTGATGTCTCGCGCGCATGAGTGAAGATCAGATAATGCAATCACTGTTACATCCCCACGCTAATTTGCGCTCGGCTGATAAATCTCGTCTCTCATCTTCCGCGGGTCATCCGGAGACACAGTTATCAGCCCCGACGCCAGTAAGGATGCGTAAACGGCTTGTTCCGCCGCGAACCAGTCGACGTTCGGTGAACCTACAGGACGCCCCCTTTGTTCCCAGAGTTCGTACGCCAATTTTGTCACAAGCTCATGCCGGCTCTCATAAACATGATCCAGGGTGAGTTCCTGCCTTTGTTGCTTATCGGGCAGTCGAGATTCATCGTCCATCATGGTTCCTCCAATTCTGGATCTGCGGCAGTGATCCCAGCCCCGTGACCTTTGCCTGATCGATCGTTACAATACTGCGAATGCGACGCCCTTCCAACGAAATCGCATCCAATCTGAGAGTTCATCGCCAGGCCGGCGCTTCGTGCCACAGAATGAATGAAGCCTCAAGGGGCACGAGCGCTCCTGCATGCCGCGGTATGAGGCGAGGCGTGTAGTCAGCAACTGGGCGACCCGTCGGAACTGTAGCGCTATAGGTGAAGGCGCCCGTCGCTTCGACCCTGGATCCGTCGCGATTCATTGCCAGAGCGATTGGGTCACCATCTTTCAGCGCATCGGCATAGAGTTCGACCTTCACGGCATCGGGATCGATGCTCGCTAGAAAAACCTGAACTCGGAATTGATATTG
Organism: uncultured Acidobacteriaceae bacterium; assembly: GCA_963783065.1. GTDB lineage: Bacteria > Acidobacteriota > Terriglobia > Terriglobales > Acidobacteriaceae > Telmatobacter. The sequence continues at coordinate 68,659 of CAWAMG010000006.1, read as the reverse complement.
CTCGCCCTGTTGCTCGACGGTTGCGGGGCCGAATCGCAGCGCAGACCAGTGCTTCGCGAGTTCGGATTGCCAGGCAACGATCTCGGCTCCCGCTGAGCCACCATTCTCGGCGCGCTGGCGAAAAGCTGCCGCTGCTGAAAGATAGTGTTCCTCGGTGTATTGACGGACTACGCGATTGGTTGAAAAGGCCGGAGTCAAGCGGGCCATGCTTTCGCGCATGCGGGCAACCCAGCTGCGTGGAATTCCATGTTCGTCGCGCGAATAGAACCCTGGGACTACCTCTTTTTCGAGCACTGCATAGAGGCTTTCTGCATCGATTGCGTCCCACGAAGGGTCATCTCCATGTTCGCGTCCATCTCCGATTGCCCAACCTACATCCGGGGAATACGCCTCCGCCCACCAGCCATCAAGTTCTGAAAGATTCAACCCGCCGTTCACCAGCACTTTCATGCCGCTTGTTCCGCTTGCTTCCCAGGGCCGTCGCGGAGTGTTCACCCAGACGTCCACGCCCTGGACCAGATGCTCAGCCATGAGAACGTCGTAATCCGAAAGGAAGACCACTCGAGATCGAACTTCAGGTCGGCGAGCAAACTCAAACCACTGCCGGATCATTTCTTGGCCCTCGACATCCTGCGGATGAGCCTTGCCTGCAAGCACCAATTGGACAGGGCGCTCTCGATTCGTCAGGATGTTGACTAGCCGCGCCGGATCGTGCAGCAGAAGGTTCGGGCGTTTGTACGCGGCAAAGCGACGCGCAAATCCCAAAGTCAAAACATTGTCGTCGAGCACCAATGCGGCCTGCGCGAGTTCTTCCGTCGACGCTCCCCGAGCTGCCAATTGACGGCAGTAGAGTTTTCTCACGTAGTCAACGAGACCCTTGCTGGTATCTGCACGGAGTTGCCATAAACTGAAATCGCTTGCGGCACGAATATCTTTTTCTTTGTCTGCCAGCGTTCCATACCAGTATTGCTTTCCGCAGAGAAGTTCCCACAGGCGGTCTGCTTCAGCGGAGTCCCAGGTCGGCGTGTGCACTCCATTCGTCACGTGCGTTACCGGCACCTCTGCTTCTGGCCATCTTGGAAAGAGGGGTTGAAAGAGTCGTCGGCTCACCTGACCATGCAACTTGCTCACTCCGTTGATGGCGCCGCTTCCGCGGATCGCCAAATACGCCATATTGAACGGTTCGGACGAGTCCTGGCGATCGCGTCGCCCCAACGCCAGCAGATCGTCGAACGAAATCGAAAGTTTCTCCTCGGCATACATCCTGAGGTATCGTTCGATCAGGCTGGGAGCAAACCGGTCAAAGCCCGCCTCCACAGCGGTATGGGTAGTAAAAAGGTTGCCGGCACGGGTCGCAGCGAGAGCAACATCGAATGGCTTCCCGTTGTCCTCCATGAATGAACGTGCCCGTTCCAACACCGCGAATGCGGCGTGACCTTCATTGAGATGGCAGACCTCAGGCTGCAGTCCCAGTGCTCGCAGAAGCCGCCAGCCTCCTACACCCAGGACTAGCTCTTGTTTCAAACGCAACTCCGGACCACCTCCGTAAAGTTCGGTCGTAATGCCGCGGAAGGACGGAAGGTTTGCGGGATCGTTGGTATCGAGCAGATACAACTTGACCCGGCCGACTTGCACTTGCCAGACCCTGATCCACAACTTAATGCCGGGCAATGCGACGGCCAAACGAAGCCATTCGCCATTTCGCTCGCGGACTGGTCGAATCGGAAGCTGCCCGGGATCATTGAATGGGTACAGCGCTTGTTGATGGCCTTGTGCGTCAATTTCCTGCCGAAAATAGCCTTGTTGATAGAGCAAACCAATTCCCGTCACCGGAACACCAAGATTACTCGCAGCCTTGAGCTGATCGCCGGCGACGTTGCCGAGTCCGCCCGAATAAATCGGCAGCGATTCGCTCAACATGAACTCCATCGAGAAATAGGCAACTGTCGACACGCCTGAACCCGGATGTTCCTTTTGAAACCATGCTTCCGACCCTTCGGCAAGGGTCTTCTCACGGTGGAGATCAGCCAGGAGTTTTTGAAACCCTGGGTCCGAGGTAACGCTTTGTAGTTTTTCTTGGGAGACGGTTTGCAGCAGAACCCAGGGATTGTGTGTCAATTCCCAGAGTTCGGGATCCAGTTGCCCCCAAAGCTGGTCCGCCGAGTGATTGAACGACCACCTCAGGTCCAGGGCCAAGTCGGTTAGGGCATCCGAAGTGGGTGAATCGAGGGGACGATCATCGGTTGTCGATCTGCTCATAAACAGGCTCCTCTCACGGCTTATCGGTTACGGCCGCGTGTGCGCTGCTGGCCAGCGTTTCTGAAACAATGGCCTGCGCTTCTTCCTGAATGCGTCGTAGATGGTTCTGACCGAGGAAACTTTCGGCGTAGATTTTGTAGATTTCCTCCGTACCCGAAGGTCGCGCCGCAAACCAGCCATCCTTGGCGATCACTTTGATCCCCCCAATTGGTTTGCCGTCTCCAGGAGCCGTGGTCAAGATCTTCTGGATCGGCTGACCAGCAACTTCAGTAGCGTGAATGTCGGACGGAGAAAGTTTTGCAAGAGCCAATCTTTGTTCGAGCATGGCGGGAGCATCGATGCGCTCGTAGTCGGGATCCCCCAGCTCGCGGGTGAGCTCACGATAGATCTCACCCGGGTCTTTGCCCACGCGTGCCGTAATTTCTGCGGACAGTAAACACGGGATGATTCCGTCTTTATCAGTGGTCCATACGCTGCCGTCGCGCCGGAGAAAAGAGGAACCCGCGCTCTCCTCGCCACCAAAACCCAAGCGGCCAGTGAGCAATCCTTCGACGAACCACTTGAAGCCCACAGGAACTTCATAAAGCCGCCGGCCCACGCGGGCGCTGACTCGATCGATCATGCTGCTGCTCACTACGGTCTTGCCGACGGCGGCGTCCTTACTCCAATTGGGCCGGTTTGCGAACAAATAGCTGGCACACACTGAAAGGTAGTGGTTCGGAGGGAGCAAGCCGCTTCCTTTGGTCACGATGCCGTGGCGGTCGTGATCGGTATCGCTGGCAAACGCAATGTCGAACTTGTCTTTCAATCCAATGAGCCTCTGCATTGCATACGTCGAGGAAGGATCCATGCGAATCTTCCCATCCCAATCCACACTCATGAAGCGAAATGTAGGATCGACAGATTCGTTCACAATCGTTAGATCGAGACCGTACTCCTCGGCAATTCGCGGCCAATAATCGATGCCTGCTCCGCCCAGGGGATCCACGCCAAGCTTGATCTTGGCGTCGCGCACCGCAGTCATATCGACAACATTCTTGAGATCGCTGATGTACAGATTCAAAAAGTCGTGTTTGTGCGTCGTGGGTGCACACAGCGCTTTGGCAAACAGCGTGCGCTTAACACCGGCGAGGCTGTTCTCAAGATAGGCATTCGCTTTGGATTCAATCCACGAAGTCACGCTCGAATCTGCCGGTCCTCCATGCGGGGGATCGTATTTAAAGCCCCCGTCATCGGGAGGATTGTGAGACGGCGTGATTACAATGCCGTCGGCAAGCCCTGACTTTCGTGCGCGGTTGTAAAGCAGAATCGCGTGGGAGACCGCTGGGGTCGGAGTATATGGTGTGCCTTCGGAGATCATCACATCGACTTCATTTGCCGCAAGCACCTCCATCGCGCTCGCAAACGCAGGCTCTGACAGAGCATGCGTGTCGATCCCAAGGAACAGCGGCCCGTCGATGTTCTGGAGCTTGCGGTAATCGCAAATCGCTTGAGTAATGGCCAGGATGTGCCACTCGTTGAACGCAACGTCGAACGCAGATCCGCGATGGCCAGAGGTACCGAAGACAACCCGCTGTCTGGGATCACTCGGATCAGGCCGCAACTCGTAATACGCTGTGATGAGCTTCGGGACGTTCACAAGAATGGATGGGTCAGCCGGCTTCCCGGCAGCAGGGCTAATTGTCACGATTCACCTCACCGTCATCCATCAAAAGAATTGCGCTTGATCGAGGTTCGAGTCGAAATCCGGCTTCGCCCTGAAATGAAGGCCGCTTCCCAGTCTCAAAGAAATCGTCAGGGGCGGCTCGCGACGTATCGACCGCCAAACGCCAGATCTTCCCAGCCGGCAAGGCAGGAATGGAAAAATCGACTGACCTCGAGTCGGCATTAAACAGGAGAAACAAGTCGGGTTCCGTTTGTCCAAGAATCAAACACGCAAAGGATTTCTGCCGCTGGTCCGCCCAGTCGGGAGCGGCGCCGTCTGGCGCGAACCACTTTATGTCGGCGTCCGTGTAGAAATTTTCTCTCCGCAAAACAGGATGGTCTCGACGAAAGGCGATCATCCCCCGAGTGAAGCGATGGATCTCCTTGTGCTTTTCGAGCAATCCCCAGTCAAACCAGCTCACCTCGTTATCCTGGCAGTAGGCATTGTTATTTCCGCGCTGGGTCCGGCGAAACTCATCGCCCCCGAGCAACATGGGAACCCCTCGAGAGATAAATAGAGTCAACAGGAAATTCTTGATCAAGCGATTGCGCATGCCCTCGACAGCGGGATCCTCGCTCGGCCCTTCCACGCCGCAATTGTCGCTGTAGTTGGCGTCGGTTCCATCACGGCTGAGTTCGCCATTCTCGTAATTGTCCTTTTGCCTGTAGCTGACCAGGTCGTTCAGTGTAAAGCCGTCATGACAAGTAACAAAGTTAAGGCTCCTTGCGGGCCCTTTTCCTGAATTTTGATATAAGTCGGAGCTTCCACAGATTCGGCGTGCGAACAATCCGGTCATGCCCGCTTCGCCCACCCAGAAGCGGCGCACATCGTCACGGAATTGTCCGTTCCATTCCGTCCAACGCCTGGTGGAAAAATCTCCCACTTGATAGGCGCCACCCGCGTCCCAGGCCTCCGCGATGATCTTTACGTCGCGCAGGATGGGATCCTCGGCGATGCCTTCGAGAAGCGGTGCGTCGCGAAGAATGTTCCCATGCTCATCTCTCCCCAGCACGGAAGCCAGGTCAAAGCGAAATCCGTCAACGTGCATGTGCATGACCCAGTAGCGGAGCACACTCGTGACGAATTCTCTTACGACTGGATGGTTGGCATTCAGCGTATTCCCCACGCCGGTAAAATCTTTGTAGTACCGGCATTCGTTCTCCTGCAGCATATAGAAGATCGAGTTCTCAATGCCGCGCAGGCAAATCGTGGGTCCCAGTTCATCATTTTCAGCCGTGTGGTTCAAGACGATGTCCAGAATCACTTCAATGCCGGCACGGTGAAATGCCTTCACCATCTCTCGGAATTCCACCGTCTGCAGCCAGTGAGATCCTTCAAAGCTGTAGGACTGCTTGGGAGCGAAGTAGGCAACGGGATTGTAGCCCCAGTAGTTCTTGAGTTTCTCTCCCGAGATTGGATTGAGCAGCTGCGACTCATTCTCGTTGAATTCGAGAACGGGCATCAGCTCAATGGCGGTCACTCCCAGGTCTTGGAGATAAGGGATCTTTTCGATCAACCCGGCGAAAGTTCCGGGACGCGCAACATCCGAACTGGAATGGATTGTGAAACCGCGAACGTGCGTCTCGTAGATCACCGTATCAGAGGCGGAATGCTTTGGAGGAGAATCCATCTCCCAATCGAAATCGTCGCGGGTAATGATGCATTTCGGTGTAGTGCCGGCGTTATCAACTGTCGAAATGCTTAAGTCAGCTTAGTCTGCTGGAGGAATCGTAGCCGCGGGCGGCTGAAAAATCCCACTCTCTTGACGCCGGCGATTGCTCTTGCATAGGGATCCAGAAGCAACTTATGTGGGTTGAAGCGATGGCCTTCTTCCGGTTGATAAGGCCCTTCGATGCGATAACCATAAAGTTGCCCCGCGGCAATGCCTCGCACCCAAATGTGCCAGATGTCGCCGGTCCGATGACATCGCTGGATCGAAATCAATGATCCTCGTCGGAGAAGAATCGTCAGGATGCTGGTACAACTCCAAGCGAACACCGGTCGCGTGACGGCTGAACAAAACGAAATTGACCCCGTCTCCTTGTTGATGTGTGCCCCCGATCGGAAGTGGACTTCCCGACTGAATCTCGCTTTCCGATGCGCGCTACGCAGACCAGCTTCGGAGATTCTCCCTCGTCACCAATTCAGTGATTGACATACTTTGCCATCCCTCATGTGTCAGATCCTGCGTAGCTTCGCCCCGCGGATCGTAACCTTCGCTGGCCGTGTTATTTATTTCTTTCGCATCGCGGAATCTTCCGGCCGGCCCGCTTGTTCCACCCGTGGAAACGCGAGAGAGTCACCGGCATCCCATGCCTCACGGAGTCCAGGGGCGCTCAGATCCCAGTCTGGGCGAATTTCACTCGTGACGGCACGCAGATCGTGCCAAAGATCGATGACCGACGGACGCCCCCAGAACCAGTAGCCGTTATAGATGCTGTGGATCACGAGGCCCGGCTTGAGCACTATCGTATGCGGGATCATCGGATTGTGCTCGGGGTCAGTGTACTCCTGGATGTTGAGATCCTTTTGAATGGTTCGCCCGGGGTCTGAAAGGAAGGGCCACTGGGCGCCGACTGACGCGCGGAATTCCTGAAGTGTATGGTGATCGTCTGTCGCGATCGTTACGATCTGCGTGTACGCCACCGCGATGTCCGTGTAGAACTCGGCAAGTTCCAAATGCTGCCGATGCTCCTTGGGGCAATAGTGGCCGCGCGCCAGCGTAAGGATCAGAGGATCGTCACCCTGAAGCTCGCGGAGATTTTCGCAGTTTGCCGGTGTGATCGGGTAGTTCGTAGTCGGGGAAATTGCACTCCGGGCACGATATCGGGACGCATGATTGATTTCCTACTTTCTCTCACAAAGATCCAGAATGACGCCCGCTTTGGGTTGGGAACAACATATGAGAACGTTACCAGTTGTGGGCACCTCAACCGGCTCGGGGTTATAAGGAATCGAACCGCCATGTGCATCGATTCTTCGCCTCAGGCAGCCACCAGTTGGGCAGATCGTTCCCTGTGCGGCGCACCAACGTAAGGGAACGACGCGAGCAGGTCCGTGTGAGGCCCCACGTTATCTCGAGTCACCTTGCCGTTGGTAAGAATGGAAAGAAAGACGTCAATGGCGTCGTCAGTAAGCGTCCGGCCGTTGGCCGGATAGGACGCCGGCTTGCTGGGATCAAAAGGCAGGATGTCCGGAAGCAGAATCCCAGCCGCTCGCCTTGCCGCCTCCGGCGTATAGCCGCCCGTATGCTCCAGCGAGTGAGCGAAGACAGCGATGAAACGAGCATCGTCCGACGGCTGTCCACCCAGGTAGGCCGCTTTCTCATCACCCGTGAGGAATACAGATTGCGAGGCAAGCGCACCGCGATCCGCCTGAACCCATTCGCCGCTCGCGCCGTCCACGGTGCGATGCCACAGGCCCATCTTCCCAGAGCCCAGAGCGTAGTTAGGCACTTCCAGCACGATGCTGCACACATCCTTGTCGGTGAAGAAATCGTCACCTGTGAACTGCAGATTGTTCAGCGCGCCCATCGTGTCGAAGAAAAATGGATCGCTCCGCCAGCCGGCGAAGAAGCGGTAGTCTCCGGTCTCTGTCACGAACGCCTCTCGCGCGGTCGAAACCGGTGCTTCCTCTACGATCGTCTGCCCGTCGTCGCCGATCCCTGCAGCCTGCTCGCCTTCAACGCGACGCAGAGTCGCGGTCTGGGCTCCGCTCTTATCTGAGGTGAAGCGCACTCGGTACGCGATGTCTGCAACGGAATTACCATCGGTGTCAATCTTGAGCTCGTACACCGCCTCCGTCGCAAAGGGGACATCCGTCGTGGGTCCGGGCGGGTTCACCCCTGCGGATGGATGCACGTTCATAATCAGGATCGACTTGCCGGAGTCCCCGGGCTTGGGAAAAGCATACAGGTCAGTAAGGTCGAGGCGGGCGTCCCCATGAGGAAAGCCATAATCCGGGCCGGAGTAATGGTGGGACATAGATTCTTTTCTCCTCTGTACTACATCTCCGTGTGCTGCCGTCATTTCTCGTGAACTTCATATCACCAACACTAACCGGAGCTATCCCTTCGGCTGCGCTGTCAAAATCCGACGCTCCATCCGCCAAGGCCAAAGATCATATCCCTGCCCGGCTTCTCCTACTCTCGTTTCTCGCCATTCCAATTGACTTCGGTCGACGTGGACCATCAGAACAGAAGCCTCGGAGTCGAACAATTGGACGATAGTATCCTCGATACTTTGGTATTGGCTTCGCTGGTAACAACCGATTCCTGCATCGCGACAGGCATTACCGCAAGCACGCGAGCGTTAGGCTGTACCAACCACGACGGTCTTTCCACGATCCTCTGTACTGAAACCCGGCCTCGTTGAGAAGGCCTTGAATACCCTTGTCTGTGAACTTATAACTATTCTCGGTGTGAATGGTTTCGCACGGCATCAGGTGAAGATCGAGGTCCGCGTCCTCAATAACCACATCCTGCTCTTGTGTGCTCTCGAGGTGCATCTCGATCCGAGACTCTGTGGAATTCCAAAGCGCGCGATGTCGGAAACGAGCGGCGTCAAAGTTCGCGCCCAGTTCTCTATTCAGGCGGCGCAGGATATTGAGGTTGAACGCAGCGGTGATTCCCTCACTGTCGTCATATGCAGCCAGGAGAGTGGCCTCGTCTTTCACCATGTCTGTGCCGAGCAATAGCGCGTCTCCGGATTGCAGCTGAACACGCAAATCTCGCAGGATGAGTCGAGCTTCTTCAGGCGAAAAGTTGCCGATACTTGTGCCGATATAGAGTGCGAGCGTGGTGCCGAAGAACGGCTCGAGCTCGAACGGGTAAGTTACGATAGTTCCGGACGATAGGCTCTGTGCGCACTTCCGGCAACGCGAAATGCAACGTTTTGACACGCCAACTCCAGAGCGTTGGAGCAGACATCGACCGGCACGTAAGTGACGTCGTCCGAGATTCGTAAAGCGGCTTCGAGCAGAATGCAGGTTTTCGACGCGGTGCCGGCGCCCAACTCAACGAGGCGCAATGGCAGCGATCTATCCCTGTGAGCTGCAGCAACGATCGCATCTGCGTTTTCCGCCAGGATGGCTCTTTCTGTGCGTGTCGGATAGTACTCGGGAAGGGTCGTGATTCGCTCAAAAAGACGCGAGCCCTCTGCGTCGTAGAACATCCACGGTGAGAGCTCGCGTGGTCGCGCGATCAAGCCGCGACGAACTTCGCGGGTCAGTGCTTCGCGTGCATCCGCTGTTGCCAGGCTGCTCGAGGTCAACTGTCTCAAGGTAGGTTGCCATGTACACGAGTCCTTTCAGGCAGCCAAGCGAATCCCGGCGAACTGCCATCTGGTTGTTGGTGAAAAGAAATTCCGATACGTCGCCCGGATATGACTCGCAGGAGTGACGCAGGATCCCCCGCGCAGAATCATCTGGCCGGACATGAACTTGCCGTTGTATTCGCCGAGCGCACCAGGCAGAGGCTTGTATCCCGGATAACCGGTGTAGGCGCTCGCCGTCCATTCCCAGCAATCGCCGAACAGCTGCCCAATACCTAAGCCTCGTGATCCCTTGGGATGAAGTCTTCCCGTGTCCAGCAAATTTCCTTGCACTGTTGTTTGGCTCGCAACATATTCCCATTCGGCCTCGGTCGGAAGCCGGCAACCTTTCCAGCGTGCAAACGCATCGGCCTCGAAGAAGCTTATGTGGCACACTGGCGTTTCAAGCAGTGCCGAAAGTCCCTGCCAACCCGTCAGAGTGAACACGCGCCAACCCGTCTCGTCGCCGGCATCACGCTGCCAGTAAAGAGGTGCATTGCCAGTCCGAGCGCTTCACGCTCTCCCAGCCTTCTGAAAGCCACAATTCGGGACGCGTGTATGCGTCGTCCGAAATGAATTCCAGGTATTCCCGACAGGTGACTTCGCGGTTTGCTATCTGGAAGGCCTCTAGAAACACATTGTGGCGGGGAGTTTCGCTATCAAAGCAAAAATCGACAGGATCCTCTGCTTGAAGGGGATAACCAATCTCCACCAATCCACCGTCACAATCGTGCCACGTCAGTTTGCCGGCTGGCTGGGTCTCTTCTTCTGAAAGAGGGGACGCAATATTTGAGGCGTACAGTGGATTGGAAAAAAAGGCGTGCTTAATGTCCGTGAGAGCGAGTTCCTGGTGTTGCTGCTCGTGATTCAGGCCCAGCACAATGCGCCGCGTTGCCTCCTCATCGACGCCGCTCGCAAGAAATCGGTCCATCTCCTGGTCGATGTGTGCGCGGAACGCAAGAACTTCATCGAGCAAGGGTCGTGAGAAGGTCGAGCGCAAGCCCTTATTCGGAATGTCCTGGCCGAGCGAGTTGTAATAGCTGTTAAAAAGCCAATGGAACTCTTCCCGGAAGGGTTTGTACTTCGTGAGGAAGGGACGCAGCACGAAAGTTTCAAAAAACCATGTGGTATGAGCCTGATGCCATTTCATGGGGCTGGCTTCCGGACAGGACTGGACCATCTGATCTTCGGCCGAGAAACTCGCAGTCAAAGCGCTTGTCGCCGACCGCACAGCCCTGTATCTGGATCGGATAGTGGCATCCCGCACGTCGACTCGAGCTTCGCAATGAGCCGCTTGGATAGCCCTGCCTTGGACTCGCTCTGCAATAGCGCCGGTCTGAGCCATAGTGTCCTCCTGAACTGTTTTCGCTTCCGCACGCCGAATAGACTCGTCTGTGCTCAGCCCCATAAAAACAGAGCTACCGCTACGGAACAATTGGACGATGGTATTGGCGATACGTTGGTATCGGCTCTTGGAATACGCAATCACGACGGATGGCCTTAATAAACACGATTCATTTGATCCCGGCGCGGTCCAGGTTCCTATAGCCACCAAGCACGACGGCCCCCATCCGCGGAGATGTTGTGTTCTTTCCCTCTACGCAAACGGCTGCAGTTTCGCGAGGATAAGCGGCAGGTATTCGGCGACCGTGGGATGAATATGCATTGCCCGCTGGACGACCGTGTAGGGGGCCTTCGCATACATCACGTCCAGCAGTACATGAATCACTTCATCGCCGCCCACTCCAAGAATCGAGGCTCCCAGAATCTGTTTTGTTTCTGCATCGGCGCAGATCTTGATGAATCCTTGCGTCTCGCCTTTTTCGTTGGCCCGGCTTACTTGACTCATCGGATATTTCACGGTCAGCGCGCCACGTCCGGATTTCCGCGCCTCTTCGTCCGTCATGCCACATCGTCCCAACGGCGGATCAATATATAACGCGTAGGCTTGGATCCGATCCGAAACCCGGCGATGATCGGCGTTGAAGAGATTGTCCGCGACGATCTCGTAGTCGTTATAGGAGGTATGCGTAAAGGCGCCGCGGCCGTTGCAGTCCCCCAGAGCCCAGATGCCGGGCACGTTCGTTTGAAGTTGATCATCAACCACTATGTAGCCGCGTTGGTCGGTCGCAACCCCAGCCTCGTCCAGTCCCAGATCGCTCGTGTTAGGAGTCCGCCCCACGGCCAGAAGGACGTGACTGCCCACTACTTCCGGCGGACCTTCTTCGCATGTGAGGCCGACCGCGACGCCGCCATCGCGTTTCGCTAGCGATATGCACTTCGCATTTAGCCTGATCTCTATACCCTCAGCCTCCAGGATTTCGCGCACAGCTTGAGAAACGTCCTCGTCCTCCCGTCCGATCAGGCGCGGTCCCATCTCCACGATCGTGACTTCGCTGCCCAGGCGGCGATAGATCTGACCGAACTCCAGGCCAACATAACTTCCACCGACGATGATCAGATGCTTGGGCAGGAAATCGATGTCCATCATCGATGAGTTGTTGAGAAATGGAACCTCGTGGATGCCTGGCATCTCTGGAACTGAAGCTCGCGCGCCCACGTTGATAAAGATATTCTCGGCTTGCAGAACTTCATCGTTGACGACGACAGTGTTCGACGACTGAAACCGGGCTTGGCCCTGAATGACCGTACAATTTGCCGTTCCTCTGAGCGATTCTTCCACTGCATTGCTTGAGCTCGCGGAGGCTGCATCTTTGCGGGCCTTCACCCGCTTGATATCGACCTGAACATCACCAACGTCGAAACCAAATTCCGCACCTCGGCGCGCAACGTGCACCGCATAGGCGCTCGCCACAAGCGTCTTTGTCGGGGTGCATCCGGTGTTCACGCAAGTGCCGCCGAACTTATGGCGTTCAATAATAGCGACGGTTTTTCCTGCACCCGCAAACCGCCCCGCCATCGGCGGCCCCGCTTGCCCTGTCCCGATGATGATCGCGTCATAATGCTTGATCGGAGCGGTCAACGTTTCCCCTCTACGTGGATCTTGCCGTCACTGGCCGCCTCTTCGGGCGTCTTGCCATCCTGACGCGCGACAATATAGGCGGCGTACCAGTCCGACCATTGATGCTTCGGAGCGGTAGGTTCGTATTCGCTGTGATGCTTCTCAGCCTCTTGAAGTAGCCCGGTCAGCGTCGCGACATCGATGTTACCAAGTCCTCGGCCGGGCAGCCGCGTTGTGACTTCCTGAAACAGCCATCCATTGCCGTCGGGATCACGAAACGTGGCGAACGAGCCGTAGGTGGCATGCGCGGGTGCCGGCCCGCCGATGCGACCGCCGCCGTCGTTCCGGAACTGAGCGCCCGGTGCTCCGGGGTGGAACACCTCACTCACCTCAATACCGCGCGTAACAAGATTCTTGCGCGCAGCGGCAATGTCGGAGACGATCAGGTATAGGCCCTGAGCTGAGCCCGGCGCGGCCGATGTGATCTTTGCTCCAAACTGAACTGAACACCCGGAGCCGGGCGGCGTGAACTGGATAACCCGGAACCCGTTTTCATAGGGAAAGTCGGCGTCGAGCCGCCACCCGAGTTTGCTGTAGAACTCCTTCGAACGCTCAACATCCGCAACCGGAACGACGACCACCTCAAGCTTCATGTCTACTCTTTCGGAAACGGTACCGATAGCCGGGTCGGCGCTTGGAAACACAGTTACAACTCCCATATTTCCCCCTTGTCTCTCGCCCAATTCGTGACCGGGGCTCTGCGGACGCCACTAACTGGTCCAGTTAGACTTGCCATGCACGCTCGTCAGCGTTTCCGCCGATTACAACCACATCCGGGCCGAGCTTTAACCGTTTGTGAGGTCTGTGCTCTGTCCGACCTCGATGATATAACCGTCTGGATCGCGGATGTAGCATCGTATCTCGCCGTACTTGGAAATCGGCTCTGTAATGAACTCGGCCCCCCGACTCTTCCATAATTCATAGCACGCGTGAATATCCGCAACGCGGATATTCATAAAGCTGCTGATCTTATCCGGGTCGGCGAGCACGTTGAGCGTTACCGTCGGCTTGTCCGGGGTGGGCCCGCCCCCGACGTTGACAATGAGCCACGTATTCGCGATCTGAATGTGCCCAGACGCACCCTTGCTGTCGCCCAGGCTCAGAATGCGGCCGCCAAAGACTTTTTCGTAGTAGCGAGCCGATCGCTCGATGTCGGCGACAGTGATAAACAGTGAGATGGTGAACCCATCGCGCGGCGCTAATTCATAGCTCTTTTGTTCGATTGGTATGCCGCTCATTGATGACTCCCGCTCCAATAAACAGTGCTGCTTTGCTGAATGTAGTTCCTTCGCATCCATTCCTGCCGGTTATCAAGCTTCACCTCCGGGAAAGCGTCATAAAGCCTTTCACAAAATCGGCAATCTCATCGGCAGCCGTGTCCAATGCGAAGTGCCCCCCGTCGACAATGTGGACTTTGGCGTTCGGCACATCCTTGCGGTAGCTCTCTGGCTCGCTCGGGTCAAACGATGATTCATACTTGCCCCAGATGACGAGCAGCCGTGGTTGCTTTTCGCGCATCCAGGCCTGCCACCTCGGATAGGAGTCCACATTGGTTCGGTAGTCGTAGAAGAGATCGCTCTGAATCTCGGCCTGGCCGGGCCGGTTCAGAAAATAATACTCGTCTGTCCAGAGGTCGGGATCGTGGCGCTCCACATCGGGATCGTTTCCGTCGTGTCGTGCGCGTGTAGTCTCGAGTCGACAAGAGATTAGCGCGCAGCGCGCTTTCATTGGCAGCGCGATCAGCCCAGAACGCGCGGCGCGTATTCCAGTTTGCTCCAAGGCCTTCGTTATGCGCGACGGCGTCCTGCACGATCAGCGCCTCGACCCGCTCCGGATGCGCCAGTATCATGCGAAAGCCGACCGGGCCTCCGTAGTCCTGCATATATAAGGTGTAGCGCGAGAGTCCCAGCGCCTGAGTGAAATGGTTCATGATCTCGGCAAAGCGATCGAAAGTGTAAGCGAACTTCTTCGGGTCGGGCCAGTCACTGTGTCCGAAGCCAGGATAATCCGGCGCGATCAGATGGTAGCAGTCCGATAGCCGCGCGAAAAGCGGTTCGAACATACGCGACGACGATGGAAGTCCGTGGAGCAGGAGAAGAGTCTCGGCATTTTTCGCACCAGCTTCCCGGTAGAAAATTGATAGGCCATCGATCTGAATGGTGCGAAATGCGACGAGATTCATCGGCAATTCCTTCCCTTGCACTTCAACTGGAGCCAACCATTGCAACACGATCATATAAATGATCGGCATCCCCGATTCTTATGCCGCTGCAACCGGCTTCTTCTTCGCGTCAAGTGCCGCTAGAAGAAGTTTCAGAAGCGCTTCGTCAGAGAACGGGTTCTGGCCGGAGATCAACTCGCGATCCTGAAGGACGTAGCTCTGCCATGGAGCGAGCACGCTAACGTCACCGCCCGCCGTGCGCAACGCGAAGTCCGGGTAGAAGAGAACCTTACCACCAATCTCAAGCGGCTCCCGCTGCTGCTCTTCCGCGGTCGAAAAGATCGTCATCTTATATCCAGAATAGATCCAGCCTTGCGCCTTGGCCTGTGCTCCAGCGGTATCGCCCGCCGACAGCGCGGCGACAAACTCCTTCGATTCGGGAAGCGCCGAGAGCAGTGAAATCGGGCCATGGCAGAGCACCGCCGTAGGCTTGGATGTTTCATGGAAATGTCTCATCACGATGCCGGCGTTGGGATCATCGAGAAGATCGATCATCGGGCCATGGCCGCCGGGGACGAAAACAGCGCCGTATTGATCCAGTCCCGATGCGATTACATCCGAGATGCGAGTTGGATTTCTGAGGCCGGTCAGGCTATCGCGGAATTTGAAATAGTCCTGGAGCCTCGCCTCGTCCCCGCCGAAGAAATCGGGGACAGCGGAATGGAGATCCAGTTGCGGCGTGTTGCCATCGGGGTTGGAGAAAGTGATTTCGTAGCCTTCCTGCATCAGGGCGCGAACCGGAACCGTCAACTCGTTCAGATAATACCCGGCGCCGCGATAACACCCGCCATTTTCCAACGGTAAGCCGTATCCGCTCGAAACTAGCACTAAGACTTTCCCTTTTGTTGCCATTTTGTTCTCCTCTGAAATCGAATTCTGTTCTCCCGAGAAAGAGCCAGCTCACCGTCCGCGGTTTGCTCCACAGTGCGCAAGGACGGGCCGACCCGGTTGAATGCTGGCTATACCCCCGGGAATCCGAACATCAACCACGACTGATTCGCTACCCAATCCGGGTATAACGCCGTCATCCGATCGAACAGGTCCTGGTCGGACGTCGCAATTTTCTGCAGCCGATCGAAGTCCTGCAGGTAGCGCTTGGTGTCCTCGATCGTCGAGGGAGAGTCGGGCGCGCCAGGCTTCTTGTGACCGGCGACGACCATCGTCGGGTTCAGTGCCGCTAACCGGTCCAGGTCCGCCATCCAATTCTTTCGGCTCTCGGGGGTGGTGTCGCCGACATATGTGCGGCATTGGTTGTACACAACGTCGCCAGCCACGATCAGGCCGATCGATGGAACGTAGAGACTGGTCGAATCGGGACTATCGGTGCGGCCTTGCTGGATGATGCGCAATTCGTGTCCCTCAAGAGTGAACGTATCGTGCTCATAAGGCTCAGGCGCGACCAGTTTAGTGGCCACTTGCCCCGGAAACATACGGCGAGCTAACCGTTCCACTACGGGTGTAAAAGACATCTGCATGGCGTTCACCGTCTTGGGCGTTGCTATCGCCCGAGCGCTCGGGAAACGGTCGAGCAAAATGCTCAGACCGTAGAAATGGTCGAAGTGGGCGTGCGTTATATAGATGGTCTCCAGGTTGCGATTGTGCAGCGCTACCCAATCCGCGAGAGCCTCTGCTTCAGCCACTGTCCCCATCGCGTCCACCAGCACCGCGTCGTAATCGCCGAAGATCAGAGTCGACGTGATCGGGTCAAAGCCGAGCGGTTCGCCGAAGGGCTTTGGCCGCTCGCCAACCATAGCCTTTCCCGGGGCGGTAAAAACGTTCACACTAAGCGTTTTCGACGCGACAGGCCCTTTCGTTTGGGTGGACTCTTCCAGTCCGGTTGTGCCATCCATTTGGTACCCCTTTCGATCCCAGAGCAAGCTGCGCTTCGATTGCACAATCGCAGAAGCTCGACGACGAATCCATTGGACGAACGTATCGATCCATACCAAAGTATGGATTGGTCAGAAAGCCACAGCGCGGCGCGCACTTTACTTCACAAACCTCAATACCAAGGTATTGCCAATACCATCGTCCAATTGATTGCGGTGAGCAAATGGGGTCAAATCGCTCCATCGAGGCCGGCACGGCCTTACGTCGTTCGTTATTTCGGTCAGGGCCGCCGAAGGATTCTCGCGAGTTGGCCGAGAAAGTCAAAGAGAAGTAGGGCCTCGCGCGCTCGCTGCGAGTTTGCGTCGGCACGGTCGAAGAGATTAGAAATGTCAGCTCGTTCACAGTGCAGACTGCGGATGCATTAGCCGCAGAGCCAGCCGTTGAAGAAAGGATGGCAGAGACATGCCGGAAGCAACCTGGGAACCTCACGAGAAGCACGGACAGCTGACGATGCAGAGTGACCTACCCGATAGCGTTTACGCGTTTCCGAAGCAGCGCAAAGAGCCACTGACCGATGCACAGCATGTCCGGAACGCGGTCGCGCGGTTTGATCAAGTCACCGAAGTCTCCAATGCAGACCGCGCTTTGGCATTTGCCAACATAGAGAAGGCCGCAAACTACTACGGCGTCCGCCTCGCGGAGACATCATGGCACGACCTGGGCATTCATCCTCAAAAGAATAGAAAAGCGGCTGCAGCCAAGGGTGCTGCGGCGCGCGAACGTCGAAAGCAAAGCTAGAAATCCTCTGGCCAGAGAGTCGGCCGACAGAGGAAATGACGGCAAGAGAAAGCAAAAACTCGATCATTCAAAACCAAACATTGAGAGGAGACAGAACATGACGGACACAAACGCAGCCATCGCGGTGTATGACCGCCACTCGGAAGCGGAAGACGCGGTGAAGGAACTTCAAAAGTCAGGCTTCAACATGAAGAAGTTGTCAGTTGTAGGCAAGGACTATCACACGGACGAGCAAGTCGTTGGCTACTACAACGCGGGAGACCGCATGAAGTATTGGGGGAAGCTCGGCGCCTTCTGGGGCGGATTCTGGGGCTTACTTTTTGGCGCCGCGTTCTTCTGGGTGCCTGCAATTGGCCCGGTGCTGGTTGGCGGTCCATTGGTAGCCTCGATTGTCGCCGCCTTGGAAGACGCGGTGGTAGTCGGTGGTTTGAGCGCTATCGGCGCCGGGCTGTTCAGCATCGGCATACCAAAAGACAGCATCGTAACCTACGAGACCGCGCTGAAGGCAGGCCAGTATCTGGTGGTTGTCCATGGAAGTTCGGCTGAGGCGGCCGAGGCAAGAACTATCTTGAGCCGATTGAAGCCAGTTCACCTGGGCGATCATGTGCTCGAGCCCGCCGCGGATGCTGTAACCCGTTGAACGCTTCGTGAGGTGGGTTCGGACTTTTTGTCGATCCCCACCTCACGCCACTTCGAGTCGAGGAATCCTAGGGATATCTAGTAAGCGTCAATCGTTCGCGACTCATCGGGGCTAAATGATGCCTTCGTGTCGACCGATACCATAGTCCAATAGATTGTTCGCTCCACTTCTGGCTTAATGAGAGTTGACTCGAACGCTGGCGGGGCTTTCCAATTCGGAGCGGGTGGTCGGGGGAGTGTGCTGTCATTCCAAAGAATCTCGGAGATGGAGCGAGTTTGAAGCTCGACGGGTGCGCGCAGGCAGCCGACAAGAGAAAGCGCGGCGAATCACGGTTTTTCATGCAGCTGTTCATGGGTGGTTGTCCGTCAAACTTGGGGTGAAGTCATGAAAGCGATTGTTGTCCACGAATACGGCGGTCCCGAAGTACTGAAGTTCGAGGAGTACCCTGACCCGGTTCCCGGTCGGGGCGAGGTGCTGGTGCGGGTTGCCGCCGCGAGCGTGAATCCAATCGACTACAAACGGCGTGCTGGATTGACCAAGGATTTTTATCCCCTCCATTTTCCGGCCCTCATAGGGGTCGATATGTCGGGGATCGTAGTGAAGGTTGGGCCGGGGGTCGAAAACTTTGGTGCCGGCAACCGTGTGTTCGCAATGGCCGACAACACATACGCCGAGCTCTGCGTAGTGAAGGCGGATGTTCTAGCGGATGTTCCCGAGGGCCTTGATTTGATCCCGGCTGCGGCGCTGCCGCTTGTGACTGTGACCGGCAACCAGCTGCTTGCGGCCACGGAAATCAAAGCGGGCCAGACGGTGATGGTCGTCGGTGCAGAAGGAAATGTCGGGCGTTCGGCGGTGTTCACTGCGAAGGACCGCGGGGCGATCGTAATCGCGGGGGTTTTGAAGCGGCAGATGGATGAGGCGAAGACCGTGGGCGCAGATCAGTTGGTGGCAACCGACGACGACGCCGCGATTGCGAGTCTTGCTCCGCTCGATGCGGTTGCGGATACAGTCGGCGGAAAGACCGCCGAGAAACTCATCGCCAAGATCAAGTCGGGTGGAGTGTTTTCCACGGTTGTCGGAGCAGCTCCGCAGAACGCCGCGAATTACCCAACTGTAAAAGCGGTGAAGGTCTTCTCGCATTTCGACAGGGCCACGCTCCAATTCATGGCTGAAGCGGTGCGGGATGGCAAGTTTGTGATCCCGATTAGCGAGGAGCTGCCGCTCAGTGAGGCAGCCGAGGCCCAGGCGCGGGCAGAAAAAGGTGGTATTGGGAAGATCCTCCTGGTACCTTGAGCGAGCTCCTGGCCATTCATGGTCCAAGGAAGAAATCGATATGAAGAATGATCTGCCCGGGATTAATTCCGCGTCGAATCCAAGCGGCGAGGGATGTGTCGAATGCCTGGCGTCGCGGGATGGCTGGTGGTTTCATCTCCGCCGCTGTGCGGAGTGTGGGCACATCGGTTGCTGTGATAGTTCACCGAGTCAGCACGCATCGAAACATGCGGAGGCGGCGGGGCATCCGATCATCGCCAGCTTCGAGCCGGGTGAGGACTGGTTCTACGACTACGAGAGGCGGGAAATGATCCAAGGTGTGAAGTTGCCTCCGCCGCATTCGCATCGGAAGAATCAACCCGTACCTGGGCCTGCGGGAAGGGTGCCGGCTGACTGGGAATCGCTTTTGAACTAGCTGGCGTCGATCGATTGTTCATGAAAGGTGCGGACGTCGGAAACCCGTATCTTAATGGGCCCCGCAGGGAAAGGAATTATCAATGAACGGCACACAAAAGGAGCCAGCGATGAATGCGATACAAGTCGAACAGAAGAGCTATGAGATGCCGCCGCGCGAGGGAATCAGCATCGCGCATTTTCTCACCGTCGCCGACACCGAGCGATCGGCTCGCTACTACGAAAAGGTTTTCGGCGCTCGCATTCTGACCATGGGTGACGGCAATGCGCCTCCGTACCTTCAGCTCGCGAATATCTGGATGATTCTTAACGTTGGAGGCGGACCGACCCCGGACAAGCCGACGGTAACGCTTAGCGTTCCCGACCCGAATCACATCAATAGCTTTATGAATTTTCGCGTTGCGGATATCCAAGCGTGCTATGAATTGTGGAAAAGCCGAGGGGCCGAATTCATTACGGAGCCAATACCCAAGTACGGCGAGATTCGCTGCTATATCCGCGATCCTGACGGTTACATTATCGAGGTCGGACAGAGCACCGACCTCAAGTACGGTTAGCGCGCGGTGCGATGGAACTCGGATTTAAACGGTCGCTGGCAGCGAACTTCTTATCGGCGTTCCAGAAAACCCACTCAGCATCCTCAAGGTGGGAGATAGCCGTGAAAGCAGCCAGAATTCATAGCTTCGGGCCGCCCGATGTCGTAGTGGTCGAGGATGTGCCCGTGCCGTCGCCGGGCCCCGGCGAAGTTCTGGTGCGCGTGATGGCCGCGGGCGTCGCTCCCTGGGACGCGATCATCCGTGAGGGCAAGAGCAAGGTCAGCCCGCAACCTCCGCTCACCCTCGGTTCGGACTTCTCCGGTGTCGTCGACAAGGTCGGCCCCGGCGTTACCGACTTCGCGCCGGCCGACGAAGTCTATGGCGTCACCAACCCGCAGTTCTGTGGCGCCCAGGCCGAGTTCGCCGTGGCCACGGCCGGGATGGTCGCCCGCAAACCGCAATCGCTGAATTACGTAGAAGCAGCGTCGGCTCCCGTCATTGCGGTGACCGCCTGGCAAATGCTCTTCCAGTATGCACAGGCGACGCGCGGACAAACGGTAATGGTCGTCGGAGCCGCCGGGAACGTCGGGGCCTACGCCGTACAAATGGCCGTAGACGCCGGGATCCAGGTCGTTGCCATCGCCCACCTCGACGACGAAGACCTGCTCCGTTCATTGGGCGTGAAATCCATCATCGACTCGAGCAAGCCCGCATTCGAGCAGGACCTCCCGCAGGTGGATGCCATCCTCGACACGGTCGGGGGCAGTACGTTTCAGCGCTGCGTCGCTGCGTTGAAACCCGGAGGCAAACTCGTCACCTCGGTCTCCACGCCAGCCGCTGCCGGCAGGGGCCGTTTTCTTCTATGCTGAGGTGACCACCGCGCGCCTGCAGACGCTCACAACATTGTTTGACGCGGGCAGAATCACAGCGCGTGTGGGCTCAGTCCTGCCGCTTTCGGAGGCGCGCCAGGCGCAGGACATGCTTGCGGGCGCACCACACAAGCCCGGCAAGATCGTCCTCGAGATCGGGCACCCGCAGTAGTCCCGATCCGCGCAGCAAATTCTGTGATTCCCGAGAAACGAAGTTTTGAGCAAGTTCATCCAGCCGCGGCATTGCAGGCAGTTCAAGGCTTCGAACTCGCGGTCGATTGTCGGCGCGGATCAAGAACGGCAAGTGTGCTGGAACCTCAACGCAAATGATTCCCTGCTCGTCGACGCTATATCTCCGCCAGGGCGCGATGCACAAGATGGATCGAGATCGCACCTTCGCCAACGGCTGACGCAACCCGCTTCACGTTTCCTGAGCGGATGTCGCCAACTGCGAAAACTGCCGGCAAGCTCGTCTCAAGCATCTGCGGCGGCCGCTCAAGCGGCCATTTTCGCGGTGCGTCTGCCAGAACCGGATCCAGGTCCCGCCCTGTAAGAATGAAGCCCTGCTGATCCAGGGCGACACAGCCACGCAACCAGTCGCTGCGCGGTGACGCACCCGCCATCACGAAAACGTGCCGGATTTCGCGCGTCGTTCTCTCCCCTGACGACCGGTCGAGCCAGGTGACCCGTTCCAGGTGCGATTCGCCCTCTAATGACACGAGCTCAGTCTCCAGATGCAGCTCGATTACTCGGATGCGTTGTAATCCTCTGCGTCAGATAGCGCGACATCGTCTCGGAAAGTGTCTTTCCGCGAACCAGCATATAGACCTTCGCGGCAGTCTCCGCCAGGAAAATGGCAGCCTGGCCGGCCGAATTTCCTCCGCCGATGACGACGACCTCATCACCCCCGCAGAGCTGCGATTCCATGAATGTGGCCGCGTAATAAATTCCATTTCCTTCGAACTTCTTCAGGTTGGCGACGTTCGGCGTATTGTATTGTGCTCCTGAGGCGATGATGATGCTGCGAGCCTGCAGAATGTCGCCATTCTCCAGCGAGAGCTGGTATGGCCTCTGATCGCATTTGAACTTGACCACTCGTTGTCCCACCATCATCTGTGCGCCGAATTTTTCCGCCTGAACAACGGCGCGGCGCGTGAGCTCCAGGCCGGAGACGCCGGTGGGGAAGCCAAGGTAGTTCTCAATCTTCGAGCTTGAGCCCGCCTGTCCGCCGGGAAAGTCAGCTTCGATCACGACAGTGTCCAAGCCTTCAGAGGCTGCGTAAACCGCCGCCGCCAACCCGGCCGGACCAGCGCCCACGATGGCGACATCGAGAATGTGCGATTCATCGACTGTGCCCGAGAATCCCAGGCATTGAGCCAACTGCTGCGTCGTGGGATTGCGCTGCACGGCCTTTCCGCTGCAAATCACAACGGGTATTTCGTCGATCTTCACGTTAAAACGATCGAGCAGCTCCTGAGCGGTTGTGTCACTGTCAAGGTCGACATATGCGTGCGGTTGTCCGTTGCGGGTGAGAAACTCGCGCAACCGCAGTGTATTAGCCGAGTGACGCGATCCCAGGATAATGACATTGCCCATGCCTCCCGCAATGAGCGCCAGGCGCCGCTGGATGAAAGCGCGCATGAAGATATCGCTGAGTTCGGCATCTTTCGCGATGAGCGAGCGCAAGGCATCCGCGGTCACCTCAAGGAACTCTCCCGGCTCGGCAACCCGTCCGCGCGCCAGAGAGCCGGCTCCGGAGATCAAGACCATGTCTCCGGAGAAATTCCCCGGACCATGGGTCGCAAATACGTGCTCGCCGGAGAGCCTCGTCATGACAATATCGAGCTTTCCTGAAAGCACAACAAAGCAGGGCATTGCCCGCTCACCTGCCTCGAACAGGATCTCTCCGGCCCGAACTGTTCTCACGGTGCCGTACGGCCGGATGCGGTCGATCTGCGCTGGGGTCAGAACCGGGAAGGCCTCAGCCTGCCGCTCGGGTGTGTTTATCGATTGCAGCGTTGACTCGGTCACTTATATTCCTTCCCGCCAATGGCCGACTCTGTTTCCACTATTATCTCGTCTCATTTGGTCCCGGCCGGCAGATTGTTGATTACTGCCGCCCCTGCCTCGCTCACGACCTCATCCTGGGAATCCGTGCCTCCCGAACAACCGATTGCGCCGATAATCATTCCCTGATCGATCAGTGGAATGCCGCCCCGAGACGCAATGATCCCGTCGAATGCGAGCAAATAGCTGAGATGCATCCGCTGCACGCCGTCCTCGAAGACCTTCGTCGGACGCCGGAATGTCACGGCCGCTCGAGCCTTGTGTTCCGCAATCTGAATGGAGGCAAGCATCGCGCCATCCATCCGCTGGAAGGCAACCAGGTTACCACCGGAATCCGCCACTGCTACGTTCATCTTCCAATTCCGCATCCTGGCCTCTGCAACTGCGGCCTGGATAACTGCCTGGGCTTGCGCTAGCGATATCGGAAGCCCATAAGGCACATCGAATGGCATTTCGCTTGGAACAGCACCAAGGGGATTTGCGCTGAGCGGCGCTTCGACGACGATTTCTGCCATGTTGCTTGACATATTTTTCCTCCGGCGAGATAGAAAGTTTCGGCACCCCTAGCTCTCTCCGGCGTTAACCGCGGATTACCTTTTGCTCTTTTGAACTCACGTTCCCTTATCTGTTCTATTTGGCTTTCGCCGCCGCTTGCTCGATCAACTCCGCCACTTCCCGCGGGTGAGACAGCATCGCCAGATGATTTGCCGGTATCGTGATTGAAGTTGCCTTTATGGCTCGCTGCCTCGTCTTTCTCGAGTTGCGGCGGAATCGCCCGGTCGTTGCCCGCGATCACGGCCCATGAAGGCTTGCTCTTCCACGCAGCCTTCGTGACTGTGGCTCCGAAAACAGCTGCCGCTGTTTGACCCTGTGTCGCAGTGAGTATCTGCTGCTCGCTCTCCGGGAGATCCTGCGCCATGTCTTCGGCAATTCCTTTTGGAGTCGCCGTTAGAAATCCTTGAGCGTCGGGCCGCAGCTCGCTGCCCAGCGGAGCGGGCGGATACGGCTTGCTGACTGAATTGATGGATTCATCTTCCCCTGGCGCAAACGCCGCCACGTAGACCAACCCGACAACCTTTGGGTCATTACCCGCTTCGGTAATCACCACGCCGGCATAGGAATGGCCGACCAGTATCACTGGTCCGTCCTGCAACGCGATGATGCGCTTCGTCGCCGCTACATCGTCAACCAGCGAGGTCAAAGGATTCTGCACAGCGACCACATGAAAACCCTTCGCTTCGAGGAGCGCAATCACTTTCGACCAGCACGATCCATCCGCCCAGGCGCCGTGAACCAGGACAATGTTTTTGGCCCCTTGCGGGGAATTTGCCTGAGCGAATCCTTTCATGTCGAGTCCGGACGACAGGATCAGCATCATCGTTGCGATCAAAGCAGTCCGATACATTTGCCAGAGCTTCATCTCTATCTCCTCGTCGAACTAACTGTCGCGATTAAGCCAGAACGACCCTGGCCGCACAATTGGACGATGGTATCGCCCATACGAAGGTATCGCCGATACCTTCGTCCAATTGCCTCAGTTCCCTGCCTCTGGCCTAATCGCAATAGCCCGGGGTCCAGGTTGATTTGGCTCTGAAGGCTTTCTGCGAAGGAGAACTGGCATGTCTGAATCTGTGGCGAAATCAGCGAGGCAGGAACAGGAAGAAGAGAAGCTCGAAACACGCGCCGAGGTGAAACGGCTCGCCGGCCTCACGATCTTTGTAATAGTGGTAACGGTGCTCGGCTGTGCTGGTCCTCATCGCGGCTGTTAACCCGCAGGACAAGTACTCCCTGATATCGCCGGGCGGAATCGCGTTCTCCGACTTCAGGGGCTACGAGGACTGGGCTACCGTCTCGTCCGCCCGGCAAGACGAAATACTCAAGGTTATCGTCGCCAATCCGAATATGATCAAGGCGTATAAGGCCGGCGTTCCCTGCAACGGCCAGGCTTTCCCCGATGGCTCCATGATCGTGAAGCTTCAGTGGAAGCAGAAGAAGAGCACCGAGGCCCAATTCGCCGTGGATGTGCCGGACGTCTTTACCCAGGCTTTCGTCATGGAAAAGGACAGCAAGAGATTTCCGAAAACCGGTGGGTGGGGATACGCGGTGTTCAACTACGATGCCGTGTCGGGCAAGTTCACTGCCGACGCCAAAAGCCTCTCAGACTGCGGAAACGCTTGCCATACGGCAGTAAAGGCCAAGGACTACATCTTCCACCCGTACGAGATGCGTTGAGCTGCGTCTGTCCTGAGTTTTCGCATCAAGGAATGGTGAGGACATGCCGGCATCCTCCGGGGCGGACGCGAGTCACTGATTCTTCAAATTGCCTTCGTTTGTCGCGTGAGAAGACGCTTCAGTGGGAGAGATGTGGTCGTGTCAGACACTGGCGCGGCTTCAGAGGTTGTTCACAAGTCGAATTCCCGCGTTCACGAGATACTGTTTACACGGCATTCAATAGGGGACGCTATATTGCCTATCATCCGAAATTGCCCATCTTGCGGAAAGTCGAACCGAATTCCGGCGAAACACCTCTCTGACATAGGAAGATGCGGCGCATGCAAAGCAACGCTATCTGCAATGGCAGAGCCCATAGAGGTGAATCCCGCAGGAATTCGATGAGGTCGTTCGCGAAAGCAAAGTTCCTGTGCTCGTTGATTTCTGGGCGGCCTGGTGCGGCCCCTGC
Source organism: uncultured Acidobacteriaceae bacterium (assembly GCA_963783065.1). GTDB lineage: Bacteria > Acidobacteriota > Terriglobia > Terriglobales > Acidobacteriaceae > Telmatobacter. The sequence goes on along the minus strand of CAWAMG010000006.1, from coordinate 43,037 downwards.
CGGATGGCGGCGCCGCATGTCGCACAGGTCGCGCGAGATCTCGCGGGCCGCGCCGTCGTGCTGAAGGTCGACACGGAACGGTTCCCGGAACTTGCTTCACGGTACAAAGTCCAGGGAATCCCGAACTTCGCCGTATTCAGCTCGCGGTAGCCTTCAGTTCCAGCAAGCAGGTCTGGTCGACGCGAATACGATGAAGAGTTGGCTTGAACGGGCAGCCTAGCGTCCCTGCTTGGCCTCCCACTCTACTTTGCCAACTGCTTACGAATGGATTCCAGCTCTGCGCGGTGCTTGGCTGTCGTCTTAGGATATGCCAGCTTCAGCTCGTTGAGCGCATCGAGCACAATCGCTGAAACAACCAAGCGCGCATTCTCCTTGTCGTCTGCCGGGACCGCATACCAGGGCGCGTGGCGGGTGCTCGTTGCCTCCAGACACTCCTCGTAGGCGTTCATGTAATCCCCCCAATACTTCCTCTCGTGAATGTCGGCGAGGCTGATTTTCCAGTTCTTTTCGGGTTCATCGATGCGTTCGAGGAGTCGCTTTCGCTGCTCGTCCACGGGATAGGTGGAGGAATATCTTGATGGTCCGTGTTGCGTTCCGATAAAGATGGTCTTCCAAATCCCTGATCGAGCGATACCGCTCTCTCCAGATGTTTTTCGCGTGGCGGAACTCTTTGGAAAGGCCCTCGCTGCTGAGGATCTCCGGATGCACTCGAACGATCAGCACTTCCTCATAATAAGAACGATTGAAGATCCCAATCCTGCCGCGTTCGGGAAGCCGGCACGTGGTGCGCCATAGAAAATCGTGTTGGAGTTCCTCGGTGCTGGGTTGCTTGAAACTGTAAACCTCGCAACCCTCTGGGTTGACGCCGGACATGACATGCCGGATGGCGCCATCCTTTCCGGCGCCGTCCATCCCCTGAAAGATCACCAACAGTGCGTATTGGTTGGATGCGTAGTGAAGCTGCTGCAGCGAGCTCAGCTTCTCCATGTGTTCGAGGAGAAGCTCTTTGTACTGCTTCTTCGACTTGTAATAGGGATCGACAATCGTCGGCCACTTGCCGAGGTCAACCTCTCTTCCGGGCGGTATGCGGAAGTTCTTTGGATCGATTTTCATCTTTCTCGCTCTCGAGTCATTTACAAATTCTCAGCAAACACCCACACTGGCGATCACGCCATTGCGATTGCCAACACCGCGAGCGCTGCAATAATAACAACTTCGGCCGCCGACGCAGGATGAGTCACGTTCAAAAGCACCCCCGTCTCATCAAACGTCGCGGGTTCGAGCCCCGTCACCCCTGTCAGACCTTTTGAATCGTCGAAGCATGATGGTCCAAGATACGTTCGAAAGAGGAACTCATTTCGGGTTGAGGAGTTTCTGCAAGACCACGGCTTCGTTGTGCTCCTGATCTTTGGCGCCATAGACTAACGTGACAGTGCCTTTTGCCGCCTCTTGTCCTTAAGAGCGAGAGCTGTTCCTTGTTCCTCTTGAGCTCCTTCTGGTAGCGCGACTGAAACTCTGCCCATTTGGCTGGATCGTGGGCAAACCATTTTCGAAGTTCCGTACTTGGCGCTACGTCCTTTAGCCAAAGATCGACCTTCGCCTTCTCCTTCGTCAGGCCTCGCGGCCAAAGCCGGTCCACGAGAATCCGCTCTCCGTCCTCCCTGTCCGGCTCTTCGTAAGCTCGTTTGATCCGTATGTTCATCATCTGCCTATTCGTCCTTAACCTTTCGAATCTCTCGAGAAAACTTGCCCCGAGGATCCTCTCTAAATCGCGATCCGCATAACCAGGTTGCACTACACCTCGTCCGCGCTCACTCGAATCCGATGCTTGTTCGTTATTAGGCCAGAAACGCAGAGATGAATCTATTGGACGATGGTATTGGTCGGTGCTTTTTATCTATCGGCCCAGTAACCGATTGCTGACGGTTGACCAAGAGCAGATCTACTCGGCCACGCATTGAATCGCTAATTTGCCGGTGGCCGCTCTGATGTTTCCCTTTAGACGTAAGGACTTGCGATCTCAACTGCGGACCCGCACAATGTCCTTCTTCGATCGGATTATCTGAGCGCTCAATGCGCTGAGAAGAGCCATTCCGACAGAGATCCAGATCACTTCGCGGAATCCGGAAACGAAAGCTTCGTCGAAGGCTTGCATTACACGTGGTTCTCCGATTTGAGCCCCCGCCAGTTTTGATCGCTGTTTTTCGGCGCTCTGGCGCACAGAGGGAGACAGTTGCATCTGCGAGAGGCTGCGGCTGAGCGTGCGATTGAATCCGGCTGAGAGCACGAGACCAAAGACCGCGACGGCCAGTAGTCCGGCGATACGCGACACAGCGTTGTTGACTCCGGAGGCGACGCCGGCCTCGCTGGAAGGAACCGATTCCATCACCGCCGTTGTAAGCGGAGCGACACTGATCGCCATCCCGATACCCAGAACGGCCACGGCCGGGAAGAAGGTGCTCCAGTAGTTGCCTCCGATCCCCGGTCTTAGAAAAAGTGCGAAGCCTGACGCCGCGACAAATGACCCAACCGTAAGCGGCAGCCTCGCGCCATATCGAGCCACCAGGCCTCCGGACCAGCGGGAGAGCAGAAATATCAGCAGGATCAGCGGAAGCAGAGCGGCTCCGGCCTGCGTCGCGGAGTAATGCTGGACTTGAATGAGATCAAGGGGAAGGAAAAAGAAAATGCCGCTGAGCGGTGCGTAGAGCAGGAACGTGAGCAGGTTGGCCCCGGAAAAGTCTCTTGACCGGAAAAGATGCAAAGAGACCATCGGCGCTGGCGAACGTGATTCTACGATAAGGAAGCAAACCAGCGCGGCCACGCCTGCAGCGCCCAATATCCCAATAGCTGCTTCGGATCCTGATGTAGCTGCCGAGCAATTGATAAGAGCGTAGGTGATAGCTCCCAAGCCGAAGGTAACGAGCGTGGCGCCCTGCCAATCGAGACGCCTGTTTGCTGCATCGTCGCGACTCTCCGGAACCCGCCAAAGTGAAAGTCACAATCACGATGACCGCGATTGGAAGATTGATGAAGAAGACCCAACGCCACGACGCATTTTCGACGAGCCATCCGCCCAGGACCGGCCCGATAGCCGCAGTGATCGCCGTGAAGCCGGACCAGGTGCCGATCGCCCGCCCGCGTTTGTCCTCTGTATAAGAAGCGCTGATAATGGCCAAACTTCCCGGCACCAGGAGCGCTGCTCCTATCCCTTGAACTCCGCGGGCAACGATGAGGGAAGTGATTGAGGGTGCGAAGCCGCACCACGATGATCCAATTGCAAACAGTGCTACGCCATAGAGAAATATCTTACGGCGGCCATAGAGATCGCCGAGAGAACCGCCCAACAGCAGCATCGATGCAAGCAGAAGGGCGTAGGACTCGACTACCCATTGAATGTCCGTCGCCGAAGCGTGGAGATGCAGTCTGCAAGGCGGGCAATGCCACGTTGACGACCGTCCCGTCGATAAATGCCATGCTGGAAGCAAGAATCGTCGCAATCAACACCCAAGGGCCTCTGCATGACTCGGCTGCGCCCGGAGCAGCACCAGCTGCCGATTCCTCACACGGAGACTTGGTAGGGAACATCATTCGCGCGTGCCTGCATATTGAGCTGTTTGTCGAATTCGATAGGAATGATAATTCCGCGGACGCCGCCATTCGCAACAGCGCAGCGCTGAGGTAGGAGCTGGATGGATGACGCATTCAGTTCCCGGATATCTCATCGCTTTGGAAAGAATACTGCCCGCCCGCCCGCAAGTCACTGCAATCTGAGCGGATGAAGGTAAGATGCTGGGTGCCCTTGTGAGTTGCGACGGGAATGGAAGTTCCCGACGAAAGACTGAATGAGTCGAATGCAGCAACGGTATCAGCACGGCGATCAGAAGGGGTGGGATTCTTCGTCACTCAGGTGGGAGGCAGTTGATCGCGGACTGACGTGGACCGTGAGCCGGTCTGCTACGGCGTTCGGCGAGCGGAGTTCAGCCACGGTCTTCCAGCCATCAGGCTTCTTGTTTGGGCCAGGCGGCGGGGACAACCATCGGGGCAGATCCAGATGAAGGTACTCTGCCATGGCTTGAGCATGAGGCTCATAGAGCCTTCGAATGGCTGAGAGGCGGGAACCGGTGTCCGGACTGCCGCAAAGTGAGAAACCAGATTCGCCGAGGAGCTGGCAAAGATCGCCGAACTCGACATCTTTAAGCCGCACAGCCATGTTGTCGCGATACTTTTGCTCTTCGGCTTCAAGGTGAAAGACGTGGCCCAGGTCGACGAGCACGTGGCGGGCGACAGCGAACGTAAGCTGCGCCTGCCGTGTACTCGGCCCCTCCACCGTGGTAATGAGCAAAGAGCAAGTGTCAAGGATAGCCGTCAGCGCGGAAAGCCAGCTCTGGTTATCATGCTGCGAACGGTAATAGCACAGGATCGGGTAGGAGATGTGGGTCTCAAGCATGGCAGCAGCCCAACGCTCCCACTCGCTCAGCAACACTGTGAGAGCCGCATGGCCGCCACTGAAACTATGACGCGTAAGCAACTCTCCGGCGGTTGGAGGCGAACCGGCGCGCGCGTCGAGTAGAGCTACCGATATCTCGCGGTTAGAAAAAGCGGTATAGAGCACGGGGACGTAGCCGATCACCAGCGCTACGAACCCAAGGCCGGTGCCGGCCTCCATTACGACGAGGGCGCGAGCAATTTGGCTGGTTGGCAGGACATCGCCCAGGCCAAGGGTGAAAAGGGTGGTGCCGCTTACATAAAGACAGCTGAACAGGGCTCCGAACGCAGATACGGGGTGAGAAGGGTCCGCGAAAGGCATTCCCAGTCCCAAAAAGATCAGTCCATAGGCAAGGATCAAGAGAAGGGCCCAGAGGATGAAGAGCATGAGCAGGGCGAGCGGACCATAAGCGCTGTAAAGCTGCTCTCGGCTTCGTCGCGAGGGCAATATACCAACGAGGGCGGTCCACGGATACCACGTAACGAGGAAGAAAAGACGGGTGATGCGGAACCGACCGACTGGGCGGCGGGGCAGAATAATGGTCTGGAAGGCGTCCAGCAGGACGAAGGCAAGAAGAATGTTACCGGCCAGAAGCGCTGTGAAATGCATAAAGTTCACTTTAAAGGGTCGCGGCGAATTCGGCTATTTTCGAGCTCGGATGGCAAACTGGATTGTATGAAGAAACTCGGCTTCCTTTCTTTCGGTCATTGGACTCCCTCGCCGCACTCAGAAACGCAGTCGGCTGCTGATGCACTCCTTCAGTCGATTGACCTCGCCGTGGAAGCTGAAAGCCTGGGAATGGATGGAGCCTACTTTCGAGTCCATCATTTCGCGGAGCAACTGGCATCACCGTTTCCACTGCTCGCGGCGGCCGGAGCCAAAACGCGAAAGATTGAAATAGGCACCGCTGTGATTGACATGCGCTATGAGAATCCCCATTACATGGCGGAGGACGCTGGGGCTGCGGATTTAATCTCCGGCGGTCGGCTGCAATTGGGAATCAGCCGAGGTTCACCTGAGCAGGTCATCGATGGTTGGCGCCATTTTGGCTACAGCCCAATCGAAGGTGAGGACGATGCAGAGATGGGACGGCGCCACGCCGAACAGTTTCTCGAACTCTTGCGCGGCAAGGGCTTCGCGAGGCCGAACCCGCGTCCCATGTTTCCTAATCCTCCGGGGCTTCTGCGCCTTGAGCCTTACTCGGAAGGATTGCGCGACCGGATATGGTGGGGGTCTGCCTCAAACGCAACAGCTGTGTGGGCCGCAAGGCTTGGCATGAATTTGCAGACCTCAACCCTCAAGTTCGACGAGACCGGCGAGCCACTTCACATCCAACAAACCGCACAGATTCGCTCTTTTCGCGCGGCCTGGAAGCAGGCTGGACACCCGCGTAGCCCGCGGGTCTCGGTTAGCCGCAGCATCTTCCCGCTGATCGACGACCGCGATCGCGCCTATTTCGGACGCGGAAGACAAGAAGAAGATCAGGTCGGCTTTCTTGATGAGACCACACGGGCGATCTTTGGGCGTAGCTACGCTGCTGAACCGGATATTATCATCGAGCAACTGAAGAAGGACGAGGCGATAGCAGAGGCCGACACCTTACTGCTAACAATCCCAAACCAGCTAGGCGTTGCTTACAATGCGCATGTTATGGAGGCAATTCTGACCACGGTCGCTCCGGCCCTCGGTTGGCGGTAATTCCAAATCGTCGCCCCTGCCTCAAATGGAGCGGGATAAGTAAGCGGGAGGACTACCGCAACTGAGCATTCGTTCATACTCGGATTCGCGCGCCAGGCGAAGCCGATGCAGATGCAGATGTCTAACAATCTGCAACTCTCAATTTAGGCACTATCAATATTCAAAGAAATGGGGCCACGCTTTCAAAAGCGTACCCCCAATTCCTAACCAGCCTATCTAACTGATGCCCTAGCTGCAACCGCTCGTCGACCCGCAGCTCATGCAGCGGTAGCAACTGCCGTTGCGGACCATGATGGCCCCGCAGGTGGAGCAGCTGGGCGCATCGCCCATCTCGTACATGCCGCGCATGGCATCGGAAGCGTGGTAGATGCCGCGGTCCTGCAGGCTGGGCCCATGCGACGGGCTGGCCGTCGCAGCGCCGGCAGCCTGTGGCTCGGGAGCGATGCCTCCGCCCGCGGGCTTGGACTGCTGGCCGCCGCCGGTCTGGCTCACCTGGTTGAGCCGCTTGGCAACCTCTTCAGCAAGCCGCGCCAGTTGAGCCTGAGAAGCGATTGCATCGTCTTCCGACTCCAGATCGTGCGACACGCTGGGTGCGGCCGGAAGTTGCGGAGCCGCTGCCGCCGCAAATCCTCCGAACAGGTTCAGCTGCGTGCCCGAGAGGAAGCGCAGATTGATCCAGCGGAAGATGTAGTCCATCAGGCTCTTGGCGTAGCCGATCTGCTCGTTGCCGGTCCAGCCCGAGGGCTCGAACCGCGTGTGCGCGAACTTCTCGCACAGCACCTTGAGCGGAACGCCGTGCTGCAACGCCATCGAAACCGAGACGCCAAATGCATCCATCAGGCCACTGACGGTTGAGCCCTCCTTGGCCATCTTGATGAAGATTTCGCCCGGCTGGCCGTTGGGATAGAGACCCACTGTGACATAGCCCTCGTGGCCTGCGATGGAGAACTTATGCGTGATGGACGCGCGCTCATCTTGAAGCCGATGGCGAACGGCGCGCGGCGGCCCGTTCGGATCCTGCGCCTCCCTCGGCATCTCGGCGGCCGCGAAGCCCGCTGATGCCGAAAGCACCGGAACTGCGGCGGCCTTGGCAATCTCCTCCATATTCCTTTCGAAGGCCTCGGCCGCGGCAATCACCTGCATTGCCGTGATTTCGATCTTCTCGCCGATCTTGGCCTGGAGCGACTTGAGATCGGCCTCGGCAGCCGGCTGATTGGCGGCAAGGCTCGCCAGCACTCGCGTTCCCACTGCGTCGAGAGCTGAAGGCTCCTTCTTCGCGTCCATGCTGGTATTCAGCGGCTGCGTCCCCTTCGAGCCATCGCGATAGATAGCGACAGCTTTGATGCCCTGACGCCAGCTTTCGGCGTAGGCTTCGGCCACGTCGTCCACGCTCGCTTCGTGCGGCAGATTCACGGTCTTCGAGATCGCGCCGGAGAGGAACGGTTGCGTGGCGGCCATCATCTTGATGTGGCCCATGTATTGGATGGAACGCGTTCCCTTGGCCGGCTTGAAGCTGCAATCGAAGACGGCCAGGTGCTCGGGCTTGATGCCGGGAGCGCCTTCAATGGTGCCTGTTGCGTCAATGTAGCTGACGATGGCGTTCACCTGACCGTCGTCGTAGCCGAGCTTGAAGAGCGCGGCAGGAACGGTCTGGTTGACGATCTTGATCATGCCTCCGCCCACCAGCTTTTTGTACTTCACGAGCGCAAGATCGGGCTCGATGCCAGTGGTGTCGCAATCCATCATGAAGCCGATGGTGCCTGTGGGTGCAAGCACCGTGGTCTGCGAGTTGCGGTAGCCGAAGCGTTCGCCGAAGATGAGCGCAGTATCCCAGCACTCGCGGCTCGCGTCGATGAGCGCGTCGAGCTGCGGAACCACAAATGGTTCGTTTGCCGTGCGCGACTTGCCGATGTTGTTCACCTCCGCGCGGTGCATGCGAATGACATCGAGGAACGGCTCGCGATTGACGTAGAAGCCCGGGCAGGCGCCGCCCTGCCGCTCAACCGATGCGGTAAGCGGAGTGGCCGAGGCCAGCGGCGGGCAGTTGGCGGCCACGACGGCCGACTGCAAGTAAGACTGTCCGCACATGATCGCGGTAAGGGCTGCGGCCAGGTCGCGGCCGGCCGTCGAATCATAGGGCAGGCCTAGCGCCATCAACAGCGCGCCCAGGTTGGCATAGCCGAGGCCGAGTGGGCGATAGTCGTGCGAGTTCTGCGCGATGGCCTCGGTCGGGTAGCCGGAGTTGTCCACCAGAATCTCCATGGCCGTGATGACCACCGAAATCGCATGGCGGTAACCGGCGATGTCAAACGCGCCGGCCGGGTTGAGGAACTTCATCAGATTGAAGCTCGCCAGGTTGCACGCCGAGTTGTCCAGGAACATGTACTCCGAGCAGGGATTCGACGCGTTGATGCGCGCCGTGTTCTTGCTCGTGTGCCAGCGGTTGATCGTGGTGTCGAACTGCATGCCGGGGTCGCCGCACAGCCACGTTGCCTCGGCGATCTTCTTCATGATGTCGCGCGCTTTGTAAGTGTTAACCGGCTCCTTGCCCTTCACCGTGCGGGTGGTGAATTCGCCATCCTGTTCGTAGGCGTGCATGAACTCGTCGCTCACGCGCACGGAGTTGTTGGCGTTCTGGAAGAAAATCGAGCTGTACGCCTCGGAGTCCGGCCCCGAGCCATCGTAGCCGGCCTTGATCAGCGCAAAGGCTTTGGCCTCTTCCTTGGCCTTGCAGTCGATAAAGTCCATGATGTCCGGGTGCTCGACATTCAGGATCACCATCTTGGCTGCGCGACGTGTCTTGCCGCCCGACTTGATCACGCCGGCAAAGGCGTCGAATCCGCGCATGAAGCTGAGCGGGCCGCTGGCCTCGCCGCCGCCCGAGAGCGTTTCCTTCGACCCGCGGATGGTGGAGAGGTTGGTGCCCGTGCCCGAGCCCCACTTGAAAAGCATCCCCTCGGTCTTGGCCAGGGTCAGGATGGACTCCAGCGAGTCCTCAACCGCGTTGATGAAGCAGGCCGAGCACTGCGGGTTCTTGTAGCCGGTGGCCGAATAGCGGACTCCGCCCGTTGAAGGGTCCCAGTGCCAGTTCTGCCCGGCGGAATCCGGCTCCAGACGATCGCAGCCCACGTTGAACCAGACCGGCGAGTTGAACGCCACGCGCTGCGTCAGCAGCATCAGGGTCAACTCGTCATGGAAGATCTCCGCGTCGATCGAGCTGGCAAAGTAACCGCCGGCGATGCCCCAGTCGCGGATGGTCTCAGCCACGCGCCCCACCAGTTGGCGGACGCCAGTCTCGCGCTCGGGTGTGCCCGTCTGCCCGTGCAGGTACTTCGACGCCACAATATTGGTGGCCGTCATCGACCAGTCCACCGGTACTTCCACGTCCTTCTGCTCGAAGATCGAGTTCCCTTTGGTGTCTGTGATGGAGGCGGTGCGCTTCTCCCACTGCACTTCGTTGTACGGCAAAACGCCATCGCGTGAGAACCGGCGGGTAAATGTCAGCCCCTTCTCCGTGTATGAAGGGGTCGCTTCGGAAGTGGACGTTTGCAGGTAGGCCTCGTTCATGTGTCCCTCTCAAATCTTCAAATTCGGTGAAAAACTCCTCCATTACCGGCTTGGGGAGAGCCAGCAGGAGGGCATACAAAATCTGTCGCAAAGACCGGGAAAAGGTTGCTCGGGTTACCGCGGCTTCAGAATGTTTCAATCCCAGCCCGGCGGCCAGAACCGTTCCAGTTCACGCCGGATTTGGTTACAGTCTGTTTTACAGTCGCAGATGAAAAAATAGCGCTGTCTGTGGTGCGTGTCAACACAAAACCACAATATCTTGTATTTGATGTGCATTTCTCGCATCCAGCTTCTAAACAAAGGGATTTGTGTGTGGAAAGCTCACAGCGCCCATGCGCTGAGCGGAGAGGAGTGTCCGAGCATAGCCCTTAATCCTGTGCAAAAACGCTGGCAGGAGGTCCGATGTTCGATCAAAGGCTCCAGCAAAAAGCCTAGTCCCGGCCGGGTCCGCATTCAAGCCCGAAACCCGGTGCATATCGGCCCGTTTATGTGGAGATGTGGAGAACGCGCGGCGAATGTTGCGGATGGGCGGCCAAGCGCAAACGCGAAGGCCGGCCTCAGGATTCAAAATGCGTTCTAAGCGGGATCATCTGCTGGTGGAGGATGCGGCTGATTCTAATGCCGTCGGGCTTGATTCGATAGAAAATGACGTGCTTGCCATGCTCGTGGCGATGAAGGCCTGGACTCACCTCATCGCATCTCCGTCCCATCTCAGGATTCTCATCGAGCATGTTGAAGCAGGTTTGGAGCTGGGCGATGTACCGAGTCGCCTGTTTCGCGCTCCAGGTTATTGTGGTAAACCGGGCAATTTCCCGCAAATCCGATTGAGCCCTTTTCGCGACTACATATTTAGGCAACGTTCTCGCCCTTTTCCCCGGCTAACTCATCGATGTAAGCGTAGATGCGCTCGAAGACGTCGCCCTCTGCATCGGGGCTCGCATCGCCCTCCGCAATCGCCGCTCGCAGAATGGCCATCTTTTCTTCGTACTCGCGGTCCTCTTGCTCCATCCCTCTCAGCGCAGCCCGCATCACTTCGCTCGCGTTGGCGTAGTCTCCCGAGGCGACCTTGGCGGTGATGAACTGATCGAGTTTGTCGGGGAGATTGACGTTGCGTGTGGGCATAAGGGGCACCTCTTGGCCAAAGTATAGGCGGGTTGGCCAAGTTTGCCAAAATCACCTTTCGTCAACCGTTCACCCCAGTAAAGCTTTGGGCCGCCCGACCACGCCGGGACCGACCGCGGCGGGAACGAACCTGGCAGGACCCGACAGACCAACGTATGCTACGCTCCGCACATTCCAGGTTGTGAGCATCAGGAGGTTGAGAAGCCGTGTGGATCTCAAAAGTTGCCGCCTCCCCACGCTTCGCTTTCTGGTTCGTTTTGGCGTTGCTGGCAATCGTTTCGGTCCCTGTGGCGCTCACGCTATCCCGAGTGCGAATCTCGGCCTTCCGGCCCGTGGGCCAGGTTATAAGCACCAATCCCACGCCCTTCGGGTACACCGTAAGTCTGCTGATCTTCATAGTGCCCATTCTCTTGATCTCTCTTTGGTTCATTCCCAAACAGGAGATCCATATATCCAAGCGGGCCTTCTGGTGGACCATCTGGATTCTTTTCCCCCTCGGCGGCGGCCTTGATTTCTTTCTTGCTCAGTTCTTTCTGACCTTCCCAAACGCCAAGGCAACCATTGGTATTCCAGCTCCGGCTCTCGGAAGGCCAGTGCCGATTGAAGAGTATTTCTTCTACTTCACCGGCTTTTTGGCCGTACTGCTGCTCTATCTCTGGCTCGACGGCTACTGGCTGCATGCTTACAGCGTCCCGGCATCCGACGCGAAGCGCCTATCGATCGACCGGCTGGTCGGCTTCCACCCCGATTCGGTCGTCGCCACTGCCCTGCTCATCGGTTTCGCCATTATCTACAAGAAATTCTTCACGCACGGCGAACCCGGATTCCCAGGCTATTTCATCTTTCTCGCTCTCTCCGTTCTCCTGCCCTCCATGGTGCTCCTTAAGAAGGTCAGAGGAGTCATCAACTGGCGAGCTCTCAGCTTGACGCTGTTCCTGATTGCTCTCACCAGCCTTCTTTGGGAGGCGACGCTGGCAATGCCATACGGCTGGTGGGGATATCAGCACACTGCCATGATGGGCATCTACATTCGCGCCTGGGGCTGTCTACCGGTCGAAGCAGTATTCGTCTGGCTGGCAGTGCCTTACACGACGGTCATTGTTTACGAGACGGTGAAATGCTGGAAGGCGTCGGGAAAGTCGGCGCACGCCGCGTTCCTTGGCGCACGAGCACCCACAACTCCCGCGCCTGCCAACCCGCCTGCTGAGCCAAGGACCAGCGAATGAAGCGCCGGCGAAATGAAAGGCCCTCCCATCCACAAGAATGAATAATTTCTGAGGGGCCGAAAAAACCTCTTGACATATTCCTATATAGGAATGTAATGTCTCTTCATGGCTAGAGCGAGCACCACCTCCGACGCTTTCAACGCAGTGGCTGAGCCCCGCCGTCGAGAGATCCTGATCTATCTGGCCGCTGCGGAGCGGCCGGTGAACGAGATTGTCGCAGCCATCGGCCTCGAGCAGCCGTCCGTCTCAAAACACCTCAAGGTGCTGCGCGACGTCGGCCTTGTTCGGATGCGCTGCCAGGGCAGGCAAAAGCTCTACCGGACCAATGCGGATGCCATACGGCCCCTCCACGAGTGGGCTGGATTCTTCGAGCGCTACTGGCGGCACCAGTTGAATCGAGTAAAGGAACGCGCGGAAGAGATGGTCCGCCAGAACTCATCGGATCAGGACGCGCTGGAGTTCACTTCCCCAAACTCGAACGAACCAAACCCGACAATTCCCCAACCCACAGAACCCGCACCTACAAAAAAGGAGAAATCATGATTTCTACCGAACTGACTCTGGAAAACCTGACGCTTACGATCCAGCAGGAGATCCATGTCCTGGCGCCCCTCGATAAAACCTTTGCCGCGCTGCTTGAGCAACTTGGTCCCGGCAATGAAACTCCAGACGGCAAGACTCTCAACATGAAGATTGAGCCCTGGCCCGGCGGCCGCTGGTACCGCGACCTGGGCGACGGCAACGGCCATTTCTGGGCCAACGTCCAGGCCATCAAACGGCCCACACTGCTTGAGTTCTCCGGCCCGCTCTTTGCCTCGTTCCCCATGGTTTCGAACGTGCAATACCGGCTGAGCGAAGTCGATGGCGGAACCTTGATCGCCTTCAGGCATACCGCCCTCGGCTTCGTGCCCGAAGAACACAAGGCTGGCATGAACAAGGGCTGGGCCTCAATGCATGAGCGCGTTCGCACGCACGCCGAGGCCGGTTCGTAGCAATCAGTGCCGCGATCCGCGTTAACTCCAAGCGGGACGCAAGCAAGCCCCCGCATGACCGTTCCACAAGACAAGGAGACGAATCATGAAGAGTCAGAATCTCACATTCACATTTACGGTCGACCAGACGCCGGAAGAAGCCTTCGCCGCCATCAACAACGTTCGCGAATGGTGGTCGGGAGAGATCGAAGGCAACACCGGCACACTCGGCGCCGAGTGGTCCTATCGCTACAAGGACATCCATTACTCCAGGCAGCGGATCACCGAGCTGACTCCGGGCAAGAAGGTCGTCTGGCTTGTCGTGGACAGCTACTTGCAGTTTGTCGATGACAAGAAGGAGTGGAACGGCACAGAAGTTGCCTTTGAAATCTCCCCAAAGGGCGACCAGTCCGAGGTCCGCTTTACTCACCGGGGTCTGAACCCCGATGTTGAGTGCTTCGATGGCTGCTCGAGCGCGTGGGGCTTCTATATCAACACCAGCTTGAAAAACCTGATCGCCACCGGCAAAGGCCAGCCCAACAAGAAAGAAAAGAAGGCCGAGCAGACGCCGGATCAGGAGCTGGTCGCGTCGTAACGTCGGATCCCTCCTGATCCCCAACCGAAAACGCCGCCCATCGCCAAATAGCGAAGAGCGGCGTCTTCCTCCATTTAAGAAACCGCGATCAGTCGCTTTCCTTCGTGTCGATCCTCATTCCATAGAACGATTTGTGCACGAAGAACACCGACACCAGGAAGAATGCGACTGCCAGCACGTGCGTGAGCATCGGATTGTTCGCAGCTGAGCGTCACGGCAAGCTCGACCGCAAGCAATCCGAACAACGTCGTGAACTTGATGATCGGGTTCATTGCCACCGACGAGGTGTCTTTGAACGGATCGCCGACGGTATCTCCGATCACGGTTGCGTCGTGCAGAGGCGTGCCTTTCTGCTTCATGTCGACCTCTACGATTTTCTTGGCATTGTCCCAGGCGCCGCCGGCATTGGCCATGAAGATGGCCTCGTACAGACCGAAGATCGCAATCGAGAACAGGTAGCCGATAAACAGGAACGGCTCCATGAACGCGAACGCAAGGGTTGAGAAGAAGACGGCGAGAAAGATGTTGAACATTCCCTTCTGCGCGTACTTCGTGCAGATCTCCACCACCTTCTTGCTGTCGGTGACCGATGCCTTCTCCGCGCCTTCCAGGTGGATGTTCGCCTTGATGAACTCGACCGCGCGGTAAGCGCCGGTGGAGACCGCCTGCGTGGAAGCGCCTGCGAACCAGAAGATCACCGCGCCGCCGCAGATCAACCCGAGCATGAAGGGCGCGTGCAGCAGGGAGAGTTTGTCCACGTTATCTGTCAGTCCGTGGGTCAGCGCCATGATGATCGAGAAGGTCATCGTGGTTGCGCCCACGACGGCGGTGCCGATCAGCACCGGCTTTGCCGTAGCCTTGAAGGTATTGCCGGCCCCATCGTTGGCTTCCAGCAGGTGCTTTGCGCGTTCGAACTTCGCGTCGATGTTGAAGTCCTTCTTCAACTCGGCTTCGATGTCGGGAACATCTTCGATCAGCGACAGCTCGTAGACGGACTGAGCATTGTCGGTAACCGGGCCCGTAGGAATCGACGGCGATGGTGACCGGACCCATACCCAGGAAGCCGAAGGCGACCAGGCCAAAGGCGAAGACGGCTGGAGCCAGCATCATGCCCGCCGGATTGTTCTGCGAATCCGGTATGCCCAGGCTGAAGTAGTAGCCCAGTCCCATGAGAGCGACCATGCTCAATCCCAGCCAGTAGGCCGAGAAATTGCCGGCCACGAATCCCGACAGGATTCCCAGCGAAGCTCCGCCTTCCTGCGCCGATTTGACGACTTCTTTGACGTGGGTGGATTTGGTTGAAGTGAAGACCTTGACCAATTCGGGAATGAGCGCGCCCGCCAGGGTTCCGCACGAGATGATGGAAGCCAGCTTCCACCAGAGGGTTCCGTCGCCGAGAGTGGGGATCATGAGATACGAGACGATGTAGGTGAGAATGATGGAGACGATGGACGTGATCCATACCAGCGAGGTCAATGGCGTCTCGAAGTCCATTTCGTCGGAGTCCTTGTACTTCGCGCTGGCGATGCGCCGTATTGAGGAAGTACGCGCCTGCGCTGGAGAGCAGCATTCCCACGCGCATCACGAAGATCCATACCAGCAGTTGCGCTTGCGTGGTGGGATCCTTGACTGCCAGCAGGATGAAGGTGATCAGGGCCACGCCGGTGACGCCGTAGGTTTCGAAGCCGTCGGCGCTGGGGCCAACCGAGTCGCCCGCGTTGTCGCCAGTGCAGTCTGCGATCACGCCCGGGTTGCGCGCATCGTCTTCCTTGATCTTGAAGACGATCTTCATCAGGTCGGCGCCGATATCGGCGATCTTGGTGAAGATGCCGCCGGCAATACGCAGGGCCGCGGCGCCCAGGCATTCGCCGATGGCGAAGCCGATGAAGCATGGGCCGGCATAATCGCGCGGGATGAACAAGAGGATGAAGAGCATGATGAGCAGTTCGACCGAGATCAGCAACATGCCGATGCTCATGCCGGCCTTCAGCGGAATCGCCATGATCGGATACGGCTTGCCGCGCAACCCGGCAAATGCGGTGCGGGAGTTCGCGAATGTGTTCACGCGAATTCCGAACCACGCCACGCCGTAGCTGCCGGCGATGCCG
The DNA here is from genome assembly GCA_963783065.1 of uncultured Acidobacteriaceae bacterium. Lineage (GTDB taxonomy): Bacteria > Acidobacteriota > Terriglobia > Terriglobales > Acidobacteriaceae > Telmatobacter. The sequence continues at coordinate 27,264 of CAWAMG010000006.1, read as the reverse complement.
ACAAGCGAAAACAACAGAATGATCGGCAGCGTAACCCAGATCGGCTTATTCGGCACCGGCGCAAGAACCCCGAAGTACAGCGAGATGATGACCGCGATGAAAACCCAGAGCAGCATAATGAACTTGCCCTGAGTGATCAGATAGGTCTTGCAGGTTTCGTAGATCAGTTCGGAGACTTCGAGCATGGTGCGATGGACCGGCGAGTTCTTCAACTGCACATAGATCGCCAGGCCGAACAACAGGCCGCCGACGCAGAAGAGCAATCCGATCATCAGAAGGGCATGTCCGTTCATGCCGAAAAAGTTCGAGAAGCTCACGCTCGACAAATCGGGCAGCACCAGGTTGGCTTCGCCGCCGCCCGCGTGTTCCTGCGCGCTTGCTAACGTGGGAAGCAGCAGGCAACCAGGATGGCCGCCACGGTCTTGTACTGACGCTTCAGAAATGCCTTTGCGCCTTCCCTGATGGTGCCGGCGATCTTCTGCATATCTGAACTTCCGAATGTCCAAGCCGATGACCTGGCGTGCAAAAAAGGAGCCCACAACGAGCGAAAGCGCGCTCACGGCCAAAATGAAAACTACCCCATACATTGCAGTCACATGTCCTCCCGAGATTTGTTTTGAAGCCGCAGTCCCAATCGGCTCAAAATTCGTGCCCTTTGAAGTACCGGGCAATGCCACCGGGAAGGCTAACATCCGTAGCAAAGGCTGTCGAGTGATTGCAGTCACAGGGTTCCCCAGGCGTCGTCGAGAGTTCCCGTACAGGAATTGCGCGCGGCGTGTAGAGTACTTTGGGAGGAGTTTCGAACAGGAATGAACAAGGACTCCCAACTTCTTACCCCGCGCCAGGCCGCGGAGAAGATCGGCATCAGTTACCCCGCGCTCAAGCACTGGATTCTTGCCGGGCGCATTCGCACGCTGAAGACTCCTGGCGGGCATCATCGCATTCCGCTGGAGGCACTCGAGGACTTCCTGCCCTCCCCGCCGCCCGGGCTGGTTCCACACGCATCAGTGGACGAAATCAACTGAAGGGCACTGTGGTCGAGGTGATCATCGACGGATTGCTGGCCAAGGTGGTGCTGGCGGTAGGCGATCAGCACGTAACCGCGATCATCACTTCCGATGCAGTTCGCGAACTGGCCCTCAAGCCCGGCGACGCGGCCATAGCCCTCATCAAGGCCACCGAAGTGATGATCGGCCGGTCCTGACCGCCAATTCCAGCCGCCTCCTGCCGAATCCCTCAAGGATCTTCTTGCTTTTTCTGGCCAGGAAACTGCTGTTCGTGGTTCAAAAATCGATCATTCGAGTTGATTCTTAGACTCTAATTCGCTCATAATAGTAGTGATTCGATATAAATCGAATGAATTTTCCCAACGTTTCGATCAATTCAATTTTCAGGCCCGCTCTCCCCGGTGGCTAACCCTGCCAGGAGTCTGGCTGCGTTCCGGCTGGCTGGTCAGGGTCTCGACGACCCATGGATAACGGCGGCATTGCGCCACACTGTTGGCGCGGTGCCTCGATCAGCCTCAATCGGAGTTCATATGCGCAAGGTAGAGTTTGTTCTCGCGACGACGGTTCTCGTCTTCTCATCCACGCTGGCATTCGGCCAGGACGCCAAGGTCGACACGAGCACGCAACCGAAGACCGCCGACCCCTGCACCAGTGGCCACGAGTTCGCCACCACCGATTGCGCGCTCACCTGGCACGGCATCACGCTGTACGGCGCGTATGACGTCGGCATCGGCTGGGTCAGCCACGGCCTGCCTGAAAACGGCTATAACTACGAAGGCGAATCTCTGGTAAACCGAAACGGCTATGAGCATCGGTTCCTCTTCGCACCGAACAACCTGCAGCAGACGGGCCTGGGCATCCGGGGCAAAGAAGAGTTTCTGCATGGCTGGTCTGTTGTGTTCAACGCTTCAACCGGAATCAATCCGCAGTCCGGCCTGCTCGCCAACGCGTCAGCAGACCGACATCATCAATAACGGCCTTCCCAGAGCCAGCTATTCGATAGCCATCGACGGCGCGCGCGCCGGCCAACCTTTCAATGACGAGTACTATGCCGGTATATCGTCCAAGTATGTCGGCACGCTCACCTTCGGTCGTCAGCGCGCTCTCGGCACCGATGCCATGCTCCTTTACGATCCGGCCGGCGGTTCCTACGCTTTTTCTTACATCGGTTATAACGGCACCATGGCCGGCGGCGGCGACACCGAAGATAGCCGTTGGGACGACGCCTTGAAGTATCGCCTCACCTATGGCCCGGTCCATTTCGGCGCGATGTATAAATTCGCCGATGGTTCCGCCGGCTGCTACTCGGCCTCCTCAACCTGGACTGCGACCACCTGTACGCCGGAAGAGGCGCACAACAACGCCTATGGGTTCGACCTCGGCGGAAACGCAGACAAGTTCTTCGCCGACATCGTCTACCAGCATTACAACCAGGCGATCAGCGTCTTGAACCCCTTGCTGGGGCCTCAGAGCGCATCGGCTTCATATCAGTCGACCACCGACAGCATCGATACAAACCCGATAACCGGGACCAATCTGATCGGCACCACCAACACCGTATACGGCATCGTGACCGACAACAACGCCGTGATGGCCACTGCCAAATATGCGTCGGACCCGATCAAGTTTTATGCCGGCTACGAATACATCTGGCAGAACAATCCGGTGAACCCATTGGGCGTTGGCGCCTCCGACCAGGGCGGTTATTTCATGAGCGGGGTCGAAGACAACAATCTTGATTCTGAAAAGCTGGTGCAACATCTGGTGGACGGGCGCTAAGTACACCCTACGACAAGAAGACCGACTTCACATTCGCCTGGTATCAACAGCGCCAGAACGACTTCCGTTCTCCGCCTGCCTGCTCGGCGGCAGCCGGTTTCCGCGCTTCCTGCGCGGGCTTTCTCGATGAGGGGTCATTCTATGTGGATCACCACTTCACCAAGCGTTTCGACTCCTTTGCCGGAGTTGCGTATTCATGGGTGAGCGGCGGACTGGCCATCGCAATTCCTCACGGCCCCGGCGTCCCTTATAACTCCAACAACAACTTTGCTCCGACAGTCGGGAGCCGATTCGCCTTCTGATTGTTTCCGCGCCGGCGGCTCGTCACGGATCCTGATCGATGGGGATCAAAATTTTGTCGCCAGGCAATGCGACCTGCAGATTCTCTTCGCCGTAAATGCGCACCTGTCCTCCGGGCAGCGGGTGCAGCTTGAAGAGCACCAGAATATTGCGATCCGCGTTGTCGAACGCGCGGAAGCTGCCCACCTGCTCTAGCGAGTACTGCATGTGCAGATCCTCGAGCGTGCCGGCGTCGATGTCGTTCCACGTCGCCCACCAGCCTGGCTTATAGTGCGCAAGCTTCGAGACCAGGTCCGGCATATCGGGGGTGGGCGTGCCGAAGTCGTCGCACAGTGTGGGCAGGTGGGTCATCATCGTGATCTCATCGCCGCTGATAGAGACCAGGAGCCGATTGCCGTTGGGGTGCTGGTCGATGTAGCGCGTAAGCTCGTCGGCCGCGGTCACAAATGTGTACTCGGGATGCAGTGCATAGGTCAGGGTCCAGGCTGCGTTGCCGGCCGCCGTTGTAGCAGCGAGCACGATGGCAGCGGTACCGAGACAACCAAACGAACACCATCGCCTTACCATCTCGTCCGCGCCAAGCAGTGCCTCCGCGCCGATGGCCACGAGAAAAAAGCAGAAGAAAGCGACGAACGCGAAATAGCGCGGCTGCGGATGGTTCTGGTAGGTCATGAAAACGATGTAGCCTGCCGCCGCCAGGAAAGACGCGCCGAAGACCGGGTCGAGCAGTAGCTTGCGCGCCCACGGCGAAGACCACCCGATGGCCGCAGCAGCTGCGATGAGAACGAGCACTCCGGCAAGCGGGATGAGGATGGGGTCGATCCACAGGCCGCCATGAAACGACCACCACAGGCTGAGCAGCGGCCAATAGAATTCGGGCGGCTTTACGTACTTGTTGATGAAGAAGAGATACTCGTAGTCCGGCAGCAGTCCGTTCGCCGCAACCAGTGCCATCCAGCCGCCAAAGGTAAGCGCAAATGTGACCGCGGCAGCCACGGCGCAGCGCGAGAATCTTCCTCCAATCGCCCCAGAGCGGAACAATCATGGTCCAGCCGAGTGCCGGCGCTAGAAAGACGGCCGTTGTCTTGGTCAGCATCATGAGGGTGAAAAGCAGGCCAATCCCAATCGATGCGGCGATCGGCCTGCGCCAGCGCGGAAGACGGAGGCCTATGTTGAAGGCGCCAAGCGTAAACGTAATGAGCATCGGTTCGAGAATGGCGAGCCGGTGAAGCAGTAGAGGAATGGGCTTGTAACCAGCAACGTAAGCGCCAGAAGCGCGGTCCACCGCGCCCCGCGCGCGCGAATCAGAAGGTAGCTGAGCAAAAGATTCGCAAAGAAGAAAGCCACTGCGAGGCCGCGCGCCGCCTGGATTGTCACCCCGGTAACGAAGAAGAGCAGCCACAGGAGAAACGGCCACACAGGCACGGCGGGCGCTGGATTGAAGTCGCCGCGCACATACCAGTTGCCGAACAGATGCGCGCGCACCGCCGCGTTGCCATACCATCCCTCATCGGTGTACTTGGCAAAGTCGAAGATCCACGGCGTGTGATTTGGGAAATCGGCGCGCAGGTTCAGAGCGTGCAAAACGGCAAAGCCGCCAATGACAATCAGCCAAAGAGCGTAGAGCCAGCGTGTGTAGACCTTGGTCAATGCGCTTCCCCGCGACGAAGACCCCTGCGAAGGAGGCGCAATTCCCGCGCCGTGCGCACGGATGATGGGAACCCGCGGGCCACGGAAGACGAAAACAAACGCCTCAGAGGAGATGAAAGGAGTATATCGTGCGGAGATTCAGCGCCTGTGGCAAAATGCAGCCGGCATAAAAGGAAAAAAGGCGGTAGCCAAAGCCGCCGTCCTTGGCTTGTGAGTCGCCCTTACGCCCGATCCGGCCTCTGCCTGCTCGCCTTCAACTACTCGTAGGCAAGAGCGTCGATGGGATCCTTCCGCGCGGCCATCCAGGCGGGATAGAGCGCACCGATGATCGCCCCGAGGAATGCGATAATCGAGCCCTGCGCAATCCACTGCCCGGTAACGTCGAACTGCTGCAACGGGAACAGGTGGGCCATCATAAACTTCACGCCAAAAGTCCCCGCAATGCCAAGCAGCACGCCTGCAGCCGCCATCACAGCTGTCTCGCGCAACACCACGGAGACAATATCGGCCTTGGACGCGCCCATTGACTTCAGGATTCCGATCTCCCGAGTGCGCTCCAGGACCGCCGTGTACATGGCCTGAAAAATAGCCAGAAATCCAACCACAACCGCGATAAACGTGACCACTTGCAGCGCGATGTTGAACCCCGGAATCTTGTCCGGTGTCATCTCTCCCAGCCAATCGTCGACCGTGTAGGTCGGGTAGCCTTCCAGTCCGTGGGTCGCGTGAACTTCCTGAATGACAGCTTCGTCGTTCTTCGGGTCGTCTACCTTTAGATAAAACAACGAGGCCTTGCCCTCGGCGTCGGTCAAATCGCCAAGCGTGTCGATCGGGATCATCCGGCGACCGCCCTTGCCATGTTCGACAATGCCCGAAATGTGGAATGGATGCTTGAGGATGGTGATCGTGTCGCCCACGTGATATCCCTTGTCTGAGCTGGCGAACACGTCGTCAACGATCACGTCGTCCGGATGCTCGAACTTGCCGCCGGCAACGTAGGCGAACGGCTTCAGTGCGTTGAAGCTGTCGTAATCGATGCCGTAAAGAATCTCAATCTTGCCTGCCGTTGAGAACTTCTGATTCACCGGAGAAACAACCGTTACGTGAGGCAATCCGCGCAGCGCTTCGGCGAAACTGATCGGCATCGGCGCTCCGCTCATGGCCACAAAATTGGACGAGCCCGGGGGGAACACCATCAGATCCGCGCCAATGCCGTTCGTTCGCGCCTTTGTGTCGTTCAGCATCCCCATGAAAATGCCTGAGATCGACAGAATCATGACCACTTCAATGGCCACCGCAAGCACGCTGATAACGGAGCGCACGGGCCGGTGCAGCAGATTGGCAAAGATGAGCTTATTCATGCTTGTTCTTGCTTGTTCCTGCCCCTTCGTGTTGACTCGCCGCTTCCGAACCTGTCTGTTCCGACCCGGCCATTAAACGCCTCCGGCTGCGCGTCCCCATTCTTTCCGCGTTCGCGGCAGAAAGGGTGGAATTCGATGTCACTCCCGTGGCGTCGGATCAAGAAGTCCGGCAAGCCCCAAAATAGTCCTCACCCTCAAGCGTATCAGCCTGGGCCAGCTCGAAATCGCGCGCCCGACAAGGCAAATCGGGACCGGGCAGGCCCTTTGCTTGAGGCCGCTGAAGCCCATGCGGACGCATGCGCCGGCCTCGACGAGCCGCCACGCCGACCGCTGGCCGCAACCCTACCGCCAATACCCGCATTACTCTTTTGAACATGCTCCCACTACGGGAACGCCGCTTGGTAAATCTGCAACTACCGGGGGAGATCTGCCCAAAACCTTTTGACGGCTCAGGTTTTCACGGTTTATCGTGGGTGGGAACAATCAATTCCGGGCCAAAGCGGTTCCAGGGTTTCTCTACGTATGGGAATTTGTCCTCAAGTCGCCGCGACCTCAAGAAGCGGCGGCCTTGCTGGAAGACAGAGTGGGCAAATCTACCTTGGGACCTCTCGATATTGGGGGCTTTAGAGACCGAATGAGTAGCTTTGGAGATGATCTTCGAACCGAGCGGCTGTCGCGCGGAATCGCGCTTGAGCAGATTACTGCAGTCACGAAGATCAGCCAGCGCCATCTTCAAGCCCTGGAACAGAACAAGTTTCGCTCGCTTCCAGGCGGCATTCTCAACAAAGGAATTGTGCGCGGCTATGCCAGCGCCATCGGTCTCGACCAACAGGACTGGACGGAGAAGTTCCTTCAGGCCTACACCGCCTCGGGCCAGATGCTCGACGACGACCGCGGTTGGACGGCGTTTGCCTCCAACGTGGGCAAAGCGCGGATTATGCGCCATGACGCATTTGAGGTCCGCCTGCGCTGGGCCGGAGCGGTGCTCCTCTTGCTCATCGTAGCCGCGGCCTTCTTCCTCACATTCCGTTACTACGGCGTGCGCGCCGGCTGGTGGCCCAACCTCCTGCCGTTTTCCGGCTTGAGGGCCGTCATTCACTCGACCTCTTCCGAGCTGCACTCGGCCATCTCCCGCGTCCTCGCCTTCGTAGGCGCATAACGGCCAGCGTGTAATCCTTTCCGCCCCACACTCCCAATCACACTCGCACTCACACCTCATGCCCCACACCCCAATCAACCGGTTCAACCGCCCTCACCGCATTCCGGCCACAAACTTCGACCATTCGCTGCAACCCTTTGCCTGCCCCCGCCTGGCGCAATTACCATGGATAGATGCATCCCAAGGCGCAACCCTGACGGTGCTGGCATGTCTTGTCCGAGAGCGAATCCATTGCGGGGAACACCTTTTGCTCTCCGCATTCGGTGATCCAGCGTGATCCGGTCCTCGCGGCAGGCTGCCCAAATTGAATTCCCTGCAACGGGAGGAGAGTTTCACATTGAGTGATCGTTTCTTGTTTACCTCTGAATCAGTAACCGAAGGCCATCCGGATAAGATCGCCGACCAGGTTTCCGACGCCATTCTCGACGCATGCCTCGAGCAGGACCCCTACAGCCGCGTGGCCGCTGAAACCCTCACCGCCACCGGCCTCGTCGTCATCGCCGGCGAAATCACCACCAAAGCCTACGTCGACTTTCAGTCGCTCGTCCGCGGCGTGGTGGCCTCCATCGGCTACGACAACGCCCTCTACGGCTTCGACTCCAACACCTGCGCCGTAATCTCATCCATCAACAAGCAGTCGGGCGACATCGCCCAGGGCGTGGACACCGGTGGCGCGGGCGATCAGGGCATGATGTTCGGCTACGCCTCCAACGAGACCCCCGAGCTGATGCCGGCGCCCATCTCGCTGGCCCACAAGCTCTGCCGCCAGCTCACCGCCGTTCGCAAGTCCGGCAAGCTCCCCTACCTTCGCCCCGACGGCAAGAGCCAGGTCACGGTCGAATACGACGAAAACGGCAAGCCCGCCCGCATCGACGCGGTAGTCATCAGCAGCCAGCACGCTGACACCATCGGCAACGAGGAGCTCAAGGCCGACATCCTCAAGCACGTCATTCAGGCCGTGCTCCCCGAGAAATGGCTCGACGAAAACACCAAGTACCACATCAATCCCACCGGCCGCTTTGTCATCGGCGGGCCCATGGGCGATACCGGCCTCACTGGACGCAAGATCATCGTCGACACCTACGGCGGCATGGGCCGTCACGGCGGCGGCGCATTCAGCGGCAAAGACCCGACCAAGGTCGACCGCTCGGCTGCCTACCTGGCCCGCTACATCGCCAAGAACATCGTCGCTGCCGGCCTCGCCGACAAGGCTGAAGTCCAGCTCGCCTACGCCATCGGCGTGCCCGAGCCCGTCAGCGTTCTTGTTGAGACCTTTGGCACCGGCAAGCTGAGCCCCGCCAAGCTGACCGAGCTGGTTCGCAAGAACTTCTCGCTCACGCCCAAGGCGATCATCGAGACCCTCAACCTGCGCCGCCCCATCTTCCGGCAGACAGCGGCCTACGGCCACTTCGGGCGCTCCGAGCCCGGCTTCACCTGGGAAGCCACCGACAAAGCCGCCGCCCTCGCCGAACAAGCCGGCATCGCCACGGCTACCAAGTAAGTCCAGCCGAGGACACCGCAGCAAAACAGGCCCCATCCACAAGGACGGGCCATTTTGTTGGTGCGCCCAGGTCTGAATCTTCAGACCGGCAAGACAACGAACTTTTACGCACCTTCTGGTTTTCCCCTGACGATTCACACTGGGCCTCGTCATGTCAGGCTGCGGCAATCCGCAAAACTGTGTCGGTCCTTCGCCTGGGCTCCACACGATGGCGCGGTAACTTGTTCTTGACAGTTGCAGCGGAGAGCACAGAGAATCCTAACTTCAGAAACCTGACTGGAGTCGTAAATATGGCATACGAGGCCCCGGGCGAACTTTACTCGTATGGCGACACCGGAACTCCCGGCAATGTTTCGGATCCAGTGGTCGTCGGCAACAGCGGATGGTTAGATTTCGAATTCCTCTTCGCAGGCGGGAACTCGACCGGACAAAGCCGCATCTACGCCGTCAACCGAAGGGGCCAACTGCTGTCCTACGGGGATCCCGGAACTCCCGGCAATGTTGCTGATCCAGTGGTCGTCGGCAACAGCGGATGGTTAGATTTTGAATTCCTCTTCGCCGGCAGGAACTCGACCGGGCAAAACCGCATTTATGCCGTGAACCGAAAAGGCCAACTGTTCGCCTACGGAGATCCCGGAACGCCCGGCGATGTCGCTAATCCAGTTAAGGTCGGTTTCGGCGCTTGGTTGGAATTCGAATTCCTCTTCGCCGGCAGGAACTCGGCGGGGCAAGACCGCATTTATGGCGTGAACCGAAAAGGCCAACTGTTCTCCTACGGGGATTCCGGAACTCCCGGCAATGTCTCGGATCCAGTAATGGTCGGCGACGGCGCTTGGTTGGAATTCAAATTCCTCTTCGCCGGAAAAAACTCGGCCGGGCAAGACCGCATCTACGGAGTGAACCAAAAGGGCCAACTGTTCTCTTACAGTGATTCTGGAAAGCCTGGCAACGTCTCGAATCCAGTAATGGTCGGTTTCGGCGGGTGGTTGGATTTCGCATTGGTCTTTGCCGGCGGGAACTTGGCTGGGCAAAACCGCATTTACGCGGTTACACCACCGCTTGCTGTACCTGACCCTGGCGACCCGGGGGACGGCGGGGACGGTGGGGACGGTGGGGACCTCGTGTAACCGGACTGACCCCAAACCTGAGCCTTGCCCGAAGCTCGACCCGAGAGATTTGTCGCGGGTCGACGGCTTGCTCCGGCCCTCCACCCATCGATAGCATCGGGACCGCAGTCGCGAGATCCTACTGTGCAGGCGGAGCCCCGCTCGCCGGCGCGGCACCCGAATCGCCCTTCTTGGTAAAAGTGAAGTCGCATGGCCGTCCAAGAATTCCTGCACCCTTGTCGCGCGTCCCCGTCCCCGTGGTATCGGTGAACTTGGCCTCGATGTTGTAGTCGTACTTGTTGCCTTTCATTGCGGTCACCAGGCCTGCCTTTCCTGCCTGCACCGTGCCCATGGCGTGCAGCTTGGCACTGCCGTCAGGGTTGATGGCGCCATCGACCACCAGGTACCCCGGCCCATGCTCCTCGCCGTGCTGCCCATGGAAGATTCCATTCACAATCGTGCTCCGAAATGTCCACTGGTAGGCTTCCATGTGCGAACTCGCCTCGCAGCTCATCGTCGTGGTCCACGCGCCGTCAAAATGCGATCCTGTGGCCTGCGCGCACAGCATTGGGGCAAAAGCCGCCAGAAGGCAGACCAGTTTCTTCATCCGCATGAGTGACCTCCATGGGACAAGGAGTAACCGATTCGCGCGGATGTTGGCAACGAGTTTTTCAACTCAACGTTCGATCTGCGCCGCCCCATCTACCGGTAGACCGCGGCCTATCGCCGCACCACAATGGGGTCCATCCCCCGATGGGTCCCATTTTTTGTTGGAGCAGTTTCAGGTTTGCCAGCGAGTTACGGCGGAGACTGGCCGGGTCCGAACAGCAGGATGGTGGGATACGGCGAGCTGGTGTTGTCGGCTAAGAGGAAATAGTCCGGGTTAATGACCACGCCAACGACTTGGGTGCCGCTTGAATTGGTGGTGAACGTCCCATTGCCGGCGACGGAAACGGTGGGAGTGCTCGATTGATCTGTTTGCAGATTTGTGGTCGAGCTCGTGTCATACGTGACCGAAGCGCTTCCAGAGCCATTGAGCGCGGCGATGTCGCCCTCCACCGACGAATCTTGGCTTACCACCCCGGTTGTGCCGCCAAAAAACGTGCCATTCAGCGAACCGTCGCCCAAGGTGCCGTTGCCGGTTTGCAAGGACGCGAATCCGGCAAATACGCCGGCATCAACGCTGAGATACGTGGCAATGCCGGTCCCGGTCAGGTAGAGATGGCCCGCGTCCGCCACGGTGTTGGTGCTCAAGGTGACGCCGCCGTAGGAGTCGACGACATAGGTGTAAGACGGCACAGTGTTGCCGGGAACCCAGGTGCCGCCATCGTTCTCGTAATAGCTATTCACCGCGAGAGTGCCGATCCCGTCTCCACTGGCGAGACCAAACGTAATCTTGCTGCTGGTCGCGTTGTTCACCCCATTCGCATACAAAACGTAGTCGCTCGCCAGTGAACTCTGGCCGAAGGCGCCGGTCTGGGCGTATGCCTCGCCCGCCATTACCGGATTGTTGCCGGTCGTCATCACAAGGGCCGCCGGCTCCGTTGCAGCTCCGCCGGGGTAAATCGAGTACGCCACCAGGCCGGTCGAGTTCACAGTCTCAGTAAAGCGGCCATACGAGTCAATGGTGCTATAGGAGCCCACATTCCCAGCGGTTGGGCCCGCTTGGGTTACCGTTCCCGCTTGGTTGCAGGTCTGTTCCGAATCGCTGATGATGCCGGCGCTGCTTGTATGCACGCCAGCACAAGCGATTCGCTCGTTGGTAGTGGGATCCGCGCCGACCAGCAGATGCGTATAGCCTCCGTTGAGGCCCGCGCTAAACGAGGCAGTGTCCTGCTGGAAGATTTGACCGGTGGCGATGTACGCGTTGGAGGTCGGCGGATCGGCAACCATCAAATGCCCCGAGGTCGCAACGTTGGAAGAAACCGCGCCAACCTGGAAACGAGTGGTGTAGCTGCCAAAATCGGTGACCAGCGTGACGCACCCACGGTTATCGGAGGCCACGCTGTAAAGGCCTGCTGAGATCGCGGCCTCGACCTCCGAACCCGTCGAGGCATTCCTGTCCGCCTCGCCCCCGATAATGTTCCCGGAACCGTCCGCGGCAAACGAACCCACAACGGCCTGGAAACCAGTGCTATTGAAGCCATTGAGAATGAAGGCGTACTGCCCCTTGAGCATCGATTCGCTCCCTGAACCGCATGCTGCGGCCGGGGTCGTGATGGTCACGCTGACCGTTGCGGATTTCGAACTGTCGGCAAGGCTGGTTACGACGATGTTGAACGTAGCCGGCACTGGCACGGCGAATGGCGCGACGTATGAAGATGACAAACTTGGATTCGAAATGATCCCGTAGGTCGAGTTGCCGTTGGCGATGCCATTTACGGTCCAACTGACGCCCGTATTGGCCGTTCCGGTAATGTCTACCTGGAATTTGACCGCGGAACCCGCGGCGACATTCAACGGACTTGCAGGGGATGTGATCGACACGACGACTCCCGAAGCAGCGGACTCAATGGTTACGCTGACAGAAGCCGACTTGGTGGGGTCCGCAACACTGGTCGCGGTCACGTTAAATGTTGCGGGCGAGGGCACGGCGGCAGGAGCGTCATAGGTGACGGACAAGCCCAATCCTGAAATGGTTCCGAAGGTTGAGTTCCCGTTGGAGACGCCGTTCACGGTCCAGGTGACGCCGCAGCTGTTTCCGCAGCCGCCGGTGACCGAAGCCGTAATGGGCAAGGTTCCGTTGACCGATAAGGTTTGGGTGAGGTTGGCGGGAGTGGTAATGGCAACCGCAACGGGCGGCGCGGTGATGGTGACAGCGACCGAGGCTGAAACGGCAGAATTGGCTACGCTGGTTGCCGTGATATTAAAGGTCGCCGGAGATGGGACAGCAACCGGCGCCGTGTAATTCGTGCTTGTGCCCGTGCCGATGGTTCCAAATGTCGAGTTGCCGCCAACAACGCCGTCGACAGACCACGTTACGCCGCAACCCGCTCCCGAGCAGTTCCCCGCCACGGTGGCAACAAAGGACACATTCTGGTTCACACCAATGCTCACTGCCGCGGTGTTAGGGGTGGTGATCGACACCGTCACGTTTGTGCCGCCGCCTCCACCGCCTCCGCCGTTGCCGCCGCCGCTTCCACCACAACCCGCCAGGCCTGCGAGCGCGACGGAGACGACCAGCAACCAAAACCCATAGCGACGCGAGCGCCGATTCATCTTGAGTGCTCCCTTCCAGGGGCGAATTCGAAGCCGGCCGCCCAGCAAGGGAAGGGGCCGGGCGGAGACGACCGTAGCCCTAGACATAGGCGCAGCCGGCGAATCTTCTCAAGTGAAATCAGGTGAATAGCGCCGATTTCGTCTAATTTCGTATTGGGGTGGGAATCCTCACGACATGGATGTTAGAGTGACAATACCCACAGGGCAGGCTTTGAGTACCTGAGTTGATCGCTCACGGTGGCGCTATGTCCGCATCTTTCCCAAGCCAAATCGACCGGCAGCTCGCACCGGGCCCTCAAGCATCGAGAGCGCGGCTGGATTCCTGGAAAGAGATCGCGTCCTACTTCCAAAGAGATGTAAGGACGGTTCAGTTCTGGGAGGCCAAAGAAGGGCTTCCCGTCCATCGCCAGGAGCACACCGCCCGCGCCAGCGTCTACGCCTTCCCCGATGAACTCGATGCCTGGTTTGAGCAGCGCGCCCGCAAGAGTCGGCCAGCGATCGCAGAGCCGCAACCGGCAGATTCGGCGTCAATGCAACCCGCCATGGCCCGGATTGCTTCAATTCGACCTGCATGGAAGGCGCTATCAGCTCTGGTGCTGGCGGCGCTGTTAGCAGGTGCAGGCTGGCTTACGTGGCGGGCAGTCTCCGGCCCGCGACTGCCCGGAAACGGGACCATCGCGGTGCTGCCGTTTTTGAATCTGACCGGCAACAGCGCCCAGGATTATCTTTCCGATGGCATTACCGACGAGCTCACCACGTTGGTCGCATCGCAGCTTCGGCTCAGGGTGGTAGCGCGAACTTCGTCCTTCCAATTCAAGGGCAAAACCGCCGACGTCCGTTCGATCGGCGGCCAGCTCGACGCCGCAATGATTATGGAAGGAAGCGTGAGCCAGCAAGGCGACGAGTTGCGCATCAACGCCCAATTGATCCGCGCCAGCGACGGCTATCACCTGTGGTCGCACATATACGACACCAGCCACGGGGATTCCATGGCTATGGAGCAACAGATCGTGCGCGACCTGGGCGTCGTGTTGAGGCTACGGCCGCCCGCGGAAGCACCCGTTAGCCAAAGCGGCTTGGACCAGCAGGCCCACAACCTTGATTTGCTCGGCGAGTACTACTGGAATCGTCGCACATCGGAGGATGAGTGGAAGGCGATCGGATATTTCAACCAGGCGATCGATCGCGATCCCCTCTACGCTCGCGCCTATCTTGGCCTCGCGCAATCCTATTTAACCCTCGGTGGGAGCAACGAAGCAGTGCGAAGCGACGTCTTCCCCAAGGCGCGCGAGGCGGCGGAAAAGGCCCTCCAGATCGATCCCGGATTGAGTGAGGCGCATGCCGTTCTGGCTCACCTCCTGTGGATTTACGATTGGAATTACCCAGCTGCCGAAATCGAATTTCGCAAGGTGATCGCCGCCAATCCCAACCTCCCTGTCCCCCACCTCTGGTATGGATTGTTGTTGATGTATCAGACCAGGTTTGGCGAGGCCGGGCGCGAATTCGCTGAGGCCCAGGCCCTCGATCCGCTGAACCCCATCTACCTTACAGACGAAAGCCACCTCGCGATTTATTCGGGAAATTATCCTGAGGCGATCCGATTGGGAGAGGAGGCTTCGCGAGTCAATCCGAGCTTCCCGGAGCCTCACGATGTATTGGGATTTGCCAACCTCTACAGCGGCAACGCGAAGGCCGCTCTCGACGAGTTCCAAAAGTACTACGAATTATCGGGCCATGACCACGGCGAGCTCGCCTACATGGCTCTTGTCTATGCGCGCATGGGGAACCGCGCCAAGGCGATGGAGTTCCTCAAGCGGGCGGCCCATGCGGAGAATGACGCGGCAATTGCAGGCTCATCCCCTTACGTCGATGCCGGCGTCTATGCCCTGCTCGGCGACAAGGAACAGTCGTACCTGTCGCTGCAGAAAGCAATCGACGCGCGATCGACGGCGGTCATTTCGATGCTGGTGGAACCGGCGTTCCAATCCCTCCGCTCCGAACCTCGCTTTCAGCAGATGCTCCGCACCACCGGCCACTTGGTGTGATTGTTCACGGCCTGCCGCTGCGTCAATGGCAAGCGGACCCTAGTTGGGGACGACCCGCCTCAACGCGTTCTAATCCGATTCGCCCCTCGTTACCGAGCAGTGGATGCGACAGCGCTCGCCACCGCCGCCGAGTAAACCGAGTCGGGTGCTCCATGTCCCTCGCTTTTGGGCACCTGGGATAAGACGCAACAGGGACCGCAACACCAAACCGATCGCAACCCAAATCGAGGGCAGGGTATCCGCCGTTATTCGCGTCGCGGTCTCATTGATCCGCCGCATTTCGATCGTTGCGAGAACAACGAGTGCCAGCGCTATCAAAATGGCGACGGAGCTAAATCCGGGGAAAATCCGAACTGCTGATTTCAGATACCGCATTGTGGAGTTGGCAGACACGCCCATTCCGTTCCTATCGGCCAGCTTTCGGCTTAGGTGAGAGCCTTACGTTGAGGCAATCTGCCCAATGCTCATCCGTCTGTATCCGCGGCAACCGACTCTGTTTGAAGCCCGCCCCCAGGGTGATTACCTGCCCAGGAACCTGGCAGGGCCGTCCTCCCCAACAAAAAGATTTCTGTCCTCCACAGCTCCGCTTTGCGCATAATTACGATCCGCCAGCGCACAATTGCCGTATGCCAGCAATTCACCAGACCCGCCACCGCCTCCGCACGAGCAACGGCCAGAGCCGCGAGCTTTCCCTGTTCCCTATTTCCTGTTCCCTTTTCCGTGCCCCGTGTTCCCTGCTTTTGCTGCCCCCCTACCCCTCTATCCCATCCATTATTTCGATAACACATTGATAAATAACAGGTTACTTCAAATGACTATTTTTGCACCTTGCTGAAAATAAAAAAGTTGCAGGCGGCACGCCGTCGGAAAAGCGTCAATTTCCGTCGGAAAACGGCGATCTTTCGGCGGAAGAATGCGTCGCGGAGCCTCCCCGCGAAGCCGTCTCGACCCGCCTTCTGGCCCGCGCGGCGTCTATCTCGTAGAATCCTTACGAAGGCACGAGAGAAAACGATGAAGAGATTTGGACTGGTTTTCTTAGCGGCAAGTGCGGCTCTTGCGGGCCCTCTGGTGGCCGCCGCGCAATCGACCACGCCGTGGGACTACGAAGGCAAGCACGGCGCGCTCGTCTGGGGCAAGCTCGATCCCAGCTTCTCCGCATGCTCCAAGGGCCACGAGCAGTCGCCTGTCGACATCCGCAACGCGCGCCTCGACAAGTCTCTCCAGCCGCTCGAGTTTCACTACATCGCCGGCTCAGTCACGCTCGAGAATACCGGCCACAACATCCGCGCCATTCCGCCTAAGGGCAGCTACATGGTGGCCAACGGCGTTCGCTATGAACTGGTCGAGCTCGACTTCCATCATCCCAGCGAAAGTGCCGTGAAGGGCAAGCTCACCGACATGGACGTCGAACTTGTTCACCAGGGCGCGGACGGCAAATTTGCAATCCTCGCGGTGAACCTCGTGGAAGATCGCGGCGCGGCCAACGCTGTGATGGCTACGCTATGGCCTCATCTGCCGGAAAAAGTCGGCGCCACCGCAAAGGTGACCGAGTTTGTGAATCCGGCGGGATTCGTCCCCCAGGATCCGGGCTACTGGACTTACATGGGCTCGTTGTCCGCTCCGCCCTGCACCGAAGGCGTGCGTTGGTTCGTATTCGAGCAGCCCCTCGCTGTCAGCCGCGAGCAACTGCGGCGATTCGGCGCGCTCTACAAGGTGAACTCGCGCCCGCTGCAGGACATCGGCAAGCGCAAGATCGAGGCGGATGAATAGGCGCTTGGCTACGCCTTCACTGACGCCGCGATCGGAGTGAAAGTCAGGTCAATGCACTCACCGCCGGGCGGCGCGGTGACTGTGACTCCCTTCAGATCCGGAACGATGTAGTTGGCTGCGTCCAGCGATTCGATCGAGTGCGAAAAAGTGGTTGCAATCACCGTGCAGCCTGCGGTGCGGCCGGCCTTGGCGCCGGATGAGGCATCTTCAATCACCACGCACTCAGCAGGCGGAAGCCCGAGCAGAGCGGCCCCGGCCAGATACGGCGCGGGGTCGGGCTTGCCCTTCACAACATCGTCGGCGGTGACGATTGGCCCCGATGCAGGGATTCTCGCCGCAGCAAGCCGTACACGCGCCAGCGCGCCCGTTGCGCTGGTTACCACGGTCCACGATCCAGCCGGCAGAGCCGCCAGCAAGTCGAGCACTCCGGGCAGCACCTTCACGCCCTCCGTGTCGTCGATCTCCAGTTTTTCGATGATCCGGTTCTCGGCTTCCGCGTCGAGGTCCGGGCGCAGACGCGCTACGGTCTCAATGCTGCGGCGGCCATGAACAATTGACAGCGCGTACGCCGGATCGATGCCGCGCATCTCGGCCCATCGCGTCCAGCTGCGCTCCACCGAACCCAGCGACGAGATCAGCACGCCGTCCATGTCAAAAAGGATGCCCTTGCAGCGAACCACAACAGGGGGAGAAGGATTGGATGAAGCCATAGGACGATTGTACCGAGAGGCCAGATCAGCGCCCAGCCTGCGTCTACAAAGGAACCAGAGTAGATGTACCCCGGAACCGGCGCAGCCAAGTGGCATTTTCCTCAAGAAAATGCCGCCTCGACGAATCTTTGGGAGGCTACGTTTACTCTGGTTCCGCTCTAGCGCTTGGCCTGTGTAACTTGCCTTGCCTTCGCCGCTTTCGGCGCGGTAAGCGTCAGCGTGGCCGGATCACCAAACGCAAGCGAGCCGCTGACGACGGTCTTGCGCCCGCCCAGCCTGACTGCGTTGTCGTTCAGTCTGATCGCGCCGTTCGCGATCTCGGCATCGGCCGTCCAGCGATCGAAGTGAGCCAGCTCCGCAGGAACTTCGCCGCCTTCGCCTTCCGCGGCCACACTTCCGCGCCTCCAGTCGAGTTGGAGCGCCCCATGCGCGGACGATGCAAGGTCTTCGCTCGTGAACCCGGAGAGCTCAACCTTGCCGTCGGCGTTCAATTCGCCGCCCTTCCAATGCGCGCCGGCCAGTTCACCAACTGCGGCAGGGTTCAGTTTTTTGAACGCGGCATCGAACATATAGCCGGGCTTGTCTCGGTCTCCACCCGGCGGATGGATCGCGCCCGTCCCGTGGACTTGTCCACCGAGCACAGCCGCATCGATGCTCGTGATTTCGACTCCAGCATCGGTCAGGTTCAGTGCAGCAGTGGCATCATGCAGCGTCAAAGGTCCGACCAGCAGCGTCTCAGCCTTTACCGTTCCTTCCGCTCGCGGCCATGCCGAGCCTGCAGAGGACTTCTTGCTACTAAACCCCGCGATGAGTTCAGACAAGAGCGTGCCTTTTTCCTGCGCGCCCAGAATCGCTGCCTCCAGGGCACCGGCATCGAGTGATCCGAAATCAAGCGTGAAGCGCGGGGTGCAGATACCGATGCAGTCAACGGGCAGGTTCACCGTCGCCGATCCTTTCACCGGACCGTAAGTGAAGACGACTGGGTCCCAGCGGCTGTCGCCGCCATCAAGGTGCAGCGTGGCCTGGGAAATCATCACTGCGTTTGCCAGGTAGTCGGCCTTCCAGTTGGCATTGCGCAAGGTGATGGTGCCGGAAATCCCGTCAGCCGGCGACGGATTCGTCTGGACCACCCGCGCACCGCCGGCTGGGCTCTGGGGCAGCGTTTCGCCCACCGGAATGTTCTCAGCGGTAATCCACGGACCTGCAGCGATCAAGTCCGCTGAAATTGGATCTCCGGCGAGAGAGTCGAGAAGCGAAGCCTGCGGCATGCGGGCGGCCTTTGCCACCTCGCGCGCCCGGGCCACGCTTGCAGGCCCGCGAAGCGATATCTGGTAGCCCGAAAGGCGAAGCCGTACCGCAACCGCCATGGGCGCAGCCCCGCCCAACGGAACACCAACACTGGCCACGAGAGCCGCATGCTCGCCGGTCGCCGGAGCTGCCGGCTCGAAGACCACCTTCGCCGCCTGGACGGGCGTGCTCAGGCCGTCCCCGCTCAATTGCAGCCCTTCAACAACAAGGCTGCCCGTCAGCGGCCCCTGAGCGGCTCGCGGCGTGAGCGCGTTGGCCATGCCTTTGCTCGCGCGGTGCATAGCTTTTGGCGTCTCGGCTTGGCGTGCGGCTGCTCGGGCCGCATCGGGGTTGTAAACGAGCGTCCCTGCAATCGTGCCCTTTGCCTCGAGGTCTTGTCCGATGCCGCTGCGTACAGTCCGCATCACGTCCAGCACCGCACCTGCGGAGATCCTGTCGAGTTCCAATGTGAGGTGAGGGCCCGGACCCACGGGCGGAAGAAAACCCGCCAGGCGAACGTGGCCATCGCCCAGCGGCGAGTCGCACACCAGGCCGTCAACGCTTTGCTGGCTGAAGTGAAAGATCAGACTGCAGCGCGCATCGAAATCGAGTGGATCGGCGGGCGCAAACTCGGCGCGGTGAACGCTCTCCGCGCGTAGCCGAGTCTTGATTTGAGCCGCATCCAGCGTGCCGTCCATGTTGAGTTCCCCGGTGAGGTTGCCGCGCCAGCCGGCGTCCGACCCGAGAGCAAGGCGTGTCAACTGGCCGGCCTGGGCATCGCGCCACTCGAGATCGACATGGAGCGGCATCTCGCGCAGCTCCGGCGCGCGGCGCAGGCTCGCCTCCAGACGCACCACGCCGGTGTCGCCGCTGCCCGCCTGATCAAGGCTTTGGTCAGTTCGCGAGGGCTCGCCCTTCAGGCGAATCCGCCAGTCCCCAGGATTCTCCTGCCAGAACGAAAGGTCCGTATTGACCAGCGAGAACGGCAGCTTCTCCGTTCCCCGCATGATGTTGATGCGCGAGTTGGTTGCTTCAAGATACGGCAGAGGGATTGCGCGGCTCTTTCCAGAGCCCGGCGCCGGCTGCGATTTTTGCGCGGCCGTGCGAAAGAGTGGATCGAGATTCCACAGGCCGTCGGGGGTGTGGACGATGTTGAAGCTGGCCTCGTCCACGCTGATACGGCCGATCTCCAGCCGCCCGCGCCAAAGCGACAACAAACGTATGGACGCGACGACGGTGTTGGCGTGAAGCACCGGCTCGGCGCCGTATGCGGGGTCTTCCTCGATTGTCAGATCGTTTAGGACAAAGCCGGGGGTGGGCAGCACGCGCATCTCGACCGACGAGAGCCGCACCGGCCGGCCGACGGACTCTGACATCAAGTGCGTGATGCGAGCCTTGTAGCGGTTAACGCTGATCAGAGGCGGGACGATGGCGATAGCCAGGAAAAGGACAAACAGGACCAGCCCCAGAACCCATTGTCTGCGCTTGTGGCGCCGCTCCCCTGCATGTTCGCTCATTGCGTTCTATGGTAGTGCACTCGCGGCCAAACAGGCGGCGCGCAGGCCTCCATCGCCACAGCCGCCGCGATCAGCGGATGCGATGGAACGTCCGGTCCCAGCGCGTTTCCGTGAAAAAATGCAGCGCCACATGGGCCATCCAGGCGATGCTGTTGCCGATTCCCGTCTTATCAATCTGGTCGTCGGGTGTTTTAAACGACCAGTAGTTGAAGAGTGGACGGCCGACAATGTTCTCCCGCGGGACAAAACCCCAATAGCGCGAGTCGAGCGAGTTGTGCCGGTGATCGCCCATCATGAAGTAGTGTCCGGGTGGGACCACCAGGTCGCCGTTCTCGATGTGCGACGGAAACTCGACGCTCCAGGCCTCCGTCGCGCCAAGCTCGGGATCAGGCGGAATGGACGGGAACTCATCGAGAAAATCCCTATGGTTGTCTGGCGTAGTGACTTGAGCGTGGGGCTGGTCCTGCGCCACGCCATTGATGATGACGATGCCGTTGCGCAGGTGAATGTGATCGCCGGGAACCCCGATGAGCCGCTTGACAAGGAACGGATAGGTAGGCGAACCGTCGACCGGATCTGGATCGGCAGCAGGCTTCAAGAAGACCACAACGTCGTTCCGCTGCGGCTCACGATAGTGCATCAACGGCATCCACGTGGCTGCAGGAGCCAGCGTGATTCGGTCAACTACAAGGTGGTCGCCCACCAGCAACGTCTGCTCCATCGATCCCGAGGGGATCACGAAGTTCTGGCCAAGAAACGTGAGGATGAAGAGGCCCACGACAAGCACCGAGCAGATGCTGGCCACGGCCTCGTAGGGAGTTTCTTCAACGCGCTGCCCGGAGGCCGGCTCGGTTGTGCCGGGATCCGCCTCAGCGCTCGCCCCGGCATTTGCCGCAGTATCCGATTTGGGGGGTATTTTCGCGGCCCGGTCTGCGTTCTTTGTCATTCTGTCTGCTCGTCGGGAATCCGGTCTTCGGCTGGGATGCTGGCCGGCTGCCGCGCTCTAGCGGATCACGCGAAAGATGCGATTCCAGCGCGCAAACCCCGTCAACTTTGCCGAGAATTCCCTGTCGTGTCCGAGTCTATCATCCGGGGCCTGCTCGATATCGGTGGCGGATGGCCTGCTCAGCGAGAAGTAAATCAGCAGCGGACGGGCCACGATCAGCGAACGCGGGACAAAGCCCCAGAAGCGCGAATCCTCGCTGTGGTTGCGGTTGTCGCCCAGCACGAAATACTGCCCTTCGGGCACAGTGAGTTCCCCATTGCTGGTGAGGCTCTGCATCTGCCTCCACCAGGTTGGATCAACCTGCGGGTCGGTGTAGATGCGGCCGGGAAAGTTGTCGCGAAAGGGATTCGGCGGAACCGGCTCGAACGTGGCATACGGGTCGTCAAGAGTAACTCCGTTGATGAAGACCCGGCCGTTGTCGATGCGGAGCCGGTCGCCGGGAAGCCCAACTACACGCTTGACCAGGTACGGATGAGGCTGCGGATGATGGAAGACCACAATGTCTCCGCGAGCCACATCGCGATAGGGCAACAGCCAGCGGGTGAGCCTCCCGGCCGGAGCGTAGACCTGCCTGTTCACCAGCACGAAGTCGCCGACGAGCAGCGTGTGCTCCATGCTCTCTGATGGAATGAGGTATGGCTGCAGCACAAACGTGAGCAGAAACAGGGCGACAACAATGGTCTGAAAGAGTGACGCGAGCGCCTCAGGGACAGTGGGCAGGTGGAACCGCAACCACGATGTTCGATGTGGGGCTGAGGGCGCTGCAGCAGTCTCGGTGGCCGGCGTGGCAGGGTTCGTTCGAGCGGCTCCCGTTGCTTCAAGGCTGGCTGGAACCGCATCGCTGGTTGGAACGGGGTGGCTCACTCCGCCTCCAGCCTTTCTGATTCCTCGCCGGCCTCGTCGGCCCGGAGGTTGATTGTCTTTGCCGCCAAGCGTTCCAGCGCAAGCCGGGCCGCATCCTGCTCGGCCAGCTTCTTGGTGCTTCCTACCCCACGGGCAAGCGGCCTTCCCCGGTCCAGGTCGTTGCTTCTTAACAGGACCTCCACCAGGAAGCGCTTGCGATGGTCGGGGCCGCTCTCGCTCCTCAGCCGGTAGACTGGGGTTCCGGCCCGCTCAGCCTGCAGGTACTCCTGCAGCGCTGACTTGAAGTTGCCCAGCGCCGCACCCAGGCGCAGCTCCTCCGCAAGATGCTCGACAACTTCGCCCATGACGTATTGACGTGCGAACCGCCGGACAGGCTCAAGGCCTCCATCGAGAAACAATGCTCCCAGCACTGCTTCCATGCTGTTCGAAAGCACAGTGCTCTTGCTCCTCAGTCCGCCGCGCTCCTCTCCTTTGCTCAGGCGCAGATAGGTTCCCAGTCCGATTTCCTGGGCCACTTCGGCAATGTGTTTCCGGCTCACCAGTTGAGCGCGGATGCGTGTCAGCTCGCCTTCCTGCCACTCAGGGTGCGCGTGGAAGAGCGCCTCCGCGACCACCAGGCCAAGCACTGCATCCCCCAGGAATTCCATCCGTTCATTGTCCCCGAGCCCCGCGGCTTCCGGCCGCGCCGCATCCACGGGCCGAGACTCCGGCGCCCGTTCCGCAATAGCTTCCTCGTTGGCAAGAGAGCGGTGCGTCAGCGCATGCACCAGCAGGGCACGGCTCGCGAAGGTGTGTCCCAACGCAGATTCGAGATCGGCCAGAGTTGAGTCCACACGTGCCTCGGTCAATTCCCGTTTCCCCTTACGTCCTGAACGTCGTGGTCCGGAAACGACCCGGGCGCCCCATTCGATGCGATACAGCGGAACCAGAGTACATGCATTCCGAAGCCGCAACCCTCAAGTCGACGCGACCATCAGGGAGCGGCGACCCTAAATGAAACTGCGAACGCCACTCCCACTCTGGTTTCGCTCTATCAATCAGCATAAGGCCTGCCGCGGGCGACTACTGAGGCTGCGTGGCGGGCTTCTGCCCTTGCACCGCGGCTGATGGCTTGACCGCAGGCTGGGTCGAACCTGGGGCCGGCTCATCGTCGTCCGCATCTTCTTCACAGCTGTGGCCATTGACTGCAAATGCCTTCTTTACTCCTCGTTCGGCAGCCAGCCGAGTATCCTGCAGTCCGTCGCGCGATTCAAGAGCAGTCTTGTACTCGGAGATTGCTTCATCGCGCTTGCAGTCGAGGTCGAGCATCCGGCCGAGGTAGATGTGCGACCAGGCCACCAGCCGCGGCTCCTTTGTTGTGGCGATTGTTTTCTGGAATCCGTTGATGGCGTCTTCAGGATGGCCGGTCATGATCGCCGCGCGCGCAAGGATGAAGTTCGCGCGCGCTTCCTGAGATATCGAGTCGAGCGTATCTGCATGCACAGCCAACGCCTGGCGCGCCAAGGCAGACGCTGTGGCCACATCGCCGGCCGCCAGCCGCGCTTCGGCCAGGTCGAGGCCGGTCAGTTTCCGCGGCTTGCTCCTGCCCAGCACCTCCTCGTCGGCCTCCTTGTCGAATTCGATCTGCCGGGCGCGGTGCGCCTGCGCCTCCACATCCATGCTGTAGACCATCTCGCCGATCGTGTCGCGCAGGCTGGCCGGATCCTTTTCAAACTGGATCAGCTGCTCATAGAAGTACTGCGTGAGCACAAAGCCCTGCCTCATGTCGTGGTCCACAGCCGCCAGCCTCACTGCATCCATCTTCTGCAGGGAGAGCTGACGGTCGCGCTCGTACTTCGGCAGGTCAGAGCGGTTTACGCCTGCGGGAATCTTGTACTCCGGAATGCCGGTGTCCATGGTGCGTGCTTCGATGGCCTTGATGAGGCACTCGATGTTCAACGGAACCGTGTCGTTACGATAGCGGAACTCCAGAGGTGCGCCGCGAATCTCCTTGAGAATCGGCTGCATGCGGTCGACAGCGCTGGCCCGCGCCGTG
This sequence comes from uncultured Acidobacteriaceae bacterium, assembly GCA_963783065.1. Lineage (GTDB taxonomy): Bacteria > Acidobacteriota > Terriglobia > Terriglobales > Acidobacteriaceae > Telmatobacter. The sequence continues at coordinate 2,948 of CAWAMG010000006.1, read as the reverse complement.
AGCAGCGGCTCGATCATGTAGTGCAGATAGGTGTGGCGCACATCGTTCATGCGGATCTGGCCGTTCGAAGGCGATACGACCACCACGAAGTCAGAACCGTAGATGCGCGCATTCACGGCGTGCGGCGAGAGCTGCGGCTCAACAATTACAACAAAGCGCCGGCCATCGTAGGTGGAGGCGGGCATCTTGAGGTAGAGATTAGTGGAGACGATCATCTTCGAAAGCGGCTCATGCAGCTGGTCCTGCTCTTCGTCGTAAACGTGGTGCAGCGCGAGCCAGATTCCGTGCAGGTCGACGGCCTCCATGAAGTCCTTGAGCAGTGGCACAATCTCCACCACCTGCGTTGAATCGGGCGGCATCTCGGTGAGTTCGTCCGAGGTTTCCAGCTCAGGCGGCTGCGTCAGGTACAGCGCCAGCGAGATGTACTGCGAGATATCTCGCTCTCCGCCGGTGACGCGGTGCTGGGCAATATAAAGGCAGACCTTGTCCCTCTTGTTGCGCGCGTCTTCGCTCTTCGCCAGGGCCTGGTTCATCTCCTCGCGAATGCGCTTGCGGATGGGTTCGCTTTCGTCGAGGCCTTCGTCGTAGCCGCACGCATTCAGCGCCGCGGCCATCAGAAAGAGCTGCTCCGAGCTGATCAGCGAAACCGTGGGCCCTGCGGGGTCAATGAGCGAGGGAGATTTTTCTCGTGGAGGGCCCTGCTGCGTCGAAGAAGAAGACTGGTTCTTGCTTGAACTGCTGGAGCCGGAATTGCTTGAGTCAGGATTGCTTGAGGAGGACTGCGCACGGACTGCCGTGGAGCAGAACGCTCCCGGCAACATCACCGCCGCAACCGAAAGGAAGGAAACCAGACGAAACGAACGAAACATCATGAGAAGGACCTGCCTGCAAGTCTAGTTAGACGTGCGGACAGGGTCAAACGAAAGGAAATGCGATTCGGAATCGGAATTCCACAAACAAATCTGAATTCCCCGAGCGAGTCGTCCGGGGAAGTGCGGAATCGCGCACAGAAAGCTCAGGATCGGGTCTTTCCCCCGATCACTTGTCCCTGTTCCCCTGTTCGTCAGCCGCGAACTGAAACGCCCGCGAACGAGACCACCACCAGGCCGCGGACCGGCTGACCAAAGAATCGGGCAGCTTCAAACCGGCTATTGAGCAAAAGATTTTCAATCTGCGCCCGGGTATTCGCGTCGGTGGGACCGGAGACGATGCGATAGTCGTACATTTTGCCTTGATTGTTTACATAGGCCTCGACGACCACCGGCTCTGAACTGTCGCCTATCTCACTTCTTCCTACACCGGTTGAGAAGCTAAGCAGCCGCGGCGCCGTGGGATTGCCCAACGGCTCATCCTGGCTGGCTTGTGCGGCTTCAGGCTGGGCAAACATCGTGGCCAACACAATCACCGTACCCATCAAAAGGACTGCGCTCGCAAATCCCGCTGACGCCTGCAAAACAAAAGGCCCCACCGTATTCTTCCAGGCGAGCTTCCACCCGTGGAATAGGCTGCGCCGGCTGCGCGCTCGCTTCTGGCTGACGGCAACGCGAATCCTGAGGAGAAGATCCTCAGGCTCGGGCACCGGCCCCAAAGAACCCAGCAACACCTGCGCTTGACGAAGCGCGGCAAACTCCCGGTCACACGCACGGCAGCCTTCGAGGTGCGCGGCGATCTGCCGCATCTCATGCCCGTTCAGCCGGCCATCCAGATACTCTGAAAACTTCCCCTCCATTGCCATGCAACCCGTCATCGCGCCTCCTCTCCCAGTGAAATATCGAACCTTGCCGTCTGAACCGAGGCTTTGTCGTCGGCCTGCGGCATCAAAGCGGCCTTCAGATAAGCCCTCCCCCGCGCCAGCCTGGACTTCACAGTTCCCACATTCACGCCCTGCATCTCCGCTACTTCTTCGTAAACAAACCCTTCGATATCGCGAAGGATCAGCGTCGCGCGGAAGGGCTCCGGAACCTTCTTCAACGCGGCCTCCACTCGTTCCCGATTCTCAGCGTGGACCGCAATCTCATACGGAGACTCCGACGGGTCTTCCAGCGTGTCCTTCAACAGAACCGGCGTTCCGCATTCCCCGTCGAGGATCTCTTGCTCAATCGGCACTTCCTGCTGCCTGTGCCTGCTCCACCAGCGCCGGCGATTCGAAGCCTCGCGCAGCGCAATCCGGTAAATCCACGTGCGCAGAGACGACTCGCCGTGAAAGCTGCCCACTCCGCGGAAGACCTTCACGAAGACTTCCTGAGTGAGATCGGCGGCGTCGGACCGATCGTGCACCGTGCGGGCAAGCAGCGAAAAAATCGGCTTGTGATAGCGCTCAATCAGCCAGGCGAATGCTTCCTCTGAGCCGGCACGCAATTCCGCCACCAGTTCCGCTTCTTCGGACTGGAGAGTAAGCGCGCTGGCAAGGTTGCCCATGGTGAGGTCCCCGTGCAATTGAGTGTCCTCCCACCAGCTCGCAAATGGCAAATCTTTTGCTTCAGTTCGCCCTTGGCAGGTTCACCCGGGCCGAAACCTCAGCTTCTTTATCGATCTGCCGTCTGCAGCCACTCGCCGGCAAAAAAACGCCGGAAAACCAAGCTGCCACCGAGTGCGCGGGATACAGGGCTCTCAATCAATCCCGAGCGCCCCACGCCCTCTATTCTGTTAGACACCGGACCACCCCCGAAGTGTTCCCGGTCACGGCCGTTTTCGAACCAAATTCCCTGAGCACGGGCAGTTGGACGCCTTTCCTGTTTGGGTTCGGGATCATTCGCCATGCGTGTTCGGGTGGACTGGACTCTTCGAGTTGAATTGTGCCGCAAGGCCGGGCAACGCGTTTGACACGCCCTCCACCAGCGGAGACAATAGAGGGGTTGCATCCCTGCAGCATGTGGGCCTGTGGCGCAGCTGGGAGCGCGCTTCCATGGCATGGAAGAGGTCATCGGTTCGATCCCGATCAGGTCCAC
>CAWAMG010000005.1:0-13901 GCA_963783065.1 uncultured Acidobacteriaceae bacterium | reverse complement strand
GGGCTCCCGATATCACCACTCATTTCGATGCATCGACCGTCTGCAGAACTGTCGCCGCGGCCGTGACACTGACTGTCTGGCTCACTTTCCCAATTTCGAGTTTAATCACCACCTGCGGGATCTGCTGCGCCCCTACACTCACGATCTCCGATATGGCCGTCTTAAACCCCGCCATCTCGACGGTCGCAGTATATCGGCCCGGTCGGAGTGGGCTGACAATGAGATCTCCGGTGGCGGGCGTCGCCCCATTGACGGTTTGATTGGTGTCGACATTGGTCACCACCACCTTGGCGCCGGGTACCACCGCCCCGTTGGGATCACGAACGCCCACGTTTAACCCGCCCATGTCCTGCTGGGCGAAGGCCGTGAGGCACGCGAGAGTGCACACCCCGCACACCCACACCGCGTGGCGAACTCCCGAAAGCAGCGGACTCGCGACTATGCTGTGGACTCTCTGCACTGATCGTCTCGAGCGGACATCCATACGCCCTCCTTAACCTGTTAGATTTAGAATGGTTGTCCAAATGTTTTGTGATTTGGCCACCAGCCCCTACCGGGTGACTAAGCTGAAGGTGGTGCTCCCACATTGCAAGAAAATTAAGTCCTGAAAAACAGCGCGTGACAAAATGTCTCGCTGCTCTCTGTGCAAAGTTGGTGCAGCATGAAGATCATTATCGGAAGGAATGAACCGTGCAATTCTCTAAATAAATCTCGATCTGAATCAACTACTTTGCCTTACGTTTTAGCCTGCAACCGTTGGTTGGAGAACCAGACTCCGCCACTCGACGCTAAACGTCATTGCCCCGCCGCCTTCAAATTCGAGACCGTCTTACTCGCCAGCAATTGTACTGGGCGAAATCGCCAGGAAGTGAACGCGTGGCCAGGGCATAGTTTCCCTGCCTGTTGAATTGAGAGACGTTGGACGCTGGTGTCGCGCTGCACTTTAATTGGTTCTGGCGCACTCTCGGTGCAGGTCAGCCCGGGGGAGGAAGAACCTTATTAAAGAAAGATGACAACAAATGACGCTCCTCCCGGATTGCATTCCGCACCAGTTTGGAATACTGTAGTGGTTATGGTTGATCTGAAGTTGGAAGTACCGGTGCTCGAGGAAGTTGAAGTCGACGCCAAAACCTTGGCAGCAATCGACCGCGGCACCGCTGACGCTGACGAGGGCCGGGTCGTATCTCTCGAGGAAGTTCGAAAGCTCGTTCCCCAGTGGATTTCCAAATTCGAATCACGAAAGCCGCGTTAGCAGATTTTGAGGGAATCCTCGCCTATTCTTGGGCTAACTTTCCCGCCAGCGCCGAGCGGTTCGGCAACGCCATACTAAACCATATTGAGCTTCTCAAAAGTTTCCCTTACATCGGTAGCCTGGTAAAGGGGCGTCCGGAGGTGCGTCAGTTGGTCCATACCCCGATCTTGATCTATTATCGCGTGAACGAATCCCCAAACTTTGTGGAAATTTTGCATCTTCAACACGGCTCCCGTGAGATTGCATCCTCGGCATAGGGGTGGCCACAGTCCGCGGTTTGCTGACCGTGGGCCTTTCTTATCCCAGATGTCGCGCTGCACCGAAAGTGCGCCAGAACCGATTTAAGTGCAGCGCGACACTGGTCGTGAGCTAATCGTGTCCCGCGTGGCCTCGCGGGCTGAGGGCCATTGGCGACAATTCGCTACTTGTGCTCGATGTGCCGGAACGTCAGATTGATACGCGGTTGGGTAACACCGGGGTCTTTGGGGACTTCGTGCTTGAAGTTATTCTGGGTTTTTCCCGCCATAATCAACAAGCTTCCGTGCGGCAACCGTTCAGCGAAGACAACAGCTCCATTCGGCCCTTTGAGGCGAAACAAACGTTCAGCTCCCAGGCTGACAGAAGCGATCACCGGCCCCATCTCCGGCTCCGTATCCGCATGCAAGCCCACACTATCCTGTCCCCTCCGGTAGAGATTACAGAGTACAGCGTTGTAGCTCAGCCTGGGTAATCTCAAGTTGGAATAAGCAACTCCGGGTGTAGCCTCTTCGACCCGAGCCTTCAAGGAAAATAATTCCGGAATCCAGGCGAGCGGCTTGTATTCGCGCCGCGAATATCTGTAATTCGTTCCCAGATCGACGTAGTAGGCTTCGTCGCGGGGCACGGCGTAGTTGAATGAAGCTGTGCGTCGTTCCCAGGCACACTTCGCAAGCAGCACGTTGAACAGGGTCGTCGCTTCCTCCGGTGAGAGGAAATGCTTGTCGTAGTATATCTCCGCTCCCGGGATGAGAATGGTTTCCATATTCGTGCTACTCGAAAAGGGGGGCACCGCCGGGTTGATCTCGATTCGCTCCGTTGTTGTCATCGCCATCCCTCATTGCTTCGCGTGTTCATGCCGGGCGACACACATGTGAACATCTCCCCAAGCGGCAGGTGCGTCAAAGTTTCCCTTCAGATCTACAATGGTAAAACATATGCCCTCCGGGCCGATTAGGCATGAGGCAACTCTGTGACAGTAGAAAGGTAATGTCTTGAGCCCCTGCGGTTTCGGGAACCGCCTCTTCACTCTACTGCTGTCTGCCTTGATTTCTTCGATCACTTCCCTTTTCTGACGCCGCTTCTCGCGGGCATGGCGAGCAGGGAAACAAGCCTGCGCGCTGGCGACTCTGCGGGCTTCTGCTTCGGCTGGCGCCGCCCTGCGGGTTTTGGCTCCTCCGTTCCGGCCCCTCCAAAAAAGACCGCCCTTGGTCTGGCGAGCAGGCTATCGCTCGCCTCTTTTATGCCCCGCGAGAAGCGGCGGCAGAAAAGGAGATAAGAACATGACCGAGGAAATCAAAGTTCAGCAGACAGCAGAAGAAGCAACCATCGCGGTTCCCGCAGGCCACCAGGCCTCCACAGTGACTGCGCGCGTATAGCGCTGAGAGAAAGGAGAGAAAGCCCATGGTGTCATGGGCGGCATTGCTCGAGGACGCCGTCAAGAAACCCGGTTACATTCATGAAGCTTACAGCCGCTTCTGGAATTACTCGATTGCCAACCAGCTTCTCGCCATGTTCCAGATTTTAGCGAGCGGGGCGCAGCCAGGACCTTTGGCCACCTTCAAAAAGTGGAAAGAACTTGGGCGCCATGTCAAAAAGGGTGAGAAGGCGATCTCGCTCCGTATCCCAGTCTCCTGCTCCAGAACCAAGACCGTGAAGAAAGACGACGGCACGACGGAGGAAGAGGCATTCACCTTCAACAATTTCTTACTAAAGGCCCGCTGGTTCACGCTCCATCAGACCGAAGGCGCGGAATACCAGCCTACTTCCCTTCCCGATTGGAACGAACAAAAGGCCCTCGAGGCCCTCCAGATCGAGCGCGTTCCGTTTGAAGACCTGGACGGCAATACGCAAGGCTACGCGCTACGCGGCCAGAAGATTGCGGTCAGCCCGATTGCGGAGAACCCCAGTCGAACCCTTTTCCATGAGCTCGGCCATCAATTGCTCGGTCATTGCGATGAATCCGACCTGACCGATACCGAAGTGACCCCACGCGATATCCGCGAGATGGAAGCCGAAGCTGTGGCGCTACTGTGCTGCGAATCGCTGGGGCTTCCGGGCGCCGGATTCAGCCGCGGGTACATTCAGTCCTGGGGCCAGGGCCAGACCTTTACGGAGCGCTCTGCCCAACGCATCTTTCACGCCGCCGACCGGATTTTGAAGGCAGGCTATTCTCCTCAGTCAACCACCGAGGCCCCATAGGGGCCTCGGTGCCTTCTCGCTGCCGTTTGTCCTCAGTGGCCGAAACACGCGGGCCGCAGCAAGGAATTTCGGCGAGCGCCGCTAATAGACAGCGCGATGGGGCGATGGACCGTCGGCTATGCGAACGATGCTCGCAGCATGCACAGGCTGCAGAAGGAACTTGCTGACATTCGTCTACCGTACGAGACCACAATGGCGGGCGTGGCGCTGGAGAACTATAACCAAGAAAATCCTGGGTTTCTGAGAGTTACGGCTGATGCGGAGAAGCTACTGTTCCAGTACTTCTCGGTGCCATTCGACGGCTCGGCAGTCACCTTATTCGATCAGGTCGAAGCTTAACCCACTGGAACAACATACAACCTCTGAGTTGTCCCGCTGCCAGAACTCCACGGGCGCGGGCAGGATGGTTTGTCGTGGTAGCTGAAAAGTTCTCGGCCATTACAACGGTTTGGCACCCACGGGCGTGATCAGACTTTAATGCTGCTTGAGGGAATGGTGATCCAGTTTTCCTGCGAGATACCGACTGCGGAAAGGAGACTTCAAATGCCAGTCGTGGAGATCAGATGACCAGGTGCAACGTGAGCTTTCGGGAAGGGTGCGTAAGATCGTCTGGGCGTCCTGATTCGGGGCTATTTTGACGCTAGGATGCGGCGGACGGAGGTCCGGCCGATCGCCAAGCGGCGGGCGATTTCGGATTTGCTGATGCCCGCACGGAAGAGCTTCCGGACCTGGTCGGTGTGGATGGCTGCTGTGAGTGGCCGGCCCAAGCGTTGGCCGTTCTGGCGGGCATGGGCCAAGCCGGCACGGACCCGTTCCCGGAGAATCTCCCTTTCGAATTCGGCATTTTGCGGTGAACCGCAAAACGCAGAATTCGAACGCGAGATGATCGTCGAGCGCGTACGGCGGGTCTCGCAAATGCCCGCGCGAAGGGAAAGTCGCTCGGCCGGCCGAAGGATCGCAGCGCCGAGCTGCGTATCATCGACTTGCGTAAACAGGGCCTCAGCCTTCGCGAGATTGCCCATCGCGAGGAACGGTCAGCCTCCGGTGTGCTCCAAATCCTGCGCCGCGCCGCCGCGTCTGGAGGGCTTGAGTAAGGAATGCCCGGAATCAACGACACCGCTTATCCGCGGCTCAAGCCCAACCCATCGGTGAAGGAGTTGGACGAAGTCTACGCTCCCAACCTTTTTGAATGCGGCTGGGTCGAGCAACGTACGCGCGAGCCTGTTCCACGGATTGGACTACTGGTTTTGCTGAAGACCTTCCAGCGGCTGGGGTACTTCGTAATGGTGAATGAAGTTCCCAAACCCATCCTTCAGCATGTTGCGCAGTGCGCCGGTTACGACGCGGTCCCGGATGGATTGGCTTCCTATGATGCCAGTTCAGTCCGCCGGCGCCACCTGGCGCTGGTCCGCGACTACGTTGGCGTGAGCGCGTGGTGCGAGGTGTCGCAGAAGATCATGGGCGATGCTTGCCGGGAGGCGGCCCGCACCCGTGACGATCTGGCCGACATCATCAATATCGCCCTTGAGGACCTGGTGCGCCAGCGCTACGAGCTGCCGGCGTTCAATACCGTCTAGCGTGCAGCGCGCGCCGCCCGGACGGAGATCAACCAAGGCTACTATGCCCAAGTTCGCGAACGCCTCCCCGATGAAGCAAAGGCAATGCTGACAGCGTTACTGGCTCGACCGGCTGACGGAATCCAAAGTTCATGGGATCGGTTGAAGAACGAGCCGAAACAAGCGACGACCCAGCACACGCGTGATTTCCTCGAACACATGGAATGGCTTCGACAACAGGCCATTCCCGCCGAGGTTTTCGCCGATGTTCCCGATATCAAGATCAAACAGTTTGCCGCCGAAGCGCGGTCGCTCGATTTGGGTTCGATTCACGATTGTGCAGATCCAAAGCGGTTGACGCTTACTGCCGCGCTGGCTGTCGTCCAAACGGCCCGCGCGCTTGATGATGTCGCCGATATGTTCGTTCGCCTGGTTCAGAAGCTTCACAACCATGCCTACGATGCGTTGCTCCAGCATCAGGCCGATCATGTGGAGCGTACGGATTCGCTAGTGGCCACCCTCCACGGCGTCACGTTGGCCTACCGGAGTGAAGGATCGGCGGAGGAGCGGCTAAATGCGATTGGGGCTGTGCTGGAGCCCGATGCTGACCGCATTTTGGCCCAATGTGAAGCGCATGAGGCCACCTCCGGCCGTAACCATTTGCCGTTCTTGACGCGGTTTTATTCACATCAGCGCGCGGTCCTCTTTCGATTTCTGGGAGAGCAGCAGGAACCCGGGGGTCACGCAGCTTTCGCTTGGACTCGGAACAACGGGTACCAGCGCTGAAAGACTCTCTTCCAGTTCGTTATTCAGGACCTTGGTCCGGGTTTGCAAAAGCAGGTGCGCCCCTCGTAGCGTCCAGTGCATTTGTTGCCGTCTTGACGAAGCGCCGGCTCACCACCTGATTGATCGTCGATTCGACGAAGGCGGTGCTGATCGTTTCTCCCTGCCGGTACCGCTCGCCGTAGTTCGGGATGGATTCCTGATTGTTGCGAATGTAGGTCTCGAACTCCGCCAGCCCCGCCGCCAGTTTTTCCGCCGGCGCGGAGTGGTTCCGAATCAGCTCGAGGTCCATGAGCAGGTTGGCTCAGCCGCTCCAGGGCCTCCTCGACATTGCCGTGCCACAGTAAGTGCTTGATGCTCTCCACCTGCTTCGAGGCTGCGGCCCCGGTCTCTGGCCGCTCTTCCTCGCAGCGCCTTGGTCTGCTGCTGCAAGACCGTCAGCCGCATGGTGATGTGAAACCAGTCGATCACATGTTCGCCGTTGGGATGCAGATACTCCCGCACCTGCCGAACGTCTTCGCCGCCGTCGGAGAGAAACACAACTTGCTGGTTTTCCTGCATCCCTTGCGACTTCATTAGCTCCCAGAGTCGCCGGCGTGGCTTCGGATCGTAGGTTTGCACGAAGCCGAAGCATTTGGGCGGTGGAACCGCATCCTCTTCTCTGCGCCGAAACGCCACGACACTCCGGCCCGCGATCACCTCGAAACAACCTTCCTTGTGGGCCGCCCGCACGTACCCGCCATCAATCCCCACCGTCATGGGGCCATCGGGCAAGGGCAGTTCGGGATCCTCTTCGGGTTTGACCGGATCGGGCTGCCGTTCTTCGCCCAACTCCGCCTCCATCCGCTCGGCGACGGCTTGGAGATGTTCGCGTACCGTTTCGTGATGGGTGGACTCGCTGACCGGCAGAACTTCTTTCAATAAATCGGCCACCTTCTCATAAGGAATCAGCGAGCCCCACTTGGTCTCCAAATAGAGCCGCTCGGGACTCGTCCGCCCTTTCAGCCATGTCGCCGTGGGCCGGAAGGTCTTCGGGCCTTCCGTCTGACACGAGCAACGCTCCCACCGCGGATTAGGCACCGCGACCGGCCCGAACACCGTCTCGACGGTGCTCGTCCCCGCTTCTTTGCTGTGATACCGCTGGCCGCAGTTCGGGCAACTGCGGCGGCGTTGGAGATCCTCGCTGGTTTGTTGGGAGGCGACGAAGTCTTGCACCCCGCGCAAGATCGCTTTGCCTTCAGCTAAACTCAATCCGAGGGTCTCCATCGCCAACTTCTGCCGTTCCATCTCCATCACGTCGTGCCGCTGTTCGGTGCCCTCATCGTTTACGCAAATCACTTCCACTCGGAATTTCATGCGCGGTACCTCCCGCGCTCCACCCGCTTCGCCAACCGCTGGTTGGCCTCTTTCAAGCTGAAGCGATGCGGCTCCAAGGGCCCGTATTGTTCCAACCGCTGGTCAATGCTCCGCAGACCATCGTCCATCACTTCGCGCAGAATATCCCAGCTACTGGCCGGCTGATCCGGGTGCGCCGCCGTCAGCATGGCGATGACCGCCTCAACTTGCGCGGGCGTGCCCATCGACTCGCCTTCCTTCTGCCGCTTCAGCATCAGCCGGTAACCCGTGGGGCCACCGCAGTATTCGGGTGGAGACGCACCTCGACCCGCCAGGCATACCGGCGCCTCATCGCCGTGACTTCCCGCCTCCGAGTCGAGCAGCCGGACCTCCCATTCCCAAAGATCGATTCCTCCGCAGGTATAGAGAAATGTCTCTCGTGGGCCGCAGTTGAAACTCCCGCAGCGTGGTCCGCTGCACCTTCGTCCTGCGGAGAAAACTGGTGAATTCCTGGCCGTGGATGTGAAAGCTGAAGCCGATTCCATCCCAGCCGAGAAGGGTGCAGAAAACTTCGTCGAAGTCTGCCAGAGTCAAGTAATCCGGGAGTGCCAGGACCCGGATCACCATGGGGCTTACTTTGCGCAATACTGCTCGTAGGATCAGTCGCTTGAAGGGTGTTTGTGTTTTCATCCCTTCAGCCTACGAGTTAGTGGTTCATTAACGCCAGACCCCCGGGTTCCTGCTGCTCAATATCACCAATCCCAAAACCCGCCGCGCCTATAAGATCGATGTCGAGGAGTTCGTCGGCTTTACTGGCCTGCGCGGCATCGCCGAGCTGCGCGGCATCACCCGCGCCCATGTCATCGCCTGGCGCAAGGACCTCGAGAAGCGCGCACTCGCGCCCTCCAGCATCCGCCGCAAGCTCTCGGCGCTCTCTTCGCCTGTTCGATTATCTCTGCGAGCACAACGCCGTGGCCGGCAATCCGGTCGACGGCGTCAAGCGGCCGATGGCCAACGGCAATGAAGGCTCGACGCCGGCGCTGGGCGATGCCCAGGTGCGCAAGCTGCTCGATGCTCCGCCCGAAGACACGCTCAAGGGCGTCCGCGATCGCGCCATCCTCGCCACCCTGCTCTATCACGGCATCCGCCGCGAGGAATTGTGCCGGCTGCGCGTGCGCGATATTCAAAGCCGCCAGGGCGTGCTGCATTTTAGGGTCAAGGGCAAGCGCGACAAGGTTCGCTTCGTGCCGGTGCATGTGACCGCCCAGCGGCTGATCGAGCAATACCTCGCGCTCGCCGGCCACGCCGCCGATACCGCCGGCCCCGTGTTTCCGTCCGGTGACGCAATAACCGCACGCGGCAAGCTCGACCGCCCGCTCGACCCCGCCTCGGTCTATCGCAACATCGTCGTGAAATATGGGCTGGAGACCGGCATCAGCGCCGAAGTGAACGGGCTATGCGTCCATTCGCTGCGCGCCACGGCCGCCACCAATGCCCTCTCCCATGAGGCCGATATCGCCAAGGTCCAGGAGTGGCTCGGCCATGCGAATGTTTCGACCACGCGCCTCTACGACCGGCGCAAAACGCGGCCTGAGGATAGCCCGACGTTCCGCGTCAGGTATTAGGCAGCATCGTCTTCGAGCGTTTCATCGCGGAGTGCAAGGGCAAATCGCCGGCCTTTGCCGGTCCTTGCTGCGCCGGTGCGTTGGGTGCTCTTCTCCACCAGCGGGACATCTACGATGCGGTGATAGCACGCTTCGCCTTCCTGCCGATTTTTGCCGTTGATCAAGAGCAGGATTTCCCGTATCTTGGAGGTCATGGAAGTACACTTTTCACCAGAGCAGGAAGCGCAGATCGCGCAACTCGCCACCAAGGCAGGCACCAACGCCGAGCATTTGGTGAAGGACGCCGTTTTGCGCCTGCTGGAGGAAGAAACCCACTTTCCCCCCGCCGTGCCCGAACTGCCGATCCTGCACCTTGGGGCTATGAAGTCCCTGCACCGCCGCGACATCTACGATGATGTCCGTTGAGCCGGGGATTGTTGACGCAAATATTCTGGCCTATGCGTCAAACGCCGACGATCCGAAGTATGCCGCCTGCCGCGCCTTGCTCGACGCCGCCCGCGACTCTTCCGCGACGCTCTATTTGACCTCGCAAATCATCTGTGAATTTTATTCGATCATCACCAACCCGCGCCGTGTAGCCACACCGTCGTCTCCGGCAATAGCCTTGCAGGTGATTTCGGCGCTTCTGGCCCTGCAGGGCATCTCCATTCTGCCGACCAGTGGCCGCGCCGTGGCCGCGCTGGTGGAGCTTTTATGCCGCCGCCCGGTAACAGGTCCGGAGATTTTCGATTTGCAGATCGTCGCCACCATGAAGGCGAACAACATCCAGAGGATTTACACTTTCAATGCCGGAGACTTCGAGGTGTTCCCGGAATTGATAGTTGTTGTGCCGGGCGCTTAAGCCAGTCTTGCAAAGGGTCCTTTGTGCAACGCCCCCCGAAGCGGTTGCCGACGCCCTCCCAGGGCGGGATAACTTCCGAGTGGCCGTTTATTAGCGGCCAATTCTGTGAATCACACCCTTAAAAGGTCAGAGGCGAGAAGCTGTATTCTCTTCCAGTTGGGTTTTTCTCTTCAGGAGGAAGGAGCTCTGCTTCCGCCTCTGATCTTGGCAGGTCGACGCCGGAGGGGCCGAGCCCCGATTAAGTACGATTCTGTTTATCCCACTTTCCGTCTCGCCAGACAAGCTCGAAGCCGATTGGGCGGCAAGCTGCGCCGATATCATCTTGCGGCGATGCCCCGCTTGTGAACGCGATTCGATCATCGGCCATGGACACCGCCGCAAGCAGGCGCACGATGTACACCATGATTGGATCGAGATCCGGCGCGGTCGCTGCCACGGTTGCGGAAAGACCTTCACCTTCCTGCCGCTGCTTTCTCTCCCTTACACCCATTACAGTTTGCTGACGCGCTGTCAGGGATTGCGGCGGCGCCTTGTGGAGCATTGTTCCTGGGAGGAGGCGACGCCTACGCTCAAAGATCCCAACCGCGTGCCCGATGCCACCACGCTTCGTCGCTGGGCCCGCGGGCTGGACCACTCCCAACCTGCTTTTTCTTTTCTCCACCAAACGCTCACCGACATTGCCCGCTGGTTGGTGCCTGGTCACTCGGCCGATCCGCGAGCTGGGCCTTTGTCTTGGCTGAATTCGGTTCTCCCGATTTTCTGGCCCCTGCGGCTCTGAGAAAATTTCTTCACCCACCATCCTCGCCTGGGAAAGCTGGCCGCCTTCGCCTACGTTCGCATCAGGAGGCAAAAGCGCCATGGGCGAGGATCTCGAAAAACTTAAACAGCGCTTTTCGCTGCTCGATTATTTGCGGCAGCAGAACTGGGTCGCGCGACCTGCAGGTCATGGTTCCGAGTTCGTCGGCCTCTGTCCCCTGCACCGGGATACCCGCCCTTCGTTCTATGTCAACGCTCGCAAAAATCTCTTCTACTGCCACGGTTGCGGTCAGGGCGGCGATCTGCTGCGTTTTATCCAGTTGTCTCGCCAGCTGTCTTTCCGCCAAAGTCTCGCTTACCTCCAACAGCACGAGGCTGCTTCAGCCGATCCTGCGGCCGTGCTCGAGCAAGCTGCCGCCTTCTACCAACAGCAACTCGATCGCTACCCCGAGGCGCTGCACTATCTGAAACAACGCGGACTGCACGATCTCGCCCTGATCAAAGAACTGCGCATCGGTTATGCCCCTGGTGGGAGCTTGCGCCGGCATCTCACCGCTCAAGGCTATTCTTGCGATCTCCTGCAGCGTCTCGGTCTGCTCGATTCGCAGGGTCACGATGCCTTCTACCGGCGCGTCGTCTTCCCGTGCTGCCAGGGCGGGCGCGTCATCAACCTCTACGGCCGCAGTATCGCTGCCGCTTTCGCCCATCGGTTCCTCTCGGGCTCCAAGGGTGGCTTGTATGGTTGGGAGCAGGTTCAACAATGCCTCGAGGTGATTCTCGTCGAGGGGCTGTTCGACTATGCCGTGCTGTGGCAGGCGGGTTTTCGCCACGTCACCTGCTCGTTGGGGACCCATCTCAACACTTACCAGTTTCAACAGCTGTGCGATCGCCCGCGCACGATTTATCTCACCTTCGATGTCGATGCCAACGGTAGCGGCCAACAAGCCTCACAGCAGCTAGCACACCGTCTCCGAGCGCGGGGCATCTCCACTCGCGGTGTCCTCCTGACCGATGGCCACGATCCGAACTCCTTCTTCGTCCAGGGCGGTGATGCACGACAATTCCAATCTCTACTGGAGGCTGCTCAGTCATGAAGTTCTGCGTAATCTACCAGCAGACCTCCCACAACGCAGATAGTCCGGTTCGTGTCGTCGAGCAGAGCACCGGCCAGGGAGTTGGCTGGATCAATCGTTACCTGGACCGCGAATATGTTCGCCGCCTGGCGAACACCACCCTGTGCACTTACGCTTACAACCTGCTGCATTTTGTCCGCTGGTGGGAGAGTGTTCGTCACACCGGCGACATTCGGGAAGGCGACCTTACCGAGTCCACGCTCCTGGATTATGTGCGCTTCCAGTCCGGCCAACAACCGCGACCTTCCCCTTCCATCATCAATGACCGCGTCGCTGTTGCCGATCGTGCCATCCGCAATGAGTTTCCCGATGCTCCCTGCCAGATCGCCCGCGGCTTTCATCACGCGTTCTTGCAGCGAAAGCCCATGGGCCTTGGCCGGCGGCACGTAGCGATGAGCCGGCTGCGCGTGAAGGTCCCCAAACGCAATATTGTGCCGCTCTCCGTGAATGAAGTGGCGCGCTTCTGGTCCAGTTTCCGCACCGCGCGCGATTTGGCCATCGTGGGACTGATGCTTTTGCAAGGGCTACGGTCCGCCGAAGTATTGGCTTTGAATCGGGACGACGCGTTGCTTTCCGAAGCCCAGCTTCGCGTTCCTGGCAAAGGTAACAAATTTCGCTTCCTGCCGTTGGCGCCGGAAACCGTGCAACTGCTCGAACATTACCTGCGTCTGGAACGACCCGATTCGTGCTCCGCCGCGCTGTTCGTCTCACTCAAAGGACGCATGCGTGGAGTTCGCATGACCCGAGCGGGACTGCGTTCCTTATTCCGCCACCATCGCCAAACCACCAGCATCAAACTTGCCAACCCCCATCGCTTTCGACACACCTTTGCTTCGGACATGATCCGCGCCGGTATGAGCCTGCCCGCGCTCATGCAGCTGATGGGTCACGCCAACATCCAAACTACGATGCTCTATGTGTCGGTCACCCCACAAGACGTCTACCTGGAATATGCACGCGCCGTGGCGCAGCACATTCGTCCCCTTCCGAAGGCCTCCTCATGAACCGCGCGCGACGCCCTCTGCTTCAATATCCTCTGGTTCCGCTCTTCGACCGCGCGGTCGATTCCCTCTGCGTGGCGCTCAGTCCCGAAACGACTCGCCACTATCGTGGGACTGTTCGCAACTTCCTGAGCTATCTCGGCACTGCTCATCCCGCAGTGAAGTGCCTGAACCAATTGCACCGTGAACCTCATATCCTCGGCTGGATGTCCCGTCTGCGTTCGCAAACACCGCCACTCGCGACCGCATCCTGTATCAATCTGCTTATCGCTCTGCGCTGCATCTTCAATGAGCTCGCTTGGACTGAACAGCTTTCTGAACTCGCTCATCTGATCCGCCGCGAGGACATTCCGCGCCTCCCGCAGAGACTCCCACGTCCGCTCACGCCAGAACAGGATGAACTCCTGCAGCGGGAATTCCGCTTGCGCAATGACCTGGGCGGCAACGTCTTCCTGCTGATTCGCCACACCGGCATGCGCATCGGTGAGTGTGCCGATCTGTCCTTCGACTGCCTGCGCTCCACCGGCTCGAATCAATGGGCCGTTCACGTGCCACTCGGAAAACTCAAAACAGAACGTATGGTCCCCGTGGATTCCTTTGTGTGTGAACTCGTCCGACGCCTCCAATTCTTTCGTTCTCTTGATCCGCTGCCCGCCGATGGACGGCTTCTGGCCCGTCCGCGCACCAAAGAAGCCCTTGTTCGTCAACTCCGTGATTACCTGCATCAGGTCTGCCATTCGCTTGGCCTTTCCACTCGCATCGTCCCGCACCAGTTCAGGCACACCTACGCCACGGAAATGCTCCGAGCCGGCGTCGGCTTTCCGGTTCTGATGAAACTACTCGGCCACACTTCTCCCGAGATGACGATGCGCTATCTCGATGTCGCGTTGACGGATCTTCAACGGGAATTCCAGCTAGCTCGTGCCAAACCTCGGCATCTTGCTCCGCCGCCGAGGACACCGTTCACTCCCCGAGCTGGCCTCGATGGGCTGATTGATTCTTTGCTCGCCGCTCAACATGTGCTCGAGATGTTTCGCCGGACGCTGCCAAACGGCACTTCCCGCCGTCGCCTCGACCGCCTCTCCAACCGGCTTACCAAAATCCTCAGCGAGGCGCGCAAGCTAGGGATACCCTGAAAATGGGCAGAGATTGGCCGCTAAAG
>CAWAMG010000004.1:0-2297640 GCA_963783065.1 uncultured Acidobacteriaceae bacterium | reverse complement strand
TCTGGTCGGACCGTAGAATGAAAGTTGGAGCAGGCGATGACGAACGGGCATCACCGGCGCATGCGAGGGAAAGAGAGAGCCCACCTCATCTCCAACCCGGAAGGCGCAGGCGGAACTGAGGTCGCTATTTCAGCTGCCGAGGCCGAGGCTCTCAGCCAGGGACTTACGGATGAGCTCAGGCTCGTCTTTCGCCAGGCCCAAGTGAGCCCTGACCTGATGTACGCATTCACGAAAACCGGCCTACTCGTTACCGAGGACAACCGTGACCGGCTATCTCTCCGCCCAAATACGCGAGTGGAAGCGAACGCTTCGCGCGTATCGCCGGCGGGCCGACTCGGACAGCCGTGCGATCGATCTTTGCTACTCGCTCTATCACGAGCGGGGCCGCACAGACCTGTCCGAGAAACGGCGCTTCGCGGCATCCGAGTTGGGTGTCGCCGTACTGAATGCGCTCGATGAGGAAGTCAGCTCTTTCGCCATGGAAGGTGCGTTCCTCAATGCATGGCTAACCTATTGCTTCCGCCGCATGCGTGTTCCTACAGATGAAGCTGAAAGGCTGCGCCGGACCTTCGGCACGGAGATGAAGGAAATTCTTGCCCTTCTGGAGCTGATCTACGATGATCTGCCAAGCCCGACCCGGAGCACGGCATTCGACAAGCGCATGGCCCGCATCGAGGCTGCGCGATCCGCTCCAGAAACGTGGCTGGGTCGCCCGCCTGCCTCGAAGGGGGAAGCTGAGTGGGAAGTGGGACCCGCTTTCGAGCATCTTCAAACCGCAATCTCGTTCTGCAACGCGGCACAGGTTCCCGACGACGTGATGGAGGCAATGTTCTTTCGATTCTGGCTTCGAACCCGAGTGATTAACGATCGCATGCCGGAAGTCTTCTTCCAGACTCTCGACGAACACTGGGACCAGGTGCATGCGCGTGCTCAAAGCTATATGGCGCGGTATTCCGGGCCGACTATTCAGTAGTCCTCATGCCGTTGCCTTCGCTTTCTTTCCCGTATGAATCAACTGCCATCCGGCACGCTTGTTCACCGAAGCGGCAGAAGTCGGCGGTGTACTTTGCGGCCCGTTCCCTGTGGCGGCGTTCCAGGCATTGCGTACGCTCTCCTGCAACTGAACCTGTCGCGCCTTCACGAAGGGCGCGTAGCTCTTTTCCGTGATCTTCACCGAAGCATGGCCGAGCAAGAGCGAAACCTGATCGATGGGTACGCCGGCGAGCAGCATCTCCACCGCGAACGTGTCGCGGAACATGTGGGGATGGCATCGCTTTCTCTCGCCGTCGGCTGTTCTGATATCCGCCGATCTTGAACAGACGGCGATAACTCCGTTGCCAATCGGCGACAGCGCTTTTCGGATCTCCATTGCCGCTCCAGAAGAAGTAGCGGGGATTCGGCTTGGGGCCGGGTGGAATGTCTTCGAGCGCCTCCACGACGTGCGGGGGGAGCGGCACGTAGACAGGTGTCCCGGTCTTTGCCTGATAGAGCAGAAGGCTATCGCCATTTAGGCGATGCCGTTCGAGAGTCACCGCATCGCGGATGCGTAGCCCGCTCCAACGCATCAGCAGGGTCATGGTGCGAAGCCTGGTCTGATTCGCCTTCACATCTCCGCCCCCGCGATCGCCCCGGCGAATGTAGGTTGCGGCGATGATCCGCTCGAACTCGTCAGGCGGGAAGTAGTCGGTCGGGATCTGCACGACCTTTATCTTCCCGAGACCGATGGCGGGGTTCTCGGTCAGGTAGCGGCGTCGTACGCAGGCCCAGAAGAACCCAATCACTCGGCTCTGCTTTTTCTGCTTGGCGAGGGGACCGTCTTCCCAGGTGTTGCGGAAGTTCAGCAGAGTGTCCAGCTCCAGTTCATCCAGGTATTCGATCCCCTCGACGCGCGTCCAGGCAAGAAACTGCTTGCGGAAGATGGTTTCGAGTTTCTTGAGGGTCGAGGATTCGACGCTGCGGCTGACGGCATCGGCCAGGTATGCTTCCACTGCTTGCGCCACCGTGACCCTTGGCCGCGGCTTCGGTACGCGTGGTTCAGGGACTTCCGTCCGGGACGCCGGCGGGGGATCGGCCGGAGTGGGGATTGGCGGCGCCGAACCGGTCGCCACCGCGGTGCCGAAAGGCGGCAGGCCTTTGATGAGCGCCTCCTCAAGCTTGACGCGCACTTCTTCGGCCTCGGCCCACTGGCGGGTTTTGGCACTCTGGCGAAAGTAATATCCGTTGACCTGGCCGCCGACCCACTTGGGGCAATTGCAGCGCCGGCAGGCACGGTCTCTTGAAAATCTGCAGGTGGTGGAGTGGCGGGTAAAGACAGAAAGCAGCATCGGGCTCCCACTTCTTCAGGTGAGATTGCCCGCAGAACGGAAGTCGGTCAAAGGGCGCAACGTACAAATTACGTACAAAACTGCGCGCCAATTTTGCCTCTTGGAAGATAAGCTACTGAAAATAAGTAACTTAGAGTTGGTGGAGGCGGCGGGAGTCGAACCCGCGTCCGAAATCGCTGTCAGCCAGGAGAGTTCATGCTTTGTCCGCTTCCGCATGTTTTCGCCTCATACGCTCAGAACGGACAAGATGCGCATAAAGCTAGTCCGATTGATCTCGCCGCAGCCGCCCGGACCGAGCCGCTTCCGCCAGCCTGCTGAATGACGTCCGCTCGCGGCCCACAGGCAAAACCGCGGAAGACGGCAGCTTAGTTAATTAAGCTGCAAGTGCCAGATTATCGTTGGCAACTTTGTTTTTGCAGGCGATTACAGGTGCCCACACCCTGACATGTCTCCTATGCCGCAATCGATCCCGTCGAAACCGTGACGCCCCCATTTGTTGTCCCACCAGCCAAGACCTGCCGTTGGGGAGATCCGGGCCTGCAGGTTGGATGAGGCAGGAGCCCGGATGGGTGCGAGCCGGCAGAACTGGCTCGGTGCTGCTGCCTTCATTCTACGCCAGTTTCCATTTGGCCGAGGTGCCCGCTGGGTGGTAGGGTGGCGGAGTTCCTAATCAGAGTGAATTGGAAGGCGAGGCAGGACATGCTGGAGCAGGTGGTGCGGCTGACGGTGAGCTTTGCGGTGAGCGAGGCTCAGATGGGCGAATTCAAGAAGCTCGCTCGAACGATGACCGATGTGAGCAAGGCTGAGCCCGGGACGCTGGGATATGAGTGGTTCGCAGGCGCGGATGGGAAGAGCTTCAGGCTGGTGGAAACCTATGTGAATGCCCAGGCGATCGAAGCGCACTTCATGGGCGCGGCAGTACAGGTGTGGGTGCCGAAGCTGGTGGGAACGTGCAGCGTGACGGGATTTGAGATTTACGGAGATCCGGGGCCGAAGGTGACGGAGATGGCGGGCGGATTTGGGGCGCAGTTCTACAAGTATTGGATCGGGATCGAGCGGTAGCTTTGCACGGGTCAGGGAATCTTTGCCAAGATAGAGAAATTCGGGAGTGGAGACCTGCAGGCGCTAAAGCCCGACGCTTTAATTCGGCCCTTGTCGGCATGACTGAAGTCATGCCCTGACTCAGGCGTAGTTGAGCATGAGGTCACTGCTTCTCGAGGTCGATGGCCTCGTAGTCGTGGCGGGAGATGCCTTCGCGGATTTGGGCGGGAGTCTTGCCGGCTTTGGTCTGCGCAAAGGCATAGAAGGCTTCCTTGGCGCAGGTGGAGCACTCTGTTCCGTGCAGCCCTTCATAGCAACTGCGCAGGCTGGTGTGGCCGAGAGCGCGATCGCAACGGCAATTGCAGGGAAGCTGGTAGAGGACGCCGCCGATCTGCGCGGCCTGCTTGTAGACGTGCACCTGCCAGGGATACTGGAAGTTCTCGCCGGAGAGCTTTGCGCCGGAGAGGATGGGCGGGAGCGCCGTCATCTTCAGCGGGGCGGATGGGTGGTAGGCGGGCACGTCGTCGGCCGGATTGGACCACTGGGCGTAGCTGGCGGCGGTGAGGGCGAAGACGGCCAGGGCCGGAATCCAGCGATTGGGTAGAAGCTTCTGCATGAGACTCCCTCTCGTAGACTTCATTTTAATCCGGGATGCAAAACTGGCGCGGGACAACGGCCCTTATGGTCGGCCAGCCAGGCCGCGCAAGAGCACCGGCCGGCCTGCGAACCAGCGATTGGACGAGCTTGGAATTGGACGAATTGTTGCTGTGGCTGGAGCGGGAGATGCAGGGGGTGGTGGGGGTGAGGCAGATCACCCAGTTTCCCGGCACAAAAAAAGACGGCACGAACGGTCTAGCTGTTCGTGCCGGGAGGCCAGTGACGCAACTTACTTCCAGTTGGAAGTGGCCTTAGGCCGCCTCCCGAACTGGAATAAATATAACTTAGCATAGATTCGGCTGAAATCAAATACAAAAAATAAAATATATTTCGGCCCTTTCGGCGTAAACCTTTTCGACCCTTCGGCATCTAAAGCCCAGCGAATTGCGCGAAGAAGAGGCCGGAAACTCGCGGACAGGACCCTCGCTCTCTATGGCAAGTGATTTGGAATCTGCATCTTCAGCTGCCGTTCCGGAGCTCAGTGAGGGCGGGCCTCGCTGGGTGAGGGTCGGCTTTGTAGCTCTCGCCTCAGCACTGGCCGGGGGTCTGGCCGCCGCCTGGTGGTACAGAAAGACCCTCGCTACCCTCCGGGAAGCAGAAAAGGCGGCTGATGATCCACATTTCAGGATTTTGGACGATTAGACGGGCGAGAACCGCCGGGAATCGGCTAAATCCAGCTTGAGCGAACCCTTGCTCAGACGAGCCGGCTTGCCTTTGCCGCCAGCTCAAAGTCCTTAGGGGTGATGCCTCCGGCGTCGTGGGTGGTGAGGGCCAGGCGCACCTTGTTGTAGCGGATATCGATGTCCGGGTGATGCCCGGCGGCCTCAGCCAGCTGAGCAACGCTGTTGACGAACGCAATTGAGCCGAGGAAGTCGGCAAACTGGAACTGGCGCACAAGTTCGCCGCGATCGAGGCTCCAGCCCGGGGTCGAGGTGAGTGCTGCTGTGATTTCGCCGGGCGAAAGAGCGGCCATGGTAGTTCCTCCAGGGGAGAGACGGGCTAAAGGGGAAAACGCGACGGTGTGCTTCGAGTAGGAGACCTTGTTCCGGTGCCGGCGCTACGTTCAGGAAGGGCAAAAACCTGTTTCAGCCCATGGGTGGCTTTGCGGCGAGTTCAAAAGTTGAGAACCGTTTGTTCTGTCCGGTGATCTCAGAGCGAAGTTCAAGCCAGAGCTCATTGGGAATCTTGAGAAAGACCTCTACGACGCTGGGATCGAATTGCGATCCTGAACATCGAAGAATCTCTTCGCGGGCGGCGTCGAAACTGTTGGCCTTGCGGTAGGGTCTGTCGCTTGTGATGGCATCGAGCGTGTCTGCGACGGCGAATATGCGCGCGCCGATGGGAATCTCCTGTGCCTGAAGGCCGCGCGGGTAGCCGGTGCCGTCAAAGTGCTCCTGGTGGGCCAGGACAATCTCCGCCGACTCGGCAAGGAAAGGGATCTTGCGCAGCATGTGGTAGCCGCGGGCACAGTGCTCGCGCATCACATCCTGCTCGTCGTTGGTGAGTGTGCCGGCCTTGCGCAGTATCTCGTCAGGAATGGCCATTTTGCCGATGTCGTGCAGAAACGCCCCGCGCGCAATTACCTTGATCTGCGCAGGGTGAACTCCCATGGCGCGGGCCAGGGCAATCGTGTAGGCCGTGACGCGCTTGGAGTGGCCTTCTGTCTCAGAATCCTTCAGGTCGAGCGCATCTCCAAGCGCCTCGAGCGTGACATCGTAGGAGTGCTCGAGGTTTTCCATGGCCTGGCGCAGCATCTCAGTGCGCGCGCGGACCACCTGCTCAAGGTTCTGCTGGTAGTTGTGGCTTTCCTGCAGGGCATGCCGATGGTCGAGAGCACGCTGGACAGTGTTAATCAAGTGTTCGCGCTCAAATGGCTTGAGCAGATAGTCGTATGCGCCGCGGCGCATGGCGTCGATGGCCACGCTGATGTCGTGGATGGCGGTGACCATGACCACGGGGATCTGCGGCTGTTGGCCGTGAATGCGATCGAGCAGGGTGATGCCATTGCCGTCCTGCATGATGATGTCAGTGAGCACCAGATCGAATGCATTGCGCTCGAGAATCTCAAGGCCCTCGCGGCCACTCGCCGCCAGCTGCACATCGTAGCCTTGCCGTTCGAGGGTGGAACCGATCATGGTGCGAACGTGGGGCTCGTCATCGACCACCAGAATGCGCGCAGCCTTTGCGGCGCGCGCAACTGCGCCCACAACTTTTCCGCGGGTCTGCGATGCGGGCTTCTGCGGCTCCAAGTTTGCAAGATGCAACGCCAAGCTCTTTCCCTCTCAGCATGTTTGCCGCTTTTCGAATCTACGGCGAAAACAAACCCCCGGGGCAGCTTCGAACTCCTGCTCGATCAAACCAGACAGTTCAACTCCGCATCCCGCGCAGCATCTGATCAGGTTGTTCCGTTTGGCTTTGCCGAAGTACGTTCGCCTCTCAAGCAAACGCTTTCAAGGACGGAACAGCGCTTGGCGGGCTCGGTTCAGGGCAGCCGAGACCCATCCATCCACCCGACTCTCCAGTGGGGCTGAAGGTCGTCCTACGCAAATCAAACAAGGAAAAACAGAAGCAAATGCTGCCAAGCGGAGGTCGCGCCTAGGGCGGCTGCCGTCTTAAAGCCTTTGGAAGCAGTCCAGATTGCACATGACCCCGGAACCTCTATTGGGAACGTTACCCGCGAGCCTGTCAAGCTGAAAAGCGGCAATGTGACGAGTTGATATCGAATCGATGCGCCCGGAAAACGACCGCAAAAGGCTCAGTCGAGAACGAAATCATGGCGCAGGTATTGAGGCGTTTCCCCATAAACTATTGATTAGATTATAAATATTGTCTCATCGATGCGGATGGCCGGGGGCGCGGCCAAATGCGAGGCCGCGGGATTGGCTACGGTTTCGGTTTTTGGCTCTGCCGGCGCGCGGTGGCCCAGCCCTCTTTGGTGATCTGGGGTGCGCGACCGATGGCGAGCGATCCGGCAGGAACTGTCCTGGTGATGCAGGAGCCGGCGCCAATGTAGGAGCCGTCTTCGAGCGTAACCGGGGCGACCAGGGTGGAGTCGCTGCCGACGAAAACATTTCTGCCGATCTTCGTCGTGTGTTTGTGGACGCCATCGTAGTTGCAGGTGATGACGCCTGCGCCGATGTTGGTTCCTTCGCCCACCTCAGCATCGCCGAGATAAGTGAGGTGGTTGGCCTTGGCACCCGCGCCGAGCTTGGCTTTCTTGGTCTCGACGAAGTTGCCGATGTGCGCGTCCTTGCCGATGTCGCTGCCGGGGCGCAGGTGGGCGAACGGACCAATCTTTGCGCCGTCGGCAACCACGCTTTCGGCCAGGACGCACGACTGGCGCACGAGAACTCCGTTGCCGAGCGCGCAGTTTTCTATGACCGAATAGGAGCGGATGAGGCAGTCAGAGCCGATGCGGGTTTGGCCGAGGAGCTGCACGAAAGGCTCGATGACGGTGTCGGGTCCCACTTCGACATCGGCGTCGATGACGGAGGTGTCCGGACGGAAGATGGTGACACCGGCGGCCATGAGACGACCGGCAGTGGAGGCGCGCAGGGTGGCGTCGAGAGCCACGAGTTCGGCGATGGTGTTGGCGCCGAGAACTTCGCTTGTGGTTTCGGCTGCCTGAATGGCGACAACCTCGCTCGCCGGCGGCGCGCAGGAGGCCGGCCATGTCAGTAAGGATAATTTCCTTGTTCGCGTTGCGATCGTGGAGCAGGTCGAGGTGAGCCAGCAGAGGTGCGGTGCGGAAGACGTAGATGCCGGAGTTGACTTCGTGAATGTCCTCCTGGGCAAGTGTGAGGGCTTTCTGCTCGACGATGGCGTCGACATAGGGAGAGCCCGGAGCTATCCGAACAATGCGGCCATAGCCGGTGGGGTCGTCGGCAAAGGTGGTCAGGATTGTCATGGCTGCTTTGCTGCGACTGATGAAACTTCCAGAGGGTCTCGATGGTTTCAGGGCGGATGAGCGGCACGTCGCCGGAGAGAACCAGGATGTTGTCGTAGGCCGCGATGGCCTGGCGAGCGCATTGAATAGCATGGCCGGTGCCGCGCTGTTCAGGCTGGTCGACAAAGCGGATTCCCGTGGCCGCGACGGCGGATTTGACTCGACCGGCCTGATGGCCGACGACGGCGTAGATGTCTTCAGGGCGGGCGACGCGGCCCGCCGCAGCGATGACGTGAAGCAGCAGCGGCTTGCCGCCAATTTCGTGAAGGACCTTGGGGCGACGGGAGTTGAGACGGGTTCCCTTGCCTGCGGCCATGATGACGATGGCGAGAGTTGAGGATGGTTCCATTTGATTCACCTTCATGAGGGTACTCCGGCTTGTTTTTTTGTATCCCACCCTTGAATCAAAGTTACAAGAAGCAAGTCCCCTCCGACGTTGCTCAGGGCAGGCTTTCGACTCCGCTCCGCTCTGGATGACAACGCAAACGGCAATCAGTTGGCGGGGCCGCCTGCGTCAGGCCGCTGGGCGGGAACGCCGGGGATGGTGATATCGACGGCATGGATGGGGCCGAGCTTCAGCTCGTCGAGCGAGGGCTTGATTTCATTTTGATTTCCTACTACAAGGACCGCCATCTTGTCCGGCTGAATGTACTTACCGGCCACTCGATTGACATCGGCAAGGGTCACATCTTCGAGTGCCTCGTGGTAGGTCTCAAGATAGTCGGCAGGGTAGCCGTAGAACTCGAGCTCCTCGCGGGCCTGAAGGACCTTCTCTCGCGTGTCGTAGGTAAAGAGAAATGAATTGAGGATGTTGTCTTTCGCTCGCGCGAGTTCCTCATCAGTGATGGGGTGCGTGGTCAGGCTGTCAATTACATCCATTGTTGCCTTGGTTGCTTCAACGGTCGAGGCGCTCTTGGTGAGCGTTTCCACCTGAAATTCGCCCGGATGGTCCCAGCCGAAGGTGAGACCGCCCCCAACTGCATAGGCGAGGCCAAGCCGGGTCCGCACCTCCTGAACCAGGCGACTTGCGAACCCTCCGCCGAGAACTTCGTTCATGACAGCGATTGACGGAACGTCGGGATTGTGCCGGTCGATACCTTCGCCGACGATCTGAATATTCGATTGATTGACATCGGTCTTGTTGATGAAAGAGACGGTGTGGGCCGGTGCACGAATGGCGTCGTGGCGGGCAGGAAGCGGCTTTGCAGGCGGCAGGGATTCAAAGGTCGCGCGGAGCTTTGCCTCCATGACCGCGGGGTCGAAGTCTCCGTTGACGCCAATGATGAGCTTTCCGCCAATGGTCCGGTCGTGCCAGGCCTGGAGATCGTGAAGTGTGACTGCACCGATGGTGGCGATCTCGGGCTGGCGCGTATAGGGGCTGCCGGCACCATAGACTAGCTTGGCGGACTCGCGGTCAGCGATCTGGCCCTCGTCATCGTTGCGGCGAACGATGCCGGCGGCTTCCTGCTGCTGCGCAATGGTCAGTTTGTCAGGCTTGAAGCTAGGGTGAAAAAGCAGATCCATCGCAAGCGCATACACCTGGTCGGCATCTCCCTTGAGCGAGTCCCACGAAAGAGCGCTCGAGTCCTCGTCGGCCGCGGTTTCGATATGAGCTGCTTTTGCTTCGAGCAGGTCGTCCATTGCGTCTCCGTCCATTTTGGCGGAGCCACTGGTGCGCCAGGTGAGGCTGTAGATGTCGGTAAGGCCGGCTTTGGGGGCCTCTATGTCGCGTGATCCTCCGGGAATGAGAACCGAGGCATAGATGAACGGGAGCTCGTGATCTTCCTGAAGGAAGATCACAATGCCGTTCTTCAACTCGATACGCCTGGGCTGCTGCGGTTTGAATTCGTGAAGCTTGGGGATGGGGATCTTCTCCCACGGCTTTTCCTGCTGCGGGGCGGCTAATTGGGAGTGCAGCAATGAAGCGGAGGAGGCGATCGCGAAAAGCGATGCGGCAAGGACGATGCGCGGGATTGATCCCAACCAGCCAATTCGACAACAGGTAGTCTCCGCGGCTAAAGCGGGACTTTTTGCAGGTCGGGATGCAGGGGCCTGAAGGCCCCTGCTCCCTCCGTCATGTGTCGACTTGCTCATTGCGCACCGCCCTTTGCCGTCGCAGGCGCCTGTTCGGGCTTCTCTGTCTCCGTCCAGGCAATGGTTCGATTGCTGGGGATAAAGACCTGGCTGGCGACGCGGCGGATATCGGCCTTGGTGACCTTGTCGACCTTGTCGAGCTGAAGGAAGAGTTCGCGCCAGTCGCCGTAGCGGGTTTGGAACTCAGCCAGATCGTTGGCCAGGCCCTGGTTGTCCGCGAGTCCGCGAAGCAGGTCGGCACGGGTGCGCGTCTTGAACATCGCGAGTTCTTCGTCGGTGACGTCGGCGGTCTTCAACCTGTCAATTTCCTGGCGGATGGGATCGCGCATCTCCTGCGGGGCGTGGCCGGGATTGGGTACCACATAGAAGACATACATGCTGGGATATTTGTCTGCTGGGAAGGGGCTGACGCCTTCCGCCCCGGCCGCAATCTGCTTGTCTCGCACAAGGCTGCGGTAGAGGCGCGAGACGCGGCCGTTGGAGAGAATGTCGCTGATGGCGTCGTAGACCTTATTGTCGGGGTCGCGATAGTCGGGCCGATGGTAGCCCTCCAAGTAGATAGGCTGGGACGGATCGCGAATGATGACGGTCTTCTCGGCGAACTGCTTCGGTTCGACCGTGGTCATTTCCTCGGGCTTGGGTCCAGCGGGCACGCGGCTGAAGTACTTTTCGAGCATCGGAAGCGCCTCGGCGGCTTTGACGTCGCCGACAATAGCGACCACGATGTTTGCGCCGATGTAGTACTTTCTGTGGAACGCCATGGCCTCGGTTGCGGTGATCTGACTAACCTCGCTGGGCCAGCCGATGCTGCTGCGGCCGTAGTTGTGGGCAACGTAGGCGGTGGCGAGAAACTGCTCGAAGAGGCGGCCCTCGGGGCTGGAATCGGTGCGCATGCGGCGCTCTTCGATGACCACATCGCGCTCCTTGTAGAACTCGCGCGGAACTGTGTCAGCGAGGCGGCTGGACTCGAGCCAGGCCCAGAGTTCAAGGCGATTCTCCGGCATCGACCAATAGAACATCGTCTCATCGAGGCCGGTTTCGGCGTTCAGGTCGTGAGCGCCGTTGCGCTCGGCAACATCGGTGAACTGGTTGGGGATGACATACTTCTCGGCCTCATCCTGAGCCCGGACGAATGCCTCTTTCAGTTCTTTCAGCTTGTTCTCATCGCGGCCGACGAACTTGAGGTATTCGGCTTCATAGGCGTCGTTGGCGGCTTCGACCTTGGCGAGCGCGACCTTCTCTGCGGCGTAGTCGGTGGTGCCAATCTCGCTGGTTCCCTTGAAGGCGAGGTGCTCAAACATGTGAGCGAGGCCGCTCTGGCCCGAGGGATCGTTCACATCACCGGCATCGACAAACACGGAGTAACTGAAGACCGGCGCCTCGGGGCGCTCGCAGATGATGAGGGTGAGGCCGTTGGGGAGAACTTTGGTGGTGATCTTCTGCTCAAAGCTTTTCAGGTCCTGGGCGCGCGCGGAAGCAAAAGCCAGGACCATGGCGGCGAAGAAGACGGCCGCCGTTCGGGGGATGCGTTGCATTGAAGCTCCTTGAGCGAGGCGCGCGGATGGCGCGAATCGCACAACTCAAAGCTATTGCCCACGGGCAAGACGGGTCAAACGGAGAGCGCAGTAACCTGCTCTTCATCTCGATCGCGGAAATCACGCACCCAAGTCGGTAGACGAGGTGTGGGATGACGATATTGGAGGGCACCGAGCGGTCGTTCAGGTAGATAGTATGCGGCGGGATATTGGGGGATGACCAATGAAGAATTGGTGTTCATGGGCGGGGGTTGGGCGGCCGGCCAGTTGTTGGCGGCCCGAATAGAGACGGTTCTTGTTAGTCTGAAGACACCATGCGAGAAGACCAGCAGAAACGCCGCCGCTTTAAGCCTGCTTTGAGGGCGGTGATCGAAGTTGCGTTTATAGTTTTCCTGTTCTACTCCAACTTGCTGATGGGCGAGTTCACGCGGTCGAATGGACGAGCCAAGAGCCTTTGGTTCGCGATGCAGGATGTGTTTACCGGGACTAATTTCGCCATCGCTCTGGTATCCGCGCTGATCGGGTATGTTGTGTTTGAGTTTCTGCGCAAGAGGCTTTAGCAGCCTTGATACTTCCAGTGACGCTGTTTTCCTTCGCTAATCCATTCAATGGCTGTGACGATGCGTTTGTCGCGAGTCTCTTCGCGCTTGGCGTCGGCGATCCAGTCGATGTATTCCCGCTTGCAACTGAGGCTGAAGCCGGCAAATGCAGCGGAGGCCTTTTTGTTGGCTTTGAGCGCTCGCGCGAATTCGGGCGGCACTTTGGATTCGGGCCTGGGGGTTTTAGGCGCCTTTTGCCGGGCGGCGATTGGGCTGGTGTACTGACCGCTGTCGATGAAGTCCAGGGCCCGACGCAAAAGAGTGATTCGTTGCTTGCCGGCGGGCAGGTCTTCGACGCGCGTGAGGTGACCGAGCAAGCCCAGGGTGCGAGGGTGTTGGGCCTTTTGCTGTCGGACTACGCCGGATATTTCTTCGCCCCAGAAGCCAAACCTGCAGTGCTCATTGAACGCTGACATGTTGGCCAGTATGACGCCCTTGTATTCAAAGAAGGGACGGCTCCACTTGATGGCTTCGACCACCGAGGGACAGGCCTTGTGAACCGATTCGCGGAGATGGACGAGGATGGGCTGCGCAAAGGGCCTGGCTTTGGCGATGTAGGCATCGACGCGAGGATCGAAGTTCCCGGTTGGGCTCATGTTTCGCTCCGAAGGCGCATTCTTGAAAACAGTGTAACGGAGTATTGGGTCTCGGCTCTCGGGTCTGGGGTTTGTGGGGTGTGGGGGTGCGAGTGCGAGTGTGAGTGTGGAATGGGCTCGCGCCCATTAGAATGGGCAGGGTGGCCGCAGGGGAAGCATCCTTATGGAGAGAATGCGGATGAGAGATTGGGCGATTCGGGTTGGCGCATTGGCCTTTCTATTGGCCGGCCAAGTGTGTGCGCAGCAGGCTTCGTCCACATGGCAGGGGACGTTTGACGCGGGCGGAGAGAAGCATCGCGCTGTTCTACAGATGGAGAAGACGGGCGAGATTGGAAAGACCGACGGCGGCTGGAAGGCCGGAGCGTTTTATATTGAGTTCTTTCACGACGACATCCACATCGATTCGTTGGTAATAAGCGGCTCAACGCTGAAGTTCACAATCAACGGAGGCAAGGGCGCATACGAGGGGACGATCAATGCGGATGGTGCGTCGATTGCGGGAACCTGGACCTACGACAAGCACCCGGCAGAACTGGTTCTGCGGAGCGCGGCGAAAGAGGCGGCGTGGAAGGTGCCGTTTCAATATCAGTACCACTTGAAGGAGATTACTTACCTCAGGCCATCGCCCGAGGAGGCGAGGATTCCCTTCTCACCCATGCTGGCCGTGGACTATATGGAGCAAGGCGCGCAGGCCTGGAGCAGCGAGTGGAAGTGCGTGGCCTGCCATACCAACGGTTCGTATATGGTGGTGCGCCCGCTAATGACGGCGCAATTGGGAGAACCCAGCAAAGAGCTGCACGACTTTTTTGTGTCGAGCCTGCAGGAAGAGTTGGCAGTCGATCCTGAAGACCAACGGCCGGAACTCGATTCGACGCAGGCGGTTTATATTGCGGCGGGGCTGTCGATATGGGATGCGCACGTGACGCATCGATTGTCGCCGGAGACAGCAGAGGCGCTCGATATGATGTTCAAGCTGCAGCGGGCGGATGGAGACTGGACGATCAGCGACGACAACAATCCGCCGCTGGAATCGAATCGGTACCAATTGGCGACGGTAGCGGCGAGAGCGGTGGGCAATGCGCCCGGATGGCTGGCGCAGCAAAACGGCAAGCCGATTGAGGCCAAGGTGAGGCTGCTGGAAAACTACCTTCGCGCGGAGCGCAAAGTGCAGGGCGACTACGATCGCACCGATCTGCTGTGGGCGGCGACGGAGCTTCCGGGCCTGCTGGATGATGCGCGGAAACAGCAATTGGTTCAGATGATCGAGAGGCACCAACGTGCAGATGGAGGATGGTCGATCAGGAACTTTGCGCTGCCCGAGGAATGGGGCAAGGGCAACCGCGCGGAAAAGCTGAGGGCTGAACTGGAGTTTCCCGATCCTCCGAGCGACGGACACATGACAGGGCTGGCGATCATCGTGTTGCGCAAGGCAGGCGTACCGGCGGGCGATCCTCGCATCCAAAAAGGTGTTTCGTGGCTTAAGACAAATCAACGGTCTTCGGGGAGATGGTGGACACGGTCATTGAACCGAGATGGGTGGCAGTTCATCAGCTACAGCGGGACTGTGTATCCGCTGCTGGCGCTTTCGCTGTGTGATGCGTTGCCCGAGCGTAGGATGGAGCCGGGCAAGGGAGACTGAGATGGGCGCGATTGCAGAGGCGAAGTTGGAAACGAAGGGCGCGGCCACGCGGCCCATGCTGGTGAGGCGGGCGGCGGTGCTGGGCGCCGGGAACGATGGGCTCGCGGATTGCGGGCGCTGCTGGCGAATGCGGGGATTCCGGTGCTGCTGCTGGATATGGCGCCGAAGGAGCCAGATGCGCCGCGCAATCGCGCTGGCGTTGAATGCGATTGCGGCGCTTGGCAAGGCCAAGCCAGCGGCGCTTGTTTGAGCCCTCGCTTGCGGGGCTGATTACGGCGGGCAACTTTGAAGACGATCTGGCGCGGCTGGCGGAGTGCGACTGGGTGATCGAGGCGGTGGCCGAAAATCTCGAGATCAAGACGGCGCTGCTGGCGCGGGTGGTGCCGCATCTGGCGAATCATGCGGTGCTGACGACGAACACTTCGGGATTGCCGATAGGGCAGATTGCGGCGACGCTGCCGGCGCAGTCGGGACCGATTCTTCGGGACGCACTTCTTCAATCCGCCGCGGTATATGCGGCTGCTGGAGGTGATTCCCGGCGAAGAGACCGATGCGGCGTTGTGCGCGGCCTTTGCGGCGTTTGCCGATCGCAACCTGGGCAAGCAGGTGGTGTTTGCGCAACGATACGCCGAACTTTATCGCCAACCGCATTGGGCTGCGTCGTGATGTTTCAGCGCGGCGACGCTGATGCTGGAGCAGGGGCTGACGATTGAGGAGGTGGATGCGCTGACGGGGCAGGCGATCGGCTGGCCGCGACGGGAACATTTCGGCTGACGGACCTGGTGGGCGTCGATATTCTGGCGCATGTGGCGGCGAATTTTCCCGGCGGCGCAGAGCGGGGCGTTTTGCGCGGTTGCTTGAAGAGATGATGAAGCGCGGCTGGCTGGGCGATAAGGCCGGGCAGGGTTTCTACAAAAAGATGCGCGGCGCGGATGGGAAAGAGGAGCGGCTGGTGCTGGACCTGGCGACGTTTGAGTACCGGCCGGCGGCGAAGCCGGCTTTGCCTGTCGCTGGAGATGGCGAAGAATGCGGCGCACGCTGCGGCGAGCGGCTGAAGATGCTGCTGGCGAACGATCCGGCGAAGGATAAGGCGGCGGGGTTTTTGTGGCCGTTTCTGGCGGCACTGTGGAGTTATGCGGCGGACCGCATTGGCGAAGTGGCGACGATGCGGCCTCGATCGACCGGGCGATGCGGGCGGGATTCAACTGGGAGCTGGGGCCGTTTGAGATGTGGGATGCGGCGGGCGTTGGCTGCGACGGTTGAGCGCATGAAGGCGCTGGGGCTGCCGGTGAGCCGCAGCGCTGAGGCATTGCTGGCGGCGGGGCAGACGAGTTGGTACGCGAGCGACGGGCGCGAGTGCTTTCAACCGGCGACGGGAAGGCATGGAGCCGGTTGCGGAGGCTGACGGGACATGCGCGGGTTGCGGATTTCAGGCGCGCGAATGGTGTGGTGCGGACGCAATGCGGGCGCTTCGCTGGTGGACCTGGGCGACGGGATTGGGTGCATCGAGCTGCACTCGCTGAAGAACGCAATCGGCGGCGATGTGCTGGCGATGATCTCGTCGGTGCTCAAGCCGGACTCGGACGCGGTGCGGGAT
This sequence comes from uncultured Acidobacteriaceae bacterium, assembly GCA_963783065.1. Classification (GTDB taxonomy): domain Bacteria; phylum Acidobacteriota; class Terriglobia; order Terriglobales; family Acidobacteriaceae; genus Telmatobacter. Next base: position 2,281,612 of record CAWAMG010000004.1, on the reverse strand, counting down.
TTTGCGGGGTTTGTGATTGCGGGCGACCGCGAGAACTTCAGCGTGGGCGCAAACCTGATGCAACTGCTGCTGGCTGCGCAGGAGGGCGAGTGGGATGAGGTGGCCGCGGTGATCAACGCCTTCCAGCAGATGACGGCGGCGATCAAGTTTTGCCCGCGGCCGGTGGTGGCTGCGCCGTTTGGGCTGACGCTGGGCGGAGGGGCGGAGATTTGCCTGCATGCAGCGCGGCGGCAGGCGCATGCGGAGACGTATATTGGGCTGGTTGAGGCGGGGGTGGGGCTGATTCCTGCCGGCGGAGGAACGAAGGAGATGCTGCTGCGGGCGGTGGATCAGGCGATGGCGGCTGGCGCCGCCCGATCCGCGAGATCCGCCGTCGCGGTTTGCGCAGTCGGCGGAGATGGCGACGGCGCTGAAGCGGGTGTTTGAGACGATCGCGCTGGCGAAGGTTTCGACTTCGGCGGCAGAGGCGCGCGGCGCTGGGACTGCTGCGGCGGCGGACCGGATCACGATGAACCGCGAACGGCTGCTGCTGGATGCGAAGGCGCAAGCGGCGGCGCTGGCCGAGGCTGGATATGTTGCGCCGCAGCCGAGGACGCAGATTCCTGCGCCGGGGTTGGGAGCGCTGGCGACGCTCGAGACGGGAGTCTCGCTGATGGGCGAGGCGGGATACGCTTCAGAGCACGACCAGAAGGTGGCGCGATGGGCGGCGTACATCCTGTGCGGCGGGCGGGTGACGGCGGGCTCGCTGGTGAGCGAGCAGTATCTGCTGGATCTGGAGCGCGAGGCGTTCCTCTCGCTGTGCGGCGAGCGGAAGACGCAGGAGCGGATTGCGTTTACGCTGAAGACCGGGAAGCCGCTGCGGAATTAGCGATGATGCAAGTGCTCAAAGAAAGAGCCGTCGTGTTGAGTGATTGCAAGCGCGCTGTGCAGCGGGCGTGTTCGCTGGGTTCGATGGCGCAGATGCGCCGGCGCCCGAGTGCAGGACCCGCAGGGCCAATTCGTGAAGAGTCGGGCAGATTCAGGTGGATGGCCGGACCGACGCCGTATCTGATTCGGCATTTGCCGGTGAGCTCGTTTCCTGAGCTTCCCGAGGCGGTAGCGAAGGCGCTGAATCGACGCGGCTGCCTGATTCCGCAGACCTACCAGGCGCATCGCCCGGAGAACGTGGTTGCAGGCCAGTCTGGAGCGGGCGGGATCTTCGGATTGGGCGGTGTTGTGCTCGGCGGAGGGGACGGTTTCGCTGCTGGTGTTTTTTGGCAGCGAGGCGAGCGGAGATGGTGGCGCCGCACAGGTGCGGTGCTGGCCTCGGCAGTGGAAACGGAACGGCTGCAAGCGCACGGGCCGGATGGGATGTTGGGATTCAATTGGGGGATCGATCCGGCGACGCCCGAGCGGGTGCATGAAGCGCAGGCAGGCATGGAGCAAACGGCCGGCGCGGGTGGATCACGATGCGCTGGCGGACACGCTGGTCGATCGGCACACGGTCTACCATTTTTACGCGCAGGAGCGTGGATTGCGCTGGCGATGCCGGACTGAGGACGCGAAGCGGGCAGGATTGAGCGGGACTGGCCGGCAGGATTGGCAAGCAGGACAAGCGAGAACAAGCGGAAGCGGAAGGAGCGGGAGAAGATGGCGGAAGCTGTGATTGTGAGCGCGGTGCGCACACCTGTAGGGCGCGCGCCACGGGGGCCCTCTCGACCACGCGGCCTGACGATTTGGCAGCAGCTCGCCTTGGGCGGAGCTTTGGAGCGGGTGCCCGAACTGGATAAAAGCTGAGGTCGAAGATGTGATTCTGGGATGCGCGCAGCCGGAGGGCGAGCAGGGGTGGAATATTGCGCGGTGGGCGGCGATGCGGGCGGGTCTGCCGGTGGATGTGCCGGGGGTGACTGTGAACCGGCTTTGCGCGTCGGGGCTGGAGGCGATTGCGCAGGCGGATCTGCGGATTCGGGCGGGCGGCGAGGGGGTGGTGATTGCGGGCGGAGCGGAGTCGCATGAGCCTGCTCCCGTTGGGAGGGGTGAAGCCGAGCCCGAATCCCTATATGGCCGAGCATTATCCGGCGTCGCTGCTGACGATGGGGCTGACGGCGGAACGGGTTGCGCGGCAGTATGGGATCTCGCGAGAAGCTCAGGACGCGTTTGCGCTGGCGCAGCCACCAGAAGGCGCTGGCGGCGCAGGCCGAGGGGCGGTTTGCCGAAGAGCTTGTTCCGGTAACGGTGACGACGGCGACGCCGGACTGGAAGCCGGGCAAGAAGGCTGGAAAGCCGGTGGTGACGGAGAGGGTGTTTGCCGCGGATGAAGGGCCGCGAGCGGATACGACCGCTCGAGGCGCTGGCGACGCTGAAGCCGGCTTTTGCCGCGCAGGGAACGGTGACGGCGGGCAACTCGTCGCAGACGTCGGATGGGGCGGCGGCGGTGGTGCTGATGGATGCGGATCGGGCGAGGGAGCTGGGGATCAAGCCGCTGGCGCGGCTGGTGGCGTATGCGGCGACCGGATGCCTGCCGGAAGAGATGGGCATTGGGCCGGTGACAGCGATTCCGAAGGCGCTGAAGCTGGCGGGGCTGAGCGCTGGACGACATCGGGCTGATCGAGCTGAACGAGGCGTTTGCCGCGCAGGTGCTGGCGGTGATTCAGGAGTTGGGGCGGCAAGGATTGGCGATCGATCCGGAGCGGGTGAACGTGAATGGCGGCGCGATTGCGCTGGGGCATCCGCTGGGCTGCACGGGAGCGAAGCTGACTGCGACACTGGTGCATGAGATGCGGCGGAGACAAGGTGCGCTATGGGATGGTAACGATGTGCGTGGGCGGGGGGATGGGCGCGGCGGGGATCTTTGAGCTTTCATGAGGCTAGGGCTCGTAGGTGACGCCGTCGATCTCGATCTTGGGGCACCAGAAGCAGAAGCGAACGTCTTTGCCCGGATAAAGCTCGCTCATGTCGAGCCTGCGCCAGCGGTGCAAACCAGCGCGGCAGCAGAAGTTTTTGACTGCGTTCGACTCGTGCTCGCGGTGCGGCCAGAGCCGAGCCGGGGACGCGATGAACGTCGGGTCGCTCGATTGGGGCAGATCGGCTGGCGAAATTGGGGTCAAGTTTGGTTCAGCCTCCTTTATGCTTTGACACCGGAAGGCTCCGGTTTGATCCCGCAGCGCCGCTCCCGTTGACTCTCCTCCGCGATTCCCTTAAGATCACCGCCAAATCACCAAACGCAAGAAAGCAGGTGTGTAATGAAGACCTTGAGTAGGTTTGTGGGGTTATTCTCTGCCCTTGCTCTTTTCCTTCCAGTTGCCGGTCTTGCCCAGCTCGGACCGAGAGATGCAGCAAGCGGCCTGGCCGGCTGCGGATGCTGCGGGACCTTCATCTTCATTCCGATTGCAGCGCTTGCCATCAGCATTGCCTTGCTGGTGTGGGTGGCGCGCGACGCCAAAGCGCGTGGCATGGACAGCCCGGTACTGTGGATGCTGGTCGTCTTCTTCCTCAACGTGATTGGTCTGGTGATCTACCTGTTCTCGCGGCCGCAGGGGAATACCGTTCCGTGCCCCAACTGCGGCAACCAGCGGTTAGAGACCAGCGTGAAATGCCCGCATTGCGGAATCGGCGGCTGAGCACTTCTGTGCCGGCGACAGGCCCAGTCCGCTGGCTCAGAAGGCCGGAGCCCTGGCTGGCAGCGATTCTGCTGCTGGCCGTGCTCTTTGCGGCGGATGCGATGCGAGCGCCCCAGCAACCAGGTGAGTGTGCGCCTGTTTGAGGCATCTGTTGACGGCTATCACCGGTTTCTTCACCCGGTTACGGGCAGTTTCATACGCTGCCGTTACTCGCCCACCTGCTCCGATTATTCGGTTCAGGCCGTCCGCAAATACGGCATTGCCAAGGGTGGTTGGATGGGCCTGCGCCGCATCGCCCGGTGCCGGCCAAGCGTACCGATGGGAACCGTGGACCCGGTGCCCTGATGCCCAAATAAAGGCTCGGCGAGCGCTGGCTACTTCAGCCTAAAAAACGGAAACAGCCGCGGGTGAGCGCGGCTGTTCTTTTCTTGGTTTTGGAGAAGGGTGTGAGCGGTGCGAACTGTTAGGCCTTGGCTGTGGCCAGGGTCTTGAGGCGGGCGTTGAGGCGGCTCTTGTAGCGGGAGACGGTGTTCTTGTGGAGGACACCCTTTTGCACGCTCTTGTCGAGGGCGGAGACGGTCTCGCGATACTGGGTCTGTGCGGCCTTGACGTCGCCCTTGGTGAGAGCCTCGCGCAGGGAGCGCAGGCTGGTGCGGATGCGGCTGCGGTTGGCGCGGTTGACATCAGTGCGCGTAACGGTCTGGCGGGCGCGCTTGAGCGACGAAACGTGGTTTGCCATTGATAATCCTTGATCTTGTCAGAAGATGATGCGGAGCAGAATGCGGCCTCGAGCCGCATCCCTCGCAATTTCTTAGTGTATGGGAAGTTTGGTTGGGGGTCAATGGGAAGAGGAAGGGTCTCGGGTATGGGGTCTAGGGTCTGGGGTTTGGGGCGAACAAAAGGCCCGCGGCTAAAGCCGGTCGAAGCTTGGGCCCTGGTTCAAGAGCCTGAACAGGTTGCGGAAATATTCGGAAAATGGGCTGAAGCTGACGAGAAAAATACCTCAGCGGCTAAAGCCACCGATCATTCGGCGGGCTTTGTGCCGGGGATAAATCCCCGGCACACCATCCGAACGAATTTTTCCGCAGCCTGTCAAGCCCGTACCCTTCATCCGATGCCCTCTCTAAAAGCGGGATTCTATGCCTTAGTCGAGGGTGGGGTGGTGGAGGTGGAAGCCGGTGGCTTGCTGGTAGGCGGCGGCGAAGGCGGCTAGTTTGGCTTCCTGGTAGTGGGCGGCGAGAAAGGTGAGGGAGACGGGGGTTCCCGGACCGCCGATGTCGTCGTGGTCGCCGTCGTCGATGGCGGGGGGTGCGGGAGCGTCGGGGCCGCGGAAGCCGTTGGGCAGGATGAGGGCGGGGTGGCCGGTGAGGTTGGTGGCGATGAGCTGGCGGTCGGTGGAGGGGGTGACGATGATGTCGACCTTCTCGAAGAGGGCCGAGAGCTGGCGGATGGCGAGGGTGCGGGCGCGGTTGGCCTGGATGTAGTCGACGGCGGGGTAGAAGCGGGCGGTGCGGAAGGCGTTGGGCCAGTCTTCGGGGCCCTGCTCGGTGAGGAGGCTGTCGCGGCCGGAGAGGGTGAGATCGTCAAATGCGGCGGCGGCTTCGGCGGTGAGGAGGGGGACCATGGCGTCGTAGGGCAGAGCGGGAAGCTCGACGGGGATGAGGTTGACGCCCATGGCGCGGAGCTTGTCGAGGGCGGCGAGGAGGAAGCGGCGGTCGTAGTCGGAGCGGGCGCGGGCGTCGCGGGCGGCGTAGTTGCGTGTGGCGCGGGCGCTGGCTTCGTCGGCGGTCTCGTTCGGCTTGGGCGGCTTCGGGCTTGAGGGGCTCGGGCGGGTCAAATTCGGATTTCAGGTAGCCGATGCGGAGGGATTTCCAGTCGGCGTTTGGGCTCTGAAGATGCGGCGTCCAGTCGGCGGCGTGGGCGGGGACGGAGGTGTCGTGGCCGTCGGGGCCGTGGATTGACATCGAGGACGGTGAGGCAGTCTTCGACGGAGCGGGCGATGGGGCCGAGCTTGTCCATGGTCCAGCTGAGGGCCATTGCGCCGGTGCGGGGGACGAGGCCGAAGGTGGGGCGCAGGCCGGTGCATCCGCAGCGCGTGGAGGGGGATGAGATGGAGCCGAGGGTTTCGGAGCCGATGGCGAAGGGGACGCATCCGGCGGCGACTGCGGAGGCCGATCCGGCAGAGGAGCCGCTGGAGCCGAGGGCGGGATTCCAGGGGTTGCGGGTGCGGCCGCCGAACCATTTGTCGCCCATGGCCAGCGCGCCGAGGGTGAACTTGGCGATGAGTACGGCTCCGGCCTCGTCGAGGCGCTGGACGACGGTGGCGTCTTCGTCGAAGGACTGATGCTCGAAGCCGCCCGCGCCCCAGGTGGTGGGGTAGCCCTTGACGGCGAGGAGGTCCTTTGCGCCCCAGGGGATGCCGTGGAGCGGGCCGCGATAATGGCCGGCGGCGATCTCTTCGTCGGCTTTGCGGGCCTGGGCGAGGGCGCGCTCTTCAGTGAGGGTGATTACGAAGTGGAGTTTGGAGTCGTAGCGCTTGAGGCGGGCGAGGAACATTTGTGTTAGGGCGAGCGAGGTGATCGCACCAAGCATGAAGTAACGCGCGCTAGACTCGCTTAACTGTCGCGAAAGCAAGGTCTTCAATGCGGGCCGGGGCGCCGCGGAGCAATCCCGATGCGATCCGATCTGTCTCTTGGATATCGAGGACTTCATCTGGATTCATTGTAGCCTCGCGGGCGGCGAGTCTCGTTAACCTCGAGGCCACTGCCGCCGGCCAGCGGATGAAACACGAATGCGGGCGGGATGGAGTTGTCAAGTTTGAGGGCGCGGATGCCGGTGAGGGCGGTGCGCTGGTCGTTGAGGCCGTCGAGCATGAGCTTGACCTGATCGGCGGTGAAGGGGCCGACGCCGGCGAGGGCGGCGGCCTGGTCGATCATCTCGGCGGTGATGGGGCGGAGCGCGCGGGGTGAGCCGTCTGGAGCTTTTTCCTGACCCTCGGCGGCGAGGGAAAACAGGATGCCGGGCAGGAGGGCCGAGGTGATGCCTGCGCCGGAGCAGGCAGCGATGAAGGCGCGACGATTGAGGACGCGTGTCGTGGTCAGGTTGGTGGCCATGGGCGAAAGGATATCAGGGCACCTGCAGTGCAGCGACTGCGCAATCGCCTCAAGCCCTCCAAATCGCTGCGAACACAGAAAACAAAGGACTTGACCTGAACCGGCAGTATAGAGCGTGGGCTTTGGCCGTGTATGGCACTTATTGGGCAGGCTGGCTACGACTGCGCGGGGAGCGTGCTAGCACCCCCTCAAGCAGGGATTGCAACTTTTGAGTTACTTAGGTCACATAGTGCTTGAGTACTGTTACGTAATTGTCTAGTCTGGTACATCAGATGATTGTGGTCACTTCCTAGGGTGCAAATTGGTAATGGAGCGAGGGGTTACTATGAGGATCTTCAACGACGAATCCGGTGCCATGACCATCCTTTCGAGCTTGTCCCTTGGAGTGCTCATGGGCGCGATGGCGCTGGCCATAGACGTGGGCAACATCCATACTCGACAGCGCCAGTTGCAAACCGCTGCTGATTCTGCTGCGCTTGCGGCAGCTCTGGAGATTGGCAACTGCGGCAATACAACCTGCGCCAACATGAACACGGCAGCGTCGAAGGCTTTATTGGAAGACGAAATCACCTCCTCTACCGTCACTCCAACAGATAGTCAATGCACAGTTCCTTCCTCGACGACGCTGGCCATGATCATCAACGTGGGTCCCTGCGTGCTGGGAACGAACGATCCGAATCACGGCAACAACAACGTCGCCGAGGTGGTGCTTACCGAGTCACAAAACACGTTCTTTGCCGGCATGATCGGAATATTCTATGGCAACTCTGCGGGGATATCGAAGATGAATCTGATAGCGCGGGCGGAAGCGGGCGAGGCATATATTCAGAGCGGTTCCAGCGTCGGTGATTGCATATACACGAAATCAATGGAATTCAATAGCTCCAACGGCAACTTCACCCTGACGAATTGCGGAATCTACGACGGCGGGAACCTTCAAACCGACAACGACGACAGCACGACAGCTTCGTTCTTCCTGTACACCGGAACGTGGAATCCTAACAACTGCAACGGCAGCTGCTCGTGGACGCTAGGGGATTCCGAGACCCAACCGTCGCACACCACTGCGACGCAGAGCGACCCTCTGGCTGGGTTAACAGCCCCCACTCAGCCGGCCAACTCCACAACCGCCGGCAACACCACGCCAAATAACGGCGCAACCCTGCAGCCCGGCTACTACCCCAACGGGGTCAATCTGAACTCGAATGTCTCTGTCAACCTGGCGCCCGGCTTTTACTGGATGAACGGCAGCATCAACGTCGACAGTGGCTCGACGCTTACATGCACAGGATGCACGGGTGGGACTAACGGCGTGACGCTTTATTTCGCCAACGGCTCGTTGCAGATGAACAGCAACAGCACCACCATCCAGCTAACCGCGCCCACGGTCAGCACCAACGGCTCGAACGCCAATATGCTGATCTGGGAGCCCTCCACCAACAGCTCGGGCATGACGATCGACACCAGCTCGTCGTCGTACTTCACGGGAACCATCTATATGCCCAACGGAGAGCTCACGCTCAACAGCGGCGCGGGCGTCACAATCAACGCCGCAGGGGTGGCGGCTGTGGATGTGGCCAATTTCATGGTGAATGACAGCGAACACTTTAACGTCACCGCCGTTTTACCAGGCACTGCCGTTGCTAATCCTCCGAAGCTGGGGACATTTGCGCTTTTGGAGTAAGCATGAAGAGACGAAATCGATTCGATCTGCTAGGGGAGGAATGCGGGGCCAGTCTCGTGGAGCTGGCGCTCATATTTCCGCTATTTGTGCTGATACTGCTTGGCGCTGTCGATTTTGCGCGGGCCTATTACCTGGCAACAGAGATCGCAGGGGCAGCGCAAGCGGCAGCCATTTACGGGTCTGAGAATCCGAACGATACGGCTGGGATGACGGTTGCGGCCCAGGATGATGCGCCGAATGTGCCCAACCTCTCGGTGCAAACTCCCACGTACGGTTGTGAATGCGCCGACGGCAGCAGCTATAGCGCGAGTTGCGCAGTCACGCCGACGTCGTGTCCGAACAGCCTTAACGTGATTTACCGCGTGAACATTTCGGTGAGCGCAACCTACACGCCGATACTCCCCTGGCCCGGGATGAATTACAACATGAAGTTCACCAGCAACGCGTCGATGCGCAGCGCCGGCAGTTAGCACCGGTCTCATGAACCTTCTTCTTCGCGTCTTGAAGATCTTGAGCCCCGCCTTTCTGGCGGGTCTCACAGCCTGACAGACCAACCTGCAGGCATCTATGAGACCGGTTGCAGTCATTTGGGGGTTGGAAGGGACCGACCTGGGAATTGCGCTGCTTGCCGGCTGAAGCGTTGAAGCGCACGCCTGAAGGGCATCGTAGAAGCAGAAAGAAAGAGCACAAGAAAGGGCTGTCGATGAAGAAAAGAACCCCCATGCAAAAGCTCCTTCGCCTGACGCGCGAGGAAAGTGGCACGGAACTGGTGGAATTCGCCCTGACTTCGTTGATGCTGATCGGCCTTTTGTTCGCCGTTTTTAATTGGATGCTGGGGATGTACGTGTATCACTCGATGACCTATGCGGCGCAGCAAGCCACGCGCTTCGCAATGGTGCGCGGTTACACCTGGAGCAAAAACACGTCGGTACCTTGTGGAACTTCAGCGCCTCCGAACTTCACGGTGCCATACAACTGCACAGCCACCGCAACGGATATTCAGAATTTTGTTCAGAGCCTGGCGAGCCCGGGGATTGTGCCAAGCGGGCTGACGATCAATACATCGAATTCGTATGTTTGGCCGGGAACGACGCCCGACTGCTCGTCGGGCTGCAGTACCTGCACAACGAGCACCAAGAGTCCAGGCTGCATGGTGAAGGTGACGGTCAGCTATAGCTTTAGTTTTATGCCCTTGATGAAGTTGTCCGCCCTGCCGATGACCGCCACGTCTGAAAAGGTGATTGAAGAATAGTTTCCGGCGCTCACCGGAAAACGCAGACTCTGCTTAGAGGGGTTTCCGCGGGCCTTAGATGTCGAGGTTCTTGACGTCGAGGGCGTTATCTTCGATGAATTTGCGGCGCGCTTCAACGTCTTCGCCCATAAGGGTGGTGAAGATGGTTTCACATTCGGCGATGTCTTCGAGCTTGACCTGAAGCAAGGTGCGATGATCGGGGTCCATTGTGGTCTCCCAGAGCTGCTTGTCGCTCATTTCGCCGAGCCCCTTGTAGCGCTGGACGTCATAGCCCTTCTTGCCCTGTTCGACGACATAAGCAAAGAATTCGCGGGCGGTCTGTTTTTCGACCGGCTCCTGCAGGGGACGCGCGGCGCGGCGAGCGGCCTTTGTTTCGGCGCCTTCGCCCTCCGGGGCGGTCTCTTCCGCCTCTTCGGGCTCCTGTCCTGATTCGGAGCCAGCCTTGCCGACGTACTCGATGAGGAAGGGCGGCTCGAGATAGTCCTTGATCTGGGAGTACTTCGACATCATCTGGCGGAATTCGGGGCTGGATGCCAGACTCCCATTTGATGGAACGTTCGGCACCCTGAGCATCGGTGAATTTGATCGACCAGGTATGGTGCTCTTCGTCTTCGACAGGGCGGGCGACCTTGATTTGCAACTCATCGGCAAGCTCGACGAGTTGGGTGTGCAACAGGGCCAGCTTGGGTGGGATATCGCTTCCGGATTGCGAGGCGAAATCGGCGCGATGGGTGAGCTCGGCGCGAGCGAGGAGCTCGACGAGCTTCTCGTTGCGAATTCGCTTGTCGACGCGGTCGACGAAATCGAGGTACTCGCCGAGGGCGCTCATGAAGCGGACACGATCAGCTCCTTCGATTTTGCTGGCGCTTTCGCCGTGGCGGATGACAGTGCCTTCGCCGGCGCGCTTGATCATGACTTTGACGAGCTCGCGATCGTCTTTGATGTACTCTTCGCGGCGGCCCTTCTTGATTTTGTAAAGCGGCGGCTGCGCAATGTAGATGTTGCCGCGCTTGATGAGTTCCGTCATGTGACGGAAGAAGAAGGTGAGCAGAAGGGTGCGAATGTGGGAGCCGTCGACGTCGGCATCGGTCATGAGAATGATTTTGCCGTAGCGAATCTTTGAGGCGTCGAAATCATCTTTGCCGATGCCGCATCCGAGCGCGGTGATCATGGCACGGATTTCTTCGTGGCCGAGCATCTTGTCGTAGCGGGCCTTTTCGACGTTCAGGATCTTGCCCTTGAGGGGCAGGATGGCCTGGAAACGGCGATCGCGGCCTTGCTTGGCCGTGCCGCCGGCGCTCTCGCCCTCGACAAGGTAGAGCTCGCAGCGGTCGGGATTGCGCTCGCTACAATCGGCGAGCTTGCCGGGCAGGCCGCCACCATCGAGAGCACCTTTGCGGCGGGTGAGGTCGCGAGCCTTGCGTGCAGCCTCGCGGGCGCGTGCAGCTTCGATGGCCTTGTTGATGATGCGCTTGGCGATGGGCGGGTTCTGTTCGAGGAACATGCCGAGGCGCTCATTGACGAAGGCCTGGACGATGCCGGCGATGTCAGAGTTGAGCTTTCCCTTGGTCTGGCCTTCGAACTGGGGCTGCGGCAGCTTGACGCTGACCACGGCCACCAGGCCCTCGCGGACGTCGTCGCCGCTGAGCGTCTCCTTCATGTCTTTGAAGAGGCCGATCGCCTGGCCGACGGCGTTGATGGTGCGGGTGAGGGAGGTTCTGAAGCCGGACAGATGCGAGCCACCATCGACAGTGTTGATGTTGTTGGCGAAGCTGAAGACTGTATCGGAGTAGCTGTCGTTGTATTGCAGGGCGATGTCCATCTCGACGCCCTCGCGCAACGCTTCCATGACGATCGGCTTGTCGTGGAGCACCTGCTTGCCGCGGTTGAGGTGCTTTACGAACTCGGCGATGCCGCCGGCGTATTTGAACTCGGTGCGCTTTGGCTTCGCCGGTCTTGGCGTCGGCGGTGCGCTCGTCGGTGAGGGTAATCTCCAGGCCCTTGTTGAGGAAGGCCATCTCGCGCAGACGCTGGGCGAGCGTGTCGTAGTTGAACTCGGTGGCGGTGAAGATGCTCTTGTCGGGCAGGAAGTGGACGCGCGTGCCGCGGCGCTTGCTGGTGCCGGCCTGGCGCAGCTCGCTGGTGGGAGCGCCGCAACTGAAGTCCATCTCCCAGGTGTGGCCATCGCGCCAGATTTCGACGTTGAACTCCTGGCTGAGAGCGTTGACGCAGCTTACGCCGACGCCGTGAAGGCCGCCGGAGACTTTGTAGTTGGAAGCGTCGAACTTGCCGCCGGCGTGGAGCTTGGTGAGCACCACCTGAACCGCCGGCATCCTCTTGCCGTCGGGCGTATCCATCATGTCGACGGGAATGCCGCGGCCGTCGTCGACAACGGTGATGGAGTTGTCGACGTGGATGGTGACGTCGACCTTCTTGGCATATCCGGCCAGCGCCTCGTCGACGGAATTGTCGACCACCTCATAGACCAGGTGGTGCAGGCCCATCTCGCCGGTCGAGCCAATGTACATGGCGGGACGCAGGCGGACTGCCTCAAGGCCTTCGAGGATCCTGATATTTTCGCCGGTATAGCTGCCGTTGTCGCCGTTTCCGCCATTTTCGCCGGGAGGAGGAGGTACTTCAGTCGCCATAGATATCCAATCGCGATGGGCTTGCAATCAGGCCTGCCTGGAGGGAGCGACTGCGAAGCGATCGCAGCATCTCCGGCCGGGACTAAAGGCTTGAAAGACGTGGACTTTAGCAGAATCTGCCTAGGTCAATTTTAACACGGCGGAGGGGGGTCCGAAGAGGGGTCGAGAGAGGGGCGGGAGACACAGCGAAGCGGGTGACTTGAGAGATTACCGAAGTTGTATGTTACTACAGTAACTATTTTCGTTACTAAGTCGTTAACTATATGAAATTATTCGACTTATTTGATAAAGTGGTTTACTCTCCGAGTAGCACGGAGAGCAATCTCCGAATCCAAAAATGATTACTGAGAGAGGTTACCTATCATGAGAACTCGCCATTCGAATCTTCGCACTTTCAATCGTTTTCGCCGGAGTTGCAGCCGCATCTGTTTCTTCTTCAACGCCTAAGCCATTTGCGAGCCATCAGTCAGCGACGCTGACCGATCCCATTCCGCTGTGTGCCCCGGGACTGCCCACCTGCCCGCCGGTAGAGATCGTTCCGCCGAAGTAACCCATAGGTAGGGTGCCATGGCCCAAAAGTGGCATCGCGATTCGGGCGTTTTTCATTGAGTGGTCCGTTGCTTCGGCGCTATTCTGAGAAAGTTCGCAGAAACGCGAAAGGTCGCAAGTATGTCCTCTCAGATCGCGATGACGGCAATGACAGGCGTTGAGCTATTGCTCTTCGCTGTGATCGCGATCCTGTTCTGGAGGCGAGGCCTGCATCGTCGCTATCCGGCGATGGGCGCGTATCTGGTGCTGCGACTCCTGTCGGCGCCTGCTTTCATCGCTGCTGCTTTTGGGCAAGGCGGGCAGGATCGTTGCGACGCCGGAATTCCGAGCGGATCTGCGAGCAGGCGTACTTTTTCAAGTTCTGGGCCGTCTACATCGCGAGCGCGGTGATCCTCTACTTCATCTGCCTTGAGATCTTCCGGTCAGCGCTTTCGGCTGTGCCTGGGCTGCTGAAGTTCGGGATCGTGATCTTCCGCTGGGCAGTGCTTGTTTCGATCATCGTGACCTTCTCGACGGTGACGTTTTCGCACCGCGGCCTGATGGCGATCACAGATATGGCGATTGCGCTCATGCGCTCTGTGAGCCTGCTGGAGATCTGCCTGCTTGCGTTCCTCTGCCTGAGCATGAATGCTCTTCGGCTTTCGGTGCGCGATATGGCATTCGGTCTGGCGCTTGGCTTCGGCGTGATGGCATCGAACGACTTTGTCACCGTTTCGCTGATCTCGCGGTTCGCTTCGCTGACCGATCCGCTGCAGTTTGCTTACGAGGGGGTCATCCTGCTGTCGCTTGGCACGTGGGTTGCCTACTGTGCGCTGCCGGAACCGGTTCGCAAGCCGGTTGTGATGCCGGTGAACTCGACCATCTATCGCTGGAACGAGATTGCCTCAGCGCTTGGACATCCGGGCACACAGGTAGCCGGGCCACAGCAGGCAAACAGCTTCTTCCTTACCGACGTGGAGAACGTGGTGGAGAAGGTGCTTAGCCGGAATTTGAAGAGCCGGGAGTCGGAGTTATAGAGATGAGATGTAAACGGGGAGGGAGAAAGGGCCGGAGCCGATTGGGTTCCGGCCCTTTTGCTTGCGCACATTGCGCTGCGTGCCCTGGTCCTAACGCATTTCCGAATTTGGCTCAGTGAACTTGATTTCGTTTCCGGAGTTGTCATTCACCCGGAAGTCGCGATTGCCCCATGGCTTGCGCAGGATCCCCTGGGAGACACGAGCGCCTCGCTCTTGAAGTTCTGAATGCAGCTCTTCGAGGCCTTCAGTGAAAACATGGATCGCCACAGGCGACGACTTGGGCGAGTCTTCCTGGAAAAGATGGATTGCTATATCGTCCCGCTCGACGATTGCGTATTTGCCATCGGGCATCTCCATCGCGGCCCGGAATCCGAGTTTCCGCTCGTAGTAGACGAGGGCTTCCTGCAGATTGGCAACTGGCAGTTCTGGAGCTATTCGGGAAAGCTTGACCATCCTTCGCCCCCCGGGGTCGATCAAGATGATTGAGCGCTTACTCTGCGGCTACGGGCTCGATGGAGGCGAAGCGGCCGCGGTTGCCGCGGTCAGAGAACTTGACGCGCCCGGTGACCTTGGCAAAGAGCGTGTCGTCGGAGCCGATGCCGACGTTGACGCCGGGCTTGATCCGGGTGCCGCGCTGGCGCATGATGATGGAGCCGCCGGTGATGAGCTGGCCGGCGAAGGCCTTTACGCCCAGGCGCTGTGCATTGGAATCGCGTCCGTTTGTGGAGCTGCCTCCACCCTTCTTATGTGCCATTTCTGAATTCCTCTTCTGAGCCGAGCTGTCAGCTTTCAGCCTCGCTAGTAAATTGTCGATCAAGCTGTCCCTGCCCTCGCGATGAAAAAGCTGAGGGCTGAATCGCTATTGCGCGGCGGTGTAGGTTACGCCGTCGGCCTCGATGGCCTTGATGCGCACCTCGGTAAAGTTCTGGCGGTGCCCCTGGAGCTTCTTGTACTGCTTCTTGCGCTTGAGGTGGAAGACCAGGATCTTGTCGCCGCGGCCCTCGCCGAGAACTTCGGCGGTGACCTTGGCGGTGGCCGGCTTGGCCACGGTGCCGGGCTCGCCGCTGACGGCGAGAACATCGCTGAACTCGACTGGTCTTGTCGCCGGAGGCGATGGTTTCAATCTTGAGCACGTCGCCGGGAGCGACCCGGTACTGCTTACCGCCGGTACGAATAACCGCGTACATACTACCTCCAGCGCAGACCGCAAACGAGCGGAAGCGCTTCAATCAAAATATGGCCATGGATGTTGCAGGCCAAGACGGCTCGGTCGGAAAACTTCTGTGCCGCGATGCCGGTACGCTCAAGCCCAAAAGGACGGGCGAACGTCAGGTTCACGGCGACAGGCAGGAATCGCCAAACTAAGGTAGTTTACAGGGTTTTTGGGGCTGGGGTCAACAAGGGGGCCGTACGGGGGAGGGTCCGTCCGACCGGGGGCTAATGGCGTGCGATGGGCTTTTCGAGCTTGAAGATCACATTGATTGTGGTCTCCATCTCAAAAGCGGACACATTGCGAACAGACAGACGCCAGGCCGGCGGGTTGGCTGCGTGGAGCGCAGCTTGCCGGAGGGGCTCCGGCAAGCTCACTACCTCATGAGATTCTGCGATTGCTTTAGATTCAGTTTCTCGCGCAAGACGATCATCAGAACTTCAGCTCTTATTTCGCCTGCGCCAGCCCCGCAACAACTGCGGCAACTTTATCGAGTATCTGTACCCAGCCCTCGAGTTGACCGCTATTTCTTGCGCTTTCCATCGGTTCATTTCCAATGTGGGTGAGTCTTGTCTGGCCGTTTCCGAGATCCTCAAAGAGCGTCACATCGTACGCACCGTCGATGGCCTCATGTTCTATGCCAAGTTGCGCGGGGTCGATCTTGTTTCCTTCCGGATCGGAGAAATACATGGACGAAACGATCTTCTCGAAGGGAACAATCTCGTGGTATTCCGACCGCATTCCAGCCCTCCTGCCCATCCGGCGCTCTCATGCAGCAGAGAAATTTTCCCCCCACGCGAAAATCCATCTTGCAAACAGGCGCAGTAAAGCCCTTCGGTCCCCACCACTGCATCATGTACTTCGGGTCTGTCCACGCCTTCCAAACCAATTCGCGTGGGGCATCAAAAACTCTTGTCACAACCATCCGCTCTATCTCGTTAACCGTGTTGTTTGTCATCTCTGACCTCCGTTTGTTTCATTTGATTCACAACCACATCCAGCTTGTCGAAACTCTCTTCCCAGAATCGGCGATAGTTAAACGGCCCAGTCGCTGACCGTCTTTATCGCCTCTGGCCTGAGCGTGCAGACACTCTCTCGTCCACGCTTCGTCTTGATCACAATCCGCGCTCGCACCAGGTAGGCAATATGTTTTGAAATCATCTGCTGCGAGAGTGAAAACGGTTCCGTCAATCCACGCACTGAGGCGGGCCCATGGGAGAGTCGCTCGATCATTGCCCGCCGGGTTGGATCAGACAAAGCCGCAAATGTTGTGCCCAATCGATCCACAACCAAATGGTAGTGGATTATTCTATCAATGTCAAGTGTGAATTTTGCGATTTCTGATTTCTGTTCCCTGGTCTCTCGTCTTGAACGCGCGCACTGATCGATCCATGTTTCGCAGCATGTTTCGCGACCGGTGTCTGCGCCGAATGGGAGATATTGCTCCTCAAGTGGCGGATGAATCATTGCCAGATGTGGTGGGCCGGGCCAATGCGCGAGGGCGTGACTTTCGCGCGGACGGGGTGGGAGTTGTAGGATTCGTACGCGCCTCAAGGCACAGATAAAAGGAGCAAGTGCATGTCGTCATATTCCGTTCCAGAGCTTGAAGCACCGCGCCCGTAGCGGCCAATGAAGTATTGCTGGTGGCAAGCGGCGACCTGAGGCAGAGTGCCAACGAGAAGTGCTGGCCGGCGCAGGCGGAGATGGAGGCCAAGCTGACGGAGGCCTTCAAGGCGGAGGGGTTCACGCTGCGGCGGGCGCACGGCTACGACGAGAAGCTGAAGCATGGGTTCATCTACAACCAGCGGATGGGGATGGATGTGTTTGCGGGGATCGACCGCGCGTGCGCCGATCGTGGTGGCCGAGGCGGTGTGGCAGTACAGCAACCACGTGCTGGCGGGGCTGGCGAGCCACAAGGGGCCGATTTTGACGGTGGCGAACTGGAGCGGGCAATGGCCGGGGCTGGTGGGGATGCTGAACCTGAATGGCAGCCTGTGGAAGGCGGGAGTGAAGTTCAGCACGCTGTGGAGCAAGGAGTTTGAGGATGAGATGTTCCGGCGCGGGCTGCGGCAGTGGCTGACGGTGCACCGGGTGGATCACGACCTGAGCCATGTGCGGGATCTGGACCTGACGGCGCTGCCCGAGGCCGAGCGCGAGCTGGGAACGCAGCTGGCCCGGGTATCTGCTGACGCAGAAGGCGATCATGGGCGTGTTCGATGAGGGGTGCATGGGGATGTATAACGCCATCATCGAAGACAACCTGCTGAACCCGCTGGGCGTGTACAAGGAGCGGCTGAGCCAGAGCGCGCTGGTGGCGGGGATGCGCGAGGTGACGGACGAAGAGGCGCAGAAGGTGCGCGACTGGCTGGACGCGCGAGGGCATGACGTTCAGGACCGGGCCAGTGGAGGAGACGGACCTGACGGACGCGCAGATTCTGGCGCAGTGCAAGATGTACATTGCGGCGATGCGGATTGCGGCGGAGTTCGGATGCGACGCGATCGGGATCCAGTATCAGCAGGGGCTGAAGGATATGACGCCGGCGTCGGACCTGGTGGAGGGGCTGCTGAATAACGTGGATCGGCCGCCGGTGTTTGCGCAAGGACGGGCGCGAGCTCTATGCCGAAAGGCCGCTGCCGCACTTCAACGAAGTGGACGAGTGCGCGGGGCTGGATGCGCTGGTGACGAATCGCGTGTGGAGCGCGATGAACATGGATCCGGCGACGACGCTGCACGATGTGCGCTGGGGCGAGCACTACACGGGCGACGGCATCGACGACTTTGTGTGGGTGTTTCAGATTTCGGGCGCGGTGCCGGCCTCGCACATTCACGGGGGCTACGCCAAGGCGATCAGCGAGCGGCAGCCGCCGATGTACTTCCGGCTGGGCGGCGGCACGCTGAAGGGCATCTGCAAGCCGGGACACGTGGTTTGGAGCCGGGTGTTTGTGGAGGACGGCGCGGTGCACGTGGACATGGGACGGGCGACGGCGGTGGAGCTGCCGGCCGAGGAGACCGAACGGCGCTGGCAGGCGACGACCTCGCAGTGGCCGATCATGCACACGCTGCTGCACGGGATTACGCGGGACCAGTTCATGGCGCGGCACCACGCGAACCACGTGAATGTGGCCTATGCGGGAACAGAAGAGAAGGCGGACCGGGCGCTGGCGGCAAAGGCGGCGATGTTTGCCGAGCTTGGCGTGCAAGTGCATCTGTGTGGGGTGTAGGGCAGGGGTTAAAGGGCAGCGAGTTGGGGCTCGTGGTCTCCCACCCTAAACGCAAAGAGCGCGTTTAGGATGGGGCACCCGCAATTTGTGCGGGTGTAGTTCGGTGACCGCGAGGATTCGCGCCTTTGAATTTGCGGCGCCCACCGTTTTGGCGGATTTACCCGAAATGTGGGCGAATGCGTGGAACGCCGCGCTCAGGCCGCCTGGGAGTTGATAAGATTCGCCCATGCTCGTACACACTCTCGCCTGCGAGACGCACCTGTGGTTTGCGATTCCGTGCCTCAAGTCGCTGCTCGCCTGCAGTGAAGAGCCGGTACGGCTGGTTATCCACGACGACGGCTCGCTGACGGAGGAATCACTGGCGCGGTTTGCTGCCGCCTTTCCCGATGCGGTGTTGCTGAGGCGGCGGGCGGCCAATGAGCAACTGGCAGGGGCGCTCCAGCGCTTTCCAAAGCTGGCTGAAGCGCGCGTCCACCTTCCCCACGTGCTCAAGCTGTTCGACACCACCTTGACGCACCCCGAGCCGATCGTCTGCTACGCGGATACGGATGTGCTGTTCCAGAAGCGCTTTCGCGGGCTCTTTCCGGATTCGGCGCAAGGGGCCGGTTTGGCGCGGGCAAGCAGTTTGGCAAAGGCGACTGCGGGCGCCTTCATGATGGATCACGCCAATAGCTTCGCCGCGCATCCGGGTGACTTTTGGCCATTCGGGCCCCTGCGAGTGCCGCGGCAGCTCAACTCGGGGCTGTTCTGGGTCAAGCGCGACCGCATCGACTATGAGCGCATGGAGTATCTCTTCAAGCGATGGGGCCCTGCGCGCATCAGGAGGTACCATGGGTGGTTCGAGCAAACCGTGTGGGCCGACCACGCATGGCGCACGCGCTGCTCGCTCTTCGACCCCAGCCAGCTTGGAACATCCAGCGGCGACGCCAGCCGCGACGGAAGGCTGGTTGGCGTTCACTATGTGACCCCAAGCAGGAATTTGCTGAAGGCCAAGCTTGAATCAGGGCTCGCAACGCCGTTGGGAGCGGTCGACGATATTCGGCTGCAGACATCGAAGCCATTTGGCGCGCTGGGCGCGGCACTGGTTGCGGCGCGTGCGGTGGTTTCGCGGAACAAGGCTGGATGAGCGGTTGACAAGGGCACCCCGCGCGATGGGATATCCGGCGCCGCTTATCGAGCCTGCCTTTGTTGCAGGCCCGCTAGGGCGTGGCCCAGATAGCCAGATCGCTGTTCGCGTAACGCCGCTCGAGCGAGAGATCGGCGGGGGGAACCCACGTTGCCGGAGAAACATAAATCACGCCGTGCCTTTTCCATTCCGGCAGTGCCTGCCCCTGGTTGAACACACGCTCAACTTCGTCGTGGCGGAGACCCAGATATGGAGTGTTTTTCAGGTGGCCCTGCCAGGCGAGCGCCGGCGAATAGGTGGGAACTAAGTAACTCAGCATCTCATCCTGGCAGATAACCAGATCTCCGGGTCTGGCATTCTTGCTGAGCCAATTCAGCGCCCCGTCTTCGTCCTTCGTTAGAGACACGATAAATTCGTTGTCTATTGCGATCTTGACGAGCCACGCGGCGTTGTCTAACAGGAATAGGCCCAACAGGAGAGCAAGAGCGCCGTACCGGGCGATCGGCCTGGATAACTTCAGGATGGAGTCGATAAGCCCGATGAGCACGGGAGCACCCAGGAAGAAGAGCGCCGTCCAATCGTAACCGTGGGCAAAGTGAATGGGTTGCATGGGTCGTATCACCAGGTTGTGTTGCGTGAGAGCAAAGACCACCACGAACATAACTAAGAAGAGGCGAACCCGTGGGTCGCGCAGGTACCGAAAGAAAGAACTGGAGCGGATCCAGTGTAGGCGTGGCGATTTTCGAGAGTTTTGAAGGTCGATGTTCCCTGCGGGTCGCATCGACTTGAGTCTTGTGGCTTCGAGTTGTGACAACCCTGAAACCGGCGTAGCCAGCCGCCAGATCGCCAAAACTCCAACCAGAATGAGAGCGGCGACAAAGGTCTTTGGCGGGTAAAGCCAGGGTAATGGCGAATGAACCCAGGCGTGCTCCCATTGCTGTTGCAGGACCCGGTGATCGGTGAATCGATTCAGAAACACCAGGTAGTAAGCAACATCGAGGGCCGCGACAATCATGGCGCCGATCATGAACCAGAGTTTAACTACACCGCTTCTTAAGACCAGCTCAACCCCGGAGTAGGCAATCAGAGTGAGTATCAATGACACCCCGGTAAAAGGATGGCTTATGCATAACACTGTTGCGAGAGCGAGAGAGAGAGCAAGCCGTCTGCGCATGAGCGCCAAAAGCGCAAAGAGGAACAGGCCGTGGTAGAAGGCTTCCAATGGATACACAAGGTTGCGGCCATAATTCAGCATCCACCAGCCGTAAGTCGGCTCGACTTCGAAGACAGCCGAAAACCGGTGCATTCTAAATAAAGCTCGCCCCACCCCCCACAAGGTGAAGATGCCGCCGCCCCAAAAAAAACAGAGCAGCCCGATCTTCTTCGAAGTCGTCTCAACTCCAACGAATTCAGCGTAAAAGATTACGGCCGCGACCGCCGCGAAGAAGAGCGCCGCCAGTCCAAACAGATTGAAACTAACTCCGGGAGCGATTCCGAGTTTGTGCAGGACTCCAAGGAGAAAGGTTTGCGGCTGGAAATAGATAGCGGGTGAGTTATAACCGGCGTACGGATTGCTATAAGTTAGTTGAAAGCCGCGGTCAAAGTAGGCTCTGCCTTCCGCGTAGTAATAGGGCATGTCATATTCGATAAACCCGGTCGGCACCATGCCATTGAGATAGGGAACGATCAATGCACCCGCGAGGGGAATAAGAGCAGGAAGGCCGAGGAAGAATGAGGTCCAGAGGATCCACCTGGCCGATGTGGTCGCGTGGGAAGGCACTGTTCGCTGCAGCGGGACCTCTATCTCAGGCATGGCATTCTCATCTCGGCACACTCAGTTTTTCGCCCCAGACGGGCCCAAAGTGGTGATTCTATTATGCAGGACGCGCAGGCTGAGGACCCATGGAAGACACGGTGCAGAGGGCTCCGGGACGTTCCGGCTTTTTTCAAATTATTGATTGATTGGCGTCCCCGACGGGATTTGAACCCGTGTTATCGCCGTGAAAGTGGGTCTGAGGCCATTTTGCACAGTTTGCAGTGCTTTGCGTGACTGAGCATAAATCGCTGATTTTGAAAATAGATAAGACTGCTTTCGTGCGGATGGGCTTGCATCAGTTTTCAGGGGTTTGGTCCCCGCTTCGTCCCCGTAGCGTCCCCGGATTTCCTGCCCCCTAACGCTGATTTGCCCGCTCATTTGCCATTTCCTCCGCTCGACTCTCGACCAAGCGCCTGATCTTTTCGCGCATCTCTTCCAAATTGACTGCCTCGTGGGGTGTCTCCTCAACCCTGCTTGTGGGGACGAAGTGGCCGCCCAGCTTCACTATCAGCTCGGCGTATGCTCTCCGCTCTCCGAAGTCAACAAACGCTTTTTGATCGGTGATCTTTCCCTCGAATGCGGTCACCTTAACCTCTACAGCGTCCAGGCCCTCATTCAACCGGCGCACCAGACGTTCGACCGGAATTTTGCTGCGAATCACTTCACCGAATGCGCGCTCCACAACCGGCAGAATCTCCGTGGTGGCATGATCGGCGCTTGAGTCGCTGTAACCGGCTTCCCTGGCCGCTCTGCGGGCGCTCTTGCCCTCTGCGAGCCCTTCCGCGAACCGTGCCTGCCTGACCGTGGGTTTGCGCTTTACGGGGTTATTCGGGGTTTCTGGGCTCATGGCGTCCGGCTCCGGGTCCAGTGTAGCCCAGCGTCAGATTGACTAAGAATCTTCCGGGGAGAGCGTTTGGACCACACCCCTCACACAGTCGTGGGATTTATTCATGGCTGCATCAGAATTAGCCTTCGGAGAGGGGCGGGAAGCAAAGCGCGGCTACCAAAGCTCCTCGAAGATTAGACAAACGCCCAAATGATGTTGGGGGTGCGTATGCAACGGATTCTGCTTTACTTCTTAACCATCCTAGTGGCGTTTGGCCCAATGGCGCATGCGAACGATAAGTCCAACACTTATCAGCTTGGAACGTACATTGCATCCTCCGCCGTGGGGGACGGCACCATCACCGACAATTTCAACTGCGGCAACCCCTCTTTTACGGGCACCACGATTTGCTCCGGGGGGGTTGCTGACAACCGGGTGATGATCTACCGGATTCGCGTCGCCCAGGGGATCTGGTCTCTGGAGACCTATCGCCAAGCCAGCGACTCGGCCGTGCGCCAGACCTTCGGGGACCAACCCCCTCACTTGATGCACGAGAAAGAGAACCCGCTCGATTTTCTCAAGAATGGCGACAGGGTGGTGTTCCGGGTCGAAACCCACAAGAAGCTACTCGGCGTGGAAACCGATATTTTCGTGCCGTTCGCCGACAATCCCAACAAGGAAACAAAATTTGTTGGGACATTCTTTCCGTACATTCTCCCGGAGAAGCCTAGCCCACCATCGGACAATGTGCGGGCCATGTGTGACGCACACAAGTTGTCCCCGGAACTCGAAAGGCAGTTCTGCACACAGCCGGCTGTGCCTATGGCTTCAGCCAAAGTCGGGATCGGACTGACATCTGATTCGGAAACGACCAAAGCGTCCCCTGCCGCCGCCGCGTCTCTTGCGAATGAAGGCCGTGTCATGAGCCCCCTGGAGTTGGCCGAACGCGTTCAAAGGGGCGAAGCCTCGCGGTGTGCTGTAGTCACCGTTCCTGCGGGCGCGAAGGTATGGATTGATGGGTTGGAGGCCGGAGTCTCGCCGATGGCTTTTGTCCTCATGCGCCAAGGTGACAAACCCCGCTCTATCAAGATCACATTGAACGGCTACAAGACCGTTGAAAAGCAGGTGATCCCCGACGGAAGGACTCTCCCAATCGCTTTGATGCTGGAACCGAATTAGCCGCTGCTCCCGCGCGCGCGTACTGTTCTGCAAACGCGGCCCTTGCCCGGACTGAATCATGCGACGCACGCCCGAAAGGGTAGAGCACGGAACGGTCAAGGCCTGAGCGGAAGCCGAAGCTCCCGCTCTTGTGGTTTGAGTTTTCAGTGTGCTCCGACCATCGCCCGGCACAGGCGAAACTTGCAAATGCTGCGCGGATTTTGACCGCCGCGCGTGGAGGCCTTCTTGATTGGTTGATTAGTTGATTGTGTGATTCTCTGATTACCAGATTCCTGATTAGCTGATTGGAAGATTGAAGGATTAAAGGATTAAAGGATTCACATGGCGCTGCTGTCGCGTTCAGTTTCCCTCGGCGTCCAGGATCTCTGTCACGACGGAGTAGCGCATTGCTTCCGGCTTTAACCTTTCCTTCCCATCTTTGATGCTGTCGGCCACGCGCACCCGATATATCAAGTGCGGCTCTGTAAACGTCCGTAGCGACATTCGCTGGCCTTTCCTGGGCGGTCCCCCGTTTGCTATGGTCCACGCCGCATAAAAGAACGACCGGCGGCCTTGAGGGCGCGCCCCCGCCGGATCGGTTCCCATGCTGATGAATGCAGAAACTGACTCTTGTTCCGCAATCAAAAAGAACTCCAGCCGGAGACTCCACCTCCGGTAATTCCACAGCCAAGCCGGACCCTGCCAGCCAATGCAAGTGGCCTGATAATCGCCCGGAGGGACGCGCGGTAGTTCCACTCCCTGCCACGTCAAACCGGGGCCGTCGTCTGCTTCTCTCGCCATGTGTGCGCCCTGTCTCCACTCAGTTCTGCTCCAACCGCGGGCGCATGTTTTCGGCGATGATCCGCTCCACCTCGCCCACGGGCACGAGCAACTTACTGCCGATTTTCACGCTGGCCACCGTCCCCCGGTAGCACCACCCGCGCGCCGTCCAGACGGACACTCCGAGACGCGCTGCAAAGCTCTTGACCGGGAGCAGTTCCGCTCTCACTTCGATTGCATTTGCCATTTTCAACCTCACGCCCTGCTGGGCTGTTTCTTAGGCTATGGTTCAATTCTTTGCGCGTCAATGAATGTTTGGTATACATTTTCATTAGTTTGGTATATCGTAAATTTGAATGAATTCGGATGCTCAAATCGACCCGGCTTACCTGCTCAATTCCCTGAATGGCAAACGGGACTTCGGCAGGGAAAGGCGGAGACACGCAATGGGTCCGGGGAGGGCTCCCCGGATGGTAGATGGAGACTGGAGGGGCTTGTTCGCGGCGAAGGATGAGGAATATCAGCAAGCAAGCCAAATCCTGATTGCGGAGCTTCGTGGGCTGGTGGATGAGTGGCTTGCATCTGGAAGACGCCCCGACGGAGTTGAAGAACCGAAGGCGCGCAATCTCAAAAAGGCCGAGTATGCGTATCAAGCAATGACGGATTGGGCATTCAGTCACAAGCCGCCGTTGTTTCCAACCACGTCGGGAGATATGATCGTGGCTTTTGGCTGGTCGGAGTGGAGGACGAACGGGCAGGACGATCCCAAAACGGACGCGCGAGAAGAGGCGCGGCGGATATTCGTTCTGCTTATGAACTCGGTTGTGAAGTACGCACTGTTCAAGTGCGGTGAGACGAACTGCGGGTGCTACTACATCCTTGAAAGGCCGCGCGGGACCTACAAGCGCGGAACTTTCTGTCCACAGCATCGGAGGAGGGTCAGCGCCTTGCGCGGGACGAAAGAGAAGCGGGACCAGGAGCGGAGCGCCGCTCTCGAAATCGCTGTGGATGCACACAGGAACTGGCCTAACCTGACTGAGCGGACACGGGCGAAGTACAAGACGGAGAAGGGATACATCGCAAACAAACTGTTTCATCTTGGCCTCACCGCGAAGTGGGTCACGAGAAATCTATCTGAAATCGAGAATCGAGCGAAGGAGAGCGATCATGCCAAGAGCTAAGGAACGCGATGGAGTGTTTCAGCGGACAGATCGGAGCGGCTGGTGGGTGTCGTATGTGGACGCCAGCGGTAGGCGCAAGAAACAGAAGGTCACGGCCCACACCCGCACTCAAGCCATGACTGCCCTGTCCCAAATCAAGACTCGAATCGAGCGTGAGTCCATTCTTGGGGTTAAGTCTGCCAGCGAGATCACCACCGCGGAACTGCTCAAGCGATTCAAGACGCACCAGAAAGCGCACTTGCGCGCGACTACTTTCGTCCGGCTGGACGGCATTCTGAAAACGCTCAAGGCCGCGCTCCCCGTCCAGGCGAAAGAGATCACACGCCAGACGGTCGCCGATTACATCCTGAAGCGGAGCGAGTCTGTTTCGGCCGGCACGGTAGCCAAAGAATTTGCCACACTGAGACATGCTCTCCAATTGGCCGTTGAATGGGAGTTGCTGATAGTGAACCCGGCACAGGGCGCGAAACTACCCAAACTGTCGGAGGGGCGCACACGGTATCTTTCTCCCACGGAATTCAAGACCGCGCTGGCAGCCGCGCCGGAATGGATGCGCGCCCCGATGGCGCTGGCAGCCGTCACCGGGATGCGCCGGGGCGAGATTCTCGGCCTTTGCTGGAAGGATCTTGACCTGGCCAACAATCGCCTCTACCTGACGGAGACAAAGAACGGGTCACTGCGGGTCGTCACATTGAACGCGCTGGCCGTCCAGGTGCTCAAGAGCGTGCCCGCAGGCGAGCCCGGACAACTGGTGTTCCCCGATGTAGACGCGGCCCGCCTGAGCGTCTACACGAGGCGCGTATTCGCTTCTGTGGGCATTGCTGATGCGTCTTTCCATTCGCTCCGACACACGGCGGCAAGCTGGCTGGTGATGGAGGGTGTGGACCTCTACGCGGTGGGTCGGATTCTCGGCCACAAGACGCCGCGCATGACACAGCGGTACGCGCATCTCTCGCCCGGATTCATGGCCGCGGCCGTTAACAAGTTGGACGGAGTGTTTGCGGGCGCTCTGCCAGCGCCGAATTAGGGTGCCGTCCGTGCAGAGCGTTGCTGGAGGTGGGACGCTTGGCCGGTTCTCGGTTGGGTCTCAACTCCAGCAGCTCCTCAACGACATATGCGCCTTGTGTGCCATCCGAAAACGTCACAATCAGGCCGTCCGTCCCGTCCATCTCAACGTCAATTATCTCCATGTTCTCGCTCATGGCGATGAGCATAAATCCTGGCCAGATCGCAGACTGAGCTAAATTGCACTTCACACGCACAAAAGCCTCTCAATCCCAGTCGAGAGGCTTTTCGTGTGCAGACCAAGGGAAAACAGCACTACTGCAATGGAGAAACGCTACGCCGGAGAGTGGGTGCTGTCAATCTCGGGTGGCAGGGTCTTGGGTTGTGCCGTGCGAGGCCACCATCAAAGCAGCGGCGCGGAAAATAGACCTGTAAGTGAACGCTTGGGGCGCACTCTGCCTCTGCGTTAGTCCCCGTAGCGTCCCCGCTCTTTCGGGGGACCGCAATGATTGCCCTTAAACTATTGATTTGATTGGCGTCCCCGACGGGATTTGAACCCGTGTTATCGCCGTGAAAGGGCGGTGTCCTAGGCCGGGCTAGACGACGGGGACGCAACATGAGAGGCGGGATGGACAAGAATTGGCCGCAAGCGCCCTTATGAAGGCTACCAACTCGCCGGAGGCATGTCAAAAAAAAGGGAGGAGGGAGCGAGGGAGAAGGGAGTTGGCTGGGTCGCGGAGTGAGTTGCGATAAAGAAAGAGGCTGAGAGTTTTTGCGTCGAGGGGCGGGCCGGACGCGTCAGAATAGGAAAGACGCTTAGCCGGAAACTCAGTCGGACGCGGTTCGTCAGAAACATCTGAACCTAAACGCTTCATCGGACAGGTTTGATTCGACAAGTTGAGTTGGATTCAAGCTGCAGTCACGCGATTACCGATATGGTATGCAAGGAGCAGGGCTTTGAGACGGATTCATCTCGCGGTGTGTTTTGGATTGTTGGGATTGGCGGCGGTGGGCTGCCAGAAGAAAGAAGCCGCGCCGGCGGGCGGTGGTGCTGGCATGCAGGGGATGCCGGTGCAGACGGCGGCGGTGACGCTGGCGCCCGTACCGCAGACGAGCGAGTACGTGGCGACGATCAAGTCGAGGCGATCCACCACGCTGCTGCCGCAGGTGATGGGGGCGATCACGCAGATTCGCGTTCACTCCGGGGATCGCGTAGCGGCCGGCCAGGTGCTGATGGAGATCGATCCGCGTCAGCAGCAGGCCACGGTCGAGTCGCTTCGGGCAACGGAACGGCAGAAGAAGGCGCTCTACGACTACAACGCGATCGAAGTGGATCGGCAGCGCAAGCTGTTCGAGGCCGGCATCATCAGCCACGACGCATACCAGCAGGAGCAGCAAACCTACGACAACACGAAGGCGGATTACGAATCGGCCGTGCAGGCGCGCAAGACGCAGGAGCAGCTTCTGGACTACTACACCATCCGCGCGCCGTTCGCCGGCGTGGTGGGCGACATTCCGGTTCACTTGGGAGATTTGGTGGCGCCTCTCAACTCTCCGCCGAATGTGCTGACCACGGTGGACGAGATTGGGGATCTGGAAGCGTATATCTACATCCCGACCGAGCGGGGGCCCCAGGTGAAGCAGGGTCTGGGCGTGGACCTGACCGATACCGCGGGCAACCTGATTGAGAAAACGAAGATCAATTTCGTTTCGGCGCAGGTGGACACGACGGTGCAGGGGATTCTGGTGAAGGCGCCGGTGCATCCGTCTCCTGAAGTGATGCGCAATGCGCAATTGGTAAAGGCGCGGGTGATCTGGAGTACCGCGCCGATGGCGGTGGTGCCGGTGTTGGCGGTGATTCGGCAGGGCGGACAGACATTTGTGTTTGTGGCTGCCCAGCAGAACGGGCACCTGGTTGCGCGGCAGACATCGGTGACGGTAGGCGATACGGTGGGGAACAACTACTCGATCTCGTCGGGACTGAAGCCGGGAGACAAGGTGATTGTTTCGAGCACGCAATTCCTGGTAAACGGAATGCCCGTGATGCAATTACCCGGCGCGTAGATGTTGTTGGATCAGTATCGAATGGCAATACAGGCACATCCCTCAGGGGCTAAAGCCCAACGATTTGATGGACCTTTTCGGCACGACAGAAGTCGTGCCCTTTCAAAGCAAGCGAAAAAGGAAGGCCAGTCTTGTTTGTCGATTTCTTTATTCACCGGCCGGTGTTTGCGACGGTTTGCGCACTGATGATCATCCTGGGCGGGGCGGTGTGCGTTCCGACTCTTCCAATTGCGATGTATCCAACACTGGCGCCGCCACAGGTGCAGGTGGCAGCGAACTATGTGGGAGCCAACGCCGACACGGTGGAGAAAGCAGTAACGATTCCGCTGGAAGAGTCAATCAACGGCGTGAAGGGAATGCGGTATATCAGCTCGTCGAGCACAAACAGCGGCACGAGCGCGATTACCGTAACATTTCAGACGGACTACGATCTAGACATCGCGGCGGTAGACGTGCAGAACCGGGTGGCGAGCGTGCAGGGACGTCTGCCCTCGGCGGTGAACGCCACCGGAATTACGATTACCAAAGCGAGCACGGACTTTGTGCTGGCCGCGGGCTTCTTTACACGCGACGGGCGCTACTCGCCGGAGTTCATCTCGAACTACCTCGACGTGTATGTGAAGGATGCGCTGAAGCGCGTGCCGGGCGTGGGCGACGTGCAAATCTTCGGCGAGCGCAAGTATGCCATGCGCGTGTGGCTCGACCCGATCAAGCTGGCTTCGCGAAGCTTGACGGCGACTGACGTAATCAACGCGCTGGTGGAACAGAATGTGGAGATTCCAGCTGGGCAGCTTGGGCAACCGCCGTCGGATGCGCATCAGGCATACCAGATTCCCGTGCGCGTGGTGGGCAGGTTGAGCAGCCCGCGGGAGTTCGACGAAATTATCGTGAAGAACTCGACGAATGGGCTGGTGCTGCTGAAGGATGTGGGTCACTCGGTAGTGGGCGCCGAAGACTACAGCTCGAGCCTGAAGTACTCCGGTCATGACGCAATGGGCATCGGCATTCTTCAGCTTTCGAATGCGAATTCGCTGGACGTGGACCGGAAGTGCAAGGCGGCACTCTTGGATTTGGCGAAGAGTTTTCCGCCGGGGCTGGAATATGCGGTAGCGTTTGACTCGACGACGGTGGTGGGCGACTCGATTCGCGAGGTGCTGGTTACGCTGAGCGAAGCGATTGTGATCGTAATCGTAGTGATCTTCCTGTTCCTGCTGGACTGGCGCGCAACGATTATTCCCGCGGTAACCATTCCGGTTTCGCTGATCGGGACGTTCGTGTTCATCAAGGTGTTTGGATTCTCGATCAACTCGCTGACGCTGTTTGGAATTACGCTGGCAACGGGCCTGGTGGTGGACGATGCGATTGTGGTGATCGAGAACGTGCAGCGGCACATTGCAATGGAGCACTCCGATCCCCACGAGGCAACGTCGCACGCGATGAAAGAAGTGACGAGCGCGGTGATCGCTACTTCGCTGGTGTTGATTGCTGTGTTTGTGCCCGTGTCGTTCTTCCCTGGCACAACGGGCATTCTTTACCGGCAGTTCTCCCTGACGATTGCATTCTCAATTGCAATTTCAGCGTTTAACGCGCTCACGCTTTCGCCTGCACTTTCGGCGATGTTTCTGCGCGGCGAAGAGGACAGGCCTAAGCAACTGGACTTTCTCCATATCGAGCCTGTGGCGCGAGCATTTGCAGCGTTCATTCATGGAGCAGACTACTCGGTTGGATGGCTGTCACGGACATACGCAAAGGTTGTGCACGTTGCATTGCGGCTCAGATACGTGCTGCTGGTGCTTTTCTTTGTAGGGCTGGGAGCGACGGTTTGGATATACCGCGCGGTCCCCACCGGGTTTATTCCGCAAGAGGACCAGAGCTTCCTATTCGTGGTTGTGCAGGCGCCGCCGGGATCGTCGCTGTCGTATACGACGGCGCTGGCCGATCGCGCCGAGGCGATTATCGGACAGAATCCAGACATTGCGGGCACATTTTCCGTGATGGGTTTCTCTTTTTCGGGCGCTGCCGCGAATCAGGGAATTATGTTTGTTGCGACGACGCCCTCAGACCAACGACGCGCCAAGGGACACTCGGCGGAAGAGATTGCACTCGGATTGAACCAGAAGCTGCAGGGGCTGATGTTTGCGCCGCAGGGCGGGTATGTAGGAGCGTTTGAACCGCCGGCGGTGAATGGCGTGGGCGCTTTTGGCGGCTTCACGTTCATGCTGCAGGATACGGGCGTGAACACGTTGAGCGATCTGGACCGCGTAGCACATCAGATTGTGGGTGCCAGCGCGGCGAGTAAGGATCTGGTTGGCCTGAACACAAGCTTCTCTGCCAACGACCCCCAGGTGCTGGTGACAATTGACCGCGAGAAGGCAAAGTCATTGAGCATTCCGCTGTCGCAGATTACAAATACGCTGTCGGTATTCATGGGGTCGGAATACATTAACGATTTCGATTACAACAACCGGACGTATCGGGTGTTTGTGCAGGCGGATCAGCCGTTCCGCATGTCAGAGAAGGATCTGCACAACTACTATGTGCGGTCGGATACGGGGACGATGGTGCCGCTGGACAACATCGCGCACATCACTGAGAGCTCGGGACCGCCGGTGATTACTCACTACAACCTGTTCAGAGCGGTGGAGATTGACGGCTCGCCGGCGCCGGGGGTGAGCTCGAGCGTGGGTCTGACCGCGATGGAGAATCTGGCGAAGCAAAACATGATGCCGGGCATGACGTACAGTTGGACGGGGCTGACGCTGGATGAAATTGAGTCGAGCGGCAAGGCGCTGCTGATCTTCGGGCTCGGTCTGCTGGTGGTGTATCTGACGCTGTCGGCGCAGTACGAGAGCTTTGCGCTGCCGTTCATTATTCTGCTGGCGGTGCCGATGGCGGTGCTTGGGGCGTTAGGGCTGGTGACGCTGCGGCACATGGAAAACGATGTGTATTGCCAGATTGGACTGGTAATGCTGATCGGCCTCGCGGCGAAGAACTCGATTCTGATTGTGGAGTTTGCCGAGCAACTGCGCAGGAAGGGGCACACGATTGAACTGGCCGCAATTGAAGCAGCTGAGCTGCGGTTGCGGCCCATCCTGATGACCTCGTTTGCGTTCATCTTGGGC
Organism: uncultured Acidobacteriaceae bacterium; assembly: GCA_963783065.1. Taxonomy (GTDB): domain Bacteria; phylum Acidobacteriota; class Terriglobia; order Terriglobales; family Acidobacteriaceae; genus Telmatobacter. The sequence continues at coordinate 2,250,241 of CAWAMG010000004.1, read as the reverse complement.
GTGCTGCCGCTGGTGTTTGCAACGGGCGCAGGCGCTCTGGGACGGCGTTCAGTGGGAACGACGATTGTAGGCGGGATGTTGCTGTCGACGGTGCTGAACCTGATTTTCATTCCGGTGCTTTATGTGATTCTGAGCCGGGTGCTCGGACGCGGAGGCAAGGTGGACGAGGCAAAGATCACGGCCAAAGGCAAAGAGCGGCGGCCTTTCACGCAGGAAGGGTTTGGGATTTAGGGTGCGAACGAGGGCTTGATTAAGGTCATTGCTTGAGGTGATGGGCGATGATGTAGTCCTCGATGCGGCCGTAGAGCTCGGCGGGGATTATGCCCTGTTCTTCGAGGTCGGCCTTGGTGCGGTAAGGGCGAAAGCGGATGATGCGCTGGGCCCATACGCGCGTCAGGCCGGGGACCTTCATCATTTCATCAACGGTGGCACGATTGATGTCGACACGCGCCTCGGGCGGCGGGGCGTTTACCGATGTCTTCGGCACGCCGGAAGTGTCGCGGTCCTGCTGCGCCGACGTGGCCACGCATATGGCAAGCGCCACCAACGCTAGAACCACGCATTGAGCATCTCTTCGCACCGGATCATTCTCGCCCCATCCTCGCCGAACTGCAACCCGGGTGACAGATTGACTTGAACGCATTCCTGCCGGAGTTCAGCAATTTGACATGGCAGGCTGTGTGCCCTTAGCCTTTAAGTGAATGCAGAGCGCCCGCCATCTCGGCCATTTCCACCATCATGGGACAACCATGTCGGCGGACTGCCATGGCCTGAAGTAAGCGGCCAGAGAGATCAGAAGAAATACCCAAGCCCGCCGGCGATGAAGCTGGCGGGCTTTTTCGTGCTCGGACAAAAAATCAAACCGGAATCGAAATCGAGTCCGGAAGAAAGACAAAGGAAGCAGGACTAACATGAGCGAGACAACACCTGGGAATATCGCAGCACCGACAATCGATTTTGACAAGATGGATGGGCTCGTCGCCGGGATTGTGCAGGATGCGCGCACGGGCGAGGTTCTGATGCTGGGATTTCTGAACCCGGCGAGCTACGCCAGGACGCTGGAGACGGGTTTTGTCACCTTCTGGAGCAGGACGCGGCAAAAGCTGTGGATGAAAGGCGAAACGAGCGGCAACCGGCTGAGGGTGATTTCGGCCTCGACGGACTGCGACACCGACACGCTGCTTTTCAGGGTGGAAGTGGATGGCGACGGGCTGGTGTGCCATGAAGGCACGGTGAGTTGCTTTACGCGGCCGATTGCAATGAGCGGAATAGAAGGAGAAAACCGTGGCTAACAAACTTCGATTCGGCATTCCGAAGGGAAGCCTGCAGGACGCAACAATTGCGCTGTTCAAACGAGCGGGATGGAACGTGTACGCGGATGGGCGGTCGTATTTTCCTTCGATCGACGATCCAGAGATCGAGTGCATGCTCATTCGCGCGCAGGAGATGGCGCGCTATGTGGATCACGGCGTGCTCGACGCCGGGTTGACCGGCATTGACTGGGTGATCGAGAGCGGGCTCGATGTGGAGAGCGTGACAACGCTGACCTATTCAAAGCAGAGCCGGAAGAAAGTGCGCTGGGTGCTGGCGGTACCGGAGTCGAGCGGCTTTGAGACGGCTGAGGACCTGGAGGGCAAGATTGTTGCGACAGAACTGGTGGAGGTGAGCAAGCGCTATTTCGCAGATAAGGGCGTGAATGTGAAGGTGGAGTTTAGCTGGGGCGCAACCGAGGTGAAGCCGCCGACGCTGGCCGACGCGATTGTGGAAGTGACGGAGACGGGAAGCTCGCTGAAGGCGAACCGGCTGAAGATCATCGACACGATCATGGAGAGCGAGACGCACCTGATCGCAAGCAAACCGGCGCTGGCCGATGCGTGGAAGAAGGGGAAGATCGACCAGATCGCCATGATGCTGCGCGGCGCGATCGATGCGCAGTCGCAGGTGGGCTTGATGCTGAATGTGAAGCAGGAAGACTTGAAGAACGTGCTTGCGGTGCTTCCGGCGCTGAATTCGCCGACGATTTCGCAGTTGAGCGACAGCGATTGGGTTGCGGTGAACACGATTGTGGAAGAGCGCGTGGCGCGGGATGTGATTCCACGGCTGAAGGCGGCAAAGGCCACGGGCATTGTGGAGTATCCGCTGAACAAAGTGGTGCTGTAAGCGATTTGACGTGAGCGCGCGAAGCGAAGGATGGGTCCGATGCAAACAAGGGAGTCAAGGAAAGAGCTGGTGCGGCAGTATAAGGAGCTGAAGCCGCAGGCGGGCATTTATGTGGTTCGATGCATTCCATCGGGGCACGCCTGGGTGGGCATCTCAAGGAACCTGGGCGCGACGAAGAATGGATTGTGGTTCGGGCTGCGCGCTGGATTGCAACGGGAGACATCGCTGCAGGCAGAGTGGAACGCACAGGGCGAGCAGGCATTTGAATATGAAGCCCTGGAAGTGCTCGATGAGGATGTTCATGCTTTGAACGATTTCAGTGTCTTGAAAGAGATGAAGGGCAAGTGGGTGGCGAAGCTGAAAGCAGAGCCGCTGTTGTAGCGCGGGCTGGCGAAGGAAGACGAATGAAAGTCTTGAGAACAACGGGAAGAGGAGCGGCGCAGGCTCGAGAGACGTTGGCAGCGCTGGAGCGGCGCGGAGGCGCGGCGCTGGATGCCGTGTTGCCGGCGGTGAAGAAGATTGTAGGCGACGTGCGGAGACGCGGCGACCGCGCTCTGATGCGTTATGCCAAGCAGTTTGACGGGCTGGCTGACGCGGGCGCGTTGCGCGTGACGGCGGAAGAGATGGAAGCGGCGTGGGAGGCAACGACGCCTGCGTTTCAGGATGCGCTGAGGACGGCGGCTGAGCAGATTCGTGCGTTCGCAGTGGAACAGTTGCCGGCTTCGTGGGTTGCCGAGGATGTGCCCGGATTGATGACGGGGCAGATGGTGATGCCGCTGGGCGCGGTGGGATGTTATGTGCCGAGCGGTCGGCATCCACTGCCGTCAACGCTGCTGATGACGGCGATTCCGGCGCAGGTAGCGGGAGTGGAGAGGATTGTGGCAGTTTCACCGAAGCCGGCGCGCGAAACGCTGGCGGCAGCGCACCTGCTGGGGATTACGGAGTTCTATCGGCTGGGAGGCGCGCATGCAATTGCGGCGCTGGCCTACGGGACGGCGACGATCGAGCGCGTAGACAAGATTGTTGGGCCGGGGAATCTATATGTGACGGCGGCGAAGAGGCTGGTGGCGTTTGACTGTGCGATCGACATGCTGGCCGGGCCGACGGAGATTGTGGTGACCAGCGAGCGGGGGCGCGCTCGGGACATTGCCGCGGACCTGGTGGCGCAGGCCGAACACGATCCCGAGGCGCTGGCGATTTTCATCACAACGAATGCGGGCCTGGCGAAGGCTGTTGTGGCGGAGGCGAAACGGCGGAGCGCGAAGAACCCAGTGGCGCGAGTTTCGCTGGGAAACATTGGATTGGTGATTGTGGCGAAATCGGTGGAGGAGGCGCGCGCGCTGACGAATCGGATTGCGCCGGAGCATTTGACAGTGGACGACCTGAGCGATCTGGACTGGGTAAGGAATGCTGGGTCGGTGTTTATTGGGCGGTGGTCGCCGCAGCCCATGGGCGACTACATCAGCGGGCCCAATCACACGCTGCCCACGGGAGGCACGGCTCGGGTGCGCGGCGGTCTCAGCGTGAACGACTTTGTGAAGCTGATTACGGTGCAGAAGTATGACCGGCAGGCGCTCGGTGTGCTGGGGCCGAAGGCAGCGCTGCTGGCCGATGCCGAAGGGCTGACCGGTCATGCGGAGGCGATAAGGGCAAGGCTTCGTCGGCGGGCGAAGGCGAAACCGGGCGCGAGCGAAGGGAGGGCAGGGTGAGCGAGACGACGACAATGCGGCCTGCGCCGCGGGCACGCGTGAAGGCGATGCCGGAGTATCACCCTCCGCTTGGGAGCAGGGATGCGCTGCGGTTGGACTTTAACGAGAACACGCTGGCGTGCTCGACGAAGGTGCGCGAGGTGCTGGGAAAGATTTCGGCGGGGGCGCTGACGCGGTATCCGGAGCGGGGGCCTGTGGAGGCACTGGTGGCGGCGCGGCTGGGGCGCAGGCCGGAAGAAGTTGCCCTGACCAATGGCGTGGACGAGGCGATTCACGTGCTGTTTGAGGCGTTTCTTGAAGAGGGCGACGAGCTGCTGCTGCCCGTGCCGACTTACACGATGTATGAGATCTATGCAGCGGCGACCGATGCGAAAGCGGTGACGGTGTTGGCTGACGACGACCTGGCGTTTCCTTTTGAGAGGCTGATGGCAGCGATTACGGCGCGGACGAAGGTGATTGCGATTGCGAATCCGAACAGCCCGTCGGGGACGAGCGCAACACGAGAGCAGTTGCTGGCGATTGCCGAGCGCGCACCACAGGCCGTGGTGCTGGTGGATGAGGCGTATTACCACTTCCACGGCGAGACGCTGATGGACCTGGTGGGCACGATCCCGAACCTGTTTGTGGCGCGGACGTTTTCAAAAGCCTACGGACTGGCCGGGCTGCGGCTGGGATTGCTTGCTGGACCGGAAGAGCTGATGCGTTGGGTGCGACGGGTGCTGTCGCCGTACAGTGTGAATTCGCTTGCGCTGGCGTGCCTGCCGGCGGCAATGGAGGACACGGCGTATCTCGAGTGGTATGTCGCGGAGGTGCTCGCGGCGCGGGCGGAGTTTGAAGCAGCGCTCGATGCGGCGGGACTGCGGCGTTGGCCAAGCCAGGCGAATTTTGTCTTGGTGAATGTCGGCGCGCAGCATGCGGAGTTTGTGAAGAAAATGCGCGCTGAGGGAGTGTTGGTGCGGGACCGGTCGAACGATCCTGGATGCCTGGGCCGTGTGCGGATCACGATTGGAGCGCGAGAACAGATGACTCATGCGGCCGACGCGCTGAAGAGGACGATGGAAGTGCTGGAAGCAAGTTAGCGAATCGGCGAGTTAGCAATGCGGGCTCCAGGCGGTTCGGGAGGAAAGAGGATGGCGACACGAAAGCAAGCGAAGCGCAGAGGCGTGGTGGAGCGGAATACTGCGGAGACGCGGATTTTTATTGACCTGACGATTGAAGGGCAGGGGCGGTACAAGGTGTCGACGGGGATTCGCTTTTTCGACCACATGCTGGAGCTGTTTACGCGGCACGGGGCATTCAACCTGGAGCTGACATGCAAGGGCGACCTGGACGTGGACCAGCACCACACGGTGGAAGACGTGGGGATTGCGTTGGGCGAGGCGTTTGACCGGGCGCTGGGCGACAAGCGGGGAATTTTGCGCGCTGGGTATTTCCTGATGCCGATGGATGAGACGCTGGCGATTGCGGCCTTGGACCTGAGCGGGCGGGCAGCGTTTGCCGTGGACACGAAGGTGCGGACGCGGCTGGTGGGGGATCTGCAGACGGAACTGGTGACGGATTTCTTCGAGGGGTTTGCCCGCGGAGCGCGGGCCAATGTGCATGTGAAGACGATGTACGGGCGCTCAAATCATCACAAGATCGAAGCGATCTTCAAGGCGTTTGCGCGGGCGCTTCGCGTGGCATGCAGCAAGGATCAGCAGTTGGGCGAGATGTTGCCGAGTACGAAGGGACTGCTGTGATGAGCAACTGGCGCGGCTCAATGCGGACTTTTGTGTTTGTGATCTTTGCGGCAAATGTTCTGGCTTACGGCACGAAATTGTTGCTCCCCTGGCGACTTGTTTCAGCTCATGTTGGCGCGGTTGTCCTCTTGGATTGGGCTGGAATCTCAGTCTGCTTGATCCCGATTCTCCTGGCTCCAATCTGTCTCAAGGGTTGGCGGCTAATTCTGGTTGTAATGGGTTCGCTGGCAATTGGATATTTCTGGTTCAGTTCGATTGCGTGGTGGGTGATGGTGAAATGATCGCTGTGATCGATTACAAGGCGGGGAATCTGACTTCGGTGCTGAAAGCGCTGCGGCACCTGGGCGCGGAGGTTGAAGTGACGGACACGGACCTCGCACTCGTGGAGCGAGCCGAGCGGATTGTGCTGCCGGGGGTGGGGCACTTTGCGGCGACGAAGCGGCTGGATGAAACGAGGCTGACAGGCGCGATTCGCACGGCGATTGCGCGAGGCGTGCCGTTCCTGGGGATTTGCGTGGGGATGCAATGGCTTTATTCGGGATCGACGGAGGCGCCTGAGCAACTGGGGCTAGGTGCGTTTGCCGAGCGGTGCACGCGCTTCACCGAAGACAAGGAAAAAATTCCGCATGTGGGATGGAATTCGCTCGAGGTGCGCCAGGGATCGAGGCTGCTCACCGGGGTGGAGGCGGGAGAGTTTGTTTACTTCACGCATGCATACAAGGGACCGGTTACTGCGGACACGGCGGCGATTACGAAGTACATTGAGCCGTTTACCGCGGCGGTAGAGCGCGGGAATGTGATGGGCGTGCAGTTTCATCCGGAGAAATCGGGCGAGACGGGGCTGAAGATTCTGAGGAATTTTCTGGGGGCGCGGCCATGATCACGAAACGGATTATTGCCTGCCTCGATGTGCACGCGGGGCGCGTGGTGAAAGGCGTGAAGTTTGTGGACATTGTGGATGCGGGCGATCCGGCGACGCAGGCGGCGCGTCATGCGCGCGAGGGCGCGGACGAGATTGTGCTGCTGGACATTACGGCGACGCACGAGGGACGGGCGACGCTGCTGGATACGGTGCGGCGGACAGCGAAGGAGCTGTTTGTGCCGTTCTGCGTGGGCGGGGGGATTCGCACGGCACAGGACGCGGAGCAGGTGTTTGAGGCCGGGGCGGACAAGGTGAGCGTGAACTCGGCGGCGCTGGCCGACCCGACGCTGATTGACGCGATTGGGCGGAGCTTTGGGGCGCAGGCGGTGGTGGTGGCGATTGATGCGCGTCGCGATCCCAAGGCCGCTGATCCGGTGCGCGATGCCCAGGTGTACGTTCAAGGAGGGCGGCGCCCCGTCGGTCGAACAGTTGTTGAGTGGGCGCGTGAGGCCGAGCAGCGCGGGGCGGGCGAAATTCTGCTGACGAGCATGGACGCGGATGGCACGCGGGCAGGATTTGACTGTGAGCTGACGGCGGCGGTTAGCGAGGCGGTGGGGATTCCCGTGATTGCGTCGGGGGGCGCGGGAACGGTCCCGCACTTCATCGATGTGTTTGGGCGCGGGAAGGCGGATGCGGCGTTGGCGGCGAGCATCTTTCACTTTGGCATTTCAACGTCGCGCGGGCTGAAGGAAGAGTTGCAGCGCGCGGGCGTTTCAATGAGGCTTCCATGCTGATTCCTTCGATTGATTTGTTGGGCGGACAGATTGTTCAGCTTGTGCAGGGCGAGAAGCTGCGCCTGGCGTTTGACGATTTTGAGTATTGGATTGAGAAGTTCTCGAAGTATCCCCTGGTGCAACTGATTGACCTGGACGCGGCGAAGCGTCAGGGCAACAACGGGGCTCTGGTGGAGCAGATGGCGAAGCGGTTGCCGGTACAGGTGGGAGGCGGCATCGGCTCCATTGAACGGGCGCGGCAGGTGCTGGAGGCTGGGGCGCAGCGAGTGATTATCGGGTCGGCGCTGTTTACGGCTGGGGGCTCGGTGAACACGGAGTTTGCCGCTGAGTTGGCCAATGCGATCGGGGCGGAGCGCGTGGTGGCGGGGATCGATACGAAAAACGGGCGGATTGCGGTGAAGGGATGGAAGGCGCAGGTGGAGCTGACGCCGGATAAAGCTATGCCGCAGTTGGAAGCACACGCGGCGGCTTTTCTCTACACGCATGTGGATGGGGAAGGAATGATGGGCGGATTTCCAATTGACGTAGCGGCGCGGCTGCGCGGGCTGACCGAGCGGCAGTTGATTGTGGCGGGAGGTATTCGCACGCAGCAAGAGGTGGATGAGCTGGACGCGCTGGGTGCAGACGCGGTGGTGGGGATGGCGGTTTATACGAACCAGATGCAGGCGTGACGGGCGAGACTGCGTCGCGGGAGTTGGGATCGGAACAATCCAGCTTGGACTATTCTGAAAAGAGAGAGCTTCCCCAATACGGCGAGGAAAGGAAACTCGAATGATGAATACGCGGCGGAGCGGCATCAGGCTGGCAAAGCGGCTGGACGAGGTTGGGTTTTCGAACATCGTGGTGATACGTGACAAGGTGATGGAGCTCAAGGGCGCGGGTGAGCGGGTGCACATGTTTCACCAGGGCGAGCCATTTTTTGAAACACCTGACGCAATCAAGGACGCAGCGGTGAAGGCGCTGGCCGAGAACCAGACGCACTACGCTCCGTCGTCGGGCGTGTTGCCGCTGCGCAAGGCACTGGTGGCAAAGCTGGCCGCGAAGAACAGGATTGAGGCGACGCCCGACGAGGTGATTGCGACGGTGGGCGGTTCGCAGGGACTGTATGCGGCGTTTCAGAGCGTGCTCGATCCGGGCGACGATGCGCTGGTGTTTGCGCCGTATTGGACGCCGATCAGGGATCTGGTTACAGGCGCTGAAGCCCGGCCGCTGCTGGTGCCGACGATAACCGCGCGCCGGAACGGGATCAAGAATACACTTGAGCAGTTTTCGACGCCGCAGACGCGGGCAATCTACTACAACACGCCGCAGAATCCGAGCGGGCTGGTGTTTACGCGGGCCGAGGCGGAAGAGGTGGCGGCGTTTGCCATGGAGCGCGACCTGGTGGTGATTGCCGACGAGGCTTACGAGGACCTGGTATACGACAGCGAACATTTTTCGATTGCGTCGCTGCCGGGGATGGCGGAGCGCACGATCACCTGCTTCACGTTCTCGAAGACGTATGGGATGACGGGATGGCGCGCGGGCTATGCGGTGGCGAAAGAGCCGTTCATGACGGCGCTGCGCAAGATTGTGCTCTATTCGACGAACGGCGTGACGACGTTTGTGCAGAGCGCGATGATCGAAGCGCTGAAGACGCCGGAAGCTGAGATTGCGCGGCTTCGCGAGGAGTATCGCAAGCGGCGCGACCTGATTGTGACCGGGTTGAACGCAGTAGGCCTCGAGTGCGAGCCGCCTGCGGGAGCATTCTACGCGTTTCCAAATGTGGAGAAGATACACAAGGACAGCATGACCGCGGCGCAGATTCTGCTGGAGCAGGCGCATATTGCGACGATTCCGGGGTCGGTTTTTGGCGCGCAGGGCGAGGGGCACCTGCGTTTCGGCTACGCAGTGACGATTGAAGAGATCGAAGCGTGCGTGGAAGCGCTGAGGAAGTTCTTTGGTTAGAGGCCCTCACACGATCAGTGACATCGAATCCCACCCATTTCGCAAAGAGCGCGAAATGAGTGGGGCACCCGGGCGTTCCCTCAGGGGCTAAAGCCCTCGATTTTATTGGGCGTTTTTGCGGCCCGACTGAAGTCGGGCCCTGACTCACGAATCTCATTCGCTAATTCACCGGGGATGAATCCCCGGCCTACCGCAACGAAATCCCTCTTCAGTAATCTTTCAGAGACCGAGGACGGTCGGGAATTCTTCGGCTCGGATGGCTTCGCCGATGGCCCGGCTTGTTTCGACGCGTGAGGCGCGCAGCAGGCGGGCGATCTGCTTAAGATGAAGCTGCACTGCGTAGGCGCGGAGGATTTCGGCCTGCGAGAAGTGAATGCCGGTGTGGCGGACCTCATCCATGCGCGCCTCGAGTTGAGCGATGTCGTCTTCGAGGTTCATCTTTGGGGGCGGGACGTGGAAGCGCCACTCGTGAATGCATTTGGCGACATGATGGAAGCCGCTGCGAATGTCGGTGGCAAGCTGACCGAGAGCGGGTTCGAGGCGCAGGGCAAATCCGCCCTCATCGTCGCTGCTTCCCTGCACTGCAAACTCGAGAGCAATGAGAGCATCGTAGAGCGATCGGCCAAACTGCGAAAGCATGCCCAAACCTTCGCGCCATCCGGGCCCGCCTGAGGGCTCAAGACGTGCCTCTTCGAGGAGCTGGTTGTTGGTGCGGAGCATGGCGAGCGCGTCCTCACGTGCGGTCGAGAGGTTGGGGGCTTGCGCACTGTGGAATCCAGCCAGAATTGTCTCGAAGAACGAGCCGAGGACAAGGAACTCCTGCGCGAGGCCATCGCGAAGGTGAAGGCGTGCGCGATCGGGCAGGACAAGGGTGGTGACGGCGAGCGCGACGACGATGCCCGCTATGACCTCGACGACGCGGTCGAAGGCCAGGCTCCAATATGAGCTGGAACTCTGCACCAGCATGATTATCGTGATGGTGACACCGGCGAGGCGCGAGCTGCTGCGCAGGCCGAGCAGGCCGCAGATGACGATGGCAGCGAGAACGGCGAGGATGTAGTTCCAGGGAAGCACTCCGAAGAGCGAAAACGAGAAGCCGAAGATGGCGCCGATGATGGTGCCAAGAATGCGATCGCGCGAGGCATTGACAGTGGATCCGACGTTGGACTGCAGGACGATGATGGCGCTGATGGAGCCCCAGTAGCCGTCATGAAGATGGAAGAGCCGGGCGAGAGCCCAGCAGAGCGCGGCGGCAAGGGCGGTTTTAGCGGCGTGAATGAGAAGGCGCTTGCGCTCCCAGGTGAGCAGGCCGGACCGGTCCGCAGGACGCATGTGCAAACGGACAGCGAGCTGTTGCTGCGACCAGGTCTTGTTTGTCTTCAGGCGCATCGGGGCATCCAGTACTTCGGCTCGGAAAAGAGACTGCTGCTTTCAGCATGCAGGAAAAGTGCGGACCTCGCGGTGACCGCTGGCACGGGGTTCGCGCAGGGCCATTGGCTAAAAGCGTAGCAGGAGTGGTTTGGCCCGGGCTTGCGTTTAGGATTAAGCGAAAGAGCGTGCCCAATCCCAGGGAGATTCTGATGCTGCGTGTAGGTTATCCGGCAATTCTGCCCATCGAGCTGTTTCACGACTATCCTGAAGGGATCGAACTGATTCCGATTGGGGAGACGCTCGATCATGATGTCGAGATCAATGTGTGGATTCCGGATCCATATTCGAATCGCGCACTGAAGGCGAGACCCCATTTGAAGGGAATCAAGCTGGTGCTCTCTCTGATGGCGGGGACGGAGTGGATTCCGGCGGCGGTGGGGCCGCATGTGACGATCTGCAGCGCGACCGGAGCGCACAACATTGCGACTGCGGAGTGGACAATTGCGGCAATTCTATCGATGTTGAAATACTTTCCTCTGTACCAGGAGATTCAGCGCGAAGGAAAGTGGAAGAAGCGGTTTGAGGTGCCTGCGCACTACGCGGCAATCACGGGCGACAAGCGACCGCTGTATCCGCCGGTAATGCAGGAGGAGCTGACGGGGAAGACCGTTCTGCTGGCTGGGTACGGGTCGATCGGCAAGGAGATTGAGCGGATGCTGGAACCGTTCAAAGTGAAGCTGATTCGCGTGGCGCGGAGCGTCCGGACGGAGCCAGAGGTGCATGCAGTGAGCGAGCTCGACGCGCTGCTGCCACAGGCGCAGGTGGTGATTCTGATTTTGCCGAGCACGGCGGAGTCGCATCACCTGATTGGGACGCGGCAGATGGAGCTGATGCAGCAGGGAGCGCTGCTGGTGAACGCGGCGCGTGGGCCGATTGTGGATACGGATGCGCTGGTGACGGCGCTGAATGCTGGGAAGATTCGCGCGGCCATTGATGTGACAGACCCGGAACCACTTCCCGATGGCCATCCGCTGTGGAGTTGCCCGAACCTGCTGATCACGCCGCACGTGGGCGGGTCGAGCCCGATGTTTGCGGTGCGGGCTGTGAAGGTGGCGGAGGGTGAGCTGCGTAGATACATGGCCGGCGAGCCGCTGAGGAATGTGGTTCAAGCCGCGATTTAGAGCGGTTCCAGGGTAGGCATTGCCCTTTTTAGCTCTCTCCAGGGTCGCCGCTTCTTGGGGTCGGGTCGACTTGACGGCTATGGTTCCGCAGTACAGCAACCCTGGAACCGCTGCGAGCGGCGGCGGCGCGCTGCCAGTCGCGCAGGCCGAGGACCGCGAGGGCAACGAGGCCAACGGATAGAACGGCCGTGAGCCAGAGATTTTTGTATGCGTATTCGCCAATGTAGACGCCATCAATCGCGATCCAGAGAATCCAATTTGCGGTGTGCTTGCGCGCCTGCCACCAACTGGCGACAAGGCTGTAGCTGGTGAGGGCCGCGTCGAGGCGGGGCAGAGCTGCGCCGAGGCGCACCATGAGCGAGCCGAGCAGCCATGCGCCAATGGCCCCGGCAACGAGGCCCATGATCCAGCCGCGCACGCGAAGAGGGACAACGAGCACTGCGCCCTGTTGGCGAATGCCACGCCACCAATGCCACCAGCCATAGAGCGTGAAGGCGATGAAGAAAACCTGTAAGAGCGCGTCGGAGTAGAGACGCGCCTGATAAAAGACGACGAGGTAGAAGATGTCGGCAGCGAGAATAACCGGCCAGCAGATGAGCAGGCGTTTGGTGGTGAGCCAAATGCCGATCCAGGTGGTGAGAAAGCCTGCGAGCTCGATCCAGTTGGCGGCGAAGTAAGCTCCGATAGAGGCGAGGTTCATCGGGGCCGGAGTCCTCCAGGAATTGCCTGATGAACAGAGTGGATTTTGGCGGAAATACTTTTCCGGGACCACTCCCAGCGGCGCAATGCGGTGAGCAGAGCCGAGCCTGCTTCGGAATGAAACCAGCGAGCGTGACCGACAAGGTAGTCGTTGAGGGCGACGAGGGCTTTGGGTTCGGAGTGGAGAACGCCGAGGAAGTAGTCGGCTTCGCTGAGGGCGAATTCGGCGTGGCAGAGTGCGGTCATGGGCGCGAGCGCCGCGGCCTCTGCATCGGAGAGCGGGCGAACGGATTCGTAGCCTTCGAGAAGGGCGTGAACGGCGGGCAGGTCGACGTAAAGATTAGCGGGCGTGGAGCCGGGATGGAGACAGAGCCAGTCGACGATGTTGCGTTCAATGGTTTGAGCCAGGTCGTGAACGGCGTTGGTGCGGTCGGCGAGTCCAAAGTCGATGATTGCCGCGGCGCGGGGGATGGGTTCGTTGGTCCAGAGGATATTGGAGGCGTGTAGGTCGTTGTGCGTCCACAAGGCGGGCAGCGCGGAGAGATGTGGGCGAAGCTCCTGGTGGAATGGCTCGAGCAGCGCAAGGGCCTGCCCGGCGGCGCCTTCGGCGGCGGGATAGTCGACGAGAGCTGGGCGAGCAGCGATGTAATGGGATAGGGCGGAAGTCGGAGTTTCGACGGCGAAGAGGTTGAATCCGGCTACGAGAGGGCGATTGAGGCGGCGCGGAGCCGAGTAACCCTGGGCGGCGAGGTGAAGCCGCGCGAGTGCGACACCGACAGAGCGTGCGTGGGTGGCCTCAAGAAAGGGAGTCCAGGAGAGCGCTTCGCGATAAAGGTCGACGCCGAGTGGGGCCTGGTGGACTTCATAGGTCCATTCGCCGAGCTCGATTGCGGTTTCGCCGTCCTCATTGGCGAGGACGCGCGGCACTGCTGCACCGTTGGCGATTAAGAATGCAATGAATCGATGCTCTTCGAGAAGGCCCTCACGATCGCGGACCGAATGGGCATGGCGCTTGACGAAGACGCGGCCGTGGCGAGTGGCAACTACGCTGGCTGCGGAAAACGGGCGCGGGCTGACAGTGAGGATGCGGGTGGGAGCGATGACGTGGGGAAAGCGAGCAAGGATGGGGCGCAGTTCGTCGAGCGTGAGCGGAGGCCAGTCTGGCTTGACCCAAGTCCCGTCGATTCCGTGTGCTCGTGCCGCCTTTGCGCTCATTGTTGGATCATCCGATTATTCAATCGAGTTTAAAGTGCTTCCTGAGATTATGTGGCCTTGAACTTTCTTGGCTTCCCACCCACTCCGCATTTCTCCTCGAAAAAACGCGGAATGGATGGGGCACGGGAATCTCAGGTAAATAACAAAACGCTTTAAAACGTGTAGTGGGCAGAAAGCCGGACCGTGGAGGGTGCGCCGAGCCAGACGAATGTGTCGCCGAGGCTGGCGCCGGTGTCGGACCAATAGCGTTTGTCGGCGATGTTATTGACGTAGACATGAAAAGTGATGCGGCCCTGTTCGCCGCCGGGAGTGTAACGCGCGCCAAAGTTGAAGAGGTTGTAGCTAGGAACGTTCACGACGTCGTCGCGCGTAGCTTCTTTGCGGCCAGTGTAACTCCAGCCGGGCATCAGATGCAGGCCGCGGATGCGTGGAACCGCAACATCGGCGAAGAGATTGGAGTGGAAGTGCGGCACATTGATCACCAGCTTGTTGTCGAAGGCGGGCGTGCCGGTATCAGTGGAGACGGCGCTCATCGCGGTGGCCGAAGCGTCGAGATGAAGCCAGTCGGCTGCTTTGCCTTCGGCGTTGAGTTCGACGCCGTTGTGGATCTCGCGGCCCTCCTGCTCGAAGCAGAGGTCGCCGGGATTGATAGCGCCGCCCGTAGAAAAGTTGACCGGGCAAAAGCTGTCGGCCGCCTCGATCACTTTGGGATAAATGAACGGAGCGGTCATGTGGAAGAACGCGGTGGTGAGCAGAATGCGGCTACCGGGCTCGAACTTTGCGCCGATCTCGGCCTGGCGCGTGACGAAGGGAGCAAGAAATTGGTTGGCGTTGTCCACCCACCATGGCCCCTGCGGTCCCAGAGAAAGCAGAACGCCGTAGTTGGAATAAAGAGTGAGGTTCTTGACCGGCTCGAAGGTGACTGCGTATTGCGGCAGCCAGACGGACTTGTCAGTGAGAGTGGGCGTAAGGCCGGGTTGGGTGGCGGCGAGCGAGTAGTTGTGGTCGCGCAGTGAATCGAAGCGGCCGCCGGCGATGAGCTGAATGCGGCCGGGAACGTGAATACGATCCTGAATGACTCCGGCAGATTGATGGCTGTCTTCCCAAAGACGGCGTGGGCCGGCCTGCTGCAACGGGTCTTCGAGGGAATCTGCGGTTCCAGGCGCGGAAATGGGCGCGATCGGCTGGTAGATATTCTGAGAGCCGACGTAAGAGTAAACGGCGCCATCCTGGACAATGCCGCTCGGATCGTAGGGATTCTGAACGGTGTAGTACCCAGGCTGCTGCACGCTGCGTAGAAACAGTACGCCGCCACCGGTAATGTCTTGCGTAATCGCTCCCGTATGGATGTGGCCGGTGATCATGGCTTCGGCTTCGGCATCGATGCGCAGTTCGCCGGGATCACGATAGTCATACATGTCGTAGGTGCCGTCAGGGGCGAAAAAGTAGGCCGGCGACTGGCCCGGGCCTGGGTTTTGCGCGCACTCCGCCTCGTAGCCGCAGCCGTAGGCGTAGATCACGTTGTCTTGAATGAGCGAGTGACTGAAGCTGGCCGCGGCAAAGGCAACCCACTTGGGCGAAAAGGAGTAGTTGAAGCGAGCGCCGGTGTTGAAAGTGTCGTAGGTGTCGGGCGGCCCCCAGGGCTGATCGCCCAGCATGGTTGAACGGTAGATGCGGTTGATGTCGGGCAGCGTGGTGCCGCCCAACAGTTGATAGCCGCTGCCATCGCGCTCGGTTTTGTGCTGGTACTCAAAGTCGCCCTTGAAAATAGCCTTGGGGCTCAGCTTCCAGTCGGCAGCAGCAGCGGCCACCGCGCGCCATCCGTTGGTGTCGTTCATATAGGTAACGATTCGCTCGGCGCCAAGATTGGCGCGCGCGCCGAGTTGTTTCGCGCTGCCAAAGAGATGGCCCAGGTCGACTGCTCCATAGGCGGTTCCGCGATGATCTGTTGCGAGATCGATGGCCTTGATTGCGGCCGGGCGCTTGGTTACATAGTCGATGAGCCCGCCGGCGTTGGCCACGCCGCTTTCAAGGCCCGCAATGCCTTTGAGGAGCTCGACGCTCTGCTTGTTTTCGAGCGGAACATCCTGCTCGCCGGCAATGGGCATTCCGTTCACTTCAAAGCCGGTGGCCAGATCGAGCGGGAATCCGCGGATTTGGTAGTCGCCGTAGTAGCCAACGGGAACGTAATCGTCGGTGACCGAGGCATCGTTCTTGATCACATCGGAGATGAGACGCGCGACCTGGTCGTTGAGCAGATCGCGCGTGACGGCAGTGGCCGAGAGTGGCGTTTCGAGAAGCGGCGCGCCGTCGAGCGTGCCCACCGTGACGGTATCGGGCAGGTAGTCGTGATTGGCCTCGCCGTGAACGATGACGGTCGTGGTGACGGGCGGGATTTGTGATTTGGGTGGGGCGGGCTGGGTAGCTGGAGTGCCCGGCTGCGGTGTGGTTGCCTGAGGGGTCGTTGTGGTTGCCGGGGCCTGAGCGAAAACGCAGGCAGGAAGAGCAAGGCAGCAGAGAACGAGAACGGAGATGCGAGCGGTGGCGAGCATGGGACTTCCTTGTTTCGAACAACGCTGAAACAAGGGCGCGCATGCTTGACTTCGAGGAAGAAGGCCCGAACGGCTTGAAGAAAACTTCCCACGCCGGCATTATCCGGATCGGGTTCGAGGGTATCTTCTCAGCCCCGCTCTGGCGGAGCACCCCTGTTTCAATAATTTGATTCAAACACCAAATCGGCGGTGATGCAAATGGGATTTCCCGCAGCCACTGCGTGGGGCAGAGGCTCGCTTATCGCCCGCAGGAGATTTCCCTCAATGCATCAAGGTTGTCCTCCTATGCCAAGCGAACTCCAAAATCGCATACCTCAGGGGCTGAGGCCCGCGTTCATTTTGCCCGGTTTACGCCCGAAAAATCCCGGGCCTACCGCACGAAAGACCTTTCAGCGCGCTATGAGGGCGTGCCCATTCAAAGCTGGTTTGTGCGCCGCCTGCGCTCCCTGCGCGCTACTTCCCAGCTCCTTCGGTGATGTTGACGATGCGGTCGATGCCGGGGACGGAGGGTTTCTCGACCTTGCCATCGGGCCAGTGGATCTCGATGCCATCGATGGTCGTGGCTTGGCCGAGGCCGAAGTGGAGGCGGGGGTCACTCGTCGATAGATAGCTGCCGCCAGAGATGACGTCGCCGCGCTGCTTCATCCCGTTGGCGGTGAGATAGACCGTGGCGCCGACAGCATCGGCAGGCACGCCTTTGACACCTGGCCTTGGCGCGGATACAAGCTTGAGCTCGATCCAGTGGTTGTGGTCGGGGTTGACGTTGCGCAGCAGCACGGGGTGGCCGTCGATGACGTTGATGACGACATCGATTTTGCCGTCGTTGAAAAGGTCGCCGACAGCCATGCCGCGGCCGGCAATGACGTCGGCGAGGCCGGTGCCCTCAACGGCGGGAACGGGCTCAAACTTTTTGCCGGCAATGTTATGGAAGAGCATGGGTCGCTGTGCCCAGCTTGTGCCCCAGGCATATTTATCGGCTTCAGGATAGACGTGTCCATCGGCCATCATAAGGTCCTTGTAGCCGTCGTTGTCGTAGTCAAAGAATGCGTCGCCCCAACTGAGGAAGGGGACGGAGATTTCGGCGATACCGAGCTGGTAGCTGATATCGGTCAGGTTGCCATCGCCTTCGTTGCGGTAGAAGGGCTTGTAGTCGTCAGAGAAAGTAGTGTCGAAGATGGCGAGCTGGCCGTTGTTCTCGTAATCGCCGACGGCGATGCCCATGGAGGCAGTTTCGCGACCGGCCTCGTTGAGCGCGAAGCCAGAAGAGTAGCTCACATCTTCAAAGGTGCCGTCGCCCTTGTTGAGGTACATGTAATTGGGGGTTGAGTCGTTGCCGACGAGTAAATCGACCTTGCCGTCGTTGTTGATGTCGACAAAGACGGCGCCGAGGCCGTAGTAGCCGGCCTTATCGGCCACGCCGGCCTTCTCGCTTACGTCGGTGAAGGTGCCGTCGCCGTTGTTATGGAAGAGATGGTCAGGCTCGCCCTTGAGGCCTCTCGGCCCGCAGGCAACAGACTCGCCCCTGAAGGTGCAGAAGGCGTTGTTGCCGCCAGTCTCCTTGCTTGCCGGCAGATTGTTCCAGTCCCAGTGGATGTAACCGGCAACGAAGAGGTCGAGACGGCCTTCGCCTGTGTAGTCGCCCCAGGTGGCGGAGCTGGACCAGTTGCCAAGCTGAACGCCGGCCTTTTCGGCTACATCGGTGAAGGTGCCGTCGTGATTGTTGCGATAGAGGCGATTTTTGCCGACGTTGGTGACGTAGATATCGGGCCAGCCGTCGTTGTCGAAGTCGGCAATGGCGACGCCGGTGCCCCAGCGATCGTTGGTGACGCCAGCCTTGGCAGCGATGTCGGTGAATGTGCCGTCGTGATTGTTGCGAAAGAGCGCGGCGTGAGGGGGGATGGCTTTGCCGGTGAGCGCATCGACCGTGGACCCGTTGACAACGTAGATGGAAAGCCAGCCGGAGTGGTCGAAATCGATGAGGCCAACGCCCGAGCCCTTGGTCTCGACGATGTAGCTCTTTTCCGGCGTTCCCATCTTGTGGGTCCAGTGGGTAAGACCCGCCTTTTCGCTGACGTCTTCAAAGACAATGGGGCCGATCTTGACGAAGCCACCGGCGGTAATGGGGCGGTGCTGCGCGTCGAGCAGAACAGGGTGGGATGAGCTCGTTTGTTCGCCGGTCGCTGCACCCCCTGGGGCGGCTTGCGGGGACGGTCGCGTTGCCTGGGCCTGAGGAACAACAGCCTGGGCAAGGACAGCGGGAGGTTTGGCCTGAGCCGGGAGTGGCGACGGGGCCAACGGAAGAATCGCCGCAAACGCTCCCAGAAATGTGGTGGTGCGCAGTGCTGTCAACATGGCAGCAAGTATACGAAGGCGGGGATAGCTGGGAGTATCGATCAAATGGTTGAGGGGGCGGAGTGGTTAGTCGAGCCGGGTGAGGAAGGCTGAGCCCTCTGATGGGCGGAGCGTGGCAGCGATCTCCTCGGCCTGGGTGCGGTCGTCGCCCTCGGGGCGGATGCGGACCCAGTAGCTGTTCTCGCCGGGAAACTCGATGACGTTGGCGGTGGGATAGCGGCGGAGGAGCTGTTTCTTGAGCGCGAGGGCGGAGTCCTCGGTTGAGAACGACCCGATCTGAACGCACCAGCGGCCGCCTGTGTCGATGGGTTTGGGAACCTGGTAGACCTGAATGCGCACAGGAGCGGTGCCGGCGCGAAAGACGCCGATCGATTTGGCTGCAGCGGTGGTGAGGTCGAGGATGCGGCCGTCAACGAAGGGGCCGCGGTCAGTGATTCGCAGCGCGGCGGACTGGCGTGTCTTGAGATTGGTGACCACGACAAGTGAGCCCATGGGCAGCGTGCGATGGGCAGCGGTCATGGCGTCGTCGTCGAAGACCTGGCCGTTGGCGGCCTTGCGGCCTGGAGCGGCGGTGTACCAGGTGGCCAGGCCCTGTTCGGTTTGGATGGGGCGATGGGTGGCGATGAAGTCGATATCGTCGAGGGTGGTGCCGCCGGGTGGTACGGGAGTCATTGGAATGCGTGCGGGTGGGCGGGTTTGGGAGGTTTGGGGCGGCAGCGGCTGCAACTCGCGTTCGCGCTCAATGGGAGCTGTTTGAGTAACTGGAGGCGACTTGGGCTCCTTCTTGTGACAGCCGGAGACGCTGAGGCAGAGAAGGATGGCGATAGTAAAGACGGAGAAAGCCGGAAGCGGGCGCAAAGTGGCAAACATCAGGAACGGGGCGCCTTGCCAGGTGGAGGCGGCGGGGTTGGCTGGGGTGGCGACTTCTGGTCTAGCCGGTCGGCGAAGTTGCGCAGGGTGCTGGAGATGTTGCGCAGGGCGGAGATGGATTCGCGGCGAACCTCGGGGATGACAGCGGCGTTGACATAAGCGGCCGCGTGCCGGATTTCCATCTCGATGAGCTCGATGGCCTCTTCAATACGCTGGGCAACTCCGCCCGGTGGCGGGCCATAGGGAGGCGGAGGAGGAGGATGATTGCTCATAGGGCGAAACCTCAGTGCGGGGCTCAGTGGTGGACTTGCATAGAACCCACTTCCAGTGTGAGCGGACGGGTGAGGCGCGTCAACGGGGGAGGCGTGGAGCGGAGAAGGGTGTGTGCCGCAGTGGTAACGAAATAACAGATCGAGGCACAAAAAAGTTACAAAATCTAGCGGGCAGACTCGCGATACAATTCCAGCCAACCTTCATTTGGATGGTTATATCCGTGCGAACCGTCAGGCGTCTTCTCTGGTTGGCTTCTTTCTGTGCGTGTCTGCTTGGGATGGCCGGGGCGGTATCGACTGCTGGGGCGCAGACAACCGCGCCAAATGAGTGGACCTGGGTTTTGAACCAGCCCCGCAACGGCGGCCTTGGGAACCAGGGCCAGTTTTCCCAGTATGCGACTCCGGGGTTGCCGAACTTTGCTCCGACTGGGACCGACAAAAAAGGCAACTTTTGGTACTTTGACGGATACTCGCTCTGGCAGTTCGACCCAACCATTGCGGAGTGGGCCTGGATGGGCCCCTCTCGGCTGACGACCTGCAACTCCTGCCAGGATTTTGGGACCTGGGGAAAAGTGGGAGTGGCGGACGCGGAAAACTGGCCAAGTGGCAGGTCAGGAAGTATGGGCTGGAGCGATGTGAATGGAGACCTGTGGATATTAGGTGGCACCGGGACCGATGCGTCCTATGCGGTTAGTGGGTACCTGAACGATCTTTGGAAGTTCGACACCTCGAGCGGCATCTGGACCTGGGAGGCCGGGAGCGATTTCCTTTACTGCAATGAATACGACACCTGCACCGTCGCAGGAACGTATGGAAGTCAGGGCGTTCCAGCGGCCGCAAACGCGCCGGGCAGCCGCCAGAACTCGATAATCTGGACCGATTCGAGCGGGCACTTTTGGCTGTATGGGGGAGTTGGCTGGGACTCCGCCTACACATTGGGAAACCTCGACGACATGTGGGAGTTCGATCCGGTGACCGGAGAATGGACCTGGATCGCGGGAAGCAACACGGCCGAGGCTGCGAATGGTCCGGTACCTGTGTTCGGAATGCAGGGAACACCGGCAGCAGCCAACAATCCTGGAGGCCGCACGTCGGCTGCCGCATGGACTGACGGCAACAATCACTTTTGGCTATTCGGCGGAAACGGATACCTAGAGGCCGACGCGAATGGACCGAACGCGGGAACGGTTCTTTTCGGCCAGTTGAACGACCTCTGGGAGTTCGATCCTGCGCTAAAGCAATGGACATTCTGGGGCGGCACTCAGGTGTCGTTGCCGGGCACCGAGTATTCGGGACCAGTTCTCGGCCTTCCTGCGGCCTATGGAACACTCGGCGTTCCGGCCCCGGGGAATCTGCCGGGCGCACGCTCGAACGCGACTACCTGGACAGACAACGCCGGTAACTTCTGGCTTCACGGCGGCGCCGGCTATGACGCAGGATATTCACTCGGCTGGCTCAACGATCTCTGGGAGTTCAATCCCTCGACGCAACTCTGGACTTGGATGAGCGGCGACAGTACTCTATGCCCCCCGCCCGGTTTCGGCGTTTCAGGTTGTAACGCTCAACCAGGCGTCTTTGGAACCATAGGAGTGCCCGCGGCCGGGAACGAACCGGGCGGCACCCAGGGCGATGTTGGCTGGTCGGACCTAGACGGAAACCTCTGGCTGTATACGGGGCAGATTAGTTTCTATGACCCCACGTTGCAGATCGGCAACATTTGGCTCTATCACCCGGCAACGTCCACGATGCCACGGGCTGCGCCACCGGCATTCAGCGTGGGCGAAGGGACTTACACAACGGCGCAGTCGGTGACTCTTACTGATGCAACCAGCGGCTCGACCATCTACTACACCCTCGACGGGACGCTGCCGACCATGAACTCGGCCGTCTATAGCGGCCCGATCGCAATCTCCACCAACACCACGCTCCAGGCGATTGCGACCGCGGCAGACCACTTCAATAGCGTTGTCGTGAGCACGACCTACACGATCACGCCCGGGTTCTCTGTGACGGCGTCGCCCGCATCGCTCACGGTGAACGCCGGATCGAGGGGCAATACTATGGTCTCGGTCACTGCAGCCGGCGGATTTGATGCGGCGGTTTCGTTTGCGTGCTCGGGGTTGCCGGCGGGGGCGACGTGCAGCTTCTTGCCCGCGACGGTGACGCCTCCCGGAACAACGTCCACAACGCTGACGGTGACGGCTTCGTCGGCTGCTGCTGCGGTGCATCGGCGTGGGTTGCCGGTGATCCCTGAGGCGGCGGTGGCGATTGCGCTGTGCTGGTTTGGATGGAGAAAGCGCAGAAGTTGGCCGATGCTTTTGCTGCTTGCGGTGGGCCTTTCCGGGGTGGGACTGGTGAATGGATGCGGCAGCGGTGGGGGATCGGGCGGAGGCGGTGGTGGCGGAGGCGGTGGCACTCAGCCCGTTGTATCGACAGTGACGGTGACCGCCACTTCGGGAACGTTGCAGCAGACGACGACGTTTACGCTCACGGTAAATTGATGCATCTTCATGGTGATAAAGGACTATAGGTTCGGATGGCCTGATCCGTTCAGTGGTCACAATTGACCGTTCAACGGGTGATTCCGCCGTTCGCTGCTGGGGGGTTGGGTTGACGGGGGGCGGCGGTTACCCTTTGAATGACTTCCCAGACCTTTAAGGGCAAGACATAGGTCTTAGGGGATTAGGTTTAGAAAAACAGGGATCCGGGGTCAGGGATCAGATAGAAACTAAACAGATTTCGAAGCGGAACGACAGAAGATCACCAGAAACCAAAATCAGAGGAGAGCGCAGCACAATGGCTAAAGCGATCAAGTATGCGGAGAAGGCGGCCGTCTATGCAGCCAAGGGCGCGTGGGTGGTATTTGAGCGGTTGAACCGCATCAGCCCGAACGACTCGTTTACGCCGAAGTGGAGCGAGAAGCCTCTGCAGAAGAGCTGGCAGAAGGAAAAGCCTCCGCTGGGCTGGCCGCGTACCACGGACTCGCTTTGCCCGAAGTGCGTGCCGGAGATCCGCAAGCAGATTCTGGACGGCAAGCTGCCGCATGAAGTTCTGCTGAACGAAAAGGTGGGCGAGATCAAGGCGCAGATCATCGAGCGCGACGGCCAGATTCTGATGGTGAAGGATTGCCCGAAGCATGGGCACTTTGAAGACGTGATGTCGATCGACACGACGTTCTTCAAGCACCTGGAAGAGAGCTTCCCGGGACGCGACATGCGCGCGCATGGCAAGGGCGGCGACAAGCTGCACAACCACGGCACGTCGACGGTGACGCATGGGCGCGGCTCGGTGCTGACCATCGATCTGACCAACCGCTGCAACATGATGTGCGATCCGTGCTTCATGGACGCCAACCAGGTGGGCTTCGTTCACGAGCTGACGTGGGACGAGATCAAGACCATGCTGGACAACGCCATCACCATCAAGCCGAAGCGGCAGATGAGCGTGCAGTTCAGTGGCGGCGAGCCGACGCTGTCGCCCGTACTTCCTGGATGCGGTTGCCTACTCGCGCAAGGTTGGCTACAACAGCGTGCAGGCGGCGTCGAACGGGATTGAGTTTGCCAAGAGCAAGGAGCTTTGCCGCGCGGCTGCTGAAGCCGGACTGCGGTATGTGTATCTGCAGTTCGACGGCATCGGCAACGCGGCCAACTCGCACCGCAAGGTGGGCAACCTGTTTGACGTGAAGCTGCAGGCGATCAACAACCTGCACGAAGCCGGCGTGGACATTGTGCCGGTGACGACGATCATCAACGGCATCAACAACGAGCAGGTGGGACGCATTATCCAGTTCGCGCTCGACAATCCGAAGAAGATCAGCTTCCTGAGCTTCCAGCCGGTCAGCTTTACGGGTCGCGACGAAGACATCAGCGACGAGCGGCGCGTTGCGCAGCGCTACACGCTCGAGCCACATGGCGCACGACGTGAAGAACCAGGTGGGCATCGGCGAGCCGGAGCGGGACTGGTTCCCGATCAGCTTTATGAGCACCTTCTCTGACTGGGCCGACTTGATTCACGGGCCGACGGCGGAGTGGGGCCAGCTGAGCTGCGGGTGCCATCCGAACTGCGGCATCGGCATGGCGCTGATGATCGACAAGGAAACCAAGGAATGCGCTCCGGTTACGGCGTTCCTTGATATGGGCCAGGTGGCGAAGGACCTGGCCAAGGTGAACGACGCGGCCCGCGGCAAGTGGCTTTCCGTGATCGGCCTTGGCCTGTCGCTGATGCGCAACTACGATCCGTTCCAGTCGCCGACGCACTTCAAGATCACCGACATGATGAAGAAGATGGACAAGACCTTCAACGCGACCGGCAAGGACTACGGCAGCGTGAAGGGCGACCGCACCATGGACGACATCGAGAAGCGCCGCGCGGATCGCTGGAACTTCCTGTTCATCGCGGGCATGTGGTTCCAGGACCTGTTCAACTACGACTTCCGGCGCACGGAGCAGTGCATTATTCCGTACGCGACGCAGGAAGGCGAGATCAGCTTCTGCGCGTACAACACGGGCGTGGGCTGGCGCAACATTATCGAGAAGATGCACATGACGGCGACTCTGACCAAGTGGTATGAGGAGCACGGCCGGCATGAGATCTTCGCCGGCGGCAAGAAGGTGGGCATGTCGCAGGTGGGCCACGACGCTGAACCTGAACATGGAGCATGTGAACTCGGAAGCCAACCACACGCTGGACAACCTGGGCATCGCCAAGAACGCGCGCGAGGAGAAGATTGCGCGCGCGCGATCGTGAAGAAGTCGAAGCCGAGAACGCGCAGCATGGCCAAGCTCTATCGCGAGCATGTGCTGGGCGAGAAGCCGATCGAGGGCATGGTGCGGCTGGATTCGATTGCTCCGGCCAAGCCCGTGGAGACGCGGGAGCCGGTGGCCGGCGACTAAGCATTGCATGCAGGTCGCCGCGGCGACCACCTAACGGTGCGAAAAGCAAAAAGGCCGTTCCCGAGAGGGAGCGGCCTTTTTGCGTTGGGGATAAGCTGGACCAAGTGTGGGCGGGATTTATTCCGCCGCTTTGGAAAAGCGGTAAGCGGCAAGCTCATTTGCATCCCACCCATTCCGCAAACTACGCGGAACGGATGGGGCACGGGAAGTTCCCGGTGGCGCGGAGGAAAACTCAGCGCTCCCAGAAGTGCGGGGGCTCGATGCCGAGGGCGCGGAGGTAGACGAAGCCCTGGCCGCGATGGTGGATTTCGTTGTCGATGGCGTATTGAATCATCGCAATTCCAGGCATCGTCCACTGGCCGAAGGCCGTGTCAACTTCTGTGAAGCGATGCGGGGGAATGGCGGGGAACTTGGCGTCGAGTTCTTTGGTCTGCTGATCCCAGAGCGCAAGAATCTCGCTCTTTGAAACGGGCTTGGGACCATCCCCGTACTTGACCCACTTGCCGGTGGCCACGCCGTCGACGATGGGCACTGCCATGCCAATGAACTCCGAGGCCATCGCAGAGAAGGGCCGCATTTCACCCAGTGAGAAGTTGAAGAGATCGTCGTCAGGGAAGGCTTCGATTGTTCTGCGGGTGAGGGCGCGATGGCCCTGCCAGTTCTTGAGCAGATCTTCAGCGGTGAGGACGCTTACGGTGGTTGTCGCGGTTGTCATCAAAAAAACCTCCATGTGGCCCTTCGGGGCGCATGATTGAAGGTAATCGCAATTCCCGACAGAATCTGTCGTAAATTGAATTCAGGATAATAACTGCGATGTACGACCCGATCATGCGCGTGCTGACCGTGTTGGAGCTGCTGCAGGCGCGCGACCATGTGACCGGAGCCGAACTGGCCGAGCGGCTTGAGGTTGACCTGCGTACGGTGCAGCGCTACATCGTCCGGCTGAAGGATTTGAGTATTCCGGTTGAATCTTCGCGAGGGGTGGGCGGGGCGTATCGCTTGCGTCCGGGCTACAGGTTGCCTCCGCTGCTGCTGACGAATGAGGAGGCGTTTGCTCTGTCGCTTGGACTGCATTCGCTTCGGCAGGTGGGGCTTTCGGCGTTTGCCCCGGCGACTGAAGGTGCGCTGGCAAAGCTGGGGCGCGTGCTGCCCAAGTCGCTGCGCGAAAGTATCGGTACGGTGCAGGACGTGATTGCCATTGAGCCCGGGCCGTGGGTGGTGACAACGCCGGTGGAGCATTTGATTCGCGCCGCGTCGGCTATTCGCACGGGGAAGCGGGTGCGATTTGACTATGAGGCGCATGACGGCGCTGCGACGCGCAGGCAGATAGAACCGTATGGGTTGATGCACACGGACGGGCGCTGGTATTTGATTGGCTATTGCCTCACGCGCAAGGCGCTGCGAACGTTTCGGCTGGATCGCGTGTCGAACCTTGCGATGGGCGCTGGGAGTTTTCGCCGGCCTGTCGACTTCGATGCACGGAAGCACATGCAGGCGAGCATGCCGTTCGTGCAGAGCGAGTACCAGATCGACGTGTGGGTCGATATGCCGATCGAGGAGGCGCGGCGGAGCTTTCAGCCTTCGAGAGTGGCGCTCGAGCAGGAGGGCGGCGGGACGCGTGTGCGCTGTGGGCGAGACCGGCTGGAGATGTTTGCAGCGATGCTGCTGAGCATGGGGAGGCGGATTGTGGTGCACAGTCCCTGCGAGTTGCGGAAGACGTTCAAGGAGTTGGCGGGGCGGGCGGTGGAGGCGGCGGAGGAGGCGAGTTGAAAACGAATGGGGCCGATCCTCGATTCGAGTTCAAAGCTCGCATCTTGATATGCTCGATGTGATACTCCGACAATCGAAACCGCTCCCCCGAGACACAATATTCTGCGAATTCAAACTAACCGCATCGTCTCAACGTCTTTGCGCTTCAAGAGCCTTGCGAATGGCCTCCGCGTCCGCGAGATCCTGCGGCCTTCCGGCGGCCAGTTTCGACGCGATCAGATCCGGGGCGGAGATAAAGTACGCCTTGAAGCCGCTCTCAGGATCGATTAACCCTTCGACGCGGCGCTCCCATGCGCTCTCAAAATCAACGCCTGGAATATCGGGAAGAATATCGAACCCGTGTGGGTCGCGTCCGAAACGGAAAAAGCTTCCCCGATCGGCGAACTCTTCCGGTTGGATCCCCTGGAGTGACGCGCCGAACGCAGCGAGTGCAGTGTAGGTTGCTTGCGCATTCGCTGGGTCAGCTTTGATGAAAAGGTCGATGTCCTTCGTGAAGCGAGGCTGCGCGTGAAAGATGACCGCATATGCCCCGACAACAAGGTACCTAACGCCATGGGCATTGAAGGCGGACAAAAGGTCTTTGTAGTCTTGGTACATCCGGCTCGATCTCCCAACCTTTGAGCGCATAGGCGGTCTGGATCATCTCCTCAACCGCATCCATACGCTCATGCACGGGCCGGCTTTGCCAGTATCGATACTCGTCGGCCTTCATCTCGTCAAAGTTCGCGTACTTGCGTACGAGCGCACCCATATTCCGATTGTAGCGCTTGACGTGACCGCGGGTTCAACGCGTCATTCTCAAATGCCTGGAGCACGCGCCATGGCATTTCGAGCCCCAAATTCCAGCGCTTTGGAATCCGCTTGACCGGGTCTCGGGCTGACGCATCCCAGCTGATCTCGCGAACCCGGCAACCGTTTCCACGCTTGCGTGCATCCCAAAGCCATGAGGTTCATGATGCCGAGAATGGCGAATGCACTCAACGGACACGATCGATCCCGGGGGCGAAATTGGTTACATTCCTGGTCATGGTACTCGCCGATTCCCAAGTCGCGATCCGGGTTTTTCGTGGGCTTCCGCGCCCGGTTCCGGCAATGGTTTCGGGCCGGTGCGCTGATCGCATTGCTGGTTTTCGGGATGCAGCCGCGAGTGCCCGCGGACACAGTTCCCGTCCGGCATATCGCAGGAACCGTTCACGGTTTTCTTGTCCAGCGGGCCGAGGACGGCCACATTGTTGCCACGGGAGGCAGCGTGCAGGTTTATCGTGGCGGCCAGGTGACTTCACGGACAACCTTCACCTATAAAGATGGCTCGGTCGACGATGAAACGGCGGTCTTTTCGCAAAGCCGGATGTTCAGGCTGATCAGCGATCATCACATCCAGAAAGGGCCGTTCTTCCCGCATCCGATGGATCTAATGGTCGACGCCCGCAACGGCCAGGTGACCGTTCGCACAACGGGAAAGGACGGCAAGGCGGAGGTTTACACACAGCACATGACGCTGCCGGAAGACCTGGCCAATGGAATGGTGTCGCAGATCATTGGGAACCTCAAGGCCAATTCCCCGGCGATGACGGTGAGCATGGTGGTGACCACGCCCAAACCGCGCGTCGTGAAGCTGGTGATTTCGCCACTCGGCGAAGAGAACTTTTCTATTGCAGGCACTTCGAAAAAGGCGCTGCACTGTGAGATCAAGATTCTGATCGGAGGCGTGGAAGGCCTGGTTGCGCCACTGGTGGGCAAAGCGCCGCCGAACATTGAGCTATGGGAAGTTGGGGGAGACGCTCCAACGTTTCTCAGGGAGAAGGGCCCCACGTTCGAGGATGGTCCGATGATGACTATCGAACTCGCCAGCCCTGAATGGCCCGACGAACCGAAATCCGACTCGTAGGATTGTTAGCCAGGAGCGAGTTGGAAGTGAATGCTCGCTCTACCAGACTTCGAGCTTGAAAGCGCGATACTTTCGGATCAGCTCGAAGTCGGCGCGGTTGGAAGTGATGAGGCGCGCGCCGTGTGTGCGTGCGGTTAGCGCGATGAGCACATCGAAGTGCAGGTCGCGGAGTTTGTGCGGCTCGAAGCCGTGATCGCCCCTGATCTTGGCGAGGATTGCGCCGGATTCGAGCCAGTTATTCGTCGTTGGTGTAAGAATAGCGTGATTCTTTTCCATCTCACTTACGAGCGCTGCTTCGTCTGGCTCGGTCGCTCCCCGCCGAAGCTCGGCAATGACGACCGAAGAGTTCTTCGTCGGCACATCCAGACTCCAAATGCGCGACGCATGGCGGTTCGTGCGGAGTTGGTCAATCAAAACAGATGTGTCGTAGATCGCGAACTCACTCATCGCTACCGGCGAACTTCATCTTTCCGCCGTTCTTAATCATGAGTTCCTTGAATCGCTTGGTTCCTACAGCTTCCTTGAGAGCGACGTGCACCGCTTCAGTGCGGGATTTAACTCCGAGCACGCGTACTGCCTCGTCCGCGAGTTTGGTATCGAGCCGAATTGATGTAAGCGTACCCGCCATTGCTGTCTCCTCTTGTATATATAAATGTTGCCAGATGTATATATGGAAGTCAAGATGGGAAGCGCCGTTGGTCTACCTGAAACTGACTGTTCGAAGCAAGCATCGATGCGCAGGGGTTAAAACCCCGCTCATTTTGTCGGCCTTATCGGCACGACTAGAAGTCGTGCCCTGACTCATGTGCTTTCTTACAGATCGGAAAGAACGGGGAATCGGCTGCGTCAGCTCTCGATGGGCAGGTAAAGGCGGTAGGGCTCGTCTTTGATGGCCTGGAAGGGACGCATGGAAAGAGTGCCCGTGTCGGTTTGCGCTTGCCAGTCGGAAGAGCCGCGAGCGGCCTGCTTGACCGAGAGCAGGGTCTTGCTGGTGAGGTGGGGCGGGAGCTGGCTGAGCGTGAAGAGCGCGAGCGGGCCGTGAATGGGAGCGACGAGCGAGGGATGCTCGGCGTCAACGGCTTCGAGAGTGGTAGGCATGTCGAACTCGACCTCGACGCGGTCGCCGTTTTTCCATGTGCGCTTGAGGCACAGGAACTGGCCGGGGGGCGGGCAGAAGCAGGCGGTGGTGGAGTTCTCCATGACGGCCTTGAGGCCGTTGATCTTGATGAGCGTCTTCAGGTTGGACCACTCAGGGATGCGCAGGTAGATGGTGGTTTCTGTTGGCTTGCGCACTGAGACGGTGAGCGTGGTGGTGGGTTCGAACGGATAGCGCGTGTTCTGCGTGAGGGTGATGCGTTCTTTGCCCTCCGTCCAGGAGACGCGCGAGGGGACGTAGAGATTGACGTAGACGCCGCCCTTTTCGTCGTGGAAGTAGGCGCTGATGCCGTAGTCGGCGGTGATCTGTGCGAAGGTTCCAGAGCAGCAGGTCCACTTGTCGTTGTGGTAGAACTTGAAGCCGCTGTCGTTGTAGTCGGAGTAATAAAAGCCGTAGCCGCTCTTCATCATCGGCTTTGCGCCGAGGATGGTGTTATAAAGAACGCGCTCCATGATGTCGCCGTAGCGGGTGTCGTGCGTAACGCGGAGCAGATAGCGGGTGATCTTGAACATCGCATACGCGCCGCAGGGGGTTTCAAAGCTGGAGTGGGTTTTGGTAAGGCTGTCGCCGAGAGCCCCGCTGCCGGGAGCGCAGAGGGTTTCATTGGGTCCCCAGCCTCCGGTGGCGAAACTCTGCGAGCTGACCATGTTGAAGCCGTTTCGCGCGGCGCGAAGATGCTTTTGGCTGCCCGTGCATAGATAGGCCTGCATGGCGCTAGATAATGCGTTGACGTGGCTGTAAGCGTGTTTGCCGGCGAGGACGTTTTGTTCATTGGCAAGCGGATCGAAGTACCACTCATCGGCGAGGAAGCGCTTGGCGAGAGCGAGATAACGATCGCCGGCGCCGCGCTTCCAGGCCAGGAAGAGATTCTCGGGTAACGTGTAGGGCTCGTCCCAGCAATCGGAGTCAGCGCTGTGGGGCAGAGCGAGACGCTCTTCGCGAGACATGCCCTTGGTCGGAAGCGAAGGAAGCGCAGCATCGATGGTGGCGTCGAGGGCCTTCAGCGCGTTGGGGTCGGAGGCGAATTCGTGAGCGTCGAGCAGGCCGATGGAGACTTTGTCGTATGTGTAGGCTGGGAGACGGTAACCCTGGTAAAACTTGGGCGAAATGGCAGCAGCATAACCGCTGACAAGGCGTTGGACTTTCTGCTGCGTCTGCGGATTGCGCGTGGCGGCGTAGTCCCGCGAGAGACCGGAAAGATATTGGCCGAAGGCGTGGCCGGGGACGAAGCCATGAAAGTTCGACACGCTGAAGTCGTCGGAGAAGTCGTACCAGCCGCCCATGTCGGGGCCGGGCGCTGCGACGCCGGCCTTCTGGCGAAATGGCTTGAGGAGCGCGTCTTCGTCGAGTGCAGCGTAGAAGGCGTGATTGGCCTGGAACTGCTGGCGGAGCGGCCCCTCGAGAAGCTCAACATCGGCGTAGCCATATTGAGCGAGCGGTGCAGGCGGAGCAGTGTCGGCAGAGAAGGCGCTGCGTGGGGAAGCAACGGATGCGGCGGCGAGAGCTGCGCCGGTTTTGAGGAAGGATCTGCGGGAATAAGTCAAAGCGATGGTCCTTTGTTCGGGCGGAACCAGAGTTTGTTTGCCCTTGCGAGTTTCGTCGAGGGTCGCCGATCCCTGTTAATCGCGTCGACCTGAGCTCCTCGGCTTCGGGATACATCTACTCTGGTACCGCTGTATTCGTGCCTGGGGTGTGGCCTAACAACCCAGTGTGTCACAGGGGTGTGGCGGCTGAGTATGAGAGATAGTTGGGGCGCATCCGATTTAGCATTAGCGAGTTTAAATGCGCGAACGTGCGGGTCGGGATGGCCGAAAGCCGAGCGGAGAGGGTGTGGAACTATCGATCGGTCAGGCCCGCGGATAGAATTTTTGAGCGGTTGCACGGCCCGGGCGTCTGTGTGAATAGAAGCAGCACAAACCTGGCGGCGCTGGGAAGACGAGGGCCGCGCTGCAAGGGCCAGAGATCCAATTGATTGGGGGAGAGATGAGATTGAGCCGGGAGTCGAGAGGGATTTGTTGGCGGCAAGGTGCGCGGCTGTTGTTCGGAGTCGCGTTGGCGATCACCGGGACAACGCAAGCCGTGCGGGCACAGCAGGCTGAAGAACAGAAGCCGTGCCCGGTGAAGGCGGCGCCGCCGACGGAGTCGACTGTGACGGTTTACCTGAAATACACCGGCCCGCAGCAGATGGCAAACGACCTGCAGACGGCGGTGCGGAACATGGTGGGTAGTCACGCACGCGTGTACTACGACTCGTCGGTAGACGCGATTTTGCTTCAAGGAAACGCCGATGAACTGGCGCTTGCGCAGAAGGTCATTGCAGATCTTGACCGGCCGAGGAAAGTCTATCGGCTGGTGTACACGATGGAAATGATGGACGGAACGAAGCGGGTTAGTGCGCAGCAATATGCGCTGGTCGCAATTTTGGACCAGCGGGCAACGCTGAAGCTGGGGAACCGCGTGCCCGTGGTGACGGGGAAAATGGACGCCGATACCGACAAAGCATCTTCGCAGGTACAGTATATGGACGTGGGGTTGAGCGTTAGTGCAACGCTTTATGGAAGCGACGAAGGATTGACGCTGCAATCGAAGGTGGAGCAGTCGGCGCTGGCTGAGGACAAGTCCGGTGTGGGCCCGCAGGACCCGGTGTTGCATCAGGCCGTGCTGGAGAATGCGTTGACGGTGACGCCGGGGAAGGCGCAAACGCTGGGAACGCTGGACATTCCGGGAGGGACAAACAGGCTTGAAGTGGAAATTTTGGTTGAGCCGGTGAAGTAGGGCCGCCTGACGTTTGACTGCCTGCTTGATGGGCAATGCGACGGCTCTGCTGCGGGATATTTCGCTTGAGCGCTGGTCGACGATCTGGTTGAGGCGAAGCAACCCTCGTCCATTTTGGTGTCTTGAATCCTCGTCTTTATTCTTCTGTGTCGTTTTCCTGATGTGGCAAGTCTGGATCGTGGAAGCTCTCTACATTGGCGTTCTCCGTCGGTTTCCACGCCCGGAAGTGCATCCCTTCGATCTTCCTCTCGATTGCCTACGAACGGATTCGTCTTCTGCACGGGGCCCAGCCCGTGAATCCACGCCGCCGCCCGCTCAACCCCCATCCCAACTCCAGCAGAAGCCGTGCTTTAGTCTGGCCGCCTGAGCCCTCCTCATCATCATTCTCTGGAGGAACCAACGCTGGTCATCGACAATGAGGCCCAGCCCCTCGGGTCACTTTGCATTCCTCACACTCTTCGCTGTGCTTTCACAGCTCACGGCATCGTCTGCGCCCAGACAAGCCAGCTGCGACTCTTGAGTTACACGCCCGCATCGAACACGTCGCTTGCA
The DNA here is from genome assembly GCA_963783065.1 of uncultured Acidobacteriaceae bacterium. Classification (GTDB taxonomy): domain Bacteria; phylum Acidobacteriota; class Terriglobia; order Terriglobales; family Acidobacteriaceae; genus Telmatobacter. The sequence continues at coordinate 2,217,485 of CAWAMG010000004.1, read as the reverse complement.
CACTGTCGTCCTGGGCCGGCATAAGTCACTGACTTTTCCGATTTACCTCGCCTTTGCAAACAAGTGACACGCAGGTGACATGCGGCGTACAACTTCCATCCTCATCCTTTGTACTCTGCAAACACTACGTTGGCTTTGCGGCCGCGCACACGTTTCACGATGCGCGTGCATTCACGTATTCCATAACCCTAATCTCTGAGGCCGAACGATGAATAAGTTACGGACAATAGCGGGCATCTTCTTTTTTCTATCGTGGGCAGTAACTTCCCTGTTCGCAGTTCCGCGCTTTTCGCGACAGACCGGACTTGGCTGCAGCACTTGCCACAGCAACCCTCCGGAGCTAACGGCGTTTGGGCGTGACTTTAAGCTCAAAGGCTATCTGCTGACTGAAGATGCCAAAGGAGACGCCCTCGAGAATAAGCATCTGTGGCTGTCGCGGTACGTTCCGCTGTCAGCCATGATCCAGATCTCAGACACGACAGTCCAATCGAAGCAGCCGGGGACCCAGAACAACACGGCCGAATTTCCCCAGCAGTTGAGCATCTTTGTCGCGGGAAAGTTTGCACCGCATTTTGGCGGACTGGCGCAGATCACCTATTCGCATGCGAGCGACCACTTCAGTATGGACAATACCGATCTGCGCTTTGCCAACCAGAGAAAGCTGAGCGGCAAAGAATGGGATTATGGAATAACTCTCAATAACAATCCAACGGTGGAAGACCCCTGGAACAGCACCCCCGCGTGGGGTTTTCCCTGGGTATCGAGCGACTCCGCACCCAGCCCGATCGCCTCTCCGGTCATCAACGGAGGGCTCGCGCAAGATGTAGCGGGCCTGGGGGTTTATAGCATGTGGAATCGTCATCTCTACACAAATGTATCCATCTATCGTTCCGATCACGCCGGAGCTTCGACTCCGGTAACCGGATCCGGCCAGCCCTTCAATGTGAATGGAGTTGCGCCCTACTGGCGAGCGGCCTGGCAGCAAACCTGGGGGCATAACTATCTTGAGTTAGGCACGTACGGCATTTATCTTCAGTCATTTCCCGGCGCCGTCTCGGGGCCGAGCGATCGCTATGTCGATCCGTCTGTTGACTTCCAATATGAGCATCCCTTCGGCAAAAACCTGCTCGATATTCACGGCGCTTATACCTATGAGAAGTCCGCTCTGAACGCGACTTATGCCGCCGGCGGATCGATGACACCTAACATTCATCTACATGGCGTCAAAGCAGATACCACGTTTCACTGGGGAAGTAAGTACGCTGCCACCGGGGCGTATTTCTCAACCACTGGGACCGCGGATAGCCTGCTCTACGCGCCGGCAGTTGTAACAGGAAGCAATAACGGTAGCCCAAATAGCAGTGGCTACGTCAGCCAATTGTCTTACTGGCCCGTGCAGAACTTTGACCTGAGCGTCGGTTACACAGGGTACCTCAAATTCAATGGGGCGAGTGATAACTACGACGGCGCGGGCAGGAATGCGTCCGGCAACAACTCCTTGTACATCACACTTTGGCTGATCCTGTAGGAGGAAATGTGCAAAAACTCGATCTCGTTGCGAATAACAACCCAAGCCAAACGCTTTCGCCGCGCCCTGCGACAGATTCCTCCGTTGCCATCAGGCGGCGTCTTGTTCTGGTGTCGGTGCTTGCCGCAATCGCGGCAGTGCTGGGCCTGCGGTTTGTTCACCCCTTTGGCAATCCGCGCGCGGAATCAGGAACGGGCCTCGGCACGCGCCTTATGGCTGCCAATATGCCGGCGGCCGCAAGGGACGTGTTGATGGCGAAGTGCGCGGACTGCCACTCAAGCGAAACACATTATCCGCTTTATGCATCCATTGCCCCCGGATCCTGGCTTATGGAGTGGGACATCGTTGAGGGGCGACGGCATCTGGATCTGTCGCGATGGGATGAGCTGCCACTCGGGGCGCGGGAATCGCTGGTAGCGAAGATGATTTTGGAAGTGAAGAGCGGCGAGATGCCTCCGCTGCAGTATCTGGTTCTGCATTGGGGGGCGCGGCCTTCGGCGGCCGATGTGCAGGCACTGGCGTCCCTGGTCAACACAGCCGGTACTCCCGATGAAAGGGGTCCGGCCGGCCCGGGCGATGCGGCACGCGGCAAGCTGGTGTTTGAGAAGCGCTGCGCAAGCTGCCACTCGATGACGAAGAATCAGGAGGGGCCCCAGTTAGCTGGACTGCTGGGAAGGAAGGCTGGCAGTGTTGTGCGTTTTGGATACTCGACCGCCTTGAAGAAGTCGGGTTTGACATGGACGGAAGCGACCCTTGACAGGTGGCTGGCCGATCCGGACACGTTGGTGCCGGACACGAACATGGAATATCGTGTTCGCAACACAGATGAGCGGCGGGATGTGATCGCATACTTGGCGCGGTGATCTGAAATCGCTCTTTGAGTGCAGCACTTCGCACTCGGGATACATCCTGTGCAGCGTCCGTCAATATCGGCGATCCATGGCACTTGCGCCCCATGGAATCATCTACCTCAGTCTGCAGCGTGTTGATTGTTTCTTATAAGCTCAACTGGAATGAGTTCTCCCGGCACGCCCATCCCGCTCACGGAGAGCCCCGCACCTGCGCGGGCCAGCATCCGCATGTTGCCATGGCTGGTCGCGGTGGCCTTCTTCATGGAGTCGTTGGATACAACGATTCTAAACACCGCTGTTCCGAAGGTTGCAGCAGCGCTCCACGTGGGTCCTCTATCGATGAAGGCGGTGCTCGCCAGCTACACCCTTGCTCTCGCCGTGTTCATTCCCATCAGCGGATGGATGGCAGACCGGTTTGGCACGCGACGAGTGTTTGCCTGCGCCATCGGACTCTTCACGCTCGGGTCGCTGCTGTGCGGGCTTTGCAGCAACATTCATCTCCTGGTGGCATGCCGCATCATTCAGGGTATGGGCGGCGCCATGATGGTGCCTGTGGGCCGGCTCACTCTTGTGCGCTCATTCGCCAAGGCCGATCTGCTGCGCGTGATGAGCTTTGTTTCGGTGCCAGCACTGGTGGCGCCCATGCTTGGCCCGGTGGCAGGCGGCCTCATCGTGGGCTACGCTCACTGGCGGGTGATCTTTTTCCTGAATATTCCCATCGGCCTGCTGGGCCTGGTGATGGTTTATCTTCATCTACCCGACTTCAGGGAAGAGCACGTGCACCCGCTCGATTTTGTGGGCCTGGTGCTGTTCGGGTCAGGCATTGCGCTGCTGTCCTACGTCCTGGAAGTGTTTGGAGAGCACGAGCTGAGCGGGCGCGAAATTGCGGGACTGTTGGTGCTCTCCTTCGCGCTGCTGGCTGCCTACTGGGTGCATGCGCGGCAGCTTCAATTTCCCCTCTTGAACCTGCACCTGTTTGACATTCGCACCTTTCGCGTCGCAGTCAACGGCAGCTTCTTTACGCGTCTCGGCATTGGCGGCGTCCCGTTTTTGCTGCCGCTGCTCTACCAGACCGGCCTCGGCTACACGCCCGTCCAGTCGGGAATGCTGATTGTCCCGCAAGCAATTGCAGCCATGGGCATGAAGGCGATTCTGCGCAAGCTGCTGGGCGGTATCGGTTACAAGGCCGTGCTGATTTCAAACACGCTGGCAATCGGCTTGCTGCTGATCACATTTACAACCATTCATCTGCATACAACCGTAGTTCAGATCGTGGTGATTGCCTGTTTCTATGGAGCCTGCACCAGCCTTCAGTACACAACCATGAACACCCTTGTGTATGCGGACGTAGAAGAGCACGACGCCTCAGGCGCCAGCTCGATTGCGAGCACCATGCAGCAGATGTCCATCAGCTTTGGCGTAGCCCTCGCAGGATTGACGACAGCGTTCTTTGTGCCAGGCAGGGCGTACTCCGATTCGGCGCTGATGATCACCGGGATTCACAAAGCGCTACTCTGCCTCGGAGCGTTGACGCTGGTGTCGACGGTCGTGTTTGCAGGTTTGAAGCGCGGAGATGGCGACACTGTCAACGAGCACAAGATCATGCATCCCGACGGATAGAGGGCCGTGTGAGCAGCTGTGACAAAACTTCAGCTACATCTCGTCCGCCAGCGTCGTTGATCGGCGAATCCGTGGCGGATGCGTCGCAGAACTCATGCATATCCCAGTCAAGAGCAGGGTCGTACGGAGAGTCTGGGAAGAACATCTCCGGGATTCCCAACCAGGAGGCACTAAAAGCCATGTCGTCGCCAACCAAAACCTGCGACCGAAGTCGAATCTCGTCGATTGAAACGTTAGTGCGGTTTCCAAAGACAACCGCACCATACCTCTTATTGTTGCCAAAGTCGCGGTATCGATACTCGAATTCGACGTTCATCACCGCTCCTGCTATCCAAGAAAAACATTCTCGCGATGAAGCCTCAGAAACTCGGCTTCAGGGTAGAACTTCTTTGGATGTCCTATCGGCTGACCCTCATACGCGCATAAGGCGGAACTCACAAACGGGTCTGGCCTCTTCATTTGGAGCATTTCAGAAACCATTACACGCAGGTCGTCGGATACAGAAATCAAACCCAGATCGAATGCTCGGTCATGAATAGCCGAAAGGCAAAGCCCATTTCTTGGATTGAGCCGACAGGCCTTATCTTCTCGCCAAGGGACGATATGGCTGGCCACAAGCAACTCTGGGATCGGAAGGCCCGTGATGCAGCACCGAAACTCGTACGCGCTTAGGACAGCTCTTCGGAAGAACGCCTGTCCGATGCGAACCTCGACAGTAGCGCTTCTGGTCAATCCCGAATAATCCGTCGTTGAACCCTCGGATTCATCCAACTTCAGTTGGGGCGTTTCGCCGACGGATTCAACTTTCGCAATCTCACTCGCGAGCTGAGACCAGTCCGAAGTCATCTCATCCCAAATTGCTCTGTCCGAACGAGAAGCGCCGCTCAGCCCCTTGCGTCCGGTCGATGTGATCAGCGGATCGAGGCTCGCAAAATTTGAAAGCTTCATCGCAAGCGCTGAAGGCGTCCTATTGATCAGCTTGGCATATCGAATAATCTCGGGATTGCGTTGGTCCATTCTGCCAAAGGGAATCTCGCAATAGAGCTTCAGGGCAACAATCAGCTGCTCCCGTGACCAATCGTTCCTTTTGGGCATAGGTCCAATCTCCGATCTGCGCCGAAAGGCAATTCTATTTGCCCGAAGCACAGGAGCGGCCCATTGATTCATCAGAACCGCCCCTACGGATACATCCTGTGCAGCGTCCGCGCGAACGGGATCGTCTCCCGCACGTGGTCGAGGCCGCAGATCCACGCCACCGCCCGCTCGATCCCCATCCCAAAGCCCGCGTGGGGCACGCTGCCGTATCGCCGCAGGTCGAGATACCACTCAAACGCCTCTCTCGGCAGCTTGTGATCCTCGATCCGCTGGCTCAACAGCTCGTACGATGACACGCGCTGCGACCCGCCAATGATCTCTCCGTACCCCTCGGGCGCAAGCACGTCCACGCACAGCGCAAACCGCGCGTCCTTGGGGTCCGGCTCCATGTAGAACGCCTTCACGTCCGCGGGATAGCGGTTCACCATCACGGGCCTATCAAACTGCGAGCTCAGCCACGTCTCGTCCGGCGAGCCGAAGTCGTTCCCATACTTAAACGGCTGCTCCAGGTGCCCATCCTTGTGTGCCTGGTTCAACATCTCCACCGCCGCGTCGTAGCGCAGCTGCGGAAACGGCGGCAGAATCGCTTCGAGCTTCGCCTTGTCGCGCCCAATCACCTCGAGCTCCGGGCTTCGGCTTTTCAGAACCGAACCAACAATGTGCGAAAGAAACTGCTCGGCCAGCACCATCAGCCCGTCCAAATCGCAGTACGCAACCTCCGGCTCGATCATCCAGAACTCCGTCAGGTGCCGCCGCGTCTTACTCTTCTCCGCCCGGAATGTCGGCCCAAAGCTATAGACCTTCCCCAGCGCCAAGGCCGTCGACTCAATATAGAGCTGGCCGCTCTGTGTCAGGAACGCCGGCTCGCCAAAGTAGTCCACTGGAAACAGCGTTGACGTTCCCTCGCACGCGGCTGGAGTGAGAATTGGTGGATCGGTGCGGATGAATCCATTCTGGTCAAAGTACTCAGCCGCTGCTCGCATAATCTCCGCGCGAATGCGCAGAATCGCCGACTGCCGCGGAGTCCTCACCCACAGGTGCCTGTGCTCCATCAGGAAATCAACGCCGTGTTCCTTCAGCGTGATCGGATAGGGATCGCTCTCCGGAACCCGCTGCACCACCTCCACGCCTTCCACGTCCAGCTCGTAGCCGCCCGGCGCGCGCTTGTCCGCCCGCACCTTCCCGGTCACAATCACGCTCGACTCCTGCGTCAGGCCCTTCAGCGCCGCGAACACCTCCGGCTCAACGCTCTTCACGTGCGCCACGCCCTGCACCGTCCCCGTCCCATCACGAAAGATCGGGAACACGAGCTTGCCGCTTTCGCGCAGATTGTAGAGCCACCCCTGCAGCTTCACCGTCTGCCCCTCATGCTGGCCAAGAGTGGCAATGGTCGCAAGCGGTACGGCCGCGGACGGTGATTCGGGCGTTTCCCCGTTCGTTTCAGTCGCAGGAGTTTCTGCCGCAGTTGCTGGTACTGAATTTTCTGGCACTGAATCAGACATGGATATATTCCTCAGACGGCCAGCGCAATCACCAACGCCAGCCGGACTCTCCAGCATAAACCGCGCCCCCTCGCCGCGGCGCTGCTTCCGGTTTGCGCCCGGGCACTCACTTCGCGCGCTGGCGATTTATCACTCGCTGAAAAATCGCCGACGCACTCGCTGACGGAAACGTACAACCGAGAAGCCAACCTGCAAGGAACAAAGCTAAGCATCACACTCGCGTCTGGGGCGCGACGCCGATTCAGGAACCCTCACCACTAGATCAGTGTGGCTAAACCCGGTATCTGCCTAATCCCATGGAGCCTGCCTGCTCCGTCTGCCGTAATTTGTCGCGAAGAATGGCTACACCTGATGAGCTCCTTGTAAAATATGGCTTCCAGAACGCTGAAGACTTCAACTTCCTAGATCGCAAATCGAAAGCATTGGAGGCATGTTGAGCCTGATAAAGGACCTACAGTTCTCGTTGCGTCAGTTGCGCAAGGCCAAGGTTTTCGCTGTGATCGCCGTGGTGACCCTCGCGCTGGGCATCGGGTGCAACACGGCAATCTTCAGCGTGTTCTATAGCGTGCTGCTGCGCCCACTTCCGTTCTCTGACCCGGATCGCCTGGTGATCGTCTCGGAGCGCGCAACGAACTTTCCCATGCTCAGCGCCTCGTGGCTGAACTTCAAGGATTGGAAGGCGCAAAATACGTCGTTCGAAGAGCTGGGAGCGACTCGCATGGTGACGATGGCGCTGACCGGGAGCGGCCAGCCGGATCAGATTCCCGGGCAGATGATCAGCGGAAACCTGATGCACTTGCTTGGAGTGAACACCGTGACCGGAAGGCCGATCAGTGCGGTGGACGATCAGCCTGCATCTCCGGCTGTCGCGCTGCTGGGCTATGGCTTGTGGCAGCGCAGGTTTGGCGGCGCGGAGAGCGTCATTGGGCAGACCATCACGCTCGATCACCAGAGCTACACCGTAATCGGGGTGCTTCCGGCGAGGTTCGAGTTGCTGCAGCAGGCGCCGGATTTCGTGGTTGCCATGGGCCCGTGGGCGAGCAAACTGCCGGATGACCGCTCGTGGCACCCAGGCATTAACGTCATTGCCCGGCTGAAGCCCAGCGTTTCGCTGAACCAGGCGCGCGCCGATATGAGCACGATTGCCAAGCGGTTGTATACGGAACACTCAACTGACAACATTGCGCTCGATGCCGTGGTAAACGAGATGCAGGCTCAACTGGTGGGCGATGTAAAGCCGGCGTTGACCATGCTGATGGGAGCAGTCATCTTTGTGCTTCTGATCGCGATCGGTAATATCGCGAATTTGATGCTGACGCGGGCCACGGCGCGGCAGCGGGAGATCGCCATCCGCATGTCGCTGGGCGCTTCGGACTGGACAATCGTCAAACAGTTGATCGTGGAAGGGCTGGTGCTTTCGCTGACAGGAGCGGTGTTTGGAGTTGCGCTTGCCTATCTACTGATGCCCTCTCTGCTGCATGCCGCCGGGGGTATGCTGCCGCCGGGCGCGGAAGTTCACATCGATGCCCGGGTTCTGCTGTTCACCGCCATCCTGTCGATTTGCGCTGGTGTGTTCTTTGGCATCGCCCCCGCGGGTCATATTCGGATGAGGGAATTGCGTACGGTTTTGAACGAGACGGAGCGGGCCGGCGGCAGCAAACGCACCAAGCTGCTGCGCAATGGGCTGGTAGTCTCGGAGATTGCGCTTGCGCTGCTGCTGACGATTGGAGCGGGGCTTTTTGTGCGGAGTCTGAGTCGACTGTCTGCCGTCAACCTTGGATTCTCGGACGATCACCTGCTCGTCGCCGATCTTCCGGTACCGCCGGAAGGCGCTGCGCCGGCCGAGGCACACCGCAATATGGACTTTTACGAAAACACGCTGCGCGAACTGCGTACGCTTTCCGCCGTCAAGTTCGCCGCGGCGTCATCGTTTCTCCCGGTGAGCGGAAAAGGAAGTGTGATCCACTTCAATGTTCAGGGAAGGCCGCCGCGAAATCCTTCTGAATATGTAATGGCGAACTATCGTGTCGCAAGTTCGGAGTACTTTCAGGCGCTTCGAATTCCGCTGATTGCAGGACGCTGGATCGAAGACTCCGATCGTGAATCCGCGCCTCCAGTGGTGGTGATCAACCAAGCGATGGCGAAGACGTACTTCGGAGATCAGTCGCCGCTTGGAAAGAAGATGCAGATCGGAGCGACGCCCGATGACACCACTCCCTGGATGATGGTTGTTGGTGTCGTGGGCAATGTGAAGCAGTCGCTGGTCACCGATATGCCCACAGAGATGTATGTGCCGTATCGCCAAGCCAATGAGGTTCTTCCGGTACGAACGATGTCGATTGTCATGCGAACCGAAGTCGACCCGCACCTGCTTGTTCCGAATCTGCGGGAAGCGGTTCGCCGGACCAATCCGGATCAGCCTGTGGTGCGCATCCGGACGATGGAAGAGAATGTGGCGCAGAACTTTTCGCAGCCAAGGTTCCGCGCGCTGCTGCTGCTGATTTTTGCAGGACTCGCGCTGGTGATTGCGGCAGTGGGAGTCTACGGAGTGATGGCGTATTCGACGGCACAGCGCTCAGGTGAAATGGCGATTCGGATGGCGCTTGGATGCAGCGTCGAACGAATCTTCACCCTGGTGGTTACGGATGGGCTGCGGCTGATACTGATCGGGGTTGGGATTGGGACCGCGCTCAGTATCGTGCTGGGCCATTGGTTGAAGTCGCTGCTGTTTGGCGTCTCGTCCACCGATGCGGTTACTCTCTTGGGCGCGATTGGGGTGGTTATAGCTGCAGGGATGGCGGCTACGCTGCTTCCGGCACGGCGGGCATCGCGGGTTCAGATTGCGGCTATGATGCGGGAAAACTAGGTTCCCCGCTCGTTGGGTGGGTTTTCAGGCAGGAAGCGGATTCCGGTCGAAGTTTGGCAAACGCCATTTTCCGCGAAACAACACGTTCCATTTCGCACAAACACGACCGCGCGCCCGTCTTGTGTTTACTCATTGTCAGCGCTGCGAAGTCTCGCCTGGACACTACAGTTCGAGACATTTTTCCAGCTCGGCTCCGCGCGGCCTGAAAAGCTGCGGATGCGTCGGCTCCAAACCCGCAACCCGGCCGCCTACTGTCTGGACCCCACCACTGCCGCCAGCGCCTCCTCAATCGTCCCCTGCTCAAACCGAAACCCCGCCCCCATCAGCTTCCCCGGCACCGCCCGCGTACTCGCCAGCAGCGCCTCATCGGCCATCTCGCCAAACATCAGCTTCAGCGCCGGCGCGGGAACCGGCATCACCGCGGGCCGATGCAACGCCCGCCCCAACGCTCTCGTGAATTCCGCATTCGTCACTGGATTCGGCGCAACCACATTAACTGGCCCTCTGAGCGTCTCCGACTTCATCGCGAAAAGAATCGCCCTCACCGCATCTTCAAGCGAAATCCAGCTCATCCATTGTTGCCCCGAACCCAGCTGCCCGCCCAGCCCCAGTCTGAAAATCGGCAGCATCTTCTTCAGCGCGCCATCCCGTCCCAGAACAACCCCAAGCCGCAGATGCACCACCCGTATCCCTGCTGCGCTCGCCGGCTCGCTTGCTGCCTCCCACTTTGCGCAGATCTCCGGCAGAAACCCCCGCCCCGCGCTCGACTCCTCATCCAGAAACTCGTCGTCGCGGTCGCCATAGAATCCAGTCGCCGAGGCCACCAGCAACGACTTCGGCGGACGCTTCAGCCCGGCTAGAATCTTGGCCAGCACCCGCGTGCTCTGCACGCGGCTCGTCTCAATCTCAAGCTTGTAGGCCGGCGTCCATCGCCTCGCAGCCAGATTCAGCCCGCCAAGATGAACTGCCGCCTCCAAACCCTCCAACGGGCCTTCGGCCCCCCGCTCGTTTGCCCAAACCATCAATCTCTTCCTGGGATCCCACTGGATCTCCCCTAGCCCTTGCGGAGCACGCCGCACCAATTGCACAACCTCAGCGCCGCCCCGGATCAGCGCTCCTCTCAGCGCCGTTCCCACCATCCCGGAGCCGCCGGAGCAAAGCACACGCGCCGCGGGACCGTCCTTCGTGGAGACGTCCCTATTCGTGAGATCGATTGTTTTTTCCCCCTCGTGAATACGATAACGGTTGCCATACGATCCGAATTTAGCCTGACAAGAAAAATTTTTGATCTTGGCAACTTCCCCTTCGGCAGAGCATCCTATATCTACCTCAGGAGGCGCTCCATGGCCGAGTCGGCACTGGTGAAGACTGAAGAAACCCAGAAAACTCAGGTCGATCCCGAGACCGCTGAGCGCTTCATTGAGGAAAAGCATATCGGTGAGCGCATCAAACGGCTCCGCCTCAAGAAATCCATGGGCCTGGTCGAGCTCGGAAAGCACACGGGCCTCTCTGCCAGCTTTCTTTCCCAGCTTGAGACTGGCCGCGTCGTGCCCACCCTGCGCAACCTGGCCCGCATCGCCATGGTCTTTTCCAAAGACCTCTCCTATTTCTTCGAGTCCGAGCCCACTGCCCTCTTCCGCGTTCATCGCCGCAAGGAGCGGGTCCGCATGCCGCAGACCGGCGTCGACCAGCCCACTTATTTCTTTGAGAGCCTCGGCTACATGGTCCCCGACCGCCACATGGACCCCTACTTCGCCGAGTTCATTCCCGTCGCGCGCGAGACTCCTCCCAAGGCCCACATGCACCCGGGATATGAGTTCCTCTATCTCCTCGAAGGTGAGCTTTGCCTTCATCACGGCGAACATCATTGCAACCTCGAGGTGGGCGATGCGGTCTACTTCGATTCAGGCACGCCCCACTCCTACGAGTGCACTGGGAAAAAGCCGGCCGAAGCCATCATCGTCACCATGCACCAGGCCCCGGCGGTTCAGGGATTGCCTCTGCGGCCCGTGGGAGCCGTGCCCCCAGGACGCGTTGCTCCCAGCGCACCCGCTAGGCCCTCGCGCGCCCGCGAATAGGGCCTGCCTTTCTTTGTCTGTCCCGGTCGGCGCGGTATCCTCCAAACAGACTCAATCGCATGCGCCGACTTCTCCCAGCCCTCATCCTGTGCCTGCCAGTTCCGGCCCTGGCGCAAACTCCGCCACCAACCGTGCTCCCCAGCCTTTCCTCCGCGCAAGGGCTCGGCGCAGAGCTATTCGCCGACTCTAGCGGGGTCGGAATGGTCGTGGTCGTCGTCCGCGATGATCAGGTCTTTTTTCACGGCTACGGCGAAACCGCGCCCAACTCGTCCATCGTCCCTAATCAGGATTCCGTCGTCCGGCTCTGCTCGCTCACCAAGATCTTCACCACTGACCTGCTGGCAAAATTGGTCAAGCAGCAGGTTGTCCGTCTCGACGATCCACTACAGCGTTATGCACCAAGACATGTCCTGGTCCCCCCGCGCTTGCGGCCCATCACACTCGAAGATCTCGCCACGCACACCTCCGGACTTCCCCGCGAACTGGGTGCGCGGCCCCGTGGAACACCGCCCTTCGCCTATCCCGGCTTCACCGCACGCTGGCAATGGCTCCCGCGCCAGCCGTTGATCGCGGTTCCCGGCTCCGCCGCGCTCTACTCCAACGTCGGTTACGACCTGTTGAGCGACGCACTCGAGTCCGCCGCGCACAAGTCCTACGCGGCGCTTCTGGCCGAGCAGACCCTCAACCCGCTAGGCATGAGGCAAACCACCTACTACCCGAACCCGATCCAATGCGATCGGCTGCTCCGCCCGGCCCACGACGAGGCCTGCGCCGTCACAGAGGCCACCGAGGGCAGTGCCGGGCTCTACTCCACGCCAGCCGACATGGCCATCTGGCTCAAGTACCTGGTGGGCACAAGCTCGCCTTCTGCAGCGGCCCAGGACCCCGCCGCGCAAGCTGTTTACCTTGACCCGGCGCTACTCACAAGGCAGATCGGGCTCGACCACGCTGGAACGCCCACCGGCATCGGCCTGGGTTGGATGCATCTGCTGCCCGTAGACGCCCCTTCGCACATCATCGAGAAGACAGGCGGCGGCGCAGGCTTCTCGAGCTACATCGCCATGATTCCAGCCCGGCACATCGCCATCTTCTTTGCATTCGCCGAAGGGGGCGGCTGGAAGCAAAACGTCTTCAAGGAAGCAAACAACATCCTGCTCAACCTGGCTGGCCTGCCGCCCTTGCCCGAGGAGCCTTTCAAGCCCAAGTCCAGGCCCCACGCGAAACACCGCCGACCCGCCTTGCAAGCACACCCCGCGCAGGCCTCATGAGAACTGGCAATGCAAGCCCCGCCCAGTGGGCTCACGCCGGCACATTGGCAAAGTACGCCAGCACATCCTGCCAGTCGTTTACGCGCACATACGCAGTAGCGGTCAGGTTATGCGGCGCCGTATACAACAGCCCCTGGCCCGTGAACCGGTCCAGGTTACGCGGCAGATCGTCGATCAGATATTCCGCCCGCAGGATGCTCTTGTTTCCGCAGAAAACGTAGTGCGTCGGCGGGATGAACGCAAAGTGCCGCTGCAACCACCTGTACTTCGGCCCCAACGAGTTGGGCACTGTCATGGCCTGCGTTGCAATAAAGATCTCGAATCGCTGCGAAAGCTTTTCAAGCACTTCCTGCGAGCCTGGCATCACGTCCAGAACCTCAAAAAAGTCCTCAGCATCCAGAAATGCCCGCAACTCCTTCTGCCGATCCGCGGGAGCAACTTCCCACAGCCCTTTGCCCACCAGGTCTTCCGGCGTCACATCCTCATCGAAGGCCTGGTTGTAGCGGCGAAGGTGCTCAGCCAGCGTATCGGCCATCACCTCGTCCATGTCCACGCAGATGCGTAACACGAGCTAATCTCCCGCGTGCGATTTGCGAATCGAATGGCCAGTCTGCGGCGCTGCGGCCGGCAGCGGCTCCTTGGGCGGCGCAGCCAGCGCGGGATCCCAATACAGCATCCTGCCGCAACTGTCGCACGTCAGCAGTTCGCCCTCGCGCAGTTGGTTCCACATCTGCGGCCTTATCCCCATCCGGCAGCCATTGCACTGCTGGTTCTCGCCCCTCGCCATCGCCGTCCCGCGCGACCCGGTTAGACGGTCAAAGCGCGTCAGCCACTCCGGCTCAATCAGCTTCCGCAGCGCTTCGCGCTCGCTCGTCCGCGCCGCCAACTCGGCATTCAACTCCTTTTGCCGTCGCGCAATCCGCTCGCGCGTCTTCTCAAGCGCCCCTGCCAGCGTCTCCACCTGCGCGCGTTTGGCCGCAAGAGTTGCCTCCAGTGCCTCGCTCCGCTCCATGCTGGCCAGCTCGTCGTTCTCCAGCCGGTCTACCTCATCGGTTGCAAATCGCACTTCGTGCTCAATGGCATTCGCCTGTTCGGGCGTCTTCACATCGTCCAACTGCAATCGGAAGCGCGCGGCCTTCTGCTTGTGCCCTTGAATCTCGCGCTCCAGCCTCGTCCGCAGAGAATCTTCCCGGCTCAGCGCATCACTCGTCTCCGCAGCCTGCCTCTCGGCCGCAGCCAGCGCGCTCTCGGCCCGCGTAACCTCAGCTGGAAGTCCCCGCAGTTCCAGGGCCAGGTGTGCGCGCTCCAATTCCACGCCCTGCAGCTTTACGAGGTTTTCAATGTGCTCTAGCATCCGTATCACGAAGTCTACGGCATCCACCGTCTAACAAGGAACTACACGCATCACACGGCATCTAAGGACGCAGGACTCGACGCCCGGTTCTGCGAGAATGATCTCAACGCGGGAGGCTCTCTTTTGACGGAAGTGCGCACCTCATTTTTGCGCCGCCACCGGTGGCTCCAATGGGCCGCACTCTCGGTCGTTCTTGTCCTCATCACGCTGGCCGGCATCGCCGCGTTCCTGCTCCACCGAGCCGAACCGTTCGTCCGCGCGAGCATCGTCGAAGCCATCCAGCAGCACTTTCATGCCCGCGTCGAGCTCGATAGCTTCCACATGTCGCTCAAAGACGGTCTCAAGGCCGAAGGAGGAGGCCTGCGCATCTGGCCCCCGGCTCAGGTTGCGGGCGTCAATGTCCCCGCAAGAATCGAACCCGATCTGCCCCTCATCTCTCTCGCCGAGTTCCGCTTCCAGGCGCCACTGCACTTCGAGCGCGGCAAGCCTTTTCACATCTCTACTGTCGAGTTGAAAGGCCTCGACATCCACCTCCCGCCCCGCTCCCACTTCATTCACGGCGCCAGCCCCGCGCCCGGCTCCAAACCCTCCGCCTTTGCCCCCGGCATCGAGATCGACACAATCGAATGCGCTGATACGCGCATGGTGCTTGATACCGACAAGCCGGGAAAGATCCCACTCGAAATTCCCATCTCGCACCTCACCCTCACTCACGTCAGCTCCGGCGGCGCTATGGACTTTGTCGCCGACCTCACCAACCCGCGCCCGCACGGCGCAGTTCACACCAACGGCAGTTTTGGCCCGTGGAATGTCGCAGATCCCGGCGAGAGCCCCGTGAGCGGCCAGTACACCTTCGACCACGCCGACCTTTCAGACTTCAAAGGCATTGCCGGCATCCTATCTTCTACCGGCAACTTCGAGGGCACATTGCGCGCACTCACCGCCGACGGCCAGACCACGACTCCCGACTTCCGACTCACCGATTTCGGCCAGCCACTCCCGCTCACCACTACGTTTCACGCGCGCATCGACGGCACCAATGGCGACACATTTCTCGATCCGGTCGACGCCACCCTGGGCCATTCTCACTTCACCGCCCGCGGCCAGGTCGCGCGCATCGAGCCGGGT
The DNA here is from genome assembly GCA_963783065.1 of uncultured Acidobacteriaceae bacterium. Lineage (GTDB taxonomy): Bacteria > Acidobacteriota > Terriglobia > Terriglobales > Acidobacteriaceae > Telmatobacter. Next base: position 2,202,195 of record CAWAMG010000004.1, on the reverse strand, counting down.
CAGCCCGCGTCCGAGACCTCCAGCGACTCCTCCGCACAGGCCCCCAATAACTCCGCTCCGCAAGTCCCCGTTCCTCTAGGCGAGGGCAAAGACATCGACCTCAACATCAACATCGACCGCGCCCGCATCGAAGACTTCCTGCGCCTCACCAGCCGTTCCGGTCCACCCACACTCACCGGCAACGTCACCACCAGAGCGCGCCTCCACATTCCTCATGGTCACGAATCGGTTGAAAAACGGATGACCCTGAAGGGCTCCTTCGTTCTCGATCAGGCCGTCTTTACCAGTGAGAAGATTCAGGACGATCTTCGTCAACTCAGCCTGCGCGGTCAGGGCCGCCCCAAAGAGGTCAAAACGACCGACCCCAACAGCATCCAATCCACCATGACCAGCAACTTTCAATTGGCCAACGGCACCATTACGCTCCCCGATCTCACCTATACCGTCCCCGGCGCGAAAATTCGCGTCAGTGGCACCTACGGCCTCGATGGCGGCGCACTGAACTTCGTCGGCACTGCCGCAATGGACGCCACAGTCTCGCAGATGCTCGGCGGGTGGCTCGGCGCTCTTGCCAAACCCGCCGATCGCTTCTTCAAGAAAGACGGCGCAGGAACGGAGATCCCCTTCCACGTCTCCGGTACGCGCGATAACACAAGCTTCGGCATCGATTTCAACCTCTTGAAGAAGAACTTCTCCCGCCAATCTTCCCAACCGTCCGCACCACAGCCCGCCCCTTCATCCTCTTCTCCGTCCAACTCCGATGCCGGCCCCGAACGCTGATTCGGCCCTTTGATTTCTCTCGGCACAACCCGTACTTCGTCGCATCTCACTCCCCACACCCCAGACCCGATACCCCACACCCTGCCCCTCCCCTCTCTGCTAGAGTTTTCAGCTATGCAGCCCCGAAGCCTCCGCGCCTGCCTTCAGGCCGTCTCAAGTCGCGCAATCGCATCTCTTCTCGCATTCGCCTGCGCATTCGTGACCCATCCTTCGTTCGGCCAGTCGCAAACGCCCACTCCGCCCGCCTGGTCCCAGCCCGGCTCCGCCAGCCACACCCAGGTCTCGCCGCCCACTGACTTTCACCGCCCCACCACCACAATCAACACACCCATCGGCATCTTCCAAGGCCAGTCCGACGTCGGCTCCGCGCTCGTTCCCGGTAGCGCCTCCTTCGACTCCTCCAGAGGCGAATACACCATCCACTCCGCCGGCTATAACGTCTGGTACACGCGCGATGAGTTCCGCTATCTCTGGCGTCGCGCCTCAGGCGACATCTCACTCGCAGCGGACGTCCGATTTCCCGACCCCAACGGCTATGGCGACCGCAAGGCCGTTCTCGTCATTCGCCAGACGCTCGACGACGATTCCAAAGAAGTAATCGTCTCGCTCCATGGCGCGGGCATGATCTCCATCGCCCAGCGCACTCAAAAGGGCCTTCGCGTCAACGATGTTGAATACCGCATCGGCAGCCGAGGCGGCCGTCCCGGCGGCGAATCCCCAGACAGCCTTGTCACCATCAGCGCGCAGCGCGTCGGCCTTGAAAAGCAAGGCGACGCCTTCACCCTCTGGGTCTCGCTCGACGGCGAACCCATGCGCCCGTTCGGCCCGCCCATCCACCTCAAATTCGACGCGCCCTTCTACGCCGGCATCGGCTTCTGCTCCCACCTCCCCGACAAATCCGACACCGCCATCCTCTCCAACGTCCTCTTCGAACCCTCCGCCGGCAATGTCCAATAATGCCGTCTTGCTGGAGCCGCACAGCTTGATCAGACGTTAACCACCTCCGCCTTGCCGCCCATCCCCCCTCCGTGTTTGACTGGACGCCGGAAGGCGGACCCGCACCCATGGCCTACATCCTCGCTCTCGATCAGGGAACCACCAGTTCCCGCGCCATTCTCTTCGACCAGGCCGGCGCCATCGTCGCCGTCGCCCAGCACGAATTCCAGCAGTTTTACCCCCAGCCCGGCTGGGTCGAGCACGACGCCAATGAGATCCTCACCTCCCAGCTCAGTTGCGCTGTCGAAGTCCTCACCAAGGCCGGCGCGCGCCCCCGCGATCTGGCCGCCATCGGCATCACCAACCAGCGCGAAACCGTGATCGTGTGGGACCGCGCCACCGGCAAGCCCATCCACCCCGCCATCGTCTGGCAGGACCGCCGCACCGCTGCGAAATGCGCCGAGCTTGAGAAGGCCGGTCGTTGGGGAGGAAGTTTCCAACCGCACCGGCCTCGTCCTCGATCCCTATTTCTCCGCCACCAAGGTTGCCTGGATTCTCGATCATGTGGCAGGCGCACGCGCACGCGCCGACAAGGGCGAGCTGGCCTTCGGCACCATTGACACCTGGCTCATCTGGCACCTCACCAGCGGCCATCGCCACGTCACCGACGTGACCAACGCCTCGCGCACCCTGCTCTACAACATCGTCAAGGGCGAGTGGGACCCCGAGCTGCTCCGCATCTTCAACATTCCCGCCAGCATCCTGCCTGAAGTCGTCTGGTCCAGCCAGAAGGTCGGGCGAAGTCACCACCACTCTCGGCCTCGGCGGCGCTCACGATTGCCGGCATCGCCGGCGACCAGCAAGCCGCGCTCTTCGGCCAGCTCTGCTGGAACGCGGGCCAGGCCAAGAACACCTACGGCACCGGCTGCTTCCTGCTGCAGAACATCGGCGACCGCTTTGCCCGCTCTCAAGCAACCGCCTCATCACCACCCTCGCCGCCAGCGCCCAGTCATCGCCTCGAATACGCCTTCGAAGGCAGCATCTTCATCGGTGGCGCGGTCGTCCAGTGGCTGCGCGACAACCTCAAGCTCATCGGCTCCTCGGCCGACGTCGAAGCCCTTGCCGCCAGCGTTCCCGACGCCGGCGGAGTGGTCTTCGTCCCCGCCTTTGTCGGCCTTGGCGCGCCCCACTGGGACCCTCATGCTGGCGGCATGATCATCGGCCTGCGCCGCGGCACCACTGCCCGGCCACATCGCCCGCGCCGCTCTTGAGAGCCATCGCCTTCCAGGTCGCCGACGTCCTTGAGGCCGTCCAGGCGAGACCGTCCCCGCTCGACGCCCTTCGCGTCGATGGCGGCGCTGCCGTCAACAATCTCCTCATGCAGTTCCAGGCCGACATCCTCGGCGTCCCCGTCGTTCGCCCTCAAGTGACCGAGACCACTGCCCTCGGCGCAGCCTATCTCGCAGGATTGGCCACTGGTTTCTGGGCCGGCCCTGAAGACCTTGCGCGCCAAGCGCCAGGGCGACGTCCGCTTTGAGCCGAAGATGGACCCGCAACTCGCGCGCCGCCCGCCGCGCGAGTGGCAGCGCGCCGTCGAGCGCTCCAAGAACTTGGACCGAATAATGCTGCGCGCAGAAATGCTCTGCCAAAATCCGCGCCCGCGCCGCCACAGGAGAGCCCTGGGATATCGCCATCATCGGCGGCGGAGCCACCGGCATGGGCGTTGCCGTCGATGCCGCTGCGCGCGGCCTTAGCGTCGTCCTCGTCGAGGCACACGACTTCGGCAAAGGCACCAGCAGCCGCTCCACCAAGCTGGTCCACGGCGGCGTGCGCTACCTCGAGCAGGGAAACATCCCGCTGGTCATGTCCGCCCTCAAAGAGCGCGGCCTCATGCGCCAGAACGCGCCTCACCTGGTCCACGATCTCGCCTTCGTTGTGCCCAACTACTCCTGGTGGGAAGCGCCCTTCTACGGCATCGGCCTCAAGCTCTATGACATGCTCGCCGGCAAGTACGGCTTCGGGCGCTCCCAAGCTTCTCTCCAACGAAGAAACCCTGGCACGCCTGCCCGCCCTCGAGCCGCGAAGGCCTCCGCGGCGGCGTGGTCTACTACGACGGCCAGTTTGACGACGCCCGCCTTCTCATCCATCTCGCCATGACCGCCGCCGATCACGGCGCGGTCCTCCTGAACTACTGCCCCGCCACCGGCCTTGTGCGCGACGCCGAGGGCTACATCAACGGCGTCACCGCCCGCGACGACGACACCGGCGAAGACTTCACCCTTCAGGCACGCATCGTCGTCAACGCCACCGGCGTCTTCACCGACTCCATCCGCCGCATGGCCGACCCCGCAGCCGAGCCGCTCATGGTCACCAGCCAGGGCATCCATCTCGTCTTCGACCGCTCGTTCCTCAAGCGGCGACACCGCGCTCATGGTTCCCAAGACCAGCGACGGCCGCGTCCTCTTCGTCATTCCCTGGCACGGCCACGCCGTGGCCGGAACCACCGACACGCCTGTCGACGCGCCCAGCCTCGAGCCGCGCCCGCTCGAAGAAGAGATCGAATTCGTCCTCGAAACCGCATGGCCGATTCTTCACCCGTCCGCCCACGCCGCGCCGATGTGCTCGCCGTCTTCGTCGGCCTGCGCCCGCTGGTCAAGGGCGACGGCAAAACTTCCGCCCTCTCGCGCGATCACGTCATCCACGTCGATACCTCCGGCCTGCTCACCATCACCGGCGGCAAGTGGACCACCTATCGCCACATGGCCGAGGACACCGTCGACCACGCCATCACCCTCGGCAAGCTCCCCGATCTCGCCTGCCCCACGCGCAACCTCCGCATCCACGGCTATCTCGAAGAAGCTTCGCTTCCAACCGACTCCGAAGAGCACCTCGCAGTCTACGGCACCGATGCCGACGCCATCCGCGACCTGCGCGCGCGACTCCCGGCTCTCGCCGCCCAGCTCCATCCCGCGCTGCCTTACACCGCAGCCGAAGTCGTCTGGGCCGCGCGCGACGAAATGGCCCGCACCGTCGAAGACGTGCTCGCCCGCCGCACCCGCGCCCTCTTCCTCAACGCCAACGCCGCCATCGCCATGGCCGAGCCCGTCGCCAAAATGCTCGCCAGCCACTTTGGCCGCGACCAATCGTGGATCGCCGCCCAAGTCAACGAATTCACCGCCCTGGCCCAGCAGTACCGCGTCGTCGCCTGAACGGCCCTCGAACACGATAATCTGGGTGCCCCACCCTCGCGACGTTCCTGTTTTTGTCGCTAGGATGGGATCCAAGAAACTCCAATCGCAACGGTCCGTGAATTCCAGCAGGTTCTTCATCGATACTATGAACCAGATCGACACGACGCCCAGACCCCACGAGAGGAAACCTATTTGAAGGAAAAAGTCATCTTCTGCTGGAGCGGCGGCAAAGATTCAGCACTCGCTCTAAATCGCATCCAGGCCGACGACCGCTACGAAGTCGTGACTCTCCTGACCACTTGCAACGAGCACTTCCAGCGGGTCTCCATGCATGGTGTGCGGCTTGAGCTGCTTGAGCGCCAGGCAGACGCCATCGGCCTGCCGCTGGAGAAGGTCTTCGTCAGCCGGCGCAGCTCCAATGAGGAGTATCAGGAAAAGATGTCGGCGACTCTGCTGGCTCACAAGGCCCAGGGCGTCACGGCATGCGTCTTCGGAGATATCTTTCTCGAAGACCTCAAGCTCTGGCGCGAACAAAACCTCGCCCTCGTCGGCATGCGCGGGATTTTTCCGATCTGGAAGATCGACTCCCGCGCATTGATTGACGAATTCATCGCCCTGGGCTTCGGCTCCGTCATCTGCTGCGTCAACGATGCGTATCTCGACGAAAATGCTGTCGGACGCAACATCGATCGGGCGTTCATCGATTCGCTCCCCGCCGGAGTCGACCCTTGCGGCGAAAATGGCGAGTTCCATTCCTTCGCCTTCGCCGGCCCGGTCTTCAAAAAGCCGATCCGGTTTGCAGTGGGCGAAAAGGTCTATCGGCCGCTTGAAGTCACCCATCCCGGCGATGCCAGCTCGTCCGATTCCAGCACATCTTCAGTCTGCCCCTCCGATGCCCGCCCCACCAGAGGGTTTTGGTTTTGCGACCTGCTGCCCCTCGAAGGTTGAGACGAAACCCGCCCCGCATCACGCATTTCGATTACTGCCCCGGCAGCCAACGGCGGCGCCAGACGATAGACTGGGCTTGAAGCGAATGCCCTGGAGCGCCCCCATGACCAAGCCGAAGATCGTTTCGTTTCTGCCGGCCGCCACTGAGATGGTGTTTGCCCTTGGGGCCGGCGACCAACTGGTCGGCATCACCCACGAGTGCGATTTTCCTCCCGGCGTAAAGGGGAAGCCGGTGGTGGTGCGGCCAGCCCTCGACTTGCAATCAATGACCTTGCGCGAGATCGATGTGGCCGTTGCCGAGCAGATTCGCAGCGGGGCCAGCCTTTATACGGTCGACGAGGAACTGCTCTGCGCATTGAAGCCGGACCTGATACTCACACAGAATTTGTGCCAGGTCTGCGCCCCCTCAGGCAACGATCTCGCCTCCGCGTTGAAGCTCCTCCATCCCATGCCTGAAATCCTGTGGATGAGCCCACACTCGTTGGCCGGAATCTTTGACAACATCCTCGAGGTCGGTCAGGCCCTTGGGCTCGCTTCGGCCGCGGACGCCTGCGTGGAAGAAGGCCGACGCCGCCTGGCCCAGGTCGCCGATCGCACCGCGCTGATACCAGCCCGCCCTCGCGTCTTCTGTATGGAGTGGGCCGATCCGGTTTATTGCGCCGGCCATTGGGTTCCGGAGATGGTCGATCTCGCCGGCGGCCGCGATGAACTGGCCCGCAGGGGAACCGATTCCGTGCGCATGGCCTGGGCAGACGTTATCTCATGGGCTCCCGAGGTTCTTGTCTTCGCGCCGTGCGGCTTCAGTCTCGAGAAGGCTCTCGAACAACTGCCTTACCTCGAACGGCTGCCCGGCTGGTCCGATCAGCCCGCGGTCCGCAATCATCGAGCCTACGTGGTCGACGCGAACTCCTACTTCGCCCGCCCTGGCCCGCGGGTAGTTGAGGGTACTGAGCTTCTGGCCCACCTGATTCATCCCGAGCTCTTCGGCTGGGACGGCCCTGCCGACGCCTTTCAGGCCATATCAACCTCAAACGACCCCTCAACCAAAACCAGCATGAAAAAATGCCCCGAGTGCGGCCAAGCCTTCGAGTGCAAGTCGGGCGGGTGCTGGTGCTCCGACCTGCCGGCCCTGCCGCGCGGAACCCTCCCCGCATCCGATTGCCTCTGTCCTGCGTGTTTGGCAAATGCCGTAAAGCTAAACGCAACTTTGCGGTGAGCCAAATCATCTGACACGAAGAATGGATCTGTCCCCGGAGGTCTTTATGGCGTCAGCTTGCACCCATGTTGCAGAGCACCTGAAAAAAGTGAAGCCCCACACCAAGGGCTGCGAAGAATGCCTCAAAGCTGGCGCCAAGTGGCTTCACCTGCGCATGTGCCTCGAGTGCGGCCACGTCGGCTGTTGCGACTCATCCCCCGGCCGTCACGCCCGCGGCCACTTTCATGAGACCCAGCATCCCCTCATCCAGTCCGCCGAGCGCGGAGAAGACTGGAAGTGGTGCTACATCGACGATGCCTACATCTAGCTCGCGCCAAGCGCGCTCAAGCGACCTCAACCTCGATCTTCTTCGCCTCTGCATCCAGCTTCACAATCTTGAAGCTGCGCACCTGCCCCACGGCCAGCGCTTCCGGCTTCGCTTCAGCCGACGGCGCATTTCCTTTCCACTTCGACTTCAGCATCGACGAAAGCGCGCCCAGGTCTACGCTTGCCCCGCCCGCTGCAGCTTTTGCCGCAGGCACAGCTCCGGCGCCCGCGCTGCCCGCCCCACACACAGCCTTGATTCCCTCGCCCAGCTCCGCCACGGCCGAGGACTCATTCACCTCCACCACCCGCCCTGAAACCACATCCCCCGCCTTGTGCTCGGCAATGTACTCGTCGATGCTGGTCGGCACCAGTTGCTTCATGCTCAGCTTCATCTGCCGCTTTGCCGTGTCCACGGCCAAGCACCATCGCCTTCACGCGCTGGCCCAGCTCGCAGCACGTCCGATGGATGATTGATCCGCCGGTCCGCCACAATCTCGCTCACGTGCACCAAGCCCCTCCACGCCTTCACCCACTTCAACAAACGCGCCGAAGGCCATGATCTTGGTCACCGGCCCCTCCACCTGCGATCCCGCCGGATACTTCTTCTCCGCCTCTGCCCATGGATTGCTCAGCGCATGCTTGAGCCCCAGCGCGATCCGGCGCTCTTCCGGCTTGACGCTCAGAATCTCCACGTCCACCATGTCGCCCGGCTTTACCACGTCGCTCGGATGCCGCACTTTCTTGCCCCACGACATCTCCGAAATATGGATCAGCCCCTCCACCCCGGGCTCAATCTCAACAAATGCGCCAAAATCCACCACGCGCGTCACCGGTCCCTTCACGCGCTCTCCCGCCTTCAGCCACTCCGGCACAGTTGCCCACGGCTCGGCCTGCAACTGTTTTAGCCCCAGCGAAATCTTCTTCGTCTCGGGGTCGATCTTCAAAATTCTGACCGTGACCTCCTGGCCCACCGTAACCACGTCTTCGGGCTTGCCCACGCGGCGTGTGCGCCATGTCGCTCACGTGCAGCAGCCCGTCCACGCCGCCCAGGTCGACGAACGCTCCATAGGGCATCAGCGAGCGCACCGTGCCGGTCACCGTCTCGCCTTCCTGCATCGCGGCAAACTTGTTCGCCATCAGCCCGCGCGCCTGCTCCTCCAACACCACGCGCCGGTCCACCACCACGTCCTCATCTGTCACGTCCAGCTTGGTGATGCGGCAGGTGATCTCGGTGCCGACCAGTTTTTCCAGCTCGGCTGCATCCTTGGTTCCGCTGCGGCTCGCCGGCATAAACGCCCGCACGCCCTATGTCCACGGTCGCACCGCCCTTGCGGACCTCGGTCACCGTCCCGACAACTGCCGTCTTCTCAGCAAAAGCAGCTTCAATCGCGCTCCAGTCGCGCACCTGCGCCACTTTGAAGCGCGAGAGCTCGTAGTAACCTTCTTCGTTCCGGCCCGTCACCGACACGTTGAAGACATCCCCCGCCTTCACGCCTTCGCCATTCCGCTCAAAGGCCGTCCGCGGCAGCACGCCTTCTGTCTTGTAGCCTATGTCAAGAAAGACCTGCTCGGCGGTCACACTCACAACCATCCCCTCAAGCTGGCGCGACTGCGCTGCCCCCGGTGCAGTCTTTGCCCGGTGCGAGTGGCTCTTCTCAAAGTCCTTCAACAAATCGGCAAAGGACTCGCCCGATCCTCGCTCAACTTCATGGGTCGCTTCCGGAATCTCAGCGGGCGCTTCCTGAACTTCGGGTGTTGGGGCTTCCGGGGTGGTTTGCGGTTCGTTGGTCTGCTCGGTTGTCATCGTTTGTCCCGAATTCAATTCTCCCACGCTGGCCGAGCCGGCGTAATTGAGTTCATCCGCGACCAGCAATTCTGGCTCGGTGGACACAACGCCAGCGCGGGAGCGAGAATGGCAGTCGGACCTCGGAGCACGAAGTGAACCCATTCCCAATTTCCAGGCGCAGCTTTGTGCGCATGAGCGCAGGTGCGGCCGCACTGGGCGCCGCCGCAAAGGCCGCCATGGCACAGTCCACAGTGCTGCAACCGCCTCCTCTTCCCGCCTCGCAGGACTCCACCGCCGACTCCGGCCGCAAAATCCGCTTTGTCTCCATCGGCACGGGGATTCGCGGCTGCGACCTGCTCCGCTCCGCGCGCAATGTCCCCACGGGCGTCTGCGTCGGCGCCGCCGACCTTTACGAAACCCGCCACACCGCCGCCCGCGAAGCCTACGGCGCCGACTTTCCCACCACCGGCGACTACCGCACGCTCCTCGACCGCAAAGATGTAGACGCCGTCCTCATCGCCACCAGCGATCACCTCCATCGCCGCGTCACCCTCGACGCTGTCGCAGCCAGCAAAGACGTTTACTGCGAAAAGCCCATGTCCCACACTGTGGCCGACGGCTTCGCCATGGTCGATGCGGTTCAGGCCGGCCGGCGCATCTTCCAGGCCGGCAGCCAGCGCGTCAGCTCCATCCTCTACGAGAAGGCTCGCCAGATCTACGCCTCCGGCCGCCTCGGCCAGGTCCACTTCGTCGACGCGCAGTGGAATCGCAACTCGCCCGGCGGCGCATGGGTCTATCCCATCGCCCCCGATGCCAGCCCGCAAACCATCGACTGGGATCGCTTCATTCAGGACGCTCCGCCCCATCCCTTCGATCCCGTCCGCTTCTTCCGCTGGCGTCTCTTTGACGACTACGGCTCCGGCCTCGGCGGCGACCTGTTCGTTCACCTGCTCTCTGGCATGCAGGTCATCACCGGCGTCAATGAGCCGGCCACCCGCGCCTACTCCTCCGGCGGCCTCTATCACTACAAAGACGGCCGCGACTTCCCCGATCTGCTCGAAACCATCTACGACTTTCCGTCGGCTGATGGCGGCTTCCAGCTCCATCTCCACTGCAACCAGAACAACGCAGACGGCGACGAGCGGCTCAGCTTCTTCGGCTCTACTGGGACGCTGGTCGTTACCGGCAACTCCGTCACCTTCACCCCGCAGAACGTCACCCCTCAGTTCGAGAGCTACGGCTGGAACGGCATGACCAAGGCTCAGCGCCAAAAGGGTCATCGACGAATGGCACGCGGCTCATCCCACCCCGCCTCCGCCCTTCGATCCCACCGGCGAAACCTTCACCCTGCCGAAGGGATACGACGACACCGCCGTCCACATCGCCAACTTCTTCCGCGCCATCGAAACCCGTCAGCATGTCGTCGAAGACGAAGTCTTCGGCAACCACGCCGCCATCGGCTGCCACCTGGCCAACTACTCTTACTTCCACCGCAATGTGGCCATGTGGGACCCGGCCACCAAAACCATCAGAAGCTGAGGCCCCGAACCTTCTTGAGGCCTGCCGTTTCGACGTTTCCCGCTCTCACATCTCACTGGAGAACCAAACCATGAGCTCTCTCTCGCGAAGGACCTTTATGAAAGCTTCCAGCGCAGTTGCTGCCGCCGCCGTTCTCGGCGCCGATCGCCTCGCCGCCAAAACCCTCGGCCTGCCCATCGGCCTTCAGCTCTACAGTGTCCGCGACTCTGCTTCCCAAGGACTTTGACGGAACGCTGAAGGCTGTCCACGACGCCGGTTACACCGAGGTCGAAGCCGCCGGCTACTACGACCGCACCGCCGCGGATTTCCGTCATTCCATGGACCAGGCTGGCCTCCGCTGCATCAGTACGCACCATCCACTGCCACAGTTCAGCCCCCGCGCCGACGAATTGATCGAGTACGGCCGCATCCTCGGGCTCGAATACATCGTCTGTCCTTCACCTGCGCGCCGCGACCCCAGCGCACACGGGCCGCTGAGTCTCGACGACTGGCACTACACCGCCGGCGAACTCAACCGCATCGGCGAAAAAGTCAAAGCCGCCGGCATGTCCCTGGGCTACCACAATCACACTCCCGAGTTCGGCACTGAATCCGGCGTCACCTTCTACGACGAGCTCCTCCGCCTCACCGATCCCAAACTGGTCTTCTTTGAAATGGACTGCGGCTGGGTCGTTGCCGCCGGACGCAACCCGATCGACTACCTCAAGAAATCGCCCGAGCGCTTCCCCCTGCTCCACGTCAAAGACATGGCTCACAAGCCCGACGGCACGTGGGATTCCACCATCATGGGGCACGGCGTCGCTGACTATAAGGCCCATCCTCCGCGCCGCCACCGGGCTCAAGCACTACTTCATCGAGCAGGAAGAGTTCGACCGGCGACATCATCGAATCCCTGCGCGCCGATGCCGACTACATGCGCAAGCTCGATCTGTAGCTTCGCTCCTCCCCGATGTCTCGGGTGCCCCAACTCTCGATTCTGGGACCTGGGAGTCTATGCGGCACGAACGCCTTCGCTCACTTCTCAACAAACGCCTTGAGCCGGCCCAGCGCCTCATCCCACTGCCGCGACACGGAGTTCAAATAGTCCTCAAGCTCCCTCACCGGCTCGGGATCCAGCGCGAACAGGCTCTCGCGTCCGCGCCGCGAGCACCGCACCAACCCGGCCTTCTGAAGCACGCGCAGGTGCTTGGTCACGGCCTGCCGGGTCAGCCGCGACCCTTGCGTCAGGTCGGAGATCGAGCGCAGTTCTCCGCCGCAGAGCTTGGTCACGAGGGCAAGCCGCGTCTTGTCGCCCAGCGCCGCAAACAACACCGGCGCGCTGCCGTGCCTCTTAGCTCGTGGCCGGTTAGGACGTTTTGCTGACATAGGCCTCAATGTTCTTCATCTGCTGCGTCCATCCGCCGTCGTTGCTGCGCAAAGCTTCCGCACGCCATTCGGCGGGGACATCTTCGAATCCCGATTCGGCCACGGTCAGGAGTGTGCCTGTTGAGGTTGGTTCCAGGCGAAACTCAACCCGCGTGCGCGGCGCATCCGAGTAATCCGGCGAGTACCGCTCCTTGTCGTGACACCGGATTTGCGGCCAGATAAACGAAAAAAGCCGCCCCGGCTCCATCTTCTCGATCACGGCCTCCCAGACGATGTGCTCGTAGCCAGGATGAAGAACGCGGCCCCGCGTAACCTGTCCCACCACGAACGGTCCTTCCAGCTTTACCCGAAACCACTCGCCAAACTCCTTGTAATCCGTCAGCGCTCGCCACACCCGCTCCATCGGCGCCTTCAGCTCAATCTGCTTCTCAATTCTGTCGCCCATATCGCGCAACTCCCTGGCTGCATATTACCCAGGGGGCCCACAAAAACGCAACCATAAAGTTGCGCATTGTTCGCTGCTCATTTCCAGCCCCCAACCTCGTCCAGGTTCTGTCCGGGTACCCCATCCTTGCCGTGCTCTTGTTTTTTTTGCGGCAAGGGTGGGAGACCAGGATCCCGACCCGCCAGCCCTAAACTAGCTAATCCGCCGGGTGCCCCATCCATTTCGCGCACTTTGCGAAATGGGTGGGAAGCCACAGATCTCGGGCCACGTTCCCGCCCATCCGTTACCCTTGACTCATGACAATCTTCGACGAAAAGCGCGCCGAGCTCGAGCGGTACGAGTTCATGATGGGCCCTGAGCGGGGAAGGCTCGCCGTGGCCATGGACCTGCTCACCGACTCCCTCATCATGGTCGGCCAACACGGCGTCTACTGCGCCTCCAGCCGCAACCCTTCCAAGCCGGCCCTCGACCTGCAGGCCGTTCTCGCCGGTATTGAAGGCGCAAAAGCCCTCATCCAGTCCGTGATGGAGGAGATCCGCCTCCAACGCGACCAGGCTCGCTCCTGATCGAGGTCCGTCTCAGGCAGCGATCCCGCGGCCACCGTCGATGGCACGCGCAAAATGAGCTATCCTAGAAGAGCGCGCCCGTAGCTCAGCTGGATAGAGCGAACGCCTCCGGAGCGTTAGGTCGGGAGTTCGAATCTCTCCGGGCGCACCATGAAATACCCTGGTTAACAAAGAGTCAGCCGCCCCCCTTTCGAGAGCGGCTGATTGTGTTTTTGGGGCTGTTTTGGGAGAAGTCCCGGGCGGTTGAGGCGGAAAGGCCTGAAGAGAATCGGGCTGTGGAGCGGATTCGATCTTCCCTCCCTCGGTCTTTCAGCCAGTTAAACTTAATTCAGAGGCCCGCATCCCACCCGCGTGCTCTAGACAAGGCACAAATGCACTTCGATTGGCATTTTACGGCAATTCAGATCCTCTGGACTCTCACCTTCGCGGGGCAACTCGTCCTCGCCGTAGTGTTGCTTGGCCGTGACCGAATTCGCTGCTTCCCGTGGTTCACCGCAGTCGTCGTCGCCACGATTCTCCAACTGCTCATCGGGCGCGAGCTTTACGGCCGCCTGCCCCAGCTCACGCTCGCCGCCATCCTTATTGTCTTCTCCGACGTCGTCGCAATTCTGGGCCTGCTGGTCATCGCCGAGCTTGCCCGCAAGGCCTTTGCCGGTGTGAGCCGCCCTCTGTTTTTCGTCAATCTTGCCGGCTTTCTCCTGATCGCCGCCGGCATCATGTTCAAGTGGGGCCCATGGCCCTCCTGGAAAACCCTCACGGCGGAGTCGCAGATGGCAACGTTGCGGGTCCTCGAGCTCATCGCTCAGAAGACCCAGCTCCTGGTGAACCTGCTCAACATCGAACTCGGCCTGATGGTGGTCATCTTCGGGCGCAACTTCAAAGCCCCCTGGAAGAGCCACACCCAGCGCATCGTGATCGGCTTCTCAACCGCAGCCCTGGGCGCCCTTGCCGTTCAAATCATCTGGCAAATCGCCGCCAGGACCGTGGCGCCTCACAGTCAGGCCGAGCTGCAGCGCGCTCTCGACTTCCGCGACCACCTCTTCAACGGTAACCGGGCCCTCGACGTCGGAGTACTTATCTGGTGGATCGCCTGTCTTTGGATCGATGAACCCCGCCCCGGAGCCGCCGCCGCTACGCCCACCATCCCGCTACCACCGCCAGATGTGCCCGCCGAAGCCGAGGCCCCAGCCGAACCATCCGCAGACGAGGCCGCCGCCGAATAGCGTCTGCCTTCGCCTGCCCGCATTTTAGATGTGGCAGCTCGCCTGCCCGCGCTTCTCCAGGTACTTCTGGTGGTATTCTTCCGCCCGCCAGAAGGTCTGCGCCGGTTCCACCCTGGTCACAATCCGCTTCGGCTTGTAGCGGCCCTCCGCCGTCAGTTGTTCGATCTTGGCGTTCGCCTGCGCCTCCTGCTCCGGCGAGTGAAAGAAGATCGCCGACCGGTACTGCGCCCCCCAGTCCGGCCCCTGCCGGTTCAGCGTGGTCGGGTCATGCAGCTCAAAAAACGCGTCCAGCAGCCGCTCGTAGCTCACCTCGGCCGGGTCAAAGTCCAGCTCCACCACCTCGGCGTGCCCGGTTGTATCTGTGCACACGTCCCGGTAGCTCGGCCGCTCCAGGCTTCCGCCCTCGTAGCCCACTGCCGTCGCCATCACTCCGGGTATCGCGGCAAACGCCGCTTCCACACCCCAGAAGCATCCTGCTCCAAATGTCGCTTTTTCCATAGTCCTGCTCCTTCAGATGCTCTTGCGCCTCATTCGGTATCGACTCTTCGGCCTGGCCTAGCCCCGCCGCTTGCCTCCCGGCTTCCCCTTGAATCCGCCATGCGACGATCCGCCCGGCCTTGGCCCTGACTTGAATCCCGGCTTCCCTCCAGGCCTTCCGCCAGGCTTCGGCTTCCAACCTGCACCAGCCGGCTTTCCGGGCCTGCTGCTGGGCCTTGGGCCGCCCGCGCGCGGCTTGCCGCTGCTGGTAGTAGCCGCTCTGGGCAACCCACCCTCGGCTCGGAATGGCCGAGGAGACTCACCGCGCCCGCCGCCCTCCCTGCCAAAATCTGCACTGCCTCCGCTTGTCCGGCCAGCAAATCTCGCCCCACCACCAATGCCCGTGCGCCCCGTGCCTCCTCGGCCGCTGTCAGGCCCCCGCCTTGACGGTCCCGCCGAATAAGCCCTCGGCTTGAACTCCCGTGTCCCACCACTGTGCTCCGGCCTGGAGCCTGCGGGTCTGCCTTCGTCTCGCCGCTCAGTATGCTCAACCGGCTCAATGCGCAGCCGCGAAGGCTTCCTTGGCTCAGAGCTCATCGGCTCGGTCTCTTCGCGTGCAGCAGGGGGCCGCGGTGTAAATGCCCGCTTGAACGGCGGCCTGTCACTACCGCCGCCCTTGCGGCCAAAACCGCCAGAAGGCCGGTCTCCGGGCTTCTTCCATGCCGGTTTCGCGCCAAAGCTGCCCCCCCCCGAGGGCTTGTCTCCAAAGCTTCTGCCTGCAGGCTTCTCACCGAAACCAGCGCCTCTCGGCCTGTCGCCAAACGATCCGGTTCTCGGCCTATCGCCATAGCCGCGGCCCTCCGCCGGCCTACCCTCCAATGGCTTTCCCGCGAAAGGTTTGCCAAATGCCGGCTTCGCTCCGTATGAGCCCCCGCCGCTAGGTCTGTCCCCAAATCGTTTGCTCCCAAACGGCTTGTTGGGGCGGGGACCCTGCCCGGTCGGCCCTGTGCTCCCTGAACCAGCGCTCGCTGCCCCCGCGCCAAACCGCTGCGGCGGCCGTCCTGCTCCCGAACTCCGCCCCCTCGAGTCTTGCCCAGGCCGGTCGTCCCGCTTCCATGCTGGCCTTGCTCCCGCGCTCTGCCCTGGCCCAACGGCGCTCTTGCCAAACGCAGGCTTTCCCGCGCCAAACGGCTTGCGCTTTTCAAATGACTTTGCCGCGAATGGCTTGCCTTCACCGGTTCTGCCAAACGGCTTCGCCTCAAAAGTCCTGCCCTCAGCGGCCTTGGCAAATGGCTTCGGCTCGAATGTCCTGCCTTCCTCGGCCCCAGTCTTGTACGGCTTTGAAGTCGCCGGCCTGCGCTGTGGAGCGGCCCCACCAAACGCTGCATTGCCCGCGCCTTTCTTCCACGCTCCGGCCTTCGCAACCCGAGGGCGAAACGCCGGCTTCTCCGGCGGCAGCGAATCGGCAAACTTCAGCTTCACGGCCGATTTGCTCTTCCCCGTGCGCAGCGTCCCATCCGCCGCTTTCCGCAGCAGGGTCAGTTCCTGCTCGTCCAGCTCGCGAAAGTTGCCCGGCTCCTGGTCCAGCACCAGCGGCCCGTAGCCCACCCGCCTGATCTTCTCCACAAAGTGCCCAATCTCTTCAAACATCTTGCGGAGCTCACGGTTCCGCCCCTCTACGAGCACCACCTCGTACCACGGATTGTCCCCGTGCCTCACCTGCCGAATCCGCGCTGGCGACGTCCTTACCCGCCCCTCGCCCGGCTTTCCTTTGTCGATCGCCACGCCCGCCCGCAGCCGCTCCAGCTCTTCCTCAGTCGGAACCCCGGCCACTTTCACCAGGTACGTCTTCTCCACGCCCAGTGACGCCCGCGTCAGCCGGTTCGCCAGCTCGCCGTCGTTGGTCACCAGCAGCAGCCCTTCGCTCAGGTAGTCCAGCCGCCCCACCGGGTAGAGCCGCTCGCGCATCTTTTCGAAGAACTGCATCACGGTCGGCCGGCCTTCCGGATCCTTCACCGTGGTCACAAATCCCCTTGGCTTGTTCAGCACAAAGTAGCGCAGCCGTTCCGCCCCATGCAGCAGCCTCCCATCCACGCGGATGTGGTCCCGATCCCGATCCGCCTTTGTGCCCATCTCGGTCACAACCTTGCCGTTGACCTCGACGCGCCCCGCTTTGATCAGTTCCTCGGCCGCGCGTCGGCTTGCAACTCCCGCCTGCGCCAAAATCTTCTGCAGCCGCTCGAGCTTCGCCGGCGGCCCGGGCTCCGCCTCTTCGTCTGAGTCCGCTTCAACGTCTTCCTCTGCATCCTGCACCACATCCGCCTCTGCGCTTGCGCCCGCTGCCCGGTCCGTTTCGAGAGCAATCGCTGCCGCAGGCTTCCCCATAACTTCAGGCTCGCCTGTAAACGTCGCAGCCTCGCCGTCCGTCTCGTCGCCAATCGGGTCCGCAAGCGCCTGCAATGCCGTCAACTCCGGCGCGCCGTCCACCCTGACTTCGCTGAATTCTGGCTCAGCGGATTCCGGCTGCTTTTTCCGGGAAGCCTTCTTGGGGGCAGTCTTTTTTAGGGCAGCCTTCTTCTTGGCGGTCTTCTCTGGAGGGGTCTTCTCTGGGGAAGCCTTCTTGGAAGCGGTCTTCTTTGGGGCGGTCTTCTTTGGGGCGGTCTTCTTCGCGGCAGGCATTGCTGCTCTCGGTTTCTGCCTGCTCTTTGGTTCAGGCGCAGCAGGCGCGGCCTCTGCGGGGTTCATCCCGCCTTGTTTTCTTTGAACACACACGGCGCAGACTTGCTCGCGTGCTCGGCTACCCTTACTCCGCAATATTGATTGGGTCTTCCACCGGATCTTCCGCCGTAATCAGCTCGAACTCCGGCTCGCCATCGGCGCCTGTCTCCGCCGCGGTCACCCGCTCGGTTTCGGGCCCGGTCGCTGCTTCCGGTTCGTCCAGTTCCAGCGCCGCCATTTTCTCGAATTCTTCCATCGATGGCAGCTCTGAAACGTCCTTCAATCCAAACCGCAGCAGGAACTCCCGCGTCGTCTTGTAGAGAATGGGCCGCCCGATCACCGGCTTGCGCCCCGCCGTCGCAATCAGCTTCCGCGCCAGCAATGACCCGAACACCGCCGAAGAGTCCACCCCGCGAATCTCGTTCACCTCCGGCGCAGTTACGGGTTGCTTGTAGGCAATCACCGCCAGTGTCTCCAGCGCCGGAAGCGACAGTTTCATCGCCGGCTTCAGGCTCTTCACAAACATCCTT
This sequence comes from uncultured Acidobacteriaceae bacterium, assembly GCA_963783065.1. GTDB lineage: Bacteria > Acidobacteriota > Terriglobia > Terriglobales > Acidobacteriaceae > Telmatobacter. The sequence continues at coordinate 2,184,169 of CAWAMG010000004.1, read as the reverse complement.
ACCGCGTCGTGGCACTCCACCTTGGTCGCCATGCGGTAACCGCCCGCAATCTCCCTTATCTCCACCCCGCGGTCATCCGAAGTGTATTGCGCAATCAGTTCTTCGATCAGCCCGCGCAGAATCCCACGAACTTCGCGTTCCCTCAGCCGCGCCAGCTTCCGAGCCTCCGCGTCAGCCGCCTTCGCCTGCTCCTCGGCGTCGGGGGGCGTGTCTTGGCCGGCGCTCGCACGCTCGTCCGCGTCCTCCGCCTCTGCTTCTGGACTGGCTTCCGCCACGGTTTCCGTTTCCAGGCCAAGCGGCAACGCCTCAACATCCGGCGCAGCTTCCTCGCCAGCCGCAGCAGCGCGCGCCGCCTCCTGCTCTGCCTTCCACTCCAGCGCTTCAGCGGCAAACAATGCGGAGAGCTGCGCCAGCGTAACCGGCTCCTCCGCTGCATAGATCACTGCTTCCAGTTTGGCTTTCAGACTCATTCTGCGATTGACATCCTTGCTTTTGTCGTCCCTGCTTTTGACCTACCCGGCCAGGCTCCTCAAATGCGACGCTCCGGATAATGCGGCATACCGGAACCGAACCTCCCCTGTGGGCATCCCATCACAAAAAAGCCACCCGACGGCCTCTTAAGCCGGGAGGGTGGAGTTGCGGAACCTCTCTCTGTATCGTACCGGAACTAGTGCCTTTCTGCGGGCCCCGGTCAAAGGCCCCAACCTTCGCCCGAGCCTGGCCCGAACGCCGGTCGAGAACGCCCCGCCCACCATAAGAGCTTCGCGGTGCAGCCTGGGCCGGACCAAGGTCAGACGTTCAGCATGGAATGGTGAATTACAGTCGGCTCCCGGACGTTGATCTCCAGATTGACGATAAACCGGGAGCTACTCCAGCGTCTAACGCGATTTGATAAGCGAAATGCTGGGGTATCGGGCAATGTTGCTGGCCAAAGCGGCTACATCGAGCACGGCGATGTAGATGCGTTCCGCCCTTGAGAGAAGACTCGCCGCTGAGCCATCAAAACCAACCCCCTGACGGCTCCAGGTCATTGATGCGCAGATACGTGACCAGATTGCCGTAATGCAGGGCGTCATGATTTCCAACTTGCGTCAGGATGAACATCTTGTTTGTCTTGACGCCAAAGAAGTCCGCCGGGTCATTGAGATGCGCATCGGTGAACCCGGAGTACACGCCATCGCAGTAGTCGAACGCGCCTTTGAGGTAGGCCTTGATCTCGGCCTTCGAACCCTTTGCGGCAGCCATGCCGGGGGTCGCTTCACCCTTGGCGTTTGAACACAAAATGTAGGAAATGTCCCCCACATGAGTCAGGATCTCGGCAAACGAGCGGACGTCCTTCGTGGGCCGGTAGCTGTACTTGGACTCTGGCATTGCGTCCGCCGACTTCATGATCTTGTCCTGCATGTTGCTGCGAAAAATGGATAACGTCATCGTCAGCGGATTCGGCGCAGTGGTCGGATTGGGCAGGCTCGGCGAGATTTGCGCATTGGCCAGAGACGCCAGGAAGCAAACAGATACCATGCCGGCTGAAACCGCGACGCGAGGAATGGATCGGAACATGAACGCAAGGAGAATGCGCCTAGTCCCACGAATCGTGCAGAAGAGATTTTTCGCGAAGTGTTGCATTCAAAGTCCCCCTGCTCAGTAACGCTTGCACGCAAGCTTCCAGTCTGCGCGATGAGTGCTACTTCTTTGTAGTCAGCAGAGAACAAGATGGCGAGGGACCTGGACGCTTTGCCGCACTGTTCATTTTCGATCAACACTGTCCGATCTCGATTGATCGTTGACGGCGAAATGCCGCTTTTCCGTAATGCCCACACGCCGACTCCGCTGTGAATGCAAGAGGAGAATTTGGCGAGGCAAGTTGGCGCTTCATCGCCAACGCACTGATACAGAACTCATGCGGTGAAATCATCGACTCCGGGCGGAAGACCAGCAATCCGGAATTCTGAACTGCCGAGAGTAGCCCGAGTCATTATGTGACAGGTAGGGTTTTCGAGCCGCCTAAATCAGTTGCCTCCCAAGTCGAGCAGCGGAGACCATCCGATTGAATGGATGGTGAGTCGAGGGCCCTTCATCCACGATGAGTTGCTGCAACGGACTGAACTCCGGGACCCTCTCATGGAGATCGTCTCCGGATGCCGCATACTGCTTGCCGGCAATTTGATAGATTTTCATCGTTTTCATTGTGGTTTGTTTTTATCAGCGTGACGGTTGGACTCGGCATCGAATAGGTCCGAACAGTAGAACATCGAATGACAGGAGGAGCAAAGCTCGTTACCAGTGAGCCGGACATCGCGGAAGTTTCTGATGAAGCTGCCGATACTAAGCGCCCTGTAGCGCTTAACGGTGTCTAGCATGAGCACTTAAATAGTCAACAAAGTGAAGAAACGAAGAGCAATTAGACCGATGGGAAAAAGATGAGCCAGGAACACGCGGGGACGGTCTCCATGTGCCCTTCGCCAACTCAGATTCTCCCCGCGCTTATTCTCTGAGCTACCCTCGAATACTTCGCTCTCCGAGTGAGCACTATCGAACAGAACTGAAATTGCATTTGTCCGATACTTGATCCCAAGTAGGTAGGGTCGATGATGTCTGACCACACCTCTGTAGGGCAATCGGGTAAGCACTCAAACTTGAAGTGGGCTGCGTGTTTTCGCTGCCTGAGAGGAGACTGAAATGATTCTTGGAATGATTCAACGGCAGTTGGGTTTTGCAGGCTTGGCGTGTGCTCTATCGCTCGGTGGCAGCCTATCGATGCAAGCGCAGGACAACGGCAGCACCACTACAAAGGACCAGACGACTACCACGACGACGACAACGCAGTCGTACGATTCCTCCGACTGGAAGGCACCGCGCGGCTACGAATTGGCCTATCCGGAGAACGGTTCGCCCAACATGGTCGCCCGCCAGGGATATGCCGCGGGATTCAGCCAAGGTCAGGCAGACCTTGGCCGGGGCAAGAACTTCAAACCGACGGAAAACGATGCATACGCACACGCCAAGATACCAAAGGGCATGGACAAGGATCAATTCAAGATGCGGTTTCGCGAGTCGTTCGTCAAGGGATATTCGAACGGATTCAAGGGCGAATAGTTGCGCCTGCGGGACTTACGGATTCAAGAAAGGGCCGACGATCTGTCGGCCCTTTTTCGTCGGGCAAGAGCAATTGTCTGTCTGGGAGCCGCCGAATCGAAAGGCAACAGGAGCAGACGCACCGTGAGCCCTCCTCTAGTGTAGTCCGTCGCGAATAGAAATTTTTATATGGCGACGGTCATCTCCCATAAAGTTGAGGTGACCGGCATGCGTGTAGCGCCAGCGATTGACTTGAGTCCCGAAGCGCTGACGGAATTGCAGGGGCTTGTGCGGCTTCACGCACTACCCTGATCACGAACTCCTGAAAATCACGGTCCCATGCCGCTGCAAACGCATTCCGAGGCAGGACCGCAGCCGGATGAGGTTGAGAGATGAGAAGACTGCTGATGAAAACCGGCTGGTGTGTCCTTTTCTTTCTCGCGCTGCTCAACTGCATACTGGCGATGCGCTATCTATTGCCCCGGGTTCCGTTTCCGTCGCAATTGCCGAACTTCACGCTGCACCGCATCGCGCTGACGGGCCATGCGGCCTGTGCGGGCATCGCACTCCTGGCGGGACCGTTTCAATTCCTGGACACTCTGCGACGCCGCTGGCCACGGTTCCATCGGCGCATGGGTTGGTTGTACATCGGCTCGGTGGCGCTCGCAGCTGCGTTCGCGCTGCCGCTGATCCTTCACGCGGGGTTCGGCCCTATTTCGGGAGCCGGCTTTCTGACCCTGGACATCGTGTGGCTTCTCACGACAGGCATCGCTCTGCGGTGGGCCATCAAGCTGCGGTTCGATCTGCACCGTCGCTGGATGTTGAGAAGCTACGCACTCGCAGCCGCAGCAATTTCGCTCCGGATCATGTTGCCATTGTCTGCCGTCATGGGTCTTCCCATTGCGCCCTCTTACCGGACGATTGCATGGCTTTGCTGGCTTACCAACCTTGCGATTGTGGAGACATGGCTTCGTTTACGCCCGGGCTCCTTGACAGAAGTTCCGGTCGGCCGCGCCTCCTCCCCGTGCTGACGGTCAACGCGCGAAGTACAACGCGCAAGGTACAAGGGGTCACTACACCGCAAAGGCCAACGACATCCTCGAAAAAGTCACCCGCGCACGCGCCGTTTTGCAGAAGTGATCAGATTAAAGGCGGACGACACTAGGCTATTTCCGCCCAGTCACTGCAAAAGAAGGACAGAGGGGGCGGGGTAAACTCGTCGCCTACCTCTCCACCTATCCAGATCTTCCCTACGAATCACCAGGTGAGCCTTAGTCGTGCATCGCCTTCTTGAAGACGCCGTAGGCACTGCGCTGCGGTCGCCGATTGGTCTCGCGCGCCAAACTTGCTGCAGCAAATCGGAGTTTTCGGAAGGCGCGAAAGAGTTATGACCCACTCTCTCTGACCCGATGTCAATTAAGGATAAATCGAGGCACTCAGCGAGCCGTTTGCATTGCAATCGCGGCTCCGGGCGGATGACCAACTATTCGGAATGTATGGTCTGCCGCCTTGTCGCAAGCGAAAAATGAGAATGGCGGGTTGGTCTGCGCAAATGTATTCGGCCTTTGTTGGAGTTATAGCTCCTGGCCAGGATGGAATGCGCCGCGCTCTGTTCCCACTTAGTAACGCAGTCTCGGGAAGACTTCTTCCGGATTCGGGTTTTGAGAGCGCCGGGTTCGACCGTTGTGCCATCTCGTTGTTCGCCAGCAGACCTGGCAGGAAATTTTTACTTAGCAGTCGTAGCCGCTGGGCTGTGGATGTGGGAATCGCTCAGCGATTTCCAAGCCTGGCGCTTTTGCCAGGCGTCATCTGCAGGCCAGTCAGGCTGCCGCTTCACCGGCCAAAACCGGAGGCCGATAGACTTCTCCGTTGGCAAGGACTGCCCAGGCCATCCGTGCAAGCTTGTTGGCCAGGGCCACGCCGACGACGTTGTAATGCGTTCGCGATGTGAGTCGTGCCAGCCAGTTCCTCAGGCCGGAAGACTGCTTTTCTCTAAATTGCAGGACCGCTCGTGCACCCTGGATAAACAGCCTTCGCAGGTAAGGGTTGCCGCGTTTACTGATGCCAAGCAGCTTCTGCTTGCCTCCAGTGGAGTGTTCGCGCGGAACCAGCCCGACCCAGGCAGCGAACTCCCGGCCCTTGCGAAAGGCTGCTCCGTTTCCGACTGCCGCGATGAGTGCGGTCGCAGTAAGCGGCCCGATGCCGGGGATCGCGTCCAACCGCTGACACGCTTCGCTCTCCTGAGCCGCTCTTTGGATCAGCGCATCGGCATCCTCCAAGTGCACGGCGAGATGCTCCAACTCACGCTTCAGCTCTGTGAGAAGCAAGCGCACTGCACCGGACAGAGTCGTGGCGGCGTCTTCCAAAATCCCGGGCAGGGCAGCATCCAGATGGCACCTGCCTTTCCGCAGAGTAATGCCGCGCTCGAGCAGCAGACCACGAATCTGGTTAACGACTGCCGTGCGGCGCATGATCCAGCGTTCACGCACTCGATGCAACGACTGCATATCAAGCTGCTCGTCGGTCTTGATCGGCACAAAGCGCATCGTGGGCCGGCAAACTGCCTCGGCAATCGCCTCCGCATCGATGTAGTCGCTCTTGTTGGTTTTTACGAACGGCTTCACATACTGCGCCGGTATAAGACGTACCTCATGACCCTGCTCTCGAAGAGCCCTGCCAAGGAAATGAGATCCCCCACAGGCTTCCATGCCAATCAACTGAACCTGCACGTTGGCTGTGAAACGAAGCAACTGGATCCGCGAAAACTTCTTCCGCACAACGACCTCGCCGGAATGGCTCAGGCCAATTAAGTGAAAGACCGTCTTACCAAGATCGATGCCGATGGAATGCAGGTTCATGGGACTCCTCCTTGCTCACCTTTATACCCAGTCATGGAGTAAAGGCGGCGGACCATCCCATTAGTAACTTCGCCTTCAATCTGAGCTTACGGACCTATCCTTGACATCCTCAAACAGAAGAGGGCGTCCGCTGAGAGCGGATGCCCCTTTCGAACAATGGCTGCCTTACCGCGCGATCTGACTAAACAAATAGAACAGCGTGCCCGACAGCAGGGCCGCGGCCGGCAGCGTAAACACCCACGCCGCCGCAATATTCCGCAGCGTCGACATCTGCAGTCCGCTCCCGTTCGCCACCATGGTGCCCGCCACGCCCGAGCTCAATACGTGCGTGGTACTCACCGGCAACCCCCATTGGTCCGCAGCAAAAATCGTGAACATCGCCACAAGTTCGGCGCTGGCGCCCTGCGCATAGGTCAGGTGCTCCTTGCCGATCTTCTCGCCCACGGTCACCACAATCCGTTTCCACCCCACCATCGTGCCCATGCCCAGTGCCAGCGCCACGGCAACCTTTACCCAGGTTGGGATGAACTTCGTCGACGTGTCAATCTTGTCCTTGTAGCTCTTGAGCGACGCGTTCTCCTGCGCTGTGAACTTCGGGTTGCCGCTCTTCTGCATCAGTCGAATCGCTTCGCTGGCCACGTACATCTCGTTGCGCACGTTGGTCTGGTCCTTCGCGGGCAGCGCCTTCAGTTCCTTGTAGAGCCCTACTTCGTGGCTCACGTCCGACACCACTTCGCGCAAAGCCAGAATCGTATCCGGCTGCAGTTGCTTGGTGCGGATGTAGTCCGTGATCTCCGACTGCGCATCCGCTCCCAAAATGCCGGCGGGGTCCACATGGCGATCCAGAATGTGTCCCGCCTGCTCAGATGAAGCGATAAACGCCTGCACGCCCTGAGCGGTAACGGCGTGATTTAATGCGTACGCTGTCGGTACCGTCCCAATCAGGATCAACATGATAAGGCCCATGCCCTTTTGCCCGTCATTCGATCCGTGGAAGAAGCTGACGCCCGTGCAGGTCAAAATCAGCAGTCCACGAATCGGCCATGGCGGAGGTGCATCGGTCTTCGGCGCCTCATAAAGTGCCGGGTACTTGATCAGCCATTTGCTGAGCAGGAACAGCAAGGCCGCCAGCGAGAATCCAACCACCGGCGAAATCAGCAGCACCTTGAACACCTTGGCCGCCTGCTCCCAATCCACGCCCGACGTTCCGGTGTGCACATTCATCAATTGGTTCGCCAATCCCACGCCGATGATTGAACCCACCATGGTGTGCGAGCTGGATGCGGGAAGTCCCAGCCACCAGGTCCCGAGGTTCCAAAGAATCGCGGCGATCAGCAGGGCGAAGACCATGGCGAATCCGGCCCCGGAGCTCACCTGCAAAATCAGCTCCACCGGCAGCAGCGTGATCACCGTAAACGCAACCGTGCCGGTCGACGTGAGCACGCCGGCCAGGTTGCACATTCCTGACCAGACCACCGCCAGGTTCGGCTCCAACGAGTGCGTGTAAATCACTGTTGCTACGGCGTTTGCCGTGTCGTGGAAGCCGTTCACAAACTCAAATCCAAGGGCGATGAACAGCGCCACCCCCAGCAGAACATAGGCCCACGCGGTTGTATCGGTCACCCCAGCCAGGTCCGTTGACAATCGGAATCCGATAAACCCCAGGCCGATTACCAGCGCGCCCACAACCGCGACCCCGCTGATCATCGCGTGGGTCTTATTCATCTTTTTGTCGAGCAAAGCTGCCGCAGGTGGGCGCTCAGGGATAGTTGCCGCCAGATCTGACATTCCGTGCTCCCGATTCAGGTGGGATTTGGTCCAGTGGCGCTGGGGAAGCAATCCCCGGACTCACCATGGATATACGAGTCACATGAAAGGGAAATGAATTGTTCAGGTTGGCGGGTAGACTCGCGCGCGGCCCGTTCCGCCAAATCGGACAATCTACCGTTCTTAGAGTGCGTCTCGCGCGCGAATCTGGATTGGCTCTCTTAATTACTCCGCCAACTTTTTGAGCGCGTCTCGATACCGATGCAGGATCCCCTCCGCGGCTTCCATTTTCGCGACGAACTGCTCGTCGCAGGGGCTCAATGAAGGCCCGATGGGCTCTCGCTGAGAAACACCGAATCGCCTATAGCAACCTTCAAGCGGGCAAGCATCTCATTGGGCAGAATCACGCCCAACCCATCTCCCACAGCAATCATTTTTGTCGTCATCGCCATCGGAGATCTCCTCGCTCAATTATCGGACAACGCATGCTAAAACGTCATCGCCAGTCGTCACGCGCGTTCGCCAGCCCTTCGTCCATCACGGCCTCAAAACCGGCGTGCTTCTTGATGAAAATTTCGCTGAATTGCCGGTCCTGACGCAACAGCACCGCCTGCAGCCGCACCAGCTCCAGCAGCGCCAGAAACATCGCAATCAGCGCCCGTTCCGACCGGGTGTGGCTCAACAGCTTCCGCAGCGCAATCGGCTTGTCTTCCATCATCAGACGCCGCCCCAGGAACTGGATCATCTGCCCTACCGTCACCGTGTCTTCTGCCACGTCCAGCACTGGCCGATTCCGCGCCCGCTCCAGAATCTCCCTGAAAACCCTCACCAGGTCTACCGTGTCGGCTGCGATCTCCGGCTCGGCGCCCTCGTCATCCACAAACTCCCGGTAGCCCGGATTGCTCCAGCTCGCCGCTTCCATCATCTGCTTCTGCTGCAGCATCTGCGCCGCGTTCTTGAAGCGCTCATGCTCCAGCAGCCGCTCCACCAGTTCCCTGCGCGGATCTTCCGGCGTCTCACCGGGCCCCTCCGCGGTCCGCGGCAGCAGCATCTTGCTCTTGATGTGAATCAGCAGCGACGCCGTGTAAATAAACTCGCCCGCAACATCCACGTCCGAAGCCTTCAGCTGATTTACATAGGCCAAAAACTGCGCTGTGATCTTGGCGATCGGAATGTCGTAAATATCGATGTCCTGCTTGCGAATCAGGTCCAGCAGCAGGTCGAGCGGCCCGTCGTACACCAGGCCCACCATCACCGAAAACGGCGAATCCTCCTCTGCTTCCTTCCGGCGCTTCTCCTGCGCCGCTTTCTTCGCGGCCGCTCTCTCGTCCACCTCCGGCTTGGGGATTAACTCCATCTGTGTCGGGGCGGCGGGAGCTTCTGCCCCAGCTTCTGCCCCGGCTTCTGGCCCGGCTTCCGGCCCACTCATCGTTTCGGCGTGGGGTTCGCCATTCACCTCGGCCTCCATCAACGAAGGACCGCTGATATCTTCCACGGCCTCCACCTTTGCTTCCGCATGTTCCGCCACCCAAGTCTCTTCAGTCATCCCTTCTGCAATGGGTGCCTCTGCCACATCCGGAGCCTGTGCCCTAACCACCTCTTCGTTCCCTGCATCCTCAACGACCGCAGCCTCGATGGCCCCCGGTTCGTCGCTCGATTCATCTTGCGACTCCGGAATCTCCGCCCCGTCCGCCTGGGCGTTCACAGCCTCTTCTGCCCCCGCGACGTGAACCTCAGCCGCTTCCTCTAACGCAGGCTCTTCCCCTGGCGCCGGCTCTTCAGCGTGGTCTGCCGCAGGTTCCGCGCTTTGCTCAACCCCGGCCGGCACTTCGGCGGAAACCTCCACTGCCTTCACTTCCTTCGTCGGCACTTCAGTTGGCGCATTTGTCCTCGTCTCCACCACCGTTGCTTCCGCCTCCACCGTTTCCAACTCTTCCGCCCGCACATTATCGTTCGACTCTTTAATCGTCTCCACCGCGACCGCTCCATCCGTAATCGCCTCGGTCTCGCCCGCCTCCGGCTCGACCGCCTCTTCGCTCATCGGCTCTCCGGGGGATTCGACCTCTTCCTGTCTCTCCGCGGCCTCGCCACCCATCTCCGCGGCCGCCTGCTCAATCTGCTTCGGCTCAGTCTCGACACCCTCAATCTCTGCAGGCTCGATCTCCGCAGACAAAACCCCGCCAGGCTCAATCTCTGCTGCCTCTATCCTCTCCTCCACAGGCGCGCTCTCTCGCAGATTAGATGCGGCCTCTTCATTCGTCAGGGCTTCCGCGGCCGGCAGCGGAGTCTCCATTGGCGAATCGCCCAGGTCGTTCGCGCTTTCCCCCGGCATCAGGCTCTCATCCACGCTCTTTTGGGCCACAACTGAAGCCACCTTTTCTTCGCTCCTGTTCGCTGCTTCCGATGGATCCGCCGCAAATTCCTGCACGGGTTCAACCTCTCCCAAATCCCCCGGCTTCGCTCCCCTCTGAAACAGCCCAAACCCCGAACGAATCCCTCCCAGCGCAAACTGGAGCGCCCTTCGCCACCACGGGACTGTCTTTTCAGCCATTGCCATTCTTCAGCAGCTTATGCCGCCTGTGCCCCGCGGTCTACGCCTCAAGTTGAGGATTTCACGTCCGTTTCTCCGCGCATTCTCGCCGCCCGCCCAATCGCAGCCGCCAGCGCTCGACGCCTCGCCGTCCCAGCCCTCACGCTTCGGCCTTAACGCTCCGTGCTCAGCGTCATCTTCATCGCGGCGCGCACCTCGTCCATCGTCTGCTCCGCCCGCGCCCGCGCCCGCCGCGAACCATCCGTCAGAATCTCCACTACCTGCGCCTGCGTAAACCCGGCCCGCCGCTCCTGAATCGGCTTCAATATCTGCACCAGCGCATCCGCGGCCCAGCCCTTGCACTCAATGCACCCGATCCCCGCCGTCGTGCAGCCCTCATAGACCTTCGCCAGCGTCTCGGCCGACGAAAACACCTTGTGCAGGTCGCCCACCGGGCACTTGTCCGGGTCGCCTGGGTCTGTCCGCCGAACCCGCGCCGGGTCGGTCACCATCGTCTTCAGCTTCTGCCGCACCACCGGCTCCGCATCTGTCAGCAGGATCGTGTTCCCATAGCTCTTTGACATCTTGCGGCCATCGGTCCCCGGCAGCTTGGGCGAAGGCGTCAGCAGCACCTTCGGCTCCGGCAGCACCTCTTTGCCGTCCAGCTTGTAGAAGTGGTTAAACCGCCGCGCCACCTCGCGCGTCAGCTCCACGTGCGCTGTCTGGTCGTTGCCCACCGGCACAAACTGCGGCTGATAGATCAAAATGTCCGAGGCCATCAGCAGCGGATAGCCCAGAAATCCGATAGTTCGACAGGTCCTTGCCCGTCAGGTTCTCCTGCTGCTCCTTGTAGGTGGGCACGCGCTCCAGCCAGCCCAGCGGCGTAATCATCCCCAGCAGCAGGTAAAGCTCGGCATGCTGCAGCACCCGGCTCTGCAGAAACAGCACGCTGCGCTCCGGGTCCAGCCCCGCCGCCAGGTAGTCCAGCAGCACTTCAATCGTGTTCTCGGCCACCTTCGACGTGTCTGCGTAGTCCGTCGTCAGCGCGTGCCAGTCGGCGATAAAGAAGTAGCACTCGTACTCGTCCTGCAGCTTCACCCAGTTCGCCAGCGCGCCCATGTAGTTGCCCAGGTGCAGCTTGCCCGTCGGGCGCATGCCGCTCAGCACCCGCGGTCGCACTATTTTCGCTGGCTCTTCAATCATTTTCTTGCTGGTTCCCGTCGTAGCTCTCGCGTTCCGTCGTTGCTCTTGCGTCCGCCTCGATGCGCGCAGATTCGCCCGTCTCCCGCTGCTTTTTCGGGTCTCAGGCTCGTTCTATTGTAACGGGAGCGACTGCGCTTGCCTGTAGCGCCGGTCTCTGGACCGGCTGCCCTGCGGGCGTCCGCGCCCGCGCTTATGAAACCCTCTCAGCCCGCAAACCTACACCAGTCTCAGCCCCAGGCCGACCAGCGCACGCAGCGGCGAAATGAACAGATCCATGATGAACCGGCCCAGAAAGATCATTAGCAGGTAGCTCACCCACATGGGAATCCGGTCGTAAACCTGGACCGCGTTGTAGGGCAGCGTGTTGCGCACCAGGTGGCTTCCGTCCAGCGGCGGAATCGGAATCAGGTTGAACACAAACAAGCTCAGGTTCACCTCAATCGCCAGAATCGCGATCAGCACCAGTCCCTGCAATGCCTGTACCGGTCCCGGCGCGTCCATGTTCAGACGTGCCTGAAAAAAAGTGTCCAACACCATCTCGTGCCCGCCCGGCGCCGCAAGCGAAATCACCGTCAACACCACAAACGCCGCCAGCACAATCGCCATGTTCGAGAACGGCCCGGCCAGCGTGGTCAGGTTGTCGTCGCGGACGATCTTTTTGAAGTTGCGCGTGATCACCGGCGTCGGCTTGGCCCACCCAATCAGCAAGCCCGCAAACATGCCAATTCCGATCATCGGCCCGAAGATCGCCAGTCGCCGGAAATATCAGCGTTCCAATCGGATCCATATGGTACATCGGGTTCAGCGTCACCCGGCCCTGCATCCGCGCCGTCTGATCCCCCAGTCGCGAGGCCATCCACGCGTGCGCGCACTCGTGAAAGCTCAGCGAAAAGATGATCAGCACAAACTCGAAGACGCCAACCATGAACTGTAGCTGCAAGACCCTCTCCTTTGGCCGGAAATCTCAGGTTACAGCATTTCTGGAATGGGTGCAGATCGAAGGCAGGCAGCTAAATGGCTTCTTCCTCAAGGAAAAGCCAACTTCAATTGCTCTCCTGAAGCTCACGAATATTCCGGAAATGCTCTAGCATGGAGGGTCCCATGGTTTTGGTCCCGCTTTGGTGTGCAAATGTGAGGGCCGCGGTGTCTAAAGTTGTGAAGCGATCCTCAAATGCAAGAGAATTCGCTCACATCGTTCAACGTGTCAATTTCATGAGATATTGGGCCGCCGTTGGGGTTCGCGTGAGAGAGGAGCAGGTCATGCGGAGTTGGTTGGGAAGAGTGGCGTGGCTTGCGGTGCTCGCCGCAGGTCTTGGGCAGGTGGTCGTGGCGCAGGAGCAGGAAGAGGCCCGCGCCAACGCTTTGTGGGATGCAGGCAGGCGGCTTGAAGCCCAGCCGCTCTATGAACAGCTCACAAAACTGCGGCCCACCGAGTGGATCTACTTCGAGCGGCTCGCCGGGTGCATCCTCGCCCAGATCGAGCAGCTTTCCGGCGACCCCAAGAGGAACGCCGCCCAGATCAAGGCGCTCATGATTCGCGAACGCGATGCCGCCAAGCGGGCCGTCGAACTGGGCGATACCACCAACGTGGCTCAATATGATGGCAAACGTCGACCCGGATGCGCCCCTCGCGTTTGTGGCCGGCGTCGGCGGGCCGGCCCACGCGCTCGTAGACGAGGCCGAACGAGCATTCGCCGCGGGCGACTTCAAGACCGCCCTGGAAAAGTACTCGGCGGCAGCCGATGCCGACCCGGCACTTTATGAGGCGCCCCTGTATGCGGGCGACACAGCCTACTCGCAGAAAGATCTCAAGACCGCGGCAAAGTGGTTTGCCCGTGCCATCGAGGTCGACCGGGATCGCGAGACGGCCTATCGCTATTGGGGCGACGCCATTCTGCGTTTCGGCAGCGATCCCGCTGCAGCAAAGGAAAAGTACATTCAGGCTATCGTGGCCGAGCCTTACTCGCGGCTGGCCTGGCAGGGAATTCAGCAATGGGCAAAGGCCGAGAAGGCCGTCCTGCTTGCGCCCAGGATCGAAACCCCCGCCCCGCCGGCAAAGGACCCCAAAAATCCCAAAGGCATCACCATCACAATGGCTCCCACGGGCCCCAACGACAAGGACAATCCCTCATCCGCGGCCTGGCTTTCTTATTCCATGGTTCGCGCCAGTTGGCAGATTGAGGAATTCCAAAAGCAGCTTCCCGGCGAAAATACTTACCGGCACTCGCTCAAGGAAGAAGATGCAGCATTGACCACGGCGCTCACGGTGGCCAAAGAGAATAAGGCCAAGCGCGAGAGCCTCGACGAAAGTCTGCGCACTTTGATGGATCTGAATGATGCGGGCATGGTGGATTGCTGGATACTCATTAACCACGCCGACCAGGGCGTCGCGCAGGACTATCCCGCCTATCGCCGCGATCACCGCCAGTTGCTGTACGACTACATTGCGAAGTTTGTCATCCACGGAGGCTCGACCTAGCTCATGCAGGCGAAGCCTCCCGAACTTCGTCCCAGCCCTTACACCCGATCGGCCGGAAATATCCCGATCGTTTCGCCAGGCGCCACGTTGCTTCCGCCCAGAACGATCGCGTGGCTCGCAATGTGCGCTCCATCCCCGATCGTCGTCGGCGCCAGCGTTACGTTGTCAAAATTATCGAGCGAATGCGCGTGTGAGTAGATTCGTGCATAGGACCCAATCACCGCGTTGTTGCCGATCTTGATGCCGCCGCGATCGTTCAGATACGCTCCCTGCCGAATCACCACACCATCCCCAATCGAGAGGTTGTACCCATAGGTGAACTCCACGCCGTGGTAGATCTTCACCTTCTCGCCCAGGTGGTCGAAGATGTGCCGGCCCAGCATGCACCGGAACCGCAGCCCCAGCCAGTGATTCGAGCCCGATCGGCGAGCGGTCGAACATCTGCCAGAACCACAGCAGCGGCTTGCGCCGCTCGTAGCATTCCATATTCAGGTCGGAAAAGTGCTCTGCCTCGAGCGTCACATTGGTCGGGTCGAGCGACAGCCCGATGATGTTCCCCGGCAGCTCGCTGGTCAGCGTCAGGTTCAGCTTTCCCCCGTGCGGACGCCCTAAATAGATCTGGTACAACTGGTCGCGCACAATCTCCGCGCGCCTCTCCGGCGAGCTGTGCCGCACAAACTCATCGTCGAGAAATTGAAGCCACCGGCGGTAGACTTCCTCAGCTTCCGCCGCGGGGTGCGGGGCGATTTTCGGATTCGATACCATACACGTTGGACGATACAGGATCTCCCCCGGATTCATCGAGTCCGGCCCGGTCAATCTCTGCCATTTGCTCAGCCAAATAAAAACCCCGCCCGGCATTTGCCGCAGCGGGGTCCCCTGTAATAGATCGTCAAAGGTCCGGGTGCCCTACCCTCGCCACGTATTTGTTCTTGTGGCCAAGGTGGGACGCCGCAACGCTGACAACGCGGCAACTTTGAAAATGTTGTTCGCGAACGGCGCCCTCTGCCCTATTTCCGTCCCTGGATGGTCTTTCCTTTGCCATTACCCAGCTTGCGCGCCTGGCGCTTCGCGGCGATCTCGTGCATCTCCTTGCCCATCTTCGACTGGTTGATCGCCAGCTGAATTCCCAGGTTGATCACGTTGCCGGTGCCCCAGTAGAGCGCGAGCCCCGAAGCAAAGTGCCACATCGAGAAGCCGAAGATCACCGGCATCATGATCGCCATCATCCGCCGCTGGTTGGGGTCCATTCCCGGCGAAGGCGTCATGAACTGCACCAGGAACATGCTCACGATAATGATCCCTGGGCAGAACGTAGCAGCGGGTCGGCTACCGAAAGGTCGGTCAGCCAGTACCAGTGCGCCTGCCGCAGCTCGATCACATTGGCCAGCACGCGATAGTAGGCGAAGAACAGCGGCATCTGGATCAGCAGCGGCAGGCAGCTGCCGTACATGTTCACGTTCTCCGTCTTGTAGAGCTCCATCATCTCGGTGTTCATCTCGGCCCGCTTGGGGTCGCTCACCTTGAGATGGGCATAGCGCTGCTTGAGCGCGTCAACCTTGGGCTGAATGCGCATCATCTTCAGCGACGACTTCATCATCATGAGCCGCGTGGGCAGCATCAGCAGGTTGAAGATCACGGTGATGATGATGATGTCCCAGCCCCAGTTCGGAATGCCGTGCTCGTTCAGGAAGCGCAGCACCAGGTAGAGCGGCTTGGCGATGACCGTCAGCCAGCCAAAATGGATCAGCGGCTCAAGCGACTGGCCTGTCTGCTTTCCGTCCGGGCCCATCGGATGAATCGCCGCGAGCACGTCCATGGCCTTGGGCCCGGCAAAGAGCCGCAGCCGCGTATAGCCGCTGGTGTCGCCGACCGCCACACCCAGCACGTCGGCCGGCTTCTTCTGGCTGTTGGGATCGCTCAGGTCGCTGGGCAGGTCGATGGTGTTGTGCAGCGTGACGACCGTTGCGCCCGCGGGATCGTCGGGCAGAAAGCCGCCGCAAAATAGAGATCCGTGACCGCCGCGTAGCCGTAGGGCCCATTGAGCGTGGCGCCGCTGCTTACCTTCGCGGCAGCCAGCGTGTCCTGCTTGCCGTCCAGCGACCAGGCAAAGAACGAAGGCGTCGACCGTAGGCCCGCGCGTCAACGACGAAGGGAGAAACTCTTCCATGTCGCCCAGCCCGAAGGCCACTGCACCAGCGCTCGCACCGGCGAGCCGTTGCGCTTGACCTCGGTCTCCACCGTACCACGTAGCTCGAGTCGAAGCGCAGCGTCTTCAGCACATCCAGGCCGTTGGCGGCATAGTGGAAGGTGAGCGCCGCCGGAGCCAGCACCAAGCCAGTCGCCGAAGGCTGCGCGCCCGACGTACCTGGTAGAGCGCCTGGTTCAACTGCGCTGTCAGCGCCGGCTCATAAGTGAAGAAGCGAGAGCGGTAACCCGAACTTCGCCGAGGCCTGCGGCTGCACCATGTCCAGCGGCTTGCCGGCCGTGTCGTTGTACTTCTTCAGAATCCAGTGCTTCACCTGCGCGCCGCGATTGGTGAGAACAATCTTGTAGTGCTCGTTCTCAACCGTCGTCTCGGTCTCGTGGTCGCCATAAGCATCGGCACTGCCGAGGGCGCTTGCGCCGTGTCCAGCCTGCGGCGGTCGCTGCCTGCCGCGCTCGTGCTAGCCGCGTTGGCCCCGCCTGGGCCGGATTTGCCAGCGCTTGCCGTCGCCGCCTGGCTCTGCTCTGGGTTGTCGCGGGCGTTGGGGGCCGGCTTGGGCTTGAAGAAATATTGGTAGCCGAGCAGGACCACGAGGAACAACAGGGCGAAGCCCATGGTGGAGCGCATGTCGCCGCCACCGCTGCCGCCGCCGGAGATCCCGGCGTTTGAAGATTGGGATTGCGAATTTCGGGCAAAGGATACTTCCTGTCGTTGTCTGTTCTTGGTTGACAGGTTGAGACCTGTGGATGGCATTGTCCCAGCCGGTCAGGCCGCCGCTCTCTCTATGGTAATGGTTCGTGGGGGAAAGGTCTTGCCGCCGCCGCCGGCGGAACCGGGTCAAGCCCTCCGCGGGCAAATGGATGGCAGCGCAGCAGCCGCCAGACCGCCAGCGCCGCGCCCTTCAGCGGGCCGTGAATCGGCAATCGCCGTCTCGGCATACTCTGAGCAGGTGGGCACATACTTGCAGCCGCCCGGGCCCAGCGAATGCAGCGCAGGCGAAAGCCAGCGGCGATAGAAAGCGAGAATGGCGAGCAGAATCGCGTCATAATGCAGGCACTTTCCGCGCCGCCTCGCAGACATCGCCCGCGGTCTCTTCAGCCGCGCAGCTTCAGCCTTGCCTGATGAAGAATACGCACGATCTCTGCTTCAAGTTTCCCGAATTCCATCGTCAGCACAATTCGCCGTGGATGCAGGATCAGATCGCACCCGTTCCGGGAGCAGGTCCACATTGCGCCGCAGAGCCTCGCGCATGCGCCGCTTGATGCGATTGCGTTCATGCGCCTTGCCCAGCACCTTGCCCGCGGTAAGCCCCACGCGCGGCCTGCAGGCACCGGCCTGCCTCGCGCACCGTCTGCGGGGCAAGAAACCAGCTCATCGACGCCGATTGCCGCTTGCGGCTTGCCGCATAGGCGCGCTGATAGTCGGCGTGCTTCTTGCAGGCGCACGCCGGCGAGCGACTGCTTTATTCCGATGGGTATTTGCGGGACTGCTGCCCGGCCGTTGTGCGATTGGCGCGGAAGCTGGGATGGGGGAGTGTTCATCTGCGTTGCCGCTGGCCGTCGTTAGCCGGAGCCTGCTTGGTTGCATGGCTCGCTCCGGCCTCAAACACGACGGCAGGCGTTAGTCGCGGAATCCGGCGCTCACCGACACGCGCTTGCGGCCGATGGCGCGACGGCGGCTCAGCACGGCTGCGCCGCTCTTGGTCTTCATCCGCGCGCGAAAACCGTGTGTCTTCACGCGTTTGCGGCGGTTGGGTTGAAATGTGCGCTTGGGCATGGAAATGCGCTCCTGTTTCTCTGTTGAAATTCTGCGCCTTGACGGCAAGTTTCAAGTATATCGCAGGTTGAGCTCAGGAATCCAGCGCCGCTGTGTTGCCGCGCGCCTCCTCGAGACCAGCACACTCAGGCGCGTCAAACTTCTCTCTCCGTACAGTTCGACAATTTGGTGCCTCTTTAGGGCCATTTTGACAGTGACTCTGGTAACCGAAATCGGCAAGTTTCACCACCATTGGTGCAACTCCAACGCGCGCTCAGAAAAGTTTGTGAAAGAGGGATTGCAATCATCTCCAAATGTGCTACTATCGGGACCGTTCAAGAAAGTTCCCAAGCGTCCCACGGAACGGTTTTATCCACGGCCCCGAGGTCATTTTCAGGGGCAGACCAGCGGCAAACAGGCACTCGGTCAGGAATCGTCTGGACGCAAAGCTCACGCTTTGCGCCATGAGAGAGCCGTTGCCTCAAAGCCGAGGATAGACCGTTCCGGCATACATATCAGGAGACGCAGGCAAGGATTCAGATCGATGGCATTTGCAACTTCTCCGGCACCGGTTCTCAACCCCTGGCTCCAGATTCTCGCGGCACTCGAAAAGAAGGTGATCCGCCAGTCCTTCGAAACCTGGCTCAAGCCCACGCGCTACTGCCACGCCGCGGGCCGCACGCTCTATGTTCGCGTGCCCTCGCCGGAGTTTCAGCACATCGGCGACAAGTATGGCGACCTGATTCAGGAAGCCATCGATCTGCAGTCGCTCGAGTTCGACGACGTCAGCTTCGTCACCGCCGAAGAGGATCCCTCCATTCCGCCGCAGCGCAAGGACGGCGGCTTCGGCCCCGCTCCCGGCTCACGCGCCCACTGCGCCGCCTGCTCACTGCGCGCGCGCCCGAGCAGAGCCGCTTCGACTGGTCCACCGCCGCGCAGCTCAACCCGCGCTACACCTTCGACGCCTTCGTCATCGGCAACGGCAACCAGTTTGCCCGCGCCGCCTCGCTGGCCGTCGCCGAGCGCCCCTCGCGCGCCTACAATCCGCTCTTCCTCTATGGCGGCGTCGGCATGGGCAAGACCCACCTGATGCACGCCATCGGCCACGAAGTGAAGCGCCGCCAGCCCACCGCCAGCATCTGCTACGTCTCGGCGGAAAAGTTCACCAACGAGATGATCACCTCGCTGCGCAACGACCGCATGACCAGCTTCCGCGATCGCTTCCGCACCGTCGATGTGCTGCTCATCGACGACATTCAGTTCATCGCCCAGAAGGAGCGCACCCAGGAGGAGTTCTTCCACACCTTCAACGCGCTCCACGAGAGCATGAAGCAGATCGTCATCGCCTCCGATCGTCCGCCCAAGGAACTCGCCGAGATCGAAGACCGTCTCCGCTCGCGCTTCGAGTGGGGCCTCATCGCCGACATTCAGCCGCCCGATCTCGAAACCAAGGTCGCCATTCTGCAGAAGAAGGCCGAGAGCGAGCAGGTTCACCTGCCCACCGATGTCGCGCTGTTCGTCGCCTCCAACGTGCGCACCAACGTGCGCGAGCTTGAAGGCGCGCTGGCGCGGCTCATCGCCTGGTGCCAGATGAACCGCATGGAGATCACGCTCGCCTCCACGCAGCAGTGCCTCAAGCAGTTCATTGACATGCAGGTGCGCAAGATCACCATCGAGGCCATTCAGCGCGCCGTCGCCGAGAAGTTCGGCATGCGGGTCGCCGACCTCAAGCAGAAGAACAACTCGCGCAACGTCGTCGTGCCGCGCCAGATCGCCATGTACCTGGCCAAGCAGATGACCGAAGCCAGCCTGCCCGAAATCGGCCGCCAGTTCGGCAACAAGCACCACACCACCGTGATGCACTCCATCGCCAAGATCGACGAGCAGCGCCGCACCGACAAGGATCTGCACCGCACGCTCAACAAGCTCCAGGAACAGCTCAACGGATAAAGCGAACAGTTCCCCAGCCAACTAAAAACGCCCACACCAAGAGATC
Source organism: uncultured Acidobacteriaceae bacterium (assembly GCA_963783065.1). Taxonomy (GTDB): domain Bacteria; phylum Acidobacteriota; class Terriglobia; order Terriglobales; family Acidobacteriaceae; genus Telmatobacter. Next base: position 2,164,300 of record CAWAMG010000004.1, on the reverse strand, counting down.
TTAGTTTGGGCGTTTTTCTCGCTAGTTTCAAAGCTTAACGATGATTTGGCCACGTCCCCGGACGAGTGCTTCATCCTTGCGGCTTTTCCCATCAACGCGTATCGATCCCGCCCCCTCAGCCTTTTCGAGCCAGTCGCGCAGATCCGACTCATAAACAGTTGGAAATTGCAGAGCTTCTGCCCAACAATCGTCGTAAGGGACTTTCTTGCGAACCGATAATAGGCGCTTAAGAGCTCTTGTTGCGTCAAACTTGCGCCTTGAAGCCATTCGTCGATAACGCTCTTCGCGCTTATAAAGAACATCTGGGCCGAATAAGTCGAGAGTCGAGCGCTTGCTTTGCTGGCGCAGGGCCCTAACTAGCGCAGTCTCTTCCTCCGTCTTTTTCTCAACTTGCTTGAAGACCTCGACGCCTTTTGCGTTTCGCGTTCCGTAGATGAGATAGAAGTTGATCTCATCCCGGTCCCCCTTCATCACAGGCAGAGCGCACACATATCGAAAATCGCCTTCCGTTCGGATTAGCTCGCAATAGCGCCGCACTGATTCATCTTCCTGTTCTTCGTGACTGAGATTTCGAAGTGCCCTGTAATCGGACCCGAGAATCTCATCCATATTCGTTGCTGGATCATTGAGGAAGCGCACAACAAACGCTGACATGAAGTTGATAAGGATCTCTCCCGGTCTGACTCGCAGCAGCGGTGCCAGCGTTCGAACCTCGGCCGGCGTCCAGCCCTTCGGATCAACGAAAATGAACCCAAAGGACTTTGGATTTGCCACATAGTGAATGATTTCGGAGGTATGATCTCGGAAGTCCCAATTGCGCGCATCTACTTGGACATGGTCGCCCGTCGTCGCTTCCGCGAACCGAGCCAGCTCTTTAAAGGGCTCAGGCTTTTCCTCGATCAGGAGCGCTCTGAACTTTGTCCTCTTACCGCGACTGGCAAGCCACTTCTGCGACTCCCTTAAGACGGCGACTGCCAGACCAAAGGATGTGTCGCTTAAATCCGGGGACCGCGACTCCCATGGCCCCGCACAGCAGTCTACGTAGGTGAATCCGCCCCAACCTGAGCCGATAATCCTCGTGGCCGGCTCCAGGTACTTTCTAAGCGCAAAGTGCTTGATCCCCGATTGTTCTCGATCCGTGTATTCGTCTTCCATCAAGCTCCGTACTAGATCACATCATCACGCAAGAACAGGCAACTCGTCATAAGTAAGGCCGTCAAGCTGCCTCCCAGCCTCGCTCTTACGCACCCCGCCCCACTGTTTGAAGAAGAATGAAACGTTGGCGTCTTGGCATTGCTCCCTGATTGACCGGACCCATTCCGCCTTCATTTCACGTGCACCGTGACCGCTTTCTCCGCCAACAATCACCCATGAGATTCTAGTGAGGTCGATCGAGCCAAGGTCCTCGAGAAGGGGCTCAACAGATAGGAATCGAACCGCGGCGGGCGACTGCCGAAGCTCGTCTATACGTGGCAATCCATGCCTTCTGTTCTCCACGCTCACACCCCACCAAATATGTGCCTCCGTTGAGAACTCATTCAGCTCGTTCATCAATAAACTCTTAAGTCGTTTGGCGCGCTTGGTGAGCACCTGATAGGTGTGCCAGTTGGCCGATTTCATCACCCCCGCGACTTGGCGGATGTAGGGAGTCGGCACCTTCTCATGAAACAGATCGCTCATGGAGTTCACAAAGATGCGTCGCGGCTGTTTCCACCCGAGCGGGGTGTCAAGTTTAGACGGAACGATTCGCAGATCGAACCCATCTTCATAGGGGTGTCCCGGAACACCTCTGAAGCGCTCGGCAAAAGTCTCAGCGTAGCAATGCTTGCAACCAGCGCTCACTTTGGTGCAACCGCGCACAGGATTCCATGTGGCGTCTGTCCACTCGATCTTTGACTGGTCGCTCATGATTCAGAATTATCCGCGAATCGTCAGACTTTTGCAATTTCTTCGCCTTCGAGCGAACTCACACAGTAAACGGCGTGGGCTTCTGCTTTTCTGGGGCTTCTAGAATCCCGTCTTGGCCTGGCTCGCCCCTTGCGCCCTCAGAGAAAAGTCCGCCGACGAGGAACTCTGGTAGATCACTGGATGCTGGCGCCCGCCGCTCTCGGTCGCCAACTGAGAGACATTCTTCGACACTTCGGCGAAGACCTGGCTCATCGGCGTGTTTCCTTTGCCGGCCTTCAGAGCTTCAAGCAAATAGTAAGTAAAGAACCCGTGCCCCAGCTTCTTGCTTTCCAACGATTCCTCGTCCGACTGGCTTGCTGCCAGCACGATGCGGCCCGTGCCCTGCCCCATCTGCTCCAGCATCGCGTGCGAGGGCGCCGCCTTGATGGCCGCACTCTTCGCCGCGGATGCCTGACTGTCCACAGATCCTCCGCTATAGCACGTGTCAAGCACCACCAGGGTGCGCAGGGCCTTCATCCGCGTCGCCACAGCATCGGCCAGCTCCACCATGGGAAGCGCAGTGCCGTACATCGCGTCCTCGTCGAAGTTGCCGCCGTCGTACATCTCCGTGTCATAGGTAATCAGGTAGTTCACGCCGCTCACTGAGTCCAGATTCCGCGGCGAGCCATGGGTCGCCACATAGATCACCACAAGGTCGTTTGGCTGCGCGTTGCGCGCGATCCAGTTGAGCTGTTCCTTGATGTTCTTCGTCGTGGCATCTGCGTTGGTGATCTCCCGAACATTGTCAGCAGGAAATCGTCCGATCTCCGGATCCTTCAGCTCTGCGGCAAACGAATCCGCATCTTGCGTGGAGAAGTTCAGCGAAGGTATCTCCTTGTCGATGAACCGGCTGATGCCAATCACAAGCGCCCATTTGCTCTGCACGGGCCCGGGAACCACGGCCGGAGGCGGCGCTTTCGGCTGCGGGCTCTTCCCCGATGCCTCCATGTTGAATCCCCGCGACGACGGCGTAGCAAGAATGAACGGGTTCAGGCCGTCCCGCAGAGCTTCGGAGCCAAAATCCTGCGCCTGGCCCATCGCATATTTGGCCTGCGGTATACGATTCAACTTTGCTTCGATAAGCGCGCGGTAATACCACGCATCTCCCGATTCGGCGCACAGATCGATTGCCCGCCTCAGCAGTTGATCCGCGTCTTCCAGTTCGCTCGGGCCGCTGTCGGCGCGAAGCCGCTCCAGCGCCTGCACCACCAGGTCCTTGGCTGTGTAGCAACTCTCGCCAACTCGCCTTTGACCACTACGGCGCTGGCCGCCATGCGCGACTCCGCTCGCAAGGGACAGCGCCAGCAGCGCAACGATGCATGCGAATCGCCGCATGAGTTTACCGTCTCTTTACTGGTGTTGAATCTGCGTTGCGGGTTCTGTTCTTCATCGCCATGATGACATTTCCGTTCACCCCCGCCTTGCTGAGCGCAATCTGGCCTTTAGGGCTCAGGTCGAAATTCACCGCCGGTGCATTCTGAATAGTGTCCAGAATGTTTTTCTCGTCCAGATGGGCGGTCACCATGTCGATAACATCATTGTTCGTCATGGCGTCGTCGGCAGCCGCGGGCTTCTCTCCCAGGCTGGTTGTCAAAGGCCCTGCTGTCGAAAGAGGCGTCGTTTTGCCTATGTCTTCGTAATGTTCCAGGGCCGCCTTGATCCGTCCTTGCGAATCGAGAAATGCCTGCTCGCCCGGATTCGCATCCAGCGCTTTGCCGTAGGCAATGCTCGCCTCTTCGAGATACTTCATGGCGGCTTTGTTCTCGGTGGCATCATAAGCCTGCCCCTCGTTGGCCACGCCAACGTCGTACTGCCGGTAACCCTCTTGTTTTGCGTCGGAAAACGGCTGCATCTCTCCAAGCGCCTCACGGTAGCGCGACCATAACCCATTGACAGCAAACTTGTCGGGCCCGTTCAGTTGCCCGCCCACGGCAAGTGGGACGGTGATCACCTCTGTGGTATTCACCAGGTAGGCCGCAATCTGCCGGGCGACATCGTTCACCAGGTACGTCTGCGCCTCGTCAACACTCGCAAATCTCGGCTTCGTGGCCGGCTGCGTCTGCACTGTCTGGTTCGTTCCAGGAACCTTCACTGAGCTCAGGTTCGGCATCGTCCTTCCAAAAATCTTGACCGGCTGCTGCTGAGCAGTTGCCGGCGCGGCGGTCTTGCTGATCACCTCGTTCACCTTTGCCGTTGCGATGTCCGACTTCACCACCAGCTTCGAGCGGGGCTCCGTGATCCGAAAGATGATCGAGAGATCCCCAATCATCTTGGTAACGATCGAACCACTCTCGTTCGCTCTCGATAACGCCACCAGATGGCTCTGTGAAACCGTGCCTTCAATCAGCAGATCCGGAGTGGTTCCACCCACGCGGATCGTCGAATCGCTCTGCGTCAGTTGCCTCTCGATTGCAATCGTCAGCACTCCATCCCTGGTCTGGATCTGCACTGACTTTCCCCGCGCATCGAAGATCGGAGGCAGCTTGCTCCGAAGCGTAACGGTCTTCTTCGCTCCCCAGCCGAACGAAGGGCCGCCAAGCTGCGCATTTGCGCCGGGCACGCAAACGAGCGCATAGAGAGGGAGGGCCACGCAGCAAGCTACCCTCGCGGAATTGCCGGCAGGACGCATATCACCTCTGGGTGCGAGCGAAATCAAGGCGCAAATCCAGCGCCAATGAGGAAGTTCCGGCTTACTAAACGGGCAGTCTGGATGTTTCCGGGTCGAAGAAGTTGCCCATTGGCAGATGCCGAAATTCTCAGGTAGGGCCACCCATATGTCAAGTTAATCCAGCGTCTCCAGCCCGCTCCCGAAACTGTGCTCCGCTCAGAACTGCGTCACACTCAGGGCATTTCCATCCGGATCCTTGAACCACGCAATCCTCGCTCCGCTCGGCGCAGTCCATATTCCGCGCGGGTCGCCGTCGTTCATCCCCGGAAAGCGCAGCATCTCCACCCCGGCCGCGGTCAGCTTGTCCACTGTTGGCTCAATCGACTCCACATCCCACCCCAGCACGGTAAACGGGTCGGGAGTCAGTTCGCGCACAGTCGTCACGCGCAGCATTGTCCCGTTCGCATCGAACACCAGCGCGAAAGGCTTCGCGTCTTCCACGAGCCGCAGCCCCAGCACGCCCTCATAAAACGCCCGTGCCTTCGCCGGGTCAATCGTCGGCACAAACGCCACCAGCTTGCTCGCCCCTAAAATCGATTCCTGCGTCATCGTTGCCTCTTCCACCACCCTATACCCGACACCCCACACCCTACCGCCCCGCTACCTCTTCATCAGCTCCACAAACATCTTCTGGAATCGCGGCAGATCCAGATCCACCTGCGCATGCACCAGCCGCACCCCCGTCGCCGGCTTAAACTTCTCGTCCCACGTCAGGGTCTCGCCGTAGGTGGGCCCGTGGCTCAGGTCCACGTCCATGTAGAGCACTCTCTCCCTGGTAATAATCCCCGGATCCAGCCACGCGCACGCCGCCAGCTCGTCCCACAGGTAGTAGCGGTCCTGGCTCCATGCCGCAATGTACTTTGCCGTCGGCGTCTGACGCTCTGCGCAATCTCCTTCAGCATCTCCTCGGTAAACGGCGCCTTGATCGAAACATCCACCGTCGTCACGTCGATCCGCGGCCAGTCCGCGCGCAGCATAATGTGCGCCGCCTCCGGATCGAACCAGAAATTGAACTCGTGCCGCGGGCTCGTCGCAAACTCCGGATCGTCCGTCGCCGGGTTCAGGCTCCCGCCCATCAGCACAATCCCCTTCGTCAGCACCGCAAAATCCGGATCGATGGCAATGGCCAGCGCGATGTTCGTCATCGGCCCCGCCGCATAGATCGTCACCTCGTGCGGATGCGCCCTCACCTGCCGCACCAGAAAGTGCGCCGCGTCCTCGTCAATCGCCTTCGTCGCCGGCATCCCCTCCGCCAGCGCCGGTACCTCATACGGCCCATGCGCATGCTGGTTCGCCGGCGTCACTGGAACCACCCCATTCGCCGTCTCCATCAGCGTCGTCTGGCCCTTGCCCCACGCGCCCAGCCACGCCACCTTGCCGTTCTCTGCCTCTTCAAGCCGCGTCTCCAACTCTGTCCTCACCAGCGGAAACACAGCGCCCCGCGCCACCGGCACATTCGCGTGCCCAGTCAGCTCCAGCATGCGTAGCGTGTGCAGCGTCTCCTCGTCGCGCCACGCATCGCCGGTCACCATCGTGATGCCCAGCACCTCAACCTGCGGGCTCTGCAGCAGCGCCAGGATCGACATCTGGTTTGACCCACCCGGCCCCGACCCATCCTGGTCAATCAGCACCATCCGCTTCTGCGCAGGGCATATCAGCGCCACAAGGGCCACCATAACCAGCAAAAATCTGTCTCTCATAGTTGGCTATTTTGCCACACCCGCGCCAGAATCCCATCTCAATGCTTTCTCCAAAAGGGGTGCAATCCGAATGTGAACTGTTCTACACTGACGCCCATAAGCCTGATACGCGATCGGGACGGCTGACCCTGCGGGTCACACGCCAGCCCCGCCTTAAAACGCGTGCCGTTTCCTCCGGAGCTGCAGGAATGGTCTCCCTCAACTCAATCCACGCCAGGCAGCCTTCGCGCATGCAATTTCGCCCGAACAGAGCCCCCGCACTGTCGATCTGCCTCGCGGCTTGCCTCTGCCTCACCGCCTGCAACACCAGCCAGATCGCCTCCAGCCTGCCCACGCTCACAAATCCCACTCCGCCTGCCAACCCGACTCCTCCCATAGCCGCCGCCAACACATATGTCGACTGTTCCGCCGCCACCAACGGCACTGGATCCCAGGCCAGCCCGTGGAACACCCTGGCCTCCGTCAGCGCCACAACTTTCAGCCCCGGCGACCAGCTCCTTTTCAAACGCGGCATGACGTGCAGCGGCGCGCTCAGCCCTCATGGCTCCGGAACCACCGCCTCACCCATCGTCATCGACGCCTACGGCACCGGCCCCCAGCCCATCATCGACGGCGGCATGAATACGGCAGCAGTCGAGCTGGTCGGCCAGCAGGGATGGGAGATCAACAACCTCGAAGTAGTCGGGGGCGACTATTACGGCGTCAATATCGCGGGAACCGATCCGAACACCGCCTACACTCACTTCCGCCTCACCAACCTCAACGTTCGCGGCGCACATCACATCACCACCGGGAACGACTCAGGAGAGGTTTTTATTTCCATCGGGAATGCCGGGGAAACCTTCAACGACATTGTGATCGATGGGGTGACAGTTCACGACAGCCAGGTCTTCTACGGCATTTATGCCGACGCTGGCGTTTTCCCAACGGCCACATCAACTGAAATGTTGGGCAACAACATCACCGTACAAAACTCCTCGGCCTACAACCTCTCTGGAATCGGCATCACTCTCTTTGTAGCCACCAACGGCCTCATGCAGAACAATGTGGTTCACAACACCGGCCAATGCCCTCTCGCTCCTGGATGCGGCGCCGACACACCCGGCGGCCTGATGGACCTCTATTGCCACACCTGCATCATCCAGAACAACGAAGCCTACGACATTCAGGACTACAGTCCCTATGACGGCGGCGACTTCGACATCGACGTCTGGAACACGAACAACATCGTCCAGTACAACTACGGCCATGGCGCCGCCGGTTACTGCGTCTCCGTGTTCAGCGCGTACAACATCGCAAGCACCAATCAAATCATTCGCTATAACGTCTGCTCGAACAACGACCAGTTCGCCAACCTCGCCGACCCCGGCGAGATTTTCCTGAACACAAACGGCGCCCCCGTCAGCGGCACCCTCGACGGCATTCAGGTTTACAGCAACACCTTTTATTTCAATCCAGCCACGCCCGGCCCGGCCTTCTCCACCGTCAACGCCGATTTCACCGGCACCGGTCCCAACATTTTCAAAAACAACATCATCTACTCCACCGTCCCCAATCTCGTCTTGACCACCTCCGACTTCGCCCTCGACAACAACATCTACTTCACCAACGGCGCAGCCCCCGACTGGAACTTCAACGGCGTCGATTACCTGAGCCTCGCCACTTACCAGTCCGCCTCAGGCCAGGATGCACACAGCCTTTTCACCGATCCCGTGATGAACACGCCCGCTTATGCCGCTGTCGGCCGCCCCGTTTCGGCCTTCACCCTGCTGCCCGGGTCGCCTGCTCTTGGAACAGGCACCGACGTCTGCGCCAACCTTCCCGCCCCATGCTCCATGGGCACGCAGGATTTCTGGGGCAATCCGCTGCCCAGAGACACCGGCCTTAACATAGGTGCCTAGCAGTGATGTTTCATCAACAGGAGGGCCAACGAATGCGAATCTCTGTGCAATGGAAGGCCGTTGCGTTGCTGGCAGCGGCGGAAGCAGCGGCGGGGTGCGGGGGCGGCGGCGGGAGTCAACCGCAAACCGTCGCGATTACCATACCGTCGGCCTCCGCTACGATCCCGGTAGGCAGCACCTCGACACCACTTACAGTTAACGTGACACGCATGCCGGGGGATACGAATTCGGTCTCGCTGACCGTGAACGGAATAGAGGCTGGAGTGACGCCGCAGATTGTTCAGCCGGGAAAGGGAAATTCGGGGACGATTGCGTTTGCCGCCTCGGCCCAGGCAGCGCCGGGAACGATTCCTCTCGTCGTGAGTGCTACCGAGGGTGGACCCGTGACCTCGGCGGGTGTTTCGCTGACTCTGATTTCGGCGCCGGCCACAGTGAACGTGACCCTTAGCCCGGCGGTAAACACAAGCCTGGGATTTAACGGGCTGATGCAGACGATGATGAATACCCAGTTCCAGGCGGCAGAGTGGGCTCAATCGTTCTTTCCGTCAGTGCCGAGCGCAACCACTACGCTTGCCAATCTGCATCCGCAACACATACGCGTTTACACAAACAGCCTGGGCATTCCTGAACGCGCTGACAAGAGCTGGGATTTCACCGTGCTGAACGCGACGCTTGACCCCGTCATCGGCGTTGGTGATAAGAGCATCAACCTGGTCCTGGTCGAAGGGCCGCCGGGAATGTGCACGAATATTGGGCCAAATTGCGTGCTCCAACCCCAAAACTACGCCGACTTCGCGAAGTACGCTGCCCGGATGGTGCAGTATTACAACACCACCACTGGATTCACCGATGACATCGGAGTGCAGCATGTACATGCTTCGTTCACGCCTATTACTTACTGGAGCATCTATACGATTCCTGACCTTGTTGGCATGACTCCGGCGCAGTACGCCGATCTCTATAACCAGACGGTAACGGCAATGCAAGACGCGGGCTCGCTTGTGCCCCTCAAGTTTGTCGCGCTTGAGCTGAGCGGCGATATTGACGCGAACGATTATGCCCCGGGGTTTCTGAATGCAGTGACAGCGCAGATCGACGTGGTCGCGCAGCAGGATTATGCGGTCTGCGGATGGTTCAACACAGACGCGGTTGCGATGTCCGCCGTCCCTGACAGCTTTGCGCAGTTCGCACAGGACTTCGCTAATATCGTGGCCACCAGCCCCAAACTCAGCAACGCGGTCTTGTGGATGACTGAGAATAATGTCGATGCTGATTTCCAGGGCAGCGGGTGCAGCAATCCGTTCGAGATCGACCCTCGCGGCACAAGCCCGTTCTTCGCCGCCTGGCGGCCCTATGTCTTTTCGCAATGGGCGCAGGCCCGATCGCACATGCTCGTCCACTCCGACTTCGTGCAGGACGCAAGTGATATGTCGCTGATGTATGCGGAAGTCACCTACGCAGCCGGTCAGCCCTATCTCAGCTATTGGGTGGATTACTATTTAGGCCGCTACTTTCCTTATTGCGCGCCCGACGAGCCGGCATCGTATTGCACCGCTCAACCGGTCAGCATATTAACCTGGACGACGAGCGAACCGGCAGACGCGCAGACAGTGGAGATTTTTGCCACGCGAAACACCGACGGTTCTGTGGTGGTAATGGCCGCGGATCATGCCGTCAACGCCCCCAGCGATGACAATGGTCCGGGCGCGCCGCGCACCGTGGTGGTCGATCTCTCGCAATTCGGAAACTTCTCGTCGGCCACCGCGTTGACCATCGACGCGAACACCAATGTCGCAACAGGGCCCGCAGCGGCAAGCGTGACCCCGGCGCCCCAGATGACCATCAACATGGGAGGCTACGGAGTCACTTTTCTGAAGCTGGTGCCATGATGGCCGGCATGCACAAAGCACCGCAAACGACCGCGTCGGGAAAGAAACGGACGCTTGTCGTCTTCCGCGCATTTTTCATTTTCACTCTGATGCTGGCCGCCCCCAGTCGCTCCGCGCCCGTCTCCACTTTGCCCGATCTCACTCTACCCAGCGTCACTCTTGGAAACGTCCGCGGCGGCACATTTTCTCTGCGCATCCATCCCGCCCAGCCTCTGCTCATCGCGTTCCTTCAGACCGTCCCCGACACCGCGCCCACTCCCTCGCGCAGCCAGGTCGTCTTCCTCCTCAGCATGGCCCATCAATACGGCCTGCGCGGCCTCAGAGTCGCAATCGTCGATGCCTCGGTTCTCCAGCCTTCCTCAGCTAGCGCGGTGGCATCAGCGCTCGCTCACGGCTCAGCTCCGGCGCCCGCCTCGCAGCCATCACACGACGCCCTTGTGAATGCCAGCTATGACTGGCACCTCACCGTCCCCCTGCTCCTCGACGCCAACAGCCGACTCGCTCGTCAGCTCCAGGTCAACTCAATCCCCACTACATTCCTCTTCGCCGCCGACGGCCGCATCCTGAAGCGCTGGCAGGGACTCACCCGCCCCGCCGTGCTCGCCCAGGGCATCGAACGCCTCCTCGGCGGCCCACTCGGCCAAACGGCTCCTCAATACATCAGCCCCTGAGCCGCCGCGCACCCAGACCCTGGGCCCTAGTTTGCGTCCCTCGCTTCGCCCAGCAGCAGCTTCAGCGTCATCTGCTTCCGTCCGCGGAAAATTGTAACGGAGACAGCATCGCCGGGCTGGTGCTTGTTCATGATCGCGCTGATGTCAGAAGGATCGGTCACTTCCTGTCCGTCGATTGCCACAATCAAATCGCCGCCCAGCAAGATTCCCATGTTGCCCACATAAGCCTGCTCGTTGCCGCCGTGCAGTCCGGCTCGTTCCGCCGCGCCGCCCGGAATCACGCGCTGAATCAGCACGCCCGCATCGGCCGAAAGGCCCATCTGCGAAGCCAGGTCCGGCCCGATCGCAAACGACACGATTCCCAGCGACGGCCGCTTCACTCGTCCGTAGCGCGTCAGGTCTGCCAGCACCGCCTTTGCCGTGTTGATCGGAATGGCAAACCCGATGCCCGAGCTCTGGTCGGCGCCGTTCGACGCGATCATCGTGTTGATCCCGATCACTTCGCCGTGCGAGTTCAGCAGCGGACCGCCCGAGTTGCCTGGATTGATCGCCGCATCGGTCTGGATCGCGTCCTCAATGGGCGCATTCTCTGAACCCCTCGCCGAGGGCAATGTACGGATCGAGCTGATAATGCCGCGCGTCATCGTCCCGGCCAGCCCGAAGGGATTGCCGATCGCATACACCTTCTGCCCCACGGCCAGATCGCCCGAGTCGGCCAGCGTCACCGGCTGCAGGTTGGGCGCGTCGATCTGCAGCAGCGCCAGGTCGTGCACCTTGTCCGTGCCGATCACCTTGGCGTCGTAGGTCTTCTTGTTGCTCAGCATCACTTTGATGCCGCGATTGGCGCCCTCCACCACGTGGTAGTTCGTCAGCACATGTCCCGCGCGGTCCAGGACGAACCCGGAACCCTGCCCCTGCTGCGGCACCGTGCCATAAAAGAAGTTGAACACCAGCGTCGTCGACGTAATGTTCACCACCCACGGCAGCACGCGCTTGTACACCGCGATGTTGTTCTGCTCCTCCGCGTCGTATTCCGGCGCGGCATGCGCCTCGGTCAGCTCCAGCGCGGAGCCCCCTGCATGGCTTCCGGTCAGATGGAACAGCTTCCATCCCTCCGGAAGATGCGACGTGACAAACCAGAACCCGCCCACCAGCAGGACAATCAAAAACAATCGCCGCATGATCCTCATCTCGTTCAAAGCTCAATCAACCTTCCATAATTCAGATGCACATCTCTACAGCAAATACGCAGCCGAGGCCCCAATGTTCCAGGCCTCGCTGCTCCGGGATTGCCCGGCCGTCGCTGCCTGCTCTCATTCTAAAGACAACGAGTTTGCGGATTTGTTGCTCTCGGCCTTCAACTGCTTCCAGACCTCGGTCACGCGGGCCTTCAGCGCGTCCATATCTCCCACATTCTCAATCACGTAGTCTGCCCGCGCCGCTTTCTCGGCATCCGGAATCTGGTGCGCCAGCCGCACTCGGCCTTCGCTCTCAGCCGCCGCCCTCCCCGAACCGTCCGGGCTGGTTCGCGCCGCATACCGCGCCACCTTCACTTCGTCCGGAGCCGTCACCACCACCACCCGGTCGAAGCGCTGCTTCCAGTCAGCCAGCACGCTTTCTTTTTCGCCCCGCGCGCGCGCATCCCGCTCCACTTCGAAGATCAGCGCCGACTCCACCACCGCCACCGCCGCCGGATCCGCAGCAAACACCTCATCCATCCACTTCTGCTGCGCCCCAATCACCGCCGGATGCACAATCGCGTTCAACTCGTTCAGCCGGCCACCTTGGAAGGCGCTCTCCGCCAGCCGCGCCCGGTTCAGCCGGCCATCCGCGCCCACCACTTCGAGCCCGAATGTGCGCGCAATCTCGGCAAAGACCTCCTGCCCCGGCTCCATCAGCGTCCGTCCCAGCGCGTCCGCCTCAATCACCCTGGCCCCCAGCTCGCGCAGCATCCCCGCAACGGTGCTCTTCCCGCTGCCCAGCCCCCCAGTGAGTCCGACGCGAAGCATCGCTCAAACCTCCCGCGGCGGCATACCGCGTCTCATCCGGGCCGCGCGCACCGTGTTCGCCATCAGCATCGCGATCGTCAGCAGACCCACTCCGCCCGGCACCGGCGTGTAGGCCCCCGCCACCTCAAACGCCGCCGGATCCACGTCCCCGATTACAACCGACCCACGCTTGGCAAAGGTCGCCTCGCGCTTCGCGTTGCCGGCAAAGAACCGCTCAAACTCGGCGCGATCGGTGATGCGGTTAATGCCCACATCGATGACCGTCGCCCCCGGCTTCACCATCTCCGGCGTGATGAACCCCGGCCGCCCGATGGCCGCCACCAGAATGTCCGCCTCACGTGTAATCTCACCCAGGTCCCGCGTCTTCGAGTGGCAGATTGTCACGGTCGCGTTCTCGTTGAGCAGCAGCATCGCCACCGGCTTGCCCACAATGTCACTCCGCCCCACCACCACCGCACGCTGTCCGGCCATTGCAATGCCGCTGCGCCGCAAAATCTCAATCACGCCCGCCGGAGTGCACGGCGCCAGTGCCGGCCTGCCCGCCTGCAGCTTGCCCGCATTCACTGGGTGGAACCCATCCACATCCTTCGCAGGCGATACCGCATCCAGGAGCGCCTTTGCATCCACCTGCTTCGGCAGCGGAAGCTGAATCAGGATTCCGTCGATCGCATCGCGATCGTTGAGCGCGGCAACCAGGTCCAGCATCTCCTCCGTCGTTACCGTCTCTGGCGGCGTAATCAGGTCGCTATAGATGCCCAGCTCTTCGCACGCCTGTACCTTGCTGCGAACATAAATCTCCGATGCGGGAACGTGACCCACGAGTACAGCCGCCAGTCCGGGCCTGATCCCCAGTCCGGCCAGCTCGCGCACTTGGGCCTTTACTTCCTCTTTGATTGCCGCGGCAATCTCCCCCCCATCCAGTACTCTCGCCATTGTCCTGCCCCGGTATTCATCGTATCGTCTCCGGTTCGCCCATTCGCTGGGTCACACCGATATGTGATTCAACTCACATACAACGTTACCTGCGCTGCCGCTACCATCACCGCGAGTTGAACAAGATGATTGGCAGCGGCTGAGTCGCGCAGTCCTCTGTCCACACAGGTTGGGAAGTGGAGTCTCATGAGTGCTCTTAAGGATGCAGGTCATCTGTTCCGGTTCGCCGGCCTCTTTGTCCTTGCTTTTCTGTTGTTTCTGGTAATCCGCCATTTTGTTGTACCGCCGAGCTTCGGCCAGTACGGACACTATCGCGGAGCAGCAATGGGCGAAATTGCCGCGCGTCCTGTGAGTTTTGCAGGTCACGAAACATGTGAGGCATGTCACGTCGACGTCGCCGAAGCAAAGAAAACGGGTAAACACGCTCACGTGAACTGCGAAGCTTGCCATGGGCCCCAGGCAAAGCACGCAGGCGCCGATGACCCCTCGACCGTCAAGCCGCAACTGCCAGACTCGGCTGTCCTCTGTGTTCGATGCCATACCGCAAGCGTCGCAAAGCCCAAAGGATTCCCGCAAGTGAACCCTGCTGACCACTCAAATGGAATGGCGTGCGACACGTGCCATAAGCCGCACAACCTTGGAATGGATGCTGGAGGTGCGAAGTGAATATCTCCAGGCGTCAGATCCTCATTCTCCTGCCGGCTGCCGCGGTCGCGTGGAAGTCCGTGCTGGCTGGAACCCCTGAAGCATCTTCCAACTACATCATGTCCGATCACTGGTGGGGAATGCTCATCGACATTCCCAAATGCATCGGATGCGGCAACTGCGTCCGCGCATGTCAAATGGAAAACGACGTTCCCGACGGCCACTTCCGCACCTGGGTCGAGCGCTACAACGTCTCCGACGAAGACATGACCAATCCCGAGGTCATCTCTCCTGACGGCGGCAAAGAGGGCTTCCCGGTTGCTGAAGAAGATGGCAAGAAATACTTCTTTGTTCCAAAGATGTGCAACCACTGCGCGGATTCGCCCTGCACGCAGGTTTGCCCTGTCGGCGCCACCTTCATAGCTCCTGACGGCGTGGTGCTCGTGGACCCAAAGTACTGCCTCGGCTGTGCCTATTGCGTGCAGGCGTGCCCATATGGATGCCGCTACATTCATCCCACCAGGGAAGTGGCGGACAAGTGCACGCTTTGCTATCACCGGATCACGAAGGGCCTCACGACCGCCTGCTGCGAGTCCTGCCCAACCGGTGCAAGACAACTCGTTGACCTCAAGGACCCGAAAGACCCGATCCACGAGTTTCTCAAGACTCACCCCGTGCAGGTGCTCAAGCCGCAAATGGCCACCGGGGCAAAGGCGTTTTACAACGGTCTTGACGGTTCAGTTCGCTAACAGCAGCAAGGAGTTTGAACATGAGTGGCGTTGAAGGCTTCATGTATCCCAACGAATACGCGCTTCAGTGGAGCGTACTGATCGTCCTCTACCCATATATCACTGGCCTCGTTGCCGGCGCATTCATTCTCGCTTCGCTTGAGCGAGTCTTCCATGTCGAGGCCGTCAAGCCGACTTATCGTTTGGCGTTGCTCACGGCTCTCGCGTTCTTAATCGTGGCGCCTCTTCCGCTTCAGCTGCATCTCGGACACCCTGAACGCTCTCCCGAGATGTACTTCACGCCCCACAGCACTTCCGCCATGGCGATGTTCGGCTACGTCTACCTCTGGTATCTGATGGCGGTGCTGGTCCTCGAGATCTGGCTCGACTATCGACGCGAGATCGTTCTTCTCGCTCAGTCCAGCAAAGGCCTCCTTCGGATTGTCTACAGCATCATGACGCTCGGCTCCAGCAACATCAGCGAGCGTGCTTTGGCGATCGACAATCGGGCTGGCTGGATCGTCACGATTGTCGGCATCCCCTCCGCATTCATTCTGCACGGCTATGTTGGATTCATTTTTGGTTCCATCAAGGCCAATCCGTGGTGGTCTTCCCCGCTGATGCCTGTCGTTTTCATTTTCTCTGCAATGGTGTCGGGAATCGCATGCGTGATGGTGCTCTACATGGCCATTACCAAGCTGCGGAAGCAATCGATCGACATGCGCTGCGTCGATACGATTGCCATGTACCTCTTCTATGTCTTCATTATCGATTTCAGCCTTGAGATGCTTGATCTCATCCATCGCATATACGAAGCAGATGAATCCTTCCGCAGCCTGAACTTCCTGGTTCACACGCAGCTCTACATTCCGCATATTGTCATTCAGATATTCCTGGGCACGCTCACTCCCATCGTCCTGCTCGGGATTACGCAAGTCGTTCACCTTCCGGAGATCGTGCGGAAACGGATGTATGCCACAGCCGGCTGCCTCACGCTGGTCGGGATTTTTGCCATGCGCTGGAATGTCGTAATCGGCGGCCAGTTGTTTTCCAAGAGCTTTCTTGGCTACACAACCTACAAGGTTGGGCTGGTCTCCAAAGAAGGATTGATTGTAGCGGTATTCCTCTCCATTCTGCCTCTGTTCATACTCTGGGCGCTCATCAAGCTGCTGCCCCCCTGGCCTGCCAACAGCGCACCTGCACCGGCCGCGGGAGACTAGCTGCCGCTTGACTCTTTCTATTTCGGGTGGAACCGATGATCGATCTTCCCGACACCTTCGAACAGTTGACGGAACGGCTTGAAGCGCTGGAAAAGCGAGTCACCGTTCTTGAAAGTCCTTCCCTGTCACCCGCCGTCCTCTCTCCTGCTGCAACTGGCGCTGCTGTTGCTGCACAAGAGCATGTTTCGACGTCGCTTTCGCTCTCTGGAGGCACATTCACCGTCCTGGGGAAATCTCTGCTTGGTATCGCAGGTGCCTACCTTCTTCGTGCCATCGAGCAATCTACCAATCTGCCCAAACTTATGGTCGCAGGCGCCGCAATCGTTTACGCGGTAATCTGGCTGATTTGGGCGGCCCGTACATCACGAGACCGATGGTTTGAAAGCACGGTATTTGCCTGCACCTCCGCCGCCATACTTGGTCCGATGCTTTGGGAACTGACGCTGACGTTCAAAGTGCTGCACACCGAAGCAGCAGCCGCGATTCTCGTGGGATTTGTGGCAGTTGCCACTGGGGTCGCGTGGAAGCAGGATCGATCACCGGCAGTATCGGTCGCCTACCTCAGCTCAATCGCCGCGGCATTTGCGCTTGCTCTCGGGACGCATGCGCTTTTGCCGTTCACTTACGTCATTCTTTCCATCGTTGCCCTGTGTGACGTGGCTGCGCTCCGCAAACGTCAAACAGGAGCAAGGGTAATCGCAGCAGCAGCGGCGGACGTAATGATCTGGGCGATCCTTTTCATTTACACAGGCCCCCAATCCTCCCGGATTATCTACCCGCCCCTCGGAACACTGTCGCTGGTGTCGCCTGCATTGTTTTTGTTTATTATCATTGCCGCCGGCGTCAGCGTCAGAGCTCTGTTCCTGCACAAGCCGATCTCTGCCTTCGAGACTGTCGAAACAACAATCGCGTTCGTCCTCGCAGCGCTTGGGTTCGCATGGCTTTTACCGAGCGGGCTTGGCTACCTTGGATGGGCTTGCCTGGGGTTGTCGGTGTTTGTTTTCTTAGCCAGTGTCCAACTCTTCGCCCGGAGCCCAGCCTCTCGGAATTCCTTTGTATTCTCCTGGTGGGCCATCGCTCTCTTTGTTTGCGGTGCTCTCCTGGGTTTGACTGCCGGGAGCCAGACAATCCTTCTTGCAGCAGGAGCGGTGGGCGCCACGCTGTTGGGCGTCCGGTTGGCGCAGCCCGTTCTCGAGTTTCAGAGCCTGCTGCTTCTGCTCATGGTTGCGGCTGTGTCTGGCGCCGCCCGTTTTGCGTCTGACTGCCTGATTGGATTCCTTCCCGGAAGATTCCCATGGAGTCTGCTCGTCATAGCCGTAAGCGCGGGCATCTGCTACGCGCTGCAAAAACCAACTGAGGACGAATCGTGGCGCCAGAAGGCTCTTCACCTCATCACCGTTTTTCTGGTCGTTTCCGCCCTCGGAGCGATGCTTGCAGAAGGGCTGGCTTTCCTGATCGGATCTGTCATGAACCCCGGCGCCCACCACATCGCCCTGATTCGTACCGGAGTGATCTGCTTCCTCGCACTGATGCTTGCCTTCTCCGGCAGACATTGGCGCCGATCGGATCTTACAGCGATCTCCTATGTCGCGCTTGTATTGGTGACCTTGAAGTTGCTCGTTGAAGACCTTCGCAACCCACGCCTCGAGTTCATTGCGGCATCCATCTTCACTGTCGCTGCGACCCTGCTTGTTGTTCCGCGCCTGTCGCGCCTGGCCCGGAGATCCTGACGCTGTCATCAGGCGCCAGGTGTCTTGTTGCCGCCCGGGCTGTCCCATCTGAGCTGCGGTAATGTACGATCATTCCCGCATCGTGAACTGAATGTGTGCTTGGTCCTGTTGTGCGGATGCCGCCCGATCCTCGAGTTCTCTTGCTTACAATAATTCTGACGCTCACTGCCTCACGGGTGGATCAAGGCAGGAAGGCTAAATGACGACAGAGCCTGCCATTTCTGAAGAAACGACTCCGCGCTTGAATCCTTTTCGGGCAGCGCCAAACATCCTCACCCTGCTCAGGATCTGCATCGCTCCGTTCCTGGTTGCGGCCATCTTTGAGGACCGATATGCCCTCAGCTTTGGACTATTTGTGGCAGCGGGCCTTACCGACGCGCTCGATGGCACGCTTGCACGCATCCTGAGGCAGCGCACCATGCTTGGCCACTACCTGGACCCAGTGGCGGACAAGCTGCTTCTCAGCACTTTGTTTCTGGTGCTCACCCACAAGGGACTGATTCCCGCCCGGGTTACCGTGCTGGTCTTCGGCAGAGATGTCGGAATCCTGGTTGTCGCCGCTATTCTTTATGCGGCGGTTGGCCGTCGGGAGTTCCGTCCGAGCATCTTTGGCAAGGCAAACACTCTGGTGCAGGTCTCAGCTGTCGCCGCCGTTCTTCTCCACCAGCTCACTCCCGCCCTCTGGGTCGCCGATTTCAGAGCGCTGACACTCAATCTCACCATCGTGCTCACAGTGTTGTCGGGGCTCCACTACGCATGGGCGGCATCGCGCCGTCACGGAGCATCTGCGCCAACCGGCCCTGCAGCAAGATAATCCAACGAGGGTGTCGCGGTCTCAGACGTCGTCCGAGACGTCTTCAGGTTCAGCGGTTTCTTCGATTTCCATGTCTCGAAACTCCTCGGAATCAAAGACTTCGCCACATTCCAGGCACTCGACGAATTCCGTGTCTTCATGCCGGGAAACTATCCGTACTCTAGGGTGTTTGCAGATGGTGGCCATCGGTCGGAATTGTTTGATGAACTGCTCTTTCCGCCCGATTGTAGCGGTCCTGTCAATAATTGCAAACAGGCATTTCTTTAAACTCTCCCCGCTTCGACCGGAATTGTCCTCTCCATAAGCTGTTGGACCAATGCCGGCGCCGCTGTGGCTTTGACCACTTGAAATCCCGACAGTTTTGGTCGTATACTGAATGCGGACCTAAGAAGTCGGATATTTTCGCATGCTCAAGCTCACGAAAAAAGCAGACTACGGCCTCATGGCGCTCAAGTACCTGGCGGAGCATCCTGACCTGTCTGCGTTGAGCGCGAAGGAAGTCGCGGACGCGTACGGAATCCCCGCGCAACTGCTGGCAAAGATCCTGCAACTGCTTACGAAGCACGGTTTGCTTCGCTCACACGCCGGAATGAACGGGGGCTATGCACTGGCCCGGGACGCCCGCGAAATCTCGGCCTATGAGGTGATTCTGGCGATTGACGGCCCGTTCTTCATCACTTCGTGCGTTAAGGGGGCCAAGTCCTGCGACCTCACCCCAAGCTGCACCATCAAGGAGCCACTGGCCCGGGTGAATGAGACCATCGCAGGCGTGCTGAAGAGCATCAGCATTCAAGATCTTGCAGAACACGAGCACCCGGCCAGGCGCGAAACCGATTCACGTGGGCTAGTTGCCTTGACCCTTTCTTGACCCTTTGAAGAATGATTGCTCTCTCCGCCTTGAGCGGAGACAAAAGACATGCGGAGGACGGAGTTCAAAATGAGTACCGTTGTGAGCCAAGTGGAAGTACCGGCAGGCGTGACGCTGCCGATTTACATGGACAATCACGCCACCAGCCCGATGGATCCACGGGTACTGGAGGCGATGCTGCCTTTTTTCACTACCAAATTCGGCAATGCAGCCAGCCGTAACCACTCCTTTGGCTGGGAGGCCGAGCAGGCTGTGGAAACCGCTCGGGAACAGATTGCGCAACTCATCGGCGCCACGGCCAAGGAGATCATCTTCACGTCGGGCGCCACCGAGAGCAACAACCTGGCGATCAAGGGCATCGCCGAGATGTACCGTGAGCGCGGCAACCACATTATTACCCAGGTGACCGAGCACAAGGCGGTACTCGACACATGCAAGCGCCTCGAGAAGTATGGCTACCGGGTGACTTATCTGCCTGTCAAGGCGGACGGCCTGATCGACATCGAAGACCTGAAGCGCGCGATCGATGACAAGACCATTCTGGTCTCAATCATGGCCGCGAATAACGAAATCGGCGTCTTGCAGCCGATCCGGGAAATCGGAAAGATCTGCCATGAGAAGGGTGTCATCTTCCACACCGATGCGGTCCAGGCAGTCGGTAAGGTCCCTGTCAATGTGATTGCCGACAACGTCGACGTTCTCTCTCTCTCGGCTCACAAGATCTACGGCCCCAAGGGCTGCGGTGCGCTCTACGTGCGCAGGCGCAATCCCCGCGTTCAGATCGCCGCACAGATCGATGGCGGCGGGCACGAACGAGGCATGCGCTCGGGTACATTGAACGTTCCGGGGATTGTTGGTCTGGGAAAGGCTTGCCAGATCGCCTCAGAAGAGATGGAAACGGAAGCCGCTTATCTGCGCGGCTTGCGCGACAGACTCAAGGCGAAGCTTGAGTCTGAACTGGACTACGTACAGGTCAACGGCTCCTGGGAGCACCGTCTTCCCGGAAATCTCAACATGAGCTTTGTCTACGTCGAGGGTGAGTCGCTGCTGATGGGCATTAACGATGTTGCGGTATCGAGCGGCTCTGCATGCACCTCTGCCACGCTTGAGCCCTCCTACGTTCTCAAGGCTCTGGGCCTGGGAGACGATGTGGCGCACAGCTCGATTCGGTTTGGTCTTGGCCGCTTCAACACCCAGGCTGAAGTCGACTACGTTGCGGCGAAGGTCATTGACATCGTGAAGCATCTGCGCCAACTTTCGCCGCTCTATGAAATGGTGCTCGAAGGCATCGATTTGACCAAGATTCAGTGGGCAGCGCACTAGAAACGAGTGTTCAGTTTTCAGTGGTCAGCACGGACGATCCGGCAACTGAAAGCTGATATCTGAGAACTGATAACTGTCTTACCGCGGCTTCCCCGCAGAAGGAGTTCGAACAAAATGGCATACAGCGACAAGGTAGTAGACCACTACAGCAATCCGCGCAACGTGGGCACTCTTGACAAGGGCTCGCAGGAGGTTGGCACCGGACTCGTGGGAGCCCCAGAGTGCGGCGACGTCATGCGCCTTCAGATCCGCGTGAACCCCGAGACCCAGGTGATTGAGGAAGCCAAGTTCAAGACCTTTGGCTGTGGGTCGGCGATCGCCAGCTCTTCGCTCGCCACCGAGTGGATCAAGGGCCGCACGGTCGAAGACGCTTTGGCCATCAAGAACACCGACATCGTCAAGGAGCTGTCGCTTCCTCCGGTGAAGATTCACTGTTCGGTACTCGCCGAAGATGCCATTCGCGCCGCTATCGGCGATTGGAAGAAGAAGAATGGCGTTGCGGAGACCGCAGACGTCACAGCGGTAGCGCACTAAGCAACTGTTTATGGCTGCGGCATGGAGAAGTCCAGGACAATAGGCCAGAGCCTCGGCTCTGGGCCGGGTCCGCGCTTTTTCATCGTCCGTTGCTGGCGCATACGCAAATAGAAAAGGCAGGAATGTCGAACATCGTCACAATTGAGTCGAAGCCCGCGACCGGCGCATCCGCCGCGCCGCCGCCGAGTGCCACTCCCAGCGCCGGGCCGGTTCAAGGTCTTCAGCTCACTGAGCGGGCCATCAAGCGAGTTCGCAGTGCGATGGCCAAAGAAGGCGTCTCGCCTGAAGAAGGCGGACTTCGCCTGGGCGTGATGGGCGGCGGTTGCTCTGGGCTTTCTTACTCCATCAAGTTCGACTCGCACCCCCGCGAGCGGGATCGCATCTACGACTTCGACGGGGTCCGTGTCTTCGTCGATCCCAAATCGTTCCTCTATCTGCACGGTATGACCCTGGACTACGAGGAAACGCTGATGCGGCAGGGATTCAACTTCATCAATCCGAACTCCACCCGATCCTGCGGCTGCGGTTCCTCGTTCTCCTCGTAGGGCTTCCGGTTTGTGAGAGTTCACCTATGCTCAATGTTCTAGATTCCGCAGTGCCGGTCGAGTGCTGGTCGTGCGCGCACGGCCACAGCACTTCCACGCTCTTCTGTCCGCATTGCAGCAAGATTCAGCCTCCGCACGGCGGCAGTTACTTCACTGTCTTTGGAATGACGCCGCACCTGAACATCGATCTTTCTGCGCTGGAAACGGAGTTCCACCGCCTAAGCAGAAAGTTGCATCCGGATCGCTTCGCGCGCGCCACTGAGCAGGAGAAACAATGGAGCCTGGCCGACACTGCGCTTCTGAACGATGCCTACCGGACCTTGAAAGAGCCGCTTCGCCGCACTGAATACCTGCTGAAGCTCGAGGGCGCCGAAATAGGCGAAGAGTTCGCAGGCAAGGACAAAGCCAATCCCTCCCGTGTTCCCGCCGACCTGCTCGAAGAGGTGTTCGAGTTGAACATGCAGTTGGATGAGATGAGAATGGCACGCAAGCTTGGTGAGGAAGATCCAGCAGCGCACGCGAGCCTTTCTGATGCAAAGAGCAGATTCGAAGCAATGGTGAAGGATGTGGATCAGGATCTTCGCAAGGAGTGGGCGGCCTGGGACGAGGGCGATCAGCCGGCGCGCCAGACCGCGCAGAACAAGATGGTCGCACTGCTTGACCGGCGCCGCTACCTGAGCAATCTACTTCGCGACGTTACTGAGACTCTGGGAGCCTGAGAAACAGAAATGGCAGAAGGACGTGTAGTCGGAATTGACCTCGGGACCACAAACTCCCTGGTCGCATATATGGAGGGCGACTCGCCGGTGGTGATTCCCGGCGCGGACGGCGGCAATCTTGTTCCATCGGTAGTTGCGCTTGACCCTATGTTGGCGGACGGTGGCCGCCCAACCGTGACCGTAGGGAATACCGCCCGCAAGTCACTCATTGAAACTCCCGAGCGAGTGATTTATTCCGTGAAGCGGTTGATGGGCCGCGGTCTTTCTGAGATTCAGGACGAGTTGAAATACTTCCCATTTCGACTTGCCGACGATGTTCAGGCGGGCGAAGTGCCACGCATCCAATTGGGCGAGATGAGATTCACGCCGCCCGAGATCTCCGCTTATATCCTGCGCCAACTCAAGCGCAACGCTGAGCGCTTCTTTTCGTCGCCTGTGACGCAGGCGGTGATCACTGTGCCGGCATATTTCAACGATGCGCAGCGGCAGGCTACGAAGGATGCCGGTCGAATGGCCGGCCTGGAAGTCCTCCGCCTGGTGAACGAGCCCACTGCCGCGGCCCTGGCATATGGTCTCGACCGCGCCAAAGAGGGCACAATTGCCGTTTACGATTTTGGCGGCGGGACGTTCGACATTTCGATTCTCAAGCTCCGTGATGGAATCTTTGAAGTGCAATCGACCAACGGCGACACGCATCTCGGCGGCGACGATATCGACAACCTGCTGCTGGCCGTAGCTATCGATGAGATCAACGCTGAGCACGGCATCGATCTTAGCGGCCATCCGGGCGCCGTGCAGGCTTTGCGCAAGGCGGCCATCGATGCCAAGATCCAGCTTTCAGCCGAATCCTCAGCCAGCTTCGACATTGAACTGCCGAACGGCGATCGCTATCAGCGCGCGCATCCCTCGCGATGTCTTCGAGCTGATGATTGAACCGATCCTCGGCGCACGGCGGGCCCTGCAAGCAGGCTCTCGCAGACGCCGGAATCACTGCCGAGTCGATCGACGAAGTGGTTCTCGTGGGAGGGTCTACGCGCATCCCTGCGGTCCGCCAACTGGTCGACAACCTCTTCAATCTTTCCGCTCGCGGCAAAAAGCCCCACATCGAACTCAATCCGGATGAAGTCGTTGCGCTGGGCGCGGCAGTGCAGGCAGACATCCTGGCCGGCGCTTCGAAGACTACGGAAGAGATTCTGCTGCTCGACGTCACGCCGCTTTCGCTTGGCATTGAAGCGCTGGGAGGCACAGTTGCGCGCATCATCCAGCGCAACTCGACGATTCCAGCCTCGGCCACGGAACACTTCACCACGGGCGTCGACGGACAAACCAACGTCGCCATCCACGTGGTGCAGGGCGAGCGGGAACTGGCCGCGGATTGCAGGTCCCTGGCGCGTTTTGACCTGAAAGGCATCCCTCCCATGAGCGCTGGACTTCCGCGCATTGAGGTCAAGTTCCTCATCGATGCCGACGGAATTCTGCAGGTGACCGCACGCGAGCAGCGGAGCGGAAAGGCCGCTCAAATCGAGGTGAAGCCGACGTATGGCCTGACGGACGAACAGGTGGAAGAGCATGATTCTGGACTCTTTCGACCATGCCGAAGAAGACTTCGCCAAGCGCCTGCTGATCGAGGCCCGCAATGAGGCTGACACGATTCTTGCCGCGGTCGATCGCGCTCCCTCCAACCCCGCCTGGAATCTGCTTTCGACTGATGAACAGACCGCAATCGCAACCGCAAAGGACCACTTGCTGGCGGTCAGGCATGAGCAGGATCCAAGGATCATCCGTGATGCAACTCTGGCGCTCGATAAGGCAACTACGCGCTTTGCAGAGCTGCTGATGGATGCGGCCGTGAGTACTGCGATTCGCGGCAAGACGATGGGGGAAGCGGGTGAGGAGCATGGATCGAAGCCGTCACCGCTCCTCATCCGATGGCAGCGGCGGAATTCAAATGAGCGTTTACCCAGTAACTCTTACCCAGAAATGAAGGATGTGGTCAAATGACCGATTCAGCGAAAGCCAATTCCCCCTGAAAAGCTAGTCCGGGTCACTTTTGAGCCGGAAGGCAAGACAGTCGAGTTCGAATTCGGCACACTGCCCTACGATCACCACGGCAAGCCGATGTCGTTTCTCGATGTCGCGGAGAACTTCAACATCTTTCTCGACCATGCCTGCGGCGGCGTTTGCGCCTGCACGACATGCCACCTTGTGGATCAAGGATCAGGCGGGCATCAGCGAAGCGGATGACGACGAGATTGACCGCATGGACATGGCCGCCGACCAGCAGCTGAACTCGCGGCTCGGCTGCCAGGCGGTGATCACGCGCCCCGGCAATTACGTGGTTGAGATTCCCAAGTGGAATCGCAACTACACCTCTGAGGGCAAGCCGCTGACTCTGGCTGAGAGCAAATAAGGAGCTACGAATGCCTCGCGAGATTCTCTGGACCGACGCCGAAGAGATTGGAATTCAGTTGCAGGAGAAGTTCCCCGCCATTGACCCGCTGCAGGTGCGTTTCACCGATCTGCACGCTATGTGACCGAACTGCGAGGATTTGCCGACGACCCGGCAAAGTCGAATGAGTCTAAGCTCGAAGCCATTCAGATGGCCTGGTACGAGGAGTTTCAGGACGCCAAGGATTGAGCACATAATCAACGCACTTGTCGATTTCTAGTCCCATTCCCTGCGCCCTTCGCTCCAGTCAAACGCATCTTTGAAGTGAAAAATCTCCTTCTCCCGGCCCGGCACGAGATACACGCTGAGTATGTCGAAGCGAACGTGGGGAACCGTCGTTCCCCGGCATTCGGCGGATATATTGGCGCGTGAGCCGTCGCAGCACTGCCCTCTTCTCTGAATCGACAGCTAGTTCCGCAGGCACAATGTCATGGGCTGTGCGCGTCTTGACCTCCACAATGCAGAGGGTCTTGTCCCTGCCATGCGACCAGGTCAAGGTCGCCACGCACTCGATTCGACGACCATCGACGGGCCACCACCGTGTAGCCGTTGCGCATGAGGTAGAAGAATCCGACCTTCTCACCTTCAAGCCCTGTAGCCAAATGAGGCGGTTCTGTCGGCCATCGGCCCCTTCGACGGGCCAACGACTCCAGCGCCGACGCACTTTTCTCCAGTGCCGTGATCTTTGCCTGCATCCACCAACCCATGGCAGTTCATTCTGTGCCCGTTGCCCCCTCTGCCGCAACCTTACGAAAGGGCATATTGCCCGGAGTCGGCTTCTCGCCTCACTGCAGCGATCGATCGGGTGCGCGTCAATTAGATTGATTCCGGCCCAAAATGAACGGACCTCCCGTTCCGGGACTCATTTCAAGAAATCTGAGCAGAGCGCAATCGAATCCAAAGCGCCCGGACGAGCATTGATCGAAACTCAAATGAAGGACCCGAGGAGAAGAGGAATGTCTTACGGAACGATGCTTCGTCCCTCTACGGAACCAATGACACAATTCAACCCAAATTCGGCGACAATCGATTTTTCGCCGCCAATTTCCGGGAATAAAGGACCTGATCAGATCTTCCGATGGGCTCTCGATGCTTTGCCAATGAATGTGATGTTTTGCGATCGGCAACTTACCTTGCGATACCTGAACCAGGCTTCACAGAAGGCGCTCAAAAGCCTCCAGCAGTACTTACCCGTTCCTGTCGAGGAGATGATCGGGAAGTCAATTCAGATCTTCCACCGGAATCATTCCCGCGTTGAACAAATCATGGGCTCCGATCACGGGCAAGGCACTCACAGGCTACCGCATAAGGTGATCATCGAGATTGGCCCGGTAAAGTTTGACCTGAACGTCGCTCCGATGCTTGACGTTGATGGAAACCACATTGGCGCCGTGGTGGCCTGGGGTGAAAATACGCAGGAGGCGCTCAATACGCTGCTCAAAGCACAGGAATCGCAGCGGAACGATATTGAGCACCTCAACGGCAACTTGCAAATGGTTGCGACCGCGACGCATCAGATAGAAGCCAGCATTGCGGAGATCGCAAGGAATGCTGTTGAAGTGGCGAAGGCCGCTGAGAATTCGCAGAGTGCAAGCTCTGCCAGCAAGACATCAATCGAAAGCTTGAAAGCGCACAGCGCGGGAGTTGCGAAGGTGGCTCAGCTAATTGCCTCTATTGCAACCCAGACCAGTGTGCTTGCCTTGAATGCCAACATTGAAGCAGCGAGGGCCGGCGTTCATGGCAGGGGCTTCAGCGTCGTAGCCGGCGAGGTGCGCAAGCTGGCAGAGCAAACGGCCGCCGCTACTGCTGAGATTCAAGCAAAGGTCGCAGTGATTGGCAGTGACATTGGGTCCGCTGTCACATCGATCAGCACCATTGCGAAGAACACCGATGAGCTTTCGAACCTTGCCCAGCAGATGGCGGCAGCAGCGGAAGAGCAGCATCTGGCAACGCAGGAGATGGCACACAATCTTGAGCGAGCCGCTCACCGAACATCAGAGATTGCCAACGTGCGAATTGATAAAGCAATTGCGGGATAACCTTGAGCCGCCTTAACAAAGTGCCTGCGACCGGCAAAGACCGCCGCAGGCACCTGTCAGCTTTCGTTTTTCGAGGAGCTTTCGGTTGAAAAGTGAAGCGCATTTTGGCTACAGGATTCTTGCGTCGCCTTTCAGGCTGTGACTGCCTGAATGGAAGCGTGCGCGTGTTCGTGTTCCACCTGGCTCAGCGCCTCCTCAAGAATGTCGAGCGCAATCATGGCTTCGTGTTCGTTCACAATCAACGGCGGGCAAAGCCGAATGGAAGTCTCTCCGCAGCCAAGGAGCATCAAACCCCGCTCGAACGCAAGAACTTCAACACGGTTGCGCAAATCGGCTGCCGGTTCGCGAGTGGCTTTGTCTTTTACGAGCTCGATTCCGATCATCAAGCCGCGCCCACGCACTTCTCCAACCAGCGGATGACTTGACGTCCACCCTGCCAGCCGCTCCAGCATCATGCCGCCCACGCGCGCGGCATTAGCCAGCCCCTCGCGCTCGATGATGTCCATGGTTGCCAGCGCTGCAGCAATGGAGACAGGATTGCCGCCGAAGGTCGAGGCGTGGGACCCTGGCACCCAATCCATAATCTCTGCGCGCGTCATGCAGATTCCAAGCGGCATGCCGGAGGCAATGCCTTTCGCGATGCAGACCATGTCGGGTTCGACTCCGGAGTGTTCCACGGCCCACCATTTGCCCGTTCGTCCTGCTCCGCACTGGACCTCATCGACAACCAGCAGGATTCCGTGTCGATTACAGATGGCGCGCAGCTCGCGCATGAAGTTGTCAGGAGCCACGACATAACCGCCTTCGCCCTGAATGGGCTCGATAAAGATTGCAGCCACTTCTTCAGGGGCGACGGTGGTCTTGAAGAGCTTCTCTTCGATGTAGCGCGCGCATCCCAGGCTGAAAGCCTCTTCCTCTTGCGGCCCTCCGGTGCACCCTCGATAGGTGTAAGGGAACCTGACGTGTGTCACGCCGGGAACAAGGGGCGAGAATCTCCGCCTCTGCTGAGGCTTTGATCCGGTCAGTGAAAGCGCGCCCATTGTGCGGCCGTGAAAGCCGCCGAAGAAGGAGATGATCTGCTGCCGGCCGGTGTGATAACGCGCCAGCTTAAGAGCGCATTCAATGGCTTCGGCGCCAGAGTTGCCATAGAAGAATTTGTGGGGGCCCGGCATGGGCGCCACAGCCGAAAGCCGATCGGCCAGGTCGGTAAGGTGTTCGTTGTAGAAGTCAGTACCTGAAATGTGAATCAGCTCGGCAGCTTGCTTTTGAATGGCAGCGACAACCTCTGGATGACAGTGGCCGGTTGAAACCACGGCAATGCCTGAGGCAAAGTCGAGAAACTCGTTCCCATCCACATCTTCAACGCGAACGCCTCGACCGCGACGCGCGACGAGAGGGTAAGAGCGCGTATAGCTGGGCGAAATCAAGCGGTTGTCGGCAGCGACTGCAGCTTGGGCTTTGGGGCCGGGCAGAGGACCGCTCAGCCTGGGTCCGAATTGCGCGTAGATCTCTTGATTCGTCATATTGCTTCTCCAACCCACGTTCAAGTGGGTACAGGTTCAGGTGTGCTGGAGAGGCTGGCGAATGCCCCAGGCTCATGCACAGACCCCTGCTTTAATCTTGAGGTGATTTTGATTCAGCGGGCCCATTGGCCCATGGAAAGCGAGCGACGAATCTGCGCTAATCGCTGGCAAAGAGGCTTGGGCGGGTGCGCATGGGCAGCACACGGAGATGCTTCCGCGGGCAGATGCTGCGTGCGCGAGAGCGGGACCACCGTCGCGAGCCGGTCAGGGCAAGCATCTGATTTGGGGCAGGCCTTTGCATGGGAAACTCGCTGAGGCGAGCATACCACGCATTTCGATCTGGCCTCTGCTTCAGTGGACGTTGGCCAGCGGACAGAGAATGGGCCAGAAAGGCAGGGGAGCAGGGAGAAGGGAGAAGGGAAAAGGGGGAATTCCCGCGGATTTCCGACGCTCTTCCGACGATTTTCATGCGGGAATTGGCAGGTTTTCTTTGGGTTTTGTCCCTTTCCCGACTTCGAGGGTGGCTTGTAACCTGTTTGTTTTCAATAGACGCGAAAGGGCGACTTTGCTAAGTCATTGATTCTTAACGATAGGTGGTTTTAGAAGCGGTACTTTGAAGGAGTGAGACAGGGACAAACGGGCTGAGGGCTGTTTGGCAGGCATGGTTGGATTGTGCGCCAGGGAACGGAAATAATGCGCAAATGACGGAGATGGGATTTCAGAGATCACGGAGCCGGGACAAGGGAGAAGGGAGAAGGGAACAGGGAGGCGCGCCGAGGGGTCATTCGTCGGAAAATCGGCGGGAAACCGCATGGCGAATTGATGCATTTGAGGGTTTCCATGGGCAACAACATAACAAGTGTTGTTATATTTGCTCGGCGGGGAGACCGGGGTTGGGGTGCCTGGATTGGACGAGAACTGGCCCGTCCGGCATCTGGATGATCGGCAAGATCTGGGAAGGCAGGATCGGGGCAGAAGTCTAGGATGGAATCATCCAAATGGCGTCCCCTGTTAGCCAATCCGCGCACACCAAGAAAAAGGCCGCCACTTCGGCCTCAATCGTTCTCGCGTTTGCGGCGGTTTACTTTTTTTGGGGATCCACTTATACCGCTATTCGCATTGGCGCGGCTGACATGCCAGCGCTGCTGTTCGCGGGCACGCGGTTCCTGATTGCCGGAGCGATCCTCATTGCCTGGTGCCGCTTCCGTGGGCTGCGCATCCTCTGGCCGTTCAAGGAGATGATGATCTTCTGCGCTGTCGGGCTTTTGCTGCTGGGCGGCGGAAATGTCGGACTTGTTTACGCAGAAAAGACGATGCCGAGCGGCCTTTCATCGCTCGTTCTGGCGGTGATTCCGCTGATGGTGGCGCTGATTGAGATGCTGTTGCCTGGCGGCGAACCGCTGCCGGCTAGAGGCTGGCTGGGAATGGGGCTGGGATTTGCGGGGCTCGTCGCGCTGGTGTGGCCGTCGATCCAGGCCGGGGTTACTGGCGACCGTGCGCTCTTGCTGGCGCTTGCCGCGTTGCTTGGAGGAGGAGTTTGCTGGGCGGTTGGCAGTGTGCTTTCGCGCCGGGCGCGGCTCGAGGCCAACAGCTTTGTCGCGGCGGCATGGCAGATGATCTTCGCGGGCGCCTTGAGTGTCGTTCTCGGCACGGGTTTGGGCGAGTGGCCGCTGTTCCATCTCACTCCGGGAGGTCTCGGTTCGCTTGCCTATCTCATTACCTGCGGATCGCTTATCGGGTATACCGCATTCATCTATCTTCTAGAGCAGGTACCTGTCAGCAAGGTGGTGTCGCACTCGTATATCAATCCGGTGGTAGCTGTGATTCTTGGGATTCTCGTTTTGGGGGAACGTCCGCAGGCAGCGGAGTTCGTCGGAATGGCCGCGGTGATTGTGGCGGTATACCTGCTGACGAGTGCTCGCATGAGAAGACGCCCGGAGAAACCTTCAGAATGAAGGGCAATAAAAACCTTATAGAAATCCCAGGTTAGCTCGACCGCTGGCGCGGGCTCGCGAACCTGGGGCACCCCTGAACTCGGGACACCCAGGGGGTCTGGGGCGTCTCGAATCTCATTTGTTGAGCAGGGTCAGGGCTTCGCGACGCCGGGCTGTCCGCTCGGATTCGATTTCGACGATCCCGATTCTTCCGGTCGCATAATGCCGAAAGCTTGACCACTGCCATTGTTCCGGCTTGTCGGCGAAGCCGCGATTGACCGGGTTGCGGTGGATGTATCGGAGCTTCTCGATGCGCTTTGGTGCCGAGTACACATTGAAATCGTAGTAACGCGGCTGCCAGAAGGGCCTTTGGATCGACCGTTTGGAGACGGACACCTTGAGAGATTTGAGAGCGTTTCCGAGCAAACCGAATACGGGCTCGCTCATGAGGAGATGAACGTGCTCGGGCATGACAACGTAGCCGATTACGCGGAAATCGTACTGGGAACGCGTGACTTCGAGCGCCGTCTCGAAGAGCGATTTGGAAGCTGGACAGACCAGATAGGGTTGTCGGTGGAAACAACTGAAGGTCACAAAATGAAGATGATCTTCAAGCTGGTAACGGACCAGTCCCCTTGTCATGGGAGGATTTTATTCTGATCGCGAAGGGGGAAAGGACACGAAAGGACTACAGAGATCGGAAGGAGATAAAAGGCTATAGATATCCCAGGTTAACTCGCCCGCTGACGCGGACTCGCGAACCTGGGGCACCCCGATGGACCTGGGGCACCCGCGCGAACCTGGGGCACCCCGGGAAGCTGCGCCCCGGGGATGATTCGGATCAGACCCAGCCGCCATCTACGATGTAGCTCTGGTTGGTGATGGCGCTTGAATCGTCGGCGGCGAGGAAGAGCACGAGGCGGGCAACATCTTCGGGGAGAATGTCGCGCTTGAGGGCCTGGCTGCGGAGGATTTCGGCTTTGTACTCGGGGGTGTACCAGAGGCGCTTTTGGCGCTCGGTGACAATGGCTCCGGGGAGGACGGCGTTGACGCGGATGCCGTCGGGGCCTGCTTCGTGGGCCACCGTGCGGGTCAATCCAACAATCGCAGCTTTCGCGGCGACGTAGAGAGTTGCACCCGTGGTTGGGATCATCCATGAAATCGAACTCATGTTGATGATGGAGCCTCGCTTTGCCTTTCGCATGGCCGGCAGGACGCTTTGAATCATGAAGAAGTGTGGGCGCAGATTCACGGCGATCGATTGGTCGAAGTAGTCCGGGGTGACTTCATCGATGGAATGCCGCTGGTCGTTGGCGGCGTTGTTTACAAGGACGTCGATGGTGCCGAGTGTGGCAAGAATGCGCTCGACTGCGGTTTTTAGCGCTGCAACATCGGCAAGGTCGCAGTGGAAATATTGGGGGGCTGGGCAGCCCTCGGCTGCTAACGAATGAGCGAGCGCATGTGCGGGCTCGTCATCGATATCGAGAAAGGCGACGCGGGAGCCCTGGCGGGCGAAGTGGGCCACGAGGGACTCGCCAATTCCCGTGGCGCCGCCCGTGACGAGGACGACTCGGTCTTTCAAGCTCGGGTAGTGGGCGAATTGGGGTGAGGGTTGTTCCATCGATCAGTTCTCGTTTAGCGAAGATTTGCAGGGGCTGAAGCCCAGGTTATTTTATTTGGCGTTTGCGGCTCGGCTGAAGCCGAGCCCTGATACAAAGCAGGCGGTGAAAGGGTTTCGGTGCAAGTGGTGCAAAGGTCAGCTAGTGGAGATCGCGCGGGACGTCGTGGCCACGGCAGCCCTGCAGGAAATCAAAGTCGGCGCCCTTGTCAGCCTGCATCACGTGTTGAACATAGAGCGACTGATAGCCGCTTGTCATCGCAGGCTTGGGGGCGACCCATTCGGCGCGGCGTTGCGCCAGTTCCGCGACATCGACTTCGAGTACAAGCGTTCGCGCCTCGACGTCGAGGGCAATCCAGTCGCCTTCGCGGACAAGCGCTAACGGACCGCCGAGCGCGGCTTCCGGGCTTACGTGCAGCACGACCGTTCCATAGGCGGTGCCGCTCATGCGCGCGTCGCTGATGCGCACCATGTCTGTGATGCCCTGTGCCAACAGCTTGGGCGGCAGGCCCATGTTGCCCACCTCGGCCATTCCCGGATAGCCCCGCGGACCGCAGTTCTTGAGCACCATGACGTTGTTCTCGTCGATGGCGAGGTTCGGGTCTTCGATGCGCGCCTTGTAGTGCTCGATGTCTTCAAAAACGACGGCCCGGCCGCGATGCTTCATGAGTCGAGGCGATGCGGCAGAGGGCTTGAGCACAGCGCCGTCGGGGCAGAGATTTCCGCGGAGCACCGCGATTCCGCCGGACTCAACCAGAGGATTGTCGTAGTTGCGGATGACCTCAGAATTCCAATTTGGCGCGCCCTTAACGTTTTCGCCGATGGTTTTGCCATTGACGGTGAGCGCGTCTTCGTCGAGCTTTCCGTGCGCTGCCAGCTTGGCGAGGACTGCCGGCAGGCCACCTGCGTAATAGAACTCCTCCATCAGGAAGCGTCCCGAGGGTTGAATGTCGAGGATGGTAGCGACATCGCGGCCGAATCGGTCCCAATCGTCGAGGGAATGGGGCACTCCCACGCGGCCCGCAAAGGCAATGAGATGAATGAGCGCATTGGTTGATCCGCCGATGGCGGCATTGGCGCGAATCGCGTTACGGAATGCAGCAGGCGTGAGGATTTTTGAGATGCGTAGATCTTCCTTGACCATTTCGACAATGCGGCGGCCCGTTTCCTGGGCCATCACCTTGCGGCGGGAATCAACAGCCGGAATCGCGGCGTTGCCGGGAAGAGAGAGGCCGAGAGCCTCGACCATGCAGGCCATTGTGGATGCGGTGCCCATGGTCATGCAGTGGCCGGCGGAGCGGCTCATGCAGCTTTCGGCGTCCATGAACTCCTGTTCGGTCATGGTGCCGGCCTTGACCGCTTCGCTGAACCGCCAGACCACGGTTCCGGAACCGATGGCCTCACCGCGATAGCGGCCGTTCAACATGGGTCCGCCGGAAAGGACGATTGTGGGCACGTCGCAACTTGCGGCACCCATCACCAGCGAGGGGGTGGTCTTGTCGCAACCGCACATGAGGACAACCCCGTCGATTGGGTTGGCGCGGATCGACTCTTCCACGTCCATGCTGGCCAGGTTTCGATACAACATGGTGGTGGGGCGGACGAGGGTCTCGCCGAGCGACATGGCGGGAAATTCGACGGGAAATCCGCCGGCCTCCCACACGCCGTTTTTGACCCGCTGAGCCAGCTCGCGAAAGTGCGCATTGCATGGGGTGAGCTCCGACCAGGTGTTGCAAATCCCGATGACGGGCCGGCCGTCAAGAACGTCGCCAGGAAAGCCCTGATTGCGCATCCAGCTCCGGTGGATGAACCCGTCTCGCCCCTTGAGGCCGAACCACTGCTGCGAACGCAGCTTCCGCTTTTCCATGGGTGCCACTATACAACCGAGGGGTGAGATCGAGCCGGATGCATGAATTCGGGATTCAAGAGCGAGGTCCAGGAGGGGCCAGAGTGACCAAGAGATGACAAGCTGCTGACAATCCTCAAGAGCGGCAATCGCACAATCAAGTTAAAGGAAGTTGCGATGATGAATTGCCGCGTCTGTTCGTCTGATCTTTTGCCGCTCCTGAGAAAGAACGGCTATGAAGTGCTTA
The DNA here is from genome assembly GCA_963783065.1 of uncultured Acidobacteriaceae bacterium. Lineage (GTDB taxonomy): Bacteria > Acidobacteriota > Terriglobia > Terriglobales > Acidobacteriaceae > Telmatobacter. The sequence goes on along the minus strand of CAWAMG010000004.1, from coordinate 2,129,800 downwards.
AGTGCGGGAATTGCGGGTTTGGCCAGGTGGACGTGACCGCGAATGAGATAACGGGCTTTTATGACCATGCCTACTTTGCGGGAGAACGAGCTGAATTTTCGCAGCAGGAGGATTGTGAAGCGCGGCCTGAACATCGCTACTGGATTGAGCAAAATCTGAGCCGCCTTGCGGAAAAACGGACCCCCAGGGTACTTGAGATCGGGCCTGGGCTCGGCGTGCCCCTGGGCTCCTACTTCCAGCGCTGCCATCCCGAAATGGAGTTCGCGGCCATTGAGATATCTGAATATGCCTGCGAGCGGCTGTCTATGCGTGGCTTCAATGTTTTCAAAGGACGTGTAACGGAGACAGCAACCATTGATGCATGCCGCGGAAGATTCGATCTGATTTATGGGGTCGAGGTGATAGAGCACGACCCTGAACCGCATGGGTTTGTCAGTGCCGTCTACCAGATGCTTCGCCCCGGAGGTTGGGCAGCCTTTACCACCGGGAATATCGACGGCCTCATGGCGCGCTGGAACAGGGATCGCTGGTATTATCTCGATCCGCCCGCGCATCTGAGCTACTTCACTCCCAAAGCAGTGAGGCACGTGTTTGACGCGGAGGGATTCGAGAATGTCTCAGTGGGGCGCTATGGCTTCAAGTACATAGCACTGAAACTAAGGACGCATCTTCCTGGCATCCTCAGACTCGCACATCTTAGTAACATCTCTACTGGCATGAGCATCGCAGCGCAACGCCCAAGCCTGTGACATATCCGCCAGTGTGAAGCGGAGATATAGCAAGCGGAGATGTAGCAACAGGTTCGCAATACCGGGACCAGCTTTTCTCCCGTTCGGGCGACAATGTAAACAGCGGTCAAGTTCTCGATTCCGAGCCCTGGCAGGTCTGGGTTGCCCTCCGCCTGGAGAGAGACCCTCACGCCATAAGTTGGGGGGCCCGTACTCCCTCGACGGTGCATCTTATGGGGGCAGGGGCCGCGACTGGGAATTCTTAGCCCATTCTGGAGCGTCAAGAGACCACGATCAGGGACGGGGCGCCACAATTCTCACATTGTGGGACAACGTCTCCGATCCAAAGGCGCATACTGATGTATAGGCCGATTTCGAACTGAACTCATCCCCTTGGGTTCTCTGGTTTCTGGCGCGGCCTTACACTTGATAGGCACCGAGCTAGAGCGGTTTCGATTCACGTGCTGGCATGTGGAGATCTTGGAAGGTGGCCTTTTCTTGAGGGAAAAGGCCACTCAGCGTCCAGGATTCAGTAAGCACCAGAATCGAAAACGCTGTAGCCAGGCCAGGCGGACGCCGCGCACATCGCGGGTGGTTGGCAAACAAGAGAATTTGGCTGGATTCGAGCGAGAAAGCCGGCTCGGAATCCGTGCCCGTTTCAAATCGATTTATCGACACAAGAACGAGAATCACCGAGAGGGTACCATGACGGTTGCTGCGCGTTATCCTGGAATCCGCATTACCGCGAACGGAAATCAACTCGTCTCGTATCACACCGAGACGCGCATTGCCGACGCAGGAGTTTTCTACCCGATCACTCCCTCCACCGAGGGCGGTGAGCTGTTTCAGCAGGCCTATGCCGAAGGGCATCTCAACGTCTTCGGCAACAACACCATTGCCATTGAGACGGAAGGCGAGCATGCGGCGCAGGGCGGGGCGATCGCGCACTCTGTGTGCGGCAAGCGCGTAGTCAACTTCACCTCGGGCCAGGGCATTGTCTACGGCGTTGAGCAGTACTACCACGCGCCGGGCAAGGGTTCGACGATGGTGCTTGAAGTGGGCGCGCGCGCGCTGACCAAGCATGCCTTGAACGTGCACTGCGGCCACGACGACATTTATGGCGCGCTGGACACGGGCTGGATCATGGTGATGGGCAAGGATGCACAGCAGGCGGCGGACCAGTCGCTGATTTTGCGCCGTGTAACTGAGCTCTCGCTCACGCCCGGCATGAATATCATGGACGGGTTTCTGACGACGCACCTGGAACGCACTTTCTACAAGCATGAATCGGATCTGATTCGCGAGTACCTGGGCGCGCCGGACGACATCATCGACTGCCCGACCGAAGCGCAGCGGACACTTTTTGGGCCGACCCGCCGGCGTGTGCCGAAGATGATGGACCTGACCAGCCCCATTCTGCTTGGACCTGTGCAGAATCAGGAACACTATATGCAAGGCGTGGTTGCCCGGCGCAACAACTTTGCCGAGCCGATCCTTCAGTTCCTCGAGGAGGCATACAAGGACTTCGGCGAGCTGACCGGACGCCACTACGGACTGATCTCCGAATACAAGACCAGCGACACCGATACTGTGTTTGTGTCGCTTGGCAGCGCAGCGGAAAACATTGAGGCCGCCGTTGATTATCTGCGCGAGACGCGTGGCGTGAAGGTGGGCTCGATTCATGTGAATGTAATTCGGCCCTTCCCTGAGGCGGCTATCGTTGCGGCTCTCAAGGGGAAGAAGAACGTGATTATTCTCGAGCGGACGGATGAGGCTCTCTCGCCGGACAACCCGCTCGGCAAAGACATCCGCACCGCCCTTTCGAAGGCAATCGTGGCGGAAGGACGGCCTGCCCAGGAAGGACTGCCGGCTCTCTTGCTGAGCGAAGTCCCCAAGATCTTCTCTGGCACATACGGCCTCGGCTCGCGCGACTTCCGTCCGGAACATGTGATCGGCGCGTACGAGTTTGCCACCGCCAACCGCGCACGCCGGGACGGCAAGACAGCCGCCGACGGCGCTACGTTCATTGTTCTCGGCATCGACCACCCTTATTCGGTGGTCGGCGACGAAACCCCTTCGCTGCTGCCCGAAGGCGCCGTGGCAGTTCGTTTGCACTCCATCGGCGGCTGGGGCGCCATCACGACCGGCAAGAACCTGGGCGCCATCATCGGCGACCTCAACGACCTGCTCTACGAGCGTGATGGCCTGACCGACAGCTTCGGGAATCCCAAGGAAGTGATCCACGTCAGCGCCAACCCCAAATACGGCTCTGAGAAGAAAGGCTCGCCCACCAGCTACTTCATGGTAGCCGCCAAGGAACGTATTCGCGTCAACTGCGACCTGCGCCACGTGACCACGGTTCTCTGCTGCGATCCAAAGGCCTTTACGCACCTCAACCCGCTCGACGGAATGGCCCCCGGGGGCAGCCTGGTTTGGGAGTCGGATGAGGAAGGCGAACAAGCGTGGGAGCGGCTGCCTCTATGGGCCCGCAAGCAGATCATCGACAAGAAGATTCGCGTCTTCACGCTGCCTGGATTCTCGATTGCAAAGAAGGCAACCGATCGCGGCGATCTGCAGTTGCGCATGCAGGGCAATGCATTCCTTGGAGCCTTCTTTGCTGTGAGCACGTTGCTGCAGGAGTTTGGGATCACGCAGGAGCAGTATCGCGAGGTGGTCCACAAACAGTATGTGAAGAAGTTCGGCAAGCTGGGCGATGCCGTTGTGCAGTCGAACATGGAAGTTATGATGCAGGGGTTTGACCAGGTAAAGGAGATCAAGATTGGCGAGCTATCGGCTGCGGACCGGTCAACGCTGCGCGGGCAGGCCCTGCTGCCGATCCTGGAAAACATTGAGGCGCTTGCCACTGCCGGCGGATCGTGCGGTATCGGTCGCCGCTCAACGCCCGTGCCCGCCGGTCAGTCAAAGCGCGCACCCGTGGCCAGCATAACTGCTTTCGACGCGGAGTTCCGCTCTACGTTTGGCTACGATCAGCCTGCCACGCCGCTTTCGGCGATGGGCGTGATCGCAGCAGCGACAGGCGATACTGCCTCGAAGTATGTCGCGCGCCGCGAAACTCCTCTTTACATTCCAGAGAACTGCACGCAGTGCATGGAGTGCATTTCGGTTTGCCCGGACACGGCGCTGCCGAATACGTCGCAGGACTTGAGCACGCTGCTGACGACCGCAGTGTCGTATTACGTGGCCGACCCTGAAGACCGCACCAGGCTTATGCGCGCTCTTCCGGCAATCGAGAAGGCTGCTCGCGCCCGCATGGTGGCCGAAGTGAAGACGGGCACACCGCTGCCCACCATCCTGCGCGACGTGACGGATGAGCTCGCGGCGACGGAGTCAGCCGGCTTCTCGCAGCAATCGAAGCAGCAATTCTTCGACATCATCGCCAAGGTTCCGATGGCTTACCAGAAGGTCAACGCGATCTTCTCGTCGCCCGAGCGCAAATCCCCCGGCTCAGGCGGCATCTTTTCGATTTTTGTGAGCGACCTTTGCAAGGGCTGCGCGGCATGCGTGACCGCATGCGGCGACCACGAGGCTCTCAAGATGGTGGCCGAGACTGAAGAGGTGAATGCCGAGCACGAAACCGGCACAGGCTTCCTCGATCTGCTGCCTGACACGTCGCAGAAGTATCTCGGCCTCTTCAATGCGGCCAATCCGGCCGACTCGAAGACTGCGACTCTGCGCAACATGCTGATGGTGCGTACCAATTACGACGCGCTGGTTGCCGGCGATGGCGCCTGCGCGGGCTGCGGCGAAAAGAGCGTTCTCCGCTCCATTGCGGCCGTCACCGAGGCTTACATGCGCCCGGTCTACCATGCCAAGAGCGATCGCTTCGTCGAGAAGGCCGGCGAACTCGAGAAGACCGGCGTTGCCCGCCTCGAAAAGCTTCAGGCCACCAGCCCAGCTGAATACGCCCTGCTCCGTCAGGCCATTGCACACCTCATTCTGGGGCTCGGCGGCGAGGACGAAACCGACACACGCGGGCGCATTGCAGCCTATGAAGCTGCCAACGGCCTGATCACCGACGCGCAGCTGGTTGAGGCCATCGCCGCGGTGCTGCTGACTGAGGCTTTCAACCACAAGTCGCTGCAGCCGATTGACGGGCGCCTGGCGAACGGAATGAGCGTGATGGCCATGGCCGCCCACACCGGCTGCAATACGGTCTACGGTTCCACCGCGCCCAACAACCCTCACCCCTATCCGTGGATGAACTCGCTGTTCCAGGATGGCGTCACCGTGGGCTGGCTGATGGGCGAGAGCTTCATAGTTGACCACGCCCGCCGCTCCGTGATCCCTGAGCGGCTGGCTGACATCCTGCTTACGCGAGAGGCCACTTCCCCAGCCGACGGAGCTTCATCGGACGGCGGCACTGGGGACGTCATCGACGCCGAAGAGTACTACCACCTCACCCACTTCACCGACGCGCTGATGACCGATCAGGAGATTGTGGAACTGCCCAAGGTCTGGGTGGTTGGCGGCGACGGCGGCATGGGCGACATCGGCTACCAGAACATGTCGAAGGTGATTCTGCAGAACCGGCCCAACGTGAAGGTTCTGATGCTCGACACGCAGGTCTACTCGAACACGGGCGGGCAGAACAGCGACTCAACCCCGATGCTCGGCGGCGGCGACATGAACACTTTTGGCGCGGCCACGCAGGGCAAGAACACCGAGAAGAAGACCGTTGCCGAGACATTCCTGGCCGGTCACGGCTCGCCGATGGTCTCGCAGGTGTCGATGGCCAACGCTCCGAAGCTTTACCGAGCAATTCTTGACGGCCTGGAGTATCGCGGCACCTCGTTCATCCAGTCGTTTACCACTTGCCAGCCAGAGCACGGCGTGGCGGACGACATGGCACTGCACCAGGCGCAGCGTGTGCGCGACTCGCGCGGCGTGCCGGAGTTCATATTCAACCCACGGCTCGGCGAAACCTACCAGGAAGCACTCGACATCAAGGGCAACCCGTCAATCGATCTGGACTGGTATGAGACCAAGTCGAAGACAACCGGCGAGACGATGCGTTACACAGTGGCCCACTGGTGCACGACGGAAGCCCGCTTCCGCAACCACCTGAAGAAGCTCAAGCCGGAGCAGGCCGAGAAGCTGATTCACCTCGACAACATGCTGGTGCGGATCACGCAACAGGATGTGGTCTACCGCCGCTACCTGACGCCCGGCCATCGCGCTTTCATTCCCGACTTTGGCGTATACATCAAGTGGGAAGAGAACGGAAAGATGGAGTATCGGGCACTGTCGCGGCAACTGGTGATGTTCTGCGTTGAGCGCCGCAAGGCGTGGCGCATGCTGCAGTCGAAGGCGGGCATTGTGAACAAGGACTACATTGCGCAGAAGGCGATCCTGGCCGACGTGGACGCGGGGAAGATCTCGGTCGATGAACTGTTCGCGCGCGGCAGCGAGTTGCAAGCTGAGCGGGTGAGCGGCGGCGCGCCGGCGAAGGCGTAAGGCGGCGCGGTAGGTCCGGGATTTGTCCCGGACACAAAGCCAACACAATCCAAGCCCAAACATCAGAACGCGGACCTTAGGGTCCGCGTTCGGCGTTAGTATTGCTTAACAAGAATCAAATCCATTTTTCTGCGAAGTTGGAGACGGAATGCACGTGCATCGTGACCAAGCCCTTCTCGGTTGTCTATCGAGTTTCGTCTGCGTTTGGCTTCTGGCATCGAGCACCGCGGTCGCGCAGGACAAGAGTCCTGCTCCCGCGAAGCCGATAGAGGCCCAAAGCTACCGCTCGGGTTTGAAATCCATCGTCCTCCCTCCACCGACGACGGACTTAAATGAGATGGGTTCTGACTACCGGGTGCTCGTGGAAAGCATGGTCCCCGATACGAATCGGCTGCTCGCGGCTTTTGTGAGTGCTGAAGATCTCGCAAATGTTCGCTCGGGAGTCTCAAAGCCGTTGGTCCGATATGCCCTGGTCGAGAATCTTCGACGAGCAGAATTTGCAGACATTAGTGCGGACATTTTTAAACAGGTTTCTGACGGCGTAGCTCAGCAGGCTGGCGTTGATCTCTCCGCCTCAACAAAAGACAACGAGGAAGAGCTAAACCACAAATTGAAGGCCATGCTTGGGTCGAATACCACGGTAGCTCTGGAGAAGCCAGTGCCGGTTGGCGCTTTTTTCTCCAAGCCGAATGCCTGTGGCTTCGGGATGATCGAGTCGCTTTCAGCTCCAGGGAACGCAGTAAAAATAGTTGTCGGAGTCACGGTCCTGAGAGTGCAAAGCCGGCTGATCTACGCTTATGTGTTTTCCGCTTTCAAAGACGAGGACTCAGTTCAATGGGTGCGCAAGACCAGCGAACAATGGGCGGATGCAATCCTGAAGGCCAACGAATAATGGGCTGAGGGCGCAGTCGTTTGACGAGCCTGGTCCGTTGAAAAAGCCCAGTGGCTGTCGACGACGCCCCTGCCGACTCCGGAGCTTGTCGGCGCAATCCTCTCCTCTGTCCATAGCCCCAATCCATGAAGGCGTGGCTCCTAGGGGCCCGACCAAGTGAAATCGGGCCGAATTGTCTGCCGACTTTTCTGTCGACTTGCCTGCTTGCAGACGAGCCTGTCTATCTCACGTTGCCGGCACAGTCGGCGTGGCCGCAGAGGCAAGCAATCTCGATTCTCGTCCCGATGCCTTCGTTGTGCGGGCTGCAATATTTCGCGTTGTTCGGGGGTACGCAGCTGCACGCGGCATTCGCGCATTGCTTTTGGCTGGCCATACTCACTCCTTCAACTATGCCGCCCCCAGCCGGGCATGAAAAGTTCGATGGCAGAAATCAAGGGGGGGCACCGGCAGTTGCTGCAGGAGCCGGCGCTCAGGCTTGCCACAAAACAGACATCGCCTGCCTCAGGCAACGGAGAGTATCTCAATCATTTGCCTGGCTGAGCCTGGTAAGTTGCAGATTCTTAGCGAGATGTTTGAATTGTGATAAGTGAGTGTATATCGCTCATATTTTCTGAATCATTCACGCTATAGCGTCATCTAATCTGTCGGATCCCTTGGCCTGAAGGCGGAGCTGCCTTTTGCGCAACAAACAGGACAGGAAGAGAATCTTTGTAGAAGGAAAGCCAGGAGTTCGTGGTCTCCCACCCTTTGCGAGGAAGAAGCGAAGGATGAGGCACTCGCATCAATGGCAAGTCAAGGGTGGGGTCCCCGGCAAAGGAAGCTGAGGGCGAGGAGTTGATTTGATGGCGATTCGTTGGGACAAATTTACGGTGAAGTCGCAGCAGGCGATACAGCAGGCGCAGACCCGCGCTGGGGAACTCGGCAATCCCGAGGTGCAGCCAGTGCACCTGCTGCTGGCGCTGATCGAGGACCGCGAGGGCGTGATCCCGGCGGTGCTCGAAAAGATTGGCGTGCCCACGGAGCGGCTGGAGCACGACCTGCACCAGATCGAGGAGAAACTGCCTCGTGTTGCGGGGTCGGCCAGCCAGCCCGGCTTGAGCCAGGCGCTCAACAAAGTGCTGGAGCAAGCCTTTCGCGAGGCTGCCAACTTCAAGGACGAGTACGTTTCAACGGAGCACCTGCTGCTGGGCGCCGCCCACCAGAAGGGCGATGCGGCGCGCGATGCGCTGCTTGCGCTGGGCGCAACGCACGAAGCGATTTTGCAGGCGCTCACGGCGGTGCGCGGATCGCAGCGAGTGACGGACCAGAATCCCGAAGGGAAGTTTCAGGCGCTGGAGAAGTACGCGAAGGACCTGACCGAACTTGCGCGGCGTGGCAAGCTGGACCCGGTGATCGGGCGCGACGAGGAGATTCGGCGCGTGATCCAGGTGTTGAGCCGGCGGACGAAGAACAATCCCGTGCTGATTGGGGAGCCGGGAGTGGGCAAGACGGCGATTGTAGAGGGCCTGGCGCGGAGGATTGTTTCGGGCGATGTGCCGGAGAGCCTGAAAGACAAGCGGGTGATCTCGCTCGATCTTGGGTCGATGCTGGCTGGGGCGAAGTATCGCGGCGAGTTTGAAGACCGGCTGAAGGCCGTGCTGAAGGAGATTGAAGAGTCAAACGGTCAGGTGGTGCTGTTTATCGACGAGCTGCATACGCTGGTGGGCGCGGGAGCGGCTGAGGGGGCGATTGACGCGAGCAACATGCTGAAGCCGGCGCTGGCGCGGGGAGAACTGCGTGCCATTGGCGCAACCACGCTGAATGAGTACCGCAAGTACATCGAGAAGGACGCAGCGTTGGAGCGGCGGTTCCAGATTGTCTACGTGGGCGAGCCGAATGTTGAAGACACGATCGCCATTTTGCGCGGCCTGAAGGACCGCTATGAGGCGCACCACAACGTGCGGATCAAGGACTCGGCGATTGTTGCGGCGGCGACGCTGTCGCATCGCTACATCAGCGACCGTTTCCTGCCGGACAAGGCCATCGACCTGGTGGATGAGGCGGCGGCTTCGCTGGCGATCCAGATCGGATCGGTGCCAACGGAGATTGACCAACTGGAACGTGAGAAGACATCGCTTGAGATTGAGCTGAGCGCGTTGCAGCGCGAGACCGACAGCAACAGCGTGGAACGCCGGAACAAGGTGCAGCGCGAGGTGGCCGAATTGACGGAACAGATTACGGCTTTGCGTTCGCGCTGGACAAAGGAGCGCGAGGGAAGCACGCACATCGCCGAGATCAAGAAGAAGATTGAGACGCTGCGAGAAGAGGCCAAGGAGCGGACGCGCGAGGGAATGCTCGACCGCGCAGCGCAGATCCAGTATGGCGAATTGCCAAATCTCGAAGCGGAATTGAACAAACTGAGCGCGCTGCAAGATGGAAACAAAGGCGTGGCGCGCATGTTGAAGGATGAAGTGGACGAGGAAGACATCGCCCGGATTGTGAGCAAGTGGACGGGGATTCCTGTGTCGCGGATGCTGGAAGGCGAAGTGAAGAAGCTTGTGGAGATGGAGCAGCGGCTGAAGGAGCGCGTGATTGGCCAGGATGCAGCCCTGACCGTGGTGGCCAATGCGATTCGGCGCTCGCGCGCGGGGCTGAGCGATCCGCGGAGGCCGATTGGCAGCTTCATTTTTCTGGGGCCGACGGGCGTGGGCAAGACGGAGACAGCACGGGCGCTGGCTGAGTTTCTATTCGACGACGAACAGGCGCTGGTGCGCATCGACATGAGCGAGTACATGGAGAAGCATGCTGTGGCTCGGCTGATTGGCGCACCGCCCGGATATGTGGGTTACGACGAAGGCGGCCAGTTGACCGAGGCGATCCATCGCCGGCCATACGCCGTGATTCTCTTCGACGAGATTGAGAAGGCGCATCCGGATGTGTTCAACATCCTGCTGCAGGTGATGGACGACGGACGGTTGACAGACGCGAAGGGCAGAACCGTGGACTTCAAGAACACGGTGCTGATTATGACGTCGAACCTGGGCGCGGCAGCGCTGGCGGGCGAGGCGCTGAAGACCGAGCATGACTTCGACATGGCGCGGGAAAGCGTGATGCGGGTGCTGCGGGAGCACTTCAGGCCGGAGTTCCTGAATCGCGTGGATGACACGGTGATCTTCAGGCCGCTGGGACAGGCGCAGATGGGGCAGATTCTGGAGCTGCGGTTGAACGAGGTGCGCAAGCTGCTGGAAGACCGGCAGATTTCGCTCGAGCTGACCGAGTCGGCGCGGCAACTGATTCTGAAGGCCGGGTCGGATGCGGCGTATGGGGCGCGTCCGCTGAAGCGGGCGTTGCAGCGGATGATGCAGGATCCGCTGGCGATCAAGATCCTCAACGGCGAGGTTCTGCACGGGTCGCATGTGCGGATCGATGCGGACCGCAAGTCGAATGCGCTGGTGTTTGAGCCGATGGGGCGAGAAGCGATGGCGTAAACGCAGCGAGTCAGCGAGACAGCGAGTTGGCCATGGAGGATGTGTTCGGCTCAGGATGGGGTCTTGCGGATTTATTCCCGCAAGGCCCGTTTCTTTTGCAGCAAGCTTACGATCATCGAAGACGAGGTGGTGGGCTCATGGGCCGGTGCTGGCTTCAGGAATACTTCTTGCAGGCATCGTGCTACCCGGCTAGACTGGTGCGCATGAAACCGACTGCGTACTTCCCCCTTCGTTCGTTGAACATTGCGCTGCGTTCGCTGGTCGTTGTGCTGCTTGCACTTACAACAACAATTCACTTTACGGACAGGACTGGGCAAAAGCCCGGCTCGAAGCATCGCCGCGCCACCGCGAGTACGTGGCCCTAAAGCATGGCGATCGCAAACTGCAGGCATTTGTGGTGTACCCGGAGGTGAAGGGGAAGGCCTCGGTGGTGATCATGATCCACGAGATCTTCGGGCTGAGCGACTGGGCCAAAGAGATGGCGGACGAACTGGCGGCGGAGGGATTTATTGTGGTCGCTCCCGATCTGCTCTCGGGATTCGGGCCCGGGGGTGGCGGGTCGAGCGAGTTCACAAGCATGGATGCAACGACGAAGGCTGTGTCGATGCTGGACCCTGCGGTAGTGTTGGCCGATCTGGATGCGGCTGCCGACTACGGGAAGCACCTGCCGGCGGCGAATGGCAAGATCGCGGTTGTGGGGTTCTGCTGGGGCGGGGGCAAGTCGTTCGCCTTCGCAGCGCATCGCAAGGATCTATCGGCGGCATTCGTTTTCTACGGGCCGGGGCCGGCGGATGTTTCCACGATTACTGCCCCGGTGTATGGGTTTTACGCGGGGAATGACGGACGCATTGGGGCGACGGTTCCGGCCACGACTGAGGCCATGAAGGCTGCGGGCAAGACATATGAGCCCGTGACCTACGATGGCGCAGGGCATGGGTTCATGCGGGCGGGCGAGGATCCGGGAAACACGGTGCCAGGAAACAAGACGGCGCGGGAGCAGGGATTTGCGCGGCTGGTGAAATTGCTGAAGGAGCTGAAGCAGGTGGCAGCGGTTGATGATGGCGGAAAGACCACAGTGGCCGGCAAAGTGGGCGGAAGACTAGTGGAGTGCCACACGGCAGGCGCGGTTGCACCTGCCGCGTCGATGTAGATGCTACTGCTCTCTACTGTCCTGAGTCTGAAGTTTGCTGCTATCTTCCGAAGTGCAACCGCAGATCCCCTTCGGCTTCGCTCAGGGCAGGCTTTCGACTCACCACCCCCAGGCTGAAGAGTACGCCTGGGGCCCCGTTCCCCACCCCAGCGACTAAGACCTGTCGCCGGGGACCCCGGATCGCTCAGGATGACAGCAGCTATTTTGTTGTGAACTGCGGGTACAGGACACTCGTTATTTTGCGAGCGCGGTCTCGATGGCTGCGATCACCTGGGGCGAGTCAGGCGTGGTGGCGGGTTCGAAACGGGCGACGGGATTGCCGCTGCGATCGAAGAGAAACTTGGTGAAGTTCCACTTGATGTCGCCGCCAAACTGAGGGTCAGAGGACTTGTCGGTGAGGAAGGTGTAGAGCGGGGCCTTGTCGTCGCCTTTGACGGAGACCTTGGACATCATCGGAAAAGTGACGTTGTATTTGTTGGTGCAAAACGTCTTGATCTCTTCGTTGGTGCCGGGCTCCTGGGACATGAAGTTATTGGCCGGGACGCCGACGATGACGAAGCCTTTGTCTTTGTACTTCTCGTAGAGCGCTTCGAGGGCGGCGTATTGGGGTGTAAAGCCGCACTTGCTGGCGACGTTGACGATGAGGACAACTTTGCCGCTGAAGCTGGCGAGGTTTACCGGCTTGCCGTCGATTGAATCGATGGTGAAGTTGTAGATGGACTTGGACTGGGCGCTTAGGCCGAGACTAGCGGCACAGAAGATAAGAAACAAAGTGAATTTGCGCATGGGGACCTCCGCCAATATGGCTTGAGATTGATGATAGCGGTCGGGGGCGGGGGAGTTGTCACGGAATTGTCACCCGAGTATGACGTATGAGGAATTTGCGGCCGAATGGATTTTCTCTCGGGTAGATTTCGGGGATCTCTCTGCGCTGAATCCGCAACTACTGGCGGAGCTCGACGAGCGTTGCGCCTTGGCCGCCTTCATTTTGCGGGGCTTCGGCGAGGGTGGCGACGTGGGGGTGAGACTTGAGGAACTCCCGGACACCACGGCGAAGGATTCCTGCGCCGTGGCCGTGAATGATGCGGACGCGGGGCAGGCCGGCAAGGAAGGCGCGGTCGAGGTATTTTTCGAGCTCCTCGGTGGCTTCGTCGACTGTGCGGCCGATGAGGTTGATCTCCATGCGCAGGTCATCCGTGTTGGCGCTGGTGACAGTGACGTGGACGCCTTTTTGCTTGCGGGCGGCGGCGATGGGGTCAGGGCGGCTGACTGGCCCGGAAACTCCAACGGTGGTTGAAGGCGCGGAGCAGTCATCGCGCTTGACGCGCATTTTGATGGGGCCCAGGGCGACTTCAAAGAGGTCTTTCTCAATCTCGCGCGTGACGACGGCAACTTTTCCCATGGATTTGATGAGGACCTGATCGCCGGCGGCGATGTGCTTGAGAAGGTGCGGCTGGGCGTTGGCGTCGCCAATGTCGGAGCCGGTGCGGTGCGCGACGACGGTCTGGTTGAAGCTCTCTTGAAACTCGCGGCGGAGGCGGGTCATTCGGCGTTCGGCTTCCTTGGAGAGCTTCTGCTGGGCGGCGCGGTCTTCGATGGCGCGGACGGTTTCGCGCATCTGGAATTCGAAGTCCTTGAGCAGCGAGGCGAGCTTGGATTCGAGATCGCGGGTGCGATTCCGCAGCTCAACGTCGCCTTCGCGACCGAGCCTGGCGCGGAGCTGGTTGAGAGCGTATTGCTCTTCGCGGGTGGCCTTGCGCTCGGCTTCAAGTTGGGCGACTTCGTTGTGAAGGCGCTCGAGGAAGCGGGCGATGTCGACCTGCTGGGAGCCGAGGCGCTGACGGGCGGCGGCGATGATTTCAGCGTTGAGCCCGAGGCGCGCGGCGGTTTGAATGCCGGCGGATGCGCCGGGAACACCAAGCTGAAGCTGATAGTTGGGCGCGAGGGTGGCCTCGTCGAAGCCGGCGGCGGCGTTAAGGACGCCGGGAGTGGTGGAGGCGTAGACCTTGAGCGAAGTGTGGTGGGTGGAGATGAGCGACCAGGCCTGCGCGGCGAGGAAGTGGCTGGCAATGGCAACGGCCAGATGCGGAGCCTTCTTCAGGATCGGTGGCGGAGCCGAGCTCGTCGAGGAGGACGAGGGAGCGAGCATTGGCAAGCCGCGAAAGACGATTGAGATTGAGGATGTGGGCTGAGAAGGTGGAGAGCGCGGCCTCAATGGATTGGGCATCGCCAATGTCGGCGAGGAAGGCGGTAAAAACGGGGAGATGAGCAGCGGCGGCGGGAACGGGAAGACCGGCCTGGGCCATCATGGCGAGCAGCGCGGTGGTCTTGAGCGTGACGGTTTTGCCGCCGGTGTTGGGGCCGGAGATGATGAGCTGGCGGTGGGCGGCGGTGAGCTCAAGGGTGATGGGAACAATAATGCCGCCGTTGGCCTTGAGGCGTTTCTCGAGGAGCGGATGGCGGGCCGCTTCAAGACGGAAAGAGTCTGGACCAAAGACGGGCGCTACACAGTCGAATTCGCGGGCGAAGCGGGCGCGGGCGAGAAGGCTGTCGACCAGAGCGAGGACGCGAGCGCCGTCGACGAGGGATGGGGCGAAGGTGGCGACCTGACGCGTGAGCGCGACGAAGATGCGGTGGATTTCGGCCTGCTCTTCTTCGATGAGGCGGACGAGCTCGTTGTTCTGCTCGATGGTTTCGAGGGGTTCGACGAAAACTGTCTGGCCAGAAGAACTGGCGCCATGGACGACGCCGGAGACGCGGCGCTTGAGCTCGGAACGAACGGGAATGACGAAGCGGTCGCCGCGGATGGTGATGAGGTCTTCCTGAGTGGAGCCGTCGGAGGAGAGCTTACGCAGCGCGGCGCGCAGGGACTCTTCAATGACGCGCTGCTGGCGCTCCTGCTCGCGGCGAATGCGGCGCAACTCGGGCGAGGCACTGTCGGCGAGAGTGCCGTCGGGCTGGATGGTGCGTTCGATGGTCTCTGCCAACGGGCGAAGCGATGGTGGTTAGCGAAGCAGAGCGCTCGAAGAGGCCGGGGAGCTTGCCGGCTAGGCGCGCGGGCGGCGACTGGAGCAGGGATTGCCAGGAGGCGACGTCGTTGGCGAGGCGGGCGATGGCTTGAAACTCGGCGGCCTCGAGGGCTGCGCCGGGGATGCGGGCTTTGTCGGCGAGCTGGGTGGGGTCAAAGAGGCCGCCGAGCGGGATGGAGACTTGTTCGGCGAGCATGAGGCGGAGCTCGGCGACCAATTGATGTTGAAGCCCGATCCATGATTCGTCTGTGGAGGGCCAGAGAGCGAGGATGGCCTGGCGGCCGATGGTGGAGCTCGAGAAACTGCCGACCAAAGCGAGTAAGAGATCCCACTCGAGCGCCTCGGAATCGGCGTGCTCGACGGGGGACGGAATGGGATCGAGGAGGGGCATCTGCAACCCTTATGTTAATGGGCGAGCAGTTGGATTTGCTCGAACAGAGAAATTTGGGACCAGACGCATTTCTCTTGAGAGCGTTAACCAGAGCGTCCCTCAGGGGCTGAAGCCCGCTTTGATTTTGCGACGCTTTCGGCACGACTGAAGTCGTGCCCTTTCAAAACCGCCGTTCAACAGAAAGCTTTCGGCACGGCTGAAGCCGTGCCCTTTCAAAACCTCGGCTCAGCCAAAGAGAGAACTGCCCTAAGAAGAGGTGCTCGTGGAAGGTGTAGAGCTGGGGGTGGAAGGCGCGGGGGAAGAGGGGGCGGCTCCGGGGCTCGAAGATGAGGAGTCGCCGGTGGATGAGGAGGCGGGCTTATCGGCGGACTTTTCGGACCCGGATTTGGAGTCTTTTGAGTCGGATTTTGAATCGGAGGAGGAGTCGTTGGACTTGGAGGACGAATCGGAGGAGGAGTCGCTGGAGCTGGAATCACCGGAGCTGGAGCTCTTGGGGGCGTAGTCGTTGATGTACCAGCCGGCGCCTTTGAAGTTGAGCCCCGGAGCGGTGAGAACGCGCTCGAGCACGCCGCCGCACTTGGGGCAGATGGTCTCAGGCTCCGAGGAGAAGCTCTGGATCTTTTCAAATTTGTGACCGCACGCGGTGCAGCGGTAGGGGTACATCGGCAAGGGGCTCGGCCTCTCCAGCGGGAAATCTACTGCTTCTTCTATTGTATCGGCGGGGCGACGTGGATGCGCCGCCCGCCGTCGTGCTTTATTGAACGGAGAGAACTGTTTCTTTCGTTAGAGCGGAACTACTTCACCCGGAAGTTGACGGTCGCTGTTTTGTTCTCCCAGGCGAGGGTAATGGAGCCTTTGCCACCGCCGAGGTCGGTGATGGTGTACTTGAGGTTTTCGACCAGGGATGGGGTGGCGGAGGTGGGGAATTTCACTTTGCCCAGGTCCTGGGTTCCGTCGTAGGCCAGGCCCCACTCGCCGGTTTTCTTGTTCACAATCAGCATCCAGTTGTCGGGGTCGGAGATATCGACAAAGAGCGTATAGGCGCCGGCGGGAACGGCGAGGCCTTCGATGTCGAGGTCGGCGTCCGAGTGCAGGGTGGTGGCTGAATTTGCACCGCCGCGCCAGACCGGATAGTGCGGGTTGTGGCTGATGAGGCCGTCTTTGGTGAAGATGTGGCCCGCACGGCCTTTGACGCCGGGCGAGTTGTAGGTGATGGATATGGTCTTTCCGGCGATGGTGGCGGATTCAGTGGCGGCGGGGCTCGCCGGCGGGGGTTTAGGAGCGGGGGTTTGGGCGGCGACGAAGGTGGTGGCGAGAACGGCGGAACAACAAAGGGTGAAGACACGCTTCATGGGGGGTTTCTCCTCGGGGACGATTTTATCCGCGTTGGGTAGTTGGACGCCCCGGTCGGGATGATTGTCGCATAAAGACAGGGTTCAAGGTCCATGGTTCAGGGGTCAGAAAAGCAGGGCACAGGGAGAAGGGAGGAGGGAGGAAACCTGCCGATCTGGACCGCGGCGAGGCGAAAACAAACCGGAGGTACAGGATTCGATTGCGATCCGGCTGGTATGATGCGCCCGAGGGCATTCCATGCAGGGGAGTTTTGGACGGGATTCTGCGGGGGCGAAGTTTCGCACCGCGGTACGCGAGGAGCAGCCGCTGCAGGTCGTGGGGGCGATCAACGCTTATACGGCGCGGCTGGCTGAGGCGGCGGGGTTCAGGGCGATTTATCTCTCGGGCGGAGGCGTGGCGGCGAATTCGCTGGGGGTTCCGGACCTTGGGATCACGACCATGGAAGACGTGTTGACGGACGTAAGGCGGATTACGGACGCGACGGGGCTGCCTTTGCTGGTGGATATCGATACGGGATGGGGCGGGGCGTTCAATATTGCGCGGACGATTCGACAGATGATTAAGGCCGGCGCGGCGGCGGTGCACATGGAAGACCAGGTGGGGCAGAAGCGATGCGGACACAGACCGGGGAAAGAGCTGGTTCCGGCGGCTGAGATGGTGGATCGGGTGAAGGCCGCGGTGGATGCGCGGACGGATGAACAGTTTGTGATCATGGCGCGGACGGATGCGCTGGCGGGCGAGGGTCTGGAGGGGGCGCTGTCGCGGGCGCAGGCGTACGTCGAGGCGGGCGCGGACATGATTTTTGCGGAGGCGGTGACGGAGCTTGGGCAGTATGAGGCGTTCAAGAAGGCGGTGGGCGTGCCGGTGCTGGCGAACATTACCGAGTTTGGAAAGACTCCGCTGTGGACGCGCGAGGAGTTGAAGGGCGCGGGCGTGGATATTGTGCTCTATTGCTGCGCGGCGTACAGGGCGATGAATGCGGCGGCACTGAAGGTGTATGAGGCGATTCGGGGCGAGGGGACGCAGCAGGGCGTGGTGGGGCTGATGCAGACGCGCGAGGAGCTGTACAGGTATTTGGATTACCACGCGTATGAGCGGAAGCTGGATGAGCTGTTTGCGAAGGGGAAAGAGTAGGGGGAGAGGTATGTTGCAGGCATGAGCGGCTCTCAGGACAGGCTCGAGCAGGACGGCGGAGGGAACTCGACACAGACCCTCAAGGCGGTGTTGGGCTGCGGAGTTGGCGTGGCTTGTGCCGCCGCAATTAGGTTTTGGCCGGAAGGCAAGGCGCCGATTCAAATTCTCCTCTACACTTTCTTCGTATTTGGTCCTTTGGCCTTCGGACTGTGGTCGAGTAGACACAGGCCCAAGTTCTGGATCGGGGCACTCTTGTTGTTTGCGGCGCACGCAGTGGCCCTCTTCTTTATTCGATCAACTTTCCCATTTCGATCTGTCTTGGCAATCATCCCGCTGGCATTGGTTGAGTGCTGCGCGCTGTACTTGATAATGCTTAAGTTGGTTGGGGATGCAGGCGATAGGAACGATCTCTCAGAGACGGATTCAAGAATCGACGGACACCCGCACGAGTATGTTGTTCGTCGGTTGAAGATTTGCAGGGGCTAAAGCCCAAGACACTTTTGGAGCGTTATCGGCACGACTTAAGTCGTGCCCTGTTACAAGGCAAGAGCAAAAGCAGGTCCTTCGGCTCCGCTGAAGTACCCCTTCGGCTACGCTCAGGGTCAGGATGACAAGCTTGATTCTTGTGCGGGCGAGGACGCCCACACGACAGCCGGTCTGGAGACCGGCGCTACATTTACCTTCTGGATTCGAGGAGTTTATGAGCGATACAGCTGCGAGCGACATGCCTACTTTCAAACCGAAAAAATCTGTGGCGCTGAGTGGCACGCCGGCGGGGAATACGGCGCTGTGCACGGTGGGGCACACGGGCAATGATCTGCACTATCGCGGATACGACATCAAGGACCTGGCGGCGCGCTGCGAGTTTGAAGAGGTTGCGCATCTGCTGGTGCATGGAAAGCTGCCGAATCGGGCGGAACTGGCGGCGTATAAGACGAAGCTTAAGGGGCTTCGCGGGCTGCCGGCGGCGGTGAGGCAGGCGCTGGAGCTGTTGCCTGCGACGACGCATGCGATGGATGTGCTGCGGACGGGGGTGTCGGTGCTGGGATGCGTGGAGCCTGAAGGCGCGGCGCATGACGATGAGGGAGCGCGGGCGATTGCGGACCGGCTGCTGGCGTGTTTGGGATCGATGCTGTGCTACTGGCTGCATTTTGCGCGGAATGGGAAGCGGACTGAGGTGGAGGGGCGGGCGGATTCGATTGCCGGGCATTTTCTGGAGCTGCTGCATGGGACGAATTCCGACGGGGGCTCGAGCGAGCTACAAAGGAAAGCTGCGAGCGAGCTGTGGACGCGGGCGATGCAGACGTCGCTGATTCTATACGCGGAGCACGAGTTCAACGCGTCGACGTTTACGGCGCGGGTGATTGCGGGGACGGGGTCGGACATGCATTCGGCGATTACGGGCGCGATTGGCGCGCTGAAGGGGCCGAAACACGGGGGCGCGAACGAGGTGGCGCTGGAGATTCAGCAGCGGTATGCGACGCCGGATGAGGCGGAGGCGGATATTCGCGCGCGGGTTGCGGCCAAAGAGGTAATCATCGGCTTCGGGCATCCGGTGTACACCATCAGCGATCCACGGAGCGAGATTGTGAAGGGCGTGGCGCGGGAGCTGGCGGAGGCGGGCGGGGACACGCGGCTTTTCGATGTGGCGGAGCGGATTGAGCGCGTGATGATGGAGACGAAGCGGATGTTTCCGAACCTGGACTGGTTCAGCGCGGTGGCGTATGAAGAGATGGGGGTGCCGGTCGATTTGTTTACGCCGTTGTTTGTGATTGCGCGGACGGCGGGGTGGAGCGCGCACGTGATTGAGCAGCGGCAGGACGGGAAGATCATTAGGCCGAGCGCGAACTATACGGGGCCGGAGGATTTGGAGTTTGTGGGGATTGGGGAGCGGGGGTAAGTCCTGGACTCCCAGGTCCCCAAATGCGTGGGACCCTGGGGCACCCGATCATTTTGGTTTGGTTGGGATGGCCGGGTTGAAGGTTGTCGTCTCCCACCCTAGCCGCAAAAGACAACGACGCGGCTAGATGGGGCACCCGGGGATTTGAGTCGACCGAAAGCGCCCGAAAGGCAAAAGCAGGTCCTTCGACTCCGCTGAAGAGCGCTTCGCTCAGGATGACAAGTTCGTTGTCAATTGAAAGAGGAAAGAGAATTGTCAACGCAGATAAGCAATGAGAGGCCGGCGCCGGATACGGTGCTCAGGGATATTGCCGAGTACGCGCTGGGGTATGAGGTAAAGAGCGAGCTGGCGCTGACGACGGCGCAGCACTGCCTGATGGATACGCTGGGGTGCGGCCTGGAGGCGCTGGAGTATCCGGCATGCACCAAGCTGCTGGGGCCGATTGTGCCGGGGACGGTGGTTCCGCATGGGGCGCGGGTGCCGGGGACGGGTTATGAGCTCGACCCTGTGCAGGCGGCGTTCAACATCGGTGCGATGATCAGGTGGCTGGACTTCAACGACACGTGGCTGGCGGCGGAGTGGGGACATCCCTCGGACAATCTGGGCGGGATATTGGCGGTGGCGGACTGGCTGTCGCGCAATGCCGTGGCAGAAGCCCGCGCGCCGTTGACGATGCGGCGAGTGCTGGAGGCGATGATCAAGGCACATGAGATTCAGGGGTGCCTCGCGCTCGAGAACTCGTTTAACAAGGTCGGCCTGGACCATGTGGTGCTGGTGAAGGTGGCTTCGACGGCGGTGGTGTGCTGGCTGCTGGGGCTGTCGCGGGAGCAGACGATCAACGCGCTGAGTTTGGCGTGGGTGGATGGGCAGAGTTTGCGGACCTATCGGCACACGCCAAATACGGGCAGTCGAAAAAGCTGGGCGGCGGGCGACGCGACGAGCCGGGCGGTGCGGCTGGCGCTGATGGCGCAGGCAGGCGAGATGGGATACCCGTCTGTGCTGAGCGCAAAAACCTGGGGCTTCTACGACGTTTCGTTTCGAGGGCAGGAGTTCCGGTTTCAAAGGCCGTATGGCGAGTACGTGATGGAGAACGTGCTGTTCAAGGTGAGTTATCCGGCGGAGTTCCACGCGCAGACGGCGGTGGAGGCGGCGGTAGCGCTGTGGAAGGAGCTGGCGGCGCGGGGGCTGACGGCGGCTGCGATCAAGAAGATTGAATTGCGCACGCATGAGGCGTGCCTGAGGATCATCGACAAGAAGGGACCTCTGGCGAATCCTGCCGACCGCGACCATTGCGTGCAGTACATGATTGCCGTGCCGCTCTTGTTTGGGCGGCTGACGGCGGCGGACTATGAGGACGCGCTGGCGTTGGACCCGGTGTGGGGCAAGCGCATTGATACGCTGCGCGAGATAACCGAGTGCAGCGAGGTGCCGCAGTTTACGCGGGACTACCACGACCCGAACATGCGCTCGATTGCGAACTCGCTGCGGATTGTTTTGGAGGACGGAACGGAACTGGAGCGGACAGTGGAATATCCGATCGGGCACAGGCGGAGGCGCGAAGAAGGGCTGCCGCTGCTGATTGAGAAGTTCAAGACGAACCTGGCGAGACGATTCGATGAGGCGCGGCGGGAGAGGATATTGGAGGTGTCGCTGGATCGGGGGCGCCTGGAGCGGATGGCGGTGAACGAGTACGTGGATTTGTATCGGGTATAGGTTGGGATCGGGCCTCGGGGTCAACCATGAGGCGGAGGGCGGGATCGCTGGGAGTGGGATATACTCCGATACGCACGAGCAAGAGGCCTGCTTCAGGCCGGCAAGACGGAGGATGGGTTATGCGTTTTCAAGGGATTTTGAAGATGGCGGCGGCGACGATGGCGACCGCGTTGATGTTGGTGATTCCGGCGGGCGTGAAGGCACAGGCTGGGGACACGGTGCTGAAGCAGGCAGACATGGAAAAGATGATGCCTGACAAGGTGTATTACAAGGGGCAGTCGGCGACGACGCAACTGCGCAACTCGGGCGGCGTGAAGTTTGCCGACGGGAGCTACCTGCTGACGACACTCGTGGACACGAGCGGCTACTCTACCGGGATTGCGGCGAAGTACCAGGCCTATTTCATCAACGAAGAGCCGATCAAGATCGGCGGGCAGAAATTGGCGGCGGGAGTTTACGGGATTGGCTTCATTGACGGCGACAAGCTGGTGGTGACGGACGTGGGCGCGCACGAGGTGCTGACGGTGAGCACGATGACAGACGCGGGGCTGGCACGGCCGCGGCCGTTGCAGGTGGTGGCCGATGGCGCGAATGGCTATAGGATCTACGCGGGCCGGCGATACGTGACGGTCAGCCGATAGAAACAAAGACGGGCAGCCGAAAAAGAAAGGACGAGGGCACGAGGCTGCGGAATGCGGATTCGTGCCCCTTTTGTTTGGCGTGAGTTTTTTTGATTGGGTCGTAAGGCGAGACCGGACGGGCGTGTTGAGCGTCTAGTAGGCAGATCGTCCCGGCCAATTTTCCAATTTTCGACTGAGACGATTCCGATTTTTCGGTGAGAGTTTGTAACAGCTGCAGGAGGAACGCGAATGCCTCTGAAATTGAATGTGAACAAAAAGTCGATGACAGTGGATGTGGAGCCGGATACGCCGCTGCTTTGGGTGCTGCGCGACGTATTGAACTACACGGGAACCAAGTTTGGATGTGGGATTGGCCTGTGCGGGGCGTGCACGGTGATGATCGGGGGCAAGGCGGTGCGCTCGTGCACGACGACGGTGGGATCTGTGGGGAGCCAGGCGGTAACCACGATTGAAGGGCTGTCGCCAGACGGGCTGCATCCTGTGCAGGTGGCGTGGGAGGCTCTGGACGTGCCGCAGTGCGGCTACTGCCAGGCGGGGCAGATTATGGCGGCGGCAGCGCTGCTTGAGCATACGCCGCATCCAACCGACACCGATATCGATGCGGCGATGAGCGGCAACCTGTGCCGCTGCGGGACCTACACGCGAATCCGGCAGGCGATTCACGCAGCGGCGAGCGGGAATGCCTCAAGCGGCAAAGCAACTGCCGCGGCGATCGATCCAAATGCAACTGCGGGCAATGCAATCGCAACAGCAAGCAAATAGAAGGGAGGCTCGAACCATGCAAATCGATCGCAGATCGTTTCTTCAGTTGAGCGCCCTCGCCGGTGGCGGGCTCGCGCTGAATCTTTATCAGCTCGCCGCTTGCCGAAGCGCAGAGACCAAGTCCCTCTGGACTGACGCCGCAGGCGTTTATTCACATTGCGCCGGATGGGATGGTGACGATTATGGCGCGGGCGTCGGAGTCGGGCCAGGGCATGCGGAACATGCTGCCGATGCTGATTGCCGAAGAGCTTGACGTGGACTGGAAGGACGTTCGCGTGGAGCAGGCCGAGCTGAATGAGAAGATCTATGGCCCGCAGTATTCCGGCGGATCTTCAAACACGCCGAGCGGTTGGGAGCCGATGCGCAGGGTGGGCGCGGCCGGACGGGAGTTGCTGATTGCCGCTGCCGCGCAGAATTGGGGCGTGCCGGTGGCCGAATGCACCACGCAACCTGGCCGGGTGGTCGAATCGGCCTCAAACAAATCGGGCCTGTCGCCGTCGGGCCGCGTAGTGAATGTGTCTTCAAGCCGAGTTTTGCATGTGCCGACCGGCCGCTCGGCCAGTTATGGCGAGCTTGCGGAGAAGGCTGCCGCATTGCCTGCGCCTGACCTTAAAAGCGTGAAGCTCAAGGATCCCAAGGAATACCACATTATCGGCCACTCGCAACCCAACGTGGACGCGCACGCGATCGTGACCGGCAAATCGCTGTTCGGGATCGATGTGGAACTGCCGGGGATGTTGTACGCGAGCATCGAAAAGGCTCCGGTTTTTGCGGGGAAGGTCAAGTCGGCCAATATCGATGAGATCAAGGCGCTTCCGGGCGTGCGCCAGGTGCTGGTGATTGACGGGGGCATTACTCCCGCCGCGTATACGCCGTGGGAGCCGGGGATGGAACCGGGGATAGCGATTGTGGCGGATACCTGGTGGCATGCGCAGCAGGCGCGCAAGAAGCTGAAAGTGGATTGGGACCTGGGTCCGGCGGCAACGCAGAGCAGTGAGGGATTCAAGAAGGGTGCGGAGGAGCTGCTGAAAGCGCCACCGGGAACCACCGTGCGCAAATATGGCGACGTGGACGGCGCGCTGAAGAGCGCGGCCAAGATGGTGGAAGCTACATACGAATATCCGTTCATTGCTCACGTGACCATGGAGCCGCAGGGCGCGACAGCGCATTGGAAGGACGGCAAGCTGGAGATGTGGTCGACAAGCACATTGCCGGGCGACGGCGTTGGGCTTGTGGCGAGAACGCTGGGCATTCAGCAGAGCGACATTACCACCCACATGGTGCGATCGGGCGGCAGCTTTGGCCGGCGGCTGCAGAACGACTGGCTGGTGGAGGCCGCATGGATTGCCAAGCGCGTGGATGCTCCGGTGAAGCTGCTGTGGTCGCGCGAAGACGATATTGCGCACGATCCGTTCCGTCCGGGCGGAACCTTCGGGATGAAAGGCGGGATGGATGCGCAGGGCAAGCTGACCGCGTGGCGGCAACACTTTGCCACCTACGGCGATGCGAAGCACTCAACCTCGGGCGGCGGAATCGGACGGGATGCGTTTCCTGCTGGGTTTCCGCCGGCGTATGCGCTCTATACTTCTGCGCAACCACTTATGCTGCGCACTGGAGCTCTGCGAGCGCCCGGCGACAACGCGTACTGCTGGGTTGCGCAGTCGTTTTTGGACGAGATGGCTCACGAGGCAGGGCGGGATCCGGTGGAGTTTCAGCTGGAGTTGCTGAGCAACAAGAAGGCGCCCTGGAAATCGGACGGCGAAGACGCAGTGGGCGATCACGAGCCGACGGGACCGGGCGTTCTGATTGCAGACCGATTCAAAGGCGTGCTGCAGATGGCCGCTGAGAAGTCGGGCTGGGCTAACCGCAAGAAGACGCCGGGGCGCGGGATGGGGATTGCCGCGTGGTTCTGCCATCTGGGCTATGTGGCTGAAGTTGCAGACGTAAGCGTGGACGCGGCGGGCAAGGTTACGGTGCACAAAGTGTGGGCGGTGACCGATATCGGCAGCCAGATCATCAACCCGGGGGCGGCAGAGAACCTTGTGCAGGGGGGCATTATGGAAGGCATGGGACACCTGGCACAGGAGATCACGCTGGTGGATGGACGGATTGTGCAGTCGAACTTCCACAACCACCCGCTGATGCGGATGCGGCAGGTGCCGGAGATCGAAGTCATCTGGCTGAAGACCGACTACTCCCCGACTGGGCTGGGCGAGCCGACGCTGCCGCCGACCTTGCCGGCGGTAACGAACGCGATCTTTGCGGCGACCGGGAAGCGAATAAGGACGCTGCCCCTGAAGGCGAGTGGATTTGGGTGGGCCTGAAGGCGGGGAAGGCGGAAATGAGACAGGCGGCTTTGAGGAGCCGCCTGTCGTGTTTTTGGAATTGATCTTGGCCGGTTTCGAACATTTTTGCAGTTGTTGGAATGCCGACATTTTGGCATCCCACCCTAGGCGCAAAGACAAATACGCGCCGAGGGTGGGGCACCCGAGCCTTACAAGGTTACTGAAAATGCTCTAGAAGCCGGCCTGGATTGCTGCGGCCTGGGCCTGGGCGATCTGAAGGCGGGCGAGGAAGACCGGTTCGCTGTAGTGCTCGGCAACTAGCCGGGCTGCCTGTTCTTTGTCGAGGTAGGGCTGCACCTGAGAGATTTTGATGCTGGCCTGGGACGCCATTTGAGCCGCGGTAGCTTTGCTCGAGATGGACTCGATGAGAGCAAAGATGGCGTTGATAATGGTGGCGACGCCGTTGATGGCGGCAAGGGCGTGGGTCTGGCTGTTGGGGTTGACGATGCGGGCGGACTGGAGAAGCGCGGCGTTCACCTGCTGCTGAAATGTGACGATCTGGGCTTGCAACTGGGCAAGCAGGCTTGCGGAGGGATTGGCCAGGTAGGCTTTGCACTGCGCGACGAGTAGATTCGTGGCTGCGTCGAAACTGGTGGTTGCGGCCTGAAAGATGGGTGCGTCGGCAGGCGCGAGCACGGAGGCGGTGGAATCGACCACGGCTACCGCGGTTTGAAGGGCTGGAGTCCAGTTGACGATGTCCTGGGCGACGGCGATGCCGGAGCAGCCGGCGACCGGGATCGTGCCCGCTACGAGAACGGCGCAAAGCATGAGAACGCCGAGTTTGGCGGAGTTGCTCGTGGCTGGGCCGGGATCAGGATCCTTTGCCAGAAGGCCAAGCAGGGCGGTGCCCAGGGCGCTGACAAGAGAGATGACAGTGCCGGTGCCTGCCGAGCCGAGAGTAATGCCCTGCTGCGAAAGAACGCCGGCAATGGTGACGGCTGCGATGAGCAGGCCGGCTGCCGAGGTCCGTGGATGGTTCCAGATGTTTGAGATCAGGTTCATTGAGATGCTCCTTGAAGAGACGGTTGAGTTTTCTCTTCAAGGGTAGAGAAACGAAGGTGAATTCTGTGCAAACGGACTGGACGGGGCAGACTGCTTTGAATCAGTGGTTTGCGGGGAAGAGAGGGCGAGAGGAGCTTGACAAGGGGATGTCGGGTGCCGACTAGCAAGGTCTCTGGGGGCGGGGACGCCCGCAGGACAGCCGGCGAGGACGCCGGCGCTACATTGTTCTTGGGAGGTAGCGGCGGCCGCGGATCTCATAATCCCCGTTCACGACGCGGGCGATTGCCTCGGGGTAGGCGATGTGCTCCTCGGCGAGGATGCGGGCGGCGAGGGAGTGGGCGTCGTCGGAGCCGAGGACGGGGATGGCTCGCTGGAGGATGATTGCGCCGTGGTCGAGGTCCTCGTCGACGAAGTGGACGGTGCAGCCGGCGACTTTGACGCCGTAGTCGAAGGCCTGCTGCTGGGCATCGAGGCCGGGAAATGCGGGCAGAAGCGATGGGTGGATGTTGAGGATGCGATTGGGGAATGCGGCGATAAAGGCGGGCGAGAGCAGGCGCATGTAGCCGGCGAGGCAGACGAGGTCGACCTGGTGCGCGCGAAGGCAGGCGATGAGGTCGGCGTCGTGGGTTGCGCGCGGACGGCCCTTGGAGACCAGGGCGGCGGTGGGAAGGCCGAGGTTGCGGGCGGCGGCGAGGCCGGGGGCGTCGGCGATGTTGGAAATGACGATGGCGATTTCGACGCCGGCAAGGCGGCCCGAGCGGATGGATTCCGCGATGGCGAGGAAGTTGGAGCCGCGGCCGGAGAGGAGGATGCCGAGGCGATGAGGCTGACTTTGAGGTTCGACCTGCAAGTGGTGTTCCTTCGATTGATCTTGTGGGGTCTTGCGTCCGGGGCTAAAGCCCAAGCCCGCTTTCCGCCTGACTTCAGGGGCCTGAAGGCCCCTGCTCCCTCCGAAACAACCTGACGCCGAAGCCGGGGCAGCGACTGCGCTGCAGTACCCGCCGTTAGGTGTACTGCACACGCTTGTGTTCGCCTTTGATGACTCGGCCGATGACGTAGAACTTTTCTTCGGCTTTTTCGAGCAGGGTTTTGGCGCGGATGAATTTTTCGGCGGGGATGGCAGCGATGAGACCGATGCCCATGTTGAAGGTGCGCAACATCTCCGGCTCTGAGACCTGGCCGAGAGAGCGCAGGTGGTCGAAGATGGGCAGCACCGGCCAGGAGCCGATCTCGATCTGGGCAGCGGCATTCTTGGGCAGGATGCGAGGCAGGTTCTCAGTAATGCCACCGCCCGTAATGTGAGCCATGCCGACCGTGACGCCCGCCGTGGTGAGCTTCTGAATGACATGAAGATAGCTGCGGTGGGTCTTCATGAGGGCCGCGCCGGCCTTTTCTTTTATGGCGGTGACGTACTGTGTGGGCTTGTAGCCGCCGACCTCAAAGAGGAGCTTGCGGGCGAGCGAGTAGCCGTTGGTATGGAGGCCGGTGGAGGGCAGGCCGATGAGGACGTCGCCGGGTTTGATGGCTGCGCCGGTGATCATCTTGTCGCGGTCGACGGCACCAACGATGAAACCGGCAAGGTCGTATTCGCCATCGGCGTAGAAGCCGGGCATCTGGGCTGTCTCGCCGCCGATAAGCGCGAGGGCGTTAGCCCGGCAGGCGTCGGCCAGACCGGAGATAACGCTCTCTGTGACTTCAGTATCGAGGCGGCCGCTGGCGAAGTAGTCGAGGAAGAAAAGCGGCGTAGCCCCCTGGACGGCGATGTCGTTGACGCAGTGATTGACGAGGTCGGCGCCGACGGTGTGGTGGAGGCCGAGTTCAAAGGCAATCTTGAGCTTGGTCCCGACGCCATCTGCCGAGCTGACGAGAATGGGGTTCTTGAAGCGCTGGAGATCGAGCCGGAAGAGAGCGCCGAAGCCACCGATGCCGCCGAGAACATTGCGGTTGAAGGTCTTCTGGGCCAGATACTTGATGCGTTCCTTGGTGCGGTCGCCCGAGACGATGTCAACGCCAGCATCAGCGTAAGTCAGGGATTGGGCTTTTGGCTCGGGTGGTCTGGCTGATTTGGGCACGATGCGGGCCTTCTGCGAGTGGAGTGGCCGGGGCCGGGTGGACCGGAAACCACGATTCTAGCAGGGCATGGGCGGAATTGAGCGTGCGTAACTTAACGTAAGGATGTCGCGACGGGATTATCCTTGCCTGAAATCGTTTGAACGAGTTGGAGGCGGCGAATGAACAGCAGCGAATCGGAGGGCCAGGCGGGTGAGCGGCGGAACAAGACGCTGATCCCGTTGGCCATGATGTTTATTGTGATTGGAATGATGTTTGTGGTGCTGTTTGGCGTATCGTCGGGATCACATGGCGGGGCGGTGCACGGCATGGGTGGAAATAGTGGGCTGGGGCATTGGCTGCTGATTGTCCTGGGAATCGGCTTTGAAATTGTGGGGCTTGTGCTGGCGGTGAGTGCGGCGGTGGCCACAAAGAAGAGTTGAGCAGCGCCAGCTAAAGGAAGTGCGCACGTTCGGCGGGTGTGGGGAGAGGACAGACTTCATAGCGGCCCCAGATGCGGTAACGCCAGTGGGCAATGAGCCGATAAACGGGATCGGCGAGGAAGGCTGGAACCAGGCCGAGGAAAGTGGCGACGGCGGGCCAGGGTTGAGGCAACTCGCGGAGGGCGGCAAGGACAGCGCGCGAGCGAATGAAGACCTCGGGTTGCTTGGAGAACGGCTGACGGATGACCAGAATTGAGCCGGGAGCACCGGACGGGTCGGCTGATGCGGGGTGCGCAGCGAGAAGATCAGCTACTTCAGGAGCCTGCGAAGGGACAAAGCGCAGGCGATCGTTTCGGTCGCGATGAATGAGCCAGCGAATCGAGGCGTTGCAGAGGCCGCAAAGTCCGTCGTAGACGACAAGCAGCCGGTCGCCGAGCTGGCCGCTGATTTCGTGAGGACCGAGTTGGTGCGAGGCATTCACCTACCAAGAAGGATGCGGCCCGGCGCGGGGACGATGCAAGCGTTGGGAGCTCGGCGGCGCAGGGGACTGCGTGCTGGCAGTTGGCTGACAGGCGATGGAGCGGTTGGGATTCTATACTGGCGTCACGATGAGTGAGATGAGCGCGACACGAGAGAAAGCCAAGTCAAAGCAGCTTCAGGAGCGGGCAGAGCGGTACTTTCCCGGCGGGGTGAACTCGCCGGTGCGAGCCTTCAGGGCGGTGGGCGGGGCGCCTCCGTTTGTGGAGCGGGCCGAGGGGGCGTGGATTTGGGACGCCGATGGCAATCGCTACATCGACTACGTCGGTTCATGGGGCCCGATGATCCTGGGTCATACATTTCGACCGGCCGTGGAGGCGATCGAGCGTGCGGCGAGGAACTCAGCGAGCTTTGGTGCTTCGACGGCGGCTGAGGCTGACCTGGCGGAGCGGATTGCTGCGTGCCATCCGGCGATTGAGAAGATGCGCTTTGTGAGCTCAGGGACCGAGGCAACGATGTCGGCGATAAGGCTGGCGCGGGCGGCGACGGGGCGGAATGTCATTCTCAAATTCGAGGGCTGCTATCACGGGCATTCGGACGGGCTGCTGGTGAAGGCGGGTTCGGGAGTTGCAACGTTTGGGATTCCTGGGTCGGCGGGCGTGCCGGAGGAGATTGCGGCGCTGACGCTTGCGCTGCCTTACAACGATATTGGGGCGGTTGAAGAGGCATTTGCGGCACATCCCGACCAGATCGCCGCCATCATTGTCGAGCCGATTATCGGGAATGCCGGCTGCATTCTGCCAGCTGAGGGATATCTGGCCGGGCTGCGGAAACTGACAGCGCGGGAAGGCGCACTCTTGATTGTCGATGAGGTGATGACGGGT
This sequence comes from uncultured Acidobacteriaceae bacterium, assembly GCA_963783065.1. Classification (GTDB taxonomy): domain Bacteria; phylum Acidobacteriota; class Terriglobia; order Terriglobales; family Acidobacteriaceae; genus Telmatobacter. The sequence continues at coordinate 2,099,965 of CAWAMG010000004.1, read as the reverse complement.
TTTCGCGTTGCGCTGGGCGGAGCTTGCGAGCTTTATTCACTCGACCCCGATCTTGTGACGCTCGGCAAGATTGTGGGCGGAGGGTTGCCGGTGGGGGTCTTCGGCGGGAAACGGGAACTCATGGACATGCTGGCTCCTCTAGGGCCTGTCTACCAGGCCGGAACGCTGAGCGGAAACCCACTGGCGATGGCGGCGGGGATTGCGACGGTTGGGTATTTGCAGGAGCACGCGGCGGAGATTTACGCGCAGCTCGACGCCACTGCGCGGGCCGTCGCCGGCGGTGTCGCCCAGGAAGCGCAACGTGCCGGCATCGCTGTGGGCATGAATCGAGTGGGCTCGATGTGGACATGGTTCTTTACTGAAGGGCCGGTGACGAATTACGAGCAAGCGGCGCGGTCGGATACCGCGGCATTTGGCCGGTTCCATCGGGCGATGCTGGATCGAGGCGTATGGCTACCGCCGTCCCAGTTTGAAGCGGCGTTTCTAGGCACGGCGCATGGCGAGGAAGAGATCGCACTGACGATTGAGGCAGCGCGCGGGGCGTTCGGGGAGATCGGCACCGGCTAAAAGCATTTTCACAGTGGATGTGATGTTGGCATTGCGGTATCCCACCCTAAACGCAAAGGACGCGTTTGAGGATGGGGCACCCGGACTCCTGACTGATCAGTGAAAATGCTCTAAAGCCCGGCGCTTGCTTGCCCGGTCCACTCGTCCAGCGTTACGAAGCGGTGGGTGAACTTGTAGCGCCTGGCAATCTGGCTGACGGCGTTGACCGAGGGCTCACGCCAGGCGGCGCGATCGAGGTGACTGCCATCGTGGAGGACGACGTTTGCGGCCGAGCCGGAGCGTTCTACACGATCGATGGAGTGGATGAGATGCCGGGCGATCGACTCGGCGGATAGGTTGCTCCAATCGGAGGTCATGGCATTCCAGAGGACGGGCGTCATGCCGAGATTGCGAGCGGTGCGGAGCACGATTGGCCTGCGGGCGCCAAAGGGCGGGCGAAAGAAGCGGACGGGCTTGCCGGCGATCTGCTCAAGAGTTTGGCTGGTGCGGGTGAGCTCCTGCTCGACGCGGCTACCCTTGCTGAGCGCGAGATTGGGATGGCTCCAGGAGTGATTGCCAATGATGTGGCCGGCGGCTACGATGCGGCGGACGAGCGCGGGCTCAGAGCTGGCATGGCTGCCGACGAGAAAGAATGTGGCGCGAACGCCGTAGTTGGCGAGCACATCGAGAAGACGGGGTGTCCAGGCGGGATTTGGGCCATCGTCGAAGGTGAGGGCCAACTGGCCCGGAAGGCGTGGCGCAATGAAAGACTCGCCGAAGATCCGGGAGGCAGGCCAGAGCGCGGCGTATGCGCATCCACCGGCAACGAGGGCCAAACCTGCCACAGCGCCCAGGCCAGCCGAGATTTCCGTGCGCAGATGCGGATCCATTGCACTATCAAGTGTGCAGCGACGATGGAGACCACCGCAAGGTAAAAGGGGTGAGACTCGGACGCGGGACCGTTGCGGGCGAATTGGGCGCAGCGGCATGAACTGAAGAAGCAAGAGGCCCCGATAACGAGGCCTCCTGGTTGGTGCGCGAAGTTGGGAAGATCCAGATTTAGTGCGCGGCTGGAGCTGCCGGCTTGGCTGGCGCGGTTCGAGCCGGTGTGGGCGCCGACGGAGGTTGCGGCGGCGGCGCGGGAACGCCCGACTTCACGTTGTAGGCATCGATGATGGCCTTGGTGATGTCAGTGGCTGGGCTGGCGTAGAGGACGACAGGGGCCTGCTGCTGGCTGCCGGTCATGTCGATCACCACGGTGAGCCCTGCTGGGTGGCGTAGGCGTTCATCACATCGAGAACCTTGGTGGCGACCTTGTTGAACGTATCGTTCATCTCGGTGGAGAGGTCGTTCTGCGCGTCCTCAGCGAAGCGCTGGGCCTGCTTCTTTTTGTCGTCGATCGCCTTGGCTTTGCTGGCGCGCTCAGAGTCGCTTAGCTTGTCGGCCGAGGCCTGGAGCTGCTTTTCAAGCGAGTCGATTTCATCAGACATGGTCTTGAGCTGGGCACGCTTGGGTTCGTACTTCTTCTGCAGGTCGGCAAAGTTGCGCTGGAACTCATTGGTCTGGCCGACGGCAGCCTGGAATGCAATGACGGCAACTTTGACTGGAGCAGCGGGCGCGGCGGCTGTGGTGGCTGGTGTTTGAGCAGCGGCGCTCAGGGCAAGGCCCGAGGCCAGCGTGAGAAAACAAACAAACGAACGCTTCATTTTGCTGAAAGACTCCTTCGGAGATTCCTGTTTCGACGGCGGCGTCTGATCATCAAGCCGCGCGCGTGCCTCCTGAGCAAACCCTGACGTCTTATCGCTCCCTGATTGGACGGGATCCGCATTGGAAAGGACAGCGGTTCGATCAAAGACGCAACCGGAGACATCAGCAGGAACTAGCTGAATTATAGGTGCCGCAGGTTGGGGTGGTAAAGCCGGGCCCGGTTAATTTTAGATCGTTCGCCGCCATTCGAAGGCCTTTGGCCTCGAATTCAACGGGGCGCCATCGATGTTGGAATGGCAAAGCCAAATCTCCGCATCATTAGAACCCCGAGGCCCAAAAGAATGAGAAGCAGGTGAATGGAAGCCAATCCAAAGAAGGGAATCTGGAGCACCGGCCATGCCTTTGCCGGGAGTTGGTCGGCGAGCTTGTCGCGAAAACTGTCGTTGAAGCGGGTGGGCCGGTCCTCGTCTTCGGCAGGCGGCTTCCATTCCGAGGCCAGAAACGTGGCCCGGAGGTTGGAGAGCAGGACGGTGGCTCCCATAATCGCCAGAACGCCTGGAAACTGGCCATTGGCCATATTCCCGAGCTGGTCGACGAAGAAGATGCTGAAGACGAGTGCCGCAGCCGGCCAGTTGGATTCCCTCACCCCCATGCCGCCAATGAAAAAAAACAATGCCTCCACTACCCCGAAGGCGATCAGGAATGGATTTCCACTGATTGCGAGGATGATCAGTTGAAAGACAGCGATCCAGAAGCAAATCCAAAAACCCTGGCGGCCAAGGTAGTCCACATCCCAGGCATTCTCTACTGTCGGCCAGAAAATGCTCTTCAGCCACCCGTCGGAGCGCTTCGTGTCCCCAGACAATCCAAGTGTTTGCATGGCTTCCAGAGTGCTCGAAGACGGAGCTACCGTCAAGGAACATCTGGAATCAGCCTGCCAGGCAGTTCGTCGAAGGCAATGCGCAGGGCAGATGCAGAGGAGCCGTTCAGTGCTGCGGACGGCTTCTCAACCAGAGTTCCTGGCTGGGGAATAAGGCTGAGCCTGCAGCCTGGCTAGTGTCGTGAGTCGGAATTTCTTCGAAGAACAACCGCAGATTCTTCGACTCACCATCCCCGAACTCCACCCCAAAGAGCAGAAACCGCTCTTTGGGGACCCCCGAACTGAAAGACGTTCGGGGTCCCGTTCGCTCAGAATGACGGCCAGCTTTGTGTTGCGTATTTCAGACTCAGGACACTAGAAGGTGGTGGAAACCGTCAGGCGGAATGTCTTGCGCGGCTCACGGAAGAGGTACTGCGCGCCGTAGGCCTGAATGGCCTGCGGCGTAGGTGTAGTCGCCGGCGCCCCCAGGCGGGAACAGGTCGCGGGTGATGAGCTCGGCCGAGCAGCTCTGCTTGTTCTGGCCGAGGCTCACGTCGTTGCAGAAGGGCCGCTCATAGAGGCGCAGCGGGTTGTAAGCGTAGTAGAGGCGGAAGGGCGCGTTGATGACGGGCATGATCACGGAGAGTTCGGCGCCGGTGGACATGCGGGGCACAAAGTTGGTGCCGGAGATGGGGCGAATGTTTCTCTGGAAGCCGACGTCTGTGCCGGGGATGCCGCCCTGGCAGGCGCCGTTGTTATAGACAGGGCAACCGTAGAGAGGCGCGGTTAAAGAGGCGAATCCTTCGGGGCTTTGCTTCAGCTGGCCCTTGTTGAGGACGGTATCGATGCCGAAGTCGTCGAAGAAGGCGAACATGACCGGGCCCGGCAATCGGAATGCGGTACTCGGCATTCGTGGTGAGGTTGGTGTCACCGCCGATTGAGGCAACGCCATAGACGGGCAGTGGAATCTGGACGCACTGGTTCAACTGCGGATTGTTAGGATCGCGCGGAACGCACAGGCCGTCGGGATTGGTGAGCTGGAAGTTGACGCGATTGGGAACGTACCCGTAGGGCGTTGCGCCGCGAATGTCGAAGCCGCGCAACTCGCCTTCACCGCCGGAGTAGAAGCGATTGTTGGGCGGAGCGACGTCGCCGCCAAATCCCTGCACATAGCCGATTTGAGCGCGGAGGCCGAGGACGTTTCGCCCGGACTTGGAGGGAATCAGGTAGTGCATGGAGCGGAAGCTCTTGTAGGCCAACAGCGGCGTGATGTAGCGGACGTTGCCGCCGATGCCGGCGACCTGGAAGACGGCTGAATACTCCTTGCCGTCGCGGGGGCGCAGGGGGTTGTTGATGGTGTTGTAGATGTAGCTGAACGAAGCCGAGCTGTTGACGATGCCGGCCAGAGCATTGCTGCCCTGAATGCCGGAGCGGAAGCTGATGGTCTGGAAGAAGGTCTGCGAGGCCGTACTGAAAGCAGTGATGGTGGACTTGTTGAGCGAATACGTCATGCCGACGCGCTGGAATGCGTGGCGCTCGCAGAGGATAGCTGACCGAGAAGTTGAGGCCGGTGGAGGCCTGGTTGTAGTTCTGCGTGAGGGACTGCTGCGCCGCGGACAGGTTGACTGCCTCGCCGGTTGTGGTCTGGTAGTTCTTTGTGTGCGTTGAAGTCCTGCTTGGAGTTGAAGATCTGGAAGCCGATGTTCAGCGGCCGGTTACGAACGTAGGGCTGAGTGAACCCGAACAGGAAGGTGCGCGCGACGTTGCCCAGGTTGGCCTGGACGCTGAGCGTTTCGCCGAGGCCGAGGAAGTTGTTGGTCTGGTAGTTGGCGCCAAGGAATGCGCCGGAGAGGCCGCTGACGCCGCCGTTCAGACCGATGGAGTTCTTGCCCTTCTCCTTCACCTTGAGGAGGAGCTCGACGGTTCCGGCCTCGGCATCCTGATGGGCCTCGGAGTCCTCGTCTACCTTGAGAGGATCGAAGTACTGGAGCTGGTTGAGGCGGAGCAGGCTGTATTCCCACAGCTGGGAGTTGTAGACCGAGCCTTCGTCGAGCATGAGCTCGCGGCGAATGACCTTGTCGCGGGTGATGGTGTTGCCCTGGAACTCGATGCGGGAGACGTTGAATTGCTTGCCCTCATCGATGTCGATGTCGAGCGAGACGGTCTTCTTCTGGTCGTCGAAGGCAGGCTTGGGAATTGCGCCGAAGTTGATGTAGCCCGCTGCTCCGTATGCCTTCTTCAGGTTCTCAAGGCCCTTCTGCATGAGCGTGGCATTGAACCAGTCGCCGTCTTTAACGGCAAACTGAGCGCGGAGGGCCTTGGTGTTGGGGATCGCCTTGTTTCCGGTGAAGGTGATGGTGCCGAGGCGGTAGCGTTCGCCTTCTTCAACGGGCATGAGGATGTCGATGCGCTTGCCCTTGTTGGGGCGGAAGGTGAACCAGTTGAGGCCGCCTTCGTCGCGGACCTGAGTGCGGGGCTCTTCGATGGCGGTGTTGTAGTACCCCTTGTCGCGATAGGCCTGACGGACGCGCTCGGTGTCCTCTTCGAGCTTGGAGGCGTCGAAGGTCTGCGCGAAGAGGTCCTCAAAGATGATGGAGTAAGGGATGCCGATCGGCTTGAGGTTCTTCATCGCGCGGCGCAGCTCAAGGCTGCTGATGTGCTGATTGCCGACGAACTTGATCTGGCCAACCTTGACGGTCGGGCCTTCCTTGATATTGAAGTTCACCTGGACCGAGGCCGGAGGAATGTCTTTCACGTCGATCTTGACGGTTGCGAACTGATGGCCGTGCTCGGACAGGAGCTGCTTGAGAACGGTGGTGGCGCGCAGGATCTTGGCCGGGTCGTACTGGCTCTCAACGGTGAGGCCGACCTTTTCTTTCTTGAAGCGGTCGAGGATGTCGGAGTTGCGAGACTGACGTTGTGGCCCTTGTAGTTGATCTCGCGGATGGTGGGCTTTTCCTTGACGAAGATGTCGAGGATGATGCCCTTCTCGGTGTCTTCCCGCTCGATGCGGAGGTTTTCGAAGTATCCCGTGTTCCAGAGCGAGTTGAAGTCGCGCTCGATGGAGATGGGGTCGTAGGCATCGCCTGCGTGAGTAAAAAGGCGGGCGAGCACCGTTTCCTTGGGGATACGCCGGTTGCCGATCACGCGAATTGACTCGATGGTCTGCGGACTGCTGGGCGACGGCGGAGGCCAGTGAGGCAGCAGCCACCAGGGCGAGGAGGATGAGCCGGGCAAATCGAGGCGCAAAACTGCAAGTGAGGCCCTGAAGGGAGCCCTTGGAGTGCCTGGTCTTCACCGTGCTGGAGCCCTCCGGCGAGCACAAGTGCTGGTGCGGTACATAGTTCGCCTTCATGATCGGCTTCACGGGAAGAATATCGACACCCTCAATCACTGAAAAATCTGATCCTGCCTCGCGGAAATATTGATTTTACCACCCCGGCGACGAGGTCTCTTCGCCAGGGACCCCGGATAGAACCGCGGCGCAAAGGCCCGAAAAACCGGAGCAATAGGCGGCTCAGGAGCCGCGTGATTCAAGCAAGTTGGCTGCTGCGCAACCTGAATTCGAAAGCGGGCAGAACTTGAGTTCCGACTGCCGGATTCCGCGGCGTGAGACGAGGAAAACCCGTTGCGAAGGGACCCATCATCCAGTCTAACGGACCCAGACGGGGTGAGACCCAATTGGGTTGGGTTCAAAACCTGAAGCATGGCATTTAGACGCGAGTGAAAGAGACATGGCATCCTCAGGGAAGGAGGGAATCGCGTTGCGCAGCCAGGTTGCGAAGACTGCACATGAGTTCTCGGCTTCCCTGCCGGGCGGAGCGACTTTGAACCTGGGGGAGCTGCGGGGCCGGGTGCTGTTGATTGTGAATACAGCAAGCCGGTGCGGGTTTACGCCGCAGTATGCTGGCCTGGAGAGGCTCTACGGCAACTACCGGGGCCGCGGGCTTGAGGTGCTGGGATTTCCGTGCAACCAATTCGGCGGGCAGGAGCCAGGAAGCGCCGAAGAAATCAGGGCGTTCTGTGGCAACGAATACGGCGTGACCTTTCCCATTTTTGCCAAGATTGACGTGAACGGCCCGCATGCGCACCCGCTGTACCAGTTCCTGAAAAAGGAGAAGCCCGGGTTTTTGGGAATTGGGCGAATTCCCTGGAATTTTACGAAGTTTCTGGTGGACCGGCAGGGTGTGGTGGTGAGACGGTTCAGTCCTGCGACGAAACCGGCAGCGCTGGCAGGAACGATCGAAGAACTGCTGGCTCGATAGGGAGCACTCTGGCGTGGAGATCGGTCAGTTGACGGACTCAACTGAGAGAACAACACGAGGCTCGATTTGCGAGTCAATCGAGATTGGGTTCCGGCCACAAGGACAGGCCGGGCGCTTGAAGCGGACCAGGCTCACGATTGTTGCGGTATTCTCTTTTCAGAATTTCCCCTGGCATTGATTTTGCGTGCGGGTTAAGCAGGCCGGAACGACCCGCGCTGCCATTGGAGGCAAGTATGCGCCGCGATCTCCCCATGATGCTGATCAGGGTGATGGTGGGGCTGGTCTTCATGACGGAAGGGATTCTTAAATTCGTCCGACCGCAGGAGCTGGGCACGGGCAGGTTTGCGGCAATCGGTCTGCCCTATCCGCAGGTGCTGGCGCCGCTGGTGGCCGTGACTGAGATTGTGGCCGGACTGGCGGTGATGATTGGTTTCTATGCCGGCGATGCGGCATTGGCACTGCTGGCCGTGATTCTGGTGGCCCTGGTGACGACGAAGTTGCCCATTCTGCTGGGGCGGCCGATGGGGCCCTTTGCCCTTGCCAAGCTGGCGCACTACGGAGCGGGGAGCTTTCTGCATGAAGCGCGGGTGGACTTGTGCATGCTGCTTGGGACCGTGGCGGTGGTGATTGACGCGGGGTTGAAAGTGGGCCGGCGCAGGCCGTGGTACCAGTCGAAAGGGCTTTAGGACCGCGCAACCCCGCAGAACTAAAGCGCAGGAATCGGCAAGCGGGCAAGGCTCGATCACGAGGCATGGACGCATGAGCGAAGAGAATGGCCGATCCTCGATTGGGGAGATTGCCGGGCTGTTTCTTCGTCTTGGGCTGACGGCCTTTGGCGGACCTGCAGCGCACCTGGGGCTGATGGAACGGGAAGCAGTGGCACGGCGACACTGGATGAGCCGCGAGAGTTTTCTGGACCTGGTTGGCGCCTGCAACTTGCTGCCCGGACCCAGCTCGACGCAAGTGGCCATGGCGCTGGGCTACACGCGGCTCGGTTGGCTTGGGCTGGTGACTGCGGGGGCGTGCTTCATAACGCCAGCGGCTCTGGCAACGCTAGGGCTGGCGTGGGCGTATGTGCAATATGGGAGCTTGCCGCAGGCGCAGGGGCTGCTATACGGCGCGAAGCCGGCGATGATGGCGCTGATTGCGCAGGCAGTGTGGAAGCTGGGCCGAACGGCTCTGAAGAACGCATGGCTGGCAGCGGCTGGCGCTGCGTGCTTTGCGACTGCGCTTCTTGGCGCGCCGCCGCTTGCCGAGCTAATCGTTTGCGGAAGCGTGATGCTGGCGATAGCGTGGGGAAGGCGCAGGACGAATGTCGCGATGGGGCTGGCGCTGCTGCCTGTGGGGGCAGGTGGTGGGGCAGCAAGTGCGATTGGTCTGTGGCCGCTGCTGCTGGTTTTCCTGAAGCTGGGAGTGGTTGTCTTCGGGTCAGGCTATGTTTTGCTTGCTTTTCTTCAGGCCGACCTTGTCGACCGCCTGCATTGGGTGACGCAGGGGCAACTTCTTGACGCGGTAACGGCGGGGCAGGTGACACCGGGTCCGCTGTTTGCGACAGCGACGTTCCTCGGCTACGTGATCGATGGATGGAGCGGCGCGGCTGTCGCGACCACGGCGATCTTTCTGCCGTCGTTTGTGCTGGCAGGAGTGGCGGCGATGCTGGCATCGCGTATCCGGCGGTCGGTGCTGGCTGGGGCTTTTCTAGACGGGGTGAACGTGGCGGCGGTGGCTGTGATGGCCTCGGTGGCGATCACACTCGGGCGCGCCGCTTTGGTGGATGCGTGGACCTGGGGCGTGGGAGTGACAAGCGTCGGCTTGCTGATTGGAACGAAGGTGAATCCGGCGTGGCTTATCGTGGGCGGAGCGATGGTGGGGATGCTGGCGCACGGCCTGCGGTGAACGCGCAGACCGGCGCTGAAGGATTTGGGATTGCCGACGCTTGTCGGAGTCCTGCTACTGAATCGGTTCGGCCAGGAAGTAAACATAGATCAGCAAAGCAACACCGACAAATCCTGGAATCAGGCCAACCAGCCATGGAGAGCCTGAAGTGCTGCTGGTGACCGCGTGGAGAAAGATGCATAGGCTAACGCCCACGCCAACCGTCACCAGCCCGCCGAGCTTCATGCCCTCTCGGGCGTTGATGCGCTTGAGACGGTCTTGTTCGCGGAGCAGTTCAAAGGCGGCCTTGGCGCCTTCACCCGGTGCCTCACTCATCCGCTTGAGCGTGTCGGCTCTGTAGTACGCTTCACGCTCCTTGCGCTGACTGTCGACCCAGTGCACGACACCAGTGAATGCAAAGACCACGACAATAATTACCAGGGGAAACATAAAAAGCATTGGATTATTCATCTCATCCTCCTTGCCGGGGTTAACCCGTTGCGATTGGTAGGACAGCAGGTGTGCGAATCCGGTTGCATAATGTGTGCAGCGGATGTTGCCGCGAGAAAATGCAACCGGAATGGATGGGCGGCGGTCCCACCTGAAGCGAGGGAGCGAAGTTAACGAGATGGCCGCCTCAACCAGCCTGCCCGCGAAGGGCAATGCCGCAGAAGACCTGGCTGATGTAGAGCGGGTGCTGGCTGGGGATGCGCAGGCATTTGAGGGGATCGTTCGGCGGTGGCAAGGGCCGCTGGTGAATATGGCCTGGCGCTACTGCCGCGATCGCGGACGTGCAGAGGAGCTGGCGCAAGAGGCGTTGATCAAAGCGTGGCGGGGCCTCAAGAGCTGGAGACGCGAAGGAAGCTTTTCGACGTGGCTGTTTGGGCTGGCGGCGAATGTTTACAGGAGCGAGTTGAAGCGGTTCCCCACGGTGACCGTGCCGATGGAGGCGATTGCAGAGCCTTCGCGGCCGGCGACGCAACACGCTGCGGTTGCTGAGCGAGTGAGTGCGGAGACGGTGAGGCGGGCGGTGCTGGCACTGCCGGTGCGCTATCGCGAGCCGGTGGTGCTCTACTACTTTCACGAGATGGACCTGGGCGCGGCGGCGCGGACGATGGGGCTGCCGGAAGGAACGATGAAGGCGCGGCTATCGCGGGCGCGGGAACTGCTGCGAAAGCGGTTTCCGGGGTTGGAAGAGGAGCTGGATTCCCACCCTTTGCAAAGAGCGCAAAGGATGGGGCACCCGGGCTCTTACGCGGAGTTGGATTCCCACCCTGGCGGCAAAGACAACAACGTCGCGAGGGTGGGGCGCCCCCCGGAGTCTGACTTTCACCCTTTGCAAAGTACGCAATGGATGGGGCACCCGGGATCAAGTGGTGGGGAGTTGGTTCAAAACGCAGGAAAGGAGGTTTGAAGATGGACAGAGTGAAAGACAAGATGGAAGCGACGCAGTCGACGAGACTCGATGAGATTCTGGCGACGGATGACGAGATTGTCCCGTCTTCAGGCTTTCTGAGCACGGTGATGGAGCAAGTGCAGGAAGAAGCAAGCGCACCGCCGCCGATTCCCTTCCCATGGAAGCGCGCGGCGCCGGGACTGGCGGTGGTGGCCGGGGCGTTTGGCTGGTTGGGCGTGGAGCTGGTGCGTGCGGGGTTTCCGGCGATGGAGCTGAGTACTCCGGCTACGCTGCAGATTCCTCCGGGACTGGTTCAGCCGATGGAACAGGCAGGATGGGTTGGGCTGGCGCTTGCGGTTTCGCTGGCTTCATGGCTGCTGGCGCGAAGGCTGGCAGGGCGGGCGGAGCTGCTATAGACGAAGGTCGCTTCGCAGCGCTACTCGATGGCGAAGACTGCGTAGACGGTGGCTTCTTCGCGAATGGTTTGGGGGCGGATTTCGAGCTTGGGAAGCGGAACCGGCTCCTTCCCGCGTATGGAAGAAGACACTTCGGCGCTATCGACTGTTCCATTGCCGCCCATGCCCCCGATCACTTGCGCAATCGGAATATGGTTGCTTGCATAGATCAGTGCACCAAGTTTGACGTTCAGACCCTCCGCCATCTGCTGGGCAACGGCTCGGGCTTTGATGAGTGAGGCCTCGGCGGCCTTGGCCTGCAGAGCCTTTCGATCGGAGTACCGCCATTCGATTTCTCCGGTCTTGTTGGCTCCTGCTCCGATCGCGGCGCGAATAATCTCGGCGGCTCTCGGGGCGGGAACGGAAACCTGCCAGGACTGGTCGAATGTAAATGCCGTTTCTTTACGCTCCTCCAGCGTGATCTTCGGATCAAACTCAGTGGTCTTGGTCATTTCCTGGCCGGCGCTTTCGTTCTCATCATCATCAACGCCCAACGCGCGCACCGCCTTTAGAATTGCCTGCGACAGGTTGCCGCCCTTTATGTAGGTCGATTGCGATTCAGGGCCGTTGATCTCAAACCCCACGGTGATGGCGGCGATGTCGGCTGTGGCTACGGCTTCGTCGGTAGTGCTGATCGCGATGGTTTTATTTTGGCGGTTGATGTCGATGGTTTGCGATGAGGCGACGCTGACAAGTGCAGAGCTCATTGCGAGCACGATGATCGATTGATGAATTCGCACCAAAGGGAACCTCCCTCAAATCTACGGCGGAAGGGTACCACAGTGAGCTGCAAAGGATGCTGTCGCTATGCGACGGTCCAGTCTTCGGTTTTGAGGCCGTCAACGAAGGAGAAGACCTGGTCGTGGGTGACCAGGGTGAGGCCTTGCGACAATGCATGCGCCGCGATCATCAGGTCTTCAATGCGGAGGGGGCGACCCTTGCGCTCCTGGTCGGCGCGCAGTTGGCCATAGATGCGGGCAGTGGCGGAGTCCCAAGGCAAGATCGCAGCGTCGTCGAGAAACGATTCGACGGATGCGCGCCTGCGAAGCGCGCCTGGATTTCTGGCCACGCCGTAACGCAACTCAGCTTCAGTGATTGAAGAGATTGCGGTCGAATGGATGCCGGCGAGCGTGACCTTTTCCGCGACTTGCGGTGGGTTATGTGCAATGGCATAGCTTACGGTGTTGGTGTCGAGCAGGTAGAGGATCTCCATGGCTTAGAAGAGATCCAGCTTACGAGGCATAGTTGTGTGGCGTTCGAAGAAGTCTTCTGGATAGTTCGTTCGGGCAAATATCTTCTGCAACTGCTCCCAGGTTAGATTTTTAGGCCGAGGTGGCAGTTTTGCGTACTCCTCATCGGATGCGTCGTCTGGGATGGCGTCGTAGAGAGCGAACCACTCGTCGAAGCTCAAGGTAGGCTCGGGCGCGATGGGTGATATGACCAGGTCACCGTTGGCTGGGTCGCGGCGGATGGACACTTCGGTGCCCTCAAAACGGAATTCTTTGGGCAAACGGACGGCCTGACTGCGGCCGTTCTTGAAGAGCTTGGCGGTTTTGGGGGCGTCGCCGGTTGGGGCGGCCTGCCGGGGCTTTGGTTGGCTATTTATGGAGCTCACAGGCGCCTCCCGCCAATGGTATATACCGTAGTATATACCAATTTGAGATTGGGTTCTTCCCGTTATTGAATCCGGACGTGCTTCTTGCCGAATTGGCGGAGTTTGGCGAGGGTGGCTGCGGCTTCGCCGGAGTCGATGGCTTCGACGCCCATGGCGACCCCTTGCTTCAGGTCGTCGGCCAGGCCAGCAGCGACGAGTGCGGCAGCGGCGTTGAGCAGGACGATGTCGCGGCGGGCGCCGGGGATGCCGGTGAGGACGTCGTAGAGGTGGGCTGCGTTGGTCTCGACATCTCCGCCGGTGAATTGGTCGAGGGTAGTTCGGGGCAGGCCAGCCATTTCGGGTGTGATGCGGGCGGCTTTGATGCTGGGGGGCTGGCCTGGTTCGGTCTCTTCGACGCGGGCGACGACGGATTCGCCGGTGGTGGTGAGCTCGTCGATTCCATCTGTTCCGTGGACCACGAAGGCGCGCTTTGCGCCCAATGCAACAAGAGTGCGGCCAACGAGCAGGACACGGCTGGGCGCAAGAACGCCGATGACCTGGTTGCGTGCGCCGGCGGGGTTGGTGAGTGGCCCACAGAGGTTGAAGATGGTGCGGAAGCCCAAAGCGCGGCGCAGGGGGCCGAGGATCTTCATTGCGGGGTGGTAGAGCGGGGCGTAGAGAAACATGAAGCCGGTGGCGCGGAGGCACTCGACGGCAAGCTCCGGAGAGAGTTCGATGGGAACGCCGAGGGCTTCAAGAACATCGGCAGCACCGCAGCGGGAGGTGATGGCGCGGTTGCCGTGCTTGGCGACGGGTGCACCAGCGGCAGCGGCTACGAGAGCAGCACCGGAGGAGATGTTGAAGGTGAGCGGACCTCCGCCGCCGGTTCCGACGACATCAACGAGCTGGTCGCGTTCGTCGTCGTCGAGGGGCAAGGGCGTGGCGCGCTGACGCATGACATCAACGAAGCCGGCAAGCTCGGGGGCCTGTTCGCCGCGGGTGGCTAGGACGGCAACCAGCGCAGCGATTTCGACCTCGGGCACCTCGCCGGTGAGGATTTCGGTGAGGACGTGAGCGGCCTGTTCGCGGGTCATGGCCGAGCCGTCTTCGGCGAGGGTTTTCAGAAGCTCTTTGATCGAGGCCATACTCCTTGATGGTAATGGGTGAATGGGCATGACGGGCGACTCCGCATGGTGGGAAGGGCGGGAGGGCGGAGTTTGCGGGGGCTTGAGCCGAGACGATAGTATTTGGGTACCGCAACCTGGGTCAGTTCCGAGACGAGATCACGCAAGTCCGGCGGTACCCACCCTCAAAAAAACCACAGCGGTCTGGCGGCTAATACCTTGAAAATCCATGAGTATCAGGCGAAGGAAATCCTGGCGAAGTATGGCGTAGCCGTGCCCAAGGGCGAGGTAGCCAACACGCTGGAAGAAGCAAACGATGTAGCGCGCAAGCTGTTTGCCGAAGGCGCAACGGGCGTGGTGGTGAAGGCGCAGATCCACGCAGGAGGCCGCGGCAAAGGCGGCGGCGTGAAGGTGGCCAGGACGCGCGAAGATGCGGAGCTGCACGCCAAAAACATCCTGGGCATGCAGTTGGTGACGCATCAGACCGGTCCAGCGGGACAGAAGGTGCAGCGGCTGCTGGTGGAAGAGACGGCGGCGATTGACCGCGAGCTGTACCTGGGAATCGTGCTGGACCGCGCGACCGGCAAGCTGGTCTTTATGGCCTCGCAGGCCGGCGGCATGGAGATTGAAGAGGTGGCTGCGAAAGATCCAGATGCGATCTACAAGGAGAGCATCGATCCGGCGGTTGGCTTTGGAGCGTGGCAGGCGCGCAAGCTGGCTTTTGCGCTTGGGCTGAAGCCGACGCAGATCAATGCGGCGGTAGCGTTCTTCCAGGCGCTCTACAAAGCGGTCATTGATACCGACGCTTCGCTGGTGGAGATCAACCCGTTCATCACGACGAAGGACGACAAGCTGTTTGCGCTGGACGCGAAGATTACCTTCGACGACAACGCGCTGTTCCGGCATCCGGATATCAAGGCGCTGCAGGGATACGGCAGAAGAGGATCCGCTTGAGGTGGAAGCCAGCAAGTACGCGCTGAACTACATCAAGCTGGACGGTTCGATTGCCTGCATGGTGAATGGCGCGGGTCTGGCGATGGCCACCATGGACATCATTCAATACGCAGGCGGAAGCCCGGCCAACTTTCTGGACGTTGGCGGCGGAGCGACACAGGAACAGATTGAGCACGCATTTGAGATTCTGCTGTCGGATTCGCATGTGAAGGCGATCTTCATCAACATCTTTGGAGGCATTCTGCGCGTCGACCGTCTTGCAACCGGCGTGGTGGCCGCGGCGAAGAAGCTGAATGTGAAAGTGCCGATTGTGCTGCGGCTGGAAGGAACCAATGTGGAAGAGGGCCGCAGGATTCTGAAGGAGTCGGGATTGAATTTTCTTGTTGGGCGCAACGATGAAGGAGGCCGCTGAACTCGTCGTGAAGGCAGCGGCGGTGTGAGTGTGAGTGTGAAAGGCAGTGAGATGGCAAAGTCTTTTCGTGAACTATTGGTTTGGCAAAAGGGGATCCAGTTGTCAGTTCTGGTTTACCGGCTATCGAAGCAGTTTCCACGCGAAGAGACCTACGGCCTCTCGAACCAGATGCGGCGGGCGGCAGTATCGATACCAAGCAATATTGCCGAGGGCGCGGGACGGCTGAACACTCCGGAATACCGACAGTATCTTGGCGTTGCCAGAGGGTCGAGTTTTGAGTTGCGGACGCAGTCGACCATTGCCAGGGAATTGGGATTCGGAGATAGTGAGCAGCTTCGCGAAGCCGAGGCAACATGCGATGAGATAGGCAGGATCCTATTCGGAGTCATTCAAGCGCTGGGCATTCAACATGAGGAGCCCAAGGATGCCTCGCCACACTCACACTCACACTCAAAACAAGAAGTTAAGAGTTAGGAGCTTTTATCAATGGCGGTTCTGGTAACGAAAGAGACGCGGCTGATTGTGCAGGGCATCACGGGCAAAGAAGGAACCTTCCACGCGAAGGGTTGCGCGGAGTATGGCACCAAGGTGGTGGGCGGAGTGACGCCGGGCAAGGGCGGAACGACGCACGAGGGCTGGCCGGTGTTCAACACGGTGGCCGAAGCGGTGAAAGAGACGGGCGCGAACGCGACGATGATCTTCGTTCCGCCGCCGTTTGCGGCAGACGCGATTCTCGAGGCCGAGGACGCGGGGATTCCGCTGATTGTGTGCATTACGGAGGGCATTCCGACGCTCGACATGGTGAAGGTATGGGCCAAGCTGAAGACGTCGAAGTCGCGGCTGATCGGGCCGAACTGCCCGGGCGTGATTTCGCCGGGCAAAGCGAAGATCGGCATCATGCCGGGGCGGATTCACAAGGAAGGCTCGGTCGGCATTGTTTCGCGGTCGGGAACGCTGACGTATGAGGCGGTGCACCAGTTGACGCAGCGGGGCATCGGTCAATCGACGGCGATCGGCATTGGCGGTGACCCGATTATCGGAACCACGCACATTGATGCGCTGCGCCTGTTGAACGACGATCGAAGAGACTGAAGCGATCATCATGATCGGCGAGATTGGCGGCGCGGCGGAAGAGGCTGCGGCTGAGTTTGTAAAGCAGTATGTGAAGAAGCCAGTGGTGGGATTCATCGCCGGGCAGACCGCGCCTCCGGGACGCCGCATGGGCCACGCGGGCGCAATCATCAGCGGCGGCCAGGGCACGGCGGCCGACAAGATGAAGGCGATGACCGAGGCGGGCATTCACGTGGTTGTTTCGCCGGCGGAGATCGGGGCGACGCTGGCGAAGGTGATTGGGAAAAGCTAGCCGTTAGCTGCCAGCTTCTAGCCTCTAGCTTTTCACGCCAAGGCCCGCCGCCTCGGCGGGCCTTTTTTGCCGTAATGCGCGAGAGACCGCTTCGATGCGAGAGCTTTGGATTGGTGTCGTGGAGGTTCTTACCGAGCCCAGTGCCGGGAAAGGTAACACTAGAGCGTTCACAAATGTCGTGACCAGGGCGTCAACTGTTTCAGATTACGTGGATTCGGTTACCGCTGTTTTCACGGAATATGGCTGGACCGTGTTGAAAACCGAGGACGAGCGGCCGATAGCGGGCGAGAGTGGCTTCAGCGAAGAAATCGCCGAAATCATCGAACGCGCACGGCGGAATCCCGAAGCTTGCATCTATGCGACGTTCCACTACTATCCATCCAGGCCCGCGTAGCTCACGACCAGCAGGCTAGTGGCTTGATGCTAGTAGCTAAAGCTGCATTTTCACCACACCCGGCATGGCTTGGCCGCGACCATTGGTGCGGTCTTCTTGCAACTGAAGCTTTTTGCGAACTCGGGCAGGTCGCTGAGCACCGTGTTGGTGCGGTACTCATCCGGCGCGTGCGGATCGGTCCTACGGCCTGGCTGCGCAACTGCTCGGGCCGGGTCTGCGTGCACCACTGCTGCGCGTAGGCGATCCAGAAGCGCTGGTCGGGCGTGTAGCCGTCGGCTTTCGCCGTCATGTCGATGTGCGCGGCTCTCCGCCTTGTCGAGCCAGGCCAGCCACGCCAGCCACAGACCGCCCAGATCGGCGAGGTTTTCGCCCAGCGTGAGCTTGCCGTTCAGATGCACGCCGGGAACGGCTTCGATGGCGTCGTACTGCTTGACCACGCAATCGGCGCGGTCGTTGAATTTTTCTTCGTCCTCTTTGGTCCACCAGTTTTTCAGATTGCCGTCCTTGTCGAACTGGCGGCCCTCGTCGTCGAAGCCGTGGGTGAGTTCGTGGCCGACGGTCGAGCCCATGTCGCCGTAGTTGGCCGCATCGTCTTCCTTGTCGCTGAAGAAGGGCGGCTGGAAGTAGCCGGCGGGGAAGTTGACGTTGTTCTGCTGCGGATCGTAGTAGGCGTTCACGGTGGGCGGCGTCATCCCCCACTCGCCCTTGTCCACGGGCTTGCCGATCTTGGCCAGATCGCGCGCGAATTCAAACTCGTCGGCCCGCATCTGGTTGCCCAGCGCGTCGCCGGGGACAATTTCAAGCTTCGAGTAGTCGCGCCACTTGTCGGGATAGCCGATCTTGTTCATCACCGCGTGCAGCTTTTCCTTGGCCCTCACCTTGGTTGCCGGGGCTCATCCAGTCGAGGGCGTCGATGTCCTTGTCCATGGCCTGCTCGATGGCCAGGGTCATGTCGAGAGCGCGCTGCTTGGCGGCAGGAGGAAAGTATTTGGCCACGTAAACCTGGCCCAAGGCCTCGCCCAGCTCGCCATCGACGCGGCTGGTGCAGCGCTTCCAGCGCTCCTGCTGCTTTCTCCGCGCCATTGAGAATGTGGGAGTAGAAGTTCCAGTTCTCCTGGTCGAAGCTCTCCGGCAGGCTGGTTCCGGCGTAAGCGTGCAGCAGGTGCCAGCGCAGATAAGTCCTGATCTGATCGATGGGCGTATCGGCGACGAGGGTGTTGAACTCGGCGAAGAACTTCGGCTCCATGTCGTTCATGCTTGCCGGTGGCGGGAGCGTGCTGCGGCGGCGACATAATCGGCCAGCGAAAAGTGCGTGAGCTCCTTTGAGAAGCTGGCCACATCGGTGGGGTGGTTGAGATTCTGCGGGTCGCGCTGCTCGGTGATGGTGAGCGAGGCCTTGGCCAGCCGCGTTTCGATGGCCATCACGGTGTCGGCATCTTTTGCGGCCTGCGCGTCAGGCTCGCCCGCAAGAGTGAATATCTTGCGCACATGGGCCACGTATTGCTGGCGCTGTTCGACGGATTTGGCATCGGTGCGGGTGTAGTAGTCGCGCTCCGGCAGGCCCAGGCCGCCTGCGCCGTAGAAAGCTGATCACGGAGTTGGCATCAGCGAAGTCTGAGTTGGAGCCCATGCCGAAGAACGCGTTGACGCCGATGGAGTGCAGGTGGGCAAGCAGGGCGGGGAGCTGCGCGGCTGTCTTCAATGCGGCAATGCGGTCGAGTTCGGGCTGGAGCGGCGCAATGCCCAGCTTGTTGATGCGTAGCGGTGTCCATGCAGCTTGCGTATTCGTCGCCGATCTTCTGTTCGTTGGCCGAACGCGTGACCGCCGCGGCGGGCGCGGCGGCCTGCTCGAGAATCTGCCTCAGTTGCAGGCGGTTCAGTTCGGCGAGCTCGGTGAAGCGGCCGTAGGAGGTCTGGTCGGCGGGCAGCGGATTGCGCTTGAACCAGCCGTTGCAACTGTAGCGATAAAAGTTGTCGCAGGGGTCGACGGACGTGTCGATGAGCGAGGGATCGAAGACGCGGAGCTCTGCCGCGGCAGGCGGCGCGGTCTGGGCATGGGACGCGACGCTCGTGAGGGCGGTGGCCAGCAAGCCGGCGTATGCGATGCGAGAAGGGACGATAGCGGACGGGCGCAACATGGGGAGAATGTACCAGATTCACAGCGGTTGAGGGCAGCGCTTTAGCTGCTGCCATTACAATGAATAGAGAAGATTGACAATCTATCGAGGAGCAACTCAATTGGCGCAACGTACATTTAGCATCATCAAGCCGGACGCGGTCCGAAGAGCGGTCATACAGGAGCCATTCTGGCGGAGATTGACAAGGCTGGATTCCAGATTGTCTCCATCAAGAAGCAGTCGATCTCGAAGAAACAGGCCGAAGGGTTTTATGCCGTGCATGCGGCGAAAGGGTTCTTTGACTCTCTGACGACCTTCATGTCTTCGGGGCCGCTGGTGCTGCTGGTGCTGGAGAAGGAAAATGCGATCGCCGACCTGCGCAAGCTGATGGGCGCGACCAACCCGGCCAACGCGGAAGAAGGAACGATTCGCAAGAAGTTTGCGGAGTCGCTTGAGGAGAATGCGATTCACGGATCGGATGCGCCGGAGACAGCCGCGTTTGAGATTGGCTACTGGTTCGCGGGATACGAGCTGATTTAGGAATCGCGGCGTCCGGAAGGCCCAGGGCCCGTTCGCGCTACCCATTGGGCGGTGTGAGCGGGCCCTAGTACGTTCCGGGCTGGATTTGAATGAGCTCGAAGTCGGATGAGCTCAAGTGATTGAAGCAGGATTGCCAGGTGGTCCCTTTGGCGTCGCCCGCGGTCGTCAGGTCAGGGATGATGGTTGTGGCCCAGGGGCTGACCTGGCCTATGGCCGTGTAGCTGAGTTGATGCTGGGTTAGCAAAGCCAATCCAAAGTTGCCTGTGTCAAACGTGTAGGCACCGTAGGTCGAGAGCGCGGTGAGGACTGTTTTGCACTCGGCCGAGTAGGAACTGGCGGAGATTTGCGCGGGCGTCCAGAGCAGGTGGATCATGTCGCCGTAGGAAGGCGGACCGGTGCCGCCACAGGACTCGTCGGTGCCGTTGGCGTGCTGGTCTGCCGGGTAGACGGTTGGGTTGTTGAGGCAGTTCGTGTCCAGGCCCAGCGCATGATTGATTTGGCCGTTGAGAAGTTCCTGGGCTGTGATTTCGAAGAGGCCTGCGGCATACCCTCCCTTGACCGATGTTGAGCCAACGTCTTCAAGGCCAGTTCCGCCAAAGGGGTGCTCGCCTCCCCACTGGCAAGCGACGGTTGAGGCAGAAACCGTGCAGGCCCATCCATCCACTTCAAGATTCAGCGTGGTATCGATGACGGCGATGTGCGCGTCGGCCTGCGGCTCCGGCACGGCACCGGCGGGAATGTGAATCTGGACGTCATTGGCATCGCATCCGGAACCGGCATTGCCACAGGTGAAAATCTTTACCGGATCGGAGACTTGTGAGACGTAGACCGGGTACATCCAACTGGTGGGAGAAAGATCCTCGTTTTGGATGCTCTGGCTCCAAAGGGAGGTCATGGCGGTTTGCGGGAGAACCACGGCGCCATTGGCCTTAAGCGTTGCGACGGTGGTGTGGAAGGGAGAGGAACTGGAGAAGATCTGCGAGTAGACCCAGGGCAGCGGTGGCGTGATGGTGGACGCAGGGGGCGTGGGGACGACTGGGGCAGAGGCGGTAGTGCCGCCGCAACCGGTGGCGGAGAAAGCTGCGAAGGCCAACAGCGCGAAAGCACACGATGCTGCCCTCCAGGTGTGTTCGGTCCGCTTGCTTTGATTCATTGACTTCTTCCTCTGTGCCTGAACGAAAGTGCACTTCCTGCGCTGGGCCGAGATGCTGCCCGGGCTAATCCCCGAAGAGATCGTCAAACTTCTTGTTCAACGTGTCGAGCTTCTGCGTGAGTTCGGCAACGCGGGCTTCAAGCCGCGCGATGCGCGGGGCGATGGCGGAGTCGCCAGGGGCGGGGTCGTCAGGCGCGGCGGGCGGCCGGGCGAGCGCATGAGCGGAAACTGGAGCAGGGTATGCGGTTGAAGGGGCGCTGGCAGCAACTGAGTCCACTGGTCCGCAGAGCAGATGCATGTAACGGGATTCCTTGGTGCCGGGTTGGCGGGGCAGGACGGCGACGAGAGGAGGCGTGCGCTCAGATAGCTTTTGCAGTCCGGCGAGGACGTCGGCGATCTCGTCGAAGCGGTGCAGGCGCTCGGTGCGGGAGCGCAGTTCGCCGGGGGTTTGCGGGCCGCGCAACAGCAGAACGCAGATGAGCGCAGACTCGGCGCGGCTGAAGTTGATAGGCCTCGCCGAGCCAGTGCTCGTACTTGGTGACGCGGCCTTCGGCCTGCGGGCGCGGCCGGCGAGACGCAGGTCTTCAAGGCCGTGCAGGGCGATGCCGACCGCTTCTTCGTCGAGATCCATGACCGGCTCGCGGTTGGAGCGCTGGTTGCAAGCGTTGACCAGAGCGTTGAGCGAGAGCGGGTAGTAGTCGGGGGTGGTGGCTTCTTTTTCGAGCAGGGAGCCGAGGACGCGGGCTTCGGCAGGGGTGAGGAGGATGGCGAAATCAATAGTCATGCTCCCTCAACAATGCGACAGAGGGGCCCGGGCGTCAACGACGGGGGTGGAAAGACGAAGAAAATAAATGGCCGGGCCCGTTCTAAGCGGGCCTGCACTACTGCTTGGGGGCTGGCGTGGGCTTGGCCTCTCCGACGGCGGGCGGAGTTTCGCCGGCATCCCTGGGGCCGAGCAGGAACTGGAAGCCGACGTAGGCGATCCAGCTGGGCTCGCTGTTTTGGCGGGTGACGGCCTGGATGGCGCGGCCGCCCATGAAGAGCAGGCGGATGTGGCCGTCGCGGTCGAGGGTCTGGCGGCCGCCAAGATCAGCCGTCAGCGAGCGCTGCTTGGGGGTTGTGCCAATCCGGTTGATGTCCTGCAGGTCGTAGATTTCGGCGTAGAGCTCGGTGCGGTCGTTGAATTCGTGGCCGGCGATGAGGCCGCGCCCCCAGCGGCTGGGAACAAGGCGGTTGCCGAACCAGTGGCCAACTTCGCCGTTGAAATCGAGGGGGCCCCAGCTTGGCGGTGACTTCGATGGGCAGGTAATATTGCGGGCCGTTCTCCACAATGCCGCGGCGGACGGCGCTGGTGGGGTTGTTGATGGAGGCCTGGGGATAAGTGCCGAGCGAAAAGAGCAGGTTCTCGTCGGACTTGGGCTCGCCCTTGGTGTGGTACTCGTAAGGACGCCACTTGATGCCGAGGAGCGACTCGCCAAGGCCGGCGCGCGTGGTGTTGTTGGGGTCGGTGGCCACGGCCATGGGCAGCTCGTACTTGAGCTGGATGCGGTCGCCCCAGCCGTAGTTCATGTCGATGTCGGGCGTCTCATAGTAGGCGTTGCCGGGATTGTGGTTGGCGATCCAGCCGAAGTTAATCTCCCAGTGGTGATTGCCGGGGGTTCCGGGATCGTCGGTGATGAAGGGCGGACCGCCCTGCGCGTGGGCGGAGGATGCGCCCAGGCTGCAAACAGCAGAAGAGCTAAGAAGGTTAGTCTGCTCTTGCAGCTGCTCACTCGAGGAGTCTCCCGGATCGCCGCACGTGAGGAATCGTCTGAGCCTAAACTAACACTGCCTAGGTGAAGGATGAGGTGGAGGCGATGGATGAGTCGAGGAGCCGACGACGGAAGTCACGTAAGGCCAGACAGTGGCGCCGACGAATTGGCGGATTGGCGTCGCTCCCGGCCCGGCTCTGCGATACTGATTTGTTATGCCAATCGATGACTTGCAGCAAGCTGCCCAGAAAATTGCCGGATTTATAAATACCCTGAACAAGCTTGGCGGAATGAAGTTGAAGTTCCGGATCACGGCTGGTGAAGGCGCGAAGGATCCAGCGGGGCTGGAGGCGCGCCAGATCTACGTGGAGCTGGGCGGGCCGGACACGCCGATGCTGACGCAGCACAATGGAGAGCTGCTGCGCGCGCTGGAGACGATTGCGGCGCAGATTCTGCGGCTGGATCAGCGCGAGCACGACCTGGTGAGCTTTGACGCGGCGAGCTTCAAGGCGATTCGCGCGCAGGAGCTGAAGATGCAGGCGGAAGTGGCGGCGGACAAGGTGATTCGCAGCGGCGTTCCGTTTGCGTTTCCGCCGATGAACAGCAGGGAGCGCAGGCTGCTGCACATGTCTTCCGCGAGATTGAAGGCGTGGAAACGGCGAGCTCGGGCGAAGGACTGGATCGGTTTTTGGCGGTCTATCCGGCTGGCAAGACTAATTTGCCTGTGGCAGCGCCGGCGAGGCCGAGAAGCTTTGATCGGCCGGAGAGGCGCGGGGACCGCAGGGACGACAGGCGGGATCGGCGACGGTAGAGCCAGTGGACCGTGGTCAGTGAACAGTGGACGGTTGGAGATACAGTTCACGGTTCGTAGTTCGTAGATCGCAGTTCGTAGATCACAGGCCCGAATCTGGCGGCGCGGGGCGGGAGATTGGGCGGTCTTCCGATGGAAAAGGGGCGGTCTTCCGACAAAATATCCAGATTTGCGACTTTTTGCCTCTCTGTAGGTGATTGATATTATTGGACTTATAAGGGCATAAATATACTTGACTGACTATGATTACCGGAGGTTACCGGGCTGGTGATCATTTCCGGCGATGCGGATGGTTTCTGGCCGCCAATTTTGGATCCCACTCCTCCAGTTTGGTTTTGTCATAGAAACTGACACCCCACATAAAGAGCGGTTGCGGTGCGGTAAGGTAGTCGAAAAGAGCGGCATAGTCGTATGGGGTTCCAAAAAAATCGAACCGCGCTCGCATCCGGGTAAGCGAGGATAGAAAATCCGCGGCCTGCAAAGCGGGGAAGGATTTGTCGTCAGCAAAACTGATCGATATGAAGTGCTTCCTAGAAAACGCATCGATTTTTCGTACCTGTCGGTAGAACTGGTAGCAATTCCATGCGGTCTCCTCGTCGTCATCGCAAATGAAACTGACGCGATCATCACCCCGTAAATGATGATGAAATCCCGCCATCCCAGACGTAAACGCCATATAGTGAGGGTTTTCAATGCGGCCCAATTGCTTCTTCGCCCCTGGCGACATCGCTTTAAAGGCAGCGACATCAACTGCGGTCGCAATTCCACACTCGAAGTGTTTGCGGATGCAGTCCGCGAAAGGCTTTAGCGTTTCGATTCGTTCGGCGAAAGTTTGCTTCCGAATTTTGGGACTCAGAGGAGCGTTAGCTTTGAACGCTCGACTCGTATGAAGAAAGTCCATATCGTAGCTGCGCAGAACGCTGTTCCATTCGTCATCAAAAGACTGAATTCGTGAAGCGGCGGCGACGAATCCGCAGAACGCCACTACAGGCTTATCGACCTTGCCGCTTTCGTCAAAATACCCGTGAAGTATCCCCATAAGCCGCTCTCTTTCGTGTTGAATAGGGAAGCAAAGGGCAGAAGATTGACTTTGAACACACATCAGCGTTACGCTCCAGTCTATGAGCGTTTCGCCTAATCAGCCCGTTGGTTCCTCCAAGAATGTCACGGGCGATTTCGATGCGTTCGCGGATTTTGCACGACGCATTGTTTCTGTGCCGCACTCGGAAATCAAAGCCAAACTAGATGCAGAAAAGGCAGCAAAGAGAGCAACTAAGCCTTCCGTTTCCCGCGTCCCTGCCTCCGCTCCAAAACGTGCCACTTAGTTCTATCCTTCGGCTGTTTCCCGCACCTTGCCGGTCAGTTCTGCGTAAGTCAGTCTCTTCCCTGAAATCTGCGATACTGCCAGCGTAAAGCGATCCGCATCTGTGAGCGGATTGTCTTTCGTTGCTCGATTATTGTAGCGGAACACTTGCTCCGCAACGTAGCGGTCGAGGTGGAAGGGTTCGACGGCGACATAGGTTCCGGTCAATCCCCTCTTTAGCAACGACCAGAAGTTCTCAATCCCTTGAGTGTGAACTTCCCCGCGCACATATTCTTTCATGTGGTTCACGGTTTCGTGGATGTACTTGCGGGCGGCTAAATCCTGGTATCCAAGCGCCTCATCGGTGTAGACGGTGGTGCCGCGCTCGACTGACTTGAGGATTTCAGCTTGGAGGGTTTCGCGCTTGACGTTGGGGACTACCTTAGCGCGTACCTGCCGACTCTCACGGTCCAGCATTCCCATCACGATTGGCTTGGAACGGAAATAGGTTCCGGTTTGCTTGCTGCGCCGTCTGTCGGCGTGCATCTTGCGAAGGTCGGGAGTGATGAAGGTTTCGTCTACTTCGACGGGACCGCCATCCTTGCCTCCGATCTTCACGAAGCTATTGGACTCCATCGCCAGCCTGATTCTGTGCAGCATGAACCAAGCGGTTTTCTGCGTCACTCCCAGCGCACGGTGAAGCTCATAGCTGCTGATGCCATTCTTCGCATTGCAGAGCAACCAGAGGGCCGGAAGCCACTTATCAAGGCCAATCGGTGAGTCCTCAAATACCGTGCCAACCTTGAGCGAGAACTTCTGTCTCTTGTGATCGCCATAGCAGCGATACACATTCGCATTCGCCAGCCAAGTTAGCTTGGTTGCGCCGCAGTTCGGGCATTTCGGCTGTCCATCAGGCCAGCGCACGAAAACCATGAACTTGCGGCAGTTCTCAGGATCGCTAAAGTGAACAATCGCTTGCTGTAAGGTGTTGACCGCGTATTCCATGTCTTGAGACTAGAATAAATGGCGTAGTCTGTCAAGTATATTATTGCCCTTATAAGAGCGATATGCCGTAAGTCATTTATTATCAATGGCCCATGTCCGCTGGCTGCGAATGGAAGACGGGAGATTGAATTCTTAAGGGCGTGTCTGGGTCCACTGTTGACGGCCAGGGACGGGGCTGGCTGCGATCTTTCGTTGCTCTCTTGAGGTCTTGGGGAGAGGATGCTGGGATCATTGTGCCCCGGGGAATGGAAATAATGTGCAAACGGACCAGTGAAAAAGTGAATGGGCGAAGAGGCGAAGAAAAGCTCCCGGATGGGTCGGTGCTGGCGGGGTGAGGGTTGCGGGGCCGGAATCTGGAGCGGAGGGGCGAGGCATCGTCTTCAGGGGCCTGAAGGCCCCCGGCTCCCTCCGTGGTGGGCGGGGATCCACGGGAAGCTGTAATAATTCATGCCGATGGGCGAGGCGCTCGCCGATTGCGAGTTGGGGCCCAAAAATGAAGCGATTCGAATTATCTGTAGTTCTCTCTCTGCTGTTGACCTTGGCTGCGGTTGGGCAAAGTCCGCGGCGAACCCCTTACAACTGGAAGAGCGTGCAGATTGTGGGCGGCGGTTTTGTGGATGGAGTGATCTTTCATCCGACCGCGGCGGGCTTGCGCTACGCGCGGACAGACATGGGCGGGGCCTACAGGTGGGATGGAGCGGCGAAGCGCTGGCAGCCGATGCTGGATTGGGTGCAGTACAAAGACCTGAACCTGATGGGGGTTGAGTCGATCGCGGTGGATCCGGCGGATTCGAAGCGGGTTTACCTGGCATGCGGGACCTACACGAACGCGCGGACGCCGAATGGGGCGATTCTCAGGTCGGATGACCGAGGAGAGAGTTTCAAGAGGACGGACGTGCCGTTTAAATTTGGCGGCAACGAGGATGGGCGCGGGAATGGCGAGCGACTGGTTGTTGACCCGCAGGATGGACGGATCCTCTATCTCGGGACGCGGCACGACGGGCTTTGGCGGTCGACGGATCGCGGAGCAAGCTGGGCGAGAGTAGAGAGCTTTCCCGATGTGAAGGAAGCCGTTCCGGCTCCGCCTGCGCCGGTGGCCGGGGAGACGCCTGAGCAGCATTGGCGCCGGATGCCGGTGATGGGCGACGGCATTGTGTTTGTGAAGTTTGTGCCGGTGGACGGGGCGGGAGCGGCGGGGACGATTGCGGGGTTGGACGGCCAAGCGAGCGCGGAGATGATTGTTGTGGGTGTGTCGCTGATGGGGCGGCCGAACCTGTTTGCGTCGATGGATGCGGGGGCAACGTGGCGTGAGGTGGACGGCGCTCCGACGAAATATCGGCCGACGCGGGCGGCGCTGGCGAGCGACGGTTGGCTTTACATCGCGTATGGGACTGCGCCGGGGCCATCGCGCATGACGGACGGCGCGGTGTGGAAGGTGAATACGCGGGGCGGGGAGTGGATGGATATTACGCCGGATAAGCCGGTTGCAGGGAGCAAGCAGTTTGGGTATGCGGGGATTTCAGTGGATGCGCGGCACCCGGGGACGGTGATTGCGAGCTCGTTTGGGCGGCCGGGGCCGGCTGGGAGCGAAGACATCTTCAGGTCGACAGACGGAGGCGCGACGTGGAAGCCGATATTCGGGGGTGGAGGCGTTTACGATTACGCCCTCGCGCCGTATGTGAAGGCGACGCCGATTCACTGGCTGTTTGATATCGAGATCGATCCGACGAATTCGGATCATGCTGTGTTTACGACGGGGTATGGCGGGTGGGAGACATTTGACCTGACGGCGGCGGACAGCGGAAAGCCGACGCACTGGAGCATTCTGGCGTCAGGGATTGAGGAGACAGTGGCGTTGCAACTGGACAGTCCCGCGCAGGGAGCGCATCTGATCACGGCGATTGGCGACTATGGAGGGTTTGTTCACTGGGATCTGGATAAGCCGGCAGCGGAGGGGTCGTCGGCGCCCCCGCGGATGGGGAATACGACGGGAGTGGTGAGCGCAGCGCTGCGGCCGGAGGTTGTTGTGCGGGTTGGCGACAGCGCGCAGCACAAAGCGGGCGAGGGGATTGGTTATTCGCTGGACGGAGGGAAAACGTGGAAGCCGACGGCGAGTGCGCCAACAGCGACAAGCAGGGCGGGATCGATTGCGGTGTCGGCCGATGGAAGCGTATGGGTGTGGAGTCCGGAACGCGAGGCTGCGTCTGTGACGCGGGATCAGGGCGCGACATGGGCGGCGGTGCAGGGGCTGCCGGTGGGGGTAAGGGTGACGGCGGATGCGATGGATGCGAAGTGGTTCTATGGGTACTCGTTCAAAGACGAGACGATGTATTGGAGTGTGGATGGCGCGGCGACGTTTACTGCGAAGCATTGGGAGCTGCCGAAGGTGGGGGATTCAGGGTCTTCGGCGGCGATCGCTGGTGCAGCGGGCCAGGGCAGAGGGGACAATCGCGGCGGGCAGGACAGGATGTATGCGACGCCGGGCATTCGGGGAAATTTCTGGCTGGCGGCTTGGGACGGGCTGTATCACCCGGAACCGCACGACACTGGGGAGGTGTCGGATTTGGATCTGTTGCGTATGCCAGGTGTCGAGGAAATTCGCGCGTTTGGATTTGGGAAGGCAGCGCCTGGAAGGGGGAAGTGGAAGGGGAATATGTATCCGGCGCTTTATCTGGTGGGGACGGTGAACGGCCAACCGGGGATCTTTCGATCGATTGACCGGGCGCGAACATGGACGAGAATCAACGACGACCAGCACCAATGGGGACTCGTGCTGCAGATTGCGGGCGATCCGAAAATATATGGACGCGTCTATGTCGGCACGCATGGGCGTGGGGTGTTTTATGGGGATCCGGTTCGCTAGTGTCCTGTCTCCAAAGTCCGTTGTAAAACTCGCGAAAGGCAAAAGCAGATTCTTCGACTCACCACCCCCGAACTGAAAAACGTTCGAGGCCCCTTTCGCTCAGAATGACAGCCCCTATTCTGCTATGAACTTCAGGGACAGGACACTAGAAGCTGAGGGAGCAGGGAAAAGGGGGTAGGGAGAGCGGCTATTTGCGTTTCCAGCGGACGCCGTCTTTGGAGTCTTCGAGGAGGATGCCGTTTTCGGCGAGGTGGTTGCGGATCTGGTCGGCGCGGGCGAAGTTGCGCTGACGTTTGGCCAGCGTGCGCTCGGCCACGAGGGCGTCGACTGCCTCGTCCGTAAGAGCGTCGAGGGCGAGGACGGACGGGGCGACCTGATCGAGCCGGTTGGTTTCGCGAGCCCAGGCGAGGGCGCGGCGGGAGGCGTCGGCGTCAGAGTCGGTAAGGACGTCGAAGACTGCGTCAAAAGCCGCGAGGACCTGGAGGATGGGCGCCCGGTCGTCGGCGAGAAGGCGGGCTTGATCTAGCGATGTGTTGGCGGCGCGGACGAGGTCGAAGATGGGGGCGCGGGCCTCGGCGGTGTTGAGATCGTTGGAGAGCGCATCGAGAAAGGATTGATGGGCTGAAGAGGCGGCGGCTTGGAGATCGGGGTTGGCGCCGGGGGCGAGCGTGGCCTGGATGAGGCGCTGATGAAAGGTGCGCAGGCGCTCAATGGCGGCGGTGGCCTCGACGAGCCCGTCGAAGGTGAAGTTGTGCTGGTGGCGGTAGGGGACGGAGATGAGCGCGAGGCGGATGGCGGAAGCCTTGTAACCCTTGAGGAGCAGATCGCGGAGGGTATAGAAGTTGCCCTCGGACTTGGACATTTTGCGGCCGTCGACGAGCAGGAAGCGGACGTGCATCCAGTGGCGGGCGAGGGGCTGGTGGGTGACGGACTCGCTTTGGGCGATCTCGTTTTCGTGGTGGGGAAAGATGAGGTCTTCGCCGCCGGCGTGGAGGTCGAAGGTGTCGCCGAGATACTCCATGGACATGGCGGAGCACTCGATGTGCCAGCCGGGGCGGCCACGGCCGATGGGGGTGTCCCATGAGGTTTCGCCGGGCTTGGCGGCCTTCCAGAGGGCGAAGTCGCGGGCTGAGTCTTTCTCGTATTCGTCGACGTCGACGCGTGCGCCGTCTTCCATGCCGGCGAAGTCTTTTTTGCTGAGCTTGCCGTAGGCGGGGAACGAAGCGAGGCGGAAATACCAACTGCCTTCGTCGGTTTGGTAGGCTGCGCCGGCCGCGGCGAGTTGCTGGACGAGGCGGACCATGCGGTCGATGTGCTCAGTGGCGCGGGCAAGCTGCTCGGGATGCTGAACGCGGAGGAAGTCGAGATCTTCAAGGAAGGCGCGCTCGAAGGGGGCGGTGTAATCGGCGATGGGAATGCCGGCGGCTGCGGCGTTACGGATGATTTTGTCGTCGACGTCGGTGATGTTCATGACGTGGCGGATGGGAATGCCGAGGAGCTGAAGCGTGCGGCGGAGGACGTCGATTTGCAGGAAGGTGCGGAAGTTGCCGATGTGGCCGTAGTCGTAGACGGTGGGGCCGCAGGCGTACATGCGAAGGGCGACGCCGTCCTCGGGGACGAGGGGATCGATTTGTCCCGTGAGGGTGTTAAAGAGACGGAGAGGCATGGAGGGAAATGACCTTTTCGATTGTAGCAAGGGCATTGCATGCTGCCCTGAGCCTTCAGCTGGTCCGCGGTACTGCGTGCAGCCCCGAGCCTTCGGCGCATTGCACTCGGCTCTCGGCCTTTCACAACCTATCTCGGGCCTTTTCCAGGAAGGCGTTGACATACCTAGATTTCTTTGCCTATCATCGTGGACACCAAGAAGTCGAGGTATAGGGATGGGAAGAAACGATCTTCAAGGGAGCCTGGACCTGCTGGTTTTGAAAACTCTTTCGCAGCGAAGCCGGTTGCACGGCTATGGCATTGTCCTGCACATTCAGCGGGCTACAGAAGAGTTGCTTCAGGTCGAAGAGGGATCTCTTTATCCGGCCCTTCATCGCATGGAGCAGAGCGGGTGGATCAGCTCGGAGTGGGCGCTGACAGAGACGGGGCGGAAGGCGAAGTACTACAAGTTGACGGCTGCAGGGAAAAAGCAACTGCTGGCCGCGGAAGAAAATTTCGAGCAACTTGTGAAGGGCATCCGCGCGATGCTGCGGTTTGCGTGAGGTGATGAAATGGCGCTGTTTCGCCGCATGGGTAATCTATTTCGCCGCTCACGCTTGGATGACGAAATCGATGCCGAGCTCAAGTCGCACATCGATATGCGGATTGAAGAGAACGTCGCGAGCGGCATTTCAGCGGAAGAGGCGCGGCGGGATGCGCTGGTGCGCTTTGGCAACCGCGTGGTAACCAAAGAGCGCGTGGCCGCCGAGGATGTGAGCCAGGCGTTTTCCGGCCTTTGGCGCAATGTGCGTTATGCGATCCGCCAATTGCGGCGCTCACCGGGCTTCGCGCTCACCGCGATTCTCACGCTGGCCCTCGGCATCGGCCCCAACGTGGCGATCTTCAGCATCATCTGGGCCACTTTCCTTGCTCCGGTTCCCTATCCTCACCCGGAGCAGGTCGTGGTGGTCTGGAACCACTACAAGGGCGAGCGCTCTCCCACAAGCGGCGACGAGTATGCCCAGTTCGCTGCGGAAAACCGTACATTCCAGAGCCTCGACTTTCAATCGTGGGTTGTCGTTCACCTTACAAATCCGGACCACACCGCGGACGTGATAGGCGGCCTACCGGTGAGCCCTGGGTTACAAACCAGGACGATCGGAAGGCCTGTGGCGCTCGGCCGCGACTTCCGACCCGATGAAGGTGGGCCCGGCAACGACCATTTTGTAATCCTCTCGCATGAGCTATGGCAGAGCCGATACAATTCCGACCCCAATATCCTGGGAAAGTCCATCCTCGTTCAGGATGAGCCCTACACCGTCGTTGGCGTTACCCCGCCCGACCCCAACGAGCGCCCCGGATCCGGAGGGGTGCAGTTCAGTGTTCCTGTCCGGCTGGTACCCGGCGTTCAGACAAATCACTTCGGCATCATGATCGGCCGCCTCAAACCCGGTGTGACGCTGGCGCAGGCACAGGCGGATCTCTCCGTGATCGACCGCAGGTTTGCTTTGCAGCACAAATTCGGCGGGGATGCGAATGCCAGATCATTGACGGTGGAACGGTTCCGCAACGATTGGCTCGATCTCAAGATTCAGCGCAATTTGTGGCTCTTGCTTGCTTCGGTCGGCCTGGTATTGCTTATCGCCTGCGCGAACATCGCCAATCTGCTGCTTGCACGCGGCACGGCGCGCAGTCAGGAGCTTGCCGTCCGCTCCGCGCTCGGCGCATCGCGCCGGCAGATCTTCGTTCAGTTACTCACTGAGAGCCTTCTACTCGCGTTGCCGGGGGGTGCGACCGGCATCGCAATTGGCTGGGGCATCATGAAGCTCAGCATGGCAAGCTTCCCTGACCTGATGATCGGATCCTCAGACACGGTAGTAGAAATGAACCTCCCTGTCCTCTGTTTTGCGGTCTTGATCTCGCTGCTGGCCGGCGTTGTGTTTGGATATGCTCCAGGGTGGAAGGCGACAAGGCTTAATCTGAGCGAAACTTTAAAGCAAGGATCGCGCACTCCAGGTGGCCGAAGCCGTGCACCCATTCAGTCGGTCCTTGTCGTCGCCGAGATTGCATTGGCTCTCATTCTCTTGTCGGGCGCGGGATTGGCGCTGCACAGCTTTTGGAATCTTAGCCGGATCGACCTCGGCTTTACTGACGACCATTTACTGACGGCAGAATTGAGGCCGCGCGAAACTCCTGGGCGGGGCGGCGTTGCAAACCTTCCGCAGCCCCAGCAAATCGTAGTTCAGGAACATCAACTCATCGATCGGATCCGCGCTGTTCCGGGTGTGGCCGATGCTGCCCTTGCCACGGGTTTGCCTTTCGAGGGATATAACACCTTTCCGTTTTCTGTCGCCGGCCAACCGGTAGACAAGGCTCACCCTCCCGTGGCCGACTTTAACGCGGTCACCCCAGACTTCTTCAACGTTCTCGGAATTCGTCTTGTCCGCGGCAGGCTTCTCAACGAGAACGACACCCTGGCAACACCCTATGCGATCATGGTGAACGAAACGTTCGTCCGGCGTTACTTGCCCAACGTAGATCCGTTGGCACAACGCCTGACATTGCCGCACCTCCAACTCGTCTCGGGGGGAATGACGACTCAACCGCACTTTGACGAATACCAGATTGTGGGCGTCTTTCACGACGTCTTTGAAGATTCGCACCTCACCGGCACGGTGCAGCCAGCGATGTACGTCGCGCAGTGGCAGGTAGCAATTCCTTGGGTTAGCATCGCCGTTCGTACTGTGGCGGCGGACCCGGGGACTGTCACGCGTGGTCTGCAATCCGCTGTAGCCGCAGTGGAGCCCACCTCCGCCATCGACCATGTTGAAGTCATGCAGGAGGTCGTCGATGGGAAGACAACGAGCGACCGGTTTCAGATGGTTCTGCTTGGCAGCTTTGCCGCCTTGGCGCTCTTGCTGGCAGCGGTGGGTGTCTTTGGAGTCATGGCGTTTTCAGTCGCCCAGCGCACACACGAGATTGGGATTCGTATGGCGCTCGGCGCCCGACGCAGCGAGGTGGTTGTGCTGGTGGCACGCGGAGGAATGCGGCTCGCGCTCATCGGCGTCGTGATCGGCCTGGCGGGCGCATACGGGCTTGGCCGGTTGATGCAAACCACGCTCTACGGCGTCGGCGCCGTCGACATTGGCAGCCTGGCCACTGTCTCCGCTCTGCTCCTGGTGGTGGCGGCGCTGGCCTGCTGGTTGCCGGCAAGGCGATCTGCTGCCATTGATCCGATGCAGGCTTTGCGCAACGAATAGCTGGAAATGCGCGGGTACTCCGGAGATGAAAAGCCACCTGACCGCGCCGGTTCCGGGGCAAAAGTGCGCTGGTTCCGCATTAGCCGAAGCGCCGGCCAGATCCCAGTTTGAGACGGGAATCTGGCCGATGCGGGATGGAGCGGCTCTAGTTGGAAGTCGGTGGGGTGGTGGAAGTTTCGTTGCCGACTTTCGCCGGTGTCAGGCCGGGAATGAGCGGGGTGGTCGATACCCGGCCAGAGGCAGCGTCCTGGAGATTGATGCCGTAGTGATCGAGGGTGCTGCCGAGGGTGAGGTAGAAGGCGGCGCGGTCTTTGGCGTATGTGGCGCGTGCCTGGATGAGTGCGTTGTCAGAGGCGGCGAGTGTGCGCTGCTGTTGGAGGACGACTGCGGAAGTTGAGGAGCCTAGGCTGAGCTTCTTCTGCTCCGCATCGAGGTTCCGCGCGGCATAGTCCTTGGCCGCGATGTTGGAGTTAATCAGGGCGCGGTCGTTGGTGAGCGCGAGCAGAGCGTTGACGACATTGGCCTGGATCTGGGTATAGAGCTGCTCGAGGCGAAGTTCGGCCTGACGATATTCGATGAGCGCCTGGGCTTGCTGGGCCTGCAAAACGCGGTTGCGAATGGGAATTGTGAGGCTGAAGCCGGCGCCCTTGTCGGGTGCCGAGTTGTTGAAGAGGTTTTGCAGGACCGTACCGTAGCCGGCGCTGGGGAAGGTGCCGGGGGGGTAAAGGCCGCCAGTCTCGAAGTTGAGGGCGTTGGCACTTTGCGTACCACCGAGGGCGCTGGAGTTGTAGAAGCCGTATGCGTCGAGCGTGGGCAGCATACCGTTTTTAGCGCCTTTCAGGCTGATCTCGTCGTTCTTGAGAGTGAGCACGGCTTGCTCAAGGACGGGGCTCTGGGTGAACGCTTGCCGAACGAGATCGTCGATGGACTGCTTCTCCTCGGGAAGCTCCTCGAGGCTGACGCGATCGGTGGGGATGACGTCGGCTTCCCTGAGGGCGGGGTCGTTGAGGTTGCGAGCAACGGCCTCTTTGATGATCTGCTCCTGGTACTTGAGGTTGCTCTGAGCGCTTATGAGGGCCTGCTTGTCAGCGGCCACTTGCTCGTCGGCATTGAGCACGTCGAGCGGGGCCATGGAGCCAACCTCCAACTGCCTGCGAGCGTCCCCCGCGGCCCTGTTGCTCTGCTCCACTGCGCGTTCCTTTGCCTCAACGTCTTCAAAGGTGTTGACCAGGCCCCAGTAGATGTTCTCGACCTGGTTCATGGTGGAGAGAATCTGCTGGCGGAAGGTGGAGTCTGTGATTTGGCGGTTGTTAATGGCCTGATAGACATAGCGCTTGTTGACGAAGATACCTGCGCCCTGGAGAAGATGCTGGGTGACCTTGGCATTGAAGGTAGACGAGAGCTGTGGACTGTAATCGACAAATGGGTTGTCGGTGGTGATGCGCTGGTTGTTCAAGCTGACAGCAAGCGCAGTGCCGGTGATGAAGCCCTGGTTGTAGGTGAAGTTGTACTGGTCGGTGTTGGTGGTGAGCTTGGAAAGTCCGCCTGAAAAGAGGGTGTTGGCCTGGGGCGAGCTGGCGCGCTCAAGCTGCACGGTGGCAGTGACGGAGGGGTCCATGTTCTCAGGTGCGGGGCCGGCGCCTGAAGCAGTGAGGGTGAGGCCGGCGGTGCCGACGGCTCCGCCGCCGGTGGCTGCACCGGGCCCGCCGCCGGAGGCTGCAGTGGAGACGTAACCGCCCTGTGTGTTGCTGTTGATCTGGGCGCCGGAGCCGTAGAGGGAAGAACCGGCCTTGGCGCGGAGGATGTCAAGGTCCGCCTTGTCCATGTAGTAGCGGGAGATGGCGATGTCGTAGTTGTTTTCCAGAGCGAGGGCAAGCGCGTCAGAGAGGCTCAGATAGATTTTGCCGTCCTTGACCATGTCGCCGAGGCGCGGAGAGTTTAAAAAGCTGGCCATGGGAATGTTGGTGGGCAGGTAAGCCTTGATGGGATTGCCGAGAAGACGGCCGGCGGGCTTGGAGAAATCGCGCTGTGACTGGCGCAGGTCGAGCGGCTTGGTGAGCATGGGCGCGGGCTCGACTGGCAGGTTGGAGGCCGCTCCATTGTTGGGAGCCGTGGCCTGCTGGGAATCCGGAGTCGCTGCCTGCTGGGCAAAGCCCTGGGGCAGTCCCGATCCCAGGATGAGAATTGCCGCGGTGAAGGCGCGCAGCGGTTGACCGGCCCAGGCGCGGCCCTTGAATGCAGGCACATTCCGTCGTTCAAACTGTTTTGAATCAGATAAATGCACGATTCTTCTCCTCGAATTGCGGGGCGAGTCGATCACCCCATTTGAGCATGTTGCACAGGCCAAAAAAACTGCGTGGGCTACCCAGGATAAAGCCAAAACTGGTGCATTGCATTGAGCATCTGCGAGCTGAGCCTGTCTCCGCCGAAGGGAATGTGGGGTTCCATTTCAGAAGACGAGTGGAAAGTCTTGCCAGACTCAAATGTACCGCTTTCTGAGCGGAACCAGAGTTACTGTTGCCTTACGGGTCTCATCGATTGCACAGCCCCGAGGGCAAGGCCAGCGTTGGGCGGGCGCGTGACCAGGGAGCCAAGTACATTTACGCTCCCGTTGCCGCGAAAGTTCCTACTGAGACCTGGGGAGCGCTGAAACAGGCGATCGGAGACTCAATGCTGTGAAGGCGCAGACACCGACGCGAAGACCGTCGAGAGCTGCTCACCACCAACCTTGCGAGATGCATATTTACGATTCCGAAGGCCAAATCGAACAGTTGAACTGGAATCGGCGACCAGCGACCGTTCCTCAACCATTATTGCTCCAGTCAAGGGTGGAGAGCTTGGGATGCGGCCATGTGCAGGTGAGGCACGTGGGACCGAAAGGGCTGTCGATATGATGGAATGATTGGAAAGAAGTGTGAGAGTGTGAGGGTGAGTGCGGGCCCAGGCGAGCGGGGAGTGGAGAGTTGAGGAACGAGATGGGAGTGGAAGTGAGGAAGGTGGAAGCGAAGAAGGTGGAGCTGTTCGATACGAGCCTGCGGGACGGGATGCAGCAGCCGAACCTGGAGATCTCTGTGCCGAATGCAGTGGGACTGCTGCAGCGGATGAGCGCATTTGGGGTGAAGTACGCGGAGATCGGGTTTGCGGGGGCGAACAAGTTTGTGGACGATCTGACGACGGCGCTCGAGGGCGTGGATACGGGGGCGATGAAGCTGGCGCTGTTTGGTCGGACGCGCGGGCGGGGGATGCGGGTAGAAGATTGGCCCGATGTGCAGTTCATTCTGCGGCACAAGGGGCGCGTGCAGACAGCGGTGGTGGTGGTGAAGTCGCGGCTGCTGGACGTGGCGAAGAGCCTGGAGACGACGGCAGACGAGAATCTAACGATGGCGCGGGAGACGATTGAATGTCTCAAAGAGCACGGGCTTGAGGTGATTGTGGACCTGGAGCACGCGATGGACGCGTGGTGCGGGCGGCAGGAAAACGGAGCGGCGAGCGACGAGGGGTTTGCGGGGGAAACGCGGGAGTATCTGATCAAAATGGCTGGGCAGTGTGTGGAGCAGGGCGTGAGCCGGGTGGTGGTGTGCGATACGACGGGTGGCGCGACGCCGGAGGAAGTGACGGAGGCGATAGCGGGGCTGCGGAAGGCGTGGCCAGATGGCAATTTTGCGTTTCATGGGCACACGGATCGCGGGTTTGGCGTGGCGAATACGCGGGCGGCGATATTGGCGGGAGCGGTGCAGGTGCAGGGGACGCTGATTGGCACGGGCGAGCGCTGCGGGAATGTGAATTTGACGACGGTGGTGGGGTCGATGCAGGTGCGGGGCGAGGCGGAGTTCGTTTCGCCGGAGAAGCTGGATGGGCTGACGGGGCTGGCGCACGCGGCTTATGGGGCCTTTAGTCTCGATGTTCCGCACGGTCAGCCGATTGTGGGGCCGGGGGCGTTTGGCACGTGGGCGGGGATGCACGGGAGCAGCGAGAAGAAGAACAAGGGGGCGTATCTGTGGTGTGATCCGTCGGTGGTGGGGGCGAATCCGGCGATCGGGGTGAACGGGCAGTCGGGACGGGCGAATGTGGTGCTGCTGAGCGAAGCGCTGAGCGTTGCACTGACGCCGGCGCAGGCGCAGCGGCTGATGAACGAGAACCAGGCGATGATCGAGGGCGGAGGGTTTACGGCGAGCGAAGAGTCGTTCCGGCTGGCGTGCATGAAGGTGCTTGGAACGCTTCCGAACTTCTTCAGCATTCGCAGTTGGCGGCTTTTTGACGAGTCGGACGAGATTGGGAACCGGTTTGTGCAGGCGTTTATGACGCTGAGTGTGGGCGAGCGGACGATGACAACGAGCCGGGCCGAGGGCGAAGGGCCGGTGGACGCGCTGACCAAGGCGCTGAGGAAGGAACTGGAGAAGTGGTATCCGGCGCTGGCGCAGATGAAGCTGGGGCGATTCAGCGTGACGGCGATCGATGTGTCGGCGCACGATACGGCATCGCATGTGCGGGTGACGGTGAGCTTCAACGCGGATGGGCATGAGCCGTGGATTACCGCAGGGGTGAATAGCGACATGAACCAGGCGGCGCTGATGGCGATTGTGGATGGGTTTCATTATTGGATGCTGGAAAAGGGAACGACTGCGGAACTGGCAGTGGGGCGGGGAGAAGCGAGGGGGTAGGGTGTGAGTGTGAGTGTGGGTGTGAGTGTGGGTGTGAGTGTGGGTGTGGGTGTGGGGTCTTGGGTTTCGGGCATTGGGCGTAGTGGTTAGAGACAAGGGCAACGCGGGATTGAGAGGAATTCTCCTTTTTTCAAACGCAACCGGCAGGGCGTACAATTCCGTTCTTCCAGAAACTCACGAGGATCGGAGCTCTCTATGACTTTGCCGATATTTCTTGCCCGCGTAGGTCGCCATCATTCGAGCCGATGGATCAACCCGCCCCAGCGACTGCGGATGGTTGGACGGATCCTCTTGTTTGCGGCCTTGCTGCTGATTGTTAGTGCGCCGGTTTTCGCTCAAAACAAAGCGAACGTGCAGGTGGACCTGAGCAAGCCCAGAGCCATGTTTTATGCCACGTCGATTGGGACGGCGGCCGAGTCGTATGACGGCAACGTGTACAACCAGGGCACGTGGCAGCTTCTGCAGGACGCCGGAATTACCAACCTCCGCTATCCGGGCAACGGCGGCGTCGATGCGGTTTACCACTTCTCGACCGGCGCCATCAGCAATCCTTACTCAAATGACAAGGGGCCGGACCTAAGCGCAGACAAGAAGTTCCCCGCGGCGCTGCCCTTCCTGGAGCAACTGGGAACAACACTGGTGACGGTGAACTATGGCAGCAATCTGGATGGGAGCGGAGGCGGCGAGGCTGCCGAGGCCGCGGCGTGGGTTGCTTATGCGAACGGGAAGGCCGACAACACACAGGCGATTGGCAAAGACTCAAAAGGAAACGACTGGAAGACGGTGGGCTATTGGGCCAGCCTGCGGGGTGCAAGCCCGTTGCCGACCGACGATGGCCTGAATGCGCTGCGCATCGGTCACTCGTCGCCGGTTGGCATTCAACTGTGGGCCATCGGCCACGAGCCGTGGAACAACGGCTTCTATGGGACCGATGCGATCGGCGAACCCGACCTTCATTCCGGCCAGGTGCCCACGCATAAGGACTGGATGCGCCACTCCGGCGATAAGCGGAATGGTCCGACGGTGTATGGGCAGGCGGTGGTGCAGTATGTGAAGGCGATGAAGGCGGTGGACCCGACGATCCTTGTGGGAGCTTCGCTGAAGGCTCTCAATTCAGACAACGGCGTTGGGAAAAACTGGAATGCCGAGGTGCTGAAAGCGGCCTGCGCCAGCATGGACTATGGGGTGGTGTCGATGATGACCGGCAAGCAATCAGAAAAGGATTGGAAGACGCTGGACGAAGCCGATTTGCTGAAGAATGCGATTGGGCGCGAGTACGGGATCCTGGGTTCGGATCTGCAAGACAAGATGAAGAATAACTGTCCCGCAGGCCACTACCCGGCATTGGCCATCACCAGCTTCGGGGTGCAGCCCTGGATGCCCGTCCCGCACCCTGTTGTGGTGGGACTTTTTGCCGCGAATGGCATGGCTACGCTGCTTGAGACGGGGACCTTCACCGTGATGTGGACTCCCATGCACAGCGCACTCCTGCTGGACGACAGCAACCATCCCAAGCCGGCCTACTACGGCATCCAGATGCTGCACCAGGTCGTGGGTCCCGGCGATACGTTCGTCAGCGCAACCTCGTCGAACGACGCTGTAGGCGTTCATGCGGTGAAGAGAGCGGACGGCGGGCTCGGTCTCTTGCTCGTTTCAAAGGAACTGCTCCAGCCCTCGAAGGTCAACGTCAGCATCAGCGGCTACAACTTTGCAACCAGTGGAACCCGCTATGACTGGAATCAGGCATCGCTCGACGCCGGCAAAGGAATTACCTCAGCGCCGGTTGGGAATCTGGGAGCAAACTTCAGCGTGGATGTTCCGACTGCGGGCATCGTGGCGATTGTGATTCCGAAGAAGTGAGACGAAGGTCCAGGGTTTAGGGTCCAGGGTTCAGGTTCCGGGGTTCAGGCTTCAGGGGAAAAGCAACGGGGCGATCATCAGAAGATGATCGCCCCGTTGTTTTTTGGGAGGCTAGTTTCCAGAGCCAAACCTGGTTGAGTCATTCCCCAAGAACAAACGCAGATCCTTCGACTTCGCATTCCGAAAATACACGGAATGCCTCGCTCAGGATGACAGATTGCTGTTATGCAAGCTTCATCTTCAAGAACCTAATTGCGGCTGCGGACCTTGGAGAGGAGGCGGAGGATTTCAAGGTAGAGCCAGACCATGGTGACCATGAGGCCGAATGCGCCGTACCACTCCATGTATTTGGGCGCGCCGGCATTGACGCCGCGCTCGATGAAGTCGAAGTCGAGGACGAGGTTGAGGGATGCAATGGCGACGACAAAGAGCGAGATGCCAATACTGAGGGGACTGGAGTTGTTGATGGCCATGAAACGGACGCCGAACATGCCCAGGACCATCTGCACGAGATAGAAGACTGCGATTCCTCCAGTAGCAGCAGCAACGCCGATGTAGAAGCGCTGGGTGACCTTGATGAGGCCTGAGGAGTAGACCATGAGCATGACGAGGAGGACGCCGAAGGTGAGGCCGACGGCCTGGATGGCGATGCCGGGATAGCGCGTCTCAAGGAGGGCCGAGAAGCCGCCGAGGAAAAGGCCTTCGAGCAGAGCGTAGACCGGCGAGGTGAAGGGCGCCCAGGTCTGCTTGAAGATGGTGACCATGGCGAGGATGAATCCGCCGAAGACGCCGAGGAGCATCCAAGGCGCTGTGGCGGAGGGATCGTGGGCTTGCATGAAGAGATTCCACGTGAATGCCGCGCCGGCGATGGCAAGGAGCATGAGGAAGCCGGTCTTGTTGACGGTGCCTTGCATGGTCATGCGGGCGGTGGTATCGATTGCGCCGCCAAACTGGGCGACAGAGAGATCTTTGAAGGTTTTGTCGCTGAGGGCGGGATTGGAAGTCTTGAAGAGTGCCATGGTCGTGTCTCCGTTGAGCGGGCGAGGCTTGGGGGCCGCGGAAAAACTCGAATTGTGGTCTGAAACTGACGAGAAGCATACCTCAGTGGCTGAAGCCACCGCTCGTTCCGCGGGCTTTATGCCGGGGATAAATCCCCGGCCTACCGCCCCGAACGAGTTTTTCTGCAGTACGCCAGGATTCATCCCCCGGCAATCAAGCCCGAACCTGTTTCTCCGCAGCCTGTGTAGGTCTCGCCGAAGGGGAAAACCCCAATTGGGTGCTGTTCAATTTTAGACCCATGGTGGGGGGAATGGTTGCGGGGGGCGGCGGGGCGCGAAGGGGGTTGGGGCGGGGATTTGAGCTTTTCGCGGGAGACGGGCGGACGTAGACTGCGGGGATGGACAACGAGCGGGTAAGAGAGATCTGTCTGGCGCTGCCGAATGTGGTGGAGACGCTGAACTGGGGGCATCACCTGGTGTATTGGGTGGGCGACCGGGATATTGGGGGAAAGATGTTTGCGATGACGGACCTGGATGGAACGGGGACGGGTGTGCTGTGGTTCCATTGCGGGGCGGAGCGGTTCCACGAGTTGCTGGAGCGGGAAGGGTTTTCCGGTTCGCCGCACCTGGCGAAGGCCTTTTGGGTGACAGTGGAGCGGTGGGACGCGCTGCGGCCCAGGGAAGTGGAGGAGGAACTGAGGCTGGCGCATGGGCTGATCTATGAGAAGCTGCCCAAGCGGACCAAGGCGGTGCTGGCGATGCCGAAGAAAGAACGGGCGAAGGTGATAAGGGAGCGAAAGAAGGGAAAGACAGGGAGAAGGGAGGAGGGAGAAGGGAGAAGAGACTGAGGGACCAGGCAATAGGCAATAGGAGGCAGGGAGAAGGGAGCGAGGGAGGAGGGAAAAGGGAACCGGAAAAGGAGCGGGAACGTAGTTTATCGGGAGGGTTGAGGGAGAAAGATGAAGTTCCTGCTGTGGTGTATCTTGCTTGTGTTGTGCTGGCCGCTGGCGATCGTTGCGCTGGTGCTGTATCCGATTGTGTGGGTGATTCTGCTGCCGTTCAGGGTGGTTGGGATTGCGGTGGAAGGCGTGCTGGAGCTGGTGTGGGCGGTAATTACGCTGCCGGCGCGGCTGATAAGGGCGATTTAGAGCCGGCCAATCCGCGATGGGGTTTAGTAACAGATTCCATTGAACCAGGCAGGGATTGGCTGCGACACTGGCTGCATGCACTCAAAATTTCTCCTGCTTCTGCTCGTACTTGCATCGCCGATTGCCGCGCGGGCGCAGACCGCGGCCCAGCCGAAACCTACCTTTGAACAGGCGCTCGTAGAAGCGCGTTCGCCGCTTGTTTTATCCGGCGGCAAGTTCTCGGGCGCGGGGGCAGATGTTCTGAGCGCCGCGGTAGCCGAATCGCGCTTTGTGATGCTCGGCGAGGACCACATCACGCACGAGATTCCGGGATTCGCAGCCGCACTCTGCGCGATGATGCGTCCAGACGCCTACGCGGTCGAGGCCGGGCCCTACGCAGCACGGTTTGTGAATGGGCTGCTGCACGATCCGGACCGCCTGGCGAAGATGGCCGCGCGGAACAAGGCCTACCCAAACAATATGGCCTTTCTGGACATTCGCGAGGAAAACGACCTGGCCGCGGAGTGTGCCGCATCGTCGCACAATCCGCATTTTGCGCTTTGGGGACTGGACCAGGAGTTTCTTGGTGCGTCCGCCACCCTGTTGGAAGCGATGGCCGCCAGCAATCCGGGACCGCGGTCGCTGGAGGCTATTGCTCTGGCGCAGACCAAGGACCGGGCTGCGACAGTGCAGGCCCTGAGTTCCGGCGATTTCAGCACGCTGTTTCTGGTTGCTTCAACCGATGCGGACATTCAAGCGCTCGAGAGCGCGATTGAGGCGGATGGCAACGCGACGACGCGCGATATGCTGCACGAGTTCACTGAGTCGAGGAAGATTTATCGCCTGAACTTCGAGGGGTCGGCGGAATCGAACCTGGTGCGCGCAGAGCTTCTGAAGCTGCACTTTCTGGCGGATTACCTGCCGTTCAAGCAGCAGACGCCTGCGCCGCGCATCCTGTTCAAGTTTGGCGACAACCATACGGGCAAGGGCTTTAGCTACACGCGGGAACTGAATCTGGGGAATTTCATTGCGGAACTGGCGGCCGGCGAGCAGGCCAAGTCGCTGCACATGTTTGTGCTGGGTGCGCGGGGGATGCACTTCACGATGACGGGGTTTGGGAAACCGACGGGCCAGGCGCCTTTCGTGATGGCCGACGACCCGGACCACAAATGGATGGCTCCGGCTATGGCCAACATGGTGCAACAGCAGGCGGGCCAGGCAGGGACCACGCTGACGCTCTACGACTTGCGCAAGCTGCGCTATCGGGGACTGGACCTGTCGCGCGAGTGGGAACACGTTGTCTACAGCTACGATTTGTGCGTGGTGATGCCGGAGCTTACGGTGGCTTCG
Source organism: uncultured Acidobacteriaceae bacterium (assembly GCA_963783065.1). Classification (GTDB taxonomy): domain Bacteria; phylum Acidobacteriota; class Terriglobia; order Terriglobales; family Acidobacteriaceae; genus Telmatobacter. The sequence goes on along the minus strand of CAWAMG010000004.1, from coordinate 2,056,578 downwards.
GCGATCCAATAGACCCCGGTTGGCGCGGGTGATCCAGAGCGGAGCGAGTCGACGACCGAGAGGGGGTTGGATGGCGGAGTTTGCGACGCTCATCGGCGGGCTTTCGTTTGCCGAGGGACCGCGGTGGCATGAGGGGCGGATCTACTTCAGCGACATGTACGCGCAAAGAGTGCTGGCCGTGGGGATGGACGGCGCGGCGGAGACAGTGGCGCATGTGCCGGCACAGCCTTCGGGGCTGGGGTTTCTGCCGGATGGGCGGATGCTGATCGCGTCGATGACGGACAGGAAGATTCTGCGGCGGGAGCTGGACGGGACGCTTGCCGTTCATGCGGACCTGTCGGCGCTGGCCGAGTGGCATGTGAACGACCTGCTGGTGGATGAGGACGGGCGGGCATGGGTGGGCAACTTCGGATTTGACCTGCACGGCGGCGCGGAGGCCCGCTTGACAGAGCTGGTTTGCGTGGAGCCTGACGGTATGGCGCGAGTGGCAGCGGAGGGGCTGGGGTTTCCGAATGGGATGGCGCTGACGCCGGATGGGAAGACGCTGATTGTGGCGGAGTCGACCATGAACCGGTTGAGCGCGTTTCATTTAAGGGACGGGAAGCTGGGGGAGCGCAGGACTTGGGCGGCGTTTGGGGATGAGCCGACGACGATGAACGTTGCGGAACTGCTTGCGCGGGTGGAGGTGGCGCCGGACGGGATATGCCTGGACGCGGAGGGGGCCGTGTGGGTGGCGGATGCGATGCACGGAAGGCTGGTTCGCGCGGCCGAGGGCGGGGCGATTCTGGAGGGGTTGAAGCCACCAGGGATGGGTGTTTTTGCCTGCATGCTGGGCGGGGAGGATGGGCGGACGCTGTTTATCTGTGCCGCGCCGACGTTTGAGGAAAGCGTGGTGAAGGTGGAGCGGCGAGCGGCGATCCTGATGACGCGGGGGAGTGCGCCGAGGGCGGGAAAACCATAGCGGCAGGACGGGTTGCGGCGGCGGGTTTGCCGCCTGGGACCTCTCTGGGGTAGCGTGAGGCGGTAGCGTTGCTGTAGCGTTGTGCGCTGCAGTACGTCCAACAGGAGAGGCGAAGAGAGGAATGCGAAAGGTTTGGACGGGAGTGCTGGGGCTGGCGATGCTGGCCTGCCCGATGGGGACGCACACACAGACGACGGACGACCTGGCGGCGAAGAGCACCAAGCAGGCGCGGGCGCTTCTGGACGCGATGGTGCAGGCGCTGGGCGGGCAGGCGTGGCTCGGGATCAAGAACATGGAGCGCGACGGATCGGGGGCGGCGTTTTACCACGGAAATCCCGACCTGGGGACGACGGATTTTTTCGAGTTTCATCAATGGCCCGACCACGACAGAATCGAATATACGAAGCACCGGGATGTGGTGCAGTTTTATGTAGGCGCGACCGGGATGGAGGTCACGTACCGGGGGAAGTCTCCACTCGCCAAAGACCAGGTGGACGAACACATACGCCAAAGGGACCACTCGATTGAGACGATCATCAAGACGTGGCTTCCCGATCCGCAGACGATTCTGATCTATGACGGCCAGCGGCTGGCGGAACGGCACCTGACCGACCAGGTGACGCTGATTTCGGCGCAGAACGACGCGGTGACGATCCAGACCGACACGCAGACGCACCTGCCGATGCGGCGAACGTTTGAGTGGCGCGATCCGGTCTACCATGACAAGAACGTGGACGCGGAGGAGTACGACGACTACCACTTGATCGACGGGCTGCCGACTGCGCTGCGGGTGACGCGCTTCAAGAACGATGAGCAGGTGAGGCAGTACTACCTGACGAAGGTAAAGTACAACGAGGAGCTGCCGGGGGACTTCTTCGATGTAGGGGCGGCGGAGCAGCGGATCAAGAAGTGAAGCATTGCATGCAGCAGCGGCCTTCGGCGCATTTCGCCAGGATGGCGCAATTGGAGGCGTTGGTCTCCCACATCTCAGAATCGAGATGTGGGGCACCCGATCTCGGCTGGTTGAGTCAAAGTCCCGCGGCTAAAGCCGGTTTTATTGGCAGCCTTCATTCAGGGGCATGAATGCCCCTGCTCCCTCCGTGTTTACCGGCGCAGCATCCGCGGGATGTCCTCAGGGGCTAAAGCCCATCAATATTCCTCGGTTCTCGGCGCGGCTGAAGCGGCGCCCTGATACAAAACATCCTGGTGCGGGGTGGGATGTCGTAAATCTGGATTAATGAGCGGATGTTTATAATCCAGTGGGTGCGCATTGCGGCGGCGGCGCGCGTAAGAACTGGAGCCAGAGCATGACGTTGGACATTCAAGAGATCATGGGAATCCTGCCCCATCGATATCCGTTTCTGCTGATTGACCGGATCACGGAATTTGAGCCGAAGGTGCGGCTGCAGGCGATGAAGAACGTGACGATCAACGAGCCGTTCTTCCAGGGGCACTTTCCGGGAGTGCCGATCATGCCGGGCGTGCTGGTAATTGAGGCGATGGCGCAGGCGGGCGCGGTGCTGATGCTGAGCGAGATGGAGGACCGCGAGTCGAGGCTGGCGGTGTTTACGGGGATCGAGAAGGCAAAGTTTCGCAGGCAGGTGACGCCGGGGGACCAACTGCGAATCGAAGTGAAGGTGCTGGCGTTTAAGATGCGGCTTGGACGGATGGAAGCGAAGGCATTCGTGGGAGAGAAGATGGCGTGCGAAGCAATACTCACGTGTCAGATTGTGCCCAAGAAACGCGAAGCCGCCGCAGCGCCGGCTGGGACGGAGGCCGCGGCGAGCGATCCGGTGGCGGCGGAGTGAGCATTCAACCAAGTATTCGGCCGGGCATTCAGCCGGGCATCCATCCGGGCGCGGTGATTGGCGCGGGTGCGGTGATTCCGGAGTCGTGCGAGGTGGGGCCGTTCTGCACGATTGGGCCGGAGGTGGTGCTGGGCGAGGAGTGCAGGCTGATTTCGCATGTGGTGCTGGACGGGCGGACGCGGATTGGGGCGAGGAACACGTTTTATCCGTTTTGCTCGGTCGGAGTTCCACCGCAGGACCTGAAGTACCAGGGCGAGCCGACCGAGACAATCATTGGGGACGACAACACGATCCGCGAGTGCGTGACGATCAGCCGAGGAACGGCAGGCGGCGGAGGCGTGACGCGGGTGGGGTCGGGGTGCCTGCTGATGACGCAGGTGCACATCGGTCACGACTGCATCGTGGGAGACCAGTGCATCCTGGCGAATGCGGCGACGCTGGCCGGGCACGTTGTGATCGAGGATTATGCGACGGTTGGGGCGTTCAGCCCGGTACACCAGCATTGCACCGTGGGAAGGTATGCGTTTGTCGGCGGCGGGACCATTGTGACCATGGACGTGCTGCCGTTTTCAAAGACGTCTTCAAAGCGCGAGAACAAGGCGTTCGGCGTCAACTCCATCGGCTTGGAGAGGCGCGGCTTCACAGAGGAGCGCATCAAGACTCTGCAGAGAGCGTTTCGGCTGCTGCTGGTCTCGAAGCTGAACACCTCGCAGGCGCTGGAAAAGATCAAGGAGCTGGAGGGCGAGGACGCGGCGGAGCTGGTTCGGTTTCTGGAGCGGAGCGAGCGGGGAGTGATCAAGTAGGGCGGCTGGATGCCCGCTTGTGAACGCCAGGCGCGCGATTCCGGCCGGGGAGTTTTGCGCTCCCTGTTACGATTGGGCTTTAACTTTTGAGGCGAAATCGAAAAACGTGGAGAACGATCGATGAGGTACCAAGCCCTCGTTTGGGCAGCGTTCTTGTGGGCGACTTCTCTTGCAGCCCGGGCGCAGAACCCGACAGATCAGGCAGCTACGATTTCGCACGCGGACGCCTATGCCGCCCTCAACGACACTTGCTGGCAGCTCTATGGGAAGCACGATAACTCCCGCGAGGCGGCCCTTGCGTGTCAAAAGGCTGCGGATTACCTGGACGAATTTGTCCCGGAGACCGAGATTCATCGAAAGCTGTCGATGTATCTAGCTGCCGCCTGGGCGCTTGCCAACTCCGGAGAGGCGCGGGAGGCGCGACCTTACGCGGAAAAGGCCGTCCAGGCCTGTTCGAAGACGCTGGATTACACGTTTGGGATCGGCTCGGCATACGGCATCCGCGGAGTGATCGAGGGGAACCTTCACGAACTCGACGCCTCAGACCGCGATCTAACTCAGGCTGAGCAGTATGGCCGCCAAGCTTACAGGGAAGCGCTTGCCGATCACTTCAAAGGCGCCGAGATGTACAAGATCTATCTGGTGAATTACCTTCGCGCGCACGCGGCGTTGCTCATGGCCTTGCACCGCGACAAGGAAGCCAAAGACAGACTCGACGAGGCGGTGTCGTTGCAATGAAGCTCGGCCTTATTGCCGGCAACGGGCGGTTTCCGTTCTTGCTGCTGGATGCGGCGCGGGCGCAGGGGTTCGCGGTGGTGGTGGCGGCCATTCGCGAGGAGACGGACCCGGAGATCGACGAGCGAGCGGCGAAAGACGAGAAGATTACGGTGCACTGGCTTTCGCTGGGGGAGCTGTCGCGGCTGATTGAGATCTTCCACAAGGAAGGCGTCACGCGGGCAGTGATGGCGGGGCAGGTGAAGCACAAGCAGATCTTCTCGAGCATCCGGCCGGACTGGCGGCTGGCAAAGCTGATTCTGAACCTGCGGACGCGGTCGACAGACATGCTGCTGGGGGCGGTGGCGAAGGTGTTGGAGGATGAGGGGATCGAGCTGATGAGCTCGACGGCGTTTCTGGAGCCGCTGCTGGCCGAGGAGGGCGTGCTGACCAGGCGTGCGCCGGACGAGGAAGAGCGGCGGAACATCGAGTACGGTCTTGGCGTGGCGCGGGCTTTGGCTGGATTCGACATTGGGCAGACAGTGGTGGTGGCGGCGCAGGCGTGCGTCGCGGTGGAGGCGATGGAGGGGACGGACGCAACGGTGGAGCGGGCTGGTCGGTTGATGGCTTCGCTGGAGGACGGAGCGACGACGCTGGAACGGCGGCTGACGGTGGTGAAGGTGGCGAAGCCAAAACAGGATATGCGGTTCGATGTTCCGGTGATTGGGACGCGGACGGTGGAGACGATGACGGCCGCTGGAGCCAGTTGCCTTTCAGTGGAGGCGGGGCGTACGCTTCTATTTGATCGCGCAGCCCTTGTGAAGCGCGCGGATGATGCGGGGATTGCTATTGTGGGCTCGCCGCGCGGAGCATAGGGGCAGAGTGCGGGGAATTTGGACGAGGGTTAGAAATCGCTTGGTTTGCAGCCGGGCGGGTGGCGTCCAGTTGCGCACAAGTAGCCCAACAGTCAGGGCTGGATCTTTGTTCCCTGTTTCCCCAACCGCAGTACGACACAACCAGGAGGTTGAGTGTGAGAAAGATTACGATGATTGCGGCCGTGGCCGCATTGACGTTGGCTGCGGGACTGAGCCTGAACCTGGACCAAGTGCGAGCGGCCGACGCGATGCCGGCGGTGGGGCAGACGGCGCCGGGATTTACGCTGGCCTCGCAGACCGGAGCACAGGTATCGCTTTCGAGCTTCGCGGGCAAATGGGTGGTGCTTTATTTCTACCCGAAGGATATGACACCGGGATGCACGATCGAGGCGCACAATTTTCAGACCGCGCAGCCGCAATTCACGGCAAAGAACGCGGTGATTCTGGGGGTGAGCGTAGATACTCCAGCCAGCCACCAACAGTTTTGCACCCAGGAGAATCTGACGTTCAGGCTTTTGGCGGACACGAATCACACGGTGACGAATGCATATGGCTCACTGGGGAATAACGGGATGGCAGCCCGGAACACGTTCCTTATTAACCCGCAAGGCAATATCGCGCAGGTGTGGACCGGTGTGAGCCCGCAGACCACGGTGCCGATCGTGCTGGCGGCTATTCCGGGCGCGCCGGCAGGGGCAGTGCCGAGCCAACCGTCTGCGGAAGTGCCGGAGATGCGGAAGCCGATCACCGATTCGGTGAAGCCGCCGCCGCCAATCAACCAAGCGCCTCCGCAATAGGGAGAACGGCAATGGACTCTTGAGGGGGCTCCCGCCGCGGCGGGGGCCCTTTTGAGTCTTCGGGATGGAGGAAGGGAGTATGGGAACGCAAGTGGCGCAGGAGTTTCGCGCCGAATTGGGGAGATTGCAGGCGATTCTGCTGGAAGTCAGGCCCGAACTGGCGGACACGCCCTGGCGTGAGGGCGGATGGACGCGGAAACAGATCGTGGGGCACCTGCTGGATTCGGCCACGAACAACCGGCAGCGATTTGTGAGAGCGGCGGCGGACGGGCGCTACAAAGGGCCAAAATACGAGCAGGAACAATGGGTGGCGGCGCACGGGTATGCGGAGCAGGAATGGGAGACTCTGCTGCGCTGGTGGCAGGCGGAGCACGAGATTCTGGCGGCGGTGGTGGACCGAATTCCGGAAGAGCGGCTGGGGGCGGAGTGCGTGGTGGGAGACGATGCGGCGGTGACGCTGCGGTTTCTGATTGAGGATTACCTCAAACACCAGCGGTGGCATTTTCGACAGATAACGGGCGGTGCAGAGCGGCGGGGCTATTGACGGCAAGCTCGCTGCGCTCATCGGGATGAATCTGTCCAGATGCAAGAAAGCCCGCCGAGGCGGGCTTTTCTGCATGGAGTAGACAGGCTGAGGGCGCTACTTCTTCTTGCCCTTCTTCCCTTTCTTGCCTTTCTTCGCTTTCTTGGACGACGCCTTATTGGCAACCTTCTTTGATGCGGCTTTCTTGACGGCCTTTTTTGCCGGCGCCTTTTTGGCTGCCGCTTTTTTGGCCTTCTTCTTCGCGGCCTTCTTTGCCGGAGCCTTTTTTGCTACGGCTTTCTTGGCGGCTTTCTTGGCGGCCTTTTTTGCCGGCGCTTTTTTTGCGGCTTTCTTTGCAGGCCTTTTTTGGCCGGAGCTTTCTTGGCTGCTTTCTTTGCCGGAGCCTTCTTGGCAGCCTTCTTGGCAGCTTTCTTTGCCGGGGCTTTCTTTGCCGGGGCATTCATTGCCATCGCCTTGGGGAACTGCCGAAGTGCTTCCACCCTTGCCGCCACCGGTGCCATTGTCAGTGAGGGGGGGCGCCGTTGCCGCGGCCGGCATTGCTGCCGCTTTGGCGGGTTTCTTTGCTGTTGCTTTCTTTGCTGGTTTCGGGGGAGCCGGTGGGGCGGCCTCTCCCGCGATGACGGTGACGGCTTCTTCCGACAACCGGTTCATCGTCGTCAGAGGAGGTGAGCACACTGGAGGTTTCGATTTCTTCGTCTTCATCGGCCGCGAATTCATCTTCGAGATTCGGGTCCAATTCCAGCGGCTCCCCGGTGGAGTCGTCGCCACTCATTGCGTACATCTTGCGAACTTCGTCCATCCCATTGCCTCCAGCGGAGTGCCGCTGCCGGTGTTTTGAATTTCATGATCGCGGAACGAAACAAAGCGCTCCGCAAGCCGGAAATTTGCGTATCAATACTTTGCACGCAAATGCCATGAGAACACAAGCCCTGAATGCGTTGGATGCAGGGAATTTGTCAGTGCGCGGCGGGGCTGGGATGCGCATTGGATTTGCGGACGGGAGCTTTTGCTGGAGAGGGGCTGATTTGGAGCTGGAAGAAGCGTGAGTGCGTGCCTTGCGATTTGGAGGCGGAAGCTCGATGGCGGCTGTGGGAAGAGACGGGTGGGGCGGCGGGCTCGGCCACATGGAGGCGGCTGCCGGGGACGACCTTGGTGCCGGCGCCGGTGAGATGGTTCCAACTGCGGAGTTCGGTGAGAGAGACGCCAAAGCGGTCGGAGATGGTGACCAGACGTGTCGCCGCGGCGGGCGGTGTAGAGGACCATGCGAGTGGCAGGGGCGGCGGGGGGCGCCTGGGGGACGACCAGGGCATCGAGGCCCTGCAGGGTATCGCTCGGAGTGGAGCTGATTGGCAGTGGCGAGCTCCGATTCGGAGACGTGGAACTCGCGGGCAACGGAGGCCAGGGTGTCGTCGGCAGCCAGGCGATGGTAGCGCCAGGCGTTGCGCTTGGTTTCCGGGATGAGCGCGATGCGCTGCTCAAAGAGCGTGGCGGTGCCGGCGGGAAGATGGAGGTCGAAGGACGCGTCGGGTGGCGTGACCATGCGCAGCAGGCTGGGGTTGAGGGCAGTGAGCTCATCGACGGGCGCATCGACCAGATCGGAGACCAGGCGGAGATCGATGGAGTAGTTGATGGTGACAGTGTCAGTAAGGACCGGGGGATCGTAGGTGACGTCGTCGAAGCCGTACTGGGTGGGGTTGTTGGCGATGATGATGGCGGCGAGGATTTCAGGGACGTAGTTCTTGGTTTCGCCGGGAAGGTTGTTGCGCTTGTAGAGCTCCCAGAAGTCGGCGTAGCCGGTCTTCGGGACGGCGTGCTGGATGTTGCCGGTGCCGTGATCGTAGGCGGCCATGGAGAGGTACCAGTCGCCGAGCTGGTCGTAGATGTACTTCATGTAGCGGGCGTAGGCGCGGGTGGATTTTTCGGGGTCGAAGCGCTCGTCGACGTAGGCGGTTCTGGCCAGCCCGTAAAACTTGTCGTTGGGCATGAACTGCCACATGCCGCCGGCGCGGGAGCGGCGGTTCTGGGCGCGCGGCTGAAAGCCGGATTCGGCCACGGCGAGATAGATCAGATCCTGGGGCACGCCTTCTTCGGCCAGGATGCGCTGAATCATGGCCTTGTAGCGGCCGGAGCGCTGGAAGGAGTGCAGCAGGGTGTTGTGGCCCTTCTGCGTCTTGGAGAAGAACTTGATGAAGGTGGCGACGTAGTCGTTGACGACGAGCGGGAGATCGGACTTGGTGGTGGCCAGCTCGGCGCGGGCCTTGGCGACGATGTTCGGGATCGACCTCGAAGGTTACGTCGCTGGCGACATCGGCGGGCGTTTCCTCTTCAGCGGGGACGAAACCGTTGCCCTGCTTGAGGGCCTCCATCTCGAGAGCGTTGACGCCGTCGACGATGCGGATCGAACTCATCCTGGAGCTGGGTGTCGGCCTTGACGGGGATGGGGCTGGTGAGGAGCAGATCGACGGCGCGATCGAACTCGGATTTGGCCTCAGCAAGCTGGCCTTTTTTGTAGGCGCCTGGCCGAGGGCGTAGGCATCTTCGACCTGCTGGATGATCTGGCGGACAGCCTGCTGGTGAGGAGTGAGTGGAGCCTGGGAAGACTGAGCTGAGGAACCAGCGGGCGGTGCGGAAGATGGTGCTGCGTGGGCGCCGGCAAGCGCACAGGCGAGCAGGGAAACCGCGGGTAATGGGTGGAAAAAGAGCGTTTACGCATGAGCAGTTGCGGGGCGGGATACGATGCTGGGGCATGGAGCCGCGGAAGATGCTGACCCCTGTTCCGATGATAAGCTATGGCCTGGAGGTCTAAGGCATTTTCCGAAACACTGTGACCTTTCCGAGGGTGTAGGATGTCGACTTTCTTAAGGAAAATCGACGCGACATTCCTGGGCTCAGATCTACACCATCTCGGAAAATGCTCTGCTGCCGCGACACAGAACGCAGGTGCAGATTGCCCCTCCCTCCGACGCTCCTCATGGACGCACGATTCCTTCGCAATTTCGCCATCATCGCCCACATCGACCACGGCAAGTCGACGCTGAGCGACCGTCTGCTGGAGTTGACCGGCTCAGTGACAGGCCGGGAGATGCAGGCGCAGATTCTGGACGACATGGACCTGGAGCGGGAGCGCGGCATCACCATCAAGGCCCACGCGGTGCGCATGATGTACAAGGCGCAGGACGGCAAGACCTACCAGCTGAACCTGATCGATACGCCGGGGCACGTGGACTTCAGCTACGAGGTTTCGCGGTCGCTGGCCTCGTGCGAGGGCGCGCTGCTGGTGGTGGATGCGAGCCAGGGCGTGGAGGCGCAGACGCTGGCCAACGCGTACCTGGCCATCAATCACGGGCTGGAAATTATTCCGGTGATCAACAAGATCGACCTGCCGTCGGCGGACATCCTGCGCACGCAGGAGGCGATTGAGAAGGCGGTGGGGCTGGACGCGACGGACGCGATTCCGGTGAGCGCGAAGACCGGGCAGGGCGTGGCGGAGGTGCTGGAGGCGATTGTGCACCGGCTTCCTGCGCCGACGGGCGATCCGGATGCGCCGCTGCAGGCGCTGATCTTCGACTCGTGGTTTGACGCCTATCGCGGCGTGATTGTGCTGGTGCGCGTGATGCAGGGCACGATGCGCAAGGGGCAGCGCATCCGGCTGATGTCGAACGGCAAGGTCATATCGAGGTTGAGTCGATGGGCGTGCTGATGCCCAAGCCGGTCGAGATTGGGCAACTGACGGCGGGCGAGGTGGGATTTTTCGCGGCGACCATCAAGAACGTGGGCGACACCAAGATCGGCGACACGGTGACCGAGGACGCGCAGCCCGGCGGCGGCGCAGTTGCCGGGCTTTGAAGACATCAAGCCGATGGTCTTTGCCGGGCTCTATACGGTGGACTCGCACGAGCACACGCTGCTGCGCGATGCGCTGGAGAAGCTGCGGCTGAACGATTCCTCGTTCTTCTTTGAGCCGGAGAGCTCGGTGGCGCTGGGGTTCGGGTTTCGCTGCGGATTTCTGGGACTGCTGCACATGGAGATCATCCAGGAGCGGCTGGAGCGGGAGTACGAGCTGGACCTGATTACGACGGCGCCGGGCGTGCGCTACCACATCACGCTGACGGACGGCAGCGTGGTGGAGGTGGACAATCCTTCGCGCTGGCCGGAGCCGACGAACATCGACGCGATCCGCGAGCCGGTGATCACGGCGAAGATCCTGACCAACGAAGAATATGTGGGCGGGATTCTGAAGCTGGTGGAGGAGAAGCGCGGGCAGGCAGTTGAACTTTGAATATGTGACGCCGACGCGGGTGATGCTGACTTATGAGCTTCCGCTGAACGAGATTGTGCTGGACTTCTATGACCGGCTGAAGTCGATCTCGCGCGGGTATGCGTCGCTGGACTATCAGCTGGCCGGGGAGTGGGAGTCGCCGATGGTGAAGATGGACATCCTGGTCTCCGGCGAGCCGGTGGATGCGCTGTCGATCATCGTGCATCGGGACTTTGCGTATGAGCGGGGCAAGCTGCTGGTGTCGAAGATGCGGGAGCTGATTCCGCGGCAGCAGTTCGAAGTTGCCATCCAGGCGGCGATCGGGTCGAAGATCATTGCGCGGGAGACGGTGGCGGCGCTGCGGAAGAACGTGCTGGCGAAGTGCTATGGCGGAGATATCTCGCGCAAACGGAAGCTGCTGGAGAAGCAAAAAGAAGGCAAGAAGCGCATGAAGCGGATCGGGAAAGTGGACATACCGCAGGAGGCTTTTCTGGCGGTGTTGCGGGTGGGCGAAGACCAGCAGAAGTAAGGTCGGAAGAGTGACTGACCAGATACTTTAGTCACCTGCTGTTCATGCGGGATTGTGGAAAGCCGTCAAATGGGACCCGCATAAGGAATTGAGGAACGAGGGCGGGAGCAGCGGTGAGCTGGCTGCTCGGATTATCTATTGATAAATAAGGAGTTACATTGCCTATCAGAATTGGGATCAGGTTGACAAGATATAAAAATGAACTTTTTTCTGGGCGCAAGGGGAAGTAATCCACAATTTTTTCCACAGAAAGGCCCTGCGGAATGGGGATGACGCGGCGGTGCGGAAACTGGGTTGCAGAGGCTCGAGATTGGCAAAGGAGAAGGCCCCGATTGGACGGGGCCTTTCTGCGATTGGTCTTGCTGTTTGGTCAGGAGCCGGACTTAGTGAGCGGCCGGGCGTGGCGGGCTTGGCTGCAGCGGGCCGAGACGGGGCTCCGGGAGCGCCCGCAGCCTGTGCCGGCGGAGCCGGAACGCCTGACTTGACGTTGTAGGCATCGATGACGGGTTTGGAGATGTCAGTGTTCTGAGTGGCGAAGAGCACCGGGCTCTGCTGGTCGGACACGTCGAGGACCAGGGTGTAGCCGGACTGCTGGGCGTAGGCGGACATGACGTCGTAGACCTTGGAGGCGAGGGTGTTGTACATGTCGCCCATCTCCTGCTGGAAGTCGTTGCGGGCGTCGGTAGCGTCGCGCTCGAGCTTCTTCTTCTTTTCGTCGATGGTCTTGGCGCGGGATGCGCGCTCGGCATCGCTGAGGGTTGCGCCCTGGGCCTGGAGCTGCTTGGTGAGGGTTTCGATCTCGTCGTTGAGCGCCTTGAGCTGGTTCTCGCGGGGCATGAACTTCTTTTCGAGGTCGGCAAAGTCGCGCTGGCCCTCGTTGGTTTGGGCGACGGCGTCCTTGAAGGCGATGACGGCGATTTTGGTGGGGCCAGCGGCGGCGGGCCCTGCAGCAGCTGGAGCTGAGGGAACAGACAATGTTTGTGCGCCGGCGGCCATTGCCGAGGCGAGCGTGAGTGCGAGTACAAGCGAGCGGTTCATTTGATTGGAAAACTCCTTCGAAAGTTCCTGTCGGGCAGCCGGGCTGCTGAAGCGCAACTGCGCCCGAATCTCCTCGCTGAACCTCATGCTCATTTCAAGCCCGGGCGATGATCGCCGGGGACAGGTTAAGAAACTCCACACTGTTTGGGGGCGGAGGCAGAATGAGATGCGGCTGGAGACGTCGGCGTACTTAGGGGATTATACGCGACAGGGTGGAAATGGAGCGCAAATCTGCCACGGGAAGATTGGTGGGAATGGAGGTATACTTGGGTTGTTCGGGCCGCATCCTGAGCGAACGGAGCGGCACTGGAGAGAAACATGAGCCTTACAAGCTTTCCCGCGGGCGGGCCTTCGCCCGCAGCAAATCCCTTCACAAAAGTGACTGTTCCAGCACTGGCCGAGATGAAGCGCCAGGGCAAGCGCATCAGTGCGCTCACGGCGTATGACTACGCAACGTCGCGCCTGGTGGACGAGGCGGGAATCGACCTGATTCTTGTGGGCGATTCGCTGGCGATGGTGGTGCTGGGGTATGAAAACACGCTGGCCGTGACGGTGGATGAGATGGTGCACCACACGCGCGCGGTAAGGCGTGCGGTGAAGCGCGCGCTGGTGGTGGCGGATATGCCGTTCGGGAGCTACCACGGACCAGTTAACGAGGGCGTGGCCAACGCAGTGCGGTTTGTGAAAGAGGCCGGGGCCGAGGCGGTGAAGATTGAAGGGCCGCGGGTGGAGCTGGTGCGAGCGTTGACGGAGGCGCAGATTCCAGTAATCGGTCACTTGGGGCTGACACCGCAGAGCGTGCACCAGATGGGCGGATACCGCGTGCAGGGGCGTACGGCACAGGCGGCCGAGAAGCTGAAGGAACAGGCGATGGCGCTGGCAGAGGCAGGCGCTGGCGCGGTGGTGTTGGAAGGAGTGCCCAGGGAGACGGCTGCGGCAATTACCGCGGAGCTGCCGGTTCCGACGATCGGGATCGGCGCTGGGCCGGATTGCGATGGGCAGATTCTGGTGCTGCACGACATGCTGGGAATGACCTTTGCGCCGGCGGCGAAGTTTGTGCGGCGGTATGCGGACGTGGGCGGGGCGATTCGCGCGGCGGCGGAGCAGTATCGCGAAGACGTGGAGCACAGAGCGTTTCCTTCGGACGAAGAGAGCTATCACCTGCCCGCAGCGGTAAAGCGGGATCTGGAGGCGGTAAAGCGGGATCTTCAGGCGCGTGGTCGCCAGAGGCTGGCGAGGCCGGCCTGATGGAGATTGTGCGGACGGCGGCCAAGCTAAGGGCGTGGTCGCGAGGGGAGCGGGGCAAGGGGCAGACAGTCGGGTTGGTGCCGACGATGGGGGCGCTGCACGCAGGGCACGCGAGCCTTATTGAGGAAGCGGTGCGCTTGTGCGGGCGGGTGGTGGTAAGCATCTTTGTGAACCCGACACAGTTTGGGCCGAACGAGGACTTTGCGCGGTATCCGCGGAACTTTGAGGCGGATTGCCGGTTGGCGGAGGCGTCGGGGGCGCAGGTGGTGTTTGCGCCGGCGGTGGAGGAGATGTACCCGGGCTCGGTTGAGGGTGGGGATGGCGTCGGGACGTTTGTGGATGTGGAGGGGCTCTCGGGGCGGCTGGATGGGGCTTCGCGGCCGGGGCATTTCAGAGGCGTGGCGACGGTGGTGGCGAAGCTGCTGATTGCGTGCGAGGCGGACCGGGCGTTCTTTGGGCAGAAGGACGCGGCGCAGGTGGCGGTGATCAGGCGGATGGCGGCGGACTTGGCGGTTGGGACGGAGATTGTGGTGTGCCCGATTGTGCGCGAAGCGGATGGGCTGGCGCTGAGCTCGCGGAATGTGTATCTGAGCGCTGAGGAGCGGAGACAGGCACTGGTGCTGAGCCGGGCGGTGCGGGCGGTGGAGGGGTTGGTGGCGGAGGGTGAGAGAAGGGCGGACGTGCTGGTTGCGGCGGGGCGGGCGGTGTTCGCGGCGGAGCCTGGCGTGCGGGTGGATTACGCTGCACTCGTGGATTGGGGGACGCTGCTGCCGGTGGAGGTGGCTGGGCCGGGGACGCTGTTTGCAGTGGCGGCTTGGGTGGGGGGGACGAGGCTGATTGATAATGCGGTGATTGGCTGAAGGATGAGCTTACGTGCAGGATGCGAGGTCATCTGTAGAATGGCTTTCAATTTGTTTTTCCGTTCAAGGATGTGCTCGGGATGCGTGACGCGCGCTTGAACAGAATTGAGTCTGATCTTCGGGGTTTTGTTCGAGCTGCTTATCCGAAAATGATCGTACGTGCGGAGTTTTGGGCTAAGGATCCGTCGCGGATCGCGCTGTTCTTCGTTGATGAGCGGTTCAGAGGTCTTTATCGGAGGCAGAGATACCACCACCTCATGCACTTGATCCCCAAAGACTACTACGACAGACATCTCGCGGACACTCTCTGGTTCGAATTGACTCCAGAAGAGAATCCGGAGGATCTCGAAGACGAGCCGGATGAGGAACTCATCGAGTCGATTACGCCCGATGTCATTGGCGTGCTGCAAAAGACGCACTTTTTCGCAGCCTTAGACGACTTATTTCTCGATGCGCGGGACGCGGACTGCCCTGTGTCATGCTCAGGTGACTTTCGAAGCGCAAAGAGCATTCTGAGGCGCTGTGGGATCGACGAAGGGGATTGGTCTGAGGTCTTTCATGTTCTGATGGGTCGGGGTGCATTCTGTGACTGCGAAATTCTCTTGAACGCTGCACCAGAGAGTCGCCTGATGGGCCAGCGTTGGAAGCGCATTTCGCACGAAGCCGACGCCTAACTAGGTCATTTCGCAGTTGTGCTCTTCGCTACCCCGTCCCGAGGTGAAACGATTTGCCTGAGCTGCCTGACATTTCGGCGTACATCAAGGCGCTGGAGGCGCGGATACTTGGGCAGACGCTTGAGAAGGTGCGGCTGACGAGCCCGTTCTTGCTGAGGACGGTGGATCCGCCGCTGGAGGCAGCGGAAGGGCGGAGGGTGACAGCGATTCGGCGGATCGGGAAGCGGATTGCGATTGGAGTCGAATCGCAAGAACGGCGAGGGCAGGATGCCCTCGCTACAGCCGGCCGGAAGGCCGGCGCTACGGGTTCATCCATTTGGCTGGTGCTGCACCTGATGATTGCGGGGAGGCTGCATTGGAAGGCGAAGGGGGCGAAGGTGGGCGGGCGGCAAAACCTGGCGGCGTTTGACTTTTCGACGGGGACGCTGACGCTTACGGAGGCGGGGAGCAAGCGGCGGGCGTCGCTGCACATGATTCGCGGCGAAGAGGGATTGCGGGCCATCGATCCTGGCGGGGTGGAGGTATTCGAGACGGACCTGAAGGGGTTTCGCGCTGCGCTGGGGGCGGAGAATCGGACGCTGAAGCGGGCTTTGACCGATCCAAGGCTGATCAGTGGGGTGGGAAATGCCTATTCGGATGAGATTCTGCACGCGGCACGGCTGTCGCCGGTGACGCTGACGAGCCGGCTGGCGGACGGGGATTGGGAACGGCTGTTTGCGGCGGCGCGCGAGACGCTGTCGGCATGGATGGAGCGGCTGGGGAAGGAAGCGGAAGCCGGGTTCCCGGAGGGGGTGACCGCATTCCGGCCGGAGATGGCGGTGCACGGGCGGTTCGGGAAGCCATGCCCGCGGTGCGGGAGCCCGGTGCAGAGAATCCGGTATGCAGACAACGAGACGAACTATTGCGCGACATGCCAGACCGGCGGCAAGGTGCTGGCGGACAGGAGTTTGTCGCGGCTGCTTGGTGCAGACTGGCCGAGGACGCTGGATGAGCTGGAGGCGCTGAAGCGGCGATAACTGGAGGGGCTCTGGCGGGGCCGTTTTCGCTTGACACTGCGCTTGCTCTGCCGCAAAGTCAAAGGGCGCAATAAACAGCAAAGAAACCAGTGCTGGGCCATTGAGCCACGGACCCCGAGTACCCTCGGACCTGGTGCAGATGGGCAGCAGGCGAGTGCATTCGAGGCTTCCGCAATGGCCCAAGTGTTGTAGCCGGTATGCTGCTCCAGATGGAGGGTCGGGCTTGCTGAAATTCTTTATCGTCAACTTTATTCCGGTGATGGGAGCGGCTGTGGGGCAGTGGGTGCTGGGGGCGCTGTGGTACTCGCCGGTGCTTTTTGGAAGGATGGCGACGAGCGGCGCGCCGGAGGATGCGAAGGCAGCGGATAAGCGGTGGGCGCTGAGCATGCTACTGGGGTTCGCGGCCAACATTTCGGCATCTGTGGTGCTGCTGCACATGATCCTGTTGAACGGGATTAATGGAATCAAAGGGGGCGCGAAGTTTGGATTTGTAGCGGGTGTGGGGCTGGTGGCGGCTCCGATGCTGGCGACTTATCTCTACGAGAAGCGGCCGCTCAGACTTTTTGTGGTGAATGCGAGTTATTGGATTGCGGCGCTGACCATCAGCTCGGCGTTCATGGCGCGCAGAATTCTTTAGGACCATGTTCCCCCAACGGGCGGGAAAGCGCCGCCCCGAACGAAAACCTTCCCAGGGACCGAAAGACCCCTGGGTAAGCAAAAACAAAAAGAAAGGGAGGAAAAACGATGCATCTTCAATTCAATTTACTGGCCGTGTTGGCCAGCGGGGTGATTATGTGGCTTCTGGGCTGGATCTGGTACTCACCCGCCGCATTCGGGAAGAAATGGTCGGCACTGGTTCCGGGTCCACAGGGTGACAAGAAGAAGACGATGATGGCGGGCATGATCATGTCGCTTGTCGGTGACATCCTGATGGCTTTTGTGCTGGCGCACGTGGTGATCTGGTCGGGTTCGCGTGAATTCGGCCGTGGCCTTTTCATCGGCTTTGTGATGTGGATGGGCTTCTTTGGGGCGACGGCGATTCCGCAGGGAATCTTTGAAGGACGGCCGTTCAAGCTGTTTGCCATCAACCAGGCGTACAACCTGCTGGGATTGATGTTGATCGGCGGCGTTCTTTCGGCCTGGCGGTAAAGGCGGCGCGAAAGGCCGGCTGAAGCGCGATTCCAGCGGAGCCAGAGTCGATGTAACTCGGAGCCATCGCAGGCGAGTGGCTTTTTCCCCAAAGAAAAAGCCACCTTGTTGGCGCTCAATTGGGCTACATATACGCTGGTTCCGCTCTACAATCGGGGCATGAGCAAAGAAGCGATTGCGACGGCGACGGCCCCGGCAGCGATCGGTCCGTACTCGCAGGGAGTGCGGACCGGGAACCTCGTGTTCACGGCGGGACAGATTGCACTGGACCCGGCCACGCAGGACGTGGTCACCGGCGGGATTGCGGAACAGACGGCGCAGGTATTCGAGAACCTGAAGGCGATTCTCGAGGCGGCGGGTTCGGGCCTGGACCGTGCGGTGAAGGCAACGGTCTTTCTGAAGGACTTTAACGACTTTGCGGCAATGAACAAGGTCTACCGGAGCTACCTGGCAGGCGTGGGGAAGACTCCGCCTGCACGGACGACGGTGGAAGTGTCGCGTTTGCCGAAAGACGTGCTGGTGGAGATTGAGCTGGTGGCGGAAGCGGGGGCCTGAGCGCATGAGCGATATGCCGGAAAAAGTTGAACGGACAGATGCCGAGTGGCGGGAACTGCTGACGCAGGATCAGTATCACGTTCTGCGGCAGAAGGGGACGGAGCGGCCGTTTACAGGCACGTTGACGGAGAACCACGAGACGGGCAACTACCACTGCGCGGGCTGCGGAGCGCTGCTGTTCATGAGCGGGGCGAAGTTCGATTCGGGGTGCGGGTGGCCGAGCTTTATGCTGCCCGCGGACTCGAAGGCAGTGGTAGAGCACGAGGACCGGAGCTTCGGGATGCGGCGGATCGAAGTGACTTGCGCGCGGTGTGGCGGGCACCTGGGGCACGTGTTTCCGGATGGCCCGCGGCCGACGGGGCTGCGCTATTGCATCAATTCGGCGAGCCTGACGTTCACGAGGCAAGAGCCGTAACGAGGCTCGATGCTGGGCCTCCTGATCGGCTTGAGTCCGGTCAGGCTGGGGCCTGATCAGGCTGGGCTCTGATCGACTGCCTGATTGAGCTTGTGAAGTAGTTCCGGATTGAAGTCGAATTTGCGGGCGAAGTAGTCGCCTGAAGCGAGCAGGGCGGGAAAGTCAGCCTCGGTGAGCGTGCGGGGGTGGCTCCAACAGCCGGTCCAGTCGGAGTAGCGTTTGCTCTTCGGCGAGAGCCGGAGGCCGGGTGTGTTGCCAAGCATCGAATGAAAGATGGCCTCGTCAGAGTTGGGCCGCCTGATGAAGTGCTCGGTGAGTTTGCGGTTGGTTTCAGAGTCGTCGAGCAGAGCATGGGCGGATTTGCGATTGGCGACGAACCAGTGGTCGCCGGCGTAGCACTGGAGGGTTCCGTCGAAGGGCGTGAAGTGCCGAATCAGGAAGCTGGAGCGCAGATAGATGGCCTTTTTTTTCCAGCCAAGGCGGGTGGCGAGCTTGTAGAAACCGAAGCCGATGGCCATGTACCGTTCGAAGGCGAGAGTGATCCAGGCGGGATGAGAAAAACTGGCTGCGCCAAGGCCTTCCGGCGGAAAGGGCACCCGGCTCAAGGCGATGCGGCGGTGGTCGAGGTATGCGTCGAAGGGGCCGGAGTAGAGCTCCTCGAGGATGGAGCGGGCGGGCCTGATGGGGAAATCGGCGCCGGAGAGGTTTACGAACCAATCGGGATCGGCGGTCTTATAAAGATCGCGGATGGCGCGCTTCTCACCCAGAGCGAAGCTTGAACGGCCCCAACCGGTCTTGAGCCAGTCCTGCACAAATGAGACGTTGGCGGGGAACTCAGCCGTGTTGAGGGGGGTCTGGCCGAAGTCGTGGTGGATGGAGATTGGGGGGTGGTCGAACCGCGAGTTGAGCTGCTCGCACAGAAACAGGATCTGTGCGGGATTGGCGTGAGTGGCGAGGACGAAACCGATGGGCGGCTTCACGCGGCTCTCCGGGAAGAAAGCGGGACTAACCGAAGCAGTTTTGGATGAGCGTGAGAGGCCCGGCGGCCGTGCGCTTCGATCATGCGTTGCGCCTCGTTGCAGCTCGAGATCGGGGTTCCCGCGCTGGTGGGATGTTGCTCCGAGGGGACAAAAGCCCCGCCTGGAATGGACGGGGCCTCTGGCTTGAAACCGAAAGCGGTGAGCGAACCCAGGCGGATTCCGTACGACTCTTACGCCTTGGCGATTTTACCGCTCTTGATGCAACTGGCGCATACGCGAATGCGCTTGGAGGCACCGTTTACAAGGGCTTTGACGGCCTGCAGATTGACGTTCCAGCGGCGCCGCGTGACGTTGTGCGCGTGTGAGATGTTGTTTCCAAAACGCGGACCTTTGCCGCAAATATCGCATACCTGTGCCATGACTACGCTCCAAACATTTTGTGATTCGTGCCGCCCGCGGAGGAGGCAACCCAGAGGGGCCGATACTCGGAGGTGCCTGAGCCGGGCCGCTCGACCGGGTCAGCCATCGGGACATGTGCAGACACACGCCTCCGGCGGCTTGCCGAACCTTTAGTATACCCGGAACCGAGTGGAGAGCCAAGGGCAGGCGGGTGGGGCCGTGTCCTAAGTTCAAACTCCGGTGCGATGAACGGCTTTTTGATTGGCAATCGACCGGAAGAGTAGAATTTTGGAGATCTCAGTAGTTTGGTCTGATGATAACCAGCATCCACACCCTGATCTATTCCGACGATGCCCCCGCAACGCGCGCATTCCTACGCGATGTCCTCGGCTGGCCCTACGTCGAGGATGCGCAGGGCGGAGGCGCGGGTTGGCTGATCTTCAAAAGCGGGCGGAGTGAGATGGGCGTGCATCCGACCCACAGCGTCTACGATGGCAAGACGTACGAATCGCCGCGGCAGCATCAGATTTCGCTGATGTGCGATGACATTTCACGCACCGTCGCTGAGCTGAAGGGCAAAGGAGCGGAGTTCCACGGCGAGGTTCAGGATCACGGGTACGGACTTGTGGTGATGATGGCCGTACCTGGCGCGGACGACATCATGCTTTACGAGCCCAGGCATCCGCTCGCGTATAGCCTTTGACCGATTGAAAGAGCAGCGAACTCACTCCCACTTTTCACGCTTCGCAAGGCATTGCTCAGATTAGGACACTACCCCGTTTGTGGTGGTGCTGCCGGGGCGATTCTTTGAGCCATGCGCGTTTTTGGGGACGAGCGCGGAAACCCTATTTGGGCCAGGCGTCGAGCTGGGCGACGACGCGCGCGAGTTCGCCGACGAGCCGGCTCTGGAGCCGGGGCTTGAAGATTCCGAGAAGTGAATAGAAGTACCCGAGCTGCTGCTCAGAGCCGCGCTTGAAACGCTTCCAGACATCCGCGCCGACGTTCGGGTCGCGGAGATCGTCGAGAATTGCTTTCGCGTTGTAGAGCTTGTCGGCGACGGAGATTACGAGCACGTCGAGCGGTTCGTGCTGCAGGCGGGCGAGGTAGGCCTTTTTCCTCTCTTCCCATCCTTCTTTCTTGTTGTGGTCGGCGGCCAGGGTGTCGGAAAGGCCCTTGACCATGCGGGCGACATTCGGCCCGAACTTTTTTTCAACTTTGTCGAGGGTTGGCTGGCCGCCATGGTCTTCGACGGTGTCGTGAAGCAGGGCGGCGATGACCATGTCTTCAGTGACGGGAACCTTGCCGCCGGCTTCAGCGAGGACCAGCGAGGCGACTCCGAGCAGGTGGGCCATGTAGGGGATGCGGGTTCCTTTTCGGAATTCGGTGTGGAGTTGCCGCGCAAACTCGACGGCGTTGGTGAAGCGGTCGGTGAGCAGCAGGTCAGGATGCTGTTCGGTCATATTTCTCCTTTTCGTTTGTCTATTAGTTGGATTCAAGCTGAAGAGGGCAGGATTCGCGAGGAGCGTTGCGGGAGGCGCAAATGAGGAGCTGACGCCGTAAACCCACCCGGCGCAAACAGCGCGATGGATGCGGCACCCGCATTGTTGTGGGTTGAGGGACGGCGGGTTGAGATTCGTGTCTCCCACCCTAAACGCAAAAAACGCGTTTAGGATGGGGCACCCGCACCTCGCTCAAGGCACAAATGCGGCTTGAATGTTTTGATTTTGGGAAAGTGTGGTGGCCAGAGACGGGATTGAACCGCCGACGCCGGCCTTTTCAGGGCCGCGCTCTACCACTGAGCTATCTGGCCTCAGTGCAAAATCGGTTGCATCGTCCCCGAGCGGAATCCGGCGAGCCGGAGAAAGGAAGGTAGGTCCCCGGACAGTGCGCTGCAACAACTTAGACAGTATACCAAGACAAGAAGAGTGAGGCCAAACGGGGGTGGCGGGTCAGACTTGAGAAGGGACCGTCAAGGGCTGAAGCCCAGATTTCATTTTTGGGGCCTTATCGGCGTGGCTAAAGCCAAGCCCTGATACAAAACCGCGGGAATCATCCCCTCGGCTACACTGGGAGGCAATCAGAATCAAGTCGAGGGGAATTGCATGAGCCGAGTGATGGGCCGAGAGAGCCGCTTTTTTGTGCTGGTTACCGCGAGCTTTGTGCTGGTGGCGAGCGGGTGTGAACACAGCCACGGGCGCAAGCTCTCTGAGCAGGAACGGCGGACGGGGCTGGCGTTTCTGTCGACGGCGTCGAGGGGCCCGGCGGCTCTGCATGCGTTTCTGGAAGAGTTTCCCAAGGGGGCGGACCTGCATGTGCACCTGTCGGGCGCGGTGTATGCGGAGACGTTTGTGAAGGAGGCCGCGGAGGACGGGCTGTGCGTGGATAAAGCGGCTCTTAAGCTGGCGAAGCCGCCGTGCACGGGGAAGCAGCTGGTGGCTGTGAAGGATCTGCTGGGAAATATGACGCCGGAGAACCAGGACCTGTATGACCGGCTGCTGGACTCGATGAGCATGCGGAGTTTTGTGGCGACGCCGGGCTTCAGCGGGCACGACCAGTTTTTTGCGACGTTTGCCCGGTTTGGCGGGCTGAGCTGGAGCCACGTGGGCGAGTGGGTGGACGAGGTGGCGAGCCGGGCCGCGGCGCAAAACCAGCAGTACCTGGAGCTGATGGAGACGCCGCCCTTCGGGCATGCGGCGGAGGTGGCGCACGGGATCGGGTGGATCCCGGATATGGCAAAGATGCGGCAGGCGCTGCTGGAAAAGGGCGTGCTGGATGAGGTTGAGGCGGATCGAGAGCATGTGCGGACGGCGGAGAAGCAGCGCAAGGAGCTGGAGCACTGCGGGACGGCACAGGCAACGGCGGCATGCGGCGTGCAGACCCGATACATTTACCAGGTGCTGAGGGGGTTCGCGCCGGAGCAGGTGTTTGCGCAGACGCTGCTGGGATTTGAGACGGTGAAGAGGACGATGGATGCGCATGAGCCTGGGTATGTGGGGATTAACTTCGTGATGCCGGAAGATGGGTACATCTCGATGCGGGACTACGAGCTGCAGATGAAGATGGTGGAGTATCTGCATTCGGATTATCCGCAGGTACACATCAGCCTGCACGCGGGCGAGCTGGCGGAGGGGTTGGTGCCGCCGGAGGGGTTGCGGTTTCATATTCGCGAGGCGGTGGAGCTTGGGCATGCGGAACGGATAGGGCATGGGGTGGACGTGATGTATGAGGACCACGCTGGGCAGTTGCTGAAAGAGATGGCGGACAGGCACGTGATGGTGGAGATCAATCTGAGCTCGAACGAGGGGATTCTGGGAGTGGAGGGCGACGAGCATCCGTTTCCGCTGTATCGGGCGGCGCATGTTCCGGTGGCGCTGTCGACGGACGACGAAGGCGTGAGCCGGATCGAGCTTACGCATGAGTACACGCGGGCCGCACTGGACTATCACCTGACTTACCCGGACATGAAGCAACTGGCACGGACGGGGATGGAGCATAACTTTTTGCCGGGGGAGAGCTTGTGGGCGAAGCCGGATAAGTTTGACGAGGCGAATGCGGCGTGCAAGGGTGAAGAATTGGGCGGGGCAAAGCCGTCGGACGGTTGCAAGCGATTCGTGGATGGAAGCGAGAAGGCAGCGGCGCAGTGGGAGCTGGAGCGGCGATTCAGGGAGTTTGAGAGCCGGTATTAAAGGACTGGTCTCGATTTGGGATCATGGTCTCCCACCCTTCGCAAGTGAGGAGGCGAAGGATGGGGCACCCTCGGTCAATGAGGAGAAGCCTCTAAAGGGCGGGCGTGACTGGGGCGGGCGCGGGGCGCGGGACTACTGCTGCTGGTATGCGCCGCGATCGTAGCCCTTGGGTCCGGGGCGCGGGTTGCCGAGGAAGTCGGTGGCGGGGGCGAGATTGGGAGTGCCGGAACCGACAGCGGGGCTGCTGGGCGAGACAGCAAGATTGACGATGAGACGGTTTGAGTCGGCGGGGTCGACGTAGAGCGGATCGACAGCGAGATCGTGCGGGCCGGAGACGGTGCCGGCGTAGTTTGTGCCGCCGAAATAGATGTTGTAGTCAAGATCGACCTGAGTGGCGTTGCAGCAAACCGTGACAGGGTTTTGGCCGGCCGCGCTCGAGAAGATGTTATTGAAGACGTTGACGTCGGTAGCTTCATTGACATTCATCTCGCCACGGCCAGTTACCGCAGGGACATAAACATCGTCATAACTCGAGTTATTGACCACGTCGACGTGGTTGCTCTCGAAGACTTCAATGGCGGCGCTGCCGTTCGAGTAAATGACGTTGTTTGCGATGTAAGTGCGGCCGGTGTAGGGATCGAGGCCGATGCTGGGGTTATAGGCGTCGTTACGGGTGCTGTCGACGATGATGCCTTCGCCATCGGTGGCGACGGCGGAGCCGAGGGTGGGAACGAGGTTCGCGTTCGAGAAAATGCGGTTGCCCGTGATGATCATCTTGTAGCCGGTGCTGGAGTCGGAGTTCCAATTCTCCCAGGTGGAGATGGCGCTGGAGCCGTAGATGGAGTACCAGGCGGAGTCGTAAATGGTGTTGCCGGAGATGGTGACGTAGTCGGACCAGGCGGTGCCGATGCCGCCGCCGCCGCAGCCATAGATGGTGTTGTTGAGTATCTTGATGTGGTTGGGCCTGACGGTGGCGGTGCCCTGGCGACCGTCAAGGGCGATGCAGTTGCCATTGAGGGTTGGATCGGGGTTGGTGTAGGACTGGGCCAGGGCCTGGGCGAGCGTGACGTTGTAGTTGTTGCCGACGACGGTGAATCCGCTGACCTGGATGTAAGCGGCGGTGGGCTCGAAGAAGATGCCTTCCCAGCCGTTGAAGGAGATGACCGGGGTTTGCCCGGGCAAGGCTGCGTAGGTGATCGAAGCGGCGGGAGTGCCGGGGATGGAGATGTCGAGGACCGAACAGGACGCGCAGGAGTTGGTGTAGGTTCCATTCATGACATACACGGTGTCTCCGGGCTGAGTGAGGCCAGCGGCATGCTGGAGGGTGAGGAAAGCAGTGGCCTGGGTGAGGCCGGTGCTGGAGTCGTTGCCCGAGCCGCTGACGTAGTAGGTGACGGCCGCGACGGGAGTGGCGTAGTTGGCGGTGACGGTGGTGTTGGCGGTCAGAGTGACGGTGCAGGTGACCGCGGAGGAAGAAGTGCAGCCGGACCAGGATAAGAATGTGCTGGAGCCGCTTGTGGCAGGCGCGGTGAGCGTGACGGTGACGCCTGAGTTGTAGGTACGGGTGAAGGGACTGGCGCCGTTGGCGGAGTTGGTGTTGTCAGCGGGTAGGACGGTGATGGCGACGCCAGTATTGGGGCTGGTGGAGTCGATGGTGAGCGAGTAAGTGGTGGGAGGCGGTGGTGGTGGCGGGGGAACGGTGACGCTGGAGCCGCAGCCGGCGAGGAAAAGTACGGAAGAGAGCGGAAGAACGGCGATCGGGGCTAGTGGCGAAAACATTTTGGAGACTATCTTACTCTCGTCCGAGGCAGTGTCGTATCCCACCCAAGGCGCAAGAACAGAGACGCGCCTTGGATGGGGCACCCAGCTTTGTCGGCGAGGTGTGGTATCCCACCCTAGGCGCATAGAACAGAGACGCGCCTTGGATGGGGCACCCAGTTTTGAAGCGTGAGGTTAGAGCGCGAGGGCGGGGTCGGCGGTGAGATCGGCGGGGGCGAAAGATCTGGCGAGGAATTTGGGCCATGCGGCGGCGGCGATCATGGCGGCGTTATCAGTAGATAGGGCGAGGGTTGGGAAGCTGACGGTGAGGCCGAGGCGGGTTGCTTCGGCGGTGAAGCGGGAGCGGAGTTCGCGATTGGCGGCGACACCGCCCGTGACGAGGATGCGGCGGGCGCCGAGGGATTCGGCGGCGAGGAAGGTCTTCTTCATGAGGTCGCCGACGACGGCGCGCTGGAAGCTGGCGATGAGGTCGAGGGTTTGGGTTTCGCAGTGGTGGAGGGCATCTTCAATGCTCGGTTTGGGTGGTGCGTCGGGGCCGGTGAAGAGGGCGTAGCGGCGAGATTCGGCCTCGGGGCGGAGGTGGTGGAGCTCGACGTAGCGCAGGACGGCGGTCTTGATGCCGGAGAAAGAGAAGAGAAAGCGGGGATCGAGGCTGGCGATGGGCGAGGTGCGGGCGGCTTTGGTGCGTGGGGCGGCTCCGCCGAGGTGAGCTTTGGTTTTGATGTGTGCGAATGCGAACGGGACGGCGCGCGGGTTGCCGTGGAGCGCGAGTGCGTCGATCCAGGGGCCACCGGGGTAGCCGAGGCCGAGGAGCTTGGCGACCTTGTCGTAGGCTTCTCCGGCGGCGTCGTCGAGGGTGCGGCCGACGAGGGTGTAGTGCCAGGTGTTTTCGAGCGGGCGGACGAGGTAGAGGTGGGTGTGACCGCCGGAGACGACGAGGGCTAAAGCGGGTTCGTCGGGTTGAGGTTCATGGTTTCCCACTCTTTCCGCCGAGGGGCGCGAAAAGGATGGGGCACCCGGGGTTTGTGGGAAGCTGGATAAAGACAACAGCAGGTCCTTCGACTCCGCTGCGCTCCGCTCAGGATGACAGGTTTGTGGAGGATTTGAAGGTACGGACACGCGCTCATTCTCGCGCTCGTTGAGGAGGACGGCGTGGATGTGGCCTTCGAGGTGGTTGACGGCGATAAGGGGCAGACCGGCGGCGAAGGCGAGAGCCTTGGCGTAGGTGATGCCGACGAGCAGGGCTCCAGCAAGGCCGGGGCCGGAGGTGACGGCGATGGCGTCGAGGTCGGCAAGGGTGACGTTAGCCTCGGCGAGGGCGGCGCGGACGACGGGAACGATTGCGCGGAGGTGCTCGCGGGAGGCGAGCTCGGGTACGACTCCGCCGTAGCGGGCGTGTGTGGAGATCTGCGAGGCGACGACCGAAGATAGCGTGTGGGATCCGCGCTCAACGACGGCGGCGGCGGTCTCGTCGCAGGAGGATTCGATGGCGAGGATTAGACCGCGGGGCATGGTTCTAGTTTAGCGACCTGCTGTGGTCAGACGCCGGAGGCGCTGCATTTAGGAATCGACGTTAGAAGAGGACTGGAGGGGTGAGAATAGAAGCAGCGATGCTGACAGCGACGCGCCAATTCGTTGCTGCTTTGGAGATTGTAGGGAAGCTGCGGACGGCGGGGTATGAGGCGTACTTCGCGGGCGGGTGTGTGCGGGACCTGCTGCTTGGGCGGGAACCGAAGGACTTCGACGTGGCGACGAGCGCGGAGCCGGAAGTGGTGCTGGAAATGTTTGCGAGGACGTTTGCGGTGGGGGCGCAGTTTGGGGTGGTGCTGGTGGCCACGGCGGCTGGGGCAGACGCAGCTAGCCTGCCAGACGTGCGAGGCGGGGCCGAAGAGGAGGGCGAGAAGCCGGAATTCATCGTGACGGAGGTGGCGACGTTTCGGTCGGATGGGGCGTATTCGGATGGGCGGCATCCGGATGGGGTGCGGTATACGAAGAGCGCAGAAGAGGATGTGAAGCGGCGGGACTTCACGATCAACGGGCTGCTGCTGGACTCCGAGAAGTTGGTTGAGGCGGGCATTTCTGGATCCCACCCTAGCCACAAAAACAAAGACGTGGCGAGAATGGGGCACCCGCAGGGAGATCTTGGTCTCCCACCCTTTCCGCTGAAAGACGCGGAAAGGATGGGGCACCCGACATCTTTGGCGGAGCAGAATGTACGGACTGAAGCTCGTATCCTCCAAGGCCCAGAGCAAGCATCAGGGGCTAAAGCCCAACCCGGTTTATCGGCCTCATCGGCACGGCTGAAGCCGAGCCCTGATACAGAACCCTCGCGACTTCACGCTGAAGCGAGCTTGTGCGCTGCCTCTAACGCGCGCACACATCGAAGCAATCCCGATGTGCAAAGCGCAGTGATTGATTTTGTCGGAGGGGTTGGGGATCTCGAGGCGGGGGTGGTGCGGGCGATTGGGAGGGCGGAGGCGCGGTTTGAAGAAGACCGGCTGAGGATGCTGCGGGCGGTGCGGTTCGCGGCGCGGTTTGGGTTTGCAATTGAGGAGGAAACGAAGCGGGCGATAAGGGAGCTGGCGAAGCGGATCGATTCGGTGAGCCGTGAGCGCGTGCGGGATGAGTTGACGAAGATGCTGACGGAGGGTCATGCGCGCAGGGCGTTTGAGCTGCTGGAGGAGACGGGGCTGCTGGTCGAGGTGCTGCCAGAGATTGCGCGGATGAAGGGGGTTGAGCAGCCGGCGGAGTACCATCCTGAGGGCGATGTGTGGGTGCACACCCTGGGGCTATTGGACCAGCTTGAGGCGGGATGCTCGGTGACGCTTGCATGGGGGGCTCTGCTGCACGATGTGGGCAAGCCGCCGACGTTTCGGCGCGCGCCGGACCGGGTGCGGTTTGACGGGCATGTAGAAGTGGGCGTGGCGATGGGCGCGGAGATTTGCAGGCGGTTCCGGTTTTCGAACGAGGAGACGGGGCAGATTGTGGCGCTGATAGAAAATCACATGCGGTTTGCGATGGCGGACCGGATGAAGTCGTCGACATTGAAGAGATTTTTCAGGCTGGAGGGGTTTGAGGAGCACCTGGCGCTGCACAAGATGGATTGCCTGGCGGCGAGCGGAAATCTGGACCACTGGAAGTTTGTGCGGGAGCGGTGGCAGGCGATGCCGGAGGAGACGTTGCGGCCCAAGCCGCTCCTTACGGGGCGGGAGCTGATTGCGGCGGGGTACAAGCCGGGGGCGGGGTTCAAGGAGATGCTGCGGGCGGTGGAAGATGCGCAGCTCGAGGGGATGATTGGGACGGAGGATGAGGCGATGCGGCTGGTAAGGGAGCGGTTTCCGCTGGTGGAGGGGTGAGGGGCGAGTCTCGGCTGATCGCTCAATGGATCAAGAGGATGCGGAGAGCGGCAAAGACCCGCCTAAGCCCGGAAAGAGACCATCCCTCAAGGGCTAAAGCCCCGTCATTTTGTTGGCCCTATCGGCACGGCTGAAGCCGTGCCCTGACTCATGCCCATGACCCACCTCACGGAATCGGGATATCGACGCCGGGAAGCCGCGCCCTAAAAAATCCGCGGCTCAATGGAGCTGAACCGCGCCTTGTGAAGGCGTGGGTCAGGCGATGCCCATGACGACGGTGTGCGGGCTCATGGGGATGGGGTGTTTCGAAATGGTGGCGAATCCGGCATCGGCGTACATGGCGTGAAGCTCGGGGTAGGTGTAGGCGTCGCCGGAGGCAGTGGTGGTGAGCATAGTCAGGGCGAATCCGGCGGCCATGGGCGGAGAGATGCGATCTTCGTTGGGTACGAACTCGAGGGTAGCAGCACAGCCGCCGGGTTTGAGGGCGTCGTGGACCTTCTTGAGCAGGCCAACGTTGGTGGGACGGTCGAAGTGGTGGAGGAAGTTGGTGAGAAGGATGACGTCGTATGGGCCGGCGAAGTAGACGTCGAAGGCAGAGCCGGGGAGCATGTCGTAGCGGTCTTGAACGCCGGCTTTCTTGGCGTTTTCGAGGGCGACGCGAAGGACTGGAGCCCAGTCGAGGCCGGTGACATGGGCATGGGGGTTCTGTTTGGCGACCTCGATGCCAAAGAGGCCGTGGCCGGCGGCGATGTCGAGGACACGCATGGGGCCAGCACGGCCATCAAGAACCAATTTGCCGAGCGGGCCTGCCAGGGGGCCCATCATGGGGGCCATATTATTGGCGAATTCAACCCAGAGGGGGTTTTCGGGCTCGACCGAGCCGCTGCCGGGGAGCGCAGTGCGGCCAGCGCGAACGATTTCGGCGAGCTGGTTGTAGACGCCTTCAATGTCGGGATTCGCCAGAAAGAGGGTGATGGAGGCAATGCAGGCTGGCGAGGCGGGGTCGAGGAACGCGGCGCTCGTGGGGGTGTGGTGGTAGTCACCGTCTTGTTTGGCGAGGACACCGCAGATGCAGAGGAAGTCGCAGAGGATGCGAATGCCGCGCTCGGAGGCGGTGGCGTATTGGGCGATGGAGGCTACGTCGTGATGGCCCCTGCCGATGGCGCCGAAGATATCGAGTTGGATAGCGGCCTTGAGAGCGGCGGTGTTTTGATAGGCCGAGGCCAATTCGAAGACAAGGCCGGGGTTGGGGGCGGATGCGGCATTGGGGTGCGTGGACACAGGTGACCTCCGACAACGAACGGGGAAGATTTGGGTATTAATGAGCCCTGGGGTAAGGCACGGCGAGTGTAGCACTTGAGCGGACGCTGGCGCCAGACGGAGAAAGATATGGACGAGATTGGAGTGCTCGGGTTTGACAGCTAAGTGGAGCGGCGAATAACGATGGGCGGCCAACGCCGGTTTTGACGCCGTGATCTGGTTCACCGTCAGACGTAGTGCGGGATGAGATAAAAAGGTAGCCCCCTTTCGGCTGGATTGGGGCTTAAAGTAAAGATTCTTCCTTTTCTAGAAAGCGAGAATGCTATGGCTACGGGTGCAGGCGTGGGCGGAGTTGTCGACTTTCAGGCTGCGTGGATGGATCTGGATTTGCCGGCGGCTGTGCGCGAAGTGCTGAGCGCGGCGCGGCTGGTGCGGACGCCGGAGACGCGAGCCGACCTGCTGGATTGGGCGCTGGGCCGCGCACCGGGGGAGACAGACTGGACGGCCGGCAATCGCGACGACCATGGGCAATATGAGGTGGTTTTTCAGGAGCCCTGGTCTCCGCGGTTTGTGGAGGCGGTGATCACCAAGGCGCGGAACGGGCTGGCGGTCAACTATCCCGACCCGGCAATGCGGAGGCGCGATCCGGAGGCGATGGTGATTGGCGACCGGCTGCCGACGGACAAGCCGACGTATGAAGAGCGGTTCGGGGAGGGATTCGAGAAGACGCGGCGGGCAACGCTGAACTGGCTGAAGACGCAGGAGCTTGTGGCGATGCCATTCTATGCCGGGACGGATGCGCTGAAGTATGGATCGGTGTTGATTGTTCCCATGCAGGCAGCGTTTTTTGCGGCGGCTGTGGGCGATCTGCAGGGGATGATCCCGCGGAGCAAGGTTGCGGCGGATTTCAAGGTGACGGGCGGAGTGTTGTTTGTTGCGCCACCGTTCAGGCATACGCACTTTGGCGGGCGGCAGGTGGTGGTGCACGAGCGGCTGGAAACACACCAGGAGATTTTTGCTTACAACCTGTATCCGGGGCCCAGCGCGAAGAAAGGCGTGTATTCGATGCTGCTGGACAAGGGCGAGCGGGAGGGATGGACGACGAACCATTGCGCGGCGGTAGCAGTGGTTACGCCGTATGAGAACCAACTGATCCTGATGCATGAAGGTGCGAGCGGCGGCGGGAAGAGCGAGATGACCGAGCACATCCACCGCATGGAGGATGGGCGGCTGCTGATTGGCAAGAATGTGGTGACGCAGGAAGAGCGGACGCTGAACCTGCCCGAGGCATGCCACCTGCGGCCGATTGCCGACGATATGGCCTGCGCGCATCCGAGTTACCAGGGCGGCGGAAGGCGGGAGGACGGCGACGGCACGCGGCCCCATCACGGACGGCTGACAATTGCGGATGCGGAGAACGGATGGTTTGTGCGCGTGGACCACATTCACAGGTACGGAACCGCGCCGAACCTGGAGCGGCTGTGCATTGATCCGCCCGAGCCACTTGTGTTTTTGAATCACTACATTGTTCCGGGTGGAACGTGCCTGACGTGGGAGCACATTGAGGACGCGCCGGGAAAGATGTGCCCGAATCCGCGGGTGATTCTGCCGCGGCGGATGCTTGAGGACATTCTGGACGGGCCGCAGCGAGTGGACGTGAGGAGCTTTGGAGTGCGATGCCCGGCGACGCACCGGGAGAGCCAGTTGTACGGCATTCTGGCGATGATTCACGTGCTCAGCCCGGCGCTGGCGTGGCTGTGGAGGTTGGTTGCGCCGAGAGGTCATGCGAACCCGAGCATTCAGACCCAGCAGAGTGTGGGGATGGAGAGCGAGGGGGTTGGGTCATACTGGGCGTTCGCTACGGGTCGCCGCGTGGACCAGGCGAATCTATTGCTCAAACAAATTGTGGAGACGCCGGAGACGCGATACGTGCTGATTCCGAACCAGCACATCGGCGCGTGGAAGGTAGGGTTCATGGCGGAGTGGATTGCGCGCGAGTACCTGGCGCGGAGGGGGAGCGCGAAGTTTGGGCAGGAGCAGGTGCGTGAAGCGCCGTTCCCGCTTCTGGGGTACATTCCGCAACAACTGCGGATTGAGGGGTCGATGATTCCGCGCGTGTTTCTGGCGGTGGAAGAGCAGATTCAAGGCGGGATGGATGTGTACGAGGAAGGCGCGCGGCAGTGGCGGGAGTTTTTCTGCGCGGGAGCTGAAGCAGTTTCAAGTTCCGGACCTCGATCCGCTGGGGCAACGGATCATTGAGGCGTGCCTGGATGATGCGCATCAGGAGGACTATCGGGGGCTGATCAAGCATCCGATGTTCAGGGACGAGGGGTGAAGAAGACAGGGTATAGGGTTCAGGGTATAGGGCCTAGTTTCTCCCGGCTGGTCTCGGGCTGAGACAAGATCGCAAGCATGCCGTGACGCAACCCATTTCTCCGGCTATGATTTGTTGCATGATTCCACCATTGAGTTTTCCGCGCCAATTCTGCGTTACGGCTGCGATTGTTCTGCTTGCTGTTCCAGCCCTGGCGAAGGATGCGCCGTTGCAGACGATCGACTGGCCCGCGACCGGGCCAGCAGAGGTACACTTCACGTTTGGGAAATTCAAGGAACTGCCGGGCATGGGCAATCTGCACGGCTACGTGATGGACACCACGGCGCAAAACCTGTCGCCAAGGCGGATAGCGAACGCGGAGTTCAAGGTGTACCTGTTCGACAAGAACAAGGTGCGCATTGGCGAAGACACGATCGGGCTGAGCAATGTTGGGCCGGGCGAGACCGTCAAATTCGAGACGACGGTTACGACTTCGGGCGCGCCGGTTTCAGTATCGCTTGAGGAGATTGCGCAGGCCACAAAGACGATTACGATGACCGTGAATTCCGTGCCGCAGGGCGCGATGTTAAAGCTGGATGGAACTGAAGTGGGGACGACGCCGCGCATGATCACGGTTGGCGCGGGCAGGCATACCCTGATCTTTACCAAGGAAGGATTCGCGGCGGGAACGTTTCCATTGGAGATCAGCAGGAACGATGTTTCAGGCGGGACGGTGAGCTTTGAACTGGGCGCCTCGGCCTTTGACTCGATTGAAATGCGGGATGGCAGCGTGCTGAACGGGGACCTGGTTTCAATTGAGGGGATGGACGTGGAGATTCGCGTGGGCGGAGTCTTGCAGCATATCGACCGCAACAAGATCAAGCGGGTGATGCTGGTGGTACGGTCAGCGCCGGTGCAGGATTTGCCGCCGACAAGCACGCCCAATCCATAGGCCGGATGCCGTGGACGGGCCTGTTGGCCGGGCCTATTGCTTGTTGACGTCGATGTAATAGAGGTCGGTGGCTACCTGGAAGTCTTCTTTGGACAGCGTGGTGTTCATGGTCTGCCAACTGGTGGTGGGGCGGATGATCTGCCAGTGGTCAGGCGTGCCCACGCGGACGGGCATGGCGAAGGAGTCTTCGTCGGCTGACCATTTGTACATCACCGTGCCGGGCGATTCGCCGAAGAGCAGTTCGAGGCGAGGGATGGCTGCATGGCGCAGGTACTGGTCGAAGATCGGCGTGAGGTTCATGCCGGTATTGCGGTTGAACCACGCCATAACGTCTTCGGTCATGATGTTCTGATATTTGAAGTGCTGATAAAAGTCGTGGATGAGGGCGAACCAGCGCGGGTCGTCGTCGATGACGCTGCGCAGGGTGTTGAGCATGAGCGCGCCTTTGAAGTACTGATCCTGAGTGGGATCGGCGTTGACTCCCCGCTCGGCGACGATTGGGCGGAGGTTGTGGGTCTTGGACTTGACGCCGCCGAGGTATTTGAGGGCATCGGCCTTGCCCCAGCGATATTCCACGTAGAGGCTTTCGAGGTAGGTAGTCCAGCCCTCGTGAATCCACATGTCGGACGGGTCGGCGGCGGTGATGCTGTTCCCGAACCACTCGTGGCCGCTCTCGTGGATGATGATGAAGTCGAAACGCAGGCTGATGCCCACGCCGGTCCAGTCGCGGCCCAGGTAGCCGTTCTTGAAGAGATTTCCATAGGCGACGGCGGATTGATGCTCCATTCCCGCATAGGGCACTTCAACGAGCTTGTAGCCGTCCCGGGCAAATGGATAAGGGCCGAAGTAGTGCTGGTAGGCCTCGAGCATTCCCCTCGCCTGCGCGAACTGCGGTCTGGCTTTTTCGAGATCCTCGGGAAGCACGTAGAAATCGAGAGGCAAGTCGCCGAGCTTGTCGGAGAAGTGGACGTAGTCGCCGATGTTGAGCGCCACATCGTAATTGTTGATGGGATAAGAGACGTGCCAGTCCCAGCGCGTGTAGCCGTCGCCCAGGTCGGTTTTGGCGACGAATTTTCCATTGGAGACATCGACCAGGCCGTTGGGGATGGCGACGCTGATGTCCATGGATTCCGGCTCGTCGCGCCACTGATCTTTGTCTGGCCACCACATGCTTGCGCCGGTGCCTTCGCAGGCAGTGTTGATCCACACGCGCCCGGCTGGATCTTTTTTGAAAGTCATGCCACCGAAACGGCCGGTCTCTTCAGGATGGCCTGAGTAGTAGAAGTCGATGGTGTAGGTTTGTCCGGCGTGGAGAGTGGCAGGAAAGTCGATGAAGACGGCGCCGGTGTCGCGCACGTATTTAAGCGGCGTCGCGTTGAAGAGGATCTTGTCGATGGCAAGGGTCTCGCGGAGGTCGAGTTGAATGCGTGTGCCGTCTGCAATCATGCGGAAGCGGATGGTGTTTTTGCCGGTGACGGTTTGCTTCTCGGGATCGACGCGGATGTCGAGGTGGTAGTAGAGGAGCTTGTTGTTGGAGCGGTAAGGGCCGTATGCGCCGCGGAGAATATCGTAGCGCGTGGGAATAGGAGAGCCGGCGTCGTTGGGGCGGATTTGGGGGGCTTTGGTGGTGGTCTGGGCTGCGGCCTGGGGCGCGGCGGCTGGCGGGGTGGTCTGCGTGGTGGCTTGCCCGGGCGCTGAGAGTGCGTTGGTGGCGCAGGTGGAGACAAGAAGGAGGAGCTTGAGCGCAAGAGGCGATGCAAATGGGCGCATGGGGGTATGGTAAAGGGCCGCTGTCGGTTGGCCATGGACCGATTTCAGCTTTTGGAGCGCACGCAAGGGATTCGAGCGAAGCGATGGCGGGGCGAAGGCACGACTATGCTGATGAAGTGACGACCGCTCGCGAGTTCGATGTAGTGGTTCTGGGCGGCGGCGCGGCGGGACTGATGTGCGCGGCGGTGGCGGGGCAGCGCGGGCGGAAGGTGGCGCTGCTGGAACACAACGGGCAGGTGGGGCGGAAGATCCTGATCTCGGGCGGGGGGCGGTGCAACTTTACGAATCTTCATTGCGGGCCCGGAAATTTCATTTCAGACAATGTGCATTTTGCGAAGTCGGCGCTGGCGGGTTATCGGCCGCGGCATTTTCTGGAACTGGTCGAGCGGTATCAGATTCGGTGGCATGAGAAGACGCTGGGGCAACTGTTCTGCGATGGGTCGGCGCGGCAGATTGTGGAGATGCTACTGGCTGAGTGCGGGCGGGGGCGAGTTGAGGTAGTGGTTGAGGCGCGGGGGATCGAAGTGGAGCACGCGGCGGGTCGATTCAGGGTGTTGTGCTCGGCAGGGGAGTTTGACGGGGAGTCGCTGGTGGTGGCGACGGGGGGATTGTCGATTGGAAAAATGGGCGCGACTGGGCTGGGTTATGAGCTGGCGCGGCAGTTTGGAATGAATGTGGTGACGCCGCGGCCGGGGCTGGTGCCGCTGGTGCTGGGTGGCGCGGAGAAGGCGTGGACAGAGCTGGCGGGTGTTTCGGCGGAGGTCGAAGTGCGGACGAAATGGGGTGGGAGCGAAGTGAGCTTCCGGGAGAAGTTGCTGGTGACCCACCGGGGGTTGAGCGGGCCGGCGGTGTTGCAGGCATCTTCGTATTGGCGCGAGGGCGAGGAAGTTTGGGTGGACTTTGCGCCGGGTGCGAACTTGCTGATGGCTTTGAAGGAGCCGGGAGCGCGGCGGGCGGAGGTGGCATTTCGGCAGGCGCTGAGAGAGGTGCTGCCGCAGCGGCTGGCCGGGTTTCTGGCAGATGCCGGCGGGCCGAAGGGATGGTCGAATGCGGCGCTTGAAGCCTGCGAGCGGCGGCTGCATGGGTGGGCACTGCATCCGGTTGGAACAGAAGGGTTTGAGAAGGCGGAGGTGACGGCCGGAGGGGTCGACACGGCGGGACTGAACGGGCGGACGATGGAGGCGCGGGAGGTTCCGGGGCTGTTCTTTATTGGGGAGGCCGTGGATGTGACGGGGTGGCTGGGCGGGTTCAATTTCCAATGGGCGTGGGCGAGCGGAGTGGCGGCGGGGAAGCACTGCTAGAGCGCTTTCGATCCACTTATTGACGTTTCAACGGCGTCGCAGGTGGCATTTACTTCCACCCCAGCGACGAGGACCTGCCGCCGGGGGCCCCGGGGAAAATGCCACTTTGCTGCTTGGCTTCTGTAAACATTTGGATCGAAAGCGCTGTGATGGCAAGGGGCTTGTGAGGGGGGACGAAAGGGCCCGGAGATCAGTCCAGTGACGGTTTGCATGGGCTGAGCAAGCCACTACGCGGTTGGGCAGTGGTCCGACCTCTAAATCGAAGAAAATACGGAAATGGGGGGTTGCCGGGCAGGTTCCGCCCACCAATCCATGCTCGGGGGGCCGCACGAAATCCAGCATGGACTCGCAACAATTGATTGACAACTGTTATGTGAAAGCTGTACTTAGATTGAACTGTGGATTCGTGTGTTTCCCCAAACGTGGCAAAGTGAGGAAGCGTTTGCCTATCGGGAGGGGTCGGACCACAGGGCAGGAATCCGGCGCGGCGGTTGGATCGGATTTTTGAGCAGACGGTCCTCGATACACCATCAGCAATCTTTGGAAGCTACTTCAGCATTTTTGGAGGAAACACAGTGAGCAAGCACTCTACAGCCATCCGGCAGGCCGCCGTAGCGGTACAGGCCTGCGTTATCACCCTGCTGGTAATGGCGTCGTGCGCAATCCAGGCGCAGATTGCCGGCACCGGGCAGATTCAAGGGACCGTAGCGGATTCTTCGGGCGCTGTGGTGCCGAAATCAACCGTTACGCTGACCAATGAAGCAACCCAGGTCCAACGCGTGGCGCAATCGGACAAGGCAGGAGCCTTCCTTTTCCCAAACATCGAAGTGGGAACATTTGACCTCTCGGCGACTGCCCCGGGATTTGAGACTTACGTTCAGACCGGGATTGTTCTCGAGGTAGGGTCGAGCATTGCCGTGAACCCATCGCTGGTGGTGGGCAAGGCGGACGTGAAGGTGGAAGTGCACTCCGAAGGCCTGGCCCTGCAGACCGAGGACACCTCATTCAAGCAGACCATCGACCAGCAGGACGTGCAGGAGATGCCGCTGAACGGGCGGCAGATGACAGCGCTGATCACCCTCTCAGGCGGGTCGAGCCCCGCGCCCGGCGGAGACTTCACGGGCAGCAAGTACTCCTACCAGACGATCTCGGTTTCAGTGGCCGGTGGCATGGGTAACACGACGGAGTGGAAGCTGGACGGCGGCGACAACAACGAATACATGGGTAACGGCAACCTGCCATTTCCCTTCCCCGACGCCGTTGCGGAGTTCAGCGTTGAATCGACCGCGCTTGGCGCGCAGAGCGGAAGCACGCACTCGGGCGGCCTGGTAAATGTGGTCACCCGCTCCGGAACCAACAGCTATCACGGAACGGCGTTCGAATTCATCCGCAACAATTTCGTTGACGCTACCAGCTTCTTTACCAGCCCCAGCTCCTGCACCCCTGTCTCACCCAAGACCACCTGTTCGGCAAAGGATACACTCCATCAGAACGAATACGGCGGCACCTTCGGCGGGAAGATCATCCGTGACAAGCTCTTTGCCTTCGCCGGCTATCAGCGCTTGAAGTCCGACCAGAATGCCAACCCCCTGACGATGTTCATTCCCACGGCAGAGAACCTTGCCGGCAACTGGTCGATCACGAACCCGATCACCGCGGCCGAGGGCTCAACTCCCGCCTGCGGAGTAGGCGGCCAGTTGTGCGATCCCCTCACCGGCGCCATCATCCCGGGCAACATCTATCCGTCAGCTCCGGCCTACAATGCGCAGGCATTGGCACTGATGGCCTACATGCCCACAATCAATCCAGCGATTGACACAAAAAACGAGGGTGAGGTTCAGTTCAGGATCCCGTCGGAGATGTACGACAACCAGTTTGTAATCAGAGTCGACCACACGATCAACCCCAGAAACAGCTCCTATTACCGGTACATGATCGACGGGTATCAGTCGCCGTCGTTCTTTGCAAAGGGCGGGAACAACGGAGGAATCCTGCTGACCTCGCAGGCCCCCGGCAACTACGAGCGCGTGCAGACGGCGGTGGCATCAGAGACTTTCACCTGGACATCCAATCTGGTGAATAACTTCCATGCATCGGGCACCAAGCGCGTAGACCTGCGCCAATCGGCTCCGGGCATCAACGGCGTCTCGCTCGGCATCACCCAATATGACGAGGTGCCAACCAACCTCGAACTTGAGGTTACTGGCGGAATCGCCGCCTTTAACACGTACTGCGGCACCTGCTCCAACGGCTTTTTCAACGTGGACGATGAGGGCGCAGCCGACGATCTGACCTGGATCAAGGGCCAGCACCAGTTAGTCATCGGCGGCGAGTTTGTGAAGGTACACTTCAACGAAGTGGCTGGATTCCAGGCCAATGGCAACTACAGCTTCAACGGCGAATTCAGCGGAAACGGGCCGGTTGGAGGAAACAACGTCGGAAACGGCAACCTGGATTTCCTCTGGGGCGCGATGAGCTCGTTCCAGCAGAGCAAGGAGCAGCAGCTTGCGCTGCGCGGGCCGGTTCCCAGCATATACATTCAGGACACTTACCACATGAGCAAGAGGCTCACCCTGGCAGGCGGCCTCCGCTGGGAGCCTGAATTCATGCCTCGCGACCAATACAACCGCGGATCAACATTCAGCATGGCCTCATTCCTGGCCAGTCAGGTGAGTTCGATCTATCCGAACGCGCCAGCAGGAACCTTCTTCTACGGGGATAACGGCGTGACCAAGTCCTTCACGACGAACCCGATCTGGAACTTCAATCCCAATTTCGGCGCAACGTGGGATCCATTCGGAAACGGCAGCACGGTTATTCGCGGCGGCCTGCAGGTGGCCTATGACGAGGCCAACTTCTATACGGGCAACCGCAACCATCAAAATCCGCCCTTCGCAACCAACGTTTCGGTGAGCACCACGGGCCCGGTTTGCTTCAGCGAGCCATGGCTTGTGGGCGGCACCGGTTATGGCTGCGACCAGGTGGGCGGCACCAATACCAGCCCCTTCCCGCAGCCTGTGGTGCCAACACCGTCGACAGCGGTATTCCCGGCACAGGGCGAGTGGATCGAGCTTGCGAACCCGTTCAAGGTGGCAAGCACACTGCAGTGGACACTGAGCGTGCAGCATGAGTTCGCCAAGGGCTGGCAGGCGCAGGTGGACTACATCGGGAACAAAACCTCGAACATGCCAGTTGGCATTACGCTGGACCCGGCGATCTACACTCCGGGTGTCTGGGGTGCTTTAGGCACCGGCTGCGGCCCTGTGCAGACTGCAGGCCCAGCTGCTACCGCGGCAAAGACAGCAGGTGGCGGGAAGGTGGGCACGCCCTGCTCTACCACCGGCAACCAGCAGGCGCGGTTTGCGCTGACCGAAGCGAATCCGGCGCAGGGTAACCAGTATGCGGGCGGCGGCGCCAGCGGCATGATCCTTGTGAACGACAACGCCTATGCGAACTACAACGGCATGGTGGCTACGCTGCAGCACCGGTTGTCGTCAACGTTCAGCCTGCTCACCAACTTCACGTGGTCGCGTTGCAACAACCTTTCGGATGCCTCGGGCGACATATCCGGCTCGGGGCTTGAAAGTATTTACAACCCCAGGCTGGACTACTCACGGTGCGGATCTGACTACAGCAAGATCTTCAACACCAGCGTGGTTTACAAGACTGCATTCCCGCTGCAAGGAGTTGCAAAATTTGTTGCGGACGGCTGGGAGATTGCGCCGCTTGTCCACATCTTGAGCGGAGGTCCAGTGAATATCATCGCCGGACAGGATAACTCCCTCACGGATCAGGGCAACGATCGCCCGAATCTGGTGTACGGCGTCAACGTCAAGACCGGCACAAAACTGCAGGGCGGCTCCAACCCCGCTTCGATTGCCAACAGGGGTTGGCTCAACGCGGCAGCCTTCTGCGGCTCGCAAGCCACATGCACATCCAATCCGGTCATCACAGGGACACTTGGAAACCTGAGCAGGAATGCGGTTGACGGGCCTATGTTCATCCAGAATGACGGCCAGGTAACGCGCATCTTCTCGATCGCAGAAAAGGTCAACCTGACGCTTCGCCTGGAAGCCTTCAACATCCTGAACCATCCGTCGTTCAGCAACCCGACGGCAACCTGGACCTCGAAGACGTTCGGAGAGATCTCAGGGACGGCGACTGGCGCGAGCGCCAGAGTCTTCCAGGGCGGGCTGAAAGTAAGTTTCTAACCACTAAGCGCGGCCGCGGAATCGGCTGCGCGAAAAAGCTCATGTGACATTGGGAGTTCGTCAATAAGGGCATGCGGCAATCACCGCATGCCCTGTTTTTTTTGCGGCGAAGAGGAGCGAGAAAATCGAAGGGCGATGGCGGGAGACCGGAGAACTCTTCAACCGATTGGGCGTAGCGCATTATTCAGCGGGGGGAGCGCTGGGACGAGCGGGCGGGGTAAGGACGAAACCGTCGCGGACCATGGCGAATCCTTGCTGAGGGAGTTCGGCCTGAAGGAGCTGATTGTCGGGGCCGCAGAACAGCTCGGTCTGGGTGCCGTCGATGGTCGTGATCAGGTGGTGGACAGTGACAGGCTTGCCGTCGAGAGTGCCCTGTTCGTCGCGATAAGTGGCGACCTGAATGGGTTGAATCGAGGCAGGCCGGATGGTGCCATCCGCGTCTGCGGTTTGTCTGGGGAGGATAGCCCAGAGGCCAAGGCGAGAGTCGGCAGGAGAGTTGGAGAGATCGAGGAGGATCTGAAGAGCGCCGGGATCGAAGTCGGGAAGCAAGACAGCGGCGGGATGAAACGCGAGGCGGGTGGTGGCTGCGCGGCCATTGGCGGAGATGTTGAGCAGGTATTGGGCGGGGTCGGACGTGGCAGTCAAGTTGACGGCAGAGCCGTTGACGGCGGCGCTGATCTGAGCATGGCGAAGATGGCTCGAAGGAAAGAGCTCCTCAGAATTTGAGAGGGCGTAGTTGAGGCCCTGCATGGAGATCTTGACCTGAGAGGTGAAAGTACGTCCTCCGGTGGTGTGCGGGAATTGGAAGCTGGCGGTGCCGACCGGGTGGCCGTGTTGGGCGATGGTGAAGTTTGAGACCTGGGACAGGGCAGGGAGCGAACCAAGCAGGAAGAGGACAGAAAAGAGGTGCGAATTTTTCATCACGTTGAATTAGACACGAAATGGGGTGGTTGGGTTGTGGTGGCTTGGGGTGTCGGGTGTCGGGTATGGGGTGTCGGGTATGGGGTGTCGGGCGTCGGACCCCCAGGTCTCAGAATCGAGACCTGGGGCACCCGCATCAGAATCCCACCCTTGCGACAAGAACAGAGACGTCGCAAGGATGGGGCACCCGGAGTTTTTAGCCTTTGGCTTTGGCGAATCGGGTGTTGACTTCTTTCCAGTTCACGACGTTCCACCAGGCGGCGAGGTAATCGGGGCGGCGGTTCTTGTACTTGAGGTAGTAGGCGTGCTCCCAGACGTCGTTGCCGAGGATGGGATAGAGGCCGTGGGTGAGGGGCGAGTCCTGATTGGCGGTGGTGATGACCTTGAGCTTGCCGGAGGCGAAGACGAGCCATCCCCAGCCGGAGCCGAACTGCTTGGCGGTGGTTTCGTTGAATGTCTTCTTGAAGGCTTCGAAGTCGCCGAAGTCGGCGGCAATCTGTTCGGCGATGGAGCCGATGGGCGCGCCACCGACGCCATCGGAGCCGACGGGACCCATGAGGCGCCAAAAGGCGGTGTGGTTGGAGTGGCCGCCGCCGTTGTTGCGGACTGCGCCGCGAATCTCCTCGGGGACATCGGCGAGGCCTGCGACGAGGTCGTCAACGGACTTGGCGGCGAGGTCAGGGTAGCTGGCCAGCGCGGCGTTGACGTTGTTGATGTAGGTCTGGTGATGCTTGTCGTGGTGGAGCTTCATGGTCTCGGCGTCGATGAAAGGCTCGAGCGCGGCGTAGTCGTAAGGAAGCGGTGCAAGTTCGTAAGCCATTTTGGGGAATCTCCTTCGAATTGGATTGTACTTCGGGGGCCGGGAAGGCAGTTGAGCTTAAAGGAACAGGAAAATGCAGGCTTGGGAGGCGGGTTTCAACGGAGTCTATGCCCGCTTCGGTCACGTCACATGATTCGATGCGGGCGGGGGATGCGATGGTGCATCGGGATTTGGAGTTACGGTTGCGATGAACCGGGGCCGGCCGTAAGAACCCGAAAAGGATCACGGGAATTTAACATTACACACCTCTGATGGCACGGCGTGATGCCATTCGATTGACGAGTCCATGATAGGCGGATTCTGTTCAGAAAAATTGAAATCGATCAGCCCCCAGAAACCTTTCGGCGCCGGGGAACATCGTTACGTAGGACGGTTCCACGACAAATCGCACAAGTCCGGTTCCAGACAGTAGCATGCAACTATGAGCGAGCAGCAACCCCTATTCCGTTGGCTTGACCAGCAAGGCGAGGCATTTGGCTCGCCGGGATCAGAGCCGCGGTGGACATCGAGCGTGAAGGACGCGGTGGGCACTGCCTACGCTGCGTCGAGCCGGATCTGGTTCACCTGCTCGCACGGGGTTCTGAACGAGGTGTATCACCCGACGATCGACCGGGCGCAGGTGCGGGATATGGAGTTCCTGGTGACAGACGGGGAGACGTTTGTGCACGAGGAGAAGCGCGATCTTGTATCGACGTTTGAGTACATCCACCCGGAGGCGCTGGGGGTGCGGTATGTGAACCGCGACCGGGACGGCCGGTACTCCCTGACAAAGGAAATTGTGTGCGATCCTCACCACTCCGTGGTTCTGGTTTCGGTGCAAGATCGAAGGCGATCAAGAGTTGCTGCCGCGGCTGAAGGTGTATGCGCTGCTGGCGCCGCATCTGGATGGGGGCGGGGCCGGCAACTCGGCGAGGGCGGTGGATATTGCCGGGCGGAAAGTGCTGATGGCGTGGAAGGGCGCGTGGTCGCTGGCGATGGCGGCCAGCTGCGGGTTTTCGCGGGTGAGCTGCGGGTTTGTAGGCGCAAGCGACGGCTGGCGGGACCTGATGGACCATTCGCGAATGGAGTGGGAGTTTGGGTCGGCGACGGACGGAAACATCGCGGTGATGGGAGAGATCGACATGCACTGCGCGGCAGTGGCGGCGCAGAACGGTGCAGCGGGAGGGGGCGGCGCGGCATACGAGTTCACGGTGGCATTCGGGATCGGCGAGGGGCACCACACAGCGGCGCAGAAGACGATTGGGGCGCTGGCGATGCCGTTTGCGGAGGTTAGGGACCGATTCATCGCGCAATGGGCGCGGGCGGCGAACCCGGAGTGGCTGGCGGCGAAGTCAGGCGACGGCGGCAAGCTGATGCGGGCGAGCCACAACGTTCTGCTGGCGCATGAGGACAAGACGTACTCGGGTGCGTTTGTGGCGTCGGCGTCGATTCCGTGGGGCCAGATCAAAGGCGACGACGATCTGGGCGGCTACCACCTGGTGTGGACGCGGGATATGGTGCAGACGGCTACGGCGATGCTGGCTTGCGGGCGGGCGGAGACAGCGCGCAGGGCGCTGGTTTACCTGGCTTGCACGCAGGAGCCGGACGGGGGATTTGCGCAGAACTTCTGGATTGACGGGACGCCCTACTGGAGTGGACAGCAACTGGATGAGGTGGCGTTTCCGCTGATTCTGGCGTGGCGGCTTTGGAAGGCGAAGGCGCTGGGCGAACTGAAGATTTTTCAGTTTGTGGAGCGGGCCGCGGGGTTTCTGGTGCGGCATGCGCCGATCACGCACCAGGAACGCTGGGAGGAGAATGCGGGGTATTCGCCGTCGACGCTGGCGGCGGTGATTAGCGGCCTGATTTGCGCGGCGGAGATTGCGCGGGCGCACGACTCAGACGGAGCTGGCGACGTTTTTCGAGGAGTATGCCGACTGGATCGAGGGGCATCTCGAAGACTGGACGGTGACCAACAACGGGGTGCTCGATCCGGAGGTCAAGCGGCACTACATGCGCATCCGGCCACCGGAGTGCGGAGAGGCGTATGCGCATGAGGATTGCGGCAAGGAGACGATCCATCTAGCGAACCGGCCGCCGGGGACGCAAACCGAGTTTGAGGCGCGGGAGATTATCGATGCGGGATTCCTGGAGCTGGTGCGCTATGGGGTGCGGCAGGCCGGAGACCCGCTGATGGTGGACTCGCTGAACGTGGTGGACGCAGTGCTGAAGCGGGAACTGCCGCAGGGGCCAGGCTGGCTGCGCTACAACTGGGACGGCTATGGCGAGCGGCCGGACGGCGGACCGTTTCAGGGCTGGGGCCAGGGGAGGGTTTGGCCGCTGCTGACGGGCGAGCGCGCGCACTATGAGCTGGCGGCGGGACGAGACATCAGCGAATTGATCAAGACATATGAGCGGTTCGCGACCTGCGGGCAGATGATGCCGGAGCAGGTGTGGGATGAGGCGAACCTGCCGGGAGCGAGCCAAAGGCCTGGGCCAGCCGACGGGCTCGGCGGTGCCGCTGGTGTGGGCACATGCTGAGTACCTGAAGCTGCTGCGGTCGGCGTTGGACGGGAAGGTCTTC
Organism: uncultured Acidobacteriaceae bacterium; assembly: GCA_963783065.1. GTDB lineage: Bacteria > Acidobacteriota > Terriglobia > Terriglobales > Acidobacteriaceae > Telmatobacter. The sequence goes on along the minus strand of CAWAMG010000004.1, from coordinate 2,012,025 downwards.
GACCGGATCGACCCGGTGTATGAGCGGTACTGCACGCCAGAGGGAAGGCAGAAGGTGCGCAACTCGGTGGAGATTTACTCGCAGAGACGGCCGATGCAGAAGATGGCAGCGGGCAAGACGCTGCGGATTCTGGACGAGAAGTGGTTTGAGGTGCGGTGGACGGCGGACGGGTGGCAGACGATGAGACGGCACAGAGCCGCAACCTGGGAAGCGCTGGATTCAGCGCGGATATCCAACCGAGAGTGGAGAGTGGGACATTACAATGGACTTTCCATTGGCTGGAGCCGGACGGCTGGCTTGGCCACAATGTGGAAGTGCAGATTGAGGCTCCGGAGCAGGGTTAGAGATCGGTTGGACGTCTGATTCCGCGAAGTGGTGCTCGGCGATGGAGATTGTCGCATCCCACCCTAGGCACAAAGACAGAGACGCGCCTAGGATGGGGCACCCGCGATGTGTTTGCAGGGCAATTTCAGACAGTTTTGTTGATTGATATGGGAGAGTTGCGATGACGACCAGTGCGACCGATGTAACGCTTGATCAACTGTCCATTGACACGCTGCGGCTGCTGGCCGTGGATGCGGTGCAGAAGGCCAACAGCGGCCACCCGGGAGCGCCGCTGGGCTGCGCGCCGATTGCGTACCTGCTGTTTCACAAGCTGATGAAGCACAATCCGGCGAACTCGAAGTGGGCGGATCGGGACCGGTTTGTGCTTTCGAATGGACACGCGTCGGCGCTGCTCTACTCGACGCTGTTTCTGACCGGCTACAACGTGACGCTGGACGACCTGAAGAGCTTCAGGCAGTGGGGCTCGAAGACGCCGGGCCACCCGGAGCGCGGGCACACGGACGGCGTGGAAGTGACGACCGGGCCGCTGGGACAGGGCATCGCGATGGCGGTGGGCATGGCGATGGCGGAGAAGCACCTGGCAGCGGTCTACAACAGGCCCGGATTTGAGGTGGTGAATCACCACACCTATGCGCTGCTGGGCGATGGCGACCTGATGGAAGGGGTGTCGCACGAGGCGGCTTCGCTGGCCGGAACGCTGGGGCTGGGCAAGCTGATCTTTATCTACGACGACAACCTGATCTCGCTGGATGGGCCGACGGAGCTGAGCTATACCGAGGATGCGCTGGAGCGGTTTGAGGCCTACCACTGGCATGTGCAGCGGGTGGCGGACGGCAACGACCTGGCGGCGATTGAAGCGGCGATTGAAGCGGCCAAGGCGGAGACCGCGCAGGCCGTCGATCATCGCGGTGCGGACGGTTATTGGCTATGGCAGCCCCAAGGCCGGAACCAACAAGGTCCATGGCGAAGCGCTGGGCGCGGCGGACGTGGTCGGCGACGAAGAAGTTCTTCGGCTTCCCTGAGGATCAGAGCTTTTATGTGCCCGAGGAGGCGCTGGAGAACTGGCGCCAGGCCGTGGACCGCGGCGCGGCATTTGAAGCTGAGTGGAAGAAGCTGTTCGCCGGCTATGCGGCGGCAAATCCGGAGCTGGCGGCGGAGTTTGAGCGGACGCAGAAGGGCGAGCTGAAGGCAGGCTGGGAGAAGGCGATTCCGAGCTTCCCGGCGGGCAAGCCGGTGGCGACGCGCAATGCCGGCGGCGCGGTGATGAATGCGATTGCCGAGGCAGGTGCCGGAGCTGTTTGGCGGGGCGGCGGATCTGACCTCGTCGACGAAGACGATCTTCAAGCCGGGCGCAGAGTTTTCACGTGGATCCGGTGGGGACGAAATGTTTTCTTCGGAGTGCGCGAGTTTGGCATGTGCGCGGCGGTGAACGGAATGGCGGCGCACGGGGGGCTGATTCCATTCGGGTCGACGTTCTTTGTGTTTTCGGATTATGCGAAGCCGGCGATCCGGCTGGCGGCGTTGATGCAGATCCACTCGCTGTTCGTTTTTACGCACGATTCGATCGGGCTGGGCGAAGACGGGCCGACGCACCAGCCGGTCGAGCAGCTGATGGTGCTGCGGGCGGTTCCGGGACTGACGGATTTTCGTCCGGCGGATGCGAACGAGACGGCGGCGGCCTGGAGGCTGGCTCTGGAACGCAAGGAGCCGTGCTTTTTTGCGCTGAGCCGGCAGGATCTGCCGGTGATCGATCGCGACGCAAGGTGGACGTGCTACGCGGGCGTGAGCAAGGGCGCGTATGTGCTGGAAGATGCGGCGGACGCGAAGGTGGTTCTGATCGGCACGGGGTCGGAAGTCTGGCCGTGCGTGGACGCGGCGAAGCTGCTGGCAGCCGAGGGGATTGCGGCGCGGGTGGTGAGCTTCCCGAGCTAGAAGATCTTTGAAGAGCAGACGGCGGAGTACAAGGCAAGCGTGCTGCCGGCGGGTGTGCCCAAGCTGGCGGTGGAAGCCGGTGCGACGCTGGGCTGGTGGAAGTATGTGGGCTCGGACGGCGACGTGGTGGGGCTGGACCGGTTTGGCGCGTCGGCGCCGGGGCCAGATTGTGCTGAAGGAGCTGGGATTCAGCGCGGAGAACGTGGCGGCGCAGAGCCAAGAAATTGGTGAAGTAGCGAGTTGGCGAGTTAACTATGGCGGGTTGAGGTCGATGGTTTCCCACCCTTGCGACAAAGACAGAAACGTCGCAAGGATGGGGCACCCAGCATGGTTGGTCGCGAAGCCGACGAGGGAAGGTTGACTGTGAAGCTCGTCATCAGTGCGGATCATGCGGGGTTTCCTTTGAAAGAGGAGGTCCGCGCCTACCTGGCGAAGGCGGGGCACGAGGTGGTGGACCTGGGGGCGTTCAAGCTGGAGCCCGAGGACGACTATCCGGACTTTGCCGAGAGGGTGGGATTGGCGATCAAGCAGGGCGAGGCGACGCGGGGAATTCTGATCTGCGGGTCGGGCGTGGGCGTTTGCGTGGCGGCGAACAAGATTCCGGGGATTCGCGCGGGGATGTGCCACGACACTTATTCGGCGCACCAGGGCGTGGAACACGACGATATGAACGTGATTGTGCTGGGAGCGCGGATCATCGGCTCGGCGCTGGCGTTTGAGTGTGTGGATGCGTTTGTGAAGGCGGAGTTCATCGCCAGCGAAGAGCGGTTTGTGCGGCGGTTCAAGAAGGTGCTGGCGATTGAGGCCAAGTACCAGTGCGGAGACGGCAGTAACAGTCCGGCGTAGGGTCATGCTCATGTCAGGCAGGGGTGTTCGACTGCGAAGCATCGATTTGTTGTCCACTCCTTGAACCACACATTTTTGTTGATCGATATCACCGGGATGGGAGCGCCGGACAAAATCTACCCGCCGGAAGGCACTCTTCAGACCGTCTCCTCAATTCGGTTTCAGAGTTGGAATGACGCGGAGGCCTACCTTCGAAATCGAGGCGCAGATGACGATGTACTTTCGCGGACAAAGTATCAGGTTGATAGAACGCAATTGAGCGTTCTGACCATTGTTTAGTTGGCTGGCTTCAAATCGTCAAAAATCAGTTCATCAGCCGTTCACAGCGCGACCCGATACTGAAAGGCGCCGATGTTCCCCTTCGACGTGATTCTCTTCGATGTAGGCGGAGTTCTTGCTGACCAATGGCTGGGATCACGCGGAACGCGCGGAGGCAGCGAAGCAATTTCATCCTGGATTGGCCAGCCTGGAGGCGCGGCACGCCGAGGTGTATCCGGCATGGGAGCGGGGCGCGATTACCGGCAAGGATTATCTGACGACGGTGATCTTCAATGAGCCGCGCAGCTTTTCGCGAGGAGCGTTCTTCGCGTTCATGCTGAGCCAGTCGAAGCTGCTGCCGGATGGGGCGCTGGGAATCCTGGAAGAACTTGCGGCATCGGAGAAGTGCATGGTGGGCGCGCTGAACAACGAGGCGCGCGAGACGAATGAGTATCGGTTCAGGGAGTTCGGGCTGCGGGAGTACTTCAGCGTGGCGCTGAGCTCGTGCTACCTGGGACTGCGCAAGCCGGATGCTGCGATCTACAACCGGGCGCTGGATATTCTGGGAGGGCCGGCGGAGCGGATTCTGTTTATCGACGACCGGGCAGAGAATGTGGCGGGAGCAGCGGCGAGTGGGGATGAAGGCGATTCAGTTCGAGGGTGCGGAGAGCTTGAGGGGGGAGTTGAAGGGTCTGGGAGTTTTGTAAGCGTCGGCATTCTGGTCTCCCACCCTTGGCACAAGAACCAAGACGTGCCAAGGATGGGGCACCCTAAAATTTTTAGTTTCACAGACGAGAAGCATTGGAGGCTATATGCAACTGGGATTGATTGGGCTGGGCAAGATGGGCGGCAACATGGCGGAGCGGCTGCGGCTGGGCGGGCACCAGGTGGTGGGCTTCGACTTCAGCGCGGACGCGGTGGCGAAGCTGACGGCGTCGGGCAATGTGGGCGTTTCAACGCTTGAGGATCTGGCCGCGAACCTGAAGGGGCGCAAGGGCGATCTGGATCATGGTGCCGCAGGGCAAGCCTGTGGACGAGACGATTGCCAAGCTGGAGCCGCTGATCGAGTCCGGGAGACATTCTGATCGATGGCGGTAACTCGAATTACAAGGATTCGATGCGGCGGCACACGGAAGTGACGGCGAAGGGATTCCAGTTTGTGGATGTGGGGACTTCGGGCGGCGTCTGGGGGCTGAAAGAGGGCTACAGCATGATGATCGGCGGGGACAAGGAGCCGGTGGAGTATCTGCGCCCGATCTTCGAGACGCTGGCGCCGGCGAGCGGACAAGGGCTGGGGCCATGTTGGGCCGGCGGCGCGGGGCACTTTGTGAAGATGATTCACAACGGCATTGAGTACGGCATGATGCAGGCCTATGCCGAGGGCTTTACGATCATGGAGACGAAGAAGGAGCTGGGGCTGAACCTGCCGCAGATTTCGCAGATCTGGCGCTACGGAAGCGTGGTGCGCAGCTGGCTGCTGGATTTGACGGCGGACGCGCTGAGCAAGAATCCGACGCTGGAGGGGCTGGAGGCGTTTGTCGAGGACTCGGGCGAAGGACGCTGGACGGTGATGGAGGCGATCGACCTGAATGTTTCCGCGCCGGTGATTACCGAGTCGCTGATGCGGCGCATCCGCTCGCGCGAGGAGAATAACTTTACCGACCGGATGCTGGCGATCATGCGCAATGAGTTTGGCGGGCATGCGGTGAAGAAAGACTAGGGTTCAGGGACAGTGATCAGGGGTTAGGGAAGCGCAGACGAACTGGAGGCAGGGAGACAAGATGGCGACGATGCAGATGAGTGTGAGGCCGGAGGATCTTTCGCAGGTGCAGCATGGGGCGGAGCGGATTCCCGATCCGGGGATCATGGTGATCTTTGGGGCTCGGGCGATCTGACCAAGCGGAAGCTGCTGCCGGCGCTGTTTCATCTGCGGCAGAACGACCTGCTGCCGAAGAAGTTTGCGATTGTGGGCGTGGCGCGGCGGCCGCTGGGCGACGAGTTTGCCGCGGATATGCGGGCGGGGATCATCGAGTTTGGCAGCGTGGATGCGAGCGACCCGAAGCTGGATGAGTTTGTGAAGCACATCAGCTACTTTGCGCTGAACTTCGACGATCCGAACGATTATGCGGGGTTGAAGGCGGAGCTGGAGCGCATTGCGAAGGAAAAGGGAATCGGCGGCGACCGGCTTTTCTACCTGGCGACCGCGCCGGAGTTTTTTGCGGGGATCGTGGAGAACCTGGGCGCGCAGGGGATGGCGCAGCCGGAGCAGGGGAAGACGGCGGTGGTGATTGAGAAGCCGTTCGGGCATGACCTGGACTCGGCGAAGCTGCTGAACAGCCAGGTGAATGCGGTGTTCCACGAGAGCCAGGTTTTCCGCATCGACCACTACCTGGGCAAGGAGACGGTGCAGAACATTTTGGTGTTCCGGTTTGCCAACGGGATGTTCGAGCCGGTGTGGAACCGGAATTACATTGACCACGTGCAGATTACGGCGGCGGAGACGCTGGGCGTGGAAGGGCGCGGGCCGTTCTACGAGAAGGCCGGCGCGCTGCGCGACGTGGTGCAGAACCACATGATGGAGTTGCTGAGCTTTGTGGCGATGGAGCCGCCCTCGAGCTTTGACGCGGAGGCGGTGCGGCGCGAAAAGGTGAAGGTGTGGCGGGCGATTCCGCCGATTCCGATTTTGAATACGGTGCGCGGACAGTATGGGCCGGGCATAGTGGACAAGGCAACATGTGGTGGGCTATCGGGACGAAGAGCGGGTGAGACCCGGAGTCGGGCACGGAGACCTATGCGGCGCTGCAAGCTGGCGATTGAGAACTGGCGATGGGCGGGGGTTCCGTTCTTTTTGCGCGCGGGCAAGCGGATGAAGAAGCGGGCGACGGAGATTTCAGCATCCAGTTCAAGCAGCCGCCGCTGTTGATCTTCAACCGGCTGGCGACCAGCGGGCCGTGCCAGGAGATTCAGCCGAATCTGCTGACCATTCGCATTCAGCCGGACGAGGGGATTGCGCTGCGGTTTGGGGCGAAGGTTCCGACGACGCCGAATATGGACGTTTGCCCGGTGAATATGGACTTCGACTATGCGGCGGCGTTTGGCAAGTCGAGCGCGAACGGGTATGAGCGGCTGCTGCTGGATGCGATGCTGGGCGACCAGACGCTGTTTTCGCACCGCGATGGCGTGGAGACGACGTGGGCGCTGTATACGCCGATGCTGCAGGCGTGGGCGGCGAAGAAGCCGGAGGTCTTTCCGAATTACTTTGCCGGGAGCGTGGGGGCCGGAGTGCTCGGATCGGCTGCTGGAGAAGAGCGGGCATGTGTGGAGGAATGATCTGGGAAAGAAGTGAGAGACAGGGAGGAGGGAGAAGGGAAAAGGGAGCAGGGACCAGGGGACCGAGGGACCAGGGTCTGGGATGCTGGGCGAGAGGGTAAGAGCTACGTTATAATATTGTTATAACGAAGGTGAGACGATGCAGGTAGCGATTCGGCGCATGGGCAACTCTCAGGGTGTGTTGATCCCGAAGCCCTTGCTGAAACAGTTGGGGCTTGAGGGCCAGGCCGAGATGATGGTCGAGGGCGATGCGCTGGTTCTGCGGCCAGCGAAGCCTCAGGTGCGCAGCGGATGGGCCGAGGCGAGCCGCCGGATTGCCGTGGCCGGCGAAGATGCACTGGCGCTCCCCGAATTCTCAAACGAAGAAGACAAGAGCTGGGCATGGTAAGGGGTTGGGACGGGTGAAGCGCGGGGAGATTTGGCTGGTCAATCTCGACCCAACGATAGGCAGCGAGATCAAGAAGGCCAGACCGTGCCTGGTGGTTTCTCCGCCGGAGATGCACGACTATCTGCGCACGGCGATCATCGCCCCAATGACCACGAAAGGCTTCACTGCGCCATTTCGCATCCCCGTCCGCCACGCAGGCAAGAGCGGGCTCATTCTGATCGATCAGATTCGCGCGGTGGACAAGATTCGGCTATCAAAGCGGCTGGGGAGGGTGGCTCCCGCTACACTTTCGGCCGTTCTGGCGGCGCTGGTGGAGACGTTCACGGAGTAAGGCGCTGCTGTTCTACTTTGGGATGACCTTTACAAAGATGCCGTCGGGGAGTTCGCCTTCGAGGAGATGGACGACGCCGTCTTTGACGTAGCCCTCGAGGACCTGATGAACAGAGTCTTGTTTTGGAGGTTTCTCGTAGGGGTTGGCGCGGGATGCGCCGGGGGAAGCGTGCTTCATGCCTTTGTCCATGGCTTCGTTGGCGAGGCGGTCGGCCTCTTTGTTGCCGCCGCGCAGGGTGTGGCGGATTTCGAACTTGTCTAACCTTTTGGACAGGCGCCTGGCCTCTTCGAACAAAGGGCGCAGGACGGGGCTTGAGACCTTGTACTGGCCCTTCATCTGCTTGACCATGAGCTCGGAGTCGGAGACGACGCGGAGGCACTTCGTGCGGTTCTCGACCGCCCAATTCAACACCGCTATTAGCCCGGAGTACTCGGCGAAGTTATTGGTCTGGATGCCGAGGAATTCGCTCGAGTCGGGCGACGATTTGGCCGTCGGGGCCTTCAATGACTGCGCCGTAGCCGGAGGGGCCGGGATTGCCGCGGGAGCCACCGTCGCAGTGGGCGGTGAACCAGGGGATTGCGGAGGGGGCGGGGTCGGCTGCGAAGAGATTTCCGGTCATCTGATTCAGTGTAGCGGGGGAATCGGACCCAGGGGGTGAATCCAGTGGTCCCGGAATGGGCGTTCTGGTAATGAGGGTCGGAGGGCGACCAGCAGTTGAAACGCTCACCAATTGAGGAAAATGTCGTCTGTAAAAGCAGCAGACCATCCTCTGACTCCGGAGAAGAGAAAAGATGGCGACTGAAGCAGCGAGTTTCCCTGTTTCCCCGATTTCCGGGGCGAAGGGTTTGGCGTGGTTGGCTGGGAGCGGCGTAAAATCGTCCCCAGGTATGACCACGGCGACGACAACAGACGGAGCGGGACGGGGTAAGGCGGGACAGGCGGGTCTGTCTACGGCCGAGGAACGTGCTGCAGCGCGCGCGCCGGAGATGGAGTTGATCCGGCAGGCGCAGGCGGGTTCGCGAGGCGGCATTTGACGCGCTGGTGCGGCAGTATGAGCACCAGGTGCTGCGGCTGGCGCTGCACCTGACGGGCAGCGAACACGACGCCGAGGACATTTACCAGGAGGCGTTCCTGAAGGCTTACCGGTACATCGGGAACTTCCGATTCGAGTGCTCGTTCTACACGTGGATCTACCGGATTGTGACGAACCTATGCCTGGATCAACTGCGGCGGAAGAAGACGCGGCGGGAAGATCGGGCGGTGGTGCTGGACAACTCCGGAGACGAGATCGATGTGCTGGCCTCGGTGAGCGACGAGCGGAGTTATTCGAATCCGGCGCGGGAGCTGGACCGGAAGGTGCTGGGAGCGCGGATTCAGGCAGCTCTCGGTAAGCTGACGCCGCGGGAGCGAATGGTTTTTGAACTGAAGCATTATCAAGGGCTCCGCTTGCGGACGATTGGAGAGATGTTGAGCACGACGGAAGAGACCGCCAAGAATACGCTCTTTAGAGCGACAAAGAAACTGCGAACCCAGCTGGCGGAGCTGCGCTCATAGGCGTGGTGGGGAGTTCGCAGGGCGGATGATTGAAGGACATTTTGAGGCTGGAAGGACGTAACTATGAATTGCGAATTGGCACATGAGCGAATCGTGACGGCGGCCTACGGGGAGCTGCCCGACGAGCAGATGCACGAGCTGGACCGGCACGTGCATGCCTGCGGGGATTGCCGGACGGAGCGGGAGCAGTTGCTGGCGCTGAAGGTGCTGGCGGATGCGAATCCGGTGATCGAGCCGGATGCGAACCTGGTGGCGCGCTCGCGGCAGCGGCTGGAAGAGGCGCTGGATGCGCTGCCACCGAAGCGCTGGTATGAGTGGCTGAGCCAGCGGATGGTGAACAACTTTGCCAGCCTGCAGGCGGCGCCGATTGGGGCGTGCCTGCTGCTGATTGTGGGTGCAGGCGCAGGCGTGCTGGGCGGATACGAAGTGGCACAGAGCAGAGTGGCGCGCTTTGAGCGGGCAGCCGCAGTCTCCAATTGCAGGGCCGACGATGCCCACAGGGAGCCGAGATTGCGAACATTTCAAACATTTCAAACATTTCGAGCATTGCGCGGGTCCGAACAGCGAGATGGTCGAGGTGAGCTACAACCAGGTGGTTCCGCAGCGGATGGAGGGTTCGCTGGACGATCCGGCGATCCGGCAGTTGCTGATGATGGCGTCGCAGAATTCGGAGTCGCCGCGCGTGCGGGACGATTCGGTGGGGCTGCTGGTGGCCGAGTGCCGCGCGGGACATAGCTGCCAGGCGGCCGGGATTCGCGAGGCGCTGATGGTGCTGCTGCGCTACGACCAGGATGGGGGCGTGCGAGCCAAGGCGCTGGAGGGATTGCAGCCGTACGTGGCCGAGGATGTGCGGGTGCGGGATGCGGTGCTTGAGGCGCTGATGAACGACAGCGATCCTCAGATCAGGACTTCGGCGATCAGCATTCTGGAGCCTGTGGAAGCGGACACGAGTGTGCGGCAGGTATTGCATACGGTGGCGAATTCGGACGAGAATCCTCACATCAGGACCGTTTCGAGACAGGTTCTGAGCCGCGTTCCTCAGTTCCAATAAAGGGAGAATTTCAGACCGGCGATTGCGTCGACCGACAGACGGCAAGGCCGGAAAATCAGCGGGAGAACGAATCATGAAGTACTTTCTGGGGCCAATAAAAAAAATCGGAATCGGGTTTGGATGGGCAGCTCTTGCAGTGGCAGGGCTGATGGGATGGGCTCATGGCGCTCAGGCGCAAGTGGGCGCGATCGTAGAACTGGTGCAGGATCCCAGCCCGCTGCTGGGACACGGGGGCGGGGGTTCGCAAGGCTACCTGGGTGTGGAACTGCAGGACGTGGACCAGGAAAAGGCGCAGGCACTGAAGCTGAAAGACGTGCGCGGGGCGGTAATCACGCTGATCGATCATGATGCGCCGGCCGGACAGATCCCGCTGAAGATCAACGATGTTGTGATGCAGCTGAACGGCCAGAACGTGGAAGGCGCCGAACAACTGCGCAGGATGCTGCGGGAAATTCCGGCGGGGCGCAAAGTGAGCCTGGTGATCAGCCGCGACGGCAACCTGCAGACGCTGACGGTGGAACTGGCCGACCGGAGGAAGATCGAGGACGATGCGTGGAAAAGATTCAACAGCGGCGGGCCGGTATTCACGCAGGCGCCTGGGCTGGGGATCTTGCCGGGTGGAAACGGCGACATCGAACTGCCCAACGGACTGCATAACAATCCCTTTTTCGGCAGCTCGCTGAATGTGGGCGCACTGGTGGAACCGCTGATCGACGCAGTTGGCCGAGTACCTGGGCGTGGCCGCCGGCGTGATGGTGAAGCAGGTGGCGAAGAAGAGCGAGGCGGCGGCGGCGGGGCTGAAGGCCTTCGACGTGATCCTGAAGGTGGGGACAGAGCCGATTACGAACCTTGCGGGACTGGGACCGGGCGCTGCGGTCGAATGAAGGCAAACAGGTGCAGGTGACGGTGCTGCGCGATCGCAAGCAGCAGACGCTTACGCTGCAAGTGGACTCGAAGCGGCACAGCGAACTTGAACGGGAGCAGGTTTTCCCGGATGGGAGCGGGCCGGGGGCTTCGATTTAGACGAGTTCAGAGCGGTTCCAGGGTACGTGTACTCATCACTGAGGATCTTCAAGGTCGCTGCTCCCTGATGGTCGCATCGACTTGAGTGATGAGGCTTCGAGGTCCAGCAACCCTCGAACCGCTGTAGTTTGGGGGAAAGAAACCGTGGGCGCTGCCAAGGGGGCGGCGCCCCTTTCGTTTTTGGGGCTTTTAGAGCGCTTTAGGAAAAACTGTGTACGCTCAAGCTGTTGAAGGAAGTCGCCGCTCCTTGGGGTCGCGTCGACCGTGCTGTCGTGGCCCGGATGCACCACTCCCTAAAGCGCTGTGGGGCGCGAGGATGACGCCGAGCGAGGTTTTATTCCGCGGTGGTGGGGTCGATGGTGGTACGGACCTGAGAGACGCGGTTGGCGGGGAATCCACCCTGCTCGGCGTGACGGCGGACGGTGGCTTCGTCGGGCGCGATGTAGACGCAGTAGATCTTGTCGTCGGTGACGTAGCTCTGGAGCCATTGAATCTGCGGACCGAGGCTGCGCAGGACTCCGCAGGATGTTTGAGAGATGGCCTTGAGTTGATCGGGCGTCAGTTGCCCGGCGCCGGGGATTTCACGTTCGATAACGAATTTGGGCATGGGGAAGGTCTCCTTATGAGTTCAGGGTGCAAGGATTACAGCAACTCGGCTGGCGATGCAACCGGAATCGGCGCGGGCGCGGACGGGACTGACGAGTTGAGAGCGGAGGAGGCAAAGGCGGCAATGCGCCGGGGCGAGGCGCTGGTACAGCGGATGGAGGACGCGCACTGGGAGGGCCTGATGGGCAGCGATGCGGGTAAGAGTCAGAGGCCAGGTACTGGCGTGGGACTCGGGGAGCCGGGGCGGCCAAGGCGGTAGAGGACGTGCGGACGGAGCGGGTGACCATCGGCGAGATTGGGGTGAAGGAAGCCGGCGGAGGGGTCGTGGACCATGCCGATCTTCTCCATAACGCGGCGTGAGCGGAGGTTGGCGGGGACCGTGAACGAGACGAGGCTGGGAAGGTTGAGGGTCTCGAACGCGTAGCTGGCGGCAGCGCGGGCACCTTCAGTAGCGAGACCCTGACCCCAGGCGGAATAGGCAAGCCGCCAACCGATTTCGACGATCTGAGGAGGGTTGGGGTTTGCCCTGGCGAGGGGCGCCAAAAGAATCGTGGTGTCGAAGTCGGGGATGGCGAGACCAATGAAACCGATGAAAGCGCCCGTGGAGCGGAGCTCGGCAGCGAAACCGCCGAAGCCATGTGCGCGGAAGTGAGCTTGGATGCGGTAGGCGAGGGCGTCGGACTCAGCGGTGGTGAGGGTCGAGGGAAAGAACTCCATGACGCGCGGGTCGGCGTTGAGTGCGCGGAACGGCTCGCGGTCAGAGGGGAGCCAACGGCGGAGGATGAGGCGCGGGGTGGTGAGGGTGTCGGTCATTCAAGACAGAGTTTAGGGGTCGGGGGTAGGGGTTAGGCCGGGTGGTTGAGGCGATAGAGAGCGCAGAGCTTCCAGGCCCTGGGGAACCGCCTTCTGTGGCCGTTTATTTCTGCAGGGTGCGAATGTAGGCGACGACAGCTGTGATTTGATCGTCAGTGAGTTTGCCTTTATTGGGAGGCATTTTGTTCTTCCCGTTGGTGACTACAGCGATGAGGTCGGCGTCGGTGGCGCTGACGACAGTTGGGTCTTTGAGCGAGACAATCTTTGCCATTTTGCCGACGGGGGTGTTGCCGAGGCCGTCGGCTCCGTGGCACATCTGACACTTGGCCTTGTAAGTGTCTGGGCCGGAGTCCTGGGCGACGGCGGGGAGGGTGAAGGCGGCGGCGAGGCCGAGGACGGAAAGTAATGCGAAGGGGAGTTTCAACTGAGGGCTCCTGGGCGAAAGGGCAATTTCGTGCGCGCCCGCTCTGGTTGCAGTGTACCGAGTTGGGTGGGAGTGTTGAAAATGGAATGGAAAGCGGAGAGGTCCGATTGGTTGCAAGCGGGAAAAGAGCATCCAAAGGAATTTGTGGAGGGCGCGATGGGGAGATTGGAAGGCGTGATGCGCGGGCTGTTGGTGACGGCGGCGCTGGCAATGGTTTGTGTGACGGCAGGAGCGCAGAAGCTGAAGTCGCCGTGGGACGGGCAGACGGTGACGCTGACGGATGCGGGATACAAGTGTCCCGATCCGCCGCCGTTCGCGAAGAGCATGGATGCGGAGAGCTACTACACGGACGCGAACCACTCGATCATCGACGAGGCGAAGCGGGAGGCGTTTCGCAAGGCGACCGAAGCTCCGACGCACCTGGGCCAGTGGGCTGGCCAGGCGGCGGATGCGTATCGGACGACCGGAAGCAGGGCGGCGGCGGCGTGCTTGTACTCGCTGCTGGGGGCGGCGGCAGAAGCTAAAGCCTGGACGGCCACGATGCCGACAGGCCAGGCGACCTATGAACAGAAGTGGTTGCTTGCCGGAACGTCGATGGCGTATCTGAAGGTAAGAACGAGCGGGGCGGGAACGCCGGAGCAGGACAAGGCGATCCAGAATTGGCTGGGGACGCTGGCGGACCGCATCAAGGATTACGTGGAAGACAAACGCAAAAACCCAAACAGCGATGCGTGGAACAACCATCTTTATTGGGCGGGGCTGGCGGTTGCGGCTTCGGGCGTGGCGCGGAACGATGAGCGCGACTTCAAGTGGGGTGTGGGTGCGTACAAGATCGGGCGTGGGGGAGATTCAGGCGAGCGGTGTGCTGATGCGCGAGATGGCGCGTGCGGGAAAGGCGCTGCACTATCACCTCTATGCGCTGGCGCCGCTGATCATGATTGCGGAGCTGGGCGAGGCGAACGGGATGGACCTGTACGGCGAGAACCACGGCGCGATTCATAGATTGGTCACTATTTCGGAGGCTGGGCTGAAGGATCCGGGAATCTTCAAGAAGGCGACGGGCGTGGAACAGGATGTTCCGGATTCGATTTCGGGATCGGATATTGGATGGGCCGTGCCCTATGTGAAGCGGTTTCCGGATGCGCAGCTTTCGAAGTGGATTGCGGAGGCGAAGACGACAGCGTTCTGGCAGTGGGGCGGGCTGCCGCCGGGGTAAAGGCAGTGGGAAGGGGGTTAGGGGTAAGGGGTCAGTGAACAGTGGACAGTGATCAGTGGACAGCCGTCAGGCGACCGCGGCGCTTTGCTACCGCTCTTCAGATGAGCCGAAGTAGACGGCCGCGCCGCCGAGGAGCGCGAGCGTACCCAGTAACGGCACGAGGACCCAGAGGACCGAACCTGAACCGGTGAGCGACGTCGGCCATAGCCTGGTTACGTCGAGCGAGTGCGGCGGGAAAAGCTGACTGAGCGAGGTGATCCAGTCGAGGCCTTGCCCAGCATGCGAGCCAGCAAAGCCAATTGCGACCGCGATGCAGACAGAGAAGGCAAATATCTGTGCGCCAAGAATGGGCCGGGTGACTCGCTCGATGGCAGCGTTGCGGCGGCGGAGCTGAGCGCGACCCCAGAGGACGCCGGGAGAGACGAGCGGTGCGGCAGCGGCAGCAGTGGTTCGCGACACCTGAAAGGCGGACGTCACGAGAGCGAGTTCAGTGCAGGGGCGGCAAACCCCGACGTGGGCACGGAGCTCAGCGGGTGCCGCGTGGGGCCATTGGCCGCGGGTTAGCAGCGCGGCGATTTCCTTCTCATGCGGGCATGGGCTGAGGGTCATGAAGAGGGCCATCCCTGCGGGTTCTGGTCGCGCAGGAGCGCGGCGATCCTGCGGCGGGCGCGGAAGAGCAGAAGACGGATGCTGGCAGAGGCGAGGCCGGTGACTTCAGCAATTTCATGGTGCGAGTAGCCTTCGGCGTAGGCGAGCCAGAGGAGCTGGCGGTCGCGGAGGATCAACTGGGCAAGGGCGGGGCCGAGGAGGACTCGGGAATCGGACTGGGCCGAAGAGGCAGACGTCGGCGAAAAATTCCTCGGGGATTTCTTCGATAGAGGCGTGGCGGGGCCTGCGCCAATAGTCGCGGAGAAGGTTGGTGGCGATGCGGAAGAGATAGCGGCGGGCTGCGACTTCACCATCGTCGGGTCGCGCGGCGCAGAGGAAGCGGACGAAGCTCTCCTGCATGAGGTCGTCGGCGAGGGCGGGGTCGGCGGAGACGCGGGCGAGGTAAGCCCAGAGCGGGCGTGCAGAGCGCGAGTAGAAGCCGGCGAAGGCGTCGTTGCCCATGAGAGCTTCAGGGGGCAACTCCGCAGGCAGGGCCGCGGCGCGAAAGGCTTCGCCGGCAAAGAGGCTCGGAAGTATGGATTCCAGGGGCATGAGCACGGACACCGATTCAGGGGCTGGCAAGTAGGGGTCGATCAAAACGGGTACGTTGAGGGGTTACTGCTCGTTCCGTGAGTCGAAGGATGCGGCAAGGCTCGTGTGTGTGTTCTTTGGCATGAGGCCGAGACGTCCCGCAAGTACCCAGGTGATGCCTGCGGAGATGATAAATCCAAGGCCGGGCATGAGGGTGACCGTTCCAAGAATGAGCATCGGCTCATGGGCATCGGGATGGATGTTGCGCAGCAAATAGAAGCCGATACCGAGAAGTACGAGCACGATGCCGACCTGGAGCGGAGTGAGGACGCGGGCGATGGCGTTGGGGACGCGCTGCTCTGGCTCAATGCCGACGGGGATGGGCGCGGCCTCAAGAAAGCGGCGGCCGGCCTCGGTTCCCATGTAGGCGGCGAGCTCCTGCGTGGAGCTGAATTTGTCGATGAGGCGGCCGTGGACTTCGCTCTGCAGCTTGAAGATGCGGCTCCAGCGGCGGTTCTCAAGAAACTGGCGGACTAGCCACACGACAGCCCAAAGGAAGCATGCGAAGGCCAGCATGGCAGTGATGGGGGCAAACGCTTCGCCGGAGCTCCACCCACTTTGTTGCTGTTGCTGGAATTGCGGCCAAACGGCGCGCTCGAGAGCTTCGTCGGGGCTTCCGTCTTGAGGGTGGACGTGGGTAAAGAGGTAGAAATCCGGATTTCGTGCGACCTCGGGATGCGCGGCCAGGAATTGCGCAAGCTGGGGGTTGTTGCGGGCGACGTAGTCTTGGTTCGCGAGCAGGGATGGGTCGTGGGCGACGACGGTGGTGAGGGTGGGGCTGAGGCGGAGCAGGTCGATGAGCTGCTTTTGGGTCTCGGCGAGCTCTTTGTCGGAGATTGGAGCGGCCGGCGGGAGGGCTGCGGCGGCTGGACGGGCGGGAGCCGCGGGATGCGCGGACGCGGCTTGCGATTGTGCGACGGCGACGGTGGCGCAGAGACAGGCGGAGATTGCGACGGAGCTGAGAGCCTGGGCGAGACGAGGACGGCTGAGCATGGGGTGTTTCCTCACTGTGTTGAAGGGGTTGATTCCCTTCTGCACATACAACGAGTGAGGGGGTGGGTTGGTTAACAGGGGGATTGTGGCTTTTTCCGATTGTTGGACGAGGATGGGCTGGAGGAGGTTCGCGATCTCAGGCTTCAAGCAACTGCCGCAGTCCTCTTTTTGGGGCGCCCGCCGTTGCGACCGTTGCGCTTTGCGGCGGCGGTCTTGGCGGGGCTGGTGGACTTGCCTCCCTGTGCGCCGAGACGGCGCGCCATCCATTTGCGCGACCCGAGAAATCCTTCAAGGAGTGCGGGCAGATAAAGGTCGGCGTCGAGGCGGGGAAAGTGAATACCGAAGCCGGAGGGCGAGATTTCGATCTCGGCAAGCTGCGCGGGAGTTGCGTTTTCGAGGCCCTGGGCGATGTGGGGCGGAAAGGCGAGATCGATGCCGGTGGAGAGCTGAATCACCACGCGGTCGATGCGGCGGTTGTAGCGGGCAGAGGCGGCGCGGGGAGTAGTCGACTGCATCTCGCGGCCCAGGCGATTTGCCTGAGCGAACTCAGCAGGGCTGATGTTGACTTCACTCCGGTCCATGAATTTCCTCCCAGGCGCGCAACAGGAACCCCAAATTCTCCATCAGTGCTCGTGCGATTGCCGTAAGCTCGTGGCGAGCGAAGCCGTAGTTCTCGCGCAGCGAAACACTGCCGAGCGGAATCTTCAACACGAATACCGCTTCATTCCCCTGGCCGACAACGTGCACATGCGGAGGTCGGTGGTCGTTCGGGTAAATGCCAACCCGGAGCGCGCCAATCCTGAGAACGGTTGGCATGGAGCAATCCTAGCATAAAACCAAAGCGGTTGGGTTATCGATTAGCTGCCCATGTCCACCTTGTAGCGGGGCCAGTGGGCGCGGGGGGTTTCGTGGTCGATGACGGGCTCGG
Organism: uncultured Acidobacteriaceae bacterium; assembly: GCA_963783065.1. GTDB lineage: Bacteria > Acidobacteriota > Terriglobia > Terriglobales > Acidobacteriaceae > Telmatobacter. Next base: position 1,994,748 of record CAWAMG010000004.1, on the reverse strand, counting down.
CGTCGCACTCGACCTCGATGACCGTGGCGGGCTGGTCGGGAGCCTGCATGGGAAGTCCGGTGAAACGAAGGGACCACTCGTCCTTGGAGAACTGGACGGGCTGGCCGCAAAGGGTCCTCAGACGCTGGTTGCGATGGCCCTGGGAGGTCGGCCGCCTTTTGCGCCGTTGGTTTTGGAGGCGCGGCGTTTTGCGTCGGATTTTGCGCTACCGCCCTTGCGGCCTAGCTGGGTCATCCAGCGGCGATTGCCGTAGACGCCTTCGATGAGCGCGGGCACGTAGAGATCAACATCCAGGTCGGGGAAACTGATGCCGGTTCCGCTGCCAAGCAGTTCGTAGTTTTGAAGTTGCTTGTCTGTTGCCGTGCCCAGATCCTGAATCTCTTCGATTGGCAGCACAAGGCGGCGGGAATTTGTAAGTTCAACAATGAGCAACCTGAGCGTGGGAATGTGCTCGACGCTTTTTGCGCGCGGGCCGCCCTCACTCTGCTTTGCTGCTTTCAGCGCGGCGTCGATTTCGGCGTCTGTGGTTGCAACTCTGTGCTCAGCCATGATGTTTCTCCCAAAGTTGAACGAGTTCGTCAAAGCGCCCGGCAGCCACAGTGAGAGCGTGGCGGACATCGGAGCGGCTTGCGTCTGCTGGACGGACCGGGTCTTTTCTGTTTGCCAGTGCTACGTCGCCGTCTGGAAGCAGATCGAGGATGACTTCGACTTCAGCATAAAATCCATGCACATGCTTTGGCTCATGGTCCATGGTATAGACAACGAAGCGAATGCCTTCGAGCCGGATTGAGCCCATCGAGCCTCAGTATAACCTAAACCGCTTGGGTTCATGAGATTTTGGAGTCGGCGAGACATCGGTTCTGCCTCGTTCGACCGTCAGCCAAAGCCCTAGCTGACGCCGACTTTGTAGCGGGGCCAGTGGGCGCGGGGGGCTTCGTGGTCGATGACGGGTTCGGCGTCGCACTCGACTTCGATGACCGTGGCGGGCTGGTCGGGGGCCTGCAATGGGCAGGCCGGTCAGGCGGAGGGCCCATTCGTCCTGGGTGAACTGGACGGGCTGGCCGGTCTTCAAGATTCGGGCGGAAAGCGCTTTGGCCTTGAGGCCGCCGATGGCGATGACGGCCTCGGGCTGGAAGAAGGTGAGCCACTCGGCGGCCGGGGTGTGGCCGGGCCAGAACTGCTGGACGATGTAGAGGGTGTTGCCGCGGCGGGTGTAGTTGGCGTTGACGTTCCAACTGGCTTCGATGCGGTCGGTTGCGTAGATGGCCTTGCCGTTGGTTGCGAGCCACCTGCCAACGGATTCGAGCACGGCGACGGACTCCTCAGGGATGGAGCCGTCGGGCTTGGGGCCGATGTTGAGCAGGTAGTTGCCGCCGCCGCGGGCGCAGTTGGCGAGGTTGTCGACGATGGTTTTGGGGGTCTTCCAGGCGTCGTCGAAGCGGTTGAAGCCCCAGGTGTCGTTGAGGGTCATGCAGGACTCCCAGGCGCGGCCGGACTTGGTCGGCGCGGATCTCCTGCTCGGGGGTGGAGAAGTCGCCGGCAAGGCCGTTGCGATTGTTGACGATGATGTCGGGCTGCAGCTCGAAGACCATCTTGTTCATGCGCTCGGACTCCCACTCGCGCGGCGGTGAGAGGCCAGTCGACGTCGTACCAGAGGATGTCGATTTTGCCGTAGTTGGTCATGAGTTCGCGAATGAGGCCGTGGGTGTAGTCGACGAAGCGGCGGCGGGCGGCGGGGTCGGTTTTGCAGATGGCGCCGTCGGGGTGGTGCCAGTCCATGAGCGAGTAGTAGAAGCCGACGCGAAGGCCTTCGGCGCGGGCGGCATCGACGAACTCGCGGACGAGATCGCGGCCGGGGCCCTGCTTGGGGGCGCAGTAGTCGGTGAGCTTGGTGTCCCAGTGGCAGAAGCCCTCGTGGTGCTTGGTGGTCATGACCATGTACTTCTGGCCGGCGGCCTTGGCGAGCCGTGGCCCAGTCGCGGGCGGCGTTGGGCTTGGGCTTGAAGTGTTTGGCGAGGATCTCGTACTGGGGGATGGGAATGCCTTCGACCTCCTTGGCCCACTCGTGCTGGCCGATGACGGAGTAGAGGCCCCAGTGAATGAACATGCCGAACTTTGCCTGGTGCCACCAGGCCATGCGCTGACTGCGCGTGGCGGCGTAGGGGATCGGGCGGGGCGGGCTTGTCAGAAGCGGGAGCGGCCTGGGGAGCGGCGGCGTTGGCGGAGGAGGAAGTGAGGGCGAGGGCTCCGGCAGCGGAGAGGTGCTTGAGGAAGGAACGGCGGGAGGGGTCAGACCAGTCCATGAGGAGGGCTCCTTGATTTTGGACAGAAGTGGCGGGCGCGATTGCAGAAAACGCGCAGAGACGCCGGTGTGCGAACGGCTAGAACTATAGCGGAGCAGGGGCATTGCATGCAGCAGATGCGCTTCGCGCGGACGATTCACGCTTGCGCGGCGCCGAGTGACGTGGTCTCGTATGGCACCAGGAGAACGCACCGCTCGGGACGCATTTTTGGGGCAGGCGGGTTCGGATGAGCGAACGAGTTCAGGTCTTAGTGGTGTTTGCCGCCGCCGCCCGAGTGGCCGTGGCCGCCGCCGCCAGACATTTTGGGGGCCTTGGGGGCGTGATAGCTGGGAGCTTTGGGCGCGTGGTAGCTCTCGCCGCCGCGGCTGCCGCCAAAGAAATGCGAGCTGCCGGACGATTCACGGCCCGATGATTCATAGCGCGGTTCGGACTCGCGGAAGCCACGCGATGCGGGAGCGGCGTAGGCGCGTTCGTTGGCGTAGGATTGCTGACCGCGATACCCGCCTGAATTGTAGCCGGGATTCGCGTAGGCTTGCGGCCGGGCGTATTGCTGGGATGGGGCTGAGTACTGCTGGTGCATGGGCTCAGCCGGACGCGCGTAGGCATAGTTTTCGGCGCGATTGCCGGCATAAGCCTGGGCGCGGCTGGCGTCGTAACCGCTGGTTGCAGGGCCGCGGTATGCGGAGCCTGCATAGTCGCGGGCTGAACGCTGGCTGTCCATGTTCCGCGGGCTTTCGAGGTTCCTCTGGCTCTCTGCGTACCGCTGGTTCTCATAGGGATTGGCAGCCCGGCCGTATGCCGCCTGTGCGCGAGAATTTCCAGCATAGTTTCCAGCGGTCTCGCGTCCTTGGGGCATGGGATGCGTCGACCTGTAGCCGTTACCGGCATAGTTTCCGCCAGAGCCGCCGCGATACCCGCCATGGAAGCCGCCCCAATGGGCGACTGAGGTGGAGTGGGAGTAATAGGGCTGGTGGTTATAGAAAACGCCGCCGCTGTGCCAGTTCAGTCCCCAGCCAAGCCAGCCGAAGGCGGCATGAAAGAACGCACCCAGCGCAATTCCGACGCCAAACACGAGGCCTGTCCCGATGGCAGCGATGGCGTGGCCAAAGGCATCAACGAGATAAAAGTCGGGATAGGGATTGATGGGAGCGCCATAGGCGGACCAGGGATTGTAAGTTGGCACGTATACGACCTGGGGATTGACCGGGGCGAGCTGGATGTAGCCCTGATCGTTGCTGACTTGTTCCTGCGGCGTGTTGCGCAGGGTTCCGGCATTCTCGGCGCGCTGGCGAAGGACCTGGATGGTGGCGAGAACGTCCTGCGGCTGGTTGTAGTAGGCGTTGCCGAGGTCGGTGGCCCATTGCAGGTCGTGGTCCATCATGGCAAGGACTTGCGGGAAGGCGGTGAGGGCTTTGACGCTGGGGTCCCAGGTGGACTGAGCGTCGGCGGCAGCGGCAACCTGGTCGGGCGAGACACGGCCCATGGACTGCAGCCAGTGGTCGGCGGCGACAACCTGCGCAGGGTAGGTTGAAGCGGCGAGTATCTGAGCGACGAGCGCGTCGGGATAAAGAGCGATGGGGGCGACCAACTGTTCGAGCTGCTGGGAGGCGAAGCCCTGTTCAGGCTGCTGGTTGAGACCCGGCGATTGCGAAGGGCCGTACTGGTCGGGATAAGCGCCCTGATCGGCGTAATCCTGCGGTGCGGGGGCCTGCTGTGGAAACTGCTGCTGGGCGTAGGGCTGGCCGGGATAGCCGGGTTGCTGGGGATAGGGTTGTTGACCGTATTGGGGGTTGGACTGCGCGTAGGGATTGAGCTGGGCTGGATAGCCCGGCTGCTGTGGAGCGGCGTAGGGATTTGGCTGGGCGTTCGGATCTGGCTGCGCGTACTGATAGGGGCTGGGCTTCTGGGGGTACTGCTCTTGAGCGAGAGCGTCGATCTGGGCCAGAGGAAGCAAGAGCACAGCCATGCCGAGAGCGATGGAGCGCTGAAGAATCAGGCGGATCTGTTGCCGGGTTTCGCGGCGGGTAGCGAGCGGGAGCAGAGCAGAGCGGAGAGCAGCCGTACGGAGTCTCATAATTCCTCACGGCGGCTTCGAGTGAGCCGCCTTCGTTGCGGGGCCAGAGGCGGGAGGCAGGCTTTCGTCCTCACGGCAACTGGATCGTTCTGACGGCGTGCGGAGGGTGAAAGCCCGCGAGAGTCCGAAGAACGGTTAGTTAGCGTAGACCCCGGACAGGGGAGTAAGTTGCGAAAAAACTGGGTGAATGGAGAAAACTGGGGCCCGAACTGGGCCGGAGCAGGAGTTCCCTGCCGAGTACTTCAGTCGCAATCGACAATCGCGACGGGATTATTGGCGCCAGCCATGCCAGTCCCATCCTGAATCTGACCGCAGTACGAGTCGGCAGGCTGTGGAGGAAGCGACAGGGTGTACACGGTGGCAGGATTCGCCCAGAGGACGATGGCGCCTATCTGGTTGACGCCAAAGCCGTAGTTGGCCGGCCCACATGCGTCGAATTCCTGGCCTGAGTAGGTGGCACAGACCTGGACGCTCGTTATGGATGGTGGAAAGGCATTGTCCTGGACGAAGAGCTGGATGGTTGTCCCGAAAACCCCGCAAGGCGCCTTAGCGCAGAACATCGAGGCTGAGTTTTTCTGCAGCTCTCCGGCCGCCTTGTTCAGGTCGCCAGCGGGCCCGTCCATGACTCCGGAATTGGGGCCCTGGTACATGGCGTTTTGCGTGTTAAAGGCGCCGGCCACGGAGGGCTGCCCGGGCAAATAGCCGGCAGCCCATTCCTGTTCAACGAGCGCGCTGTAGAAAAGGCCTGTGATGTAGGCCATCATGGAAAGCCCTGAAGATGTGCATGCGTTGCAGGCCACCATCTGGCCCACGCCGAATCCTCCAGTTACCCACGTCTGCTGGTTGGTTACGAACTCGTTGTCGTTGGCATTCGCTGAATCGGAGATGTAGGTGCTTGTGGCAACGGTCAACTGCCCGGCGCTCGTATCGACGGTGGACCCAAATCCGTAGAGGGTCGAAGCGTCTTGCTGAATCGTGCCGCTTGAATCAGAATTTACTTGCGGTTTTGCATCTTGAAGGGGGTGCACTGCCTCAGAGTTACCGTTGGCCTGGAACTGCGCAATGGACTTCAAAGTATTCAGAAGCAATGCGTCGGCATTCCCCAGGTCGGCGGACTTGATGTTTACAGTTTTTCCGTTGAATGTGCCGATGGAGGCGCTGGCTGCCCCATTGATGACGGACTGGACAGCGGTAATTACCTCACCTGCCGCCTTCACGCTGTCGTTGTAGGCAGTTTCGAAGTTCGCCGTATCCGCAGACGAGCCCTGAATGCTCTGCCGATAGCTCTGGAGCGCTGCTAGTTCTCCCTGAAGAAATCCGAGGGTCAGAGTGCCGGGCGCCAACGGTGAATCCGCCGGCATGGCGCTCAGGCTGAATGAGGATGTGCTCGATTGTCCTCCGCTCGCGTTGAGAACCTGGACGAAGACTGTTCCTGAGTAGGGAGTGGCGTTTCCATTCACGAGCAGGGGCGCGGCAACGATTGCGGAAGTGGGCGTGACGTAGATGGCAGGCTCACTCACGGAATATCCACTCTGCGTCGAGAAATGGGCCCACACGGTGTTCGATGGATCGAAGTTGCCCGCCAGGGTCAGCATGGTGAGCGGTGGCCCCGAGGCCGGGGCAATGCCGGATAGGGCGGGACCGTTGGCCACGGCTGTATTTGCGTCGATATTGGTGGAGTCGCTTCCCGCTGCGCTGCCCGATCCTCCACCGGTCACCATGACCTGGTTCACCTGGGGCGACGTGGCGTTGTTGGCCACATTCACAGTGGCCGTGATTACGGGGTAGCTGCTCTTCGGAGCAAGCGCGTCGCTCCGCGTGCAAGTGGTCCCGCTGCACGTCCATCCGTCGCCCGAAAGCGAGAACAGAATGAGCCCGGAGGGGGAGATCTCCGTTACTGTAACCGTACCCACCGTTGGACCCACGTTAGCGGCATTGGAAACAGTGATGGTGTAGACCGCTCCCTCTTGGCCTTGAATAAAATCGCCCGAATGCGTTTTGGCGATGCTCAGAACGGCGGGTGTGTCGGTGATGCTCTCGTTGAAGTCCCAAAGTCCTCCGCCGTTGTCGGGAAGGCTGACTTGAACGCTCACCTGGAAGTTGAACGAGCCTCCGCCTCCCTGCGGGTTGCCAATAACGGTGATGGCCGGGTAGCCTGCGCCGGCCGCCAAGTTGTCGGTACGCGAACATTTAATGCTCGGGGTCATCACGCAGGTCCAGCCGGTTCCGGAGATCCCCGTTACCACAAACTGCTGCAGGCTCGGGAAACCGACTTGAACGCCGAGACCCGCGAGAGTCAGGGCCGACCCGCTTGTGTTCGTCAGGGTGAGGGTGAAAGACGCGCCCTGCTCGCTGGGGGCAAAATCATTGCCGCCAATCGCCAAGGTAAGCGGTGAGTTGGAACCTCCTCCGTTGCCGCCGCCGCCGTTGTTTCCGCCTCCGCCACTCCCACCGTTGCTACCGCAGCCGGCCGCGAAAGATGCCACGGCCAGCACAAACAACACGACCCTGATTTGCGCAAAACGACACAAGTTGGCCCGAATCATGCCATTGATCCTCAAAGGGGGAGGCCTTCGACAGCTAACTTTCATCCCATGTTGGGCCCAGTTCTTGCCGTACAGGGGAACAATGCAGTGTGAAGATTTCCGCAGATACTACAAATCGGTTTCTTCGCCTGTCAATACCCGATTGGGGTCAATCGAGATGATTTCAGCCTGCCAGGAGCCGAACGGCGATCTGCGTGTTTCCGTTGCGGATCGAGCAATCCGCTGAGGGTTTAGAATCGCGAGGGGTGCTGTCCTTCAAGAAGCGCCTGAACCGAAACCATTGTGCAAGCGCTCCCTCGCGAGTTGCTTGCTCGGGGTATGTGTGTGGGAAACGGACGAAAAATGCGAGCGAAGTCAGCGGTAGTGCTTGGCGCCCAGTGGGGCGATGAGGGCAAGGGCAAGATTGTGGACGTGCTGAGCGAGCGGTTCAGCGCGGTGGCGCGTTATGCCGGCGGGCACAATGCCGGCCATACGGTGATCGCCAATGGGAAGAAAATGGTGCTGCAACTGATTCCATGCGGCATTTTGCGAGCCGGCTGCAAAAACGTGATCGGCAATGGCGTGGTGCTGGACCCGATTTTTTTGCTCGTCGAGGCACAAAAGCTGCGCGATGCCGGCATCGAAGTGGATGAGAGGCTGTTTATCTCGAACCGGGCGCAGGTGATTTTGCCCTACCACCGGATGATTGAGCTGGCGGCAGAGAGCGCTCCGGGACGGCGCAAGATTGGGACGACTAGCAAGGGTATCGGGCCGGCCTACGAGGACAAGATGTCGCGCGGCGGGCTGCGCGTGGTTGACCTGCTGCGACCTGACCTGCTGAAAACGCATATTGAGACGGCATGCGCGGAAAAGAATGCAATCGCGCGAGCGCTGTTTGGAACGGATCCGCTGGACGCGAAGAAGATGTACGACGAGTACGCGGCGGCGGCTGAGAAGATTCGGCCACTGGTGGCGGATACCGGCAAACTGCTGGCGGATGTGCTGGCCGCAGGCGGCAGCGTGATGTTTGAGGGAGCGCAGGGGACGATGCTGGACATCGACCATGGAACGTACCCGTTTGTGACGTCCTCTTCGTCGGCGGCTGGCGGTGCCTCGACCGGGACGGGGCTGGGGCCGACAGCGATTGGAACCGTGATCTCCGTGACCAAGGCTTACGTGACGCGGGTGGGCGAAGGGCCTTTCCCCACCGAGGTGGGCGGCGAACTGGGCGATCACCTGCAGCAGCGAGGCAACGAGTTTGGCGCGGTAACGGGACGGCGACGGCGTTGCGGCTGGCTGGACCTGCCCTTGCTGCGGTATTCGAACCGGGTGAACGGCACGGAATGGCTGGTGGTGACCAAGCTGGACGTGCTGGATGAGCTTGAGGAGATTCCGATCTGCACCGGCTACCGAATCGACGGCAAGCTGACCGACGAGGTGCCGGCGGATGTGGCCGGTTTGCAGAAGATTGAGCCGGTCTACACGAACCTGAAGGGTTGGCGCGAGAAGACCGAAGGCGTTACCGAATTTGACAGGCTGCCCAAAGCAGCGCAGGAGTATTTGCGTTTTCAGGAACGAGAGAGCGGCGCGAAGATCGGCATGGTTTCCACGGGGCCGGACCGGGAGCAGACGATGTTTCTGCCGGAGTTTGCGGCTGCCCTCGCGAGCATCTGCGGTTAGACCTATTCGTCGGACAATTTGAGAGATGCGCCGGCCTGGTCGAGGCCCGGGGCAGGAGAAGAGCGAAGTCCATGGTGAGTTTTCTGGTGCGGATGAGGTTTGCGCAGGAAGATCGTGCCGAAATTGCAGAGGCTGTGCGGCGTCTTGCGGAGGCTTCACGAAAGGAGCCGGGATGCGTGAGCTATGTTCCGCATCACTCCGAAGAGGATATGGACATCATCGCAATCTACGAGCAGTATGTGGACGAACAGGCACTGTCAGCACATCGGAAGAGCGAACACTTCAAGAAGTATGCGGTGGGCACGCTCTACCAGAAGATGAGGGAGCGAGCGGTGGAGAACCTGATCGCTCTGGTTTGATCGATTTCAAGTGACATGATGAAGCCGTGAAGAAAATGAGCGGAAACGGGGCGGCAGGTTTCCGGACGGGATCAGGCAGGAGAGAGTCAGGCGGGAGGGTTTGAGGGGGCGCTCAAAACCGATTGACCGGCAGGGCGATTCGAGGCTACTATCCGATACGCCTATGCCCGGACACTCGACGAAGCGCCCAAAGCGAGCCCGTCTGTTTAAGGGGGCGGCTGTTGCTGGAGTAACGTTGTGCTTCGCATTGCAGGCATTTGCCGCAATGGGCGGGAGCCGTTCTGCGGCGTGGATGGGCGCCGATGCGCGGCCGATGCCGAAGGCACAGCAGCACACCAGCCGGCACGAGATCGACCAGCTCGAAGATGCCTGGCGAAATGCGATTCTGAAGTCGAACATTGCGGCGATGGATTGGCTGCTGGCGGACGACTACCTTGCAATTACAGCCTCCGGGCTGGTGCAGACAAAGGAACAAACACTGGCGAACCTGAAATCGGGACGCATACACATGGCGTCCCTTAATATCTCGGACCGCAAGGTCAGGTTTTACGGCAGGACGGCCGTTGTGACATCGCTGGCCGAGGTGAGTGCAACGACGGCCGACGGAGATATCTCAGGCAGCTATCGCTATACACGGGTGTATGCGCGCGACGCGGCCGGAAACTGGAAGATCGTGAGTTTTGAGGCAAGCAAGATTCGCGAACCCATCGAGCGCAAGTAGCAATTGCCGCGAGCTGGATTGAGGTCGCTGTGATTCCGCGTTGCGATTTCAGTTGATTCTTATCACTGTTGCAAATCGCTATCGTTAGCGTCGAAACAACCTCACAAACGCTCTTCCCATCCAGTGGGGAATGGCGCGAGCCATTGCGCCGGGCGATGGAGACGCGGCAAACGAGACACAGAGCCGAGGCCGACAAGGCTCGTTCAACTAGAATTGAGCGATGCCGGAGTTGCCCGAGGTAGAGACCATTGCGCGGGGCGTGCATGCGCGGGTGCGCGGAGACCGCATCACGGGGGCCTGGTTCAGCAAACACAAGGAGCCGTTCAAATCACCCGCGGCAACGCAAGGCAGAGGCTTGACGGGGCGAACGATTCTGAGCGTGCATCGGACGGGCAAACACATCGTTTGCGAGTTGGGCGATGCCGGCGTGGATGAACCGTCGGCGCAATGGATCGTGCACCTGGGAATGACAGGGCGGCTGCTGGTGACGACCCCGGATGGACCTTTAGCGGCGCATACGCATGTGCGGCTGAGTCTCGAAAGCGGGCGTGAGCTCAGGTTTGTGGACGCACGGCGATTTGGGCGGCTGGAGTTTCGCGAGTTGAGAAGAACCGAAGGCTTCTGCGCCGCGGGCCAGGAGCCGATGGCAATTGGTGCGGCGGAGTTTGCCGGGCTGTTTCGCGGACGAAAGCTGGCCATCAAGGCCGCTTTGCTCAACCAGGGGCTGATGAGCGGGGTGGGTAACATTTACGCCGATGAGAGCCTGTTTCAGGCGGGAATCCGGCCACGGCGGCGCGCAGGCAGACTCACACGGAGCGAGTTGGAGCGTTTGCGCCTGTCTCTCAGGGCGGTGCTCACCGACGCGATTCGGCTGGGTGGATCTTCAGTAAGCGATTATGTGGACGCTAATGGGGTGAGGGGATTCTTTCAGCTGGAACACTGCGTCTACCTGCGGACGGGGCTGCCGTGCCGACAGTGCGAGACGCCGATCAAGCGGATCCTGGTGGCAGGCCGTGGCACGCACTATTGCCCAACCTGCCAGGGTTGAAAAACTCTGCTCTACAGTTTTCGGGATAAAGAAAACCTTATTGCTACCAGAATTCAGAATTGCGAGATTCGTTGAGACATGGAAATGATTGAAAACAAACATGTTCATGAACGGTATGCGGATTGCTATATAGAGGTCGCCAGTGATGATGAGGCTGCTGGGGAGAAGTCCGGCCAGCCCAGATAAAGGCAGAGAACCAGCAAGAGCATCCGCCAAGAAGCGGCCCTGACAAAGGGAAAGACCGGCTGGGAATTCTGCAGGAGGCACGGTGGAAACAACCGCCGGCCACACATAAGCTGGGAGGCCAGTGACCAGCGCAGGAAAGCAGGCGCCACTCCGAAGGGAGTGGCGTTTGTGCATGTTTGGGGCGCTGTAGCCCGTTCCGGATTTGGATCCGGTGTGGGACTCCCGAATGGGATCTCAGAGGACAACGGGGATTTTGGATACTTGCCAGCCGGGACGGTTGGCTGTAGTATCGGAGATGCCTATCAAGCGGCTGACGCGAGCCACCCGAACCGGGCAGAGCGCGCTCGCCGCAGAGCAAGGACCTTCAGCCGCATTTACTACCTCGTCGGGCATCCGCGGCGGAGACTCCCATAGGAAAAGGAATACCCGAGGAACACGCTGACCGCACCGGATCGCAGCCGAGATTGATAGAGCCGTATGAATTGGCCCGTGGATGTCGCGCGGTTTCAGTTGACGGGGCAAATCAGCGGAATTCAAGACGTGCGGTGATAATAAGGGCGCACGGGGATCGAAGCAGAGCGGGGCTTCGGAGAGAAATAGTGGGGATTGAGATTGTGGCCGAGCCGGAGTCCAGTGGACTGCCGCGTGAGCAGGCCACAAGGAGCACGAACCGGGTGAGCCGGCAGTTCGAAAGCAGGCAACTGGACCCAAAGGCAGCAAAATCCAACTCAAAGCAAAAAGCAGACAGCCAGGAAGTACACGCATGACGACAGATTCGACGCAGCCCCAGATTGAAGTGGGGCCCGCTCCGGCCAACGGGCCGGCGCAGTCGCAGGGACATCGGCGCCGGCGGCGCCGCCGCAAGAACAAGGGCAGCCAGGGCGCAGCGGCTCAGCCGCAGCAAGGGCAGCCCCCACAGGGACAGTCTTCAGGCCCAACTCCAGCTCAGGCCCAGGCCCCGCCGGCCCAACAGCCCAAATCCCAGCACCACCAAAGCGGAGGCCAGGGACGCAAGAAGAAGAAGTTCTTCCAAAAGGCGTCCACTCCACGGCCGGAGCCGGGCAATAGCGTGTACTCGCCCGGGAACGGTTCGGGCGGCGGCGGTGGCAAGCGGAAGATGCGGCAGAAGGGTCCTCGCGAGTTCGTCGGCCCCATGGACCACAGCTATCGCGAGCTGAACGGCAACGTGGCCGATGGTCCTCCCTCGACGATTCAGATCTCAAGCAACGGTCACAACGGGTACTACCAGCAGGACCCCTATTTCGCGCCAATCGTCTCGCCCGTGCGCGAAGATGCACCAACCAGGATCCTCTGCTTCATCGACGATCTCTTCTTCCAGGCCAAGATCAACGAAACCTCGAAGAAGCTGGGCGTGAAGGTGGAATTTCTGAAGGGCGACAAGGACTCAGTGGCACGGATCGCAGACGCGCCGGAAGAAGCGTGGCCGAAGCTGGTTGTGTTTGACCTGAACAACCTGAATGCGAAGCCGATGACGTTAATCCCGAAGTTCAAGGCGAAGTTCAAAAAGGCGACGTCGATTGTGGGCTTCCTGAATCATCTGCAGGGAGACCTGAAGCTGAAGGCCGTTGAAGCCGGATGCGACACCGTGATGCCGCGATCGGCGTTTTCGCAGAGCCTGCCGAACTTGTTGCGCCGCTATGGAATGGAAGAAGAAGAGGACAACTACCCGCAACCGGCGTGAGAAAGACAGTGATCAGTGATCAGTTGACCGAGCGGGTCGAAATATGGCCGAGCGCGACACCAACAACATCACGATCAGCTCAGGAAACCCTCAAGCTCATCGATAGATTCAATGGAATCGACATGTCCCTATGGAATGAGATGGGGAGCCACTATGCTCAAGAGCTCACGCGAGTTGATGATCTTGGTCTTCTTCCAATACTTCGGGAAATGCCTTTGATTGCCGGTAATGAGGTAGTCGGCGCGGGCGGCGTCGGCACATTCGATAAACATGTTGTCGTCCGGGTCGCTGGCCACTTCAAAGCGGCGCGATTGGGCGACAATATGGCTGTGGTTCTTGATAAGTTGCAGCAACTGCTGCCGGACGCCCCTGCGAATATGAAGGTGAGGACGTGGGAGCACGCCCGCATACTCCTCCAGGATCTCTTCTGAAACGTAGAGATGTGCTGGCCTGGTGATGGCAAGCAGGAGGGTGGTGCGCTGGAGGCCTTCTGGATTGAGCGCCGCAGAAATCACTACATTGGTATCAATGACAAGCCGGAGCGGGAGCATCACCGTTTCTTCTTTTTCGCCCGATATTCCTTAATAACCTGATCGATCTGGCGCGAAGTCATCGTATTCGTTCCGTTTCGCTTCGATTCCTCGCCAATGATTCGCAGAACTTCCGGCTCCGGCGCAGCCAGCTTGACGTAATCGCGGATGCTTAAGAGCACGGCTTTGGGTGTGCCGCGCTTCTCTATGACAAGCGAGCGGCGCTCATCCGAAACGCAGTCCAGGAGTTTCCCGAAATTCGCGCGCGCCCTCAGCGCCGAAACCACTATTGAGCCGCTCCTATCAATCGTTGGGGTAGCCATAAACTCTCCACTTCAACACTCTGAACTGTACAGTCTCCCGAATTGCGGGTCAATGACATTTCGCGGCCAAGCAAGGTGTGTCCCCTCCCCTGCTCTCTCCCCTATCCTGATCGCGCCGAGAACACCCTAGCCGGGAGGCCAGGTCATGTGGCGTCCGCCGAGCAGATGGAGGTGGAGATGATCCACGGTCTGGCCGCCGTCTTCGCCGGTGTTGATGACGACGCGATAGCCTTTGCCAAGGCCCTTGTCGCGGGCGATTGCGGCGGCTGTCGAGAGGAGGTGGCCGAGCAAATCGCGATCCGCGGCGCTGGTATCGTCGAGCGAGGCAAAGTGTTTGCGGGGAATGATGAGAATGTGGACGGGCGACTGCGGGTGGAGATCGGAGAAGGCGTAACAGAGCTCGTCCTGGTAGACGGCGGTGGAAGGGATGGAACCATCGGCGATCTTGCAGAAGAGGCAGGACACGGGGTGACCTCGCTGGCGAGACCAGTGTACAACCGCGCGGGCAAGCGGGCGGAGCGGACAAGCGAGAGCGAGCACCCTGGTTTCAGGCCGTGAGATTGATTGAGCCGAGGCGCTGGTAGGATGCAGCTATGAGGGCCATGGAGCATCTCCCGGTTGCGGAAAATCCTGCGCGGTGGAAGACGCTGCTGGCGTTCGGATTCATCTATTTCGTGTGGGGATCGACGTACCTCGCGATTCGAGTGGGAGTACACGAAGTTCCGCCGCTGATGTTTGCGGCGATGCGATTTTTCGCGGCGGGCGGAGCGCTGTACGCATGGACCATGATGCGGGGCGAGCGGGCTCCGGCCAGGGGTGAGTGGATTTCGGCATGCATCCTGGCGTTTCTGATCTTTGTGTGCGATTACGGTCTGCTTTTCTGGGCGGAGATTCGAGTGCCATCGGGAATTGCCGCGGTGATGATGGCGACAATTCCGGTTTTCATTGCGCTGGGAGAGATTGTTTTTCTGGGGACGCAGCGGCTGACGCTTCGGCTGGCGATTGCGCTGGTGGTGGGGATGGCGGGCGTGGCCGTGTTGACCCTGCGCACGCTTAACCTGAGCGGAGCGCCGGTGGAACCACTGGCCGCAGCCGCGCTGATTGTGGCGTCGATGAGCTGGGCCATCGGCACCATACTGACGCGGAAGCTGGATCTGCCTGCGTCGAAGACCGTGAGTTCGGGGGCGCAGATGCTGGCCGGGGGCATCATGCTGTTTGTGGCTTCGGCGGCATTTGGCGAGTTCGGCCGGTTTGATGTGCGGAGCGTTTCGAGCGGCGCATGGTGGGCGCTGGCTTACCTGGTTGTGGTGGGGTCGATCATCGGGTTTACAGCGTATGTGTGGCTTCTGCATCACCAGTCTCCGACCAAGGTAGGGACGTACGCTTATGTGAACCCGGTGGTCGCAGTGATCGTGGGGTACTTTCTGGGCGGTGAAGAACTGGGTATGCGGACGGTGGTGGGGACAGCGCTGGTGATCGTGAGCGTGGTGATGATTACGACGGCGCGGAAGCGGGCGACGCCGCAAGCCGCGAAGTAGTGCGAGGCGGGTGCGGGTTGGGCGGCCCGGGATCGGCTTATCTCAAGAGGACGATCGAGAGGATCTGGCCGTCGACCCCATTATCGGGCGCCTCGGCGAATTCAATCCTTGCCTTCATGCCTTCGATCCCGTCACAGGGATCGATGCTGCCGCGGGGTGTGAAGCCGAGGGCGGCGAGTTCGATCTTGAAGTAATTGTTGTTGAAGAGGGTAACGGTCCTGGTAGCGCCGGCGAGCTGGAGCTCAAGGACGGTTGGGTAGCCGCATTTGACCTGATGGATGAGGCCTTGCAGGGTGTGGTGCGGGGCATTGGGGGCGGCCGCGGGGTGTGTGGGAACGCGGGGGACGTCAACAACGGTGTCAGGTTCGGAGGGCGGCGACCCTGCGGCGGTGCTTTCGTGAGCGACGGTGACCTGAGGCCCGGAGGACTGGGACGGGTTGCCACCGCTTTCGCCGGAAACGAAAACCACGGGGCCGGAGGATTGGGGATCGCCGGCTGTTCCCTCGACTGTGATGACGCCCGCTGCCTGCCGGGCTTTGCGCGCGTCCCCGATCTGTTCAATCTGGGCGAGGCGCACCTGGATCATCAACTGCTGTGAAGGGGTCTTGGAAACCTTGAGTGCGAGGCGGAGAACATTGGCAGCATCTTCGTATTTGCCTTGTTCCATAAGGATGCTCGCTGCATTCATGCGGTAGCCGAGCTGCGATGGGTCGAGCTGAATCGCTTGCACGTTGAGCCGATGAGCCTCGTCGAGGTCCTGGTGACGCGTGGAAAGAAGGCTGGCGAGCATGTTATAGCTGGGGGCGAATCGAGGATTGAGCCGGATGGCGGCGCGGAGGCTTTTTTCGATGGATTCGCGGTCGGTGTCGCCGAGGCGCGCATTGGAGAGCTCGGCGAAGTGGAAATAGGCGAGGTAGTTGTCGGAGCCGAGATTGACGGCCTCGCCGAACCATTTGCGGGCAGTGTCGCGGTCGTTGGCCTGGAGCGCAAGGGCGCCGAGAACCTCGCGAGCCTCGGTGTTGTCCGGGTCGGAGGCGAGGACTGATTCGGCAAGGGACTGAGCCTCGCTGGAGCGCTGCACGCCGGCGAGGATGCCAGCGCGGGCGGCGTTGGCCTGGGATGCAGTGAGAGCTTGCGCTTTGAAGCTGGACTCGTCGATAGGCGCGGCAGCGCTGTTCATGACGAAGTCAATGTACTGGCTCTGTCCGATGTAGGACGAGAGCTGGTCCTGGAGGACTTTGAGGTCGCCAAAGGCCTTTTGCGCCGCTACGACGGGGTCCTCGTGGTCGCGGCAGAGATCGAGGTAGGTCTGCAGGCGGTTGGTATGGTTCTGGTGGTCCGAAACAAAAAGGAAGTGGGTGAGGGCCCAGGATTCGGCGTAAAAGACACTGCCCTTTTCTTCTTCGTGGTAATAAGGCGATTTGTAGTCGACCCGGAAGAGAACATCGAGGGGGATGGCGCTGTTTTCGCGAAGGTAGAGGATGTCGTCTCCGTTGGGCATGCCGAGCTGCACGTCCTTGGAGTGGATCTCGGTGTTCTGAAAAAGTTCGGCGAGACCTTCGTTGATCCAGATGGGAATCCACGCAAGATCGTTGCGGAACTGAATGTGGGTGTACTCGTGGTAGATGGTGGCGTAGGGGTGCTGCTCGCTCTCCGCGTCGAGATTGAGGAGGATGTAGTTTTTGTCGGGAGTACGGAGGAAGAGGCCGGCGAGCTTCATCTGGCCGCGAGCAAGGTATGCGGCAGGCTCGAGGGCTTGAAAGGTCTTTTTGTCTGCCGCGGCAATGATGACGATGGGCTCGGGCGGGTCGACGTTGGCATTGGGGAAGAGGGTTTGAAAGACCCAGCGCATGCGCTCGAATTGGTCGAGAATGTGGCGGCCCTGTTTCTGATTGGAATTTGTAATGACGATGAAGTGAGGGCTCGTGACACGGAACCACTGCTCGGACGCGGACAGGCCGCGGGCCGCCGCGATACCGAGAACGACGCAGACCAGGAAGGATCGGAAGCGCATCGGAGTGTCGTCATTTTAGCAAGCATCGAGGCAGGATAGGGGGACGGGGACGGGGATTGGGCGGGCGGAGAAGATTTCTCTTGACTTAATGTACTAGTCTTATAGTACATTGATCGAGAGATGAATCCACGCGCTGCCAAAACCGACTTCAGATTGCTGCTCGACCTGCACAGCGGGACGCCGGTTTACCGGCAAATTATTGACCAGGTGCGGGGAGGAATTGCGTCGGGGATGCTCAGGGTGGGCGATCAGTTGCCCACTGTGCGTCAGCTTGCGGTGGATCTGGCCATCAATCCGAATACCGTGGTGCGGGCTTACAGGGAGCTGGAGCTGGGCGGGCTGCTGGAAACACACCAGGGAACGGGCACGTTTATCAGCGAGCAGAAGATGAAGCGAGCCGATGCGGAGCGGGAGCGGCAACTGGCGCAGATTGTGGCCGATTGCGTGGCGCGCGCCGGTGCGGCGGGGTTCACAGTGGACGAACTGATTGAGCAACTGCGGGATTTGGCGAAAGAGCCGGCCCGAAGGAGATAAGGCGATGGCAAGAGCTGAGAGTGTACCGAGGAACCGCGTGGCGGTGACGGCGTTTGTGGTGTGCACGGGCGGAGGATTGGCATTGACGGTGTGGCTGCGCGAACCCTGGACGGGCATTATCGGCTTCCTGATCGGCCTGTATTTTCTGTTTGCGATGCAGGTGGCAAAGCCATGGGAGCGAGTGGCGCTGATGCGGCTGGGAAAGTACGTGGGGCTGCGCGGGCCGGGATTCTTTCATATTGTGCCGGTGATTGAGACGATCAGCCCGATTGTGGATCAGCGGATGCGGGTACAACTGGTTTCGGCGGAGTCGACGCTGACCCGCGACACGGTTCCCGTGAATGTGGACGCCAATATGTTCTGGATGGTTTGGAACGCGGAGAAAGCGATTTTGGAAGTAGAGAACTTTAACGAGGCCATCGACATGAGCGCGCATACGGCGCTGCGCGAGTCAATTGGGCGGCATGAGCTGGCGCAGATGATTACCGAGCGGGAGATGATGGGGCGCGAGCTGCAGCGCATTCTGGATGCGAAGACCAATCCATGGGGGATCACTGTGCAGTCGGTGGAGATCCGCGATATACGGATTCCAGCGACGTTGGAGAATGCGATGTCGCAAGAGGCGCAGGCAGAGCGCGAGCGGCGGGCGCGGGTGATTTTGGGCCAGGCGGAGGTGCAGGTTTCCGATCAGTTCGCGCAGGCTTCGCGGGTCTACGCCGAGAATCCGGGCGCACTGCATCTGCGCGCGATGAACATGCTTTACGAGGCGATGAAGGAGAAGGGATCGATGGTGATAGTGCCGTCGTCGGCAGTGGAAACGATGGGGTTGGGAGCGACGCTGGCGACGGCGGCGATTGCGAAGCAACAAAGCTGAGGGTGACGGAGGGAGAGATGAGAAGCAAAGCAATTATGGTGCGGATTGCGATGGCGATGACAGCGGCGGCTGGTTTGGCACAGGCGGGCAGCGGCGCGAACGCAACTGTGGCGCCGATTGAGGGCGTCTGGCGTTGCGAAATGAATGGCCTGCCCGCGGTGACCATAACGGTGACGAATGAAGGCGGAAGTTTGACGGGAGCGGTGTTGTTCTATCTGCATCGTCGCGATCCGGGAAAGCCGGAGACGGCGACCCCCGGAATTCCAGAGCCCTTGTTCAATCCGAAGTTCGACGGCAAGACGCTGACGTTTCAGGTGAGCCACAGGAGGGCGCATCCGCCGCGCACGCTCGAGGACGGGCCGGTGAGCTTCGAGCTGAAGCTGGATGGGACCGACAAGGCAGAGCTTGTGAATCAGAACGAGCACGACCCGAACATGCCGAAGTTCGTTCTGGTGAAGAGCGAATATTAGCTGGTGTGGTCGAGGACAATCTTCCAGCCGTTGGGGCCACGGCGCCAGACGAGGGAGAAGATGCCGTCGTCCTTTTTCGCTTCGCCGTGGGCGGTGCGGTCGAGGTGGAAGTTGCCGGTGACGACGGCGTACTCGGGCGATCCACACGAGCTGGGAAGAAGGCGGACCTCGATGTTGGAAAAAGTGAGATGGCCCATCTGCTCGGGCGTGGTGTACCCCTGGCGATAACGTTGGAGGATGGTTTCGTATCCCTTGCGAACGGTGACGCCGATGAAGGTGGTGTCGGGGGAGTTTTCGTAGGTCTCCATGAAGGCGGGAATGTCTCCGCGATTCCATGCGTCGGCCTGGCTTTGGATTGCGGCCTGGATGACAGCGGCCTGCGACGGGACGGCCGGGGATTGCGGGGCTTGCTTAGAGAGCAGGGCGGCGGTAAACGGCAGAGCGGCGACGACGAGAAGCGCGATGCGTTTCATGGGGGGCTCCGGGACAGGCGTAATCAGGGATCAGCTTACAATGACAGCATGACGGCTGCAGCCGGGACTTCCCTTCCCTCGCCTTTGAAAGTCGTGCACACGGTGTGTTCGCACGACTGCCCGGACTCGTGCGGCGTGCTGGTGACGGTGGATGGGACGGGCCGGGCGATCAAGGTGCAGGGCGATCCGGAGCATCCGGTGACGCAGGGATTTCTGTGCGGGAAAGTGGCCAAGTATCTGGACCGGGTATATGCGCCGGAGAGGATTCTGTATCCGCTGAAGCGAAAGTCGAGCGTGGCCAAAGGGCCGCTGAAGCGCGGTCGAGAGCATGAGGCGTTTGAGCGGGTGAGCTGGGACGAGGCGCTGGAGGCGATTGCGGCGCGGCTGAAGGCGGTGGCGGAGGAGTTTGGGCCGGAGTCGATTCTGCCGTACAGCTACGCGGGGACGATTGGCGTGCTGGGGTATGGGTCGATGGACCGGCGGTTCTTTCACCGGCTGGGCGCGAGCCAGCTGGACCGGACGATCTGCAGCGAGGCCGGCGGCGAGGCGTGGAAGCTGGTTTATGGGAAGAAGCTGGGAACGCCGACGGAGGACTTCCGGCTGGCGAAGCTGGTGCTGGCGTGGGGCGCGAATATCCACGGGAACAACGTGCACCTGTGGCCGATGATTGAGCAGGCGCGGCGGAAGGGCGGGCGGCTGATTGTGATCGACCCCTACCGGACGAGGACGGCGGCGCTGGCGGACTGGCACATTGCGATCCGGCCGGGGACGGATGGGGCGCTGGCGCTGGGGATGATGCAGGTGATTCTGAATGAGGGGCTGGAGGATCGGGCGTACATCGCGGAACGGACGCACGGGTTTGAGGGGCTGGCTGAGCGGGTGAAGGAGTATACGCCGGAGCGGGTGGCGGCGTGGACGGGAATGACGGCGGGGGAGATTGAGCGGCTGGCGCGCGAGTATGCGACTGACACGGCCGGCGGCGCTGCGGCTGAACTACGGAGTGCAGCGGACGGAGAATGGCGGGACGGCGGTGCGGGCGATTGCCATGCTGCCGGCGCTGACAGGGGCTTGGAAGCATCGCGGCGGAGGTGGGCAGCTTTCCACTTCCGGCGCATTCAAGTGGGACGAAGATGCGCTGCGGCGGCCGGATCTGGCGATGGCTTCGCCGCTGGGGAGGCTGGCGCGGACGGTGAATATGTGCGCGCTCGGCGAGGCGCTTGAAGAGCCGGGGAATCAGGGTATCGGGGATCAGGGTGAGGGACATTGGAGACGAGGGACGAAGGGAACAGGCGCCGCAGGGATCCGCCGGTGAAGGCGCTGTTTGTTTACAACTCGAATCCGGGAGCGGTGGCGCCGAACCAGAATGCAGTGAGGCGGGGATGGCGCGGGCGGATCTGTTCACGGTGGTGCACGAGCTGTTCTTTACCGATACGACGGATTATGCGGACTATGTTCTGCCGGCGACGACGTTTCTGGAGCACACGGATGTTCAGGGGGCGTACGGGCACTATTTTGTGCAGCTGTCAGAAAAGGCCATTGAGCCGCCGGGCGAGGCGCGGTCGAATGTGTGGCTGTTTGGGGAGCTGGGGCAGCGGATGGGGTTTGAGGAGGAGTGTTTCAGGGATACGCCGGAAGAGATGGTGAACCAGGCGCTGGCGATTGGGGCGGATGGACACTCGACAGAACCCGGGGATGGAGCACATCACGCTGGAGGACTTGAAGGAGCAGGGACATATTCCGCTGGCGTTTCATCGGGATCCGGAGGGTGAGCCGTTTTTGCCGTATACGACGGGGACGCTGCCGACGCCATCAGGGAAGATCGAGTTTGATTCGGAGGTGCTGAAGGCGCAGGAGTTGGACGGGCTGCCGGCGTTCAAACCGCCGACCGAGTCGCGCTGGGGCGAGGATGCGAAGCGCTATCCGCTGGAGTTTCTGAGCAGGAAGGCGGACAACTATATGAACTCGACCTTCGCCAACCTGGACGGGCACCGCAAGATGGAGGCTCGGACGAGTCAGCGGCTGGAGATGCATCCGGCGGACGCGGCGGCGCGCGGGATCGGCGAGGGCGATGCGGTGAGGATCTGGAACGACCGAGGGGAGATGCGCCTGACCGCGATGATGAACGCGCATCTGCCGGCGGGAGTGGTGGCGGGCAAGCTGGACTGGGGAAAGATGAACGCGGAAGGGAACAACGTGAATGCGCTCACCAGCCAGCGGCTGACGGACATTGGGGCGGGGGCGACGTTTTATTCGACGCTTGTGGAAGTGGAAAGAACAGGGGTTAGGGATTAGGGGTTAGGGGTTAGGAACCCGGTTCGCTGCGGGGCAAGATCGGCTACCTGGAATTTGTGTCCGGTGCCGGTGGAGTGGCATGCCCGGCGCTGGCAGGATGTTGCGCGTGGAAACGATCCAGTACAACCTGCCGCAAGACCGGATTCCCCGCGCGTGGCACGACATTCAAGCCGGATCTGCCGAAGCCGTCTGCGCATAACTTTTAGAACCATGCCTCGAATTCGGCAAGATGACTCCAGTGTTGCGACGGCCGTAATACCGCATCGGGCGGAAAAAAGCGACAAGGAGCATTGACACTCGTTGGAACTTCGTCATAGATTCCTCTCTGTTCTTTCGGGGCAGTGAAGCCGCCCGCGAAACCAGAACGGGTCATAGGAGGAAAAAAACAATGTGTAAACGTTTTCGCAAAATCGCAATCGCAGTCGGCGTGCTCGCCCTCTGCGCAGTGACTTCCATGCCGGCAAAGGCCTACTCATGGAGCTCTTGCAGTCAATACGCAACCTACACTGAAAACGGTTACAACCTGTATACCGACGAATGGGGCGCGACATCCGGCCAGTGCGTCTATGCCAACAGCTCCACCAATTGGTGGTCAGTGGCGGACTACCCCAACGGCACCAGTGTCCAGGCTTACCCCGACTCGGAAATCGGCTTGGGCAACGTAAATCTCAGTTCCCTCAGTGCCGTAAACTCGTCGTTCAACTTCTCGGTGCCAAGCGGCGCATCTTACGACGCAGCCTACGATCTGTGGACGAACGGTAACGTGGACGAGGTGATGGTGTGGGAGGATTGGAACAACAACGGCCCTATCGCCACTACGTACGATTGCAACCAACTTGGTGTCAGTGGCTGCCCCTTCGCCACCAACGTTTCCATTGACGGTGTAACTTACGACGTTTTTCAAGGAAACTACGGCCACAACGTCGTTTCCTTCCTTCGCACCTCGAAGACGACAAGTGGCAGTGTGAATCTTCTGGATTTAATGAATTGGGTTGGAAACGAGGGCAAGCTCACCAGCAAGACATTTTCCACGGCAGATTTCGGCTTTGAAATCACGAAAACCAGCGGTTCTCAAACTTTCACGGTGAATTCCTACAGCCTGAGCACGAGCACCGGCGGCTGCACGCCCACCGCAATCACCCCGTACATTTCAGTGAACGGTGGCTCATCGTGGGCTGAGGAAACCAGCGCCACAGTGAGCTCGACAAGCACGGACGTGGACCTCGGCCCGCAGCCCACATCCGGCGGATCATGGAGCTGGTCCGGCCCGAACGGATATAACTCAACCTCGCGCCAGATAAACAACATTCCGTTGAGTACGGGCTCCAACGTGTATACGGCGACTTACACCAACTCCTCCGGCTGCAAGAGCACGCAGGCGTTTACCATCACGGTGAACTAGAACGCTTTCGATCCACTTATTGACGTTTCAACAGCGTGGCAGGTGGCATTTACTTCCACCCCAGCGACGACGACCTGTCGCCGGGGACCCCGGGGAAAATGCCACTTTGCTGCGTGGTTTCTGCAAAGACCAGGATCGAAAATGCTGTAACGGCGCCGAGATGGACCAGAGCACCTACACCGGCGCGGCAGTGTATTCCGGGAGCATTCGATGCAAGAGACTAGAAAACAGACTCACCCTTTCCATGCGACGAAGAGCCGCCGCGCGATGATTCTTCTCATGGGCTGTCTGCTCGGTGGAGGGAGTAGCCGGTTCATTGGAGCGCAGACCGTGAGTGTATCTGTCTGGTCGTCGGAAATCGACCATAGTCTGGAGTCGGTTATTGTGTTCCAATCTCAAAGCCGCGAGAGAACCGATGCCTATATCCATGTCTATGACGATTTTCCGGCTCAGCAGATTGCCGAGCTCAAGGTAGCGGCCCCGACCGGCTATTCCGCTGAACGGCCCGGGGTTTCAGCCGCGAGCGGGGCTCAAGAGGCGCCGCCCTCGATGGATCAAGAAGCGGATACTTTGATTGTTAACCCGCTGAAGACCGGCGCAGAGGCCATTCGCTCGGCTGCCGGATCGAACGTGGATTTCCTGCTGATGACTCAGCTCTCCAGGGTGGTGAAGCCGAAGGCATATCGGATCGTTTCCGGAGTTACAGGTTCGGGCGATATCGAATCCCTTGCCTTCCGCAATCCCGACGGCACGTATGTGCTCTTTACAGTGAACCACTCCAAGTCGCCTGTCAGCCTCGAAGCCTTTTGGAAAGACAGACTGTTTACCTATACCCAGGCCGGCAAATCCATTGCGATATTTGCCTGGGATCCAAAGAGTCAGTTGGTCTCCCTGGTTGCGAGCGGACCCCAAACATCGGCAAAGGGTTCCGTTTCGGTCGAGGCCAAATGTTCGAACGTGTCTCCCGTAGGTATTGACCTTCGATGTGAAAGCCAGGCCTCTTACTGTTCTATCTTTCCCGTCCATTTTACCTGTAGTTCGCAGCAAGAAAGCGTATTACTCAGCGTTACGGTCTACGCTGCCGACGAGAACGATACCGATGCCATGAAGCCGGGTTTTGTAACCATTATCGCGGCTCCCGATGCCGGAGAACTCACGAGTCTCCGCGTACCGTTGCGGTAGTGCAGGGCGATCAAAGGACTGAAGAAGATATTCTCTCGGCGTCTGCGAGCGGGGCCACAACCTCATGGGAGTGTTCGGGCGGTGGCGGGCAGCTCGGATAAGGCCGGCGATGCCGCGGCGGGCGTGAGCTCGATGTAGTCGAGGGCGGCGGGATCTTTGCCGTCGGGAGTTCCCTCCACGCGGAGAGTATCGCCCGGCTTGAGCGCGACGTTCGGGATGGTCTTGCGGGTGGAGTTGTCTCCGTTGGGGATGGTCGAGGGTAGCGTGGCGTCGGCGGACCAGGCGGCGATGGATTGGCCGTTGACCTTGAGGGCAAATTTGGCGACGCCGTCGCGCAGGTCGAAGTACTGCACGGCGATGTTGTAGGTGCCGGGCTCGCCGGTGAATGCGAAGTCGGCGGCGCAAGCGGATGAGCCCTCGCACGCGACGGCTTTGCCCTGGGATGCGTCTTCCCAGGGATGGATGTCGATGACCTGATAACCGGTGAGGTGGGCGGACTCGGCTTCGAGGCGGCCGGGATAGTTGCCGGCGCGGCCGTCTTCGTCGGGAAGGCCGCTCAGCTTGTGAAAGTACTGGACCACGGCGTCGCGCCAGACAATGGCATGGCCGGCCTGATATTCGAGGCGAGGCAGGACGTCGGCGTAGAGTTTGGGGTCGATGCGGCCTTTCAAGCTTTCCCAATCCTGGACGAATTCGGCGGCCCTGGCCGCTCCCTCGTAATGGCTGTCGTAGATGGATTGGATAACAGATTTGCCGTTGTTGAGGGGGCGGCTATAGGGCAGGTGGTGGAAGAAGAGCATGAGCTCGTCGGGTGTGGAGACGGCCAACTCGTAGAGACGTGCAATCTCGGGCGGATACTGATCTACAAATTTGGTGCCGAAGGCGTGAGTACGATCCATGCCTACGCCCTGCGCATCCGCGTCGTGCCACTGGCCCCATCCGTTACCCTCGCTGGATTCGACGTTGGGACCGTAATGACTGCCGGTGATGTCGGTGAGAGTTTGCAGGCCGTAGGGGCCGGTGTAGTTTTCGTAGGCAGGCCATGAGTCCATGAGCATGGTGTCGACGGTGTGGACAACCTGGGCGTCGTTGGAGACGGTCTGGCGGGTCCACTCTTCGGCGATGGCTTCGGGGTCGAGCCCCGGATCCCAGGCGAGGCGACCGAAGGAATAAAGATTGGCGAGGGCGAGGGGCGAGGCGAGCCAGGCATCGCGACCGACGTTGGCGACGCCGACCATTCCGCCGGTGGGCTGCTTGAAAGATGAGCCGGAGAGGATCTCCTGCAAGGTGGTCGCGACGTAAGGCACCCGGAAATCGAAGTCGAGAACCTCTTTCCACATGGGGGCAAGGTAGACGAGATGGCGCTGCTGGCCGGTGTACTCCTGGGTGATCTGGACCTCCATGGCTTGGGAGGTTTGGCGGAGCGCGGCGAAGAGCGGGGACACAGGCTCGCGCGCCTGGAAGTCGATGGGGCCTTCCTTGGTCTGGATGACGACGTTGGACGCGAAATCGCCATCGAGCTTGGCGAAGTTGTCGTAGGCGGCGCGGGCGCGGTCGGCCTTTTTGTCGGTCCAATCGAGGTGGTGGTTGTAGACAAAGGAGCGATAGAGAACTACGCCGTGCGGAGCTAGAGCGGCGGCGAGGGTGTTGGCGGCCGCAGCGGGGGTGCGGCCAAAGACCGCGGGTCCGGGCTGGCCTTCGGAGTCGGCTTTGACGGTAAATCCGGCGAAGTCTGGGATGAGTTCGTAGATCTCTTTGCCCTTTGCGGCCCACCAGGCTTTGACGGCGGAGTCGTGCGGATCGAAGGTGGAGAGTCCACCAACGGTTTGCGGGCTGTCGATCCCGACAGAAAGCGCGACATGGACTCCCCAGGGGCGCATGGCATCGGCGATGCGGGCGATCTGCTGGAGGTGTTCGTGTTTGAGCAGGACGGGGTTGGCGTTGACGTTATTCAGATTGCAGCCGTTGATGCCGACGGAGGCAAGCAGGCGGGCGTATTCAGAGACGGGAGCAAGGTCCTGGCGAACATCGCCGTTCTCGAAAAAAATGCTGCGGCCGGCGTAGCCACGCTCGATGGTGCCGTCGGGGTTGTCCCACTGATCGACCCAGCGAATGTGGAAGGTGGGCTGGGAGCGAACATTGAGCTGGGTGACGTCCTGGCCCGTGGCGATGAGGCGGAAGAGAGCAAAAACACCGTAGAGGAGGCCGGGGTGGTCGGCTCCGGCCACGACCAGGCTTGGTTTGGCCGCCGCGGCGTTCCAGTAGATCCAGTAGCCCTCGGGCTGCAGATCAGTGGGAGCGGGAATGTTGGGAAACGCCAGGCGGACTTCGTCGACTGTGCCAAGGACAGCCTCGACTGTTTGGGTGCCTGATGCAGAATCTGGTGCAACGCCGGCGAGCAGGCGGGTGTTGCCGTCCTTCAGTTCGCGGAGGGCTGTTTGCTCCATGATGCCGAATCCGAGGGCGCGCGGCTCCAGCGTGATGGCGGGCCGATGCTCAAGGGTGGAGGGCCGGAGCCAGGCCTGGTCGGCCGTCTGGGCGCAGGCGGGCAAGAGAGCGGCGGCGACGAGGAGGCTTGAAGCGAGAGCGGCGATTCCTTTTGGCGTGGCGTGTGGCATTGGGGGTTGCATCCGGGACCTCAAGGCTGCAATAGAGCGGTTCTCCAGTTCACCTGGAGTAATTGGCATCTTACAGGGTGGCTTTTTCTTAAGGAAAGAACCACTCGGCAGTGTCGGACTCAACGAACCGCAACTGGAGAACCGCTTTGCCATCGCCTTCCGTTCTATCATCCCGGACTGGTTGTGGCATCCGGACTGCTCGCAGCATCTGCGCTGGTTGTAGACTTGGTGGGTTGTGAACAGGCCCTAATTCGTGGAGGCTTCGGAGCATGTCCAGTACCATGCAAGCGGTGGTGAAGGCCAAAGCAGCGCCGGGGATTGAGATGCAGGAGGTTCCCGTTCCCTCGCCCGGCCCGGGACAAGTGCTGGTGAAGGTGCAGGCGGCAAGCGTTTGCGGAACGGACCTGCACATCTTCAATTGGGACCCGTGGGCGCAGGGGAGGATTCATCCGCCGCTGATTCCGGGGCACGAGTTTGCGGGGGTGGTGGCGGGCAAAGGCCGGGGCGTGACGACCGTGAAAGAGGGCGACCTGGTGAGCGCGGAGATGCACGTGGCGTGCGGAAAATGCATGCAATGCAGGATCGGGGAAGCGCACATCTGCCAGCATGTTCGGATTCTTGGCGTGGATGAGGATGGAGCGTTTGCCGAGTACGCGATCATTCCCGAGAGCAACATCTGGAAGCTGTCGCCGCAGATTCCGCATGAGTACGCGACGCTGCTTGATCCGCTGGGGAACGCAGTGCACGCGGTGCTGTCGGGGCCGATTGCAGCGCAGACCGTTGCGGTGACAGGCTGCGGAGCCATCGGGCTGTTTTCGATTGCGGTGGCCAAGGCGTGCGGCGCGGCAAGGGTGTTTGCCGTTGAGGTGAACGAGCATCGCAGAGCTGTGGCGGCGCAGATGGGCGCGGATGTGGTGCTGAATCCGGCAACCGACGATGTGGTGGGCCGGATCAAGGACGAGACGGACGGGACGGGGGTCGACGTTCTGCTGGAGATGTCGGGCGTGGCAACGGCAATCCGAACCGGGTTTGCGGCGCTGCGGACGGGCGGACGCGCGTCGTTGCTGGGGATTCCGTCGAAACCGTTCGAGCTGGACTTTGCCCGGGACATCATCTTCAAGGGCGCGATTGTGCTGGGGATCAACGGGCGGAAGATGTTTGAGACGTGGTTCCAGATGGAGGCGCTGCTGGCGACGGGCAAGCTGAATCTGGAGCCGGCGATCACGCACCGGCTGAAGCTGAGCGAGTTTGAGCAGGCGATGGAGCTGCTGCGGACGGGCGAGGCGATCAAGGTGGTGTTGAGGCCGTAAAGACAGGGGTTAGTGGTTAGGGGTTAGTGATTTGTTTGTAAGGAGTAGAGTCCTTGCATGGTGGGATTCCCGGTTTGGACGCTGCGAAACTTGAGTTTGATGGCGATGCTTGTTGGGCTGAGTGCTTGCATGGTTGCGGGTCAGCAAGCTGGTTCGCCGGCGGAGACGGCAGGGGGTCCGGGCAAGATTTATGACGAAGGGCCGGACGTGACGGCGCCTCAACTTCTACCGATGGAGCGGACAATTCCGCAAGCAGATGCCTGCGCAAGGGAGAGTGACGACGAGATTGACCTCTCCCTGATTGTGGATGCCAATGGGAAGCCGCGCGATGTGACTTTGATCAATCCGGTAGGCACGCCTCTGGAACGGCTCGCGAAGCGCATCGTGGAGCAGGACACGTTCAAGCCTGGCGCGCTCAAAGGAGAAGCTGTTGAGGTGAGGCTCAAGGCGCGCGTGGGCATCCAAGGCTGTTACGCGACGAAAAAGGACGCCAACGGGAACTCGACCGAGGTGTTTCGGTTGAAGGCGCAACCGGTGCAGATATTCGGGGAGCAACCAAGGCCGGAGTTGGAGCAAACTGAACAGGAGGCAAGCAAGATTGCGGTGGCGCGAGAGTACCTGGCTGCGGCGGCGGGCACTCCCGGGCTCGAGCGCATCGGGAAGAACGGAGTTTCGGCGCCGGTTCCGTTGAATTCTGTTGGTGCAGAGTACTCAGAAGAGGCGAGGCGCGAGAAGATCATGGGAGTTTGCCTGGTCTCGGTGATCGTAGATACACAGGGTAAGCCGCAAAACCCGCACGTCATTCGAGCACTGGGCTATGGTTTGGACCAAAAGGCGCTTGAGGCGGTAAGGAAATACCATTTCAAACCGGCCATGAAGGCGGGCGTCCCTGTGCCGGTGATGATCACGGTTGAAGTCAATTTCAGGCTTTACGAGCGCTGAGTTGCGCCTCTCGATTCGAGTGATCGCTTTGAGGATTGTTCTGGCGGGCACCACTCGCGCCCAGGCTCGCCCTAGGAATTCCAATCGATAACGGCGAGACGAAGACCGCGGACCGCATTGGAGAGAAAAACTGCGTCGGCTTTGCGGAAATCGTCGAGCGTGAGGCGGCGTTGAGAGACGGCGGGATGGGTTTGGAGAATCAGCTGGCGGTGCACGCCGGGGATGAGGCCGCATTCGACAGGCGGAGTGATGAGGCGGCCGGCGCGCTCAATGAAGATGTTGTGGTTGGAAGCTTCGGTAACTTCCCCCCGGTCATTGACGAATAAGATTTCGTCGTAGCCGTTGGCTGAGGCCGTCGCGAAAGCTTCGACGTAGAGCGGGCGGTGGGTGGTCTTGTGGAAGAACATGGGTTCGAGCGGGTCAATGCGGTGGGCCGAAAGGGCGACTCGAAGCGGCTTCGGGTTAGCGGCTCTTTCGGGCAGGATTTCGCTCGCGATCTGGAGTGCTCCATCGGGTGAGAGAAGAAGGCGGACCTTGCGTGGGCGGCGATCGGGGAAGGTCGCTTCTTCCGCGAGGAGGGCGGCGCGCACCTCCCAGCGCTCGCATGGAAATCCGAAGTAGGCGGCCGAGTCGGCGAGGCGTGCGAGATGAAGCTCGATAAGCGGATAGCCGCCGTCCCAGAGGAGCGTTTCGACGAGCGAAAAGTCAGTGGGCAGGCGATGGTCAGGCTGGGTGAGGAACTGCGCCTTCAACTGGCACTCGCGGAATTCGGCCGCAGGGTCGGAGTCGATGACAATGCCGCTGCCGATGCCCATTGAACCGGTATCGCCGTCGAGGGACAATGTGCGGATGGCAACGCTGAAGACGGATTCCTGGGGCGAGAAGTAGCCGATGGCGCCGGTGTAAACGCCGCGGGGGACGGACTCGAACTCGGATATAAGCTG
The DNA here is from genome assembly GCA_963783065.1 of uncultured Acidobacteriaceae bacterium. Lineage (GTDB taxonomy): Bacteria > Acidobacteriota > Terriglobia > Terriglobales > Acidobacteriaceae > Telmatobacter. Next base: position 1,964,704 of record CAWAMG010000004.1, on the reverse strand, counting down.
CATGGCGCGAACCTTGGGCGCGCCGGTGACGGAGCCGGATGGAAAGAGGGCGCGGAAGATTTGCTGGAAGGTGGCGTCGGGGCGGAGTTCGCCGGTGACGGTCGAGGTCATCTGCCAAAGCGTGGGGTAGCGTTCAACGGCAAACAGATCGCGCGTTTCGACCGTTCCGTAGTTGCAGACGCGACCGAGATCGTTGCGCAGGAGATCGACGATCATCACATTTTCCGCGCGGTTCTTGGGGTCGTTGCGGAGGAAATTGGCGGCGGCACGGTCTTCGCTGGTGGTGCGGCCGCGCGGGGCTGTGCCTTTCATGGGGCGGGTTGTGATGCGGTTTCTTTCCTGGTTTTGGAGATGGAAAAACAGCTCGGGGGAGAACGAAAGAATGCGCTGGTTGGGCTCGGTGTGGAGAAATGCGGCATAGGGCGCGGGCTGCCGCGCGTGCAGGCGGCGATAGAGCGCGGCGGAGCTGCCGGGCGCCTGAACGCGCAGGGGGATGGTGAAGTTGAGCTGATAGATGTCGCCGGCACGGATCTTCTCGAGAATGGCTTCGACGCGGGCGGCGTAGTCGGCCTGGTCGATTTCAAGGGAGCAGGCCAGAAGCTGATCTAAAGCCGGGTCGGGGGCGGAAGGATGACCGAGCGTGGGCGGTTCCGCATGGAGGAATTCGCCGGTGCGATGGTCGAAGAGCGCGGGCGGGTTGTAGATGCCGAACCAGGCGATGGGCTGTTGAGTGGAGAGTTGCGCTAGCTGGCCTGTTTCGGTGCTGGGCTCGGCTGGTGCGGCGGTGGGCTCGAAGAATGCTCCGCACTCATAGGCGAAGTATCCTGCGGCATAGAAACCGGCAGCGACGGCGACCTCGATTTCAGCAAACAGTGCAGGAAGGTCAGCGGGCTGATGCGCTTTGAGAACGCGCAAGGGGCCGGTGAAAAGGCGGGTATGGCAATGCTCGCGCCGGGGATTGCTCGATGGGGCATGCGGATCAATTGAGGGATCGAGCGGGGCGGGTCGGGCGCACTCGAGCAGGATGCTGGCCGGGGTGAACTCGACCAGTGAGTAGATTTCCGCGGGTGGGGAGTGCCAGCGGTTCATGGCGAGGAGTCGATCGAGCTACTGGCTGCTGCTGAGCGCAGTCACCGTCAGAGATATCGTGGTGGTATTGGTGATGGCGGTGACGCCGTTGCTGGATTGCGCAGCCACAACCACCGTGTAGCTGCCGGCGGGTGTTTGGCGATTGGCCGGAGGACCGTGATTGAAGTAGTCGTAGCGAGGGTTGCAGGCGGTGGCGCCGAGAAGTGTGACCAGGGCAACGAGAGCCAGCAGCGAAAGGCGCTGAAGCCAGGCACGGCGGCGGGCCGACCAGGCAATGCCTCCGAGCGCAAATGCACCAGGGAGCAGAATGGCCAGGGTTACGGGCGTGGAGACGGGCCGGGCCATAGCATCGGACTGCGAGCCTATCTGGGTGACGAGGGACATGGTGCTGGTGATGCCAGCGGTCGCATTGGGAAGGATTTCGATGTTCTCTGGCTCGAAGACGCAGGCGGCCTCATCAGGGAGCCCGGAGCAGGAGAGAGTGACAAACATCGGGGCGGTCAGGTTTGAGGCGTTGACCGGGGTGATCGTCGCGATGACCGATCCAGACTGGCCGGGCGTAAGCGTTAAGGTGGTGGGCGCGACGGCGACGCTGAAGTTTGGAATGGTGCTGGTCTGGGCCTCAACATGGGTGACTTCGGAGATGGACTTGAGGTGGGACCCGTCGCCGACGTAGAGGCCCTGCAGCGCGTGAGAGCCGGCGGTTAGATATACGGAAGCTGGGCCTCGCCCCTGGCGTCGAGGTGCGGCTCCGGCCAGATCATGGCCTCCATCGCGGAGAGAGACAGCGCCTGTGGCAGGCTGCCCGTCTTCGCCGAGAACGGAGACGCTAACGGCGGCCTGGGTGCGTCCGCGCAGGTCGTGGGTTACAGCCTGGATGTTGGTCTGGGTGGCAAGGGTCGCCGCAACTCAGCAGCCACGCCCAGCACGGGAACGGACAGCGCAACACAGAGTGCTGCAACCAACTCAAGCCGCACGCCGCGGCGATGAAAACGTCTCACTTGCACCTGCTCAAGAATTGCAGAACTCGGATATCGCCCGGTTGCCGCAGTGTAGACCTCTATTGTATCCGGCAGGGGGTGGCAGGAGCCAACGGGTACGGGCGGACGGGACACCTGTTGGACGCAGAGGCCTGCGATTGGGCGCGGGCCGGAGCTTTGGATGGGAGTATCCGGGGCCAGACGCACGCGTCGCGCGCTATGCTTTGAGAGCGGTTCCACGGGTGACCTTTCCTTTCTCGCATTCCCTGAGGTCGCCGCTTCTTGGGGTCGCGTCGACTTGAGGTCAACGGTTTCGAGGTGCGACAACCCTGGAACCGCTGTGGGTTGAGGTGAAGCGCCATGACCGAGGACAATTCTCGCCCGCAACTTGCACATCTTGACCGCCGTCGCTGGATGAGCTGAAGGCCAAAGGAACCTACTTCAAGCTGCGCGTCCTGGACGACCAGCAGGCGCCGGTGTGCCACTACGACGGCAAAGAAGTGATCAACCTGGCCAGCAACAACTACCTGGGGCTGGCGAACCACCCCAAGCTGATTGAGGCGGCGCTGGCGGCGACGCGCGAGTTTGGAGTGGGGTCGGGCGCGGTGCGGACGATTGCCGGGACGATGCGGATCCACATGGAGCTGGAGGAGAAGATTGCGCGCTTCAAAAATGTGGAGGCGTGCGTGGTGTTCCAGAGTGGATTCGCGGCGAACGCGGGGACGGTGAGCGCGATTCTGGGCAAGGAAGACTTCATCCTGAGCGACGAGCTGAACCACGCGAGCATTATCGACGGGGCGCGGCTGTCGCGGGCCAAGATCAAGGTGTTTCGGCACAAGGATGTGGCCCACTGCGAAGAACTGCTGCAGGAAGTTGCCGACGAGCCGGGGCACAAGCTGGTGATCACGGACGGCGTCTTCTCGCATGGACGGCGACATTGGGCCGGTGGACAAGCTGGCAGCGCTGGCGGAGAAGTATGGCGCGATCATGATGGTGGACGATGCGCACGCTTCGGGTGTGCTGGGGCGGAACGGGCGCGGGAGCGTGGACCACTTTGGCATGCACGCGCAAGGTGGACGTGCAGGTGGGGACGCTGAGCAAGGCGATTGGCGCGCTGGGCGGGTATGTGTGCGGGAGCCGCGATTTGATTGACTATCTCTATCATCGGGCGCGGCCGTTCCTGTTTTCGACGTCGCATCCGCCGAGCGTGGCGGCGACGTGCATTGCGGCGTTCGACATGCTGGAGAACGAGCCGGAGCGGATTGAGCGGCTGTGGGCCAACACGCGGTATTTTCAGGGCGAGCTGCGGCGCGCGGGGTTCAACGTGGGCGGAGTGACGACGCCGGCGACCGAGACGCCGATTACGCCGGTGATTGTGGGCGAGGGGCGCACGGCGATGGAGTTTTCGCGAGCGCTGTTTGATGAGGGCGTGATGGGGACGGGGATTGCGTTTCCGACGGTGCCGGAGGGCAAGGCGCGGATTCGGCTGATCGTGACGAGCGAGCACACGCAGGCGCAACTGGACCAGGCGCTGGAGACGCTGGAGCGGGTGGGGAAGCGGATGGGGATCCTACAATGAGGACACAATGATTGCTCATCTGCGGGGAAAGCTGATCTACAAGCAACCGGGCCAGGCGATTGTGGAGGCCGCGGGCGTTGGGTACGACGTGGTGATTTCCGTGCCCACGTTTACCGCGCTGCCGAGCGTTGGGGCGGAGGCGAGCCTGCACATTCACACGCAGGTGAGCGAGGACCAGATTGCGCTGTTCGGGTTTCTCGAGCGCGAAGAGAAGCGGCTGTTTGAGCGGCTGATCACGGTGAGCGGCGTGGGGCCGAAGCTGGCGATCAAGATGCTGAGCGGGCTTTCGTCCGGAGCGGACAGTGCAGGCGATTCGCGGGCAGGATCATGCGCAGTTGACGCAGATTCCCGGCGTGGGGAAGAAGCTGGCTGAGCGGCTTGTGGTGGAGCTGAAAGACAAGCTGGACGACTTTGCCGTTGCGCCGGTGCGGAGCAGCGTGCAGGGCGCGGCGGTGGACGATGTGCTGAGCGCGCTGACGAATCTTGGCTATCAGCGGCCGGCGGCGGAGAAGGCCATTGAGCAGGCTGTGGCGAAGGATGCGGCGCTGGCCGGGGACTTCGATGGGCTGTTCCGGGGGGCGCTGAAGGTGATTCGGTAAGAGGGCGGTGCGCGATGCCAGCCGGTCCGGGCAAGAGAGATTTGGCATGAGGATTGAATGACTTGGAGAAATCTTGAATTCTTTTCCCTAAATACTCGTCTAAACAAGGGCACGATTTTGATTCCCCAGCCCAGCCTGTGAATGAGTTTAGAGGACGGTTTTTTGCATCTGATAGCCGCACTTTTTACGTTTTCCATTGTCTCCTTCAGTGGACAAGTCGACTCCCTGTCTTTGCCGGATGCGCCGAGGCCGACGGACAACATCGCTGTGCCTGCGCTCTCAGTTTCGGATTTAGGGCTTAATTCCGCCCCGTCGGTCCCGAACGAGGCATCGGACTCGGATGGCCAGACCAGCCAACAGGGAACGGATTCAGCTGGGACGAACGCAGCGAAGAAGCAAGCTGAAGCCAAGCCCGCAGCGACTGTTCCAGTGGATGCGAATGGGAATCCGGTTCCACTTGAGCGCAGGGAGCCCACGCGGATTCTGGGGTTTATGCCCAACTTCCGGACAGTGTCTGGCGGGGCCACACCGCCGCCGCCGAGCTGGAAGTACAACTTCACCGTGGCGACCCATCAGGCTACGGACTATTCTTCGTTCATCTTTCTCGGCCTCACTTCGCTCACCGCCCAGGGATTGAACGAGCACCCTGCGCTCGGCAAAGGAATCGGCGGGTTCTATGCCTACAACTGGCGTGGCTTCCTGGACAAGACAGACAACACATATCTTTCGGCGTGGCTGCTTTCCAGCACTCTGCACGAGGACACGCGCTACTATGCATTGGGGAGTGGCCACAGCATCTTTGTCCGGTCACTGTATGTGATCAGCCGCCAGGCAGTGGCGCGGACATATGGGGGGCATCAGACGCCCAACATCGCAGGACTCGGCGCCAAGGTGATGACGCAGTTTGTTTCGCGCTACTACTACCCGGCGAGCGCAAGTACGTTCCCGGTGCTGGCGACCAAGTTTGGATATTCCGTGATGCGCGATGTCATCTTTTCAACGATCCGCGAGTTTTATCCGGATATCAGTGCGCACTTCATTAAGAAGCATCGGGAAAAGATGGAACGGCTCGCAGCGAAAGGTTCGGGAGGGGACAGTTCGATCGACTGTTCCGAGGGGCGCTGAAGGTGATACGGTAGCGCACTGAGCCCCTGCCTGATAGGGGGGTTGCATTCCAGGGTGGAGTGTTACACCATGCGGTTCAATTCCCTCGCCTGTTGCACCGTTCTTTCTCTTGCGTCTCTGCCTGCGGCGTTTGGCAAGGTAACTCCCTACCCGGCGTGGCCCGGTGCGGCTCCCAGTCTCGCCTACAAGATAACTGTGGATGGGCAGCCCGTATTTGTGCATCGCTTTCCCACGTTCAACCAGTTTCAATGGATGGATCACGCCAGCTTCTCGATGAGCAGCACGGTGCACGTAACCATTACTTCGCTGGTGAACGAACGCAACATTGTTACCTGCTCGATTCGTCCGTTGGCTTACGGCATTCATCCTGCGATCAAGGGCAACACGATCAGCTTCGATCTGGATCAGCCGCGCTATCTGGTGATCTTCTTCAATGAAGAACCTACTTTTCAGAGCCCAGGACTTTTGCTGTTTGCCGAGCCGGATGAAAAGAACCCGCCAAAGCCCGGCGACCCCCATGTTACTAACATTCTTGACTACAAGATTGATAACTCAGGCAAGACTCTGGAGACAGAGAAGATTAACGAGGCGATTCGCGATGTTTCCGCAAAGCCTGGCGGCGGAGTGCTCTACTTTCCGGCCGGGGCTTATCTCTCTGGAACGGTGATGATGCAGAGCAATGTCCGGCTCTATCTTGAGGCTGGGGCCGTGATTCGCGGCTCGCGCAGGAATACCGACTACGTCTCGCCGCCTATGGCCGCCGGAGCCCGGCCGCTGCGTGCGTTCTTTGTCTTCGACAATGTGGAGAACGCCGGCATTACCGGCCAGGGCGCGATTGACATGGAAGGCTACCCCTGGCTGTGGCATGACTTCCAGCCGGACACCGGGGATGGAAGGTCGCGCTCGGAAGAGGGCCTGGTCAACGACCCGCACGGAACCGGCGTGAAGGGCTACATCGTCAACCATTGCCGGAATATCACGTTTGAAGGGTTGCGGCTGCTGCGCTCTGCCTACTGGACCGTCACGGTGAGCGATACCGAAGGATTCACGGCACGCAACATCAAGATTGTGAACCGCAAGCAGCAGTATCACGATGACGCATTCGATTTCACGGGTAACAGCAAACATCTGCGTGTGGAAGACAGCTTCGCAATGACCATGGACGACACGTTTGCTTTCTATGGCGGGAAACGCTCGACCGTCGAAGATGTGGTGGTGAAGGGCTTTGTGAACTATACCTACACCTCGGCGCTGGCCATCGGTTACGGAGGCGCGCCAAACGTCAAGCATCTGCGATTTGAGGATGTTCACTTCGTCGCCAATCAGAACAAGTTTGCCGTGTGGATTCAACTGACGCCCGCTTACTTTACCGGCAAGGGCTACACCTCGGGCGCGCGGCCCAGCGACGATATCGCGCTCGACGACTTCAAGTTTGTGAACACGACCTTTGAGAACGATGGCGGGCACATCTACATCGATGGCGGCAAGGCGCCGCTGACGAATTTCGCTTTTGAGAACTGCACGTTTGGCAAAGCCACGCGGCCGGGCGAGCTGATGGGGACGAACGTGGCTCCGATTCTGTTCAAGAACGTGAAGATGAACGGCGTCGCGATTCGGACTGAGGAACAGCTCAGGCGGGCGGGGTATGAGGTCTATGCGCCGGTGAAGTTTGAGCCGTGAGGGGGCGGGTGGCAAGGGGAATTGGTAGAAGCATTCCCACCGCGCTTGACTTGACATAAGTGCGGCATTGCCGCACTATTGAATTTTGAGCAGAATTCTGCCTACGGTCGTTGAAACGAGCGTGTTCGCGCGCAAGGCAGAAAAGCTGCTAACTGCAGACGAACACGAAGAGCTGATTGCATATTTGTCGATCTACCACTCGGCGGGTGACGAGATCCCTGGGACCGGCGGGGTCCGGAAGCTGAGGTTTGCAGCTCAAGGAAGAGGAAAGTCCGGCGGGGTGCGAATCATCTACTATTTTTACGATAACGAGACGCCGCTTCATGCCATATTCCTGTTTGCAAAGAACGAGCAAGTAGACCTGACGCCCCAGCAAAAGAAGGAAGCGGCAGCCTACGCGGGCGTCATAAAGGCGCAGGCGAAGGCGCGGAGGAAAAGACCATGAAACCCAAGAATGTTGCCTCAGAGTTTATGGAAGCAATGCGTGAAGCCGCCGCCATCGCCCAGGGGAAAGTGAAACCTGCCCGTGCGACTACGTTCAAGCCTTCGATTGCGTTGGATGTGAGGGTCATTCGCATTGCGACGGGACTGACGCGGGCGGAGTTTGCGCGCAAATACGATTTAGATGCTCGGGCGTTGCAGGATTGGGAACAGGGGCGACGCAAGCCTGATCGAGCGGCGCGGGCATATCTGAAGGTGATTGCGCATCAGCCGAAGGCGGTGGAGAAGGCGCTGGCGAGCTGATGTGTGGGCGATGAAGGTGGCTTGGTAGGAGGGTGAGAAGTGGGTTGGCAAGTTGCACTCGTAGCGGACGAGGAAACGAATGTTGCAACCTTGCTCGGATGGCTGCCTGTGTGGGCCCGTTCCACTCCTCAACTACGCGCCTCCGCGAACGAACTTCGGAAGTCGTGGGAAAGCTGCTGGAGCCCCGAGCCCGAGTTGACCCTGATCAACACACCTGTTGGCGATAACGTGGTCGAGTGGTTCCTTGATGAAATTCCGACTATCGAGTTGCACCATCCGCGGATGACCGCAGTGCGCATTTTTGGGTTGGGAGACTCACCCGCGCTCCGGGAAGGGTTGAGTGCGTTGGGCTATAGATTCATTTGCGCCAGCGACTATCCCTGGTTGTTATTTTCCCGACCGATGAGCGCCTTGGAGAACGTTCCGGTTTTGGAGTTGGATGCTGTGAATTGGCGAAGTCGCGACGATGTTTACGATGCGTTTTTCAAAGCAGTCGGGGCTCCAGAGTGGCACGGTCGTTGTTTCGATGCACTGAACGACAGCATTACGACTGGAGGCATCAACAAAATCGAGGTGCCCTATCGGATCGTTGTCCGCGGTGCGCGTGGAGCGGATTCGGAAGCAGCGGACTTTCTCAAGGAGCTCGCAGATCTTCTGGGCGACTTTGGAGCGAAAGGTTGCCCTGTGGAAATGCGAGTGGAACAGTAGCGAGCTCATCCGCGTTACACTCCAAATTGCTATGGCTACCAAACTGAAACCTGCATCAACTGCACGGGCGCACCTTCGGCCTGAGGGGCTGAAGTTTTTGCGCGGGCTTGAGAAGCACAACGACCGCGAGTGGTTTAACGAGCGGAAGGCTGTCTATGAGGCGGAGCTGAAGGAGCCGATGCTGGCAGATTGTTCGCAAGGTGACCGACGCGATGATGGAGTTTGCGCCGCACCATGTGAGGCCGGCGGAGAAGAGCGTGTTCCGCATCTATCGCGATACGCGCTTCAGCAACAACAAGCTGCCCTACAAGAACGCATGTGGCGGCGTGGTGGTCGCACATGGGGATGGAGAAGACTTCCGGCGCGGGGTACTACTTCCAGGTGAGCCCGAAGGGCGTGGTGATTGCCGCCGGGGCCTACATGCCGGAGAAGGAGCAACTGGCGGCGATCCGGCATGGCTGCTGGAGAATCATCGCCGAGTTTCGCAAGATTCTGAACAAGCCGGCAGTGAAGAAGACATTCAAGGAGTTTGAAGGCGAGGCGCTGACGCGGCCGCCGAAGGGGTTTCCGTGCGAGCATCCGGCGATGGATTTGATCAAGTGCAAGCAGTGGGGGCTGAGCGCGACGCTGCCGGCTGAGACGGCGCTGGAGACGAATTTTGCCGCGACGCTGATCGAGCACTTCAAGCTGCTGGCGCCGGTGGTGGATGCGCTGAATACGCCGATTGCGGCGTCGTTGCAGCCGAAGAAGAAGGTGCTTTTCGGGCTGCATTAGAGCCGGTCTTGGCTGTAGGCGACTAAAGGGAAAACCGAGAGCCCGGGCCTGAGGGCCCTCTGAGAGAACTGCTTTTCAGTGGGCTGAAGCCCACTGCTCCCTCCATTGCGACCGATTGGTCTATGGGGCGTCCAGGGGCTGGCGAACGGCGCGAAGGCCGAAAACCGGGCAATTTTGGGCAAAATCGGAGATTTAGGCACAAATTCCCAAGAAAATTGTGGAAATTGGGCTTTTTTGGTTGACTTTAACCGCTCTGAAGTCGCATTGTAACGAACGACGGGGTGTTCTGAAACCCGCATGAATACAGGGGAAACGTGCAAACGTTGCCTCACGTCGCACTCCCTCCATGCGGTACGCGGAGACGCGAAGGAAACCCAGGCAACACCGGCCGCCCCAAGGGCTCGCCCAGAAGGAGAACAAACACATGGCAACTGGACTGACCAAGACCGCTCTGACGCGGCATCTGGCCGAGAAGCTGGAACTGACCAACAAGCAAGCGCAGCCTTTCTGGACCTGCTGGCAGAGACCGCCATCAAGGAAACCAAGAAGAACGGCGTATTCGTGATCCCCGGCATCGGCCGCCTGGTGAAGGCAGAGCGCAAGGCGCGCATCGGCCGCAACCCGCAGACCGGCGCAGCCATCAAGATCAAGGCCAAGACAGTGGTCAAGTTCCGCGTGGCCAAGGCCGCCAAGGACGTGATCGCCCCGCCAAAGAAGTAGCATTCCGGACCGAGGACAAAGGGGGAGGAGCCGAGAGCTCTTCCCCTTTTCCTTGTCTTGCGGTAGATCGTTTCGCATGCCTACCTTTTGAGATACAAAACAAAATTTGGGCGAGAATTCTCATCGTTCTTTTCTCGATGAGGCGCATCGGATGGGTATGGCAAGCGAACTCGCGGCAACGGACCCGATGGCAGGGTCGCACGTTCAGATTTTCTTGCGGCTGGAGGGATTGGCGGTCGCAGTGGTTTCAGCCTTGTTCTACGCGCGCACCGGGGCGAGCTGGTGGCTGTTTGCGGCGCTGTGGCTGCTGCCCGACCTGAGCATGCTGGGATACCTGGGCGGCCCGAAGCTGGGAGCGCGCATCTACAACGCAATTCACAGCTACGTGACGCCGGGAACGCTGGCGGCAATGGCGATATTGCTGAAGAGCCCCGGGTTGTTGCCATACGCGTTTGTCTGGATCTTCCACATTGGCGTGGACCGGATGCTGGGATACGGGCTGAAATACCCGCAGGGATTTGGCTGGACGCATTTGGGAAGGCTGGGACGGGCCAAGCGTGAGCCAGTTATTTCGTAGCGCCGGAGTCTTTGTCGCTTCCCATCGCGAATGCGCGGCCCAGGAGACCGAAGCCAAAGCTCACGAGGATTGCCTTGCCCATGAGCCGATAGTCGTATCTCCATGACAGGAAGGCAAAGGCAACGAAGACACCGACGGGTGTGAGCTCGGTGAGCACGGCGCGGAGCCAGTGAGGCTTGCGGCCGGTGGGCGCGGGAGCTCCGCGCAGGCGCGGAATGAAGCGAGGGACGGCGCGAAGGTAAGTCTGGTAGGGCTGGCCAAGCTGATTGGCGAGGAAGGCTTCTTCGCCGAGGATGAGGCGCAACTGAAAGAGCGTGATCAGGACCATGGTGATGAGCGCACCGATTGGCGTCATGAGAAACGCCAGGGCCGCAACCATGAACCAGACGCCAAGGTAGAGCGGATTCCGAACATAACGATATGGGCCGCCGGCGGTGACGCCGTAGGCCTTCATCTGCGCGTTGATGACTGTGCTGGGGCCGAGCCAGGCGGAGCCCCATACGCGCAATAGAGCGGCGAGGCCGGCGAAGGCGGCTGCGAACAGAATCACGGCAGGTACGGCAGCGGCGAATGAGAGGAGGTTAGCGCGACTAAGCTGCAAGGGCAACCACTCGATGAGTGAGGCTTGGCGGGAGGCTCCTGTGAATGCACTCCAGGACGCACTGCCCGGTGCGTTGAAACCAAAAACGATGATGACCATGTTGATCATCATGCGGAAACGGAATTCGAAATGTGTTCCCTTCATCGATTGCTCCCCGCAGCCGGAGTGTAGCATTTGGCCGCTGAGAGGACGGAATTGGGGAGGTGGAAGTTCGAACTGGCAGGTGAGGCTTATTCGGCGCGCAAGGCCTGCATGGGGTCGATGGATGCAGCACGGCGAGCGGGAATGAGGCAGGCGATGCATGACACAGAGAGCAGCAGCAGCGCCACGGAAAGATACGTGATCCGATCGAGCCACGTGATGCCAAAGAGCATTGCATTGAGTGCGCGTCCCGCAGCCAGTGCTGCAAATAGGCCGACAGCCAGTCCGATTGTGGTCATGGCCATGCCCTGGCGCAGCACGAGGGCGAGAATGTCGCCGCGCGTTGCCCCCAGCGCCGCGCGCACGCCGATTTCGCGGGTCCGCTCCGTCACGCTGCCCGACAGGATGCCGTAGATGCCGATGGCCGCCAGCACCAAGGCAACCAGGCCAAATGCCTCGAAGAGAATCAATACGAATCGGCGCTGGACCTCGGTTGTCGCGAGCAGCGTGTCCATTGTGGCCACGCGGTCAATGGGCCGATCCTTGTCCACCGACCAGATTGCCTGCTGAATCGCGGGCGCAAGGCTCGCTGGTGCGATTCCGGTGCGCGTACGAACCACCACGGATTGCACCTCATCGCCCCAGGCCCACTGCGCAGTGGTGATATAGAAGGCGTCTTCCTGCATGATGGCCAGCGACTCCTGCTTGACGTTGCCCACCACGCCTACAATCGTGGCCCACGGGCGGTCAACCTGGCCGACGTCGGGACCCATGCGCACGTGTTGGCCGATTGGATCCTGGCCGGGGAACTCCCTGTCGGCGAGCGACTGCGTGATGAGCACTGCAACCGGTGCGCCGGCTATGTCGTGCTCGTTGAGCAGGCGGCCGCGGCGCAGAGGGATGCGCATGGTCTCAAGATATCCGGGGCTGACCGCGTAACGGTACGCTGGATCGCCGAGCGGATTGTTGCTTTTCTCAAACTGGATTCCGTATACGTCCTGGTCGCCGCTGAGCGGCAGTTGGCTGGTGAGACCCGCAGAGACAACGCCGGGGATGGCGCGGATATTCTCGAGCGCCTGTTGAAAGAATTGAATGCGTACGGCATCGGTCTCGTAGCGGTGGCCGGATTCCTGCACCTGCATGGTGATCAGGTGGGATGCGTCGAAACCCGGATCGACCGCGAGGAGACGCTGCATACTTCGCAACAATAAACCAGCACTGACCAGCAGCACGACTGCGAGAGAAACCTCAGTGACAACCAGTGTGCGACGCATCCAATGGCGGCTGTCGGTTGCGCGCCCGGAGTTCTGGTGCATTCCAGTGTGCAGGTCACCGCGCGAGGCCTGCCAATTGGAGACGAGCCCCACGGCAATGCCAATGAGGGTCGTAAGGGCAAACGCGAACAGGAAGACTGCGCCGTCAACGGAAACTGCATTGAGCCTGGGCAATCCGGGCGGGCTTAAGGCGAGCAACGCGCGCGCACCGGCCTCGGCGACCGCCATGCCAAGTAAGCCGCCTATGGTGGCTAGGAGAAGAGACTCGGTGAGCAGTTGGCGCGCAAACCGGCCCTGCGGCGCGCCCAGAGCGGAACGCATGGCAAACTCGGCGCGGCGCTGCGATCCGCGCGCAAGCAGCAGATTGGCGACATTGACGCACGCAATAAGGAGAACCAGCACGACCGCGCCGAGAACCGCGAGCAGCGCAGGCCGCACAGCCTGGGTTAGATCGCCTTGCATGGGATGCACCAAGATGCCATTGGGTGCGCCGCCGGAGCTGTCATATCCCCTGGCGTAGGCCTGCGCCAGCGAGTGCAGAATGACGCTCAGCTCATTGGCGGCTTGTTGGCGATCAACGCCGGTTTTCAGCCTTCCAATCAAGCGGAGGTGATGACCCCACTCACGGCCGTCGAAGGGCAAAGACGGATCGTATTGCAGGGGAGCCCAGATTTCCGCTGATGGATTCAGGACATTTTCAAACGAGGCCGGCATGACGCCGATGACTGTATAGAGTGCGTCGTCGAGACGCACTTGCTTGCCAACGATGGTTTGGTCGGCGGCAAAGCGGCGATGCCATAAGCGATCGCTCAGGATGGCTACGTTGGTTCCGCGATAGCGATCGTCGGATGCCTGGAAATCGCGGCCAAGCGATGGCGCGATGCCCAGGGTGCGGAAGAAATCCATGCTCACGCGCTGGCCCGCAATGCGCTCCGGGCGGTCTGCCCCGCCTGTTGCCGCAGCGGCCGGCTGCCACGGCTTGAAGACCGCAAGATTATCGAAGGATCGGCTCCGCTGCGACAGACCATAGAAAGTGCCGAAGGTTACCGGCATGGGCGGACCGTCTTTGCGCAATTCCCAGAGCATGGTGAGCCGGTGAGCGTCGGGATAGGGCAATGGGTCGATGAGAATCGGCTTAATCGCGCTAAAGATGGCGGTGCTGGCGCCAATACCGATGGCAAGGGTGAAAACCGCGACCGCGGTGAAGCCGGGATTGTGCGCCATCATGCGCGATCCGAAGCGGAGATCTTGCACGAGCGACTCAATGGAAGGAAGTGTGCGGCGTTCGCGATGGGCCTGGCCGGTCTGCTCCACGCCGCCGAGTAAGATGAGAGCCTGGCGTCGGGCCTCTGTTGGGCTGAGGCCGGAGCGGATCCCGTCATCTGTATGAAGGGCGATGTGCGATTCGAGCTCGGCGGAGAAGTCGGCGTCTTGCGCTGCGTCAGAGTCGCGCGAGCGGAAGAGCCCGATGATTCGAAGGACGAGAGCGCGGAGTTTTCGCATGGGACTCCTTAGGCTTCTTCTTCCGCCGGATTCAGAAAGCGGGCGAGAATGGCGGTGGTTTGAGACCACTCGGCGGCGGCGCGCTTGATTTGGCGCTGGCCGGCCTTTGTGAGTTCGTAGTACTTTGCACGGCGATTGTTGTCGGAGACGCCCCATTTGGAGCGGATGTAGCCTTCCTGCTCGAGCTTGAGCAGCGCGGGGTAGAGTGTGCCGTAGTTCAATTGCAGCAGATCGCCGCTGGTTTGCTCAATGCGGCGCGCCAGTCCATAACCATGCTGCGGGCCCATGGACTCAAGCGTGCGCAGCACCATGAGGCTGAGAGTTCCCTGCCAAACGTCGGTTTTGTCGCCCATCGGTCTCTCTTTCTTATTCCTATTGCCAACCAATAGGGAGAGCATACACTCGCTTCGTATTGGAATGCAATACGAAGGGGATTTGCAATTAGTTCCAGAAATGATCGGGGCACGGCGCTGTGGTAGGCTGGCGCGTAGATTCGAGATAGGTAACGGTGCTGGAGGCTCACGTATGGTGATTCGATGGATGGGCGTTTGCGTGATTGCGGGCGCGGCGTTTCCGATGGCAGCGCAGAACTCTGCGACGACGGCTGACCTGAACGCGGCGGCGGAGCGGCAGTTGCCCGCGCTGACGGAGACCTACAAGCATCTGCACGAGAATCCAGAGCTCTCAGAGCACGAGGTGCAGACTGCGGCGTTTGTGGCCGGCGAGCTGCGCAAGCTGGGCTACACGGTGACGGAGCATGTGGGCAAGTACGAGGATGGGCGGCAGGCGGAGGGCGTGGTTGCGGTGCTGGAGAACGGCAAGGGGCCGCGGGTGCTGCTGCGGACCGAGTTGGACGCGCTGCCGGTGGAAGAGAAGACAGGCCTCGACTATGCGAGTCATGCGAAGACGACCAATGCGCAGGGACAGACGATCAGCGTGATGCACGCATGCGGGCACGATCTGCACATGACGGTGATGCTGGGCGTGGCGAGAGAGCTGGTAGAGCGCAAGAGCCAGTGGCACGGAACGGTGATGGTGATCGGACAACCTGCTGAGGAGACGATCAGTGGCGCGAAGGCGATGCTGGCCGATCACCTGTACGAGCGTTTTGGACGGCCGGACTTTGTGCTGTCGGAGCACGACTCGAACGACTACGCGGCAGGGACGATCGCGGTGAAGGGCGGGCCGCTGCTGGCCAGCGCGACAAGCATTGCTGTGACCGTGCGGGGCATTGGCGGGCACGGCTCGCGGCCGCAGGCGGGCAAGGATCCGATTGTGCTGGCGGCGGAGTTTGTGCTGGTGGCGCAGACCATTGTGAGCCGGCAGATTGATGCGCAGGATCCGGCGGTGCTGACGGTGGGCACGATTCATGGCGGGACGAAGAACAACATCATTCCTGACGAAGTGACGATGGGGCTGACGCTGCGGACCTATTCGATGGACGTGCGGGACCAGATTGTCGCGGCAATCAAGCGAGAGGCAAACGGACTGGCGGAGGGTTATGGAATTCCTGCGGACCGGATGCCGACGGTGACCATCGCTGAGAGCACCCCGCCTACGTTGAACGACGCGTCTCTTGCGGAGCGGATGAGGGCATCGGCAATCGCCGCGCTGGGCAAGGAGCGCGTAGCGCAGGCGACGGCAGTGATGGGCAGCGAAGATGTGGGGCTGTTTACGCTGGACGGAAAGATTCCGGGGGCAATGTATTGGCTGGGCGCCGCAGACGCGGAGAAGCTGGCAGAGAGCCGGAAGACAGGCGTACCGCTGCCGAGCCTGCACTCTGCGCTGTTTGCGCCGGTGTATGCGCCGGCGATCGAGTCAGGCGTTGCGGCGATGACGGCGATGGCGCTGGACCTGCTGAAGTAAGCGAGACCGGAGTCGCACGGCTCTGTGGACTCCCAGCCATTCGACGAAAGAGTCGAATGAATGGGGCATCCGGCCACCTGCCATGGGGCGGATGCGCCGCAGCCGGCGAGACGCAATGATCAACTAAACGGGGCGGCTCTTGACGATCTCGAAGCGCTTTTTCAAGCGCAGGAATGGGCTCTCAAAGAAGCGATAGGAGAGAGAGGCGAGGAGCATAGTAATGCCCAGTGCCGCGGCTCCTTTGAAGAGCATGGCGCCGCTGGCAACAGCGACATGATGCGGGAAGATGTGCACCACAATGTCGAGGGCCAGGACGTGAAAGACATAAAGGCCATAAGAGATACGGCCAAAATAAATGGCCCAGCCGGGCAGCAGCTTGTGGCTGACACCCAGGAAAGCAAAGAGGATGAGACAGCAGCCGAGAGTGGCCAGCGCGTAGCCGGCAATGAGGTTGAAGCCGCCAACCGCCGTTTTGCCGACGATGTGAGCGTCGAAGACAGCGACGGCGATGTACCAGCAGGCGGCGGCTGAAGCGAGGGTAACCAGTCGCAGGGGAATTGAGACGCGGGGTGACTGGCCGCGCAGGCAGAGACAGAGAAGGATGCCGGCAGCGAAACATTCAAACTGGACGAAGGAGTTGTACCAGACGAGCTTGTCCTGGATCTGCGATCGTCCCAGGCAGAAGAGCCAGGCGTTTGCAACCAGTATGAGTGCGACGCAAACGGCCGCGAGAAGGCGGCGGCTGCAGTATTTGATGACCCAGGGAATGAACAGGTAGAACTGCTCCTCGACGGAAATGCTCCAGAGTACGCCCATTGGGTTGTTGGCAACAGTGAGGAAAATGGTGGCCCAGTTGGCAAGAAGAAAAACGGCCCAGACAGTCCAGACAATTTCGTCGTGCTGCGGCACCGGGAACGTAACGAAGCACAAGCCGATTGCAAGGCCGGCAAAGTACAGCGGCCAGATGCGCAGGATGCGCCGGATGTAGAACTGGCGAGTATGGATCTGGCCAGTAGCCTGGCGTTCGCGCAACAAGAGTTCGGAGATGAGGAACGCGCTGAGAGTGAAAAAGAGGCTGAGCCCGAATCTGGCGGCCCAAGCGACGTTGTAGAGGACATGAGCGATGCCATCTGGCAAGTTGGCGGTGCCAGGAGCCGGAAACAACGGTAGCGAATGGTGAGCAAAGACAAGAAGAAATGCGAGAAAACGGACCACATCCAGTTCGGGCCGATAGTAGCGGCCGATGGCGTCTGCGGCTGGAACGGCAGGGCTGGCGTAGGCCTTCGGAGGATTTGGGTCTTCGCACATGAATTGGCGCAAGGAGGGAATCAGCTTGATGGTAGCATTGCGCGCGCTCCTCATTGTTCCCGCAGAACGGAGTGGAAAGGATGAGGCCCGGCGAATTCGCGATACGCGAATTACAGGCGCGACAACTGCCTATTTTGATGGATCGACCAAAGCCTGATCGATGACAGCGTGACTGCGGTACATGAGGCTGTGGTTGTCGGGGCTGGTCATGCGCTGAATCATGGACACGAAGACGATGTCGTTGGTGGGATCGACAAAGAACCATGTGCCCGCGGCTCCGTCCCAGAAGAATGTGCCTTTGCCGTCGGACATGTTGGCTGCGGCCGGATCGAAGATGACGGCGCAATCGTAGCCCCAGGAGAATCCCGGCCGGATCACGGACATTCCAATGCCGAACTCGCCGGTGAGCAGGCTCTCAGCGACGTGGGGCGAGGTCATGAGCTTGACGGTGGAAGGCGCGAGGACGCGCTTGCCCTCGAGCTGGCCATTATTTGCGAGCATTTGCGCGAAGCGGTAGTAGTCCTCTGCGGTGGAGACCATGCCGCCACCGCCGCTGGCCATGGTGGGCTGGGTGACGTAGTCGGTGGGGATGCCGTCGGCGGTGGGGCCGGGCTTGAGGTTGCCCTGCGGGTCACTGTAATAGTTCGTCGCGAAACGCCTGCGCTTGTCGGCGGGAACAAAGAAGCCCGCGTCGCGCATTCCGAGCGGCACATAGATGTGCTCGCGATCGAAGTCAGGAAGCGATTGACCGGAGAGTTTCTCGACAATGTAGCCCTGGATGTCCATCGAGTTTGAGTAGAGCCAGCCTTCGCCGGGCTGGTAGAGCAGCGGGATGGTGGCCAGCTTGTCGATCATCTCCTGCAACGTAGCCGACTGCATGACCTTGAGGTCGTGGTACATGGCATCTGCCGGCGTCTTGCCGTTGCCATAGCTGAACCCGGCGGTGTGGGTGAGAAGCTCGCGCATGGTGGGCGGGTGATCGGGATCGACGAGGATTGACTTGCCGTCGGCGTCAACGCCCTTTTGCACCTTGAGGTGGGCGAACTCTGGAATGTACTTTGAAATGGGATCGTTGGGGAGCCACTTGCCCTGCTCGTAGAGAACCATCATGGCGACGCCGGTGGTGGGTTTAGTCATGGAGTAGTCGCGGAAGATGGTGTCCTTTGTCATGGGGGTTGCGGCGGCGAGATCGCGCTGGCCATAGGTGCGGTACTCGACGATCTTGCCGTGACGCGCAAGGATGGTCACGGCTCCGACGAGGTGCTTCTGGTCGATCTGATCTTGAATGAGCTTGTGGAGGTTTTCGAGACGTTCCGATGAGAAGCCGACGGACTCCGGCTTGACGGGCGTGAGGTCGAGAGCGTGATGAGCCGCAGTTGGCGGCGCGGTCGGCTTGGGCTGCTGAGCACGGGCCGTGCCGGGGCCGAGAGTCAGAGCGAAGATGGCAAGCACATGGCACACGCTGGGACGGATTCTCATGCGATTTCCCTTCAGTTTACGGAGCGGATGGAACGCTCTCGGGTGTGAAACGACCTTTATAGCACCTGGCTGGGAGGGTTGACGCCTGCGCCGTTTTCGGTAGACTCACCGATACAGGGAGTGCGAATGGCGGCGAGTGAGAGCATGAGCAGGGGTCGGATGATTGTGCTTTGGACGATGATTGCGGCTTATCTGCTGGGCCGCATTTGCCAGCAATTTCCGGGACCGGTTCCCGTGCTGCTGATCGTGGTGTTGCAAGTGGTGCCTCCAGCCGTTTTTGCCTTTGTGCATGGAAGCATGGTCTACCGGATGCGCGGCATGCTGGCATTCACCTTGTTCTGCGCGGGAGGGGCAACCGTGTGCGAGAGCCTGAGCCTGCGCACCGGCTTTCCTTTTGGCCATTACTTCTTCACAGGGTTGATGGGGCCAAAGATCTTCGATCTGCCGGTGCTGCTGGTTATGGCATACCTGGGCATCGGCTATTGCTCGTGGGTGTTGGCTCTGTTGATCCTCGGCTCTCGCGATAAGCCGCTTTCGGGAGCAGGCGTCGTCGCGCTGCCGTTGCTGGCGAGCCTGATCATGGTCGCCTGGGATGTTTCGATGGATGCGATCTGGTCGAACCTGGACCACGGATGGATTTGGCTCGATGGTGGAAGCTACTTTGGCGTGCCAATCAGCAACTTTCTCGGGTGGTATCTGACTGCGTTCCTCTTCTATCAGGCCTTTGCGCTTTATCTCAGGGCAAATCCGGCCCAGGCGAGACAGATGCAGCCGATGCTTTTGCGCGCACCAATCGTGGTGTACGGAATTTGCGCGCTCGGAAATCTGCTCGTTTTCCGGAAGGGGTTGTTTCCGCCGACAGCCACGGATGCGACGGGAAAAGTGTGGCTGACAGGGGACATTCTGATTGCATCGGTAGTGGTGTCTCTTCTGGTGATGACGCCATTTGCGGTGGTGGCGTGGTGGCGCAGCGGGGAGGTTGGCGTCCTGGACCCTGACGCGAATCAATCGGCATGAGCGAGAAGTGAAGCGTCTGGGGATCTGTTCGAATCGGATGGGATCGCGAGGGGTTCGCCGGTACTTCTACACTGGGAAGGACCATGAGCGATCAAACTTCCCCACAAGACACCATCACTGCGATCTCGACGCCGCCGGGACGCGGCGGGATCGGGATTGTGAGGCTGAGCGGGCCGGAAGCAAAGGGCATTGCTGAATCGCTTGTGCGGCTGAAGCAGCCGCTTGAGGCCGGGCGGGCGCAACTGGCAGACGTGGTGGACGAGAACATCAAAGGGGAAGAAGACCTGGCCGGGCGCATTGACGAGGCCGTGGTGACATGGTTCAAGGCGCCGCACTCGTATACGGGCGAGGACGTGGTGGAGATTGCGGCGCACGGGTCGCCGGTGGTGCTGGAGCTGCTGCTGCGGCGGGCGATTGCGCTGGGGGCGCGGCTGGCAGAGCCGGGGGAGTTTACCGCAGAGGGCGTTTCTGGCGGGACGGCTGGACCTGACGCAGGCCGAGGCGGTGCGCGACCTGATTGAGGCGCAGACGCTGACGCAGGCGCGGCAGGCGGCGAGCCAGATGGGCGGGTCGCTGAGCCGGCGGGTTGGGCCGGTGAAGCAAGGGCTGGTGGAGCTGATTGCGCTGCTCGAGGCCGGCATTGACTTTGCCGAAGACGACGTGGAGGTGACGCCGGCGGAGGAGATTGCGCAGCGGATTGGCGAGATACGGCCGGCGCTCGCGGCGATGGAGGCCAGCTTCAGGCGGGGACGAGTGATCCACGACGGGCTGACGCTGGCGATTGTGGGAAGGCCGAACGTGGGGAAGAGCTCGCTGTTCAATCGGCTGGTGGAGCGGGAGCGGGCCATTGTGACGGCGACGCCGGGAACGACGCGCGACACGGTGACGGAGAGGATTTCGCTGGACGGGATTCCGCTGGAGCTGGTGGATACGGCGGGTCTGCGCGAGGGGGTGGAAGAGGCCGAGCAACTGGGAATTGCGCGCAGCCGCGAGGCGCTGGCGGATGCGGCGCTGGTGCTGGTGGTGGTGGACGCGACGGAGAAGCTGAATGACGAGGAGCAGGAGCTGCTTGAGTCGGTAGCAGGTCGGCCGGCGGTGGTGGCAGTGAACAAGTGCGACCTGGCAGAGATTGAGTGGAATGCCGGTGCGGTCGGCGGGGGTTCCTGCGTTGCGGACTTCGGCGCTGACGGGCGAAGGGATTGCGGCGCTGAAGGAGAAGATACTGGCTCTGGCGACGGGCGGAGCCGCGGCGGAACCGGGAATGCTGACCAGCCTGCGGCACCACCAGGCTGTGACGACCGCTCTGGAAGCGCTGGACGCGGGGGCCAAGGCCAGCGCCGAGGGGATTCCGCACGAGATGATCCTGATCGACCTTTACCGCGGGCTGTGGGCGCTCGACTCGCTCACCGGACAGACGACAGCCGACGACGTGCTGAACCTGATTTTCTCGACTTTCTGCATCGGGAAGTAGGGCGACGCTATTTGCCGCTGGTGAGGTTGCGGATGATTTCGATTTCGCGCTGGACGGTAAGGCGTGCCGTCGGGGTGGAAGATGTCGTGCTGCCAGAGCATGGGCTGCTCCTTGACGTAAGGGTGCTGCCAGGAGTCCCAGGGAATCCAGGTCTGGCTCTTGCCGGCGACGAGGCCCCAATTGATGGCGCCGACACGGTATTGGCGGGCGAGGGGCAGAATTGCGTCGAAGGTGCTGCCGATGTTGCGGGCCATGTACTCGGTGCAGATGAGCGGGCGGTGGAACTGCTGGAGCATCTTGACGTGGGCCTCGAAGTCCTCGGGCCAGCCGTAGTTGTGGAAGCTGATGATATCGGATTGCTCGATCTGGACGCGCGCCACGGGAGTCATAGCGGCGAGGGTTGACCAGTCGCCGTGCCAGACGCCGCTGGTGAGCGGCTGGGTGGGATGTGCCTGGCGGGCCCAGGCAAAGACCTGCGGGAGCAAGCCGAGGATGATCGTCGTTCTTGTTGTGCGGGTCGCCCTTGGCATAGGAAGAGTCGTTGCCGTTGTCGGGCTCGTTCCAGAGATCCCAGGCGAGGATGCGGGGATCATTGGCGAAGGCTCCGATGATGCCGCGGGTGTAGCTTTCGAGACGGGGATATTGCGCGGGGTCGTTGAGGACATCGGTGCCGGGGGCCTGGACCCAGCCGGAGTTGTGGACGCCGGCGACGGGCGGGTGCTGGGGGCCGAGCTTGGGGTTGCGGGTCCCAGCAGGAATCGAAGAGGACAAAGACGGGGCGGATGTGATGGCGGGCGCAGATGGCCAGGAACTGGTCGATGCGCTGCGAGAAGCCTTTGGGGTCCTGCTCCCAGAGCAGGTTGTGGAGGAAGACGCGCATGGTGTTCATGCCGATGGCTTCGGCCCAGCCAAGTTCGCGATCGATGGTGACGGGGTCGAAGGTGTCGGCCTGCCACATCTCGAGCTCGTTGATGGCGGTGGAAGGCAGGAAGTCTGCGCCGACGGGCCACGGCTGCTGCGCATACCAGGCGTTGGCCTGGGCCTCTGTCCAGCGGGCGGGAGCAGCGGCTTGCTGGGCGTTTAGAGCGGACGCGGCGGCGAAGGCAAGGACGAATATGAGGAATGTGCGGACGATTTGCGCGGAGAACGACTTCATCACAGCTCCTGAAATGCACGCGTCAGCAATGAGCGCGAAGGAGCATTTTAATTCGAATGCGGAGGGGCCGTCGCGGGGGCAGTCTGGCAAGCCGTGGTGGTGCGCCGCCCAGGGAGCACGACCGCCAGCTCAATAGAGGTCGGCGCTGCGGTATCCAGCGAATGAACGGTGCTTATTCATGAAGAATGATTGAAGTTGAGGCATGTAAGGTCTTTGTAATGAGTAAAATACTGAAATACAAGAACTGTAAAACGAATCGCTGTAACGCCGCAAGCGGTTGAAAGCAAGCGGTTTGAGTGGGTTTTACAGTTTTACAGGAGGGTTTGCGTTTTTGTGAAAATGAGGCGATTGGATGGACCTATCTGGCTGACGGGAAAAGAGTTAGTGGCGGAATTGCAGTGCGCAGCAGCTTGAGTTTCAGTAGCTTGGGGGTTGGCGGAAGTAATTGAAGAAACAGCAGTTAGATAGGCCATTGTTTGGGCTCCAGGCGCAGCGCGGTAGTTGTCAGTTTTCAGAGGTCAGTGGTTAGTGGTTAGTGGTCAGTGGCCAGTTCTCAGTTCTCAGTTGTCAGTGGGCAGAGATCAGGGATCAGGGAACAGGGACCAGGGAACAGGGATCAGGGACGCTCGGTGATTTGGATATTTACAGTGTGCGCCGGCGGTGGGTAATTCTACGCAAACTCAGGGGCAGTTTTTTGGGGGGCCTCCCCGGAAAGCGGGCGGAGGACGTACGGCAAGGCGAGCTTGTTTTTTCAACCATAGCTCTCGCGGGAATCCACCGGGAACGTCCCGTCTGTCCCCGGGTTTCTATTTCTGTGATGGCGGTGCGGTTTCCTTCCCTCCCACCCAAGCGGAGCTTGGATGGGGCACCCTCATCAAGGCGGAACGAACACCCGTAGAGCCTAGGGCGGGCCACCCGCCCGCAAAGGGTGAGGAGAATTGGCGGAAAGGGCGGGAAAAGTGCTGTTATTGGACCAAAAGTGCTGTTTTGGGACCGTAGAAATGCAGGCAAAATGACAAGATGACGGTTTTCGTATAACAGACGTTGTTATAAACCAGGGTTCAGGGGTTTTAGGGAACGTCCCGTCTGCCCCCGGGTTTTCGTCTGTCCCCGGGTTTTATAAGCGCGCGTAAGATTACTGCAAGAAACTGAACTAGGCCCGTTCTTAGAGCAGAATCGGAGGAACATATGCGCTTCAATGCTCTTGTATGTCTGTCAACGGTCATTTTCTTCAGCTGCAGTGCGCTCGGCCAGTCGGCGCAGGTCACGGTCAATGCTCTGCTCCGTACCTATATGATCGAGACAACCGTCGGGCGCGGGACCACCTTTTCCATTGATATAGACAACCGTGAGTACTGGATTACGGCGAAGCACATGTTCACCGGCGCCAAGACCGGGCCGTTCGGCGTCTTCACGGCAAAAACGGTCCACGTAAACATTCTTTCGCAGGTCGGCGAAGGCGACGAGGGTCACGATCTACATTGGATGCCCGAGACATTCACTGTGATTGATCCTGGAAAAGACATCGACATTCTCGTACTCGTTCCAGATCATCTGTTGACCCCCTTTTCGCGTGGTTTCAATTTGAACGCAGGAGATGTGGGGGTTGGCTTAGGGGGGGAATGTGAGTTCTTGGGATTTCCGTACGGAGGCGGCTGGAAGACACAACTTGCGGGGGATGCAGCGCATCCGGGCGCGACGAGTTGGGTGTGGTTCCCATACATCAAGCACTGCACCGTATCTGCCAAGGTTCTAGAAAACGGGCTGCTGGTTTGGGTTCTCGACGGCATCAACAATGAGGGCTTTTCAGGAGGGCCGGTCTTATTTGCGACTGGACCAAATCAGAAGGTCTGCGGTGTCATTTCAGGGTTCCATCAGGAGCCGCTGGAAGTCTTACCAGCCCCGCCTCGCGGCGAGAAACGGACAGGTTCTATTCCCCCTTCCCCCACGTTGCCAGGAGGAAAACCCAAGGAGCCGAAGAAGGAGATCGTCAATGCAAACTCAGGTTTCATTCTCGCCTTCGACATCGAGCCGGCGATAAAGGCGATTCAAGACAATCCGATAGGACCGTTGCGCCCAGAACCGATCACGAAATAAGGCTCGGATGGGCCCTGCTATCGGCGTGTCGCCCACCCCAACCAGAATGAGGGTGCCCCATCCTAGCTTTGCTAGGGTGGGAGGGAATCGAAGCACACCAGCGTGACGGTCCTGGCTTCCGCTACGGCGGAAAATGAATGACAGGCCCCGTCCGAACCGCGGGCCGCACTCCCGACTGTTCGCGCTTCCGTGCCGTCCATTCCGATTCGATCTCGACCGTGCCTTCGACGCCCGTCGCGTAATGCCGGAAGCTCGACCACGGCCAGTCCTCGGGCTTGGCAACCAGCCCGCGCACGACTGGATTCCGATGCATGTACCGCAGCTTCTCTACACGTTTGTCTTCGCTCCAGACATTGAAGTCGTAATATCTCGTTTGCCAAAAAGGCTCGGCAGCGCGCAGCGCGAGCGTGCGCGACGCCGACTGCTTGAGGGCCTGCAATGCGCTCGACAGTGCTTTGGTCTGCGGCTCGGTGAGCAGCAGGTGGACGTGCTCAGGCATTACGACGTAGCCGAGGACATAGAACACATATGCTAGCCGGGTCTGCTCAAGGGACCGCTCGAACACGGATCGCGCGTGGCCGGTCGCCAGCTTCGGCTGGCGGTGGTAGCAACTGAAGGTCACAAAATGCAGTTGCTCGCTGTGATGAAACCGGTGTAGTCCCCAGGGCATTGCGGGAGAGTAACACGGGTTCTCGCTTATTTCTGTGATGACGGTGCGGTTTCTTTGCCGCCCACCCAAGCGGAGCTTGGATGGGGCACCCTCATCAAGGCGGAACGAACATCCGTAAAACCTAGGGCGGCCACCCGCCGGTTGCTCGGTGTGATGAAACCTGCGTAGTCCCCAGGGCATTGCGGGAGAGTAACACCAGTTGTCGGTTGTTTCTGTGATGCCGGTGCGGTTTCTTTGCCGCCCACCCAAGCGGAGCTTGGATGGGGCACCCACTTCAGTGGCGGAACGAACATCCGTAAAACCTAGGGCGGGCCACCCGCCGGTTTGTTTGCCTCCCGCCCAAGCGAGCTTGGACGGGGCACCCACATCGAGGTGGAACGAACATTTCAAAGCTAAGGGCGAACCACCCGCCTACGTCAGCAGCACTCAGCTGCTGGAGCGCTGCGCCACTACCATCGACTCCATGATCTGCTCAGAGACCTCCTTGACGGAGCCCGGCGAGTGGGAGAGGAAGAGCGTGTTGGTCTTGTCGCTTTCGCCGATGGATTTGAGCGTGTCGAAGTACTGCGTAACCATGACCAACTGCATCACGTCCTTCGACGATGCTCCATCCACAACCTTCTGGAACTGCTCGATGGAGACCTGGAGGCCTTCGATGATGGCCTTGCGCTGGTTGGCGATGCCCTGGCCTTGCAGCGCTTTGCTCTCGGCCTCGGCTTCGGCCTTCTTGACGACGAGAATCTTCTCCGCCTCGCCGCGGGCGTTGGCGGCCACCTGCTCGCGCTGGGCGGCGTTGATGTCGTTCATCGCCGACTTGACCTTCTGGTCGGGCACAATGTCGGTGACGAGCACGTTGACGATCTCGTAGCCGAAGGTGGCCATGTCGGCGTCGAGCTCCTGCTTGACGGCGGCGGCGATGCTGGACTGTGACGCGAAGACCTCATCGAGGGTCATGCCGGGAACGTGACCGAGGATGACCTGTTCGACGTAGGACTGAATCTGCGCCTTGGGGTCGGAGAGCTTGTAGAAAGCGTCGTAGACCTTCTCAGGGCGGACGCGATTTTGCACGGAGATGGGGATGGTGACGAAGACGTTGTCTTTGGTCTTGGTCTCCATGGTGAGGGTGATCTGGTTGACGCGAAGGCTGACAATGCCGGAGACGGAGTCGAAAAAGGGGAGCTTCCAGTTGAGGCCGGGGTTGGCAACGGAAAGGAACTTGCCGAAGCGAGTGACGATGGCGACCTCGGCGGTGCGGACGGTGAAGAAGCTGCCGAGAACCAGGATGAGAACGATAAAGCCGATGACAGCCAGGGATACAACAAGAAAAACATCCATGCGATTCCTCCGTTGCGAACGCGCATTGAGGGCGTAGCGGGCAACGAGGAATTATACGGGAGGGGTGTGAAAGGAGATTGCACGGGCCTGTTGGTCCTGGCGGGTCGCCCTCGCTAAACAGGTTCGATAACGACAAGACCCTTCACCACGGAGAAGTGGCGGACGTTGAATGTGGCGACATCGCTGCCCCGTTCGATGGCAGTAGCGGCCACGATCAAGTCGTGATAGCCAATCATTTTGCCGCCGGACTCAAGGTCCGCCCACAGATGGGCTTGGATTTGGGCGGTCTGTAGGGTATAGGGAATTATGCGAAACGCCGCGAGCGCGGCGTCGATAAAGGCGCGTCGTTTCTCTCTGTGCGGGCCAGAAGCTCTCTCGAGCCCATGCAATAGCTCTGCGACAGTAATGGCAGCCAGTTCAAATTGCATATCCTGCTGCTTGGCGAGCCAACCTTGCAGGTCGAAGACTCCCCGTTCGTTGGCGATGAGCAGATCCGCATCGAGGATTATTCCCATTTGTCTTCTGGCGGCAGGAGCATCTTCCGGCCTTCTTCGAGGTCATGGCGCCATGCCGCGAATTCTTCGTCCGTCAATTGGACATTTGCGAGGGCTTTGGCGATGGAACGCCCCGTACTTTCCTTGTCGGCTTCCGGGATGATTCGGGCCACAGGAACGCCGTTCTTGTGCAGAATGAAGGTCATGCCCTGGTAATGGGCACGGTTGACGCAGTCGGCGAAGTTGCGGGCCGCCTCGGTGACGGTGATGACCTTCTCACTCATAGAGTCAGATTATCATATTTTACGCACTTCCCAAGCGTGCGGAGCGCGACTTGACAGTGGCGCGCGCCGGTTCTTGTCAGGAGGTTTGCCCTTTTGCCTTTGCCGCAGGTACATCGCTACTCGTGTCTCGCCGTAGAATTGCCGGGACGCGAACATTCCGCTTTATCGCTCCGGTCACGATGACCTGTTCAAGGAGATTCCATGTCGTTCTTCAAGAAGTCCACTCGCCGGGAGTTCTTGGTGGCTGGATCGTCCGCGGCTCTGGCCGCTGCAACGGCGTCGGCTGCGAATGCGACGGCAGAGCCTGACGCCGCCGCGATTGCTTCTGACAATGCTGCGCCGGCACCTGACGCTCAATTTGAGAAGGCGGAACAACGCACTTTCAGCGGCGACACGGCGACTCAGGTAGCGATGCCGCTGGGGGGAATTGGAGCGGGATCGATCTGCCTGAACGGTTATGGCGGTCTGCAGGACTTCGCGATTCATGAGCGGCCGGCCACAACGGCTTTGCCGTCGGTGTGGAGTTCCAACTCTCCCCAGGCTGCTTTTGCTCTGCTGCACATCAAGGGATCGCCGAGCGTCACCAAGCTGGTGGAGGGGCCGTTTCCGCCCTTCAAGATCTTTGACCAGGGTTTGCAGGGTGCAGGGTTTGCGCCGGGGCGGGTTCGAGGGCTTTCCCCGCTTTCAGAAGTGCACGTTCAAAGGCGAGTATCCGTTCGGAGAGGCGCGGTTCAGCGATTCGTCGGTGCCGCTTGAAGTGAAGCTGACGGGCTGGAATCCCTTTATCCCGCTCGACGATAAAAACTCTGGAATACCGTGCGTGATTTTGGAATACACGCTGCGCAACACTTCGCACCAGCCGGTGGAGTATGAGTTTTCGTACCATCTGTCGCATCTGGCACCGGGGTGCAAGCCGGAGGATGCAGGATCGGGAAACACCGTGATCCCCGGCAAGGGAGTGTTCCTGCACAATGACGAAGAGCCGAATGCGGAGGGATTCGGCAGCGCCAGCCTGACGGTGATAGGCGAAAAGCCGCGCGATTAAGGGCATGTGGCTGCGCAGCCCGGAGTGGACGTATGGTTCCTTGACGGCGCTGTGGCGCGAGGTTTCGAACGGGACATTTACGGCGAATGAAGGATCGAACGGCGTGGACACGATCGGCCGGAATGGCGGGTCCATTCTGCTTGAAGGCAAGCTGGCGCCCGGAGAGTTTCAGCACCTATCCCATTCTCATCACGTGGCACTTTCCCAACTGCTACATTCAGGCCGGCGGCAAGGCAACTTCCGATGTGAATGGCGAACCCGGGTGCAGGACCAGGGGCGCAGGAGTTCCGCCATTGTGGCGCCCCTACTATGCGTCGGTTTGGAAGGATGCGCGCGAAGTCGCGCTCTACGTAGAGCAGGAATATGTGCCCCTTCGCGAACGCACGGTGAAGTTCAAGGAGGCGCTGTTCTCATCCACTTTGCCGGCCTATGTGCTCGACGCGGTATCGGCGAACCTGGCCATTCTCAAGTCTCCCACGGTTTTGCGCGAGGAGAACGGCAACCTGTGGGGATGGGAGGGCTGCTTTCCAGATAACGGATGCTGCGAGGGCTCCTGCACGCATGTGTGGAACTACGCCCAGGCCTTTCCGCATCTTTACCCGCAACTGGAGCGGACTCTGCGCGACCTGGAGTTGATTCGGTCGATGGATGAGCGCGGCCACGTGAACTTTCGCGGAGCCATTCCCGACGGCCCGGTGGATCATGGCTGGCACGCTGCTTCAGACGGGCAGTTGGGCGGGATCATGAAGGTCTATCGCGATTGGCATATCTCGGGAGATACGGACTGGCTGAGAGAGATGTATCCCCTGGCCAAGCGCAGCCTGGACTACTGCATCGGCACCTGGGATCCGGATCATCGCGGAGGACTGTTTGAGCCCCATCACAATACCTACGACATTGAGTTCTGGGGCCCGGATGGGATGTGCACCAGCATCTACCTCGGCGCGCTCTCAGCGATGGCGCAGATGGCGAAGGCTGTGGGCCAGGACTCCGACGCGGCGTTCTATGCGGAACTGGCGGAGAAGTGCGCGCGCCTGATGGACGAGCAGCTTTTCAACGGCGAGTACTACCAGCAGAAGGTCGAATATCTGGGCCTGCGCGACACCTCATTTGCCAAATCCGTGGCGCACGTGGACGACAAGAGCAGCGAGATGCAGCAACTGCTGAAGCGGGAAGGCCCGCGCTATCAGTATGGGAGCGGATGTCTTTCCGACGGAGTCATCGGGGCATGGATGGCAAGGACCTACGGCATCGAGACGCCGCTGGCGCGAAAGAATGTGCGCTCGACCCTGCAGGCCATCTTCAAGAACAACTTCAAGACCGATCTGAGCGAGCATGCCAATGCGCAGCGACCGGGTTACGCGATGGGCCGGGAACCGGGACTGCTGCTCTGCAGTTGGCCTCATGGCGACAAGCCGACTTTGCCGTTTATTTACTCCGACGAGGTGTGGACCGGCATTGAATACCAGGTGGCCTCGCATCTCATCCAGGAAGGCTTTGTCGAAGAGGGCTTGACGATCGTGAAGGCTGTGCGCAGCCGCTACGATGGCCGCACGCGCAATCCATGGAACGAATATGAATGCGGCAATTGGTATGCCCGCGCCATGTCGAGTTATTCGCTGATTGGAGCGTTGTCTGGATTCCGCTACTCCGCCGTTGAGAAGACGCTCTGGTTTGGCCCGCAGTTGAATGTGCGGCCCTTAGGTGTTTCTTCTCTACGGCTTCGGGGTTTGGCGTCGTCGGGCTCGATGGCCGGTCGGTGAGCGTGCAGATGATTGAAGGCGAGTTGTCGATCGAGAAGCTGGCGCTCACCGTTCAAGGGGAGACCAGGCTGCTCGATTGGAAGGTGACGGCGCGGACGAATGGCGCGGCGACCAGAGCAATCTGAGCTGCGCCGAAGCTGGCAGTGGTCTAGCCGCCCAAAGGCACAGCACCGCCTAGCAAGGCCGACGCGCCCGATCCCGTGAGATTCTGCATTGGTCCGCAGCCAAAGGCTGCGAGAATTGCCCTCGAAGGAAATACCAAGAGAACGCCGAAATGAACGCATGGAGAAAAGTCAGTTGGAAGCGAGTCGGCGTCATCGTGCTGATTCTTGTTGGAGTGGCAGCGCTCTTAGACTGGGCAAGCCACGATCTATTGGCCTTGTATTTTGCACGTGAGACTGCAAAAGGTGAGCCGAATCTCAGCGCCGTTCCCGAGCCAGTGCCCGACAAGACGGTAGCAGTGCTCGACGGCTTGCATCTGAATCACTTCGAATACTCGTTGCGGGTCCCATGGAGAGAAGCTGATTTCGAGCGCGACGCAAAGTCCGTGGTCGGAATCCACTTCAGGAGTGGCGCCGGTCTAATGATGTTCGACCCGCTGTCGGCGGTCGACGCGGTCAAGGAAATGCGCGGAAGAGCCCCGAGCGACACGAGGAAGTTAAGGCGGATTTTCGGAGACCGCGCTTTGAGCTCCAACTACGATTTCATGGCGGCAGAGATGGCAGTAACGCCGTCGGAGATCAAGTGGTGGAACCCGCCAGGCGCGAATGCCCGATGCCTGGTCTTGCTGAATCTCAAAGTCATGGAGATCCATGGCACCTCGAATGCGATTTACCGGCAGAGCTCGGAGGAGATGCGTGGCTTTCAGTTCGGCAATCCGTCGGTTGCACCGTACCAAGTGGAGTTAAACCTATTCGATAGGAATGACCGGCGTTACAAGATCATTATCACTGGGAAGAAACCGGCAGGGCAGGCGATTACACAGGCCGAAATCAATGCGATGGTAGCGTCTTTACGGTCGATTCCTCACAGTTAGGGTGCAATCGGGAGACTCGCTGAGTGTTAGAGCTTGGCGGCCAAGGTGCGGAAGAACTGAGCGGGCGTGGCGATGCGGAGGCCCGTTTGACTCGCAACGGATGCTGTGAAGTGGTGCGTGTTATTGGTGAGGAGCCAATCAGGGTGTGCTTTGCAGGCCGCGAGGAGAACTGGGAGATCAGCCTGATGGCGGATGAGATGGCGGGAGGCCTGGACTTCGGCGAACGACGGGAAGGGAACGGTTTCCGGATCGGCTAAGCGGAGGAATTCGTGGAAGGCCTCAGAAAAGAGGACATGCGTCTGCGGAGCGTGGCGGCTGGCAACGAGAGCCAGGTTTCGCTCGACCTCTTCGCGAACGGGATCGGCAAGGACGAGGCGGCAGATGCGGGCGGCGCAGAGGGAGACTAGAGCCTTGTCGAGTCCCCATGTTGCGGCGAAGGCACCAACAAGAACATTTGAGTCGAGAAAGAGGCGGGGACGAGACGTGATTGTCACCGGACCTGAGTCGAAGCATCGGCGGACTGTTTGGAATCAGGAGCGCCGATGTCCCCGTAGCGTTCCTGGTAGATCTGCTCGCGGATGGAGGGAAGCTCTTCGACTATTTGTTGCGGAGATATGCCAGCAGCAGCGAGAGCGCTGCCTATTTGCTCACAGAGCTGCTCGAAGCGGCGCTGTTCGGGAATGAGTAACAAGCCATTGCCCATGCGCAGAACCGCGAAGGGGGCACCGGCATCTAGTCCGAGGTCTTCACGGTACTGCTTGGGCACAGTGAGCTGACCTTTTTCGCCGATGCGGGTGGTCGTGAGGTATTCGAGGGATGGGTTCTTGCTGGGCATTGGAAACTCCGTAGGAATATCCTACCACACAAGGTAGGATATTCCTACTCGAAATGGAGTCTATTCGCCAGCCAGGTTCTCGAGCAGGGTGTCAAAGTCTTCGAGCTTGGCGTACTCGATGATGACTTTGCCGCGGCCGTTGTGGTCATCGATGGTGACTTTGAGGCCGAGCGCGCGCTGCAGGCGATCCTGAACCTCGCGAACGTTTGGGTCGATGGGCGGTTCGGGCTTAAGTTCTTTCTTTGCTGACTTTTCCGGGTGGATGAGACCCTGAACGTAGTTCTCTGTCTGGCGAACAGAAAGCGAACGACTTGTGATTCGCTGGGCGGCATTTTCCATCTCCTCGGCGTGCTCAAACGCGAGGAGCGCCTTGGCATGACCAAAGCTGATCTCGCCGGACTCGACGCGGGCCTGGACCGAGGCAGGCAGGCGCAGCAGACGGAGGAAGTTGGCGACTGTGGCGCGGTCCTTGCCGGTGCGAACGGCCATCTGCTCCTGGGTCATGTGGAACTCGCGGGCGAGGCGCTCGAAGGCGCGGGCCTGTTCCATGGGGTTCAGGTCGGCGCGCTGCAGGTTTTCGACGATGGTGATCTCCATCGCCTGCTCGTCGGAGACCTGGCGAAGGATGGCGGGGATGGTCTGCTTGCCTGCCAGCTGCGAGGCGCGCCAGCGGCGTTCGCCGGCGATGAGCTGGAAGCGGCCGCTCGCCAGAGGCCGGACCAGGACCGGCTGGACCACTCCGTTGGCGGTGATGGAGGCGGCGAGCTCGGCCAACTGTCCCTGATCGACGTGGGAGCGGGTCTGGAAGGGTTTGCGATCGATCTGGTCGAGCGGCAATTTCGCGGGGCTTGCCGCTCTCAGGTTCGGAAGCGGGAGCGACGGAGGTCGTCTGCACGCGAGGTAGAAGCGAGTCGAGGCCCTTGCCGAGGGCGCGGCGGCGGGGGTCAGCAGAAGTGTTGTTCATGGTTCAAAGTTCCTCAAATCGCGGCAGTCTTGCCGGGGCTGATCTGGGTTTAACTGCGGGTGCTCTCCGAATTGCCGGTCCGGTGGCGCGCTGCGGGGCTTGCGAACGGCCGATCACGAGTATGGCCAGAATCGGACCTTGGTGCGAACCTGCGTTTGCGGCGCAGCTGACAGCCGCCGCCTTGCGCTCAAGGCTGCGCGGGCTCTCGATGCGGTTGCGGGCCAGATACTCGCCAGCCAGCTCGAAGTAGGCTTCGGTGCCCCGGGAGCGGGGGTCGTAGAGCGCAACGGGCTTGCCGTGGCTTGGGGCCTCGGCCAGGCGCACGTTGCGCGGAATGACGGTTTGAAAGAGCCGATCGTGGAAGTATTCGCGCAGGGTTTCGGTTACCTGCTGGGCGAGATTGGTGCGGTCGTCGTACATGGTGAGCAGGACGCCTTCGATGAAGACGGTCGGGTTGAAGGCGGCGCGGACGCGTTCGAGGGTGGAGATCAGCTCGGAGATTCCTTCGAGGGCAAAGTACTCAGCCTGCATGGGAACGATGAGGGAGTCGGCCGCAACCGAGGACATTGAGGGTGAGCAGGTCAAGGGCCGGCGGGCAGTCGAGAATCACCAGATCGAAGTTGAGGCACTGGACAGGCTCGAGCGCTTGGCGCAGACGAAGAGCGCGGTCTGTGGCGGAAGCCAGCTCGACATTGGCGCCGGTAAGGTTTTTCGAGCCGGGCAGGAGCAGAGCAGCTGGATTTCGGTGGGCAGGATGACCTGCTCGGCTGGGGAGTCGCCCATGAGCACGTCGTAGATGGAGTGGCGATTGTCGTCGCGCAGGAAACCGAGGCCGGAGGAGCAGTTAGCCTGGGGGTCGCAGTCGACGAGGAGGATCTTGAGGCCTTCGAGAGCGAGGCAGGCGGCGAGGTTGATTGCTGTAGTGGTTTTGCCAACTCCGCCCTTTTGGTTGACAACGCCGAGAATCTTTCCCATGGCAATCCAGAGTAACGGGAAGGGCGGATTGGGGGTAGGGAGTTGCGCTGTGGAGAACGGGACAAAGCTGTGGAAAGCGACCGGGGGCGCAAGCGGCGGATGGAGGGGAAGCGGTTGTGGGGTAAGCGGTTGCGGGCTTGGAGGCGGTCGGGCGGGCAATGGGAGGTAGAAAAGGGCGATCAGTGGAAAAGTCCCGTGGATTCTGAGTGAATTTGGAGGCAATTTGCGGCGAATGGGACGAGAGATCCCGATTTGGCCTCTGTTGGGAAAGTTCCAAAGCGGAACCGCGTTGTTTTGTTCCACGTGGAACAGTTCTGAAGCGGGAAGCCATTCCCGAGATGTTCCACGTGGAACAATACTGCCAGCGGAATTGGCCTGCCCGGAAGCAACGTGGCGAGAATCGCGCCGGCAAATTACCAAAAGGAGTTTCCGCTCCTGCCTTGATGGGCCTTGCGCCCCCGCCTTCCGGGTGAGAGTCTATTTGGCAAGTTCCCATCGTTCAGGTGATTCCTGGAGGCCACCATGCCGACTGCGTCCGCTCATTACCTTGCCGGACAGATCAAGAGAAAGCGGAGCGCAAGCTCGGCACGGTTCCGCGTCTTTCTGTTTGGCATGCAGTTGGCTGTGTTCGTTGGTGTGGTCTCGGGCACGCAAGCAGGCAATTGCACTGCGTTGGCAGACGCCAAGGGATCGAAAGCCTCCTGCCTCGGGATTGGCCCCATCGTGGGCAAGTGCATAAAAATGGCGGAAGATGCGGGGCTGATCAAAGAGAACGAAGTTGGGATCACCGGGCTCACGTTTGGAATCTCCGGCAAGGACGACGGGCGCATCACCCAGGTCGTAGCCGGCTCGGCCGGAGCGCAGGCCGGACTTCAGGCTGGGGACCTGATTACAGCGATCAATGGGAAGCCGACAAAGCCGACACCGGGGATGATCGCTGTGGAGAGGACGTTTGGCGTGCGCGGGGAGGGGATCGACATCAAGATCCGGCGCGAAGGCAAAGAGCTGGCATTTAACGTGGTGCGCGATCCGCAAACTGCACCACCCGGGCCCCAGTCAGGAACAATACTCATTTACGTGCACCCGATGATTAATTGGAAAGGTCAGTTCATTCCGTGCATGGGAGCCGGTCCTGCGGGCTTCGCGGCAATCGATATTTGCTACAAAACCTTCGGCAAGGACGGATATGTGAAGGTGGGCGAACTCGGCACAGCCGGGCTCAACCTCGACCTGGACCGGGCAGACGCCGCGATCATTACGTCGGTGAATCCGGGCAGCGCCTCGGATAAGGCGGGGATACGGGCCGGAGACGAGATCGTGCAGGTGAACCAGACTCCGTTGGGAGAAAGCGTCGGAGGCATTCTGCCGGAGCTGCTTTTTGGGAGGGCCGGGGACAGCTTTACCCTGACTGTGGAGAGCGGCGGCAGCACGCGAACGGTCAAGCTCACCCTGGCCAGGAAACCGAAGGAATGAGCTTCTATCCCCGGCGGCAGGCTTCAGGATCGAGGCTCGGAGCCTCGGCAATCTTCTGACCGAGCGCAATGAGACGTTCAGTGCTGCCTGGGAGCGGAATAGGGCGAGTCCAGATGAGGGCTGGGCCGGCAGCCGATCGCAGCCCAGCCAGTTCCGAATCGGTGGTCATGAGGGCGAGCCACCCCTCTTCGCACAAGA
Source organism: uncultured Acidobacteriaceae bacterium (assembly GCA_963783065.1). Lineage (GTDB taxonomy): Bacteria > Acidobacteriota > Terriglobia > Terriglobales > Acidobacteriaceae > Telmatobacter. The sequence goes on along the minus strand of CAWAMG010000004.1, from coordinate 1,929,144 downwards.
GACCCGCCGCAATCCGCACCGCCTCCGGCATGCGATCGACTGCACGAAGAACGACGCAGTCAAAGACCACCCTCAGTTCCTCGGCGCGCTGTCCATGCACCTTTGCCTGAATACCCAACAGGCGTAAGGCCTCTTGCAGGAAAGCTGCCTTTTTGCCTTGTGACTCGGCCAGAGTAACGGAGATCTCCGGCCTGCAAAGTGCGATGGGAATGCCGGGAAAGCCCGCGCCGGAACCCAGATCGAGCAGCGTGCGAATGCCGGGAGGCAATGCCCGGGCGCAGGCAATGGACTCGACAAAGTGCCGGGAAATGATCCCCTTTTCGTCGCGGATTGCGCTCAGATTCACGCGCCTGTTCCAGCGAAGAAATAGCGAAAGATAGGCGGCGAAGCGAGCTGCCAGCGCCGGCTCAAGCGGAGCCATCCCGGCTGCTTCAAGGGCGATATTCAGGCGTTGGGCTACATCCGGTGTGGAATCGCCTGGCTCGGAATCATCTTGCGTGCCGCTCATCCGGAGCTACACCTGCGCTACGGAATGCTCGATGGCGCGAGGCTCCCAGGCTGACGCCGCGGCCGCAAATGCGGCGAAGATCGCCCGGGAAAATGCGCTTTGCGCATAGGTCCGCTCAGGATGCCACTGCACGCCGACAACGAAGTGAGTGGCGGAGTCAAGCTCGACAGCTTCAATGACGCCGTCGACCGGGGAGACCGCAGCCACGAGCAGATTGTCGCCGGAAGTCCGGACGGCCTGATGATGGCTCGAGTTCACCTGGGGCATGGGCCCCTCGGAGGCGGGAACCAGCCTGGAGAGTCGCGATCCGGGAGCGATGCGTGCTGGATGGGCATTGGCGACGCTGCGGCCAGGGCTATGGTTCACTGCGGTTTTCAGGTCCTGAATCAGCGAACCGTTGCGCCAGACGTTGAGCGTCTGGGCGCCGTGGCAGATGGCAAGAATGGGCTTTTGCAGGTTGAAGGCATCTTGAAGCAGAAGCTCATCAACGGCGGTGCGGGCCGGGTCTGCCTCGCCGCACTCTGGGATCGGATCTTCGCCATATCTTTGTGGGTCCACGTCGAAGCCGACTGCCGGGCAGCAGGATTCCCTGAACGCCGCGAAGCAGCCGGGCGACGCGATCCTGGCGTTCATGCAACGGAATAACGATGGGGGTGACGCCGGCGGAGTGAAGGGCGGCAAGATAGGGCGGCAGCGAACGCTGGTTGTATGCTGTGTCGCTGCTGGTGGGCTCGGGGATGGCGATGTGGAGGGACATGGATCACCAGTGTAAAGACAAAACCTCACTCTGCGATAGAGGATTTCACACTTCGGTGATCAAGATTGAACAACAGGGGAAAGCTGGGGAGCCGGCGCGATGCCGCCCGAACTGCGCATGGCATCGATCGCGGCGCGCAGGCGCTCAGTCAGCTCATCGGTCTGGCGCACGTTCATGCCGGTTGTGTCGATTGGGTCGCCCACGCGGAGGGTCAGATGCCCGGGATAGAGATGGCGTGTATGCATGGGCAGCAGATCGTAGACTCCGCTCAGTGCGAGCGGGACAAGGGGAACCTGCGCTCGAATCGCCAGGAAAGCTGCGCCGGAGAGGAACGGCTGGAGCTCGCCGTCCGGGGTGCGTCCGCCTTCAGGGAAGACAAAGAGCGGCATTCCAGAGCGCAAGGCCTTGACTCCGCCCGCCAGGCTCGAAAGGGACGCGCGCGGATTGCGCGTGTCGATGGGAATTTGACCTGAGCGGTCGAGGTACCAGCCGATGAATGCGATCGGCCACAGCTCTTTCTTGGCAAGGATGCGGAACTGAAAGGGCAGGCGGCAAAAATCACCGGCGTGTCCATGTACGAGGTGTGATTGGAGGCGTATACGGCAACCGGGGCTTTAAGAAGTTTCTCCCGGCCGTGAATGGTGATCGAACACCCCGCTGCACGGATGAGGCCCCGCGCCCAGAGGCGGGCAATCCAATGTTGAACGCGCCCGCTCTTCTCAAACAGGGAAAAGAGCAGCGAGACCGACCCGCAAACCACCGTGATCATGGTCATGATGGGGATATTGAACAGGTTTGTGCGCCAGCGGTGGTACCTGGGCAAAGGTGTGGGAGGACGGCTCACGGCAAGGCCCTCCCTGCCGGCGTTTCGAGTGTATTCTGCGCGCCGCTGTCGCCTTTTCGCCCAGCGTTGTCAAGAAGCAGGGTCCTCGCCTCTCCGACGAGGTAAACGGATCCGGAGACGACGATCAAGCCCGATTCCATCTGGCTCGACGCGAGGGCGAGAGCTTGTCCAACTGTATCGGCGGTGGCAAACGTGGACCCGGTCGCTTTGGCCGCGGCGGTCAGGTCGTCAACAGCCGCGGCGCGGGCTGCATGGATGGGTACGAGGATGACGCGGTCGAAGACGGGAAAGAGAATCTGCGCCATCTCGGCGATGGGCTTGTCGCGCAGGCAACTGAAGATAAGGGTGCGGGCTGCGGCAGGAAGGCTGGAAGTGTTCAGGCCGGCGCGCAGGGCCCAGGCTCCGGCCGGATTGTGGGCCACATCGAGAATCCACTCAACGCCGTTCCGGGAGATGCGTTCCAGACGACCTGGCCACTGGGTTAGAAGAAGGCCCTCGGCAATGGCGGTGGGCGTGATGGGGTAGTTGAAGGTGGTGGCCAGCTCAACAGCCGCGGCGATGGCCAGCGCAAGGTTGCGATGCTGGTGCGCGCCCGAAAGGGGTGAGTCAACCAGAATGGACGCGCCAAGCGCCTCTACCGGATACGGGCCAGAGGTGGGTGTACCCATCGGCGGCATGTAGGCAGTTGCGCTCACGCCGCGCACGCCGAGTTCTGTGGCAACCTCGCCGATCACCTGGTTGGCCTCGGGATGCTGGGGGAGGGTGATGAGGGTTCCGTGAGGGCGAAGGATGCCGGCCTTCTCACGCGAGATCGCCGTGATTGTCGAGCCGAGCCACTCGGTGTGGTCGAGCGAGATGTCGGTGATGACGGAGATGAGTGGATCGACGATATTGGTGGCGTCGAGGCGGCCGCCCATGCCGACCTCGAGTACCGCCAGGTTCACGCGCTCTTCGGCAAAGTAGAGCAGCGCCTGCGCGGTGAGCATCTCAAAAAAACTGGGCATCTGGGCGAGGCGTCCGGCAAGGACAAGCTGCTGCGCCGCATCGTGGACTCGGAAATAGAGTGCGGCAAAGGTGTCGTCGGGGATTTCGATGCGGTTCAGGCGGATGCGCTCGTTGACCCGGGCAAGATGGGGCGAGGTGTAAAGGCCGGCGCGAAGGCCCGAACTGGCGAGGATGGAAACAAGCGAAGCGGCCGTGGAGCCTTTGCCGTTGGTTCCTGCGATGAGAACGGCCGGAAAGCGGCGGTGCGGATCGCCGAGCGCAGCAAGCAGAACACGAATCTCTTCGAGCGAGAACTTGCGCCGGGGCTGGCCGGCGCCGGTGTAGAGCTCGGGCACCATGCGGTTGAGTTGGGTAATGGCCTCGGCGTAGGACATGAACAGTTCAAGTATAGAAGGCTGATGTGTGTTGTGTGGTCGAGCCTTGGGTCGGCCTGAAACTCTCTTAGCGATTCGGTTTCCGATTCCGCAGCTTGAATATCGCGATCGCGACAAGATTGCTCACCACCACTGTCCCACCGATCTTTGCCGCATACGCACGTGGATTCACCACATCGACAAACGGAAACGTCGAGGTGAGGAAACTATAGAGCGAAGCGCAGAACCCGGCGAGCGAGACCCACTTGAGCCAGCCCGGCAGCGCTTTGCGCACTGTCGCGGCACCCACCAGGGGAATTGCAAACATGGCCATGTACATCAGCTCGTAGTGGGTCATGCTGGCATTCGCGAGCACCTGAAAGGCCTCTTGCGCATGAACGCCCACAGTTGCCAGCACGGGCAGCAGCAGGACGACGCCCGCAATGCATACGATCGAATTCACCGGCGTCTTGAACTGCACGTGCAAGCGCGTAAACCACGCCGGTAGCAAGTGATCCCAACCCACCGCCATAGGCAGCCGGGTCGCTCCTGTGAACATGTAACTGGCCGCGCCCAAAATCCTGAACTGCAGCAGCAAGATGGCAACGATGGCAATCAGGTTTCCAACTCCCGAAGCCCCGAGGGCAATCCGCAGCGTTTGCGGAATGGGAGCAATCATGTCGATCTTCCCGGGCGTTGCAAAGGCTACCACCGAGCCCGTCCCCAGGATGAACATCGCGCAGATAATCGGCGAGGCAATCCAGACCGAGCGCGTGATACTCCGCACCGGCTGCCGGCTCTCCCCGGCAAAGATGGCAACATACTCAAGGCCACTCAGCGCGCCTACCAGCATTTGCCCAAATAGCGCCATCGAGCGCATGCTGCGTGGCGGCAACGCCAAGGCAAGACCGGTCCCCATGTTGACGCCTGCATTTGCCGATCCGTGGTTCCAGTGCACGTAGGCGGGCAGTAGAATCAGCGCCGCAAACACCGTAATCATCGCCATCCCGCCGACGTTATGAATCCACTTGCCCCATTCCAGCCCTCGGATGGCTGCAATTGTTATAGCCGCCACGATGCAGGTGACAATCGCCAGCGAAGCCAGGTGATTTTCCGGCAACCACGCAGCCCTGGGTCCAATCATGTAAGCCAACTCGGTAGGAATTGCATACAGGATGGCCGCAATATCTACAATCGCGTACACCCAAAGATTCCAAGCTGTGAGGAAGCCGCCAAACTCGCCGAACGCCTGATGCGCCCACACATAGAGTCCGCCTTCCAAAGGCATAATCCGGTTGAGGGCAATGACCACGGCGGCCATGGGAAAGTAGAAAAGCAACATTGCGGCTATCCAGGTAAGAGCCTGCCCCCGGCCTAAACCCGCGCCCACCCCAACCCAGGCGCTCCCGACCACGCAAAGCACCTGCGCCAACACCAGGTCGCGCAGCCCCAACTGCCGCTTCAAGCCGTGTTCCGCAGGAGACGAGGACGACGTCCGGGCCATGGTGCGTTCATCTTCGCACAGCCTGCGTACCGGGCCCGGAATTCAAAGGCTGTCGGGGGTTGATCGGGGGGCAAGCTGGCGAGTCTGGCCGGTGGCGCCGTAAAGCTCGGGCACGATGCGGTTGAGTTGGGTGATGGCCTCGGCGTAGGACATGAACAGTTCAAGTATAGAAGAGGGGCGGAAGCGTGCGATTCGGACGGCGGCGACCTGAACGGGTATCTATCCGGCCTTGAAGCCGATTTCAACCCGAAGAGTAATCGATTTCGGACCCTTCTTCTCGACCTTGATTGACAACCCTTCGTTCGTTAACCCTTTAATTGAGTCCCACAGCTGGAGTTGGACTGGCTGCGCCACCTTCTCGCTTTTCGCTTCGCCTGGCGATTGAAGGTCGAGGATCGTAAGCCTGCGGCCCCGATAAGTAAGCTCGATACCCCAAAGCTCCATTGCTCGGCGCAATACATCGCTCGACGGCATATGAGCCCCAGCCAAGTAGAACTGCAACGATGCCCTTGAGACCTTCAAATCCGTCGCTGCGTCGACGCGCGTATACCGCTTTCCCTCTTTTCGCGCAAGCTGGTCCCGCCGGCGTAGCCCCTCATGCAGCTGCTGAGAGATTTCAGCAAGAAATTCGCGGTTTGGAGTCGAACGGGGCACCGGTCGATTCTATTTGACAGTGATTTGAAAGTCTAATAAAATAGACTGTCTAAGATTTTAGACAATCATGGCCGCAGAGTATTCCTTTCGTCTGTATCGCTGCCTAGTTGCCTATCGGCACACACTATGATTCTGGAGGAGACTTGAATGGCTCAAGGCGGTCAGTTTTCGGCAGAACTGAGGGTGTTCGAGGAAAACCGCCAGGAGTGGTCGCTCTCCCACCCCGGCGAGTTCGTTGTGATTCAAGGCCAGGAGATCGCAGACGGGTTCTTTGGCACCTACGCCGAGGCCCTTAAAGCTGGGCTGCGGAAATTTGGTGTCAACCGCCAATTTCTAGTAAAGCAGGTTTGGATAACTGAGCCCGTATACCTGGTATGAGCGACGCCCAACAGCGTTGGGAACCTCTCTTTCGACCAGTACCTATTGCGCCGCCGGGACCATCGGACAAATCTACGGATCGTCCGCCTCGGGCATTTTTATCTTATGCCTGGGAAAGTGATTCGCACACAAAGTGGGTCATGGACCTGGCTGCCAGGCTGCAGGGGGAAAGCAGAGTAGAGATCATCCTGGACCAGTGGTATTTGGTTCCAGGCAGGGACCGGCTTCATTTCATGGAGCAGGGCATCGAAAACAGCGACTTCGTCATCGTCGTTTGCACTCAGCCCTATGCTGAGCGGGCGAACAGCCGCGATGGTGGGGTCGGATACGAGTCGATGGTCATAACGAGCTCCTTTGCGTCGCGGTTCCAAGCCCCTAAATTCATTCCCGTGCTACGTAGTGGGGAATGGAACTCATCTGTTCCGGTCTACTTAAGGTCGATACAGGGTGTCGATCTCCGAAAAGATCCGTATTCTGAGTCCCAATATAGGCAGTTGGTCAGCGCCATTAAGAACGAATGGGTCCAACCACCTCCGCTCGGATCGAAGCCCGCGTTTTCAAACCGGGGCGGCGCGCCCGTAGCCGAAGGTGGACCGGTTGAGCCGCCTAAGCCCGGTGTAGGTGGCCGGGAACCCAACCATATATCGTGGGGCGACAGCGATCCAGGCCCCTGCATTGACGTCATAGTCACGAATTCCCGTGACGTCATTGAGGCGGGACGCACTGTTGGACTTGAGTATCCTGAACCTATCAAAATGAAGGCGCTCTTGGATACCGGTGCTTCAATCAGTGTGATTAGCAAAACATTCGCCAAATATTGCAGGCTCCTGCAGACCGGCGAAACCGAGATAAGGGTCTTAGGCTCCCTGCACAGGTGCGGGGAACACGCCGGAGCTATTCGTTTTCCGGGCACGAATCTTCGGCCTTACGACCCGATTCGAATCGTCTCGGCAGACTTCGTGCAAGAACGGCATTACGCAATTTTGATTGGCCGAGACATTCTGCGGAACTGGACGATCACATTCGATGGGCGTTCCAAGCGCGTCACGATCGCGGATTGATGGTCCTCTTTTTTGAGGAGCGAGACTTCCCCATAAAATTCACGTCTCGCTAACGGCCCAGCAAAAGTTGCAACGCCTGGCGGGCGTTCTGGAGGCAGAGCCGGGCTTCATCTTCCGAGAGCAGCCCCTGGTGGACGGCCTTTTTTGCCGGTGTCGTTCACCTGGTTGGCGACGCGGGGAAAATCGGCGTCGATGCCTGTGAGCTGAAGATTGTTGTTCACCTCGTGGAGCAGATTGCCCAGCGTGGCGGCGTTGCGGTAGCGGGTGCGAACGAGAGCTGACCAGCGAGGCGGGCAGCTTCTGCTTGATGGCCTCTTCAAGAACCGAGCGGCACATGACGGCGCAGGCCGTGAACAGGCCAAAGAAGTAGCAGCGGGTGGCTTCGTCCAGGTAGCGATCGGCATCTTCAGAGCTGGACGAGGCGACCACGCACTCGCGAAGGTGGGCCGCGCGCGCTACCGCCGGCTCCACAAGCTCCAGCAGCTCAAGAGCAAAGGCGGCGCGCAGCAGATCGTTCTGCTGGGCGTCGAGGGCGCGCTGAATCTCCTGCCAGGCGGGAGTTGAGACGCCGTTTGAGGCCTGCTGCAGCCGGGTGAGCGAGGTGAGCCGCTGGCGGGCGTGCTGAATGAACCCTGGCGCATCTCCTGCGCCAGCATCCGCCATCCGGCTACGAAAGCCTGGGGTGCGAGCTGGTAGCGAGCCCAGAGCTCGTCGTAGACGATGGCGGGCAGAACTCGCGCAACTGCTCAAAGCGGCCGGTTCTTGCCAGCTCGGCGATGGCCTCGCAGAACTGCCGGCCTGGCGCACCGTCGGCAGACATCTGGAGGAGTTGGTCTTCGAGGCGCGTCGATATCGATGGTCAAAATTCAGCTCCTCCGCAGCCTAAGTGTAGAGGCGAAGGAGGAGACGAAAAACGCGAGAAACATCCATGGGCGCGCGTGTTCCATTCAGCAATGGGAAGCCAAGGCGGAGTTGAACGCAGGAAGGGAAACGCCGATCAGATTTGCGTCCGGATTTCCTCTCGGCATCGCGTCTGGCTGTGGAAGATGTGGAGAGCTCGCCAGCTGTGGAGAATCGAGGTCGCGCGAAACCCTTGATTCATGCGGGTGCGGACACGCTTTTCACATAATTCATCCGCTTTGCACAGGCAATTTGCGCTGCCTGTGGGAGACGTGGGAAACAGGGGGAGTGTGCTTGAAGCGGGAAGCCGGGTTTTCCAAAACTCCTGACTTGCACAACCGCGATTTAGAAAACCGCGCAGGCAGATCAACCCGAATCAGCAGCGGCTCTTCGGATGGATTTCCACTTTTCCAGCGCGAACTACGGGTACTACTGTCTTTTCTTTTATTCTTCCTCCTTTTCTAACCCCCCTAGCCGTATCGAAAGTCGAAACCCCTGAGCCGGCAAGAGTGGGCTCGTTGAGCAACTGCGATTCGCGGGAGAATTGAGCCCGCCTCCTGAGCTGGCACGGAGCGGGTAGGACAGGGAGCGGGCTCAACTGAGCGCGTGCCGGAAGCGATTGCTCAGATTGGCAGAGATTTCAGAGATTGTCGACTGGTTTTCCACCCACACGGCGAGGGTAGAACGTGAATACAATCAAACAGAAGAGGATGGCAGGCACTTTCGCGTGGCCGCAATGTGTTGTAGGCTGGGGCCAACGCAGGAATGTGCTTCTGGAGCGAGGGTGGAGCTATGCCGATCGTGGAAACGGAAGTGGAGAAGCCTGCGGTGCAGGGGTCAGCGATGGAGATTACCGTAAGCCGCCAGGACCTGGTGAAGGAACTCACCGCGACGCAAAGCGTGGTGGAGCGCAAGACCACGATTCCGATTCTTTCGAACTTTCTGATCGAGGCGGAAGGCGACCGGCTGAACATTACCGCGACCGACCTTGACCAGGCGATCCGCACCAGCACCGAGGTGAAGGTGAAGAAGCCCGGCGCCTGCACTATTCCGGCGCGGAAGCTTTACGACTACATCAAGCTGCTCCCCGAGGGCGACATCTCCATCAAGCTGCTTGATAACCACTGGGTGCAGATCCGCAGCGGCCGCTCGAACACGAAGATGGTCGGCATGGCGCGGGCGAACTATCCGCAGGTTCCCGAGTTCCCTTCCGTAGCGGCGACAAGCATTTCGACGCCCGCGCTGAAGACGCTGATTGCGCGCACTATTTTTGCCATCTCGAACGAGGAGTCGCGCTACACGCTGAACGGCGCTCTGCTGGTGATCAAGGCGGAGTCGCTGGCGATGGTGGCGACCGACGGACACCGGCTCTCGTTTGTCGAAAAGCCCAATGAATCGCTGGAAGGCATCAGCGGCGAGAAGCGGGTGCTGATTCCGCGCAAGGCACTGCAGGAGCTGCAGCAGCTGCTGACCGCCACCGAGGCGGAGAAGGTGGAGTTTGCCGACGATGAGCACACGCTGTTCTTCCGCGTGGGCCATCGGACGCTGAGCACGCGCAAGCTCTCCGGGCAGTTCCCGAACTTTGAAGCGGTGATGCCGCGCGACAACACGAAGTTCGCAGTGGTGCGGTCGAGCGAGCTGTCAGCGGCTATCCAGCGCGTGGCACAGTTTGCCGATGAGCGCTCGGGCGCGATCCGGATGAAGCTCGAGGGCAACGAGCTGAAGATCAGCTCCAGCTCGACGGAGTCCGGCGAGAGCGAAGATACGATCGACACTCCCTACGCGAGCGATCCGATCGTTGTGGGGTTCAACTCGGGCTATATTCTGGACTTCCTGAAGGCGCTGGGAAACGAGGGCGAGGTGCGGCTCGAGTTCAAGGACTCGCAGTCGGCGGGACAGATGCGGCCGGAGGATCCCGATGCGGAGTACAAATACCGCTACGTTCTGATGCCGATGCGGATCTGATGGGCACGGGCAGCCTGAAAGCAAGCACAAAGTAGGGCCTGGCAATGACCGGGCCGCGCCATTTCCAGGGAAGTCTTGCACGCCTGGTCAGACCAGTGTATGGTTTTCCATACAATTCAGGGCCTATTTGTGGGGTTGCGCGCCCGCAGGGTTGTATTTAACTTGCTCATTATGAAGAGGATGACAAGTTCAACCAAAAAGTGGAATCAGAATTGCAAGCCAACCGACAATCGATATGACACGGGAGGTCGTGCACATGCGAAACATTTTGACGAAGGTGTTCCTTCTGGCGGGCGCCCTTTTGGTTTCAACTCAACTGCATGCGCAGGACACCGCATCGATCACCGGTGTGACCACGGATGCGACGGGTGCCCTGATCCCAAACGTGGGCGTAAACCTGACGAACCCGTCTACGGGAGCTACCTACGTGGGGGCAAGCAATGGCGAAGGGTCGTACACGATCGCCAACGTCCGGCCGGGGCCGGGATACCAGCTTACGTTGACGGCAACAGGGTTCAAAACGAAGGTGGTGACCGACATCTACCTGAACGTCGACACGACCCGCACGCAAAATGTAAAACTCGATGTGGGCGGTTCGACGGCGTCGGTCGTGGTTTCAGCCTCGGCTGAACAGGTGACACTGGATACAACCGACGCGTCAGTCGGCAATAACTTCGAAGTGCAGTTTCTCAACGACCTTCCCGTGGAGAATCGCGACAGTCCCGCTGCGTTGTTCTACCAGCAGCCTGGCGTGACGCTGGACGGAGCGGTGACTGGCGCCCGCATTGACCAGACCAACGTGACGGTCGACGGGCTGGAAGTGAACGACAATGCGACTGGCGCGTTTGGCGCGATTGTCGCCAATGCGCCAGTGGACTCGGTGCAGGAGTTCCGCGGCGTGACTGCCGGAGCGCTCTCCAGTGCAGGCCAGGGCGGCGGCGGCCAGTTTGAGCTCGTGACACGGAGCGGAACGAACCAGTTTCACGGCGCGGCTGTTGAATATCACCGCGACACCGATCTCGAAGCGAACGATTGGTTCAACAACAACAGCGGTGTTCCGCGGTCTCCACTGATCCGCAACCAGTTCGGCGGGAACTTCGAAGGCCCCGTCATAAGGGAGAAGCTGTTCTTCTTCTTTGACTACAACGGCCGCAGAGATACGCTGAGCAACCTGGAAGACCGGACTGTTCCGATTGGGTGCGATGCATCGGGCGCAACCTGCCCCGCGGGGAACTCCGCGCTCGGATACCGCGAGGGTTATGTCTCCTATTACAACGATGAGGGCGGAGTCTCGACTCTGAGCCCGATGCAGGTGGCAGCTCTCGATCCGCTCGGCACCGGTTTCAACTCGGCGTTGCTCACGTTGATCAATAGCCGATATCCCGTAGCCAATGATCTAAGCGGCGATGTGGGCGACATGGTGAACACGGCAGGCTTCCGCTTTAATGCGCCGTTTCCCTATGTCGAAGACGATTACGTTCAGCGCGTGGACTACAACTTGAACAGCTCAATGAAGCTGTTCGGACGAGGCACCTTTACGCGCACGACCGCCACTCAGGATGCGATTCAGTTTCCCGGGGATCCGCCGACCTCATTATTCAAAGATCAGAGCTACGCCTGGGTCGTGGGCCACACCTGGACAATCGGGACCAACAAGCTGAACCAGTTCGAAGTGGGCGAGACGTATGAGAACTATCAGTTCAACAAGACTTACAATCCCCAGGGCGATGATCAGTTCGGCTTCAACGGACTCACCGCCCCGTACGAAGGCGGCAACAACTCACAGGATCGCACCTATCCGATCCCGATCGTCCGGGACGACTTCAGTTGGGAAAAGGGTAACCACAGCTTTGCCTTCGGCGGGACGTTCAAGTGGGAGACTCCCAACGAATTCGCCGACGAGAATTTCAACTTCCCCAGTGTCGGCATCACCGGAAACACGTATCTAACCGGACTCACACCCAGCCTGCGGCCGGCTGACATCGACAACAACATCATTAACGGCAATTCGACCACCATCTACGACAACCTGTTTTCGACAGCCCTGGGCGTGATTCCCGTGGTCAGCAGCAACTTCAACTACAACAACAAGGGTGCAACGCTGCCAACCGCATCGGGGCTCGACCTGAACTATCGCTACTATGAGACGGAGATCTACGCGGGCGACACATGGAAGTTGACGCCCCATTTCACTCTGTCGTACGGACTGCGTTACCAGGCCTATACCGTTCCCTATGAGACGCACGGAACCGAAGCCGTATCCAACATCAACTTTGACTCGTACTTTGGCGCTCGGTTGACGCAAAGCTCCGAGGGGATGCAGGGGAACGATGCGGTTCCTTTGATCTCGTATAACTACGGCGGCAAGGCAAACAACGCTCCCGGATACTTTCAGCCGCAGGACAAGCTATTCGCTCCTCGCGTAGCGTTTGCGTATGTTCCGGGGTTCGATTCGAAGACGGTCATCAGTGCGGGCGTGGGAATTGTGAACGATCACAGCGTGATCAACGCCCTGCAATTCCAGCAACTGCAGAACTCGTACCTATTCGAAGCGCTTGGAATTGAGAACCTCTATGGTACGGCTGGCGACGCGACGGCAACGCTGGAGACCGCACCCCGGTTTGGCGGCATTGCCAGCCCCCCGGCTGGGCCGGCTGCTCCGACGATCACCACGCCCTTCCAGCCGTTTGTGTATGAGGGGCAGCCCTACGGCCTGCAATACGGCGAGTTCAACATCATCATCGATCCGAAGCTGCAGACACCGTACTCCGTCCAGTACAACTTCGGCATCCAGCACGAGTTTCCGCAGGGGTACATCCTGAAGGCAACCTATGTGGGCCGCGACGGACGCCGGCTGCTGGCCGAGGCGGATGCGAGCCAACTGATCGAATTCCCCGACAATACGGGCGGTTCGTCGCAGACGATGTCGCAGGCGATGGCCGGCATGACCACGCAACTGCGCCAGAACATTTCACAGGGCGCCCTCGGCGCTATCCAGAGCCTCTCGCCCCAGCCCTGGTTTGAGGACATGCTTCCAGGATTCGCCGACTACTTGAATGGGGAGTATGGCGCCGACTATGTTTCTAACAGTACGCAGGCGGTCGCTTTCTCAGAGTACCCGTACCCTCAACGCGGAGATTTTGCGGATACGATCCAGGGCCTGGCTGCACAGGGAGTTCTGGCCCCAAACGTGGGCATGCCCGCGCAGTTTGCCGGCAACACTGTGTGGACCAACAAGGGGTTTTCGAGCTACAACGCCCTGCTGATCACCCTGCACAAGAATGCTGGGTACGGTCTGCAGTTTGACCTCAATTACACCTACTCGCATTCGATCGACAACGTGTCGTTCCCCGCCAACAGCATCGCGTCCGGCCAAGGCTACGGCTACATCTGCGACGTGGTGCGGCCACGTGAGTGCCGCGGAAACTCGGACTTCGACGTGACCAACTACCTGAATGGAAACTTCATCTACGAACTTCCATTCGGAAAGGGAAAAGCCTATGGAGCAACCGCGCCGTATTGGTTGAACGAGATCATCGGCGGCTGGCTGTTGAGCGGCCTACCCTATTGGCATGGCGGAAATGCTTACCAGGCGTCTTCAAATGCCTATGTGGCAGGCTTTGCCAACAATGCTCCCGCGACGCTGACCGGACCCATCGAACTAATGAAGGCGAAGTTGAACGGCGGGGATGGCAACGCGCTGTATGGCTACTCCAATCCCACAGCGGCACTTGCGGCTTACACCGGGCCCACCGGATTTGCGATCGGCACGCGCAACAACCTGCGCGGACCCGGTTACTTCGACTTTGACATGGGACTTGGAAAGACTTTCCCGATTTATCAGGACCGGGTCAATCTGAAGTTCCGTTGCGACGCATTCAACGTCTTCAACCACCCCAACTTCAACCCGCCGCTCACGGACATCACCGAGGCTGCCGGCGTTCCCTTCGGGACGATCTCGTCGACCGCGAGCAGTCCCTCCGGAGGAGAGAACGCTCGTGTGCTGCAAGGATCGCTGCGGCTCGAGTTCTAGTCCGCATTTCGCACACCTCACCGGAAACTGTCGCGCCGGTCTTCGATTGTAGCGCCGGCCTCCAGGCCGGCTGTCGTGCGGGCGTCCCCGCCCGCACTTCTCCTTAACTGAAGAGCATTGAGCCTGACGCAGTCTCAAAAAGTCGGCTGGCAATTGCGCAAAATTAACCCCCTCCGGCGCACTATCTATTTGTCGAAGGCAAACTGCCTTGAATGAGCGGGCTCCTTTGACGCGCGCGTCAAAGATCGTCTCCCCAAATCTGTCTGTTGATAACAAACAACTTATAAGTTCCACCTAATCGATCTAAAGCACTTACAGGAGCAAAATTGAGCAAAAACCGTCCTTTTTCCGATGAAACCGGTAAAAATACCGGCACGTTTTTCGTCGCAAACATCGCAAAATGACAGCGACTGGCTGTTGTCGGGGATTTCAGGCAGCGGAAGAACTCAGGAAGTCGAGCGCGCGGTCAAGATAGGCTTTCATGCGATGGCGATGCACGACCGCGTCGAGGAAGCCCTTTTCCAGCAGAAACTCGGAACGCTGAAAGCCCTCGGGCAGCTTCTGGCGGATGGTCTGCTCGATGACGCGCGGGCCGGCAAAGCCGATCAGCGCGCCGGGCTCCGCCATATTCAGATCGCCGAGCATGGCAAAGCTGGCGGTAACGCCGCCGGTGGTGGGGTCGGTGAGCACGCAGATGTAGGGAACCTTCGCGTCGTCCAACTGAGCCAGGGCGGTGGAGATCTTCGCCATCTGCATCAGGCTCACTACGCCCTCCATCATGCGCGCGCCGCCTGAGGCAGCGACAACGATGAGGGGCTTGCGGCCGATGCGGGCGCGGTCCACGGCGCGGGCGATGGTCTCGCCGACGACTGCGCCCATTGATCCGCCGATGAAGCCGTACTCCATGGCGCTGAGCACGACGGAGTGGTGTCCCAGCTTGCCAACCGCGTTGAGAATTGCATCGTCGAGTCCGGTTGCTTCCTGCGCGGCACGGAGGCGCTTCTTGTATGGCTTCACGTCGGTGAAGTTGAGGGGATCGGTGGAGCGCAGGCCGCCGTCGACCAGTTCATAGCCGGGCTCGAGCAGCAGGTCGATCCGCTGGCGGGCGCCGATTTTGAAGTGATGCTGGCACTTGGGGCAGACGTTGAGATTGGCTTCGAGCTCGGGCTTGTAAAGAACCGCGCGGCAGCCCAGGCACTTGGTCCACAGGCCCTCGGTGCGCACGTTTCTCTCTCCGTTCGGGCCTTCGCCTCCGGGATCGGACTCGTACTCGCCGTCTTCACGCTTGAACCAGGACATCGATGCTCTTTCAAAGGAACTCAGGGGCACGCCGCAGGTCTCGCTCGAGCCCACGGCCTTGATAAGTAAAGGCCTAATCAGTATTCTATTCCGCGCTGCGCGAGAATGCCTTTCTGATAGGCATGCTTTACCTCGCGCATCTCGGTCACCGTGTCGGCAAGCTCGACCAGCAGCGGATGGGCATTGCGGCCGGTCAGGATCACATGCACCATCTCCGGGCGGTTGCGCAGTGCTTCGGCAACGACAGCTGGGTCCAGCATTCCATAGCCGATGGCGTAGTTGATCTCGTCCAGGACCACCATGTCCCACTCGCCGGAGTCGATGGCCTGGTGCGCTTCGGCCCAGGCGTCCTGCACCAGGCGCATGTCTTCCGGGTCGGTCTCCGCGCCGCCCACCTTCACAAAGCCGCGGCCCATCTGTTTGAGGATGAAGTTGGACCCGAAGGCCTGCACGGCGTCCAGCTCGCCGTAGTGCCAGGAGCCCTTGAGGAACTGCAGCATGAGCACGCGCATGCCGTTGCCCACGGCGCGCAGAGCAGTGCCCATGGCCGCGGTGGTCTTGCCCTTGCCGGGGCCGGTATTGATGAGAATAAGTCCTCGTCGGGAGTCAGTCATTTGAGGGTCCAGGGTTCAGGGTCCAGGGTCCAGGGTTAAGATCCCCGCATCCGTCAACCCTGCACCGCACTTCCTCTCTTGCTCAACATCGCGTAGAGCATCTTGCTCAATTCCTGCGAAAGCTCATCTGCTCTCTCGATCATGACCTTGTTGCCCACTCCAAGCACCCGAGCAATCTCAAGCTGCGTCTGAAGTTCCAGCGTCGAACCTCTTGCCATTCCGAGAAACTGACGGTACTCCCCTGCACTCAACCACCCATACCCTTCGGCGATGTTGCTTGCGATAGACACCGACGCGCGCTTCATCTGGCGGCTCAATCCATAGGTTTCATCCCGAGGAAAGCCTGCTGCCAGGCGGTAAACCGCAACCGCAAGTTGAATCGCCCGTTGCGAGACGTGGAGTTCGCGATAGGACTTCAGCATTCGGTCGTTCTCCTCAATTCGAGCGTCCTAGTGCTTCTCCGTGAACCCTGGACGCTGGACCCTATCCCCTGTGGTACGGATGGCCAGAGAGAATTGTAAACGCCCGATAGAGTTGCTCAGCGAGGACGAGTCGGGCGAGCGAGTGCGCCACGGTCATCGGGCCGAGAGAGAGAAGCAACTGCGCGCGCTCACGGGCAACGGAAGACCAGCCGTCGGCAGGTCCGACTGCAAAAACGAGATGCTGTGCGCCGTCGTCTCGCTGCTTTCCAAGCCAGGCCGCAAAGGCCTCGGAACTCATTGCTCGTCCGCGGCTGTCAAGAAAGATGGCCACGGGCCTGGTTCGACCTTGAAGCCTCTCGATCCACTCGAGCAGCGAATTCTCGCTGCGAAATGCCTCGTCACGGCATTGCGCAAAGGGCGCACAACGCTCCAGATAGAGATCGGTCAACCGAGCGAAGCCGTCCTTCGATTTCGACCCGCTGGTGACACGAGGGCCGATGTGCGCCAGGGTCAGTTGCATGGGGCGAGGATACTCCAATCGCATGTAAGGGAGACTGTAGAGATGGAGGGGGTCCCCAAAAACGAGAGGCGCTGCCCGATTTTGGGATATGGCCCACTAATTCTCCGCTTTTTCATATTTCGCATGAAACGAAGAGCCGCGGGAACCGAAAGTCCTATGACATAAGTCATTTAATTTCAGCATAGAACCAATATTTTCAGGATTTCCGCAAGAATGGCAATCGTCATGCACATAGGTCACTGGAAAGCATTCCCAGCTTAATTTCCATTGGGCGAGAGTGAATGAACTCGCGCGATGGCAGCAAATCAGGCTTCGTCCTTTTCTTACTTAAGATTCTAGGGCAATTGGCAATTCACTTGCGAATCGGATTTGCCCCCCAAGAGCTCCGAAACGCGGCAAAAAATCAAGTGGAGCGAGAGGCTCATTAGCAGGCCTTCTCGATCCCCACATAATCCTCTGGAGGATCCCGATGCGATTTCTTCGAATTCAGAATGCGGTTCTGGCCATGAGTTTCATCGCGCTGGCCGGTTTCGTGGCGAATACTTTGGCACCTGTTGCCCATGCCCAAACCAACACCTCCGGCGACATCGTCGGAATCGTCAGCGATAGTTCCGGAGCAGCGGTCCCGGGCGCGCATGTGAACGTGACCAGCCAGGAAACCGGGGCAGCACGCGTGGTGACAAGCAGCGCCAGCGGCGAGTACCGCGTATCGCAGCTTCCTCCGGGGAAATATACGATCTCTGTGACGGCGACCGGCTTCGAGGGCTCGAAGCAAGTCATCCAGGTGAGCGCGGGCGCCGCGGTTTCCGCCAATATCGCACTTTCCATCGGCAAGGCCAGCGAGACGGTTGAGGTTTCGGCCGGCGAAGTTCCGATGCTGCATGTGGATGACGCTCAGGTCTCCACCACGTTCACACAGGAGCAGGTTCTGAACCTGCCCAATCCGGGAAACGACCTCACCTTCGTTGCACAGACGGCCCCTGGCAGCGTCATGAATACGCAAGGCGGCTATGGGAACTTCTCATCGTTTGGTCTCCCCGGCACGGCCAACACCTTCACGGTGAACGGAGCCTATTACAACGATCCGTACCTGAACGTGAACAACTCGGGTGCAACCAACCTCACCCTGGGGAACAACGACGTCGCTTCCGTTACCGTCACCTCCAATGCCTATAACGCTTCGTTTGGCGGGCTGGGCGGCGCGCAGATTTCCGAGGTCACGCGCTCGGGCGGAAATAAATTCCACGGCAATGGTGCTTACTGGTGGAATGGCCGTCTGTTGAATGCGAACGACTACTTCGACAAGCAGGCCGGCAATCCCCGCCCATTCGACAACGTGAATCAGTGGGCTGGGTCGTTCGGCGGTCCCATCGTCCGCGACAAGACGTTCTTCTTCTTCAACTATGAAGGTTTGCGCGTCGTTCTGCCGACCCGCAACACCGTCTATGCTCCGGATGCCAGCTACCAGGCGCTGACCCTGGCTAACCTGACGGCGAATGGCCTGGCCGCTGAAGCCCCTATCTATCAGAACATTTTCAATTTCTATAGCAAGGCGCCCGGGTACGCCGGCGCGGCGGTTGCTACTTCAGATGAAGACGCGGGCGGTTACGGCACCGTCAAGTTCGACGCAGTCGCCGGGAATTTCACCCACGAATACCTGCTGAACGGCCGCGTCGATCAGTCGATCAGCGACAAGGACCATCTCTTCGGCCATATGACCGACGATCAGGGCCTGCAGGCTACCTACACCAACGTCCTGAATCCCATCTTCGATGCGGCCAGCCCTCAGCCCGCATGGGAAGGCCAGCTTGGCGAGCAGCACATCTTCTCGCCCTCAATCTCCAACCAGTTCCTGTTTTCCGTGATCCACTACAAGGCATTCTTTACCAACACGAATGAGGCCGCTTCGGAGCAGGTCGTACCGTTCACTCTCATCTTCGTGGACGGGGACACGGGGAACAACGGCACCGGCGCGTGGCCTGGCGGCTTGAACATGGTTTGGCCCCAGGGTCGTGATGTTACGGGATACGAGTTCCAGAACGACTTGAGCTGGACCAAGGGGAAGCACACCCTGAGCTTCGGATGGGCCATGCGTCGCGACGATATCTCCGACTTCAGCCCATCTACGTTTACCAGCTCGCCAGAAGCCGTGGTCACCAACGGCAGCTTCCAGCAGGGTTACGTCGACGAGTGGTACCAGCAGTTTCCCACCCGCCTGGAGCAGCCGGTTGCACTCTATGCCCAGGGCTGGTACGCCCAGGATCAGTGGAGGCCATTGTCGAACCTGACAGTCACCTATGGCATGCGCATGGAGCACAACTCCGACCCAGTCTGCCGGACGAGCTGCTTCGCGCGGCTGAGCACAGATTTTTCCAGCGCCAGCACCAGCACCTCGACGCCCTACAATTCGTTGATTACTTCCGGCCTGAGCAAGGCCGTGGCAAATCTCCAGAAGATCGGCTGGGAACCGCGTGTAGGGTTCGCACTGCTTCCGTTTGGCGCCCAAAGCAAGACCACACTTCGGGGCGGGTTCGGCATGTTCGCCGATGCGTTTCCCGGCCAGATCGCAGACGACTTTCTTAACAACGCCCCATCCAACGTTCCCTTTACTGTTTACGGACCGGCATTTGGCGGGACGAACATTGCGCTTGTCCCAGGCGCTCCGGGCAGCGCTGAATCAGTCGTCTCGGCCTCTGATAAGGCCTTCGCAAGCGGATTCGCAAACGGGGCCTCCCTCGCATCGCTCTCCGAAGTGCCCGGATTCTCCGCGCCGAACATCTCGAGCGCTTTGCAGAAGATCAACAATCCGAGCTACGTAGAATGGAGCATGGCGGTCGAGCAGCAGATATCGAAGTTCGACACCGTCTCTGTGATGTACGTCGGCAATCACAGCTATCATGAGCCGGAGCAGAACAACGGCGTGAATGCCTGGAACAGCGGCGGCACACCGGGCTTCTCCGAGCTTTCTACCAGCGGTCCGCCCAATGCAAACTTCTCCTCGGTCACGCAGATTTCGAGTTCCGGCTCGTCGAACTTCAACGGCGTAGTTGTCTCGGAACAGCACCGGTCGCGCAGCCTGACAGTCGGCTTCAACTACCAGTGGAGCCACGCGCTCGACGAGATCTCCAACGGCGGCTTCGACGGATTCACGGCGAATAGCGTGTATCCCGACGACCCCTTCAACCTCTCCAAGAACTACGGGAATGCCGACTACGACACCCGCCAGTACCTCAGCGGGGACTATATCTATGCACTCCCGCATTTCGGTGGCCCCAAGGTTCTTGTGGACAACTGGCAGTTCTCGGGAACCATCTTCCACAGCCTTGGCCTGCCATTCTCTGTGGTCGACACAGGTACGGCCTCCGCACTTGCCGGCTACGGCGGCCCGCTCTTTGCGATGCAGACCGCATCCATCAGCGGCCAAAACCACTGCGGTGGCACCGCAGCCGCAAACGAAGTCGCACCCACACCGTGCGCGTTCGCGAGCGATTACGGCCCCGCGACCGACTTCGGTCAGTCTCGCCGCAACCAGATTTTCGGACCCCACTACACCGATAGCGACTTCTCCATCACCAAGGGCTTCATCATGCCCCACTGGGAGACGGGCAAGTTCCGGATTGGAGCGCAGTTCTTCAATGTCTTCAATCACCCGAACTTCGGACAGCCGCTGAGCGACATTGCTGACGGTCCGTCAACTGGAACCATTCAGTCGACTGTCAACCCACCGACGTCGATTCTTGGTGCGTTCCTGGGCGGCGATGCTTCACCGCGACTCGTTCAGGCGACCTTGAAGTTTGACTTCTAAATAAAGGCCAGTGACAAGCGAAGGGCGTCCGCCACGGCGGACGCCCTTCGTCTTTGAAGAGACTCTTTGCTGTACCAGGTCTCGTTCTTCCCGTTTCGCGAGGCCACTCTTTACCCAAGATCAAATTGCGACTTAGCCTTTGATTCCAGCCTTCCCGGTCTGGGTCTTCGCTTTCGCAGTCTTCCTGGGCGAAGCTTTCTTGGGTGCGGGCTTCTTTGCAGTGGCCTTCGCGGCTGCCTTCTTCGCAGGCTGCGTCTTGTGCGCGGGTTTCCTGGGGGCACCGGCAGTCTTGTTCGCAGCCTTCTTCCGCACGGCAGCCGTTCTGGCGGCGAGAGCGGACTTCAGCTCTGCGTCGAACGCCTCTGGCGTCAGAGGCCGGGCCGACTTGCGCAGGCGCTCGATGTCGTAGAAGGCGCGGCGCGCTGAAAGAAAAACGTGGACAACAAAGTCGACGTAATCGAGCAGGATCCACTCGCCCTGCTTGCGGCCTTCAACTGAGTTGGGCTGGACGCCGTACTCCGTTTTCAGCCTGTGCTCGATCTCGTCGGCGATGGCAACCGACTGGCGATCGTTCGTCGCGGAGGTTATGAGAAAGAAATCGGACAGTCCCGAGTCGACTGGGTCGAGTTCGAGGATGCGTGTCTCCAGGCCCTTCTTGTCCTCGCAGGCCTGAGCGGCAGCCTGCACAAGCAGCCGCGTCTGGTGGTGTGCGTCATGGGTCGTCATGCGTTGAATAGGGTCTCCAGCGTCCATCGTAGACGTTCGCTCGCTCTAGCGATAGAGGCCGCGGGCTCGGATGTAATCAAGAACGGCATGGGGGAGCAGATGGAGCTCCGGGAGCGGCTCGGAAGCGCCAGCTCGATCCTGAATGAGTTCCCGAACCTGCGACGCGCTGATTTCAACCTCAAGCCCAGGCAGAATGAAGAAGGGAGCGCTCTCTCCCATTGCGTTGTGCAGCAGATACGCCTCAAGTTTGGGACGACCCCGATGAGGACGGCTGGGCCCTGCGCCCTGCTGGAACTCAACCTGTGCCGATTGCGGAAGAGGCTCAAGCATCAGGCCGTCGGGCAGGGCGGACCGCATGCCTTCAAGCTGCTGACCAGGGCGGGAAGCCACAACCAGTGGCGCGACGAAGGGAATCTCGGCAGCGCGATGCCATCCACGCAGCCCCAGGAACGCGTCGGCGCCCATGAGGCAAAACAGAACGCCACCCAGGGGGAGAGCTGCTTTCAGACTGAGAAGGGTTTCCAGGGTGAAGTTGGGCTCGCCGGAGGGATGAGGGGCATCGGCGAGCGAAACCTCGAAACCTTCTTCGCCGGCAATGGCCAGCCGCGTCATGGCGACGCGATCTTCAAAGCTGGCGGTCGATCCCGCGGGCTTGAGCGGCTGCGCGCCAACTGGAACAAAGAGGACAGCATCGAGCTGAAGCGCCTCGCGCGCCGCCCGCGCCACCGCCAGATGACCGAGGTGGGGCGGATCGAAACTGCCCCCAAAGAAGGCGACTCGCTTACTGGCTGCCGATCGCTCCATTTGCCTATGCTAACGCCTCGACGAGCAGCGCCTGGTGAGCCGAAAAGGTTGAGCCTTGAAGCCGAAATCCTTCTGCTACGGCATTT
The DNA here is from genome assembly GCA_963783065.1 of uncultured Acidobacteriaceae bacterium. Lineage (GTDB taxonomy): Bacteria > Acidobacteriota > Terriglobia > Terriglobales > Acidobacteriaceae > Telmatobacter. Next base: position 1,906,906 of record CAWAMG010000004.1, on the reverse strand, counting down.
TAGGAATTGCTGTGGCGTTTTGAGATCGTTGAAGGTGGATTTTTCTTTAGGAAAAATCCACCTTGCTCCAACCGCTTCAGTCTGCACCCATTCCTAAAATGCTTTAGCATCGGAGATACGACGATGCGCTTTGTGATTGCAGTTTTGGCGGTTGCAGGAGTGGTGGTTTCCTCGCTGGCACTCCAGGTTCACTACTCGAATGAGACTGAGCCTTGCTCCATCAATGCCAAGTGGGACTGCGGGATTGTGAACCATAGCCCCTTTGCGGAGATTGCACACATTCCGGTGGCCGCGCTGGGGATTGCGGGCTACGTTGCGCTGGGCGCACTGGCGCTGTTCAGGCGGAAGCGACTGGTCGCGGCGCTGGCGCTGGGAGCTCTTGGATTCTCGCTCTACCTCACCTACATCGAAAAGTACATCCTCGAGGTCTACTGCATCTATTGCGTGACCTCGCTGGGCATCATCGTACTCATCAGCATTCTCGGGCAATGGTGGGCAGTGGCCGAATGGAGAGCCAGTCGATCTGCCTAGCGCTTCTCCGCCGGATGCGACCCTCCTCGTCTACTTGCATTCATTTTTTCGTCGTCCGAGTCTCGTGGAGCGTTGGTGCCTGCGCTGATAAAATTGAGGCAGGCCCATGCTGAAAGAACGATACGCGCACTGGATGTATGAGTGGGAGACACGGCTCACGACGCGCGACGAGAACCGCGTGGTGCGGCCGTTGGAGTGGGGCTTCGAGTGGCTCGCGCCGTTTCTTGAGGCGCATGGATTCGGCCACGCGGTTCCCCGGCCCGAGGTGCTGCGCGATGCAGCGGCTGCCGAGGCGGCCATGGCCGCGATCAATCGGCTTCTGATTCGCCACAGCGATCGGTTCTTCGGCTACGAACGGCCCACCGACTTCAGGCTTGAAGAGCGTTATCCGCAGCTCTACCCGACCAACGTACGGCCCGAGACCCTTGAGCAGGATGCGTCTCTCAAGCAGCAGGCTGCCGAGGGAAAGCTCAAGAGGGCGCAGTATCTGCGCTTCACTTCACCGGAACGAAGCCTGTATCCAGAGAACGACCTGGTGAATGCGCGCTGGTTCCCCGCGCCCGCGCACAAAGATCCGAACAGGCCGAAGCAGGCCATCGTTGTGCTGCCGCAGTGGAACTCTGACGGCCTGAGCCACAACGCTCTCTGCACACTCTTCAATCGGATGGGTGTTTCGGCGCTCCGTCTTTCCATGCCTTATCACGATATCCGCAGGCCTGCGGAACTCATTCGCTCTGACTACTCGGTGAGCTCCAACGTTGGCCGTACCATTGCGGCGTGCCGTCAGGCCGTGGTCGACATTCGCTGCTGCATCGATTGGCTGGAGGAGCAGGGGTACGAGCATTTCGGTGTGCTGGGCACGAGCCTCGGTTCCTGCTATGCATTCCTGGCCAGCACGCACGACAGGCGCATCCGCGTGAACGCATTCAATCATGCGTCGACGGCGTTCGGCGACGTGACCTGGGCGGGACAGAGCACTCGGCATATCCGGCAGGCATTGGAAGACGCCGGCATGACTCAGGAGCGGCTGCGGGAGCTCTGGTCGGCGGTCAGCCCGGTTTCGTATTACCCCAAGTTCGCAGGGCAGGATGCCGGCGGGCCCGACAAGAAGGTTCTGCTGGTCTATGCCGACTACGACTTGACGTTTCCCAAGGAGTACTCGCTGCAGGTGGTCGAAGCGTTCAAGCGTTACGGAGTCAACTTTGAGCCGCGGGTCTTGCCCTGCGGGCACTACACAACCGGCGAGACGCCTTATAAATACATGGATGGCTGGTACCTGGGTTGGTTTGTATACCGGGCATACAAGGCGCTGCGCGAAGAGAAGGCTGCGGGATTGGCTCCCGCACCGGCCAAAGAACAGGAACTGGAAGAAGAGGTTATTTCGCGCTAGCGAACCGCGCTCAGGTCGAGACGCAAGAGCCCTGCGGGATCGAGATAGGCGTCGCGCCAGCGAACAGCCCAGTGCAGGTGGGGCCCGGTGACGCGGCCGGTCGCGCCGCTCAGGCCTATGAGCTCTCCAGTTATCACCTGTTGCCCTTCCTTCACGTCGATCCGGCTCAGGTGCATGGAGATGGTGTACAGGCCGAGGCCGTGGTCGATGACGACGCAGTTGCCTTCGTAGAAGAGCGGCCGCGCTAGAACTACAACACCGCTATTGGCTGCGTGCACAGGCGTGCCTGAAGCGGCATGAAAGTCCATCCCCTTGTGGACGCTGGCGAGCTTGCCGTTGAACATACGGCGAGTGCCGAAGCTGTCAGTGGGCGGAGCGGCAACGGGCGCCCGAAAGCTCGACGACCAAAGGGGCTCGCCGGCGCTGGCGGCAAATATCTTTGCCTTGAGGTCGGCTTCGGCTTTGATCTGTGCGAGCGATGCCGCATCGGGTTCGACGAATTTGGGCGCGACGGTAAGAGAACCGGTGCGATAGTGGGCGGGATGAATCTCGATGGAACGGGAAAGCTTTCTCACTTCGCTGCCAGACCGGATCGAAGCTTCGATCTCCGAGGGTCCGGCTGGAGCTTCAACATCCACGCCTGCGAGTGCAAACCAGCCGTGCCCATCACGGGATGGAAAGAACTGGAGCCTACGACCGAGCCAACTGCCATCGACAACTGTGGCGGCGCCTGCCTCAACATGCAAAAGCACAGGCGAGCCGGCTTCGACTTGTGCGGGAACGATGGTGATCGAGGGCGACTGCGCGCTCGCCTGGATTGCAGCCAACACAAGCAGCAGTCCAGCAAGCCGTATCAACGCGCGGATCATGTGTTCAGGATAACGGCTTCGAGATGGGTAGACCGGATCGGCGACCAGGACTTTCAAAGCAGGAAGAGCGGAACGGTGAAATGGGGCCCGGACCTTCTCAGTCTCGAACCCCAATTCACGGCGCGCGCTCTTCGATTGTGCGCAGGAAGCTTATTTGGGCGCCTTTACGGCGTTGTGCTTCTGACGATAGATCTGGCGGCTGGAACCGTTGAGCTGCCTGTTGAGCTGGGACTTGTCCTGGCCGGTGAGCTTGCCGCCATTCGCGGCGCGATCGGCGCGATCCTGCTGGTTGATGCCCTGCTCGCGATTCTCGGTCTTTGCAGTTTCGCCCGCTGACATCTGGCCGCTGCGAATGCCCTGCGCAACCCGATCCTGCTGGTTCTCGCGACGCTGGCCGATCTCGTTGTTGCCGTAGTGAGCCACATTGGCGTTGTGCTTGTCAGCGTAGATCGACTTGCTCAAATTGTTTTGCTGGTGGTTGACCTGCGTGCGCTCCTGGGTAGTGAGCTTGCCGTTGTCGGCGGACCGGTCGTCGCGGATCTCGCGATTCAGATTGGCTTCGCGACCTTCAACGTTCTTGGTCTCGCCAGCGGTCAGTTGGCCTGACTGCACACCATTGGCAACGCGATCCTGTTGATTTTCGCGGCGGTCGTTGACGGTGTTGCTCTGCGGAGTCGGAGTTGTTTGCGGTGCGGGAGATGTGGTTTGTTGAGCGAAGGCCGGGCCGGAAAAAGCAACAGCGGCCATAGTGAGCGCGAAGAGTGTCCGTTTCATGAGTTCCTCCAGAGGGCACTTGATTTAATCTCGGCCCACGGACAGTGCAGACACCAGGGGATTCGAATAGTTGTCCGATTGTTAATTTTTTCTGAAGGTCGCCGATTACTTTCCGGGATTTGTTTCGTCGGAGGGGGCGCTGAGTTGAGTTGTAACTATCTGTCGCGCACTACCATCGAACATGTTGATGAAGCCACATACAAGCGCGGGTCGTCGAGCTGATGTGAGACGAATTCTGCTGTCCAGATGGGCCGTGATGATTGCATCGGGCATACTGTGCATTGCCTGTGGTGCGACGCAAACAGCGACCGCAACGAAGGCCGGTGATGCTTCGGTTCCAGATGCTGATCCATCGTCAGCGCGACAACCGGTGCTGGTGGAGCTGTTCACTTCAGAGGGCTGTTCGGATTGCCCACCGGCGGATGCGCTTCTGGCGCGGCTGAGTTCAACGCAATTCGTGCCGGGTGCTGAGGCGATTGTGCTGAGCGAGCACGTCACGTATTGGAACTACCTGGGATGGAGCGATCCTTTCTCGCTTGAAGAGATGAGCCAACGGCAATCGCAGTATGCAATGCGCTTTGGTCTCGACTCGGTGTACACGCCGCAGGCAGTGGTGGATGGGGCGTCGCAAGTGCTCGGTAGCGACTCCGCTGCGCTGAGTCACGCAGTCGCAGGTGCAACCCAAAAGCAAAAGCCTGCGCTACGGATTGAGGGAGCGCACTGGGATGGAAGAGCGATCGGCTTCGCGGTGAAGACGCCAGAAGGCGTGCACGGCGTGCTCACCGTTGCGCTCGCGGAAGATGCGACGCAATCAAGTGTTGGGCGCGGTGAAAACGCGGGACGAGCACTTCACCACGTTGCCGTGGTGCGAGCCATGAAGTCGATGGGCAGGAACAAGGTGGAAGAAGAGCCGCTTGTTTTGGAGGTCGGAGGTCTCAAAAGTCCGATAGGACACGCGTTCCACCTGGTCGTCTTCCTGACGGATGAGCCCGAAGGACGAGTGCTGTCCGTAGCGGAGGTACCAATCACTCGCCCGTAGAGCGGTGATTGTGAGCGGCCTTCCATTTGGCCACGCGCTGGCGGGCAAGGGCGACTTCATCGGCGGTGATTTGTGTGCCGACGTTCTGGCGATTGGCCACATACCGATCCTGGTTGGGGCTTGTCGCGGAAGCGGCGAGGTCAAACCAGAAATAGGCTTCGACATAATCGCGGCCGACCCCAAGGCCGACGGAGTAGAGCAGCCCCAGAGTGGCTTGCGCAGCTAAATCACCTTGTTCGGCTGCCTTGCGGTACCACGAGGCGGCCTGAGCCATGTCGCGCGGAGCGCCTCGGCCGTCGCGATAACACTCGGCGAGCCGAATCTCCGCTTCGATGTTACCCAGGTCGGCGGCTTTGCGATACCAGTCCACGGCAATTGAGTCGTCCTGGTCGACGCCGGAACCCGTCGCATAAGCCTTGGCCACCAGAAGCATCGACGGAGCATCGCCTGCGGTAGCTTTTGCCACAAGCGCGGGGTCGATTCCGCGGTTTTGAACGGCGCCCTGGTCTTGTGCGGATGCCTGGCTTTGGGCGGATGCCAAAAGCAAAGTCCCAGCGACAACAGCAAGATAAACGGATGTTCTGATCTGAACGTTCACGACAATGATCATCCCGCGAGCGGGATCTCCCGGAAGCAAGTTTACCGTTTCAAACAGTGCCCGCAATGGCGCGCAAGCGCCATGTGAAACAACGCAGGTTGAGGGTTCCCAAATCAAGACTTCCTCTTCCCAAATCCGGCAGCGGCGGCCAGGAAAAAGAAGCTAGAATTCGAATATGACTGACCGCATGGCTTTGACCCTCGCCCAGGCCGACCCCGACATAGCCGCAGCACTCGACCACGAAACTCTCCGCCAGCACGAGGGGCTGGAGATGATCGCCAGCGAGAATTTTGTCTCCGAGGCGGTGCTGGAGGCTGCCGGGTCCATCTTCACCAACAAGTACGCCGAGGGCTATCCGGGCCGGCGCTACTACGGCGGCTGCGAGTACGCCGACGTGGTGGAGAACCTGGCGCGCGACCGGGCCAAGCAGCTTTTTGGCGGCGGAACATGCGAATGTGCAGCCGCACTCCGGCTCGCAGGCCAACGCATCGGCCTATGCAGCGGTTCTGCAGGCCGGGGACACGATCCTGGGCCTCGACCTGGCGCACGGCGGCCATCTTACGCACGGGCACAAGCTCAGCTTCAGCGGCAAGCTCTACCGGCCCACGTTTTACCACGTGCGCAAGGACACGGAGCTGATCGACTACGACGAGCTGGAGGCGATTGCCGAGCGCGAGAAGCCGAAGGTGATCATCGGCGGCGGCAGCGCCTATCCGCGGTTCTGGGATTTTGCGCGGATGCGGCAGATTGCCGACAAGGTGGGCGCGCACTACATCTTCGACATGGCGCATATTGCCGGGCTGGTGGCGGGCGGCGTGCATCCTTCGCCGGTGCCGCATGCGCACATTACGACGACCACCACGCACAAGACGCTGCGCGGGCCGCGTGCGGGACTGATTCTCTGCGGGCAAGGACCTGGCGGCGGCAGTGGACAAGGCCGTCTTTCCCGGGCAGCAGGGCGGGCCGCTGGTGCACATTGTGGCGGCCAAGGCGGTTGCTCTCGGAGAGGCGCTGCGGCCGGAGTTCGCGACCTACGCGGCGCAGACTGTGGCCAACGCCAAGGTGCTGGCCACGGCGCTCGAGGAGGCCGGCTTCCGCATCATTTCCGGCGGAACGGACAACCACCTGATGCTGGTGGATGTCTTCCAGAAGGGCATTCTCGGCTCTGAGGCTGAGCTGGCGCTGGGCAAGGCCGGCATCACGGTGAACAAGAATGCGATTCCCTTCGACACCAACCCTCCGCTCAAGCCATCGGGCATTCGCGTGGGAACGCCGGCGCTGACCACCCGCGGCATGAAGGAAGCGGAGATGCGCAGTTATTGGCGAACTGGATCGCGAAGGCCCTGGATGTGCGCAACGACGATGCGGCGCTGGAGCGGATTCGCGGAGAAGTGGCCGAGCTGGCGAACCAGTTCCCGCTCTACGCCTGGAGGCGCGCTCCGGTGGCGGTGGGTGTTTAACGGGACATTTTCGAAAGCTCGGGAGACTCGGGCTAACAGAAAGCTCTAAAAAGGGTTGCAGGAAAATTCCAAGGCAACTAACCTCCCTGTATTGGGTTACATCTAAGGTTTTTGTAGATGACCAGCGGGGCGATGGTCCCGGGCACAAACGGGAGCACACCCCTGGACATCGGGAGGATATAGATGAAGACCTTTCATTAGCTTTAGCAGGTGTCCTTTTGATGGCGACTCCTGCGTTTGCCCAGGAACATCCCAAGGCCGCTCCGGCGGAGCATCCCAAGGCCGCACCACCGGCGCGCGGGCCCGCGCCAGTCAAGAGCAATCCGCACCCGGTGGAGCCGAATCGCAATTACAGCGACAAGGCTGGCCACCCGAACGTTCCGCATGTCGACAACGGCAAAACCTGGGTGGGCCACGACACGCGGCCAGACGATCCTCGCTATCATATGGACCATCCGTGGGCGCACGGGCACTTCACTGGCGGCTTTGGCCCCAGCCACGTCTGGCACATCGGCGGAGGCGGCCCGGGGCGCTTCTGGTTCAACGGATGGTCCTGGGACGTAGCCGCGGCCGACATCGCTTTCTGCGACGGCTGGCTGTGGGACAGCGACGAGATCATCATCTACGAAGATCCGGACCACATCGGCTGGTACCTGGCCTACAACGTGCGGCTCGGCACCTACGTCCATGTGGAGTATCTGGGACCCATGTAACGGGAACGACCTATGTTCGCCGAATGGGCAGGCCCGCGCGCCTGCCCATTTACTTTGATTGGAAGCGGTGGCGATGGTATTCCGTCCGACCCAACTCCAGCTCTCACGATGCTCGTTAAGGGATATAATTTGGACTGCGAACGAAGCGCCGACAATCCGATCGCAATCGAATTTGACTGGGTCGGCCTTTCGTCCGAAGTTTGGAATGAGGTTCAGCGATGGTTGAGGGATGGAATGCGCGCGGTTGTGTGACCGGAAGTTTCCCGTCGCGGGTAGTTTTGATTGCACTAACCGCTTTGCTGCTGGGCTCGGCCGTTGCCATGGGCCGCTCCAGCGCCGATTGTGATTACTGGCGCGGATCGGCGTCCTGCGATCTCGCTCGACGGCGAGTGGGCTGCGATTGTCGATCCGTATTTCAGCGGCCTGTTCAGCTTTCATCATCAGGAAAAGACCAAACGGGTGGTTTCTGAACCAGAAGGCCAAGCCGGGAGATACCGGACCGATCGAGTATGACTTCTCCAAGGCGCCGAAGCTGAAGGTGCCGGGCGACTGGAATACGCAGCGCGAGTCGCTGTTCTTCTACGAAGGACCCATCTGGTACGAGCGCGACTTCACCTACCAGCCGAAAGAACATACGCGCGTTTTCCTGCATGTCGGCGCGGCCAACTACCGTTCGTGGTTCTGGGTGAACGGCAAGAAGGTCTGCGAGCACGAGGGCGGCTACACCTCGTTCAACTGCGAGGTGACGGAGCAGGTGCACGCAGGCGGGAATTTTATTGTCGCCGCGGTGGATAACACGCGCCACGAAGACAACATTCCCACACTCGAGACCGATTGGTGGAACTATGGCGGGCTGCATAGCTCGGTGTCGCTGATCGAGGTGCCGGAGGCGTTCATCGATCAGTACGATGTGCATCTACGGCGCGGCGAGGGATCAGCCATTGAGGGCTGGGTTCATGTGCGCGATGGGAAGCCGGGAACCCAAGTGGAAGTTGAGATTCCCGAGTTAGCCGCAAAGGCTGAGGGCGTCACCGGGGAGGACGGCAAGGCAGCATTCAGCGTGCAGGTGAACGGACTCGCGCGGTGGTCCCCCGAGTCGCCGAAGTTATACAAGGTTGAAGTGCGCTGCCGGTCAGGACTCGGTTGACGACCTCATCGGCTTCCGCACCATCGAGACGCGCGGCACAGAAATTCTGCTCAACGGCAAGCCGGTCTTCCTGCGTGGAGTTTCCATCCACGCCGAGGCGCCTTATCGCACCGGCCGGGCCAACACGGAGAAAGACGCGGAGACGCTGCTGGGCTGGGCGAAGGAACTGGGCTGCAACTTTGTGCGCCTTGCGCACTATCCTCACGACGAGTCGATGCTGCGCGCGGCCGACCGCATGGGCCTGATGGTGTGGTCAGAGAATCCTGTTTATTGGGCGCTCCAGTTCGATAACCCCAAGGTGCTGGACAAGGCGGAGCAGCAGTTAGACGAAGAGATCAACACCTATCGCAACCATGCTTCCATCATTCTGTGGTCGATGGCCAATGAGACGCCGAACACGCCGGCGCGAACGCAGTTCATTGAGACGCGAGGCCGCGCGAGCGCGGGAGCTCGACCCAACCCGCTTGATTACCGCGGCATTGCTGGTAAGGGCGCAGGGACATACAAAGATTGTTGACGACAAGCTGGGTGAAGCCCTGGATGTGATCGGGACCAACGAATATATCGGATGGTATGAGCAGCATCCCGAGACAGCCGATGTTACGGATTGGAGTATTGCTTATCAGAAGCCGCTGATCATGAGTGAATTTGGCGGGGGCGCAAAGGCCGGGCTGCACGGAAGCGAGAACGATCGCTGGACAGAGGAGTATCAGGCCAGCATCTATCGCCATCAACTTGGGATGTTGAACCGGATTCCGCAGCTCAGAGGCATGAGTCCGTGGTGCCTGATGGACTTCCGCTCGCCGAATCGGCCACTCGCCGGAATCCAGGACGAATTCAACCGCAAAGGATTGATCTCCGACCAGGGTGAGAAGAAACAGGCATTCTTCATCCTGCAGAAGGCTTACAAAGACCGGACTGTAGGCAAGGCGGAGTAAGTAGAGCGGAGTGTGCCCGGCGGTGGGAAGGCTGCGGGCTGAAAGGTGGCCGAAGCGAGCAAACGCAAGCCGTTCCCGATGAGGGAGGGTGCGTGCATAAATGAGTGATTTTCGATGCAGCATGAAAGAAAATCCTGCTAAGTGGTTTACATGCGTGGTCTATCGGTTATCCTTGACTAATGTCAATTGAATCTATCATTGCTCAAATCGATGCGGAAATCGCGCAACTGACCCAAGTGCGCACCCTGCTTACAACCAACGGCGCAGTTAGCGCGAAGCCGGCGAAGTCGCCTTCAACCAAGTTAGTGAAGCGGAAGAAGCGCGTACTGAGCGCCGATGCGCGCAAGCGGATTGCCGATGCACAGCGCCGGCGCTGGGCGGCGCAAAAGGCCAAAGCGAAGTAGCCGCGGGCAAACGCGATCGTTCTGGAAGTTCGATCCAGTTGGAACGCGATCTGGCTGGCGGCGAACTCGTTCGGCGTCAGCTCAGGCCCGACATCACAAGCATTCTCGGTTCAGTCATCTCTTCGATTGCAGAGCGGATGCCTTCACGGCCGATTCCGCTATCTTTCACGCCGCCGTAAGGCATGGGATCGAGCCGCCAGGCGGGCGTGTCTCCGACGATGAGTGCGCCGACTTCAAGCTCGCGATAGGCAGTGAGGATTCGGCCCGCGTCACGCGTGAGCAGCCCTGCCTGCAGGCCGTAGCGCGAGTGGTTCACGTCGGCAAGAGCCTCTTCGAAGTCATCGTACGGCTCAACCAGGACCACCGGCCCAAAGACCTCTTCGTCGCGAATCTTCATGCCTGGCTTGGTCCCCGTGAGGATTGCGGGAGTCACGATGGAGCCATTGCGCTCGCCGCCGGCAATCAGCCTGGCGCCGGCTTCGACGGCTTCCTTGATCCATGCCTCGACGCGCTCAGCCTCCGCCTCGCGAATCAGCGGGCTGACCTCAGTATTCTCTTCCGAAGGGTCGCCATGGACCATCCTGGCTGCGAATTCGACGAGCTTCCACAAGAAGGTCTGAAAGATTTTGCGCTCGACCAGGACACGCTGGACGCTGATGCAGGATTGCCCCGCGAATCCAAAGGCGGCGTGGGCGGTGCGCTGGGCTGCCTCGTCCAGGTCGACCCAGTCGCCGTGCACAATGAGAGCGGCATTCCCGCCGAGCTCAAGCAGCACGCGTTTGCGGCCGGAATGGGCTTTAATGTCCCATCCCACGCGGGCTGAGCCGGTGAAGCTGACCAGCTTGATGCGGTCCTCCTTTTCAGCGAGCCAGGCAGTATCGGAATTCGAAAGCGGGAGGATGGCGAGCGCTTCGACGGGCCACCCGGCTTTGAGCACGACTTCGCCCAGCGCCAGAGCGGTGAAAGGTGTTTGCGGGGCGGGTTTGAGGAGGATGGGGCAGCCGGCGGCGATTGCAGGCGCAACTTTGTGGGCTACAAGGTTGAGGGGAAAGTTGAATGGGGTAATGGCCAGGACCGGACCCACGGGAAAGCGTTGCACGAGGCCCCAGCGGCCTTCGTTGCCTTCGGTGAGGTCGAGTGGAAGACTCTCTCCACCGAGGCGAGCGGCTTCTTCGGCGGCGGTTTTGAAGGTGAGGACGGCGCGATCGACCTCAGAGCGAGCCAGGCGAATAGGTTTTCCGGCTTCAGTGACGATCAGGTTGGCGAAGCGCTCCTTTTGTTCGATGAGAGCGGATGCGACATCCTCAAGGATCTCCCGGCGCTTCCAGCGCGGCAGCGCGCGGGTGCGGCGCAGGCTTGCCACGGCGTGGTTCACAGCCTGACGGGCGTCTGCGCGGGTGGCGGCCGTAACGCGGCCGACCAGGCCATGGTCCCACGGCGAACGCACTTCAAACGACTCTCCGTCGATCCACTCCTTGCCGCACAGCAGAAATCCCGTCTGCGAACCGGGGCGCATCTTCATTTGGTTGCTCCTGGACGAATGCCTTCGCTCTTGATGTTACTGCGGCGGGGCGGCCCTGCGCGGTCCGCCGGCCCCTTATCCGCGCGTTCAACGAGTGTTCTAGAAACGAATCGGGAATCGTTCCCGCAGAACCCGTTTGCCCGGCCATCCGCCGCCGAGCCAAGAGCCAGGAAAACTCATGTCGCCCCTCGCGCTGCCTCCGGTATAGTGGGGCATCGCAAAATCCGGCCCAGATACGCCCCCCAAAAATCCAGACCTGACATGGAGGAATTGAAGATGAACGACCCGACAATCAACCCCGGAATGCAGAGCAGCCCGCAGCAACCCAACGCGCAGCCGCCCAAGCAGGGCTCAAGCGCCGTCAAAATCATCCTTATCATTGTGGCGGTTATCGTGTGCCTGGGAATCGCCGTCGTCGGTGTCGTCGGCTATGGCATCTACCGAGTCTCCAAGTCCGTGCATAAAGATCTGACCACCGGCAAAGTCACCATCGACACACCGGGCGGCGCCATCAGCGCGATCAGCGATGCAAAGTTGACCGAATCCGACCTCGGCACCGCCATCTACCCCGGCGCGGAACAGGCCAAGGGCAGCGCCAAGCTCAACTTCGGCGCCGGCCCCATGGTCACCGGCGTCTTCCTCACCTCCGACCCCAGGGAAAAGGTGGTCGAGTTCTACAAGGACCAGCTCGGAAGCGGCGCCCAGGACATGGAGTCGGGCGACAGCGCACTGCTCATGCTGACAAAGGCGAACAAGGAGGCCATCAACATCACCATCAGCCAGAGAGCTGGGCAATTTGACGGCAAGACGCGCATCACGATCCTTCACACCACGCCCAACAGCAAGTAGTTTTGTCATTGCCGGCAGGTCGAGGGGTGTTGAGCAGGGCGTCAAACGAGGGATTAAGCCGCGCTTGCGATGAGTGCGGCGCGCTCGATGGTCACCACAGTGATGTCGTCGGCCTGGCCAAAGTGCTTCGCTGCTTCCACAATGGCTGTGGCGGATTTGGTGGAGAGATTGCGGCCGCGTTCGAAGCCGAACAGCTCGCCTTCGCGGTTGCGAGCTTCAACCACGCCGTCTGAGTAGAAGGTGAGGCGGCTACCCGGGCGCAATGTCAGGCGGGAGGTCTCGTAGCGAGCACCGCTCACGATGCCGAGTGGAAGCGCGCCGGGGAGCTCCAACTCGTGCCCGTCGACGTAGGGGAAGAGATGGCCGGCATTCGCAATCGACACCGTTCCATCGGCAGTGATGTGCGCGGCAAGTGCAGTCGAGAATCCGCCTTCGGTTCGGCCGATGAGGCGGTCGTTGAGCTGGGCCAGGATCTCGTGAGGCTCGTTTGTATACGAAGCCGCAGTGCGGATGGCTCCCACAAGGACGGATACGAGCATGGCTGCAGGCAGGCCCTTGCCGGCTACATCGCCGACGACAACGAGAAGTCCGCCATGGCCATCCGGAATGACCTGGAAAAAGTCGCCGCCGACCTGCTGGTCAGGCTCGTAGACCGACTCGACGCTGAAGCCGGGGACGGACTCAAACGCTTCTGGCAGGATGACCTGTTGAACTTCCCGAGCGGCGGCCAGCTCTCCTTCAATGACTGCCTGGCGGCGGCTGAGGCGGTTGGAGCGCAGCAGGATGACGAGGGCCAGCGCCAGCGAGGACAGGATGCTGACTGCCGTTTGCGTCTGAAAAACGAATGGGCCCCATTGCGTTCTGCGGACCGTCTGGAGCGCCAGCCACGCAGTAAGGCGAATGGCAGGAATTTGCGCGGCAAGGAAGGTGGCCCAATAGACGATGGCGAAGATGGCGTCGAGCAGAAGAGGGATCAAAAGAATGCCGGCGTCGCGATTTCCCTTGCGGATCTGGGAGATGAGGATGGCAGGGAGAATGACCGAGATAAGAAGAATAGCAAGAAACTGTTCCAGGAAGCCCTCAACGGGACTACCCGATGCGCCAAAAAGGTGGCCCACCGATAATCCATTGAACGCCGACGCTGCGATCACAAAGCCATGCAACCAGCGCCCGATCGGCCTGCCGATAAAGGCCAGGTAGGTCCGGGTGAGGAGGTAGGGCGCCAGCACTGCGGACAAGACATCGATCGTGTGCCAGGCCATCGGAAAGGTGTGGAATAGCACGTAAACTCCGAGGGGAACGGGAATCAGGAGCACGAGCTTCCAGAGAAGAAGCCAGAGATACTCGGTTTGCCTGCGCTGGGCGGAATAGAGAAGCAGAGCGCCCAAGACCATGAGGAGGTTGATTGCGGCCTCGAGCCAATAGAGCAGGCTGGTGCCGATAATCTGCAGCCAGGTGTGCTCCCGCAACACGGCATCTTCGCCGAGAGTGAGGTTGTAGTAGTAGTACCCCGGAAACGCGTTCGACCATTGGGACTCAGACAAGCGGACGCGAAGGGCGAGAACCACTGAGCCGCTCGCAATTTGATCTGCGGGAATGCCGACGACCAGACGCCCGTTGGCGTCTCCGGGAGAGAAGGGCGCAATCCGCCCCACCTCGATCAGCTTGACGCCATTCGAATAAAGCTCGAAGGCGGGGCCGATGAAATATTCCTGCAAGGCAAGGCCAGCGTCGTCGGGCCTGACCTTGATGTGGAGCCGATACCAGACGACTGCGGGATGAGCGTTCGGAAAGAGCGTGTGCAGGGAATCTTTGCTTGCGTCGAACGGGAGCCAGTGGGAGTCATCGAAATCGGGTTGGGCATAGGCCGCATCATCGCCGTCGGCAACCAGCCAAGTTGCAAGCTCCAGCGGCTGATGGAGGTCGGTCGCGTCAAGGCTTCGTCGGTGAGCGGAACCCTGAACAGAACCGGAACCTTGCGCGAAAGCCTGATTTGAGAAAAGGCAAATTGCTGCGCAAAGAAAAAATGCACCGGCCACTACCGGGTAGCCGGTCCTGCGACGAAGACAGAATCTGGCCTCGCGATTCAAGCGACCTCCCAGGATTGTTCCAAGCTAACATTCGGGGCTCTTACCTTCCCACTGGAAAGTTTCGCGGGAGGATGCGGGTGATTCACCTCACAGCTTCCTGTCCGAACCAGTTCCGGACTCAGCAGCGCGCGGACTTTTCTCTCTTCTAACCACAACTTTGTGTTGAAAAACGCGTCTCCACAGTCAGCGTGGGGATCGGGAAAACTGCGCCAATGGCGTCTGTCTATTCGCACACGCCGATTTTGGGGAGTGTGCTGGATTTGCCGCGGCACGGATTGGCAGAAAGCTCCTCTTACATTTGCTCTCGGATCTCTATGTTGCGCCAGCGGGGGTCTGGCGTAGATTCTGTACCTCAGGCGAAGGAGAACCATCATGCGGAAGGCCATATTCTGCTTGTTCGGCTCGGCGTTGGCATGCTCACTGCTCACGAGTTGCAGTTCGAATGTGAGCAGTAGCGGCCAGCTCGGCACGCCGCCTGAGAACGTTCCGGTCTCACTCACCATTACAGACGACCCGCCCGTGGGCGTCTCGGTGCTCTTCTTTCAGGTGAACCTGACCGCGGCGTCTCTGCAGCCGGCGTCGGGGACGGCCGTTTCTCTCATCAACAATCCGATTCCGATCGATGTCACCCAATTGCAGGCACTGTCGGCATTCCTGAATACGGCCAACGTGCCGACGGGAGCCTACAACAGCCTGAGCCTGACCTTTGCGAATCCGCAGTTGGTAATTTACAACAACTCTGACACGTCGATTGCGTCTACATGCGCGGTAGGCGCAGTTTGCCAGCTCACGCCCACCATCGATAACTCGGGAACGTTCAACATCTCATCCACGCCCTTCCCGGTGACGATCGCGGCGAATTCTCCGCTTGGATTTCTCATCGACTTCCACTTGAACACCATCATCCAGTCCGATTTGTCGGTGAACCTAAGCGCAACAGACGGAATCACGGTAGGGCAGTTGCCGCCGTGGTCGCAGGGACAGCCGCCGCACTTCGGCGCTCTGACAGGCACCGTGGAAAGCGTGAACGTAAGCAGCAACGATTTCACGATGCTGACCCTGGACGGACGGACTTTCACGATCGATTCCAACAGCAGCACAACGTATGCTGACTTCTCCTGCGCCAGCCCCGTCCAAACTATTAGCTGCATGGCGGTTGGCGAGAGTGTGCAGGTGCAGGTGGCCAGCGTGCAGGCCGACAGGACCTTGCTGGCGGCACAAGTGACCTATTTGCAGGCCGCGGGTCAGCAGACGGTCGTCGGTACGATTGTCGCCATTCCACCGCTTCCGACCCCCGCGGGCGAAACCATTATCGACATCATTTTGCACCAGAGCCCCACATCCAGCCCGGGCATACCGATGGGCGGCTTCGCCCAGGTTGCTGTCTGGACAACGGGCTCAAACGCAGCCACATTCTCGATCGACTCGAATGGCTTCACGATCCCCCCAGGGCTTACGTTTACTTCCCCCGCCAATTTCGGAGTCGGCCAATCTCTGCAACTGATGGTGGCAGCGGGCACGCTGCAGGGGCCGAGCGGCCCAGGCGGCAATCAGGGCGGGGGAGGCTGGGGACCGCCTGCCGCGCTCTCATTCACCGCCAGCAACGTGGAACTGGAGCCAAGCCAGTTCACAGGGTCGATCGAATCTGTCGGTATGGGAAGCTTCACGCTAGACCTGTTTCCGAACTTCTTTGGCGCGGTCTCCCCGACTTTTCAGGCAGAAGCCGTGGTGGAGACCAGCTCGCAAACTACGTATCAGGGATTTACCACGGACAGTTTCTCTGGCCTCGCGGCGGGCGATGTGGTTTCCGTCAACGGATGGCTTTTCCCGCAGAACGGTATATTGGACCCGGCAATCGGTCCGCCGATTATTGTGGCGCAGACCGTCACGTACCACTCGAATGGAATGTTCTAGAGCGCTTTCGATCCATATATTGACGATTCAACAGCGTCGCAGGTGGCATTTACTTCCACCCCAGCGACGAGGACCTGTCGCCGGGGACCCCGGGGAAAATGCCGCTTTGCTGCTTGGTTCCTGTAAACATTTGGATCGAAAGCGCTGTAACCGGGCGGCTCCGATCCCCGGTTGAAAGTTATCCAATCCTGGCCTCATCCGTACGGGCGCGAGCCTTCCGGGTGAGGCCATTTTGCGGTGCGGCAATCGCCGGCTGCTGTAAACTCCCACCTATGATTCATGACGGCAGGAGCCGCAAGCTTCCGTTTGACCCGGTCGAGGCAGTCGAGCACCTGAAAGCCCAGGATGCCAAGCTGGCTGCGCTGATTGATTGCGTGGGGCCATTCATGTTGCGGCTGGATGCATCCCCCTCTCCCTTTGAGTCGCTGCTCGAGTCGATCCTCTATCAACAGCTTCACGGAAAGGCCGCGGCCACAATTCACCGCCGCGTGCGCGAGTACTTTGGAGGCGATCCCGCGCCGGAGCTGTTGCTGAAGACGCCTGACGAGCCGCTGCGGGCGGCGGGAGTCTCCGGGAACAAGATCAAGGCATTGAAAGATCTGGCCGCGAAGACGCTGGACGGGACGGTCCCGACTCATGCGGCAATTCGCAAGATGACAGACGCCGAGATTGTGGAGCGGCTCACTGCGGTCCGGGGCATCGGACCGTGGACGGTGGAGATGTTGCTGATCTTCAGGATGGGCCGGCCCGACGTGTTTCCGGTGACCGATTACGGCGTGAGGAAGGGGTTTGCGCTCACGTTCCTGCGCGTGCCGAAGACGCGGGCTCTGGAAGCCGCCGACCTGCCGAAGATTGAGGTGCTGCTGAAGCGCGGCAAGAAGTGGAAGCCGTTTCGCAGTGTGGCGAGCTGGTATCTGTGGCGGGCTTGCGACCTGGCAAAGAGCACGAAGCCGGCTGGGCGGTCGATTCGGGAACAGTAGTCCCGCAGGAGTGCCCGGACAGCAGCTGGTGGCGGGAAGCGTGTCCTGGGCATCTTGGGTCGGGCAGCAGTCTGGCCTAGAATGGCAAAACGGCCCGATATCGCGATTCGTGCGGGCGCGCGATGGGATTTTGATGGCGTCAAGCAAAAAATTCATTTGCATTCATGGGCATTTTTACCAGCCGCCGCGAGAGAACCCCTGGCTGGAGACGGTGGAGACGCAGGACTCCGCGGCGCCTTATCACGATTGGAATGAGCGGGTATGCGCGGAGTGCTATGCGCCGAACGGCGCGGCGCGCATTCTGAACGAGAAAAAGCAGATCACGCGGATTCTGAACAACTATGCACGCATCAGCTTCAACTTCGGGCCGACGCTGCTGAGCTGGCTGAAGGAAAATGCGCCGCGGACCTATCGAAACATCCTGGTCGGGGAGCGGCGCAGCCGGGAGAGTTACGGCGGGCACAGCTCCGCGATGGCCCAGGTTTACAACCACATCATCATGCCGCTGGCCAGCGAGCGCGATCGCATCACGCAGATCCGCTGGGGAATTGCCGATTATCGGAGCCACTACGGATCGGCGCCGGAGGGCATGTGGCTGGCCGAGACCGCGGCGGATGCAGAAACGCTAGAACTCATGGCCCAGCACGGAATCAAGTTCACGCTGCTGGCCCCTCATCAGTGCAAGCGGATCAGGCCGCTGAAGGAAGGAGCGGCGTGGACTGAAACGCCAGGCGCGACTGTGGATACAACCCGTCCGTACCTGGCTGCGCTTCAAGTCCGGCGCTTCAATTGCGGTGTTTTTCTATAACGGCCCGGCTTCGAGAGCCATTGCATTCGAGGGACTGCTGAACTCAGGCGACAACTTCTTTGCGCGCCTGAAGTCAGGCTTCAAAGAGGGCACGCAGCCGCAACTTATGCACGTGGCGACGGACGGTGAGTCTTACGGTCACCACCACAAGCACGGCGAGATGGCGCTGGCCTACGCGCTTCTGCTGCTGGAGCGAGACAAGACGGTGCGGCTGACGAACTACGGAATGTTTCTAGCGGAGTTCCCGCCGGAGTACGAGTGCGAGATCGAGGAAAATACATCATGGAGCTGCGTCCACGGGGTGGAACGGTGGCGTTCGAACTGCGGATGCAACGGGGGCCTGCCCTACAACCAGCTTTGGCGCGCGCCTCTGCGGCAAGCGATGGATGAGCTGCGCGATGCATTGGTCCCACTCACCGAGCAGGAGGGCGCGAAGCTGTTCAACGATGTGTGGGCCGCGCGCGATGGATATATCGCCCTGATTCTCGACCGCGGCGAGGAGACGGAAGCTCTATTTCTCGAGCAACATCAGAGACGCGCGCTGGACGAATCAGAGCGTGTGCGCGCAATCGAGCTGATGGAGATGCAACGCCACACGCAGCTCATGTACACGAGCTGTGGCTGGTTCTTCGACGATATCGGCGGCATTGAAACCGTGCAGATCATCGCGTATGCGGCGCGTGTTCTGCAGTTGGCGAAGAAGCACTTCGGCCGGCAGGCAGAGGAACTCGAGCCAAAGTTCCTGGAGCGGATCGCAGAGGCAAAGTCCAACGACTCAAGCCGCGGCGACGGCGCGCAGATTTACAAGGCTTCAGTCGCTACCATGGAACTTGGGCTGGAACAGGTGGCGGCTCACTATGCCATCAGTTCCATCTTCTCCGCCTTTTCTGAGGAGACGGAGCTCTATTGTTATCGAGTCCGGCGCATCTCCTATGAGGTCTACACCTCGGGACGCGGCCGGCTGGCGCTGGGAAGGGTCCATATCACGAGTTCCATTACCAGCGAGCGGGGAGCTTTTTCCTTTGCGGTGCTTCACTTCGGCGACCAGAACATCACCGCCGCCGTCAAAGTGTATTCCAAGGAGGATGCGGCCGAATTTGAGACGTTTGCCCGGAAGGCAGCGGAGAACGTGCAGCAGGCTTACTTCCCCGAGGTCATCCGGCTCCTTGACCGCTATTACGGCCACGTCGATTACTCGCTGACCTCGCTCTTCCGGGATGAGCAGCGGCGCATTGTGCAGTTGATTCTGAACTCGACGTTGTGGGATATCGAGACCTCGCTCACCACCATCTACGAAGATCACGCCAGCCTGCTGCATTACCTGTCGCAAGCGGGGTTGCCCAAGCCTCCTGCACTGGCGCTTGCGGCTGGTTTTGCGCTGAATGCGGGCCTTCGCCGCGCGCTGGGAACGGATCCGATTGACCAGGCGCAGGTGCGTTCGCTGCTGATCGCGGCCAAGGCCGACCAGGTGCCGCTGGAGACGGCGGCACTGTCATACCTCGCCGATCAGCGGATGAAGCTGGCCATGGTGGAGCTGCAGATATCGAACGGATCGCTGGAGCAACTGGAGCGCGCGCTGACTCTGGCGCGCAACCTGACCGAGCTGCCGTTTGAGCTGAACCTGTGGCAGGCGCAGAACATCTGGTATGAGATTCTGCGTTCGTCGAAGGACGGGCTCACGGGACTGAGGCCGGAAGACCGCCCGCGCTGGGACAAGCCATTCAACGAGCTCGGGAACTGCCTCTCCATCGATGGCACGAGCATCTCGGAAGGGATTAGAACTTCAGCCGATTAGGGCGGCGCCGTGTTCATGGACGGCCCGCCAGCCGCGCGCACGCGCAAATCACTCCACCACGGATCCCCTGGGCCGTTACCATGGATGCGACATCGAAATGAGAAAACTTCCCCTTCTGGTCTTGCTGGCCCTTTCGCTTGCGTGCGCGGCAGGCAGTGCTGCGCCCGCGGAAGTGATGCAGTGGCGGTCGGGGCTGACAGAGATCAACGAGGGCTGGGCCGCGCACGACGGCGACAACATGGCCTGGGCGAGCGCGGGCTTCGACGATAGCAACTGGAAGACCGTGGATCTCGAAGACATGGGAATCGCGCAGCCCGGATGGCGCTGGTTCCGCAAGCATGTGAATGTCGGACCGGATTATCCCGAGGTCAAACTGCTGCTCGATGGCGGCGAGGGGACCTACGAGCTGTATGTGAACGGCCAACGGGTGCAAGGGGCCGGAATACTGTCTCCGCTTGCGGTCAATCGTCCGGTGGAGCGTGTCTTCACGCTCGACCAACGACGACGGCGATTTCGAGATTGCGCTGCGGACGCATGTGACAACCGGATACACAGCATACGCCTTTCCGCAATTTCTCAGCGCAACCATGGGAAGGCCGACGGTGATTGAATACGAGCGCGAAGGGCTGGAAAGCCAACGCTTATACGCCGTTGCGCCGTCGGTTGCCGTCAATCTTCTGTTGGTGCTTGCAGCTCTGGGGTCGTTGGCGCTCTTCGCCAGCCAACGGACGCAGCGCGAGTATCTCTTTCTCTCTATCTTCTTCATCGCCACAGGCCTTTCCAATGGCCTTTGGCATCTGCAGCAGGCGGGGGTCCTGCTTATTTCCGCGAACTTTCTCTTCGCCGATCCCCTGGGCTATCTGGTCTCCATCGCGCAGATTGAGTTCACGCTCAGCTTTGCTCGCCGGCGACTGGGCGCCGGTTGGCGAATATACGAGGTCCTGCTCCTCCTGCCGGTTCTGTTGGTGCCGCTCGCGTGGCTGGGACACTTTTCCCCGTTAAACTACGTTCTTGTGCAGGTCGCGGTCACTGCTTCCAGCGGCGTTTCTGCTGCCAGGGTTCCTTACGTATTGGTACCGGCGCGGGAACCGCGAGGCCGGCCTGTTGATTCTTCCCAGCCTGGTGCCAACGGCGATGGGAGTGACCTTCGACCTCGGGCTGGTGTCTTCATACGTTGGCTGGAGGAGATTTGACTCCCTGACCGATCCCATCCAGATTGGCGTCTTTCCCGTCCAGATCTCCGATGCGGGCAGCGTCGTGTTTCTTGTGGCGATCGGATTTGTTATGTTCTTCCGCTTTACGCGCGTGAGCCGCGAACAGGCACGCACTGCGGCGGAGCTTGCAGCCGCGCGGGAGATTCAGAGGCGGCTGGTTCCGGCGATCCTGCCTTCAGTAGAGGGCTTTCGGATTGAATCGGCCTATCTTCCGGCCCAGGAGGTGGGCGGCGACTTCTATCAGGTGCTCGACCAAAAAAACGGCATGCATTTGATTGTTGTCGGCGACGTCAGCGGCAAGGGGCTGAAGGCGGCGATGACGGGAACGCTCGCTATCGGCGCTCTGCGGTCCCTTGCAGGCGAGGGATTGGGACCGGGGGATCTCTTGACGCGCCTCAACCGCCAGCTTGCGCAGGAGGCCGATGGCGGCTTCATTACCTGTGTCTGCATGCTCGCCTCGCAAACTGGGAGAGTGGTGATTGCAAACGCCGGTCATCCTGCGCCCTATAGAAACGGGACGGAGATCGACCTGGATGGAGACCTGCCGCTCGGCATCGTGGAAGACGTCACCTACGAGGAGACCGAGTTCGCGCTGGAATCAGGACAGACGCTCACGTTTCTGTCAGATGGCGTGATTGAGGCGCGGAGCGCGAGTGGAGAGCTGTTTGGATTTGAGCGCACACGGGGCATCAGCCGGGGGACGGCAGAGAAGATTGCGGCCACGGCGCAGTTGTTTGGGCAAGAGGACGATATCACGGTGCTGACGGTGGAGAGGACGGGAATGGCATGATGGCTGGGCCGCTGATGCAGATGCTGTTTCCGCCAGTGCCGCTGATTGAGCAGGTGCACCGCACGCCGACGCTGATCTTCGGCGTTCTGGAAGAGTGCCTGGCGATTGCTTTCCTTTCCCTTTGGCGCGCCGCGCGGGACTATCGCGTTTTCCGCACTTTGGGCGCGTTCTACCTCGTTGTGGGCGTCGAACAGTTCCTGCAGTACTTCGGAGGCTTTACTCCACCGATGTGGTCGTTGCGGGCTCTTGCAGTGGCTCTGCTGGTGGAGGCGGCGGGCGAGGCGATGCAAGTGCCGCGCCGCGGCTGGACACGCCTTTTCTGGCCGGTCTACGTTTTTGCCGCGATCGCCACATGGTTTCCGGGCATGAGTTTTGTCAACGATTTGCCGTCGGGCTTTTCTGAGGTGGCCCTTGGGATTCTGATCGTTCAGGGCTTCCGGAACGGCAACCGCCGCGACCGGATCGTGGCTGCCGCATTCGCCGTCCATTTCTTCGTGCGCCTGACTATCATGTCGAGCATCCAGCACCTGACTGGGATGCTGAATTACGCGAGCGTCGGCGGATGGCAATGGCAATACACCACCACGGGAATTACCGCGCTGGGAGCTGTTACGCTGGCCATCCTGGTGCGCGACCTGATTCTGGACCGCGATGAGAAGCAGCGGCTTGCAGCAGAATTAGCCGCCAGCCGTGCGGTCCAGCAAGTGCTGATTCCGGAGAAGACCCCCGCCATCGCCGGCTTTCACATTGAGTCCGTTTACAAACCCTATGGCGATGTGGGTGGAGACTTCTTCCAGATTCTGCCCATCAAAGATCGCGGCGTGCTGATCGCTATTGGAGATGTAAGCGGAAAGGGGATGCCGGCCGCAATGATGGTGAGCCTGCTGGTGGGAACATTGCATGCGCTGCTGGAGACGACGGCGAGCCCGAGTTTGCTGTTGGCGGGGTTGAACCGCTGCATCGAGGGACGTAGCCATGGTGGATTTACGACCTGCCTGATCCTTCGCGTGGATGCGGAAGGTGCGCTTACCTACGCCAGCGCAGGCCACCTGTCTCCCTATTGCAACGGTCAGGAGTTGCGCTGCCAAAACGGCCTGCCGCTGGGCCTCGTTGCCGGGACCATCTACGCGGAGTCCAGCTTTGAATTGAGAGACGGCGAGCAGATAACTCTGATGACCGATGGGGTGGTGGAAGCTCGAGACGGGACTGGCGAACTGTTTGGGTTTGATCGCACCGCTGCCTGCGCCAGTCGGTCGGCTGAAGCGATCGCGCAGGCTGCCCAGGCCTTTGGCCAGGAGGATGACATCACGGTGCTAACGGTGACGAGGACGCGGACATGCGCTTAGCTGCGCCAGTGCAGCTCAACCGGGCCGTCCATGGGATGCTTCGCGGCTGCGACCTTTGCTGAGTCGAGGCGCGCCTGCTTGAGCGCGAAGTACCACTTGGCCGGTTTGTCGGCGTCATCGATCAGCATGAGGCTTGGATTGTGGCGCAGGCCCTCGGACTGCTGAATCATTGTGACCTGATCCTGGCGAATGAACTTTGCGCCAAAGAACTTGGCAATCGGCGTGACGAAGGGGACATGGTAAAAGAAATCCCATGCTGCGATCACGTCGATGCGGCAGGTTGAGCTGGTGACGGGCGTGACGGTGGTGAGCGAAGAAAACCAGTTGTCCCCTGCACGAATGATCTCCGTGCGGCGGTTGGGCAGCGTGAAGTCGATGGTCGTTTCCCGTTCCTTGCCATAAACGCCGAGCAGCTTGTAGGGCGCAGAGTTGCCGCTGGGCGCGTGAGCGCTCATGCGAAAGCCTTCCGGGATGGGCTCGAAACGCTTGGTCTTCTCGCGGATGCTGGCGCGGCTGCGCCACCACCAGGCCTGATGCACAAAGGGCCCGTGAGCCGGGTCCATAAGGCCGATGATGCCGTGATCGACGTTGCAGGGCAGGTCGGCGGTGAGGTGCGCGGTTCGATAGCGCGTGCCGAATTTGGCCAGCTCCGGCACTGCGCGGGGGTAGTCCGCACTTCCACCGCTTCGTCCGGATCCTGCGGCGGGAATAAACACCCAGGCATGGCCGTCGCGTTCTTCGCACGGAAATGCCGTGGCAAAGATGCGGGTGGCGTCGAGATGGTCGTGGCTGGTAAGCGAAGGGATCAGCTCACATCGGCCACCACACGGCTCAAACTCCCAGCCGTGATAGCGGCAGGTGACGCGGTTGCCATCGAACCAGCCGTAACTGAGCGGGATGCCGCGATGCGGACAACTGTCGCGCATGGCAAAGACGCGGCCATCGGCGCGCCGGCCCAGCACCAGCGGAATGTCGAGGAGCATGGCGGTGGAGAGCTTGCCGGGGCGGAGCGTCGCCGTGCGCAGGGCCGGGTACCAGTCGTCATAGATCAGGGTCGCAGTCGGGCCCTGAATTCGTACGCCGGATTCTGTGGTCGTTTCAAACGGCATTTGGGGCCACGATAGCATTGTTGGCGGGGCAGGCGCTATGCGAGTTGGCGAACCCCACGACGCGTTTTAGCCAATTTTGGCGAGCTTGCCGTTCCTTAACCGGAACCGCTCATTGCGCCAGACGATGGTGTTGCCTGCGAAGCCGGCAATCCAGATGCCCACTTCGACCAGATCGCGAAGGGGCAGAAGCCAAAGCCAGGGCAAAACCTGGTGGTCCGCGAGGACTTCGGCGCCCACTGTCATGGCCAGCGCGAGGCGGAGGAAGAAGCTCAAACCGAGCAGCCAGAGACTCAAGGGGCTGACGCCGCTGGCAATCACGTTGAGCAGTGCCCAGGCCAGGCCATGAGTGAAGACCAGGCCGATGTAGCCCCAGGGGCTGGCGTCGCGAACTGTCCGCGCCCAGCGCACCTGATGATCGACGAAGGCGCGCCAGTCGTAGGCGGGGACGCTGGTTTCAACCACCTCGCCGGCAAGCGCCACGCGATAGCCTGCTCGGAAGATGCGCGCGCCCAGTTCGTTGTCGTCGGCCAGGTAGTCGACAAGCGGCTCAAGACCGCCGATCTTGTCGAGGGCTTGGCGGCTGACGGCCAGCGTGGAGCCGAGGCCATAGCGCAGGCCGCCGGAGAGCATCCGCGAAAGCAGCACTCCGGCCTGGAAGTCCGTTGCGATGCCGAGGGCCTCGAGCCGCGAGCCAAGCGACCCGTGAGCGTGGCCGCGATAGAGGGTTGTGACCATTCCAACAGGAGCTTCGGGTTTGTTTGTTGGTTGACCGGCCGGAGCGCTGGGGAGGGCCAGCGCGGGAGGGGCAAAGTAGGCCATCACACACTGCAAATAGCGGGGACCAACCGTGATGTCGGAGTCGTTGATGAGCAGGTAGGGATAACGGGCGTGGCGGGCCAACTGAATCAGCGTGCTGACCTTGCCGTTGGACCCGAGACGGCGCGAACACTCGAAGAGGCGAATCGCGTGATCGGGAAACTCGAGCTGAAGATTCTGTACTGCCTGGATGGCGGGGTCGTCCGGGTCGGAGAAACCGAAGAGCAGCTCGTATTCTCCGGCATAGTTCTGCAGGCAGTGGCTGCGAAAGGCGTCGATCATCTCGGGATCGCGGCCCTTGAGCGATTTGAGGATACTGACCCCGGGGGCAAAGTCGGGCAGCTTGCGGCGGCGGATCACGAGAAAAACCCGCGCGGCGACCAAGGCTCCAAGAAAGTAGAAGATGCCGGCGATGGCCAGAACCGTGGTGACGATCTCCACGGCGAGCGCTAAGGCGTGCGGCATCATGGGGCTAGTTTACTAGGGCATTCAGTTGGCTGACCGGACCATTCAGCGCGGAATCCCGCTTCGCGTTCCGCTACTCATAGCGCAGGGCTTCGATGGGGTCGAGGTTTGCGGCCTTCCAGGCGGGGTAGATGCCGAAGACGAGCCCGATGGTGCAGGAGACAGTGAAGCCGATGAGAACCCAGAGCGGAGAGAGCGAAGCGGGAATGCCGATGGGCAAAAAGTAGACGATCCAGGTGATGACGGCGCCTACCGCAACGCCGATGACCCCGCCGACTGCGCACAAAGTGACGGCCTCGGTGGTGAACTGGGTGAGGATCATCTTCCTTGTAGCGCCCATCGCCTTGCGCACGCCGATCTCGCGGGTGCGCTCGGTGACGCAGACCAGCATGATGTTCATTACGCCCACGCCGCCCACCATGAGTCCGACACTGGAGACAGCGATCATGAAGGCGACCAGCCCGCCGGTGAGCTGGCCCCAGAGCTTGGAAAGGGCATCGGGGCTCGAGATTTCGAAGTTGTCCGGAGCCTGTACTTTCACCTTGCGGCGAATGCGAACGAGTTCTCGCACTTCGTCCTCGACGAGGTCCTTGTTGTGTGGATCGTCGTATTTCACACCGATTGCGAGGTCTCTGACTTCCGGGTGAAGGGTCTGGAAAGTCTTTATGGAGAAGTGGATGGAGTTGTCATTAGGGTTTTTGCCGCTGCCGAAGGGCTGCTTTTCCTTATCGAGGACGCCAATTACGGTGTAGAGTCCGGTCTCGACGGTAATCTCCCGGCCGACCGCGGGCTGTCCATCAAACAGGGTGTCCCAGGCGTCGTGGCCGAGGACGCAGACATGGGCCGCGCGCTCGTCTTCTCCGTCGGTAAAAAACCGGCCATCGAGGAGGGACAGGTTCTCGACGTCGGCAATCTGGGAGGTGTTCCCTTCAATGAGCGCGCCGGAGAGTTTCTTGCCGTTGTAGCGGGCGCTGATCTTTCCCACAAAGTATGCCTGGATGTAGTCCAGCTCGGCATCGCTGGCCACGACGTGAGGCAGATCGCGAAGGGCGAGCGCGTCGTCCAACGTGAGGTATTTACGCGTTACCATCGCGCTGGTCGGGTTCACGTTGATCACCGGCATGCGCGTGACCCAGAGGACATTGGAGCCGAGCGAATCGACCCAGGCGGAAACGCGCGCATTTACGCCGTTGATGATGGACGAGATTGTAATGACGGTAGTGACGCCGATGACGATGCCCAGCACGGTGAGTCCGGAGCGCAGCTTGTTGGTCCTCAATGTATCGAGGGCCATCTTGATCGACTCTCGCGTCTGTCCCTTTGCCACTTGAAGCCTGTCCTCGCTCGAGTGCCGCTAACTGCTAGCAGCAAGCTTAAGGCCTCAGGACGCTCCCGTCATGTGATGGATGGACGACGCCCCTTACGTGTTGGTTCAATCGCGCTTATTCGTAGCGAAGCGCCTCGATGGGGTCGAGATTGGCGGCTTTCCAGGCCGGATAGATGCCGAAGACAAGGCCAATCGCGCACGAAACCGTGAACCCGATGATCACCCATGTGGCCGAGAGAGTGGCGGGCAGGCCAATGGGCAGGAAATACACGATCCAGGTGAGCACCGCGCCCAGCAATATGCCCACAATTCCGCCCACTGCGCAGAGTGTGACAGCTTCGGTGGTGAACTGGGTCAGGATGGTGCGTCTGGTTGCACCGATGGCTTTGCGCACGCCGATCTCCCGGGTTCGCTCAGTGACAGAGACCAGCATGATGTTCATCACGCCGACGCCGCCCACCATAAGTCCCACGCTGGAGACCGCAATCATGAAGATGACGAGCCCGCCGGTGAGCTGGTTCCAAAGCTTGGAGATCGAGTCGGGCCCGAAGATCTCGAAGTCGTCCTCTTTCTCCACTTTCACCTTACGACGAATGCGCAGCAGCTCGCGAATCTCCTCCTGGACCAAAGCCTTGTTCTTGGGGTCGTCGTACTTGACGCTGACCCACATGTCCAGATCTTCGGGGTGGAGGTTGTGGAACGTGGTCAGCGGGAAGAAAGCCGCATTGTCGTTGGGGTTTTTGCCGCCACCAAAGGGCTGCTTCCGCTTGTCGAGCACGCCGATCACGGTGTAGAGGCCGCTCTCGACGGCAACATCCTTGCCAATTGGGTCTTCGGTTCCAAAGAGCTCCTCCGCCGTGTCGTGGCCGAGAACAACCACGTGCGCCGCGCGATCGTCTTCTGCGTCGGTCCACAAGCGCCCCTCGGTGAAGACAAGGTCAGTCACCTCCGCGATCTCGGTGGTTGAACCCTGAAGGATAGTGCCGGCTACCTTTTTCCCGTTGTATTTCACGGCAACATCGCCTACGCGAAACAACGGCTTTACGTGCTGATGACCGCCGTCAGCAGCCACCACGTGGGGGAGCTGGCGCAGAGCCATCACGTCGTCGAGGGTCAGCTTTTTGCGGGCCAGTTGCTCCAAAGTCGGCTGCACGCCAATCACCGGCATATGGAAGACCCAGAAAACATTGTTGCCGAGCGAGCTGACCCATTCGGAGACGCGGTTGTTCAATCCACTGATGACCGACGAGATGGTGATGACGGTGGTTACGCCGATGACGATGCCTAGGATGGTCAAGCTGGAACGCAGCTTGTTGGTCCTGAGCGTGTCAAGCGCCATCTTGATGGATTCGCGGGTTTGACCTTGTGCCATAAAAGCTCCGCAGAAGCAGTGATTAGTGATTAGGGGTTAGTAATTATTGGTTGGCGATTCGGGCTACCTAATCTACTATTTAGCCTTGATCGCGTTGAGAACCCCTGAGATCATTTTTCCAGCCTCGAACGATAAGCCTTCCGCTTCCTCAAGCATCTTGGAGTCGCGGAATCCGAGCGCGCGAGCTATTTCGATCTGTGTTTGCAACTCGAAGTTGGAACCGCGAGCAATGCCCAAGAACTGTCGATATTCGCCGGAACTCATGCGTCCATTTCCCTCAGCGATGTTGCTCGCAACTGAAACAGCAGACCGTCTCACCTGGCTGGTTAGCCCATAGATCTCTTCTCGTGAGAAACCTTTGGTCATCCGGTAGATCGAAACCGACAATTGAATAGACCTCTGCCACACCTGCAAATCACGAAACGACTGAACCATCGCACCACTCTCAATCTCTGCCCAGGATTTACTAATCACTAACATCTAACCCCTAACCCCTGCTCCGGTCACATCTCGGCTCGCAGCGCAACCACCGGGTCGAGCTTGGCGGCCTTGCTGGCCGGATAGACACCGAAAAAGACGCCGACTCCTCCGGCCATAACCAGTCCCAGAAGGACAGCCCAGAGCGGGACCGCGGTGGGGAAGCCGACAATTAACGTGATGAGCTTGGCTACGGAAACGCCAAACGCAACGCCAATCGCTCCGCCCGTGGTGGCCATGGTGGCGCTCTCGATAAGGAACTGCAGCAGGACATCCCGCTGACGTGCTCCGAGCGCCTTGCGCACGCCGATTTCGCGTGTGCGCTCGGTTACCGAGACCAGCATGATGTTCATGATGACAATGCCGCCCACCACCAGCGAGATGGAGGCGATGCCCAGCACGACCCAGGAGAAGAGCGAGCTGATCTGCTTCCAGATGTCCAGAAACGTGTCGTTGGTGGAGATCTCAAAGTCGTCCGGCTGCCCCACGGCGTCGTGACGGCGCGAGCGCATAAGCACCCGCACCTCGTCCTCGGCCTCTTCCATCACCTTGGCGTCGCCCGCGGCGCGCGAGTAGATTGTGACCGAGTCGTTGTACCCATAGGTCTGCTGATAGGTGGTGATGGGGACGGCGACCCAGTTGTCCTGGGACTGGCCGAGAGTCTTGCCCTGGCGGTCGCCCACACCGACGATCGTATAGGGAATGCCATCGACGCGGATCTCCTTGCCCAGCGGGTCGCCGTCGCCGAGAAGATTGTCGACGATGTCGTATCCAACGATGGCGTCGTGCGTGCCCTTGTCGTCGTCGGCAGGGGTAAACCCGCGCCCGATCGCGATATCGATGTTGTTCAGCGCCACCATGTTCCAGGTGTAGCCGCGAATCTCGGTATTGTTGCTGGACTTCCCGTTGGCCACGACATTTGTTGACCGGCTCAGCAGAGCCCCCACCTCGGCGCAGTGGGCGCAGTTGTCGCGCACGGCCTGGTAGTCCTCGATGCGGACGATTTTGCGCTTCTGGTAGCGGAAGTAGTCATCTGCCGTGAAGATGACGCTGGACATGCGGTCCACCGTAAACACGTCTGCCCCGTAGCCGGAGAGCTTGGTGGCCACATATTTGTTGGCGCCGTTGACCAGCGTGATGACCATGATGACCGAGGCCACGCCCATGACCACGCCGATGAGCGTGAGGATGGTGCGGAGCTTGTTGGCCCAGAGAGACTGAAGAGCGAGTTTGAAGGCCTCAGTGAGTTGCATGGCTTCACTTTCTGATCAGGAGCACCTAACGGAAATCCGCCCGGCTGCTGCATCTGGAAAGACAATTCCGGTAGCAAACGGAGAATCCGCCCCGTACTGCCTTTCCCGCGCTCTTCCAGTGTACGAAGGCGAGGGGCTTGTTTAATTCGACGAACCGGATGATTCAGAAGATTCCGTGACCAAGCCGATGTATCGGGATCTGCGACAAAGCAGGGGCCCCCGGCGACGCGCGTAGACGCCGGGGAAAAGCCCAATGGGCCACCCCGCCGGCGCGGAAGGTCACATGAGATTTAGGTTCGCTCCGGTACACGAATTGTACGAAAAAATCCTCACCTCCGGCTGCTTCGCGACGGTAATCGACTGCTGAAAACCGCAATTAAGGCCCAGTTTTCTCAATTCTGGATACGCAATTGACGCAGATTCGGTTCCTAAGTGCGCAAGAATCCAGCGCCGGGAGCGGCACCAGCCTGGAACCGCTCTAACGCCCCGAGCTTCCCAGGCCCTTGGCTGTGCGGGCAGATTCTTCGTGGCTTGAGGCCGTCTCCACGGGCCCGGTCAGCGCAGATGCGGCGCGGAAAGTTCCGGCGTATCATCACAAATCGGTCAAAACAGGGACATCTTGAAGGAACCTCGACCGCTGGCTGGGGTAGGATATGCTCGTGCCTCTTTCGCCACTGTTCCTTACACCAAATCAGAGATTTCTTGAAGGTCAGGAGGTTTCGATGACGTCCCTGCGACTCCGTCTCGCCCTCGTTTCGCTTGCGCTTGCCCTGATCTGTCTGTTCTCGACGTTTGGAAGCGCCGTCTCTACTGCCGCCGAAACACCGCTCCTGCTGCGCAACCCCTCCCTCAGCCAGGACAGGATCGCCTTCCTCTATGCAGACGATGTATGGACGGTCAGCCGCCAGGGCGGCGAGGCGGAACGGCTGACCGCAAACGGGCATGTGGATGCCGGCCCGATCTATTCGCCGGACGGAGCCTGGATAGCCTACTCGGCCCATCTGAACGGCAACACCGACGTCTACGTAATCCCCGCAAACGGCGGGGTGCCCCGCAGGATCACCTGGCACCCCTCCGGCAGCTACCTGGCAGGCTGGACGCCGGACGGCAAGGACCTGCTGATTGTGAGCGGACAGGCAAGTTACCGGGACTACGTCCGGCTATTCCGGGTTCATGCCGATGGTTCTGGCGTGCCGGAACCGCTGCCACTGCCCACGGGTATAGAGGGGTCGTTTTCACCCGACGGCAATTCATTGGCCTACCAGCCGATTACCAAATGGCAGCCGGCCTGGAAGCGATACGTCGGCGGCCAGACTACCCCGATCTGGATCGTGAATCTGAAGACTCTCGATCTGGTGAAGGTGCCGCGCGACAACTCCAACGACTCGAACCCGGTTTGGGTTGGCAATTCGGTTTATTTTCTCTCCGACCGCGGAAAGTCAGGACCGGGCCCAATCTCCCTGTTCCGCTACGATACTGAGTCGAAGGAAGTTACGCAGGTGGTGGCAAACACCGGCTACGACCTGAAGTCGTTCCAGGCCGGCCCAGGCGGGCTGGTCTACGAGCAGTTCGGCTCCATTCATTTTTTCGACCTTGCCGCAAACACCGACAAGACCGTCTCGATCCAGGTGCACGGCGAATTGGCGAGCCTCGCGCCTCATAGGGCGGCAATCGCGCCTGACGAGATTCAGAATGCAGGCCTTTCGCCCACCGGCGCTCGGGCTGTATTTGAGGCGCACGGTGAGATCTTCACCGTCCCGGCTGAAAAGGGCGATACGCGCAACCTGACCCAGACCCCTGGAGTGGCCGAGCGCGACCCTTCATGGAGCCCGGACGGCAAGACCATCGCCTACTTTTCCGACGCTTCAGGCGAGTACCAGCTCTATCTGCACGACCAGACCGGCTTCAAGCCGCCCACGGTCATCGACCTTGGCCCCGAGCCCAGCTTCTTTTACAGCCCCACCTGGTCGCCCGATTCCAAGCACATTGCCTACACCGACAAGCACCTGCGCCTGTGGTATGTGGATGTGCCGGCGGGCAAGCCGGTGCTGGTGGACAAGGGCATTTACGGCAGCTTCGGCCCCGACTTCGGCGCCATCTGGTCGCCGGACTCGAAGTGGATTGCCTATCATCGCGACCTGGACAACCAGTTGCGACGCCGTCTTCCTTTATTCGCTGGAAACGCACAAATCCACCCAGGTAACCGACGGCATGAGCGATGCCTCCAGCCCGGTGTTCGACCCCAACGGCAAGTATCTCTACTTCCTCGCCTCCACCGACGACGGCCCTTCCAAGGCGGGCATCGATCTTTCTTCGCTCGACCGCGCGCAGACCACCGCCGCCTACGTCGTGGTGCTGGCCAAGGACGGCGCGTCGCCCATTGCCCCAGAGAGCGACGACGAGAAGATCAAGGACGAGACCAAGAAGGACGACAAGGTAAGGACGACAAGAAAGACGCGGATAAGAAGGACACCGACAAGAAGGACGATCAGGCAGACGCGACAAAGAAAGATGACGACAAAGAAGGACGGCGACAAGAAGGAAGGCGAGAAGCCGGTCGAGGTCAAGGTCGATCTTGAAAAGATTGGCGACCGCATCCTGGCGCTGCCCATTCCGGCCGCGCAACTATGGGAGCATTGCCGTGGGCAAGACCGGCGTGCTCTATCTTGGGGAAGGCTCGCCGTTCGGCCGCTCTAGCCATGAGGGACGGCGGCGGGGATTCGCGCCGTCTGGCGGTTCACGCTTGAGAAACGCAAACCGGAGACGGTGCTGAACGACGTGGACGCATTTCTTGTCTCCGCTGGATGGCTCAAAGGTGCTGTACGCCCGCAAGGACGCCTGGACGCTGGCCTCCGCCGAAGACCTGAAGCCCGGCGACGGCGGCCCCGGCAAGCCCCTGAACCTGGGCGGGCTTGAAACGGTCATCGATCCTCGCGCCGAGTGGAAGCAGATCTACCACGAGACCTGGCGCATCGAGCGCGACTTCCTCTACGACCCCCACACCCACGGCCTCAGCATTCCCAAGATCGAGGCCAGGTACAAGCCTTATCTCGACGGTCTCGCCTCCCGCTCCGAGTTCACCTATCTCTCCGACGGAGATGCTCGGCGAGATCACCATCGGTCACATGTTCGTGGGCGGGCCGCACCAGCCCGATGACGCGCCCAAGACCGGCCTGCTGGGCGCCGACTACACGGTCGAGAACGGCCGCTATCGCATCGCCAAGATCCTGGGCGGGCAGAACTGGACCCCCGGGCTGGCCTCGCCGCTGACCCTGCCCGGCGTCTACGTCAAGGAGGGCGAATACCTGCTGGCGGTCAACGGCCGCGAACTGCACGCCGGCGACAACCTCTACGAGTTCTTTGACGGCACCGCCGGCAAGCAGACCGTGCTTCACGTCGGCGCCAAGCCCGGACGGCAAAGACGCGCGCGACGTCACCGTCGTTCCCATCGACGACGAGGACGGGCTGCGCAACCTGGACTGGATTGAAGCCAACCGCCGCAAGGTGGACGAGCTCTCCGGCGGCAAAGTGGCCTATGTCTACATGCCCA
Organism: uncultured Acidobacteriaceae bacterium; assembly: GCA_963783065.1. Taxonomy (GTDB): domain Bacteria; phylum Acidobacteriota; class Terriglobia; order Terriglobales; family Acidobacteriaceae; genus Telmatobacter. The sequence goes on along the minus strand of CAWAMG010000004.1, from coordinate 1,873,366 downwards.
ACACCGGCGGCTCCGGCTACACCAACTTCAACCGCTATTTCTACTCGCAGCTCGACAAGCAGGCCCTGGTGCTGGACGAGCGCTATAACGAGGGCGGCTTCATTGCCGACTACGTGGTGGACGTGCTCAAGCGCTTCCCGCTCTCCGGGGCCATCGAGCGCGACGGCAAGCCGATTCACGATCCGGTGGGCGCCATCTTCGGCCCCAAGGTCATGCTCATCAACCAGAACTCCGGCTCCGGCGGCGACGCCATGCCCTGGTACTTCCGCAAGGCCGGTATCGGCAAGCTGGTGGGCACGCGCACCTGGGGCGGCCTGGTGGGCATCGGCGGCTATCCGATGCTGCTCGATGGCGGCCGACGTGATCGCGCCGCGCTATGCCATCTACGGCCTGCACGGCGATTGGGAGGTGGAGAACCACGGCATCGCACCCGACGTGGCCGTCGAGGAGTTGCCCAAGGATGTGGCCGCTGGTCACGACCGGCAGCTTGAAACCGGCGTGCAGCTGGTGCTGGACGAGCTCAAAGCCAATCCAGTGCCGGAGATTCCCAGTCCCGCCTTACCCGAACTACCACAAGAACGATGGGCTGGGGATTCAATAACGCCCGGTCCCGTCATTTTCCAGAGCTGCCGAAGCCCTTGTCGGCGCGAGCAGAGTCTTCGAGATTTGTGACTGTCTCGACGGCCCCGGTGAGCACGGGGATGGGGATCATCTGGGCGATCTTTTCGCCCGGCTTGGAGCTGGATCGGTGGCGTCGCCCAGGTTGGCCATGAGGATGAGAATCTCGCCGCGATATCCCGCATCGATCACGCCGGCGATGGTGGCGACGCCGCGCGCAGCCATGGAGGAGCGATCGCGCACCAGCAAGCCGAGAGGCTCGCCGGTGATGGGATGGCGGGCTTCCACGGCGATTCCGGTTCGGACTCTGGCTTGGGAACGCGGAGGCGAGCTCGGCGGCTTCGAGAGCAAACAGGTCGTAGCCGAGGTCTTCACCGGGATGTGCGACCTCTGGCGGGCGGGCGGTGGGTTCAAGCAGCTTTACGCGCAGCATGGGCTTGATGGTAACGGAGCGGGGTCCATCTGCCCAAAAGGGTAGCTTCCGGTTTGCGGGTAACCCGAGCGTTTCAAGAGACCTCACGCGTCTCGGCGCGCCACGCGCTGATCACTCCAAAACGGGTAGTCAGGAACTGCGAACTGTTCGTTATTGGATTTAAGGCTTGGGAAGATCGATCAACACGACCTGCGAGTTCTCGCGTAAGCGATCGAAGACGATTTGTTTCCCGTCGCTTGTGACGTCGAAGGTCCGCATGGCGGCGCGGCTTTGCAGCCTTGTGAGGGGGCGTGACTTCATGGAGGCGAGATCGAGTAGCCAGAAATCCTGTGAGGCGAGCAGCCCCTGCAAGTAGATCAGACTCTTGCCATCAGGCGAGAAGCGCACGTGCTCGCCCAAGCGTCGCAATGCGATCTCGGGCAATTTGACGCTGGTTCCGTCCGGGCGCACGGCCAGAAGCGGAGTGAAGGAGCTCACATTCGTCCCCGCATAGACAATCAGGCTTCCATCCGGCGACCAGACTGGACTGAGTGCTTGCCCGGCGACCAAGCGGACTGGCAATCCGCCGTCCAAGGGAATCTTGAAGAGCCCGGAACCAGTAGAGTCGCTGCCGCCGGTGACAATCCATCTTGCATCCGGCGACCAGGAACTTGAACCCTGAACGTCAATCCCCTCTGCGATCGGCTGGAGTTCGGCCCCGTCCGACGAGAGGATATGCAGTTGGCGTTTCCCGTTCCGCCGCAGCACAATCGCCACGCGACCTCCATCCGGCGAAACAGCGGGCGCTTCCGTTAGCGCACCATCGGCGCCCTTCCAGATTTCAGTTGCCTGTCCGTCTCGAAAGCGCCACAGTCCATCGCCCGCCCCGAGAGAGGATAAATAGAACAGCGATGAGCCACCGAAACGGGGCGCCAGCGCGCGTTCGGTCGGCACGGTAAGCGGTTTTACATCGTGTTCTTCGGCGACGCGATCAAGGATCGGAACAGTCCAAAGTCCCGCGACGGGATTGCTGATTGTGGCGACCAGCTTACGGCCGTCCGCGCTGGCTTGCACGGACGTATATTGCTCGAGACCGATGGTCGCGCGCCGCGAATCTCTGCGTATCAGATCAAACGCCCACAGCCACGGTCCTGAACCGTCCCCGTCGTGTGCCACGTAGTACACCGTGCGGTTGCCGACCGGGGTGGGATAAGCGATGTCTGTATTGCGCTGCGTGAGGCGCTCTGGATTCCCGCCGGCCGGGTCGATGCGCCATAAATCCATGTCCCTCGTTGCCGGTGTCCCATGCGCGAAATAGATCCAACGGCCGTCAGGCGACCAGACTGGAAAATGGTTGTGAATTCCAGGCTGGTCTCCGAATATCCGCCGAGCGTTTTCGCCGTTGCGGTCCGCCACGAACATGGGGTCGCCCTTACGGAAGGTATGATAGACAATCCGCTGGCCGTCCGGTGACCAAGCCAGGTTGGCGGTCTCCTCGCCGAGGAAATTCCGAGGTGCGCCTCCCGTCAGTGGCATCAGCCGCAGTCGCAGCCCCACATCGCCACCGCCGAGCCAAATCTCCGAGCCGTCGCCGGAAAAACCGATGCTCCGTAAAGGCCCAGGCAAAGGGCCCGCACTCCCCTGTGTCAGATTAATCATTCGTCCGGTACCCACCTGGGTAAGCCATACATCGAAGGGGCCGTCATGATCGGAAAGAAAAGCCACGAACCTGCCGTCCGGCGAGATCGCAGCTTCCACGCTCTCAAAGTCGGTCACGCGTGCGAAATGCGCTTTTTCGAGCGGGTTGGCCGGTCCAGCCGCTGGCCGAACCATTTCCCAGACCGCAGTTCCAACCAGCAGCCCAGCGGCTATGAGCCACGGGAGCCACGCTCGCCTTGGCTTCGGCTGTGCCACTCCTTTCAAGGCCGACATTCCGGTCGATGATTCGCTCAACGATTCAATCGCAAACGCCAGATCACTCGCCGACTGGAATCGTCGCGCAACATTCTTTTCCAGGCATCGCGCAAGAATCCGTTGCACTTCCAGCGGACCCTGCCAGCCGGTATCGTTCAGCGACTGTGGCTCTTCGCGCAAAATTGCGGTCATCGTTTCTGCTGATGTCTCGCGTTTGAAAGCGCGTTTGCCGGTGAGCATCTCATACAACACTGCACCGAAACTGAAAATGTCCGATCGCGGGTCGCTCGGTTCGCCTCGCACCTGCTCAGGCGACATGTAGCCCACGGTACCCATCACCATACCCGGCAGAGTCGCAGGGCTCGTCAGCGTCGGTGCGGCTTCGTGGTTTTCCTCCGGTCTAACCAGCTTCGCCAGCCCAAAATCCAGCACTTTAATTCGTCCGTCACGAGTGACAAACACGTTCTCAGGTTTCAGATCCCGGTGCACGATTCCTTTCTCGTGTGCCGCCGCGAGTCCCTCCGCGATGCCGAGCGAGTATTCGATCGCGCGCCGCACCGGCAGCGGCCCTGATACGAGCTTCTCCCGCAGTGTTTGTCCTTCGAGGAATTCGCTGACGAGAAACGGCGAACCATCGTGCGCACCAATGTCATGGATTCCCAAAATGTTCGGATGGTTCAACGCTGCAATCGTTCGCGCTTCCTGTTCGAAACGCCGAAGCCGGTCGACATCATTAGCAAACGCCTCCGGCAGCACTTTGATCGCGACATCACGCCCGAGCCGAGTGTCGCGTGCGCGATATACCTCGCCCATGGCGCCTGCACCGACGGGCGCGATGATCTCGTATGGTCCGAGTTTGTCGCTTGTTTTGAGCGCCATGAAAGCCGTCCACCAAGTCTAATCGATGATTGGAAGACAAACGCAGCAGCTATGGGACGCATAGGTCGAAAAGAAACTCAAGTGGTGACAAAAGAAGGGGGCAGAATGTCCCGTTTTGCGGTTCTGGACGTCGCCAATCCGGAGGTAGGACTGCCCCACAACGTCGCTCATTCCGATTTCCTGTCAAAATGGTCAGCCCCGGCAGGGAGGTCTTCCCGGCCGGGGCTGTCGTTGGAATTCGGCAAAAGGACCTGTAAGCCGAATTCTGTCGTGTGCGGTCATTCCTCTAGACGCCGCGTCGCCGCGGGCGTTCATCAGCGACCTACCCGGAGGTTTCGGGCATTGCATGCAGCAGCCTGAAAAGACCGCCCCAAGCAATCAGATTTGGGTGCTAATTGTCTGACTTATTTGCTACCGTGGACAAAGAGAATAAGGAGCTTTCCGTGGTGGCTCAGAGCAATCGTTATGGGTTAGCTGCCGTTGTTCTTCAGTCAAGATCGTTTCCTCCCGCGGTTCTTGCTCTCGCCACTTTATTTGCAAGGCTCCTCTTTCACGGCACCCTCTATTGGATGGATGGCCCGGAAGAGGTCCATGTCATTTTAGAGAAGTTTTACGTGATCCAGCCTCCGGGCTACTGGCTTTTCATCCGGACTGCAGGGCTGTTTCCTGACCCAACGCTCGCCATTTCGGCCATGAACATCGTGTTTTCAGTGGCGGGCGTGTTGATGTTCTATTGCGCCGCGCTGCTTTTTACAGAGCGAAGGAACGCGTTTCTCGCCGCCCTTGCATACTCAATGGTGTTTTACGTTTGGTTTTCCGGCGAGGTGCACAGCACGCAAGCTTCGCAGATTTTTTTCCCGGTGGCCACGTTTTATGCGCTCCTTCGCTACGATCGGGACAAGTCGGAACGATGGTTTTGGTTGGCGTTGATCCTCTTCCCCGTGGGGGCTGGCATGCGCCCTTCCGACGGAGCGTTTCTGTTTCCCATGGTGGCGTACTTCTGCATCCTCCGGCTCCCGCGTGCGAGGGCTGCTTTCTTTTTGGGTGCGGCGATCGTCCTGTGCCTTGGCTGGCTGATCCCAACAATTCTGGCATACCAGAGCACTACCGGAGGTCTGGCCTTCCGCGATGCAGGGGACCATGCCGTGGGAGTCTTGAGTTACATTCACCTTATTACGACGTCGAAATCGATAGTCGCCGGTGTAAATGCCAGCTCCATGGCGACTGTCCTACGTTATGTTTTGCCGCTTGTGGCCGCGTTCTGGGCGGTGCTTCCGGCCGCGATTCTGGCCCTCGCGCGTAACCGGAAAGACTGGCGCTTTCAAATGTTGCTGCTTTGGATTGTGCCAGGTTCGCTGTTCTTTGTATTTATCTACATTGCCGATGCGCCCTATCTAAACTATCTTACCGCCGCGGTACTCCTGCTGGCCGTGGCGGCGCCGCGAGGGATGGCAATAACCGCGGTGTGGAACGCCCTCATCTTTCTGTGCTTCGTTCCCATCCCATCGAGGAGCCTTGCTATAAATTCCTGGAACGTGTACGTCGGCAAATTTACTCGATACGGAATTCAGCACCAGTGGTGGCCGAATCTGTCGGAAGTGCAGGCAGCTGTGCAGGCAAACGGTCCGGCCGCCGCAACAAGTAGACCAACCGTAAAATAGCCGACAGACGCAGGGAGAGATCAGCTGGGCTGGCGGCGTGCGAGCGGTCGTCAATCCGGACGTAATAGGCGCACGGAATGCCGCTCACCCGACGACCTCCCAAATGGTCAGCCCCGGCAGGGAGGTCTTCCCGGCCGGGGCTGTCGTCTGGTCTTAAGTTGAATCTCAACCAAGATCAGTAGAAATCGGCAAAAGGACCTGTAAGCCGAATTCTGTCGTGTGCGGTCATTCCTCTAGACGCCGCGTTGCCGCGGACGTTCATCAGCGACCTACCCGGAGGTTTCGGGCATTGCATGCAGCAGCCTGAAAAGACCGCCCCAAGCAATCAGAACCCCCTGAACGCATCGGGCCGATGCGCAACGCCGCCTGGCTCCTGGCGAACGCTTCCCTCCCTATTTGGTCTTGCTCCGTGTGGGGTTTACCCTGCCCCCGGCGTTACCGCCGGAGCGGTGCGCTCTTACCGCACCTTTTCACCCTTACCCCGGCGCTGGAATTTTCGCAACGGCGGTTGTACCCGCCGAGGCGGGCCAACACGGGTATTGCGTTTCCAGGGAGACCCTCGAACCGGATCCGAAGATGCGGGGAGGGGTAGCCGAGGTGGTTTGTTTTCTGTGGCACTGGCCGTCCACGGGCTTTGAAGCCCGCGTCCCGGACGTTATCCGGCACACTGCCCTGCGGAGTTCGGACTTTCCTCCCCCGGATTGCCGGCTTGCGCCAACTCTCCGGCAGCGACCGCCCGGTCCTCCTGCCAGTGTTTAGTTTACCGCAGTTGCGGGTTCGCAAACGGAGAATGCAGACGACCACTGATTGGCCATTTGTCCTCTGAGTTCCATTTGGTGAACCTAACTTCGGGGCCTCCAAAGATACTGGACGGCATCACCGTAGATTCTGCCACCGACTTCGGTCGGTAAAAAATGCCCGATATCCCAGGCGTCGCCCAATTTGCTCGTCCAAGCCCCTGAGACCATTTGTCGCGCCATGTGCGTGGGCGCTCCTTGCAGGAGATAAATGACGACCTTCTCCTTGCCGTCCTCGAGGTCTCCATCTGCGCACCCTGCAGACCCAAGAGTTGCGAAGGCGGCAACAAAGGCGTCGAGCGTTGCCTCCCGAGGTGCCATCTCCGGCCAATAACTTGGATACAGCGGCCACCACCAACGCGAAGTATCCCCGGCTGCCCAGGCAATGCAGTTGTATCGATCGGTTTCCTCACTCGTCACACGAAAGGTCACGGCGAGGCTTGGAAAGCTGGCTTGAATCTCCGCACGAACCCGAACCATTTCGGCGAAATTTAGAGGTAATGGTGTTCCCGTCCCCACGTAAGCCATCTCTCCCGATTCTTTTCATAGTCTCCAGCATCTTTTGGCGAGAGAGGGTCTTCCCCTGAAATGTGCTTAAGGGCCCAAAACCATTGGCCACCATTGGAATCCAGTCGCCTGAGAATCAGAGGGAGTGCGCTGCGCCCCATCCCGATTATCTGTTGGTACGCACTGTTCAGAACCAATTCCGTCGAGGATGAGACAAATCTCGTCTCTCGGCGCCACTGGTCGGCTAATTCCGCAAACCGTTCTTCGTCGGATTTCTGCCGAGGCAACTTTGCAGCCTGTGTGGCCATCATCTTCACCCCGCTGCTTTTCATGATAGCGCCAAGTCACCCCAGCCCGGAACGACAGACTGCTTAGACTATCGGGCTCAGCGATGCAGACCCTCCGGCAGCGACCGCCCGGTCCTCCTGCCAGTGTTTAGTTTACCGCGAAAGCGGGTAGAAGGCTTGGCAATTGAGGTACTGATCGCAGGAGGCTCGAATGGTTTGAATCGGCACGCATTGCATGGCCATCTCTTCCAGACAGAGGAGTTGACCGGCTTTCCCGGGGTCTATCCTCGGATTGCGACCCCTCGATCAATTGGGAACCCGCTGTTCCAAGGAGATGTTCGATGAAGATTGTTGCGATGATTGCCCGCTACCTGATGGCGCTGGAGTTTCTGGTTTTTGGAATGAATAAATTCCTGAATTTTATTCCGACCCCCCCAACCCTGCCTGGTGCAGCAGGGCAGTTTTCAGCCGTGCTCATCTCGACGCACTTCATCTACATCATCGCCGTACTCGAGGTGTTCGGTGGAATTCTGCTGCTGATCAACCGGTATGTGCCGCTTGCACTTACCCTGCTGGGCCCAGTGGTGGTGAATATCTTAATTTTTCATTTGTTGATGTTGCCCAGTGGATTGCCAATCGCCGGTTTAACGGTTGTGCTGTGGCTATTGGTCTTCTACCCCGTGCGCTCAGCATTTGCCGGTCTGTTTCAGGCGAAGGTCGAGGGCTAAGCGGGCAGGGACTCGACTCACTGGCTACAATCGAAGGCAATGATTCAGATCCTCTATCTCGGCCGGGTTGGGTATGAGGAAGCGCTGCACCTTCAGGAGGAAGTCGCTGTGTTGGTTGGCCAGGGGCGGCTGCAGAACACCTTGCTGCTGCTTGAGCACTCGCCGGTGTTAACGTTGGGCCGTAACGCCAGCCGGGCAAACATTCTGGCCTCCGATGAGCTGCTGGCGCGTCGCGGCGTTACCGTGCACGAGATCAACCGGGGCGGCGACGTGACCTACCACGGGCCGGGGCAGCTGGTTGGTTACCCGATCTTCGATCTGCGGACGCTCCGGAATCCGCATGGCCCGCGCATGGGCCCGCTGGACTTTGTGCGGGGAATGGAAGAGGCATTGATTCGGGTATGCCTTACATATGGGGTGCGCGCGGGGAGGGTTGCCGGGTTGACGGGCGTCTGGTGCGGTGGAGCAGGGTCCAGGGTTCAGGGTTCAGGGGTCAGTCCCGCCGTCGAAGGCATCAACTGTCGGGGCCTCGATGCAGGCCAGGAGAGAAAGATCGCTGCGATCGGGATTCACGTGGCGCGAGGGATCACGTCGCATGGGTTCGCGTTCAACCTGACTACCGATCTGCGCGACTTCGGCCTCATTGTTCCATGCGGCATAGCGGATCATGCGATGACCAGCCTGGAGGTGGAACGATCGCGCGCCGAAAATCTGAGGCCTGACCTACCGAGCGCGGAGCTACCATTGCTGGAGGCTCTGGCCTACGAAGCGGCGCGGCAATTCGGCATTGTCTTTGACGAGAATGTGCTGGCTGTGGAGAGTCTGGAGGCGTTGCGGAGGCAGGCAAGCGAACCGGCCGTCGAGTTTCCGGCTGAGGACACGCCGTTGCAGATTCCCGAAGAGGTAGCTCGGTTGATAGGCATTCAGAATCGGCCGAGCCGGGCCTGATGGGCGGAAGTTCAAGCCGCTCAAGTCGCGCCGGATGTGCCGCGATTTATAATCCGGCAGGACGGGAGCCCAGGGTTTGGTGCAGGATTGGGCGCGGCGTTCGGCGATGAGCGGCGGAGAAAGGGACCGAGCACACATGCCAATCGAAGTGGTGATGCCGCAGATGGGCGAGTCGATCTTCGAGGGCACCATTACCAAGTGGCTGAAGAAGGCCGGGGATACGGTGCAGAAGGACGAGCCGCTGTTTGAAATCTCCACCGACAAGGTAGATGCGGAGATTCCGTCGCCGGTGGCGGGTGTGCTGAGCGAAATCAAGGTAGCCGAGGGCGCGACCGTCGAAGTCAACACGGTGGTCGCGGTGATTGAAGAACAGGGTTCAGCGTCCAGGGTTCAGGGGTTAGATCCGACGCCAGAGGCCACGTCTGCCGGCACTGAAGTCGTCATGCCGCAGATGGGCGAATCCATCTTCGAAGGCACCATCACCAAATGGCTCAAGAAGGCTGGGGATACTGTTCAGAAGGATGAGCCGCTGTTTGAAATCTCCACGGACAAGGTGGACGCAGAGATTCCCTCGCCGGTCGCCGGTGTGCTGACCCAGATCAAAGTTCCGGAAGGCACGACAGTTGAGATCAACACGGTTGTCGCGGTGATTGGCGGGACCGGCGGTGGGGCCGGCGCAGCTTCAGCGCCGATCGCTTCCACGGCTGCCGTGAGCCGGGCGGCCTCTGAAAAAAAGCCGGAGGTTTCCGCGCCGCCGCCTGCACGTGCTGCCGGCGAGCGGTTGCGTTCGTCGCCGTTGGTGAAACGAATTGCGAAAGAGAACGAGCTCGATCTCAACCAGGTTCCGGGAACAGGCTCTGAAGGCCGCATTACCAAAGAGGACGTGCTGCACTGGCTGAGCCAGCGCGGCCCAGGGAGCGCCAAAGCAACAGTTCCAGCAGCAACTGCGCAACAAGCGCAGCCGAGTGCCGCAGCGCTCACCGGCCAGTCCGTTCCGATGAGCAAGATGCGCGGCCTCATCGCGCAGCGGATGGTGGAGAGCGTAAGGACCAGCCCGCATGTCTACTCCGTCTACAAAGTGGACATGACGCGGATCGCGCGCCTGCGGGAGCGGGAGCGGGCGCAGTTTGAGCAGAAGCACGGCGTCAAGCTGACGCTGATGCCATTCATCGCGGCGGCGGCAGTAGAAGCTCTCAAGAAATACCCCATCGTGAATGCATCGGTTGAAGGAACCACGATCCACTACCACCAGCACATCCATCTCGGCATCGCGGTCGCGCTCGAGTGGGGGCTGATTGTGCCTGTGGTGACGGAAGCAGAGGGCCGCAGCTTTGCCCAGCTGGCGCAGTCGATTGCCGACCTGGCGGAACGCGCGCGCGCCAAGAAGCTGAAGCTGGAAGAGGCCACGGGGTCGACGTTCACGCTGACCAATTCGGGGGTGTTCGGCGGGGAGTTTGGGACGCCGATCATCAACCAGCCCGAGTCGGCGATCCTGGCCATCGGAGGCTTGAAGAAAGAGCCGGTGGTGATGACCGACGCGCAAGGCAACGATTCGATCGCGATCCGGTGGATGCAGAACTTCTGCCTGGGCTTCGATCACCGCACCATCGACGGCGCCGACTCAGGCAAGTTCATGAGCGAGTTCAAGAAGGCGCTGGAGAACTGGGAGCGGGCGATACTGTAGGAGCCTAATTCGAATGCCAGCCTCGTCAAAGAAGCATCCGGAATTCCTCTACGCTGAGCCCTGCGTCGCGGACGATTCCACCCATGGTGAACGCATTGACTGGGTTATGGCGTGGAATGGTCAGGATACGAGTTCCGTCCGTCATGACAATATGAGCGCCCTGCCGGAGAATCCGAAAGCCTGCCTTTTCCAATGCAGCCACCGCTCTCAGATGATTAATTCCTGGCAGCTTTGAAATATCGACACTAATATCTTTCAGAGGCTCGGTCTGTGCGTAGGCTGTGCCTTTTTCTTTACCTAACTCCATCAGTTTCACGATGTCGCCGAGGCATGTCAAATGCCATTGCAAGCGAGGTTGCAAGCGGGAAAATTGGTGTCAATCGTCGTATGAATGACTTACAGACGCAAAAATAATTCTAAGGAAAATGTGGCGTGCCAAGTGTAATCTTGCCGACACATCCTACTCGATTTGAGCGGGTTAAAGGCCTGGCTTACGCAATCGCGACTTCTACGATGCGGCTCTCCTCGTCACGCGCCAATTCCTCAGCGGCTTCGACGTATTCGCGGATCGCAACCTGAATGTTGACCAGGGCTTCTTCTTCCGTCGCGCCTTGCGACCAGCATCCGGGCAGGCCTGGGCACGAGACGCTGTAGCCTTCCTCGGAATTGCGCAGAACGACCCGGTAGTTCGCCATGAATCGTATGGTACACCCCGCTCTAATGCTTCGGCATTCCCCTGAAGATGTTGAGCCCGGTCATCTCCGCCCACTCCCGCTGCTCAGCAAGATCCTCGTCTGAGGCTGTGTCGTAATACTCCTGGACGGCCACGTCGATTTGCTGGCGCTTGGCCTCAAGCATTGTCTCGCGCAGCAGTAGATCAAGCGCTTCAGAGTCGGACCCGATTCCACGCTTGAGCCGCGTCTCACCTACGAAGGCCACTGCCTCTGGAGTCAGCGTGAAGCTTCGTCGTATCTTCCGAGATTTTGCTTGGGGTTTCATATCTCGCGACACGAATCAACCTACTTCATCGGCAAACTGGGGGAGACTTTGAGGGTCACTGCCCCTTTGCCCAGGCAAGCCCGTCGGTCCCTTTTCCGGTGGCGAAGAGGCGCGCGACCTTCCACGTGCCGAGGTCGATTTCGGCCACCTGGTTGCTGACCGCGCACGACACGTAGGCGACTTTGCCATCGGGACGAACCAGCGTCTCCTGGGGATTGGCACAGACGGGAATCGACTGAGCCAGCTTCATCGCTCTCAGGTCGACGACGTCAACATTGTTTTTCGATGGAATGGCAATCAGAAGCCAGCGGCCATCGGGAGAGACGGCGCTGCCATAGCCCTCGCCGCTCAGCGGAATCCAGTTGGTCACTTTGTTTGTGTTTGTATCGATGACGGCCAACTGGGGCTTGGTCTGATCGGCAGTGAAGACCCAGCGGTCGTCCGCAGAAATGGAAATCCTCTGTGTATCGGCGGAGATGGGGACGATGGTGAGGACTTTGCGAGCCGGAATGTCGAGCACGGAGACGGTGCCGGGTCCGACGTTCGCGGTGTAGCCGCGTTGTCCGTCGTGCGAGAGAGCGCACATGTGGCTCTGTGGCTGGCCGGTGGGAATGTGGCCGACGATCTTGAGGGACGCGGGATCGATAAGCGTGATGGCTTGGTCAAGCTCCGAGGTGACGTAGAGCAGGCCGTCCTTTGGCCCGAAGAGAGGCATGTGCGGACGGACGCCGTGGCCGAAGTCGAGCTTGCCGACGACTTTGTGCGCGGCGATGTCGATCACGACGAGGTTGGAGCCGTCCGTGCCGGGCATGCCGACGCCGGAGTTGCCATAGATGGGCACATAGGCGAAGCGGCCGTCGGGCGAGGCAATCACTTCATGACCGGTGACGCCTCCCTCGGGAACCGAGGAGATGACCGCGCCGGATGCGGGGTCAACGATGGCCAGGCTCTGGTCTCCCTTTTGCGCGACGAGGAGGCGGCCGTTCTGAGCGTTGGTGGTGCCCATGAAAGATAAAAACAAGACCAGGGGAAAAGCAGGCAGAATGCGACGCACGGCGGCCTCCAAAGATACCGGATGAGTGTAGAGCATTGACGCCTGCGTCGGGAACGCGCGGCTGGGCTGGTCCGTGCTGACAGTTAGTCTGATTCCCGTTTGGAGTAAGAGTCGAGGCGCTTCTTGTAGAGCAGCAGGACGCTGGGGCCGAAGCAGAGGAGCATGACGGCGACGCCGGTGGCGATGCCGAAGCCTGTGGCGATGGGGGCGGAGCAATCGTGACGGCGACGCACGATCACGTGGCAAGGGACGGCGATGAGTAGCTCGAGGACGCTTCCCTTGAGCAGCCAGGAGAGAATGCGCGTGGTGGCGATGGGGGCATTGCGGGTGTAGAGGTAAAAAATTGCTCCCCAGAGCAACCAGAGGCCGGCCCAGATGCCGATAACCTCTGTGTCGCTTGCCCATGCATAGGTGAGGAAGTCGTCGCTGAAGATGGCCGCCCCGAGAGCGCTCAAACCGGCGAAGATGAGCAGGGCAAAGAACACCGCGGTGACCGAGTACGAGACGGCAATATGCGTGCGGGGCTTGAGGCGCTTCTGCGAGGTGTCGACCGTAAGGAACAGAAGGATGGCTTCGCCGGCGATGAGGATGACCGCAACAAACCAGGTGAACCAAAGGCCGTAGAAATCCCTCAGGCTGTCGAAAAACTCGGGCGAAAACGGATTGTGGTAATCGACGAGGAGCGAAGCGGCCGGGATTATGAGGCCAAGCACGATTACTGCGTAAAACAGGCTGATCAAAACGCCCCATTTGCGCATAGAGGGTCCTTTCCGCTTGCAAGCTCCGGGAATTTCCCCCGGTGAATCCCTGGAGAAAGAAAGATACAACGGAAGCAGGATCTGCGCCAGTGCGTGAATGGAGCTTCCCGCTCCAACCACGCGTCTCCCTCTGCGGAAGCGCTATCCTTGCGGTGATGGAACTTCCTGCGGGCGACCGAGGGCTTGTGCAGATTGTGGATGCGTCGCTCGTCCGTGCGGCCCACCGCGCAGGCGCGTGGCTGGTTTGCCGGCTGGGGTGCACTCAATGCTGCTTCGGCGCATTCCGCATCAACCAGCTGGATGCACTTCGCCTGCGGGCGGGGATGGAGGAGCTGAAGAGTGCCGACCCGCGACTCGCGACGGAAGTCGAACGGCGGGCGCGGGCGTGGATTGCCGAACAGGGCGGTGCATTTCCGGGTGATACGCAGACCGGGCTGCTGGGCGAAAGCGACGAAGAGATCGAGCGATTCGAGGAGTTCGCAAACGACGCGGCCTGTCCGGCACTCGATCCCGAGACGGGACGATGCGATGTGTACGCGTGGAGGCCGATGACCTGCAGGGTTTTCGGGCCTCCGATACGCATGGGAGAAGGCGACGAGCTTGGACATTGCGAGCTTTGCTTTGAGGGCGCGAGCGAGCAGGACGTGCAGGCGTGCGAGTTGGAAGTTCCGCATGCGCTGGAATCGAGGCTCGTCGAGGGGTTGGGCGCCACCGGGGAGACGGTGGTGGCGTTTGCACTGGTGCGATGAAGGCCATGTGCGACGGGGAACGCCCCAATAGTGCGCCCCTGGGACGCGCTGGGCTAGAGTGAAGCCATGGCCCTGAAAATTTGCGAGCTTGTAAGCATTGTTCTCTCAGCCGTAGTTGGCGGCATGTACTGGGGACCATGGCTGGCGTTGACCAGGTCAATCAAGACCTTCAAGCCTGAGGTTTTTCTTGATGTAGTAGATCGGCTGAACGGAAACATGGCAGGGCTCATGACTGTGCTGACGCCGGCTGGCCTGCTTTCCATACTTCCGGTACTGTTCCTTTCTTACGGCGACCGGCCAATGACGTTCTATCTGAATGCGGCAGGATTCATCTCGTTTGTCGTCGCCCTGCTCGTAACCGTGCTGGTCGAGGTGCCCATCGTAAAACAGATCACAGGATGGACGGTCACAACGTTGCCGGAGAATTGGACTCAGCTTCGGGATCGTTGGGGCTCGTTCCATATCATTCGAGTGGTCGCAGGCATCGCCGGCGTTGCCTTCCTGGTTGCCGGCGCGATCTCCTAAAGGAACCTGGAGACATGGTGGTCTGGAGCCCGCGACGTACTGGCTAGGTACTGCCACGCGCCGCGATGACGCTGCCGTGAGCGCGTTAAACTGATGGTTGGACGCACCGATGCCAAACCGCCCCTGCTGGGTTGAGATCTCGACCCGATCCTTTGAAGAGAACTTTCAATTTCTAGCCAACCTTGCGAAACCAGACGCGGAGCTGCTGGCGATTGTGAAGGCCGATGCTTACGGCCACTCCCTTCTCCTTTGCGCTCCGGCCGCGGTGCGCGCAGGAGCAAAGTGGCTGGGCGTAACCAGCGTGGAAGAAGGTATTGCCGCGCGCGCGCTTTGTCCCGATGCGAAGATTCTTGTGATTGCGGGGGTCTTTCCCGGGCAGGGAGGGGCGCTTGTGGCGAATCGGCTCACCGCAGTGGTGTGGGAGCCATGGCAACTGGACGAGATTGAGCGCTCGGCGATTGAAAACGCCGCGCGATCGGCTGCGGCTGGGGCGGGATCGGTTCCGGTGCATCTGGAGATCGACACCGGTATGAGCCGGCAGGGCGCGAGCGCCGACGGCCTCAAAGATATCCTGGGTCGCTTTGGTGTCGGATCGCCGCTGCGCCTTGAAGCTGTGATGACCCACCTCTACGCCGCGGACGAGTCGGATGGCGTCCTCAATCGGGAGCAACTGGAGCGGACCGATGCTTCTCTCGCGCGGATCCATGCTGCGGGGCTTCATCCGGAGATTCTGAATGTAGGCAATTCAGCCGCAGTGTTGAGCGGCCTTGCGCAGCAGATTGGGAAGATCGCCAGAGAACACTCAATGCAGGCGCTGATGAGGCCGGGGCTGGCGCTTTACGGGCTCGCGCCGCAGTTCGAGCCGGAGGAACCGGAAAGTGTGGCGAGGGCTCGCGCTCGATTGAAACCCGTGCTCGCCTGGAAGAGCCGTGTGGTGAGTGTGCGCGAGGTTCCGGTAGGCGCCACAGTGGGCTACAACGGGACGTTTGTGGCGACGGAACCGATGCGGCTGGCGCTGGTGGCGGCGGGCTATGGCGACGGGCTCGACCGCAGGCTGGGCAATCGATTCGGCCTGCTGGTGAGGGGCGAAAGAGCGCCGCTGGTGGGCCGCATCAGCATGGATCAGTCCGTGCTGGACGTGACCGAGATTCCTGGCGTTGAGGCAGGCGATGAGGTGGTGATGATTGGAGCGCAGGGCAGCGAGACGATCACAGCCTTCGATCACGCTGAGGCAGCGGGGACGATTCCGTGGGAGATTTTCACGCGGATCGCGGCCCGTGTAGAGCGCGTGCAGATTTAGCACTCCAGCTGTTTCAAGCGCAAAGCAAAACAGCCGTGGAGGTGGTTGCCTTCCACGGCTGTTTCTTCTTAGCTGGAATGATTTCTACTGCGTAACCGGTTCCTGCTGGGCCTTCTGCGCTTTCAGATGAGGCGCGCCTGGGGCCGCCGGCGCTACTGGAGCCCTGGGAGCCGCGCCTACCGATGGCGGCGGCGGGGGAACCGTCGTTCCCTTTTTGAGGTGCAGGTCCCCGTTGTCAGTTGTGAGCGAAATCTTCTCACCGCCGCTGCCGATGGTGATGGTCGCCGTCTTGTTTTCGCCGTCCATCGAAGGCACCGGATAATCGGAGACGATGTCGCCATTCCGCGTGTGCAGGCTAACTGAAGCCGAAGTGTTCGGGGGCAGCGTCACTTCCACATCGCCCTTGTTGTTGCGCGCATCGATGGCAAAGTTCCCGGCGGGCGCGATGGCGATGCGGCCGTCGCGGTCTTCCACGTAGGTGTCGCCGTAGATTTCGCTCAGGTCGATGTCCTTGGAGTGAGTCGTCACGCGGACCTGGCCCTTTGCCTCGGTGACACGCAGGTCATCGGAGTTCAGGGTGAGGTCGCCGGGCAGCTCGGCCACCTGGAGTTCCGTGACCGAAGTATGCAAGTGGATGGGTCCGGCCGCGCTCTCAATGTGAACGTCGCCGAGGATCTCGCCATTCTGCGTGATCTTCCCTTTGATCTCAGAGAGGGTCAGGTCGTTGCAGTCGCCGTCGGCAGAGACATCGCCGCTTATGTCGTGCGCCGAGAAGTCGTGCCGTCCGTTGGAGAAGTGAACCTGCACTGAGCCGGTGATGGAGCTCAAGTGGATGTCGCCATGGGATGCGCTCACGTTGATACCGCCGCCCAGTCCCGCGGCAGTCACGTCCCCGCGGCCCGCATCTACAGTGACTCTTGCGGACTTAGGCACCGAGATGGTCAGGTTGAGGCGTCCACTATTGTTGCTGTCGGACTTCACCAGTACCGCGTTGCCGCTGACTTTGATGTTTGCAGCTTCGGAGTCGAAGATTCTCTTTGCTTCACTGTCGGAGCCGGCATAAGCCACTTCGTGGGCCTCGACCTCAACATTCGGGCTGTCCGTGGAGGTGATGCTGACATCGCCTCGCGGGTTCTGAATCTCGATGGTGGAGTTGGCTGGGACCTGGGTATTCAGCACCTGCTGATCAAAGTCGTGCTCAGGCTGTCCCAAAGAGTTGAAGAAGTCGTCGCCGCTATCGCCGAACTGCGCGCGGAATGGACCCCAGAAGTGGTTCCATCCGGCGGCTGAGACGCCGATAAAGGCGAGCAGAATAATGAGGCCCACAAAGCCGCCGCCGCGGTGGACGGGCGTCTTTCTGCGCACATCGATGGCCCATTCGCCGAGCAGCGCCAGGCCGGCAAGAATCAGAAGCAATGGCCACCAGCGGCCGTACCACGTCCAGAAGTCAACAGCTACCATGTGACCCGTTGCGATCAGGAAGGCGATAACGCCCACGCCGATGAGGAGGATGGGTCCAACTATCGACGGAACGCGAGGAACATACGTGCCGCCAACGTAGCCCGCCCTGGCGGCGTAGCGCTGGGCCTTCCATGCGTCGCGCTGAGCGCGCCACGCCGCACGCTGCTGCTCGCGGTAGACGCGCCATTGCATCTTCGGATCGTAGGGTGGATAACCCGGCGGTGTTCCGCCCGGAGGCGTGGAAGGAGGTACGGTGCTCATGATTGTCCTCCGTTGGAATCTCCAAAGTCGTGCGAATGAGCAGGGACGATGGATGTGGACTCAGCGGCAGCGGGCTGCGCGGGCGTCGATACCGGGGCGCCGGCATACGGCGTTCCAGCATAGGGTGATCCCGGGTAGCCAGTTGGGAAATCTCCCTCGGCAGTCAGAGACATCCGCTCGGCAAGCAGCAGCAGGCCCATGGTGATGAGGAACAACGGGATAAACAGGTTCCAGAAGTGTTCGATCACTCCGGTCTGCTTGAGCAGGGCCACGCATCCGGCCAGCAGCAGAACCGCGGGCCAGCGGAGCCGGCGAATGAGGAAATATCTGTTCATTTGGGACCTCCTTGCGATTCCCCGATGCGACGAACGACGAGCCAGACACCAATCCCGATGAGGAACAGAGGCCAGGCAAACTCGATGAGGCGGCCGTGGAAGATATCAAGCTGCCCCAGCAGGAACAAGACACCGAGAGCGATCAGAACGATTGCGCCGATCGGCTCCTTCCGCCGCCAGAAAAGCGGGTGGACGATGTCAGGCCCGGTGGCCATGCCGCTTGGAATTGACGGATCAGGATTCGCCGGATCGGTGGCTCCAGCTACCGGCGTAAAACCCGAGGCGGGCGGCGTATACGGTGTCCCATACGGCGTCGTGTACGGGGCCTGGTACGGGGGCTGGTTGGCTCCGGCCGAGTAAGGCGACTGGTAGGCTCCCGCGGGCGGCGGCGAGTAAGAGCCGGAGCTTGCCGGCGGCTGGCCTGCCGGAGGCATGCCTGGATGTACACCAGGGTGCTGTGGACGGGAGCCGAGGTTGAGCCAGTTGCCCACTTCGTTCAGTCCGAGCGGATCGGGCAGAGGCTGGCCATCGCGCAGGGCGCGGGCCGTGTGGTAGGCCTCAAACGATTGGTAGAGAACCCAGGCGCCGATGAAGATTCCGAAGATGCCGTGGTACTCCGTAATGCTTACCAGCACCGCGAAGATGACCACGTGAATGAGGCCCTTGAAGAACTGGCCGTTGTACATGGCGCCCACGCCGGGGATCAGACCCAGGACGGCGGCAGCTGAGGGGTTTGGGGCCCCGGGAACAGCCGGAACAAAAGGCTGTTGATAGGCTTGCCATGCAATCATGCACGGCTCGCAGAGAATCTGTCCTCCTGCCGAGGTGCGGACGCATTGGCCGCAAAGGGCCTTGCCGCAGTTCTGGCAAAAGGATGTGGCGGTCACACCACTGTGGTTTACGCAGTCCATGTTGTGCTCCTTTCCCATGCTTCCTTGTCGGAGCCGCCGGACGGGGTGTGCCGAGCCGGATACGCCGGAGAGTGAAATGTGAGGGAAGTTTCCATTAAGTCGTTGTAGTCGCTGTTGGCCGGGGTGCCGGACTGGAGAGGAGGCTCAATCCGCGAGCCCCCATCCTTGTTCGGAGTCTGTTTGGATTCGCCCGGAGTGTTTTCTTTCTGCCTTGGCTGACCCTCGGACCCGCTTTCGGTGTTG
Source organism: uncultured Acidobacteriaceae bacterium (assembly GCA_963783065.1). Classification (GTDB taxonomy): domain Bacteria; phylum Acidobacteriota; class Terriglobia; order Terriglobales; family Acidobacteriaceae; genus Telmatobacter. The sequence goes on along the minus strand of CAWAMG010000004.1, from coordinate 1,854,335 downwards.
CGGCGCAGTTCGCGCATCCTCGACTCCACTTCGTACACAAAGCGAAGGTGGTCGTAATAGCGAATGATGGGCGTGGATGCCATGGTCAGGCGGCGTTCCATAAAGGAACGAACCGACGAAGGCCGCAGATCGCTCAGCCGCAGGCTGCTCAGGCGGACGTCAGTGAGATGAAGCGTGAGAGCGATGGAGAAAAACGCCATGGCGAACGTCATCAGCAGACGGGGCTGGGCAAAGCGGCGAATCTGGCCGGCAAAGCCAGGCTGCTGCCACGGCTGCAGCGCAGGCATTCCTGTGCTCGGCGCGGGAATCAGCCCGTAGCCCTCTACCTGTCCGGGTCCGGTTTGCGCCAGAATACGATCGAGCAGGCCGACTGGAACTTCCGGCTCGGTAGAGAGGAAGTCCAGCCACTCGCGGCCCCTGCGAGCCTCTTCGAAAAGCTCAGCGCAGGACGGGCAAACCGCCAAATGGTCGGTAAAAGTCGCCTCGTCCTCGGGCTTGAGCGTCCCGTCGAGCGCATCGGCCAGGAGTGTCTCCCACTGGCCACAGGCCGCAGAACTCGGGACCTGATACCTCGGATTGTCATTGCGCTCGGTCATGATTACATCACCTCCCGTTTATTACGTTCCAGCAAGCGCGCCAGTTCCGCACGCCCTCTGCTGATGCGGGACTTTACCGTCCCCTCGGGTATGCCCAAAACCTGGGCAATCTCTTTGTAGTCCAAATCTTGCAGGTCGCGGAGAATCACCGCCTCCCGCAGCTCAACTGAAACTTTGGCGAGGGCATTCTGCACCATTGCCGCCAGCTCTTTCTGCGCGGCCGATTCGTGGGGCGAAGGGCCCTTCTGCACCAGGCGGTCGACGGGAATCAGCTCCTCGGTCGACTCCCAACCCTCATCGAGCGACGAAGTGGCCCGCTGGTTGCGGGTGCGGCGGAAGTTGTCGATGAGCAGGTTGCGGGTCAAGGTGGTTATCCACACCTGCAGGCTGCCGCGCCCGGTGTCAAAGCTGGAGAGGTTCGAATAAACCTTCAGGAAGACGTCCTGAGTCAGGTCCTCGGCGTCGGTCGGGTTGCCGGTAAAGCGATAGCAGAGCCCATAGACGCGGCGATGGTGGGTCTTGACCAACTCTGCCCATGCGCTGGAGTCTCCGTCCATGCATCGCCGGACAGTATGGGTCCAGTCGATCTCGACCGGAAATCCGCCCGCGCTGGGCTGCTGGGCGTCTGGCGCCGTCACCTTGCCTCCCCTGCCTTCTTTTGTCCTGCCGGCACCGGGCGCTTGAAGAGCGCCGATCCTCGGCGCTTCCATCGTACGCCGAGCGGGAGAAGGCGGGGTTCCCGGCGGCGGGTTTTCGCGGCGGGGTTGTCTCGACGGCGAAGCCAGTCCCACCATGTTCCAGCTTAATGTGCCCACGCATTGCATATAGCGTTCATACGTGAGTTGGGGGGGTGTTGGTTCCCTCATGGGCCGGTGATTTTTCGGCTGGCTCTGCGGGACCGGCAGTAAGCTGGTGGGTTGGCGTCGGCTGAAGGCCGCAGGCAGGAGCGGGTTCGCCACACCGCGGGCTGAATACACCCGTAACGTTTTGGCCTCCGGCGCATCTTAGAGATGCGGGATTCCCCTTTTTGCGACCGATAAGTGCCCGCCGATTCCGGAGGTTCATGTGTCCAGGTTTCTTCCCATCGCGTTTGTTGTGATAGCAGGCGTTCTCGTGTGGGGCTTCTTCTTCCGGACCAATGCCACAGCTTCCAGCAAGCCGCCGATTCCTCCGGCAGTTGCCGATGATGCCCTCGCGAGCTCACCTGGCAAGCGGACAGCGGTCTTCGCAGGCGGCTGCTTCTGGGGGACGCAGTCGGTCTTTGAGCGTGTGAAGGGTGTGACAGACACGACAGCGGGCTACTCCGGCGGCTCGGCCGACACTGCGACCTACGACCAGGTGACAACGGAGACCACCGGCCACGCCGAGAGCATCCGCGTGACCTACGACCCGGCCAAAATCACCTATGGGCAATTGTTGCGCATCTTCTTCTCGGTGGCTCACGACCCGACGCAGCTCAACCGCCAGGGCCCAGACGTAGGCACGTCGTACCGCTCCGCCATCTTCTACTCGAATGACGATCAGCGCCGCGTGGCAGAGGCTTACATCGCGCAGCTTGACGCCGCGCATGTCTTCGGAGGCAAGATCGTCACCGAGGTAACGCCACTCAAGGGCTTTTACGACGCCGAACGCTACCACCAGCACTACGCCGACCTGAACCCCAACAACCCGTACATCCTGGTCTGCGACCGGCCCAAGATTGAGGCTCTCAAGGCGCAGTTCCCCGAGCTGTTTGTGGAGTATCACGCGAAGTAAGGCAGGCCCGCGCTCGGGGTAAACTGTCAGACGTAACCAAACCAGTGAACGAATTGTTGAAGTCAGCTCGGCAGCTCCTGGTTATCGCCGCATTCGTTGTTGTCATCTACGCCTGTGCCAGGGCGTTGCGTTTTACATTCGCGCCCCTCAATTTCATCCTCGATTGTGCGTGGCTCGCGCTTCCACTTCTTGCCATTCGCCCCGTACTTCGCTTGCGTCGTCCGCTGAGGGTTTGGGGGATTGTAGTTTTGGCCCCTGTGTTGTCGCTGTTGTCGCTTCTTCTCGTCGCCAAAGTCGTCTTTGACGGAATCCTCGGCGGAGCCGAGCGTACAGAGCCGTTGCAGACCTTTCCACTGGGGAGCAGCACCATTGAGTTGCAACGATATGAACATGGCGGCGCGGTCGGTGTTCACGGGTTGAATCTGGAACAACGGCGGCTCATCCTTTCGGGAGTTTATCTGGTGAGATCGATAGACTTCTTTGACGATGCAAGGGAAGGCACCCTCTCTGTGGAGGGTCCGTTCAACGTGAGGGTGCATGCAAGAGGAAACTATTACAGCAACGATTATGAGACCGAAAGAGTTCATACCTTGAAGCCCTGGGTCTGTTTCTGACGCTTGCCGCTGAACTCCCACCGGCCTATTGAGTACGGCCAATCAACGCCCAACCGGGACTGTTATGGTTCTAAGTGCTATACTTCTGAAGTGACGGCCTCCGCTCCCAGCACGCTCCGCGTGTTTGCGTCCAAGCCGTTCATGCGCTTTGCCCGCCGTTTTGGAATCGACGACGAAACGTTGTGGAAGACAGTAAATGGGACTTGCGATGCGGACTTGGGTGGCGGAGTTTTCAAATACCGGCTTGCTCGGCAGGGAGAAGGCGCAAGCGGAGGCGCGAGAGCTCTGATCGCAATGAAGGTCGGACACAGGGCGGTCCTGATGTTCGGGTTCGAAAAGAAGGGCATGGCAAACATCGGGCCCGATGAACCGAGAGAGTACCGGAAAGCCGCGAGAATCTACCTCGGCTACAGCGAGGAAGAGATCACGGGAATCGTAAAGAGGAAGGCTCTCATCGAGATTGTCCATTAACCAATGGAGTGGAACATGGCAAAAGCGTACAAAAGCGAAGCGCTCGCGGCACTACACGAAAGCATGTCTGACCTGCATCAGGTCGGCGCAATCGACAGCAAAACCATGCGTGAATTCGATCGCGCGTGCCTTACGCCTGTCCTGAAATTAACGCCTGCGACAATTCGCCGCATTCGCACGAAGGCGGCTGTGAGCCAGGCGGTCTTTGCGGCACACCTGAATGTGACTACGGGCATCGTGAGCAAGTGGGAGCGCGGAGAAAAACAGCCGCGGGGCCCGGCAGCGAAATTGCTCTCCCTCGCCGCCAAACGGGGCATTGCTGCAATTGCTTAAAGCAGCAGGGACCGCTTCTCAGCTCCGTTTACCCCAGCTTCACGAACTTCAACGACACCGAGTTCATGCAATAGCGGAGGCCGGTGGGCGCGGGGCCGTCGTCGAAGACGTGTCCGAGGTGCGCGTCGCACAGCCGGCACGAAACCGCCGTTCGCACCGTCATCATGCTCCCGTCTACCGTGTCAACTACGTTCTCTTTCGCGATGGGCTGCCAGAAGCTCGGCCAGCCGGTGCCCGAGTCGAACTTGGTATCAGAGCTGAACAGCGCCAGGTCGCAGCAGATGCAGCGGAAGAGGCCGCGGTCGTGCTCGTTGAGCAGACTGCCGGTGAAGGGGCGCTCGGTGTCGGCGTGGCGAGTCACCAGATAGGACTCTTCCGGGAGCTGGTGTTTCCACGCATCGTCGCTCTTGATCACGCGCGGCACGGTTTTCGTCCCAGTCCGCTTCCCATCGGCAGAGAAGAGCACGATCGTTACTTCTTTTGGGCCTTCGTCGGGGGCCAGCGGGCGCGCCGCGGCAATGGTGCTGCGGTGCAGTCCCCAAAAGGCCACGGCGCTCACGGCCGTTGCCGTGCCGACGATGAAGGCGCGGCGGCCCAACTCCAACTGGGCGCCCAATCCTCGCGCGGCTTCTGGACGGTCGGATCCTGGGGCCCCTGTTCCGAGGTTTGATGCCTTGAACTCGGAATCGTCTTTCATCTGATTTTTCCTGCTTCCGTTGGCGGCTGCTAACGCCGCCTGAGTGTATGCAGAAGTGAGACTTGGATGGTGCGGAAAAGGTTACAACAGCGTTAGTTGACGAAACAATGTGGCCCCTGCGTGGGGAGGTGGCCGCGGTTGCGCGAGACGGACGGCGCAAAGCCGAACAGGCCCTAATACCGCTGCAGGAACTCCGGATCGACGGGATTCTCAAACAGCGAGGCGTCGCGGGTGACGATGGTCAGGCCGGAGGGCGTGACGAAGTAGCGGCGCTTGTCTTCGACCGGGTCGTAGCCGATGACGGTGCCTTCGGGGATGTGCACGTCGCGGTCGATGATGGCGCGGCGGATGCGGCAGTGGCGGCCGATGTTGACGTGGGAAAAGATGATGCTGGCGTCGACGTCGGAGTAGGAGTTGACGCGCACATCCTGCGAGAGCACGGAGTTCGATACCGAGGCGCCGGAGATGATGACGCCGGCGGTGATGACCGAGTTGACCGCCATGCCGGTGCGGCCCGGCTCGCCGAAGACGAACTTGGCCGGCGGATACTGGCGGACGCGGGTGCGCATGGGCCAGCTCTTGTCGTAGAGGTTGAAGGTCGGCGAAACCGAGCACAGGTCCATGTTGGCGTCGTAGTAGGCGTCGAGGGTGCCCACGTCGCGCCAGTAGAGCGCCTGCTGCTTGTTCTCGTCCACAAAGCTGTAGGCCATCATCTTCTTCTTGCCCAGCAGGTTGGGCAGGATGTTGTGGCCGAAGTCGTGCTTCGAGTTGGGATCCTCGGCGTCGGCGATCAGGGCCTTGAGCAGGACTTCGGTGTTGAAGATGTAAATGCCCATGGAGGCGTCGACGGCGTTGGGATTGAAGGGCGAGCGGAAGGTGGTGGAGGCCGGCTTCTCCTGGAAGCCGAGCACCTCGCCGGTCTTGGCCACTTCGACGACGCCGAACTGCCGGACCTCGTCGGGCGGAATGGGCAGCGTGGCCAGCGTGACCTCGGCCTTGGTCTCCTTGTGGTACTCCAGCATGCGGCTGTAGTCCATCTTGTAGATGTGGTCGCCGGAGAGGATGATCATGTACTTCGGCTGCTCGCTGCCGATGGAATAGATGTTCTGGTAGACGGCGTCGGCGGTGCCCATGTACCAGTTGGCGCCGGTGCGCTGCATGGGCGGCAGGAGCTCAAAGAACTCGCCCAGCTCCTGGGCCACGATGCCGGTCCAGCCTTCGCGGATGTGGCGGTTGAGCGAGAGCGCCTTGTACTGGGTGAGGATGAAGACCTTGCGCAGGCCGGAGTTGATGCAGTTGGAGAGCGTGATGTCGATGATGCGGTAGTGGCCGCCGAAGGGCACGGCGGGCTTGGCGCGATCGCGGGTCAGCGGAAAGAGCCGTTCTCCGGCTCCGCCGGCAAGCAATACTCCAAGTGTGTCTCTCATATCCGTATGACCCTGCCTCCAATGCTGTTGCCGTCTGGGAGGAGTTGGTTGATCAAGCCATGGACCAGCTCTGATCGAGCCGATGCCACGATCCTGGGCGGAATTTTTCAGACGACGCTTTTCCACAGGCGATCACCGAACGGTGGAGAATACCACACGCAGATGAAGTTGGCAGCCTGTCTGTTTCAATCGGCAGCTGAAACTACCAAGGGCTGCCCTCCGGCAATGCCAGCGACACTGGAAGAGACGGCTCCTGACGGAGGAAAGCTCCTGCGCAGGCCACCAGTTTCGAATCGGAACTTTTAGCGCTTCTTCTTGAACTTGTACTCGACGCCGACAGAGATGGCGAAGTTGACATCGAATTGGGATGATGTTCGGGGGGTAGTTGATGCTGTAGCGGGTCATGACGGCGTCGGGGGTGATGCGGAAGACCCAGTGCGCAGAACGGTTCAGGTCAATTGGCCGCCGATGATGGCGGCCGGAGCGAGCTGGTTGTTATAGAAATCGACGACCGAGGGAGGGTAGCCGCGCAGATCCTTTTCGAATTCGCCATAGGCTCCGCCGACCAGGGCATGGGCGATCAGCGCGCCGTGCTTGTTGTGCGGTCCCAGCCACTCCGGGCCGCCGGCAAAGATGTACTGGGCCACGAACGGCCCCTTGATGAGTGTCCGGGTTGACGCCGGCGCCGCTGGTGCCGAGATAGGCGCGCCCGTGCCCTTCGATGCCCCAATGCCTGCTGAGCCAGTAGGAGCCGTCGAGATCGAGCCCGCCCAGGTTGGAGCCCTGCAGCAGGGTCGGGCCGGCCTTCATGTGGTCGTAGGCCAAGCCGAGCGAAATATCGAAGCGGTTGTCGTAGCGGCACCTTGGCCAGCGGATCGATAGCGATGTAGGTGCCATTGGCGGTTGGCTGGAGCCGCGCCGGTCTGGGTGGCGGTGTCCTGGGCCTGTGCGGAGACTCCGCGGCAAAAGCCAGTGCGGTGAGGGCTACGAAAGAGGCAAAAATCCTTACTCGGAAACGCATCATCATCCAGCTTACAGGACCACGCCGAGAGGGGACAACGCGGACTTGAGGGTTATTCCGGGCTCACAGTGCTCAGACCAACGTGGCCAGACAAGGTAGCGCACGGTTTTCAGTGTTTCGACGGTTGAGACAGCGGCTTGGTAAGCCGAAGAACGTTGGGCGAAGCAACGGAGCGGCGTGGGTGCGCCACTCCATCGGCAGGCGGCTGAAGATAAGCCCGGCGCGGGGCAAGTGGAATGCGCTGGAAACCACCTCGGCCGAGTGCCAGCCGTGGTCCTTCATGATGCGGACGGAATAGCAGGCGTTCTGGATCGTATCCATGGCCTCGGGGCTCGACGAAGATCGCCGACGCCGGAATGCCCTGGGCCTGGGCGGCTGCGCCATTACGCCGGCCTCGACAAAGCGGTTGTGGGCCGCGCCCCCGGTGAGGATCAGCCGCGGAGCCACGCCTCGCTCATACTCGTGCACAGCTTCGGTCACGCGGGCGAGCTGCATGGGCGTGGGATTGCCGTCGGTGTCTGCCGGGGAGCCGAGGACGATGATGGCGTCAAAGCGGGTGAGCGAGGTGTTGCTGGAGGGGGCAAAGCGGCGGGCAAGTACGCGCCCAAACCGTCAGGATCAGAGCCAAGGGCGACGAGGGCAAGCGCGGAACGGACCAGCCAAACGCGCCGTGAGCGCCGGGGTCTGGTTCGAATCGCAGACCTGGCTTTGAATGGGCGGACAGCGCGTCTGCTTGCCGGGGGGCTCGGCTTGCTCGGTGGATTCAGAGAGTTGCTCCTCCTGACTCCACTTTAACCCGGCTACCGGACGCTTTCCGTACCGTGACAGGCAGCGCGATCAAGGCGGGGTCGGGAGCGGGTCAGGAGAGGATTGCAGGCACATCCCACGCGGAGAAAGCAATCTCACTCAATGGTTTACGCTCGCGGGGGGCGATCTCGCGCTCAACCAGTTTGGGATTCTGAAGAACGGCAGGCTCGCCCTGATAGCCGAGAGCGATCACCGAGCCAAGCGCATAATTCTCTGGAATCTCAAGCAGACGGCGGGCGGTGTCGTGGCTGAAACCGGCCATCTGGTGGGCGACCAGTCCCTGCGAGGCCGCCTGAAGCGTGAGATAGGAGGATGCGGCGCCCAGGTCGAAGAGCGCGTAGCCATTTGGCTTGCCTGAGTTTGGAGAGACGGCCAAAGTTGTGCCCAGAATCAGGACCGGCGCATGGCCGGCCCACTCCTTGTTGAAGTCGACGAGAGCTTCGTGAATCTTGGCGTGGGTCGGCGAGTTACGGGTTCCCACCAGGAAGCGCCAGGGCTGCGAGTTGCCTGAGGAGGCAGCCCAGCGCGCGGCTTCAAACACCTTGGCCAGGTCCGCCGGGCTCACGTCCCGATCCTCAAAGGCGCGCGGGCTCCAGCGCTGGTGAAAGATGGGCAAAACGCCGTCCGCGTGCGGAGCACGCTTTAGTAGATTGACTTCAGAGATAGAAAGCGTCATGAGGGAGGGCCTCCTGGGCCGGAACGAACCTGGAAATTAGATTCCAAGCCGGCGAAGGAGGATTCGAGCCGAGGTCGCGGCTGTGACGGCGAACGGGGGGCTACGACTTCGGCCGCTTGTAGAACGGCGCTGCGACCTGCTTTGCCCGGGCCGTCTGGGTGGGGCGGATTTGAACGAGGACATCTTCTTTCGATTCCGCGACGGCCCGGGGAACAAGCGCGAGTGCGATGTTGGTCTTGAGGAAGGGCGCAGGCGAGCCGGAAGTGATGGACCCGATCGGATCTCCGGAGAGCGAAAGCACGGAGTACCCGTCGCGTGCAATGCCGCGTTCGACCATCTCAAGAGCGATGAGCTTGCGCTTGGGGCCACCTGCGGACTGAACGTCGAGCAACGCCTGACGGCCGATGAATTCGCCCTTGTCGAGCTTGAGCCAGCGTTCCAGACCGGCCTCGAAGACATTGATGCTCTCTGAGATCTCGTGCCCGTAGAGGCTCATGCCGGCTTCGAGGCGCAGCGTGTTGCGCGCGCCCAGGCCGCAGGGACGTATGCCAAACTCCTTGCCGGCCGAGAGCAGCTCGTTCCACATCTTCACTGTGGTCGGCTCGTCGGCTGGGAGGTAGAGCTCGAACCCGTCTTCGCCAGAGTAGCCGGTGCGCGCAATCATCACGTTGGGGACGCCTGCAACCGTGCCGAAAGTGAACCAGTAGTTCTTGATTGCGGCGAGGTCGGTTTTTGTCAGCTTCTGAAGCGTTGCCAGCGCGCGCGGCCCCTGCAGAGCCAGTTGTGAGTAGTAGGGCGAGTAGTCGGAGATGTGAATCGAGGGAAAACGGCCCGCGTTCTGGCGGATCCATACCATATCGCTCGGGGTAGTGCCGGCATTGACCACCAGGAGATAGTCGTTGGGGCTGAGCCGGTGGACGAGAATGTCGTCAACAAAGGTTCCCTGCGGAGTGAGCAGCGCGGAGTAGTGGGCCTGACCATCCTGCAGGCGCGAGGCGTCATTCATGGTAATGTGCTGAACGGCTGCCAGCGAGCCCGGCCCGCGGAACTGAATTTCGCCCATGTGGGAGACGTCGAAGAGGCCCACGGCGGTGCGGACGGCCATATGCTCGCCAATCAAGCCGACGCAGAGTCCATCGCCAGTGGGCGGATACTCCACCGGCATATCCCAGCCGCCAAAGTCGACCATCTTTGCCTTGAGGGCGCGGTGAGTGGCGTTGAGTGGGGTCTTTTTGAGCGGAGCGGCAACTGGCGCGACGGGCGTTGACATGGGGACGAGTCCTCTTCGGAGCTTACAGTGCTTACGATAGGGAGGAAGTCCCGGCGGGGTCAAACGCTTGCAGGTTGCGCGCAGACGTTAAGCGAGTCCAACCTGCGGCGATCCTGAAAAGGTGTCGCCGGTTTGTTGACGGAATCTGAAATTGAATTGCCGGGGAAGGAAGAGCACGAATGGATCATGTTCGCGGGTTTCTGATGCTGCTGGCCGCGGGGGTCGCTGTGTGGAAGGGCTGGCAGATCCACCATGGGCCTCACGCCTGGATGGCATACGGGCTGGGAGCAGCGGCCCTGGGGCTGGCTGTGTGGCACTTGACGCGGAAGACCGATGCGCGCAGAGGCTGACGGAGCAAGATGCGAGAATCGGCGACGACTACTTTTTTCGCGCGCGCAGGAACGACGTGAGGGAGAGATAGAAAAAGACAACCACGAGCGCGGCAGAGGCGATGAAGGTGCGGTCGTAGGGGCCGTAGATACTTGCGGGGTGGGTTCTCCAGGCCATCGACGCGAAGGCCAGAACAAACAAAAGAAAAAACACGCCGGTCACTTCAAGCCAGATGATTCCGCCGACGCGGCCAAATGGGCGAAGAAAGCCTCCCACGCCCCGTGCCACGCCGCGCGAAATCTGGCCCGCCGCACGGCCGGCTGCTTTTTGGTTGGGTGGATTCAGCTGCGCGGCCCTGGCCGGGGGCGTCTGAGCCGGTGTTCCCGCGTGCGGCTGACCGGCAAGCTTCTGTTCCGCCATGCGTCCAGCAAGGCGAAGGCCAATTCCCGCAATGCGGCCAATCTTTTCCGGCTTCACTTCGATTCGATGGTAACAGCGCAGCAGGGCCACTTGCCTGGCCCGCCGTTTGCGGCTCGACCCGAATTCGCACCCTGGTTTACACAGAATCCCCCATCCGGTGAGTTGCCCGCCGGGAACCTTGGCATTAAGGTAGATGAATCGGACGCTCGGGCCGGCGCTTTCCTTCGGGCGCGGCTGGAAGTCTGATCAGTGCGGGCGTACTCGTGGAGGTTGGTATGACAAGCCGTTTGCGCGAATTGATTCAGCAGCTGGGCGAGGCGATCCACGAGTCGGTCATTGAGAGCGAACAGATTGCCGGTGTGGTGCAGACGATCCGCGAACACGGCTTCGATGTGCTGTTGATGCTCGAAGCGACAATCGGGCTCAACGAGGTCACTGGCAAGGAAGATGAGGACGGTGTGCCGGCCGGCGTGTCTGGATCGGAGGCGAGCGGCGAAGGCTCTGCCTTTACGTCTCATGACCTGCACTTCCTGCGCTCGCTGCGCATCTCTGTCGAGGGCGAAGAAGAAGGCGCGGCGGAGAACGATACGGAGTAGAGTCCTCAGTTAGCTCTTCTGCACCACGCGAATATGCAGCTCGCGCAACTGCTGCTCGGTGACGGTGGTCGGCGCGTCGGCCATCAGGTCAATCGCCTTTGCGGTCTTGGGGAAGGCGATCACTTCGCGCAGGTTGGCCGCGCCGGCGAGAAGCATGACGATTCGGTCGAGACCGAGGGCGATGCCGCCATGGGGCGGAGTGCCATATTCGAGAGCGTCCAGGAAAAATCCAAACCGCTTGTGCGCTTCCTCGTCCGAAATGCCCAGCGACTTGAAAATCTGCTGCTGAACGTCTTTGCGATGGATACGGATGGACCCCGAGCCAAGCTCGAGGCCGTTCATCGCGATGTCGTAGCAGTTGGCGCGAACGCTGGCCGGGTCGCTTTCGAGGTTGGCCATGTCGTGCTCATGCGGCGCGGTGAAGGGATGATGCGCGGGCATCCACTTCTGCGTGGCCAGGTCGTACTCGAACATGGGGAAGTCGACGATCCAGATGGGCTGGAAGGCTTGCGCCCCGTCGATCTTTTCCTCGCCGGTGACCGCCTGCGCCTCGGCCACAACCTGCTCAGTGACGAGAAATGCGCCGTGTTTGTCTGCATATTTCTTGGCGAGCTCAGAGCGGAAGTTGCCGGCAGCCGAGTACACGTTGATCTCGCGCTCGGACAGACGGCCTTCAAACTTGGTATCGCTGGCCTTCACGGGGTGAGCGGGATCTCCGGCAACAATGATGACGAAGTCGGCTTCGGCCGCTCCGCACATCTCGCGCACCTTGGCAACTGCGCCAGGGAAGCCCTTGGCCAGACGCCTGAAGTCGTCGATGAACTTGGCGCCCTTCTTGGTGTCGAAGAGCGGATGGTTGTCTTCGCGTTCCTTGCGGCTCAGCTCGCCCACGAGTGGAATGCGGAAGGCGACCACGGGCAGAGCGGGATCGATTTGCAGCGTCGCAAGGTCGGCGTCGCCGAAGGCAGGGCGCACATCGGTGAGCCCGGGCAAACGCATATCGGGCTTGTCTGAGCCGAACCGCCGCATCGATTCGTCGTAAGTGATCTTTGGGAAGGGCGTAGGCAGCGTGACACCCGCAGCCGCGAAATGCGGCCGCCATAAAGTGCTCGACTACCGCGAAGACCGTTTCCTGGCGAGGGAAGCTCATCTCAAGATCCACCTGCGTGAACTCAAGCTGGCGGTCGGCGCGCAGGTCCTCATCGCGGAAGCAGCGGGCGATCTGGAAGTAACGGTCGAATCCCGAGATCATCAGAATCTGCTTGAAGATTTGCGGCGATTGCGGCAACGCGTAGAACTCGCCCGGGTGGACGCGGCTGGGAACCAGAAAATCTCTGGCTCCCTCGGGGGTTGACTTGGTCAGGATGGGCGTTTCGATTTCGAGAAAGCCCTGCGCGCTCAGGCTCTCTCGCACGGCGAGGGTAATGTCGTGGCGCAGGCGGAAGTTGCGCTGCATCTCTGGGCGGCGCAGATCGATGTAGCGATACTTGAGGCGGACTTCTTCGTTCTGAATCGCTTCTTCAGAAGGCGAAAACGGCGCAAGGCGCGTGTCGTTGAGGACCAGAAGCTGAGTAGCCTCAATCTCGATCTCGCCAGTCGGCATCTTGGGGTTGATTGCGTCGGCGTCGCGCAGGCGGACCTTGCCGACTGCGGCCACGACGTACTCCGGGCGGACTGCCTCGCCCTTCAGGTGCCCATCGGGAGTGAGCTCTTTGTCGAGCACCACCTGGGCGATGCCCGTGCGGTCGCGCACGTCGAGAAAGATGAGGTTGCCGTGGTCGCGGCGGCGGTTGACCCAGCCCATCAGGACAACCGATTGCCCGGCATGCGCCGCGCGCAGTTCACCGCAAAGGTGGGTGCGTTCAAGACTGCCTAAAAAGTCGAGCACTTCTCGTTTCCTTATTCTGGCGCGGGATTGGCCAGGAAAGAGGCCAGCTCGGCGCGAGGAACCTTGGTTTGTACGCCGGTGGCGAAGGTCTTCACTGTCAGGATACCGGATTTGAGCTCATCCTCGCCCAGGATGACGATGGCGCGCGCGGTCTTGTCGGCGGCCTCGAACGACTTCTTGAGGCGGAAACTGCCGTCTCCCAGCTCGATGGAGAGGCCGGCGCGGCGCAGTTCGCGGGCCAGTGCGAGAGCGGGTGCATTGAGCATCTCGCCGAGCGGCGCAACAAATGCGTCGGCCAACTGCGGCGGGGCAGACTTCTGGTCGAGTTCCCTGGCCTGGAGGGTAAGCACCAGCCGGTCTTCACCCATGGCAAAGCCGATGCCGGGAGCCTTGGGTCCACCGATGGCTTCGCTGAGGCCGTCGTAGCGTCCACCGCCCAAGAGAGCGTTTTGTGCGCCGAGGCCGCCGTGGGTGAATTCAAAGGTGGTGCGCGTGTAGTAGTCGAGGCCGCGCACCAAACGGTGATTGCGCGTATACGGAACGCCGGCGGCATCGAGCGCGGCAGTCACGGCCGCAAAGTGGATCTTTGAGTCCTCGTCGAGAGAGTCGGCGATCACGGGCAGCGTGGCAATGATGGGCTGGTCGGCTGGGACTTTGCAGTCGAGGACGCGGAGGGGGTTGGTCTCGGCGCGGCGCTGGCAGTCGGGGCACATCTGGCCGACGACGGGGATGAGGGCGGCGCGCAGTGTTTCGTTGTAGCGGGCGCGATCGGCGGGCGAACCGACGGAGTTGAGCTCGAGGGTCCAGCCGGTGATGCCCAGCTCGTCGAGCAGCGTGGCCAGCATTTCGAGAACCTCGGCGTCGCGCAGGGGCGACTCGCTGCCGGCAGACGGAGGGCCGATGACCTCAGCGCCGATCTGGAAGAACTGGCGGTAGCGGCCCTTCTGGGGGCGCTCGCGGCGGAACTGCGGGCCGATGTAAAAGAGCTTCTGCAACTGGCCGGTCTCGCCGAGCTTGTGCTCAATGTAGGCGCGGACCACGCCGGCCGTGTTCTCGGGCCGCAGGGTGAGCATCTGCGGCCTTTCGCTCTGCGCACGCGCGCGATCTTCCCAGGTAAACATCTCCTTGGAGACGATGTCGGTCTCTTCGCCCACGCCGCGGGCAAACAGCGAGGTTTCTTCGAAGATGGGCGTGCGGATTTCGCCGAAGTTATAGCGGGCAAAGACGGCGCGGGCCGTTGTCTCGATCCGATTCCAGAGGGCCGTCTCGGGCGGCAACAGGTCGCGCGTGCCGCGGACGGCTTTAAGGGTGGTCATGGCTTAACTAGTTTAAATGGGAGCCTCCGGGCGGCTGTCTTTCTCGCTGCTCGGAGTATGATGCTAGCCGAGATTCCAACCGCTTTTGGAAGGCGCCAAATGATCAATCGAGTCATACAGTTGACACCAATCGTGGAAAGAATCGAGAAGGCTGCCCTGGGGCATCCGTTTGGGAGGCTTCAGGAGATACGCAACAGAATCAAGAGTATTGGTCGCGTGCATTCCCGAATTTTCCCACCTCGATCCACATTCGAGAAGGGTGATCGGAGCTATGCGTTTCACCTCGGTGGCCGCCGCGAACTTCAATTCAATGTTGGATTTGAGGACGAGGGCCGGATCCTACGTCACGGAGTTGCCTTCTCATTCGAGGGCAATCGGAATCTCACTGATCTCGATTTGCTGAGCCCGTCCGTGTCGAGATTTAACGAGTTCATATCAATCAACTCGGACAGCCTCTCCGATTTGTCAATGTGGCACTTTGAACGCTCCGTGCGTTCGAAGAATTATCTTTTGAGACCAATTTCGGAGGCACTTTTTCGGTGGGGCGTGTTTGTTATGGTTGGGCGTGTCCAGCCCTCCGCGCGCATCGATTACGAATTGATTGTTGAAGACTTCGACCGTCTTCTCCCTCTTTACGAGTTTGTTGAGGGCCACGGTGAATTTCCGCTCTTGGACACATCCAATGCCGGGTTCGTCTTCAAGCCTGGTTGTTCGATCAAGACGCTCTCGTCAGTTGCATCAACGAAAAAGCGCAAGATTGACGTTGACCTACGTCACAAACAAATCCAGGTTGCGCTTCATGCCCAATTGTCCCGTCGCTTCGGGCCAAAGAACGTTGGCACCGAATGTCCCAATTTTGGGGTCTTTGTCGACTTGATTGTTAGGCGGCGCGATGAGTACTGGTTCTATGAGGTCAAGATGTCAATTTCCGCGAGAGGGTGTGTACGAGAAGCGCTTTCGCAACTCCTGGAGTATTCCTTTTGGCCCGGGGTGCAGGAGGGAGTTAAGCTCGTCGTCGTAGGCGAGCCTCCGCTAGACTCAGAGACAGAGGCCTACCTTTCAATTTTGAGGGGCCGATTTGGTCTTCCAATTGAATATCAGCAGTTTGTACTGGAAGGGGGTCCGTGATGGGGTGCGGCGTGGTCATGACACATGTTGAGGACGGCTGGATCGTCGTCGAATGCCCGGAATTGCCCGGCTGCGTGAGCCAAGGCAGGAGCGAATCTGAGGCTCTGGCCAATATTCGCGAGGCAATCGTCGGATGGCTTTGGGCGGAGGAGCAAAAGGCATCGAGCTTGAGCGCCAGCCCATAATAGTTAGCTGGCTTTCTCCTCCCGCTCCAACGCCTCATGAATCAGCATCTTGAGGTAGGTCTGGTAGCGCAGGCCGCGGCGCTCGGCCAGCGTTCGAGCACGGGCAATATCTTCCGGGGCAAGGCGGATGGTGGTGGGTGGGGTGACGCCGATGCGCTGTTTCAGCGTGCCTTGCCGTACCCGGCCCTGTAGCGCCGCTTCATGAAACGCCGCCGACAACCTCTCGCGATTCTCGTAAAGCCAATTGGCCTCGTCGGTTTCGTTCTCAAACTTCGGAATTATCAATGTTTCCATAACGCCGCCTCATCTCGGCCAGATAGTCCAGTTTGGATTGCCGAGGCGCATCCCACGCGGATATGACTCGAACCTTCGCCTGACGCCAAGTTGACACAAGCTCCAAGATCCGTCCTTTGCGTGTCTCCCCGACGTGCAACACCCGCTCTTCTCCGCCGTCTCCCTCCGCAGTTTGCAGCTCAATGTCGAGAGGGTCTCCAAGAACGACTTCCTCGGCCTCTTGCGGAGTCACATCGTGCCGAGCCAAATGGCTTCGGTTCGCCTCATCCCAATTGAAGACCAAGGGCTGATCGATCATTTTGCTCCCGGCCATAGTTTGTGGAGCTTGCAGATGGCCTGGGGCATCCTCTGTACTTACAGTGTATGCCGTTTTGCCATCCCGTCAAGCTGGGGGATCAACTACACCAGTTTCACTGAGGTAGAAGCCAACGTAGTCCAAATAATTCCGTGCATACTCGAGGATCATCTGGCGATCTTTGTCGCCGAGTTCCCTGCGCATTTTTGCCGGCACGCCGGCCCATAACGTGCGTGGGGGGACCTGAGTGCCCTCCGGAACGACCGCGCCTGAGGCAATGATGGAACCCGCCCCAATGCGGCAATTGTTGAGAACGCGCGCCCCGATGCCAATCAAGGCCTCGTCTTCAACCACGCAGCCGTGGACGGTGGCATTGTGCCCGATGGTGACCCAGTCGCCCACCGTCACCGAGTAGAGGTTGCGTTGCCCGTGCAGGACAGCGCAGTCCTGCACATTACTGCACTGGCCCACACGGATCGAGTGAACGTCGCCGCGGAGGACCGCATTCATCCACACGGACGATCGTTCGCCGAGCACGACGTCGCCGATGATCTGGGCGCTGAGATCGACATAGCAACTGGCGGGAATCCTGGGCTGATGGCCCTGGTAGCTGCGGATCATCGAATTGACCTTCCTTCGATACGGAGAAGCGATGGGCTGAAACCCTGGTGAGAGTTTAAAAGAGCAGGGCAGCGGACGGGGAGCGGAGCGGGAATCGGTCCGCAGCGCGGGGGACGGGCCAAGATCAACCGCAAGCGGTGCGTTTATTGAGGCCGTGGCCGATTGTCGGAGCTGGGGGTGGATAGGAAACGGAAAAACGGAATTTCGCGTATCATAGGAGAGCCACTTGGCAGGTTTGGAGGTGTGTTGCATTGGCAGAAGTTCGCGTTCAAGAGGGAGAGCCTCTCGAAAACGCTCTTCGCCGGTTTAAGCGGAAGGTTCAGCAGGAGGACATCATCAAGGAAGTCAAGCGTCACTCCTACTACCTGAAGCCCGGCGAAAAGAAGCGCGTGAAGGCAGCGTTAGCACGCAAGCGGAATCGCAAGAAAGCTCGCAAAGAAGCAGACTAGCTGTCTGCTGATCTAAACAATTGCCACTCCGGCAATCGAAGCGTAAGTCAAGCGGATGCCGGAGAATAATCCTGCGGATGCCGGAGTGGCGAGTAAGACCTGGACGAATTGATTGAAGGACCGCAATTCGCACATCGTCCGGTGTCACGGGCGGACATTAAGTATTATTGAAACCTAGTTTGCATAGCCGCTGATCTTTCGCGCAGTCGGGGCTCCTTGTTGTGAAAGTGGTTAATAAGACAGGGAATCGGGAACGGCAAGTTCTTAGGGGTTTCGGCCGGTTTCGGTGAATTTCCCTTCTTTGGGAAGCCGGCCATGGAGTTTGTAGATCGCGTCTTGAAGTGCGTAGATTGCGGCGCTGAGTTCGTGTTTACAGCCGGCGAGCAACTGTTTTTCCACGATAAGCAATTCACGAATGACCCCAAGCACTGCAAGCAGTGCAAGGCGAAGCGCGCGCGCGGCGGACCGAGAGTTCGCTCCGAGACCCGCACCACCTGTTCGGAATGCGCAGCGGAAACCACTGTGCCGTTCAAGCCCACCCAGGGCCGGCCGGTGCTGTGCCGCTCCTGTTTCCAGAAGCAACAGAAGCTCGCGGCGGACTGAGAATTTCCACCAGCAAATATTAAGCAATTCTTCGCTGACGCGCGCGTTGTCCTTACTGCATTCCGGTGCTGAAGAGGATGTCTCCGTAGAAGCCCGAGGGAAAACCAGCGGATCGCACCAGCGTAGCCAACTGAGCCCAGTGGCGCTGGCTGTGGAAGAGCATGTGCGCCACGAGCTTGCGGCGCGACTGCTTGCGCAGGCGCTCGGGTAGCCAGGGAAGGTCAAGCGTTACGATCTCGTTCCAATCGTGCGCGGGATCTTCAAGCAGCGAGCGCACGATTGTATCGGCCTTGAGGTGCATTTCGAAGAGCGCATCCAGAGGGCCTGCGGGCATTTCTTCTCTGGGTGTTGGGGCCTGTCCGGCGATGCGCTGGCTCCAGCGCAGCTCCACGCCCCAGATGTGACACACAAACTCCTGCACTGTCGTTGTCCCGCCGATGTCGCAGGAGAGCTGGAGGAGCGCGGGATTCGCCTCGAAGTGAGCCTTCCAGAAAGCAGAAGCTTCATCGTTCCAGGCAAGCAGTTCTTCCATTGAAATGCAGAGAGTCATGAATCACCTCGGTCCCCGATCAACTGTTGGAGCTAACTTTTCAGCGCGCGATGGCCGATGTCGCGGCGAAAGTACATTCCCTCGAATTTGATCTCTTCCATCGCCTGGTAGGCGCGGGCCAGAGCCTCTTCAAGGGAGCCTGCCGCGGCGGTAACTCCCAGAACGCGGCCGCCGGCGGTGACAATCTGTCCATCCTGCCGGGCAGAGCCGGAGTGAAACACCTGGACGCCCGGAATGCGCCCTGCGGTATCAAGGCCCGTGATCGGAAAGCCGGTCTTATAGCTGCCTGGATAACCTGCGGAGCTGGCGATGACGCAGGTTGAAGCCCCGGGCGTCCAGCGAAGGGATGTCTCGGCGAGCCGGCCGTCGATGCATGCCTCGAGAGCGTCCACAAGCGGGGACTCAAGGCGCATGAGAATGGCCTGCGTCTCCGGGTCTCCAAAGCGCGCGTTGAACTCCAGCACCTGCGGGCCGCGCGCTGTCATCATCAGGCCGATGTAGAGGACACCGGCAAAGGGATTGCCCTCGTAAGCCATTCCCTGAATGGTCGGCTCGGCGATGTGGCGAAGGATCCATTCTGTCATCGCCGGCTCAAGAAGTGCGTCGGTGGAGTAGACGCCCATTCCGCCTGTATTCGGCCCTGTGTCGCCCTCGCCGATGCGTTTGTGGTCCTGAGCGGGCGCCAGCGGAGCGACATTTGCGCCGTCGGAGAGGCAAAGGAAGCTCACTTCGTCGCCTTCGAGAAACTCCTCGATGACGACCTGTTGCTCTGCGGCGCCCAGCAGCTTGCCGCTGAAGAGCCCTCCGGCAGCTTCTATGGCAATGCGGCGCGAGTCGCAGATGATCACTCCTTTGCCCGCGGCCAGTCCGTCCGCCTTCACCACAATAGGCGGATGGAACTTCTCAATTGCCTTCTCGAGTTCGGCAGGACCGCTGCAAACGGCGTACTTGGCGGTGGGAATGTTGTGCCGCTGCAAAAAGCGCTTGGCAAACCCCTTGCTGGTTTCCAGCATGGCAGCGGCTCGGCTGGGACCGAATACACGAAGGCCCTCCTGCTGCAGCGCGTCCACCAGGCCAAGAGAAAGCGGTAGTTCCGGGCCGACAATTGTGAGCGATGGCTGCTCGGCGAGCGCGATGCCGACCATTTCGTCCAGGTCTTTGAGGTCAACGGGCACGCACCGAGCTATCTGTGCAATTCCGCCATTGCCGGGCGCGCAAACCACCTCTTTTACACGATCGCTGCGAATGACGGCCCAGGCCAGCGCATGTTCGCGTCCACCGGAGCCAAAGATCAACACTTTCATGAATGCTTCCAATTCCGTTCGGTTGCTACCCGAGCCTGAAAGGTTATCTCAGCAAACGCGGGTGGGGAAGTCAAACCGGCGAGTGTTTCTGCAGGTCCGTTTCCAAAGCTAACTTCAATGTTCCCCTATACTGGGCATGGCAAGCCGCGAGCTCAAGGTGCCAGCGCCACGAGTCTTTGCGCCCCAGAAGAGTTGAACCCTGGTTGACACCCGCACCAAGCCGTACCTCGCACAGGTCGATGCCGAGGCACGTCGCGAAGCGCAGCGTAAAAGATACAAGCGCAACCAGGTCTTTGGCTTGATGATGGTCGCGGCGGCAATCCTTGCCTGGTGGCTGTTCCATACGAATGCAGGGTGGATCTTTCCGCCAGGATGGTGGCGTCTGTGAGCCTGGGGTCTGCCAAATCTGCCAAAGCTGGGGATTCCCCTGCGTCAAGCGCCCTGCCGGACGGAGGTCTTGAGCCCCTTGCGGTTGTGATTCTGGGGCCGACCGGGAGTGGTAAGACGGCCCTGTCTTTGAGCCTCGCGGAAAGGTTCGCCGGCGAAATCGTCAGTTGCGATTCAGTTGCTGTGTACCGGGGGATGGACCTGGGGACGGCCAAGCCATCGCTCGAGGAACGTGCGCGGTTTCCGCACCACCTCATCGACGTAGCCGATCCCGACCACCCGTTCACAGCGGGCGAGTACAGCCGGCTGGCGCGGACGGCGTTGAGTGAGATCGTGGCGCGTGGCCGGTTGCCGATCGTGACCGGGGGAACGGGGCTCTATCTGAGGGCGTTAATCGATGGAATCTTCTCTGGGCCGGGGCGGCAGGAGGATTTGCGCGCTCGCCTGCAGAGGAGCCATGCCCGGCACGCCGCGGGTTGGCTGCATCGCGTGCTCGGCAAGCTGGACCCGGTGTCGGCAGCGCGGATTCACGCAAACGATACCGCCGAAACTGGTCCGGTCCATCGAGGTTTGCTTGGCCGTGGGCAAGCCGATGTCCGACGCACTGGCCCGCGATCCGCTCAACGGCTTCAGAATCTTGCGGATTGGGCTCAATCCCTCGCGGCAGGCACTCTACGAACGGCTGAACCAGCGGGCGGAGGCCATGTTCAGGGCGGGCCTGGTAGAAGAGACGCGTGGCCTGCTTGCGCGCTACGGGCCGGTGAAGGCGCTCGATTCGCTCGGCTACCGGCAGGCGGCTGCGGTGCTGGAGGGAACGCTGAGCGAGGAAGCTGCGATCGCCGCCGCGCAACAGGGACACCGAAACTACGCCAAGCGGCAGTTGACCTGGTTTCGACATGAGCCGGAGGTCCATTGGTTTCATTCCTTCGGCGACGAGGCGGGCGTCCAGCGCATGGCAAAGGAGTTGGTTGCTCTGAGGATCTGAGGGTCCGCGACCCCGTCGCATGCTCAGTGGTCGAACCGCTTCCTGCCTTCACGCATCCGATTAGACTGAACGATGGAATGGGCTGCTCCAGAGGGGGTTTAGGGAGCAGCAGGAATGGAGCCTCGATTGGCAGACACAAACCCTATGTCAGAGACGACTTACGATGTGGCAATCGTGGGCAGCGGGCCGGGCGGGTATACCGCGGCATTTCGCGCGGCGGAGCTTGGGCTCACGGTCGCGTTGATTGAGAAGGAGCAGAAGCTGGGCGGGACCTGCCTGCATGTCGGCTGCATTCCCACCAAGGCGCTGCTCTTCAACGCCGAGATTTGGGACCACGTGCAGAACGGCGCGGAGTTCGGCCTCAACTTTGCCGGGGGCGCGGGACCGAGCCTGGATTGGGCAGCGGTGCAGGCGCGCAAGAACGGGATCATCACAAAGCACGTGAAAGGTCTCGACTTTCTGGTGAAGAAGCACAAGGTCGCACGCGTGGAGGGCTACGGACGGCTGACCGGGCCGGCAAAGGACGGCATTCATACCGTCGCTGTGACTTCGGCATCAGGCGAAGTGAGCGAGGTGAAGGCGAAGAATGTGATTCTGGCGTCGGGTTCTGAGGCAAAGATGCTGCCCGGCCTTACAGCCGACGATCGCATCCTTACCAATATCGAGATTCTGGCCCTGGATGCGGTTCCCAAGTCGCTCATCGTGATCGGCGCAGGCGCGGTTGGCGTCGAGTTCGCATCGATCTTCCGCACTTTTGGCGCGGAGGTCACGATTCTCGAGTTTCTGCCGCGGGTTGTGCCCGTTGAAGACGAAGAGATCTCGAAAGAGCTCGCGCGCCTGTTCAAGAAACGCGGCATCGACCTGAACACAGGCGCAAAAGTCGAGAAAGTGGAGCGCACCGAATCCGGTGTCCGCGTGAGCTACACCGATCAGAATGGCAAGCCGCAGTTTAAGGAAGCCGAGAAGGTTCTGGTGGGTGTGGGGCGCGCCCCGCGCACGGCTGACCTTGGCCTCGACAAGACGCGCGTCGAGCTCGACCGCGCCTTTGTGAAGGTCAACGAGGCGCAGGAGACGGCCGAGCCGGGGGTATTTGCCATCGGGGATATTGTTGCGGGACTGCCGCAACTGGCGCACGTCGGCGCAATGAGCGGGATGGTCGCAACGGCCAAAATCGCCGGCGCGGCATTCAGGCCGGTGAGGAAAGACCGCATCCCCAGCTGCACCTACTGCGAGCCGCAAGTCGGGAGCGTGGGGCTCACCGAGGCGCAGGCAAAAGAGAAGGGCTACGACGTGAAGGTGGGCAAGTTCCCCTTCGCGGGCAACTCAAAGGCCACCATTGTGGGTTCGCACGACGGGTTTGTGAAGGTCGTCTCCGAGGCGAAGTACGGCGAGATTCTCGGCGTGCACATCATTGGTCCCCAGGCAACGGAGATTATTGCCGAGGCGGTTGCCGTGCTCGAGCTCGAAGGCACGGTGGATGAGATGATGTACACCATCCATGCGCATCCCACGCTGTCTGAAGCGTTGCTCGACGGCTACGGCGCGGTCAAGGGGATGGCGATCAACGCCTAGGCTTGCACAGGTTTCTCTAAGGTTCGAACTGGGAGCGGGGTAGCATTTGCAAGGGAAGAATCCTCCGAAGAACGTTCGAGAGCCGCATCGGGGCGAGAGCTTCGGGCTGACCACGGCTGAACTCCGGACACTGCGCGCACTCAAGACACCGGCACGGATTCAAAAGTTCATCGACGAAATCGAATACAAGTACGAGGATACGGCGGGGTCGCCGCGGCGCGTGTTGCGCGAGCGCAAGGGGCACTGTATGGAGGGCGCGATGGTGGCCGCGGCGGCGCTGCGCGTAAACGGCCACCCTCCGCTGCTGATGGACCTTGAGGCCGTGCACGACGACGACCACGTGCTTGCCCTCTATCGCGAACACGGCCTGTGGGGCGCGGTTGCCAAGTCCAATTATGCCGGCCTGCGGTTTCGCTCGCCCGTGTATCGGACGCTGCGTGAGCTGGCCCTCAGCTATGTGGAGCACTGCTTCAACCTTCGTGGAGAGCGGACCTTGCGCGCCTACTCCGTGCCAGTGAAACTCGCCCCGCTCGACGGCAAGGGTTGGATGACATCGGAGGACGAAGTCTGGTGCGTGGTGGAAAAACTGATCGCGGCAAAGCATTATCCGCTCTTCCCTGACGAGGTTGCGCGTTCGCTGCCGCGGCTCGATCGCCGCAGCTTCGAGGCCGGCATTCACGGCCGGGTGGAGCACTGAAGGGCGAAGAGTGCATGATGTTCGGAAAGTTCGTTGTGAAGCGGACGACGATCAATGCGTAAGGGGCTCTTTGGAAAGACTCAATCTTCGTCCGCCGTCTCTTCTTCAAACAGCGGGTCAATGTCTCGCTTGCCGTGGAGGACTCGGACAATGCGCAAATCGTCTCCGGAATGGAGGTAGTAGATGCGCATTGCAGGAAAGCCTTTAATCGGCCAGGAACGCAGCCCCGAAAGCAAAGGATTACCGAGTATTTTTGGAGCCCCCGCCCTAGGCATTCGGCAAAGCATCTCAGTCGCCGACTGCACTGCGTCAAGGAATCGCTCTGCGGCGCGAACGGCGTCCTTTTCGATCATGTAGTAGAAATACTGCCGGAGAATGTCTTCTCGCGCGGCTGTTCGAATAAAGACGTTCACTGTGGGCCTAACTTCTTTCCAGGCTATTTGCGCCTGGCGAGAATCTTAGCCGCATCCTGCTTGAGCTCGCTCCAGAAATCCGGGGAAAGGGGAATATCCTCTCCCTTTGACAGGCCCTCGATCAGCATTGCCTCCAGGCGTGCGTCCGCCTCGTTGGCTTGCGCATCGCGCAGCAGCCCGCGAACATACTCGCTCACGTTCCCGTAGCCCTTGGTTCGGACCTCGTGCTCGATAAACTCTTTCAGGGACTCGGGCAGGGAAATGGTCAATGTGGTCATGATTCGCCTCAGAGAGAATTATAGCAATAGTTCTTATCTAATAGGAAATGGCTGCCGCGGCTCGATCGCCGCAGCTTTGAGGCCGGACAGCCTTCATTCAGCCTCATTTGGGTTCCGGCGGCTCGACACGCATCATGATCGGCTTTCCGCGGTTCTCCGGAGTAATCATGATCGGCGGCGTCGTGACTGCCGTCGGCAGCAGGAAGTCCACGTCGCAGCCTGCCCACTGCGAACAGATGACGCGCGCCTCACGCAGCAACACAGCCTTTGAGCCGGTGGGAAGCACTCCCGGGAATGGGTGTGCCTGCAGAATCGGTGTGAGCGAGGCCAGTGCCTTGTCGCCGCCGATGAGCGTGACGCTGGTTGGCTTTCCTGCTGTGAATGCAAAAATGAAGAACGCGGTGCCGTTCAGTTTTGTCGCGCGAATCGCAGGGTGCAATTCAATCATTTTGTCGAGCTCTTCGCGCAGGCTGCCGTTGTACTGGCCGTCGTTAAGCGGATCTGCCTTGAGCTGGCGGCCAGTGAGCAGCTTGTAGGCATCCATGAGCTTTTGACCGGACTCGGAACCCACAGGGGGAGGCTCGCCAAAGGCAGCCGAATTGGCTGTAATGACCGCCAACTCGTACTGGTGCGCCGCGGCCTGCTTTTCTCCTTTGGCCTCCAGGGCCTGGCCCAGCCGAAAGCCGCTCTGGCGATCCTGGCTCAAACGCCATGCGGCACGCAGATAGTTTTCGGCAGTCGCCAGATCTTTTGATTTGTAGGCAGACCAGCCCAGCGCAGACCATGCGTTCGACAGGCCCTGCATCCAGTAGATCGAATTGAGGTCGCTCGCAGAGAGCGAGGCCGACTTCTTTTCCACCTCGTCCACGGCCTGATGCGCGAGGGTTGAAGCCTTGGCGAGATCGCCCGCCGCCGGCGGGGCTTCCGTTTCGAGAATCTCCTCGGCGTTGCGGGCCGGCTCAAGAGCGTTCACAATTTGTTCTCGCAGCTCGGAGTTCAGGCGGGATCCACCGAACGCGTAGGCTGGGAAAGACCCGGAGAATCCCGAACCTCCGCCCGCGGGACCATTCGCGCCGACCAGCCAGGTTGTCTTCACCTCGTCCGCATAGATCGCGCGGCGAAAAACGAGGTATTTGTCCCAGTCTTCGAGCGGGACCTTGTTCTGCTTGAGTACCAGCTTGCGCTCGGCGAAATACACTCCCTCCTTTAGGCTGTAGCTGGAGTGGTATTCGGCCCAGTCCTCCTTGAGGTCCACATTGCTTTGCGGTTCCAGCGACCATCCTTTGGGCAGCGTTATCTTGCTGATGTAGACCTGCTCGGCGGGCGCGGCAATCTCCACCGGGTCGGCGGGCTTCTTCTCCTTTACCCCCGGATAGGCTGCCCAGCCGGTCGCCGGCATCGAAGGAAAGATGCGGTGGTCGTCCCAATCTCCAAACTTCTCGCGGGTGTAGTCGTAAGAGATTTCGAGCGGCTGGCCGGTTTGCTCAATCTCAGAGATATACGGGTTCGAGACTTCGCCGCTGAACCCCATGCCGCTCGAGAACCTCTGCAGCGCTTCTTTCCACTGGGACTGCGGAACCTGGCGGAAGACCGTGCGCAGAAAGAACTCGACGTCCCCGTGGTACGCCTGCGCGATGTGCCCGGTGTAGACGCCCTGTTCCGACAGTTTGCCCTCGGACTCGAACCGTGCGTTTTGCAGATAGGGCAGTTCTCCCGGCGTGCGTTCCAGATAGGGCTCCTTGCCGTTTGGCACCACCAGCGCCTGCTTGTCGCGCAGCGTGATCATCAGGTTGCCCATCGGCGCAACTTCTTCAGTCGAGTCCATCCAAAGAAGCTTGCCGCCGCTCGGCACCACGGTGATCACGTGGTTAAATTGCGCCGGCGAGGGTGTGTCAGGGTCGATTTCGCGGCTGGATGAGATCAGCACCGGCCACGAGTCGATACCCACGGCTTTCAGTTCAGCGGCAAGGAGCGTGTGCTTGTCCTTGCAGTCGCCGTATTCATTGGAGAGCACGTCGTCGGCGGGGTGGGGCTGGTAGCGGCCAATGCCGAATTCCAGCCCAACATAGTGAATGTGGAGCGCGACGTCGTTGAAGATGGCGCGTATCTTGTCTTCGTCGCTGGTGAGGCCCTTGGTGAGAGCGGTCGCCTTGGCCTGCACGGCCGGCGTAATTGCCAGAGAGTCGTGCTGCAGTCCCCGGTACCACTCGCCAACCTGCTGCCAGGTCGCAAAGGTTGAGACCTGAATGGACGGCCTCAGGTTCTTGATGGACTTCGGCGGCGCATCCGGGTCGGGCCGCGCCAGGTTGGAACTTGCCCAGTGGTAGAGCTTACGTCCCGCGGCGTTGGTGATGGTTGGCTGCGGATCGTCGTGCGCCGAGGCAACGGTGACCTGCTTGTCTGCCGGAATGTCGAGATCCACCTGTTCATCGAGAATAATAATGTTCTTCTCGAACGAGTAGTCGAACCAGAAGTGGCCGGGGACCTCGGGTTTGATCGTGGTGAGCATCGCCTGGTACTCCAGCACGTCTCCGACACCCATACCCTTCACGGCAACATGTTTCTGGTGGATGTCGGAGTACATGGGCGCGGTGCGCGTCTCATCGGCAGGCAGATCCTGGACGTTGTAGGCGGGCGTAACGACAACCGTTCCGTCCGGCTTGGTGACGCGAACGTAGGCAATATCCACCTGCTGGTTCGAGGCCGTGTAGGTGAAAGTCAGAACGGCCATCTCCTTGACCCCGGCATCGGCAAGGATTCGTACGCGCGCTATCGTCTGGCGCGTGCCGGTTCCGTCGGCTTCCTCGCGGATGCGCGAGTACATCTTGTCGAAGACCAGTGCCTCCTTTGAGAGGTCGCCTGGCTTGGTAGGCGAGGATTTGTCGGCAGTCGCCGGTGTGGCAGAGGATTGGGCGGAGGCGGTCGCGGCCTTTGGCTGTGCCGCGCTTGTTTGGGTTGCGGGCGAAGGAGCCGTCAGTTGTTGTGCGGGCGGAACAATGTCGACTACGCCGGAATTGTCCTGCGCGAGTGCTGCGGCTGAAAGGCCAAGCGCACTGATGGCCAAAAGCGCGCCCGTCGCGAGAAACGAGCAGGGAAATGGGCGATTCGGCGAAGTTTTCGCGCTACGCATAGAAGGTGTCACCGGAATACTGGAAAGATACCAGATGATTCCAGTGCTGCCGGCGATTTCGTTCTATAGCTCGGTGGACTGCGACGCCACCAGCTCCTTGCACTTCGCGATAAAGTCGGCTAGAGGCATAGAGCCCTGGTCGCCCTTGGCGCGGGTGCGGACGCTGACTGCGTTTGCCGTCTCTTCCTTGTCGCCGAAGACCAGTATGTAGGGCGTTTTCTGGTTGGCAAAGTCGCGAATCTTGCCGTTCATCTTTTCATTGCGGTCGTCGACTTCAACGCGCAGGCCCGCGGCCATGAGTTCCGCCTCGATTTTCTCCGCGTATGCATGATGCCGCTCGGCGATGGGAACCAGGCCCACCTGCACCGGCGCAAGCCACAGCGGAAACGCGCCGGCGTAGTGCTCAATCAGCACGCCGAAGAACCTCTCGACAGAACCGAAGAGGGCGCGATGCACCATTACCGGCTGATGCCGCTCGCCATCCTCGCCGACGTACTCAAGCTCGAAACGCTCTGGCAGGGTGAAGTCGAACTGGACGGTGGAGAGCTGCCACAGCCGGCCCAGCACGTCCACAAGCTTGATGTCGATTTTGGGGCCATAGAATGCGGCCTCGCCGGGGATGGTCTTGTAGGCAATGCCTTTTCGTTCGAGCGCGCGCTTTAAGGAGCCCTCTGCGAGTGCCCAATTCTCGTCGCAGCCGATGTAGTGGGCCCGATCATTCGGGTCCCAGGTGGAAAGCTCGACCTTGAACTCATCGAAACCGAAGGTTTTCAGCACGGCCTCGGCAAAGTCGATGCAGGCGACGACTTCGTCCTCGATCTGGCTTGGCATGCAGAAGATATGCGCGTCGTCCTGAGTGAAGCCGCGCACGCGCAGCAGCCCGTGCATGGTTCCCGAGCGCTCGTAGCGATAGACATTCCCCAGTTCGGCATAGCGCTGAGGCAGGTCGCGATAGCTCTTCGGCGAGTTCTTGTAGATCAGAATGT
This sequence comes from uncultured Acidobacteriaceae bacterium, assembly GCA_963783065.1. Taxonomy (GTDB): domain Bacteria; phylum Acidobacteriota; class Terriglobia; order Terriglobales; family Acidobacteriaceae; genus Telmatobacter. The sequence goes on along the minus strand of CAWAMG010000004.1, from coordinate 1,826,241 downwards.
GGCCCGGGCAGTTCATCGGCTTGAGCCGGTACTCGGCGTCGTCCAGCTCCATCGGCGTATACATGTTGTCTGACGTAATAGCCTTCATGGCCGCTGATCTTCCACAGTTCGCGGCGCATCACGTGAGGCGTGAAGACCATGGAATAACCGCGACGGAGACACTCGTCGCGCATCCAGTCTTCCATCACCTTGCGGATGATGCCGCCCTTGGGATGCCAGAAGATCAGTCCGGCGCCGGCGATCTCCTGAATGCTGAACAGGTCGAGCTGCTTGCCCAGCAGTCGATGGTCGCGTTTGGCCGCTTCTTCAAGGCGAGCGAAGTGTGCGTCCAGATCCTTCTGCGAAAAAAAGGCGGTGCCGTAGATGCGCTGCAACTGAGGGTTCTTCTCGTCTCCCAGCCAATAAGCTCCGGCCAGCGAGAGCACTTTGAAGGCCTTCACGCGGCCTGTCGAAGGCACGTGAGGACCGCGGCAGAAGTCTACGAACTTGCCATTGCGATAGAAGCTCACTTCGGAGCCCGGCTCGGTGAATTTGGTCACGAAGTGCGTCTTCATGAAGTCGCCGTCGCGTTCGAATTCGGCCAGCGCCTGCTCCCGCGGCTCGTATATCCTGACAAACGGCTCGTCGCGCGCCACCACTTCCTTCATCTTCGTTTCAATCGCGGCTAGGTCTTCCGGAGTGAACGGGGTTGGCCGATAGAAGTCATAGAAGAAGCCCGCATCCGTCGCGGGGCCGTGGCCAAGCCTGGTTTCAGGAAATAGCTCGAGCACGGCCGTCGCAAGCACATGCGCGGCCGAATGGCGCACCACCTTCAGCGCTTCAGGGTCCGCCTCCTTGACAAGCTCCAGGCGCGTGTCCTCAGTGAGCGGTGCGGAGAGATCGACAAGGCGGGGACCTGCTCCACTCTCGACTGCATACATCGCTGCTTCGGCGCCTTCCGGCTCCGTCCCGGCGGCCCGCGCGTTTGAGCCATTCAGCGGAGTGACGCGCGCGACGACCGAAGCAGCGGCGAGGCGGGGAGAGATGGCGCTGGCGATTTCAAAGGGCGTTGTTCCGGCGGGCACTTCGCGAACGGCCCCATCAGGCAGGTGTACGGCGATCGTCTGCTTGCTCATAGTGAGAAGAATCCTGAGAATCTGAGGCCGGCGGGCTCGATGCTAAGAAGCCGCGGCAACCCTTCAGGATATCCCAATCGGAACCCGCGCGAACGCCTGCCGAGCGAGGCGGGTGACATTGCCGTCCCCTTTTTCGAAGCATTCCAATTCAGAGTTGATCGAGCAGGTATCGCGTCTGCTTGTTACAACCAGGGTCTCTTCCTGAGATCGAAGGCGCCGCCCATACTTATCGCACCTTCCAGAGAAACTCGTTGTCTCCAGCGGATGCCGGGAAGACGCCGAGGGTCTCAGCGCCGGCGGGGATGTAATCCCGTGGGATACACACGCCATAGTGTTGCTCTCCCGGGCTCCACAGCGTGGATGAGTTCGACAAGCGGATCATCTCTTCAAATGGGGTGTGGTAGTCGGCCGCAAACACAAAGTGATATTCCGGCAGATACAGCGAAAACGCTTCCCGGTTGTTCTGTGCCAGGACGGTTGCCCCGGCTGGAACCAGCTGCCGAACGCCGGCGAATACACCCCCAAGCCAGGCTCGATTCCCCCACAACTCCGAGCGATGCTGTGGGCGGCACTCGAGCGCCGAGCCGACCACCAGGAAGACGCAGAGAAGTGTAATGCAAGCAGGTTTCATCCAGCCCGGCATGCGTGACGACGCACCATTGACTCCTCTACGTTGCGCGAAAAGATCGCCGAGGATCAATCCGGTCGCGGCCATCATGATCACGGCAGCTTCGAAGAAGAAGGTGTTCAGAATGAAGTGGTCAGCAACTCCCAGGCCGAAGGCAAAGACGGCGCAGCTTGCAAAAACAGCCGAGGGAATCGATAGACGTTTGCGGAAAAGGAGCCAAATTCCCGCCGCAAGTCCTGCTGCCACCAGGATCCAGACCGAATCGTGCCCGCCGGAAGCGTTGGTAATAACTCGGCTGGCGAAGTGTTGTGTATGTTGTGGGCCATGGTTTCTCTGCAGCACAGAAGCGCCCAGGACGCCGTAACACTCCAGATATCCGCCGCGGAGCCATCCGCCCGGCCAGATCACAAACGTGGTGGCGATAAAGACTGCGCATGCCTTGAGGGTGTGCTTGATAGCGGTCGATCTTGCCGGCAGCACATCACGACGGATGAACCAAAGGATCGCCACAGCCAGGGGGATGGCGCAGATCAACTCGAGGCTGAATTCAAGCGTGGCAACCGCAAGCGCCAGCACGATAGCGGCCATGTAAATGTCGCGTTCGCGGTGGCTGGCGAGATACTGCGCCAGGAGATAAAGAAATGCGAGCGCAAAGAGGAGATACCAGGCGTGGGGCGTGGGGTCGACGCTCACCTCGATAAACGCGGCCTGGACTCCCGCAAAGATTGCGATGAGCGCGGCCAAAATGAGCGGCACTGAGAATTCCGCAAGAATGAAATACAGCAGACCGCAGAGAAGCGCACCCGCAACGGACCAGAGCACGCGGGCACATCGATCGGTTGAAAAGAACCCACGAACGATATGGAGGATGTAGGCCGTTACCGGCGTGTGGAAGTGGCGGAGCGCGGCGTTGTCGCCGTCGATATAGAGCGAGAACCACGGATGCTGGCTGAACTCCGGGTCGGAGCTGCGCCGGTGAAGCAGTTCGAAAGGAGTAATGCTGTTGGAATTGAGCCAGGTGGCGGCGATTGGCGCCTGCGCGGCGCGCATGTAGTCTGCCGCATCGTCGAACAGGATGCTGTCTTGCGTTTGAGGGAGGTGCAGGAAGAAAACGAGCAGGGCGACCACAAGGGCACCTAGGAAGCTTGAGGCCGAGCTTCGTTTCAAGAGAACAACCTCCGGGGCCCCGCAACTGCTCTGTTGCCGAGCGTCCCGGTCAGTTTACGGCACTTTTCCAGATACTGTACCCCGTCAGCCGGCATGTGAGGCCGCCGCTCCCTGGAGTCGCGTCGGTTTGCGAGCAGTCGCATAGGACACACCTTTTCGAAAAGTGCTATAGCGGAAATCTGCTGGGGCGACGAACGGATCCAGGCTCTCAATCAGGGGCGAGGCCCTGCCTTGAACACAGGCGTGGTCTGTGAACGGGTAATTTTTGTTGTGCACAGTTCCAGCGGCGAGCCGGTACACGCCCGAGGCGCGGCCCCAGCCCGGCCTGCCCTTCTGGGCACAGACCTCCCGGACTGCCGAAATCACTTATATGGCAGTGCTTAGTTGGGAGATTCAGTTCAGCTGGAAGTTTCTTCCGCCTGACCCGGATTCGTGAGACAGGAAAGGGATGGGATTCCTCCCATCCCCGTCCATTGTTGCAGGATTCTGCCTGAATCCGGCCAAGGTTTAGAGCGGCTGCACGTCGGCAGCCTGCCAGCCCTTGGGCCCCTTTACCACGTTGAACTGCACGGCTTGACCCTCTTGCAGGCTCTTGAAACCGCTTGAGTTGATTGCCGAGTAGTGCACGAATACATCTTCGCCATTCTGGCGCGAGATAAAGCCGAAGCCCTTCGCGTCATTGAACCACTTCACAGTACCTTGTTCCATTTTGCTCGTATTTCCTGATCTTTGAATTGCGCTGGATGAATCGGAGCGACCACTGGCAGAATCTTGCTTGGTTGGGCGAGTACTGCTCACGCCCGGTTCGGTTCTAACGCTGGAACGAGTGTAGCATGGTCTCTGGAAAAATGGTGCACAAATTGCATTCCATCGTCTTAATTGAGGGAATTTCAATTCAGAAGCCACTGATTTTAATCCATTTATTTGATGTGATCAACGCGTGCGCCGCTGTGATAGGTTGTTAGGGCCTGCTCACACTACCAAGGCCATCTGCCCTGGTAGCGTGAGCAGGCCCTAGGTCGCCATGAATCCTGATTCCGTTCCAAGGCTGCTTGGGCGCGCCACCGAGGTCCTGGAAGCGGAGTTCGCCCGCCTGCCAGACTACGAGCCGGACGCCGAATGCGCCGAAGAAGCCATGTCGAGAGTCCTTGATGACGTGGCCCACCGCCTGGGCGACAACTTTCCTTATTTCCACCCGTTGTACGCGGGGCAAATGCTGAAACCACCCCATCCAGTGGCCCGGGCGGCCTATGCGCTGGCCATGAAGATCAACCCAAACAACCATGCGCGCGACGGTGGACGGGCGAGCTCGGAGATGGAGATCGAGGCGGTGGCCGGCATCGCTGCAATGTTCGGCTGGAAGAGCGGCGAGTTCCTGGGCCATTTGACGTCGAGCGGGACCATGGCCAACCTGGAAGCTCTGTGGGTTGCGGGCCAACTGTCGCCCGGGAAGAGGATCCTCGGCTCGGAGCAGGCGCACTACACCCATAGCCGCATCTCCTCGGTACTGAAGCTTGATTTCAAACAGGTTGCCACCGACAATCGCGGGCGGATGAGCCTGGAAGCGCTGGAGGAAGAGCTCCGCCAGGGCAGCGTTGGCACAGTTGTCGTCACCCTGGGCACCACTGCGATTGGAGCGGTTGATCCGCTGGTCGAGATTCTCGCGCTCAGAGAGCGATATGGGTTCCGGATACATGTGGATGCGGCCTACGGCGGGTACTTTGGCCTCATAGCCGATGACCTTGACGATCCGGCGCGCCAGGCTTACCTGAACATAAGCCGGGCCGACTCGATCGTGATCGATCCGCATAAGCACGGGCTGCAGCCCTACGGCTGCGGGTGCGCGCTCTTCCGCGACCCGGCGGTGGGACGGTTTTACAAGCACGACTCGCCCTATACCTACTTCACTTCGAGCCAGTTACACCTTGGGGAGATCAGCCTGGAGTGCTCTCGCGCAGGCGCGGCCGCGGTGGCTCTGTGGGCAACGCAGAGGCTGCTGCCGCTCGAGCGGGGTGGCGCGTTTGCCGAGGGCCTGTCAAAGGGCCGGCGGGCGGCGCTGGAGCTAGACCGACGCTTGCGTGAAGACCCGCGATTTGAAGGCCTGGCGGCAGGCGGCCCGGAACTGGATATTGTGGTCTGGAAGATGCGCGCAGGCGCCCCGGAGGCGGCATCGGAACTAGCTCAAAACACCTTTGTGGCTTGCAGCACAAGGGATTTACACCTTGCGCTTGTACAATTGCCGCTGAGGTGGTTCGACCCCTCGGCGATGCCTCAGAGGTCTATTGGCCGCGGTGAGGGGAACGGCGAAATGGTGCGCTGTCTCCGTTCCGTGCTGATGAAACCGGAACACGAGAGATGGCTCGACGAGATTTGGCAACGACTGGTGGCCGCAAGCAGCGAAACAGCAGAGGCATAAGGTGATGGCGCAAGAGAAGATTGCCGGGCCTGAGAATGAAAACGTTGTCTTGGAGAAAGGCGACCTTTCCCTCACCCTTCTTCCTCATCTCGGAGGCAAGATCGCCTCGATCCGGATTGGGGAGACGGAACTGCTTCAGGCCCCGCTCCTGCCTTATGCCCCCCGCACCCGAACCATGGCTTTCGACGAAGCAGACGCGAGCGGATGGGATGAGTGCCTGCCGTCGGTGGCGGCGTGCGATGTGCGGCTTGTAGTCGGCTCGTCCGAGCAGGTTCCCGACCACGGAGACCTCTGGCGCGTCGAGTGGCAGTCTGACGGCGCAGGCGATGGGACTCTGCGCGGGGAGTGCTTCTCGTTGCCGCTCGCTCTCGTTCGTGATCTTGCTCTTTCAGAAACCGCAACGGGCTGGAATCTTCGGCTCAAGTACACCGTCACCAACACAGGAACGGCCCGCGTGCCCTGGTCCTGGGCGGCACATCCGCTCTTCGCCGTCGAGCCTGGAGATCGCATCGTCCTTCCGGATTCCATCCAGTCTCTCCGGCTTGAAGGCTCGGGCGGAAACCGCCTCGGCAAGAGCGGCGACACTGTCTCGTGGCCGATTGCAAAACTTGCCACAGGCGGCGAAACCGATCTCCGAATGGCTCGATCCATCGCATCCGGAATAGGCGACAAGCTGTTTGCCGGCCCGCTTGGCGCAACGGAGAACTGGTGCGCGCTTGAGCGCCCCAGCGTCAATCTCCGCATTCGCTTTGAATTCGATCCTGCGCTCACGCCATACCTTGGCCTTTGGATCTGTTATGGCGGCTGGCCTGAGCGACCGGGACCAAAACAGATGTGCGTGGCGCTCGAACCGGCCACCGCGCCCGTCGACTCGCTTGCAGTGACCGGATCGTGGAGCCGGTCGCTTGCTCCTGGGGAGCGATCTTCCTGGGGCGTGTCCGTTTCCATCGAGCCGTTCGAAACCTGATCCAACTGGATAAGCCGCATGTTGAATCCTGAAGTTCTTCGTACCCAGCACAGTCAGCGGTTTCGCGCCGAGCCCTCCCTCTTCGTCGCTCCCGGCCGCGTGAACCTCATTGGCGAGCACACCGACTACGCCGAGGGCTTCGTTATGCCCGCGGCCATCGACTTCGCAACCCTCTCTGCCATCTCGCCCCGCTCCGACGGCAAGATCGCTCTCTACTCTGAGAACTACGGAGAAGAACGTCACTTCGACCTTTCCTCCCTGCCGACGCTCATGGCGAGCAGGCACTGGACGGACTATCCGCTCGGTGTCGCCTCGATTCTTGCGGGTGAGGGGCACACAATTCCCGCGTTCAGCCTGAGTCTTTGCGGAGATGTGCCGCTGGGTTCAGGGCTGTCGAGCTCCGCGGCCGTCGAAGTGGCAACGGCTTTGGCATTGCTCTCAGTCGTGAAGGCCGCCTATCCTGGCCCGCAACTTGCGCGGCTTTGCCAGCGTGCGGAAAACGAGTTTGTCGGTTCAAGCTGCGGCATCATGGATCAGTTCATCTCTGTCAACGGCCGCAAGGACCACGCCATGCTGCTCGACTGCCGGGATCTCAGCTTCACCCTCGCGCCGATCCCGGCCCATGTTGCGCTCGTGATTGCAAATACCATGGTCAAGCACTCGGTGGCCGGAGGCGACTACACAACGCGCCGGGCCGAGGTGGAAGCGGCATGCGCCGTCATCGCGAGTCACAGGCCAGGTGTCAGATTTCTGCGCGACGCAACGGTGGACGATCTGGAACGGTGGGGCAGCGAGATGAGCCCCGAGTCGCTCAAGCGCGCGCGCCACGTAATCACTGAAAACCTCCGCACGGTTGCCTTTGCCGCCGCGCTCGAACAAGGCGACATGCACGAGGTTGGGCGGCTGATGGCCGAAGCGCACTTGAGCTATAGCCAGGACTTTGAAGGCAGCTGCGTGGAGGCCGACGCAATGGTGGAGCTGGCCCAGGACCTGCCCGGCCTCATCGGAGCGCGGCTCACGGGCGGCGGATTTGGCGGCTGCACCATCAACCTGGTGGAGCAATCGCAGGCTCCGAGCTTCGCCCAGGCTCTCGGCGCGCTCTATGCCGGGCAATTCGGCATCGTCCCGCAGATCCACATCTGCCACGCATCGGATGGAGCTCGTGCTCTGAGCTAGTGTGAGAACAAAAAGTGTCCGTGGCACCGAGATCTTCGCGACGGCCTGAAGCGCAATCGGCTCCGCACCACCTTCGCCAGGAGAAACGCAGCCGTGTCTTCGTTAAGCGGGGTGAATGCTTCGTGAGAATCTCAATACAATACCCATTTCGCTCTTCATTCCCATCCCCGATTTGGTTACCCCCTCCACCCCATTTGCACAGACCTGCCTTGGTAAAATCGGAGAAGTTTATGCCGATAATAACCGGGAGGACACCAAAGCCCGGCGCGAAGGAAGTTTAGATAGATTTCGTCGCCTCGACGTCTCGATGCGACCCGGAGACCCCCTTGATGCAACCGATTTCGTCCCGACCTTTTTCTTACGAATCTTTTCCAACCGCCGGCGTCGTCGCCTACTTCTCGATGGAGATCGCAATCAACCCTGGCATGCCCACCTATTCGGGCGGCCTGGGCGTGCTGGCAGGCGATACTCTGCGCTCCGCTGCCGATCTGGGAGTTCCTCTGGTGGCATTCACGCTGGTTCACCGCAAGGGCTACTTCCAGCAGCATCTCGATAGCCAGGGTGTCCAAACCGAAGAGGTGCAGCAGTGGAACCCCGCGGACTTCTGCGTGGAGGAACCCGCCCGCATCACGGTGAGCGTCGAGGACCGGGTTGTCCAGGTGCGATGCTGGCGCTACGACCTTGTTGGCCGCTACGGACACGTGGTGCCCATCTACCTGCTTGACACCGATCTCGACGGAAATTCCGGCTGGGACCGGGGACTTACGGATCACCTGTATGGCGGCGACACCAACTACCGCCTGCAGCAGGAGATCGTTCTTGGAATGGGCGGGGTGCGCATGGTGAACGCACTCGGCCACCGCGTCAACGTCTATCACATGAATGAAGGGCACGCCGCACTGCTGACGCTTGCCCTGCTTGAGCATCAGATGGGCGGCGGCCCGATTGGCGCGCCCACGGAGGCAGACCTCGCCCTGGTTCGGCAGCGTTGCGTCTTTACGACCCACACGCCCGTGCCTGCGGGGCACGACCGCTTCTCGACCGAACAGACCATCCGCATTCTGGGCGGCGATCGCACCGCCCGCCTGGAGAAGCTGGGCTGCTTTCGCGACGGCCTGCTGAACATGACGCTGCTGGCGCTGCGTTTCTCGCGCTACGCGAACGCAGTTGCCATGCAGCACGCCAAGGTCTCGCGGCAGATGTTCCCCGAGTTTGCCATCGATTCGATTACCAACGGCGTTCATGCGCCCACCTGGGTCTCCGATCCGGTGCAAAGGCTGTTGGACGCGCGCGTACCGGCGTGGCGGCGCGACAATCTCTACCTGCGTAACGCCATTGATATGCCGGACAGCGAAATGCTGGCCGCTCATGCCGTGGCCAAGAAGTCTCTGCTGAGTGAAGTGGCCACCCGCACCGGGCGCGTACTCAAGGACGATGTGCTCACGCTTGGCTTTGCGCGGCGCGTGGCCACCTACAAGCGGTCAACCCTTCTATTCACCGATCCGGAGCGGCTGGTGGAGATTGCCGGCAAGGCAGGTGGACTGCAGATTGTCTATGCCGGAAAGGCGCATCCCCAGGACGAACCCGGCAAAGCGCTCATCCACCAGGTTGTTGAGGACGCTGCCCGGCTCTCCGGCAACCTGCTGCAGATTGTCTATCTCGAGAACTACGACTGGGCTCTCGGCGCCATGATGACGGCAGGCGTCGATGTCTGGCTCAACACGCCCCGCCGGCCTTACGAGGCGAGCGGAACAAGCGGGATGAAGGCTGCTCTGAACGGCGTTCCGAGCTTGTCGATTTTGGATGGGTGGTGGATTGAGGGTTGCATCGAAGGTTTCACGGGCTGGGCCATTGAAGACGGAGCCAACGACGCCGAAGAGGCTTCTTCGCTCTATCGAAAGCTCGAAACCGCGGTCGTCCCTCTTTATCGTGCGGACCCGGCGCAATGGGCGCGGTTGATGCGCAACACCATCGCCTTCAACGGCTCGTACTTCAATACCAACCGAATGGTGAAGCAATACACGCGCAACGCCTACTATCCGGTTCAGCTGCTCCAGCGTGTGAAGGTTGAGGAAGAGGAGCTGGCAGTCTAAGGCCCGCTCGCAACGTCAGATCGGCCATTCAATGCCGCCGAGCCTGGTGGTTAGAACTGCGGGCCTCTGACGGTGAGCCTATTGAACTGCCTCTTTGAGCTCGACAGGACCCTCGCGCCCATCCGAGGCATGCGTCGATGACCCGACCACATGGATTCGTTTCGCCATTGCCGGTGAGACGTTCAGGAACGAAGCCTTACCGTTGCGCATCAGCTGCGTGCAATCCTCGGGCCCTAACGCTGGACTGTACAGGTATCCCTGAATCTCCGCGCACAACTGCCTCTGCAGGTACTCAAGTTGTGGATGCGTCTCTACGCCCTCGCCGACGCAGGAGATGCCCAGGTTCCGGGCCAGGCTCAGGATGCCCCTCACCACTGCTTCCGCCGCAGGCTGCGACAGCACGTCGCGCATGAATGAACGGTCGATCTTGAGGCGGTCCAGGGGGAACCGGCGCAAGTAAGCCAGCGACGACCACCCGGTGCCAAAGTCGTCGAGCGAAAGGCTGACGCCGAGGCGCTTCAGGTCGTGCATGATCCGGATGGTGTTTTCAGTGTCATCCAGTGTCAAACTCTCGGTGATCTCGAGCTCAAGCCAGCATGGATCGAGCCCTGTTTGATCAAGAGCTTCGGCAACGGACTTGACGATATCTCCCCGGTGGACCTGCTGCGCGGAAACATTTACAGCGACGCGAACAGGATCGAGTCCCTCCAGCTGCCAAACGAAGTTCTGACGGCACGCTGTCATCAGCGCCCAGTGGCCGACCTCCGTCATCAATCCAAGATCCTCAAGCAAGGGAATGAACTGGTTGGGGAAGATCAAGCCGTCTTCGGGGTGATTCCAGCGCAGCAGAGCCTCCATCCCGGTGATCCGGCCGGTATCGGCTGACACAAGGGGCTGATAATGAAGCACAAACTCCTGGCGGGCAACTGCCTTGCGCAAATCCACTTCCAGCTTCTGCCGGCGTTTGGATTCTGCGTTGAGCCCCGGTGTGCAAAAGCAAAATGTGCCGCGGCCTTTGGCCTTGGCCGCATACATCGCCGAGTCCGCTGCCTGCAGCAGGGCGCCGGGGTTTTCGCCATCGGTTGGGTAGTGGCAGATGCCGATGCTGCTGTTGATGTGCAGCTCGTGACCCTCAACCTCAAAAGGCTCCACAACCGCAGCCATGATCTTGCGCGCCACCTGCTCGCTATCCTGATCCGATGAGGCCAATGGCAGCACCACCACAAACTCATCGCCCCCCAGGCGCGCAATAATGTCGCTCTCGCGCAGGCATGTCTTTAGCCGAACTGACACAGCCTCAAGAAGGCGATCGCCCACGTAGTGCCCAAGGGAGTCATTCACGAACTTGAAGCGATCCAGGTCCAGCATCATCACGGCGACCCGCTTCTGGTTCCGTGCGGCCAGGGCGATTGCCTGCGAAAGCCGGTCCTGAAGGAGGTTGCGATTGGGCAATCCGGTGAGAGCGTCGTGAAGCGCCATGTAGCGGATGCGCGCCTCAGCCTGTTTGTGTTCGGTGATGTCGCGAGAGATGCCCATAGTCCCGATGATCTGGCCATGACGGTTTCGCAACGGAACTTTGGTGGTGAGCACCCAGCTTTCATGGCCGTCCGGCCAGGTTTCCTTCTCCTCGCGTCCGACCGCCGGCTGCCCGGTACTCATGATCTCCTGCTCATCGGCAAAGGCCCGCTTCGCGTGCTCGGCGCTGAACATGTCGGCGTCGGATTTGTTCGTCGCCTGGGAGGGATCGGCAAGTCCGAAATAGGCGGCCATCGCGTTGCTGATGCGAATGAAGCGGCTTTCGCGGTCCTTGAAAAAAACGTTGTCGGGAATGTTCTCAAGGAAGGCCTGAAGCAGGCTCTGCTCGGTCTGGTGGCGGAAATCCGCGATGGTCTTGAGAAAGATCAGTCCGACGACCAGTATGGCGATTACCAGGATCTCAAATCCAGTGACGCGCACTTGGGCAAGGCGTGCCGCCCAGTCGCTCCCAGGGGCGCTTCCGCGCATAATTCGGAATGCGAACATGACGCCGAGCAGCAATGCCAGAAACGCAATTGCCGTGGAAGGAATGCGTGGAATCTCCCGCGATTTGCTCATAGGCCAGATTTGTCGCAGGCCTCATCGATAGAGGCTTCGTTGATTCAGTCTTCGGCATGATTGAATCGAGGTCCATCACAAAAGTGATTTACTAGATACAACTTTCCCGAATGTCCGATGCTACGTTTGTGGTAGATCGCCGAAATCGGGAAAATCGTCGCACCGCTGTCCGCACAAGGCGTTTTCGTCACGTTAGTGCTGGAGATTCTGCTAGTTGGGTCCGGGCAGGGGCGGGTTCGGGGCCGCGGATTCCGGCCCGAATCGATTCGCCCGATTCGATCTGGTCTTAACCCATGCGAAAAATGAGGCCAATTACGCGGTCGTGAATTTTCGCGCACCTTGTCCGATGAAAACTCCGCCCAACTCCGCCTATGAGGCGGGCGGCATCTCGCTGCTGGTGCCTCCAGCGGCCGGAATATACCCCTTCTGCACGTAGTCCATCACCATGCGGTCGGCGTTGAACCGCCATCCAAGGGTGCGGATGGTTCGCTTCATTCGCCGGATCCAGCCGCGCGGAAGTCCATCCTGATCCCGCTGGTAGAAGAGCGGAATCAGCTCTTCGGTGAGGACCCTGTAGAGGTCTTCTCCGTCGCGCTGGTCGTGTACATCCATGTTGGAGTGAGTCCGGCCGTTGCCGATGGCAAAGCCGTTAAGCCCGTCGTACGCTTCGGCCCACCAGCCGTCGAGCACTGAGAAGTTGAGGCCACCGTTCAGCACCACCTTCTGGCCGCTGGTGCCCGATGCCTCCAGGGGGCGCCGTGGGTTGTTTAGCCAAACGTCCACGCCCTGCACCAGGTATCGGCCGACGTTAATGTCGTAATTCTCGATAAAGATGAACTTGTCGGCAAAGCTGGACGTTGCGCATCATCTGGGCGATTTGCTGGAGAACTTTCTTGCCGGGCTCGTCGTGGGGATGCGCCTTGCCGGCAAAAAGAAACTGCACAGGGCGCTTGGGGTCGTTGACCATCGAGGTCAGCCGCTCGATATCCGCAAGGAAGAGGTTGGCGCGCTTGTAGGTGGCGAACCGGCGAGCGAATCCAATGGTAAGCGCATCGGGAGAACACACTTTGCTGAGCGACTGGATATACTCGGGCAATTCAAAGCGGCGCTCTGCCTGTTCGCGCGCGCGCCGCCGGGCAAAGTCGAGAAGCTGTGCCTTCAGGCTCAGATGCGTCTCCCAAAGCTCGCCATCGTCCACCGTCTCGATTGCCTCCCAGGTTGCGGCGCGGCCGCTGCGTTGCTGCCAGCCAACTCCGAGATGCCGGTCGTAGAGCCGGGCCATCTGCGGCGCCAGCCATGAGGGAACGTGCACCCCGTTTGTGATGTGACCGATGGGAACTGCGTCCTCAGAGCGGCCGGGATAAAGCGGCTTCCACATGGCGCGCGAAACCTCGCCGTGCAGCGACGAAACCGCGTTCACACGCCGCGCCAGTTTGAGCCCGAGCACCGTCATGCAGAACTGCTCGCCGTGATCGCCGGGGTTCTCGCGCCCGTAGCTCATCAGGTCGTAGTGAGAAAGGCCAAGCTGATCGCGCAGCGGGCCCAGGTGCTCCTCAATCAGGTCGGGATGGAATCGATCGTGGCCTGCGGGGACCGGAGTGTGGGTTGTGAACACAACTTCGCGCGCCACCTGGCTGGCAGCGGTGTAAAAATCCACGCCCTGCTCTTCCATGCGATTGCGAATCGCCTCAAAGACCGCAAAGCCGCTGTGTCCTTCATTCAGATGGAGCACCCCAGGCGAGACACCCATTGGTTTCAACGCGCGGAAGCCGCCCACGCCCAGCAACAACTCCTGGCGGATACGGGTGCGCGAGTCACCGCCGTAGAGGCGCGATGTGGTGTCGAGATCTTCGGGCGCGTTGCCGGGAACGTTTGAGTCGAGCAGAAGCAGATCGATCCTGCCCACCTTGACCCGCCACACCTTGGCGCGGATCGTGCTTCCGCGAGTGGCAATCTCTACCACAACCGGCTCTCCGTTAACGCCGATGGCCGGCTGCATAGGCAGCGCGTTCACGTCGGTCTGCACATATTCCTCTCGCTGCCAGCCGCTCCCGTCCAGATGCTGCAGGAAGTACCCCTGACCGTAAAAGAGCCCAATTGCGATCAGCGGGACACCCAGGTCGGAAGCGCTCTTGATGTGGTCTCCTGCGAGCACGCCAAGGCCGCCGGAGTAAATGGGCAGCGATTCATGCAGCCCGAATTCGGCGGAGAAGTAGCCGACTGGCCGCGTTCTCAGAATGCCGGCGTTGCCGGCGGCCCAGGTGTGGTCAGCATTCAGATACTCCTGCTGACGGCGATAGCAATAGTTGATGCGGCTGTGAAGAACCAGCTCCGCGGCGCGCTTTTCAATGTCGGCCAGGGGAATCTCGCTGAGCAGAGAGATGGGATTCTGGTTGAGCTCACGCCAGCGAACCGGGTTCAGATCGCGAAAGAGGCTGATGCAATCGTGGTCCCAACTCCACCAGACGTTGCGCGCCAGGGCCCAAAGCTTCTCCTGCGCCGGGGCAATGAACCGATCGAGCGTGCGGGCCTCGCTCACCACCGGGCCCACCTGGCTGGCCGCATCGCTCAGCAGAGTGACTTCAGCCTCAGTAAACACTCTGGGGTCTTTGGTCTGCACTACCAGCACACCCTGCAGCACTCCGCGGTCGATCAGAGGTACGCCCAGAAATGAGTGGTACTCTTCTTCGCCCGCCTCTTTGAAGTACTTGTACCGGGAGTGTCTTCTCACATCCTTCACGGCCACCGGCAGCACCTGCTCCGCAACCAGGCCTGAGAGCCCTTCATGGATGGGCATGCGCAGCGCGCCAATGCACTTTGGGCTCAGCCCAAGCGTGGCAGCCAGCACCAGATGCGACCGGTCCGGCTCAAGCAGATAGGCCGAACAGACATCCGTGTGAAACCGGGCGGCGATGAGGGCAACCACGTTCATGAGGGTGTCGGCGGGCTTGCCACCCTCCTGGGTCAGGCTCGTGATCTCATCCAGGGTCAACACGTGAGCGGCATCAGTGGAGTCGTGGGAAGGGTTCATCGGTTGCCTCAGCCTTTCATTTATCCCGGTGTTGAAATGAGTAGACACCTCTGCTTCGCTTTGACTCGGCTGCAAAGGGGTCTTGGACAAAATGTCTGAATGATGGAACGACTGCCGGCAAATTGCTGGTTGCCGAGAATGCCCGTCAAGCGATGGATCGGGATGAATCTGACAATACCACCAAACCGGCCCGCCGCCCAAACAGGCCGGACCGGAGGAAAGGCGCCGCCCGATTCGCAGTTGGAGCTCTGAAGCAGGGACGGAGAAACAGGCCTGCTATTTCACGCCGTTGTCGGGGTTCCACGAGCCCTGCAGCTTGCGCACGTAGAGAATCTGACCGGTGTGGTAGGCGTTATGCGTGCAGATGTTGGCGATGGTCGGAGCGATCTTCGCGAGGGTTGAATCATCGGCATTCGCCACCAGGTCTTCAAGCCCCTTCATCACCGCGTCAAGATCGTGTACGGTTTTCTGCCACAAGGCGGCGTCGTAGTCGTTGAAGGTTTCGTCGTTGTTGCTGGGTTCGGGCGCCGGCTTCTTGCCGCTGAGCGTGGCGAGCGCGTTGTTGTCCCAGAAGTACAGGTGATAGGTCAGCATCCCGACGGAGTGGTTGGCGTTGGGATCGAGCTTTCCGGCGGCGTTGGTGGGAATCCACTTTGCCTGGTCCGCCGTCAGGCCGGCAACTGCCGTATTCACCGGGACGAACCAGTCGGCCTTGTCGTGGGTGGAGTGCAGCTCGGCCAGCAGCACGCTGCGCAGAGTTGCAGGCGGCGGAGTGGGCTTAGCGGCAGGCGACTGCGCGAACGCGCAAGTGGTGGAGAGCAGCAAAAGGGGAAGCAGGGCTTTGGGCGTCATGCGGAATTATAGCCCGGCTTCGCCTTTGATTACCGCTCGGGGACCCGCCACACTTGCCTTGTGGCGAGGGACAGCGTCAATCTCCCGGCGCCTCTTCCAGTTCCGAGCCAATCTTGTGCAGCTTCATGAAGCGCCACTGCAGGCGATCGAAGAACAAGTACACCACAGGCGTAGTAAAGAGCGTAAGCGCCTGCGAAACCAGCAGGCCGCCGACGATGGTGATGCCGAGAGGCTTGCGCAGCTCCGAACCCACCCCCATGCCGACGGCCAGCGGCAGGCCGCCGAAGAGTGCGGCCATCGTGGTCATCATGATGGGCCGGAAGCGCAGCAGGCAGGCCTGATAGATGGCGTCTACGGGGTTCAGGCCTTCATCGCGCTCGGCCTGCAGCGCAAAGTCGATCATCATGATCGCATTCTTCTTCACGATCCCAATGAGCAGGATGATGCCAATTGCCGCGATGAGGCTCAATTGGGTCCCGGTGATCAGCAAGGCCAGAAATGCGCCGACACACGCGGGTGGAATGGTGGAGAGAATGGTGAGCGGGTGAATCAGGCTTTCGTAGAGGATGCCGAGCACGATGTACACCGCTACCACCGCCGCAGGCGAACAGCTAGGGCTCGTTCTTGAGCGAATCCTGGAAGGCCTGCGCGGTTCCCTGGAAGGTGGCATGAATTTCGGAGGGCATGCCGAGGTCGCGCTCGGCCTTTTCCAGCGCCGGTCACAGCGTCGCCGAGGGCCACATTCGGCGCCAGGTTGAAGGTGAGTGTGACGGCTGGATACTGCCCCTGGTGGTTTACCTGGAGCAGAGTACGCTGCGTCTCGTAGTGGGCGATGGCTGAGAGCGGGACCATGGCCCCGGTCGACGACTTGAGGAAGATGCCGTTGAGCGAATCGGGACTGAGCTGATACTTCGGGTCGACCTCCATCACCACAAAGTACTGATTGAGCGCGGTGTACATGGTGGAGACTTCGCGCTGCCCGAATGCATCGTAGAGCACGCTGTCGATGGCCGCGGCGGTGATGCCGAGGCGGGAGGCGGCGTCGCGGTCGATCACCAGGTTCTCGGCGAGTCCCTGGCTTTGCTGGTCGCTTTGAACGTCGGCGAGCGTATCGCGCATCTGGCTCATGCGAGCCAGCAACTGCGGCGCCCAGGTGTTCAGCTCGTCCAGATTCTCATCCGAAAGAGTGTACTGATACTGCGCTGCCGAGCCGCGGCCACCGATCTGGATGTCCTGTTGCGCCTGCAAAATGAGCACGGCTCCAGGCACGCTGGTCAGCTTGCGGCGCAAGCCGGCCACCACCTGGTCCGCGGATTCGTGCTGGATGCCCAGGTGAAGCTTTTTGCGCAGGTCACTGAACCACCCTTTGGCGGCGGGGCTCTCCGGCCGGTCCTGCAACGGCTTGAGCGCAATAAACATGCTGCCTACATTGCTGCTTCCTCCGCCCGGGCCGTTGCCGCCCACAAACGCCGTCACAGATTGGATGGCCGGATCTTGGAGGGCCATTTGTGCGAGCAACTCCTGCTTGGCGGCCATGGCAGGAAAACTGATGTCCTGGGACGCATTCGTTCTGCCGCCAAGCCGCCCGGTGTCCTGCTGCGGGAAGAGTCCCTTGGGAACGATCATGTAGAGATACACATTCAGCGAGCGCAGCCGATGGCCACACAGAGGGTGAGACCCTGGTGGCGAAGCACCCAGCGCAGTGCGGAGTTGTACTCAAAATGGAGCCATTGGAAGGCATCTTCGCTGAGCCGATAGAGGCGCCCATAGCGCGATTCGTCGCGAGCCTTGAGGAACTGCGCGCAGAGCATCGGTGTGGTGGTCAGCGAGACCACCAGGGAGACTGCGATCGCAACCGAAAGCGTGACCGCGAACTCGCGAAACAGCTTGCCGACAATGCCTCCCATCAGCAGGATGGGAATGAAGACGGCGATAAGAGACGTGCTCATTGAGAGCACGGTGAACCCGATCTCCTTTGACCCCTTCATCGCGGCGTCATAGGGCTTCATGCCCATCTCGATGTAGCGGGTGATGTTTTCAATCACGACGATCGCGTCATCGACCACAAACCCGGTGGAGATGGTGAGCGCCATCAGCGAGAGGTTGTCGATGGTGTAGCCCAGCAGGTACATCACGCCGAAGGTGCCCACCAGCGAAAGAGGAACGGCGACGGATGGAATGATGGTGGCCCAGATTTCGCGCAGAAACATGAAGACCACCAAAACCACCAGCATCACGCTGATAATCAGTGAAATCTCCACATCGTGGACGCTGGCGCGAATGGTGGTGGTCCGGTCAACGGCGACCGCGATCTTGATGGTCGGCGGGATGGCTGCCTGCAGGTGGCCCATCTCTGCCAGCACCTTGTCCACGGTGTCAATCACGTTGGCGCCGGGAATTTTGAAGATGACCAGCAGAATCGCGTCTTTCAACTGCGCGGGAGGGCCTTTATCCGGGTTGATCCCCGAAACACCGGCTGTCTGGATGTTCGAAACGCTGTCGACGACCGTGCCAAGGTCGGCGATGCGAACCGGCGCGCCGGTCTGCGTGTTATAGCCGGCAATGATGGGGGCGTAATCGCTTGCCTTGAAGATCTGGTCGTTGTCATCGATGAGCCAGCGGCTGTTTTTGTCCTGGAAGGCTCCCTTGGGGCGATTGGCGTTGGCATTCCCAAGAGCGGTGCGCACAGCTTCGAGCCCCACGCCATTGTTGCCGAGCTCCATAGGGTTCAGCTCGGCGCGAACCGCGGGCTGAGCGCTGCCCCCGACGAATACCTGGCCCACCCCCTGGATCTGCGAGAGCTTCTGCGCCAGGATGGAGTCGGCCAGGTCGTAGATCTGCGGCTTGGAAACCACGTCGGAGGTGAGCGTGAGGATCAGGATGGGCGCTTCGGCCGGGTTCGCCTTGCGGTAACTGGGGTTCTGCGGCAGATAGCTGGGCAGTTGGCTGCGTGCAGCGTTAATTGCGGCCTGCACGTCCCGGGCCGCTGCGTCGATGTTGCGATTGATGTCGAATTGCAGCGTAACCGAGGCCGATCCGAGCGAGCTCGACGAGGTCATCTGATTGACGCCGGCTATGCGGCCAAACTGCCGCTCCAGCGGAGTGGCCACCGCCGAGGCCATCGTCTCCGGGCTCCCGCCAGGCAGGCCCGCGCTTACTCCGATCACCGGGAAGTCGACGTTTGGCAGCGAGGCGACAGGCAGCAGCGAGTATGCCACTGAGCCGGCCAGCAGCAGGGCCATGCTCAGCAGCGTGGTTGCCACCGGCCGTTGAATGAAAGGTGCGGACAGATGCATGGGCCGCTCCTAGGGTCTGCCAACACTACTGGGGTGGATGGCGTTGCGAGCGGAAATCCGGCCAGACGAGGCGGAGCCCGCAGGGTTTGGTTGTTCCAAGCATAAGGGCGAGAACGAAGTAAGGCCGGATTTCCGCCGCCACCCTTCGGGACGGGGCCGGTTCTCCCCATTTCGTTGTCGCTCGACGCTCCAGTGATCGACCACAGTTCGCTCCTCGCTCCTAGAACTGGGAAAAACCGGCTGCCGTCGCCGCCGCCCCAGTAGTGTTGACAGACCCTAGTCTCCGCTCGCGTGCTGCGGCTCAAGCCTGGCTTCGCTGGCTTCGAGCTGGCGGGGCTTCATCCGCTGCGCGAGCCGGTCAAAATAGATATAGATAACCGGCGTGGTGTAAAGGGTGAGCAACTGCGACAGGATCAGGCCGCCAACAATCGTGATGCCCAAAGGCTTGCGCAGTTCTGCTCCCACGCCTCCGCCCAGGGCCAGCGGCAAACCGCCCAGCAGAGCGGCCATGGTGGTCATCATGATCGGCCTGAACCGCAACAGGCAGGCCTTGAAGATTGACTCCTCGGCTGTCAGATGCTCGTCTCGCTCCGCCTGGAGTGCGAAATCGATCATCATGATGGCGTTCTTCTTCACAATGCCGATCAGCAGGACGATGCCGATCAGCGCGATTACGCTGAACTCCGTGCCTGTGAGCATGAGGGCGAGAATCGCGCCCACACCGGCGGAAGGAAGCGTGGAGATGATGGTGATGGGGTGAATGTAGCTCTCGTAAAGGACGCCCAGGACGATGTAGACCGTGATGAGCGCAGCAAGAATCAGGATGGGCTCGTTGGAGAGCGAGGTCTGAAACGCGGCGGCCGTTCCCTGGAAGCTGGCGTTGATGGAGGCCGGCATCTGGATTTCTTTCTCCACGCGGTTGACCGCTTGCACGGCATCGCCCAGGGCTTTGCCCGGCGCAAGGTTAAAGCTGACCACCGTTGCGGGGAACTGGCCCTGGTGCCCGATGGCGAGCTGCGCACTCGACTGCTCCCAGTGGGCAACCTGGCTCAGCGGCACCTGCGTCCCGCTGGCCGATTTTACGAAGAGGCTGTTGAGCGTGGAAGGATCCGTCTGGAAATCCTGGCTCACTTCCATCACCACGTGGTACTGGTTGAGCTGGGTGAAGATGGTGGAGACCTGGCGCTGGCCGAATGCATCGTAGAGCGTATTGTCCACGTCGGCCATCGCGATGCCCAGTCGCGCCGCAGTGTCGCGATCGATGACCAACTGCGCGCCCAGGCCCTTGTCCTGCAGGTCGCTGGCCACATCGGTCACCACGCCCTCCTTGCTCAGGTCATTTACCATCAGGCGCGTGTACTTCGCCAGTTCCACAGGATCGGGATCTTCGAGCGAATACTGGAACTGCGTGCGGCTGACTCGGTCCTCTACGGTCAGATCCTGCAGCGGTTGCAAGAACAATTGAATGCCTTCCACATTGTTCAACTGAGGCTGAATGCGCTGAATGATCTCGGAAGCCGAGCCGCTGCGCTGATTGAGCGGCTTGAGCGTGATCTGAATGCGGCCGGAGTTCAGCGTGGTGTTGGTTCCGTCGACGCCGATAAACGACGAGACGTTGTCGACCGCCGGATCCTTGAGCACGATGTCGACGAGTTGCTGCTGGCGCTGGGCCATGCTCGTGAAGCTCACGCTTTGCGGCGCCTCGCTGATGCCCAGGATCACGCCTGTGTCCTGCACCGGGAAGAAGCCCTTGGGAACTACAACGTAAAGGATCAGCGTGCCCACCAGCGTCGCAATGGTGACCATCAGGGTGACGAATTTATATTGCAGTACGAAGCGGAGCGTCCGGCCGTAAAAGTCAATTACCGAATTGAAGACCTTCTCTGACCAGTGATAGAAGCGGGTCTGTTCCGACTCCGGCTTATGGCTCAGAATGCGCGAGCACATCATGGGCGTCAGTGTGAGTGACACAACCGCCGAAACCAGAATCGTAATCGCCAGGGTGACGGCGAACTCGCGGAAAAGCCGGCCGACCACGTCCCCCATGAACAGGAGGGGAATGAGCACAGCGATCAGCGAAACCGTCAGCGAGATGATGGTGAAGCCAATTTGCTGGCTGCCCTTGAGGGCGGCAACCATCGGCTTTTCGCCTGCCTCGATGAAGCGGGAGATATTCTCGATCATCACGATCGCGTCGTCCACCACGAAGCCCGTCGAGATGGTCAGCGCCATCAGCGTCAGGTTGTTGAGCGAGTAGCCCAGCAGGTACATCACACCGAAGGTGCCCACAATCGAGAGGGGTACAGCCACCGACGGAATTATGGTCGCAGCCAGGTTGCGCAGAAACAGGAAGATCACCATCACGACGAGGGCGATGGTAAGCATCAGCTCGAACTCCACATCCCGCACCGATGCGCGAATCGTGATGGTGCGGTCGGTGAGGATCCTCACCTGGATGCTCGCCGGCATGCTGGTCTGCAACTGCGGCAGAATCTTGGTGATGCGGTCGACGACGGCGATGATGTTTGCGCCCGGCTGACGTTGGACGTTCAATATAACGGCGGGGTGGCGATCCATCCAGGCGGCCTGCTGCGAGTTCTCTGCCGCGTCGACGATAGTCGCTACATCGGAGGCGCGAACGGCCGCGCCGTTGCGATAGGCCACGATGACCGGCTTGTAGTCCGCGCTGGAAAGAAGCTGGTCGTTTGCGCCGATGGTGTAGGACTGGCGGGCTCCGTTCAGAGTTCCCTTGGCCTGGTCCACATTGGCATTCGTCACGGCGGTGCGCAGGTCTTCCAGGCTCAGGTCGTACGCGGCGAGCTGGGCTGGGTTGGCCTGGATGCGGACCGAAGGCTTCTGTCCGCCGGCAATTGAAACCAGACCCACGCCGGTGACCTGCGAGATCTTCTGGGCAAGATTGGTGTCGGTGGCGTCTTCAATCTGGTCCAGCGGCAAGGTGTCTGAGTAGAGCGCCAGCGTCAGGATGGGCGCGTCCGCGGGGTTCACCTTGCTGTAGATGGGAGGGTTCGGCAAGTCGGTCGGCAGAAAGCTGTTGCTCGCATTGATGGCCGCCTGAACTTCCTGTTCGGCAATGTCGATGTCTTCGTCAAGGTTGAACTCGAGAGTGATCACCGAGCCACCGCCGGAGCTCACCGAGGTCATCTGTTGCAGCCCGGGCATCTGGCCAAACTGACGCTCCAGCGGCGCCGTCACCGACGAAGCCATGACCTCAGGCCCGGCGCCCGGATAAAAGGTCAGCACCTGAATGATCGGGTAATCCACCTCAGGCAGCGCGGAGACGGGCAGTTGCAGATAGCCCACATACCCAGCGAGCAGAATGGCCGCCATCAGCAGCGATGTCGCCACCGGGCGCAGAATGAATGGCCGGGAAGGACTGACGCTCACTGCTGCCCTTTCGTTGCAGGTTTGGCCGTTCCGGCAGATGGAGAGGATCCGGATCCGCTTCCGCCGCTTTTCCCTGAGCCGGCTCCATTTCCCGTGTGCTGCTTGGCGACGGACGCCACAACGGCCTGGCCGTCCTTCAGGCGGTCAGCGCCATCCACCACTACGTTCTGTCCTTTTTGGACGCCTGAATCGAGAATGGTGGTCTGTCCCTCAGCGAGAGCAATCTTTACCGTTTGCATCTTCGCGGTTGCCGCGCCCTTGTCGTCAGTGTTCACCACCCACACATACGATCCCTGAACACCGGACTGAATCGCCGCGCTGGGCACAACCAGCGCATTGGGCCGGTTCTCCAGCGTGAGGTGAATGTTCACAAACTGGTTTGGGAAAAGCGACGCATCCTTGTTATCGAAGACAGCCTTGAGCTTGTCGGTGCCTGTGGTTGTGTCGATCTGGTTGTCGGTGGTCAGAAGGTAGCCCGAAGTCAGCTTCTTTGTGTCGTCCTGGTCATAGGCGTCCACGGGGAGGCGCTTATCAGCGGCCAGCTTCTTCAGGACTTCAGGCAAATTTACCTCGGGAAGCGTGAAGTACACGGCAATCGGCTGGAACTGGTTAATGATCACAAGGTTGGTAGTGTTTGCGGTGATGATGTTGCCGGGATCGACGAGCCGCAGGCCGATCTTTCCAGGGATGGGTGAATGGATATAGCACCAATCCAATTGCAGTTGGGCTGTCTCGATGGCCGCCTTATCCGCTTCAATCGCTCCCAGATACTGTCCCTGGGCAGCCTCATCGGCGTCCAGCGTCTCCTTTGAAACGACGCCCGCATCGAAGAGGGCCTTGTACCGGGCGAACTCCGCGTGTGCGTTCTTCAGCAGAGCCACATCGTGGGCCAGGTTCCCTTTTGCCTGATCGAGCGCAGCCTGGTATGGCTTGGGGTCGATGACCATGATCGTCTCGCCCTGCCTTACCATCTGCCCCTCGGTGAACTTCACCGGAAGCAACTCGCCGTTTACCCGCGCCTTCACGGTCACACTCATGTAGGGTGTAACGGTGCCCAGCGCGGTGAGAAAGATGGGCATCGGCCTGGCATCCACGGCCGACACCTGCACGGGAATTTTCTGGCTGGCGAGCGCCTTCGCCTGGCTCTGGGCCTGCTGCTTCTGGGCCTGGTTGTTGCTGTAGATTCGCCAACCGACGAACGCCAGGAGGCCAATAACGACGACATAAACCACAATCCTTACCCAGGCCGATCGTTTGCGTTCGATCGGCTGGTGGGGCGAGGTGAACGTTGGAAGCTGAGACTCCGGCGCGCCTTGAGTGGACATAGGTTTCGATTTCCGTTCAGGTTCGTTAAAGTGGGTGCCCGTTAAGAAAAGGGCGGGTTTGCGGGCCTGGGAGTCATGCCAAAACCGGAATCCAACTCATGAGCCCCCGTCTTGGTTGCGATCCGCGGCACTGTGTAGTTAAAGCCTTCCCGCTTATGCTTCTACGGACGCAGGGGTTTCGAAGGAAGTTTCGACCGCAAGCTTCTGACAACAGGCCGACTTTCAGCAACGTCAAAGAATAGGATGCACACTGGATGATTGATGCCGGGATCATTGTAAGGCACCCAGCCATTGCTGAGGCAATGACCTTGCCGGACAAAGCAGGACGCGGAATTACCGCAACGTCAAAGTAGACGGTTTTTCTGAATTCCGGATTCGCCGGAAAGCTGGCTCGATGTTCAGCACCCACTCCGGAAGGGCGCGAGTTCATACAAAATTACGTGAGCATGAGATGCGAAAACTCACTCGGTGGTTGCCCGCGTTCCGAGCGTTTGCGCTCATTTCAGGTTGGCCGGTCCAAATGGGACGAGAGCCCCGTAAAAGTGCATCCGTTGTCCGGCCACCAACGTCTCAGAAGGGACAGATAACTGCGGATACGTTCGCACTTTTTACGTTGGCTGCGAGCATCGACTACCATTGTAGATTCGAGTGCATAGAAGAATGAGCCCATGGCAACAAGGCCCTGGGAGGATCGGTTTCAGTCCATTCGGCGGCAACCGATGCAAGTTTCCTCACCTGCTCGTAATGCCTATGCCGCTCGGCGGGGGCGGGGGTAACCCGGCTCAGGAGCGAGAACCAGTCTTATGATGTGGATTGTCCGGCTTGCGCTTCGGCGGCCCTACACCTTTGCCGTCTTTGCGTTCCTGATTCTTCTTTTTGGCGTCTTCAGCATCGTCTCGATGCCGACGGATATCTTTCCGAACATCGACATCCCTGTTGTCACTGTGGTTTGGAACTACAACGGCCTCTCCGCGCAGGAGATGTCCACGCGCATCGTCTTCAATGTTGAACGCGGCATGACCACAACGGTCAGCGACATTGACCACATCGAGTCGCAGTCGCTCAACGGCATCGGCGTGATCAAGATATTCTTCCAGCCTCATGTGAACATCGGCAGCGCCGTGGCTCAGGTGACGGCAATCAATCAGGTCATGCTGCGGGCTCTGCCGCCCGGCTCAACACCCCCCTTCATCATTCAGTACAACGCGTCGAGCGTGCCGGTGCTCATGCTGGGCCTGTCGGGCAAAGGCCTCAACGAGCAGCAGCTCTTCGACCTTGGAACGAACACGATCCGCACCCAGCTGGCCACCATCGAAGGTGCTCAGACGCCCTACCCGTATGGCGGCAAGCAGCGCCAGGTGCAGGTCGATTTGGATTTGCACGCGCTCCAGGCCAAGGGGCTCTCGCCTGTGGATGTGGTCAACGCCATCTCCGCGCAGAACCTGATTGTGCCTTCGGGCACCATGAAGATCGATCGCTTTGAGTACGCCATCGAAAGCAACTCTTCACCCCAGGTGATTGACGAACTAAACAACCTGCCGATCAAAGCCGTAAACGGGGCGGTGGTGTACATCCGGGACGTTGCGCATGTGCGGGACGGCAGCCCGCCGCAGACCAATATCGTCCGCGTCGACGGCGAGCGCGCCATCATGATGAGCATTATGAAGACCGGCTCATCTTCCACGCTCGACATCATCAAGAATGTGCGCGAGAAGGTTGACAGCATGCGCGGCGCGCTGCCTCCCGAGCTGCAGATCAACCCGCTCTCCGATCAATCGATCTTTGTGCGCGGCGCCATCGACGGCGTGGTCCGTGAGGCGATCATTGCGGCCTGTCTTACGGCGGTCATGATTCTCGTCTTCCTCGGCAGCTTCCGCTCCACGGTCATCATTGCCGTCTCAATTCCGCTGTCGATCCTATGTTCGCTCTCGATGCTCTATATCCTCCACGAAACTATCAACATCATGACCCTGGGCGGGCTGGCGCTCGCGGTCGGCATCCTGGTAGACGATGCAACAGTGGAGATCGAGAACATCAACCGCAATCTCGAGTCGGGCAAGGAGATCGAGCAGGCCATTCTTGACGGCGCGGCACAGATTGCCACGCCCGCGCTTGTCTCCACGCTGGCCATCTGCATCGTGTTTGTGCCCATGTTTCTGCTCGGCGGCGTAGCGCGGTACCTCTTTGTACCGCTGGCCGAGGCAGTTGTCTTCGCGATGCTGGCCAGCTACCTGCTTTCGCGAACCGTGGTGCCCACCATGGCAAAGTACCTGCTTGTGGAGCACGACGATGCGCAGGCCGCGAAGCGCTCTACCAGCCGCAATCCGTTTGTGCGCTTCCAGTTGGGCTTCGAGCACGGTTTTGAAGCCATGCGCAAGGGTTACGTGCGGCTGCTTACGCTCTGCGTCGACTACGCGGTGGTCTTCCTGGTTATGTTTCTTGTCTTTACCGTGGGTTCTGTGGTGCTGCTGGAGCCGTGGCTCGGACAGGACTTCTTTCCTTCAGTAGATTCGGGCCAGTTCAAGATTCACGTGCGCGCGGCCACTGGAACCCGCATCGAAGAGACCGCCTTGCTCTGCGATCACATCGATGCCACCATCCGCCAGCACATTCCCTCCAAAGAAATCGTTACCATCGTCGACAACATCGGAGTTCCATACTCAGGCCTGAATCTTTCCTATTCGACCTCCGCGCCTATCGGGCCTGCCGATGCCGATATCCAGGTGCAGTTGACCCGGGATCACCACAGCACCCCGGAGTATGTGGCACAGCTGCGCAAGGTCCTGAATCGCGAGTATCCCGGCGTTACGTTTTACGTTCTGCCGGTCGACATCGTGACCCAGATTCTGAACTTCGGCCTCTCCGCGCCCATCGACGTTCAGATTGTCGGCGCAGACCTATACGGAAATCGCGCGGTTGCCGAGAAGATACTTGACGATGTCCGCCATGTGCCCGGCGCAACAGACGCACGCATTCAGCAGCCGTTCAACTATCCCAACATGACCGTCAACGTGGATCGCACGCGGGCGCAGTCGATCGGCTTGACGCAGAAGGACGTGGCCACCAGCATGCTGGTAGCGATGAGCGGAAGTTTCCAGACCACGCCCAGTTTCTATCTCGACCCCAAAACCGGCGTAACCTACCCCGTTGCCATTCAGGCGCCGCAATATAAGCTCGACTCGCTCACCGCACTCAAGGGTTTGCCGGTGACGGGGCCGGGAGACCCTCCGGCGTCGAACACCATGGGAACAACCGGAGCACCGGGCGCGCCCCGGCCGGAGCAGATTCTGGGTAATCTCTCTTCCATTGTCCCGGGCAGCGAGCTTGGCACCGTGAGCCACTACGATGTGCAATCGGTGCTTGATGTTTACACCAACGTGGATGGAACCGATCTGGGCACGGTTACGCGGTCAATCGAACAGATCATGGGGAAGCACAAGGCCGATCTGCCGCGTGGATCGCACATCTTTCTGCGCGGCCAGAGCGAGACCATGAAGGCGTCCTATTTCCATCTGCTGGTCGGCCTGGCTTTCTCCATTCTGCTTGTCTACCTGTTGGTCGTCGTTAACTTCCAGTCGTGGCTTGACCCGTTTCTCATCATCTCCGCTTTGCCGGCTGCACTGGCGGGCATCGTCTGGTTCCTGTTTGTCACCAATACCCGGCTCAGCGTGCCTGCGCTCACCGGCGCCATCATGTGCATGGGCGTGGCCACGTCGAATTCCATTCTGGTTGTCAGTTTTGCCCGGGAGCAGTTCGAAACCCTGGTGGGCGATGCGCGGCAGGCCGCTCTGAATGCGGGCTTTGTGCGGCTGCGTCCTGTCATCATGACCGCGCTTGCCATGATCATCGGCATGGTGCCCATGTCGCTCGGCCTGGGAGACGGCGGAGAACAGAATGCTCCGCTGGGCCGGGCTGTCATCGGCGGACTGCTGCTGGCCACTGTGGCCACGCTCTTCTTTGTACCCACTGCCTTCTCGATGGTTCATGGCTGGCTTGAACATCGGCGCAGAACTGCCCGCGGCGCAACCCGAACCGCGGCCTTTGACGAATTCGACGAAGCAACGGAGTAGTTTCCTATGACCGATACAACCAAGCAAGATCCGCAACCCGCGCACCACGGCGACACCGCGCCGGAACATGAGCTCATCTCGCCGCGCAAAGCGCTCGTGGGGGTGGGGCTGTTTCTGCTGGTCGCGATCCTGCTGGCAGGTTACGGAATGCTGCATCGCAGGTCCGCCGACAATGTTCTGGCAGATACGACCACAGAGCTGTCTGCTCCTTCAGTGATCGTTGCGCCGCCCACCAAAGGCGCCCCCGTTGAGAGCTTCGTCCTGCCGGGAAATGTGACCGCCTACACCGATTCGCCCATCTACGCGCGCACCTCCGGCTACCTCACCCGCTGGTACTTCGACATTGGAGCGCGGGTGAAGAGCGGTGCTTTGCTGTGCGAGATCTCCACCCCTGAGGTGGACCAGCAGCTCGCGCAGGCCCAGGCCGACCTCAACACCGCCGAAGCCAATGCGAATAATGCCCGCATTCAGGCCGAACGCTACAGCACCCTCGTCCAGTCGAATGCCGTTTCGCGGCAGGATACCGACACCTACGTCAACCAGGCCAGCTCCACAGCCGCAGCGGTGCGCTCGGCACAGGCCAACGTCAAGCGGCTCGAAGACTTGCAATCCTTCGAAAAGGTCTATGCCCCGTTCGACGGTGTCGTTACAGCGCGCAACATCGACACCGGGCAACTGATCGATGCCGGCGCGGCCAGGGAGCTGTTTCACATGCAGGCGATCCAGACCCTGCGTGTCTATACCAATCTTCCGCAGATTTACTCATCCGCCGCGAAACGGGGCGACAAGGTTGGCCTCACCTTTCAAGAGCATCCAGGGAAGACCTTCCAAGGAACACTGGTTAGGACCGCCGACGCCATCGATCCCTCCAGCAGAACCCTCCTCGTCGAGGTGGACGTCGACAACCGTTCCGGCGAACTGCTGCCGGGTTCGCTTGCTGAAGTTCACTTCAAGACGCCGACCCCCGCTGAAACCTTCCTCGTCCCTTCCTCTGCGCTGATCTTCCGCCGCGAAGGCATGCGCGTGGGCACCGTGGTCAACGGGAACGTGGCCCGGCTGATTCCGGTCGTAATTGGCGAGGACGATGGGATCAAGGTACAGGTGGTCTCCGGTCTTTCCGCAAGCGACCGCATCATTCAGGGTCCGCCCGACTCGCTGATCGATGGTGAGAAGGTCATGGTAGTAAGTCCCGACTCCGGCAAGGTTGAGGGAGGCAAGTAGGCATGCGCATTCGTGCCCGGTGCAAGGGGTTCGGAACGGCCGCGGCGAGTCTTGTTCCGCTCATGGCACTCGGCCTGCTCGCGGGCTGCAAGCCCGTAGGCCCGGACTACAGCCGCCCTGCTTATCAGGCCCCTGACGCTTACAAAGAGGCCGGCGCTTCCACCGCTGTCGTGCCGCCGCCGAACCCAGCGGGGGGCGGTTGGAAGCCGGCGAATCCCTCCGATGGTTTGCTGACGGGCAAGTGGTGGGAGATTTACCGGGATCCGCAGCTCAACAAGCTCGAGGAGCGGATTGCAACCGACAACCAGAGCCTTCGCCAGGCAACCGAAACTTACCTTGCGGCGCGTGACCAGATAAAAGTTGCACGCGCGGCTCTGTTTCCGACCATCTCCGCCGGAACTTCGGCGAGCCGCAACGATGTCTCAAAGAACGGTCCCTTGTACTCTCCTACGAAGCCGGCCGCCTACGGCGACTTTCAACTGACGGGCGAGGCAAGCTGGGAGCCCGACTTCTGGGGCCGGATTCGCCGTACGGTTGAGCAGGCGCGCGAGAATGCGCAGGCCAGCGCCGCCGACCTCGCCGGTGTCGACCTTGCGCTCCACTCTGAGATGGCTTCCGACTACTTTCAACTTCGCGGGTTCGATTCCGAGACCAAGCTGCTCGCAGACACCGTGAAGAATCTCGAAGGCCAGCTCGACCTGACCGAAAGGCGCTTTAACGGCGGCATCGGAACACAGGTGGATGTTGAACAGGCGCAGACCTTGCTGGAACAGACGCGGGCGCAACTCGTGGACCTGGGTGTTGCCCGTGCGCAGTATGAGCACGCAATCGGGATGCTCGCCAACTACTCTCCCGCGGAGTTCAGCATTCCCCCAAGCCCGCTTGACATCAGCCTCCCCCGCGTTCCGGTGGGTGTGCCTTCGCAGCTTCTTGAGCGCAGGCCCGACATTGCCTCCGCCGAACGCCGCGCCGCCGCAGCCAACGCGCAAATCGGAATCGCCGTCAGCGCCTTCTACCCCACCATCACCCTCAACGGCACCGGCGGATTTGAGAGCGAAAACATCGGTACCTGGATCCAGGGCCCCAGCGCGCTCTGGTCTCTGGGAGCGCAGGCGATGGAGCTCCTCTTCGATGCAGGCCAGCGCCACGCGCTCACTGACCAGGCTCGCCATACTTATGAGGCGAACGCGGCGGCATACCGAAGCACCGTCCTGGCGGCTTTCCAGGACATTGAAGACCAGCTCTCAGGCTTGCGCATCCTGGAACAGGAATCGACCGTCGAGCAGCGTGCCGTCGACTCCGCGCAGCGCTCCTACGAGCTCTCCAACCAGCGCTACACAGGTGGCGTCACAAGCTACCTTGAAGTGCTCACGGCAGAAGACACGCTGATCCAGAATCAGCGCACCGCCATCGACCTCACCACGCGGCAATTCGTTGCGAGTGTAGGATTGGTCCGTTCGCTCGGCGGGGGCTGGGACTCCACGCAGCTTCCCAAGTAACACTGATCGTCGAATGCCGGCGTCCTCGCCTTGTTCCGGTCCGCTTCGGCAATTCCGTTTTATCGACTCACGACGTCAACGCGGAGATGCGAGTACGCCGCCGGAGGAACGTCCGTCAGCGGCAGCGCCGGTCCTTCCCACAGAACCCTCGGCTCGCCCTGGCTTATTGAGTGAAGGCCTTCCACGTGGATCGTGTGTTTGCCCGCCCTCAGGCCCAGGGAACCGCGATCGTATTGAAGCGCATTTCCCGGAGCGCCGCAAACCTGTGCAAACGGCGGACCGGTCTTGGCCACCTGAACGCCGTCAATCACCAGCCGAGCGCCGTCCGCGTCAATCAGGTGAAAGGTGTAGCCTCCATCGGCCGGGATGTCGATCAGCCCGTCCCAAACAGCGGTGTAGCCCGTGTATCCCTTCGCATCCGCACGGAGGGTTGGCGACTCCCCGTTGAACACAGCGGTCTCTTTCGTCAGGTCGGGCAGCTCCGTCCACGTTCCCGGATAGATCTTCCACCCAAGGCCGGCGGCCGTCGGACCCGCGACGGATACCGCGTCACGCCATTTGCCAACTACAACCACGCTGTGCGCGGCCCAGTCTTCGCCTTCCTGCGCATCCCTCACGTGCAGCAGCACCCTGAAGCGGCCAGCGCCCGTTGCCTCGCCATCCAACTCGGTGCCCTCCGCGTCGGCGAATCGATGTGTCGCCGTGCGGCCCTCGGCCTGCGTTCCATCCCCGAAGAACCAGGTGTATTGGGCATCCTTTGCTGCCTGCGCAACGAAGGTGACCTTGTCTCCCGGCCCAAAAGCAGGAGGGCTTGAGGTGAAATGCGCCGCAGGCGTGTGGGTAGCGACGAATCGCGGCGCCTGAGCCCCGCCCGACACAACCACGGGAAGCTCGAAAGTGTTGTGTGCTACGTCTTGTCCGTTCTTCACGTTGTCAAACGTCACGTCCGAGACGTCTCCCGTGATTGTTGAATCGACCAGCGGCGGCTGGTCGAGCGCCCAGATGTTGCGGAAAGTGAAGCCGTGCAGTTTCGGATTCTCCTGCTCCATCTGCACCAGCGAATACCAGTCATCGAGGAAAAGATTCTCGAAGGTGTAATTGGAGTGATCGCCCTTGGCTCCGTTGGCGCCCCAGAAGCCGAGTAAGCCAAACGTCTGCACGCAGGCGCCGATCCCACCGTGCAGAATGTCGGAGTCGCGCAGTGTAAAGTTGCGCGAGTTGAAGGTCTTCCTGGGCCAGCCCGCGCGCACCACATTCGATATGCTTGTCGAAACCTCGCTGTGCTCGATCAGGACGTTCTGCACATCCTTGCCGGGATGAAGCATTTCCTCGTCGGTGTAGCCGTCCCAGTTGCCCATGATCGCGAAGTCGTCGTCCGATGAGCGAATAAACGCGTCGCGCACAATCGAGTCTCCTCCGCCCAGCCAATCCATGCCGTCCTGGTTGGCGTTGCCAGGGTTTCCCCCAATAACGCGCAGATCGTTGTAAGTGAGTCCCGTGGAATCTTTCATCTGAATCGACCACGTTCGCGCGCGAATGATGCAGGTCACCCCATCGATCTCAACGTTGTGGGCATCGAATGAGCCGATGCAATGCCAGTCGGGCTTCTGCATCCAGCCTTCGTCGGTGTTCGGGTCCTGCGTGCCCTCGTAGACGATTGTGCCGCGGCCAAGGATCTTCACATTCTCGACATTCCACAGGTTCAGGCTGCCGAAGACAAACGCGCCCGGAGCAAGGTAGATGGTCTCGCCGGACTTCGGGTTGAGGCTCTGCTTGTGGACACCGGCGGGAATTACGGTGACGCTTGAACCGGTGGGTGCGGGCGGCGGCGGCGAGCCGGCAAACAGGAAGAGCATTTGAGCGTGATTGAGAAAGTCGCGAGGCCGGGAAATGGAGAGCTTGGCAGGGCCGAAGAGGCGGAAGCGAATCGTCTGGCCCTGCCTTGCGGGCCGAATGCCGAGCCGCCACGGCTGCACATCGACACCACGATTCCAGAAGCCGGGCGCGGCCGCGGTAATGGCCACGTCCACCGGTCCTGTTACATCGAAGTTGACAAACTCATAGCTCGCCGCCGCGAGCGCCACATCGACTTTGATCCCATTCACCTCGACAGTAAATGCGGTCGACCGCATCTCTGTGGGGACTGGAACCGGATAAACGCGGGTTGCGGCATGCGAAGGCAAAGAAGCCGCAAGTACGGCCAGAGAAAACGCAAGCGTGGAGATAAGCTGCGAAACAATGCGCGGCAAGGAAACCAACCCGGATTCGAATGGAGGAACAGACCAATGTAGCACTCCCGGCGGGCAGAGCAGCACGCAGGTCGCACGGTGCTCTGCCGGAGCCAGTCCGGAACTACTTCATGCGAACAAACTCCACACGCCTGTTGTTCGCCTTGCCATCGGGAGTTGCGTTGCTTGCAATGGGCTTGGTGTCCCCAAACCCCTTGGTTGTGAGCCGGCCCGCGTCAATGCCCATGGAGACAAGCTGATCCTTTACGGCGTCTGCGCGCTGCTGCGAGAGTGCCAGATTGTGCGCCGCGGCGCCGGAGTTGTCGGTGTGGCCATCGATCTCAAACTTCAAATCGGGATTTTGCGTCAGAATACGCTTGATCTGGTTGAGCGTGCCCATGCTCTCGGGGCGCAATGTTGCCTTGTCCACGTCGAAGTTGATGCCGTGGGTCACGATCTTTGCATCGGTAAACTTCTGCCCGATCATGTTCATGCCGCCGCCCGAGGCGAGGCGGAAGTTGGTGAAGATCAACGGATGGTCCTGGCTGCCAATGCCGCCGAGCTCAAGATTCTTGACGCTGATGCCGGAGTCCGGGACCACCAGCACGCGGTACTGATCCACGTAGACCTTCAGTTGCGTGCCCTTCACAGCTATGCCGACATGATGCCAGGCGTTGTGGAAGTCGTCCCCGTCGAACGAGGACGGCATTTTGGCGCTCAGGCTGTGATCGGAGGGCCCGCTGTAATCCGCGCTGCTTTGGTTCAGGGTTACCGTTCCGCCGCTGCCTCCGTATCCCCCCAGGAAAACCGCTAACCCGTAGGCGTGCGCCTGCATCCAGTCAAGCTCGATTGTGTACTGGTCCCCGAGATAGCTCGGCGTCTTCATCCGCGGGGCCACACGAACATAGTTCCCATCGGTCAGGTAGAAGGCCGGATTGCCGTTGTTTGTATTCACGACGGCCTGGCCTGACTTCAATTCCCAGCGCTCGGGAAACTCCCCGTCCTGCGTCTCCGTGAAGTCGTCGGCAAAGATAATGGTGTCGCCGGGGCTGAAGTCATAGTTCTGGTAAACCTTGAACGCAGTCGTCGAAGCTGCCGGGGCCGCGCTTGCTGCCGAGGAAGCGGCCTGACTCGAAGATGCGGCAGGCGCCGAGGCACCCGCCATGGCCGGAGCTGCGGCGGTTGCACCTGCGCCTGAATCTGCCGAGTAATGGGTCATCTGCGCCTGGTCGCCGTTGATCTTCTGCACCAGCGCACTCACCGCGGAGTGAAACGCCTTGCCTATCGCCGAGTTGTCAAAGTTTGCGCCTCCCGAGTTGAGGCCTCCCAGTCCCGTACTGACATCGGTGCCAACCTTGCTCTGCGAGGCGTTTCCGGTTTGGCGGATGCTGTCGATCTTCTGGCCATTGCTGGTGTTGAAAAGATCAGCCTGAAGTGTCACGGTCGCCTTGATGCTCACCTTGTTTCCGCCGATGCTGATGCCGCCAAAGGAGGGCAGGCTGGCGGACTTGGACGATTGTTCAGAAGTGGCCTCAAGGACAGTGCCAACTACCACCACGTCAACACCCTGAGCGCGGCCGGCCATGATCGCCATGCCGGGGTCGATGTTGCCGTGACTGGCCCCCGCATCCAGGGTGAGAACCCGGCCCAGCAGCTGTGTGGAATGAACGATCTCTGCCTGTACCGCGCGTGAGACCGAGTCTGCGACATCTGCCGCGCTGGATCCCGTGTTATCGGCGAAGGGCAAAACGCCCACCGTAAGTTGCCCGCTCTGGGCTTTGGCTGCCAGCGGCATGAGCAGAAACAACACTGCGATCGACATCGCGATCAAGCTGAGATTCCCGGGCTTGGATCGATTCTTGCGATTGATCCTGATTGGATTCGTCATGGCGAACGGCTCCTAACACGCAGAGAGAGCGAGTCTTAATTCCTGAAGCGGGGAAGCTCAGCAATTATATACAGACTTATCTGCGCGCGGCTGCAAGGATAAGAACCTTTTTTCAGAGGCCTGCGAACAGCGAGCCAGCTTGTCGCCCGAACCTCGTCAACAGGACCAGGGACGGGTCCTGGCCGCTCCCCAAAACAGCTGCTCGGTCGGCGGCCCATTTCCAGAAATGCTCGAGAATCGGCCTAGAGCCTCGACTGCGCGAGCCGCGAGACCCGCAGCGAGTTGCGAATGAGAAAGGTCGTCAGCAGCAGGGTCAGGCTACCAGCGGTAAGCCCTAGCGGAATGATCCAC
Organism: uncultured Acidobacteriaceae bacterium; assembly: GCA_963783065.1. Classification (GTDB taxonomy): domain Bacteria; phylum Acidobacteriota; class Terriglobia; order Terriglobales; family Acidobacteriaceae; genus Telmatobacter. The sequence continues at coordinate 1,791,419 of CAWAMG010000004.1, read as the reverse complement.
AGGCCGAGAACCTCGTGGGCTGACGACGGCATCCCGTACTCGAAGGCGCCGAATCCGATCATCCGCCCATTTTGAACCCATGCGCCGGCGTGGGAAGGGACGATCATTTTGGCGAAGGCAATAATCACAAACCCGGCTCCAAACGAGTACCCGAAGACGCCCAGGAAGAAGACGAATATCCACGCAACACTCCTGGTGGCGAGCCGCATCGTCGCCCGCAGCAGCACGATCGGCGAAAAGCTGCGGCTGGCCCGGCGGATAAGCAGCCCATCGCGATACTGCGACGCCAGCGCCTCCGCCGGCCCCAGACGCGTCAGCACCGCTTCAACACTGGCCCCGCTCTGTTCCGCGGAATCGCGAACATGCGCAACGATTTCCATCACAATCTCTTCGCGCTCGCTCAAGGTGAGAGGAGCCAGCTGCAAGCGCAGCGTCGCAAGGTAACTCTCCATCTGGTTGTTTGTGTTCATTGGACTTTCTCCTTTTCGTTCAAAACAGGTTCAAGCAGGCGGCTCAGGCCGTTTGCAAAGCTGGTCCAGGCCTCTGCCATAACTCGCAGCCGCTCACGACCTGCCTCAGTGAGCGAGTAGTACTTGCGCGGATGGCCGGCCTCGGCCTCCACCCATTCCGAGGTCAGTAAACCCTCGACTTTGAGCCGGTTCAGCACCGGGTAAATCGTTCCTTCAGCCAGCGCCAATTGCGAGTGGGTCTCCAAATACCGGATGATCTCCAGCCCGTAAAGCCTGCGCTGCCAGAGGCTGGCCAAAGCCGCCATCTCCACGGCGCCCTTTCTGAGCTGTGCCTCCCATCGGTCAGGCTGGGCAGGATCCTGGTCATTCAAAGTTGACTTCGACATTGAGTATTACCTCGTATAACAATGTATCGTGCTAATCAATGTATACGCAAGGGACCTGGCTTGGTTCCCCATTTCTCAGGTTTTTTGTAGGAATGCGAATTGACTCAGCTCTGCACCTGGGCTGCGGGCCCTGACATGCTCAAATTAAATGCCTTCGCCCATCGAGACGTACACCTGAAGCCGGTCGAGCTCCTCGCGATAGGCCTCGCGCTCGGCTGCCTCCGCCGCAAATGGCTCGGGAACCTGGGTCTGGTTGTCCACCAGGCTCAGGCACTTCTCCAGCTCTTGTACCCGCGCAGACAAGGCAATCAATGCATCGGAGAGCGGGTCCTTGACGTCGTGGGGATCGGTGATCAGTACGCGTTCACCGTTGCGATAGACGATGTGCGCGGGCACTCCTACGACGGTCGAGTTGGGCGGCACAGACGAGAGAACCACCGAGCCTGCGCCGACGCGCGAGTTCTGGCCGACCGTGATATTGCCAAGCACGTTGGCATTGTTGCCGATAAAGACGCCATCGCAGATGGTCGGATGGCGCTTGCCGTGGCCTTTTCCGGTTCCCCCCAGCGTCACTCCCTGGTAGATCGTTACATCGCTGCCCACAATTGCGGTTTCGCCGATTACCACGCCCGTTGCGTGATCGATGAAGAGCCGCCGCCCGAGTAGCGCGCCTGGGTGAATGTCGACTCCGGTTAGAAAGCGGGCAAACTGCGAAAGAATGCGCGCCGGCAACCGAAACCGTGCACGCCAAAGAAAATGGGCGGCTCTGTGATACCAGACTGCCCACAGCCCCGGATAGCAGAGAAAGATCTCCAGCGATGAACGCGCAGCGGGGTCGCGCTCCCTGACGGAAGCAATGTCTTCGCGCATGCGGCCAATCATGAACATAGGCGGAGTTGAAAGAACGTTGAAAGCATGGAACGGAGATCAAGCTTCAGAAACCATCGGGCAGTTTTCAGCCCTGCGCTGACGCGGCGCAGAGGACGGTCCGCAGCAAAGCAAGAGGGCATCCGCCCGCTGCGAACCGTGAACTGCGAACTCTGAACTCTTTGCTTTCAGCTGTTCGCGGCTGCCTGCTCTCTCACGCCGGCACTGCAATTGGCTCGGCCTGCAGCGCCAATGCCTGCTGGCGCAGCGGCTCGTAAAGCACACTCGAGAGATAGCGCTCGCCGAAGTCAGGCAGTACCGTAACAATCAGCTTGCCGGCATTTTCGGGCCGCTCGGCAACCTTCAGCGCCGCCGCGACAGCCGCACCAGAGCTGATGCCAACAAAAAGGCCTTCCTCGCGCGCCAGCCTGCGCGCCATCTCCACAGACTCGTCGTTGGTGACCTGCACAACTTCATCGATGATTTTGGTGTCGAGCACGCTCGGCACAAATCCCGCGCCGATGCCTTGAATCTTGTGCGGTCCTGGCTTGCCGCCGGAGAGCACAGGGCTGTCGGTCGGCTCAACTGCAATCGCCTTGAACCCGGGCTTGCGCGGCTTAATGTAGTTCGATACGCCGGTAATCGTTCCGCCCGTGCCCACGCCCGAAATCAAAATGTCTACTTTGCCGTCGGTATCGTCCCATATCTCGGGGCCGGTAGTGGCCAGGTGGATTGCCGGATTTGCGGGGTTGTCGAATTGCTGCAGCATGTAGCCGTTCGGAGTCTTCTCCAGAATCTCTGTGGCTTTGGCAATTGCGCCCTTCATGCCGTTGGGGCCTGGGGTCAGCACAATCTCCGCCCCGTAGGCCAGCAGCGTCACGCGGCGCTCAAGGCTCATTGTCTCCGGCATGGTCAGAATCAGCTTGTAACCCTTCACTGCGGCCACAAACGCCAGCGCAATGCCGGTGTTGCCGCTGGTGGGCTCAATCAGCACGGTTTCGCCCGGTGTGATCTTGCCCGCCTTCTCGGCCGCGTCGATCATCGCAAACCCGATGCGGTCCTTCACGCTCGATACGGGGTTCTGGCTTTCAAGCTTGACTACAACGGTGGCCGGCAGTCCCGCAGATACGCGGTTCAGCCGCACAAGCGGGGTCTTGCCAATCAGTTCGGTTACGTTCGCGGCGATGCGCGCCATAATTGATCTCCTTTTTTGGGACTCTTGGCCCCGGTCATGAATTCTTTGGGGTTCGGTGACGCCTTCTGGCGGGGGAAGTCGCGCGCGAGCAGGCGCGCGTCAGCGTCGGAGCTGTCACCAGTGCGGTGTTAGCAACATCGACGCATGGAAACAGGGTAGACCCGAAGTCGGCGGTATGGCAAGCGCGCGCTCGAAGAAATGTGCGGGTCGGCCAGGCGTTGGACGACGAATTCGAGCCGTGCAGAGAGAACAGCTGAGGGTCCTGCAATTATTGTTCGGCCTCAGAGTTGTCGACCGCCCCATGGGCAATCGCCCACGCCTTGAATCCCTCTGGAGGGTTGCGTAAACCCGCAATATTCGCCCCTTTGATGCTCTTGATCTCCTGCCACTGAACATCCATCAAGTCCGCCTTCCGCAGGTCGGCGTCATCGAGAACCGTGCCGGACAAGTCCGCTCCCGCGAGGCTACTGCCGGCCAAATCCGCATCGGCCAAATCGGCATTCACAAAAACCGCGTGATCGAGCGAAGAATCTCGCAGGTTGGCCGAGTGCAGGTTGGCGAGCGTAAAGTTCACCGCGATCAGGTTGCTGTTGCGCAGGTCGGCAGAGGAGAAGTCGGCGCGCATCAGGTTTGCGCCTTTCAGATCAAGCCCCTGCAGGAACGCCGAAGACACATCCACGCCGACCAATGGCACCTTATCCGCGTTGAGCTCCTGGAGCGCCTCAATCCTTCCGCCGCTTCCGCCCTTGCCCTGCGCCGTGTTGATCACCTGCCACGCCTGGTAGTGTCGCTGCTTGACGCGGTCGCCAGACTCCGAGAAGTAGAAGATGACGCCGATGAGAACACTGAACGTGCCCAGGTACTCCAGCACTTCGAGAAACGACCAGTTGCTGAGGAAGTAGGCAACCCAATCAGCCAGGAACTCGAAGGCCAAAAATGGGAGCAGCCAACTGGAGGCTACGTGCTGCTTCGTGACGCTCCAGGGTTCGGGCCGCGTTCTGGGGGAGTGCAAGATCATGGGAGACCCACCTTCTATCCCGTGTTTCTGAGCCCAGCCGAGATGCCACTGATGGTGGCTGCGATGGCGCGGTTGACTTCGGGTGTATCTTCTCCGGCCCGCTTGCGCCGCAGCATGTCCACCTGGATCAAATGCATCGGGTCGACGTAGGGATTGCGCAGCTTGATGGAATGCGCCAGCACCAGGTTGGTCTCGAGCAGCTCCTTTTGCCGCAGTACCCGGAGTACGTTGCGCACGGTGCGATGGAACTCCGCGTCGAAAAGATCGTAGATGCGCTCACGCAGCCCGGCATCGGGGACAAGCGACGAATAAAGCCTTGCTGTCGCCAGGTCCACCTTGCCCAGCGCCATCTCGACGTTGCGAAGCAGATCGATGAAGAGTGGAAACTCCCGCGCCATGGTCTGCAGCAGCTCAAGTCGCGATGGCTGCCCGGGCTTGTCCTCGTTCTGCTCCAGAAACTCTCCAGCGCAAACCCCACGCCGAACCATGCCGGCACCAGCAGCCGGGACTGCGTCCATCCGAAGACCCACGGAATGGCGCGAAGGTCCGCAATCGCGAGCGATGCCTTTCTGCGCGATGGGCGTGAGCCAATCTTGGCGTTCTCGAGTTCACCCACAGGCGTCGACTGCTCAAAATATTCAATCACGCCCGGATCATCGAGGATGTGTTTGCGGTAGTAGGCGAACGAAATCTCAGAGAGCTCGTTGAGCGCCGCTTCCCACTCCGGCTTCAGCACGCCGGTGAAATGGCCCTTGGGGTCGCGCGCATTTGGCCGGGCAAGCGCATCGAGCGAGGCCGCGATCATCAGCTCAAGGTTGCGCTCGGCCAGCACCTCGTCGGCATACTTGAAGTTGAGCACCTCGCCCTGTTCGGTGATGCGCAGCTGTCCCTCAAACGAATCCATCGGCTGGGCGAAGATGGCGCGATGCGTCGGTCCGCCGCCGCGGCCCACGGTGCCGCCTCTTCCATGAAAGAGCCGCAGCTTGACCCCCGCCTCGCGCGCCACGGTGTGCAGATCGCGATGCGCGCGGAAGATCTCCCAGGTCGAGGTCAGCATCCCGCCGTCTTTATTTGAATCGCTGTATCCCAGCATCACTTCCTGGCGGTTGCCCCAGGAGGCCATCAGCTTGCGGTAATCCGCGCGGCCCCACAATTCGCGGCAGACCGTGGGCGCCTGGCGCAGGTCTTCAATCGACTCAAACAGCGGCACAGGCATCAGGCCCGGATCGCGGCCGCCGCCTTCCACCTTGACCCCGCCCAGCCGCGCCAGCCGCACCACGGCAAGCACATCTTCCACCGTAGCCGCACCGCTGATCACGTATTGCCGAATCGACTCGGGCGAACAGCTCTCCTTCACTTCGGCGACCACGCGGAAGGTCTCGAGCACGCTTGCCGTCTCCTCCGAAAGCCTGCCCGGCAGCGTCGGCGCAATCGTGTCGGCAATCGACTCCTGCAGCGCTTTAGCATGCACGCGCGCGTGCTGGCGAATGTCGAGCGTGTGCAGATGCAACCCGAAGGTCCGCACCTGCAGGATCAGCGGATCGATAAGCGTCCGCGCAATTCGCAGTCCGCGGTTCTCGGCCAGCGATGCGCGCAGCGTCCCCAGGTCGTCAAGGAACTCATCCACCGAACAGTACGCCGGCAGCACGTGAGCCAGCTTCTCCTGTCCTTGCGAGAGGGTGTAGCTGGTGACGGGCAGCCGTGCGTCCACGGGCCCGGGCTGCTCCATGGTCCGCTGCAGTCGCGCCTTCAAGCAGATCATAAATCGCCGGTAGTACTCGAACTCATATTGCTCGCCGAAGACCTGCGCCTCCGGCGTGTGCACCTGCGCGATGTAAGCGTCGAGCCGCGCGCGAAGCTCATCGCTCACGCCGCATTGCTGCGCGCTCGTCGTCAGCAGATCCATGATCTGCCTCATACGGTCCTGGTAGTAGAGCAGCAGGTGCCCGCGCGCAAGCTGAATGGAGTCGCGCGTCACCTGCGGCGTCACAAACGGATTGCCGTCGCGATCGCCGCCGATCCACGATCCGAACTCGAGCACCTGCGGCAGGGCCAGCGTGTCGATCTCCACTCCATAGGACTCGAGAATCGCCTCGCCAATCTCGCGATACAGGCTGGGCAGCGTCTCGAAGATCGAGACGTCGTAGTAGTCGAGCCCCATCTTGATCTCGTCGTAGACGGTGGGCCGCCGCGAGCGAACTTCGTCGGTCTGCCACAGGCTGGTGATCTCGGCCAGCACCAGCTCTTCAAGCCGCGCCAGGTCCTGCTCGGGGACGGGAACCTGGTCGAGCGCCTCAAGAAACTCGCCGATGCGCCGCCGCTTGAACATCACCGAACGCCGCGCCACTTCGGTGGGGTGCGCGGTAAAAACCGGCACAATCAGCACGCGCTTGAGCCATTCCAGCGCTTCTTCCCAACTGATGCCCACGCGCTTCATCTCGCTGAGCGTTCCGGCCAGCGACCCGCGCTGCCGGTTCATCTGGCCGCTCAGCCGCAGCGCAATGCGGCGGCGCTTGCGGTGGTTGGTTTCTGCCAGATTGATCAGCTCGAAGTAGAACGCAAATGCACGCGTCAGCAGAATGGCGCGCTCCACGGGCAGCGAGTGCACCAGCTCGAGCGCCTTCGCCGCGTGGGTCGCGGCCTCCTCCTCGCTTCCGCGGGCTTCGGCATCGCGCCGACGAATGGTGCCCTGCCGCAGCGCTTCAACGTGGGCAAACAGCTCTTCGCCCGCCTGCTCGCGCAGCACCTCGCCCAGCAGCATGCCGAGTGAGCGCACATCGCGCCGCAGCGGAGCTTCCTTCAAGTCGCCGCTCTGAGCCTCCAGCTCAGCCAGCCGCTGCGACCACGATTCCGGATTCCACAAAAGGGCCATCGTCTTTCGATTATGCACGATCGAATTAGGAGAATCAGCGGCGGAAGCAGGTGGAGCTGTGGTCATTGACCATGCCCGCAGCCTGCATGAACGCGTAGACGATCACTGGCCCAACGAATTTGAACCCGCGCTTTTTCAGCTGCTTCGACATCTCCACCGAAAGCGGAGACTGTGCGGGCAGCGGTCCCGAATTCTGGATCGGCTTGCCGCCGACCAAGCCCCAGAGATAACCTGCAAAGTCTTCGCCCGACTTCTGCATTTCAACGTAGATGCGAGCGGCCTGGATGGTGGCCTGAATCTTCGCTCGGGAGCGAATAATGCCCGGATCAGTGAGCAGCCGCTCGACGTCGGCTCCAGTGAAGCGCGCAACCTTCACTGGGTCAAACCCTTTGAATGCTTTACGGAACGAGTCGCGTTTTCGTAGGACGATGATCCAGGCCAGCCCCGCCTGAAACCCCTCAAGCATGAGCAGTTCCCAGAGTTCCCGGCTGTCGCGCACCGGCACGCCCCACTCCGTGTCATGGTATTCGCGCATGAGTGGATCGCTCTCAGCCCAGGCGCATCGAGATTTGATTTTGGCAGTCATGGTTTTCATGGTACGCGGGAAATTTTGGAGGTGACAAAATGCAATTCTGCTGGGTGCCCCAGGTCTGGATTCTCAGACCTGGGAGTCCACGCCCTTCTTTCACGCCCCTTCCAACTGCCCCATCAGCTCTTCCCATTCCGCGGTGAGCGCGGAAAGCTGGTTGCGCAGGTCCTCGGCAAGTGCGGTGAGGCGGGCTGTTTCTGCCGCGGAGACATAGTTGCCCAACTGCTCTTCGGTGTGTGCGATGGCGGCTTCGATGCGCGGGGTTTCTTCTTCAAGAAATGCAACACGCTCTTCCATCTGTTTCTGCTTGATGGGATTCAGGCGACGGCCTTTTTCTTTTGGCGCGGGTTCGTAGCCGCCCTCGATGACAAACGTGTCGTCCGGGGAAGGCGTCGCGGTGCCGTTGGTTGGAACGGATAATTCCGCAGGGGCTAAAGCCCCGTTCGTTTTATTGCCGCTTTTCGGCACGACTGAAGTCGTGCCCTGATACAAAGCAATTGGAGCGTTGCGCGATGACCCTGAATCGTCGCGAGATGTTCCAGAGGCATCGCGTGGGGCAGTTTTAGCTCCGCCAGAGGCACTCGCAGATTCGGCAGTTAGCATCTCCTTCTTCCGCAGGTAGTCCTCGTAATTGCCCTCGTAGCTGATGACATTCCCGCCTTCAACCTCGAGCACGCGCGTAGCCAGGCGGTCGATGAAGTAGCGGTCATGCGAAACGAAGACAACCGTCCCCGAGAAGGCCGCAATCGCCTCCAACAGCACGTCCTTGGCGCGCATGTCCAGATGGTTAGTCGGCTCGTCGAGCAGCAGAAAATTCGAGGGCGACACCAGAATTCGCGCAATGGCATAGCGGTTACGCTCGCCGCCGCTCAGCACGCCAAGCGGCTTGAATACGTCGTCGCCACTGAACAGGAAGCACCCCAGTAGCGACCGCAGCGCCTGTTCCGGCACCTTCAGCGCTGCCCGGCTGATGTCGTCCAACATGCGCGCATCGCCGTTCAGCACCTTGTACTGGTCCTGCGCAAAGTACTCGGTGACCACGTTGTGTCCCAGGTGAATCTGTCCGCCGGTGGGCGTCTCATCGCCCGTCAGCAGCCGGATGAGCGTGGACTTGCCCGCGCCGTTTACGCCCACCAGCGCCACGCGATCTCCGCGCTCGATTGAGAATCTCACGTTTGAGAGCACCTGCTTCGCGCCGTAGCTCTTCGACAGACCTTCCGTCTCCACCACCATCCGTCCCGAGGGCGGAGGCTGAGGAAACTTGAAGTGAATCACCGGCTCTTCTTCGGGAATCTCGATTCGCTCGATCTTCTCAAGCTCCTTGATGCGGCTCTGCACCTGCTTGGCCTTGGTGGCCTGCGCGCGGAAGCGGCTGATGAAGGCCTCCAGGTGCTCAATCTGGAGGCGCTGGTTGCGATAAGCCGCCTCCAACTGCGTCCGACGCTCATCCTTCTGGCTCAGGTACTTGGTGTAGTTGCCCTGATAGATCGTCAAGCGCTTGTTCCAAATCTCAACAGTCCGGTCGATCGTGACATCGAGAAAATAGCGATCGTGCGAGATGAGGATATAGCCGAAGGGATAATTACGGAGATAGTCCTCGAGCCAGTTGCGCGTCTCCAGATCCAGATGATTGGTCGGCTCGTCGAGAAGGAGCAGATTCGGCTTTGCCAGCAGCAGCTTGGCCAGCGCAATGCGCATCTGCCAGCCGCCGCTGAACTCGTCGGTCTGCCGCGCCCAATCTTCCTTCGCAAATCCCAGTCCGGTGAGCACCCCACCCACCTGCGCGTCGAGCGCGTAGCCATCCAACGCGTGGAAGCGCTCCTGGAGCATGGAAAAACGCTCGGCCGCTGCCTCGTACTCCGGGCTCGCGTGGTCGAGTTCCGTCAGTTGGCCGGCGAGCCGCTCGATCTCCTTCTCCATCTCGCGGAGCTCGTCGAAAACTGAAAGGCACTCCTCAAAGACGGTGCGGCCGGTGAGGCTAAGGCCCTCCTGCGGCAGGTAGCCGATGCTCATGCCACGGGTCAATTGCATGGCACCGTAGTCCAGCGACTCGAGGCCCGCCAGCACCTTCATCAGCGTGGATTTGCCGGTCCCGTTGGCGCCCACCAGCGCCGTTTTCTCTCTCGCGCGAATCAGCCAGTTGGCCTCGAGAAACAACACTCGGGGTCCGAAGCGCTTGCCGGCATTTTGAAGGGAGAGCATGCTCTCCTATTTTCGCAGGTGGAGCGGGGAGCTCCTAGCTCAGCGCCCAGCGCAGCGGCTTCGCCGGTTCGCTTGCGCCTTCGAGCGCGATCGTTCGCTTCCCGATCCGCTTCAGTTGGCTCTCCACGCCGTTCACCTCGGCGTGGCTCATTCGTTCCGTAAACTCCTCCGGCAACTGAATCTGAATCGTCCAGGTTCCCGCCCGCGCGGGCGCATACCATCCCTCGTAGCGGCCCGAAGCCGCACGGCTCACGCCCAGCAGTGGTGAATCGAAGCGATACTCTCCGGCGGCAATTTCGGGGCTCACGTTGAATCCGCCTTCGGTGAACTCAATGCCCAACAGCTTCACCGCCGAATACAGGAAGCAAGCGTGCGAGTGAACGTTGAGCACCGGAAAATCCGTTCCGTGAAAGTATGGATCGTTCGCTGTCGCGCCGGGATGCTTGCTGAGGGTCGAGTTCCATGAGTCCGGCCCGCTCCAGATGCCGTACCAGATGTCGGGGTAGGCGTTGGCGTGCGCGCGGAATGAGTTCTTCTTCCACTCGTCCCACGCCATCGCCGGATCGACCCCGGCAAGAGCCCATACGAGTGTCTGATTCAGCGAAGGCCAAATTGCTCCGCGCTCCAGACTGCCCACATCGTTCGGCTTGCCCTGCCGCGTATCGGGCCCATCGCTCATCTGCGCCGCGCCCAGCGGCCCCGTGCGCAGCAGCTCGTTCATCGCTTGTATTACCTCGCTGGCTTGCTCCGGTGTTGTGACGCCGCCCAGGATCGCCCACGGTTGCGGCTCGATCCACAAGGTCGATTCCCCGATCCACCCCATCGTCGGTCCCATCCACGCGCGTTTGAACCACTTGCCCGTCCACTGCGCGCGCGCGGCGGTGCGGGCCTGCTCCGCGCGTGCAGTCAGCTTGTCCACAAGACCCGAATCGACCTGATCCGATCCCGGCCCGGCAAAGCGAAGCATGCGCGCATAAAAGTCGTAAACCCACGCCGACATCGCCGTATTGAGTACGCTTTCGCCCTGCTCAACGCACTCGGCCATCGCGGGCTGTTGCACATATGTGGCCAGCAGTCCGTCGTTCCAGTCGTCATTCAACATGCGCATCAGCCCGTGCTTGCCAATGCCCACGCCCTCAACCTGATGCAGAAAGCACCGAGCCAGCAAGTTGCGCACGCTGTCGTTGCGCCCAGCCGTCTTGGAATAGCGTGCCGGGATCTGCTCGTCGAGAAACTTCACATCGCGCGTAGCCAGCACGTATTCGCTCGCCGCCCAAAGCAGCCACATCGGTATGTCGCTCACGTTGTCCGAGACAATTGGAGCAATCGCGCCGTGCCCGACAATTGCGTAAGGAACCGAACCGTCGTCGCGCACCTCTTTCAGCGTGTAGCGAAGAATGCCCTTCACAATCTCAGGGTCGCTGAAGATGAAGGGCAGGCAATGCTGCAGCGGATCGCGCGCCGCTCCCTGAAAGCCCATCACGTACTCATAAAAGCCATTCTGATTCAGGATGTGCTCGCCGAAATAATCGTCGTAGGTCAGGCTGCTGCGCAGCGAGTAGTGATTCCACGTCGCCTCGCGCTTCACCCACGGCTCGGCTGCCACATCGAGGCGCATTCCTCTCGTCTTCCATTCCGCGCATGATCGGGACAAAACCTCGGTTGGCTTCGCCTTGTAGCGCGCAATGAGCGCATCCAGCTTGAAACCCTCGGGCAGGTAGCCGTAGAGGAAGCTGAGGGTCCTCTTTTCGCCCGGAGCCAGGTCGAAGGACCGTTCCAGCAGCAGAACCGTGTGCGGCGAAACAAAGTGCGGACCGTTCACATTGCGCAAGCCATCCCAATCCTTGTCGAGTCCCTCAGGATTGGAGGGTCCACCGGCGCCAAAGAAGGCCTCTCCATCGGTTGACACGGAGCTTGCCGGTGCGTCCAGAGAAATCAGAAATGTGGGCGGAATTTCCGTCAAGTCAAACGCCGTGCCCAGCGTCGATTCATCGATCGGGGTGAGAAAAGCATTCGGATGGGCCTTCAACTGCTCCTTCATCCGGTACCAGACAGCATCGTCCTGGGCTGCCCTTACCGTGAACTCCTTGGTCTCGAGCAGCCCCTCTAGTCCATTTACCGACGAAACCTTGTGATTGAAGAGTCGCCCGAATTGCCTGCGCAGCTCCACGGGCGTTCCCAGTCCCGAGAACGACTCGATAAACGCCCTGAATGAGAATTGATAAGGCTGGCAGCCCCAGTACTCAATCCATCGCACGGTCGCGCGCGCGTCGCCCCGGTTCTGAATTGTCACCTGCGACAGCAAGACAGGGTCGTCCCCGAACGGAGCAGAGATTGTCTGGTCGACGGTGTAGTTTTGACTGGCAACGCGCTTGCGAAAGTAGCCCGCGCCAAAGATCCGCTCAAACCCAGCATTGCTTCCGTCGTAGTAGGTGCTCAGCGTCTCGTCGCCGTCTGTCAGGTAGCCAAAGCCTCCGCCGAACTGGCTCGTCGTCGGGTCAAAGTCGTTGAGGAACTTCGGCACTCCTTCGTCCTGGCGCACGCGCACATGGCCGAAGTTCGACACAATTGCAGTAATGCGGTCGTTGCCCACCTGGTGAATGTGCTCGGTGCGGCCGAGGATACCCGGAGTCACCGGCGTCGCAGCCGCGGGATCCACGGTCTGGTTGCAAGCATAGCGATATGCCGGCAGGCCAAACTCATCGTCAAACCACGAGCCAAAGTGTCCCGAGCCATCGGCGGGCTCTTGCTTGCCGGGGGGCTGGATTCCGGGCGCCGCGATCGACAACGCCGACGGCCATGCCCGGCCGGCGACTGCCAATCCAAATGCGGACACCACGAATTGTCTGCGCGTGGGTTCCATCGCATGCCCTCGGTCTATTTCGAGTTACTGCAAGCCGATTCTGTATTGCCCTGCGTCCTTGATTACGGGCATTCCAAATTGTATGCGCTCAAGCTGCTTTGCGAGCTTGATGGCCGTTCTGTCGCAATGAACCGAAGCGCTGCGATGAGGCTCCCCAATTGCCGCCGTTGACTTTATCTATTGTGGCCAGACATGTAAAGCGAGCGGTGTCGGGTGAGCTGCCATGCCATTGATTTCTGTGGTAGACAGCAGAATTTCGAAGTGTGGCAATTTGGACCTGTTGCCTGCATAGGCGTAAAGGAGCGCATCCAGATCCTTGCCGCTTGTAACAAACTCAGCGGCGGCCTGCGTCCCAGCGAGCGAGAAGCCCTGGACAAGGAGCAAATTCCCGTTCCCACTTAAATTTGGAAGGAATGCGACAGTGGCAAGGCCTTGGTGCTCCGGATTCCGGGGGTCATACGGGTACTCCCTCAATTCTCCTTTTTGGGGTCTTCTATTCTCTACCCTGAGCGGCCCTGCGGACGGATCGTCGTGGACCACAAAACTCATTTGCCCGCTGATCATGCTCAGCCAGGGGTCCGCCTCCTTTGATCCGGCCATGATGAGATTCGACTCTTTTAAATCCTTCAAGTTCAGATCGCGCGCATAGCGGATCACCGTCCGCTCCATGATGGTTTCCGGAAGGTGCGTGACCTTTACCGCGAATTCAAGATCACTCACAGATGTATATCTGAGTGCCTCGACAGTACCCACCATTCGTGGATCGCACGGCTTGTCGCACGCGGTTGAACTGTGATATTGCCCACCAGCATAGTCCGCCAACGAGATTTGGTGCCCCACCATGAGCCTTGTAATAACCAGGCTGCTGTCGGCGGGAACGATCAAAGTTTGCTGATTCTCGCGAAACAGTTGTGACCAAAGCTTATGCGTTGGGGTCAGTTGCCGCAATTCGCGGTTGCGGCCGACTATTCCTGCAACCAGAACAACAATGAAGACGACAGAAGCCAGAACCCAAACACAGACCTTGATCCAAAGTCGCGGGATCACAATTGCGCGATCTGACCGGGCGGCGGAGTTTACCGGCTCCGATGAGCCCGGATCCGCAGCCGCCTCATCGTTACCGGTATCCGCTTCCTCAAATGAAGGGACATAGCTTCCTCTTCGGATATACACCCGCAGAGGTTCCCCGGCGCCTTCCCCCTCAAAGTACTCCCTCAGACGATCGCGGAGACGGCTCGCGTGTGACCTGACGATATTGTCGTCGCGCGGATCGTAATCGGGCGAACGCTGGAAGACTGCTTCCCCAACGCTGCGCTCGCTCAAGCCGTCCGCCGCACCCGTCAAAGCTTTTTCGCAAACATACAGAAGAAAAGTCGACAGGCGTTGCGAATTCACAAAACCCGAGCTGGCGACTATCCGTTGAATCAGGAGCCACCTGGGGTCACCTTCCAACTTGCTGGTCGGCTGGGTGAATTCGCTTGATTTGACTCTCACGATTGCTGGATTGTACGCCGTAGCTCTGTTTGGTAGAGGCCCCTCACAAACAGCTGACGATTCCCGAGGCACAAAGTGAGGACTGCTTGCGATTCACATTATCTCTAAACATATGAATTTGAATGCCTAACGAGATTTAACGGTAAAAGAACTGTAAAGACACCTTCCCCCACTTCGATTTGGCTGAAAAGATACGCTCGGCCGCCTGATATCTTCCCAAAACTCAGGCCAGGTCTTCGGTTTCGGGCCAATCCAAGCCACACACCATGACTCAAGGAGGCATTCAAACACTCAAATGTATGAGGTACTATTCCAGACCCAGGAACCCACGGCAATGAGTGAACGTGCGGTGTTCTACGAATTGTGCATTGCCAAACAGCAACTCGCCGGAGAATCGTCGATTATTGTTCGAGAGACTCGCGGCTGGTGGGACAACGAAATCAAGCGACCAGTCTTCGATGATCCCTCCATCCTCGTATTTGGACCATTTCTCTTCGAATGCAAAGCGCTAGCGACGTACTATCGACGCAAACACGCGCTTGCCACCAGGGGATTCGCGCACGCATTCAATTGGCATCCAGTCACCGGTCTCCCGGCCTCACATGGGCGAATCGATCCAGGCAGATTCACCGAATGCCCGTGAACGGTCAGACGTCAAAGGCCCAATCGCTGCTCCCAGGTGTTCCCCCACGGCAGGCCGCACCTGGGTCCATCTGTAATTCACTTCCGCAAGGATGCTTCGTTTCCCGGGACGAAAGAGAAACGCAAGGCGACCCTCCCTGCCAATTTCGCGCCCCACTCTCCCCGCCATACAATGGTTCCAGAGGTCGCAGCAAGTCGACGACGGGCCTGTAGCTCAACGGTTAGAGCAGGGGACTCATAATCCCTTGGTTGGGGGTTCGAATCCCTCCGGGCCCACCAGCTTTCCGGGTGTATCCCATCTGGGTTCATCCCCTCTTGGTATATCTTAGTTTCGTTCGATCCCTGCTTACAGGCGACCCCGGCCCGTGAGTTCGTTAATCGCGCCCAAAGGTCTCGCCTTCCCATCCTCAGAGCGCGACCGGCCCAGCTTCCAATCGGTTTTGGAGGGGTGGAATGTCACGGATCCTCGTCCGGCACCTGCGGAACATAGTTCGGGACCTCGCCGTTCGGATTCCCGACCTTCGGGCACTGGGGCTGGCGGCTTGCTCGCTCGTCTGGCTCCTTTCTGCCCAGGCACAGGGCGCCGCTCCTCAGGAATCGGGGAAAACACAGCAGTCAGGCAATCCGCAGGCATCGACCAAGTTTCAACAGATGATCAGCCAGCATGAGCAAGACCTCGCGCAGGCGCGGGCGGCCAATCGAACCTCTGTTGTCGGCACGGAGCTGAATACTCTCGGCGAACTCTACCGCCGCGCGGGCAATTCGCAGAAGGGGCTCGACTGCCTCAACGAGGCGCTGGCAATTGAGCAGAAATACCACAATCGCGGAGCTCAGGCACACACGCAGACCATTATGGCCCGCATCTACACCGACCTCGGCCAGGAAGATAAGGCGCTCTCACTTCTGAATGAGGCGTTGCCCGCCTTTCGAGAGCTTGGAATGAAGGGCGGCGAAGCCCTCGCGCTCAACTACATGGGCCGCGTCTACAACGATCTGGGCAAGCAGGACGAAGCTCTCAAGTGCCTGAATCAGGCGCTGCCGCTGTGGCAAGCCGAGGGCAATCACTCCGGCGAAGCCAGCACGCTCGACAATATCGGAAGAGCTTACTCGAATATGGGCCAACAGAAACTGGCGCTGGAAAATTTCTCCAAGGCGCTGCCCCTCTGGGCTTCTGGCGAGGAAAAAGGCGGCGAACCACTCACCCTGACGAACATGGCCCGCTCTTACGACGATCTGGGTCAGATGCGGGAATCGCTCAACTTCTATAAGCGAGCGCTGGACGGTTGGCGCGACGTGGGCAATCCACAGGGCGAGGCGACTGCGCTTACCAATCTCGGCCGCCTCTATCGCAATCTTGGCCAACCGCAAACCGCCCTCGACTATTACAATCAGGCGCTGCCTCTCTGGCGATCGGTCGGTAGCCGCAGCGGCGAGGCGCTCACGCTCAACGATATAGGCCGCTCCTATGCGGACACGGGACAGCCCCAAAAGGCACTCGATTACGACAACCGGGGCTTGCCGATTTTTCGCGAGATTCACAATCGTCGCGGCGAGGCTCTGGCCCTCAACAACATCGGGCGGGACTACTACAGCCTGGGCGACTCAGCCAAAGCTCTCGACATCGAGCTTCAGGCGCTGGCGGCTTGGCGCGATGTGCAGGATCGTCGCGATGAAGCGGTTGCGTTGATGACCCTGAACTGGACTTACTCGACGCTCAATCAGGGAGACTTTGCTTCGGCCAGCGCGTTAGCTGCCTTGTCGCTGGCCAGGGACGCGGAGGCTCCCGAGGTAGAAGGTGCCGTCGAGAACACACTCATGAACGGCTCGCGCAAGCGTCAGCACCCCGAGCTAGCCATCTTCTTTGGCCTCGAAGCGGTCAACTCCTACGAGAAGATTCGCAAAAACATGTCCGGGCTCGATAAGGACCTGCAATCGGGATTTGTGCAATCGAAGGCCGCCACGTATCGCGGGCTTGCGGAGCTGCTGATTCAGACAGGCCGGCTTGGCGAGGCCGAGCAGATTCTCGATCTCCTCAAAGAGCAGGAATTGAAAGACACCGTCGCAGGAGCCGCTCAGGAGACTGGCCCAAAGATGGAGCCGCTCAAGATGAACGCTGGCCAGCTCAAGGCCGAAAGCGATTTGCCGCCCCTTGAACAGATGGCGCGCAACATCGAAGAGCTCACGCTCAAGGTTGCGGCACTCCAGGCACAGGCCACGCGCACCCAGGCTGAAGACGCGCAGTTGACGGCACTCAAGGTATCGCTTGAGAAGGCGAGCGGCGACATGCGAGCTTACTTCAACAATAAGATCCTGCCTGATGTTGGCGAGGGCAGTGGCAGCCAGCCGAACGGAAATCAACCCTCAGACGATGCCGCGCCAAGCTATCTGCAGAACACGCTGGGGAAACTCGGGCCCCGCGTGGTGGGTATCCGGCTGCTTCTCGGAGAGCATCACGCTTATCTACTGCTGGTCACCGCGACAACCCGCGAGAGATTCGAACTCAAGGCCACTTCAGAAGACGTGCGTGCAAGCGCCTTCGCCGCGCTCAAGGCAATGGGCTCGCCGGCCGTGGATCCAAGGCCGCAGTTGAACCAGCTCTACTCCATTGTCGTTGCTCCGCTTGAGGACGAGTTGAAAAAGCTGGAAGCTCCCGCAGCCGGACAGGCCGCCGTGCCGATCCTCCTGTGGTCGCTCGACGATGCGTTGCGCTATCTGCCCATGGGAGCCCTTTACGACGGCAAGCACTACCTGGTCGAACGCTTCAACAACGTACTCTTCACTCCGGAGAGCTATGGTCACATGACCGATTCGCCGCTGCTCGACGGGGCACAGCCCAGCGCGCTCGCCATGGGCCTGACGCGGAGCTACGGCGGGCTGCCGGCCCTCCCCGGGGTCATGCCGGAGCTGGATGCCGTGGTTCACGATCCGGCGGTTCCCGAATCGCACGGCCCCATGGAAGGCAAGCTGCTGCCCGATGACCATTTCACGCTGGCTGCGCTGAGGAGCGAGTTAGGTGAAGGCAAGAGCTTTCCCGTAGTCCACATCGCGAGTCATTTTGTGATGGAAACCGGCAGCGGGGAGGAGCCCTACCTGATGATGGGCGGCAAGGAAACGGGCCAGGACAATGGCTATGAGTGGAACCTCTCTGACATGGTGAACTCCTCTGTTGCCTTTCACGGAACGCGCCTGCTCACGCTCTCGGCCTGCAGCACCGCAAAGGACTACAAGAGCCGAAACGGCCTGGAGATGGACAGCCTTGGCATGGTTGCGCAGCAGAAAGATGCCGAGGCTGTAATGGCAACTCTATGGGATGTCAACGATGCCAGCACCAGCCGGCTGATGAGCGACTTTTACACCCGATGGATTCACCATCCCGCTGACGGAAAGGCAGAGGCGCTTCGCGAGGCGCAACTCGCATTTCTCAATGCCAATTCCGCCCGCGGCGCGGGCAATGAGACTTCGGAACGCGGGTTCAAGAAGACCCCTGCACCCGGCGCGGAGTGGAAAGATATTGGCTACGCGCATCCCTTCTACTGGGCGCCGTTCGTGCTCATCGGCAACTATCGCTAGTGTCCTGTCTCAGAGATTCTCAACAAAAAACCGCGATCTCATTCTGAACGAACGGGCCCCCGAACGCTTTTCAGTTCGGGGGTGGTGAGCGAAGAATCTGCTTCTTGTCCCTTCAGATTATGGAAGGAACTTCTGAGACAGGACGCTAGCGGGGAGTCAGTGTTGCCGGCTGGCTGCGATCGCATCAATACAATCTTTGGATAGCTCCGCGCGGTGTTCCTGCATACAGACATGCCGTTTTGCATCGTCGCCGAGAGCGCTCGCGCATAATCTCTTCGCATCCGCATAGCAGGCTTTTTTCACCATCTCCTCGGTTTCAGTTGGGGGCGGCCCCGGCGGTGGGCCTAAAATGTCCATGATTTTCGGAAGCAGCTGCGACGCGATCAACCGATCCCCTTCCGCGTTCAAATGCACACCGTCCTGCTGGTGATATTGCGCGGGAAGATTTGCGCCGCTGACCGGAATTGTCGTGATGCCGCGAGCCTTTAATCGCGCATTGATAGCTGCCATGTCTGCATCGCCCTGTTCGCGGCTTACGCCCTTCAGGGAGTTGTTATAGATTCCGCCGCTGGTATCCAGAATTACTATCGTCGTTCCCTGCGGAATGTCGGAATCCATTCGGCCGCGCATCTCCGCGGTTGTGTTGCCATAGATGCCCGCGTTGAGAACGTTAGCGATATAGCCATCCGCGCGCAGCATTTCCTGAAGCTGCGCAGGCATTGTTTCTGTTGCGGCAAGGTTCCACCCTGAGATGTTACTGGCCCCGAAGGCGACGATCTGGGCATGGGCTCGACCACAAAAAGCCATCGAAATGACGAGTACAACCGAGAATTGCCGAGACCGCCGACCCAGCATATTTGACATCGCTTCACCTCGATAAGCGTTCACCTCAATGGAAATCAGGGCTTGGCCCCGGCTGCCTGGTGCGTGAGCGGATGAGCAGGATTAGCCTGCGCTGGGGGCACAATCACCGGCGACGATGCCCCGTTCAGGTAGGCAGGATCGATTGCCGCCAGATCCACGCGGAAGCTTACTGAATTTGCCGAGGGGAAGTTCGCCGGCACTTTCTGGGTCACTTTTCCGGTTGCCGCCCACTCCACGCCCCGCTGGAAGATTGTCATGAACCCCACGCAGCTCATCGCAGCCGCATCGTGGCCCAGGGTGGTGTGGAAGACCCTCCCGCTCCCATACGACAAAACCATCAGCATCGGCTCATCGTGATCGGTGCCCTTGTTCTTTGGGTCGGAGTGCGCGGTGGCCAGCACCGTCATGTTCTTTCCGGGACCGCGCAGCGTTGCATAGAGCTCATCCGGAGCATGCATCCATGCATCAGGCAGTCCTCGCATGATCGGATGATCCGCCTTCCGCGTCACCACCTGGAACGGCAGTCTTGCTCCGTGCGATCCGGCGCGTCCTGGCGTAGGATCGGAGGCCAGCTTCCCGTCTTTGAAGTACCACATCGGCCCAGCCGCCCCGGTGCGATTTCTCCACCCGCCGATCCCGATCATCTGGTTGAATTCAGGCCAGTCGGGGAACGCATTATCGGCCGCATGCACCACCACCAGTCCACCGCCATCACTTACAAACTTCTCAAAATCGCCGCGGAGCCCATCAGGCCAGGTGGGGCCGTCGTAGTTCAGCACGATCACCTGGTAGCGGCTGAAGTTTGGATCGAAACCGCTGAAGTCTCCGTCCGAGGCCGGCGCGGTCATCACCGTCACCTGAAACAGCCCAGTCTCTTCCAGCTCGGCTCTCATCACCTGAGTGGCGATCTTCCAGTTGTGATATGGGCCGGCGCTCTGTCCGTCGAGCAGAAGCACACGGATCAATCCCCCATGACCAGGAGCCATTGGAGCCTCATGTTGAGCCAGGCAGATCGCTGAAGTTGAAAGAAGTGCATTCAAGAGCGCAAGCAGAGTGAGTTGGCGCATCGTCCATCCTCGGCGGAAGCAGCGCTCCGCAGGCAAACGAAGAATACACCAGCAGCCCCGCCGGCTCTCGCCCACTTCGACACATGGTTCCCTGCGCCGAAACGAGCGCCAAAAAAACAAGAAGGGCCAATCTTTTGGAATGGCCCTCCGGTTCCATTGTTCCACCGCCGAGCTACTTCGGCGTGGTTGTGGGTTGAGTCGTCGGCGTGGTGCTCGACCCAGAACCCGAAGTGGAAGAGCTCGGTGTCGTCGTCGAGGAGCCCGACTTGGATCCTGAAGTACCCGTCGTAGATCCGGAACTCGAACTCCCCGATGTGGTCCCGGATGTGCTCTTGGAAGCCGTGCTCGAAGCCTTGGTAGTCGTCGCGGTTGGAGTGGTTCCCGTGGGAGTCGTCAATATCGGCACGAGAGGCGGAGGCACTGCCGACGCCTGGGCCGGAGTCACGCTCACTTTCAGCGTCGCGTAGGTAACATCGGGAAGCGCAGACTTGGCCGCCGTGGTGGGGTCTGCGCTGGCAGCCAGATCCTTCGGCACCAGATATCCGTTGAGCATCTTCAGTCCTTCCATCTGCGAACTGAGCGCCGCTGTCGAGTGGGACGGAACAATCACATACTCGCCTGTAATCAGCCGCAGTGCATCCGAGTGCATATTTCCCGAGTCCACCGCGTCGTATGAGGCCACAACGTCCTTCAGCGGGCTGTTGATGATGAAACCCGCATTCTGTACCAGGATGTTGTAAAAGCTGGTGAAGGCCTTGATGGCCGGCACGCTGATGGCGGGAAGCGTCACAAGCGGAGCAGCAAGCTGAGCACCTTGCAGTCCCATCGAAATGATCTTGTGCAACAGCGCGTGCTTATCCGGCAGCGTCAGGTTCAACGCCATCTTGCCCTCTGCCTTTGGCAGCAGGATGCGGTTGTTGCCTGAGGTGGCGCCCGATCCATCCGAGGCAGTACCGTTGAGCTGCTCGATTGTCGGCATCTTGGCGACACTTGCTGAGCGGGCAAAAATCGAAGCCAGAGAGGCCCAGGCGAGCGGCGCTATGTACTGGGCCATCGGCATGGTCTGGGTCGCGTGCAGAGACAGCTGGGCAGACGTCGCATCCCCGATCTTGTGCTCGTCCTCCTGGCTCGAGTGAAAGCCGCTGATGCTCACGCTCACCACCGCCGCGCCGTCCATTTTGGGCAGCTCTTCGCGATCGATCTTTTCCGCATAGCGCAGACCGGTTTGATCGGCGTAATGGAAGAAGCGCGGCAGCTTTTCGTCCTGCACATGCTCCGGGGTCGGCTCCGGCGTCGCCTCGCCCCCAGGACCCCTGGTCATGGTTGCATGCGGCTTGGTGGGATCGACATCGTCAAAGAAGCCGCCCCAGAACTCGGCATGCTGTGTGGAGGGCGCATCGGCCGCCGCTTCGACAGCCGCCATCAACTCGCGGGGTGAGATGACCTCGCCCAGGATTCCTGAAAACGCTGCGGCAGACATCGCGCTTGTGAAGAAACTACGACGATCCATATCGATCTCCTCTTGCCGACTTCCGGCTCGATCCGGCTGAGCTTGCCGTCAGAAGTCTACGATGGTGGGCCCGTGTCCTGTTCGGGGTTGAGGACTGTTCTAGCACGCCCCGGTTCAATCGACCAGGGTTAAGAGGGGCTTGGGTTAAGGTCGACTCGGGACGACCACTTGCTGCACCTGCCACGCGGTCACAACCGGTGATGCGCCCCGGCTGCCGGCGTCGTTCAGGTCAACCATCAACTGATCGAGGCCTGAACCGCGGCTTCTGCTCTCGATCACTCCGTCATAAGTCAATAGGCTCAGGTTGTTGATCTTCTCTTTCGTGGCCAAAAGAAAGAGCGTGTCCGCCCCGTAAGGCGGCGTCACCTGTTGCGTCATCACGGTAAAGGTTGTCGGAAATGCACCCTTTTCATCCAGGGGTGGGCCCTGAGCCCCGCCGTTTGTTTCCTGGCCCGGGTACAACTGGTACGGATTCGCGGCGCAATCGAATCCAAAAAGATAAAAGTATTTCGGCGAAATCGATCGGCTTGAGAGCTGCTCGGCGGTGGCCGTCAGCCGAGCGTCGTAGCTCTCATCGGGATGCAGATCATCGGGATGCAGAGGATTGGTGGCTGCCGGGTTGGTACGCACAATCTGCAGATGATAGGGCCAGTCGCTCACGCCGGGGACGAGAGAAGGAAGCTGCTGCCACACGCGCAGCTTGCCCAGCCGCAAAATCCTCCGCGCAATCACCGGAGCAATGCTGTCTTCCGTCGCGGCACTGCGTCTGGTCGTGCAGCCACGCCGTGCGCACAGGGAACGAGACGTCGTTGCGGCAGACCACCTCAGGATTCTTGCCCCCATTGATCTCGGTCTCCACCGTGTCATTGGTCTCTTCGCTGCGCACATAGTCCGTGTCCTTGTGCTCGGCCAGCACGCGCGGGTCAAATAGGGCATATTCCGGCGTCCCGTCCTTGCGGACGCGCATGGTGAGGAAGTAACTGGACTCAGAAAGATTGTCGGTGAAGCGAAACGCGTTGCGCTTGAAAGGCTCGGTGCG
Source organism: uncultured Acidobacteriaceae bacterium (assembly GCA_963783065.1). Taxonomy (GTDB): domain Bacteria; phylum Acidobacteriota; class Terriglobia; order Terriglobales; family Acidobacteriaceae; genus Telmatobacter. The sequence goes on along the minus strand of CAWAMG010000004.1, from coordinate 1,768,771 downwards.
GCGGATGCGGTCAGCGACCGAAGGCGGGGGCCCGAGCAGCATGAATGCAGCGCCTTTGGCTGCGGGACCCGGCTTCACTGCTTTGCCGGTCTGCCCGTATGCCTTCCATCCGCCTGACTCCTGCGTCACCAGGTAGTTCACCGGCGCTTCGGTCGGATCGTCGACCCACGTGAGGCCAGGGAATTGTGCCTTCACACCCGCGATTGCCGCCGCGCTCGGCACGGCATCGGCACGCGGCAGATAAACGACAAGCCGCGCCGCCTCAGGGTACACAAAGTTCGAAACTTCGAAGATCTGCCCTGGGGTTACCTGCGCGGAGCCGCTCTTGACGGCCGCTGTCGAGATGGTCGGCGTGCTTATGGCATTGATCACCAGCACTGTCTTCAATCCGTCACTGCCCGCAGTCAGCGCCGTAAGCTCAGTGCCCACGCCAAACCCCGCGGCGCTACCCACGTCGAGGGTGATCTTCCCGCTCTCCACCTTGGTCACCCGCAGATGCAGCTCGTCTGACGCGACCGGCTCGCCGAAGAGGCTCTCATGCACGCGCCCTTCCACAGAGGGCTGCTGAAAATCCAGCGGATCGGCATGCATCATACTCGCAACCGCAGACACCACATCTTCCGCGCTCAGCGCCTGCTTGTTCTCGCTCAGCACGCGAATCAGCGCCCGCGTAAACGCTCCGTGCACCAGTCCATCTTCGGGATAGGTTGCCTCCACTGCCGATTGGGTCGGCCCCGCAGCGGCCAGGATGATGGCGTCGCCCTGCTGAGGAATCCGTTTCAAATCCGATTCCAGCACCGCGCCTGGCTCCTTCGCCACGTCGTCATCGTCGTAAGGAAGGGTGCGCTGAACGGATTGCGTGATTCCGCGCGCCATGGTTCCGCTGTTGCAACTGTCGTAGATCGCCGTGAGCCGCGCCTGCTTGTCAAAAACGATCTTGTCGAACAGTTGCGCAAGCTCCTTGTCGCGAATGTCCTTTACGCCCTTCCACGCATCCACCGGAACGATCGTCTGATCGCGCTGGTTCTTCGACGACTTCGAGTCGAGCCGCTGCGATCCGTGACCGGAGTAATAGACCACAACGTGATCGCCCTTCTGCGTATCGTCGATCAGCTTGTTCAGCGCGTCGAGAATCCCCTGCCGCGTCGCATCCTGATCGTGCAACTCCCGAATATCGGTGAACCCATAGGTGTGCTCCAGCAGCGCGTGCATCGCCGCCACGTCGGTTGGCGGTCCCTGAAGACTGTGCCAGGTGGCGTTCGGTGCAAATCGACTGTCAATGCTGTGCCCGGTGCCCTCGTTGGGGAGAGGAGTGCCTTTGGGCGGCGCATAAGTCGCGATCCCGATCAGCAATGCGTGGCTCGTCGCACGAGTCTGCCCGAAAATGGAAGTCGTCGAACTTGCCGCCAGAAAAAGAAAGAGGCCAACCCAGACACCGAGGCTTTGGAATGCGGGAGAAGGTCTTTCGTCGAGCATGATGAACACCTGCCTGTGAAGGAGGAAACCAAGATAGCACATCCGCGTGGACGTGGGATTCTCGGAAATGTTTCGATTTTGAGCGATCTAAGCTGCAATTGCGCACATTACGAGCAATTCCTTAAGGCCTCTTTAAGGATTCGCGGTTTGAGGGGCAGTTTTTGGCTTGAGCAGTTTGATCGACACAGTGCCTGTTCGCTCCGACACATGCATCTTCAAAGTTCCTGTCCGGCCATTGCCCGTCGCTTCGATCTCGTAGTCGTCCGGGCCGACGTCCACTTTGCAATCCCCCGTCGCGCTCGTAAAGCACGATCCGGCAAGCGTGCCGTTGGCGTTCTTCACCGCCACGTGCGCATTCTCCACGGTTTTTCCCTTCATCAGCACGCGCACCGTGAGTGGAGAACCAGACCCGCGCACGCCCGCGGTCTCGTTCGGATCGATGGGCTCTTGCGGCGGCTTCTTCGGAGCAGCTTTGGGCGGCGCCGTCTGGCCTGAGGGCTGAGTGCTCTGTGCCGGACGAGGCCGGCTCCCACGCGAAACTGCTCGCCGGCAATGGCGGCCAGGGCGCAAAGAAAAACGAATCGCTATCCGCACGCTGATTTCATGGTTGACCTCCTACGGCTTTACGGCAGCGCCTTCTTTTGCATGCCGCTTCAAGTGCTGGAACTCGTGCCAGATGCCGAGGACTTCTTCTCCTAGAGTGTGAAACACAATCATCAAGAGGGGAATAAGAAAATCGAGAAAAAGCCCGAGATTCTGCAGCAAAGTGTAGGTCAGAGAGCAGGCTCAAGATGAGTCCGATGGCGAAGGCCGCCCATTTCCAAAGGGCGTGAATCTCCATCAGCCCGACCAGCGCCAACGCCAGAACCAGCCCCACTTCGAGGATCTCCGCGGCTGAATCGGAGACCGGCGTGAACGTCCCCGTGCGGTCCAGCATGGCCTCAACGTAGTTGGCATGCAACATCACGCCCGGTTCTATGCCGCCGGGGGAGTTGTGCTGATCCACCAGCGGGCCCACGCCATAGGCATTCGCGTGCCACTTCGCCCCCACAAACACCAGCTTGTCGGCCAGTTGGTCCTTCAAACCAGTCCAGGTTCGTCTTCATAATCTGGTTGCCGCTGAAGACGAACTGTCCGCCCGTTCTTCCGCCTTGTCAAAATCAGCCTCGCCAAGATACTCAGAGAAGCGGAATCCCTCGCCGCTATTCGCCGAAGCTTCCGCCCTCGCCGTCGGGTCGGCAATCCCGGTCACCGCGAGCGACATCGAGTCCAACTGGCCCCCATTCGCCAGGTCGAGCGTCCCGGCAATCATCCGCATATCGAAGGGAAGTTGAATGTACCCGCGAATCACGCAAGGCAACTTTGGCAGCATTCGCGGTGTAGACTGGACGGCATTTCCGTGTAGCCGTCCGGGCCAAATTGAATTGAGGAAGCCAGCACCACGTGGTGGCCAGCCGCGCACATCCGCCCGATCGCTGCCAGCAGTTTTGCATCCTCCGCCTGGTAATCCGCGAATTCAAAATTCGGATCTTCGGGATGCGGTGAGCGCAGAGTCCGTATCGAGCGCCACCGTGTTCACGCCCAGAGCATCCAGTTTGTCGAGCAGATCGGCCACGACATCGCGCTTGAGCGGAGTGCGCGACTGGTAAGAATCGCCCCAATAGTCGTCGTCGTCCAGCAGCACCAGCGCCGTGCGCTTGGGATAGAGCTGCGACCGGTCCCGCATCAACATCTCTTTGTGGTAGAGCGAATAGCGAACCTGCGTCAGCCAGGGCGCGTGGTTCAGCACATGTCCCAGCAGAACTCCTGCCGTAAGCAGCAGCGCAAAGCGCAGCCAGTGCCACCATCCCTTGAGCGCGAAAGGGCGAACGATGCTTCGTAAATGGGTGACGATCGACATAGGCCAACCGAACGCTCAGTTGAGGAGCGGAGTTAGGTCGAGGCTAAGCGATTGGAGGCGAGTTTTACAACTTGCCTATACTTTCAGGGTTTCCAGCGGTGCGCGGAACAGCTCGCGTCCCCGCGCCAGCGCGCGCTGGTCGAGCTCCACCAGTTTGGGCTTCCTTACAAGTCGCTGGAGAGCAGCGTCAATGCTGGCCTGCGGCAGGCTTTGGGCGATTTCCAGCATCACGCCGAGCATAATCATGTTCGCCACTCGCGGGTCGCCCAGCTCATTTGCCATCTGCGCGAAGGGAAGGGCCACCACCTGCACATCCGCGCGCTTGCAGTCCTCGGGAAAAGCCTCTCCGTTGTAGATAACCCATCCGCCCGGACGCACGCTCGCGTCAAACTTCCGCAGCGAAGGCTCGTTCATCGCGATCAGACACGTTGGGCGCATTCACCAGCGGCGAGTCGATCGCCTCGCTGGCGATCCGCACCTGGCAGTTCGACGTTCCCGAGCGCATCTCCGGCCCGTACGACGGCAGCCACGAGACCTCGAGCCCCGCGTTCGAGTCCAGCCTCGGCCAGCACCTCGCCCAGCAGCAGAACTCCCTGTCCCCCAAACCCAGCCACGCGCACCCGCAGGTCCACATTCTTCGGCGTTGGAGCCGCAGCCGCGGTCTTCCCCTCGCCGGCCGTCCTTCGCCTGTCAATCTCCAGAATCCGCGGCAGATCCTCAAGCGCAGGAGCGGGCCTGGCCGCCGGCCGAGGCTGCGCCTGCTGTGTGCGGTCGCGGAAGACGCCCAGCGGGAAGGCCTTCTCCATCGTCTCCCGACCCACCGCTGCGCCTCCACCGGCGTCATCTTCCAGATGGTCGGGCAGGGCGACAGCACCTCGATCAACGAGAATCCCAGCCCGCGCACCTGGTTCTCCACCGCGCGCTTGATCGCCCGCGCCGCCTGGGCAATCTGCTTGTTGTCGCCCAGTCCCACGCGCTCGATGTAAACCGGCGCCTCCAGCGTAGCCAGCAGCTCGCACACGTGCAGCGGGTAGCCATCGTTCATCGGCGTTCGCGCCCGTTGGGGCTGGTCGTGGTCCTCTGCCCCAGCGGCGTGGTCGGCGCAAACTGCCCGCCGGTCATGCTGTAGATCCCGTTGTTTACAAAAATCACCGTAATGTTTTCGCCGCGATTGGCCGCATGCAGAATCTCCGCCGAGCCGATCGCCGCCAGATCGCCATCCCCCTGGTAGCTGATCACGATGCTCTCTGGCCGGCTGCGCTTCACCGCCGTGGCCACCGCCGGCGCGCGCCCATGCGCCGCCTGAACATTGCCCACGTCGAAGTAGTAATAAGCGAACACCCCGCATCCCACCGGGCTGATCAGGATCGTCCGATCCTTGATCTCCAGCCCGTCGATGGCCTGCGCCAGCATCTTGTGGATGTTGCCGTGCCCGCATCCGGGGCAGTAGTGCGTCTGGTGCTGCAGCTCGGGCTTGCGCTCATAGGTCGTGTAGAAGGAATCCGGCCCGTGAGTGGGTTACCTCGTATTCAGAAACCACTGGCTAGACATGGGCCATCTGCTCCTCTTCCGGACTGCGCCACCGGCAGGTGCTTCCGCGCCAGCTTGCCTCACCTCTGCGAGCACTTCATCGTGCGACGGAACGTTCCCGCCCATGCGGTTCAGGAATTCCACTGGCCGCGCTCCGTTGATCGCCAGCCGCACGTCCTCCACCATCTGGCCGTTGCTCATCTCCACCACCAGGAACACCCGCGCCCGCTCCGCCAGCCGTTGCAACGGCGCCGCCGGGAACGGAGAGAGCGTAATCGGCCGCAGCAGCCCCACCGGAAGCCCCTCGGCCCGCGCCTCCACGGTAACCGCCTTCAGAATGCGCCCCACGATTCCGTAGCCCACCAGAACAATCTCCGCATCCTCGCGCATACCAGTCTTCCGCCCGCGTCTCATTTGCTGCGCATGCCGGAACTTCGCCTCCAGCCCCCGCAAATGCACTTCCATTTCGTTGAAGTCCATGTGCAGCGAGGTAATCATGTTGCCCCGCGACTTCGCGGTCCCCGTCACGGCCCATTCCGGCACCTGCGGCGCAAGCGCGGCCTGCGGAAACTCCACCGGCTCCATCATCTGGCCCACAAACCCGTCCGCCAGCAGCACCACCGGATTGCGGTACCGGTCTGCCAGCTCGAAACGCCAGCGCTGGTCAAGTCGGCCATCTCCTGCGCGGAGTGCGGCGCCAGCACAATCGTGCGATAGCTTCCGTTCCCGCCGCCCTTCACCACCTGGTTGTAGTCGCTCTGCTCCGCCCCCAGGTTGCCCAGCCCCGGCCCGCCGCGGCTGATATCCGCAATCACGCACGGCAGCTCCGCCCCGGCCATGTAGCTGATGCCTTCCTGCATCAGGCTGATCCCCGGCCCGCTCGACGCCGTCATGCAGCGCACGCCCGCCGACGATGCGCCGTAGAGCATGTTGATCGCCGCCACTTCGCTCTCCGCCTGCAAGAACACTCCGCCCGCCTGCGGCATGTAGAGCGCCGCCGCCTCGGCAATCTCGCTCGCCGGGGTAATCGGATACCCGTAAAACGCTCGGCATCCGGCCAGAATCGCGCTCCTCACAATCGCCTCGTTGCCCTTCATCAGTTGCTTGCGCATCAGCTTGCCCTCGCAACGCTTCCGGTTCGCACTTCACCCTTGCGCAGACCCCGCACGCCTTCCAGCCTGCACCGCTCCGGTTTTGATGGCCCGCATCACCGTGATCGCACCCGGCTCAGGGCAGACCATGAAGCAGATTCCGCATCCGGTGCACCCCGCATCCGGCGTAGCTGGCGGTTCGGTAGCCATAGTGATTCAACTGCTCGCCCATCAGGATGACTTTCGGCGGGCAGGCCTCCACGCAGAGTCCGCACCCCTTGCATTCGTTCTGGTCAACACGCAGCAGGCCCCGGTCCTGTTTGACATCGATTTTCGCGGCCGCTCTCGAATTTTTTCTTCCATTTCGTGCCCCGCCCGCTTCCGGCCAGATTCGCCTGTTTACCTGCCTTTCGGCGCGCCCACTCTGCAAGGCGAAGTTCCGTGTCCGGTGGCCCGAATTATCTTCAACCCATGCACGAAGGATTTGCTGTGATCGGTATCACCTGGGCCGGCTTCCCGAGGGGGAAAGGGCTCAATAACAATGGTTTATGGGCTGAAATCAGCTACAGATGCACTCACCCGAGGCAGCCTTGAGGCTACTCGCCGGCCTTGGCGGCCAATAGTGCCACGACTGCGATGTTCTGCATCAATTCCGAGGGGAAACCGTGCCGCTGCTGCAAATAAGCCGGCTGATTATAGGAAATCCAGACTTTCCGATGGCTGTCTTCCCAGACCAGAATCTTGAGCGGCAGATCGATCGCAGCGCTCGGCGCAGCCAGCATGATCGGCGTACCGGCCTTGGGGCTTCCAAAGATCAGCAGCTTCGTCGGAGGCATCTTCATTCCCACTTTTTCCGCTTCTCCGCTGTGGTCGATCAAGGCAAACAGGGTGACTCCCTTCGCCTCCAGGATTCCCTTGAGTCTCTGCCACCGTCTCATCCACCGAGTGATTGCTGGCAATATCGACGATCCCGTTGCCTTTACTGTCTCCATAAATGTCTCCTCACTGTTTCAAAATTGCGGATGCGCTTAACTCCGGATCGAAACCAGATAGATCGCCATCGCCAGTCCGACCAATGCCAGAAAAAAGCAATCGCAGCCGCCTGCATTGAAGGACGGGAGTGCGACGGATCGCCGCGATCCAAATCACGGACCAGTCGGATGTGGTGCCATCCGGCAAAAACATTCACGATTACGCCAAATCCGATAAGCGCGGTGCCAAACCAGAGCGACAATCCGTACGACGTGCCTGAGGGAGCGCTCGCATGAAGTTGGAGTTGCTGCAGGAAGAGACCGAATCGCGCCACCACAAAACCGAATCCCATCAGCGCCAGCCCCGTGCGAATCCACGCAAGCAGTGTCCGCTCAGCCGCTAGATAATCGCTGAGAGCTGCCTTCTGCCCAGTGCCCGTTGTCGAGTCCATGTGTGCCCCCATGCGTGCTCCATTGATCGCAGCAGTTAAGGCGCGTCATCTCCCATTATGCTGCTGAGAGTGCGAATCCAGATAAACCCGGACGGCAATCTGCGAACAAGTGCTTGCACAACTCAAATGCGAGCAGCTGGCTTGTCCAATGGCAATTGTTCGGGTATGAGCCAAGTCGCGTTAAACGCTCAAGCAATATTGTCTTGCGTGTGACTTGTGAGCGTCTACTGCACAGAGTGCCGGGCGTGCAGAGAACGAATCGCAGTCCTGCACATCGCGATCTGAATGTCGAACCGCCGGTTTCCTCGAGTCTCTGATCAGTGTGCGGCCTATCGCAGCTCCGCAACGTAGAGAAGTTGATAGCCATAGCATCCCGGCCATAACCTGCAGGCGAGGCGATCAATCGAGCGCGCTGCATCGGGCATGATCCGCCTCAGGGGCCGCAACGGAAACGAGCCCTCGACGGCAGATTCGATCAACTTAAAACCGTTCGTTTCTAACAGCCGCTTTCCCGACTGGAACGTATAGAAGTGGACATGAGTGCTGTCCATAATCCCGGTCTCTTCATACTCGAATCGCCCCAGCAGAAACTCTAAACGATACTTCCAGAACAAGATGTTTGGAAGTGCGACCAGTACGCGACCGCCTCCCGACAACACTTTGCGCACGTCTTGGAGAATCCTGCTGGGATTTCGGATGTGCTCGAGCACGTGTGAAAAGATAGCCAAGTCGAATTTACCGCTCACATCCGGAGGGAGACCTGATTCCAGATCGTGCAAGTGGACCTGAGTGCAAAACCGGGATGCTGCTTCTTTTTCGCGGGAGCTAATTGTGATGCCCACGACGTCCCATCCACTTGATGCCAATGCGCGAGCATTGTCGCCGGCCCCGCACCCGCAGTCCAGGACTCGCCCTGGACGCAAATGACTAACTAGTCGAAGCAATTCTTGATTGCCGGCATTCTGGTATATGCGCTCTGAACAGTCGCTGATGGACACGGTCCTCCCCCTGATTTAAGCCGGATATTGCACCGCTTGTGCCGGTTTCTTGAGATTTTCCCATCCCGGGTGACTCGGATGGTCCGAAGAAAGAGGCAAGGTCTGCCTCGTCCCGCACGAAGAGGGCTCGATGAACAATAGGATATTTATTGTCAGTTAGCTGGCGGAGAGAGGGGGATTCGAACCCCCGGTACAGCTTTTGACCGTACAACGGTTTAGCAAACCGCCGCCTTCAGCCACTCGGCCATCTCTCCGCGCTAGCTGGGATTATACCGGAAGCCGACCTGCAGCGCCGGAATCGCTAGAGCAGGGATTGAAAGCTAGCCTCTTGCACCTGAGCTGGAGCGGGTGCAGACCGCCGGTCGCCGTCGCGACAGCGCACGAGGCTTGACCACAGGCCCATTTTCCTCTTTGTTCGCGAAGCTCCGGGTTGTTAGATTCGGGGTCATGCCCACCGGCCCAGATTCGGCTGCATTCGACCGCCGCGCTGCGTCCCGGCGCAAAGATGCGCTTTCTGCCGCTGGTGGCCGCCACCTACTTCATGGTCTCGGGCGGCCCCTACGGCATTGAGGACATCCTGGGCGGCGCGGGCTTCCTGTGGGCCATCGTCATTCTGCTTCTGCTTCCGCTGGTCTGGTCGCTGCCCACGGCGCTGATGATCGGCGAACTGGCCAGCGCGATTCCCGCCGACGGAGGCTTCTACGTCTGGGTGCGGCGCGGCGCTGGGGCCTTTCTGGGGCTATCAGGAGGGCTGGCTCTCGCTCGCGGCCAGCGTCTTTGACATGGCCATCTACCCGGCCATCTTCGTTGCTTATCTGGGCAAGCTCGCTCCTGCCCTTACGCAGGGTGGCCGCGGCTACTGGTGGTCGCTCGCCGTCGTGGTGCTCTGCTCGCTCTGGAATCTGCGCGGAGCGCCCGCCGTCGGCACGCGATTCCGTCTGGCTCTTCGTCCTGCTGCTGGCGCCCTTCGCGGTTTTCGTCGTTCTCGGCTTCGAGCATGGCCTGCTTCATCATCCCGCCGTCCAGTGGAGCCGCCCTGCTTCCGATGCCGGATTCTCCACCGCGGTGCTAGTGGCCATGTGGAACTACATGGGCTGGGACAACGCCTCCACGGTTGCGCGGGAAGTCGAGAATCCCCAGCGCACCTATCCTCGCGCGATGATCGCCTCCACCGCCCTGGTGGCGTTCACCTACATCCTGCCGCTGGCCGCAATGGCGTTTGCCGGCCTTTCCGTCCAAACCTTTTCCACGGGGGACTGGACCACCGCCGCCGAAGCTCTCGGCGGTCCGGCTCTCGGTGTCGCCCTGGTTGCCGGCGGAGCCATCTCCGGCATCGGCATGTTCAACGCGCTGGTGATGAGTTACACCCGCCTGCCCATGGCCATGGCCGAGGAGGGCCTGCTTCCGCGCTTTGTCGCGCATCGCAATCGGCGAGGCGTGCCCTGGGTTAGCGTCGTCCTTTGCGGCACGGCATGGGCGCTCGCGCTCAAGCTCCCCTTCGAGCGCCTCATCTCCATCGACCTGATCCTCTATGGATCGAGCCTGCTTCTCGAGTTTGTCGCGCTGGCGGCGCTGCGCCTGCGCGAACCCAATCTTGACCGGCCCTTCAAAGCGGGCAGCTTTCCCGTTGCCTGCTTGCTGGGCGTGGGCCCTGCCGGCCTTATCGCTTATGCGCTCTGGGTCTCGCGCGACGAAAAACTCCTCGAGTCCGGCAATCTGTTTACGGGTCGCTTCGGCAGCTGGCTCGGTTCTGTTCCCGCTCTGGCCTTTGCCGTCTGCGTCGGCCTGCTCGGACCGTTGCTCTACTGGATCACCGCCGCGCTTTCACGCCGTAGCCGCATCACGCCGGCAGACTAGTCCGCGCACACAGCAAAAAGGCCCAGCCAAACGGCCGGGCCCGCCCCTCTCGCCTGGTTCCTCTTGGCTTACTTCCCGACTTTCACCTTCACCGGACCGGGGACCTTGCTTCCTTGCCATCGACAAACTGCCTGGCCGAGGCGACAACCTTATCGCGCGCATAAGCCGCGTCGTGCCAGCCTTTGATCTCCACACGCTTGCCCTCGAGATCCTTGTAGATCGAGAAGAAGTGCGTAATCTCCTTCAGCATGTGCGGATAGATATCGGTGTAGTTCCACACATTGTTGTAGCGCGGATTGTTCTTGCCCACCGCCAGCACCTTCTCGTCCAGCATGCCCTGGTCGAGCATCTCCAGCAGCCCGATGGGCCGCACCTCCTGCACGCAACCGGGAAAGCTCGGCGTGGGCACCAGCACCAGCACGTCCAGCGGATCGCCGTCGTCGCTCAATGTCGAAGGAATAAAGCCGTAATCGCCGGGATAGTGCACCGGAGAGTGCAGGTTGCGGTCCAGCTTGAAGACGTGCAGTTGCTTGTCATATTCAAACTTGTTGGTTCCATCCTTGGGAATCTCGATCACCGCGCGAAACACTTCGGGGGACCGATCGCCGATCGGCAACTCCAGATAATTGACCATTGCTTTGAACTTCTCCTTTAGGTAGGGCCTCAGCGGGGTAGGCAGGGTGGTAAAGGGGAATCCCTTATGAGGACAAACGGAAGGCCGCATCGCCGCCGACCACTATCGCAGGTACTATAATCAGGGAAAATGAAGGCGCATGTCTATGTCACGCTGAAGACATCGGTCCTCGATCCTCAGGGCCAAACCATCCAGAATGCCTTGCGCAAGATCGGTTTTGCTGAGGTTACTTCAGTGCGGCAGGGCAAGTATTTCGCGCTTTCGCTCGCCGATGGGCTGACCGCCGAGGCTGCCCGCGCTCAGGTTGAGCGCATCGCCGCCGAGGTCCTCACCAACCCCGTGATCGAAGAATACACATACCGCATAGAGGAATAGCGAACTCTCGGATTCAAAGCTCTACACCCAGCCCTGTCGCTCAAAGAGATCGCGCCGCGCTTACTGCACCGTCGCCCCCGCGTCCCCCTCCGCCGACAGCGTCTTGCTCATCTTCACCATGCGCCCGCCGTCTTCGTACTCCACCGTGTCCATTAACTCATTGATCAAGAAGACACCGCGTCCGCTCCCTTTGAACAGGTTGTTGCCCTCAAGCGGGTCGGCCACTGCCTTCGGGTCGAAACCCGCTCCCGGATCCCGGACCACAATCACCAGTTCGCCGGCCGCGTCAAAGCTCACCGCGCATTGCACCTGCTTGGTCGCATCGCCCTTGCACCCATGTTTGATCGCGTTGGCCAGCGCTTCCTGCGCCGCCAGGTGCACTTCCATCATCCTGTTCTCCGGCCAGCCCTTGCCCCTGAGCAGTTCCATCAGTCCGTCCGTCACCCGTTCCATGGCCGTCGGATCGGCCGGGATCACCACATTGAGTTCGCAGGTCGAGCAGAACGGAATCAGCGAGCTCAGCGCCTCGATGCCGCTCAGGGCTACCCGCAACTCGTCCAGATTGCGCCGCAACTCCATCTGCGCAGCCACCTGGCGTTCCAGGGCCTGCAGCGCCTGATTCTGATCGTCGGTAAGCGTGCGGGGAACGTAGTCGATCACGCAAAGGGTTCCCAGGGCGTGGCCGTCCCTGGTCTCGATGGGAGCGCCCGCATAGAACCGGACATGCGGCTCCCCCTTCACAACGGGATTGTCACGGAAGCGCGGATCGTTCAGCGTATCGGGAATCGTGAAGATCCCTTTCTGCTGAATGGCATGGGCGCAGAACGAGATGCTGCGGGGCGACTCCCGGAGATCGGTCCCAATCCGCGATTTGAACCACTGGCGATCTTCATCCACCAGGCTGATCAACGCCACTGGTGCTTCGCAAATCTTCGATGCAATCAGGGTCAGGTCGTCAAACGCCTGCTCCGGGTCGGTGTCCAGAATCTTGTAGCTGCGCAGGTCTTTAAGCCGCTCTGCTTCCTTCGTATCCACGACAAGTTCCTCCGATTCTCAGTGGAGATCCTTGCGGGCCTCCAAGCTTGCTTGGAATATACACCTGCCGACGGCGCCGAAATGTGAGCGCCGGGAAGCCACGTTCGGCAAACGCGCATCCCTGAATTGTGGCCGAAATCCCCCTCAAAGATTCCTGTTGCTTTCCAAAAGGAACCATGTCATGATGATTCCTGTTGGAAACCTAAAGGTGGACCTCCGATGAAAGAGAAGCCCGACGTATTGCAGGGTACGCTTGCGCTGATGGTGCTCAAGACTCTTGAAGTTCTGGGGTCGCAACACGGCTATGGGATCGCCCGGCGCATCGAGCAAATCAGCGGCGACCTTTTGGCTGTCAACCAGGGCACGCTCTATCCCCTTCTGCTCAAGCTGGAGCACGAAGGTTCTATTGATTCCGAATGGGGCGCATCGGAAAACAACCGCCGCGCCCGCTTCTATCGGCTTACCGTCGCGGGCCGAAAGCAGTTGCAGGCCGAGACCCGTGAATGGGAGCAAACCGCGGCCATCATTGCGCGATTCTTCAAAGTCAAAGCGGAGGACCTGCCGTGAAATCCCTTCGTCGCTTCTTCATGAGACTGTCGAACTTCGCGGCTCGGCGCAATGCCGACCAACGTCTGCGAGAAGAGATTGCAGAGCATCTCGCGCTGCAAACTGAAGAGAATCTGCGTGCCGGCATGTCGCCCGCCGAAGCGCGCCGCCAGGCCGCGCTCAAGCTTGGAGCAGGCCAGGCGATTCGGGAGCGCCACCATGCCGAGCAAAGCCTTCCCCTCTTTGAGAATCTGCTCTTCGATCTGCGGTACGCTGTTCGCGCGCTCTTAAGGTCACCCGGATTTGCCATTGTTGCCATCGCCACAATGGCCCTCGGAATTGGAGCAACCACCGCGATTTACAGCGTGATTGACGCCACGTTGCTGCACCCTTTGTCGTACCCGCACCCCGGCGAGTTGGTCCGCATTCATGACGATCTGCCCGGCGTTGGCGCCAAAGACGTCGGCATGTCCGTCCCCGAGTTACGAGACTTGCAGAACTCCGGAATCTTCCAATACGCATCTCTCTACGGCTTCGGATCGGTAAACCTAACCGGCACTGCGCAACCCGCGCGAATCGCCTTCAGGCCGGTTACGCCCGCCTACTTTGCGGTTCTTGGTGTTGCCGCGCAGTTAGGCCGCACGTTCAATCCTTACGACTCAACTCCCGGCTTTAACCTTGAGGTCGTCATCAGCGACGGCCTATGGAAGAGGGCATTCGGAGCCGACCCTCACATCATTGGCAAAACGTTACGCCTGGATAATGACGAGTACCATGTTGTCGGCGTCATGCCGCCGGGTTTTCGCGATCAGGGCCAATCCAACGACGAGCGGAATACCGAATTGTGGGCGGCAAGCAATTTTGCGGGTGATCCGGCTCCGCCACCGCTGCGCAGTTCACGTTTGCTTCTTGGGGTCATCGGGCGCATCAAGCCCGGCCTCTCGCTTGAGGCTGCGCAGCAGCACCTCGATACGCTGGTTGCTTCGCTGAAAAAGCAGTATCCCGAGGAGTATCCGGCGCAAGCCGCTTGGTCGGTTCGGCTTATCCCCCTCGGCGAGTCCATGGTCGCCAGCATTCGACCGTCTCTCATTCTGCTCTTTGGCGCGGTGGGTCTCGTCCTTTTGATCAGCTGCGTTAACGTCGCCAACCTTCTGCTTGCCCGTGCCGGCCGTCGAGGACGCGAGATCGCGGTGCGCCAGGCTCTTGGAGCCACCAGAACGCGTCTCATCCGCCAGCTCCTGGCCGAGAGCTTGCTGCTCTTCCTGCTGGGGGGAATCGCCGGTTTTGGGGTTCTTTTCTGCACCCAGCAACTGCTGGTGCAACTCATTCCAGCGAACCTTCCACGTATCCACGACATATCCATCAGCTGGGGCCTGTTGTTGTTCGCTGTCTCCATTTCTACTGCGGCCGGCATCATCTTCGGACTTGCTCCCGCGTGGCTGGCGAGCCGGATCGATCTCACCGGAACCCTTCGTCAGGAAGGACGCGGCTCCGGAGGCTCGCGGCAGAGTTCCCGTGCGCGCCGTATTCTGGCAATCAGCGAATTGGCGCTTTCGTTGGTGCTGATGGTTGCTGCGGGCCTTCTGCTGCGCAGCTTCTGGGATCTGTTCCAGGTGCAGCTCGGTTTCAATCCCGAACGCGTGATGGCGGTTCAAACCTGGCTGCCTGTGCCAAACGACCCTAAGACGGACATCTACGGAACCGTCGCCCAGGAATCGTTGTTGCTGCGCGAAATCATTCGCCGCAACCGCGCGCTTCCCGGCGTAGAAGAGGTAGCAATCGGGAATATGGATTCTCTTCCCCTGGGGCATGGCCGCGACGATTTCAACATGATTCCATTGATCCGCGAAGGCCTTGAATCCAGCGGCAATCGGGCTCCGCAGATCGATTCTTCCACGGTCACGCCTGAATACTTCCACCTGCTGGGCATGACACTCTTGCGTGGGCGTCTCTTCACCAACGAGGATGTTGCGGACACACCCCTGATCGCGATCGTTAATGAGGCCGCGGCCCGCGCCTACTGGCCCGGCCAGGAACCCGTAGGCAAACGCATTCAAATGGGCAGCGCCAAGCCCGCCTGGGCCACAATCGCAGGGGTGATTGCAAACGCTCGCACCGAATCGCTGGCCGAAGCAGGCACTCCGCATGTGTATCTGAGCGCCTACCAGCGCCATACAAATGACCTAGCTATCTATTTGCGCGGACAACTCGATCCCGCGGCCATCCCCGCCCAGGCACGCTCGCAGATTCAATCCATCAATGCCGAACTGCCCGTCTTCGGCGCGGAGTCGCTCGACGACGTGCTCACTTCATCGCTTTCCGTGAGGCGATTCTCAATGGAGCTCGTTGCCACGTTCGCCGCCACAGCCCTGCTGCTCGCCGGACTCGGGATCTATGGAACCATCTCTTACCTCGTCAATGAGCAAACACGCGAGATTGCGATTCGCCTTGCACTCGGCGCGCAACGAGGCGATATCCTCAGAATGGTTTTAGGTCAGGGTCTCGGAATGGCGGCGATTGGAGCCGGTGCGGGCGTGGCTGGCGCTCTCATCGTCTCTCACCTTATGGCCAGCCTTCTCTACGGCGTGTCGCCCTACGATCTGACCACCTTCGCGGGCGTTACCCTTGTTCTTACGGGCGTCGCGCTTGCTGCAAGCTACATTCCGGCACTGCGCGCCATGCGTCTTGACCCAATCAAAACGCTCCACTCAGAATAGGCGCGCGGGTATTCGATTCCATCGCCGGCACGCTCGCGGCAGATCCCAAATCGGAAATGCTCTTTCTGTTTCTTCAGAGTTCTTGAGCTGTGTCTCATTTCCGCGGACTTGGTTCCCGATTCCTCGCTTAAAATCGTTCCATGTGCGGCATTGTCGGTTATGTAGGTCCTAAGAAAGTTGTCCCCGTCATCATCGAGGGGCTCCGGCGGCTCGAATACCGCGGATACGACTCGGCGGGCATCGCCGTGGGCAGCCCATCCTGCGCTACGCTTGAGGTCCGCCGCGCCCCCGGCAAGCTCGCCAATCTGGAAGAGGTTCTGCGCGAGCATCCGCTCGAAGGGACATTCGGCATCGGCCACACCCGCTGGGCCACGCACGGCCGCCCCACTGAAGAAAACGCCCATCCGCATCGCGACTGCACTGGCCGCATCGTCGTGGTGCACAACGGCATTGTCGAGAATTATCTCGACCTGAAGCGCGAACTCACCGCCCAGGGCCACAAGTTCGTCACCGAGACCGACACCGAGATCATCGCCCACCTGATCGAACAGGTGCAGAAGGACGCTGAAGCTGCCGGCCAGCCCATCCCGCTGGAAGTGGCCGTCCGCCGCGCCGTCAAGCGGCTCACCGGCGCCTTTGCGCTGGGCGTTCTCTCCGCTGCCGAGCCGGACAAGATCGTCGCCGCGCGATTCGGCCCGCCGGTGGTCATCGGCGTGGGCGAAGGCGAGTCTTTTGTCGCCTCCGACGTGCCCGGCGTGCTGCATCACACGCGCAACATCTACTTCCTCGCCGATGGCGACATGGCCATCCTCACCCTGGACGGCGTCGAGCTGACCGACTTCGACGGCAAGCCCATCCAGCGCGCCATCACCCGCATTCAGTGGGATCCCATCCAGGCGGAAAAGGGCGGCTACAAGCACTTCATGCTCAAGGAAATCTGGGAGCAGCCGCGCGCCATCACCGACACCACGCTGGGCCGCGTCTCGCTCGACTCCGGCAAAGTCTACCTCGGCGAGATGAAGATCGCCGACGAAGAGCTGGCCGCCGCTCAGAGCATCAACATCGCCGCCTGCGGCACCAGTTGGCACTGCGCGCTCACCGGCAAGTACATGATCGAGCGCCTGGCGCGCCTGCCTGTCGATGTCGACTACGCCAGCGAGTACCGCTATCGCGATCCCATCGCCGGCCCCGATACGCTCGGCCTGCTCATCACGCAATCCGGCGAAACCGCCGACACGCTGGCCGCGCAGCGCGAGATGATCGCGCTCGGCTCAAAGACCGTCGCCATCTGCAACGTGGTCGACGCCATGGTCGCCCGCGAGGCGCACGGCGCCATCTACACCCACGCCGGCCCGGAGATCGGCGTCGCCTCCACCAAGGCCTTCACCGCGCAGCTCACCGCGCTGTTTCTGCTCGCGCTCAAGCTCGGCCAGTTGCGCGGCCACCTCGACGCTGCGCAATCCGTCGCGCTCATCGAGGAGCTCAGCCGCATTCCCGCCAAGATCGAAGAAGTGCTGCGCACGCGCACCGCGCAATGCGAAGAGCTGGCCAAAGACTTTTCCAATGCGCGCGACTTCCTCTACCTCGGCCGCGGCATCCACTTTCCCATCGCGCTCGAAGGCGCGCTCAAGCTGAAGGAAATCTCCTACATCCACGCCGAGGGCTACCCGGCCGGCGAGATGAAGCACGGCCCCAATGCGCTGATCGACGAGACGCTTCCCGTCGTCGTTCTGGCCACGCGCGACGAGAGCGATCCCTCGTCAAAGCTGCGCTACGAGAAGACCCTCTCGAACATTCAGGAAGTCACCGCGCGCTCCGGCCGCGTGATCGCCGTCGCCACCGAAGGCGACACGACCATCGGCGATCTGGTGGAGCACGTGATCCACATTCCGCCCGCGATGGAGCTGCTCAGCCCGCTCATCGAGATCGTTCCCTTGCAGTTGCTGGCCTACTACATCGCCGTCCGCCGCGGCTGCGACGTCGACCAGCCGCGCAACCTCGCCAAGTCGGTCACTGTCGAATAGCGATTCGCGCAGCTTTCCCATTCGGCCGCCCGTGCATTACGATTCGGATGGTCCCGATGGAGGGGTTATCGCACCCATGAAAGCTCGTCTCGCATTTATTTTTTGCTCGCTCTTCCTGCCCTTCGCGCTTTCGGCCGCCGCCCAAACTCCGCCCGCTGCGTATGACGCGGTGAATCCAATCATCGGAACCGCCGGCGGAGGAAACACCTTCCCCGGCGCAACGCTTCCCTTCGGCATGATCCAGTGGAGCCCCGACACCAACAAAGATGCGTTGTACGCATACGACGACAATGCGATTCTTGGCTTCAGCCTCACGCACATCAGCGGCGCGGGTTGCCCGCTCTATGGCGATTTCGCCGTACTGCCTACTGCCGCCGGGCTTTCCACAAGCCCAGGCGAGGACTCGGGCGGCATCGGCCCCTACGCCGCTTACTTCGACTCACGCGAACGAAGAAGCCCACCCCGGCTACTATGCCGTGACTCTCGCCAACGGCATTCGCGTCGAGATCACGGTTGCCGAACGCGCCGGAATCGCCCGCTTCACCTTCCCGCAAGGACTTCCAGCTCGCCTGCTCATCAATTCAGGCTCCAGCGCCAATAGCGAACTGGCCGATAAGCACCCAAACGACCACATCTTCGTCAACAGCATCCAGCTCAAGGGCAACGACGTCTACGCCGGCTCCTCCATCGGCCGGCGGCTTCTGCTCCTCTCACTCGCAATACAAGATCTATGTCGCTGGGCGCTTCAACCAGCCGTTCCAAAAGCTCCGCTCTCTGGCAGGACGACTCCAGTCGACCCCGCGCGCAAATCGGCCGAGGGCAAGCGCACAGGCGCATGGCTCGACTTCGGCAATGCGCATGAAGTTGTGCTCAAAGTCGGCATCTCCTTTGTGAGCCAGGCTGGCGCCGAGGCCAATCTCCAGAAAGAGATTCCCGGCTGCGACTTCGATCACGTTCACGCCCAGGCTCGCGAAACCTGGAGCAACCTTCTCAACCGCATCGCCGTCGAAGGCGGCACCACCGACCAGCGAACGATCTTCTACACCGGCGTTTACCACTCCTTTCTTTCGCCCAACCTCTTCAGCGACGAAGACGGCAACTACACCGGCTTCGATGGCAAGGTCCACTCCCTCGCGGGTTCTCGGCAGTCCGCGCAATACGCCAACTACTCTGACTGGGACATCTATCGCAACACCGTCCAATTCCACGCGCTGTTTGTGCCCGAACGCGCATCTGACATGATGCAGTCGCTGGTGAACGACGCCACTCAGGCGGCTGGTACCCGCGCTGGCCGGCGGCCAACGACGTCACCTACGTCATGGGCGGCGACTCGCCCACCGCCGTCATCGCGTCTTCCTACGCATTCGGCGCGCACAACTTCGACGTTGAAACCGCGCTCAACTACATGGTCAAAGCGGGAACCCAGCCCGGCCAGGGTCCCCATAACAACTCCGAGCGCCCCTATCTCGCCGACTATCGCCGCCTCGGCTACTCGCCTGCCGAGAAAGACGCCATCTCCGCCTCGCGCACGCTTGAGTACGCCAGCGATGATTTTGCCATCGCTCAGTTTGCCCGCGCCCTCGGCCACGATTCCGACTACCAGCTCTTCCTCAAGTATTCTCAGAACTGGAAGAATCTGCTCGACCCCAAAACCGAATGGATTCGCCCGCGCCTGAGTGACCGAAGCTGGGAGCCCGCCTTTGACCCCGAGCGCTCCACCCCCAAGCGTATCGATGTTCCCAAATCCAACGATCAGGCCGGTTTTGAAGAGGGCAACACCTGGCAGTACAGCTTCATGGTCCCCTTCGACTACCCGGCGCTTTTTGCCGCGATGGGCGGTGAGGAGAAGGTGATTCCGCGCCTCGACCGCTTCTTCCTCAAGCTCCGCTGCTGGGGCGAGCCCTGCTACAACATCGAAAACGAGCCCGACTTCGTTGTCCCCTACGCCTATGTCTTTGCGGGCCAGCCCTGGAAGACCCAGGAAGTGGTTGCTCGCCTGGCCGCGACCACATTCAAAGCCACTCCCGACGGAATTCCCGGCAACGACGACCTGGGCGCAACCTCTGGCGTCTATGTGTGGGACGCGCTCGGCTTCTACCCGGCGATTCCAGGCGTCGGCGGCGTCATTCTCGGCGCTCCCATGTTTAGCAAGGCGACTCTCCATTTCGCAATGGGAAAGTCACTCATCGTGAGCAGCGCCGGACCGGGAATCTACGTGCAGAGTGTGAAGTTGAACGGAAAGGATTTTCCGGGCTCATGGATCACGCTCGACAAATTGGAAACAGGCGCTTCAACGCTCGAGTTCACCATGGGACCTGAGCCCAACCGCGAGCGTGGCCAGGCCATCGCGGACCGGCCGCCGGCGTTCCGCTAGGCATCCTCAATAACAGTGAAAGTCTTGAGTGTCTCACTTTGGATTTGGGTGCCCCATCCTTGCCGCGCCTCTGATTTTGCGGCAAGGGTGGGATACAACAATGCCGGCATGATACAAAGACGCGTTTGCGCTACTGCACCGTCAGCGTGAGCTGCTGCGTCGCCGTCGTTAGTCCAGTGCCCGCGGCCGAAATCGTCAGCATCGATGTCACGGGGGTAGTTGAGCCACCTCCGCCGCTGCCCGACCCAACGCTGCTGCCGCATCCGTTCGCCGCGCACAACCCAACAACCGCAACAATCGCCATCGTCATCATCCACCCGCGCCGCTTGCGCAACAACGCCAGCGGCGCCAGAATCATGCCGACCGCCAAAGCAATTCGCAGAGGCTGCCCGCTCTCAACAGCCGCAACCGTACTCGGTGTTTGAACCGAAATGGCCACGGCGGTGGTCGAAGTCGCAGTAGTCAGGGTTGCTGGTGCCGGGACATTGCACGTGTAACCCGCAGGCGCACCCGCACAGGTGATGGTTACGGTCCCCGCGTAGTTAGTTGAGTTCAGCACCAGCGAGTAGCTCGCCGTTTGGCCAGCCGATACGGTTGCCGTCGCACTTGCTCCCGTCGCAAAACCGAGAGTCACCGAGGGCGCAAGCGCCACAGCACTCACCTCACTCGAGAGAGGCCCCTGTCCTGCACCATTCGCAGCAGCCACCTTGTAGTAATAGGTCGTTCCTTGCGTCACCGCTGTGTCTGCGTAGTTGGTCGCGATCACGCCGGTCGCCAAAGGTGTCGTCGACTCGCCGCCCGCAGAGGTTCCTCGCAGGATGTTGTAGCCGGTCACTGTGCCGCCCGCTGCGGTCCAAGCCAGGTCGATCTCCGAATTGCTCTTCGCAGTCGCAGTCAAATTCGCCGGGGTCCCCGGCAGCGTCGGCCCCGTGCCCGCAATCTGGCCGTAGACAAATGACTCGCCGCCCAGCCCGATGTAGACCTTGCCGAATGTGTCCTGGCTCGCGGTCATCGAGTTGGGTGTGATGTAGACGCCCAGCGGATAGTAGGCAACGCGGTCCCAGCTTGCGCCCGCATTCGTCGAGCGGAAGACGCCATAATCGGGATCAGTGCTGAACTGCCCGTAGAAGTACACCGCATAAAGCGCATCGCCTGGTTGGCCGCTGCCCGCGCCCACGGCCAGCGTGATGGCGTGGCTGATCCCCGCAATCTGCTGGAAGGTTGCGCCGCCATCGGTCGAGTGAAACAGCCCATGCGTGGTCGCTCCGGCCACTCCGTCGACGAACCACAGATCGTTTTGCACCTTGCCGTTCACCGCCAGTTGGCCGTTCCACGTCCAGTCAGGCAGATTCGCATTCGGCTGCGCCACCCATGTTTGCCCGCCGTCGGTGGAGACGTAGAACGAAGCGGGCGCGTGCGTAAACTTAAGATAGAACCTGTCCGCCGTGAAAGGATCGGCGCGCAGCGTGCGCTGGGAGATCTGCGGATACAGAAAGCTGCTATAGCTGTTTCCGGCAATGGTCATTCCATCGGCGTTCAGCCCGAACGAAGCGGTCACGTGCCAGGTCGCGCCGCCATCCTGCGAGTACTCCGGCGCAAGGTTCTCCGGCGGATAGATCACGATGTGATCCTGGCCGAGCGTCCGGCTTCCACGCACACCTGCGGCGATCATCCCGGCAGGAATGTCGCATTTGCCCGCTCCGCACGTCCACTGCAACGCCGGCCCAAAAGCCTTCCAAGTCTTCCCACCATCCGTCGAGTAGCCCGAATAATTCTTTCCATTCGTGTACACATTGCTCGATGTAATCGCGATGTAACTCGGCGTGTCCGGCGAGTAGGCCACTGAAGTGCCCTGCGAGATGATCTCCTGCTGCAGCGGAATCTGCACGGCGCTGAAGTTGTCCGGGTTGGGAATCGTGAATCCCGTCGTGTCCATCGCCGAGACGATCAGCGTATCCCCGCTTCCGGGTGGCACAACCAACTCGTCCGCCACCAGTTCTTCAATGCCGCTGGTTACGATGGTCCATTGGGGCGGATTGGCCTGCGTTGCTGCGCTCGCCGTTGCAGCGGCGATGGTCAGCGGGCCTTCCTGCCCGGTCGGCGTCCACAGGTTCCCGGCAGAGTCGATTTTCAGGCCGCCGTTGGAGTGCCACTCGCCCCCGCTCATTCCCACCGTCTGCGGAAGCCATCCCAGCGTGTTCGAATAAGCCGGAGCGCCGAGATTGATCCACGTCGTTCCGCCGTTATCTGACCGCGCCAGGCTGGTGTCCGCGCCCAATGCATAAACGCGTTGCGGGTTCGTCGGGTCGGCCCCCACGCTCACCACGGCCTGATTAATTCCCGACTGAAGCGAAAACCGCGTCCACGCCGGAGCCTGGTAGCGCCAGTAGGCGCGAAGCCCGCCATTGGTCGCCGAGTTCTCCGCCACGTACAGCGTGTCCGTCGGATCGATGCTCGACGAAAGAGCCTGGTGAGTCCACGACTGGCCACTTGCCGCGTCCTTCACGCCCGTCGAAATGTCCGTCCAGGTCTGCCCGCCATCCTGGCTCTGGTACACATCGCCGCCGGCGTCGCCGCTGTTGTTTATGCTCACGGCATAGATCGTCTTGCTCAACTTCACGCCGCTCACGGTCACTGTCCCCGGCGCCTTGGCAAATTGAATATTGATGAACTCCACGTTGATCGGCAGGCCGCCTGCAAGCTGCGTCCACGTCGTCCCGCCATTCACCGAACGAAAAATCCCCTGCGTCTCGCTGCCGAAGTAAAGCACCGAAGAGTTGGCGGGGTCCACAGCAAGGCGCTCGCCATACATCCGATTCGTTCCGTTCGGGTTTGCTGTGATCGCCGCTGCCTCCATGTTGCCGGGGATAAAGTTCATTCCCCCATCGATGCTCTTGTAGATCTCCGCGTAATTCGTCGGGCACTGCACGTCGCAACTGTGCTCAGTAGGGAAAACCATGTACACAACGCTCGTATTGTTGGGGTCAACGGTGACGCTGCTCTCGCCGTAGGACGAAGGCGCCGATGTCTCCGCGGCAGACTGCACGCCCGTGCCGTTCGAGTTGCTCACCCGCATCGGAATCCACTGCTGCGTCGGCACATCCCAGCGGTAGGCGTTGCCCACGTCGGTGCGCGCGTAGCGGACGGTCGAGTCCAGCGGGTGAATCACCATCCCCACCACCCAGCCGCCTCCGCCAATCTTCACCGGCTTCCACTGGTAGGTCGAAGAAATGTCGGTCGCCTGGGCCGCGCTCGCGAAAGGTGTCAGACCCGCTCCAGCAACAATGCCAGCCAGAATGCACAGGTTCAAAATCCGCCGAGTCCCGTCGCGCCAAATCCCTTTGTCTTGCATAGCTCGCTTCTTCTGGAGGCAGCTTACGCGCGGCCCGCGAACTCGCCGCTCTCCGTGTAGACCTTCACGCGCTCGCCTTCCTGAATGTACAGCGGCGCCTTGATCTCAAGGCCCGTCTCGAGCCGCGCCAGCTTGGTCACTTTGCCGCTGGTGTCGCCCTGTGCGCCAGCCTCGGTGTAGGTCACTTCAAGCTCCACTTTCTCCGGCAGCTCCAGCCCGATCGGGTTCCCATTGAACTTGTTGAGCTTCACGATCGCGCCCTCCACCATGTACTGCAGGGCGTTGCCAATCATGCTTTCTGAGAGCCGCAGCGTGTCAAAGGTCTCCTGGTCGAGAAAGTACGAGCCTTCCGTATCGGTGTAGAGATACGAAGCCTCCACCGTCTCCAGGTCCGGCTCTTTGAACTTCTCCCCGGCCTTGAAAGTCTTGTCGAAGACGGCCTGCGTCAGCAGGTTGCGCATCTTCAATCGAACCAGCGTCTGCCCGCCCCGCGCTGTCGGCGTTGAAACCTCCGCATCCAGGCAGTAGTACGGCGCGTTTTCAAACTCGAAATACATCTTGCGCTTCACGGTAATGGCTTCAAGCAGTGCGGCCATGGAATCCTCAAATAACTCAGTTGGAATGCTGGAAGTCGGCCGCAATCCTCGCCGGCTCCCGGTCCATTATAGGAGGCGACGCTGAAGCCGGTATTCGGGCGAGAGCCATCTCGAAAGCTGCCGAGCGGGATAAAGCCGGATTACCAGCGTTCCGACCACCCTCCTGTATTCTTTCGAAGCGGATTGCGCAGGAATCAGACACCTTGAATTCCGCCAACTCAGCGAATAATTGCAAGCCCCTATGCGTCTGCATCGAATCACAAACCCGGAGTCGATCGATGAGCGTTTGTTTGCTCACATTCTCGCTAATGGCGCGCACAGAATCGTGGTGCAATTCAACGAGGAATCCAGGTACAAAGGGTCGATTCTCGAAGATGTGAATAGGGCCTGTAAATCATTCGGAGCCAAGTTGAATGTCCGCTTTTGGGGACATTACGGAGCTCATTTTGACTGCAGATATCTCCGACAGCTCCCCGAAGTGCGCTCCTTAAATCTCGACTGCCTTGCTGCCGTTGCAAACATAGACGAATTGGCCGGCCTTCAACACCTGGAAGAGTTCGCATTCGGAGTTTTCGAATCCGACCTGCCCGAACTGCTCAGGACGCCTTCGTTGATCAATGTACGCAGACTGATTTTGGCCGAGTCTCGGAAGAATAACACCGACCTTTCGCCTCTTGCGGATTACCAATACCTTGATGAGCTCTCCCTCAACGCTCAGGCGCGGGGAATCGAGTCAATTGCCCATCATGACGGGTTGAGAAGGCTATTCCTCAGCAGCATGGGCAACAAGCTGTCTCTGAAATTCGTACAGACGATGAATGGATTGGTTTCGCTTACGCTGATGCTTGGGGGTCGCGTTGATCTTAGTGACCTAGCGCACCATGGAATCAGGCATCTTGAAGTGCTTCGCGTTCGTGGGATTGCTGAGATCGATTTGGCACTTTTCCCGGGTATCGAGAAGCTCCGGGTTGAGGATCAGATTCAACTCCAGGCGCTCAACGTGAAACGCGGACCAAACCTGCGGTGGTTGTCAATATGGAACTGCAGGACCTTCTCTGAGCTTCAGGGGGTGCGTGACGCTGAAAACCTTAGGTACCTGTTCATTGGAAAAACTGGACTCGAACCCGATGCGATCCTCCTGAATCTTCCCAGAAGCCTAAAGCACCTGTCGATTACTGGTTACGGAAAGCGCCAAGCTGATGAACTGAAATCCAGGACAAAGGCGATGGGTTTTGACCCGGCTCCCTACATGGAGGATCCCGACTAACGGGAATCGAAATACTTTATTTGGTTCGCGTTTCACCAAGGGGTAGGCGACTGTTCTTTTCTCCGCACCCACCCCCTCCACTTGCCACTTCACCCCTCCGCTAGCGATACTCCCTACAGCCCGTTTTTCGGACTCCATTCCACTTTTCAGCGAGAACAGCCTTGGCACGTGAGCTCTCTACCGCCCGTCTTGTTCGTAAAGAATGCATCTCCCAGGTCGCCCAGTGTTATCACTTCGACTTTGTCGTCGAAGGGCAGGAGAGCTTTCCGTTTGCGCCCGGCCAGTTCATCTCTGCCGTGGCCGAGGACCCCAACGGCAAGCAGCAGACGCGCGCCTACTCCATTGCCTCTGCTCCCTACGGCAATCACTTTGAGCTCTGCGTGAACCGCGTCGAGGGCGGCTTCTTTTCCAACCACCTGGCCGACCTTACCGACCTCGAGCCCGGCGGCGCCATCCATATCCACGGCCCCCACGGGCACTTCATCCTCAAAGAGCCCATCACCGACTCAATCCTCATTGCCACCGGCACGGGCATCGCGCCCATGCGCGGGTTCACCCAATGGCTGTTTCCGCCTGAGACCGGGCCTGAAGCCGGCCCCGATCGCAGCAACGGCAAAGACATCTGGCTCGTCTATGGCACACGCCACGAGACCGATATCTACTACCAGGATTATTTCGAAGCTTTGGCCCGGCGCAAACCCAACTTCCACTACCTGCCCACGCTGAGCCGCGCCAAGGAAGACTGGACCGGTCTGCGCGGCTACGTGCAGGACCACATGGCCCGCAGCATTGAGGAGCGCGCCGCAAAGCTGGGCATCCCGGTGCAGCAGCCGGAGGTTGACCCCACACTGCTCGCCTCCGAGCTCAAGTTTGATATCTACACCTATATTTGCGGGCTCAACTTCATGGTCTCCAGCGTCCGCGAGCGCCTCGCCGCCTTCGGCTGGCACAAGAAGCAGGTCGTCTTCGAGCGCTACGACTAGTGCGTCCCACTGGCTGGGCGATGGAGAAATGACGTTTTGCGTTTCTCGGCAAAATTGCTCTTCGTCGCTTTAGCGCTGTCGATTGCGCTCTCTGGCGTTGGCTGCAAGCACGATCAGACCCGGTCTGGCTTCGTCGTCATGCGCGCCGATCGCCGGATTGTCGGCGCGAGTAAGTGGCCGCTGGCAATTGATCCAGCCAAAGTTGGTACTTATCCTGCCGATACAAAATCGGGTGCAGGCTATTTCTACGATGATGTGCTGGAATACCGAGTCTGGGTGCATCCGGATAAGGGCGGTGAGCCCCTCAACGGCGATCACGACTACTTCATCGCTTTCGCACAATGCGAGCCCGCTGAAGAATATTCAAAAAGAATCGCTGGCGCAGAACCCCCGCTCGTACTAGTTCGCCAGTTTGAGTGGGTAGACGAGCCGAATAGAGGACAATTCGTCCCCGAAAAAGGAGAACGTATTACTGAATGGCAGGTTGGATGGCTCCAGGGTAACAAGAGAACCGCGACCAGCATTCAGGAATTCCTGAAGCATCCCATCGAGGCTGGTCCCTAAAGATTGAACAGCTCCCGCAGCCGCTTGGTCTGCGCGCGGCTCACCGGAATCTCCGTCTGCCTCTTGTCGGTCATGCGCAGTTGGTAGCTCGACTTGAACCACGGAACCACCTCGCGAATGTGGTTGATGTTTACCACAAACCCGCGATGCGCCCGCCAGAAGACCGCGGAGTCGAGCAGCTCCAGCAGCTCTTCCAGCGTCCTGCACTTCGACTGCCCCTCGAAGGTCTGTGTCACCACGCGGATAACGCCCTCGTCGATCGCCGCGTAGCAAATATCCGCCTGGTCGATGAGCAGCAGCCTGCTCTGCGCCTGCACAATTAATTTCGCTGGCTGCGAGCCTCGCGCTGTCGCCTGCGGACGGTTCAGCAGCTTCAGCAGCGCCTCAAGCTGCGACTCAATCGGCGACTCGCCTGGCGTACCGGCTCCCAGTCCATTCGCTCCTGCCCCGTTCGCTCCGCCTGCATCGATGCGGCTGCGCGCCCGCGCCACCGCCTGCTCAACGCGCGCCTGATCGAACGGCTTCAACAGGTAGTCCACCGCGTTCACGTCGAATGCGCGCACAGCGTACTGGTCGTATGCGGTCGCAAAGATGATCTGCGGCAGCGGCTCGGCGCTTCCGCCCTGCAGCCGATTGCGCTCCATCACCTTCTGGATCACCGCGAACCCATCCAGGCCGGGCATCTGCACATCCAGAAACACGAGGTCCGGCCGATGCTCCTCGATCAGCTCCACGCCCTCGATTCCGTTCGTCCCCTGCGCAACCACATCAACGCCGCCCACGGATTCGAGCAGGAAGCGCAGCTCGTCCCGGGCCAACTGTTCGTCGTCGATGATGAGCGCGGTGAGATTCATGTGGATCGCCCGAGAGGAGAGAAGTTTGATTGTAGAAAGCCGGGCCGACTCGGTCAATTCCTGTGACGCCCTCCGGCCACCCCGGGCAATGAACGAACCACAAGGCGGGGCCGACACAGCTGCGGCACGATATCAGGGGATGGCAGGACGCAGAGCTTACTCGCCCAATACGTGCAGCCGCGCCGGCATGTGGTCGCGGGCCAGCTCGTGGCCGCACCCCGTGCAGAACTGGTCGCTGGCGCGCACCGTCCTGAAGCAGTTGCCGCAGCTCGCGGTCAGCTGATAGTTGCACTGTGGGCAGAAGTGAAAGTCGCCCTGAACGTGTGTAGCGCAGGCCGGGCAGCGCGAAACCTGTGGCTGCCGCAGCAGGAAGTAGAGCACCGCTCCGATACCGCACGGCATCACAAGGCAAATCACGATCCAGAAGCGCGAGCTCATCGCCCGGCGGGGAGCGTCTTTGCTCACGTACCCAACCATCAGGAAGTAGAGCGCCACCAGCGCGCCCCACGACAGGCTGAAGTAGATGCGCAGCCCGATTGGTGGAGGAGGGCTGTTCCGTTGGGCTGGCAGTACAAACCAGAAGTAGTACTCAATCAGCAGGAATGCTCCGGCCGCGGTCGCAATCGACCAGGTCGGGATCATGCTCTTGTCTTCGTTGACGGAGATAGACTCGGGTTCGCGCATGGCTTGTGCCCTCTCTCGAGAGAGGTAGTGCTTGGGTCAGGTTTACCTTAACCCTTGCTTAAGTTGACGAAAGATTCAAGAGGGAAGTTGCGGCTTGCCTGACCCGTGGACCGATTATTCGCGGTCGCCAGTTTTCCGGACCGGCTTTCAAGTCCGGCTTTCAGGACCGCCGCTTCATCCAGCCGGCAAGCAGGGCGCAGGCCAGCACAGCCGAACAAAAGAAGAAAATCCACACACCCATCTGGCTTGCCATCCCGCCCAGATGCTCCTCGGCAATCAGGCTCTCGGCCGCCCACCACACCAGAGGTCCCAGCGCCAGAAGAATCATCAGCGTCGCGGCCAGGGCCACTGCCCGAATCCGCTTACGGTCTGCCTTCTGGTCCTGCATCACCCCCAGCGAGGTCATCACCACCCGCCGTGTTCGATACGCCAATGCGCAATCGCGATGTGCCTGGGTTCCGGCCAGCGAAGAGAGCACGTCGCCTTCCGCCGCCGCGCTTCCTGCGAGGTCTCCGGTGTCCCGCGGCCTGGTCCTGTTCACATCGCCTCCAACCGGCGCAGGGCAGACTTCTCGAGCTTCGGTTTCAGGGCTGCCATTCCGCGGTAAAGTCTTGACTTTACGGTGGAAAGAGGCGCCCGCGTCACTTTGGCAATCTCTTCGAGCGATAGGTCCTCGTGGAAACGCAGCACCAGCACTTCCCGATGCAGCGTATCGATTTGCAACAGTGCAGCCGCAATCCGCTCCCGATCTTCCAGGTTCGACAGCCGGTCGAACGGTGTCGGATCGTCGTCCGCGGCATCAAAGCTCCTGCCCCGATCATCGTCGCTGTTCGATTCGAAGATCTCGTCCAGGCTCGACATTGTGCGCTTCCGCCGCTGGTCGATCACCAGGTTCCGCGCAATCGTAAACAGCCAGGTGTCGAATCGCGCCTGCCCGTTGAACTGCGCCCCGCGCACCAGAACCCGCATCCAGACCTCCTGGAACAGGTCCTCTGCCATCTCTCGATTGCCGGTCAGGTACAGCAGGTAGCGAAGCAACCGGTGTTGGTGCCGGACGATCAGCTCGTCCAGCAAGCCTGCATCCTGGCGCTTCAGGCCCTCGGAAACAGCAAGGCTCTCCTGCCGGATCTGCTCCTGCTGGGCGGCGTCGGCGCTCCGAGAGAACAACGGGCGTAAGGTTCCAGAGACGGTTGCGGCAACACTCATCTTGTTCTCTTAGACGCCAGGCCGATGGGTGAAGTTCCTGAAAAACATCAATTTGTCGCGAAAACGGTGCTTTGCGGCCCTGAAAAGACTGCTTGACGCGCCCTCCTTCAGCTCCCCTTAATCTCCACCGGCTCGTGTGTCAGACTGTTGGGATGCTGGAGGCGATTCATCCCAAGCGCACGAAGGAGATTATGCAGATCAAATTGTGCAGCCCGAGACCCCTTCGTGCCAGCTTGAGACTCGCGCGTAAGAATGCCGGCTCCCTCATGGTTCTGATGGGAATATTTATGCTGACCCCGGCCTGCGTGGGTCAGCAGGATGTCCACGCGACCCCCACGTCACCCGAAAGTCGAAAGCAAGCTCCCGACTTTCAGCTTGTAACCGCGGATGGCACAAAGGTGCGGCTATCCGACTATCGAGGGAAGGTCGTCCTGGTCAACTTCTGGGCTACCGGCTGCGGCGGCTGTGTGCTTGAGATCCCATCCTTCATCGAGATCGAGAAGATATACAAGGGCTCGACCTTTAACGCTGTTGGCGTCTCGATGGACATGTCGTATGAAGGCCGAAAGAGTGCGAATGAAGCATGGAATAGCGTAAGACCGTTCATGAAGAAATACGGAATCAACTACACGATTGCAATGGGCGACGATGCCATCTCCAGGGATTACGCGGTGAACACGATCCCGGCCACATACTTGATCGACAAATCGGGCAGGATCGCGGTCGCCTATGTGGGAATGTTGATAAACAAGGACGATGTAGCAACGAAAATCAAGAGCCTCCTGTCGGAGCAGTAATGTAAGAGCGGATTCCTCTCAGTCTTCGTACCCCTTCGGTTTCTTTTTCCCCACCCGCAGCGCCTCTTCCACGGCCTTGGCCGCTCGTTTCTCCCGCGCCTCGCCCTCTTTGTAGTAGAAGATGCCCAACAGATGTCCACGCCGCTGCACCTGGGTCATCGCGTCCCAACCTTTCTTCGCCAGTGGCTGCCTTTGGAAGGCCGCGCGCAATATCGGCGGCACCTCCTGCTCCCCCTCCATAGTCAGCATCAGCCGTTCGGCCCATTGTTCTGCGCGCTTCTCTCGGGTTGCCGGGCTGGCCGGCTCGCCCACCAAGGCACAAATCACTCGCCGCGTATACTCGTTCAACCCGTCAAACCAGCGCCGCAGCTCGCGATCGCCCTTCAGAACCGCTGCAAGCTCCGGTGGCATCAGCGCTCGCCGCTCTTCCAGGTCAGGCTCCATTACAATCCGCACCTTCGACCCGATCGTCACCTTTGCGGTCTTCTGCAGCTTGTTGTTCACCAGCAGAAAGTGTCCGCCGCCCTCGGCAAACACAAAGAGGGAGCTGCGAAACGGAACGCCCTCAACCTCGCCCCGCACCCGCTGGCGCACGCGTTGCGGCCACGCCTTGTCCGCGTCGAAGGGAATGCGCGCAATCACCCAGCCGAGCCCATTCCTCAGTGGCTCAAGCACGGCGGTGAACGACTTTTGACCCGAGCGTTTCTTGCCTTTGTCGGTATCGTTCGTTTTCTTGGCGGAAGGGCTCATGGTCTGCGATTGATCCCAGTATGCCCCAGTATGCCGTCGCCCGCGCCCTTCTTCAACAGCATGAATGGCGCCCAACCGCGCAAATGTGGTCGATCCACTGCACAAACGACGCCCCCATCGATTTCCGGCGCAGTTTCACTAACTCAGACGATGCCGGTTCGTCCAATCTTGAGTTACCATGCTGCGTAGAGTTGGAGATCAGCGTCAATGAATCGCAATCTCAGGGTGTGCGCCCAGTATTCCTCGCTCGTCCTCGCCCTTTTGGCGCTCTCCGTCAAGGCGCAGGCTCCTGCGCAAAGTTCCACCCAACCGCGGCAGGCGCCGCCCCAGCCCGCTGCTACGCTTTCGATTGCGGCGCGCGAAGTCCTGCTCGACGTGGTTGTCACCGATCACAATGGCAGCCCCGTCACCGGACTCACGCCTGCCGACTTCACGGTAGTCGAGGAAGGCGATCCACAGCGGCTGACGCATCTTGAAGAGCACCACCCCATGAGCGCCGAGGACCTGGCTCGCCTAAAATCCATGCCGCCGCTCCCGCCCAACACGTTCACCAACTACGCCCCGGTGGCCAACACAAACGCCTCCACCGTCATTCTGCTCGACGCCCTCGACACCCAGGTCCAATCGCAGATGGAGCTGCGCCAGCAGCTCATCGACTATCTCAAGCACATGCAGCCCGGAACGCCAATCGCCATCTTCCAGATCGATACCGAGATGCGCCTTATCCAGGGCTTCACCGCCGACCCCGCGGTCTTGCTTGATGCAGCCAAAGGCAAGCGCGATATGCCTTCCATGACGAAGCCCGTCTACGGAAACCGCGAAGAATACAACCACGCCCGCATCGAAATTCTGCGCAGCGGTTTTCAGCTCATGGGCCGGTATCTGGGCGGATTTCCGGGTCGCAAAAACCTCATCTGGCTTACCGGCTCCATTCCCGGATCCTACCGCACCGATCCGCTCGGCACCTCCTTCGGCAAGTCGTTCCATGACGACTTCGCCGTCCTCCAGGACGATCCCGGCGGGCTGATGGACGCGCTCACCCTCAGCCGCGTAGCCGTCTATCCCATCGACATACGCGGCCTGCAAACGCTGCCGCAGTACGAAGCCGCAAATGGTGCAAGGGGCCAGCCCCCAAGAGGCCCCAACTCTGACATGCGGTTTGAGGGCGCGCAAGCCTTTCAGCACATGGATTTCGACACCATGGCCGAGCAAACCGGCGGCAAAGCCTACTACAACACCAACGGCTTCAAGCAGGTGATCGGCTCAATCGTCAGCAACGGCTCCAACTACTACTCGCTGGCTTACGCCACCACCAACACCAAGTGGAACGGCCAGCTCCGGCACATCAAGGTAACGGTCGACCGGCCGGGCCTGCAGGTGCAATACCGCCATGGCTACTACGCAGTCGACCGCGCCGCGCTGGAGCAGCGCCTGCTTGCTGCCATGCAAAAGAGAAAAGCCAGCGCTGCCGGCAATCCATTCGGCGAGGAGCGGCCTCCTGACGCGGAAGCGCTGCAGCCGGCCTCGGCGCCAAACGCGACCGCAACGCCAAACGATACAGGCGCGCTGATCAAGCACCCCAAAGGCGGCTTCGAGGCCACCATGCAGCTCGGCGCCATCCCGCCCACTGAGGTCATCTTCACCGCAAGTCTCGCCGTGGACGACAAGGTGCAAAAGTTCGATAAGAATGTCCCGCCGCCCCCGGACAACTACCTGGAAGCCGGGTATAAAGACAAGCCTTTTCGCACCTGCATCGTCAAGATCCACGCCGATGCCCGCGCATTCAGAATGAACCGTGAAGCGGACGGCCGGCGTCACGGCACAGTCGAGTTTGTCACCCTTGTCTTTGACCAGTTCGGCAATCGGGTCAACTCTTCGCTGTCCACTGCGGTGCTCAACCAGAGCGAGGACAGCTACCGCCAGTTGCTTGCAAACGGCCTTCCGGCACAGCAGCAGATTGCGGTCCCGGTCAAAGGCAATTACTTCTTGCGCGTCGGCGTCCACGACGTCCCCAGCGACCACATCGGCGCCGTGGAGATTCCGGTGGATGAAATCCACGTCAATGTAGCCACGCAGACTTTGCAGACACCCTGACATCTCTGCGATACCATGCTGTGTAGATTGGAGTCGTTACCAATGAACCGCAATCGCAAGGTATGCACTCTTCTTTGCTTCCTCGCCGTTGCCCTTTTCGCGTTTGCCCTCCAGGCGCAGGCTCCGGCGCCGGATTCCAGCCAACCCCAGCAGGATCCGGCACCGCCCAGTCCTACGCTCTCCATCGCGGCGCGCGAAGTCCTGCTCGATGTGGTCGTCACCGGGCGAAACGGCCAGCCCGTCACCGGCCTCACGCCGGCCGACTTCACCATCGTCGAGGAAGGCGAGACGCAGCGGTTGGCGCACCTTGAAGAGCACCATGCCATGAGCGCCAAGGACCTGGACCGCATCGAATCCATGCCCCAGCTCCCGCCCAACACCTTCACCAACTACACTCCGGTGGCCAACACAAACTCCTCCACCGTCATCCTGCTCGATGCTCTCGACACGCGCATTGAAGATCAAATGGAACTGCGCCAGGAACTCATCGATTACATCAAGCATATGCAGCCCGGAACGCCCATTGCCATCTTCCGGGTCGACACCCAGATGCACCTCATTCAGGGCTTCACGGCCGATCCGGCGGTTCTTCTGGATGCGGCCAAAAGCAAGCGGAACATGCCATCGTTGCAAAAGCTGCTCTTCGGAACACGCGAAGAATACGGCAGCATGCGCTCGGATATATTGAGCACGGGTTTCCGGTTGATGGGACTCTACCTGGGCGGATTCCCCGGTCGTAAGAATCTCATCTGGATCACGGGCTCCATACCCAGCACGTATCGCAACGACCCGCTCGCCTCGTCGCTAGGCATGTCGTTCCGAGACGACGTCGATGTTCTTGAAACCAAGGATGGGGCCCCGATCGACGCGCTTACACTCAACCGCGTTTCTGTTTATCCCATCGACATCCGCGGCGTGCAAACCCCGCCCCAATTCCAGGCCGGCAACAAGAGCGGCCCATCCCCCACCGCAAACATGCAGTTTGAGACCGCGCAAGGGTTCCAGCATTTGGATTTCGATGCCATGGCCGAAGCAACCGGCGGCAAGGCCTATTACGACACCAACGGCCTGAAGCAGGCAATCGGCGCAATTGTCAACAACGGCTCCAACTACTATTCGCTTGCCTACGCCACAACCAACCACACATGGAACGGGCAGTTCCGGCACATCAAAGTCTCGGTCGACAGGCCCGGCGTGCTGGTGCAATTCCGTCATGGCTACTACGCGTTTGACCCCGCCAAACGGGAAAAGCGTCTGCTTGCCGAGTTGCAGAAAATGCGGGCCGATGCCAAAACCCCCTCAGGCGATAATCAGGCAGCAGACTCCGATCAACCGCCCCAAGGCTCGGCGA
This sequence comes from uncultured Acidobacteriaceae bacterium, assembly GCA_963783065.1. Lineage (GTDB taxonomy): Bacteria > Acidobacteriota > Terriglobia > Terriglobales > Acidobacteriaceae > Telmatobacter. The sequence continues at coordinate 1,734,293 of CAWAMG010000004.1, read as the reverse complement.
CCTCCAATCCCGAAGCACAGGTCAACCATGAAGGCGACTTCGAGACCTCCATGCAGCTTGGCGCTATTGCGCCGGCCGAAATTGTTTTCACCGCCAACCTCGCCATGGGCAACAATGTTGAAAAACTCGATAAGAACGTCCCGCCGCCGGCCAATAACCACCTTGAAGCCGATTTCAAGGAAATGCCATTCCACACCTACACCGTCAAGTTCCACGCCGATGCCCGCGCCCTCAGATTGAACCGTGAAGCGGACGGCCTCCGTCACGGCTCAGTCGAGTTTGTTACCGTCGTCTACGATCAATTGGGAAATCGGGTCAACTCTTTGATAACCACCGCGCTGCTCGACCTGAGTGAGGACAACTACAGGCAGTTGCTTACAATCGGGCTTCCCGCCGAGCACCAGATCGCCATTCCCGTCAAAGGCAATTACTTCCTGCGCGTTGGCGTCCACGACGTCTCCAGCGACCACGTCGGCGCTCTGGAGATCCCGGTCGACGAAGTCCACATCAACGTAGCCGAGCAGACCTTGCAGACGCCCTGACAGTTAGGCACATTGGGAGCGTTCTGAGGTGAGCGTGGTGCGCCAACCAGAGCAACCCATCCGCGTTTGCAGCGCGTTCATTCCCTGGCTGCGGTCCGGCATGTATCCTCATTGCGAACACATTTGGCTGAGCGCGGGGTTTCGTCGTGATTCGGCTCTAGTCGCGAATAGAAGCTCAATTTCGAACACCGACCTCAGGGGGAACAATTTATGCCGTCCAGGAAAAAACTGCTCGTCGTCGTTTCCAGCTTCCTTGCCTTCGCCGCTCTTGCCCATGCCCAGGACAACGGTCCCTATAAAGTCCAGAACATCAAGCTCGTTGGCGGCGATGGTGGATTCGATTACGTCACCGCGGACCCTGACGGGCGCAACCTCTACGTAGCCCGCTCAGGCCCTGGCGGTCACATTGGCGTCTTCAATCTCGACTCTCTGGAGCAGGTCGGCGACATCCCCGGAACCAGCGCCCATGGCGCAGCCGTCGACACAGCCACCGGTCACGGCTTTGCCACTTCAAAGCCCGTTACCATGTTCGACGCCAAGACCTTTGCCATCCTCAAGAAGATCGACGTCCAGGGCAACCCCGACGGCTATTTCAACGATCCCGTCCATCACCGCTTCTACGTCCTCAGCCATTCCGCGCCCAACGTCACCGTCCTCGACGACAAAGACGGCTCCATCCTCACCACCATCGACCTTGGAGGCGCGCCCGAGCAGGCCGCCTTCGACGGCAACGGCAAGATCTACATCGATCTCGAAGACAAAGACGCCATCGCCATTGTCGACGCCAACACCATGACCAAGGTGGGCCAATACGACATCTCGTCGAAAGGCGGCGGCTGCGCGGGCCTCGCTCTCGACGCGAAGAACAATATCCTCTTTGCCGCCTGCCGCGACAAGAAGAACATGATCATCCTCACTGCCGCGGACGGCCACATTCTCACCGATCTCCCCATCGGCAACGGCTCTGACGGCGCCACCTTTAACCCTGCAACGATGGAAGCCTTCAGTTCTCAGGGAGACGGCACTCTCACCGTTATCAAAGAAGACTCGCCCACCAGCTTTTCAGTCGAGCAGAACGTTGCCACGCCTGCCCGCGCCAAGACGCTCACCCTCGACACCAAAACCAACCAGATCTACAGCATCACGGCCGAGTATGGCCCCACTCCCGCCGCACCACCCGCGCCAGCGGCTGCATCCGCTCCGACTCCTGGAGTTACGCCTGCCGGCGGCCCTCCAGCCTGGGCGCGTGGACCCCGCGCGCCCATGATTCCGCACTCATTTCAGATTCTTGTGATCGGCAAGTAGGGGGCCCGGCGCACCGCCCAGTCCTCTCGAACTAAACTATCCTTCATGGAAGTTCTGTACGGCGTGCACCCGGTCGAGGAAGCGCTCAAGGCCGGAAAGCGCAAGTTTGACCACGTGATTGTTGCTCGCGAGCGTGACGACCTGCGTCTCGAAAAGCTCGTCGCCCTATGCCGCCAGCTCGGCGTCCGCGTGCTGCAGGAGTCGCGCGAACAACTCACCCTGCGCGCGCAGACCCCCGCCCACCAGGGCGTTGTCGCCATGGTCCGCCCCTTGGATTTCCTGTCCATCGAAGACCTATTCGCGGCCGCCCCCGCTGTCCCCGGTGCAGCACGTCTCGTTCTCGCGCTCGACGGAGTCGAAGACCCGCAGAACCTCGGCGCTCTGCTGCGCGTGGCCGATGGCGCGGGCGTCGACGGCGTGGTCCTCACCGAGCGGCGCTCGGCCCCGCTCAGTCCTGTCGCAATCAAGGCGAGTGCCGGCGCAGCCGAACATCTCCGCATCGCGCGCGTCGTCAACCTGGTTCGCGCCCTTGAAGAGCTCAAGCGCCAGAACCTCTGGATCATTGGTCTCGACGAGCGCGGGGCCGCCGATTACGACAAATTCGACTTCACCGGCGATTGCGTTCTGGTCCTCGGCCGCGAGGGCGCTGGCTTGCACGAGCTCGTCCGTCGCACCTGCGACCACCTGCTGCGCATTCCCATGGCCGGAGGCGTCAGCTCGCTCAACGTCTCTGCCGCGGGCGCCGTGGTGCTGTACGAAGCAGCCCGCCAGCGGCGTCAGGCCCAGCGTGCGACCGGGGCCGGCGCCGGTCCTGGGGCTTCCCACGCCTCCGCCCCCGCGTCCAAACCAAAGAAACTGAAAGGTCTGGGTTCATGAAGTGGTTCTTTGCCGCCATTGCGGCATCGCTCGTTCTTGGCGCCACCGCCGCCTCTGCCCAAACCACGCCTGCGGCGGGCTCCATTGCCCCGCAGCAGGCCCCAAGCCAGCCCAGCGGCAAAGTCATCTTCTCCCGCTCCATCGATGAGAACGGCCAGACCACCACGCAGGCCGGCCCCGCCGCTCCGGAGCGTCCCACCGCCCAACCGGCCAAGGAGCCCTCGGCCGAGGACGCCGAGCGCGAGGCCATCACATTCACCGATTTCGACATGGATGTCCATCTGCGCCCTCAAGACCAGCACATCGCCGTCCGCGCCCTCGTCACCGTGCGCAACGACAGCAAAGCACCCCTCGCCCACATCCCCCTCCAGCTCTCCTCTTCGCTGAACTGGGAGCGGATTCGCCTCGACGCCCGCGACCTCACCTTTCCCGTGGCCACGCTCAACTCCGACACCGACCACACCGGCCAGTTGCACGAGGCCGCAGTGACCCTTGCCCAGCCGCTCGCCCCCGGCCAGACCCTCCAGTTCGACGTCTCCTACTCCGGCTCCATCCAGCCGTCAGCGCAGCGGCTGCTCGCCATCGGAACGCCGCAGGACGTGGCCATGCACTCCGATTGGGACGAGATCAGTGTCCCGTTCACCGGCCTGCGCGGCTTCGGCAACGTCGTCTGGTATCCCGTCTCCAGCGTTCCTGTCATCCTCGGCGACGGCGCGCGTCTCTTCGACGAGGTGGGCGAACACAAGCTCCGCATGGCCGGCGCGCGTTTCAAACTGCGCCTCACCGTCGAGTCGCCCCACGGCCGCGCTCCCACCGTCGCGCTCATCAACGGACACTCGGTTGCCGCTCACACAGACCCCCTCCGGCAGCCTCAGTGACGAGGTCTCCGACATCACCCAGGCCGAAAGCCCCGCGGCGATCCTCGGCTTCGAAGCCCCCAGCCTGTTTGTCGCCATTCGCTCGCCTCATAGCGGAGCAAACACTTCCTACTGGATCCTGCCGGAAAACGAGGCCTCGCTGCAGGCCTGGGCCTCGGCCGTCGATACCGTTACGCCGTTTCTCAAGCGCTGGCTCGGGCAGATGCCCCGGTCTCAGCTCAACCTCATCGACCTGCCCGACCCGCAGGACGCCCCCTACGAAACCGGCGCGCTGCTCGCCACCTCGATTCGGCCTGCCAGCCCCGAAGCAGCTCGAGGGCATTCTCGCCCACGCCCTCACCCACGCCTGGATGCAGTCGCCCCGCGCATGGCTCAGCGAGGGTGTCGCCCACTTCATGGGCACGCTCTGGGTTGAAAAACAGCGCGGCCGCGAGCAGGCTCTCGGGGCCCTCGAATCGTCGCGAGCCGCGCTCGCGCTTGCCGAGCCGGAGAGCCCCGGCCAGAGCTCCGGCCAGCCGCTGGCCCAGGCCATCTCCCCCGTCTACTACCGCACCAAGGCCACTTACGTTCTCTGGATGCTCCGCGACCTGGCCGGCGACGCCACGCTCTCCGCCGCCCTCCGCGCCTACGATCCAACCGCCGACATCAGCCTCGGCTATGGCCGCGACACTGCTCCCGGCACCTTTCAAATGTTGCTTGAACGTGCCGCAGGGGCCCCCGGCGACAGGTCCACGTCGCTGGGGTTGCAAGCCGGCGCCCAGCGCGATCTCAAATGGTTCTTTGCCGATTGGGTCGACGCCGACAAGGGCCTGCCCGACCTCAGCATCGAAAGCGTCTTTCCCACGCAAGAGCCGTCAGGCTCCTGGCTCGTCGCCGTCAATATCGACAACGCGGGCTACGCCGCCGCCGAAGTTCCTGTCACCGTGCGCGGCATCTCCTCCTCCGTCACGCGGCGCATTCTCGTCCCCGCACGCGGCAAAGTCTCAGAGCGCATCCTCCTCCAGGAGAAGCCCACCCAGGTCCAGCTCAACGACGGCACCGTCCCTGAAACCCAGGCCACCGTCCACATCACGCACCTGGACGGCGGGGCAGGGAACTCATCCCCGAGCCAGCAGAGCCCGCAGCCATGAGGTTACGGGCTCAAGGCGCTTTGATCGCATTCGCAATTGCAGCGGCGGCAACTGTTGCGGTATGCGAAAACAACTCGCGTCTCGAACCAGCACCCGGAGAGCAATTGGCCGACCGCGTCGTCGTGGTCAAGTCCGCCCGCACCCTCACTCTTTATGCCAAAGGTAAGGTTCTCAAGAGCTACAAAGTGGCTCTCGGCGGCGTCCCCTCTGGACCGAAGCAATTCCAGGGCGATCACAAGACGCCCGAAGGCGAGTACATCCTCGACCAGAAGAACGCCAACAGCCGCTTTCATCTGGCGCTGCATGTCTCCTATCCCAACGCGGCAGACCGCCTGCGCGCCAAAAAAGCAGGCCGTGATCCCGGCGGAGCCATCATGGTTCACGGCTTGCCGCGAGGATATGAGTGGCTCGGTTCGCAGCAGAGCCGAATCGACTGGACCGAAGGTTGTATCGCAGTCAGCAACCCCGAAATCGAAGAAATCTGGCGTCTCGTTCCCGTCGGCACCCCCATCGAAATCAAGCCGTAAGGCTCTCACCCAGCAGCCCCCACCCAAAGGAGGATGCACCCCGCTCGCCAACCTGCGTAACCTAACCGAACATGGTCACCGAGCTCCAATCCGGGCGGCAGATGGGAGTGTGGGCTGCCACCGCTGTTGTCACAGGCGAAGCCATCTCGCTCGGCATCTTCCTCACCCCCGCAGCCATGGCCCGTTCGCTCGGCTCTCCCGCGCTGCTTGCTGCCGTCTGGTGCGGCATGGCGCTGCTCACCATGGCGGGAGCACTTTGCTTCACTGAACTCGCCGTCCGCAATCCTCACGATGGCGGTGAATACATCTACCTCCGTCGCGGCTTCGGCCGCCGGGTTGGTTTCCTTTACGGTTGGATGGCCGCCCTGGTCATGTATCCCGGCGTGGCCGGGGCCCTCTGTGTCGGAACGGTTCCCTATGTGCAGTCCCTCATTCCCATGCCGGCATGGCTAGTTTCCGCCCTCCCCGCGCTTATGCTGATCGCACTCGGCGCAATCAACTATCTCGGCACCGGCGTTTCCAGCCAGCTCATGTCCGTGCTCAACTGGATCAAGGTTCCCGTCCTTGTCGCGCTGGTCGGGTGGGCTCTGGTTTCAGGACGCGCCAGCCTGGCCAATCTGGAGCCACTCGCCCTCCGCCGCATCGGCTCTGACACGCTCGGCCCTGATCCGCTCTTGGGGGCGATAGCAGGCGCTTCCATCAGCGCATTCTTCTGCTTCGGCGGCTGGTGGGAGGCGGGCAAAATTGCTGGCCAGGTCCGCAATCCGCAGCGAAATCTGCCCATCGCCTTCGCCGCCGGCGTTCTGGTCGTCACTGCACTCTATCTCTTGGTCAGCCTCGCCTTTGTCGCTGTAGTACCGATGCAGCAGATTCAATCCAACACTGCCTTCGTCGCCCAGTTTGGTCAGGCCCTTTTTGGTAGCGCGGGTGGACGCATTCTCTCGGCCTGCGTTTTGCTATGCGTGCTGGGCGGCTTGCTGGTGCTCAGCATGGCCGTCCCCCGCGTTACCTACGCCCTGGCGCTTGGCGAGGCGGGTGGTCATCCCAATTCCGGTCCCCTCGCGGTGTTTGGCCGGCTTCATCCCCGCTTTGGATCGCCTGCCAACGCCGTGATTCTGCAAACCGGCATGGCCCTGCTGGTGCTTGCCCTCGGCGCATTCGACCGTATCCTCGCTTTCATCATTTTTTCCGCGGTTGTGTTTCTGGCGCTCACCGTGGCCACTCTCTTTCGAGTCATTACACCAGTTCGCCGATGGTGGTTCCCCGTGGCTCCGTTGGTCTTCCTCGCCGGCAGCGGGATTTTGGCTGCTATGCTGCTCCTGCACAGTCTCTGGCCTTCGCTGCTTGGTGCGGCAGTCGTGCTTGCCGGTCTGCCCGCGCGCTGGCTGCTCGTTCGTTCAAGCAATGCCGTTCCTGCTCAACTTGTCGACACCCCGTGATCTCAGCCATGATCATCTAGCCCCAAAGGAGTCGAAGCATGCCGCATATCGCCCTTCCCCCCGGTCACGTAGGCATCCGCAGCGCAATGGCCTTCCGCCCAGAGACGGCCCGCCCTCTCAACGCCCTCGTCGAAGTTTTGCTCACCGGACCCAGCACCCTCACGCGCGGAGAGCGAGAACTCATCGCCACATACGTCTCAAGCCGCAACTGCACTCACTTCTGTCACAGCATTCACGGCGCAATTGCTGCAGCCCATCTGGGCGGCGATGAGGCGCTCGTCCGCCAGGTGAAAACCGACTTCACCCAGGCCGCTATCAGTCCCAAGCTCAAGGCACTGCTCGTCATTGCCGGCAAAGTCCAGCAGGACGGCAAACTGGTTACGACGGCCGACGTCGAGGCCGCCCGCGGCCTGGGCGCGACCGACCTTGAAATCCACGACACGGTCCTGATTGCCGCCGCCTTCTGCATGTACAACCGCTACGTCGACGGGCTCGGAACTGAGCAGCCCGACGACGAGGCGCTCTATCGCGAACGTGGTCGCCGCGTCGCACGTGATGGTTACGTCGCCGTCAGCGAAGAGTACCTGGGCGCGACCGCCGCAAACTCTCACGCCTCACACTAAGGAGCAGCCCATGCCGCACATCGCCCTGCCTGAAGGCTTTCCCGGCATCAGCGCCGGACTCACCTATCGCCCCGAGACGGCCAAGCCCATGCGCGAACTCGCCCACATCCTTCTCCACGATGCCAACTCGCTCACCCCAGGCGAGCGCGAGCTCATCGCCACCTACGTCTCTTCGCAAAACAACTGCCACTTCTGCCAGTCGAGCCACGGAGCGGCCGCTGCCTGCCATCTCGGCGACGCTTCAGTCGTTGAAAAGGTGAAAGCCGACTTCCTCTCCGCGCCCGTCAGCGACAAGCTCAAGGCTTTGCTCGCCATTGCCGGCAAAGTCCAGCAGGACGGCAAGCTTGTCACCGCCTCCGACGTTGAGGCCGCCCGGAAGCTCGGCGCAACTGATATTGAAATCCACGACACCGTGCTCATCGCAGCGGCCTTCTGCATGTTCAACCGCTACGTCGACGGCCTCGGAACCTGGCAGCCCCAGGACCAAGACATGTACGCCCAAATGGGCAAGCACCTTGCCGAGGAAGGCTACACCGCCCCATCAATCCGTGTTCCGCTCCAGACCGCCTGAAGAGCGATCTCGAACGAGACCGGCAGCGCAGGTTCCGCCCAGTCGGCACGCCCTACTCGTCTTTTTTCGCGTTTCGCGCCCGCACCTTGAACCAGATCGGCGTGCCCTCAAACCCGAACGCTTCGCGGATCTGGTTTTCAAGAAACCGCTCGAAGCTGAAGTGCAGCTTCACGTCCCGATCGGTGAACAGCACAAACGTCGGTGGCGCGACAGCAGCCTGCGTCATGTAGAAGATGCGAATACGCTTGGCCATAGGCACCGGCGCGCGCTGGAAATCGATCTTCTCCAGGAACCGATTCATCTGCCCCGTAGTCACCCGCTTGCGTCGCTCGGCCGCAACTTTCTTCGTTTCATTCATCACGCGGCCCAGCCCCGTCTTTTCAAGCGCCGAAAGGAAGATCACCGGCGCGTAGTGCAGATACTTCAGCGTCCGCCGCAACTGCTCTTCATAAACCTCGCGATCGGCAGGCGGTTTGCCGTCGGTCCGCCCGGTTGTCACGGCGTCCCACTTGTTCACCAGGATGATCACGCTGCGCCCGCTCTCGTGCGCATACCCGCCAATCGTTGCGTCGGCAGCCGTCACACCTTCCACCGCGTCAATCACCAGAAGAGCCACATCGGCCGCTTCAAGATGCCGCCGCGCCATCACCACGCTCATCTTCTCCGCCATCAGGTGCGTCTTGCCCTTGCGCCGAATGCCGGCCGTATCCACAAACCTGAATTGGCTGCCTTCGAACTCCACCACCTCATCAACTGCATCGCGCGTGGTGCCAGCAATCGGCGAAACAATCGCCCGCGACGTCCCGGTCAGCGAATTCAGCAGCGTCGACTTGCCCACGTTCGGCCGCCCGATAATCGCCACCGATGTCTCGTGCTGTTCAAAACCGCCATGCGTGCGATGGAGCTTCTCGCCTTCTTCGTCGGCTTCGGCATCGCCGCCGTGAGCGAGCGCCAGTGCGAGTGTAGGCGCGTCGGAATCGTCGTCCGCCTTTACGCCCTCCGGCACCGCCGCCGCAATGGCATCCAGCAACTCCCCGATCCCCTGCCCATGCTCGCTGCTGATCGGGTACAGCTCCTTGATGCCGAGCCTGCGCAGGTTCTCAGCCTCAGCCGCCAGCCCCGCGCCTTCCACCTTGTTCGCCGCCACAAACACCGGCTTGCCGCCGCGAATCAAGAGCCGAGCCAGGTCGTAGTCCGGGCTGGCCAGCTCCGTCCGCACGTCCACCACAAACACCAGCGCGTCCGCTTCCTCCAGTGCCACCTTGGCCTGGTTGTAGATCTCCGTCGGAATCAGCTCCGCATCGTCCGGCACAATTCCGCCCGTGTCCACCACGCGGTACTGCCGCCCCGCCCATTCGTACTCGCCGTAGATGCGATCGCGCGTGATCCCCGGCTCATCGCCAACAATCGACCGCCTGCTGCCAGTGAGCCGGTTGAAGAGCGTCGACTTGCCCACGTTAGGGCGGCCCACAATGGCGATCAGGGGCAGATGTGAAGCACCGGGCGCGACTCCCGCAAGCGATGGACGAAACTTGGCCAACGTACCTTCCTCCGATTTCAATTTCGCTGGCGGGTCCCGCCTACTTCCAAACCCGCTGCACGCCGTAATAGTCGAAGATGTCGTCTCCGCTCAGAATGGGTATGTTGAGATCGAGCGCCTGGGCGATCAGCAATCGGTCGAAGGGATCTTTGTGGTGCCGCGGTAGATAGCCGCTTCGTATCATCTGCTTGATCGATGCTCCAAGAATCTGGTATCCGCCCGCAGTCACCCGGTTTTCGAAGTCGTCCAGGATCTCCGCCCCATTTTCCAGCTTTCCAATGCCTGCCTTGATTGCCATCTCCCACGGCGTAGCAATGGAGATCAACAGTTCCGCATCGCTATCGGCGAATATACCTCTCACTCGATTCGTCAGTCTCTCCGGGGACAGCACGGCCCAGAGAAACGTATGCGTGTCGACGAGAAACCTCACTTTTCCTCAACTGGGCCTTCTGGCGGCGGAACCACGGGCGCGTCGACCAGGTAATCGAAGCCCATCTCAATCAAATCCTCATCCGTCGCGGGAGCGAATGCACGGTCGTCGAATTTGATCTTCCCCCTATACGCCCCCATCAACCGGAATGGAACCTCTTGCTTCTTCGGTTCTTCGATGGGCACAATTTTTGCCACCGGCTTTTTGCCGCGCAGGATCGTTACCTCCTGTCCTGCTTCGGCCTCTTTAAGGAGGCGCGATAAGTGCGTCTTGGCCTGATGGACGGTGTACGGCATGGACTAAGTCTAAGCGGTAAAGTGGACTAAGTCAATGGAGCCTTTGACCGTTTGCAGGCCGCTACGAAAGAAACTAGGCGAGATTATAGTTAGCATTTTCAAATGCTTAGATTGAGTTGGCGGTCCTTCAATTGCCATTTTGAGTCAACTCAGACGAGGAGGGTCCAATCCATGCATATTCATGACCAGATGAACCCGGCCAACGCCGCCAACTTCTATGGCGCTGCTCACAACGAGCGCGCCGAGGCCGGCCGCCGCGCGGCCGAAACCCGCCGCAAGCTCGCTCTGAGCGCCTCGCGTACCCCCGCGGAAGCTTCCCTGGACGACGACGAGACCTTCCTTGTCGGCCGTTGGCTCGCTCACGACCCCCAGGATTCCTTTCCCGGCGATGAGTATCGCCGCGGCCCCGAATCCCCCGGCAAAGATCTGGACTGAGTTCTTTCCGGTCCATACTCCGCCAGATCCCGCCGCGCCCGACCCTCATCTTGCTAAAAGCTCCCTTCCACGCTTAATTTGCGCGACAATATGCCAAGGAGGCGTTTCCCATGATCTCTGGCGCACACGTGGTTCTCTTCAGCAAAGATGCCGATGCCGATCGGGCCTTCTTTCGAGATGTACTGAACTTTCCATCGGTCGACGCCGGCCACGGCTGGCTGATCTTCGCGCTGCCTCCGGCCGAAGCCGCCTTTCATCCCGCCGAAGCCAACGGCCCACACGAGCTCTACCTGCTTTGCACCGACCTGAAGGCCGAAATGCTCGCCCTCACGGAAAAGGGCGTCGAGTGCTCCGAAGTCCACGAGGAGCGATGGGGCTCGATCACCAGGATCAAGCTCCCAGGCGGCGGCGTGGTAGGCCTCTACCAGCCAAAGCACAAGCTGGCCATCTGACCGCGCAGTGATTCTGGCCTGATCGATCCTTCTTATCTGTTTTGGGTCGAATCACCATCTGAAACTGCGCCGTTCCAACCGCTCGCGGCCCCCCTCACTATGATGGGAAAAGCGCCTCTCTCGCGCCTGCCCAATGCCCGCTTCCGAAGCCCCAATTCGAGCCCTGCCCAGCCTCCACGAGTTCTTCTCTCCGGGCGGAATCCTCTCCAGCTCCTCGCTGCCCTACGAGTACCGCCCCGGCCAGCTTGAAATGGCCAAGGCCGTCGAGCGTGCCCTCGCTGAGCGCCGCCACCTGATCGTCGAAGCAGGCACCGGCACCGGCAAAACCCTCGCCTACCTGCTTCCCGCCCTGCGCACCGGTCAGCGCGTCATCGTCTCCACAGGCACCAAGGCCCTGCAAGATCAGCTTTTCTTCCGCGATGTGCCCTTTCTCGAGTCGCTCCTCGGCAGCCTGCGTGTCTGCTATATGAAAGGCCGCGCCAACTACCTCTGCCGTCACAAGCTGGTCACCCTACGCAACCAGCCCATCTTGTCGGGCCTCGAAGAAATTGACCAGTACCGACAGATCAGCGAGTGGGAGCAGACCACTGAAACTGGCGACCGCGCAGAGCTATCCGGAATGCCGGAGTCGAGCGCGCTTTGGAACAAGCTCGACGCCCGCAGCGATGCCTGCCTCGGCCAGTCCTGCCCCGACTACAGCCGCTGCTTCATCACCGAAATGCGCCGCAAGGCCCTCGAGTCCGACCTCATCATCGTCAACCACCACCTCTTCTTTGCCGACCTCTCGGTCAAGCAGCAGGCCGGGGGCGCGCCCGATGCCGGCGTCCTGCCCGAGGCTGCCGCCGTGATCTTCGACGAGGCCCACGAACTCGAAGAAGTAGCCTCGCAGTACTTCGGCCTCTCCGTCAGCAATCTCCGTTTTGAAGAGCTGGCCCGCGACACTGAAGCTCAGCTCCGCGGCAAACAGGGCGCCGAGTCTCTCCCCGCCGTTACTCAGCAGCTTCGCGAGCGCGCCCGCCTCTTCTTCGCCGGCCTGCCCATCGCCGCCGACGGCCGCCAGCCCTTCGCCGAACGCGAGCAGTTCCTCGAGACTTCCGGCGACCTCTATCTCTCCGTCCGCACCATCCTTCGCCGCCTTGAGGCCGAGATGGAAAGCCTCAAAGGCATCGACGAAGCGCCGGGCCTGCGCAAGCGCGTTGCCCGCCTGCGAACCGAGCTCGAGTTCCTGCTCGAGTCCAACTCCAGCAACATGGTCTATTGGATGGAGCGCCGCATTCTGGGTGCCGGTGGCTCCGGCGAGAAGGCTTCCCCGCGCGCCCCGCGCCAGCAGTCGCGCACCACATTCCTTCAGGCAACGCCCATCGACGTCTCCGAGTTGCTCAAGGAGATGGTCTTCGAAACCATCCCCACCGTCGTGCTCACTTCGGCCACGCTCACCGTGCAGGGCGGCTTCGAGCACATCCGCAAGCGGCTCGGCCTTGGCGATACAGGCCAGGGGGCCCGCGAACTAGTCGTTCCCTCTCACTTCAAATACGACCGCCAGGCCCTGCTTTATCTCCCCGTCGGCATGCCCGATCCGCGCGAGCCCGACTTCGCCGAAGCCGCCGCCGAGTGCATCCGCCGCGTGCTCCAGGCCAGCCGCGGCCGCGCATTCTGCCTCTTCACCAGCTACGCCCAGATGCGCGACCTCTACGAGCGTCTGCTGCCGGTTCTCGATTTTCCCCTGCTCCTACACGGCACCGCCCCGCGCAAGGCCCTGCTCGATGAGTTCCGCGCCACGCCCAACGCCGTCCTCTTTGGAACCTCAAGCTTCTGGCAGGGTGTCGACGTGCAGGGCGAGGCGCTCAGTTGCGTCATCATCGATCGGCTGCCCTTCGCCGTCCCAAGCGACCCGGTCGTCCAGGCCCGCATGCGCGCCATCGAAGAAGCCGGCGGCAAGCCCTTCAACGACTACCAGGTCCCCGCCGCCGTGCTCACGCTCAAGCAAGGCTTCGGCCGCCTCATCCGTTCGCTTGAAGATCGCGGAGTCCTCGTCCTGCTCGACAACCGCATCACCACCAAGCGCTATGGCCAGACCTTCCTCAGCAGCCTCCCGCCCTACCGCATCACGCAGACCATCACCGATGTAGAGGAATTCTTTCAGAAGAGTGGATAGACCCGCCTTGTATCAGGGCACGACTTCAGTCGTGCCGAAACGCCCCCGACAAAATCGTGGGCTTTAGCCCCTGCGGGATTCTGCTGAACTCAGGTCGAAATACTTTTCTTCAGCCAACGATCCCGATTGAACAGATAATTGAGAGGACTTTGAGCCAAAGCGGGGTAGGCAAAGAATGGCGCTAAACGAATCGGATCTTCTTCGACTCCTTCATTCGACTGAACATTCGTTTGTTGAACGAAAGACTGTCAGCGATGGAAGGGATTGGGTAAAGAGTGTGGTGGCGTTCGCGAACACGCTGCCGAGCGACCAAGAAGGCATTCTATTCGTTGGAGCCACCGATGCTGGCGAGATAGAACCGCATTCCTCAAATCTCGACAAGCTGCAAAAATCCTTTTCGGAGAAACTGCAGAATGCCTATCCTCCCGTCTATTACACGACGAGAATCGTGCAAGAAAGCGGCAGAGAATGCCTCGCCGTAATCGTTCCCGGGAGTTCGCTGAGGCCCCATTTTGCAGGGCAAGCATTCATCCGCGATGGCTCGAAAAGCGTCGAGGCCACTTCGGAACAGTACGAAACGCTACTCGCTTCACGAACCGGCAAAGCATACGAGATTCAGAAAATGATGGAAACGCCGCTAACAGTGTCAATCTTTCAACGGCAAGCTGGTGTAGCCTATGTCATCAACAGAGCCATTTCGGAAGCCAGAATCAGCAAAGTGAATCAGTTCTATGTAACTATCGACTTCGGAAACCGTAAGCAATCCTACCCGCTCAGTCGTGTCGAGATATCGTTCGATGACGGCATGAAACGACCTCAACTGGAAATCTCGGAACTAGCCACCACTTACTAGGATTCCTCGGATCACACTTCGTCAAAGGCCTAGATGGACTGCCCCATGCATCCCACCCCACAATCCGCACTCCTCGTCATCGACGTGCAAAACGACTTCTGCCCCGGTGGGGCTCTCGCTGTGCATGATGGCGATGCCGTCATCGCGCCCATCCTGAAGATCGCGCCGCGCTTTGAGCACATCGTCCTCACCCAGGACTGGCATCCTGCCAACCACGCTTCCTTCGCCAGCGCCCAGCCCGGCAAGCAGCCCTACGAGACCATCGAAATGCCCTACGGCCCGCAGACCCTCTGGCCAGACCACTGCGTTCAAGGAAGCACAGGAGCGGAGTTCCACCCCGCCCTGCAACTGCCCCGCGCCGAACTCATCTTGCGCAAAGGCTTTCGCTCGCAGATCGACTCCTACTCTGCATTCTTCGAGAACGATCGCACCACCCCCACCGGTCTGGCCGGCTACCTGCGCGAACGCGGCCTCACGCGCGTCTTCCTCTGCGGACTCGCCTACGACTACTGTGTGGGCTACTCCGCTCTCGACGCTCGCCGACTCGGTCTTGAAGCTGTCATCGTTCGCGACGCATGCCGTGCCATTGACCTCAACTGCTCCGTCGGGAAGATCGAAGCAGAATTCGCCGTTGCCGACGTCGAACTTATCAACTCCGACGACCTCGTCCACTAGCGGATTGCGCCTTGAGCGCAGAACGACTCGCGCCCTTTTACGCCGTCCGCCCCCTCGAGACGGCTAAAATCGCTTCAGGCGCCTTCAATCCTCTTCGCCCTCACTTCAATGTCGCGCAACTTCTACATTCTGGCCGCCGTGCTCGGCCTCTTCGCCTTCATCTCGGGCGCCATGTCGCTCGTGCCCTCGAGCCTGCAGCCCAACCTTCCTGCCAATGCATCGCTCTGGCGCACAGTTGCGCTGGTTCTCGTGCTCTTCAGCCTCGGGGCAGCCCTGGCCGGCGTTATGAGCCATCTCTTTGAACAGGTCGACCGCCGCAGTGAACAGGCGCGCCAGGCCGAGCGCCGCCGCCGCCGCGATGGCCGAAATTGATCCGCCCGTTAACACTTCATCCTGGGTGCCCATCCTTCGAGCGTTCTCTGCTCGAAAGGTGAGGCGCAATGCGACCCTTCGTCCGTTCAGGCGACGCCCCATGCGCCTAAAATAGACAAGACGGGATTCTTCCCCGCGGGATCGAGCAATCGCAATGTATGAAGTCACCGTGGAGGCCGGCTTTTCTTCCGGCCACTACCTGCGCAACTACAAGGGCAAGTGCGAAAACCCGCACGGCCACAACTACAAGGTCCGGGTGACGCTGGCCGGAGCAGAACTCGACGAGGCCGGCCTGCTGCTCGACTTCAAGCTGCTCAAGCACGTCATGCGCCCAGTAATCGAACGCATCGACCACCAGATGCTCAATGATCTCGAGCCCTTTACGGTTCTCAATCCCTCGGCCGAGAACATTGCCAAGTACTTCTACGACCAGACGAACGAGCAACTGGCCGGCATGACTGCCGGACGCGTCCGCGTGAAGGACTGCACCATCTGGGAGACCGACACCACCACGGCTACTTACTACGAGTAGGGGCCGTCGGGGATTCAGGCGCCAGCGCTGACCTCAGTTCATCTGCGTCGATTTGGACTTCAGATAGTTCTCGAAGGGGATCTCGAAGTAGAACAGCTCCTGGCCGTCAGCGTTGAGCAGCTTGTGCAGGTGCAATTTGGCCCCGCGCAGTGGATGATCCAGTTCGGACACGTCGTACCAGAGGAACCCGGCCCGCGTGGTGTGCGGCTCCACAACCAGCGCCTGGTATTCGAACTGGTCAAAGTCCTGCTCAATCTCCTTGTTGCTGGCCTTGGGCTTGGTGTGGATCGGGGGCAGCGGCCCGGGCAGCGGAATCTTACCGCCCTCGCGCTCTTTGCGCGTCATCAGCCGCTCCACGTCCTCCGGCTCCGCCGCCTGAATCTTGTCCCCCGCCGCCGTCATAAACAGAATCCGCGCATCGCGAAGGCTGATTGGCCGGTCGCCTTCGTTGGTCACAATCAGCCGGACCGGCATCACCCCGTGCGCCAGGTAGTCCACGCGAAAGAGGCTCTCCTTCTGTTTCGTGTCGTATGGCTCCACGGCGATGGCCACTTTTTCCTTGTCGTGCACTTCGACTGCGGCAAACGAAGTGGCCGGCTGCACGCCGGGCACGGCATGCTCAGCCGCTGTCCCTGGCAGCCCGCTCAGCAGAACAATCAGGGGCAGCGCCCGCAAAGATCTCATCGCCATCGACTGTATCATTTGATGGTCACAGCGGAACCAGAGTAGATGCATCCCGAAACCCGAGCACTCAAGCGGACGCGACAGCAAAGCCCGGCGACCCTCCACGAAGCTCGCAAGGCCACTATTACCCAGGTTCCGCTCTTAGTCCACGGATTTAGACGGGGGAAGGCAGGATTCTGTCACGCATGGTTCTGATTCTCTATAACCTCGCGATGCTGGCGGCCCTCGTTCTGGGCGCTCCCTGGTGGCTGTGGAAGATGGCCACCACGCACAAGTATCGCGAAGGCCTGATGGAGCGTCTGGGCCGCGTTCCCCTCCGGCTTCGCCCGGCCAAACCGGTCCTCTGGCTTCACGCCGTATCCGTGGGCGAAGTCCTCGCCGTCGGCCGCCTCGTCGCGGAGCTCGATCGCGCCTTTCCCGCCCATCAGCTCCTCATCTCCACCACCACCCGAACCGGTCAGGAGCTTGCCCGTGAGCCGTTTCGGCGCAGATCGCGTCTTTTATTGCCCTCTTGACCTGCCCTGGGCTGTATCGCGCTACCTGAACGCCCTCCAGCCCAAAATCCTCATCCTCGCCGAGACAGAGTTCTGGCCCAACATGCTGAGCGGCTGCTTTCGCCGAGGGATCCCAGTTGCCGTTGTGAACGCCCGCATCTCCGACCGTTCCTGGCCGCGCTACCGCAAGCTGCGCTCACTTTGGCAGCCCTTCCTGAGCCGTCTCTCCGCAGTCCTGGCCCAGAGCGAGACCGACGCCGAGCGCCTCCGGGCAATAGGTTGCTCCCCGGAGCGGGTCTCGGTTGCCGGAAATCTCAAGTTCGACGTGCGCGCTCCGTCGGAGGCGGAAGCGACAACCCAGTTGAAGGCGCTCAGCCAGGGACTGCGCTTCGTCGTCGCCGGCAGCACGCTGGAAGGCGAAGAAGCAGCATTACTCGAGGCGTGGCCGCGCGTGCTCAAGGCCGACCCGCAGCTCGTCCTGGTGCTCGCCCCGCGCCATCCGGAGCGATTCGAAGCAATTGCCGCAATGCTCCAATCGTCAGGAGTCCGGTGGTCTCGGCGTTCGGAATGGAAAGGAAAGCTCGCTGAGGAATTGAAGCCTTTCGAAGGAGGCGAAATCGTTCTTCTCGACACCATCGGCGAGCTTGCTTCGGTTTACTCGCTCGCTTCTGTGGCCTTCGTAGGTGGCAGCCTCATTCCCGCAGGCGGCCACAACCCGCTTGAGCCCGCGCAGTTCTCGGTGCCCATCGTCATGGGTCCCCACTACGCCAACTTCCGCGCCATCACCGACGATCTCCTCGCGCATCAGGCCCTGCGCATCGTTACAAACGAGGGCATGGCCCCATCGATCATCGATCTGCTGCAGAATCTTACTGAAGCGGAAGCCATGGGCGCTCGCGCCCGCCATGTCTTTCAGCAGCAAGCCGGCGCCACGGGCCGGTGCGTTGAGGCATTGCGGGAATTGATTCTCACCGAGGCAACCGTGAAGGAGCCGGCATGAGCGATCTGTCCTCTGGCCGCAAGCTCCTGCTTCCGCTCATTCCGCTTTACCGCCTCGCCTTGGCCGCTCGCGAGCTCCGCCTCCGCTCCGGCCTCGAGCCTGTCCGCCGCCTTCGCTATCCCGTCATCAGCATCGGCAACTTATCCACCGGCGGCTCCGGCAAAACCCCGCTCACCATCGCCCTGGCCAAAGCGCTCTCTCAGCGCGGCTTTCAGGTCGATGTACTCTCCCGCGGATATGGCCGCAAGACCTCGCATCCCGCCCGCGTTCGCCCCGACGGCACCGCAGGCGAATTTGGCGACGAGCCACTTCTCATCGCGCGCGGAACCGGCTTGCCTGTCTATGTCGCGCGACAGCGCTTCGAGGCCGGCGAACTCGCCGAGACCGAGGCGACCACAGCGCCAACCGAGCGCTCTCCGCGCGTCCACCTGCTCGACGATGGCTTTCAGCACCGCCAGCTCCACCGCGACGCCAACATTCTTCTCCTCGATCGGCAAGACTGGAACGATCGCTTGCTCCCCGCAGGCAATCTCCGCGAGCCGCTCAAGGCTATCCTCCGCGCAACCATCCTCGCCATCCCCGCCGACGACCCCGCTTTCGAAGCGGAACTGAAAGCATCCGGCTGGACGGGCCAGGTCTGGCGCCTTCGCCGTACCATGGATGTTCCCGCCATCGAAGGCCCGGTCGCCGCCTTCTGCGGCATCGCCCGCCCCGAGCAGTTCTTCGCTGGACTCGAAGCCGCCGGCCTCCAGCTCGAAACCCGCACCGCATACCCCGATCACCACCGCTACACGGCCCGCGATATATGCCGACCTGACTTCTCTTGCGCCGAGTCGCTGGCGCAGCCACGCTCCTCACCACCGAGAAAGACCAGATTCGGCTTCGCTCATTCTCCCTCGACCTTCCCCTCAAAACCGTCCGCCTCTCCATCCAGATTGACCACGCGGACGATGCTCTGGACAGCCTGACGAGCCGGCTCTCGCGCCCTCCAACCCCTCGCTCTCTGTGAGAAAATCAAAGTTTGCACACGAGTCCCAAGTTCCGTCTGCTGGTGGTCCGACTCGGCGCCATGGGCGACATTCTCCATGCCCTCCCGGCCGTCTCAGCCCTTCGTCGGGCCCATCCATCCTGGACGATCGACTGGGTCGTCGAACCGCGCTGGCGCGCGCTCCTTGCCGCCGATCCCGCTCCCGACAACCAGTCCGGCCCCCACCCCGGCTCACCCCTCGTCGACCGCATCCATCTCGCACCTGCCAAGCAGTGGGGCAAAACTCCGCTGAGCCGCCAAACCCTCGCTGAAATCAAAGTTTTGCGCCGCGATCTCCGCGCCGCCGGCTACGACGCGGTCGTCGATTTTCAAGGTGCGATTCGCTCCGCCTGGATCGCCCGCATGACCGGCTGTCGTCGCATCATCGGGGAGTCCCGGCCCCGGGAGTTCCCGCCCGTTTTCTCTATTCCGAGAAAATCGCCACGCGCGGTATTCACGTCATCGAGCAGGATCTTGAGCTGGCCTCCGCCGTTGCCGGAGACAATCTGGCGCCCCTTCCGCCCCTGCTTCCAATTGATCCCGCCGCCGAAGCCTGGGCCGCCCAGCACCTGCCCTCCGGCAACCCCGTCGTCCTCATCAATCCGGGAGCCGGTTGGGGCGCAAAGCGCTGGCCCGCCGAGCGTTACGCAGCCGTAGCCGCTGACCTCATCACTCAGGGCTTCCGCGTTGTGGTCAATATCGGGCCCGGCGAAGAGCCCCTCGCCGAGGCCATCGCGCAAGCAACCTCCGGTGCAGCCACGCCCCTCAACTGCTCGCTCGGCCAACTTATCGCCGTCACCCGCCGGGTTACCGTTGCCATCGCCGGCGACACTGGCCCCCTCCATCTTAGCCTGCGCCCTATGTCGTCCCGTTGTCGGCATCTTCGGTCCCACCGACCCCAGCCGCAACGGCCCATTCGGGTGTAGCTTCAAGGTGCTGCGCAGCCCCGGCAGCCGCCGCGACCACGCGCGCCGATCCGAACCTGAAGCCGGCCTGCTCACCATTCAGCCTGACGACGTGCTGCGGGCCGTTCACGAGCTGCTGGCCGAGGAGAGCGCCCGATGACCCGCCTCAAAACCCCTCCAAAACGCCCCCCCACGGAGTGGTGGCAGCGCATCGCCCGCCGCATCCGGGTGCCTCTCGGCTTTCTTACCGCCCTCTTCTATCTCTTCGAACTGTCCCGCCGCGCCCCGCGTCCCGCGGCCATTGTCTGGAGCCTGGTTCTTGTCCTGCCCGGTCTTTGGCTCCGCGCCTACGCCTCCGGATACGTCAAAAAGAATCGCGAACTCACGACCACTGGCCCCTACGCCCACACGCGCAACCCGCTCTATCTCGGCTCCATGCTCATCGCCGCCGGGTTTGCCGTTGCCCTGCTCAGTTGGCCCGTCGCCCTTGTGCTCGCCATCCTGTTCGCCGTCATCTACGTCCCCACCATCGCCTCGGAGGAGCGTTTCCTCCGCGCCACATTCCCCGAATTCTCTGATTATTGCCGCCGCGTTCCCCGCCTTATTCCCCGCCTTTCCCCGTCTGACCCTTCCAGGATCGGCAGCGCTCGCGGCGCCTTCGCCCTGTCGCTCTACCTCAAACACCGCGAGTACAATTCAGCTATAGGGGCCGCTTTGCTGTATCTCTGTCTGCTCCTTCTGCGGCCGCTCACCCAGCAGATTCTTCACCTCTAGCATGGGCCGGGTCCGCAATCGAGTCCGGTCGATCCTTCCCTGGGGTCTTCCAAAACGTCCAATGGTTTAACCCCCATCCCGCACAGCTGGGTCTGCGCAACCGAGCGGCGGTTGCTCCGGTTGTCAGGTGCATGGTTAATCTCAATCAAAGCAAGGAGTTCCGTCTGAAGGTCAGCACGCGTATAACTACAGCGCTTTCGATTCTGGTCTCGGCAGAAGCCTGGATGCCGAGTGGCTTTTTCCTCTCCGGGGTCCCCACGGACAGGTCGTCGTCCGTGGGGTGCAATAAAAAGCCACCTTCGAAGATCTCAACACCCTTGCATGCGAATCGAAAGCGCTCCGCAGCTGCCATCCTCTGCACCCTTGCGGCGGTCCTCCTGGCTCCCGGCCAGCAATTGCCCCCGCTTACCCCACCCCGCCCGGCGTTCAGCTTCCCGCAAAAGCAGACCCTTACCTACGCTGTCGACTGGCGGGTCTTTCCCGCCGGCACCGCCGTGCTCCACTTTGAGCAGAGCGGCGACCTGGAGCGCATCTCCGCCAACGCCGACACCATCGGCGCCATCAATCTGCTCTTTCACGTCAACGACCGCTTCCAATCCACCTTCGACCGCGAACACGGCTGCACCACCGAGTTCGACAAGCAGACCGTGGAGGGCCGCCGCCAGGTCAACTCCACCCTCAAGCTCGACTACCCCAGACTCCAAATCCATCCTCGACGAGAAGAACCTGGTCAACGGCCAGACCAAGCACGTCGAAACGCCCATCCCCGGCTGCCTCACCGACCTGCTCAGCGGCGTCTACTACGCCTCGTCGCAGCCCATGGAGGTTGGCAAGTCCTTCGTCCTCCCGGTCGCCGATCCCCTCCGCCCCGTCCTCGTAACCATGAAGGTTGAGGGCCGCGAAGAGATCAAGACCCCCCTCGGCGTCTTCAAGACCATCCGCGTCCAGCCCACCGCAGAGGCCGGAGTCGTCAAAAACCGCGGCAATATCTGGATCTGGTACACCGACGACGACCGCCATCTGCCTGTCCAGATGCGCGCCCGGCTCTTCTGGGGCACCATCACCTTCCGCCTCACCGCCAACGAAAACAAATAAGCCCGGCCTTTCCCGCCCCGGCCTGCTCAGCCCCAAAAATCTGGGCCTCTTCTTCGCCGCTCGATTATGAAAACCTCTAAGAGAGCTTTGTATCAGGGCACGACTTCAGTCGTGCCGTAGAAGGCCCAAGAAAACCTGGGCTTCAGCCCCTGCGGTCCATGTGTCAGGGCACGACTTCAGTCGTGCCGTAGAAGGCCCAAGAAAACCTGGGCTTCAGCCCCTGCGGTCCATGTGTCAGGGCACGACTTCAGTCGTGCCGTAGAAGGCCCAAGAAAACCTGGGCTTCAGCCCCTGCGGTCCATGTGTCAGGGCACGACTTCAGTCGTGCCGTAGAAGGCCCAAGAAAACCTGGGCTTCAGCCCCTGCGGTCCATGTGTCAGGGCACGACTTCAGTCGTGCCGTAGAAGGCCCAAGAAAACCTGGGCTTCAGCCCCTGCGGTCCATGTGTCAGGGCACGACTTCAGTCGTGCCGTAGAAGGCCCAAGAAAACCTGGGCTTCAGCCCCTGCGGTCCATGTGTCAGGGCACGACTTCAGTCGTGCCGTAGAAGGCCCAAGAAAACCTGGGCTTCAGCCCCTGCGGTCAAGTCGAAAAGTCTGAATCCTCGCCGCCCGCGCTCTCCGATTTTCGTTCAACTTTTCTGCGCTTCTGTTCCTTCAGAAACGTCGAGCAATATGGGTACCGACCGGGCGCATCTGCCAGCCCTGCCTTGACGGGATTCCCGTCTATGTACGCCCTATGCTGGCTGAAACTCAAATCGTCCGAAATCCGCACGTCCGAAAACCCGCGTTGCCAAATCTCTCCATGAAACCCCAGCTCTTTTCCGGCTCGAAAGGAAAAGCCGCCCTTGATCAACTGCATGGCTTTTTCAACCGTCATCTCCTCTGGAACGGTCACGAGGACGTGAAGATGATTGGGCATCACCACAAATTCGTGGATTACGATTCCTTTTGACCGCACCACGGAGCGGAGAACGTCAATGAGAAGACTTGCCATGCGCTCCGTTTGAAACAGAGACTTGCCGCCCGCAGTGCGCGTAGTCGCAAAGAATGTCCGCGCGGTTTGCGGCGGGTGTATCGGAGAGGACGGACGATTCGGTTTTGACATGGCAGGGGCTGAAGCCCTCGATTAAATCGAAAATCCTCTGGCACGACTGAAGTCGCGCCCTGACACTTGTGTCAGCATACGCCCGATGGATGGCGAGCCCGCCGCCTTCACCAATTCGGTGTAAACTCGATCTTCGCACGGAAGCCATTGCTTCCCTTTCGCGAACAGGGAAAAAACCGTGCACACACCTAAACTCGCCCTCTCTCTCGCCCTGGCCTTCACTGCCGCCCCGTTCTGCCCCGCGCAGGCCGCGCAACCCACATCTTCCGCCGCGCCCAAGCGCCCCATGACTTTTGAAGACATGATGCACATGAAGCGCCTGGGCGCGACCGCCGTCTCCCCCGACGGCAAGTGGCTCGCCTACAGCGTAACCACCGTCGATCTCGACGCCAACACGAAAACCGCCGAGCTGTGGATCCAGCCGATCTCTGGTGGTGACCCCCACAAACTCGAAGTCGCCCAGCCCGGCGACGACGGCGTTCAATTCTCGCCCGACGGGCACTCCGTGCTCTTCCTCTCTGGTCGAGAAGGTGGCCAACAAATCTGGCTCGCTGGCTTCGACCCCGCCACCGGCGCCACCGCCAACCCCAGAAAGCTGACCTCCGCCTCCGTGGAGCCCGACAACGCCCGCTGGTCACCCGACGGCCGCTTCATCGTCTTCACCGCCGACGTCTACCCCGATTGCCCCGCGTTTACTGGTGAGGCCGCCGCCCTGGGCTCCGAGGCCGACAAGTGCAACGCCAGCCGCGACAAGGCTGCCGCCGACAGCAAGGTCAAGGCGCAAATCTTCACCCACCTCCTCTACCGGCATTGGAACCACTACACCGGCGAGAAGCGCAGCCACCTGTTCTATGTCACCGTCGAGAACCCCTCGCCCACAACGCTACTGTGGCGCGACCTCACGCCCAACGACCCCCACGATGTGCCCCCGTTCTCGATCGAAGGCGGCGGCGGCTTCGACATCTCGCCGGACTCCAAGGAGCTGGCCTTCACTGAGAATCCCGATCCCGAGCCGGCCATCTCCGTCAGTGCGCAAATCTACACGCTCGATTTGACCAACCCAGCCGCAAAGCCAGTGAAGGTCTCCACATCCGCTGGCGGCAACTTCAACCCCGCCTACTCGCCCGACGGCAAGTACCTCGCCTGGCGCTCTGAAGCCCGCGCCGGCTACGAAGCCGACAAGTTCCGGCTCATGCTCTATGACCGCGCCGCGAAGACGACCAAGGATCTGCTGCCGAAGTTTGAATATTGGGTTGATGAGTTTTCTTGGGCGCCGGGGTCCGATGGTCTGTACATCGTCAGCGGCCGAAACGGGGCTTCGATGTTGGCTTCCGCAACGCTGGAGGGAAAGCTCGGAAACACCTTCAACCCTTTGGCCGAAGGTAGCAAGTCAATCTCCGACAAATCTGAATGGTCCGATCTGCACCCTCTCTCTGGAGGTGCTGTGACTGCGTCCGAAATGGGCGTGCGTCAACCGAGCGAAGTGGTGAAACTTCTGAACACCGTCGAATCGAGCGCCTCCGGACCCTCAGAGTTCACGACTTTACTCTTTACAAAACGAACCGCTCTTACCCACCTCAACGACGCCCTCCTCGCCCAGCTCGACCTCCCCGCCATGGAATCCTTCTGGTTCACCGCCAACGACGGCACCAAACTCCAGGGCTTCCTCATCCGTCCCCCCGGCTTCGACCCCGCAAAGAAGTACCCGCTCAAATTCCTGATCCACGGCGGCCCGCAGGGAGCGTGGGGCGATATGTGGTCCTACCGCTGGAACGCCGAGCTCTTCGCCGCCAACGGCTACGTCGTGGTCATGATCAATCCGCGCGGCTCAACCGGCTACGGCCAGGCCTTCGTCGACGGCGTGAACGGCGACTGGGGCGGCAAGCCGTTCACCGATCTCATGACCGGCCTCGACTACGCCGAGCAGCATTACCCCTTCATCGACAAGTCCCGCGAGTGCGCCCTCGGCGCCAGCTATGGCGGCTACATGGCCAACTGGGTCCTCGGCCACACCGACCGCTTCAAGTGCATCGTCAGCCACGACGGCATGTTCGACGCCGAGTCCGCCTTCGGCACCACCGAAGAAGACTGGTTCAACATCTGGGAGTTCAAGGGCCATCCCTGGGACTACTACGGCAAGCCCGACGCCGAAAATCCCTTCCGCAAATGGTCGCCCTCGCTCTACGCCAAAAACTTCAAGACGCCCACGCTCGTCGTCCACGGCCAGCTCGACTACCGCCTCGACGTCAGCGAAGGCTTCCAGCTCTTTGACACGCTGCAGCTGCTCCACGTGCCCTCCAAGATGCTCTACTTTCCCGACGAAGGCCACTGGGTCCTCAAGCCGCAGAACTCCCGCCTCTGGTGGAAGACCGTCAACGACTGGGTCGACCAGTGGACCAAGCCGAAGTAACCACAAATTTTGTCAGGAATGGTTTTGTATCAGGGCGCGACTTGCCGGGTCCCCGGAGACAGGTCTTCGTCGCCGGGGTGGCTTTAGTCGCGCCGGATCACCTGCTGCTTTGTATCAGGGCACGACTTCAGTCGTGCCGATAGGACCGACAAATAGTGACTCGGGCTTTAGCCCCTGAGGAAAGCTCTGGGCCTGACGATCATCTATCGAACAGCGCCGAATAATTTGCTGTAGTACAAAACTCGCGCCTGTACTACAATGTTTATATGGGTGCTACGGTGCAAGTGCGGTTGGACGAAAAGTCGGAAGCGGCACTGAAGCAATTGGTGCGCGCCAAGGATTGCACCCCGTCGCAGGCGGTTCGCGAAGCCATCTTGAAGGAGGCTGAGCGGCTCAGAGCCAAGCCGCTTCCTCGGCTGATCGGCATCGGCTGCGTCAGTTTTGGCCCCGGCGATCTCGCGACCAACAAAAAGCACATGGAAGGCTTTGGGAAAAAATGGCGCGTGGATAAACACGGCAAGGGCAGATGGGATTGGTAAACCTTCCATCGTCGTCTCTGCCGGTCCTCGCCGACGCAAGCTTCTTTGTCGCTCTGTTCAACGACCGCGAACAAGGGCACACGCGCTGCAAAGCCGCCTACAACGCGTTCGCTGGTCCACTCTTCACGGCAGAATCCTGCATCACTGAAGCGCTTCACCTTCTTCACCACGCTGAGGCCGCTGTCGAAGCAATCCTGACAAATGTACAGCAGGGAGCACTCGTGGTTCCGTTTCGGCTCGGCGATTGTGCGTCAGACGTCGCCTACCTGATGTCCAAATACGCTGACACCCCCTGCGATTTTGCCGATGCCTGCCTGATCCATCTCGCTGACCAGCTCAACACCGGCGACATTCTCACCCTCGACAGCGACTTCAAGCACTATCGCTGGCGGCGGAACAGACGCTTCCGTATGCTTATTCCGCTGGAGTAGTTGCCATGCCCTTCGCCCGCAAATCCCCCAAGCCGCGCGCCTATCTCGACGAAGCCGGCCTCTATGCGTACGCCGTGAAGGCCCTCGGCCGGCAGATGCGCACCGAATCCGATCTACGCCGGCTGATGAAAGCCCGCGTCGAGCCAGGCGAGCGCGGCGATGCACTTGTGGCTGCAACTGCGGCGCGGCTCAAAGAGTACGGCTTCCTCAACGACGTCTCCTTTGCCGAAACTTATGCCCGCCTGCGTCAGCAGAATGAGAAGCTCGGGGTACGCCGCGTGCGGCAGGACCTGAAGGCCAAGGGCGTCGCCACCCCTCTGGTGGAGCAAACGCTGGCCGACCGCTACGCCAACACCAATGAAGAAGCCCTCGCCCGCGAGCACCTCGAGCGCAAGCGCATCCGCAAGCCCGAAAACGAGAAAGAGACCGCACGTATCATGCGCCGCCTCGTCGCCGCCGGCTTCTCTACAGGCGTTATCTACAAGATCCTTCGTCAATGGGATGTGCCTGACGAGGCGCTTGCAGCGCTCGACAATATGGACGAAGAGCCGCACGAAGAATAACGCCGCACAATCGGCCAAATCGGGGTCGCCGTCAGGCGCTCGGGGCTTTGGATGCCATAATCTCCAGCATCTCCACCTTCGGTGGGACGGCGAACAGGTCCTCGGCCTTCGCAAACAGGGCCTTGGCAATCTCGCCGGTCAGGTGCGCGTTGCGGCCGGCCTCGTCGCGGAAGGTGTCGAAAATCCCGTACTTCGACGGCCCCAGCTTCACGGCATACCAGGTGCTCGTCCCAGTCTCGGCCACTGCAAGCGGTTGAGCCGATTTGAGGAATGCTTCCACTTCGGCCTCTTTGCCGGCCTTGGCCTCAAGCAGCGCCAGAATCGCAAATCTGTCCATCCCATCCTCCTAAGTCCAGTTCTCCATCTTGAGATGCTCCGCACGCGCGTACGTTACAAGATGTGCCTATTAAACTGTTAAGGCTTTGCGGCAACGTACCGCGCTCGAAAACATCGAGATCGGCGACTCGAGCAGCGGCCTCGATTCCGACCCCGATCCCGATTGAGCCGCGCAGCGCCCTCCGCCCATGATTCGACGGCTTGTTCTCAGGCACCCCCTGCGATCGCCTCTCGAATCTTCGCCAGAGGCGCCGTCTCGTCAAACACCAGCCCATTTTCAGATCGATGAATTCCCAACTCGCTCCAAAGCTTGTCCAGATCAACCGTCACCGGAGCGTCCTTCCACGCGGCATACAGGTTCGTCAGCACGTGCGTTCCCGTTCCACCATCGCCCACCATCAGAGTCTTCTCGAGAGCCCAATTCTGATCAATTGTGCCGCCTTGTGCGGCAATCGCGCGCAGCGCGTCCTGCAGCCCTTTCCTGTTTCCGGTCTGGCGTCGAATTTCGACATCGGCCTCAAGGCAAAACAGCGCGCCGCCCCAGTAGGTTCTTGCCCAGGTATGCGTATGATCCAGTCCCTGATCGCCCGGTCGCGGCTCGCCTTGTCCCATGCTTTTCACCATATCTGTCCACACGCTTTTCGCCGTCAGCTCGCCTGTCTTCACTCGCGCCAGCGGCTCAACATACGTCGCGAGCCCTTCCTCAATCCAGTGGTGATCGTCCGCCTGTGAGGGAAACGTCATGTGCACCAGCTCATGCGTCGTCACCCAGTCGTTGTCCAGGTCCTGTTGCGTGGTGTGCTCTCCCACGCGCAGCCGCGTGAATCCCTGGAACCCTCCCCGGTCGCCCCACGTTGTACCTTGCGGGCTGCCTCCGCGGTCGGGCACAGGTACCACAAGAATTCGGCCGCGGCTTAGAGGAAATTTGCCGAAATACGCAACAATCGCATTTGCAGCAGTCTCAATGTGGCTTAGAACCGCATCCTCGCCTACGTCCAGTTTGCCCGGAGCTACATCCACTTCCAGCGATCCGCCGTCCATATCGAGACGGCGCGAATCGGCCATTCCGTCTTGAGGGCTCAGCTTTACCCATTGCATCTTTTCAGCCGCATTATGTAGCTTCATCTGCCCCCGCCCACCAAGCGCGAACACCGCAAGCAGCACGATCGTGAGTTTTCCGGCGAATTCGCTTCTCATCCCCACCCCTCGATCCATCCATCTTAGTGGCGTGTCGCCATTGCTTGCGGGAACCTTGTCGTGCCCGTTCTAGTCTTCAAGCCCCTGTCTTCGCCCATTACACTAAATGAGCTATGCAATTCCGCACCGGAAACGAAATCCGCGAACTGTTTCTGCGCTTCTTTGAGTCCAAGGGCCACCGCCGCGTCCACTCCTCTTCGCTGGTCCCCGCCAACGATCCCACGCTGCTTTTCACCAACGCGGGCATGAACCAGTTCAAAGACCTTTTCCTGGGCGCAGAGAAGCGCGACTACTCCCGCGCAACAACGTCGCAAAAGTGTGTTCGCGCGGGCGGCAAGCACAACGATCTTGAAAACGTCGGCTTCACCCGTCGCCACCACACCTTCTTTGAGATGCTGGGGAACTTCTCGTTCGGAGATTATTTTAAGAACGATGCGATCCGGTTCGCCTGGGAGCTGGTGACGAGTCCTGACTGGTACGGCATGCCAAAGGATAAGTTGTACGTGACCATATTCGAAGGCGATCCGGCCAACGGCGTTTCCCGCGACGATGAGGCCGAGCAGTTCTGGCTCGATGTCGGCGTCCCCAAAGAGCGCATTCACCAGTACGGCCTCAAGGACAACTTCTGGCAGATGGGCGAGACCGGCCCCTGCGGCCCCTGCTCTGAAATCTTCTACGACATGGGCCTCGACGCGGCCGAGACTCCCGGTGTCGATAAGCCATTTGGCCACGACGACGCCCGCTACGTCGAGATCTGGAATCTCGTCTTCATGCAGTTCGATCGCGCCGCCATCGTTGATCCGGCCACCAAGGCCACCACCTACAAGCTCACGCCGCTGCCCAAGCCCTCCATCGACACCGGCATGGGCCTCGAGCGCGTCAGCGCCGTGCTCCAGGCCAAAGTCAGCAACTTCGAAACCGATCTCTTCACCCCGCTCATTGAGCGCGCCGCCGAACTCACCGGTTTAACAAAGTCCGCTGCTTCAGGTTCGCAGAGCACTGTATCAGGGCACGACTTTAGTCGTGCCGAAAAGCCGCAAGAGAAAGGCGGGGCTTTAGCCCCCGAAGGAAGCCTTGTATCAGGGCACGACTTTAGTCGTGCCGATGAGACACAAAAAGAAGATGGGGCTTCAGCCCCTGCTTCCGAAATTGGCGCAGGAAATGAGTCAGGGCACGACTTTAGTCGTGCCGAAAAGCCGCAAGAGAAAGGCGGGGCTTTAGCCCCCGAAGGAAGCCTTGTATCAGGGCACGACTTTAGTCGTGCCGATAGCGCCAGCCAAAAAGATGGGGCTTTAGCCCCTGTTGCCCCGGACAAACATGAGTCAGGGCACGACTTTAGTCGTGCCGAAAAGCCGCAAGAGAAAGGCGGGGCTTTAGCCCCCGAAGGAAGCCTTGTATCAGGGCACGACTTTAGTCGTGCCGAAATCGCCACCCAAGAAATTGGGGCTTTAGCCCCTGTTGCCCCGGACAAACATGAGTCAGGGCACGACTTTAGTCGTGCCGAAAAGCCGCAAGAGAAAGGCGGGGCTTTAGCCCCCGAAGGAAGCCTTGTATCAGGGCACGACTTTAGTCGTGCCGATGAGACACAAAAAGAAGGCGGGGCTTTAGCCCCTGCGGAAATTGCCTCCCTGGTCTCGAACGCCAGCCTCCGCATCATCGCCGACCACGCCCGCGCCGCCACCTTCCTCATCAACGACGGCGTTCTCCCATCCAACGAAGGCCGCGGTTACGTCCTGCGCAAAATCCTTCGCCGCGGAATCCGCCATGGCCGCCTCCTCGGCCAGGAGCAGCCATTCCTCTATGAAATGGTCTACGCCGTCCGCGACCTCATGCAGGGCGCGTATCCCGAACTCGCCGATTCCGCCGCCCGCGTCGCCAAGGTTGTTGAGGCCGAGGAGAAGCAGTTTGACCGCGTGCTGAAGATCGGCCTCACGCGCCTGGACGAGGAACTAAAGGCAGGCTTTACGGGCGAAAAGGCCTTCCACCTCTACGAAACATTCGGCCTGCCGCTCGACTTCATGGTCGACGCAGCCCGCGACGCTGGCGTTGCCTTCGACGAAGCCGGCTTCGAAGCCGCCCGCGCCGAAGAACAAGCCCGCGCCCGCGCCTCCTGGAAAGGCGGCAGCCAAAAGTCCGCCAGCCCCGCCTTCCGCGACCTGCCCAAAACCGCCTTCCTCGGCTACAAGCAGCTCACCGCATCCAACGCCGAAGTCCTTGCCATCGTCAAAGACGGCGTCGGCGTACCCTTCGCGGGTGCGGCTGATTCGGTTGACATTGTCTTAGATCAAACTACCTTCTACGGCGACTCCGGCGGCCAGGTCGGCGATCAGGGTTGGTTCACTTCCGCCGATGGCAACACC
The DNA here is from genome assembly GCA_963783065.1 of uncultured Acidobacteriaceae bacterium. Taxonomy (GTDB): domain Bacteria; phylum Acidobacteriota; class Terriglobia; order Terriglobales; family Acidobacteriaceae; genus Telmatobacter. Next base: position 1,703,741 of record CAWAMG010000004.1, on the reverse strand, counting down.
ACCGTTGCGGAAATATCTGGCACCGTCCTTCCCGTGCAAGGTGTCCGCGCCCACAAGGCACTCCTTCGCCTGCCACTCGCCGTCGGCGACCACGTCCGCACCGTTGTCGACGAAGCCCGCCGCGACGCCATCCGCCGCAACCACACCGGAACCCACCTGCTCCACGCCGCGCTGCGCCAGGTGCTCGGCACACACGTCAAGCAGGCCGGCTCATCCGTTGAGCCCGTGCGCCTCCGCTTCGACTTCTCTCACTTTGCTCAAGTTGCCGATGAGGATCTCCAAGAGATAGAAAATATCGTCAACCGCGAGGTCCTCGGCAACGCCCGTGTCGAAACCCTCGAAGACGTGCCCATCGATGTGGCCGTCAACGAGTACCACGCCATGGCGCTCTTCGGCGAAAAGTACGGCGACAAGGTTCGCGTGGTGAAGCTGTCAGACGGTTTTTCCACCGAGCTCTGCGGCGGCACGCACACCGCGGCCACCGGCGAGATTGGTCTCATCAAAATTGTTTCGGAAGGCTCCGTCTCCTCCGGCGTTCGCCGACTGGAGGCCATCACCGGCTTCGGCTCGCTCGATACGTTCCGTCAGGACTTCGAAGTGGCTAAACTCGCCGGCCAGTATGTCCCGTCGACCGACAACCTAACCGAAGGCCTGCGCGCAAAATTTGCCTCCCAGGAAGAAGAGCTCAAGCGCCTTCGCCGCGAACTCGAAGAAGCCCGCATGAAGTCCGCCGCCGGCGCGCTCGATGAGGCGCTCAGCAAAGCCGTCGACGTGAAGGGCGTCCGCCTCGTAACGCACCGCGCCGACTCGCTCGAACGAGGCCAACTCCGCACTCTCGTCGACAACCTCAAGCAGAAGCTCGGCGAAGGCGTCGTGGTTCTCGCTTCGGCCCAGCCCGAGGGCAAGGTCGCCCTCATCGCCGGCGTCACGCCCGGCCTAATCAAGCGCATTCAGGCCGGCAAACTGGTGGGAGCAGTCGCGAAACTCGTCGGCGGCGCAGGCGGAGGCAAGCCCGATATCGCCGAAGCTGGCGGCAAAGATCCCACACAGATCGACGCCGCGCTGCAGGCCGCGCCGCAAATCGTCTCAGAGCTGCTCAGCTAGCGCTTCCGATTCAAATCTGAAAGTAATCCCGCGCCGCTCAACTCACCACGCCCTTCGCCTTCGGGCAGTCCCAACTCCGCTCGCCCTACCGCGTTCTGAAGCTGTACGCCAGGCCGCCCGACACAATCGGATAGATCTTCAGCGGGTTCAGGTCGCTGGAGTACTTGGCCACCTGAGCAGCCAGATTTTGCTGCACGCTCGCATTCGTCGCCACGGCCACGCAGTTCTGCCCTTGCGCGTCGCATATCTGCCCTGAGGTCAGCGCGATGTTCAGCGTCGGGGCCCCGGTGAAGGCTGCGCCAATCTCGAACGGGAACGACCAGTGCCCAACCTTGCGCGGAATCATGTTGCCCCATCCCGTGGTCATGGTGAATGCAGGGTTCTGCGTGTGCAGGCCCAGGCTTCCGTTCCCCAGCACTGGGTTCGAAGCGGACGCATAGTACGTCGTGTTGTTCAGGCTGAAGCTCGTTCCCCCCGCTACCGTAAGCGTGGCAGTGGCCGCATTCTGGTTATAGAACAAAACGCCCGGGCTCAGGCGGAAGCCGTGGGTCGGAAAAGGATAGAAGTCGACTGACGCGCCGGCGGAGGCGAAGTTCAACTTCGCGCCCACGGTAAATCCGTTCGTGGTGATGTTATTCACCGAGTAGTTGAAGTAGTTGCCCGTGGCGCGCAGGTTCATATAGCGATTCAGGTTGGTTGCCGCTTGCAGATTGATTCCAGTCGTGGAGATGCCCCCGCCCAGCGCGAACCGCGAAAGCGGTCCCATCGATCCCGACGATCCCCTGAAAGGCGAAGCCGTCGCGTGGCCTCCGCCTCCATCCGTGGCTGCTGGATCGGCCAACGGGGCAAGCCATGACGGATCGAGAGACGACGACTCAAGCGACTGGGCCGCCAGGACGATAGGCGTCGCGAAAGAGAGAATGCAGAATACGAGTGCGGTATGTTTGATCAAGAGATTCCTCCGGTTAGATTCGATTCTCTTCAATCGAAATCCTGGTGTCATAACGAACGGACGGGTGTGTCTTTGACGGTCCAATGCGCTCGACGTTTTTCAAGCGAGTAGACACTTCTAGATTGCGCGTCGGCAGTCGGCACAATCAATTGACTTCCGTCTCCGGCCCCTGCAACTTTGGTGTCGATCGCCGCGTATCGGGAAGGCCTCCCGGATTGGAACTGCGTCTCCGCGATGCCAGACAACATCCGCCAGGCCGCAACGCTCCGCCCCGGACCGCGCCGCCTTTACATCTCACTGGGCCTTGCCCCAATGCCGTAATCTGACCCCATGGTCAAACTGGCCCCGGAGTCATCAAGGCATGAATCCGCGAAGCGGGACCCCGCCCACCGGGACCCAGCAAAGATCGCCCGCATTCGCCGCGGGCTGCTCGATTGGTACACCATCAACCTGCGCGACCTGCCGTGGCGTCGCAACCCCGCTCCCTACGCGGTCTGGGTCTCTGAGATCATGCTCCAGCAGACGCGCGTTGCCGTTGTTGTCGAGCGCTTCCAGTCGTTTCTCGCCCGCTTCCCCACGGTGATCTCCCTGGCCCTCGCCCTTGAACAGGATGTCCTCGCGGAGTGGAGTGGCCTGGGCTATTATCGCCGCGCGCGCATGCTCCACAAGGCCGCCCAGTTCCTCGCCGCCAACAACGAAGGCAACCTCCCTGTCACCTCTGCCGAGCTGCGCACCCTCCCCGGCATCGGCCCCTACACGGCCGCGGCCATCGCCAGCATCGCCCATCATGAAGCTGTCGCGGTCGTCGACGGCAACGTCGAGCGCGTCCTCTGCCGCCTCGAAGGCTGGGAGCATGGCCATTCCGGCTCCGCTGCCGCGCTTCGGCGCAAGATTGATTCCTGCGCCCAGGCCCTCGTCGATCCGGCGCGTCCCGGTGACTTCAACCAGGCCGTTATGGAGTTGGGCGCCACCATCTGCCTGCCGCGCAACCCGCAGTGCGTCGTCTGTCCGCTCGTCGCCGACTGCCGGACCAAGGGCGAACATAAGACCGCGCCCCGCCCGCGCATGCTCAGCCGCGAGGTTGCCTATGCTCTTTGTCTGCGGGATTCGCCATCGAGCGGCCGCGCCAGGCGCCAGGTTGTTCGCGAGGTTCTCCTCGATCAGCGTCCCGATTCGCAAACCGTCATGCCCGGCCTGTGGGAACTGCCCCAGCTCCGAGAATCCGCCGTGCCCGATGCTGACCTGCGCATGACCGTCCGCCACGCCATCATGCAGGTCAACTATTACGTGCGTATCCGCGCTGTAGGGGAAGACGACGTCAAGTCGCTGGCCATTGCTTCCGACACACGCCGCTGGGTTCCGCTCGCTGAGGCTGCCACTCTGCCGCTCACCGGCCTGGCCCGCAAGGTGCTCATGCGCGCCCACTTGCTCGCCAACGACTCGCCCCGTTCCGTCGTCCGCCGCAGGCCTCCGGCTCGTCAATAGTAGTCCGCGCAGCTCAGGTAGTAGCCGCAGCGCGTGCAAACCAGCTTGCAATGGTGGCCCGTCAGCCGCTCGCTGCAGTTGGGGCAGACCTGGCAATGATGATCGATCGGCTGGCTGGGCTCCGCATCCGCTCCACGATGTGAAAAATCAGCCGCATTTTCACCATTCAGCGCCGATGGTAGCTCCGGAAGCATGGGCAGGATATTAGCATGGGAGTGTAGGCCGCGCACGGCGGAAACAATTCGCCGGCGGCCTGGAGTATCAACCCCAATACCGCCCTCCTGGAAATATTGAGTTCCGGCATTCTCCGGAATCCATGCTGCCGAACGCCGGCTCCGGATTCGTAACCCCGGAATCCAAGCCCAGGGATTGAGGTGCGGACAATACCCACACGATTCAACCCCCAGGAGGAACTATGGCTAGCAAGGCAAGTGCAGTTTGGACAGGTTCATTGAAGGAAGGCAAAGGCGTCATCTCCACCGCGACCGGCGTTCTCAGCAACGCCAACTACTCCTTCGCCACCCGTTTTGAAGGCGCCGACTCCGGCACCACCCCCGAAGAGCTTATCGCCGCGGCCCACGCCAGTTGCTATTCCATGGCCCTGGGCGCAACCCTTGGCGGCGAGGGCTTTACCCCGGAAAAGATCGAAACCCACGCTGCCGTTACCCTGGCCAAGGTGGAGGGTGGCTTCGCCGTAACCAAAATCGCCCTCACCACCACCGCCAGCGTTCCCGGCGTCAGCGAAGAGGCATTCCAGAAGGCCGCTGCGGGCGCCAAGGCCGGCTGCCCCATCTCCAAGCTCTTCGCCAACAACACCGAAATCACCCTCGACGCCAAGCTCGTCTAGGGAAGCTCTGCACAGGCCGCCTTGTAACAGGGCACGACTTCAGTCGTGCCGATAAGGCCAACAAATTCAGCGGGCTTCAGCCCCTGCAAATCTCCGCTGAACGAAAACGCCACTCGTGCAGACGGTCCCTCGTCGGGTTCATCCAACTTCAATCTTTCGGCTACGAACACAGGGCCAGTCCGCGATTGCGGATTGGCCCTTTGCATTGTTGCGTCAAAGATCGCACACTCGTTGAAAAGATCTCGCCCCTTTCGCTGACTTCGCGAGGAAATGAGCTATCCTTGCGTTGCTTCGATCCACACATGAAAGTGAGGCCGAGAGTTGAAGACCGCCTGCCTTCTTACCTCCATCTTGACCGCCGCGCTGGCGGCCCAGCAGCCTCCAAAGACCATGACGAAGATGGTCGTTCAACTGCAAAGCCCGGACGTGCCCGCAGATAGCTTCGCCGCCAAGCCAAAGACTATGTTTCGCGCAGGAACTCAATTCTGCCGCGTCGAAGAGGGGCCCGACCCGGAGCGCGGAATTCATGGCGTGATGATCACTAATGAACCCGACGCCTGGATGGTCAACCTGCAGACAGAATCCGCGCAACACATGGTCGATCTGGGGCCAACCTTCAATTGTCGAATGCCGATTTTCGCCAGCCTTCGTTCAGACCTGCCGGAGGAGGAGGCCAGGCAAATCGGTGGACTTGAGTTTGGCCACGAACTTGATTTCTTTAAGGGCAAAAGCGCGACCGGCCAGCCGGGTGGCATTCAGCAGGGTCAGCAGACTACGGTCTATAAGCTCAAGTTTGGAGATTCAACTTTGGCGCTCTTTACGTACGGAACACCGGAGCGCCCGCTCTCGGTGGCCTGGTTACGAGGCGGAAAGTACGAGATCTTCTGGTACAGTGGCTACGGCCAGATGGACTTCGACCCCAAACTGTTTGCGAAACCCGAGCATGTGAAGATTGAGGAAGTGAAGCAGTGACCGGTGATAACCGATCGGTATCCCTGCATACGGCGTTGCCTTTGTGAATTTGACACCACGCCCGTCAGTTGCGAGAATCAAACTTGCTGCCGAATGAGCGGACCCCGCTTGTTCTCATGTACCGTGCCGAAGTGGCGGAATTGGCAGACGCGCGTGGTTCAGGTCCACGTACTCGCAAGGGTGTGGGGGTTCGAGTCCCTTCTTCGGCACCAGATCTAAAATTGGATCCATTAAAATCAATTATTGCAATAAGTTACAGCCAAGTAATCCCGCAACATCCACGCGCCATCGGCACTTCGAACGCATGCGTCCGGCTTTCGATGAAGAGTCGAGGGGTCGATTTTAGGGCTAGCGTGAACCGGCGAACAGTTTAGTGCTGACTAGCCTTCCAGTCGTTGTATTGTTTCCGTTCATCGTCACTCCGCTTATTCACATCCATGTGCTCTCGCTTAGTTTCGTGCTCCCACCGGATATAGCTATCGTCTTGCGGCGCGGCCTGAGTGGTGGCAGCTGATGCCGGGGCTTGAGTCTGGCAACCCGCCAACAGAAGGGGAACAGCCATTCCGGTTGCAAGCAAAAGTGGAACGAGGTTTCTGAACGACGAGCGCATAGTTCTCCCTTGAGGCATTCACTGTACTTGGGTGCCGTCTGGGAGTCGAACGACGAATCGATTCGACCCAGAAACATTGGATACCAGGAACCGACCCTCGCTCGCTGTTCCAAAATGAACAGCCCTCACGTGGCTCTTATCGTATGTGCCGCATTGCCGGCGCACATTACAGGAGGGCCTATTTTGCCGTGGGCTGCGTCTCGTCTTTGCTCGGCGCGCCAGCCGGCGCTTCGGCTACATTGATGATCCGCATCTCCGAACCCAGCCGGTGGTAGTCCGAAAAGCTGGTCTCGTTCACATAAAGCGTTCCCTTCGGCATGAGCGATTGCGGGACATTGATCGGCAACTCCGAAGTAGGCTGTCCTCCCTCCTCCGGGCCCATCCAGATATTCATGCTGCGCAACGGGCACGTGAACTTGCGATCGCCGATTACAACCTGCCCATACTCGATCACTGTATCCGCGCGCTTCACCGTGCCGTCTCCCATCTCGGCTTCCACGGTCAGGCGCCTGACGATGCCTGTCGCCGGGTCAATGAAGAGCGACCCATGGTATCCGGGAACCGCATGAAGCGGGATCAGGTCGCCGGTTGCCTGGCTGCTCATTGCTCCTCTTCCTCCCCCTCCTCTACGTCCACCGCCGCCCCCGCCCCTCGTTCTCAGGCTCTCATCGATGCAGCAGTAGTTCACAATGTAGTGCGAGTCTGCTTTCGGAACCGCGTAGTGGTAGACCGCGACCAACCCGGCGGGCGTCTGCTCCCAGTGGTGAAAAGTCGGCGCCTGCTTCTGCGTATCCACATAAATGATCCCCAACAACGTTCCGAACTCCCCAAACGATTGCAGCCCCCGCTCTTGAGTCGGTCCGGCCGCGGCAGCCTTTGGGCCGGGTGCCGTAGCTGCCGCACCCTGACCCGAGTCTGCCGCTCCCTGTCCCGCAGAACCCGTAGCCTGACCCGCAACAGCAGGTGTCTTGGCCTCTTGAGGCGCGGCGGCCGCATGGGTCGAAGCCGGCGTCCCTTGTGCCTTCGCCCCATGTTGCGGAGGGAGCGTTTGTACTCCCTGATCTGTCAGGAATGTAAACTCGCGGCTGGTTTTGCCGATCATGTGCAACCCGGCATGAACCGGCCATTCATTCACCTTGAATATCTGCGGCGTGTCGTTGAAGGTGTAGGTGGTGCGCGTGGCAAGAAAGTCAGGAAGATGGGGCAGCGTCTGGGTCACATAGCGGGTAGAAACATCCAGAATGTGCTTTTGCGTGGCCTCATCGGGAGCGGCATCTTTGGGCAATTCGCCAGGCGGAGGGTCAAGCACCGCCGATTCGTCGGCAATGAGCTGCAGCGCGAGCGTGGTCTGCGGACCCAGGTGCAATGAGTTTGTAATTCTGGTGCGCGTCGCGTCGGTGAGCCGCTCGGTCAGGTCGAAGTCGCCAAATTCCTTCATCATGTCGGCGTCAGCGTGGTGCTTGGCCACCGACGAGGCCAGCGTCTTCTCAAGTTGCTCCACGGTCAGGTGCCGGGTCGCGCCGGCAGGAAGCGTCGCCATCGCCAAGAGAGCTGGCAAAATCGACTTGCGCATTGCCGACTTGAGACCCCGGTTTTTCGCCATGATGCGCGATTCTACCAACACTCCGGAACGGTTGTCTCGGTCCCAATTTCGCCCGCGGGCCCTTAGTCTGAAACGACGCTAAGGACGGCCGTCATGGTGTGCTCCTGGCCCGGTGCAAGGGTTACCACCGCGCCCCGAACATTGCTCGCTTCCACGCACACCATGCGCTTCCATTCGTCGTCTCCCAGATCGGCAAGTGCCGCCGCGCCCTGCTGCCCCGGGTTCCACACAACGGTCGTCGCCGAGTTCTGCTTCTCCGTCCAAATTGTCCGCCCCAGCGTCGGATCGATCAAATCAACCGCGCCCTGCGTATTCAGATAAACGTTGTCGGTTGCGCCGGCGAACACTATATCGCCGGCCTGAACCTTCTCGCGATTTCCATCAACTTTGTCCTGGTAAGTCAAGCCATCCAGACCTCGCACGCGTGCAGTTCGCGCGTCGCCCACCCGGAAATAGGTGTGCAGCGCCTCGGCGAACTCGAAAGCTGTGTTCCCCGTGTTGGTGACGGTCAGCTCCAGACATAGAGTCGCGCAGATTTCAATTCGGAACAGCATGCGAAACTCGTGGGGCCACCAGCGGCGGCTCGCCTCGTCGCTCTTCGTCGAGCAGATTACGACAACTGTCCCGTCGTCTTCCTCCGTCACCGAATCGAGCCGCCACTCCCTGATGCGGACAAACCCATGCGACGGAGCTCTTGGATCGTCCGCCTTTTCGCCAAACCACGGAGAGCAGATCGGAATCCCTCCGCGAATCGCGATGCCGTCCTGCCAATGCGAATGCTCGCTGACAAAGATCACCTCTTCCGCACCCGCCGGCCGCCACGCCGTCACCTGCGCCCCGTGCAGATAGATCTCCGCCGAGGCCAGCGAACTGGTCACACGCACCTTTGGCATTCCGCCGTTCCCGGCCAGAACCTCTGCAACTCCCGCAACGCCGAAGCGGCGATTCAATTCATCAACCTTCGATGTGTCATTCATCTCAGGCAGGATTCTATCCGACCGGGCAGACACTCGTTGTTACAGTGCGGCGATTGGCAGCTCGTTGCGCGCAAAGGATCGGGTGCCCCAGGTCCCTCGCATTCGGGGACCTGGGAACCAGACTGACGCCGCCCTTTACCCGCTTGATAGAGCCCCATCCGGTCAATGCTCTACGATTGCTCCAATGGCCCCGCTTCTCGACGTTCGCGACCTCCGTATCCGCTTCGGCGCTACCGAGGCCGTCCGCGGCATCGGCCTTCAGCTCGAAGAAGGCGAAGTGCTCGGTCTCGTCGGAGAGTCCGGCTCCGGCAAAAGCGCCACAGCTCTCGCCATCCTCGGCCTGCTCGGACCCTCGGCATCGGTCACCGGCCAGATCTTGTTGCACAGCTCAGGTCCCGCTACTTCCGCTCGCTCCGCTCCCGCAAACTCAGCTAACTCTGCTCCCGCCGACCTGCTCCTGCTTCCGGCCGCAGCTCTGCGCCGCATCCGCGGACGCGAGATCGCAATGATCTTCCAGGAACCCATGTCCGCGCTCAATCCCGTGATGACCATTGGCCGCCAGGTGGCGGAGGCCTACGAGGCTCACGTTCCTTCGTTCACCGGCCGCGAAGCCCGCCGGAGTGCCATCGCCGCGCTCGAGGCTGTAGCCATCCCCGACGCCGCGCAACGTTACGGCGACTATCCCCACCAGTTCTCCGGCGGCCAGCGTCAGCGCATTCTCATCGCCATGGCCCTGATGCACAAACCTCGCCTGCTCATCGCAGACGAGCCCACCACTGCCCTCGACGTCACCGTGCAGGCGCAGGTGCTCGATCTTCTGCGCGACCTACAGCGCAAACATGGTCTTGCCATGCTCTTCATCTCCCATGATCTTGCCGTAGTTGGCCAGGTTGCCGGCCGCGTCGCCGTCATGCGCTCAGGAGAAGTCGTCGAGACCGGTCCCGCCCACCGCATCCTCACCGCCCCCAGCCACCCCTACACCCGCAGCCTGCTTGCCGCCGTTCCTACCCTCGCCACCGACCGATCCAAGCCGCTGGCCATGGTGCGGTAGAAGGAGCAGCGGGCCGCTCTCCGGCACACATTCTTGAAGCGTTGTCTAGAAAAGCTCGATCCGCGCGGCGTTGCGAGAGGCGGTAGGTTTCAGACAGGTTGGCCGTTATTCCGCTGCTGCAGTTTCCACTTCTTCATCTTCCGCGGCAACTTTTGCGGCAATTTCCGCGGGCGTTAATTCCGCCACTTCGCCTTCAGTTTCGGTCGAGGCCTCGGCCGCTACCGTCACCTTCAGTTGCGCGGTCACCTCGCGATGCAGCTTCACGGCAACCTTGAATTCGCCAACACTCTTCAGCGGCTCGTTGAGTTGAATCTTGCGGCGATCCACCTCAAACCCCTGCGTCGCCAGCTCGGCCGCAATGTCAGAAGAGGTTACGGACCCAAACAGATGACCGTCCTTGCCCGACTTGCGTGTAAAGCTCAAGGTCAACGGTTCCAGCTTGGTCACAAGCTCTTCAGCCTGCACCTTCTCGGTTGCCGAGCGGCGTGCCGCAGACGACTTCATCTGCTCGATCACCGCCTTGTTGGCATCAGTGGCCTGCAGTGCCAGCTTGCGGGGCAGCAGGAAATTGCGGGCGTATCCGTCGGCAACCTTCACCACGTCTCCGCGGTTTCCCAGGTTCTCGACTTCTTCTTTCAGAATCACTTCCATGACAAACTCTCCAATCCTTGTTAGCAAGGCCCCAGGCCCTGCCCGATTTCAAGTGCTTCCAGCACAAGTGCAGCAAGTCGAAGGAGTAGCTGCATTGTGTCAGGGCACGACTTCAGTCGTGCCGAAAAGCGATAATCTCAAGCTCTCGGCTTTAGCCCCTGAGTAAGTCTCTTCTTCGAACGCTCGACTTACTCCTGCGGCTAAAGCCGCAATCATCTTCCGTGTCGATCCGGCACGGCTGAAGTCGCGCCCTGACATGGCCGCATCCGCCGAAGATTAGTTTCTTGTCGCAAACGGCAGCAGGGCGATGTTCCGGGCCTGCTTGATGGCGCGGGTCAGGCGGCGCTGGTGCGTGGTGCATACGCCGGTCAGACGGCGAGGCACAATCTTGCCGCGTTCCGCCACGAACCCCTGCAGCAGACGAACATCGCGATAGGGGATCGCATCGATCTTCTCGGTGCAGAACTTGCACACCTTCTTGCGGCGAAAGAACTTGCCGCGTCCGCCGGGACCGCCGCTTGGCCTGCCGCCGGGTCCGCCCGCTGGCCTGCCGCCGGGGCCCCCGGAACGAGGACCAGAACTGTGGCCGCTGCCCGAACCCGGACCGGCGCCCGATTCCGATTGTGCTGGTGCTGCGCCCGCTTCAGGCGCCCTTGCTGGAGTTTCTTCAGACATATCGTTTCCTCTTTGCTCTCTTCAAGCTCTTCGATCCTGGCAGGCCATTCGGCCTCCCCGGGGTATTGAGTCTCTTACACTGTTTCCCAGTCCGGGCTTCCAGTCGAGATCCAGTCGATCCCAGCTGAGCCCGCGAAACTTGCGCCAATCCGGAAGACCGCCTACGCGGTTGCTTCCGCCGGTTCCACTGCCTCTACCGCAGCCGGAACCGGAACGGGAGCCGCAACAGGCGCGGATACCGGTGCTGCTGCTGGCGTCGCGGCCGGAGCCGCGTGCTCCGCGCTCACCTTGCGCCGCGTTCCGCGCAGGGCCTTCACCTTGGCCAGACGCTTCTCTTCTTCATCAATGCGCACGGTGATGAACTTGATCACCGGCTCAGTCACGCGCAGACGGCGCTCAAGCTCAAGCACCACCGCGCCGTTGGCTTCAATGGTCAGCAGAACGTAGTTGCCGTCGACAAACTTGCGCACCAGGTAGGCCAGCTTGCGGCGGCCCATCTTCTCTACTGTCTTCACCACTCCGCCCCCACCGGTCACGGTGGTGGTGAAGCCGGCAATCAGCTTGTCCACATCTTCTTCAGCCGCACCGGGCCGAACAATAAACATCACTTCATACACACGTTGCATCCGCATTCCTTTTCCGCCGGAGCTTCAACTCCAGCTAACAGTTCACGGTCCGGTTCCGGATTCATCCCGGGTCCCCAAATCCGCTTCCTGTCTTTCTGTTCCCTATTCCCTGTTCCCTGTTCCCTCGTTCTTGTCTTTCCGGTTAAACTCGTTCATCGCGGCCGCCGGTCCCACTTCCAGAATCCGTCGCGTGGCGGTTGCCACTCGATCCAGAACCTCATCCAGAACCGTCAAATCCGCTTTGCGCATCGGTGAGAGCAGAAAATCTCTGCCCGGCCGTCTTCCTCCCAGAGCGTCTTTCGCTTCTGGAGGTAGATCCGGCCCAACCCCGATCCGCGTCCGCAACCACTCCTGGCTTCCCAGAGCCGCCGTCACGCTGCGGGCTCCGTTGTGCCCTGCCGGCGAACCGCGCTCCTTGATCTTGAAGGTTCCCAGCGCCAGGTCCAGTTCGTCGTAAATCACCAGCAGGTCCTGCGTTGGGTCCGCTTCAAACTCCCGAATCAGAGCGGCCACTGCAAGCCCGCTCAGATTCATAAACGTCTCCGGCTTGGCCAGCACCACCTCGCGTCCAGCTATACGGCAGGTCGCGGTGACAGCCCGGCAGCGCCGGTTTTGGACCACCACTCCCTCTTGCTGGGCGATGCGGTCGATTGCCATGTACCCCGCGTTGTGCGGCGTCCACAGATATTCCAAGCCGGGATTGCCGAGGCCCACCACCAAAAACGGGCCGCGGCGCTCTCCGGAGATACTTGCGTCGGCCAAGGCTTACTTCTTGGCTCCCGCGTCGGGCTTCTTGGCGCCGGCAGCATCGGGCCGCGTCCGTCTTGCCCTTCTTCGCAACTTCTGGTTCGGCGGGAGCCGCGCCGGCAGCAGCAGCTTCCGCTGCCGCGGCCGCTTCCACCTCGGCTGCCGTGGGCGCTTCTTCGCGGATCGAGATCACGTGAGCCACGGTTGCGTCTTCGCGGCTCAGATACTTGATCTTGTCCGAGTGGGGCAGATCGCTTACCCGCAGAACCGCGAACATCTCCAGGTTGCTCACATCCACGTCGATGTGCCCGGGAATGTCGGCCGGGAGACACTCAATCTCCACCTCGCGCATCACCTGGTCCAGGATGCCGCCGGCGGTCTTTACGCCAATCGGCACGCCCAGCAGCTTTACGCGCACCTTCACGCGCAGAACCTTATCCAGCGCAATCCGCTTCATATCGATGTGAATCAGCCGGTCGTTGATCGGTTCCCGCTGCCAGTCCACAATCATCGCCTTGGCCGCACCGGATCCACCAACTTCCACGTCGAAGATCGTGTTGTGGCCCGTATCGGAGAAAAGAATCCGCGAAATCTGCTTGGGGTCCACTTCAACGGCCACCGGATCGTGTCCCGAACCATATAGAACTGCTGGGATGCTTCCCGCCACGCGCACGCGCCGGGCAGCATTCTTGTTGAACTTCCCCGAACGGGGCTTTGCATTCACTACTTCAGGCATTCCGTCTCTCTTTTCCTTGTCGGGCACGGTAGTCAGCTCTCAGCTTTCAGCCTTCAGCTCTTAGCTGAGGCCCGCTCTGCGATCTGAACTGCTCCGCTCCCTTTGTCGTGAAGCAGCCCTCAGCCTTCAGCTTTCAGCCGCTGGCTCAAACTGCCTGTTTCTGTCGCGCGTCGGAATGGCAATTTCGCCAATCCCCCGCGTTCGTTTCCCTCGCTCATTCGCGAAGGCCAATCTCATCGTTAGACCAGCTGAAAGCTGAAGGCTGACAGCTGATGGCTACGAAAACAGCGTGCTTACGCTCGTCTCCAGATGAATGTTTTCAATCGCCGTGCCAATCAGCCCGGCAATCGAGAGCACCTTGAGCTTCGGTTTCTGGCCGGCCTCGGCCACAGTCAACTTCTGTGCCGCCTCGCGCAGCGGAATCGTGTTGGTCACCACCAACTGCTCCAGTCGCGAATTGGCAATCCGGTCGATCGCCGGGCCCGAAAGCACGGCATGGCTGGCGCACGCATATACCGCGGTTGCGCCATTGCTCAAAAGTGCGTCCACGGTCTTCACCAGCGTTCCGGCCGTGTCCACCATGTCGTCGAGAATCAGGCAGCTCTTGCCCGTTCACTTCGCCGATTACGTTCATCACTTCGGCCACGTTCATATCCGTGCGCCGCTTGTCCACAATCGCCAGCGGAGCTCCCATCTTCTGCGCAAAGAATCTTGCCCGCTCCACGCCGCCGGCATCCGGAGAAACCACAATCAGGTTGGGCAAGTTCAGTTCCCTGAAGTACCCCACCAGCACCGGACTGGCAAACAGATGGTCCACCGGAATATTGAAGAACCCCTGAATCTGCGCCGCATGCAGATCCACAAACAAGGCGCGATTCGCTCCCGCCGTCGTCAACAGGTCCGCCACCAGCTTGGCGCTGATCGGAACCCGCTGCTTATCCTTGCGGTCCTGCCGCGCATAGCCGTAATACGGAACCACCACCGTGATGCGCGCCGCGGAAGCCCGCTTGAGTGCGTCGATCATCACCAGAAGCTCAACCAGATGCTGGTCCACCGGATAGCAGGTCGGCTGGACAACGAACACATCCACGCCGCGCACATTTTCCAGCGACTGGAAGTAGATTTCGCCGTCGGCAAACCGCTGGCTCTTGGCCTGGCCCACTGAAACGCCAATATGCTGCGCAATCTCCTCGGCCAGCTTCGGGTTCGCCGTACCGCTGAAGAGCTTGAACCGCTTGTCCTCGCCGAGTTTGGTCGTCCGCTTGCGCTCGGGCGCGGCTTTTGCGTCCTTGGCTGCCGGAGCAGGCTCCCTCATCGAGGGTTCCTTCTGCGCTCCGTCCTTCGGCGTCCCATCCCTCGGGGACCCATCCTTTTGAGACCTGGCCCCGCTCTCCGGTTGTTGTTTATCTTCCGCGATCAACGTCACTTGTTCCGCTTCCATCTCCGATGACCTCCAAGCTGGTTGGCATTGGCTGCGTTTCGGGGCGTTTTTGGCCTTCAGTTGTCAGTTATCAGTTTTCAGTTGAAGCCGCCGGTGCGGCGAAGACTAATTACTGTTCACTGACCACTGTTCACTGACCACTGTCCACTGTCCACTCGAATCTTGGCTGGGCGACTAGGATTCGAACCAAGACAAATGCCTCCAAAGGGCATTGTCCTACCATTAGACGATCGCCCAACTTGGCCTTCCGTTGCCGAGTCTCTCTCGCGCAAAGGAGGCCTGTCAATCTCGTTCTTACATAAGCATTTCGCGCCAGTAAGCCGCTCGAGGAAGCGTCCGGGTCAACTGACTCCGCACGCCGGCCCGCTGCAGCCGTTCACACGCGATTTCCGCATCTCCACGGGTCTGGTACAACCCGTAGAGCGCTGATCCGGACCCCGATAGCGAGGCGTACAGGGCTGCCCCCGGCGTGCCTTGGGCCGCGAGAATGCGCTTGATCTCTGCAAGGGAGGGATGCTGGGCAAACACGACTCGTTCAAAGTCGTTCTCAATCCAGCTCATTATCCCGGTGCGGACAAGCGCGGACTCTATGGGTCCCGCATGGTCCCCACTCGCTGTGGGGACACCGGAGGAGCCTGCTCCCTGCCCGCCCTTCAGAATATTTCTAAAGGCTGCGGCATAGGCGCGGCTCAACTCGTTTAGTTTATCTGTACTCGACTCAGCGGTCAAACCTTCCGCCGCGCAGAGCGCGTCCCAGTCCCGAAACGCCTGCGGCGTCGACACTCCCCCCTCCGGCAACGCTACCACACACCAGACGGGCTCGAAGTCGAAAAGTGGCCGGACTTCCTGGCCGCGATCCGTGCCAAGAACCGCCCCGCCTATCAGGAAGAGGGGAACGTCGGAGCCGACCTTAGCGGCGATCGGATGCCTTTGGAGCAGCCAATCGATTTTGGCGTCCCATCCTTCTTTCTCCTCGAAAGGTGGGAGATTCCAAAATCCCAATTCCTTTTCCAGCCCCACCAGCGCCGCCACAGCGTTAGCCGACCCAGCCCCCAGTCCGCCCTGCACCGGCAGCCTTTTCTCAATATGGATATCAACCTGAGCCGTCACGCCCAGGCCTTCAAGGGCCAGCGCAACCATCTTCCACGCGGTATTCCGCCCGTCTGTCGGCACCCGCTCATCATTCGACGTGATCCGTATTGCCGTCTCGTCTGCCCGCCGCGCCGTCACCGTCACCAGATCGTGCATCTCCAGCGTCTGATAGACGGTCGCCAGCCCGTGGAATCCATCCGACCGCGGCGGTCCTATATACAGTCCCAGGTTGATCTTCGCGTGCGAACGGACCGTGGTTGCCATGCACCCTTATTGTAGAGGCGGGCCAGCCCACGCCCGCTTGCCGCTTCCGTTCGCCCGGACGCGTGCAACTCCGCCTTACGCTTCCTTTTGTCCGTTGCGATTCCGGCATTCGGCGTCTAGCATGATTTCAATTCTTTCCTTCACCCTCGGAGTTCCCCATGAAACGTCGTTCCATTCTCGCCCCTGGTCTTGAGTCCGCGGCCGCGATCCTTCCCGCTCCGAGTTTTGCCGATCTCACTCTTGGCCAGGCGGCCGAATCAACCCCCAAGGAGATTCACGTCGTCGGCGCTGGCAGCGACCGGCTCGGCGAGCATCATTCAATCGGCTTAAGCACTGTCCTCTTCAAGGTCCTGCCCGCCGAGACCAACGGCGGCCTCTTCATCATCGAGGGCCAGAACCTTGCGCATGGCGGCCCGCCGCTCCACTACCACCTCCATCAGGAGGAGTATTTTTACGTGCTGGAGGGCGAATTTCTCTTCCAGGTCGGCGACACCCGCAGGAAGCTCGTTGCCGGAGAGTCAGTCGTTGGTCCACGCGAAGTCCCCCATGCCTATTCCGCCATCGGCCCCAGGCCCGGCCGCATGCTCATCGCCTATGCCCCAGCTGGAAAAATGGAGACCTTCTTCCGCGAAACCGCCGCTCCCAATGCCCCTCCATCCAATGCTGCGGAGTTCTTCCGCCAGCACGATATGGTCCTCGTCGGCCCTTCGCCTCTTTTGCCTTAGTCTGCTGTCCCCCACCGACAGCGCACCCAGCCCTCACCCAGAAGCTTGTGCGCCCTCAGCCTGCACATCCCGCTCCACCATCTCTCTCGCTTTCTTCAGCGCCTCCACCGGATCGCCCACAGGCAAAAACTCCATCGCGACACTCTTCCGGTATTTCAGCTCTGCCAGCTTGCGATAGATATTGCCGTAGTTGATCTCCCCCGTCCCCGGATCGTGCCGCCCCGGAACATCCGCCACGTGAATCAACCCGATCACGTCGATATTCTTATCCAGCTTCTCTATCAGATTCCCGAAGCCCATTTGCTCATGAAAGATGTCGTAGAGAAACTGCACCTGCGGATGATTCACCGCGCGCACTACTTCAATGCCCTCAGCCGCCGACGTCAAGAAATACTTCGGCCGTTCCTCCACATGAATGCACTCCAGCAGCAGCCGCACCGGCTGCCCGTCGATCTTTTTGCCGTCAACGAGTTTCGCCGCCTGCTTCAACCCCTCCACACAGCTCGCGTGCTGCGCCTCTCGGCTTAGGCCCGGAACCGTATCGCCCGAGAGCACAATCATCGCCGGGCAGTCGAGCCTTTCCATAGGAGTGAGCGCTTGTTTCAGCTCAGCTAGAAAGGGATCGCGGTAGGCAGGATCGGCGAGACCATGCGCGTGGCCCGCATTTTCCATGCCCGCCGTCGCATCGAAGCGAATCCCCAACCGCTTCCTTGCAGCAATCGCCCGCTCAAAGTCCGCGTCCGTCCATTTCGCGTACTCGCCCACCAACTCCACATTCCGGTAGCCCGCTTCCGCCATCTTCTCCAGCCGCTGCTCAAACGGCAGATCGCGGAACACCGTCCAAAGCATCACCGACAGACCAAACTCCGGCCCTTTGCTTAACGGACCTGACGCGGCCGGAACTGCCTCCGCCACCGGCCCTCGTCCAGCCGCCACCGCCGCCAGTGCCGATGCCGCCATTGATTGCGCAAACGTCCGTCGATCCATGCACGCTCCTTTGCGTACCCCAACATCGCAGACCCGCCCCGAATGCCTCCAGTCGCTACAATTTCTTCCCCGCCTTCTGCTCCCTCTTCAGCTCTTCCAAGTCCTTCTCCGTCTGGTCCGCATAGAGTGCGCCAAACTTCCCCAGTGCTTCCGCAAAACCATCGCCCGCACCCAAATAGCCCGCGAGCACCAGCGGATCGCACGACCGCGCGTGTCCCCGCGCCAGCAGCTCGCCGCACAGCTCGCCAAACGCCGTCAGTCCCGCTCCCGCCAGATCGTCCAGCTCAATCGATCCTTTGTGGTCGTTCAACTGCCGCACCAGGTAGTCCCGGCCGCC
Source organism: uncultured Acidobacteriaceae bacterium (assembly GCA_963783065.1). Taxonomy (GTDB): domain Bacteria; phylum Acidobacteriota; class Terriglobia; order Terriglobales; family Acidobacteriaceae; genus Telmatobacter. The sequence goes on along the minus strand of CAWAMG010000004.1, from coordinate 1,685,859 downwards.
CATCTGCGTCCACCCCAGAAAGGGGTCCGACTGAATCTGCATCGCGCGCTGCCCCTGGGCGACGCGCCTTCCGTTATGCGCCGGAGGATGCGCCTTGGGCAGATAGCTTGCGTATCCCGATGCCGGTTCCTCCTTGATCTGCAAAAACAGCGGGTCTTCCGCTCCATTGCCCTCAAAGTAGATGCAATAATCGCGCAAACCCACTGACCCAGTCCCCACAACCTTGAACGCCACGTCCACCGGCCGGTAAAACGCCAGCAAATGCTGCCGCTGCGGCTCAATTGAAGCGAGATACGGCTTAAGCGACGCCAGCACCTCCTCGGCCTTCGCGCCCGTCACCCGCGTGAGAATAGGCTTGATCGTCTTGAAGCGCCGCGCCGCGCCGGGCTTCTTGCTCACCGGTTCCGTTAGTTGCTCCAGCGTGTGCAACGGCGTAGCGCGCTCCGCCTTCAGCAGAGCCATGTGCACCGGCTCAACCCTGCTGATCCTGTGCACTTGGAAGTGCGCCATCTCCAGCGTCGGCATCCCGGCAAACTCCCGCATCAGGGTGCAGTAGTGCTGAAGGCACTCCTCCACGGCCTGCCGGACATTCGCAGCCTTCTGCCCTGCGCCCCTGCCCGCCAGCGTGAGCGAAGCCGCCATCCGCTTCAGGTCCCACTCGAAAGGTCCTCGAATCGTCTCATCAAAGTCGTTGATGTCGAAGACCAGCCGCCCGTCCGGCGCTCCAAACGCGCCCACATTGCGCACATGCGCGTCGCCGCATAACTGGCTGGTAATTCCCGCATTCGGCAGAGCCGCCAGGTCCGCTGCCATCACCGGCACCGCTCCACGGAAGTACCCGAACGGTGAATCGGCCATCAATTCATACTTCAGCTTCACCAGCTCCGGCACTCTTCCACGTGAGGCCCGCTCCAGCAGCGCCAGCGGACTCGCCTTCCGCGCCTTGATCCTCAGATCTCCATGTTCAGACCGGCCCATCTGCTTTCGATGCGCCTGGCCCATCTCTCTGCGTTCATTCGGAGTTGCCCATTGCATAGCCCGGACCATACACGCTCGCGTCCAGCATTCGCAACTCGTCCCCGGCCCCAGGCAGCCTATACTTTCTGTGATTTAAACTTCAGGCTGGTACAGCGCTTTAGGAAATGGTGTTTCTGGGGTCAAGGGAGCCCAGTCGACGCGACCGCAAGGAGCGGCGGCCCTCATCGACCGATAGAGGGGGACACAGTTTTTCCTAAAGCGCTCAAGCCCCGCTTCTTTCTCAGCGCATCCCGGATCCCCGGTGGGTCCCTTCCCCAAGGAGTTTTCCTTGTCTCATAAGCCCGTTGTCGTCGCTTCGCTTGCTCTCGGTCTCCTGCTCGCCTCAGCCGCGCTCGCCGCGCAGACTCCGCCCAAGCCGCTCACTGTTGCCGAGATCTTTGCCCACGGCCCCATCATCGGCGAAATGCCCAGCGGCATCTCCTGGTCACCCGACGGAAAGCACCTCACCTACATCGATGGCGGCGAGCTCATCGACATCGATCCGGTTTCGGGCAAGTCCCATATCCTCGTCAGCCGCGCCAAGTTTGCTTCGATGTCGGGCGCTGCCGGCACTGAACAGGACCGCGATCACCGCGACCGCTACAAGATGGCCGGCTACTTCTGGGCGCCCGATTCCCGCCACCTGCTCTTCGATTCAAATGGCAGCCTCTTTCTCTACGACTTGAAGAACGGCACCGGCATTGAGATCGGCCACACCGGCTCCGCTTCGGGCGACGATCCCAAGTTCTCGCCCAACGGCGAATACCTCTCTTTCGTGCGCGATCATGGTCTCGCCGTGCTCGGCCTCGGCAAGCAGGTTATGCCGGCCATCTCTGTTGCGCCCTCTTCCAGGCAAACCGTCCTGAATGGCGAGGTCGACTGGGTCTACGAAGAAGAGCTTGAGGTCCGCAGCAACTACTTCTGGTCCCCCGACTCCCGCAGCCTGGCCTTTCTGCAAATGGACGAAGAGTCGGTGCCCGAATACCCCCTCACCGATTGGATTCCAACCCACTCCAAGGTCGATGAGCAGCGCTATCCTCAGCCCGGCGACCCCAACCCCGATGTCCGCGTCGGCGTTGTCAACGGGAGGGGCAGCAAGATCGAATGGGTCAAGCTCCCCATCTCCGACGGCCAGGACTACATTCCTCGCTTCGGTTGGGTCAACTCGAAGACCTTATGGATTGAGACCCTCACCCGCGATCACAAGCACCGCGTCATTTATTTTGTCGAACCCGCCACAAAAGCCATGCCGGTTCTTGAAATCAAAGACGACAAATTTGTCGACGACAACTACGACGTCTCCGTTGAAGCGGGAACTGTCGTCCTCACCAACTGGACCGACGGTCACAACCATATCTATCTCTACAGCTACGATCCCAGCAATCCCCTCGCCTCACCTCTCAAGCTCGAGCGCCAACTCACCAGGGGCGACTTCGAAGTCTCTGAAGTGCTCAATGTCGATCACGCCGGAAAAATGATTCAATACGCCTCCAACGAAGGCGATCCGCTCCAGCAGCAGTTGTGGCAGGTCAGCTTCGACGGCGACCGCACGCAGTTAAGCTCCGGCGCCGGCTTCCATATCGGCATCGTTGCTGCTGCCGGCGGAGCTTTCGTCGACCGCACATCGACCCGCACCGAGCCGCCCTCGTTCCGCGTCTGCTCCGCGCCCGACAAATGCTCCCCCATCTGGTCCACGCGGGCCCTCGAGCCCTACCAGATTCGCGCCCCGAACCAGATTCAGGTCAAAGCCCACGACGGCACAACACTCTACGCAACCCTCCTGCTCCCTGAAGGAGTCACCAATCCTGCCAGTGTTCCGCTCATCGTCAACCCCTACGGCGGGCCCGGTCCCGAGACGGTCGCCAACCGCTTTGGCGGCGACGGCATGCTCTTCGACCAGTTATTGGCTCAGCACGGCTATGCCGTTCTCCACGCCGATAACCGCGGCATGGGTGCGCGCGGCCGCGACTTTGCCCAGGTGGCTTACCACAACTTCGGCCCCGTTCAGCTTGAAGACCAGTTGACCGTTCTCGATTCGGTCCTCGCCCAGTATCCCCAGCTCGATCCCAAACGTCTCGGCTGGTGGGGGTGGAGCTGGGGCGGCACATTCACGCTTTACGCCCTGTCTCACTCCGACCGCTTCCGCGCCGGTGTCTGCGTTGCGCCGGTCACCGATTGGGTCAACTACGACTCCATCTACACCGAGCGCTACATGGGCCTGCCGAACGACTTCGCCAAGGGCTATCACGATTTCTCGGTCGTCAACTCAGCAGCCGATCTCAAGGGACATCTCCTGCTCGTCCACGGCACCGGCGACGACAACGTCCACTTCGAAAACACCGTGCAGTTCGTGCAGAAGCTCATCGAGGCGCAGATTCCCTACGACCTGCAGATCTATCCGCGCAAGACCCACTCCATCGCCGGCCCTGACGTGCGCACCCACCTCTACACGCGCATCCTCGCCCACTTCGACGAGTTCTTGAAGCCGCCCGTTGCGCCAAGTACTCAACCCTGATTGGGCCACGAGAAGAGGGAACGCGAGCAGAGACTTCGGGATATGGAAGCCCAGGCCAGCGCCTGCTGAAACCAACATCGAACTCGCAAATCCGAGGTCATCGCCCGGAGGGCCGAAGAGAATGCGGACCGCCATTTTCCTGCAGGCAGCCCTGAACGGTGACCGCATTCACCCCGCGGCTCCGCGCCATCCGTCGGCTATCGCAGAAGCGGCCCGCGCGGCCGTCGACGCTGGCGCTCAATCGGTGCACGTTCATGCGTTCGACGATGCCGGCCGGGAGACCCTCAACGGCTCCGCTTGCGCTAAGGTTCTGCGCGCAATCCGAAATCTCTGTCCGGGGACTCCGATTTCCTTGACAACGTCAGCGACGATTGTGGGGGATCCGAGACAGCGTTTCCAAACGGTTGAGGCTTGGCATGAATTGCCGGACCTTGTTACAGCGAATCAAGGTGAGCCAGGAATCGTAGAGCTTTGCGAGTTGCTTCTGTCCCGTGGCGTCGGAATCGAGGCTGGATTGCTCAGTGTCGAGGATGCGCGAGCTTTTGTGCGCGCCGGGCTCGCGGATCGGTGTCGCCGCGTCCTCATTGAGCCGCTCGACATCGATCCCGACGTTGCTGTTCAGCAAGCTGCCAGCATGGAAGAGATCGTGCTATCGGCGGGTATCGCGCTTGAACAGGTTCACCACGGTTACGGCATGGCATGTTGGGCCGTCAATCGCCGCGGACTCGATCGAGGCCACGGTATCCGCACCGGATTTGAAGACGTAACGGTGCTGCCGGATGGCAAGCCGGCTCGCGACAACGCCGACCTGGTAGCGGCATCCGCGCGTTTGATCCGCGCGCGTGTGCAGAGTTCAGCTTTGTGAGATTTGCCCAATTCTGTGAACTTCGGACTAGGGTTCGTCGGGGCAGGGGATGCTGGAGCAGGGACTGGCGAAACAAAGCAAGATAAGTGCATGGTACTTTTTCCGCTGGACAGAGGATCTCATTGCAGGTGTCGGGTGTCAGGGCACGACTTTAGTCGTGCCGCAAAATACCCAAAAAACGCTGAGGGCTTTAGCCCCTGCGGGGCGCTCTCTGTGGTTTTAAGACGAGGACCCTACGCGTCGTGGCGGCGAAACAGGTCATCCTTCTCGCGTGCCGGGCAATTCGAACAGCCCAGGCAACAGACGAGCAAGACGGCGACGGACACCGTTACCAGGATCGCCAGCAAGGTGCCGTTTGTTGTAATCCAGTTCAAAAACCCTTGCATCTCTAACCACCACACTCAATTTCGACGCGCACTTCAGCAGCAAGTTGCCTTTATCGATCTAATCTATGCGAGTGTCGCGCCGGGCTCTGCATAGCCGTAGGGGGTCGGCACTCTGATAGTAGCATCGGCATTTTCTTTTGGTCACGCACCATTTTCTGCTTGATATGAAGAGAAGAAAAAGCGAAAATCGTTTCAGGATGGCCGCTGCGCCCAATCCGGTTCCTTCGCACCCCCCGGACGGACTCGAACCCTGGCCCGACCCGCTCCTGCTGTCCGACACGCCCGATCTCGACGCTCCCGACCTCGATTTCGCTATTCCCGCGTCCACACCCGCTTCCGCATCCACGTCCCGCCCCCGGCACCCCACGCCCGACACCCGAGACCTGCCCCTCGACTCTGGTCCCGCCCTCAACTGGCTCTTCGTCGACCTCAACTCCTACTTTGCCTCTTGTGAACAGGAGGTCCGCCCCGAGCTTCGCGGCTGCCCCGTCGCCGTAGTTCCCATGATGGCCGACACCACCGTCTGCATCGCCGCCAGCTACGAGGCCAAGGCCTTTGGTATTCGAACAGGTACCATCGTGGGCGAAGCAAAGCGCATGTGCCCCGGCCTCATACTCGTCGAGGCTCGCCACGAAATCTACGTCGACTACCACCACCGCATCGTCGAAGCGGTAGAAAAGTGCCTGCCGGTCACCGCGGTCCTCTCCATCGACGAGATGGCCTGCCGGTTGATGGGTCGCGAGCGCCCGCTCCTCGCTGCCATTGATCTCGGCCGCCGCGTCAAAGAGAGCATTCGCCAAAACGTCGGCCCCACCCTCCGCAGCTCCGTGGGCCTGGCCACCAACCGCTACCTCGCCAAAATCGCAAGCGATATGGAAAAGCCCGATGGCCTCATCGCCCTCCCGCTCGACCTGCTGCCTGAAGCCCTGCGCCGTCTCACCCTCCGCGATCTGCCCGGCATCGGCGCGAAGACCGAGAAGCGCCTCAACGAAAAAGGCATTCAAACAATGGAACAGCTCCTCGCGCTCAGTTGCGAGCAGGCCGGCCAGCTTTGGGGCTCGGTCTGGGGCGAGCGCCTGTGGCACTGGCTGCGCGGCCAGGACTTCGACATGTCTGAGACCGAGCACCTCAAGTCCATCAGCCATCAGCATGTCCTTGCCCCCGAGATGCGCACCGCTGAAAAAGCCTGGGCCGTCGCCCACAAGCTGCTCCACAAAGCCGCCATGCGCCTCCGAGCAAACGGCCTCTGGGCCAGCTCCATCGGGCTCGCCATCGGGTTCGCGCCGCTCCCCGGCGAAAGCAACGCCGTCAGCAACTTTGGCGTCCCCAGGCGCGGCTGGAAAGGCGAAATCAAGCTCAGCGAATGCCAGGACAACCAGACTCTCATCGCCGCGCTCACCCGCCTCTGGGCCGGCAAGCCCAAGGGCCCTGAGTTCGACCACCCTTACTTCATCGGCGTCTTTCTTGGCGAGCTTGTCCCCGACCGCCTCCACTCCCTCAATCTCTTCGACGGCCTCGAAGACACGCAGAGCCGGGTCAGACTGCTTGCTGCGATGGACCAGCTCAACAACAAATACGGCATGAGCACCCTCGCCCCCGCCACCATGCTCACCGCATTCAAAGCCGCCCCCACTCGCATCGCCTTCCACAGCATCCCCGATCTGTTCTGAGAGCAAACGGCCCGCACGCCGTCCGCGTGTCGCGTGATGGCGAACTCGCTCTGCCTTCGCAGCCTCAAACTGCCGGTGTAGCATTGTCCCGAGGAAAATCTCCCGTGCGTCTCTGTAAGTTAGCATCCTTTGCGATCCTCCCAGCCATCTTTACCGGTTCCGCGCTTGCCCCGAACGCCGCCGCCCAAACCACCCCAAACGCCAAGCCGTCCCCGCTCATCTCTCAGCTCACCCGCTTCTCCGCTCCCGGCGTTCCCGACCTCGGACCAGCAGAGGCCGCTGTTGCGCCCCGCACCTGGGACAAGCCCATCCCCTCCGGCCTGCCCGGCAACGGAATGGCCCAGCACCCAATGCTCTATGTCGGCGAGGGCTACAACAAGATCTTCGTCGTCAACAACGGCAAGATCATCTGGACCTACTCCACCGGCACCGGCTGGGAATACGACGACGTCTGGATGCTCTCGAACGGCAACATCCTCTTCAGCCGCATGCAATACCTCGCCGAGGTCACGCCCGAAAAGAAAGTCGTCTGGCGCTACGATGCTCCGCCTGGCACCGAGGTTCATACCTGCCAGCCTATCGGCCGAGACAAAGTCATGTTCGTCCTCAACGGCCTGCCGCCGCGCGTGCTGGTCGTGAACATCAAGACCAACAAGGTCCTCGTCGACCACCCGCTCCCCGCGCCGAGTCTCACTGACCAAAAAGTTGTCCATGGCGAGTTCCGCCGCGTGCGCGTTACCGCACAGGGAACCTATCTCGCGTCTTTTCTTGAGATGAACCAGGTGATCGAATACGACAAGCACTTCAAAGAGATCTGGAAGTACGACATCAAGAGCCCCTGGGCCGCTGTCCGATTGCCCAACGGCAACACGCTCATCACCGACGAGCACGACATTCTCACTCGCGAGGTGAGCCCCAGCAAAGAGACTGTGTGGGAGCTGCGGCCGACCGACCTGCCCGAGGATTACCGATTCATCAACACCCAGAGCGCCACCCGACTGGCCAACGGCAACACCATCATCTGCTCCCGCGGCGAAGATGGAAAAGGTCCGCAGTTGGTTGAAGTCACTCCCGACAAGAAAGTTGTCTGGGTTCTCTGGGATTGGGCAAACTTCGGACCAGCAACCGCCGTTCAGATTCTCGATGAGCCTGGCATTCCCGAAAATCCCGGCCAATCGCTGCACTGATCGAATCGCGCGTCGAGCCTGGACGAACCAGCAGTTTCCAGACACTCCGAATCGACCCTCTATTTAGCCCTTCCGAGAGCAACATCGACGAACTACCGGCGCCTCACGCTTCCTGCATCATCCGTTCCCACTCTTCGGTCAGTTTCTTGAACTTCGCTTCCTGGCAGACCGGGCAGAGCATCCCCATCCTTCGTCCCATAAACAGTTGATACTTGCTCCCGCACTTGCAGAAGGCATAGTCCATCACCCAATTCCCTTCAATCGGCTCGTCCAGTTGTGCGTTGAGTCTCTTGGCCAGGAACGCTAACTGCGCGCGTTCAAATTCTTTTCCCGAAAGCCGTAGCGACCGCAGCCTGGGGAACGACGGCGCGATAAACGAAATATCACTGTCTTCAAGCCGCAGGTTCGTGATCTCAAGCGTCTCCAGGTTCCGCAAGCTCGCAATGGGCCGCACCGATTCCAGTTTCAGCGGCGGGTCTCCGCTGCCGCGGCATCCCGACAGCCGCAACTCCTTCAACCCCTCCAGCGCCTCGATCCCGTCCAGTCGCCTGATCCGGGGAAAGTCATACACGGTCAGGCTCTCCAGCCAGTGCATCGCATAGAGCGGAGAAAGATCCTCCACCTTGTTCGCATATTCAACGTGGAGCTTGACCGTCCGGCGCAGACGCTCGATCCCGGCCAGCGATCGAATCTTCAGGTAATAGAGCTTCAACTCCGGCGCGGTGCACGACTCGACGATTGCCTTCCACGCTTTGTCGCCGATTGCGCGCAGGTCGAGCGACTCTTCCGTGCTGAGAGTCTCCAGAGAGAACTTCTCTTCCATATAAATCATCACAGGCGCCATGTGGTTGTCAGTGTACGACCTCTTCGTCCGGACCGATTTGCCATGCAAGATGGGTCGAGGCGGGTCACAGGCAGGTGCAGCGCCACGATTCATTCCCCCTCCGAACTTTTTCCGGCCCTGCGCGTACTCTCTGCATCCCCACGTCCGCTTCCCTGCGGATTAGAGAGTAGCAGCGAGAAATATGGCACCCGAATCAGCACCGGACAGGCAGACTGATTTCGAAAAACTCCCAAGTTTCGAAGAACTTGTGGACCTGCACCAGTCCATGGTCTTCTCGCTGGCTCTGCGCATGACGGGCGACCGTGGCCTGGCCGAAGAGATTGCGCAGGATGTGTTTCTCGAAATGGATAGACACCTGGCCAGACTCGAATCGCCGGAACACGCTTGCTTCTGGCTGCGCCGCGTGGCCATGAGCCGCTCGGCCGATGCGCTGCGGCGGCGAAGGGTGCGAGGTATGGACTTGTGGGTTGAGATCGAAGAGCGTCATGGCATGCGCGTGGAACAGCGTCCCTCGCCGCTCGGCTCCCGCCTTGAGGGCCTGCTTGCAACGCTTCCTGAGCCGCAGCGCGCGGCGTTGATCCTTCGCTATCAGGAGGACCTCACGCCCGAAGAGATCGCCGCCACTCTCGACGCGCCTGTGGCCACCGTGAAGAGCCAGTTGCAGCGCGGCCTCAAACTGCTGCGCGCCAAGGCAGTAACGCATTTGAAGGAGTATGTCCGTGGAGCATGAACCGTTTGACGAATTCGAACTCGAACTGAAGCAAGCATTGGAACGCCGCCCTGCGCCGCCAAGCCTTAAGCGCCGCCTCCTCGCGCAGCGCGCCGCTCAACCGCGCCCGCGAGCCGTCCACAATTCCTTCGTTCTCTGGCAACGGCTGGCCGCTTCGGTGGTGCTCGTCGCTGCATTCGGCGGTGGTCTTGCCTGGCGGCAGCACGAAGAGGAGCGTCGCAAAGGCGAAGAAGCCCGCCAGCAGGTGCTCACCGCGCTCCGCATCACCAGCCACGCGCTCGACCACGTTCAGGCCCAACTCGCAGCCCGCAATCGCGACTTGCAGAACTCATCGCAATAGCGGCTCTAAGAGCCCCCGCATTTTTAGGCTTACGGAACTTAAGGAGAACACCCAATGCAACTTCGAAATCGACTTGCCGCAATCGCCGCGACGTCTACCCTCGCCCTCTGCATCGTCGTTGGGCCAGCGCATGCGCAGAGCTCGCCGCTCCCGCTGCCCCCGGCGCTTGAAAAGCAACTTGCCGATCGAGCCTCCGACGTCACCGAGGTGACCCTTGGTAAGAACATGCTGTCTTTTGCCTCCAAGTTCCTCGATGGCAAAGACAAAGACGACGCCGCTGCCAAGCAGCTCATCGACGGCCTCGATGGCATCTATGTGCGCGACTACGCCTTCGACAAGGAAGGCCAGTACTCAATGGACGACCTCGAGCAGTTGCGAAAAACCTTTGAGACCGGCGAGTGGACGCCAGTGGTGCGCGAGCGCGAGCGCAAATCCGGAGAAACCACTGACATTCTGGTAAAGATGGTCAACGGCGAGTCGCACGGCATGTTCATCCTCACTGCCGAGCCCAAAGAGCTCACCATCGTCCTCATCCTTGGCCCCATTCGCATGGACGATCTGGGCAAGCTGCATGGACTCGCGGGCCTTGGCGCGCTCGGCAACGTGGAGAAAATGCCCAAGATGAAGGACAAAGAAAAGAATAAAGACACCGACAAGGTCACCGACAAATCCAAGTCAGGAGATGACGAATGAGACACCTCTGGTTGATCCCCGTTGGCATCGTGGCTCTTGCCATCCCCGCAGCCGTTCTGGCCGGTGGCTCCGAGACCGGGTTCGATGCGGTTGTCAATTCTATCGAGAGCCGCTATCACACTCACGCCACCCGCATTCCATTTGTCGGCCTGATCAGTCTCGTGGCCGGCAAGGCCACGCATCGCGGCGTAAGCGGCATCCATGTCGCAAACTTCGAGTCGTTCCCTGAATCCGTCGATGGCCAGGAACTCGCCAACCTCGTCGAGCAGCACATCGGCTCCGGCTGGGAGCGGATGATCCGCGATACAAGCCGCAAAGGCCATGAGCAGACCCTCATCCTCATTCATCCCGAAGGCACGCGTATGGGTATGTTCATCGTCGATCTCGATGGCCACGAGATGGATGTCGTCCAGGTCTCCGTCGATCCCGATCACCTGAATGACAGCATCGGCCGCTACAGCCACCACCACGACGGCGACGACAAGAACGACGGCGACGACGACAACGACAACGGCAAAGGCGAATCGAACTAACCGCTCATTCCGAATCGTTCTTGAATGTTCGGGTGCCCCATGTCCCTCGCATTTGGGGACATGGGAATCGAGAAAGCTCGAGCCGCATCGACTCGCCTCGGCAGCGCCCGCGAACCAAACTCGTCACCGGAATCAAGCTGTACCTATGCGCCGACTCGCACCCCTGCCTAGACTCAAGTCAGAATGGCCAGTCTCTCCCCAGCGCCGGTCTCGGGCTACCGCGGCCGCCTTGCCCCTTCGCCCACGGGCTTTCTCCACGTCGGCCACGCACGCACCTTTTGGACTGCATTTCAGCGTGCCCGCGCCGCCGCCGGCGCGCTCGTCATGCGCATGGAAGATCTCGATCCCGACCGCAGCCGCGCAGCATATGCCGACGCTGCTCTCGACGATCTGCGCTGGCTCGGCATCCGCTGGCACGAGGGTCCCGATAAAGGCGGCCCGTTCGCGCCTTACCAGCAAAGCCGGCGCCGCGGCATCTATCTCGCAGCCTGGCGCAAGCTCCTCCATCGCGGCTACCTCTTCCCCTGCTGCTGCTCCAGGAAAGATCTCGAAGCAGCCCTCGGCGCTCCGCATGAAAGTTCCACCACTATCGCAGCCGGCTCACTCGGCACAATCGACCTCCAGGACGACGAGCCCATCTATCCCGGAAACTGCCGCCGCAATCCCGGCCACGTTCCCCAGCTTCCCGGCCCCACGGTCAGCGAGATCGAGCAGCCCGAGGGCTACAACTGGCGCTTCCGCGTGCCCGATGGCGAGGTCATCGAGTTCAACGATCTCAACCTCGGTCCGCAGCGCTTCGTTGCCGGCCGCGACTTTGGCGACTTTGTCGTCTGGCGCAGAGATGGCGTACCCAGCTACCAGCTCGCCTGCGTTGCTGACGATTCGGCAATGGGAATCACTGAAGTTGTGCGCGGAGCCGACCTGCTCAAGTCCACCGCTCGACAAATCCTGCTCAATCGCGCGCTAGGGCTTCAGCGACCCCGCCTGGTTCCATTGCCGCCTCGTCGTCGACCACAACGGCAACCGTCTTGCCAAGCGCCACGATTCGCTCAGCCTGCGCGCAATGCGGCAGCGCGGCCTCACGCCTATGAACATTCTCTCCGCGGAGTTGCCGGTCGAAGCGTAGGCCCAGCCTTGAGTAGGAAATTCCCGCCTCAAATTGCGAGAGCGTGCTGACTCGCTTGTGAAGCAGAGCACAAGCCAGCATGAAACCCAAGTTGTAGACTGTTTCCGCTTCTTTTGCCTGTGTGGGAACGGCGGCGGAAAGATCGGCTCGGAAGATCGAGCCGTCGGTCCGCAGGCCGCTTGAACGACCCGCGGGCCGTGCCGATGCGAAGGAGGTGAGGACGATTGGATGAGAAATCGTCCTGGATGCGAGTTGCAATTACGATCGCCATTGACTGGCGGTTCGTGATTGCGCTCGTAGTCCTCGTCCTGGCGCTACTGCTGAAGTAGCCAAACTCCCGGCAGGGCCCACCCCTTCCGGGACTACGCAAAGTATAGCAAATCCGACAAAAACAAAGGCCCTGAAGCTATCTACGCCCCTTACCCCCGCCGAATAAACGTCCCGTTCTGCAACTCGCGCACTGCCTGGTTCAGCTCGGTCTGGGTGTTCATCACGATCGGCCCGTACCACGCAACCGGCTCTTCCAGCGGCCTGCCTGAGACCAGCAGAAAGCGAATTCCTTCCGGCCCCGCCTGCACGCTGATCTCATCTCCACGATCAAACAGCACAAGAGAGTGATTGCGAGCGTCGTACACCGGCGTCGCATTCGGATCCACTCCGCTCTCGGTCAGCACAGCCTGCGGAGCAGAAGCGTCTCGGAAACTCCCCGCCCCCGCAAACACATACGCAAACGCATTCCGCGTTGTCTCCACCTGGATGCGCTTGCTTCTTCCCGGCGGCACCGAAATGTCCACGTAGCGCGCGGCCACAACCGAGTCGGTTGCTACGCCGTCCACCGGCCCGCGCTTGCCCCAGAAATCACCGCAAATCACCCGCGCCGTCGTCCCATCGTCCTCAGTCACCTCGGGAATCTCGCTCGAATGAATGTCCTGGTAGCGCGGATCGGTCATCTTCAGCGCTGCGGGCAGGTTCGCCCACAGTTGGAACCCGTGCATGCGGCCCTTGGCGTCGCCCTTCGGCATCTCCTGGTGCAGAATCCCGCTGCCCGCCGTCATCCACTGCACATCGCCCGCGCCCATCTTGCCGCGGTTGCCCAGGCTGTCGCCGTGCTCCACCTCGCCCGCCAGCACGTAGGTGATGGTCTCAATCCCCCGATGCGGATGCCACGGAAACCCTGCCAAATAATCCGCCGGGTTGTCGTTCCTGAAATCGTCCAGCAGCAGAAACGGATCGAATTCCTTGGTTTTGCCAAAGCCAAACGCCCGCTCCAGCTTCACCCCCGCCCCCTCCATCGTCGTCTTCGTGTTCAAAATCTCTTTCACCGGTCGCAGTGACATACCAACCTCCCTTTTTCCTTGTCTTCCATTGGATGCGCGAGCTCGATATTCGTTACAACGACTATTCCCGGCCCTGCATCCCGCCTGAAACGCCGGGTGCCCCAGGTCCCTCGCACTCGGGGACCTGGGAATCGAACAAAGTCGGCTCGTAGGGGATCCTCGGTTCCTTCCCCCCGTGACGACTCCCTGCAGTCCACGTCTATTGGGTATCACAGTTTGATCCGAACAATCCTCCCTTTGACCGTCAGGCCCTAATCGGCCGGGTGCCGGGTGCCCCAGGTCCCTCGCACTCGGGGACCTGGGAATCGAACAAAGTCGGCTCGTAGGGGATCCTCGGTTCCTTCCCCCCGTGACGACTCCCTGCAGTCCACGTCTATTGCGTATCACAGTTTGATCCGAACAATCCTCCCTTTGACCGTCAGGCCCTAATCGGCAGGTAAGTGAGGTCGCATGGAAAATTCGCGTCCAGAACCCAACAAAACCTCTCCTGAAGCAGGCGCTCAGCCCGCCGGCGAAAACGCCCTCAGCCCCTTCCACGCCGTCACCTTTGAAGAAAAGCCCATCTGGGCGTCTCTCTGCGAGAGTTTTCACGATACCCTGTTCCCGCCCAAACTGCCGCCCCTGCAACTCACTTCCAAACCGTTTCCCACTCCCGACCGCATGGCCGTCCGTGCCAATCCCTGGGCCATCGGTACCGCAACCATCCTCAACGGCAGCATCCTCGCGCTGATCATCCTGCTGGGCTTGCGTACGACAATCTTCAATTCGCCCAAAGCGTCCTCGAGCGACATCCATCTAAACGACTTCACCCTCTTTGCTCCTCCTGCCGCGCAGTCCGCTCACGGCGGCGGAGGAGGCGGGTCCAACGATCTAATCGACCCCATCACCGGCCGCCTTCCCCAGCGGGTAGAGATGCCCCTCACGCCTCCGCAGGTCCCCATCCTCGACCATCCGCAGCTCGCCATCGACCCCGCCATCTCCGTCCAGATAAAGCTCCCCGATAATCCATCGCTTCCCAACATCGGCGTCCACACCTCGACCAACGTCACCCTTCTTTCCGCCGGCCCAGGCGGACCCGCCGGCATCGGATCGGGCGACAGAGATGGCCTCGGCCCCGGCAAAGGCCCTGGCTATGGCCCCGGAACAGATGGCAACGCAGGCGGCGGGGAGTACACAGCCGGCGTCGGCGGCGTCACCAACCCCGTCCCGCTCGTCACCCCGGAGGCAGAGTTCTCCGACGAGGCCCGCCGTCAGAAGTTTCAGGGCGTCTGCATGATCTCCCTCATTGTCGATGCGCATGGCAACCCGCAGAACCCCCGCGTCGTCCAACCACTCGGCATGGGCCTCGACGAGAAAGCCCTTGAAGCAGTCAAGCTCTACCGCTTCAAGCCCGCCCTCAAAGACGGTAAACCCGTCAACGCCCGCATCTGGGTCGCCGTGAACTTCCGCCTCTACTAAACCAAACCCCCATCGAGCAGCCTTGCTCCATGGGGGTCCGTCTTCCATTGCCCTGCAGGTCTCTTAGCCGCCCCTACTCCACCACCGCCTCTTTCACCTGCACCTTGCTCTCCAGCGGCGTCTCTGCCGACGAGTCTCCAACCAGAATTCCGAACTCGCCCGCATCCACCTTCCACTGCCTTCCCGCCACGTCATAAAACGCAAATGCCCGTCCATCCAGCTCCACGCTCACGTGCTTCGTCTCGCCCGCCTTCAACGGTACCCGCTCAAATCCCTTCAGCTCCTGTGGAGGCCGCGGCACGCTGGCATGAGCCTCGGCAACGTACACCTGCGCCACCGTTGCTCCCGCGCGCTGCCCGGTGTTGGTCACGTCAAATGAAACCTTGTAGTGCGGCCCCGATCCGCCTGCCACCGGCGCCACCGCAAGGTTCGAATACGCAAACGTCGTATACGACAGCCCATACCCAAACGGAAACAGCGGCTTCACGCCGTTCTGCTCGTAGCCGCGATACCCGACGAACACGCCTTCCTTGTAGACCACCCGATTCGAATCGCCCTCCGGATAGTAATTTGCGAACGTCGGGTTATCTTCCGCGCGCCGCTCAAACGTCGCCGGCAAATGCCCCGACGGATTCACCGCGCCAAACAAAATCTCTCCCAGCGCCGTGCCGCCCTGTTCGCCGCCGTACCACGTCTCCAGGTAAGCAGGAATCTTCTCCAGCCACGCGCTCGAGTCCACATTGCCGCCCGAAGTTATCGCCACCACCGTATGCGGATTCGCCGCCGCAATCTCGCGAATCATCTCGTCTTCGCCGATCGGCAAATCGAATGTCCGGTCGCCGCCCTCGCCTTCGCTCGCATTGTCAAATCCCGCCGCAATCACCACTACGTCGGCCTTCGCCGCCAGCGCCTTGGCCTTGGCCGACACCAGCGTCCGCTGGTCCGCAATCGCCACGCGAATCTTCCCGCCAATCGGCCCGTTCTGGTAGTCCTCAACCACCACTTTGTGCGGACCCGCGCGTCAATTGCAGCGTCGCGTGCGGCTGGAACGCCCTCACCAGCTTCCAGTTGTCGAACACCAGCTTGTCGTCCACAAACAGCCGGTTGCCCGCCGCCTTCGCCCGGACCCTCCAGCACCACCTCATACGGACCGTCGCGTTGCCGCGCGATAGTATCCCGTCCAGCGCCGGCTCTTGGTGTACTTTTCGCTCGCCATGAACAGCGCCATCGCCGTCTCGGATCGGCCGCAAGCGCCCCCCAGCTCATGCCCAGGTCGTTGATGTTCCTCACCACCTTGGTCGATGCCGGCGTTCCCGAGACGTCGAGATTGTTAAACGTATCCACCGTCACGCCCAGGGCTTTCCGCCCTCAGCCTCGGTATAAAACTGCGTCATCCGCGCCAGGTCCGCCACCGCCGGCAATCCGCGGTCGTAGAACACCGTCACATCCGGCCCCGCAATCTTCTGAATTCCCTCCAGATCGCTCACCAGCGTGAACGGCCTCACGCCCGCGCTGCCGCCGCCAACCGCCACTCCGGGATACGCATCCGGCCCCACCACCAGAATCGACTTCACCTTGCTCTTGTCCAGCGGCAGCATGTGCCCTTCGTTCTTCAGCAGCACCGCGCCTTCTCGCGCAGCCTCCAAAGCAATCTCATCGTTCTTCGCGTTGTACACCGAGAGCGAATTGTCCGTCTGCTCCCGATCGAGCCAGCCAAACCGCTCCGCCAGGCCCAGAATGTGCTTGATCTTCTCGTCAATCGTCGCCTCGCTCACCCTGCCGTCCTTGATCGCCGGCAGCAGGTTCTTCCGGTTCATAAAAGCGCCGTTCGGCATCTCGATGTCCAGCCCGCCGTTGGCCGCGCCCAACGCCGTCGTAGGTGGCCACCCAGTCGCTCATCATCACGCCCTTGAAGCCCCAATCCTTGCGCACCACGTCGATATTCAGATACCCGTTCTGCGTCATGTGCACGCCGTTGGTCAGGTTGTAGGAGTCCATAATGGCTCCCACCTTCGCCCGCTTCACCGCCGCCTCAAACACCGGCAGATAAATCTCCCGCATCGTCCGCTCGTCGATAATTGAGTCCGAGTCGTGCCGCAGATACTCGGAGTTGTTCCCCATAAAGTGCTTGATGGTCGCGCTCACGCCCTGCTTCTGCATCCCCTCGATGTACCCGACGGCAATCGCCGCCGAGAGAAACGGATCCTCGCCGAAGTACTCGAAGTTGCGCCCATTCCGCGGCGAGCGATAGATATTCACCCCGGGCCCAAGCATGTAGTGCACCCCGCGCGCCCGCGCATCTCTGCCAATCCCCGCGCCCACACGCTCTGCCAGCGCCGGATCCCACGAGGCAGCCAGCCCGATTCCGATCGCGTACGTTGTCGACGGGAAGCCGGCATTGCTCCGCACGCCATAAGGCCCGTCCGACATCTCAAACGACGGCAGCTTCAGGTTCGGCATCGCCCTCATCGCGAACCCCGTCCCGCCAATGTAGTCCACCTTCTCCTCCAGCGTCATCTTGGAAACGATTTCATCCACTCGTGCGCTCGATCCGGCCTGTGCACCGCTCGGCCCATTTCGGTTGTGTTGGCAGACTGGGCCATCAGTGTGCACGCGCTCAGACAGATGCAAGCAATGCTTGCAGCGAATCTCATGGTTCTCCTTGTGTCTTTCCTGGTAAATCGATTTCTTTATCCTGAAGCGGACCGTCTTCAATGGCTCGGCGCAATGCGCTGCCGCTCCGGCATGCGCATCCGCTCTCCGCATCAAGGTCGCACGAATTTTATAGCAGTCAGCCCATTCTCGGCGCGGTTCTTCGACACACCAAATTTGACCATCTGGAATTCGAGCCTCGCTCGCTCACCATCAACTCTCAGAAGCGTCCCATCCACGGTCACCTCTGAATTCTCCTTCCAACGGTCCTCCTTCCAATGTTGCAAATTGCCTTCATCGTGATTGTTTTGAGATGGGGGGAATTAATTCAGAGGCCAAACTATGACCAATTGTTTCTCGTTCAAGAAATCCCTTCGTCGCGATTTGTCTGTATCCATTCGCGGCGCTGCGCTCGCGTCGTTCGCCGGCGTGATGCTCTCCTTTCCCCTCGGCGCGCAAAGTTCCGCGCCCGCCGCTGCGGCTGACGATCACTCTGCCACCGATCAAATCAATGCTCTTGCGCACAATCTTCTCGAGTCCGGGGTCAAGGCAAACGGCCTTGCGGGCAGCGGTCTTACGCCCTGGCATTTGAAAATCAATTTTCAGTACCTTGGCGGGGAAAGCCCCAAGCCCGTCAGCGGAGCAGTCGAACAGTGGACCGTGGCAACCGACCAATGGCGTCGCGCCTTCTCTGGCCCGCCCGGAATGAACTTCTCCGAGTGGAGCGTCTCCCGTCTCGAAAAGTACCAGTCAAAGCAGGGGCACGACTCATTCGACGCCGTCGCCGCAAATGTTCGCTTCACCCGCGCGGTCATCAACCCTCTCGCTCTCGCGGCAAACATCCATCCCGACTTCCGGATGGAAGCCAGGAGAGGAGATCTTGGCGGCATCACGCTCACTTGCGTCTCCGTGGCCAACCCCCACAGCTACGCACCGAATGAAAATCCGGATGAGTTCTTTCCCACCTATTGCTTCGATCAGGATTCTCACCTGAGGGTCATCGTCTCCGGCAAGAGAACCGTTCAGTTCGACGATATTCAAGTGTTTCAGGGCCGCGCCGTCGCTCACGATGTGAAGGTCCGTATCGATGGCAAGCTCGACACCGAAATGAATGTTTCCGTCCTTGAACCGCTGGCCGATGCCAATCCCGATCGCGTCAAGCCCGGTAAAGACGCTGTCGTCCAACCCTTTGCGATTGAGCCAGGGCTCCCGCGTCCCGAACCGGTTTATCAAGCGGCTGCTGCAATGCCGATCCAGCACGAAGGTTTGCCCTATACAGGCTCCTTCAACGTCCCCATCCTCATCCGCAAAGATGGAACGGTCAAAGTCCTGCCCGGTGCGAACATCGATCCCCAGGACCTGAAAGACGCAATTCAAAGCGCGGTTGCCAAATGGAAGTACAAGCCGTACCTGGTCGACGGCCAACCCATTGAGGTGCAATATACCGCCGGTTACGTCATCAATGGCAAAACCATTGTCCCCTCGTCTCAACCGGCCAACCCCGAATGGGCCGCATACACCGGCGCACACTAGGCGGGCGACTCCAACCCGAAGCGCGATTCCGGCAGGGGTCGCGCTTCGGTGAGTCGGTCACTTCTTGCTGGCCGGACGAGCGGCCTGGGCATCAGAAGTCGCTTCAATTCTGGACGCACCCCATACGGTTGAACGCGTCTCCGGCAGCCACTTGCTACTCCCGATACAGATTCGCTTCATCGCGATTGTGTAAGATGGTTGGCGTCGTTGAGTGGCCAAATATGACAATACTCACTTCGTTCAGGAAATTCCTTCCTGCACTCGCGTCCCTTTCCTGTTTCGCGCTCGCCAGCACTCTCTTCGCGCAGAGCACTGCGGCAAGCGATCAAGCTGTCAACGATCGGATGAATACGTGGGGACACAGCCTCCTGCAATCCGGCATAAAGGCCAACGGCCTTGTGGGCAGCGGTCTCACGCCCTGGCATTTGAAGATCGATCTTCTGTATCTCGGCTGGGAGAGCCCCAAGCCCCTCAGCGGGGCAGTTGAGCAGTGGACCATCGCGCCCGACCAATGGCGTCGCACCTTCACCGGCCCACCAGGAATGAACTTCTCTGAGTGGAGCGTCGCCCGACTCGAAAAGTATCAGTCAAAGCCGGGGCACGATCCCTTTGACGCCATCGCCTTGAGTAACAGATTCGCCCGCCCCGTCATCGATCCGCTGGCAATGGCCGCCAACATCCATCCCGATTATCGGTTGGAAATGAAAAGAGGCGATTTTGGCGGGGTCGCTCTCACTTGCGTCTCCGTGGTCAATCCACAACAATTCGCGCCCAATGAAAATACCGACGAATTCTTCCCCACCTATTGCTTCGATCCGGACTTTCACCTCAGGATCATCATGTCCGGCAAGACCACCATCCAGTTCGACGATGTGCAGGTCTTCCAGGGCCGCGCCGTTGCCCGCGATGTGAAAGTCCGCATCGATGGCAAGCTCGACACCGAGATGAAGGTCTCGCTCCTTGAGCCGCTCGCCGACGCCAATGCCGATCATGTCAAGCCAGGCAAAGATGCTGTCCCTCAACCCTATGCCATTGAGCCCGGCCTTCCACGTCCCGAATCTGTCTACGAAGTGGCGGCTGCACTCCCGATTCAGCCCGGGGGCATGCCCTATCGCGGCACATTCAATGTCCCCATCGTCATCCGCAAAGATGGAACGGTCAAAATCCTGTCCGGTGCGTTCTTTCAGTCCCAGGATCTGAAAGACGCCATTGAAAGCGCCATTGCCAAATGGAAGTTCAAGCCGTACCTGATCGACGGCCAACCCATCGAGGTGCAATATAACGTCGGTTACGTCATCGACGGCAAGCCATTTGTCCCCTCGTACCAACGGCCCAAGCCATGACAGGTCGCGACCAAGCCTAACCATAGTAGATTGCCTGCGAACTGAGACGAGGTCCCGACAAGGACCTCGCCATGGCCAAACCAGATGCGGCGGTATGTTCGCCCGAGCCAGCCAGCTCCATCTTCCACATGAGCGAACGCTCGGCAGCCTTATCCTCAATACAGCCCCGCCGTGTCCGACTTCGCACAAACCGTCAAGCAGCAGGCCGATATCGTCAAGATCATCGAGGGCTACATCCGCCTGCGCAAGTCCGGCGCCCTGACTCTCTAAGTGTTTCCTATCCGGGCATTGTCCAACTTCTCAAACAACTCCGTAACGCTAACCACGATTGCAGTCCCCGGGGCCACAAGCTCTCCAGATCGAACCAGTTCGAGCCCGGAGGGAACACCCCGATAGGCCACTCGGGCACTTGGATCGATGACCCAGACATTCTTCACGCCGAATCCAAGATACTCAGCGGCCTTCGCCGTAGCTCGACGGATCGTATCTTCGGGAGACATGATCTCAATAGCGATAAACGGAGGATGCGTGAGGACTCTCTCCCAAGGGGCGCCGGAACCAAGAACGCACACGTCTGGCACTAGAAATCGCTTGGGGCCAATCTGAATACGTTGCTCCGTGAGGGCCAATACGTTCCATTCTGCCCCACGTACGGTAAATAGCGTGGCCAAAAGCGTTTGAAGGTAGGCGTGCTCAATCTCTCCCAAGTTGCGCTCCACGATCACGCCGTTATCGTACTCGCAGTCGGGATCGTATCCAGTGGAGAGATATTCCTCCACGGGGATTAGCCGGCCGCTCATGGGCTGTGTCGCCATGTCTATTAGTATCCTGCGTTTTGATCCTGCCCGCAATCTGGATTGAAGTGTCTGCGTGATTTTGTCACCCAACTCAAATCCACCTAACCTCTCACTCCGACGCCTTATCCTCAATACAGCCCCGCCGTGTCCGACTTCGCACAAACCGTCAAGCAGCAGGCCGATATCGTCAAGATCATCGAGGGCTACATCCGCCTGCGCAAATCCGGCGCGCAAAACTACTCCGGCCTCTGCCCCTTTCACAAGGAAAAATCCCCCTCCTTCTCCGTCCATGCCGTCCGCCAGTTCTATCACTGCTTCGGCTGCCAGGCCTCGGGCGATGTCTTCAGCTTCGTCGGCAAGATCGAGAATGTCGGCTTTCCTGAGGCCGTCCGCATCGTCGCGCAAAAATGCGGCATCCCGCTCCCCAAGCGCGAATATTCCTCGCCCGAAGAAGCCGCCAGCTCCCGCCTTCGCGGCAAGCTCCTCGACCTGCACGAAGCCGCCTGCGCCTGGTTCGAGGAGCAGCTAGCCGGCCCCGAAGGCGCCACTGCCCGAGCGTATCTGTCCGGCCGCGGCCTCGCTCCAGACGGAGTAAAAAAATTCCGCATCGGCTACGCGCCCGACAGTTTCCACGCCCTCGAGCAGCGGCTCAGCTCCCTCGCCGACGCCGAGACCCTCCGTGCCAGCGGCCTCTTCAGCTCAAAGGAACAGGGTGATGGTTCGCAGGGTCCGCTCTACGACCGCTTCCGCAAACGCGTCATGTTCCCCATCGCCAATGAGTCCGGCCGCGTCATCGCCTTCACCGCCCGCACCCTCGAAACGGGCGACAAGGCCGGCGCCAAGTACATCAACTCGCCCGAGACGCCGCTCTACATCAAGGGCCAGGTCCTCTTTAATCTCGACAAGGCCAAATCAGCCATCCGTCAGGCAGAGTTCGCGCTGCTCGTCGAGGGCCAGATGGACTGCATCTCCGTCTTTCTGCGCGGCATTCAAAACGTCATTGCCACCAGCGGAACCGCCTTCACCGAGCAGCAGGTGGCCATTCTCAAGCGCCACACCTCGCAGATTCTTGCCAACTTCGACCCCGACGACGCCGGCCAGAACGCCGCTGCCAAAACCATCGCACTGCTCACTGAAGAAGGCTTCACCATCAAGCTCGTCACGCTTGAAGACGGCCTCGATCCCGATCGCTTCATCCGCGAGCGCGGCGTCGATGCTTACATGGCGGCGCTGCGTGCCGCGCGCAGTCAATCAGAATTCCTTATTGCCCGTGCCCGCCAGATGTTTCCCGGCGTCACCTCCGACCAAAAGCTCAAAGCGATGAACTATCTGCTCCCCCACATCCGCCGCATGCCCGAAAAGCTCGCCCGCGATCAGTTTCACGCCGACGCTGCCCAGAAGCTCGGCATCGACTCAGCCGTGCTTCGCGAAGAGCTTCGCCAGGCCGCCCTCAAGCGCCGCGACCACATCGAGCCGCGCGCCGCCACCCTCACTGAAGTCGAGCGCGTTCTCCTGCGTGCCCTCGCCATCACCGACCCCGACGGCGAAGACGCCCGCCGCCTCGCGACGCAAGCCATTCTCCAGCAACCCACTTTCTTTGAGCCTCTCCGCGCCGCGCCAGCCCTCATCGCACTCGCCAATCGCCAGGCCAGCGACCCAATGGACGTCATCGAAGACCCCGCCCAGCGCGCTCTTCTCGCCGAAGCGCTTCTTGCGGAGACAAAGCTTCCCGAGCCCGTCGAAGTCCAAAGCGCAATTCAAGAAATCGAAGAACGCTCCATCGCGTCGCAGCTCCGCGACCTCCGCACCCTCATCGCCGAAGCCGAACGCCAAGCCGATCACGCCGAGCTCGCCATCCTCACCCAGCGAAAGCTCGCCCTCGACCGCGCCCTCCGCGACCTCCACAACCGCCGCCCTCCGGATGAGTCCTGATCCCCGGACATCCCCCCTGGCTGGCGGTGCAGTCATTGGGCTCGCCTTGCACTAGAATGGTCGCGAGGCACCCCTTCTATGGCCGTCCGAAGAACGATTGACTCCCTTACACGACAATTCGCGGAGATGCGAGGTGTCAGTGCAGACAATGCTGTTCGTATCGCACTAATGGAGGCGGTGGCGCGTGAGCAGGAAGCAGCCCAAGAGGACGACGAAGGTTCATCACACGAATCTCTGATAGAGGCGATTGACGCAAGACGCCTCGCAATTGCCGGAACCTTCGCCGAGGAGGCTGGGCTAGGTCGGATCGGCTCAGAGACGCTGCCGCCTATGGGACTGGCCATCGTGTGGTTGATCGCCGCTGTCTTTGCGGCGTTCTTTATTAGGCCGCTTCTAGCAGCAATTACCGGCATAATCTTGCTGTTCGCCGTGTTCGCATACTTGACTTCACGCAGTGTTGATAAACGTTGTGAGTCTGGAAGGAAAATGCGGGAAGCCCTCGCGTTGGAAATCAAGGAACTAGGCAAGAGACTTCCAAATCGACTCAGCTTTCTTGCTAGTGTTCCGAATGGCGATCCTTACAGCAATCTGATAACGCTTGAGGGCAAGTGGGTAGACTGAGCAGTTGCCGACTGCTGGAACCACTGGCTACATCAAGAGTTGAGATCGGCTGGTGTAGGTGCTGGAATCCGCCGCCCGAGCCCCAGACATGCCAAGTTGATTTCGAGGGGGAGGTTAAACCGAATTGAGCGGGTTCATTCAGGCAAACGAGCAACTCATCGGAATCATAGAGAGGAATTGCGAATCGAAGTCTCTGGACTACAAGGGACCGATTAGTTGGGATGCGAAAGACAAGAAATCTTGCTGCGATTTGGTTAAAGACATCTTGGCCGTTGCAAACACGGAGGGAGGATACGTAGTCATCGGCGTGGCGGAGAAAGACGAAGGATTTGAATTGGTTGGCGTTACGACAGAACAAGCAGGAACATACGAATCAACTGCGCTCTGTCAGTTTATCCAGAAATATTCCGATCCGCCAATCAATGTTCGGGTTCAAAAGGTTTCCCACAAGGGAAAGAATCTTGTAATTCTTGAGATTCCTCGTTTCAAGGATACCCCTCACATCTGCCAGAAAGATTTTCCCGAGGCTCTGATCGACCGCACACTGTACGTTCGGACGGATAACAATGAGTCAGCACCGATCAAGTCGTCATCCGATTTTCGAGCGTTGATCGAGAACGCCATTCGAAATCGCACAGACTCTCTGCTTACCTCATTCAGGGCAATTCTTACAAGTTCGTCGCCATCGGCAGACGCAAACCAGGCATCTGAGGATCAGTTCGAGTCGCAGATAGAAGCGGCCCGACGTCGGTTTGACGAAAAGTATCCTTACAAAGAGAAGAACTATACTTTTTTTGTTGAGACGGTCTTCAGACCAGAATCGTTCGACCATTATCGATTCAAGCCCTCGGCCCTTAATCGGGCAGTGGAAAAGGCCTCTGTCAGCTTCACCGGCTGGCCGTTCATAGCGTTTCACTACAACCGCCCCGACTGGCTCCTGTCCACTGATGATGGGATTGAAGGTACGGTCGAGTGGCGGGATTTCGCGGAACACGATGCTTTTGACTTTTGGCGATTGAATGAGTCTGGCCTCTTCTACAAGAAGGAACTGACAGGCATGTCTGGTTCGGAGCCTCCCTCAGTGTCGGCTCAAGACACCGTGAGATATTTTGCTGAGGCGATTTATTCCATGACAAGGCTCTATGAGGGCCTTTTCGACGATACAGAGTATATGTGTTTTCGTGCTCTATTCTTAGGTACTCGGAGCCGGGCGCTCGTCTGGACTGATCGCGGATTTCCATCGGGGTTTCATCGAAGCCAATACGTTGCGAATCGACCTAATCTTGAAGTTACCGCTTCGCGTCCTTTGGCTGATTGGAGAGCCGGTATCGTAGATTATGCGATCAAAATGGCGACTGAACTGATGAACGGTTTTGGTCTCGAAGGACCGAATGAGGAGCAGATGAGAACGCAAATCTCGAACCTCTTCGGGCGACGATTATGAGACAGCCATTGATGGTGCGTGTGCCCGAAAAGAATTTGGCCATGTTCCTCTGACGAAGCTGGCAATCGCCAGACTCTCATTTCATTGAGCTGGAGGCCTTATGATTCCCCAACGCAAGCCCGACCAGCACCGCAGCGACGACTGGCTCTTGGCTTCTAAAGACGCCATCGTCGCCCAGATCGACGAGGGCTTTGAACAGGCTCGGCGCGGAGAGTTGATCGACGCGGACGACGTGGTCCGAATACTTAAGGATCGTCACGCAAAAAGCAAAATCGCCTGATTAGCCCTCATGCCCGCCCCCCCCTTTGCATCGATTTCCTCCCTTTCCGCGTCCAATACACAGGGATTGCTGCAAGGGGCGCGGAATTTGGCGGAAATTTCGCTCCAAAATGTGGTAATCTGTTGATCTCTGTGAGGATGCGCGCCCCTTTGCCCCATATATGAGCTGCGGCTCGCGGGCTGATCAGGCGAGACCCTGAAGCGCAATGCATCCTGATCCGAGCAACCACCTTGAAGCCGCTTCTTTTTGCGGGTGACCGCAGGTCTATCTGCGCGCGCGTCGGAGCACCGCGATTTCCACAAGAAATCCGGTATTTTTCCGGTTATTGCGCAGCTTAGGCCGGGATACCGATGCGGAATTGGCCCGCACATCGCAGGTTGCCGATGCAACCGATTCGTGGCGCTGCCGCCTGACATGGGACACACGATCCCAGGGCCGCAGCGCTCAGGCCGTCCAAACCCCTCGAACGGGGCGGCGGCATCAAATATATCCGGCACCGCTTGGCTTCCCGAGCCTGCCGAAGAGAGTAGGTACATATTGGCTATTGACGACAAATTCGAAGGCGATATCGACGGCCTGATCGAGGTTGGCAAGGAAAAGGGCTACCTCACCTATGGCGATGTCAACGACATCCTGCCTGAGGAGATTGGCTCGCCCGACGACCTCGACGACCTCATCACCACCATTGGCACCCAGGGCATCGACCTGCTCGACGCCCCCAAGTTCGGCCGCGACAAGGAATTCGACGCCGAAGAGGGCGAAGACGTCGAGCTCGACCTCACCCCTGGCACGCTCGAAAAAACCAACGACCCCGTCCGCATGTATCTGCGCGAGATGGGCACCGTTCCCCTGCTCACCCGCGAAGGCGAAGTCGAAATCGCCAAGCGCATCGAGCGCGGCCAGCTCCGCGTGCTCAAGGCAATCTCCCGTTCGCCCATCGTCATCCGCGAAATCGTGGCCCTCGGCGAGGATCTCAAGCGCGGTGTGCGCAACGTAAAAGAAGTGGTCATCTTCGACGAAGAGGAGCTCACCGAAGATGTGGTGCAGGCGCGCGTCAAGGCCACCGTCGCCCGCATTGACGCGCTCATCAAGCACCAGAAGCGCGTCGCCGTGCTTGAAGAGAAGCAGGAGGCGGCCGGCGCCAAAGTCAAGGCTTCCGTCGCCCGCCACACTCGCTGGCTCATCGCCCGCGAAAAGGTCTACATCTCCCGCATCGTGCGCGAGCTCAAGTACACGCCCATCGAGCGCAAGCGCCTGCTCGACAAGGTCAACAAGACCGTCGACACCATGCGCACCCTCGAGCGCCAGATTCGTTCATTGGATCAGAAGTACGACGCCAGCAAGAGCGAGGAGCTCAAAAAGGAGTACCGCCGCCAGCAGAAAAACTGCAAGGCCGACCTCGAAAAAATCGAAGGCGACGCCGGCGTCTCCATCGTCGAGCTCAAGCGCACCCAGCGCGAAATGATCCAGGGCGACATGGACGCCGAGCAGGCCAAGCGCGAGCTGATCGAAGCCAACCTTCGCCTCGTCGTCTCCATCGCCAAAAAGTACACCAACCGCGGCCTCCAGTTCCTCGACCTCATTCAGGAGGGCAACATCGGCCTCATGAAGGCCGTCGACAAGTTCGAGTACCGCCGCGGCTACAAGTTCTCCACCTACGCCACCTGGTGGATTCGCCAGGCCATCACCCGCGCCATTGCCGACCAGGCCCGCACCATCCGTATTCCTGTCCACATGATCGAGACCATCAACAAGCTCATCCGCACGTCTCGCCAGTTGGTTCAGGAGCTCGGCCGCGAACCCTCAAGCGAAGAGATTGCCCGCCGCATGGACATCCCTGTCGCCAAGGTCCGCAAGGTGCTCAAGATCGCCCAGGAGCCCATCTCGCTCGAAACCCCCATCGGCGAAGAGGAAGATTCCCACCTCGGCGACTTCATTGAAGACCGCCAGGCCGTCTCGCCCTCCGAGGCCGTCATCAGCGTCAACCTCAAGGAGTACACCTCGCAGGTCCTCCGCACCCTGACCCCGCGCGAAGAGCGCGTCATCAAGATGCGCTTCGGTCTCGAAGACGGCTCCGAGCACACCCTCGAAGAAGTCGGCCAGAGCTTCCAGGTCACCCGCGAGCGCATCCGCCAGATCGAAGCCAAGGCCCTCCGCAAGCTGCGCCACCCCAGCCGCAGCCGCAAGCTCAAAGCCTTCGTCGAAGGCGTCAAAGAAATGTAACTTTTTCAATGATCTTCGGGTGCCCCAGGTCCCTCGCACCTGGGGACCTGGGAGTCAATCGATCCGAAGGGTACGGGCTTCAGCCGTACCCTTGAAACTCTGCCAAAACATGAGATAGATGAAGGCCGCAGCCTTGAAAGGGGCTGCGGCTTTCTTGTTCTTACCAAACCTCTTCGCACAATCAGAATCTGTCATCCTGAGCGAAGCGCAGCGAAGTCGAAGGATCTGCGGTTGTCTCTATTCATTTCGCAGCTCAGAAAATCACAGCAACAGTTTTGCGTCATCTTCAATGGAGGAACTTGGCGTTGAAGTGGAACTCTAGGTTCTCTGCGGTTGGCCGAGCCCATGGCGAGTTCGGTTCTCTAATCTCAGCGCCCTCAAGCCTGTAATAGTCTTTGCCGTTCTCGAATTCATCTCTTATTCGCTTGCTAACGACAACGCGTCGACTCATCGGGTCTATCGAGAGATACCCGCCGTCGAACAGCTTGTGCAAGTCGCTCCGCATGAGCAGCCCATTCCATACTTCGTGCTTCTGGACGATCTCATACGGTTTGATGTGCGCTGCATCGAGAGCGGGGAGCGTCCGCTCTCCAGTTAACGCACAGCGTCTGTCATAGAACTCTGTCACCTGAATGCGGAACAGCCCTTGCCCCAACCTTGGCATAACAACCTGGGGTTTTCCATAGCCCTTCGAGTCGATCGCGGCCAAGGTGGCTGGGCTGTCTACGATCTTTTCGGGCATTAGATCACGGAGACGCTCACAAACAGCTTCCCAAAGGAGCCGGCCCTCGCCGGATTCCGAATCGTAGCTCTTGCCTTGTTGGTTACTCAAGCTGAAATCGGACGGTATCGGAATCCAGGCGTTCCGAGGCCAGAAGAACGGCTCTGCCAACATAATGCATCCGATTGTGGGATTCTCCGCCGGTCCTATCTTGGATTTGCGATAGTGCTCGATTCGCTCGCGCATCTCCGTGAGGGACCTGACACCATTTGCTTCCCTGAAAACATCCCATGCCATGTTCACAGGAAGGTGAAGAAATCTCGCGAAGAATCCTCCGCCAGCAATGAAGTTATCCGGCGAATGAAGTTTAAACAGGAGCAGTTCACTTGGCTGCAAGACTCGAAACGTCGTCGCCGAAGACGGTCGCCAGAAGTTGACCTCCTCTAACCCCTTCGTCGAGGCGTGGAGAGTGAACCAGCTCTTATCGGTAATGGCGACATACATTCGCATGTTTCTGTGGCGCAAGTATAGCGCGACCTTCACAAATGGGGCTCCTTAGCCCCTCACCCCTCCCCAACAGCCGCTCCACCGCCACCCGCAGATACCGCGACATCCTGGGCTCCTCCCGACTTCCTGCCGCGCTCAAAAGTGACGTTTATTCATATTGAGCCATATTGAAATATATATGCAGTAATTTTGAATATTCATATATAATTATATATACGTAGATTCATCCCGGAGACCCTCATGC
This sequence comes from uncultured Acidobacteriaceae bacterium, assembly GCA_963783065.1. Classification (GTDB taxonomy): domain Bacteria; phylum Acidobacteriota; class Terriglobia; order Terriglobales; family Acidobacteriaceae; genus Telmatobacter. The sequence continues at coordinate 1,656,861 of CAWAMG010000004.1, read as the reverse complement.
CCGTAGCCCGCGCCCGCAAGACCACGCCCGCCGCTCTCCGCAAAGAGCGCGTTCTGATCGAGTTTCCGGCGAATCTCCTTAAGCGCGCCGACCAGGCTGCACGCGAACTCTCCAAGAACCGCAGCGAGCTCATCCGCAGCGCCGTCGAAAAGTTGCTCGCGGACATGGAAGCAAAGGAGTTCGAACAGCAACTCGCCACCGCTTACGCGGCAAACGCATCCCTCAGCCTCGAATTGGCCAAAGAGTTCGCCCATATCGACCGTGAAGGATTCTGATGGCGGGTAAGCCCTTCCGCGGCATGGTCGTAGAAGTCTCGCTTGATCCCGTTATTGGACACGAGCAGGGCCGTTCGCGGCCCTGTGTTGTCGTTCAGAACGATGTTGGCAACCGCTTCGCATCAACCACTATCATTGTTCCGCTCACCGACGCCGCCCACATCCGGGCTCCCTCGCCAATTTACGTGCGAATCGCAAAAGGCGACGGCGGGACGACCAAAGACAGTTACGCCTTATGTGACCAGATTCGCACCGTCGATCAGCGCAGATTCAAGAAGATCTTTGGCACTCTCTCAACGGAAACCATGGCAGAGATCGATTCCGCGCTACTGATTAGCCTCGGCCTTCCTGGCGCGCATACATTTCGCACCGGAGGTTACTGACGGTTCAACTTAGTACCCCCGGACTGACTTCGGCCGCAAGCCAGCCGCAAAAAAGAGCCGCAACCCCTTCCAAGGTTGCGGCTCTCTCTATCTGCACGCAGTTCCAATAGAACCGCGCAGGTTCATTCTTTAACTTGCCCTCACCTGGAACGTCAGTGTCGTCGAGTGTGAAGTGCTCCCGCTCGTTCCCGTGATCGTAATAAGATACGTCCCAGGCGTTGCGGTTCTTGCAACGGTCAGCGTGAAGTCCGACGTTCCCGAACCGGTAATCGACGACGGGCCGAAGCTCCCCGTCACCCCACTCGGAAGGCCGGTTGCCGAGAGCGCAACCGCCGAGTCGAACCCGCCCGATGCCGTCACCGTTACCACCGCGTATCCGCTCTGCCTCTGGTACAGAAAACCCGAGCTTGGCGAAACCGAAAGACTGTAGCTTCCCGTCACCGGCGTGGTCACCGTGAGGGCCACTGTGGTCGTTTGAGTGATCCCGCCGCCGGTACCCGTCACGGTTATGGTGTAAGTCCCGGCAGTCGTGCCCGCCGCCACGGCCATTGTCATCGTCGACGATCCCGAGCCCGTAATCGAATTCGCACTGAAGCTGACCGTCACGCCCGAAGGCTCTCCGCTCGCCGACAACGCCACCGCCGAGTCAAACCCGTCGCTGACTGTCGTCGAAATCGTTGAGCTCCCGCTGTTGCCTTGCACCACAGAAACCGATGCAGGCGATGAGTAGATCGCGAAACCCGGGCTCGTGCTTGCCGGAGCCAGCGCGTTGATCAGTCCCGTTCCATTCGGACTGCCCCAGCCCGTCACCAGGTCATAGCCCGCCACCGCCGAATAGCTCCCCGACGTGCCGCTGGTAATGTCGTGGAAATCCGTCGCATATGCCGACGTCACGTTCTGCTGGTAAATCGTCGGGTTGATAAATCCCAGCGTCGTTCCGCCGCTCGCCCCCAGTTGCTGGTTGGCCAGCGCAATGTAGGCCGCCCACATCGGCGTTGCAAAGCTCGTGCCGCCGTATTCATTTGCCAGGCAGGCTTTCTGGTCGGCGCAAGTATAGAACGTGAAGTTCGCGTTGGCCGCGACATCCGGCCCGTTCCGCAGCGTCGTCGAGCCCTTGTTGCTCGAGTTGATCACGCCCGATATCTGCTGCCACGGCGGAATCGCGACCTTGTCCGGCGAAATTCCGCCGCCCGAGTCCGACCATGCCGTCTCTGACTTCCACGGCCCCGCCGCGCTCGCCGTCTGCAGGTCCGTGCCGCCAACCGATATTACGTTTGCATCGTCTGCCGGCCACGCCTCATTGCTCGTCGACCATGTCGAACTGTCTCCCGACGCCGCAAAGAAGTCTTGCCCCTGCGCCGCCATCTTTTCAAAGTAGGGGTCCAGCGTGCTCGCATCGGCCGGCGTCCAGCCCCACGAGCAGCCAATCGTCGTCGGCAACGGGCTTTGCGTGGTCATCGCGCTGATGATCGCCGTATCTGTCGACCCGATGTACATCACCAGGCTCGCCAGCCCCGGCGCCATCCCGATGGCCTGCGTCATATCCAGCGTCTGCTCCGTGTCGTCGCAGTCGCCGCCGGCCCGGGAGTCAACGCAGCTCGTGCTCGTCCCGTCCGTCGAGAGCAGCGTAATCGGCACATTGTTCGTCTGGCCCACATTCTTGAAGTACGTGTTCAGATCGGCCAGATCCGTGCCCAGGTACTCAAACAAACCAAGGTTCTGCCCCGCGCCCGTCAGCGCCGTGCCTCCGTAGTATGCCGCGCGCATATCGCTGCCCAGGAACGAAGCCGAAGGCCCCGACCCTGACGTCGCATGGCTCACCACCGCATCCTCCGCCATCCCATGCGCCGCGGCGTAGTCGCTCTTCTTCACCAGCATCGGGTGCGGAATCGAGTAGTTGTCCAACCCCGACACATGCCACAGCGCAAAATGCAGGTCCGTCGTTGGCTCGCGATCGGGACCGTAGAAAGTCCGTCCCTCCGTCGGGTGCTGGTAGGTCTGCATCGACAGGTGGAATGCCCGGTTCACGGCCTCGACCGTTCCCTTTACCTGAATCTCCATGCCGTCGCGGCTTCCGCCCACCACTGTAAATCCGCTCGCTTCCAGGTAGCTTATGGCGGCGTCGTAGTCAGCCTGCGTCGGACCAAACCGGGCCGTAAACTGCGCCGGCGTTAGAAACTTCCTGAAGCTGGGGCTGGCGGGGTTATAAACCTGTCGCAAAAACGCCTTGAGCCCTGACGGATCGCTCAGCGGCAGCACCACGTCCAGTTGCATTGCCTGGTTGGCCGGCATCTCTCCCAGCGCCGGCGCCTCGCCTGTGCGAACTGCCTCTCTTACGTGCCGGGTGAGCACGCTTTGCGCCTGGCCATTGATAACCGCAACAATGCAGATCGCGGCCACGAGAATGAATTGCATTCCATGTTTCCGAATCACTTGATTTTTCTCCTTAGATGGGGGTCTAAAGGTTGGGGGATATAGGGGGAAGGGCTTCCCGTTCCTTACACTTGGACGTGCAGCCCTTTGATTTGACGAAGAATACCACCCCCAAAATACCCCCGGCCATCAAATAATCCGGATCGTGGGCTGCTCTGTTCCGCCGCCGGATAAAACCTCGACCCCATCCACCTCACCCCAGCCTCACAAAATATCGCGCATACTTCCAACGCGCCCGTCTCCGTCATCTCCGCCAGGTCGCGCGTCGTCGTCACGCGCCAAGCGCTCGTGCCACCCCTATCGCTCAAAATCGCCAACAAAATGAGCGATAGAATCCTTCTTTATCGCTCAATAAAGCCGCACTCATGAGCGATAGAACTCCTCCCTATCGCTCATGCTATCCTTCCTTCGCCTTCAAGAATCGATTTACTCCCTGCGATTGCCACCACCCACCGCCGAGCAACAAGGCCCAACCATGAGGGCCCACACCATGACCAGATTCGCCCTCCTCGCCCCCATTCTCGCCCTCGCGCTCGCCTCAGCCGCACCCGCCCAGCAAGTCGCCTTCACCTGGGACGACCTGCCGGCCCACGGCCAGCTTCCTCCCGCCGTAACCCGCGTTCTAGTCGGCCAACAGCTTATCGCCGCCATGCAGGCCGCGCACCTGCCGCCCGCATGGGGATTCGTCAATGGCGTCCACACCACCGAGGAGCCCAACTCCACGCCCATGCTCAAGGACTGGCGCAACGCCGGCTTCCCCCTCGGCAACCACACCTGGTCCCACATGAGCCTCAACCGCTCGTCCCTCGCCGACTGGGAGGCCGACCTCGCCAAAAACGAGCCGCTGCTCCAGTCCTGGATGCCCGCCGACTCCTGGCGCTGGATTCGCTTTCCCTATCTCGACGAGGGCGACACGCCCTTGAAGCGCGCCGCCTCCCGCAAGTATCTCGCCGTCCATGGATACAAGATCGCCGCCGTCACCATGAGCTTTGCCGACTACCTCTTCAACGGTCCCTACGCCCGCTGCGTCGCCAAAAACGATACCGCCGCCATCGCCCAGCTCGAGAAGACTTACCTCGACGCGGCCGCCGGCAACCTCGACTTCTCCCGAGCCATGTCCGCGGCCCTCTTCAAGCGCGACATCCCCTACGTGCTCCTCATGCACGTCGGCGCCTTCGACGCGCGCATGCTCCCGCGCCTCATCCAGCTCTATCAATCGAAGGGCGTCACCTTTGTCAGTCTCGAGGACGCGGAGAAGGACCCCTTCTACGCCAACGATCTCGATCTCTCGCTGCCCGGCACGCCCGACACACTCGAGGGGGCCATGGCCGCCCGCGGACTTCCATTCCCCCCGCATCCCAAGCTCGACCTCGACCCCGAATCCCTCTGCAAATAGCTGCCTATCACCGCTCATCCCATCGGGAGCCGCACACTCGGGGTGCCCCAGGTTCCGGGGTCCCCACGGACAGGTCTTCGTCCGCGGGGTGGAGGTTCGCCGCGTTCTTTGCGGCTAACCTGGGATATCTATTGCATTTCAACGGATAGCCGCCTCAATCTCACCGCAATCCCCCGCACTCAGCTTCATCCCCGCCGCGACTCGTCTGCTCCCACCAACGCTCCCTGCTCAATCAAGCCTTGTCATCCTGAACGAAGTGAAGGATCTGCGGTTGCTCTTGCTGTCGTTTTCCGGAGGGAGCAGGAGGCTTCAGCCTCCTGAAAACCTCCAACTTGAGATTGAGAAGCTAAGAAGCCGCGGCCTCGCAAGAGGCTGCGGCCTTGCTCTTTTCGCCAATGCTCTTCACACAACCCAACGCTGTCATCCTGAGCGCAGCGCAGCGAAGTCGAAGGATCTGCGGTCGCCTTTGCCGTTGTTTTGAAAGGGCATGACTCTACAGCCTGCTGAAAGACTCCCCCGAGTCGTTTCCATGAGTCAGGGCACGACTTTACAGGCTGCGGAAAAACTCGGCTGAGTCGAGGCATGAGTCAGGGCCCGACTTTAGTCGGGCCGAGAAGGTCAGCAGAATGAGTCGGGCTTTAGCCCCTGCTAACCCATCCTTCGCCGGATTCGCTTTTCGTTCGGCCTTTTCCACCAAGCTGTTCAGTCATGCCGAAGAGCCGCCCCAAATCAAATAGAGATGGCCGCAGCCTCGCAAGGGGCTGCGGCTTTCTTGCATCTTCGCTAAGCCACAACCCTCAATCCCTCAACGCTGTCATCCTGAGCGCAGCGCAGCGAAGTCGAAGGATCTGCGGTTGCCTTTGCCGTTGTTCTGAACGCGCTCGGCTGGTAGGTCAGGGTTTTAACCCTGACATCAAGTCCGCGCCAACGATTGAGAAACAAATGAGCCGCGGCCTCGCAAGGGGCTGCGGCCTTGCTCTTTTCGCCAATGCTCTTCACACAACCCAACGCTGTCATCCTGAGCGCAGCGCAGCGAAGTCGAAGGATCTGCGGTCGCCTTTGCCGTTGTTTTGAAAGGGCATGACTCTACAGCCTGCTGAAAGACTCCCCCGAGTCGTTTCCATGAGTCAGGGCACGACTTTACAGGCTGCGGAAAAACTCGGCTGAGTCGAGGCATGAGTCAGGGCCCGACTTTAGTCGGGCCGAGAAGGTCAGCAGAATGAGTCGGGCTTTAGCCCCTGCTAACCCATCCTTCGCCGGATTCGCTTTTCGTTCGGCCTTTTCCACCAAGCTGTTCAGTCATGCCGAAGAGCCGCCCCAAATCAAATAGAGATGGCCGCAGCCTCGCAAGGGGCTGCGGCTTTCTTGCATCTTCGCTAAGCCACAACCCTCAATCCCTCAACGCAGTCATCCTGAGCGAAGGCCGCGAAGTCGAAGGATCTGCGGTTGCCTTTGAGAATTTCAAATTGGCGTTACTTCCGAATCCCTGACAATCCAGGCACCACACCACCCGTAAACAAAAGCCCCGTCAGGGGCGACAGATGTTAGCCCAGGACGAGCGCGTGGCGAAGCCGAGCGCGTAGTCCTGGGAAAGCTGCACCTCACACCCCTCGCGCCCCCAGGCGGGCCTGACGCAGGCAGGCCCGCGGGGTCCTCACGGACAGGTCGTCGTCCGTCGGGAGGGAAGCGATCGGAGTCGAAGGATCTGCGGTTGCCTTTGAGAACTTCAAATTGGCGTTGCTTCCCGATTGCTGACAATCCGGGCACAGCCCCATACCTGCATCCTGGGGCGTTTATGGGGAGTAACGCTGATTAGGCTATGCTTTCCATGGGGATATCGCATGGACAAAGTAGCTGAAATTCAGAACCAGCAACCCGAGGCGAAAATAAATATCCCAAGGCTTGGATTTCCGGGCGAACCTTACGCCCTTGTGTTGACTAACATTTTCAAGGAGCCGAGCGCCCACCTAAACGCCGTTCCTCCTTGGGGACTTCCCGGACTCTATCAAGTAACCCTCGTGTTGGGAAAACCTGGAGCCCGCGCCCTTCCGGACAATGAAGTGAAATTTGCGGATTTTATGGAGGGAAGCTCTCATCTCGCTATTCTCGCACCGGCATTTCCGGCCCCTGCTGATGCAGTGAAAATTGCTTTAGCCGTAAAAGGCGAGACGGACTCGTTTGTGTTTGAAGGATGGCCTGACAAGGACGGTTACCTCGCTAAACTTGAAACGAAGCCGTTTCAAGCTCAAAATCGCAACGACGCGGAGATGCGAGCTACCAAAGCCGCACAAAGTGTACTGAGCGAGTATGCTGCCAATCTTGATATTCCACTTCAGATTGATCTCATTGAAGTCACAGAGACGGCGACGTCGAATAAGAGCCTGACCCTGATCGCTCCGTTTCAAGCAGGTGGTAGTTCTGCGCCGATCGAGACTTACGACCCTGAATTTGCGAATCTCGCCGCGCTGTATCGTGAGGCGCTCGTCTCCAATACACCCGCTTATCGCTTCCTGTGTTTTTACAAAATTCTGGAGGTGAGCCGGAAACGGCGTGAACGCCTAGGTAGAAAGCTAAAGAAGGAATATCGTCCCGTGCGATTCGGCGAAGTGATCCCCACGACTCACACGGAACAGCTTGCTTGGCTGAATGCAATTTTTGTCGGGCCACGCGAGTGGAAGGAGTTGACGCTTAACCAGATATTCCCGATGGAATTTCGAGGTAAGAAATTGACAGCTCTCTTCGACGGCCCACTAAGGCAAATGAGGGACAGAATTGCCCACGGGATTTTGGATTCGGGCAGCTATCTGCATTTGGATGATCTGACATCGACGCGCGAAATCACCAAACTATTGCCCTTTTTGCGTTGCGCCGTAAGAAGAACATTGAAAAATGACTTTCAAAAACACTATCTACCTTTTCTCAATGAAGACGGTGTTTTCGCTCACGACTACCTTTCCAAAGGCAATGGCAAATAGATACCGAGAAGTCGGCTTCTCGAACATGATCCGAGGCCTATGCGCTGTTCCCGGCGTGTAACCGCCTATCCGGAAGTTTCCATGCAGGCAACTCGTACTCACTCTCATGCTGGTCAGGCGTAGCACCGAATCAGCACAGAAATCCTGAAGCATCCGCTTCACGCGCTGATTTGCAGCCAGTTATGGATCGGCGCTTTTTTGAAAGGGCACGACGTCAGTCATGGCGGAGAGGTGCCCCAAACAAAATTCCCCCACAATTTGCACATTATTTCCCCACTTCGGCGCACAATCGAACCAACCAACAAATCTCAAAGGACCACAGCAACGCCGGAAACCGCCGCGCGGAACGTCCAGCGCCCGGAATCTCGCCCTAAGTCCTTTGCAATGAAGATTTTGATACTTAACCCCTGTGCAATCAGGATTTTGCGGACACCGCCATCCGGCAAGGGCCTGAAAAATCAGGAACTTACCTGAAAAGCAGGGGGAGGGGGGGCCCATGTATTTAGTCTGTCGTCACATCATGCCCAACGGCAACAAGTGTGATTCGCCTGCCTTGCGCGGCAAGCAGTTTTGCTACTTCCACACGCGTGTGCACAGTCGCGCCCCTCAAAAAGGCCAAACCGCTGATCAACCGCTCGAGTTCCCCGTTCTCGAAGACCGCTGCGCCATTCAGCTCGCCCTCGCCCAGGTCCTCAACCGCCTGGGCTCCGGTAAGCTCGATCCGCGCAGCGCCGGGCTCCTCCTTTACGGCCTCCAGATCGCCTCCCAAAACGTCGAACGCAACCTCGATATCCTCCCCAAGTACGGGGTGGAGGCCCAAACTCGAACCAAGGATGGCGACGTCCTCGCCCCCCCAAAGGTCCGCTGCCACAAACCCGAAAATTGTGGCAACTGCCCTCACTTGGCCATCTGCGAAGACTTCATGTTCTCCAAAGATGTGGACGAGCTGTTCAGCAAGAGGCAACAAACCGATCAACCGTTTGAGCCTAAAACCCTGCCTCAAGCTGTGCGCAGACTTCTGGGTCTAGGTTGATTGCCGCCGCCGCCACGTTCTCCTCCAGATGCTCCACCTTCGATGTTCCCGGAATCGGCAGCATCACCGGCGACTTCTGCAGCAGCCACGCCAGCGAGAGCTGCGCCACGCTCGCCCCGTGCCGCTCCGCAATCCGCGCCAGCGCCTGCTGCCGCCGGATGCTCCGCCTTCAGCATCTTCCCGCCCGCCATCGGATACCACGGCAAAAATCCAATCCCGTTCTTCTCGCAATACGCGAGCGTCTCCTCGTGCCGCCGGTCCGCCAGACTGTATCGATTCTGGACAGTTACGACCTTCACGATCTTGCCCGCCTCTTCAATCTCCGCCGGCGAAACTTCGCTCAGCCCAATGTGCCGGATCTTGCCCTGCTCCTGCATCCGCTTCAGCGCGCCCAGGCTCTCTTCAAGCGGCGTCCGCGGGTCGATGCGGTGCAACTGGTAGAGCTCGATGCGTCCAGCTTGAGCCGCCGCAGGCTCATCTCCACGCATTGGATCAGATAGCCCGCGCGCCCCACGTACTCCGTCTTCGCCGGCCCCTGCCGCGTGATCCCGCCCTTGGTCGCGATGACCAGCGCCTTGCGGATACGGCCACAGCGCCTCGCCGATCAGCCGCTCCGCAATCTCCGGCCCGTAAGCATCGGCCGTGTCGATCAGGTTCACGCCCAGCTCGACCGCGCGCCGCAGCACTCGTCGCGCGTTCGCCGCGTCGTCCGGCTCGCCCCACGCGCCCTCGCCCACCAGCCGCATGGTTCCATAGCCCAGCCGGTGCACGGGCAGCTCGCCGCCGATCGCAAAGCTCCCGCCCGCCGCCGCATTCAATGCTCTATCCATCTGTCTATTCTGATGCATCTGTACGGCCCCTGATGCGCGCCTGCTCGACATGCCGCAAGTCGCTCGCCCGCTCGCCGGTCTCGGGAACCAGCTTCCGCTCCGTTGCGTATCCTGAATTGAACAAAGCCCGCGAGAAACCTTAAGATGCGGGCCGCACTCAAGGAGAAGCCACCATGAGCACCGCAGCCTATCCCAACCCGCAAGCCATCTTCTACCAGCAGTACGAGGCGGTGCGCCGCGACGAGGTCGTCGGCATTCTGCTGGCGCTGTTCCTGGGCGGCTTCGGCGTTCACCACTTCTATCTGCGGCGCACCGGCCTGGGATTCTCTACCTGTGCTTTTCCTGGACCGGCATCACCTGGATTCTCGGCTTCATCGAGTGCTTCTTCATGCCCGGCCGCGTGCGCGAGTTCAACGCCATCCAGGCTGCGGGCATTGCCGCAGCGCTGGGCATGCCGATGCCCGCCTGGGGCCAGCCCTTTAATGTCACCGTGAACGTCCCGCCCGCCGGCCAGCAATCCAGCCCGGCACGCTCAATGCCTGCACGCGCTGCAGCCAGACCAATCCCGCCGGCGCCCGCTTCTGCTCCGGCTGCGGCGGGACGCTTTAAGCGGCACGTATCGCGGAGTCGCATTCCGCTGCGACCATCTACATGTTCGCGTGGCCCGAGCGCATGGACTCGTTGAACTGCGGCTTGGTAAAGTTCAGCGCGGCTTCCAGCGCGGCCTGGTACTCCGGCGCGCGCGCCATCAGCTCCGGCGTGGCGGCGGCAAACTCGCCGTCCAGCACCAGCAACCCCTCGCCGGCCTCATCTCCGGCCATGCGCAGCAGATCGGCCTCGGTCGTGTTCAGATACTGCGCGTCGCGCGGGTCGGCAATCCACACCGGCTTGCTCTCGCCCAGCACGCCGGAGAGCCAGTAGACCTTGCGCAGCAGGTACTCCAGCCGCTCCGCGTCGTTGGTCTCGGTAAAGAGAAACTTCTTCTGCCAGCGGCTGTAGTAGCGCGTGGTCACGGGCACCGGCTGGCGATTGCCCGACTTCACAAACTCCAGCTGCCCGAGATCCACCGTCTTGCGGACCGCGTTGTAGACAAAGGTCTCCGCATAGGGCTGCTCCATGGCGGGCACAATCTCGGCAAAGGTCAGCGTCACCGCGGCAGCAACCTTGGCGTGCAGGTTGTGCGCGCCGCCGTCGGCCAGGTGCATCTCGCCATGGACGATGTAGGTGTCCGCGCCCGAGGTGGACGTGTGGAACGGCCACTGAAACTTGCCGAAGGCCACCGGCAGCCCGCCCAGCGTGACGTAGCACTCGGGCCGCGGATTGCGCAGCCGCTTGGCTTCGCCGGCAAGGTGGGCCGTCATGCGTCGGCAGCAGCTCCGGCTTGTCGAAGTCGAAGCCCTCGCTCAGCTCCAGCTTCAGCGTGCGTCCGGCCGCCTCAGCGCCGGGCAGTCCAAGCTCGAAAACCGCCGTGGGCTGGCCGTGAAAGTCGCTGCCCTGGGTGGCGGAGATGAGAACCAGGCCTGCCTTGGTGGCGGCTGCTTCAACGCTGGTGACGAGTTTCGATTTCAAATCGGTTGTCATGTCGCGGGGAATCCTGCAGTTCGAGATCGGTGCATCTACCATTCTAAGGGAGCGAGCCGGTCCGACGTCGCATTTACAATGGGAATGGTGCCGTCCGAAACTCGTCTTCGCCGCATCATCCTCGCCGAAAACCTGACCAAGGTTTATGCGGCGGGCCGCCTCCAGGTCACCGCGGTGCGCGGCGTCTCGCTCGGCCGTCCAGCCGGGCGAGTTTGTGGCCATCGTCGGCCCCTCCGGCTCGGGCAAATCCACGCTCTTTTACCTGCTCGGCGGGCTCACCCAGGCCACCCAGGGACGCGTCGTCATCGACGGCGTCGACTTTGCCACGCTCAACGACGCCGAGCGCACGCGCCTGCGCAAGCACCGCATCGGCTTTGTCTTCCAGAAGTTCAACCTGCTGCCCACGCTCTCGGCCATGGGCAACATCGAGATCGCCTACGCCGTCAGCGGCCGCAAAGGACCGCTGGACCTGAAGTATCTCGACCATCTCAGCGATCTGCTGTCGATCCAGGGCCGCCTCCAGCATCGGCCCTCGGAGCTGAGCGGCGGCGAGCAGCAGCGCGTGGCCATCGCCCGCGCGCTCATTACGCGGCCGGCCATCGTGCTGGCCGACGAGCCCACCGGCAACCTGGACACAAAGAACTCCGACGCTGTGCTGCACATGCTGCTGCGCTCGAACCGGAGCTGGGCCAGACCACGCTGATGATCACCCACAATCCCGAGGCCGCGGCCATTGCCGGCCGCATCCTCTACATGCGCGACGGCCAGATTGTGCGCGAAGAAAAGGGCTCGCGGCCAGTCGCTTCGCCCCTGCCTGCGCCCGATGTGCACGCTGACTCATTCGCTGGCTTCATCCGGACCCCGCTGGTTTGACCGCGTTTCGGCCGCCCCGGTATACTCAGTACTGCAACAAGCGGGAGTAGCTCAGTGGTAGAGCATCGCCTTGCCAAGGCGAGGGTCGCGAGTTCAAATCTCGTCTCCCGCTCCAAACCGCCCTCCGGTGCCAGCCGGATTGGCTACGGCGGTCTGGAGCGAAAGCACTTATAAAGGCAGCCCTGCCAAGGCGCGGTACCCAAGTGGTAAGGGAGAGGTCTGCAAAACCTTTATGCGCCGGTTCGATCCCGGCCCGCGCCTCCAAACCTTCTTCTCAACTGAATCAATTCAATTTGACCCCGCCGTTGCGGCTCCGCTGCGTCGACATTGTGTCTTCCTTTGACCCGCAGGGCTATTTGGCCGGCGTGCAGACGCACGCTCGATAGGCCTCTGCCGTCAGGTTCGAAAGCGCGCAGGAGTACTGCGGCCAGCCCGGCTTGATCTCGGCGGAAACATCGCGCACATAGTAGTTGCGCAAGTAGCTTTGGCTCACGTCCGACTGGGCGCCGGGATCGGCAGCAAACTCTGCAATCAGCTTGCCCAGCGAAGCCGCGGAGAAATCCGGCTCGCGGAAAGCTTTCCGAAAGTCATACTCGGGCGTCCACTCGGTGTCCACGCCAGTTGTATTCGATGCCGCGATCACTTTGTAGTCCACCATCAACGCTGTTGCCGGGTTGATCTGCGCGAGCGTAAAGGATGGACTGTTCCCGTTGATAGGCGAAATTGACGGCACCAGTTTGACCGCAACCCCGGCTTGTGCACTGGGCGAAGTCCCGATCCCGGTCGGCTTGAGCAGCCGCAGTTCATCCATGTGCGTGTGAGCGAAGATTGCCAGCCGCACCACGTCGCCGAACTCGCCAATCGTCTTGCCCAAATCATCCGACGCCAGGAACTCGTCAGGCGACCTTCCGCCGCATACGTTCCTCATCTTCAAGATCGTGGTGAAGGGATCAATCCCTGGCGGAATGTGGCCCATCACCCAAACCTTCTCCTTGTGCTCTCGTGCCTGCTCAAGCTCCCCGCGCAGCCACGCAATCTGCGCGACGCCGGCTGCGGTATCTTGCTTCCCGTCGCAGCTCGAGTACTTCTTCGACATGAACAGGTCGTCGAGAACCAGCAGCCGCGTATGCTCGATCGGCGCAGGCAGTGCAATGCTGTAGTAACCGCCCGCTGTGAAAGTCTGCCTGGCTTCCTCTCGCACTCCCGCCGGAAATCCCCCCGTGAAAGTTGCCCCGGCCGCGCGCAGAAACTCGCTGTTCGCATTCAATTGGTAGTCCCCGCAACCCGAGTCGTTGTTGCCCAGTGCCGCGTAGACAGGCACTCCGGGCAGTGCCTTGCGCAGCTCGTGCAAAACGTAGTCGAGAGTCTTGACGACGAAGGCACTATAGGCCTGGGTCGAAGCCTGCGGAAAGAGCGCGCCGTACTTGCACGAAAACCCATGCGCCACCAGGTCTCCGCTGACGATCGCGAATCCCGCCCCGCCTGACTTCGCGTGCATCGCCGTTAGGCTGGACCTAAACAGCGCGTACGGGGTATCCACACCGCGTGCGTGGCATTTGTCCTGCAACGCATCGAATCGCTGCTGTCGATCAGCTGAGGGCGAAGCGGCTAGAATCGCATCCCACGAACGGGCCGGTGCGGCTTCCAGTTGCGCCGCCTTCGCGGGATCCCAGAACGGCTCAAAATGAATGTCGCTCACAAACACTGCAGAAACTGTGTGCGGAGGGGCAGTATCCGGGTGCGTATCCTGTGCGTGCGCTGCCGCCCCAGACAATGGAATGAAAAGCAGGCAGATAATTGCGGCCTTTAGAACCAGTTCTCGGGCAACACGCGACATTCGATGCTCCAGGGGTCGTTTGCTTCTGAGGAGTCCTGACCACCTGGTCTGCAGGAATCCGCACGGGCCAGTGTAGGATAACTCGCGCCGCCGGCCGGGCTGGGCGGGAAGCCCTCGCGTGAGCACGCCGTGCGGCGCAAGAGGGGCCGCCTCGTGCTGGCCAAGGCTAGACAAGTTTCGTCTGCGAATTTGAATTCGTGCCCGTTTCCCAAGGCCATGCCCAGTAGTACAATAACAGAATTCGTGCTACTCGCAGTTCGCGTTCCGGGTTGCGGCGCGCCCCTTGAAGGGATTCCATGCATTTTGCCTTGAAAACCTTGCTCGATGACCAGGCCAGCAACACGCGAGCGAAGATTTTCGGCATCTATGGATTTCTTCTGCTGTTCAATCTTCTCGCCTGGGTTTGGGCTGTGGTCGCATTCCGCCACTACCCTTTGCTGCTCGGAACTGCCTTCCTGGCATACAGCTTCGGCTTGCGTCACGCGGTCGATGCCGACCACATTGCTGCCATCGATAACGTCACGCGCAAACTGATGCAGGAGGGAAAGCGCCCTGTTTCAGTCGGTCTGATGTTTTCTTTTGGCCACTCCACCATCGTCGTGCTTGGGTCGCTGGCCATTGCGGCCGCCGCGCTCAAGCTCCAGCAGCACGTCGATCAGTTTCGCAACATTGGTGGCATTGTCGGCACGCTGGTCTCGGCGTTCTTTCTCCTTGCCATTGGCCTCGCAAACCTGGTGATCCTGCGCTCAGTGCTTCAGACCTTTCAGCGCGTGCGCCGCGGCGAGCCGTATGTCGACGAGGATCTTGATCTTCTGCTCTCCAACCGCGGATTCCTCGCGAAGATCTTCAGGCCGCTGTTTGCCCTCATCCGGAAGAGCTGGCACATGTATCCGCTCGGCCTGCTCTTTGGCCTCGGCTTCGATACCGCCACCGAGATTGGACTGCTCGGCATCTCGGCTGCGGAGGCCTCGCGCGGGCTTCCCATCGTCTCCATTCTGGTGTTTCCGGTTCTCTTCGCGGCAGGAATGTCGCTGGTCGATACCACCGACAACATCCTCATGCTGGGCGCGTACGGCTGGGCCTACGTCAAGCCGATCCGCAAGCTCTACTACAACATGACCATTACTTCTGTCTCGGTGCTGGTGGCGCTGGTGGTGGGCGGCATCGAGGCTCTCGGCCTGCTCGGTTCGCAGCTTCACCTGCAAGGCCGGTTCTGGAGCGCCGTCGGCAGCCTGAACGACAACTTCGGCGTGCTCGGCTACTGCATCATCGCGCTCTTCGTCCTCAGCTGGATTGTCTCGATTGCAATCTACAAGGTTCAGCGCTTTGAGGAGCTTGAATTCGAGGTCGAGGCCTGAATCGGGTCTTGCCCTGCTAGCTCCCGCAGGCGGCTACGGCCTCTTCTTCGCTGTCAAAAACGCCGAAGAGCGACAGAATCCCCACCATCTTGAAGGTCTTTGCAACAAAGTTGCTCGGCTTCACCAGCTTGGTGCTGCCGCCCATCTTCGATGAGATGCGAAGAGCGTTTACGATTGAACCAATCCCGGACGAATCGATGTACGGCAGCGCCTCCATATCCAGAACGAGGAAGATGTGGCCGCTCGCCAGGGCGGATTGGAATGCCGACTCAAACTGATTGACCGCCTCGCCGCTCACCAGCCTGCCCTTCAGCCTGATCGTGCATATGCTGCCGCTTTCCCTTATGTCAAGGTCCACGATGTCCTCTTGTCGCCCGTCAAGATTCTTCTTTACTTCAAGAAGTGGGCTTGTTAAGCTCCAACTACTTCAGAATCAATACGTCCTCTTCTGCTTGTCAAGGGAAGTTATACCAGATCGGTGCGGGACCCGATGATTTCCTCTGTTTACGACGCGGCTAGCGAGCTCGGCGCATCTCTGTTGGTTGCGCCTGACGCAGCTTCGCGAGCAGCGCTCGTGGCGTCTCTAATCACGCAGCTCATCCCTGACTCCGCATGCGCCATTCACCGGGTTGTGCTCACCGAGAAGGGCTCCCATTGGACGATCCTTGCCGTCGCCGGCGACGTCTCTCATTTGCAGGAATCGATACCGGAGGGCAACTCCCTGGTTGCTCCTCTCCTCACTGAAACTCCCCAGTCTGTCATTTACCCGGGTACTGAGGTTCGCCGCGAAGACTATGCCCATCTCAACGTCTCCCGTTCCGTCGAATCGTTGGCCTACATTCCGTTGATTCTGGAGGAGCAATTGGTCGGGGCCATCGAGATTTTCACATTTGCCGCTCCTCTTGAAGCCGAACAAATCGATGCACTTGCCCCGGCCATCGGTCTTGCCGCCCCCGCTATTCTCGCTGCTGAAACCGCCGACGCCCAGCGCCACGAGCTGCTCGACTCTGTTCATCGAATGTCGCAGCTTTACGATCTCGAGAAATCGCTCAACTCCACTCTCGAGCTCGATCAGGTGATTGAACAAATTCCGGCCAAGGCGATCGCCATGCTGCCTTGCCAGGCGATTCACCTTTGGCTATACGATAGTGGCGCGCTGCGCCTGGTCTCAGGTTGCGGTCAGGACTCTACGGTTGAACTCGGAGTGACCCAGGCTCCCGGCGAGGGGTACGTCGCCGACATGGCCGAGGCGGGCGCGCCCCTCCTGATTGACGATCCCGACGATGAGCGGCTTGCCCTGCGCAATCAGACATTCGACCCCGACAGTGGGGTCATGCCAGTCATGAACGCGCTGCTTGTGCCCCTCATGCAGGACGAGTCCGAAGTCGGCGTTCTCGAAGCCATCAACCGCGAAGACCGGCCTTTCGACGAGGACGACGAGTTCTTCCTCATGTCGATGGCGGAATCGGTCAGCAACGCCCTAAAAAATGCCAGCCTCATGCACGCCGAGCGCAAGCTGGCGATTCTTGAAGCGCTGGTCCACGTCAGTTCTGAGATTACCTCCACGCTGCGCCTCGACCGCCTGCTGCAGATCATCGCCAACAGCCCGCAAAATGTGCTGCCCTACGAGCTCTGCGCCATCGCCCTCGATAGCCGCGGACGCCTGCAACTGAAAGCCATCTCTGGCATGACCAGCCTGCCTCTGGGCGACGCAAAGGTCTCCCAGGTGGAGGACATTCTTCGTTGGCTCGCGACCCAGCCCGGAACGGTTCAACTGTCGCGCCATGACGGCTCTGAGGAACAGGTAGAACTCCCTGAGCCCGTTACGCGCCACTTTGATGGGAGTGGCAATCGCGGGCTTTTTTCGCTGCCTCTTGTGGATGACCAGGGCCGCGTGGGCCTGCTGCTTTACGAGAGCAGCGATCCCGATTTCCTCGACCTGCCTCATACCGAGATGATCAAGATCCTCGCCGGCCAGGCGACGGTCGCCATCCGCAACGCGCTCCTGTACCGCGAAGTCCCGCTCATCAGCATTCTTGAGCCGCTGGTGCAGAGGAAAATCGCCCTCCTCAGCACCAGCCGCAGCCGCAGGCTCACCTTCGCCGCCATTGCCGCATTCGTAGCCCTTTTCCTCGTCTTCTGTCCGCTGCCGATGCGCGTCACCGGCGAAGCTACCGTAGCCGGGCAGCATCTGGTCACCATTGCCGCGCCGGTGGATGGCAATGTGCAGGCGGTCTATGCCCATGAGGGCCAGCGAGCGAATGCGGGCGACCTGCTGGGAACCCTGAATGACTGGCAGTGGCGCTCTGACCTGGCCGCAGCCGACGCCAAATACCAGGAAGCAATGCTGGCAATGCAGAACGATCTGGCGCGCGGCGCTCCGCAGGCCGGAGCCGATCGCGCTCAGACCGAGTACCTTCGCTCCGAGGTTGCACGCATCCGCGCCCGAATTGACAGCGCGCAGTTGCGCTCGCCCATCACCGGCATTGTCGTCACGCCCAACCTCGAAAACGCAGCAGGCAAACATCTGGCCGCCGGTGATTCCTTTGCGCAGGTGCTCGATCTCAAGAGCGCCGTCGTCGAAGTCGCAGTTCCCGAGCGCGACGCCTCATTGCTGCGGGCCGGCGAGACGGCAGCCGTCAAGCTCGACAGTTATCCGCAGCGCACCTGGCGCAGTGAGGTTTCCGTGGTCAGCCCGCAGGCGCAGGCGGGCGATGGAGTGCGCACTTTCAACGCGGAGGTACCCGTCAGCAACACCGATGCCGTGCTCCGCGCAGGCATGAGCGGCCGGGCCAAGGTTTTCATCGGCTGGAAGCCCGCCGGGTACGTTCTTCTGCGCTCGCCCGCGCTCTGGCTTTGGCAGACCGTTTGGGATTGGATTGGCTGGTGACAAGCATGAGACCGCATGGAATTCGTAAATGTCTTCTCGTCGTTTTAAATCTGCTCGCAACGGCGTCCGTCGGGCTCACGAGCACCGGTTGTGATACCCATGCGCAACCCCCTGCGGCGTCAACGGCAGAAGTGCCAGCAACAGCTCCCGCCCCCGCTCCAGCTTCGCAGTCCACTGACCCCAAGGCATTCACCACCACCGGCCCAATCGTCGCCGACCAGCAGGCCGATATCGCGGCCGAACGCCCGGGCCGCATCGCCAGCATCAACGTGCAGATCGGCGATCGCGTAAAGGCCGGCCAGCTCCTCGCGTCGCTCGACGATCGTCTCCTCCGCTCCCAGTACGAATCGCAAAAAGCGCATATTGCCTCCGCCCAGGCTCAGGTCCACGAATGGGAGTCAGAAGAGGAGACCGCGAAGTCCGACCTGCGCCGCGCCACTCTCATGCGTGACCAGAAGATCGTCAGCGAGGAAACCTGGGAGCACGCAAAGTATCGCGTCGATGAAACCATTGCCGAAGTCAACCGCTATCACCAGGAGGAGGCCGCCGCCGAGGCAGACCTTACCACTGCCGGCCTGCAGCTTGAACAGTCCCGCGTGGTTGCGCCCTTTGCCGGGGTCGTCGGCCGCAGTTCGGTGCGCCCGTCTCAGGAAGTAAAGGCCGGTGACGTTCTCTTCTGGGTCACCGCTGAGGCACCGCTCCGCGTACTCTTTACAGTGCCCGAGTCGGCGATGGCCGTCTTTGCAAGAGGCAAGCCGCTGGACCTCACCACGGCAGACTATCCCGGCCAGCACCAGGCTGCCCACATCCTTCGCGTCAGCCCGGTCGTCGATCCGGCCAGCGGCAGCGTCCAGGTCATCGGCGCCGTCGATCACCCCGCCGCCTGGCTCAAACCCGGAATGTCCATGCAGATCCGTCTCGCGCCATGAACCTGACTGAAGCCCTCGACGCTGCGCTACCCGAGATACCGCTTGCGCGCCTGGCGCGAAGCAGGCCCCCGCGTCTCGATCCGGACCTGATCGCAGTCGAAGAATCTCTCGACGGTGAGCCCATCGTGGGTGTCTTTAAGCGCGAAGGGAACAATTTTTTCCGCTTCCCGCCGGGGCAATGGCAGATCCTGCAGCTCTTCGATGGAGAGCGCTCATACGAGGAGATTTCTGAAGAGTTCGCCGCCCAGACGGGCCAGCAATTCGGTGCGGAAGAACTTCGTCTCTTTGCAGACGAATTGGAAGAGTCAAAGTTCTGGTACAAAAGCCCCCAGGAAAAGAACATTGCAATGAGCGAAAAGGTCACCGCCCAGCGCAAACGCCGAGCGGGTCAGAAATCGAAGGTCAACTTCGCTCACATCTATTTTTCAGCCTGGGATCCAGACACCTTCCTGACACGGCTCGATGCGGTGATCGGCCGCTATCTCTATAGCCCCTGGTGCGTACTTGCAACCGTCATCCTCTTCATCTTCGAGTTTACGATGTTCATCTCGAAGTGGAGCTTCATGGGTCCGGATATCGCTCTCTACTACAACTTCTACAACAAGGGCTTCGGGGACATGGTCCAGTTCTGGTTCCTGGTTCTGATTCTCGGCTTCATCCATGAGTCAGCCCACGGCCTCACCTGCAAGCACTTCGGCGGACAGGTGCACAGCATGGGCATGATGTTTCTCTATTTTGCGCCCGCTTTCTATGTAGATGTCACTGAAATCTGGATCACGGCCAGCAAGATCCAACGCATCTACACCATCTTTGCCGGTATCTGGAGTGAGTTGGTGATTTGCGGTTTGGCTATGATCGTTTGGCTCAACACGCAGACGGGCCAGTGGCTCCACGACTTCGCTTATCAGCTCATCCTGCTCACGGGAGTGGCCGTTGTCGTCCTCAACGTGAACCCTTTGATCAAGCTCGATGGCTACTACTGCCTTACCGAGGTGCTGGGCCTCCCTGACCTCAAGGAGCGCTCCACAGCCTTCATGACCGGGTGGTTCCAGAGCCGGATTCTGCGCCTGCCTGTGGAAACCATCGTCGTTCCCCGCCGCCGCGTGCCGCTCTTCATCTTTTACGCAGTTGCATCGGGCGCCTACAGCTATTTCCTGCTTTTCTTTGTCATCCGCCTTTCCTACAACGTCTTTTCTCATTGGCTGGCGGAGTTTGCCCTCATTCCTGCCGGCTACTTTGCCTTCGTCTTGTTCCGCGCGCGCCTGCGCTCGCTGCAAAAGGTGGGCGTTCAGTTCTGGGAACTCAACTTCCGCTCTGGCCGTTTCCTCCGGCCGCTTCCGTTGCTTGCAATCGCCGTGGCTGCCGCGCTTCTCTTCGTGCCCATCTGGCGCGACCGCGAGAATGCATGGTTCGTCATTGAGCCCGACCACACTCAAACGCTCCACGCCGCCGTCCCAGGCCGTCTGGAGCAGGTGCTGGTTCAGCAGGGCCAACATGTCCACGCTGGTCAGCCCCTCTTGCGCATGAGCAGCTTGATGGCAGCGAGTATGCATTCTTCCGCGGCCGCACAGACCGGAAGCGCGCATTACCAGGCTGTCACCGCTGAATTGCAGGGCCAAAGCATTGGAGCTGCGGCTGCTCAGCAAAATGCGTCGCTGCGTTCCACATCCCTTGCGGGTGAGGCAGTCTCTTCGCTGGAAATCACCGCACCGTCCGACGGAATTATCCTCACCCAGGACCCTGGCTCGCTTCTCAACCAGGATGTCGATGCCGGTCAGCCGCTGCTTGACCTGGCAAGTGCCGGCCCCCCCGTGGTCCGCGTGTACGTCCCGGTTTCGGCCCTTGACCGCATCACTCCGGGTTCCGAAGTGGCCCTCGTCCTCCCGGACCGCTTCTCCGTCCTTCGCATGCCGCTGGCGCAGTTCGGAGGCGACGCGGAGGCCCTGCCAGAGGGCCTGATTCCAAAGCAAAGCTACAAGGGCATCAAGCTCCCCGTCTTCTATTGCTCCCGGATGACGCTTCCCGGTTCAGCCGGCAACGCCTTGTTCGGAGTTTCAGGGCAGGCCAAGATCTTTGGTGAACGCCGCAGCCTGGCGGCTCGAGGTTTCACCATTCTGGCGAATCTGGCCAAGGCCCATATCTGGTAGAAGCAAAACCTCCCCGAAAAGCAAAAAACGGCAACCGCTTGCGCGATTGCCGTTCTTGCTCGCAGAAGAGAGAAGCCTTGCTCGGAGTTCAATCGGTCGGGGAGGGCCGCACGAACCGCCTATCGCTTCCGCAATTCCCTACCACCGCGTGTCGCTCCAGTCGCTTCAAAGGGGGAAGCCGCTGAAATAAACGACCTGAAACTGACCGTAGAAGAGATAGAACGACCGTCGATCCAACGTTGACTGGCCTAGAGCACCCTGCTGCCAAACTTGAGGCCGCCAACAGCGTTGCCCGTCTTAAGCCCGCCAACGGCGTTGCCAAACTTGAGGCCGCCAACGGCGTTGCCCGTCTTGAGCCCGCCAACGGCGTTGCCAAACTTGAGGCCGCCAACGGCGTTGCCCGTCTTGAGCCCGCCAACGGCGTTGCCAAACTTGAGGCCGCCAACAGCGTTGCCCGTCTTGAGCCCGCCAACGGCGTTGCCAAACTTGAGGCCGCCAACAGCGTTGCCCGTCTTGAGCCCGCCAACAGCGTTGCCAAACTTGAGGCCGCCAACAGCGTTGCCCGTCTTGAGCCCGCCAACAGCGTTGCCCATAAGAGCCTTGCTGGCTTTCACGGTCTTGCTGGCTGCAGCTACGTTAGAGAGCTTTGCGCTCTTGGTGGACTTGCTGGTCATTCCGGTGCTGATCAAAGACTTCTTCGCGATTGCCATTGTTCTTCTCCCCAGATAAGATTTTTGAACTTCCGAACGCCCTACTAATAGCATCTGGCGTGCCAAACTGGAGCCGAATGGTCCAATTTTGGTATCTCGCTGATTCTGCAAGCCTTCAGGGAGAGAGGAGAACTCGCCCCTTGCGCCCGAGTTTCTCTGAACGGGTTAATTTTTAACCTTGCTGCGGTTAATTTTTCACCCATCCCCGTCTAAACTCCGTATTTTCGGCACAAATACTTCATCCGCTGAGAGTCGATCCTGAGCAGCTTTGACGCCCCCGCCTTGTGGCCGCCCGTGCGCCGCAGGGCTGTTGTCAGCAGCGCAATCTCCAGCCGCCGCACCTCCGCGTCGAAGTCGGTCCCATCCTCGGGCACCAGGATCGCCTCCTGCGCCGCCATACTCTTCGCCGCCACCCGCGAAGGCAGATCGTTCGCGCCGATCTCATCGCGCCGTACGGTCACCACCAGCCGCTGGATCAGGTTCTCGAGCTCGCGCACATTTCCCGGCCAGGTGTTCTCTTCCAGCGCGGCCAGCGCGTCCTCGGCAAGCCGCTTCACAGGAATGCCGTTGGCCGTGCAATGCACCTGGAGAAAATACTCGCACAGCAACGGAATGTCGCCCGCTCGCTCCCGCAGTGGCGGCAGGTGGATGGGCACCACGTGGATCCGGTAGTAGAGATCCTCGCGGAACTTGCCATTCTTGACCATCTCTTCCAGCGGCTCGTTGGTTGCGCAGATCAGCCGGAAGTCGATCTTGCGAAATGTGCGCCCGCCCAGCCGCTGCACCTGGTGATCTTCCAGCACGCGCAACAGCTTGGTTTGCAGCGCCGAGGTCAGCGTCGCGATCTCATCCAGGAAAAGCGTACCCCCGTCGGCCAGCTCGATCTGCCCCGGCCGCGACTCAGTCGCCCCGGTGAACGCGCCCTTCTCGCTGCCGAACAACTCCGATTCGATCAGGCTCTCGGGCAATGCTGCGCAGTTCAGCCGTATATAGGGCTTGTTGGCGCGAGGGCTGAGCGCCACAATGGCCCGCGCTGCCAGCTCCTTGCCGGTACCGCTTTCGCCGCGAATCAGCACATTGATGCTGCTCTCAGCCACCTGCTGAATCGCGTCGTAGACCAGCCGCATCGGTTCGCTACCACCCACAAAGTCCTGAAAACGGCTCGCCTCCAGCGACCGCTGCATCATCCATTCGCGCGCGGCATTCTCGGCGCGCAGGCGCATGATCTCTACCAGCGTTACCCGCAGCTCATCCACATCCACCGGGCTGCGAAAGTGGGCGTCCGCTCCGTTGGCCAGCGCCTGCTTCTCCACAGCGCGTGCGCGCGCGCGACTCATCGAAATCAATGTCAGGTTCTCGTTCAGTCGGCGCAGCTCGTTCAGAACCGGGAGTCCGCCAAATGCCTCGTCGCCCTCTGTGTCGATGCTCAGCAGCACCGCCGCGACTCCCGTCTCGCGGGTCCACCGGGTCAGGTCATCGTAGCTGTCGCGCACCACCACCTGGCACCAGGGCGTCAGCTCACGCGACAGATCGTCGACAAATTCGTCGTCCACCGTCACGAGGCAGACAATGGGCTGGTCCGGCTCGGGGGCGGGCTCTGGTTCTGCTTTGGGCGGTTTGCGAGGGTTGGCCATATCAAATTCTACCCGCCAATCGTGGCGGATCAAACAGCGGGTTTCAAAGCGCTGAACCAGACAACAACGCTCGTCCGCCTCTCATTCACGCTCCGTCCCGCGCCATCCGCGTGCCTCGGCCGCCCCGTCGCCCGCAACATCGGCTCTCTCGACCTCATTTCTCCTACAGATTTTTCATGCCCGTTCCTGTATTTTCATGGAATATCGCAGACCAAGAGGCGAGGGCAGCGAAAGCCGCTGCCGCCTTTCTGCCAAATCCCCGCTGCTTCTATTGTTGCTTGCCAGGGGAGGATTCTTGAGCTCCAACGACCCGTCGCTTTCAAACCCTGATCTGGCCCCAACCACGCCCGCGCGCCGCACCTGGGGCCTCTACAACTACACTGCGCTCTGGTTCTCCATGTGCATGGAGATCACCACCTACCAGCTTGCCTCCGGCCTCATCGCCAAGGGCATGGACTGGAAGCAGGCGGTCGGCACTGTCCTGCTCGGCAATCTCGTCGTGCTCGTTCCCATGCTGCTCAATGCCCACGCCGGCGCCAAGTACGGCATCCCGTTTCCGGTCTTCATCCGCGCCCCCTTCGGCGTGCGCGGCGCAAACATCCCCGCCATCCTCCGCGCCATCGTTGCGTGCGGCTGGTTCGGCATTCAGTCGTGGATCGGCGGCTCGGCCATCTACGCCATGATCGAGGTCATCTGGCCGTCCGTCTCCACCCAGCCGGCCGTCTTGTGGGCAAGCTTCCTCGGCTTCTGGCTGCTCAACATGGTCGTCGTCTGGCGCGGTGTCGAGTCCATCCGCCGTCTGCAGGCCGTTGGCGCGCCGCTGATGTTCGTCATGGCCGGAGCGCTACTCTTCTGGGTCCATGGGAAGGCGGGCAGTTGGGGCGCAATGCTCTCTACGCCAAGCCAGTTCCACTCCACCGGCTCGTTTCTCGCCGTCTTTTTTCCATCGCTCACCGCCATGGTCGGCTACTGGGCCACGCTCGCGCTCAACATTCCCGACTTCACGCGCTACTCCAAGTCGCAAAGCGGCCAGGCCTGGGGGCAGGCTCTCGGTCTTCCATTGGCCATGGTGCTCTACACCTTTGTGGGCATCGCCGTCACGTCGGCGTCCGTGGTCTTGTTTGGCCGTCCCATATGGAATCCGATTGAGCTGATTGGGGCCTTCCATGAGCCTTTCGTGGCCTTCATCGCCCTCATCGGCATCCTCATTGCGACGCTCAACGTGAATCTCGGCGCGAATGTCGTCTCGCCTTCGAACGACTTCTCCAACCTCTATCCGCGCCTTATCAGCTTCCGCACCGGCGGGATGATCACCGGGCTGCTTGGCCTGGCCATGTGCCCATGGAAGCTGCTGGCCACGCCCAACTCTTTCATCTTTGGGTGGTTGGTCGGCTACTCCGGCCTCCTGGGCCCCGTCGCCGGCATCATGATCGCCGACTACTTCCTCATTCGCAAGACTGAGCTCGACGTCAACTCGCTCTATCATCGCGATGGGGTCTACCACTACACCAATGGCTTCAATTTGTGCGCGGTCATCGCACTCGTGGCAGGAGTGGGCCTGGCCCTCATCGGGCTCTTCGTCCCGTCGCTCCATTTCCTCTACGACTACGCCTGGTTTGTCGGGTTCTTTGTGGCGGGGATCGTGTACGTTTCGCTGATGAGGGTGTTCGCCGTCGCAACACCCTCCGCCATGCTTGCGGATTGATCTAAATCTGCCGCGTGCCCCAGGGTCTCATCCATCGCACCGGAAGACCTGAAGTTCAACGAACGCCGGTTCTCTCTTCGGAGCTGAGAGCTGAAAGCTGACGGCTAACAGCTGCTTCTACTCCACCAGCGCATCCGCGATCGCCAGATGCTCGTCCAGCGCGGCAATGCCAAAGTCAAGCTCTTCCTTCGTCACGATCAGCGGCGGAGCAATCACAAAGTGGCTCACCCAGGCCTGGATCGAGACTCCCTGCGCCAGCATCTTGGCGGCAATCTGATCCACCACCAGTGGCTTGCCTTCCACCTTATCGCTATTCGTGTTGAAGAGCTTCTTCGTCTCGCGATTCTTCACAATCTCGACAGCAAAGAATAGCCCCAATCCACGCACATCGCCCACCGAAGGGTGCTTCGCCTTCAGCGCCTCCAGCTTTTCGCGCACATAGGGCTCGAGCTCCGCCGCGCGCTCCACCAGCTTCAACCGCTGCATCTCTTCAATGGTTGTCACGGCCGGGCCCAGCGTCATCGGATGCGCCTCATACGTGTGTCCGTGCGCGAAGTAGTGGTCTTCAAAGTAGTCGGCAATCTTGGCCGTCGTCGCACAAAGTCCCAGCGGCATGTAGGCCGAAGTGATCCCCTTCGCAGTGACCAGAATGTCCGGCATCAACGCCCCAGTGATCCACAGAAAACCACTTACCCGTGCGGCCCCATCCCGCCATCACCTCATCGGCAATCAGCAGCACGCCGTGCCGGTCGCAGATCTCGCGAATGCGCGGGAAGTACTCCGGCGGCGGTACAAGCACTCCGTTCGTCCCCACCACTGGCTCCAGGATGACCGCAGCCACATCGCTCTCGTTCTCGATCATGTGCTCGATATAGTCGGCACAAGCGATATTGCAGCTCGGATAGCTGTGCTTGATCGGGCAGTCGTAACAGTTGGTCTCGGGCGCGAAGATGAATCCGCCGCCCTTGCCGCCCGGCTCCATGGCCCACCGCCGCGGATCGCCCGTGGCCGCGATTGAGGCCATCGTCGAGCCATGATACGAGCGGTAGCGCGAAATGATCTTCGTCTTGCCCGTGTACATGCGCGCAATCTTGAAGGCTGCCTCGTTCGCTTCCGTCCCACTAGTGGCAAAGAAGAACTTCGTGAGCCCCGCCGGCAGCACTTCAAGCAGCTTTTCGCTTAGCCGCGCCCGTGCCCGCGTCGCATAGCCCGGCGCAACGTAGGTGAGCTCGCGCGCCTGCTCGGCAATCGACTCGATTACCCTCGGATTCTTGTGCCCGAGATTGACGCACATCAGCTGCGCGCTGAGGTCGAGGTAGCGCTTGCCCGCCCCGTCGATAAAGTAGCATCCTTCGGCGTCGGCGATATACATGGGCTTCCAGGTCTTCTGAAAGCGCCATGTGCCGTAGTTATGCGCCCGCGTCGTCGCGGAAATCTCTTCTGCAGTCATCGTCTTTAGCTCGGGAATTGCGGTTTCGACCGTCTCGCTCATGGCGCGGCACTCCTAAAAAGAATGTTCAAATCGTACCATCGCGGTTGCGGAGCTGTATCCGCGCGCGCAATTCGTCCGAGCCCCGTTGCATCCGTCCTACCGCACCTGCGGGAAGCCCAAATCCACTTTGCTTGCGCCCGGATCGGGCCAGCGGCTCGTCACCACCTTCGCCCGTGTATAAAACTGCACGCCCTCCGGCCCATACATGTGCAGATCGCCAAAAAGCGACGACTTCCATCCGCCGAAGCTGTAGTAGGAAACAGGAACAGGAATTGGCACATTGACGCCCACCATGCCCACTTCCACATCGAACTGAAACTGCCGCGCCGCGCCGCCATTTTGCGTAAAGATCGCCGTTCCGTTGCCGTAGGGGTTCTCGTTGATCATCCGCACTCCCTCGGCGTATGTATCCACGCGCACCACGCTCAACACCGGCCCGAAGATCTCCTGGTCGTAGCAGCGCATGCCGGGTCGCACGTTATCGATAAGCGATGGCCCAAGGAAGAAGCCGCTTGTTGAAGTCGCAGGGTCCTTGCGGCCATCGACGGCCAGCGTTGCTCCCTCTGCGACGGCGGTATCCAGATGGCCGGCAACGCGATCGCGATGCTCGCGCGTGATAAGCGGCCCCATCTCAATGCCCGGCTCCGAGCCCGGCCCAACCTTGATCCGCGCTAGGCGCTCGCGAATCGCCGCAACCAGCGGCTCAGCCACGCTGCCCACGGCGACCACCACCGAGATTGCCATGCAGCGCTCGCCTGCCGCGCCGTACGCCGCGGAAACGGCCGCGTCAGCCGCCATCGCAATGTCCGCGTCCGGCAGCACCAGCATGTGATTCTTCGCGCCGCCCAGCGCCTGCACGCGTTTGCCGTTCCTCGTTCCCGCCTCGTAGATTGCCTTGGCCACAGGCGTCGATCCGACAAAACTGATCGCCTTCACATCTGGATGCTCCAGCAGCCGATCGACGGCAACTTTATCTCCGTTCACAATATTCAGCACGCCGTCGGGCACGCCCGCCTCCTGCGCCAATTCCGCAATCAGCATGCTCGCCGAAGGCACCTTCTCCGAAGGCTTGAGCACGAATGCATTTCCGCAGGCGATCGCATTCGACAGCATCCACAGCGGCACCATCGCCGGAAAATTGAACGGCGTAATCCCGGCCACCACTCCGAGCGGCTGGCGAATCTGATAAACGTCAACGCCGCGGCTCGCCTGCTCGGTGTATCCGCCTTTCAGCAGGTTGGGAATCCCGCAGGCGAACTCCACGTTCTCCAGGCCGCGCGCCACTTCGCCCAGCGCGTCGGCCTTCGTCTTGCCGTTCTCCCGCGTCAGGATCTCCGCGATCCGGGCCCGATTCTGCACGATCAATTCGCGCAGCTTGAACAGCACTTCCGCGCGCCCTGAAAGTGGCACAGATCGCCACTCGCGGAACGCAGCCTTGGCCGCAGCCACGGCGCGATCCACATCGGCTGCGCTGGCGAAACCGACTTCGGCGATCGCCTCGCCGGTCGCAGGATTGTTCATAGTCCCTCTTCGCCCCGAGGTTGATGCTTCCGGCTTCCCGCCAATCCAGTTGTGCACAGTTGTCACGGCCAACATCTCTGTAGCGCTCATCGCATCTCCAATCTCAGGCCCGTCTCTCCGGCCCTCGGCCACCGCGGCCGCTTTACTTCGATCCAATCCAGTCCATCGTCTTCGCAGCCAGCTTGTCAAACGCGGTAATGGCCAGCTCCAGGTGTTCTTCCCGCGTGTCCTCTATCTTGTTGTGGCTGATTCCATTCAGCGATTGCACAAACATCATCACCGTCGGAATGCCAGCGCGCGAAACCTCCGCCGCATCGTGCAGCGGCCCCGAGGGCAGCCGATGCGATCTGCCGGCCGTCTCTTCGATCGCCTCTTCACATAGCGCAATCAACTCAGGATGAAACGGCTCCGGCGCAATGTTCCAGATCCGCGACCACTCCACCGTGCATCCTTCTTCTTTGGCAAATGATCTTGCTCTTTTCCTGCGCCTCGCGATACATGCTGGCCAGCACCTCGGCATCCAGGTCGCGCTGGTCGAGCGTCGCCTCGCATCGACCCACCACCGCGGTCACGATGCCCGGGAAGGTCTTCACGCTGCCCATCGTGCACACCGCGTCAGGATGCTTCATCGCAATCGGGCGAATCTCGAGCGCCAGCTTTGCGGCCGCTGCCAGCGCATCTCTGCCGCGCATTCATTGGCGTCGAGCCGGAGTGCGCCTCCTGCCCATGAAACGTAATCGCGTGCCGCTCAACGCCCTTTGTCCCAAGCACTGCTCCGAGCGGCAATCCCAGCTTCTCCAGCACCGGCCCCTGCTCAATATGCAGCTCCAGATACGCCGCTGCATTCTTCCGCTCAACGCCGGCGTCGCCGATCGCGTCCACGCGGACCCCGCACTCGGCCAGCGCATCCTCCAGCTGTCTTGCCGCCCGCATCCGTCCTCGCGCGATCCTGAGCGATCGATGTGCGTTCCTGCAAATGCTGACGATCCAAACAGGCTGCGGCCGAAGCGCGCGCCTTCCTCGTCGGCCCAATCCACCAGCCGCACCGTTACCGGCGGCCTGCCGTCAAATTCCTCCGAAATTCTGCGCAGCACAGCATACGCGCCGATCACGCCAAGGCAGCCGTCGAGCCATCCGCCATTGGGAACCGAATCCAGATGGCTGCCGAGAATCAGCGCCTTCTCTGACTCGCCCTTCAGCGTCGCCCAACTGTTTCCCGCTGCGTCGTAGTGATGCTCCACCGGCAAATCGCGCAGCTTGGTCAGAAACCATTCGCGCGCCTTCAGCCACGTTGGGCTCCACGCCAGCCGCTGCGCCCCATTCTCATCGGCTCGTGAGCGCGCGCAGCTCCTTCAGCAGCCCGATCGCCGCTTTCGCATCAACCGGCATGGCTCACCTCGCGCGATGCCCTGTTGGCCGAGCGGCGAAGCATCCTCCCGCGCCCCGGCTTCCCCAACAAACTCTCCATCGCGCACCTGCACCTTGCCACGCACCGTGACAACAGCCGGCCGCCCCTCGATCGCGAAGTCCTTCAAATCCGTTGTAGTCGTTGTTGGTGTGCTGCGTCGCCGCGGAGATCGTCCCGCGATAATCCGTGTCGTACACCACCAGGTCTGCGTCCGATCCAACGGCGATCGTCCCCTTGCGCGGAAAAAGCCCAAACAGCTTCGCCGCCTGCGTGCTCAGCGCATCCACAAACCGATGCAGATCGAGCGACCCGCGCCTGACCCCGTACGTGTACATCAGGTTCACGCGATCTTCAATGCCAGGAATCCCATTGGGAATCTGCGTGAACGCCTTCGCGCCCAGCAGCTTCTGCTCCACGTCGAATGGGCAATGATCTGTCCCCACCGTGTCGATCAGGCCCGCCTCCAGCGCGTTCCACAGCACCGCCAGATTGCGCTTGTCGCGCAGCGGCGGCGACATCACATGCTTCATGCCCTCCACTCCGGCTCGCTCGGCATAAGTCTTGTCCAGCAGAAAGTGCGGCAGCACCGACTCGACGTGCAGCTTGACGCCGCGCAGCTTCGCCTCGACCGCCGCGCGCAAGCGCAGGCGCGCACGACAGATGCACCACATATCCGCGAGCGCCCGTCTGCTCAAGGAACGTCGCAAAGCGTGCCGTGCCCTCAGCTTCCACGCGCCTCCGGCCGGCTCGGCTCGTGCCATTCCGGGCCCGTCTTACCCTGCGCCAGCAACAATTGCTGCAGCTGGCCCTACCAGCTCCGCGTTCTCGCAGTGCGCCGTTGTAATCACGCCCAGCTCCGCGCCCAGCTTTAGCGTGTTGAACATCTCCTCATCGGTCACGCCGAAGAAGTCCTTGTAAGCGAGAAAAATCTTGAACGACGTTGTTCCGTCGGCGACAATCTCGCGCAACTGCGCTTCAGTCTGCGCATCCCAGCGCGTAACGGCCATATGGAACGCATAGTCGCAGGCGCTGTTGCCCTCGGCCTTCTGCTTCCACGTGTTGTAGCCCTCCAGCGCATCCTCCTTGCGCGAAGGGCAGCACCATTTCAATGAATGTAGTTGTCCCGCCGATCAGCGCGGCCTTGCTCGCCGTGGCGTGCGTGTCCTTGGCAAAAGTGGCCATAAACGGCAAATGAATGTGCACATGCGGATCGATGAAGCCCGGAAAAACCAGCTTGTCCGTCGCATCGATTACCTCTGCCCCGGGTGGCGCGGGCAAATCGAGCCCAATCGCGCGTGATGGTCTCGTCTTCAACCCAAATGTCGCCGCGGCACCGAGCATCCGCTGTGACAATCTCCCCGCCCTTGATCAGCAATCCCATTTCCGTTCTCCTCCGCGCCGCAAACGCGCCCCGGCCCATCACTTCTTAGTGAATCTCGATGCCCACTTGTTTGCGATACGCCTTCATCGTCTCCCAGTCCTCGGTCACCTTTGGTCTGCTCCTTCGACAACTCGCTCCATGTCACGGCGCTTCGCCCCGAAGGAACCTCGACCATGCGAATGCAATCGTCCACTGGGCAAACGTTGTAGCAAAGCCGGCAGCCCACGCAATCCTCTTCGCGAACCACCGGCTGCGGGCGCGTCTCGGTTGCGTCGTAGCTTGCCGTTCGAGCGCACATCGTAGGAGCGCGGCGCAACCAGCTTCCCATCCGGCGCGACCAGGTCGATGCACTGGTGCGCCGTGTCGTTGCAGGCCACGTAGCACAGATCGCACTTGATGCACTTGTCTTCATCGATGCGTGCCACCGCGCGAAACGAAAGATCGAAGTTCTTGAAGTCCGAGACGCGATGCAGGCTGTGGCCGCTGACTTCGGCGATGGTCTTGAAGCCCTTCTCGTCCATCCAGTTGGAGAGCCCGTCGCACAGGTCTTCAATGATTCGGAAGCCGTAGTGCATCACCGCGGTGCAGACCTGCAGGCTGCATGCGCCCAGCAGCAGGAACTGCGCGGCGTCCTGCCAGGTTGGCAATGCCGCCCATGCCGGAGATCGGAAGTGCCCGACTTCGAAACGATCTCGTCGGTCCCCAGCGCGGCCAGCATATTCAGCGCAATCGGCTTTACTGCCGGCCCGGCATAGCCGCCGTGGCCGCCCTTGCCGCCGATGCTCGGGCGTCAGTTCCAGCGTGTCCAGGTCGACGCCGACAATCGAGTTGATCGTATTGATGAGCGACAGCGCATTGGCGCCCGCGGCCACGCCCGCCCGCGCCGGCAGCACGATGTTCGTGATGTTAGGCGTGAGCTTCATGATCACCGGAATCGTCGCCGCCTCCATCACCCAGCGCGTAATCTGCTCGCAATACTCCGGCACCTGGCCCACAGCGGCCGCCCATGCCGCGCTCGCTCATGCCGTGCGGGCAGCCGTAGTTCAGCTCGATGCCGTCGGCGCCCGTGTCTTCGATCCGCTCCACAATCTCGCGCCATGCCTCGGGCTTGGACTCGACCATTGCCGAAACGATCACCGCGCGATCGGGCCATGCGCGCTTCACCTCGGCGATCTCGCGCAGGTTGATCTCAATGCGGCCGGTCGGAGATGAGCTCGACATTATTGATGGCCAGCATGCGCTGGCGGCCATAGTGCCATGCGCCGTAGCGGTTGGAAACGTTGAGCACCGGCGCGCCAATTGTCTTCCACACCGCGCCGCCCCAGCCCGCTTCAAAGGCCTTGTGAATCTGCGCGCCGGAGTTGGTGGGCGGAGCCGACGCCAGCCAGAACGGGTTGGGCGATTGATTCCGGCAAAGTTGATGCGAAGGTCTGCCATGGTTACCTCAACGTTTGCTATGCCGATTGCGGAGCAAGTTGCGCGTGAATCGCAAGTGCCGGCGAGCTTTCCGTCCTGCACCGCCATCACGGTAGAAGCCGCGCCCGTAGCGCGGATGCAGTCGCCGATTGCGTAAACTCCTGGAACACTGGTCTTGAAAACTGCCGTCCACCGCGATGAATCCCTTCTTCGTTTCAAGACCCAGCAGCGTCGCAAGCGACGGCTTCTCCTGCCCCACCGCCTTCACAATCTGATCGGCAGCCAAGCACAAACTCCGACCCCTGCACTGCAACAGGCGCAGGCCGGCCGGAAGCATCCGGCGCTCCCAATTCCACACGCCGGCACTCGAGCCCAGTGGGCTTGCCGCCCTCAAGCAATACACGCGATGGCTGCGCCAGAAACCGGAACTCGATGCCTTCTTTGCGCGCAAAATCGTACTCGTGCTCGTAGCAAGTCATCTCGCGATCGGTGCGGCGATAGACCATCGTCACGCGCTCCGCCCCCAGCCGCTTTGCGATCGTGGCGCAATCGACTGCCGTGTTGCCTGCGCCGATCACGATCACGTTGCGCCCCACCTTCAGGTCTGCCGATGTCGGTCTTGCTCGCTTCAATGAATGCTCAAGCCCGTCGACAATCGCTTCTTCGCCTTCAATGCCCAGCGCCGGCGTTCTGCCCAAGCCCACGCTCAGCACGATGCTGTCGAACTGCTTCTGCAACTCGGCCAGCGAACGGTCCTTGCCGAATTCGACCCCGACTTCGATTTTCACGCCCAGGCTTTCGATCATCCGCGCTTCCTCAAGGGCGATCTCCGCCGGCTCGCGCAGCGCAATGATGCCGTAGGTCGAGAGGCCCCCCGGTCTCGCGCGCTTCTCAAAGATTGTTACCGCATGACCGAGCTTTGCCAACTCGCCCGCACAGGAAAGGCCGGCAGGCCCAGCGCCGATCACGGCGATCGCGTTCCCGCTTGGCCTTGCCTTCACAGTGGGGTAGATTCCATGGTCGCGCGCGTAGTCCATCGCATAGCGCTGCAGCCGTCCAATGGCAATCGGCTTGTGATCGCTTCCCAGTACGCAGGCGCCCTCGCACAACTCCTGCACCGGACACACCCGCGCGCAGGTCGCTCCCAGCAGATTCGAAGCAAATATCGTCTCCGCCGAGCCGCGCAGATTTTGCGAGGCGATCTTCTTGATAAACCGCGGAATGTCGATGTGGGTCGGGCAGGCGTGGGTGCACGGCGCGTCGAAGCAGTACAAACATCGGTCCGCTTCAACGGCAGCCGCGTGCGGCGTGAGCGGAGGCAGTTGCTCGGCAAGTGCGTTTGCTGCGTCGTTCGAAGCCGATCGCATCCATCCACTCCTTTTATCAACAGTCTTCGATCCCAATCAGCTTCCTGCAGCTTGCGTCCTCAACGCATGAGGGAAGCCCTGCGGTACGCGACGCGTCACACCCTTAAAAGGATCGTGCCGACGCTCGCCGGAGTACATATTCTAGTGCAAATTCCCGGCGACGCAATCCGCCTCTCGTCAAACAGTTGGTGTGGGAGTTGACGCGGCCTCGGGAAGCGCTTGCACCGCACGGATCTCGCGCAGCGGCAGCGCACTTGCCCGCGTTAGCACTTTCTGGATCTCCGCCAGGATTGAAATCGCCATCAGTCTCAGGCGACTCCGCGCCCAGGTCCAGCCCCGTCGGTGCGTGGAGGCGCGCCAGCCACGCTTCCACTTGCTCGGGAATCCGCTCCTGCACAATGCCGGCGAGCGCGGCCGCTTCTGCCAGCAACTCCCGGGTTCGGCGTCTGCGGCCCAAGCACGCCGAGATAACGCACAGGCGACTCCACCAGCCAGAAGCGCTGCAAGCACCCAAGAATCCTGCTCGAAACTGTGGCTCATCACAACCACGACGTCGTGGGGCTGAATTGGGCCGAGGAGATGCGCGGACCGGCCCGAAGGCTCCTTGATCGGAAGGACGCGTAGCTTCATCCGCAAGCGGGAATCGCTCCCGCGTTGCCAGGTGCGAGCGGCCATCGGCCAGCACCACAAACCACCCCATTCCTTCGCCAGGCGCACCATCGGCTGCGCATCGTCTCCCGCGCCAAACACCCACAACCCTGTCCGCGCAGGCCGAAAGTCGCACCACACCCGCGTCGGCGCTCCTTCCACGTCGAGCAAGCCCTCCATCGCTGTCCCGCGCTCGAGTGCAAGGGCCGCAAGCCTGCGAAGATTCTCGCTCTCCGTAGTACGTCGATTCAACTCCGGCAATTGCGCGAACTCCCGTTCGCGGGCCCTCCACAATCGTGGCCACCGCCATGCAACTCCGCGACCGGAACGCTTTATCCAGCGCGCTCAACAGCGCGCCCGCCGTCGCGCTTCTTTCCAGCAGAAGGATCACTGCGCCGCCGCAGCCCGACCCATAGGGCCGATCCCCATCATCGCCCGCAGTCGAATACCGCTCTATCGTGGGGCCGTCCCTGGTCAGCCACCACGCGCGGCTCGCAACCTCCGCCTCAAGGCAGCCGCCGCTCACCGTCCCCGCCCTGCGGCCATCCGCGGTGATCAGCATCAGCGCGCCCGGCTTGCGGTAGCTGGGACCCTCGGCCCCGACGACCGTCGTCAACACATAGTCTGACCCGGCGGATTCGAGTTCGCACCACAAAGCCAGAATGCGTTCGAGGTCAGTCATGGGTTCATTCTAGAGCGGA
Organism: uncultured Acidobacteriaceae bacterium; assembly: GCA_963783065.1. Lineage (GTDB taxonomy): Bacteria > Acidobacteriota > Terriglobia > Terriglobales > Acidobacteriaceae > Telmatobacter. The sequence goes on along the minus strand of CAWAMG010000004.1, from coordinate 1,621,938 downwards.
ACCAGCGTAAACGTAGCCTCAGATAGGGTTTTGAAGGTGGCTTTTACTTCCACCCCAGCGACGAAGACCCGTCGCCGGGGGCCGCGGAGGAAAAAGCCACTTGGCCGCATGGGCTTCGTGGCACATCTACGCTGGCTCCGCTGTAATCGCCATTTCATTGAACGAACTTCAACGAGTAAGCGGTTGCCGGGTCAACGGGATCTGCTGAGGATTCCCAGCGACTTCAGCTGCTCATAGGTTGATTGCCACCGTTCTGCTGTCATATGCCCAGTTTGCGCGCCGGAAGCGTCTCCGCCTGTGATGAATCCCCCATCGCGCAGCGCTTGTGCCGTGAATACCTCCTGCTGCGGGTTCAGCGCCGGATTCAGCTTCAAGCAGGTACTCGTTCGTCGCCGACGGATCGCTCAGGTAGGCTAGCCAGCCGCGAATGCTGGCACGCACAAACTTCGCCACCACGTCGGGATGCGCGGCCGCAAACTCCCTGGTCGTGAAGCTCACGCGATACGGGTCGTAGCCCGAAGCGCTGATCATCAGGGTGCGAACCTCCACCCCTGCCTGCTTCGCAAAAAACGGCTCATTGGTCACAAATATCTGCTGCACATATCCCGGATCGGATAAGAAAACTCGCAATCGACATGGTTGAGGGAATCTGCCGGACGTTGTGCAGGTTGTAGCGCGCGATCACAAACTTGAGCCAGACAGCCCCGGTCTGCGCCGCAATTGTATGGCCTTCGAGGTCCTTGAAGTCGTGAATCGGCGAGTCTTTGTGCACCATGATCGCCTGCGGATCGTGCTGCATGGTGGCGCAGATCGCCATCACCGGCAGCCCGTTCGAATCCCATTCCAGAATCTGGTCGCTCGAGGCCAGCCCGATGTCCGCCTTTCCCGAGGTCACCATCGTCGCCGCGCTTTCATACTGAGGCAGTGGAAGGAGGGTTACGTCCAGACCCTCGGCCTTGTAATAGCCCAGCAGTTGCGCGGTGTAAAACCCTCCGTGTTCCGGCTGCGGATACCAGTCGAGCTGCAGCCGCATCGGCGTCAGCCCATTTGTCGAGGCGGCCTCGTGACTTCGGCAGCCCGGGACGATCGCGCAAATGAGCAGCAGCAGTGCGGCTTTGGAGAAGATGCTCTTCGGTCTCAACGTTGACCTCAACGAATTAGTCGAATATTCCTTAACTTGAAACCTATCATGCAACAAACACAGGCGCTCCAGCCAATTGAGCGGCGAATTGGAGCAGAGCCTCGTCCGCGCCTCGCGCCGCGGCCAATTGCATGCCACCCGCGGGGCAGGGAACTGTCACCACCGGCACCCCTGCCAGGCTGAACGGTACGGTGTAGCGCAGCAGCCGCGCCCGTGTTTCGCTGTGGTCGGCTCCAGCTGGAAGTTTTGCCACCGGCGACGCGGGGAGCAGCAGCATTTCATGCTCCGCCAGCAGTTCATCCATGCGCGCACGGAACGCCTGATGGCGCAAACGCAGCGCCGCAATCTCGTCCTCTTCAATTCGCGCGCCCCACTCCAGCCGTTCGCGAAATCCCGCATCAAACTGCTCGAAATGTCCCGCGTGAATCCGCGCCGCTTCCCACGCCTGGATCGGCGCAAAGATCGAGAAAGAGTCCGCCCACCAGCCGCAATCGATCCCTGAGCTTTGGAGCCCCATCGCCTCGAGCGCATCGATCGCCTGCTCCAGGCTCTCCTCGATCTCCGGTTCGCAATCGTCGAAATGGCCCGCGCTCACAACGGCAAACCGCGAGAACTTCTTCTGCCTCGCTTCCTGTGCCGGCGCAAACAGCTCCGCCATCAGCGGCGCATCGGCGAGGTCCGCGAACAGGCAGCCCATCGTGTCAAACGATTGCGCCAGATGCGCGCCGCCTCGCCAATCGCCTCGCCCGATGGAGGCTCTGTACCCAACCAACCCGCAGAGCGCGGCGGGCACGCGAATCGATCCGCCCGTGTCGGTCCCAATCGCGACCACCGCCGACCCTTCCTGCACACTTGCCGCCGCGCCCGATGACGACCCTCCGGTCAGCGCTGACGCGTCATCCGGCTGCAGGCAATCGCCAAACTCCCGGTTCTCACCCGTAATTCCGTAAGCCAAAGGATGCAAATGAGTCTTGCCCGTAATGACAGCACCGGCAGCGCGCAACCGCTCCACCAGCCACGAATCGTGCGCTGCAAGCCCATGAAACTGCCGATAGAACTCAACACCGCAGCTCGTCGGCGCTCCCTCCAGGTCGAAGCAGTCCTTCACTGAGATCGGCAAACCCCAAAGCGGACTTCGACCGTCGCCGAACGTTCCACCCTCGCCACGCGCAATCGCCTCGGCGCGCAGCGCCTCGCGCCGCGTCCACTCCGCATCTTGCCACAGATACGTGTTCCGGCTTGTGTTTCCGTTGCTGCGCGCAAGGGCGACCACAGCCAAGGCTGTCGGCGTCGTCGACCCCTCAGCCAATGCCCGCTGCAGCCTGCGAATGCACCCGGCCTCGCGCTTCATAGTCCGATTGTATGCGGTGAAAACAGAGTCTCTCCGTCGCAGAATTGTTTAGTGCTTTGCTCCCGCGCATCATGCTAATTTCGAGTATGGGACTTCCTTCCTCATCCGCCAGCCGCCCCGCAGAGAAGGGCAAGCCTCAATCTCGCTCGGCACCCGCTGCGGACCCAGCGTCAGCATCTGACCGCGACCGCCAACTTATGTCCGCCCTTGTGGCCTTCGCGGCGCGCTCCCTCAAAACTCCAAGCCCCCGCCCATTCGGCGCATCCATCGTCCACACCAGGTCCGGCAAGCTGCTGCTACACGCCCTCAACGCAGTCGTGCAGGAGTCTGACCCCAGCTCGCATGCCGAAGTGCGCGCCATTCGCAAAGCCACCAAACGGCTCAAGACAATTTCGCTCGCCGGTTATACGCTCTACACCACCTGCGAGCCCTGCCCCATGTGCATGAGCGCTGCGCTCTGGGCCGGTCTCGATCGTGTGGTCTACGGCGCCACCATCGAGGATGCAAACCGCCATTGCAATCAGATTCACATCCCCGCCACAGAAGTGAACGCGCGCAGCGACATGAAGTGCGTCGTCGAGGGCCCCGTTCTGCGCGACGAATGTTATGCTCTCTTTACTCATCCCAACATGCTGCGGGCATTTCGCCACTGGTCTACCCGCAGGCGCAAATAGTTACCCCAAGCTAGCCCTTAAAAGGTCGTTTCAATGCTCTCCTCGCTTGCCGCAGAGCTGTCTCAACTTGTCGCCGACCCCGCCCGCGTCCTCAGCGCGCCCGCCGTGCTCGACCGCCTTTCGCACGACTTCTATTGGTACTCTCCGGTTCTGCGTCCCGCAACTCGTCGCCAAAGTCGCCGACGTCGTTGTGCAGCCCGTCAGCGTTGATGAAATCCTCGCAGTCCTCACGTTTCGCTCTTCGCCACGGCATCCCGGTCACCGCCCGCGGCGCCGGCACAGGCAACTACGGACAGTGTGTTCCGCTCGAGGGCGGCATCGTTCTCGATCTCTCACTGATGGACAAGCTCGAAGAGATCACCGCCGATGGCGTCGCCGTCTGCCAGCCTGGCCTGCGCCTCGGGGCCCTTGAAACGGAAGCCCGCAAGCAGGGCTGGGAACTACGCATGTACCCGTCAACGCTGGCCAAAGCCTCGGTCGGCGGCTTTCTTGCCGGAGGCTCCGGCGGCATCGGCTCTGTCGCGCACGGCGGCCTGCGCGACTTCGACAACGTGCGTGCCTTCGAAGTGGTCACCATGGAAGATTCACCGCGCGTCGTGCTCCACGAGGGCGCCGCCGTCCACGAGATTCTCCACGCCTGGGGCACCAACGGCATCCTCACGCGCATCTGGTTTCCGCTTACGCCCGCTCAATCGTGGACGCAATTCACCGCGGCCTTCGATACCTACGAACAGGCCTTCCGCTTCACGCAGTCCATCGCCGTCGACAGCTCCTGGACCAAGCGCCTGGCCACCGTCTTCGAGTGGCCCATCCCTTCATTCTTCGCGCCCATCAAGCAGATCGTCCGCGAAGGCAAATCGCTTGCGCTCCTCATGATCGAGTCGTCGCAGGCCGGAGCTCTGCATGCCGCGGCTGACCTTGCCGGCGGCGAAGTCACATTCGCCGGCCCATTCGACGGCCCGCGCACTCAGCCCTTGCTCAGCGACTACACCTGGAACCACACCACGCTTTGGGCCATGAAGGCCGACCCCGCCTATACCTATCTGCAATGTGGATTTTCGCCCGCAGGAGTGCGAATCGCAATTCCGCCTGCTCCGCGAGCGCTACGGCGACGAGATCCTCTTCCACATCGAGTTCATGAAGAACGGGGACGGCGTTGTCATTCCAGGCGCCATTCCCGTCGTCCGCTTCACCACCGAAGCTCGGCTCAACGACATGATTGACTATTGCCGCTCCATCGGCGTCTTTGTCGCCAATCCCCATGTCAACTACCTTGAAGACGCCGGCCGCTTCCGCGCCGACAACATCCAGCTTCGCGCCAAACAGAAATACGATCCGCACGGCCTGCTGAACCCCGGCAAAATGCTCAGCTTTCACAAACAGGAAGTCCCCCAATGAAGACCTGGATTCCCGACGCGCGCAACTTCGCCTATCTCACCTGGAAGCAGGTCGACGCGCTCCCGCGCGAGACCACGCTGCTGGTGCTGCCCACCGCCGCAATCGAGCAGCACGGCCACCATCTGCCGCTCGCCACCGACACGCTCATCAACAATCTGCTCCTCGGCAAGGCGCTCGCTCTCGTCCCCGCGGAGCTGCCCATCTATGCGCTGCCGCCCGTTTGCTACGGCAAGAGCAACGAGCACATTGGCTTTCCCGGAACCATGTCTGTGAGCGCGCAAACCTTCCTCGCCGTGGTCCGCGACCTGGGCGCGAGCATCGCCGCAAGCGGATTCAAGAAGGTTGTCCTTTACAACACGCATGGCGGCAACACTTCGCTTGTCGATGTGCTGGCCCGCGATCTGCGAGCCGAGTTCGGCCTGCGCACCTTCTCGCTCTTCGGTTCGCCCAGCGCCTCGTTCGAAGGGGTCAGCCCGCAGGAACGCACTTACGGCTTCCATGCCGGCGAAATCGAGACCGCATTCTTGCTGCACGCAACCCCCTCGCTCGTCGACACTGGCGCCTACACCTCCAACTACATCGCCCGCGTCGATTAGCCCGAGCCGCTCAAGCCGGAGGGCTCCTCGGCGAACTTTGCATGGCTGACGCGCGACATCGCTCCCAGCGGCGTGATGGGCGATCCCTCGCCTGCCACCGCTGAGAACGGCGAGAGCCTGGTCCAACGAGGCCGCCGCGCGCATCGCCGAGATGCTTGTCGCCATGTACAACTTTGAGCCGAGGCACGGAGCCTGACGATGGCCCTTGTCGATTGCGGCAACGGCGTTCGTCTCGAGCGCGGCGTCGTGTGCCACCTCACCGACGGAACCACGCTCGTCTCCGACCACTACTATCCGCATGGCGATGGCCCTTGGCCCACGCTGCTCATGCGCCAGCCCTACGGCCGCGACATCGCATCGACCGTCGTCTACGCGCACCCGGTCTGGTTTGCACGGCCACGGCTATCACGTCGCCATTCAGGATGTGCGTGGCCGCGGCGGCTCGAGCGGCGAGTTCTATCCCTTCCGCCATGAAGGGCTCCGACGGCGCTGACACCATTGCATGGCTTCTCAAGCATCCAGCATGCAACGGCCGCATCGGAATGTACGGCTTCTCCTATCAGGGTGCAACGCAATTGCTTGCTGCCGCCGAGCAGCCCGAGGGCCTCAAGTGCATCGCTCCCCACATGACCGCGCGCGATCTCTATCGCGGCTGGTTCTATCACCAGGGCGCGTTGCGCCTGAGTTCGGCTCTTGGCTGGGGAATCCAAATGCTGCGCGAGGATGCGCGGCGTCTCGGCCTGCGCGAAGCCTCGCGACAAGCTCGAAGCCGCGTGGGCCAACATCCGGGCACAGGCCTCGCTTGCTGCCCTACGCCGTCCATCCAGCCATTACCGATCCGCAACTGCCGTCCTATGTGCGCGACTGGTTCGCTCATCGCGAGGAAGGCTCCTACTGGTCCGATCTCGACATCAGCACCCGCGTCGATCGAGATCCAGGTTCCCGCGCTGCACATTGCCGGCTGGTTCGACACCTATCTCGAGGGCTCCATCGCCGGCTATCTCGCGCTGCGCAATCACGCCGGCAGCGAGTTCGCGCGCGCAAACCAATACCTCATTGCCGGTCCATGGGTCCACATTCCGTGGGGAGATCGCGCCGGCGACGCGAACCTCGGCGACGCCGCCAACCTCGATACCGGCACGATTCTTCTTCGCTGGTTCAATCATTGGCTCAAGGACTCCGGCGACTTTTCGCCACGAGCCTCGCGTTCGCCACTTCGCTCTTGGCCCGAATGAATGGCGCGCCGCTGGACGTGTGGCCGGAAACTGCGGAATACGCTCTCTATCTGCACAGCAACGGCAATGCCAACTCGCGCAAGGGCGACGGCTCACTCTCAGCGACCGCGCCCGTCGCGGATGAGCCGCGCGATGTCTTCGTCTACGACCCCGAAGTTCCGGTCGTTGCGCCCGGCGGGCCGCAGGCACTGAGCGGCCCTTTCGATCAGGTCGTACTTGGAGCTGGGCAACAACCTGCTCGTCTACACATCGGAGCCAGCATCCGTGTGAAATCGCGGTTCTCGGCCAGCCCCGTGTCCGGCTTTTCGCAGCCACGTCCGCGCCCCACTGCCGACTTCACCGCCAAACTCGTCCGCGTCACTGCTTCAGGCCGCGCCGAATTCCTGTCCATCGGCATCGCGCGCAGTTCCTGGCTCTTTCGCGAGCGGGCTACGCGGCCGACCAGGTTCACGTCTGGGAATTCACGCTTGAGCCAATCTCTTTCGTTCTCGCTCCGGGCGAACGTCTGCGGCTCGAGATCGCAAGCTCGGCATTTCCCCTCTACGATCGCAACCCATCGACAGCCGTCCCGCCGCAGCAGGCCGACAACTGGAACTGGGCTCGCTCCACGCAGCAGATCCTCCATTCCAGCGACCACCCCTCCGCGCTTTACCTGCCCGTTTCCGGAGGTGAGTCTTGGTGAGCAACGGCCACGAAGCGCAGTCCCTGAAATCGCTATCAACGGTGTCACCAAGCGCTTTCGCAGCGCCGCCGTTGCGCTCCAGAGACATCTCGCTCACCGTTGAACGCGGCGAGTTTGTCACCTTCCTCGGTCCCTCCGGATGCGGCAAATCCACGCTGCTCAAGCTCGTCTCCGGACTCAGCCCGGTGAGCGAGGGCAAGTTCGCGTCAACGGCATGACGCCCGAAAACGCGCGCGAACTCATCAGCTTCATCTTTCAGGACGCCACGCTGCTGCCCTGGCGAACCGTCGAGCAAAATGTCGGCCTGGGCCTCGAACTGGAGTACGCCGCGCGCCAGCTCCGCAAGAGCGCGTCGCGAAAATGCTCGACCTTGTCGGCCTCGCAATGTCGCCCGCCGCTATCCGCGCCAGCTCTCCGGCGGCATGAAGATGCGCGTCTCCATTGCCCGCGCCCTGGTCAGCCGCCCGCGCATCCTGCTCATGGACGAGCCCTTTGCCGCGCTCGACGAAATGACGCGCGACCGCCTCAACGAAGAACTCCTGCGCCTCTACGACGAGCAGAAGTGGACCGTTCTCTTTGTCACGCACTCCGTCGCCGAGGCGGTCTTCCTCTCTTCGCGCGTCGTGATCTCTAGCGCCGCATCCCGGCCGCGTCGCCCACGAGATCCCCGTCAACCTGCCCTGGCCGCGCACCGCGGAAACGCGCGAATCCCCGGAATTTGAAGAGCAGGTCACGCAGACATCGCGCCTGTTGCGGGGGGTCTTTCACGCATGAAGAAGCAAGGCTGCTCGTCCTCAACAGCATCGTCGTTCTCTTGCTTGCCTCCTCGGGCTCTGGCAGGCACTGTGGTGAGCCTCAATCGTCTGCCGCCTACATCCTGCCCGGGCCCGCTGCAGGTCGCCGCTGCCGCTCTGCCGATCGCTTTCCGTCCCTTCTCAATTCGCTCTGGATCACCACCGAAGAAGCCGCACGGCGGGCTCGCTGGCCAGCATTGTTGTCGGCGTCGGCATCGCCATGGTCTTCGCGCAGTGGCGCTGGCTGCGCCAGCTCTTCTTCCCGTACACGATCCTGCTGCAGACCGTGCCCATCGTCGCCATTGCGCCGCTCATCATCATCTGGGTCGGCGCCGGCATCTTCTCCGTCATCGGTGGTCACGTTCATCATTTGCCTCGCGCCGATCATCGCCAACACCACGCAAGGTCTCATCAGCGTCGACGAAAACCTGGTCCACCTTTTTCTCATGTACAACGCTTCGCCCTCGCAGATTCTCTTCAAGCTGCGCCTGCCCAACGCGCTGCCCAACCTCTTCACCGGCATCCGCATCTCCGCCGGCATCAGCGTCATCGGCGGCATTACGGGCGAGCTCTTTGCCGGCTCCACGCGCGTTGGCGAGGGCGGCCTCGGCTATGCCATCATCTATGCCAGCAACCAGATGGAGACCGCCTACCTCTTCGCCTTGGTTGTTGCCGCCACGGTGCTTGGCTTCTCGTTCTTTTTTATCGTGATGTTTCTTGAGTGGCTCGCTCTGCATAACTGGCATGAGTCGAGCCTCCCGCAGCTATCCGAATAAGGAGCAATCCGATGTTGCGCATGGAATCGGAGACCGGCTGGTGGCTGATCACGCATCCCGATCACGCACGGCTCGCCGGCGATTTCGCCGCTGCCTGGGGCAACGTTCAGTTCCGCAAAGCCCGAGCCACGCGCCCGCGTGCTCAAGGGAATCGCCTGCCACGACGACGGCTGGGCTCGTGCGCGATGCCCATCCCTCCATCACGCGCCAGGGCAAGCCCTCCGCTTTTCCACCGAACTTGTCGGCAAATACTCCGCTTTTGAAGAAATCGATCTCGAGGACTATCTTGCCGTTCGCGACCGCGCCGTGCGCATCATCGCCGAGCAGGACCCATACGCCGGCCTGCTCATCTCCATGCACACCTACAATCTGCTCACCGCGCATGCCGACCGCTCGACAATCGCGCCCGATGGTCTCGCTCTGCTCGATGCGTTTCTCGAGCGCCAGCGCGCCTATCAGGCTGAGCTCCGCGCGCAGATTCAGTCCGATCGCCACGCTTACGCCGCCTCGAAAAGTCAGAGCAAACCATCCTCGAGCACTTCCGCCTCTTGCAGGCCTGCGACAATCTCTCCCTGCTCACTTGCGTTGCCTTCTCGTCGCCCGCTCACCTGCTCCATCCGCTTCCGCTCAACAATGGCGACAACTCCGAGGTGCTGGTGCTTCCCGACTGGCCCACGCCACTTTCGGCTCGCCCCCTGGCCATTCCCCGAGCCGGAGTTGACCTTCACGTTTCCCGCGCGCCATGTTGAAGGCAAGATTTTCCCGAGCTCGCAGGCTCTCGAAGATGCATTCCTCGCCGCGCCCATTGAGCAGCTCACCGTCACGCTCCAAATCAGGGTTCGAGCCCGGGCGTTCCGCATGCCTACGCCTTTGGCAACCCTGCTTAGGCCCTTGGCAATGGCAGCAGGAAACGTGCGCCTGCACAATCCGCCATCCCTCCGGCATCCGCACCCACACCTGGCTCTGCCGTGCCGCGCACCAGTCCGTCCGAGCGTGGCCCGCTCAAACTCCAGCGTGATGCTGCCAAAGTCCCGTCCAAAGGTCACAATGTCGAGCCGCTTCACGCGTGCGCGCCAGGCCCGCCGAGGGCCGCGCTTTGCGAAACGCCTCAAGCTCCTCCGGGCCGTACAAGATTCTCCGTCACGCCAAAGCGCATCACCTGCGGCCCCGTTCCAGAACATCGCCACCAGCGTGTCCACATCGTTGGTGACCAGCGCCGTTTCATAGCGCGGATAGAGCGCCGACAGCTCCGCCACGACTTCAGGATCGTTGATCGTCATTGCGCTGGGAAGAGCTCCCTCTCCGGAAGAATCTGCTTGCTCAGCGCCGCGCTCACCGTGTACACCGGCTCGTTGACCACCTGGCTCAGCCGCAGCTTCAGCGCCACGCTGCACAGAATGTACGCATGCACCTCGCTGAATCCCCAACGGCTCACCAGCAGATCGACCATCCGTCCAGTCGCGGCACGCGCCGCTGCCGCCAGGTCGGTTCCCGTCTCCACCACCACCCACGCGTCGGCAGTTGAATCCGCCGCGGCTCTGCTCACTGGCCTCCACAATCGGCCCCGCCAGCGGCTGCCGCTTGTGCAGATGAAACGCCAGCGTCACATCCAGCGGGCATTCGATTCCGTTGATGCACACTTCGCCATCGCCCTGCGCCGCATGGCCGTCGCCGCAACTGAACAGCGCGCCCTGGTTGTAAACCGGCAAGTAGAGCCTCGATCCGGCGCACAACTCGCGCACATCGAGGTTGCCGCCGAAGGGGCCCGGCGGCCGCGTGCGGAAGGCGCCATCGTCAGCCCGCGCCACGCCCATCACGCCCAGAAACGGCCTCACCGGCACAACCGCGGGCGCCAGCGAGCTGGTCGATTCTCCGTCCAGCTGCCAATGAAACAGATACGGCTCGCGAAACCGCTCCTTCAGAAATCCCAGCCCCTCAACCACGCTCGACCAGCCCCAGCCAGCATGGCGCGTGGAGAGCACATCGATCTCCAGCACATCGCCCGGCTCTGCCCCTTCAATCCAGATCGGTCCGGTCAGCGCATGAATCCTGGTGCGGTCAATCTCCAGGTACTCTTCGGTCGTCATCCCCGGCTGCACCTGCCCGCCGCTTGCGTCCACGCATTCAATCTGCACCTCGTCGCCCGGCTCGATTCGCAGGCGCGGCTCAAGCGACCGGTCCCAGACCGAGTGAGTCGGCTCTGCTGACAGTGTGTGTTCGCTCATGGCTCCTTCACCCTGACCGTCATTTGAACTTCCACCAGAGCGTTCCTCGGCAGCGCGTTCACGCCAACTGCTGCGCGCACATGCCGGCCCGCCTCGCCGAATACTGCCACCAGCAGATCCGATGCGCCATTGATCACTGCGGGAGAATCTGCGAATCCGGCAATCGCATTCACATATCCATTCACTGAGATCACTTCGGCCACGCGATCCAGCGAGCCCAGTTCGCGCTTGAGCACGGCCAATTGAGTCAACGCGCACGCCCGAGCCCCTGCATAGCCTTCTTCGATCGATCGGTCTGCGCCCACAGTCCCAGTAATCACGCCTTCCCGGTCCTGTCGAGATCACGCCGGACAGATAAACCATCTCTCCAACACGCTTCGCGGGCAAGTAGTTTCCGCCCGGCGCCGGCAACTGTGGCAGCTACGAGCCCAAGCGATTCCAGAATTTCTTCTGCTGAAAAGTCCGGTGTCATTTGCTTTTGAATGTAGCACGGCAAATGCGATATTTTCATTGGTCTGTCTTGACCGGCCAAGTTAGCATGAGGCATGGCCCGAGCATTGCTGTTGGTTCTTGCTGCTGTTGCAGTGGCATTGCCAGCGACCGATGGCACAAGCATGCTCCATTCTGAGCGCTCCTCGCCGGGTGATCTCGAAGTTGGCGGCGAACTCACGCATCCACCTGAGGGTTCCACGCGCTTTATCCGTTATGAAGATCTCCTGGCCCTGCCCCAGAAAACCTACACCGTCAACGACGACGCCGACCTCCCGCCCAACACCGAAATCAGCGGTGTTCCCCTCGAGTCGTTAGAGCGGCTTCTCGGCAAAACTCCCCACGATCCCCTCATCGTGGCCATCTGTTACGACCATTACCGGACCAACTATCCCGCCGACTATCTCGCCGAGCATCACCCATTGCTTGTTCTCCGCATCAACGGCAAGCTCCGCGACGAGTGGCCCAAGTCGCCCTCCGGCGATGCGCTTGGCCCCTACCTCATCTCTCATTCCGTCTTCAAGCCTGCATTCAAAATCCTCTCTCACTGGGACGAGCCGCAGATTCCCTACGGGGTCACACGCCTAGAATTCCGGCAGGAGTCTGAAGTCTTCTCGGTGATTCGCCCATACGGCTTTTTCTCCGCAAAATCTCAGGTCGCGCAGGGATACCTGATTGCCCGCCAGGACTGCTTCCGCTGCCACAACATGGGCACGGAAGGAGGCACCATGGCCGGCCGCTCATGGGAAGACCTTGCCAACAGTGCGTGGGACGATGGCCCCACCTTCCGCAACATCATTCACAACCCCAAATCGGCCGATCCCGACGCAAAGATGCCGGCCCATCCCCAATACGACTTCGGCACTCTCGATGCCCTGACCTCTTATTTCAAAACGTTTGCCACCGCCAGGAGGAATCGATGATCACGCGCCTCGCCAAGATACTTCTGCTTGCTGGAGTCGCGCTCGACTTCACGCTTGTCGTTTTAAACAACATCACGGACTTCGACTCCAACTATCAGTACGTGCGCCACGTGCTCATGATGGATACGACCTTCCCCAGCAACCACCTCCTATGGCGCGCACTTCCCGAGCCTTGGCTTCATTTCGCCTTCTACCTCTCGATCATTGCCTGGGAGTTCGTCACCTGCATTCTTCTCTGGTGGGGCATGGTTAAGCTCGGTCAGGCTCTGCGCCAGCCCGCGCCCACATTCAATGCGGCCAAACGCACTCCCATCCTCGCGCTCACGCTTTCGCTGCTTATTTGGCTCGTGGCGTTTCTCGACGTTGGCGGAGAATGGTTCCTGATGTGGCAGTCGCACATATGGAACGGCCAGGAAGCAGCCTTTCGCATGTTTGCCGTCGTGGGGATTGTGCTACTGATTCTGTTGCAGCCGGAGCTGAAGGCCAGCCGTGAGCGCCTTCGATTGCGGCCATCGTCTTAGCTGCAGGCGCAAGCAAGCCGCCTCGGCCAGCCGAAGCAGCTGCTTCGCTTCAACGGTGAGACGCTGCTCGAACGGGCTATCCGCATCGCTGGGGAATCAGGTACCACGCCCGTGATCGTTGTGGTTGGCGCCCATCACGAGCAGATCAGCGCCTCCATCAACTTCGGCGATGCAACAGCAGTCGTCAATCCGCTTTGGGAGCAGGGAATCGCCTCATCGATTCACGCCGGCCTTGCAGCAGTCGAACGATTAGCGCCTGCCTCGCACGGCGTTCTGATGCTCCCCTGCGATCAGCTTCATCTCACCGCGGACTGCCTGCGCGCTTTGCTCTCGACCTTCTCAGCCCAGGTCGAGCCTTCCATCGCCGCTTCAACCTACGCCGATATCCTCGGCATTCCCGCGATCTTTCCCCGCGCAGCATTTCAGCAGTTGCTTGCTCTGGCGGGCGATAAGGGCGCGCGCACTCTGTTTCTCAATCCACCCTGCCCGGTCGTCACGATTCCATTTGCGGGTGGCGAGATCGATATCGACGAGCCCGCTGATCTCGATCTTCTGAGCTAACCTCATCGCTCGATCGTCGCTTCTATGTAGCCGTGCGGCTCGTCTGTCGCGACAAAGATGTGGTTGGGATTGTCTTGCCCGAACGGGCTCAGATCGGCCAGCAAATGGTGCAGGTTGGGCATCGTAAGTTTGATCTTCGAAATCTCCGGCGCCGCATCCAATGCAGCCTTGCCCATATCGAAGATCGTATGCTGCACGCTCATGCTGTGGTGCGCGGCAAACACCTTCAGCATCGCCGCCATGATTCGCGCCCGAGCTTCGGCAAATGCCGGAGCTTCGATCGCATAATCCCACGTCACCGTCGCTCGCGTGCCAAAGATCCGGTCCGTCGACGGCTTAAGCGTGGTCAGCCTGTCCTTGATGTAGCCCGTGAATTCTGACTTGGTCGTCTTCAGAATCATCAATCCATCCACGCCCGACCGGATTGACCACTCCCGGCCTTGATCGCGCACCGCGCGCACCGTGAGTACTTCGGGGCCACCGAGCTTGAATGTCGTCGCCTCCGGCCCGATCTCGGTTATCATCCGCTCCCAGGTCTTTTCTTCCACTTCCACCAGGACCCCGCTGATTTGCGGGTTGTTCTTGAGCAGATAGTCGCCCAGGTCAATCGCAAACTCCTCGAGTGTCGCCGCCTTCGAATCGCGCGCGATCGAATACACGGTATTCTTCATCGTGTCCGTGGGCAGAATCTTGCTGTTGTCGGCTTCAGTAAAACTGCTCTCAAAGTCGCCTTCCAGCAGCACGCGCACGGTCCACTCGTTGAACAGATGTTTGTCTGCGAGGCGGGTAATCCGCGACACGCGTACGCGCGATTTCCCGTAGCTATTCTCACCCAGTTTTGCCATCGTCAGCTTCCTCTGTAGGTTGTGTAACTGTTGTCGGCCAGCAGGAGCGGAAGATGATAGTGCGTCTCGCAGCTCGTGGTAAACGTCACTGCAACCTCCGGATAGATACTCGTGCGGCCCATCGCGTTGAAATATTTACCTGTCGCAAAAATCAATCGATAGACTCCCGGGTCCGCGTCTTGCAGCAAGTCGCGACACCGCCCATCCGCATCGGTCCTGCTCGCGCTCACGGTCACCCAGGCTTCGCCATCTTTCTTTTCCAGCCGAACGCCCACTCCCACCGCCGGTTTGCCCAGCGCCGTATCCAATACATGTGTCGTAATTCCGCTCATTCCACCAGCCACTTTCCCAGACGAATCTGCGTAATCTGTCGCTGTTGCTCTGCCGCCTCGCGCAACTCTGCCCTGCGCTCGCTGGCCAGCCGCCTGCTGAGAATGCCGAGCATCTCTTCCGCGCTCTTGCCAGTGGCGCACAAAATATAGGTAAATCCGAACCGCTCCTCATAAAGTGCATTGCCCGCCGCCAGTTCAGCCAAAACCCCTTCCTTCGCGTCTTCCGTGGACGATTGCTCCTGTCGCGACCACGCCTGCGACCTCGCCGAAGCGTGAGCCGCCTTGCGCTCTCCTATCTTTGGATGGCAGGCGAACGCCTCCATCCAGTCCGCCACTCCCATCGTGCTCCAAACTCGATCGGATGCCAGGCTCAACTCCACCACGCTCGCCATCGGCCGCAGTGCGACCATCGCCTCAGCCCAGCGTTTTGCGCCACAACACGCAGTCATGGCGTCCAGCGCCTCACTCTCCTCCGCGTTATTCCATCTGTCGAGTACTGCATTCATCGGCGTACCTCCGCCGGCAGCAACTCACTTAGAAACTCGCCCAACAGATTGGACGCAACGCGACTCCGGTAAGCAGCCGTCGAACGAATGTCATCGATTGGCTTGGCCTCCTCCATCAGCGCTTCCTGGCCTTCGCGAATTGCGAGTAAACCCAGGGGCCGTCCGAGCAAGGCCGCCTCGGTCTTATACAGCCGAGCGGGAAATGGCGCCAAGCTCGCTGCCGCAAGCCGAATCTCGCTCACAGTGCTGCCCTCAAGCAGCGCCGTCCCCGCAAGCGCCACCTTCGAGATTGCCATCGCTCGCCGCGTTCCCACTTTCCTCAAGTATTGCTTATGCTTCACGAACCGCAGCGGCACATGCACGGCATACATCAGCTCATCCGGCGTCATCGCATTTCGCTTGTATCCGGTATGAAAGCTGCTGTACGCGATCCGCCGCCTGCCGCGTACTGAGATCAGCTCAACCTCTGCATCGTAGACCAAAAGCGCCGGGGACGAATCTGCCGCAGGCGAACCATTCGCCAGGTTGC
Source organism: uncultured Acidobacteriaceae bacterium (assembly GCA_963783065.1). Classification (GTDB taxonomy): domain Bacteria; phylum Acidobacteriota; class Terriglobia; order Terriglobales; family Acidobacteriaceae; genus Telmatobacter. Next base: position 1,606,360 of record CAWAMG010000004.1, on the reverse strand, counting down.
CCCCAATTGTCGCCCGGCTCTGGTTGGCAATCGAACCGATCCACGTCGCAGCCTTGGCCAGCAAGGGCGCGCCGCTCTGCACTCCTGCATGCGCGCGGAGATCGCGGAACGTCGCCCCCGCTCCGATTGCAATTGAATCGTCTCCGCTCTCAATAAAGCGTAGCTCGTTGAGGCCCCACAGGTTCACCAGCTTCTTCTCGTGGAGCCGCGCCGCTGCATGTGCCACCATAATCTCTGTGCCGCCTGCAATCGGTGTCCACTCGCCAGGTGCTTCTGCCATCAACTCAAGCACTCCGGCCAGGCTGCCGGGCGCGATCAGCTCATGCGCCTCAGCATTACCGCGCATGCGCGCCGCCAGTCTTTGCGGGAGCGTCCAATTCGGCCACTGCCGCGACCACCGAGTCGAAGATTCGCTTAAACCCGGTACATCGGCAGAGGTTTCCGGCAAGCCCTTCGCGAATCTCGTCAATCGTCGGATGAGGATTCATCGCCAGCAACTGAGACGTTGCCATCAGCATCCCCGGTGTGCAGATTCCGCATTGAGCGCCTCCGCATTCCAAAAAGGCCCGTTGAATCGGATGCAGCTTTTCGGCCTTGCCCAAGCCCTCGACGGTTTCAATCGATGCGGCCTCCGCTTGCAAGACCGGCACAAGGCAGCTGTTCACCAGCTCGCCGTTCATCCTCACCGAACACGACCCGCATTCTCCTTCGCCGCATCCTTCCTTTGTGCCGGTCAAATGCAGATCCTCGCGCAGCACGTCCAGCAGCCGCTTCATCGGCGGCGCATCAATCGCGCGCTTCTCTCCGTTCACCGTGAAGTTGATTCTGAGATTGGAGCTGGCCCGGCGCTCGCTCATACGGTTGCAGCCTCCGCCTTCGATTCCTGCGCGGCCAATTGCGCGAACAAATCCTCAGGCAAAAGCGGAATCGAGTTGAACCCGACGCCGATCGCATCGCGAATCCCATTCAAAATCGCCGGTGCAGGCCCGTCGTGCGGAAGCTCGCCAATTCCCTTGGCGCCGCATCCGCCAAAGCGGCAAGGAATCTCCTCAAAATAAATATGAATCGGCGGCACATCCTCAGCCGTCGGCATAATGTAGTTTGTCATCTGGTTGTTGGCCATGCGGCCATCCTTCAAGACCACCTTTTCGTAGAGCGCGTAGCCGATGCCCTGCGCGATGCCCCCTTCAATCTGCCCTCCTGCAAGCACCGGGTGCAGCACGCGGCCCACTTCCTGCACCGACCAGAACTCTTCCACTTCGGCTGAGTAAGTAGCCGTGTCCACCGCAACCTGCGCCACCTGAACCGACCAAGCGAATGCCGGGTAGGCCTCACCGCGATACGTCTGGTCGTCCCAGAATATTCCTTCGGGCGCTTCATACCTGCACAGCGAAACCACCTCGCCATCCTCCCTCCGCAGCCGATCGCACGCGCCAAAGAATTCTTCGCGCGTGAAGTCTTCCGAGAGCCTTGCACGCTCGCGCAGCATCCCCACGAGCTGCAGCCCCGCGCGCTCAATCAGCCGTCCTACCACCATCGATGTGCGCGAAGCCACTGTCGGGCCGCTGTTCGGAACGACATTGGTGTCCACCGGCGCCATCTCCACGTCGTCGTATTCAATCCCGATAGCCTCGGCCGCAATCTGGCTCAAAATCGTGTTGGTCCCCTGGCCGAACTCGGTGTTCGCCACCAGCACGCGCACCTTACCCTCTGGCGTCACGTCAACGCCCGCCAGCGAATTCAGATGGCGTTCGCCCGAACCCGTGAATCCCGCACCGTGATAGAACGCCGCAATCCCCATTCCGCGCTTCACAGCGCTGCCAGGATTCTCTCGAGCGAACCGCTCCCTGCGCTCGTGGTAGCCGCTCTCCCTTAGAGCGCGGTCGAGCAGCTGATCCAGAATCACCGGCTCGCGCATCATCTGCTCCGTCGCGGTGGTGTCGCCGTCGTGGAGAAAGTTCCGCCGCCTCAGTTCAATCGGATCCATGCCGATCGCCGCGGCAATCTCATCCATGTGCCGCTCGACGGCGAAAATAGCCTGTGGCGCGCCGAAGCCGCGAAATGCTCCATACGGAACTGCATTCGATGCCCAGGACCGCGACTTCACGCGCACGTTCGGGCAAACATACGGCCCCGGCGAATGCAGCGTCGCCCGCGAAAGCACAGTTGAAGACAGCGTCGAGTACGCGCCGCCTTCTGTAGCCACCTCAATGTCCATCGCCAGCAGTTTGCCATCGCGGCCGAGCGCGGTGCGATGCCGAACCCGCGATGGATGGCGCTTGGTGGTCGCCGCCAGGTCCTCCATGCGGTCGTAAGCCATCTTCACCACATGGCCGCTCTTCATGGCCAGCAGCGCCGCATGCGAAGCAAGCGTTGAAGGGTAATCCTCCTTCCCGCCAAACGCGCCGCCCGTCTCGGTCTGAATCACACGCACCTTGTCTTCGGGCAAATCGAGCACCGCAAGCAGCGACTTGTGCACGTAGTAAGGACACTGCAGCGAACCCCAAACCGTGATGCCGCTTTCCTCATTCCACTCCGCTATCACGCCGTTGTTCTCGATGTAGAGGTGCTCCTGCGCGCCGGTTCGATATTCGCCCTCCACAATCTGCGCAGCCTGCGCCCACACCGCGTCCACATCGCCCTTCTCAAGCAGAAAGCTCTTCAGAATATTGTCAGTGCCCCAGACAATCGGGTCCTGTCGCTCGCTCTCTTCAATCGACAGCACCGGAAGCAACGGCTCGTAGTCGATCTTCACCGCATCAACCGCCTCGCGCAGCTTATGCTTGTCCGGGTGCGCCAGCAGCACAATCGCCTCTTCGCAGTGGTTTACCATCCCGTCGGCAAGGACAGGTTGATCCGTATTGATCAAGTGAATATGGTTCTTGCCCGGAATGTCAGCCGCGGTCACAACCGTGAACTCATTCCATTCGATGCGGCGGTCAAAACCAATCGATCGAATCAAGCCACGTGGAATTGAGCTCCGCACCGTCGCGCCAAACCACATGCCCTCGCGCTCAATGTCGTCCAGATACTTTGCGCGGCCCAGCAACTTGTCGACGCCCTCTTTTCTGGGGACGGCGGTTCCAACGATGCGGGTTTTCTCGCTCGTAATCATGGTTTTGACTGCGCTGGGTCGTCGTACGGGTTGAGGCATAGCATACATCGGCACGCCCCGATTGCCAAGAAGCACCGGACCATCGCGCATCGTGATCTTCGCTCTCGGCTTTCCGGCAATGCCTTCAGCCAGCGAGAATCGTAAGCGTCCGTGCGAGCACGTGCACACCGGCGCCAATCCACTCCGGCGACGCATACTCATCCGGCCTGTGGCTCACCCCGCCGCGGCAGGGAATGAAGAGCATCGCCACGGGCGCAATACGCGCCATGAACGATGAGTCATGATACGCGCGGCTCACCATCCGCTTGTAGCTCTTGTCCGCGGCCTTCGCCGACTCCTCAAGCGCGCCCAGAATTGCCGGATCGCACGTTGCCGGAGGATCGGCATTCACCAGTTCAGTTGTGATCGAGACGCCTCGCCGCTGAGCAGTCTCGGCGCATGCTTTCATCAGCGCATCGATCACGCGATCGCGCCGCGCGCCATCCGTATCGCGAATATCCGTCTCCAGGCGCACGCGCGAAGGAATGCTGTTCACCGCCCCCGGAAAGACCTCGCAAATGCCCACGGTTGCGACTGTGTCGATTGCTCCCGACCCCTTTGCTGCCGTCTCGAGCGCGAGGATCAACTCTGCCGCCGCTGCCAGCGCGTCTTTTCGCCCGGGCATCAGCTTGGCCCCCGCGTGTCCACCCTCGCCCTCAACCACAACCCGCATGCTTGCGGGCGCGGCAATGTGAGTCACCAGGCCCAGATCGATTCCCTCGGCTTCGAGCGTTGGACCCTGCTCAATATGCAGCTCCACAAACTGATGAAACCGCCCCTGATGCAACGCCACCGACTCAAGCGGCCCCGTGAATCCAGCCTCTGTGCGCAACTGTTCAAGCCCGCGGCCTTCCTTGTCGCGCAGCTTCAACGCGTCCGTCGGCGAAAGAGCGCTGCCCATCATCCTGCTTCCCAGGCAGCCAATTCCGAAGCGCGTCGGCTCCTCGGCGGTAAAGATCACCAGTTCGATCGACCGCCGCGGCCTGAATCCAAGCTTCTGCAGCACGCGAATCGCTTCCAGGCCTCCGAGCACGCCAACGCTTCCGTCATAGAGCCCCGCATTTGGAATCGCATCGATGTGCGACCCTGTACCCACCGGTGCAAGCCCCGGCTCGGCCCCTTCCCAGCGGGCAAACGTGTTGCCTACAGCATCCTCGCGGATCGTGAGTCCGGCCTCCGCGCAAAGTCCTTTCACATAGGCCCGCGCGCGCAGGTCCGCTTCGCTGAAGACCACGCGCGTCACCACCGGCGGCTCTGCTGCTGAAATCTTCGCCAGCGTCATCAACTCGGCGATTAGGCCATCGATGCTCAATTGGGAACTATCTGTCGCCATGTTCTTTACGCTCCCAGGGGATGCCTGCGCCAGTCTTTGTAGATCAAATACTTTGCCGGCTTCTTGCCCAGCGCGCCAAACCATTGCGGGCAATACGGCGCCATCCAGATGAAGTCGCCTGCCTCGACCGGATACCAGGAGTCGCCAAGCCTGTAAATGCCTCCGCCCTCGAGCATCAGCAACCCATGCTCCATCACATGGATCTCCACCATGCTCAGCGCCGCGCCGGGATCGTAGGTCATCGTGTTCACAGCAAAATCGTACTCCTGACCCTCCGGCATCAGCGCCCGAACACGCAGGGCCTCGTCGCCCATTAGCGGCGTCGCCGTCACCTCGGCCTCCTTGCCCACCACAACCCGCGGCCTCTCCTGAATTTCCTCCCGCGCCGGTTCGTAGAGCTTTTCGATGATTGCCGCTCGCGCGTCGCTCCTGGCGCGCACCGTGTGTTTTGCGCCTTGAGGCAGATACGCAAAACTTCCCGGAGCGAGAACATGTTTCTTCCCGGCCGCAATCAGGTCAAGTTTTCCTTCAAGCACATAGATGAACCGCTGCGCCGGCGCAGGCCCAAGCATGCCGCCTGTTGCAAACTCCGCAGTCATTTGCGTAAACGCCGCGCCACGCTGCGGAGCGATGTGCACAATAAACTCCACCGCTTCCGCGCCCGGCAGAGGAGTACGAACAAACGTGTCCGGCGTCTGCAGCAGGTGATCGGCCTTCAGGCTGCTGCGTGTCGAGCCCAGATGACTCAGTTGCGGATGCTGCACAATCGACCTCGTTCCCGGGCGATCTATCGCCGGATGTGTTGTTCGATTTTATCCAACTTCTTTTGCCAGTCGCTGCAGAAACTCACGCCCAACATTGAGACTTGCCTCGACGTCCGCTTCAAGCACGCTCTCCGTCGGATGATGGCTTATCCCTCCCGGGCTGCGCAAAAAAAGCATTGCTGTTGGCACGCGCGCGGCCATCACCATCGCATCGTGCCCCGCGCCGCTGGGAATCGTCTTAACCGGATAGCCGCACGCCTTCACGGCCGACTTCAGCATCGCCGACAGACGCCGATCCATACGCACCGTCTTTTGGTCGAGCTTCTCGGTCCACTCAAAGCCGATGCCGCGCCTCTTCGCGATTGCTTGCGCATCGGCGAGCAGCTTCTCTGTCCATCGATGCCTGGCCGGGCTCGACCCGTAGCGGATCTCGAAACTCACTTCCGCAGAGCCCGCGATTACATTGCCTGCATTCGGCTCCGCAACAATGCGTCCCACCGTCGCCACAATCCCGGGATCGGTCGTCGCGGCAGCCTTGCGAATCTGCCGTTCCACCTTCGAAATCCACTCCGCCGCTGCGGCCAGTGCATCGCTCCGCAGATGCATCGGAGTTGTTCCCGCATGATTTGCCTGCCCTGTGAAGCGAAGATTCAGCCGCGTCTGCCCTGTGATCTCCTCCACAACGGCAACGGGAATGCCCTCAGCCTCCAGCACCGGTCCCTGCTCGATGTGCATCTCAACAAAACCGAGCACGTCGTCCCCAATCGCCGCGTCAGTGATTCTTGCCGGGTCCAGTCCAAATGCGCGCATCGCAGCGTCCATCGTCAGGCCGTCCGCGTCCCGCCACATCAGCATCGTGGTATCAAACGTTCCCGTCACTGCCCGGCTGCCGAGAAATGGCACTCCATACCGCATGCCCTCCTCTTCAGAGAACGCGATCACCTCGATCGCGAGCGGCAACTTTAGCTCCCGCGCAATTCCCACCCACTCAATCGCCAGCATCACCCCCAGCACGCCGTCAAACGCCCCCGCGTTGGGCACAGTGTCGATGTGCGAGCCCAGAATCAACCTTTTTGGGATCATCCGGTCTGCGCTCGCATTCTTCGGCCCCCAGAGGCCGCGCAGATTGCCCACCGCGTCTACCCAAACCTTCATCCCGGTCGCTTCCATTCGTTCGCGCAACAGGGCGTGTACCGCATGCGTCGGCTCGGTTAGAAAGCGCCGCGTCGTGCGGCCAGGCTCCTCGGTCATCTCCGCAATTCGCCTGCAATCGGCAATCGCCAGCGCAGCCCGCTCTTTCATCGCCGCACCAGCTCTCTGCCGCGTGGCGTCGCCGCCCACTGTTCCGCACTGAATACTCGCTCGCCGCGCAACCAGGTCTCATTCACCCGCCCGCGCAGCTCAGCACCCAGATACGGCGAAAGCTTGTGACGAAAATGCAAGTCCCCCTGCGTTACCTTCCACGCAGCCTCCGGATCGAAGACCACAAAATCCGCATCGGCACCAGCCACAAGAGCCCCTTTGCGCCCCGTAAAGCCAGCTAGCTTCGCGGGTTCTGCGGCCATCCATGCGCCCACTCGCACCATGGCATCGTGCACCTCAACTCCGCGCTGCACCAATGCCGTGTTCATTACAGGGAGTGCCAGTCCTAGGCTCGCAATCCCGCCCCATGCACGGTTCCACAATCCTTCTTCGCGCCCCTTCATCTCCGGTAGGCAGGGCGAGTGATCTGTAGCCACCAAGTCGATTAGTCCCGACTCCAGCGCGCCCCACAACTGTTCGCGATTCGCTCTGCCCCGAATCGGTGGAGCGCACTTGAATTCCGTCGCGCCATCGGGAATCTCCTCCGCGGCAAACCACAGATACTGTACGCAGGTCTCGACGCTGATCGGCACGCCGCGCTGCTTCGCGTCGGCCAGCATCGGCAGGGCCTCGGCGCTCGACAGATGAACAATGTGGATGGGCGTTTGGAACTGTTCCGCGAGCCGAACCAACAGGGCAATCGCCTCCATCTCCGCGAGGTCAGGCCGCGAAAGATGGTACGTTTCATACCTTCGCCAGTCAGCGCCCGTCCGTTCGATCTCTGCTGTGGCCGCCTCTAGCGGTCCGGCAACCTCGGCGTGCGCCAGCAACGGCAATCCCGTCCCCCGCAACTCCGCCAGCGCCAGCCGCAGATCCGCTTCATCAACCCACGCAAATCCATCGATCCCCGAGTGAACCAGGAAGCATTTGAACCCCGGAATTCCCGAGCCCGCCAGCCCTTTCAGCGCCTTTGCGTTTCCGCGCACCACGCCGCCCCAAGCCGCCCAGTCCACCCACGTCTTGCCTTTTGCCGCCGCCCGCTTGGCCTCCAGCGCCTCCACATCGATCGTCTCCGGCACGCAATTGAGCGGCATGTCCACCAGTGTGGTCACTCCACCCGCCGCCGCTGCGCGGGTTGCCGTCTCAAATCCTTCCCACTCCGTGCGTCCCGGCTCGTCGATGTGCACATGCGTGTCAACCAGCCCGGGCAGCACGACAGAATCGCCAAAATCCGTTAGGTCAACATTTGCGTCAGGCCCGGCAGCGGCCTCATTCCAGCCCGCCACACGCGCAATTCGCTCACCCTCCACCACAAGCGTCGCGGGCGCGAGCCCCGCCGTCGTCAGAACCCGAGTTGAGCGAAACGCCTGTGCCATACTGTGATTACTTTCGCCCCTGAGGGAGGTTGTGAGCAAGTTGACCAGGAGCACTGAGCCCAATCCGGAGTTCCTGCGCCACGCCATCGCGCTCGCAAGCGAAAACGCGCGCTCAGGCTCGGGAGGTCCGTTTGCAGCCGTCATCGTCGGAGAAGGCCGCATCGTCAGCGAAGGCGTCAACTCCGTCACCTCCACGCTCGACCCAACCGCACACGGCGAAGTCAACGCGATCCGTGCCGCATGCAAGGCCCTGGGCACCTTCACGCTCGAAGGCTGTGAACTCTACACGAGCTGCCAGCCTTGTCCGATGTGTCTTGCGGCGTGCTACTGGTCCCGCCTCGACGCCATTTATTACGGAGCCAGCGATGCCGATGCCGCGCGCGCCGGCTTCGATGATGCATTCCTATACGGAGAGTTCCGCAAAGACCAGGCCGCGCGCACGCTTCCCGCAGTGCAGCTTCTTCCCGAAGAAGCGTGGTCCAGCTTCGCCGCCTGGCTCGAAGCGCCCAACAAAACCCCGTACTAACCCTCAAAGACATTCATTCAATTCTTCCGGATTCCGCGCTTATTGCTCGTGTGCCTCAGCGTGCTGCCCCTCTCTCTCGGCATCAGAAATTTCTCATTTTTTGCCGTCGTGTGCCCAGTCGGAAAGTTGCGTCGGAAACTGCCTCATATCCACTCACTCCTTCCCAAATCTGCACACCTTGACTGTTCCTGGACCAGACAGTGCTTTCGCGGGACCTGAGCGGGTTGAGCGCACACGCTCCTGCCGATGATCGCAGCGAGCCCCTCTGCTGGCCATCGGCTGCGCGCGAGGTTCCCATCCTCGCGGTGCGCTGAGTGTCCGCGCGGGCAAACGCCAGCAAAGGGACGACTGCATTGTTCGATCCCAGGGAGTTGCCATGATTCGTTCCGTCGCCGCTGTCTACATTCGTGCAATTGTCGCAATCAGCTCTCCTGATCGGTTTATCTCCTGCCTTCTCTGTGCGACCTCCCGTATTCGCCGCCTCTCGCGCCCCCGCGTTTTCGCCTCCGTCGCGTCAACTCTCGTTGCTTCAATCCTGTTTCTTGCGCCGGCCTTTACACTCGCTCAGTCCGACTTCGGAACGCAGTCGCTCGGCGTCTCGACCATTCCACAGAACGTGACCGTGAATCTCAGCGCTCCGGGTATCGTGGCCAGTGTTCAGGTCCTCACCTCAGGAGCGCCGGGTCTCGACTTTGTTCCCGCGGGTGCGGGCACCTGCGTCGCCGCGTCCTTTCCCGGCAATTGCACGGTCTCTGTAGCGTTCACACCCTCAGCGCCTGGGCTGCGTGTCGGCGCCATCGTTCTCATGGACGCCGACCAGCAGACCGTTCTCGGCACGGTCTTCCTTCATGGCATCGGCTCGGGCGGCCTCGGCGTCCTCATCCCCAGCAACATCATTCCTTTTGCCGGCGACGGGGAAGGCAAATCCATTCCCGTGCTCGACGGCATCCCGGCTCAGACGGCCGAACTCGATCAGCCCGCCAGTGTCGCTCTCGACGGCCTCGGCAACCTCTACATTGCCGACGTCTATCACCACCGCATCCGCATGGTCTGCGGTGGCATCGGCGCCACCGTGAATGGAACAGTCTGCTCGGCTTCGCAGGCCGGCATTGTCACCACCATCGCCGGCAACGGCATCCCGGCATACACGGGCGATGGCGGACTCGCCGCAAGCGCCACCCTCAACACTCCCGCCGGCATCGCCCTGGATGGCGCCGGGAACCTCTACATCGCAGATAGCGTCAACAACGTCATTCGCAAAATCACCGCTGCAACGGGGATCATCACGACGGTAGTCGGATTCAAGAACGCCGAAGGGGCTGGCGCGGCCGGCTATGGCGGTGATGGGGGCCCGGCCACCTCGGCCCTCCTGAACACCCCATGGGGCGTCACCGTCGACGAGTTCGGATACGTGTACGTTGCAGACACCTTCAACCATCGCATCCGCTGGGTGGGCATTGAGGGAGGTGCGATCGAAACAGCCGTCGGTACCGGTGTCCCCGGGTACAACGGCGATGGCATTCGGGCAACCGCTGCCGAGCTTAACGTACCTTATGCCGTGGCCTTCGATGCGTCTCACAACATGTACATCCCCGACTCGGCCAACAACCGCGTTCGCATGGTGAACGGGTCCGGCATCATCAGCACCCTTGCCGGAGACGGAGCTATCGGCTTCTCCGGCGACAGCGGCGCCCCGGCTGCGGCAGAGCTCTGGTCCCCTTCAGGCGTAGCCGCCGATGCCGGAGGCAATGTCTACATTGCGGACACGCAGAACTCGGCGATTCGCAAGGTTACCGCTTCCGGAATCATCACCACCATCGCTCAGAACGACGTCGGGGTCTATCTCTATGACGGCGGCGGCCCTTACCCAGTCAGCATCTACTGGCCCTGGGGCATGACTCTCGATGGCCAGGGCAATCTTTACTTCGCGGACTTCCTCAACCTGCGGGTCCGCGAGATTCAGGGCAATGTCTCTCCGGTTGACTTTACCCGCAATCCCGTCCGCCAGGGCTACCAGTCCAGCCCAGCCAAGATTCCGGCTGAACTCGAGAATGACGGCAACGCGCCGCTCGACGTCGTCTCCATCGTGGCCGGCGCCAATGCAGTGTTGCAGCAATCGTCTCTCGACCCGAGCCTCGAGCCATGTGCCGCCGCGGGCCAGGACCTTGCACCAGACGCCGACTGCTGGATCGAGTCCGTATTTGCTCCTGCCGCCACGCCTCCGCTCACCAGTAATCAAACCGAATTCGGCAACATCAACATTAGCGCCAATTCCTCTTCCAACCTCGCGTCCGCAAACTCCCCGCTGCAGGTTCAAGTCGTCGGCATCGCCACGCCGGTCAACTCCACCACAACGACGCTTGTCTCGAATCCCAACCCCTCCGGATTTGGACAGACTGTCACCTTCACCGCAACTGTCACCACAGGCGCCGGAACCGGTGACCTTACAGGTGGGGTTGACTTCTATGACGGCACCACGCTTCTTGCTGCCACCGTTCCGATGGAGGAGACCGCCACGGCCGGCCAGTGGGTAGCCGCCGCCACCATCTCAACTCTTGCTGTCGGATCGCACACCATCACCGCGGTCTACGACAACGCCAAAGACACTGATCACTTCAGCAGTTCCGTGACGCTCACGCAACTGGTCCTTGAGGGAACCGTCACCACCCTAACGGCCAGTGAGAAAACCGCGACTATTGGCGACACTGTTCTATTCACGGCAACCGTTGCAGTTGCCAATGGCGGCGCTTCCACTCTCGACGGTTCGGTTACTTTTACCGGCGGCGCCACCATCTTTTGCACACAGAGCATCAACGCCTCCGGCGTAGCCACTTGTTCCACATCCACTCTCACCCAGGGATTGAATCAGATCACCGCCACCTACACCCCCGCCCCGACCGCCGAAATTCAGCCCAGCGTCGGTCTCCTTACTCTTGACGTACAAGGCGGGGCCTCGATTCAGGTCTCCCTTGGCGGGATTCAGGCCCAGGCGAACTCCAGCATTTTCTACGGCAACCCGATCACCATCGTGGCAACCGTCACAGCGGGCTTCGTCGGCGCAAGCAGTGCCGGTGCAGGCTCTGGCGCGGCTCCTGCTACCGGCTCCGTTGCCTTCTTCGACGGCACGCAGCAGATCGGCACAGCTACGCTTGCAGGCTCACAAGGCCAGGCCCAGGCTTCCATCACCACAACCTCGCTTGCGGTCGGCGCACATTCAATTACCGCCTCCTATCAGGGCGATGCCAACTACAAGCCTGGCGTCTCAGCGCCCATCTCTATCACTGTCAGTCAGGCGCAAACCGCCATCACCGTCTCTGCGCTGCCGGCAACAGCCATTGCTGGCGCCCCCGTCTCCCTAGCCGCCGCCATTGCCGTCACTCAGGGAACCGCCACGCCCACTGGAACCATCACCTTTTCCAGCAGCGGTGTGGCGATTGGATCGCAGCCAGCGACTGCGGGTCCTGCCATTATCAGCCCCATCTTCGCTCCCGGTATGCAATCCATTGTCGCCACTTACTCTGGCGACACGAACTCGAGCGGCGCTGTCTCCGCCCCGTTATCTCTGCAGGTGCTCATCGCGACAACGACGGCCACAGTTTCCTCCAGCGCCGATCCCTCGGTTGTGCTCTCGCCTGTCACCTTTTCTGTCAAGGTTGCAGGCAACGGAGGCATTCCAACCGGCACAGTCACCTTCAGTGCGGATGGGACCGCACTGGGGAACGCCATGCTTGACGGCGCCGGAAGCGCAAGCCTGAGCAATGCCGGCCTCGCAGTCGGCAGCCATTCCATCACCGTCTCCTACTCCGGCGATGGGAACGACGCTCCCGCCAACTCTGCCGCGATCGCCCAGGTGGTCGGCACCATTTCCACTGCCACAGCGCTCGGTGAGTCCAGTACCGGCGGAACAACCCCCGGGGTCCTGCTGGTTGCTACGGTTGTTGGCGCAGCCGGTCCTGTCCCCTCCGGCACTGTCACCTTCCTCATTGGAACCACCGTCCTCGGCTCGTCGTCTCTCAACTCCAGCGGCCTCGCAACCTTTGTGCCAAATCCCTTCTCCGGCACCGAGACCATCACCGCCTCGTATAGCGGCGACACCGTCCACGGAGCCTCGGTTTCTCAACCCGTTCAGGTCACAGGCGTGCCTATCGGCTTCCTCATCACCGTCACCCCCTCCACCCTGTTGATCCAATCCGGTCAGAATGCCACGGTCAACGTTGCGCTTACCTCCGTCAGCGGATTCACCGATACCATTGGCCTCGGCTGCGCCACCCTCCCCGCCATCGTCAACTGCCACTTCTCGGCGGACAGTGCTCCTTTGGCGGCAAATGGCACGCAGACCATTCAACTGACGATCGATACCGACAATCCCCTCGGTGGCGGAGGCTCAACTTCGCGCAATACCGCAACGCGAGCGGCAAGCATTTGGCTCGCCGGCTTATCTTTGCCCATCGCTGCGATCTTTGGGACAGTCTTCTGGCGGCTCCGTCGCCGCACCCGCATCTTTTCGTGCGGCGTGCCTTTTATGCTCCTCGCAGTTGCGGCCCTGCTCCTCAACGGTTGCGGCGGGTTCTCACAGATCAGTGCCGCTATAGGCGCATACACCATTCAGGTCACGGGGACAGGCGTCAACAGCGATATCGTCCACTACCAAAACGTGACGGTGACGATAACCAAGTAACCAATCGCAACATACGTGTAATTGTCGAATTAGGGTCCTAACCTCTTTTCAATTTAAGGCTTGGACCCTTTTCCCTGCGCTTCGAACCCTGACTCTCCCCCTTCGCCGCCCTATATCCCTTTCCTGTTGTTGCGCCATTTACCATGTCGGCTCCCCTTCCCGCAAGGTGATCTATGTCACCAAAACCCTTCGTTTTGCGGCGTATACTCCATTGAGCCGGTCCCATGATGTTCCAAATTGCGCACAGTTGGGGTTTCGTCTCGCCTCCGACTCCGTCACGGCATGGTGTCCGGCTGGCGAACGACGCCAAGCACGTAAGCAATTGTCCTTGGAGCAGTACATGAACCGAGTTCCGTCCGTCCTCCGTTATCGACTTTCTAATATATTCAAAGTAATAAACAGCAAGCCAACCGAAACCTCGCTTGAAGCAAGCGCCGCGCGCAGGGTCCGCATCACGGCTTGGCTCCTTCCTCTGCTCTTTTTCTTGTTGGCTGCGGGCGCTCAAGCTCAGGCCAACTTCGGTCTTCAGCCGGTTGGTTCTGCCTCGGGACCACAGAACGTCACCGTAACGGCCTCGGCCGCCGGAACCGTGGCCACGGTTGAAGTCCTCACCATGGGCGCTCCGAACCTGGACTTCACCGTTGGCAGTGGCGCGTCCACCTGCGCTTCCGCGAGCCTCAGTCTCGGCTCAACCTGCGTCCAGTCGGTCACCTTCACGCCCGCTGCTCCCGGCCTCCGCCTAGGCGCTGTCGTCCTGCTCGCCGGCAACGGCAACGTTCTGGCAACCGCACTAATTTCCGGCACCGGCCAGGGCGGGCTGGGGGTGCTGGTTCCCGGCAGTGTCGTTCCGGTGGCCGGAACCTTCTCCATCTGGCAGCAGGTACTCGACGGTGGCCCAGCGCTCCAGGCAGACCTCTACCAGCCCGCCGGTGTCGTACTTGATGGCGCGGGCAACATGTACATAGCCGATAGTGCCCACTACCGCATTCGCATGGTCTGCGGTGGGGTTAGCGCCACCATCAGCGGGACCGGCTGCTCGGCCGCGCAAGCCGGCATCATTTCCACCATCGCCGGCAATGGCAACCCGGCCTACACCGGAGACGGGCATGCTGCATTAAATGCGACGGTTGCCTCTCCCTCGGATGTGACGCTTGACGGCGCCGGTAACCTCTACATTGCCGACACGGGCAACAATGCGGTCCGCGTCGTCTGGGCGGCAACCGGCATCATTACTACAATTGCCGGGAACGGGGGGACCCAGGGAGGAAGCGGAGACGGAGGTCCCGCTACTTTGGCTCTACTGAATACCCCTTGGGGCGTCACCGTTGACGCGCAGGGCGACATCTTCATCGCTGACACTGACAATCACCGCATCCGCATGATCTGCGCCGTCGCGCCCGGCACCTTTATCAACGGAACTGCCTGCCCCGCAGCAGGCGACATCACCACCGTGGCCGGAAGCGGCATGATCAACGGGAATGGTTCGGGTGGATGGTCCGGCGACAGTGGTCCGGCCACGAAAGCCGATCTGAACTATCCTTACGCCGTCGCCTTCGATGCCGCGGGGAACATGTACATTCCCGACTCGGCCAACAACCGCGTGCGGATGGTCAACCCCTCAGGAACCATCACCACCTTTGCGGGAAATGGCACCAACGGCTACTTGGGCGATGAGGGCGGCTGCGAAGAGCGCTGAGCTTTGGGCTCCGTCCGGGGTTGCCGTCGACCCGGCCGGTAACGTCTACATCGCTGACACGCAAAACTCTGCCATCCGCAAAGTCAGCTCGGCAGCCAGCTCGGCTCCCGGGCTGATCTCTACACTCGCCGCTAACAAGGTCGGCGAATACGTTCTCCCGGTAGGAAACCCAAACCCGGTCAACATCTACGGTCCCATCGGGCTCTATCTCGACGGCTCGGGCAATCTCTACTTTGCCGACTACTTTTACCAGCTCATCCAAAAAGTTGAGAGCAATGCCGATGTGCTCGATTTCACCGCGACGCCTGTCCGACAGGGCGATGTGTCAGCTCCGCTGCCTCAGACGGTCGAAAACGACGGAAACCTTCCCTGGGATCCAACCGCGATTACTCCCGACCAGAACGCCACCGTCAACGCAGCCGGGACTACCTGCGTAATTGGCACGCCGCTCGAAGTTGATGCTCAATGCTTGGTCAGCGCCGAGTTCTCGCCATCCGTTTCAGTTCCCGTTCCGCCCAGCGGCGTAGAGTACGGCAATATCGATGTCGCCAGCGCCGCCGTGAACCAGCCGCTCGACATCATCCTGGTCGGCATTGCCACGGCGCTCAATTCTACAACCGTCGTCGTCACCTCCAGCCTCGATCCGTCCCTCGTCGGGAACTCCGTCACCTTCACAGCCACCGTCACCACCGGCGCGGGAACTGGCGCGCTTGTCGGCACGGTCACCTTTTCCGTGGACGGGGTTCAATTTCCAGGAACCCCCATCAACGTGGACGCGAACGGGGTTGCCACATCCACCTACACCACCTCCACGCTCCCGATTGGAGCCAACGACATCACGGCCCAATATTCGGACACCAATGGCGCCCACCTCATGAGTCCGATCAGTGCCGTACTGGTGCAGACGGTGATAGAAGGCACCAGCGTCGCACTCGTCTCCAGCCTGAACCCCTCAGCGGTTGGCCAAAACGTCACCTTTACTGCCACTGTTTCCGGTGGGGCCGGGGGCGCGACCCCAGACGGAAACGTGACCTTCATGGACGGCTCTACCATTCTCGGGACAATCCCGCTTTCCCCCTCCGGCGTTGCGGGCGCCGCCACTGCGAGCTTCACCACTGGGAACCTCAGCAACGGTCTCCATGTGATCACTGCAACCTACAACGGTGATGTGCAAAAGGGGATTCAGGCGAACACGTCCAACCCCGTCAATCAGCTAGTGCTTGTTCCCTCCATCGTCATGCTGACCTCTTCGGTCAATCCATCCATATTCGGCAATTCCGTCACATTCACGGCCGTGGTCACGTCCTCGTCGACCCAGACGCCCACAGGCGCCGTCAACTTCTTTAACGGAGCTACGCCGATTGGTACCGCCAACCTTAGCGCCGCCGGCCAGGCGGTCTTCACCACCGCATCGCTGCCAGCCGGAACGGACTCCATCACAGCCGTCTACGTGGGCGACAACTACAACGGTTCCGGCACTTCAAACATTGTTTCGCAGGTCGTCAAAATGGCGGCGACCGCCACCGCCCTCAGTGCGTCGCCTTTGCCAGCTATCGCCGGGGGTTCCATAGTGCTCACGGCCACTATCACCGTGACCCAGGGCGTTTCGACCCCCACGGGAATGGTCACTTTTACCAGCGGCGCCGTCACTCTCGGATCCGCGATGGTTGGCTCCAATGAGACCGCGACCCTTACCGTCACATTCCCGCCGGGAAGCCAATCCATCGTCGCCACATACTCGGGTGACGCCAACGACGTGGGCAGCGCTTCCGCGCCGCTGATCCTGACGGTGCAGATAGCAGCCACCACCAGTACTGTAACCTCCAACCTGAATCCCTCAGTGGTTCTTTCGCCCGTCACCTTCTCGGTCCAGGTCTCCGGCAACGGCGGCATCCCCACGGGCACGGTCACCTTCAGCGCCGATGGCGTAGCGATTGGCATGGCCCTACTCAGCGCCACCGGCGCGGCCAGCATTAGCGACGCGAATCTCACCGTCGGCTCTCATTCCATTACCGTTGCTTACGGTGGCGATACCAACGACGCTCCCAGCACCGGTACGCTTACCCAGGTGGTCAATACCATCTCTACCGCAACCGCCCTCGGATCTTCGACGGCCGGTGGTAATACTCCTGAGGTCATCCTCGTTGCGACGGTTGTCGGAGCCAGTGGACCGACTCCCACCGGGACCGTCACTTTCCAGATGGGAAACGTGGTTCTCGGATCCGCGCCGCTCAACTCGAATGGCGTAGCGATTCTGGCGCCCAACCTGCCGGCAGGGATGGACAACATAGTTGCCATTTACAGCGGCGACAGCCTGCACGCTCCGTCCCAGTCGCAGCCTCTCTCGGTTTCCAATGTTCCGCTCGACTTCACCGTCACCGTCACCCCGCCAACGGTCACCATCGCCACTACGCAGAGTGCGATTCTCAATGTGGCGCTCACGTCCTATAGCGGATTTACTGACACGGTCGGTCTCGGTTGCGCATCGCTGCCGGCTGCCTTGAATTGCCACTTCTCCACCTACAACGAGCCGCTCATCGCCAATGGAACCCAGAACGTACAGTTGACCATCGACACCAACAACCCCCTCGGCGGCGGCACTTCTACCTCCAGCGCGCAGCGTCCGGGTGCCGCAAGAGCTCTGTTTGCAGGCCTGACTCTGCCCCTGAGCCTCTTCTTCGGCTGCCTCTTCTGGAGTCTCCGCAAGCGCCACCGCGCCGTCTTCACCAGCGTCGCAGTAGCGCTCTTTGGACTGGCTTCCATGGCCATCACCGCCTGCTCCGGATTCACCCAGGTCAGTGCCGCGCCGGGAACCTATGTGATCCAGGTGACCGGTACCGGGAACAACAGCGATATTGTTCACTATCAGAACGTCACCATCACGATTACTAAGTAACGAGGGACCCAATGTCCGCCGATAGGACATACATGAAGAGTTTTCATCCTTCTTCGAGTCAACCTTGCGGGAAGCCCCATTTTCTTCGCAGCGCAGCCTTACTGGCGGCCGTTGCGGCTCTTTGTTTTGCAGGTTCGGTTGCTGCCTCGGCCCAGGTGGTGCCTGCCGGATATCAGGAACGCATCGCCATCCATGCGGGTGGAACTGCCTCGGAGTATTACCTCCAGTACGGCCAGACACGGCTGCTTGGCGCCACGGCATTCTCCGACATCGACATAGGTCGCACTTACGGCATTGAAGCCGAAACCCGCTTCCTTGAATTCAATCAGCTGCAAAACACCCACGACATCCACGCCGAAACCTATCTCGCCGGGCCTCGTGTCCGGCTCAATCTGGGGAAACTCCAGGTGTATGCCAAGGGCCTGGTCGGTTTCGGAGTCGCGCATTATTCCTACGGATACGCCACCGACCATGACTTCGTCGCGGCGGGAGGCGGCGGCGTCGATTACCACATCTCCAAGCGGGTCCACTTCCGGCTCGCCGACTTCGAGTACCAATATTGGCCCGAGGCCGAGTTTGGACCTATGTCTTCCTTTGGCATCAGCGCCGGTTTCCGCGTCCGCGTTTTCTAGCTCTACTTCGGCGCGTCGTCCAGGTCGTTGTTGTGGGCATAGCACCAGTGAATCTCGTCCAGTGGCGCTTCCGGCCACTTCACCTGAATCAAATCGTCCTCACTGAGTTCGTGCAGTTTGAAGTCGATCGTTCCGTCCCCGTGAACGGTCGCCTGCAGGAACCCGTAGATCCTCGACTTTGACTCCTTGTCAGCCTCCCTGGGCAGTGCATAGCGATGCGCCCCCGCGCTCCCAATAATGATGCCCGCCAGCACTGTCTTCGTATATTGCCTCCAATACGGCGTGTTGTAGATATTCGGAGAGTAGTAATGCGAGTGGCTCGAGAGAACGTACACGTGCTTGCCCGCCGCCTGCGCATCGAACAGCCAGCGGTAGACGATCTCGCCCGTGTGGATCCCCAGGTCCCAGTCGTCCATCGCGTGGTCTGACGCGTTTGAATGCGGCAGCGACTCGTGCATTCCCACAACGATCGTCCTGATTCCCGACTTCGCCGCCAGATCGCGATCGAGAACACCACGCAGCCAGCTCATCTGGGCATCGGAGAACTGGTCTTTGCTGGCATTGTCGAGCGTCACAAAGTCCACGCCGCCCTGCGTCCAGTGGTACCAGCTTTCCAAAGCATCCGTGCCATCTAGCTTGCGCTGCGCGACGATCTCCGGCCGGTTCAAGAAGCGATTGGAACTTCTGAATGTACCCCTCACGGGTCATCGGCTTAGTGACCTCGTGATTTCCTCGCCCGAGAAACACCGGGAAGTCCCCGAACGACGCCATCTGGTGCGTCAAAAAGTCATCCCACGCGATCGGAATGTATTCCTCTTTCGTGAGCTGCTTGCCTGCCGGCTGCATCGATTGCAAATCCTCATCGGGGCCGGACATAAGCCGAAAATCTCCCAAATGCCAATAGAAGGCGTCCTTCTCTGCCTTCACCTTCGCGGCAATCGCCGGCACTACGAAATCGCCGCAGTTGCGGCTGTCCCCACTCACGGCAAACGTCCAATCCGCGGTTGTTTGCTGTGCTCGCCCGAGTTGGGGCGAAAGAGCGGCGGCTGCGAGAGTGACAAGGACCGAAATTCGAACAGGGAAGCGGGGAAGAGGAATGCTGGTCAGTTGCGACATGCCAGCAGATTAAACTACCAACCGTTTCGCACATATAAAAAGACCGCTAGTATGCCGCCTCAGCTCCCTTCACGCGCATCAACCGGCCCATTCCCGCCGAAAGGAGCGCAATCGGAGCCACGATAGACCCCAAAATCAGCTGCGGCACCCGGCGAAAGTCGTTACGAATCGACCGCCCTTCGCGTCCAGTCAGGAACGCCCCGCGCCGCATTGCATGCAAGTGAAACAGCGCCGAAAGCGTTGCATAGAACAGCACGGCAATTGTCGCCTTCTGCGGCGCGGTGGGCCAGCCAGTCGAAGGCCTGCGCCAGCCAGGGAACCCCCAAAATGATGGTGCTGTTGCCCAACCATCTCGACCGAATACCCAGCGCCTTCTGCTGGAGCCCGGCATAGAGGCCGGAGGTCAGCGTCACATACGCCAACTCCACCAGTACGACCCCCAGGCTGCCTCGAGCGCCGCTCTGTGCCATGGCCACCAGATACACAGCCGATCGCGCGCCCGCGCTCACCAGTGCACACTTCCAATTCCAGCAGGACAACGCCTGCGCACAGAAAGACGTTGTTTGCGCCATGCCTACATGGTGAAGTGCTTTACTCGTCGCAGCATCAAGCCCTGATGAAATTGCCGCCTCCCAATGTCAGAAGTACCGTAATCAGGTAGATTCTCCTCACCCTGTGATTCGAGTCACGGTGGATTCTCCGGGTTCTCGCTACCTTCGGAGTTGAGGGCATATCGCTGAACATTGAGCCCGGAAAGGCATTCATGTCTTTTGCAGACCGGGCGATGAACCGAAAGAGGATTGATCCGCATGGCCTACGTCATTACTGATGCATGTACCAAAGACTTTGTTTGCGTGGCTGAGTGCGCCACTGCGTCCATCGCGCCCGCGTTCGACGACCCGAAAGCCGAATCCGTCAGCCAGCTCTTTATCAATCCAGACGAGTGCATCGATTGCGGCAACTGCGCCTCACTCTGCGCGCAGCAAGCAATCTACGCGCTTGAGGACCTTCCTCCGGGCAGGGAACACTTCGCCGATAAGAACAAAGCCTATTTCAACTAGGGCCAGCGCCTTGTGAAGCTGCAGCCGGCGCCGCTTGTGCTGGCGCGATTCCTCCCGGAATCGCCGGCAATACTGGCAGCGTCAGCGTCTGCACCGTTGCCGGATCGTCGCGCAGCTTCAGGTAGAGTAGGTTATTCGCAGGGTGGGGCACGCTCAACTGAGTTCCTGTAAAGTCCGGAGGGATCGCAGTTGCATTCTCGAATCCCGGAGAAGCCCCGATCGACTGCGCCAGGAACAGATTGGTCCCAATCAGCGTGCATGCTTTGGCCGGATTCCGCGGGCAGTGCAGCTCCTTGAAGCCCGGCAGCCGCACCAGCGTTCCCAGCGTCAGCCAGTCGCCGGCCAATCCGTCCCCGGTGGTTACACGCGCTTCGAGCGGCCCAAACGCCGATGCTCCAAAGCGCGCCAGCGGCTCAATCATGCCGATCGCCGTCGTCGCGTCCTCCAGCATCAGGCTCCCGTCTTCCAGCGAGAGTACGGTCTTGAAACTCCCATCCACCGCGCCCACTTCAACCTTCTCGTTGCGCGAGAAACTGGCCGGCACCCGCGTCTTGAGAAAAAACACAAGCCGCTGGTCAATGGGCAAGTCGTCCGCGCTGCTCAGGTGCACCGGAGAAGGCGCCGCTATCGCCTCCTCCTGCGTGCCCTTGCTCAGCAACGTCACCGCAGGCCGCGGCAAAATCACTGTCGCCGCCACGCTCACCTCACGTCCATCTTCCAAATCAACCTTCGCCATATAGTGCTTGCCGGGAACAAGCCCTGCCGTAGAGCCATTGGCGCTCATTTCAAGTTCATCCTTGTCCCGCACCCGGGAAAGCCCTGCCGGTTTCAACTCGATTCCCTCCAGACTCGCTTTTGCCACTTCATCCAGCCGTGTGCCCTGCAGCGTTGCATTTGCATCGCCCGCACTGAGCGTCAGCCGTTCCAGCGAGGCGGCCTCTGCATACGATTTGAGCTTTGAGCACCTGCGGCTTCTCCAGCCCATGCTGATAGATCGCCAGATTCACAGCGCCCGGAGCCGCATCTTTCAGCGGAACGGAGACTTCTAGCGTCTCGTCCGTAGCAGAGATCCACGTCAGTTTCACCGGCTTCCCGTCTCCGCTTTGCATCTCGACGCGATCCATGCAGAGCGAGTTGTCGCCCTCCAGGTGGAGCTTGTCCTCGCGGCCCACTACCAATGCCAACTGCTCGCCAGCACCAAGAGCCCATTTGCTCGGTTGCGCCGAATGCAGCTGGAATCGCGGCCCTTTCCACTCGTCAAACCCCCACTTGCCCCGCAGCTCCGCGTGCACCTCGGCTTCGGCCAGCAGAGGCGCCGTTTCCGTCAACACCAGACCACCCTCCGAAGGGTCCGCTTTCACTGGAAAATCGACAGTCGAAGCCTTCCCCTTGTCGTGCATCTCCACGTGCAACACCAGGCCCGACGCCATCTGCGTGGCAAACACCAGCGGTGATCCTTCCACCGGCAATACCAGCCCGGGCTGCTGCGCGCAGTACTCCGTACTGGCATTGGTCGGGTGCAGCGGCGGCGGCTTCGCCGGACCCACCGGCGGCAGCGCCACCACCACCACGGACTTTGGATCGCGGAACGACGGAGGTGTGTTCAGGCGCAGATTCAGCGTGTCTTTGGCTGGCAGCGCAAGCGCCGGAATGTACTGGAAGTGCGCCGTGTGCAGCGACGACAGAATCCTGGCCGTATCCACAATTGCGCCAACGTACGGGCTATACAGCCCCCCTCCGCCCATGGACGAATAGCTGATCTGGTTCATCAGGTCCGCCGTCGACCCGCTCACCAGCTGCGTTACCAGCGATTGCGCATTTGCGTCATCGAGCACCAAGCCTTCGGTATGCTGCACGAGGCAGGGCGCCTGCTGGTCCGTCGGCTTGTCAAAACACTGCTGATCCAGGCGAATTCCCAGGCTGCGCGCGGCGCTCTCTGTCCGCTCTTTCAGGAGCTTCGGATCGCTTTGCGAGATGGTGTTCACCTCCGCAAGGTAGGCCTCAAGCCGCATCCGGTCCACGCTCGCGGCTTGGAGGTCCTGCCCGGCGCGCACGAACGCTCCGGGCCGATCGTGGACCGCTCTGCGAAGCGTGGCGAAGTCGCCTCCCGTCTCCGGAGCCAGAAACAACAGGGCCTGCTGCGCTTCGGCGGGCACAATCACAAACACGCCTTCGTTGCGCACGCTGTTGGTCCACGTCTCCACCCGCGTAAACCAGTCAGCAGGCGGCGGGTTGGTGGCCCCGCGCAGGAAAGCCACGACCAGCACAAAATGCTCTGACTGGCTTTCGGGAAGGTCCGGATGCACCCAAATCCGGTCCCCTGGGAGCAGAGACGGCACCTGCCCGATCGGCAGCGTCATCTCACCGCGCTTTACGTGCACGTCGATCCTTGGTCCAGTCAGATCGAAAGCCGGATTGTTCTCTGCCAGAAGTCCCGTCGAAACACAACACCAGACCAGCAATGCCAGGAAACGGCGCATACTTCCCATTGTACGAATTCCATCCGCCGCCCGGGTCACGCCGCCGGTCCATTGGCGCCACACGCCGGTGCCTCATTCGCACCACTTTTCTTTATTGCGAAGCCAATTTCCGCTTTATCGGGTACACTGTTGCCTGATTAGCTTTAAGACAAAAGGGATTAGCTAGAGTGTCTCTCGGGTCTTCTGTAAGGTAGAAACGAAGCGGAACGATTAGCTCTCAATTCAATCAAGGCCCCTGCCAAGGCCATGGAATGACAGCCCAAAGCCTTACAGTTCATCGGGAATCGCGACTAGCCAAACCCAAGTTAATTTGCAGTTAAACCCGAATGCCGGTTGCTCTGGGTTGCTCCGGCGTGAAATTCAGTATCTATCCTCAATCGATCGTGCGGGTTTTGTGCCACCGGCGCTTCAAGGTTCATTCGCCCCGTGGTTCCGCTGTTCCTGTGCGGAGTTGTCTGTCTCCGCAAGATCGCCAGGTCAATTGAGGCGCGGATGCGGCCGAGGCCTGCCGGATCTCGCAAATACGGAGTGGGATAAATGAAATCGACAAGAACTCAAGACGGTGCCATCGACCTGAGCCACTTGAGCATCCCTGAAGCCGAAGAGATTGTTGAAGACGCTTTGAACGAGTTGGCATTTTCGTCTGACCCCGGCCTTGCCCGCGCGCTCCGCTTCCTGGCTCCTCCGGGGTATCAAGCCATCGTCGAGCTCTGCGGAGAAAACGGCCGCAGTAAGCGGCGGAACGCTTCCGCCGACTCCTGGTCTCCTGAAGATGACGAAGTTCGCATCTACTTTGAGCGGGTCGGCGACGGCGACGCTGTTCCGCGCCAGGATCGTCCCCCCCGCGCACTCGTCAGCCACCCGGCCAACCACAGCGTCAGCCACACCGGCAACCATGATTCTCATCACAACGGCGAACACAGCTACGACGAGGACGATGACGGCCAGGAGACCATCATCCCCGCCGACCTGGACGCCCGCGTCAAGGAGCTTTGCGCTGCCCTTGCTGAGGCCGAACGGGGCGGTCACGCCTTCATCGCACTCAAGTGGTTTCGCGACTCCTTCCTGCCACGCAAGGCCTTCCGCTGGAATCAGCACCCCGAATCCCGCCAGGCTGTTCTGGCCGAGGCCATCCAGCGTGGAGTCGTGGTCACCAGCAAGATCGCCAACCCCAAGACACCTGCTTACCCCACCACCACCATTCGCCTCAACCGCGCCGAGGCCGGCATTCCCGATGAAGCGCAGCGCTTCCACCCCATCCAGATCCACGGCGACTCCATTGCCGAGGCAATCCAGGAGGAACGGATCCAAGGGGAACGGATACAGGTTGAACGAGGGGACGCGTGACCTGTTATTTTCTCGAGTCCACCGCCTTCGTTCGGCTGTTTGTGCGAGGGCAGGGAACGGACGCGCTCATTGGCCTCATGGAGGCCGTTGAAGACAATCGCAAGCTCATCGCCGCCTCGACGCCCCTTGAGGTCTACTCCGCCATTCGCCGCAGCGAGCGCACCGGAGACATATCTACGGAAGACGCCACTTCCGCTCTCGAAACCCTGCGCATTGAAGCGGCCCGCATGGTCCAGGAACCGCTGAATCCAGCCGTCCTCGAAGCCGCGCGCCAACTGCTCGACCGCGCAACGCTGCGCTGGCCTGAAGCTCTTCAACTCGCCGCAGCCATGGTTGCCCGCGACATGTTCCATGGCACTGAGGTCGTTTTCGTCTCCTCGTCCGATGCCCTGCTCGAATCCGCCAAAGCTGAGGGATTTCACACCCTCGATCCAGCCCACGAACCGGCTTGAGCGGAGTCCCGGAGTCGTGGAATCTATGAATACCTGAAATCCGGAGTCAGGCCGTCGTCCCCGATCGCACTTCTGTGCGATTGACAACTCCTTGGCTGGCTTTCAATAATCGCCGCAACATTCTTTCAACGAATTTCGCACGGGGTGCGCGAGTTCCACCGAATCAAAGCTGGGAGAACCCCGTCCAAATACGTTAATTGGAACGCTACGGAGCGACCTCAATGCAACTTTACTCGCAAAATCGCCGATACGTAACGCTGGTCGCGGCCACCCTCGTGGCTCTTGTCTCGCTCAACGCTGTGTCGGGCCACGCCTCAACTTCCGAGAAGGCAAAGGTCGCTTTCGGCAAGCTCCTCCTCGGCAAGGATGTGAAGGCGTTGCTCGATCTGCCCGCCTACAAAGAGGGCCTCGACCTCTACCTCAATCCCAAGTCGGACAAACGGCTCGACGACCGTGGCATCGATATGAAAGACCTATCCAAATTCCTCAAGGAGAAGGGTGTGGGCGTCGAGCGCGATGAATGGGTCACCGTAACCGAAGTGAAGGTCGACAGCGACCGCATCGAGGTCCAGCTTGGCGGAGGCGGGGAGGGAAGCGGCGCCAGCAAGAACGCTGAGAAGAAGGGCGCTGGCTACAAGCGCGCCGGGGGCTCGCGCATCAACTTCCGCTACGGCAGAGATCTCACCGACGCCGATCTCCAACTACCGGCAATTCTGCCCTTGCTCAACCGCGTCCTCGATACCGGCAAAATCGGCGCTTCCCTCGCCCTGAATGATATCGATCCCGAGTTTCAGGACTCTGTCCGCGCCAAAGACATTGTCAAAGGCATGCCCTACAAGCTGGTGCTTCTTAGCGCCGGCGAGCCCGATCAGAAAAAGGTCGAAGACTCGACCGACGACAGCCTGCATGAGATCTGGTACTACATGCGCGATGGCCGCCGATGGGTGGTCCGCTTCCTCAATGGCAAGGTCGAAAAAGTCCAGGTGTTCTAAGGTCAGTCAACACTACTGATCCCGGCGAAACTTGTTTGCCGTCTCGAACTCATCCCGCAGCTCCGGCGTCTTCAGGTTCTCCCTCAGGTGCGCAAGCCTCTGCTCCAGAATCTGAAGCGCGTGATCAATTGCTTCAGTATTCGTGTATGCGATGTCCCGCCACATCGAATAGGGACTTGCTCCGAGCCGTGTCATCTCCCTGAGCCCGCGCCCGCCAACATCCTTCAACTCCGCCGCATCACCCACCTCTTCTTCCAGCACGGCGCTCAGCGCCGTGGACACAAACTGCGGCAGGTGGCTCACCCACGCAACCAGCTCATCATGCCGCGCCGGGTCGAGGTCCAAGGTCTTCGCGCCCATTGCCGCCACCCACTCCCGCCAGCCCTTCACAAGTGCCGCAGAAGTTGGCGAGCGTTCCCACGCTGGGTCGTCGGTAAACAGCCACACAGTCCCGCGAAAGAGGCTCGCCTCGGCCAACTCTGCGCCGCCACGCTCCTTGCCCGCCATGGGATGCCCCGGCAAAAACGCCGCCCGCTCCGGCGCATTGAACAGTCGGGCCGCCGCCTCGGCGATCTGCCCCTTGGTGCTGCCCACGTCCGTGACCATATGCTCCGACCCGAGCACCCCGGAGAGCTTTTTCATCCAGTCAAGCGTGGCGTAGATGGGCACGGCAAGCACCGTTACCTGCGCCGCACGTGCTGCCTCCGCTCCGTCAGGCGCAATCGAGT
The DNA here is from genome assembly GCA_963783065.1 of uncultured Acidobacteriaceae bacterium. Taxonomy (GTDB): domain Bacteria; phylum Acidobacteriota; class Terriglobia; order Terriglobales; family Acidobacteriaceae; genus Telmatobacter. The sequence goes on along the minus strand of CAWAMG010000004.1, from coordinate 1,579,827 downwards.
CAAGCGCGCCCATCTTCAGCGCGCTCTCCGCGCCCTCGGCGCTTCGATTCCAGCCCGTGATCGTCCCTTCAAATCCGGCCGCGCGCAACGCCAGGCCCACCGATGTCCCCAGCAGGCCCGTCCCCAGAATGGCAATGCGCTCGATCATGGTTTCCTTGGAGCTACAGCGTTCTTCCCACCGCCGCGGCAATCGTCTTCAACTCGCCCATCAGTTTCGCGAATCCTTCCAGGTCGAGCGTCTGCGCAGCATCTGAGACCGCCTTGTCCGGGTTCGGATGCACTTCCACCAGGATTCCGTCCGCGCCCGCCGCCACAGCCGCCCTCGCCAGTGCCGGAACCATATCTCGGCGGCCCGTGCCATGCGAAGGATCGGCCACCATGGGCAGGTGCGAAAGCTTCTTCACCACCGGAATCGCCGCAATGTCCATGGTGTTGCGCGTCGAGGTTTCATAGGTGCGAATGCCGCGCTCGCAGAGAATGACTTCGTAGTTGCCGCCCGACATGATGTACTCGCTTGACAGCAGCAGCTCCTCGATCGTCGCCGCAATCCCGCGCTTCAGCAAAATCGGCTTCCGAATCTGCCCCAGCTCGCGCAGCAGGTTGAAGTTCTGCATATTCCGCGCGCCCACCTGGAAGCAATCCGTGTAGGGCAGCATCGCCTCAATCTGCGCGATCTCCATCACTTCGGTCACGGTCAGCAGCCCGTTCTCCTGCGCCGCCTCGTGCATCAGCTCGAGCCCCGGAATCCCCAAGCCCTGAAACGCATACGGCGAACTGCGCGGCTTAAAAGCTCCGCCCCGCAAAAAGCTCGCCCCCTCGGCCTTCACGCGTTTGGCGATCGCAACAATCTGCTCTCGACTCTCAATGGCGCACGGGCCCGCCATCACCGCAACGCGCTCGCCGCCGATCGTCACTCCGTTCGCCCACTCGATCACCGTCCCTTCCGGCCGAAACGCTCGCCCGGCCAGCTTGTACGGCGCTGTGATCCGGTGCACATAGAGCACACCCGACAGCAGCTCGAACTTCCTCAGGTCCACGCCGGCCGTCGGTCCCACGCCGGCAAGAATCGTTTGGCTCGCGCCGGTAGTTCGATGAACGTTGACTCCGGCTTCCACCATCGCATCGATCACCGCATCGATCTGTTCTTCGGTGGCCTTCTCCTGCATCGCTACAATCATTGCTTCTTCCCTGTCTCGGGCGTCTCGCTGGGGTCCCCAACGACGGGTCCTTGTCGTTGGGGTAGCTCTGCGACCGTGCCATGGCCCTGCGCTTGCGCCAGGGCGTTCCTTTCCGATGCCAACTCGTCCCGCTGCAGGGCACGCATCACGTCGATAACGCGCTCGTAAATGTGCGTCAGTTCGATGTCCGGCAGAGGACCCTTGTTGGCCGCGCGCACGTTGGCGTAGATCACCTTTTCGCGCGCCGGCTCATACACCGGCAGGTTCGTCGCCACCTTCAGGTGGCCGATCTTCTGCGCGGCGCGTGCGCGCTCGCTCAGCAGCTCCACCAGTTGGCGGTCCAGGGCATCGATTTGATCGCGTAGTTCTTCGAGCGTCATTCCATCCTCGTGTTGCGTTCGGCGCGGGAATCCCTTGGTGGGTCTCAGCACGCCGGAGTGCATGGGAGCTAATGTTGGCCGTCAGCTTTCAGTTCTCACCCTCGCGGCCAAAGCCGAGAACGCCCACACCAACCCGGCACAACTGACAACTGACAAATGATAGCTGTTCCTCTCACCGGGCCAGCGCCGCTTCATTCAAGCGCAGGCCCCTAATAAATCGAGCCACTGCGCCCGGTGCTGTCTCCGGAGTGGAGCCTTCTATCAGCTCCACAATCGCGCTGCCGATCGCCGCCGCATCCGCGAACTCGCCCACCTGGGCAACATGTTCCGCGTTGGAAATGCCAAATCCCACGGCTACCGGCAGCTTGCTCCATCGCCGGATTCGGTCCACCAACGCTCTCGCTTCCGTGGTCAGGCTCTGCTGCTTGCCGGTAATTCCCGTCCTCGAAATTGCATAGATAAATCCCTTCGACACTGCCGCAATTGCCTGCAACCGCTCGTCCGGGCTGGTCGGTGCGGCCAGAAAAATAGGCGCCAGGTCCACCCGCTCCATCTCTGCCAGGTAGGGGCCTGCCTCTTCCACAATCAGATCGATCACCAGCACACCATCCACGCCCGCGGCCGCTGCCTCATCCGCAAACCGGCTCAACCCATGGCGCAGAATCGGGTTCAAATATCCGAAGATCACAATCCCCGCTGCCGGGCGCGCCGCGCGAATCTCACCAGCCAGGGCCAGCACATCCACAAGACGCGTACCCTTCGCAACCGCCCGCTCCATCGCCCGCTGAATCACGGGACCATCCCCAAGCGGATCGCTGAACGGCACGCCCAGCTCGATCACCGCCGCGCCCGCGTCGATCGCTTCAAGCGCAATCTCCCGCGTGGCCACAAGGCTCGGATCACCGGCCGTCAGGTACACCACCAGTCCAGGTTTCAAATCAAACTGAATCGCCATCGAAATCCTGCTGACTTGCTAACTCGCTAACCCCGCGCAGCGGCGCCTGACCCGCTGTTTGTTACAGCTTCAACTCGCGCGCCAGGATGCCCATATCTTTGTCGCCGCGGCCAGATAAGTTGACTACCAGTATGTCATGCTGCGCCATCGCCGGAGCAATCCGCAGAGCCTCGGCCACGGCATGCGCGCTCTCGAGCGCCGGCAAAATTCCCTCCGTCCGCGCCAGCTTTACGACCGCATCGAGCGTCGCTGCGTCGTCCTGAGAAACATAGTCCGCGCGGCCTGAATCGTGCAGCGCTGCGTGCTCCGGCCCAATCGAGGCATAATCCAGCCCCGCACTCACCGAGTGCGTCAGCGCAATCTGCCCATCCTCGTCCTGCAGCACGTAACTGAACGTCCCTTGCAGCACGCCCGGCAATCCTCCTCGGAATCGCGAAGCATGTTCGCCCAGCTCAGTGCCTCGCCCGCCCGCCTCCACGCCGATTAGCCTCACCTGCTTCTCGGGAATGAACTCATAAAACGCGCCAATAGCATTTGACCCGCCACCCACGCACGCAATCACCGCCGTAGGCAGCCGGCCCTCCTTCTCCAGAATCTGCCCCTTCATTTCGATGCTGATGCAGCGATGAAAATCCCGGACGAGGGTGGGGTAAGGATGCGCCCCCAAGGCAGACCCCAGCAGATAGTAGGTGGTCCTAACGTTTGTCACCCAGTCGCGCATCGCCTCGCTGATCGCATCCTTCAGCGTCTTCGATCCCGAACTCACTCCGCGCACCTCAGCGCCCAGCAGCCGCATCCGCAGCACGTTCAGCTGCTGCCGCTCCATGTCCACATCGCCCATGTAGACCACGCATTCGAGGCCCAGCAGTGCGCATACCGTCGCCGTCGCCACTCCGTGCTGCCCCGCGCCGGTCTCGGCAATAATCCGCTTCTTGCCCATGCGCTTCGCCAGCAGTCCCTGGCCCAGCGCATTGTTGATCTTGTGCGCCCCTGTGTGCAGCAGGTCTTCGCGCTTGAGATAGATCTTTGCCCCGCCCAGTTGCTCAGTCAGCCGCTTGGCGAAGTAGAGCGGCGTCGGCCTTCCCGCATAATCCTTCAGCAACTCCGCCAGCTCCGCCTGAAATGCGGCGTCGTTTTTCGCCAGGTCATACTCGTGCTCAAGCTCCACCAGCGCCGCCATCAGCGTCTCCGGCACATACCGTCCGCCGTAGATGCCAAACCGTCCCGGCCGCGATTCCAAGGGTACCGATGGAAGAATCACAGACGCCATTTCCTGAGCCTCCTGCGCGTGATGGAAAAGAAGCTGCAACCGCAGCAAAATCGGGGAATATACAGTGTACTAGGGCGCCATTCACCTCGGGCCGTTGCTCGGTCTTCCGTTTTCGAACGAAGTACGCGGCAGCGACGCTAACTCAGTTCCGCTTCTTGCTGATATCGCACAGCATGTCCGAGTGAATGTTAAGACCGATATTGCTCATGTTGTAGAAATGTTCGCTGGCCACCAGCCAGACGATCTCGCAGATCTCGCGCTCGGAATAGTCGCTCGCCATGCGCGCAAACACATCGGGGTCGACCTTCTTGTACTTGGTCAAGTCAGTCACATAGTCCAGTGCAGCTCGTTCGCCATCGCTGAAAAGCGGGCTCGTCTTGTATTCCTCGAGTGCATCGAACTTCGCTTCATTCATCGACGCCTTGATTACAAACGAACGACCAATATCCATGCAGAACTCGCAAACATTCGTCCGAGCCACCTGTTCGCGAATCATCATTACGGTTTCCCGTGGCAGAACGAGCTTTTTGTCCAACGCCGAGATCTTGCCGTAGAACTGGCCGAAGGCGAGCGGCATCCGCGCGCAGAAGACTTTGATGGGCGTGAGGACTTTTCCGAACTGCCGGCGCGTCAGTCGATAGACGAGTTTCATCATCGGCCTTTGTGGATTCTCGATCGGGGGAAGATAAGTGCCCATTTAAGAACCTCCATGGATGCGACTTGCAGCTACCTCCGCAAGAAAGCGCGAGCCACTGGCGAATCTGCAGCTGTGCCCATTCTTCGATTACGTAATCCACTGCCAAAAAGTTACTATTCGCGGGATGGCTCGAAATGAGGCGAAACCGCATCACTCCTTTTCCGCCGCCCTAGCCCGCTTCACAAACTCCCGCACCCTCAGCGGATCCTTTCGCCCGGGCTCAGCTTCCACGCCGCTCACCACGTCCACCCCCCACGGCCGCAGCGCCGCAATTGCCTCGCCCACGTTCTCCGGCGTCAGTCCCCCGGCAACAACGAGTTTTCGCTCCCGCGCATTCTTGAACACAGTCTTCGCGGCGAGCTTCCAGTCGTAAGCCACGCCCGTTCCGCCCGCTGCCGCGCTCGTGCGCGAATCGATCAATAACCCGTCCACATGCGGGTCCTTTTCATAGGCCGCCAGTTGGGCCGCCATCTTGTCCACCGCGCCCTCGCCAAAATGAAGCACCCGCAAAACGCGCACTTCAAGCCCCAACCGGCCCTTGAGTCGCTTTGGCAGATCGGCGGCCGCAGCCCAATGAAGCTGAACCCCCGTCAGATGGCACATGCGCACGGCGGAGTAGATCTCCTCTACCCCCGCATCCACAAACACGCCAATCTTCTCAATCGTCTTTGGCAGCCGCGCCACAATCCCCGCTGCTTCGCTCGCCGTCACGTGCCGCGGGCTCGCCGCAAACACAAAACCCACCGCATCCGCCCCTGCTTCCACCGCCAGTAGCGCGTCCGCCAACGAGGTGTTTCCGCAGATCTTCACCCACAGCCTCATCGCAGCGCCGCCACTCCCTCAAGCAGTTCCTTGAGCCCAGCCCCCGGGTCCGCTTGCCGCATCAGGCTCTCGCCAATCAGGAATGCGTCGAACCCCGCGCTATGCAGCCGCGTCATCTCTTCAGCCGTGGAGATTCCGCTCTCTGTCACCCGCACCACCGACGCGGGGATCCGGCCAATAAGTTCATGCGAAGTCTCCAGCCTTTCTTCAAAACTTCTCAAATCGCGGTTGTTTACCCCAATCGCATCCGCGCCATCTGCTCCCACTGAATCGAGAAAGAGTTCGAGTTCGTCGGCCGTGTGCACTTCGACCAGAACGTCGAGATCGAGCCCGCGCGCCACTGCAGAAAACCGCTTGAGCTCCTCCTTGCCCAGCGCTGCCACGATCAGCAGAATCGCGTCTGCCCGGTGCGCTCGGGCTTCAACTAGTTGATACTCATCCACCATGAAGTCCTTGCGCAGGCAGGGCAGTTGCACCGCAGCGGAAGCTCGTTCGAGATTTCCCAGGCTGCCCTGGAAATACGGCTCATCGGTCAGCACAGACAGCGCCGCCGCCCCGCCCACCTCGTACCGCCCCGCCAGCCAGGCTGCGTCAAAGTCTCCGCGAATCAGCCCTTTGCTCGGCGAGGCTTTCTTCACCTCGGCGATCACGGCCGGCCCCCCGGCAGCCCGCCTCTTAAGCGCACGTGCCCAGCCGCGCGGCTTGTGCTCCGCCGCACGGCGTTCCAGGTCCGCCGGACCCAGCAGCTTCGAGGCCGCTACTTTTGCGCGCGTTGTCGCCAGAATTGTGTCGAGATGCGTCGCCATCGTCTCGCACAAGTATAAGTCGAATTAGACTCTCGCCATTGTCATCCATGTGCGAGGTTCAAAATGTCAGCCCCGTCCCTGGTCTCAATCCACACCCCACACCCCACGCCCACTCCCCATACCCAACACCCCACCCCCAAACGCAAAACGAGAGAGACGGCCTCGACGCCGGCATCGCCGGAGGCCCATCTCCCTCGCTTGTTCGAAAGATCTTTCCTGTTCGTTTACTTACTGCCCGCCCGTGCCCCCTTCTCCGTGCCGTCCTCAGGCACTCAGGCTGGAGGGTGTCTTAGCGACAGGCGCGCTTGTGGCTTTGATCACCAGCCGCGAAACATCCATGGGTACCGGAGCCTCGAGCCTTCCCCTGGACTTGAGAACGCGCCGCAGCAGATGCGTGCTCGGGTTGTAATCGAGCACAATCTCTTTGAGCGCAACTATCAGGCGTCCCGTGTCGCGTGTCTCCGAGATCTCGCGCAGCGTGTCGAGCCAGCCCTGAATGTTCTCTTCTTCGATTGCGTCGCCCACAAAGATGCGAATCTTCTCGTGCTCGGTCGGAACTGTGTCTTCAAGCAACGAGCTGAGTTCTTCGTAGAGCTTTTCGCCGGGCCGCATCCCGGTAAATTCGATCTTCACGTCTTCGTCCGGCCTGAGCCCTGAGAGCAGGATCAGGTTCCGCGCCAGGTCGACGATTTTCACTGGTTGACCCATGTCGAGCACGCATATCTGACCACCCTTGCCGATCGCCGCGGCCTGCAGCACCAGTTGGCACGCCTCGGGAATCGTCATGAAAAAGCGGCGCATCTCGGGATGCGTGACCGTAACCGGTCCTCCGGCCGCAATCTGCTTCTTGAAGATGGGAATCACGCTGCCGTTCGAACCGAGCACATTGCCGAAGCGCACCGCGACGTACTTTGTTCTGCCATTCTGCAGCGCCCGCAGAATCAGTTCGGCAATCCGCTTGGTCGTACCCATCACGTTTGTCGGACGAACCGCCTTGTCCGAAGAGATCATCACAAAGTCCTCAACGCCGTTCTCTGCCGCCGCTGACGCCACGTTGTAGGTGCCGAAGACATTGTTTTCGATCGCCTCAAAAACATGTGCCTCCATCAGCGGCACGTGTTTGTACGCTGCGGCGTGATACATTGCCGCCGGACGGTATTTGCGCAGCACCTCTTCCACCCGGGCGCGATTCTGGATGCTGCCGATCTCCGGATGGAAAGGAACGTTCGGGAAGTGCAACTTCATCTCGCGGTCGATCTCAAACAGCGGCGATTCGGCGATCTCGAAGCCGACTATTCCCTGCGGATGGAAGAGCGCAATCTGCCGGCACAGCTCCGAACCGATCGACCCCGCCGCCCCGGTCACCATCACCATCTTCCCTTCGATCAAAGACCGAATCCTGCCTTGCTCAAGCCGCACCGGCGTCCGCCCAAGCAAGTCCTCGACTGCAACCTCCCGGATCTGTCCGGTGAGTCCATGGCCCTCGATCATTTCGCCCAGTCCGGGCACAGTCCTGCAGTCGACGCCCGCCGCGTGGCACAACTCGAGGATGCGAGTCATCTGCATGCCCGTCGCCGAGGGAATCGCGATCAGCACCATCTCGATGCGGTACCTGGCCACCAGCGCCCGGATCCCATCCCCACCCCCAAGCACCGGCACTCCGGCCACCCGCATGCCCTGCCGCTGCGCAAGATCGTCCAGAAAGCCGACCACCCGGTAGGCCAGCCTTGGGTTATTGCGAATCTCCCGCAACAGCGCTGTGCCTGCTCCGCCCGCGCCATAGATAAGCGTTCGCTTCTCCTCCAAACGGCTCCGCCACCGATCCGACGTCGCTTCCAGGCCAATCCGCACCGCAAGCCTCAGCCCGCTGGTCAGAAGGAAGCAGATCATCAGGTCCAGCAGATAGATGGAGCGTGGAAATCCGGCCGGCCCGAATGCAAGAATCACTCCGCAGGCAGCCGCGGATGCCGCCAGATTGGCGATCGCGAGACGCACCAGGTCCCTTACCGATACATATCGCCACAAGCCGCGATCCAACTTGGCGATGCGAAATGCAACTACCTTCGCAGCCATCCAGATCGGCAGGGCGAACGCCAGTTGCCGCAGATACGAGCTGGGCAAACTGAAGTCGAAGCGGACAAGAAATGCCGCTTCCGCCGACAGCCCGAACAGCCCAAGCTGCGCTGCCCATACCAATCCCCGGCGCATCAGCCTGGTTCGATCGGTGATTTCCGTTCGACTTGCCATCGTGTTCTCCCCTGTCTCATGCATCTCGTGCCTCAAGCATCTGGGTTGTCCTGTCGTCTCAGAATAGAATTCAACATTTGCCCGCTTCCGCGCGACTCTGTGCTTTGACGTATAAATCGAAAATTGAGCCCGCTCACTCACCGATTGAGGGTCGCTACTGACCCACCCTCCATCGCGGGAACCACGTCAACTGGATGCTGGTCGTGGTAACCGTGTGCGGGAACGCGGGATAAACCGGGGAGCCAGTGGGATAGATCGGCGCCTTCCATCGCTCATAGGCATCCTGCGTCTCGACCAGCACATCCGCAGAAAGCGAGCGACACGCAAACTCAGAGCCTCGCCCGCTTCCTGGTCGCCGGGCGGCTGAATGTCCGGCGCCTCGGTCCAGGGATCCAGAATCGCTGTTGTGTTTTGAGAATCGCCCATTCGAGAGTCGCCTTCTGATGAACTTGTCCGCGCCCGATTTGCCGGCTGAATTCTAGGGTCCGGCCACGCATGTACCCGGTCTGTTAGAAGATGCCCGCAACCGCGCCTGTGATGGCGACTGAGGACATGATCTGAGCCGCGGAGATCAGGTTCTTCCAGATCTGTGAGCCGACGGTCTTTTCCGGAACGATGATCGAGTCCCCCGGCCTCATCCGCATGTTCTCCGATCGTCATTCCCTCGCGGTAAGGGTACTTGCCCGGCCGAAAAACATGCCCATCGAGGAAGACCATTTGTTCGTTGTAGGGCGCGATCTGCGCCACCAGCACACTGTCTCCATCCTGCACATGGAATGCTTCCAGTTCTGTGCCGGCCGTGCTCTGGCCCTCCGGAAGCTGCACGCTCAACATGGTCCGGCGCTTGTGAGCCTCAATCCGCTCAACACTGATTTGTTTCAGGCTTGCGGAAGCCAGCAATCCTCCCGCAAGGTCGAGAACCTGGTCCAGCCCCTGCTGCGATTTCAGTTCGTAAACCGCGGGCCGCCTAACCATTCCGGCGACCGAAACCTGGGGCCCGGCCGGAGGGATCAGAAGAGTGTCGCCGGGCTCAAGGCGGTCAATCTCCGAGCGGACGCCGCCCAGGAGAAAGTCATAGAGGTCGATCTCACGAATCAACTGGGCGCCGCGGTACTGGCGCATCACGCGCAGAGACCCGCGATCGGTCGGGCCGCCGGCGGCAAACAGGGCATTGAGCGGCGTAGAAAGAGAACTGACGTCGAAGGCGCCAGGCCTCTGAACGTCGCCGACAACATAGACCCGCACGGTGCGAACCCGCCCCAGTGAGATTTCGACATGCTCATTCTTGAACTGGGTTCCGAGCGCCGCGGCAATTGCACTCTCGGCATGGGCGATGTTCAGGCCCGCGATCGGTATCGTGCCTGCTTCCGGGAGAGAAATCTGGCCCGCACGGTCAATGGTCCGGCTGATCCGGCTGGACTGGCCGCCCCAGAGATTCACGATCAGGTTGTCGCCGGGCCCCAGTACGTAATCGGGGCCGGCGGGCAGGTCCATCGGCAATTGATCCGCGTTTCCCGTACCGTGAGCGAACATCTCGCTGCCGAAGCGCCGCAACTTGGCTGCCGAGGCTGAGAATTGCGAGTAGAGATCGCGAAGCGAGGGCAGATTTCCATAAGGACTGGGCTGCCGCTCCACCTGCGGATTGTTCCGATTGTCATAAGGGGCGAGCGGGGCGGGCGCTCGCTCCAGGCCGCGCGTTCCACCTTTGTTGGGAATGAGCGCGGCGTCCGCATTCGCTGCTCCCTTGGTCCCCGCGTCCAAACCCAGATCGAAACCCCGCTGGGTCAACTCCTTGATCGCGAGATGGCGCAGACCCGCATCGTTCCGGATTCGATCGTAAAAAGCCTCATCGCTGATGGTGCTGGGATCCACGCCTGTCTGCTGCGCAGCCTCAATCTTGAGGCTTGCAAGAATCTCCGGTTCATCCTTAAGAATTCCTATAATCTCTTCGGCTGAATTGGCGGGCTGGCCCGCTTGCAGAGTTCCTTGCGGACCCTGAATCTGCGTTCCCTCATCTTCCGCCGCCGCTCCAGCCTGCTGCCCCCCGACCGGAAGTGTCTGCGGATCTCCGGCTGGAGGTCCCGGCTCTACGGGTGTCTGGCAATTGCCCCTGGGGGCAGAAGCCACGCTCAGGATCAATAGAAGTGATCCGCTGACCGTCAGGGTTTTGAGAGCTCGCTTCCTTCCCCATCCGAAAGCGGAAGCTCGGCGCTCTTGAGATACCACCTCACCCATCGTTTAGCCCTTCCCGGAGATTGCGTGATATTGAATGCGATTCACTCGCCGAAGCGAGCCTCGGCATTCGGAGATATGCGGTTTGCCGCTCATGCCTGCCCCCTTAGCAACGAGCTGCTCAGACTGGGGCGTTGCCCGTTCGCTCCATTGAAGGCCACGGGTACGGCGGTGCCTTCGGCGCAAGAAGATCCAGCCAGAAGCGCGCATGCGCTCGGCCCGCCTCCAGGCTGTTCGAATAAGGCGGATTGTTGCCGTCGATCAGCTTCGAGATCCCCGGATGCATCAACGCCGTTGTTATCAGCGCCGCGGTAAGCATCGACGGGTCCAGATCGCGGATCCGGCCGCTCTTCATGTTCATCCTGAAGTAGTGATTGATGGCCGAGAGGTCCGGCGCCAGATGCTCCTGGCAGAAGGCCTCGGCCTTCCACTCAAGCTCAACAAACGCCACCGCGATCAGACGCAGCAGCTCAGGCCGGTAACTCACCAGATCGGCCATCATCTCCAGAATCTTGGGCAGAATCACCTCGGGTGACTGGCCTTGTGCGATCCCTTCCACCAGGTCGCGGCGCATCTTCAAAGCGGAAGAGTGCGACCGCAGCGCCGACCAGAACAGGTCTTCCTTGCGATCGAAATGCCGGAACAGCGTATTCTCGCTCACCCCCGCCAGCCGCGCGATATCCCGCGTGCTGGTGCCATGGTAGCCCTGGCGGGCAAACAATTGCGCCGCCGACAGGACGATTTTTTCGGATGTGGCGATGTTCTTGGTGGACTGTTGCATTCGAGCACTCCCTGGAGTCGGTGGAGAGCCTCGCGGCCGAGCCGCGTCGAGTTAAGCCAGTTGAGTCGGAATCTGCGAACAGCGCCCTTAGGGCGAGGCCGCAGAAAGATTAAGAGCGAAGCCGGGAATGAAATGTAGGCGAAGAGAGGAGAAGGCGTTCGGAAAGGAAATGCAATGATAGGGTCGGTTCAAGCAGGAGTGAGTACAGATTGCCGCCCCGGTCCAGGTTCGTGCTCACGGCTCGCGGTTCCAGACTCGCCGTGCCTGCGTTTTGCCTCAGCGGCGCAAGGCTTCGCCATGCCGAGTGAGCAATTCGGCTCTCATTCAGTCCATTTTCGGGGTCGATCTTTGGAAGCCAAGGAATAATCAGCAGAATTCGCCGGTTTTCGCCGCGACCGCCGACATGAAATCTAGCCAGCCCAGTCGCTCCCTCGACAATCCTCGCCGACCAAACGGAAAAGAGCGCGGATCGTGATTCCAACTGTAGGCTCGTGCCGAAGAAAATGGGAGCGACAAGATGCGTCAAATGCGGACAATGCATGCCGCGCGGGTGCAAACACTCACCCCCGCAAATGCGATCCTGCTGCCGCTTCCAAAACGCGCTCAATTGCCGCTGTCTGCCCCTCCAGCGACTCCACCAGGCGGAATTGCGCCCGCGCCCGGTCCATGTTCTGTTCCGCCCGACGCACCTTAAAGTATGTGTCGCCTTCAAGATAGTCGGTGAGAAACCGGATCCCCTGCTCGAGCGTGATCACCCTGCCCGCCTCGGCCAAGATCAGCTTCTCTGCATCCGTCAAGAAGCCCCCGGCGGCGCTCAGATATCCCCGCGCCAGCGCCTCAAACATCCCCATCTCCATCCTTACCAGGGAGAGGTCTCGCTCATCCTCTGCCGCGCGGCAGCTCATCGTCCGCACCATGTCTCCGAAGTCAAATGGTGCCAGGCCAGGCATCACGGTTTCTAGATCAATCACGCAAACGCCTTTGCCTGTCTGCTCATCCAGCAGCACGTTGTTGATCTTCGTATCGTTGTGTGTCACGCGCTCGGGCAACCCGGCCTCCACCAGAATGCGCGTCACGCTTTCCCGCTCGAGAGCGAATGAAATCTCGCGCTCTGCTCCCTCGGCCCTCCCCAGCGCATCGCTCTCAATCGCCCGCTTCAGCGCTCGAAGCCGCTTCGGCGTAGAGTGAAAGCCGGGAATCGAATCGTGCAGCCGCGGCGCAGGCAGGTCCGCCAGCATGCCCTGAAACTCTCCAAAGGCGCGAGCCGCCTCGTACGCCTGGGCCGCGGTTTCCACCACGTCGTAGCTGCGCGCCCCGTCGATGAACTCGTACATCCTCCAGCAGCCGCCGTCCTCGTCCAACCGCCACGCCCGCCCGTCGCGCGCCCTGACGAGTGTTAGCACGCGCCTGCCCCCGCCAACACTCCGCAATTTCTTCTCCAAGTGAGTAGTCACACGCTCAATGTTCTCCATCAGCGCCGCCGGGTCGTGAAAGACGTGCGTGTTGATTCGTTGTAGCAGGAATCGTTCTCGCCTCCCGCGCTGCTCAAACACAGCGCAGTATGAATCGTTGATGTGGCCGCTCCCATAAGGCGCGACGCTCTCGAGGATTCCGTCAACTGCAAACCCCCGCGCTGCCTGTCCTGGATCGTGACTCGCCTTCATGTCCACAGCCTCGCCGGATAGGCCCCGCTCGCAACCAGCCGCCGAATCTCCTCCACCACTCGGGCCCGATCCTCCCGATAAGTCACCCCAAACCAGTGCGCGTCCGTCCCCAGCACTCGGATCCGCGCCTGTCCCCCCGAATCAGCTCATTCACGGTATTTGGCAGGTAGCACTCCGCCTTCACATCCGCACCCTGCGTCTGGAGGAACCGCTCAAACTTCGCGCGCAACTGTCCAAACACCGCGGGCGTAAAACCCCACATGTTCATCGAGACCGTTTCGTCCCCGGTCAGTATCGTTACATCGCCCGCTCGGTCCGTGCTCTTCGCCCCTGCCCCGCATCGCTCCACATTGGTCAGCTCAACAATGCTTTCGAGAAGCCCGTCCCGGTCCACCCGGCACAGCCCGCGGGCCACGGCGCCTGAGTCCGACAGCGTCTCCCGCAGGCGAAAGCCCGCCATCGCGTACTCCGCCTTCCGAGCGGCCGTATAAGAACCGGCGTCAGATTCAATTTGACCATCCAGATGCCGCGCCAAGACCTCAAAACTCTCCGCTCCATAGAAGTCGTCCGCATTGATCACCGCAAACGGAGTCCCAACCGCTCCCTCCGCCGCAAGCACCGCCTGGGTCGTACCCCACGGCTTGGTCCGCCCCGCCGGCGCCGCGAAGCCTGTCGGCAGATCGTCAAGATCCTGTAAAACACACTCAGCCGCGATTTGCCCCCGAATCCGCTCAGCCGCGATCTCGCTGAACGGCTCCTCAAACTCTCTGCGAATCACGAACACGGCTTTGTCGAACCCCGCACGGACCGCATCAGAGACCGAATACTCCAGGATCGTCTCCCCGTTCGGACCGACAGGGTCCATCTGCTTCAGGCCGCCATAGCGGTTGCCCATCCCCGCGGCCAGTACCACCAAAGTCTTTGCGCTCATCGATCCTATTCAATCACGTCGCGACTCATCTCGCCGGCCGGCTCACCGCCATCTCAGTTGCCGGTCGCGCATGGGCGGGCCGAATCTGTTCGCCTCCGGGAGTCACCCGGCATCGGCCTCCCTGTCCGGAATCCATCTCATCCCGAAGAACGTAAGTTACCCAAAAAGTTAGTTGCATTTTATCGATAAGTGCGGTATCCTCATTTCCGTGAAGAACCTATCTAGCTCGTATCTTTCGGAATCACTCAGCGATTTGTTGGGCATGGAGGGGTGCGGCTAATTTAGGGAGAATTCCTGGAACCGCAAAAGCCCCTCGAACATAGAGGGGCTTTTCATTTTAGCGGGCTTTTGGCGGAATTGGCAGACGCGGCAGCCTCAAGAGCTGTGACATCTTCAGGTTTCGAGCCCCTGGAAGCCCACCAATTTGTCGACAGGTCTGCGCTTAGAGACCTGATAGCTCGACGTGTATCCAGGGTGCACGGAGTTAGTAAGTCGTGGGGATGTGGTGAAAATGGGAGACACACTGGTCTTAGAAACCAGCGCCTCGTGCATGAGAGTTCAAATCTCTCCATCCCCACCAAGAAGTCAAAGGAGGCGTGGCCGAGTGGACTAAGGCGCCGCACTGCTAACGCGGAGTGCCCTTTAAAGGCACCATCCGTTCGAATCGGATCGTCTCCGCCAGATTGTTTGCTCGGTAGGATGAGCGGAATGGTATCGCACCTCGTCGGAAGCGAGGCTCACGTTCCAAGGCGTGTGCAGGTTCAATTCCTGCTCCTACCGCCGCCAACCGGGGTCCCCGGCGACAGGTCTTTGTCGCTGGGGTAGAGGTAGCGTTGGGCATTTGGAAAGCCCATCCCGTTCGAAGCGGGACGTACCTTCGGGTCCTGCGCGTTCGACTCGCGCCGCTACCGCCAATTAGAAATGTGCAGTTCGCCTATCAGATTTGGGCAGTCTTAGGTCAGAGAGAATTGAATCAGATGACGCCAACCATCAAGCAGATCGTGATAAACAACACGGCCAGGTTTTCGTTTTACCGGTCCGGCAATATTTTCTACGCCGTCGAAGTGAGCGGTCAAAACTATCAGTTTCCGGTATCTCTCGAGGACATCGGAGGAGCAACGTTGACGGCTGAATTCAAGGCGATCACGCTGATGCGATACATCCGCAAGGCTCTAGCGGACGGAACGTTTGTGAAAACCTCGAGACTGGAGTCCTAAGGATTTGACGGAGCCGCTTCCTACTGGGGCGGCTCGTTTTTACGGAGAGGTTTGGCATTTGGCAAGCCGTCCCGTTTGAAGCGGGGTGCGCCTTCTCGGCTTGCGCGTTCGACTCGCGCCCTCTCCGCCATAGTGTTGGGTGTGTTGGGGCGACTGGTAGCCCCACCGGGCCGTAAACCCGGAGTTCTTTTGGAGCATTGAGGGTTCGAATCCTTCCACACCCACCAGAAACCAAGCGCGCGGAATCGAAAAACGCAGGCATTGCGTATAATCCCGCGACCAACTGCGCAGCCGTAGCTTAATGGGCGAAAGCTCTCGATTGTCGATCGAGCAGATGCCGGTTCGAATCCGGTCGGCTGCGCCAACAGTTTTTCACGCCGCAGGCTAAAGGCTAGGCCAGCGCCCTTTCAAGGCGCGGATGCCAGTTCAACTCTGGTCGGCGTGACCAAATCATTATAGGACCGTGACCTAAATCCAAAGGGCCTCAGATCCAATCCCAGAAAACTTTCCCCTTGACAGCTTAGGAGAGTCGGCATACTCTCCTAATTACCTTAGGGGGACGCGTGAACGACCAGGCCCAACTCCTTCCCGGCACTCTCGACCTGCTCATCCTGCGAGCAGTCTCGCTCGGTCCGCTCCATGGCTACGGCATCCTGCTGCGCATCGGGCAAATCTCCGGCAATGCACTGCTCGATTGAGCAGGGCGCGCTCTATCCAGGCCTGTTCCGTCTCGTCCGTCAGGGGCTGCTAAAAGCAAACTGGGGCACTTCGGAAAACAATCGCCGCGCAAAGTTCTACGAGCTTACCGCCGCCGGCCGCAAGCGCCTGCGTGAAGAAACAAAAAGCTGGAACCTGCTTGCGGATGCCATTGCCGCCGCGCTCTCGCAACAACCGGAGGAAGTATGAGCTCATCCGTAATCCCGCATCGCACGCTGGGACCCGCGCCTCAACCCAGGGGACGGCTTACAGGCGTCGTTTACCTGCTCTTCTTCCTGACCGCCATCCTCGCCCAGTTCCTTACCAGCCGCAATCTTGTCTTTGCCGGCACTGCTACAAACCTCATCTCCATCGGCTTCTATCTCGCCCTGGGGCTGCTCTTCTACGGCATGTTCAAGCCGGTCAACAGGAGCATCTCTCTGCTCGCGGCGCTGTTCAATCTCGCCGGATGCATCGTGATGGCTGTGGGCCTTTTCTATCCCACCCTCCTGCCCATCAGCCCTCTGTGGTTTTTCGGGCCGTATTGCCTTTTGATCGGCTACCTCGTGCTCCGGTCAACATTCCTGCCCCGCATTCTGGGCGCGTTCATGGTTTTAGCTGGCGTCGGTTGGCTCGCGTTTCTCATCCCTGCGGTCGCACTGCGTTTCACCATCTACATTGAGGGTCTCGGAATCTTCGCTGAAGCTGCTCTCATGCTCTGGCTCATTGTGAAGGGCGTGAACGTTCAACGTTGGCATCAGCAGGCAATCTCAGCAAGGAGCACGCGATGAAACTTCTGTCGATTTCTTCGCGTCCGAATTGCTGCGCTCTTCCATCGCTTCGCAACTCCGCGAAGACATGGACGACGAACTCGGCTCGCACATCCAGCTCCGCGCCGACGATCTCGAGCGCTCTGGTCTTCCTCGCGCCGAAGCCGAACGCCGCGCGCGCATCGAGTTCGGCGGCCGCGAGAAATACAAGGAAGCGATTCATGAATCGCTCGAGCGGAAACCTTCTCGCGACGCTCTGGCAGGATGTCCGGCTCAGCCTCCGCGTGCTGCGCAAGTCTCCGGGATTCACAATCGCCGCTGTTCTCACGCTGGCATTGGCCATCGGTGCCAACTCGGTCGTATTCGGCTTGCTCGACGCACTCATCCTGCGCCCGCTCAACGTGCCCAATCCCCAAACCCTCTACACCATTGAGCATGGGCCCGACAAAAGCCAGAGCGAGTCCTATCTCGACTATCTCGACCTGCGCGATCGCAACCGCACCTTCGAATCGATGATCCTCTACAACATCATTGAGGTTGGCTTGGATGCAGGCGCGAATCCTTCCCGGTCGATGGGCTACGAGGTCAGCGGAAACTACTTCGACGCGCTCGGCATTCATCCCTGGCTCGGCCGCTTCTTCCATGCTGCCGACGAGCAAGGGCCCAACAGCGCACCGTACATCGTTCTCAGCTACCCCAATTGGCACAGCCGCTTCCACGATGACCGCGGCATCGTGGGCCGTGTCATCCAGGTCGACAAGCATCCGTTCACCGTCGTCGGAGTTGCGCCGCCCTCGTTCAACGGAACTTTGCTCTTCTTCTTCCCGGATTTTTGGGCTCCGGTCGTCAATCATGAGCAGTTCGGCGGCGGAAACGTCCTCAATATCCGCAACGAGCAGGAATTCATCATGGCTTTCGGCCATTTGAAGCCAGGTGTCACGCCCGCCCAGGCCATTGCCGATCTGAACAGCGTGGGCGCATGGCTCGAAAAGACCTATCCCAAAACCGACGCGCACATGACCTTTACGCTGGCGCGCCCGAGCCTCGCCGGCGATCTGCTCGGGCCGCCCGTGAAAGGATTCGTGGCCGCGCTCACGCTGCTTTCCGCGCTGATTCTGCTGGCCGCCTGTGCCAACCTCGGAAGTCTCTTTGCCGCCCGCGCAGCCGACCGGTCCCGCGAAATCGCCTTGCGGCTTGCGCTCGGCTCCAGCCGCCGGCGTATCCTGCGCGCCGTCTTTACCGAAGCCTTGCTTGTTTCACTTGCCGGCGGTACGCTTGGCCTCCTCGGCAGCATCGCCTTGCTCCGCGCGCTCAGCGTCTGGCATCCCAGTCCCCGCTATCCCATCATCGTGCCTGTTGCTCCCGATGCATCCGTCTACTGGGCCGCATTGCTGCTTGCCCTGGCCAGCGGCTTCCTCTTCGGCGTGGTCCCAGTCCGCCAGATCCTGCGCACCAACGCCTATGAGGTGGTTAAGGCCGGATCCACTGGCGTCGTCGCCGGCGGTACCGGCCGCCGCATCACCCTCCGCGACGTGCTGCTCGTCCTGCAAATTGCCATCTGCGCCGTCCTCGTCACATCTTCCCTCGTTGCAGTGCGCGGTCTGCTGCAGTCGATGCACAGCAACTGGGGCTTCGATCCGCAAAACGCAATGATCCTCGATTCCGATCTCAGCTGGGGTGGATACACCGGCGAAAACGTGCCAGCCATGCAGCGACGCATGATCGACAGCTCTCCGCGCAATCCCCGGCGTAACGTCCGTCGGTTTGATCGATGAACTTCCCCTCGACGGAGGCGCGCCCAACGAGGATGTCTTTACCGACGAAACAACAGATCTGGTTCCTGCCAAAGCCGCGGCTCACACCGTGAACTATAAGATCTCTCCCGATTACTTCCACGCGGCAGGAACCACCCTGTTGCGGGGCAGAGATATCACCTGGCATGACGACAAAAACTCACCCGCCGTGGCTCGTCGTCAACGAAGAGTTTGCGCGCAAAATGTTCGGTTCCGTCGACAACGCCATCGGCAGGTTCTTCAAGCCGGAGATCGGAACCCGCCTGCAGGTGGTCGGTGTCGTCGAAAACGGAAAATACTGGCAAATGACTGAAAATCAGAAACCGGCGATATTTACCTCCTACCTCCAATCGCCAGCCAACGCTTCATCCATCGTGCTGCGCTCCAATCGCGATCCCCAGCAACTGGCCGCCGACATGCGCACCGTCCTCCGCGAACAGGATCGAGGCTTGCCGTTCGAACTCCTCACCTGGCTCGACCAACTGGGATGGGCCCTGGTTCCATCCCGTGTGGCGACTGTGGCGTTGGGGGTGCTTGGCATCATGGGCTCCATTCTGGCCATCACCGGGATCTTTGGGCTGGCTGCGTGCTCGGTCAGCAGACGCCTGCGCGAAATCGGAATTCGCATGGCCCTCGGCGCGCAGCGCAGAGAAGTCCTGGGCGCGGCGCTCGGGCGCGCATTCAAACTGCTGGTGGTTGGCTCCGTGGCTGGATTGCTTCTTGGCGTTCTCGCCGGTCGCGTCCTCGCTTTCCTCGTCTATCAGGCCAATCCTCGCGACCCGTTCGTGTTGACTGGCGTTGTCGTCGCCATGGCTTTACTCGGGCTGGTTGCCACATGGATACCAGCCCAGCGAGCGCTCTCGGTGAACCCTCTCGTCCTTCTGCGCGAGGACTGAAGAGTGGTGAGGTTTCCCACCTTGCTCGACCGCATTTGACTCTTCACGTTGTACCAATGCTGGGTGGGATACGAAAAACTCCATTGCGAAATATCCCGCAGCCGAATTGTCAGCTCCTCTTCACGGGATTCCACCTGACGTCTACGCGCTCAACCCGCGTTGGCGCCGTATGTATCGGCTGTGCCTCCCATACCTCAAGCTCCGGCGCGCGTTGGCACTCAACCATCAGTGCGATTCGATGCTTCGCGTGATCCAGCGTGCAGAACTTCCACCGCTCCGGCTCATCGGCCGCCTCCGCATCGATCTCAAGCCGGATTCCACCGCCGCCGTCAAACACAAACGAAAACAGATTCGTCGGCAGCGCCATTCCCATCCCGCGAGCCTTCATGTAGGCCTCTTTCAGCGTCCAAAGCGTAAGCCCGCGCTCCCGCCGCTCCTCCCCACGCAACGGCTCGAGCTGCTCCAGCTCTCGCACTGAAAAGAATCTTTCCGCCACTTCCTCAATGGTCCTCGCGCGTGTGTAAGGCTCAACGTCCGCCCCGATCTCCGCCCCATGGCTCACCGCGCACACCACTAGCCCCAACGAATTCGACAGATTGAACGTGAGACCCATTGCCTGCCGACACAGTCCCGGCCCAATCGCCGGCTTACCATGCTCACCTGCCTCAAACTGCCACTTCTCCGGCGCAATCTCTGCATAGGCCGAAAGAGCCGTCCGCTCGAGTGCGCGCGTCGCCAGATACTCGCGCCTGTGCCGGTCGAACTTGAATCGCTTCAATCGTGCCCGCTCGTTTTCGTTCAATAGCCGAAGGCAGTTCCGCTCCGTCGCCTCGTCCTTCAGGTCGTCGGGATACGCCACCCACAAGTGAATCCGATCTGTGCTCATTCCCTGTTCGATTTCCCTTCCAGCCTACCCCACCCGTCCGCATCTGACTCGCACGAAAGGTATAATCAGCCCATGGCGGCGACTCTTCCCACCGGCACTTCCCCGGTTGACTCCGCGGATTTCCCTGCATCCAAGCTCGAAGCCCTCGAAGCGCGCCTGCTCGAGTTGGGCACGCTTATGGTCGCCTACTCCGGCGGCGTCGACTCCGCCTACCTCGCGGCCACCGCCCACCGGCTCCTTGGCTCGCGCATGATTGCGGTCATCGCCGACTCGCCATCACTCGCACGCCGTGACTTCGAACAGGCCTGCGCTTTCGCCAGCGGTCTCGGAATTCCGCTCCACATCATCGCCACCGAAGAACTCGACCGCCCAGAATACGCCCGAAACGACTTCGACCGCTGTTTCCACTGCAAAGACGAGCTCTTCGATGCCATGGGTACTCTCGGCCCGCGACTCGGTTTCACATCCATTGCCTACGGCATGAATGCGGACGATACACGCGACTTCCGCCCCGGCCAGCGCGCCGCACAGGAGCATGCCGTCCTCGCGCCTCTTGCCGACGTCGGCCTCACGAAGACCGAGATTCGCACACTCGCCCGCGCTGCCGGATACTCGCTCTGGGACCGTCCCGCTGCCCCTTGTCTTTCATCGCGCGTCGAATATGGCCGTGCCGTCACCCGCGAAGTTCTCGAGCAGATCGAAAAATCCGAAGACAGTCTCCGCGGCCTGGGCTTCCGCGAGTTCCGAGTCCGCCACCATGGCGATCTCGCCCGCGTCGAAATTGCCCGCGCCGAGTTACCCAGGGCCCTCGCAATGGAGACCTTCGACGCCATCTCGGCCGCCCTCCGCCGGGCCGGCTATCAATACGTCACCGTCGACACCGCCGGCTTTCGCTCCGGCTCCCTCAATGCTGTCGTACCTGCCGACGTCCTACTGCGCCGCGGCGCATAGCGCGCCATTTAAAATCACAAAACGATGCGTATCGGCTATCTCGACTGCTTCTCCGGCATCAGTGGCGACATGTTCCTTGGCGCGCTCGTCGACGCCGGCGTCCCCATGACCCTCCTTGAAGAAACCACCGCCGCTCTCAACATCGGCGCGCGCCTCGAGTCCCGCAAAGTAGTCCGCGGAGGCATCACCGGTACCAAAGTCGACGTTCTAACTCCAGAGCTCGATGCACCACCCCACACTCACACTGAGACTCGCACTCATACTCACGGCCTCCACCGACATCTCTCATCCATCCTCGAAATCATCACCGCCGCTCAGGTCTCTGAAACTGTAAAAGCCCGCTCCAGCCGCGCCTTCCAGTTACTCGGAGAAGCCGAAGCCGCCATCCATTCCATCTCCGTTGAGAAGGTTCACTTCCACGAGGTCGGCGCCGTCGACACCATTGTCGACATCGTTTGCGCCGCCGCCGGCGCTGAATTGCTCTCGATCGACCGCTGGCTTGCCACGCCGCTAAACGTCGGCAGCGGCACCGTCGTCTGCCAGCACGGCACGCTGCCGGTTCCCGCTCCCGCCACGATCGCCCTGCTCGGCGCCGCGCCCGTCTACGCTGCCGGCCCTCCCATGGAGCGTGTCACCCCCACCGGCGCAGCCATCCTGCGCATGCTCGACGTCCGCTACGAACTGCTCCCGCCACTCACGGTCCAGTCCTCCGGCTACGGCGCCGGCGGCAAAGACACACCCGGCGAGCCAAATCTCCTTCGCATTCTCGTTGGTGAGTCAGCCGAGTCCGCGCCCGCGCACATTGCCGAGCCCATCGCCATCCTCGAAACCGTCATCGACGATTCAAGTCCGCAGCTTCTCGGGTACGTAAGCGAACTTCTGCTCGCCGCAGGCGCGTGGGACGTCTATCGCGCAACCGCGCAGATGAAGAAAGGCCGCACCGGCGCGCAGCTCACAGTGCTGTGCCGGCCCGACCTCGTTCCCGCGCTCCGCGACCTCATCTTCCGCGAAACCACAACCATCGGCCTCCACTGGCGCATCGAAAACAAGGAGTCCCTCGCCCGCGACTTCCAGTCCGTCATCACGCCCTGGGGCCCGGTCCGAATCAAAATCGCGCATTGGCCGTCCGGCCTGGTCGCCAATGCTTCGCCCGAGTACGAGGACTGCCGTCGCCTCGCCACCGAGCACTCCGTCCCCCTCAAACAGGTCCACCAGACAGCGATGAGCCTCTACCTCGCGGCCGATCGAAGCGCCGCGCCCCAGCAGTAGGAGTTGAAAGAATGGATCGTCTTCGCCTCGAGTCTCTCCTCAACGAAGTCCGCGATGGTCGCACTGCCATCGGCGATGCCCTCGACCGCCTCAAAGATCTGCCCTACGAGGACCTTGGCTTCGCCAAACTCGACCACCATCGTGCCCTGCGCACTGGCATGCCCGAGGTCATCTTCGCCGCCGGCAAAACCGCCTCCCAGGTCGCCTCCATCTTTGCCCGCATGGCTGCGGCCGGCGGCAACGTCCTCGCTACGCGCGCCTCCGATGAAATGTGGTCTGCAGTTCGTGCCGCCGTACCCCAGGCCGAGCATCATCCCACTGCACACTGCATCACGCTCAACCAAACCGCTGCTTCCGCGGGCAAAGGAACTGTCGGCGTCGTCTGTGCCGGCACCAGCGACCTGCCCGTTGCCGAAGAAGCCGCTGTCACCGCCCGCCTCATGGGCAACACCGTCGAGCTCATCGCCGACGTCGGCGTCGCCGGCATCCATCGCCTCCTCGCCCAGAAGACTTCGCTCCAATCCGCCCGTGTGCTCATCGTCTGCGCCGGCATGGAAGGCGCTCTGCCCACCGTCGTCGGCGGGCTCGTCCACGCTCCCGTCCTCGCCGTCCCCACCAGCGTCGGCTACGGTGCCTCGTTTGGCGGCGTCGCCGCTCTTCTTGGGATGTTGAACACCTGTTCGCCCAATGTTTCGGTAGTCAACATCGACAACGGCTTCGGCGCAGCCTGCATCGCCTCGCTCATCAACCACTTGTGATCCGTTTCACCACAACAAAGGCCGGGCGCGCTGCCTCAACCTGCTTCAGCGCACCCTCAATGTGCTCCTCAGTGTGCCGGCTTTCGCTCATCGCCGTTCCGCTTTCCTTCGTCCAAATCGCATTCCAAAATGGAAGGATTCATGGGGTCCGCCCAGCAAGGAGCAGCCCAGCTGATTTGCTCGGCCCGAAGTCTGATTGATCCATTCCGGATTTACGCGCCTCACACCTGCATGACTTCGGCTTCTTTTTTGCGGGAGAGCTCTTCCATGCGGCGGATCTCTTCGTCAGTCATCTTCTGGACCTCTTCGAGAGCGCGCTTTTCATCGTCCTCTGAGATCTTTTTCTCTTTGGCCATCTTCTTGAGGGCGTCGTTGCCGTCGCGCCGGACGTTGCGGATGGCTGTGCGGTGCTCTTCGAGGACTCTATTGAGGTGCTTAACGACGTCGCGGCGACGCTCCTCGGTCATGGGCGGGATGGGGACGCGGATGACTTTGCCATCGGACTGCGGATTGAGGCCGAGGTCGGCGACGAGGAGGGCTTTCTCAATCTCCTTGACGATGGCAGGGTCCCAGGGAGAGATGACGATGAGTTGGGCTTCAGGCGTGGAGACCTGGGCGAGCTGGGTGATGGGCGTGTGCGTGCCGTAGTAGTCGACCTTGACGGCATCGAGCATGTGGACGCTGGCGCGGCCCGTGCGCGTGGAGGCGAGGGTGGCCTGGAAGGTGGCGACTGCCTGATCCATGCGGCGGCGGAGGTCGCCGTTGAGTTCTTTGAGAGCCGGAATACCGGCCATGATGGAGGGTGCCATACGCTTTCGTCCTCTGGAGGAAACTGCAACAGTGCATATTCTACAACTGGGCGAGCGGCCGGATTGATGGGGCGGCCAGCCGGGGCAGAACGAATCTGTTAAGAGGCCGGCGGTTGATGTGGGTGTGCATCTTGTTTCGGTGGGATCAATCGGGCTAGAATCGCGGCGAGGTTTCGGAACCTGAGAATGCGGAGGACTCCCGAATGGATTTCCTGCAGCCCTGGCATCTGATCGTGCTGTATTTCGTCTTTGGGGTCACCTATGTGCTTCCAGCGGTCTTTTACATTCTGACGCTGCAGAAAGCACTGAACCAATGCGCGCCGGCGTCACGGACGATGGAGCCGGGATTGTTATGGCTGCTCATCATTCCGCTCGTCTACCTTGTATTTAACTTCATCGTGGTGCTGGCGATGTCGAGGTCGCTTGCGAACGAGTTCGCGCGGAGGGGAATTCCAAATTACGATTCGCAGCCAGGGCAGGCAGTGGGCTTGGCGATGTGCATTAGCGGATGCTGTACTTTGATTCCGCTGCTTGGGCTTGTGGCAATATGGGCATTTCTGGCGCTTTGGATCATTTACTGGGTGAAGATCGCGGACTATTCAAGACGGCTCAGTATGTTTCCCGGAGCTATGCCGAATGTGGGCATTTGATCGAGGCTAGGCGGGTACCAAACCCGTGGACGCAGCCTGCTCGTGGGCGTGGTAGCTGGAGCGGACGAGGGGGCCGGACTCGACGTGGCGGAAGCCCATCTTGAGCGCTTCGATCTTGAGCTCGGCGAATTCGCGCGGCGTGTATAGACGGGCCATGGGCAGGTGATCGCGCGAGGGGCGCAGATATTGGCCGATGGTGAGGATGTCGCAACCGACCGAGGCGAGATCGCGGAAGACTTCGAGGAGTTCGCGTGTCTCTTCGCCGAGGCCCACCATCACGCCCGATTTTGTTAGCCCTGCGGGCCGCAGTTCTTTGGAGTAGCGCAACAACTCAAGAGAACGCTCGTAGCGCGCGCCGGAGCGGACGACACGATAGAGGCGGGGAACGGTTTCGGTGTTGTGGTTGAGGACCTCGGGGAGGGCTTCGACGACGGTGCGGATGGCTTCCTGATTGCCTTGAAAGTCGGGGATGAGGACTTCGACGCGGCAGCCGGGCGCCTGAAGCCGGATCTCGTGAATGACCATGGCGAAGGCGCGGGCTCCGCCGACGAGATTGTCGTCGCGGTTGACGCTGGTGATGACGGCGTGTTCGAGGCCGAGCGTGGCAACGGCTTCAGCGACGCGCCGGGGCTCGTCGAAGTCGATGGGCTCGGGGCGGCCCTTGGGCACCGCGCAGAAGCCGCAGCGGCGGGTGCAGAGGTTGCCGAGCATCATGAAGGTTGCGGTTTTGTGGTGCCAGCACTCGCCGATGTTGGGGCAGTGGGCGCTCTCGCAGACGGTGTGGAGGTTGAGCGAGCGGGCGAGGCGCTTGAGGTCGTGGAAGTTTTCGCCCACGGGAGCGCGGGCCTTGAGCCACTCGGGTTTAGGAGCGGGGGCGAGGCGGGCGGGCGCGATCTGGACCAGATCCAGCACACGTTAATTGTAGCGGGAGGCATGAGGGAAAGCTGACGGAGCGAACGGGGGTCGATTCTTCGAAGGCTGTCTGGCAAGAACTTCTAGCGGAGCTTTTCACGGACCTCGGGGCGGACGAGGTAGAGAAAGAAGATGAGGTTCATGAGGCCCTGGATGATGAAGGGCAATTGCTGGTCGGTATAGAACTTGAAGAAGAAGAGGCCGGCAAGAAGAACGACCGCGGCAAGCGTGAGCGCCCAGGCCCAGCGGAAGAGCATGAGAAGGCCGGCTGCGGCGGCGATGAAAGGTGCGGCGAGCACGATGTAGATGGGACGGAACTGACCGCCGACTACGGCTACGACATCGACTATGGCAAGAATCACCATGTAGAGGCTGATGGCGACGAGGGCAGGCAGCGGGAGCAGATCGCGGCGCGGGAGGGACGGCGGGGTTGTGGACTCGGAGGGCTCGGCTTGGTCTGTTCCGGGTGCGTCAGTGTCGTTTCCGATGGTCATAGCGTGTGCAGATAGGCAAGCAGATCGCTGAGCTGGGCGTCGGTGAGCTGGGTGGCGGGCATCATGTTGCGTCCGTGCAGGATGACGGCGGTGAGGCGCTCGTCGGTGGGAGGCTGGCCCGAGGGCATGGACTGAACCTTGGTTATGGCCTGCAGGCCGGGGCCGTGAAGCGAGTGGGTGTTGGTGGGGTAGTGACAGCGGGCGCAGGCCTGGCTATAGACCACAGCTCCGCGTGCTTCTTCGGGGGTCCATTCGGACTGCGGCTTGGACGGAGGCAGGGAGCGGCAGCCGACGAGGGCTGCAGCGAGGCCGAAGGCGCAGGCGAGGATTGCGGAGCAAATAGGCAAAGCGCGGAATTGCATTTGGCTCTGATGATAACGCGCTAGTCTGCGGCGGCGATGGCTTCGGCGATTTGGTCGATGGCGTGAAGCTCGGCTTCGCTTCCTGGGCGGTGGCCGTTTACGAGGATGGAGAAGACGAGCAGGCGGCCGCTCGCAGCGGTGAGATAGCCGGAGAGCGCATTGACTCCTGTCATGGTGCCGGTCTTTGCCCAGAGATTGGACTTGAGCGGAGAGCTGGAGAAGCGATTGACGAGCGTGCCGTCGACGCCGGCGATGGGGAGTGTCAGGCGAAAGTCATTTCCCCACGACTGGCGACCTGCGAAAGAGAGCAATTGCGTGTAGGCGCGAGGAGCGATGCGATTGTAGGGGCTCATGCCGGAGCCATCGTAGATGTAGAAGTCGGAGTCGTTGACGCCTGCGGTCAACAGGAACTGGCGTACAACGCGGGTGCCTTGTGCGATGGTGCCGTCGTCTCCGTGGATTTTGCCGAGGAGACGGAGGAGCAATTCGGCGTGGAGGTTCTGACTTACCTTGTTGATGACGGCGATGTCCTGGGCGATGGGGACGGAGTCGTGGGTGGCGAAGATGCGGCGGCCTGCGAGGGGCGGCGTGACGGTGGGCGCGTCGGAGGGGTGAAGCGATGGAACTGGCTTGGAGCGCTCGGCTTCGAAATCGCCGGTGCCATCGGGGAAGCGGTGGCTCGATGTGGGTGCGCCCTTGACCTTGATGCCGCGCTTGAGCAGTGCTAGCTCAAACGCGGTAGCGGCGAACTCCGCGGGGTCTTCGACGGCTAGGTTGACGTGGAAGCCGGGATCGACTGTGCCCCAGGCGCGCACCAGCATGGAGCCGGGACGGCGCTCGATGCCGGGATGGGCGGTTTTTTCAGGGGGGTTAGGGACCATGGAGTTGTCGAGGGTGTAGTAGTCGACGTCGGGAGTCCAGGCCGCGACGGTGGTTTCCGGTTTGGCGGGGTCGGGGCTCGCTGTGAAGCCGATGGCGTTCTCATTGAACGAGAGAGCAGAGATGGGCGCGCCGTATGCCCACTGGAGGTCGTCCCAGGCCCAGGCTTTGCCATAGGGCTCATAGAGGAAAAAGGTGTCGTCGCCGACGATGTTGCCTTCGACGGTGCGGACGCCGGCCTGCTCCACCTGCTGGGCGAGGAGGTCGAGCGAGTTCATGGGCGAGAGCGGCTGTTCGGGTTGAGCGAGAGCGGATTCGGGCGTGGATGGGTGTGCGGATGGAGGCTGCGGGGCGGGGGTTGTCGTGGGAGTGGCGGGTGTTGCGGGGGTGGGGGACTTGTAGGGGTAGCGGCGCGCGCTGAGTGTGGGGTCGCCGGAGCCGACGATGGTGAGGTCGCCGTGGAGGATGCCTTCGCTGTCGAGGACTGCACTTGTTACGACGTTTGTGGTCCAGGTAAGGGAATCGACGGGGAGCAAAGCGTAGGCGGCGGCGGTGGTGAGGAGCTTGGTGTCAGACGCGGGGATGAAAAGCTTTGATTCGTTGAGTCCGTAGAGGGGCTTGCCGTCGAGAGTGACAACGCTGATGCCGAACTGGGCCTGGTCGAGCGCGGGGTCGGCAAGGATGGCGGCAATGCGGTCGGCGAGAGGACCCTTGGCGGGCGCGGGGCGGGATGAGGCGCTTGCGGCCGCTGGCCGGTGGGATGAGCTCGGGTGCGATTGGGTTTGCGCGGAGAGTGCGAGGGGAATGAGTGAGGCTGCGAAAAGGAGGAGGGAAACTCGCCGATGGGGAAGCATGAGGGGAAGTGTAGCAGCAAGGAAACGATGGGTGAGCGCGCCGACGCGGGGTAGCATGGACAGGCGGCGGAATTTGCGGCGGGCGCGCGAGAGCTGGCGAAAGGAAGCGGATTGAAAAGAGCGGCGACAATCTGGAAGCTGCGGACGAGGACGCTGGAACTGGGGCGGAGGACGGTGGTGATGGGCGTGGTGAATGTGACGCCCGACTCCTTCAGCGATTCTTTCTTGGTTTCGGAAGAGGCGGTTGCGCGAGCCATCCGATTGCTGGACGAGGGCGCGGACATTGTGGACATCGGTGCGGAGAGCACGCGGCCCGGGTCGCGTGCGGGTGGAGTTGCGGGTGGGGAAGATGCGCCGGCGGTGAGCGCGGAAGAGGAGCAGGCGCGGCTGCTGCCGGCGTTGGAGGGGGTACTACGGGCGAGGCCGGGGGCGATTGTTTCGGTAGACACCTACAAGGCGGAGACGGCGCGGGCGGCTATCGCAGCCGGGGCGGAGATTGTGAACGATGTGAGCGGGTTTTCGTGGGGCGTTGGGATGGAGGCCGTGGCGGCGGAGACACGGTGCGGGCTGGTGCTGATGCATACGCGGGGGCGGCCGGATGAATGGAATGCGCAGGGGCAACTTGAGCCGGACGAGCTGATGCGGCAGGTGAGGGCGGGACTTGAGGCGAGCTTGGCCAAGGCTGCTGCGGCGGGGATTGAGCGTGAATCGATTGTGCTGGACCCGGGGTATGGATTTGGGAAGCGAGGCGGAGAGAACTTTGTATTGCTGGCGAGGGAGGCTGAGTTGCTGGAACTGGGCCGACCGTTGCTGGCGGGGGTGAGCCGTAAGTCATTCCTGGGGCAGGCGTTGGCGCCGCTCTATGGGGGGGCGGCTGCGCCGGTTGACGCACGGGAGACGGCGAGCGTGGCGGGGATGGTGGCGGCGATTCTGGCGGGGGCTTCGATTGTTCGGGTCCACCGGGTGCGCGATGCTGTGGAAGCGGCGCTGGTGGCGGATGCGGTGCTGGAGAAGCAGTGAACAGTGGACAAGTGGTCAGTGGTCGGGGAGCAGAAGAGCAGGGGTCAGGGATCAGAAAAGCAGGGACCAGGGACCGAGGGAGCAGGCACGAGGGAACAGAGAACAAGGACTAAGGGACCAGGATCCTGAGCGACCAAGATCCTATCTTCCGACGATTCCCGACAAAAAGCCGGGGTTTCCCCGACGCTTTTCCGACGAGAATTGACCGGTTTTCTTCGGGTTTTGGGGTTTTTGCGACTACTCCTGTCAAAATAACTCTTTTGTTTTCAATGGGCATTTTCGAGCGCGATAGCTAAGTTATTGATTCTAAACGTAGAATGTTTATTGGGTCGTTTTTTTGACGCTGCTCGGCCTTATTTTAGCTCCCGGCTTGGGTGCAATCGGTGCTGAGGGCTGTTTGGTATTCACTGTTTGATTGTGCGCCGGGAGGGGGAAATTATGCGCAAAAGGGGCAGGGGTTAGTGATTAGTAGTTAGGGGTTAGGGTCTGGGGTGTGGGAGATGCCAGGGCATCGCGAAGCACGGTGAGCCATTGGTTGATCGCTTCGATGGCGTGGGACGCGGGGCGGGCGGCCCGGAAATGGGGGGCGGATCGCGGGGGCTTGAGGCGAAAACGGGATCATGATTTTGGCGGAAAGCTCGCGAAAGACGGCGAATGTTTGCCTAGATGTCGAGGTGTGTTGTCTGGAAATGCAAGATTCGATGAGAGATAGCGGACGCTTTGCGTTTAGATGGATTTGCGCGAAAAGGGCGATGGGTGTAAGCGAATGCATTTGAAGGGGTTATGGGGCGAGGGAGTTCGATTCTAAGCGGTGGGATCTTGAATTTGACAGAAGAAGCGCGATTTTCACGTAAATATCGAGAGGAAGGTGGCTGGAATGCGATGAATCCAAAGGACTTAAATGAAATGGTGCATTCCGCGCACTGAGAATCGAGTGTATCCGATTTAGAATCAGGAATATGCGGCATGCTCGGGGGTGGGATAGGCAGAAAAATGCATGAAAAACTGAGGCACTTGAGGTCAAAACGGGCTGGCGATATAACAAGGGTTGTTATATTGCGTGAGCTGGGTCACGGGGGGTAGCGGTCAGTGATCGGTGTTCAGTGGTCAGTGGTCAGTGCTTAATTCGCGAGGGCGCCGCTGGCGGTGAAGCGGTTGAGACGAGGGTCCAATGTCTGGGGCCCAGGGCGCAGGATTGCGGAGGATTGAGAGCCACTGGTCGATTTCGGAGCGGAGGAAGCCTTCCTGGGTGAGGCGGGCGAGTTCGCGGGAGGGGTTGGTTGAGTCGGCGGCGAGGGCGACGGCCAACTGGCGGACGTATACGCGCGCGGTTCGGTTGACGTAGAAGAACGTGAGGACCTTGCGGCGGAGGTTGGAGCGGAAGAGAGAGCGTTGCAGTAGAATTATACTGCATTTGCAGTAGAATAATACTGCGTTCGGGAGGGGGCGGGATTAATTAGGTGTTAGATGCGGAATAGCTTGTCGTCGTGGGAAAGTTCCAAGACGGTGTTCTGCACGATGTAGCCGTCTGGCATGGGGGGAAGTTTGTCGCGCAGGGTCGCGATAATCAGTTGCCCATCTATTTGATTTGCCTCGACCAAGAGTTCGGACAGTTGGTTGCCATGAATCTGTTCCACGCCGTCGTGGCAGGCAAATTTCGGAAAGTTGATCTTGGTCTCGTGCAGGAATTGTATGTACGCGAGGTCAAAGGCGGCAGTCTGTGAGGCCTTCTTCCCCGCCCCCACGTTTGATCCCACAGCACTTAACTGGAATGAAATCGATCCCCTGGCCGTCTCATCGAAGTGCAATAGGTATTGCTCCCCATAGAGGAGTTCTGAGAGCTTCGAGAAGTATTTGTTAAATACGCTCACCCGCACCCCAAGCGCCGCCTTTTCCTTTTCGATGGTTTCTCGGGTTGTTTCGAGCCCCTCTTCTGCCGCCGCTATTTGCGACTTGAGGCTTCTAATATCTTGTAGATCTTGTTCCAAACTGCCGAGTGTCTTTAGCTTTTCCTGAAGATCCGTTCTCATCTTGAGGGATTTGGCGAACTCGGGTGACTTCACGAGTGAGCCGATCTCTGTCCTCTCGAGAGCCTGCAGGCCCTCCAGTTCCTTCTTTGCGCCGCTTGCTTTATCTTTCAGAGCTTCGATCTGCGAACTCAAGAATCTCCGCTTTCTGCCTCTAAGATTCTGTACAAAATCAGTCAGGTCGTTCCAATCGTGTTGCAGTTTCGGAATGTAAAGCTGTGCCTCGCGGTAAATTGACTCGATTGCATGCCGGTCAATATCGGTGAATTCATTCACTAGCTCATCGATGGTTGCGGACAAGGATGCGATCTCACTGTCATATCTGCTGAGATTGCCGGCGACGTTCGCAGCCTTTGATCGTATACCCGTAACTTTGTTGGCATGGGCTGCAATTTCTGGCACTTCGCCCTTCAATTCGGGCGAGAGTCCGATGCTCTCTATTTCGCGCCGCAGATGGATCAGTAGCTGCTCAATCTCTCCTTCTTTCCGGAGCCTGCTTAATGCGGCTAGGTCTCTGTCGAGTCTCTTCTTAAGGGTCATTAGGCGCGGGCGCTCCTCAAGAACATCAACGGCAAAGAATCCGAAAAGAAACAAATGAAGCGCTTCGTAATCGGTTTCGCTTGCGTATTCGCCAAGGTACTTGAGGGTCTTGCTCATCAGGCTTGCCGAGGACCGTACAAATTTGGGTACAAGTTGGCGGAGGCTTGGCTTGTCACCGCAATAGCCGAACAGAAGCTCTTTTACATCAGTCCGGAAGGGCTTCAGCTGCTTGTATTGCTTCGCGTCTATTAGAAACGAGGGTTTGCCGTTGTCGCCACTCGCGAATGTGCGGGTCAGCGTGTGCTTTCCGCGGACGGCGTCTTCGACTCGTAGAGAGATGGAGACTGGCACTCTTCCATGAAGAAAATTGTAAACATCCTGATTGATGCTCGTTTTAAACTCAGAGTCCTGCCAAATGTCCTCGCCGTCCGAGCCGAGGCAGAAGTCGATTAGGCGGAGGACCGTTGTCTTCCCAACGCTATTGCCTGACTTGGTCTTGGTGGGAGTTGGCTTATCAAGAACAAGATTTAGCCCTTGTTTGAACTTGATATTCCTAACCACCGACTTGTCACGCATTATCACGAGTTCATCTAGTCGCATCTCGTGACCATCCCTTCGTCGTCGAGTCTTATGGCACCCAATAGATATAGCCAAGCAGCGGCTGTAACGGCTTGCGTTGGCGATATGGGACGATTCATTAGCAGGCTCATGCGCCGCTGCATTTCTGAGAGGTCGCACCGTCCTGAAGGCGACTCCCGAATTGCTCGGATTGCGATCGCGCCGAGATAATACCCACAATTCCACGGGCTCTGTTCACGCGGTAAGAGCATTTGCTGGCCTTTCGAGGACTTCGCACGCCACAACCGAGTCGACTACCACGAGTGACACGGCCAGGTGTGCAGTTTCTTGTTCGGCCTTGATTCCGCTAGATTTCTTGTAGTCGTCGACCAATTGATTGATAACTCCCGCCACGATTTTATCCGCGTTCGCACGCACATAGTTGAGCCTGTGGCTCGGGGAAGTGGGTTGCAGGCCTAAACCATTTTGAATCTCCGATTTATACGCGATTGCGGCTTTTCTCCTGACTAAATATCGGGTATCACTATTCTGTTGCTCGGCGCCGAGGTAGGCCCTTTCAAGTACGAGCGAATGTTTGTAGTAATCAACAAGCGCTTGGTGATCTTTGGATAGGCTGTTGTACTCGACCTTTTCGATCGCTTCTGCTGGCAAAGCCATTCTGGGGCCAAGCCCGTATTCTGAAAGGCTCTGCTTGGAAAACACCGCGATCACGGCACCCAGGCGGGATGGCAGCTCCAGCTCGACATGCTGCTCAATTGAGAGACTCACGGAGGCCGCGTTTGGCGCCGTAAGATTTAGATTCACTACAGGCGCGTTGACGTCGCCACCGATGGCAGTGCTTCCATCTTTGGCTGTGACTTTGTGGTCAGTCATTTCGCCGCCAGATGCGTCGCGTGCCAAATCACTGCCGCGATTCCGATTACCTCGACGAGAATACTTATTACCGTGAGAGCGCGCTCGGGGGAGCCCTTTTCCTTTTCTTTTCCTATGTTGATGTTCGTAACGGAGCCGCTGCTGTCCCCACCGATTGCCACTGAGCCCCTGTCTGCGGACACTGATGGACGGCGGCGAAGCCGGCTCACGACAAAGAGTGCGGCTCCGACGATTATCAGGAGAAGCCCTGGAATATATCCGTTCATAGTGTTCAACAAATACTAGGGACGCTGGGAGGACATGTCCAGCGATTCTCTCATTCCATTGGGTTTTCGGAACCCCCGGACGAACCGTTTGACCCGTTTTGCCATCGCAAGTTGAGTTGGAACAGAGTGGGCGGCATCCGCTCGGCTTCGTGGCGCTGTGATTCAATAGTAAAGATGGGTGTATCGAAGCGAGATACGGGGCGGGGGCGGGTGATTCGGGCTAAGCGGAAGGCGCGGGAGTACGCGATGGTGGTGCGTGCGCTGGCGTCGACTTCGCATCCGGTGCTGGCGCAGATTGTTCCGGCGCGGTTCTGCAATTTGAGCTGCGGGTATTGCAACGAGTACGACAAGGTGAGCGAGCCGGTGCCGCTGGAAGAGATGCAGCGGCGGATCGATGCGCTGGGACGGCTGGGGACGGCGATGATCGGCATCAGCGGGGGCGAGCCGCTGACGCATCCGCAACTGGACGAGATCATTGTGCGGATGCGGGGGACGGGCGCGATTGCGGGGATGATCACGAATGGGTATCTGCTGAACGTGGAGCGGATTGAGCGGCTGAACCGGGCGGGCCTGGACCACATGCAGATCTCGATTGATAACGTGATGCCGGATGAGATTTCAAAGAAGAGCCTGAAGGTGCTGGACAAGAAGCTGGAGATGCTGGCCGAGCATGCGGAGTTTCACGTGAACATCAACTCGGTGGTGGGCGGGGGCTTCAAGGATCCGAACGACGCGCTGATGATTGGGAAGCGGGCGCTGGAGCTGGGGTTTGAGTCGACGATCGGGATTATTCACGATGGGGACGGGCAACTGAAGCCGCTGAAGCCGGACGAGGCGAAGGTGTACTTTGCGATGACGGACCGGAAGAAGACGAACTACGCGCAGTTTGACGAGTTTCAGGCGGCGATTGCGGAGGGGCGGGCGAACGACTGGCGTTGCCGGGCGGGGTCGCGGTACCTGTATATCTGCGAGGACGGGCTGGTGCACTATTGCAGCCAGCAGCGCGGGTATCCGGGGGTTCCGGTGGCGGAGTATACGACGGAGGATGTGAAGCGGGAGTTTTTGACGGCGAAGAGCTGCGCGCCGAACTGCACGATTGGATGCGTGCACCGGATCAGCTATATCGACCACTGGCGAGCGCCGCAGACGTCGACGGTGAGCCCGGGGGCGAGCGGGGAGCTGGTGCAGATACGGTAGTGCAGGGAGAAGGGAACAGGGAACGGAAAAGCAGTCGATGAGTCAAACAGTGAAAGAGTGAACGCGTGAAAGTTAGAATGGCAGGGCGGGTCTGGTTCATTGGACCGCAAGGGGCATATGAGGTTGCATTCTACGAAGCGGTTGACGGGTATGTTGGCTGGGGCTGGGGCGGTGGTGCTGGTGTGCGGGGCGGCGTTGTGGATTGGGCCGGCGGGACGGACGGCGCTGGCGGCGAGCGGGATTGAAAAGACCAGCGAAAAGACAGGGGAACAGGGCGGGGCAAAGGTAGAGGACAAAATCGGGATCGACTACCCGACGGAGGGGTCGGTTTTTCCGCCTGATATCACGGCGCCAACGGTGCTGTGGCACGACAAGAGCCAGGCAGCGCAGCGGTGGGTGGTGGAGGTCTCGTTTGCGAATGGGACGGGGAATATGCGCGTGGAGACGGCGGGCGCGCTGATGCAGCGGGGCAAGATGGATCCGGAAGCGGGGCCGGGTTTGGAGCTGACTCCGGAGCAGGCCTCGACGCACACATGGAAGCCGGACGCGGAGATGTGGGCGAAGATCAAGCGCCTGAGCGTGAAGGCGCCGGCGACGATTCAGATTACAGGGGTGGGGGATGGAGCGGGCGGGAAGCCAGAGACTGTTTCGGAGGCAAAGGTAACGATTTCGACGTCGGTGGATCCGGTGGGTGCGCCGTTGTTTTATCGGGATGTGCCGCTGCTGACGACTCCGCCGGGGGAAAAAGGGCCGATTCAACCGCTGCCGCACGCGGCGATTCCGCTGATCAAGTGGCAGGTGAGGGCGGTGAGCGAAGAGCAGAGCCATGTGGTGATGGAGAAGCTGCATACGTGCGCGAATTGCCATTCGTTTTCGCGGGATGGGAAGACGCTGGGGCTGGACCTGGACGGGCCGCGAAACGATAAGGGGCTTTACGGGCTGGTTCCGGTCGAGAAGGAGATGGCGATCACAAATAAGAATGTGATCCGATGGAGCTCGTTCCAGGTGGACCCGGCGACGAAGAGCAACGATCCGGCGGTGAAGCGGTTCGGGTTTATGTCGCAGATTTCTCCGGACGGGCGGTACGTGGTGACGTCGATTGGGACGCCGGATAACAAGAATAAGAACGGGCAGATTATTCCGGGGATGGCGAACGGGTTGCTGGACCGGCTGTTCAGCACGAATTACAGCGATTTTCGATTCCTGCAGGTGTTTTATCCGACGCGGGGGATTCTGGCGTATTACGACAATGTAGAAAAGACGATGCAGCCGCTGCCGGGCGCGGACAATCCGGATTTTGTGCAGACGAGCGCGTTCTGGTCGCCGGATGGGAAGTACCTGATCTTCAGCCGGGCAGTGGCGCGCGATCCTTACCCGCCGGGAGCGCCAAAGCCGGAGTATGCGAACGATCCGCGGGAGCCGCAGATTCAGTACGACCTTTACAAGATTCCATTCAACGGCGGACGGGGCGGGACGGCTGTTGCGGTGAAGGGCGCGTCAGGGAACGGGATGAGTAACAACTTCCCCAAGGTGTCGCCGGACGGGAAATGGATTGTGTTTGTCGAGAACAAGAACGGGCTGCTGATGCGGCCGGACAGCAAGCTCTATATGGTGCCATTTGAGGGCGGGACGGCGCGGCTGATGAACTGCAACGGCGCGCCCATGAACTCGTGGCACACTTTTTCGCCGAACGGGAAGTGGCTGGCGTTTTCGACCAAGCGGCGCGGGCCGTATACGCAACTGATGCTGACGCATATTGACGCGAACGGGAACGACTCGCCGGCGGTTCTGGTGGAGAACACGACGGCGGCGAACAGGGCGGTGAATATTCCGGAGTTTGTGAACATTCCGACGGATGGACTGGCTAAGATCGATCCGCAGGCGATGGAGTTTTACCGCCTGGTGGACGAGGCGTATGACGAGATGCAGAACAACCAGATTCCGGAGTCGATCAAGTCTCTGCGCGAGGCGTTGGAACGGAATCCGGACGACGCGATGACCCACTACAACCTTGGATTCATGCTGAGCGGGCAGTCGGAAGAGAAGGAGGCGCTCGAGGAGTACCGGAAGGCGAGCGCGCTCGATCCGAAAAACACGATGTTTCTCCAGCATCTGGGGGTTTCGCTGGTGCTGAATGGAGATGCGGCTGGGGCGGTGGAGCAGATGCAAAAGGCAGTCGCGCTGGAGCCAATGCGCGCGGAGTTCCGGTTCAATCTTGGCTTCGTGATGGAGTCGGAGGGGGACTTTGCAGGGGCTGTAGCGCCTTTGGAAAAGGCTGTGGAGCTGAACCAAGGGAAGAATGCGCGGTTCCTTGCGGAGCTTGCGAAGGCGTATGACAAGACAGGGCATCCGGCAGACGCTGCGAAAGCGGCGCAGCAGGCGCTGGATCGGGCCACGGAAGATCACGATGAGCAGGCGGCTGCTGCATTGCGGACCATGCTTGCCGGATATGAGCGCGAGAGCGGGAGTGTGCAGACGCAGTGAAGCAGTGGACGGTGGACAGTGGACGGTGAACAGTGAAGCGGTGAAAGAGTGAAGGTGAGGCATAGAAGAAGAAGCAGTGAAGAAGTGAATGAGTGAAAAAGTGAAAGGGCGGCGGCGTTCGCGAGGGCGAACGCCGCTGCTGTTCTTGGCCTAGTGGGCGGGGGTTTGGGCCGAGGGCTTGGCGGCGGGCTTGGTCGCCGTAGCAGGGTGCGGGGTGGTTGGGGCGGGCGGGATGATGCGGGCGAGCTTGATCTTGTCGATTTTGGGGAAGTTGGCGGCGATGTAGGTGTCGCCCTGATTGGTGATCAGGTCCTGGCTGGGGGACTCGCCGTAGCCGGAATAGATTTTGTCGACCACATCCATGCCCTCGACGACGGCGCCGAAGGGTGCGAAGCCCATGCCATCGAGGCGAGCGTTATCGCCAAAGTTGATGAAGAGCTGGGTGGTGCGGGTGTTGGGGCCGGCCGTTGCGAAGACGAGAGAGGCGCGCTTGTTGCTCTGGACGACGGGATCGTCCTGGATGTCGGCGTCTTTCCAGACCTTGTTGACGGCAGGGTTGGCGCTGAGGCCGAACTGGACGACGAATCCCGGGACCACGCGAAAGAAGGAAGCGTTTGTGAAGTAGCCATTGCGGACGAGGTTGTAAAAGCGGTCTGCGCCGAGGGGAGCCCAATCGCGATGCACCTCGACGACGAAGTCGCCCGCAGTGGTGGTGAACTTTGCCTTGAAAATCGCGGGGGCCTTGGCGTGGAGGGATGCAGGGTTGAGCAAGGACGGACGGGGAGCGGTTGGCGCGTTGTGGGTTGGGGTGGTTTTGGCGGGGCTCTTTGGAGCGGGGGTTTGGGCGGCGGCGAGCAGGCTCGCGCAGAGAACAAGGGGAGTCAGGAAGGCCTTCATGAGGAACGATTATACGAAAACAGTGAACAGTGAACAGTGAACAGTGGTCAGTGGTCAGGGGACAAGTGGACAGGTGAAGAGGTGTAAGTGCGGCGGGCGAGCGGTGCTCGACGCATCCCAAGTTCGATTAGAGCTAATGGGCGGTGGTTTTTTTGGAGGCGGAGGCTGTGGTTGATTTGGCGGAGGCGGTATCGGCGAGGGCCTGATCGATGATCTGGAAGAGGCGGCTGCGGTCAGTGACTTCGATGAAGGGCGGGCCCTTGGAGCCGGAGGTGACGACGAAGATGGTGGGAGTGACGCGGACGCCGGTTTGGTTTCCGAGGGCGACATCGGCGTCGACTGCGGCGGAGAATTTGCCCTGAGGATCGATTGCGAAGGGCAGTGAGAGGCCGTGGGACTGGGCGAACTTCTCAGTGAACTGGCGGAGGGAGTCGGGATTGTAGATGGAGGCCTGGTTGGCGAAGAGCTGGTTGCGGTACTCGTCGCCGAGGGCCTTGGAGCGGCTGTCGAACCAGCGGGCGTTGATGGCGGCGATGCGGCTCCAGTTGTGGTAGGGGATGAGGAAGTCGTGGCGGATCCAGGGGATGTGGTAGGTGGAGGCAGCCTGCATGAGGGTTGGGTTGGCGGCGGCGCAACTGGGGCATTGGAGGTCGTCGAATTCGACGATGGCGACGCGGGCTCCGGCGGGCGGATGGAGGGCCGAGGCGTTGAGGACCTGGGTGCCCTGCGTTGGCTGGGCGAAGGCGAGGACGGCGGGGAGACAGCCGATGATGAGCAGGACGATGGCAGGTTTAAGGGAGCGCAGGAGGCTTGGGAAAGCGAAAGCGTGCATAGAGGTTGGACTTTCCTTTGCGGGAGATGGTTTCAGGGGATGGGTTGAACAGAGAAAACTGTGACCGGTTCATCCCGTCGATTCAGTTCTTCGATTCCCAGGTCTCAGAAGCGAGACCGGGGGCACCCAAGCTCCTTGAAGACGAGCGGTTGATGACTACGGGGCTGAGGCTGACTTGGCGGCTGGCTTGGGGGCAGTTGGCCTGGGAGCGGAGGCGGTGTCGGCGAGGGCCTGATCGATGAGCTGGAAGAGGCGGGTGCGGTCGACCACCTCGACGAAGGGAGCGCCTTTGGAGTTGGTTGTAGAGACCCAGATGGTGGGTGTGTGCTCGATGCCGATGCGCTGGCCGAGGGCGTAGTCGGCCTTGACGAGGCTAGCGAGGGTGCCCTGGGGATCGATGGCGAAGGGCACGGCGAGGCTGTGGGATTGGGCGAACTTCTGTGTGAACTGTGCGAGGACGTCGGTGCTGGTGATGGAGGGCTGGTTGGCGAAGACGGTATTGCGGTATTCATCGCCGAGGGCCTTGGATTTTGTATCGAACCAGCGGGCATAGACGGCTGCCTGGAAGCTCCACGCGTGCATGGGCAGGGGGAAGTCGTGGCGGACCCAGGGGATGTGGTACTTGGTGGCGGCTTCGAGAAGCAGCGGGTTGGCGCGGGCGCAGTCGGGGCACTCCATATCTTCGAATTCGATGATGGCGACGCGGGCTCCGGCTGGGGGCTTGAGGGCGGCAGGGTCGCGAACCTGCGTTCCGCGCGGGGGCGGCTGGAACTGGGCGATGGAGGCGGCGGAAGCGAGGGCGAGCGCAGAGAGGACGAGCAGACGGTGTGCGCGGAAAGAGCTAAGAACGAAAGTCATTTTGATTAGATGGCTCCCTACGAGCCATTGTAAACAAGGGGGGATGGGACGGAGGTATGTGGTGTGGGGTGTGAGTGTGAGTGTGAGTGTGGGGGCTTAGGGACTGGGAGGAGTGTCGCGTTCGCGGCGGCGGGCGGCCATCCACTGACGCCACTTGTAGTCGGCGAAGGCGAGGGCGGCGATGAGGATGATGCCGAGGACGATCTTCATCGAGGAGTCAGGGTTCAGGGGTTCGGGTTTAGTTTGATGTGAGCGGTAAGCGGATTGTGGCGATGGTGCCCTTGCCGAGCTCGCTGGCGAGCTGAATGGCGCCACCTGTCTTGAGAACGATGGCGCGGGCGATGGCGAGTCCGAGGCCGGTGCCGCCGGACTTGCGGTTACGCGAGGGGTCGCCGCGATAGAAGCGGTCAAAAATATGAGGAAGTGCGTCAGGAGAGATGCCATCGCCGTGGTCTTCGATGGTGAGAACGGCGGATTCTGTCTCAACGGCGAGGCGAAGCGAGACGGTGGAGGCAGCTGGGCTGTGCTGCAGGGCGTTGAGGAGAAGGTTGGAGAGCAGGAGCGAGAGGTCGTCGTGGGGGACGGGGACGGAAACAACTGGGGTGGAGCTGGGCTGCGCGATAGAGATATCCGAAGACCTTGTCTCAGGGGCTAAAGCCCCGGGCATTTTGTTGGCCTTATCGGCACGACTAAAGTCGTGCCCTGACTCGAAGCTGGTGTCGATGCAAACACTGTGGAGGTCGGCGACGGATTGGAGCGTGGCGACGGTTTGGCGCAGAGCCGCGGCGAGATCGGTGGAGGGAGGATGGACTGGATCGGCGGCGGAGACGGGCGCGGATTCGATGCGGGCGAGCGTGAGCA
This sequence comes from uncultured Acidobacteriaceae bacterium, assembly GCA_963783065.1. Lineage (GTDB taxonomy): Bacteria > Acidobacteriota > Terriglobia > Terriglobales > Acidobacteriaceae > Telmatobacter. The sequence goes on along the minus strand of CAWAMG010000004.1, from coordinate 1,539,234 downwards.
TTTCGGCGACGAGCTCTTCGAGGCGTTCGGAGTCGGTGAGGCAGCGCTCGAGGCCGGCCTGGTACTCGTCGGGGGAACGGCGCTTCATGGCGAGGAGCTGGAGCGAGGATTTGGCGACGGCTACTGAGGTCTTGAGTTCGTGGGCAGCATCGCTGACGAAGGCGCGCTGCTGCTCGAATGAGGCCTGGAGGCGCTGAAGAACGCTCTCGAGGGCGTGGGTGAGCGGGGCGAGTTCGGGGGTGGTGCGGGCGGAGTTGGGCGGATCGAAGTGCCACGAGTCGACGGAGACCTGGCCGGCAAGGGCGGCAAGCTGGCGCAGGGGGAAAAGGCCGCGATGTAGGAGCCAGGCGATGAGCGGGCCGGTGACGAGAAGAAGGAAGAGGGTTCCGGCAGCGTAGAACTCGACTGTGCCGATAGATGGCGCGCCAGACCTTGTTGGTTGGGGCGCCATAAAGGATGACAACGGTGCGGAACTTGCCGCCGTGATCGGCGGGATCGACCAGACGCGAGCCCTCCATGCGGAAAGCACGATAGTCGTGGCCGTTGACCTGGAGATCGAAGAATTCGCCGCGCGATGTGGGAGGAAGCACGAAGCCGAGGCCTTGCCAGTTGGGAGAACGGCCAAGGAGGTGTCCTCCGGAGTCATAGACCTCGTAGACGTCATCGGGGAAAGAATGAAGGAAGGCCAAATCGAGGATGAGGTTGTCGGATTGGTCGTCGGCGTCCTCGACCGCGCCGAGGATGGTGTCAGCGTGGCCGTGGAGCAGGACATCGAAGGCGTGAATGTGGGTGTGGCGCTCGTAACCGAAAGAGAAGGCGACGACAAGGATAGAGGAAAGGAGCTCGACGGCAAGAACGGCGGTGATGAGTCGCGCGGTGATGGAGCGTGGCGGGAAGGCGAGCTTCATTGGGTTGCCGTCATTGGGGGTCTAATGGGTCGGGGCCGAGATCGCCTGAGTCGGAGGCGGAAGAGGGTTCGGAGGCGAGGCGGTATCCGCGGCCGCGCAGGGTTTCGATGACTGGGTCGGGCGCGGGGATGGCAGCATCAAGCTTGCGGCGGAGGTTGGAGACGTGAGCCTCGATCACGTTGGAGTGGTGTTCCCAATTGAAGTCGTAGAGGTGCTCGAGCAGTTCCTGCTTGCTGACGATGACGCGGGGGCGATGGATGAGGTATTCGAGGATGTGGTATTCAGTGGGCGAGAGGTCGACGAGGACACCGGCGCGGTGGACGGTTTGCTCGAGGGTATTGAGGGTGATGCCGAGGGCGTTGAGGGTGGGGTGGGCCGCGCCCTTGCCGCGGCGGATGAGGGCCTTGGTGCGGGCGATGAGCTCGCCGAGGTCGAAGGGCTTGGCGAGGTAGTCGTCGGCACCGGCGTTGAGGAGCTGGACGACGAAGGCGGAGCCTTCTTTGGCGGTGAGGATGAGGACGGGGGTCGAGTCCTGGCGGGCGCGGATGCGCTTAAGGAGGCTGAGTCCGTCGAGCCGGGGCAGCATAAGGTCCAGGACTATGAGGTCGTAGCAGAGGTTGCGGGCGTAGTCGTCACCGGCGAGGCCGTCAGGGGCCCAATCGACAGCGAAGCCGGGGCCGTCGCGGAGAGCGGTGGCGAGGTTATCGGCGAGGCGGGCTTCATCTTCGACGAGCAGGACGCGCATGGTGGGAGCGGCTCCTCTAGACAGTATGACGCAGGGAGGATTAAGGGGGCCTGAAGGCACAGCGTTCGGCGGGGCTCGCGGGAGGCTCGCAAGGGGGTTGTTGGCGTGGGGAGGGGTGGCGGGGTGGGGTTTGTCGTATCCCACCCTTGGCACAAAAAGAAAGACGTGCCAAGGATGGGGCACCCGCTCCGCCTGCCGCGGAAAAGTGATGGGTCTCTCGGGAGAGAACCGAGCCGAGCTGGAGGTTGTCAGCAAAAGGCCCGCGGCTGAAGCCGGTTGCTTGTTGCGGCCTCATTCAGGGGCATGAATGCCCCTGCTCCCTCCGTTGATAAATCCCACTGTTCCCGCGGACTATTGCTTTGTGTCGAGGGGGTGTTGGGAGTCGTTAAAGAACTGGTTTTGGAGTTTGAGGGACTCGGTGTCGGCTTTGATGGCCTTGAGGGCGACGGCGATCTGGCGGGACCATTCTTTCTGGTCGAATTCGCCGAGTTCTTTGGTGGCGGCTTCACCCTGGCCGGCGTAGTGGTTGGGGAACTTTGCGTACCACCAGATGCCGAGGTCGATGGAGCTGGGAAGATTGGAGAGGCGGTTCTGGTCTGCGCCAGATTCCTGGGTGGCGCGATCCTGGTGGACGAGATCGGGGCGGGCGATGAGCATGGCAGCGGTTTCGCGCTCGCCGGCGTGCATGTCCATGGGAGTTTTGAGGGCGGGGCGGCCGGGGACGTCGAGGTTGGGCAGGCCGAAGACGTAAACGACGTAGTCGCGGGGGCTGGCGAGCTGGGCCTGGGCAAAGAGAGGCAGGAGACTGTTGTTGCCGCCGTGGCCGTTGACGATGACGACCTTCTTGCAGCCGTTGCGGGCCATTTCGGAGACGGTTTCCTGGAGGAGGGTGAGCTGGGTGGAGAGGCTGTAGGCGATGGTGCCAGGTTGCTGGCGGGCTTCAAAGATTTGGCCGAAGTAGTATTGCGGGAAGACGACGGCGTACTCCTGCTTGACGGCGTTCAGGACGGCGAAGCGGACGTCGAGGAGATCGGTGCCGAGAGGCAGATGGGGGCCGTGCTTCTCGAGGATGCCGAAGGGGAGGACGCAGACGCCCTGGGACTGGTGGATGGCCTGGATGAAGTCGGGGCCGGTGAGCTCTTCCCACTGGGTAGAGAGGGCGGATTGCGCGGTTGCGGCGAACGGGACGATGAGCAAGAAGGCGAAGGCGAGGCGGAATGCTGGTTTCATGTCAGGAGTCCTTTGGTGCGGCAGAGACTGGAATTCGGAGGAGACAGGCGATGATAGACCTCGTGCGAGAGGGGATTCAAGCAGCGCGGATTCGAGGAATCTTGAGGTGGTGGCCGGTAGGGATGGATTAGTCTCGTAGGTAGTTTTTCTTGATTGTGTAAGGTTCGTTGACTCCCAGGTCTGAGAATCCAGGCCTGGGGCACCCGTTGTTTTTGGTTTGTTTATGCAGGGCGGGTTGGGTTCGTGGTCTCCCACCCTAAACGCAAGAGACGCGTTTAGGATGGGGCACCCTCATTGAGATTGGTTCGGTCGGGACGAGGAAAGATTCATTGCGCATTGTTTTGTCGAATATCGGGACGCTGGGGGATATTCATCCGCTGATAGCGATTGCGCTGGAGATGAAGCGGCGCGGGCATGTGCCGGTGATGGCTGTGCCGGAGGTATTCAGGGCGAAGATTGTGCCGCTGGGGTTGGAGTTCCACGCGGTGCGGCCGGATATCGACCCGGAGAACAAAGTGCTGGCGGCGATGGTCTACGACGTGAAGAAGGGGACCGAGCGGGGATTGAGAGAATTCCTTTTTCCGGTGCTTCGGCAGACGTATGACGATCTGCTGGATGCGGCGACGAAGCCGGAGCGGGCCGATCTGATGCTGCTGGGCGAGCTGAACTATGCGGGGCCGATTGTGGCGGAGGTGACGGGGATCCCATGGGCGAGCTATGTGCTTGCGCCGCTAAGCTTTTTCTCGGCGTTCGATCCACCGGTGTTGCCGATGTATCCGCGGCTGGCGCGGGCGGATAAGACGGTGCCGGGATTTGGGAGGGTGATTCGGCGGCTGGCGCGGTTTGTGAGCAGGAAATGGCCGCAGCCGATTTACGATTTGCGCGCGGAGCTGGGATTGCCGAGGGGGAGCAATCCGCTGTTTGATGCGAAGCACTCGCCGAACCTTGTGCTGGCGCTGTTTTCGCGGTTGCTGGGCAGAGAGCAGAAGGACTGGCCTGCGCATACGCGGATCACGGGGTTTTGCTACTACGACGCGGACGCGGGAAATGCAAAGCTGCCGGAGCACCTGGAGAAGTTCATGGAGGCGGGGTCGGCACCGCTGGTGTTTACGCTTGGGTCGGCAGCGGTGATGACGGCGGGGCGGTTCTATGAGTTTTCGGCGAAGGCGGCGATACGGCTGGGGATGCGCGCGGTGCTGCTGATTGGTGCGGACGAGCGAAACCGGCCGCGGCAGGAGCTGCCAGAGACGATCTGCGTGGCGGAGTATGCGCCGTACTCGGCGTTGTTTGGGCAGGCACGGATGGTGGTGCACCAGGGCGGAGTGGGGACGACGGCGCAGTGCCTGCGGGCGGGCAAGCCGATGCTGATCATGCCGTATTCGCACGACCAGCCGGACAACGGCAGGCGCATGAGGCGGCTGAAGGTGGGGCGGGTGATCCAGCGGAAGAACTACACGCCGCTGCGGGTAACTCGGAAGCTTCGGGCGATGCTGGATGAGCCGAGGTATGCGCGGCGGGCGGCACAGGTGGCGCAGATGCTGGCGGGCGAAGACGGCGTGGGGGCTGCTTGCGATGCGCTGGAAGAGTTGCATCGGGACCGTTGAACCCAGGGAATATGAATGACCAGAGGTTCAACTCACATTTCCCTGTTGGGGCAGGCCGCGCCAGTCATTTCCAAAATGGAAATCTTTCCGAGCATTTTATAAGGTGGATTCAATTTCCACTGTGGTTCCTGCTTGATTCTTTCGATACAGGAGTGACAGCCAGCTGTCTGCCCCGAAACGAAGAGCGTCACGATTCGGCGAGCAGCAAATCGAAGGAGGAAACGCCATGGACGGCAAGATTCTGATTGTCGAGGATGAACCAATTGTGGCTCTTGACCTGAAGCAGGAGATAGAGCAACTGGGATATGAGGTTGTGGGCGTTGCGGAGAGTGCGGAGGAGGCATTGGCCGCTGCGGAGATGAGCCTGCCTGACCTGGCGCTACTGGACATACGCATTGTGGGCGCACTGGACGGCATCCAGACGTCGAAGATGCTGCGGAAGTGGTATGGGGTGGCAGGAATCTTCCTGACTTCGCACAGCGACGAAGCGACAGTAATGAGAGCAGCTCTGGAGCTCCCGTACGGATATCTGACGAAGCCATTCCAGAGTGGGGAGTTGAAAGCGACGCTGAGGACGGCTCTGCACAAGGTTCGGGTGGAAGCAAGAGAACGGGCGGATCGCGAAGAACTGGTAACGGTGGTTGACTGGATGCAGGAAGGGGTGGTGCTGGCAGGGGTCGATGGGCTGGTTCGATTTATGAACCGCGAAGCCGAAGTGCTCACTGGCCGAAGGCTGAAAGAAGCGCGGGGTTGCCACCTGAATGAGCTGTTGCGGGTTGTAAATGAGGGGGGAGATCGGCTGCCAGGGTTTGGCGGGAGTGCAATGGCACGCGTGGAAGCCTTCGGCTGGAGGCTGCAACAGGCGGACGGCAATACACTACCAGTGGACCTGAATATTGCTCCGGTGGAGGACTACGACGGCAAGCGAACGGGCATTTTGGTGACTGTGCGGAACGCTACGGAGCGGCTGCGGTGCGAGGCGATTGTTGAAGCAGAGGAAGACCAGGCGGGTTTTGACCGGGCGCTCACGGCGATGGTGCATATGGATTCGTATGGGAGGATAACGCGGGTGAACAAGGCGCTGCTTGAGCAGTCAGGGGTTGGGGCCGATGCAATTGTGGGCCGCTCACTGACCGGTTTAAAAATGGACCCCGACCCGCGCATCTCAGTGGACCTGATGAGCAAACTGCTGCTGGAAGGTACGGTTGTGGCTTCGTCGCGCGCCAAGGTCTCCAACTAAGGGTTGGTGTGATTAGGGCATCTCTCATGTTGCTTAAAGGAAAGACATCCCTCAGCGGCTAAAGCCACGCTCATTTAGTTGGACTTATCGGCACGGCTGAAGCCGTGCCCTTTCAAAGCGCCTTCACACGAAAGGGAGAGCTGCCATGGCGACCGAAAGGGGCAGTCCAGAAGGCGTGGTTGAGCCAGTCATGCGTGATGGCCCGAAAGGGGTTTGGGTGGAATGTCGTCGATTGAGAAAGATGGCGGAGGAGGAAATGATCTCCATTTTTGTTCGCAGTATCTGGGGCCTGGGGAATCCATAACGGGGCCAGGCGAAGATGCGATGCGCGGAGGGAATGTGAAGGTAGCCGTAGATGCGCCCGCCAAGCCGCAACTGACGACAATTCTGAAGGGCGCGACCGACCTGTGTTCGCAGTGCGAGCAACAATTTCATCCGCTGCTTGAGGCGGTGACCGACTACGCAATTTATATGCTCGATCCGGAAGGCCGCGTGCTGACATGGAACTCGGGCGCGGAGCGGTGCAAAGGGTACAAGGTAGAAGAGGTGCTGGGCAAGAACTTTTCGATGTTCTTTTTGCCCGAGGACGTGGCGGCGGGGCTGCCGGCGCAGGAACTGGCGATAGCTGACAGAGAGGGCCGCTACGCAGTGGACGGATGGCGGCTGCGGAAGGATGGGAAGCGATTCTGGGCGCAGGTGAACCTGACCGCCATCTACAGGCCCGATGGCACGTTGCGCGGTTTTGCCAAGGTGACGCGCGACATGACTGCTCAGAAGGAGTCGGAGGAGTCGATTCGAGCCCTCAATGCCGAACTCAGCTGCTTTCAGATGATGGTGCAGACCATCGATGAATATGCCATCTACACGATGGATCGGAATGGAGTGATCACGAGTTGGGGTCTGGGCGCGGAAAAGATCAGCGGCTGGACCGCGGAGCAGATGGTTGGGAAGCATTATTCCGCCGCGGGGTTTTCCGCGGAGGATCGGGCTTCCGGATTGCCGGAGCGGCAACTGGCGGAGGCAGCGCGTGCCGGGCGCTATGAAACAGACGGTTGGAGACCGCTTACGAAGGGGAGGCTCGTCTGGAGCAGCGGAGTGATCCACGCGGTTCGCGCCGAGAACGGCGATCTGACGGCCTTTGTTCGCGTGGCGCGGGATATCACCCGGCAAAAGGAACTGGAGGACTCGCTTGCGCGGGTAGCAGAAGACCTTGAGGCCCGGGTCGTTGTGCGGACGCACCAACTGGAGTCGACGGTCGAGGAACTACGCCGGAAGAATGAAGAGGTGGAGGCTTTGGCCAGGGCGGCAACCCACGATCTCGAGGAGAAGCGGGTGATGCTGAATGAGATTCACCATCGGGTGAAAAACAACCTGCAAGTGGTGCAGAGCCTGCTGAAGATGAGTGTGCGAACGCTGCCTCCGGGTGAAGCGCGCACGGTGACGATGGCCACGGCGCAACGGGTGTTTGCCATGGCGATGGTGCACGAACGTCTCTACGAGACGAAGGATCTGGCGGGAATTATGGCTTGCGTTTACCTGCGCGACCTGATTACCGGGATCTCCGGATCGAGTGAGTTGCCGCTGGAAAGAGTCGAGGTGATACTGGACTGCGATGAGATTCTGCTCAATCTGAATCAGGCAATTCCCTTTGGACTGCTGGTGAACGAGTTGCTTTCGAACAGCTTGAAGCATGGGTTTCCGGATGGACGCAGAGGAGCGGTCACGATCTCTGTTCGTCGAAGGGAAGGCACTGTGTGCGTTGCGTGCCAGGATGACGGAGTTGGATTGCCGGCTGACTTCGACGCCGCGAAATGCACTTCGATGGGGCTGAAGTTGACGGCGAGCCTGGCTCGGCAACTGGGAGGCAGCCTGGAGTTCAGTTCAGAGGATGGCTGCCGGGTGGAGACGCACCTGACCCGTCTCTAGAAGAGATCTGCGACCGGTGGAAAGGTCAACAAGAAGCTGAGGGCGAGCAGAACGAACGCGATGATGCAAGTCTGCTTGAGCGCTATCGTTTTCTTCCGCCAGCGCAGATCGAGAAGCCCCCAAACGACCAGCCAGAAGAGAAGTGCAACCGTGGTGACGCCAGAGAGTGCGCCGGTGGGCTTGGAGAAGTTCATTGCGGCCTCAATGGCCTTCGCTTGATCTGCGGCGATCGCCAGGACCGCCAAGACGAAGGAGCCGATGCCTGCGGAAAGGATCGCGGCTGCGCCAGAGCCATTGGTGAGCGGCGGAGGAGTGTTGGGAGCCGCAGGCGGGCATAGGCTCATTGTTCTCCTCCGCGGGTCAATTGAATGGCGGGGCCACCCTGCACGGGGGCGTTTTTGTTGAGCATGGCTCCGAAGAAGCCGGCGATGCCGGCTGCGACAAAGGAGGCAGTGGCAAAGACCAGGACGGCGGCGCGGAGCTGCGCGTGATTGCCTAGATCGCGCCCGTAGCGCCTGAAGACAAACGCGACCATGGTGATCGAGATGGGAGCGAACCAGGCGACGTGTTCCTTCCACTCCATGCCCAGGGAGTGCCAACCGATGGTGGCGGGGTTCGCCATGAGCAGATGCTGCGGAAACAGGGAGAGGTTGACCGTGCCAGCCGACGGCACGGCGCGGTACCAAGGATAGATGACATAAGCTCCGGTGAATACAGCGGCCCAGGCCAGCACTACCATCGCAGCGAGGTAAACATTTAGAAATCGCGTCTGATTCGGCGTGAGTGGAGACGGAGGGGATGGGGAAGTGAGGCGGTAGAGCTCGACCGACGCACCGGAAAAAGCGAGCAGGTAGAGCGCGCCAAACCCCATGCCATGAATTAGAGTCCAAAGGCCTCGGGTGGTGATTTCCATTGCGGATCTCCGTTGCCGGACGCGTTGCGAGAGGATGAGATGCCGCGCACCGGCGCGCGGCACGGCATTCCAGGTTGTTATTGACTTCCCTCAGCCATGATAGGGGCCGGCGGCCGCGCCGAAAGCATTGCATCGTTCACGGATTTGTTGTCCGCGTGAGCGTCTTTGTTTTTGCCCCAGGTTTTATAGAGGCCGAGATAAGCGTAGTTCTCTGTCTGTCCGGCGATGGAGTGGCCGTAGGCGAAAAGCAACTGGAGGCCGGGAGACTTGAAGTGGTAGTAGCCGCCTGCATCGATCAGGGTTGAGGCCTGAGTTTGCGCGGTGGCAAACCCTTCCCTGGCGTGGGAAAACACCTCGGCTGAAAGCTCGAGGCGCTCATTGACGGTCTTCTTCATCAGATAGCCGCCGTAAAGGTAATTGCGATAGCCGGTCTGCGGGACGACGGTGTAGCCGAGTCCACCGACCAGGCTCCAGGATCCGAATTCCTTCTCAGCCCAGAGGGGCAGCTTGTACCAGACCTTACCGACACCAAGGCCTTTGCTGTAACTGCCGGTGGGGATTTCGAACATGGTGAAGCTGCCGATCGCCGGGCGGTGGTTGGTTTGCTTGATGAAGTTGTATTTGAAACCCAGCTCCATATCCGTAAGGCCAAAGGCGCTCGGACCTGTTCCTCCGGGAGCGTAGATGGGGTTGTTGGATGGCACGACTGCACCGAAGGGCAGGATAGCGTGGAGCTGAATGTTGGGGATAGCGCCCCAGTTGAATTCGAATGCGGGTCCGGTCGGGTCGGACTCGGCAGGCGTGCCGTCAAATGTGCTGAAGATGTAGAACTCGTAATGACCGAGATCGACGGGGGTAGGGTCGTCGGTTTGAAATGGAGGACCGGCCTGGGCGCCAAGTCTTGAACAGGCAAATAGGAGGAGCAGAGAAATTGCCAGACATGGAATGCGGATGGCGGCGCGGGTGGGTGCAATCAATTGCGGAGGACGATGATGATTCCTACCGTTGGGGAGACGGTCCATGAGGTGAATATATCGACATTCGAGATTACTTACGCGGGTAGGACTTTGTTTGGCCGGTGCGTGAGTTGAAGACGGAGAAGCTGCCATCGGGGTTGGCGGCGACTTTGAGGTAAGCGCCGTCGGGGGTGCCTTTGAGATTGGCAATGAGCGGGTCGGGGCTGTTGTGGGCGGCGTCAGAGCCTTCGGCGGTGTGGAGCATCCAGAGATCTTCAAGGCCAGGGCTCTCGTGGATGGTCTGCCAGGCCTCAGGGCTTCCGGCCTTGTGGGCACCGTTGTCCATGATGGCGACACGCGGTTGGATGGCGTGGACGAAGGCGCGGGAGTTGGACAGGTTGAAGCCGTGGTGATTGACGAGATAGAGATCGACTGTGCCGATGAGGTTGGCGGGGCAGACGAGGGGAATTTCTTTGGCCTTGGTGAGGTCGCCGAGATCGAGGAAGCGGAAGTTGCCGTAGGTGAGCAGGAAGCCGGCGGAGCGGGGATTTTCGGTTTCGTCGAGGTCCCAGTGGGGCTCGGTGGCGCAGAGGGGGTTGGGCTCAGGCTTGATGCCGGGAATGGCGGCGATGTGTTCGCCGTCGGCGGTGAGGACGATGGTTTTGAGGCCAGGAAGGTCGATGGTGTCTCCAGGGTGGACTATGCGGCGGGGGGTGGTTCCGATGGCCTTGAGGTAAGCGGCGAAGTCGTGGCGGGTGATGTCAGAGTCTTCGCGGTTGGGGCCGTGATCGAGGAATTCGCCGACAGGGACGCCGGAAGCGACAAGGTTGGGGACGCCGCCGACGTGATCGACGTGGAAGTGGGTGATGAAGACGTGGTCGAGACGGGAGATGCCGGCGTCGCGCATGGCGGCCTGGATGCGCTTGGCATCGCGGGCATCGGGTGTGGGCCAGCCGGTGTCGACGAGGAGCGAATTGCCCAAAGGCGAGACGATGAGCGTGGACTGGCCGCCCTCAACGTCGATGGCGTAGATGAGGAGGGGGCTGGCGAGCTGGGCGGAGGCGGGAAGGCCAAGGATAGTCGCGAGGGCCAGGATCGGGGCGACGGCGAGGCGGCAGAGGCGGGTTTTGCGGGGCCGGATCATTTGCGGGGAGTGTATACGGTAGGGCCAAGGGCGGGAAAGAGGCAATAGAGGAAGCGGAGGCGCGGCGTTGTTTACTCAGGAATCAATGGCGAGGTGACTATTGGAAGCGCCAATTTACTGATTCTTCACGCTTGGCGGTTTGGTCGAACTCGGTCCTTGCCAAGTGTCTGAAATGGGATGAAACTGTGGTGTTGCAAAATACAAGTGAAAAGTGGTCGCCGGACTAGATTGATTGCAACTTTCCGGCGGAGGAGAAGTTATGCGTATCCGCGCGTTCGTGGGTGTTTCGATTCTTACTGGCATGTTCGTGTTTCCGGCACTGATGTTTGGACAGTATCCGCAGCAGCCTACTGATGAGGAGCTGAAGATGACGGCAGACCCGAAGTATCCGGATGCCACCGCGGTGATTCTGAACCAGGAAGAGAAGACAGACGACACGCTGCATTACCACAGCAAATACATGCGGGTGAAGATTCTTAGTGAGAAGGCCAAGGAACTCGCAACGGTCAGTCTTGGTTACTTCGGGTCAATCTCCACTGTCGATGCCGTGTCGGGACGGACCATACACGCAGATGGCACCGTGATTCCGCTCGATATGAAGCCAGCCGACCTGATGAGAGCGAAACAGGGAGAAGCGGAATTTCGCCAGGTGACATTCAACCTGCCAAGCGTGGAAGTGGGAAGCATTCTTGAGTACTACTACCAGGTCCGTTACGGAGAACATTGGTTTTCGTCTCCGTTCTGGGAGATACAAGGGCCGTATCCGGTGCGGAAGGCCAAGTATTCCTTTGCCCCGTTTCCCGACATGCTTAGCACTGAGCCTGGGAGGACGTTCCAGTGGATTACTAACGAGCATGGGCAATCCCTCACGGATCTTCGAGAATACGTGCACCTGCCGGGCGGAGCGTCAATCAAGCCGGACGCATCGAAGCGGTTCAAGCTGGAGTTGAGCGATATTCCGCCGTTGCCACAGGAGAAGTGGGCGCCACCACTTGAGAGCCAGCGGTACGAGGTGCGGTTCTACTATTCGCCGGGGAACTCGCCCGCTCAGTACTGGACTTCGGAAGCGGGTTACTGGCTCAAGGATGTGGACCATTTTGCCGAAGTGTCGGGCAGTATCAAGTCAGCAGCAGCAAGCGTGGTAGCGCCGGGCGACAGCGAGCTGGACAAGGCCAAAAAGCTGTACGAGGCTGTGCAGGGGCTGGAGAATACGGATTTCACGCGCAAGAAGGGCGAGGCAGAACTGAAGAAGGAAGGCCTGAAGGCGGCGAAGCGCGCGGAGGATACGTGGGCACAGAGGAGCGGAAGCGGTGAAGACCTGGCGCTACTGTATCTCGCTTTGCTCCATGGGGCCGGACTGACGGCCTATCCGATGAAGGTGGTCGACCGCGAGTCCGGAATCTATACCCCGGATTACCTGCAATGGCATCAATTGAACGACACGGTGGTGATTCTGAGCACGGGCGGGCAGGAAATTGTGCTTGACCCGGCGGAGAAGATGTGTCCCTTTCAGATGGTCAGCTGGACGCACTCTGGAGCGGGCGGAGTGCGACAGCAGGGTAAGGGATTTGCTCCGTGGGCGACGCCGCTGTTGCCCTATACCGCCAACGCGGTTATCCGGCGCGCCGAGCTGACACTGAGCGCGGACGGCCAGGTGACCGGAACCCTGAAGTTTGCCATGACCGGGCAGGACGCGCTGTTTTGGCGGCAGAAGACGCTGCGCGAGGATGACGACAGGCTGAAGAAAGATTTTGATGAGTGGCTCAAGACGCAGGTTCCCGCGGGGATGGAATCGCACTTGACAGGATTCTCAAATCTCGACAAACCGAATGCCGACCTGAATGCCACCGCAACGGTGAAGGGAGCACTGGGCGCAACGACGGGCAAGCGCATTCTGCTGCCGGGATCGTTCTTCACGACGAGAGAGGACAGTGCGTTCATTGAGCAGCCCAACCGGCAACAGCCTGTGGACATGCACTATGCGATGCAGGTGAAGGATGGAGTTCTTTACCACTTGCCGGCAGGATTCGCATTGGAGACGACGACGGGGCCGACCGCATCTGTTCCGTGGCCGGGCGTTGCGAGTTTTGTGATGAAGTCGACGACAAATGGGAACGATTTGACGGTGATGACGTCGATGGCGCGTGCGTTTACTTTTCTTGAGCCAGATGAATACGGCCAACTGCGCGATTTTTATCAGAAGGTGGCGGCAGCGGATCAGCAGCAGCTGGTGCTGCACGCAACGGAAGCGCCGAAGGGGAATTGATGGTGGATGCCAGCAGAGGAGCTGGAGACAGAGATTCCGGGGGCGGCTTTGTGTGCCGGGCGCGATGGCTGCGTGCGATCCGGGTTGTGCGGGCGGTTCTGCTTCTGGGAGTGCTCGTTGGGCCGGGGCTGATGAAGGCGCAGTTTCAGGAGCCGACCGCGGATGAGCTGAAGATGACGGCAGACCCGCTGGCTCCTGGTGCGCCGGCGGTTTATCTGTATCGGGAAGTCACTTCTGATTCCGCGAGGGACGGTGTCAGGATTTATTGCCGGATCAAAGTGCTTACAGAAAAGGGCAAGGACCTTGCAACGGTGCAGGTTCCGTATGTGCATTTCCGGGATGGCGTGATCGACGTTCAAGGGCGAACAATCCACGCAGACGGGAAGGTTGTTCCGCTGATGGCCAAGCCATCGGACCTGATGGAAGTGAAGGACAAGACAATCCAAGTGAACAGGGTGGTGTTCACACTGCCGGATGTAGAGGTGGGCAGCATCCTGGAATATCGGCTGAAGGTAGACTCACCGCTTTACCAGGATTCCGAGCCAGGATGGGAGGTGCAATTGCCCTACTTCATCCACAAAGAGCACCTCAGCGTTCGTATGGAACTTATGCCGGGCATGTACGACAGGCATGGTGAGACTCTCGATCGAATGACAGTGAGCACGCGGCTTCCGGAAGGGGTGAAGTTGAGCCATGACCCCATGGTTGACCGTTACACCCTGGATTTGACGAATGTCCCGCCGCTTCCGGACGAGGACTGGATGCCTCCGCTGAACACGTTGAAATATAAAGTGGAGTTCTACCTGACGGCGAGATCGGCGTCGGATTTCTGGGCGGAAGCGATCAAACTGTGGGCCAAGGATTTGGCAGAGACGATCAGGGCGACAGGCGGCCTGAAGAAAGCCGTAGCGGAACTGGTGGCGCCGGGCGACTCGGACCTTCAAAAGGCGGAGAAGATTTACGAAGCGGTGGAGAAGCTGGACAATACACGATTCAGCCGGGAGAAGTCGCACGAAGAGAGGAAGAAGGAGAATCTGAAAGAGGTCAGGACGCTGGAGGATGTGTGGAAACAGAAGAGCGGCACCGCTGAAGAGATTGCGCTGCTCTATGTTGCGCTGGCACGGGCGGCGGGGCTGAACGCCTGGCCAGCAAAGGTGGTGGACCGGAATCGAGCAATCTTTGACAGCAACTACTTTTCGCTGCGGCAACTGGATGACATTGTGGCAAAGGTGACGATTGACGGCAAGGAAGTGTACCTCGATCCTGGGGAAAAGATGTGCCCGTTCGGAACTCTTAGCTGGAAGCACTCGCTGGCTTCTGGATATGTGTTGACCGATGGCGGGGCAGAGCGGGTAATCACGCCGGCGCTCAGCTACAAGGCGACGGTTGTGCATCGAGTGGCGGATTTGACCATCGATCCAACGGGAGACGGGAAAGGAATTGCGCGATTTGTCATGTCGGGGCAGGAAGCGCTGCATTGGAGGCAGGCATCACTGGAGAGCGACGAGGGCGAGGTGAAGAAGGAGTTCAACGAGTCAATTCAGGGCGAGTTTCCCGATGGGGTGCGGGCGGAGTTCGATCACTTTCTGGCGCTCGAAGACTACAACGTTGACCTGATTGCGGTGGTGAAACTGCAAGGAACCGTGGCAACGGCGACGGGCAAGCGCTTCTTTCTGCCGGGATTGTTCTTTGAAGCGCAGGCCCGGCATCCCTTTGTGGCCCGGGAGAGACGATCGACGCCGGTGGATGTTCACTACGCCAAGATGGTCCAGGACGAAGTGACATATCATCTGCCGGAGGGCTTGACCGTCGAGAGCGTGCCAAAGACGTCAGAAACGACATGGGGCGGGCATGCGGAGTTTAAGATTACATCCCAATCGACGGGGAACACAGTTGAGGTAGTGCGGGCACTGGTTTATAACTTTGCGCTGCTAGGCCCCAGGGATTATCCGGATCTCCATGATTTTTATCAGAAGGTGGCGTTAGCAGATCAGCAGCAGATTGTGCTGAGCCGCGCAATGGCCGCGGCGAAAGGAAACTGAGTATGGGGCAAGCGATGGGGCCAGCGAAGGGAAAAGCGATGAGACAAACGAATGCGTTTCGGACCCGTTGGCTGGGTTGGATAGTTTTCGCCGCGATTCTGCTTGCTTGCAGGCCGGGGTTTGCCGGGATGTTTGGGAAGCAGCCCGTGCCGGACTGGGGAAGAGAAGCCTACAAGACACATACGCCGGAGTACGCAAAGGATGCTGCTTCGGTGGTTCTCTACGACGAGTATTTGGAGACGATCGACAGCAAGGGGCGCGCGGTGGAGCGGGAGCGTGAGGCGATCCGCATCCTGAAGCCGCAAGGACGCGGACAAGGCTGCGTAGTCAGCTACGACGTGGATGAGAAGGTGAACTACTTCAGGGTGTGGACGATTGCAGCGGACGAGAAAGAGTACATGTCCGAAGATAAAGACTTCGTGGAGCAAGGGGGGACAGGCATTCCCATTCTGCTGATGACGCGGAGGTGGAAGGTAGCTCACCCTCCGGCGGCGGATGTGGGGGCGACGATCATCTGCGAGTCAGAGGAGGTGATGCATCCCTATATGCAGGAGAAGATCTGGTGGATTCAGGAAGAGAGTCCCGTAGTGTTTCAGGCACTTGAGGTGGATCTGGCTCCAGGAGACAAGCACTGGCAATCGTGGCACAACTACAAGCCGGTGGATGCTGTGGAGGTAGCGCCGAATCACTTTCGGTGGGAGGTGAAGGACATGCCGGGGCTGGATCTGAGAGACGTGCCGTCTCATCCGGTGCGGGCAGCGCTTGAAGCTCGGATGGCGGTGAATTGGGGTGATTCGGCGGCGGATGGTGTCGACAATCAATGGAAGGCGATCGGCGCATGGATGACAACGCTGGAAGCGGACCGCCCGACACCTTCACCGGAGATTACGGCAGATGTGCAGTCGCTGATTGCGGGAGCGCCGGATTTCTATACCAAGGTGAGCCGGATCACGGAATCGATCCAAAAGAACATCCGGTACTTTATTGTTGAGCGCGGAATTGGAGGCTATCAGGCGAACCACGCGGCAGATATCTATCGGAATCGCTACGGCGATTGCAAGGACAAGACGACGCTGTTGATCTCGATGCTGCAGGTGGCCGGGATTCACGGGTACTACCTGATGGTGGATGACCGAAGAGGAGTGGTAGATCCGAAGGCACCGTCGCTGGCGGGAAACCACATGATCACGGCAATTGAAGTTCCCCCGGATGTTCAAGACGCGCGACTGAAGGCGATTGTGAAGGGAAAAGACGGCAAGCGCTACCTCATCTTCGATCCGACGAATGAACGAGTGGCGGCGGGAATTCTTCCGGAATATGAACAGGGGAGTTACGGGACGCTTGCCGCGGGGGATTTGAGCCAGGTGATCGAGCTGCCGGTATTGCCGCCCGATGCAAACTCGAACGACCGCACAGGCAAATTCACGCTGGCGGCCAACGGGACTCTGAGCGGGTCAGTGGATACGATTCACAATGGTTCAGAGGGCGGCGAACTGCGCATGGAACTGAAGTACTCGGACGATAAGGAGCGGCGCGAGGCACTGGAGACGTCAGTGGCGCGCGATGTTCCTGGGGTGGTGCTGAACTCGTTTGAATATGTTCAGCCGTCCGCGCTGGACAAGCCGATCGAGATTCATTACAAGATGACGGCGGCACAGTATGCGCATCAGGCGGGACCGCTGCTGCTGGTGCGGCCGCGGGTGGTGGGATCGCTGGCGCGGCCCTTTAACGACAAGCCGAGGAAGGTTCCGATCGATCTGGAAGCGACCGGGCATTGGCATGACAGCTTCGACATCGCACTGCCGCCGGGATATGTTGTGGATGAGACGCCCGATCCGGTGGACCTGGATGTTGGATTTGCCACATACCACTCGACGATCACCGCAAAGGACAATCAGTTGCATTACGAGCGAGACTACGTGGTGCGCAAGGTAGAGCTCGCCGCGCAGGATGCGGGCGAGTATCGCAAGCTGGAGGGCACGATTCTGGCCGACGAGAAGGGTACGGCTGTGCTGAAGAAGCAGTAGCGCGCGAGTCGCCGGGGCGGGGTGGGGTCTGGTCTCCAGGGTATGGGATATAGGGTGTGGAATAAAGGGATTGGGGTCTGGGGCCTGGGGTGTAGGGTGTGGAGTGTGGGACGGGCGTCGATTTTGCTTCACTAATGGTGCAGAAAGTGGCCTATACTCAGGTTTAGAGTGGGGTTCCCAGAAGAGCGTTGAACCTGCTCGACTTCCTCATGGCCTTGAACCTTGCGCAGAACCGCTCCGATGACCAGACGATTATCCCCAACCGTCTCTATTTCAAGATTGGCGACGTGGCCAAAATCTGCTCGCTTGAAACCTATGTTCTGAGGTTTTGGGAGACCGAGTTTCCGCAACTGAAACCCAACAAGAGCGGGACGGGCCAGCGGCTCTATCGGCGGCGGGATGTAGAGCTTGTGCTTGAGATCAAGCGGCTCGTCCATGCCGAGGGGTACACGCTGGCCGGGGCGCGACAGGCACTGAGCCAGATTCAGCACGGACGGCGACGGGACCCGCAGCGGGAGCCGCAGACCGCGTTGCCGATGCCGGTGGGAGAAAACAGTCAGCGTGCCGATCGCGTGGCGGCAACAATTGGCCAGGTGCGCGCGGGGCTTCGCGAGATTGCGACGCAGCTTGCCGCGCCGGCTCCGGCCGCGCCGCTGCAACGGCGTGGACGCATGACGACGATGCAGCGTTCGGCGGATACGCTTTTCCCGATCTAATCCTGTTCCGGTTGGTGATGCTGGGTTTCGTCACCCGCCGCGCCACCGGTCTGCATGCGCTGTTTTGCAGTGTGGCGAGCGGCCGAGACGGGCTCGCGGCCAAAGGCCCGGGACAACCCCCAGGCAGGCATGTTGACGTAGATGGTTTCGACGGCACCGGGGTCGATGCGATAGGTTTCGTGCCAGATGCCAACAGAGCCGTCTCGCCCGATGCGGCGATAGAACTCAGTCCATGCGGGGAAATGCTCGCGGTCACGGGCATTGGCGTATGCCTGAAGGTCTTCGACACTGCGCCAGTACTGGAGCGTGGTGACGCCGCGCCAGTTGATGAGGACTTCGCCCGCGAGGAAGCCGAGTTCAGGATGCTGGTAGAGCTCTTTGATCATGGGGGGCATAGCCGAGGCGACCCAGAACCATTTCGGAAATGCCCACAGCCGGTTAACTCGCATTCCAATGAGAAAGACGACGAATGGCTTTCCGTCGGTGGGTGCGGTGGTTCGGTCGCGCACGATGGCGCGGATGTTCGAGAGTTCGGTCAACTTTCACCTCTGGCCGCCGGGACGGCGATTGAGTTCAATGGTACGACGGGCTCGTTTCGGGAAAGCAAGTTGCGGGGTTGCCAAGGGGAGAGATAGCCGAAACCTCAACAGAAATGGGCCGAGTGTGCTAGGTTATGGCATCGATTCTTCTAAGACAAGCAGGGATTCGGTAAGGACTGCGGACAAGAGCGCAAACCCTGCCGGAGAGAGCCGTGCGATGAAATGCCGTTTTTGCAACTCGATGGCTTTGCGAAGGTCGCGGCTGCGTGCGTCGGATTTGCTCCGGCTGCTGATGTTTCAGTATCCAATTCGCTGCCGTGGTTGCCATATGCGGGTGCATGTTTGGGCGCACCGGGCCTTCAGGCTGAAATTGACGAGCAAGGTTCGCGAGCGGGAAGAGGATCATCGGCCGACTGGAAGCCGGGGGACGGCACGGAGATCGACCTAAGGGCGGCCAACGACATGAGAGTTCACTTCCCTTGGGATCGATTGCGCCTGCGTAGCTTTTTGGTTCATGCTGACTACTGGGCGCCGCTGGGGCAGACCGCCACCTTGCCGCACTTTCCTGTTGCCATGAGTGCGTAGGCTTCGGCGGCCTGGTCGAGCGCGAAGCGATGGGTGACGATCTCCTCCGGATGGAGATTCCAGCGGACGAGCTTCTCCACAAGCTCTTCCATGCGCCAGATGGAGCTGACCCACGAACCGTAAATTGTTTTCTGGTCGTGGATGATGTCGGGCGAGGGATTGAAGGTGACCGAGCCACCTTCGCCGATCATGACCATGCGGCCCCACTTGCGCGTGGCGCGGATGGCTGTGGCGCGGGCTTCAGAGTTGGCCGAGCAGTCGACTGCGCGCTCGACACCGTGGCCGCCGGTGAGTTCGCGGACCTCCTGGACATTGTCTGGGCCTGAGCGCAAAACTCGATCGCACAAGCCGAGAGTGCGGGCAAGCTCGAGGCGCTCGTCAAGAACATCGATGCCGATGATCATTTCCGCGCCAAGCTTTCGGCAGAGTGCGCCCGCAGCGAGACCAACAGGGCCCAGGCCGGTGATGAGCACAGCGTCGTTGCCGCTGATGCCGATCTTCTCGATTCCCTCGTAGACGGTGCCGAATCCGCAGGCTACCTGCGCGCCGTCGAGCCAAGTGAGAGAGTCCGGTAGAAGAATGAGATCCTTCTCTTCGGCGACCATAAACTCTGCCATGCCGCCATCTCGCTGCCAACCATAGGCGCGACGATACTCCGCGCTGGTGCAGCTGATCATGAAGCCGCGCCGGCAGTCCGGGCAAAGGCCGCAACCGGAGATGTGATAGACGAGGACGCGGTCTCCTGTCTTGAAGCGGCGACATCCGGGGCCGGCATCGACGACGAGGCCGGCTGGCTCGTGTCCGGCGATGACGCCGCGATAGCCCTCCGGGCCTTTTCCCAGATGCTCGCGGTAGATGGCGCGAATGTCGGACCCGCAGATGGTGGAAGCCCTGACGGCAAGCAGGACCTCGCCATGGCCGGGCTTGGGTACCGGGACAGTTCGCATTTCAACTGTGCTGTTGCCGGGCAGGTAGGCAGCGTTCATGGTGTTGGGCATGGATAAAATTTCTCCCCTGATAGTTGAAGTACATAGTGGAGGAGTGCAGTGAGTCTAAGGAAGCTCTGCAAGAGTGTCGCAGGCGATGCTGCTATCTTCTGCAGGGGCCAAGGCCCGCACATTTTTGTGGCGTCCACCGGCACGACTAAAGTCGCGCCCTGACTCAGGTCAGACGCGATCCGAGACTCCCTAAGGAGGGGTGATTACGCCGTTGACGTCCCATAGGTCTTCCCATGATTGATTGTCTCTCCAGAGGAAGACCTGGCCTTTGATCAAGCGGCAGTTGCGATCGATCCCGGCGATGGCGCGCATGTCGTCATCGGTGAGTGGTTCGCTGACAACGCCGCGCAGGTTGGCAAGGTAGTTGGAGCGGCGGCTGGAGAAGGGAATGGGAATCTGACCGCGCTGTACGGCCCACTTGATGCAGACGACGGCGGGATGAACACCGAGGCGATTGGCGATGCGCAGGATAACTGGATCCTCGGTGGGCGAGGTGTCTTCAGGGGTGCGGTCGCGCTCGGGGCGACCAGGTGAGCCGAGAGGCGAGTAGCCAATGGGGACAATGCCCTGGGCGACCAGGTAAGCGAAGAATTCGGGTTGTTGGAAGTGTGGATGGAGTTCCATTTCGTTTGCCGCGGGCAGGATGCGCGCATCGTGGAGGAGCAGATCCATCTTGGGCATGGTCATGTTGGAAGTGCCGATGTGGCGGACGAGTCCGCGGTGGACAAGCTCTTCAAACTTGCGCCAGGTGCGCATGTAGCGCTCGTGAATGTAGGGGACGGCGTTGGGGTTGCGGGCGCCGACATCGCAATGCGGCGGATGATGGTTGGGAAACGGCCAGTGAATGAGATAGAGGTCGAGATAGTCGAGCTTGAGGTCACGAAGAGACTTCTCGCAGGTGGGGATTACGTCCTCTTCAGCGTGCTTGTCGTTCCAGAGCTTGGATGTAATCCAGAGTTCTTCACGCTTGATACCGGAGCGCATGATGAACTGAAAAGAATCGCCGATCAGGTCTTCGTTGCCGTAGACAGCGGCGCAGTCGAAGTGGCGATAGCCGAGCGAGGCGGCATCTTTGACAGCAGCGGCAACCGCGGCATGGGGAACATGGTCGGAGCCAAAGGTGCCGAGTCCGATTGCGGGCATTCCGGCGCCGGAGCGAAGGCGGCGCAGCGGAACAGAAGCGGGGTCGACGGAATCGGCTGGTGGAGATGAGAGGTTGGAGGAATCGGGCATCTGGGCCTTGGTCACATTGTTCACTGTAACGGAGAAGGATCAGGGTCGCTGGGAGCCACTGTCAAGCTGGCGGAATAAAAAGCAAAGGTGAAGCGCTTGAGTTCCAGCGGCAAAACTTCAGCGCTCAAAATGGAAAATCCAACTGGGTTCAATGCGCAAGATCTTGCACATTTCTGGCTGGCTGCTACGTAAGCGATTGAATCTAAGCGCGCACCCTTTGGCGCTCGATCTGCTTATAAGGATGTGAACATCATCCGTTTCGCAGGGCCAGGGCATCTTGTCTGCAACCGAGCGCTTGGTTTTTCTTGCTCCGGTTCAGGGGGCCAAGTCGATGCTGTGCGCTCCCTGGCGCGATCCTGGCGGGACGGTGAGCGGGATGCACCGCATGTTTTTCGAGGGTTGATCGATTGTCGAATCAAGTCGAATCAATCCGTGCAATGAATCTCTGGATGGACCTCTGCAGCCGGTTTAGCGCAGGGACGTTCGATTAGCTGAACTTAGAGGAATCATGAAAAATCTCACGTTCGCATTACTCGCAACAGCAAGCGCCCTGGCAATTACCCCAACAGCAATTGCTGACTCGTTTGGCTATGCAATCAGCGGCTCTAACTTCACTGCCGATGTTACGTTTACCACCGGAAACACGACAGTGAATAATCTCCCAGGCCCTTCTGGCAATGTTAGCGCATATGTTATTAGCGCCGTATCCGGAACCTTCGACATAGCCGGTGGACCAGCTTACAGTTTCGCCGATGCTCCGGCAGAGTTGCCAGACAGCGGGGCGAACGCTTACAACCTCGAGGACAATGGTACGTTCCTATACGACAACCTGCTCTACACGGGATTGACGGGGAATGACGTATTGGACTGGGGTGGCGTTGTCTTTTCGCCTGCGCCGGGATACGAAATCAATCTCTTCGGCGGCGGCTTCGGCAGCGGCGCTCCCGGTAACGGGCTCTTTTACTTTGCCGACAACGGTTCGTACGACAGCAACAACCCAGTTATTGATTTTTCGAACCCGGATGGGACTCCAGTTTTTAGCCCGACCCCAGAGCCTGGTTCTCTGCTCCTTCTTGGCACCGGACTTCTTGGTCTGGCATTGCTCGTCTACCGGAAAGCCGCCAAGCCAGTTCCAGACACGAAATTGAACGCGTAACGAGATTGGCTTCCCACCCCGGGGAGAAGCTGTCCTCGGGGACCCTGGTCTGCGTCTCGCGGACTTCGCGAGGCTGATTGGGCTCCGCGCTGCGCGCTTCGCGAAGTTGGGGTGCGTCGTGGGTCGGCCACGAGCGTTTGGGCAGATTGAATGGTGAGGCAGGATTAAATGGTCGGGACGGGCAGATTTGAACTGCCGAAAGGCTCGGCTCAGCCTCGCCCCCTCGCAAACCTGATTGCGCTCCGCGCTGCGCGCTTCGCGAAGTTGGGGTGCGTCGTGGGTCGGCCACGAGCGTTTGGGCAGATTGAATGGTGAGGCAGGATTAAATGGTCGGGACGGGCAGATTTGAACTGCCGAAAGGCTCGGCTCAGCCTCGCCCCCTCGCAAGCCTGATTGCGCTCCGCGCTGCGCGCTTCGCGAAGTTGGGGTGCGTCGTGGGTCGGCCACGAGCGTTTGGGCAGATTGAATGGTGAGGCAGGATTAAATGGTCGGGACGGGCAGATTTGAACTGCCGAAAGGTTCGGCTCAGCCTCGCCCCCTCGCAAGCCTGATTGCGCTCCGCGCTGCGCGCTTCGCGAAGTTGGGGTGCGTCGTGGGTCGGCCACGAGCGTTTGGGCAGATTGAATGGTGAGGCAGGATTAAATGGTCGGGACGGGCAGATTTGAACTGCCGACCCCTCGCACCCCAAGCGAGTGCTCTACCAGGCTGAGCCACGTCCCGACACAATGTAGCCGGCTCATTGCGAGCCGGCTTTTTGGGGTCTGAACCAGTTTACACCAGCCAGAGAGTTAAGGCCTGATGCCATCAACCGTCGGGATCACGGGAACAGGCCCTTTTTTCGACTGAACTGATCCGCAACGCTCGATCAGTTTCCCTTCGCGTTTGGCGACAAGGTGAGGACGAGTTGCTGCTGATCGGCGGAGGCAACTTTCTGGTAGAAGTCGCGGAGGGATTG
This sequence comes from uncultured Acidobacteriaceae bacterium, assembly GCA_963783065.1. Lineage (GTDB taxonomy): Bacteria > Acidobacteriota > Terriglobia > Terriglobales > Acidobacteriaceae > Telmatobacter. The sequence continues at coordinate 1,516,051 of CAWAMG010000004.1, read as the reverse complement.
ATACTCCTCGGGTTTGACGAGAGTGAAGGCGCGTGAGAGCTGGCGTGCAATGGTGACCTGGCCGGGGGCCGAAATGGTTTTGATAGCGAGGGCGGCATGCTGGGGCCAAGGAATGTCGGCAGTCTGTGGTTCGCCTTCGACGATCAGTCCGGGAGGAAGATGATAGGCGATCTGATCGGTAACCTGATTGGCATAATGCATATCGACAGGCTCCAGGCGCTTATCCTCGCCGACGAAGGGGTGGCCTTCGCTGGTTTGAAAGAAAAAGCCTGGCAGGAGCAGCCGCTTTGAGGTGGCGGTGCCGAGGTTGCCCACGGCCTTAACGATGGCGATGAGATTGACATCGGGGTCGCCGAGGCCGAGGAAGTGGTCGATGTGGGCCTCGACACCATCGGGGCAGATTTCCCTGAGCCAACGGTCAAAGCGCTTTTTGATTTCGTCAAGGTCATTTTCGAGTGCAGCCTGACGCCAGACGAGAGCCTCCTGGCCGTTCATGACGAAGCGGAAGTTGGCGGTGATTTCGCCACGCGCATTGAGGTCGACGTCGCCGGAGCGAAGGAGAGTGTTGGCGGTGTAGGACTGGAATGGGGTGGAGGCAGCTGCTGTACCGGCGTGGCTTTGCCGGACGCCGGAGGCGCCAGAATGTTGCCAGTTGACGGTCAGGAAGGGCGCCACTTTTTGACCGGGGTCGAGGACGACTTCTTTGCCGCCGGTGGAGAGCAGGATGACATCGTCGGTTACCTGGTCGAAATAGAGATAGGTGGGATCGAAGATGCCCTCTGCCCGGTTGACGACGCGCATGTCGTAAGCGGTGAGCTTTGCGGCGCGGAGCATGGCGAGATAAAGGAGCGTGATGTCCTGGCTTGAACCGCTTTTCTGTATCCAGGTGTCTTCGGCGCGCCTGGCTGGGCGAAGGCCCAACTGTTTCAGCTCGACCTCGCTCTTCTTGCGTGAGAAGTCAGTGTTGTCGAGGGCCACGACGGCCTTGTAGAGTTTCCTGGCCTTGGCCTCGTCGTTGTCGCCGGGTGAGATGAGACCGGAGGCAGCGTCGCGGATGGGTGGAGTGGGGTCGGCGAAGCGGTCGACATCCTTCGACCAGTCCTTGGCCTCGGAGACCCAGAAGTCGGTGCCGCTGTATGCAGCCATGTAGTAGAAAAAGACCCGGTAACGGAGGCTATCGATGGGCGGCATCCACTCTTCATCGGGGAAGGGAGGGATGTCCTGGACATCGACACTGTAGCGCCCGATGGTGTCGGTTTTAACTTCGACGCCCAACGGAAGGTGGGCCATCCAAAGGAGCCTGTTGTTGACGCGCCCTTTTGAATCGACAAGATACGCGCTTGTCTGATTTTGCGCGCCGTTGAGGAAGCCTTTGAAGGGAGTGAAGGCGTAGCGGGCTTTGTGGACATAGAACGGGTGCTGTATCTCCCAGAAGGGCGAAGAAAAGTTATTGTCGTTGTAGCGGATTTGGTAGCGGTACTCGAGGATGCTGCCGACCTCGACGCTGGGAAGGTTGAAGACCCTGCTTCCGAAGTTCTTATCAGCGGATTTGGAAGCGAGCAGGTCGTCGGGCTTTCCTTCAAGAGGGATGATGGTTCCGTCGGAGTGGATGGTGCGGGCCTTGATGTCAGTGACTTTGGAGTCGCCGCGTGCGTATGGGAGCTCGACAGTGGCTAGCTCTTTGCCCTTCTCCGTGAGGACCTTGATGCGGGCATAGACCATGTGGTAGTGAAGAGGATCGTCGGTGACTTCTTCGACATTGAGGAAGACGGCGGCGGCGCCGGGGGCTTTGGGGTCGGAGGTCATCTTGAGCTCTTCGGGGGTGGGCGGCTGGAACTGGGCGAGCAGCGCGGTGGATGAAGACACTGCGAAGAGCAGCGAGAGGACGCTCAAAGAAGCACGAGTGCGCATGAAAAGTCCTTTTAGTGGAAACAGAGGCATTCTAGAGCATTTTCGATCCACATGCTAACGTTTCGAGAGTATTGAAGGCGGCACCTACTTCCACCCCACCGACGAAGACCTGTCTGTGGGGACCCCGGAGAAGAAAATGCCACTCAGCTGCGTGGCTCGTGTATAGACCAGGATCGAAAATGCTGTAGCGCGGGCGAGAATGTGTTGCGTTGATTTTCAAGAACTGAGCCCGTTTGGGATGGAAGCAAGAGCACCGGGTCCGGAGTGAGGAGTGGAGTGGGCTGGGTAGTTGATGGAGGTGCGGGAGTAGACTGGTTCGGGCTGATAAACCGATTGAGACGAGGGAGTTTGGGATGAGGCGTGCGGGACTGCTGGGGATGGTTGCGGGAGTAGCGATGGGGTTGGCGGCGGCGGGGATGATGATGCCGATGGCGATGGGGCAGTGGAATACGCCGAATCCGGTGGTGAGCTTTACGAAGACGGCAAATGGGGTGGAGGTGCAGCAGAAGGACGGAGTGCTGCGGATTGAGGTGAAGGCCGCGGATGTGTTGCATGTGACGTATGCGCCGCCGAAAAAGGACGCGGCTGCGCCGGAGCGGCCGTGGGATGGGGTGGTGGTGAAGAAGGATTGGCCGGGTGCGGCGTTTGAGGTGAATTCGAATGACAGGGCGGTGACGCTGACGACGGCGAAGCTGGCAGTGGTGATTGAGCGCGAGAGCGGGGCGATTCACTACATTGCGCCTGATCCGCAAGTGGCGGGAGGCGTGGTGGCGACGGGGCCGGGATCGGTGGGGCGACGGATGGCAGGCAAGATGCTGGCGACGGATGGGTACCGGAGTCTGCGGCCGGTGGAAGTGAACGGCGAGAAGACATTTCATGCGGAGGTGTCCTTCGGAAACTATGGAAGTCACGAAGGGCTGTATGGGCTGGGGCAGCACCAGGCGGGGGTGTGGAACTATCGCGGAGAGACGGTGGACCTGTCGCAGGAGAACACGAACATTGCGATTCCGCTGATGGTTTCGACGAACGGGTATGGGATCTTCTGGAACAATCCTTCGCGGAGCCGGATGAATAACCGGTTTGTGCATGCGCTGTACTGGAGCGCGGAGGTTGCGGACCGGATTGACTACTACTTTATTTATGGGCCGGAGACGGACGGGATTATTGGGCGGTATCGCGAGCTGACGGGCGAGGTTCCGCTGTTTGGCAAGTGGGCGTATGGGTTCTGGCAATGCAAGAACAAGTATGAGTCGCAGAAGGAGATTGAGGACGTGGCGGCGAAGTACAGGGCCGAGCACATCCCGGTGGACAACATTGTGCAGGACTGGTTCTGGTGGGTGACGATGGGGGAGATGAAGTGGAACGCGCACTATCCCGATCCGCAGGGGATGATCGATACGCTGCACAAGGAGCACTTTCATTTGATGGTTTCGATCTGGCCGTACTTCAGGCCGGGCGCGCCGGTGTACGACGAGTTCGACAAGAAGGGATGGTTCATTGCGAAGACGGTGCAGCCGAGTTTTCATCCGGTGGGACAGGCGCTGTATGACGCGACGAATCCGGAGGCGCGGAAGCAGTACTGGGCGAACGCGAATACGGCGCTGTTTGCGAAAGGCGTGGATGCGTGGTGGCTGGATACCGATGAGCCGGAGACGGAAGCGCGGGAAGACAACATTCTGACGACGAACAAGATTTTCCTGGGGTCGGGAGCGCGGTATGCGAATGTGTATCCGCTGTTTCACACGGGAGGCGTGAGCGATGGGCAGCGTGCGGCGAGCGACCAGAAGCGGGTGTTCATTCTTTCGCGGTCGGCCTATGCGGGAGCGCAGAGGTATGGGGTGACGGCGTGGTCGGGCGACGTGCTGAGCGACTGGATGACGTTTCAGAGGCAGATTCCGGCGGGGCTGAACTATGCGATCAGTGGAATGCCGTATTGGACGACGGATATTGGCGGGTTTATTTCGGGCGGGAATCTGAACGATCCGAAGTTTCGCGAGTTGTTTGTCAGGTGGTTCCAGTTTGGGGCGTTCTCGCCGATCTTCAGGGTGCATGGGACGCGGAACCCGAGCGAGAACGAGTTATGGAGTTATGGGGCGGAGGACGCAGAAGATATTAGTGGACTACGACACACTGAGATATAGATTGATGCCGTACATCTACTAGCGAGGCATGGCAGGTGACGAGCAACCACGGAACGCTGATGCGGCCGCTGGTGATGGATTGGCGGGAGGATGTGGAGGCGCAGAACACGGGGGATGAATATCTGTTTGGGCCGGCGATCTTGGTGAGCCCGGTGACGACGGAGGGTGCGACGAGCCGGACGGTGTATTTGCCGAAGGCGACGTGGTACGACTTCTGGACGGGCGAGAAGACGGAGGGCGGAAAACGGATTGAGGCGGATGCGCCGTTGGAGAAGCTGCCGCTGTTTGTAAGGGCGGGATCGATTGTGCCGATGGGGCCGAAGATGGAGTGGACGACGGAGAAGGCGGAGGACCCGATTGAGCTGCGGATTTATCCGGGGGCGGATGGGGACTTTCACGCTGTATGAGGACGAGAACGACGGGTATGCGTATGAGAAGGGCGCGCATGCGACGATCGCGCTGCATTGGGACGATGGGACGAAGACGCTGACGGTGGGGGCGCGGGAGGGGAGTTTTCCGGGGATGCTGAAGGAGCGGACTTTCAAAGTGGTGGTGGTGGGGAAGGGACATGGCGTGGGGATTGGGGAGACGGAGGGGGCGGAGAAGACGGTGAGCTATGAAGGGGCGAAGATGGCTGCCAGCTTCTAGCTTCTAGCTGCCAGCTACCAGCTTTCAGCTTTCAGCCTTCAGCCCAAGTCGTAGCTGGGGGAGTTGGTTGGCGGCGGGACAAAGGGCAGCAAGTTATCGAAAAGGCTCCGCTACGGCGGGGCCTTTGTTGTTTGAAGGGGGCGGAGCGGCAATGAATCCCACCCCAGCGACAAAGACAGAGACGTCGCGAAGGTGGGGCACCCGGCCGTTCTTGGCGTTCGAGCATTCGACGTGGTTAGAGGGATTGGAGCAAGGTGGAGACGAGGGCGATGGGCAGGCCGACGACGTTGAAGTAGTCGCCTTCGATGCGGGGAATCCAGCGGGCGGCGAGGCCCTGGATGGCGTAGGCTCCGGCCTTGTCCATGGGCTCGCCGGTGGCGATGTAGGCGGCGATGTCCTCTTCGGAGAGGGTGAGGAATCGGACGGCGGTGACTTCGGCGGCGACCTCGGTGCGGGCGGCGGTGACGACGGCGACGCCGGTGATGACGTGATGGGTGCGGCCGGAGAGAAGACGGAGCATGCGGGCGGCGTCGGCTGCGTTTTCGGGTTTGCCGAGGATGTGGTTGTCGAGGGTTACGGTGGTGTCGGCGCCCAGGACGATGATGGATTCCGCAGGGGCTAAAGCCCCTTCATTCTTTTGGGGTTCTTGCGGCACGACTGAAGTCGTGCCCTGATACAAAGCCGACTTGCCGGTCAATTTCGGACCAACAGTTGTGGTCTCCCACCCTATTCGCGTTCTTTCTTCGAAAGACGGCGAATCGGATGGGGCACCCGCAGTTGTTTTGGTGATCTCGGAATAGACGGCTTCGGCTTTTTGGCGGGCGAGGCGGGTGACGTAGGCGATGGGGTCTTCGTTGGGGAGAGGATCTTCAGGGATGTGGGCGGGATGGACCTCGAATGTGAAGCCGGCCTGGGTGAGGAGTTCGCGGCGGCGTGGGGAGGCGGAGGCGAGGACCAGCATAGGGAGATTATTGCAGGGGGCGTCGAGCAAGCCGCCAGGTTAGCCGATGGGAAACAACCGCAGATCCCTCGCCTCCCCATTCCGCCTCGCTGCTTTCGGCGTCAGGGTCGCACAAGATGACCGCCCGTGGTTGATCCAACTTTTTGAAACGAGAAATTAGATGGTGAGGCCGGTTTGGAGGCCGGAGGGGGTGGCGAGGCCCCAGGCCATGGCGGGGGTGTTGTGGGCGAGGCCGAAGCGGCCGTCGGGGCCGAGGAGGATGATGCCGCCGTGTCCGCCGAGTCGGTTGTAGAGGTAGGAGATGGCTTCGCGGGCGGCGATCTCCGGGGCAGTGCCGGCGGCGACGCGGTCGGTGGCCCATTTGCCGAGGACGAGCTTCATGATGGGCTCGCCCCAGCCGGTGAGGGAGACGGCGGCGGAGAGATTGTCGGCGTAGCAGCCGCAACCGATGAGGGAAGAGTCGCCGACACGGCCGGGCGTCTTGTTGAGGGTGCCACCGGTGGAGGTGCCGGCGGCGAGATTGCCGTGGCCGTCGAGGGCGACGGCGCCGACGGTGTCGTGGGAGTCCGTTCCCGGGTCGAACGTTGGATTCATTGTCTCCCAGGTCTGAGAATCCAGACCTGGGGCACCCGGCTTCTCCGCAGTTCCCAAAGCTTGATCTATTTGGACAGCAGTCTCGGGGCTTTTGTCGTCTTCGAGGCCGGAGAAGGTGTTGTCGGCGAGGCCTGCGGCGTGGCGCTGCTGGGCCAGGGCGAGGCGGGCGCGCTCGCGATCGAGAACGAGTTCGCTGTTGTCGATGAGGGCGATGCCGTGGGCGGCGGCGAAGCGCTCCGCGCCTTCACCAACAAAATAGACGTGTGGCGACTCCTCCAAGACAAGGCGGGCGGCCTGGATGGGGTTGCGGAGGCGCTCGACGCAGGCGACGCCGCCGGCTTTCATGCGGCCGCCGTCCATGAGGAGCGCGTCGAGCTGGACGCGGCCGTCGGAGGTGAGAAAGCTGCCGCGGCCGGCGTCGAATGTGGGGTCATCTTCAAGGACGGTGACGGCGGCCTGACGGCGTCGAGGGCGGAGCCGCCGCGGGAGAGGATGGCGTATCCGGCTTCGAGGGCGCGGCGGACGCCGGCCTCGTGGGCTTCGGCAGCGTCGGCGGGGATGGCCCATGCTCCGCCGTGGACGAGAAGGATGGGGTCGCGGACGGGCTGAGGTGGCACGGGGTTATGGTAACGCAGGCGCCCGGCGTGCGGCGGGCGCGGGCACCTGCGGTGCGGCAGCCGCGGCTTGCGCCGCAAAGAGGGCGTGCGCATGCGGTTTGAGGAGTGTTGGAGCGGGGTTTTTGGGGTGCGGCGGAGTTGTTGTCGAGGGCCTCGCGGAAGATTTTGCGGTTAACTTGCTCAAAACAGGCGACATTGTCTGGGGCTGGATTTGCGCATCATTCTGTAGAGCTTGAGTAAGCTTAGAGCATTCAAAGGAATGTACGCAGCGGTGGAAGAGCTGAAAGGTCTCTTCGCAATGGAAAATCGTGCCAGAATTCGAGGGCAAACCGTAAGGGGAGAATTGAAACAGGGGAGACTCTACGAGGGAGCTGCTGCAGTCTTTAATTCCCGAAAGACCGCGCACATCCACGGAGAGCTGGAATGGGATGGGTGGACGGATGACAACAGGGGCAGAGGCAACGGAAAAGAAGAAGGCAGCGGCGGGGAAGAAGGCAGGAGCGGGGAAAAGGACATCCAAACCAGCGAGGGAGAAGAGATCGAAACCAAGGACCGGGAAATCAAGAGGAACGGAGCAGCCGGAGCCGGACGAGGACGACGGGAAGGGACTGAATCAGGAAGCGCTTGGGGTGATGGGGGACCGGGGATCAAAGCTCGCCGAGGAGCTTATGAAGCGAGCGATGAGGGGCGACCCTAAGAGTACGAACATGCTGGCGGAACTGGCGAAAAAAGAGGCGGACGTGATGGAAGCATTGGAGCGTGGACCGCTCAGGAGCCAGGCGCTGGCGTGGGCGGCAGAGCCACCGTGGCAGGACGAGTTGGATGAGGAGAAAGCTGAGACCGGCATAGGCGTCCGTGAGCCGGAGTAGTGGAAGAAGCGGGCAAGAATCAGCATCGGACAGCGGCGGGAAAAGGGGGAAGCACCCTTTCTTATCGCCGGTTTCCAATGGAAGAGGAAGAGATGGAGATGGAGCTCACAATGAATGAGAGCCTGTTGCACACGCGTCGATGGATGAAACCTGGGCTAAAGCTGGTGTTGAGCTTGCTGTTGACGGGATTGGGAATCCTGGCACATGGCCAGGCTGTAAGCACCACAACCGTTCAGGGTACGGTGTACCTGGCCAATGGCGCGACGGGGCCGGGGACGCTGAGCTTGAGTTGGCCCGCGTTTACGACGGCAAGCGGGCAAGCTGTGGCGGCGGGGAGTTTGACGACGGCGATTGCGGCGGATGGGTTTGTGAGCGTGAACCTTGCGCCGAACCTGGGATCGACGCCGGCAGGGCTCTACTACACCGCGATTTACCAGATGAGCGATGGGACTACGAGCACTGAGTACTCTGAGTTTTCAACGGCGCTTTTCATCAATTTGCCGGTGAGTTCGTGAGCGGGACGGACACCGGAATATTTCGACACATGGAGCCAGGCGGATGCGGATGATGAATGAATTCGAAGCGCAAGTGTTGAGCGACCTGAGCGTACTCAAGACACAGATCACTGGCCTGGTGGGCGATGGCAACGGCGGGCGCATTGCGGAGCTGGAACGGCGCATGGACCGGCACGAGCAGAACTGGCAGCGCGCCAAAGGTTTTCTGGCCGCGGTCAGCGTGGTGTTCGCGGTCATCGAAGTTGCCGTGCAAGCGTGGTTCCGGCGCTGATCGAGCGTATACCGGATCACAAGAGTTCACGCAGCATTCCCGCGCGGCTCGGCGACTGCGCGCCCTTATAATCAGCGCTATGAGCACTCAGCCGTTGGTGGGCGTGGTAATGGGCAGCAAGAGCGACTACGAGGTCCTCTCCGCCGCCGTGGAAATCCTGGAGGCGCTCCAGATTCCCCATGAGGCGCGCGTTGTCAGCGCGCATCGCACTCCCGACTGGCTCTTTGAATACGCCGACACCGCCAAAGCGCGCGGCCTGCGCGTGATCATTGCCGGAGCGGGCGGCGCGGCTCATCTGCCTGGAATGCTTGCTGCCAAGACGCTGGTCCCTGTCCTTGGCGTTCCCGTGGCCGCCACAGCAGCTCAACGGCATGGATTCTCTCCTCTCCATCGTGCAGATGCCCAAAGGAGTTCCCGTGGGCACACTCGCCATTGGCAAGCCCGGCGCGGCAAATGCTGCGCTGCTCGCCGCCGAAATTCTCGCCACGCAGGACCTTGAGCTCTACGACCGTCTTGTTGCGTGGCGCTTTGCTCGCACTCAAGAAGTGCTCGAGCAGGAGCTGCCGGGGTGAACCCCGATCCCAACGACATAGAGTCTCCCTGCAATGCACCCGTCATCTTGCCTGGAGCGTTACTCGGATTTCTGGGCGGCGGACAACTGGGACGCATGACCGCAATGGCCGCGCGCACTATGGGCTATCGTGTGCGGGTGATGGATCCCGAGGCCGCCTGCCCGGCCAGCTTTGTTGCGGACGAAGTGATTGTTGGCCGCTGGGACGATGTAGATGCAGCGCGACGCCTTGCAACCGGCGTCGACGCGGTCACGCTTGAGATTGAGCAGATCGGCGTGGACGCGCTGTCCGCTGTCGCACAAATTGCGCCGCTCCGTCCCGGCGTCGAGCCCATCCGAATTATCCAGGACAAGACGCTGCAGAAGGCGTGGCTCGCCGAGAACGGCTTTCCTGTCGGGCCGTTTCGCGTGGTGCGCAACGAGGCCGATCTGAGCGAGGCCGTACCCGCGCTTGGCGGGAATGTCTTTCTCAAGATTGGCCGAGGCGGATACGACGGGCGCGGGCAGGCGCGTGTTGCGCACGGCTCCGATTTTGCACGAGTGTGGCGGGAGCTCGGCGCGACTGCTGCAGTTGCCGAACAGGCGCTCGAACTCGAGTGCGAGATCAGCGTGATGGCCGCGCGCAATCCCTCAGGCGAAGTCCGAAGCTACCCTGCTGCGCGCAATCATCACGAGAATCAGATTCTTGCCTGGAGCGTGCTGCCCGCCGGCGTGCCGGCCGAAATCGAGTTGAAGGCCGAAGCGCTGGCCGCTGACATCATCGCGCGAATCGGCATCGAGGGCTTGCTCTGCGTGGAGTTCTTCGTTACGCGCGCGGGTGAACTCCTGGTCAACGAGCTTGCCCCGCGCACCCATAACAGCTATCACCAGAGCGAGCGCGGATGCGCGACCAGCCAGTTTGAGCAGATGGTCCGGGCCATGTGCAATCTGCCTCTCGGCGACACAAGCCTCATCGCGCCCTGCGCCATCGCCAACCTGCTCGGCGAGGTCTGGCTCGACGCGCCCAAAGGCTCGCCCAACTTTGCCTCAGCGCTCGAAGTGCCCGGCGTTCGCCTGCATCTCTACGAAAAGCACACGCCGCGCCGCGGCCGGAAGATGGGGCACCTGTCGAGCGCTGGCGCAACTGCCGAAGAAGCGCTGGAGCGGGTGCTCGAAGCCAAGCGGCGGCTTGGATGAATCCCGCGTGAACAGGGTCTGATTGAACAGTTCGGGAACCTCCGCGGCGCGACTCCCGTATCCTTCTCTTGTACGCAACTCAGCACGGGAGATCTCTGTGCAAACCACTCTTTCCGCTTCATTGCCCGAATCCACGAGTGGTTCCTCGCGCGCCGCATCAACGCGCCCCTGGCTGCTCGGCTCAGGACTTGCTGTCCTCATCCTCGCGCTGGTCAAGATTGCGGTACACCTCTACACCGGACGCCGCTACGGATTCTTCGTCGATGAGCTCTATTACATGGATTGCGCGCGCCATCTAGCCTGGGGTTATGTCGATCAGCCGCCCCTGGTGGCGGTGCTGGCATGGTTTGAGCATGCCGTCCTCGGCAACTCGCTGCTTGCGCTGCGCAGCCTTACAATCCTGGCCGGCGCGGCGGAGATTCTGCTCACTGGCCTGATCGCGCGCGAGCTTGGCGGCGGCCGCTTTGCGCAGTTCCTCAGCGCGCTGTGCGTGCTGGTTGCGCCGGGCCTGCTCGGCGTCGATCACTTCTTCAGCATGAACAGCTTTGAGCCGCTCTTCTGGATGGGCTGTGCCTGGCTGCTCATCCGCATCGTCCGAACTGGCGACGCGCGCCTCTGGCTCTGGTTCGGCGTGGTCGCGGGGCTGGGCCTTGAAAACAAATACTCTATGGGCCTCTTCGGCTTCGCGCTGGTTGCCGGCCTGGTGCTCGCGAGGCAATATCGCTTGTTTGCTTCGCGCTGGTTCTGGATCGGCGGCGCAATCGCATTTCTGATCTTCCTGCCCAACCTTGTCTGGAACATCGTCCACCACTTTCCGTTTCTCGAGCTGCAGCGGAACATCAAGCGCAGCGGCCGCGACGTGGCGCTTTCGCCGTTCCGCTTTTTGATACAGGAGCAGGCGGCCATGCTGCCGCTCAGCCTGCCTATCTGGCTCGCCGGCCTTGATTTCTTTTTCTTCAGGCGGATGGCCGCCCCTATCGCTTCCTTGGCTGGGCCTTGGTCATCACCGCGGCCATGATCATGGTTCTCAGCCCGCGCATTTACTATCTGTTTCCGGCCTTCCCGGTTGTCTTCGCCGGCGGCGCGGTGCTGTGGGAGCGGCTGCTGCAGCATCGCCGCTGGGTCATTCTCAAGGGGGCGTGGGTCACGCTGATGATCCTGATGGGCGCGGCGCTCGCGCCGATCGTGATTCCCGTGCTCTCACCGGAGGACTTCATTCGATACTCGAAGGTGACGCACCAGGAGCAGCCACGCATCGAGAACCACGAGCTTGGGCCATTGCCGCAGCTCTTGGCCGACCAGTTTGGCTGGCCTGAGATGGCCGCCACCGTTGCCTCGGTCTACAACAGTCTTCCGGCCGACGTGCGTCCTCGCACGGCTATCTTCGCGCAGAGCTACGGTCAGGCCGGCGCAATCGACTACTACGGCCCGCGCCTTGGTCTGCCCCAGGCCATCAGCGGGCATCAAAGTTTGTATTTGTGGGGTCCGCGCGGCTACACCGGCGAAAGCATGATTGTCATGGGCGATCGGCGCGCGCGGCTGGAAGAGATATTCACTTCGGTCAAATGGATGGCCAAGGTCGACAATCCCTACTCCATGCCTTACAACCATGTGGACGTTTATTGGTGCCAGGGATTGAAGCAGCCGCTTGCGGAGTTCTGGCCGCAGGTGAAGAATTGGGATTGAGAGCCGTTGCGCATGATGTTGCCAACTATTGCCAATCGAGCTACTCTAAATTGAACAGAGGTTCACGATGCCAACCCGCAATATCAACCTGACGCCCCAGCTGGATAAGTTTGTTGAGAGCAGAATCAAGCGTGGCCATTACGCAAACGCAAGTGAAGTGATGCGTGCTGGTCTGCGGGCGCTGAATAAGGCTGAAAAGGAAGACGAAGCGAAGCTGGATGCGCTGCGCGCGGCTGTCCTGGCAGGCGAAGAAAGCGGGGTCGCCGAGGGGGACGTTTTTGGCGAGATTCGCGATCGTGTGCGCATGCGGGCCCGGATGAAGCGCGGGGCCTGAGAATTGCAAGTTTATCGACTTTCGAAACTGGCGCGCCTCGACATGATCGACATCGCCGATTACACGCTCGACACTTGGGGCGTGGAGCAGACTTTACGCTATCTCGATGGACTGGAAGCCTGCTTCAATCGAATTGCCGAGACCCCCAAAATCGGCCGCAGATGCGATCGAATCCGGCCAGGATACCGACGTGTTGAGCACGTAAGGCACGTCATTATTTACAGGGCGGACTCCAGCGGAATTTTTATCAGTCGAATTCTGCACCAGGCGATGCTCCCAGGCGAGCACAGAATTGAGGACGACTAGGCGGGCTATTTTACCCGTGTGAAGACGATCTTTCGATCTTCAGGGATGGACTTCGAGGGATCACTCGGGTTGACACGCACCGGAAACTCAGCCCCGCCGGGAAAGCGCCGCAGATACGCATCCGCGTAATTATCGAACAGGAACGGCTCTTTTATGTGTTCCTTCGCCGCGTAGATCGGCATTGCGATACTTGTAATGGATGACAATGACGGTGCAGCCGACGCCCAAATCGCGTTTCTCCGACCTGGAGACGAGTCGCCGTCAAAACCGGCCAATCGCGGGTTCCGATTCTTCAGACGAGATTCAAAATCGTTCGGAAGAAGAACTCGATGTAGATGTCAAGAACGAGCCCGGCCATTTGCAAGAGATATTATCAAACGGCCCATTGCTCTACTCGCTATTCGCCCTTCTGCCAGCGCTTGGGACGCTGGTTCGCCTGCAGGATCTTCTTGCGCAGGCGAAGCGACTTGGGCGTTACCTCGACCATCTCGTCTTCGGCGATGAACTCGATGGCCTGCTCAAGGTTGAGGGCCTTCACGGGCACGAGGCGGATGGCCTCATCGGCACTCGATGCGCGCATGTTGGTCATCTTCTTTTCGCGTACCACGTTCACGTCGAGGTCGTTGTCGCGCGAGTGTTCGCCAACGATCATTCCCTCATAGACTTCAACCCCGGCGCCGACAAACAGAATGCCGCGCTCCTGCAGGCCGTTCAGCGAGTAGGTCGTGGTCAAGCCCTGACGATCGGAGATCAGCGCGCCGGTGGGCCGCTGCGGAATCTCGCCCTGGTAAGGAATGTATCCATCGAAGAGCGCATTCATCACGATGGTGCCGCGCGTCTCGGTGAGCATTTCAGCACGAAGCCCGATGAGCCCGCGGCTGGGCACGCGAAACTCAAGGCGCACGCGGCCCGAGCCGTGATTGTGCATCTTGGTCATCTCGCCCTTGCGCGGCCCAAGCTTTTCAATCACCGTGCCGGTGTAGGCTTCGGGAACGTCGATGGTGAGGTGCTCCACTGGCTCCATGCGCTGGCCGTCCACGGTCTTGGTGACGATCTCGGGGCGGCCTGCGGAGAGCTCGAATCCCTCGCGACGCATCATCTCAATCAAAATCGCAAGCTGCAGCTCGCCACGGCCCAGCACCTTGAATGTGTCCGGCGAGCCGGTGTCTTCTACGCGAATCGAGACATTGGTCAGCAACTCCTTTTCGAGGCGCTCCCTCAGGTTGCGGCTGGTGACGTAGTTGCCCTCGCGCCCGGCAAAGGGCGAGTTGTTGACGCTGAACTGGATGGCGATGGTCGGCTCGTCGATCACGATGAGCGGCAACGGCGAGGGGTTCTCGACGCTGGTAATGGTTTCGCCGATGGTGATTCCCTCAACGCCGGCCACAGCGATGATGTCGCCCATGGTGGTCTCGGTGGTCTCAGTTCGCTTGAGGCCATTGAAGGTGAAGAGCTTGGTGATGCGCGTCTTCATCAGCGAGCCGTCGCGCTTGGAGATGAACACGTCGTCGCCCGCGTGCAGCGTTCCCTGAAAGACGCGACAGATGGCGATACGGCCGAAGTATTCGGAGTAGTCGAGGTTCGTCACCAGAATCTGCAACGCGCCTTCGGCATCGCCGGTGGCAGCAGGGATGGTGGAGACGATGGTCTCAAAGAGCGGCTGCAAATCGGTGCCGGGCTTGGCCGGGTCGAGCGACGCCGTGCCTGCCTTGGCAACTGCATAAAGCACTGGAAAATCCAGCTGCGACTCTTCCGCGTCCAGATCGATGAAGAGGTCATAGATCTCGTCCAGCACTTCTTGCGGACGCGCATCGGGGCGGTCGATTTTGTTGATTACAACGATTGGCTTCAGCTTGGCTTCGAGCGCCTTCGACAGCACATAGCGCGTCTGCGGCAGCGGCCCCTCGGCAGCGTCTACCAGCAGCATTACTCCATCCACCATCTTGAGCGCGCGCTCCACCTCGCCGCCAAAGTCAGCGTGGCCCGGCGTATCCACGATGTTAATTTTGCCGCCGGCAAAGTTGATGGCCGTGTTCTTGGCAAGGATGGTGATGCCGCGCTCCCGCTCCAGTTCGTTCGAGTCCATCACCCGGTCGGCCACCTGCTCGTTGGCGCGAAATGTGCCCGACTGCCGCAACATGGCGTCCACAAGCGTTGTCTTGCCATGGTCGACATGGGCGATGATGGCGATATTGCGTATCGTCTGGGTCACAGGGGAGATTTTCCTTTTGGTTCGGGCCCCCGCCGTCGGGGCGAGTGGACTATGGGGTTGGAGGGCGCCACCGCGGCGAATTGCCACACGGTGCGGCAGTCTTCATTCTACCAGCAGGGCGATTCGGCATTCGGTGGCGCAGCCTTCCACCGTCTGAACCCTGAGCGGTCCCCGTACAATGCGGGAACAGCAACGGTGGTTGCGTTACCATTCGCAGTGGGAGCTGGCGCGTGGAGGCTTGATTCGCTCCCGGGATGGGGCAGCCGGGAAGAGCAAAATGGAGAGTAAGTTGCTGAATCGAAATAGACTTGTCGTCGCAGCTCTAACATCGATCGGCCTGCTCGTTTGTCTGGGCGGCATCGCCCAGGTTCCTTCGGGAAAGGCCTCGGCGGGCCAGGCCGCGCCAGCCCATGGGTCGGTCGAAGGCAGCGCGTACATCGATTCCCGATTCGGCCTGCGATACACGTTCCCCGCCTCGCTCGAGGTGCAGACCTCGCTCAACGGCATGCCCGTCGGCACCGGCCAGAAGAACGGCAACAGCGAATATCTTTTTGCGGCTCTGGAGAAGCCCACCGGCCAGGTGCGCAGCGGCGTCTTCATCACAGCCGACCCGGTTGGCGCGCTGGAGGTGACCGATGTGGAGCAGTTCATGCGCCTGACGATCGGCCAATCCACCATCTTCAAAGGCAAAGTCGAGCTCGAACCGGTGCTTATCGCGGGCCGCACCTTCTATCGAGCCAACTCAGGCGGGGGCTCGGGCGGTGACACCCCCGTTCGCTTCTATGGTGCGCAGGTGGGCGCCACATGCAACGGCCAGTTCCTGATTTTCTGGTTTTCCGGAGCCTCGCGCGCCGTGATCGATCAGCTTGTCCACTCCATGGACAGCATGAAGCTGACCTGCCCGGCTGACTGAGGCAAACGAAACGGGGGCCGTCTCATGAATGCTCCTGCGCCGCCAAGCGGTCCCTCCGGGGCTAAAGCCCAGCGATTTTTTGCAGCCTTTTCGGCACGACTAAAGTCGCGCCCTTTCACAAAGCCATTGGTGAGGCCATCTCTAGTGCGTGGGCGGTACGAACTCGCTGGGCAGCGCGGAGCCGGTTCCGAAGAAGAACTCCTCCATCTGCTCCACAAGGAATTGCTGCGCCTGCGGCGTCCACGGCTGCAGCCGGTACTCATTCAGCAGCATCTTTTGCCGGTCGATCCACTCTCCCCACGCAGCCTTCGAAACATTCTTGTAGATCTTCTGGCCAAACTCCGAGTCGAAGGGCGGCTCGTCCAGGCCCTCCATCTCCTTCTTGTTGCGAACGCAAAAAACCATGTGTGCCATGCGCAGTGCTCTCCCAAACTGTTGTTCCAAGCCTCATTGTATTGGATGAAGCAGGGACTGCCCCGGACTCTTGGCGAGTGCGTTTGGCCGGTTGCGCCGGGCGCGGGGTATTCTGGCTGAGTATGTGCGGCCGGTTTGCCCGTCGATCGACGCAGGAGGTTCTCGCTGACTGGTTTGGCGTGGAACTGGAGGATATGCCGTGGTTCGCGCCCACCTTCAACGCCGCTCCGCAGAGCACGCAGCCCGTGGTTCGACTCAACCGCGACTCCGGCAACCGCGAGTTTGCCCTGATGCGCTGGGGCCTGGTGCCTTTCTGGGCGAAGGACCCCAAGTTCGGATATTCGACATTCAACGCCCGCGCTGAGGAGGCCCCGTCGAAGCCAGCCTATCGCGAGGCGCTGAAGAAGCGCCGCTGCCTGGTACCTGCGGACGCTTTCTACGAGTGGCAGCGCATCGACCAGAAGAACAAGCAGCCGTATGGGATCGGCCTTAAGAGCGGAGAGCCCTACGCCCTGGCCGGCTTGTGGGAGAGCTGGAAGCCGCAGGAGGGTCCGCCACTTGAGAGCTTCACCATCCTCACCACCGACCCCAATGAGCTGATGCAGTCGATTCACAACCGTATGCCGGTGATTCTCGAGCCGCGGGACCATGAGCGGTGGCTCGATCCCGGTGACCCGGCCCGCCCGCCCATCGACCTGCTGCGCCCGTACCCCGCCGAGAAGATGCAGGCATGGCAGGTGAGCCAACGTGTGGGAAATGTGCGGAACAACGATCCGGAGCTGCTCGCTCAGGCCACTCCCGACCGCCTCTTCTAGAGCCTGTTCACGCGGATTGCCTGAACGGCGCAAGCAGCCCCATGGTCATTTCAGGCCATTGTCAATGCACCTTCCGTAGCAGGTTCCATAGCACGGATACACCTTGACAGCGAATTCGATCGAGGGTTTCCTTGATGTAACCCAAGCAAGGCCCATTGATTGTGGGCACGCACTTGCCCTGAGTTGAGTTGAGCACCGAGTCGCGCTGAGTTGGGTTCGAAGTTGACCGCCCGCGATTCCGCTCACCCATCTTGATTTCGAAAGGAACCATCATGTCCGAATCGATTCAGTCTGGAATCACTGACAACGGCGCCGGTGGAATAGCCTACGTCTCCCCGCTTCCGGCGATCATCCTGCTGATGATCGACCCCTACAAGACCAAGCCGTATATCCGGTTCCACGCGTTACAGTCCATCTTTCTGTTCATCGCGTGGCTCATTTTTTCGGTCGCCATTTCCTTTGTAATGATCTTCGGGATGGTCTTCGGCCTGCTTCGCGCCGGAGTCGTAGCCCCCCTCTTCTGGATGGCCTGGATCATTGCCTGCGTCCTTTGCGCGGTGGCCGCTCTGAACGGTAAGTACTTCAAACTGCCTGTTATCGGGCCTATCGCCGACCGTCTGGCCAACAGGTAAGCTGGCCCGGTTCCGCGGGTTTCGGACCGTAATCAAGCGCTTGCAGCCTCACGCTTTCCTGACGAGCGGCCCCGCCCGGCGGCCGCTCTGCTCCAACTGTCCCCGACCCCCATTTCTCGCCCTTTTCCGCAATTCCTTCGCCCTGTCTGCAATTCCTTCTTGACAACCCAACTGGCGATGGTTCTTCTTATCTTGTTCCGGTTCAGCCCTAAACGTCGTATTTCCCTCGCCGGGACAGCCCAGCGAAGTTGCCCCATCAGCCGAACCTAACCGCGTCCGCGCGATCCCCCGGGCAGACGCTTCTTCAACCCGTCGATCTGAAGAAAAGGAGCTCCGATGAGCGATGCAGCCCCTCAAACCGGCATGAACGAAAACGCCACCTGTGGCTTGGCGTATCTGACCTTCATCCCGGCCATCATCTTTCTGGTAACCGCCCCCTACAACCAGAATGCCAACGTCCGTTTCCACTCCTGGCAGTCGATCTTCCTAACCATCGCAGCCATTGCCGCGATGTTCCTGCGTATCGTGCTGGCGTTTATTCCATTTATCGGTTTGTTGATCTCCATGCTGATCACCCTTGGTTTCTTCATCCTCTGGCTGATCCTGATGATCAACGCCTTCAACGGCAAGCGGATCAACATTCCGTTGCTCAGCGATCTGGCGGCAAAGCAGGCTGGCGCGTAATCAGCCTCGCGCAACCAGACGAGCGGCCCCGCCTGAGGTCCGCTCAGCTCCTGCCTTGCCCGCCGGTCTTTTACGCCCTTTTTACAATTCTTTCTTGACAACCCGACATCTCATCGTTCTTCTTATCTTGTTCCAGACACACGCTCTCGGTTCAAGCCCCATCGCCGGCGCTTCCCAATCCCCGTTAAGCCGGCGCCGAGAGCACAAAACCCGGTCGTACAACCCAGCCTCGACTTAAAAGGAGTTGCCGTGCCTGACGATACCGTGCAATCCGGACTGAATGACAACACCGCGGGCGCTCTTGCCTACGTCACCATCATCCCGGCGATTGTTTTCCTGGTCGCCGCTCCGTACAACCAGAACTCCTACATCCGTTTCCACGCCTGGCAATGCATCTTTCTGAGCATTGGCTGGTTTGCCCTTTGCATCATCGCCGTCATTCCCATCCTCGGATGGATCGTCTTTGCCGTTGGCGCGATCGCGCTCTTTATCGGCTGGATCATGTGCATCCTCAAAGCGCTCAAGGGTGAGCGCTTTAAGCTGCCATTCATTGGAGACCTGGCGGCAAAGCAGGCCGGCGCCTAATCCGCTTGAATCTCCCCGGTAGTTTCACACAGCGGCGCTCTGGCTTTGGGGGCCTTAGCGCCGTCTGCCTTTTCGATGGGAATGCTTCTTGCTTTTCGGCGCGGATTTGGTGCTTTGCTTTTCTCTTTTTCGGCTTGCGGGGGGCATTCCCCGCGGGCTTGCCGGTGAGCGGAATCCCCTCTTCCACCAGTGAGAACTGCAGCCTGCGTTCCTGCGCCAGGATGCGATCGAGAACGACCTGCACGCGATCCCCAGCCCGGAATCGCCGGCCCGTGCGCTCGCCGATGATCTCGTGCGTGTTCTCGCGCCAGGTGTAGCGATCGTCGCGCAGAGAGTCGATTGGGACCAGGCCCTCGACGAACAGGTCCGTCAGCTCCACAAATAACCCGAATTTTGCCGGATTCAGAACCAGCGCGGCAAACTCCTCGCCTACGCGGTCCTCCATGAACTTCACTTTCTTCCACTCCACCAGTTCCCGCTCAGCCTCGGCCGCCCGGCGCTCGGTGAGGCTCGTCTCCTCGGCAATCTGCGCAAGCTCTGCCTCAGGGATGGGCGGCTCGCCCTGATATGCATACGGCTGGTTAGGCGATTTGCTTCGATGGATCACGATGCCGCCCAACCCCTCGTTCGGATGCGTCCATGGCGACGCATGCCTCCCGTGCGCAACCTCGCCATCGCCACGCACGCCGGCACTCAACAGCGCTTTCGTGATCCGATGAACGATCAAATCAGGATAACGGCGGATCGGGGAAGTGAAGTGCGTGTAGGTGGGCGCTGCCAGCGCAAAGTGGCCCTCGTTGATTTCGGAGTAGCGCGCCTGTTTGAGCGAGCGCAGCATCAGGTAGCTCAGGATTCGCTCCTCGGGCTTGCCTTCGATCCTCTTGGCCAGCTTCTGATACATGCGCGGCGTTACGGCAATGTCCTCGGCCACTTCGTGCGTTTTTACGTTGCGGCCCGAGCGCTGTGCGTCGCGCCGGTCGCCCCGAGTCTGGATGCGCTTGACCGGGCAGCGCGCCCAGCCCGAGCGAGTAGCCAAAGGATGCTGCCAGCTCCTCGAACTGGACAACACGGCGCGCCTCAGGCTTCTCGTGGATTCGATAGATCGACGGCACACCCAGGTCCTCAAGCCAAGTGGCGACGCACTCGTTTGCCGCCAGCATGAACTCCTCGATGAGCCGGTTCGCCCACGTTCGCTCGGCCCGGGTCACGCCCCGCATCTGGCCCTGATCGTCAAATTCGATGACCGGCTCCGGCAGGTCGAAGTCGATGCTGCCGCGCTCCTCGCGCCTATGATTCATCAGCCCGGCCAGCTTCCGCATACGCTCGAAGTTCGGCACGAGCTCGACGTAGCGCGCGCGAACCTCGAGGTCGCCCTCGAGTATCGCGTGGACTTCGGTGTAGGTCATCCGCGCCGCCGAACGGATCACGCCCTTCGACGATTTCGTAGCTCTCGATGCGTCCTGCGGCGTCAAGCTGCATGATGCAGCTCAGCACCAGGCGGTCTTCGCCGGGCCGCAGGCTGCAAATGTCTGTCGAGAGTTCCTGCGGCAGCATCGGAATGGCGCGATCAGGGAAATAGACGCTCGTTCCGCGTAGCCGCGCTTCCAGATCGAGATCCGTTCCCTCGCGCACATACTCGGCAACGTCGGCAATGTGAACCTGCAGTTCGTACCCGTCGCCGCATTCGGTCAACAGCACGGCATCGTCAAAGTCGCGCGCCGTTTCGCCGTCGATGGTGACAATGGGAAGGTCGCGAAAGTCGCGCCTGCATTGAACTTCGGCCAGATCGAGATGCGCCACGGCCCGCGCCTCGGCGAGAACATTGTCTGGAAACGCCCGCGGAAGCTGGTGCTTGCGGATCATCATCTCCACATCAACGCCAAAATCATCGGGATCGCCCAGCACTTCGATCACGCGGCCAATGGGCGGGCGGGTCGGCGTCGGCCAGCTGGTGATCTCCACATCCACAATCAGGCCCTCAAGACTTGTGCCTTGGGGATCGTCGTAGCCCGCGCTCCTCGCAGCTTCAGCTCCCAGCACCCGGTGCGGTGTCGCACTCTCGGTGTCAGGCGGCACTTCCGCGCCGGGCGGAATCAGAATTGGCTGGGTCATCCGTTCATCGAAGGGAAGAACGGTGTTGCCCTGCGCGCGCTCCGAACGGGCATAGCGGAATGTGCCCACCACCGTGGCGTTGCGGCGCTCCATGATGCGCACGATCCGGCCCATCCTGCGGCCATCGGCTTTGGGCGGTTCCACTTCAACCAGCACCTGATCGCCCTGCATCGCGCCGTTGATCTCGTTCGGCGGAATGAAGATGTCGTCCGACCCCACGGCCTGGCGCGCATTTGGCCGCACAAACCCGTAACCGTCCCGATGCAGATCGAGCCGGCCGGCAGCCAGGTTGTCGCGCGTCCCCGCAGCGGTCCTCGGAATCCCCCAGTGCTCGCGGTCGAGCTTCACCAGTGCGCCACGCGAAGTCAGCCGGGCCAGCTGCTCCAGCAGCAGACGCCGCTCGCGCCCGCCGCCCAGGCTCAGCTCGCGCACCAACTGCTTGTATCCGCCCTTCTGGCCCGCCGAGCGGGCAATTTTTGCAATTAATTCCTGATCGGTCATAGCTCAAGGGTACAGCGTGTTTGCTCTTACGCCGCCTCGCATGGGCGATTGCTCTGGAACCAGACGCTGAGCGGTTTTTGCTGATTCGCTTTGAAACAAGCGTCGCCCTGTTGTCAGAGTTGGCTACCGCTCTTGGCTGATTTCCGGCCGGTTCGTCTTCTCCTACCGAGCAGGTCTAAAATAGCCCCATCGGATTGCCCCGGCGGGTTCGGTAAGATCTCCTCGCCGAGTCGAATTGTGGTCTGCAATCCGCAATCAAGTCGCGGCAATTCGCAATTTTAGAGATTTCGGGTTGAAGGCAGGTCGGTCGTCTTTCAGCCTAGTCCCCCGAAGGACAGAAAAGGATACATCGTGAGCGCAATGTGGAAACCCAATCAAACCGGACCTACCGCCCCCAACTCTACCCCGGAGCCCGCACGCCCTTCCACCCCGGCTCCAGTCTTTGAGGCGCCAGGGCGCCCGGCCCCCGCAGTCACCAACGAGCAGGCCACCATTGGCAAGGGCCTCTACATCAAGGGTGAGATCAACGGCTCCGAGTCGCTTTTTATCGATGGCAAAGTCGAGGGCAGTGTCAATCTTCCCGGCAACCGCGTCACCGTTGGCCGTAATGGGCAGGTATCCGCGAGTATCACGGCCCGCGAGATCGTGGTGCTTGGCAAGGTTCGCGGTAACATCTCCGCTACCGATCGCGTCGACATCCGAGCCGAAGGTGCGCTCACGGGCGACGTGGCCGCGGCCCGCATCAGCATTGAGGACGGCGCATTCTTCAAGGGAGGCATCGACATTCGCAAGCCGGAAACCAAGGCCCCAAATTCGACACCCCCGGTGACGGTTTCAGCGCCTGCATCGGCGCCTGCCGAGCAGCCCAAGTTGATTTAGAGCACAAATCGCGACTGCGCGGAAGGGCCCGCAACGCCGGGTGGCTCCGTGCTTTGGAGGTCGAGCCGGTTCGAGTTGAGCACTGGGCAGAGTTGCGCTCGTGCCGATGCGCGTCTGTGCCGGCCCCGGCTTTTCTGCTCTTATCGCAGCCCCAGCCGCTTCATCGCCACGCGCGGAAGAGCCGACCCGGTCTTCTGCAGCACGAAGAGTGTGATCAGCGTCCACACTGCCGAGCCGGCCACCAGTTCTGCCGCGTCAAATTCGCGGACTCCCATTCGAAGGTGAACTCCACCTGCCGGCCCCGTTAGCGCGTGCAGGCCGAGGACCGCGCCCCACACCGCCATGCCCGCGGCCAGTGCAGCCAGCAGGCAGCGGCCCATCTCCGCGTAATCCAGGCTCGCCAGCGAAACCATCCGTCGCTGGTGCAGCAACAGGGCAATCGTAATCGTCTGCAAACCGATCCCGATGTTCGAAGCCAATGCCAGTCCCATGGCTCCCTGCCAGTGGTAGAGCGAGGCATAGACCGGCCACGAAACCAGCGTGATCACGGTCCCCGCTGCCATCGGCGCAAGGGTGTTGCCGGCCGCATAGAAAGCTCGCGCATAGATGGCCTGCGCGCACCACAAAAACGTTGCCAGAGAGAAAACCGCGAAATACGTGGCGCACTCATGGGAGTCTTGCGCAGAAAACTTCCCGCCCCGGTACAGCAACTCCACCAGAGGTTGGGCGAGCGCAACCATTCCCGACGCCGCAAGAATTCCGAGTGAAGCAACGCGCGAAACTGAGTCCGCCACGCCTGTGGCAAATTCATATCGCCGCTGCTGTGACCACAGGCTCGCGAAAAACGGCATCGATGCCGCGCCGGCTCCCTGCGCAAGTATCGACATTGGCGCGCTGAAGAGTTGCTTCGCATAGGTCATCAGCGAAACCGCGCCTTTGGTCGCCGAAGCAAAGTGCGCAATGATCCAACTGTCTGCGGTCACCAGCGAAACACCCACGATCAGTGGCAACGAAAGCCGCACCCACTCGCGCAGGCCTTCGTCGCGAAAGTCGAGAATTGGACGATAGCGAACACCGGCCCGCCGAGCATAAATGGCGTTGAGCAAAAACGGCCCGAAGAACGCTCCGGCCACTGTGCCGATCGCCAACGACGAAACGCCGATCTGCTTCACCAGCAGCAGGCCGCCGACAATCATGCCTGACCCATAGATCAGCGGCGTCATCGCCTGCACGCTGAACTGCTTGCGCACCAGTTGCACAGCGCCAAACACTCCGCCTGCAAAGAAGAAGAGCTGCGCCGGCAGCAGAATCCGCGTCAGCTTGACGCATAGAGCAGCCGTGTTCGCGTCGAATCCATATTCCCAGCGGTGAATGAACCACGGCACAAAGAACTCCGCCACCAGGATGGCCGAGCCCAGAACCAGGTACATCGTCGTCAAGATCACCGAGAGCGAGCGGTGGCCCTCTTCTTCGCGCCCCTGCTCGCGATAGCGAGTGAGAATGGTGACGAATGTGATGGAGGCCGCACCGCCCACCAGGAAGTACGAGATCATGTCCGGAAGCACGAAGGCTGCGTTGAGCGCGTCGGCAGACATCCCGCTGCCGAAGAGCCACATGATGTACTTCACCCGCACCAGCCCGATGATCCGCGAAAGAAACGTCGACGTCATCAGCAACACGGTCGCCGTGAAGGCCGTGTGCGCGTGGGATGGCCGCAGCATCCGAAGTCCGCGCGCCCAACGCGAGTCTGGATTCGCTGTTGCCTGGGTTGGAGTCGTTTCAGCCACTCCAGTTGATTCTATCGGGGTTGTGGTTCCTGGTTCGCATCGCACGCCGCCGCCCTGTCTGATCGTCAGCCTTTGGCCGAAAGCCACCCCCAATGCCAACCAGGATCGTCAAACTTGGGTGCAAACTCCCGTCTCTCCGGTTACCCTTGCCGAAGGAGCCTTCTCGTGCGCCGCATACGTTGTTTCGCTGCTGCCTTTCCAGTCTTTGCGTTTCTTTTTACCGCAGCCGCCCCGTCCCAGGTCATTCATGGCCGTGACGGCATTGTCCTGCCCAGCCCCCCGCCCACTGAGGCCTCGCCCGTGGTCGACAACTACTACGGCATCAAGATCGCCGACAGCTATCGCTGGCTCGAAGACGCCAAGAGCACTCAGACCCGCGCCTTCATCGATGCGCAGAATGCTTATACCGACCACTATCTGAAGCAGGCGAAGATTCGACTCCAGGTTGTGGATGACCTCACTGCGCTCGTCGATGTTTCAAGCGCCCAAATCCCTTTCTCCTGCGGGGGTAGCGAGTTCTTCCTCAAGCGGCTTGAGGGCGAACAGCAATACTCCATCTACGTGCGCCGCAACTGGACGGGCTCAGCAGTCCCGGCCAAAGACGAGCGGCTCATCGATCCGGCCAAGCTCACCCGCGATCCCAACACTTCCATTCAGATCAACGACGTCTCGCGCGATTGCAATCTCATCGCTTACCAGGTGCAGAAGGGCGGCGCAGACGAGGCGGAGATCCACATCTTCAACGTGAAGACCGGAAAGACCCTCGAGGATGAGCTGCCCACGGCTCGCTACTTCGCCGTCAACTTCGCACCCGACAGTAAGAACCTCTATTACGCGCGCAACGATAACAAAGGCTCGCTGGTTTATCTTCATCAGCTCGGCGTCCGCACCTCTCGGGACCAACTGATCTTTGGCCACGAGTTCCGCGGCGAACCCCTTGGACCCGACGACCTCATCACGCCTCAGGTTTCCGACGACGGCCGCTACCTTGTCATCGAGATCGATCGCGGGGTCCCAGCCAGCCGCGTCGACATCGTCTTTCGGGATCTCGCGAAGCCAGCCTCTCCCTTTGACGTCCTCGTCTGGGGAATCGACAACCGCTTCAGCGCGGTCTCTTACAAGGGCGGGTGGTATGTGAAGACCGACTACAAGGCCCCCAAAGGAACAGTGATGCGTGCCGACCCCGGCATCATGCCCGAGGCCTGGAAGACGATTGTTCCGGAGGGCGCCGACGTTATCAACGACTGGTCCATCGTCGGTGGCAAGGTCTACGTCGACCGGCTGAAAGACGTGAATACCGAGACTGCCGTCTATTCTCTCGATGGGAAGCCCCTGGGCCAGGTCGACCATGGTGGCATCGGCTCAACCTCCGGTATCTTCGGCCGCTCTACCGATCGCTATGCCTTCTACGACTTCTCGTCCTTCATTGTGCCGCCAGCTATCTTCCGCCTCGATACCGTTACCGGAAAGCGAGACACCTTCTTTCAGCCGAAGACGCCTTTCGACTCGAGCCAATACGAGCTGAAGCAAGTCTTTTTCAAGTCAAAGGACGGAACGCAGATTCCCATGTTCATCGCAGGCAAGAAGGGCCTGAGGACCGACGGCACCGAGCGCCTGCTGATGACGGGCTACGGTGGTTTTGATGTTGCCTACACCCCGTCCTGGGATCCGCTTGCCGCATGGTGGCTCGAGCAGGGCGGGTGGTTTGCCCTGCCCAATCTGCGCGGCGGCGGCGAGTATGGCGAAACCTGGCACGAGCAGGGCATGTTCGAGCGGAAGCAGAACGTATTTGACGACTGGTTTGGAGCCGCCGAATACCTGATTGCCAACAAGTACACCTCACCGGCGCGCTTCGCCATCCTTGGTGCTTCGAACGGCGGCCTGCTGATGGGCGCGTCCATCACCCAACGCCCGGAGCTCTTCTCCGCCGTCCTCTGCGGCTATCCGCTTCTCGACATGCTGCGTTTCCAGAAGTTCCTGGTCGGGTCCTTCTGGACTACGGAGTACGGTTCGTCCGAGAACGAGAAACAGTTCCCCTTTCTGCTTAAGTACTCGCCATACCAGAACGTGAAGCCGAACACCGCTTATCCAGCGGTGATGTTTTTCACCGGTGACAGCGATACAAGGGTCGACCCGCTTCACGCCCGCAAGATGACTGCACTCATGCAGTCCGCCTCGTCCAGCGGGCGCCCCATTCTGCTGCATTACAGCGTCGCCGGCGGCCACAATGGCGGTATGAGCGTCGACCAGGAGGTGCAGGACGACGCCGACGAGCTTACCTTCCTCTGGACCGAAACGGGACCCGTGAGACTCTCTGTCTCGAAATGAACAGTGCTGCCCAGCTCTGCTCCAACAGCTGCTCCGAATGTGACCAATTCATGCGAATTGTTGAGTATTGGTCACTTGGAGCACGCCGGTCCGGTACTCGCAAGGATGGGCCCACCGTAACCTGATGCCCTCCGTAATCTCACCCGATAAGGGAGACGCGGGACCTTAATGGCGTTCCGCATGGAGCGCTCTCAGGGGCGCTTCCCGCGAACACCGAAGCCATGAACTGGCCAGAAGGTCGATTTCGCTCCTGCTTCTGAGGAGGGTCGGGCTGGAGTCAGTTTTTCCGGCTAATCCAACGGGTCGCGCGCATTCGGCCGGGCCGGAGTGAAGATGCCCAAAGCGCAGTTGGCGACCGAGACGATGGAGTCCGAGTTGGAAGCAGCGCGCCTGACGGCGCTCGTCTCCACCGGCATTCTGGACACCGAGCCGGAACCCAGCTACGACGCCATTACACGCCTCGCAGCGGAGTACTTCCGGGCCGATTCGGCGGGAATCGGTTTTGCCGATGAGAGCCGAATCTGGATCAAGTCGTCCTGGGGCCGGTCCCTTCGGGAACTGCCGCGCAAGGACTCCATCTTTGACAGGGTTCTCGCCCAAAATGGCCCGTTGGTCATCTCGATTATGTCCAAGGCTGCCGAGATTGAGCAGCAGGCATTGCTTCCAAGGCTATTCGGCGCGACCCTGTTTGCCGCGGTTCCGGTGCGCTCGTTTGACGGGAAAATCCTCGGGATCCTGACCATCTTCTTCCGCCATCCACGCGGTGAAATAACCCCAGACGAGATTCGAATGCTCGAGAACCTGGGTGAAATGGTTTCCAACCAGCTGGAGCTGCGCCGGCTGCGCAATGCATTTGCTGCGCAAAGCACGCGGCAGCTTCACAACGCGCGCTCCTCGACCGACGCAAGCCAGATTTGGCCGCGCAGCCAGGATCTGCGCCGGGCTCTCGAGCAGCGCCAGTTTGTTCTCCACTACCAGCCCGAAGTTGAGCTCGCCAACCGCAAAATTGTCGGACTCGAAGCGCTCATTCGCTGGCGTCACCCGCAGCGCGGCCTGATTCCGCCGATGGACTTTATCCCGCTGGCCGAGGAAAGTGGCCTCATCCTTCCCATCGGCGATTGGGGGCTCTCTGAGGCATGCAGCCAGATCCAGGAATGGTGCCGCCAAAATCCAAGCTCCAGCACCCTGCGCGTCTGCGTCAACCTCTCAGCCCGGCAATTCTCGCGGGAAGGCCTCGCAGACCATGTGCAGACGCTGCTTCTGCAAACCGGCATCTCCAGCAGGCAGCTTGGCCTGGAGATGACCGAGTCCAGCCTTATTCCCAACGTAAAGACCGCGCTGCAGGTCCTCGGCAGCCTTCGCCGCCTCGGCGTCTCCCTCCTCATGGACGACTTCGGCACCGGGTACAGCTCGCTCAACCATCTTCACTCGTTCCCATTCGACGTTCTCAAGATCGACCGCTCGTTTGTCGGCCGCATCACGGAGAGCGAGCAGTCCCTCCAGATCGTTCGAACCATCATCGAGCTGGCCCGGGTGCTGGGGATGGATGTGGTCGCCGAAGGAATCGAAACCGTCGAGCAGTATCATGTTCTGCTCAAGCTCGGCTGCCGCTTCGGCCAGGGCTTCCTCTTTGCCCGGCCGATGACCGCCGAGGCAGTTGCGGAGTTGCTTGCGCTGCCCGACCGCATCCTTCCGGAGCCGGTCGCCTGAAGGTCAATTCAAGGCGCTCACTTTTCTTTCGTACAGACGCCATTTTGGGAATTCTGAACGCGCCTTTATCCAACTTGGGAGAGCCCTCGGCAATCGAAGCAACAAACCCCTGATTCGCGGAGCAAGGGGGAGTATCTTCCAGGGCATGCAGAGTCCAGTTGCGCCAGCTTCGTCGACCCCCTCGAGTTTTGCGGGCTTCCTTGCCGCTCTATCGCAGGCGGATCGCGCCGCCCCAATCAGTGCCCCGGCCCGGGCCCCGAGATGGAGCGACGAGCTCCTTGCCGAAGATGTCGCAACGCTCAGCTACGAGCAGGCGCTGCGTGCCCACGCGCGCTACCGCGCCGATGACCCCGTTCCGGATTCGGCGGATGCCGCGCCTTCGACCCCTGTCAATGTTGCCGCTCCTGAGCCTGATGCGGTCCTCAATTCCCATTCCGCTCCTGAGAAGGTCCTCAAAGACGCCAGCATTACAATTCGTTTGAGCCGCGAGGAGGACGCCCAACTGCGCAAGCGCGCAGTCGAAGCCGGACTCACCGTCTCCGGGTACATCCGCTCCTGCACGTTCGAGGCCGAGGGTCTGCGCGCGCTGGTCAAGGATACTCTCAGCGAGTTGCGCGCGGGCGGCGCACACCCCCGGCAGGGCTCGCCAAACCGGCGCCGACGCTGGTCAGCGCTCTTCTGGCCTGGCCGGCGAGCAGCGCACAACGACGCACCCAATCAAGCTTGATTAAGAGTTTGCCTGACCCGGGCTCGATTACGCACGCCTGTTGGGCGCGTCGCGGCTACTCCACTTCGAGTATCAGGCACTTCAGGTACTCGGTCTCCGGCAAGGTCAGCACGACGGGATGATCGAGCGCCGCGCCTCGCCGTTCCAGCAGGCGCACGCGGCGGCCTGCATCTGCCGCGGCTGAGGCCACCGTGCCTTCAAGGTCGGCCCAGCCCACGTGATGAGAGCACGAGCAGGTTACCAGCAGCCCGCCCGCGCGCACCATCTTGAGCGCACGCAGGTTCAGCTCCTTGTACCCCCGCAGCGCACCCTCCACGGCGCGCTTGCTCTTGGCAAAAGCCGGAGGGTCCAGCACGATTGCGTCAAAGCTCTCGTGCCCGTTCGACCAGTCGCGCAGCAATTCGAAGGCGTCCGCCTCCACCCATTCCACCTGCGCCGTCATCCGTCCGCGATTCGCTTCAAGGTTCCGTTCCGCCACTTCAAGGGACGCGCGCGACGTGTCCACTCCCGTCACCTGCTTGGCGATCTGAGCCAGGTGCAAGGCAAAGCCGCCCTGGTAGCAACACACGTCGAGAACTCGCCCCGTCGCCCCGAGTTGCTCGGCCCATCGCTGCGCGGCCCGGTAGTTTTCCTGCTGATCGAGAAACGCGCCCGTCTTCTGGCCTGAGTTCGCGTCAAAGTGGAAGACCAGCCCATTCAGCCGGAATTGTGTGCTCGCTGTCTTGCCGGTCTCTTTCTGGCGATAGAGCGGATCGGCGCCCGGCGCAGCCAGTCCCTCCAGCTCCCGCATGCGCGGGTCGGGCCGTTCCATGATCGCGGCCGGATGCAACTCTTCGCGTAGAACCGAGACGCATACGTTGCGCACCGCCGAGGAATCCAGGCCCTTTACCAGCAGTTGCATCACAACCAGCCCGCCATACTTGTCCACCACCAGCCCGGGCAGCTCATCGGCCTCACTGAAGCACAACCGGCAGGAATCAGTCTCTGCGCTCAGCATGGGCTTGCGGCGCGCGACTGCCCGGCTGAGCCGCGCGGCAAGCAGGCCAAGCCAACCGGCGTCGTCCAGAGCATCGCGGCTCACCAGCCGGAGCGCGATCTGTGAGGCGGGGCTGTAGAGCCCGGTCCCGAGCAAAAGTCCACGGCTGTCCGCCACCGGCAACAGCGCTGGCGGAGCCTCGTCGCCACCCTTCGGCAGCTCAATCGATTCGACGTCCGAGGCATACACCCAGACAGAACCAGCCCGCAGACGGTCTGCTGCCCTGCGGTTGACGATTGCGCCCAATTTGAATCCTGGCTCGAGGCTTGCTTGGCGGCCGGTGGGGCGGATTTTATGGTGGGTTGCCGAAGCCGCATCGCCGGCTTCGGAGTACAACTCTCCCCGATTTGCGCGCGACTCTTTCGGGTTGCGAACGATCGCAGGCTTGCCGGTTCGTTCAAAAGGCGCCCTCGGCTTTGCGGCCTTGGGCGCCTTTTGGAGTTTGGCAGGTCGTGATTCTGCAAGTCCAGGTCGAGTAGATTTGGGGTTGCGCGGCTTCTTCATAGGCTCCGTCTGCCGGGAGCAAATGGGCCGCCGGCCCCTACTTAACCTGGATCGTGCGCAGGTAAAAGCTCAGATTGCTGATTCTGAGCTGCTTGTCCTGCGGTACAGTAACGTCCATCTTACCAAGAATGGGCCCCCAGACCGGCATCGCGGCCGAACCATGCGCCGGGATCTTCGATCCAAACTCGAGCACTGCGGTCACGTGGGAGCCAGGGAACTTGCCGTTGTTGGTCCTGGCCAGGATGGTCAGGTCGCTTGGCTGGCTTTTCAGAGAGCTCGCAACGGGTCCCTGGCCCTTTCCGTCCTGGCCGTGGCAGGGTGTGCAGTAGTTTGTGTACATCTGCTTGCCGCTCGTCGGCGTCGTCTTGGTTATTGGAATCGTAACTTTGGGAGTGGTTTGATTTGCGCAGCTCATGCCTGCCGGAAACAGCGCGATCATGGCGATAACTGCGAAGTGTTTTACCATAAGTTCCTCGGTTCTGGACCTCTAGTCCGAAGGGGACTCTACTCCTCCTCGATAGTCACCGGGCTGTGACGGCGCGCACACTCGTAGAGGCCCGAAAACACTGAAAGGCCAACGCGGGAAAGCTTAAGATTCAATTGCAAAAGCAGCATATCTTTAATGACACTTTTGTACTTAACTTCCTCTAACAAAACTTGCTATTCGCGGCTGCATGGGCGGACCTGTTATCGCTATCTCGTTCCTGGCGCGCACCTAAGTCCAGAGGCCCGGCGAACCTAACCCATTTGTCTCAAACCCCTAAGTTTCTCCCCCTTGCGGATTTCGCCTCCGTCAACGCATGTTAGTGAATCCTGTGGCGCTTGCAATGCTCACCGTCGGTCCTTGCATTCCTCTCTGAGGGGCCGCACTTGTCCGCGCAGCACACTCGGCTAGCAGCGATTTCCGCGGTTTCTTGCCACACTCTCGTCGCGTGCTGCCTGCATCTCCGCGGCCTTCATACGTCAGGAATCCAAGCGGCCTATAATTAAGCATGGCAACGGTCCGGCAGGAAATTCCGGCAGATGTTTCCGGCCCGCTCTCGCACTCCGAGAAAGAAGTCGAGAAGCCTGCGTCCGAGGCCGATCCGGCAGCCATCCGCGCCGTGATTGACGGGCGCTTTGAGTCTCTCCTCCGCCAGGTTCAGGCCAACCGTCCTAACGAAGATATCTCCCTGATTCGAAAGGCGTGGGAGTTTTGTGTTCAGCACCACGAGGGGCAGAAGCGCGCCTCGGGCGAGCCCTATATCATTCATCCTCTTGAGGTTGCCGAAGTTCTGGCGGAGATGAAGCTGGATGGCACGGCAATTGCCGCCGGTCTGTTGCACGATTCTGTTGAGGACACCCCTGCCACCAACGAAGAGATTGAGCAGTCCTTTGGCGATCAGGTCGCGCACATTGTGGAAGGCGTCACCAAGATCGACAAGATCCAGTTTGCCAACCGCGAAGATCGTCAGGCCGAAAACGTACGCAAGATGCTGCTTGCCATGGTCTCGGACGTGCGCGTGGTGCTCATCAAGCTGGCCGATCGCCTGCACAACATGCGCACTCTGGAGCATTTGAAGCCCGAGCGCCAGGAGGCCATCGCCCGCGAAACCCTCGATATCTACGCCCCGCTGGCTCATCGCCTCGGCATGGGCAAGGTGCGCGGGGAGCTCGAAGACCTGGCCTTCCGCTATACCGATCCGGTGAGCTACGAGCAGGTCTCTGCAGCCGTCGAATCACGTCGCGTGGAGGGCGAGCAGTTTCTTCGCAGCGTAGAAGACACGCTGGTCGAGCAGCTGCGCGAGAACAACATCGAAGCTCGCGTGGAGTGGCGTATCAAGCGGCTCTACTCCATCGCCCAGAAGATCGAGCGCTCCAAAGTCTCCTTCGATCAGGTTTACGATCTGCTCGCGATCCGCGTTATAACCCAGGATGTCGCTGCCTGTTATGCGGTGTTCGGCCTCATCCACACACTTTGGAGGCCAGTTCCCGGGCGCATCAAGGACTTCATCGCCATCCCCCGCGCCAATCGCTATCAATCCCTGCACACCACCGTAATGGGGGCGGGCGGCCACCAATTCGAAGTGCAGATCCGCACTGAAGAGATGCATCGCATTGCCGAGGAAGGCATCGCGGCTCACTGGAAGTACAAGTCCGGGGGCAGCGCCGTTACCGCGCGCGACGAGGAGCGGCTCAACTGGATCCGCCAGCTCGTCGAGTGGCAGAAGGAGATGACCGACCCCAACGAGTTTCTATCGAGCCTGAAGATGGACCTCTATCCCGACGAGGTCTACACCTTTACGCCAAAGGGAAAGGTCGTTGTGGTTCCCGCCGACGGCACGCCTGTCGATTTCGCTTACACCATTCACACCGAAGTGGGCCACACCTGTGTAGGCGCCAAGGTGAACGGCCGCATGGTTCCCCTGCGCACCAAGCTCCGTACGGGCGACATCGTGGAAATCGTCACGCAGAAAGACCACAAGCCGAGCCGCGACTGGCTCACCTTCGTCAAGAGTCCTCGCGCCCGCAACAAGATCAAGCACTGGCTCAACGAAGACCAGCGCGCCCGCGCTGTCGATATCGGCCGCAAGCATCTCGAGAAGGAGGCGCGGAAGTACAAGGTGCCCATGACCCAGATTCAGGACCAGGACCTGGGTCGCATCGCCAACGAGTACGGCGTGGCCACTGCTGCCGATCTGCTCGCCACCATCGGCGCGGGCAAGCACACCGCGCACTCCATCCTCAAAAAGCTTGCGCCCGGCTTTCTTGAAGCGGCCGGACCGGAGACCACGCCCGAAGCGCAGCCCGGCACCGAGGCCGGCATGTCCGACGCGGTGCGCAAGCTCCATCTCACCGGCTCCGACTCGCTCCAGGTCGAAGGCCAGAACGACCTGCTCGTCTATCGCGCGCGATGTTGCAATCCCATCCGCGGCGAAGAGATTGTGGGCTACGTCACCCGCGGCAAGGGCGTCGCAGTGCACGCGCGCAGCTGCCCCAACGTGCAAAATCTTCTCTACGAGAGCGACCGCCGCATCGCTGTCGAGTGGTCCCGCGTGGGCGATGAGACCGCTGGGCGCTCGCAGCGCTATCCAGTCAAAATCACCGTCTTCTGCGATGACCGCACCGGCATGCTCAAGGAGCTCACCGCCGTCATCGCCGACGACAACACCAACATCCGCGCCGTCGACATTCGCAAAACCGAAAACGACGAGGCCATCGTCGAGTTTGTGGTCGAGGCGGAAGACGTGCACCACCTCAATCGCATGGTTCTCGGCCTGCGCCGCGTCCCCGGTGTCCGCGCCGTCCAGCGCTCGCAGAAGGTTTAGGCGCGCAGACAGAAGCACTCACAAGCGAATGCGTGCTTCTATTTGGACCGCTTTTGGGTTGACGGAATCGCTCAGACTCATCGGGGAGGCGCGAACGTGACTGTTGGAGCAGCGCACTTCCTGGCATGTGCCTTGATTGCGCTTCTTGCAGGCGTTGCCGTTCTCCAGCTCACGGGAAGACGAAGGCTCGTGTGCTGGCTGCTTGCGCTCGTCCCGGCATCTCTTTGCGCGGGCTGTCTCGTAGACCTTGCCCGTGGAGTCGCTAAGATAGGCGAGGGCGCATATCAAGGCGACCTGAAGCAACTGGCTTATTGCCTGGCTTTTCTGGCTGTAGCCGAGTTCGCAGCTTTTCGCCAGCAGTGGAGATGGCTGTTCTGGATTGCCTGGGTGTTGGCCGCCTTCATCAGTGGAATCCTGGTGTATCTTGCTTTCTTCTGGAATGTATTCAGTTGAGACAGTCTGCCGTAGACGAGACAGAACGCAACGGCATCCCGCGCGTTCGGCTTAGACACGCTCCTCCATCCGCAAGCCTCGCCCTTCTGCACGAGTAGGTCTATAACGCTCAGACATCCCTCCTGCGCTTTGAAATCCTTTGTTTGTAGTGTGTGCCTTCTGAGCCTACAGCGCTTTCGGAAGTGGTGTATTCAGGGCCACGAAGGCACAGCCGACGCGACCCCAAGGAGCGGCGGCCTTCCTGAACAGATCGGGCAGACACAGATCTTCCTAAAGCGCCCGAGCGCGGCGCACAGCGCCCGATCCGCCCCGCGCTTCGGAAACCGGGCTCAACCGCGATCGGTGCATCACCGAAAAGAGACAGGCCTCATGCATGAAGTCCCCAACAACACGTTCGACCCGGCAACCTATCTTGCTACCAGTGGGGCTGGACGAACCGAGGTCGAGGCCAGGCCACGCAGCATCCTCTATGCGCAGGGCAGTCACACGGACTCTGTCTTTTATCTCCGCACCGGCCGCGCAAAACTAACCGTTGTCTCCGAAAGAGGAAAAGAGGCTACAGTCACGCTGCTTGGCACGGGAGACTTTTTCGGCGAAGAGTCCATGAGCGCCGAAGATTCGCTCCACACTTCCACAGCCTCCGCCACCACGGCTTGCGTGGTTCTCAAAATCGCGCTCCGCGAGATGCGCCGGGTGCTGCACGACGAGCACAGATTCTCTGACTTCTTCATTCAGTTCATCGTCAGGCGCGGTATTCGCACCCAGGCGGACCTCGTCGATCAGCTCTTCAACTCCAGTGAGCGCCGTTTGGCGCGCACTCTGCTGATGATGGCAGAATACGGCGCCCCCGGTGAGCCCGTAGCGGTCATCCCAGTCGTCACACAGGAGACCCTGGCGGAGATGATCGGCACCACCCGCTCCCGCGTCAGCTTTTTTATGAACCGCTTCCGCAAGCTCGGATACATCGAGTACAACGGCCGTGTCCGCGTCAACAGATCCTTGCTCAACGTCGTCCTGCACGACAACCTTCCCGAAGAAAATGCTTCTCGGCCCAAACTTCTTGACAGAACCCCAACTCCGGCCGGAGCAGCCAAGCGGGCCAAACTGACCCAACGCAACCAGCGAAAACCGGTCTGAGATTAGGCCGGTCCATCCGCCATTCCCACGTCTCCATAACTCGCCCACGACCCAGGGAGAACACATGTCATTCGGAATTTATGCTGTCGGTTTCGCCATCCTCATTGCCGGACTCGCTTACGCCGCGCACCTCATGCACGTGCCCTCCCAGTGGATTACTGTAGGCGCAATCGTCATGGTGGGTCTGGGTATCCTCTCGGCAGTCAAGGCCACGCGGCAGAAAGACTCTGTTAGCTAAAGCACTCGGCTTGCCACGCTGTAAAGCGTTTGCAAAAGGTCTAAGCGCACTCGCGCTCACTGCTTCGTTAAGGTTTCTTGCGCCCCGCTGCTCCAATGCTCACCAAGAGTTTTATAGAGGTAAGCGGCGCGATCCGGCATCGAAAGCGCTTTCACGGGCTCATTCTTCAGGGTTGCCAGCCGCCACCACGCGAGTGGCGCCTGCCGAATGTCGTAACCCGCATCGTTTAGCAATCGCAGGCTCACCCGCCCGCTCTGTTCCTGCTGTCGCCTGAGGACTTCAGAAGCGCCGCCAATTGTCGCCACTTGAATTGCAGGTCCCACGAAGGGTACGAAAACTTCCGCCACATCCGCGCCGACCTGTGCTGCTGTTGCCGCATGGGCCGCTGGCTTCACGCGATACTCTTGCCGCTCCAGCGCGCAGGCGATGTTGTCAGCCAACACCGTTGCCAGTTGATCGTCATTTTCCATCCGCTCCACCACCTGGTGCGAAATCAGAATTACGCCGCTTGGCAAGGTCCATGCATCATGAAACCACTTCGCGCTTATCACCTGAAATCGGAAGTGAATCTTCGCCGTATTCGAGTCAGGCATCTCCTGGTTCCAGGCCGGGATCAGTCGCCCGCCAATGCGCTCCACGCGCGCCTGCATCGCGGCATCTTTGTACGGAGGGAAGCGTTTCGGGTCAAATCCGACGAAGCTCTCGCGCAACAGGCTCTGCTTCGCCTCGTCGGGCACTGCGGACGGATCGAAGTCGGTCTTCGCTCGAAGCTTGGTTTCGCCTCTGCTTACGACCACCGGGAAGATCTTCGCCTTCTGCGCGGCGTATTCGCCGTTCTTCGACGGAGAGGCCTTGTACTCGATCCAATCGCCTGCCTTCACGTTGGCTGGCCCGTGCTGTTGTCCGCTCCAGTGCACGTCCGACTGCCCATTGATGCGAATCGTGTAGCCATCCGCTCGCACCAGCAGCCCATCCGGGTGAGTCCCGTCTGAGCTCTCGTTCGGTAGCGCATCTATCACGGCCGAGCCGCTGATCTGACCCGGCTGGATCGGGCTCGCAACGATCACGGTTGGCACCAGCGTGCGATTTTTCTTCTTCATCGCGCCGTAGAGCTTCATGGGTTCGCCCACGTAGGGCGTGTGCGCCGGGCAACCCTGAGTGCCTGCTATTCCGTTGTCCGCGCGCTGCCCTGGGCTGACGAGCGGCTCCTCGCTCAGGGTCTTCTCGTCACAAAGAATGCGGATGCCATTCACATCGAAGTCAGACGCCGAAGCAGCCCGGGTGACGTATCCGTCGAGATCCGGATGCTGCCAATCCTGTGCAGCCACGCCCGCCGACGCCATCAGAAAAATCGAGGAAACTGTCAGAGCTTTCATCACCGATGAGTATATTGCCGCCGGTTCGGGCATTGCTTGCGGCTCGGGGCGACCTGTTAGAGGGCTGAGGCCGCTTTACAATCCCACGTATGACGAGTGATTTCCTCCGCGGCGTCCGCGTCCTCGATGGCGGCATGGCCACCGAGCTTGAGCAGTTAGGCGCAAACATCGACGGTCCGCTCTGGTCGGCTCATGTTCTGGAAGATGCGCCGGAGAAGATTCTCGCTGTGCATCGCGCTTACATAGCTGCTGGCGCAGACGTGATTGAGACCGCCAGCTACCAGGTCTCGCGCAGGGGCTATGCCGAATTCGGCTTCGCTGCCGAGCGCGCCGATGCAGCGCTGCTTCGGTCTGTCGAATTGGCCCGCGCCGCCGCATCCGAGGCCGCACCGCGCCGCGTTCTCGTTGCTGCCTCGCTCGGCCCCTACGGCGCTGCCCTTCACAACGGCGCGGAGTACCACGGCAACTACGACTGCACCCACGCCGATCTCGTTCAGTTCCATCGCGAGCGGATCGCCGTCCTAGCCGGCGCTCCGCCAGCACAAGCGCCGGATCTGCTCGCGTTCGAGACCATCCCTTCGCTCGAAGAGGCTCTCGCCATAGGCGAAGCGCTCGCCCCATGGCCAGGTTTGACCGCGTGGTTCAGTTTCACCTGCCGCGACTCGGAACATGTCGCTCACGGCGAGCTGTTGGCCGATTGCGCTCGCGCCGTCGCAGTTTTCCCGCAGACCGCGGCGATCGGCGTCAACTGCACGCGACCGTCTCTGATCCTTGATTTGATTGCCGAACTCCGCGCCGCCACAGACAAGCCGATCCTCGTCTATCCCAACTCCGGCGAAGAGTGGAACGCGCAGGCTCGCTGCTGGTGCGGCACGAGCGACCCCGTAGATTTCGGCCGGTCTGCTTCGGATTGGTTTGCCGCCGGCGCACAGATCATTGGCGGTTGCTGCCGCACGCGGCCGGAGCACATTCGCCAGGTCGATGAGGCAGTTCAGTGAATTGCCCGGCCTGCAGAGCCTATTCGCAATTCCGATTCTTCCACTTGATCACGGCGGCAATGTTTGCCTCGACCTTTGTGTCCCGCCTTGCATTGTTCAACACATGGCCGAAGATCTGCACGGACACGTTCTCATAGTCGCGGAGCGTGGTCATCCCCCCGCCGTCCCCCAAAGTCATGTCCGCCCCGTGCAACCCGTCGTCTCTCGGACCCCTTTCATCGGCGGGTGCGAACTCATCGACAATCTCATTGAGGTCCTTGTCAGACATGTCTGCATCGAGGCGTATCACTTCGGGCGAATAGCGCCGTTTTTCCAGCCCGATCTCACAGACCTGCCCGTTAGCGGCATACGTTGGCATCATCAAAATCCCTGGCCGAATCTCGTAGGCCTCAACGGCTTTGAACTTTGAGAATCGATCACGCTGCGGGGTTGCGGCAAGAAACAGAAGCGCAGCGGTGCATGCAAGAACCATCAGCCTTAACATTTCGGCTCCCCCTATGGAACACCTAGTTGACCCAGCATGTTTCGCTTGCTCACTCGTTCACTGTTTCACTGTTTCCCCAACACGAGCTTCGCAATCGTCATCAGCTGCATGTTCGAGGTGCCCTCGTAGATCTTGCCCACCTTGGCGTCGCGATAGTACTTCTCTGCCGGGTAGTCGCGCACAAAGCCGTTGCCGCCGAAGACCTCAACGCACTGGCTCGCCACCCGCTCGGCCACGCCCGACGCAAACAGCTTGGCCATCGCGGCCTCCTTCACATAGGGCCGCCCCGCATCTTTGAGCCGCGCCGCGTTGTAGACCATCAGACGTGCGGCCTCAATCTCGGTCGCCATCTCTGCCAGCGCAAACTGCACCGCCTGAAACTCCGCAATCGCCTTCCCGAACTGCTTCCGTTCCCTGGCGTACCGCGCCGCATGGCCCCATGCACCCTCAGCCAAGCCAAGCATCTGCGCCCCGATGCCGATACGCCCTTCGTTGAGCGTTTCAATCGCGATCTTGTAGCCTTTGCCCGGCTCGCCCAGCACGCACTCCGCCCCCACCTCGCATCCATCCAATATCAGTTCGCAGGTGCTGCTCGCCCTGATCCCCAGCTTGTCTTCTTTGCGCCCCACCGCGAGCCCCGGCGTGCTCTTGTCTACCAGGAAGGCCGTGATGCCCTTGTATCCCGCGCCGCGATCCACGGTGGCAAAGACGATAAACAGCCCAGCTTCGCGCGCATTGCTGATCCACAGCTTGCGTCCGTTGAGGCTGAATCCGCCGGGCGTTGGCTCCGCCAACGACTGCAGGGCAAACGCGTCCGACCCCGAGCCTGCCTCGCTCAGCGCATACGCCCCCACCGTCCCGGATGCCAGCTTCGGCAGCCACAGCTTTTTCTGCTCGTCCGTGCCCCAACGCCGCAGCGCGTTTACCACCAGAGTGTTGTGCACGTCCACCAGCACGGCCACCGCCGGGTCAACGGTCGAGATGGCTTCAATGGCGAGCACCGCGTCAAAAAAAGAACCTCCCGCGCCACCCAACTCTTCGGGAACTTCAATTCCCATCAGGCCCAGCTCGAAGAGCCGGTCAACGAGCCCTGCGGCAAACTGCTGCTGCTCGTCCATCGCGCTAACCTGGGGCGCAATGGTCTCCTCGGCAAACTGCCGCGCAGTGGAATAGAAAAGGCTCTCCTCTTCAGAGAGCTGGGTGAGGGGGTTGGGGGTTCCGTGGGCCAAGCGAGGTTCGCCTCCGGCCTCGGAGTGTATCAAACGGGGCTGCCGGCATGCCGGAGCGGAAGCCGGAATGCGAAGCCCGGACGCGAACGCGACAGGACGCCTACGAGGGCGCCTTGTCGCGTCGGGCGATCACGGATCGAGTTTGGACCAGAGTCATCTTGGACCAGCGTCCAGTATTAGCGGTGTCCGCGGAAACCAGCTCGCGCACCGGGAAGCTCGTGCTCTCCGCCGGCCTCATGGGTGGCGTGGCCTACGTTGCCTCTCCCGTCGCGTGCCTCATTGCCCTGGAAATGGTTGAACGGCCGCGCGCCGCGCGCCGGCAACGGCCCCCGATATCCGTTACGAGGGTCAAAGCGGTTGTCCACATGACCATAGAAGCCGCCATGGCCGTGGAACCATGGACCAGCCCCAATGAACAGGCCGCCGACAAACCAATCGGGCCCATAGTAGCCGTAGGGCGCGCAGTCATAGGGAGCATAGTCGAAGTACCCATAAGGGCAGCCAGGTTCAACACCAATACTGACGGCGACCTGGGCTGGGCCCAGGGATGAACCGCTGAGCAACGCAATCGCGAGGGCTGAGAAAGCTAGGACTTTACCGTGGATCATAGTTTCTCCTTGAATCTCTTAGAGATCGGATGAAGCCGGAGAGTTGCCTCTGCGGCTACTCTCGTCAGGTTGGGAATTTGACAGGCCGATTGCAGGACAGGGCGAAGCGGATGGCTTAGCCGGCACGAAATCCTGAATTTTAGCCGGCACGGAATCCTGAATTTACGCACACAGCACATTTACGAACAGAAGACTGGCACGGCGCTGTTCAATTTTGCTCTGTTATTCTTCCTGGAACTTAATCAACCGGCATCAGTGCCGCCGTCCCCGTCCGCGGAGGCAGGTACCGTTGGGTCCGCGTCGCGATGGTCAGCTTTTCCTGCGCCAGATGCTTGCGGATCTGGCCGCGCGCGTGGTCTGCCCAGGGCCCGCGGTTGTCGAGCTTCAGATACGCTTGCCAGTAGCGCAGCGATTGCCGCTTCTTTCCCGTGCGTTCGTAGGCCAGCGCCAGGTTGTAGTGGGCATCGGCAAAGCGGGGCGCCAGCGAGATCGACTGGCGATACGCAACGATCGACTCATCCTGCCGCTGCAACTCGTCCAGAACGTTGCCTAGATCGAAGAACGCCAGCACATACGCGGAATCGACCTCGGTCGCACGCCGGTAGAGTTCCTCTGCGCGCGCAAACTGGCGAAGATGAAAGTAGATAGTCCCCAGGTTGATGTAGGCTGGCGCGTACTCCGGGTCGATCCCCAGAATCTCCTCGTAGAGCTGAATCGCGTTCTGCTTTTCGCCACTTTCTTCGGCCTGCACAGCGGCCAGAAAGCGATCCTGAATGCCGCGAACACTCTCGTTGCCGCTTCTGCGCAGCGGAGAAACATCGGACGAGGCCGACGGCCGGTCCAGCCGCTCGTAGCGCTCAAAGTCAAAAAGGAGTTGCCGCCGAATCGGGTCAACCATTGCGCCCATGTGGCGAAAGGCCAGGCGCGTCCCAGTCCTCACCACGCATGCCTCGAGAAGCGGGTTCGTCATGCCGGCCACGGCTTTCATGGCCACAATGGAGTCGCGGATTGAAGCCGCAGGCACGCTCTCCTCGCGCAGCACGCGCAACGTCCGCAACTGGCCTAGATCCTGGAAGGAGTATGTCTGCCGCTGGGGAATGAGTTCGGCTCGCTCCCACCCCTGCAACTGGTGAGAACTGATTTGCAAGATGCGCAACACGTCCTGACGGCTATAGCTGGTCACTCTTGAGTGCTCCCACCGGATAACGGCTCTGCATCGGGGCTTGAACTCCTGCCCAGCACTCGATCCCTCGCTTTGGCCTCTGGGTGCATCTTCAGCATCGGCTTTTGAGGTCCAGCTCGAGTGGTTGGAACAGTTACTGAGAAACCGCTCTTGCTGCGATTATGCCAAGAGTATGCGTGGATATATGGTCCGCAACTACCACTAAAACAAAAATTTCCGTGGATAACACGTGCCTCTGTTGGTTCATTGCCTGTCGGGTACGGGTTTCAGGCCGCGGCTGGGTAGGTCTCAGCCCTGTGGAAAAAGCAGCAAACAGGAATGAATCCCGCCGCAACGCCGAATGAAACCGAAAAATACCGGGATCATTTCTTGCGGATTTTTGGGCGTCGCGTGAGGGCCTGCGGGTAGACCTCGGCTGATTCGCGCTGGCCGCGAAGGATCAAGAATTTCATAATCGAGCAGCGTCGCTTTAACGCTCTTTCACTTCATACCGCGCCACCATGCCGGCAAGCATGTGGTCGCTGATGTGGCAGTGATAGAGCCAGATGCCGGGTGCATCCGGAACCATGTCCGCCGTGATCATCTGCGCCGAAGTGACGGACAATGACGTCGGTGCGCTGGCCCGCAACGAGGACGGTATTGCCGTGCCAGTGCGGCGTGTGGCCGTTGTTGAAGTCGCCGAGCGTTGCCACATACCATCGCACATGATCGCCCTTCTTCATCGTCATCATGGGCATGTTGCCATAGATGTATCCGTTGATGGACCACTTGACGTTGGTTTCGACAAAGCCGGTACCGGCGACGGTTCCGGCCATCCCGCTCGCGGTGAAGGCCGAATGCTCTCCTTCTTGTTCACGCCCTTGGGATCGGTGGTGTGGTCGCGAATGTTGTCGTCGAGATACCAGCTTTCGTTCTCGTTGATCGCGATGTACATGGTGACGAACTCGTGGTCCACATCCTTCGGGCGGCCGTCGGGAAGTGCCGTTGCCGCGGCGCGTAATGACGATTACGCCAAACAGGCCGGAGGCCACGTCGCGCAGTTCGTCGGCATGGGAGTGGTAGAGCCAGAAGATCGAGCTGGGATCGTTCGGCCCCGGGCCGGATCGATCGGGGATTTGCCAGATGTAAGTATGCGTCGCGCCGGGAGCGAACGCCGCCGTCTTCCTTGTCGACGCCGCTGGTGCCGTCGTTGTAGTCGGCGCCTTCAGAGTCCTTCTGATACAAGACGCCGTGCGGATGCATGCTGTAGGGATGCGTAGCCGTTGTTCTTGAATACGACCTTGATGGTGTCGCCGACTGCGCCGCGCAGGATCGGCCCCAGAATGCCCGAGGTACTGGTCCTCGGGGCTCGCGCGGCTTGAGCGTGGTGAAGGTGGCATCGGTGTACTCGCGATACATTGCCTTCTTGTACATGCGGCCGATCCGATGGGGCCCGGATTGCGTGAAGGCCTTCGGCAATCTCGTCGAAGTCCATGCCCATGGCTTCGTCGCGGCCTGAGGGCGTGTAGTCCCACTGCACTTCGTCAGCGGCGACGTAGTAGGTACGCGTTGTTCCGGTGGAGTGAGCCGGGACCGCTTCGAGACGAACTGAGGCTGTGCAAAAGGCGAGGCCGAGACCACAGCTTGCGGCGAGGATTGTGCGAGAGAGCTTTCCTCGAATCAATTTGCCTCCTGGGCAAATACTTTTGCACTTCATTTGTCGGCGAGGTTCGACGTGCTGGAGTTCGTCAGCCGCAAAACCTGGTCGCCGGCTTCCCGGGGTTGGCAGATACACCGTCGGACCGGGTCCGATCGCCGATGACGGAGAATCGATGCCGCGCAAAAGGGAATTGCACCGCGCTTCACATGGTCGAAATGGGGAACTCTTGAAAACTAACCGGCGAGAAACGGAATCGTCAACCCTGAAGTCTTTCTTGTTGGGGATATCCCGCCAGACCGATCAAGGAGGAGTCGCTGGGAAAACTATAGATTTTATGGAGCCGACGGTCAGACTTGAACTGACGACCTGCTGATTACGAATCAGCTGCTCTACCAACTGAGCTACGTCGGCCTCTTGCTGCTTCGATTGTATCTTTCGCCCGGTTTTCGGTAAAGGCGAGCAGGGGCCCGCGCCAACGCGGATCGCCGCACATTGTCTGATCGCCTGCGCCTGATTTGTTTGCACAGTCTGGGCCAGCGGCAAGGCTATACTGCGGCCATGCAGATTGATCCCGTTGCGGAGTGGCAGCGCCTTACCGAGTACTATCGCGGAAAGACCGAAGACGAGCTCGTAGAACTCGCCGAGGACTTCGGCAATCTGACCGAGACTGCGCAGCAGGTGCTTACGACTGAGGTGCGAAGTCGCGGCCTTTCACTGCCCGGCCGAGCTCCACTGCAGCCCACCTCTCAAATTCAAGCCCCCCGCGACACTCGCTTCGCCAACTACGTCGATCCGGATGTTTTCCGATCCAGCGGCGACGAAGGCAGCAACGGAAATATCGACGGCGGCGACGCGGACACTGGTGAGGATGCTCCCCAGGAATTTACAT
Source organism: uncultured Acidobacteriaceae bacterium (assembly GCA_963783065.1). Lineage (GTDB taxonomy): Bacteria > Acidobacteriota > Terriglobia > Terriglobales > Acidobacteriaceae > Telmatobacter. The sequence goes on along the minus strand of CAWAMG010000004.1, from coordinate 1,472,070 downwards.
GGAAGACAATTCTCTGTGAAACGGATGATTCGACGGAGGCCCTCCAGCTTCGCGAGGCGCTCTATCGGGCAGGTATCGAAAGTTGGGTCGATAATCGTGCCTCGCGTGTGGGGTCGAGCGGTCCAAAGATTCTCGTCGCCGCCGATCAGCTTGAAGCCGCGCAGGCCGTTGCGGGCCGGCCGATCCCCGCTGAGGTCGTTGATTACGTGCGCGAAGCCGTTCCGGAGTACGTTCCGCCAACCTGCCCAAAGTGCAATGCCGAGGACCCGGTTTTGGAGAGTGCCGACCCTTCCAACAACTGGTTCTGCGAGGCCTGTGGCGCCCGCTGGAGCGATCCGCTTCCCGATTCAGGCACCAACCCCTCCTGACCGGCCCAATAAGCCCTCAGAAACGGAAAGAGCCGCCCGGCAACAGGGCAGCTCTTCCCTCAGGGAGAATAGTTCCAACGGAGGCAAAACCATCAGAACTTTCTGGCTGCATAGTAGGTTCGGGGAAGGGGAGTGTCAAGGAGAAATCAGGGCAGAAATAAGACGTTTATTATCATATTCATACAGACAAGACGGGCCGCGCGGCAGAAAGGAATTATTTCCCATCTCTTCGCCTCTGAAACCTCGGCGATTGCCGTCTTTCTCGGGTGTTTTCTTGGGTTTATGCCTAGTTTTCCACAGGTTTGAACGCGCCGTTAACCCTTCGGATGCGCGCCGTCAACCCCCGTGCCCGCCGCTACCGGCCCGTCCCGCAGATCGATACGGATGAACTCCTCATCGAAGACCGTCGATGCCGGTCTGCCTCGTGCCACCCGATAGAGCGCCCGGCCGCCTCCAAGGAAGAATCCCATCAGCAGCGCGGCGCTTCCGCCAATGATCACCATCGACACAATTCCGAGCAGCAGTTGGCTGGTCTTTGCAACCTCCGACTCGCCCGGTTGCGGAATCGAAGTGAGGTCTGACTCGAAGTGGACGACTGAAAGCAGTTTGTGGCTCTCCTCCGGCACCGCATCGCCGCTCACAATCGCCACCAGCGGACCGCTGCGCTTCACTTCAAGGGAAGCGGCGTCCGAGTCCTGTAACGGCTTGGGCCACGGCGGTTGCGCCTGGCTGCCCGCCTTCAGATAGGCGCGGATCTTCGGCTCCTGCGCCATCGCCATCTGCGGGGTTGGATAGTCGATGATCGTCAGCGTCGCAGTGTTCGAGCGTAGCGAGTAGTTCGCCGTCACCGTCTCCGCGCCACGATCGAATCCCACCAGCTCCGCCGGCAGCAAGCCCCCCGCGCCGGCATACGCTGACGGCCCCACCGCGTAGTGCGTGGTCTGCCCGTCAAGTTGCGACTTCGGCAGGCTCGCCAGAATCGGTGGCGCAAGCGCGCGTGCTCCATCCGGAACCGGAATCCGCGAGGCCAGTTCTCTCAGTTCACTGCCCGACATTGGGCCGATACGCGAGAAGTTCGCATCAACCAATGTGTCGCCAACCCAAAAGAGCACGCGATTGTGATTTGAAGTTGCGCCGGTGCCAATGTCTTCTTTCGGCCATCCGTTTTGCCGATAGAACGTGTACGCCCCATAGGCCCCGCTGGCGTCATGGAAGCGCATCAAGCGCAGGCTGAGTGTCTCGCCGCTCCGCTTGTAGTCCGCCGTTGCCCCTTCTTCGAACTCATACTCTTTGAGTGCCGCGGCATTCGTTGCGTCTGCCTGCGCGGGATCGGTCAGCTTCTTCGCCGGTCCCTCGGCAACCCATCCTGCAAAGCCGTCGGGCAGCAGTCCAGCCGGTGTTGCCGGGGCCGCCGCACTCTTCTCCGCCCGCTTGCCAGTTGCACTCTTGTCCGCCGCGCCCTGCGTGGCCCCGGCCGCCTGGCTCTCGGCCCAACTCGCGCCAACGGCCAGTACTGCCAGGCATGCAACTGCAGGAATCAAACGCATCCATTCGCTCCGGTCTTCAGGTTGTCCCGATTTTCAGGGTACACGCAGACCCTTGTTCGCAGGCAGTAGTCCGCGCTCCCATGCACTCTCTAGTTGGACACCACGGCCTTGAAAAGGTTCCCGCCGCTTAGCGACTCAAATCGCCTGGCCCTTTAGAGCGGATCCGGAGTAACCGTGGCCTCCCAAAGATCCTTGAGGGTGGCTTTATCTTAAGGAAAAAGCCACTTAGCGGGGTTCGCTCGGGGATACACCTACTCTGGTTCCGCTGTCGTCGCCCATGCCCTTCCAAGGCGTCAAACGCGGCAGCCAGCGGGGAACCATCTTCTTGAATTCCGAAAACTCTTCTCCATAACGCCGCGCCAATGTTCCTTCTTCGTAGAAAACCACGAACAGATGCACGATGGCAGCCACCACAAGCCAATAAATCACCATGCATTGCTGTTCAAGCAGAAAGGTCTCTCCCGCGAGCGCAGTCAGAACCCCGACGTACATTGGGTTGCGCACAAAGCGATAAAGCCCGCTGACCACCAGATGCTCGGTGGGAACGGCCGGCATCAGGGTGCCCCGGCCAACCTGCACGAACCGCCAGATCGACTCGATCAGCGGGATTGCGCCCGCCGCAATCAGCATCGCGGCCATCACGATCTGACCGACTGGTTCTCCGGCTGGAACATGAAATCGTGTCAAAAGCCAGGGCACGATGACCAGAACCAACCCCGGTCCCCCGAAGACAGTGAACAGAATCGACACTGTGACGCTGCGCTTGAGTGTGGCCAATGTTAACTCACGATTGGCGCTCCAGCCAGTCCAGTAACCGGCTGCGGTGGCGCTGGCGGATACAGAAGACTGCCCAACAGCGGATAGCGGCTGCCGTAAAAGACAAGCGTGTAGGTACGGATCGCCGTGGCAACTGGTCCGCCGACAAACAAACCCACAAACACGGAGATGCCAACGCTCAGAAGAATGACCACCGCTTCAATCATCACCAGCAGCACCTTTGCGAATCCTGATGAATTCACCACTAGAGCGGTCAACCCTGCGATTGCCCCGCCAAAGCCGAGTGCGATCACAAGCAACGGGATGATCAGCACCACAGCTACGGCGATAAACGCCACAATCGGCAGCACCAGCCGCAAAAACCCATATAGAAAGAATGCACCGGGTTCCGCGCCGATCCGGGCGCTCGCGCTCTCCCACGCTTCGCCCACCGTCGCATTCTCAAGCGCTATGTGCGGCAGCATCAGGTCGCGTAGAAACACGTCGGTCAACCACCCCAATACGGCCAGCACGAGGAGGATCAATAGGAGCGGCAAGAACAAAGCCAGAAAGCCGCCAATGTCGAAATGCGCGCCCTCGTGCATCTGGTGAAAAAGCTTGATAAACCCTGAAACGAACGGCAGCGCGCACAGGACGAGGACGACAAGAAAAGCTACTCCCACCCCAATGTTGAGAAGGAAGAACCGCATCGCCTGCTCACGATAAAGTCGCCAACCCGGCGCGATCTGCTTCACCTGGTAGACAAGACAATGGAAGTAGGCAAAGCGCAGCCGCGTGATGAGGTAGGCGATCAGAATTGCAATCGGAACAATGATCGCGATTGCCACCAGCGCCAGGCCCAGCCACGCTCCCGGAAAATTCGGTGGGGGCATTGATCCCCATTTCCCAGGCTGACCGTGTGAGTTGTTCAGATGGAGGCTCATGCCTTCGGTGATCACCGCGACCAACGAGAGCTTCAGAAACGTTCCCAACCGGAACGGCTGAAAGAGGAAACGGTAAGTTCGGCTGATTGCGGGTGCAATCGCGTCTGCGGCAGAGAAGACGTGCATAATACCAACCTCTCGTGGCCCACATCCTATCACTGAGTTCTTTCAAGCGCAGTGAACTTGAGTCGACCCTTGCACGCTTTTACGAATCTGCGAGGTCGTTTGTTCCGTCCGCCTCCAGTGTGAGAGAAGTCCTCGCCTGGAATTTCTGGTGCTTGAGTAAGGTTTCTATGTGCTTTCTCTCCGATCTTCGCGATTGCTTCCGGCTCCCCGCGCTTTGGGCAGCAGCAGCCATGCCATCCCCGCCGCCACAGTCACCAGCGCCACCGCGGTCAGATCTCCGTGCAGGTGGAATATCCCCACGGCAATCACCGTGGCGAGAATGAAGCATCCGCCCCAGACGCAGAAAGCCGCCAGCCCACGGACGACCGGCGCAAGCCACTCAGGCGCATCGAATCCGCGCAGCGTCCTGCGAAAGTATCCAAGCGGATCGGTATAGAACCCGCGCGCGGCATAGACGATGTAAGTCCCCAGTCCGACGCGCAGGATGACGCCGAGAATCGGATCCGCGAGCGGATTGGTCAAAGCCATCAAAACATGCTCCCGAGAGCTTACTCCGTGCAGATTACCCGCGTTCGGCGGCCGCTGCCATCCCCATAGTCGCCCACCAACCATCGAACGCCTCCAGGGCGCGTTCGCACTGAATCCTGTGCCGCTCCTTCTTGTCGCGGATCTTTTTCCGCTCGGCTTCGTCAAGCGGCTCCAGCAGGTCGAAGGTAATGTTGGCCGGTTGAAAATCCTTCGGGTCGGCATGCGTGATGTAGTTCACCAGCGAGCCGAGCGCAGTCCGGCGCGGCGCGGGCACCGGCACTTCGCCGCGAGCGATGGCGGCTGCGTAGATTCCTGCAAGCAGCCCGGTGGCGATCGACTCCGTGTACCCCTCCACGCCGGAGATCTGCCCCGCAAACAGAATCGACGGCCGGCTCTTCAGCCGCAGCGTCTCGTCAAGAAGCAACGGCGCCTGGATGTAGGTGTTCCTGTGAATCTGCCCATAGCGCAGGAAGCGCGCATTCTCCAGGCCCGGGATCAGCCGCAAAACCCTGGCCTGTTCGCCAAACTTGAGGTGGTTTTGAAAGCCGACCAGGTTGTAACTGTCCGCGCGCAGATTCTCCTTTCGCAGTTGCACCACGGCCCACGGCGTCATTCCCGTACGCGGATCGCGCAGCCCAACGGGCTTCATCGGCCCGAACCGCAGCGTCTCGCGTCCGCGCCGAGCGAGCACTTCAATCGGCAGGCAGCCTTCGAAATAGTCGAGCTTCTCCCACTCCTTTGCCTCTGCAGCCTCGGCGGCCAGCAGCGCATCGAGAAATCGCTCGTACTCCTCGCGGTTCATCGGGCAGTTGATGTAGTCGGCCGTGCCCTTGTCCCAGCGCGCCGCCATGTAGACGCGGGTCATGTCGATCGACTCCGCATCCACGATCGGAGAGATGGAATCGTAAAACGCCAGGCGCCCTGCGCCCGTGATGCGCTCAATCTCCACGCTCAAAGCATCGGACGTCAGCGGTCCGGTGGCGACGATGGTGCACGCCGTGTCCCCGTCATGATCAAGACTCGTCACTTCTTCGCGGATTACGCGAATTAACGGCTCCGCTGCTATCGCCTCGTTGATGCGCCGCGAAAACTCCACGCGGTCCACGGCCAGCGCGTGACCCGCGGGAACTGCCGTCGCATCCGCCATGCTCAAGAGCGCAGAGCGCCCCCGCCGCATCTCCTGCTTCAACAGCCATGGCGCGGTGTTCGGCGACTCGCTCTTCAGCGAGTTGGAGCACACCAGCTCGCCGAAATCCGTGGTCTGGTGCGCGGGTGTCAGCCTGCGGCTTGCCGTCGACCACTGTGCGCAGTTCGTAGAGGTCAACCGCGCAGCCCAGCCGTGCCGCCGTCAGCGCTGCTTCCGGTCCCGCCAGCCCACCGCCAATGACGCGAATCCTCACGGCCTGCTCTCCGCGCTCCCCAGACCATCGGCCACAATCTCATTCCCGTCCGCCGACGGGGCTCCTGCCAGCCTGGCCAGCGCCTCGCCGGAAACGCGCACATTCCGCCACTCGTCCAGGAACTCCGCACCCATTGCGCGGTAGAAGTCGATGGCCGGCGTATTCCAGTCCAGAACCTCCCACTGCAAGCGCGGACAGTTGTTCTCCACGGCGATCGCCGCCACCTTCTGCAGCAGCGCCTTGCCAATCCCCAGCCCACGGAACTCCGGATGTACGAAGAGATCCTCCAAATAGAGCCCGGGCCGTCCCATCCAGGTGGAATAGTTGAAAAAGTAGAGAGCGAACCCGGCCGGCGCACCTTCGTGCTCGGCTATCAGACAGAAATAGAAAGGATTAGGGCCGAATCCGTCCCGAAGCAGCGCTTTTTCCGTCGCCGAAACCGCGTCCGGTTCGCGCTCATAGATCGCCAGCGCCCGGATGAAATAGAGAATCACGGGAACATCGGCCGGCTTCGCCTTGCGTATCGTGGATGCCATTTCACTTTATTCTAGGGTCTCATCGGACCCCCAGCTCAAATCGGGTATCCAGGTCCTGAAGTGTGATACGGACCACAATCCTCGTTTCTCCAACGCTCTACCATGAAGATGCACATACCACCTGTGGTCCGGCTTGAAGCATTTCGCGGCGCGCGGTCTCTTGCGGCACCCCGAGCCTCGGTGGAGAATCTCAGGAGTCATCGCGGGTGGGCCTGGCCTTGCCCTTGTGCTCGATAGTCCGTTGGATTTAACGTGAGTCCTGCGATTAGAAGAGTGCTGCGCGGAGCTTGGGCGGTACTCCTCGACTAGTTTTCTGGTGGCGGCGAGGATCATCGCCCTGTATATTCGGGGATTGCCTTGTGACCGCAGGTATTTGGTAATGAAGTCCACGCCAAGGGAAGTCGCGCGCGGCGCGCCCTCCTGGTCTGGACCGGTCGATTTTTTTGAGTCGGTGGGCAGCATGCTCCCCGCCGCTTTTAAGGAGAAGAACATGAAACGCACCATCGCACTTTGTCTGGGCTTGCTGGCACTCGCACTTCTGCCCGCTCTTGCACAGACACCCGATCTGGCACCAAATAAAGGCAGAGTTCACGGCCACGTAACCAATCCCAGCGGGAGCTCCCAATCGGGCGGCACAATCACTTTTACCGAAGGCAACCTCTCCGGCGCAGCGGCGAAGTTCACAGTCGATACCAACGGCGACTATTCGGCCGATGTTCCACCGAGCACCTACAGGCTCATCTATCGCGGTCCCGATATCCCTGAGGACAAGGAAACCGATCACCGCGAGAACGTGAAAGTCACGGTCGGCGGGGATGTCGTTGCAGACATCGACATGAGCCGCAAAGAGTACATCGATGCCCTCTCGCCCGAACAGAAGAAGCAGCTCGACGATATGAAGAAGCACAATGCTGAAGCGCTGAAGACAAACGAAATCATCAAGCACCTGAACGCCGACCTCGCCCTATCAATCCAGGACCTGAAGGACGCCGACGTCGCCAAGGCAACCGCCACGCAAACTCTCGGGGCCACTGCCAGCAAGGCCGATCTCGATGCCAAGGAAAGCGAGATCAAGACCGCCAAGTACACCGACATTGAAACCATGATGCTGAGGGACACTCCCGCGAAGCCGGATGCTTCAATCCTCTGGGGCCGTCTGGGTCAGGCTGAGGCCGGGCTCAAGAAGTACGACCTGGCCGAAACGGACTTCAAGAAGACGCTCGAGGTGGACGCGGCCTCAAAGAAGCAGGACTTGAATGTGCAGGGTCTGGCGCAGGCTGGACTGGGCGAGGTCTACGCTCGCACCGGCAAAGTGCCTGATGCCAACGCCGCCTACGACGCAGCCGCAAAGCTCGATCCAGCCCGCGCCGGCATGTACTACAAGAACGAAGCGGTTATCTTCTTCCAGGCCAACAATGGCGATGCACAGGCCGCTGCTGCCCAGAAAGCCATCGATACCGATCCTACCCAGCCCATCCCCTACTATCTCAAGGGCAACGCGCTGATCCAGAAGACCACCCTCGATGAGAAGACCAAGAAGCTTGTTCCTCCTCCCGGGTGCCTTGAGGCCTATCAAAAGTACCTTGACCTTCAGCCGAACGGGCCCTATTCCAGCGAGGTCAAGCAGATCCTTTCCAGCTTCTCCACCACCATCGACAATACCTACAAGGCCTCCAGCAAGAAAAAGAACTAGGCAACTCCTCGACGAGGGGAAATCGAAGGCGTCCGCTCCGGTGGGCGCCTTTCCTTTTCTGTGCAGTGTCCCAATTCATCTCCGGTCTCAACTCCACCCGCTGTTACGCTCTACAATCCTTTCCATGCCTGCCCCGCTGTTCAGCTTCGAGGAAGCATCCGCCGTTGTTGCGCGATGCGCCTTGCGAATGTCGAGCCGAAAGCCCGCCCGAGAGCGCGTCCCGCTCGCTCAGGCCGATGGCCGGGTGCTGGCTCATCCTCTCAGCGCCGATAGCGAACAGCCTCCATTCACTCGCTCCACACGCGACGGCTTTGCCTGCCGTGCGGCCGAAGCTTCCATGCACGGGTTGCTTGCTCTTGCGGGCTCGATTCGCGCCGGTGATGCGCCCGCCCCGCCTCTCGCTGCAGGTTCGGCATGCGAAATCATGACTGGAGCGCCCGTTCCCGATGGGGCCAATGCCGTTGCCATGCTAGAACACGTCGAAGTTGTGGACGGCCGAGTTCGGCTGCTCCCGCCGCGCAAGCTCGTTCCAGGCGAAAACATTGTTGCCCGCGGCGCTCAGGCCCGCGCAGGCGAAGAGCTTCTGCCCGCCGGAACCCCAATCACTCCCGCACAGATTGCGCTTGCCGCCTCGTGCGGTCACGCATCCCTTGAGGTCTTCGTTCGTCCCCGAGTTGCCATCCTGACTACGGGCGATGAGCTTGTACCCGTCGAGTGTGAGCCCGGCCCGGGCCGGATCCGCAATAGTAACGCGCCTATGCTTGCGGCGCTGGTTGCCGCGGCGGGCGGCGAACCCTGGGTTCTGCCCACCGCCGCGGACAACGCAACAGCGCTCGATGCCGCGCTCGCAAAGGCCGCCGATAACGCAGCGGAGGCCGACCTGCTGCTCATCTCCGGCGGCGTCTCTGCCGGGAAATTCGACCTGGTTGAACCCGCGCTCGCCCGCCTCGACACACACTTCCACTTCACCGGCGTCCGCATCCAGCCGGGAAAGCCACTCGTCTTCGGCGAGATCCCCTTCCGAGCCGCGAATGCCGGCCAAAAGGAACGCCGCACGCAGTGCTGCTTTGGGCTGCCCGGCAACCCGATCTCCACAGCCGTCACTTTTCTGCTGTTCGCCGCGCCCATACTGGCCGCGTTGGCGGGTCGCCGCGCGCCCACTCCCCGGTTCGCCCTCGCCCAGCTCGCGGAGGACAACAGCCGAAGCATCAAACACGGCCTTACGCGATTTTTGCCTGCTTCCTGCACTTTCACCGCCGATGTTGGCCAGCTACCGCGCGTCGCTCAAATTCCGATGCAGGGGTCGGGCGACATTGCTGCTTTTGCCCGATCCAACTGCTTCCTCGTCATCCCCGATCACGATGCTCATCTTGAAAAGGGCGCAATCGTCCGCATTCTGCTGCCCTGAGGAATCCCATGTCCGAGCCGACACACCCCGCACTGTCCCACTTTGACGCCGCCGGAAATGCATCCATGGTCGATGTCGGCGCGAAGCAGCCCACCCGTCGCACGGCCATAGCCTCGGCCTTCGTTCAGCTCTCCCCTGCTGTTCTTGCCGCTCTCCCCGCCAATCCCAAGGGCGACCCGCTCCAGGTGGCGCGTATCGCGGGCATTCAGGCCGCGAAGCGCACCGCAGACCTCATCCCCATGTGCCACCCGCTCGCGCTCACGCACGTCGACGTGCAGGCCGCAGTCGTAAGAGAGGGAGATGCGGGCGGCGGCGTCCGCATCACGGCAACCGTTGCTACGGTTGGCCCTACCGGCGTGGAGATGGAAGCGCTCACTGCCGCCGCAGTCGCCGCACTTACGATCTACGACATGACCAAGGCCCTCGACAAAAGCATCGTCATCCGATCCATCCAGCTCGAATCCAAGACCGGCGGCAAGAGCGGGGAATTCACTCGCCACCCTGCGAGCGTTTAGGCCGCAAGCCGAACGGCGGGCCAGAATCTACAGATCGTGCAAAAGAAAACGGGAGGACCCTTGGCCCTCCCGCACATCCCGTCTCACGCGGCTGGTTCCGAAGCAACGTCACTTCGCTGGAGCACCTGCCGGCGGAGGCCCGTCGTGGTCATGGTCATGATCGTGATCCTCCTTCTGAATCTTGAAGGGCTCGGGTCCAAGATGCCCTTGATGGCAAGTCCCGCAGGTTACCGGTTCGCCGGACGTGTCGATTTTGCCAATGTAGTCCACGTTGATCATCTCGGTCATTTTGAACATCAACCGCGCAGTCGCCTTTTCCGGCCTCGTGTCATCAGCATAATTCAGCCTCGGCCGTCCGTTCGGCCCAATGTTTTTTGGGTCAGCCGCGTGGCAATGGCTGCACTTGGTCCCCAGGTAGGCCTCCCACTTTTCCATGATCTCGTGCACCTGTTCCCCGGTCAGGGTCTTGGGCAGCACTTGCAGGTTAGTCGGCGCGGGATGGCTGTGATGTGCCTCCGGCGACGCGCTTCCCGGCGCGGGGCTACCCTGCGCTGGCGGCGTCGACTGCTGAGCCTGTGCCGCAATGCTCATGGTGAGTGTGGCTGCGAACAGGGCTATCCTGACGCAATGGTCAACAAGCTGAGTGGGTCTCAAAGCGGGATTTCTCCTGAAAGGGAATGGGGAATGTTTGTTTCGGCTTAGCAGAACCCATCTTACTCAACCCCGCCTGAATTCTGCCTGGAGATTTCCGCATCGGACACCGGTCCGTGCTGCTTCACGCGACCCCAGTCATCAACCAGACCCTAGACCCCAGACCCTGAACCCTCGTTTCATCCCCGCATCCGTTTCGGTCCTGAAACGCACGGGTGCCCGGCAAGCACGAACCGCAGCGGCCAATCGAGCGCGGGGTTTGCCGGATTAATCCCGATCCGCGGCGTCGCCAACACTCTCCCAGCCACGAAACCGTCGTCCCGCACCTGCAGGGGCGAGCTTTCGTCCGTCACATCCAGCCCGTTGTGCTGCTCGCGCGTCAGACCCAGCGCCTGGCAGAGCCGGCTTGGCCCTGAAGTCAACTCCCACGGCGCTGCTCCCTGCTCAAGCCCCCGGTTCTGCGCCATTTGGGCGATGCCCGTCATCGGCTCCAACGCCCGCAGCAGCACACCACCTGCCTGCCCTTCGACCTCGCAGGAGAAGTTCGCGCAGAAGTACCGCCCGTAAATCGTGTAGACATACGAATGCCCTGCCGGACCAAAGAGTACGGAGTTTCGTGGCGTGGGACCGCGATAGGAGTGGGAGGCCGCATCGGGAGTGTCGCAATGTGGCCCCAGGTAGGCTTCAACCTCCACGATTCGCCCAGCCAGCAATCCCTGCCTGGTCTTAAGCACGAGCACTTTACCCAGCAGCGCCGTTGCCACAAGCTCCGGCGACCTTTCAAAGAAGCTTCGCTCAACAAGAGCGCCGGGCAGCCCCGGTGTGAGCTTATCGGATTTCCTGAGTGATTTGCCGGCCACTTTCCTGCCCGGACTCTTTTTCAGGGCCATTACTTCTGCGCTTTCTTCGATTCCTGCGGCGGTTCAAGGGTTCCTGTTCCTGAATCCCATTGTCCTCAAGTCGACGCGACCACAAGAAGCGGCGACCTTCCAGAAGGCGGGAAGGGCTATTTACCCTTGAACCGCTCGAGCAGCGCCAGCACCTCTTCCGCGTGTCCTTCCGGCGTCACATTTGGAAAAATGTGCAGCAGCTTCTGGTCGGGCCCGATCACGAACGTCGTCCGCGCAATGCCCCAAACCTTCTTGCCGTACATGTTCTTTTCCTTCATCACACCAAACTGATTGCAGACTTTCTCGTCTACATCAGCAAGGAGCGTGTACGGCAGGTCGAACTTGGCGCGGAATTTTGCCTGGTCTTTCACGGTGTCGCGTGAGATGCCCAGCACCACGGCGCCTGCCGCCTGGATCTTCTTGAATGTGTCGCGGAAACCGCAGGCCTCAATTGTGCATCCGGGGGTATCCGCTCTAGGGTAAAAGAACAGTACGACCGGCTGACCCTTGTAGTCGCTTAAGCTCGCGGTCTTGCCTTCGTCGGTTTGCAGAGTAAAGTCGGCAACTTTCTGGTTGATTTCCATGGGGAGTATCCTCAAGTTCAGTTTTGGAAGGCCGCACGCGGCCGTCACGTTCGATTATTCCCGAGGCAGGCGGCAGATGTCATTGCGCAGAATCGTTGAATTTTTCGTTGCACGCGCGCTGCTGCCCGCACTTTTTCTTTTCGCCGCATTCCCGGTCAATGCCCAGTATCCCGGCCAGGTCTCGACGAACACCAAAGATGCCCCCACATTGCGTTCAATCGGCGTGCTCGAGTGGACAGGCCCGGAAGAAAAACCCAAGGCCAGCCGTCTGGTGCCGGTTCTGGTCTACGACAACGGAAAACTCGAAGACGGCAGCATTTACCTGGCCCGCCCTGAGCCCATGGCGGTAGCTCCAGAGGTTGAGTACGAACTCCAGGAGAACGGCAAGCCGGTTGGTCTCTACGACGTGCGGACGGCGGGCCAGCAGCTCGGGTCGTGGGTCGGTTTTGGCGCCTGGAAGCCGATGCCGATGGCGCCGCGCAATCAGCCCAAGCCAACGCTTCCCGAGTGGGGCATGGATAACCAGGAAGGCGATCACCCCATTCTGCATCGCAAGAAGCATTCCGACGAAGCTTCCCCGGGCGGAACTTCAACGTCTGGACAGGATTCTGGGAGCCAGGCTCCCGCAGCGCCCAGCGATCCCGATCGCCCGGTCCTGCACAAGAGCAAATCTGCCGACAGCGACGACGCATCCTCTGGCGCTTCCTCAGCTGGCGACTCCACGACCAGCACTTCTTCGTCCGGAGCGTCTTCAGACTCCGACCGTCCGGTGCTCCACAAAAAGGACTCGGATAGCGACAGCACGGCGTCCACTTCCTCCGATCCTGACAGGCCTGTCCTTCACAAGAGCAAGAAGGCTCCGCCGTCCGATGTTGGGTCTGTCTCTTCCGTTGCAGGGGATGAAGATCCAGATCGTCCGCGCCTCAAGCGTGGCCTCGCCAACATGGACGGTCTTAAGGTGCTACCCAGCCTAATGGGGCTGCCGCCCGATATCGAGCAGTCCGTGGCTGTCTCCGACGCGAAGAACCGTCCCGAGCATCCCTTCGCCTACGCGTGGGCCGATCCCGCCATCGAATCCAAATTGAAGTCCTCGCTCGAGGACGTCGCCCGCAATGCGCTCGGCCTCAATCCGCCGCAAGCGCCCAAGACAAAGACCACCACTGCTGTGCACAGGACAGCGAAACCCGCTTCGCCTTCACCGCCTGCCGAACCTGCGCCGTTGATGGACGAACGCTTCAGCGCCTTCGAGCTCACCTATGGGGCAGAACCCACAATCGTTCTCACCGCCCATACCGATGCGCCGCCCGCTCAGCAGAAGTTTGTCACGCTCGTCGGCCAACCAGACTTCTACGGCAACGTCCAGGTGATTCTCAAGACCGTCACCGATGCCGGGCACCTGGACGACAATCCCCGCCTGCGCCTGGTGGACGCCGTCGACGCACTCGCCGACAACCGTGGCGAGCTGCTCTTTGAATTGCGCGGTGCGACCGAACGTCAGTTCGCGCTCTACCGCATTGCGCGCGGTCAGGCCGAGACGCTCTTTGTCACCGGGGGCGGACAGTTCGGAGCAGACCCGGAAAACTAGTTTGGCCTGCACTGCTCGAACAGACTCATTCGATTGGCTCCGCACCTGGGCTGTGATGCGTCGTGCAGTTGCGGGCCATTTGGTCTGGCGACAGCAGGAAGAACATTGCCATCCCGAAGTTGATCGCCAGGCTCACCGTTACGCTCCACCAGGTCACCGCGAAGCAGAGCACGTAAACCAGCACGCCGAGGGCATAGCTCCGCGCGATGTTCCGCACTCCGATCACGTTGCGGTCCAGCAATCCGCGCGTCACGCACACGCCGAAAAGCAGGTTAAACAGGAAAGCAATCACCAGGTAGGAGCCGTTATAGAGAATTGCCGCGTCTCTCAGCCGACCGTTAAACACCGACTGCGCCATCACCGAAGTGGGGTAGGGAATCCATACCACCCCGAGCAGCAACAGCAGGTTCGACACCATCAGCAGATCGCTCGACCGGCGCATGTGCGAAAACAGCCGATGGTGGTTGAGCCACATGATTCCGATAAAGAGAAAGCTCAGCAGGAAGCTGGCGTATGCCGGCCACTGCGCGGCGATACCCTGCCAGAACGGCAGCGTCGCGGCCGGCGCCTTCAGATCCAGCACCAGCAGCGTGGCGGCAATGGAAAAAACGCCGTCAGAGAAGGCTTCAATCCGGCTGGTCTCGTTGGTCATGCGTCCCCTTGCCAGAGCCCGGAAGGCGCGATTACGCGAAAACCGGAGCAATCAAAAATCTGAGCAATATTGCTCACTTTCTTCGGGAATTCTGTTTCTCCATGTATCAAAACGGATGCGTTGCTGCGCAATAGTGCGCAGAAGTTGTATGTTGCCCTCCTATACAATCAGTTTAGAGTTAGCATGTTTTTACTCTCAGAGGAACCTCTAGACAATATGGCATCTGTCGTATCAACGCCCACCCCTGAAGCCGCAACCAGCCCATCAGCGTCAGCCGCCGGGTCGCCGGCAACCCTTGAGTCCAACCGCGTCTCCGCGCGCCAGCTTGTGCGAATGGGCCGCGCCGCCACTGCGGGAGACGGCATCAACTGGATGACGCTCTGGATCATCGTTATCTTCCACGTCGGCTCGCTTGCTGCATTTTTCTTTTTCAGTTGGCAGCGGCTGGCAGCGATGGTCGTGCTCTACATTCTGGCCATCAATGTGGGCATTGGCATGTGCTATCACCGCCTGCTCACGCACCGCGGCTACCAGGTCCCCAAGTGGCTTGAGTACTGCATGGCCCTCTGCTCCACGCTCTCGCTCGAGGGCGGGCCTATCTTCTGGGTGGCCACGCACCGCGTTCACCACCAGCTCAGCGACCAAGCCGGCGACCCCCACACCCCGCGCGAAGGCGGCTGGTGGGCTCACACCGGCTGGCTCGTCTGGGGCAAGTCGCTCCATGCGCAGACCGCCGTTCTTGCCCGTTACGTCCCCGACCTCGCCCGCGACCGCTTCCACGTCTGGCTCAGCAAGTACCACTGGCTTCCCGTCAGCGCAAGCGGGGTTCTCCTTTTCAGCCTCGGCTGGTGGACAGGCGGCTGGAAGAACGCAGTCGGCATGCTCCTCTGGGGCGGCTTCCTCCGCATCACGCTCGGGCTCCACGCCACGTGGCTAGTGAACTCCGCAACTCACCTGTGGGGCAGCCGGCGCTTTGAAACCCGCGATGACTCCCGCAACAGCTGGTGGGTCGCGCTCTTCAGCGGCGGCGAAGGCTGGCACAACAACCACCATGCCCACCCGGTGAGCGCGAAACACGGCCTCGCATGGTACGAGTACGATCCGAACTATTGGGGCATTTGGCTGCTCAAGAAAGTCGGCCTCGCCCGCAAGGTTCAGGTGGCCAAGTACGACAAAGCCGATCCGAAGCCCGCCGGCCTCCAGGCTCAGGGTCGATTCTCGTTGTGACTCAATTGGGTGACCAAGGTCTCGCCTCTTAGACCAGGGATTCGACGAATTCAACGAACGGAGCTTTGCGGTAAAAGACCGAGCTGCCGCTACACCAGCCGCGCGCCGGCCATCTTTTCCAGAATCGCCAGCGGCGAGGACTCCGGCGTCACCATCGCCTCCGGTTTCACCAGAAGCGTCTGCTCCAGCGCGTACTGCCCAGCCTGCACCGAGTGCGGCACCGTTTCGGTGTAGACCATCCAGCTTGACCCCGCCGGAAACTGGAAGCTCTCTTTTTTGCATTCGCGCTGAAATCGCTCATCTTCCTTCATCGTGTTGTGCAGGTCCATCATGAACGCGTCGTAGGGCGTGCGCTTCAAGTGCGGCGCCAGAGCCGCCAGCCCCATCGCTTGCGCCAGTTTCTTTCCTGCACCCGCCAGCGCCCCGTCCGCATGCGGCATGGCTAATCTCGCCGGCACAAACTCGCCCACCACGCGCGCGAATGGATCTCCAATCACCCAGTCCCGCGTTCGCGATGGATGAATGTTGTGAAAGAACCTGAGAATCCTTGCGCCGCACGTTGGCCGCGTAGGAAAAGCATCGGTGTGCAGCAAGTCGTTGCGCCGCCGCGTCGCCAGGTCGCGGCCCTGCTCCTCAATCGGCCGATAGCTCGCGTAGTCGAGCGTCCACCGCTGCTCATATGGGGCCAGAAACGCCGCAAGAAAATCCGTCACGCTCTTCGAGTAGCGCCGCATCACTGCCTGCATCCGCTCCACTTCACCTTTGTCAGCGGACTTCTCGTCCACGCCGCTCAGCCGGTCGACTCCCGGCTTGTAGGCGATATTCTTGTGCAGCCGGCTGTCAGTCTGGTGCTGGTCGAGCAGAAACGCGAGATCCTCGTGTGGAATTGGCACGGGCGTTAGAGGAAAGTAAATCACCTCGCCAGCCTCGAGCCGCGCCATCCAGCTTCGTGCAAGCTCTGCGCCGCGCGAACCGCTCGCGCCGGCCGGCCCGGCTTTGAGAATCTCATCAACTTCTTCCACTGCGATCGCACTGACAGGCATCGAACTCCCTCATCTGCGCGCTTTGGCCCGGAGCCACAACACCCCGAATACCGGGAGCGCGACCACCAGCACAAGCACGCCTGCCGGAAATCCAACGTAGCGATAAGTGTCGGCGTAGTTCACCGTGTGATGCCCGATCAGGTTCCAGCCGAGCAGCGAAAAGATCGCCAGGGCCGTTGTTGCAAAAAATGTGAAGAATGCCGACGCAAACGCCAGCAGAAGGCTGGTGAAGAAGCCGAATCCCTCGAGTGGAAAGCCAAGCACTGTGCCGCCTCGCCCGTGCCCACTCTGTGCCGAAATCGCCATTCTCAGGGGCCCCCGTCGTCGACCGCGGAACCAGAGTCGATGCATCTGGAAACCAACGCATCCAAGTGGCTTTTCCCTCAAGGAAAAGCCACCTTCAATAATCTCTGTCAGGATACGCAAACTCTGGTTCCGCTATAGAATACAGATTCATGTCCACCAGTGCACAAGTCGAACTGTGGCCCGCTGAAAAGGTCGCCGCGCAGATTAAAGTCAGCCCGGCGCCGAATGGCGTGAACTATGCCGCCTGGGGCGAAACCCGCGTCCCTGAGACCGATCTCTCTCGCCTCGTGGGCGCCGTCCCCTCCGCGCTCTCGGCCGCCCTCGCGCAACGCGCCTACTACTTCGTTCCGCTGGCCATCGCCGATACAGGCGAAATCTTCGTCGCCCCCTCTTACACCGTCGAGCTTGGCGACCGCGCCATCTGCCATCGAAACGCAACCTTCGGCTCAACCGAGGCTGTGTTCCTCTCCACTCGCCTCGTCGAAGATCGTTTTGGGCTCGCCTTCGAGTTCTTCATCAACGTGGCGCACAACTTCGTTGAATCGGCCGGCGTTCCCGAGAGCTTCTCGGCGCTTGCGTGGTCCCAGGCCGAGGCGCAGGTTCGCGGAGAATCCAGCCAGGACGCATGGGAATCCCGCCGCCGCGCCCAGGACCCTCAGCTCGGACAGGGCAAGAAGACCATCGATGAACGTGCCCGCTCGGCCTACTTCGACTCGGCATTTTCCGATGCGCTTGCTATTTACATGCTTTCGCTGGCGGTCGACTTCGACTACCACGACCTTCGCGAGCGCGACTATCCGCTGCTCGCTGCGCCTGCTCTTGCCGAGCGCCTGCGCCACGTCGCCGCGCTCTTCCCAGCCAACTCCGGCTACGACTTCCAGATCCTCTACCGCCGCAAAGGCTGATCGGGAGTTGCTGCCGATGGAAGGTTTGTCCGCGCGTCCGATCATTTATGTGGCGATCGTTGCCTGTTTGGCTGCGTCGGCGTTTTGCGCCGCCGGGTCTGCATTCCTTGAACACTACAAAGGCGCGCCTTTTCACGACAGCCGCTACTCTGGCGGCCCGCAGAAGATTCCCGGCACGGTCTACTGCGTCTACTACGACATCGGCGGCGAGGGCGTCGCCTATCACGACTCCGACGCGAAGAACAGCGGCAGCGGAGGACTGAACCCTCTCGACGGAACCTACCTGAACGAGTTCCGCAAAGACGAGAGCGTCGACATCTCCTACACCAAGTTTCCCGATCACGGCGACGCGATCGATAACAACCCCTACGAAAAGGTCACGCCCCGCAAGGGGCTGCTCTACGTCGGCTGGACCGAGCCCGGCGAGTGGTTCAACATCACCGTCGAAACCGCGCATGCCGGCCTCTACGCCGCCGATCTGCTTTACACCTCGAATCGCGGCGGAACGATCTCCATCGACGTCAACGGCAAGCCTGCCACTGGACCCCTCACAATCGAATCCACCTTCAACGCAGCGGACCCGGTCGCGTGGCGTCAGTGGCACCACTGGAACATCGCGCCCTCCCTCGTAAAGCTCCGCTTGCCCGCCGGAAAAAGCGTTCTCACCGTGCACATTCTCACCGAGGGCAACATGAACCTGGCCACGCTGGAGTTCGGGCAAGCGCGCTAGCGTACTACTCAAAAGGCCCAGCAAAGTATTTACTTGACAAAAACTTGCTCACTGCTACGATCTCTCCACTTGGCTCCCCCAAGTCCCTCGTCTTCCCAATTCCGTCAGATTCCCAGTTCGTCCGGGCTTCCAGGTCACTCGTGTTTCAAGGGCAAACGCCCCTCGTCTGCGGAGGTGTACCAAATGCGCAAGCCGCCTCGTCCGGGTCTTCTGGCACTCGCAGCCCTTTCGCTGACCTTTTGCGCGACAGCCCAACAAGTTCCTCCAAGTGCCGATACATTCACGAGCAGTGCGATTCCGAATCGGAATTATGGCAACTATGAGTATCTGGCGGTTGGCCCAGGCGAAAACACCTATATTAATTTCAATCTTTCTGGGGTGCCGCAGGGGTCAGTAGTGGCCAAGGCCACGTTGCGGCTATTCGTGGATTCCGTCTCAACCGCCGGACAATTCGATGTCTACGAGCTGTCGTCGCCCCCGGCATGGTCGGAATTGACCCTCACGTACAATTCGCCGCAGCCGCCGCTGGGCGCCCCGGCCTCACCGTCGAATCCGATCACGGTGAACGGCGCCAGCCTGGACAACTTTCTGCTAATCGACATCACGGAGACAGTGCAGGGCTGGGTCAACAATCCCTCGAGCAACAACGGGATCGCGCTGGTACTGGCCGGGAACACCGGGCAGTTCCAATTTGACAGCAAGGAAAGCGCCGCTACATCGCATGAGCCGGAACTGGAGATTCAGCTCGAAAGTGTTGCAGGCCAGCAAGGGCCTCAAGGTGTACCCGGTGCAACAGGACCCACCGGCCCATCGGGTCCCGCGGGCCCTACCGGCGCGAGAGGAGCGACGGGCGCGACTGGGCCGCAAGGGCCGACTGGTCCTGCTGGTGCTAAAGGGGCGGCGGGCGCAACTGGGGCGGCGGGCGCCGCCGGGGCGACGGGTGCAACTGGACCTCAAGGGCCGATTGGTCTAAAGGGAGCGACGGGGGCGGTCGGGGCCACCGGGCCTCAGGGACCGATTGGGCAGACGGGCGCACAGGGTCCGCAGGGAGTTCCGGGGTTGAACGGGGCGAATGGAGCCAACGGGGCGAATGGCGCCAATGGGACGAATGGAACGAATGGAACGGGTTTCAGTTTTACGGGGCCGTTCAGTGAAGGAAGTACCTATCAGCCCGATGACGTGGCTACGTATGGCGGCTCGACCTACGTGGCGACGATTACGATTTTGGCGGGCGGCGCGACTCCCGATCAAAATCTGGACTGGATGGTGATGGCGCTGGCGGGAGCACCGGGGGCGAACGGCGCCCCAGGGCCGCAGGGGCCGATTGGTTTGACGGGTGCACCGGGTGCTAACGGGACCAATGGAACCAGTGGAGCGCAGGGCGTGCAAGGGCCAGTGGGCCCGACAGGTCCGGCAGGCCCAACGGGGCCGGCGGGACCGGCAGGCACCGACGCAGACACCAATGCCAGAATGATCTTCCCATCCTTTTTCCCCGGCAACCTGAGTGGGACGTGGACCGGCGGACAAGTGACGATCGACCAGCCGATCACCATTTTGCGCATTGCGGCGACGGCCAAGACGCCAACCGGCGCGGGGTGTCCTGCGGCGGTGTTCCGGTTTACGGACGGGACCAAGGGCCAGGACCTGGTGCTTGCTCCGGGCGCCTACTGGTCCGATACCGGCGCCATCGTGATGACCTTTGCCGGAGGCGCGACTCTGCAGGCGATTCTGCGCACGGGCTCTACCTGCGCGACGAATACCGGGGCGGACGCGAATCTGCTGGTGGAATACAAGATGGGGGCGGCGGGCGATACCGACAGCTGTCCCGGCACGCTTTGCGGCACATACTGCGAAGCCACTACCACAGACCCCTCCAACTGCGGCACCTGCGGCAACGCCTGCGGGAGCGGATTGCCGTGCGTGAGTGGAGCTTGCGCGGCTGCCGGAAACGGGTCGGCGTGTACCTCCGGATCAAATTGCCAAACCGGGAACTGCGTTGGCGGCGTCTGCACCGCTTGCGGATCGGGACAATCGTCGTGCGGAGGAACGTGCACGAGCACGCTTACCGACGCCAACAACTGCGGCGCATGCGGCGTTGTCTGCAAGTCCGGCGCTACCTGTACGGCGGCGGTGTGCACTTGCCCGTCCGGGACAACTTCGTGCACGGCAGGCTGCTTTAACCTGGCTTCTGATCCCAACAACTGCGGCTCCTGCGGCCATGTGTGTGCGTCCGGCGATACCTGCACGGCGGGGACATGCGTTGCTCCCTCTTGTTCCTCTGGACAGACGCTATGCAGCGGAACATGCACAAGCACATCTAGTGACGCGAACAACTGCGGCGCCTGTGGCCATGTGTGTGCGTCCGGCGATACCTGCACGGCGGGGACATGCGTTGCTCCCTCTTGTTCCTCTGGACAGACGTTATGCAGCGGAACGTGCACAAGCACATCTAGTGACGCGAACAACTGCGGCGCATGCGGCGTTGTCTGCAAGTCCGGCGCTACCTGTACGGCGGCGGTGTGCACTTGCCCGTCCGGGACAACTTCGTGCACGGCAGGCTGCTTTAACCTGGCTTCTGATCCCAACAACTGCGGCTCCTGCGGCCATGTGTGTGCGTCCGGCGATACCTGCACGGCGGGGACATGCGTTGCTCCCTCTTGTTCCTCTGGACAGACGCTATGCAGCGGAACATGCACAAGCACATCTAGTGACGCGAACAACTGCGGCGCCTGTGGCCATGTGTGTGCGTCCGGCGATACCTGCACGGCGGGGACATGCGTTGCTCCCTCTTGTTCCTCTGGACAGACGTTATGCAGCGGAACGTGCACAAGCACATCTAGTGACGCGAACAACTGCGGCGCCTGCGGCGTTGTCTGCAAGTCCGGCGCTACCTGTACGGCGGCGGTGTGCACTTGCCCGTCCGGGACAACTTCGTGCACGGCAGGCTGCTTTAACCTGGCTTCTGATCCCAACAACTGCGGCTCCTGCGGCCATGTATGTGCGTCCGGCGATACCTGCGTGGCGGGGGCGTGTGTCGCGCCTTCTTGTTCCAGCGGACAAACGTTGTGCAGTGGAACGTGCACGAACGAATCTACCGACCCGAACAACTGCGGCTCCTGCGGCCATGTATGTGCGTCGGGCGATACCTGCGTGGCGGGGGCCTGCAGCGCGCCATCTTGTTCCGCAGGACAGGTTTCCTGCGGAGGAACGTGCACGAGCACGCTTACCGACGCCAACAACTGCGGCGCATGCGGCGTTGTCTGCAAGTCCGGCGCTACCTGTACGGCGGCGGTGTGCACTTGCCCGTCCGGGACAACTTCGTGCACGGCAGGCTGCTTTAACCTGGCTTCTGATCCCAACAACTGCGGCTCATGCGGCCATGTATGTGCGTCCGGCGATACCTGCGTGGCGGGGGCGTGCAGCGCGCCATGAACTTCGGGTTGCGGCGTCGGAGTCGGCTGCACGAGTGACGCCAACTGCGCCAGCAGCCGTCGCAACACCACCTTCGTATGCAATCCTTGGTGCTCAGACAACCAACAGGATAAGCTGGAAGGAATCCGAAAGGGTTTTCGATTATGCAAATGCGATGGACGGGCTTGTTGACCGCGGCAATTGTGGTTTTGGCGGCGGCTGGGTTCTCCCAGCAGGCGGAACAAGGGAAGTCGGCGAGTTCAACCAAGTCAGTGAAGGCTGATTCCGTGACCATCAACATGCCGGAGGGCATGACCAGGGACCAGGCCGATGCAATCCTGAATGAGCTGAAACAGATTCGTCAGCTATTGCAGAACCAGCAGACCGCCGCTGCGGCCCCGGCCGCGGCGCCTGCTGCTGCACCTTCTGACAAGGTGAAGATGAGCGTTGGAAAGGGCTGGTATGCGATGGGCCGCGAAGATGCACCGGTCACCATGGTGGAGTTTACCGACTACCAGTGTCCCTTCTGCCGGCGATTTGAATCCGACACCTTCGCCGATTTGAAGAAGAACTATATCGATACGGGCAAGATTCGATTTGTCTCGCGCGACCTTCCTCTGGACTTCCACCCCAATGCCGCGCCCGCGGCCCAGGCGGTACGTTGCGCAGGCGAGCAAAACAAATTCTGGGAAATGCATGACGCCATCATGCAGGATAAGGCCACGGATCTCGGCACCGATTCCATTCTCAAGTATGGCGACAAGGTCAGCCTGAATATGACCGCGTTCCGAGCCTGTGTGGCGGAAAAGAGATTTTCGGCGGCGATTCAGAAAGACACCGCGGATGCGGGAACACTGGGCATCAGCGGAACCCCGAGCTTTGTGATCGCCAAGACCGCGCCCGATCAACTGGATGGCGTGCGCATCGTGGGGGCGGTCCCATACGCAGTTTTTGATTCCGCGATTAAAAGCCTGCTGGGGAACTAGGCTGGGCCGTTACTCAATGTTCGGCAATCTCCCCTCCGCACCCGTCCAGGCTTTCGCGTAATTAAGGAGTTTTTCTATTTACATCTTCAAGACACAACCCAGGGCCTTGCTTACAACGGCGGCATCAGCGCATAGAGTCCGCCGCCGGTGCACAGAATTACCAGATTCATCACGACAAGCATCAGGTCGTAGTGCCACCCCATCGAGTCCTCGCCCCAAAAGCCAGTCTTCCACACCGCGATTTTTTTGTAGATCGCTCCAAGCAGGATCAGGATCAGTCCAATCGCGGCCCACTGCGTCAAGACGCCCACCGTGAGGCCGATGGCTCCGGCCAATTCAGCCGTTCCAAGGAAAATGGTGAAACCCACGCTGATACCAAGGGATTCCGCGCGTTCTTGGGGGACTTCAGATGGCTCAAGCCGCTGGCTGCAAATACCAGAGCCACCATGAGCCGCAACAGGAATAGACTCCAGTGCACATACTGAAACGCGCCAGACAAAATCAACATCGCAAGGCCTCCTCAAGTTTCGAACGCTCAGGGCGATTGGATGCGGCGAAAGCGAAGGGGGCTGAAGATTTGCGATTCCGGAATTACGCTGGATTGGAGTACGCTACCCGCCCCTCGCTGATCGTCCAGCGTATATGGCCCTGCATCGTCCAGCCATCAAACGGAGTATTGCGCGACTTCGACCTGGTCTCCCGCGCGCGATATGTCCACTCCGCCTTCGGGTCAAAAATCATCACGTCGGCAAAGCTGCCGACCGCCAGCGTCCCGCGCCCTTTGAGCCCGAGCAACGCCGCGGGCTGCGCGCTCAGCAGGCTCAGCACGCGGCCTATCGGCATCTTCCACTCCTTGTGAAGCCAGCGCAGCGAGAGCCCCAGCGCTGTCTCCAGTCCGGTGATTCCGTTGGGCGCGTTCTCAAACTCCACTTCCTTCTCGTGCACCGCGTGCGGTGCGTGGTCGGTGGCAATCGCGTCCACGACCCCATCAAGAATCGCCTCGATCATGGCGTCCCGGTCCGCTGCCGAGCGCAGCGGGGGGTTCATCTTGGCATGCGTGTCGTACATCCCCACATGCTCTTCGGTCAGTAGGAAATGGTGCGGCGCAACCTCGCACGTCACGTGCAGCCCGTTTCTCCGCGCCTGCCGCACCGCCGCTACGGCCGCTCCCGTTGACGTGTGCGCCACATGCAGGTGCGCCCGAGCATCGCGCAGCTCGCTCACCAGCCGGATATCGCGCTCCACCAGCCCATACTCGGCTTCGGGCGGCATGCCGCGCAGGCCCAGCCGGAATGCTGTCGGTCCTGCATTCATGCTCGCGCCCTGCGTTAACCGCGTATCCTCTGCGTGCTGGATCACGCTCAGGCCAACACGGGCCGCCGCGGCCAGCGTTTCACGCATGATGTTGTCCTTCAGGATCGGAGAACCATCGTCCGTTACGGCCACCGCGCCCGCTGCCTTCAACGCCGCGTAGTCGTTGATCACTTCGCCTTTCGATCCGCGCGTTGCAGCGCCAATCGGAAACACCCGCACGCTCGCCCCACGCTCGGCCGCCTGCATCCAGCGAGTGATCTCGGGCGAGTCGTTCACTGGTCGTGTATTCGGCATCGCCGCCACAGAAGTAAAGCCGCCCGCTGCTGCCGCCGCGGTTCCGGTAGCAATCGTCTCCTTGTAACCCTGGCCCGGCTCGCGCAGATGTACGTGAATGTCGACGAGTCCCGGCGCAACGGTCAGCCCGGTCGCATCCAGAACCTCCGCGCCGTTTGCCTGCTTCAGCTTGCCCGGCCCGGCAATCTCGGCCACGTGCCCATCTTTGAGCAGAATGTCCTTCAGCCCGTCCACGCCCGCAGCCGGATCCAGCAGGTGCCCGCCTTTAATTGCCAGAGCCGTCATGCCCCGCCTCCTGCCGTCAGCGCCCGCTCCACCACGGCCATCCGGATCGCCACGCCGTTCTTCACCTGCTCAAGGATCACCGACTGCACACCGTCGGCCACGCCCGCCGTCACTTCCATGCCGCGAATGATCGGTCCCGGATGCATCACGATCGCCTTTGGTGCATGATTCGCTAGTCTCGGCCCGGTGAGCTGGTAGTTTGCCTTGTACTGCTCAAGATCGAGCTGCAACCCCGCAAGCCGCTCGGCCTGAATGCGCAACATCATGACCACGTGCGACTGATGAAGCGCAGCGTCAAAATCGCGCTCCAGGCTGATCCCCGGGCCGGCCAGCCCCGCGATCTCCGGCAACAGCTCCTTCGGTCCGCACAGAATTACGCGCGCGCCCAGACGCGGCAGCAGCATCATGTTCGAGCGCGCAACGCGACTGTGCATGATGTCGCCCACAATCGTCACCGTAACGCCAGCCAACGTCTCCGCGTCCACCTTTGTCGCTCCCGGCCGCAGGTGCGTCAGCATCGTACGAAGATCGAGCAGTGCCTGCGTCGGATGCTCGTGCATGCCGTCGCCCGCGTTGACCACCGGCAGCCGCGTCTCGGCCTCAAGAAGCCAGGGCGCGCCTGAAGAGTTGTGCCGCAGGATGATCGCCTCGGCTCCCAGGGCTCGCAGCGTCAGTCCTGTGTCTTTCAGCGACTCGCCCTTTTCGATGCTCGACGAAAGGCTCGAGACCAGTGTTGTATCCGCGCCCAGCGCCTTGGCTGCGAGCTCAAAGCTTGTCCTTGTTCGAGTCGACGACTCGTAAAAGAGCAGCGCTATCTTCCGCTTCAAAAGGATCCGGTCTCGTTTGAGCGGGTCTTCGTTTTCGAGGAACGCGGCTCGGCTCAGAATGTGGCTGATCTCCGCCAGGCTGAGGTCTCCCGCAGAGAGCATCGATCCGGGGAGGAATGGGAAATGAGAAGTGGGTTCGGGGGGAGGATGGAGGTCGCGACGAGCGGCTGGGGTCGGATTCATAACTCGGCGTTCGCCGGAGCACCGGGCTCCGGTCCGGTTCTGGAACGGCTCCTCAACTCGGCCCCTCGGCCCGCAGCCGGAAGCCGATCCCTTGTCATTCAGTCCGTGCGCTCGACCAGCAGCACTTGCTCGTCGTTATCCACTTCTTGAAACTTGACCTCGATAATCTCGCGGCTGCTGGTGGGCACATGCCGGCCCACGTAGGTGGCCTCGATCGGCAGCTCGCGATGGCCCCGATCGATGAGCACGGCCAACTGCACACGCCGCGCGCGGCCGTGGTCAAAGAGCGCGTCCAGCGCCGCGCGAATCGTCCGGCCCGTGTAGAGCACGTCGTCGCAGAGCACCACATCGCGTCCTTCCACTTCGATCCCGATTGACCCCGGCGTTACCACGGGGCGGACGTCGGCCGTTGACAGATCGTCGCGATAGAACTGGATGTCGAGCACACCGGTTTCAACTGGACGTTTTTCAATCTGCGAGATCAGCTTGCCCAGCCGCTCTGCAAGCGGAACACCCCTGCGCTTGATGCCAACCAGCACCAGGTCAGCGTTTCCGTTGCTTTTCTCCACAATCTCGTGGGCCAGGCGCACCAGCGTACGCTCGATCTCCGACGCGGACATCAACCGGCCCTTCGCGCGCAGGTTCGCTGTCTTCTTGTCTTCGCTCATAGATTTCTGCTGCCCATCCCTCGGTGGATCATACGAGGGGCCGCTACTCCGCGGCAACCTGTGGCCCGGACCATCCTGTGGAGAATTCGAATGCCTTCTTTCCCCGCACTGAAGCCTAGGCCTCGGGACGCTCTCGCTCGCGCGATGATCCGGGCTCCGAGCGCGCCGCCCGCCACGGCAAAAAACAGCAGGAACACCGCGTCGCCGGCAAATCCGGCAGCCGCCCAGCCCGCATGACCGTCCGGCGAAAGCGCGATCGCAAGTGATTTGGCCATCTGCGCCTGCGCAATTTCCGGCGTTGTCATCCCTGCCATCCATTGCTGCGTCATCGCCTGGCTTGCCAGCAGCGCGGTCTTCCACTCGCCGTCAATCTGGTCAGCCTGGTGAAAGACAAAACGCTGCACGATAGAGCGAACTGCCACTAATGGCAAAGGCCAGCCAACTGCCCAGCAGCCCGGTTACCAGCCCGATCCGCACCCCCGCCCCCATCGTGATCCATCCCGGACGCTGCCTGCGCATATAGACGAGCACCGCCAGCGCTGCAGCGCCGGCCATCCAGAACATCCCGAAGAGGCCGAACGCCGTGGCCTCGCTCGAAAGCATCCCGGCCGGAACCGCCAGCATCAATACCACCCGCAAGGCCGCTTTCCAATCCACGCTGCTTGCGTCGCGCACCGGCTCATTCAAGCGCTCGGCCACGCCCGCGCTTGTTCCGCCTTCAGCCGACCAAACCAGCTGCGGCAGTCCGCAGGCCGGGCAGTAGCAGTTGTCGGTCTCGATTGTCTGGTGGCAACGGGTGCAGGTGATTTCCATACATCTATGAGCCTATCGCATCCGGGCGGAAAGACTCCGACCAGACCTTCAGCCAGGCGAAGCCTCTCCTGTGCAGCTTCGCCCCTACAATCGCCTCCGCAGCGCGAACCGCCTCGTCCAGTGTCATGTTCGTTGAATCCAGAAGAACAGCGTCTTCCGCGGGCTTGAGCGGCGAATCCGTCCGGTTGCGATCCCGTTCGTCCCGCGCCCGCAGGTCCCGGATCACTTCATCGGGTTGCACGGCTGGCGCAGGGCCCAGCTGCTCAAACCGCCGTTGTCCCCTTACCTCCGGAGCCGCATCCAGAAAGATCTTCACCGCGGCGTGCGGAAAGACGACGGTTCCGATGTCTCGCCCTTCCATCACCACGCCGCCCCTGGCGCCCAGTTGCTGCTGGAGCTTCACCATCCAGGCCCGGATGGCAGGATGCACACTCACTCGCGAGGCCGCGTCGGTGACCGCAGGATTGCGAATCAGTCCGGTCACGTCTTCACCGTCGACGAAGACGCGGTTCTCGGCGTCGCCAGCTTCCAGTCGAATCGACGTTTCGGCGGCCAACTCTTCAAGAGCCTTGGTTTGGTTCAGAGGCACATCGGCACGCAACGCCTTCAGGGCGAAGGC
Organism: uncultured Acidobacteriaceae bacterium; assembly: GCA_963783065.1. GTDB lineage: Bacteria > Acidobacteriota > Terriglobia > Terriglobales > Acidobacteriaceae > Telmatobacter. Next base: position 1,444,276 of record CAWAMG010000004.1, on the reverse strand, counting down.
GCGATACATGGCTCCCGTCTCCAGGTTGAGAAGTCCGAAATGCCGGGCCAGATGCCGCGCAATCGTGCTCTTGCCCGCGCCTGCCGGCCCATCAATCGCAACAATGATCTCTCGCTTGGCTTCCGGCAGACCCTGGCAGCTGCTTTCCAGACTCATGTTTCCAGGCTCATCCGCGCTTCTTCGACTCCGGCTTGGGCCGCGCGGTAAAGCCGTAGCGCTTGCTGTTGCCGGCCTTGGCCCCGGCTGTCAACGCGGGTTTGCGGTGATCTGACCGTGAGTCCTTCCGTTTCAGGCCGTTGCTGCGCCCGTTTGCGGCCGGTTTAGCTGCCGCTTTGGCTCCATTGCCATGCCCGTTCCGGGTCCAGGATGCAGGCTTTGTTCCACGCCCTGAAGTGCCGTTGAAGGGCCTGCTCTTGCTGCCGTTTACCGGCCTGCTCTTGGCGCCATTCGTCCGGGCTCCAATGCTCGAGCCGTTTGCGGAATGTGTTCTCTTTCCGTTCTTGCTTGCCGTGCTGCTTGCGCTCCAACGCGGGGCGCTAGCTGGCCGCGGCGCGCCTGGCTTGCGCTGAGTGTTGGATGTGCGCGCCGGTCCCGCCTGACGCGGAGCACCAGGCCGTGCTCCCGCTGTCCGGGCATCGCTGCCCGCGCGCCGAACTGGTCTGTTTGCAGCGGAGGACTGCCCGGGCTTGCGATTTCGCGAGGGTGTCGCAGTCCGGCTGAAGTGCGGGCGTGCCGTTGCCGGCTTCCCGCTGGCTGCAGGTTTCCGTGGCGGTGCAATTCGCGGCGTGTGAGTCGGAACGTGGTTTGCCGGGTGATGCGCCGCATGAGCTGGCGTCTGGGCCGAAGGATGAATGTCTGCCGAGCGATTTGTCTCGGGTACCGGCGCGTAAGCAGGAGGCTGGGTCCTGGGAGCCTCGCGGTGTGTCTCCTCCTCGTGATCGCGCGAATACGGGAAATACGAGCCCGACATGGACGAGCTCGCGTAGAGCGTCGGAGCCACTGTGAATGCGGGCAGCGTGCCGGCCACGTAGAAGTGGGGCGCATGGCCCACGGAAAGCGTGTGAATCTGGCGCGTCGCAACCAGCCCGCGCAGCACTTCGCGCACTTTGCTGCGAGCCGTCAGCGGAGCGAGGAAGAGTTCGACCTCTTCCATACTGGCGGCAATCACGGCCTGCAGATAGATTGAAGCCAGCACCGAGATCGCAGTCACCTGCGAGGTCGACGCACCCTCCGCAATGGCTTTCTGAAAGCGATGGCGCAGAAGCTGCCACTTGGGAGCCTGGCCCGGCGCAGCGACAACGGGAATGATCCTCAGTTGCTGCCACAGCTCGGTGATCGCCCGCAGCACTGCCCCTTCGGTCACTTCCCGGCCGAGTGCATGCTTCAGGCTTGGAATTGTCGCGTCGCCTGCCTCAAGCAGCTTGTAGGCCTGCACTGCCAGTTGAGACACCTGGCGCGAACCGGTCAATTGCGGGCTGCGGCGCCAGTCGCGATCTCCGCGCAGCGCGTACACATACGGCAGGACCCAGGTCGCCACCACGTAGTCGGGATGCTCGCCCGGTTGGCCCAGAAGATTCAGGCGCACCGCCACATCGTCCGTTTCCAGGCGAACCAGCAACTCTTCCGCGAGCGAAATGTGTTTGGGATCGGGGGTCGATTCCCGGTGGCCTCCTACGGCTTCAACAAAGGATGGCGCTACAGATGAAGTAAATTGCCGTCTGGGTAGAAAGAGACACAAACCGGTCTCCTCGATCCACGTTCGGGAGTCCTCAAGGGTGAGGGGTCCATGTCCGTTGTGGCGCATCCTTTCGGCGCGCGACGCTTCCAATTGCTCTGCTGTCAAAGAAAAAACCTCACTTCCAGACTGCCATTGGCGCCGGGCTGCCCTCTCCCCTGAGAGGAGGGTTTGCCACCTTCCATGTGCGATTAGATGCGATGGAAGGCCCGCTGGATCTCCTTCCAAGAATACAGCAAAGCTATTGGACGTCCATGCGGGCAACTTGTCGGGTGGTTCGTCTTGGCAAGTTCTAAGAGTAACCACTCCATTCGAGCGGGGTCAAGAGCGGTATTGACCTTGATGGCCGAGTGGCATGCAATGGACGCAGCCACGCGTGATCGGAGCGTCGTAAGATCCTCATTCCGTGTAGGTTCTGCACTTTCCGGAGACGACTGCTCGATCACCTCATTGAGCATGCGCTCCAGCGCCGCGCCCTCCAGCCCCACTGGTGCCGCCTTTACCGCAAGTGTTTGAGGGCCAAAGGGTTCTACCTCAAATCCGTTCCTTTCGAGTTCCTCTGCAATTTCCGCAAAAATAACCATTTGCCACGGCTTCAGCTCCACCAGCATCGGCATCAAGAACCGCTGTCTCTGCACCCGCTCCACTTGCCGGTCCCGTAGAATTTTTTCAAACAGAACCCGCTCGTGGGCCACATGCTGGTCGATGATCCACAAACCGTCGTCCCCTGCGGCCAGAATAAACGACTCTTTCAGTTGCCCCAGTGGTCTTAAATTGCTTAAATGGTTCAGGTTACGAGCCGACTGCTCGGCTTCAACCTGCTCGGTAGCAGCCGCCACCGCCGCGGCCGTCCCGGTCATTCCAGTCCGGATCTGGCTAGGCGAACACCCCTGGAACCCAGGAACGCCGGCGGGCCCCAACGCCCCATTTCCGCTTCCCTGCGACTCGCCTGAAACAAGCATTGCAACAAGAGCCTCGCCCCATGCGGGCTGGTTCTGCCAGCCTTCTGTCCCCGTCTCCGCCGAAGTGAAAGCCAGCCGCCCTGTCACTTGCGCCGGCATCTGCGGCGTCAGCTCAAACGGCTCCGCATCCCCGGCTCCGGCCACCGGTTCTGACTCCTCGACTGGCTTCCGCGTTTCCAACCCGTCCTCCGGCGAGCCGGGCAGGGGCGTAATTCCTGGTGGCATCAGCGATGGGCTTGCCGCCGGCGCCGCCCCAGCCGCCAGGAACCCCGCCGCCGGTCGCGCTTTGATCAGCGCCGTCCGCAGGCTGTCACGCACAAAGTCGTGCATCAGGCTCTGCTGCCGGAATCGCACCTCCGTCTTCGCCGGGTGGACGTTCACGTCCACCTCCTCAGCAGGCAACTCCAGAAACAGCAGCACCACCGGGAAGCTCGTCGGCGGAATCACGTTCCGGTACGCCTCAGAGATCGCATGCATCATCAGCCGATCGCGGATAAGCCGCTTGTTCACAAACACGTAGATCGAGTTCCGGTTCAGCTTCTGCAACTCGGGCTTGGAATAGAAGCCGCTCACCCTCACCATGCCGGGATCCCGCTTCGGTTCATCCGGATCGCGCTTCCACGGCGGCGGCTCGGGCAGACCCGCCCGATCTAGCGGCATCTCCGCCGCAACCGGCAAAAGCTGGGCCAGCGTGTCTTTGCCGAAGATCTGGTAGATCCGTTCCGCTGTGCGCGCTACCGGCGGCGCTAACACCAGCGTGTGGCTCGCCGAAAGCAGTTCGAAGTGCTTCTCCGGGTGAGCGAGCGCGTAGTGCGTCACCAGCGCAGTCACGTGTGCCAGTTCTGTCGATTCCGCTCGCAGAAACTTGCGCCGCGCCGGGGTATTGAAGAAAAGATCGGCTACCGTGATCGTCGTGCCGCGAGGAAGCGCTGCATCTTCCACATGCCGGATCTTTCCGCCAGCAATTTCGATCCTGGTTCCGATCTGGGGGGTTCCCGCCGTCTCGTCCCCGGTTGCCGTCTCGAGCGTCACCCGCGCCACAGAAGCAATCGAGGGCAGCGCCTCTCCGCGGAACCCGAGAGTTGCGATCGACAGCAGATCGTCCGCCGTCCGCAGTTTTGAAGTCGCGTGCCGCTCGAATGCCAGCAGCGCATCGTCGCGGTTCATGCCGCAGCCGTCGTCGCTGATCCGGATGAGCTTGCGCCCGCCCGCCTCCACCTCGATCCGAATGCGATTTGCCCCGGCATCCAGCGCATTCTCCAGCAACTCCTTCACGACAGACGCAGGCCGGTCCACCACCTCGCCGGCGGCAATCTGGTTGGCTACCTGGTCTGAGAGAACGCGGATGCGGCCCATAACGTCTAAGAGTATCGCGGAGAAGGGAAGCGTCCTGCGGTTGAAAAACCAGCACAAATGGAAAATGTCCCGGTGCGGAGCTTTGCGTCGCCAATTCCCGGCTTACGGTCGCGCCGCCTTCGATCTCTGATCCGGGTCCTCAATTCACTGCTTCACTTCTCCACTCTTTCACTGTCTTTAGAATTCCTGTGGCTATACCACACAAGCTGTGTCATACTTCTGTGGCAACACCACAGGAGGGGATTTTGCCTTTCGAAAAGCTGGATTTGTTGCAGGGGACTTTGGACGTGATGGTGCTGAAGACGCTGGCCGCGATGGGGTCGATGCATGGGTATGGCATCGCGCGGCGGATTGAGCGGGTAAGCGGCCATGAGGTCCTGCTCAACCAGGGAACGATTTACGCATCGCTGATGCGGGTCGAACAGCGCGGATGGATCGCGTCCAGCTGGGGCACCTCAGAGAACAATCGCAAAGCAAAGTTTTATGCAATTACCGATGCCGGCCGGCGGCAGCTGGCAAAAGAGACGGAGTATTGGGAACGTCTGGCGGGAGTGATGGACAAGGTGATGGCGATGCAGCGCGGCAACGTCGGAGAGGAACCGGCATGAGCACGCTCCGCAGGGCGACGAGAGAGATGGCTGGCGTTCTGGAGCAAGCCGCGGCTCGATGCAGAGCTTGAGGCGGAAATCGCTGCACACATTGCTCTCGCGACGGATGAAAACCTGCGGCTGGGGATGACACCGATGGAGGCACGTCGGCAGGCGCTGCTTTCGAATTTGGCGGCATGAACATGGCGAAAGACCAACAACGCGAGGCGAGAGGGCTTATGAAACTCGACATTCTGATGCAGGATTTGCGTTACACGGTTCGCTCGCTGGGCCGCGACCCCGGTTTCACCATTGTTGCCGTTCTTATCCTCGGGCTGGGAATTGGCGCAAATGTCGCCGTCTTCAGCGTAGTCAATACGCTGCTGCTTCGGCCGTTGCCGTTTACCCATTCTGAGCAGCTTGTGTGGATCGCGCCCCCACCGACCAAGTGTGGACAATCATGTGCCACCTATTCCACCGACGCATACGACGAATTCCGCATGTACAGCCGTACCTTTCAAGATGTCACCGGGTACTTCGCGTTTTCCGGTCCCGGAAACCTGAGCCTGAACAGAGGCGGCGCTCCTATACCTGCCACGAGCATCGACGTCATCGCCAACTTCTTTCAGGTGCTTGGAGTGCAGCCGGCTATGGGTCGCACCTTCCGGGCGGAGGATGCCCTTGATGGCGCTGCGCCCGTTGTCCTGCTCACGGATGCATGGTGGAAGACGCAGTTCAGCGGTGATCCAAATATCGTAGGCAAAGCTTTCGAAATGAACGGTCGGCAGACGACCGTGATTGGCGTTTTGCCAAAGAGTTTCGACTTTGGCGCAGTGTTCTCACCCGGTGCCAAGATCGATGCCATCACACCTCTCGATCTTTATGGTCCTCCCCGTAATTGGGGAAACATCATCACTATGATTGGCCGCGTGAAGCCCGGTGTCACCAATGCTCAGGCACAACAGGACGCTGCGATGGCCGCGCCACACATGTGCTGGAGGAACACGATTCCGCAGTCTTGCGGTTCTTATGCTCCGAAGAACGGAGAAGGCGGCGTGGTTCCTGTGCTGCTGAAAGACTACGTAAGCGGAAAGCTGCGCCGATCGCTGGTCGTGCTCTGGTCGGCGGTCGGCACTATTCTCCTCATTGCCTGCGTAAATCTCTCGAACTTGCTCCTTGCGCGTGCCGCGTCCCGCTCAAAGGAGTTCGCCATGCGAGGCGCTCTCGGAGCCAGCCGCCTAAGGATCGTCAGTCAGCTTCTAACCGAAAGCCTTGTCCTTTCGCTCTGCGGTGCAACGTGCGGATTGGCGCTCGCCTGGATTGTCGTCTCGTGGCTCGCGCACCAGGGAGCGATCGCTCTCCCATTGCTGAGTACTTTGCGGATTGACGGAGCGGCCTTGTCGTGGACCCTCCTGATCGCGGTATTTGCGGCCACGTTGTTTGGTGTCTTCCCGGGACTCCGCATGGCAGGCACCAACCTGACTGAGTCCTTGAAGGACTCAGGTCAAGGCTCGGGGCAGAGCCGAAAGCATGACCGGGTGCGCTCCATTCTTGTCGTTTCAGAGGTTGCACTGGCCTGTGTACTCCTCGTCGGTGCGGGGCTCTTGCTGCGCAGCTTCATGAATGTTTTGGATGTCGATCTGGGCTTCCAACCTGAGCGCGCAGCGGCCATAAAAGTGCTCTACGACGACTCTGCTCCCGACGGGAACGCAAGCGCACACAAACGCGCCACCATTATTCAGCAAGTAATTGCGCGGGTCAGTGCCATTCCCGGGGTGGAGGCTGCGGGCACCACTGACTATCTGCCGCTTGGGCAGAATCGGAGTTGGGGAATGCCCTGGCCCAAGGGTATTAAGCCACCTGACAAAGGCCCGGACTCTCCACTCGTCTATGTGATTTCTCCGGGATACTTGCATGCCATGGGGACAAGAATCGAGGGTCGCGACTTCACCTGGGACGACGGGCCCACGGATCAGAGTGTTGTCATGATCGACAGGTCGCTTGCACAGTACTTTGCCAAATTGGCCAACTGGCCAAACGGCAATGCTCTTGGCCAAATGCTTGCCACAGGAGGCACCGGCTCGCGTATCGTAGGCATCGTCGACGACGTTCACGAGGAAAGTACTGAATCGTTGGGCGGATGGCAAATTTACTACCCAATGACGCAGGCAAGTCCTTCGGGAGCGGAACTTGCGATCCGAACAAGAATGCCACCGGCTGCCCTCGCAGCCAGCGTACTTGGCGCGCTGCGTGAACTCAATCCAAAGCAACCGGCCGCAGAATTCAAGCCAATCCAGATGTTGGTGAGCCACGCCAACTCTCCGCGCCAGTTCTTTATGCTCCTCGTCGCCGCATTCGCCGGGCTCGGGCTGCTGCTTGCGGCTATTGGCATCTACGGCGTGATCTCATATTCCGTGACCCAAAGGACACAGGAGATCGGCGTGCGCATGGCCTTGGGCGCAACGCTGGGACAGGTACAGCTGGACGTAATCTGGAAAACGCTCAAGCTGGCGTTGGTCGGGATTGGGCTGGGCACGATTGGTTCGCTGCTGGCGGCGAGGGCGATTGCGGCGCTACTGTTCGGCACTGCGCCTACCGACCTGGCGGCGTTTGCAGGGATGATTGTCTTGTTGGCGGGCGTGTCGCTCGCGGCGGGATGGATTCCAGCGCGGAGGGCCTCGCGGATTAACCCGATGGTGGCGCTGAGAAACAACTAGGCCAGCCGTCTCGCGCGATTCGCAGGAAATTCAAATCGATTCGCGAATCCGAATTTGCGCCTCAACAGTCAAAAGAGTTGCGGCTTGCGGCAACGGAACGTTCTCGAGCGCCGCAGCGTATAGCTTTTCGTGCGCCTTTCTGCCATTCAGTCAACCGAATTCAGTCCGTGCACGAACATCATTGTTCGAAAATGAACGCCGATGCGCCCGTGCCTGGCATAACTAAACATGTTCCCCGCTGCTATACCCCATGATTGACTTGAGATGCGGTTAGAATCATGATCGGTGAGTGTGGCGAGCCGATTGCTTCCAGCAAACCAGAGCTGGCTTTTCCCCGGAGGTCCAGTCGGAATGAAGCAGTTTCAATCTTTTGGGCTGGATACATCCAATCAGTGTCTGCTACATCAAGGGACGCAGATCGATTTAGCTCCCAAGCTTTTTGCTGTGTTGCGCTACCTGGTTGAGAATCCGGGACGTCTGGTCACGCATGACGAACTGCTCGATGCGCTCTGGCCGGAAACCTACGTGCAGCCCCAGGTGCTGCGGACTTACGTTCTGGAATTGCGTAAAGTGCTTGGCGACGACGCCGCACAGCCCCGCTTCATTCAAACCCTGCCCAAGCGCGGCTACCGCTTTGTCGCGCCAGTGACCGAGCATATTGAAGCACACCGCCCCAGAATGGAGATGGGGTCGCACGCCCCCCGCACCGAAGCAATCATCGGCCGTGACGAAGAACTGGATTTCCTGAAGAACCAACTTGACTTGCTGGCCAACGGACAGCGCCGCGTGGTCTTTGTGACCGGAGACGCGGGCATTGGCAAGACCGCGCTCGTGGACTCCTACTGCCAGCGCATCGAAGCGTCCATCGGCGCCAGCGTGGGCCGTGGACAGTGCGTGCAGCGTTTTGGAGCGGCAGAGGAGTACTATCCCGTGACGGAAGCCCTCTCTCAGCTTGCCTCCGGTACCTACGGAGAAGACCTTCACCGGATTCTTGCTCGCAGAGCGCCTGCATGGCTTGAGCCCGGCCGGAACGGTGAAGCTGCAGATGCCGCCGCGCCGCGTTTCGCCGCTCAGGAACGGACGCTCGGCGATCTCTCTGCGGCGCTGGAAGAGATGGCGGCGGAGAAGCCGCTGATCCTCATCTTCGAAGACCTGCACTGGGCGGACGATTCCACGCTCAACCTGATCTCGGCTCTCGCGCGGCGTCGCGGCCATGCGCAACTGATGGTACTGGCCACATCCTGCTCGCGGCGTGGGCCGAACGTCGATTCGTTGAAGGGATTGCAGCTGGATCTGCTCATGCGCCGCCTGTGCACGGAATTGGCGCTCGCGCCGCTGCGGAAGACCGCCGTTCGAGCCTTGATCGGCAGGAAGTTGGCGCAGGAAGTTCTGCCGCCCGAGCTGCCCGATTTTGTTTTCCAGCGCTCCGAGGGCAATCCGCTATTCGTGATCGCGGTTGTCGAGCACCTGATCGCGCGGGGCGTCCTTACCCGCCGCGGCGAAAACGGTACGGACCAATGGGAGCAATGCCTGCCCTTCCCTGAAATGGAAGACGGGGTGCCCGATTCACTGGCGCGCATGATCGAGTTGGAGATTGAGCGACTGAGTGAGGAAGATCAGCGCGTTCTGGAGGCGGCAAGCCTGATGAGCTTTGCTTTTCCCGTGTGGGCCGTTGCCGCGGCTCTCGAGAAGGACTCCGTCGAGACAGAGGAGGCCTGTGATGCATTAGCGCGCAGGTTGCATTTTGTCGTGCGCGTCGGCCAGGACGAACTTCCGGACGGCACGCGGTCGACCTTCTATGTTTTTGCGCACGGGCTTTATCGCGAATTCCTGTATCTGCGTCAGGTCGCCGCGCGGCGCGCTCGCCGTCATATGCGGATCGCGGACCGCCTGGGCGAGTTGTTTGCCGGGCGCGAAGCAGACGTGGCGCGCGAAATGGCCATGCACTACGAGGCCGCGGGCGAACCGGAACGCGCCGTGACCGCACTAACAGCCTTGAACAGGCCCGCTCCGGAGCGTGTCTGCTGATGTCGTCACTTCGCTGAACCCCCCGCATTTATTGAAGAAAACACATTCTCAAATCAAGCGTGGAACATCCGCGACCCAGCGACTCGTGTCCGCTTTGCCGCGCTCGTGCGCCTGCTCTTTCACGCAAAAAATGAACCTGAAAAATCATTCACGAAAGTTTGACGTTTTCCAGACGGTAATTCGACACCTTTGTTTTTGATTACCGCTATTGTGGTTTTCGTAGTCAGGAGGACACTTCAATGAAGAGCACATTCAGCAAATTCGTTATGGCGTCGGCAGTCGTGGCAGCAGCAGCGGCCTTCACATCAATCCCCGCAATGGCCGCAACCTCGGACTCAGTCAGAATCAACGTCCCGTTCAGCTTCACAGTGCACGGAAAGAGCCTCCCTGCCGGCACGTACCAGGTTCGTTGGGATGGCACCGGCAACTTTGTCACGATTCAGAACGGCAATGCGATCGAGACCTTCCTCTGGAACGCCTATGAGACCGCAAAAGCCGATCCGCGCGTGACCCTGCGGTTCAAAGAGCAAGGTCAGGACCACGCTCTGCAGTCCATCCAGTATGGCGCGCTGACCACTCCGCAGTTGACCGAAAAGACCAGGAAGAACGAAGAGACGGCGCCCAGCTATGCACCAGTGGGCCAGTAAACCAGCCGCCCTTTTCGGCCCTCCCCCAAACGGCAAAGGGAAAAGGCATCCGCAATCGCGGATGCCTTTTCTGTTTACTTCGAAATTCCTGCGGCCTAGATCCCTACGCCGAACTCACCCATTTGCTGTTCATCGGCATTCGTGTAGAAGTCGTACGGAGTCCGCCTGTTGAACTTATAGCGGCTGAGCAGTTCCTTGCCCAGGTAGATGCCCAGCGTGGCCACAACCATCCCCACCGAAAACCAGCCGATCACGCGTAGCGTGCTCCGGTCGGTCTTTTCTTCCTCGGCCTCTTCCAGGGCCGCGCGTACTTCCGGTTCGGTAGACATGGGGAGTTCCTCCTTATTGCATCCAACACCATGACCGCATGATACCGCAGATCGGCTGTGATTCGCTTCGTCCTCTCTGTCAATACGTGCTGTTGTGATTACTGGATTGTGTCAATTCGGAAGAGCCATTCGGTTTTTTCCGCTTCCGGCAAAAAGCTGGCGCGGATCGAGTTGGCCGCAAGCTGCCGCAGCTCCTTTTTCGTAAATCCATGTTCGGTATGCGCCAGCAGATACTCGCCCGCCAGGTCCGAGTCGAAGAATGCCGGATCGTCGGAATTCAACGTGACCAGCAGCCCGGCGTCGAAGTACTTTCGCAGCGGATGCTCCCGGAACGACTTGCACACGCCGGTTCGAACGTTCGATGTCGGGTTGAGCTCGAGCGGGGTGTGGCGCTCCTTCAGCTCAAGAATCAAGCCCGAATCTTTGCCCGCTGAGACCGCATGCCCGATCCGCTCCGACCCGATCGCCAGAGCTTCCCAAATCGCCCCTGAGCCGGTCGTCTCGCCGGCGTGATTGGTAAGCCGCAGCCCGGCCCGGGCCGCCTCAGCGTAGAGAGCCCTGAACGGCTCCGAACCCGCCTGCCGCTCGTCTCCTCCGAGCCCGATTCCGACGATCGAGGGGTACCTCGGCTGCATCTCCGCCGCTTTTTTGAACACCCGCTCCGCCTCGGCCACCGTGAAGTGCCTCACCGCGTCGAAGATCCAATAGAGCGACAGTCCCAACTTCGCGAGTCCCCGTTCCCGCGCCCGCTCGAGCCCCTCGAAGATTGGTTCAAATGCCCCTGGATCGTGGTTCCGGTACATGTAAATGACGCCCACCGAGATATAGACCTCGGCGTGAACCACACCCTGCGCCTTGAGCCGCTCCATCATTCGCCAGGCGGCCAGTTCGTAGTCTTCCGGCCCAATCAGCAGACGCGTTACCGCCTTGAACGCCTCAAGAAAACCCGAGAAATCAGTGAAGTGGTAGAGCGCCTCCGCCTCGGCCAGCGTCAGCGGCTGCCGGTCGTGGCGCTGGCTCAGTTCCACCAGAGTTGCCGGCAGGACGGTGCCTTCGAGATGCAGATGCAGCTCGGCCTTGGGCAGGCGGCGGATGAAATCGGCGATTTGGCTCACTGTCTCAGTCTAACGGGGGCGACAAGGCGCAATTCCCATAGCGATGGAATTCAATTCATCTTGAAGGTATAGCGCACTTCAAGATCGGAGACGACCGGTTCGGACCCACACATCGCTGGCGCATATTTCACTTTTCTTGCGGCTGCAATTGCAATTTGGTCAGCCTTCTGGCCGCTGCTGTGGGTGATTCGAATGTCGCCAACCGAGCCGTCAGTGAGGATCGTCAAAGACATTTCGATTATGCCTGCAGGTATGCCTGCGCCAGCGAAGCTCGGGGAAGACTCCTTAATGCCTCTCGGTGGCTTGATGTCAGGACACATTCGGCGCTCAATTGCGCCTTTGGGCGGGAGGAGCAGCGCTGGGTCGAACGGTGCAGCCTGCAGGTTGGTAACGATGGCGGAGACGACCACGACGCCGTTCTCTAGAAGCTCGAGCTTCTTCGGGTAACGTTTCCCGTCAAAATCAACGTAGCCGGCAAACTGTTGTCTTTTCTTCACAACTTTGTTAGCAACTGGCTGGTCCTGCCATTCATTGCTCACCAGATCTCGGGATGCAAGATCAAGGCAGAATTCATGAGAATCGCGCACGTATATCTCTTGCTCAGCTTGGACGCATGCCAGCGAGATACCGTCTTGGGTGCGATCTCTCTCCTTCTGCGCGATGAGCCTCAACGGGCTCTTCCCCCCAAAACTGAGCAAACTGAAGAGATTGAGAACCTCAGTGGGTGTGTAGTTGAAGTTTCTTGAGGTGTAAACCATTTCCCCGTTGGTGATCAGGATCTGTTCGAAGCCGCCAAACTCGACCTTGCTCCACCAGTGATCCTTCGTTTGCCACTTGATCGATAAGTGGCCGGGAACAGAGCCCTTGAACTGCGCGATGAAGTCGATTTCGAGATCAAACGGGTCACCGTTGCGCTGAAATAGATCGGCCGGCTTGTGAGCCGAGTCAAGCAACTGCTGCTCTGCGGCGTGATCTTTCGCGACCAAGGGGCAACCGCTCGCAATAAGAATTGCCGCGGTCAGTGCAAGCCGTTTCATGATTGATCGAGATGATAGCAAGGCCGAATCAACGCGCCTTCGCGAACTCGCTCCGATGCCGGCTGTAGAAGAAGTAGATCACCAGCCCGATGACCAGCCAAATGATGAACCGGAACCATGTGATGATCGGCAGGCCCGCCATCAGGAGGAAGCAGAACACCACGCTCAGCACCGGAATGACCGGCCCAAACGGAACCCGGAACCCGCGCCGCCGCTCCGGCTCGCGATAGCGAAGCACGATCACGCCGACGGAGACCAGGACGAAGGCAAACAGCGTTCCGATGTTTGACAGGTCCGCCAGCGTTCCAATGTCGAATAGCCCCGACGGAATCGCCACAACAATTCCGGCCACCCAGGTGGAAAACGCGGGCGTGCGAAAGACCGGATGCACGTTGCTGAAGACTTTTGGCAGCAGGCCATCGCGCGACATCGAGAACCACACCCGCGACTGGCCAAGCTGATAAACCAGGATGGAGGAAAGCATCCCCATGATCGCGCCAAATAACACGATCAGGCGGATCCAGTGCAGCGGATGCCCGCCTGGCTGGCCGGAGAGCTTCTTCAGCGCGTTCACCACCGGCGCAGCATCGCCCACCATCGACTGCCACGGCACCAGCCCGGTGAGGCACACCGCCACCGCTACATAGAGCACCGTGCACACTACCAGCGTGGCAATAATCCCGATGGGCAGGTCGCGCTGCGGGTTTCTGCACTCTTCGGCAGCCGTTGAAACCGAATCGAAGCCGATGTAGGTGAAGAAGATGATCGAGCCGCCCGTCAGGACGCCGCCCCAGCCGTTGGGCATGAACGGATGCCAGTTGCCCGGGTGGATGAAGCTGATCACGCCGAACACGAAGATCAAGATAGCAATCAGCTTGATGCTCACCATCATGTTATTGGTGCTGGCCGACTCGCGGATCCCTCGCACCAGGATCACCGTGAGAATGAGCACAATCAGGAACGCCGGAATGTTGAATCCGAAGTGCCATCCCGGATGGTAGATCCAGTTGCCCGCCAGGTCCTGCAGTCCCTCGGGCAGGTAAGCAGGCGAAATCCACGTCGCAGCAGGATGCAGCCCAAACCAGTCCAGCAGGTCCACGACGTGCGCGGCAAACCCCACGCTCACGGTCATGTTCGAGCCGGCATATTCGAGGATCAGGTCCCAGCCGATGATCCACGCGATGAGCTCGCCCATGGTGGCGTAGGTATAGGTGTAGGCCGACCCCGCTATCGGAATCATTGAGGCCAGCTCGGCATAGCACAGCCCGGTCAGCGCGCACACAAACGCGACAAGGATGAGAGACAGCGCAATCGCGGGTCCCGCGCCAGGCCGCCCCGCCAGCGCTGTGTGCGTGATGATGTAGTCCGCCAGCGGGGTGTTTACGAAGCTGGTGGTGTCGAATTGTTCGCCGGAGATCGCCGTGCCGATCACCGTGAAGATTCCCGAGCCGATCACCGCCCCAATGCCCAGCGCAGTCAGCGACCAGGGCCCGAGGGTCTTCTTCAGGGAGTGCTCAGGCTCTGCCGAGTCCCTGATCAGTTTGTCGATCGACTTGCGGGCAAGCAGTTGGCTCGGCAGCGCGCTTCTCCTCGTCCTCGGAGTTTCGGAAATTAAGCAGTGCTGGAAATCCCGTGGGCCTGGAAATCGACGTGGCCCGGAAATCGACTGGGCTCAAGATGGCCCCTGAAACGGCGCCGGGGTTCCGTGTGCGCTCTCCTCGCGGAACCCCGTTCCTGGCGGCAGCTACGATCTAGCGCTTCGACTGGCCGCGCGCCATCTTCTTCACCTTCTTCTTCTTCTCGCCGCGAGCGCCTGTCCGCGGGGCCTTGGGGGCGGCCTTCTTGCGGGCTGCGCGTTTTACCTTCTTGCGTTCTGCCTTGTCTTCAATCTTTGATGTGTCTGCCACGTGTAACCTCTTTCCCTGCTATCGTTTCAACGTTTCCCTTTATGAGGGCTGATTCGAGTTCAATCGTAACAGGGATTTTGATCTCGGGAAAGGCGCGAATCTGCGGCAAACTTGGATGAATGCGACACTTCGAGGCCGCACCCCTAAAGCGCCCTTCATTCGTCTCACCTGGATCTTCGACAATGCTAAATCTTCTGCAGGTTCGCGAACCGCTCCATGAGCTTCTTTAGTCCGTGACGCGGAAACATCACTGTCAGCTTCGCATCGTCGCCCTGGCCTTCACGCACAAGCACTGTCCCCTCGCCGTACTTCGCGTGCTTCACGCGCTGACCTGACCTCAGCCCAGAGGCGCCGCTCGGTGCAGATACGTCCATTGCCGGGCGCGCCATCGAGCCAGGTCTGCCGGCCCCGGGTTTCCCGCCAAAAAACCGCGCGATGTTATCGATCGAGTCAGGTTGCGGTCCGGTAGCAACCTTCCCCGCTGACCCTGCTCCGGCGGCATTCGCCTCGGCCTTCTGCGCCACTATCGCTTTCTCTGGGGCTTTCATCCAGGGCGCCACAAACGGCTTCCCCTGGGAGCCTCGGCCTGCAAGGCTCCGACGTGCGGCCCCTCCAGCAGGCGTGCGCGGAATCTCCTGGCTCTCGTCCTCGTAGTTGTAGTGCTGGTCCGCGTAATCGCCGCCGCTCGGCTTTTTCCGCCCCGGCCCGTAACCGGTCGCGGCCGATCTGCCATTGGCCCACGCTGCGCCCGCTCCGCCCAGATTCTCGACCAACTCGCTCGGCACCTCGCTTAGGAACCGAGAGGGAATGCTCATCTCCGGGGCGTCGTTCCCGTAGCGCCTGCGGTAGTCGGCCCGCGTCAGCACCAGCGTATCCATCGCGCGCGTCATCCCCACGTAGCAGAGTCGCCGCTCCTCTTCAAGCTCGTCTGGATTGTTCAGCGTTCGCGAGTGCGGAAACAGCCCCTCTTCCAAGCCCGCCAGAAACACCAACGGAAACTCCAGCCCCTTTGCCGCGTGCAGCGTCATGAGCGTCACGCGCGCGTCCGGATCGAACTGGTCCGTGTCCGATGCCAAGGCCGCATGGTCCAGAAAATCCGCCAGAGTCTCGCCGCGTACCTCTGCGTCGTGCGCAGCGTTGGCTAGTTCCTTCAGGTTTTCGATACGGCTGAAGGCCTCCGGCGACCCTTCCGCTTCCAGCGCCTTGATGTAGCCGGTCCGGTCGATGATGAACCGGATCAGTTCCGGCAGCGTGGCCGCATCGCCCGGCGCGCGAAAGCCTTCCACTCGCTCGCCTGTTCCATCGGGCCGATCCGTCCCATCTCTACCTCCCTCAACCTTGCCTGTCTCGGGCGCGTCGACCCTTGCGTCCTGCTTCTCGTCCGGCGGCTGCGGCATCCTGAGGAATGGCTTTTTCGACGCAGCCTTCTTCGCGGCATGGAACGGCGAAAAGTGCGATGCATCAAGCAGCGGAATCTGCCCCTCATCCTCATTCCCAAATTTGAAGTCAGTTCCAGCCGTTGGATCAGCCGCTGCACCAAATCCGAATTCCGTATCCTCGTCGGCACCCGCCGCGCTCGCCGATGCGTCCGCCGCCACGTCCATTGACAGCTTTCCCGCAAAGTCCGGGTCCATCATCGCCTGCGCGTCCAGCAGAAGTTGACGGAATGAGTCAAGCGCCATCAACGCCCGCGACGGAATCAGTCGATCTTCGATCGCAGCTCCAAGCGCCTCCCACATCGACTTGCCGGTCTCGAGCGCCAGCCGCTCCAGTGTCTCCAGCGTAGTCTTGCCAATGCCTCGAGCCGGCGTATTGATTACCCGCTGCATCGCCATGGAGTCGTGCGGGTTTCGCACCAGCCGCAAATAGCACAGCAGGTCCTTGATCTCAGCACGTTCGTAAAAGCTGAATCCGCCCACCATCGTGTATCGGATGTTGTACCGCCGTAGCGCCTCTTCCACCAGCCGCGACTGCGAGTTCGTCCGGTAGAGCACCGCGCATTTAGCCGCTTCGCCGGCCTCGCCCACTTCGCGCAGAAACTTCTGAATCCGGTCTGCGATGAACAGCGCTTCGTTCTCCCCGTCCGGCGCCTCGTAGTAGCCAATCAGGCTCCCGCCCTGCCGGTCGGTCCACAGCTTCTTCCCCTTGCGCTTCACGTTCTTCGCCACTACCGCGCCCGCCGCTTCAAGAATCACCTGCGTCGACCGGTAGTTCTGCTCCAGGCGCACAATCCGCGCATTGGGAAAGTCCTGCTCAAACTCCAGAATGTTGCGTATGTCGGCGCCGCGCCAAGAATAGATGCTCTGGTCTTCGTCGCCCACGGCGCACACATTCTTCGCCTCGCCGGCCAGCAGCTTCATCAACTCATACTGCGGCCGGTTCGTGTCCTGATACTCATCCACCAGCAGATAGCGCCAGCGCCGCTGATAGCGACCACGGACCTCGCTTGAAACTTTCAGCAAGCGCGCCGCTTCCAGCAGCAGGTCGTCGAAGTCCATCGCATTGTTTTTCCTGAGCTCTTCTTTGTACTGCTTGTAAATGTGCGCGATTCGCTCGCTGTTCGGGTCCTTCGAGCCCAGGTAGTACTCTTCGGGATCGACCATGTGATTCTTGGCCCACGAAATCCGCCCCAGCACACTGCGCGGCGTGAGCTGCTTGGTGTCCAGGCCCATCCGCCGCATTACCTGCTTCACAATCGCCTGCTGATCGTTCTCGTCATAGATGGCAAAGGTCCGCGTTAGCCCTTTGCCGCCGACCTGCAGCGCTTCGATGTCGCGCCGAAGAATCCGCACGCACAGCGAATGAAAGGTCGAAATCAGAGGCTTCGCCAGCGACGTGTGGCCCAAAAGCCTGCCCACGCGCTCGCCCATCTCGCTGGCCGCTTTGTTGGTAAAAGTCACCGCCAGAATCGAGTCCGGCGCCACGCCTTTTTCTTCGATCAGCCAGGCAATCCTGCTGGTAATGACGCGGGTCTTGCCCGACCCCGCCCCTGCAAGTATCAAGAGGGGACCCTCAGTGGCCTCCACTGCCACGCGCTGTTCGGGATTCAGTTTGTCAATAGGTCTTTGCACGGCGAGAGTCCAGGCGGGAACGCCCTTCTTCCAGTGTACTGTTTTGTCCGGTACCGTTCTTGCCTTGCCCGGTCCCGTTGTCGTTTTGTCCGATCCGGGCTTCCACGGCAGCATTTTCCTCTGTAGCCGCCCCACATAACCCCGCGTTATCTCTCCGCGCTATGCTTGATCTCACCATGTGCCAGCCTGACCCTGCGCCCCGCCGCGTCGCCGTTTATTGCGGTTCCGCCGACGGCAACATCCCCGCTTTCCGGACTGAAGCAGTAGCCCTCGGCCAGGCTATCGCTGCCGCAGGACTCGGACTCGTCTACGGCGGAGCCAAGGTCGGCCTCATGGGCGCAGTCGCCGACTCTGCCCTGGCCGCCGGCGCATCGGTTATTGGTGTCCTGCCCGGCATCCTCTCCGACAGCGAGATCGCGCACAGCGGCCTTACTCGCCTCGAACTCGTCGAAACCATGCACCAGCGCAAAGCACGCATGGCCGAGCTCGCCGACGCCTTTCTAATCCTTCCCGGCGGCTACGGAACCCTCGAAGAGCTGCTGGAGATCGTCACCTGGGCCCAGCTTCGTCTCCACGCCAAGCCCGTGATCCTAATCAATACGGCCAACTACTGGGATGGTCTCCTCGCCTTCCTCGATTCCACCGTCGCCGCGGGCTTCCTCAAGCCGAAAAACCGCGAGTTGCTACGGGTGGCGGCGAGTGCGGAAGCGGCGGTGAAGATGGTGACTCGGAGCGGCTAATTCTTTAGTGATGCCGCCGAAGAGGATGACAATCCGGGGCTGAAATATGACCCTAGGTCAGGCATCCTGAACCCCGGTCCAGTGAGGAAATGCATCCGCGTAATCCACTCAGTGGATTAGCAAGGTTTTCTCATAGTAACTAACTGCTGACCCCAGATTTATGGGATCTATTTTGCTGCGCCATGAAGCATCCCTCGCAGATTGCTCGTCGCGCTGGAGGAAATAGTTTCCTTTGGCGGTCCGGAAAAGATATGTCCAGACCCAATCAAACGGCGCGCCCCTGTCCCAGTCGCGTGCATGTCCGACAGCGAGAATGGTAGCCCCGCCTGTTCGGTAGCGTAGATCCCCAAGGATCACTTCTACGTCTTCGGGCTCCTTATATCTCTCCATGTCGCGCCACCTTGGTCTGCAGAGCTAGCTGGTCGAGGAGTTCGATGTTAGTGAGATATCAAGCCGCTTTGGAAAACTTCTCCACCCTGGGCCGCTTGCGCTTGGCCGCGTGCCACAGGTCGTACTGCTGCTGCAGGTCAAGCCACATGCCCGGCTCGGTGCCGAATGCGTCCGCCAATCGCAGCGCCATCGCCGCTGTAAAAGACGCCCGTCCGTTCAGCAGCCTGCTCAGTGTAGACCGTGCCACGCGAAGCCGCCTGGCCGCCTCGCCAACCTGAATAGTCCCAAGGTGCTCGCGAAGAATTTCGCCCGGATGCGCCGGGTTGTACATCGTCATCGCCATACTCTTCTCCCCTCAGTGGTAATCCTGGTAGTCCACGAGGATTGCATTCTCGTTCTCAAATGTGAACGTCATTCGCCAATTTCCATTCACCTTGATTGACCAATGACCCGTCAGCTTGCCTTTGAGCGCGTGCAACTCCCAGCCGGGGACATTCATGCGATTCGCGTCTTTGGCCGTATTAAGTAGTGAGAGTTGCCTGCGGAGTTTGGTCTCATGCGCAGGTTGAATCCCCGCCTTGCTGCCAGTCAGGAAGAATTTCTCCAGCCCGGCATGCCGGAACGATTGAATCATGTGAGTATTGTGGCGCGTAGCGCCTCACGCGTCAAGCATCAAACCGTTGCCAATGAAATTTGGAAGCCAACTCTCGACCAAAATACCTAGTTTGCCATCCCCGTCGCTTCTTCCCCCGCAAACGTGCACTCCCGGCACTGGCAGGCACGGCGCAGATATTCCCAGGAGTAGATCCCGCTCGAGTGCCCATCCATCCAGTTAAACTGCAGCGCGTAACGCCCCACCGCCTGCGCGCTCTTCGGCTTCGGCGGCGGTGTGTACATGGGTAGAAGATTTGCTGCCTTCGGTTTTGGCTGGCCCGCCTTGCGGCCCTCTTTTTCCCGCTCATCAATGCAAGTCGCACACGGGCAGGCCTCGCGCAGCCACGCGAAGCTCCATGCGCTGCGGTGTCCGTCGGCCCAGTCAATCTCCAGGCCCTTGCCCTCGGTCAGCAGCACGCGGACCTTCTCCGGCGTCACCATCATCCGCGTCAGCGGCAGCTTTTCTTCCGGCTCGCCCGCGCCCTTCTCCGCAAACCGTATTCCCTCGTGGCTCATAAAGACAGTTTACAGTTGTCAGTGATCAGTGGTCAGTGATCGGTTGCCGACGAGCCATCTCGGCTTGCCCTTCGAGTCTTGATTGTCCGCAGAATCATGAGCCGGGAAGCGGCAATTGCGCAATTCGGAGCGCATTTAACTGACAACTGTTCACTGTCCACTGTTCAATGTTTTTACCCCTTCCAGAAAAACCACGCTGCCATTCCAAAGCCGATCGCGATCACCGTCCCACGCAGCACAGCCTGCGGCACCATGCGGGCAAACCGCGCGCTCATGTATCCCCCCACCGCGCAGGTCACCATCGCCAGCAGGCAATACTTCCACACAACCTGCCCATCGACGACAAAGATAAGGAACGCCATGCCGTTGGCCATCGTCGTCGAAACAACCTTCAAGCGCGTTGATCTCGTTCAGATCCTTGAAGCCGAAGAGTGAAAGCACGGTAATAATCAGGAACCCCGCCCCTGCCCCAAAGTACCCGATGTAGAAGCACACAAACATCGCCGACACAAACACTGGCGCAAGCCTAGGCCCGGGCTCTTTGTCGCCTTCATCCCCCGCGGTTCCCGCATTCGCCTGCCCACGCCGCGCCAGCCATCGGCTCACCGGACCGCTCGCCGCAAAGATCGATGCCGCCACCAGCAGCAGCCACGGCACCAGATGCAGAAACGTCTGCTGCGGTGTATTCAGCAGCACCACCGCGCCTGCCGTCCCGCCCAGCAAGCCTGCCAGCCCCATCGCCGGAGCCAGCCGCCGGTTTCGCTTGATCTCCTCCCAGTACGGCCCAGATCGAGGTCATCTGCCCCGGCCAAAGCGCCACGGTATTGGTCGCATTCGCCTGCACCGGCAGCATGCGCATCCCCAGCAGAGCAGGAAACAGCAAGAACGACCCACCCCCCGCCACGGCATTCAACACCCCGGCCAGGAAGGCCGCCACGGCCAGCCACAGCCAGTGCCAATCAATACTTCCGAATGTCAGCAAAAACAGGGCAGGGAAGCGTTCCATTCGCTTTTATTGTATTGTCGCGTCACGCCTGCATTCACACCCGGTGCCCCATTCATTCGCAGCATCACCGCGAATGAGTGGGAGACCAATATGCCCCTGCGAGCAGATGCGGGGTGCCCCATCCTAAACGCGTTGTTTGCGTTTAGGGTGGGTGACCAATACGCCCCTGCGAGCGGATAGCGAGCGACTGCCGCATGCAATGCCTCCATGCAATGGCGTGCCATGCCTTAAGATGCTCCCGAGGATTTTTACGCCATGTCGCACGCAGCCAAGCTACTCCGCCGCACGCTCCCTTCAGCCTTTTCCGCATTCTTTCTCGCCATTGCCCTTCTGACCCTCGCCTTGCCCTCCGCTGCGCAAACTTCCGCGGCCATCGGCGCGGCAACCGCCAAGGCCCTCGCGGTTCTCCCGCCTGAGTCCCGCGCCGTCCTCGATCGCCTCGCCACCCTACGCCAGATTCCCGACGGCGCCTGGAAGATGCACGCCGGCGATCTGGCCCACGGCGAGGCAGTCGATCTCGACGAATCCACCTGGCAGCCCATTGCCAATCCATGCCTCCGCTCCGAAAGATGCTGTCTGGTTCCGCCAGACTTACGTCGTTCCCCCCACGCTCAACGGATACGACCTCACCGGCGCGCGCATCTGGTTTGAGTTTCACGCCGACGCCAACGGCACCATGCCCGAGATCCTCTACTTCAACGGACGCCGCGTGGCCATGGGCGACGACCTCGAGCCCATCGTCCTGTTTGACCAGTGCCACCCCGGCGACAAGGTCGTTGTCGCCGTCAAGCTGCTCCACACCGTCGACGACAAGCGCTTCCACGGCGCAACCCTCGCTATCGAGTTCCCCTCAAGCCGCCCCAACCCCACGGGCCTTCGCCTCGAGTTCCTTGCTGCTGCTTATCTCGTTCCGTCGCTCGCACCCAACGACCCGGCGCAGATGACCACACTCAACGCCGCAATCCAGGACGTGGACCTCAAGGCTCTCGCTGCCGGCGACCAAACAAAATTCGACTTCAGCCTCGCTGCTGCCGATGCGCGCCTTCAGGCCCTCAAACCGCTGCTCACCCAAGCCACCTTCCACCTCACCGGCAATGCTCACATCGACGCCGCCTGGCTGTGGCCATGGACCGAGACCGTCGACGTCGTGAAACGCACCTTCGGCACCGCGCTCCAGCTCATGTACGAGTACCCGGACTACACCTACACCCAGTCCGCCGCTGCCTACAACGAGTGGATGGCCCAGAAATATCCCGAGATGAACGACGAGATCAAGCGCCGCATCAAGGAAGGCCGCTGGGAGATCGTCGGCGGCATGTGGGTCGAGCCCGACCTCAACATGCCCGACGGCGAATCGCTCGTCCGTCAACTTCTCGTCGGCAAGCGCTGGTTCAAGCAGGCATACGGCGTCGACGTTCGCATCGGCTGGAACCCTGACTCGTTCGGCTACACCTGGCAGTTGCCGCAGATCTACAAGAAATCAGGAGTTGATTATTTCGTCACCCAGAAGATGACCTGGAACGATACCAACCAGCTCCCGTTCAAGCTCTTCTGGTGGGAGTCGCCCGACGGCTCCAAGGTGCTCACTTACTTCCCCCACGACTACGTCAACCTCGACATGAACCCCGACCGCCTTGCCTTCGACCTGGTGACCGCGCGCAACCGGGCGCCGGGCATGACCGACATGATGGACCTCTACGGCGTCGGCGATCACGGCGGCGGACCGACGCGCGCCATTCTCGACGAAGCCAGCCACTGGGCCACCCCCGGCCACGTCACGCCGAAATACGAGTTCGGCACCGCTCAGTCGTACTTCACCGCCATCGAAAAGCAGATCGCCCCGACCAGCCCCGAGTGGAACTACCAATCGATTGCAAAGGGCTACACTGCGCCGCCCGCGGTTGCCGGTCAGGTCAGCATCCCCACCTGGAAGTCCGAGCTCTACTTCGAGTACCACCGCGGCGTGATGACCTCGCAGGCCAACCACAAGCGCAACATGCGCGACGCCGAGGAGCAGGTGCTCAACGCGGAGAAGTTTTCCTCGCTCGCCTGGCTTTATGGCTCGAAGTATCCCGCCGCGGAGATCACCGAAGACTGGAAGAAGGTGCTCTTCAACCAGTTCCACGACCTCGCCGCCGGCTCCGGCATCGGCGTCATCTACAAAGACGCGCAGAAGGACTACGACGTAGTCCGCTGGTCGACGAACGAGATCGACGCGGGGGCGCTGGGCAGGCTCGTGGCTCAAGTCAAAACTGCGTCGAAGAACTCTCAAACATTACCAATCGCAGTATTCAACCCACTTGGCTGGAAGAGGTCTCGGGCTCGTCACCATTAAGACTCAGCTTCCTGCCGACAGTTACAGGAATCGCCGTTTACGAGAATTCAAGCCCGGCAACAGAAAGTAAAAATTGAAGGGGAGTCGTGGGACGAGCAACGAGCAGTTGAGTTTTCCTTCAATGCAAGTGACGTTCCGCGCAATGGGGTACAAGATCTACCAGCTTGATGCTCACGTACCGACCGCGAACATCGATCCCGCTTCCGAGGGATCTGAGCGCAACGAAGGTTCGAAATCGAAAACGATGAGCTCAGAGTGAACGGTTGACAAGACTTCCGGATGCATTACGAGTCTCTTCGACAAGAGAGCGAAGTTCGACGCCCTCGCCCCCGGCGCCTGCGGCAACCAACTTCAGTTCTTCAAAGACACGCCCAAGGAATACGACGCCTGGAACATCGACCCCGGCACGCTCGACGCTGAGCCATCCACCATCGACAAGGCGATCTCCGTCGGGAGATTCCGATGCGACCCGATGGTCCGCATTACAAGCCACTTGCAGAACTCGAAATTCGTCCAGACCATCCGCCTCCAGGGCGACCAGGTCGACATCGAGAACGACATCGACTGGCACGAGGCCCACGTCCTGCTCAAGGCTGCCTTCCCCGTAGCCGCCTACGGGCCGTTTGCCACCTACGAAATCCCCTACGGCGCCATCGACCGGCCCACCACCCGCAACAACTCGTGGGAAAAAGCACAGTTCGAAGTCCCCGCCATGCGCTGGGCCGACCTTTCCGGCACAGCCGGCAGCAACGGCGTACACGGCCTGAGCATCCTCAACAACTCCAAAGTACGGCTACGACGCCGCCGGCGACACCATCCGCATTACGCTTCTCCGCTCGCCCAAGTGGCCCGACGCCGAGGCCGACATGGGCCACCACCACTTCCACTACGCGCTCTATCCCCACGCCGGCACGTGGAAAGACGCGCTCACCGTCCGCCACGGCTGGGAGTACAACTACCCGCTCACCGCCGTCGTCACCACCGCCCACCCCGGCTCGCTGCCCGCCGAGCACTCCTTCGCCTCCGTCAGCCCGGAGAACGTCGTCCTCACCGCCGTCAAGAAAGCCGAAGACGCGAACGGTCTGATTTTCCGCGTCTACGAGTGGGCAGGCAAGCAGTCGACTGTCGAATTCCACGTCCCGCCCGGCGCCACAGGAGCCACCGTCACCAACATGATGGAGATCCCCGAAGGCGACCCGCTCACCGTCACCGGCGATGTGGTCCAGGTCCCAATCAAGCCCTACGAGATCCTCACCATCCGCGTCGACTACCCCAGTGCCGGGCCCAAGAATTAAGCACGACCTACAGCGATGCTCGGGTGCCCCAGGTCTCGGTTTTGAGACCTGGGATTGGACAATTTCAACGAACAGAAAAGGCGCTGTGCCCCATCCATTCCGCAGCTTCACCGCGGAATGGGTGGGATACCAAGATGCCTCTTAGCCCCGGCACGCACTCCCCATTCCTCCACTTCCGTCTCTCTGCTACCCTTTTTATAAGGAGTTCCGATCGTGACACATCTCTTCCCCGTTCTTTGTCGTGCCTCTCATCGCCATCGTCTTCATCTGCGCAATCCTTTTTGCCACATCATCAAAGGAAGACGGCCACTCCTCACACTAGGGTTTTTGCATTTATCTCGCCCCCGCCCTCTCCGTGGGCTCCCGATCGCCCTCCATGCATTCCCATCCTCCGCCCAACGCGAGCCGCAGGCACTTCTTAGCCGCAGTCGCAGGCACAGCAGGCGCGGCTCTCGCGCTCGGCCCGGCCAATCTCCTTGCCAAACCTTCTTCTTCTTCCGACCAGCCCTCCGTCGATGACTGGCAGCGCGCCTGGGACGCCGCAATCGCCGTTCTTGCCGGCAACCTGCGCAAGGTTCCCAGCTACGATCAGCCGCTGCTCTTTGAGGGCAGCACCTACCAGGGGATCTGGCTTGAGTGCGGCCCGCACGAAGGCCTCGTCTACGCCTCACTCGCAGAGGTGATAGGCACCGCCCCCGCACGGCCCAATCCGGACCAGCCTGCTCCCATTCAAGCCGCCATCAACAACCACATTGCCTTCTTTCGACTGCAGCGGCCCGACGGCCAGTTTCCCGCCTGCATCAAGACCACCGAGAACGGCTTCGGCCAAATCCAGATGGTGGTTCCCATCGCCGCCACCGCGCTTGAGCTCTTCCACACAACCCGCGACGAAGCGTTCCTGTCTGTCGCTTACGCTGCCTGCTCACGCTGGGACCTCTGGCTCCGCCAGTATCGCGACACGCGCAAGACGGGCCTGGTCGAGGGCTTCTGCACCTACGACACCGGCCACGACAACAGCCCGCGCTGGGCCGGCATCCCCAATCGCTGCCCCGACGCCGACGCGCGAAAGTGCCCGCCCATCGCTTCTCTGCCGCGCCTCTGTCCCGATCTTTCCGCATCAGTTTACGGCGGCCGCGTCGCTCTCGCGCAAATGGCTAAAGCTCTCGGCAAGCAAGCCGAAGCCGACCGCTGGCACAACGATGCCGAGACCATCCGCCAGCTCATTATCGACAAGCTCTACAGCCCGGAGGACGCAGCCTTCTACGATCTCGATGCGCAGGGCAAGTTTGTGCGAGTGCGTTCCGACTTAATCAGTCGCGTCCTCGGCGAGCACGTTCTCAACCTGGCCGACCGGCATGACAAGGCTATCTTCGAGGCGGTATGGAAGCGCCAGCTCCACAACCCTGCTGCCTTCTGGGCGCCCTATCCTTTCTCCAGCATCGCCATGGACGACCCCACATTCGTCCGCCCAATCCCGCGCAACTCCTGGGGAGGCGCTTCGCAGGCGCTAACCGCTCTGCGCGCCCCACGGTGGATGGCGAATTACGGCAAAACTGCCGAGCTACGCCAGCTCATGCACCAGTGGTGCCTCGCCATCCTCCGCAGCGACGATTTCCGCCAGCAGATCGATCCGCTCACCGGCGAGTTCACGTTGCCCGATCCCGGCGGCTACTCGCCGGCGGCGCTCGTCTTTCTCTCCTTCGCCCGTGAGCTCGGATTCGAGCGCCATCCGTCAAGCTAGCCGATCCTCCGCTCCAGCCCTTCGGGTTTACTCCTGCTTGATTTGCACCAGCGCCACACCCTGCCGCGGCAGCGTCAGTTCCAGGCGTGCCTTTCCTCCTACCACCGCAATCGCATGATTCTTGACGGTCCCTTCCAGCCCGGCGGCCTCTTGCAGCGCGGAAACCTGCTCCGCACTCGGATGCGCCGGGCTGCCCATCAGCTGCCAAGCGCGATAGCCGTTGCTGTGCGTCTCGTCCATCCGAAACTCCGATTCGGTCACAGGCCCGCTCTTCAATCCCTCCACATCAAGCTCAATCTCCGCAGCCGGCGCGGGCACATCCGCATCGTGATAGTTCCACACCAGCACGTCAATCTCATTTTCTTTGCGTGTAGCAACAGCATTCACATCTGGCGCTCCGGTCACGCTGTGCTCCACGACATCGTCCAGACCAAGTGCGCCGTTGCTCTCAGTAGCTACCCACGCCCCGCCGGGCTCACCTGGGCCCAGCATCCCCATCATGCGAAAAACGTTCAGAACCGGCTTGTCAATCCCGTTCGTCGCCAGCTCTCGAAACCCCGCAAACGCCGGCTGATCTTCAAACTCAAAGGCCCATGTCACCGCCCCTTCCAAAGTGACGCCGTACTTCCGCGCCAGTTCGTAGGTGCGCATTGTCGCTTCGGCCACGCTCACGCCGTAAAGCGGGCCGTTGCGATAAGCATTCTGGCTGCCTTTGCACGCTGCACAGCCCTCAGGGTCAAATTCGCCCAGGATGATCGGCGTGTGCTTCCACTCCGGGTAGCTCGCGATCACCTGCATCCCGCGCTCCGTCGCCGCGAGTTGGTGTCCAATGCTCATGACCACATGACCGTCCACAAACTTCGGGCTGCCTTTGGGGTGATAGCTGATAAAGTCGAGCGGCGCGCCGGTGCCGCCCGTCGCCGCATTCACTCCGTGCGCGCAGTGTTCGAGAAACTGGCGAAGAAACACCTCCGACTTGTCGCTGACGCCGGTAACTTCAGGCCCGCCGATGCGCGCATGGGGAAGCACTGATCGAATCGCCGCCGCCGACAGATCATACAGCCGGTCATATTCCGCCGGAGTCCCATGCCAGTAGCCGATGTCCGGCTCGTTCCACACCTCCCATAGCCAAAAGTCCACCTGCTTCCCGTAGCGTTCCTTAAGATGCTCCGCATAGGCTTTCACCAGCGCTGACCACTTTGCTTCATCCTTCGGCGGATAGGTCCAGCCTGTAAAAATATCGCCCTTCGGAAACGTGTGCCGGTACGGCTCTGGATGCGTGCTCAGCGCCTCCGGCATGAACCCGATCTCCACAAGTGGCCGCACGTGCGCCTCTACCAGCGCGTCAAATATCCGGTCCGTAATCGTGAAGTCGTAGACGGGCGTGCCATCCGGTCGCTCGGTGTAGACGTTTGTCGAGCCCCACTTCAGCGAGCCCTCGCCATTGCCCGTCGTAAACAGGTTGTGCGTGCGAAAGTAAACCGGCGCATAACTCAGCTTGCTCAACTCGCCCAGCAGCTTCTCGCCGTTTGCCGCATAAGTGTAGTTGGGCTCGTCTGCGCCAAAGAAGTTCCAAATTGGAAGGCTCGCGCCCAGCCCCTTGCCGGCATGCACCGTGATCACAACCGGCGGGCTGGCAGTCGGCCCGGTGCCTGCCTGTGCGACCGGACTTGAAGGCCCCGCCGGCATTTCAACCTGCGCCCAGCCCGTCTGAGCGATAGCAATCGCAGCCAAAACAACAATCCATCCCTCGAATGCTCGTCTCATCCGGACCACCATACCATTCAACCGTGTCACTTAGCTCTTCGACTGCGGAACTCCTTGAACCCGCTTGTCTTTTCGAACCTCACGAGCACGCCGCCCTTTATTCCCGGAACCACTACGCCCCTTTAGTCGTATAAAGGTGCAGAGGGCCTTCTCATGATTCTCACCATCGGACGGAACAGGATTCAGAACTCTCTTGGATTGGTAGCAAGCCTGGCCCTCGTGGCCGGCATCGCCGGTTGCAGGGTCCACGTGGATAAGGGCCAGAATGGTGAAGACAAGAATGTCCAGGTGGATACCCCATTTGGCGGCGTCCACGTCAACACCGATCAAACTTCGGCCGCCGACCTCGGACTACCCGTTTATCCCGGCGCGTCGGAGATCAAGGGCGACGACAAGCACAAGTCGGCGGACGTCCACATCGGCTTCGGCGAGTGGGAGTTGCGCGTCCGGGCCGTCTCCTACGGCACATCTGACAGTGAGGAGAAGGTCACCGCCTTTTACAAAAAGGCCCTGGCCCGCTACGGCGATGTCATAACCTGCAATGGCAAGAACCCCGTCGGCACTCCGACCGTCACCTCAGAGGGCCTCACCTGCGCCGACAATGGGAACAACGACTCCAACGTTAAATTCGACAACGGCGATTTCAATATCAACACCGGCAAAATTCAGTTGAAGGCCGGCTCCAAGCGCCACCAGCACATCGTCGGCTTCGAAGACGCCAAAGATTCCCAAACACGCTTTGCAATGGTTGCGCTCGACCTGCCTGCGGGCGTCGACAACAAGTCCGGCAGCAGCGACTAAACTACCGTCGTTGTTGCGAGCGAATTGCGAGCGTTCGCCGAAGGCACTCCTTCGTGCGAGCGCTTAGCGAGCCGCCGCCGCACGCAGTGCCGAGCCGCCGCGCACAGTGCCGGGCATCCGCCGCACTCCATGCCCTAGAATGGCTGCCATAGGAACGTAGACCTCGCACGCCCTTGGAGCCCAGTGATGCCAATCAAGCTTCTTCGCCTGCTTCCCACGGCCGTTCTTGCCGTGGGCCTCTCCCTTCATGCGGCCGACAAATCCAAAGCCCCCGCATCGACGACCAGCCCCACCGATCCATACGCTGAGGTCCAGCCGGCCACTGAGTCGCTCGACCTCGCCATGTACCAGCGCATTCGCGACGAAGGGCTCAATCACTCTCACGTGATGGATTTCGGATATGCGCTCATAGACGGCATCGGCCAGCGCCTCACCGGTTCGCCGAATCTGGCCAAAGCCAATGCCTGGACACGCGACACGCTCACCAAAATCGGCCTCGAAAACGCGCATCTCGAAGACTGGGGCGAGTTCGGCCTGGGATGGCAGCAGCTCAACACCTGGGCGCGCCTGGTGGTGCCTGACACTGCGGTCCTGATCGTTCAGGCCACCCCGTGGTCGCCTGCCACGCCCGGCCCGGTCACGGGAGATGTGGTCTTCGTCAGCATTCAGGACGATAAGGACATCGACCAATACAAGGGCAAGCTCGCCGGCAAGATCGTTCTCTACGGCGCCATGCGCGATGTTCCCCCCGTCGACAAAGCTCTCTTCGATCGCTACTCCGAGAAAGAGCTCGAGGACATCTCAGAATTCCCGGTCAACGCAGACGCTTCCGGCCTTTCCCCTGACCAGCAGGCGCGCCTCAAGGCCCGTACAGAGCGCCTGCGCATCATCAACAAGGTGGCCCAGTTCTTTGCCGACGAGAAAGTCGCCGCGGTCATCGAGCCAAGCCGCGACGCCAAAAATGGCGGCGGTTCCGGTGGCACCATCTTTGACGACAACGGCGCAACTCTCGGCCGCACGCCCTACATCGCCGATCAGCGAGTCAAGGTTCCGGTTGTTGTCGCGGCAATCGAAAGCTATGGCCGTCTTTACCGGCTCACCCAGGACCACGCCCCAGTCAGTGTCGAAATCAACGTCGACACCAAATTCACCGGCGAACACGAACACGGCTTCGACACTGTCGCGGAGATCCCTGGCACCGATCCCAATCTCAAGGACCAGGTCGTCATGCTTGGCGGCCATCTCGACAGTTGGATCGCCGGCACAGGCGCCACCGACAACGGCGCTGGCACCATCGTCGCCATGGAGGCTGTGCGCATTCTCAAGGCGCTTGACATCAAGCCGCGCCGCACCATTCGCATCGCGCTCTGGACCGGCGAAGAGGAAGGCCTTTTCGGCTCCAAGGGTTACGTGAAGCAGCACTTCGGCTCGGCTGCGCTTTCCACCGCGCCCGACCAGGTTGCATTGCCGGAGTACATGCGCCGTGCCGCTGGCCCGCTCACCGTCCTGCCCGAACAAAAGCTCATCTCCGCCTACTTCAACGTCGATAACGGCACCGGCAAAATCCGCGGCATCTACACACAGGGCAACGCAGCCATCGCGCCAATCTTTGCCCAGTGGATCGCTCCGCTCAAAGACCTCGGCGTCACCACCGTCACCAACCGCAACACTGGCGGCACCGATCACCTTAGCTTCGACGCCGTTGGCATCCCCGGCTTCCAGTTCATTCAGGACATGCTCGACTACGAGGCGCGCACCCACCACTCCAACGAAGACGTGGTCGAGCGGCTTCAGCCCGCCGATCTCAAGCAGATCGCCACTGTCGAAGCAATCTTCGTCTACAACGCGGCCATGCGCGATCAGATGTTGCCCCGCAAGCCGCTGCCGCAGCCTGATCTGGAGGAGAAGAAACGCGCGCCGCTCGATGTCTTCCCGGGCGCGGCGCCGTCTGCGGATGAAAAGAAGTAGCGACAGCCGGTACCGCCGAGGCTCGGCAAGCCTGTCGGTTAGGTCTTTAACAGACACCGCCAGCCTAACCTCGCCCGAGCCGCATCTCTGCTACACTGACTGAAGCGCACTCGAGGGGACTTACGCGCCAGGCCGCGCCCCATTTTGAGTGTTCCTGCCACCCTTGTTCGGGGAGTGGCTCAGCCTGGTAGAGCACCTGGTTCGGGACCAGGGGGTCGGAGGTTCAAATCCTCTCTCCCCGACCAATAAAATCAATAACTTACAGCCGTTTAATCCCGATCAAAAATTCCAATGTAGATAAAAATGTAGCTGCCGTTGCTCGGAGATCCACCAGTAGTCTTTAGGCTGGGGATTTCCATGAGAGGAGACAGCTATGAGCCAGCGAGCACCGTTAGCAGTAGGTGAGCAGTCGTCGTCATCAAGTGCGCCGTTTGTGATCGGGTTGGACTTGGGCGACAAGTGGAGTCGGTACTGCGTGTTGGACAGCGCAGGCGTGATTCTGGAAGAAGACCGGGTGCGCAGCAATGCGTATAAATTTACCGGCAAGGAACGCGATCCAGAGAGCGGGTTGGATAATTTTGGGGCGCGTTACTACGCCAGCAATTTGGGCCGGTTCATGTCGCCGGATTGGGATGCAAAGCCTGTAACCGTCCCCTACGCTAGCTTTGGTGACCCGCAGACGCTGAATCTCTACAGCTATGTGGAAAATGCTCCCTTGAACAAAGTCGACGCGGACGGGCACGCGGCCATACCGAGGGGGGTTGAAAACAATTGGACCAGGCTTGGCTGTGATGCGGGATGGACCCTAACCTGTCTGCAAGACTGGCATGACGAGAACATAGGATCGGGCTCTTTAGATGGCCAAGACGACGAGGCGGCGTATGACGCTCGGGTTCAGGCCGCTTTTGCCCAACGGCTTGCATGGTCCACCTTGTCCGCAACGCAGCAAGGATTGGTGTCTGGCGGTGAAAAAGCCTGGAACGCCATGTCTGCCGACGCACAGGACAATTTCGCCGCTATCACGAATGCGCTCGGACAAATAAAGCTTTCAGGTGGCGCAACTGGACTGTCGGAAGTACAATCAGCCAGCATGAGAGACGACGGCAGGGAAATGAATGTAGTCTGGAAGGCTGGTGCAGCGGCTGCTCTTAAGTCCAAAGGCGGGTTTTCTGATGTTTCGCTTCTTGTCGTAACCCACCCTGGGACTCAAGTCTTGCGTAAAGGAGTTGGTGCATTGGGACAAGGCATGGAGTTGATCTTCCCGACTAAGGATAATCCAGAAAGTCAAGCTCATATCGACTATAACCCCCTGATTGGCTGTTGCCATTTCAAAGCGGACAACGACGATGTTGCAGAACATAAGGATGTGTACAAGAAGTTCTACGGGCCACTGCCCGGGCTCATCCCCTAGAGAATCGAGGCGTGATATGAGAAGAGTGGATGTTATCGTCGCAATTATCGGTCAGGCGTGCTTGATCATGTCGTTCATGCACGGAGGAAGTTTACTTGCAATGGCTGAAGATGGCCCCCGTTTGACAGCAGAGCAGGCGATCGCCGTAGCTCGCCGCAATGCGAAGCCGGGAAGCTCATTCACAGTTCTCCGGGAAATCGTTGCGAATGCGGATATGCGACGAATCGGCGACCAGGCGCTTGAACAAGCACAGGCGAAAAAGATCGAGCTCTACGAGAACGGATTTCTTGTCAATATTTTGAGGTCCGGCGGATTCCTTCTCGCAGAAACTAATCCGCGAACGAACAACTTGATCGCGTTGCACCTCGTCTCGCTGGAGCCCGGCGGCGCCCCGAAGGATTTTTGGTTGGAGTGCCCCGGTGTTCTCAAACTAGCCGACGCAGACGAACTGGTCAAGGACACGACCGAATTCGTCGAGCAGTTATACTCCACTCCTTCAACCGAGGAGTTGTCCCTAGAGAGCAGATTTTACGGTGGCAGCTTCCCTGAGCGTGACCAAAGCTTGTTCGCGATCCCTAATTCCCTTCGAAAACTGAGAGCTAACCCGCACGAAGTCCAGGAAGCGGCTGCGCTCATTGGGGGGTATATCTTCTGGGAATTCCGTTATTCACTTTCAATGCCTGCGTTCGCCGTCAGCCCAGTCTCAGCGCTAAGTGCAGCTGAGGACAAGCGGGAGGCGCTGAAAGCAGAATTCCTGCGAAGCAACCGCATGGATCCCAACTTCCACCTTGACCTGGACAACGTACAAAGTGAGAAGCAGCTTCAGGAACGGATTGAATTGCTCACAAGGTTGGACAAGTTTCTGGAAGATGCACTCAAGAGTGAAGGCGATCCGACCGTTGTCAGAGCGAACCTTTCCCTTGCTACGATGCCGCTGGGAGTAGAAGTGGACTTAAGCCGAGACGAAGGCCATTACGGCTCCAGCACACCGTCGATGTTTGTGTTCCTCTGGGATCGTCTCGCGACGGGTCGCTTCGCGGTCAAAACGATCACCGTGGGGTAATGATAAGCGTGTAATAGTTTCCCAGCGCCGACTTTTCTGGGTCCAAAAGCAGAACGGAACTCTTGCTGTTGCTGTTGGGCAGCGTCCAGCCTGCCCGTTTTTTTGTACCAGCATCAATGAGAGAAACCGGTCTGTTCAGTTCCAAGAAATCACCAGCGATTCGAACCTGATGTAGTCGAAATCGTAGCGGTCAAAGCACTCTCGAACCATTCAGAACCACAGCTTTCAATCATGTGTCCGCAACGTATTCAATCAAAAACAGTTAAAATCACGCACTTTCAACAAATCTCAATAAGTGCTGAGAACTGGTTCGGGACCAGGGGGTCGGAGGTTCAAATCCTCTCTCCCCGACCAATCTTATCAATAACTTACAGGCGTTTAATCCCGATCAAAAATTCCAATGTAGATAAAAATGTAGCAGCCAAAGCCATCGGGTCCAACAAGGGAGAAGACAGTAGGGGCGCCCTACGTATTTCAAGTTAGCAACGCCCAATTGGCAGATTTGCCAGCGGATCTGACGGCAATTTGGATCGGCTAATTGAGATGCACCATTTTGCCGGGATTGATTTGCTTTATCAACGGCAGGTCTTAGAGGACGCTGAGTGGGCTCGTCTCATCTCCTTAGGGGATAGGTTCCCTCAGACCAGACCATCTGGGTTTGCACCAGGCGCTCTAGCGACCTCGCGGGTTCCTGAGACTCGGTGGGTTTTTATGGTGTCAACCAGTGCGGGTTCCTGTGATGTTGTCAAGCGAAGTGCAACTGCCAAATTGGCGACCATTCGACCGGAATCCGTAAGAAGAGTTCAATTGACCTCTCGGCGACCACCATGCTCAGTTGGCGGCTAGGAGACAGCGCGATGTCGCAGGCCTTTGCATGAAGTTTAAGGTTGCGACCCGCTCTGGAATTGCAGAGCCGCCAAGTCGGCTTCGAACTCAAACCTCGCGTCCGCCTCATCAATTTGGGCCTGAGTCTGCTGCAGTTGTGCCTGGCTCAATTCCACGATGGAGCTGAGCCCCAACTGGTAACGCGTCTGGGCCAGATCGAGCGCAGTGTTGGCTTCCTTCAGCAACTCTGCGGTGACGCTCATTCGCTGCTGCGCAGTATTGGCGGCGAGCCATGCTGTCTTCACGTCGCGAACGATCCGGTCAAGCAGCTGACGGCTCAGCTGATCGGAGGCTTTGGCGCGCAGATCCGCCTCGGCAGCTTCGGCGCTGAATTTGAATCCATTGAATATCGGAATGCTGATGTTCACACCCGCTGCTCCATACCAGTCGGGCGTGAAGTAAGTGCTTGACCCCACCGGCGTAATTCCTACGATTCCCCGGGCTGAGATTGTTGGCAGAAACTGCCTGTGCTGCGCGCTGCTGAATCGAAGATCGGCGTCATGCATCAGTTGCAGCGATTTGAGATCGGGCCGCTGCTGAATCGCAAGCGCGATGATCTCTTCTGGCGAAGGAGCAAACGTCGGGGGGGGGTTCAGATCGTCCATTAATCGGTAATGGTGCTCGGTGGAACTTCCGAGTAAATCATTCAATTGCGCCATGGCAGCGTCGGCCTGATTTTGAGAGTCGAGAACCAACAATCTGGCTTGAGACAGGTTGACTTCCGCAAAGCTCTGATCGAGGGTGGACTTAAGCTTGCTTGCGGTCAGAGCGCTCACCTGATCGTTCACGCTCTTGCGCGCATCGACGGTGCTATTGGCCACCTGCAGCGTTGCTTGAGCCTCCAATGCTCTGTAAAAAGCCAGATCAGTTGCGAGAACGATGTCGTTTCGAGTGGCCAGCGCATCCTGTTCCGCCGCCTTTGCTTGAAGAGAGGAGCTTGCGACCAGATTTGGCGTTCGCCCGAAATCGGTAATGAGTTGACTCAATTGCGCGCCTGCACCCACGTGGTTCAAGAGCTGCGAAGCGGACAATTCGCCGGAACCTATTCGGGTTGCTTGTTCCGCTGCCACCCCGGTGGCGTTGCCAAACAGGCTGGGAAGTTCCCCAGATCGAGTCTCTCTCACGACCTGCCTTTGCGCGAGTGCGATTAGTGCGGCAACGCTTACGCTCGGATTGTTTTTGAGTGCCAATTGTTCAGCCTGTTGCCGCGTAAGCGTCTCCTCGCGATCTGCAGAAGCGATAGCGCCACCCTGGGGCAACGCTTGCGCCTGTAAGGCGAAGAGCGGGAGCGGGGCAGGCGGCAAACTCGCGCTCTGCTGGCCTCTGCAAATCGATGGGCCGTAAAGCAGCACGAAAACCACCAATGAAAGTGTTCGCTTAAGCATGAGCCTCCCCGCCGGAGCCTTCTGAACGACCTTCCGCTTCGGCTTCTTTGTGGTGAATCAGGAGATAGGCCGCCGGAACCAAGAAGCCGGTGATGATTGTGGAGACAGCCAGCCCTCCCAGCAGGGCGCGTGCCAGCGGAGCGTATTGTTCGCTGCCAGGCTCCAATGCCAGGGCCATTGGAATGAGGCCGAGAATCGTGGCCAGCGTGGTCATCAGAATCGGCCGCAGGCGAACCTTGCAAGATTCAGCAAGCGCCTCTTTGATCGCGCGGCCCTGCGAACGAAGCGCACCTGCAAATTGCACGATCAGAATGCTGTTGGAGACTGCGATTCCAGCCATCATGATGACACCCATGAGCGACATGACATTCAACGTCGTTCCGGTAACCAGTAGGAACAGGATCACGCCGGCGAGCCCTGGCGGGATCGCAAGCAGGATGATGAATGGATCGGAGAACGAAGCAAATTGGGCCATCAGAATCAGATAGACCAGGACCACCGCGAGAATCAGTCCCACGCCGAAGCTCTTGAAAGAGTCATGCATATCCGATACGGCGCCACCGATCGCTACGGTAACGTTTACGGGACGCTGCATTCCGGCCAGCACACGATTGACGTCGTTGCTCAACTTTCCCAGGTCCTCTTTCTTTGGCATTACATATACATCGAAGCTTCGTCGCAGTTGATAGTGATCGACTTCAGTGGGAGTATTGATCGGCTTGATTGAGGCAAGCGACTCGAGCGGAGTCGTGTCTTTCGCTCCCGGCGCGCGAAGAGGAATCTGCTCGAAGTCGGTCAGCGTCTTGATCTGGTTGTCGGGGTATTGAACAGTCAACATGTAGTTGTTGCCTGATTTTGGATCCACCCAGAAACTCGGTGCAATCATCGCATCCGACGAAAGAGCGGTGATGACGTTGTCGATCGCCGCCTGGGGGGAGATTCCCAACAGCGCGGCATGTTCTCGGTCAATGTCGAGCTCAAGGCCGGGATAGTCCAGGTCTTGAGGAATGAGCACGTCGCTCACCGAGTCCAGGCTTTTCAATTTCGATGCAATCGCCTGCGCGAACTGAAAGTCCTGTTGCAGGTTGTTACCGCCAATGCGGATGTCGAGCGGCGCAGGCTGGCCCTGATTGACGACCGAGTCCACAAGACCCCCGGTCTGGAAATAGGTGCTCACTTCAGGGAAGTCGGCTGAAAGCCTCTCGCGAAGCCGCTGCATATACACAAAACTGCTTATCTTGTGATCTTCCTGCAGGCTGACCTGAATAAATGCGGTATGCATTCCAGAGTTGCTGGTGTAGATGGCGGATAGATCAGGCGTGATGCCGATATTCGAGACAATCATGTTCATGTCTGCCGGCGAAACCACGTTGCGGATGTCTTGCTCCATCTTCGCAACATACTCATCGGTGACTTCAATGCGCGTTCCCGGAGGCACCTTGACGTTCACCACAAACTGGCCTGGGTCGGTGCGCGGAAAGAACGCCACACCCAGCAGTGGGAAGAGCAGGAAGCTAAGCAACACAAAACCCGCGAAGCTGCAGACAACCAGAATGGGTCGCTCCAGACATGAGGCAATGGCCCTTTCATAGGCGTGTTGCAGTCGCTCAAATTGTCGATTGAACCCGGTTACTATGCGGCGAAATGCTCCAGCGCTCCTGACCTTCCGCTCAGCGGATGGTAAGTCCTCTTCAATCTCTTCGATGTCGCGCGTAGCGGGAGCGTGGTCCGGTTGCAGCCGAATAAACTTCGCGCAGAAGAGCGGAACCACGGTCATGGCGACAATGTAGGAGGCAAACATTGCCAGCACAACAGCGAGTGCCAGCGCCGTAAACAGGTATTTGCTCACTCCCGTGAGCAGAATGACCGGGAAGAAAACGATGCTGGTGCTGCAGGTTGCTGCCAGGACGGCAAGCTCTACTTCCTTGCCGCCATTGACTGAGGCCTCAACCGGAGACTCCCCCATCTCCATGTGGCGAAAGATGTTTTCGAGGACCACGACAGAATTGTCGATGAGGCGAGAAAGCGCCAATGCAATTCCAGCCAGAACCATGGTATTGATCGTGCTGGCGCCGAGGTTTAGTGCAATAAAGGCGGCAAGGCACGAGATCGGAATCGAAAGCAGAACGGAGATGGTTGCCCGCATGTTGCCAAGAAAAAGCAGAATCATCAGCGCAGTAAGACAAAGGCCGATGGTCCCTTCGTTGATGACGTTCTTCACGGCAATTTTTACGAACGCCGATTGATCGAAGACAACATTTGTCTTCAGTGCCGAAGGGACGTCGAGTAGATGGCGTACAGCATCACGCACGCCGTTCACAATGCTGATTGTGTTCGATCCGCCGCCCTGCTTGAGTACCGGAATGTAGACCGAGTGCTGGCCGTCAACCCGGACAATATTTGTTTGCAGTTGCCCCGCATCTACGGCCTTTCCGACATCCCCAACGAAGACGGATGCGCCGGTTGCCGTCTTGATTGGCATGGCATTGATTTCATCAACCACGGGAATCTGGCTGTTGGCGTATATGTTGTAATCCTTCGGTCCAATACGCACATCCCCCGCCGGAAGAATCAAATTCGACTCATTCACCGAGTGGACAACGTCCATCACGGACAGTTGATGTGCCTCCAGCTTCACAGGATCGACATAGACCTGGATCTGCCTGTACTTGCCGCCGTAGGGCTGGGGAACCGATGCTCCGGGGACGCCTGCCACCTGGTTTCGAACAGAAAACTGCGCGAGATCTTTCAGTTGAGTTTGGTTGAATCCCTGTCCTTCAAGCGTGATCAGGCAGACAGGCAAATTCGACGCGTCAAAGCTCAGCACTACGGGCGGCAAGGTCCCGGGCGGAAGGCGCCTTAGGTTTGCCATCGCCAGATTCGATATGTTGCTCACCGCCGCATTCGCATCGGTGCCGGGCTGAAAGTAGATCTTAATCAGGCTCACACCGGGCAAGGATCGCGACTCGATATGGTTGATGCCGCTGCCCAATGTAAAAAAGCGCTCGTAGCTGTTGGTGATGTCCGCTTCAATCTGTTGTGGCGGCATGCCAGAGTAAAACGTGGCGACGACGACGACGGGAATATTGATCTGGGGAAAAAGATCGACGGGCATCCGTGCCACCGTGGATATGCCCACTACGATCACCATCAGGCAGAACATCAGGATGAAAAATGGATACTTAATAGCGAAGGAGGGCATTACTCGCTTTCCTCCTCGGCAGCAGTGGGAATGAATGCTGCATGGGGCGCGACGATCTCACCGGGCTGGTAATTTGCCTGGCCGGAAGCGATAACCTGTTCCCCGACGCGCAGGCCGCTTGTAATTTCTATCCGGTTTGCAGTCTGAATTCCGAGCACAACCCTTCGCTTCTCAACGCGGTGGGAGGCGTCCACTACCAGCACAAAGGCCTGCTCTCCGCTCTGAACAACCGCCTGGGTCGGCACGAAAATGACTTCACCCCGTTGCTGCAATTGAATGATTGTCTCCGCAAACATTCCGGGACTCAGCTTGAGGTCGGCATTCGGCACATCCACTTCTGTCAGCATTGTGCGCGTGTCCGAGTCGAGCGCTCGTGCAAAGCGGACTATTTTTCCGCTAAACACATTGCCGGTTGCGTTTACTTTTACCTGAACGTCTCCGCCCTCATGAATGTATGGAACATCCGATTCAGGTACAGGCATTCGGAGTCGCAGAAGATCGCTTTGAGCAACGCGCACAACCGGCATGGACTGCGTGTTTGAGGACGTGCCCGACTGTATCAGCGACCCCATGTCGGCATAGCGCATGGTCACCACGCCGTTGAACGGCGAAATGATCTCCTCATAATTTGTGAGCGTCTGAATGCGATGACTGTCCGCTCGCGACACGCCAAGCTGTTGCTGCATCGCTTCTAGAGAAGCCTTCGCGACGCCGATTTGCGCTTCTGATTCCTGGTCTTTCGCGCGAGCATCATCTAATTCCTGTTCTGCAATGAGCCCGGGCCGCTGCTTTGAAGCTTCAAGCAGTCGGGTATACGCGGCGTGGAGCGCGGCGTGCGTCGATGCGGCACTCACCACCTCGCTTTGAGCGCGTTCGATCTCGGATTGCGTATGCCTGACTTCCGCCTGCGCCCCTTGAAGCTGGTCTTGTAACTCGGGCACTTCGAGCTCAGCGAGAACCTCGCCTTGCCGGACTCGATCACCGATATCCACCTTGATCCAGCGAATGTACCCTGAAACCTTGGCGTGAAGGTCGACCTCTTGATAGGGCTGGAACTGACCGGCAACGGTGAGGGAGTTGGCCAGCGATCCGCGGACTACGCCAACAACAGCTGCCGCTTTGAGATTTGGGGCAGGAGTCTTGTGCTTGCGCGTCAATACGAGCAACACGCACACTCCTAAGAGAAGAATTAAGGCAGCGGCGATCCAGTAGATTCGCTTGCGAGTCATTGATCCACCTATCGGACATTTGTCTGGGTTAATTCGCGTTGAAAAACGAATGGCACCGCCGGTGAGCAGCGATTCTCTTTCATCCGGTCCAGATTGTCTTTCAGATGTGGAGTGGTGGCGCTCGCGGATTGCTTAACGAAAACATTGGGAATCGAGGTGCGGGTGAGTCGTGTCGCGGTCGGAGAAAACGTTCGATTCGGAGTGTGGCTTCTAACAAAGAGCCGCTCGGAACAGCCGCCCTAGGAATGATTTGGCAATTGGAGGCCGTAATCAGCGAACCTGCCAAGGTCGCAGCTTCGCGATGCGCGTTCGAGGCCGAGCGCTCCTTCGGCGATAGAAGCCTCGCCACCGGTACCGCCGACCTCCGCGCATCAGAACGATAGAGAGAAAGCTTGTAATGCAGTCCCCACGCAAACACAGCAACTGCCAGCACCACAACCGGTGCCAAAGCCCGGAATGTGCGACGAATTTGAACTTTAAGCCTCAGAAAGCTGTTCCACTCCGTTCCTCGTCCAGAAATGGGTAATTTGGAATCCCCACTTTCACTCTAGATTCGATTCTAGCCCTATTGGTCTGGTTGCCCGTCAATTCTCCAAAGTCGATCAAACAGCATCGGTAAATGCGAGTGCCAAATGACCTGCCCCCATTCTCTCAACTTCCAGCCGGCTTAGTTTTGGGGTTTTGGGTCACATCCCGCTTTAGCAATGGGCAACGCGACCATGCTCAGGTAACACGGCCTTTGCGGCATCTCTTGCGGAGTCATCTGTCGACGTGGCAACTTTTCGAAGCGGGCCGACATCTCTAGGATAACGCCGCAATTATCGGCCCGGGCGCTCGGGAATGCAGGTCACAATTGCTCACGAGAAAGGTTCGTCATCACGGTGCCTATACGCTATTCCCGTGCAATTTGGCAGAACCCGCAGCCAACGCGGATTGAACTCATCTTTCGTCATCAGGTTGCCGCGCGCTTTAAGTGACCTCTTGGGATGTCGACGGGCGGTCACTTTGATCTGGACCGCCGATAGGATCGGAGGCGCCTTCCAGCTCAAAGGGTACATGTCCAAAAGAGCACAGCGGACAAGTTTGCAGGAGGCGGAAAATTGGACAACAGCCGGCCTCGTGGTTCGGCAAGGAGATTGTTATGCATGAACGCCGTGCAACCGCATCAATCCCCACGAAGATCATGCTGCCCATTGACTTCAGCCCATCGTCCCAGGCTGCTTTGGAGATGGCAGCGGATTTGGCCCTGCATTTTCATGCGGAACTGTATTTGGTCAATGTGATCCCCATGTTCCCCACCACAACCATTCCCGATCTGATTCCGGAAAGCGCGTTCATTGGCGAGGCAAGGGCCTTTGCCGAGACTCATCTAGCCAATTGCATCAAAGCGCTTGAAGCAAAGGGAGTCAAAGCAACATCGAGCGTTGAGGTTGGAAATGACATTGTTGGAAACCTCATGGAGGTCGTGGAGCGCGAGCACATCGACATGGTCGTGATCTCCACTCATGGAATTTCGGGTTGGCATCCGCTTGTCTTTGGATCGATTGCTGAAAAAGTAGTGAAGCTCGTAGACTGTCCACTCTTGCTTCTTCGTTCAGCCAAGACTGAGACCGGCGCGATCATTCCATCCGGCCGCGCTTCGAAATGGTGGTAGTGAAAACTGCAATATAGGTGGCTAATCATGAGTGCAACGAGTGAAGTCGCCCCTCCACCATCGATTCAGCCGGCAAAACCGGCCCCCGGCATCCCTTCGAAGGGACTCACGAGCGATGAGGCCCGTGCACGTCTTGCAAAGGACGGACCCAATGCAATGCCGGATACGTCCGCTCATCCGCTGCGCAATGCAATAGCCAAATTTTGGGCGCCAGTTCCGTGGTTGCTCGAAGCCTCCATCGTTCTTGAGCTTGTGCTGCATAAGTACTACGAAGCTGCGGTCATTGCGGCCCTGCTGATATTCAATGCAGCGCTTGCCTATTTCCAGGAGGGGCGCGCCCAAGCCACCCTAACGGCCCTGAAGTCGCGGCTCGCTCTCAATGCCTCTGTCCAGCGCGATGGCGGCTGGAAGACTGTACCGGCCGCAGAATTGGTATGTGGGGACTTGGTGAAGCTGTCTCTTGGTGGTGTGGTCGCTGCCGACGTACATCTGACCGGTGGATCGGTTGAACTCGATCAGTCGATGCTCACAGGCGAATCTCTGCCGATTGAAGCCGGTGCGGGTGTGGACACCTATGCCGGTGCTCTCGTCCGGCGTGGTGAAGCAACGGGCTTAGTGACGGCAACGGGAGCAAGAACGAAGTTTGGCCGCACGGCGGAACTCGTGCGCACCGCACATGTTGTAAGCACGCAGCAGAAGGCTGTTCTGAAGATCGTCCGAAATCTTGCCATTTTCAACGGTTCCTTGATTCTTGCCATGGGCGCATACGCCTATTTCCACGCGATGCCGTGGAGTGAAATCGTTCCATTATTGCTCACGTCGGTCCTTGCAGCCATCCCGGTGGCGTTGCCCGCAACGTTCACCCTTGCCGCCGCGATCGGAGCTCGTGCCTTGGCAAAGCTGGGGGTACTGCCGACACGTCTCTCTGCTGTGGACGAGGCAGCTTCGATAGACGTCTTGTGCTCCGACAAGACTGGAACCCTAACCCTCAATGCACTTTCAGTAACCTGCGTTCGCCCGTTGCCCGGTTTCGACGAAGCCCACGTTCTCGGCATGGCATCTCTGGCCAGTTCGGAAGGCGGTCAGGACTCTGTCGATGCAGCGATTCGTTCTGCTGCCTCAAAAAAGCCGGCGCAGGACCTGCCAAAGCTGGCGACGTTTGTGCCATTCGACCCAGCCAAGAAGACATCGGAGGCGACTGCAACAGATGCAAATGGGGCCGCAGAACGCATCATCAAGGGTGCTTATACTGCGGTCGTCGCCCTCACTGCTCCATCGCCCGCCGCGGCTGCGATAGTCGACAAACTTGAGAAGCAAGGCTTCAGGGTTCTGGCAGTGGCCGCGGGGCCCTCGGCTTCCCTTCAGCTTATCGGCATGATCGCCCTCAGCGACCCGCCGCGATCGGATTCGAGTTCTCTCATCTCGGAGCTGCATACACTCGGCGTGGCCACGGTCATGGTGACGGGAGATGCTCCGGCCACAGCGGCAATCGTTGCGCACGACGTAGGTTTGACCGGGCCTGTTTGCCCGCCCGGAAAGCTTCCCGAGGGCATCAAGCCGGAGGATTTCGCGGTATTCGCGAGCATCCTGCCCGAGGGCAAGTATGACCTTGTCAAGGCCTTCCAGAAAAGCGGGCATACAGTTGGGATGTGCGGAGATGGCGCAAATGATGCGCCCGCGCTCCGCCAGGCGCAGATCGGCATTGCCGTCTCCACCGCTACCG
This sequence comes from uncultured Acidobacteriaceae bacterium, assembly GCA_963783065.1. Lineage (GTDB taxonomy): Bacteria > Acidobacteriota > Terriglobia > Terriglobales > Acidobacteriaceae > Telmatobacter. The sequence continues at coordinate 1,401,020 of CAWAMG010000004.1, read as the reverse complement.
ATGTGGCCAAATCGGCAGCAGGGGTTGTACTCACCGAAGCCGGGTTGGGCGGTATTGTTGCTGCTGTAAAAGAAGGCAGGGTCACGTTCCAGCGCATTCTCACCTACACGCTGAACTCGGTGATGAAAAAGATTGTGCAGGTGCTGCTGCTGGCAGTCGGCCTCGTAATAACAGGACATGCCGTCCTGACTCCAATGCTGATGATCCTACTGATGATCACCGGCGACTTTCTTACTATGTCACTGACCACTGACAGAGTGCAGCCATCCAAGACGCCGAATTCCTGGAATATCGGCCGGATTACAGCGGCGGGAGTCATCTTTGGGGTTTGCTTCCTGGCATTCTCGACTGCAATCCTGCTGGTCGGAAAATACGAGCTGCACTTGGGAATTGAAGCCCTGCAAACTTTGACCGTGGTCGGTATTGTGTTTGGCAGTCAGGTCACGACGTATGTCATACGAGGGCGCCAACATCTCTGGGGATTGCGCCCGAGCTTGATGCTGGTAGTGTCTTCAGTGGCTGACGTTCTTATCATCCCAATGCTGGCCATTTACGGAATCGCGATGGCGCCGCTGCCGCTCGCGGTTGTCGCCTGCGAGTTTGCGGCGGCTATTGCGTTCGGACTGGTCCTGGATGCAGTAAAGTTTCCGGTCTTTGCCCGTCTCAGCATTTCGTAGTGTCGTATAAGGCTCCGCTTTCCCTACCATCTTGCGTGGAAAGGGTTGCTCTCCAGCAGAGCCAGCCTCCGTTTTCCCCGCCGGACTCACTCTGGAACTACGGGCTCCCGTTCGTCCAGCAATTTGCAGCGAACGGCAAACTGTCGCACTACACTCTGTCTCACAAAAGGGCGCACACCAAGCACCCAAGAACCACAAGGATCAACAGGGATCCGGATGCTGTCTGCAAACCATTCCATCAAAAGCACTTAAATACCCTAGATTTAAACAGATTCCAACAATTGCGTTGACCTGGTTCGGGACCAGGGGGTCGGAGGTTCAAATCCACTCTCCCCGGCCAATAAAATCGATAACTTAGAGTCGAGCGACCAGAACAACCTGGCGTCTGCCCAGGTTCCCTGGTTCGGGAATGTGCGTCTCCATCGATTATTTCGATCGTAATTGGATGCATTGATAGCCACATTTCTGTCCACAGAGTACTGTTGCTTCTGAAGCTCAGGTGCTTGCGATCGCGGAATCATGGGGGCCATGGCGAGCATATGCTCTCATGCACATCGTGGCGAGGGACCTGCGCCGGACCAGACTGGGATAATTGGGTGTTCAGGGTTTCACTAAACTACTCAATTCCGATCCCAAGAAACGGAACGCCCAAAGGAATTCTGAGAAACCAGGTGATAACGAGGCGCACTTTGCCATCCGGCTTTAGAAGTCATAGTTTTCGCCGACGTGATCACAATGGAATGCCGAATTCCAAATCCTGAAAACTGCGAGCACTTGCGCGCGATAGGCACCCCGGCGTTTGCATCCGGTGAGTAAAAGCCATCCAGCCTTTACATGCGTGTCGACATTGCGCCGCATCGCGGCAGGGATGCATCCACTTCTACGGACTCAACCTCGCGGTTGCTCTTGTGCCCGCGGCGGCTGGAACAGCAATCAATACGATCATTTTAGGGATCACTCGTGCGCTCTAAACACTTGGCAATTTATTTTACAAATAACATTGAAAAATGGCACTCGAACTGGCTATCTAGCGCACTTGAAAAGATGGCGGATGGATAAGTGTGCCTTATATCTAGTTCAACATTTGAGTTAGTGCGATTTTGAGAATTCCTTACGGTAACTTTATAACGCCTCGCGTAAGAATCTGAAATTGAGGAAAGCGGAACGACCCAGCGACTCCTCATAGAGAGCCAACGCTTCTAAACCCAGCGGCGCTCGGCGTCGTGGAGACCAGATGAGATTGAAGAGCAACTTAAGAACGGCCATCGTCTTATGTGTTGCGATCAGCGGGTTCGCCCTGGAGCTTGTGTGCCAAACGCAGAGCGCGACATCGAGCCCTGACAAGAAACCCGCGAAGCAGACTGCAGCCAATGCGTTCACAGTTCAAACGGCCCTTGTCGAATTCCCAGCCATGGAAGGACCGGAAAATGGACCCGCCGCGTCAGCAAATGATGCAGGCAGGTGTCCGGCGCCCAGGGCAGAGCCGCGGAGCCAACGTTCATCCTCCTAAAGCTGGCTTAAGCCAGTCCGCCGAGTACTTCTCAATCGCAATTCTCACTAGCTGGCTTCGGGTTCTCACACCGGCTTTCTGAAAAAGCTGGCGGATCACCGCCTTTACGGAGCCCTCTGATAACTTGAGACTCGAGCTGATTTCCTTGTTGGCAAACCCATCGAGGATTCCCACCAAAACTTTCTTCTGGCGGGCCGTCAAGGGCTGAGCGCCCTCGCGGTTTTTCTCGGATGGCTGTTGACCGGAAACCAGAGCGCGGAGAGCCAGGGGGTCGATCCAGGTCTCCCCGACTGCGACACGATGAATTGCCGACAGCAGTTGCTCGGGGCTGCTGTGCTTGAGGAATATACCCTGAGCACCAGCCTCAAGGGCGGAGATCGCGGCGACCTGGGCCGCCTTTTCGGTAATCATGAGCACCTTGGCATCGATCTTGCGTTTCCTGAGTTCGGCGAGCACCGTGGTTCCCCGCACTGCGCCCAAATCGTCGTCGAGAAGAACCAAGTCGGGCGAGTGTCTGGAGAATGCGCTGAGAGTTTCGGCCATAGTGGCACATTGCGCAACCACGTGTAAGTACGGGAGGGTCTCAAGCAGCCTGCTGAGGCCCTGTCGGAAGAGGCCGTGATCGTCGGCAATCAGAATGCGGATCGTGTGCATTGCAATTCCTTTCCCAGCGGGATTGGCAGCGTCAGCTCTCCAGAAAAAATGGGTTCCAACCTCAATTGGGCGGTATTAGTTGCCGATTGGGGGGGTGCTTTTGTACCTGTGCAACATGCGCCAGCAGGATGGTTGCGCCAAACTGAGTGATTGCAATAAATCGCTTCAATGCGGTGAACACTGTTCGAAGACCCTGTCTTAGCTGGACCCCTGATTCACCGTTGATGCTTCTGGCGGGAAACAAGTGAGCGGCACCAGGGACGTCTCTCTCGGTGCCGCTCAAAAACATACGGGACATCTTCAACCGGATTCAGTGAGCCAGCGATTCCGCTAGAACCGGACCATGATGGCCAGCGTTGCCACAGTCTGGTTGGTGCGCAGATCGGGCCACCAGATCGTGCTCAAGCCACCCGCCGTCCCTGCGCTCTCGCCGGCGCCGCAAGTCAACTCCGCTTGCGTTAGGCTGCCATAGCCGTAGCCTGAATCACCTCCGCCCGAACACTGGTAGTGCGAGGGGTTGCCGTTGTCGCCGCCCGGTGGCGTAATGCCCCCGTGGCCCGTCCAGTAGGGAATATCCGAGAAGCGATACCCGGTCTCTGCACGGAACGTAATGAATTGGCTCGGCATATAGTCCAGGGTGAAGGTGCCGTCGTGCTGCTGAACCCGATCGCCCGGATTCTCAGTGAAGTATGGCGTGCCGGTGACAGCCGTGGCGGCGTTGATGGGAGGCAGCAGAGTAAGGTAACGGCCGGGGTTGGTCATCTGGCCGCCGCCGAGAGTGATGGCCCATACATCCTTCTTGAACCAGAAGCGCTGGTAAGCCATCCAGCCCGCAAAGGCCTGCTTGGGCTTGCCGTTCCTGGAGTTATGGCAGTTCACACCGCCGGAGTAGGTATCGTTCGAGCCCATCTCCGGGGAGACCCCGTTCGCTGGATAAAATCCGCTTGGAGGCCCGCCGCCGTATTCGCAGCCAATGTCGCCCGTAAGGGTGAAGGCCATCTTATCCATGAAGTTCTTGGGCTTGTCGTAGTACTTCAACTCGATGCTGTTGTCGGTGTGGACACGAGACCGAGTCGCCCCGGTACCACCGTAAAGCTGACTTTGCTGTTCAAGGGTATCGTCTTCACCCAGTCCGTAGTTATTGCTCACGAATTCAAACATGGTCGATGGACGCCACAGAATCTGACCGCCCAATCCGGGCTTGCCATTGGGGCGTGCATAGGTTTGCCAGCCGTTGATGAACCACGGCTCAATCTTGAGCTTGGCCGTCGGAAAATATTGGAGACGTATCCCATTGAAGAACCACGGCGTGTTCGATGAGACGAAGGAGGGCTGATAAGTCCAGTTGTCGAAGTTGTAGTAACTGAACAAGCCGATGTACGAAACAAAGATGCCGGCATCCAGGTTGATGCCGTGCTGTACGTTCCAGTGGTATCCGCCCCAGCCTTCGGCCACATACTTGTAGGCGGCGGATAAATCCCAGCTACCGCGCACGACGCTCGGGTCGTTGCGCGTGGTGGTAACTGCCCAGAGGCCGCCGCACAGGCAGAGGAAGCGCCCGCGGACGTTGTCGATGCGGATGTCGCCGCCGATCGAGATTTGCTCAAGTTGCCATTCGTCGGAGCGGAAGGTCTCGGTCGAGCCACCCAGCGTGTCGTCCTCGGGGTGGTTCATGTCGATCGTGTAGTTCGCGTCGGACCGGAACTCAGGCGTGAAGTACTTGGTGGCCATCGGGCTGTCCGAATTGTGTCCGCCGTTGTTTGACCAGGTCCAGTCTCCGGGGAACGGCTCGCCCGCCGTCGTTGTCTGCGCTCCAAGCTCCGGCGTAGCGGCCGCCGCAGCCGCTGGCGGCGGGGTGGCCTGGGTATACGTGCCGTCGCCGTGTGCCCCGGTGCCAGTCCCTTCGAGCAGCTCCTTTTCGCCCTGCTTGAGCAAGGCTGAGTTTTCTGTGTCGCGGAGGGCCTGGGCCCGATTCTGCTGAATCTCGGTCTCAAGCAGCTCGATCCGATTCTCCAGCTGCTGATTGTGCATTATCAGAGCCTCAACCTGGTCGGTGAGCGATGGCTTCAACTCGCTCTTCTCTTTCCCCGCCGCCGGATGCGTCGTATCGGCCGCTGCGGTCGATCCTGCCGGGTCAGACGCTGTTGTCGACGTCGCCGGCGCATTAGGCGTCGCCGCCGGTGTGGCTGGTGGCTCCATCTTGGCCGTCAAATTTGCGGGCGCGGAATTCGGCGTCGTTGTCTGCGCCGATCCCGTGCACGTTATACCAACGGTTACCGCCGTCAGCGTCATGGCTATCCGAAAGATGCTCCTCATCGTCACCCCTTATGGTGGAGTTCAAGTCAAGTTTGATCGTTGTGCTGTAAATCGCATCCATGGCCCAACCCCAATACCAGTTCACGCGGGGCGGAGATGCCCGTAAGTCTCTGGTAAGAGGTCATTACCCTCATTAGGCAATCTCTGTCATGAGCCGCGCATAGGGGGTCCCACAAAGAACCGTTAAACAAAGGTAAGGGGTTTATAAAAGCGCTTATGCTGAACTCACTATCTTCAAGCTAACCATTGCCTTCTTGCGGATTCCCTCGTACTATGCGCAATTTCAAGGCATTTCTAATGAACTTTCTCAATGCTCAGAGCGATTACCGCGTAGTTCAACTCGCAAATCTACGGTTGATCGGCGCGTACATGACGGCCGCCGGGCAAATGAATCTGGCCGTGGGCCATGATGTGATTCAATGATCGCTATCCCGGCGCTGAACTGCGAAGGACGAATGGGAAATCCGAGCACCTCCACGGAGAGGCCGAAGCAATGAACAGAAACGATGTCCGTGACACGATCCATAAAATTGGGATCCTCCCTTCCGTCCGGGTGCCTTCTCCGGATCTTGCCACCTTTGCCGCGGAGACGGTCTATGCGGCGGGAATACCAATCGTTGAGATCACGATGACAACTCCAGGCGCGCTTGAGGTGATCGATGACTTGTCGAAGCGATATCCGGGCCTGGCCGTAGGCGCCGGAACCGTCCTCGATGAGGAAACGGCTCGGCGTTGCATCGATGCCGGCGCCAGGTTTATAACGAGCCCTGGATTTGTTCAAGAAGTGGTCGCGCTGGCAAGGAAGATGGATGTCGTGGTCTTTCCAGGTGCGTTGACCCCGACAGAAATCATTGCGGCTTGGAAGGCCGGTGCCGATTTTGTGAAGATCTTTCCTACGGGCCATGTAGGGGGTGTTCAATATGTGCGCGCTCTGAAGGTTCCACTGCCGCAAATCCCCTTGATCGCAACGGGCGGCGTAAATCAGTTGACTGCATCGGACTTCATTCACGCTGGAGCGGCTGCTATCGGCGTGGGGAGTGAACTTCTTCCCAGAGAGGCGCTGCGCCTCCGCCAGACAGACCGTATTCACGAGTTAGCTGGAAGGTTTCTTGCCATGGTGCGCGATGCAAGGTCATTGAGAGACACCTAGTACTAGCCGAGCCACATTCGCAATTTTCATTTCGATAGTCATACCAAGATGTTGAAACATGAAAAGTCAACGCACCTCGAGATGGATCGGCCGCCAGCAGGGATTTCGTATTCTGTGGCAGATTCTCATTGCGTGGGGCGGAATTGCGCTGCTCGCCTATAGCGGTTTTGCTTTGCGGGTGAACTTGCCAGCTATCAGCAGTCTTTAATGCTGGTTGTAGTCGCGGCAGCATCTTTATGTGGATTCTGGCAGGCTTCGCCGACTTCGTTCATGGCAGTGGTCCGCCTGGACTTTCTGTTCCTGCCGCCTCTGTTCCATTTCAACATTACCGATTCTCAAGACCTGGAGGCGCTTGTGACCTTTGAGGTTACTGCCTTAGTCATAAGCAGGTTGTCGGCGAAGGAGATTCGAAGTGCGAGCGAGGCAGCCTTCCATCGAACCGGGATGGGGAAGCTGTATGAGTTGAGTAGAAACGCTCTTCTTCTGGATTTACGTCAGCCACCGGGACCACAGTTAGCGGATATTCGACCGATTCTAAAGAACATCGGACGTAATGGATTCAATTCCAGGTACCGGCATTGGACTCTCGGTGGTGAGAAAGGCTGCGGAAGCACTTCACGGTCACGTTTGGGGAATCAGTGATGAGAAGGAAGAAACGACATTCTTTGTGTCCCTTCCGAGCAGCGTCAGGAGGAATCAATGAATTCAGAGCAGTTGAATACAAACCAGGGGACCACCCTTGTGGTGGACGATGAAACTTCTGTTCGCCGGGTATTGAGTGCGACCTTGTCGGGCATGGGATTCACAATAGTTGCCGCATCTCGTGGTCAAGAGGCTGTGGAACTTGTCAAAGTGGCACAGTTTGATGCGGTGCTTCTGGATGTGGATATGCCTGGAATGGGCGGAATTGAAACTTGCCGGAACATTCGGTGTTCAAATGCATTCCTGCCGGTGCGGATCTTGACAGCCATGGACAGCGAGGATGTTTAGGTTGCGGGACTTGAAGCCGGAGCGGACGACTATAAAACGAAGCCATTTGCAATGCGGGAGTTGATCGCCCGACTGCGATCCGCTGTTCGCCGAAAAAAGATTCAGGATACGAATCAGGACGCACCCAAACAGGAAGCAGTGATTCGTTATGGTGCAATCGAGTTGGACCCTGTGAAGTATCGGCTGCTGAAGCGCGGGCAGCGGATTCATCTAACGCCCAGGCAATTCGCGATGCTTCACTGTTTAATGATTCATGCAGGCGAGGTGGTCACTCAGGAGCAACTGCTGAAATATGCGTGGGGTCCGGACTATGGAGACGAGTTGACGTATCTTCGGGTGTATATGAGTCAGCTGCGAAAGAAGATCGAAGACGACCCAATTCATCCTGAATATCTCATCACCCTGGCTCATGTCGGCTACAGATTCAACAAGCCGCCACCCGAGCCGAGCGCCATCTTGTAATGCAAATCCAAACTTCAGGGAATCAATCGGCCTGGGGTGCTTCATTGCCGCGCTGCTTGCCAGCCGCACTTTCCACAAGCGCCGGCAGCGTTCCTCGCGGGAAGGCAGTGGACTGGCGCACCACCAGTCGGGTGGGAATGCTCCATTCCATCTTGGATGCCTTGGGGTGGTCGCGCTCTATTCCGGCCCGCAGCGCTTCAACCGCCGCCGCGGCAAGGTCCTTGCACGACATCTGCACCGTAGTTAAGGGTGGCAGCATGAACTGCGCCAGGTGAATGTCGTCGAATCCCACGACGGAAATCTCCTGCGGCACTCTGTTAGTCGTCCTATAGAGCGCATGCAGAGCGCCGATGGCGGTCATGTCGTTGGAACAGAGAACGGCCGTGGGCAGGTCGGCGAGCGCGATCAATTGCTCCATCGCGCTCATGCCGCCCTCCATCGAATGGTTTCCCTCAACCATGTGTTCGGCGGGGACGGTGAGCCCCAGATCGCGCATCGATTTGAGGAAAGCATCGCGCCGGGCCAGGGCTGAGCGCAAACGCAACGGGCCGCTGACAAAGGCGATGCGACGATGACCGAGCGCGGCCAGGTGCTGAACCGCCTGGCGAATTCCCTCACCATAGTTGACCTTGAGCACGCGAATGTTGAGCAGATTCGGCCCGGCATCCACAAAGACGAGGGGAAATTCGCGTTCCACCAGCTTCTGTACCAGTTCCTCCTCAATGCCGAAGGTCATCACCGCAACGCCATCCACGTTACGTTGCAACATGCGGCGAATCAGCGATTCAGTTCGCGCCGCGTCGTAGTTTGTGGAACCAATCAGCACTTCATAGCCCAGGGCCATCGCCACGTTGTCAAACTCCTGAACAAGCTCCGGGAAAAACGGATTGGTGATTTCAGAGACGATAAGGCCTAACATTCGGCTGCGGCCGGAAACCAGTGCGCGCGCCTGGTTGTTGGGCAGGTACCCAACCGCCTCTATCGCGTCCCAAACTCTCCTCGCCAAATCCGGTGCCACAGTCGGGATGCGGTTGACCGTGCGCGAAACGGTCGCGATCGAAACGCCGGCACGGCTGGCTACATCGCGGATGCTGGCCCCGGGCCGCCGCTGGTTGGATTGACTGTTCCTGGGAGCGCTCACAGTGAGGCAGTTTATACGCTTTCCCGGTGTTTCTCAATCACCTCGGTGAACCGAATATCATCGAAACAGGTATGCAAATGTTCATTTTAAGGGCATCTTCTCCCGACCCCTTCGGAGAATCGGCGAAACGGCCAGGTGAAAGAAATGGGATTCCCGAAAACGTTTACGCAAGGAGCTGGGCGCGGCAGTCAGCCAGAAACATCATTGCGTTGTCGAAATCCTCGGCTGTGCTCCTGAGCATTTGGTTCTTCGATCCCCTACGATACCCTCCGCCTCGCCGACCCACTACTAACAGCTCCTGGCGAGTGGCGTTCGGGCGAATCCTGAAGCCCGCCGGTGGAGCGTTCATTCGACCATGAAGAGTCGTAGGCATCCTCCCGAGATCCAAAAACCTCAATTCAACGCGGTCGACGAGGCATGAGCCTCCTCGCTTCGGGTAGACTAATCGGCGGAGTTTCCATGCCTTCGTTGTGCGCAAAGCTAGGGCTCGTCGTTGCGGCCGGTTTATGTGCAGGCCAGCACGCATCTGCACAAACCTGCTCTGGCCCGGCGCAGTTGGAGGCTGACCTCGCTGCCCGTCCCAGTGCAGATGCCTATGCCGCGTTGGGCAACTGGTTCAACGAGAATCGCCTTCCGAATTGTGCTGTCGAGGCTTTTGATGCCGGCGTAAAGATCGATCCCACTTCGATCAAGGCGCTCGACGGGCTGGCCAAGGCATTGATCTCGGTCAAGGACTATGAGACGACCATCAGCCGCCTGATTTCCGCTCCACGCGACCAGAGCCTCATTCTCGATCTGGCCGTGGCTTACAGGAAGGCGCAACGATTCGATGAGGCCGCGCAGGTGTTGACCGATGGGCTCAAGAGCTATCCGGGCTCTGTTGCCCTTACTGGAGCGCTGGTGTCGCTCCATGCGCACGAATCGCACAACGCGGCTGCGCGAGAGCTGGCTGAAGATCTTGCGCGCAAAAATCCGAAGGACGTCGAAGCGCAACGTATCTACTTCCGGACGCTCGTGGTGACCGGGGATAACGATGCGGCCGCGGAGTTGGGGCGCAAGCTGCTTGTGTTGGCTCCGCACGACGCCGATTTTCTCAATCTGAATGGCTTTCTGGAGCGCAAGGCGGGCGATTACGATGTGGCGAGCAAGCACCTTGAAGAGGCAGTGGCCCTGAGCCCCAACGACTTCAATCCACGCGTCAACCTTGGGCTGGTGCTGGTCGAGCTTCACGATGCGGCCGGGGCGCGCACTCAACTGGAGAAGGCAATTGAACTCGGCGCCAACTCAGCACAGGTCCACTTTGAGCTGGCGAAAGTCCTGCGCACGCTCGGCGAAACCGAGGAAGCGCAACGGCAACTGAAGCTCTATCAGCAGACGCTCAAGGAGGAATCGGATCAATCCCTGGCGGTGCTGAAAGCGACGGAGGCCGCGGAGGCTGCGAAGGCGGGGGACAACCGGAAGGCCGCCGATCTTTATCGCGAAGCCTGCCAGGCAGAACCACGCGACGCCGCGCTTCCTTACCGGCTGGCACTTGTACTGCGAGACCTTGGAGATGGGCCGGGCGAGCGTACTGCGCTTGAACAGGCAATCGCGATCGATCCGGATTTATTCGCCGCGCAATACGCTTTGGGCTACCTGGAGTTCCAGGCCGGCGACAATGCAGGGGCTGAACGGCAATTTCGGTTGACCATCAAGGCCGCTCCGAGGAACGCCCAGGCATGGCTCTCGCTGGCGGCAACCCTCGGGGCACAATCGAGAGTCCCGGAGGCCCAGGAAGCTGTAACCACCGCGTTGCGGCTCGATCCGAACAACGCGGGAGCCCTCGACCTGAGCAGGAAACTGGCGGCTGTGGGAATCCAGCACTAACCGGTTTCTCGATCCGTGGTGGATACTGGCTCTGACACTCAACAAGATGAGCAAGATCAAGAAAACGTCATTATGGACCCGCCGTCACGTGCTGCGCACCCTCCCCGCGGCGATGGCGCCGGCTCTTATCCCCGGCAAACTTCTGGCAGCGCTTGACCCGGCGCTCCCGGCAGAAAAACCCATCGCGCCATTTTCGCGGTTTGTCGATGTTGCGCACTCCGCGGGACTCAACGCCACGATGGTCTACGGCGAGCCGGACAGCTTTACCTACATTGTGGAGTCCATGGGCACCGGATGCGCCTTCTTCGACTACGACAACGATGGTTGGATGGATATCTTCATCCCCGGTGGGCGGCGGCTCGAAAACACTTCGCCCGAGGCCACCAGCCGTCTCTACAAGAACAACCGCGACGGCACCTTCTCCGATGTAACCGTCAAGGCCGGCCTGGTGGGCAGCGGGTGGGCTCAGGGCGTTTGTGTGGGCGATTACAACAACGACGGCTTTGAGGACCTGTTCCTCACTTACTACGGTCAGAATCGGTTGTATCGCAACAACGGAGACGGAACGTTTACAGATGTAACTCGACAGGCCGGCCTTCTTTATCCAACCACGCGCTACAGCACCGGCTGCGCATTTGTTGACTACAATCGCGACGGCCTGCTCGATCTGTTTGTATCCAACTATCTCGAAATCGACCTGGCGAATGCTCCCAAACCCTCGTTGGCCGTGCCCAACTGCAACTACGAGGGTGTGGCCACAATGTGCGGTCCTGAAGGCTTGCCCAAGTCGCGAAACTTTCTCTACCGCAACAACGGGGACGGCACCTTCACCGATGTTTCCAAAGAGTCCGGGGTCGCAGGGTTCCGCGGGTCGTATGGGCTCACGGTGGTCTGCATCGATGCGGATGAGGACGGTTGGCCCGACATCTTCATCGCTTGCGATTCAACGCCATCGATGTTGCTAATGAATAACCACGACGGCACATTCCGCGAAGAGGCATTATTCCGCGGCATTGCCCTGAGCGGCGAAGGCCGGCAAATGGGCGGCATGGGCGTGGGGGTTGGCGATTACAACCTCGACGGTCATACCGACCTGGTGAAGACCCACTACTACAATCAGGCGCACCGGCCTATACCGCAACGACGGCAAAGGCAATTTCGAAGACGTGACGATTGAGGCCGGTCTCAACAAAGAAACTCGCTTCGTCTGCTTTGGCGCTGGAATTGTCGACTTCGATAACGACGGTTATCCCGACATCTTCCTCTCGACGGGTACTGTCTACCCTGAGATTGCGCGGGTCAACCCAAGATATCCTGCGCGCACCCCATCGCTTCTATTCCGTAACCAGGGCAATGGACGATTCGTTCAACTTGGCGCAGAAGCCGGTCCAGGCATCGATGCTGTCCATATGGGCAGGGGAGCGGCGTTTGGCGATTTCGACAACGACGGCGACATCGACGTGCTCATTATGAATGTCAACGAGCCGCCTTCGCTGCTGCGCAACGATGCCCCACCTGGAAATCAGTGGATCAAGGTTCGCCTTGAAGGAACAAAAAGCAATCGGAGTGCGATAGGCGCGCGCGTTCTTGTGCGCTACGGCGGGAAGGTGCAGGTGCAGGAGGTGCTCAGCGGTTCGAGCTTCATCTCTGCCAACGATCCGCGGCTGCACTTCGGGCTGGGCGCAGCGACCACGGTGGACATTGAGGTTCACTGGCCGAGCGGGCTGGTTGAGCGGATGAAGTCCGTCGCAGCCAACCAGCTTGTCACTTTGCGCGAGGAGGCAGGGCGGGTAAAAGGCCGGCCGTTTCGCTAGGCGATCGCTGGCAAGAAACCAACGCCCCTGCGGGAAGACGCCTCAGCGTTCATTCAGGTCCACACTATAGAGGTTCACCGGCGAGGTGCGGGCGCTTACGATCGGAAGGTCGCCTGGTGCTAGTCCGATGAGCCGGTAGTCGGTTGCGGCGATGGGACGCAGACTGGCGATGGTGGCCACCTGCTCCGGCTTGCCTGCCGGAATGGCGATGCGATAGATAGGCTTGCCCGCCTCAAGAAAATCCTGAAAGTAAAGGTACCGGCTGTCGTGCGACCAGGTCGGATCTCCCACTCCATGGATTGCGAGCGTGGTCCATCTCTGCGCGGTTCGGTCGAATAGCATCAGCGCCTTCTGGTCCAGCCGGATGGCTGCAATGTACCGGCCATCGGGAGACAGCCGCGGGCTGAAGAGCCCGGTCGAGCCGGCGATTTCGGTCATCTTGCGGGTTTGGAGGTTCACCTGGTAGATGGCCTTGGGCTGTCCGTTGTCCATCCGGTCTGGCAGGCGGCCGAAAACCATCGATTGGCCGTCGCCAGACCAGTCGGGATCTGCTTCATTCCTGTCTTCGCTGAGCAGCGGACTGGGTTTTCCGCCTTCTGAGTCGATCGTGTAGAGCTTCCACGGCTTCCCGGGCTCCTCTGCCATCACGGCCAGGCGCCGGTTATTTGGAGACCACTTCATGCTGAAGATGCGCAGCGGCGGAGTCGTCAATTCGATGCGCTCGCCGCCGTCAGCGCGGCTGCGCCACAAGGATCCGTCGGAAGCATTGAGCCATGCCACCCATTTGCCGTCCGGCGAGTACTCCGCAAGCTCAGCGGCGCTCAGATTCTGTCCCATCGACGTGAATTCCGAGGATCGAGGCATGGCCTGCAAAAGCTCAATCTGTGGATCGACGCCGATGAAATGAACGAGGTGGTTTCCCGGCGAGGTGCCCGGAGCCTCAAACGTCAACGGCCCGTTGGTGATCTGCATCGGCGGGCGATTGCGCAAGTACCAGGGAAGTTCGCGGAGCGCCCAGACTTCGCTGTTTCCGCTGTGCGCAGATTGAAAGACGAAATACTCTCCGTCGGGCGTCCAGCTTCCACAGCATTCTGAAGCAGGCTGGCTCCAGTCGGCCAGCAGTGGATGTGGATTGGACCCATCCGCTCCTGCCTCCCACAGTTCGGTCGTCTGGCTCCTGGGTTGGCGGATCGTAAACCGCAGATGTTTTCCGTCCGGCGCCCAGCGCAACCAGAAGGCCAGCCCCGGCGTTGAGATGAGCCTGTGCGGCTCGCTTCCGTCGATCCCGACCACCGTCAGGTCGTTTCCGTTGGCAATAAGCAGGTGACGGCCGTCGGGCATCCAGGTTGCATCATGGGCAAGAACATTGGGTACCCTGCGAGCGTCGCCGCCGAGCGTGGGAACAATCCACAATGGCTGTTCCGGCTCAACCTGCAGATGCCCGTGCACAATCAGCCTCGATCCGTCCGGCGCAAGCGATCCGATCAGCGGAGCGCCGATCTCCGATGGCAAATGAAAGTGGCTGATCTCTCCGTTTGCCGCCAGCGCTACCGCCAGCACCGGGTTGCCGTTGTCAATGTCAGAGAAGTAGAGCCGGGTGCCGTCGCTCACCGAACTGGAAAAGCTCTCTAATTCCGGGTCGTTCTGCAGCAGATGTCCGGAATAGGTAACCTGCACAATATGGAATGGTCGATGAGAAGAAGGGGCTAGCAACAGAACCAGCCCCAGGGCGAGGCAGACCAATGCCAGCGATCCAGCAACCCAGAACCAGGCCGCGGAAGCGGTCCGCTTGAGTGCGGCAGCGGCATGCCGAGCCGAGGATGCCTCACGCGTTGGAAGTGAATGGTCTTCGGGCTCCTTGACCGGAGCAATAAACCGGTAACCTCGCTTGGCAAGAGTCTCAATAAAGCGGGGGTTCTCGGCGTGGTCGCCCAGGGCCTCGCGCAGTTTGTTCACCGCAATTCCCAGGCTGTGGTCGAAGTCGACTGTCGTGTCGGCGCCCCACAGTTGCTGCTGCAACTCCTCGCGGGTGACCACATCCCCTGGATGCTTCAGCAGGGCCGCAAGCACCTTGAAGGGCTGGCTCTGCAGGCGCACACGAACCCCCGAGCGCCTCAGTTCACCCGTTTTCAGGTCGGCTTCGAATACACCGAATTGAACTCGCACGGTGTCGCCGCTCTGTACTCCTATCGCCATCGCTCCAGAAGCATACACCCACCAGAGGTCAGTTGTGTACGCGGATTTAAAACCCCGATTCGGTGGGTGATCCGCCTTGGTGCTTTCGATATTTCAAGAGACACTCTGATGCAAATAGCTGAAGGAGCTGATGTTAGCTGGAGAACTGCAAATGACGCCGAATGGGCGAAACGTAGGTTGACTGTTTCTGCGTTCAAAGTGTTTTCTCATGCGTGGGTACGAGAAGAGGCCCAGTACCCGCCTCTCCCCCGGCCGGAGAAATCAACGCTTCACAACGCTTCTTTGGAGGACTCTGTGATGTTCAATCGAACCACCATGCTACCCAACGGGCAGCGCCGCATTCGCATCCTGTCTGTGGCTTTTGCGGTCCTGTCGATCTGCTCGATCGTTCCGGGCCTCTTCGCACAGACCGATACGGGGAGTATCGCTGGAACGGCAAGCGATAAAACCGGCGCGGTAATCCAGGGCGCAAACGTCGACGCCACAAACACGGCCAATGGTCTCAAGCTCAGCGCTGTCACGAACACCTCAGGCGAGTTCAAGATTCTGGCTGTGCCTCGCGGCGACTACATGGTAACGATCGACGCAAAGGGTTTCCAGTCGGAGTCGGCGACGGTCACTGTGCTCGTGACTAGCACGCAAACCGTGACATTCCAGCTGAACCCCGCTGGCGGCGCCACCACCGTCGAGGTCACCGGCGCTGCGCCGCTCGTAAACACCTCAGACGCGACCATCGGCGCAACGATTCAGGGCGAGCAGGTCACCGACCTTCCTTTGGACGGCCGCAACTTCACCCAACTTGCGCTGCTCACTCCCGGCGTCACCCGCGGCGCCTATGGCGATATCGCCAGCGGCGGTGGCAGCTCCAATATGGCCGAGACCATTCGCGACAATGAGAGCGGCAACGCCGCACTCTCCATCAATGGACTCCGTCCCCAGGCCAACAATTACATCCTCGACGGCGTTGACAACAACGACGGCCTGATCAACGGAATTCTTTTCTTCCCCAACATCGACGCGACCCAGGAGTTCAAAGTCAGCACCAGCGTTGCCCCGGCCGAGTATGGCCGCGCGGGCGGCGCCATTGTCGTCAGCTCGCTCAAGTCGGGTACCAACCAGTATCACGGTTCAGCCTTCTGGTTTTATCGGGATGGAAACTTCGATTCCAATCCCAACTACCAATTCAACGGCGCTCCGGCCTCTGCACCGGGCGGCTTTCTGCGGCAGCAACCCGGCTTCGCCATCGGTGGCCCGGTCCTGCCGAAGCTGAAAAATAAGCTTTTTATCTTCGGCGACTACCAGGCGCTGCGCGAGACCCTGGCGGTTCCCAATCATTACCTGTCGGTTCCAACCACGCTGATGCGCACAGGGAACTTTTCCGAGTTGCAGAATGCCGGCCAGGTGGCACTGAGCGGTAACACCAGCCAGTTTCCGCAATGCTTCCTTGGCACCGACCCTGTCACGGGCAATCCCTATGCCGGCAACTCTACTGACGGGGAGTACGCGGGCGACATCTTCGATCCCACGACATGCCAACCCTTCCCGGGCAATATCATCCCCATGGGCCGTTTGAATCCGGCCGCGGTGAACTACCTGAATGCTTTCCCCACGCCGTCGCGTACCGATCGCTACCACAACAATTACCTCGACAGCCAGTCTGAAAACAACAAATACAACACCTTCGATGGTCGCATCGACTGGAATGCCAGCGAGAAGGACATGGCGTTTGCCCGTTTCAGCTACGACAACTCGATCAATTCCAAGACCTCTGAGTTCACCTTGCTTCCCGCCGGCGGCGGCACCGGTAACAACCCCACCCACGCGCGTGGCTGGGACTTGGGCTACACACACATTTTCACGCCCACCGTGGTCAACGAAGCCCATCTGGCCTATAACCGCGACAACTACGGATACACCCCGCCCCTGTACGGAGATTATGTCTCCAAGGACCTCGGCATCGTAAATGCCAACATCAACCAGGAAACCACCGGCGGCGCACTTATCGGCGGCTGGAAAGGCGATCTTGAATACACCGGAGACTACGGTCTCTATTCGGTTCCGCAAAACACCTATGAGTTGACGGATTCGCTTAGTTGGTCAAAGGGACAGCACACCTTCAAATATGGCGGCACGCTCATGCGCCGTCAGGTCGAGTACTTCAACCCCCAAGAGGGCAAGGGCTACTTCTGGATCGACGAAAACGTCGTCTCCTTTACCGGCTTCGAAACCTCCGAGCTGCTGGCCGGCGGCATGTATGACTATGAGCTCGGCTCCCAGTCTGGGTACTTTGCCAATATCGGCCAGGAAGACGGCATCTTTGCGCAGGACGACTGGCGCATCAACCATAGGCTGACCGTCAACCTGGGCCTGCGCTGGGATCTTCTCACCCGTCCCTACGAAGCACACAACCAGCAGGCGGCTTTCAACGTTACCAACGGAACGGTTATGCTTGCGGGGCAGAACGGTATCCCGCGCAGCATCATCGATCAGGACTATCACGCCTTTGGCCCGCGCCTTGGCTTCGCCTATGACCTGCTGGGAGACGGGAAGACCGTACTCCGTGGCGGATATGGGCTCTTTTACTTCCTCGACTACGGCGGCATCGGCAACCAGCTCGGCGAGCAACTGCCTTTCGCCGGTCACTCCGACTATTACGGTTCGAATGGCTATTGCATCACCTTTACCGGCCAGCTCCCCAGCGTGACGCCGAACCCGGCCGCCCAGGGGTACAACTGCAGCGGCTACACCAGTCCCGCCACGGTAACCACGCCCCTGCCCAGCCGCGAGATTGTTCCCCTCAATCCGAACAGTCCGCCGGCTGGCTTGAGCATGATCGCGGTCAACACTCACAGCGAGAACAGTCAGGTGCAGGAGTGGAACCTGCAGTTGGAACACCAGTTTGGCAGCCATGACGTTCTCACGGTCGCTTACGTGGGCACCGAGGGAGGAAACCTCTCCTCCTACTACCCCTACAACAACAGGGTGTTTGGGACAGGAGCAGAGCCTTTCCCAACACTGGGCAGCATTAACTACAACGACTACGACGGCACGTCCAGCTACAACGGCTTGCAGTTGCATGAAGTACACAGACAAGGCAATGACCTCGTCGCTACCTTCTCCTATGCATGGGGCCACGCGCTCGACGATTCCACAGGCGCCTTCCAGGGACAGACCGTAGCGCTCTACAACGACCCCATGTTGGATTGGGGCAACTCAAACGAAGATCAGCGTCAGATCTTCAGCTCCTCAATCCTCTACAAGCTACCCTTCGGGCGTGGCCAGAAGATTGCCGGCGACATCTCGCGTCCGCTTGATTGGATTATTGGCGGATGGCAAACCAACTTGACCGCATTTGTTCAGACGGGAACCCCGGTCGATCTTTCCGATGGAAATGCATCCCCGACGAATCGCCCCGATCTAACTGGTCCTATCATGTACCCCAAGGAAACGGGTGGTGGTGCCGGAGAGCAATGGTTCAGTCGTTCCTCCTTTGTTGATCCGCCCGAAACCTCCGGGGGGGGAGTGGACTGCGGTGGCTGCACGGTCTTCTCTCGTTTGGGAACCCTGCACCGCAATCAGGTCTTTGGACCTGGATTCAAGGAAGTCAATTTCAGCCTGCAGAAGAACATCCATCTGACCGACCAGTACACCCTGGAACTGCACGGGGATGCCTTCAACCTCTTCAACACACCGGAATTCACCAACCCGGACGCCGGTCTTCACGACGGAACCTTCGGTCAGATTGAAGGAACGCAGCTCTACACCAACCGTCAAATCCAGTTGGCGGCTCGCTTTACCTTCTGATCTATCTTCATGGTTCAGCGTCCCGGCGGCCCTCAAGCCGTTGGGACGCTGACACCCTCCCAAGGATGTACTGCCCGCGCGTGCTTACTCATGCAGCGGGATTCCTCTGCCCACACGAAAGGCAACGGTATGACGCTCCTCCGGCGCCAGTGCGTAATTGCTGTTTTGTCGCTCGCCTGCGGAGTTTCTGCTTTTGGAGAGGGGCCTTCAACCTGCTCCGTAGCCCAAGACAACAGTGCTCCATGCATCGACAAGATCGATCCGCCCGGCTGGTGGATCGGCTTGCCTGACCCGATGCTGCTGGTGCATGGCCAGATGCTCCAGAAGGCGCGCTTTACATTGCAAGGCGAGGGCGTCACGCTGGTCCTCACGCAGCCCTCCGCCAATGGCCATTGGGCTTTTCTCTGGGTTCAATCCGCGTCCGCTGCTCCGCAGACCTTATGGATCACCGCTGTCAACGACCAGGGCCAGTCACGCTGGCCATTCAGGCTTGCCCAGCGATCGCGCGATCCAGCAGCGCATCGTGGCTTCTCCTCCGCCGATGTGCTCTACCTGATCATGACCGATCGCTTTGCCGACGCCGCGCCACGAGATCACACCGGCGACGACCGCGCTGCCCCGCGTGGCTGGCATGGCGGCGACTTTTCAGGAATCGTTCAGCATCTCGACTACCTCCAGCAACTCGGCGTGACCACGCTGTGGACCACCCCGGTCGCGTCGAATGACGCAATGCCCGAGTCCTACCACGGCTACGCCGCGACCGATCTCTACGCGGTGGATTCGCACTTCGGCACACTTGACGATTACCGGCGTCTCTCCGATGGACTGCACGCGCGGGGCATGAAGTTGGTGATCGATCTGGTGCCGAACCACATTGGAGTTCAGCACCCCTGGGTGCTCGATCCGCCGGCGCCCGAATGGTTTCACGGCACGCTCGCCAACCACAGCGCCGTGGGGAACGACTTCCTGCAACTGGTTGATCCCCATGCGCCCGAATCAGCCTGGCGCGACATTACCCTTGGCTGGTTTACAAACGCAATGCCCGACCTGAACCAGGAAAACCCGTTGGTCGCACGATATCTGATCCAAAATGCGATGTGGTGGGTTGAGACCGCAAACCTCGACGGCATTCGTCTTGACACGTTTCCCTATGTCGATCGCGCCTTCTGGCATGATTTCCACTCCGCGCTGCACGGCGCCTATCCGCAACTTACAACCGTGGGTGAGATCTTTCATCGCAATCCCGAAGTTACATCGTTCTTTGCTGGCGGCGTTGCTCACGGCGGTATCGATACGGGCCTCGACACACCGTTCGACTTTCCCATTTACTTCACCTTGCGCGATGTTCTTTGCCACGGCAAACCCATGACGGATCTGGCTGCCGTTCTGCGGCAGGATTCGCTCTACCCGCATCCGGAGCGATTAGTTCCGTTTATCGGAAATCACGATACAGTTCGATTTCTCACTGAAGCCGGCGGCTCGGTGTCCAAGGCCAAACTGGCGCTGGGACTAGTTATCATGCTGCGCGGCACGCCGCAGATTTATTCCGGAGACGAGATCGGGATGGATGGTAAGGATGACCCGGATAACCGCCATGATTTTCCCGGTGGTTTCCCAGGAGACTCGCACTCCGCTTTCACCAAGGCCGGTCGCACCGCTACTGAGGAGGATATCTTCTCCTGGACGGCGGATCTACTTGCTTTGCGCGCGGCGCATCCGGTGCTGCAAACGGGGTTGGAACAGAACTTACTGGCAGACGAGGATGACTTTGCGTTTGTGCGTTCGCCGGATGGCCGGGGCTGCCCCGCTGATCATTTGAAAGAAAGATTCCTGGTCGTCGTGAACAAAGCCCGGCAAAGCAAGCGCATTCAGTTGCCTCAAGACGAAACAGCGCTGGCTGGGTGTACGACCTTTATCTCTGCGCAGCGGAAGGGGTCGATGATTCCGGAGGCCGTCGGCGGAAAGCTGCAGATTGAAGAGCCGGCCGAATCGATGACTGTGTATGCGGTGCGATAGACCCACATTTCTGCTGTGTCTGCTTGCGGTTCTGATGGCTGGATGCGGAGGCGGCGGTAGCAGCACTTCGCCTCCACCCATTCCCCAGGCCGCAACTCCGTCGTTCTCTGTCGGCGCGGGGACTTACACAACTTTGCAAAGCGTGGCAATCTCGGACTCCACCGCGGGTGCAACCATCCATTACACAACTGACGGGTCCACGCCGACAAATGCTTCAAACGTGTATGCGGCTCCGGTTCCCGTGGCAACCAACTCCACCATCAAGGCGCTGGCCGCGGTCAGCGGTTACACCGACAGCAGCGTAGCCTCGGCAAGTTATACCATCAATCTGCCTGCTGCTCCGCCCATTGC
This sequence comes from uncultured Acidobacteriaceae bacterium, assembly GCA_963783065.1. GTDB lineage: Bacteria > Acidobacteriota > Terriglobia > Terriglobales > Acidobacteriaceae > Telmatobacter. The sequence goes on along the minus strand of CAWAMG010000004.1, from coordinate 1,380,073 downwards.
GGCTGTCACCGACATACACAAAGGCTTCATCTACCAGATCGTCACCGATCGCTTCTTCGATGGCGACGGAAGCAACGACAATCCCTCGGAAAGTCCGGGCCTCTTTGATCCAAATGGATTTGCGAACCCTGCGCAAGCGGATTGGAATCTGTACTGGGGCGGAGATCTGGCGGGCATCCAGCAAAAGCTTGGTTACCTGAAGTCAATGGGCGCGGCCGGAATCTGGATCTCTCCGCCGGTCGACAACATCCGTGTTAACGCCGGCTCAAGCAATGGTGAAACCGGCTACCATGGCTATTGGCCGCGCGACATGATGGAGATCGACGAGCACTTCGGCGACGGCACCAACAGTTGGACAGCCTTTGACAACCTGGTGGCCGCAGCGCATGCCGTTGGAATCGAAGTCTTCGTCGATTTTGTTGCCAACCACACCAATCCCATCGGCGCCGGAGAAGATGGCTCGCTCTATAACAATGGAACGCTTGTTACCACTTACTCCACCGATGCGGGCGCGGATTCTTATTATCATCACAACCCGCCGATCGCTAACTTCGACGATCGCTATCAGGTGCAGTACTACACGCTCGAGGGGCTGGCCGATCTTGACCAAACCAACCCCTATGTCGATCAATATCTCAAAACTGCGATCGCGCAATTTCTGGCTCACGGCGTCGACGGCTTTCGTTTCGATGCAGTCAAAGATGTGAATTGGGGCTGGGAATACAGCCTGGAAAACACCATCGCCAATTGGAATGGATCTCCGGCCGTTTCCGCGTTGACGGCGCGACCCTTCCTCTTCGGCGAGTGGGACGAAGGGTCTGGAGATGTGCTTTATCCGGACTCGGTCAAGTTCTCAAACAACTCCGGGATCAATCTGCTGGATTACCCGCTCTATTACCCGCTTGTGGACGTTTTTGGCAGCGGTAAGAGCTTTCACGAGATCGACGATGAGCTAACCCTGGAAGATTCTGGGTCATCGAGCATTCCGGTACCACCCTTCGCGCAGCCCAACGACGTTGTGACCTTCTTCGACAACCATGACAACCCGCGCATCCTATCGCTTGGCGCGGACCAAATGGGTGTCAAGCAGGCAATCAGTTTTCTGCTGACGTGCCGCGGAGTGCCGGTTCTTTATTATGGCGACGAACAGTATCTTTCGAGCGATACGAACGGCGGGGTGACTCCTTACAACCGAAACGGAATGACCAGCTTCAACGCCACCGATGCGGTGTTGCTCATTCAGTATCTTGCTGCTTTGCGCGCTGCCAATCCGGCACTGGCCTATGGAACCATGAATCAGCGCTGGATCAACGACGACGTGTATATTTACCAGCGGAACGTCGGCGCAAATACAGTCCTGATCGCAATCAACAAGAGCCCATCGACAGATCAGGCTATTACCGGCCTCTTCACCGATCTGCCGCCTGGAAACTACGTTGACTATCTAGCGCAGACCATGGGCGGCACAAGCATCGTTGTTACTGGATCGATTGGTGGCAATAACGCAGTCGATAACTTCACCTTGCCCCATCGCAGCGTGTCCATTTGGGTTTCGGCAGCCGCGAGTTCGCCTTCGATCGGCAGCATCACGCCGCGCGTAGCAAATCCCGGCGCAGTTGTTTCCATCACAGGCGTTGGGTTTGGTTCAACGGCGGGGACGGTTAGCATGACTGTCGGAACCACTACCTTGCCTGCAGCGATTACAGGCTGGAGCGATGGACAGGTCACAGCAATCGTCCCCGCGCTCGCGGGCGGAGTGGGCACTGTTACCGTGACGCAGGTACCCGCCACATCCACCCCGTCGCCCTTTACCGTCAGCACATCTGCGTTGATTCCGGTTACCTTCACCGTCAACGGAACACCGGCATTGACCGCCTCGGATGCGCTCATGCTTTCTGGAAGCGCCAGCGAGTTAGGCAATTGGGCAACAACTTGGGACGGCGCCATAGGACCGGTCACGATCCCAGCCGCAGGCAGCGGGCTGCTTACGGTCTCCGTTCCCAGGGGGGCCAGCATCCAATTCAAATTCTTTGTTCTCCACAGCGACGGTTCGGTCACCTGGGAAAATGGGGCGAACCACAGCTTCGCAGTGCCGAGCACGGGTGTTGGTGAAGCAAATGTCAGTTGGCAAAACTAAGCATGGATTCTAATCACGAAGCGAATCGCTCTTCGGAGGCGCACAAATTGACGGCAAACTCTCATCGCATCGCCGCAGCGATTGTTCTTCTCTTCTCAGCCGCCGCGCTGCCAACCGATGCGGCCGCGCAGCAGAGCCCTTCTGAGGTTCATCCAGCGCCTATTCAGACGTATCATTTGTCGAACGGCGTTGAGGTGTCTGCGGATGGCATGACAATTCGCGTAACGGCGCTGCGGGATGACGTGCTTCGAGTTCGTGCAAGCAAGGGTGGAGATTTCGGTGAGGACGCATCCTGGGCAGTGCTTCCTGGACCGCGCACGTCAACTGTCGAAGTTATCGCCGAAGACGGTGGCTTCAAGACAAAAGCGCTCCGGGTCAGCTTCGACAAAACCATGAGACTAACCGTCAGCGATCTTTCGGGCCATGTACTTCAGCAGGATGAGCGTCCGGTCGAGTATCACGGCGCGTCCTTCCGTGTTTACAAGTCGATGGTTCCCGCCGAGCATTTCTTCGGGCTTGGCGACAAAGTTGGCCCGCTCGACAGGCGCGGCCAGGCGTTCGTCGATTGGAACTCTGACTCCTTTGGCTGGCAAGAGTCCACCGATCCGATCTACAAGAGCATTCCGTTCTTTCTATCGTGGAATGAAGGCCGAGTATTGGGAGTCTTGTTTGACAACACCTGGAGGGCAAGCTTCGACTTTGGCAAGGAGTTTGCCGAAATGTATTCTTTCGGCGCTCCCGGCGGCCCGCTCGACTACTATCTCATCTACGGACCAACCCCCAGGCGAGTGGTAGAAGGTTATGCGTGGTTGACCGGGCCAACTCCGCTTCCGCCCCTCTGGTCGCTCGGTTATCAGCAATCCCGTTACAGTTACTACCCTGAAGCGAGAGTGCGCGAGATCGCAAGTCGCCTCCGCTCCGACAGGATTCCCTCCGATGCAATCTATCTTGACATCGATTACCAGCAGAATAATCGTCCATTCACGGTGAACCGTGAGAGGTTTCCGACCTTCGAACTGATGATCAAGGATCTCGCCGCGCAAGAGTTTCACGTCGTTGCTATCACCGATCTTCACATCGCCGAACTACCAAATGCCGGCTATGCTCCGTACGACACTGGCATGGCAGGCGATCATTTTGTAAAGAATCCCGACGGATCGGTCTATGTCGCAAAAGTCTGGCCTGGTGACTCCGTGTTCCCTGACTTCACTCAGCAGCAGACGAGGGCGTGGTGGGGCTCCCTTTATAAGCAGTTTGTCGCCGATGGCATCGCAGGCTTCTGGAACGACATGAACGAGCCTGCGATATTCGGTGTCCCGTCGAAGACCATGCCGGATAACATCCGCCATCGCATCGATGAGCCTGGATTTACAAATCGGACGGCCAGTCACCTGGAAATCCACAACGTTTACGGCATGGAGAACTCGCGCGCCACTTACGATGGTCTGCTGAAGCTCCAGCCTAACGTGCGCCCTTTTGTCTTGACGCGAGCGAGTTATGCGGGCGGACAGCGCTACGCAGCAACGTGGACCGGGGACAACAGCTCAACCTGGAATCACCTGCGGCTTACCACTCCGATGCTTGAGAATCTTGGCCTGAGCGGATTTGCGCTTTCCGGGGCGGATGTTGGGGGATTTGCCGGATCGCCTCAGCCGGACCTACTGACTAAGTGGTTTGAAGTCGCGGCATTTCAGCCGATTGATCGGGATCATACCGCAGTCGGAACCAACGACCAGGAGCCATGGGTGAACGGGCCTGAACAAGAGTCCGTCCGGCGCCGGTACATTGAAGAGCGTTACAAGGTCATGCCCTATCTCTACACAACCGCCGAGGAGATGTCGCGCACCGGCATGCCCATCGTGAGGCCGCTCTTTCTTGAGTTTCCCAGCGCGACCAGCGATCTTCATCCCATCGATCTTGACGCGCCGAGCGAGTTTCTCTTCGGCCCCGACATTTTGGTCGCGCCCCCGCCTTATCCGGATGAGCTGGACAAATATGAAGTCCAACTGCCACCGGGCATCTGGTACGACTATTGGACCGGCGAAAGGATCGATCGCTCTGAAGCTGTGCAGAGCCACGATCCAGAGCAAAAGAAGGGCGCGCAGGCGAAGACCGCAGCCCCGGCGACCCAATCACTTTTCGTTCAGCCAACCCTTGCTGTTCTACCCGTCTATGTAAGGGGAGGCGCAATCCTGCCAATTGAGCCGTTAACGCAAAGCACAATGGAGACACCCACAGGCCCGTTGACCCTGCGAGTGTACGTAGGTGAGAACTGCAAAGGGACGCTCTATCAGGATGACGGCAACTCTTACGACTTTAGGTTGGGAGAGTTCCTCCGCATGGATAGCACTTGCTCCTCGGATCGCAATTCTCTCCGTGTCCAGGTGGGTCCGCATCAGGGAAGTTATAAAGCCTGGTGGTCGGAGATTACGATCGAGGTGTACGGCTTGCCGGCCGCCGAAGCCCAAGCCAGGGTTGGGAATCAGCCGATCAACGCCTCGAGGAACCCTGCGACCCAGGCCTGGCAAGTTACGATTCCCGACAATGGAAGCGGAATGGCAGTCACATTTGAGTAGAGTTAGTGCTGGCGGCGGCAATTGCAGCATGAAAACTCAGTTCAAGAGAGCTGAATCCCGTGGTGCGGCATCTTGTGGCGCCCTCCCTTTCCTAGGCGCGGCATCCGGAGCTGCTGGACTTTGCCCGTCGCGCTGGTCAGAATAAAGGATGATCAGTTCTTTCACGTGGCCAGCGTCGCAGTAGAGCAGGACCTGGCTCGGTTGTCATAGGAGCCGGCATGAAGGCGAGTTTCTCCTTTGGGAAACGCGGCATCGACGTAACCGTTCCCGACTCATTTCAGACGCAGGTGATTCAAAGCCGGACCGGCGACGCCCTGGTCAACGAGCCAGCGGCGCTGAACCATTCCCTGGATAACCCAATCGGCTGCCCTCCGCTGAAGGAACTCGCCACAGGGAAGAAGACCGCGGCGATCTCCGTTTGCGATATCACCCGTCCCGCACCCAACGCTGTTACGCTGCTCCCGGTTCTTGAGCGGCTGCATGCAGCAGGCATTCCCACCCAGGGTGTCACGATTCTGATTGCCACTGGACTGCATCGCGCTGCAACGGAAGACGAGATTAACACGATCGTCGGTCCGGAGATCGCGCGGAAATACAGGATTGTGAGCCATGACGCGAAGACACTCAGCGAGCACCGTTATCTGGGTGAAACACGTCGCGGCACTCCGGTTCACATTGACGAGCGGTTTGTTGCGGCGGATCTGCACATAACGCTGGGCTTTATTGAGCAGCACCTGATGCTGGGTTTCAGCGGGGGGCGCAAGCTGATTGCGCCGGGCCTCGCCGCGCAGGAGACCATCAAAGTGCTTCACTCGCCAAAGTTCATGCGTGAACCGCTGGCGACGGAAGGATCGATTGCAGACAACCCGCTGCACGCCGAGTTGCTCGAGATCGCACGTATGGCGCGCCACGATTTCGCCCTGGATGTGACACTGACCAAGGGCCGTCATATCTCCGGTGTGTTTGCTGGCGAGCCGGTGAAGTCGCACGCAGCCGGCGTCGCTTTTGTGGAGCACAGTTGCCTGGAACGGTTGGATGAGCCAGTCGATGCGGTCATCACCAGCGCGGCCGGCTATCCGCTCGACCTGACGTTCTATCAGATAGTGAAGGGGCTGACCGCGGCGGCGCACGTGGTGAAGCCGGGAGGGCGGATTCTGACAATCGCGCAGTGTGCCGAGGGCGTAGGCTCGCCTGAGTTTGCGCGCAAGCTGGCAGCTATGAAGGACTTCAAGAGCCTCCTGGACGCGCTGAAGGATTCGCCTGTCGAGGTCGACCAGTGGCAACTGGAGAAGCTGGCGCTCGTCGGGGACAAATACGAGATCTTCTTTTATACCCCCGGCGTGACCGTGAGCCAGCTGGGCGTATTGGGAGAACGCTCATTCAGGACGATCGATGAAGCGGTGATGGCCACGCTGGCCGGGCTGCCCGCGGATGCGAGAGTGGCCATGATTCCAAAGGGACCGTACACATTTGTGCGGGCCGAGGAGCCCGTAGGCGTGTTGTAGGGGAATTTCTGCAAGAAAAGGGAAGGTTCTTCATGGAGTTTGCTGCTCCTCCCCAACGCTTATCCGCGCCGATGAAGGGAAGCAGCCCACCTTCAACCGTGGGAATCGTACTCGCCGTCGTTGGAATCCTGGCCGCAATTGGCGCTGCCGCCTATGTCTTGGGTACGAATCCGAAAACCGGACTCTGGCAGCAGGGATACGACCCCACTGGACACTGGTGGCTTTCCACGCTGCTTGCGGCATTGCCGGTTGTCGTTCTGCTTGCTTCGATGGCCGTCTTCAAACTGAAAGCGCACGTTGCCGCGGTCATCGGGCTTCTGACAGCACTGGTCATCGCGATCACCGTATACCGCATGCCCTTTCGGCTGGCGATCACCACCACGGTCTACGGCGCGGGATACGGCCTGTTCCCAATCTGTTGGATCATTCTTCCGGTGATTTTTCTCTATCAGTTGACGCTGAAAACCGGCCGTTTTACCGCGTTGCAGGAAAGCCTGACCAACATAACCGACGACGGTCGGTTGCAGCTGCTTTTGATTGCATTTGTGCTCGGCGCATTCTTTGAGGGCACAGCGGGTTTTGGCACTCCGGTGGCGGTGTGCGGCGCCATCCTTATCAGCCTGGGATTCAAGCCGATCCAGGCAGCGGGCCTTTCGCTGATCGCAAATACTGCGCCGGTGGCATTCGGGGCGCTGGGAATTCCGACCGTGACACTGGCAGCCGTCACTGGCCTCGACCTGCAGTTGCTCACAAAGATGACCGCGACCATCCTCGTCCCGTTCTGCATGTTGGTGCCATTCTGGCTTATTTGGGTCTTCGCGGGCTTCAAGCGCATGATCGAGGTCTGGCCAGCAATTCTCGTCGTCTCCATAACCTTCTCCACCGTTCAATACTTGATGGCGTCCAACTTCGGCCCGTCCCTGGTGGCGATCGTCGCCTCAACTTCCACCATGTTGGTGCTGATTGTCTTCCTGCGATTCTGGAAGCCTAAGTGCGTTCTCAACCCGCATGGAGAAGACATTACCCACAAGCCTCGGCAGCGCTTCGACCACAGCGTCGGCCACACCTTCAAAGCGTGGCTGCCGTGGCTGGTTTTGAGTCTCGTTGTCTTCAGCTGGGGTCTTCCGCAGATTTCAAAGCCCATGGACAAGCTCACCACCGTTCTGATTCCCGTTCAGGGACTGCACAACATCGTCCAACGCGTACCTCCCGTGGTGGTCAAGCCGACAATGGAAGCAGCTGTCTACAAGCTCAACTGGGCAGCAGCAACGGGCACCGCGACCATGTTTGCGGCGATCATCTCAGGCCTGCTGATGGGCCTGGGGCCAATGGCGCTGTTGCAGACATTCTTCAAGACGGTCTTCACCATTCGCTTCACGGTAATTACCATCGCCGCTATGCTCGCCCTCGGGTTTGTCACGCGCTACTGCGGGCTCGATGCGACCATGGGTCTGGCCTTTGCCCGCAGCGGAGCACTGTATCCTTTCTTCGGCACGCTGATCGGCTGGCTGGGCACAGCAACCACGGGCTCCGACACCTCGTCGAATGTGCTCTTCGGAAGTCTGCAAAAACTAACCGCGCAGCAAATAGGGATCTCGCCTGTGCTGATGGCCTCGGCCAACTCGGCAGGCGGCGTAATGGGCAAGATGATCGACGCTCAGAGCATCGTCGTCGCAAGCACCGCGACGGAGCAGTACGGGCAGGAAGGCTCGATTCTACGTTTTGTCTTCTGGCACAGTCTCGCGCTTGCCTGCCTGGCGGGTGCCTTTGTTTACCTGCTGGCCTACGTCGTCCCGTTCAGTCGACTCGTGGTTCATTAGAGCGACGTCCGCGTGTCCATATACCCGCGCCACGGGCAAAATCTACCAATCCTATCTTCATCTGCTCGACTTTGTTTCGTGCCCCTGAGTCCAATCAGGAAAAAGCCAGATCTCACCTCAACACAACTGATCTGTTCATCAGAGCATCGAAGACTGGTGTTGGCAGTTTTCTGCGCTGAAGACCATCTGTAAGATTCAGCGAGACTTATGCAATTGAAGCGCGAGCGGTCCAGTTCACGGGAGATTGATTGCTCTAGAAGTCGTCAGTCCGGGGACCGGAGGTCAGGAAGCTCGAAGCCTCTCACCCGATCATTGTCTTCAATCACTTGCAAGGCAGCGAGCCGGTATTTTTACGGGGTAGGCCAGAGTTCTCTCTTTTTGCATGCTCTGCCAATCAACGATAAGGGTCGGCACTGGAGGTCTCAACCGCAAGCGCTTCGCTGATTGTCGAAGCTCTGCCCCGACTTTCTTACACGGACGAATGTAAGAGTTTCCGCTCGCTACCTCGCTCTATCCGGTTCAAGGAAAGAATGTCGCAGGTTTCGAGGAACTTACGGTTTGGAACTTCGATTGCCGTTAAGAGATCGAGAACGATCCATTTCCGAGCCAGGAGGTCGACTTCCATGCCGAGCCACAGGCGGTTTGCTGCCGTCAAGGGTCTTCTCCGTTCCATGGCGGTCGCCTTGGTGGCTTGCATTCCTGCAATGGCGCTGGTGTTTACACCGGGGCAGGCAATGGCAATGCTGTTGCAAAAGTCCCAGCAACCTCAGCCAACCCGGGATCGGTCCGCGCCGAACTCGCAACGGCTTGAGACCTCGCAGCAGGGCACATGTGCAGTTGCCGTCAACGGCACAATCGTCAAGAGCGGCTCAGATTTTGCGCTGAAAGATCCTTCCGGGACAGTCTATCGGCTTGACTCACCGGAAAAGCCTGTGCACTTTGAAGGCAAGTCAGTAAAGGTAACCGGACAGCTTGATGCAGAGGCGCGTCTCATCCACGTCGAATCGATCGAAACCATCACCAGTTGAACAGTCCTCGGCCCTGGGGTTGCACGTTGCAAGTAACCAAACTCTGAGAAATGACTCGAATCGGCCAAATGCCATGCGAGGGTGTCACTCCCCGTATGGCTTCTTCGTTGTATCCGACTGTAAACAACAGCGCTTGAACGATTGCAGGCTTCGGACTCGTGTTTCGCAGTTGCCCTTCCAGGTCAGATACGCCTCTCGGCTTTTCAATTCCGGGGTGGAAGTGAAGTTCACCCTCCACATTAGTTCAGATTTCACGTGAACGGGAGCACCGCACTCAAGGGGGGACTAAAATGCACTTCTTTCGCATACGGCTCGTGGCTGCCTTGCTGCTCGGAATCATATTCATCTCCGCCGCCTCTACTTACTTTGAGGTTCTGGCTCATAAGCACACCATGCGTGTTGACCTGGCGCGGCGCACCCAATGGTTCGGTGCAGGCATCCAGCCACATATAGAACAACAACTTCTCACTGGGGCCGATATCAATTGGGCGGCGTTGCTCCACAAACTCCGTCAGAATGCCGACCAGCCTGGCCTAGCCGTTCTTGACGATGAGGGACGGCTCCTCGCGTCTGTCGGCGATGCTCCTCCGGCAGACAAGCTGCCCAGCGGAGCCGTACAGCAAAGTCTGACATCAGGAAAGGAAGTAGGCGCATTTTTCAGGTTTCCGGTTCAACAGGCCAGCGGCACCGCAGCCCCTTTGAACAAGCAGAACATATGGGCATGGCCCTCCACGCGGCTTTGGTACGAAGATGCGATTCCTCTGCATGATGGAGGCGGGCAAACCGTTGGTACCTTCTTGATGACGGTCGACGCTGACTACATTCGCACTGAAGCTATTGAAGTGTGGCGTCGAAGCTTTCTGCGCGTCGCGGCGATTGTGGTCCTGGTGGTAGTTGTAACGCTCTTGATGGTGCGCTGGTTCCTGCTGCAGCCGGTCACTCGTGCCGCGGAGTGGTTGCGGCGCCTGCGGCACGGCGAAGCGGACGTCGCAGAAGGCGCAAAGGAGTTCGGCTACCTGGTTCCGCTGGCAAGGGAAATCACCACGCTGGCCGAGAACCTTACCCAGGCTCGGTTTGCTGCGGAAACTGAAGCTCGGCTTCGCGACCAGGCGGAGCACCTTTGGACCGCGGAACGGCTTGCAGTGCATGTCCGCGATCGCCTCGGAAGCGCTCAGTTGTTTGTAGTCTCCAACCGTGAGCCGTATATTCATATGCGACGGAAGGGAAGAACCGAGTGCAGCGTACCTCCAAGCGGCCTCGTCACAGCAATTGAGCCGGTTCTGCAGGCCTGCGACGGAACCTGGATCGCGCATGGAAGCGGCAATGAAGACCGCTCGTTCGTGGATGAGCACGATCGTCTGCGCGTGCCGCCCGAGGAAAACCGCTATACGTTGCGCAGGGTCTGGCTCAGTCCTGAAGAAGAAACCGGCTATTATGAGGGTTTTTCAAACGAAGGCATGTGGCCGCTTTGCCACATTGCGCATACACGGCCCACCTTCCGCGCAAGCGATTGGAATCACTACCAAAGCGTGAACGAGAAGTTTGCCGAAGTCGTTCTTGAAGAGATAAACGGCACGGGGCACCCAGTGGTCTTTGTGCAGGATTATCACTTCGCCTTGTTGCCGGCAATCATCAAGAATGCCAGACCCGACGCGCGAGTCGCGATGTTCTGGCACATTCCATGGCCAAATCCCGAGTCCTTCAGCATCTGCCCTTGGCAAGCCGAGTTGGTCAATGGACTGCTGGGCGCCGATGTGATCGGCTTTCATCTTCAGTCGCACTGCAACAATTTTCTCGAAACCGTCGATCGGACGCTGGAGGCAAGAACGGACTGGGAGCAGTTCAGCATTCGGCGCAACGGCCATGTGTCCATCGTGCGTCCCTACCCGATCAGCGTAGCGTGGGACGAGACGACGGAGACTCCGAGTCCCGAAGTCGACCGAAACCATGCGGGACAAGCTCGCGGCAATGGAGTACCTCCGCTCGGCGGGCCTTCTCTGGTGAAAAAGGAGGAACGGGAACCTCCAGCCTCTGACAGCGGCCAAGCTGTTGTGCCTGACTTGCTCAGGCGGGAACTCGGGATCGAAGGCAAGCAGTTGCTGCTCGGCGTTGACCGGATGGACTACACCAAGGGCATTGTGGAGCGGCTGCTGGCGATTGAAATGCTGCTTCAGGAGCACCCATGGTATCTCGAAAAAATCACATTCGTTCAGATCGCATCCCCGAGCCGCACAGGAATTCAAAGGTATGCGGATTTGCGCATCGAGGTAGAGGATACGGTCGAACGCATCAACCGGGCCTTCCAATCGACAGCGTGGAAGCCCGTCGTGCTGATTCAACGCCAATGCAGCCACAGTGAAGTGGCACGTTATTACCGGGCCGCCGATCTCTGTCTTGTAACTTCGCTGCACGATGGCATGAACCTTGTTGCAAAAGAATATGTTGCCGCTCGCAATGATGGAGACGGGGTGTTGGTCTTGAGCAAGTTCGCGGGAGCCGCGCAGGAACTGAGGGATGCGCTTCTCGTGAACCCCTATGACGTTGCGCAGGTGAAGGAGGCGATTGTGACCGGGCTTGCGATGCCTGCTGATGAGCGCCGTGTGCGAATGGCGCGCATGCGTCATCACGTTAAGGAGTACAACGTGTATCGTTGGGCGTCGAGAATCCTGGCCGACCTTTGCGCGGTGCGAATCGAGGACGACATTCTTGCGATTGCGATGAACAGGTCGCAGCGGAAACGCGCGTAACGCGAACCGTCCGGCATCGCCGGACGCAGTGCCCGTTCAAAGGATGCTGCCTTCCATTTCAAACCATTGCAGCACCTTCGCGTTCGGCGCTCCAGGCGTCGACCGGTCGAACCGAACCGTCAAGTGGATGAATGCTGCGCGTCGCGTGTGTCCGGCATCGACAATACCCGGGCCCCCGGGCTGTTCGTGCCGTTGAGAGACCCTGAGTCGTTCCTCGCCTCCCTCATCTCCATCCGGACCGTGGGTAGTGCGTGCGGAAAGTTCTCGCGAATGAATTCGATCATCTTCTCTCTCACCAGGCAGCGAAGGTCGAAGCACTGAGAGGAACCGCCAGAGCTCACCAGACAGCGCAACTCCATGGAACGGTCGGTCAGATTTGTTACCTGCAAGCCGCACACGCGCCTGTCCCAGAGCGGTGACTCTTTCACGATGCGCTCCAGCTCGGCGCGCAGTGGCGCCAAGGGTACGGAATAGTCCACATAAAGGAAGGCAGTGCCCAGTAAGTCGCCTCTGCGGCGCGTCCAATTCTCGAACGGCTGCTCAATGAAATAGCTGAGTGGCACCACCAACCGCCGCTCGTCCCAGATCCTCACAACGACGTACGTGCTGGTGATCTCCTCGATGCGGCCCCACTCCCCCTGGATCACCACGACATCGTCAATGCGAATGGGCTCGCTCAGCGCGATCTGCATACCGGCTATCAGGTTGGAGGCGCTCGATTTGGCTGCCGCGGCTAACACCAGCGATGCAACACCGGCGGACGCGAGCAGACCTGTTCCGAACTTCCACAATCGCTCGTCGTGAAAGCTCCAAAGAAGAGCTCCGGCGTCCAGTAGCAAAACGATCGCAATCAAAACACGGCGGAAGAACTGCATCTGCGTGTGCACCCGCCGGGCGCGCAGGTTATCGGCGACTGTCGTATCGAAACGGCTCAACGTGACGGCCTGGAAGACATACACGCCGCCAATGGCCAGCCAGCCAATAAATAAGACCAGTAAACATTCGACGGACTGATCCACAGGATCGAGCCATTGCGGCGGAACCTTTGGGGCGAGCGGCAAGATGATCCGCAGCCCTATCAGCAGGAGGACCCCGCGAGCCGGCCAGGCCAGATACTTCTGGAGCCCTAATCCGCGCCGGCGTGGCGTTTCGGTTTGGTGCTTGCGCAGAAGCCGAAACACCAGATAATGAATCCCGTTCCCGAAGACCACCACTGCCGAGAAGAGAAGCAGGCCATAGAGCCAGTCCTGCTGAGAAAGAAGATGAAAGTCCATTACACCTCCCTGAAATTGAAGTTGCATTGACAAAAGAGCTCTTCAGCCGCGCCGGCGCACCCTCCCCGCCTGCGCCAATCCGGGCTCACTCCATAACTGTTTGTTGCATTCCAGCGGCCAAAGAGTTTGCCGGCCCCTCGCAACTTTGGATGGACTTCAATTCGGCCCCTCCACCCCAATTGGCGGGCGGTCTTTCGCCTTATCGTTCCTTTTGGCCAGGCTCGTCTCCTCCATCTCATCTCACGGCAGAGAATCCGCTCTAGTCAGTCGGTGCGGGCCGATGCAACAATTTCCTCAATGACAAAAGATCGCGCAACCCTGCTTTCGTGGTCTACTCCTACAGCTGTGCTGGTTGGTCTTGTCGTCTCGCTGCTCATCCTCTCTCTGGGCGAACGCTTCCTGCTGCCCCACATTCTGCCGGCCAACGTCGCGATTGAGACCGAGCCCCCGGTTCCTTCAAACCCGCATCCTCCAGCCACACACCCGTCGTCTTCGGTTGTTCAACTGGCCGACCTCACCCTTCCTCCTTCTCAGGCTTCAACCCTGCGAGGAGAAACTGAGGTCGCAAACTTTGCCTCTGGCATGAAGGCCTACTCAGCAGGCGACTGTCGCGCCGCAATCGTCGCGCTGACCCGCGTCTCCGCGTCCGGAAGGGACGAACTCGCTGCGCAGTTTTACTCCGGTGTCTGCCAGATGCATCTCGGCAATCTGTCCGGAGCCACATCAACCCTCCAGCGCGTTGCTTCCGGCGGCAATTCGCCTCAACAGGAGGCCGCGTTCTACTACCTGGCGCAGATCGCACTCGCCCGCAACGACGCGGCCCTGGCCCGCCAATATCTCGACCGCACCGTTGCCCTGCATGGAGAGTTCGAGCAGCGCGCCCGACGGCAGTCCGCGGCCCTCGCTTCCGTGGCAGGGAAGCGCTAACGCGGAAGACAGGAAATCCTGCCCCTGCGCGTTCGCGCCGAACTGGATACTTCTTGATTGGGTCAGCCTCAGAAACTCACGGGCGCTTACGGCTTCTTCGCCGCCGTCGCGCTCTCGCCGCCCTCGGCCAGGTATTCAAGCTTGCGTACACGGTAGAGCGCCTCTTCCGACATTCTGCGGTTCAAGCTGAGCAGATCGCTCAGCAGGCCGATCATGAGCACCTGAAACCCCACAATGATCAGAATCGCCGCGAGGATCAGCGACTGGATGTGCCCAGCCTGACCGCTGGTGAAGAGGTAGACAAACCGAATACCCGGCAGAATCCCGAGAAAAATCAGCGTCATCCCCAGCGTCGTAAACACACGCAGCGGCTGATACATCGTGTACGCCCGCAAGATCGTCACCGTCGACTTCCGGATGTATTCCCTGATGCTCTTCATCAGCCGCGAAGGCCGCGTCTGCGGGTTGATGCTGATCTTCACAAACTCAACGCTCATCCGCGAAGCGCCAGCCTGGATCAGTGTCTCCAGCGTGTAGGAGTAGCCGCTCAGCACGAACGTCCGCAGTGCTGCTTCGCGCGTCAGTGCCCTGAAACCGCTCGTCGCATCCGGTGTGTGCAGCCCTGACGCTCGCCCGATCACCCAGCTCCCCATCACTTGCAGCCGCCGCTTGATCCAGGAGAAGTTTTGCAGGCTGCCAACCTGCCTGTCGCCCACCACGATATCCGCGCGTCCAGCCAGCAGCGGCGCCACCAGCCGCGGAATATCCTTCGCATCGTACTGGTTGTCCGCGTCGGTATTCACAATCACGTCCGCGCCCTGCCTGATCGACTCATCCAGCCCCGCTACAAACCCCGCCGCCAGCCCCAGGTGCTGCTTGAAGCGAACAATATGATGCACACCGTTCGCCCGCGCCACTTCGGCTGTCCCGTCCGTGCTCCCGTCGTCGATGATCAGGACTTCAATCTGGTCGATTCCCGGAATATGCTTCGGGAGCGCGGCAAGCGTAGCTGGCAGCGTAGCTGCTTCGTTGAGGCAGGGAATCTGGATAATCAGCTTGGTCATGAGGTCTGTTCTTGGGTTTTTGTGGTCCGTTCGCAGGGTAACAGAAGGCAGTTCAACTACTTGGGATCGGAGCGCACCACCACCACATCGCCCTCCCCTAGTGTGCCATGAAAGACGCGGACCACGGTGAACTCCTTGCGGATTACCTCAGGCACTCCCGGTGCCGCGGCCTCCAGATACCGCGGGAATGTGTAGACCAGCCATACTGGCTTCCCGCGGCCCACGATCTCCTCAAGTTCGGCGGGCGTCTGCACGGCCTGCCAGGGCTTACCGAAGTACTGTTGATATGGATAAACCGTTGCCCCGGCCGTCAGCACAGGTCCGTTGTCCTTCTTCTCCGCTTCAATAAACTTCAGCGCGCCGTCAAAGTCCTGCTTCGGATACTCGTAGTTCTGCCGCAGCGAATAGGCCGATGCCAGCAGCAGGATCCCGGCCAGCACCCCGGTCAGCGCGCCTGCTAATTTCGTTGAGCCCCTCTGCTTTCCCGGCCAGCGATCCACGATCACTCTCGGCAGGTAAAAAATCCCTCTCACCAGGATGAGCACCCAAAATCCAACTAAAAAAAAGTAGAACCTTGGATACATCGAATCTCGCCCGGCCACTGAGCCCATCGCTGTCACCACCACGGGCAGCACAAACAGCGAAAACACCAGCCGGCTCTCTTTCCAGTAGCTCCACATGCCGCTCAGCACCACCACCGCTGCCCCCAGCAGCACGCCGGTCGTGCCCAGCCCCAGCGACAGACCGCGCAGTGTTTCGGCCAGCGCCCACTTGGGTGTTGAAACCGCCGTCATCGATGAAGGATGGTGCGCAAAAAACCGCAACACTTGCGTGATGATCGGTCCGTAAAACACAGCGGCCAACACTCCGGCCAGCACAAACCCAACCAGCATCGGTTGCCACCGCAACGGGCGCTTTCCGGTTCTCGCCTCCGAAACCAACCAACCCGCGCAGACGAGGAATTGAGCCGCCACCAGGAACACCATCGTGATGTGCGTATAAATTCCCAGCGACGCCGCCACGGCATACGCAAGGAATGGCCCCAACTTCCCGCGTCTGATCCCCTGAAGCAGAAACAACGCCGACAGAATCGCAAAAAACGCCAGAACCGTATACCCGCGAGCGTTCTGCGAGAACCAGATGTGGTGGTACGAAACGGCCAGGAATGCCGCCGCCACCAGTGCCTCCGCGCGCGATGTCACCTTCGCTGCGAGCAGATACAACGCCGGAACCGACGCTACCCCGAACAGCATTGCCGGCAGCCGAATGCTCCACGGCTCCTCGCCGAAAAGCATCATGCACAGCCTTGCCAGAACCGAATACAGCGGGTGTTGCGCGACCCCGGTAAACACCGTGAGGATCCTCACCAGCGGATGCCGCAGCGTTTCCACCAGGAAATAGATCTCGTCCCACCAAAGGCCCTTGTTCAGCCCAATCAATCGCAGGACGAGCGCCACAAGCGTGATCGCCCCCAGAATGAGCCAGGGAATCGGCTGCGCCTGCCGAATTGGAATCAGCGGTGCAGGCGTGCTCGCAGGAAAATCAGCAACCTTGCCTGGAATTGCCGTCATCGCTCTCTTTCCGGCTGCGTCGTCATTGCTCTGTTTCCTCAAGGGCCGCGCCCGATTCTTCTCAACTCCCTCCATCATAAGTTGCCGATTTCGGGCGCTTCCTGCCACCTCTTCGAACCTAAATGCAAGGCGCAGGTTCCAGTCCCAAAGTTGCACGGCGAGCCCAATAGTCGAACACAATCCGGGCACCCCACACCTCGCCGGACTCGCCTTCGCCACAGCCCCTCAGAGCCCATGACATAATGCCTCCATGCGCGCTCCGTGGCGGGTTTTCTTCACGTGCTGGATCACCTACACGGTTTTCTGGTCGCCCTACATCGTGCGCGAACATTTCCCCGCCATCACCCTCGCCGACTCGGGCTCCCTCAATGTCCAGCGTTTCCTCCGCTACACTCCAGACATCTTTCCCAGCACCCGCGGCGGCGCATTCATCAACAACAACCCCGGCGCCTCCATCACAGGCGCTATCCCGCTCGTGCTCTTCCGTCCGCTCATCGCCCGCGTCAAATCATGGAACCTTCAGCAGCCTCATCCGCCCATCCCCCTGAACGATGGCGAGTTCTTCTGGCGAACCGTCGGCGAAGGCCTCCAGTTCTATTTCCTGGTCATCGCTTTTCTCACGGTTGCTTTCGCCATGGCCCCCATAACCGCCGGGACAGCCGCATTCTTTTGCGCGCGCCTGCAGGCCTTTGGCATCTCCAACGCAAACGCCGTCCTGATCAGCTTGCTCTACGCCCTGGGAACGCCGATCTTCTTCCGCGCCGCCCTCCTGAACCACAACATGCTCGTCTGCAATGGTGCCTTCGCAGCATTCCTCGTACTGTGGGACCCGCTTGAGCAGCCGGCCTTCAACCGTGCCCCACACGATTCCCGAAATCCCCACTCCCGCTCGCTTCGCCCGGTTCCTGCCGCCGTTGCCGGCCTTCTCTCCGGCTATTGCGTCCTCTGCGACTGGAGCGGCGTTGTGGTCCTCGCTGTTACGTCTCTTTATTGCTTTCTTCGCTCCGCACAGCCTCGCCCTGGCCAGCCCGAAACCGCTCCCCAGCCGCCGCGCTCGCGGCTCAAAACCCTTCTCGCATTCGCTGCCGGCGCCGCCGTCTGCATCGTCCTCCTCGCCCTCTATCAGCGTTGGGCCTTCGGCTCGCCCCTTCTCCCCACGCAGCACTACATGCACCCCACCGCTCCCACTTCACACGGCTATCGCGGCTTCGACTGGCCCTCGCCGGCCCTTGCCTGGGCAAACTTCTTCGATCCGCGCTTCGGTCTCTTCGCCTACTGCCCGCTTCTCCTGCTCGGCCTCGCCGCACCATTCATTCCGCGCAAGCGCCGCCTGATCCCCACGCGCGAGCTCTGGGTCCTCTTCCTCTACTTCGCCCTATTCGTTCTCTTTTGTGCTGCCAACCAGTATTCCTGGCTCCAACCACTCACCGGCTTCCGCTACCTGGTGCCGGTCGTTCCTCCGCTTGCAATCCTCTCCATCGAGGTTGCCCGCCAATTCCCCAGGCCCGTGCAATGGTTTCTTGGCATCTGCGCCTGCGCGCAAAGCCTCGTCCTCGCCGCCGCCCACGAAAACGACATTCGGCTTGCCGTGAGTACCTTGGTGGAGCGCCGAGGCCAGTTTTTCTGGTTAATTCGTTTACGGGACGCGGGTCTGCCGGTAGACTGGGGTTGTACCATCGCGGCCTGGGTGATTCCCATCCTCGCTGCTATCTATATTTGGACGCCCCGGAAAAGGGTCGCCTTGTTTCCGCACTCTGTCCCCCCTCCCCGCTCGTAAGTGATTGCGGGATATACCGGTTGGTGAGACAATCTCCAATCCGTGAGACAATCGACAAACGAGGATAGGCAACGACATGATCACTTCCCTTGATCGAGTGGCGCGCCATACCCGGATCACCTGGCGGAACTACACCCACACCCCAACTCCGCCCTTCCTCATCCTTTTCATCAACTCCATCTGCAACCAGAAGTGCGAACACTGCTTCTACTGGCGCAATCTCAATCGCCGCGACGACCTCACTACCGACGAACTCTTCGCCCTCTCGCGCTCATTTGGCCGCATCGAGAACCTGAACCTCTCCGGCGGTGAGCCCTTCCTGCGCCCTGAATTCGGCCAGATCTGCCGCCAGTTCATCCAGCACAACAAGGTCCGCCAGATTTACGTTCCCACCAACGGGTCCTTCACCGATCGCACCATCACGCAGATCACCGAGACCCTCAAAGAGAAGGATCTCGACCTCTTCGTGGCGGAAATCTCGCTGGACGGTGTCGGCGAGTTTCACAACAAGTTTCGCGGATCGCCGGGCGCGTTCGAAAAGGCCATGACCACCTACGACGCTCTCGCTGAGTTGCAGAAGCAGGACCCGCGCCTGCGCATCCACTCCATCTCCACGGCTACCGAAGTCAACATGGACGAGATTCGCCGCCTGACGGCCTTTCTCTTTGAGCGCTGCCCGGCCATGGATCATCACAACCTGGCCATGATTCGCGGCGACCGCAAGAATCCCTCTCTGCATGGTCCCAACCTGGTCCAGTACCAGAAGCTCTACGAATTCGTCCGCAGTGTTTGGGCATCGCGCGAAGAAGGCCGCTACGGTTCCGTTGTCGAGCCCATGTTGCAGTGGGCCAAGTCGCGCACTGCCGCGGAGCAACGCCAGGTTGTCCCCTGCCGTGCCGGCATCCTCAATGCGGTTGTCTACTCCAACGGCGACGTGAGCCTCTGCGAACAGCACGCTCCCATCGGCAATCTGCGCGAGCACACCTTCGACGAGATCTGGAACTCCGACCAGGCCAACGCCCTGCGCAAGTCGATCGCCGCCAAGGAGTGCTACTGCACCAACGAAGTCTTCCTCTGGCCCAGCATGACCTATCAGCCCTTCCAACTGGCGCGCGCAATGGTCAACGCCAAAGTCTGGCGCGGAGTGCAGCCGCTTTCTGCTGAGGAACGCCAGCGGTCCACCGAGGCCAGCACCCTGCCCTCGCCCGATGACGACTTGCTCATCCAGATCAAGGGCCAGACGGCTGCAAAATAATGGAGCATGAGTCTCGGACCGCTGCGGAAGAGAGCCCAGCGAAATCACCGGCATTTGCCGCTCCAGTAGCCCAGCCCAAGCGGCTAGCCGTCAATTTTGCTTATCTGACGGCTGGGGAGATGGCCGCCAAGCTCCTCACCTTTGCCAGTTTCAGCTACCTCGCCCGCCATCTCGGTCCAGCCAACTACGGCATTCTCGAGTTCACCCTTGCCGTCATGACTTTTTTCACACTGCCCGCCGACCTCGGGCTCAGTTGGTATGGCGCGCGCGAGGTTGCGCGCAACCCCGACCGCGGGCCTCGACTTCTGCACGAGATCACTGGCCTGCGCTTTGCGCTCTCGCTTTGCTCCATGGCGGGACTCGTCATCTTCATCCTCGTCATCAACAGGAGCTTTGAGCAGAAGGCGCTGCTCGGCATCTACTGCGTCAGCCTTCTCGCAACGCCGTTTCTCCTGCAATGGTTCTTCCAGGCTTACGACCGTATGGCGTGGGTCGCCGTGGCTTCAATCGTGCGACAGGTAGGCTTTGCCAGTCTCGTGTTTCTTTGCGTTCGCAAAGGCAATTCGCTTCTCTGGGTAGGCCTTGCCGAATGCGTCTCCGTCACCTGCCTCGCCCTCTATTGCGTCTTCCTCACGCGTTATCGGCTCGGCGCGCCCTGGCCCTGGCCCGATCTCCATCTCGGCAGGCTTATGGGGCACATTCGTGAATCCCTCCCCATAGGCCTCAGTGAGCTTTCCTGGGCATTCATGTGGTACTTCTGCACGGTGCTTCTCGGCCTCCTCTACCCTGACAGATCCCTCGGCTGGTTTGGAGCTTCGCACCGCACCGTCATGGCGATGCACACCTTTGTCATGCTCTACTTCTTCAATCTGCTCCCCTCCATCGCCCGGTGTGTCGGCCGGCCCAACAGCCAACTTCTCCAGTTAATGGACCGCTCCGTGCGATTTGTCTCCTGGACAGGCCTATACGCCGCCGCCTCGCTCTCCGCGCTCGCTCCCTGGGTCCTTCAGCTCCTATATGGCAGGCCCTTTCGCGCCGCGGCCGGCACTTTTGCCATCCTTGTCTGGATGCTCCCCATCGCTATGTTGAGCGGCCACCATCGGTACATTCTCGTCGCGTACAACCGCCAGACCCGCCTGCTTGGCTGCATGGTCGCTTCGGCCGGGGCTGCCGTCATCAGCGGTCTGGTTCTCACGCCGCTCTACGGTGGCCGCGGCGCTGCCTACGCGTTGATTATCGCCAACGCCCTCAACCTGGTTCTCGTCTACTTCTCCGTCCGCAAGCTCATCGTCAACGTCCCCCTCTGGCCCCAGCTGAGTGCGCCTCTTGCCGCCCTGTTGATTGGTGCAATCGTCTACTTCGCCCTCGCTGGTTGGAACCGTTTTGCCGCGGTTGCGGCCGGCTCGCTTTTGTATCTCGGCGTTCTCGCCTGGAAAGACGGTTCCAGCCTTCTCACCTTCCTGCAATCGCTCGCTCGCGGCGCCGGCCATCGCCGCGCGCTGGAAACCTCCGATTAGATATAGCCCAAAACAACGAATTCGAAATTCCAGATCGCCCAGTTGGAATGTCGGAAGGTCGATTACAACCTACGAAAGAAAGAGCCAGTCAGAGCGAACATCTTCCCTTCGTAACCGAGGGACTTCAAGATCGTTCTAATACTTCTTTTACAGCCGCGACGCCAGCCCCTCGCCCTTCAAAGCGGCCAGTCACTTAATGCCTCAGCCACGGCACCTTGCCGAACTTCTTTCGCGCTGCGCGCTCCAGATAGCCGAAGTATTCTTCCAGATGCGCTTCGCGGCACCACCACTTGAGAAACGCCTCATACCCATTTTGGCCTAGCTTGTTGCGCAGTGCCGGCGAGCCCGCAATCTTGCCTATCGCTTCAAGCAGTTCTTCATCCGTTCGGTAGACAAATCCGCCGCCGCTGTCGTTGATGACTTCGGGCAGCGCGCCCAAATCGCGTGCAATCGTCGGGGTCTTCCGCGCAAAGGCCTCCACGCTGGTCATGCCAAACGTCTCGTAGGTCACCGACGGAATTATGCAGGCCACTGCGTGATAGTAGAGCGCGCCCAGCTCCTTTTGCCCCAGCGGCCCCAGAAACTTGATCCGCCCATTGCCTGCGGCCATCGCGCGCAACTGCGGCTCATAGCTGCCCGTGCCTGCCACCAGCAGGTCGTGGCCCTCCACGCGATTCCACGGCGGAATCAGCGTCTGCAACCCCTTGATCAGCTCCAGCCGCCCCACGAACAGGAAATACGGCTTCTCCTGCGGTCGCGGCCCCGGCGACAACCAATCGTCGTCCACCCGCTCGATGAAGTTGGGCAGGTGTTCCACGGCCCGTGAGAACCCGCGCTCGGCGTGCATGCCGGCAGTGAACCGGCTCGGCGCAACAAACTGATCCACCTTTTCCGCCATCCTGTCCAGCATCCCCGTGTAACGCCAAAGCTGTGGCGGCTTTTTCGCCATCAGTGTGCACTTCAGGCACTCAGGCTCGCGACACGGCTCGCGGTCGAACTTCCAAAGCACATGAATCGGGCAGATCAGCCAGTGCTCATGCGTCGTGTAGATTTTCACGGCCTGTCCCTGCTCCGGCTCCACTTCCAGAATCCCAGGCCCCAGCAGCGAAACATTGTGAAAGTGAATCACGTCATACGGCTTCGCCCGCAGCACCTCGCCAATCGTTTTCGTCTTGAGCAAAGGCAGGCCGGTTTGCTGCGTCAGCAGCGGCGAAAGCCCCTTGAACGGACTGCGCAATTCGTGGCGCACCACATTCGGATGCTCCTCATACGCGAGTTCCGGTGGTCCGGGATGCAACAGGTGATAGGAGTCCACGCAGTGCACCACGTCCACATGGTGTCCTGCATTAGCCAGCGCATGCGACAGCCGGTAGATCTGCACCGCATCGCCGCCAAAGCTGTACGGCGGATAAAACGTCGTCATATGCAGGAAGTTCAAAGGCCTTCTCATCGGGCTCGACCTATCCCATCGATGACTGAAATGAGTTGCCGCCCCGCATCTTCCCAGGTCAGCCTCTGCGCAGCAGCCATCCCCTGCTCCTGCATCCGCGCGCGCAACGCATCGTCGGCAAGCACCCGCTCCAGGGCCGTCGCAATCGCCTCTTCATTCGGTTCGATATAGATTCCGCCTTCGCCCAGCAATTCGGGCAGTGGGCTCTCTTTCGTCGCAATCACGGGACAGCCGCAAGCCGCTGCTTCTACTGCCGGCAGCCCAAACCCCTCCATAAGCGAAGGCAGCACCAGCACCGTCGCTCGATTCAGCAGCGTTACGACGTCTTCGTCGGAGAGGTAGCCCGTGAACACCACGCGATCCTCGACCCCCAGCGACTTCACCAGCGCCGACACACGCTCAAAGCAGGTGTGGAAGGCATCCGTGTGCGTATCGCCCACCATCACCAGCATAGGATCGCCCGCGTTCTGGCGCTTTGCCGTCTGCGCAAATGCTGCCACCAGCGCCTCAAGATTCTTGTGCGGGCTGAATCCCCCCAGGTACACCACCATCCGCTGCGCCCCATCCAGCCCCAGTTCGCGCAGTTTCGGGGTCGGCGCCGCATCTGCAAGCCTGCGAAAGATCGGGTCGGCAGCCTCGCTCACCACTGAAACGCGCTTCGCATCGGTCCCAAAGTGCTTCACGATGCAGTCCCGAGAATAATTCGACACAGTAATCAGCCGGTCAGCCTGCATCCGGCCAAGCGCCACCTTAAGATTCCAGAACAGCCTCGAGGTCCATCTCGGCACCGTCAGCCTGGGAAACATATCCGCGATCACGTCGTGCATCATCACCAGCTTGCGCGCGCGCCCAAACGTCGGCACAAAACTATAGATCGTCGGAAACAGCACCACGTCAAACTCGCTCGACGACAAAGCCCGCGCCTGCCGTGCCATATCCCGAAGCGATCGATGCCCGTCCGCCGATGCGGCCTCAACGGTCGGTACCGACGACTCATTCACGCGCACCTCGCAACCCTCGGGCATCGGTTCAGCCGGGTCTGTCGAGTCGAGGAAAAGCGTGTACTGGTTTTCCCGGTCCAGCCGCACCACAGCTCGCAGCAGCGCCCGCGCGTGTCTGCCGTACCCGCGCCGGTTGTGCCAGCAGGTGGCGTCCACCGCGATGCGCATCTACGCAGCCTCCGAGGAACCTCTTACAAGCGCCCCGCCGGCCTCGCCGCCCGAGTATGGCCGCCCGGTAATGTAGCCGATAAACTCGCCCCAGGACCAGCTCACGATCAGCAGGGCCGTAAGCGGAAACGCCTTCACAAATGCACCCCACGTCCGCCGCTTCTTCCACGCCATCAGCGTCATGCGCGACAGCATCAGCACAGGCAGCGCCGGAGAAAACGCGCCCCAGAAAAGCCGCTTGCCCGTAGTCGCCAACTTCGATCGACTCGCCGCATACGACCGCCCCCACACGTATCGCTCTTTCAGCGCCGAGCCAAGCGTCAATCCCAGCCGATGCTGCGAAACCACCGCGGCTGGCGCCAGAACCACCCTGTCTCCTTTTGCCCGCAGCGCATCGTTGATCGACGATTCGTGAAACACCTCGCGCCAAACGCTGGCAATCCCTTCGAGCGCCATCCGTTTATAGCAACAGTTCGCATCGCTGATCGTCCACGCAACTCCCGCGGCTAACGGCTGCTGATAGCGCAGGAAATCGCAGTAGTAGACAGCCCAGTTCAGCGGCCGGTCGATGCCGTTTTCCATCGCGCCACCTGCGCCGCCCATTGGCTGCTGGTGCGCCTCCGTCATGCGCGCAACCCAATCCTTTGCCGCAATCCCGCAGTCCTCAATCAGTGCCACCAGCGTCCCATTGGCCACAGCCAGCCCCCGCGCACGCAACTCGTCGTGGTGCTCGCGGCTGTTCTTGCGCCCGCTAAAGGTCTTCAGGTCGGTCACCTTCAGAAACTTCACTCGGGCGTAGCGGCCCTCGACCTCCGCAATGCCCCGCACCCCCGCGTGATAGGGGACAATGATCTCCATCGCCGGCGCTCCGGCCTGTGCCAGCAGAGCGTCAAGGCACGGGACAAGGTGCGACGTGTCTGCGCTGTCGGTCGTGTCGCTCACCATCGCCACCACAACCGAAAATGCCGGCCGCTCCGCAACCCGCTCCTGATCTGGTTCCATGTTTGCCACGCTACTCCACCTTCAGCAGGGAATCGCCCTGCCCCGCAACGTAGCCCACAACCTCGCCGGTCACATACACCAGCAGCACCGGCGCCAGCAGCGGCAGAATCTGAATGAATTTGTCGACCCGGCAGCCTTGCTTTACCACGCGCTGCGCCATGCGCACAGCCAGCAGCACCGGCAGCAGCGGCGACAGGCAGATGTACACCAGCTTCTTCGCAGCGGTCAGGCCGCGTGCGCTCGAGAAGGCCCTGCTGAACCAGAACCGCTGCTCAAGGTAATAGCCAAAGTTGAACGGCCCGCAGTGGTATACCACCATCTTCGGCGCGGAGCGGAACTTCACCCCATCGGCCAGAAGTCGCCAGTGCAGCCCCGCCTCCCAGTAGCCCTCGTGCAGCAGGTCCTTATAGCGCAGCAGCACCTCGCGCCTGTAGGCAATGTTGGCGCTGCCAAGGCTTGCTGTCTCGCCTTCCTGCCACGGAGGCATCTGGTTGTTGTATTCGCAGAAGTACACCACCCAGTCGCGCAGCCGGGCATAATTCTGCGGCGCCACCGGCCCACCCACTGCACCATATTCGCCTGCGCCGTGTGCCTCCAGCGCGCGCTCCAGCCAGTCGGGTGCGGCCACGCAGTGCTCTTCGATGATCGCAATGTACTTGCCCCGCGCCGCCTCCACGCCGTGGCTGCGCAGCGTGGGAACGCTCTCACGTTCGGCCCGATGGATCACCCGCACCCAGGGATGCCTTTCCGCGATTCCTCCCGCGAACTCGGCCGTCCCGCACGCCACCACAATCGTCTCCGCACCGGCCTTCTTTACCTGCGCTTCGATCGATTTCAGGCAATCGTCAAGAAACTTCGCGCCCACGATCGAGGCAATCACCACAGACACTTCTTGTCCTGCGTCAACCGGCAAATTTGCCTCCCTCATCGCGCGAAACTCTTGTTTCTCAAGAATACTCGACGCTGCTTTCCATCCGTCTGGTTCATTGACCCCTCTTACCGCGTTAACCTACGCTGAAATCGTGATCAAGCCCAGCCGATCCGCCATCCTCACCTACCACTCCATCGACGACTCGGGCTCGGTCACCTCCATGCCTCCCGCAACCTTCCGCCGCCACATGGATTTCCTCGCCGAAGCGGGCATTCCGGTCGTCCCGCTTGACCAGGCGCTCGCCCAGCCCGGCTCGGTTGCCATCACCTTTGATGACGGCTTCGCCAACCTCATCGACAGCGCAATCCCGGTCCTTGTTGAGCACAACTTTCCCGCCACCATCTTCCTCGTCACCAGTTACTGCGGCGCGAAGAACAATTGGCCCGGCCAGTCCTACGACAAGGCGTCAATCCTTCCGCTGATGAGCTGGGAGCAGGCCGCCGCGTTCCCTGCGGCCATCACGCTGGGCGCGCACACAGTGAACCACCCCGATCTCACCCGCCTTGAGCCAGCGGAGTGCGAACGCGAGTTGCGCGAAAGCCGCGACCAGATCGAACAGCGCCTCGGCCGACCCGCGCCGTGGCTCGCGTATCCCTACGGTTCTTCATCCAACCAGGTCCGGGAGATTGCGAGCCGCCATTTCGACCTCGCTGTCGGTACCACGCTGCGGTTTCTGCCTGCCCGTCCCAACCCGATGGACCTGCCTCGCATCGACACGTTCTACCTGCGCGACTCATTTCCAATCGAGCGGCTTTTGACTCCCGTTGGCAGCGCCTACATCGGCCTGCGAAACCTGATGCGCCAGCTTCGCCAACTCGCCTCGCACTAGGTCGAATCAAAAACAGAATGGGTGACCCATCTTCGGCGCGCCTTTGTTGTTGTGCCGAAGGTGGGAATCCTTGTCCCAGGCGATCCTGCACGCTTCCCCTGTCTACTTCGCCTCAATCCCTCTCATCCTGTTCACCCGCATCTCTACGGAGTGCAGAATCGCCAGCGGCAACCCCGCCATTCCAGGATGCCCGTTCGTCACGCCGCGCAGCACCTTGCCCGGCAGCGTCCGCGCCTCCACCCATGTTGGGTCCACCCACCCTGGGTTCTTCTTCAGCTTCTTAGAAACCTTACGCGATGCCAACACAAACGGTGAAACGTCTGTCGCCAGGTCCAGCAGAAAGCGTTGCATGCCGCCCCCCGCTGGCTCTTCCCACGGCTTGCGTCCCAGCCCGTGAATCAGCGCGGGCAGCCCGCGAAACACATCCATAATCCGATGCATCGGCCGGTACCCCGACGATCCGGCGCACTGTGCAATCTCTCCGTTACGCCGAATGAAGTCATATTCCACGCCGGCAAACTCCTCACACTCCAGCAGCGCGATCAGCGGCCATCCATCGTGCAGAAAATGCTTCGGCCGCTTCTCGTACGGCATTGCCTGCGCCGCGCGATAGCGCGGATCGTGCAGCATCGCGCGCCATTGCTCCATCATCGGCCTGTGCGCCTGCGTCACGCGCACAAAGCAGTTGTTCACCACGCTGATCGGCCGCTTCGACTTCAGTCCCCAGCCTTCGGCGATCGCCAGCGGCGGCGCATCCGTCCACTCCTCGGCCAGAATCAGAGCATCTCGCGAATATCGCTGCACCACTCTCGAGAGCGGCTGCGAAACGATCATGTCGCTGTCCAGCCAAAGCGGCGCTTCCCAACCTGCGTCCAGCTCTTCGAGCAACAGCGACGGTTTGATGTTCCAACCGCTCAAATCGGGGAGTCGCTCTGTTGAGAGCTCCACCTCCGGCCGGCTCGCCGCCCACTTTCTCACGTGCGCCGGCGCGTCCGGGACCGTTAAATGCAGCGACACCGCCTTGTCCACCCTGCAAAGCGACTCGCCCATCAGGATCAGGCTGTCCATTCCGATTGCCCGGTCTTCATACGAGCAGACGCGCAGCCACCTGCCTGTGTCCGCCGCTCCGCTCTCTCGCGAATCAGTCTTCAACGACATGCGACTCGAATGCCTTTCGATGCTTGGCCCACTTTACGCGGTCGAAGCTGCCCTCGGTGCAGGAAACTTCCTTCGTCATGCCTGCCTCTCATTG
The DNA here is from genome assembly GCA_963783065.1 of uncultured Acidobacteriaceae bacterium. Taxonomy (GTDB): domain Bacteria; phylum Acidobacteriota; class Terriglobia; order Terriglobales; family Acidobacteriaceae; genus Telmatobacter. The sequence goes on along the minus strand of CAWAMG010000004.1, from coordinate 1,352,242 downwards.
GTCTTGAGCCCCTCGAACCGTCCCATCGCCATTGCGATTCCGCCCGCCGTTAGATTCCCCGTCATCATTACCGCTTGAAACGCCAATCCGACTGCCAGGGTCTTAACGCCCGGCGCGCCGAAAGGCATCAGCAGAAACACCAGCGTCGCCTCGCGCACGCCGAGCCCTCCCTGCGTAAACCCGAAGAGCGAAGTCAGCTTCGCCAGCGGCCACGCAAACAGCCATGCCGCAAGGCTCACGTGCAGCCCGGTCACCTCGCCAAGCCACCAGTTGATCGAGGTCAGCCCGGCTTGCAGAACCATGCCAAACGTGAATGCGAGAACCATCGTCTGCGGCCTGCGCCACATCGACCGCGCGCCGTGACGCACCTTCACCAGCGTCCGCCGCCGCTTGTAGCTGAATCTCTTTACCGGCACCAGGAACAGCACCGCCGCTCCCGCCGCGCTCACGGCCACCAGGAAGCCCGCCGTGATCCACAAGATGTTTCGTGTCCGCGCATCCGTGCTTCCCGGAATCAATGCCACGCCAATCAACGTCACCGCCAGCAGGCTGCCCATATCCTGCATCCGGTCCATCAGGCTACCCAGCACCACCGCCGGCTTTGACCGCGCAAAGATGAACGCCATCCCGGCGCGCACCAGATCGCCGCCCACCAGAGATGGCAAAAAGATGTTCCCGAACAGCCCCCAGTAGTAGCAACGCAGCGCCTGTGGAAACGTCAACCCCGAGCCTGCCAGGTTGATCATCATCCGCCACTTCTCAACGCCCACCAGGTGCATCAGCAGATAGCAAACGAGGACCGCGATCGCCACCTTCGGTGGAACGGCCTTCATCGTGGCCAGCACCTTTTGAAAGGGGAGATACTTCAGCAGCAGCGCCAGCACCAGCAGGCTCATGCCATAGCGAAAGTATGGTGTCTTCCAGAACTTCCTCTTCGGCGTTGTTTCCAGAGCCGCCCGCGCAGTTTCGGTTTGCACAGTTTCCGTTTGCATTCGCTCCGGAGGCCTCGTCGAGGAGTGAGTTGCGGTGTTGGGTTGGGGGTTTATTGGCCGGTTTCGCCTTCTATCTGCCTTCGAACGCAATTGCCAGGGAAGAGCGAACCGTTCGGTTTGCTTATCCAGAATTCGATTCAGACGATTCAACTGGATTCGTCCCGCTCCGCACAATTCATCGGCGGATGCAGCACTGGTCGTTATCTTCGCTCTTCCCACCCTAATCTACGAGTAAACAGCGAATCAAAGGCTCAACTCAAAACGGGACTCGATCGGTCCGTCCCATCCGGTTTGCAAATGTTCTGTGCGTCGCGCGGTTCTCTGGCCGCAGATGCCTGGGTTTCTGGCTTTCGGGGATCCCGCTTATTCCATTATCAGGTCCCGCTTTGCTTCTGCCTAGCTCCAACTCTCGTTCTTCTCGATGTCGGGGCGCCTTTAGAAAACTGCATTCGCTTGACCCGCTGAACGCTCCGGCCGCTGCCACGATCCGCTATCCTCTTCTATTGGAGATTCCCTCAATGGCGGCCCTCGATCGACCGGCAAGACTCTGGATTTTGATGGCCGTCTGCTCTTGTTTTACCTCTCCCGCCTCCGCTTTGCCTCCCACACCCTCGGCTAAACCCGCCTGCGCCGGCCCGCGGCAAATGGTCGCCGATCTCGCAGCGCATCCCTCAACAGAGAACGCCGTTCTTCTCGGCAGTTGGTACGCGAGCCGCAGTAAATTCGCCTGTGCCGTTGACACGTTCGAGGCCGGTCTCAAGCGCGATCCATCCTCGGCACAGCTTTATTTCCTCACTGGCCTGGCGCTCTTCGGTGGCGGCCACGAGCCGGAGGCCGTTCTGAAGCTCCAGCAGGCCACCCGCCTCGATCCCAACGTCATCAAGCCCCACCTGGTCCTCGCCGAACTTCTCGATCGCGCCGGCAAGAACGTCAACGGAGAAGAGCAGTGGAAGCAGGCTCTCGTCATCGACTCTGCCTCAATACCTGCACTCGAGGGACTCAGCGCAGACCTGCTCCTTCGCAAGGACTATTCCGGCGTTGTCAAACTCCTTGAACCCGCCCCGCGCGCGGAACCGCTCGCCCTAAACCTTGCCCGCGCCTATGGTCTTCTCAACAACCCGGACCAGGCCATTCTGGCGCTTTCAGACGGCCTCAAGCTCGCTCCCAAATCGCTTCCCCTTGCCCGGGCGCTCGCCGCGGCCAAGGTTCACCAGCGCCGCTATGAAGACGCCATCAAGCTCCTCAACCAGGCCAACGACGACCACCCCGGCGATCTGGACCTCGAGCTTCAGCTCTACCGCACTCTGGTCATGAGCAATCACATTAACGAAGCGCGCCCACTCGGCCCAAAGCTGCTCGCCCAGCGCCCTCATGATCCCGAGGTCCTTTTCCTCAACGGTGTTGTCGAGCGGATCGACGAGGACTATGCCCATGCACGCGTACATCTCGAAGAGGCCGTCGCGCTCCAGCCCAATGACTACAACATCCACTACAATCTCGGCATCCTCCTGGTCTTTCAGAGCGATTGGCAACATGCCATTGACGAACTCAAAAAGTCCATCGCACTCGGCGAGTCCTATCCTGAGGTTCACTTTCAGATGGCCAGAGCTCTGCGCGGTCTCGGCGACAGCGAGGGCGCACAGCGCGAGATCGAGACTTATCAGCAGATGAAAAAAGCGGACGAGGCCAGCCTCGAAGCCGCTGAGGCGGTCAGACAGGGCGACATCGCCCTCGACGCCGGGGATGTCAAAGAGGCTACCCTCCAATACCGCAAGGCCGCCGACCAGGCGCCCGACAACCCAAACTACAAGTACAAGCTCTCCATTGCTCTTCACCAATCGGGGGATCTCGCTGGCGAACAGGTCCAGCTCGAGCAGGCCGTCAAGCTCAAGCCCGACCTTGCCGCGGCGCAGCGGCAGCTCGGCTATCTGCTCAGCCGCGGTGGCGATCCCGACGCAGCGGTCGTGCACTTCCGTGCCGCCGTTCAAGCCCAACCAGAATGGGTCGAAGCCTGGATCAACCTCTCAGCAGAACTCGCCGTCACGGGGCAGCTCGACGAAGCGCGTAAAGCCGTCGCGACAGCCCTGCATCTTGCGCCCTCGAATCCTATGGCCCTTAAGCTCAGCAACCAGCTCGCCCAGGATCCGCAGGCGCAGCCGGTTCAGCCCTGACCGCTAATCGCCGAACCCAGACCCGATAACTCAAATTGACCTTTGCCCTCTTGCTCTCTGGATGACAGAATTGAACCTGCCCGCTGAATGAAGACCCCAATTCCCACTCCCCGACTCACCCGGCGAGATCTACTCAAAGCTGCGCCGGCCATCTGCGGCACGGCACTCATCCCGCGCATTCTTTCGGCGGCCGGACGAATCTCAACTTCAACCTCAAGCCCGACTGCGGCTCAAACACAGCCAACCGCTCCGCTCAAGCCCTTCTCGAACTTCACAGATGTTGCTCAATCCGCCGGCCTCACTGCCACCATGTACTACGGCGTTCCTGAGGCGGTCACCTACATCGTTGAGGAGATGGGAGGCGGCTGCGCTTTCTTCGACTACGACAACGACGGCTGGATCGACATCTTCATCCTCGGCGGACGCCGTCTCGACGACATCCCCGCCGGAGCATCGAATCGCCTCTACAAGAACAACCGCGACGGCACCTTTATCGACGTGACGCGCAGGGCCGGCCTCTGGGATGCAGGCTGGGCGGTCGGTGTCTGCGTAGGCGACTACGACAACGACGGTTTTGAAGATCTCTTCGTCACTTACTACGGCCAGAACAAGCTCTACCGCAACAACGGCGACGGCACGTTCACCGACGTAACTGCCAGGGCAGGCTTCCTCCACGACGGCATTCGCTTTGGCGCGGGCTGCACCTTTATCGACTACAACCGCGACGGATTGCTCGACCTCTTTGTCTCCAACTATGTCGATATCGATCTTGCCCATGCCGCCAAACCCTCGCTCAGCATTCCCAATTGCAACTACGAGGGGGCTCCGGTCGCCTGCGGTCCCAAAGGACTCAAGGCCCCTCAGCAATTCCTCTACCGCAACAATGGCGATGGCACGTTCACCGACGTCTCAAAAGAGTCAGGCATTGGCGCCGTCACCGGCTCCTACGGTCTGACCGCCGTCGCATTCGATGTCGACGAAGACGGCTGGCAGGATATTTTCGTCGCCTGCGACACAACGCCCAGCCTCCTCCTGCTCAACAACCACGACGGCACCTTTCGCGAGGAGGGACTGATGAGCGGCGTCGCCATCAGCCTCGATGGCCAGCAGATGGCCGGTATGGGTGTCGGCGTTGGCGACTACGACCTCGATGGCCGCCTCGACATCCTCAAGACCCACTTCCAGCTCCAGGCCTCAGGCCTATACCACAATCTTGGCAGGGGCGAGTTTGAAGATCGGGCTCGGGCCGTGGGCATTGCTACCGAACGCAATTACGTCAGTTGGGGAGCCGGTATCGTCGATCTCGACAACGATGGCTTCCCCGATATTTTCTGGGTCACCGGCAACGTGTATGCCGAGGTCGAGCGAATCAATCCCAAATTCCCCTACAAAGGCCCGCGTATTCTCTACCGCAATCGAGGCAACGCCACATTCACCCGCGTCGGCGACGAAGCAGGCGCTGCAATCAACGCTCGCCACGTTTCGCGCGGCTGTGCCTTCGGAGACTTCGACAATGACGGCGACCTCGACATCGTCATCATGAATCAGCACGAGATCCCCTCGCTGCTGCGCAACGATGCTCCGAAGGAAAATCACTGGCTCAAAGTCCGCCTTGAAGGAACGCGCAGCAATCGCAGCGCCATCGGCGCTCGCGTTCTCGCCCATTACGGCGGCAAAGTTCAGGCCCAGGCCGTGCTCAGCCAGGCAAGCTATATGTCCTTCAACGATCCCCGCCTCCATTTCGGTCTCGGTGCCGCCACCTCAGCCGACATTGAAGTCTTCTGGCCCTCCGGCGCGGTCGAGAAGTTCCCCGCCCAGGCTGCTGACAGGCTCGTTACCATCCTCGAAGGGCACGGCATCGTTCCCGGCCGTCCTTTCACCCCGGCGCGGCCTCGTTCTCCCGGGTGATCCATCCCGGTTTCAGCCAGGCGCCCCCGAGACAGGCCCAAACACTTGCTGAAACGATTAACTCTTGCAGAATTTCCCCGGAATCCGCCCTTCCTGGAGGCCAGTACCGAAAAGGTACCCATCCAGCAAGCTGTTTTTAATCAATGTTTTACTAAATCGCGTTACTCCACCAAAAGATGGAGAAAAAAATCGTTTGCAAGTTCTACGTTCATTGTGATATCGGTACCCAGATTACAAAATCAGACTTGTGACGCCGGTTCTCGGAAGTTGCGGAGTGCGTGCCGGTGTCAGGGGTCAGAACAGAACCAAAATTCAGGAGGCAACAAATGCTTTCAACAAGCAAATGGTTAGGCCGGATACCATGGCTGCTCATCCCAGTCCTGCTTCTGTCCTTCCCAGTCGCCAAGGCGCAGGTCATTACTGCGACCTTGAGTGGAATTGCCACAGACCAGACGGATGCCCGCATCCCGGGCGCCAAGGTCGTGGTCAAAAACGAGGCCTCGGGCGATCAGCGCGACACCAAGGCCGATACCCAGGGCTTCTGGTCGATCACAGCTCTGATCCCTGGAAGCTATTCGGTCAACATCTCCGCCAAGGGATTCTCTCCCTGGGAAGAAACCGGAGTCGTCCTGAACCAGGGCGATAGCCGTACGGTCGCAAACATCCACCTCAAGGTCGGCGCTGAAAACGCAGCCGTCACCGTCATCTCCGGCGCCGATGCTGAAGTTCCCGTCGATACCGCTGAAATCAGCGCGACGCTGAACAACGAACTTGTCGACAACGCAATTCTCACCGGCCGTAACGCCGCCGAACTCGTCAAGATGATGCCGGGCGTTACCTTCAACAACGGCGGCAGCGCTGGTGGCAACTGGAGCGACGGTAACGGAATCTCCACCGGTACCAACAACGGTCCTGCCGGCACCTTCTCCGCAAACGGCACCCAGCCCTACGGCTCCACAGCTGTCATGCTCGACGGCGCCATGCTGGTCGATCCGGGCAACGCCGGAACGCAGATCGCCAACATCAACCAGGACATGACCGACAGCGTCAAGTTCATGTCTGCCTCCTACGGCGCTGAGTACGCAAAGGGCCCCGCGGTCCTGCAGGCGTTCTCCAAGAGCGGCGGTCAGAAGTTCCACGGCGAGGGTTATCTCTATGCCCGCAACGCCGCCGTCGGTTTTGCCAACGACTGGTTCGCGAATGACACGGCAACTCCGCTCTTTCCCTCCTACTACTACTACGTAGGCGGCAACGTCGGCGGACCGATCTACTTCCCGCATTTCAACAAGAACAAGGACAAGCTGTTCTTCTGGGTCGGCTACGAAAAGATGATCCAGCACCCCTACGTGCCGACCTCGGACATGAACGTTCCGACCTCCGGCGTCTTCGGTGAGAACAGCCAGGTAGCCGGCGACTTCTCCAACACCAGCATCAACCCCAAAGTCATAAGCACATATTCCGACGCCTACGCACTGCCTTGCAACGGTGGCGACGACGGCTGGCAGGGTTGCAACTCCGCACTCACGCCCTGGAGCGGCAAAACCTTTACGGGCCTGAACCAGTACTTTGACCCGATCGGCACGATCGTCTCGAACCTGCAGCCGACCGAAAACCAGAAGCCAACCAGCCAAAACGGCTGGAACGACTACGGCTACATTCCGAACACTCCCCAGGACCGCTGGGAAGTTACCGGCAAGGTCAACTACTCGCTGAACGACAACAACAAGATCTGGGGTTCCTACACCTACCAGACAGAGCACGACAACCATCCTCTTTCCATCTGGTGGGCGCCTCTCGGCACCATTCCATACCCCGGTAACCCGGTCGGTATCGAGACCGCGCACGTTTACCTGGCCAACTACACCCACGTGTTCAGCGCCAGCACCACCAACGAGTTCGTCTTTGCTGAAGCTGAGTTCGTCAACGACACCAGCCTGAGCAATCCGAAGGCGGTCAGCCGCACGGCCCTGGGCTTCCCGCAGGAGAGCCTCTTCGGCTCCTCGCACGAAGTCGACAGCCTCCCGGACTTCGGCGGCGGCTGGGAGGACGGCGTTACCTGGATCGGCGACGAAGGCCAGAACCAGTATGACGGCGGACTCTATGGCCCCAACAGCTTCGGCAAGACGGCCAAGGCTCCAAACATCAGCGATACCTTCACCAAGATCGTCGGCACCCACTCGATCAAGGCAGGTATGTACTGGGATACGCAGGAGAACATCCAGTCCTCCGGCGCTCCCATCAACGGCTCCTTCAACGTGCAGACTTACAGCTCAGTCTCCACTTCTAACGGCACTCTCGACCGCTTGTTGGCCCGTAATGACAGCTACTCCGAGCAGACCTCGGTGCCCAACACGGACGCGCAGTGGCATCAGTGGTCGCTCTGGGCGCAGGACTCCTGGAAACTCAACCGCAAGCTGACCCTCAACTTCGGCCTCCGCGCCGATCACATGGGCCAGTGGTACGACAGTACCGGCGCGCAGGTCTGGGATCCGGCAACCTACAGCAACGCTGCCAATGCTCCGGGGAACACCGGTATCGAGTGGCACTCGCTGCTCTCCAGCGTGCCGCAGTCCGGATGGGGCAGCAAGCTCTTCACCTACAACCCGCGCCTCGGCGCTGCCTATGATGTCTTCGGCACCGGTAAAACGGTCGTGCGCGGCGGCTTCGGCATCTACCAGTACCAGGTCTCCGGCAACGACGGGACCAACGCCATGGCCGGCCCGCAGGGCTCCTTCGGCTTTGGCACCGGCAACATCGGCAATACCGGTTTCAACAGCTACAACATCAACAACGGCCTGATCCAGGTCCTCAACAGTTCTCGTACAGGTTGGACGCCGTTGCAGATGACGGTTCCCACCGGCACAGCTGAAAACGGCGCTAACATCTCTGCCGACGTATTGGGCGACAGCAAGGTGCCCTATGCGGATACCTGGAGCTTCGGCGTGGCACAGGCATTGCCCTCCCACACCGTTATGGAAGTCTCCTATGTTGGCAGCGCAAGCCGCAACCAGCTCGAGAATGGCAACAACGGGCACATCTATGACGCCAACGAGATTCCCTACGGCGCCTTCTACGATGAGCCTGATCTGAGGACCGGTTTGTACACCAATCCGAATCCTTGCGGACCGATCTACAATGCGAGTGCGGTTCTTCAGCCCGGTGGTTGCCCCAATAACCCAACAGGAAACATTCTCCCACCAACCGGAAGCGCATCGAACACTCCTCCTAACTTCAGCGAACCGACCATTGGCGCCATCAACACAAACGACTACCGTCCGCTGATCAACTACGATGCCATCTATCTTCTCGGTCACGGCGGCCTCGCCAACTACAACTCGCTGCAGGTTTCCGCCCAGAAGCAGTCCGGCAACCTGTACCTGTTCACCAACTTCACCTTCGGCAAGGTCCTCGGTACCCGCGACGGTTCCACCTCAAATGGAAACGGCAACGGCCCGGTGGTCGACCCCTTCAATCTGTATGCCAACTACGGCCCGCTTGAGTATGACCACACCAAGGTCTTCAACGTGTCGTTCAGCTACAAGCTGCCCAAGCCAATTCACAATAACGTGCTGGCAGGCCAGCTCATCAACGGGTGGCAGCTCTCCGGTTACACCACCTACGAAGATGGCGCTCCCTACCAGACCACTTCGCCCAACATGAACGGAACCTTCGACTCGCTCGGCCAGGCGCCTGGGAACACATCGGTTCAGAACCAGGTCTTCAACATCCCCGGCGGAACTGCGCAGTGGGTAGGTGGGGACCAGACTCAATCGATCGGCACCAACACCTGGTATGGTTCCAGCCAGTACGAGAACGGCCTTCAGGAAGTTCTCGTATGCGATCCTCGCAAGGGCACGAAGAGCGGTCAGTACTTCAACCCCGCCTGCTTCGTCTCGCCAATGGGTCCAACCTCCAGCTCGTTCGGACAAACGGCGCAGATCGTCTGGCCCTACATCCGGACGCCGCATTACTTCGGCAGCGACCTGGCGATCTTCAAGGCGTTCCGCATCACAGATGCGCAGCGTGCAGAAGTTCGCATCTCGGCAACCAACTGGCTCAACCACCCGAACGCGGAATTCGGCCAGAACGGGAACTCCGACAACTCGTTGCTCTTCTACGGCGCCAGCACCGGCTCCGGACTGGTCTACAACTCCAACACGAGCACCACCGGTACCCCCTCCACCAAGTCGGGCTATCGCTGGTTGCAATTCGCCGCGAAGTACTACTTCTAAGCGAACTCGAGTTGAACCTAATGAAGGGGTGGCCTCGTGCCACCCCTTCTTATTTGATCTCCCCTCTCCTGCTCTCTGCTTGATGAGTGGCCCAGTCGAAAGAGCAGCCGCAGCAGTGCACGGTCTGTCGGAGACGCTGCGGACAGGCCCTCATCCGTGGGCTGCTGCGGTCACCCATAGCTAGTCAAAGGGTGTGGATTCTCATATTGTGAAGCGGTTGAATCCTATGGCGCGAACGCGCCATCTGCCGCACCCGCCACGCGAGTCCCCGGGGGTTCACGCGTCGATTGAGGCGATAGTATGCCCAGCCTCGCCTCAATTGCCCTCGCACTCCCCGCAAGACCCGCGAGAGTCAAGCCCGCCCGCCATCAAATCCATAGAGCCCGCAGGGGAACGTGCAGAATGCCAGGAGAGCGCCCCTGGGGGCGTATCTCAGGCGCGAAACGCCGCTCTGCAAGCCAGTTTGCAGCCGGATAGCCGCTCGCCGCAATGCGATTTCGACTGCGCCCTTACTTTTGCCCGCTCTTTTCGTTCTGCTCGATCTGCAGCTTCTTTACAATCTCCCGTTCGCGTTTTCCTTCTTCCTGACGATTCAACTTGAAGTAGACCGAAGACAGCTCCCAATGGGGGGAGAGCCAATTCGGCTCCGCCTTCACCAACTCTTCGAGCATGGTTGCGGCCTCTGCGAAGTCGCCCGACATCTCCTTCACCTTGGCCATCTCCAGCCGCGCCCGCGGGAATCCAGGCTCAAGCTGATACGCGAGTTCCAGCAGCGGCCTCGCCCCCTCCAGGTCCCCCTTGTCCAGCCGGATATTCCCCAGGTCCAGGTTTGCCTTGAAGTCCATTGGATTGGCCTTCAGTGCAGCCTCGTAGGCAACGACCGCCTGGTCGGCTTCGCTCATCGCGTAGTGCGCCTCGGCATCCATGGTGTAGAGTCCCGGAATCGAAGGATTCAGTTTGAGGGCGGCGTCGAGGTCGGCGCGAGCGTCAGTTGCCGGCACAGTTCTCAGCCGCGTCGCGCCTGCAAGCACCCAGGCATCGGCCGAGTGTGTCGCGGCAGCTACCTTCTCAAGCCGCCGGATCCCTTCATCTGCCCGGCCAGTCTGAATCAGCGCGTACGCCAGCCCATACTCCAGCTCATTGTTCGACTCGCGTCCTGCCTCAAGCGGCGAAAGCAGATCTACCGCCTCCTGCGGCCTGTCCATCTTGTTGTAGGTATATCCAAGAAGAATCGCAGCCTTCAGGTCGTTCGGCTGCGCCGCATGCACCGATTCGAGCTCGAATCGAGCGTGGGGCAGGTCGCCCTTTGTGTAATAGGCCGAACCCAGGTTCGTTTGTGCCTGCGCATTTCCCGGAGCAACCTCCAGGGCGCGCCGGTCTTCCTCAATCGCCGCATCCAGTTGTCCCGCGGCGGCCAGAGCCTCCCCCAGGTCGATATGCGCCACCGGGTTTCGCGGCTCCGCGGCCACCGCCTTGCGAAACTCCGCAATCGCCGTCTTCAAATCTCCCCGTTGCCGAGCCTCGACCCCAGGCTTCAGCGCCCCGCTTGACGGGGCTGGAGGAGTCTTCGCAGACTGCCCGGCCCCAGCCTGCACGCCCGCCGCCACCAGCAGTACCCAACCCAATCGCATATCTTCAAGGATAGTTCATCTCTGCCCAAGCCTACTTGCCCTGGGGTCCCGCCTTCTGCTGCTGAGCCTCGATCTGCTGCACAATCTCACGCTCCCTGGCGCCATCTTCGGGCCGGTGCAGTTTGTAGTAGAGCGCGGCCAGTTCCACATGGGGCTCCAGCCACTTCGGATCGCCCTTTATCAGATCCTCGAGCGTCGCCGCCGCCTCCGCATAGTCTCCTGTCATTGAGTTGAGCTTGGCCATCTGGAAGCGTGCCACGGGCATCGTCGGCTGCAGCTGCAGAGCCAGCGTCAGCAGCGGTTTTGCTCCATCCAGGTCCTTCAGCTTCAGCTTCATCGTCCCCAGATAAAGATTCGCCATAGGATCCTTTGGATCTTGCTGCAATGCTGCCTCAAACGCCTGCCGCGCAGCGTCGGTGTCCCCCACTGCGTCGCGAGCCTGTCCAGCCAGCGTCCACAGTCCAGGCAAGGCTGGATTCAGCTCGAGTCCGGCATCGAAATCCGCCCGCGCCTCCTTGAACTGCCGCAGGGACAAACGCGCCGACCCGGCAAGAAAGTAGGCATCGGCCGAGCGAGTTGACTGCGCAACCTTCTCCATCCGCGGCATCCCGTCGGCCTGTTTCCCGGCCAGAATCTGCGCGTACGCCAGCACGTATTCGAAGTCCAGGTTCGACTCGTGCCCAACTTCCAGAGGCGTCAGCATCGCCACGGCTTCGGTGCCCTTATCCAGCTTGATGTCGGAGTATCCCAGAAGTATTGCGGTTCCAAGGTCCGTGGGTCTCGCCGCATGCACAGCCTCAAACTCCGTCCGCGCGTGCACCATGTCGCCCTTCTTGTAGTAGGCGAGTCCCAGATTCTTCTTCAGGGCAATGTTGTTTGGTGCTTGTGACAACGCCCGGTAGTCTTCATCGATCGCCGCATCGAACTGCCCCGCCGCGGCCAACGCCGCCCCCAGGTTCGCCCGAGCCTCCAGCAACTCCGGCTCGATTGTCAGCGCCTGCCTGTACTCACTGATCGCAGTCGTCAAATCCCCCCGCCGCTGCGCATCAACGCCATTTTGCAGATGGTCGCTTGCACCCGCGCCTGGCGCTGGTTGTTGCGCCTGCGCTGCCGTTACGCCAATCAACAGAATCCCTGCAAACACTGCTCGCATAATTCTAAGAATAGAACACCTCATTTGCCGCCTGCCAAACCCTCCCGAGCCCCCCATGCGCAATCAACTCTTCGCCCCGAATCCCAGCAGAAACCCTCCACAAAGACTCCAAACGAAAAGGGGGCAGGGAACTCGTCCCCACCCCCCAGAAGACCTGATCCATTGCTTACGGGTTCTGTTCCTGCACGCCCTCCAGGATGCGCAGGTTCGACCCGTAGCGGCGATAGTTGCGGAATTCCATCGTATTCATCACCGCCTCGTGCTTGCCCTGCCGCAGGCTCATCTCTGCGCTCACCGGCACCAGATAGTCGTGCGTGTTGATCAAGACGTAGTCGTAGTCCACCGCCATCGCCGTGCTGTGCGTCGGAAAGTCCTTCGGAATATCCTCCGCAATCAGCGTCACGCGCCGCACGCTGTGTGTTGCGGCATCGACGTAAACCATGCCGTGGAAGGCAACCTTGATCTCCAGGTTGTTGTTTCCGGTGATCAGGAACTCTGAGTTGTCCACCTGCACATGGTAGTTAAAGACCTGCACTGTCCCATTCCCAAGAGTGTCCGTCTCTTTCCACTTGAACTCTGCCTTCGCCTTGGGATCGAAAACCGCCCTGAACACGCCGCCCAGTTCCCCGCCCATGAACGCGGACTTCTTCACCAGCATCGCATCGCGCACGGCGTTTGATGCCTCGCCGTTCACTTCAAGCGTGGTGCGCGTCTCGTGCTCATCCTGGTAGCGAAGAAGCTCCTCAATCGTGTCCCGGTGCTTCCAGTCGCCCGTCCCGCTCAGGTCGATCGATCGATTTGTCACCTCCACGCACAGGAAGTTGGGCAGCGTCTCTCGATAGCTCATTGCCTGCTTTCGAGCATCCGCGATCACCAAGTCCACTTCCTCGGGCGTCGGGGGAGGAATCGGGTTCGCAGGAACGGTGATCGACAAGTGACCACCAAGCTTCGGGTCTACTTCCGTCGCAGCCTGGAGATCTGTATCGCCCGAACCTTCATTTGCCGCCGCCATGGTTGTTTTGTCGCCCATCACCGTGAAAGCAATCGACTGCTCGGCCGACTTCCCGCCCTGGGTCAACGTCGCCTTCACTTGGTAGAAGCCCGGAGAAAGCGAATTCGGGAACATCGCCAGGTATGGCACAGCTTCCGCATTCGTCGCCTTCTTCAGCGGAAGCGGAAGCCGTCGTCCCGGCTTGCCGTTGCGTATCACCTGCATCTCCAGCACCGGCGCATCCGTTGCTTTCGGGTCAGGATGCAGAATCACGAACATCGAAACCTGCTTCGCGTCGTGCGGAACCACACCGGCCAGGTTCGGCGTCACCTTCGCTTTCTCATACTTCAGCGGCTCGGTCGGGTCCGCGTCCTCGTCGAAGGCATCCGTCTTCCTGACCAGCACCATGTCGCTCAGCGCAGGCCCCGGCTCCTTGGTCGCGTCCGGAATCTCGAAGGGAATCCGTTTCGCGCTTGTCTTGCCGCTCAGCTGATCCAGTACCGCTACATCCATCGTGTACTTTCCCGGCGACGACATGAAGTGCCGCTGCAAGGTGATCACGTCGTTCTTGCCCTTATCGCTTGACTCCAGCGAGCCGCGCTTCGAAATGTCCTCGCCAAAGTGCTCAATCACCGTACCGCTCTTGTCCTTGATCTCCGCCACAATCGACACGTGCGCCGTAAACAGACCGGTGTGTGTGTCTTCTTTTGTTTGCAGCTCGCTCACCGGCACTTCCACCGCAGCCGTGCTCTCGTTTCCGTCCGGCAGGTCACCCGACCGTACCACCATCGCTTGGAACATCACGTCGCTCGGCAGCTCGGTTTGGCTCAAAACCTTCATCAGCGGGACTTCAAATGGCCTGATCCCGTTCTCTGCGCCCGGCGCCACGGCAAAGTAACCCGACTTCGTCTTCACGTTCAGCCCTGCCCGCACGGTCTTTGCCGTAATCGTCCGGAATGATCCGTCGTAGTCCTTGATCGGGGGAATGTAGGACGCCTCGTAGTAGGTCGTCATGTCCTGCAGCATCTGCTCCAGCGGCTTCTTCAGGCTCGTCTGCGCGTCTATGTAGGCGCCCCCTGTATTCTTCGCCAGGTCGGCCAGTGGGCTCTTGTTGGGTCCCAACGGATCCTTTGTATCCTCAAACCCGTTCCGCATGAAGTTCGTCGCCATCCCAATGCTCGATCCCGGGTCGCCGTTCGCTTGCTGCTGTTGCGAAGGAACGCTCGTTCCTGCTTGCGCGACCGGCCCATTGGCCACCGGTGTCGGGTTGTACGGCGCCTGCCCGTTCAGAAGAGCATTCTGCATTTGGGATCGCCCCGTTGAATTCATCGCATCGAGGTCGACCACATATACGCTCACTCCCGCCTGATTTGCCACTCCGGTCACTGTTTTGATCATTTCTTTGCCGGCCGTGTCCATTTGCTGGTTCCGCGTAAAGTAAATCAGCGACTTCCGCCCCACGATCTTCGTCTGCGATTTCACAAGTGCCGTGAGTCCGGCCAGCGTTGCCAGCGTGTGTTGGTCCCGCATCGTTCGCCGTGCATCCTCAAGGGCCGTCAGCAGCGTCTGATAGCGCGCGCGCACCTTGAGGTCCACATGGTTGCCCGCAGGGTCAACGCCGGTCCGCGCCACCGAAATCAAATACTTCTCCGCAGTTGCCGCTGCCGCCGCCGCATCCGCGTCCGACTTGTCTACTGGCTTCGCCAATACATCGGTGCTCGCGGTAAGTTCCAGAACTCGCGTCCGGTCGTTTGCCGGTTTCTCCGTTACATCCCTGATCGCCTTGTCAATTGCGCCCTTGTCGTAGGTGAACCCCTGAATCAGCCGCAACCGTCCTGAAAAATCGAGCAGCGAGTATGAAAAACCCTTGGACGGAAGAGTTCCCAGGATTTTCAGGGCCACGGCCTGCGCGTCCTTAGCCGTCGCGCCACCGAAATGATCGAAGACCATCGTCACAAGGTGATCTGAAGTCGCGTCGCCGCTTACCAGCCGCAGTCCCTGCAGGGTCACCGGCGTATTGTTGTCGGTAATGGTCAAGTCTCCCGGCTTCAAGTCGCGCACCGGCTTGTGGCTCTTGTCCAGCACAATCAGGTCCAATGCCACTTCGTCTACCTGGGTGCTCGCCGTAGGGGACTGAGTCATTTTGGCCGGTTCCTGGCTCGCGTCGGCCCCCGGCTGCGACCCGGCCGTTGTCTGCGCTCCAGCCGCCGGCAACTGCCCGCTCGTCGCCGGCGCTTGCCCGGTTGCAGCGGGCGTCTGGCTGCCGCTGGCCGGTGCTGCCTGAGCGCCCGCCTGTGCTTGCCCGCAACCCAAAGAAAGAACGAATAGAAAGAGCGGTAGAACCGTCGAACCCGCAATCCAACTGCCTGGTGCGCGTGGCCTCAATGCGAAACTTACAACTCTGCTCATGCGTCGTCCCCGATTCTTCGGTCTATGAACTTTCTGTTTGAATGCCCTCAAATTGCAACGCGGTTGAACTCGTCGCGAGGGCAGATCCCTCAAGGAAGCGTTCCGGCACACTGGACAACAGGGCGCTGTCTCTGGGCGCACTTCACCTGCGTTGAGAATTCTATCTTGTTAGACGTATTCGCGCGCATCAAGATTAGTTGCATTTCACCCCTAATCATTCGTTTGAGCAACATACTATCCATTCCTGCTTCCCCACCGCGAGAATTGAGTGGCTTTGGCAGCCCCCCTTCCGATCTCCGGCGTACAATCCGTTAAGGGAAGCTCACCCCAGCCCTATTCGCCTATGCGGAAACCCCTGGCCTTCACCTTCCTGATCCCTGCGCTTGCGGCCCTCGCCGTCGCCGCCCTCCGCAGCCAGCAGCCCGCCCCATCCTCAAGTCACCAGCCGTCCTCCACTTCAACTCAGCCGGCGACTCATTCTCCAATCGTCTTCGAACTCAAGGACCTTCCGTTTCGCCTCGACAGCGACGAAAGCCAGACCGCTCGCAACGCTCCTGAAACCATGGCAGGTGGTGTCGCCGTCTTCGACTACGACGGCGATGGCCGCCCCGACATCTTCTTTGTGAATGGCGCCGACCTCTCCACAATGAAGAAGTCCTCGCCCAAATACTTCAATCGCCTCTTCCGCAACAACGGCGACGGCACGTTTACCGACGTTACCGAGAAGGCCGGCCTCACCGGTACCGGCTTCGGCGTCGGCGTCGCCATCGGCGACTACGACAACGACGGCCATCCCGACATCTTTGTCGCCGGCGTCCACGGCAACACCCTCTACCACAACAACGGCGACGGCACCTTTACCGACGTCACCGTGAAAGCCGGGCTCGACAAGAGCGTCGACCCCGAATTCGGCCCGCTCTGGGCCGTTGCCGCTGCCTGGGTCGACGTCAACAACGACGGCTTGCTCGACCTCTTCGTCGTCAACTACCTTCAGTGGACCTGGTCCGATAAGCCCATCTGCGTCATCGACACGGTCCCTGAGTACTGCAACCCCCGCTTTTACAAGGGTCTTCCCAACCAGCTCTTTATCAACCAGGGCAACGGCACGTTCAAGGACGTTTCGAAGGAATGGGGCCTCCGCGACCACGTCGGCAAGGGCATGGGCGTCGGCGTGGCCGACTACGACCTCGACGGCAAGCCCGACTTCTTCGTCACCAACGACTCGGAGTACAACTTCCTCTTTCACAACCTGGGCAACAAGCTTGAAGAGGTCGCTTTCGAGGCCAACGTCGCGCTTCCCGAGGAAGGCGACCTCGTCTCCGGCATGGGTCTCGACTTCCGCGACTTCAATAACGACGGCTATCCGGACATCGCCTATGTTGCCCTCAACAAGCAGACCTTCCCCATCTACAAGAACTCCACCAAAGGTGATTTTATTGACGTCACCGCGTCGAGCGGCATTGGCGCGGCGAGCATGGGCATGGCCGGCTTCGGAGCAGCCTTCTACGACTTCGACAACGATGGCTGGAAAGATCTCTTCGTCTCCCGCGGCCACGTCTCCGCCACACACCCCCCCGGCGCCGAGGTTCGCCAGCCCAACACCGTCTTCCGCAATCTCGGCCCGAGCGGCAAGTTTCAGGCCCTCACCGAAGAGGCCGGCTTCACTGCGGCCACCTCCGCCCGCCACCGCGGCTGTGCCTTCGGCGACTTCGACGGCAACGGCCGCATCGACGCGGTGGTTACGTCGCTCGATCACGACGCAGAGCTCTGGATGAATCGCAGCCCCGGCTCAAACCATTGGCTTGACGTCGCCCTGCAGGGCGTCAAAAGCAACCGCGACGGCATTGGCGCGCGCATCAAGGTTGTCACCGCCTCTGGCACCCAATACAACCACCAGACCTCGAGCGTCTGCTACGCCTCCTCCAGCCTCGGTCCTGTCCATTTCGGCCTCGGCAAAGACGACGTCGCCTCCACGGTCGAGATCACCTGGCCGAGCGGCATCGTTCAGACCCTCCACAAAGTTCCCGCCGACCGCCTTTTCAAGGCCGTCGAGCCCGTTCCCGCCCCACCTGCTGCCAAATAGCTCGATTTTCTTGCGCACACGGCCCTGACATCTCCACTCCGCTCCATAGGCCCTTTCGCCCGAACCGATCTTGCCGGCTCTTACCAGATTTCAGGGCAAACCAATCCTCCTTTTTCCCGTCGAAACATCATCTGCTCGTTTGCTAGTATCGAAGGTGCGCGATTTGCGTGCTCGGCCCCCTCCGGACATCAGGTCGGAGGGGATAAATTGGAGATTCCATGAAGCGGGTTTTTCTTGTGGCCACCGCGGTTATGCTGGTCACTGCAGCCGCGGTCACGGGCAAGGTCATCGCCAAGGGCAGCGACACTCCGAATCAGCCAAATCAGCCGACCACCACCCCCGGTCCGACATCGGTTCCGCCGTTCCTCATGCCCCTCCTGACGCAGGGCATTCCTCCCCACACACCGACCCTCATTATTGATTTTCCCGCAAAGGGAACTATCTATCCGCCAGAGATCATCCCGCCTCAGTTCGCCTGGCGCGACGACGACCCCACAGCCACGGCGTGGCGCATCGAAATAGCCTTTGCTGGCCACGAGCGCCCCATCAAGATCTGGTCCGCCGGCGAGAAGTTTCAAATCGGCCCTGTCGACGACACCCTCACAGGCTACGTCCCGCCAACCCCCACCCCCATCCAGGCGGCCGAGCACACCTGGCGTCCCGACTCAAAGCTCTGGGATGAAATCAAGCAGAAGACCGTCGAAAATCCGGCCACAATTACCATCACCGGCTACCGGGGCCAGAAGGAAGATCATCCTCTCTTCCACGCTGAGTCCACCTTCCTCACGTCGAAGGACCCCGTTGGCGCGCCGCTCTTCTTTCGCGATGTCCCTCTGATCCCCGCCGACCTTTCCACCGCCCAGCGCGGCGTCATCAAGCCGCTGCCTGACTCGGTCCTCCCCAAAATCAAGTGGGTGCTTCGCTACATCAACGAGCCCTCAAGCAAAGTGATGATGACCAACCTGCCCACCTGCGGAAACTGCCACTCGTTCTCCCGCGACGGCAAGACCATGGGCATCGACGTCGATGGTCCTGCCAACGACAAAGGCCTCTACGCGCTCGTGCCCATCCACAAGGTCAGCACCATCTCTACGGATTACCTCATCCACTGGAGCGCTTTCTCTGAAGAGCACGCCCAGAAGCGCTTCGGCTTCATGAGCCAGATCTCGCCCGACGGCAACTACGTCGTCAACTCCATCGACGTGCCTCACGCCCACGGCACCCGCGTCCTCGATCGCCTCTACAACGGCTTCTATCCCGGCTACGGCTTCGGCCAGGTCTTCTATCCCACGCGCGGCGTCCTCGCCTGGTACAGCAAAAAAACAGGCAAGCTCGAGCCCCTGCCCGGCGCGGACGATCCCGATTACGTCCAGACTTCTGCCTTCTGGAGCCCGGACGGCAAGTGGCTCGTCTTCTCCCGCGCTCGCGCCAAAGACCCCTATCCACCGGGCGGCAAGAAGTCTGACTACGCCAACGATCCCAACGAAACCCAGATTCAGTACGACCTCTATCGCATTCCGTTCAACGACGGCAAGGGCGGCACGCCCGAGCGCCTCGTCGGCGCTTCGGAAAACGGCATGAGTAACAACTTCCCCAAGGTCTCGCCCGACGGGAAGTGGATCGTCTTCGTCCAGTGCAAGAATGGCCTGCTCATGCGCCCCGACAGCAAGCTCTACATCGTCCCATTCGAGGGCGGCGAGGCGCGTCCGCTCGAATCGAACCTTCCCATCATGAACTCCTGGCACACCTGGTCGCCCAATGGCCGCTGGCTTGCCTTCTCATCCAAGAGCCCGTCGCTCTACACCCACCTCTACCTGACCCACATCGATGAGCAAGGCCATGCCAGTCCGCCTGTCGTCGTCGAAAACGCCACTGCCTCCAATCGCGCCGTCAACATCCCCGAGTTCGTCAACCTGGGCGACAACGTGATGGACCACATCGACACCCCGGCCATCGACTTCTACCGCGAATTCGACGTCGCCCAACAGCTCCAGGACTTGCACGACTACGCCCAGGCCGTACCTGCCTGGCAGGTCGCCGCGACAAAGGATCCTACCGACGCGCGGCCTTTAAACAACATGGGGGTTGCCCTTGCTGCTACCGGCAAGATCAACGAGGCTATCGACGCCTACAAACGATCGCTCGCCCTCGATAACGACAACTCGCAGACCCACAACAATTTGGGGAGCGTTCTGGCCGAAGCCGGCCGCACCGACGAAGCTCTCGCCGAAGTCGACAAAGCCATTCAGCTCAACCCCGACAACGGAGCCGCTCGCATCAACCGGGGACATCTCCTCGAGGTCGAGGGCGGCCACCGCGACGAAGCCATCACCGAGCTGCTCAACGGCATCGAGCTGGCCCCGAAGAATTCTGACGGCCACAACATCTATGGAGTCATCCTGGCCCGTATGGGTCGGACCGACGAAGCCATCGCCGAACTCCAGAAGGCAGTCGACCTCGCTCCACGCTCCGCCGAGTGCCACTTCAACCTCGGCCGCGTCTACGCTGCCACCAGCCGTTTCTCTGACGCACTGCCGCAGTTCGAAGTTGCCGCGCAGATCTCCAACGGCCAGGAACCGGCCATCCTGCAGATGCTGGCTGCCATGTACTCCGAAACCGGCAAGTATGCGCAGGCGATCTCTACCGCGCAGACCGCTCTCGACCTTGCCGGCAAGCGCAACGATCAAGAGCTGGCCACCGCGCTCCGTGGCAACATCAACCACTACGAGTACCAGGCCCGGCAGGCGCAGGTCGCCGTTCCCGCAAATCAACCCTGATCTGGCAAGGGTATTGAGTCAAGGGCACGACTTTAGTCGTGCCGATAGCGGCGAAAAATGAAAAGGCTTCAGCCCCTTCGAGTCTCAGCTTTGCACCCAGGTCACATCCCTCGATGTGGCCTTCGCAGTCTTGTGACGTCGCGGCTCTATTGCGCCGGAATCACCAGCAACGTGATTGACTGGGCCGGGAACGTGGTATTCAGGATGGTGCCGCCGGCTACAGGCGCCCCGAGAGGAATTGCCGGCTGGGGCACGATGGCGCTGAGGTTGGCGTTCGAGTAAAGATATGCCTGGGCAGGGCCAGTGGAAGTGAGGTTGGGCAGGCTGAGCGTGGCGGTCAGGTCCCCGTAGGTCTTGTTGATCACCATCACGGTCACCTTTCCGTCACTCGATCGCAGTGCGCCATACACCGACAACTGACCTTGGTTCGCGCTTGTCGAGGCCAGCGCCGTGTCGCCAAACGTCGATTTCGCTCCGTCGTAGTTCCGATACATCGCAAACGCCATCACTCCTGGCTGCTGCCCCGATGGAGCCGATGTCGGCCAGAACGTTCCCAGGTCCAGCCCATACGCGCCGAAGATCCCCAGAATGTCCGCTTGCGTCACCGCGCCGTTAATCGATTCAAGCCCGCCCCAGTTGTACTCGTCGATCGCGATCTTCGTTCCCGGGTAGTCTTTCGCAACCCATCCTTGCATCATCGGAATCAACTGCGGAGACTGAAGCGGTGTGTTGCAGCTCGAGGTGTAGTTCGGATCCGTCGTATAGTTTGGCTGCGGCAGATTCGGGTCGGTGTATGTCGGATCCCAGAAGGCGCGCGTCGAGTTCAGCCGCGCCTGCTGCTGCCCGGTGTCGCCCGCCGGCACAAATGCCACCGAGTTTCCGTTGTAGCTCGCCGCGTCATAGGTGTGCAGCACAACGTAATCCAGCAGCCGTGTGCCGTAGGTCGTCTGCGCTTTGGCAAACTGCTGCAGATAGTACTCGATAAACGGCACGCCGCCATGGGCTTCGCGGTCGATCGGGTTCTGCCATGGTTCGTAGCATGGGCCTGTCCCCCACCCCGACTCGATATCCTTCTTCGAGTAAAAGTAGTTGTACCAGAAATCCACCACCGGCCCGTCCACCATCGCCGTCGGGTCTTCGGTCTTGATCGCGATCGCCGTCCCAATGCCGCCGTTCGTCACCTCGTCATAAGTCGAGGGCACGGGGTGTACATCGCGGTGCACCGCATCCCACCATGCCGGCTCGTTGTCGAGGTCATAGAACGATACGCCATTGCTGTTTCCGCCGGCCGGATTCCCCGGTCCGAACTTCGTCACCAGCTCATTCACCCAACCGCCCGTCCACGTCGCCTGGGCCCACGCCTGGTTCACCGCGTTGGCGGCCGGCGGCGCCGGCGGCGGCTCGGAGATACTTGTCACCTCCGCAAATGCGGTTGCGCCTGACGCGCCATTTGGTCCGGAGTCCCCATTCAGTGAGCATCCTCCTGACGTTGTGCAACTGTCCGTGCCCTCCGGGACCGTGCCATTGCCGCATCCGTTGACGAAACTCTCCTGCCCCGGGAACACAGCGGCCGTAAAGCTGCATGCACCCACTGTGTTGTTGGCCACCCATCCCTGAACAGGCACCGTGCCCAGCACCTTCACGCCGTTGGTCGTGGCGCTCGTCACAAAGTCGTTAAAACTCCCATCCGGCCACATGCCGCCCGACCCAGCGCCGTTCAAGAAGTAGTAGTCCGACGCCGAGTTCGAATTGCCGTTCTGGTAGTTGTAGCGCGACGTGTCGTCGCCTCCCCATCGGGCCACGGTCAGGTTTGCCGTTGTCACCGTGGGTTGATCGAGCAGGTAGTTGTTCATCCCGTAGATCAACGGGCTGATCGCGCGCGTGTGGTTGCCCAGGTCGACGGTCAGCGCCGGTCCCGCCGCTGTAGCCGGCGCATTCAGAGTGATCGTCGCGCTTCCGCTCTTGGTCGCGTCTTCCGTGCTCGTTGCCGTCACGGTTGCGGTTGGCGGTGCCGGGTACGGCGTCTGGTAGAGACCGCCCGACGTGATCGTGCCCCCGCTCAACAGACTTCCTGTCGGCGGCGCCACTGACCAAGTCACCCCGTTCGTGAAATTCCCCGTCCCCGTAACCGTCGCCGTAAACTGCTGCGACATTCCAAGGATAACCGGCGTCGACGGCGTCACTGTGATCCCCGTGATTGTCGGGCCCGTATAGTTCGCCGTCACGGTTAAATTCGCACTCATCGTCACCGTGCACGTCTCTGTGCTCGCGTTTGTGGTGGTGCATCCGGTCCACGACCCAAACGGATTCCCGTTCATCGTGGATGGCGCTGTCAGGGTCACCGACGTGCCAGCGTTGTAGATTCGCGAGAACGAAGTCGATCCGTTCGCCGCTGAATTGTTGTCTGCCGGGGTGACTGTGATAGCCACACCGCTAGTCGGCGTGGCCGAATCCACTGAAAGGATGTAGGTTATTATCGGGGGAGGGACGCTGATGCCGGTACCGCCGCTCCCGCACCCCGCCATTGTTAAGGCCAGAACGGTCCCCAACGCCAACAACCCATGACTTCTGCTCCTGCTCATCTCGACGCCTCCGAAAACGATTTCATGTACGCTCACACGGCTTACCCACAAGAATTGGGGTATTGCCGCCAGGGCTCGTGCGGCCCCGGTCCTCAAAATTCGATCCAGTTTAACGCGATCTAACATGCTTTGGCACGCGGCAATCGGCAACCCCATGCCGCCGGCGAATTCCTCCGTGAAAGCGCGCCATTCCCTTTTCTGGCACAACGTTAGATCTGGGGTGCGCTGCCTCGACCCCGTTTCCCATTCGGCTCGGCCGCGTGCATCTTCGGCCCCCCAATCCAGCAAATCCTCACTCTCGCGGCCCAAACCTGGCCGTGCCCGGCGTCACCGGCGTCGCGCCCCGCAACAAGCCCCCTTCGCCTCGCCCGCGAACCGGTGTGATTGCCGTCCTTGCGGGCCTCGCCCGGCATCAATTTGCATCTAAGTAAAGAGAGGAGCCAGAAGCCGCTCTCCATGCGTCTGCGGTTGGCTCTCAAACGTCAATAGGATTGAACAGGGGAGTTCTCAATGCGTTTTCACACGTTTCTTCGTTTCGGGGCAATGCTGCTTGTCTCGGCAGCCCCTCTTGTCGCTCAGGCCCAGTTCCAGCCACCCTCTGAGGACGAGCTGAAGATGACTTCCGACCCCAAGGCTCCGGGCGCTGCGGCAGTCGTCCTTTACCGCGAAGAAACCGAGGACGATCCCCACAACTATCGGTCCGTTTATGCCCGAATCAAGGTCCTCACCGATCAGGGAAAGGATGCTGCCACCGTCCGCATCCGCTATCCCCGTATCCTTGTCTACAAGGCCACAGGCGACAACTCCAGTCGCGCTTCTACCACTCCTGGCGCCGGCGTCAATAGTTACTTCGATCCGCCAAGCCTTCAACATACAGGCGAAGACATGCCCTACGACGTAGACACCTTCGCAACCCGGGTTGAGGTTGCCGCCCTCGAGGGAAGGACGATCCACCCCGACGGCACCATCATCCCTCTCAAGGGTTCCACCTCCGAAATCCT
This sequence comes from uncultured Acidobacteriaceae bacterium, assembly GCA_963783065.1. Taxonomy (GTDB): domain Bacteria; phylum Acidobacteriota; class Terriglobia; order Terriglobales; family Acidobacteriaceae; genus Telmatobacter. Next base: position 1,328,312 of record CAWAMG010000004.1, on the reverse strand, counting down.
CAAAACTGTAAAGGGATTGAACAACCGCAACGAGCTCGTCTTCACTCTCCCCGATGTTGAGGTTGGCAGTATCCTGGAGTACCACTATCAGCTTCGCTACGACCGCTACTCCTCCGCGCCCGACTGGCAGATTCAGCAGCCCTGGTTTGTTCATAAAGCCCACTACGCATTTCTGCCCACCAGCCAGTTTCTTCCCGACCGCTCCGCGGGCGAAAGTGGCACTACAAACAGCCAGCTCATGGGTCCGCACGACAACATCCTCAACGACATCCGCTCCACCACAATCCTTCCCCCGGGAAAGTCGATGACCCAGGATGCACAGGGCCGTTACGTCCTGGATCTCACCGACATTCCTCCCATCCCTCAGGAGCCTTTTGCGCCTCCGCTTGCGGAGAAGATCTACCAGGTCGACTTTTATTACACCTATACCATCGTCCAAAAGGAATTCTGGCAGAAAGAGATGGGGTATTGGACCAAGGATTTGGACCGTTACCTTGGCTCCTCGGGCGAAATCAAGGGCATCGTCTCTGAAGTCTGCTCGCCTTCAGACCCACCCCTCGATAAGGCCAAAAAGCTCTACAACCTGGTCCAGAAGTTCGACAACATCGACCTTTCCAGCGCAGTGCCTCCTGCCTCGGCCGGAGACTCCATCCCTGAAGGCCATGTCGAATCAGTCTTGACTAAAAAGAGCGGCACCTCCACAGAGATGGCCTTCGCCTATCTCGCATTGCTTCGAGCTGCCGGCGTCAACGCCCGCCCTGAGAGGATTGCGAGCCGTGACCGCCATATCTTCTCGCCGCAGATTCTCAACACCGCCCAGCTCGACGCCGTCGTCGTTGCCGTCAACATCGATGGCAAAGAAATTCTCGTCGATCCCGGCGCCAAGATGGCTCCCTTCGAGACCCTCCACTGGGCACACACCGGCGCGGCAGGAGTTGCGCTTGACGGCAACGGCAAAGTTGAGATCGTCGTGACGCCTCTGTCGGCCTACACTGACAACGCGATCGTCCGCGTCGGCAAAATTGGGCTGACAGCCCAGGGCCAGGTCTCCGGAACCATCAAGATCGCATTCACTGGTCAGGTCGCCCTGAGCTGGCGCCAGCTCGCCCTCTTCACCAGCACGGACGACATCAAGGCTCAACTCGATCGAACAATTGCTGCCCAGGTCCCGGCTGGAATCCAGGCCCACCTCGACCACTTGGACAACCTCGCCAACCCCGATGCCCAGCTGATGGCGGTGGTTCAGCTCTCCGGGAGCGTCGCTTCGCCGGCGGGCAACCACTTTTCGGTGCCCAGGCTGTTCTTTGACAGCACCGAGACCGATCCCTTCCCACCTGACGCCAGCCGCACCCTGCCCATCGACATGCACTACGCAGGAGAAGAGGAGGAGCAGATCACCTACCAGCTCCCGGCTGGCTTCGCCCTGGAGGGAACGCCCCAGGAGACCAAATTCGACTGGTCGGGCAACGCATCTTATGTCGTGCGTACCCGTGTCGATGCTGACTCCATTACCACGTCCCGGGTACTCGTCCGTGGATTCACGATGCTCGATCCTTCTGAGTACAGCGCCCTTCGCGACTTCTACCAGAAGGCCGTCACCGCGGATCAGCAACAGCTGGTCCTGAATGCTGCTTCTGCCGCCGGACACTAGCTCCTGCACACTCCCGCTGAGGTCCTGACGAAGGAAACTTCCCCTCAGAATCGTGTCTATCCTCAGCCATGCGTATTCGTCTAAAATTAGGGGCCAGCAAGAAAGCACGAACGGCGCAGCTCCTTCGCCATCCGAACACGCTCGGAGGAACAGTGTTTTCAGCAATTCCCGCTTTCTTCTCCACGCGCAACCGGCTCGTTGTGGCTCTTTGCCTTGTCCTTGTTTCCATAGCAGCCTTCACCACAATCGCGCTGATTCGTCCCGCTCAATCTGGCCACCAAAACAGCCATGGCCTGATCCCTGCTGTATTTGCCGCCCAGCAGTCCCCATTGAAACTCTGGCCAGTCTCCATCGACTATCCCGAAGAAGGCGCCATCTTTCCCCCCGGAATCACTCCGCCCACAATCCTCTGGCGCGATGCCGCCGGCTCTTCCTGGAATATCGACGTCATCTTTGCCGACAAGGCTCCGCCCATCCACATCGTCACCGGTGGCGAGCGCATCAAGATCCCGCCCATCGACCCCCAGACTGTCAGAGACACCAACAAGCCGCCCACCCTCACCACGCAGCAGGCCGCGACATGGACCTGGACACCGGACGCTGCCACCTGGGACTCCATCCAGGCCCACTCTGTTGCAGCCCCTGCCACGCTCGTCATCAGCGGCATGCGCGACGGCCGCACCGTCCTTTCCCAGGCTCGCGCCGCTTTTACCACTTCCTCTGACCCCGTCGGCGCCCCCATCTTTTACCGCGATGTCCCGCTCATGCCCACGCCCGGCATCAACGGAGTCGTCTCGCCCCTCGCCCCGAACGCAATTCACCTCATCCACTGGTGCCTCCGCGACATCCGCAAGCCCGCCAGCCGTGTCGTGCTCAAGGACATGCCCACCTGCGCCAACTGCCACTCCTTCTCCGCCGATGGCAAAACCTTCGGCATGGACATCGATGGCCCGTCCAACGACAAGGGTCTTTACGCCGTCGTCCCAGTCCAGAAGCATATGACCATCGACAGCAAGGACATGGTCCACTGGAACACCGACGGTACCATCGGCCAAACCCGCGTCGGCTTTATGTCCCAGGTCTCGCCCGACGGCCGATTCGTCGTCAGCACCTTTGCCGGCCCCTCGCTCGCGCTGCGCGACTCCTACTTCGTCACCAACTTCACCGACTACCGCTTTCTGCAGGTTTTCTATCCCACTCGCGGCATCCTTGCGTGGTACGACCGCGCCGCGGGAATGCGTTATCCATTGCCCGGCGCCGACGATCCTCACTACGTCCAGACAGATGGCGTCTGGAGCCCCGATGGCAAGTGGATCGTCTTTGCCCGCGCCGAGGCGCGTGACCCGCGCAAGCCCGGCCAGCCCGCTGCGCTCCACTCCAACGATCCAAATGAGACCCAGATTCAGTACGACATTTACCGCGTGCCCTTCAATGGCGGCAAAGGCGGCAAGCCCGAGCGCATTGTCGGCGCATCAGAGAACGGCATGAGCAACAGCTTTCCCAAGGTCTCGCCGGACGGCAAGTGGATCGTTTTTGTCCAGGCCAGAAACGGTCAGCTCATGCGCCCCGACAGCCAGCTCTATATTCTGCCCTTCGAGGGCGGCGTAGCGCGGCGCATGCGCGCCAACACCCGCCTCATGAACTCCTGGCACAGCTTTTCGCCCAACGGACGTTGGATGGTCTTCTCCTCGAAGGCTCGCTCGCCGTACACCCAGATGTACCTTACCCACATCGACGCAAACGGCAACGACAGTCCGCCTATTCTCATCGACAACACCACCGCCTCCAACCGGGCGGTCAACATTCCAGAGTTTGTTAATATTGACCCTGACGGGATCGAAGACATCGAAGTCCACGTCGCCGACCAGCGGGCCGTCGCCGATGCGCGTAAGTGAGACCGATGCAGGCAAGCACAAACCACTCAGCACCTGTCGCGGCGCACCGGAACTAGAAATAGTGGCCATGCCGAAATCCCAGTTCGTCTTCCATATTCAACAGATGCTACTGGTTTCTCGACTGCCCTTCCACGTCGTAGTTGGCATGGCCCTCGCCGTCGCGGTTCTTGCGCCCGCGACCCTCCACTCAGCCCCCAACTGCGTGCCCCCGCCCGATATGAAAGACCGTTTACTGAATTCGCCCACTGCCGACGACTACGCCGACCTGGGCCTGTGGTTTGCCGGCCACGAACAATACGGTTGCGCCGCCGACGCATACGCCACATCGCTGCATACTGACCCAAACCAGAAAAACGCAACGCGCGTTATCTTCATGTTTGGCAGCAGTCTCTATCTGTCAGGAGACCCGCAGGAAGCGGTTCCTGCCCTTCGCGAAGCCGAACGCCAAGGCTACAAGGACAATCGCATTCACCTCATACTCGCCGCTGCCCTCGACGCAACCCAAGACTCGGCAGGCGCCGAAGCCGAATGGCGCACTGCCCTCGACTTCGATCCCGAGATCACTGCTGCCCTTGACGCGCTTTCCACGGACCTCGCGAACGACGCGAATTACGCATCCGTGATCGAGCTGCTCGATAAACCACGCGTCCAGCCCCAGCGCACGCCCACTCAGTGCGTTAATCTCGCCCTCGCCTATTCACGAACCGGCAAATCCGTCCAGGCCATCGAAGTTCTCCGCAGCGGCCTCAACACTGCGCCCGACTCAGCCGCCATCGCCGGCCAGCTAGCCGGTCTCCTCATCCTGGTCGGCCGGGATGAGGAAGCCGCTTCGTTGCTTGAACTCGCGCTCGAACACAACCCAGACGATCCTCGCCTTCAGGAAGCCTTCGGCACCGTTCTCGCCCGCCTCAACCGCATGCCCGAAGCCCGCCAACACCTTGAGCGCGCCATCGCCCTGGGCGACACTACACCCGAAGCCAAAGATCACCTTGCCAAAGTGCTTCAGGCCCTCGGCGCATCCACCACCGCCCCCTCGACCCCTTAGTTCCTGGGCCGCACCAGTTCGCCAATACCCCACACCCTGCGGCCAGACACTACCTTCACTTCGAGCCCTGCTGGTCGGCTTTCTCCGGCGGCAGAATGTTTATCGTCGATCCCAGCCGGTGGTAGTCACTGAAGGTCGTCCGGTTCAGCATCGTCTCCGGTTCCGCCAGCCGTTTCGCGTTTCCGTGCCGCCCGCAGGCATTCGCCTCCACGGTCATCGACGCAATGCTCCGGAGCGGGCAAATATACACCCGATCGCCAATCGTCACTCGTCCGTAATCGATTGCCGAAGTCACATGCGTGATCGGATCCCCCGGCTTCGAGTCCGCCGCGAGCGTCATCCGCAAAACGGCCCCGGTTGAAGGGCTGATCGCGATCGACCCGTGATAGCCGGGGGACGCGTGAAACGCTGTGTTTGCCGCGCAGGCAAACTTCACCTGGTAGTGCGACCCTGCCGCTGCAACGGAATATCGATACACTGCTGCCGGCCCCTCAGCAGTCGTCTCCCAGTGATGAAACGCGATCGTCCCATTTGCCTGGTCTGCCAGGTCTACCAGCACAATGGCCAACTCCGGCCCAAACTCGCCCTGGCTCGCTAATCCCGCATCGACCGGTATTCTTTTCATGCCCATCGTCTCGGGCGCCGTAACAAACTCCTTGCCATCGCGGAACGTGATCTCGAGAGCACTTGACCCAGCCAGGTGCGGTCCCTCCCGATTCGGTACTCCCAGCGCGTCCCATGTCTGCGTGTCGCTTACAAATCGCGTCGTTTTCCGCGTCGCAAAGAAGTCCGGCAACCGCAGAAGCGTGTGGAACACATAGCCCCGAGCCAGCTCCAGCGTGTGTTTTTGGGCCTCTGTGTCCGGAGCCGCCAGAGACGGCCACTCAGACTGCGGCGAATCGAGAAACTCCGACCGGTCCTGCAGGTATACAAGAGCCCATTGGCTATCGAGTCCAAGCTGGTAGTTTGCGAGCAATCGGTCAAACGTCTTGGCGGTCAACCGCTCGGTCAGTTCCACCCCATAAAGCTGCTTTGCCAGCGCGCTGCCCTCATCCGCCGTCGGCAGTGTGCTGATATCGGCGTCAAGTTCCTTGAACGGGTCGGTTTGCGCATGATCCGACCCTCCGCCTGCATCGTGCTTCAGCGATGCGGCCAGCTTCTGCTCCAACTGGGCAACGCTTAGTTGCTCCGCGCCACGCGCAGTCGTGATCATGCCCGCCAGCAATCCGATCACGATCAACTTCCGCATTGCAGCCTGCCTGTCGCGCTTTCCTCGGGTCCTTCGCTTTAATGCACCGAAGCTGTGTCCGTCGTCTTCACGGCGCTCAATGGAACCTCCAACGTCCCCATCCTCCGCGACGCTGCATCGTACACCCCTGTACGCAGCCAGTATTGACCCTTCGGCACTTCCACCCAGTCCCGCAGTTGAATTCCGGTCTTCTGAAAAACCCTGTATGCGTCCGGCTTGATATTCAGAGCCGCAATGTGATCCTTGCGGGTCACGATGTTCCCATACCGGTCGTACACGACCATCGAAACAACCAGCTGTCCGGTGTGCAGTCCATCCGTCTCTTCCTTCAGCCGAACGTCGCCCATATCGATGGCAAAGTTCACCATGTAGCGGCTCGTCGGGCCCTTCACTGCCGGCTTGCCCTGCGGCTTTGCGTCGGGAGTCGCGGCAGCTTCCTGTTGCGGAGACAGCGGTTGGATCCATGTCTTGTACAGAATCTGCTCCGACTGCGGCAGCCCGAAGTCCATTACTGGCTCCAGAGGGTTGGCCATTTTGGCGGCATCCGCCGCGGCAATTGCGATTTTGCCCGCACCCGGCAGGTCCTGATCCAGCGCATAGTATCCACGCCGGTACGAAAGGTTGTACTTGGCCCCATTGATCTTCACTTCGATCGGCCGGAACAGTCCATTCATATCCTTGTCTTCCGGAGAATACGTGATCGTGTAGAAGTCGGCGCTCGACTTCACTACGTCCGCTATCACTTCCTCAAGCCCATTCGTATTCACAAACGCCTTGCCGCCGGAGTCGTGCGCAAGCTGTTTCATCGTCTCCTGGTCGGTGTTCCGCTGTGCGTCCTCATTCGTCGTCTGAGTCGACTGCGCGCTGCTTACGCCGGTCACCGCAGGCGCCACACTCGACTGCGCGGCGCTTTCCCCGCTTACCTGGGGCGCCGAAGTCGCCAGCAAATCCACCTGGTTTTGCGCCTGGTAAAAAGTATTGGTGCTCGCCCCGCGGGCATCCACCGGATAAACTGCAATGCGCGCCGTCGTCAGCAGGTCAATCGTCTTTCTCAGGGCGTCTTCAAAGCGCGTCTCGGTTCGCGTATCCGTCCCATCGAACTGCGCGGTCGACATGCCCACAAACGTCATGGGAAATTCCTCTGAGAACCAGACCAGGTTCTTCCGCCCTGGAAACGTTCCCAGAAACTTCGAGAGATGCTGGATGTTCTCCAGCGTCCGATAGGCGCGATCATCGTTCTGCGCCTGCTGTGCCCGGTCGAACACTCCCGACAACGAGTCGAGCATCGCCTGCGTGCCAGCCGTTGCCGTACCGCCTGGGCCCGCAGGCATGACCTCCGCCAACTGCCCAAGCACTGTTTGCTGGACTAATTGCTCCTGCGGACCCTGGATCAGCATCGTGTTCTGCAATTCGCTGCTCTTCTTGTTGCTCAGCGCCGCCATCAAAATGGCCGGATCGTCTGAAAACCCCTGCACAAACCGCAGTCCAATACCCATCGTGAAGATCGCCATCCGCGATCCCGGCTTGAGACCCCGCAAGAACTTTATCGCCTGCTGGTGCACGAAGGTCTGGTCCTCAATCGGCGTGTTAAGAGAGTCCAGCAGCAGCACGTTTACCGCCGCCGGCGGCTGAATCGGCGTAAAGTTCGTGAACACATTCATCGGCAGAGTTGGCAGCTCCACCGGCTTTGCGTCCTCGTCTCCTTTGTGTTCCTCAAAGTAGGAGATGGTCTGCGGCTTGCCCTTCTCGAGGATTGTGAAGGCTTCGGGCGTTAACCCGGTCACCGGGTTCCCGGCCTTGTCGGTTACCACAACATCAACCAGCACCGCCTTGCCGCTGATCTTGAAGGTTGCCTCAGGCGTCTGGCTGCCTGTGTTTGCGTTCTCCTGGCTGGGGCTCTGGTTTTGTGCCGCCAACGGCATCGCGGCCAGAATCGCAACACTCAGGGCCACGCATGGGGGAAGATAGAAGCGCTTCATACCGCAACCTCCTCGAATCTCGCTAGCGTACCACTCAACTGCAACCAATGGCCATCACGGAATGCGGAATGGCACAGCTCATTGCGGCCCGGCCCAAAATGCCCTCGGGCCACCCTGGGTTGCGTCTCGTTTATTGCAAAGCATTTCCGGGGAACAAGCTCAATTTGCTCAAAAAATGGAAAACGGCTCCCGATTTCGGTTTGAATGCCGTTTTAGAACTTCGCAGCTACTTGTTCTTTGCTTGTCGAGGCGAGTCCGCCGATTGTATTGTTGGGGAAAGCGGCTCATGGACCCGGTTGTCAGCCAGAGGCCCGTCTCCCTTGACCGGGCTCATTTCCAAACCTCCACACGGCCCGGCAGAGTCCTCTTTCTGGCACTTCGTTTCCTTCACGGCTGTATCTAAAAGTTCCTATTGAACCTCAGCAAATGCAAAAGACATCTTCCAGTTCGCATTGTGTGCTGATGGCAGGCTCCAGTGTCGGTAAGCTGACGCATAAGTAGGGTCAATGAACAAGCCTGAAGTCTTTACTTCACGGATCGGCATCATTGGCGGAGGAGCAAGCGGAGCGGTGCTTGCAGCCTGTCTTCTTCGTCGAGTCGGCCCAAATACTGAGATCGTCCTGATTGAAAAGCGCAAGGAAATTGGCCGAGGCCTCGCATTCTCCACGTGGGACCCCAATCACCTTCTAAACGTCCGAGCGGGCAACATGAGTGCCTATGCCGATCTCCCAGACCACTTTTATGAATGGCTGCAGATTCATGGGCCTCGCTTCGAAATCGGTTGTCCCACCCGATTCTGTTTTGTCCCGCGCGGCGTTTATGGCGAATATATAGGCGGATTATTGCAGGATGTTCCCAATTCCCAACAACTCAGATTAGTCCGGGATGAATGCGTCAACGTTGCTTCAGCTGCAAACGGCATCTCTCTTCAGTTTGCTTCAGGCGACAACTTGACCGTGGATTACTGCGTGTTGGCCACCGGCAATGAACAGCGGCCTCCGTTGCTCACCGAGCGCGGAGAGAATCCCTGGGCGCCGGGAGTACTCGATCGAATCGAAAACGATGCCACTTTGCTTGCCATCGGCACCGGCCTCACCATGGTTGACGCAGTGCTCTCTCTTTACCGTCGCGGGCATCGCGGGAAAATCATTGCAGTTTCACGCCGGGGGTTGCTGCCACATACACATCAGACGGTGAAGGCCCGCAAGCTTGACCCTGCCGATGTTCCATTTGGCGCGCCCATCTCAGTTCTCACTCATTGGGTACGCGGGATGGCTCGCGCCGCAACCAGGGATGGCCAGGACTGGCGCAGCACCATCGATTCCCTGCGGCCTCATACGCAGGAGTTATGGAAGCGGATGACCCTCGATGAGCGCAGCCGGTTCCTGCGCCATGCGCGTCCATGGTGGAATGTCGTCCGGCATCGTATGGCGCCGCAGATCGCAGATTTGATCGAGAACCTGATTGCCGAGGGGAGGCTGCGGATCGTGGCCGCGCACATTGTGGATGCAAAGCGTGAAGGGAACAGGATAACGGCTTCACTTTTTCTTCGCGGTGAGCATAAAACCGAAACCATCACAGTGGCTTCGATTCTGGAGTGTACGGGTTTGCCCGACGATCCACGCTACTCTGCCAACCCGGTGATCGTTTCGCTCTATGCGGCAGGGCAGATTCGCTCCGGCCCGTTGGGAATCGGCCTCGATCTCGATGATCGATGCGCGGTGATCGATGCACAAGGCTCGGTCTCAGCGCGTTTGTTTGCAATCGGGCCTCTCACGCGCGGTGTGTTCTGGGAGAGCATTGCACTGCCCGACATTCGCAATCAGTGCGCCAGCCTGGCTGCACTTTTGGCAGGCCGCCTGGATACGGCGAGTCAAGAGTTGCCTCTTGCAAACTGACCCCGGACATTCCAGCCAACTCGCTTCAGACAAGTCGAGTATATCCTGACTCCGGATCTTCTTTGAATGCCTCCGGATAGAATGCGGATCTGCGGATAATCAGAATAGCTCAATGGCTGGTCGGCTATCGTCGGCCTTTGCGTCGCCGCCGGAAATGGCCAGGTGGGTGACTGTCTGGCTGGCCATGCGATATTTCTTCAGATGATCTGAGAGCATGGCCTTGAAGGTGATGTCGAGCGAACCGTCCCACGCAGGATCGCATGGCTTCCGCATCAGATACAGCAAATGTTCGCGCATCTCCAGCAGAGCTTCCTGCACATGCTCCATTCTCTGCCGCATCACATCCTGAAACTGAATATGTCCCAGTGCCTGCGACAGTCGGTTCACGCTCTCCTCGTAGTTCTCATCCACCTCGGTGATGACATCGAGCAGTAATCCGCCGTTCCTTGAGAACTCCGCCTGCATCTCTCCCAGGTCGGCCACCAGTCGGCCCATCGCGTTGCTTGCCTCGTGCTCTTCCAGAGCGGTGCGAGCCTGGTCCATCTCCTGCGCCACTTTCTTGCAAGTGGAATGGATCTTCCTGGAAATCTCGGCCGCGGCTTCGGTAGACAGCACGGCCAGCTTCCTCACCTCGAAGGCAACCACGGAAAAACCACGGCCGGCGCTGCCCGCCCGCGCCGCCTCGATCTCCGCATTCAGGGCCAGCAGGCTGGTCTGCTGGGCGATCGAAGTGATCACCTTGATCATCGGAGTCAGCGCGCCGACCTCGTTCGCGAGCCCCTTGATTCGCTCGAAGTTGCTCCTGAACTCGTCGATCTGTGTCTGCAACTGCATATCGATGGCAGCGATGATCTGCTTGTTGTTTTCCACGCGGCGATGGGTGCTTTCCGTCAAATCTTTGCCGCTCTTTATCGATTGAGCGATGTGTGTTCTTTGCTGGCTGGCTTTCGCATTCAGGATGCCGATCTGCTCAATTACCTGAATCACCTCGCGCTCAGACTCGGCCAGCGAGTCCCCGATCTGATTGTGCATCACATCGACGTACGGCGTGGATTCTCTCAGTTCATCTCTCATCGCTGTGCGCCTGGTGGCCATGGCCGCCAGCTCGACCTTGCTCATCGTTCCCGCGTGGCCGAGCTCGGCGATGCCGCGGAGGGCATAGATCCAGTTCAACCATTTGAAGATCAGAAACGGACCGGTCATAAAGAGAAGCAGGAGCCCCGCGACCTGATACGAATGAGAAATGAAGACCGGCCCCAGCACGTAGGGAAGCGAAAAATAAAAGATTGAAGCGCAGAGGACTCCCGTCCCTGTTTCGATGAGTATCCGCCTGGCGGCCTTCCTTCGACGGGGCGCAGGATCTCGGGCAGGCTTGGCTCCCTCGCCGTTCTCACGGCCGTACCGTCCAGGGGAGATCCCTTCCAGTCCTCGTTCAGCCAAAGATGCCATGCTCCTACGCTCCCGGCAAGACTTTCCTGATGACTCGGATCAGATCATCGCCCGAAACCGGCTTCACGATCCAACCGGTGGCACCGGCACGCTTGCCCAACTCGCGCTTGGCGGCGTCGCTCTCCGTGGTCAAAGTCAGAATGGGGATGAACTTCAGCCCGGCCATTGCTCGCACTTTCCCGATCAGCTCGAGCCCGCCCATCACCGGCATGTTGATGTCGGTGACAATCAAGTTGGGCCTGGTTCCCGAGTTCAACTTGTCCAGCGCCGTCTTGCCGTTGTCGGCAGTCTCCACTTCGAAGCCGTTCATCGTAAGAGTGGTCTTGAGGCTCATCACCATGGTGATAGAGTCATCGACGACAAGAACTTTCATGGCCATCGAGGCATCCTCAAGGCGCGAATCGCGCCGCGTTCGCAGCCGGGGGCGGCAGCATTGCAAGCTCTAAGATCGAACGCCATGGTCGCTCATCCATTTCGCATACTTCTGGTCTTGTTCATGGACGTGCCTGACAAGAACGTTTTCAGGAAATCAATCAGGGCTTCGTGCTGATCGTCCAGTTCCTTCACGGCGACTGAATCTTTCTTGTTCCATGTCACTCAAGGCATCGGATCTCGTCTGCAGAGAACTCTCCGCCAATGGACATATCGGTCGAATCGGAAAAAACGCGAGGGGAGTGCCGCGGCAGCGAGTTGACGGCGTGTGAAGGGACGCCATTCCCGAATGTGAAATCGAAACCGCTCGTGGGACTGTTCTGGAAAAACCCACCGATCTGAGCTGGATCGAGGCTCCAACGATTCCGCGCCGAGGGTCAGTGGTCCCGAATTATGAGAGAGGACAAAAGTCATTCCAACAAATCCGGCTAATCGATTGCTTCGCCAATGTCGATGAAGTCGGTGCCGGGCGACCACAACCTGGCGGGAGCATTGTGTGCCTGTATCTGTTGTTCAAACTGCCGGGAAAGGCGTTATTCGCCTTCAAGGCGCAATCGACATCGGTTGCGCGGCCGAGCTCAAGGGGTTTCTGGCCGAGGGGCTCAAGCGGGGCGGCAGGTTGTGCATCTCGCTGGAGGACGTGACCGTTGTGGACGTGACCGCTGTGCAGTTGCTTTGGGCCGCCGCGCGCGAAGCCAAAAATTCAGATGTGGATTTTTCCCTTGAGGGGCCGGCGCCGGAAGCGGTTCGGGCTGCGCTCGAAATTTGTGGGACGGGAGAGTTGCCGGTTCTCGCTTAAACCGGATGAAGCGACCCAGCGTGCAAGACCGGGCTTCAAGCAGCGCCGAACAGTTCAAGCAGAGCTTCCGCGAAGAAGCGCGCGAGATCCTCGTCGATCTGGAAGCGGCCCTGCTGGAGTTGAACGAGCGCCACGGCGATCTGGAACTGGTGGGCCGCGTATTCCGCGCTCTGCACACAATCAAAGGCTCTGGAGCGATGTTCGGCTTTGAAAAGCTGGCGTCCTTCACTCACGACCTGGAGACTGCCTTCGACGAGGTTCGCACCGGGCGGCTCGAAATCAGCGCCGGGCTCATCGACCTGACCCTGGCCGCGCTGGACCAGATACGCGACCTGCTTGAGGAAGACTCGGCCGGTGCTCCGGCCGTCGACTCCGCCGCCGGGGCAAGGATTCTCGAACAGGTGCGGCGTCTGGCAGGAATCGCCCTGGCTGGACCTGAAGATGGGAATCATGAGCCGGGCGCCGGACCAGCCATCGATCCCACCGCGCGTGGGGACGCAGGCGTCTCAGGACCGATGCGCGACTGGCACATCCGCTTTGCGCCCGGGCCCGACCTGTTACGCTGTGGGGCCAACCCGCTGCTGCTCCTCCGCGAACTGGGCCAGTTGGGCAAACTGGCGGTGAATGCATCGATGGCGGAGATACCGCCCCTGGCCGAGCTCGACCCGGAGCGCTGCTACATCGCGTGGGATCTGATTTTGTCGACCGCCGCGGACCGCGATGCGATCAGCGATGTGTTCATCTTTGTCGAGGACAGCTGCGAACTGACGATTGAGCCGGCTTCAGCCTCGCCTTCGGAAGATGCTCCGGCCTCTGCGATCTCTGAGGCCGATCGAACGGCTAAAGCGCTGGAGGACAAACGCGCCGGAACCCCGGGACGCCGGACCTACGACACGCCGGATACCGCGTCCAGCCTCCGGGTTCCCGCCGCGAAACTCGATCAGTTTGTAAACCTGGTGGGCGAATTGGTTACGGTGCAGGCCCGGTTGAGCGAGTTGGCCGCGCGGCACGACGATCCCGACGTCGCGACGGTCTCCGAAGAAATTGAGAGGCTTACTTCCTCGTTGCGCGAGAATTCAATGAACATCCGCATGATGCCCATTCGCGGCACTTTCGAGAAGTTCCGCCGCCTGGTGCACGACCTGGCACGCGACCTGAACAAGAACGTAGAGCTGACGATCGAGGGAGCGGAGACGGAGCTGGATAAGACTGTTATCGATCAGTTGAGCGATCCGTTGATGCACCTGATCCGCAACAGCATGGACCACGGCATCGAGCCTCCCGAGACGCGCGCGGCTAGCGGCAAACGGCCCATGGCAACGGTCCATCTCTCTGCTCGGCACTCCGGCGCCAACGTGCTGGTGGGAGTTTCTGACGACGGGCGCGGCATTGACGCCGAGGCGGTCCGCGAGCGTGCGATCGAGAGGCGCCTGGTAGACGCCAATGAGCCGCTCAGCGAGTCCGAGACCTACGCCCTGATCTTCCAGCCGGGATTTTCGACGGCCAAGACGGTGACCGATGTCTCCGGTCGCGGCGTGGGCATGGATGTAGTCCGCCAGCGGGTCGATAGCCTGCGCGGGACCATCGACGTCGCCAGCAAGCCCGGCCAGGGCACCTCGGTAACACTGCGACTGCCGCTCACCCTGGCCATCATCGACGGACTGCTGGTGAGTATCGGCGATGCCTTCTTTGTGCTGCCGCTGGCCAACACGCAGGAATGTATTGAGTTGATGCAGGCCGATGTTGAGGCGGCCAACGGCAAGCACCTGGCGAATGTCCGCGGCGAGTTGATCCCGTACATCCGCCTGCGCGAGTACTTCAACATCCGTACGCCCCGGCCGAAGATCGAGCAGATCATGATTGTCGAGACAGAGAACTGGCTCGCCTGGTCGAAGCCTCCAAGGAAGGGCAGCTCTCCGACCGCGGCAAGCCGGAACAGTTCCAGGGCGCGTACGCCGAGATCGTGCGCGGCGTCAACACCATGCTGGACGCGATTCTTCTGCCGATTGGCGAAGGCAACCGCATTCTGGCGCAGATTTCCAGTGGCAAGATCGACGAACTGATCGCGCAGACCTACAAGGGCGACCACGAGAAGATGAAGCAGGCCGTCAACAATGTGGCCATCGTCACCCAGGCCCTGCAAAAGGAAATGGGGCGGCTGATTGAAGCGTCCAAGGAAGGGCAACTCTCTGACCGTGGCAAGCCGGAACAGTTCCAGGGCGCGTTCGCGGAGATCGTGCGCGGCGTCAACACCATGCTGGACGCGATTCTTCTGCCGATTGGCGAAGGCAACCGCATTCTGGCGCAGATTTCCAGTGGCAAGATCGACGAACTGATCGCGCAGACGTACAAGGGCGACCACGAGAAGATGAAGCAGGCCGTCAACAATGTGGCCGTCGTCACCCAGGCCCTGCAAAAGGAAATGGGGCGGCTGATTGAAGCGTCCAAGGAAGGGCAACTCTCTGACCGCGGCAAGCCGGAGCAGTTTCAGGGCGCGTTCGCGGAGATCGTGCGCGGCGTCAACACCATGCTTGACGCGATCCTGCTGCCCATTGGCGAGGGCAACCGCATTCTGGCGCAGATTTCCAGTGGCAAGATCGACGAACTGATTGCGCAGACCTACAAGGGCGACCACGAGAAGATGAAGCAGGCGATCAATAACGTGGCCCAGGTTCTGCAGGGGCTGCATAAGGAGCTGGCTCGCCTGACCGAAGCCTCGAACGCGGGCAAGCTGAGCGAACGAGGCAAATACGACCAGTTTCAGGGCGCGTACGCTGAAATTGTGCGCGGCGTCAACGCCATTCTTGAGGCTGTAATCAACCCGCTGAATGTTTCCGCGAAGTACGTGGAGCTGATCAGCAAGGGAGATAATCCTCCCCCGATCACCGACACCTACTACGGCGACTTCAATCTCATCAAGAACAACCTGAACACGCTGGTCGCAGCCATGAACGAGATCACCTCGGCGGCCGAGGAGATATCGAACGGAAACCTTACCGTGGACATCCGCGAGCGTTCGCCGCAGGACAAGCTGATGCAGGCGCTCTCGGCCATGGTCGCCGGGCTGACGCGGACGGTCACCGACATTCGCGGAATTGCCGGGGAGGTTGCGGCTGCCAGCCAGTCGATCTCGACGGCATGGGGAAGCGCGATACCCAGTTCATCATGATTCTGGACATCGACCGTGTCTTCTCAGCCGAGGAGCTTGCCCTGGTCCGCGGGCAGGAAGCCGGCAAACAGACCCTGGAGAAACAGCAAACTGTGGACAGGCAGCTTGTTGGAGCGGCAGCGTAAAGCATTTTCGGAATGGATGTAGTCCGAAAGAATGCGCTCGGACGGCTCTTTCCCCAGGAAAAAGCAATCCTTCAATGCATTCGAAGAGTCTGCGTGTAATCCGAAGATCTTCTAATGGAGGGAACGGGGCGGGTAACACCGCCTCGTTCACACGATGAGTGTTCACGACGAAACGATTTCCAAAAGAGATTATGCGCGCCTCTGCGAGCTGATTTACGCGCAGGCGGGTATTCACCTGGGCTCAGAAAGAAAAACTATGCTCGAGGTGCGCATCAAGCGGCGCCTGAGGGTGCTCGACCTTCGCTCTTACAGCGAATACTGTGACTATCTCTTCGGGCATGAGGGACTGAAAAATGAAATCTCTCACCTGATTGACGTGGTTACAACCAACAAGACCGACTTCTTTCGTGAGTCGGGGCATTTCGACTATTTGGTTGAGACGGCGCTCCCTGAACTTATGGGCAGCTCCTATGGGCGGCAATTGAAGATCTGGAGCGCGGGCTGTTCGACGGGCGAGGAGCCGTACACAATGGCCATCGTGCTCAGCGAATACGCGCTGACCCATCCCGGTTTCCGCTTCCATATTCTGGCCACCGACATCTCCAGCCTCGTCCTGGACAAAGCCGAGCTGGGCGTTTATGCAAACGACATTGTGGCGCCGGTCGCGCCTGCTTTGCGGCGTAAGTACTTCATGCGCAGCCGCGAGCCGGGCTCCAATAAACAACGTGTTGTTCCGGAGTTGCGGCGGCTGATTGAGTTTCGCCGCCTGAACTTCATGGATGCCGATTACGGTGTTCAGGAGAAAATCGATGCCATCTTCTGCCGCAACGTGATCATTTACTTCGATCGCCCTACCCAGGAACGCATTCTGCAAAGGCTCTCCAACTGTCTCATCCCGGGCGGATACATGTTTGTCGGCCATGCCGAGACACTGCACGACATGAATCTGCCGCTCGCGCCTGTCGCCCCTGCGCTTTACAGGAGGACCAATGGCCGCGTATGACCGGGTTGCGAAGGATGCCTTGCCCGAGGTCTACGTGCAGCCTGGAGAGGCACGTCTTGTCCGCGAGCCTTCGATCTTGCGTACCTTGCTTGGCTCCTGTATCGGCATCGCGTTTCGGATTCCGCGATTGGGCGTGGCAGCGCTTTGCCATCCCATGCTGCCTCGCTGCCCAACCAGGCCGTCCACGATCCTGAGCCGCTCCGCGGGCCGCCGCTACGTCGACTTCGCCATTCGCGATCTGGCCCGTCACTTCGATCGAATGGGCGCACGCCGCGATGAGGTCGAGGTTAAGCTCTTCGGGGGCGGAGATGTTTTGTTGACCGGAAAGGATGCGGCGCGGCCCACGGTTGGCAGACTGAATATCGAAGTCGCGATGAAAGTGCTCGAAGAGGAAGGATTTGCCGTCTCCGCATCTTCTTTGGGTGGAAAGCGCGGCGTCAACATTCACTTCAATACACAAACTGGTGAGGTGCTCCTGCAGAGGCACTCGTGAGGTCGTATACGCAGAAACACGACTCGTGAGTGAGCTGATGCCGCCGAAAGAATACTAAAGAGGGCAGCGAGGTCCGGCAAATGACTAAACAGAGAATTCGCGTTCTGGTCGTGGACGACTCCGCAGTGGTCCGCCAGACGCTGCGTGAGGTGCTCGAGTCCGATCCCGAGATCGAGGTGATCGCTACGGCCGGCGATCCCTTTGTAGCTGCCGACCGAATCGCAGAGCAACTCCCCGATGTGATCACGCTGGACATCGAAATGCCGCGCATGGATGGGCTTACCTTCCTCAAGAAGCTGATGAGCCAGCATCCCATTCCGGTTGTCATTTGTTCGAGCTTGGCTGAGGAGGGCGCGCAGAGCACCTTCCGCGCGCTTGAATACGGCGCGGTCGAGATCATCACCAAGCCGAAGATGGGCACCAAGCAGTTTATTGAAGACTCGTGCATCGAGATCTGCAACGCGGTAAAGGCAGCGGCTGGAGCGAGGCTGCACAACCTCACCCCCAGCCACACCGTCGAACCCAAGCTGAATGCCGATTGCATCCTCTCGCAGGCCACCCGCGCCATGGCCGAGACAACCGAGAAAGTGGTGGCCATTGGCGCTTCGACCGGCGGGACCGAGGCTCTGAAGTTGGTTCTCGAAACGCTGCCTGCCGATACTCCCGGCATTGTCATTGTGCAGCATATGCCGGAGTTGTTTACCCGCGCCTTTGCGCAGCGGCTCGACGGCCTCTGCGCCATCACCGTCAAGGAGGCCGAGACCAACGACTCGGTGATTCGCGGGCGGGCTCTGATCGCGCCGGGAAACCACCACATGCTGCTCAAGCGCAGCGGAGCACGCTACTACGTTGAGATCAAGGACGGACCGCTGGTCTGCCGCCATCGACCCTCGGTCGATGTGCTCTTCCGTTCCGCGGCTCGCTACGCCGGACGGAATGCAGTGGGTGTCATTCTGACCGGGATGGGCGACGACGGGGCCCGCGGAATGCTCGAAATGAAGCAGGCCGGAGCCAAGACCATCGCCCAGGACGAGGCTACCTGCGTGGTCTTCGGCATGCCCAAGGAAGCCATCAAGCTGAATGGAGTGGACAAGGTGCTGCCCTTGAACTCAATTGCCGCATCCATCCTTACCCACACGCGCTAGAGCCTCAGCGCAAACTGCACCCCACGCAATGGGCAGGCGATGGGCGCGCAGGGGGTAGCGGGAGAACCTGGAGCACGGTTGGACAAGCGATTCTTTGCCCAGGATTTGCCCAGGTA
Source organism: uncultured Acidobacteriaceae bacterium (assembly GCA_963783065.1). Lineage (GTDB taxonomy): Bacteria > Acidobacteriota > Terriglobia > Terriglobales > Acidobacteriaceae > Telmatobacter. The sequence goes on along the minus strand of CAWAMG010000004.1, from coordinate 1,309,864 downwards.
CCCTCCAAGCGCAACAATGGCCTCCGGATGACTCACGGAAGCCGTTTAGAATCTTCAAATCTCTTGGTTGCGGGGGCTGGATTTGAACCAGCGACCTTTGGGTTATGAGCCCAACGAGCTACCGGGCTGCTCCACCCCGCATTTACATTCTAGCAACCCTGCATTTGGGGGTCAAATAAGCCTGACGATTGCCCTAACCCGCTCCTCTGCGCGCACACTCTGCTTCAGCATCGACCTCAACCTGCCCCTCCGGCACCCGTCATCCGGTACACTTCTCGGAACCATCCCATCCGCGAGGAGACCCATTGACCTTCTCCGAACGCTTCCACGAAATTCGCACCGGGTTTGAGCGGCCGTTCTGGGTTGCCAACATCAGCGAGCTCTTCGAGCGGCTGTCGTACTACGCGGCGTTTGCCTCGCTGCCCCGATATCTGCATGAGAGCCTGAACTTCGGCGTCGAGCGGGCCAGCAGTCTGGCGGGATTGTTTGGCGGGCTGGTGTGGTTTCTGGCGGCGTTTGGCGGAGCTCTCGCGGACCGCATGGGCTTTCGCCGGGCGCTGTCGCTGGCCTACCTGATTCTGGCCATCTCCTACTTCCTGCTGGGCTCCATCGGTTCGCCGTGGCTCGCTCCGGTTCGCAATGCCATGCCTCTGGTCGTGCTGGTGACGCTGATCCTGATGCTTCCGGCCCTCGGCATCGCGCTCGTCAAGCCCTCCGTCGTCGGCACCACGGCCCGCGCTTCCAAAGAAAACGTGCGCTCCATCGGCTACTCCATCTACTACACCCTGGTGAACATTGGCGGGGCTTTGGGGCCTTTTCTGGCCGGATGGGTGCACCAGCATCTCAGCGTGGAGAAGGTCTTCGGCATGGCGGCATTGAGCGTCTTTGCCATGTTCTTTGCCGTGTTGCTGCTGTTCAAGGAGCCCCGCCGCTCCGGCGAGGCGCAGACCGAAAGCCTCGGCCAGGTTGCCAGGAACTTTCTAACCGTCGTGTCGAACTGGCGCTTCATGCTGTTTCTGGTCATCTTCTCGGGATATTACATCGCCTTCTGGCAGGAATTCATCATTCTTCCCATCTATATCCATGATTACGTGAACGCAAAGAGCAATACTGAAGTGCTGCTCAGTGTGGGACCCGCTGACGGTGATCGCGCTGCAGATGGTGGTCAGCATTCTCACGCAGAAAATGCCGGCGTTTCGCGGCATCACGCTGGGCACCCTGATCTCGGGCCTGGCCTGGATCCTGCTGATTGTGCATCCCAGCGTGACCATGGCAGTGGCAACGCTGATCGTAGTGGCGATTGGCGAGATCACCCAGCAGCCGCGCTACTACGAGTACATCTCGCGCCTCGCGCCCTCCGGGCAGCAGGGAACCTATATGGGCTTTGCCTTCCTGCCCATTGGGATTGGGTCGCTCGTGGGCGGGTGGTTTGGCGGGTTCCTGATTCATCACTTCGGCGAAGTTCTGCATCAGCCGGGACTCATCTGGTGGGCGGTATCTGGAGTGGGCGTGGCCACGGCCGGGCTGCTCTGGGTTTATGACCGCCTGGTACGGCGCGATGCCCCGGTCACGGCATAGCACCTGCTACCGCGCTCAAAAGAGCAGTCATCGCTGAGCGGCCTCCCTCGTCGCCATGAGTAGCGCACATGTATGAATTCCGGGGCCGACTTGCTGACTCGCGAACGCGCGACTCCGTGCAATAACTTGCTGCCCGAACCCAGACCCTCAAAGAATTCTTATCTCGCTCCCTCAACTGGCCTTACACTGCATGTAAATCGCGCCCCCAGCCATGCCCGTCGCTCAACTCACTCTTGAGATTCGCATCGACCACGCGCAGTCGCTCAAAGACCGCCGGCACGTCGTTCGCTCTCTCAAAGATCAGCTTCGTCAGGCCTTCAACGTCTCCGTCGCCGAGATGGACGAGGCTACCCTCTGGAACTCCGCCACACTGGGCATCGTGGCCGTCTCCCGCTCCCGCGACTACCTCCATGGCCTGATGGACGAGATCGAGCGCGCCGCCCGCCGCATGACCGCGGAGCTCAGCGCCGAACTCGCCGACGCCTTCTGGGACTACATCGAGGGGTGAACGTGCAGGGTGCGTCAATCAGTTGATCAAGGGGAGACGGCGTCTAACAGAACTAATTCCACGGAACCCAATGTTTGAAGTGCGCTTTGGGCTGTTCGCGTGAACCGAGCTTTCCAGCTGCGTTGCCGATCCACGCGGGATGACCCCAGCAGCCTCGGCGCGCGGCTGCAGATTATTCCTCGTACAGTCTGGCAGAGGCTCTATATCTTTTCAGGTGAGAATTGAAATTACCCGCAACCACCGAACCGCTCTAGCCGCTCTTGGCCGGATTCGATCGGATTCGAGGAGTAGCCGAACCAGCAGGTCTTTCTGGGTTCCTCTCGGGGAATTGGTCGAGCAGGACCACATTGAGCAGCGCCTTGTGGACCCGGATGCGGCCGTTGTATTCGATCAGGCCCAGCTTGCGAAAGCGGTTCATGAAAAAGCTGACGCGGGACCGCGTGGTGCCAATCATCTCCGCCAGAGTTTCCTGCGTGATGGGAGGAACCAAATGCTCCGGTTTATCCGGCTCGCCGAATTCGGACAGCAGCAGGAGAATTCTGGCTAGACGCCTCTCGCTGGAGTTGAAAAGCTGATCGACAAGATCGGCCTGGGCTCGCATGCTCCGGATCAGCAGGAATTTCAAGTACATTTCGGAGAGGGAATGCTCCTCGTGCATCACGCGGATCATCTCTCCCCTTTCGATCTTGAGCGCTGTACAGGCGGTAATGGCGCTGGCAGTGGCCAGATGCAATCCTCCCACGCTCGCCAGAGACTCCTCTCCAATGAATTCCCCGGCGGGGAGAAGCGCGATAGTCGCCTCCTTCCCTTGATGCGACACGACGGTGAGCTTTGCGCGGCCCGTTTGAAGATAGAAGATGGAGTCAGCCGAACTTCCCTGCGAAAAGAAGTTTTGCTTGGGCTGCAATTGGACGATTCTTCGCCCCACCCCTGCCGTTGCCAGAAATGCGGCGAGGTCAAAGGTCATGCCTCGCACCTCCGCCAAGGTAATGGCTCGTCTCGGGGGCCGTCTTCATTGGAGCAGCAAGGAGTGGCATCCGCGGAGCCGAGTTCACATTTTCCCAGGCGTCGCGGAGGCGGCAAGGGGGAGTCGCAATGGAAGACGCGATGTTGACAAGGGGTGCCTTCATCGAGAGACCTGCAGCGAAAGAAAGATGAGGATTGACTGAATCCCTAGATTAAACCTACTCGCTTTATCTTGCGATCTTTGTACGGTTTCTCACCTAGCCCCCAAATATTTCCGTACGGCACGTGACATAAGTCGAAGTTTATTTGTACGGTATCTGACGTAACTCGATAGATCTTTGTACGGTATCTGACATAGCCCGGGCTTTATCACGCGTCGTGAGCTTTGACCATCCTGATTATGATAGGGTTTTGTCTGAAAGCGAGGCTTCCTTGCGCACGGGCAACTATAAGAACACTCTTTTGAAGGCTCTAGACGGGGAGATCCTTGAACGCCTCCGTTTGCAGCCGGTCAAATTCGAACTGAAGCACGAAATCGAAAACCCTGGCGATCCGATCGATCGCCTCCATTTTCTCGAAGAGGGAATGGCGTCGATGACGACAACATTCAAGGATGGCTCTCAGGTCGAAGTTGGGATGTTCGGTTATGAGTCGGTCATTGGCGTCTCGGCTCTGATGGGAACAAAAGAAAGTCTGAATCGCGTCTACACCCAGATTGCCGGCCATGGCTATTCCTGCCACGTAGAGGACGCGAAAAGGGAGTTCCGCCTTGGCGGCGCATTTCAGTTTCTGGCCTTGCGCTATGTTCAGGCGCAGCTAGTGCAGGCGATGCAATCCGCCGGATGCAATGCGAAACACAACTTCGAACAGCGGCTCGCCCGCTGGCTGCTCCTCTGCGCCGACCGCGCGCACACCGGCACGTTCAAGATTTCGCATGAGTTTCTCGCAGACATGCTTGGAGGTCGCCGTCCCACTGTCTCCACAACAGCCGCGACTCTCAAGCGAAAGGGACTTATCGAATACACACGCGGAGAAATCCGCATCCTCGACGTCCCGGGGCTCACGAAGACCTCTTGCGAGTGCTACCTGATCATCAAAGATTACCTCGACAATTACACAAAATTCGACTCTGCAATCACTGCGTAGCCGGTTTACTCGCCGCGATCGCAGACGAGAGCCGGGACCTCGGCAAAGTAGAGAGTGGGTTGGTTTCAACGGCGGCATATTCATTGGCGTTGGTCCGCTGTTGTCATACCGCAAACGACTTTAGGGCAGGGTCTTGTGCCGTTCGCGCGGCCAGCTGATGAAAATCACCGAAGCACTCTTCGACCCACAATAGGTAACCCGAAGCCGACCCTTCATCGGCACCACCGCCCGGCAACCCGCCACCCCGTCTCTGCTATCCTGAATCGTTCATCCCGCGGCGGATGAGCGTTCAGTATCCCCTCGCCCCAGGAGCAACTCCCATGCCCGAAAATCGCGCGCGCAAGCATCATCAGGACCGGGTGGCCGAGAGCCTGCGCGGCGAGATTGGCGTCATGATTGAGGGCGAGCTCTCCGACCCACGCATCGGCTTCTGTCACGTCAGCGAAGTCTCCCTCAATCCAGGCGGCAAATCCGCGCGCGTTTACGTCGCGGTCGACGGCAACGTCCCGGATATCGCCGAGACTGAAAAGAACACCATCGCCGGCCTCGAAGCCGCCAAGGGCTACATCCGCTTCCAGCTCAAGGAGCGCCTCGGCGTCCGCCACGTCCCTGACCTGCTCTTCCTTGCCGACCGCTCGGGCCGCTTTCAGGCCCGCATCGATCAGCTCATGGACCGCTCCCGCAAGCGTCAGAGGCCAGCCACCGAGGCGCAAGCTGCCCTCGCTTCTTCTCCGCTTCCTGATTCCGCTTCCCATCCAAGTCAGGTCCACAAGCCCGCACCGGAGTAGCCCGGCATGGCACCAAGCCTCGAGCCGGCAACGGCTCCCGCCGATCCAGTCGCCGCCATTCTCCAGGTCATCGGCCAGGGCGAGCGTTTTGTCGTCTGCTCCCATGCGCGGCCCGATGGCGACGCCGTCGGCAGCATGCTGGCCATGGGGATGCTCCTCCGCCAACTCGGCAAGCACGCCGATCTGGTCATCACGGATAGTCTCCCCGTCGTCTATCGCAACCTGCCTGAAGCCGACACCATCGCTTTTGCCCTCAGCGTCCGCGGACCCTACGACGCCGTCATCCTTCTCGAGTGCGACGGGATGGAGCGCGCCGGCCTTCGCGGCCTTGACCAGTACTTCCTCATCAACATCGATCACCACATCACCGGCTCTGACTGGGCAAATCTCAACTGGATTGACTATGAGGCCGTCAGCGTTGGCGAGCTCGTGCACCGCCTTGTCCAGGCATCGGGCGTCCATGTTACCCCGCAGATGGCCACCTGCGTCTACACCACGTTGCTCACCGACACTGGCGGGTTCATCTACGGCTCGCTCCGCGCCTCCACTTTCGCCCTCGCTCGCGACCTTGTCCTGGCCGGCGCCGATCCAGTCCGCATCGCGCAGAGCGTCTGCTTTTCAGCGCCTGTTTCCAAAATGCTCCTCCTGGGCGCCGCATTGTCCAATCTCAAGCGTGAGGGCCGCATCGCCTGGCTCTCCATCACCCCTCAGGATATGACCCGCGCCGGCGCTGCCGAAGAAGACTGCGAGGGCATCGTCAACTACGCCCTCGGCGTTGCCGGTGTCGAGGCCGCTGCCTTTTTTCGTGAGCTCCCCGAGAGCCGCATCCGCGTCAGCCTCCGCTCCAAGGGCGCCATCAACATCGCCACCATCGCCGAGCACTTCGGTGGGGGTGGCCACGAGTTTGCCGCCGGCTGCCTCGTTGATGGCCCACTTCCCGCGGCCGTAGAACTCATCCTCGCCGAGATACGTTCCGCGCTGGCAGCCGCCCACCGCCTCTGACTGGTCCTCCCACCAGCCTCCGGCCTGTTCTATCTCCTCCGAGCAACCCAATCACCTCCGATCATCCCTTGAGATTCCGTCCGAATCTGTTAGCCTTGTCCCTGATCGCCCCCCGTGGATTCGCCACGTTTCGTTTGCCTTCGCCGGCCCCTGGCCGCGGAGCTTTTTTGAGCCGGGATCGCGTGCTCTTCATTCGCTCGAGCCGGCTCTTGAATTGCTCGAACTGGAGAAATTCTAGGCGTGGAGACTCAACTGGAATCGCCTTCTTCGAACGCGGAGCCCGCCCGCGCAGACGCTTGCCCTCCGGTGCCACCGTCTTCGAGGTAGCCTTCGTTCTCTGCTTCGTTCTCTTTTTCTTGCTCTATGGCCTCGTGCCCATTCTCGGCGGCGATGGCCTCGGCCTTGTTGGTGCGGATGAGCCTCGTTACGCGCAGATCGCCCACGAGATGCTCAACCGCTTTGACTCGGCGCACACCCTGGGCGACCGCCTCCGCGCCTGCGTTACGCCTTATCTCTACGGCCATCCCTGGCTTGAGAAGCCCGCCCTCTACTATTGGCGCGCCATGTTCCTTTTCCAGGACTTCGGCGTTCACGATTGGAGCGCCCGCCTGCCATCCACCACTTTCGCCTTCATCATGGTGGGGCTCATCTACCTCCACATGCGGCGATTCCGCCCCGGCGGCCACATCGACGCAACCATCATTACCGTCTGCTGTGCCGCCATCATCGGCTACTCCCGCGGCGCATCCACCGACATGCAGATGGCCGCCCCACTCGCCATTGGCCTGCTTGGCTGGTACGCCTGGTACGAGACCAATTCCAAGTTCTGGCTCTATGACATTTACTTCTTCACCGGTCTCGCCACTCTTGCCAAGGGCCCCGTCGCCCCGTTCCTCGCCATCTGCATCATTGCCGCCTTCGCATTTCTGCGCCGCGAGTGGTCCATTCTCCGGCGCTCCTTCTGGTGGCCCGGAGCCCTGCTCTACTTCGCCATGGTTCTGCCATGGTTTATCGCCGTCCAGCACCAGAACCCCACCTTTTTCCGCGAGTTCTTCCTCGAGCACAATCTCGAGCGCTTCGCCACCGATCGCTATCAGCACGTCCAGCCGCACTGGTATTACATCGTGGTTGTTGTCCTCGGCATGATGCCCTGGACCGTCATCGCCATCCGCGCCCTTGTCGACGGCATCCTTACCTCCGTCGCGGAGTGGCGTTTGCGCCGTATTTCCAAAGCCCACCCCGCGCCCAAGCGCCCCGGCGACGCCTTCCCCGAGTTTCTCGTTCTCTGGGCCCTCATCCCCATCGTCTTCTTTTCGTTTTCCCAGTCCAAACTCCCCGGTTACATTCTCCCCTCCATTCCTCCGCTCGCCATCCTCACCGGAGATTTCCTCTTCCGCCGCCGAGCTGGACTCAACCGCTGGCTCCTCCTCAGTCACGCCGTCCTCTGCGGTGTCATGACCATCTTTGCCCTGCTGCTTCCCTGGTTTGTTTCCCACGGCACCGTCATGCCACCCACCCCTGCCGTCGCGGTAGCCTTCATCGCCGCCGCTGGCGCGTCAGCGCTTATTCTCATTGTCGTCAAGGGATTTGGCGTCGCCAGCCTGCGCCTTGTCACCTCATGCGTTCTTGTCGTCCTCATGCTGCTGCTCTACGGCGTGGGCCCGTTCTTTGGCATTCCCGAGGTCCACGCCACCAAGCGCGTCATCCACCTCCTCGACCGTTCCTACTCCGCGCGTCCTCTTGCCGAACGCCTCGCCGCTGTTGCCCCGCCCGACGAGACCGTTGCTGTCTTCAACGTCCGCCGCGACGTCGAGTACGGCCTCGCATTTTATCGCAATCGCGAGGTCGTCAACTATCGCGAGAGCGGCGTTCCCGACGAACAGCACATCCTCATTGTCCGCGTAGCCGGGCGCAAAGGCGTCGACCTGCACACCCCCGCCGACCTCGAAGAGTACCTCGCCGACCGCCACTACGAGCAGCTCTTCACCTGGCCCGAGCAGTCGCTGGTCGTCTATATGGTTGGCAGTCGCGAATAGGACAGCGAACCCATGCCCGCTACCTCAAATCCTGTCCTCGCCCACTTCGCCGGACCCACGCGCTATCATCTCGGCCACCACGTCGCTGCACGGCCCATGACCCGGCCCGGCATTCTCAATCGCGCCGCTGTCCTTCTCGCCATCTTCACCCTCGGCGCTGTCTTCATGTGGACCCGCGTCAAGGCCTATGAATTCGGCAGTTCCGCCCATCTTCGCCACGTTGCATTCATTGTTGCCGCCGTCTTCATCGCGGCCGTCGGCTTGCTCGCGCTCACCCTGTATTCACGCACCCTCGCGCCCGTCACCGCACCTACCTACGCTCTTCTGCAGGGAATTGTCGTGGGGTTTCTCACCACCTTGCCTGAGGGCCGCAACTCCGGCATCACCTCCCACACCGTCTGCTTCACCATCTCCATGGGCCTTTGCCTCCTGCTCGCCTACCGCTTCGGCTTCCTTTCCACCTCTGACTCCTTCCGCAAAAAACTCGCTGTCGCAGTCTCCGGAGTCCTCATCTACCTCGTCGGTTCCTTCGCCCTGATTCGCCTTGGCGTCCACGCCCCGCTTCAGTCGGTCGACTGGCTCGCCGGCATCCTCTTCGGCCTGGTCACCGCTGCCATCGCCGGCTTTGCCCTGGTCAGCGATTACGACTCCGCTCTCCGCCACTCTGAGGACACCTATCCCGCATACATGGAGTGGTATGCTGCTCTCGGCCTCGTTCTCACCATGGTCTGGCTCTATGTTGAAGCCATTTGGATCACGCGAAGCGGCCGCGGTCGAGCCTGAGCGTCCTGACCCCGGACCCGTGGACCCTGACCCCGGAGCCCTGAACCCTGTATTGCCATTCCCCCTGCACTTCGTGCAACATGGACCCAGCGTTACTTTGGGAATCTTCGTCTAATCAGAAGAGCCCGCACCCCCTGCACCTTTTGCCTCAGACGTATTGGAATGGCTTGGTACGTGAGCGCGACCCCTGGGCACTGAAAAGTCTTCCGCGCGGTAAGCCTGGGATTTATCCCAGGCATAAGCCCGAGCAAAATGAATGCGGGCTTCAGCCCCTGAGGTATGCTTTTCGCGAAATTGATAAGGACTCAGGACTTTTTCAGCAAGCTGTTCAGTTGTGCCGGTAGCCCCAATCGAATCGGCACGAAGCTTTTGCCCCTCGATTTCGTCGCCAAGGACCAGCATGGCATCGGCCGTCTCCATCCAGATCCTCGACCTCCGCCACTTCGCGGCGCCGGTGCTTCGGCCCGTCCTCGATGCCGAAGGCGAGCTTTGGAAGGAGCGTCTCCACTGGGACTACCGCACCTCGTCCCGGCTCCTCATGCAGTACCTCGACAGCCACATGCTCCCCGGCTACGCCGCCGTCGAGGGCGGCCAGGTCACCGGCTACGCCTTCTGTGTCTATGAGGAGACCAAGGCCGTCATCGGCGATGTCTTTGCCCTGGCCAGCGCGCCGCCTGGCCCCGGAGTCGCATCCCTCGCCGAGCCTCCGCCGAGCGCCCATCAAATCGAGCAGACACTCCTCACGCATCTGTTTGAGACGCTGCTCAACTCGCCACACGTCGACCGCATCGAGTCGCAACTCCTGCTCCATACCTCTGGCGAGCACGCCGGCCTCTTCCGCGAGTCTGGCTTCGAGGTTTTTCGCCGCCTCTTCCTCGTCCAACAGCTCCAGGGCACTCTGGACCCACCCATCCGCCGATTTGGCCCCCGGCCTGGAGCTTCGCACCTGGCGCGAAGACGATCTCGCCCCCGCCGGCCGCCTCATCTCTGAGGCCTACCGCGGCCACCCAGACAGCATCATCAACGACCAATACCGCTCGAACCACGGCTCGCAGCGCTTTCTTCACAACATCGTCCGCTACGCAGGTTGCGGCGTCTTCTCGCCCCAGGTTTCGCATGTGGTCGTCGAGCGCCGTACCCGCGAGCTCGTCGCCCTCATCCTCGGTTCCCGCGTCAGCAATGAGAGCGGCCACATCACCCAGCTCTGCGTCCACCCCAACTACCGCCGCATGGGCCTGGCCCGCATGCTGCTCTCTCTCGCCGCCTTCCATTTCATGCGCCTCGGCGCAGTCGAAATCTCGCTCACCGTCACCGAGTCCAACACCACCGCCATCGACCTCTACACCTCAGAGGGCTACACCTGCTCCCGCACCTTCGATGCCGCCGTCTGGCAGCGCAAGCGCACCGCCTAGTGTTGAGCTGTCAATGTGTTTTAAGTCGCACGGACGTGGGCGTGCCGATGGGGCTTTGTATCAGGGATCGGCTTTAGCCGAGCCGATAAAGCCAACAACCTGTGCGGGGCTTCAGCCCCCGAGGGATGTTCTTTTTCTCCAGACTTTCAGGGCTGTCGCCTTCGTCCGCAGCCTGTTCCGCCGTGCCGAAGCAGCCGCAAATGAATGCGGGCTTCAGCTCGTTCGGCGCTTCAGTGTATCTTCGATTAACAGCGCGAGCGTCAAGGGCACAACAATCAAGACACACACAGAAAGCCAGTCAATTTGCCCATGGGTATTCCACATCATCCATGCATGCCGTGACCGTAAAGCGTTTCCAGCGTCAGCGCGCCAAACGCGAAAACGAACCATCGCGGACGCTTCAGCAGAAACCACGCGCAAACAAGATCGATCAGGAAGAACACTGCGTGACGCCAATGCGCGCCACCACTCCTGAACGCCGGATGCAAGAACACGGCGGCGTGGTAGACTGCCGCGCCCACGAACAAAACCGAGATGATTCGAAAAAGGAGTTTGCGGGACATCGTCCGCCGCTTACCGCGCAATAAAGTACATCAGCCAGCTCAGCACAATCGCCGACCCCACAAACAGCACAAAGCAGTACGCTCCGTAGCGCACCATCTTCTGCGGCGTATCGCGCATCGTGATCCCGAAGACGACCGACGCAAACAGCGCAAACAGCACCACCGCTGAAAAATGAGAAAGGTGCATCAGCTTGCCTTCCTCCCCGTCCGCAGGTTGTGCGCATCCACTGCCGCGATTACGTTCAGCAGCCCGGCCACCACGATAAAGCGTGAACCCCAGTCGGCCGTGGTCACCTGGACCAGTCCTGTCCCCCACCCCATCGCGCGCCCCAGCACATAAAGCAACCCATTGCCTAGGTCGCCGGCCATGCTCAACAGATCAAGAATGTCGTGCGCCCCGGTGTGAATCTGCCCCTGCATGGCCAGGCCAATCGCAAACATCCCCACAATCGCCGCCGCCAGCAGCGCCCCGCGGCCCCATTTCTTCAGCAGAAAATGCCCAGCCCCCGGCACCAGCCAACCCGCAATCAGCGGCAGATACACAAATCCCTGTTCCGGGCCTTGCCCCGGGCCCTTGTCCCCGCTTGTCTTCTGTACTGTCGCCATTCCTTCTTGACTATATCGCACCGGGGCCGCTGCTTAACCTAGCTTCCAGTCGGAATGATCCCCGCATTCTCGACCATCAGAATGACCGTGCGCTGCGGAGCACGAGTGCAGTGCATTACTCCGCGTGGCACAACGAATCCCTGGCCCGGAGCCAACTCCACCGTGCGGCCTTCAGGCCCGCCCCCAAGGTCGATCAGCAACTTGCCCTCGACCACATAGAAGAACTCATCTTCCACGTCGTGTTTGTGCCAATGATATTCGCCTTCGATCACGCCCACTCGAACCACCGAACCGTTTACCTGGCAAAGCGTTTGATTGAACCACTTGTACTCGCAGGCTTCCGCAAGAGCATTCACATCGATGGTCTCAAGCGGGCCGTGCAGGATGTTGAGGCGCGTCTCGTAGGGAAAGGCAGCCGTCGATTCAGTCATATCTCACTCCTTCGCACAGAATGGTGGTCGCCCATCGGCGAACAGAATCCGAATCCAGCAAAGCTGCGTTGCCCGCCTCTTATCCCGTCGCCGTTACTTGCGGTCGATCTAACACCGGGCCGCTTTTACTGAGAACTGTGAACTGAGAACTGTGAACTGTTTTTCAGACCCTCACCAGCTCCGTCTGCACCTTCCCCGTCACCCACGCCCTCCCCGGCGCGGTCAGCATATTCACCTCGCTGCGCACGCCGAATTCCGGCAGATAGATCCCCGGCTCCACGCTGAAGCAGGTATTCGCCAGAATCCGCCGCTCGTCGTGCGTCTCCAGATTGTCCAGGTGCGCGCCCGGCCCATGAATCTCGTGCGCGATGTTATGCCCCGTACGGTGGGTGAAATACTCACCGAATCCAGCCGCACGGATCACTGCTCGTGCCGCATCGTCCGCCTCAAACCCCGCAATCGCCCGGCCCTCCGCAAACGCCTGCTCCACCGCCCGAATCGCCGCGTCTCGTCGCATCGCGTACCGTGGTAAACACTAGTTGTTCGCGCTCGGTCGGCTCGCGCCCCACCACCGCCGTCCACGTAATGTCGTAGTAGATACTCTCCGGCTGGTCCACCCGGCCCCAGATGTCGATCAGCACAAAATCCCCATCCAGGATCGGCGCGCAGTTTTCAGCCGTCGGCTCATAATGCGAGTCCGAGCTGTTCGCGTTCACGCTCACATTCGGCCCGTTCTCCCAAACCAGTCCTTCGCGCCGCATCGCATCGCTCAGCCAGGTCATCATCTCGTACTCGTTCACGCCCCCGTCGCGCACCCGCTGCCCAATCGTCAGCCAGGCCTCGGCCACGATGCCGTCGATCGCCTTCTGCGCCACCGCGTGGCTGGCAATCTGCTCCGCCGTCAGCACCGCCTCAAACTGGCTCACCAGGTCCGCCGAGCTCACAATCTCTTTGCCCAGCCCGCGCAGAAACTCCACCGTCCCTGCGTCCACCATCGAAACGTACATAATGTCGTTGTTCGGCGAGTACTGCATCGCCAGCCGCCGCGCGTCGCCGAGCATCGCATCCAGGCCCTCCGCCAGTTCCTGCCAGCTTGAATAGAGCCCCTTCGCACCGGGCAGCGAGTCCAGCCGCCCCTGCTCAATCCGGTGAACCAGCTTGCGCGGCTCGCCCGTCGCCGGTACAAAGTAGTACCACCGCCTCGTGATGTGCGCCTTCGGGTCCAGTCCCAGAATCTGCTCCCCGATCGGATCGCGGTGATGGTGATCGTAAAAAAGCCAGCCATCATGGCCGGCCTCGCGCAGTGCCGTCTGAATCGCCTCAAGGTTCATAGCGGAAATGATACTTGGCTCTATTGCCCAAAGGCTATAAAACCCGCCGCCACGTCACCCTCACCGTTCGAAGGCTCGCGACCGCCGCAACAACTCCTGCATCGATTCTGGAGGGTCGCCCGATTCGAGCATCGCCCTGAAAACACGATACGGATCGCTCTTCGCTCCAGCCTTCCGCGGTGTTCGTTCGTCGTTCACCCAGGCGAAAACAATCACTTTTTCTTTGCTTGAGAATCGGTAAAACAGGCGGAAGCGCTCGTGGAATTTCGCCCGAAACCAATGCCGATTGTCCATTCCAAGCGTGTTCCCCTGGCGAAACTCCGGCGCACTCGGGTCTTTCGGAATGATCTCTTTTACGTGGCGAAGAATGGTGGTCAGCAGCTTCGTCGCTGGCTGATCTCTGTAGCCGGCGGGGTCTCGCCGGGACAACCCATCCACCTGATTCACAAGCCGGTCAAGCTGCAACGTAAAAAGCGGGTGCGCGTAGAGCTTCCAGCCGTTTACTGCCATCGCGAGAGGCCTCCTTACAGGCTTAACGCGCTGCCAAGGTCCTCGTCGAAACTCGCTGATACACCCTTCGTCAGCTTCTCGGCGCGTTTGATCAACCGCTCGTCCAGAGGACGAATCTTCTCCGGAGCGCGCGAAATGTCCTGGGCAAGAAATGCAAGGAACGCATCCATCACCGGGTCGGTCCGCTCAGGGTTCTTACCTTCCGCGGTCACCAGCATGCGGCCCGGAGCAATCACTCGAGCCTTCACTTCGCCGCTGAACTCCGGGTGGCTAGTGAATAGCGCCCGCTCAAATCGAAACCCCGTCGAGTTTCCCGTCCGCGTCAGCTTGCCCCGGTATTCGGTTCCCGTGCGCACATTCTCAGCACCGCTCGACTTTCTTTTCGAAGTGGAAAGGTCGGGCATTGTGGCTCCTGTTTCAATGTTAGCACAAATGTAAGCACGCGGATTGGTTCAGTCACCTACACAACAGCGATGATTACCTTACCCGCAGCGTGGCCGCTCTCCACGTGCCTGATCGCGTCCGCCGTCTCTCTGAGTGCGTAGCTCCGTTCGACCACAGGCTTGACCGCGCCACTCTCCAGCATTCCCGCCAGCACATTCAGATCCGCCGTATTCACCTTTGCCAGCACTCCGGTCAGCTTCTGGCTCGTAAACCTGGCAGCAATCGCCTGGCCCAGCATTCCAGCCAGCAGCTCGCCGCTGGATTTGTCGGGTCCGCCACCCCCACACCCCACAAAAGTTCCGCGAGGGCTCAGCGCCCGACGAATGGCGCTCAACGGTCGGTTCCCAACCAGATCGAAGATCAAGTCGAAGAGCCCGTCCGCGCGCGTGAAATCCTCCTGCGAATAATCAATCACCCGGTCAGCGCCGAGCGAACGAACCATCTCGACGTTTCGCCCGCTGCAGACGCCGGTAACAGTAGCGCCAAGCGCCTTCGCAATCTGCACGGCAAACGTGCCCACGCCGCCCGCCGCGCCGTTGATCAAAACAGTCTGCCCGGCCTTCACGCCGCCGGAATCCCTCAGGCCCTGCAGCGCGGTCGTCCCTGCAATCGGCACCGAAGCCGCCTGTTCAAAGCTGATTTTTTGGGGAATCAGCGCCAGTTCCGATTCCTTGCCGCAGGCATACTCGGCAAAGGCCCCCTTGCAAACCCCAAACACCCGGTCGCCTGACTTCAACTGCTTGCTTCCGGGCCCCACCTCTTCCACCACCCCGGCAACATCGGCTCCCAGGCGTGGAAACTTCGGCCGGCGCAGCCCTGTGAACAAGCGGATGAGTCCCGGCGTGCCACGCAAAAAATGCCAGTCGTAGGGATTCACCGCGGCAGTGTGCACGCGGATCAGAACCTCTCCGTCAGAAGGCGCAGGCTTGGCTATTTCCTTGAATTCAAGAACATCGGCCGGACCGTAGCGGTGGTACACGATTGCTTGCATCGGAAGGACTCCGTCTGCAATCGGATACAGCAAACCGAAAACAGAAGTTCCGGCAACCTGCGGCGCATTTCAGCCTTGAGCGGGCCTTGATGCAGGCAATCGGTTACAGGGCCGCCATCGCCTCGGCCTGGCTGGGGAACAGGCCCGCATACTTGGTAATGCCCACCATCGTGAACACCTTCACGAAGTGCGGCGAAAGGCCAAACGCAAGCACTTTCTGCCCGGTCGTCTTGGCCTCGATCAGCAGCTGGATGATCAGCGCGATGCCGCTCGAGTTGATGTAATCCACCTTCGTAAAATCCAGCAGGATCAGCTTGGTGGTAGCTTTCGGCAGCGCCTGGTAGGTGCCCAGAACCGCTTCCTTTGAAGTGCTCGAGATATCCCCTTCAAATCGAATCACGCTTACCGGTTGACCCGCCGGGGAAGTGGCTTGCTCAACGTGGGACTTCGTTTCGCTTTGCACGTTCGTTTGTCTCCCTAAGAATCGGGTTGATTGCTATCGCGTTGCTCGTTATCAGGTTTGTTCGCGCGTCTTGCTTTGCCTGCTTATTCAGGTTCTTTGTCCAGCCGGATCACAAGCCGGACGTAGCTGCTCTTCCCGTCCGTTCCCGCCACCCATTCGGCTTCGTCCACCAGCGCCTGGATCAGAAACATCCCCATCCCGCGCGGATCTTCTTCGCCATGCATCTTCTTGTCGATGTCCGGCTTGGCCACCTGCTTGTTCATCCCCTTGCCGTCGTCGATCACCTTCACTTCCAGTTCGTCGTCCCCGGCCGAAATCACCACCCCGATCGACAGCTTCTCGTTCATCCGGTTGCCGTGCTCGATCGCGTTGATGCACGCTTCGGCCACCGCCGTCTTCAGGTCTTCCACGCGGTCTTCGGGAAACCCCTTCAGCTTGGCCAGCGAGGCAGCCGTGCTCATCGCCACCTTTTCATAGCCCATCACGGACGGAAGCCGGATCTCCACAGTCCTGCTCTTTGGGTTACTCATGCCGGCATCTCCGAGCCACTCGGCCGCCGGATCAGCGCCAGGGCCGTCATATCGTCTCCCTGCGGCCCACCTGCCCCAAACTCAGTCAAGGATGTCCACAGTGTTTCGAGAATACCATCCGCTTTGTCCAGCGGGCACTTGGAAAATTCATCCAGGAGCCGTTCCTCTCCGAATTCCTCTTCTCCCCGAAACACCTCCGTCAGCCCATCCGTATAGAAAAGCAGCTTCGATCCCGGCGTGAACGTCTCTTTTTCGAGCGAGTAAGTCATTCCCGGCAGCAGCCCCAGCGGCGTCCCCGCCGCATTGAACTGCTTGGCCGTCCCGTCCGGCTTCACCAGGAATCCCGGGTTGTGCCCGGCGTTTACCACTTCCATTTCGCCGGCCTCCGGATGCAGCCGCAGGAAGATTGCCGTCACATACCGCCGCCGCGCCTCTTCCCCTTCTGCCCAATGGTGGTGATTCATCCGCGTGGCCAGCTCGTCCAGAGGCATCCCCTGCACCGCCATCGCTCGGAACGCCGACCTGAAGCTGCACGCCACAATCGCAGAAGCCAGTCCCTTGCCGGCCACGTCCGCCACCGCCAGCAGGCTGCTTCCGTCCGGCTGCTCCACGATATCCAGGTAGTCGCCGCCCACCTCGTAGCAGGTCACCGACTTGAATGCCACCGAGTAGCCGGCAATATCCGGCAGCGTTTGCGGCAAAAGCGACCGCTGAATGTTCCGCGCCGCGTCCAGGTCCTGCTGCACCCGCGCAAACGCCACGTTCCGCTTGTGATTGCGCGCATTTTCGAGTGCCACAGCCGCCTGCAGCGCCAATCCCTCAATGAAGTCGGCCTCGTAGATCGTCATCTCGCGGCCGTCCGGCGCCGATACCAGCAGTTCGGTCATCGGTTTGCCATCGCGATCCGCCAGCGCCACCCGCAGCAGCCCCTCTGCGTCCTCCGCCACCCCATCGCCGTAGCTCAACCCCGTCCCGGTAAACGCCGCTCCCGCCATCTCTAGCTCGCGCACCACGATCCTCAGCACTTGCAACAGCACTTCCTCTTCGCGAATCGTCGAGTGCACCTGCCGGCTCGCTTCCAGCAGCGCCTGAAGCCGCGCCACCTGCTGCTGCAGGTCAATCGTTTCGTCGCCCCCCGGGATCAACACCCCAGTCGCCATAACTTCTTTCCTCCGTGGACTTCCAGCCTAGCACGGCGCTTGCACAACTTTCCCCTGTGGTTGTTGGAGGATACGGGCCTCAGCCCGTACAGGTTCACAAAGGGCTGCGCATGTAGAGTTTTGTAACAGGGCCTGACTTCAGTCGGGCCGAATAGCCCAACCAAAACAAATGTGGGCTTTAGCCCCTGAAAGGCGCTTCCCGCAGAATCAACGTGCAAGTAAGCCTTTTTCAGCAAGCTGTCCAGACCCGGCTGTAGCGTAAGCATTAGGCCCTCGCCGTCTCTTTTTTGAGGCCGGACACCTCAGCCGCCAATGCTCATCTCGACACCCGCTCCCTGATCCTCCTGCACGCACAACGCAATGAGAATGCACACGACAAGCCTGAAGTCCGCATCTTTGAGGACGCTAATCGCGAAATCGCCGGTAAGCCAGGCTTTCTTGGCCTCAGCAATCTCCTGGTCCCGATCTGAAATTGAAAACCGGCCCTTGCTGCCCTCTGAAATACTCAGCAGCCTTCTTTCACCCTTGCAGGTCCAGGTCCGTTTCGCCTTCTCGTTGCGACCGAACGAATAGTATCCGCCGCCCGAAATGACGATGGAGTGGTTCCCACTGGCAAAACTCTCCAAGCCTATCCGCGCGATCTGGTTTTCCTGCTGATCGAAGACAAGCGTTTCACTGGTCGGGGCAAGGAAGGGAATCTTTGCGGAAAAAGCTCCGAAAGGAGTCCTGATATCAAATCCGCCTGAAATCACTCGCGAACTTATCTCAACGCTCAGCACTAGTAGTTCCCACGCCATTCTATTCACGTCGAGACTGTATCTTCCTTATCTTCTGTCCCCCCCTACTCGTGCCCGCCATACTTCTTCAGCAGCGCCTCAATCTTCGGATCGGAGATTTGGTGCACAGCATAGATCTCCTGCCTCGCGTAATCCAATGGCGTGCGCCCTAGCACTTCGTGGTTCGGATCCGCTCCGTTCGCCAGCAGAAGTTCCACCATCTCCGTGTGAGTTCCGATCACGGCGAAATACAGAGGAGTGCCGCCCGGACGAATAGTCCCAGCGAAATTGACGTTCGCATCATTCGCAATCAGGACTTTCGCGTCCGCGACCTGGCCCTGCCTCGCGGCATAGCACAGAGCCGTCATGCTCCATTTATCCGCCAGATTCACATCGGCTCTCTTCGCCAGCAGCAGACGCACCATCGTGTCGTGGTTGTAAACCCACATGGCCTGAATCAGCGGCGTATTCCCATTCGCGTCGCGGGCGTTCACGTCGGCGCCGTTGGCCAGCAGCAGCTCTGCAATTTCCAACTGGTTGTGACCCACCGCCTCATACAATACCGTCTGCCCCAGATTATTTCTGTTTTCGAGCAGTTCTGCATGTTCCTTCAGCAACGCCGCAACCTTGTTGAGATCGCCTTTGATCACCGCCTTGTGAATCTCATCGCCCCCTGTGGAAGATTTCGCACCCGGCAGCTCGTGACCACCGTACTTTATGAGCAGCGTCTCGATCCTGTGATCGGTCCCCTCCTTTGCCCAATGTAAGACTGTATGGCCACCCATCTCGTAGTTCACATCCGCGCCGTTTGCCAGCAGAAGTTCCACCATCTCTGCGCGGTGCCCAAACACCGCGAAATACAGGGGTGAAAAACCCGAGACGACGTTCACATTCGCGTCGTTCGCGATCAGGATCTTCACGTCCTCGATCTGCCCCTGCTTCACCGCATAGACCAAAGGGGTCATGCTCGATGCATCGGCGAGATTGACGTCGGCGCCTCCCCCCAGCAGCAGGCGCACCATCTTGTCGTGGTTGTAAACCATCAGGGCAAGAATCAACGGCGTATGCATCTTTGGGTCGCGTGCGTTTACGTTAGCCCCATTGGCAAGCAACAGCTCCGCGATCTCGGGTTGGTTGTGATTGACCGCTACAATCAGCGGCGTCTGCCCCAGATTGTTCTTCTTTTCGAGCAGATCGGGGTGGTCCTTCAACAGCGCCACAACTCTGTTGAAATTGCCCTTGAAAACAGCGTCGTGAATCTCGTCGCCCCGTGCAGGAGACACCGTCCCAAACGTCAGTACCAGGCAAAGCATAAGCCCGCCGGCGCGAAATCCTCGTCTAGCGCCCGATTCGAATCTCCCGCGCCAATCAATTTCGGCCCACTTCGAATTCATTGGTGCTTCTCTTCGGGCGGAATAGGCGTGTCGACGCTGTTGCCAAGGATTCGTGCTGTCGAGCCCAGCCGGTGGTAGTCGGTAAAGCTGCTCTCATTGATCATCAGGATGGGCTGGTCGAGCTTCGGGTTGCGGTGTCTTGCGGCGCAGGCGCCCACTTCTTCCACCGCTGTTGCAAGGCTGCGCACGGGGCAAACGTAGCTGCGCTCGCCAATCACCATCGGACTGTATTCAATCACCGACGCAACGTGGGTAATGGGGTCGCCGGGGCGGCTTTCCGTCTCCAGCGTAATGCGCATCACCGCGCCCGTTGCCGGATCGATGGAGAACGAACCATGGTAGGCAGGATTGTCGTTGAATGCCTCCGTCGTCGGGCACTTGTAGTGAACCTCGTAGTGCGATCCGATGCGGGGGACAGAGAAGTGAAACACCGCAACCACACCGGAGGGTGTGTTTTCCCAATGATTGAAGTCGATAGCGTTGTGCGCTGCGTCCATCAGAATTACCAGCGGCTCCGGTCCGAACTCGCCCCAGGTCTCAAAGCCGGCTTCAATTACATCGTCGGCGGCCTTGGTCTTCATGGGGTCAATTACCTCCTCGCCCTCGCGGAACGTGATCTCGCGACTTGATTCTCCTTCGCGCGACACCCCCACCCGCATCCCCAGCGGATTCCGATTCATGTCCGCGGGAACGCCGGAGTAATGCACGGTGGTGCGGGTGGCAAAGAAATTGGGCAGACGTTTCAGGTTTTTGAGCACATTCGACCCTGCTGACGCGATCAGCCGCTTCTGTGTTTCTGCGTCGGGCGGCGGAAGTGTGGGCAACTCATCCGCTGGCGGATCGAGAATCGCAGACCGGTCAGCCAGCAGTTGCAAAGCCTGCTTGCCTTGCACACCTGCCTGCAATTTTTGCTCAATGCGCTCCAGCCGCGCACTGCTCAATCGCTCGGTCAGTTCCAGGTTCCCCAGCAATTCGGAAAGTTGGTAATCCCGCAGTGCCTGCATTGGTTTCGCGGCGCTGGACGGCTGCTGGGCAGCCAGTCTCTGCTCTAATTGCGCCACCGTCACCCGCTCCAACGCATGAGCAGGCCAAGCCGCAACAGCAAGCAACATCCATAAAATCGAGATTCTCATAGAACGACCCAAATTGTAGTTCCTTCTACGAATGCCCGGTGTGCGTGCGGTCATGAGCACCGATGTTGATGAGCAGACTATCACTCGGGTACACCCCAATGCCTCATACTGCTTTCGTGCGTTCCTCTGCTCTCAAGCTTGCGCTTTGCTGCTCTCTTGCTGCGATGAGTTTGGCGGTCCGCTCCGCTCCGGCTCCGACCGACCCCTGGCCCTACGCCGTGGCCCATGCTGCCCGCCTTAACCCCGACGCCCGCATCGTCGTCCTCGATATCGCCTCCGGCCGCCTTCTCGCCTCCACGAACTTGCCCGAAGCCGCCCGCACCCTCGCTGCACCCGGCTCCACGCTCAAACCCCTGCTGCTCTATAGCCTCATCGCCAGCCATCGCTGGGATCCCGACCGCCGCATCGCCTGCTCCAGAAACCTCCACATCGCAGGCCGCTCCCTCAACTGCTCCCACCCCCCTCTTCCAAACCCTCCCAACGCAACTGAAGCCCTCACCTGGTCCTGCAACACCTACTTCGCCGCGCTCGCCGCTTCCATCCCGCCCTCCCAGCTTCGCCCCTTGCTCGCTCCGACAGGCCTGCTCGGCCAAACCGGTCTTGCTCCCGCTGAAGCCACCGCGTTCTTTCGCGACCCAGCTACCATTTCAGACGACCAGCTCACCGCTCTCGGCGTCGACGGCGTCCGCGTCACGCCCCTCGAACTCGCCGCCGCATACCGCTGGCTTGCCCTCCAGCTCGCCGACCATCCCGATTCGGCCGCCGCCCAGGTTCTGCTCTCTGGCCTCGCCGATTCGGCCTCCTTCGGCATCGCCGGCCAGGCCTCCCTCGGAGGAGTTCCAGTCGCCGGCAAAACCGGAACTGCCAACCTCGGCCCCGGAACCCCATCACACGGCTGGTTTGTCGGCTTCGCCCCAGCCACGCCCCACACCCCATACCCCACACCCCACACCCCAAACCCCGCCGTCGTCCTCTGCATCTATCTCCCCTCCGGCCACGGCGCGGACGCAGCCCGCGTCGCCGCCGACGTTTTGGCTCACTCGCCCCTGGCCAATTCCGCTCAGGTCCACGACCCACTCGGTCAGGCGCGCCCATGAGGCTACGGTTCCCCATCTCCGCCTTCGCTCTGCTCCTCGCCTTGCCGTCGCCCACCCGCACGCAGACTCCCAACTCTGCCCACCCCATTCCCGAGACCCCAGACCCCGGACCCGAGACCCGATCCACACCTCATTCCACCCTCCGCATCGGCCTCTGGACCCTCTGGCACGACAAGCAACTCACCCTCGCCCCCACTCCCTACACCCCCTACCCCACACCCGATTCCGGCCCCACCCTCCGCCTTTGCCCCGCCTGCATTCCAGTCGCGCTCACTCGCCCCACCCTCATCCGCGCCTCCAACTCCGAGCTCCTCATCCCCAACCACCCCCAAGTTGCCTCCATCACCGTCTCCGGTCCCATCACTCTCTCTGCCCACGACGAAACCATCACCCTCCGCCATCCCCTCACGATTTCCGCGCGCAACGGCCAGCTCGTCCTCGCCGTCGCGCTCCCGCTCGAAACCTACGTCGAGCGCGTCGTCTCCAGCGAAAGCGGCCTCAGCGACACTCCTGAATCCTTGAAAGCCCTCGCCGTCGTCGTCCGATCCTTCGCCCTCCACCAGCCCCACGCTCACTCCGACTACGACCTCTGCGACTCCACCCATTGCCAGCTCCTTCACTGGTCCGCCGCGCCATCTCCCTCCGCTCACGCTGCCACCCTCGCCACCTCCGGCGAAACTCTCTGGTACCACGGCCGCCCCGCTGCTGCATTCTTCCATCAGGATTGCGGCGGTCGCACCGCCTCCCCCTCAGAACTCTGGCCGCTTTCCGCACAGGGAAGGGAATCAGCCTCCTCGGCTCACAACACGTCGGGCACACCCTACACCCGATACCCGATACCCCACACCCCATTCCCCATGCCCTGGCTCGTCTCCCGCGCCGACCCTTACTGCACAGCCAACGGTGTCCGCTCCTGGTCGGCGGACCTCTCTCTCGCCGACCTCACCACTGCGCTCTCCGCCGCCGGTCTCGTCCGCCCCGGCTGGCGAACCCTCACCGTTGCCCGTCGCGGAGATCCCGCCCTCGGCCAGTCGCCCCGCCCCATCACCCTCCTCGCGGGATCCACCGAGATCTCCGCCGAAGACTTCCGTCTCGCCGTCGGCCGTGCCTTCGGCTGGGGCCACGTTCTCAGCACATGGTTCGAGATCGCTCCCCAGGGCGACCATTTTCTCTTCAATGGCCGCGGCTCGGGCCATGGCGTCGGTCTCTGCCAGCATGGTGCAGCGGCGATGGCCGGCCAGGGCCGCTCCGCCTTTGAAATCCTCGCGCAATACTTCCCCGGCGCCGAACCCCTCGACGAGTCCACCGCCCGCCCATGGCTCACGCTTCCTGTTTCCGGCCCCGCGCACGCCCTGGTCCTCGAAACCCTCGACTCCACAGCAAACGCCTATCTGCCCGCACTCGCCCAGGCCCTGTCCGAAGCCCAATCTCGCTCCGGCCTTCAGCCCTCCGGCCCCCTAACCGTCCGCGCCTACCACTCAACCACAGCCTTTCGCGATGCCACACTCGCCCCCGGCTGGGTTGCAGCCTTCGCCGAGGGAAACTTCATCGCTACCCAGCCGCTTGCGACGCTCTCATCCCGGCGTCTCCTGCTTCCCACCCTCCGCCACGAATTCCTCCACGCTTTGCTCGAAGCCCATTCGTCTCCCAACGCCCCACTCTGGCTCCGCGAAGGCCTCGTTGAAGTCTTTTCTGACCCTCCGCCCGCCTCGGCGCCGACTCCAACGCTACCCCTTGCCCAGCTCGACGCCCTCCTCGCCCACCCCACCTCCGAAGTGCAATCCGCCGTCGCCCATCACGCCGCGGCCGTCTACACCGCCCGGCTCGTAGCCCGCCATGGCCGTGCCCAGGTCCTCGCCTGGCTCGCCACGGCTCTTCCCCCCAATCTCGATTTGCGCTGAGCCGCGGGCCGCCCAAACCGAGCCACGTCATGCTCGATGCATTATCCTTCTCACGATGCGCCAGACTCTCTCCGTCGCCATGATCGCCATGAACGAGGAGGCGAATCTGCCTCGCACTCTCGAGAGTGTCCGCTGGGCCGATGAACTCATCCTCGTCGACTCCGGCTCGCGCGACCGCACCATCGAGATCGGCCAATCCTTCGGCGCAAAAACCAGTTACCATGCCTTCGGTGGCCACGGCGAGCAGAAGAACGTCGCCCTCGACCATTGCACCTCCGACTGGATTCTTCTGCTCGACGCCGACGAAGTCCTCACCCCCGAACTGCAGTCCGAGATTCGCGCCCTGCTCGCCTGCACCGACGGCCGCCCGCCCCAGTTCAACGCTTATTGGATCCCCCGCCTCAACCTCTACTTCGGTCGCTGGATTCGCCACGGAGGCTTCTACCCCGACCGCAAGCTTCGCCTCTTCCGCCGCGGAGCAGCGAGGCTAAGTGAAGGCGTCGGCCCCCACTCCACCCCCCAATTTTCAGATCGCTCTCTGGCCCTCGCGGACGCCTCCGCGGAGACATGCTCCATTACGCCTACCCCACGCTCGACCTCTATCTCGAACACATGAGCCGCTACAGTTCGGAGATCGCCCAACTCCTCGCAGCCCGTGGCCGCACCAGCCAATCCTGGCCGGCATTCCTCTGGAATACAGTCGCCAACCCCGCCGCCACATTCCTCTATAACTACTTTTTCCGCCTCGGCTTCCTCGACGGCCGCGAGGGCCTGATCCTCCACCTCAACCACTCCGTCTACATCCACTGGAAGTTCGTGAAGGCGTGGAGGATCGCGAAGGAAAAGCTGTGAGAAAATTTAGTTGGATTGGCCGCGACGCTTAGCCTTCGTAGTACCGCCAGATTCGCTCAAGGTCGAGCTCAAATCCGCTCACCTGTCCGTGTCCCTGCAGAATCTTCCCCGTGAACAAGCTCGCTTCCGCCCCAGGCTCATAGACGAACACCTGCCGCCGATACGGTCGATCAGCCACCCCAATCGAACGCCGTTGACGATCCAGCGCCCCATCTTTTCCGTCGTCTCCGTCAGGCTGTCGGACTCCGAAAACAGCTCGATCACAAAGTCAGGGCAAACAGGAAAGAATCCCTTACTTCGCCCCTTTGGAATCCGTTTCTGCGTCTCGGCTGAAATATAAGCAGCAGCCGGACTAAGCATCGAGCCGTCTGGAAGATAAAATCCACCGCTTGAGTCTGTGACGATGCCGCGCTCATGCTCGCTCCACCAAACAAAAAGACGACCACTGATTTCCATATTCGCGCTCGAGGTTTCACCCCCGGTCGGTGGATTCATGCGTATCACTCCCTCGCGGGTGCGCTCGATCCGCATCCAGTCGTTTTCCAGGCAGAACGCCTCAAGCTCGGCATCCGACATGGGCGGATCGACGACAAGGCTGCGCGGCAGCGTATGCACATCAAACCTGGGGAGCGTACTCATTCGCCGATTCTACCTCCGAATGAGAATTGAAAACGGTGTTCCCGTTCGGCGTAATACCAACCATCCTCACTCCTCCGGCGCCGCCTTCGCCCTCAACTCCCGATCCGGTGGTCCGCTCAACACGGGAACCGGCACCAGCGCGTCGCCATCCCCTGGGTCCGTCTTGCCTCCTGGCCGCTGCCCGCAAAACAACACCGCCCACCACGCCAGCATCAGCACCCACGCGCTTATACCGATCAAGTAGACTCCAGCCAGCTTCAGCCCAACCTTCCATTCCTGCGCAGCCACAGTACCGGTTGGGTCGGCATCGAACCAGTGTCCCGTCCACCGCACCGCAATCAGCGCCAAAACAGTTACCACCAGCCACCACTGCCAGTTCCACAGCACCCGCAGAATCCGCCGCACCGGCACTCTCCAGCCCCACTGCGCCGTCGCTCCTGCCCACACGGTCACCTTCGCCGGAATCGCAATCCAACGGAACACCCACTCCGCCCAGCGAAGCCACAACGCAATGTGCTCATACGTAAATGTCCGGGCCCGCCACCCTGCCGGCGCTTTCGAATTCAGATATGCCGCCCACTCCCAGATGTGGTCGTCGCACCAGTCCAGGGCCCACCAGCACACACACACCACAGCAACCCACATCAGCAGCGTCGCCGCGCCCCACACCAGCTTCACGCGCTTGCCGTCGTCATCGGAAAGCTTGCGCATCGTGCCTGCCTCGAGTTCCAGCAGCGAAACCATCAGCAGCGGCGGGATCAGCAGTGTAAGCCCCACCTGCCACCAGTGCTTCTCCGGCAGACGCGTCCATGCCGCGCCCACCAGGATCAGCACCAGAGTCAAACTAAACTGCAGCGCAATCCAAACCCACGCTCGCCCCAGCCGCACCGCCAAATCCTTGATCTTCTTCACGGCTGCACCTCCAGCGTTGCCGGGTCGGTCGTCGATTCCACATTGCTTTGGTACATCGGCCCTGTCTCTGCCGGGCTCATCTGGAACTTGCCCGGGTTCACCACCTTCAGCAGGTACACATACTCCCGACGCCCGCTGAACTCCGTGTTGAAGAACGCCGCCCGATCGTCGTGATACTCCTTGCGCGTAAACCAGTCAGCCCACCAGTCCGGCTTGTTGTTCAGCTTGTAGAGCTCCGTATGATCCAGGAACTCGGTCCCCGCCGGAATCGGGTCCTCGGCCAGCAGGTACTTCCACTGCGTCCCGCTCACCGCCAGCTTCACCGCCACAATATCTCCCACGTGCACCGGCCCCTTCAGCGGGTTCAGGTCATACGTAATCGGATCGTCCGGCTTGTCTTGCCTCTTGGCCAGCACGTAGTAGTCCCGCGTGATGTTCAGCGCCACTTGCCCCTGCTGATAAAGCCTCTTGTCTGCCGAGTACCAGTTGCTCTCAGCGCTCCAGTAGGTAATCCCGTTTCCGCTCTTGCGAATGGTCACCGTCCCGCCCGCGGCTGCCTGAGTCGCCAGTACCTTCAACTTCCACGGTGCCGCAAACATGTCTCCGGTTCCAAAGTGCCGCTTGCCCACGCTGGCCCCGTTCACCAGCACCTCCACGTCCGAGGTGTTGGCCAGCTCGCCGCTTATTGTCAGGTAGTCCGTCAGCCCCTGGATCACCATAGACGTCTGTTTGGTCGAATACCAGTAGTCTCCGTCGCGGTTCTTGGCCAGCCAGCTCGCCGCCTTGGTCATCAATCCGCTTCCGCGGTCCTGCTCCACAATCAGCTTCAGCGCAAAGGCCGTAGTCTCCGCCGAAGTGTCGCCCCAGTAGTCGAGCAGTTCGTCGTAGTTGCCCGACCACCAGGCGTCGCCGTCCGTCGTCTTGGCCTTCTTTTCGAGCAGCAAAGCGGCTTCCTTCGGTCGAGTGTCCCCGCCGTTATTTCCGGCGCCAAGCGCCAGCCCAACCAGCGCCAGACCCTCGTCGGTCAACTTGTTTCGGAAACCCCAGGCGTCGTCCAACTCGTCCTTCGGCGCACCACCCGTCGTCGCCAGCGCATACACCACATATGCCCGCAAATCCGGAATCATATCCGGATGCCGCGCCAACTGCCCCTCCAACCATCGCCGCCCTCGATTCAGCCTCGGCACGTGGATCGTGTACCCCGCATCCCGCGCCTGCCCCAGCCCGCTCACAACGTATGCCGTCATAAACACACGGCTGTCGTCGTCCACCCACCAGCCCCAGCCCCCATCGTCGTGCTGGAAGCTGTAGAGCCGGTCCAGTCCGGCCTTCACCTCGTCGTTCAGCGTCTTGCGATCAATTGGAGACTTCAGGTGCAGCTTGTCCACCGCCTGCGCCACAATCACGTCCGGCAAAAAGCTCGACATCGTCTGCTCTGTACAGCCCCACGGATAGCCCGTCAGGTAGTCCAGCGCGTCAAACACCGTTCCCGCCACGCTCGGCGCAATCGTCACTGTCAGCCCGCGCGTCCCTGCATCCGACCCCGCCGGGTAGCTGTAGTTCCACGTCCCCTGTCCGCTGCCGCTGAATACCACCCCCGAGCCGGCCGCTCGCTGTTTCACGCCATAGGGCAGCACTGGCAGCGTCATCTCCAGCGCGTCGCTCTCTTCATTCGTCAGCGCCTTCGCCGTCAATACCGCATCGCCCGTCTGGTGCGCCTTCACCCGCCAATCCACCCAGCTTTCGCCCTTGGCCGGAATGTTCACCTTCTGTGTTTGCCCGCCCACTACCTCAAGCCCCGCAACATCCAGGGCAAACGTCACATCCTTCGCCGACTCCAGGTAGTTGTGCGCAATCACGCGCAGCGTCACCTCATCGCCCTGACGGAAGAACCGCGGCGCAGCCAGCCGGACGATTAGATTTTTTCTCACCAGCACCCGGGTCACCGCGCCGCCGGCCTTCCCGTCGTCCGTCATGCCTTTGATCGTCGTTCGCCACGTCGTCAGTGCATCGGGGAAGTTGAACTCCACCTTCGCGTGCCCGTCCGGCCCCGTGTGCACCGTCGGATTCCAATAAGCCGTATCCGGAAACGCCTTTCGCACCTTCGGCACCACCAGGTCCGACCCCGGCTTTACCTGCGCCAGTCGCGGGTGGAACATCGCCGCCTGCGCCAGCATCGGGCTCTTCAGCCCAGCCTCGCCTGAGAAGTAAAACTCAAACGAGCTCTGCGCATCAAGATCCGGGTACCGTTTCGGATAAAAAGCGTTCACAATGTTCCCGCTCGTATCCTGCCGCACGCTGTAGAGCGCCTCGTCTACCTCGCCAAAGCTCAGGTCCGCTTCCACCGGTTTCCCGGTCGAATCCACCGCCAGCACATCGAAGCTGCCCTTTTCGCCCGGAAGATACAGCTTCTTGTTCGGTGTCGCTGTAATCGTGAGAGTCCGCTCCACCAGCGGAACCTTCAGGCTCTTCTGCGCTGTAATCACCTTGTCGTCGCGCACGATCACTGCATTGATCAGCAGGTTCGGCTCCGCCAGCTTCGTAATCGGCACATCGAATGCCACGCTCGTCCCCGTGGCGTGCAGCAGCTTCTTCCACTGCACCGTTTCGCCCTCGGCCGTCACTACCGCCCACGCGTCGCCCACCCCGCTCACCAGCAGCAGGTGCGCCACGTCGCCCACCTGGTAGCTCTTCTTATCCGCCACAATCTGCGCCTGCGTGTTGCGGTTCGAATAGAACTCTCCCGCCCCGCCCCAGACCCACACCCAGGTCTCGTCCTCAACAGTCCGCTTCTCCGCCGTCTCGGCGCTCACCTTGATCGTGTAGTCCCCGCTCGCATTCTTGCCCACATCATTTGGCAGGGTCAACAGCACCGTCCCATCCGCCCCTGTCGTCGCATCCTGCCCGGCCACGCTGGTCGAACTCATCCTGCTCGTGCTCGTGTCCCACTTCCTCAGCTCCACGTCCAGGTGCACCGCCGTCTGCACCGGCCTGTTGTCGTAGTCCTCGGCCGTTACCTTCACCTTCACTGGCTGCCCCTGCTCCAGCACGTAGCTCACCGGCTCCACGTTCACCCGGAACGACCCATACGTTGCCAGCACCGTCGAGTGCCCACTCACCTCGCGATTTCCTGCATCCGTCACCCGCGCCTCAATCCGGTAATCCTGATCTTGGTGCTTCCCGTCCACGCGCGTCGGAATCGTCACCGTCAGGCGCCCGTTCGCATCGAGCATCCCCGTCTGTTCTTGCTGCTCCTGATCGGTGTACTCGTAGTCTTGGTTGTCCGCCGCACCAGCATTGTCGTCTCCCTCGCCATTTCCAGCCTGGTCGTCATCGTCCTCCTCGCCCCACCAGTAGTGCGTCGTCGTCTCCACCACGTACGTAACCTTCACGTTCGCAACCGGCTCGCCAAAGAAGTACTTCGCCTCAATTGTTGCCGTCAAGGAGTTGCCTTGCAGCACCCGCTGCGCAGCCGGCTTCACAGTCACCTGGTACTCCGGCTTCTTGTACTCCTCCACATAGAAGTTCCCGCCGTCTGATATCTCCTGCCCGTCCTTCAAGAGTGAAATAGTGTAGTACCCCAGCCCCGCATCGCTGGCCAGAGTCAGGTCCGCCGTCACCGTACCGTGCCCGCTGACCGGCAGGTCCTTGTCCAGCACCGCCTTGTTGTCGGCGTCCGTCACGCGCAGATGCACCGCTGAAGCATCTGGCAGGTCCAGTTCATCGCCCTTCTTCTTCCGCACCACTCCCTTGATATGCACCGTGTGCCCCGGCCGATATACCGGCCTGTCCGTGTACACGTACGAAGTCAGATCCTTCGATCCTTCCGACCCCTCATCTCCGTCAAACATGTTGCTATATGGAGCAACCAGCGCCGACTCCCCACCGTGCCGCGCCAGCACAAACACGTTCTCCGGCTGCGCTGCCGGCTTCGCAGACTTCGTCTTCAGCACCGCCATTCCGTCAGCGCCCGTCGTCTCCTGCGCTTGCCGGTTTCCGTCGGCCCACAACGCAACCTCAGCTCCCTCCACCGGCGCGCCCGTCTTCCGGTCGCCGACATAAAGGTGCGTCTCCCCGCCAATCACCCGCTCCACCGCCGCAATCGACGTCACAATCGCCACGGTGTACGCCTTGTAGGTCCCATCCGTTGCTTCAATCAGATAAACGCCAGCCTTCAGCCCATCCACCGGCAGCACCTGCGTCTCGCTCACCAGCGACGGAGGCGTCACCAGCTTCCACCGCGCCACCAGTTGGCTCTCGTTCAACAGCGGCACCTGCGCAAACTCCGACGCGCCCACCACCGTGCTGCGCTTGCCCAGCTTCCCCTGGCCCTCCCTGATGCTGTCGCGAGCGTCGTCGTTGAACTGCCCCCGGAAGAAGTGCCGGACGAGAAACCACAGGTGCGCTTTGAAGTCGTGGATCCGCTCCAGCCACGTCTCCTGGTCGATCTTTTCTTCTTCCCCCCCGACGCTCGTTTCGCCAAAGCTATGCAGGTTCTTCAGGCCCGCGAAAAACTTCTCCTCGTCCTTCACCTTGTACACGCGAAACTCGAGCGCCGGCTCATTCCGCGCAAACAGTTGAACCTTTACACTCTCGCCCGGCGCAAACGTCCGCGAAGTCGACAGCGAAAACGATCGCGGCGCGTCCTTGGCCTCCGCCGGCAACGCCGCGCAAACTGCAATCAGCAACGTAGCCACGCCTGCCGCAACCGTTGCTCCCAGTCCTCTAAATTTGGGTGCCCCATCCTTGCCGCGTTCCTGTTTTTGCGGCAAGGGTGGGAGACCAGGAATCTCAATCGGATCCGATTTTAAAAGGCACCAATTCACTGCTTGGCGAAAAACTCGATCAAGCCGAGGGAATGAGTCAGGGCACGACTTTAGTCGTGCCGATATGGCCAACAAAGAGAGCGGGGCTTTAGCCCCTGAACCAATCCTTCCCACCATCGCCCAACGCACTTTCATAAACTTCCTCTCAAAATGTTCCACCGGTAAACGCCCATAAAATTCGGATTCGAGGTCAGAGGCCGCCACTCCGCCTGCGGATGCGCCAGGAGATCAGTCAACTCCACACGCCGCAGCTCGCCCGCTGCGCCATGATCCTCACCAGTGTCGTATACAACAGCAGCCCCGCTTCCCACCCGCGTCACAATCATCGAGTGCCAAGGGGACGACTGCCCGAACTGTCGATAAAACAGCAGGTCCCCCGGCTCCGCTTGCCACACATTCCGGCTCACCAGGTAGGCGTTCCGCTCCACCAGGGTCTTCGCGTCGGCAAATTGCGCAAACGCCCCGTCGCTCTCATCCCCCTGCACAAACGGCCCCTGCGTTATTCTGAAGAGTCCCGTCCCCAGTGGCGTATCCGGGTAGTGCCACGCCTGTATCTCCCCCGGCAGCGCTCCCACTTCCATCCCCGTGTCCTTGAACCACCCTGCATCGTGCTTCTTCAGCGCCTCGCGATACGCATAGCGAAGCAAACTGGCGCAGTCCGTGATCTCCTTCGGTACCTGAGCCTGCGGCCGCATCGCCTGGTAGTCGGCAATCTGCGTAAACCACTGCCGGAACGCCTCCCGGTCAGCCTCGTCCGTCAACCGCAGAAAGTCGGGCGTCCCATCCCCGAAGCCGTCCGTCCAGGTTGCCGGATTCTTCCATGCCGGCTCCCGACCCTGCACTTTCGCTCGGTCCAACCCCGGCAGCAGCGTCCGCCTGTGCGTGTGTGCAGCTCCCGCATGTCCGGCTCCTGCACCGCTCGCCCTTTCCGCCTCCACGCGAAAAAGCGACTCCTCGCCGCGCCACGAGCCGTTCAACCCATGCGCAAGGATCCCAGCCGCAGCCCACACAGTTAACCCCAGCACCGGCAGCATCAGCCCCCATCGCAGCCAGCCCAAATCCGATCCTGCCCGTCTGCCCAACCGTGTGCGCTGCAGCCCACCCGGAACC
The DNA here is from genome assembly GCA_963783065.1 of uncultured Acidobacteriaceae bacterium. GTDB lineage: Bacteria > Acidobacteriota > Terriglobia > Terriglobales > Acidobacteriaceae > Telmatobacter. Next base: position 1,277,976 of record CAWAMG010000004.1, on the reverse strand, counting down.
CTGGCCGCTACCCGCATTGGCTGCCCAAACACCTGCCCGCCCGTTCGCGGGTTCTCATTAGCACGCACCCGCGCCGCCACCGGCTCGGAAGCATGCGGCTTGTTCGCAGCCGGGCCGCCCACCTTCTCGGCCGCATCGCCTTCCGGATGCGCGCCAGACTGTGCAGCGGCTTGCTCGTCGGGCCGCACGCTGTCTTGGGCGGCATGCTCGTCCGAACGTGCTCCGCCTTGCGCGGTCTCCAGCCCTTCCGGCTGTCCATCGCTTTTCGCGGCAGGCTGCTTGCCGGGCTTTTTGCGGCTCTCGCTTTCAGATTGTGATTGGGTGGTTTCAACGTCCGGGGTCCGCGCCAATCTTACCGCGAATCGCACTTGCGTGATTGCAATCGCAATAAGAAATTCTTGTTTGCGCGCACCCACTCATTAACGCCTCTATCCGAACACCCGATACCCGACACCCCAAATGAAAAGCCCTCCAGCTTCCGGCCGGAGGGCCCTCGAACAAATCTTCTTACGCCGTAACCGTCCGGGTCGGCTTGTGGCCTACAAAGCCATAAAAGGCAATGAAGGCATAGCAGATCGCCGGAATGAAAAACGCCATCTGAATGCTTCCAATCTTGTCGGCCACAAATCCAATCAGCGGCGGCACAATCGCGCCTCCGACTACACACGTCATAATCAGCCCCGATCCCTTGCTGGTCATCGGCCCCAGCCCGGCAATGCCCAACGCGAAGATGTTCGGGAACATGATGGAGTTGAAGAACCCGCACAGCACCAGGCTATAAATCGCCACCGGCCCGCTGGTGAACATTGAAACCAGTATCGATGCTGTTGCCAGGCCGCCAAAAATGCCCAGCAGCTTTCCGGCTTGCATCTTCGTCAGCATCCACGAGCCAAGCAGACGCCCAACCAGCGCGCCAAACCAGTAGAGCGACACCAGGAACGATGCCGTCTTGAACGAACTCATTCCCTGCGTCTTGAAGTAGTTCACTGCAATCGACGCCAGGCCCACTTCCACGCCCACATAAAAGAAAATCCCCATCGCGCCCAGCACCGTGTGCTTGTAGCTCAAGATGCTGCGGCTCAGAATCGGATCGCCCTCCTTGCCCGGCCGGAACTCCTGCGTCGTCTCGATATGCGGCAGCCTCATGAACGCCAGCGCCAGTCCCAGCAGCAACAGCGCAGCGGCAATCAGGATGTAGGGCACCTTCACCGTATTCGCAACTGCTGCCTGTGTGGTCAAACTCTCCGGATCGGTCAGGATATAAGCGCCCGCAAAAATCGGCGCGATCGTGCAACCAATCGAGTTGAACGCTTGTGCCAGCGTCAGGCGCGCAGGCGCACTATGTTCCGGCCCCAGAATCGCAACATAAGGGTTTGCCGCCGTCTGCAGTGCCGTTACCCCTGCGCCCACGATGAATACGGCGGTCAGAAACAGCGGAAAGCTCACCATCTTTGCCGCCGGAACAAACAGCAGGCACCCCACCACCTGGATAAACAGGCTCGTCACCATCGTCCGCTTGTAGCCGATCATCTCAATCAGCTTGCCCGTTGGCGACGAGAACACGAAATACGCCAGGAAGAATGCCGACTCAGCCAGCATCGCCCACCCGTATCCGAGGTTGAAGATATTGCGCAGATACGGCACCAGCGCCATGTTCAGGGTCGTAATAAACCCGAAGATGAAAAACAGCGCCGTGACCGTGATAAACGGGCCCGTATAGTTTGGCGAGCTTGCAGCGCCGTTGATGTCGATTGTGTTGCCATAGCTTGTTCCCCGCTTCCTCAATGAATTGCCCCGGTAAGGGCTTCCGCTCTGTCCCGCCGAACTTGTAGCCAGGCAACAGAGCCGAATCTGTGCAGGATTTCGCCGGCTGGTAAACCGCAGTTCCGAAATCCCCGCTTTTTGCTGCACACAACCTTATACGGATTCCCCGCTATGGGGAAGCCCGGCATCCTTGAATCGTCGAGCGCGCCTCGCCGTTCGTGAGTAGAGAATCGCTCTCTCTCCGCCCTTTTCCCTTCTCCCTCCTCCCTTCTCCCTTCTTTCTCGCAATGCCTTATCCTCTTAGCAGCACCCTTTTAGACGCATCCCGGAGCTAAACCTTGGCCACTTCCGTCCTCAGTCCCGCAAAGCTCAAAAAGGTCCTCGAAGCTCTTGAAGAGAACTGGCAGGCCGAGGTCGAGGCCTACCACACCTACCTCGCCCTGGCCGAGCGCGACACCGACCCCGTCCGCGCCCAGGTCCTTCGCCACCTGGCTTCCGCCGAGTGGGAGCACGCCGCTCTCTGGCACGGCCGCATCATCGAGCTCGGCGGCCAGGAGCCCGTCTACCACGGCAAACCCGGCGGCGAAGCCGACTCGCTCGCCAGCCGCGCCGGCGGCGTCCGCATGGCCCTGCGCCGTCTCGAAATCGAAGAAAGCCGCCATGTCGCCACCTATGGCGAACAGCTCAAGGCCCTCGGCGACGAAGGCTCCATCGCCATCCTCGACCACGTCATTGAAGACGAAAAGGACCACTACCGCGAGCTCGGCTCCCTCCTCCGCGGCCACTACACCGCCCCCGCCGGCGCACACAAAATCGACGCCAAAGCCGTCCTCGAAGAGATGCTCGCCAAGCGCAACCAGGGCCGCAAGCAGCCCGGCGCATGGATCGGCGACGCCATCTACGGCGTCAACGACGGGCTCGGCGCCATCTTCGGCATCGTCTCCGGCGTCTCCGGCGCCACCGCAGGCGACAGCAAATACGTGCTCCTCGCCGGCCTCTCCGGCATGATCGCCTCCGCCCTCTCCATGGGCTCCGGCGCCTACCTCGCCGCCAAAAGCGAGCGCGAAATCTACCAGGCCGAAGTCGCCCGCGAGCGCGAAGCCATCCAGATGAACGGCCCCGAAGCCCGCGAGCTGCTCTCCCTCTACTACCAGGTCAAGGGCCTGCCTGAAGAAGACGCCCACCACATGGTCAACCACATCGCCAGCGACCCCGAGCAGCTGCTCCGCGCCCTCACCTCTGAGCGCCTCGGCTCCTCTGAAGAGGCGCTGTCGAACCCCCTCGTCTCCGCCAGCTCCGGCGCGCTCTCCACCGCCGTCGGAGCCATCATCCCCGTCATCCCCTTCTTCTTCATGCAGGGCTTCCTGCCGTCATTGCCGCAGCCGTCGTCTCGCTCATCGCCCACTTCGCCGTCGGCGCGGCCAAGAGCCTCATCACCGTCCGCTCCTGGTGGTCCTCCGGATTCGAAATGACCGTAGTCGGCGCAGTCGAAGGCGCAGTCACCTACGGCATCGGCATCCTGCTCGGCAAGGGCGGCATGTAGTGCCCCGCCCCATTCGCAGCGCCGGTTTTATTTGTAGCGCCGGCTTCCCAGCCGGCAGTACTGGCGGCATCCTTGCCGCCAGCCTCCCTATCCCATCCTTCGACCATTTCTTCCTCAAAGGCCGGACGAAAACGTTACCTTCTCGGAGCACCCACTAAATGGGCGGCCTCATCCCTCTCGGCGATGCTTCCCGCCGCCCGTCGCGCGCGGCCCTCATCACCATCCTCATCATCCTCGTCAACGCCTTCGTCTTCCTTCAGGAACTCGCGGGCGGCAACCGCTTCGTATACACCTGGTCCGTGGTCCCCCTCCGCCTCATGCACGGGCACCACGCCATCACCCTGCTCACCTCCATGTTCATGCATGCCGGCTGGCTTCACATCATCGGCAACATGATCTATCTCTGGGCATTTGGCCCCGCCATCGAAGACGCCATGGGCTCATTCAAGTTTCTCTTCTTCTATCTGGCCGGCGGCCTCGTCGCCATGTTCGCCCAGGTCCTGGGCGATCCCTGGTCCACCGTCCCCGTCCTCGGCGCCAGCGGCGCCATCGCCGCCGTCATGGGCGCGTTCATCGTCACCTTTCCCCACGACCGCATCCGCACCGTCCTCTGGATCCTCATCTTCATCCGCGTCACCTACATCCCCGCCATCTTTCTCATCGGCTTCTGGTTCCTCATGCAGGTGGTCAACCTTGGCTCCGTCGCCGATGTCCGCACCGGCGGCGTCGCCTACCTCGCCCACATCGCCGGCTTCCTCTTCGGCGTCATCACCGGCCGCCTCTTCAAGAAATCCGGCCCCGTCGCCTTCCCCACTTATCCCCGCTAGTCTCGAGTCCTACTTCGCCGCAGGCGCCAGACCCCGCACCCTAGACCCCAAACCCTTCGCCCCATACCCCATACACCAGACCCTGTACCCCTAGGCCCTGTACCCCGGACCCTCGTCCCTAGTGCGGCTTCCCCGGCAACACAAAATGCTCCCCGCACCGCGGCTCGTAGTTATCCCCCGCCATGATGATCGGGCTGTCATAGGGCGCGGGCTTCCCGTCAATCAGTCGCTGCGGATACAACGCCTTCGCCCCGCAACTGCAATAGGAGACAAGCTCTGTGATATTCCCCGCGTACATCCTCACCAGCCAGTTCAGGTCCAGCATCTCCCCGAACGGCATCCCGCGAAAGTCCAGCTCCAGGCCTGACACCATCACGTCGTGCCCGCTTTCGATCAGCCGCTTCGTAAACAGAAAAAGGTCCGCGACAAACTGTCCCTCGTCCATCGCCACGCACTCAATGCGCTTGCCCGTGCGCCGCTCCCGCTCCTCAAGAATCGGCATGCGCCGACCACACGTCCGCATACGGAAACTCCACCGCCTCCATCTTCCCGCACCCGTTCGCGTTCCGGCTCTCCACCAGCCCGGCTGCGGCCTTCGTGTCGGCGCTCGGCTTCAGCAGCAGGACATCTTGTTTGGCGTATTGCCGTCGAATCTCAATCCGCCGCAGCAACTCGGCGGTCTTGTTGCTCCGCATCGGCCCCACAATCAACTCCAGCCTGCCCAGCTCCAGCCTTCCCACCACGGCGCCCATCTCCAGTCCCTCGTTGTCGTCCCCATTGTCGCCCAACCCCGCCCGCGCCGCCCACGGGAAAACCCGCTTCGCTTTGTGGATAATCCCGACCGTCCTCTCCCCTCTCTCTTTTCTCCCTCCTCCCTTCTCCCTTTTCCCTGTTTTTCGAGCCCCTGAACCCTATACCCTAGACCCTGTCTGGAGTTCCCATGCTCAAAAAGTTCGTCTTCATCGCCGCTCTCGCATCCGCCTCTTTCATCACCCTCGCCCAGACCCCCTCCGACATTGTCATCGAGAAAAACGTCGCCATGAAGACTCGCGACGGCGTCGTCCTCCGCGCAGACATCTACCGCCCCGCCGGCGATGGCCCATTTCAGTCCTCCTCGTGCGCACTCCCTATAACAAAGACAACTTCGCCACCTTCGGCCCTAAAGCCGTGGCCCACGGCTTCATGGTCGTCGCGCAAGACGTCCGCGGCCGCTACAACTCCGAGGGCGAATGGTACCCCTTCAAGCACGAAACCGACGACGGCTACGACGCCGTCGAGTGGGCCGCCGCCCTCCCTCAATCCAACGGCAAAGTCGGCATGTTCTCCGGCTCCTACGTCGGCGCAACGCAGATGCTCGCCGCCATCGGCCATCCGCCCCATCTCGCCGGCATCTGCCCCATCGTCACCGCCTCAAACTACCACGAGAACTGGACCTACCAGGGCGGCGCATTCGAGCAGTGGTTCAACGAGTCCTGGACCAGTGGCCTCGCGCAGAACACCGCCGCGCGCCAGCACGACACACGCAACCTTACTGAAGCCACCAACGCCCTCATCGGCGATTCTGTCCTTCCCCTGCGCCAGTACCCGCTCTTCAACGTCGGCACCGCAAGAGATGGCGCCGCCCTCACCGTCGAACTCGCGCCCTACTTCATCGACTGGCTCGCCCACCCCGCCTACGACGACTACTGGCGCAAGTGGTCCATCGAAGAAAACTTCCAGAACATCCAGGTCCCCGCCCTCACAATCGCTGCCTGGTACGACATCTTCCTTGAGGGCTCACTTCGCAACTACATGGGCATGCGCGACCACGCCGCCAACCCCGCCGCCCGCGCCAATCAGCGCCTGGTTGTCGCCATCGGAGGCCACTCCGGCTGGGGCCGCAAGGTCGGCGAAGTCGACTTCGGCCCCGACGCACCCTTCGACGAGAACGAATGCGTCCTCGAGTGGTACGACTACCTCTTCCTCGGCAAGCAGAACCAGTTTGCCGACGCCGCCCACCCCGTCAAAGTCTTCACCATGGGCAAGAACGAATGGCGCAGCCTCTCCGCCTGGCCGCCACCCGAAGCCAAGCCGACACGGTATTTCCTTCATGCGTCCGGAAATGCGAACGGGCCGGCCGGGAACGGCCTCCTCTACACCGAACGCAACTACGATGTTCCGATTCAGAAAGACCAACGATCACTTCACCTACGACCCCGCCAATCCCGTCCCCACCGTCGGCGGTCCGCTCTGCTGCGACGCCACCCATCTCCCGCCCGGCCCGCGAGATCAAAAGACCGTCGAAGCCCGCTCCGACGTCCTCATCTACTCGACCGCACCGCTTGAGCAAGACGTAAACGTCACCGGCCCCGTCACGCTTGAGCTCTACGCCTCATCCACAGCCGTCGATACCGACTTCACCGCCAAGCTCGTCGACGTCTCCCCCGACGGCTTCGCCCGCAACGTCACCGAAGGAATCCTCCGCGCCAGCTACCGCGACTCCAACACCACCCCCACGCCCCTCGTCCCCGGAAAGATCTACAAACTCACCATCGACATGGTTGCCACTTCAAATGTCTTCCTCAAAGGCCACAAGATCCGACTCGAAATCTCGTCCTCCAACTTCCCCCGCTTCGACCGCAACCTCAACACCGGCAAGTCCGCCGCCGAAAGCGCCGACTTCGTCAAAGCCACCCAGACCATCTACCACGACTTTCCAGCCCACCCCACCGCCCTGATCCTGCCCATCCTGCCCTGAACGCACACATTCGGGCCTCAATCCTTCCACAGGACCGAGGCCCGAATGCAAAACAACGGTCGCGGATCATCGCCGGGGTGCCCCATCCTAGCCGCGTCTTTGTCTTTGCGCAGGGTGGGATCCCAATACCTTCCGAGGCTACAGAATCCCCGAAAACGCTCTACGCCCCCGCCTTCGGCATCACGAAGATCGCCGGATCAACCGTCTTGTTCAGCTCAACCTTATTCACGGTCATGCCGATCTGGAACTGGCCGCCAAAATCCATCGCAATGCTGTAAGGCACCATGAACCCCGTATCTGTCTTCCGGTAGTCCGAGTAGCTGGTCGACGATGTCACCGCCTGGCCCTGCATCTGGGCCGTCATTGTCATGGTGTTCATCATGAACGTCTTCGCATCAATCACAAACGTGAACTCGGTCTTGTCCTTGGTGGTCAGCTTGATTGTGTACCCCTTGTCGTCTGCTGCTCACCAGCGCCACCGTGCCGCCCTTGGCCGCGTAGTTGTAAAGCGGCCCGCCCACGTAGATTCCTTCCTTGCCTGACGTTGTACTGCTCGTCCGGCATCGGCGTCGGATCGGCTGCGCCCGCCATCGGGTTCACTGCATCCAGCCACCCTTGTCTGTGTACACCGAGATGATCTTCATCCCGTTGAACTCGGACTCCGATTTAAGGCCCACGCCGTCCACTACCACCGTCTTGCTTGGCGCTTCATTGCCCATCACCTGATGGTGGCGTCCGTCGACAGTGTTTTGATCTTGCTGATCGCATCCTTGCCGCCCAAAGCGTCGACGTACTTGCTGACGATCTGGTCGGCTGTCAATGCCGGGAGCGCGGCTGCAGCCGGGGCAGAAGCCTGTGCCGGGAGCCGAAGCCTGAGCCGAGAGCATGGTTGCACCGGCCAAGGCGGTAAACGCGAGAATTCCAAGAATGATCTTTTTCATATCTGCCTTTCGCTTGTCTCAGAGGAGAGTATTTGAGTGCGGCATCAGTTTACGCTTCGCCGGTTGCGAAACGGTCCTGTCCTTATCTGTGAATACGGACCCACCCGCCGTAAAGTTCCAGCCTGTCGGCTCGTTGCCTCAACTGGTTTTGTCTGTGGACTTCCGTGTCCCCGTCTTCCCGCGGCTTTCCTGCGGAATGGGCGGAAACCCCAAAAAGCTCAAGGCCAGGCAATTTCAGGCGGTGCTTCAGCCAACCGGTTGGACCGCATGGCCGAGCGCCACAACCTCATGGCCGAGCGCCACAACCTCTTGCGCCGCCCTCCGCCCCAGCCGAATGCAGTCCGGAATCCCAATCCCGTCATAGGCATTGCCGGCCAGTTTCAGCCCGGCCAGCGCGCCCGCCTGTTCCATGATCCGTTTAACCCGCTCCTGGTGGCCCACGGCGTACTGCGCCATCGCCCGTCCCCAGCGCGAAACCTGCACGTGCTCCGGCTCGGCCGTAATGCCCAGAATCTCCCTGAACTCGCGCCGCGCCGTCTGCACCAGCACTTCATCCGGCGCCGAGAGTAGCGCCTCGTTCTTCATTCCGCCCAGAAACGCCCGCAGAACCGCCTTCCCCGGCGCAGTCCGCCCCAGAAACTTCCGGTGCACAAACGTGCACGCCAGCATCGCCCGCCCCTCGCTCGCCGGAATGAGGAACCCGAATCCATCCGGCAATTCCGGCAGCTTCTCGCTCGTCGTAAACCAGGTTCAACGTGATCGACGAAGAGTAGGGAATGCCCGCCAGGCTCTCGCTCAGCGCCTCGTCCACTCCGCTCAGCAGCATACTAGCGGCCCACGCCGGCGAGCACACGATCACTGCGTCAAAGCTCTCCCTTGCGCCCCTGGCTTCCACCGTCCAGCCAGTTGCCGTCCTCTCCAGCGCGGTCACCGGCGTCCCCAGACGCACCGACCCCGGCTTCAGCTTCGATTCAAGCGCGTCCACAAGCTGCTGCATCCCGCCTTTCAATGTCGTGAAAATCGTCCGTGCCGCCCGTTTGGTGCCTGGCCCGGCCCCCGGCCCTGCGCCAGGCCCACCGCCCGGCGCGCCTCCATTCTCAATCTTCTGCGCAGCCTCTCTGGCCCTTGCCACCATCTTCTGGTGCGCTGCCAGCATTCCCCGCGTCAGCGACCCGTATTCGCTCTCCATCTCAACCAGTTTCGGCAGCACAGTCCGCGCGCTCAGTTGTGCCGCGTCCCCGCCATAGATTCCGCTCAGCAGCGGGTCCGCCAGCCGGTCCACCGCCTCCTGACCAAAATGCCTCGTCACCAGCGCTGCCACCGATTCGTCAGGTAACCCCGTCGGCCGTGGCGGATGCAGCAACTCCAGCCCCATCTTGATCTTCGTCCCAATCGAAAACAGGGGCGTCAGCGCCGTCGGCACCAGTTTGGTCGGCACCAGAAACATCAGCCCATCGGGCAGCGCCACCATCCGGTTTTTCACCAGGATGTAGGTCTTCCGTTCGGCGTCGTTCGAAGGCGTCAGTTGATCCCCGAGTCCTAACTCCCGGCAGAGCTCTGCGCCCGCAGGCTTCTCCGTCAGAAACGAATCCGGTCCCCGCTCCAGAACCGTCCCATCCACAATCTCCGATGAAAGCGATCCCCCCAGCCGGTCCCGCGACTCGAAGAGCGTGTACTCAACATCTGCTCCGCCTGCACGCGCCTTCTCCAGCTCATAGGCAGCCGCCAGCCCCGCAATTCCCCCGCCAATGATCGCTGTTCGCATCGGTCGACCTCACTTCAATCTTAGGGCAATACCAGGCCAGGGGGATGGTGTCACGGGGGGACGCCAAGCCTGCTTCCCCGCTCAACCTGCCTTTTCCAGCCTCGGCGACCCTCTCCTCATCCTTGGGTGCCCTCAACTCCATCCTCTCCTTCGCCTCCTCAATTGCATGTGATTTTAATCACATGCAGGCATGGAATCGCTGCGGTACAACGGGGTTAGAATCGCTGCAGTACAAATTGATTGATCCACACAGCCTTCTTCTTCATTCGCCCGATTTCCCAATCCTCCGATCATTGGCCCGCGGTGGTCCATCCGGTAGGAGCCTTCAACTGGACACCGCTTTGGAGATCCCTCCATGTCCGCAGAACTGATCCATCGCCTGCACTTTGCCTTCACCGTCACCTTTCACTACCTCTTTCCACAACTCACCATGGGCCTGGCGCTGCTCATCGTCGTCCTTAAAACGGTTGCTCTGCGCCCCGGCCACGAAGTGTGGGATCAGGCAGCCCGCTTCTGGGGAAAGATCTTCGGCATCAACTTCGTCTTCGGCGTAGCCACAGGCATTCCCATGGAGTTCGAGTTCGGAACCAACTGGGCTCGCTTTTCGCGCCTCTCCGGAGGCGTCATCGGCCAGCCACTTGCCATGGAAGGCGTCTTCAGCTTCTTTCTGGAGTCGGCCTTCCTTGGTCTCTTCCTTTACGGAGGACACCGGCTTTCGAAGCGTCTCCACTGGTTCTCAGCGGTCATGGTTTTCCTGGGCTCCTGGCTCTCCGGTTTCTTCATCATCGTTACCGACGCCTGGATGCAGCATCCCGTGGCCTACAACCGGCTCCCCAACGGCCAGTTTGAGGTCACCAGCTTCTGGCAACTGCTGCTCAATCCATGGGGCCTGCTCCAATACACGCACAACATGACCGGCGCTGTAATCACCGGGTCGTTTGTCATGAGCGCAGTCGGCGCGTTCTACCTTCTCGAAGGCAAGCGAACTGAGTACGCGCGCATCTTCCTCAAGGTCGGGGTCATCGCCGGGTTGATCTCGTCCATTGTCATCATCTTTCCCACCGGAGACTTGCACGGCAAGTACGTCGCTCGCAACCAGCCGGCTGCCATTGCCGGCATGGAGGGCCTCTTCCACAGCGAAGAGGGCGCGGGCCTGGTGCTGATGGGCCAGCCCAACGAGGAAACTGGCAAGATCGACAATCCTCTCGTGGTCAACAACCTGTTGAGCTTCCTCATCTACGGCACTACCAAGGCCCAGGTGCAGGGGCTCGATCAGATTCCGCACGACCAGTGGCCCACTGCGTTGCCGTTGCTCTATTACGCCTACCACATCATGGCCGGGCTCGGAACCTGGTTCGTCCTCCTCATGCTGGTTTCCGCCTTCTTGTTGTGGCGACAAAAGCTTCACCGCACGCGTTGGGTTCTCTGGGCTTTGCTCCTCAGCTTTCCTCTGCCTTACATCGCCAACACTGCCGGTTGGATGACCGCCGAACTGGGCCGCCAGCCCTGGATCATCTACGGCCTCATGCGAACCAGCGAGGGCTATTCGAACACGGTCTCGCCCAGCAATGGCCTGTTCACACTGATTGGATTCATGGGCATCTACGCGCTGCTCGGTTTGCTGTTCACTGTGCTCATCTATCGCGAGATCAGCCATGGTCCCGCCCAGGAAACAATTCCGGAGAAGGGAGTCGCGGCATGATGGGATTCATCTGGTTCTGGCTCGTTGCAATCATGATCGTCGGCTATGTGGTTCTCGATGGCTTCGATCTCGGCGTCGGAGTACTGCACCTTTTCCTCGTCCGCACCGAGGCCGATCGTCAGTCCACGCTTCGTTCCATCGGCCCCGTCTGGGACGGCAATGAAGTTTGGCTCCTCGCCGGGGGTGGCACGCTCTACTTCGCCTTTCCGCTTCTCTACGCGTCGGCCTTCAGCGGCTTCTATTTGCCTCTCATGATCGTGCTCTGGCTTCTCATTCTGCGCGGCGTGAGCCTCGAGCTGCGCAACCACATCGACGTCGGCGTCTGGCGCGACCTGCTCGACGGCGTCTTCGGTTTCTCCAGTGCCCTGCTCATCATCTTCTTTGGCGCCGCGCTGGCCAACGTTTTACGCGGTGTTCCTCTGCAGGCGGATGGCTACTTTTTCCTGCCTCTCTGGACCAACTGGGCTCCCGGAGTACACCCCGGCATCCTTGACTGGTACACCGTGATCGGTGGTGTCCTTGCTCTGGCCGCGCTCACCCTCCACGGAGCTCTCTGGTTAGTGATGAAGGTCTCAGGTGATCTGGAGCAGCGCGCCCGCAACCTCGTCCCGGCGCTTTGCATCGTTGTATCGGCGCTGACTCTCTTCGGTCTCTGGGCCACTATGGCCGTTCGCGCTTCAAGCCTGAACAACTACTTCGATTACCCCTTCACCTTCGTCATTCCCGCCGGCGTAGCTGCCTCCCTGGGAGCAATCTGGTACTTCAATCATGCCGCCCAATCTCTCAAAGCATTCCTCGCGTCCTGCCTCTATCTCTTCTTCATGCTCGCGGGCGCATGCTGGGGGCTTTATCCCACGCTGCTGCCCGCCACCACGGGCCAGGACCGCGACATCACCCTTGCTAAAGCTCTCTCTGGCCCGCATACCCTTACCGTCGGCCTCGCGTGGTGGGCCGTCGGAATGGCGCTCGCTGTGAGCTACGTGGTCTTTGTCTACTCCCGCTTCAAAGGCAAAGTGGACCTGGGTTCGGCCGGGCATTAAGCAAGCGACAATTATGCCTGCGTCTCGAATCCTCCTGTTGCGCTCAGGACGTCGTATACGGAAAAATCGCCCGGTATTTCTCCTCCTGCAGCTTGAAGCAGTTGCAGGTGTGCTTGATTCCCTTGAGCGCGGCCACGGTCTCAAGCATCGTCTTTCGCATCGACACCGCACAGCGTTGCATATCGTCGCTCGAAATCATGGGCTGAGCATCAGGCCGCAACCCCTCGCCGTAATTCATCACCTGCATGATCGTCGCAAAGTGGATCCCTGCCTGTTTTGCGTAAATGATGTACGTTCCGTCGAGCGTGCAGGTCAGGTCGGCGCCCACTGCTTTCAACATCCGAACCTCGGCCGGCGTCTCCCAGCGATCGGTGTGCGTCTGCGCCAGGGTGCCTCCGTTGTGAACCTTGGCGAAGTGGTATTGCACCGCCTGATTGTAGAGTCCGCGTCGCAGATCGGGGCAAAGCACTGGATTCATGCGCGTGCCCCAGCGCTTCCAGCTCACATCCGCCTTTCCCTTGAAAAAGTAGGGAAGAATGGACTGCGGGTGATTCGGCTTGAAGTCGATAAAGTCGTTCACGATTGCCGCGTCGGTCATCGCGTAGTCGGTGTTCACGGCGCCGATCAGGTTTCCATGCAGCACATTTCTTACGCCGAGCGTCATCAGCGTCACCCATATCTGCACCGTACGCTGCCCCGGAAACTCTTCGTCAGCCGTCGCCGCAATCTCCCCGCTCCCCGCGTCCCCATACCGCGGAAGGTAATAGAACGGCGCGTCCTTGTATCTCAACTTCCTGATGAGCGGGCTCGGCCCAATGGGCGTGTCGATCGTGAAGCTTTTCTCCAGCGTTGCCATCGATTCAAGGTCAAGCCACTTGCGATCCCGGTTGATGATCGCGAAATCGACGTGTTCTTTGTCGGGAGCCACGACCGCAACCTGCGCTTTCCCAACCTGGTCCGGCACCAGCGTTTTTCCTTGCGTTTCTGCCGCCTGCATCAGTCCCGTGCCCGCTGCAAGCATCGCCGCACCCGGAATGCCGAGAGCGAGCGCCTCCCGCCGTGTGATGGTCTTATTCGGCAGCTTCATCGACATCCTTTCCGCTCCGGGGTCGCTTCAACCAGGCTTTCATTCGGGTGCCCCATCCTTGCGAGGCCCTTGTCTTTCTCGCAAGGGTGGGATACGACAATGCCGGCATTACAACCAACGAAAAAACGAGCTAGTGAATCGCCCCCTCAAACTTCGCAAACCTCCGCTCCAGCTCCCATTGCTCCGCCGCGCGCTCACTCGCCTTCAGCAAAGTCGCGCAACCCGCAGTCGGCTGACTCGTCGCCGTGATCGGTCCCGCGCATGCCGCCTTCCGCCGCGTAAAGTCGTCCGCCGCGGCCCACAGGCTTTCGCCCGGCAAAAATGCGTGTTCAAACGAAGTCCGCGCCATCTGCTTCAGGTCCATGTAGTTCAGGCCCTGCTCCTCCGCGCCCTTCACGTATTCATGCGTCAGGTCGATGCGCGAGTTCCCCTCATCATCCGTCGACAGCGCCACCGGCACATGCGCCGCGCGATACCCCGCCAGCGGATGGTCCACGCCCTTCACGCCCAGAATCACGTCGTTTGAAGTCAGGTTGATCTCCACCATGATGTGCCGCTCGGCCATCTCGCGTACGAGACCCGCGGCATCGTCCTCATAAAACACATCCACGCCATGCCCGATGCGTTGCGCATGGCCCAGTTCAATCGCCTCGCGAATATGGAACCGCAATCCCTCAGGCGGCACAAGCCCCGGCGCAAGTTCGCCTGCATGCAGCGTCAGGTTCACTTTGGGATACAGCGAGTGCAGATAGTCGAGCATCTGCATGTGCAGGTGATAGTCGCGCATCGACACGCGGCCGTCTTCCGGCGCGGCAATGTTGATGCCCACAAACCGTGGGTCGGCACTGTTCAGCGCAAACCCGATCAGCGCCTGTGTGAAGACCGAAATAGGCGGCTGACTGCGCCCAATCGTGTAAATGTAGCGGATCTTCAGATTGCAAGCCGACGATACGGCTGCTTGCGCTGCGCCTTTTTCATCGGCCTGCGGCGCACATTTCTCAATAGCCCGCTGCGTCGCCTCGGCGTCATCCATCTCCTTCCGTCCGGCGGCGATTTCGTTCAGCACGCCCGCCTTGATCAGTGCGTCGCGCAAACTGGCCAACTGTTCGCGCGTCACCGAGTCCTCCGCGCCTGCAGGCCACGGAACGCTCGAACTCAGCGCGATCGACTTTCGGAAGTTCGGAGCGGTCATGATCTCCATGTAAATCTCGTTCTGGTCCGCGGCCCTCATTGCAACCTCTGCCAGCCACTCGCCCATGAATCCGTTTGGCCCTCCAACACGATTCCCCGAGAAGAACTGGTCGTGCCCCGTGAATCCGGGGCTCGCAACGAAGCTGCGCATCGAAAGAGCATTCACCAGCCGGTCGTAGAGCTTCTGGTCCTTCACCGCTTCGCTCGCTGCAATAGTGCTCGCCGGGCACGGTTCCTTGATCGGTGGCCCTCCCGGCGGCGTGCCCGGTGCGGGCTGCGCAAACTTGGCCGCCACGGGGTCGATGCACAGATGCTGCTTTACCGCCTCGGCCAGGAACGTCTCCGCATACACGCCTCCGCCCAGGTGATAGTGAAGCTCCGCCCCCTTGGGCATGTTCTTGAGGAAAGCGTAAAGCTCCGGCGGGCCAAGCTTCCTGGCCGCGTCAAACGCCCGCGCTGCGCGCATCTCGCCCGCCGTGAGGCCGGCGTGGCTAGCAGTCAGACCGGACTGCGCGGCAGGCGTCTGCGCTACGCTGCTTTCAATCGCGGCCAGGCCAGCCGCGACGCCAGACACGAGAATTGCAAAGAGGGAAATGGCTTTGGTCTTTCGCTGAGCAGGCATGTCTTGGGTTCCTTCCTTCGCGCAGCGTTTAGAAGGTCACAGGAATACCCATGGTTATAGCATGCGCGGCGGAGGAGGACCCCAAAGGCCGCAGACGGCACAAACGGAACGCAAGCTGAACCGGAGAGACGCAGCCATTTTGCATCATGCACAAGTCCAATCGGTGGCGGAGGACTGGAACAGCTCGCCGCAAAGGAGAGGAGCGGAATGCGTTTGCGGAATTCTGGAAGGGGGCACTGGTTGGCGGTGCTCTTCGTTGTTGTCGCTGCCGCTTCAACGGGATGTCTGAAAACAGTGCCGATTGTGGGGCTGCCAGACATTCGAGTCGAGAACCGCTCCGCAATGGATTTCAAGAATGTTATGGTGAACGGCAAATCGTTCGGCAACGTCAAGAGAGGGGAACGAACCGACTATCAGATCGCTGGGATGCCAATCCAATTTGCACCTGGAGAGCCGCTAATCTTCCCAATCTGGTGGTTTTAGCTCAGGATGAGCCTCATATAGAGGCCCCATCAACTCAAAGACAAGTATTGAAAAAATACCGCCAATCTTTTGACGATAGGCCTTGGCTTGCTCTTCATTGCACTGTTTGTTAACTTCCCAAATCGACTCTTCAAGCAGCTGATAACAGCTACGCAATTTGTTATCGACGCTGGCCGCTAGGTTTTTGTCTTCGAACATTAATAGCTACACCCCGATCCTGAGATTTTTTCTCTCACACACTGCCGGAATCGGCTAGGGCCTGCCTGCCCATGCCCATTGCTATTTCCACCGTACAACTCCTCCCATCGAGGGCGCATACAGATACGGTCATGTGTCTGTTTCAACCCAGACCGGTCCGTTGGAAATCTTTCCCATTGACTATGTTGGGGAGAGCCCCCTCGGCGCTGGAAACTACACCTACGTGCTTACCGTAAGCGGTGGAAGGCTGTTCACCGAGTGTGTGGCGAACTGAGCGCGCGCCGCATCTCCTCGCGTCAAAAGTATTAACGCCAAACCGGAACCTGCACCCCGTCCAAGCGACCGGCCCGCACCGCCACCGTTCCCTCAACCGCCCCCTACAGCTTCACCAGCACTTCATGCGGCTCCAGGTGCCTGAAAGCTTCCGCTTTCTGCTCCACATCCGGATCCCAGTTCTTCGGCTGGTAGATGCAGCAGGGCTCCTGCGCCAGGGGATTGCCGGTTACCGCATACGACCGCGCCCGCGAACCCCCGCAAATCTCCTTGTACTCGCACGCCCCGCACTTCCCCTCCAACTTGCTGGTATCGCGCAGGCTCTTGAAGATCGGAGCTTCCCGATAGATCTCGGCTACCGGCGTCTCGCGAATGTTGCCCGCATGAATCGGCAAAAACCCGCTCGGGTAAACATTGCCCACATGCGAGATGAACATGAATCCCTTGCCATCGTTCACCCGCCGCGTTGCCCAGCTTGCCGTCCGCGTCTTTGCATCCGCCGTCGGTGCGCCTGGCTCATAGCCCAGCGCCGCCGCCATTTTCGCCGGCATAGGCTGTCCGCTTGCCGAACCGTGCCCGGCCCCGTGCCCCAGCTTTCTCTCTTCCAGGTTGTGCTGCAGCAGATAGCGCCGGTAGTGCATCGCCTCCGTGGTCTTGATCTGGAAGCTCACCCGGTGCGATAGCTCATAGATCTTCCCAAACACCCGCTCAAAATCCTCACCGCTCAGCAAATCCGCCTGTTGTCCCCGGCCCACCGGAACCAGAAAGAACACGTTCCACATCACGATGGCCAGCTTCTCAAACAGCGCGCAAAGATTGTCCAGATCGTGTGCGTTGTGCCGGCTGATGGTGGTGTGCACCTGGATCGGCAGCCCCACTTCATTGGCCCACTCAATCGCCTGGGTGGTGCGTGCCCACGCGCCGGGCAAACCCCGGAACGCATCGTGAATCTCGGGTGTCGAACCGTCGAGTGAGATGCCCAGCCGCACGAGGCCGGCTTCTTTCATCTTTGCCATCGCCTCCCGCGTCAGCAGGGGCGTCGCGCTGGGAGTCAGCGCCACTTGTACGCCTTTCGACGCGGCGTATTCGATCAGCTCGAAAACATCTTTCCGCTTCAGCGGATCGCCGCCCGTAAACACAAAAATCGGCACGCCCATATCGGCGATCTGATCGATCAGATCCTTGCCTTCGGCGTTGCTCAGTTCATCGGGATGCGCAATCGGCTGCGCCGCCGCACGGCAGTGCTTGCAGGCAAGATCGCACGATTGCGTGACCTCCCAGATGGCCAGAAACGGCGTCTCGTCGTAGTTCAACCCGCCGCGTGCGGGAATCGTGTGCATCGGCTGCATTGGTTGCATAAGGCCTCCTGAAGGAATCCGTGATTCGCCGAATCCATTTCCTGAGTGGCTCCAACTTCGGGGAAGCGTCTCAGGAATGTCTCGATCGGCTCCTCAATCCAGTCCTAGGAGACACCCTCCTACAGAGCCCGGCTGTGATAAGGATCACTTTAGCTCTGGGTTCGACACGCTCATCGCCGCCGGCTGGACATCCCGCACCGAAGTGGCGCACAATGCTCACACCTGAGTTTGATTTGCTGGGAGCCGCGGCTCTTCTCCAGGAACGGTTGATCGTCAGCAATTCGGGTAACGCTGCTTGCCAGCAAACTGCGTGATTTGAATCACTTTGGCCTGTGCGGCGGAGCACTGCGCGCGCAGCAAAGCCATTGATATCGTCTTGAGCGCACCTCAAGGAGGTTCCCATGGCACCTGACATCAAGCCGGGTTGGAGCAAACCCTCCACCATCCTCTTCGCATCCGAGATCCCCGCCAACGAAAAGGCCTTCGCGTTTGCCCTTGCGCAAGCCAGCGAGTTCGGCGCCGATCTCATCCTCTTCCACTCATACGACACGCTTGTGGTCGCGGCATCGGAGACTTCCGGCATCCGTTACTACGACTATGCTGCCGCCGCACGCTCCGAAATCAAAACCCTTGAGCCGCTGGCCAAACAGGCAGAGCAGGGCGGAATCCGCTGCGAGATCGTCGTCCGGCCGGGCCTTCCCGCAGACCAGATCCTCGCCTTCCTGCGAGAACGCTCTATTGATCGCGTGGTCATGGGAACGCACTCACCCGGCCCCATCGGAAAGCTCCTTGTCGGCTCGGTTGCCGAAGCGGTTCTCCGCACGTCCTCGGTTCCCGTGTATATCGTTGGCCCCGACGCTGTTGACGGCGCATTCCGCAAGTTCGCGACCCGCACCATCCTGTGTGCTGTCAGCCTGCAGGAGGCAAGCTACATTGTCGCGGCATTTGCCGCGGAACTTGCCGCCCAGCACAATGCCCGGCTCATCCTGCAGCACGTGATTCGTCCGCAGGACCGCGCAGAAGTGCTCGCCGGCCGGACCATCGATCAGATTGAGGCCGATCTGCATGGACTGGTCCCCGCTGAACTGCAGGACAAAATCACCGTGCAGACTATCGTTGTGCCCGGCGATCCCACCGAGGAGTTGCTCTATCAGGGCCGCGCGCAGCTCGCGGATCTAATCGTTCTCGGGGCGCAGGGGGCATCGGCGTTTGCCGCCATTACCCGGCATGGCGTCGTTTACAAGGTGCTGGCGCACGCCCACTGTCCCGTAATCACGCTCTCGCCCAGCGTGCTCGCTTCCTGCGGACTCAAGAGCGAGTCCCATCATCCAGCCGAGATGTACATGGCCGGCGTTTTCTAGCAGGCTGCGGAAAAACTCAGCGGGACCAGGAGAAGTGTCAGGGCATGACTTTAGTCGTGCCGTAATTGCCGCATAGTCAATGTGGGCTTTAGCCCCTGCAGGGTTACTTTCGGACGTTTCGCTTTCACCAAGAACCCTTCCCCAACTTCCTGGAGGCGAACGCAGCGCCGGTGTAGAAGAATCCCCGCCTTCAGACCCTTATAAAAGTCGCCGGTTCGCCCTACTTCGCGCCCTTCGGCGCAACGCCGTGCGTCGCCACCGGCCCACGCTTCGGTACGGCGCACGGTTTCCCCGCGCACAATGCGCCCGTGATGCCCACGCCTTCCTTGACCGTGTAAATTCGGTCGGGAGCAGGAATCCTCACGAACTCCTTCGCGCCGCTTGGCCAATGAATCTCCGCGGTCCCGGCGTCGGTCGCGTTTCCCAGCCCAAAGTGCATCCTGCGATCGCTGGATGAGACGTAACTGCCGCTCGACAGCACGTCCTGCCGCATGCGCATCCCGTTTGCCTTCAGATAAATTGTGGCGCAGGTCGCGTCGCGCGGGCTCTTCGGGCCGCCCACCAGGCCGATCTCTACCCAGTGGTGCTTGTCCGGACTTACGTTCCTCAGCAGTATGGGCGGGTTGTCGATCGCGTTGATCACCACGTCGATCTTCCCGTCGTTAAACAGGTCGCCAAACGCCGCGCCACGCCCCGGCGTCACCACCGCCAGTCCCGTCCCCTTCACAGCCGGAACCAGCGTAAAACTCTTTCCCCCTTCGTTGTGAAAGAGCAGTGGACGCTCCGCCCAGCTCGTCCCCCACTCGTGCTGATCCACCTGCGGATACACGTGCCCGTTGGTCATGAACAGGTCAAGCCAGCCGTCGTTGTCGTAGTCGATAAACCCATCACCCCACCCGACAAACGGGATCGACGCTTGTGCCACTCCCGCCTTGTAGCTCACGTCGGTAAAACTCAGATCTCCATCATTGCGATAGAGCACCTTGTAATCGTCGCCGAAGTCGGTAATGAAAAAATCCAGCATCCCGTTATTTTCGTAGTCGCCGGCTGCAATGCCCATCGACGCAATCTCGCGCCCGTCCTTGTTCAAAGCGAACCCTGAAGCGTAGCTCTCGTCCTCAAAGGTCCCATTGCCCTTGTTGGCGTAGAGGTAGTTCGGCTCGGAGTCGTTGCCCACCAGAATGTCCGGCTTGCCGGTCCCATTGATTGACACCATCATCGCTGTCAGGCCGAAGTACCGCTCCTTGTCTTCCACCCCGGCCTTTGCCGTCACGTCAGTAAACGTCCCATCCCCATTGTTGTGGAACAGGTGATCCGGTTCGCCCGGCAAGCCTCGCGGCCCGCAGTTGACCTCAAAGCCTCGATACAGGCAGCGGACAAACCCCACGGATTTCGTCCCGGAGATGGGCAGGTTGTCGCGGTCGAAATGCACATATCCCGCCACATACAGGTCGAGCCGTCCATCCCCATCCACGTCTCCCCACGACGATCCGCTCGACCAGTTGCCAAGCGCGACGCCTGCCTTTTCTGCCACATCGGTAAACGTGCCGTCGTGGTTGTTGTGGTAGAGCCGATTCTTCCCGAAGTTGCCCACAAAGATGTCGGGCCAGCCGTCGTTGTCGAAGTCGGCAACGCTCACACCGTAGCCCCAGCGCTCATTCGTCACCCCCGCCTGCTCGGCAACATCGGTAAACGTGCCGTCATGGTTGTTACGGAAGAGCGCCGCCTTGGGAGGCGCTTCTTTGCCGGCGAGTGCGTTCAAAGTCGAGCCGTTCACCAGGTAGATGTCGAGCCAGCCGTCGTTGTTGTAGTCCAGCAGGGCAACTCCCGACCCATTCGTTTCCACGATGAATTGCTTTTCCGGCACACCCATCTTGTGGGTCCATCCGGCGAGTCCTGCCTCTTTGGTGATGTCCTGAAAAATCACTGGCCCGGAATCTACAATGCCGCCAGCCGTGATGGGTCGTTTCTGATCGTCGTAGACCGCCGCGGCGCCCAAACCGCCTGCGATTCCGCCCATATTGCCCTGGTTTTGTGGAGGCTTTTCCGGCTCCTGCGCGCTCTGAGAAGTCGCGGAACCAGTTCGCTCTACGGGGGTTGCCACGATAACCACTTCGCCGGAGGTGGGCGTTTCGGCCGTCGGCCGAGTCGAGGCGGTTTGCGGCTGGACCGGGGCAGGGAAGGAGACGAGGATCCCCAAAATGACAGAAATAACGGAACGAATCCGGCCCAATCGTGAGTCCTCCCCAAGCCTCAAGTCTAGTGTAAGGGCCGCCTGGGATCTTTGCCTGATGTAGTGCCTGAAAAGCGCGTTAGACCGATCATGGGGGCGTAATATGTTCTTTCCGTCGTTGGACCGGCTTGGAGGAGGGTTCAAACATGGCTACGCTCACAAAGCAGGACATTGAATTGGCACTTGATCGCATCGACAAGGAGGGCATTCCGGCCCGCAATAGGTCGACGGGCTATTGTCTTGAGGCTGTTGAGAGAGGAAAGCGGCATTACCCTCCAAAGCATGTGCTCCGATTGGCATACGCTTCAATAAATGAGAAACTGCCATTCAGAGGCGGCCCGGCAGCCAATAGTCGATTGATTGCGCTCGGGTACAAAGTATTCGAACACAAATGCCGGAACGACAATCTACAGATTACAGATTAAGCGCAATTAATGTTTGCCAGTTTTGGGGGTTTCTTCCTCGTTTTCACTCGCATCGCCACAAACCGCATGGATTCCCGAGCCCACTCCGGGTATACTGGCCGCAAGGCAGCTCGGGCTACCTTGGCCTGCCCCAAGTGAGGTGCGTCTTCCGCCTGGACTCAGGTTCAATGACGCTCGATGTTCCGCCATCGGAAGTCTCCCGCTGGCGCGCAGTGGCCCGCGTGCTTCGAAGTCCCCTGGACGCCTTCAGTTGTGCCCTCCTTCCCGATCTTTGTTCTCTCTGCGGCTCCCCCCTGCCGCAGCTCTCCTCTGTGCCAATCTGCGATTTTTGCTGGACTGAGTTTCCCGTCCTTCTTGAGCCCTCCTGCGCTCTTTGCGGGGATGCTTTAACCGCCCCCTCGTCTTCAGTTTCAGGGCTTTGCCGGCCCTGCCGGATGGCGCCTCCGCCCTTTGTCCGCGCTGTTGCCTACGGAATCTACCAATCGCGAATGAGGGAAGCCCTCCACGCCTTCAAATACGATGGACTTCACCCGGTAGCTCGGCCTTTGGGCAAAATGCTTGCCCAGGCCATCGCGAAGCTGGCTCTCGAGGCTCCCATCGAGATGCTCGTTGTTCCGGTGCCGCTTCACCGGTCAAAGCTGGCGAAGCGCGGCTTCAATCAGGCCCGGCAGCTTTCCCTCCATGCGTTGAAGTTCCTGCGCAAGTCCCACCCCGCCTGGAAACTCACACTGGCTTCCACCACTCTCATGCGCCTGCGCGAGACTGAGAGCCAGGCTGGCCTCACGCCACGCGAGCGCCGCATCAACGTCCGCGGCGCGTTTTCTGTTTCCACGCCGGGCGCTGTCACCGCAAAGCACATTCTGCTCATCGACGACATTTCACCACCGGCGCAACCGCGCGGGCTGCTTCGCAAGTCCTCCTCAGCGCCGGAGCGGCCTCGGTTTGGGTCGCTACTCTGGCGCGCGCGCGCCGCATCAATCCGTGGGTTCCTGACCTCCTCTCGGAAAGCGAGAGGGACGACCTCGGCTCCGAGCCGATCGATGCTCCAACAACCTTGCAGGCAAGTTACGCCTCTTCATCGCACCACCAACCATCTTTTTTTGCGAGGGGATAAAGGATGTCGCTGGGAAAAGCTATGATCCACGCCCGCAAGCAAAAATCCATCGCGAAGGCCGCTGCCTACTCAGGCGACTACGCATCGGTTCAGCCTGCCCACATGCTGCAGATGCCGGTTCTCGTGCTCAATGCGTCCTACGAGCCCATCAACATCTGCGGCGCTCGCCGGGCGCTGGTACTTGTGCTCAAAGGCATTGCGCGCACTGAAGAAGAGCACGGCCTCATGCTCCATGCGCAGCGCAGCCGCATCCCCATGCCTTCGGTCATCCGCCTTCTGGAGTATCGTCGCATCCCTCATCAGACCCGCGCCCTCTCGCGCAAGAACATCCTGCTGCGCGACCGCAACACCTGCCAGTACTGTGGCGTTCTGCTTCCCTCAGGCGAGCTCACCCTCGATCACGTCGTGCCCCGTTCCCGCGGAGGCAACTCCACATGGGAAAACCTCGTAGCCTGCTGCCATGCCTGCAACCGCCGCAAAGGAAACCGGATGCTCCACGAGCTCGACGACATGATCCTCATGCGCGACCCTCGCCCGTTCTCGCTCCATACCAGCCGGCAGATCATGCGCATGCTCGGCCGCGGAGACGACCGCTGGCGCAAATACCTCTTCTATTGAACGGACCAGAAATCTACTTCTTCGGCGGGTCGCTCGCTTGTTTATCTCCGGGCGTCGAAATGTCCTGCCCTTCGTAGAGTATCTTCGTCGTCGATCCGAATCTCTTATAGTCCGAGTATTTGATCGTGTCGCGAATGTGCACGTCCTCGCCCATATACCCGGTGCCCCCGCTGAAATGCAGAATCCCTTCCCCCTTGGTGTACACAGGAAACCAATAGTGCCCGTCGATCTGCTGGCGCCAGGTCATGAACGGCGGATGCAGGTCTTCGTTGTTCTTGCGGGTGTCGTCGGGAACCATCCTGCCATTGGTCACCACAATCTGCAAATCCTCGGTGTCAACCCAGATGCGCCCAAGCAGGTAACGCTTCTTCTTTTCAATCACCTTGGGGCTCACGTCGAACACGTAGCAATCCACGTCGTCCACTCTTCTGCCGCCCCACATACTTCACGTCGTACTGGCCAATATCCTCTGCGGTCAGGACGAAGGGATATCCATGTTGAATGTCCTGCAGGTCCGAGGCCGACATCTGCACGCGCGTTAACGTATTCCCGGGGGCAAATACAACCTTCTCGACCCGATTCCCGCCCGGATCGAAGACCACGTCATCCACCTCATACCACTCGCCATCCACCTTGTTGTCATCGTCGACGGTTTCCACCTTTGCCACGCGCCGGTAGGTGTAGTGATTCAGCGCCTGCTGGAATTCGCTCTCTTTGGCTGCAAATTGGCGGATGATCTCTTCGGGAGCCGTTTTGGGCGCGGTGATGTCCATGGGGCCGAATCCCGTGTCGAGGGCCATCGGCGTAAAACTATCTTTGCTTTGTGCCCAAGCCACCAGCCCAAACCCGCCCAACACCAGGATCAAGATTCCGTTCCGCACTCTGAGACCGCCTTAAACGCATTCTCCGGGGGTTTTCATCCAAAACCAGGTGAGTAAACTGTTCAACCACCTACAACCTTAGACGCATATACACGGGGAGGGGGTAGTTTGAGAATCTTAGAGGATGGCGTGCTCTAGATGCATGCGAGTGGAAGTGCGCCCACCGGGAGAAGGTCGATTTCGAGCCGTTTTCTCTCACCTTTTCACCACTTTGTTCTCGTGGCTCTGGCAGTTGTTCACCGTGCTCGCGAAGCTGAATCGGCTCGCCGCCGCGCCCGTCAAGCCGACCACGCCCAGCGGAACCAGAGTAGATGTAGACCGGAACCAAGGCGGTCTGGTAGCTTTTTCCCCAAGGAGAAGCCGCTTTCAAAGCTCTGTGTGAGGCCATGTTTACTCAGGTGCCGCTTTTCACAACCGTCGAGAAGCGAAGGAGTTCCTAAGCCGCAATGCCCGACTACTACCAGATTCCGGCTCTCGTTCTGACCGCGCTTCTGCTGCCGGCCTTCGGGCACCTCTATATCCGCTTTCGCGATACGCGTTCCCTCCTCTGGTTCCTTGGGTTCCTTTTCGCCATCTTACGCATGGCCCTGTTTTACCGCCTCGGCTCGTGGGACCCTGCCAATGGAGACCATCCCTGGATGTTGGCCCTGGGCAAGCACTTGTCCAGATCGGCTCCGCCCTCTTCCTCGCCTCCCTTTCCCCGCTCCGGTTCAGGGTCGGGCGATTCCAGATACTTTACGTCATCCCCTACACGCTGCCCATGGTCGCCTACACGGTTCTCTTTCATGGGGTATTCCATGGCATTGCGCCCAGCGGCCCGGTGTCACTGATCTTCCCAGCCCTTGGACTCCTCTCGCTCCTCGCGGGACTCTTCTGGGCCATTGCCAAGGGGTCGCTTCCAGTCTGGGCTGGGGTCCTGTGCTGCGTCGTCGCCGCCGTTCCCGCCTTCTGGTTGCTTCATGCAGCCGGGCCGGGCATCCCGCTTACTTTCGTCGAATGCTGCAACCATGCCATGACCGCCGTTCTGCTCATCGCCGTCTTCCGCCGCATGTCTACCGGAATGTTCCTGAGCGTAATTGGCTTCGCCCTGTGGGCTTCTCCCATCCTTTTGATCCTCCCCGTGGTCTCCGGCGATACCGCTCTCGATTTAGCGCTCACGCGGGCCATCGTTCTCGGCAAAGTGGTTGCCGCCATCGGAATGATCCTGCTGGCCCTTGAAGATCAGCTTGCCATTAACAAAGCCGCCAAAGAGCGGGAGCAGCGGGCACGCCGCGAAACCGAAGCTTATTCGGGTATCGCGCTCTCGCGACGCCGGGTTGAAGACTTCGACCGCCAGGCAACGGAGATCTGCCAGACCGTCGTCCAGCACAGCCGCTTCAGCAAGGCCGCTCTCTTGTTTCAAACTGCCGGAAAATACCACCTCGCCGGCACCGCCGGCCTGAGTTCGGCGGTCGTTGCCGCACTCGACGAACTGGCCCGCCGGATTCCCGTAGGCGACTTCCTTGCCCCGGGGACTGCTCCTTGCGCCGTCGAGCACAGCAACACCTTCCGGCTCTCGCTCGATCCCTGGCTTAGGCCCGGTGACGATCTCAAGCGTCTCCATTTCACTTCGGTGCTGGCCATTCCTTTGGCCGGGCGTAGCGTAACGGAAGGTGCTCTGTTTCTGGGCGGAATGCGCAACCCTCCGGCCGCGGAGCCATCGGCCGCCTTTCCAGGTTCGGCGGGCGAGTCCCTGCGCGCCGACGATCTGCTCCCCCTTGAAATGCTTACCGCGCGACTGCAGGCCAAGCGCAGCCAGACTCTGATGCTCGAAAAGCTCATTGACTGCTGAGAAGTTTGCCGGCCTGGGCCAGCTCGCGGGAAATGTCACCCAGCAGTTGAACAACCCTCTCACCGTCATCCTGGGCTATGCTTCCCTTCTCGACGAGACGGGCGACCTCGATCCGCAGGAACGCAAAGGTGTCGAGTCGATTCTCACTGAAGCGCGCAAGATGCGGAGCACCCTTGAGAGCCTGACCCGTATCTCCCGCCATCAAAGCGATCAGTTGGAGACGCTCTCTGTAGCCGAGTTGCTGGCCGACATGGAAGAACTCCATCGTCCGGAGTTCCTCCAGCGCTCCATCGACTTCCGCATAAACGTCGCCCCCTCTCTGCCGAGGGTGCTGGGCCGCGCACAACCCTTGCGCCAGGCGGTTCTCCATTGCCTGCAATTCGCTATTCAGGCTGTCGAAAGCCAGGAGCCGGCCTCCGGTCGCGCCGCCGCAGGTGGATCCATCCCGGCAAAGAGCATTCGCCTTGAAGCCACCACCGAGGGCCAGGTAGTCCAGATTCTCGTCGCTCACTCCGGGCCCGGCTTCCTGCGTCCTGATCGCGCCTTTGACCCCTATGTCCGTGCCCACTCCATCGGCGACACGACAGGTCTTGGTCTCAGCCTGTGCGCTTCCATCCTCCGCGATCAAAATGGCCGCGCCGTGGCCGTCAACCTCGATCCCCACGGCGCAGCCGTCATTCTTGAGCTCCAGGCCGCAGAAGTACCCGCCAATGCCTACGCCCAGGCCAGTTGAGACACCTTCACGGCATAGCGGGCCGCCCGCAGCAGCCTTGACCCAAGACCCTGGACCCTAGCTCTTACCGCTCCGCCCGCAACGGTATCGAGCCGCGGTCGCTCTTCCAATCCACAACCCATTTGCCGCGAAAATAAACCGACGAGTTCCCGTAATCGAATCGGTCTTCCGAGAACGAGGTCGGCGTGCCCTGCACTGCCAGAACCTCGTCCTTCGTGGACCCCACGGTGAAGTACCGCAGGCTGGCGTCCACCCGCCCCTCAGGCCATAGCTTCACCCGCAGCGGCGAGCGCGGATCCACCTTCCACCCCGCCACCTTGCCATCTTTCAGATCCACTTCCGACGAGCCGTACATCATCTTTTCGGATGTTGAAGAGGTCGACGGTCCCTGGGCCGATTCAACTTCGTCTCGCGTTAGGCCCACCGTCACATAGGGCAGCAGCCGCAAGGTCGTCGCCGCCGCCTTCGCCGCAACATGCTTCTCACCGCTCGTCGTTGGCCCAGTCTCCGTCGCTGCCGCTTTCGGCTCGCTCACCAGCGGTGCAGCCATAGGCGCGGTCCCCGAACTGCCCCCAAAGATGCCGCGAATCCTCTGATCCAACTCCCCCCAGGTGCGCTGCCGGGCAGCCTCAAAGTCACTCTTCAGTTTCGACTTGAACCCCGCGTAATACCTGCCCATCGTGGGGTCGGTTGCCAGGTAGGAGTCGGCCATATTGAAGAAAAACGTCCCGATCGCCAGCACCACCGCCAGCACCAGCAGTCGGTACACAAGCCCCAGGCCAAAACCCATCACCCATCCCTGCGAAACGCGCGACTCCCGCTCCCTCACCTGCCCTTCTGTCGACTCCGGCATCGCGGGCGCGGCAGCCGTTGTCCCCTCGGCGGATTCTCCACTCACAGCCCCCTGGCTCGCGCCGCCCTTGCATCCCCCTGCGCCCCTGTATCTCTCACCGCCCTTGTATTCCTCAGAAGTCAAATCCGAAAAAGCCCGATTGATCGCCATGAGCTTCGCCTCGGCTGCCTGCTTCAGCTTCGGGTCGCTCTGGAACCTGTCGGGGTGCCAGACCTTCACCAGCATCTTGTGCGCGGCCTTCACCTCGACCAGGGTCGCTCCGGCTGCCAGCCCCAGCTCCTGCAGCGCGCTGCATTGCGCGCACTGCGCGTCCCCGTCTTCGATTGCCCTACCGCACACGCAGTTACTCATCGGGTCCATCCACTCCCTTGCCAGGCTCTCTCCAATATCATCCACCCCAAGGCGAGCGGTAAGTCGATGAAACAGTATTTTCAGAGTAATCTGTCATCTGCCTTTTGCGCATAATTTCCATCTCCCGGCGCACAATCTCCCTGTAGTCGAATACAGCCCACCCACAAGGAGAATGCGCCATGTTTCATGCACTCGCTCCACTCACATCAACCCCTGCCGAGTTCAAACTCGGTCCCGCTCTTAAAAATCCATCCATCGCCTATTGCCATCTCGCCTGCGAACGCGGATATCGCGTTGGGATGAAGGCGACAAAGAGTCGCATGCTCGCAAGAAAGTTTGCCCGTGAGGCTTTTTGCCAGGCTTTGCCCCCGCTCTCCGGGCTCGAGAACATTGGCAACTTCCTCGCCTGCGTCGCATTCGCCTTAGCCACCGGCGTCTTCGTGGATGGAGACGGCGCCCAGCTCATCGAGTCCGCTCAGGTCGCCCTCAACCGTCTGGTGCCGAGGAGAAAGACTGCTCTCACCCAATCCCGTAAATGGACCCAGGAAATTGAGCGCTGACAAAAAAGGACTTAGCGATGCACACATCAAAAACAAAAGACTTACGTGTGCAAAAAACGACGAAAATGGGCCATTTCCCGAAAAAACCCGCAATTCCCGGCCCGAATTCAAGACAAATCAGGGCGGATTGCCCCTGTTCACTGTCCACTGTCAACTGTTCACCGTACGGGCATTTCCACACCCTAGAATGGGGTTGAATGGCTTTCACCGAACAATACGATGTTGCAGTGGTGGGCGCAGGTCACGCCGGGTGCGAGGCTGCCATGGCCGCTGCGCGCATGGGCCTGAAGACCGCGCTCATTACCATGAACCTCGACCTGATTGCGCAGATGAGTTGCAACCCTGCCATTGGTGGAGTGGCCAAGGGACATCTGGTTCGCGAAGTCGATGCGCTGGGCGGAGTCATGGGCGAGGTTGCCGATGCCGTGGGCATTCAGTTCCGCCTTCTAAACACCTCCCGCGGGCCCGCCGTCTGGAGCCCTCGCGCGCAGTGTGACAAGCAGCTTTATCGCGTCAAGATGCGCGAAGTCCTCGAGTCTCAGCCAGGCCTGCACATCCGCCAGGCCGAGGTCGTGAACCTGTTGCTCGAAGGCGCCTCAGTGAAAGGCGAGCAGGGAACCGAGGCGGATGGCATCGACACGCTGGTTGAGCTTCCTCGTCCAGAGCGGCTGCGCCGCCGTGTCCTCGGCCTCAAGCTTCGCGACGGCCGCAATCTGCTTGCCGGCGCCACCATCATCACAACGGGAACCTTTCTCAACGGCCTGATTCACTGCGGAGAAGAGCGCTATCCTGCTGGGCGTAGTGGAGAGCCTGCCAGCGTCCTGCTCGGCGAAGCACTCCGCGCCCTCGGCCTTCGCACTTGCCGGCTCAAGACAGGGACGCCGCCTCGTCTCGATGGTCGCACCATCCGCTGGGACGCGTTTGAAGAGCAGCCCGGCGATGCAGAACCGACTCCATTCAGCTTTCGCACCAGGAAGATCGTTCAACCCCAGATCAGTTGCCACATCGCGTTCACTACGCCCGAGACGCTGCGCCTCATTCGCGAAAACGTGCACCGCTCTGCCATGTACTCCGGGCGGATCGAGGGAATCGGCCCGCGCTATTGTCCGTCCATCGAAGACAAGATCGTAAAATTCCCTGACAAGACGCAGCATCAGTTCTTCCTCGAGCCGGAGGGGCTCAATACCCACGAAGTCTACGTCAACGGAATGTCGACCTCCTTGCCAATGGAAGTGCAGTGGCAGATCGTGCGTTCGATCCCTGGACTCGAAGCCGCCGAGATGCTGCGTCCGGGCTACGCCATTGAATACGACTCCGTGGATGCAACCGAACTGGACCGCACCCTGCGCGTGAAGTGCATGGAAGGGCTTTATCTTGCCGGCCAAATCAACGGAACGAGTGGCTACGAGGAAGCAGCCTGCCAGGGAATCATGGCCGGCATCAACGCCGCCCTCCGACTGAAGGGTGAGCCGCCCTTCACCCTCGATCGGACAGAAGGCTACACGGGCATTCTCATCGACGATCTCATCTCGAAGGGAACCAATGAGCCGTACCGCATGTTTACTTCGCGCGCAGAGTTCCGCCTCCACCTGCGAATTGACAACGCCGACCGGCGCCTGACGCCGTATGGGCGGCGGCTAGGCTTGATCAACGACGAATCGTGGTCCGAGTTTGAATCAAAGCAGGCCCGTATGGTCGCGCTAAGCCGGACTCTCATGCAAACGAAGTCAACTCCGGAACGGGTGGCTGCGCTTGGCCTCGGCGACTTAACCAGTTCGGCGGGGCAAACCTGGGCGCAGTTGTTGCGAAGGCCTGAGGTGACCATCGAGCCAGTTCTCAAGGCTCTCAGCGATGAGCTTGCGGCTGATCCCACGCTGGCGGAATTCGCCGGCCGCTCGACCGGGGCACACTCAAACTCAGATCGGGCGATCGAGGCTGCTCGCGTGCGCAACGAAGCGCGCGCCGTCGAAACCGAGATCAAGTTTGCCGGGTATCTCGATCAGCAGAGGAAGGCGATTGAGAAGCTCAAGGCCGCCGAACTCGTATCGATTCCCGAGTGGCTCGACTACCGCCTGATCAGTGGCCTTTCGCGCGAGATGCAGGAGATCTTCGAGCGCGTGCAGCCAATTACCATCGGGCAGGCAAGCCGTTTGCCGGGGGTCACCCCCGCCGCGCTTAGCCTGGTGCATATTTCCATCAAGCTGCAGGGCGACCGGCGTAAAGCGGGGTAGTTCCCGCAAAGGGCGCGAGCCGCCGCTGATGATGAAATGCGACGGCCTGGCTACTTCGACAGTAGCGGAATGTGGAATGGCATCTCCGCCTCGGACTTCTTCTTCGGCTTGGTGGTTGTATCCTCGCGCAGCACCGTGCGCTGTGAGTTAATGCAAAGCCAGCCGCCGCGAGTCCGCTCGAAGACGTGCGTGAACACGCCCTTTTCATCCACCGTCCCCGAACCGGCCTTGTGATGAAGCGAATATGTGCCGTTCGCTACTACTATGTCGCCCAGCGTCCGAACCGTGATGACACGCTGCTCCAGATGAAGTGTCTTGTCCTCGCCGGTGATTATCGAGGCCACCTGCTGATTGCGCGTCGTGATGTCGCCACTTGCTGAAACATCCACAAACAACGGCGACAACACAAGCTCCAGGCCATACTGGTCGCGATCGTTGACTGCAACCGACCAGGAGTCCTCGATTTTCTGGAACTCCCGAATCT
Organism: uncultured Acidobacteriaceae bacterium; assembly: GCA_963783065.1. GTDB lineage: Bacteria > Acidobacteriota > Terriglobia > Terriglobales > Acidobacteriaceae > Telmatobacter. The sequence goes on along the minus strand of CAWAMG010000004.1, from coordinate 1,246,770 downwards.
CCGGGCTTTCGGCTGAGGTCGCGGTTGGCTTCACTACGGCAGTTTCCCCGCTCTGAGAATAGGATGTCCAGCTCATCAATAGGACCAGAGAAAAAAAGGCAAAACTTCGCTTCATACGCACTTTGAACTCCAACTTGCTCATGATAACGCTCTCGACCGGCGTCTATTGGACTCACGGAAAAGGCGGTATGGGAGCGGGCGGTTGAGGATTCGAATCTTTCTATGATTTTAGAACAGTGATTGCAGCCGGTCTGGCTGGTGGACTGTCACAAGGGAGTCCTCGATCGAAATCCAAGCCTGTTTGCGGAACTGGCCTAACGTGCGCGTTACCGTTTCACGGGTGGTGCTCGTCATCGACGCCATCTCTTCATGCGTCAACAGAAGCGGGAATCTGAATTCGCTGCCGTTTGTCTGCTCGCCTATCTGGTGTGACAACTCCAGCAGAAGCCTCGCCAGTCGTGCCGCTACCGTTTCAGAGAGGGCAATCCGGCACGCATCCTGCAAGGCAAATCGGTACTCCTGGCAAATGCACTGCACGGCGCGCATCTGGGCCTCTTTGTGGTTTCTCAAAAAGCTCAGAAACCGGTCTCGCTCCACCGGCCGAAGTTGAGCCGTGGTCAGCGATTCCGCTGAGACCTCGTAGAGCCCGTGAGAGAGCACCGCATAGAGGCCGAGCATCGATCCCGGTCCGGCGATGCGGACGATCATCTGCCGGTCTTCCTGGCGGCCAGCCGTCAGCTTCAGGTAGCCCCCGCAAATCAGGTAAAGGCAGCGTGCATCATCCCCTTGAGTAAACAGCGATGCCTGCGCGGGCAGCGAAACCGTGCTGGTAGCCAGCTCAAGGTCGGCCAGCACGGCACTGCCCAGAGAGCAGAACCAGCCCGGCCGCCGATTGGCGCAGGCCGCACAACCGGCCGGCACTTGACGAGTCAGATGCTTCTGCCGTGCTTGCGGTAAAACCGAAATCTCAGAACTTGCCATCGCCGTGCCCCTAACGATGCCGGTCGAGCTGCGGTGCATGGGTTGAATCTCGGATTCATGGTCCGTGCGAAGCCCCTCAGCCAGATCGCACCCGTCGGCATCTCCCCAATGAGAGGCCCTTGTAACCTGCAATTTTGCGGTGCGAGCCGCCGGAATGATGTGATGCGGCTCACGCCTATTCAATCCGCGTCACCGTTTAATCAAACCGAGCCGGTTGCATGCGGCCTCCCAGTCCCCCCAGAACCAGCCGTCGGGTGCCAAAAACCAGGAGAAGGGTGCCGTCTACGCCATCACATTCTTCGTTGCAAGGAATCTCTCTTTTGTGCTCCATCTCACCGTCCCGGAATGGGCGAGATGATCACACAAAAGCCAAATCGGGAATCTGCCTCACGAGCCCTTTTTAAGTTGCACATTATAAAAATGATAGAAGAAAACAACAGGTGCGCAAGACCACGGGCTTTCCCCGCCACCCATCACAGCTCAACCCGGTTATCCATTGGGGTCCCCGCATGTTTTCGCGATGTGACGAACATCACCGAGTTGGACCCGAATAAAAAGTAGGATGCGCCCATGAAGTGATGCTTGGCACGAAGAGCGGCTTCCGGAGGAGTTGAGCTCAGCATCCCGGCCACTTTGGTTCGCGCTTCTGTTCCATAGTGCTCATGTTTCATTCGAGATTGCTGATTCAATTCACTCAAGATGTCGTATCAAAGGCATCCAAGGCGGTATTTTTCATGCATAAAGTTGGGCCTGAAACGCGATTGCCAATAGGAGCGGCTCCGGGAAGCTGGACGGGACTGCGAGCGTTTTTCCTGTTAATGCTGGGCGCCTGCATAATGTGCGCCACCGCCCTGGCTGCGCCGGCGGCGGAAACCAACGCGGGTGCTGCACAGGCAAAAGCTGCTGCGCCCGGTGACTACGTAGGTGGTGAAGTCTGCGCCACCTGTCACGAGGACGTTTCCAAGGGTTTTGCCGGCAATCCGCACACGAAGATGGCCGCGGAACACGGGACGGCTGGCGTGAACTGCGAGGGTTGCCACGGTCCGGGCAAGGCCCACGTCGATGGCGGCGGAGACAAGACCAAGATCTTCAACCCTGCGCACGCCTCGAGCAAGGAAGTGGACAAAACCTGCCTTGGCTGCCATGCGGGCGCGCATCCTGACTTTGACCGCTCGCCGCACGCCAAGGCCAATGTAAGCTGCATCGGCTGCCACGACATTCACGCCGCCAAGGAAGACAAGCTGCTCAAGGCTTCTCAGCCCACGCTTTGTTTCCAGTGTCATACCGACGTGAAGCCGCAATTTGATATGCCGACCCATCACAAAGTGAATGAAGGGCTTGTCAAGTGCAGCGACTGCCATGATGTGCACGGCACTTTCGAGAAGAGCAACCTGAGGTCCAGAAACGATTCGAACCTGATCTGCACAAAGTGCCACACGGAGAAGCGCGGGCCGTTTGTCTACGAGCACACGCCGGTGAAGGGTGAGGGTTGCATGGGGTGCCACACGCCGCATGGATCGCAGAATGCGCGGCTGTTGAATATGCCGAACATCAACGTGCTTTGCAACCAGTGCCACAGTCCGGTTGCTGCAGGCACCGTGCACGGGGTAAACGCCGGTTCGTCTGAGCTGACGCCCTGCACCGACTGCCACACGATGATTCACGGCTCGAACATGAATGTGGCATTTCTCCGGTAATGGGTTTGCGCCGCGCCTGTGCTCAACAGCGCTCCGCGCGGCGGAAGGTTTCGCGGCAATTTGGCACACGAGTTTGAAGCTTGGCGCCAGCAACAGTGAGTTTATGTGAGGCATTTATGACGAAGTTTGAATGCTTTTTCCGGCTGTTTGGTCAACAGCCCTTTACCGCAATCATTCAGCGAATCGCTGGAGGAGTAGCCGCTTTCTGTGATGACGGCGGCAATCGCTACCGCCCAGAGTCCGGCTCCCGCCGGGCCGACGCCGGAAGCACAGATGACCACCCCTGTCGGGTATTCGATCCACCAGAGCGTTGACCTGGGCGGACGCATCACCAATGCAACGGGTAGTCAGGCAATGTACAGCAACCTGGTGAATCTGAAATCTGGACCGCGCGTGCAAAATGAAACATTTCAGATGCGGGTGCTGCCCGGCAAGAAGGGTACGCTCGTCGACTCCCTGAGCGCGGTTGGCGGTGGATTCGGAGGCGATCCGGTCGACTTCGCCAGGATGAACGCGTCGAAGGGCAAGATCTACGATTTCACCGGACTATTCCGCCGCGACCGCAGGTACTTTGATTACGACCTGCTCGGCAATCCGAACATTCCTGGCGGACAGTCGATTCCCATCGGCCCATCCAACGCGCCTACCGGATCCTTCGCCTGGCCCCAGACTCTTCAATCGCCCTTCATGTTCAACACGGTGCGGCGCATGACCGATGTGGGTGTCGTTTTGATGCCGCTCTCGAAGCTGACTTATAGGATTGCGTACTCCAAAAACCTCATGGAGGGGCCGAGCACGAGCCCCAGCGGCTATCAGTTCGCCAAATATAACGCTGTCCTTGAGGAATACCAGCGCAACAACACCGACGACATCACGGCTGCGCTCGACTGGAAGCCGGTGCGGGGCACGTCCTTCACCTATGAAGAGCAGATCACCCACTTCAAGGGCGACTCTTACTTCACTCTGTCTCCAAGCTCACTGATTGCCCAGGAAGCGGACGGAACCCCGGTAGCGATCAACGACTTTGACAGCCTGTCGCCTTACGGCATCGGCGCCTGCAACACGGCCAGCATGGGCGCCGCCTATACAGCAGCCAGCGGAGCCAATCCGGCCGTCTATACCATCTTCTCGCCGCCCAACACACCAGGCGGCCTGCCGGTAATCAACCCAGCCTGCGCCGTGGTTACCAGCTACATGCGTTCCCAGCCGACACGGTCCATTTTTCCAACCGAGGTGCTTCGCCTGCAGAGCGCGAGCATCAAGAACCTTTCGATCAACGGAAATGTGCGGTTCACCAACGCGAATATGCACCTGCCCAGCTACTACGACAGCTACCAGGGATTGAACGGTGCGACGCGCGAGTTGACCTATGTCGGGAATGCGGAAGCGACCCGCCAGGTTCTTGCCGCCGACCTTGGCGCGGTGTGGCAGGCAACGAACAATTTCAGCCTCGCCGACCAGATTAGCTTTTCCACGATGCACCAGCCTGGGACGACGAACTTTACCAGCGCAACGACCGTGGCGACACCCGCAAATCCGAATGAGACCATCAACTACCTGGGACCCCTCACTACCACCACTGCGGCCGCAGGTGCGTCAACGATTGAAGGCAGTCCGTCCATCGGCGTGCCGGGACCGGGCTATACGGGCCAGTTGTACATCACCAACAATCTGACTGGCTCTTGGGACGTTTCTTCCACTACCACGTTCTCGCTCACTTACCGTCACCAGAATCACGTAGTAGCAGAGGGTGATCCGCATAACACTCCGTTGCCAGTGGGTGCTTCCATTGGCGGCACGGTGACCATTAACGAAGACGCCGGAGTGTTTACCGCCGCTGTGCGCCCAACCGCGAACCTCGACCTGAACGGTTCGGTCGAAATGGCATACGCCGACAACGCACTCACACCGGTTTCGCCGCGCCAGTTGTGGCACTACAGGGCGCATGTGCGATACAGACCGAAACCATGGGCGACGTTCTCGGGCGCCTTCAACGATCTTGAGCGTCATAACAACACGAATAACAATCAGGCGGCCGTAGCCGCTGGCGATGATCCATACGAGGGCCCGCTCGACCACGTCGATCACACCCGGATTGCAAGCGTGAGCGGCTTGTTGATGCCGAATGACCACTATGGGGTCGACTTCAGCTATGCCATTACCGACGTCTATACGGCGACCAACATCTGCTATGACAACGGCAATCAGAACGCGCCGAGCAAACCCGGCGCCTATCCCGGAACGGCCACGGTTACGAGCACCGGAGCGCCGAACGTCTGCCCCGGCGTATTCACCAGAGGGTCGACGACTCAGCTCGCTGACTGGTTCGGGCGCGATTTCATGAACGCTCCAACGCAATACGGATCGGTATCTCTCAGGTTGTCCCCAGTCAAGGCCCTTCAATCGAACTTCGGTTACCGCATCAGTTCTGTGAACGGAAGCCGGTTCTTCAACGATGCGCGCGATGTCAACGGATCGCTCGTCTCTACATACCAGACTCCCTTTGTGAATCTGGCATGGGCAGTGCGCCCCACCGTGACGATGAAGGCTGAGTACAACTTCTATGGATACGGTGAAGGCGGACCTTCCGGCCCGGAACTTTGCAGCACGTCAACATCGCTAACGTCAGGAGTGCTCCCTTGCGCCTCATTTTCGCAACCGACAGGACTGACAGAATCGCCTTCTGGTTTAACCGCGGCGCGGAATTTTCATGCAAATAACGTAACGCTGGGAATTCACTACGAGTTCTAGCGCAGGAGTTTTCCGGCGAACAAATGTACGACGGATACATAGATCGGTTTGTGCGGCTTGGACCGTTTTCGCGACGTGCCTGGGGAATACATTGCCCAGCGTGTCGGGGTCCGCTTCTATCCACCGGGGGAGGATTGGGAGTTCCTCCCGATCCCCCCTTCATTGCTGTTTAACCCACTCACGGGCGTTGCGGCTTGCTGTTCGCTGGATTCGCTTGTGAAACAATTCGTTCGTCAGGGCGTTCGATTAATATTGGGCCCCTCCGAATTCATTGCAGGACTTAAGGAGTTCCGCACCATGTCAAAGACTCTTCGTTCTCAAGTTGTGTTGGCTCTCGTCGTAGCTGTGGCGAGTGCCGTGAGCTTCGCGCAATCCAGCGGCGAGGCGACTTACAAAGCCAAATGCCAGAGCTGCCATGGCTCCGCAGGCGTTCCCAATCCCGGGATGGCCAAGATGATGGGCATCAAGGCTGTGACCGATCCCGACATCAAGAAGCTCTCGGTTGATGAAATGTCGGCTGCCGTCAACAACGGTAAAGGCAAGATGAAGCCGATCACCGGCCTCACTCCCGCTGAAGTGAAAGACGTGGTCGTTTTCTACAAAGGTCTGGGGAAGTAATCGGTCGAATTCATCGATCTGGGTCCGACACAACCGGGCCCGGCAACGTTAGGACCGACACTTGACTCACCGGGGCACGCTTTATGCGAATGCCGCGATAAGCTGGCTTCGCTCTTTCCGATTGAATCGGCGGCCAATTTCGGTGCCCGTCGTCGACTGGAAGACGATGCAACTCACGGCAATCGTGGCTTCGCATTCTGTCGCCCCATAATCTAGCTAGTGAGGAACAATCAATTGCCATTCTTGCAACGATTTCGTGAAAACTGGGTGCGCCCTGCTCTCTTCTTTGGCAACAATCCCATAAGTCTTGCCGGCGGCGCCATTACCAGCGCATCCGGCGTCACCATGATTTCTTATTGGCTCGTCGAGCTCATCGGACGGTCCAACGAAAATCCCTATCTGGGCATCATCTTCTTCCTACTCCTGCCCGGCCTGTTCATTCTTGGGTTATTGCTTATTCCTGTAGGCGTCTTCATTCGCCGGAGAAAGCTGCAGAAGGCCGGCCAGATCCCGGCAGAGTTCCCCAAAATCGATCTGAATGACCGGATGTTTCGCCATGGGCTCGACATCGTCCTGGTCGCGACCATCGTGAACCTCCTTGTTGTTGCAGTCGCCAGTTATCGGGGCGCGGCCTACATGGACTCCCCGCAGTTTTGCGGCCAATCGTGCCATGTGATGCACCCGGAGTACACGGCTTACAAAATCTCTGCCCACTCCCATGTGGCCTGTGTGGATTGCCATATCGGCTCCGGCGCGGCATCCTACTTCCGCGCCAAGGTGAACGGAACCAAGCAGCTGCTTGAAGTCGCATTCGATCGCTACCCGACGCCGATCGAATCGCCTGTCTCGAGCCTGCGTCCCGCACGCGATATCTGCGAAGGCTGCCACACGCCCGCTCGATTCGTGGGTGAGAAGTTGCTGGTCAAGTCGGCCTTTGCCGACGATGAGACCAACACTGAAACCCAGAGCGTGGTTGTGCTCCACCTGGGCGGCCAGGATTCGCTCTCTCACCTCACCGGAATTCACGGCGTTCATCTAGGTCACATCGAATACATCACCACCGATTCGTCGCGCACCACGATTCCGTGGGTTCAACGCCGCAATGCCGACGGATCGGAGACCACCTTCACCGCGTCTGCTCTCAATGGCGGGGAACCGAAGGGCGAACGCCGAGTGATGGATTGTATCGACTGCCACAATCGCGCCGCACACACCTTCTTGACGCCTGAAGACGCTCTCAATCGCGCAATGGAGCAGGGCGCAATCAGCCCCGGGATCCCCTGGATTCACAAAGAAGGAATGGAACTGCTCAAGGCAAACTATGCCAGCCAGGAAGAGGCGGAGCTCAAGCTGCCTCAACAGCTCCAGGCCTTTTACCAGGCCAACCATCCGGATGTCCTGGCTTCCAAAGGCGATCTCGTGAAGTCCGCCGCCGATCAGCTGGTGCTCCTCTACAGCCAGAATGTCTTCCCCTACATGAAGGTCACCTGGGGAACGCATCCGAATCACATCGGCCACATGAGCTATCCGGGCTGCTTCCGTTGCCACGATGGCGATCACGCCACCAAAGACGGCAAGACCTCAATCACGCAGGATTGCTCGGCCTGCCACAACCTGCTCGTTGTGGATGAAAAGAAGCCAAAAGTCCTGTCAGACCTGGGCATCCAGTAAGGACTCGATCGACCCTGTCGCGTCGCCGTCTCACCTCAGCAATTGGCGCGGCAGGGTTCTCGTTTTTCCGGCAACTCCGCTTCGATCTACGCCTTCTAGCTGGGCGATACAGTTTACGGCTCGGCCAACTCAAACACGCTTGCCGTCTTTTTGGCACTCCGCTCGGCGTTGCCACGCTCACCGTCACTGCAAGCGAAAACGTGAACAACACGGTTGCCAGCCAGAGCGCCTATTTCACCGTCAACGTGACGCCGGCCCGGGCCACACCTTAACGTTCTCATTCAAGACTCAGAGCCCTGAGACCTCGCAAACCGCACGGCTCCCTGCCGTGTTAGCCTTGGCTGTTCATTCCAAGGAGCCGGTTCCCGCATGCAGCCCAACAACTCGCAGCAGTTCAATCTTGTCGCTTCAGCACACGCCACCATGCTCGAGCACGGCTTCCAGCCTGACTTCCCCGCAGGAGCAACCGCCGAATTAGCCGCCATTCAGGCTCAGCCTGGCCTGCCTGCTGCCGCCGGAGCTCAGGACCTTCGCAGCCTGCTTTGGTCCTCGATCGACAACGACACTTCAAAGGATCTCGACCAGATTGAGTGGGCCGAACAGCTGTCCGATGGCCGGATTCGCGTGCTGGTGGGCGTGGCGGATGTGGACGTGCGCGTGCCCAAAGGGACGCAACTCAATGCGCACGCGCAGAGCGAGACTACCTCGGTCTACACCGGCGTCAAGGTCTTTCCCATGCTGCCCGCCGAGCTCTCGGAGGGCATCACCTCGCTGAATGAAAACCAGGATCGGGTGGCCATAGTTGTCGAGTTCGCTGTCGACTCTGCCGGAAGCGCCTCCGACGGCAAGGCGTACCGTGCAATCGTAAACAACAAGGCACAGCTTGCATACAACGGTGTAGGCGCGTGGCTTGAAGGGCGCGGACCAGCCCCGGCGAAGGTCGCAGCAAGCGCAGATCTGACGGCGCAGCTCAAGCTGCAGGACAAGGCCGCGCAATGCATGGTCGGGGGACGATTCCAGCACGGGGCGCTTGACCTCGAGACTGTTGAAACCCGGCCGCTGTTACAGGGCGATCAGCCGACTGGCATTGTGAGCCTGGAAAAAAACAGGGCCACGTCGCTCATTGAGGAGTTCATGGTAGCGGCCAATGGAGTGGTCGCGCGGAAGTTTCAGGATGCGGGCGTGGCCTCGATCCGGAGGATTGTGCGCACGCCCAAGCGCTGGGATCGTATCGTCGAAGTTGCCCAAGGACTCGGAACGACGCTGCCGGCCGAGCCGGACTCGAAAGCGCTCAATGATTTTCTGATCGCCCAGAAGCAGAAAGACCCCGTGCACTTCCCAGATCTGTCGCTGACAGTGGTCAAGCTGATGGGACCGGGCGAATATGTGCTGGTGAAGCCGAACGAGGTCTCGCCGGGGCACTTTGGCCTGGCCGTGCAAGACTACACTCACTCGACGGCGCCCAACCGGCGCTTCCCTGATATGGTGACGCAGCGGCTGCTCAAGGCCCTCTTTGCGGAGGCCGGTCCGCCCTACTCCGAAGACGAGCTCAACACCATTGCGACGCACTGCACGCTGATGGAAGACAACGCGCGCAAAGTTGAGCGCGAGATGGAGAAGCGCATCGCTGCGGTGGTTCTGAAGCCGCGGATCGGCCAGACGTTCCCAGGAATTATCACCGGCGTGAGCAAGTCCGGGACCTTTGTTCGCACGCTCAATCCTCATGTGGATGGCATGGTGGTGCAGGGCGGCAAAGGCCTCGACGTGGGCGACAAGGTGACGGTCAAGCTGCTCGCGACCGATCCCGTGCGCGGGTTCATCGACTTCGCGGTGCAATAGGAAAACAGGGAGAAGGGAAGAAGGAGGAGGGAGTAGTCGTTTGTGGGTAGTCATTAGAGGTAAATGGGGAAGAGTGCGGCGGATGAAGATGCGGAGTTGCGTTTTTCAAGTCGCGATCCTGTTTGTGGTGCTGTTCGCGGGCCGTACAGTCGTACAGGCGCAGTGGACGATTCAGCGGTCAAATACTACGGCCGATCTACGCGGGATTCATTCGGTTGATGGCAAGGTAGCGTGGGCGAGCGGCACCAATGGAACCGTGCTGCTAACCGTCGACGGCGGCACGAATTGGCAGACATGTGCGATTCCTCCGGGCGCGGAGAAGCTGGACTTTCGCGGCGTTCAGGCGTTCGATGCGAAGACGGCCATCGTGATGTCGTCGGGCACGGGCGATCTCTCGCGGCTCTACAAGACGACCGATGGCTGCCAGACGTGGAAGCTGGTGTTCAAGAATCCGGACAAGGATGGATTCTGGGATGCACTCTACTTCGAGAACAAGCGCACAGGCTGGCTGCTCGGAGATCCGGTGAAGGATGGTTTTGTTCTGTTCGCATCAGACGATGCGGGAAAGACCTGGATTCGACAGCATAATAAAGGGCTGCACGCTGATCCCAGCATGCAAGGCGCATTTGCCGCAAGCAATTCTTCGCTGACGGCATGGGGTGGATTTGTTGGCTTCGCTTCTGGTGGCAAGGATGGTGCGTTTGTCTACACCGTCGTGCAGTCAGAAACCTGTGCAGATTGTTCGGAATCGGATCTAGACCTTGAGGGCAGACGGAACAAATGGGACAGACAGCCTGTGCTGGTTGGAAGCTCTTCCGAGTCATCGGGAATTTTCTCAATCGCCGAACTTGTAAGAGAACCTCCTCTCTCCGGACCCGACAACGTCATGATTGCGGTAGGTGGAGACTACAAAGAGCCCGAGAATTCAAAAGCCACTGCGGCTTTCACGAAGGACCACGGCAGAACCTGGACATCCGCCGTGACGATGCCGCATGGGTATCGGTCGGCGGTGGCGTGGGATGCGGCTGCGAAGATGTGGATTACGGTTGGGCCGAATGGGACGGATGTTTCGACCGACGATGGAAAGAACTGGAGCGCGTTGCGGCCCGATGCGGCGCGGGGCGAGGCGGCGGACGCGGACCGGAACTGGAATGCTCTGTCACTTCCTTTCGTGGTCGGGCCCAAAGGGCGGATCGGGAGATGGAGCCAGGGTTCAGGGATCAGGGTTCAGGGGTCAAAAAGACAGTGAGGCAGTGAAGAAGTGAACGAGTGAAATGGGCGGATTAGCGACGTTTCTTCGAAGGCGATGTGCACCATTTTGAGTGCAAAATGGCTGTTTTGCGACTTTTTGACTGTTTTTAACTGATTTGTTTTCTTTTACTTACAGGATGGTTCCGAAATAACCCCTTTGTTTTCAACGTGCGCCGAAAGGGCGAGGAAAAACCCCGTTCGTGCGGCGGCGGCCTTCACTGGACTCTCTGGTTCGGTGGCATAGTGTAGCGGGCAAGTTCAGCCGCATCGAGGAGTTTCATGCAGGTTTCCTTCTTGAAGACGCCGGCGGCCAGGGCAAACGCGACGCAGGCGATGAAGTCGCGTATGTCTTGATTGCCGGAGAGTTGAGGCAAAGCCAGGAGAAAGGCGTCGCGGGCTTGTTTGCGTGCGAGCACACGGCTGTTTGTCAGCTTCATCCCGGAGCGATAGCCGCTTTCCCACGCTCGCCGGCATAGGACCACGGCAGGACGCTCAAGAGCCTGCTTGATGTTATTCCTGATCTGGCGTGAATTGAGGAACTTGATTGCGTTGGACATGGAGAGCTCTCCTTTGGGGGGCGTTGGTCGATCACAAGGAGATTCTGCGCCGGGAACCCGAAATTATGTGCAAATGCAGGAACAGGGATCAGGGACAATCGAAGGCAGGCGCCAACAGCCTGCCGCAAACCGATGAAAACAAGTGAATAAACACATGGTTGTGACGAAGTCCGATTTTCGTTGACAGATATTACGGATTGCGATAGTGTTTATTACGAATTGCGATATGAAGAACAGTGAACAGTGAACAAGGGACCAGGGGACCATGGGACTGGGAGCCGCGAGCAGGCGATGAAACTGGGAGAGAAAATTCGGTATCTGCGCGAGGTGGAGGGGAGCCTGCGCGGGCTGAACCGCGCGATGAGCCAGCAGGAGTTGGTGCGGGCGATCGATGCGGAGACGGGCTCGAAGATGAGCCAGAGCTACATCTCGCAGATCGAGAGCGGCGCACGGCCACACCTGACCAACACCACGCGGCAGATTCTGGCCGGCTTTTTCAAGGTTCACCCCGGCTACCTGGTGAACGATCCGGAGGGATACCACCCGGAGCTGATGAGCGAGCTGCGCAGCGTGGAGGACAAGCTGGATCTTTGGCTGGTGAATGGAGCGGAGCGGTTCAGGCGCGATCCCGAGCTGATGGCCGCGCTGCTGGCGCTTGCACGGCATGAGCGCACACGCGAATGCCTGCTGATGCTCGAGGCGATTTTGGAAACGCCTGGCCTGATGCCGCGACTGATTGAAGTGCTGCGGCCAACCTATGCGACCAGGCCGCTGAAGTCGAATGGGATGGCGAGCCTGGGTGAAGCTGCGCTGGGCAAGCCTGCTGAGAGGGTATCCGCAGGCAGATACACCAAGTCTTCTGGCTGGGGGACAAGCGCGGGCGAGGACGCCCGCACGACAGCCGGTCAAGAGACCGGCGCTACATCGGGAACTGATCCTCGGATGAGTTCCAGAACCCCGGCAAGAAAGCGGGCGAAGAGATGAACTGGGAAACTTTCTACTTTGTGTGTTTTGTCGCGGGCCTGTTTCTGAGCGGCTTTTCGCTGCTCGGCGGGATGGGCCACCTGAGCGGACACCTGCATTTTCATTTGCCGCATGGGACGCACATGCCGCACTTGCCGACGGCTGGACATGCAGCGCATTTGCCGCACGTGGCGCATGGTACGCAGAGCGCTTCGACGGCCGCGAGGAACAGCAGGCCAGTCAGGCGTTCCGTGGTGGAATGCGTTTTCGATCATGGTGTTTATCACGTGGTTTGGCGCGACAGGCTATCTGCTGACGCGGCATGAAAACCTGGCAGCGCTGGTTGTGCTGGTGCTGTCGATTTTGGCCGGCTTTGGCGGAGGAGCGATTGTGTTCTTCTTTCTGACCAAGGTGATGTTGCCGCACGAGCGGGAGCTCACTGACCACGAAACCGCAGTGGAAGGCGTGGTGGGCCGTGTCTCTGCGCCCATCCGCGAGGGAGGGATTGGCGAGATCGTCTACGAGCAGCTTGGCGCGCGCAGGTCGGCACCTGCGCGTTCGGAGCACGGTAAGGCCATTGCGAAAGGCGAAGAGGTGTTTGTGGTCCGGTACGAAAGAGGAGTTGCCTGGGTGAGGCGATGGGAGGAAGTGGAAGCCGGCGACGAGCCGCAGGGCATGTAGCGATTGGAGCATTCTCCCAGTTGCTGCGATGTCAGAATGGCTTCCCACCCTAGCCCCACCACCCCACGGACAAAGACCTGTCCGTGGGGACTCGGGCAAAAACAAAGGCGCGGCGAGGGTGGGGCACCCGACCTCACCCTCCAATAAGAAAACCCGGCTGAAAGGACCGGGAAAAGCATGATGAGTCAAACCACCGTTCTTATTACCGACATGTCGATCCTTGTAGGAATCTTTCTGCTTGGATTTATTGCCAAGATATTCCCGCGGAACGGCCGCAAGCACGATTCGCATCATTGAAGGATTTCTGTTTGGAAAGTTGAGGCGAATCTGCCTCAGGGGCTAAAGCCCAACATTGTTTTGGCGAGCTTTGCGGCACGACTAAAGTCGTGCCCTTTCAAAACGGTTCAACGATCGGCACAACTAAAAGTCGTGCCCTGACACAACGGCTCAGGCAATATAGAGAGCTGTTCCGAGGCTGGCTACGCGGACTTTGCAGGGAGACATTGACGTTAACCATCAACCACTCACCTCCCGGGCGAAAGGGCCGGGATCAAATGATGAACGAATACATTCTGTTTGTAGGCCTAGCTGTTCTGGCTCTCATTCTGCTGATGGGGCTGATCGCCCGCATGTACCGCAAGGCAGGACCGAACGAAGCGCTGATTGTGTACGGATTTCGAGGGCCGCGAGTGATCACCGGCCATGGCACGGTGATCTTTCCGATGGTGGAGAACTGCCGCGAGCTCTCGCTTGAGCTGATGAGCTTTGACGTTGCGCCGCAGCAGGATCTCTACACCAAGCAGGGCGTCGCGGTGACGGTGGAAGCGGTGGCGCAGATCAAGGTGCGCAGCGATCGGGCGTCGATTCTGACGGCGGCCGAGCAGTTTCTATCGAAGCCTCCGCAACATGCGCGAAGGCCTGATCCGGCTGGTGATGGAAGGCCATCTGCGCGGCATCATCGGCCAGTTGACGGTGGAGCAGATTGTGAAGGAGCCGGAGATGGTGGGCGAGCGCATGCGCGCCACCTGCGCTGAAGACATGAGCAAGATGGGGCTCGAAGTGATGTCGTTCACCATCAAGGAAGTTCGCGACAAGAACGAGTACATCTCGAACATGGGCCGCCCGGACGTTGCGCGCATCAAGCGCGATGCGGAGATGGCGACGGCGGATGCGGAGCGCGACACGGCGATCAAGCGCGCGACAGCAACGCGGGAGTCCGCGGTGGCGAAGGCGCAGGCCGACCAGGAGCGGGTGATTGCGGAGACGGCATCGGCGACGCGGCAGGCCGAGGCGCAGCGCGATCTGGAGATCAAGAAGGCCGAGTATGCGGAGCAGAGCCGCAAGCAGCAGGCAACGGCCGACAAGGCCTACGAGCTGCAGACCAACATCATGCTGCAGCAGGTGACGGCCGAGCAGGTGAAGGTGCAGCAGGTGGAGAAGGAAGGCCAGATCAAGGTGCAGGAAGCGGAAATCTCTGCGCCACGAGAAGGAGCTGATCGCCACGGTGCTGAAGGGCGCGGAGATCGAGCGCCAGCGGATTGAGAACATGGCGGCGGCCGAGAAGAACCGGCTGACCGCGGAAGCAGAGGGCCGTGCGGCGGCGATTCGGACGCAGGGCGAAGCCGAGGCCAGCATCATCTTCCAGAAGGGCGAGGCGGAAGCCAAGGCGATGAACGTGAAGGCCGAGGCCTACCAGGAATGGAACCAGGCCGCGGTGGTGGACAAGCTGCTGACCAACATGGCCGATGTGGTGCGCGCCATGGCCGAGCCGCTGAGCAAGGTGGACCAGATCACCATTGTGTCCACGGGCAACGACGATGCCGCCGGGGCGCACAAGATTACCGGCGACATGACGCGGATTGCGGCGCAGGTGCCGGCGTTGTTTGAGGCGCTGAGCGGCATGGACATCAAGCAGTTGATGGCCAACGTGCAGGCGCATCAAGAAGCGGCCGCCCAAGGATGACCAGAAGCCGGCAGATGAGCGGCGCGAAGCCGGCCGAAGGCGGCGCGACGAAGATCTAGTACTTTGTTCGCGCGGAATTGTGGATTCCCAGGTCTGAAATCCAGACCCTGGGGCACCCAATTCGAGTTGGAAGGAAGATAACCCATCCGGTTTCGGCCGTAGCACGAAGTGCGTCGGAAGCCGGAGGCTGGCAGGCGGAAGATGGAGGAAATTATGTCGTTACTGGATAGAGTAAGCACATTGTTGCGAGCGAATCTGAACGATCTGGTGGAGAAGGCCGAGGATCCGGAGCGCTTGCTGAAGCAGATTGTTCTGGACATGGAAAACCAACTGCTCCAGGTGAAGACGCAGGTGGCCATCGCGATTGCCGACCAGCATCTGCTGGAGAAGAAGCGCGCCGAGCACGAGCAGCAGGCGGCGGAGTGGCGGCGCAAGGCCGAGCTGGCGGTGGAGAAGGGCCACGACGATCTGGCCCGGCAGGCGCTGGAGCGCGCCCTGAGCCACGATCAACTGGTGAACGGCTTCGGCGAGCAGGCCGAGGACCAGAAGCACGAAGCGGACAATCTGCGCCAGGCCCTGCGCAAGCTGGAGCAGAAGCTGAACGAGACACGGGCGCACTGCGAGATGCTGGTAGCCGAACATCGCCGCGCCAAGGTTGTGGGCCGGGCCACGCAGGCTCGCCAGGTGGTTGGCACCGATCAGGAGCATGCGATTGGACGCATGAAGAGCCAGGTGCATCTGAAGTCGGCGGAGAACGCGGCAGCCTCTGAGGTGCTGGCTCCGGAGTCGCTTGAAGACCGCTTCCAGGCGCTGGAGAGCGAGGACAAGGTCGAGCTTCTGTTGAATGAGATCAAAAGCCTGCATGCCGAGCGGAAGAACTCGGGGGGCGCGAAGCAGGCATGAGTAAGAATCAAGGAAATCGATGTGACCGCGGGGCTTGTAATTGCGTCTAAGCCAGAGGACTGTGCGCGCGATGAAATGAAGCCCCGATTTGCGGTTGTCATTTGGTTGCAAGCCGGGGTGATTTAGTCTGGAAGCAGGCCCACCGATTCGGGATCGGAACGATCCTGGTTGTTGTAACGCGCACCGGGATGGGTACTGACCTCAAGACTGGTGGGTGGATGCGTTCAGATGTTGCTTCGTCGATTGCGATCGTTTGCGCGGGCCTGGTTCTGACGGCAATTCCGTTGCGACTCCACTCACAGCAGTCGCCGGGCCCTGACCAGCCAGCCGGTGCAACAGCCGGGCTAACGCTGCCGGAAGCGCCAATTCCTCAGGCGGGCGCCGGCGCCCCGTATGACCCCGCGCAACAGGCATCAAGCCAGCAAACCGCGCCCGCCCCGAGCACGCCAACCCAGAATAGTCAGAGTCCGAATTCAGCGCCAGCCACAGGTGCAGGCCAGAGTAGTTCCAGCGCTCAGGCTCCGGCGGCTGAAACGGACTCGCAGAAGAGCCAACACGAGATTGCGGACGAGCAACTGAAACAGCAGGAGAAGCAGCGCGTGATGGGGGTGATGGCAACCTTTAACACCACCCGGAACATGGACGCAGTGCCTCTCACGCCGGGCCAGAAGTTCAAGCTCTTTTTCAAGAGCGCCACCGATCCGTGGCCCTTTCTGCTGGCGGGGGTGGTTTCAAGCCTTGACCAAGCCTCGAACAGCCCGCCGGAGTGGGGCCAGGGTGGGGTGCGTATGGACAGCGGTTCGCGACGAGCTACTCCGACTACTTCATCGGCAACTTCTTCGGCAATGCGGTTTTGCCGTCGTTGCTGCATGAAGATCCGCGGTACTTTCAAAAGGGTAAGGGAAAAGTCATCAACCGGATTCTGTGGGCTGCGGCAGCAGTTTCTGGTGCAAGCGCGACAACGGCGGATGGGGACCGAACTGGGCCAACGTGGGCGGCAACTTTATTGGAACCGCCATTGCCCGCGCGTACTACCCGGCCTCTGAGCGGACTGTGAAAGATACCCTTTTGGATGGCCTCACGGTGACGTATGAAGGCATGCCCGGCGCCGAGCTCATCGAGTTCTGGCCGGATATGGTTCGTGCTCATCAGCGCAAGCAGGCTGAAAAGCAGGCGCGTCTGGACGCTGCTCAGGACAGGCAAGCACCTCAAGACAAGAAGCCGCAGACGGACCAGAATCAGTCGAATCCGAGTCAGCCTGACCCGAAGTCAGGGACGGAGCCTGAGCGCGGAAGGCTGCTGCGCTGGCGCTACTTCTTCTTCGCTTTGGCCGGCTTGGCGTTCTTCTTCGTTGCAGGGCGCTTTCCGATCGAATTCATCAATTTCAGATTCTTCTCGATGAGCGCGTATCGCTGCTCGACGCAGGCATGGCTGCGCAGCGGATCGGCGGGCGTGTGCAGCACGTAATCCAGCAGCCGTCGCACGGTGCTGGTGGCCACGTGCAGGCGCGTGTCCGATGAGGCGTAGTAGATGAGCACATCGCCGTTCTGGCCTTCGATCCAGCCATTGCTGAAGACCACGTTGGAGACATCGCCGACGCGCTCTGCGCCTTCGGGCGCGATGAAGTAGCCGGCGGGCTTGTGCGTGACGACCCAGGGCCGTTCCAGATCGGCCAGAACATAGTAGAGCACGTAGCGCAGGCCGGCGGCGGTGTTGCGCACGCCATGCGCGAGGTGCAGCCAGCCCTTTGTCGGTCTTGATGGGCGCGGGGCCGAGGCCGTTCTTGACTTCCTGGATGGTGTGGTACTCGCGGTTGTCCACGATGATCTCGTCGTCGATGACGGCGTTCTCGATGCTCGGCGCGAGTCCCCAGCCGATGCCGCCGCCCTTGCCGGCCTGGATGAAGTCGTCCTGCGGGCGGGTGTAGAAGGCGTACTTTCCATCGACAAACTCCGGATGCAGCACCACGTTGCGCTGCTGCGGGGATTTCGACTTGAGGTCGGCGAGCCGCTCCCAGGTCTTCAGGTCGCGGGTGCGGGCGATGCCGCACTGGGCGACCGCCGAGGATGTGTCCCACTGCCGGCGCTTTGGGGTCTTTCCGCTCGGTGCAGAAGAGGCCGTAGATCCAACCGTCCTGGTGCTTGACCAGGCGCATGTCATAGACATTGGTGTCCGGTTCGCCGGTCTCAGGCATCAGGATGGGATAATCCCAGAAGCGAAAGCTGATCGACGCCGTTGGGGCTCTCGGCCACGGCGAAGAACGATTTGCGGTCCGCACCTTCGACGCGCGCAACGACCAGATACTTGCCTTCGTGCAGAATGGCGCCGGCGTTGAAAGCGGCGTTGACGCCCATGCGCTCGAGCAGCATCGGGTTGGTCTTACGGTCAAGGTCGTAGCGCCAGAGTATGGGCGCATGCGCCGCGGTCAGGACCGGAAGCTCCTAACGGTCAAAGATGCCGTTGCCGCCCGAAGCCTTGCGATTGCGGCGCGCGAGCAGCTTCTCCTGCTGCTTGAAGAAGCCCCTGAACTTGTTTTGCAAACTCCTGCTGATTCATTTTCCGGTCTCCGTTGAGGTTTGAGTCGATCATTTTATGGAACTATTGAGCTCCGAATATTCCTGGTTTCCCACCCATTCCGCGAGGAAGGTTCGGAATGGATGGGGCACCCAGCGGATGGTTCATTTGTCTGTCTCCGTTGCTTGCCGGCCTCGCTTTTGCGCGACGGCATCAAGCCGCGCCATCACTTCAAAACAGGTGCGGCTGTTGTGGTAGGGACACTTCCACGGTCCCACCTTGTCTTCATCGGGATTGGGAATACCATCGCGCGAAACACGCCAGAACCATTCGCCGCTGCGATGATCGACGATGTATTTGTCGATGAACTCCCAGCTCCGCTCAGCAGCCTGAAGAAAGTGAGCCTGGCCGGTGAGCTGCCATGCGTTGAGGAAGCCGACGACCGCTTCGGACTGCGGCCACCAGTGCTTGTCCGCATTGATGATGCTGGCCGCGCTCCGCCTCGTAGAGCAGCCCGCCATCCGCGTCGAGAGCCTGCTCATAGACCGCCTGCGCCATCTTCACCGCTGCTTCGCTCGACACGCTTGATCAAGGCTCGATTCGCCAAGGATGCTCCGCCGCCTCGCACAGCAGCCAGCTGCCTTCAATGTCGTGCCCGAACGAGATGACCTCGGAGCGGGGTTTCCACTGCTCATCGAAGAAGAGGATGAAGTGATGGGTGTCGCGGTTGAGAATGTGCTGGAGGAAGATATCGATCAGCTCGCGCAGCCGGTTCCGTACCGTGCTGTCCTCGTGAACATCGAGAAGCGTGGCATAGGCCTCGAGCATGTGCAGATGGGTGTTCATGGACTTTTTCTCGTCCATGTCCACTTCGCTCAGCCGCTGGTCTCCGGCGGGCCGCCAGTCGCGGTCATAGGTCTCAAAGTAACCGCCATTTTCAGCGTCGTGGCCAGAGGATTCGATCTGGTCGACCAGGCGCAGGGCGCGGAGCAGGGCTTCGGGATTGCCGCTGGCGTGGTAGTACTCGGCCAGCGCATAGATGGTGAACGCCTGGCCGTAGATGCGCTTTTTGGTGTCGGATGGATGGCCCTCGAAGTCGACCATCCAGTAGAGGCCGCCGAATTCGTTGTCCCAGAATGCCGCGCACAGATATTCGAACGCGCGGCGCGCGGTGGCGAGATACACCGGGTCGCGATAGACGCTGTATGCCTTGGCGAAGGTCCAGAGGATGCGCGCGTTGAGGATGAGGCCTTTGGCGGCGTGAGGATTGGAGGTCAGGTCGTTCGCGATCTGGCCCTTGAACCCGCCGTACTTGTTGTCGATGGTGTGCTCGAGCCAGAAGGGGAGGATGTTCGAGAGAAGCTCCGCTTCGACCTTCTGGCGTAATTCGTACATCGCAGCGCCTCTCTTTTCTGAAAATATCCCATCAGGCCAAAGCGGATCATTCAGAGGTTAGTCCGTGAGAGAGTCTTCTTGTTAAAAAGTAGCCTCAGAACACAGAGAGTGCCGCCGAAAATCAGTAGTGTTGAAACTCAAAGAGCCGGTTATTCACTGCCTCTCTTGGAATGGCTGCGACAAGCGTAAATGCGAGCGCGAATTTAGTTGATGACTTCATTTTGGTCAAGCTGTCTTGAGAACCGCCTCGATCATGTGCAGTTCTTCTGGTGCGAATGATGCGTTGATTGAGCGCGGCAACATTCTGCTCGATCTGCTCGACGCGGCTGGCTCCGATCAGGGCTGAAGTCATGCGCTCGTCGCGCAAGACCCACGCAAGCGACATCTGGGCGAGCGATTGTCCGCGCGCGATGGCCAGTTCGTTCAGCGCGCGAATCTGGGTGAGGCGCTGCTCGCTGATGTCGTGCTTTTTGAGAAAGCCGTGGGGCTTGGAGGCGCGCGAGTCCTCGGGAATTCCCTTGAGATAGCGATCTGTGAGCAGGCCCTGGGCAAGCGGACAGAAAGCAATGCCGCCGATGCCTTCGTCGCCGAGCACATCGAGCAGGCCGCCCTCAATCCAGCGCTCAAACATGGAGTACTTGGGCTGGTGAATGAGGCAGGGGGTACCCAGCCTGCGCAGAATCTTGGCTGCTTCGGCGGTCCTGTACAGCGTCGTAGTTGGAGACGCCGGCATAGAGAGCCTTGCCCGAGCGGACTGCCTGATCGAGAGCGCTCATGGTCTCTTCGAGCGGCGTATCGGGATCGGGCCGATGCGAGTAGAAGATGTCAACGTACTCCAGGCCCATGCGCTTGAGGCTCTGGTCGAGGGATGGCAAGCAGATATTTGCGCGAACCCCAATCGCCATAGGGCCCGTCCCACATGCCGTAGCCGGCCTTGGAGCTGATGATGAGCTCATCGCGATAAGGCTTTAGGTCGAGGCGAAGGATCTCGCCAAAGTTGCTCTCGGCGCTGCCGGGAGGCGGGCCGTAGTTGTTGGCGAGGTCGAAGTGCGTGATGCCGAGATCGAAGGCGCGGCGGACCATGGCGCGGCTGTTCTCAAAGGTATCGACGCCGCCGAAGTTGTGCCAGAGGCCGAGGGAGATGGCGGGAAGCTTGAGGCCGCTCTTGCCGCAGCGGCGGTAGTGCATGGTGGAGTAGCGCAGTTCATTTGCGAGGTACACAGTTAACTCCTAAATCTGCAGATTCAGCATCAAGGTGGGTCGATCGAAGAGGGGACTTTCGCCGCCGCTTGCTTCTACGACAAGCCGATGCTGGAGATTTTCGTTCCGGGAGGCAAACCACGCGTTTGATTGCGCAATTGACTGGTGATCTCCCAATATACGTCCAGATTCGACATCTCGATGTTATCGAGCCGGTCCTTGCCTCCTAGAAACAAGGGGATTCGGTAACCCACACAAATATCCGCCGATGGATTTCCCCCGCCATTTGAACGCCATTCGCGCCAAAGGCCGATATTGAGCGCCTCCTGTGCGTGGTCAACGAATTCCTCTTCGTGTGCAACCTCCAAGGAATCGGCAATCTCGAAAGCCTCTCCGCTTGCGATTTGAAAGAGCAGGACGGCTGGTTTCGTGCCTCCGCGCCAGGCGAACTGGTTTCCCTGCCAGTCCTGACCAAACGGAGTGATTTCTTCTGACTCTGCCGGAAATGCGCTCCTAATCTTCGGAATCCAATTTCGCGAGTTCGATTTGGAGTGGACTCTGTAAAGGCCGTGCTCGAATTCAAATCCCCCATAGCTTTCGAATAGATCGTCGATTTCAGAGGGAGGAACTCCCGCAGCCTCGCCTCGCTCGGCCTTGGCGGTTACTCGGAACGACATGTCGAACTTCCTGAATGCCGACAATCTATCCTCGCCTTCATGCATCCTATTCCCACTCTTAGCTTAGAATGCCCGTGACCTTGACTTCCTTGCGGCCGTCGGTTGGGATGGGGATGACGTTTCCTGCGACTGGTTCGCCATCCACGGTAAGGGCGATGGAGTTGCCCGGCCCTTTTCGCTGGATGGTGATGGAATATGTGACGCCGCGGAAGACGCGTGTTGCTGTGAAGCCGGGCCAGCTCTTCGGAATTACAGGCGCGATCTCAAGGCCCTCGAGCGAGGTGCGAATGCCGAGAATCCATTGCGTGATGGCGTAGTAGTTCCACGCAGCGGTGCCGGTGAGCCAGGAGTTCTTGGCTTCGCCGAAGGTGGGCGCGTCTTTGCCGGCGATCATCTGCGCGTAGACATAGGGCTCGCAGCGATGCAGGTCGCTGATCTCTTCGCGCGCGGACGGATTGATGCGCGTGTAGTAATCGTGCGCCGCATCGCCGTGGCCCAGTCGGGTTTCGCCGATCATGACCCACGGATTGACGTGGCAGAAGATGCCGGCGTTTTCCTTGTAGCCGGGCGGGTAGGAGGAGATTTCGCCGAGCTGCAGATAGTAGCGCGAGTAGGCGGGCTGCTGAAGAACGATGCCGTGAGGCGTGGCGAGGTGTTCGCGCACGGCGTTCATGGCCTTGAGGGCTTTGCCGTCTTCGAGGCCGATGCCGGCGAGCGCGCAGAACCCGTTCGGCTCGATAAAGATCTTTGCCTTCGCCGCATTCCTTTGATCCGATCTTCGCGCCGAAGTCGTCGTAGGCGCGCAGGAACCATTCGCCGTCCCAGCCGTGCTGGTTGATGACGGCAAGCCATCTTCTCGGTCTTCGCCGATATACTTCTTCGCCTCAGCTTCGAGGCCGCGGCGTTCGGCGATGGCGGCAAGCTCGCGGCCCGCGTAGACGAAACAGGCCGGCAATGAAGACCGACTCGGCAACCTTGCCTTCCTTGTTGGTTGTGGTTTGGAAGCTTTGGCCGGGAGTGTCAGAGAAGCAATTGAGGTTGAGGCAGTCGTTCCAGTCGGCGCGGCCGATGAGCGGCAGGCCGTGGGGGCCGAGACGCTCAAGCGTGTAGTTGAAGCTGCGCTGCAGGTGCTCGTAGAGCGGCTGTTCGGAGCCCGGCTCGTTGTCGTACTGGACGGGCTCGTCGAGGATGGACCAGTCGCCGGTCTCTTTCAGATAGGCGCTCACGCCGAGGATCAGCCAGTGCGGATCGTCGTTGAATCCGCCGCCGATATCGTTGTTGCCGCGCTTCGTGAGGGGCTGGTACTGGTGATAGGCGCCGCCGCTGGGAAGCTGCGTCGCGGCGAGGTCGAGGATGCGCTCGCGGGCGCGCGACGGGACCATGTGCACGAAGCCGAGGAGGTCCTGATTCGAGTCGCGGAAGCCGAGACCGCGGCCGATGCCCGATTCGTAGAACGAGGCCGAGCGGGACATGTTGAATGTGGCCATGCACTGGTAGGCATTCCAGATGTTGACCATGCGATTGGTGTGGACGTCGGGCGTGGTCACCTGGAGAATGCCGAGCATGGTCTCCCAATATTCGCGCAGTTTCTCGAACGCGGCATCGGCGCCGGCGGGGCTGCAGATATTTGGCGATCACCGGCTTGACGGTGCGCTTGTTGATGGTTTGCGAGTCGGGCGGATCGAATTTTTCGTCAACGGGATTCTCGTGATAGCCGAGAACAAAACAGAATCTGCCGGTTTCGCCGGGCTCGAGCTCGATGCGGACATGGTGCGAGCCGATGGGCGACCAGCCGTATGCCATGGAGTTGGTGAGTTCGCCGGCTTCAACCGTCTTCGGGCGATCCCAACCGCGATAGCGGCCGAGAAAAGCTTCGCGCTGCGTATCGAAGCGGGTCGGCGCGGAGCAGGCGAACTAAGCGAAATGATTGCGGCGCTCGCGATACTCGGTCTTGTGGTAGATGACGCCGTCTTCGATCTCCACCTGGCCGATGCTGAAAGTTGCGCTGGAAATTGGTGGCGTCGTCCTGCGCATCCCACAGGCAGAACTCGATGCTGGCAAAGCCCTTGAGCGTGGCGCGGGTGCTGCGGTGGTTGGTGACGGTGAGTTGCCAGATTTCGAGATTCTCGTCCAGCGGGACGAAATAGCGCGTGTGCGCCGCGATGCCCTTGTAGCTGGAACCGATGGTGGTGTAGCCCATGCCGTGACGGCAGGTGTACTCGAGGATGTCGCTTTGGGTGGGCTGCCAACTGGGCGACCAGAACTCGTCGCTGTCGTCGTCGCGCAGGTAGATGTAGCGCCCGCCGACATCGAACGGGACGTTGTTATAGCGGTATCGGCGTGATGCGGCGCAGGCGCGCATCGCGATAGAAGGAGTAACCGCCCGCCGTATTGGAGATGATGCCGAAGTATGCCTGACATCCCAGGTAATTCATCCATGGCAAAGGAGTATCAGGCTGGGTAATCACATATTCGCGATTGCGATCGTCGAAGTAGCCGTACTTCATTGAACTCGTTTCCTCGTTTCCTTTGCCACGCTGCACCGGTGGGCGATGCTCCCGCACCCAGCGCGGTGACAGGTGACTTTGAGTCCTGCGAGTGCGGGGCGGCGCTCAAGGGTCGCGAGGCGGTCGGGCCAATACGCACCCGCGACATGTCACCAACTCCCGGTGGTGCTGGAGAATCGCCTAAGTATAGTCTTCGCATACCGGCCAATCAATCGTTTTTGCAGCGATTTGGGCGCGACGGAATTGTGATTAAATCGATTGCCATTGGTCACAGGAATGTGAAAAAGTATGAGCGCCGAGCGAAACAGGAAAGTTTGCGCTGGGAGCGAATAGATAGTTCCCATCGAGGACGCGCATTTGGGGTGCGCTTTCACGCTCTGCTGTCTGCAACAACCAAGAGGAATTTTGTCCATGGCAAGCTCATTCGTCCTGCCCTGTTATCTACTTCGCCTCTTTCGCGCTCGTGTTATTTCGGTGATGATTTGCTCACTGATTGGGATTCACGCCGCCATGGTCCAAAGCGAAACGGCGAAGACCGCTCCCATTGCGACAACGGCAATCAAGGTGGATCAGGTGGGCTATCCGGTCGACGGACCCAAAGTGGCACTGATCAGTGATTCGGCTGGAGGCCCAGTAGCGGCCGGAAGGGCAGCGCAATCGTTCGAGCTGCGGCAAACCAGCAACAATGCGGTGGTCTGGAAAGGGAAGCCATCGGCTCCGGTCTCCGACCCGGATACGGGCGATCAGGTGCAGACGGCGGATTTCTCGGGCTTTCGTCAGGCCGGGACCTACTACGTGGACGTTCCCGGCGTGGGGCGCAGCTGGGACTTTACGCTCGGCAGAAATGTCTTTGAGCGCGCCTACTACATGGCGATGCGCGGCTTCTACGGGCAGCGCTGCGGGACAGCCGTCGATATGGGCCCGGAGTTTCCGGGCTACTCTCATCCGGCGTGCCACCTCCACGGTGAGTTTCATGCGTCTTCGGGAACAAGCGGCCCGCGGGACAACCCCGGCGGATGGCACGATGCAGGCGACTACGGCCGCTACATGGTGAACTCCGGCATTTCGACGGGTACTCTGCTTTGGGCCTGGGAGATCTATGGGCGAAACCTGAAGAGCGTCAACCTGAAAATTCCGGAGTCGGGCAACGGAACGCCGGACATTCTGAATGAGGTCCGCTGGAACCTGGAGTGGATGCTGAAGATGCAGGACTCCGACGGCGGCGTGTGGCACAAGCAAACCAGCGAGCACTTCGATGGGTTTGAGCAACCGCAGGACGACCACCTGCCCAGCGAGGTGATCGGAACCGGGACCGCTCCGTTCAAGAGCACGTGCGCGACTGCCGACCTGGCCTCGGTGGGAGCGATTGCCGCGCGTGTTTACAAGCCTTACGACGCGAAGTTCGCAGCGCGGGCTCTCGATGCCGCGCGCCAGGCATTCAGCTGGACCGAGAAGAACCCGAATGTGACATTCCGCAATCCGAGGGGCATCTCCACGGGAGAGTACGGCGACTCAAACTGCAGCGATGAGCGGTTGTGGGCGGCCGCGGAGCTCTATCGGACAACAGGTGAAAAGGCCTACTCCGACTACTTTCTTGCGAACTACGCCGCATTTCTTTCCAAGCTCGACTCTCCGCCGGCTGAGAGCTGGAGCCAGGTTGCGCCCATGGGTTTGTGGACGTATGCTCTTGCCCGGCAGGCGGGGACCGACAAGGGAGCGGTGGAGGCAATCAGACAGCGCACCATCGCTGCAGCCGAGACAGTGGTTACGCGGACGCGCGCCGCTGGGTACATCAACAGCATGAAGACCTCCGACTACGTGTGGGGGTCGAACGGGGTCGCAGCCGGATACGGCATGTACCTGTTGATCGCAGATCAGTTCGAGCCGAATCGTGAATTCGTGGATACGGCCCGCGACAACCTGCATTACATTCTGGGGCGCAACACATTTTCGCTCTCCTGGGTCACGCAACTGGGCGAGAATCCGTTCATGCATCCGCATCATCGCCCGAGTGCGTCGAGCCACATGCCTGCGCCCTGGCCGGGGCTTATGTCTGGCGGGCCAAACCGCGGGCGGAACGACGCGGTGCTGGTGGCATTGCCCAGGGACACGCCGCCGGCGCGGGTCTACGCCGATCAGACGGGATCGTATGCGAGCAATGAAATCTGCATCAACTGGCAGGCTGCGCTGGTATTTCTGCTGGCGGGAGAGCTGAAGTAGCGATGCGGCCCAAGGATAGTGCGATCGATTCCCACCCATTCGTCCGCTGCGGCAGACGAATGGATGGGGCACAGGCATTGTGGCGTCCCACCCTAGCTGCAAAAAGCAAAAGCGCGGCGAGGGTGGGGCACCCTCGGCATCAAGAATTATTTCGAATAAAGGAATTGAGGAACCTGCATGCTGCAACTTCACACGCTTGACATCATCATCATCGCGGCATACCTGTTGTCGACGGTGCTCATCGGGTACTGGGTTTCACACCGCGCATCGCGAAGCATGCAGGACTACTTTCTGGGCGGGAATGCGATGCCGTGGTACATGCTGGGCATCTCGAATGCTTCGGGTATGTTCGACATCAGTGGGACCATGCTGCTGGTGTCGTGGATGTTTGTGTACGGCATCAAGAGTGTTTGGATTCCCTGGCTGTGGCCGACCTTCAACCAGATATTTCTAATGGTCTACCTCTCGGCATGGCTGCGACGGTCGAAGGTGATGACGGGCGCAGAGTGGATCAAGACGCGCTTCGGCACGGGGCGCGGCGCCCAGGCCTCGCATCTGATCGTGGTGGTGTATGCGTTTGTGAGCATTATCGGGTTCTTCACATACGCGTTCAAGGGCATTGGCAAGTTTGCGCAAACCTATTTACCGTGGCATCTCTCCGCCAACGAATACGCGCTGATCCTGATTGCCATTACGGCCATCTACGTGATCAAGGGCGGCATGATCAGCGTGGTGATTACGGAAGTGGTGCAGTTCTTCATCCTGTCGATCGCCTCGTTTGCAGTGGGGTTTATTGCGATGGCCAAGGTGTCGCCGGAGATGTTTCATCGCGTTGTGCCGGCTGGATGGGACAACATCTTTTTCGGGTGGCATTTGAATCTTGACTGGTCTACGCTGCTGCCCGCGGCTACTGAGAAGGTTCACCAGGATGGCTATGGGCTGTTCGGGTTCTTTGTGATGATGCTGCTGTTCAAGGGGATTCCGATATCGGCTGCGGGGCCGGCGCCGAACTACGACATGCAGCGCGTTCTTTCGGCAAAGAATCCGCGTGAAGCCTCAATGATGAGCGCCTGGGTAAATGTGGTGCTGACGCCTCCGCGCTACTTCCTCATCATGGGCCTCACTGTGCTGGCGGCTGCATTCTTCGGGCCAAACCTGCGCGCGATGGGCACCAACATGGACTTCGAACTGGTGCTGCCTTATGCGCTGGGAAAGTTTGTGCCGATGGGTTTATTGGGCTTTCTGATCGCCGGGTTGCTGGCGGCGTTCATGTCGAACTTTGCGGCTACGGTGAACGCCGCGCCTCCTTATTTTGTGAACGATATCTACAAGCGATATATCAATCCCAATGCTTCGCCAAAGACCTATGTTCGGCTGAGTTATCTGGCGTCGCTTACAGTAATTGTAGTTGGCGTGGCGATTGGCTGGAATGTAACTTCGGTAAATGAAGTTGTGGTGTGGATCGTGTCCGGCTTGTGGGGCGGCTACACGGCATCGAACGTGCTCAAGTGGTATTGGTGGCGGTTTAACGGGTGGGGCTATTTTTGGGGGATGGTTACTGGCATTGCCGCGGCTCTAGGGATGCCATCCATTGTGAAGCAGGTGCCGATTGTGCGGCATTTGCTGGCGACTTACTCGATCAACATGGAAGTGGTTTTCATCTTCCCCATCGTGGTGGGAATTTCGCTGATCGGCTGCCTGATGGGAACGCTGCTTACCAAGCCTGAAGAGGACGCAGTGCTCAAGGATTTCTATCGCCGCGTGCGGCCGTGGGGATTCTGGGGCCCGGTGTTGAGGAGGGTGCTTGCCGAGGATCCAAGCTTCAAGCGCAATAAGGACTTCTTCCGCGACATATTCAACATTGCTGTGGGGATCACATGGCAGATCGCGCTCGTGGCGCTGCCGTTGTATGTGGTGATTCGCGAGTGGACGCGGGCGGCGCTTGCGGCGGCGATCATTCTGGGAACGTCGGCAATTCTGAAGTTCACCTGGTACGACCACCTATCGGCGCGCGAGGTGGAGACGGACAAGGCAGCGGCGAATGACAAATAGGGAGCGAAAGAGGCGTGCCTATCAGCGTGACGAGGATTGACTATCACGGCTGGAAAGATTGTTACCGGCTGGCCAGCGCTGCGATTGAAGCGATCGTGGTTCCGGCGATTGGCAGAATCTTGCAACTGAGGCGAACCGGCGACGATGCAGGCGTGCTGTGGGAGAATCGCGAGCTTGACGGGCGGTTGCCTCAGGCGAATTCAGGCACATGGGCGAACTTTGGCGGAGACAAGTGCTGGCCTGCGCCGCAGTCGGACTGGCCACGTGTGATGGGGCACGAATGGCCTCCGCCGGCGGCGTTCGATGCGAGCCGGCTCGAAGTGTCGGCAACAGATGTGGGCCTGAACCTCATGTCGCCGATTGACCCTGCGTGGGGGATTCAGGCGGTGCGGCATGTTGAGCTTGATTCGAGCGGACCGGTGATGCGTGTGCGAACTGAGTTCCGCAAAGTGATGGGCAAGCCGGTGCGCGTCGCGGTCTGGACGGTTGCGCAGTTCAATGACCCTGCATGCGTGGCAATCGAGGCGCCGATGGAGTCTCGATTCGCTGGCGGGTACACGAAGCTGATCAAGGCCGAACCCGCGGAGTTGGCGGTGAACGGAAGGGTGCTGTCGTTCGTGCGCCATCCCCATGAGTACGTGAAGATAGGGTCGGATGCCGCGGGGGTCGTCTGGGTTGGATCGACGTCTGTGGTTCGGATGCAGTCGGAGATTCTGCGGGGCGAGCATCCAGATGGCGGTTGCAGCATCGAGGTGTATACCAATCCCGGTGCGCAGAAGTATGTGGAACTCGAGACGCTTGGGCCACTCGTCAATATCGAGGCCGGACAAACGACGGGGCACACGACAACGTACACGGTGTTGGCGAGGACGACGGCGGATGCGCGGGTTGAGGCGGGGAAGGAGTTTTGAAATTGCGCTTGGCGGGAATGGTTCTTGATCGAAAAGCCGGCCGGCGGCGAGGACGCCGCCACGACAGCCGGTCTGGAAACCGGCGCTACATGTTGCATTATTGCGGCGTCAACTGCGGAGCGGTGCGCTTGCTAAGTGTTTCTTTTTCGTAGGCACGCACACAGCTCAGCCACTCGATGCCTGCGGGCACGTTGCGCGAGAGGCAGTATTGCTCCCACACGGCTGACCAGGGCATGGACTTCTGCTCTTCGAGAAGGGCCAGACGCTTAGTCGCGTCGAATCTGGCTTCGGCTGCAACCATGTTGGCGCGCGGCTCGAGGAGGGCCTGCAGCAGGGCCTTGCGCACATTGCGCGCGCCAATTACCCATGCCGCGACACGATTGATGCTCGCATCGAAGAAGTCGAGGCCGATGTTGACGCGGCCGATCACGTCTCCGCGGACAATCTCCTGGGCGATTGATGTGGTGGCGTCGTCGAGCAGGACAACGTGGTCGGAGTCCCAGCGGACGGGGCGGGAGACGTGAAGCAGAATCTCATCGAGGAACTGCAGCGCGGTCGAGATCTTGTCGGCAAGGTTCTCAGTGGGATGGAAGTGGCCCGCATCGAGGCAAAGCAGCACTTTTCTGGTCGCGGCATAGGCCAGGTAAAAGTCGTTTGACCCGGCCGTGAAGCTCTCCGTCCCGATGCCGAAGAGCTTGCCCTCGACGGCGACTTTGTGCAGCTTGCCCGACGGCGCGGCGAGGATTGCATCGAGCGATTCAACGAGGCGGCGGCGCGGCCCGAAGCGATCGACGGGAGTATCCTTGTCGCCGTCCGGAATCCAGATGTTCATGACGCAGGGTGAACCAAGCTCGCGGCTGAAGTACTCGCTGATTTCGCGCGAGCGGATGCAATGTTGAATCCAGAAGCTGCGGATGGCTGGGTCGGGGTGGGTCAGTGTCAGATTCTGCGCGCTCAATGGATGAGAAAAGAGAGTCGGGTTGAAGTCGAGCCCGATGCCCTGCGCCCTGGCCCACTTCACCCATCCGGCGAAGTGCTCAGGGCCGATCGCATCGCGCTCAACGGGCTTGGCGGACTCAAGGTAGATGGCATGGAGGCTGAGGCGCTTGCGGCCGGGAATCTGCGTGAACGCAACTTCAAGATCGCTGCGCAGCTCATCCGGCGTGCGCGCGCGGCCGGGGTAGTTGCCGCTGGCCTGGATGCCGCCGGTGAGTTCGCCGTCAGGGTTCTCAAAGCCCTTGACGTCGTCACCCTGCCAACACTGAATCGAGATGGGGATCTCGTCAACGACGCCGATGGCCGCCTCGCTGTCCACGCCGATTGCGGCGAACCGCTCTCGAGCAAGTTTGTATGCGGACTCAATTCCGCGCTCAGTGTTGCTCATCGGGCCGGTTCCTCCGGGTCATCCCTGTGGCGAACTTTCAAAGTCGCGCCTCGGAGAGTTTTTGAGGGATGCGATCCCGCCAAGTATAGATTATCGAGTTCCGTTTGGAAAACATTGTTCGTAATGGATTGGGGCGGAGCCGGAGGTTGACCGGTCGCTCCGGCACAAGCACGCGTTCGGCGTCTCTGTTTAGCCGAGTGTCGGCACTTCCAGGCCGAGCACGGCTGACAGAGCCTGCACCACCATGGCGTGGTCGGTGCGCTGGTCGAGGCCGCTCGAAACAACGGTGCCGACCAGGCCTGTCCCCTTGAGCACGATGGGAAAGCCGCCGCCGTGTGCCGCATAATCGGCCAGCGAAATCTCATTCCGCTCGGCGAAGTCTTTGCCTTCGAGCTTGAGCTGCAGGCCGACGGCGTAGGACGACTTGCCGAATCGCATGACGGTATTTCTCTTGCGGCGAATCCAGTCTGCCTGGCTGGCGGAGGCATTGAGAGTGGAGCATGCGAACAGGACGCGCCCGGCAATCTGGATTTCGAAGGTCATGCCGGCCTGGCGAGCGATCGCGTTTGCCCGCAAATCGCTGCCGACGGCCCACGCGGTGTCTGCGCTGAAGCTCTCGAATTGCAGCAGCAGTTCCTGTTCGGCAACTATTCGCAGATCTTCTTCGATGGAGGGCATTGTTGCTCCTGTTCCTTGTTCAACGATGCCGTTCCCACCCATTCCGTCCGCCGCGGCGAGGGTGGGCACCCGCATTGTTGTTTCCCACCCTAGCCGCAAAAAAAAGAACGCGGCGAGGGTGGGGCGTCCGAGCTTTATGTCAAGGCCGAATCGAGAACTTACAGCCTGCAAATCAGGAGTTCGCGTTCATAGATCATCTCCGGCGGAATGTGATCGTGAATGGCGATGAACAATTCTTCGTGACCGATCACCTCGCGCTTCCATTGATCGCGGTCGACTTCCTGCAGGATCTCGAAGTTGGCCTTGAGCTTTTCAATCGGGATGTCGAGCCCGGACCAGTCGATGTCGTCAAAGTGCGGAGTCCAGCCGATGGCCGTTTCCTTGCCCTGGGCTCGGCCGTGCACACGATCGACAATCCACTTGAGCACGCGCATGTTCTGCGAGAAGCCGGGCCAGAGGAATTTGCCCTGCTCATCTTTGCGGAACCAGTTCACGTGGAAGACGCGCGGCGTGATGGAGAGCGCGCGCTGCATCTTGATCCAGTGCCGAAAATAGTCGCCCATGTGATAGCCGCAGAAGGGGAGCATGGCCATGGGGTCGCGGCGCACCTTGCCGAGCGCGCCGCCAGACGCTGCTGTGATCTCAGAGCCCATGGTTGCGCCGGTGTAAACGCCGCTCGACCAGTTGAAGGCCTGATAGACGAGCGGAATGGTTGTGGAGCGGCGGCCTCCGAACACGATCGCGTCGATGGGCACACCATTTGGGTCTTCCCAGTGAGGGTCGATGCCCGGGCATTGTTTTGCAGGCGCAGTGAAGCGACCATTGGGATGCGCCGCGGGCTGGCCCGTCTCTTTGCCGATTGCGGGGGTCCAGCGTTTGCCGCGCCAGTCAGTCAACTCGGCCGGCGGCTCGTCGGTCATGCCTTCCCACCAGACGCCGCCTTCGGGGGTGAGCGCGACGTTGGTAAAGATGGTGTTCTTGGCGAGCGTTGCCATGGCGTTTGGATTGGTTTTCATGCTGGTGCCCGGCGCCACGCCAAAGAATCCTGTTTCTGGATTGATGGCGCGAAGCTGGCCTGTTTCGTCGGGCTTGATCCACGCGATGTCGTCGCCGACGGTCCACACCTTCCAACCTTCGAATCCTGCGGGAGGGATAAGCATCGCCAGGTTGGTTTTGCCGCAGGCGCTGGGGAAGGCCGCGGCGATATAGGTGAGCTCGTGCGTGGGCGACTCGATGCCGAGGATGAGCATGTGCTCGGCCATCCATCCCTCGTCGCGGGCGATGTTGGAGGCGATGCGCAGGGCGAAGCACTTTTTGCCGAGCAGCGCGTTGCCGCCGTAGCCCGAGCCGTAGCTCCAAATTTCGCGCGTCTCGGGGAAATGCACGATGTACTTTTCGTCGTTGCAGGGCCAGGGGACGTCCTGCTGGCCGGGGACGAGAGGCGAGCCGACGGAATGAAGGCAAGGGACAACGCGCTTGACGTCCTTGTCGATTTCGGCGAAGACCGGCGCGCCGATGCGGGCCATGATGCGCATGTTGACGACGGCGTAGGCGGAGTCAGTGAGTTGCACGCCGAGCTGGGCCATGGGCGAGTCGATGGGCCCCATAGAGAACGGCATCACGTACATGGTGCGCCCACGCATGCTGCCGCGAAAGAGCTGCTTGAGCTTCTTGCGCATGGCGAATGGGTCTTCCCAGTTGTTGGTGGGCCCGGCGTTGTCTTTGGAGAGAGAACAGATGAAGGTGCGATCTTCTACGCGGGCCACGTCGTTGGGGGCCGAACGCGCAAGGAAGCAGCCGGGCCAGAGCTGTTGATTGAGGCGCGTGAAGGTGCCGGCCTCGACCAACTGACTGCACAGCATGTCGTACTCGGCCTGCGAACCGTCGACCCAGTGAATGGAGTCGGGCTGACAGAGGTCAGCCATCTTCTCGACCCAGCGAATGAGGTGCTTGTTCGTGGTGGCCGGGGCTGCGGAAAGAGATAAAGATGAGGTCTTCATTGATCTCCATCTTCATAGAAAGGGCCGTCGGGGGCAAGGAGGCTGAAGAAGATTGGCGCAAAAACTCGGGCGTCGGGGCCGTTCCGCTGCCTGCAGAGCTGCTCCTTTTGCGTCAACGACATAGTGAACACAGTGGGCTATGCCGCCGGTTACTGCCGGCCTGGACCACTCCGAGGCAGAGTAGCCTGTTCCGTCTGGTTCTACCGTGTAAGAAACGCGCACTTTGACGCCGATTACATAGCCAGCGGCAGAGGGGTAACTCCGACATGGCTGTATTCCGGCTCATCTGCCGAGCCTAAGTCGAACCATGTGAGCTGGATAGGTAATTCGACTGCGAAATGATCGAATGGCGCGGCGATTGCACTGTATGTGGTCAAGCCTTCACGTATAAGTAATGGCACTCCGGGCAGCCGACTTAACTATTTAACCGTCCGCCAAGGGCGCTCACTTATCGAAAGAGGCGAGATATGGATTGCCGTGATCAGCCGCATCCGCGAATGGGAGACTCGCGAACGGCGGGCACATAGTACAGACTGCAATCACTTTGGAGCAGAAGCAGTTACACAGCCCGCCTATAACGGGCCTCAAAGCGTTAGCCTGGGTTGCCGCAGGGTGAGCCAGAGGAAAGAAAGAAAACATATGACGGATGAAGCTGTTCAAGGAACCCCCAGAACGCATTCCGGTTCACTGTTGGCTGCGATCGCAGTGGCGATGCTTCTGGGGTTTGGCGGGATTATCTGGAGCTACACGCTGAGTAACAAAGTGGCTTTACAGCAGCAGGCCTTGACGGATGCCGCGGCGCAGAACACCAAGCTGAGTGCAGGACTGCAGAATACCGACGCACGGCTGGATGCGACTGCGGGCGCGATGCAGACCTCGCTTGGCCTGACACAGCAGCAACTGGACACGCGCTCGGCGGCCCTGCAGGGGCGCGAGGTTCGCGGGGAGCAGAAGACTGCTCGGCTGGCAACCGCGCAGCAGGAAACCGAGGGTCAGGTGGCCGCAGTTTCCAGTGCAGTGACCGATGTGAAGACAGATGTCGGCGGCGTGAAGACTGACGTGGCAAAGACGCAGAGCGACCTGGCCGAGACCAACACCCAGTTGACGTCAATGAAGGGCGATCTGAACGGTCACAGTTCGCTGATTGCGCGGAATGGCGCGGAGTTGGAGATCCTGAAGCACAAGGGCGACCGGAACTATTACCAGTTCACGCTTTTGAGGGGCGAGAAGCAGCAGGTGGGAACTGTGAGTCTGGAGTTGAAGAGAGCCGACTCGAAAAGAAGCAGGTACACTCTCGCCGTCTACTCCGATGACAAGCAGTATGAGAAGAAGGACAAGAGCCTGAACGAGCCGCTTCAGTTCTACAGCGGCAAGGAACCCATGTTGTTTGAAATTGTGGTCAACAATGTGAGCGCCAGGAACACGGTGACAGGGTATCTGTCTTCTCCGAAGGGTGCGCCGGAGCCGGTGGTTGCCGGACTTTAGAGCGTTCTCTTTCGATGGAATAGAACTCCAGAACGTTGGGTTCCCCAGGTCCGAATTCCCGGGCCTGGGGATTTCTGCTAAATGTAGCCAAGGCCGCTGAGGCGTTCGAAGATCAGGTCTTCGCCGTCAGCGCCGCCTTCGCCGCCGCTTTTTGTGTCGCGCTTTTCCATGCCGGCCACGAGCGACTTGCCTTGCATGCTTTCGGGAACGGTGTAGCCGGCCAGGTCCATGAGCGTGGGCGCGATGTCGAGAATGTTCGCTCCTTCATACTCGCCCGTGAGCGGCAGGTTGGCGGCGCCGAGCACAAACATGCCAAACTGCGCATGGTTGCAGGCGTCGGGGCCGCTGTCGTTTTCGCGCAAATGGATGGAGGGATGACCGACGGTTCCGATGGAGCGCCAACTGAGCGCGCCGAGGTGAACGATGAGGTCGGGTGCGACGTTGCGGACTTTCTGATAGATCTCTTCGGGCAGAAACACCAGCGAGTGGAGCGGCTTGCCTTCGGCGTCGGTGATGGCTTCAAGCTTGGCCTTGAATTCCGCGCGAAATGAGTCGTACTCCGCTGCGGGGATTGCGCCCTCGGGCTCGCGTCCCTCGACGTTGAAGAAGATGCGGGCGTAGTAGCCGCCCTCGCTCCAGACCTTGGTTTTGGCCCAGTTCACGTCGAGCTTGGCGAAGGGAACAACGCCCTGCGGCGGCTTGTTGAGGACGAGCAGGCCTTCGTCGATCAGCCACTGGTTGATGGCGAAGCCTCCATCGAGCGGCTGCGCGCCGTGATCGGAGACGAGCAGCAGGACGGTGTTGTCGTCGAGAATCTCGAGCGCCTTGCCAACCTGTTCGTCGAGCCAGAGGTAGTAGTCGGGGATGACCTGCTCGTAGGGATTTCCGGCAACGTAGTCGACGTGGCTTGGGTCGAAGTAGTCCCAGAAGCCGTGATGGACGCGATCCATGCCGATGTCGACAAAGTGAAAGTAGTCCCACTCCTGGTTTTCGAGCAAGTGGTGGACGACCTTCCACTGCTTGCGGCTCATGGCGAAGATTTCGTCGCGCAGCCAGTCTTTGTTGCCGGTGCGGAAGTTGGCCACATCGACTGGATAGTCACCGCCGGCGACCTCGATGATCTTCGCCTTCAACTCGGGCGGGTGAACGAACTCGTCCTTTGCAGGATCGGGAGTGAGGAAGCATCCGATGCTTACGCCATTCACTTTGCGCGGAGGAAAGTTGGGTGGCACGCCTATGATGACGGACTTTTTGCCTTCGCGGGCCAGGTAGTCCCAGATGGCCATTGCCTTGATGGAGGCCGAGTTGGCGAACTTCAAGTTGCTGTAGCCGTTGTCGGCGCGGTTGCGGAAGCCGTAGATGCCGAGCGAGCCCGGATCCTGGCTGGTGGTCATGCTGGCCCAGGCAGGAACGGTGATGGGAGGGATGGTGGACTTGAGGCGGCCGTAGGTTCCAACTTCCATGAGGCGACGAATGTTGATGAGGCGCTCGTCGTTGAAGATGACATCGGGCGCGGCGCAGTCAAATCCGAGAACACAGATTCTCATAGATCACTCCGGACAGGTAACGTTAGGTGAAAATTTCGATCGACATGGAAGCTTACATCAAGCGGCATGCAAGTTCATATGAGGCCGCTTCATTAAAACAGGGCAGTCCCCTCGAGCGCGGTGGAAGGGCGAACATTTAGAAACTTGAGAATGGTGGGAGCGAGATCGATGATGTGCGGATTCGCGGACTGAATGGAACGGTTCACGAGCAGGATACCGGGCATGGCGGCGGGATTGAAGATGTGGTCGCCGCTCCAGCAGCGCATGTTGTCTTCAAAGAGAGAGCCGGCAAAATGGCCGACAGTGCTTTGCCACGAGACGCGAAATCCGGGATTGAAGTTGACGAGCAGGTCGGGCGATTCTTCGGCAAATGGGCCTGAGTAGATGGCAGAGCGCGGCGAAACGCTGTCGATGGCGTGGAGTTGAGTTTTTGCGTCGATAGCTTGCGGCAAGCCTGACATGATCGCGTTCGACACACGTTCGGCCTCAGCGCCGGAAGCGACGATTCCCTGCGCTTCACGGCCGCGCAGGTTGAGGTAGATGCCGCCCAGGCCCATGCAATAGGCAGAGCTCCTGGCCCAGTCCACCTGGCCGAAATCAACTTCGAGCGAGGGTTTCGCGGCGCCTTTAAGCGTGAGCAGCCCCTGCTCGACCAGCCATGTGTTGGTGTCAAAGCTGCGGCGGAACGTGCCCATGCCGTGATCGGAGAGCACCATCAGCAGCGTGTTGTCATCGAGCCGCTCCAGCACTTTGCCGACAACGCGATCGCAGGCTTTGTACATTTCTTCGATCTCGGGGCCGAAGCGCGCGGCCTTGTCGGGCTCGTAGCGCGGATGCTCCTTGTCGCGAAAGCGCCAGAGCATGTGCTGCATGCGGTCCGGAGTATCGAAGAGGATGAAGAAGAAGCCGTCGGAAGCGCGGTCGAGCTCGGCGAGCATCATCTTTTCGCGCTCTTCGAAGACCCCGTAGGACTGGCTTAGGAACGCGGTCTCGTCGATGCGCTCGTTTTCGAGGCCGGTATGATCCTCAGCCATGCCGAGCGTGGCGTATGGCCCGATGAGCTGCTGCAACTCCTGCGCGTAGGTGGGCGGGGCCGAGATCGGAAAGAAGGGATTGTCGGGATCGAAGTTGACTGGCGAGACGTAAAATGCAAAGCCAGGGTCGATTTGCGGAACATGGAATCGCACCATGCCGTTGATGGTTTGCAGCGAAGACATTTTGAACTGGATCTTGACCCATGAACTCCAACCGCCCTCGGGAACCACGACCGCGGGTGAGCCGCTGACTTCAAAGCGCACCGTGCGAGCGGCCGCGTCGATGCGGACCTTGAGCTCGGTGACCATATCGCTGATTGGATTTGTTTTGGTATTGCGGGGACCAACGAGGCGAGTGGTCAGTTCGTCGCCGGCGTCGAGCGAGATGACGTGTTCAAACTCCTTTGCTTTGACTGAGCGATCACGCGTGTAGAAGCTGCCGGTCCCCTGGCCGCCGCGAATGTCTGGAACTCCGACTCCGGCCAGAACGCTGCCTTCGCCCGCGTCAGGGGGGTAGGTGCAAGGACATCGAAGAACAGTGCTGCCCACCCCCTGCCTGGCCAGCGTCTGCCAGAAAGGAACGCCGCGGCGGCGATTGACGAGCTTGGGGCTGGCAAAGAAGCCCTTCGGCTTTTCAAAGCGGCTGAGCGCCATGCCCGGCATGTAGTTCTGCGGATCGCGGGAGATGAAATCGAAGATGCCGTGCCCGCCGGGATTTACGCCGGTAGCAAAGGACGACCATGCAACGGGGGTTTGTGCGGGGTAGGTGGTTCGCAGACGCCGATAGCTGCCGGAATCACGCAGCTTTTTGAAGTTTGGCAGCAGGCCAACCTCAAGCATTGACTCAACAATTGTGGGCTCCAGCCCGTCCAGGCCAATTACGACAGCTTTAAGGCCTTTCTCCGTCATACGTAGCCTTCTTCAATGTCATTCAGGGCTGCGATCATTTCCAACCCAGCAACGATGAACTATCCCCTCACCCGAGCGAGCCAGGACCGCTTACCGAGGACCCCGAGTGGCCGGGGGAGGAAATCGCAGCTTGAGCGTGCCGGCTTCAGTGTCGAGGAGAAGGAGGAATGCTTTAGAGTTGCTCACGGCTTTGCTCGACATTCACCGGGACGGCCGCATCTGTTGGGGCAACCTCAACAGGCTTCGATTTGAAGCGGGCAAGCAAGCGATGAAAGGCCGTTAACAGCTTGTTCCAGAACATTAGCGCGAGAGCCGCCAGCGCTGCCAGCCCTGTTTGAAGGGGAATGATCGTGTCGGGACCGCCATAGAACAATGCCAAACATCGGGGGATCATCTGGTCTCCTTGGATCGCTTACGGTTGGGGAAGTTGACTCAAAAAATCGCCTGGAACTGGGCCTGGAGGAACTTTCCTCGAGAAACGCGAAAGCGAACCGCTTTTGCCCTCCGCAAGAGCCTCTAACATGAATGGATTATATATAGTACCACTACTTCGTGCACCGGGACTTTGGTAATAACTGCTGATCTGAATATTTCAATTTGGGGCCAAAAAATCAAGTATTTTGCGTGCGGCTTGTTCCGGAGTGGTAGCCGTGGTGTCAATGGTGAGCTCCGCATCCGTCGGAACTTCGTAGGGATCGGAGATCCCCGTAAAGTGTTCGATCGCACCGGAGCGAGCCTTGGCATACAGGCCTTTGGGGTCGCGCTCTTCGCAAACCATAAGAGGGGTATCCACCAGGACCAGAACAAACCGGCCCTCGCGCTCCACCATGCGCCGCACCTCTTTGCGAGCTTCATCGTAGGGTGCGATTACGGCAC
This sequence comes from uncultured Acidobacteriaceae bacterium, assembly GCA_963783065.1. GTDB lineage: Bacteria > Acidobacteriota > Terriglobia > Terriglobales > Acidobacteriaceae > Telmatobacter. The sequence goes on along the minus strand of CAWAMG010000004.1, from coordinate 1,207,506 downwards.
AGATCACAAAATCGCCTTTGGCGGTGCGTTCCGCGGCCAGGGCGCCAACCCGTCGAATATGGGTGTTCCGATCTTCTTTTGAGAAGCCCAGCCCCGCCGACTGCATCTTGCGCACCACATCGCCATCGAGAAGAAATGGTTTGCGCTCAAACGGCGGTTCCTCGAGCAAACGTGCAAGGACGCCGGCGATGGTGGATTTTCCCGCCGCGGAAAACCCGGTGAGCAGCACGGTGACGCCCGTCTTAAGTTCTCCCATTGTGTATTCCAGCTCCCTTTGATCGAGGATGACCTGCTATTGGCGGCGCCGCGAGAAGACACGCTGGTCGCAATCCTCAGGTCCCGGACAAACCCAAGTGTCAGTGTACCTGTGTCTGGCTGCCTTCAGCCGCTTGCAAGCGCAACCTCAAGGCTGTGCATACGGCAGGTTGGTTGGAGCACTGATCATGCGTTTCATCGGGATCGGTCTTCAAGTCAAACAAGAGATCTTTGTCTTGTTGGCGGATAAAGTGCCACTCCGGCGTCACAATCGACCGAACCGGGCTGTCATAGTTGGGAGCACGCTTATCAAACCAATGAAGCCGCGCTAGTTCGGAGATCGGTTCTGGCCAGCCGGAAACAGGTTGGCTGGAGTTCCAAAGGGCCGCCAGCGAGCGGCCCGGCAGCGCCAAGTTATCGGCCTGGTTGTCCCCGCTGGAAGTAAGATCCAAAATCGTTGCGGGAATGTCGGTCGTGGTGACCGGAGTTTGCACACGGACCGATGGCGGAACCAGCCCCGGTTTCCAGATAATCAGAGGGACCTGAATCTCTGACCGGTAGAGCGACTTATGATGACCCCAAAGGAGGTGATCTCCGAACTCCTGCCCGTGGTCTGAAGTAAAAACGACAATCGTGTTCCGCAGAATGCCGCGGTCGTTCAACTGAGAGAGCAGATGCTGGATGCTCAAATCCACGTAGCGGATAGCCCCGTCGTATGTGTCGATGAACTCCGGCCGCTCCGTTTCGCACAGCTCTTTTGGCACGTTGTAGCAGGTTGAATCAAAGTGGAGGCTTTCGTTCCAGGCGTCTGTCCTTTTGGTGTAGATGTGCAGGTAGGGCTCGGGAGGAAGTACGGGCGCGTGAACGTCCATGTAGTTCAGCACGACAAAGAATGGCCTGCGCCCCTTTTCAATCCAGTCCAAAGCATCCTGGTCGATCTTCTCAGCGGTCGGCTTGTTTTTCACGCCGAAAAATGCAAACGGATCACCGGTCGTATCGCGGGACAGTCTTATGAGGATGAACCGGCTCAGATCGACTTTCTCGAGGATCCCGCCCAGGGACTGTTCAAAGTCTTCAAAATGCGAAAAGCCATGGATGAAGCCAAAGTTCCTGGAAAAGAATTCAAAGTTGGCTGAAAACGCCGCCGTACGATAGCCCCGATTCTCCATTGCTTCACCAATGGTTGGAATACTGCCGGAGAGGACATCTTTGTCGGTTTCCACTCCGGTTTGGTGGGGGTAGAGCCCCGTCAGCATGGAAGCATGGGAGGGCAGAGTCCAGGAGGACGGTGCGATCGGATGCTCAAAAAGAACACCCTGCTGCGCCAGCTGGTCCAGGTATGGGCTTGTATCGCGGGTATATCCGTAGAGCGAGAGGTGGTCTGCACGGAGGGTATCGACAATAATGATGAGGACATTGGGCGAGTTCCGCGGCGCCGGAAGCGCGGCCCGTTGGGAGGCCTCGCGTACCGGACCATAGGACAACACGCCCAGAGCGATGAGCGCAGCCGCAGCTATCATCCATGGCGCGAACCGGCTGTGTGGATGACGGTTGACGGTTCGAGCAATCTGGAAAGCTCCCAGTAGTCCGATGATCCACGCCAACCAGAGAGCCGCGCCTGGGAGCACAAGAGGAACCAAAAGTCGAATGGCCAAGACGCAGAAACAGCCGATGGCCAGCAGAACTCCCGACCAGACTTTCCTGCGGGTAATGAACGCGAGCGCCAATGCCAGCAAGAGAATGACGATCTGAAAGCAAACGTCGACAGCGATCGAATACGCAACGAATACTGGATCGAGAAGATGCCGGGGAGCCACGGACGCAACGCCCGCGATCAATCCGGCGGTGGCAGAGATAGCCAGGGGGAAAACGACCAGGTCCCCAACCTGGGTCGGCTCGGGTCTTCCGAACTCTCTTCGCCAGAATGCGAGCAGTGAAGTCATCCAACTGCCTGTACCGCTCTCTGGTTTCTGGGGGCCTAATGCCGTGTTTGACATCGTTCCTTAATTCACAGCCGAGAACATGCCTCGGGGAATCGAATCCCGGCACTAATTTGGCCGCTCATCGCGTTGAATCATGAGCAATTAGGTTTTCAGCACGCTTCCCGGAGGGGTCGCTCGGGCTGTTTTTTTTGTAACACGATCTTCACCCACAGGTAACGAATTGTCAACCAAATGGTTGAGGGCTACAGTACCGACGTGACTGGTTAATTATGCGCCGTATTCAGAGACTAGAGTGCTTATTCAACTTGCGTCGTGTAGAGGGAGTCCCGCGCCCGAGTAGAGCGCTTCAAAGAATATCCCGCAGGCAAAATGCCATGGGATGCGCAGATGCGAGTCAGTTAGGAGGTCAGCGTGCCTGGTCCTCGCTGCCCTCGGCCACTTGCAAGCGCAAGCGCAAGGCAGTGCATTCGGCGGGTTGGTTGGAGCACTGATCGTGCGTTTCATCGGGATCGGTCTTCCAGTTGAACAAGAGATCTTTGCCTTGTTGGCGGATATAGTGCCAGTCCGGCGTCACGACCGATTGAACGGGGGCGTTGTAATCGGGAGCGCCCTCATCGAACCAGTGAAGCTTCGCAACTTCTGAGATCGGTTCCGGCCAGTCGGAAACAGGATGGCTGGTGTTCCAAAGGGCTGCCAGTGACCGGCCCGGCATCGCCTGTTTGTCGTCAGGGGCCACCAAGTCGAGAATCGTTGCGGGAATGTCTGTCGTACTGACCGGCGTGGGCACCCTGATAGACGCGGGAACGAGCCCCGGCTTCCAGATAACCAGCGGCACCTGAATCTCTGCCCAGTAGACCGACTTCCCGTGGCCGTAGAGGCCGTGATCTCCGAGTTCCTGGCCATGGTCCGAGGTAAACACGACAATCGTATTCTGCAGAATCCCGCGATCGTTCAACTGAGAGAGCAGATGCTGCATGCTCGAATCCACGTAGTGCGTCGCTCCGTCGTAAGTGTCAACGAATTGCGGCCGATCCGTGTCACACGACGCTTGCGGCCCGAACCATACGCACTTTTCCTGAAATTGCATGCTCTGACTCCGAGCCTGTGTGTTCGTGGTGTACATATGCAGGTAGGGCTCGGGCGGAAGAACGGGGTCGTGGACGTCAAAGTAGTTGAGCACGACAAAGAAGGGCCTGCGCCCCGTCTCGATCCAGTCCAGCGCATCCTCATCGATCTTCCCAGCACTCGGTGCATTCTTTACGCCGAAAAAGGCGTACCTTTCTCCGGTGGTGAAGCGGGACAGTTGCGTGAGAATGACAAAGCTGAGCCGGACCTTCTCGAGGATTCCGCCGATGCTCTGCTCGTATTCTTCAAAGTGGGTAAAGCCATGGATAAAGCCATGGTCCCTGCAAAAGTACTCATAGTTAGCGGAAAAAGCCGCGGTCCGATATCCGCGACTCTCCATGGCATCGCCAAGGGTTGGCAAACTGCCCGAGAGAATATCCTTGTCTTCTTCCACATGGCTCTCGCGCGGGTAGAGCCCGGTCATCATGGAGGCATGGGAGGGCAGGGTCCACGATGACGGCGCAATCGCATTCTCAAAAAGAACACCTTGCTGGGCCAGATGAGTCAGGTACGGGCTGGTATCGCGGGTGTATCCGTAGGTCGACAGGTGGTCCGCACGGAGGGTATCGACAATAATGATGAGGACATTGGGCGAGTTTTGCGGCGCCGGAAGCGCGGCTCGGCGGGAGATTTCTCGTACCGGACCATAGGACAGAACGCCCAGCACAACGAGTGCAGGCGCGGCAATCATCCATAGCGCGAAACGGCTGTGTACATGGCGGTTGACAGCCCGGGCGACCTGGAAAGCTCCGAGCAGTGCAATGAGCAAACCTAAACGATGAGAGGCGCCTGGGAACACAATCTTTACGAAATCTGGAATCGCCAGGAAACAAAAGAATCCGATGGCAAAGAGAACACCCGACCAGATTTTCCTTCGGGTAATGAACGCAAGCACCATTACAAGGAAGAGGATGACGATCTGAATCAAGACATCGACACCGATCGAGTAGCCGATAAATGCAGGATCGAGAAAATTGTGGCGGATCGCGAAACAAACGCCCGTAATCAATCCGGCGGTTGCAGAAACAGCAAGGGGGAAAACTACCAGATCCCCAACCCGGGTCGGATCGGGTCTTCCGAACTCTCTTCTCCAGAATGAGCGCAGCGAATGGATCCAGCCGCTTTTGTCGCTCTCTGTTTTGGTCCCCGATCCGGAAAGCGACATGAATCCTTCTTTCAAGATTAAGCAACTGCGTTGCTGTATAGATTATGGACGCGATTTTGGCGAGGCTTGGGCGGTTTGGTGGATGGACTGCGGTTCGATTCCAGGAAAGGACATCGCGGATGACGGCAAGTCTTTAGAAGCATGATTTTTCCACACGGATGGGGGCCTGTCAAACGCCCCAGGCGACTGAAGTGCAGGTCAACGTTGCATCCCTTTTTCTCCGCCTGCTGACGGTTGGCGCGGCACTGGAAGAGAACGCCATGCGAGGCACCGATTCGAATCAGTGTGCCTGCGGCCGGCTGGCTTCGGCCGCTTGAATCTGCGCCCTGAATGCAGCGCACTCCGCGGGATGAGCGGCGCTCAGATCGTGAGCCTCATCGGGGTCGGTCTTCCAGTCGAACAACAGATCCTTGCCTTGTTGGCGAATGTACTGCCACTCCGGAGTCACGATCGTTTCCACCGGGGCTTTGAAATTGGGAGCCGTCTGATCAAACGCTGGAAGTTTCGCCAGCTCCGAGGCCGGGTGCGGCCAGCCGGACACTGGTTGACCGGAACTCCAAAGTGCCGCCAGGGACCGGCCCGGCATCGGTGGGCCATCGGCCTGCTTATCGCCTGGGGTTATCAAATCCAAAATGGTCGCGGGAATGTCGATCAGGCTCACCGGGGTAGGCACGCGGACGTTTGCGGGAACCAGGCCGGGCTTCCAGAGAATCAGGGGAACCTGGATCTCTCCGCGATAGAGCGATTTCTCATGCCCGTAGATGCCGTGATCACCAAATTCCTGCCCATGGTCAGAGGTAAATACGACGATCGTGTTCTGCAAGAGCCCGCGCTCAAGAAGTTGGGAAAGAAGATGCTGGATGCTCTCATCGGTGTAGCGAATGGCCCCGTCGTACACGGCAACTAGTTGTGGCCGCTCCGAAGCACACATAGGTCCCGCCTCGGCGTAGGAGCATGATTCCCCAAAATGCATGCTGTCGTTCCGAGCGTTTGAGTCGGAGGTGTACATGTGAAGATACGGCTCTGGAGGGAGGGCGGGTTCGTGAACGTCAAAGTAGTTGATCGCGACAAAGAAGGGCCGCCCGCCCTTACCAATCCATTTCAAGGTATTTTCGTTGATCTTTTCGGCATCGGGAGCGTTCTTAATGCCGAAGAACGCTAACTGATCCCCGGTTGTGATGCGGGAGAGCGATTGGAGAATGGTCCGGCTGAGAGGAACTTTCTCAAGAATTGCGCCAATGGACTGCCCATACTCTTCAAAGTGCGAAAAGTTGCGGGCAAAGCCGCGGTCACTGGAAAAGAACAGGAAGTTGCCTGCGAACGCCGCGGTCCGATAGCCGCGCTTCTGCAAGGCCTCGCCGAGGGTTGGAATCGTGCCGGAGAGAGTACTCGATTCTGTTTCCACCCGAGTTTGGTGTGGGTAGAGGCCAGTCAGGATGGAGGCATGCGAAGGCAGCGTCCAGGAGGACGGGGCAATTGCATTCTCAAAAAGGACACCTTGCTGGGCCAGATGGGTAATGTACGGGCTCGTGTCGCGGGTGTATCCGTAAGGTGACAGGTGGTCCGCACGGAGGGTATCGACAATAATGACGAGGACATTGGGGGAGTTCGGCGGCGGCGGAAGCGCGGCCCGTTGGGAGGCTTCGCGCGCGGGGCCATAGGCCAGGGCGCACAGGGCAATCAGAGCAGGCGCGGCAACCATCCAAACCACGAAACGGCTGCGTGGATGGCGGTTGACGGCGCGGGCGACCTGAAAAGCTGCCAGCAGCCCGATGCACCATGCCAGAGGATGAGCAACGCCCGGAAGTAGAAGCTTCACCAAATCAGTAATTGCAAGGAGACAGAAGAGTCCGATGGCAAAGAGAACGCCCGACCAGATTTTCCTTCGGGTAATGAACGCGAGCGCCAATGCCGGCAAGAGGATGGCGACCTGAATTCCAACATAGACGCCGATCGTGTACCCGATAAATGCAGGATCGCGAAAATGGCGATGGGTCGCGATAGTAACTCCCGCAATCATTCCGGTGGTTGCTGAAATTCCGAGTGGGAAAATTACCAGATCCGAAAGCCGGGTCGGCTCGGATCTTCCGAACTCTCTTCGCCAGAATGCAAGCAACCCGGATAGAAAGCCGCCAGTGCCGCTCGCGGTTTTCGGTGACCCTGGCACGGAAGTCGACATGGTTCCTTTATCAACAGCGAAGAAGATCGGATGCTGCTGAGGTTAATGACGCAAGTTTAAGGGCATATCGTCCCGGCTGAATTCAACTTCTAAAATGGAAGCCTGGTGATCAAGCCTGAGCGCCTTTGGACTCTTGATTCTTTCAGAGGGATCAGGGAGTGTCAATTTCAGAGGGCGACACGCACGACGGTGCATTCGCTCAGTGAGTCAGGCTGCGTCACTTATCCCGGCGAGCTGACCGCAGAGCTTTTCATTCGCGTGGGAAGTATCGGCCGACTGTCGCCCACTGAGGTCGAAGGACAGCTCCTGGCGCGTACGCTTTTAAGCCTCGACGGCCACTTCTACACGCTCGCCCAGGGTTCGTTCGCGGTGAAGGCGCAGAAAATGATCGACGGTCTCCACGCGAATGCGCAGTGAGCCGGTGGGTTTGTTTTCGTCAAGATCTTTGAATGCGAAGAAGGGCGTGCCGGAACGCTCGAGGATTCGTTCGATGACGTTGTAGATGGGCGCGTCATGGCCGCACTTGAAACTGGAGAGCTCGATGGCGGCGAGGTTGGGATGTCGAGCGGCAAACTTTGCGGCCCAGATCTTGTGATTGGTGGAGGCGGAGTAGCGGTTCTTCCACACGTCTGAGATGTCGAGCGGATGGGTGATGAAGCCGCGGCGCACCTCGTCGCCGAAGAGCCGGTCGAGCAGGTCTTCATCGAGCGGCAGCGTGCTCTGCGAAAAGATGGGGTAGCCGAGCTTTTGGAATTCCTCGAGAATTCCGTGATTAAGGCCGGGGTCGTGATGGTAAGGACGGCCGAGCATGACGATGCCCATGCGGCCCTCGCTCTCCAACTGATCGAGAACGGCGCGAGCCTTGCGCTGCATGGAGGTCTCGAATCGCGCGAGTGAATCAAAGCCGATGCGAACGGCGCGGGTGTTTTCATCGCGGGTGAGCCCGAGCAACTGCGCCCATGCGCGGAAGAGCTGATCGGCGAGGACTTCTTCGTCGGCGAGGTTGAGGACGGGATTCACGTAGGCGATGCCGTTTTCCGCGAACAGGTCGCGCTCCTTGGTGAATGCGGCCTTGGCAGCTTCAGGCGTTGCGGTGACGGTGGGGCAGGCAAATGACCCGGTAAGGTTGGCCAGGTGAGTGGTGAGCGTGTCGTACATGGGGAACCAGATGGCGTTGAGGGGCTTGCGCGCATGCTGAGTCTGCAGCAGGTCGTGAACGTGGGCGAGGGCAACCTTGGAAGGGAAGCACGGATCGACGGCGCCGCGGCTGGAGCCGGCACGATAGAGCTCCGCGCTGGTTTCGCCGGAGTAGACGATGTTTGACGAGTGAATCCCGAGGCTCTGGAAGTATCCCTGAAAAAGCGGGGCGTAGGTATAGGCGTTGAGTACGCGCGGAATGCCAACTCGGAAGGATGCGCGCCGGCGCGCGGCGTGGAGCCGAAGGCGTGCCGCGCTTGTCTGGAAGATGGGGTCGCGCACGGGGATTGGATCGGCAACGACAGTAACATCGACGGGCTGAAAGGCCCGGTTTGCGGCCATTTCCATGAGGTTGGGATTTGCAGCCTTCACCTCATCGAGCTCGTGCTTGATGGCGCGCATGGCGTCCAGGTCTTCGACGGTGCCCTTTTCGCAGGTGGCGAGAATGAGCCGCTTGGAGCCCTCGGCCAGTGGAACCTTCGACACAGGCTTCATCGCGCTGGAGGGTTTGGGCATTTCAACGGCGGTGCGTGCGCCGGGCGCGGCCTGAATGCTGATGAGCGGTGAGATCTCGGGCGCAAGCGCAGGGAAGGCGATGATGCGCGCAGGCGCGGAGTGGATCGGCTCAGAGCTTACGTCGAGGAACGTGCGGAGGCAGTTGTTCTTGCAGTAATTGCAGCGCGTGGCCTCGCTGCGCGTGGTGTGGTAGTGGATGGTCTGGATGGCATCGAGCCCAATGAATGTGGTGCGGTGGCCGCGAATTTGGAGGCGGGCAGCCTCGAGCGCGGCTCCGATGGCTCCCGACTCGCCGCAGTGCTCGTGGACGACGATTTCAGGATTGACGCCGGTGCCACGGAAGCATGAGCGAAGAAAATCAACCTCTGCTTTGACTACCGCGAGATTCTTTTGAGTACCACCCTGCAGGATGAAGCGCGACCCGTGCGCGGGCAGGTTGGGCACGCCGGCAACATAGAGAAAGATGTTCTTGGGCAACACGGCCGCAAGAGCAGCAAGAATTTCTTCGGCGCGCCAGCCCTGGCGCTGGAAGTTCACAATGTCGCCCTGCAGAAAGACGGCGCACCCGTAGCCGAACTCGGGCATCGACTTTGCGGCGAAGGCTGCATCGGCAAACGCGTGTGTGGGGATGCCGAAGCCCTCGGCAGTGGATTGAAGAAAGTAGCCGTTGCCGGCCGAGCATTGCGTGTTGAGCTTGAAGTCTTTTACGCGCCCTTGCTGCACAAAGATGAGCTTGATGTCCTGCCCGCCGACGTCGACGATGACGTGCGGATCGTGGTAGAGCTGCATCGCGGAGAGCGTATGGGCGACGGTTTCAACCAGCGCCACGTCGGCGTGGAGCACGTCTTTGAGCATGTCTTTGGCATAGCCAGTGGTGGCGACACCGACGATATCGAGCTCCGCTCCCCGGTCTTCCACCTGCTTGCGAAGGTTGCCGACCACTGCGATGGTGTCTTCAATCGGATTCCCGCCAGAGAGCTGATAACTCTTGACGAGCAGTTCGCCGTTGGGGCGCATAAGCACGGCCTTGGTGGACGTGGAGCCGGCGTCGAGGCCGAGAACCGCAGAGACGCGCTCGCCAGGGGAGAAGACATGCGGACGAAATTCTCTCGGCGTGTATTCAGCGAGAAAATCATCGAGCTCATCGCGCGACGAAGAGAGCCCCTGTGCTCCGGACTGGGCCTTCTCCTGGTCGCGGCCGTGCTCCAGGTAACGGACCAGCTCGGACGTGCCAGTGTAGACGCCGACTGAATCCTCTTCGCTGCGGGCGTATTCGACAACGCCGAGGGCCGCGTAGAACTGGGCGTTGGCGGGGGTCTTGATCAGTTCCTCTACAGCCACGCCCTCAGGAAGAGCGACCTTTCGGTCCTTCCACATGCGCGGGATGTTGGCTTGCCACGCCTCCTGCATGCCTTTGAGAAAGGTGTTGGGGCCGCCGAGGAGCAGCACATGCGGCAGCAGCGTGTTGCCGCGCGTGAGAACGCTCAGGTTCTGCAGCACGATGGCGTCAAAGAGCGAGGCCATGAGCTCGACGGGCGGCGTGCCAACTTTTTGCAGGCCGTTGATGTCGGTCTCGGCAAAGACGCCGCACTTGCCCGCAACGGGATGAAGCTTGACGCCGCGATAAGGCAGCGACGCCATCTCTTCGGGCGGAATGCCGAGTTTGGCGTTGATCTTGTCAAGCACTGCGCCCGTGCCACCCGCGCACTTGTCGTTCATCGAGGCGATCTTTTTTTTGCGGCCGCTCGCCGGGTCGTCCTGAAAGACGATGATCTTGGCGTCCTGCCCGCCGAGCTCGATAACGGAGTAGACCTCAGGATGAAGCTTCTCCACAGCGAGGGCGACTGCGTGCACTTCCTGCACAAAGCGCGCGCCCGTGAGCCTGGCAGGGCCTCCGCCGCCGGAGCCGGTGAAGAAGATACGGGCGTTGGAAGGAGAGATGCCCGGGTCGGCCTCCATGCGCTCAAGGAACTCGAAGACCTTTTCGGGCTGACGGGTTTCGTGGCGCTGGTAGTCCTGCCAGACAATCGTGTCGGATGCAGCGTCGACCACCACCGCCTTCACCGTGGTTGAGCCAACGTCGAATCCGACCAGATACTTGACCATCGAATGCCCTTCTGCTGCAGAAATCTCCAGCCGAGCCGGAGTCTTGCGACGGTTCGGTCAAGCCGAAGCGCGCAGCCGCTCCTTGTCAGGGCGAATGCGATTGAGCCCGCTGCGGCCTATGCGATCGGCGAGATGATGCGCGAATTGCGCAGCTTCTCCGGCGATACCATTGCGGCGGGGAAAGGTGTAAAGGGCGCGCTCGACTCCGGGATTCTCCTCGACAAAGCCGCGAAGCTGCTCGACCGTCGTGCCGCGCTGCCTGAGCACGATATCGAATTCATCGCGGGCGCGAACACGCGCCTCAGAAAGCGCCATCTGCGCGCGGCTGTAGGCGTGAATCGATCCTTCGCCGGAGGTTTCAATGGGCAGGTAGAGCATCTGCGGGAACTTGCTGACCACGCGCGCCTGCACTCCGTCGGACTGGGTGGAGGGCATGCACCCGAACGGCTTGAGGCCGAGAATCATGTGGCAGAGATTGTGAGTGGTGTAGTAGATACTCTTGGCCACTTCCATGTGGCCTTCTCCGCCCTGCGCGAGCTCGTTGAAAAATGGTGCGGCAAGTGCGGCAAGCTCTTTCTGATTGACCAATGCGGGCGTGAGACCACCGGCGCGACGGGCAACGCGGTCGAATGTGCGCGACCAGAGCGCTTGGGCAATCCAGAAGAGCGACTCCTCCTGATAGACAGAAAGGCGCCGTGTGACGCGAGCGCGAAGCGGAAGGCGTGCGCGTCGGGCGAGATTCTTTTCGTGGCGCACCGACCACTCCAGGCGGGTGAGATAGGCAACCCAGGTGGAGATGGGCTCCACGATCACCTGTGCGCCCTCTTTCTCAAGAAAGTCGAAGATCTTGAAGTTGCCGTCTCCCTCGGTGAGCTGCGCCCAGAACTCGCCGGTGACCTTCACCACCGGCTTGACGCGCAGTCGGTCGACACGAATGGTGTTCACCTGCGCGTGCAGATCCTCGATGGCCTCGAGAATCTCGCGGCCGTAAAGGTGATGCAGAATCTTGAGCGTGATGCGGCCCGGAGCGCCGATGGCGGAACGAAAAGCTGCGCGGATGCGGACTCCGTCGGCGGAAGCCGGGTTTACGTCGCCGCGCTCACGCAGCAGAGCCGCCATGCGGCGGACCGCCTGCTCAATCACACGATCCGTCTCGCCGGAAACTTTCTCGAAGGGGCGAATGCGGTAGCTTAGATCGCTGATCACGTCGCCGATCATGAGGGCATTGAGGCCGTTGAGGCCAAAGTCGAGCGAGAAGGTGAGGCCGGTGTGGCCGGGGGAGGCGTGAATGCCGTCGCCCTGCTGAAAGATGAGCACGCGAAAGCCGCCGAAGCCCGCATTCTCGAGCGCGTAGCGGTACTCCGCCTCATACATGCCGAAGCGGCAGGGGCCGCAGGAGCCGGCTGAGAAGAAGACGTAGCGCTCGGCGATCTGCTGCTTGGTGAGGCCGGCGGATTCTAGCTGCTGCAGATAGCGGACAAGGCAGCCGACTGTGAAATATGTGGGATTGCATTGGCCGTTGTTGCCGTATTGCTTGCCGGCTTCGAAGTCGGCGCGGCTGGGGATGGGCAGCCGCATGCAGCGGTAGCCGGAGCTCTGAAAGACAGCCTGAATCAGCTCTTCGTGCTTCCAGGTGAGGCCGCCTATAAGGATGGTGACGGTGTCCCGCTCAGCCAGCGTGAACAGCGGCTCTTCCGGTCTGCGGTAGTGCTCCACTTCCAATTTCGGGAGCAAAGCCGGCATCTCTTGAATCTGGATAACGGGCATTTGATTCTCCTGAGAACCTGTGAAAGACCACGAGTGCTGCGGCGGCGAGGATGAAGAGAATGCCCACAAGCTGCGCCTCCGTCAATCCTGCAAATACCTTTGCATTGCGCGAGAGAAACTCAACGAAGAAGCGGCAGAGTCCCGTCCAGAAGAGATAGAGGGCAATCTGCGAACCCTGCCAGGTGCGTGCGTAGATCTCGGGACGGCCGCGCCGCCAGAGGACAACAAAAAGAATCAACGCGTATGTGATCTCATAGAGCGGCGTGGGATGGACCCGGGCCAGAGTAGGAACGATGCCATGGGGAAAGCTCATGCCCCACGGCATGGATGTGGAAACGCCGTAGTCGCCATCGCCCGCGAGGAAGCACCCCATGCGTCCGCAGGCCAGGCCCAGCGAAGCCATCGGCGCCACGTCGAGCACGCGCAGGATGGGCGTTTTGTAGAGGCGTGCGAGAACAATGGAAGCTGCGACGCCGCCGAGCACTCCACCGAACCATGTGTAGCCACCACCGAAACTGGCAACCCAGTCAAAGGCGAGCGGGTTCTGCCGCAGCGTGTGCCACTGGACAACAATGGCGTGATCGAGCTTTGCACCGATGAGGCCGGAGATGGCCATGCAGGGCAGAAATACACCCATGGGAATGGGAACGCCGCGGCGCTTGAAGTCGGCTTCGCCAAACAGGTAGCCCAGCGACAGGCCAACGCCCATCATGATGCCGTAACTCCATAGCACCAGCGACCCGAGATGGATGTAAGGATGCATCGCTTGCGTTCACTCTGTCTTGACTCGGTTGCGCGCTGTTGTGTCTTGCCGGTGCGGGTCGCTCCTGGCTTCGGGAGCCGCAGCGGCCGTCAGGGAGGGCCCGGCCGCACGTCGATGATTGGGTCAGTTCTCATTGTTGAATGTAGACGGGGGACGAATTGATCGTGTTATAGACGGTGATGGTGTTTGCGCTCGAGTTGGATACAAATACATTTCCGCTTGAGTCGATGGCCACGCCTTCCGGTTTCGCCACCAGGCTACTGCCCCCGGATGTGGATGTCGGAGCGGGGCATCCGTTGCCTGTCTGAATCCCGGTGAATGTGTACTCGGCGACGCTGGAGTTGTAATAACTGGTGATGTAAATCGTAGACCCCGCTGAGTTGGTGGCGACGCCGGTTGGCCCGTTGGGACCTGTCGGGCAGCTTTGGTTGGTAAGGCTCGTGGCGGGGTCCGATCCTGCACGAAGGGGAGCCGGATAGACGAATACGCTGTTGATGCCGCCACCAGGCCCAACGCCGACGAAGAGTTCGTTGACACCTGCGACCTTGGCGAAAGTGATGTCGCCGGGGGCCAGGAACTGATCGGCGGAGTTGTCTTCAGTGAGCGTAGCCGAGAGCGTAAATCCGGCATTCGGAGTTCCGGTATACACGGTTATGTTGTTGGCGTTGTTATTACCGACGTAAACGTCACCGGTTTGGTCGACGGCAATTCCGAGGGGGCGCGAGATTCCGTTGGAGATTGTGCCACTGGGGACGGGATTGAATGAGGTGTCGTAGACGGTTACGGTGTTGTTGCCCAGATTGGTGACGTACAGATAGCCCAAAGCATCAAATGCAAGCCGCGTGGGGCTGCTGATGTTGGTTGTGATGGTGGCTACCTGGGTGAGGCCTGTGACGATGTTGGATCCGTTGAGCGTCTCGGTGTAGACAAGCACCTGACTTCCCCCGCTGTTGGCGACGTAGAGGCGGTTGCTCGAGTCGATGGCCAGGCCATTGGGATTGTTGAGCGCGACGGGCGTCACGCCGATGGAGGTCACCGTCACCTGGGCCGTCGCCGTGGTGCTGTCGTAGATGGTGGAGCTGTTGGCGTCGGGCGTGTAGTTGACCGTGAGCGTATCGAGGCCCTGGTTCAGCGATCCGGTGGGGATATCGATTGTGGCCGAGCCAGCTGTCAGATCCATGCTTGCCGAGGCGTAACCGCCTCCGGTCAGCACCACCGCGCCGGTTGGAGTTGCGCCAGTCCCCGTTAACGTGACGGTGACAATGAGTGACTGGGCTGTGGTGATGCTCGAAGCCGAGAGTGCCAGTGTCATGGCAGGAGTTGTCGGAGGCGGCAGGGTTACGGTCACCGACGCGGTTCCGCTTGAGCTGTTGTAGAGGGCGGAGCTATTTGCGTCGGGCGTGTAGAACACGCTTAGGGTGTCTGTGCCTGTGGCCAGCGAACCCGCGGCAATGGGGATTGTCGCGGTCCCATTGACTAGTGGCGGTGCAGGAGAGGTGTATGCGCCGCTGGTCAGCATCACCGATCCGGTGGGCGTTGCGTTGGCTCCGCCGCCGCTCACCGTAACGGTCACCGACAGCGGTTGCAATGTGGTGATGCTGGCTGACGACGGCGCAGCCGTGACCGTTGGAGTCACAAGCGCGGGCGCGGTTACCGCGACCATTGCGGTTCCAGAGGCCGCAGGGAATGTAGTGGTGTCTCCCTTGGCAGGAGTAAAGGCAGCTGTCAGAGTGTCGGTGCCGGGAGCAAGCGATCCAGCTGGAATGACGGTGGTGAATGTACCGGCCGCGCACCCGGCTGTATTGGGCCCGCACAGGGTCAGGGTCCCGGAGTTATAGGTGCCGCTGCTCAACACCACTGTTCCCGACGCCGCAAATGTTCCGGTCGTAGTGAGGGTATTCACGCTGATGGTCACGCTCAGCGACTTGGCTGTGGAGATGGTGGTTGCAGCCGGGCTTACAGTGACCAGCGTCGTATTCATGCTTCCGGATGCGTAGCCACCCAGGGACCCGGATGCGTTGGACATTGATGGGCTGCTAAGTAACTCGCAGCCGCCCACCAGGATGCCGAGCGAGACAACCATGAGCGCCATGGAGCCGAACTTTACCGCGTTTGCCGCAACCGGGCCACGGACGAAGAGTGCGCCGGCAACGAGAGACGCGATGCTCACGCCGAGCCCAATTGTGGCTCCGAGTGCCGCAAATCGCCCCCATGTGAGGGCGCGCGCGAGAGCGGGAATCTGCGAAGCCGCGGCGGTCGCCGCTCCGGCAACAATCACGCTGACAACGGTTATGAGAACTGGGGACTTCCAACGGCTTGCAGCCTTAGGCTCAGGAGAGATCTCGATCATCGCAACCTCAATTCGTCTTGCAATCGATTGCTTTCGTGGGCCGGCCCGAATCAACAACAGGATCCGCAGGCGGAAGTCCATTCTCCGGCTTTGTGTCTGATACCACGCCCTGCAAATTCAGTATCCTGAGTTTTTTGTTTGCAATTTATTAGCCGGTAAACTGCCCATTTTGATATACATAAAGCACTCGCAGAGTTTTGGCCTGCCGGACTTTCCCGGTTCATCCCCCTCTTCGGCGCCGGGCGAGCCCAGCACCCAAGCGGTTTTCAAGAGCGATGCCCTTTCCCTCATTGGAGATTTCGTGCGATCTTTTGGACCATTTCGACTGGATCCACGAACCGGAGTATTGACGCGCAATGGCATTCGCGTGCGGCTGCAGCCGCAGCAGGCCCGGTTGCTGACGCTGCTCACAAGCCAGCCTGGCCGCGTGTACAGGCGCGAAGAGATCTACCACGATTTATGGTCCGACCAGGCGCACGGCAACTTCGAACAGTCACTCAACTTCACCGTCAGCCAGCTCCGCACTGCGCTCAAGGACTCGGCTGAATCCAGCCATTACATTGAGACCATTCCAAAGCTCGGGTACAGGTTTGTCGCGGTTGTCCAGGAGAACGCGATTCGGGAAAGCACCTACTCGGAGAGCGCAGACCAGGAAAGAACGGAGTACGGCTCGGGCAACGGTTGGCGTGGCGCAGCTTCTATGGGCTCACTGCCGGATGGCCCCGCGGTGGACGAGCCGGACAAAAACGGGCATGAATTCGAGGATTCGCCTGTTGCGGAGACGCCTGTTCGAGGCAAGCCATGGCTGCGCATGCGGTGGCTCGGTGTTCTTCTGGCGGGGTTAGTGCTCGGCATCCTTGCTGCTGCCTGGTGGTACTTGCCGCTGCAGCCGCCAAGAGCCTACGGATTCGCCCAGATCACGACAGCCGATGCGATCGACTTTCAGGTCAAGCCGGTCACCGACGGGGCACGGATTTTCTACATCGAACGAGCGGGCGGCCACTGGATTACGCGCCAGGCTTCGCTGGGTGGGGGTGAGCCGCAGACGGTTCCGGGCCTGGAAGAGAACACGCGCATCATGGACCTGTCGCCGGACCGCACCACTTATCTTCTCGGCCGTTTTACCTCGCGCGGGTCTACATCGACGCTGTGGTTGATGCCTGTGCAGGGAGGGCAGCCGCAGCGGCTGGGAGAGATTGTTTCTGGCGAAGCCGTCTTCCACCCCGACGGCAAGCGGATTGTGTTTGCCGAGGGGAATGAGCTCTGGGTTGTTGGAACTGACGGCACAAATCTGAAGCGTCTGGTGTCACTGCCGGGCTCGCCGAACTGGCTGGCATGGTCGCCGGATGGTGAGCGGATGCGGCTCACCATTGGCGAGGACAACGGCGCGACGTCGCTGTGGGAGATGCGCCAGGACGGCTCGAGCCTGCAACGCATGTTTGCGAGTGGCTCTGGAATTGAGGACCAATGCTGCGGCGAGTGGACACCGGATGGGCGCTACTTCATCTTCACTGGAGGGCATAAAAACGCCTGGAATCTTTGGGCGCTGCGCGAGCCCGGTTTGGGGTGGCAGCGAGCTCCGCGCGGGCCTTTTCAACTGACAGAGTGGCCGGGAGGGCTCTTTGGCGCGTCGGTTTCCCCGGACGGCGAGAGTGTTCTCTTCTATGGCGGCCGAAACCGGTCGCAGATTCAGCGCCTCGATATAAAGAGCAAACGGCTGACGCCTCTGACTGCCGAGGGGTTCAGTCAGCCGGATTTTTCACTCGATGGCCGCTGGATTGTCTACGTGGACATCAACGGCGGCGTCCTATGGAAGATGGACACGCAGTCCGCGGAAAAGGTGAAGCTCGGCCCGGTCGGGTTTTCGGTCACGTTCCCCCGCTGGTCACCGGATGGTAGCCAACTCGCTATGACCGGCAAGGACCACAGCGCACCCGGCACGGTGTATCTGATGCCTTCATCGGGCGGGACTCCCCAGGCGCTCCTGCCGGGTCAGGCTCACGTGACGGATCCGGATTGGTCTCCTGACGGAAAAGCTCTTGTTGTCGTTCATCCAGTCTCGGGCCGGCAAGAAGATGTAGCGCTTTTTGTTGTCGACCTTGCAACAAAAAAGGAAACCATGGTGCCGGGTTCGAATGGTCGATTTTTCCCCCACTGGTCTCCGGATGGACGGCACATCGCCGCGTACGCCGACGACGGTCACGGAGTGGACTTCTACAGCTTTGCCACGCACAAATGGCAGAGCATCGTTAGCGCTGCAGCCATCGGATTTCCCTCCTGGTCCCGCGACAGCAACAACCTCTATTACCAGAAGATTCTGGAAGACGGAGAGCCTGTTTACCGTTTCAACGTGCACACGGGACACACCGACATGGTTGCGCGGTTCGATGACGAGCTGGCCGGAGGCATCTCCCGCTGCGCTCTCATGGGACTGGCCCCCGACGGCGCATTGCTGCTGGATACAACCCGCGGCAGCCGCGACCTCTACCGAGCGAAGTTGACCCTGCCGCGGTGATGCTGAATGCCGATCGGGGGATGGTTGAATTGCCGATAACCGGCGATGTTTTTCGGAGATTCGGTCGAGGCGGTGCGGAGAACGGCGGGGAAGACTTTGACCCGCTGCGGGACGCCGAGTCGGGTGCGCTGTGTGGTGCCAGAAAGCACGAGATCGCGAGAGTTCTAACAGGCTGAGTTGCGACGCTGGTCAGCAGGAAGTCCCCTTTTTAGGGTTTGGGAAGGTATCGATGTTGTCGCGATCGCTACCGTCGAGGCAGGCGAAGTCCTTCTCGACGATCAACGCCAAATTGTGCGTTCCATAATCGACATCGCCGTAGATTCCCACACGGTTTCCTGCAGCCCAATCGCGTGCTTGACTGAGTGGGACAAGGACAGTGACGGCTTGAGACCGGTAGAGGATCGATAACTCCCCTTGAGTATCCGACTGCTCCAAAGCATAGGTGAACTGCGCATCGGCATCCGCAGTGAATTGGATAGTCTCTTCGATTCGGCCTGACTGCATGAATCGGGCTAGGTCCGATTGGGATACCCGGAGACGCAATGAATTCGGGGTGATTCTTAGCTTCATATCGATCCCTTACGCGGCCCGCCGGGGTGCCAGATGGCCGGGGAGGGCCGAAATCCATGTTTTGATGCTAGCAGCGCCGAGGATTGGACCGCGGTCGAGATCGGGGATCCGCCATCGCTCAGAATGAGCGCTCCTTGACAGATTGTTGGCGGCGGGCGAACGTCAAAAGGGAAAGAAGGCCGAACCCAATGCGCACACCGGAACGGAGTGTCGAAGTCACGCAGGTGACGGAATGGGCGGAGGGTTGCGCTCGGCCGGTGCAAGACTCGCTGGCAGCCGAGGAGCCGCTGGAAATCAGAATCGGCGACACACCCTTGACGGTCACGATGCGAACGCCCGGTGACGATCTGGAGTTGGCAGCGGGATTTCTGCTGACCGAAGGGATCATCGAGACGGCGGATCAGATTGCGGAACTTCGGTCAGCGCAATCGAACCCAGGGGTCAAAAGCAATGTTGTGCAAGTCGAGCTACAGAACGCTTCTTTCGAATTGGACGATTTGCAGCGAAACTTCTTCGCTGCGTCTAGTTGCGGGATTTGCGGGAAGGCTTCGATTGAAGCAATTCGCCGGCGCGGGCTGCGACAGCCAGATCCCGATTTCCGAATCGATCCTGAGATTCTGTGTAAGCTGCCGGAGATTCTGCGGTCGGACCAGGCAGTCTTTCGCCGCACCGGAGGCTTGCACGCGGCGGCGCTGTTTGACGCCGATGGAGAATTGATTGTCCTTCGCGAGGATATTGGCCGGCACAACGCGGTGGACAAGATAGTAGGATGGGCGCTTCTTCAGGGTCGTCTACCGCTCTCACGCAACGTATTACTGGTAAGTGGGAGGGGCGGTTTCGAGATCGCCCAAAAGGCGCTGGCTGCCGGAATCCCCGTACTTGCGTCGGTATCTGCGCCGTCTAGCCTTGCGGTGAAACTCTCGCGGGAGCTTGGCCTGACTCTGGTTGGGTTCCTGCGCGGCCGCCGCTTTGTGGTCTACGCGGGCGAGTTCCGGTGCATCCCGGCCGGGAGCCACGGCCAACTAACTCCCAAGTGACTCAGGCGTCTGCCGTGCTCCTGAAATTCATGAGATGTTAACGAACAAATTACTCCTGAGAGCTTAAAAAGGCGGCGCGCAGGCATAGGAAGGGCTTTACTGTTGTGTGTGCGTAGAGCTAGTATCGCCAGCATTCCACCTGGAGCGTCGGTTTTCCATGCCAATCAGCGTAAACGGGAAGCGCCTCGAAATTGAATCCGGGGAGCGGCTGATCGAAGTTCTCAATCGGTCGGGCGCGACAATACCCCAGGTGTGTTACCACCCCCAGCTTGGACCGATCCAGACGTGTGACACCTGCATGGTGGAGATGGACGGCAACCTGGTGAGAGCGTGTGCGACGCTGGCCTCGGACGGCATGATCATCGCGACCGAGTCAGCACGGGCGAGCGGAGCACAGCGCGAGGCATTCGATCGCATCCTTGGCAACCATCTGTTGTATTGCACGGTTTGCGACAACAACAACGGCAACTGCACGGTTCACAACACGACCGCGCTTCTCCGCGTTGAGCACCAAGAAATTCCCTACAAGCCAAAGCCTTATAGCGTGGATCTTTCGAATCCCTTTTACCGGTACGACCCCGACCAGTGCATTCTTTGCGGGCGCTGCGTGGAGGCCTGCCAGAACTTGCAAGTGAACGAAACGCTGACCATCAACTGGGAAGATCCCCATCCGCGCGTTCTGTGGGATGGGGGAGCACCGATTGGTGAATCCAGTTGTGTTTCGTGCGGCCACTGCGTGACTGTTTGCCCTTGCAACGCGCTCATGGAGAAGTCAATGCTGGGCGAGGCGGGCTACTTTACGTCGCTGCAGGAGACCGCGCTAAGCGTTGTGGGCGGGATGATTGACGTGGTGAAGGGCATCGAGCCGGAAGTCGGATACGGCCCAATCCTGCGAATCTCTGAATTGGAAGCGGCGATGCGCGCGGGTCAGATCAAGCGCACCAAGACGGTTTGCACCTATTGCGGAGTCGGCTGCAGCTATGACATCTGGACGAAGGGCCGGCACATTCTGAAAGTAGAACCCGAACACGGGCCTGCCAATGGCGTTTCGACCTGCATCAAGGGCAAGTTCGGCTGGGACTATGTCAATAGTCAAGACCGCCTGACCAAGCCGCTGATTCGTGAAGGAGCGAACTTCCGTGAAGCGACATGGGACGAGGCTCTCAATCTTGTGGCGCGCAGATTCACTGAGATCAAGGCAGAAAACGGCCCCGATGCGCTTGCCTTCATATCTTCCTCGAAGTGCACCAACGAGGAAAGTTACTTGATGCAGAAGCTGGCCCGCGCAGTTATCGGCACCAATAATATGGATAACTGCTCACGTTACTGCCAGGCGCCGGCAACTACGGGACTCTTCAGGACCGTGGGCTACGGCGGCGACTCCGGATCCATCTCGGACATTGAGCAGGCCAGTTTGGTGGTGATGATTGGCTCTAACGCTGCCGAAAACCACCCGGTGCTGGCGACGCGAGTCAAGCGCGCACACAAGCTGCACGGGCAGAAGCTGATTGTTTCCGACCTGCGCAAGAATGAGATGGCTGAACGAGCTGACGTGTTCCTGCACCCCCAGCCTGGCACCGATCTGTTCTGGCTGTCTGCAGTGACCAAATACATTCTCGACAACGGGCTGGCCAACCAGGCATTTCTCGATAAGTGGGTGAACGGAGAAAATGAGTACCGCGAAAGCCTGGCGCCGTTCACGCTGGAGGCGGCCAGCCGGCGATGCGGATTGCCGATGGAAACACTGACCACGGTTGTAAAGATGATTGCGGAAGCCCCGTCGGTTTGCATCCTCTGGGCGATGGGAGTTACCCAGCACGTAATGGGCTCCGACACTTCGACGGCGATGTCGAATCTTCTGCTTGTTACCGGAAATTACATGAGGCCCGGCACGGGCGCTTATCCGCTGCGCGGACATAACAACGTCCAGGGAGCGAGCGATCACGGAGCTATGCCGAATTTCTTCCCCGGCTACCAGAAGGTAGACGACCCTGAGATTCGCGCCAAGTTTGAGAAAGCGTGGAAGGTGACCCTGCCGGCGAAGCCTGGGCTCGACAACCACCTGATGATTGATGGCATCCACGACGGCCGCATCAAGGGGATGTATGTGTTTGGCGAAGAGATGAGCCTGGTGGACTCGAACGCCAATTACGTCTCCGATGCGCTGGCAAAGCTGGATTTCTTTGTCATGCAGGAGATCTTCTTTACTGAAACCTGCCGATTTGCCGACGTGATCTTGCCAGCGAGCCCAAGCCTCGAGAAAGAGGGCACATTTACCAGCACCGAGCGGCGCATCCAGCGGCTTTACCGGGCGATGGAACCACTGGGCGAAAGCCGACCCGACTGGGAGATCATTCGGGACATCGCCAATCGCCTGGGGGCGGGCTGGAGTTACAGCCATCCTTCGAAGATTTATGAGGAGATTGCACCACTGACACCCATCATGGCGGGTGTGACTTACGAACGGCTGGAAGGCTACAAGTCATTGCAATGGCCTGTGGCCGAGGATGGCACCGACCAGCCCCTGCTGTACACCAGGGAGTTCAAGTTTCCCGACGGCAAGGCAAGGCTATTTCCTGTTCCGTGGTCGGAGCCATCGAACCAGCAGGACGCCGAGTTTGATCTGCATTTGAATAACGGCCGGCTGCTTGAGCATTTTCACGAAGGCAACATGACCTATCGCACCGAGGGGATCAAGTCAAAGACACCGTGCACGTTTGTCGAAGTCTCTCCAGAGCTGGCGACGGAGCGGGGCATTCAGACGGGCAGTTGGGTGCAGTTGACCTCGCCATATGGCAAAGTCCGCGCACAGGCCGTTGTGACTGCGAGAGTTCAGGGCAGGGAACTCTATATGCCCATGAACTCAGTGGAAGAACCGGTAAACCGGCTCACAAGCAGTTACACAGACAAGATCACTCACACGCCGGCCTACAAGGAAACATCGGTCCACCTGAAGCTGTTGGGCGAAAACGGCCAGAGCCCGCTTCCTCGCACGAACTCACGCTTTGGCCATCCCACGCCGCAGAACGGCGTGGAGGTTGAGCGCAAATGGAAGCGCAAGGATTATTCGCAGCCAGGCAACGAACTGGTGCAGATCAAAACAACCTAACCCGGCCGCGGGACGAGTGGAAAGGACAGCAAGGATGGCCCAACCGATATCGTTGAATCTGCCGCCTCGCGATCCGCGCGCGGAGTTGCGCAGCCGCCTTGAGAATGCGCCCATCGAGCACGCGGAGGCTTTGCTCGACTCCTATGAACTGCTCCAGCAGTTGCATGAGCACGGCGTGTTTCAGTTGCTGCGCGGTGCCCTGGGGGCAAGCGACAAACTGGTCGAGACCGCCGTTGACGCCGCCAAATCCGATGAATCCATCCGGGCCATGCGCAACGCAATCATCCTGAGCAAAATGCTGGGCTCCATTAACCCTGATCTTCTTGAGCGAATCGCCGTGGCGACGAGCCAAACTCTTGGGAGCTATGAGAAACCTGTCATCGAACCCCCGGGACTGTTTTCGCTGCTGAGCCAGTTCCGGCATCCGGAGCTACGCAGAAGCATCGCGCTGATCAACCGCTTCCTTGAGGCTCTTGGCATTCAACTGAGCGCCCGTGGCGATGCCGCAAACAAACCTTGAAGAAATTGAAGACTTGTTCTACGGAGAAAGAAAATGAAAGTTCCAAATCGGTGGGGTATAGCAGTTGCAGGTTTCCTGATGCAGATGGCGCTCGGCGCCGTTTATGCGTGGAGCGTTTTCAGAACTCCGCTTTCGAAGCAGTTTCATTGGTCGATCGCCGATGTAACTTTGACCTTCACCATTTGTATCTTCACGCTGGGAGTTTGCGCATTCTTCGGTGGTCTCTGGCTCAATAAGAAAGGCCCGCGCGTGGTCGCGCTAACTGGCGGATTTCTCTACGGTCTCGGTGTCTTTCTGGCGAGCTTTTCTGCCGGCAAACTGTGGTGGCTCTACCTGAGCTACGGCCTTATCGGCGGCATCGGGCTTGGTTTTGGTTACATCGTCCCGGTTGCGGTGCTGGTAAAGTGGTTTCCCGACCGCCGGGGCTTGATCACCGGGATTGCCGTTGGTGGCTTTGGAGCCGGCGCGCTAGTTACCGCGCCTTTGGCTACCCACCTCATTCAAACCGTCGGTGTGCTAAAGACCTTCGCCTATCTGGGCATCGGCTATCTCGTCGTCAGCATGGCGACTGGCTACTTCATGCAGAATCCCCCAGCTGGGTGGGCGCCCGCGGGATGGACGCCCTCTTTAACGCAAAAGAAACAACGAGCCGCGCAGGATTACACGCTGGCCGGCGCGCTTGGAACCTGGCAATGGTGGGCCTTATGGGCGCTGCTTTTTCTGAATGTCACCGCGGGCATTTCATTGATCTCTCAGGAGTCTCCAATCTTTCAGGAAGTTGCGAAAGTTACCGCGACTGTAGCCGCTGGCATGGTAGGAATCGTCGCGATCGGAAACGCGGTGGGTCGGATCTTCTGGGCGTGGACCTCGGATGCCATCACTCGGCGCTGGACCTTTGCCATCATGTTTCTGATCCAGGTGGGTCTTTTCTGGGCGTTGCCCAGTCTCAGCTCGGCAACCCTTCTCACCGTAGTCTCATTCATCATTCTGATGTGTTACGGCGGAGGCTTTGGCACTATGCCGGCATTTGCCGCTGACTATTTTGGATCGAAGAATGTTGGCCCCATCTATGGGCTCATGTTGACCGCATGGGGCTGCGCCAGTGCATTCGGACCGCTGCTGATGGCAAATCTCCGCCAGTCCAGCGGCTCCTATGCGAGCAGCCTGCATATCATTGCAGGCATCATGGCGGTGTCGATATTGCTCCCGATTGTGGTATCTCCACCCAAAGTCCGCAGCTGACTCGATGAGGAGTTGTCTTTGTCTCCGAGGCCACAGTGCTGGGCTTCGATGACGGTTCGACGCATGCGCACGCTCACTCGCCTGCAGAACTGAGCACCGGGACGCTGCGTTCGTCTTCTCGACATTGGATCGGAACAGGGGTCTACTGGTCCGTTGGTTGTGGTGAAGGAGTTCACCCTTAACCGCTGTCCACTCCAACAGGCCGGACAGATGATAACTCCTGACAGGGAATCCTGTTGCGGAGTTGTGCCCCGGCCGAGTTCCCTGAATGACGATTTAGGAGTTAGTGCTGATGACGAACACTTGGGGTCTGTGTGGGTCCATTCTATATAGATCATTTTAAAGCACTTATATCGTGGTGCCGGGAGGGGGGGTCGAACCCCCACGACCTTGCGATCGGCGGATTTTGAGTCCGCTGCGTCTGCCAGTTCCGCCATCCCGGCTTGTGAGAGGGGTGACTGCCTAAAAAGTATCGCACAGGGCAAGTGCGGGCCGCCAGCAGCCGGTACGTATTGCACAGGGCAAGCGCGAGCCGCCAGCAGCCCGTATGAATGGAAGATGAGCTTCGGGGCGGATGGAAAGATCGTGAAGCTCTGAAGCCATCGAGAAGCAGAGAGGGCCATGCGATTCTGGACTCCAGAGCGGCACCCCTTGAGGGTTTCCGGAACAAGTTCTCGAAGCCATGCGTTTTCAAGGTTCGCGCGGATTGAGATGAATGAGTACTTTTCGATCTCCCTGCCTCCTTCAAGGCCCGGCCAGAATCCTGGCGTCGCGGGCGAGCTTTCCACATTTGATCGCCGCCGGCGATATGTGAACACCGTGCGACAATGGAGGCAACCGTGATGAATTCCGCCTCCTCTGGAGTTGTTCCTGCACCGATTGCGGTGACGCCGCAACTGCTGGCGCAGCACAGCATCACTGCCGACGAGTACCAGCGCATTCTCACCGCTCTGGGCCGCACGCCATCACTCACAGAGCTCGGCATTTACAGCGTAATGTGGTCGGAACATTGCTCGTACAAATCGAGCCGTGTGCATTTGAGGCGCCTGCCAACCAAGAGCGACCGCGTAGTGCAGGGGCCGGGCGAAAACGCGGGCATCATCGACGTGGGCGACGGCTGGGCCTGCGCCTTCAAAATCGAAAGCCATAACCATCCCAGCTATATCGAGCCCTTTCAAGGCGCGGCGACGGGCGTAGGCGGCATTTTGCGCGACATCTTTACCATGGGTGCGCGACCACTGGCGGTGATGGATTCGCTGCGGTTTGGGCCAATTTCGCCAGCGTCCGACCAAAACGAGGAAGAGCGCAAGCTCGTTCACAAGAACCACTCGATTGTCGAAGGCGTCGTGAGCGGCATCGCCGGCTATGGCAACTGCTTTGGCGTGCCAAATCTCGGCGGCGAGACGAAGTTCGAGCCCTGCTACAGCGGCAACCCTCTGGTGAATGCCTTTGCGCTCGGCATGGTTCGCATCGACGAGATCTTCTATGGCAAGGCGGCCGGCGTGGGCAATCCGGTTATCTACGTCGGCGCGAAGACAGGGCGCGACGGCATTCACGGCGCGACGATGGCAAGCGAAGAGTTTAAAGAGGGATCGGAGCAGAAGCGGCCCAATGTGCAAGTGGGCGACCCATTCATGGAGAAGCTGCTGCTCGAGGCGTGTCTCGAGGCGATGAAGACGGGCGCGATCGTCGGGATTCAGGACATGGGAGCGGCGGGGCTGACCTGCTCGACCTGCGAGATGGGCGCGCGCGGGGGCGTGGGACTCGACGTGGAGCTCGATCTGATTCCGCAGCGCGAGACGGGTATGACGGCCTATGAAATTATGCTCTCTGAGAGCCAGGAGCGGATGCTTTTGGTTGCTGAGAAGGGGCGCGAAGATGAGGTACTGCGCGTCTTCGCCAAGTGGGGCCTGGACGCGGTGATTTGCGGAACCGTGAAGCCAGAAGCTCGGCTGCGCATTCGTCACCATGGCGAGTTGGTCGCGGACATACCCAATCAATCGCTCACCGACGACGCGCCGCTTTATCATCGGCCGGTAGGGGAGTGGAAGGCGCCGGTTCCGGCCGAACCGCCCGATGAAGTTCTCGCCGAGCTTAATGCGCAGCGCGATTACACGGCCGATCTCAAGAAGCTGCTGGCAAGCTCGAACATCTGCTCGAAGCGCTGGGTCCACGAGCAGTACGACACCATGGTGCAGACCAACACGGTGATCGGGCCGGGCGGCGAAGCCGGCGTGATGCGGATTAAAGGCACAGGGGGCCCGCGCCCTGGACCGCCAGTGCCGGGCGAAGAGCCTGCCGGTGAACGCGGACTCGCGATGGCGCTCGATGGCAATGGCCGCTGGTGTTATCTCGACCCCAAGCTCGGCGCAATGCACGCCGTTGCGGAGGCGGCACGCAAGGTTGCCTCAACGGGCGCGACCCCCGTCGCCGCAACCAACTGCCTCAACTTTGGCAACCCGGAGAAGCCCGAGATCATGGCGCAGCTCTCCGCCGCGATCGACGGCATTGGAGCGGCCTGCACTGCGCTGGGCACGCCGATCACCGGGGGCAACGTATCCTTGTATAACGAGACTCGGGGCGAAGGAATATACCCAACGCCCGTGCTGGGGATTGTGGGCATCCTTGAAGACGTGAGCAAGGCGGTGCCGTCATCGTTCCAGCGCGCGGGCTGCGCGATCCTGCTTCTTTGGCCTGTTCCGCGCGGCAAAGAGCCCGAGCCGAATTTGAAGGTCCCCTTCGAACCGGCCACAATTAACCGGTACATCGTCTATCCGCTTACGCCGGATCCGCCATTTCCGATCGCTTCGCCACTTCAAATGCCCGTGCTCGACGCTCCTGAAGACAGCACCGAGACTACTGCATCTGAGCTGGCGGCATTCGGATCGAGCGAGTTTGCCAAGGTTGTCCTCAATGGACTTTGGGGGACGCCCCCAGCGCTCGATCTTGAAGCCGAGGCCGACTTGCACAAGCTACTGGCCGCCCTCGCCGACGGCCGCCTGATCGATTCCGCGAGCGATATCTCTGACGGCGGCATCGCGGTTGCGCTGGCCCAGGCTGCTTTTCCGCACTCCATTGGCGCGACTGTCGATCAAGACCAGTCTCTTCAAGTGCATCCGCTCTTCGGTCTGTTCGCGGAGCCTGCCACCACCATGATTGTCACCACTCACCCTTCACGGGTCGCGGAGATCGAAAGCCTCGCAAGTGAATACAGCTTTCTGGCTGCGCGCATTGGCACGACCGGCGGCCAACGCCTTGAGATCACGGTGGATCGCGAGCCATTCATCTTGGCCCCGCTCGCCGAGCTTCGATTGCTGTGGGCCGAATCGCTCGAGGCCACGCTCCACGATCAGGTTGTCCAGGTTGCCGAGGTGCTCCGTTGACCCCGCGCCTCTATCAGGGCGTGGAGGGAGTAGCCGACCGCAGTCAGCAACTTTTCGCTGCTGCGAAGGCTTTTCATTCTGAGGGTGGTCTTTGCAGCGGCCGGGTAGACGTTCCCACGATTCCTTCGGACGATCGCCGATGCCGATACATTGCACGAAGAATGCGGCGTAGTAGCCATCCATGGGCACCCCGATGCGGCGCGCCAGGCATATCTTGGGCTTTACGCATTGCAGCACCGCGGCCAGGAGTCCGCAGGAATCGCTACCGCGGACGGCCAGCGCCTGGCAAACATCAAGGGCATGGGCCTGGTGAGCGAAATCTTTACCGAGGACGTGCTGGCCAAGCTTCCCGGCCCGATGGCAATTGGCCACACGCGCTACTCCACCACCGGCGACTCAGCGCTGCTCAACGCGCAACCCATCCGCGTCGATTCCACCAAGGGCCTGATCGCAATCGCTCACAACGGCAACCTGGTCAATCTCGGCAACATTCGTGCGCGGCTCGAGCGCGAGGGCGCGTATTTTCAAACCACTTCGGACTCCGAGATTATTGTGCAGCTCATTGCACACTCCAAGGCCAACGCCCTGGTGGACGCGATTGCCGACTCGCTGTCGAACATCGAAGGCGCTTTCTCCATTGTGATGATGACGCGCGACCGCATCTTTGCCGCGCGCGATCCACGCGGCTTCCGTCCGCTCTCCATGGGGCGCATCAAGAACGCGGAAGGGCCCGACACGATCGTCTTCGCCAGCGAGACCTGTGCCTTCGACTTGTTGCGCGCTGAGTATGAGCGCGATGTGCTCCCCGGCGAACTGGTGATGGTCACGGAAGACGGCGTCACCAGTCGTCAATACTCGAGCGGCCTGCCGCAGTCGAGCTGCGTCTTTGAGCACGTCTACTTTGCCCGGCCCGACAGCAAGATCTTCGGCCGCTGGGTGCAGGAGAGCCGCGACCAGATGGGCCGGCAGCTTGCGCGCGAGTCGGGCGTGCCCGCCGACGTGGTGGTCCCCGTTCCCGACTCGGGAGTAACGGCCGCCCTCGGCTACGCTGAAGAGGCGCGGCTCCCGTTCCGCATGGGCCTGATCCGCAACCACTACGTGGGACGCACGTTCATTGAGCCGGAACAGCGGGTCCGCGACTTCGGCGTTCGCCTCAAGCTCAACCCCGTGCACAATCTTCTGGAAGGGAAGCGAGTGATTCTAATCGATGATTCCATCATTCGCGGGACGACGAGCCGGAAGATTGTGCGCATGGTGCGCGGCGCGGGGGCCAAAGAAGTTCATCTGCGCATCAGCTGCCCGCCCACCATTTCGCCGTGCTACTACGGAGTGGATACGCCCAGCAAGCGTGAGCTGATCGCGGCACAGAAGTCGGTTGAAGAGATTCGCCAGTATATTGAGGCAGACTCACTCGCTTATCTGTCGCTCGAGGGCCTTCTGCAAAGTTGCAGGGGGGAAAGAACGCCCACCTACTGCACGGCATGCTACACGGGCAACTATCCGACGCAGTGGGTGGATGTGGATGAAATTTTGCCTGCCGCGGCAACCCTCTAAACTCGGACGCTAAGACGGCCACAGATTTGGCCGCCCATCTGCGGCTCTCTCGTTCGATTCTACTTAATTCCAATCGCCATGGAGTCGGGGCCGACCAGGTGCTCGACGCGCGTCTCTTTGAACCCCGCGTCCTTCAGCCAGCCCCTGCAGTCCGCGCCGGAATAGTCAAAGCCGCCCGGCGTCTCGATGAGCATATTCAGGCTCATCAGCAAACCGAAGGCATTCTTCGACCGGTCGTCGTCGATGAGCGCCTCAAACACAACCAGCGCTCCGCCAGGAGGAAGCGCCTGGTATGCCTTGCCGATGAGCATGCGCTTCTGGTCGAGGTCCCAGTCGTGCAGGATGTGCCCCATCGTGATCACGTCGGCCGTGGGCAGAGGATCGGTAAAAAAGCTGCCGCCCTGGAAACGCACGCGCGACGTGACGCCGTTTTCTTCGATGTACTCTTCAAACACAGGGCCGACCTCAGGAAGATCGAATCCAGTGCAGGAGAGGTGCGGATTCTTCAACGCGATCTGCGTGATCAGGTCGCCCTGCGCAGGGCCTACATCGCACACTGACTTGTAGCCGGCCCAGGGGAACTGCGCCGCAATGGCCAGATTGCCGCCGTGGCTGATTCCGGTCATCGCCTTGAGAAATCCCTTCAGCCGCGCGGGATCGGCATAGAGCGACTCAAACGTCTCGGCTGCCGGACCGCCTTCGCCCTGCGGCTGGCCCGTGCGCAGCGCGAGTGTCAGATGGCCCCAATGCGAATACAGCCGCTTATTTGCCATCTCCAGCATGCCGCCGATGTAAGACGGCTTATGCTTGTCGAGAAATAAACCGGTCGAGGGCGTGTTGGAGTAGATGCCGTCGTTGCGTTCGAGGAATCCCAGAGCAACCAGCGTGTCGAGAAAATCGCGGGACGACCGAGGATGCAATCCTAGCCTGCCGGTCAGCGTTGCCAGATCTTCAGGATGCTTTGCCAGTTCGGTAAACACTTCCATCTCGACGGCGCTCAGCAGAGTTTTGGAAGCCCAGAACCCCATGCCGATCTGCATAATATGTTCGGGAGTTGGTGCACCTGCAGTCATTTCGATCTCCTCGTTCTCAAAAAGTTGTCCTGGGGAAGTGCGCAATACGGCAATGCCGCTAAGGGAGCTCCGTTGCAGGCGGGGAAGCCGCATGATCGTGATTCAATTGCCCGGTCAGAGGAGTGTACTTGGTTCGCTGCGGAATTGTGAAGACGAATTTTGAATGGTTGCGCGTGGGCGCTGTTACACCCACTCCCCGCCGCGCATGAGGGGCTCGGCGGTTCCCGACGCGGTGATTCCGTCGATATCGAGCTCCGCCGAGCCGATCATCCAGTCCACGTGAATCAAGCTCTCGTTCGCGCCCTTCGCGGCAAGCTCTTCGGGCGTCAGGCGGTCTCCCTCGCGCAGGCAGGAGCTGTACGACTGCCCGAGCGCGACATGCGAAGCCGCATTCTCGTCAAAGAGCGTGTGCAGGTAGGTAAGTCCGCTTTGCGCAATTGGCGAGGAGTGCGGCACCAGCGCCACTTCTCCCAGCCGGCGTGCTCCCGCGTCCGTCTCAATCAGCCGCTGCAGCACTTCCTGGCCCTTGGTGGCGCGGGCCTCCACAATTTGCCCACCTTCAAATCGCACGTGTATCCCTTCAATCATCGTGCCCTGGTGCGAGAGCGGCTTCGTCGCGGTAATTGTGCCCTCGGCATGTTCCTTGTGCGGCGCGGTAAAGATTTCTTCGGTGGGCATGTTTGGAATGCAATAGATCCCGTTGCCCGCGGTAGTTCCACCGCCCAGCCATAGATGATCGTCAGCCAGGCCCAGCTCAAAATCAGTGCCGGGTCCGCGATACTTGAGGGCAGAGTAGCGCTTCTCGTTCATGATCGCCGCCCGCTTTTGCAGGTGCTTATCGTGTTCCTGCCATGCCTTCACTGGATCGGGTGTCAGAATCCGCGTGGTGTAAAAGATGGCTTCCCACAGCCTGGACATTGCCTCTTCCGGCGTGTCGTTGGGGAACATCGCCGCAGCCCATGCAGGCGTTGCGCTTGCGATAATCGTCCAGTTAATGGCGTGCCGCGTAATCAGCTCGAGCGCCGGCCGGTAAGCCCTGGAGACGGCGCGATTCGCTCGGCCCACCTTCTCCGGATCTTCCTTTGAGAGCAGGCCCGGATTCGCCCCGGCAATCGCCAGCCGCGCTGCGCCGCTCTTGAAAGCCGCGGCCATCCCGTCATAAAGCCAGCCGGCAGCCGTATCGAAGCTCTCGTCGGGCGCATGATGATAGCGCATCAGAGCGGCTTCATCGTCGGTGTAAAGCGTGGTGACAAGCGTAGCGCCCGCGCGATACGCGTGTTCGGTAATCCGCCGGGCCAGATCCACAGAGTCCAGGCTCGCCGTCATCACCAGTTCCTGCCCGGACTTGAGGCCGAGGCCCACCTTCACCGCAACTTCGGCGAGCTTGTCTAACCTTTGTTCCTGTAGTGCTTGCGCCTCTGACATTTGTATCTTTTGCTCCCAAATTCTTAGCTCGATTGAGTTAGTAAATCCTAAAATTGCCGCTGCAGTGCAACATGCTCATCAGATAAAGCATACCGTCGTAGTATCGTTGCTCGCCCGAAGGCACCGGTGCATTCCACAGCGCCTCAACAAAAGCCCTCGAGATTTCTCCGTTCGTTGCTGCGTGGGTGGCCACAGCAGTGGTCGCCAGCAGGCCCGCCCGGTTGGTGTCGCCCAGCGGCTTGCCGTCGAGCGTATAGCGATCGGAGAACTTGTCGATTCCCTGCGAGTAGAGAAACTTCTGGATTCTGTCGCTCAGCACGTTTTCCCGAACATCCTTCTTCCACCATGCGAAGTCCACGCCCCAGTTACTTGCGCTGCGCCACGAGTCATAGCTGAACGGCACCGCACCTCCGCCCCAGTCCACTGTCTGCGAGCCGTCAAAGTTTGCGCGCTCGGGCGTGAGGCCGGTTTCTGGCCCGGTGACGCGATTGAAAAAATCCCGGCTCACGTCGGATGCTTTTGCCCAGAACTCACGATCTTCAACCGGCCCCCAGCGCGCCCAAAGCTCATAAAACGCGGGCAGATGATAGCTGGGATCGGTCACACCGCCGGGTGAGTTGGGCACAAACTTGATCATGAAATGATCTTCGTCGACCATTGGCCCAATTTGCTCATTCCAGTTTCCACGCGGCATGCGGAACGTGGGCACCGTTGTCCCTTTGGCTGCTGCTTCCTGCGCGCGACGCGTGTTGTTGGGGCTTGGCCAGGGATGGTCGGGGGGCGTGAAGGGCGCATCGCCCGGATGAATACGAAACGGGCCCGTGCCTGTCAGTACGGGATGATGCCGCATGCCGCGTAGAATTTTGTCGGCTTCGGCCTGGTAGTTGTAGATGCCTGTTCCATTGCCCCAGCGGTGGGCGGCAAAGTAGAGCGCCATTGTGTAGTACTCTTCGCCATCGGGCGCAGCACCTGTTGAGCGAGGTGATCCATCTGTGGCCATGGACCAGGCAAAATAGCCCACCGACGGATTCGCGGGATCGGTGATGAGCATGTAGGTCTTCGACCAGTTCCACAGCGCATCGAACTCACGCTTCTTGTTGAGTTGTACGGCGATCATCATGCCGTAGCTCATGCCTTCGGTTCGCGCGTCGTTGTTGGCCCAGTCGGTGATGTAGGCCAGCGGGCCATTCTCATTGGCGCCCGTCTCAAAGTAGACGCGCTCCTCCTGTCCATCCCCGTGAAAGAGCTGCTGGAACGCCTTTTCGATCTTCGCCTCGGTCTCCGCGGCGGCGTGTCCCTGCTCTGAAAAAAGGTCGCGGTAGTTGTGGGTCTTGTAGGCTCCGGCGCCATCGCCGGGAAACCGAAGAATATCGCCGAGCGGTGCATTCACGTGCTGGGCTGGGCGCGCCACAAAAGATGGGCTCTGCGCTGGCGCG
Source organism: uncultured Acidobacteriaceae bacterium (assembly GCA_963783065.1). GTDB lineage: Bacteria > Acidobacteriota > Terriglobia > Terriglobales > Acidobacteriaceae > Telmatobacter. The sequence continues at coordinate 1,174,276 of CAWAMG010000004.1, read as the reverse complement.
TTTTGCGCGGAGGAAGGGGCCTGCGCATGAGTGGCGAACGCAATGAGAAGACAAATGAAAGCGGTGGCACTGGAGCGACTGAAACGAGTGAGCACGGGCTATGCTGTCCTTCTGGGAATTGCATGGTTCAACGGTGCTTCGTGGGCGTTTCCGTGGATGCTTCCATTCCACATCATCGAGGCTGGGCGCGTCGAGTGCTCGGCACGGTTTTGCGAGGATGGAACGGCTTCAACGTCCCACTCTGGGTGTGATAGCATCCGATTTCCGTAGCCAGAACGCATTCGGCGTTCAATTCAAAAGTTTCCAGTCGGCTGCCCGAGACCGAGTGCATGACTGATGCAAAACCCAATCGATCGCTGCGCCTTTTGTTTGGCGTCGTCATATTCCTCTCGTCCTTTCTGCTTTTTCTTGTTGAGCCGATCGCGGCCCGGCAGTTGTTGCCCGTATTCGGCGGCTCAGCAGCAGTCTGGATCACCTGCCTCGTTCTGTTTCAGACGGCTCTGCTTTTCGCATACCTCTACGCCCATTGGCTCGCACAAAGACCCCATTGGCTCGTCCACATGGTGCTGCTTCTGGCCGCCGCCGCATCTGCCGTGATTTGGACTTCGCACACTTTTGTGCCGGGCACGGCTCATCCGGTCATCTCCATCTTCGTTGCGCTGAGCCTCTCTATAGGATTGCCGTTCCTTGCGCTCGGCGCTACCAGCCCGCTGCTGCAAGTGTGGGTAGCGCGGATTGAAGTGGGCAAGATTCCGTATCGTCTCTACGCGCTCTCAAATCTTGCTTCGCTTCTGGCCTTGCTCGCTTACCCCACGGTGATAGAGCCGTTTCTTACAATCAGAAACCAGCGCCTGACCTGGTGCTGCGGTTTCCTGGTATTTGCGCTGCTCTCGGCACTGGTGACGCAAAAGACGCGCACCGCAACGCTGACGCGCCCGATCGCAACCACGTTCGACGAATCTCACATCCCGCCTGCGTCATCGCTTGCCAAGACCCTGTGGGTGCTTCTGCCCATGGGCGCGGCCATGCAGTTGAGCGCCGTCACCAGCTACCTGACGGCGAACATCGCAGCCATTCCGCTGCTTTGGATTCTGCCGCTCGCTGTCTATCTCATCACGCTGATTCTTGCCTTTCGATTCCCTGGGTTGCTTTCGCGCGGCATTCTCACTCGGTTCCTGGTGGTGATGCTGGCCGGGCTGGGGTACATGCTTTCAGAGGGCGATGTGACGCTGCCCATCCGCATCGGCCTCGGCTTCTTCCTTGCAGAAGTTTTCTTCGCGTGCCTGTTCTGCCACAGCGAGGCTTGCAACCTGCGGCCCCAGCGAGCGTCGGAATCCACGCTGTTTTATCTGCTGTTTGCCACCGGCGGAGCACTTGGATCGTTCCTTGTCGGCATCGCATCGCCTCCTCTTTTGTCGTTCAACTACGATCTGGCTTTCACGTTTCTTGTTACAGCGGCGCTCGCCCTCACCGTCACCTGGTCTGGCGGATGGCCGCAAAGGCTCCTGTGGTCGACTGCGTGCATTCTTCTCTGTGTTCTGTTGGGAATGCTTTACGTTGCGTACCAGCGAGACACGCTGGTCGCCATCCGCAACTTCTATGGCAGCCTGCGCGTGCGGCAGTCGATTTCGTACCCCGGGGCCACTTTGCGTACGCTGACCAACGGAACCATCGAGCACGGAACCCAGATTTTCAGCCCTGAACTGCGCAGGACGCCGACGACTTACTACGCCGAGGACTCCGGCATCGGTTTGGCGCTGCGTTTTTGCTGCGGCGACCGGCCGCGAAAGATCGGAGTCGTGGGCCTGGGCGTGGGAACCATCGCCGCCTATGGCCGCCCCGGCGATCAGATTCGTTTTTACGAGATCAATCCCGCCGTCGAGCCAATAGCCAGGAATCTATTTGCTTATATCCGGGAGTCGCAGGCCCAGGTCACCGTTGTTCAAGGGGATGCCCGCAGTTCGCTTGCGCACGAGCCGACCCAGCAGTTCGATGTGTTGGTGATCGATGCCTTCTCCGGCGATGCCATCCCCATCCATTTGCTCACTAGCCAGGCCGTGACCCTGTATAAGAGCCACCTTGCACACGGCGGGATTCTGGCCTTTCACATCTCAAACCAGCATGTCGATCTGGAGCCTGAGATCGCGCTTTTGGCCCGGAGCGCAGGCATGAGTGTCAGGCGAGTCTCCACCTTTGCCAACGATGGGCGCGGCGAATTCACCGCCACCTGGATACTCGCGACCGAAAACGATGCGTTTTTTTCGATTCCGGCGGTTCAGTCTGCCTCGCGCAAGGCGGTGCTGGACCCACGGGTCCATTTGTGGACCGACGACTACTCCAGCCTGATGCCGCTCATTCACTGAAGGTCGGAAGTTGGCCATTGTGAGGGGTCGCCGGGGAGTCCTGGCCAGTTGGTGCGCTGGGTCACAGGACGTTCACACTCCGGCTGTGATAGCATCCCTTTTCTCAAGCGATTGACGCCGGACGGATTCATCTCCTGTTCAACTCCTCCGGCGCCGGCCCTCACCTCTATGGACGAGGATCAAGGCAGACCGGGACCTGTGGCCCTCCAATTCGGCCACCTGGACGCCCCTCGGGACGTCCGCAAGCCATCCCTGTGCCCGCCGCGCGAATCCATACCTGCGATCAGAATTCCCGCGCTTCCGGTCTCCTCCGCCGCGGTCCACCACGGCGGAAGGCCTGGAATTCCAACGTACCGCTCCGGCCTTTTTCAATTAACGACACCGCGCCTCAGGAGAACACCATGAAAACGTACCAGGGAAGTGAGATCCGCAACGTAGCTGTAGTGGGGCATGCGCACAGCGGCAAGACCACTTTGATTTCCGCTCTGCTGCATGCCGCCAAGATGACGCCAACCCAGGGCCGCGTGCCCGACGGAACCGCCGTGACCGCCTACGACGAAGAGGAGATCGCCCGCGGATCGACGATGCAGAATGCGGCCGCCTTTGCCGAGTGGCAAGGCGTGAAGATCAACTTCGTCGACACCCCCGGCTTTCACATGTTTACCCACGAGGCCCGCGCAGCGCTGCTGCCGGTAGAAACGGCGCTTGTGGTGGTGAATGCGCAGAACGGCGTTGAGGCCGTTACCGAGAAGGTTTGGAGGTTTGCCGAGGAGGCCAATGTTCCTCGCGTGGTCGTCATCAATCAGATGGACCACCCAAAGGCCGGCGGAGGCGGAGGGTTGAGCGCGCTGATCGACGACCTGGTCGACCGCTGGGGCCGCAACTGTGTTCCCGTCCAGTTGCCCATTTCCGATGCCAAGGGATTTCAGGGCGTGGTGGATCTGATCACCATGCAGGCCTTCTATTACACGCCGGGCGGCGACGGCCGTGGCAAAGTCACTGGCGAAATTCCCGCCAGCCTGACCGCCGACGCCAAGGCTCGCCACGAAGCGCTCGTGGAACTGGTGGCCGAAGGCAAAGACGAGTTGATGGAAGAGTATTTTGAGAAGGGAACCATTCCCGAAGAGCACCTGATCAGCGCGCTGCACGAGGCCATTCGAGAAGACCGCATCTTCCCGGTGCTCTTTGCGGCCGGCGAAACGAATGTGGCCACCGACCACCTGCTCGACTTCCTCAAGGTTTTTGCGCCTGCGCCGGTCGAACGGTCGCCGATTTCTGTGCGCACGCCAGTTTTTGCCGCTGCGCAAGGCGCCGGCGATTCCGATCTTGCGGCGGGAACCACCTTCCGCATGATCAGCGATTCGGAACCGGCGGTGCTTGTCGTGTTCAAGACCATGACCGACCCTTTTGCGGGGCGCATCTCCTTTTTCAAGGTAGTCAGCGGCGTGGTCAAGACCGACGCAACCCTGGAGAACTACACTCGGCGGGGACAGGAGCGATTCGCGCATCTCTCTGTGATGCAGGGCCGCAAAGCAGTCGAAGTGGCCGAACTCCACGCAGGAGACATCGGCGCCGTGGGCAAGCTGCGCGAAACCTTTACCGGCGACACGCTGGGCGCCAAGGGCGCGGAGATTCAAGTGGATCTATTCCCGCTGCCCGAGCCGGCCATGACCTACGCCATCGAGCCGAAGAGCCGCGCCGACGAAGACAAGCTGGCCCCCGCAATTCACAAGCTGATGGAAGAAGACCTGCTTATCCGCTTCTTCCGCGATCCCATGACCAACGAGTTTCTGATCGCCGGAGCCGGCCAGCAGCACATCGAGACCATCGTGAGCCGCCTCAAGAAGCGCTATCACGCTGAGGTGACGCTGAAGTCGCCCAAGGTGCCTTATCGCGAAACCATCCGCGCCAAGGCCGAAGCGCAGGGCCGCCACAAGAAGCAGTCCGGCGGTCACGGCCAGTTTGGCGACTGCAAGATTCGCATGGAGCCTCTGCCCCGCGGCGGGGGATTTGAATATGCGAACGAGGTCTTCGGCGGCGCAATCCCCCGCAACTTCATCCCGGCAATCGAAAAAGGAATCGTCGAGACCGCTGTTCGCGGCTTCCTGGCCGGGTACCCCGTGGTCGACTTCAAGGTCACTGTCTTCGACGGCAGCTACCACGATGTCGACTCCAACGAAATGTCCTTCAAAAAGGCAGGCCGTCTGGCCTTCCGCAAGGCCATGGAGTCCTGCAAGCCGTGCCTGCTTGAGCCCATTATGAAGGTCGAAATCGAGGCGCCGGACGAGTTTGCGGGCACTCTGATGGGCGACCTCAGCAGCCGTCGTGGCCGCGTGCAGGGCACCGACTCCAAGGGCCGGACAACGGTGATTAATGCGCAGGTTCCCATGGCGGAGATGCTGACCTACGGAACCCTCCTGACTTCCATGACCCAGGGCAAGGGCAGTTACCGCATGGAAGTGGACCACTACGACATCGTTCCGCAACTGGTGGCCGACAAGATCCTGGCGAACGCCAAGAAGCCGGTGGAGGATGAGGAAGAATAACGACTGCCTCGTGCAGTGCGATCTCCCGAAGTAGCGCCGGCCTCCCGGCCGGCTGTAACGCGGACGTCCCGTCCGCGTTCGATTAACCGGAGTAAAATCACGCCCATGGCGCAAGAATATTCTTCAGCATACCTCCACGGTGCCGCGCAGCCACGTTACGGCGAAGTCCACATTCGCAATCGCGGCCGACTTCCTCATTGGGAGAAAGAAGAAGGCCTTTACTTTATTACTTTTCATCTCGCTGATTCGCTTCCCCATTCCGTGCTCGTGAAAATTGCAGAACGACACCACATCCTCGCAACAGCCAAACAAAATGAGGCGAATTTGCTGCCCGAGCAGAAAGCATTGCTCGCCGATTATAGCCACACGCGCATCGAAGAGTACTTTGACCGTGGCGCTGGTTTGTGTCCTTTCCTCGATATGCGCATTGCCGGCGCCATGGCCGCTGCCTTGCGCTTCCGCGAGGGATTGCACTACAGACTTTTCGCCTGGTGCGTCATGCCCAACCACGTTCATGCTGTGGCGAGACTATTCCCAGGCCAAGAACTTGCGAAGGTCGTAAAAGCCTGGAAGAACTTTTCAGCAAAAGCCGCAAACCAAGCGCTCGGCCGACAGGGCCGATTCTGGCAGCGAGAGTATTACGACCGGCTGATCCGAAATGGAGATGAACTCGATCGCGCCATTAGGTATGTCGTAGAAAACCCCGCCAAAGCGGGATTGAATAACTGGACTTGGGTTTGGAACGCGGGCTGGGAAGCCCGCGCCACAGCCGGCCAGGAGGCCGGCGCTACAGGTTCATAACCGCCTGAAAAAATCCTCGCCAACGCCAAGCGGCCGGTGGAGGAGGAGGAAGAATAGGGCATTGGGTGCTGCAGAGTCTCGCTGTTCGCTCGCATGGGGTTCTCCGCTGCCCAGCACTGTATGCAGCGGCGGCCCGCTGGCCGCTCGCGGAGGGATCGTGTTCTCCCAGGTCTGGTTTTAGGGATCTGGGAGAACACCGAAACCGCACGGCCTACTTCTGCGCCACGTTCGTTACCGAGTCCAGCGGAAACTCCAGCGTGCCTACTTTGCCCGAACCCTGATCGTAGATTCCGATGCGCAGCCAGTACTGGCCTTTGGGCACTTGAATCTCGGTGCCGAACAACAGGCCGGTCTTCTTATAGACCTCCCATACTTCGGGTTTGATCCCCAGCGTGGCTTGCGATTCCTTCCGGCTGGCGACGTTCCCATAGCGGTCGTAGGCGAGGATAGAAAGGCTCAGCGTCCCCTTGTGCAGCCCGTCCGCATCCTGGTTGAGAGTCAGGTCGCCGAGATCGATGGCGAAGTTCACTTTGTAGCGAATTGGCAATGCCTTTTTGGGTTCTGGATTGGTTGTCGGCGTTGAATCGGTTGGCGGTGCCGGCGCGTTTGATGATGCCGGAGCGGCTGTTGCCGTTGGGGTAGCCTCACCTTCGCCGGGAGCCGGAATCTCCGCAATGGGCTTGACCAGAACTTTGAACAGAACCTGCTCCGACTGCGGCATGCCCAGGTCCATGAAGGGGAGCAGCGGGTCGACCGCGCCGGGATTCTGTGCGGCGAGCTTCTGGACCTCACGAGCGCGCGTTGCCAGCGAGGAGCCCGGCAGCGCTTCATCGGTTGCCGGATAGCCGCGGCGGTAGGAGAGGTTATAGTGTCCGCCGGCGACTTTCACGTCGATCTTGCGATAGTTTCCGTCCATCTTCTGATTGGCGGGCACGTAGGAGAGCGTGTAGAAGTCGGCACTTGAAGAAGTAATGTCGTCGATCACCTGAGCCAGCCCATTGGTCCCGATAAAGGCCTTGCCGCCCGTATCTTTTGCCAACTCTTCTTCGGTGTATCGCGCCGAGGCGCGGTTCTGATCGTCCTGCTGCAGACCTCCCACCTGCGCTCCCGGTCCATTGCCTCCGCCTTTTCCGTTAGGCGCGCTGTCAACGCCCATGATCTGATATGGGGCCGACGCTGTCGTAGCAAGGTTGTTACTCGCCCCGTAAAAGCCGGGCGCATCCGTTCCGCGCGCATCCACGGGGTAAAGAGCTACACGCGCAGCAGCGAGCATCGCCATGGTGTTTGCAAAGATGGCAGAACGCTGCGGGTCGACAATGCCCTGCGTGGTCAAGGGGAACGACTCGGAAAACCAGATGACATTTTTGCGGCCGGAAAACCCTGTGAGGAACGTGGCCAGCCGCTGCATGTTTTGTAGGGTGAGCAATACCTGATCGGTTTGGCGCGAAGCGAAGTTTTCGTCGAAAAAGTTCGAGAGCGCTGCAGTCATGGCCGGGGACGCCGCGGAAGCGGATACCCCTCCCGCGGAAGACACGGTCGCGTTCATCATGCCTACCAGAGTCGCATTGACGTTGCTCTCCGCATCCGCCTGGTCTACCTGCGAGGGCTGAAGCTCGTTGTTCTCCTTCTTGTTGATAGCGGCCAGCAGCAGCGTGGGGTCGTCAGTAAATCCCTGAATAAAATGGAGGCCGAGTCCCATGGCGAAGACGGCCATGCGGGTGCCGGGCTTGGCCGTCTTGAGGAACTTCAGGGCTTGCTTGTGAATATATTGCTGGTTCTCCATGTGCGTATTGAGCGAGTCGAGCAACAGTACGTTGACGGCAGGAGGCTCGGGGAATGGAGAGAAGTTTGAAAAAACATTGGGCGGGAGCTTAGGCATCTCCTTGGGTGGTCCCGCTGGAGCGCCGGTGTGCTCCTCGAAGAAGGAGATGGTTTGAGGCTTGTTCTGCTCGTTGACGATGAAGGCATCCTGCTTCAGGCCCTTCACCGGCTGGCCATCGCGATCCGATACCAGCACATCGACGAGCACGGCGCGAGAATTGATGTGCAGGGTCGCTTCCGGAGTGGTTGCCGCGGGCTGATCAGTCTGTGCAGTGAGCGGGATTGCAAAAGAGGCTGCTGCCAGGGCGATCGTCCACAATGAGCGCTTCAACTGAATCCCACCCTTCCACAATCGACGGCCAGAAAATGTAGAGCTTGTGCTGGATTATAGGATGCCGGAACATGGATGCAAGATGTCCGCGTCGGCACGCATGTTGGTGCCGCGTTTTGGCCCGCAAGGGGAGTGTAGGCCCTAGCGCGACACGATGCCCGCGTCTCCGTAGAGCGTCTTCAACGCCAGTGCCGTTGCGTCGTCCGCGGGGGCTGCAATTGGAGCAAGCTCGAACCACGACCAGCCTGGATCGCGACTGAATGACGCAGGATCCGGCACGCCGCTCGCAATGGTCACACCAATCGGCTTGTCCCCGGCGAACCTCTTCAGCATGGGCGCGGCTCGGAACTGAGGATTGAGCCGGTTGACCGCGATGGATACAGCATCAACGTAGAGGAGCCCCGGAAAGTAATCCGCCGCGGGGCCATTGGCCTGCGGCCCAAACCCGCCCGGCGCGGCCTGCCATCCCCAAATCACATTTTTGACGTGGTCCTGGCTGACGAGCCGATCAAAGAGCATGCGATAGAGCGCAGCGCTGCCGTGGATGCCGGGCCGATTTGCCCACCAATATTGCTTTGCGTTGGCCTCGGGATAGGGCGTGAAGACCACCGCAACCCCCTTTTCGTCGAGCCGCTTGAGCAGTGCAGCTAACTCGTTGGCCTGGGCTGACCAGCGCTTGTTTAAATCCGAGCCGGGTGTCAGGAGCTCTTTCCATTCGAAGTCGCTCAAGGGGCGCTTCTGGCCATTCGGGCTGGAACCACCGGAACCTGTAGCGCCGGGGCCTCCTGCGCTGCCTCCGACCACCTTGGGTACGCTTGCGTCCATGTCTGCCGGGTTTTGCGCGTGCCAGGTGAAGCTTACGAGCGAACCAGCCTTGGCCTGGTTCACTACTGCGTCGAATACTGGCTGGGCGGGCGGGGAATCCAGCACGACGGCGTAGATTGCGGGCTGCTTGCCGGTTGTCTGCGAGACCAGTTCGCTGGCTGCGGTCGGAGAGGTGGGGTCATTCTGCTGTCCGCTCAGGATTTGCGGGCCGCCGGACGCAATGGTCGCGGGATGTAGCTTTGCGAGCAGCGCCTTGGCGGCCGAGGATGCCTGCGACGTAACCGGCTCAATTGCCGGCGCAGCGGGCGCGCCAGCAGGCGGAACAAACGGCGCGTCGCCGCGATTGAGCATGTTGGGCGCGTGGTAGACCGCCTGCAACTGCTCAAGCGAGTTTGCCGACTCCATGTCGCTCCAGACCATGAAGTAGGCCCAGCGCGGCTGCTTGGCGAGCACATCGAGCGTGGGCATCGTGCCCACTTCGCCGAGCGCGACGGGTTTGTCGCCGGCGATCGAGAGCATGGTGTCGTACCAGGTCTGCGAGAACTCGCCGTAGATGTCGATGGTGACCACGTCTGCATACTGCGCGCCGGGATAAAAATCGGCGATCTTACCGGCGTTGCCGCTTGGCCGGTCGCTGTTCCACACCCAGATGAGGTTGTTGAGATGGTGCACATGAACAAACCGGTCGAAGAGCTGCCGGTAAAGCGCGGCGGAACCCTTCGGGCCGGGCCGCCCGCCCCACCAGAACCAGTTCCCGTTCATCTCGTGATAGGGACGGAAGAGAACCGGCACTCCGGCGTCCTGCAACTGCTTCAGGTAGCCGGCCACCACGTCCACCTGCTCCTCCCAGCGCTTGTTGATGTCGGTGCCAGGCGTCAGCAACTCGTTCCATTCAAAGTCGGTCAGCTTGCCCTGCACGCTGTCGCGAAACGTGACCGGCTCGTCGTCGGTGGGGCGCACCTCGTGCCAGCAGAGCGCGATCACCGCGCCGTTGCGATACTGCCGCTTGGCTTCCTCGATCATCGCCGGCCGGCCAAGGACCGAGTCCTTGTCGTCTCCGCCCGAGAAGCCGAAGTCCGATCCGAAGATCGCTGGAAACTTGCCTGTGAGGTCATAGATGCGATCGGACCAGCGCGACTGATGATTGGGGAAGTTGTGCTGGCCGGTCAGAGTTGAGTGACCACTGATGGCATCGATGCGCTTCAGCAGTTCCCGCGCCTCGGGCGTTGCGTCGGGATTGACCGGGGCGGCGGTCGGAGGTAGGGGCCAGGGTGCGGGTGGCGTGGCCTGGGCCTGGAGGTTCGTGAGTCCGAAGCCAAGAGCCAAAATCAAGAGAGCAGCGATAACGAAGAACTTCATCTTATGTTTCCTCATGGATCGAAGCAGTCTGGGCAATCCGTGCAAGCGAGTCGAGCAATTCAACGCGTGACCCCGTGCTTGGCGGGACAAACGGCTGTTTGGATGGGGAAATCGCGCAGAATTGCTGACGGTGGAAACGCTAACACAAGGCAGGCTCGCTTCGCCATGATGGGTGGGAACGGGTGGAGCTCTGACAAGAGACTAGGTCGCGTCTCCAGTTTTCCGCAGATGCCTTGCCAGCGACCACTTCAGGTCGTCGATGCCCTGGCCGGTGACGGCGGAGATGGCGTGGAACTCAAGCTTGCGGCGCTTGGCGTGAGCAGCCAGCTTCTTCAGCTTCTCAGGGTTGGCGGCGTCGATCTTGGTGGCGCACACGATCATGGGCTTTTCGGCCAGTGGGCTTTCGTCCCCCGCATTCGAGAAGCTGGCCAGCTCCTTGTTGATCACCTTGAAGTCCTCGACCGCGTCGGGCCGGCCGGAGGCGTCTGACACATCCACGAGGTGGACAAGAACCTTGGTGCGCTCGATGTGGCGCAGAAACTGGGTGCCGAGGCCCGAGCCCAGATGTGCTCCCTCAATCAACCCCGGAACATCGGCCACCACGTAGGACTGCTGGTCTGGCTCTTCACCCACGGTCACCACGCCGAGGTTGGGCTCAAGCGTGGTGAAAGGATAGTCGGCGATCTTGGGCCTTGCTGCAGAGATAACAGAGATGAGCGTCGACTTGCCCGCGTTCGGGTAGCCAACCAGCCCCACATCTGCCAGCAGCTTCAATTCCAGTCGGTATGTCCGCTCCTCGCCGGGGCGGCCGAGCTCGTGCTCACGAGGAGCCTGATGGGTGCTGGTGGCAAAGTGCTGGTTGCCGCGTCCGCCGCGTCCGCCTTTGGCAATCACCAGCCGCTCGCCCGGCGACTGGAAGTCGTGCACCAGTTCGCCTGTCTCCTGGTCGAAGAGCGAAGTGCCGACTGGCACCTTGAGGGTGACCGAATCGCCGTCAAATCCCGAGCAGTTTGAGCCCATGCCGTGCTGGCCGCGCTGCCCTTTGTGCTCGGGGTTGAAGCGGAAGTGAATGAGCGTGTTGTGGCTCTGGGAGGCCTCCATTACCACGTCTCCGCCGCGTCCGCCGTCGCCGCCCGAAGGTCCGCCGCGAGGGACAAACTTCTCTCGCCGGAAGGCCATGCAGCCGTTGCCGCCGTCGCCGGCCTTCACTCGAATTTTGGCTTCATCGATGAACATGGGGAGGAGAATTAGGGTCTGGATGGTCCGCGGGCCGCTGGGTGAATCGAAGCCTGGCCTTAATCGGGCTGCCGGAACCCACGCTGCACGGGCAAGACAAAATCCCGGGTAACGTCTTCTCAGTTTACCGGATTGGGAATAGAATCGCTTGCAAGTACCGATTCAGGATTTTTGTTGGCTGTGGCCTGCGCTGTCGCGCCGCGCCCCCTGCTGAGCCCGCCTATAGAGCGGACCGGCAACCCTTGATGCGAACTCTCTCCCAGATGCCGCGATGAGCAGGAATCTGGATGGCTGGCTGGACAAAATACCGGGCCAAATTGCTGACCCTGGCTGTGGCGCTGTTTGCGGCAATTGGCGCCGAATTCGCGGCCATGGGGCAGACGCCAGCGGGCGAGCCATCCGGGCCAGGCAACTCCCATTTCAGCGTTCCGGGCGGCGCCGTCAGCGGAAAACCCGGCACCCTCAGCGGCAGATTGACTGATTTGCATTCCCGGCCGCTGGACAGCGCGAGGGTTGTGCTGCGCAACACGAGGACCGGCGCCGAGGCGCGAACCGTCACCCAGAAAAACGGCAGCTACCGTTTCACAGGCCTTCCCGCCGGAGAGTACACACTGATCGCCAGGAGCGAGCGCTTCGGCCAGGGTTCTCTTGAAGGGATCTTTGTATCGCCGGGGGCAGAAGCTCGCGTCCAGGCGGCGATGGACCTCACACTGCCCACATCCCAAGCGCCGGAGGCGGCTGGAAGCCGGGCGCAGTGGAGTTTGCGGCCCGGTTCCACAATCCTGAGATTCACCAGGCAGTGGCGGCCCTCGAGGAACGGCTGCCCGGGCATATTCAGCTGACGGCGAGTGCGCTGCTCAGCCTGGGACGACGTCTGCCCGTCACGGTTGACGCCAACTTCGACCCAGCCTTCAACCCTGGAACCATCACCTATTCGGTGGTGGACGGCACGGGCGCAGGCCCCATCAAGACGCCGCAGATTACAGTTCCGTTCTACGCAAGCTGGCCTTCAAACACCTCTCCGACGGGCTTCGGCGGCAGACTCAACCCCGATTACCAGCAAGTCTCCGAGATCATGAGCCGCGCCAACTCGACGTATGAGGCCGGCATGGTCAAACTGGAGCGTTACGGGCGTCGCGGATTGACCCTCCACGCGCATTACACCTATGCCCACGCCATGGACTGGAATCCCAACGAGAGCAGCCAGATTGGAGGAAGCAGTGTCTTCGATCCGGCGGATTTCCGACAGGAATACGGGACCAGCAACCTCGACGTGCGCCACTCCGCCGCGATTATGGCCATGTACACGGCGCCATGGAAGCTGCACGGGACCGCGGGAAAGCTGGCAAATGGATGGATGCTGTCGGCAATCGGGGACTTTCGCAGCGGCTTGCCCTACACCATGCGCACGTCCGGGTCACTGGCCGAGGAGTTCGTCGGCGCGACGGGCGCGGCGATTGTAGGGTTAGGGCCGGGCATGAATGGCTCTGGCGGAGATAACCGGGTCTACGGGGTGGGACGCAACACCTATCGCTATCCCGCCACCTGGAAGGCCGATCTGCGGCTGGGGAGACGAATCGACCTGGGCCATCTCCGGCAACTCGAGCTGCTGGCCGAAAGCTTCAATCTGTTCAATCACCAGAACGTCACGGAACTCGAGACCACCGGATACTCCATGGAGGCTGGAGATCTCTCCGGAGGGTTGCCGACGCTCAACTTTCTTAACGGGTTGAAGTCGAACACCACTGCATTTGGCAAGCCCTTGAACATCGACGCGACAGACTTCTATCGGGAGCGGCAGATCGAGTTTGGGTTGCGCGTGCGGTTTTAGAGCGACCGTGGATGAGATTTTTCCAATTAGAGCCGACGAGTTCTTGTTCTCTGAATGCATCCTCGTTGTCGAGGGTTCATGCAAATCGGGCCTCAACGGTTAGAAGGGGCTAAGAAAGAGATCGTGCCCGACAAGATTGCGAAGACGACCAAACGAACACGGAGGACTGACCTTGAGGATGGTGTCGTACAGCGCGGCAGCCGGTGGGCGAATTGCGAGCCCTTCATCGGTGCGTGCCGGCAGCCAGGCCGAAGGACGCGATCGGCGTGCTTCCGATCGATACGACCTTAACGACGCCCCCGGTAGTTTGATTCACAAAGGGACCAGGTTCCCGTGCGTGATGGTCGACATCAGCCTTACTGGCTGCTGCGTTCGCACCCCTGAGCCGTTCACGGCGGGGTCCCTGGAAACAGTCAGGGTCGTCTTCCCCATCTTTGAAATGATCCTAAGCATCTGGGGCATAACCCAGTGGGTGCGTGGAGAGCACCTTCTTGGAATTCAGTTCCGGCATCCCAATGCTCGATCGAAGAACCAGCTGGCCGGCCTGCTGACCTGCCTGATCGATAAGAGCGCGGCGGAAGTGGTAAGAAAAGCGATGGCAGAGATTGTCAACGACCCGAGCGACAACTCGATCATTCAACTGGTGCATCCGCCTGCGCCCGAGCCCACTCCCTCCGAACCTGAATCCGGCGCGGAGCCTGAGCCGGAGCCAGCGGATCTCGTCATCGAGTCCGGCCCGCCTCACGTCGTGTCTCCTCCACCCCATCGGCCTACGTTGCGCTGTGCGGAACAGATTCTCAGCATGGAAGTCGGGGATTCGCCCGCATCCCTTTCGCTGCTCGCAGACGACAGCGTTCTCGGGGGAGATGTTGTCGATCTGAGCCTGACAGGCTGCCTGATGCGCCTCTCGCGCCTAGGTGCAGTGCGGTTCAATGCACAGGCCGAGGTTAGCTTTCACATGCAGGGATTGCCCTTCCGCCTCGCCGGCATTACACGAGAGATGCACGACAAACGAACGCTGGAGATACAGTTCTCGCAGATGAGCAAGCGCAGCCGCGACGACCTGAACCAGGTAATTACCGAGCTGATCGAGAAGAGCAATCGCGAAAAGAAGACTCCCTGACCTCTATCGCACCTGCGCGCTCCTGCCGCACATTGGATCTGCAACCAACGTCTTGCCGTTGAGGCGGAAGCACACCGCGCCATGAATATCCGTTCGCAGCGTACGGACCTGCGAGCCCTGCAGCTCTTCAAGGACTTCCTCGCGGGGATGGTGGTATCGATTGTGCAATCCGCAGGAGATGATGGCCCACTGCGGCGCCACGCGCTCGAGAAACTTTGGCCGCGTCGAAGACAGGCTGCCGTGGTGACCAACTTTCAGAAGCGTGCTTTGCAACCCCGGCTCCGCCAGCATCGCCTCTTCGACCGGAGCCTCTGCATCGCCTTCCAGAAGAACCGACGTGGAGCCGTACGCGACGTGCAGCACCAGGGAGTCGTTGTTCGTCGCCTCCGCGCCGGGCTCGTAGCCCCTGATGGGCGCAAGAACTGCAACGCTGGTGTCCGCAAAGGCAAATGCATCTCCTTCGCTCGTGGAACGAATCGGTATGTGGAGCTCCGCCGCTTCGGCGAGCAGGCGGATGTAGGCCGGTGAGCGCGGATTCTTGCCCACCCAGAACTCGGCCGGATGAAAGTTGCGCAAAACAGCAGGCAGGCCACCCATGTGGTCGGAATGCCCATGCGTCAGAGCCACCGCATCCAAATGGCGAATGCCGCGCGACCACAGCACCTGCGAAACCACTTCTTCCCCGATGTCAAAATCCTGAGAGGGCATGCGCGGACCGCCGCCAAATCCGCCGCCGTCGATCAGGAGCGTGTGCCCATTTGGCGTGATCAGCAAAATCGAGTCACCCTGGCCGACGTCGATGGCCTCCACCAGAAGCGCGTCGTGCGGGTGGTCGATGGGACGCGGGACCACCGCTGCGCATGCAGCCAGAATCAGCGGGATCCACGCGAGAGTGCGCGGCATTTTGCCGGATCGCGCAAGCAGAATCGACAGCCCCACAAGCGCGCAGAAGGTGAGCGATTGCCAGAGCAGCGGCCCGGGAATGCGGAAGTCCGCAACTGCAAACGAGCCGAACAGGCGAACCAACCCCACGCTCAGGTGCATGACGAGAGCGACGCCAATTGCCGGGACCACTGCGGCCGGCGGCCAGATTGCGAGCAACACAATCGTGACCAGGGCGGCGGGTACGAGCACGACGAGCAACGGGACAATCAACACGTTGACGGGCAAGGCAGTCAGCGTGATCCGGTGAAAATACATTGCCATGGGGAGGGTCATCGCCAGCTCGATCACCAGCGAAATCACGAACAACTGAAGACATCGGAGACAAAAGCGAACAATCCATGGAAAGACGACCCACCCGATGACGCGATGCGTCCCCGATCTCGATCAGGCTGGCGAAGTAGCGAAGCTTGGCGCGATATTCGAGCAAATTCAGCGGCAGCGTCTGGTCGAATTCCTCCAATCCGAGATTCCTTGAAGCTCTTAGCAGCGGGTTGACACGCTGCTCGAGCAGAGGGCTGGCGATTCCGGCAATGCCCACCACGGCCAGCAAGGTCATCTGCAGGCTCGAGTCGAATAGGCTGCGCGGGCTCTCGGCAAGCAATACCAGCACGGCGAACCCGATGGTGTTGAGGGGCGAGCGCTCGCGATAGATCAGCCTGCCAATGAGGTAAAGCGTGACCATCCAAAGCGACCGCTGTACCGGCGTCGCGAACCCGGTAAAGAGCGCGTAGGCAAATGACGCGGCGATCGTGGCAAGAGTCGCGGGTACGCGGGGGAGCCGCAGCCTTCGCGCGGCCCAGAACAGGCAGCCCGCCACGATGGCCAGATGCAAGCCGGAGACAACGAGCATGTGAAACGAGCCGGTTCGTTCGAAGCCAACCCGAAGCGAGTGTGAGAGAAATGTGCGGTCACCTGTAATCATTGCGGCCAGGATGATCGCGTCGTCTTCCGAGAGTCGAAGCGTCGCGGGCAGCGCCTGCATGGCCGTGGGCAGCGAAAGAATGCGCTGCGCGATCGCGTGCTGCAGAGCCTTCAGGCGACAGGGAATCAGGAGCTCATGTGAGCGGGGCAGCCTTTCAACGCGGTCCACCCTCACATGGCCTGTAGCAGTGATGCCCTGGTCAAGCAGATAGTCCTGCCGACTCCAGACATTGGGGTCACGATAGACCTCCGGCTCGCTCAGGCTAACAATTGCGCGGATCCGATCGCCGCACGCATAGGGAATCGGCGCCGCCGAGCCATCCTCAGGCCAGCGAATCTGAATACGAATGCCGCCTGCTGCAGGGGCCTGTGCGTCTTCGCTGTCCGTGACCACCTCCACAGTCGACACGCGCAGATCGACCGATTGGGAGGAGCTTTCGAGCGGTTGCGAAGGACCCTCGATCGCCGGCGCAGGGGCCTCAGGGTTGTGCTCGTTGACGATTGGCTCAACTTCAGAGCGGAGGGGGCCGGCGTCGACGACTGTTCCTTCGACCGTGCGCAGAAGCCCATCGGATGCAGCCGCGAGCTGGGGCGCGGGAGACGGATGCGGCTCCATCAGAGCACACCACATGCCCAGCAGAACGCTCAAAACTGCAAGGGGCAGCCAGGCGACTCGTTGCGCTCGAAATGCAGCAATCGCGCAGAGCAGCGCGATCGGCGCAAGAGCCAGAAGTACCCAGCTCGGGCGCAGATAAATAAACTGCGTGGCCGCAATTCCAAGCGCGAAAAGCCAAGCCGTATGGAACAGCGGAATCGAAGTCCGCTCAGCGGGACGCTCGCCCGTTCCGTTCAGATTGCCCGTACCAACCGAGTTGCCGGCAGGCGGAGTAGGGGCCGAGTTCGGCCGGGGGGCGTCCATCCAGCTCATGCAACGCAGACTGTTGATTGGGAAAAGGCTTCAGGAGTGATGCAGTTTGACTATTGATTCAAGATGATAGGTTTGCGGGAACAAATCCGCAAGGGCGATGGATTCGATCGAGAAGCCTGCTTCTATTAGCGCTCGCAGATCGCGCGCAAGAGTTGCCGGATCGCAGGACACATAGACAATCGTATCCGGCGCGACACGCGCCAGCAATGCAGCCACTTCAGGACCGAGGCCGGTGCGCGGCGGGTCAACGATGACGAGGTCGGGTTTATCGAGTTCGGATTTGCCAGAAAGAACGGCGCTACGAAGGAACTCGAGCGTTGTGGCGCGGACCACTTTTCCCGCCGTCCCGGCCAGGTTTGCCTCAAGCGCTGCAAGAGCGTTGGGGTCCGATTCCACGGCGACGACGTTTGCAAAGCTCTTCGCCAGTTGCCGGGCAAATAGCCCAACTCCTGCGAACAGGTCCCATGCGACGGCCCCCCTGTGTTGTTCGACGACCCGATCGATCAACGCGTCAATCAGCCATCGATTCACTTGAAAGAACGCTCCTTGATCGACACGATAGTCGAATCCTCCGGCCCGGTAACTGATGGATGAATCGCCCCATTCAGCGAGACGTCGCGCGGGCTCATGCCCGCTTGCCTCCGCAGCTGCTTCCAAGCCCTTGAGCGCGGGGACTCGTTCGGCGAGATCGCGAAAGATTTTCTCGAATCCTCTCTTGTCGATGCTCTGTTTTGGACTCGCGGCAAACAGCGTTGCCAGCACCGCCGACTCATCGTGATTGCAGAAGAGGGCAACCTCGTTCAGACCGATCGCCGGTCGTGCCTTGCGGCAGACCTCCGCAATTGTCTCCGCCGCAGAGACCAGCGCTGGTGCGGCAATGGGGCATTCGCTGATGGGAACGATTGCGTGCGAGCGCCGGCCCCGATAGCCGGGGTTGCCCCGTCCGTCAAAGCCGAGACGGATGCGATTACGGTAGGCCCACGGATCTGCGGCGATTAATTCAATCTGCTCGGTCGGGGCGACCCCACTGCGCGTCAGTGTCTCGCGCAAAATGGATTCTTTCATCGCGAGCTGGGCCTCGTAACGCGCGTGCTGATAGCTGCATCCGCCACAGACGCCGAAGTGCCGGCACTCCGGCTCGACGCGATCTGCCGAAGCGAGCACAGTCTCCACCGGCTCAGCCACCGAGTAGCTTTTCTTCTCCTCGGTGATGCGCACGCGCACTTGTTCTCCGGGAAGCGTCAGCGGCACAAACAGAGCCTTGCCTTCGAGGCGCGCCAGGAACTGCCCGCCGAAAAGGGGCTTGGTAATCTCAACCAGATGTGGAGTAGTGTCGATCACGCCCTTTGGCGCAGCATTCTGTCCGGTCCGCTTGCGCGCGAATTGTCGTCTGCCCATCTTCATTGCTGGCTCATGTAGAACAGGCTCAGTCGGGGCAGGTTGTAGTGCACAAGCAATTGCTTCTGCACAAACTGACGCTCCACCTGCCGCAACTGCACGGCCCCCATGCGGGCGCGATAGGGCGCGAGTTCGCGCGCGGCGTGCTCCTTCAGACCGACCAGCAACTTTTCAGGCGCGGCGGCGGTGAGTGCCGCAAAGAGCTTGTCCTCGAGCACCGTCAGCGTCCGCTCCAAAGCTTCGAGATCGTTGGCCTTCGCGCCTTCACTCGTGCTTCCCCGCACCTCTGCTGCCAGCTCGCGCAGCCGGGTCGCCGTGGAGCGGCACGCATCTTCGGCAACCGTTGCCGCTTCCAGCGCGGCTGCTGCGGCTTCCAGATGGACTGCTACGCGCTCGTGTTCGAATCCCGACTCGCGAGCCTCGGCCGGGCCGGCCGCATTTCCCAATGTCGCACTGCCCGCCGCCGCTTCGCGCAGCTCTTCGGCGGCCCGCATCACGGCTTGCGCGCACCAGGCCAGTCCGTTGATGCGGCGCATCCGGCCCTTCTTCTGCCGCGCTTCATACTTGTCAAATGCCGCGTCAATGCCGCGCAGCACCGCCTCAAGCGGTACGCCGGCCTCGCGCCACATTTCAATCAGCGCCCAGTCCAACGTCGAGAGCAACAGCAATGCGCCGCGCCGCTGCTGGAAGCGGTCTTCGATCTCGGTGAAGTAGTTGAAGTAATTGAGCACGCCCCGCCCCTATCGCGGCCGGGAGCGCGGGCGCGGGGCGCGGTTGCGCTCGAAGAGAATCAGCAGGCCGTCGAGCGTGAGCATGTCGTCAATCTCCCTGATGTAACGCGAGTCGCCGGAGATCTGTCGCGCGAGACCACCCGTGGCGATCATGTGCGGCTCCGCGCCAAGCTCCTCGATGATGCGCGAGAGAATGCCATCCACCAGCCCGATGTAGCCGTAGTAAAGGCCGCTCTGAATATGCGTGACGGTATTGGTTCCGATCACTTTGGCGGGGCGCTTGATGTCGACCCGGCCCAGCCGCGCGGCCCGCGCAAACAGCGCATCCGCGCTGATGCCGATGCCCGGAGCGATCGCGCCGCCCAGATATTCGCCCTTGGCGGAGATCACGTCAAACGTGGTCGCGGTGCCAAAGTCAACCACCACGCACGGGCCGCCATATCGCTCAAACGCGGCAATCGCGTTTACCAGCCGGTCCGCGCCCAGCTCCGCGGGATTGTCCACCAGCACGGGCATGCCGGTCTTGATGCCCGGCTCAACAAAGAGCGGCTGAACGTTGAAATACTTCGCGCACACCTCGCGCAGGGTCGACTCCACTGGTGGTACCACCGACGAGATGATGATGTGGTGCACGTTGCTGTGGGTGAAGCCATTCATCTCGAACAGATTCACAAACAGCACGCCATACTCATCGGATGTCTGATGGTGGTGGGTGGTGACGCGCCAGTGCGCGGCCAGCTCAGGCTTTTCACCGTCCAGCTTGTAGAGTCCGAGAACGGTGTTGGTATTGCCGACGTCCAGGGCGAGCAGCATGATGAATCTAGCTTATATCCGCAGGCGGCCCTTAAATCCTTTGTTTCGCCGAATGCCTCCGGTCTGGATCGTGACCAGCCCCGCAGCGGTGCGCACCACGCAGAAACCCATGGGGGTCGAGGCCATCGGTAACGCCGGTGCAGGCTTGCGGACCGTGCACCTCGACGCGTTTGCCGCGCACCCAGGTGGATGCCGCTTCAAGCCGCGCCGGAATTCTTTCGCTGCGGCAGCGGGATCAAGCAAGCGCCTGTGTCTCATTGGCCAACCGGAGCAACAATTCGATCGAGCAGCGCCTGCCGGCTCACGCGGGCGATTTGTCTCAAGCGCCAAAGATGTTCCCGGCAGTCGACAATCCCGGGTCGAAGCTCGTCTGGTGGACGTTGATGCCGATGCCAACCGCGGCGAATGTGACTCGATCTGCCTCTGTTTTCGCCTCGACTAGGATTCCGCCCACCTTGCGCGGACCAATCAGAAGGTCATTGGGCCAGCGCAGATCGATGGCGACGCCCGCAGCTGCATTCACGGCGGAAGCGGCGGCAAGGCCCGCGGCGAGCGGCAACAGCGGCATGTGCCGGGCAGCCCACTGCGGCCGCAGCAGCACGCTCACATAAAGGCCCTCGCCCGCGGGAGAATGCCAGCCATGATTCGCCGCGTCCGCGTCCCAGCACCTGCTCGTCGGCGAAATAGACTGATCCGTCCGGCGCGCCACTGCGTCCAGCATTCAACGCGTCGGTATTTGTGGAGTCCGTGATCGGCGTGTAGTGCAGCTTGCCGGAATAAACGGTGCCAGTCAGAGCGCGTTCGAGTGCGGGCAGATCATACGCAGGCGTGTCAAACCCATGCAGGCTGGAACCGGTCGGCTTCACTCGGCGGCGATGCTCATGGAAATGTCGGCTGCCTTGGCCGAGTGGGTCAAAGCGCCCACCGAGATGAAGTCGACGCCTGTCTCGGCGTAGGCGCGGATATTCTCGAGCACAATGCCGCCCGAGGCCTCGGTAGGAATCCAGCGCTCAGGATTTTCAGCCTGAAGGCGTGCGATTTCCTGCTTGATCCGCTCCACAGACGTCCGCACCTGCGCGGGTGTCATATTGTCCAGCAGGATTGCTTCCGCGCCGCCCCCGAGAGCCTGCTCGAGCTCTTCAGCAGTGCGAACCTCAACCTCAACCCGCTGCCCTTTGCGTCGTTTTTCGAGTGCTGCGGCCAAAACGGCGGGCAACCCGCCGCCCAGCGAGATGTGGTTGTTCTTGATGAGGATGCCGGAGGCAAGATCGATGCGGTGATTGGTGCCGCCTCCGCATTGCACGGCGTATTTCTCGAGCATCCGCATGCCGGGGACGGTCTTGCGCGTGTCCAGCACCTTGGCGTGCGTTCCTTCAATCGCGTCGCAGTATTGCCTGGTAAGCGTGGCGATGCCGCTCAGGTGCTGCATCAGATTCAGGATTACTCGTTCAGAGCTCAGCAAAACTCGCGCGTTGTGGCGAATCACCGCCAGTACCTGGCCCGCGCGAACGCGCACTCCATCGAAGATCTCAGGATGGCTCACCACCTGAAAACGCGTGTGCGCCTCGGGCCGATGATCGAGGCGGGCAAAGATCTCAAAGAAGCGCGGAACCGCGCCGAGCCCAGCCACAACCATCTCCTGTCGGGCGATGATGGAGGCCGCCGCCCGCATATCGGGATCGATGGTGAGGTGCGACGTGGCGTCGTGGGTGGCCTGGTCTTCAACCAGTGCCGCCTCAAGCAATGCGTCGATGCGGTGACTCTTCCAGTCCATAGGGCAGTGATTAGTGGTCAGTGGTTAGTGATCAGTTCCTAGTTCATAGTTCGTAGTTCACAGTTCAAATGCTGACATCCTGAGCGAAGGTTGGCAAAGCGACCGGCCTGGATGACCTGCGGATTTCCTCGTTCTGCCCATTTGGCAACGGTCTCATTGATCGGTGTGGAACTTTTTCCTCAGAAGGTAGCGGTAAAGCTCTGCCTTGACGTCGTCATCCACTTCATGGGTCAGAGAGCAAAAGCGGCTTCCGTTCCGCCGGTAGATATTGAGTACGCTCCTCCTGCCGGGAAGAGAGATCATCTTCTTAAAGCGATGCCAGAGGCCATGATCGCTTTCTGAGAACCGGGAGAACATTTCCACTCCGCCCAGGTCGTCGTACCAGATGAGCGATGTGAATCCCAGAACATCCTTAACGATAGCGCCATGAGTTGCCAAGAGGAAGAAGCGGGAAAAACTGCCGTCGTCAGCCAGGTCGACAATGGCAACGGGATAGGAGCCCGGGCTCAAGTGATCCTTAGCGATGCGGTCGGTTGCCGGGGAAAAGTCAGGCGCGACGAAGCAGCCCGGCGCGTCGCCGAATGAGAGAACGGGCGCCGCGGGCACGGCTTCGACAAACGCAACGCCAGGTTGTGCAGGGTCGGCGTCGTCCTCTGCGTTCTCGCCGTTGGCGGGAAAGTGCTCGGTCAGTTCGCGATAAGCGACCTGGAGACGCTTGAAGCGTTCCTCGGCCTCCAGGCGCATGTCGGGGTCGTTTTCATATTGGTCAGGGTGGCAGAGTCTGGCGGCGGCGCGGAAGGCTTGGTGAAGGGTACGTCGCGAGACGAGATTGCCCTCCAGACCGAGGGTTGCCCAATGCTGACGGCATTGCGCGCATTCGCAGGGCATGGGTCAGGCCTCGGGCGGCAGGGAATTGAGCGCGGCTCGAGCTTTCTCCAGCAGTTGCCGCGTCTCGGCTTCCTGCTTTTTCAGGCCATCCACCACATTTGCCGGGGCTTTGGCCAGAAAGGCTTCATTGCCCAGTTGGCGCTGAGCAGAGGTCAACCCTTTTTCATATCGGACGATGTCCTTAGTCAAGCGTTCGCGCTCGGCGGCGACGTCGATGGTGCGCTCGTAGACAACGGCGACGTCGAACGAGGCCGTGGAATGCTTTGAAAGGCCCGGAGTGATTGCCTCGACAAAGCGCACTTCGCTGACGCGCGCCAGTTTCTCGATGATGTCGCGATTCTCTACGGCAAGCTGCCGCAGATTTGCGTCCGTGCGGACCTCGACCGGGACGGTCGCTTTCTCTTCAACGCCGGCTTCCTTACGGACTGCCCGAATCTCAGTGATCAGGCTCTGTAGTACGGGAGATATCGGCGATGACCTGTTCATCTGCCTTGGCAGTTGGCACGGGGAAGCGTGCCAGCGCGATCGACTTTGCTGGCGGCATGCCGTCGTAAACCGCATGCCACAGCTCTTCGGTGATGAAAGGCATGATGGGCGACAGGAGGCGCAGAGAGGCCTCGAAGACTGAGACGAGCGTGGTGAGCGTGGCACGCGTCTCTTCCAGATCGCGCTCAATCTGGCCCTCTGTCCCATTCGTGACCAGGGTCCCGCCAAAGTCCAGACGCAGCTTGACGATCTCCAGATACCAGTCGCAAAAGCTGCCCCAGAAAAACTGATAGATCGTGTTGGCTGCTTCGTCGAACCGATACTCCGCCAGCGACGCATTCATTTGGGCTGCGGTGTCATTCAGCTCGGCGACAATCCATCGTGCTTCGATTGGCGCATCCGCCGCCACGACGGGCATGCCTCCCAGAACCGCCGGATCGACCCTGATTCCCAATCTCTGCGGCGCGATCCACATTCATGAAGATGAAGCGGGCCGCGTTCCAGATCTTGTTGGCGAAGGCGCGGTAGCCGTCGGTGCGGGCGATGTTGAAAGCAATGTCCGTGCCCGGCGAGGCCATCGACGCCAGCGTGAAGCGCACCGCGTCGGTCCCGTATTGCTTGACGATTTCGATCGGGTCAACGACGTTGCCCTTGGTCTTCGACATCTTCTCGCGGTTGGCGTCGCGCACCAGCGCGTGAATGTAAACCTCTCGAAAGGGGACTGCGTCCTGCAACTCTCTGGTCGAGCCATCCGGCATAGGAACATCGGGCGAGAACCAGCAGCCGAACATGATCATCCGCGCAACCCAGAAGAACAGGATGTCGAAGCCGGTGACCAGAAGGCTGGTAGGATAAAAGGCCTCGAACGCGGCCTTGGTGTTGGCATCGATATGTGGCCAGCCCAGCACAGAGACTGGAAGCAGTCCCGACGAGAACCATGTGTCGAGAACGTCGGTCTCCTGCGTGAGGGTTGCCGCTCCGCAGTGCGCGCAGGCCGTCGGGTCGACGCGCGCAACGGTCATCTTGTGGCAGGCGGCGCAGTGCCACGCCGGAATCCGATGCCCCCACCAGAGCTGGCGGCTGATGCACCAGTCATGGATGTTGGTCATCCAGTCGAGATAGACCTTCTCGTACTGCTCGGGAAGGATGCGGATCGCCTTTTTGCCATCGGGCCCGGGCTTGACAGCGGCAATCGCCTTGTCGGCGAGCGGTTGAATCTTGATAAACCACTGGGTCGACAGGCGCGGCTCAACCACCGTCTTGCAGCGGTCGCAGTGACCCACGTTGTTGGTGTGGTCCTTGATTGAGCCGAGCAGGCCCTGCTCTTCGAGGTCGGCAACCACTCGTTTGCGGGCCACGTAGCGATCAAGTCCAGCGTACGCTCCGCCTTCAGAGTTGATGTGGCCCGTATCGTCCATGAGGTTGATGGACGGCAGATTGTGGCGCTGCCCAAGAGCAAAATCGTTGGGATCGTGAGCCGGCGTCACCTTTACTGCACCGGTGCCGAATTCGCGCGAGACCCACTCGTCGAGAACGATGGGAATTTCGCGGCCCATCAGGGGCAGGCGCAGCTTCTTGCCGCGCAGATGCAGATAGCGCTCGTCTTCAGGGTGAATCGCGACAGCAGTATCGCCCAGCATCGTCTCGGGGCGGGTCGTCGCGACCGTCAGGAACTCATCCGAAACGCCGCCGCCCGCAGGGCCGATGACGGGGTACCTGATCTCCCAGAAATGGCCCTTCTGCTCGCTGTGAACCACCTCAAGATCGCTGATGGCAGTCTGGCAGCTCGGACACCAATTCACGATGTAGGCGCCGCGATAGATCAGTTCCTGCTCGTAGAGCCGCACGAATGCCTCGCGCACAGCGACCGAAAGATTGTCGTCCATGGTGAAGTATTCGCGCTGCCAGTCGACGGATGCGCCGAGGCGCTTCATCTGGCCCAGGATTGCTCCGCCGTAGTGGCGCCGCCACTCCCAAACGCGCTCCACAAAGGCCTCGCGGCCGAGCTCCTGGCGCGAAGTGCCCTCTGTGGCCAATTTTCTTTCGACCAGCATCTGCGTTGCGATTCCGGCGTGGTCGGTGCCCGGAATCCACAGCACCCGGTCGCCGCACATGCGCCGCCAACGGACCAGGATGTCGCTCTCCGCATGCTCGAACATATGGCCCATGTGCAGGTTGCCGGTCACGTTGGGCGGCGGCAGCAGGACCGTGAAAGCCTTCTCGCCGGAACAGGCGGCCGGCGTCGGCTGAGAGAATAGGTTCTCGCGAACCCAGTACTCTGCCCAGTGATCTTCAATTGCGGTGGGGTCGTATGCTTTGGAAAGTTCGTGGGGCATGGGGTCCGTCGAGTGGTGAAAAAGTACGCCAAGCCCAGCAAGGGAAAGGGCTTTCAAGCGGGCGATTTGCGATCAGGCTGCTCTTAAACTTTAGCAGAGGCTCTGTCGCTCATGGCGCGATGAGCCTGACGGAAATGAATTCCGCACGAGCGGTGCTTCTACCTGGGCTTCCTGGTGATGACCGTCCCAGACCCTGCAGGGACCCTATCATCGCGCACAGAGTAACCGATGGGAACCTGAAACAGGTGAGCATCGGGCTCGGTCTGCGAAATCTCCGAGAGCTGGATCACCTGCTTGCCCTCGCTGGGATCATTCCGTGTGACTGCAAGATTGGTTTGCAATTCGTCTGAGTACCAGAACTCCCTGGTTGAAACGAGAGGCTGGTCATTACCGAGCACTTCTGCATTTACAGTAGTCGTCTCTCTGATACCGGTCACATAGATCCCTTCGATTGTCTTTGGTCCGAGACTCTCGCGCGCAAGGTATCGGTTACCGTTATCAAAGGACCCGGCTGGCTTTGTTTCAAAGAATGTTTGCGGGGTGTAATTGGTGATAATGCACAGGAATAGTTTGGTGTAACAGTACATCTGGGCATGAGCCACAGGGTCATAGATATGAATGTTGTTGAGTGGCGACTTTTGGCCTGAGTTTGACGGGACAAAGGTGTGGTTTTCGCGGTAAATGCGCCCTCGGCTATCGCGGGCCAGATTTGCATCTAGATGCTTGGTGATTGTGCTGCCATCCGCAAGGGTTTGGGTCCATTCGGTGGTGGTCCTGGCTGAAAATGGTTTTTCGGGGATGGCAAGAACTACTACGCCTGAGACGTGAGTCGAGGTACCGCCGTCTGGTCCGCGCAACGAGTCCTGCGCACATGCAGGGCTTGCCGCCCATGCGACTCCCACGAGTGCAAGGAGAATGGAATGTTTCATCAAGCTTCCCCACGAATACTGGCGCAATCATACCATCAGGTGGAGGCGCTATACCTGCGGCGCGATGAGGCGACCAAGGGGAGGTAGGCTGCGCTGCGGAGCGTCTCTCGCGCAACGAGTGAAGATGCCGAAACCGCAGCGTGTGCGCCTAAAAAAAGGCCGCATCCTTCTCGGACGCGGCCTCTTTCGTTCGATCCTGCCCTGTTGACTAGAACGGATTAAGTTTATCGAGCCCCTTCTTCTTCTTTTTCTTGCTCGATGACTCATCGGAGTCGACCTTCGGCTTCTTCTTCTTGCCGTCGTTCACCGGGGTCGCTGTTGCTCCCGCCGGCTTGATGTCGTTCACCTGGGTCGGAGCCTCGGTGGGCTTCTCGATAGCGGGTGCAGCGGAATCTGTTGCCGCAGGAACCACCGGCTTCATCACGGCGTTGGGGTCGGCGGCCGCGCCGCTCGACGGTGCCGAAAGGATCTCAGCACCTACCCCGGTCCCGCCACCGGGATGCTCCATCTGCAAGGGAGCCTCTGAAGGCTGATCGCTGCGCGGCGGTTCGTTGGGGCTGGTCGGCGTGGTATTCACGGGGGCTGCCGGCTTGCCTGCATTCACCATCGAAGTGTAGATCGCCACGTTCTCGTCCTTGACTTGAGGCGCGTTGGTCCGCTTGGGATCGTCAAGCGAAGGCTCGCCAACGTGCACGGCTTCTACGGTTGTCGGCCCGTGCTTGATGACGTCGAGCGTCTTGTCTGTGAAGCGCAACGGCTGGCGGCTGCGCTCTTCAGCGTCGTTCTCGGCCACGGCTTCCTGGGTCGGCTCGGGGACCTGGCGATTCATGGCCACCAGGCGGTCGCGTGCATCGTCAACGTGCGGCGCCATGGGGTAACGCGTGATCACCTTGGCATAGGATTCCGCGGCTTTGTCCATGTAGGCCGAGACCAGCCGCTCCTTCAACGCTCCCGGGAGTTTGGAGGTCTGAATGTTCTTCGACAGGCCTTCGTAATCATCGCCGATCCCGATCAGTGCCTGGTCGCTCTTGGAGTAAAGCGGATACGTGTCTACAACCGTCTCAAGGCGCGCAATGGAGGCGTTGAAGTTCTCACGGCTCCCGTAAAACAGCCCGATACCGGCTTCGCGCTCGGCAAGGACCTCCTGCACATCGCGCAGCTTCTGCTTGGCTCGCGGCACAAGGGTCGAGTCCGGAAACATGTTGATCATCTTCCGGTATTCCTGCTCGGCGCGCTGCGTGTTGTTGTAGTCGCGGTCGGGCTTCTCCATCTGCTGGTAGTAGATGTCGGCCACCTTCATCTGCGCCTCCGCTGCTTCCGGCGCGTTGGGGAAGAAGGTGATGAAGTCCTGATACTCGGCCTCAGCTTGGGTCAGCGCCGCGGTTCCGCCCTCCTTAAACCAACTGTCGCCCACGGCCAGCTTGGCACGCATGCGGTACTCCGACTCAGGATATGTGTTCAGCATCGTCTGCAGGTCAAGCCGCGCCACATCGAAGCGGCCCTTCTTCATGGCGACCATGGCCTTGTCGAAGAGTTCCTTGTCCGGCTGCTTCGAGTTCACGCCGGCCAGCGGGTTGGCGGCCAGATCCTGTTTCTTCTTCTTTTGCTTCAACTGATCTGAGGCGTGCGCTGAGATTCCAGCCAGGACAAACGCCGCAAGAGCCAGCGCGGCGAACTTGGTTGCAAACCGGTTCATAAAACCTCGTTGCGGCGCCGGCCTTTGGAGGCTGGAATTCGCCGTTTCTTCAACTTTAAATCGTCTTCCCCGGCAGCCGCGCGAGCCGCTGCCAGAAGAGCGCGTGCATCCCGCTCCGGCTTACCCGCGCCGAACACTGCATTGCCCGCGACTAGAAGCTCTGCTCCTGCTTTGACGACCTGGGCCACTGTGTCGTGAGCCACCCCGCCGTCCACTTCAATCTTAAACTGCAAGCCCAGCTCGCTGCGCAGCTCGGCGAGCCGCCGAATCTTGTCGAGCGAAAAGGGGATGAACTCCTGCCCGCCGAAGCCCGGATTCACGCTCATGATCAGCACATGGTGCAACATGGGCATGATATCCAGGATCAGATCTACCCGCGTGGCCGGGTTCAGCACCACTCCCGGCTTCATGCCGTGGTGCAGAATCAGCTCCAGGGTCCTATGCAGGTGCGGGCATGCCTCGTAGTGGACGCTTACCCAGTTGGCCCCGGCATCGGCAAAGTCCGCAATGTAATCATTGGGGTTGTCGATCATCAGGTGGCAATCGAGCGGCAGCTTTGTCACCTTGCGCAGGCTCTTCACCACCGGCGGTCCCAGCGTCATGTTCGGCACAAAATGGCCATCCATCACGTCCACGTGGATCGCCGTGCCGCCGCCGCGCTCAGCCGCCGCCACCTGGTCGGCCAGATGGGCAAAATCCGCGGAAAGGATGGATGGAAGAAGCTCGACCATAGGGTTTTTCAATGCGGGACCGGGTTGTTTCCTGACGAGGCAAGTGTATCAGCCGGTAGCCTTCGAACGTCGAACCCGGCCAGACCCGCCATGTGCCCCGGATTTCGACCCGAGTCCCTCGTCTTCAACCTCTTGAGCGGTCTCCTACTTGCCCACCACCGTCACCACATCCGGCCCGCTCCACGCCGCAGACCCCTCGTGGGTCAACCGGCGCGACGCATCATTCCAGCTCAGCTTCGTCACGGAACCTGCACCCTTTTCATAGGCATAGGTCTTGCCGTCGTCCTGGAAGAGGGTGAAGCTGCCATCGGCCCCCGGATAGACGCGGACCGATGCAATCGACTGTGGTTCATCCGCGCTCAAGACATCAGAGCCGAGCGGCACGATGCTGCCCGCCCGCACAAACAACGGCAGTGTATCGATGGGCGCATCGGCCTCAATCGTTTGTCCGCCACGCAGCCGCTCGTTGGTCCAGTAGTTGTACCAGTCGCAGCCCGCCGGCAGATAAACCGTCCGTTTGGTCGCGCCCTGCTCCGTTACCGGAGCCACCAGAAACGCCGGCCCATACATGTACTCGTCGGGAATGTTTGCAGCCCGCGGGTCATTCGGGAAGTCCATGAACAGCGCCCGCATATAGGGAGCTCCCGTCTGGTAGCTCTTGTACGCCGCCGAGTAGGTATACGGCAGCAGGGTGTAGCGCAGCCTCAGATACTTCGCCAGGATCGGCTCAGCCTGCTTGCCGTAGGCCCAGACCTCGTTGTGTTTCCGCTCGCCGTGCGCGCGCATGACCGGCTGAAACGCTCCCCACTCAAACCACCGCACAAACAGTTCGGGATAGTCTTCGTAGTTGGCGATGTTGTCGAGTGCATCCGAGCCGTCTATCAGCGGCTTGTGCGCTGCGTGATAGTCCGCCGGTAGCGACGGCGCAAAGAAGCCCGCAATGTCGGTGTCCCAGTAGGGCAGCCCGGTCGCCGCAAAGTTCAGCCCCGTTGGAACGGACCGCTTGAGCATGTCCCAGGTCGCCTGGATGTCGCTCGACCAGAAGACCGTGCCGTTGCGCTGCGCTCCAGTGTAGGCTGCCCGCGCCAGGATCATCACCCGGCGGCTGTCGCCGAAATCGCGGCGGAAGCCTTCATACACCGAGGACGTGTGAAACAGCGGATAGATGTTGTAGTAGCGTCGGCCTGAGCCGACAAAGAACATGTCATTCACCGGGTCATAGTCCGGTTCCGTTTCATCGAGCCAGATGTAATCGAACCCGTCCGGCTTCACATAGCGGTCGCGAATCTTCTCCCAGAACCAACGGCCCGCTAAGACATTCGTGGTATCGAGATTTGGGCCAATTACGGCGTGACCCCAACCCGGGTCCGGCGTCCCGTCTCGCGTGGAGATAAACCAACCCTTGTCTTTCAGCATGTCATAGAACTGCGTTCCTGGGGCGTAGTGCGGCCACACGCTGAGCACGGTCTTGATCCCCATCGCGTGCAGTTCGTTGTTCATTGCTGCAGGATCGGGCCAGCGCTTGGGGTCGAGGTCCATCTCGCCCTGCTTCGTCATGTTCAGGAAGTCCACCACCAGCCCATCAAGCGGAAGCTTGCGGTCGCGATAGCCCTTGGCGATGGCCAGCGCCTGCTCCTGCGTTGGATAGATCGCCTTGCTCTGGATGTAACCGTACACGCCGCGCGGCAGCATGTGTGTGACGCCAGTCAGCAAGCGGTAGCCGGCGTAAATCTCGTCGCTCGTCTCGCCCGCGATCACAAAGTACGAAACCCGGTCGCCTATCTCCGACGACCACGCGTTGCGCCCGTTGAATCCCAGATCGATAGTGGTCTTCGAGGGGTTGTCCCACAGCAAGCCGTAGCCACGGCTCGAAACCATAAACGGCACGCAGACCGACTCGCCCCCGGGCGCCCCGTAGTCGTGCCAGCACTTGATCTGGTGATCGCGCAGGTCCATCCATCCCTGCTGTTGCTGACCCAGCCCGTAGTAGTGCTCGTCTGCACCGGAACTGAAGACCGACCCAACACGGTAGGTCGGAATCTCTGCGCCCGGCCCGTTCGCGACCGGCCCATGCGCGCCCGGCTGCGCAGGACCTGACGGCTCTGTTCCAGTCCGATCCATCGACCACGAGCGCATGTCCACCAGCGATTTGCCTGCCGGCGTGCTTATCTCCAGTTCATCCTCGCGCGGACCCTGGCCGCCGTTTCCGGCGCCAAAATAAATCTCACGCAACTGAAGGTTCAACGCATCCAGCGGCATTTTTTGCGTCTGGCTTCCCGGCGTCAGGCGCGCCACCATCCGCGCCGAGCGATACTCGTCGTTCCCTTGAGCATCTTTGTCGTGTGTCCAGCCATCCGCGTTCGGCTCACCAATAATGCCGTACCCTGACGCGGTCATGGCAGCGAACTTGTCGCGGCTCATGGTCACTCGCAAAATGTTGGGGGCGTAGGGCACCAGAGAGATCACTCGCCCGTCCCGCTCGAACACGACCGAACCGCTCTGTGCGTATGCCACGCCGACCAGCAGAACCGAGAATGCCGTCAAGGCAATCTTCCGCATGGTTAGAACCGTTCCGCTCATAAGTCGGAGCCTCACTTTCATTGCCGATGTGAAAACGATTCCTCAGCACGCCCAAGAACAGACCTGCAAAAACCCAACCAATTCTACAGCGGGTCCCTACCTCCGCCGCTCCAAGCTCTTCAGCAGAATCCGGCTCCTGGCCCGCATTGCCGGCGTGCCCGATCGGCCGTACAGCCGCAGAAGGTCAACCACCGAGGTCAACAGCGAAGCGTCCTGCCGGGTTAGATCGGCAAGGCCCTGCAATGCCAGCGTCTTCACGATCGAACTCGGGTCGTCGAGCCAGGTGTTGAGCACACCAGCCGCGCGTCGGCACTCCGCGGGTGTCAGCTTGAGGCGGGGAGCGATCAGCGCCAGGTTCCAACGGACCTTCTTCGGCTTCGCCTCGGCCAGTAGCCCCAGCAACGAATCCTTCCACCGGGAGAGAATCTTTGGCCGCTCACAGGTCAGCCGCTCAAGCGCGTCTGCGGCTCGACTGGCCACCCCGGGGTCGTCGTCCCACAAGCACGCAACGAGTTCGGACGCCATCGCAGGATGCGCCGCCACAAGTTCCGCCACCTCGCAGGCTCGCCCCGGATCGAGCGCATGGCGTCCAACCGAGAGCATTGACCGGAGATCGACTTGCCTGGCCATAATCGTTGCTCCTCGGGCAAACAGTCTATGCCGGCGGCGCGGACGCCAGCGACTTCGCGGCAACGCGCCCGATGCCGCGCAGGATAGCCCGTGCAGGCCAATCCCCATCCGCGCCCGGAAAGAACACTTCGCCCGTTCGCCGCACCTCAGGCCGGTAGTACCAGCGCTTGAGAAGGGCAAGGTGCCCCTGCCGCTCGGTGGCCGAGGGCGGGGCGGCGTGGGCCGCGAGCATGGCTAGAGCCTCATCGAGCCGCGTTTCCAGTACGCCCCGGGCGAGTTTCAGTCGCGCATCGGCAGGGGATTTGTGGACTGCGGCCTGCGGTTCCGTGGGCGAGCTCTCGGCGCTGCCTGTTTCCGGTTCCCCAGTCCTTGGTCCCTGGTCCCTGGTCCCTTCTCCCTCTTGCCAATTCCCTTTTCCCTGTTCTTCGATCCCTGATCGCTGCGCCAGATTTTCTAAACCCTGAACCCTGGACCGTGACCCCTGTTCTTCAGGCACCGGCTCAATCGCCAACGGCTGCGGATAGAGCGAGCTTGAGCCTGACTGCTCATTCTGAATGCGCATTCCAACGGTCGAAAAGCCCGCCGACCCGCTCAGCCGCCCGCCCTCGAAGACGAACACAGCAACCTCATCCGGCTCCGCAGACACCTGCAAGATCAACGCCCGCAATTGGCTTAGCGGGCCGACCAGCTCCGCAGCCAGGCCATGTACGGCCTCAACGCGCTGGATCTGAGCGTGGATTGCTGCCGCTGTCTCGAACTCAAGATTGGTCGAGGCCGCATCCCGCTGTGTTCGCAGCGTCACAAGCCGGCTCTCGCCGCGCGTGGCCAGAAACTGCTCCACCGCGGTCGATTCCTCTTCGTATCGCTCGTCGGTGCAGCCCTGGTAGCAAGGCGCGAGGCACATCTTCATCTCGCTGTAGACACACCCCGGATGCGACGGGTTGGGGTCCAGCTCCTCCACGCACCTGCGCAGCAAAAACAGCTTGAGCGCCTCGTCGGCATAGCGCTCGGCGGCGGCGCGAGAAGGGAAGGGCCCATAGGACCAGTCGGCTTCTTTCAGGCTGGGCCGGTTGGTGACCGTGATGCGGGGATAGCGATTGCTGCCCAGGAAGCGCACAAACGACGGCGCGCCCAGATGCATGCGTTTGAGAGCCTTCTCGCCATAAATCTCTTCAAGCATTTCGAATTGCGCCAACAGCGATTCGAAATCAGAGCCCGTAAGCCGCCACTCAATGCGCCGAACGCGCCCCGCTAACTGCAGCCGCCGCGGATGCTTCTCCGAGGGCTGAAGCAGCCGCTCGAGCCGTCCGCGCAGGTTCGGCGTCCGGCCGATGTATGGTTCGGCGTGCGCGTCAGCGCCGTAGAGCGCGAAGACGGCCGCTGACATAGGAAGCTGGCCGAGCGCGGCCTTTGCATCTGCAGGGTCGAACGGGAGTGTGTGCGGCAGGTTGGGCACGGCGCGTCTCCGTTCAGGCTCCGGCGATAGTCATGCCGTCGATCCGCAGCGTAGGACTCGCGACAGCCCCGCGAAACACCAGGTCGTTGCCGATCGCGGTCACATGCTTGAGCATCTCGGTCAGATTGCCGGCGATTGTTATCTCTTCAACCGCGTGGGTCAACTCGCCCTTGTCAATCCACAAGCCGGTCGCGCCCCGCGAATAGTCGCCCGTGACCACATTAACTCCGAAGCCCATCAGGCTAGTGACGTAGAGGCCTGCGTCGACCTCGGCGATAATCTGCTCCGGTGTCTGCGTGCCCGGCTCAAGGAAGAGGTTTCCGCAGCCAATGCCCGGCGTTCCGGCCAGGCCCCGCGAAGCGTTGTGCGTGGACTTCATCGACAGCTTGCGCGCGCTGTAGGTATTCAGCAGGTAGTTCTCGAGCACGCCATTCTGCACGACGACGGTGCGCAGCGAAGGCAACCCCTCGCCATCAAACGGCGAAGTCCCAAACCCTCCTGCACCGGTCGGCAGTAGCATCAGGTTGTCGTCGACGAGGGTCAGCGTTGACGCCGCAATCTGCACGCCGAGCTTGCCGGCCAGAAACGACGCATGCCGCCAGATCGAATCCCCCGAAGCCGCTTCAAAGATCGATCCAATCAGCGAACGCGCCACTTCTGGAGCGAAAATAATCGGGGCCTGCTGGGTCTTTACGCGCCGCGCGCCCAGCCGCCGCAGAGCCCGACGGGCCGCTTCTTTGCCCACAGCCTCGGGCGTGTCGAGGTGCGCAAAGCTACGCGCCGACGACCACCACCCGTCGCGCTGCATCTTGCCGTCTTCGTCCATGGCCAGCGGCGCAGCCGAAACGCCCGCGTAACTGGTGCGATAGCTGCCGAGGAATCCGCGCGAGTTGGCCAGAACCTTTCTGCCAGTCGCTGCGTCAAAGCTGCCGCCGTCAGAGTTCGTGATCCGGTTGTCGGCCGCCAGTGCGGCTGCCTCGGTGCGCCGCGCCCACTCAATGCGCTCCGGCCCGCTCAACGAATAGACGTCGTCGTAGCTCAGGTGCAGATCGCCGCCGGCAGTGCCGAACTCCGTTGTCTCCGCAAGCCCCGCAAATGGATCTTCTTCCGTCACCCCGGCCAGCGCCACGGCTCCTGCCACCAGTTGCCGAATTCCCTCCGGCGTAAAGTCGCTCGTTGAGGAAGATGCCGATTTGTTGGCGAGAAAAACCCTCAGCCCAAGCGCACGCGATCCCGACTCTTTCAGCGTCTCCACCTGCCCCATGCGCACATTCACGCTGAACTCGTCGCCCTCGCGCACCACCGCCTCGGCGTCGCTCGCCCCGGCCTTCATCGCCATCGCAACCACGTCCCATGCGAGGGATTCCATGTCGATAGATTCAGATTGGGTCGGGCCAGCTTGCGTCGGGTTTACGAGTTCGGGCATAGGTCAACAGTAACAAAGCCATTTGCACGCGTGCCTTTGCCGCCGCAGCGGAAGACGCTGCGCAACCGCGCGCTTTAGCCCCCGCGTCCCGCCAACCTTAAGTGTGCCTGAAGGAAGAATTAATAAATTAGTTGATCCTGTCATCGCGACGGAACGCGTCCCGTCTAAGTGGCTGAAGCGGTCAGTCTGCACCTGCAGGACGGCCCTTTCAGAGTGACGAGCGAGGAGAATCGATGAACCGGACATTGGGAACATTTTTATTGGGCGGCATGCTTACTTTGGGCATGGCTGCGAGCGTTGCACTTGCACAGGAAAATGGGGCACAACCGGGCCAGGGAGAGCATGGCCGGGGCCGTATGGATGCCGAGGGACAGCTAAAACACCTGACCCAGGCGCTGGACCTGACCACCGATCAGCAGGCGCAAATCAAACCCATTCTGGCGGCGCGCGATCAACAGCGGCAGCAGATCTTTGCGGATCAGTCGCTGGCGGAGGCAGATCGCCACACAAAAATGAAGACGATTCAGGACGCTACGCGAGGCAAGATTGAAGCGGTCCTGACCGACGCGCAGAAGCAGAAGTTTGAGGCCATGCACGAACATCGTGGCGGGCAAGGGGGCGCGCGGGGCGGCTCTAATCCGGCGCCTCAGGCGTAATGGTCGACCGAAACCAACCATGAGGGCCGCCGCGATGGCGGCCTTCGTTGTTTCTGCGTTTGAGGCCGGTCTCAAGCCAGGCGCCCACCGCCTACTTGCGCAGAAGCTTGCGGTAGTACTTTTGGTCGAACTCGTCGTCCTTGTGGCGCAAATAGCCGCAATAGCTCTGGGCACCGTCACGTCCCCAGCACCATGTGTTGTTCCATGCGCATTCAAGGGTATGCGGAAGAATCAGGTTCTCGAAGTCGGTGCAGGTTTTGATGGCGAGATTCTGTTTGCGGCGGACGCCGCGGTGGGCCAGCTGCTTGTCGCTCTTCGCGCTCGCAGTGCCCGTAATCGCCGCAAAGGGGCGGCGCAAGGAACGGCTCATGACAAACTCCAGGTCGCAGTTGCGTACCTATGTCATGGCGAGTTCCTCCTGCATTCAGTTTATCTCGGTCTCGACGCGCGCTTCCGATCCGAATTGACACTTACTGTAAGCCCCTGGAATCTGCATCTCTATATCAGAACGGATATAATCAGCAATTGAGGCCAGTTGAAGGAGGAACTCGTGGGAAATCGGATACGCCAGGTTTTCGCCAATGTTTGGGATGCTCTTGCCGACACACCGGAGGAAGCGGCGAATCTAACCCTGCGGTCCGATCTCATGATTAAGATCGAAGGAATCATCAAAGAAGGCGGCTGGACTCAAGCCGAAGCCGCCAAGCGTTGCGGAGTGACGCAGCCGCGGATGAACGATCTGCTGCGCGGGCGGATTTCGAGGTTCTCGATCGATGCGCTGGTGAATATTGCTTCAGCGCTGGGACGGAAGGTTCGGGTGAGTATGGATGCGGAAACCTCGCCAGATCAGCTCAAGTTGTACGAAAACAACATTCGAGGCCTCATCAACACCGTTAGAGCGAAACGAGCGTGCCAGTGGTGCAGGAACCCAGGGCTTCCCATTATCTCAAATGGCCTGTGCTCATCGTGTTACAGGTGGTACAGAGCACAAGGTAAGCTCTCAAAGGAGGTTGCGAAGCTACCTCCGAGGCGTCCGAAAGACCAATTTTCCAATCTGAGGCGAGAACTTGGCGTGGTCAACTGCGCTGTAGAGCTTTGTAAAGCGGACGGCGATACGCTAGAAACTCAGTTCGGACAGACCGATCCCATGGATTTGAACGATGCATTTCACGGTCTGTGCAAGAGGGTTCTCGGCGCGACTAGAGGGGCGCATCTTTTTAACAGCTTGGCCCACTTTTTCTACGATTTTTCCTCTATGCAGCGCATTTGGATTTGGTACTTGGTCTTCATGATCGAGCGCGAAGCGAACCGGAAGGTGCGACGCCAAAATGCGCAGAGTATAGCCCTGCGCGCTTCTCATGCACGGGGTACCGATTCCCACGAGCGACACAGAGACTAGGACTAGATCACCAATCGTCGTCTTGTCCAAACAAGCTTCCTTACGCCGCGGTCAGCCGCAACTCGACCTTCGACTTTGTAGCTTCGGCAAAGCGGATTAGCGTCTTGGCGCTGGGCAGAGTCCTGCCGCTCTCAAGCCGCGCGATGGCAGACTGGCTGGTGCCCATTCGTTCTGCCAACTCCGCTTGGGAGAGCCCTGCGCGGAGGCGCGCCCTGATCAATTCCGCTGAAATTGCGAACTCTGCTTCCAGCGCGTCATATTCGCGCTTGACCTCAGGGTTAGCGAGCATTCTTGCTTTGAATACTTCAAATGGAATCGTCATAGAACCTCCTGCGCGCGGCGCAAGGCTAGATTTATTTCAGCCTCTGGAATCTCTTGTGTCTTCTTTACAAATGCCCTTACCACTACGACGCGTCTGCCAAACGCAGTGACGTAAAGCGCCCGAGAAATTCCGTCTCTGCCCTTGAGTCGCATCTCCCAAAGCTTGCCTCGAACATGTTTGACATGCGGCTGCCCAACGTTTGCCAAACCGAATTCTCGAATCATGCCGACAATTTGCAGGAACTTTGCCTGCATGTCGGCCGGGAGCGCGTCAATCTCGGCCTGAACGGTCTCGTTCAGCATTTCGACGGACCAATTCATGTCTGATCCTATCTCAAATTTGAGATAATGGCAATGCCCAATGGAGTGGACTTACCGCCCCGTCCCTCCCACCGTCATCCGGTCCAGCTTGATCGTTGGCATGCCCACACCCACTGGCACGCTCTGTCCATCCTTGCCGCAGGTGCCGATGCCCTCGTCCAGCTTCAGGTCGTGGCCCACCATCGACACATGCTTCAGCGCATCGGGTCCGTTGCCGATCAGTGTCGCGTCCCGCACCGGCGCGGTGATTTTGCCGTCTTCGATCAAATAGGCCTCAGAGGCCGAGAAGACAAACTTCCCGTTCGTGATGTCTACCTGGCCGCCGCCAAAGTTCACGGCATAGAGTCCGCGCTTCACAGAGCGGATGATGTCTTCAGGCTCGTCGTCCCCGGCCAGCATGTAGGTGTTCGTCATGCGCGGCATGGGAATGCACTGGTAGCTCTCGCGGCGGCCCGAGCCCGTGTTGGCCGCCCCGGTGAGCCGGGCCGAGAGCTTGTCGGTCAAATAGCCTTTCAACACGCCGCCCTCGATCAGCACTGTCTCCTGCGTGGCCGAGCCCTCGTCGTCCACATTGAGCGATCCGCGCCGGCCGGTCATGGTGCCGTTGTCCACCACGGTGACCTTGGAACTGGCGACTTTTTGACCGATCAGCCCCGCAAACGCCGATGTCTTTTTGCGATTAAAGTCCGCTTCCAGGCCATGCCCCACCGCCTCGTGCAGCAGGATCCCCGGCCAGCCCGGCCCCAGCACGACCTCCATTTCGCCGGCAGGAGCAGCCACCGCGCCAAGCTGCAGGATCGCTCCCCGTGCGGCTTCGTGCGCCAAATGCTCCGGGCTTTTCGAGCCCTGGAATTGCTCAAGCCCGGCGCGTCCGCCCGCTCCGGTCGACCCCTTGGTCAGGTTCGCGCCTTCCTTGGCAATCACAAACACGTTGAGCCGGCAAAGCGGCTGGGTATCGCTGGCAAAGGCTCCGTCAGAGGCCGCGATCAGGATGCGCCGCAACTCTTCTGAATAGCTCGATCGCACCTGCACAATTCGCGGATCGTAAGCCCGCGCCGCACGATCGGCCCTCAGGATTAGCTCCAGCCGCGCCGCCAGGTCCAGCGAGAATCCGCCCAACGGGACCGGGTAAAGATCGGCCGTGGGCGTCTCGACAAACCCCTGAACGGTCTCCTTGGCCGGGCCTGAGGCGATCAGAGCCGCCGTCCGAGCCGCGTGCAACAGCCGCTCCGGGCTCAGGTTGTCGGTGTAGGCATATCCGGTTCGCTCGCCGGAGAGAACGCGCACCCCGCAGCCGGCGCTCGTGCCCTGGCTTGCGGATTTCACGATCTGCTCGTCCACGCCAAGCGCGGTCGCGGTCACCGATTCAAAGTAGAGGTCGGCGTAGTCGCCGCCTGCCGAAAGCGCCTCGCCCAGGCAACGCTCGAGCAGGCGCTCGGTGATGCCAAACTTCTGGAAAAAGTACTGCTTGTGGCTCGTTTGCGGGGATGTCTGAGGGAGACTCATCGTACATTCAGTCTACTCTTTCGCTGCACGAGCCAGGCGGCCGGTGCTTCCTCGCCGACCTGCGCAGGCCGTGGCCGTTTGGGCGCCAGCCGTGCCCGTTTCTATGTTGGTGCCATACGCTTTTGGGGGCTTTCCGGCCTTCGCGGTTCGTGCTACATTCAACGCATGAAAAAGATTCTCGCCGCATCTCTCTTCCTGGTGATGTTAGCCAGCCCGGCGTTCGCAGCCCAAGGACATCGTCACCACCACCATCACCATCATCACTCCGCCGCTTATCACGCGAATCACCATTCCTGAGTACCTGGCCGGGCCCCGCGTGTGTTTCGTCGCCGCGAGGCTCGGTCATTCAGAGAGCGGCACAATAGCCGCACCGTCCCTTCCGTTTCACTCCCCAGAAAATCACTGCACCAGTAAACCGCTGCTAGGCTACTGCTATGACAGTTGTGGATGATCTCCGTTATCCGATCGGGCGTTTTCGCGCGCCCTCGAGCAGCCCTCCCGAGGCTCGCGCCGCTAACATTCAAGTTCTCCGCGAGTTGCCTGAGCGCCTCACCGCGGCTGTCGCAGGCCTGAATGACG
The DNA here is from genome assembly GCA_963783065.1 of uncultured Acidobacteriaceae bacterium. Taxonomy (GTDB): domain Bacteria; phylum Acidobacteriota; class Terriglobia; order Terriglobales; family Acidobacteriaceae; genus Telmatobacter. Next base: position 1,134,590 of record CAWAMG010000004.1, on the reverse strand, counting down.
CTCAGCTCGACACTCCCTATCGCGACGGCGGCTGGACGGTGCGCCAGCTTGTGCATCACCTCCCCGACAGTCACGCCAACTCTTACGTCCGGTTCAAGCTGGGATTGACGGAGGACTGGCCGACCATCAAGCCTTACGATGAGGCCGCATGGGCCAACCTGCCCGACTCGCGCGCGCCCATCCTGACCTCGCTCATGTTTCTCGATGGGTTGCACAAGCGCCTGGTCTCGGTTCTCGAATCCATGTCGGAGGAGGACTTTCAGCGCGGCTTCACCCATCCTGAACGAGGCCGCATGACACTGGCAGTGAATCTCGCGCTTTACGACTGGCACTCTCGCCATCACGTAGCGCACATTACTGCACTCCGCGCCCGCCAGGGCTGGTAGAGCCCGTGTGAGCCCAATTTCTCGCATTGCCGACGAGACTCAATCAAGCGATGCGAAAGCCCTGTCTCCCAGTCAGCTTGTGCAGGCGCTCGACGAATATCTGGCCGACCATCCCGCCGCGGCGCTGCTCGAGGATGGGCGCGTGCTCTTCGACATGCGACTGGCGCGCTTCTCAGTAAATGAGCAACACGGACGCTGCCTGCTCCAGATGTGGAGCGAAGAGCGCAACATCGTCCGCACTGTCGTCGATCTCCATCACCGAGCACAAAGCCTCCGCATCCTAACGCGCCGCATGGGTGTTGCCAAACCGCAGGCCCTCGAACTCGTCCCCACCAACGACCGTCGCACCCCCACCGCGCGCGACGCCGCACGCAAGAACTACCTTCGCCTGCTGGGGCGCGTGCTCACCCGGCATTTCATTGGGGTCAAGGTCGACGGCCTGCGCTCGGCAATGGATCTGGAGCACAGCTTCGGGCCCGCCTATGCTCGCGGCAAGCTTCTTCTCGGCACCGGTGTCGACGCGGTGATCGGCGTCGCGGAGGCCGAGTCTTCCGCGATGGTCGATGGAATTCTGACCCTCGGCATTCTCTGGCTCGATCATTGCCGCCAGAAAAGCGATGGCCGCCGCCACGTGGGCGGGCTCAAGGTTGTTGTTCCTGCCGGCGCCTGGCGCACCACAGCGGAGCGCATGGCCTGGCTCAATCACTCCGCCGCAAAGTTTGAGCTTTACACTCTGGACGAGCGCAGCGAAGAGCTCGCACTGGTCGACTTTCGCGATACCGGCAACCTGGAGTCGCGCCTGGTGCATGCCTTTGACGCACAGGCGGCACGCGATCGCTGCTCCGCGGGCATCGACCGGCTTTTCGCGCTGGTCCCCGCCGCTGCGCGCGAACGGGTTGAGGTCCACGTCAAATCCTCCACCGAAGTGGGACTGCTGCTTCACGGCCTGGAGTTCGCGCGCGTCCGGCACGGCGTTTCGTCGCACTCTTTTTCGCGGCAGGACGAAGTGACCTTCGGCGCTGGCGCGCACGAGACGCTGCTCACCGAAGAGAACTCGGCCGTATGCGCCGAGATGCTTGCGCGGCTGTTTCAGAGCCGCCGTCCCGATGGCATGCACACGGATCCGCTCTTTCGCATGCAGCCCGAGCGCTGGCTTGAGGCGCGTCTGCGCGCGGAGCTCGCCGAACTACTTCCCGGCCTGCGCGGCGATCTGCTCTGCTCTCAGGTTCCCGCTATCTCCGTCGGCGATCGCGGCATGCTCGACCTGCTCACTCTCGACCGGGCGGGCCGCCTGACCGTCATCGAACTCAAGGCCGACGAAGACCTTCACCTGCCCTTGCAGGCTCTCGACTACTGGATTCGCGTGCGCGCGCTCAATTCCGAACGGCAACCAGCTTCGCCCGGCGGTCGGCCTCTCTCTGCCTTCGAGCGACAGGGATACTTCGCCGGATCGGAAGTTTCCCCGCTCGAACCGCGCCTGTTGCTCGCCGCCCCTGCGCTCCGCATTCACCCCGCCAACGAGCCGGTGTTGCGCTACTTTTCACCCGCCGTGGAATGGGAGTTGCTCGCCCTCGGCGAACACTGGCGTCGCGAATTGCAGGTGGTCTTCCGCAGGCGCAATTCGCGCGCGGGCATAGAAAAAACGGCCCTACGACTCCGCGCACGCTTTCATATCGGCGAGCAGGGCGTCCACTCGCCTCAAATCTGCGTCCCAGGCGAACATGAATCGTGCGGCCCCGCCGATGAAGGTGTAAAACCGCCATCCGCGCTCCCGCAACCGATCCAGAATCTCATCCGGTGCGGTGATGAAAACCGAGTTAGCCTCCACCGGCGACGCAATCTGAATTTCTGCAACCGTCTCAACCCGCTCGGCAAAATAGTTCGCGCAGCGGTTCGCATGGGCCGCGTTCTTCAGCCATGCTCCGCTCTCGAGCATGCCGACCCATGGCGCGGAGAGGAAACGCATCTTCGAAGCCAGTTGTCCGGCCTGCTTGCAGCGGTAGTCAAAATCCACGGCGAGCGCAGGATCGAAAAACAGCACAGCCTCGCCTGCCGCCATTCCGTTTTTCGTGCCGCCAAAACACAGCACATCCACGCCGCTCTTCCAGCTCAGCTCAGCCGGGGAGCACCCGAGCGTTGCGCACGCATTCGCAAACCGCGCGCCGTCCATGTGCAGCCACAGGCCGTGCTGCTTGCATGCGTCAGAGATCGCCTTCACCTCATCCACCGTGTACACCGTGCCCAGCTCTGTCGGCTGCGTAATCGTCACCACGCGTGGTTTGGGAAAGTGAATATCCGTCCGCTTGGTAGCCAACTCGTGAATCGCTGCGGGCGTCAGCTTTCCATCGCGCCCCGCTGCCACCAGCAGCTTGGAACCGTTCGAGAAAAACTCCGGCGCGCCGCACTCATCGGTCTCCACGTGCGACGAGTCGCAGCAGATAACGCCGTGATACGACTGGCAAAGCGAGGCGAGCGCAAGCGAGTTTGCCGCTGTCCCATTGAAGACGAAAAAAAGCTCGAGGTCCTTTTCAAACAGCGAACGAAATGAGTCGGCAGCACGCAGCGTCCAGGCATCGTCGCCGTATGCCGTTGCATGGCCCTCGTTTGCCGCCTTCAGAGCCGACCATGCCTCCGGGCAGATTCCCGCATAGTTGTCGCTCGCGAACTGCTGCGACTGTTCGACGCTATTCTCTCTCATCCCATTCATTATGGTTCAAATCTTTCCGCCATCCCGCCGTTCAACCCCGCAAATGTCCCATAGTAGCGGCCTTCGCGCTCAGCATTGCGAAGACCCTTGGCCCGCTCCACCAGGATCTCCGCGGGTGTGGGTTGCGTCTTGAGGATCTCCATCACTTCCTGGAGGAATTCTTTCAGAGGCATGGCGCGCGGATCGTCGGCTCCGTCCATCAAGTGGGTCTGCACATACGGCGGAGCAAGCTCGATCACCTCCACCGGCGTCGACCTCAACTGATAACGAAGCGATTGCGAATACGAATGAATCGCGGCCTTAGTGGCGCTGTAGGTCGGCGTATACACCAGCGGCACAAAGGCCAGCCCGGAAGACACATTGATAATGGCGGCAGAAGATTGCTTTTGAAGATGGGGCAGCAAGGCTGCGGTCAGCCGAATGGGGCCGAGAAGGTTTGTCGCCACAATTGCTTCAGCATCCGCAAGGTCGGCCTGCTGCGCGGTGAGCCTTTCGGAACGCATGATTCCGGCGTTGTTGATCAGCACATTTATAGAGGGGAACTGCTCGACGGCCTGTGCTGCAAATTTGGCGATAGCGTCGGCGTTCACCATATCGACTGTGAGCGACTTCATGCCTGGATTTGCCTGCGTGGTTTCGTCCAGCATTTGCAGGCGTCGCCCCGCGATGATCACCTGGTTGCCCAGCGCGTGAAATGCTTCAGCCAGCCCGCGGCCTATGCCCGATCCGCCGCCCGTGATGAGGATTGTGTTGCCTGTAACTTGCATGAGAATGAACCCTCCAACAGCAATGATGAGCGCCAGCACAGCAAAGATGCAATGGCGGGTCGAAAGCCCGCGTAATGCTTCAGGTTTGGCGTTGATTGCGGCAATTGGCCCGTCTACGGGATGCGATGCAGCGCGGCCGTGCCGCCCGCAACAGCGTTGACAACGAGCTGGCGGTCGAAGGTCGCAAGCTGGCCGCCATGCGCTTTGGCGAGAGCGAGCAGGTAGGTATCCGTAACCTGAGCTGAGTTAAGGAGGCGAGTTGCGTCCGCCGCCTCTGGGTCAAGGAGCGAAATGTCATCGGACCAGGATTCGTGGGACCCGAGTCTTCTCAAAACGAAGAGAATCTCTGCGACAGCCGCGGGATTTCCAGGCGAAGAGGGGTACCGAGAGTTGCCGACGATTCGCAAAACGCCGTTTTCAGTGATAGGGCAGGTTGCCCATGCCTTCCTGCCTTTGGCCGCAAACCATTGATGGGCATCATCGTGGCGAACGTGTGCGGGGTCGATCAGCGCGATGAGGACATTCACATCGAGCAGGTAGCGGGTTGCAAGGCTCACTGCAGCTCTTCCTGCAACTGGCGCACCAGCTCTGAAGTTACGCGCTGCGCGCCAGAACGGACAGCAAGCAGCGGGATCCCGTTGCGCGTCCTTCGCCTGGTATTGATGGGCCTCATGCCGTTGCGAGCCAGAGCGGAGATCACTTCCCCAACACTCTTCTGCTCAGCGGCTGCCATTTCTTTGGCGGCGGCAAGTATGTCGTCGTCAATAGCGAGGGTGGTGCGCATGGCGAGGCTCCCGGTGATGCCTTGCATCACGCATCAATCATCATACATCAGATTCGACGCATTCCTTACTTCTTCAGCGGCTTCCGCGCGAAATAGTAGAGCGAAAATGCAAGCGCTGCAAATCCCAATACGCTCACCCAGTCGTGGGAGAGGAATGTGGTTGGGAAGTTGAGTATGTCGCCCTTGCCCACTGTCGATTCATAGGCCTTGAGCGCAACGCCGATCAATCCTACGATTCCGCCCGCGGCGATCAGCCCTGAAGCAAACAAAGATCCCGGCGAAATCTCGCTGTCCGAGTCTTCGTCGCCGGCTTTTTTCGCGGCTCGCTCCACCATCCACCGCACCACGCCCCCGATAAAGATTGGCAGTGTCGTTCCAATAGGCAGATACGCGCCCACGGCAAATGTCAGCGACCGGATGCCGAGGAGTTCGACGGCAATCACCAGGAATACGCCGAGCAGCACCAATCCCCAGGGCAGCTTTCGACTAAGAATGCCGTTGATGACTGTTGCCATTAATTTGGCTTGGGGCGCCGGCGCGGCCGCGCTGCCGATCCCCTGAATCCAATGCACCTCTATCTTGCCGCTTCCCGTCGAATAGAGATACTTCCCATCCTGAAGCTCCGTCGACCCAATGGCATTCAGCACGGTGTACTCTGCCCGCTGATGCGTGGAAACGCTGTTGTCTGCTGCGATGACACGAACGTTGTCAGGAAGCTTGCTGTTGTCCTGAATCGTTACTCCAGGATGGTTTCCGTTCAGGTCCCACGCCTGGGGCGTCGTGTGGAACTCCTGAAGGCCGGTGTTCATCAGATTCAGCGTGAATCCGATGATCACGGTTGAAACCACCACGCCGATCATGAGTGCAATCTGCTGCAGCCGCGGCGTTGCGCCGATGATGTAGCCGGTCTTTAGATCCTGTGAGGTGTCGCCCGAGTTCGATGCCGCGATGCACACCACTCCGCCAATCGTGATGGCCAGCGCCCCAAACGCGGGGCTTGTCCATCCGTTCACCAGGAACACCGCCGAAGTTGCCATCAGGGTCGCGATCGTCATGCCGCTCACCGGGCTTGCCGAAGAGCCCACCAGACCGACGATCCTCGAGCTGACCGTAACAAAGAGGAACCCGAAGATGACCACGAGCACCGATGCTGCCAGGTTGGCAGCCCAGCCTACAAACGCTCCGGGCACAGGCTTGAACTCAAGAAAGAGAAACATCAACAGGACGATCAGCACTGAACCGACCAGCACCACGCCCATGGAGAGATCGTTTTCTGTGCGTAGCGGCTTGGCCGCTGCACCTGCCGCGCCGGGGCGCATGGTCTTGAACCCCGCAGTGAGCGCGGACCAAATCGTCGGCATCGTCTTGGCCAGCGTAATCACGCCAGCTGCGGCCACAGCGCCAGCACCCATTGGCTTGATGTAGGTGGCCCACAGCTCCGGCGGGCTCATCTGCCCGATCGGAACCTGGCCGGGATATACCGGGTGCCCGAGCTCCTTGCCGAAGAAGTAGATCAGCGGCATCACCACCAGCCACGAGAACACGCCGCCCGCAACAATCACCCCCGCAACCTTGGGCCCGATGATGTAACCCACACCCAGGTACTCCGAAGTCGCGTCCGCATTGATCTCCGCGCCCTTCATCGCGTGCTGTGGCCCGAAGTCGAGCCGGTACTCCGGCGCTTCCGGCCACGCCCTGAAGAGATTTCCATTCTGGAAGAATGTGTAGAGCCCCCCGATCCCAAGCCCCAGAAAGACGCGGCTCGCCAGCGATCCACCTTTTTCGCCCGCGATCAGCACATCGGCGCAGGCCGTGCCTTCAGGGTAGGGAAGCGTTCCGTGCTCCTGCACAATCAGTTGGCGGCGCAGCGGAATCATGAACAGTACGCCCAGCCAGCCGCCGATGAGCGCAAGCATGAAGATCCTGGAGTACTCGAGATCGAATCCGAGGAAGACCAGCGCCGGCAGCGTAAAGATGACGCCCGAAGCAATCGACTGCCCCGCGTTGCCCGTCGTCTGAACGATGTTATTTTCGAGGATCGACGCGCGGCCAAAGGCGCGCAGGATGCTGATCGAGAGCACCGAGATGGGAATGGAAGCCGCCACGGTGAGCCCGGCGCGCAATCCCACATACACCGTCACCGCGCCGAAGATGATGCCGAAGACCGACCCCAGCAGCAGTGCGCGAACCGTGAACTCCGGCCGATTTTCGCTGGGAGCAACAAAGGGCTGAAACTCTGGCATTCCGATCCTCCGGTCAACAGCAATGGCGAGAACGCATTTTTGCTGAAGGGGGAGTTTAGCAGGCAGGGCGTGGGGAATGACAGTGCGGATTCAAGCCGCTCACCCAACCTTCACCCAGACCTGTCCGTAATTCGAAGGCACTGTCAGCGCGATGGTTTGCCCGGCTTGGCCCGGAGTGACTTCAAGCGGCGCCGCACGGAACGAGGCGTCGAGCATCTCGCGCCAAGTGCCGGCAACCGGAAAGGGCGCTTGCACAGCGCTGTCGCTGGGGCCAAAGTTCAACGTCACCAACGCCCACGATTCGGCGTCGGTGGTAGTAGCCGCTGCGTGGCGCGAGTAGATCAGAACCTGGTTCCCTTGCAGCGACTGCTGATTGTAGTAGAAGCTGTCCCGCCCGCGCAGCGCCCCCGTGCTTCGCCTCAGGGGGCCAAGCCGCCGGTAGAGGCTGATCAGTGGCTGGCCAAAACTGTCGTAGAAGTACTCCCAGTGCGTGGTTCGCTCTAAATGAATGCGGGCCAGCCCGGTGTTGGGCAGGCTGTAGTTGTCTGCGAACTCCTGGCCCTGCCACAGCATCGGAATCCCCTGCAGAGTGTAGAGCGCGATGGCGTGCGGCTGCAGCTTGAACCACTGGCTGCGGTCGCCTTCGGGAATCGGGTCTCCAGCGTCGTAGCTCGGATCGGTGAAGCAGATCAACTGGCTGTGATCGTGCGACTCAAGATACTGGAACGGCGCAACAGGCATCTGAATTGCATTGCCCTGCGCGTCCACAGCGGCGGTGGTCGCAGGAAATCCCATAATGGATGGGTTCAGTTGCAGGGCATAACTGTCCTGGGTCGCTGCCCCCGACGCTATCCCCTCGGCAAGGTTCAGCAGTCCATTCTGCCAGGCGGTATTGGTATAGCTCTGCTCCATCACCGTTGCAGCTTTGTCGAGAGCTTCGGCGCACTGAATGACCCGGCTGTATCCTCCGGTCGTTCCTTGGAACCGCGCCAGGCCAAGTGAATGCAGATAGGTCTGCTCGACGAGTGTGCGATAGCCCGCGTCCATCGGCGGAACGTAGAGATCAGTGACTTCGTCGTAACGGAAGCCGTCGATGTGGAAGTCGTCGAGCCACTGCCGATTGGCGTTTTCGAAATAGTCGAGTGTGAAGGCGAGGGTGAAGTCGGGCTTCGGACCAAAGCCGTAGATGTTTTGCCCGTCCATCATGGGGTTTGTTGGTTGGGGCGCGCCCGCGGTGCCGGCCAGTGCGCCGTAAACCGCGTTATAGGCAAACATCGGGTCGACATGCTCATAGACGACGTCGAGAATCACCGCCATCCCCTGGGCATGTGCGGCGTCCACCAGCCGCTTGAGTCCCGCGCTTCCGCCCCATCGCCAGCCCGGCGCAAAGTAGTGCAGCGGTCCGTAGCCCCAGTCGAAGTCGAGCTGCATGCTGGTCACGGGCATCAGCTCAATGCAGTTCACGCCCAGGCCGTTGAAGTAAGCCAGCTGCGCCACAACGCCGTCGAATGTGTCGTTGAACTCCTCCACCTGCAGTTCGTAAACGACCAGGTCGTCGAGCTCGGGCGTCTTGTAGTTTGCGTCGGTCCACGCGAAGGGCTGCGCGGCTGGATCGAGAAGGAATGCCGACATGCGCCCTATCTCAGCCTCGCGGGCGAAGGGGTCGACGATCCAACTCGAGATGCTTTGCGACGCAGTCCCTGCAGGGCTACCAGCGAGCGTCCACCACAGCTCATACCGATACAAATGCAGCCCCGGCTGGCCCAGATGCGAGCCCGGTTGTGTGGGCGGCTGTGACCCTCCCACGGGGGCCAGCTCAACGGTCGAGCTCCACAGATCGAGAGCCGAACCCTGCTGCCACAAGAGGGTGAATGTCGCTGCGGGCACGGCCGGATCGAACCGGTCGATCAGGTGAATGACGCGCACGCGGACCTCGAACCCGCCCGTGCTCTGAATGCCCGGAAGGTAAATTCCGAACCGCACGCTGAACTGGCCTGCTGCTTCGAGCGAAGGGAATGCGCCAACTTCTGTTAGATCGATCATGGCAATCTCCTCGGGGGTAGGAGTTTCGGCTGAAATAAGGTTGGGAGTTTGTCAGTTCAGTTGTCTTCCGCGGAATTAGCTCCGGGGTCTTTGCATTATGCGCTGAATCGGCCGCAAACGTTGGGAAAATGCCGTGAATCGCCTGGTCAGGGAGCCGCGAATCGCCGAACCAAACCATCCAGCCAGAACCAGCCCTCCATTTGCCCTTGGCTGAGTGCACCCCGAGCGCGTAGGGTAGTTTTTGCATTCCTGTAATCCAAGAATCCCGGCAATCGCAAATCTCGGCGTTCACGAGTCGTGCGACTACGATTCCTGGCATTCAATAATCCTGCAATCACGAATCTGGAGTAGAAAATGGCCAACACCCTCCAAGCCCCTTCGCCGACCCGCCGCCTCATGTCGCTCGATGTGCTCCGGGGCATCACCATCGCCTTCATGATCATGGTGAACAACAACGGCGGCCCGGGCTCATGGGGATTCATGAATCACGCGCAGTGGAACGGCCTCACGCCGACCGACCTGGTCTTCCCCACCTTTGTCTTTGTCATGGGCGCGTCGATCGTGTTTGCGTTTGAGTCCCGGCTCGCACGCGGAGCCACGCGCGGCCAGCTCGCCCGGCACACTATTCAGCGCGCCGTCGTTCTGTTTCTGCTCGGCGTCGTGGTCAATGGATTCCCCTACTTCGCGCTCGACCATCTTCGCTACTACGGCGTCCTGCAGCGGATTGCCGTGTGTTATCTCGTTGTTGGCCTCTTCTATCTCTTCGACCAGAGCGTCTGGACCAAGGTGGCCGCGCTCGCTGTTGCGCTCATCGGCTACTATGTCCTGCTCCGCTGGGTTCCCGTTCCTGGCGCAGGCATGCCGGGGCGCGATTTCCCCTTCATGGATCAGCGGCTCAACCTCGTCTCCTGGCTCGACCGCCTGCTCATGCCGCACCATCTGTATCTCGACTGGAGCGGCCCCGATGCGCACAATGTCCGCGACCCCGAAGGGCTGCTCAGCGACCTGCCCGCGCTCGGGACAGCTCTGCTGGGCTTGCTGGCCGGCCTGTGGCTGCGGTCGTCGAGAACCGCCCAGCAAAAGGCGATCGGGCTTGCCGGCGCAACAGTGAGTTGCCTGGCGCTCGGCTATCTTTGGTCGCTTTGCTTCCCGCTCAACAAGAACATGTGGACCAGTTCCTATGTTCTGGTCGCCGCCGGCTACTCATTGCTGGTGCTCACGCTGGCTTACATCGCCGTCGAGCGCTGGGGCTGGGGCAAAGGACGAAGTGCCTGGCTTGTCTATCCCTGGCTAGTCTTCGGTTCAAACGCCATCGTGGCCTACATGATCAGCGAGTTGCTGCCCGGCCTGCTCGACTTCATTCGAATCCCGGCAGGCGCGGGCCACCACACCACCCCGCTCGCCTGGGCATTTAACCACGTCTTCGCACAGATTCCCGACCCCGGCTGGGCCGCCTTCGCTTATGCCGTCTCGTATACGGCAGTGTGCTTCATCCCGGTGTGGGTGATGTATCGCAGGAAGATCTTCGTCAAGGTTTAAGGGCTGGTGGGCGATCATCCGCGAGTCGAGCCCTTAAGGGAGACCGGCTTGCCGAGGTCCTTTTCGACAGGCCGTGTCCGTCGGGGGCAATTCTCACCTTCAAAAGCGCAAATGATCATGGCCTGTGAGCGATGATCGGCTTGATGGGAACCGGTAGGTTGGTACCTTGGATGACGGCTGCATTCGCGCAACCTCCTGGTGGCGTGATGTCCTTGGCATTGCTCTCCCCGAACACCAGCGATGGTGGCCCAACTGCTGCGACCAGTGGGGGCTTGTTAGTCACGGTCAGGCTATTCATCTCCCCGGTCCAGCCGAACTCCGAACACACGACTCCGGTCTCCGTGCCGATCAAGATACTGTCGCGTACCACGATCGTCGATCCCGGGTTGAAGACCGCCCTGCCACCCTCGGCAGGGCCAAATACATTGAACTCCATCGCCTGCCACCCTGTGGTGGCGCCGGCGATCGGGTCGCCGCTCCATTGCGCGTAGAGAAGGCCCCCGACCTCGATTGCGACCACGTCATCATAGGGGTTACCGAATTCACCCCCGATGGAGCCATACAGTTTCATGCCGCGCAGGTCGGCGATGGTTACGGCTGGGGTGGCGATGGAGCGACTGTCTCTCAGGCAGCTTCCGTCCGGATCTTTGTCCGATTGCCATCCAGCGGGGCACGGATTGCGGTAAAACAGCAACCAGTATTGAATTTCAGAATAATGACCGGAAGAGTCGTAAATGAACTGCACCCAGCCCATACACTCGTCTGGATGCAGAGCGCCATTGCAAGTCGAGGTCGTGAAGGGATTCGTGTTGAGCTGGAGCGTGAAGGAATTAGATGTCCCGTTGCCCTTTTCACTTGTTACCCCCTGCACCTTGTCGAATGATCCTTCCCCCTGCATGATGGACCCGTTCAACACCGCCAAGGAGGGGCCGGCGCCAGGTCCTCCGCCACCAACGGTGAGCAGATGAATACCTTTTGGCGGCACCACCGGTCGAATTTGCGCAGGCTTGCACTCAACCTCGTGCCACTGCTGATCGGGATACCTGGCTGTAGCGCAGCCTTCTTTGGACCGATTGATCTTCAGCATCACGTTGCGCCAGACTTCACGAGCAGGGTCGATTTTCGTGGCGGTTACCTTCCCCGTAGTGGGCTTTGCAGCGGGCTTGGCTTGATCGTTCGCGGCGACCGGCGCGGTCTGAGCCGGTTCCGCGATTCCGCTGGCCGCTGCTTTGCCTACGCCGACTGAGGCAACACACAGCGCCATCACCGCAAGGATCGCGCTGCTCTTGATTCCCGCGTTCGCGAGCCGGCCTGGACTGTTCAGCCGCGCAAGGGTTCCTTTCGTCGGAGCGACCATGAGCAGAGATGCGCTTGAATGTTTCATCTGGTTCTTTCCTTTCTCAAAGGACGGAGGCTTCTTGCACTTTGCGAGCGGGGGGAGGCGAGTGCTGGATCTCACATCGAACGCTTCGGCTGTCGTCCGATATATTTCCATCTGCCTCTCAGCACAACCCGGATGTTCGCTCGACCGCCGCACAGTTTCAATAGCGGATACCTGTCGAAATCCTTAAGGTTTCCTGTCTCCCTTCAAGTGCAAGATTCAATTGGAGATGTCTCTCGAATCTGTCAACGGTGTAGAATCGCAACACTCTTGTGAGGGGTGGTGCTTTGGGATCACTTTCGGCCGGTGCGCAGGAAACCATTCGGTTCGGAGAGGACTTCGAGGTCGATCTTCGAGCCTTTGAGCTGCGATGCGTTGGTCTCCCGCTCAAGCTGGAGCGCATTCCCCTGCAGGTGCTGCTCATCCTGATTGAGCAGAAAGGCCAGCTCGTCTCCCGCGAGGAAATTGCCGAGAAGATCTGGGGCAAGGGCGTCTTTCTCGATACCGACAACAGCATCAACGGGGCCATTCGCAAAATCCGCCAGGTATTGAAGGACGATCCCCAGGAGCCGCGCTATGTGCAAACGCTTCCGGGCAGGGGCTATCGATTCATCGCGCCTGTTGCAGAGGAGAAATTGGAGACACGCGCGCCTGGTCGTCACGAATCTTCGCAGCCCCAGGAACCCGAACCAGAAGCGACCCTGGCGCAACCAATCGCCGAAGAGAAGGAAAACACAACGGGAATTACGGCATGGGGAGCCCCCGTCAGACATCGGCGGCGATTAGGCTGGCTGGTTTCAGTTTTATCCTTTTGTGCGATTGTCGTTGCCGCCCGGATTGGGTGGACGCATTTTTATGGACCAGATGCGGCTTACCCCATTCGCTCGATCGCCGTGCTGCCGCTGCAGAACCTTTCCGGCGATCCGGCCCAGGAATATTTCGCAGACGGCATGACGGAAGAACTGATTACGGAATTGTCGAGAATCCATTCGTTGAGAGTGATTTCCCATACCTCCGTGATGGAATACAAAGGGACCAGAAAACACCTGCCCGAGATCGCGCGCGAACTGGGTGTCGATGGCATCCTCGAGGGTTCCGTCATCCGCGAGAATGACGAGGTTCGGGTGACGGTCCAGCTGCTCGACGGCCCCAATGACCGGCACATCTGGAGCGAATCGTATGAGCGCCCATTGCACGGGGTTCTGAACCTGCAAAGAGAGGTGGCCGAGGCGGTCACCAGGCAGATTCGCATTACGTTGACTCCAGAGCAGGAAGCCAGGCTTAATGCGGCGCGCACCGTGGACCCGGAAGCGTATGAAGCCTATCTGAGGGGACGCTATAACCTCTCGACCCAGTTCACAATGGAGCAGCCGCTGATTCAGGCGAAGAGCTACTTCGAAGAATCCATCCACAAAGATCCCGGCTTTGCCCCGGCTTACTCGGGTTTGGCAGACGCGTACTTTTTCCTGGTGGCCTTCCGCCATATTCCTGAAGAGGTCGGCATGCAGTCTTCGCTGGAAGCGCTCCACAAGGCATTGCAACTCGATGACAGCATCGGCGAAGCGCACGATACGCTTGGCTTGATCAGTTGGCGGCATGACTGGAATTTGGAAGCAGCCGAACGAGAACTGGACCGGGCGATTGCCCTGGCTCCGAGTTACCCTTGCGCCCATGAAGACCGTGCGGAGTTTCTCGCCTTTCTTGGCCGGCGCGCTGAAGCCCTTGCCGAGATGACCAGGATCAACCAGATCGATTTCGGTCCAGGCGCCGCCATGACCGAAGACGGTGTTTATTATCAGCTTCGCGACTATCGAAATTTGTTGGAAGCGAGCCGAAGAGGAGTTGCTTCGAATCCCAACGATTGGCTGGAACACAGCTATCTCGGCGTTGCCTATGAAGGCGCCGGGAAGCTGCCGGAAGCGATCGGTGAATTTCAGAAGGCCGTCGAGTTATCCAATGGCGATCAGGGCGTCAGAGCTTCGCTCGCGCACGCTTTTGCGGTGACCGGAAACAGGGTTGGTGCGGAAACGATCCTTCGCGACCTGCAGCACAAATCAAAGGATAGCTATGTCTCACCGTATGCTCTTGCAACCATCTACGCCGGTCTTGGTGAAAAGGACAAGGCATTCCAGTACCTGGAAAAAGCTTACGACGAGAGATCGCTCGACATTTCGTGGAGCCTCAAGTCCGACTTGCGAATCGATAATCTCCGCTCGGACCCGCGATTTCAGGATTTAGCTCGGCGCATCGGGCTTCCCAAATGAAGTGATTGCTCTGGTTGTGCAAGGCGGTTGATTTATCGGCGGAGAATCTTCGTCAAGGTGTAGTGCGCGGACAGCGTGGAGCGTCGCTCCGTTCGCCCACGAATGCTCGCTCCATTACTTCATTTGCATTAGATAGACATCTCCGACCGCCATTTCAGGAATGTGAAAATCCTGGATGGTGAGACCCACCTGGCCGCGCGCAACGCGGTTATACGCGGTGAACGTGATTGGCGAGCCCGGGCAAAAATGCCTCGGAAGGGCTATGTCGCCCCCGCGGCGATTACCCCAATTGTTGGAGAAAGTCAGCGGCAGGGTCCAGACCGATGTGATCCCGAACTCTGCGGGATCAGAATCGAGCGAGCCTGTCCACGCAGTGCCAAGCGTCTTCTCAGGGTCCAGATCGGAGCAACTGCCATCTGTCCATTGCGCGGTGACGTACGTCAGGTGAGGGTGCCGCATCGCCGAGCGGCATGAGATTCCTGTGATCTCAGGATTGCGCCTGAGCCAGGAATACGCCTGCGGAGTGCAAATGCCGAAGTCCGGCACGGAGAAGTCCGACGCTGTCATAGGAATGCTGCTGCTTCCGGCCGCCTGAGTGTCATCGACGGCGAATGATAGATGTAGCGTGACCGGGGTAGATTTGAGTCGGTCATAAACGGCTCGCCTGATGCGAAAACGCAGCCAGGAATCGGAGTTTCCCGGCATATGCGTTTCGTTATAAACAACCTGCCAGGGAGACTCCCACCGTGCCTGGCCAGCCGCGTCGATCGTGGCTTTGAAGGCAGTGAGAATGACAGCATGCCCTTCGGCGACTCCCAAGACATGGACTGGAATTGTGATTTCAAGTAGGCCTTTATCTCTCGTGCCGTTTATCGAGGGCTGAATGGATGCGTCCGGGGCATAGCTTGAAATCTGCACTGGAGCCTGGTTGCCGAAGCCCTCGCTGGGATAGGAATGCTCTACAAACCTCTCATCGGGATCGAGGAAGGCACCTGTTGTCATGAGGAGGGCCAACCCAGCGAGAATCATCCAGGCAACACGGACCTTGCGGATTGCAAATTGGACCAGAACCACAGCAGCGCATCCGCAGGCCAGCAGGATGAAGGACAAGGAATCGCCTAATGGGCCGGAAACGGTGCCGCTTGTGTCGGAGGGTAGCTCGGTAATTAGCAGGGCCACGCCTGCAATGAACACGACAACACCGAGAAGAATCAGGGTCATTCTGCCGAAGCCGGTGGTGACGGTCGAGACTGCGGCAAGAGGCAAGATGAATATGCCGGCGCAAAGGATCAGATTGTAGAGCAAGCCGGGAAGATA
Organism: uncultured Acidobacteriaceae bacterium; assembly: GCA_963783065.1. Taxonomy (GTDB): domain Bacteria; phylum Acidobacteriota; class Terriglobia; order Terriglobales; family Acidobacteriaceae; genus Telmatobacter. Next base: position 1,119,159 of record CAWAMG010000004.1, on the reverse strand, counting down.
GAAAAAGGGATTGAACCCGGCGTCTGCGAGCAGGATGGATTGCGCGAGAAGGAGTGGAAGGCATATAAACACGGCGATGAAGAGTAACTTGGCGGCAAGGAACTTAGGCCACTCATAAGGACGAGTAAGCCAGAACTGAGTGTCCCCGACAAGGCGCTCTCCGTGGATGAGGCGGGCAATCAGGATCCACCAACTGATGGGAATAAGAACGACAATGGCATTAGCAAGAAAGCCCATGGGACTATTCGCGCCAAGAAACGATCTATAGGCATAAACGCCAAGAGCCTCAGTCCCGCGCCATTCATTTGGATAGACGAAGACAAAAGCCAGCAAGAGCGCGAAGGATACAAGGATCTCCGGCCAGAATCGGCGGGCGTCTTTAGTGAAGATGGCAAGAATCTGCTTCATTCCTTTCCCCCCTTGGCCTTACCAAGAACTGAAGCGGCCGATGCGTCGTGGATGCGGCCTGATTTCGCAATGGAGAGAAAAATAGATCGCAGGGACATAGCGTCTACCGAGATGTCGCGCGCCGAAGGAAAGAAGCGTGAGAACTCCTCAGAAGCAGCGGCGCCCTTGTAATCGCTATGAACAAACCGGACCACGGAATCGGCTGCCTCAACTTGAAGCCAACTGGGCGGCGGAGTTGGCGGAAGAGTTGAGGGGCCGGTGAGGGTAACGGTGACATCGCGAAATCGGCCGGTGAGCGAGGACAATTCTTCAGAGAAGAGCAGATGACCTTGCTCCAGGAATCCCACGTGGCTTGAGAAGCTCTCGATCTCTGCCAGATCGTGCGACGAGAGGAAGATCGTTGTCTCCGGAGCGCGGTCAATCAGTCCTTCAATGAGCTCATCGCGCACGAGCGGATCGAGCCCTGAAAATGGCTCATCGAGCACGATAAGCGCGGGACGGTAAGCCAGAGAACTGGCGAAGGCCGCCTTCATGCGCATGCCGCGCGATAGATGCTTCAACTTGCGCTTGAGCGGAAGATCGAATTGCCGGAGGAGCTGCTGTTCTAAATCGCGATCCCATTGCGGGTAGAAGTTGCGAAAGTAGGCAAGCATGTCGCCTACAGTCATCCAGTCGGGCATCTGCTGATTCTCAGAGACGTAGCCGATTCGGTTGAAGGCCTTGCCTGAGACCTTATGCGAGTCGATGCCCAGCACCGTGGCTGCTCCGCCGGTTGGCTGAAAGATGTTCATCAGTACTTTGATCAGCGTGGTCTTGCCCGCTCCGTTGGCGCCAACCAGCGCGTAAACAGCTCCCTCGGGTACTTCAAGGTCAACGCGGTCAAGCGCAACAGTTCGGCCAAACTTTCGCGATAGGCTTAAGGTTTGGATTGCGGGTGTCATGATTTCCTTTGGCTCCCTTCTTCGGGCTCAACAACTAACGATGAATTGCGCGCAGGATCGTTGGCGGCCAGGCGAACCCAGTGTGTACTGAAGGATGAGAGCATTTCGTCCAAGCCAATACCGAGCCGTTTTGCCTCGACCACGAGTTCTTCCATTTCATGTCCCAGAAGCTGAGTCCGTTCCTTTTTGCTGGAGTCAGGCATTTTCGCCACGACTGTTCCGATGCCTGGACGGGTCTCGAGCAGCTCCTCATTCACCAGGTAAGCGACGACCTTATGTGCCGTGTTTGGATTGACTTTGAGTTCTTTGCTTAGGGTGCGGACGGAGGGGAAGGGATCGCCCGGGCGCAATTGCCCTGCGATCATGGCTTTTTTCGAGGCGTAAACGATCTGCTCGAAAAGTGGAACGCCGGGCCGAAATGCGATGCGGAAAGGAATCACGCGTGTACTATTACGGATAGTACACATAAAGTCAAGAGGGAAATCCAGAGAATTCTCTTCTATGTGCGGGGAGGATTAGGCGCGCAATGTCCCGCTAGCTCGCTTCGGCCCGCACCTTCACCGGCCTGAACAGCCAAACGTTCAGCAGCGTAAAGAGCAGTCCGCCAACCGTGAACTTCAACCAGACGGGCGCATTCGACGGCGAGAAGAATCCCTCGAGGCAGCCGGCGATCACGAGCATGGGGATAATGCCCGATATCAGCTTTGCAGCCTCAATCCCTCCAAGCGCCACCGAGTCCTTCCAGCGCAGCCCGCCGGGGAAGAGCATCCCATAGCCCAGCCGGAATCCCGCCGCACCGGAGATGATGATCGCGGGCAGCTCCAACGATCCATGCGGCGCAACAAAGCTCCACAGCGGCACTGCCATGCCATACTGTGCGCAGGCGGCGCCAATCACCCCGAGCATCATCCCATTGATAAAGAGATAGAAGAGAGTCCCCACTCCAAACACAATCCCCGTGGCAAACGTCACAAAAGTCACGGTCAGGTTGTTGGTCATGATCATGCTGGTGGCCTTGGGTTCGATGCCGACAATCGAGTGCGTCCACATTTCATGGCGCTCCATGGTGGCGATCATGTCAGGCCCGACAAAATGGCGCATGAACTCCGGCCGCGCATGGGTCAGCACGGCGCCCAGAATGCCAAATGCCACCGAAACACCCAGCGAGGCCAGGACAAACCGGATCTGTTGCCGAAAGATGACCGGATACTGATCTCGCAGGAAAAGAAAGAGGGTATTCAGACTCGTCTTCCGGCCCGAATAAATGATATGGTGGGCGCGAGCCAGCAACTGATTCACATGAACCGCATAGGTGCGGGAGGTCGCGTCCTGCCGAAGCACGGACAGATCCGCCGCCACCTGACGATACAAGAGGGCCATCTCCTGCAATTCGGCGCGCGAGAGCTGGCCGAGCCCGCTCCGATCCGATTGCGCCAACAGCGCAGAAAGCCGGTCCCAGTGCGGACGGCGCTTGAGAATCCACTGGTTTGAGAGGATCTGTGACATGGACCTGATGAAAGACGCGAGGATTGACCAGCTGGGTCCGGACCAGATTAACATCGATACGCCTGAGCTGGTCAGCATCGAGATGCCACTGGCCGGCATCGGAAGCCGGTTCATCGCGCTGCTCGTCGATTACCTCATCTGGTTCGCCGGGTTGCTGGTCCTGGTGCTCGCCTCCAGCGTCATTCTTCCGGCCATTCACGCCTTCAATCGCATCTCAGAGACATGGGCCGAGGCACTCGTCATTTTCACCTTCTTCCTGCTGAACTGGGGCTACTTCACTCTCTTTGAGGCCTTCTGGAACGGCCGCACGCCGGGCAAGCGCGTAGCCAGAATTCGCGTCATCCAACGCTCGGGCCGCGCCATCGGGCTCTTCGAGTCGATGGCCCGCAACCTCGTGCGCTACGTGGACCAGCTCCCGTTCTTTTATGGAGTGGGTGTCATCGCCATGTTCGTCACCAAACAGCATCAACGGCTCGGCGACCTTGCCGCCGGCACCCTGGTTGTTCGCGATCGGGAGATCGAAACTCCCCTATGGGGCGACGCCGGCTCACGAACCTTTACCGCGCAGTTCTTTGCTCCGAGCGCGCCTGTCCCTGAGCCGCACAGCCTGGTTACTCTGCCGGCCGCCGGAGTCGCAAAGCTCTCCTCATCGGATCTTGAGGTGCTTGAAGGCTTCTTCGCCCGCCGTCTCGACATGAGCATGGAGACCAGGGAGGCAATCGCCAGCCGCATCGCCTCGGCGATTCAGGCAAAGTCCGGCCTCCAGATCCCCGAAGGCGCCAGTGTTGAAACCTTCCTCGAGGCGGCGGCGCGCCAGCTACGTGACCTTGCACGGCTGAAGTAGCACTCTCACTCGGTCTCAAGGGGACTCACACCCACTCGGCGGCGCGGGTGGGCCCTTCTCAGTAGGCAGACCGCCCAAGGTCGTACCTCGAATGAAATGAAGAACCCATCAGGGGCCCGCGAATTCAGGCCCTTGAAGCGTGAGTTGGCGGGATTTTTCAAAAGATTTTTTGGTTAATTTGAACACTGCCGATTTCCTCGCTAAACCATTCATTTCAGATATTTTAGTGAGACTGTCTAAATGTAAACCTTTCCGTAAACGTATTCCTTATCACCAAAAAGTAACTTCCTGGCAAGTTACGCTTGACATCCCTCCCCCGGCAGGCGGATTATGTCTCCCGGCTCCGAACTTGGGGAGGATTGTGCTCTCAACTAAAACGTTTGACTTTCATGAATCAATCGTTTGAGTGCACATATACCAAAAAGCAGAGAAATGGTAGTCCTCTGCTTCCAAAGAACGGAGTTTTCCGGCTACCTGGACGTCGCGTGAACTCCACCGGGCTCAAAACAGACCGTAGGGATCGGATGGTAATCCAATTCCGCTCACCTGCAGGCGAAAAGTAAGCGCGACTTGTTGCCCAACCGAACAGTACATCCGGCAAAGCGACCGGTGTACTCGACAAACAATTCGAAAAAACCTTGAAAAAGGAAGGTCACATGAGACAAGCAAAGTACAGATTTATTCTGTTGCCGCTGTTCGTCTTTTTGGCTTGCGTAAGCGCGTTTGCGCAAGCCAACTCGACGGTCACCGGCATTGTTACCGACCAGACAGGAGCGGTCGTCAGCGGCGCCAAAATCGTCTTGACCGATCCAGCAACTGGAGAATCCCACTCAACTCTGAGCAGCGTCACCGGCTTGTACGAGATCGCCGGCTTGAACGCCGCCAGCTACAACCTGAAAGTCACAGCCAAAGGCTTTGAGACCTTCGAGCAGAAGGACGTGGTTGTCAACATCTCGGCGACCTTCCGCGTCGACGTCAAACTCACCGTCGGCGCTGAGAACCAGACGATTACGGTTGAAGCCGATGCTCTCGCTGTGCAGTCCGACTCGAACGTGGTCAGCACGCTCATCAACGAACAACAGATCAGTGAACTACCGACCAACGGCCGCAACGTCATCAGCCTGGCAGCACTGGGCCTGGGCGTCAGCGGCAACCTTCCTGACTTTCAGAATCCCCTGTCTGTCAACGCCAGCTTCTCCATCAGCTTCAATGGCCTGAGCCAGGCGCACAACATCTGGATGATCGACGGCGGCGAAGCCTATGACCGCGGTTCGGGCGGCAAGATGTCGCTGATGCCCTCGCAAGACGCGCTGGGCGAGTTCCAGGTTCTAGCCAGCAACTATCCCCCGGATTACGGCATCTCTTCCGGAGGCACCGTAACCATGTCGATCAAGAGCGGCACGAGCAAGTTCCACGGCGAAGCGTGGGAGTTCGATCGCAACAACGCTTTCGACGCCCGCAGCTACTTCAACCCGGCCCCGGCTCCGGTCTCGGAGTTGCGCTACAACGTCTTTGGCGCCAATGTGAGCGGCCCGGTGTTCATCCCTCACGTCTACAACGAGAGCAAGAAGAAGACCTTCTTCTTCTACAACGAAGAGTGGCGCAAAGAGGTCACAGGCAACTCGCCCAATCCGATCAACACGGTACCGGGAGGGGACGAAGTCACCTCGGCAGCGAATTTCACTTACATGGTCCCCTCGTTCTATCCGTCTGACCAGGCAGGCCAGGTTTTTGTGCCGATCGTAAACCCAAACTCCCGTGTGGGCAAAGCCATCGCCGCCTATAACGGCACTGCGGAGGAGGGCGGTCAACTCGTTCCGGGACAACCATTCCCAGGGAATGTGATTCCTGGCACATTGCTTGATGCCAATGCTCTTCTCTTCAACACAACGAAAAACATTCCGCCTTCGACCAACGCGAACGGTCAGTACACCCCGTCGGGCGGCAAACTGCCTGTCAATGTGCGCGAGGACTTGTTCCGCGTCGACCACAGCTTCAACGACAAGTGGAATGTCTTTGGCCATTTGATCCACGACGCCGAGGATTCGGTCCAGGCCACTCCGTTGTGGCAGGGGGACAACTATCCGACCATTGGCTCCAACTTCAGCAACCCCGCCTGGGGTGCTGTCATCAAGCTGACCGGAACGCTTTCGCCTAACGTGCTGCTCGAAGCCGCCTTCAACTACGACGGCAACAAGATCGACATCACGCCGACAACCGCGGCCCCGGCAACCGGCTTCACGCAACCCTCGGGTTGGAACGCGGCGACCTACTTCCAAGATAACAATGCGCTTAACCGCTTGCCCAACCTCAATCTCACCACCGTTGGCACCCAGTGGGGTCCTGGCAACGATCCGTGGAGGAACGGCGCCGAGGATTACGCGGAAGTGTTTGGCCTTTCCGTCACCAGGGGTAAGCATCAAATCAAGTTCGGCGGCGGCTACAACCGGTATACCAAGAACCAGATCATCGGCAACAACACCGAAGGCAACTACACCTTCAACGACGGCTGGAACAAGGCAACCCATTTGCCCATCTCCAGTCCCGGCTCGCCGCAGCTCACAGGCGACTCTTACCTGGACTTCCTGCTTGGCCTGGCCACCAACTACTCCCAGCCCAACATCGACCCCATCAACCACTACGTGAACCAGACTCCCTCCATCTACGCCGAGGACAACTGGCACGTCAACCCGCGCTTAAGCATTCAGTATGGACTCCGCTACGACCTGCTGCCGCACGTGTGGGAACGCAACAACCAGGTTTCCAACTTCGTGCCATCGCAGTACAACACCGCTCTTGAGCCAACGTTCGATCCGAACGGATCGGGCGCTATTTGCGGCGGCGTGACTGAGTCCGGTTGCACGGGAGCCAGCCCGGGCCTGCAAACCATCAACGGAATCCAGTACTACATGAACGGCGTCGTAGTTGCCGGTCAGAACGGGGTTCCTCGTGGCGTGGTCAACAACTTCTGGAAGACCTACCAGCCTCGCCTCGGTTTCTCATTGGACCTTACCGGCGATGGAAAAACAGTCCTGCGCGGCGGCTTTGGCACATTCTTTGAGCGCATCCAGGGCAACGACATCTACGACACAGCCGGCAAGGCCCCGTTTATTGACCAACCGTCGGCTGCCAACGTGGAATTCACCAACACCAGCGCCAGTTGGCAAAGCGGCACCGCAGCGTCCACGCCGCTTTTCACGCAGCAATTTGAGCAGTCGATGGCGCAGTATTACCCCGATCCGGCCACTGCCATGTTCAGCCTGGGCGTGCAGCGCGAAATCGCTCCTTCGCTCATCCTGATCACGCAATACGTCGGCAACATCGATTGGCACCAGCAGGTGAATGAGTACCTCAACGACTACCCGCTCAATACTTCGATGGCGATTCGTTCAGGCGCAACCGCGCTCTCGACCATCGGGGCCTTGCAGGCTGTAACTTATCCTGGCTTCGGGCAGATTGAGGAGTTCCAGAACATCGCAACAGGCACCTACAACAGCTTGCAGATCGGCCTGCGCCAGCAAAACAAGCATGGGTTGAGCTACGAGTTTGACTACACCTATGGTCACCAGATCGATTCCACGGTGATTAGTCAGGACACACCCAACGGAAACCCCTCCAGTAACCCCTGGAACCTGAAGTACGACAAGGGTTCAGGTATTCTGGATCGCCGTCAGGTGTTCAACGGCAACTACGAGTACAAAATTCCGCTGTTTGCGCACGATAGCGGTTTTGCACACACCGTGCTCGGCGGCTGGGAAGTTTCCGGTACTGTGATCTCCGAGACGGGCCTTCCCTGGGCGGGTAACGCGGCTCCAAACGACGGTGGCGCGGATACAGTTGGTTTGGGCGGCGGCTACACCATTCGTCCGAACATTTCCGGCAAACCGAGTTACACGAAGGGGAAGGCCACGGTTGGCACAAACTCCGGCTATCAGTTCGTCTCGCAGGCTGGCTTTTCGCAGCCGGTGGCGGCCTGGCTTGGCGGCCCCAACAACGGCTTTGGCGATGCGGGCAAGGACTCGGTTGTCGGCCCTGGCCGCACCGACTTCACCACCGCATTGTACAAATCGTTTGCCTTCGGCGAGCGGGCTCACTTCGAGTTTCGCGCCGACAGCTTCAACACCTTCAACCACACCCAGTTCAACGCATTCAACACCAACGTAAGCCAGCAGAACTTCGGCTTCGTGACTGGCGCGCAGGACCCCAGAGTATGGGAGTTCGGCGGCAAATTCGTGTTCTAGGCTGAATTTGTAACCGGGGCGTGGCAGGCAACCCCTGTCACGCCCTTTTTATTTACAGTTTGTGTGCCCGGCTGGAGTTGAGGGAGAATCGGATCAAGGAGGCCATCCATGGAATTGCATCGCGTTATGAGGGTTGAAAGCCCGCACCTGTTGCGGCGGAGAATAGTGAAGCTGGGATTTCTTGCCGGTTTGGCCGTCTTCGCAGCGGTACCGGTTGTCGACGGTGAAGGCCAGCAATCAGCCCAGAATCCTCTCCACAATTCACCGGAGATCGTCCGCGCCCCCGACAGCAATCAGGTGAACGACATCAACAAGCAGCAGACCGATAAGGAGAACTTCGAGGCGGCAAACGCCGAACGCAAAAAGCAAATCAATGCCGACAGCGCCAAGCTGCTGAAGCTGGCCACCGAGCTGAAGGCCGAGGTGGACAAGACCGACAAAGATACACTGTCGGTAAGCGTGATTCGCAGGGCTGACGCAATTGAAAAGCTGGCCCACGACTTGAAGGAAAAGATGAAGCTCACAGTTGGTGCGAGCTGATGCTCATCGCAGCGACAACGGGTTCTGCAGATGGGCTGCGGGATGGGTAAATTTCGCGGTCTTTCCATGGGTAGCTTCATTCCATTGCGATTCGCTCCTGCGATCGGCCTCACACTCACACTCGCGTTACACTTGACGGCGCAATTCATCGACGCGCGCAGCGCAAAAGTTTTCGCCGCGAGTGCTGCACTTCAAACGGTGTCGTCCCCTGGCAAAGATGCTGCCAGGGATCAGGCACTTGGGTTGGAGCAGCAGGGCAGGAACGCCGAAGCCGAATCTGCCTGGCGCGAGGTGCTCAAGACCCATCCCGCCTCAGCTGAAGCGTACGCGCACCTGGGGCTGCTTGAGGCCCGACAGAACAACTTGAAGCAGGCGATTGCGCTCTACCGCAAGGCGCTCGCGCTTGCTCCAGCCACGCCCGCGCTGCGGCTCAACCTGGGATTGGCGCTGTTCAAGGATGGCGATCTCAAGCAAGCCATCCAGCAATTTCAACTGGTGAAAGCTCCGCCGGCCGGCTCGCCCGCTGAGCAGCAACTGACCATCCTGATGGGGATGGCCCACTATGGACTGGGTGAATTCGCTGAGGCCGCAGGATATCTGAAGAAGGCGGCGGCGGTGGAGACGCAGAACCTTGAACTCCGATTGGCCCTCGCGCACAGTTGTCTCTGGTCAAAGCAGTATCAATGTGTCCTGGATACCTACCATGAGATTCTGACGCTGAATGCGGAGTCTGCCGAGGCCGATATGCTGGCCGGCGAAGCGCTTGATGAGATGAAGGACCACGGCGGAGCAATCGAGCAGTTTCGCGCCGCGGTGAAGGCCGACCCCAAGGCGCCCGACGTCCACTTTGGGCTGGGTTATATTTTGTGGACTCAACGCCAGTACCCGGAGGCTGTGAGCGAGTTTCAGACCGAATTGGCTAACAATCCGAATCATGCGCAGGCTCTGGTCCACCTTGGAGACGCAGAGATGCAACTGCAACACCCCGAGCTTTCTCTGCCGCTCCTCACCAAAGCCGTCGCCATCGACAACAAGCTGGAGCTGGCCCATCTCGATCTCGGCATTCTCTATTCAGATGCAGGCCGAAACGACGAGGCCCGGCGCGAACTGACTCTTGCGGAAAAACTCGATCCCGGAGATGTTACAGTCCACTGGCGGTTGGGAAAGCTTTTGAAGACAATGGGCAAACGGGACGCATCCAAAGCCGAGTACGAAAAGGCGGCAAGCATCCACAGGTCTGTCAACGAGGATCTCTTGAAGAAGATGGGGAATGGCAGCTTTCAGCCGGCGCCCGCGGTCAGTTGGCCTAAGGAGACGGGCAAGTAGCACGCATTGCGATCGGCTCCCGCTGCAGTCATCCGCACGGATGGCAATTCAAGGTCGCACGGTCAGTTTGCAACCTGCGATTTTCCGTCTTGAGAGCATGCCTCCATCGACTTTTCCCGCGCCAGCATACCCGCCAGCACCTTTTCCGGGCAGCCGTGCGTCCCCTCGCACTTCAGCAGCTCCTCTTCGGTCTCTACCGAGGAGGCGATGGTCATGAAGCAGTCCAGGCAGCGCGTGTTGTAGCTGCCATTATCGTTTTGGGTGCGGCTATACATCGAACCCCTTGCCCCTTCAAGATTTCACGATGCTAGACGCCGATCGACTTTCTTCGTCGTGACTTGCATCACTACGCAATGTGATGCGTTGGCCCTCCGAAGTGTCCCAATCTCAGTCACGCCGCTTCATCGGTCTCCGACCCATTACGGGTTCATCCCCTGGTTCTTGTTGCGCCGCAGTTGCCAGCATGAGCTCTGGCCTCCCTGAGAAAACAGAGAGACAGAGCAGGGAACATCCAGAGTTCCCTGGTAGTCGAATTCCTGCTTGTTGCCCTTTTGGGGAATCGTCACGTAGCTGTTCACGGTTACAGTTGCGTGCGGAGAGCCACGAAATCTGAACGCCGCCCAATCGCCAAAGTAGAGCACGACAAATGCCACCACCAGCCCAACGACTATGCGCATCGCCCAACGCTTCATCTTCCAATCAACCTTTCCGTACCAGAATCGAGCTTAAGATCGACGCCTGTCAGCCGCCGCCCGCGGGCCTCAGACAAGTACGCCCGCAACTGCCCTGCGGCCTGCGGGTAACTCAGGCCCTCGACGCGGATGTTTGAAACACAATTGCGTTCGGCATCGTTGCGGCCAGGCCGCGGTTCCCACGTAATATACGCGCCCAGCGAGTCCGGCGCGCTAAGGCCCGGCCGCTCGCCAATCAGCACAACGGAGATCTGGGCCTTCAACGCGAACCCGATCTCATCGCCAATCGCAACGCGTCCCTGCTCGACCACAACGATCGGACCGATGGACCAGCCGTCGAGCCGCGGCAGCAACTCAACCAGCAAAGGAACCGCATGCCGCTCCACCGCGAGCGCGGACAGCCCATCCGCAACAATCACGGCCAGCTCGCAGCCTGCCTCGTGGCCAGATCCGTCGGTTCGACGCGCGAGTCGCGCGCGGCTCGACTCATCCAGCATCCGGCCCAGATCGGGCCGCTGAAGATACGTGGCTCGATCGCCGCACGCCGAACGCATGCGAAGAACCTCAAGCTGCGTCGACCGCTCCAACTCCACCGCCAGCGCCGCCGCATCCAACCGGCTGTGCACCGCGTCGCGGGCCTGGGCATGCGCGCGTTGAAAATCCAGCAGCTCATGCGTCTCCAGGCTTACGCCAGTGCGGCCCAGTCCCACCCGCGCCGGGGTCAACGCACGCAGCCGCGCCGCGAGCGCCCCGCCGCTCTCCCGCGAATTCGTTTCGATATCGCTCATGCGGACAGCAGCCTTTCAGGATGATCGGCCTCGCGGCTGAGTTGCTTGAACTTCTCGCCTTCGAGCCATGTCTCAAACTCCGGCGCAGGCTTCAACCCCAGTACACGCCTGACGTAAAGCGCATCGTGAAAGCTCGTGCTCTGGTAGTTGAGCATCACGTCGTCGGCGCCCGGAACGCCCATGATGTAATTCACTCCGGCCACTCCTAGCAGTGTCAGCAGCGAATCCATGTCGTCCTGGTCCGCTTCCGCATGGTTCGTATAGCAGACATCGCAGCCCATGGGCAGGCCGAGCAGCTTCCCGCAAAAATGATCTTCGAGGCCTGCCCGCAGAATCTGCTTCTCGTCGTAGAGGTACTCGGGTCCGATAAATCCGACCACCGTGTTCACCAGCATGGGCCGGAATCGCCGCGCCACTGCATACGCACGCGCTTCAAGCGTCTGCTGATCGACTCCATGATGCGCGTTGGCCGAGAGCGCCGATCCCTGCCCTGTCTCAAAGTACATCACGTTGTCACCGGTGCTTCCATCGGCGCAGACTCCGCCGCGTTTAAGCGCACGCGCTGCGTCATCGGCCTCGCCCAGCAGCGCCAGGCTCACTCCAAAGCTGCGGTTCGCCGCTTCAGTCCCAGCGATCGACTGAAATACCAGATCCACCGGCGCACCGGCCTCGAGCGCAGCCATCTGCGTAGTTATGTGCGCCAGCACGCAACTTTGCACCGGAATCTCAAACCGTCTGCGCAGCGCATCGATCATCCGCAGCAGCCTGCCGGTGGAGGCTACGTCGTCCGCAGCCGGATTGATTCCGATCACCGCATCGCCTGAGCCGAGCAGCAGGCCATCAAGGATCGCGGCCGCAATCCCCTCCGGTGAGTCGGTCGGGTGGTTGGGCTGCAACCGCGCGCTCAGCCGGCCGGCGAGCCCGACCGTTGTTCGGAATCGCGTCACTACGCGAACCTTTGCCGCTGCGGCAATCAGATCTTGCACGCGCATCAGCTTGCTCACCGCGGCAGCCATCTCCGGCGTAATCCCCGCTGAAAGTGCTCCAATGCGCTCGGATGTCGCCTCGTCCGACAGCAGCCAGTTGCGAAACTCACCTACCGTCAACGAACGAAGCGGCGCAAACGCCGCCCGATCGTGCGTGTCGACAATCAGCCGCGTCACCTCGTCGGCTTCATACTTGATCAAATGCTCTTCAAGAAAATGACTCAGCGGAAGATCGGCGAGGGCGCACTGTGCCGCCACGCGCTCTTCGGCCGAGGCCGCGGCCAACCCGGCCAGCGCATCGCCGCTCCGCATCGGCGTCGCTTTGGCCAGCAGCTCGCGCAGGTCCTTGAAGCTGTAGCGAGTCTGGCCGATGGTGTGCGCGAAAGTCATGCAGTAGTGGTTACAGGATAGCGGGAAAAGTATGGAATCCGTGGACATCCGCCCGCAGCCGCGCCAACGCAACAGTCTCGCAGCGCGAGGTTGTTAGAATTGGCGAAGTTTTGGGTTGGCCGGAGGATGGAGCGTGAAACGGCTTGAGAGGTCCAGATGGGATAAGTGGGAAATGTTCGCGGCCATCGTATTCCTGGCCTCTGTCACTGCGCTATTGCCGTCGTCGAGGGCGCAGGGCGATCCGCTGGTGGTGAAGACGAGTGGCGGCCAGGTGAGAGGAATGGCAAGGATTGGGGGCGGTGCGCGGTTCTTCGGGATTCCTTTTGCGCAGCCGCCGGTCGGGGAGCTGCGGTGGCACGAGCCGTTGCCGGCGGAGCCCTGGACGGGCGTTCGGACCGCGCAGACCTACAGCGCACCGTGCGCACAACCGGACCTTGGCTGGTGGAATCACCACGACGCCGGGACCGGCCAGGAAGACTGCCTGTACCTGAACGTGGTGACTCCGGAATGGCCGAAGAACAAGCTGCTGCCGGTGATGTTCTGGCTTCATGGCGGCGCGAACGCGGGCGGGACGGCGATGAGCGCGCTTTACACCGATGGCACGCTGCCGAACCACGGCGTGGTGCTGGTATCGGTCAACTACCGGCTGGGGCTGTTCGGGTTTCTGGCCCATCCCGAGTTAACACGGGAGTCGGCGCATCACGCATCGGGAAACTACGGGCTGATGGACCAGATTCTGGCGTTGAAGTGGGTGATCGCGAATATCGAGCAGTTCGGGGGCGACCCGAAGAACATTACGGTGTTTGGGCAGTCAGCGGGGTCTGTCGACACAGGGATCCTCATGACCTCGACGGCGAAGGGGCTGTTTCAGAAGGCGATCCAGGAGAGCGGCGCGGCGCTATTCTACCGCACCAATCGTGTCGCTGCGTGCGGGGGAAGACACGGGCAAGCGGTTTGCGGCAACGATGGGGGCGCCCGAGGGAGCGGGGCAGATTGCATACTTGAGAGCAAGCCCGGCGGCGGACCTGATCAAGAAGCTGAATGCGCACGACCCGCACCAGTTTGGTCCCGATGTGGATGGTTGGGTGCTCACACGAGACCCGGCGGAGGTGTTTGCGGCAGGCGAGGAGTCGGCGATCCCGCTGCTGTTTGGGACGACCACCAGGGAGGAGGCGGGAATTCTGACGCTTGACCAGGTGCGAGGGTTAATCGCGATGAGGGCAGGAGAGCATTCACCGGAGGTGTTGAAACTGTATGGACTCGCCGATGGAGGAACGGGAACAGCCGATGCTATGTATGGATCGGCAGCGGACCAATGGATGGCGGACTCAATGTTCCGGTGCCCGTCGACGACTGAAGCGCGATTGCATACGGCGGCGCATCATCCGGCGTTTGAGTATGAGTTCAACCACCCGGTTCCGGGGCAGCCCTTCGCGATTCACGGCACCGAGTTGACGTTTGTGATGGGGATCTATTTGAAGGTGGGGAACCCGGCAGATGCAAACCAGTCGGCGGACGCCAAAGTGGCGGACATGGTGGAGGGCTACTTTACGAATTTCGCCAGGACAGGGAATCCAAACGGCACCGGTTTGCCGGAATGGCCGCAGTTCGGCGAGGCGGGGAACTATGTGCAGTTCACGAGCGAGGGTTCGGTGGGTGAGGCGAAGGACCTGCGCGGCGCTGCATGCACGGTGTTCCGCGAGATGACGGCAACGCGGATGCAGCAGGGGAAGTGAGCGGGGAAAGTGAGCGGGATGACGCGTGCCGCATTGATCGTGGAGTTGGTTGTGCTGTTTGTTGCGCTCCCGCTCGGCTATCGATTTTCGCCTGTCAAGCTCCCGGCCCTGCCAGTCCTGTGGATTGTTGCCGGCTACGCTTTCTGGCAGCTCCTCCGCGACCCTCATTTTGACCGCGCCAGGCTGTGGAATGCCTGCCAACTGTCTTCGCGGCTCGGCCTCATTCTCACCATCTTCGTTGCTGTCGCGCTGATGCTTTGGCTCGGTGTCCGGCGCTTCGCGCCTGAGCTTGAGTTCAGCTTCGTCCGCCAGCATCCGGCCTTCTGGGCAGTGGTCATGGTGGCCTATCCCGTCGTTTCGGTCTACCCGCAAGGCCTCCTTTACCGGGCCTTCTTCTTCGAACGATATGCTGCGATCTTCCCCGGCAAGTGGCCCATGATCGTCGCCAGCGCCGCGGCGTTTGCGTTCCTGCACATCATCTTTCGCAACAGCCTGGCGGTCGTGCTCTCCCTTTGGCGGCGGGCTGCTCTTCGCCGCGCGCTATGCTGAGACAGACTCTCTCGCTATCTCCAGCTTCGAGCACGCTCTCTACGGCTGCTGGCTCTTCACCATCGGGCTCGGTCAGTACTTCTATCACGGCACCATCGGCACCCTCGGCTCGGCCGTGCGGCGCTAGGCGGGATCGTCCAGCGAATAGATTTTTTGTCACCTAAAGGGCAGACCCGCGTACTTACAGGATGAGAGGTAACGATGAACGCTGGAATTTCAGGCAACGACGAAGCGGAAGTGTACCAACCGGCAGGCTACGGGTCGCAGCTTTGCACCATTGCGTTGCTCCTTGTGGCTGCAGGCGCGGCGTCCCTGGCCGGCCAGACCCTCGCTCCCCCTCCCCCGCCGCCTCCGTTGCCGCAGTATCCCCTCCACCGCACCTATCGCGAAGGCGAAACGCTCGCCTATCAGATGAAGGGCCAGAATGAAGCGTGGCACTACACCGTCCGTGCGGACGGCATCGTGGGAAAGGTTAGCTCCGCGGGCAAATTTGGTCCGTTCGTTGAGCAGTATCGCTGGTCCGGCATGGAGTCCGACGGCAAGCCTCTCGCGCTCTCCGCCGAGACGCAGGCATACCGCCAGAAAGTCTCTCTCGATCCCGTATACATGCCTGGAATGCCCGACCTCAGCAAAGTTGATCGAGCGATCATCGGCCCCGTCACTGACTTCATGACTTTTTTTACCGACGAGTGGCTGGCGAACCGGATGGGCGCTTTGAAGAAGCCGGGCGATCACTTCTATTTCGTGGTGCCGTTCAACCCCTCGTGGGCGGACGGCACATATGTCCTGCTGGGCGAGGACTCGATCGCCTTCGACATGACCTGGAAGAGCACCAACGATGCCGAACACACCGCGCTGATCCGCATCCGCCATCTCCCGCCCGCAAAGCCGACCGTGCACCTCACCGCCGAATGGATGAAGACGCCTGTCGCCGATACCCCCAATAACTGGGTTGAGGTCGAAAAGACCAACGACGGCAAATTTGAGGCGAGCGTTGGCAAGGAGACCTTCGATGTGGAGCTCAAGATCGATCTGACCGACGGCAAGATCCTGAGCGGCAGCATGGACAACACGGTGAAGACGATCCATTGCACATGCGAAGATCGGGAACTCACCAAGTGCGGAGCGCAGGTGCCGCACGAGATCACGAGGAAGATCGAAATTGCCCTGGTTAAGTAACCGGAAGCGGCGGCGGATCTGACCGGAAAGCTTTGCCGTACCTGGATTCCCTATTGCAGGTTTGCATTCACCTGCTACCCTATCGCCAATATGCGTACATTCGCTGTTGTGTTTCTTCTTGTCGCGGGCACTTCAGGCGCGTTCGCTCAAGCTGCTCTCAGCACAAATCCGCCCATGCCGACTGATCCGAAGGGGATGTTGGCTGCCGCTGCGCCGATGTACGATTTTTCGGCCGCGACGCTCAAGCCCTGGCACGTCAAAGCCAGCTACCAGGTCTACGACGGAAAGGGCGACCCCGCGGGGAAAGGAACCTACGAGTACTGGTGGGCCTCGCCGGATGTCTACCGCAGCACGTGGACACGGGAGGCCGGCGCCCATACCGACTGGCACACGGCAGACGGCAAGCATGCGTATGAAGCAAGCGGCGAACGGGTGAACTACTTCGAGTTCAAGCTGCAGAGTGCGCTTTTTTCGCCATTGCCGGACGCCGCCGACCTTGACCCAAAAACGTACAGGCTCGAGCGGCAGATGGCCCCGATGGGCAAGGCAAAAATGCCATGCGTAATGGTGATTCGCATTATGCCGCAGCATGGCCAGGTGCAGAGCGTGCCGCTGGGGCTGTTTCCCACCTATTGCTTCGACCCGGATGCCCCCGTGCTGCGCGTGAGCTATTCACTCGGCTCCATGACCACGGTTTTCGATCACATCGTCAAGGTGCAGGGACGCTACCTCCCTGAGAAGATTGATTTTTTCGAAGGCGCGCGAAAGATCCTCACGGCCACTGTCGACGGCGTGAATGGCATTGCGGCCAGCGACCCTGCTCTGTTACCCCCGTCCGAGGCCGCGGTGCGCGATGCAAAACCTTCGAGCGACAAGGTTGTGGTGCAAGACCTGAAGAAGGTGACGATCGCTGGAGGCGTGGCGCAGGGCTTCCTTTTCAAGAAAGAAGTGCCGGTATATCCCCAGGACGCCAAGGATGCCCGGGTGCAGGGAACGGTAGTGCTGCAGGCGACGATTGGCACAGATGGCGGAATCCACGATTTGAAGGTGATCTCCGGGCCGTGGCCTTCATTGATAGCTGCAGCCCTTTGGTCCGTGTCGCACTGGACCTACAAGCCGTATTTGCTCAACGGCGAGCCAGTCGAGGTTGAAACGACTGTCAATGTGGTCTTCTCGCTGGGCTCTTAGCGACATGGATCCAGGAATGAAAAAGGGCCAAGCCCACTGGGCCAGCCCTCCTCGGTTCCGCGCCTCGCTTCTTAAATCTTGATGGACGCCGCCCGGATGCTTACGCCGCTGATCTCCGCGGCGCGTGCCTCGGCATAAGCCGCGGCGCCCAGCAGCGCCGCGCGGCTCTCCAGGATAATCCGCACAGGCATGTGGATGAGCAGTTGCGACAGCCTGCCCTTATCGGTGAAAGCCTTCATGAATGTGCCGTCCTTCAGCTTCTCGAGGATGCGCGGCGCAATGCCGCCGCCCACGTAGACGCCGCCCACGGAGAGAATCTTCAGCGCCAGGTTTCCGGCCTCCGCTCCATACGCCGACACAAACATGTCCAGCGCCTTTTCGCAGATCTCGCTCTTGGCCGCCAGCGCGCACTCCGTGATCACCGCGTTGGGGTCCTCCGCGGCCATGCGCTTGGCAAGCCACTTGGGAACCTCCATGCCGCGCACCTCACGAAGGAAATCGTAGACATTGGTGAGGCCCATGCCGCTGACCACGCGCTCAAAGCTGATGCGTCCGTCGTACTTCTGCTTCAGAAAACGCAACAGATCGATCTCATCTTCGTTGCGCGGCGCGTAGTCTGAGTGGCCGCCCTCTGAAGGGTAGGGAACGTGGGTGTGTCCATTCCACATCAGCAGCCCTTCGCCCAGGCCGGTGCCGGCGGCGATCAGCGCGCGGTTCCCAATCTGGCTGGCGTCGCCTTCGGCCAGCGTGTAGATCTGGCCGGGCGAGAGCTCGGCCACGCCGTATCCGTTCGCCTCAAGGTCGTTGATGAGAAAAACATGCGTGATGCCGAGGCCGGCTGAAAGCTCCCGGCTGTCAAGCGTCCAGGGTAGATTGGTGAGCCGCAGCCGCCCATTCCTGACTGGCCCCGGCACTCCAAAGCACGCTGCATCCACCTTTGCTCCGCCCAGAAACTCCTTTACGATTTCTTCGAGGCCCCCATACTCTTTTGCCGCATACCGTTCGTCCCGCGAATACTCCAGTTCTCCATTCTTAAAGTCGTACAGCGCCAGATGAACCTTGGTGCCGCCGACATCGCCGGCCAGAATCATTGTTCCCTCTCAAAAAATCCGAAGCCTTCTTCATCGGTGGGCGGCAAAAGTGCGGCAGCGGCCTTGTCCAGAATCAGCGTAAGTATACCGCTCGAAGGCCATATCAGCTGGCTGGGCAGACGCTCCGGATCACGCGGTCCAGTCAGGACTTCCTTTATCACTTCTGCCTTGTCAGCACCGGCAATCAGGAAGAAAACCGACCGCGCCGCGTTGATGACTGGCCACGTCAGCGTGATGCGCCAGATATCCATCTGCGGCACACGATTGGCCGTCACAATGCGGCTCATCTCGTGGAGCGCCGCCGTATGCGGAAAGAGCGAAGCGGTGTGGCCGTCCGGGCCCATCCCCAGCGCCACCAGGTCGAATCGGGGGCTCTCCGCGCCCTCCAGTCGAAAGCTGTTTCGCAGCTCCGACTCGTACTTGTCCGCGGCTGATTGCGGATCCAGTTCTCCCTCGATGCGGTGAATCTGCGCCGGCGCGAGCGGAACGTGGTCCAGCAGCGCCTCGCGCGTCATGCGGTAGTTACTTTGGGCGTCGTCGGGCCCCACGCACCGCTCGTCTACCCAATAGAGATCCATGTCGTTCCAGGGCATTCGCGACCGCCAAGGCTGATTCGGGTCCGCCAGCAGTTGGAACGTGGCCTTGGGAGTGGAACCTCCGCTGATGGCGATGCGGGCGCGTCCCCGCCCAGCCACAGCTTCTCCAACCATCTCAACAAAGTACTGTGCCGCGTGCTGAGCGAGCGCCGCCGCATCGGGCGCAACGTAGTACTTCACCCTGAGAGTTCTGGGCATCCGGCCGGAACCTCCATACGCTAGGTTACACGGGAGAGATGAATGGATCGTAGCAGCATTTGTGGCATTCAACTGAGTGTCGATCACCGAACCACTCTCGCGCTTCATGCCCGGGATCGACGACCCGGAATCGCTTGGTTTGTTACTTCCCCAGGTAGACGCGATACTGCGCTTCCAACACTCCCGAAGCGCGAGCCAGGGCGAGCTTTGCCAGGCTGTACTGGTAGAGGCTTTCAATCAGGTTGCTTTCGGCCGATGCAAGCGACGACTGCGCCTCCACCAGAGGCAGATTGTCGTCGACCCCTGCATTCACACGGTCGGTCTCGTCGGAAACCGTGCGCGTAGCCAACTCCACATTGGACCGCGCCACTTCGACAAGCTGCCGCGTAGCATCCAGATCCAGCAGCGCCACGCGAACCTGCTGGTCGATGTGCGTCCGCAGATCTGCCAACTGCCCATTGACTGAGTCCATCTGAGCCTGCGCCGCCTCAACGTCACCGCGTTGTTTGGCCTCGCGAAACAAAGGGATCGATAACGTGCCCTGGGCCGCGAAGGTTCCGTGCGTGCCGGCATCGTTTACCGTGGTCACTCCCCAGTACCCGTCAAAGCTCAACGTCGGCAGCCGGTAGCTGCGATAGGCGCCATGGATCGCCTTATATTCGACCGCCTGATTCAGCAGATTCTGGTAGTCCTGGCGATTCTTGTAAGCAATGTCGCGAACATCGTCCGGAGTTTGCGCACCGAGTTCGCTCGAAGGCGTGGGGTCAGTGAGTGCGACCTTTTGCCCGGGAGCGATCCCGATTTCGCGCTTCAGTAGAATCAAATCCTTCTCCAGTGCATTCTGTGCGGCGATCAGGGCCTGTTGCTGGGCCTGCAACTGCACGCGTGCGCGAAGTTCGTCGAGGTTCGAAGCGGTTCCCGCCTCATGTGCCGCGTGAGCTTGTTCGAAGGTGAGTTGATCCGACGACTCCAGCGCCCTGGCATTGTCCACTTCGCTGGCCGCGGCAAGGGCGTGCAGATAGGCCGTCGCCACCTGCTGAACCACCTCGCCTCTCGCCGACATCCTGGCAAAGTTGGCAGCGCGATCCGCCGCCCCGGCCGCCTTGAATCCGGCGAATACCGGACCGGAGAAAAGCGTCTGGCTGTACTGAAATTGCCCCTGGGTCACATCGGCGCGGGTGATTGTCGACAATCCTGGCGGAACGACGCCGCCAGGGAAAATCGACTTGAACTTGTTGAGCAGACCAGGGCTAAAGCCCAGTGCCGCCAGGTTGAACTGGTGAACGCCTGTGCCCCCGCTCAACTGGATCAACGGCAAAAACGCCTGAAACGCCTCCAGCTTTTCTCCATCGAGCGCTTTTTGCGCGGCTTCGGACTGCTTCAGCCCAAGATTGTTCTCCAGGCCCCGCTTCACCGCCTCATCCAAAGACAGTTGCAGCGTCTCATCCGTGGCTGGGTGCGCCGTTACGCTGCCATAGAAGGGATTTGCCGCAGACGACGGATTCGGCGCCTGCGCCAGCGCCCATGATGCGCCGAACGGGACGCTTGCGAGCAAAATCAGCGCCAGATTTGCACGTTGGCCTATTTGCTTCACGAAGCAGAATTGCGGAATGGAAAACGCTCGAATCACTCCCATTATTCTCTCAGATGTGCGGAGGGGGCACGAGGATTCGAATCATGGATCGCGAAACGAAGCCGGTGACAAACTCAAACTGAAATGGTTTGAAACCCCGGTTGCTCGGCGGCATAAACCAGTTGTGCGTCTCCGGAAATGAAGGCTTGGCCAGCGGGCTTCCCCAGGCACCACGCCAACGCCGAGGCCAGTTGGAGCGAATCAGCAGCTTTGAGCGGAAAGCGGTCGACAAGGCGCTCCGCTTGCTTGCGAAGCGGCTCGTCCGGTTCGACTTCTCACCAGCTAGCGCGCAGATCTTCCAGTGCAATCTGGGCCTGGACCTGCTCGTTCGCCGTCAATTGGCCAATCCTCACCAATCGAGCAAATGCGCTGCGCATCTCGACCGGCGCTGCCCACCAAACGGCCATGCCATAGTGGGCGCTGGGCGCTAACGCGGAAACAGAGGCCTGTTGCTTAACGCAAATTGGTACAAGTGCGCTTGAATCCCAAAATGCGTCTGCCATCAACGATCGCCCTTAGCCCACTCGATTGCTTCTCGAACCGCCTCATCTGAAACCGTGGGACGGGGCAACGCCCAAAATGCGTCCCAGTCCATCTGTTTGGTAGGAGGTTTCATCTTTCGTGTTGAGGCAAGGAGGGCTTCCTCTTCCGTCAACCCCGTCCGGTGCAGAACTGTTTCGACCTCCGGCGCAGGCGAATCCGTCGGCACGATCTTCGCAATCAGCACATTCCGGTCGTAGATCACGACCTCTTCGCCGTTGCGCACATGGCGCAGATATGCCGAGAGCTGATTCCTCAAGACGCCGATCTTCGCGGTTCGCATGGCTCTATAGTAGCGCAACTTGGCTAAGTTGGCTAAGTTGAGCTAAGTTGTGTGTGTGGGTGATTTGAGAGCGCCGCTACACCATCGCCCGCTCTTTCACGGTCAGATAGTGATTCAGCACCGAAGATGTCAGGAATTCTGGATGGATGTCGAGCGTGAGCGCGCCCTGTTCGTGCAGCCGGGCCAGCAGCAGTTCGCGTCGCCCGGCCATCTCTTGCGCCGCCGCCGCGCGGAACATTTGCGCCAAATTCGCGGGGCGAGCCTGGGCAATCAGGTCGATCTCTGGCTGGGCCATGGCAACAAACAGCAGCACGTGCCGGCGCAGCAATTGCATCGCCCCGTCAATTACTTCGGGACGCATGGCCGTCTCGGCCAGGTCGGTAATCCACAAAATGAGCGAACGCCGCGGCTGCAAGCGGTTCAAAATTGCCGTCGCGCGCAGATGGTCGGCCTCGCCCTCCTCAGCCCGCACCACAGCCAGTGCTTCAATCATCTGCCGCAGGTGCGTCGCACCCCGGCCCGGCAACAACCGTTGCTGAATCCCCTGCCCATAGGCCAGCAGGCCCACACGATCTCCTGAAAACAAGGCCAACTGTGCCAGCGCAACCGCCGTCGTACAGGCAAAGTCGAGCTTCGAGTGAGCGTTGCCGGCGGCAGGAGTAGCTGCGACTCCAGATATTCCAGTCAGATTTCTGGCCTGAACCTGTGTCGGCGTCACGCGCGACCGCATCAGCCGTCCGCAATCGAGCACAATCCACACTGCCTGGCTGCGCTCAATCTGGTATTGCCGCGTGATGGGCGTTCCGCGCCGCGCCGTAGCCGTCCAGCAGATATCGCGCAGGTCGTCGCCTTCGCGGTACTCGCGCAGGCTCTCGAAGTCCCGCCCCAGGCCGCGCTGCCGGGCCTGGCGCAGTTGCAGGTCGATCTGCCGGCTCCGCGCCAGAAAAATCTGCTGCTCCTCGCCGGTGCGAAGGGCCGGATACACCCTCACCTGCTGCACCAGCCTGGCCTTGGCCCAGCGCTCGGTCAACCCCAGCGGCGAGCGATAACGGACATAGAGCCACCCCGTCTCCGTATCCCCGCGCTGCTCGGGCATGACCGTATAGCGCAGTTTTGCCGGCACACGTGGAAAGGCCGTCAGCCGGTGCGTCGGCGGCTCAGCCTGGACTCCGGTTAGCGCCGCCGGCAAGTCGTCCACCAGGCGGCAATCCACGATCGTCCGGCCCATGTTTTCAATCGTCAGCTCAATCTCCGTCCGGCTGTCCAGTGCAGGCGCATTCGACCACGTGCGCCCCGCCGTCAGCAACTCCGCGCGCGGCAGCCGCAGCCCGTCGAGCACCGCCCCCAGCAGCACCAGCGCATCCCAGCCCAGCATTGCGTAGGCCAGCCGCCCGTCCCAGAACCCAGGAATGAGCCACACAAATCCCACCAGCAGCAGGCCAATGGCCCTTGGCGTCAGCCCGAAGGCCAACCACCGCCGCCGCTCGCAAACAGCGCGGATTGGGTCGGGATGGAGACTGGGAAGGTTCATTGTGCCTTGGCCTGATCCTCAAGAATTTCAAAGATGTCCGCCTGGTACCTCAGGACATCTTCCATTTCCGCATTGAGATAATCCGCGTTGGCATTAATGAGTTCGACATCCCGAGCATTGATTTCATCTCGCTCCAATTTCTGGAAGTACAGGATCAACTCCTTCTCAATGAACGCCGAGCGAGATCCGCCTGGACCAATTTCCAAATCAATCCGCGCGAGCAAATCTTTCGAAAGCGTGACGGAAATTCTTTTCTTCATTTCGCCCCTTTGTGGTGGCGCTGCCGGTTGAACCGTTCAACGTAACCGCCTTGGATCATCTTCTCTGTGTAGACGCGAGTGCAGGCTGAACATCTGTCACATCCATGTAGATAGGAGTCAATTCACCAACGGTATCTGATCTGTGTAGAACTCCATTCACGATAGCCCGATGTCCCTGCATCGCTTTTGCCCTCGACTCAAGCCCAGCATTTGCAGGAAAGGTCGGAAAGAAAAGTCGCAACTGTTTTGTAGCTTTGCAATCTTCGGAGGCCCATTCGGGTCTCTCTGGGGTACATGGAACGTTGACAGGATTCGGCAGTTCTAGAATCCAATAGGTAATTCGAGCATCTCTTTTTTGTCTTCACCATATCCGGGGGGCCCATAACCGTGAACCTCTCGAATCTCTCCAGCTAGAGCCACGTCTTTTTCCACTGGTGCAACAATGGCTTGGCCTCCCGCCTTAGTAACAACGTAAAGCATGAGAATAATAAGCATCAGTTTTGGTTTCAGGGTCATGAAATCTCCTCAACCGAAAACAATCATCACCGTGGTGGGGCGCCTACTGCCGCGGCACCGGAACTTCCGCAATCACATCCGTCAGTGCTCGGTCGGCATCAAAGCCCTCCAATTCTGCCTCCGGCTTGAGCATTACGCGATGCCGCAACACAGGAAGCACGGCGCGCTTCACATCGTCCGGAACCAGGTAATCGCGGCCGTCGAAGGCGGCCGCGGCCTGTGCCACCCTCATCAGGCTCAGAGCCGCGCGCGGGCTCGCGCCCAGCAGCAGCGTCGGCCACTCGCGGGTGCGGCGGGCCAGCGACAGAATGTAGCCGTAAAGCTCCGGCTCAATTCGGATCGCCCGCACCTCAGCGCACGCCGCGGTCAACAGGCCCTCGGGAATCGGCGCAATCGCCGCTTCCTCCAGCAATCCGCCTCCCTGGCCGCCGTGGTGCCGCACAAGAATCTGCCTCTCCTCCTGTTCGGTGGGATAGGCAACGCGAATCTTCAGCAGGAATCGATCGAGCTGCGCCTCGGGCAGCGGATAAGTGCCTTCAAAGTCGACCGGGTTCTGGGTGGCGAAGACCGTAAAATGCGCCGGCAACACGCGCCGCGTGCCATCGCTCGTCACCTGCCGCTCTTCCATGCACTCCAGCAGCGCCGCCTGCGTCCGCGGGGGCATGCGGTTGATCTCGTCCACCAGCAACAGATCGGTGAAAACCGGCCCGGCGTGAAAGCTGAACGTGTCCGACCCCGGCCGCAGGATGCTGGTGCCAAGAATGTCGGCCGGCATCAGGTCGGGCGTGGCCTGCACGCGCTGGAATCCCAGCCCCATCAGCCGTCCCAGCGCCTTCACCATCAGCGTCTTCGCGATTCCCGGCACACCTTCAAGCAGCGCATGCCCCTGGCAAAGCACCGCAATCATGATTTCCTCGATTGGGCCGCTCTGCCCAGCGATCACCCGCCCCAGCTCGGTTTGCGCGTGCTGGATTAACCGGCTCGTTGCGCCCAAAGAATTGCCCGCGCTTGAAGTCTGACCTGCTCCCGGGATATCCGGCCCTGCGATAACCGGATTGGAGATGACGTCGTCGCTCATGACTGCCTTTCCTGCTGCTTTGACTGGAGATTGATTTTGTCCCTGCGCGGCCGAGCCGCTTGCTTCAATTCTTCCATGTGATGATGGAGCCGGACCACCAGCTTGAACGCATCGCGCGGCACCACCGTCTCGCCCCATGCCGCTTCTTCACACGCTGCGAGGTCAGCTTCAAGGGACGCATCCACATTGCCAAACCGCCGGCGAATGGTTGCCGCCAAGTCGGCCGCCCCGATGGGTGCACCGCGCAACCCGCAAAGCCGCAGCGATTGCCGCCGGAAGCGCTCCAGCGCAATGGCTACCGCCGTTGAAGCCGCGCCCGCATTGCGATAGAGCGAGCCCAGCGCCTCAAGGAATTCAATCGGTGTGGCCCGCGCCGGCAGGGGCAGTTCGCGCACCGGGCCGCTCCGCCGGCTGAAGCTGAAGACAATCAGAATGCCCAGGCCGATCATACCTGTCCACAGCAGCGTGAGCGCCGGACCGGATGCGTAGCTGAACGTGGAGCGAATCTCCCCGTGCAGCGACTCGTCCCAATAGAAGTGGTGCCCTTCGCGGGGCCCAAGCGAGTTCAGAAGCAGGTCAAGGTCGTTGGCCCGCGCCAGCGACCCATTCTCGAGCGGAGTCGAGCCCGCCCACCACACCACGTGCCCCTTGCCCCAGTCGTACTCCACCACCGCGGGCTGCCCGGCGCAACCGAAGTTCACTCTCTGAGCAGGATTGCCCACCTCCCAGGTTGCCCCCGGCACCATCCATACCTCGCCCGTGCTTGCCATCGAGGCGAGTCCTTCCGGTTCCAGCTTGCATGCGGCAAAAGTGAAATCATCCGGCGGATCGCTTGCTCCGCCGGGCAGAATGTATCCGCCCATCAGCCCCGTCGACAGCACGCGCCCTCCGCGCTCCACAATCTGCCTCACCGCCTTGATGTCGCTCACTTCGCGCGTATACGGCTGCGCCAGGATCACCACCGTCTGCGGCCCTGCCTGCGCGGCAAGCTCGGCGAGCGGCCGTTCCCAGCGTTCAATTGGATAGTTTGATCGGAGCAGCGTCTCATAGGCCGCCCGCGCCCCGTGCTGGCCTGAGAGGTAGGTCGACGGCAACGGATTGTCGTTGTTATTGCCGCTCGGCATCAGAAAGCCAATCGCCACTGCGAGGCATAGCGCAATCCCTACGCTCCACAGCAGCAGCTTGCGGTCGGCCGAGTCGAGCGAGGAGAGGAACTTCATCGCGCCGCGCCTCCCTCCGCTCCAAGACGTGAAGCCCCGGAGCCCGAGATCAGCCCCTTGGCAATCTCCTCCGCCCGTTTGTACTCGGGTTCTCCGGCCGGTCGTCCGCCGTACCACACACGCTCGAAGCTGCCCGTGAGGGCCGAGAGCGGGGACTTACGCGGATCCTCAGGCGCAACCAGCGCCAGATATTCGCGTGGAGTGCGCGCGCGGTCGGCAGGCCATAGCCGCTTCGACTCAAGCCTTGAAATCGCAGCCCAATAGACAAAATGAATCGCCTCGCGCCACTCACCGGCAGCAGCAGCCCGGCGCGCATCCTCCAGCCACAACTGCCAGTCCCGCGCCGATGCGGCTCCCGGCGCCGGGCCGTCGCTCTCGGGCACCAGCCGCACGCGCCACCGGCGTTCAAACTGAATCAATCCCCAAATGAGCCCCACGCACACGGCAACAATGAATCCCCAAACAATCACCCGCCCTAGCCAGGCTGCCTTTTGGGTCAATTTCGACGCGCTTTCAAACAGCCGGTTAATCCAGCTGGCAAACTTCTCCAGCGCCGACTGCTGCACCGACTCGGATTCCAGGTTTCCAAAGTCCCGCCCTGCCAGCACCTGCTTCATCACCGCTCTCTCCGCGTCGTGTGCGGGCGGAATTGCGGGCGGTTGAGCGCTCTCGGCCAGTTCGTGGGCCAGGCGGGTTTCGGCGTCTTGCAGCAACTGGGTAGTCGTAGGTTTCGGTGGGCGAACGCTCTCGGCCGGAGTTTCTTTTTTGGCCTCGGGCGCGACCTTATCTTTGTCCTGGGCTTCGGAAACCAGCACCCGCAACCACCCGTATCGAATCAGGCGCCGGTTTTCAAGCTTGCCGGGCAGCGGAAGAGGAATGCGGTCGTCGGGCCCAACCTGCGCTGAGTCGCAGGTCTCTGTGTCGCGCGCCTTCGCGCAGGCCTCCACCAGCGTGGCCAGCGCCGCCAGGTGTTGCCGGTAATCGTCAAGCGAAGCATCGCGCGGTTTGCTGGCCGGGGACGGCGAAGAATGATCGGCGAGAGGAGAATCCGCGTGCGCCGATGACGAGCCCGCGAGCGCGACCATGAGCGCAACCGGCACGACGGCTCCCAATGCCGTCTGGATCCAGTATTGGAACTCTCGGCCAGGTTTGGATTCGGTAAGAGTCATTCCGGCCGCGGGCATCCTTTGCTCAGTCTCGCTGTCTTTGCTGCGTATGCGCTGATGATAGCCCAGCGGAATGCCGAATTGCGATGGTACTTGCGCGATTCAACCCGCCTGCGGAGTCGTTGCCTCACTCGCCTGGGCGTGCAACGTCTCAGCCGTATTCAGTCCCGCGGATTCCATCATCCGTTCGATGTCAAACCCCTCATTGCGTATGCGCTGATCATAGTAGAAGAGGGTCAGAGCGATGGGAAGGATAGGGCCAAGCACCGCGTAGATCCCGGTGACAAGAATCAAAACGGCTGGCCCATAGAGGCTACGCATGAGATCGGCGAGATGAAGCATGTTTCCTGCAAGAAGCATCAGCTGGCTAAGCAGATATTCCAGGACCCAGGCCAACACCCATGTCGCCGCCCAGAGAACGATCCAGACGAACCAGATGCGCAATCGGGTTCCCTTGCTGAGGCTCCAACTGCGCCGTATGGATCCTAATCCTGTAATGTTTTCAAGCGCTGCGGCGGGAATGGAAAGTGACTGACAAGCGCCGAGCCAAAAGAAGAGGCCCACTCCAACTCCGTCCGCCAGCAGAGACAAGAGTGGGGTTACCAATTGCGGTTGTTGACCCGATGGCCGCACAGCCTCCCCAAGCGACACGGCCCCGATCAAGAGGGCCACGTATACGAGCTCAGGTATTACCAGGACCACGCAGACCTTGAGAACTGCGATCCACACGTAGCTTCGCCACCGGAGCGCAATGAATCGAAGAGACGAGATCATCGAACAATCTTCACCAAGCGTCGAACTTGACGCCAACTTCACGATTCCCGGTTCGATTGTGTCGCCGATGACGCAAAAAACGTTGTAGAAACAGAGCGATACGACGGTGTTCCATAAAAAGTTTTCAAACCGCCCGACGGGATGCGCGAGCGAACTCAAGTGCGGCCAGGTCTTGTCGGCAAATTCAATCAGTTCCGCCGCAAGCACCGGAATGAGCGCCAAACCTACAAACGCGGGAAATCGCGACCGGTAAATCCGTAAGGTCCGATCGAGAATTCCCCCCAGGTTCATGGGACGCAAGCTTTCCGTCATACACGCTCCCCGGCGTTGCGCCCACACCCCGCGAACCGAGCGCCTCGCTTCCTTTCAACCCACCAGCCCGCCTATTGCGCCGGGTGAATCCATACCGCATTCCCGCCGCCCGAGGCCATGCTGATCTGCAAGACCGAGTCCTTCGTCACCGGCTGCCGCGTAAACGTGGTGTGCGTCGGCTCCTGCGCGGCGTCGGCAGAGTCCGCGTACATCTCCGCCACAAAATTTCCGGGCCCCAAAAAGCTCAGCGGCAGGTTTACCGAATGGTCATCCCAGTTCGAGAGCGATCCCAGGTACCAGTCCTTGCCGCTCCGCCGTGCCACCGAGATCCACTCCATCGGCACGCCGCCCAGCACCTGAATCTCGTCCCACGTCGTCGGCACACGCTTGATGAAATCGAACTCCTTCTGTCCCTTGTAGTGCTCGGGATAGTCCGCGACCATCTCAAACGGGCTCTCGAACACGACAAACAGAGCCAGCTCATGCGCTCGCGTGCCCAGCCCCATCGGCATAAAGTTTCGCGCCACAAAGGTTTCGCGGTTTGCATTGCCAAAGGCCCCGGGCGTGTAGTCCATGGGCCCGGCCAGCATCCGCGTAAACGGCAGCGTCGTGTTGTGTACTGGCCCGGTGCGCGCCGACCACTTCAGATACTCCTTGCCCATCACGCCCTCGCGCGTGATCAGGTTTGGCCAGGTGCGATTGATCCCGTCGGGCTTGTACGCTCCGTGAAAATCGATCATAAGGTGATGCGCCGCCGCGTTCTCCACGACTCGGTGATACCAGTCCACCATCCCCTGGTCGTCGCGATTCATGAAGTCGATCTTCACTCCGGCGATGCCCCACTTTTCGTAGAGCGGAAACGCCCGATCCATGTACTTATCCACCGATGTCCAGTGGGCCCACAGCCAGATCTTCACGTTTCGATCTTTCGCATATTTGATCAGCCCCTGCAGGTCCACGTCCGGATTCACCTGCGTAATGTCGGCCAGTTGCGCGTAATCGCCGAGCAGACCTCCCGGCCTCGCCGCCCAGCCCGCGTCGATCAGCATGTAGGGGAACCCCGAGTCCGCGGCGAAGTCGATGTAGTGCTTCATGGTGTTGGTGTTCATGCCGGTCTTGAAGTTTGCGCTCGGCGCAGCTTCCCCGCTCCACCAGTCCCATGCCGACTTGCCTGGGCGAATCCAAGAGGTATCGGCGATCTTCGACGGTGGATTCAGATTGAGCACGATATTCGACTCCACCAGCTTCCCCGGCTCATCCCCAATCATCAGCACGCGCCATGGCGAGCTTGCCGGCGCCGGCGTCTCCACCGCGATGCTCGCGTCGTCTATATGCGGCGACAGCTCGCTGCGCACTGCAAATGCCCCCTCTCCTTTCTTCAGGTACATCCCCGCGTAATGGTCGATATCCGCTTCCGTGATCGCTACCCACGCCAGCCCCGGCTCTTCCGCCAGAAACGGCAGCCCGATCAGCCAGTCCTTGTGCAGGCCGCTGACCTGCCGCATCGTGTACTCGTCTTCATACGGGGTCTGAAACCCTTCCAGCAGCAGCGGATAACTAGTCGCGTCTTTGGCAAAAGTGAATTCCGTCAGTTCGTGCGCAATCCGGACCTTGTGGTCTGGCAACTGGTCGGGCACGACGTAGCGGAAGGCCACGCCATCGTTGAAGACTCGCACCTCCACGCTGATTTTGTGTGCCGCGCCATCGCTGAAATCCGCACGCAGCGAGTTGTAGTTATTGCGGACCGAACGCGTCTTCCCCACCGGAATCGTGTAGGTTTCGTCGGCCTGGCCGGTCTGCGCTGCGGTCTCCCGCATCCCCGGCCCCAATTCAACCAGTCCGCCTGCTCCCCCAGCTCCAGCCCCAGCCGCGAGTGCTCGATAGTGCGCTTGCCGCGAAACTCCACCGCGTAGTACATCGAGGCCTCGACAGGATTCCTGTTCGCCGCAGTTCCAGTCGCGTCCACCACGGGCTGCGCGCCAGAGAGCAGAAACACGATGTTCCCATCCGGCGAGCTCACCCTCCGCGCCCCCACATCGCCTTGCTGACCGCGTGATGCCGGTGTGGCAATCAGGGCAAGCAGGCAGACCCTCAAAAGACAGACCAAGGTCAGGTGTATCCGCATCATGATCCCTCCAATTTGACTGGGTTATCGCTCTCGGGGCCCCCGCGGCTTGCGGGCACGCGCCGGTATGTCCTTCCCTGGCCTCAGGCGGGCTGTGCGCCCGGCGGCGACAGCGGAACGCCTGGCTCAGGCAGCTGGGCCGGGAGAGGAGCGTCCTTGCGGCGTCTCTGATCGTGGTAGACCACGCTAAGCGTTACCACAAGGCCCCCGTAGAGCAGCGCGATCCAGGCATAGAACAGGATGAGCAGCACGATTCCCGCGACCACGCCAACCACGATACCCACAATTGTCCACGCGCCTGTTGAATGATTCGGCACCAGGGAAAACACAAGAGCCCCGATTGCGAATGCGACTCCCACCACGATTTCGAGGACGAAAATGCAGGCGCAGGCGATGAGTTCCAGCACCAGCAGCAGGAGAAAGATTCTTCCCCTGCTCCCCACGGTGAGTTTGCTGCTTCGCCGGATTGCTTCCCCAGCCGTTAGGCCTTCATCGATCGATGCCGGAAAGGCAAGCGACATCCGCAGCGCGACAACGGTGCCATAAACACAGGCCGCAACAAGGAGAAGCCAAATCAGCGGCAGGGCCAAAAATGCCGCAGTTGGCGGATTTTGGAGCGATCCATTGACGCCAAAGAAGCCGAACCAACCCGAAACAGCAAATAAGACAACCTCGAGAACGAGCACCGGGCCAAAGGCTCTGAAGTAAATCCAGAGCAGAAGACCGAGCGATCGTCCCAGGCCAGACCATGCCTGCCCGAAGCACTCCCGCACGGTTGTTCCGATTCCGGAGTCGATCTTGTTCCCTGCGTAGAACGCCGCCGCCAGATAGAAGGCAAAAATGGCCGTCAACGGGACCATCGCAATAAGCATTGCAGGGAACATGATCCGCATCATCGCGAATTGAGCCGTGGCTGCGGCAGCGGGATCGACCTTCCCTGATAGGAGAGGGCGCAGGTTGGCAATCATGACTCCGTACGTCACTCCATAAAGCAAGATCAGGGCCGCTCCTGGTGGCGCCGCGATGCCGAGAAACAGCTTCAGGTGGTCGCGCAGGATTCCAAAAACCCGCGAGAGCGTAAATCCGAATGGCATCGCAGGCATCTCCGCGCCTGCAGTATTTGTTGAGAGGTTGGCTTCGGTCATCCTTGCACCCTATTCTCCGACGGCGTCGGTCCCGCCGGTTGCGTTGCTTCCGTTGTGTTTCCTGCTTCCGCCAGTTGCTCTGCGGCTTCCGCATGCGCAACCATGGGGATTTCATCCTTGGGAACGGACTCCATCTCGACCGGGATAGCGACAGAATCGGCGCCCGGCTCCTGCAGGGGCTCGCCGTTCATCGTGGCCACGAACTCTCCGTTCGCCCCTACGGCCGGCTCTGCGTTCGATCCCGGCCTGGACTCCCCGATTGGCGCAGCCGCCCCACCCGGCATCAGCCCCGCCCGCTCCATCATCCACTCAATGTCGAACCCCTCTTTGCGAATGCGCTGGTCATAGTAGAAGAGCATGAGCGCGATCGCGTACACCGGCTTGGTAAAGGCCTTGACGGCAAATGACGAGCCGTAAATCAGGAAGAGCACTCCCATCCCCATCATTTGAGAGTTTTGCGGGCTGTTCAGCGCGGGAACCAAGGCGATGAGGATCACGAGGATTACGAAGGCCACCATCGATACAATCGATCCCAGCACGTATCCAAGCAGATACAGAACGAAGATCCGCCCGCGCGTTCCTTTACTCAGGCGAAAGCTTCGCCGCAAGGCCTTCCACGCGCCGATCTTCTCCACAACGCATCCGGGAAATGCCAGGGACACGCATAGCAGCATCCAAAGCGCGTAGGCTGCAACCAACGTAAGACCAAAGATGATCGAGAGGCCAACCAGCGCTCCGGCGGCTTGACCGGCCGCGCCGCGACCGCCCCCGACCAGGAGCCCAGTCAGCAAGGCAAACGCGGCAAACCACAATACCAGCGGCGCACCCCACACAATCAACGACTGCAGAAAGTAAAGCCAGACATACTGCCAGCCGCGCTGCCACGCCGCGCCAAACGAACCGCGAATGGTGGGCCGCCTTCCGGCCAGCGATCCCTCGGCCGCGTGGTTCATGGCGGCCGCCGAGAGAGACGAAACACCCAGCAACAACGCGAATACAGGAAGCGAAATCACCGCCAGGACGGCGAAGCCGATGGCGGCCGCCGTTGCAGAGTTGATGGGCGCAACGGTTTTTCCGGCCCGCTCACCGATCCACGCCAGCCCCAGAAAGATGCCGCCCCCCAAGATCAGCAGCGTTCCAGTCGGGATGATCGCAATGCCGAGGTAGACAAGAAATCGATCACGATAAAGCTGAACGGTTCGATCGAGAATCTCGCCCAGGTTCAGCGGGCGCGGGGCTTCAATGCTGTTCATGGTCGATCCCCGGGGTCGCAGGCGTCGATGGGTCCGCGAGAGCTGGCTCGGTCGTTGCGGCGGCCTGGTCGGCGGAAGAGGCGTCCGCGGCTGACTCAGGCGTCGCGGCCTGCTCGCTCGCGGGCGTCGCGCTTGCCGTTTCCGGTGACGCCGTTTCCGTAGTCAAAGGTCCCACCGCCCATGGCGCAGGCTGTGCAATGCCCGATTCGATTCCCGACCATGGCGGAGGCCACACGAGGCCCGCCGCCTCCATCATCCACTCGATGTCGTACCCTTCCTTGCGAATCCGCTGGTCGTAGTAGAAGAGGGTAAGCCCTGTCGCATACATCGGACCAATAAAGCTGTTTGTCAGGAATCCCACAAACTGCTGCAGAATCTGCGCCCACACCGGCAGGACCATGTGGTTTTTGAAGGCCGCAAAGATGAAGAATCCCTGCGAGATCAGCACCAGCCCAAGCTGAATGAACATGATCATCAGCCCCAGCAGAAAGATTCTGCCGCGCGAACCGCTGCTCAGCTCGATGCTGCGCCGCATCGCCTTGCGCGCCTTCAGGTTCTCCACCACGCAGGCCGGAACCGCAAGCGAGTAGCGCAGCCCCATCAGGACTGCGTAAACCAACCACGCGAGAATCAGCAATAAAAAGAGGAAAAAGGCTACACCAATCACCGCAAAAGCCTGCGGATCGGGATGCTGCGCCTGGCCCGGCCTGAAAGCGCCGAACTTGAAAAGGAAGAACAGAAAGCCCGCGTAGATGACCACGAACGGCGTCATGATGATGACCGTGGTGAGAAACATCAGCCATACAAAAGTCCAGATTCTGGGCAGGATACTCTTGTATGCGCCGCGAATAGTTGCCGCCTTGCCCAGGTTCACCCACGCCACCGCGCGATTGTTGGCGGCGATCGCCGCGCCTGCGGCAATCACCATTACGGGCAGAATCAGAACCACAAACCCGAGAGAGACCCAGATCTGCTGGCCGGCCATGTGCATGGACTTCAGCAGCTGGGAAGCCCGATCTGCATCAGGTTCAGCACCAGCAACACCCCGGCATACACCGCTGCGATCCCAGCGAACAGGGAAAAGTGCGTGCGGTAGAGCTGGGCGGTTCGGTCAAGGATTTCGCCGAGACTCATCGGGCGGAGGGTCGTTTCCATCTTCAACTCCCTGAAATCTGCTTGCGGACGCTTGGCCGGATACTAGCATAGAGTGAAACTATCGCAGTGAAGTGAATTGCTATCAGTCGCCTTGCGAGGCCAGCTCCTGAATAACTCATTAAGCAACCTTGCTGTAAACTGGTTTCC
The DNA here is from genome assembly GCA_963783065.1 of uncultured Acidobacteriaceae bacterium. Classification (GTDB taxonomy): domain Bacteria; phylum Acidobacteriota; class Terriglobia; order Terriglobales; family Acidobacteriaceae; genus Telmatobacter. The sequence goes on along the minus strand of CAWAMG010000004.1, from coordinate 1,084,822 downwards.
CGCGCCATGAATGCTTCTTTCTCCATCGGTGAATGATCTGGCAAAGCTCTGCGCCCACTCCGCAGAAGTACCGGAATGGGAAGAGCTAGTCCACAGGTGTTCCCCATTGGCCATCGTCGTGGCCAGGCGCATCTCCCGCCTCTGGGTAAGCGATCCAAGTCCCGCGGCGATCGACGATATCGTGCAGGATGTCTTCCTGAAACTCTGCGAGCACGACCGGCGCATTCTCCGTGCCTTCGAGCCCCGCGGCGAGGACTCCTTCTTCGGCCTCCTGCGGATTGTCACCGCATCCGTCACCAACGATTACTACCGCCGCCAGTATTCGACAAAACGAGGTGGAAAAGTCCTTACCATGCCGCTTCTCGAAGGGGATTCGTTTCTGGCGGCAAACACTGCAAACCAGCCGTTCCGCATGCACCGATCGGCCCTGCTCGAAAAGCTCGATCGCATGCTGCTTTCTGCCCCCAAGATGATTGGCGCTCGGGATCGGGCTTTGTTCTGGCTCTATTACCGTCAAGGGTTTACGGCAGAAGAGATCTCCCGGATGCCGGCTGCGGGACTGACGCCGAAAGGGGTTGAAAGCGCCCTGCGAAGGGTCGCCACGTGGCTGCGCGAAGAGATCGACCGGGGTGGCCTTCCCGGCTCTCCGGGCTCAAGCTAGCCGTTTACTTTGCTTTTCCGAATGAAACTGGTTTCGATTGCCGTTAAATAGGGTAGAGAGATGAGTGACAAGCCGAATCCGGATTCTCCGCAGCAGGAGGCCTCGAAGGAGAGTGCCTCGCTCGCTTCCCGGCTCGTACTGGCGCATGCGCTGGACGAGCTGATTGCGGGCCGGTCCTCTGCCGGAACCCCCGGCGGCCCGGACGGGGCCAGTCCGGACATGGAAGGCCCCGCGCAGTCAGAGTCTAGCGCCGGTCGATGTCCTCAACCGGCAGCTTGGCCGCTGCTGGTGAGCGGCGAGGCCCAGCCATTCGAGGCAGACGAGCTCTTCACCCATGCGGCCGGCTGCCCTGCCTGCGCTCGCCTCCTCCGCAACCTCGTTGCCGATCCCTCCGTTGAAGAACTCTCTGCGAATGCCTCATTCGGTTCCTCGTCGAGCGAATGGCAACGGAATCTGGCGGCCCGGCTGGCCGGAACTCGCCACCAGCAGGCAGGCCAAAGCGAGAAGAAAAAGTCGGCGTTCTACCTCTGGGGTGGCCTGGCTCTGGCCGCGACCCTGGTGCTGGCCGTCGGCGGCATCCTTTTCTGGCGCATAATGAACAACCCTGAAAGGCTTCTTGCCAAGGCCTACTCGCAGTCGAGGATTTACGAGTTCCGCGTGCCCGGAGCGGCGTTTGCCGCTGTCACTCCGCAGCTTCATCTGCGTGGAGGGTCATCCGGCCGCGAAACCGCGCCTTTGCTCGACGCGCGTGCCCACATCGAAAAGGAACTCGAGGCCGCGCCGGACGATCCGCACTGGCTTCAGCTTGAGGCCCGGGCTGAAATCCTCGAAGAGAACTTCGACCCGGCCATCGACATCCTTGATCGCCTGCTTGCGCGCGGGCCCGTCACCGCAAGCCTGCTGGCCGACGACGCAACCGCCTACTATCAGCGCGGCGTTGCCACAGGCAGCGAAAATGACCGCTCCACCGCGCTTGAGTATTTGCGCCGGGCCGATGAACTCACGCCCGCCGACCCCGTTGTCCTGTTCAACGAAGCGCTGGCCATGGAAGACCGGGCCCAGATCATGAATGCGGTTGAAACCTGGAATCGCTACCTGCGTTTCGAGCGCGATCCTCTCTGGCTGGCCGAGGGGCGGCGTCATCTCCAAAGCCTCGAGCAAAAGCTGAACCAGCTCAAGACCCATCAAAGCCGCATCGATGGCTATCTTGGCACTCCGGATGCCCGGCGCGCCCTCGCCGCGGACTCGGCCATGCTTGCAAGGTTCGACGATGAGCTTGCAAATTACGACCTTCCCCAACTGCTCGATCATGCGTTTCCAATCCCTGTCGATCGCTCGCGCGGCTCCCCCTGCGATGAGGACTGTCTTTCCGCCCGTACTGTTGATTTATGCGCTCGCCGCCTCGCTTGAGCGCAACCATCAGGACTCCTGGCTCACCCAGCTTCTTCCCCCTCCTTCCTCCGCTCCCCAGCCCCCCTTTCTTCGCGCCGCCCACCTGCTGGCCACGGCCTTCAGAGAAGACCAGGCGGGTGAGTTTCTCAACGGCAAGATGCACGCCTCTCAGGCAGTTCAGGCCTTTCACGCCTTGCACAATCCATCTGGAGAAGAGCGTTCGCGTCTTGAGCTTTCCTATGCCTACAATCGCAATTCAGACATACCCGCCTGCTATCGGGAGGCACATGCGGTGATTGGCCGCAACCCGGGCTTCGTTTGGCCCATGCTCTATGCACTCACCCAGGATCATCAGTGCGATTCAACTCCCAATTCCAGCCCGGAGAATGACCCTGTTTTTTGGCACATTGCCGACCTCGCTCACAAGTACCACTACACCCTCGTTGAGCTGCGTGCCAGGAATCTGATCGCGGCCGCCGCCGTCGATGCGGGCAACGCGGAAACTGCCTGGCGGGTCTATCTTCCCGTGGTCCGCGACTTCTATGCCGCCGACCTACCTCCCATCCGGCTCTACAACTCCCTCTCAGGCCTTCAAGAGGCCGAAGGGCTTACCCCGAGGACTCGAACAACCTACCTGCTCGAACGCGAGGTTCTCGGAGTCCTGTCTCTGACCCCGGCTGTTGAAACGATTCCCGGCGAGCGATACAAGCTGGCCTCCTGTGCCATTCGCGCCGGCCAGATTCCTGAGGCCAAAGAGCAGATGCGGATTGCCCAGGCCGAGCTCGCGGCCAATGGGAACGAAGCGTCCCTTCCCGTTTATCTCACGCAAGACGATCTGCTGATGGCGCAGACCTACCTTGATCGCGGCGATCTCTCCGCGGCTCTTGAGCCACTCAATCGGGCCCATGCACGTATGGAGGGGAAGCACAACGCACTTTTCGATCGACTCTACGCGGCAGAAAGGGGCCAACTGGATTTGACCCTTGGACATCCCGAGCAGATTGAACCGATTCTGCGCGATGCTCTGTTTCACGAAGAGAACATCGCCGGCACCCTCGGCGCAGCAACCATCTCACGAGCTCAGGGGGATCGTCCTCTCTATGCCGTGTTGGCTGGAGTCTGGCTCGCCCAGGGACGCAGCGCTGAAGACATTCTTGCTCTTTGGGAGCGCTATCGCATGCGGATTCTGGGTATTCCAATGCCCGTCTGCGCTGACAAGGGATTCACTTGCAACAAGCCGATGCTGACGAAGACCCTGGCCCGCCTCGGACAGGATCAGGTCATTGGACAGATCGTTCTGAATGACCGGCTCTTGCTCTATCGTGCGGGCGTGGACGGCGTTTCATGGAGGCTGATGCTGGTTTCCAGCCGCGACGTGCTGGCCGCCGTCGAATCCCTTGAACGCTCCGTCACTTCGCCCTCCACACCTCTGGTTGAGATTGACCGTGCAGCGCAAAAAGCAGGATCGCTCTTCCTTGGGCAGCTTGATCTTTCCCGGCTGCAGCCCACTGCATCCGAGCTCCGTCCGCGTGCGGCCGACCGCGAAGGAGAACCCGCCAGGGCCATTCAGGACTTGTTGCTTGAGCCCGACCCGATGCTGGGCAACCTTCCCTGGCCAGCGGTTGACGCCGCATCGGGTCCAATCGGCCTGCACTTCAACCTCGCGGAGTCGCCGTCGCTCCTGCTGAATAATTCAAGCCCGGATTTGACTGACCCGGCGGAGGCGGATTCCGCTCATCGTTTGCAGCCCGGAATCTCGCGGGCAAAGGCCCAGGGTAGGCCGCTGATCGTGGGCGCGTCCATCGCCGCCGATGAATCGCAGGTCCTTCCTGAGGTCATGGAAGAGGCCAAAGCTGTGGCCGCTTTCAGCAGCAGCCCAACCGTCCTGCTCGGATCCGACGCAACGGAAGCCGGTGTCGTCGCCCGTCTCCCCAATGCAGTTGCAATCCACTTCGCCGGACATGCAGCCGAGGAATTCGGTGCGACGCGCCTGTTGCTTGCGCCATCCGAGGCCGAATCCCAGCCTGCGAACACAGATAATGCGCAAGGCAGATCCGCCGGCGTAGGGAAGTCATGGCTCGATAGTGCCCTCATCCGCACCCACCCTCCGCGCGCCGCTCGGCTGGCCGTGTTTTCCGCCTGTTCCACGGGCAAAAAGGAAGAGGGCTGGAACCATGGCATGGGCGACATCGTCAGCGCGCTTGCCTCCGTCGGTGTGCCCGACGTGGTCGCCACGCGCTGGCAGATCGATTCAGGTTCTGCCGTCTCGCTCATGGATAGCTTCTACAAAGGCCTCGCCGAGGGGCGGACCGTTCCTCAATCCCTGACCTCCGCCCGCCTCGCGCTGATCCGCGACCCACGCTACAAACATCCCTACTATTGGGCTGCCTGGTACAGTTCCGGCCGGGGCAACACCACCCTCACTCAGATCTTCCACGCGCCCAGTGACCGATAACGGGGAACCTGATCGGAGACTCTGTCTACCGCATTTTTCGAAATGCCGTGCCTGCCGGATGGCATTCCAGGGGCCGCTCCGCCTACTCCAGCTTTTGTATCTTCGATCCCTCAGCCGTATACGGAACGAACTGATCGTCCTTCAGCGGCTGATTCTCATGAACGTCTTCCACTCCCATCACGATCTGGATATCATCCACCGGGCGCTTGATTACGATCGACGACGGAAAGCTGTGGCCCTCGAAGTCCTGGTAGCCAGCGTAGAACACCTGCGTCTCAAGCACCCCATCGCTGTCGTAGATGTCCTGCTGATAGGGCATCAAGTCTTCGCGGTGGAAGTAGACCACCCGGAGCGGAAGCAACTTGTGGCTGCCTCCTGCGTGCTGCATGATGGTCAGCTTGTACTCCGGAATCGCGAACAGGTGCTTGCGTTCCGGGTCTTCAATGGTCTTCGAGTCTTCAACCACCATGAACTCGTCTTCTGGCGCAAGCCCTCTCACCATGAGCGAGTCCAAAAAGAAGTCGGGCCGCAGATTCTCCAGCGCATTCACTGACTTGCTCTTGTGCTTGTTCAGTCCCTTGATCACACGCTTCTTCGTCGGGATCGAGAGCGTGAACTCTTCCCCGTCGCTGGCCATGTCAAAGGCCAGCAATCCCTCATACCGGCCAAGCACCCGCAGCATTGCCGGCTTGCGCATCAGAATGTTCCCGCGCAGCGTGGGATAGTCCTTCGCCAGGCCTTCCTTGCTCTTGAACACGCTGGCCTGAATGTCCACCGTCGCGGTGAGCGTTTCGAGCCCGGACCATCGCTTGTTCAGCGCGTCCACCAGTTCTTCGGGAGTTGCACTCTTCGTAATCGCCGGAGGCTTGGGCACAGGCAGCTTGCGAATCTGCGGCACCAGCGAACACCCCGTCAGCCCCAATATCGGAACCATCCCCAGCGCCAACGGCAGTGCGAGACCCAGAGCCAGCGCTCCGAAACCAGACCGGCGGCGTGCCTTCATCGCCCACCTGCCTTCTTGACCGCGTGCCGATAGCCAGCCACCGCCTTGTTCTGCTCGGCAAGAGTCCTGGAGAAGATCGATTGCCCCTGCGGGTTGGCCCCCGCGGCCACAAAGTAGAGGTAGTCGGTCCGCGCCGGCTCCATCGCCGCCCGCAGCGACTTCATCCCCGGATTCGCGATTGGCCCCGGCGGCAGCCCCGCGTGCAGATACGTGTTGTAAGGCGTGTCGCGCTTCAGGTCGCTCGCGTAGATCGTCCCACGCCAGCGCCCTTCCAGCTCAAGCCCATAGATCAGTGAGGGGTCGGTTGCAAGCGGCATCTGCTTCGCCAAACGATTTTGAAAGACGCTCGCCACCAGCGGACGCTCCGCTTCCACCGCGCTCTCCCGCTCTACCAGGGACGCCATTGTGACCACCTTGTGCAGGTCCCCTCTCAATCCAAGCTGGCGGGCAATCGTTCTGAACCGCCTCACCATCGTTGCTGCAATCTGCGTCGAGTTCGCCTTCCGGGGAAAATGATACGTGTCGGGAAACAGATACCCTTCCAGATTCTTCGCCCCCGGATCAAGATCGGCTACGAGTTCGCGGTGATTTTGCACTGCGTCAACAAAGTCCTGTCCGCCGGCCAACCCCGCCTGCTCCAGCCGGGCCGCGGCGTCAAACATGTTCGCGCCTTCGGGAATCGTCACTGAGATGGTGTAGACGTCTCCACGCGCGATGCGGCTGTACACCTCGGTTACCGGGGCCGGGTGGTCAAATCGATACTCGCCTGCCTTCAACGTCCCCCACTTCCACAGGCGAACCAGGGCAAAAGCATAACGGCTGCGGATGATCCCCGCCCCTTCAAGCTGCTCACCCATGCGCGCCGTTGAAGACCCAGGGGTCAGCGTGACAAAAGTCTCCGTTTGGGGCCCGTAGGGCGTCATCACCAGCCAGGCCGCGCCGGCCCCGGCTGCCAACATCCCCAGCAACAGCGCCGCCAAAAGGAATGCGAAACAACCGCAACCCCTTTTCTTTGTGCTCGTTCGCTTGCGGCGCGCCATTCGTGGGAGTTTTGCCCTTCCTCATGCTTAGAGTCGGGGAATCCCCTAAAGATTCCCTCATAACAATGATTGTATCGGGCCGGTATCGGGTATTTCGCGGGGGATTGTGGCGGAATGGGCACCGACGCGAGGCGAACATCGCCCCTTTTGTTCGGGACCTAAGACCTCGGGCGGGCTTTAAGCTGATAGCTGTCAGCTGACGGCTATAAGCTGATCTCGGAAGCCTCATGTTCTTGCTCGACCAAATCCGCGCTGAAAAGCTGATCGAATTGGCCCGCGCCCGATTTGACCCCAATCTAAGCGAGGCCGAGCTGAAAGTGCTCCGCGACTCGGCCAACTCCGACGAACTGCCCGATCCCGACGAAAGCGCCCCGCGCCCCGAGATTCGCGCCGATTTTCTGCGCTGGCTGGCCTCTGACTCCGACGCCGCACCTTTCATTGACCCCAAAGGGCTGCGTGTGTTCTCCGCAACCATCCCGGGAAAGATCGATCTCGAGCGGTGCAAAGTAAGCTGCACCGTTGAGTTTCGCCGTTGCACGTTTCAGGGGGAGATCAATCTGCAACTCGCCGAGACCAGTGGAATTGGAATCTTCGAGTCCTCGATCGAGAAGGGAATTCGCGCGGATTCGGTCATCGTCCATGGCCCGCTTTTTCTCGGAGAAATACAGTCCGAGGGTGAAATTCGTTTGTCTGGTGCAGTGATCGCGGGAAACCTCGCGTGTACGCGCTCGAAGCTGAAGGCCCCGGGGGAAGCGCTCTCCGCGGACGTGGCCAGGATCGGTGGCGCCGTCTTGCTCAACGAGGGTTTCGAGTCCGAGGGCGCCATTCGGATGGTTGGCGCAGAGATCGCAGGGGACCTTGATTGCTGCGGCGCGAAGCTCAAGGCCAGAGGCATTGCCCTCTTCGCGGATTGCGTTAAGGTCGGCGGGAACGTCTTCCTCAAAGAGGGCTTCGAGTCCGAAGGCGAAATTCAGCTGCCTGCTGCGGAGATCAAAGGGAACCTGGAGTGCGACGGCGCGAAGCTGAAAGCCCATGCGGATGCGCTCACCGCGGACGGCGTCAAGGTCGGTGGCGGCATTTTCATGAGGCCGGAGTCTGGCCGGCCATTCGAGTCCAGGGGCACGATTCGCCTGCTCAACGCTGAAATCAAGGGGAACATTGAGTGCGACGGCGCCAGGTTCAAGGCCAAAGGCGTTGCGCTGTTCGCGGATGGCGTAAAGACAGGCGGCAATATCTTTCTCCGCGGCGGCTTTGAGTCCGAGGGCGTGGCTCGCCTGCTGAATGCCGTGATCGCTGGAGACCTTGACTGCGCCGGCGCAAAGCTGAAGGCCAGGGGCAATGCCCTTGTCGCGGATGGCATCAAGATCGGAGGGACCGCTTTCTTATGCGACGGCTTCGAGGCCGAGGGCCTGATTCGCATTCTGGATGCGGCAGTCGGCGGGAATCTATCCATCATTGGTGCGAACGTCGCGGCGGTTAACTGCCAGAATACGGTTATCAATGGCGATCTATTCTGGCAGGGCATCGAGAAGCCGGCGGATGCAACCCTTAACCTCAGCGACGCGAAGGTGAAGAACCTGCACGATGACCGGGCGAGTTGGCCGGCTGCGGGAGGCCTGAGCCTGGACGGCCTGGTCTACGACGAGGTGACGCTGCATCGAAGCCCCTCACGCCGGCGGATCGAGAACTCCGCGTTGTCAGAGGAATTGGAACTTAACGTAGACGATCGCATCAAGTGGCTCCTTCGCCAGCCTGAGAACGAGCGATCGAATTCCCAGCCATGGATGCAGCTCTCGACCTATTTTGAAGGCAGAGGGGACCACGAGAGCGCGAAACACGTCCTCTTCAATTACCGGTGTCTGCTGGTGGCGAAGAAGTGGCCGCCCTGGCGGGGTCTGCGTGTTGCGTTTTTCTGGCTTGAAGAGAATCCCGTCCGCATCGGCCTGTCTATTGCGGTCACTCTGCTTATGGGTTGGCTCGTCTTCGGCCACGCCGGAGCAAACGGAGCTCTGGCTCCAACCAATGCGGAGGCCTACAACGCGTTCACCTCCGGCAAGCCAATGCCCGCCGCCTACCCCGCGCTTAACCCATTCGTATACACAGTCGAAAATGCCTTGCCGCTGGTCAAGCTGGGGCAGGACGACAAGTGGGCTCCTGATAAGCGACATCCCTCCGCCGGCCCATTCACTAACTACTGGTTCCTGATGTGGTCTCGCTGGATGCTAATTCTCTCGGGTTGGTTCCAGGGAGCTGTTCTGGGCGCAGCGCTGCTGGGACGATTCAAGGAGTGAACGGCCCACATGCTTCTGGGCGGTAAGCTGAGAGCTGAAGGCTGAGAGCTGAGAGCTAACAGCTAAAAGCTGGACCCGCAATGTGAGACTCCCCATGCCTCTGCTCGACGAAATTCGCGCCTCTAAATTGATCGAGCTGGCCCACGCCCGCTTCGACCCCAAGCTCAATCAGGCCGAGCTCACAGTGCTGCACGATTCGGCCACCTCCCACGAAATGTCCTCGCTCACCTTGGCGGTCCTCGAAAATGCCCCGCGTCCAGAGATTCGCGCAGAGTTTGTGCGCTGGCTTGCTTCAGACCCGGAGGCCGCGCAGCACATTGACCCGAAAGGGATTCGCGTGGTTGCTGCAACCATTGCCGGCAAGCTCGACCTTGAAGGATGCCACGTCGAATCGATTCTGGATTTCAAATACTGCTCGTTTCAGGGGGAGCTCAACTTGATTTCCGCCGAAACGCGAGCAATATACATCCAAGGTTCTTCTCTATCCAGGGGCGTTACAGCCGACGGAGTCACGGTGCGTGGGCAGCTATTTCTCAGACAGACTCAGTCCGAGGGCGAAATCCATTTGCTAGGCGCGAGCATTTCGGGGGATATTTCCTGCAACGGCGCGAAGCTGAACGCAAACGGGATTGCGCTCTCCGCGGATAATGCCAGAATCGGTGGAAGCGTCTCTCTTCGTGAGGCGGCTCAAGCCTATTTGCGCTACCCAAACGGCGAGGAGATCCCGACTCTGAGTAGTCGATTCGAGTCCGCGGGCCAGATACGTTTCGTAGCTGCAGAGATCGCCGGAGAACTGGTCTGTACCGGCGCGAAGCTCAACGCAACGGGGTTCGCGCTCACTGTGGACGGCTCCAAAATCGGCGGCACCGTCGCTTTGGACGGCGGCTTTGACTGCGAAGGATTCATTTCGCTGGCGGGAGCAGAAATAGGTGGCAATCTGCTCTGCTCCGGTGCGGTGAGGTGTTCGCCACAATGCGTTGGCGCCAGGATCGGTGGCAATGTTATCTGGCTCGATATCAAAAATCCGTCAATTTCATCGCTTGACCTCGAGGCAGCGAGCGCTCACGGGCTTCGCGACGAGCGGGAAAGCTGGCCGGTGGAGGGGCACCTGAGGGTCAAAGGTTTTGTCTATCAGAATCTCGAGCTGCAAAGGAGACCAACGGAGCGCTCAGACTATGAACCAGTAAAACCGAGCGCTGCGGACCGGATCGATTGGCTCCAACTCCAGGATAAGGATGACATCGCGGTCGGCCAGCCCTGGGAGCAGTTGGCCAGCTTTTTCAAGGCGAGCGGCGACCCCGAGGCCGCGAAGGAGGTCCTCTACGCTTACGAGCGGCACTCGCGGGGCCGGAACCCGCTCTGGAGGGGAACAACGTACCCTTGGGATCAGATCGTTCAATGGCCCTGGAAAATCCCAATCCCGATCGCTCTCTTGTGGCTCCTCGGCTGGCTGGTCTTTTGGCGGGCGCATCGAATGAGGCTAATGTCGCCGACGAATCAAGAAGCGTTGAAGGCCTTCACAAAAAATGGCAGCGCTCCTGAGACCTACCCGATGTTCCATCCCTGTATCTATGCGCTTGAGAACGTTCTGCCTGTCGTGAGACTAGGGCAGGACGGCGCTTGGCAGCCAAATGCTGCCTCGACTGGGGCAGGTTGGCGCCCCTTCAGGAGCTTGCTGGCCTGTTCGGGAAGCTGGGCCAAGCGGTGGGCTGGGACGCGATGGATACTTCGTCTGACCAGGGCTCGCCGCAGATCACTGGCGGCAGCAACCCGTTGGCGATTTAGGCTTACTTACCGCGGCGTAACCGCCGTGCGGTGGTCGATGATCATTCTTGGCTGGTTTTTGGCTATCATCCTGGTGGGGGCCATCTCCGGGCTATTCAAGCCGTAAGGGCAGGGAATGCGCCGCTTCGGGCCCAAGCTAGAAGCTAGGAACTCGCATTTGGAATCCGCCGCCATCCCCCGCTATCTCGGTCTCGACATCGGCAACCGCCGCATCGGGGTTGCTGTCTCCGACGAGTTGGGCCTTACCGCCCAACCTGTGCTGACCCTGGAACGGAGACGCACAGCGCCGAGCATCTCCAGAGAAGACCTCCGATCGCTTGCACGACTGGCTAAGCGGTTTGGTGTCGCCGGGATCGTGGTTGGCAACCCCGTCCACCTTTCTGGAGAACCAAGCCCCCAGGCCGCCAAAACCCAGGCCTTCGCCGCCGAACTTGGCGCGCTCACCGGCCTGCCCATCCACCTGTGGGACGAGCGCCTCACCTCACGCGAAGCCCACCAGATTTTGTATGAGGCCGGACAGCCGCGGCAGCAACATCGCCGCGTCGTCGACCAGGTCGCCGCGACGTTGATACTGCAGTCGTTCCTGGAAGCAGGGAAAAGGGAGGAAGGAGAAGGGGACAGGGAATAGGGACCACCGGGCGAGCTGGGCGACAATGACTCAAAGGAGAAACGCCATCATGACCGAGGGGACACGAGAGTATCCGCCGATTCCTGCGGACGATCTCAAGCGCACACTCAAGCTCGCTCAGCCCGAGACACTGCCGCACATCGGCCTGGTGGGCGATACCTACACGGTGACCGTGAGCGGAGAAGACACTGCTGGCCGTTTCTGCGTCATCGACATGCACATCCCTCCAGGCGGCGGACCACCGCCCCACCGGCACGACTTCGAAGAGACCTTCATCGTGCTTGAAGGAGAAATGGTAGCGACCTTCCGCGGCAAGAAGTCCGTCGTGCGCGCGGGCGAAACATTGCACATCCCGGCCAATGCGCCCCACCAGTTCCACAACGCCTCCCCCAGGCCGGCCAAACTGATCTGCATCTGCTCTCCCGCCGGGCAGGAGAAGTTCTTTGCAGAGGTCGGAGTACCCGTGGCAACGCGAACCACTCCTCCACCCAAGCTTGATGCAACTCAGCAGGCCGAATTCATCCAGAAGGTTGTGACGCTTGCTCCCAAATATCGAACCGAATTGCTGAAAGAGGCGTAGGACCGGTTCGGGGATCCTCCGGCGCTTGCGTTTCCCGATCTCTGCTCCCTTCTCCCTCCTCCCTTTTCCCTGCCTTTCCCCCGCGTATAATGAAATTTCGAGATTTTGAGCGCTTGGGGCTGGAGATTGCCTGCTCCCCGCCACGGACCGTGAATGCCCGACCACATTAAAAAACAGCTTCAGAAAGAGATTCTCGTCCTGGAGCACGAGCTTAGCCCATGAGCTGCCCGCCGAGATCAAAAAGGCTGTGGCTCTGGGAGATCTGTCGGAAAACGCCGAGTATCACATGGCCAAGCAGCGCCAGACCTTTGTCAACGCGCGCCTGGGCCAGCTCAAGCGCCGCATGGCCGAGCTTTCGCTGGTCAACCTGGCCAACATTCCGCAGGGACAAGGCAGGCTTCGGCTCCACTGTGGTGGTCTACGACAGCACCAAGGACGAAGAGATCGTTTATCGCCTCGTAACCAGCGAGGAGTCTGATGTTGTCCAAGGGGCTCATCTCCACCACTTCGCCCATCGGCCGCGGCATTGTGGGCAAGCGCGTGGGCGACGTGGCCACCATCGTGACTCCCAACGGCAAACGCGAACTCGAAATTCTGAAACTGACCACGATTCACGATGAAGCAGGCGGCAATGAGGCCGACGAGGGCGAAGAGGCAAACGCCGCTGCCGGCCAGTCGTAAGGAAGATCAGGAATGACCTGGACCAGTGCTTTCGGCCGCGGTTGCGGCTGGCTTCTCGACCGCATCGTCTACGGTCTTGCCCTTACCCGCATCTCTCCCAACGTGCTCACGTTCATCGGCCTGGTCATCAACATCGTGGCCGCCTTCTTCTTTGGCCATGCCAACGCCACCAACTCCGGCAAGATGTTCTTTTACGCAGGCCTGGTCATCTTCGGCGCAGGCATCTTCGACATGGTCGATGGCCGCGTCGCCCGGCGCAACAACCAGGTCACTGTTTTCGGGTCCTTTTTTGATTCAGTAATCGACCGCTACTCCGACGTGGTGCTCTTCTTCGGCCTGCTGGTCTACTACGGCCGCATCAACCGGTTCAGATATGTCGTGCTGGTCGCGTTTGTGATGGTCACTTCGCTGATGGTGAGCTATACGCGCGCCCGCGCCGAGGCGCTCATCGGCCAGTGCAAAGTCGGCTTCATGGAGCGGCCCGAGCGCGTTGTGCTCATCCTGCTCGGCGCCCTCTTCAACTGGGCCGGCGTGATGGCGCCGGTGCTGTGGGTGCTTGCAGTCCTCTCCACCATCACCGTGGTGCACCGCATCACGTATACCTACTCGCGGACCAAGCACCTGGCGCCGATCACCTGAGGCACTGCGTGCAGCGGCGACCGAGCATAACCTTGGTCCGGCAGATTTAGCTCAAAAACTCCGCAACCGCCCGCACTACAGCCTGCTGCTCGCCTTCGCGCAGCTCCGGGAAGATGGGCAGCGCGAGGACTTCGCGCGCCGCGCCCTCAGCTTCAGGAAAGCTGCCTTCCGTGTAGCCCAACTCCTTCAGCGCCTCCTGCATGTGCAGCGGGACAGGGTAATAGATCTCGGAGCCGATCCGCCGCTCGGTCAGAAACTCCCGCAGGGCGTCTCGCTTAGCAGTCCGGATCACGTACTGGTGCCACACGTGCCGGCTCCCGGCAACCTCATGCGGCAGCACCAATCCATGGAGAGGCCGCGTGCCCGACTCCACCAGCCCCGCCGCGTGGAACAGCGCGTGATAACGCCGCGCAACCGCTCGCCGGGCGTGGTTCCACTTGTCGATGTACTTCAGCTTGACCGAAAGAATAGCCCCTTGCAGCCCGTCCATTCGCGCGTTCCATCCTACCTCGTCGTGGTGGTAGCGCCGCCGCATTCCATGTTGGCGCAGCATCCGCACGCGCTCGGCCAGATCGCCGGAGTTCGTCGTCACCATCCCTGCGTCGCCCGCCGCGCTCAGGTTCTTGGTTGGGTAAAAGCTGAACGCAGCGGCGTCGCCCAACCCCCCCCCCTTTGCGCCGTTCCACTCCGCGCCCCACGCCTGCGCCGCATCTTCAATCAGCCGCACTCCGCGGCCCTTACCGATTCGCCCGAACGCGTCCCAATCCGCGCACTGGCCGAACAAGTGCACCGGCAAAATCGCCTTCACCTTCTCGCCTTCCGGACCGGAAAGCACCGCCTCAACCGCCGCCGGGTCCAGATTGAACGTTGCAGGATCGATATCGGCCAGAACCGGCGTCGCGTCGGCGCGCAGAATGGCGCTCACTGAAGCAAAAAAACTGAATGGGGTGGTGACCACTGCGTCGCCCGGCCCGATGCCCGCAGCCGCCAGGGCCAGCCACAACGCGTCTGTTCCAGAGGAGCACCCAACGGCGTGCTTTACGCCAAGCCGCTCCGCCGCCGCCTCTTCGAACGCGGCTACCGGCTCGCCAAGAATAAACTGCTGCGTCTCTAGGACATGAGCGAGGGCTTCAAGCAACTCGTCGTGAAGGGGAGCGTACTGGCGCTTCAGGTCAAGCATGGGCACTGGCATCGGCGCTGGGTTGGCGGCCGCGGCCTGCGCTCCCGTGGATGCGTGTGCGTCCGGCACCCGACCATGGTAACAGCCGATCGGAGTCTGTCGTCATATCCTGGACGATTCACCGGCGGACGTTGTTGGTCTGTGTTGCGGCGCATGTGGCAAGTCCCCCGTTCGACCCGCAAACTCCCGCAGGAGAGGAGTTTCGGGCCTGCTTGGCTTGAAAAGGTAGGTAAAGGCGTATATCGTCTTAGTCATTGCGGGATCAGGCGATATCCGGGTTTCCGGCTTCGCCCCCGCTGTTTGGGTGTTGCAACCTAGTCACTTGTTCGTCAACCAATAAGAAGAAAGTTGGAGATCGGCACATGGAAAACAAGCCGGCACAGAACATTCAGGACACATTCCTGAATACGGTCCGCAAGGACAAGACCCCCATCACGATCTACCTTGTGAGCGGAGTCAAGCTCACCGGGAAGATCAGGTCTTTTGACAAGTATTCGGTGCTGCTGGAGAACAACAGCCAGGAGCAATTGATCTTCAAGCACGCCATTTCCACCGTGGTAAGCAACCGGACCGTGATGCACACGGAGCATCGTCCGGTGGCTGTGCAGACGGGAATTGGACCGGCGCCTGTTGCCGTTCCGTCTGCGACTGCCGCGGCCGCGGAGCAACGATAGCCCGCAGCCGGCAGTCACGATCGGTTTCAGAGCAGCCCCGGGGCCCCGGCTCCGGCCAGGGACTCGAAACAGCTGTCCTGGTGGGAGTACTGCGGGCAGGCCCGGCAGGTGTCACTGCACGTAGTGCGGTGTCTTCAGCGCGCCGCGCTGCTGTGGGATCCGATCCCGCGCTCGTTTCAGAGAATCGCGTCGACAGCCGGTCAGCGCTCGACGACGGACAACGTGTCCGCGCCCACGTTCGGCCGCTGTTCATCGAAGGCCCATCGGGCCGGCCCTTCCCATCGGAGTCCTCGCCGGATGCTTCCGCTCTCGATGCGGAGGAGTCGTTCGCCGAGTTTCGCAAATTGGTTTCTGGCGCGGGCGCGCGCATTGCCGCTGAGGTCATGCAGAGGCGTTCGCGTCCCGACCCCGCGACCCTCATCGGCGCAGGCAAAGTGGAGGAGATCGCCGGCATCGCCACGTCCTGCAACGCCGATCTCGTTCTCTTCGACCACGACCTTACGCCCACCCAACTGCGCAACCTTGAGACCGCGTTGCCATGCCGCGTGCTTGATCGCACCCAGCTCATCCTCGACATCTTTGCCCGTCATGCCCGCACCCGCGAGGGTCAGCTCCAGGTTGAGCTTGCGCAGCTCGAGTACATGCTTCCGCGCCTCACCGGCAAGGGCAAAGCCATGTCGCAGCTGGGCGGCGGCATCGGCACCCGTGGCCCCGGCGAAACCAAGCTCGAAACCGATCGCCGCCAAATCCAGCGCCGCATCGATCACCTCAAGGACGAGCTCGACCAAGTCCGGCGCGTCCGCAAGCAGCAGCGTCAGCGCCGCGAAGCTGTTCCCGTGCCTACTGTGGCCCTGGTCGGCTACACCAATGCAGGCAAGAGCACGCTGTTCAACCGCCTCACCGGGCGCGAACGTTCTGGCCTCATCGCGCATGTTTGCCACGCTCGATCCGAAATTACGGGCGATTGAGCTGCCCTCGCGCCGCAAGATTCTGTTGTCCGACACGGTCGGCTTCATCCGCAACCTGCCCCACACGCTCGTCACCAGCTTCCGCGCCACTCTTGAGGAGGTCGCCCAGGCCGAGGTCCTCCTGCACGTGCGCGACGTGGCGTCTACTTATACCGACGACCAGAAGCTCCAGGTGGAGAAAGTTCTTGCCGAGCTCGAGGTGATGGCCAAGCCGCGAATCGAGGTTCTCAACAAAATCGACTTGCTCGACGATCATCAGCGTGAGGGGCTGCTGGGCCGCGCGGCAGTTGCTTCGGACGCAGAAGTGCTCGTGTCTCCGCTCAGACAGGCGAGGGAACCGAAGCACTGCTGCTGGCTATCGACGCCGCACTGCGTACCGACCCGATCATCGATGCGGAGCTGCTCGTCCCGCAGCAGGAGGGCGGCGTGCTGGCTGCTATTGAGGCGGGAATGGTCATCCGCGAGCGCAATTACGAGGCCGATCAGGTTAGATTGGCGGTCAGCGGCCCTGCTTCGCTGCTCGGCCGCCTGCGCGAATATCGCATCAGAGAGGTAAAACCCAGCGAGAGGTAAATGAATGACCGACGAATGCAACTCCGAAGGCCGCGCCATCACTACTCTCTCCAGCCGCGAGGTCTACCGCAACCACTGGATGCGGGTGCGTGAAGACGAAATCCTCCGCTCGAACGGCAAGAAGGGAATCTACGGCGTGGTCGAGAAAGATGACGCCGCCATTATTATTCCCATCGACAACGGCAGTGTCTGGCTTGTGGAGCAGTTCCGGTACACCATCCAGGAGCGCGCTCTCGAGTTACCCCAGGGCGGATGGGAGATGGAGGTTGAGCATCCTGAAGAGCTTGCACGGGGCGAGCTCAAAGAGGAGATGGGCCTTGATGCTGCCAAGATGACCTATCTTGGAACCCTCTGGATCGCCTACGGCTTCACGCGGCAGAAACAGCACGTCTTTCTTGCCACCGGGCTCACGCATACCGAAAAGGACCCCGACCCCGAAGAGCACGATCTCGTCATTCGCTCGATTCCGGTTGAAGAGTTCGAGCAGTTGATGCGCGACGGCGCGGTCCGCGACAGCAGCACCCTTGCAGCCTGGGGACTCTATCTGCTCTGGAAAAAGGAACCGTGGCTTCACACTTGATTTGGCTACGGTCCGAATCCGCGATTCATATCGAGCATCGGGTAATGCGGAAGCGCGCCAACTGGATTGGCGACGAATGCTTCAGTTTGCGCAGCAAGATCGCGCATGCGCTTGAGCGCTGCGGAGCCCACATCCATGCGGCCCAACGCCGGCGCTGAATCGCCTGCGCGCAAAGTTCCCGGCGGGGCGACGAGCCCTTCGGCAATTAGCAACGGGTGCGGTCCGTTGCCTTCCAGATCGAAGAGCTTGAGCAGCGCATTCCGCAGCCTGCTTACGTTCTGTTCGCCGAACCGCTTCTCCCAATCTCTCTCGATATCGGCAGCCAGCAGATGATATTGCTTCTGAGCCAACACGCCTCGGGTCGTGAGCCTGAATGCTTTGCCGCGCTTTGTCGCTGGATCGGGCTCGACTGTAACGAATGGCTTCAACTGCCAGCCAACGCCGCACGTCTCTGGCGAACACCCGGTCAGGAGGGGAAGCTCAGCCTCCGGAGTCGGGTTTTCACCAAGGACCCGAATTGTATTGGCGCACAGGGCAAGCGGCGCGTCCGATTTCGGTTCAAACTCGATCGCGAGGGCCACGAGAAGCTGAGACAAGAGCGCAGGCAACGGGAGATCGGCGGCTAATTCTCGCGTCTTGGCCGGGAAGGGCCGGCGTTTCCAACGAACATCCACGAGACCTTCGGGTAGCTCAAACCCCAATTGGTTCTGGATTGCCTGCAAGGCTTGTCGCAGGTCGATGGCTGCCGCGTCGCCGAACCTTTTTCGCCATCGGTCCTCGATTGTCTTCGATAGCGGCTCCCAAACCTCGCAAGCTTTGACGCCCATCGGGGTCAGTTGAACGGTTGTCTTCGCGTTGATACCGCGACCCGATCCCCAGCCTTCGCGCAGGCCGCGCCTCACCTGAAATTGAGTGACAGGCGGCTTTTCACAGTTCGCGCGTGGAGCCTCGATCCAGACGAATCCCCAGCGCTCGAGGCAGCCGAGCCTGCCCTTGATCTCAGTTTGGTCCAGCAAGGACTGAGCTGCAAGGTCGCCGACGGAGCGAGGGCTTTCTCCAACGAATCGGAGAAGGTTCAACCAGGCTGCAACCGAGAGCCGCCCACCCGCAAAGCCGAGGCGCGCCATGCGGAGCTCGAACTCGTTGTCCAACTCGACGGTGAAAGCGACTAGAACCTGAGAAAGAAGCGCCGAGAGCGGGCGGCGTGACTCGGGTCGGTCCGGGTTGAAAACACCCGGGCGGGCGGCCGGGGAAGGTCTGCGCGCAGACGGGCTCATATGCGGACATTTTAGAGGATTCGCTTTTCGCGGGTTCTCTTAACGGCGTGCCGGGATTCAGTACGGGTGCGGATTAACAGCCGAGATTCGTGCCTATGACGGCATACCGTCTACTGGGTTTGAGGCGGCGCTCCAGCTCCTGCAAACACCAGTTTGTAGACATCGCCCTTGTTGTCTACAGCAATGCCCCGGGCGTTCCATACTTCCACCTGAATCGCCGTACCCTGACTGCCGGTCACGTTTGCGCGGCCGAGTTGCTGCCCCAGCACACGGGCTACGTAGAAACCCGGTCCGTAAATCGCATCCCACGCCGCAGACAAATTCGGTTGCGGCAAAGCGGCGGACGTACCAGTTGGCGTGACCGGGCTGGCTGGAGGCCCAGCCAGAATCCTCATCTTGCCTTCAAACGTCTCCCCATTCGCCAGCGTTGTCGAGAATGCAAGAGAGGGCGGGGCCGATAGTCTGGCGTTGTAAATAGGTGGCGGAGTTTGTTGAGCCAACGGGCCTTGAACAGGGTACAGTCTGCCGGTTACTGAGCAGCCTGTTATCAGGCAAACACACAAGAGGGCAAGTAAGAATTTCGCCTTCATTTAGATAGCCTCTGTCCCTCGGATGCCGGATTCCGGCGAAAAGTCCACCTGCCGGGCAAAGGCTACCCGATATCCTCAATCGGAATTCACGACAAGGTTACAAACTGCTGTTCGCTGGCTATTGCCTTACGCCCGCTCTTCCATTGCCACGTACGGCGACGGATAAGCCGGCCCGATGTATTCGGCGCGCGGACGGATCAGCCGGTTATCGTCCAACTGTTCAATCACATGGGCGCACCAGCCGGAGATGCGGCTGATGGCGAAGATCGGTGTATACAGGTCGATGTCGATGCCCAGCGTCGCGTAGGTCGAGGCAGAGTAGAAGTCGACATTTGCGTTGAGCTTCTTGTCCGCGTTCACATAGAGCTCAATCGCCCGCGACATCTCGTACCACTTCGGCTGGCCCGAGTCCTTGCCCAGTTGCTCGCTCATCTTGCGCAGGTGCGTCGCGCGCGGGTCCTCGGTCTTGTATACGCGGTGGCCGAAGCCGGAGATCTTCTGCCGCGCAGCCAGCATCCCCTTCACATACTCCACGGGATCGGCGCCGGCCTTATCAATCTCATATAGAAGCCGCATCACGGCTTCGTTGGCGCCGCCGTGCAGCGGTCCCTTCAGCGCGCCGATGGCGCCGGTTATGGCTGAATGGATGTCGGAGAGGGTAGCAGCGATCACGCGCGCCGCAAAGGTGGAAGCATTCAGTTCGTGGTCGGCATGCAGGATGAGCGCGATGTCCAGAGTTCTGGTTGCGGTCTCGCTCGGCTTCTCCCCGTTCAGCATCCACAGAAAGTTGCCTGCGTGGTTGAGCGAGCGATCCGGCGGCACAATGTCGAGTCCCTTGCGGATTCGATCGTAGATGGCCACGATCATGGCAATCTGGGCCGTCAGGTGGTACGACTTTCGTACGTTGGCGTCGTGGGAGTTGTCCTTCTCGTCGGCGTCGTAAAAGCTCAGCGCCGACACTGCAGTTCGCAGCACCTCCATCGGCGTTGCCGAACGGGGAAACTCCTTCAGCATGTCGATGATTCGCTGATCGATCTCCCGCGCCAGCGCACATTGCGATTGAAACTCGCGCAAAGCCAGTTCATTCGGCAGCATCCCGTTCCAAAGCAGGTAGGTCGTCTCCTCGAAGGTCGACTTGACGGCCAACTCGTGGATGTCGATGCCGCGATACGACAGGACCCCCGCCTCGCCGTCGATCCAGCAGATTCCGGAGTTCGCCGCAACAATTCCTTCCAGACCCTTTCCAGCAACAGCAGTGGACATAGCCCTCGGATCTCCCTTGTGCAGTGGATTTTTGACGTGTGCGACGAATGTCCCGACCACGAGAAAAGGCCTGGCGTCTGAAATTGCAGTAAAAGATGTTTATAAATTAGCGATTCGCCGCTTGTCACGGAGCTTGGGACGCGATTGGCTGAAATACTCCAGTTTTCGCTCCCCTTCGCGTGTTTCCGATCACACCTTGTGCCGGCCAAAGCGTCGAATCAGTTGGATGCAGCGGCCCGTTTACGTGTCAACCTGGAGCGCATTCTGTCGTCCAGCTTTTCTTCGGGCATTCCGCTGTTTCTCCTTGTTTGTTCCGCGCTGGCGGGGTTCATTCGATATCCTGTAAGGTCCTCTGAAGAGTAGGAGCAAGTTCCCGCCAATACGGAGCTTTCTCGAGTTTTTCGGGGGTGAAGGCAAGTGCTCGGGCGGCAAACCGCTCATTAAGCGGCATTAAACCGGGCAAGCGAGACCAGAGTAGATATATTCCGAAGGCAGCGAATTCGAGTGGCTTTTTCATTAAGAAAAAGCCACCCTGAATGATCTTCTCGAGGAGTACGGCTACTCTGGTCTCGCCGAAGCCCGGCAAATCACCAAGGCGGAAACCTGGCCGCGGCATTCGAAGACGATGCCAGCGGACGAACCGCCGGAGAGACGAAAGGCAAACATCCATGAGCGAAGAAGAAGTTGTTGAGAATCCTCCCAGAAGTTACTCCGGCGCGCTGCTCGGCGTGATCGCTGGTGCGTTGGTGCTGGCCATTGGCGGCCTCATCTGGAGCTACACACTAAGCGGCCGGCTGACCACCCAGCAGACGGAACTCGACGGCGCCAAGGCGCAGAACCTTAAGCTCGAGGCCGATCTGCGCGAGACCAATGCCCGCCTCAAGGTAGCCACCGACGAGCTCAGCACCTCGCTGGGGCTCACCCAGAAGCAGCTCGACACCAAGGCGCAGGAGATACTGGCACGGGAGCAGCGCACCGAGGCCAATACGGCCAAACTGGCTACCGCACAGCAGGAGACCGCACAGCAGGTCACCCAGGTATCCAGCGCAGTCACCGACGTCAAGACCGACGTGGGCGGCGTGAAGACCGATCTGGGCCAGACCAAGACCGACCTTGCGGCCGCTGTGGCTCAGCTTACCTCGATGAAAGGCGACCTCAGCGACCACAGCAGCCTCATCGCCCGCAATCACGACGAGCTTGAAGTGCTCAAGCACAAGGGCGATCGCACCTTTTACGAGTTCACGCTGGCCAAGGGCGTCAAGAAGCCTGTGGGAACCGTGAGCCTCGAACTCAGAAAGACCGACCCCAAGAAGAACAAATTCACTCTGTTGGTCTACGCCGACGACAAGCAGTACGAGAAGAAAGACAGAAACACGAACGAGCCGCTCCAGTTCTACGCCGGCAAGGACCCAATGCTGTTTGAGATTGTGGTCAACTCAGTCAGCGCCAAGAACACGGTCTCCGGGTACCTGTCGGTTCCGAAGAACGCGCCGGCTCCCGTTTCGGCCGCTTCTACTGGACAATAGGCGCCGTGTGGGGCGTGAGCACAAGGTCGGGCTGATACTGGATCCCGATCGTGAAACTCAGATTCTTGCCCGCGTCCCACTCCTGCTTCGAAATCCTGAAAGCCGAAACAATCTCTCCCTCTTCAGTCTGCCCGGGGTTGAGCGTGGACTGCAGGGAAAGCGACTGTCCGTGCGGCACCGGCATGTCTTTGTATGCGATAAACACGCGGTCATAGTCGGCTGCCGTGGCTGCATAGCTTGAGCGAATCCCGTCGGGAAGGGTTGTATTCACAGTGGCATTGCGCAGGAAGAGCGGGAGCTGGCTCTGGTTGTGCAGCTTTACCAGCGCAAAGACATAAATCTGGTCGAAATGCTCAACGGGGATGGGCGCCCCGCTGGCGTCATAGCCCTTGGTATCCGTGTGTTGCGGATGGATCCAGATCTGCTCGATCTCACCAGTGGCCACCGGGGGCTTTTCTCCGAGGATCACATAGGCGGCAATCCCCGCGGTCACCAATACGGCAGCAACGATCGCGGCAATCACCACATGGCTCGAGCCCTTGGTGTATGACTCGCCGCGGGCTGCGTCGTCAATTTCTTTTCTGCCATCCTGCTGCAATAAGCTCATAGCGGTCTAATCTTATCTCCAATCAAGCAGGACAAGCCATGAATTTCGAACCGGCTAGGGCGAATCCGGCCAATCCCTTGCGCGAACCAGAGGGTTACGATCGGGCGGTCACGCCCGCGGCCTGAGCGCGGCCAGCAATTGCTTTGCCCCCAGCGTGTTCAGCACGTCGCCCGCTTCAAGCCACGCCCGCCGCAGCTGCTTCACCCCGTAGTCCATCTTGCCCAGGTTCCGCGCGTCGTGCGAGTCAGAGTTGATCGACGATTTTGCAACCCAGTTCCTTGGCCAGCCGCAGGTCGCGGTCGTTCAGGTCCAGCCGTCTCCGGCGCGGCATTGTGCTCCACCGCCACGCCCAGCTCGGCCGCCCGCCGCAGCACCGCCCCCATATCCATCGCGAATGGCTCGCGGCGCAGCAGCAACCGCCCCGTCGGATGGCCCAGGATGCGCACGTTGGGGTTCTCGATCGCCCGCAGCACCCGCGCCGTCATCTCTTCGCGGCTCTGCTCAAAACGCGTGTGGACGCTGGCAATCACCACATCCATCTGCGCCAGCACCTCATCGTCCAGGTCGAGCGCCCCGTCTGCCAGAATGTCCACTTCGATGCCTGTGAAAACCCGAATGCGCCCCTCCATCTGCGCGTCCACTTCGCGAATCCTCTGAATGTGCTCGAGCGCCCGCTTTTCGTCCAGGCCATTGGTCATCGCCAGGTTCTTCGAGTGGTCGGTGATCGCAATGTACTCGTACCCACGGCCAGCGCCGCCTCTGCCATTTCGCGAATCGAGTTGTGCCCGTCGCTCGCAGTTGGTGTGCATGTGCAGGTCGCCGCGGATATTCCGCTTCTCAATCAGCCGGGGCAGCGCGTGCCTCGCGGCAGCTTCAATCTCGCCCAGATTCTCGCGCATCTCCGGCGGAATCCAGTCCATCCCCAGCGCCGCATAAATCTCTTCCTCGGTCGCCGCCGCCACCGTCGATTCGTCGTCCAGCCGCGCCAACGCCCACTCGCTCAGCGTGTAGCCCATCTTCAGCGCCCGCTGCCGCAGCGTCACGTTGTGCGCCTTCGAACCCGTGAAGTACTGCAGCGCCGCCCCGTAGCTGGCTGTCGGCAGCAGCCGCACATCCACCTGCAGCCCATTCCCAAGGTTGAAGCTCACCTTGTTCTCGCCTTTGGCAATCATGTTGTGAATGCCTGGATATGCCGCCACGTATTCCACCGCGCTTCGCCGTGTGTTCCGGCGCGCAGGCCGGGCCCGTCACCAGCAGATCCAGATCGCCCACCGTCTCCCGCCCCCGTCGCAGCGACCCCGCCGGTACCACGCTTTCGAATCCTCCTGCATCGTCGCCCGGGAAGGCCTTCAGATACGCGATCCGCTTTTGCGCAGCTTCTTCCGCCACGTCGATCCGGAACCGCCCCGAGCTGCGCCGGTAGTCTTCGATCCCCTTGCGCAGCTTCTCAATCTGCTTCTCGCCCATGCGCGGCAAGTCCTGCCAGCCTGCCCGCCTCAATCGCTTCGGCGAGCTGGTCGATGCTGCCCACCTGCGCCGCAGACCACAGCAGCGCAACCGTCTTCGGCCCCATGCCCGGCAGCTTCAAGCAGCTCCAGCACGCCAGCTCCATACTTGGCCAGCAGCTCATCGCGCAGGGGCAGCGTGCCGGTCTCCGCAATCGCCTGCAGGTTCGCGGCCATCCCCTTGCCGATGCCGGGAATCTCCAAGCAGCCGCGCCGTATCCGAGGCCGCATCCATCAGGTCCACGGTCGTCTGCTCGGCCGCTTCGGCAGCACGGCGATAGCTGCGGATTCGGAACCCGTCGCCGCCGTCGATCTCCAGCAGATCGGCGGTCTGCTCCAGCAGCCGGGCCATCGTTGGGTTGTCCATCGGGCGCCTCCGCAAACATTATTCATCGCCAGGATGGATGAGTGGAGGCGATTCTCAGGAGGGAAGGTAAGCCGGCGAAGCCCGGTTGCTGTTCACGGACTGAGTAAAGTGGGGGTTGGGGGAGGGAATTTTCAGGGGGAGGGCCGAGAAGCACAGACCAATGGAAGCTCGATTGGCACAGAGCCTGCCGTTCACGCACCCGAGGGTCTCGCGCGGTTCAATACCGGTCCCCTTCCAGGGGCTCAAATCAAGCACCCGGCCGAGCGGTGGGTTGGTACGAATCCTGCCTGACTTTGCCTTCAGGCCGCGTTGTGGGCTTCGTCCTTGTAGCGGATCACTGCATCCGCCTGGGGACCTTTTTGCCCTTGGACGATGTCGAACTCCACATCATCGCCCTCTTTCAGGGTCTTGTATCCGTCCAACTGAATCGATGAATAGTGAACGAATACGTCCGGGCCATCTTCGCGTCCGATGAATCCGTAGCCCTTCGCGTTGTTAAACCACTTGACCTTCCCTTTGTACTGAGCCACAGGCTTCCTGCTTTCTTGCATCGTGCATGGGGATCCGGCGAGCAGGGCTAACGGGGGAGTGCTCGCTGGTAATAGCTAAGACGCTGATTTTTCGGGAAAGGTTGATTCAATCGCAAAGAAGTAATTCCACAAAATGGGACGAGGCTATCCGTCTCGACGGATAACCTGGACGCCGTTGGAACGCTATCGTCCCCGAGTCTGGTGACTTGCGCTTTTCCGGGTTTTATCGCTTTATTTCTTGCGTTTTCCGGTCGTTCAGGCGGGAGTAAAGAAGCACGCTGGTCAGCGTTTTTCCATCCAGAATCGCGCCCTTTTCGATCATCTTGAGCACTCGGAGAGCTTCACCAGCCGGAATTCGATCTGCTCGTCGTCCTCAGGATGCGCATTCGCCGGCCACCAGGCCTCCGCCAGAAACACCTTCATCGACTCGCCCAGAAACCCGGGGCTGGCGTAGTACTCCACCAGCGGCCTCCACTTCTTCGCGCGTACCCAGTCTCTTCGGCCAGTTCGCGCTTGGCCCCGGCCAGGGCATCTTCGCCTGGTCGAGCTTCCCGGCCGGCAGCTCCCACAGATACTGGTTGGCCGCATGCCGGTACTGGCGCTCGATCACGATCCACGGATTCTTCTTGCTCTTCGAGCTGTCGATGGCCAGAATCACCACGCTGCCGTTGTGGCGGATCACGTCGCGCTCGCTGTGCTTGCCTCCCGGCTCAATCAGCTTGTCGTGCAGCACGCGGAACAGCGGGCCCTGGTACACCACCTTCGAGCTAGAGCAGTTCCGCCTTCTCGACCTCCGGCTTTCACCGCTGCAGCCTTCAGGCTTTTCGCTTCGCGCGCTTTGTCCTTGCCCTTCTTTGAATGCCTTTCGCCTTTTCTGCTTTTCCAGCCTTCTGGTGACCTTCACGGGCCTCTTTCCAGCAGTCTTCTTCGCACTCTTTTTCTTATCCGCCATCGGCAACGCTCCTTCAAGATCGGTGAAAGAAAAGTATACGCATTGCTGGCGCACCCGGCTCGCAACCGATTCGCAAAACGAAGTTTGGTTCTGCAGATTCCAACGGCCTGGTTCTGCATCGATTCCACGCATGGCGTGGCATCCTTAACAGAGCGACTCCTGCATTGGGCATCCGGCGGTGCGCCGGACGCTTCGAATCCGATCGACATCGCAACGGTTTTGTCTCGAATCAGCAGGACACTGGCAGCGACTTCGCGGTGACCACGCGATGACCATTGCCCCGGAAGTGACCGAGTTGCCGAACGCAGACTGTTTCCCATGACCGTTGTGCCGGGCCTGCACAGGCTGTTTCTCGATTTCTGCGCCGGTCAGCAGCCGGCAAGGCCCTTTTACGCTGCGCTGCCCCCCGAGCTCCGGCTGGCTGTCCGTCCGGCCGTTCCCGCGCACTGGCCGGAGCTGGTCGACCTGCTGGCGGCGCAGAATCCCTCGCCGGCGGCCGCAGCCGGCGCTGGGCTCTGCGCGCCGGCGCCGGCGCAGTCGTCACCGGCCAGCAGGTGGGCGCTCTTCGGCGGCCCGCTGTTTACGCCCTTCAAAGCAGCCACCGCCATCGCCCGCGCCCGCCAGGCCACTGCGGCCGGCAGTCCCCATGTCGCCGTCTTCTGGCTGGCCACCGAAGACCACGACTTCGCCGAGATCAACCACGTCGCCTTCCCCGCGCGCCGGGAACTGCGCAAGCTGACCTACGCGACTGCTCCTTCCGCCGCGCGGCCCGTCGGCGGCATCGTGCTCGACGACTCCATTACGCCGCTGATCGATGCGGCATGGGAGCTGCTCGGCGCGTCCGACGCCATGGAGGCGCTGGCCGCCGCCTACCGGCCCGGGAGCACCTTCGCCCAGGCCTTCCGCGATTTCTACGCAAGGCATTTGCCGCGCAGGGACTGCTGTTCTCGACGCCGGGGGCCGCGACGTCCACCGCTGGGCGCGCCGGTGCTGCGCGCGGGCATCGAGCGCGCCGACGAACTGCACGCCGCGCTGATCGACCGCAACGCCGAGCTCGAAGCCGCCGGCTATCACGCGCAGGTCGCCGTCACGGCCGCAATCGAGTCTGCTGTTTCTCATCGACGAAAGACCGGCGCGCGCATGGCGCTCAAGCGCACTCCGCCCAGAGCCGCCGAGCCGAACGGTCTGTGGCAGGCCGGCCGCCAGAGCTTTTCGACCGCCGACCTGCTGGGCATTCTCGACTCCGAGCCGGAGCGCATCTCCCCCTCGGCGCTGCTGCGGCCCGTCTTTCAGGATTTTCTGCTCTCCACTTCGCTCATCATCGGCGGCCCGGCGGAGATCGCTTACTTTGCCCAATCCGCGGTGCTCTATCGAGCGCATTCTGGGCCGCGTCGACCCCGGTCCAGCCGCGCTTCTCCGCCACGCTGATCGAGCCGGCCATCGCCGAACTGCTGCGCAAGCACGAACTGACGCTGGAGCGGGTCTTTGCAGGAGAACGCCGACTCGCTGGCGCAGCTCCTCGCCGCCCGCTCCATGCCCGTCGAAGGCAAGCGCAAGCTGGCCGCCGCCGGCAAGCGCTCGACGCCGAGCTTGAGCCGCTGCTCGATGGATGGCAGCCTGGACGCAGGGCTGGGCCAGTCGGCGCGAGACCGCGGCCAGCAAGATGCGCTACCAGATGAACCGCCTGCGCCGCCTGGCCGCCAACTTCCAGTTGCAGCGCGAAGAGTCCCTTGGCCGCCACGCCGAGGCCATCTGCCAGGCGCTTTATCCCGGCGGAGGGCTCCAGGAGCGGCTGCACGGCGCGGCCTACTACTTTGCCCGCTACGGCTTCGAGCTGGCGGAAATCCTCTCAAAACAAGCCGAAAACACCTGCCCCGGGCATACGGCGGTCTGGCTATAATCCTCGCCAGCGAAGCGGAGGACCACTGATGAGACATCTTGACCATTTTTACGGCAGCGGCACTGCTGGCTGCCATGTCGCGCCTCGGCGCCAACAGCAGACTCCCTGCGCCAAACCGGGCAACGACAACGCATTTCTCGGCATTCAGACCATCCGCCTTTGGCCGGGCAACGCTCCTGAGGCCAAAGGAAAAGCCTGCGAAGACACCCCCACGCTCACCATCTTCAATCCACGCAACGGGGCGGCAAATGGCTCGGCCGTCGTCATCTTCCCCGGCGGGTCCTATAGCAACCTGGCCGGCGATCTGGAAGGCGGCGAAGTAGCCGACTGGTTTACCGCCCGCGGCTTCCGCGCCTTCATCCTCAGCTACCGCCTCACCTCGAATGGCTATGTGCTGCCCGTTCCGCTGCTCGATGCCCGCCGCGCCATTCAGACCGTTCGCGCCCGCGCTGCCGACTACCACATCAATCCCAACCGCATCGTGGTCATCGGCTTCTCCGCCGGTGGCCACCTGGCCGCGCTCTCCGGCACCCAGTTTGTTCCCGGCAACCCCGATGCCGAAGACCCCATCGACCGCGCCTCCAGCCGCCCCGATTTCCTGGTCCTCGGCTATCCCTGGATCGGCGCCATCTCCACAGACACCTCTCGCACCTGAGCTACTGCAAGCTCTTCAACCTGATGGACCAGTTGCGAGGCGCTGCGTGCGGCTTACTCTCCGGACCTGTTTGTCACCAAGAACACGCCGCCCACCTTCTGGTACCACACATTCAACGACCAGACGGTGCCCGTCGAGCAAGGTTTGCGCTTCTATGAGGCGCTGGTGAAGGCCGGCGTTCCGACCGAGGCGCACATCTTTGCGAATGGAGCCCACGGCAGCGGTCTGGGCAAGGGCGACGCTTCGCTCGACCAGTGGCCTGCGCTGCTCGAAACGTGGCTGCGCGCGCAGGGGTTGATGACGCCGGATAAGCCCGCCCCGAAGCCCTGAGCCTCGCGTGTGAAGGTGGAACTGATGCCCAAAATTGTCCAGAAATAGAGAAGCGGGCTGCAAGCCAGAGGAGTGGAAGGACTTCCTCTGGCCGTGCAGCCCGCCGGACCCTGGACCGGGTCTAGGTGGTATTCTTAGTTTAGGCTTGTTTCGCCCGAAATCAAGTACTTTTTTGGGCCAAGTCGCCATTTCGTGACTCCTGTCACACCTCGTCCCACAAACGACCCCACATGCGTTGACCTTGAGGGTCGGCCCCTGTTAAAAATGAGTGTTCCACCCGCGTAAAAACTGGACTATCGCCGCGTCGACCCAATACAAACATGCAAGAAATCTCACAACAACTCGGCACTCTTCTGCTCAGCGCGGTGCCCACGGTTTTGCTATTCATTCTGCTGGTTGTCGCTTACCAGTTGTTGATTCAGGGACCGCTTGGGGCGACGCTCAAGCAGCGCCGCGCGCGCACCGATGGAGCTGTCGAGGATGCGCACAAGGCGATCGCTCTTGCCGAGGAGCGCGCCGCGGAGTACTCGGCCAAGCTCCGGCTTGCACGCGCCGAGGTCTACAAGGTCCGCGAGCAGCGTGTGAAGCAGTGGGGCGCGGAGCGCGACGCTGCTCTGGACGCGGCCCGCAAGGCAGCCGGCGCAAAGGTGAGCGAAGCCAAGGCGGCGCTTGAAGCCGAAGCCGAGTTGGCCCGCAAATCGATTCAGTCCTCCGTGGCTGAATTGGCCAGTCGGGTGGTTCGGGCTGTGTTGCCCGCGGTCGCCGGGGGTACCCGTTGAGAGATTTCAGCCAGCATTCGCGCTTTTTGCGTCGACTTTCGCAATTCTTCTTTCTGGCCGTTCTTACAGTGGGAGTTATCGCAGCGCCTATCCGCATTGCCGCGCAGCAGCAGCCCGCCTCCGAGGGCGCTTCCTCTGCAGGTGCCACCACCGCCGCGACGCCCGAGCCGGCCAAAGCAGACTCGGACGAAGAAGCGCAGACCAGGGCCTTCCGGCTCGAGGGTCCGCTGGTGAAGGCAACCTCCCATGCGCTTCACTTGTCACTTGAGACCACGGCGCGCATCTTCGAGTTCACCAACTTCGCCATCATCGTCCTGGCCATCGGCATCCCGCTCTTCCGGCTGTTTCCGGCGCTGCTTCGCAAGCGTTCAAAAACCCTCTCGGAGAGCCTTGAGTCCGCCCGCAAGATGACCGAGGACGCCAACACCAGGCTGAGCGCCGTCGAAGCCAGGCTCGCTTCGATCGATGAGCAGATTGCCGCATTCCGCGCCGAGGTCGAGCGCGAGATCGTTGGGGACGAGGCCCGCATCAAGGCTGCTCTTGAAGAAGAGCGCGCCCGCATCGTCCAGTCTGCCGAGCAGGAGATTGGCCAGGCAGCAGCTCTGGCACGCCGCGGACTACGAAACTTTGCAGCCGATCTGGCCATCAATCAGGCCGCCCGCCAGCTCAACCTTACGGCGGAAACCGATCGCGCCCTCATCAAAGAGTTTGCTACCGCCGAGTTTGCTTCGGGCGCAGCCACGGGAGGCAAGAACTAGATGGCCGCCTTCGTCTCCCGCTACGCTGCTGCTTTTCTCGACGTCGTAACAGATGCCCGGCTCGACGCAGCATCGATCGACCGCCAGTTTGCCGACTTTTTAGCCACCTGGAACGGAAGCGCCGACCTGCGTGAGTTCTTTACAAACCCCGCAATCCCTGCTGCGCAGAAGGTGATGTTTCTCGACAAGCTGAACGCAAAGATGGGGCTTCAGAAGGAACTGCGCAACCTGATTGCGGTGCTCATCAACAACGGCCGCGTCGGTTCAGTGACGGAAGTTGCCGCGGCCTACCGCAAGCTTCTCCAGGACCAGCTCGGCATTCGTCAGGCAGAGATCATTACCGCGCGCGAGCTGGATGAGGCGGAGCGCACATCCCTCCTGGCCGGCGTCGCCAAGCTGGCTGGCGCGCGCGTTGAAGCAAGTTTCAAGGTGGACAAGTCCATCCTCGGCGGTACCGTGGTTCGCATCGGCTCCACGGTCTACGACGGTTCCGTGCGCGGACGGCTCGACAGACTTAAGGAATCGCTGACAGCAGGGTGAGGCGAGTTCACAGTTCGCAGTTCATAGTTCACAGAACGGAATCCGGGCAGCCGGCAACTGAGGACAGACAAACGCGAACTGGCAGCCGTGAACGGAGACACCGGGCAGGAATTTGAATCACGAACTATGAACTACGAACTGTGAACCAGAAACTTTAAGGAACGCAATGGCTCAGATCAAGGCAGACGAGATTACGCAGCTTCTTCGCGAACAGATCGCGAACTACGACTCCAAGGTCCAGGTGGACGAAGTGGGCACCATCACGTCGCTCGGCGACGGCATCGCCCGGCTCCACGGCCTCGACAAGGTCATGGCCGGCGAGTTGCTTGCATTCCCGCACGGTATCTCCGGTCTTGCGCTCTCGCTCGAAGAAGATTCGGTGGGCGCGGTCATTCTGGGCGACTACACCGAGCTCCGCGAAGGCAACGAAGTCAAGCGCACCGGCAAGATTCTGAGCGTGCCGGTCGGCGAAGCCATGATCGGCCGCGTTGTCGACGCGCTGGGTAATCCCATCGACGATAAAGGGCCCATTGCCACTACGGAATCGCTGGCCATCGAGCGTCTGGCGCCAGGAATTATCGATCGTCAGCCGGTGCGCGAGCCCATGGCCACCGGCCTGAAGGCCATCGACGCCATGATCCCCATCGGCCGCGGCCAGCGCGAGCTCATCATCGGCGACCGCCAGACCGGCAAGACCGCTGTCCTGCTCGACACCATCATCAATAACGCCAAGAACGACCTGATCTGCATCTACTGCGCCATTGGGCAAAAGCGCTCGTCAATTGCGCAGGTGGTGCAGACGCTCACCGAGGCCGGCGCCATGGGCCACACCATCATCGTGGCCGCCTCGGCCTCAGAGCCCGCACCGATGCTCTACATCGCGCCCTACGCTGCCACGGCCATGGGCGAGTACTTCCGCGACTCGGGCCGCCATGCCCTCGTCATGTACGACGATCTCTCCAAGCACGCCATGGCCTATCGCGAGATCTCGCTGCTGCTCCGCCGCCCGCCTGGCCGCGAAGCGTATCCCGGCGACGTCTTCTATCTCCACTCGCGTTTGCTCGAGCGCTCCGCCAAAATGAGCGCCAAGCGAGGCGGCGGTTCGCTCACCGCTCTGCCGGTCATCGAGACTCAGGCGGGTGACGTCTCTGCCTACATTCCAACCAACGTCATCTCCATCACCGACGGGCAGATTTTTTTGGAAACCGACCTGTTCAACTCCGGCGTTCGTCCGGCCGTCAACGTCGGCCTTTCGGTTTCGCGCGTCGGTTTTTCGGCTGCCATCAAGGCAGTCAAGCAGGTAGGTTCCACGCTCAAGCTGGACCTCGCTCAATATCGCGAACTCGCTGCCTTCGCGCAGTTCGGTTCCGACCTCGACCCGCTCACGCTCAAGCAGCTCAACCGCGGCCAGCGCCTCACCGAGCTGCTCAAGCAGCCGCAGTTCCAGCCGCTCACCTGGCAGCAGCAGACGATCATCCTTTTTGCCGGCACGCAGGGCTACCTCGACGATCTGCAGGTCTCGGACATCCGCGCGTTTGAGGATGGCTTGTACAGGTACTTCGACTCGGCCCAGACAGTGTTGATCGATGACCTCACCAAGAAAAAGCAGATCGACGACGACATTCGCGCCCGGCTGCACGCGGCGATGAAAGAGTACTCGGCAAATTTCAAGGCAGAGCTGGAAGCCGCAGCCGCAGCGAAGTAGGTGGACCAAGAGCTGTCAGCTATCAGCTTTCAGCTCGCAGTCAATAACGATCGAATCATACGATTTGGTAGGGACTCTGGCAGCAGGACGAAGGACTGACAGCTGAAAGCTGAAGGCTGAGAGCTAACAAGAATGGCAAACGTACTTGATCTCCGGCGACGCATCCGCAGCGTGAAAAACACGCGGCAGATCACCAAGGCCATGAAGATGGTTTCGGCGGCCAAGCTGCGCCGCGCGCAGGAGCGCGCCCTCGCAGCGCGGCCCTACGCCAAAATGATTACCAGCGTGCTCGAGTCGCTAACGCGCCGCATCGATATATTCGACCCCGACACCGGCGAACTGCGCCACCCGCTCTTCAAAGCGCGGCCGGAAAAGCGCGTTCTGGTCATCGTCATCAGCGGCGACAAGGGATTTGCCGGGGCCTTCAACGCCAACATCCTCAAGACGGCCTACCAATTTATCTCCGGCAACCCCGACAAAGAGATCGACATCGAGGCAGTGGGCCGCAAGAGCCGCGATCAGCTCCGCCGCAACTTTCCCGCGGCCGTTTACACCGAGAAGACCGACGAAGCCGGCCGCACCCGCCAGGTCCGCGAGCCGCGCAAGGGCCCGGTCGAAATAACCGGCGACCATCCAGGAATGTTGCTGAAGCTCGAAACCGGACGCGTGCAGGAGTTGGCCCACAGCATCGTCAGCCGCTACTGCCACGAGGAGATCGACGCCGCATACATCGTCTACAACGAGTTCAAGTCGGTTATCCAGCAGCGTCTTGTTGTCGAGCGCCTGCTGCCCATCTTGAAGCTCGGCATCCCCGAGATTGCGGGCGCCGTTGAGCCGACGACCGAGGAGCGCGAACGCGCTGCTGAAGCCGCTGCAAGCGCCGGCATCTCCATTGAGCCTGTAGACACGGCCGAAGCCGATGAAGAAGCCCGCAAGTTCTCGACGGCCCAGGTCGACTACATCTACGAAGAGTCGGCAGAAGAGCTCTTCAACGGCTTGCTCCCGCAGTACATTTTCGCCATGCTCTATCACGCCATGACCGAGTCGGTTGCAGCCGAACACGCTGCGCGCATGACGGCCATGGATTCGGCAACCAACAACGCCTCTGACATGATTGACGCGCTGACGCTGCACATGAACCGCGTGCGCCAGGCCGCCATCACCAAGGAGATCATCGAGATTGTGAGCGGGGCAGCGGCGCTCTAAAGGAAGCGAGCTGTCAGCTATCAGCTTTCAGCCATCAGGTTTTCGTGGGAGACAACCGCGGCGAGGTCAACACCGAATGTCGCGGCACAAAATAGCTGGGGGCTGAAAGCTGAAGGCTGAAAGCTCCTGCAACAAAGAAGGCACAAAAAATGGCAGAAAATATCGGCAAAGTAATTCAGGTATCCGGCCCGGCAGTCGACGTGCAGTTTGAAGAAGCGACCATGCCGCCCATATACCAGGCGCTGCGCGTCACCAGCGACGGCTTCAATGTACCCACGCCGATCAGCGTGGTGCTTGAGGTCGAGCAGCATCTGGGCGAGGGCCGCGTGCGCACCGTGGCCATGGAAGGCACTGAAGGCATGGTTCGCGGCATGAAGGCCATCGACCTCGGCGGCCCCATCCGCGTGCCTGTGGGCAAGGAGACGCTGGGGCGCATCATCAATGTGATCGGCGAGCCCGTCGACGAGCTTGGTCCCATCGGCGAAAAGCTGCGCATGCCCATCCACCGCCCCGCCCCGCTCTTCGACGAGCAAACCACCCACGAAGAGATGTTCGAGACCGGCATCAAAGTCATCGATCTCATCCAGCCCTTCCTCAAAGGTGGCAAGATCGGCCTCTTTGGCGGCGCGGGCGTGGGCAAGACGGTCGTCATCATGGAGCTCATCAACAACGTCGCCAAAAACCACGGCGGCTTCTCGGTGTTTGCCGGCGTGGGCGAGCGCACCCGCGAGGGCAACGACCTCTGGCTCGAAATGAGCGAGTCCGGCGTCATCAAGCCCGGCGACTGGGCCGACTCCAAGTGCGCCCTGGTCTACGGCCAGATGACGGAGCCGCCCGGGGCGCGCCTTCGCGTGGCCCTCAGCGCGCTCACCGTGGCCGAGTACTTTCGCGACGTCGAGGGCTCTGACACGCTGCTCTTCATCGACAACATCTTCCGCTTTACGCAGGCCGGCTCCGAGGTTTCCACGCTTCTCGGCCGCATGCCTTCCGCCGTCGGCTACCAGCCCAACCTCGCCACTGAGATGGGCGAGTTGCAGGAGCGCATCACTTCCACCAGCAAAGGCTCGGTCACCTCGGTGCAGGCCGTTTACGTGCCCGCCGACGACTTGACCGATCCGGCCCCGGCCACAACCTTTGCTCACCTCGACGCCACCACCGTGCTCTCGCGTCCGCTCTCGGAGCTCGGCATCTACCCGGCCGTCGATCCGCTGGCCTCCACCTCGCGCATTCTCTCCGCGCGCATTGTGGGCCAGGAGCACTACGACGTTGCCCAGGGAGTGAAGAAGATTCTGCAGCGCTACAAGGATCTGCAGGATATCATCGCCATTCTCGGCATCGATGAGCTTTCTGAGGAAGACAAGCTCACCGTGGCCCGCGCCCGCAAAGTGCAGAAGTTTCTCTCGCAGCCCTTCCACGTGGCTGAGCAGTTCACGGGCATCCAGGGCAAGTACGTCAAGATTGCCGACACGGTGCGCGCCTTCAAGGAGATCATCGACGGCAAGCACGACGATGTCCCCGAGCAGGCCTTTTACCTCAAGGGCGGCATCGAAGACGTGCTCGAAGCCGCGGAGAAGCTCAAAGCAACGGTGTGAGAACAGTTGTCAGTTGTCAGTATTCAGTGATCAGTAAAACGCTCGGGCGACTCGGAACTAACTGACGACTGAAAACTGACCACTGGCGACTGGAGGGAGCCCATGGCTGACGAAACCAATCAACTCCGCGTACGGCTGGTCACTCCCGAGCGCACGCTCTTTGAGCACAGCGCTTCGGCGGTGGAATTGCCGGCCAAGTCTGGCTACATGGAAGTGTTTTACGGCGCCGCGCCGCTGCTCACCGAACTGGGCGCGGGCGAAGTGACCGTTCATGGCGGGGCAGCAACAGAATCGGGCGGCCCAGGCTCTGTCGAGCGCTACAACGTCAGTTGGGGTTTCGTTGAGGTTCTCCCGGATCGCGTCACAATTCTTGCCTCGGACGCGCTCAAGCCCGAAGAGATCGATGTACAGCGGGCGCAGCAGCAGCTCGACCGCGGCCACAAGGAATGGGACAAGGCCGGCGACAGCGAGGAAGCGTACACAGAGGCTCTTCACGTGATTGCCGAGGCCGAAGCCAAGCTGGCCAGCGCTGCCCAGAAGCAATGAGGTTCTGCAGGGCCACAACAGATCAGGCGCCGTGCCATCGCCGCAAGTCCGCGACAAGAGCACAGCGCCTATCCATGTCCCCCTCATGTTGCTTTGTGTGTTGCTCAAGGTTGAGGCTCAGCCTGCGTCGGAATGCCTGCTGAATGCCATTTTCCGAAATCGAGTTGCCTCTCGGACTGTGATGAGTAACTGCGCCCAATTGGCCGCGCAAACTTTGCATGTATGGCCTTGGTCCGCAGCGCCTCCGGAAGTGCTCTATCGCCCGTCTGACTGGTTGGTGGTCCCGGATTGATATCCCTGATTCCCATTCGGGCTCAAGGATGCTGAGTCCTGGTTAGTGTTGGCGCCTACAGCCTCAGAAATGCCGGCGTTGGCCTTCGCGTTGGTTGTGGAATTCTTGCCGGTAGAGGCCTGATCCGCGCCAGTGGTTCCCGTGTTGCGAAGATTCTGATCCATGATTGGGGCCTCCTGGGCCCGCTGTATGGGAAATCTTCACACGAGTTTGTGATCTGGCGCACCTCGTATCATCCATTCGCGCTCCGCCGGAGCCAAATTTGGGAATGATTCGCAGCACCTTCCCAAATCTGCATTCGCCGCATGCGACATTGGGCTGCTCGCAGGGCTGCTTACTGCGCCCGCTTCAGCACCAGCGGCATGCTTCCGCCGCCCTGCGTAAACGTTCCGTCGATCGACTTGAGATCCGTGGCGATCTTGCCAGAAAACTGCGCTTGCAGGGCCGCGAAGCTAGCGGTAAGCGTTCCATTCGTACGAGTCACAGCGCTTGCCGTCA
This sequence comes from uncultured Acidobacteriaceae bacterium, assembly GCA_963783065.1. Classification (GTDB taxonomy): domain Bacteria; phylum Acidobacteriota; class Terriglobia; order Terriglobales; family Acidobacteriaceae; genus Telmatobacter. Next base: position 1,048,274 of record CAWAMG010000004.1, on the reverse strand, counting down.
GCCAGGCCGGGCTCTGATCGGGGCTTTGCAACTGCGCGGTCAGCCCGTCCGCTGTGTTCGCAACCTTCAGGAGGATGTGCAGCGTTTGTGGGTTCACATCGAGCGTGCCGGCCCAGGCGCCATCGATGTCAGAGGGTGTCGCCGGCTTGGCGGCTGCAACTGCAGTCGCAGCTCCGCGTGTGAAGTTCAGCGTCATTGGCTGCCCTTGCGACCAGGTCCCGTCAATCCCCGATCCGTCTGCTTTCACCGTGCCCTCATAGCTTCCGTGCACGGTATCTACGGTGAGCGACAGCTTGGAATCCTTCAACGTGATAGTGTTGACCGGAATGCCCATCACGCTCTGGTCCAGGCTGTCGAGCGTGCCTGTCAGCGTGCCGTCCTTTGCCGCGGCGATATGCAACACCAGTCGCAGTGTTGCGCTGCCTGCATTCAGCGAGCCAGACCAGTCTCCGATGATCGACGTCGAAACTGCAGGAGCCGTTGCCGACGGAGTGGCGGGTCCAGTTCCTGCGGCTGCCTTCGGGGTCGCGGCCATCCGCATGAATTCGATTGGCGTCTCCTGGTCGCCGGCGAACACACCCGATATCTTTGTGCCATCGCTGCTGAGCGTCCCCGTGTAAACACCGTGATAGGTGTCAACGTTCATGCTGAACTTCCCGTCCTTGAACGTGACCCCGCTCGTTGCGATCCCCGTCACTCCCAGTTCGGGGCTGTCGAGTGTCGCCACAAAAGCGCCGTCGTTGCCCGCCGTGATGTGAACGACAACGTGGTAATCGGTGCCCTGAATACTGGCAATCCCTTGCCAGTCGCCCACAATCTGCGCCTGCGCGCTCGCCAGTGGAACAAACGTCAGTACAGCCACGGCCGTCAGCAACCATCTCGAAGCAATTCGGCGGATCATCGGTCTCCTTTTATTTGTGAAACTCCCGGCTGCCATTCAACAGGCACCCGGTTGACCCGACTTGAATTCGGCGCTTTGCCGTTGCCGCTCTGGCCCCGCATTCCGATCGCTCGTCACCTGCCACCACTCTGGCATCTGTTCAAACCGCATTCGTTGCGCCTACAATCCTCATCAGCATGGCGAAAGCGAAAGACAAGACATTTGAACTCGCCTGTCCGGACTGCGGAGCGATGATTGTGGTCGACGCCTCCACCGGGCTGGTGGTAAGCCACACCCCCGCCCCGCGCAAACGCATGTTCGAAGATCTCGAAACTGCAGCCCAGGCGATGCGCGCCCAGGACGAACGCAAGGAGTCTCTTTTCCGGCAGTCGGTGGAGGCGGAGAAAAACAAGGAGGATCTCTTCGAGAAAAAGTTCGCCGAAGCTCTCCGCAAGGCGAAGGACGCGCCGGAGGGCAAGCCCTTGCGTGATTTCGACCTGGACTGAGGAGTGTTGGCTGGCTTTTGGTGCCCAACGATCGTCGCTTGACGCCTGCACTGGGCTCGGCCGCAACCAACCAGGCTGGCGGAGCGTCAGAGCGATTGGAAGCAGTTTTTGCCGAAGAGAATCCGTTCCCCGGCATTTCAGGGCATACTGGTTCTGGCTTCTTTTTGAGTTCCATCCGTCCCTGCCGAACCGAAGCTGGTCTGCAGAAGCTTGACCGAAGAGGAGAAATCATGGTTGTCGTTCCGCTGTCGCAACCCGAAATGGAATCGAACACCGCAGACGAGGCTCGCTGGAGCGAGAAGACAAACTGGGCTACCGTCGCCGCTGCCGGCAGCCTCGTGGCCGGCGGTCTGCTGCTGCTGACGGGAAACCGCAAGGCCGGCACCGTCGCCGCCGCCTCCGGCACGACATTGCTGCTGCTCGACCAGCAGGACCTTCTCCGCACCTGGTGGAACGCAATTCCCGGCCACATTGAAAACGTGCAGAAGCTCCTCGGCAAGGTCCAGGACTCGGTAAACGTGGTCAGCTCCCAGCGCGACAGGCTCCACAAGGTCTTCAACCGATAGAGACCGCTCGAGAACCCTGGCTCCATAAGTCCATGCTCGGGCCGCGTCTAGATGCCCAGCTGTCTCCGCCCAGCTTCGCTGATCCGGTGCGGCGTCCACTTCGGCTCCCACACTAAATCCACCTCGACCTTACTGATCTGCTGGATTCCCGCGAGCCGATTGTGCACCTGCTCAAAGATCAGCCCGCTCGCCGGGCACTGCGGGGTGGTCAGCGTCATGGTCACTTTGACCCATTGGCGCGGCCACGTCGGCGTGGAGTCCGGGTCCGGGCCCGTTTCGAGGCCATAGATCAACCCCAGGTCAACCAGATTCAGCTTCACTTCGGGATCAAAACAATCCCGCAGGGCGGTCAGGATTTCGGATTCCGAAAGCATTGGCTAGTTCTTCCGCTCGACCAGGTAGCGGGCTACGGACTTGAGGCCCTCAGCGCGGCTGCCATAGGACTCGAGCGCCGCAAACGCTTCTTCGATCAGCTGCGCGGCGTCCCTCTGGCTCTGCTCAATGCCGTAGACCGCCGGCCAGGTGGCCTTCTCGGTCGCAGCATCTTTGCCCGCGGTCTTGCCCAGGTGCGCGGAGTCCACGGTCATGTCGAGTACGTCGTCCACAATCTGAAAAGCCAGGCCCGCTTTGCGCCCGAAGACGTCCAACCGAGCAACATCTTCGGCATCCGCCCCGCCGTAGACGCCTCCGCTCACCACGCTCACCCGGATCAGCGCTCCGGTCTTGGCGCGATGAATTGCCTCCACCAGTTCCGGCGTCGGCTTCAGGTGCTCGCTTTCAAGGTCCAGCACCTGGCCTCCAATCATCCCGTCCACCGTTCCCACCGCGTTCGCAATCAAGCCGATAATGTGCACTGTCGCAGCGGGCGGCGCATCCAGCCCGGCCAGCACTTCGAAGGCCCGTGTTTGCAGCGCGTCGCCGGCCAGAATCGCGATCGCCTCTCCAAAAGCCACGTGGCAGGTTGGCTTGCCGCGCCGCAGATCGTCGTTGTCCAGCGCAGGCAGATCGTCGTGGATGAGCGAGTAGGTGTGGAGCATCTCGAGGGCCGCTCCCAGCCGCGCAACCCCTGCAGGCAGCCTGCCCGCAATCGTTGCCGCAGCCTGCATCGCCAGTACTGGCCTCAGCCGCTTGCCCCCGGCAAAGATCGAGTGGCGCATCGCACCATGAATCGACGCGGGCACTGTCTCCGCGCTCGGGATCAGCTCATCGAGCGCCCGATCGGTCAGCTCAGCGCCTTCCTGAATCAGCGATTTTACGTCTATGGCCATCATTCGTCATTTTAATTGACGCCCCTTTCACTTCCGACGATTTGCGCGCCGTGGGTACGCCCACAGCGCCGTGAGCGCGAGCGCCGAGAGCGAGCTAATCCATCGACCTGTAATCACGTCGGGCGTTGTCGTCCAGTCCACCGAGAGAACCACCGGCCCCGCAGGCACCGGCACGGCCATCAGCCCGTCATCCCGCTTCGGCAAATCGGCTACCACGCGCCCATTCACTGTCACCCGCCATGCCGGGTACCGGGTGAGCCGCAAAACCATGTAACCTGCATGATCGGTCACCGCCAGCAATCCAAAATGCTCGGCCCGCTGCCGCACCCGCACCGGCGAAACGGGAAACGTCTGGTCGCAACTGCCTTGCTGGTCGTCCCATACCGGCGTTGCATCGCCGTTCGCGTCGTCCCCGGCTGGGACCCTGCCCAAGGTCGCATCCGCATTCGTCACCAGGCACGCTCCCGGCAGTCCTTCCGCGATCTGCGTGTCGTCCGCGCCGGTCGGCTGATACTCATCGGTCCCGACGAATCCAGCGTCCGACTTCGCCACAGCCAACATCGGCGTCACGGCGTCCTCGTCGTCGCAGACTTGAAACCAGGTGTGTCCGGCAACATGAACCATGCCGGCGAACGCCAGACCACACGCCGCCGCAACCGCAATTTGCCGCCATCGCTTGGATTGCCAAACAGCCGTCGCAATGAAGATGCCCATCGGCGCTTCGGCTACCACCAGCCACCGCCAGGGAAACTGCAGAAACCGCATTTTGGGAAGCAGATTCCACACCGGCCAGGAGACCGGCAACTGGAGCAGCAGCACCACAATCGGGATCGCCGCAAGCACCAGCCAGATCTCCTGAACGCGGGCGTCCCTTCTGCGAAATCGTCCGCGCAGCCAGGTCACAAGGATTCCCGCCAGCGCCAGGACAATCATGATTGCCACAATCATCGATACCTTCTGCAACTCCGAGTCGTGGCTGGCCAGCGCCGGATCAGCGTGGTGCGCAAACAGCCAGCTGTTCTCGACCCGCAGGCCAGGGTCATTGGTTGCCTCGGTGATGTCCACCCACTTCTGTTCCCATGCCGCAGGCACCAGGTAGACAGCAGCGAGGCCCAACCCCAGCGCGACACCTGCAGCCGCGCGAACCAGGGGCATCACGAACGTCTGCGCAATGCCAGTGCCGCCGCAACCGCAGCCAGCATATAACTCGCCATTACGCCGACCGGCGCATTTGAGAGCCATGCTCCCGCGATGACCAGCGCGATCGCCACCGACTCACTCAAGCCGCGCGCCCATTTCTTTTCCCCGCTTTCGCGCGCGCCCATCGACGATTTTCAGCAGAAGCGGAATCCACATCCCGCCGGCTAGCTCGCCGAACGCGCTGCGCTCATAGGCAGTGAATAGCGCGTAGCCCGAGAACAATGGCCGCGCATCCAGCCAGCGTTGCCGCACCGTCGTCAAGCAATTCGCGTGCCAGCGCCCGCGTCGCCAGGCCCGTTCCCGGCCAGCAGCAGAAACGTGAGCGCAATCGGAACCAGCGTCCACGGCATCACGAACCCCAGCGCCGCGCCCAGCATCCACGTTAGCGGGGGATAAAAGACAAAGCGCGGCTCGCCCGCGCCGTAGTCCGCGCTCGGGGCCCAGTGCGGATAGGGAATCCCCCAGCGCCATCCCTGCCGCGCATCCAGCCACGAAACCAGGTGGAAATCGAAGTCATGGCCGCAGGAGTTGCCGTGCAGCAGCTGCGGCGTCACCGCAAATCGCCGCCGCCAGCAAAATCACTGCCGGCCCCGCCCAACGCCGCCGTAGTCCTGATCCCTGACCTCCGACCGCTGCCGTCTCATCGGCGGGCCGTCGTTGCTCGCTGTTCCGTCTGACCCCTTCTCCCTTTTCCCTTCTCCCTGTTCTTTCATGGCGTCAGCCGCAGCGTGTGCCGGGTCTGCGCGGCTACAGCCGCATCAGAGAAGGGAAGCGCAAACGTTGTCCCGCCGTAGTAGTCGTTCCACTGGTCGCGATAGTACGGGCTGAACGGATCGCCGCTCTCGCCCAGCACAATGTCCTCGGTCGAGCCATCCACGTCGCTCCAGTCCATGGTGAACCGCTGCGACGGCCCAAAGTCCCTGCCCACCTGCTTCACCGTCACCTTGTCGCCGCTCAGCGGCTGTTCGCCGGTGCCGGCAATGCGGCCGATCAAGGGCAGAAACCTCGCCAGAGGATGCTCGATGTCCACAACGTGCCAGCTTCCGTAGGTCCACGTCTGCCACATCGCTTGGAGCATGGCCGGCTTCCATGCCCTTGCGCACGGCGTCGGTCAGCAGCGCGTCCCAGTTCTTGTATCCCGAGGGCAGCCAGGGAGAGCGAGCGTCAGAGCCGCCATGCATGATGATCTCTTCCTCGGCAAAGTCCGACTCCGCCCAGCGATACTCCGATGCCAGATCCTTGCCCAGCTTCGGCTCCAGGATCAGCGGCCAGAATGCCTCGCGCGCTTTGGGTCACCAGCGACGCTGCGGCCGAGTCTGTAGTCAATCGCCCATCCCAGCTCCGCATCAGGTCGGCTGCCTTCTTCAGACCGCTCGTCCACGCCCTCCGTGTGGTCGATCGCATAGGCCAGCCGATGCCCAATCTCCTGGTCCACCTCGCTGTAGATGTCGGTTTGCACCGCCAGCATGTCCGCGCGTGTCAGTCCATTGCGCCCGTCAAGCAATCTGTATATTCGCTCGGCGCGATAGGGCTCGGCCCACTCGCCTGTGAGCGGAATCGTCGACATGTCGCCGGAGAAGAAAAATGGCTTGACCGGGTTTTTGGGAGGAGCGGTAACGCGCGAGTTTGCCGTTGCAAGGAATCCCGAAGGCGGGTCGAGGGCGTGGGGCATTGATTCGAATGCAATATAGGGATCCGCAGTGTCAGCAAAGAACACACGATACCCTTGCGGGTCCTTTTTCGGCGTGGGCCGGTTAACCACCCATTCATATCTCATATTCAAAACGTCATGCGGATTGGGTGTGCGAAAAATCCCCATGCCTCCCCAGCGCGCCGGCACCTTTCCTATCGCGTGATATGCAATGTGTCCGTGATCGTCGGAGTAGACCACATTCTGCGTTGGCCATGACCAGAGCTTGAGCGCCTCCTCGAACTCGCCCCAGTTCGCCGCCTTGTTGATCTCATAAACCGGCAACGTGTTCAGGCTCGGGTCGTAGAGCGTCCACTTCAGCGCGATCGCCCGCTTTTCCTTCGGCAAGATCGGATTTAGCAGCGGGCCGTGATCGGTCTCCTTCACTTCGAGCTGTACGTCGGCTCCACCGCGGACCTTGATCGTCTCGTGGTTCACCTTCAGTGGATGCTGCTGCCCGTCGTTGCCTTCGTAGTTGTCGCCCTGCACCTTCTCGATGTAGAGGTCCTGCACATCGGCATAAAGCGCTGTGAACCCCCACGCCACATGTTCGTTATGTCCGGCGATCACAAACGGCACCCCCGGCAGAGTCACTCCGGCTGCATGAAACCCCGGCGCCTTCAGGTCGGCCATGTACCAGATATTGGGCTCCGCCAGCCCCAGGTGCATATCGTTCGAGAGCAGGGGCTTCCCGCTGGCCGTGTGGCTGCCCGCCACCACCCAGTTGTTTGAACCATATGCACAATCGGCGCAGCCGCCAAGCCCTGCCTCGCGCAGCCCACGCAGGTCCGCCGCAACCAGCGCCAGATCGTCGGGATTGATCTCTGATCTCTGTTCTCTGATCTCTCCGGCCTGTTCCCTGTTCCCTGTTCCCTTCTCCCTGCTTTTCGCCTGCGAGCTGTCGTCGTCATCGTCGTCATCGTCCGCGTGCTTTGCCGGCACCGGGTGCGGCTGGATCAGAACGCGTTTCTCGCCGGTCGGTGGATGATCCCGCCAACTTCCCACCGGGTAAAGATCCGCCTCCAACTCCGGGTTGTTCAGCTTCGTTGCAATCGCCTCCCGCGCCAGCTTGTCCTCCCAGTGCGTGTCCAGCGTTTGCACCATCATCAGGCCCACGCTGATGGAGTCAATGCCAGTCCACGGCCGCGGCTTGTAGCCGAGCAGCCGGAACTCCGCCGGTAGCTCATCTTCGTGCTGGGTAATGAAGAGGTTCACCCCGCGTGCGTACGCCTCAAACCGAGCCTTCTGGTCCGCGGGCGAATTCGCCCAGATGCGCTCGGCGGTTCGACGGATCCCAAGCACGCGCTGCAGCGTGTCATGCCTGACCAGCGCGGAGCCCATTACCTCGGCAAGCTCGCCATTGGCATTCCGCCGGAAGGCGTCCATCTGCCACAGCCGGTCCTGCGCCGTCACATACCCCTGCGCAACCCACAGGTCCTCTTCGCTGGCAGCCCCGATATGGGGAACGCCATGCGCGTCGCGCCGCAACGACACAGGCGCCTTGAGAGCCGCAAGACGAATATCCCCATCGAGTACCGGCAGCGCCGACTTCTCAGCCCCGCGCAGCCAGAGGACAAAGCACAACGCCGCCGCCAGCACAATCGCCAGTAACGCGCCAGCACCCCATGCGGCGATTCGCAGCCAGCGCCGCCCCGGCCGCGTTCCTGATACGGATCTGCGCAAGGCTGCACCCGCAGTCAATTCAGATTCAGCTTTTTTTCTTGCCTCCGCCATCGGACTCTAGGATAACGCCCGCACACACAAGTCCAGATGCTTTTCCCCGAGCGAGCGTTTTCCGCTCCTATCCAGCCTCGGTCGCGGCTATTTCCGCATTCAGCGCGGCAGATTTTCCGCGCCCATAGACAAGCAAGACCGCCGCCATGAGCAACAACACCACGGGCACCACGAGGACACTACCCTCCGGCCCGTCCGTACCGCCGCTCCATAGCGTGGCGCCTGCAGGCGTAGACGTCATGTAGTGGCCCTGCGCCGTGAAACCGCTATCCGCCGTCCCGTAGAAAAACGTCTCTCCCCAGTCCCACGCTGCGTGGCAGCCAATTGCCCACCACGCCGACCCCGTCACCTTCACGCTTGCGCAGAAGACAAACCCGATCAGCGCTACCGCAAAAATCCCAATCCAGTTTTCGCCACCATTGCCGGTGTGCCCAAATCCGAAGTATGTCGAAGTTGCCCAGGCTGCGTGCCAAAACCCTGCGCCCTCCACCTTCTTCAGGTGCAGCACGAGGCAGGGAATCAGTCCCAGGAATGCGCATGCATAAACACCCCACACGCCGTTACCTCGCGTGCGCACTGCCAAGTAGATGCAAATCCCCGCAACCGCCGCCAAGGCCCACCAGAAGTTGATGCCGCGCGTCAGCGTGTACTGCGCGTAGCAGCGCATGGTTCCTTCTTCAACGAACCCCACGAGCAGGAAGACGCATCCCCACACGGCTCCGAATCTTACAATCTCCGCTCCTGAAATACTCGCCGCGCCAAACCTGAGCCAGCCGCCCCAGGCAAGCGCGCCCACCAACGTTGACAGCGCCAGAAACCCCGCCACCATTCCTCCGCCAAAGTGAGCCAGCCGATGCGATCCCCTCAGGTTGTAGTCCAGAATGCGCCGCTCTTCCACCTTGGCCATCACTGCTACCGCGGCCACGACCGTCAAAAAACCCGCCACCTCGCTGACGAGCGCGTCCCAGGCCGAAACCTCTCCGCTTCCACCGGTCGGATGCAGCGTCCCAAGAATGAACCCGACCACACGGAAAAGCACCTTCAGCAAGAGCGCAAATGCCCCAATCCGCCATCCGACGCGAAAGCCGTCTTTGCCAAAAAGAATCCACTCGATTCCGCGCGGCTCCGGGCTGGACCCGTTGCCGGTCCCGGTCGAAGCAACGCCCGACACGTGATCGTCGGCGGTCAGACACGGCTGAATCTGAGGCTCCATCGAGCTTCCTTCAAGAAGAATCCTGTGTGCTGAATTGTACTGGAAGCATTTCGCCGCTTGGACCGACCAAAAGTTGTGCCCGGCGCATGTTCGGCCGGGCGCTCATTCAACAATCGGGTCTTCGTATCTACTCGTCGCGCAAGGCAACAATCGGATCGATCCGCGACGCCCGACGCGCGGGGAGCCAACTGGCCAGCAGGGCCACGGCAATCACAACTCCAGTAATGGTAGAGAAGACAGCCGGATCGTTGGGGCTGACGTCACGAAGCAGATTGGCAACCCCATGCGCCAGAGCAAAGGCCAGCACGAGGCCGACGCAGACTCCCGTGCCAGTCAGCCAAGCGGCGCGCCTCAGGATCATCTTCAACACATCTTCCCTGCGCGCGCCCATTGCCAGCCGGACGCCGATCTCGCGAGTCCGCTCGCCCACCAGGTTGGCCATAACGCCGAATATTCCAATAGCGGCAAGCAGCAGCGCGACCAATGCGTCGAATCCCAGCAAAGCCGAAACATAGAACAAGCCTGTCAACTTTTCGTGAGTGAGTTGCGCGTAGCTTTCCACCTGGTTGAGCGGGAGCGACGGGTCAAGTCCCGCAAGCGCCTTTCGGGCTGCCTGCGCAACTGCCATCGGATCGCCGCTGGTTTCAATTGCATAAGTGATACCCACGGGCGGCTGCTGCGCGACGCTCATGTAGACGGCGGCCGGGCGCTCATCAAGCCAAAGCGAATAGGTCGTCTCCTCTACCACCCCAACGATTGTCATCCACGGGGTCTGGCCGGCACCTGCCGAGCCCATACGAATGTGCTTGCCGAGCGGGTTCTCGCCGGGGAAGTAGCGGTCGACAAACGAGCGGCTCACCACCGCAACAGGCTGCGAACGAAGGTCGTCCCCGGCAGTCAAAAGCCGACCGGAGATGAGTGGGATGTGGAACTCGCCAAAGTACCCCGAGCTAACCGGCAGCCGGAGCGCCGTCCGCGATTGCCCCGGAGCTAATGGCCTGGATTCGATCTGCGCGTCGTTTACCCATCCGTCGTCGCTGGCGGGCAAGGCGGCAGTTACCTCGGCGTTTTCGACCCCGGGCAGCGTGCGGAGACGGTCAAGGCCTTCGTTGTACCAGGCGGCCAATTTCTCAGGCGTATCGTAGCGCGTGGCGGGCGGATCGACCCGGAAAGTGAGCACGTGATCGGGATTGTATGGGTCAACTTTGTGCAGCATGCTCAGCAGGCCCTTGCACATGAGTGCGGTACCGACCACGAGCGCCACTGCCAGGGCGATCTGTGATACGGCCAGCAGATTTCTTATCGTCTGGCTGCGGCCTCCGCCGACCACGCCGCGCGAACCTGCCTTGAGCTGGTCCACAAGATTGACGCGCAACGCCTGAAGGGCGGGCGCAAATCCTGAAATGACTCCGGCCAGGACTGCCAGAAACAACGAGAAGGTCAGCCCACGCCAGTTCAGCGAGATGTTGGACCAGCCCGACATGTAACGGGCCACATGGGGCGGCATGACAATCTCGTTGATGCGAATGTGAGCCAGGGCAAACAAGACTCCGCCTGCTCCACCCACCAGTCCCAGCAGTAAATTCTCCGTCAGCAACTGCCTCATCAGGCGTCCACGTCCCGCTCCGAGCGCAGTCCGCATTGCAACCTCAGGCCGCCGCGCAATGCCACGCGCAAACTGCAGGTTGGCTACATTGGCGCACACCACAAGCAATACGAACAAAGTGGCGCCCTGTATCAGGTTGAAGTAGAGAGGTGTGTACTCGCCATTGATGTCGGCCAGCAAAGGTGTCACCCTTGCTTGCCAGCCCAGGTTTGTATCTGGATAAGCCTGGGACAAATGGCCGGCGATGGTATTCAGGTCGGCCTGCGCCTCGCCCGTCGTCACGCCCTTACGCAAGCGGCCTACGACGAGATAATTGTGTCCCGCGCGGTCGGCCAACTGAGCTGCTGTCGGGGCCAGGGGCAGATACAGATCGGTTGTGGAAGGATACTGCATGGTCTTCGGCATCACGCCGATGATGGTGTAGGCGTGCTGGTCCAGCTCGATGGAGTGGCCGACAACTCTCGGATCGGCCGCAAACTGTGATTTCCAGAACGCGTAACCCAACACGGCCACACTGTTGCTGCCAGGCTGCGTATTGTTCTGATCGAAGACCCGGCCCAGGAAAGCATTGGTCCGTAACACGCTGAAAAACGAGGGTGACGCATACTCGGTGGCCACCTGCGCGGCATCCCCGGCGCCGGTCATGCTCATGTGTACCGCGCTGTGCACGGCCAGTTCTTCAAACGAGCGGCTCTGGCGCTGCCAGTCGGCGAAGTCCGCCAGCGCTACCTGCTGGTCATCGCCGTGATTCTTTTGCTCGTAAAGAACCACCACGTGTTTCAGGTCTGGAACCGCCAGCGGACGAGAGATCACGGCATCGGTGATGCTGAAACAGGAAGCATTCAGGCCAATTCCGATCGCCAGTGTGAGTATTGCTGTGATGGCGAAGCCGGGCGACTTCCACAACTGCCGCACCGCGTAGCGCAAATCCTGGATCAGCGTTTGCATCAAGCCCTCCGGCCAGACCACCATTTCAATGGAGAAAACAACACGGATTCAATCGCACGTTTCCAGCCAAACTTCCCGGCCGGGTACGGACCTGATGACAAAAGCCTTAGCCTCAAATCCGTAGGTACGGCCAGCGCCAGCCTTGTCCAGAATCGTAATTCCTTGTCCGCAATCGGACAGTTACGCCTGTCACGGGACGGGTGTACCCGGCACGCCCGAAGGGAAAGGCGCTGCCGCCTTGACACAAACAGCCAAGCCCTTGATGCTAAACAGTTCCGCTAATTCTGTTTTTCAGCGCAGGGGAGTGCAAGCCTTGCAGGTTCGCGTTTTCTATCACGACAAGTGCTTCGATGGAGCCTGTTCAGCCTCGCTGTTCTCTCGTTTCCACCGCGAGCGCATCGAACCGAACGCTTCCTACACTTACCACGGCCTCGTTCACCGCGCCGGAGCACTCTTCGACGAGAGCGAGTTTACCGGCGACGAGAACGCCATCGTCGACTTCAAGTATTCGGCTTCGCCACGCATTACCTGGTGGTTCGATCACCATCTCTCCGCCTTCCTGACGCCCCAGGATCAGCAGCACTTCCTAGCCTGCAAGCAAGATCCCCTCTGCGCGGCCCGCAAGTTCTTCGATCCCAAGTACACCTCATGCACCAGCTTCATCGCACACATCGCGTCCACCCTTTTCGGCTTCGATAGCGCGCCCGTCGCCGACCTCATCCACTGGGCTGACATTGTGGATGGGGCTCTCTACGAGAGCGCCGAATCCGCTGTCGAAATGGCCGCCCCAGCCATGAAGCTCACGCTCATCATCGAATCCACCCAGGATCCGACGTTCATCCCCCGCCTCATTCCGCTGCTCACCGAGATGCCGCTCGGCGAGATCCTCATCCAACCATTTGTCGCCAGGTTGCTGCCCCCGCTGCTCGAGCGCCACCAAGAGGCTATCGGCCTTATCCGCAGCCGAGCAGAAGAACGCGATGGAACCATCTTCTTCGACATTGCCGACCACCAGCTCGAAGGCTTCAACAAGTTCATTCCGTACTATCTCTACCCAAAGGCCACGTACTCCATCGGCCTCTCGCGCTCCAGCTTCCGAACCAAGGTGGCAGTCGGCTCCAATCCGTGGACCAAAGCCGACCCGGCGAAGATGGTGAACCTTGCATCGGTCTGCGAGCGCTACGGCGGGGGCGGCCACGCCCGAGTCGGCGCCATCAGCTTCCCGCCCGACCGCGGGGATGAAGCGCGCACTGCGGCGGCGGAGATTGTAGCGGAGTTGAGGGCGAGCAATCCGTTTGCGTGAAGCTTTCCCCTGCTTTTGATAGGTTGGAGCCATCATGCTTATTGAGATTTGGGAACGCTTGCGCGGCTACGACAAGTGGATTCAGGCAGAGGCTACGGTCGAGTCAAGTGAACCAACGAACCAGCAGCTCCATGGTCGGGATATTAGCTACAGCGACGATGTCATCGTTTGGACGGATAGTGCCGGCGAGAAGCATCGGGCGCCAATCAGTGTCCAAGCACACTCTCCGCTCTTTCAGCTGGTTCAAGGATCGACCATCAATATACGGTTTAACCCAGCTGATCCTGAGGAATACTATCTTCGCGAACTGCTCCAGTCGCGTGTCCGAAAAGTGTTTTCTACTGCCGTTGCGGCCGCACTCATGATCGCTGCACTTGCTTTCTTCGGTTGGCTGCGAATAGTCGCCTCGCCGAATTAGCAGGCCCCTTCACAACCCCAGCTCCCCCGCCCGCTTCTTCATTGCCTCAATGCAGAACGCGATGTGCGCGTCCAGATCGACGCCGAGCTCCTCCGCTCCCTGGATCACATCTGCACGGTTCACTCCTCGCGCGAAGGCTTTGTCCTTCATCTTTTTTCGTACGCCCGCCACTTCAACATCCGCAATCGACTTGCTCGGCTTCACGAGAGCGCACGCCGTCAGGAATCCTGCCAACTCGTCGCAGGCAAACAGGGACTTGTCCAGGTGCGTCACGCGCGGCACGCCCGAGTACTGCGCATGGCCCAGAATCGCCGTCCTGAGCTCTGCCGGCCAGCCGAGCAGCTCCAGCTCACGCACGCCGACGAAGGGATGCTCTTCCAGCGACGGGTGCCGCTCGTAGTCGAAATCGTGCAGCAGCGCCGTCGTCGAGTAGAGCTCGACGAGCGCCTCTCGGTCTGCCCCATCCAGCCCCATCCGGTCGGCTTCCCCTTCTCCCATCGCCACCACGCAAGCTTCCACTGCCAAGTGCGTGCTTGCGCAGGCTCTCGCTTGCCGTCCACTCGGTCAGCAGCTGCCATGCTTGCGCTCGTCCGTAGTTTTTCGGCTCGTCCATTTGGTTGTTTTCCTCCGTGTTGCCGCATGTGGTTCGTGATTCTTTGGGTTTTTCAGGGTATGATCAGGGAATCTTCTGATTGACTCTAGTTTTCTACTTGACAATTATGGTTCACATCCCCGAAAGTAACAACCAACGTGGTGCGAAAATGCATCCCGGAGGCCCCGCTCTGGCACTCCGCACTCAGCCCATGGTTCTAACCCTGGCAAGCATAGAAACACGCGAAGTCGTCCGCTGCGATTTCTGCAGCCTGGTTCAATACCGGACGAGCAACTCCCTTTGCAGAAAATGCCACAGACCCCTCGACATTGAGGAGCCCGTCCATTTGGCGCCCCAACTCGTCGCTGCCCAGGCCCCGCCGGCCTCGGCGGAAGCCGGTCTGCAGGTGGCTGGGCAGGTCCGCGAGATTCGCCGCGCCCGCCATCTCAGCCAGCGCCAACTCGCCGGGCGGATGCAGCGTGCCCCGGACCTATATTTCGAAGATCGAAAACGGCAAAGCCATCCCCACGCTGGGATCGCTAGAGCGCCTCGCTCTAGCCCTTGGTGTGGACATCTCGCAGCTGGTGCGCGATTCGCGCAGTGTCCGCGACGAGGAAGTCGCCGGCATCTTTGCCGATCCGTTTCTGGCCGAGATTGCCGGCCTACTGCCGCACCTTGACTCGCTGCACCGCACCCTCTTGTATGGCGCGGTGCGCGATGCAGCCATGGGCCGCCGCCGCACAGCATGAGCTCCAGGGCCGCCGTTTTCAGCCCATTTTGAACCGGCAGCGGCCTCGGGGCTCCCGCAGCCGCTCAGGCCAGTCGCATAGAGCCGCGGACCCTCGTCGCAGCGATTGCGGCGCATGACCGCTTGTGCTAGGGTCGAAGTTGCTGCACCTTTTGCTCCGGCCGGGATTTGTTTGTCCCATGGGCATGGCCTTGCTGTTGGCACGGTGGCAGTCTGCCATGGCTCGGTTCCTGCCTTGGCGGCGCGCCTTAATGGTCCAAACGGGCCCCGGCTAATTGGGGAGCTGGCTTGCAGGCCGCAAGAGCAAGATAGAGGCGAGTCCTTTGTATCCTTCTGGCACGCTGCGCATCGATGAGCTCACCGCGGAAGAGCGCGCTGTTTATGCGACGCTCAAGCCCGAAAGCTTGCCTGAACATGTCGCCATCATCATGGACGGAAACGGTCGCTGGGCCGGCCATCGCTCCCTCAAACGTTTCCTCGGCCACCAGCAGGGAGCCAAGAGCGTCCAACTTGTCACCGAGACGGCCTCGCGCATCGGCCTCCCGTGGCTCACGCTTTATGCCTTCTCGCTGGAAAACAACCTCCGCCGTCCGCGCGCCGAGGTCAACTTCCTCATGCGCCTGCTCAAGACTTACCTTGAGTCCAATGTCGATCGCATGATGGACAACAACGTCCGCATCCGCTATATCGGGCGCACCCATGAACTGCCCCCTGAAGTGCAGGACAAGATGGCCTGGGCTGCCGACGCCACCTCCCGCAATACCGGCACCACCCTCACTCTTGCGCTTAACTATGGCGGCCGCACCGAGCTGGTAGACGCCTTCCGCGGCCTTGCCGCCGAGATGAAGCTCAAGCACGTCAGTCCCGATCACATCACCGAAGAGGACATTCACCGGCACCTCTATACGGCGCACATGCCCGATCCCGATCTGCTCATCCGCACCTCGGGCGAGATGCGCCTCTCCAACTATCTCCTATGGCAGATTGCCTACACCGAAATCTTCGTCACCGAACGCCTCTGGCCCGACTTCCGCGGCATCCACCTGCTTGAGGCCATCGCCAACTTCCAGCGCCGCGAGCGCCGCTTCGGCGGCATCGGCGAGGGTTGCGGCGAAGTAGAACAAAACCCCGAGCGGATCCAGATCGCCGCCAGCTAGGTGTGCCCGGCGGCTGCGGGCACCCCTCCCACCCTTTCATCCGTCCTGCCTCACCCCTCGGCAGTGTATCCTCACCCTTGGCATGAAGCGCGTCCTTACGGCCCTGATTCTCATCCCCCTCGTCCTGGTTCTGGTCTTTCTGGGGCCCAAGGAACTCTTCGTCCTGGTTACGGCCGCCGTCGCCTCCCTGGCAGCCTGGGAGTTCCTCGGCCTCGCCCAAATAGCCGGCGCCAAGCCGTCACGCATACCAGTCCTCATCGCGATCGTCGCCCTCTTTGCCGGCAACCTCGAATTCCCTGAGCAGACCGCCGCCATCCTCGGCGTGCTCAGCCTCATCCTTCTCGTCTATTGCACCTTCGCCTCGCCGGTCGATCGCGTGCTGGCCGACGCCACTTCCTCCGTATTCTGTCTTTTCTACTGCGGCCTCACCCTGGTTGCGCTTTGCTCTCTCCGCGAAGAGACAAACGGCCCCTCGCTCGTCACTTTTCTGCTATGTGTGGTGTGGGCCGGGGACATCGCCGCACTCTACATCGGCCGGGCCTTGGGACGCCACAACCTGGCTCCCACGCTGAGCCCGAACAAGACCTGGGAAGGCGCGATCGCCTCGGTCGCCGGCAGCCTCATCGTTGCGGGCGGTCTACTTGCCCTAGCCGCCTGGCTTGAAACCTGGAACTCGGCACTGCTCTCTTTCCCGGACGAAACCTGGTACTGGCTTGGCCTCGCGGTCCTCGTCAACATCGCTGCTCAGGTGGGCGATCTGGCTGAATCTGCCCTCAAGCGCTCGGTTGGCGTCAAAGACTCGGGCAACCTTGTTCCGGGTCATGGCGGGGTCCTGGACCGCATCGACGCCCTGCTTCTCGCTGCTCCGGTTCTGTGGTATGCGCAGTTGATTCACCAGCGGTTCTAGTAAGTCATGCGCCTGGAACGCGGCCGATTCAAATAAACTAGTCTCTTGACCGTGAAACGACTCGCCATCCTCGGTTCCACCGGCTCCATTGGCCAAAGCACCCTCTCCATCGTCGAGCAGTTTCCTGACCGCTACTCGGTGGCCGCTCTGGCCGCGGGGCGCAACCTCGAAGAAGCCGTGGTGCAGACCCTGCGCTGGCGCCCGCGCATCGTCTCGCTGGCGACTGAAGAACTCGCCGCCCAACTTGCTGCCCGGCTCAAGGCCGCCGGCGTTTCCGGCATTGAGGTTGTCCACGGCGCAGCCGGTACCGTTGCCTGCTCAACACATACTGAGGCCGACTTTGTGGTGTCGGCCATCGTGGGCGTAGCCGGCCTTGAAGCGACGTACGCGGCGATCCTCGCAGGAAAACCCATCGGTCTGGCCAACAAGGAATGCATGGTTGCGGCCGGCGAAATCCTCACCGCCGCCGCTCGTGAGCGCAATGTCCCAATCCTACCCATCGACAGCGAACACAACGCAGTCCACCAGTGCATGCGAGTCGGGCAGCACGAAGAGGTCAGGACGATCTGGCTCACCGCTTCAGGCGGGCCATTCCGTCACCTACCCTTCGACCAGTTCGCTTCCATCACCCCCGAACAGGCACTCAAACACCCGACCTGGGTGATGGGCCGCCGCATCACCATCGACTCGGCCACCATGCTCAACAAGGGCCTCGAGATAATCGAAGCATGCCGCCTCTTCAACGTACCTCCGTCGCAGGTCCGGGTCATCATCCATCCGCAATCCACCGTTCACTCACTGGTCGAATTCGTCGACGGGTCCATCCTTGCCCAGATTTCGGTCACCGACATGCGCCTGCCCATTCTTTACGCCCTTGCGTATCCCGAGCGCCCGCCCTCGACCCTCACGTTTGACCTTGCGTCTCTCCGTCACCTCGAATTCGACCAGCCGGACTTTGAGCGGTTCCCATGCCTCCGACTTGCCTACGAAGCCGCCGAGAAAGGCGGAAACCACCCCATCGCCCTCAATGCCGCTGACGAAGTGGCAGTAGAGGCATTCCTCGAAAGGCGCATCTCCTTTCCGGGCATTCCAAGTACAATTGAAGAAGTCCTGGCTTCAACCCCCGAGGGCCATCCCGCAACCATTGCGGAGGTGCTCGCGGCAGACCGCCGGGCGCGTCAAACAGCGCATGCGCTTTTGAGTTAGAGTCACTTAGTTCGGTTCGCTTGCGCCGCCTACGAAAGTGCCGGCTCCACTTGATCCGATTGCCTGCTCAGGAGCCCATTTCCAGCCGGTCTGAAGACCTCGCGCATGAGGCTGGAGTCGCAGGAGCCGTTGCAAGGAATTTCCAATCTTATGTCGAACTTTCACGAGATAGTCGTCGCCATCGTAGCTTTTTTTGTCCTGGTCGGGCTCATGGTTATTGTTCACGAGCTGGGCCACTTCATTGTTGCCAAACTGTTCAAGGTCCGCGTTGAAGCCTTCTCTTTCGGCTTTGGCCCACGCCTCTTCGGTTTCAAGTACGGCGAGACCGACTACAAAGTCTGCCTTCTGCCGTTGGGCGGCTTCGTGAAAATGACCGGCGAGAATCCCGGGGAAGATCCCGCCGCGGCGGGCATTGACGATCCCGCTGCCTTCTCTTCTCATCCCCGCTGGCAGCGCATGCTGATCGGCGTTGCGGGCCCGATCTCAAACTTCATCCTTGCCTTTGTCCTGATGGTGGTCTACTTCCTTGCCATCAACGAAGTCCCCAACATCAAGATCACAACCCTTGAGTGGGTCGCACCGTCGTCGACCGCTGCTCAGGCGGGGTTACTCCCCGGCGATGTGGTCACTCGCTTTGGCAACGTTGACAACCCCGGCTTCGACACCTTTGTCGACATTGCCAAGCGCAGCCCCAATCAGACCCTGCCTATCGTTGTCAGCCGCAACGGCCAGTCCATACCGTTGTCTATCAGCCTTCCCGCGGCCATCACCTCACGTGGCTACGACCTGAGCGCCGCCGGCCTCTACCTGCAGATTATTCAGGATCCAATCCAGGTTGATCAGGTTATACCAGGCTCGCCCGCCGAGAAGGCGGGCCTGCGCTCCGGCGACCAACTCCTCGCTGTAGATGGGCACTCCTTCCACACCATCGACCCGCTGCTGGACTATTTACAGATGGGTAAAGGCAATCCGGTTACGCTTACCGTCAAGCGCGACGGCGCGATAATCCCGCCCCTTGTCGTACATCCCTCGATTCAGGAATCGGAATATCGCATCGGCTTCGGACCTGTTCAACCCATTGAGCCGCCGGTCCACGACAAGCCCCTGTCGTTGGGCGCCGCAATGGACAACTCGGTTTACTTCTGCAAAATCAACTCCACGCTCATCCTCAGGACAATTTCGAACATCTTTGCGCAGAAAGTTTCGGTTAAGCAGCTCTCCGGACCCATCGGCATCGCGCGCATGGCCGGTCAAGCTGCTCAGATGGACGACTGGTCATCGAAGTTCGGCTTTGCCGCGGCCATCAGCCTCAATCTCGGTATCCTCAACCTGCTGCCATTCCCAATCCTCGACGGCGGCATGATCCTGTTCCTGCTTATCGAGAGCGTCCTCGGCCACGATATCAACACGCTCATCAAGGAGCGAATCTATCAGGCCGCCTTCGTCCTGATCCTCGTCTTCTTCGCCGTGGTCATGTTCAACGACGTCACCAAGCTGCCGATATTTACGCATCTCAAGCCGTGAGAATTCAGTTCGAAGTTCACAGTTCGTAGTTCAAAGTCGCGAGAGATTGAAATGGCAAGTCTCCTCTTTCAGATCTTGCCGTCGCCTTCGACCATGCACGGCGAGGAAGCCGTAAGCTGAAAACTGTCAACTGAGAACTGTGAACTACGAACTGTGAACTCCGAACTGCCCTTCCATGCCTGTAACCACCCAAGTCCGAGTCCGCTACGCTGAAACTGACCAGATGGGCATTGTCTACTATGCCAATTATCTGGTTTGGTTTGAGATAGGGCGCGTCGAACTACTGCGCTCCCTGGGTCTCGCCTACAGCCAGCTCGAAACCGATCACGAGTGCATCTTGCCGGTGGTCGCAGCCACCTGCCGCTACCGCTCACCCGCCCGCTACGACGACGAGATTGTGATTGAGACACGGCCTACCCTGCTGCGCGGCTCAGTCATCAAATTCGGTTATCGCATCCTGCGCAAAGCTCCCGACGGCATCGAGCCCACGCTCCTCGCCGAGGGTGAAACGGTTCACGTCGTCTGCGACGATCAGCTCAATCGCAAGCCCCTGCCCGAAGAGCACGCGACCGCACTCCGCTCTCTCATGGCCCTGTAGCGAAGTCGCCACGAGCCCTGGGACCTCTTCTGCTTTCGGGCCTTTCATCTTGACGCATCATCTGAGCACGACTGCGAGCGCAAACCCGTCATACCCCTTCACGCCGACAGTTTGCAGGACAGTGGCACAAAGCCGAGGCTCCGCGGCCACCATCTCGGCAAACTGCCGCACCCCCTGGATCAGCGGGTCTATGCTTTTGTCGTGGATTACCTTGCCATCGCGCACCACGTTGTCCGCCACAATTACCGTGCCTGGCCGCGACAGATTGAGCGCCCATTTCAGATACTCGGGATAGCCCTGCTTGTCTGCGTCGATGAAGATCAAATCGAACGGTTCACCCCAGCCCGCGCCGCTGCTCGCGAGCTTTGGCAGCGTCTCCATCGCGGGTCCAACAAGAATCTCGACCCGCTCGGCCACGCCGGCTTTCTTCAGGTTCCGCTGTGCCACACGCGCATGACGCTGTTCAAGCTCCAGCGTCACCACCCGCCCGCCCTCGGGCAGCGCCCGTGCCATCCAGATGGTGCTGTATCCGCCCAATGTGCCAATCTCAAGCACTCGCCGCGCACCGGTCGCCCGCACCAGAAACTCGAGGAACTTTCCCTGCAGAGGAGTCACATCAATCTGCGGCAGCCCGCCCTGTTCATTGGCCTTGAGCGCGGCATTCAACGCATCGTCGACCGGCACAAGCAAGTCGCCGAAGTATCGGTCAACCTTGGTCCAGATGGCTTGTCCAGGAGTTTTCATCTGCGTCTACTTGTGGCGCGCGACCACAAAGTCGGGGAGCCACAGCAGCGCGCGCTTGAACTCCGAGTCTGGCAGCGGCGAGAGCGCCTTGATCGACTGCCTGGCATAACGCTCTGCCACGCCCATCGCGTACTCGACCGATCCGTGCCGCGCCAGGATCTCCTGGATCTGCTGCCGGCTGACATTCTCGAAGCTGCGATCGTCCAGCACCCGCTGAATCGTCTGCCGGTCAGACGCCGTACCATGGTCGATCGAGTGAATTACCGCCAGTGTCGCCTTGCCTTCGCGCAGGTCGCTGGCAACGGGCTTGCCCAATTCCGCTTCGGTTGCCGTCAGGTCCAGCACGTCGTCCACAATCTGGAACGCCAGCCCCACAGTCCGCCCATACGCCGCGAGGCCCGTCTCCTGCGCCTCCGTTGCGCCGGCCAGCACCGCGCCCAGCCGCATTGAAACCGCAAACAGGCAAGCAGTCTTGCGAAAGATCAGATCGTAGTATTCGGCCTCGCTCACAGCCTTGCCCAGTTTCTGAATTTGCAGCAGCTCGCCCTCAACCATCTGCTGGGTGAGCCCAATGAGCAGATCGAGCACGCGAAGGTTCTTCTCCTCGAGCGCTACCTTGAAGGCCTGCATGTAAAGCCAGTCGCCCGCCAGCACACACTTCTCGTTGCCCCATGTGGTATTCGCTGAAGGCCGTCCCCGCCGCATGTCCGCGCCGTCGATGATGTCGTCGTGCACCAGCGTCGCCGTGTGCACCATCTCCACCACAGCGCCCAGGCGTATGGCGCCGTTCCCGGAGTAGCCCAGCATGTGCGCAGAAAGCAGAAGCAGCGATGGCCGGATTCGCTTGCCGCCGCCCTCGCGCAGATACTCCGCGATCTCAGTGATTGTGCTGACGCCCGAAGCCGCGTCCCGGCCAAGCTCCTGCTCGATCGCCACGAGATCGTCTCGTAGCAGATCGAACAGCTCCCGAGCCGATGATATCGCCAGTGTGCTCAAAGCTCTCCTGAAATGCTCAACCGCATGCCCCGCAAGGGGATGCAAAACAAACTCAATTCGTTCGGTAATTCGTGAACTGCAGCTCGACTCCCAGATCTTTGCCGCGCAGCAGGGCGATAATCGACTGCAGCTCGTCGCGGTCTTTACTCGATATTCTCACTGTATCGCCCTGAATGCTGGCCTGCGCCTTCTTTTTCGAGTCCTTCACCAGGCGAACAATCTCCTTGGCCTTCTCGATGGGGATGCCCTGCTGCAGCGTGATCTTCTGCCGCACGCTCTTGCCCATGGCCGGCTCCAGCTTGCCGTAGGTCAGGTTCTTGAGCGATACGCCGCGCTTCACCAACTTCTGGCCGAGAATCTCCTTGACCGCTTCAAGGTGGTACTCACCATCGGAAGCAAGCTGAATCTCTTTGTCGCCCTCGGCCAGTTTGACCTCGGAGTTGGAATCCTTCAGGTCGAAGCGCTGCCGGATCTCCTTCAGCGCCTGGTCAATCGCGTTGCGGACCTCCTGGATCTCTATCTTGCTGACGATGTCGAACGAATTGTCTTGTGCCATGCTTTCTTCTCCCTCGAAGGCGGAAAGGGCTGCTGCATGCAATGCCTCTATTAGTTTCCCATGCCGGACTTATAGCCCAAACAGTCTCTGAAAGTTTTTCGTGGTGGCAAGAGCGAGTTCGGCAGGATCGACCCCAAGCGCCTGCGCCAGCGTCTCCGCCGTCCGCGCCACCAGCGCCGGCTCATTCCGCTTGCCACGGTCCGGCATGGGCGCCAGCCATGGAGCGTCTGTCTCTACCAGCACCCCATCCAGTGGCAACTTCGCGGCGACCGCCCGAAGCGCCTCCGCCTTGGGGTAGGTCAGGTTTCCGGCAAACGACACCAGGAACCCCATCTCAAGCGACCGGCGCGCCTGCTCCCAGCCACCTCCAAAGCAGTGCATCACGCCGCCGAGGCCGGTCCCGCGCCAGTGCTCTTCCAGAACCGCGAGAAGATCGTCCCAGGCATCCATCCCCTCCTGCGTTCCCCGGCAGTGGATCAGGATTGGGCATTTTCGTGCTCGCAGCGACCTCCAATTGTTTGATCAGGCCTGCGCGTTGCACGTCCTTCGCAGCGCCCTCATGGTAGTAGTCGAGGCCGATCTCTCCGCAGGCAATCACCTCGGGCTCGGCAAGCAGGCCATCGAGTTGAGCGAGGATGGTGTCGTCGATCTCTGGAGTAGTGTGCGGATAAATCCCGGCGCTGGCGTAGAGCCGCGGTAGGCCCGCCCCGGCAACGATTTCGCCGTCTGCCGATGGCACGTTGTATTGCCTGCAGATTTCGAGGGCCCCGATCATCCCGGCAGCCTGTTCGCCAATTCCGATCGAGAGCACCGTCTCCACACCCGCATCGAACGCACGCCGCAGCATTGCCTCGCGATCGTCGGCGTAGCGCTCGTTGTCTAGATGGGCATGGGAATCGATCAGCAAAGAGACCTGCCTGTGAAATTATCCGGCGGGATCGACGTCGCATCTTTCATTGCTCCGATCCCTGGTTCGAACTGCCAATCACTGATGAAATGGGTTCCAATTGTGGTCGTGTTGAATGATGAGTAAGCCAGCAACCGCGAGCGCTCCACAGATTCCGACAATGATCCGCCGCTTCGTTGGGGTAATCCGGACTTCCGTCTTGTAATCTTCAGGCGGTATCACGCCATCCTCGTTCGCAAAATCCGACTTAAAGAATTTCTTGGCGATCGCACTGGCGATTGCTCCCCAGACGCCCCCCACGAGATAAAACCACCCCGTCGATATGAACATGTATGCTCTCTCAGCGACCCAGAGATTCCACGGAACTTCTCGTCAATCCTCGTGGCTACTTCAACCGCGCCCCCAGCGGAACCTCTTCAAGAAACCCCGCCAGCACCGGCGAGCCGCCTTCGAGCGACGCCGCCAGCAGCATCCCATTCGACTCCAGCCCGCGCATCTTCCTCGGCGCGAGGTTGGCGACGATCACAATCTTTCGTCCGATCAGCTTCTCCGGATCGAAGTACTGCGCGATCCCGGCTAAAATCTGCCGCTTCTCGTATCCCAGGTCCACCTCAAGCCGCAGCAGCTTGTCCGCTTTGGGCACACGCTCCGCAACCAGAATCTGAGCCACGCGCAGGTCCACCTTGGCAAAATCGTCAATATTGATGTGCTGCGCGGCTGCCGCCTGAGGCGAAGCAGCCGGAGCGTCCACCGGCATTTTCTGGCCGGCCTCTGCCAACGGACCCTCTTTCGCCGCAGTCGTCGGCGTTGTGCTGAGCCGGCTGCTCGCAAAATCAGGATGGATGGGAGCCACCGGAACCGTCTTCACAGGAGGGTTCTGGTCCGTTGGAGCGAACGTTGCCTGGGTGAGGCTCTGCGGCGAGTGCCTGTCTCCCGAGGATTGCACGGAGACTACAGAAGGGGACGCGGCTGCGGGAGCCGGCTCAACTGACAAAGCGGAAGGGGCCGACTCAGGTGCTGAACTGTCTGCATGTTCCGCGTTCTCCGCCGTCGAAGCGGATTCCACTGCGGTCATATTGTTCTCATCTTCGATTTTCTGCATACGCTCTACCGCATCCTTTTCTGCCCGCGGAAACAGCGGCGAGGGCTCGCCAAACTTTGTTCCGGCCTCCAACCCGCCCCAGGCGATCTCGGTCAAAAATGCATTCTTCGCGGCATCGGCGATCTCGCCCTGCCCGAGCTGCCGCCACGCCTTTGCTGCGGCCTCCGGCACAATCGGGTATACCAGCGCCGTAATCGATGCGGATCGCCTCGGCCGCCGTCGCCAGCACACGTGCCTGAAGCGCTGCAAACTCCTCGTCGCTCGCCTCAGGCCGCTTCTTCCAGGGAGCATTCGCCGTCAGGTAGCCGTCTGTCTCCGCCACCAGGACCCACAGAATCTTTAGCGCTTCGGAGAATTCATCGCGTCAAAAGCGGGCCCAAAATCAGCGATCGTCCGAATCCGCGCTCGCGCGAAGATCGCTCTCCGCGGGAGTTTCTGCGCCCGTTTCCGGCACCATGCCGCCGAAGTACTTGTGCACCATGTTCACTACGCGGCTCACCAGGTTTCCGTAGCCGTTGGCCAGGTCGCCGTTGTACCGCTGGACGAGAGCATCGAACGAAAAACTCCCGTCCTGCCCGAAAGGGAATCTCGCGCAGTAAGAAGTACCGCAACGCATCGGAACCTAAAACCGTGTCAACGGTTTCGGCCCGCACAATGTTGCCGCGAGACTTCGACATCTTGCCCTGGTCGAACAGCAGCCAGCCGTTGGCGCGCACCGACCGCGGCGGCGCAATCCCCGCAGCCATTAGAAACGCAGGCCAATACACACAATGAAATCGGCTGATTTCTTTGCCGATCAGGTGCATGTCCGCCGGCCAGAATTTCTTGAACCCCCTTTTCGCTCGTCGTCGGAGCCGTAACCCAGGGCCGTGATGTAGTTCGTCAGCGCGTCCAGCCACACATAGACCACGTGCTTTTCGTCGCCCTGGAACGGGAATGCCCCATGAAACGCTCGTCCGGCTCACCGAAAGGTCCTTCAGTCCGCCGCGCACAAAGGAAATGATTTCGCGGCGCGTCGAATCCGGCCCCATGAAATCCGGGTTCTTCTCATAGAATTCCAGAAGCTTCCGCTCGAACGCCGACAGCTTGAAGAAGTAGTTCTCCTCGCTCACAGTCTCGGTCAGGCGTCCACAGTCCGGGCACACCGTTCCCGGGAGGTCCATCCACATAGGCCTCGTCGCTCACGCAGTATTGCCCTGTGTACGACCCCTTGTAGATATATCCCTTGTCGCACAGCGTCTTGAAGAGCTTCTGGGTGCCGCGAATGTGCCGTTCTTCCGTGGTGCGGATGAAGTCGTCGTAGGTCAGGTGCAGCCGATCCCAAAGGCCGCGAAACTCGCCCGAGATCGCCGTCGCAAACTCCATCGGTGTCTTTCCTGCCTGCGCCGCCGACCGCTCAATCTTCTGCCCGTGCTCGTCGGTTCCGGTCAAGAACCAGGTTTCAATTCCCAGCGCCCGCTTCCGCCGCGCAATCGCGTCGCACACGATCGTCGAGTATGCGTGCCCCAGATGCGGACGCGCATTCACGTAGTAGATAGGCGTGGTCAGGTAGTAGCGGGTCGGGATTGGGGGACTCACTCATAGGCGCAATTGCCCCTCGCTCACCGCAAGCAGGCGAGAGTTTCCTGAGGCAATCTGTCCCTTCATCTTAGGGGTCCGCGCAGGGAGCGTCAAACCAGCCGCACTTCGGACGCCTGTTAGAATTGTCCTTGAAAATCAAGCATTTCTGAGGCATTTTCCTGTGTATCTCGAACTCCAGAAGCGGCTCAGCGAGCATCTGCGCGCGGTGCTCAAACTCAAGTACGACCTTGAGCTTGCCGCGATCCCCATGGAGATTCCTCCCGACCCGAAATTTGGCGAGCTTTCCACGCCGATCGCGTTCGAGCTGGCCCGCAAGCTGCGCAAAGCGCCGAAAGTCATCGCCGCCGAGATCGTCTCTGCGCTGGCCACTCTGCCCGGATTTGCTGGCTTTGAGGTCGCCGGCGCGGGTTACATCAATGCCCGGTTTGATCGCGCCGCTGCGGTCCGAGCCATTGCAACAACCGAATCCGGCCCGCTGCCGGCAACGGGGATCCGCGCGCTTGTCGAGCATACGTCGATCAACCCAAACAAGGCAGCTCATATTGGCCACCTGCGCAACGCCATCCTTGGCGACACCTTCGTCCGACTGCTCCGCGCCGCCGGACAGAAGGTCGACGTGCAGAACTACATCGACAATACCGGTGTTCAGGTGGCCGACGTTGTCGTGGGCTTTGTCCATCTCGAGAAGAAGTCGCTCGCTGAGGTCCGCGCAATCGTTGCCGACTGCGATGAGCGCGCCCAAGGCCCGGAAGGTCACGCCGCGGCGATCGATTATTTCTGCTGGGATCTCTACGCGCGCACGTCGCAGTGGTACGAGCAGGGAAGCGACGAGGAAAACGAAGCGAGAAAGAAGATTGCGCTATGCCACGCTGCACGAGATTGAGCTTGGCGGCAATGAAACCGCGGATCTGGCTGAGCTGATCTCCACAGCGGTTCTGCGCCGTCATCTTGAAACCATGCTGCGGCTCGACATCGAGTACGACTTCCTGCCCCGTGAGAGCGAGATCCTGCACCTGAAGTTCTGGGATGCGGCCTTCGACCTGATGAAGCAAACTGGCGTTCTCTACTTCGAGACCGAGGGCAAGAACGAGGGCTGCTGGGTGATGACGCGGCCTGGAGCCGAGATTACTGAGGGCGAGACAAACCAAGACGCCAAGGTGATTGTCCGCTCCAACGGGACTGTCACGTATGTCGGCAAGGACATTGCCTATCACCTGTGGAAGTTTGGCCTGCTGGGCAAGGACTTCGGTTACATGCCTTTCTTCAGCTACCCAGACCATGAATGTTGGATTTCGGCCGTCCAAGGCCAGGAAAAACATCCGCAGTTTGGCGGTGCGCAGGCAATCTACAACGTTATCGATGTGCGTCAAAACGATCCGCAGGCAAACCTGGTTCAGGCTCTGCGAGGGATGGGATACATCGATCAGGCAGATCATTGCATCCATTTTGGATACGAAAAGGTCGCGCTCACGCCGCGCTGTGCTCTCGACATGGGCTTCGAGGTTTCACCGGAAGACCTCGATAGTCCCTACATCCTGGTCAGCGGGCGCAAAGGCTTCGGCGTCAAAGCGGACGATCTCGATCGACAAGCTCATCGCAGCAACGCAGATCCTCGTCGACGAGCGGCAGGCAGCGCGCAGCGAGGCTGAGCGCAACACCATTGCCAAGCAGATTGCCGTTGGCGCTCTGCGCTACTTCATGCTCAAGTACACACGCAATACGGTGATCGCCTTTGACTTCAAGGATGCGCTGAGCTTTGAGGGTGAGACCGGCCCCTACATCCAATACGCTGTAGTGCGCATCCGCCGCATCTTCGAGAACGCCGGCACTACGCCGGAAGAGGCAATAGCGGCCTTCGCGGCCATCGATCCCACGACCTTCATTGCCGGCGACGACAACCTGGTCATCTGGGCTTTGTTGTTGCGCGCCGCGCGCCGCACCATGGTCCTCGACCAGTGCATCGCTACATCCGAGCCGGCTCATCTCGCCAAGCATGCCTTCCAGCTCGCGCAGGAGTTCGCCAGCTTCTACCACGACCACCACATACTCACCGAACCCGACCCCGCGCGCAAAGCCTTCCTCCTCGCGGTCGCAGCCATCGCCCTCCGCGAACTTACACTTGCACTCTACTGGCTTGGAATCGAGAGCCCGCAGGCAATGTAGCGCGATCTGCCAGCAGCCGGCAGCAATTGTTTCAAAGGAAAGGCAGGCAGTTACGAAGACGGATGCGTTGGAACCCCAGAAAGGGAAGATTTATAGACTGAATGTTTTCGGCAAAGCGCGAATCTGCTTGATCGGAGTACTCATGTTTATCGCGAGTGGTATCTTCGCTGGGAAAGCGGGAGGTCCCTCCGGCCCTTGGATGATTCTTGCCGCTGTCTCACTTGCGGTTTCCGCGATCTACTTCGTCTTGCTCGCTTTCGCCTACCACGTGTCCCTCGATGAGGATTGGGTGACAGTTGCCGGGCCGAACTGGAAGTCATCCATCCGTCGAAGCGAAGTCATTGGGCGAAGGCGCATTTTCGGGAATGGCCAGTGGACTCCATTTGAGTTCGCACTGGTTAGCCGAGTCTCCTGGTGGAGGGGAGTACACGTGCTGGCAGATGTGAACTTTGATCAGGGTTGGAGAGACTGGTATCGGAGTCTTCCAAATCTTGAGAACGCCGCGCCGAAACCGAAGCAATACAAGAAGGCGAAAAGGAAACATATGTAGCCGATATGGCTCGGCATCGAAAGCCCGCAGGCGATGTAGCTACGCGAAGCTCCTCACCCACTCCAGAATCGACCGAACCGCAACCCCACTGGGACCCTTGGCGATGTACGGACGGTTCTCGTCGATCCACGCCATTCCGGCAATGTCCAGATGAATCCACGGCGTCTCTTCAACGAATACCTTCAGAAACTCCGCCGCGGTGCAGGCCCCGCCATAGCGCCCGCCGGTATTCTTGATGTCAGCGATGTCGCTCTTGATAAGATCGGCATACTCCTCACCAAGAGGCATGCGCCAGAACTTCTCGCCACATGTTTGAAGCGCTGCGCTGAACTTTTCAAACGTCGCATCGTCGTTCGAGAAAGCCCCCGCGTTCACCATTCCCAGCGCGACACCAATTGCCCCGGTCAGCGTGGCCGCGTCAACCAGATGCGTCGCGCCCAACTGCCGTGCATAGGTCAGTCCATCGGCCAGCACCAGCCGCCCCTCGGCGTCGGTGTTGATAATCTCGATCGTCTTGCCCGGCCGGTCTGGAGCTATGGGCATTGCCGTCACCACATCGCCCGGCTTGTAGGCTTTCCCGTCCGGCATGTTCTCCGCTGAACACACCACGCACAGCACCCTCACCTTCGGCTTCAGCAGCGCAATCGCCCGCATCGCCCCCAGCATCGCCGCGCTGCCGGCCATGTCGTACTTCATCTTCTCCATGTTGTCGGAGGGCTTGATTGAGATGCCGCCCGTGTCGAAGGTGATGCCCTTGCCCACCAGGCCGAGAACTGGTCCGTCCGTCACGCCTTCCGGCTCATAGCGCAGCACGATCAGTGCCGGCGGCTCGGCTGAGCCCTGCGCCACCGCTGCGAACGCGCCCATCTTCAACTCGAGCAGCTTGTCGGTCGAGTGGACTTCCCACTGCAACCCAACGCCGGCTGCCATCTCCGCCGCGCGTGCCGCGAGAACCGTCGGCGTCAATTTGTTTCCCGGCTCATTCACCAGAGACCGCGCAAAGTTCTGGCTCTCGCCAACGATCACGCCCTCAGCAAATGCCATCTTCAGCGCGTCCTGGTCCACATTTCCCGAAGCCACCAGCATGAAAGAATTCACGCTCAGGTCCTTGCGTTCGCTGCGATATGTGTCCGCATCGAAGTCCGCCGTCACAGCGCCTTCGGCCACTGCCCGGCAGCACGGTCCCAGTGGAAACAGCCCCGGCTCCGGCAGTACAAGAACCAGTTCCTTCAATCCCCGCGGCTTGCAAAAACGCACAGCCGTTCCCGCGGCCTGCCGAACAAGGTGGACTGTCGCCCTGGCCTGCTTGCCCAACCCTACGACCAGCAGCCGTTTCGCCTTCAGCCCCGCAGGCGCATGCAATAGCAGCGTCTCATTGGCTGCGGCCTTGAACTCGCCGCCTGCTAGAACGGACTTTACTGCGGCCGTAATTTGCTCATCCGCCGTCAGCAGGGTTGGCTCCGGCTTCGCGTCGGGTCCTTTTTGGGTTTGTGTGTCCCAGGCGAGAACGGCCAGTAGCTCAGTATCTGTTCCCGCGGGAAGGTCAAAGGAAAGTTGGGTTTTCATCGATTCCATTGTTTCATCGAGAGGGTGCATGGTGGCAAACCGCTGACTCTGCCGCATGCGATGACAGTCTTTGGAGAAATGTCAACGCAATACCATAGTGACATAGAAGAAGCGATGTGTCATAATTGAGCTCGATGGCAACTCTTGAACAATCCGTAAATCCGATTCTTCAGGCGAAGACCGTGCTCGCTGCAAATGGCCGCATTGTGATTCCGGCGGCGATTCGGGAGGCGCTCGGCTTTAAGCCCGGTGAAACGCTGGTGATGCATGTGGAGGACGGGGCGCTTCGCGTCGAGTCGTACCCGGCACTCATACATCGGATTCAGGAGAGCATCCTCAAATATATTCCCCCCAGCCGTGTGCTCTCCGAAGAGTTAATTGCTGATCGACGAGAAGAGGTGCGGCGCGAAAACGAGAAGGATCTGGCGGACGAAATCGAATTTGGCCAGAGGCCAGATTCGAAAGTGAGCATCCCTGGCTAACCTGATCGTTCTTGATGCATCCGCTGTGTTGGCTGTGCTGCGAGGCGAGGCTGGCGGAAATCGAGTTGTCGCGGTGCTCGCCGATTCCATCGTTTCTGCTGTCAATTTGGCCGAGGTGCAGACCAAGTTGGTCATTGGCGGAATGGGCGAAGCGTTCGCGTGGAGCCAGATCGTAATGCTTGGGCTTCAATCGGTCCCTTTCGATGACGCGCTGGCGTGTGTGGCCGGTTCGCTGGTTCGAGCCACCCGCCCTCTTGGCCTCTCCCTCGGCGACCGCGCATGCCTGGCCCTCGCCATGGAACGAAATGCGACAGTGTACACCGCGGATCGAGCCTGGAAGAATCTCAATCTCGGAATCAAAATTGAAGTGATTCGCTGATTTTGGCGGCTTGTCGCCAGGGGATTCCGAGCTATCGGCCCATCTTGTGCTTGCTGGCGTTTACCGCTGCCCGCGCATCCCGGTCGGCCTCGCGCCGCTTCTCGGTCTCCCGCTTGTCCCAGTCCTGCTTGCCCTTGGCCACGGCCAGCTCGCACTTCACCCGCCCGTTGCGGAAATAGAGCCGCGTGGGGATGAGCGTATGTCCCTTGATCTGCGTCTTAGACAGTAGCTTGCGAACCTCTTCCCGGTGCAGCAGCAGCTTGCGGGTGCGGGTTTCGTCGTGGTTGGCCATGTTGCCGTGGGAGTAAGGCCCGATATGCAGGTTCAGCAGAAACGCCTCGCCGTCCTTGATCAGCCCGTAGGCGTCCTTCAGGTTCGCCTTGCCCTCCCGGATCGACTTCACTTCGGTCCCGCGCAGCGCCACGCCGGCTTCGAACTTTCCAGCAGAAAGTAGTTGTGGCTGGCCATGCGATTGTGCGCGGCATCCCGCTCCCCGCTGCCACCGGGTCGCGCGGCCGGGCAGCCTTCTGCGGACCCGGAGTTGCCGGCTGAACGATCACGTGGCTGGTTTGGCGCGCCATGGGGAAATGCCCTCGAATCTTCATCCTAGCATCGGCCTTGGTTTCGCCCGTGCCAATGGGGCTTTGCTAAAATGAGGCATCGTTGGATGGCACCAATCACCATTGAAATCAGCGTCCGGGGCAGCCAACGTTGCCCGCACGGCTCCGACTCGTTGCTCGGACTGGTTGCGACGCCTGGGAGTTAGATGAACCGCAGCCTGTTCAGACCGGGTGCCGACGCTCTTCTCAAGCCCGTGCTTCTCCGCACTTCTCGCTTTTCCGCCTTCCGGTGCGGATCGCTGCCGGCATTCCTGCTTGCCCTGGCCGCACTTGCCGCCGTTCCTCTGCACGCGCAGTCGGCCAACTCCCTGTTCAAGCGCGGCGAGAGCGCCGAGGCCCGCGAAGACTACGACGCCGCCTTCGACCTCTACCAGAAGGCCCAGGCAAAAGCGCCCAAAGACCTGGCCATCCGCACCGCTCTTGCCCGCGTGCGCGTCTCCGCCTTCAGCCGTGCATCTGACCAAGGGCCGCAAGCTGGTCCAGGCCGGCGACGAGCAGGGCGCGCTTGTCGAGTTTCTTCACGCCGCCGAGATCGACCCCGGCAACGAGGCCGCGCAGCAGGAGATCGCCAAACTGCGCCTCAAGCACGGCGAAGCCGTGCGCTCCGAGCTCCGAGACCAGCCTTCCGCAAGAGTCCGGCACGAGCGCAGGAACTCGACTCCATGGGCGCTCCGGTCGGGCTCAAGCCGATCTCCAACGAGCCGCTTACCCTGCACTATACCGAAGACGCCAAGGTCATCTACCAGGCCATCGGCAAGGCCGCCGGCATCAACGTCCTCTTCGATCCCGACTACACCTCCAAGCGCATCCAGGTGGACCTGACCAACTTTCCCTGCTCGACGCGCTGCGCATTGTCGGCACCCTGTCCAACACCTTCTGGCGTCCGGTCACGGAGAACACCATCTTCGTCGCGCAGAACACCCGCGCCAAGCGCACCGAGCTCGACGAGCAGGCCGTCCAGACCTTCTATCTGTCCAACGCCTGGCAGCAGAACGACCTCAACGACGTGCAGACCGCCCTGCGCAACGTGCTGGCGCCAGCACCTAAGGTCTACGGCGTGCCAGCCAGAACGCCATCGTCGTGCGCGGAACGCCCGACGAGCTGCTGCTGGCCAGAAGCTGATCAACGACCTCGACAAGGCCCGCGCCGAAGTCGTCGTCGATATCGCGGTCCTCGAAGTGAGCAAGAACTGGGAGCGCACCCTGGGCATCGCCTGGCCCACCAGCATCGGCATTGCGCTCAAGCCGCCAACTTCGTCGACCTCATCATCGAGCACCACCTCGTCGACCACCGGCACCACCACACTTCAACCAACAATCTGTCCCTCTATAACCTGGCCCACCTCAAGGCCACGGATTTTGCCGTCACCATTGGCTCGGCCACGGCCAACCTGCTGCTCACCGACTCGAACACCAAGATTCTGCAGAATCCCCGCATCCGCGCCACCGACGCGCAAAAAGCCACCATGAAGATCGGCGAGCGCATTCCCATCGCCACCGGCTCCTATCAGACCGGCGCTGGCGCACGGCGCCGTGGTCAGCTCGGCTGGTCAACACCCAGTTCCAGTACCAGGACGTCGGCGTCAACATCGAGATGACGCCCACCGTCCACTACGACCACGACGTCACGCTGAAGATCAAGATCGAAGTCACCTCGCAGAGCGGCTCCGTCACCATCAGCGGCGTCACCGAGCCGATCCTCTCGCAGCGCGTCGTCGACCAGGTCATCCGCCTGCGCGAGGGCGAGGCCAGCATCCTCGGCGGCATTCAGGACAAGCAGGAGATGGTCTCGCTGGAACGGCATCCCCGGCCTGAGCTCGATCCCGATCCTCAAGTACCTCTTCGGCTCCAAGGATCACACCATCACCGACGACGAACTCGTCTTCCTCGTCGTCCCCCACGTCGTCCGCACGCAGAGCCTTGACCAGGTCAATCTGCGCACCATCGATACCGGTCCCGGCCCAGACCATCGAGCTGCGCCACACCGCGGCCGCTGCCGAATCCGTCCCCGCCACGCTCCGCCTCCGCTTCAACGCTGGGTGCGCCGGCGAATGCTCCGATCTCCTGCAAATCCTTCGAATCCGGCCAATCCCACCAATCAGCGGCTCCGGCCCGCACCTTCGGCGTAGTTCCGGGCCAGAGCGCCTTGGCCGCTGCCCCGGCCGCGCTCGCCCAATTGGCTGCCTCGGCCGACGCCAACGGCCAGACCGCTCAAGCTGCTGCTGCGCATCCCGGCCTGCCGCAACCTCCGCCAGCCTCGCCCGCAAAGCCTGGCGGCTGCCGTGGCGCCTCATGTTCAACGCGCCCACCCAGCCTGTCGCCGCCGGCTCCACCTTCCAGGTCCCCATCGTTCTTCTGGGCGGCACCGATGTCGCCTCCGTCCCGCATTCAGGTCCAATACGACCCGGCAAGCCTTTCGCTGGTCAACGTGAATCCAGGCGACCTGCTCAGCCGCGATGGCCAGGCTGTCGCCCTTGTCCATCGCGACGACGGCCCCGGCAACATTACCATCAACGCGGCCCGTCCGCCCGGTGCACCCGGTGTGAACGGCGCCGGCGTTGTGTGCGTCCTCAGCTTCCAGGCCCGTGCTCGCCGGCCAGAGCTCGCTGGCCATGACCCGCGCCGCGGCCGTTACCAGCACACAGAGCGTCCTGCCGGGCACGGGAAACACCGTCAGCATTACGGTGAAGTAATTCGATGAGTACTCGGTACAAATCTGAGCGATCCGCATGGCTGCAAGGGTTGGGCTCGCCGCCCGCGCACCGAGCCTGTGCCTGCCCCTGCTGCGCCTGGCGGCTCTCCGCTCACGGGTCCCCGGCCTATCGGCCATCGGAACACGGCCTCACGCTCGTCGAGCTCATCGTCACCGTGGCCATTCTCTCCATCCTCGCGTCGGCCGCAATCCCGGTCACCATCTTCGTCATCAAGCGCGAAAGAGAGCACGAACTCCGCCGCGACCTGTGGGAGATGCGCGACGCAATCGATCACTACAAGGACGCCGCCGACCAGCACGCCTTCCAGACCAAGGTCGACAGCCAGAACTACCCGCCCGATCTGGAAACCCTCGTCAACGGCGTCGACGTTCAAGGCAAAAAGCTCAAGTTTCTCCGCCGCATTCCCGTCGACCCCATGACCGGCAAAGCCGAATGGGGACTGCACTCCATGCAGGACGACCCCAAGTCCGATTCTTACGGCGGACAATCCGTATTCGACGTTTATTCCAAATCCCAGGGCACTGCCCTGGACGGAACCAAGTACTCTGACTGGTAGCGCGCCGTTTTTTGCCGCGCCCCTTGCGCGGCCACGGTGCGATGCAGGTTCAACGAGGTTCACGGTGCGAATGAAGCGACAACACGAAGCAGGCTTTACGCTGGTGGAGCTCATGATCGTCATGGCCATCATCGGCATCCTGCTGCTGGTGGCCGTGCCCCGCTACGTCACCACGGTCAAGCTCGCCCGCGAAGCGGTCCTCAAAGAAGACCTTCAGGTCCTTCGCGGCGCAATCGACTCCTACACCATGGACAAGCAGAAGGCCCCCCAGTCGCTCGACGAGCTTGTGCAGGAGCAGTACCTCAAAAAGATTCCCGAGGACCCCATGACCCACAGCGACACAACGTGGGTCACCGACACGAGCGACTCCTATCACTCACTCGACCAAACTGACCCGGGCATCGATGATGTTCACTCTGGTTCCAACGAGACGGGTTCCGACGGCCAAGCCTACTCCACATGGTAGCCGCGTCAGGCTATTCTTAAGGGGCATGAAACTCCCTCCCAGCCCCATCGCTCTCGCGCTCCCTGCCCTTTTGCCTTTCCTCTGTGCAGCGTTCCCCGCGCCGCCCGGGGTCGCGCCCAAGGTTATCACGCTGCGCATGATCGACGGCCGCACCGGAAAGCCCATCGCCACGAGCGATTTTATTGTGCGCATTAATCATGAAAAGACTCCGCACAACAACTGGGTCGAGGAAAACGAAGACGGCACCGGCAAAGTGACCCTCCCCGCGAATGCGGAGACCATCTCCATCCACGCCACCTACGACGGCACCACGCAAACCTACGTCAACTGCGACTCGAGCGCGGCGCGCACTTCGGCGCAGCAGCCCGCGCCCCTGGACCACTGGTACACCGTCGCCGGCATACTCTCTTCGGGCGTTGTGGCCCAGAATAACTGCATCGGCAAAAAGGTTCCCGACAAACTCCAGGTCGTCGCCGAGCCCGGCCAGTTCGTCTTCTTCGTCCGCAAGCTCAATCCCAAAGAGCAGTTCGAGCAGTAGCCGATCGATGACGCCCGACCCCGAACCCGGATCCGGCTGTTGGCCTGACACTTCGGCTGAGGCCGCGTTGCCGCTTTTCGCGTTTCCCCTCCTGGTCGACCACTTCTATCCGTCTCTCATGCAGTACGCCCCATCGGCCGAGGCCGGCCTCGGCGGGAGGCTGCTCTATGCCGGCAACCTCGACCGCGAAGCCCGCGCCCTGATGGTCGCAGCCAACATTGCAGGTGCTGCTTCCCTTGCCGCTGCCGCCGACGCGGCTGCGGGGAAGCAGGCCATTCGCGCGGGCGTCGCCGACTTTCTCGTCACGGACCTCGACGAAGCTCTGCGCATTCTGAAAAACGAAATCCGCAAGCGCGAGGCGGTGGCCGTTTGCGTAGCCGCTCCGCCTGAAGCGATCGAGCGGGAGATGCTCGAGCGCGGCGTGCTGCCGGATTTGGTGCGGGGTTTGGGATTGGCTGACGGTTCGGGGGGTGTGCGGACGTTTGGTGGCGATCCCATGCTGGTTGAGCCACTTAGCGCGGCCGCAGCGGAATCGCTGCTGACGTGGAGTGTGGATGAAGCGCCCGCGCAGTGGTTGCCTCGGCTCGACGCCCTCGCGATGGACTGCCTCGCTTTGGATGAGAGCCCTTCAGCGCAAATCGCCCGCCGGTGGCTTCGTTTCGCCCCGCGCTACCTGGGGCGGCTCGCTGGAAATGTGCGTGTGCTGCGCTGCACCGCGCCGGCGGCCAAGGCGATCGCTGAGCGCATGCGCGCGGGCGTTGAGTCCGGTGAGATTCCCGTCGCGGTTCGCATCGATTTCATTTAGCTGATATTGGGTCTATTCCGTTGGTGCGTCTTCGCCGGCCTCGGCGATGCGGGCCCACAGCTCTTTGAGCCCGTAGCCGGTCTTTGACGAGACTGCCAGCAACTCATTGACTCCGAGGGACTTCTTGAGCGCGGCCAGGTTGCGAACGCGCGCATTGCCGCTCAGCCGGTCGGCCTTGGTGGCCACCACGGCGAAGTCGCGGCCTACGGAGCGCAACCAATCCAGCAGCATCATGTCGCCCTTTTGCGCAGGCACGTTCAAATCGACGAGGCAGATGCAGAGGGCAAGTGTTGGGCGGTCAGCCAGATATGGCTCGATGAACTTGGGCCATTCGGCCGAGATCGACTTCGAGATCTTGGCGTAGCCGTAGCCCGGCAGGTCGGCAAAGATGAATCTTTTCTTACCTTTGGGCTCCTCCGAAAGCAGGAAAAAATTGATGGCGCGCGTGCGTCCCGGTGTCTGCGAGACCTTTGCGGCTTTGTCGCCCACTAAAGCATTCAAAAGGCTCGACTTGCCCACGTTTGACCGGCCAAGAAAGGCGACTTCGGGCAGATCGGGCGCAGGGAATTGCGCGGCCGCCATCGCCGAGAGCAGGAATTGAGTGGTGTAGCGCATGGGGAAAAGCGAGCCGCCTCGTTTGTCTAACTATTTGATTATGCGGGACGCCGACGTTTCTCGATGATCTCCGACGGAAAATTGCACCGTTTTTCGTGCAAAAGCGCAATTCTCCGAAAAAACTGCCGTTTTTAACTGATTTGTTTTCTTCGGGTTACGTTGTATTCTTCTATAAGTCCTTTGTTTTCAGCGGCAGTGGGTTAGGGTGGCGCGGTGGAGGCTGTTCGGGCCGCCGAACGCCATGGGGAGTTTCCCCAGGTCTTGGAACCACGGTACGCCGGTGAGGGGTAATTCCACGCAAAACCGGAGGAGGTTTTTGGGGCGATACGACGGTGCGCGGCGGGTGGAACTGCCGGATTTGCGATGCCGGAGCCGGTGAAATGCGATGTTTTGGGCACCTTGGCTCTCATGGATGAGCGCCAAGGTGCCGGGAATCAGGAAGATGCGCGATATTCACTTCAAAGAATCGAGATAAAATGCCGGGAATCAAGAAGTTGTGCGTTGTTCAACTCGAAATCGAGGTATTTGTACCGGCAAAAGCGATGCATTTCAGGCGAGATTGCGTGGACGTTATAACAAATGATGTTATATTCGGCCTTGAAAACTCGATGTGAAGGAAAGCCCATGACCGGAGAGGCACTGAAGGCCGCGCGCGAAGAAGCCAAACTGACCCAGGCGGAAGCTGCCACGAAACTGGGCCTGACGCAGGCGTATTTTTCGATGATCGAAGGGGGACGCCGGCCAGTGACTGAGGGAGTTCAGATTAAGGCAGTGCGGGTGTTTCGCCTGCCGCCGACGGCGTTGCCTCTCAAGGTTGATCCTCAATCCGCATTGGACGAGGGAGGATTCAGAGCGGAGCTGGGCGCGCTGGGGTATCCGGGATTCCGACGCCTGCGCGGGAAGCCCAAATACAATCCGGCTCGATTGCTGTTGCTCGCGATTGACCAGGATGTGCTGGATAGAAGCGTGGTGGAGGCGCTGCCGTGGCTGGTGGTGAAGTATGTGGATCTGGATTGGCAGTGGGTGCTGCGGAATGCGAAGGTCTTCGATGGCCAGAACCGGCTGGGATTTGTGGTGGATGTCGCGGAGGATTTGGCAAAGGGGCTGGGGGAAGTCGAGCGGAAGGGGGAGCTCCAGGAGATGAAGAGGATGATCGAGTGGTCGCGGCTGGTGAGGGAGGATACGCTTTGCGCTGATTCGATGGGCGAGAAGGAGCGGAAGAAGCTTCGGCAGAAACGGACGGCGAAGGCGCGGCACTGGAATCTGCTGACGGATATGGAGGCGTGAGGCGTTGTTTGGGGGGGGCGATGGGGTTGGCGCGGTGGGTGGGCCTGACGTGGCGTGGTCGCGCGGCCGTTGTCGGGTAAACGCGTTCTTGTGGACACCGATGTATCACAAGTGAGACCCGGGTGTCCAGGCTCTTGGAGAATTTGCTCTTTTGGCGTTGTGGCCTTGGGGAGGGTTTTCACGCAAGAAAGACTTCTGGATCTCTGACCACTTGAATTGGTGTTTTGTGAAGGGAAGGGGCAGTATCTCGCAATGTATCAAGCTTCACAAAGGGGTTGGGGCACCAGCATTCTGTGGGCGGCTTGGAGTAGTCGCCAACATCGCGAAATTCGACTAGAAAGGCGCCGAAAAAAGTCCGTTTGTTCAACCGTTGAACAGTTCTTGCCTTGCCTGTCCGAGATCGCCTTGCCTGAAAGGCGCGTACCGAGTCGCAGACTCAGGCCGCCGCACCTTGCAACTTTTTGATTTCCTCTCTCCCTCTCTTCACCGCCCATGCTACCAACTCGTCCTCCCAGGCACTTAGCTCCTTGGGGTCAAGCCAGGGCCGCAGCTTCTTCAGAATGACCGGCAACCGCCAGTAATAGTTCTTGTAGTTATGTTTGCCCCTGGCGTTGCCGTCGCTGGCCATGATGAAGTATTTCCGTCCGTCCAGGATAATTCCCCGGGTGACGGCCTTCCTGTATAGGTCGAGGAATCTGTCTTCCGCCTTTTTCTTTTGTTCGGTCCCGTTTTCCCGGTTCTTATTTCTTTCGGCGTCGCGCATCTTGAGGAGAGACGCCATCCAGGTCTTCTGAACTCCGCTGCTTGCAGACTGCAGGAAGTCCATTTGT
Organism: uncultured Acidobacteriaceae bacterium; assembly: GCA_963783065.1. Lineage (GTDB taxonomy): Bacteria > Acidobacteriota > Terriglobia > Terriglobales > Acidobacteriaceae > Telmatobacter. Next base: position 1,008,754 of record CAWAMG010000004.1, on the reverse strand, counting down.
GAAAGCACCTCGGGTGCAAGTTGATTTAAGAAACCCTCCATGAGCTTGTCCGTGCGAGCTATGAGTGTGCCCCTGACCAAATCGTCCAGCTGCTTTTCCAGCCTGTCATCCAGCGGCCGATCGGGATCAGTTAGCTCAAAGACGCCATGCACCTTACTTCCAAATTGATGCCGAAGCAACTTAGCAGCTTCGCTCGCGTCAGCCCACTCAAAGATTCCATCATCGATACTCGAGAAACCCGCCTCGATGGCCTTTGTGTCAGCGCCTTTCTCTATTGCAAATGAGACCTGCCTGTCTGTCATGAGCGCCAATGCGCTCTCTTTGCCGATCCAGCTATATCCGCCGACCGAGCCATCGAACCGTTCGGGTCCCCTAGGAAGTAGCGCGAGCACGGAGTCGGCCAGCCACATCCGCCCCAGTATTATCTCTTTGAAGTCAGCGTCAGTTCCCTCCTTAACAGAAAGGAGAACCATACTGTGACGCCCAGCGCGGGCGCGGTCTTTAAGGCGGCTCAAGGTGTGTAAACTCGTCGGAACTAGGTGGACAGATGAGAAAAAGATCTTCGCGATCCGGGGGTCTGAGATCGCTGCTTTATCGTTGGGTTCCGAGGCACCTCGCTTACGCAAGACCATGAGGAACCTCCCGAACCGTGAGATCTTTTCGACCCAGCCGATTGCACTGCTGGGGAATGGGGGAACCGTTGTCGAATTCGCTCTCGTGCACCTCTCAAAATGTTGGTAAATCTGCTCCAGTTCGTTCAGCGCGACATCATCGCTGAATGCGTTCTCAATAACCTCTTTTGGGAAGAAATGACTGTTCTTCTCAACGAAGGAGTTTAGGTCGCCTTGGTATTTGGAGGACATGGGCAAAATCCCGACCATTTCGTACAGGCAATTCAAGAAGTAGAGAATCAGCAGACGGGCGTATGCGGCCTGGAGAAGAACGTTTGGGCGTTCCTCACGCAGCGACTTCGCCAAATTCCTGGCCTCAAATTTCTTGGGCTCTTGGACTCTGTCTGGGCCATCGACCAGCAGGAGTTCCAGCTTGGATCTTATTGACTCTCCTATTCCAGCCTCGAGGTGTTTACCCCACCTTAACGCTTTGGCCAAATCGGCCCTATGCTGGATTGACCAAAGTATTTCCCCGCAGTCCTCGAGATATCGCCGAAATAGTAGTGGCGTCTCTACCCTGAGGCTCTCCAATAGGTGGACGCTAGATGGAGTCCCCGCAGGTAGCCGATGTGCCCCCTGACGCCCCCTGGCGCCAACGTAGAGTCCAAGCCGCAACTTGCGGACATTTCATCTGGGAGTTTGAGTGTTCTGTCGGTCTCGACCACCATAACCGGGACGGGGCCGAACTTATCAACGGCTATTGCTTTGCCTGGGTGCTCTGCAGGTCGAGCGGCGATCCTTCTCACAAGGCTCTTTGCGCTCGCCATTCTTCCTTGTGCATCTAGTCTTTCTGAATCGCTAATCAGTTCGCGCAAATCATCCAGGCGTGTCCTGTCATTAGGGGAGAGTTCGCCATATATGGCATCGCCGCGAAGGAGTACCATTGTCCGCTCAAGATCAGGTCTCAGCAGATCGTACGTTAGCAGCCCAAAGTGCTTCGACTGGCTAGTTACCGTTACCTTGTACCTCGACGATCCAGATGTGTGGATCGCTATTTCCGATATCTCCATTTCGCTTTCCTTTTCCCGCACCTGATTCAGATTGGACCAGGGTTCTGTTTGCAGAACTTCATTGCCTCCAATGAATTAGCACAGGGCGAGAACCAAAATCGCCAAGAAAATTACGAGCACAAACGGGCTAACTTATCGAGACACTGCCCCGAATTTTAACCCTTCTTGAAGTGCGCAAACGAGCAAGGGTACACAATCGCGCATTATAGATGCTTCAGTTCATTATTGTCGAGGAGTTTTCCAGCGGGTAGGTTGAGTCTTGCTTGGTTTCTAAAACGAGCTAGCTCAAGAGCCTCACTGCGGTGCCGGTAGATTCATCGCATTCTCTGCGGGTGGGACTGTGGAGAGGACTTCGGAGTCCTCGGCGAGTGGCGTAGGAAGCGGGCGCTCGAGGGCCAGCGCGAGAACCTCGTCCATGGAGTCGACGAAGTGGAGCTTCATCGTCTTCTTGATGTTGTCAGGAAGCTCGGCGAGGTCTTTCTCGTTGGAGCGGGGAAGGATGGCTTCGAAGATTCCGGCGCGCAGAGCGGCGAGCAATTTTTCTTTGAGGCCGCCGATGGGGAGGACCTTGCCGCGGAGCGTGATTTCGCCGGTCATGGCGATGTCGCGGCGGACGGGAATTTTGGCAAGCGCGCTGGCCAGAGCCGTGGCCATGGTGATGCCGGCAGAGGGGCCGTCCTTGGGGATTGCGCCCTCGGGCACGTGCACATGGAGATCGACGTTGCGGTAGAACTCGCGCGTGAGGCCGAGGGCTTGGGCACGGCCGCGAATGTAGCTGAGCGCGGCCTGGGCTGACTCCTGCATGACGTCGCCAAGCTGGCCGGTGATGGTGAGCTTGCCCTTGCCGTCGAGCACCTGCACCTCGATGGTGAGGATGCTGCCGCCGACTTCGGTCCAGGCAAGGCCGGTAACGAGGCCGACTTCGCTCTTCTCGTGGACCTCGCTGTCGCGGAACTTGGCCACGCCGAGGAAGTCGGCGATGTTGGCGGCGGTAATCTCTTCGCTGTGCTTTGCGCCCTGCTTGACGACGGTGCGCGCGACCTTGCGGCAGACGTTGCCGATTTCGCGCTCGAGGTTGCGGACGCCTGCTTCGCGCGTGTAGTCGCGAATGATTTCGAGAATGGCATCGTCGGCGAAGGTGATCTGCTTTTCGGTGAGGCCGGTTTGCTCGCGCTGCTTCTTAACGAGGTATTGGCGGGCGATTTCGAGCTTTTCCTGCTCGGTGTAGCCCTGCAGGCGGAGGACTTCCATGCGGTCCTGCAGCGCGGCGGGGATGGTGTGCATGACGTTGGCCGTGGCGACAAAGAAGACCTGCGAGAGGTCGTAGTCGACGTCGAGATAGTGATCCTGGAAGGTGGTGTTCTGCTCGGGATCGAGGACTTCGAGGAGGGCGGATGCGGGATCGCCGCGGAAGTCGGAGGCCATCTTGTCGACTTCGTCGAGCAGGAAGACGGGGTTCTTGGTGCCCGCGCGCTTCATGTGCTGGATGATCTGGCCGGGCAGCGCGCCGATGTAGGTGCGGCGATGGCCGCGAATCTCCGCTTCGTCGCGCACGCCGCCCAGCGAGAGGCGGACAAACTTGCGGCCTGTGGCCTTGGCGATGGACATGCCGAGCGAGGTTTTGCCGACGCCGGGAGGGCCGGCAAAGCAGAGGATGGAGCCCTTGGGGTTCTTCACGAGTTGGCGGACGGCGAGGAACTCGAGGATGCGGTCTTTGATTTTTTCGAGGCCGTAGTGGTCGGCGTTGAGAACTTTTTCAGCGTAGTCGATGGAGCGTGTTTCTTTGGAGCGCTTCTTCCACGGCACGGCGAGGAGCCAGTCAATGTAGTTGCGGCTGACGGTGGACTCGGCGCGACATGGGCGGCATGGCTTCGAGCTTTTTGAGCTCCTGGATGGCCTTGTCGAGCACTTCCTTGGGCATGCCGGCGGACTCGATCTTCTTGCGCAGTTCGTCGAACTCGCTCTTCTCGCCGCGGCCGAGTTCTTTCTGGATGGCCTTGATCTTTTCGTTGAGGTAGTACTCTTTTTGCGCGCGCTCCATCTGCCGCTTGACGCGCGACTGGATGTTGCGATCGAGGTCGAGCTTTTCGATTTCGACGTCGAGCACGTCGGCGATGCGGGCGAGGCGGGCGGCGGGATCGAAGATGGCGAGCAGCTCCTGCTTCTCTTCGATGCCGAGTTGCAGGTTGGCGGCGATGGTGTCAGAGAGCTTGGCCGGCTTCGTCCATGCGCACGGTGGCGATGATGGTTTCGTAGTTGAGCGACTGCTGGAGCTTGACGTACTGCTCAAAGAGCCCGGTCACGCGCTGCATGAGCTGCTCGACCGCGGGAGTCATCTCAAACTGCGACTTGCCGACGCGGACGGTGGCGACGAAGAATCCGTCGCGGTCGTTCACCTCGATGGACTTGGCGCGCTCGACGCCCTCGACAAGGACTTTGATGTTGCCGTCGGGCATTTTGACGCTCTGCACGATGTTGCAGATGGAGCCGACCTGGTAGACATCTTTGGCCTTGGGCTCGTCGATGGAGGCGTCGTGCTGGGTGGCGAGAAAGATCTTGCGGTCGCCGTTGAGGGCCTCTTCAAGCGCGCGCACGCTCGACTCGCGGCCCGACCACGAACGGCGTCATCATGTAGGGAAAGATGACCATGTCCCGGATGGGCATCATGGGCAGCTTGCGCGGTTCGATTTTTTCGCGGGAAGTTGTCATTGCGCCCCCAGGGAGTTGGACGTGCAGAAAAGGCAGCCGGCTTGGGCCCGACGCCTGATATTGAGATTGTACAGCGGAATCGGGTGGGGAGCGTGGGCAGGCGATGCGCGGCGGCTCAGGCTTCTGATTGCCGAGTTACGAAGGTGTTAGGCGGGAGCGATGCCGAATTGTGGATTGGCGTGCGGCGCCGGGAGGTACATGGCGAGTTGAGAGCGTGGTCTCCCACCCTAACCGCAAGATACCGCGGTTAGGATGGGGCACCCTCGGTGTGGTCGGTACCTCAGCCTGTGGGTGTGGGTTATTTGGCGGCCTTTTCTTCGTGGTACTCCATCTCAGTGTTGATGGCCCAGATGTTGTCTTTGGTGGTGACGCCGTTGACGATGTTTTCGACCGCGGTCATGGCGGTCAGCATGGAGTGGTCCTGGTTGTTGTACTTGTGCATGCCGTTGCGGCCGACCAGGAACAGGTTCTCGAATCTGGTCAGTGTAATTGCGAATGACGTCGAAGCGGTCGTAGCTGCCGAAGTAGGCGGGGTAGGTCTTGGGCACGTGGACGACATGCGAGTCTTCGACGTCCTCGGCCTTGAGGATGCCGATTTTGGCGATCTCCCCGATGGCGAATCTGGCCATCTCCTCGTCGGGGAGCTTCCACAAGGATCGGTGTCGTTGCAGAAGTATTCCAGGCCAATCCAGACCTTGTCCTGGTCGGCGACCAGCCAGGGGCTCCAGTTGTTGAAGATCTGCAGACGGCCGACCATCACGTCCGGCTCCTGGATGTAGATCCAGTTGTCCTTGAGCGGCGCGCCGTCTTTCTCTGTGACGGCGAGCTTGCTGGCGAGCAGGCCGACGGTGATGAAGTCGCGATACATGAGGCCTTCGCTGACTTCGATCACTTCAGGCGGGCGGCGGAGCAGCGAACGGCGCGGATCAAGATCGCGCACCGGCATGGTGGAGAAGAAGTAGTCGCCCGCAAAGGTGACGCGCTCGCCGGCTGCGTTCACGCCTTCGAGCGATACGATCTTGTTTCCGTTGCAAGTGGATGCGATCGATGTGTATGCCGAAGTGGATCTCGCCGCCGGCTTGCCGCGGACCAGCTCCGCGGCATGCTCCCAAAGCTGGCCGGGGCCGAACTTGGGATAGAGAAACTTCTCGATCAGCGAGGTCTCGGTCTTCTTCTGCGCGATGTCGCCGGGCTTCTTTTGGCCGAAGGTCTTCTTGAGGAAGTGCAGGACCACGCCCTTGAGCGAAAGGCCCTTGATGCGCTGCGCGCCCCATTCCGCGCTGATCTCGTTGCAGGGCACGCCCCAGACTTTCTCGGTATACGACTTGAAAAACGTGAGGTAAAGCTGCTTGCCGAAGCGGTTGATGATGAAGTCTTCGAGGGTGCGCTCCTCGCGCTGCGGCAGCAGTGCCGAACGCATGTAACTGACGCCGCAGCGAACGGTGCGCACAAGGCCGAGATTTCTGAAGGTTGCGGCGGTCAGGCTGATGGGATAATCGAAGAAGCGGCGCAGGAAGTAGATGCGGCTCTTGCGCTGGCGGACCAGCATCACCAGGTCCTGCTGTTTGTGGATCGGCGCGCGGACTGCATATTGGGGCATGTCGCGCTGCTGGCCCTGGTAGCGGAGCTTGGCCTGCGGCTCGCTGGGCTCGAACCGGCTGCCGGAGCCGTTTTGCCGGAGCCGGCTTCGACGGGCATCATGTCGAGCCACCAGCGCATGACGCGGTCGGATTTGGAAAAGAAGCGGTGGCCGCCGATGTCCATGCGGTTGCCCTTGTATCGGACGGTCCGGGAGATGCCGCCGATTTCGCTGGCTTGCCTCGATGAGGATGGGCTTGATGCCCGAGCCGCGCTGCAACTCGATGGCGGCAGTGAGCCCGGCGGGGCCGGCGCCGATGATGATCGCTGTGCCTTGCTTCATGCGGGGTTCGTCTGATCCTTTTCAGTTGAGCAACGCGATCCGTGTTGCATCCGCCGCATGGCCGATTTGACGACGGGCCATCGGTCGTACGCGACGGTACACGGAATGAAAGAACCGGCACTCCGCATCAATTTGGGCTCCAAAGCGAGAAGGGCGCGAGACGTCCGGCAACATTTGGCCGGAGCCTTCATTTTACCTTCCGGCTCTGCTGCCATCCGCGATGTCTCCTTTGGTTGATGCAATCAAGTACTCCGCTCGATTCAGTGGTCGCCGCGATTGGCTCAATCGGTCGGGAACCAGCCCATAAAAGGAGGGCAGCTTTCCCGATCGGGCCTGAAGGTTGTATCGAGACATTTTGTCGCAAAGACGGGGCCCGGTGCTTTCAAGCGCGGATCGTTCTTACTGGCCATCGGAGAGATCGGCCGGGCGATAACTCTCCGGCACTTCAGGTGAATTGCGGCGAATGTTAATGCCCAGCGTGCTGAGGAAAAAACTAAAGAGGACGGTCTCGACGCCCAGGGTAATGGCCATGCTGGAAGGAATCACAATGCGCGCCACGTGCTCAATGTTGAGGTCGCCAAACCCCGCGCTGCGCCAGATGAGAAACGCATAGACCGCGGCTCCCAAGCCTGCCAGCGCGATCAACGTTCCGGCGATCAGCCCGCGTTCAAGATCGATGAAGCGAAAGATGTGCCGGTAACCGGGAGTGGCAGGATAGAGATGCTCCTGCACGGCGTAAATCCGTGACAACGCGGCGAACAGCACGGACTGATAGCCGACCACGCTCATGAAGGCGAGATAGATGAGCGTGTCAAGACCCAATCGAGCGTGGCCGAGGCTTGCGTGGCTCAGTTGGATTGAGTCCTGCTCAAGCAGCGCGGTTCCTGCCAGACCCACCAGCATGAGCGCCAGGCCGGGAAACAGAAACAGCCAGTTCGGGCTGTAGAGGAGCATGAAGCGCAGATGGCGCCAGCCATCGCGATAGGGCCGGAGATGAGGAGGCCGCGAGCGCCCATCGGGGCTCAGGGTGGTGGGCACCTCGGCGATCTTCATCCGCTCGACCGTTGCCTTGATCACCATCTCCGAAGCGAACTCCATCCCCGTGGTGCGCAGATCCATTCGCGTGAATGCTTCGCGGGAGTAAGCACGCAGCCCGCAATGAAAATCCTTCGCCGGACAATGAAAGAAGATTCTTCCGATGGTCGACAGAATCGGGTTGCCGATATACCGGTTCTTCCAGGGCATGGCTCCCGGCTTGATGCCGCCCGCAAAGCGATTGCCCATCACCAGGTCGTATCCCTGGCGCAGCTTTTCAACAAAGGGGTCGAGGTTGGAGAAGTCGTAGCTATCGTCTGAGTCGCCCATGACGATGTATTTGCCGCGCGCAGCCAGCGAAGCGCCAAAGAGCGCCGCTCCGTAACCGCGCTGCGCCACCTTCACCACCCGTGCGCCCGCGTCAAGGGCAATCGTCTGCGAGCCGTCCGACGAGCCGTTATCGCCGATCACAACCTCGCCGCGGATTCCGGTCCGCTCGAGGTAGCCCTTGGCCTTGCGAATGCAGGTCTCAAGCGTCTCCGCCTCATTGAGACACGGCATGATGATGCTGAGTTCGATGGGACTGTCCGGAAGGCTGTCCTGTTCGATCGAAGGGGCTTGCGATCCGCCTGGCATGACACTATTTACGCATATCGGACTGTCCCTGACCTAGAATATTCCCCAGGGCGAATGACCCAGGAAAGCCAAAGTCCGGCCGTCTCGATTCAGCGGTGCGCTGAGGAGTGAAATGAGCAAAGTCGAAGTCATTGTCGGCGGAGACATCGAGCGAGAAGCCTCGCAACGCTTTGTTAACGCATGGCATCGCGGCGAGCGGGGAGAGGCTCTCAAGGAACGCCATCTTGCATTTGAAAGCTGGGATGCGTTGGCCCGGGTTCTTACGGGCAAGAGGATGGAGTTGCTGGGCTATGTCCGCCGCAACAATGTCACCAGCATTCGCTCCCTGGCCAAGGCGCTCAAGCGCGATTACAGCAATGTCCATAGGGATGTTCAAGCCCCTGCAGGCGCGGGGCTTCTCGATGCTTCTCCGAAGGGCGTCCGGGCGGACTATGACGCGATCGAGACGAAGATCGCGATCTGAGGCAGGAAGCGTCCCTCATGGGCAGAACAGGCTGCGGAAGAACTCGAGACATGGGCTGAAACTGACGAGGAGCATGCCTCAGTGGCTAAAGCCACAGCTTATTATGCGGGCTTTATGCCGGGGATAAATCCCCGGCCTACCGCCCGGGCAAGTTTTTCCGCAAGCTGTGAAGCCCAGGTTCATTTGTAGATGCTTTTCAGTGGCCTGAGGGCCACTGCTCCCTGCCAAAGTCGAGCCTGGAAACGAGATTTTCTCGACGCGGTTCGTCAAGAGTGCGGGTCGGCGGGATTTGTCTCCCACCCTAACTGCGGAGAGCTGCGGTTAGGATGGGGCACCCGGCGCCCGGCGTGGCGTGCGGCGGCGGGAGGTACATGGCGAGTTGAGAGCGTGGTCTCCCACCCTAACCGGAAAGTACCGCGGTTAGGATGGGGCACCCCGATTCAATGGCGCGATCGGCATTGCCCCCTGAAACACCCCCAGGCGCGGGCCTGAGGGGTTTGGGGATTTCTGTTGAGTTGTCGAAACTGTCAGCGAATTGGTGGACAGCGAGAAATGCGGACTAGCCGGCCTTTTCAAGCAGGCAGAGCGACAGATCGCGGCGCTCGACCATTTCGCGCGTGATTTCGAGATCGCGCACGCGCTTGTTGTTGGGCAGGTGATACATCAGGTCGAGCATCAGCTCTTCGAGGATCATGCGCAGGCCGCGCGCGCCCACCTTGCGTGCCAGCGCCTCGCGGGCAACGGCGCAGGTGGCTTCGTGGGTGAAGTGCAGGCGCACATTCTCGTATTCGAGCAGCCGCTGATACTGCTTGAGGATGGCGTTGCGCGGCTTGGTGAGAATCTCGATCAGCGCCGCTCGTCCAGCTCGTCGAGAACGCCCATCACCGGCAGGCGGCCGACAAACTCCGGAATCAGGCCGTACTTGATCAGGTCCTGCGGCTCGGTCTTGCGCAGCAGTTCGGTGTCGCGATGCGAGCGCATGGTTGCCTCGGCTTCGGTCTCGGTGGCCTTGAAGCCCAGCGCCTTTTTGCCGACGCGGCGGCCAACCACGCGCTCCAGGCCGACAAACGCTCCGCCGCAGATGAAGAGGATGTTGGTGGTGTCGACGGCGGTGAACTCCTGGTGCGGATGCTTGCGTCCGCCCTGCGGCGGAACGTTGGCAACGGTGCCTTCGAGAATCTTCAGCAGCGCCTGCTGCACGCCTTCGCCGGAAACGTCGCGGGTGATGGAGGGGTTCTCGTCCTTGCGGCCGATCTTGTCGATCTCGTCGATGTAGATGATGCCCTGCTGCGCGCGGGTGACGTCGCCGTCGGCGGCCTGCAGCAGCTTGAGGATGATGTTTTCCACATCCTCGCCCACGTAGCCGGCTTCGGTCAGCGTGGTCGCATCCACAATCGCGAAGGGAACGTCGAGCATCTTGGCCAGCGTGTGCGCCAGCAGCGTCTTGCCTGAGCCGGTGGGCCCGATGAGCAGAATGTTGGACTTGGCCAGCTCCACTTCGTTGTTGCGCATGCGGTTCATCTGGATGCGCTTGTAGTGGTTGTAGACCGCGACGGCCAGCTTCTTCTTGGTCTGGTCCTGGCCGATGACGTAGTCGTCGAGAAAGCTCTTCACCTCCTGCGGCTTGGGCAGGTGGCCGGCGGTGGTGGCGGGGTGTGGCTTCGCCGCGGTCGTCCTCGAGAATCGAGTTGCAGACGGCCACGCACTCGTCGCAGATGTAGGCGCGAGGGTAGTCGCTGGGCGACGAGATCAGCTTGGCCACGGCGTCCTGCGACTTGTGGCAGAACGAGCAGCGCAGTGCTTCTTCGGGTCCCGTGCGCGTTTTCATTGAACTAACTCCCTCTAACGAATTTACTCTTTCTGCAACTTGTTGCGCTTTGCCGAGGTCCTACGCAACATTTTGAAGCTTGCTTTCGAGCCGCGCCAAACGTTCCATCACTTGCGTGTAGTTTTCCATCCGGTGCAGCGTGTCCAAGCACTTGAGCCTGATTGCGGTCGATTTTGCCTTCGAGCGAATGGGCTTGGTTGTGGTCGATCTTGGCTTCCATGTGAGCCTGGTTGCGGTCGATCTTGGCTTCCATGTGAGCCTGGTTGCGGTCGATCTTGGAATCCAGTTTGTCGGTCTTGGCATCGAGCGAGGCGACCTGTTTCTCGATGGCGTCGAGCCGAGCCTCGATGGCGCGAATCTCCGGGGTAACGAAGTCCTGGATCAGCTGCCGTCCTTCTTCGATAAATCCCATCCTCGTTCGCTCCCTTCGCGCATCGATTCGCCCGCGCCGTACGTCCGGTCACTTGGTGTCGGCGGCCGGTCGATGATTTCGTCGACGATGCCGTATTCCTTGGCCTGCTGCGAGTTCATGATGAAGTCCCGCTCCACGTCGCGCTCGATGCGGTCCAGCGGCTGGCCGGTGTGCTTGGCCATCAGGGTGTTGGTGATCTCGCGAATGCGCAGAATCTCGCGCGCATGAATGTCGATGTCCGTGGCCTGCCCGCTCAACCCGCCCATGGACGGCTGATGGATGAGAATCCGCGAATTGGGCAGCGCAAACCGCTTGCCCTTGGTGCCGGCCAGCAGCAGAAACGCGCCCATGCTGGCCGCCTGGCCGATGCAGTAGGTCACCACGTTGTTCTTGATGAACTGCATGGTGTCGTAGATGGCCAGGCCCGCGGTAATCGAGCCGCCCGGCGAATTGATGTAAAGCTGCACGTCCTTTTCCGGGTCCTCGCCGGAGAGAAACAGCATCTGCGCCACGATCAGGTTGGCCACCTGGTCGTCGATCGGCGTGCCAAGAAAGATAATGTTGTCGCGAAGCAGACGGGAATAGATGTCGTAGGCGCGCTCGCCTCGGCTCGTCTGCTCAACCACCATGGGAACCAATGCCATTGAGTGTTCTTCCCGTCATTCCGTTTGGGGGCCGTTTGTCCCCGCCTTTTTTATGTCCGCCCGGTCCCGGATTCCTCCCCGGTTTCAATTCTTGCCCCGTGCGGCGCCTTCTGCCCCTGAATCGGGCTCATTTCCCGTTTACGCCGGCAGCCGTTCGTACAATCACACTTGCGGTTTTTTCGCGCCGCAATTGTTCCCGGATTCTAGCCAGCCCGCCGTCCTCCGTCAATCGCGCTTTCAGGGTATCCACCGGCTCGCGCGACTGCAGCGCTGCCAGCTGCAGCTCGCTGGTCCAGTTCCTCGTCGCTCACGGTGATGTTTTCTTCCTGGGCGATGCGGTCGAGCAGGATCAATGGTTTTCACCTCGGCGGAGGCGCCGTCCCGCTGTGCCGCGCGCAGGCGGGCAAAGTCCAGCTTGCGCATCTGCTCGGTGTCCATGCCCTGGGCGGCCAGGGCGCGCAGGCCGCGCTCCAGGCGTGCGTCAATCTGCTCCTGCACCAGCGACTCGGGCACCGGGAACGGTGTAACGCTCGGTCAGCGCGGCAAACAGCCGGTCCTTGGTTTCGCCTTCCACGCTGCGCCGCTTGCGGGCTGGCCATGTGCTCGCGAATCGCGGCTTTCCAGGTCGGCCAAGCTCTCGTATGCGCCCAGCTCCTTGGCAAACTCGTCGTCCAGCTCGGGCAGGGTGCGCTTCTTGATGGCCTTCACTTCCACTTCGTAGGCCACGGTCTTGCCGGCCAGCTTGGCCTCGGCATAATCGGCCGGATAGATGACCTCGGCCTTCAGCTCCTGGCCGGGCTTTGGCGCCGCGCAGGGCAGCGGAGAAGGCCTCGACGGTGTCCTTGCCGCCGATCTCGACCAGCGTGTCTTCGCCCAGCGATCGGCGCAGCGTCCGCTTCGCCTTCGATCTGGCCCTTGTAGGTGATCTGCGCCCAGTCGCCATCCACCGAGCGCGCGGTCTTCTTCCACCGGCTCAATCGTGGCGCGCGACTCGCGCAGCTGCTCCAGCTCGTGCTGAAACTCTTCTTCGGTGACTTCCACCGAGGGCTTTGGAACGGTCACCTGCTGGTAGCCCTCGATGGAAAACGGGGCAAGATACTCAAAGACCGCCTTGACGTGCAGCGGCTGCGCCGTCTTCGACGGTCAGCTCGGTCACCTGCGGCTGGCCCACGGGCCTCACGCCCAGTTCAGCAACCGCCTTGTTGAAGCGCTCCGGCAGCAGGCCGTCGATCACTTCCTTGCGGATCTCGGTGGCAAAGCGGCGCGTGACCACCGACTCCGGCACCTTGCCGGCGCGGAATCCGGGAATCTTGGCATATTTCCGATAGTTGCCGGTCACGGTGCGGTAGGCCTTGGAGACTTCTTCCGCGGGAATGTCGAGCACCAGTTCGCGGGTGCAGTCCGGATTCAGAACCGGGCCGTGCTGGATGGTCATGCTCATGGTCGTGGCCCTCGTGCCCGTGGTCATGGTCGTGACCTTCGTGGGCCTGGGCCTGGTTGTCAGGGCGTGGTCCTGCGCGGCATCTGCCGAGGTTGAGGATTGTTTTCGAGGGTGTCGGTAGAGCTCAATGTTTTGCCTTCCAGGCGCCTCTTGGCGCCCTGAAAACCCCGGATCGAGGTTGCCGCTTCCCGCTTGCTTCCCGGAGCCGATGCTCGACTGCGGAACGGCCTTCGCGGACCGCCGATTGCTGCCGCGCCAACAGGGCCGGAGGCCGGAATCGACACAGCTCGCTGTGGCTTGGGAAACGCCTATCTCATGGTAAGAGGGAATGCTCTAAAGGGTCAAACCGGGCAGCGCTGTCTGGCGCACAAGCGTGCGGTGTTTGGACGGATTATCGTTGCATTCCTGTGCATCAAGGCATTTTCGGGAATACTGTGAACTTTCTGAGGGCCGGGGGAAGTGGATTTTCTTGAGGAAAGTCGACTTTGCGGCCGTGGCTTCCGACAGCACCATTCCCAAAAATTCTCTAGCGTTCGAAGGGTGCGGGCTGGCGCACATAGGGCAAAAACCGCGGATGAGACGCTCCGCAATGGGCATAATGTTCGCGCGCTTCGCTCAGGCTCAACTGGCCGTTCACGGTAAGGCGAACGTCGCTGGCGTCGTCCTCCTCCTGCCCGTCATCCTCCCACCAGCACACCGGACACAAGGCCATTGCGCCCGGCGTCTCCAGTGTCCTGAATCCGCAGCACGGACAGCGAAAACGCTCCTCCACAGACTGCACCCTTGAAGGGTAGACGTAACCAGCCAAGCAAAGATTACCTCCCTGGGATTACCTCCCGGGATCACCTGGGCATTGAATTCCACCTGAGCAAAGGGATCGGCGCAAAAGGCGATAGCGTGCCCAATCCTCTGCGCAACGCCATGCAGATTGGATTCCCGCAAGGCCGATGTGGTTTTCCGCCCGAAATGGGCACACCCTTGTGCATTTCCGCACTCGAAACGATTCAACCGCTGTTTTCGTCATCGACCATCCTCGCTTAAGGCCGCCTTCCTATCGATCAAGCTCGTCATCCACAGTCCTCCTGGACTGCATCCGCATTTCGAGGTGGGATTGCGTCTTACAAGCGCACTGCCGCTCCGCCCGCAAGCAGATTCCCCATCCCCCACGTCATTCAGCCAGCCCAACCTCGTAGAATTCCACTGCAGGAGACAATCCAATGGCCCGACTCGGTCCTCCGCTGCTTTTCCGTTACCGCCGCCTGGTTGCGGCGCTCTGCGCTTTGCCCTGGTTTGGCGGCCCACAGGCCGCCGCCGAGCCGCCCATTCGCGTGGCCATTGTGGGCCTGGCGCACGGCCATGTGGAAGGCTTCCTTGCCGCGCTGCCCAAACACAGCGACGTGCAACTGGTGGGCATAGCCGAAGCCGACACCGAGCTCGCCGCCAAGTACCGGAGCCGCTTCGGGCTCGACGAGACCCTCTTCTACAAGCAAGAAGCCAACATGATCGAACGGACCCACCCGCAGGCGATTCTTGTTTATACGTCGATTGCCGAGCATCGGCCGGCCATTGAGATCGCCGCGCAGTACGGCGTATCCGTGATGGTGGAGAAGCCGCTGACCATTTCAGTGGAGGACGCGCAGGCGATTCGGCGCACCGCGCGGCATTATGGGATCCACGTGCTGGTGAACTACGAAACGACTTGGTACGCGAGCAACCGCGCGGCGTATGAAGAGGTGAAGGCAGGGCAGTCTCGGCGAGATTCGCCGCGTGGTGATCCACGACGGCCACCAGGGCCCCAAAGAGATTGGCGTGCCGCCCGAGTTTTTGAGCTGGCTTACCGACCCAGCCCAGAATGGCGCGGGAGCCCTCTACGACTTTGGCTGCTATGGCGCCGACCTGATGACCTGGATGATGAAGGGCGAAGCGCCGCTGACGGTGACGGCCGTGCTCAACACCGACAAGCCCCAGCTCTACTCGCGGGTCGACGATGACGCGACTGTGGTTCTGACTTATCCGCGTGCGCAGGCCGTGTTGCAGGCCTCGTGGAACTGGCCCTTCGGGCGGAAAGATATGGAAGTCTACGGGGCTACGGGTTATGCGATCACTGTGGGGCCGGACAAGCTGCGCCTGCGCCGTCCGGGCGAATCGGAGGAGCGGCTCATCTCAGCTCCCTCTCTGAGCTCGCCGGAGCAGGACTCGCTCAGCTATCTCGCCGCCGTATTGCGCGGGCAGATTCATCCCAAGGGCGACCTTTCATCGCTCGAAACCAACATGGTTGTGACGCAGATTCTGGACGCTGCGAGGGAGTCGGCGCGGACGGGCAAGACGGTGAAGCTGAGCACGCTGGGAGACTGAGGCTCGGACTCACCCTGGGAAAAGAAGAACCGTATGCCCGGACAAAGGGCTAAAATTGCGTCTAATCCTTAACGTGAGGCGAAGGTAGATGTTCAAGAATTGCCGCCCGATACGGCTGCTGGTCGCTGTGGCCCTGGTTTTTGCGCTCAGCGTGACTGCGGTCGGGCAGCAATCGCCGCAATTGACACCGGGTCCTGCGACAGCGCCGACCCCGGAATCCACGCCGACTAGCGTGCCCACGCCGACTCCGGGGACTACATCGAGCCCGGCGCCAACTCCCCAGATGATCAAGGTGATGAAAAGCCTGAGCCGCTACGAGGAAGGCGTAACGCTGGACATTCGGCTCACCGATGGGTCGCACGAGATTGGAAAAATGGGCGAGACCCAGTCGACCTACTTTGTCTTCGTGGACTCCGCGAGCGGGAAGGCCCGGAACATTGACTACCTCGATGTAGAGGGCGTGAGGGCAACGGGCAAGGGGACGATGGCGCGCCAGGTGCATAGGACGTTGTCAGGGAAGTCGGCATTTGTGATCGGCACCGTGGTTGTATTCGCCGCGCTCGGTGTGTTTGCAATCCTCGCCGCACGACATTAGTTGACGCAGGCGGGGGAGCTGTTGACGCCGCGTGGGGACAGGCGCAGACGGGGAAGACGGTGAAGCTGGGCAGGCTGGGGGATTGAGGCTGGCGCAGAGGATGGTGTTGAGGGGCGCGATTGACAACAAGGGTGGTGAGCCCTGATCATCCCAGCAAATTCCTTAGAGGACGCCAAATGTCTACTCATTGCCAGCAGTGTGGATCGGAACTGCGACAAGGCGCGGTTGTTTGTTTGCAATGTGGTCAGATGACGGGTGCGTCCGCCGCAGAACCGGAACCCACGGCGGCTCAGGCTGGCTCAGAGCATCGATCGTCGGCGCCCATGTTTTCCGCAGCGAGCGACTCGGCCGACCGGGGCCTCACGGGGATAGGCGGCTGGTTGATTCTACCGGCGATCGGCCTGGGACTTAGCCCGATATTCTCCCTCTTCGGCCTCAGCGTTGGTTGCTTTCTGCTGTTTGGAAGCAAAGGTCAGATCTTGTTTGCCGATAAACCAGGGCTAGAACCGCTCATCCTCTTCGAAGTGGTAATGAACGTGGTGTTCGTTGCCGTGCTGATCTTTCTAAACGTCCTCTTCTACACAAAAAGGAAATCTTTCCCGCTGCTGATGATTATCTTTTACGGTTTCCAGTTTGTTCTGTTCCTGGCCGACCACATCATGGCTGCTTCATTCAACCCGCACTCAGGCCCGACCACGGTCATACGCAGCTTCGCGGTCTGCGCAATCTGGATTCCCTACTTCCTCCACTCCCGCCGCGTGGCGCTGACGTTTGTGAATTGACGGGCAAACGCAATACAGGCCGGAGGATTGCCCCGGCCTGCTTGCGGATCACTTACAACTTACAACTGATAACTAGCTTTTCTACGGCACAAACACGTGCAGGCGGACGTGCCACTTGGTGCTCTGGCCGGGCTTGAGCGTGACCATGCCCGTGTCGGTCTTGCCCCACTCCTTGCCGAATGGATCGCCGAAGTTGTACTGGTGCTCGATGGCGACAAACTGCTTGGTGGGCGGCGCATACATCTGCATCGCCTTGATCTCGGGCGAGAAGCCGATGATGTCGACGCCATAGTGGGCGGCCGGATCGATGATCTTGACCGTGACTGCTTTGTCCTGCCAGATCAGGTGGTTCCAGTTGTCGTCAAAGAACTCGGTGCCCAGGGGCTTGCCATCGGGAGCGCGCAGGTCGTAGCGGGTTCCATCGACCGGCAGGATTTTGCCGGTCGGGAAGACGTTGTCGTAGCCGTCGACTTCGGCAGTGGTGTTTGCGGGAATGTGCACGCGCACCTGGGTGCGGTCGCCCGAGGGCAGATTGAAGTAGGGATGCCAGGCAATCGCGATCGGCTCGTCTTCGCCGCCCACGTTTTTCGCCACGATGCTCGCGTCAACCGCGTCGGCGGTGAGTGAGACCGTAACGACGAGATCTGTTTTCGAGAGCCAGTGGCCGCCGAAGTCTCCAGCGTGGATGACGCCGGAGACTCCTTCGCCGCCGGGAATCTTCTTCACCGCGACGTCGTCGGTTTTAGCCTTGAGAATGAGCCCGTGCATGGCGTGGCGCTCGGCCGTGGGCAGCTTGCCGATGTTATTCGCCGGCAGTGTGATGGTGTGGCCGTTCCACTCGGTGGTCAGCGTTTTGCCGTCGGCAGAGAGCTTGCCGCGAATGCGGTTGGGGTAGGGAACGAGGAACGCGGAGCCGAGACGATAGCCGAGGTTGCCAAAGTCGTCGTCTTCGACATCGAGCATCTTCTTGGCGCCGGCCAGATCGGGCGAAGCCAGAACGTCGACATTCCCTTTGCCGGGGAAGTTGGCCGTTATCTGAATCACTTCCATGCCGCGGCCCGGCGCGAGCGTGATGCTGGTGAACTCAGGCGTTGTGGTGCTTTTGGCCGCGCGAGTAAGGGTCACAATCTTCTGACCGCCGATCTCCGTCACGTCCTGTGCATAGCTTGTGGTTGTCATCAGGACCGTCCCCGCAAAACTCATGAGCGCAAGTGCGCGAACCGTAACCTTCATCACCCTAGTTTTCATTCCTTGCCATCCTTATAGAAAGCTCAATTGCTGCTGCGCGCGCCCGCCCATTGCCTTGAGTTCCCAGCGCGCGCGAAAGCGTTTTCTCGGGCGCTGCAATTCTAATCGAGCCAGCCCGCGAAGGCACAACCGCGGGCTAGGCCGCACCCGCCCAAATAGAATCTGTTCATGCCTGCTGCCGCTGGGCCTGCATCCCGGGAATCTCTCGCCACGCTCAACGAGCGCATCATTGCCTGTGAGCGGTGTGAGCGACTGCGGCCTTATTGCGCCGAGGTTGCGCGCGTTCGCCGCCGCGCCTATGCCGATTTCGAGTATTGGGGCCGGCCGGTTCCGTCGTTCGGAGATCCCAAGGCTCGCGTGCTGCTGCTCGGCCTGGCGCCTGGCGCGCACGGATCCAACCGCACGGGCCGCATGTTTACGGGCGATGGTTCCGGGGACTTTCTGTTCCCCGTGCTCCACGAGGCGGGTTTCGCATCGCAGCCGAAAAGCGTGGCGCGCGATGACGGCATGAAGCTACGCGACCTGTGGATCAGCGCGGTTGTGCACTGCGCTCCACCCGGCAACAAGCCCACGCCGGAGGAGCAACGCAACTGCGCACCGTGGCTCGACGAGGAGATTGGTTTGCTGCCTAACCTTCGCGTGGTGCTGTGCCTGGGCAAGATCGCGTTTGATGGATTCCTGGCGCACCAACTGCGGGCTGGGCGGATCAGTTCGCGCAAAGGTTTGGTGTTTGGCCATGGCGCGGAGTACAAACTTCCTGGCGGGCTGACGCTGATGGCCAGCTACCATCCCTCGCTGCAGAACACGAACACGGGCAAGCTGACGCGGCCGATGTTCTTGAAGGTGTTTCGCAGGGCGAGGCTGGTGGCGGAACTGGAGTGACATCGCATTCCACCCTTTGGACAAGAACAAGAACGTTGCGAGCGGTGGGGCATGCCGGACAAGGTGAGAGCCTTACCAGACAAAGGGAATCAGATGGTAGCGCGTTTTGAGGCAGTAGTCCGCATAGCCCGGCAACTCCGCGCTTAGCACCTTCTCTTCGTTCAGCAGGCGTATGGCCCAGAGCGGAATCATCAGCGCGAAGGCGGCCAACGCCACCCACGAACCGAGCGCCAGCGGGGCGGAAGTCAACAACACAACGATACCCAGATACATGGGATGCCGGACCCAGGCATACGGTCCTGTCGAGATCACCCTCTGCCCCTTCATCGACACGGATGGTGCGTCCGGCGTAGCTATTTGTCTTGAGCACCCAGAAGACGAAGAGAAAACCGCCCACCACCAGCGTCAGTGCAATGAAGGTCACCCACACCGGCACTTCGCCCACCCATTGCCGCGACCAGCCCAGCCGGTGGTCGAAGTCCGGCAGCAGGAACGCCCCCAGGAAGAGCAGGAAATACACGCGCATCAGCTGCCTCTGCTCCGGCACCGTCTCTCGTGTGTGCATTCGGCGCTCAACCAGCGCGCGGTCGTAGCGCAGGAAGTAGAGATACAGAAGAATTGAGGGAAGAACAAACGCAGACAGGAAAGCCCATCCCTGCCAGAACTCCCACGTCCCCGCGGGGAGAAAAATGATTACGGACATAGCAACCACCGCAAGCACAATTCGAATGGCAAGCCTCAATTCCAGGCTCATTCGCTGCCTCCTTTCCGCCCTTATTGGTCGTTGGTCATCTTACCCTTATTTCTTCCCGGCATACTGTGATCGCGGAGCCTTTATTCTGGAAGTCATCGTGATGGAGGATCCATGGAGCCCGTCGATCGGCTGCTTTTGAAGGAACTGCTGCCTGCGGAGAAGGATGTGCCTCTGGCCCGCGCCAGGCGGTCGAAAGACGCGCCGCCCGAGGCCCACCACTGGAGCAGGCCCATCCTGATGGAGCGCGCCGCCTACCTGCGCAAACTCGCCGCTTACTCCGAGGGGTCTGCTTCAGAGTCGCTCAAGGAGTATCCGCGGCACGCAACGATGCTGTCGGTGCGCGGGCGCGACGGAGCCGCAGAGCAGCACGAGCGTTTTGCTGATTTGTTTGTGGTGCTGGATGGCCGGGCTACGCTGCTCACGGGCGGAACCGTTGTGGGTGCGCACGCGGTTGGGCCCGGGGAGATTCGCGGCACGGCTGTTGAAGGAGGGACGCGCATGGAGCTCCGCGCGGGCGACCTGGCGCATGTGCCCGCGGGCGTTCCGCACCAGATGCTCGTTCCCGGCGACAAGACGTTTACCGCGTTTGTGGTCAAGATTCAGGAGACGGATTAGGGGATGGGAAACACAGAAGAGGCATGGAGCGGGAGACCGGGATCGAACCGGCGACATTCAGCTTGGGAAGCTGACGTTCTGCCACTGAACTACTCCCGCCCACAGAAAAGTATCGCTCAGCCGGCCGGGGTTGGCAATTGGCGTCCAGGCACCTAAAGGCCGGCGAGGCCCGGTAATCAGCAGGGCCGCTCTCAGAACTTCGCGAACGGGACGAGCACATCGGCCGGCGCCTCGATGGGAACGCCGTGCTTTGTGGCCGGGATGAAGCGATAGAGCTTCACCGCCGCCGTTGCCTTCTGGTCGGATCCGAATCCAAGCCCCTGCTTCAAGCGAACCTCCTTCGGCTCGCCGTCTTTCCCGACCACCACGGACACCTTTGCAACCAGCACAACGGGATGCTTCGCGAAGGGGTCAACATAATCGGCGTCTACGGTGTGAATCAGCACGGGCGGCGTCGAGGACTTTAGATTGCCATTCTTGTCGAGAAACTTCGAGTCAGGCGGAACGGGCAAATCTCTTTCCGCAATCATTACCTGCGGTGTCGTCTTGCTGCGGTCGGCGAAATACACCACGCGTACATCGATCCACACCGGCACCGGCTTGCCATTCAGGTTTCCCGGTTCAAACGCGGATTGCCGCAGCGCTTCAAGCGCCGCCCGGTCGAAGTAATCCCCGTGCGAATGGAGCACTTCGATGTGGGCCGGCTTACCATTGGGCTCGATGACCATGGCCATTACCGTCATGCCCTGCATGTCTTTCGCGGTAACCCCCGAGGGATAGAGCGCATAGACCGTCTTTACCAGCTTTGGCTCGCTCACCTCGGGGCCCACGTAATAGACCCCATCCTTATCCGGGACCTGGTGATACTGCCAAAACTTTTGGGCTGCATCCTCAGCCGAAAGCCCGACTGCGGCCATCGCGGCCAGTAAAGACCCGGTCATCCAATACCGCATCCATCTCTCCTGTTCAGCTTGGCTCTAGTGGTGTTCTTCTCTCTTCATTGTGCTTGATGAGGCATGAGGACTTATGTGCAATTCGCTTGATTCATGGAAAAAGGGAAATGGCCCTCGCGCGAAGGCCGCTTGAATTCGCCCACCTTCAGGGGGTTGAAACCCCCTGCTCCCTCCGCTCCGTTAGCCCCGCGCGGCCGGCTCCGCCTGCTCCGGCTGCAGCCAGTCGGAGGAGTGTTTCTCGATTGCGATCCTGACCAACTGGCTGCGCGTGCGCACGCCTGCCTTGCGAAAGAGCTCCTGAATGACGGCCTTTACGGAGCTTTCGGACGCATTGATGGTGACGGCAATTTCTTTGTTGGTGAGCCCGTCGAGAATGCCCCGCATCACTTCACTCTGCCTGGTTGTGAGGGGACGCGCTCGATCGTGAGTCTCTCTGCGGGCGATGCTTGACGAGACGATGGCTCTTAATTCGTCCGAGTCGAGCCAGATGTCGCCCGCGGCGACGCGAGCGACCGCCTTCAGCAAGGCTTCCAGCGTTCCGTGCTTGAGGAAGATTCCCGAAGCGCCTGCCTCCATCACTCTTACGGCCGATCCGTCGGGCATGCCCGCGGTGACCATAAGCACCTTCGCCGATTCCTGGTGCTTCCTCAATTCGGCAATCAGGTCGACCCCTTGCTCATCGCCGAGGTCGAAGTCGAGCAGTACCACGTCCGCTTCAATCTCTGCGAAAGCGCGCGCGGCCTCCGACCTGTTCCCGCACTGGCCCACGACGCAACAGCCCGGCGCCGTCGCCAGGAAGCGGCCCAGGCTCTGGCGAAACAGGCTGTGATCGTCCACAATCAAGATGCGAATTTCGTCCATTATGCGGATTTTGTCCATTCCAATTCCCGGCTTGCGGTGCTGGTCTGGGCCAGCTCAACAATGAAGCACGCGCCCCCATCGATTGCCCTGTAGCGGAGCTCCCCGCCGAACGACCGCATGAAGGCTCGCGACAGATAGAGTCCCAGTCCTGTTGCCTCTGCCCCCGCCTGAAACGGCCGGAAGAGATTTTCGGGATGCGTTACGCCGCCGCCTGAGTCGATTACCTCAACAACGATCTGTTCTCCGTCGCACCGGGCGGCAAACGACAAAGACCGGACAGCTTTTGTTGAGAGGGCTCGCACGCTGTTGGCCACAATGTTGAGAAAAACCTGCATCAGGCTTGCGCGGCTGGCCCAAACGAGCGGAAGCCCGGCCTCCACATTCCATTCCGATTCAATCTCCGCTTCGTCCAGTTGCGGCATCACGACGATCTTCAGCTCATCCAGCAGCACGCTCAGGTCGACTTCGCCCGCGTCGCTTGTGCTCTGCCCCAGCTTCAGATTGGCAATGCTCTCCAGCGTCTCCACCAGGCTGCCTAACGCCTCAAAGTCCTTGTTCGCATCCAGGGCCTGGCTCCGCTTCATGTTCTGATGCACGGCGCCGATGGCGCTGCAGATGTTGCGAATCTCGTGGCTCAGCGCACCCACAGCGATGCGCGAACCTTCGAGCAACTGATGCAGCCCCGACTCCTCGTGCGCGCGCAGATCGTCGGATGCATCGAGCACCATCGCCGCCAAACGCGTACCGGCGCTGGTCTTATATGTGGAGAAGCAAATGTCGGCCAAAAACGCTTCTCCATCCTCTCGCTGCCCGCGTGCCTGCATCACTGCGCGGACGTGCTTTTGAGCCGAATCGTGCATCGAAATGTTGGTGAGCGCCGGCAGGTATCTATAGATACTCTTTCCGGCTAACTCACCCAGCTGAACGCCCAGCATTCGCTGCGTGGCCTCGTTTGCCATGAGCACACGGCCCTGCGCGTCGGCCGTTACAATCGCCAGCGGACTGCTCTCGATGAGAATCTTCAACTGTTGCTCAGCCTCTCGCCGCGCATCGCGTTCCGCCTCAATCGTATGAAGATTCTGGAGCGCGACTTTTCGACTTTTGTTCACCTCGTGAATAAACAGCCCCGCCCCCAGAAAAGCCGCGAGATAAAGCACATCTCTGGAGATGCCGGTTCGCAAACTCCATGCCAGGTCGCTGAAGAGTTCTGCCAGCACGGTGCAGACGGCAGCCGTCGCGGCAATCCAGGCGCGCCCGGCTACGCTGCCCACCATGAGCATCGGGACCAGGTAAAGGAAACCGAGCGGGATCTCTGCGATCACCAGCCGATCGACCACGGCAATTGCCGCGATCAGAGCCGCGGCTTTCAGGAGGACGGATTGTCTGGATCCTGTGAACAGTGCTGCAAACATAAACACCTGTAATGATCCGCCACAAATCGACAATCAACAACTCGCGGACCCGGCAATTTGTTCAATCCCGGTTCATGTAAGAAATGTATATGGATTCTATTTGGAGATCATGATGAGTCTATATGCCTCCTATAAGGAATCATGCAGTTTTGTCCAAAAGATAGCCTCTAATGGGCTCATGTGTGCATTACGATTACCGAAACAACCGGAATTCTTGACATAGTTTCTCCTGGTTGCGTACGCACCTGCCTACATACCTACAGTGATTTACGTCAACATAGGCTCTTCCCACTTGTTTTGAAGAAAACCCGGAGATATCGAGTGCAAAAGCTGAAGTTCCTGCTTAGAACAGTCCGCGGCCCTGGCGCCCTGGCTCTTCTGCTGGCCTCTCTCCTGCCCGCTGGTGCGCAGCAGGCGCTCAACTGGGACCAGGTAAAGGCCAAGTTCGAGGCGGCGAACCCTGCACTCAAGGCCGACTCTTTGAGCATCGACGAGATGCACGCAGCAGAGGTTACAGCCTTTCTAAGGCCGAATCCGCAGTTCACGCTGTCAGAGGACGCCACGCAGATTGCTCCGCACTCTGGAGTCTGGACTCCATTGCGAGGCACCGACGTAGTTTCCAACATCGGCTACCTGCACGAGCGCGAGCACAAGCGCGAACTGCGCCTGGAAAGCGCTCAAGAGGGAACTCGCATCACCACGGACGAGCACCAGGATCTTGAACGCAACATGATGTTCGACCTGCGTTCTGCCTTCGTTCAGGTGCTCGAGGCCAAGGCGGTGCTCAAGCTTGCGCAGGCCGACCTCGAATACTACGACAAAATTATTGATATCAGCCATACCCGATACAAAGATGGCGATATTGCCCAGGTAGATCTCGACCGCATCGAGTTGCAGCGAGTGCAGTATGAGTCGGAGCTGCAGACGGCGATTGTCGATCTTCGCACCGAAAAGATTCAACTCGAGCAACTTCTCAACGAACGCACTCCTCTCGACCAATTCGATGTGGACGGCCCGTTTGACTTCTCTGAGGATCTGAAGAATCTTGAAGAATTCCGCTCGATGGCACTTGCCGCCCGGCCCGATCTGCAGGCCGCGCTGCAGACCCTCGAGCAGTCCAAGACAAACCACAAACTCGCAGAGGCAAACGGTTCGACGGATCCAACCTTTGGTGCGTGGTACACCTACAATTCGTCGAATAACAACCCCAACGGCATTCAGACACTGGGCTTGAGCGTCAGCATCCCCTTGCGGATATTCGACAAGAACCAGGGAGAGAAAAAGCGGACGCTGATCGACATCGATCGCAGTCAGGACCTGACCGAAGCGGCTCGGGCACAGGTCTTCAGCGATGTGGACTCCGCATATGAAGTGGTCAACAGCAACATCGTCCTGCTCAAGCCGTACAAGGCCAAGTACCTGGGCCAATCGACGCGCGTGCGCGACACTGTGACCTTCGCGTATGAGCACGGCGGCGCATCGCTGATGGACTTTCTGAATGCACAAAGCAGTTACCGCCAACTGCAGCTTGCCTACCTGCAACTGATCGGCGCGTATTTGACGGCGGCTGGGCAACTCAATCTTGCAGTCGGGCGCGAGGTGATTCCATGATGCGGCTTAGAAACTCTCATTCGCTTTCGGTTCTTTCGCCTGCTCTTCTGCTCACTGCCGGCCTGCTTCTCGGCGGCTGCAAGAAGGAAGAAAAAGGCGATGCGGCCACGCCCCAACCTCAGGTCGTGACCACGGGCGATATGGCGGATTTCTCTGTCGACAAGCCCGAGCAGTATCCACTGGTCGCAGCTGAGCCGTACACGGCGCACGCAGAGCTCAAGGTGAACGGAACCGTGAATCCGGACATCTCGAAAGAGATCCCCGTCATCTCGCTTGCCAGCGGCCGCGTGGTCGACATCAAGGCGCGTCTCGACGACTACGTCAAGAAAGGCCAACTGCTGCTCAAGGTGCAGAGCTCTGACAGCACCGCGGCCTTCGATACCTACAGGAAAGCCGTGAATGACGAGCGCATGAGCAACCTTCAGTACCAACGCTCACAGGATCTTTACACCCACGGCGCAACCTCGAAGGCGATGCTTGAGCAGGCTGAAGCCGCGGAGAAAGACGCGGAGTCCGACCTCAAGGCCGCAGAAGAAACCCTCGAAACACTCGGCGTGGACAAGGATCACCCCTCGCCGATCGTGCCTGTCTACGCGCCCATCTCCGGCGTCATCATCCAGCAGAATGTTACCCAGGCGGCGGCTGCGGGTGTCACCTTCTCCGGCTCCTCCACCGCGTTCACCATCGCCGATCTCTCCACCGTGTGGGTGATTTGCGATGTCTTCGAGAACGATATCCCCAAGATCGCACTCGGCCAGGAAGCAAAGATCAAGCTCAATGCCTACCCGGACAAGGACTTCATCGGCCATGTTTCCGACATCGGCCCGGTGCTCGATCCCGCCATCCGCACCGCCAAGGTGCGCATTGAAGTTCCCAACCCCGGCCTCTTCAAGGTGGGCATGTTTGTTACCGCAACGCTCCAGAGCAGGCAGGAACAGAAATTCGCCCAGGTTCCCGCGCCCGCTGTGCTGCATCTCCATGATCGCGACTGGGTCTTCGTCCCCGCTCCGGGCAGCAAGTTCCGCCGCGTCGAGGTAAAGGCTGGCGAAATCGTCAACGGCAAGCAGGCCATCCTCTCCGGCATTCAGAGCGGGCAGCAGGTTGTCTCCAACGTTCTTCAACTCGAGACAACCCTGGAGAACCAATGATCCAAGGTCTGATTGATTTCGCACTCAAGAACCGGGCAATGATGCTGGCCGCATCGGTCGTGCTGTTTGCGTGGGGAGTCATTGCATTCCGCGAATTGCCGATTGAAGCCTATCCCGACGTCGCCAACAACTACGTGCAAATCATCACGCAATGGCCAGGCCGCAGCGCGGAGGAGATTGAGCGCCAGGTCACAGTGCCGGTCGAAATCCAGATGGCCGGCATGCCGCACCTTGTCCATCTCCGCTCCACAACCCTGGCAGGCATCTCCAGCCTGATGCTCGTTTTCGACGACGACTCGACCAGCGACATCAATCGCGAGCACACCCTTGAGCGGCTCGGCCAGGTAAACCTGCCAGCCAATCTCGTTCCGCAAATGGGAACCGACTGGAGCCCAGTGGGACAGATTTACTGGTACACGCTCGAGAGCAACAACCCGTCATTCGATGTAATGGAGAAAAAGTCGCTCGAGGATTGGGTGCTTGAGAAGTCGTTCAAGGGCGTAAAGGGCGTCGTGGACGTCTCGAGCTTCGGGGGGCCGACCAAGGAATATCAGATCAAGCTGGACCCCGAAAAGCTGGTCGCCTATGGGCTTTCAATAGGGCAAGTCGAACAGCAGATCGCCAACAACAATACAAATGGCGGCGGCAGCTTTATCGAACAGGGCGCGCAGCAGATCAACGTCCAATCGCTTGGCCTCTTTAGAACCGTTCAGGATATTGAGAAAACCGTCATCAAGACGCAGAACGGCGCTGCCATCACGGTCGCGGACATTGCCACCGTATCGCAAGGGGCCAAGATTCGCCTCGGACAAATCGGGAAGTCCTTTCTTGGCAAAGACGGCAAAGTTTACGACGACCCGGATACCGTCGAGGGCATTGTTCTGCTGCAGAAAGGCGCCGACTCTGACCCCGTTCTCCAGGGCATCCACAAGGAAACGGATGCTCTGAATAACGGGATTCTTCCCAAGGGCGTCACGGTTGTTCCATTCCTCGACCGCTCAAAGCTGGTGGCCTACACCGTCGAGACGGTCGAACACAACCTCACGGAAGGAATGATCCTGGTCGCGATCATTCTGTTCCTGTTTCTGGGCAACGTGCGCGGGGCAATCATCGTAACGCTTACCATTCCCTTCGCATTGATGTTTGCCTCCATTTGCCTTGACCTGAGTCACATTCCAGCCAACCTTCTCTCACTGGGAGCACTGGACTTCGGCATGCTTGTCGATGGCTCGGTTGTCATGATCGAGAACATGGTCCGGCACCTTTCGAACAAGGAAGATACCTCGTCGCCGATGCATAAAATCGCTAGCGCGGCCCGCGAAGTGATGAAGCCTGTCTTCTTTGCGCGCGGCATCATCATCACGTCGTATCTTCCCATCTTCACTCTGAAGGCGGTTGAAGGGCGTCTCTTCAAGCCGATGGCCTGGACCGTCTGCTTCGCCCTGGTCGGAGCACTCGTCTTCGCTCTTCTCATCGCTCCGGTGATGGCGAGCATCTTGTTCCGCAAGGGCGCCAAAGAGTGGGATAACCCCGTTATGCTCTGGCTCATACGTCACTACCGCACAGGAGTGAAGGCAGCCATCGAGCACCGGCGCACGACACTTGCTATCGCATCGTTCCTGTTTCTGATCGCCGCCTACCTGACTGTCGGCGGTCCGATCGGGTCGGAATTCCTGCCACACCTCGACGAGGGCTCCATCTGGGTGCGCGGGACGCTGGCCCCTAGTGAAGGCCCAACGCCAAGCGTCGATTTCACGAATAAGGCGCGCATAGTCATGGCATCCTTTCCTGAGGTCACACAGGTTGTAAGCCAGACAGGACGTCCCGACGATGGCACTGACACTGCTGGCTTTTTCAACACCGAGTACTTCGTCGATCTCAAGCCCAAGAAGGAGTGGCGTCCCGTCTTCAATCAGGACAAGGACGCACTCATCGCCGCCATGGATAAAGATCTCTCGCAGTTCCCTGGCGTGCTGTGGAACTACTCTCAGCCCATCTCCGACAACATGGAAGAAGCCGTCTCCGGAGTCAAAGGCGAACTAGCGGTCAAGCTTTACGGCGACGATCTTCGAACATTGGAAACGAAGGCTGACGAAATTCAGAGCCAGATGCAGACGGTGAAGGGCGTCGAGGATCTGGGAATCTTCCGCATTGTCGGACAGCCGAACCTGAATCTGCAGGTTGACCGCGACGCGGCGAAACGGTTTGGCATCAATGTTGCCGACATCCAGGATGCAGTGCAGACAGCCGTTGGCGCGAACGCTGTGACCCAGGTTCAGCAAGGCGAGGCTCGTTTCGACGTCACGCTGCGTTATCAGCAGCAGTATCGCGACACGCGCGAAGCCATTGAGAATATCCGGCTTCTGTCCCCTTCCGGGGAACGGGTATCGCTGGCGCAGTTGACCACAATCTCCACGGATGATGGCGCTGAGCAGATCAATCGTGAATCCGGCCAGCGCTATATTGCGATCAAGTACTCCGTCCGCGGACGCGATCTAGGATCCACCGTCGAGGAAGCCATTGCCAAGGTCACGCATAACGTGAAACTTCCTGCCGGATACCACCTTGAATGGGCCGGCGAATACGAGAGCCAGAAGCGCGCCAACGCTCGCATGGCGATCGTGGTCCCCGTAACCGTCATCACTATCTTTCTGATCCTCTACGCCATGTTCCGATCGTATAAATGGGCGGCCCTGATTCTCATTTCGGTCATCATGGCTTCGATCGGCGGACCAGCGGCCCTGTTCCTCACACATACCAACTTTTCGGTGTCTTCTGCGGTCGGATTTCTCGCGCTCTTCGGCGTGTCTGTCCAGACGGGCGTCATCATGATCGAATTCATTAACCAGTTGCGCGCTAGCGGCTACGGCATCATGGACGCAGCCGTAAAGGGCGCGGTGCTGCGCCTTCGCCCAATCATGATGACCATGCTGGTGGCCACGCTGGGGTTGCTGCCGGCGGCTCTGTCGCATGCAATCGGGTCCGATTCGCAGCGGCCTTTCGCAATCGTCATCGTGGGCGGACTGCTGGCAAACCTGGTGATTGGAATCTTTCTTCTTCCAACCCTATACGTCTGGTTCGCGGGCAAGGACGACGTACTGCCCGAACCGGAGGCAGAATGGGCTTCGGAGTAGGCCGGGCCCGGATGCGAATGATTCCCACAGTCTCGGAGGGTGCATGAATAGCAAGGAAGTACGCGAGAAGATAGAGAAAGTGGGCGTCGTGCCATGCGCCCGAGTCTCCGTGCCGGATCATGCCATCTATGCCGCGCAGACGCTCTACGATGCCGGCCTCCCCGTGGTTGAGGTGACCCTGACCCTTCGCGAAGCGCCTCAGGTCATCGAGAAGTTGGCCTCCAAGTTCTCCGATCTCGTCGTCGGCGCGGGGACCGTCCTGGATGAAGCCTCGGCTCAGCGTTCCATCGACGCCGGAGCTCGCTTCATCACTTCCCCAGGATTCATTCCCGAGGTCGTGGCTTGTGCAAAGAGGGCCGGCGTGGTCGTCTTCCCCGGCGCGCTCACACCCTCAGAGGTGATCGAAGGCTGGCAGGCAGGCGCGGACTTCGTCAAGATATTCCCGGCAGCCACGGTTGGCGGACCCGCCTATGTTCGCGCCCTCAAGGTTCCTCTGCCGCAGGTTCCTTTGATCGTCACCGGCGGAGTCAACCAGCTCACCGCTTTCGACTACATTCGATCGGGCGCCAGTGCTATCGGCGTGGGCAGAGAACTGCTGCCCAGGGATGCTTTGGTTCATCGCCAGACCAACCGAATCGAACAACTCGCCGGCCGCTTCATGAAGATGGTGATCGAGGCGCGCGTGGAGATTGAGTTCGAATAACTCCCAACCGGCGAGGCGGAAGATCCTGCTGGAAGCAGAAACCACGGCTGGCGCGTGCCTTGCGTTGCCGGCTTCTTTCCATTGCACCTTCGATTCTTGCGGCCAACTCTTGTGAGTATGGGTCCTTTTTCCCGCGCGCCTGCAATTGAATGAGCAAGGACGCAGAGAATTGCACAAAACCCATACCGCCTTATCGGACCCTTCATGCGGTCCTCACGGGCGAAATTAAATACTTGAGACACAGCTGATGAGTTTTACATGAGGATCGTGCCCTTACTCTCAGGAGTTACGGGGCCTCGGGAAAGTGTTCCTTGTAAGTGTATTTGATTTAGGCACCTACATCATCTCCTGCATATCGCCTTCACGAAGCATAGGAATCACCATAAGTAACCGATAAGTGAAACAGCAAGAAACCGTAGCAGATCGTGCGGCGTCCCAAGTCTCACATCATCGCGCGACTATTTTCTGGAGATAGCCACAGAATGAAGATGCATCTCTGCACAGCAGTCGCATCCGCAATCCTTCTCTGCTTCGCATTCCTCGGCTTCGATTGCCAGGCGCAGAGCGCGACTGCCGCTTCTTCGCAGGTCGCATCCACGTCCGCTCCGGCTGCCGTTCCTGCATCTGGTTCGCCGACCGGTTCGAGTCCGTTGGACGACCGGGGACAACCAGCCTCGACTGTTCCTTCGGAAGGTACTGAAGCATCTGCAACTGCGGACCAGCAGGGTGCTCCGGCCGGACCGGGTTCAGTCAGCCAGGCTTCTGCCTCTTCAGCTTCTGCTTCCGCAGCACCCGGATCTACTGCACCTTCTGCGCAAACCTCAGCTGCATCCGCATCGCCTGGGGCGGCCGCACCAGCAGCCTCTGTCCTGGCTGCCCCCTGGGCAGAAGCGGGATTCTTCACGCGCTGGGGAAGGGCCTACCTGGCCGACTGGACCGGAGGCACTCCCGTCGATCCGAATGCCCCGAAACGCCGCGGGACTCCGCCTCCGATTCCTTCGCCACCCTATCCGGCGTCAGACTGGCCAATCGGCGGCACAGAGGAGATTGGCGTTCCTGACTACAACACCTACATGCTTCAGACAGCCATCGACAAGGACCCGCTCGAGCTGAGCAGGACCAAGTGGTATGGCTGGATCGCGATCGGAGCTAACGGCTCTACCAATAATCGTGGTAACGCCGGCAAGGGCATTCCGGCCAATGCTCCGCTCGCATACGACGCGTACCCCAACATGGTTGTCCTCGATCAGCTCGCCCTCTACGCTGAGCGCCTGGCCGATGTTACTCAGACGGACCACTTCGACTGGGGCTTCCGCATCACCAACCTTTACGGGCAGGACTACCGCTATACCACTTCGCACGGAATTCTTTCGCAGCAGCTTCTGGTCAAGGACGCCCAATACGGCTACGACCCGGTAATGGTCTATGCGGATCTCTACTTCCCCAAGCTCGGGCAGGGGTCCGATCTCCGCATCGGCCGGTATGTTTCGCTCCCCGACATCGAAGCCCAGCTTGCCCCGAACAACTACTCTTATTCGCACTCCATCCTGTACACCGTCGACTGCTACACCATGGTCGGAGCCAACATTACCACCAAAATCGACGACCACTGGACAGTGCAGGCCGGTATCTCTCCAGGCTGCGACACTGCTCCCTGGACCCACGACGCCAAGCTCACGGGTAATTTCTGCGCCGTTTACACCTGGACCAACGGCGGAGATGCACTCAACCTCTGCGACAACACGCTCAACGACGGCAAGTACGCCTACAACAATCTGACTGCGTTCTATCTCACCTGGTACCACCGCATCGCCCCGCACTGGCACACGGACACGGAGGGCTGGTACCAGTACATGCGCGACACGCCGAGTGTGTTTTGGATCAACACGGGCGTGCCTTACAACAAGGTCACTTCGCCCTGGCCGGAGAACGTGAGCAACAACAAGTTCCTCTACCCCAACGGGCCTGACAGCTCGCCGGTTACTCCTTCTACGCTCAACTTCGGCGCGGTCTGCGAGGATCCGCGGAACACTTTTACGGGCTACCGGCACGCCTACTGCTACGCGCCCGAGTGGGCAATGACCAACTACGTGGAACACAACTTCTGGCACGACACCGCATCGCTCAACATCCGGAATGAAATCGTCGACGATATCAAGGGGCAGCGCACAGGAACTCCCGGCATTTATGAGGAGCACATGGTCGGCTTTGACTTCTGGGCCGGCACGACGGTCACCTTTCGCCCAGAGCTGAGCTATGTGCACTCGTTCAGCAAGTACGATTTGCGGGCTCTGGATATTACCCCCGGCCAAACTGTCTCCGCGATGGAAAACGCGCCCATCGGACAAAGCCCTCTTGACACCATGAAGAGCATCGGCGCAAAGACCCAGGCCCTTGTTCTTGCTGCCGACATTATCTGGCACTTCTGATTTCTTCGTAATGGAGGGACCTGTGACAAAGCATCCAGAGCTCATTCAAGAACCAGTTCTTGACGCAATATCACCCTGGTCAGGCAACGTGATGAAGCGTGAGAAGAAGTGATTGAATATTTTGCTGTTATTGAGGTGATTCCAACTCTTCCCCTCATGCGGCCTTCATTTAGTGCAATCCATACTCGATTATCGGAGGGAATAACACGATGAAAAGCAGCTTCCTTGCAGCAACCGTTCTGACATTAGCCTCAGTTATCGCCGGGTCGGCCGTTGCATCCGCAGCCCCGGCTGACAACACGTCTCAACCTACGGCCGCCCAACTCAAGCAGATGGCCAAAGACGCCAAGACGCCTGAGCAATACACCGCTCTGGCACAGTCTTACGGCCAGGTCCAGAAGTCCTATCTAGCGAAGGCTGCGGAAGAAAAACAGGAATGGGACCGCCGCAGCCAGAACATCGTGTCGATCGCAGCCAAGTACCCAAGGCCGGTCGATTCGGCGCGGAATCTGTATGAGTACTACGCCTACAAGGCATCTGAGGCCGGAGCACTGGCTACAAAGTACAGCCAGTTGGCTGCCCAAACGACCAAGTAACTTGAGCTGGATCACAGAGCTTGATTCCTGCTGAATGGCCAAGTGCAAAATCCTGGGGGATGCCGGCTTCGCCGTCATCCCCTCACACTTTTCAGCCGCCGATTCCATATGCTGCCGCTATGTCTCCCTTATGCCTTCCTCACAATATCGACGTTATTCTGAATTCATCTTAATCGGACTCATGAAGAAGAAATGGCAAAGCCCAGAGCTGCTGAATGGAAGACTTCATCCTCAGTACTTAAGGAGTTACTCCGGGCTCTCGTAACAGGGAGCGGCGTAGCGCTCCTGACGTATGCGGGATTTGCCATTGGCTTGAAGTTGACGGCAATCGGCTTTCTATATCTCCTCTATGTTGTTGCTACCGCGTTGTTTTTCGGCGTGTGGCAAGCCTCTCTCGCCTCCTGCCTCTCGGCAGCCTGCCTTGATTACTTCTTTGCGGTTCCTCTTTTCCGCTTCGCCATCGCGGACCCTCAGGACTGGATAGCGCTGGGCACGTTTCAGGTGACCGCGCTCGTCATCAGCCGACTCTCCTCGAAAGAACTTCGCAGTTCTCGACTTGCCGCCCAGCATCGCATGGAGATGGAGCAGCTTTATGAGCTGAGCCGCAATTCGCTGCTGATGGACTTGCACCAGGCGCCAGGACCGCAGCTTGTAGTGCTGATTCAGAGGATCTTCTCCACGAACGCAGTTGCTTTATTCGACGTGAACCTCGATCGCACAGACCGAGCGGGCGATTGGGCCGGCGGCGAAGAAGACCGGGCAAAACTTGCCTTTGAAACCGGTCACGAGCAAGACGATGCGCCTACGCAAACCCGCCAACGGATTTTGCGCACGGCCAATGGCGCCGTCGGCGCGCTGGTGCTGCGCGGCGAGTCGAGCGCACTCGTTGCCGACGCCCTCGCCTCGTTGTCCGCCATCGCAATCGATCGCAACCAATCGTTTGAGAAAGAAGAACGCGCGGAGAGCGCTCGCAAGAGCGAGCAGCTTCGCGCCGCGGTAATGGACGCACTTGCCCACGAGTTCAAGACCCCGCTCACCGCGGTTCAAACGGCCAGCTCGGGCCTGCTCGAATTGAAAGGGCTGAGCGACTCGCAAAACGACCTGGTGCGGCTCATCGACGATGAAGCGATCCGCCTGAACGCTCTATGCACGCGGCTGCTTCAGACTGCCAAGCTCGAAGCGCGGAAGCTCGACCTCGAAATGGAAGAGGTGAACCTCAAGAGCCTCATTGAAGAAGTTCTGGCCGAAAGCGCAAACGGCCGGGGGCAGGAGCGCGACCGAGTGCAGATCGCAGTCGACGATCCAGAGCTCACTTTGCGCGTAGATCGTGGGCTTCTGGCCACCATCCTTACGCAATACATTGACAATGCGCGCAAATACTCCACGCCCGCCACGCCAATTGAAATAGCCGCGCGCAGGAGCCGCACGGAGATTCTCATCTCCGTGCACAACTTCGGGCCAACCATTCCAATTGAAGATCGCGAGCAAATTTTCGAACGCTTTTATCGCTCATCCGCGTTGAAGGAAGTCGCCCCTGGCACGGGCATCGGCCTCTCCATTGTGAGGAAAGCCGCGGAAGCACATCACGGGCATGTGTGGGTGATCAGCGACGAGAAGGAAGGAACCACCTTCTTTCTCTCACTTCCCAGCAGCGCAAGGAGGAAGCCTTGAGTACAAATTTAACGGCCCCAATCGTTCCCGCAGTTGAGGGGCAGGGCACCATCCTCGTGGTCGACGACGACAGCGCGACGCGCCGCGCCCTCCGCGTCACGCTCTCCGGCATGGGCTTCACCGTCGTGGAAGCGGCTCGCGGCGAAGAGGCGCTG
The DNA here is from genome assembly GCA_963783065.1 of uncultured Acidobacteriaceae bacterium. GTDB lineage: Bacteria > Acidobacteriota > Terriglobia > Terriglobales > Acidobacteriaceae > Telmatobacter. The sequence goes on along the minus strand of CAWAMG010000004.1, from coordinate 974,080 downwards.
TCGCTTGTCCGCGTCACCTGGTTCGACGCGGTGCTGCTCGACGTCGATATGCCCGGAATGGGAGGCATAGAGGCCTGCCGCGCGATTCGCCACGCCATCGCACGCCTGCCCATCCTCATGTTGACTGTGATGGACAGCGAAGACGATAAGGTGCTTGCGCTTGACGCCGGCGCAGACGACTACATCACCAAGCCTTTCCAGTTGCGCGAGCTCACCGCCCGCCTGCGTTCCGCCGTCCGCAGACGGAATACACAGGACGATAACCGCGGAACTTCGATTCGCCACGGCTTTCTCGAGCTCGACCCCGTCAAGTATCGCGTGATGAAGCGCGGCCGCGCCATTCACCTTACTCCCAAGGAGTTTGAGATGCTTCACTATCTGATGATGCACGCCGGCGAGCCGATTCCCCATGCCCGCCTGCTCAAGTCGGTTTGGGGGCCGGAGTACGGCAACGAGCTGGAGTACCTGCGCACCTTCGTCCGCCAGTTACGCAAGAAGATTGAGGACGATCCCAAGGAACCGACCTATCTGCTGACCGAGGCATATGTAGGCTACCGGTTCAACGACCAGCCCACCGAAGCAGAGGCACCGGCCCGATCCTGATAACTCACATATTGTCCGCGTCAATAAGTTTATAGCTATAGATAGATGAGGAGTGCGCTGATGCCGGAGCTTTATTTTATGCTTATCTAATACTCACGAGTTACTCATAACTTTGTTGAAGACATATATGGGATTTTTATGCCCACCTACTTAGTGTGTAAAGAAATCATAGTACTCGGCCCCTCAAGTGAGCGGACGCCGCCAACCGAAAACATACTGTCTCCGGGCAACCAGGCGAACTGAAATTCGGCAGACTGCCAGGCCTTTTCATTCGTTCTACCTGCCTCCCGGACCAGCATCACGGATAGACCATTAAGCCTGCGACGCAGGAAGGGAAATCCCTGTCTCGCGATCCGCCAGCTCAAGATCTTCCCCAAATCGTAAGATCCTAAATCTTTTACTGAAAGTGAGAGGCTGAATGACAAGACACTTATGGAAGGCCGTCCCTGCTCTGGCTCTTGCATGCTTTGGACTGGCGCCGTTGAACGGCCAGGCGCAGCAAGCTCCCAGCCCCGCAACCCCGGTCCAGACTGCGCTGGTTGAATATCCAGCGCCGCCGTCGCCCGAATCCGGAGCTTCAAAGTCCGGCAGCGAAGCAGCCTCGACCGCAGCTACCACCACCGCGACACCAGCTGCAACAACCGACACGCCTGCGGCCAACAGTCCCGCGGGAGCCGTCGCTGCTCCATTGTCCCGTGATCTTGTCATCAAGGAACTGGCTGAGATGAAGGCGCGCATTGCTCAGCTCGAATCTGAACTCAAGGCCCGCACCGGCGTGGACGACGCAGCCGACGCGGCAAAGGACGCCGACGCACTGCGCAACGCCGAGGGCGAGGGAACCGGAACCATGGCCGTCGGACAGGCTGCCACTGCGCCTCCGGCTGCTGCTGCCCCGGCCGCGCCGGAGATCACCGCTGAAACCACCACCAAAGCCGCTCCGTTTGGCTACTTCGACCAGACCTGGTTGAACAGCGGCGGCCACAACGTGGACAGCCCGATGTCGACCAAGTACTTCACGCCGGAAATTCGTTTCGACGCGAACTACATTCTCGACTACAACCATCCCGAAGACGACTCGATGGTGGGCTCGACCGAGATGTACCGCTCCGACGAGTGGCAACTTGAGCAGGCCAGCGTGGGCGGCGACTTCCGCGTCCAGAACACCCGCGGACGCATCCTGTACATGGACGGCCTCTTCTCGCAGGCGACGGTTCGCAACGATGCCAGCTACAACCGCGGCCAGTGGGACCTGAAGGACGCCTACAAGTACTTCTCTGAAGCCTGGGGTGGTTATCACTGGGATAAGGGCCATGGCCTGAACGTGGACGCCGGTATCTTCGTCTCCTACATCGGCATGTTCAGCTACTATAACTTCGACAACTGGAGTTATCAGCCCTCGTTTGTGTCGTCGAACACGCCCTGGTTCTTCAACGGTCTTCGCATCCAATATTTTCCGACGACAAAGATCAAGATTGAGCCGTGGATCATCAACGGCTGGCAATCCTATGCCCGTTACAACGGCAAGCCGGGATTGGGCGGCCAGATTATCTGGCGTCCGAGTCCAAAGATACATTTCAACTTCAACAACTATGGGCTGGGCGAAGACGATGCCGGTTTCCCCGGACGCTCGCGTGTACACGCCGACTACACCATGCAGTGGAAGGTCTACGACAATCCGAAAAAGATGTTCGACAAGTTTGCCTGGACCCTTACGGGCGATCTTGGTTGCGAATACGGCGGTGGTCCCGTCTCATTCGCCACCACGTCTGGCATGTTGAGCCCGAAAGGCCTGTCTCCGATGATGGGCACCACGGACACCTACAACGGCGGCGTACGTTGCCATGGCTCCAACGGGAAAGACGACGGGCGGCCCAAGCAGATGTTTGCCGGATGGATGGCTTACACGCGCTTCTGGTTTGACCATGACAAACACGCCTTCACCCTTGGCGGCGGCCAGATGAACAACCCTGGCCGTTACCTGACCCTGTTGCCCTCAATCAATGGCGCCACCGCCACCACCGGCACACCGTACTTCACGGAGAACGCAAACGACCGCGCTCAGGCGCACGATATGACGGCCACCTACGACTACATGCCCTCGCAGTTCATCGTCTTCCGTCTTGAGGAAGCCTACCGCTATTCGGATCTTCCTTACTGGACCGGTCGCGGCGGTGTAACGCCTCCGGGCGGCAACAACGGCAGCCCGGCCGACTACCAGTGCGCAGCCGGCGGCGATTCGGGTGTTGGCTACGTCTCGACGAACTCCAATACGGGTGTTGGTTCGCCGGGTCTGCCTATCGCGGAACAGAACTGCATGAACGCGGCATTGAGCGGGAGCGTCTACGGCATTACGCCCAACGCGACCGGCTCCAACGCCACGGGCGCAATCTGGTGGCCTGACCTTCGCAGAAGCCAGGTCACATCCATGATCGCAATCATGGTTAGGTTCTAGCTCACCTAAACTCGTTAACCAACGGACCCGGCCAAGTGCCGGGTCTCGTTGCGTAAGGCTTCCTGCATGAATCGGGTCTCATCTCGATCCCTTCAAATCCCTTCATGCCCACCACCACTCCGCGCCGTCGCTTGACTTTTCTTCCCATCCAAACGATCATTTGCTGTTTCCCAAATGGGAAAACGCCTCTGGAGGCCAGCGCTTCCTGAGGCAAGGAGAAATCACGATGAACCGTAGAGCTGTTTTATGTGGAGCGGCCGGCATTGCCGCCATCTCCCTTGGTGGCCGGACCGTTTTTGCGGGCCAGACTGAACCTCCAAGTGACAAAAAGGTTGCTGCCGGCGAGAGCTCGGCGAAGCAACTGTTGCTTCTGATGGATGCCGACAAGAACGGCAAAGTCTCCAGGGCCGAATTCATGGCCTTCATGGGCGCCGAATTCGAAAGCCTCGACGTGAACCACGACGGCGAATTGGACGTGAAGGAGTTGACGCAGTTCGGCATCCGGCACATGACCGGCCACCGATAGACGTCCGCCTCCAGGCCGAATTCGTTGCATCCGCTCGATCCCCACGCCCCAACATTTGTGAGCCACGGGAGGCTCATCCGGTGGCCGATGCGGCCGTCAGCGCGGAAGTATTCGCGTTTTACGGGTAGTTTTCATGGGGTCAAAACCTGCCCACCCTCCCTCTTCCAAATCTTTGAAAACACGGCTCTCAATGGTAGGCTGGCCGTACACATCTTTCTCCAGGGACCTGCTCCACTGCCGTTCTCATATTTCCGCCCGAGCTTTGGCGGCATCGAAGCCAGAGAAGCGCATATGCGCTTATGAGGCAATTTGGGCTGGAGAGGCACTTCAGCGGTTTGGCTCTACCGCGAAGACGGAGGACAGATTGCAGCCGGGCGATGGCGAGATCACACTGCTGCTTGGCAAGTGGCGCGACGGAGAGCCCTCGGCCTTCGAGCAACTGATGCCGCTCGTCTATCCCCACCTGCGCCAGGTGGCCGCTGCCTACGTTCGCCGGGAGCGCAATCCCGATCTTCTGCAGGGCACAGCGCTGGTTCACGAGCTCTACCTGCGGCTTCTCAAGCAGAAGAAGGCGGACTGGACCGATCGCCGTCACTTCTACGCCTTCGCCGCTAAAGTGATGCGCATGATCCTGATTGACCACGCACGCGAGAGCCAGGCGCAGATGCGCGGCGGCGACCGCGAGCGGATTCCCCTGAGCGACGATCTGGCATGGGTCAACATCGACAGCCCTGAGCTGCTCGACCTGAATCGAGCGCTTGACGACCTGTCTGCCATCGACGGCGAAAAGGTGCAACTGGTGGAACTGCGGTATTTTCTCGGTTGCACGGCCGAAGAGACCGCCTCGCTGATGGGTGTTTCAAAGGCCACCGTCGACCGCGATCTGAAATTCACCAGAAGCTGGCTTTTTCGCCGCATCCATCCGGGCATGCCCGGCGACCCGGTGGGCGCATGATTCGCTTTGAATCCCGTTTCCGCTTTCTTCAGTAGGGCTCTGTTGACACAGCCCGAGGATCGTTACGTCGCAAACCACCATTTTCGCCAACAAGGCGGAAAGGATGGGGCCCCCAGATCAAAGTGTCCAGGGGCCGGATCAATCAGCCATGTTTGGGGTCTCCTTCAATGAAGCAAACAACGGAGTGCTTCCTGCGCATGCAGGCCATCTTTCACGAGGCCCTCGAACTCCCCGAGGAGCGGCGCTCTGCGTTCATCGATGCCCGCTGTGAGGACGATGCCGAGCTGGCCACCGAAGTTCGATTGCTGATTGAAGCCAGCAGGGAAGAGGAGGAGCAAACGGAAGCCGGGCGCACCGGCGCCGGCTCTGAACGTGAAGGCGATCAAGGAGAAGCGGCCGACTCGAGCACAGTAAAGCGCCCGGTGGGGCCATACCGGCTCGATCGCCTGATCGGGCGCGGAGGCATGGGCGCCGTCTACCTGGCTCACCGCGCCGACGGCCAGTTTGAGCAGCGCGTCGCCATCAAGCTCATCGATCTTCCTCTCGCCACCGATCTTTTCCGCGAGCGATTCCGGCAGGAGCGACAGATCCTGGCCGGTCTTCAGCATCCTTATATAGCGCGGATGCTCGATGGCGGCATTACCGCCGATGGCGACCTTTATCTGGCCATGGAGTACGTTGAAGGCGTTCCGATTCATCGCTTCTGCGACTCCCGCAATCTCACGCTGCAGCAGCGACTGGCGCTCTTTCTGCGGGTCTGCGAGGCCGTGCAATATGCCCACCAGAACCTCGTGGTTCATCGCGATCTGAAGCCGGATAACATCTTTGTGGTCGACGACGGCACGCCGCGCCTGCTCGACTTCGGAACCGCCAAGCTCATTTCTCCCTCGCTCGCCAACCCCGGCAGCGAGATGACCCTCGCAGGCTTCCAGTCGTTCACGCCGCAGTACGCGAGCCCCGAGCAGGTGCTTGGCAATCCCATCACCACCGCGTCCGACACGTATTCGCTCGGCGTGCTTCTCTATCTTCTGGTTACCGGCACGCTCCCTTACGAGCTCAAAGAGCTGACTACGGCCGAGATGCTGCGCGTGATTTGCGAAGAGGCTCCGCGCAGGGCTGCGATCGCAGTTGGTCCAGATTCCAAGTCCGGTTCTGCCCGCAAGCTCGATCCCGATCTCGAAGCGATCCTGATGAAGGCGCTCCGCAAGGAACCGCTGCAGCGATATGTGACCGCTGAGCAGTTCGGCTCCGATGTCCAGGCGTGGCTCGATCACAGGCCTGTCGCCGCGCGCCGAGGAACGTTTCGCTACCGGGCATCCAAATTCGTCTTGCGACACCGCGTGGGCATTGCTGCTGCCGCGCTGCTGGCTGCTTCACTCGCCGCCGGTGTGGCGGGCATTCTGTGGCAGTCGCGCGAGGCAAACCTCGAACGCCGCAAGGCGGAGGCGCGCTCATCCGACCTGCGCCAGCTCAGCAACAGCCTGCTCTCAGAACTCGACGAGGCAATCAAGCAACTGCCCGGCTCGACCGGCGTGCAGAAGCTGCTGGTGACTCGCGTCCTCGAGCATCTTGACCGGATGGCGGCAGACGCGCAAGGCGATCGCCTGACGCAGATCGACCTGGTGGACGCGTACACGCGCCTGGCAAACATTCAGGGCAATCCATATGAGCAGAATCTGGGAGATCCTTCGGGTGCTTTGTCGAGCATAGGCAAGGCGATATCACTGGCTGACCCTCTTGTTCGATTGAATCCAAAAGACCGCGACGCACTCAGGGCGCTTGCCACTGCGCAGGCAGATCGCGGTGAGGTCTTGAGTGAGGTTGGCAACCCGCAGAATGCTGCTGCGGCCATGCAGGCCTCCGTCGAGAACTATGATCGGCTCCTCGCCCTTCCCGGAGCGACTGGCGCGATATTTGTTGAGGCCGGAAGAGTCAACGAAACGCTCGGCGATGTGATGGGAGAGGATATCGGACTCGCAGACGTTGCCGCGGCAATCGCTGCGTACAGAAAGTCCATTGATCTGGACAATCGCGGACTTCAACTCGATGCGCAGAGCTTGCCCGCACGCCGTGCTCTCGCCCACATGCAGTTCAAGATAGGCAATGCGGAACTTGATACCGACCCTTCGCAGGCGCTCAAAGACCTGCGCATTTCACTGCAAGAGAACGACGCTCTGCCCCACGGCGAAAGTGCAAAGCTCTCGAACTTGCGAATGCGCGCGCTGATTGTTCGCAAAGAGGCCGTTGCATTGTCCGAATTGGGGAGGTATTCGCAGGCAAATCCGCTTTTCGCAGATGCCTTGTCAACATTTCAACAGATTGCTGCCGCGGACCCCGCAAACGTTAAGGACATTCGAGCTCTCGGTGACGTGAAGCGAATATTCTTCGATATGGCGTCGAGTTACGAAGACGCGGCCAATCCTGCGCTGGCAGAGGTGCCCGGCGACCAGCGGCGTAACCTGAACCTTGCACGCACGTATTGGGAGCAGGCGGCAATTACAATTCAGCAAATCGAGAAACAGGATACATCCCATGAGGAGTTGAAGGCCGAGCTGGCAAGCGCCCAGGCACATATAGCCAGTATTCGGATTGAGCTGCATGATCCGGGAGAAGCTGAGGCACTTTCCAAAGCACTTGCGGTCCTGAAAAGCTTTGCCACGAAAGATGGGGCGTCGGTGAGGGTGCTCAATCTCTACGTTACTGCCTTGATTGACGCTGGACACGCGTGGCCGCAGCACGAGACATCCGCGATTTCATGTGCGGAACGAGAGGTTGCGTTGACGCATCGCAAGGACACGACAGCGATGCTAGCTCTGGCGCAGGTCTATCGTGCGACGGGACAGCTCGATCAGGCTCGCAAGGTTGCAAGCGAGGCTCTTGCTCTGCTGCCGGCAACGCAGCCGGGAGCGGCGCGCTCGAACATCCGCAAGCAGCTTGAAATCGAGGCGCAGGCCGGAGGGGCGGGACCGGCGAAAGCGTCGTAGGCGCTGCCGTATCCTTTTGGACGACGGCGTCGACGCCCAGCCGTGCGGATTTGGGTTGGCCGCCGCGAGAATAAATCGCCAATGGGGTGCTGAATGACCTCCCGTCGAAGGACACAGCACATCGGGTCAACGTCGGCGAATCCGTAGTGTGGGTGGCCTAAGCCGAGAAGCTACATTAGCTTAGAATGGAAAAAGCCACCATTTCTGGTGGCTTTTTCGAGGTACTGTCGCTTTGGGGACATGCAGAGCAGCGGTCACACCAAAACCTACACATCGAGAATACCAAAGAAATGCCAAACGATCAACCTGCAAAGCCGCCAGCTCATGCTCCAACTCCTATGGTCGCTCATGCTGAGGCGAACCAGCCGCCCAGCCCATCTGGAATTGTCCCTGCATCACCGCCCGCACAGGCACCGTTTGAGTATAACGACCAACAACTTGGGATTCTCGAGAAGGCCTTGTCGACAGATCGACTCGCGCCATACTACGTTCAGGCGCGGGGAGACCGCTGGGTTGCCGTTCGACTCTATGAGCGCAACACGAAACTATCGGAAGCCCTTTATGGAGTTGTGCAGGCGCTTGAGGTTTTGTTGCGGAACAAGATCCATAGCCAACTTGAGAAGGATACGGGGGCGGCCGACTGGTACGACCAGGTCAACCTCCTTGATCCGGAGCGTGACGAGGTCGAAAATGCAAAGACATCCATTGCGGACCGAGGCGTGTCTGTCACTCCAGGGAGAGTGATCGCTGAGCTAAACTTTGGTTTTTGGCTGAGGCTGTTCTCGGGTCAATATGAAAAAGAGATTTGGGTCAAACATCTGCGGAGGCTGTACGCCGCAACAAGGCAGCGTAAGGCTGTGCATGACAGGCTCATGCAGATCAAAACGCTTCGCAACCGCATCGCGCACCATGAGCCGTTGATTCGCCGAAATCCCCCAAAGGACTATTGCGATCTTCTCGAAGCCATCGGATGGCTTTCGCCGACTGTCCTCGCGTGGGTGAAGGCTACAAACTGCTTTGAGACCAGGTTCGCTGAACGAATCCCGAAAGAGCCTAAGGAAGGGCTCGCGGTTGCTTTACCTGTGGCACATTCAGGCTCGCAGCCTCCCTCGAATCTCGCGCTCTACGAACGGATGCTGGCAGTGGCGCTGGAAGAGGCGCGCCTTGGCTTTGACGAGGGGGGCATTCCAATCGGCGCGGCGCTCTTCACGCGCGATGGCCGCCTCATCAGCCGAGGCCGCAACCGGCGCATGCAGCAGGGCGATCCCAGCGTGCATGGCGAGACAGACGCTTTTCGCGCAGCGGGGCGTCAGCGCAGTTATCGCGATAAGGTCATGGTCACAACGCTTGCGCCGTGCTGGTACTGTAGTGGGCTGGTCAGGCAATTTCGGATTGGAACCTTGGTTGTGGGCGAGAGCCGCACATTTGCCGGCGGCCTCGACTGGCTCCGCGAAAACGGCGTTGAAGTCATCGATCTCGACAGTAATGAATGCCGCGAATTGCTCGAAGCATTTATCGAAAGGCACCCGGAAGTGTGGGACGAAGATATTGGAGAAGAGTAGAAAGCAGGGAGAAGGGAACAGGGAACCAGGGTTCAGGGTTCAGGGTTCAGGGTTCAGGGTTCAGGGTTCAGGGTTCAGGGTTCAGGGCATGCTGAGCAGGGCATAGGAGACGTGCCTTCGGCAACAAGGAACCAGCAAAAAAGAGAGGGGGCATCCGCGTGGCGGATGCCCCCTCTTGTACATACAGCGACAACTGACAACTAACAACTGACAACTGACCACTAACAACTGACCACTAACAACTGACAACTGACCACTAACAACTGACAACTGAGAACTGTGAACTACGAACTGCCTTTAGAACTCAAAGCGCAGCGACATCTGAATCTGCCGCGGGCTGCCGATGGTATGCGCCACGACGCCGAGGCTGGCTGGGCAAGCGTAGAGGCCGCCTGCGCCGGAGGACGGGTTGGATGTGCCGCAGCCGGTTGGTAGAGGGGATTGCCCGGGCGCGATCTGGGTTGGGAACGAATTGTAGCCCGGGTTCTGCGAGACCTCGTTGCCGGGAACGTCGAAGCTGGTGGTGTTGGTGAGGTTGTAGACGTCGAAGGTGTACTTCAGGTTGTATCTCTCATGAATCTGCATCACCTTGACCAGCGAAGCGTCGGCGCGCTTCTGGAATGCCTGGCGGAAGATGTTGCGCTGGCCGGTGGTGAAGCCGGTTTCGTAGGGATCGGTGGTGGGAATTGCGCCGCCCAGGCCGCCGGCCGGCAAGCAGCGGAAGCGTGAAGCACCCGGGATTCAAAGCAGCTCCGCTGGATTCCCGCCGGACGGTCCGTAGAATGCGCCGCTTTTGCCGGTCACAGCGCTCTTTGCCGTGCAGCCCTGAGCCAGCGGAACGATGGGGTTGGTGATGCCGTCGGAGGTGGAGTAGTAGATGCTGCCGACGGCGCCGGAGTAAGTCGATGATGCTGTAGGGCTGGCCGCTTTGCAGCACGGCCAGGCCCACCAGCGACCACCCGTCGACGATCTTGCCGGCCAGCGTGTTCTTTGTTGGCCAAGTCGGGAGCCTGGAAGACGTAGTTGAAGCTGACGACGTGGGTGCGGTCGAAGTCGGCCGAGCCGTAGCCGCTGCGCAGGTTGAGAGGATTGTTGCCGTTGTAGAAGAGGCCCAGCCCGCTCTGCTCGTCGAGAGCATGCGACTAGGTGTAGGAGACGCCGACCTGGACGCCGTGGCTCATGCGCTTTTCGATGTGCGCCTGCAGCGCGTTGTAGGCATCGACGCCGGCGGCCTCGTAGTCGATGGACTCGGCCGCGTAGCCGATGTAGGGAACGCGGAGGTCGACGTTGCCGCCCTCGTAGTTGGCCAGGTAACAGGTGCCGTCGGGGAGGGTAAGAGGCCCATATATCGCCTGCTCCGTAGCAACTGTTCGCGCCTTCCACGGTGTAGCCGTAGCTGTAGTTCTGCTGGTAAGGGGCTGCCGGCAAGCGCGGGGCTGGAGGGCGAGGCGATGGTCGGCTGGTTGAATGGAACCGGAATGACCTGGTGGCGGCCCAGTTGCCGACGTAGCCGATTTCGATGGCCAGTCGGTGCGCGGCTGCCACTGAATGTCCAGGGTGTAGTTGATGGTGTAGGGCAGCTTGTTGGCGCGGTCGTAGACGCCGAGCGAGATGGGCTGGCCGTTGTTGATGACGATCCGTTCGGATTGTTCCAGTTGCCGGGCACTCCGAATGCCCCCGAAGCCATAGTTGGCGATGCTGCAGGCATTGGGCAGGTAGTTGCTGAGATCCGAGGCCTTGGGGTTGTTGGGCGCGGAATACTCAAGGGTGGTGCCGTAGGGGTTTTCAAGATTGCCGGTCTCGGCTGTTGGCGGCCCGTTGGGAGGATTGAAGCCGCCGTTTCCACCGCAGGTGGGGATGTAGTCCTCGTAGAGAGACTGCGAGGTGGCGGGGCAGGTTGAGGCATTGACGAAGGGCAGTTGCTGGTTGACGCCGAAGGGGCCGCCGGTGACGGTGCCGATGGCGTAGCCGGGCGAGAAGTAGCTGAACAGTTCGCCGCGGTCGTAGTACATGCCGCCGCCTGCGCGGACGACCACCTTGTTGTGGAACGATGCCGGCTGCCAGGCCGCGCCGACGCGCGGAGCGATGCCCCACTGGCGGCCGGTCAGGGTTGTGTTGCTCACGCCCTTGGTGCCGTTGGCGTTGTTGCCGGCGATGATCAGGCCGGGATTGGTGATGGTGTCGGAGCCCGGGCAGTAGCTATAGGCGTTGGGGTCGGAGGTGGATGGAGTGCAGCTCTGGGGATTGGTGCTGGGATCGAAGTTGAAGATGCGGCCGTACTTCTCGGTCAGGCCGCCATCCCAGTCATAGCGCACGCCGGCGGTGAGTGAGAGCGTCGGCGTGATCTGCCACTTGTCCTGCACGTAGGTGCCCAGCTGGTTGGAGCGGTAGTAGCGGCTGGCGTTGCCCTGCAGGAACGAGGTGACGTAGAAGCCGGTGGCCGAGCTGCCGGGGGTCACAAAGCCCTGCACCAACTGGCTGAAGTCGTCGGTGGCGATCGTGCCGTGCCGGTGCGCTTGTCGATGGTGTTGAGCTGCGTATAGGTGTAGCTGGCGCCGAAGCTGACGGTGTGCTTGCCCAGCATCCAGATCGCATTGCCCGAGGGCGCAAGCCGGTTCTGGAAGACGCCGGTGTTGGCAGACTGCGCTTCGGCGTTGGGGCCGATGTTGAGATAGACCAGACGCTTCGACTGCCGGCGGGCTGATTGTCGCCCAGCACGTTGTAGATGGAGATGCCGGGGAAGTAATTCGACCCGAACATGTTGATGGAGCCGGTGCCCGCCGCGCCGCCGGGAATGGAGCTCGGGACCGAAGGCCTGCTCGTTGTCGCCCCAGTTCTTCTCGCGCAGGAAGCCGAGGGTCTGGGTGGTGCTCAGGTTCGACTTGACGATGAGCGTGTTGGTGAGGGAGGCGACCTGCGCGCCGGAGTCGAGGTGCTCGGTGAATCCGGGCACGCTGGAGTAGGAGTAGGGCGCGATCGTGGGATCGTGCTGGTAGAAGTACTTGACGCTGACGCGTGTCCTTGGCGGTGGCGTTGTAGTCCAGGTCGGCCACGGCGAGATCCGCGTTAAATCGGCCCGTGCCGGGAATGAAGGCATTGTCGAGATGGGCAGACGGTGGGGGCAACGCCGTTCGAGAGCGTCGTTGGGGATGAGCCACTTGCCGGGCTCGCCGGGCAAGCGCGGGCGAGTTGAACAGAATGAGCGCAAGGGATCGATCTGCGCGGCGGTGATGGGCGTGCAGCCGAAGTTGTCCTGGTCATATGCGCTGCAGAAGGAGTTGTTGCTTACGGTTGCCAGTGCCGTTCGCCGAGCGGTCGTCGGTCAGCCCAACCGGAACGTCGAGGAACGAGTCGCCGATTTCCTCGTCCGAGACGTGCAGGTGCTGGTAGGCGAGGCAAAGCCGAAGAGCTTGTCCTTGATGATGGGACCGCCGAATGTGCCGCCGAGAATGTAGCGATGCAATTGCGGCACCTTGTCGTTGGCCGGAATGTCGGGGTCCTGGTTGAAGAAGAACGGCGCGGCGTTGATCCAGTTGGTGCCGCGGTGGGCGTAGGCCTGGCCGTGCCATGCATTGGTGCCCGAGGCGGTGCTCAGATCGATGTGCGCGCCGGAGGTGGAGCCCTGCTGCGCGTCGTACATCGAGGCGTTGACGCGCACTTCGGAGATGGTTTCAGGCGCGGGCGTGGGGATGGCGTTGCCGATGGAGAGGTAGATGGAAGCGGCGGAGGGAATCTCGCCGCCGCCGCCGCCGGGGCTGGTCTGGACGCCGGTGGAGTTGATGACGCGCGCCGAGGAGACCTGGCTGGTGCTCTTGCCGTTGAACAGGTTGCTGGCGTCGACGCCATTCAGCAGGAATGAATTCGAGGTATCGCGCTGGCCGTTGGCCCAGATGGGCGCGTTGCCCAGGCCGGAGTTGGCGCCGGTTCCGCCGCCGAAGTTCGGCGCTGACGCCGGCCGATTGCGTCGCCAGGCCGGTAAAGCTGCCGGTCGCCAGCGGCACGTCTTCAATCTCTGCCTTGTCCATGACGTAGCCGTTGGTGGTATCCACGGCGTTCATCAGCGGCGAGGCTTCCACCTCGACGGTGTCGGTGGTCTTGCCCACCTTGAGCGACGCATTCACCGTGGCGGTGCGGTCGGCCTGCACGGTGATGTGCTGCGGTCTTCTGCACCTCGAACCCATCCGCCGTGTAGGTCAGCGTGTAGGTGCCGATGGGAAGGTTGACAAACGAGTAGAGCGCCCGATCCGTTGGTCTTCGCCGAGCGCGTCAGCGAGGTGTTCTCGTCCACCACGGTCACTGTCACGTTGGGAATCAAGGCCCCCGACGTATCTGTTACGACTCCCGTTAACCCGCCCAATGTCTGCTGTGCAAACATCGGCATACAACAGAACGCAACGACTGCCAGGACGACCAGCAGCCGAAAGATCGGAAGCGACAGCGTTCGCATGGAATACCTCATGATTGGTTGGCCTCGAAATAGAGAATTCCCCATCGCTCCCCGACTGAAGCCGGAGATCGCGGGTGAATTGATTGAGATCAAGCGCATGGGCTATATGCCCAAAAAGGATGAAGTGAATGAAACTTTACGAGCAGGACCCGACTGTTGATTTCGCTATATGGTGCTCTGCGGATTGCATATAGGATAGCGGCGGGTCTACCGTTTGCAATCGCAAATCCAGCGAATTCTTATACCGTCTTTATGCCGATCTTCCGGGCCATTGTTGATATCGTGTGCAAAAAGCGGCCTGCAAGCGTCGAAGCGTCGGCCCAGACGCTATGCTGCGGCCCGCGAAGCGAAGTAAGTCAATCAAGATCAAGTGCCGAATCGCACAGGAAGCAGACCCGTTTCCCGTGTCACGCGCTGGCCGGGGGCGCCTTCGCACTGCCAGCCTTCACACGGCTCAAGCGGGACCAGATCAATCCGAAGGCGAGGTAGCCCAGGTAGATCCAGGGAATGCGCGCGTGGTTTGCGTCGGCCGCGGATTGCAGGTCGAAGATTACAACCACGACCAACACCAGCACCGTGACTACGCTTACGGCAGCGACAAGGTGGGAGTGCTGGCCGAGCGCGCGGCGCGCGAACGGCAGTGCAGCCGCCACAAGCGCATACGCCGTGAGGAATCCAAAGACGCTGAGTGAGCCCAGCAGATCGTAGATGTCTGCCGCGCCAACGCCCTTGAGCGTCATCCATGCAGCCGCGGCAAGCATTACGCCGGCGCTCAGCACAATCGCCGGCCCGGGGGTTCCGTGCTTCCTGCTGGTGCTCTGCAGCAGACTCGGCATCAGGCCTTCGTGCGCCATGCGCAGCAGCAGCCGGGCCGCTGCCGTCGTGCACGCCAGCACACAGGCAAACATGCTCACCGCCGCTCCGCAGTCGATGGCCACGCCCAGCGCCGAGATGCCAGCCTTGATGGCGAGCAGATGCAACGGGCTTGTCGATTCGCTCAACTGCGACGATTCACCGCGGAATCCCAGCACTTCAGAATACGAGCACAGCATGAAGAAGAAACCGGCCAGAATCGCGCATTGCAATACCGCACGCGGAATCGTCTTCAGCGGCTCGTGAGCCTCCCCGCCCAGCGTCGTCGCGCTCTCAAATCCTACAAAGCTGAAAATTGCCAGCACCAACGCCGGACCAAGCGCCGAGATCTTCACGCCCTTTAGGCGAAGCTGATCCAGGTCGAATTGAAAACCGAAACGGAGTATCAGCAATGCAAGCAAAATCAGAATCAGGCTTATGGAAACAACCTCAATCCAAAGCATCACCTCTGCTGAGATCTTCACGTCTCTGTAGGCAATGTAACCGGCCGCCGCGCACACCAACGTCAGAATTCCCATCGCCGGGGGACTCCAGTGAAGGAACTGTTGCGAGAGAACGCCAGCGTAATAAAGTGCTCCACCAGCAACGGACGCACCCATCGCAATGTAAGCCAGCAGCAGCCCCCATGCAACTACCACGCCAAACACCGCCGGCAGGGATTCCGCCGAATAGCTATAAAGCGATCCCGGCGATGCGGAGAGTCGGGCAAATCGGCTCAAACAAAAGCCAACCAGTAGGGTCGCCCCAGTTGCCAGCAGATAGACGAACCACGTTGCGTTGCCGGCCAGTGCAAACACCAGCGGGATCGTGAGCGACGCTGACGTCGAAGGCGCCATTGCCGACACCGATTGCGCCAGCGTTTCAAGCGGCCCCAACACTCCGGCATGCAGCCCATAGTTCTCCGCCACGCCCATTCCGGCGTTCAGTCGGGGGTACATCTCTTCTGTCGAAGTCTGATTCGTCACCGGACAGCCTTCCAATGTTTTATCGTCCTGCCTGATTTTTTGGTGGTTGCTTCAGTCTTGCGCGCCGAGTTTATCGCACCAAGCCTTACGCGGCTGCTGGTTGGCCCGGCCGCAGATTACGGAGGGCCTTCGGCTAGAGAAATTCCCGTTCGACGAAGGCGATGAAACCTTTACTAAAATGAGTCTTTAGTAGGCCCCACTTTTGAGATATCGGTTCTGCGTTCATCCAATCCCTAAACAAATGAATCCAACCTGCATAGAGTTCATTGTCCATATTCTTTTCTAAATCGTGTATGAGCCAAACATCTTCCATCAATTGAAACATCATTCCGCACAATGCCAATTCCTTGCTGAAGGAACCGCCGGCTGCCCCCTGATGTGCCGAAGCTTTGACTCTATATATGCTAAGGTTTAGCTTGTTCAAACTCTCCGAATTCATTAGGCACTCTTGAATCCGAAGATACCTTTCCGTGCAAGATATGAAGTCATGCTTCTCGCCAATCAACCTTTCTCGTCTAGCCCTCATGAAGGTGAAAGCAGCGCCAAAGGAGAGGGCGACTACCGTACCGTTGTAAGCAATGGTTGTCACCTTTATTAGTGTGTCGATGTCCACAGGCTCATCCTTTCCTGAGGCATACTATGCGCACACCGATGCCGACGACGGATTCGCAAGAATACAAACTCAACTGGCCAACCTGCGCATCCCACGACGAATTGGCTCGTATCAACGGCTGCGTCCTCGAGGGGTATGTTCCCCCTGCCAGTTCTGGAAGCTGGGCCTGACCCCAAGGGCTCCTGGATTTTTGTTGCGATCCGTTTAATTGGTTATATTCAATTCTTTCCCGATTAACAAGGTTTTCGTGGAATTGATTAGCGTGAACAGTTTATGACACGACTTCGCACCGAACGCAAAAGAGCGTCGGCTGCGGACAATGCTAGTGTTGGGGTCAAGCGGCCATTCCGGCATTGAGGTCAAGCGGCCTTCTGCTCTCTCTTCAGCACGATCCCCGACACAATCAGCGCGACGGCCAGGCATCCATATAGATAGTGAAGGCCCATTACACGGCGGATCATCGCAATCTCAAACGCGAGCCAAACTGCCAGCACCGCTCCCTGCAGCACCACCCACCGCGCGTAGCCTGGATCGCGGCGCACGGTGCCGACAAGCGAAGCAAGGCTGAGCACACCGTTGGCGATGCAGAGGATGATCCCAGGGATCAGATAGGAGTCGAACGGCGAAGAATCAAGAAGGCTCTGCGGCATCTGCCATGGCGTCCCATTCGGATCGAGCATCATTGGGATCGCCCCAATCACCGAAGAGATTCCCAGCAATCCCAATGCGAGTATGGCGGTCCATCGCACGAACTTCACTTGAGCCTCCCGCGTTCGCGCCCATCGCTCTCAAATGAGATTAAACGCCGGGACCGCATCTTCGCTCTCCCCCAGAGGAGTGACGCCGCGGCCAGACATCGAGCTGCTTATTGGCCCGCGCGCCGGCCTTGAACAGCACTCGGCGCGGGGCCAGCGACATTGAGAGTTTTACCGCGACATCTGCCGTCAAAACCCTCGAATTTGAAGTTCCTGACAGCGGTTTTACCGGCCTCAAGGTTGTCTCAATCCGGACACCCGAGCCCTCTTCCTTATTACTGATGGGGGGCGGGCTGTTTGGCGTTGCGGGAATCGCGATTTACAAGTCAAAACACCGCGGATTATCAATCAAGCATTCATGCTTTACATCGTTTTTCATGGTAAGTTGCATTCAGGAGCGGCAAAGGGCGTTGGAATCGGGCCCTTTGTTTTCATACCCTTTGATCCGATTTGTGCACTTTCTGCGGAAGATCATCGACTCTCCCATCGTCCGAATCTGGCCTTTTTCGCCATCATTTCGCCTTTGATCACAAAAAGCCCTGAAACCCACATGATCCGTATTGACCATAGCCGCTAAGCCGCTGTTGGTAACTGGTTTACCTCCCCCAAAAGTGTTAAAAAATTTTGTTGATTGTTTCCAGCAGAAGGTGCGTATAATACGGAGAAGTTCAGAGCCACCATTGGTGTCTCTTAATTACGTGGTTCCAGCGTCGTGAGGTCCCCCCAATCTCCCGGTACTGCAACCTGAATCCCAGCCGTGTTGAATATTGGTCTCGTTGCAGTGTATGGGGTGGCATTGCAGATTCATCGAGTGCCGGCCGGACCGCAGTTTGAGAGGTCGATCCGGATAGCAAGGCAGTTCATAGCTGAAAGCGCAGACAGCGTGGATATAGAGATGAACCAGTATTCTGGAGGAAGCATGAAGAAGTTCAAGGTTGCTTTACTCGCATTGGCGGCGGTCCTTGCCATTACCCCGATTGTGTCTGCGGAGTCCTACACCTTCAACTACTCCGGAGCCGTCAACACCTCGTTTGGTGCGAATCCCGGCACCATCTCGTTCAGCATCGTCTTCACCACAGCTGGCCCAGGCGATTCGGATATTACGGGGATCACGTCCGGTACCTATACTGACACCAGCGATGGCGTCAATTGTACGGGAGCCTGCGTGGTAAGCCTCTATGACGGCAACGCCACAAATGCAGCCCCGAATTCCGACCCCGGTGGAACCGCGGTGTACGACAACGTCTTCTATGCGAACAACGACGCGCCCACAAATTTCACTGACCCGATTCCAAAGGCGTATGTGGGCGGCTATTTTGACGAGACCGGGATGTTGATGGAGCTGTCGGATGGCTACTACATCAACTTCTGGGCAGACGAGACATCGCCCGATTACAACGTGATCGAAATCCTGTCAAACTGCAACTATGGTGACTCGGGAGACGCTTGCTTCCTCAACGAGAGCACCGGCCTCTCGCAGCTATATTCGCCAGGTCCCGGCGAACTCAACAGCACGCCTGAGCCGTCTTCATTGTTGCTGCTTGGTACCGGTCTTCTTGGATTGGCATTCATCGCCTATCGCAAGCAATTGAAGAGCGCAGAGTAAGAGATCAATCAGCGGAATTTTCCGAGCAATCGGATATGCAACACTTTGCACTTTGCTTGATTTCCCCAGCGCAGGTTGTTGATACCAAATACACAGACTTTGGCGCTGAGCTTGCTACCAAGAGATCAGAGACCCAATCGGTAAACGTTTGGGTTATACTGACCGTCTGCCGGGCGCCGCTGGAATCCTGATTCCCCTGGATTTGACCAGGATCCGGCAGGCAAGCTTTACACTTCAGATTCTCGAAACGACTGCGGTATTTCGGCATCGTCCCATTGTTCGGGACTCATAACTGACATAAAATGATGGAATTATGTCCGGAAGCTGGACGGTCATCTAGCCTGTTTCGTATGGCTTCTTACCCCGGACTGAGTCGCAGGCAGCAAACGAGATGTAGGTGTGAGGAGCAAAGCTGGATCGAAAAGGCCCTCCTTGCATGCAGAAGCTTCTCAAAACTTTGGTTTTCCATTTTCGGAAGGAGATTCGGAATGAACGCAACATGGGTTAAGAACCTCGCATTTTGCGCACTGGGCTGCGGCCTGGCTGCAGGCAACGTCGCCATGGCTGGCCCGATCGGCGTAACGGTCGACTTCAGCTGCGCCGACGGTCAAGGCATCAAGCTTGCCGGCGGCAACGTCTGCACCCCCAACGGCCCCGCTTCAAACACTGCGATCAGCAGCTGGTCGCAGGGATTCGCACCCGGGGGAAGCGTCAACATTGCTACCAAGCAGACCACAGGTAAGGATGTGTTCTACAACCCCAATGCTGTTGATGGCGATCCGGCGCCGAGCCTCAGCACGCAGGGTGCCTCAACGGCTGCCACACCCTACACCCTCACGGTTACCGACACCGGCGACTACCTCTTCGCGTTCGAGGGCATCGACCTGGGATTGAATCCCAATGGTCTAAAAGAGGAGCTGGCGTACACCATAATCGGCTATGACGGATCCACCGAGGAGTTCAGCGAGTCCGGAGTCATCTGCAAAGTGGGCGGCGTAGAAACCTGCACCGCGCCTGGCGTCAACTGGGTCTGGGTCGATTCCACGTCCTCTGACCTGCTTACATCGCTGGTGATTACGACCAAGGACGCATACGGTGTTTCGTACTATGACAACCTTGAGGTTGACGAGGTTCTGTCTCCCGAGCCTGGAACTCTGTTCCTGCTTGGAACCGGTCTGCTCGGACTGGCCTTCGTCGCCTTCCGCAAATCAAGGACCGCAAGCCTGACGCTTCACTCGTAGACTTCGAGCTCGTTCAAATATCTTCATTCCGTTGCTTCAAGAATTGGGGCACCCAGGTTGGGTGCCCCTATCTTTCTTTGCGATGCACTCCCGCTGAGCCGTCCAGCCACTCAAGGGCTCGTTTGCCTGCTCCACCCCAATACTAAAGAAACCAAACTGAAGCCCTCCGCCTCAATCGCGCAGGGTCGTCCGCGCTCTGCCTCACCTATTCGTAACGCCCCGTTGGTACTGTTGGCATTCGCCGGTCGCTCCGAATGGAGCCATTCACCAAGGCCCGACTACGTTAAAATAATCACAACGGATGTATCTCGCCATTCAAGGGTCCGCCAGGCCACTTGCCCGCACAGACCGGGAAACCACACTGCGGCCTGATCCCCGTTTCGAACTCCGCCCCGATTCACAAACCAGCTTTGCGCCGTCCGCGAACGCACCCCTCATTCAGGTGTGCGATCTGGCTAAGACTTACCGCACCGCCCGCGGCGACCTCACGCTCTTTCGGGCACTTAACCTGGAAGTTTATGCCGGTGAGATGGTGGCGATCGTCGGCCAGTCGGGCGCAGGAAAGAGCACTCTTTTGCACATTCTTGGTGCTCTTGATGCGGCCTCCGCTGGAACGGTATACTGCGCCTCAACCAATGTAGCCAAACTGTCGGCTCGCGAGGCCGCGGCGTTTCGCAACCGGGAGATTGGATACGTCTGGCAGTTTCACTATCTGCTGCCGGAGTTCAGCGCTCTGGAAAACGTGGCGATGCCGCTGCTGGCACGCGGCAAACCGAAACATGAGGCTTTGGCTGTGGCGACAAATTGGCTCACGGAAGTCGGCCTTCACGATCGGGCCGATCATCGTCCCGGCGAACTCTCCGGCGGCGAACAGCAGCGTGTGGCGCTGGCTCGCGCGCTGGTGAACAACCCGCGACTTCTACTCGCCGATGAACCCACCGGCGACCTCGACGAAACCACGGCCGGGCAGGTCTTCTCGCTTATCGAGCGGCTTCATCAAACGCACAATCTCACGTCGCTTCTTGTTACACACAACCTCGACCTGGCCGCACGATGCACGAGGATTTTGCGGCTCGAAAGCGGCCGGCTCACACCGGCAACGGCAGTGCGCTGATCGAGGAGCCAAACTTTCGGTACGTTGCCGAAATTGCACCATTTAGTCTGGATTAGGAGTCTTAATAGGTAGGCAGCCTGGAAGGCGATTGAAACTTATCTCTTCCAGCTTCACCAGGTGAGTAGGATGGCACTCCAGGGGCAGCCCGATCGCCCGCTGACAATCGAGCAGACAAACGCTTCGATCCATCTCCAAGGGCTGTTCGGAGCAGGGAAGTATTTTCCAGGTGGCTCCGGCGGCGATAGCTACAAGAGGGCGCGTGCTTGAAGAGCCGAGGCCGGCATTGAACCGGACGGTTACTCCCCACGCAAGCCTGCTCGAAAAGGGAGAGCATCATGTTCGAACGCTATACGGAGAAGGCACGTCGCGTGATCTTCTTCGCGCGATACGAGGCAAGCCAGTTCGGCTCGCCTTACATCGAGACAGAGCACCTGCTGCTCGGTCTGCTGCGCGAGGACAAGGCGTTAACCAATCGCTTTCTGCGCTCGCATGCTTCGGTGGAATCTATCCGCAAGCAGATCGAGGCCCACACCACAATTCGCGAGAAGGTCTCAACGTCCGTCGACCTGCCTCTCTCCAATGAATGCAAGCGGGTGCTGGCCTACGCTGCCGAAGAAGCCGAGCGGCTCGGGCACAAGCACATCGGGACGGAACATCTTTTGCTCGGACTTTTGCGCGAAGAGAAATGCTTCGCGGCCGAGATTCTGCAGGAGCGCGGCCTCAAGCTCGCGCAAATCCGCGACGAACTGGCGCGCGTCACCCAGGAGAAAGCTCCGCCGCAGCAGCGTCAGCGCGAGTCAAGCCTGCTGGCCGAATTCAGCCGCGACCTGACGCAGGCCGCCATGGACGGGCAGCTCGATCCTCTTGTTGGCCGCGACGGAGAACTCGAGCGCGTCATCCAGATTCTGTGCCGCCGCACCAAGAACAACCCGGTGCTGATTGGCGAACCGGGCGTGGGCAAGACTGCCATTGTCGAGGGTCTCGCCCAGCGCATCTCCGACGGCGAAGTGCCAAGCTTCCTCGCCGACAAGCGCGTTCTGGGTTTGGATCTTTCACTGATCGTGGCCGGAACCAAGTACCGCGGCCAGTTTGAAGAGCGCCTCAAGACCATCATGAAAGAGCTGATGGAGAATCAGAATTCCATCGTCTTCATCGACGAGTTGCACACGCTGGTTGGCGCCGGCTCAGCCGAGGGCTCGCTGGACGCTGCCAACATTCTGAAGCCCGCGCTCAGCCGTGGCGAGATTCAGTGCATCGGCGCAACCACCCCGGCCGAGTATCGCAAGTCAATCGAGAAGGATCGCTCGCTCGAACGCCGCTTCCAGGCCGTCAAGGTACCGCCTCCGAACGAAGCTGACGCGATCAAGATCATCATGGGCATCAAGGACCGTTACGAGAAGTTCCACGCCGTCAGCTACACGGATGCGGCTGTGGAGTTTGCGGTCTCCCACTCCAACCGGTACATCCCCGATCGCTTCCTTCCCGACAAGGCTATCGACCTGATCGACGAGGCAGGAGCGAGGGTAAAGCTGCGGCAGACGTCGCTGCCAGAGGAGATCACCGAGGTTCAGAAGCGAATCAAGTTCATCGTTCACCGCATGGACTCGGCCATTGCCAATCACGAGTTTGAGAAGGCGCGCTTCTACTCCGACGAGGAGCGCAAGGAGCGCGAAAATCTGCGCGCCCTGCGCGACAAGTACCACCTCGACGACTCAGCAGCCGGCATTGTGGGCCGCGAAGACATCGAGGACGTCGTGAGCCGCTGGACCGGCGTGCCCGTCACCAGCATCAAGGAAGAAGAGACCCAGAAGCTGCTTCGCGTGGAAGAAGAGCTGCACAAGCGGGTGATCTCGCAGGAGAAGGCGATCAGCGCACTGGCCCGCGCGATTCGCCGGTCCAGAGCTGGTTTAAAGTCGCCGCACCGGCCCATCGGATCTTTTCTTTTCCTTGGACCGACCGGCGTGGGCAAGACAGAGATGGCCCGCACGCTGGCCAACTTCCTCTTCGGCTCCGACAAGGCGCTCATCCGCTTCGATATGTCGGAGTTCATGGAGAAGCACTCAGTTTCGAAGCTCATCGGTTCGCCTCCGGGCTACGTTGGCTACGAAGAAGGCGGACAGTTGACCGAACGCGTCAAGCGTTCGCCCTACTCCGTCGTTCTGCTCGACGAAATCGAGAAGGCGCACCCCGATGTGTTCAACATCCTGCTGCAGGTGTTTGAGGATGGGCAGTTGACCGACGGTCTCGGCAATACGGTCGACTTCAAGAACGTCATCCTCATCATGACCTCGAACATCGGCTCCAAGTACCTGATCAAGGAGAAGAAGAACCTCGGCTTCCACAGCGACAGCGAAGACCAGATAAACGAGACTGTCGAAAAGAATGTATTGGCCGAGGTAAAGAAGGCATTCAACCCCGAGTTCCTGAATCGATTGGACGAGGTGATTCTCTTCCAGTCGCTCTCGGATGCCGACCTGATTCAGATTGTTGAGTTGCTGGTGCAGCAGCTCAACACCAACCTGGCGCAGAAGGCCATCACCATTCCGTCACGGAGGAAGCCAAGAAGTGGATCCTCGACAAAACGCTCGTGGATCGCAGCTACGGCGCCAGGCCGCTGCGCCGCGCCCTGCAGCGCTACATCGAAGATCCTCTCTCGGAAGCTCTGATCGCCGGCCAGATCAGCGACCGTCCGGCCTTCCTTGAGGTCTACCTCGACAACAACCAGCTCTTCTACCGCCCCGTCAGCGCGAGCGACGAGACCACGAGCGAAGAGAAGCCGGCCGGGATCAGCCTCAACAGCTAGTCCGACCGCAGGATCCAATTCCGTACAAGAGAGCCCCTGGCGAATAAGCCCGGGGCTCTTCTATTTGCAGGGCATAGTCCTTTCGTGCTCGCTCGTGCTCGCTCGGGAGCCGGTCGCCTGCTGTATCGTGGCCTTGACTCGCAACCTCGCAGGAAAGCCCGCCACGCATGGAAACTCTTCTGGAGCGAATTCGAAGAGCCGAGCTTCAGCCGCTCAGGAGCAAGTTTCAGCCTGCCACCCGCGTGCTTGAGCTCGGCGGCGGCAGCGGATTCCAGGCTTCCATCCTCTCTTCCTGGGGCAACGACGTGCATTCCATCGATGTTGCCACGCGCCCCGATCCGCTCTCTCAGCGCTATGGCCGGCAGTACTTCCCAGTCGACCCTTACGATGGCCACAACATACCCTTCGCCGACGCGAGCTTCGACGTGGTCTACTCCTCGCACATGCTTTACCACGCCGTTGAGCTCGACCGAATGCTGGCTGAGATCAGCCGCGTGCTGCGTCCAGGCGGCATGGCCGTTCACGTTCTGCCCAGTGCCTCATGGCGTTTCTGGACGACGCTGGCTCACTATCCGAATCTCGTGCGCAAACTGCTTACGCGGCCGAGGAGACGGTCCGGCGCCACGATGGTTTCGCCAAAGGCATTCTCTGCTTCGGATTCCACATTGGCTCCGCAGGCTATTGAAGCGAGCCCCGCGCCGCAAGACGCGCCGGCGTTTGGCAGAACGCGCCTGCTGCTCACGGTGCGCCCACTTGGGCCGTCCAGCGATGTCTTCGAAGAGTGGTCCAGCTTTCGCAAACAGAGCTGGCGCGCAGCATTTGTTGCCGCAGGGTTCCGCGACGTGAAGGTACAACGCGGCCCTCTCTTCTACACGGGCCATCTGATGACGCCGGGTCTGCCCTTCGGCCTGCGCGCGCTGCTTGCCTACGCGCTTGGGCCCGCCTCCTTCACGTGGACCATGCGCGGCCAGGCGTCCTAGAGCGCTTTCGATCCACACATTGACGTTTCGTCGGCGTCGCAGGTGGCATTTACTTCCACCCCAGCGACGAGGACCTGTCGCCGGGGACCCCGGGGAAAATGCCACTTTGCAGCTTGGTTTCTGTAAACATTTGGATCGAAAGCGCTGCAGACTGCTCGATTCATGCCTGCATCCCGAGTCTGTCCGGTGACAGAATTCTCGGTGCCCGGGCCATCCCCGGCTTGGCTCCGGGGCTCGCCCGCACTTCTTTCTCAACCGCCTGAACCACTGGACCCGTCGTCCCGGTCCCAAATTCCAAGATGGGGCCGCGCCTGTCGTACTCTGGTAAAAGCATGAGCGACTCAGCCGTCCTGTTGATTGACTGCCCGGATCAGAAGGGCCTGGTGGCCCGCGTCTCCGGCCTGCTCTACGAGCGCGGCGCCAACATTCTCCACGCCGATCAGCATCAGGATCACGACCTGGGCCTCTTCTTCATGCGCGTCGAATGGGCGCTGGACGGGCAGGGCAACGGGCGGGAGGGCGAGTCAGGCAAAGGCTCCGGCCGGGGGCCCGGCGACGAGGACCGGAACACGTTCGGCAGCAGCCCCGGCGCGGACGGCTTACCGGCGCATTCCGCCGCGGGAGACTTCGATCTGGATGCATTCAAGGCGGCCTTCGCGCCGCTTGCCGACGCGCTCGGCATGCGCTGGCGGCTCACCTCGCGGGCCGAGCGGCCGCGCGTCGCGCTCTTCTGCTCGCAGTATCTGCACTGCATGGCCGACCTGCTGCATCGCTGGCGCGCGGGCGAGCTGCGGTGCGAGATTCCGGTCATCGTGTCGAACCATCGCGCGGTGGAAAGGCTGGCCGGATTTTACGGAATCCCTTTTGAGTTCGTCGAGGTCGCGCCCGCGACCAGGGCCGATCGGGAAGTCCGTCAACTGGCGGTTCTTAAGGAAAAGAGGATCGACCTCGTCGTCCTGGCCCGTTACATGCAGATTCTCTCGCCCGGTTTTGTTGCCCGCTATCCGGCGCAGATCATCAATGTGCATCACTCGTTTCTGCCCGCGTTTACGGGGGCGCGGCCCTATCACGCGGCGCACGCGCGGGGAGTGAAGCTGATTGGCGCGACGAGTCATTATGTGACGGATCTTCTCGACGACGGTCCCATCATCGAGCAGGACGTTGCGCGCATCTCGCACCGCGACCAGGTGGAGGATCTGGTGGCCCGGGGGCGCGATCTCGAGCGCGTTGTTCTTTCCCGCGCCGTGCGCTGGCATCTCGACCAGCGCATCCTCTGCTACGGGAACAAGACGGTGGTCTTCGACTGATTTGAAAGGCCGCGGCGCGAGTCCGAATTCCGCAAGAATCAATTCGACGGACACGCCCCCAGGGCTAGCTCACCGCGTAATCGAGGTCTGGCCGCCGGAATAGATTCGCAACTTGCGGGGCTCTCTCCCCGCTCGGCGCGCGCAGCTTCCGGCAACTCTGTTCTGGCCAAGGCGCTCGCGCTCAGGCAGCAGTGTCGCCGCGCGGGAGCGGCGACGAGCTCAACTGCTGGCGAAGATTTCCCGCCAGATCCGCGACGACGCGCAGACGGTCCGCCAGGGGCGCCGGCACGTTGCCGATGGAGAGGGCGAGCTCGGAGTTCAGGAGCAGCCCGGCGACCGTCGATTTCAGCTCCCGCTCGATGGCAGCTTCGGCGGCGCGGCGCGCCAGCGACTGCTCACGCTCGCGGCGGTGAAGAGCAGCACGGATCTCACGGATGAGCCGGGCCGCGCCGGAGAGGGCAAAGTTGACCTGCAGAGGAATGGCCAGGCCGGCGCGGTCCCAGATCGCCTCAGCGGCCGCGGGATCGCACTCCGCCAGCGTCTCGTCCACCACCACGGCAGAGAACTCCCTGCGCTTGAGCGCGGCCAGCGCGGTCCTGCGCCCCTCCGCAACCTCCACATCCATGCTCAGTTGCGCGCTCACCACTTCGGCGCTGTTGCGAGCGCCTTCCACTCCGGTCACCATCAGAATGCTCATCTTCGTTCCCCGCTCTCAAATGCCAGTTGTCAGTCGTCAGTTGTCAGTAATGAGTTGTCAGATCACGGCTTTCAGCTTTCAGCCGTCAGCCGTCAGCCGTCAGCTGTCAGCTATCAGCTTCTCTTCGCTGGTCTTCCCGGGAACCTTTTGCCCTGCCGGCTGCGAAAGCGCCGCACAACAGGTCGTGGTCGCGAGAAAGAGGCTGAGAGCTGACGGCTGAAAGCTGAGAGCTGCTTTCAATCGTCCCGCAGCGGATCGGCGATGCCGTACTCTTTCAGCTTGCGATAGAGGGTGGTCTTGCCGATGCCGAGCAGCTTGGCGGCCTGCAGCTTGTCGCCGTTGAGGGTGCGAATGGCTGCCAGGATCGCCTCGCGTTCGAGATCGGCCAGCGTCTTGACGGCGGGGCGGGCCCGTCGGCTGACGCACCGCCTCCCGGCGCAGCATTGGCCCGCTGGGCCTCGATCCCCTTCTGCTGCAGCTGGGTGGGCAGATCGCCGAGTTGGATCAACGGCCCCGAGCAGAGAGCGCAGGCCCGCTCCACCGCGTGTTCCAGCTCGCGCACATTTCCCGGCCAGTCGTGACGCATCATGATGCGCAATGCCTCGTCGCTGAGCGTGAACTTGACGCAGTGTTCGCGGCTGAAGCGGTCGAGAAAATGCGCCGCCAGGAGAGGGATGTCCTCGCGCCGCTCGCGCAGCGAGGGCAGGCGGAGATTGACCACGTTGAGCCGGTAGAAGAGATCCTTGCGGAAGGTGCCCTTCTCGACCATTTCGGCCAGGTCGCGGTTGGTGGCGGCAACAATCCGCGCCCGGATGGGAATGCGGTGAGTTGCCCCTACCGGCCGAACCTCGCGCTCCTGCAGCGCGCGCAGCAGCTTGGCCTGAAGATCGACCGAGAGCTCGCCGATCTCATCGAGAAAGACCGTGCCTCCCTCAGCCGAGACCAATAATCCATCTTTGGAGCGGTTGGCCCCGGTGAAGGCGCCCTTCACGTAGCCGAAGAGCTCGCTCTCGATCAGGCTGGGCACGAGCGAACCGCAGTCGACGGGCAGGAACGGCTTTTGCGCGTTGGGCCCGTAGGCGTGGATGGTCCGCGCCACCAACTCCTTGCCCGTGCCGCTCTCGCCCAGCACCAGCACCGGGTGAGAGCTCAGCGCGACCTTGGAGAGGATGCGGTAGAGCTTCTCCATCTCCACCGAGCGGCCGATCATGGCCCCCAGCCCCTGCGAGAGCCGCAACCGCTCGCGCAACTGGCGGGTCGCCGTATCGGTCATGTGAGCGGCGGCGGCGCGATCGAGAACCGTGGAGAGCTCATCCATTGCGAAAGGTTTTGTCAGGTAGTCGGTGGCGCCCGAGCGCATCGCTTCAACGGCCACATTGACCGAGGCCGAGGAGGTCATAACGATCACGGCTGTTTCGGGGGAGAGCAGCCTGACCTCGGAGACCAGCTCGAGGCCCTGACCTGAGTCCGCGGGCAGGTTGACCAGAAGAATGTCGGCGGCCTTGCCGCGCAGAAGGGAACGGGCCTGTGCGAGATCGCCCGTGCTGTCAACCGCGAAGCCCAGGCTGGCGGCGATCTCGGCGCAGGCCGAGCGAACCACCGTATCGGCATCGACGACGAGCAGCCGAAGCAGCACGGAAGGGTCGGCGGATTGAGGGACGAAGTCCATAGCCTGGGTCTGAGTTCGCGTGTTCAGAAGCGCGGTTCGTTCGTTCAGAGCGAGACCGCGGGGGTTGCGTGCCTGGGTGTGATCGTTTCCGGGATCGGTCATGGTTCCCGCCCGCCCGTTCAGAGTTCGATGCCCCGCGTTCAGGGTCGAATTGCCTTTGTTCAGGAGGGCTGCTCCTGCGGTTGGGGCCGTGTCTTCCGGATTCAAGACTGTTTCGAGCATTGTATTCGCCTCACGTGCGGTTCGATGTGTTTGCTGCCGCCGGACGGATTCTTCACCGTGCCGAAAGTTGAAATTGGGGTGGTTGGGCCCTAACGGCTGCGGACCGGAAGGACGATCTCAAAGCGCGCCCCGCGCCCCGAAGCGCCCGGTCCTTCGCGGTTGGTTGCGTAGATGCGCCCGCCAGCCGCCTCTACAATCGACCGGCTGATGGAGAGACCCAGGCCTCGATGCGCGGAGGGCCACTCGCCGGAGGGGGTCCCCGTGGAGGACCCGGCCGCGCGCGTGGTGAAGCCGGCCTCGAAGATGCGCTCGATCACCTTGCGCGGAATACCCGGGCCGCTATCCTCGACCGTCACGGAGAGCGCCTCGGCACCCTCGGCCGGATGGGGCTGCTTACGCAGGCCGATGCGGATCGAACCGCTTCCCGGAATTGCCTCTGCGGCGTTCTTCACCAGGTTAACCAGCACCCGGGTCAGGTCTTCGCCGTTCAGCCGCACCGGCAGAGCCCCGCCTTCCACGTCCACAGTCAGAGCGATGGAGGGTCCGGCCAGCGCCGCGAGCAGGTTGCGGCTCAAGAGCAGCTCCTGCGCGAGGTTGGAGATCAGCTCGGGGGGCATCAGGTCCCAGCCGCCGGCCGGGGCAACTCCGGACAGAAGACCTGCGCCGGAGCCTGCGGCCGAACTCGCCACCTGGCTCGTCCGGGCCTGCGGGATGGCTGCCCACTCCGCTGTATCCTTCCCTGCCGGGGCGTCCGCTGTGCTCTCGGTCCGTGTGGCCTTGAGGCTGGCAGGCTGGCGTGCGGCCTTCGCGCCTCGCACGGCCTGCCCGCCCCCCATGCTTGCACGGATCACGCTCCCGCGAACGTCCAGCGCGACCAGCTTCTCAACCAGGCGCCGACTGGCGGCCGCCACCAGCCGAAGCTCGTTGCCGTAGTGCGAATATTGGGTGGCCAGCACGCCGGGCTCCTCCAGCAGATCGCAGTAGAGCCCCAGCGCGGTGACCATGTTGCGGGCGTCGTGGGCCAGCTCCGCCAGGCTCTCTCCATCACTGCGCATTGTAGCCAGGGTCTCCACCACAGCCTCCACTCGCCTGCGCTCGGTTTGAACGACCTGTTCCGTTGCCTGATTCAGCTCCTGCATGACCCGCTCCCTTCGAAGTTCTTCCCGGTTCTTCGTTGTCTTTTGCCCAGCCTCAATCCCAACCTGCTCCGTCTGTTTCCCAACCTGCTGCGTCCTTGCTTCCCGAATCTGCTTGCAGAGCCCCAATTGCACTGATTTGATACCGGAGGTGTTACACGTGGAGTTCCAAACCTGAACGCCTTCGCTAAGTTCCTGATAAGGGAAGGATTTCGTGCCGAATTCACGCACAAGAGTGAGTCGCGCCCGGGGGTTTATTGTCCTGAAATGGGACATGAGCGGCGGCTTTGAGTTGGATAACCTTCCTGTTTTCAGACTCTTATCAGGGAATTCCCGTTCCGGCGTTGCTGCTGGCCGGAATCCCGGATCGGGAACAGCCGACAAAGGCCTTCCGGCACAGTCTTCCAGGGTCCGGAGTTCACCGGCAACGGCGGCGCTCTTCTACAATCCTTCTATGAGTTCAAGTGATTCGGCCCCCCACTACCGCCCCGGCGGGCGCACCCCGACCGAGCTTCGCCCCCTCACGCTGACTCCGGGCTTTGTCCAGACGGCCGAGGGCTCGGTGCTGGTCTCCTTCGGCAACACACGGGTTCTGACCAACGCGACCATCGAACAGGGGGTGCCGAGCTGGCTGCGCAACTCCGGCCGCGGCTGGGTGACGGCCGAGTACTCCATGCTGCCGCGCTCGACCCTGACCCGGACGCCGCGGGAGAGCGAACGGGGCAAGATCGGCGGGCGGACCCATGAAATTCAAAGGCTCATTGGCCGCAGCCTGCGCTCGGTGGTCGACACGCATGCCCTCGGGGAACGCACCGTGATTCTCGACTGCGACGTGATTCAGGCCGACGGGGGGACGCGCACGGCTGCCATCACCGGCGCTGCGGTGGCGCTTGCCCTGGCCCTGAATGCGCTGGTGAAGGCGGGCACGCTGAAGGCCTCGCCGATGAAGCAGCTGGTGGGAGCTGTCAGCGTGGGCATGGTGGGCGGCAGGCCGCTGCTCGACCTCTGCTATGAAGAGGACTCGCAGGCCGAGGTGGACATGAACGTGGTGATGACCGCCGATGGCGGCCTGATTGAGATGCAGGCGACGGCGGAGAAGGGTTCGTTTACTCGTTCTGAACTGAATGCATTGGTTGATCTCGCAGAGGGCGGATTGAAAGAGATCTTCGCCGCGCAGCGGGCGGTGCTGGGGCTATAGGAAGGCTTGCTTTGTCCATTGGGCGCCGCCAACGCTGAGCAATGAATGATTTGGTCTCTCCGTGGCGATGATTGGTATTTCCGCCCGGGCCGCGCCCTTCCGGAAGTCCGTCTTTTCGTACACGATTGCCTTTCAGGCGCCCAGGCCTTTCACGCGTTGTAGTGAGCGATCACCCGCGCGACCTTACCGCCCGCGCCCAGCTCCATGAACTCCGCGGTGCGGGATCCTCGCTGGTTGGTGTAGTAGAGAACAACACTGTTGAGGCCCCACAGGACATCTTCGAGATGGAAGGTGAGATCGGGGAAGGCGGCCAGGCCTCGCTCGAAGTAGGCGCGCAGGTTTACCTCGCCGGTGACACGGCCGTCGGCGATCGCGAGCAGGCGGGCGGCCACGGGCGAGGTCAGGGTGACATGGTCTTCATAGTGGCTCATGATCCGGTCCAGATCGTGGGCATTCCAGGCCGCAACCCAGTGGTTGGCCAGCGTCCATGCTTCGTCTCGTGTCACTCTTTTCCTCCTGCGGCAATTCCGGCTCGCAACCCTCCGCTGGGATCGCACATCGCGAATGGCGGTCTAAAGGCAGCTTATCCGAAGCGCCGTCGCCGGACGCCCATCACGCCCCGCCGGCTGGTTGGAATGCAAGGTCACTTTTGTTGCGCCGAATCGATCAAGTCGGCCCTCCGCGACGATTTCCCGGCATCGTTTCGCCTGCGGCGCGAATCCTACGCATGGGCAGGTTTTTTTCTCGCGCCGGGAGCGTTGGAAACGGACCCACATTCTTGAAGCCAACGGAAAGCGAGACCGCCCCATGTCCAACGACACCGCCTTGCGCGAACATCTGATCAGCCTGCTCACCCAGCCCAACGCACACGTCACTTTCGAGAAGGCGATTCAGCGGCCTTGCCCCTGAACTGCGCGGCAAGCGCCCGCGCAATGCCGACCACACGGCGTGGGAGCTGCTGGAACACCTGAGGACTGCCCAGTGGGACATCCTCGACTTCTGTGTGAACCCCGACTACCAGCACCTCGCGTGGCCAGATGCCTACTGGCCGGCCACGTCGGCTCCTCCCGATGAAAAGGCGTGGGACAAGAGCGTGCGCGCCTTCCGCCGCGACCTCAAGAAGACTTGCGCGCTCGTTGCCGACCCCGAGACCGACCTCTTTGAGCCGATCCCGCATGGAAAAGGCCAGACCACCCTGCGCGAGGTGCTACTCGTGGCCGACCACAACGCCTACCACGTGGGGCAACTGGTGCTGTTGCGGCGTCTGCTGGGGGCGTGGGGGTGAGTTTTCTCAGTTGATCGGCAGACCGCATCGGACTCCCGACATCTGCCCCGTCGATCTGTTCGAGAAACGATTTTTCGCGAAGCCGCTCCCGTGCTAGCCTTTCCGTAGCGCACAAGGGCGCATCCGGTCCGCGGAAAGGACTTGAAGTCCACCTGGCACGTACAACCCGTTTTGCGAACTGACTTTCTGCCCACAAGATGCGGACCGGGGCTCAAGAAAGGAAGTTCGTCATGCCGGTAAGACAACTCCCGTCCCACCCAAACCTCGATCACCTAAAGCAGCAGGCCAAAGACCTGATGAAGGCGCACGCCGCCCGCACCCTCGCAGCGGCGCAGCTCATTCGCGAGTTCCATCCTCAATTCCGCAGCGCGACACGACGAAGCCATCTTTGCCGCCGAGTTCAAGCTCAGCGATGCGCAGCTTACCGTTGCCCGCGAACACGGGTTCCTGAGTTGGACACGCCTCAAGAGGCGCATTGAGAAGCCCGTTCCCGCCGGATCGACTTGGACCTGCCTCATCACGAGCGCATCACAGATCCCGTGTTTCGCCGGGCTGTCGACTTGATTGACGCGGGCGACGAGACGGCCTTCGCGCGCACCTCAAGCAGCATCCGGACCTGGCCCGCAAGCGTGTGGTCTTCGAGGGCATGAACTACTTTCACAATCCATCGCTGCTTGAGTTCATCGCGGAGAATCCGATTCGCCACAACAAGATGCCGGAGAACATCGTCGCCGTCACCGAGGTGATTCTCGAAGCGGGCCAGAAGCCCGGCCCGAACGTCAATCCGGATCAGGCCGCGCTCGATGTGACGCTTTCGCTGGTGGCAACCGGGAGCGTGCCGGAAGCGTGCGGCAAACAAATCCCATTGATCGACCTGCTCTGCGACTGGGGCGCGGACCCCGGCAGCGCGATCCACGCGGCGGCGCTTCACGGGAGCCTGCAATCGGTGCAGGCGCTTATTCGGCGCGGGGCAAAGGTCGATCTGCCTATCGCTGCGCTGATCGATGCGGAGACCTTCCGGCGCATGCTGCCAACGGCAAGCGCGGAGGAGCGGCATCTGGCTCTGGCAGTTGCCGCGCAATATTGCCGCGTCGAGATCGTCCGCATCCTGCTCGATGCCGGTGAAGACCCCAACCGGTACCACCCGGTCGGCGGCCACTCCCATTGCACACCGCTGCATCAGGCAGTCGGGTACGGGACCATGGAACTGGTGAGGCTGCTGGTCGAGCACGGCGCGCGCGCCGATATCAAGGATGTTCTGTGGAAGGCCACACCGGCGGGCTGGGCCCACCACGTCGGCAGGACCGAGATGGAAGATTACCTGCGGCCGTTGGAGGAGGCTGCGAAGACTAAGTGAGGGCGACGCAGCCGCGCTTAGCGCACCAGTGCCGACAGCAGCAGCACCGTGCCCAGCCCGGTCACCGAGAGCACCGTTTCCATTACCGACCAGGTGGCCAGCGTGCCTTTGACCTCGAGCTTGAAGAACGACTCGATCATCCAGAAGCCGGGGTCGTTGACGTGCGAGAGGATGAGCGAGCCGGTGCCGGTGGCGAGCACCAGCAGCTCCGGACTGACGCCGGCCTGGCTTGCCAGCGGAGCCAGCACTGCCGAAGCCACGGCCATGGCCACCGTCGCCGAGCCCATGGCTACCCGCACCACCGCGGCCAGCATCCAGGCCAGTACCAGCGGCGGCATGTGCGCGCCGAGTGCAAGGCCGATGGTTGCCTGCGCCGCGCCCGAGTCGCGCAGAATGCCGCTCAGCCCGCCCGCCGCTGCCAGAATCACCAGCACGTTCGCGATGGGCTCAAAGGATTCGTTGGTCAGCTTGCGCAGCAGCTCGCGGCCGTGATGCTGGCCGGTCTGGATGCGCCCGCCGAGCGTTACCAGCGCCACCAGCACGGCGATGAGCAGCGCGATGTCCGGGCTGCCCACGAGGCGCAGAATCTGGTTGGGCAGAGAGCCCGGGGCAGCCAACGAGTCGGCCCAGCTCCCAGCAAAGATCAAAGCGATCGGCAGCAGGATGGCCGTCGCCGCGCGAACCGGTCCGGCGGACAGCGGAACTTTTTCCTGGCTTTCGGACGAATTTCCGAAGCCTGCGGGCGCACCCTTGTCTTCCGCCACGGCAGTAAACAGGGTCTCTTCGTTGGCGGGGATGAGCGTCGACTTTCCCTTGGTCCGCTCCCATCGCCGCAGCATCACCCAGCCCAGCACCGGCCCGGCAACAACCGCGGCGGGCAGTCCCGCGCAGAGACCCAGCAGAATCGTCTTGCCCAGATCCGCGTGATACTGAGTCGCAGCCAACATCGCCGCGGGATGGGGCGGCAACGTGCCGTGCACGATGGAGAGGCCCGCCAGGAGCGGCATGCCCACCAGGATTGGAGGCCGCCCGCTGCGCCGCGCCGACTCCGCCACAATCGGCATCAGCAGGACGAGACCCACCTCAAAAAACACCGGCATCCCCACCACGATGCCCACCACGAGCAGCGCCCAGGGCAGGCCTTTGGGGCCGCAGCCTTCGACCAGCGCCTTGCCCAGCGCAGCCGCTCCGCCGGAAGAAGACAGCAACCGGCCCAGGATCGCGCCCAGGCCGAGCACGATCGCGATATGGCCCATCAGATTGCCGACGCCCGCGGTGAAGGAGAGCGGAATCTGCTTGAGCGGCATCCCTGCGGCAACGCCCAGCCCTACTGCAGCGACGGCCAGCGCCAGTGCGGGATGCAGGCGGACACGCGCAATCAGAATGAGAAGGACGAGTACGGCCCCGGCAGCGCACGCCACCAGGTACCAACTGCCGGGAGTTGTGACAGCAGCGGGAGTCACCGGCTGATTATTCCACATTACCTCGCGACAGCTTTTGACTGCCGATTCCGGTTCATTAGCGATCTCAGTGACCTAAGCTACTAAAGCTACTTGGCAGTCCTCTTTTATTTATGCGATAAATAGTGCAAGTTTTCGGGCCACGACAAAGCGGGAACAAGGAACCGACCTCTACCCCCTAATTTCAAGGGGGTGGGCGCTCGGCGCAAACCGCAGTCCAGAACAGGAGGGTTCTACATGAGACTAGCATTCGCAATTAGCCCCATAGCTGCAACCGTACTGACCCTCGCTGGGTCCTTCGCCGCAGCCCAATCGGGGTGCACCGAAAGTTTTACCGAATACACGGCATATTGCGGGAGCAGCAACGGGTGTTCCGATTCGGTGGATTATACTTTGGCCTCTGACCCTGGCCTTTACGGCGTCCCTTTTTATTGCAACACGATCTATTGCCGTGGTCAGGGACTGCCCAATTGCTATCAGTTGACCGGTTATTGCCAAAATATGGTGAAGCTGGCCGACCCTGGGGTCCGCCAGCGCCTGCTGGAGCTAGCTAGGAGTGAGGACCTGATGGTTGCGACCTGTGGCGGGAGGTATCTCCCGCTTTCAGCGGCTCTTGGCGAAGACGCTCCGCCAGCTTTTCGCCCGAGGCGGACTTTCGCTCGGCTGACCGGGAGCGGCGAATGAGGTCGAGGACGGTCCGGGCGTTTTTGGCTACAGCGCTGATTGGGGCGCAGCCCCCCCTCTTCGGGCAGGCCTTGGGAACTGCTCCGCCCGCGACGAACCCGACCAAACCGGAGCCACTCTCCCAAGCCCAGCCGGCCACTCAGGCTATGGGGCAAGAAGAAGGAACCCTGCAAACGCCAGCCCTCAAGCTTGATTTCAAGGCCCAACCCCCGATCCCCGGAGCGCCGGCATTATCGGTAATTGCCTTTCCAATCCTTTGCAGCCCGGACGGTGTGCCCTTTCTTGATGCGCCCCAGCCGCCCGACTACATGGACCACGCCGCCTACTCCCTGGACCCGCGCGGTGCCAAAGCGTTCAGCGCAAAATCCATCTCGGGCCTCTATGATGTGAGGTTCCGCAGCTACTTTGTGTCGGACTCGACGGTTGGGATATTGGTGACGGCAACCAAAGACGACAAGAAGGGAACAGGCACCTACACACTTCTGCCCGGCGCTCCACCCAGGTCGACCTACACGGGCGAGCACCACGACTACCTTGCATTGTTTGATAGGGACGGCAGCTACAAAGAGGCACTTGACCTTCCGTCGGCCTACAACTTTGTGAGGTTGGCCGCGCTCTCCGACGAGAGCCTTATTGCTCTGGCGACCGACCGCATCAACCGGGCTCCCCATTTACTCCTGCTGGGGCCAGACGGTCAGGTTGCGAGGCAGATTGAACTACCTGCTGCCATGCTGGAGAGCCCCGACTTGCAGCCGGGTGGGTCGGACTCCGAGCACGACCGCGCACGCGCTCTGACGAGCCTGAGCTGGTGGCTATTTGTTCCCGCCCGACACAGAACCCTCCTCTATCAGGCGCGTTCCCGCTCGCCAATTCTTGAAGTTGGCGCAGGGGGTGCGGTGCGAGAGGTACCCATATCGGCCCCCAAAGGCTATGTGTTGGACGGCGTAATTTCCTCGAACGACCGTTGGATCATTCGCTACAAGAAGGAGAATAAGGCGGAGGATTCCGGCGCCGCAGGAGTCGGCCCAGCTTCACAGCTGCCGCCGTACGCTGTCTACGACGTCGACCCAAACGATGGGAGCCTAAGGAGCAGGCTTGACATTGGATCTGGTCAACTGTTCGGTATCGCCTGCGAGCAAGACGGTGTCTTCACGGCGTTTACACTCAACGGTGACAAGCCGATCCGGCAAACCGCGGAAATCCCGCACTGAAATCTCACGGGATGCCGGGTCGTCCCCCTTGGGTCATGTGAGGTTACCGGGAAAACTTACTTTGGCGCCAGCGTCAACGTCCTGCCCGGCTCGACCGAGCCCGTACCGCATTTTTCCTGCGGCGCCGCGCCCGCCCAGAGCTTCTTGAGCTCTGCCGGGTCCGCGACGAGGCAGAGCGCGTAAACCCCCGGCTCAATCGCCTCGACCGTTTGCTCGTCGTCGCCGCCCGCCTGGTCGGTGCCCCAGCCGGCGAGCCTGCCGGCATACTCGATGGCTCCTTCGTGAACGAGATAGGGAGGGATGGATTTGCCGGGGACGAGGGGAGCTTGCACACCTGCTATGCCCATCGAGCGGATTCGCGGTCACGCGCGAATCGAGAATTCCTTCCTGCGGTACTGTGCTTCGCGGTTCTGCCGCGGAGAGAAAGGCAACAGCCCACTGGTCAGAAGCGCTGCCTTGGTGTTTTTGTGCCGCCCTGCTTCAGCGCTTTCGACCCAGGTGAATAGATAAACTACGCAGCAAAGCGGCATTTTCCCCGGGCTCCCCGGCGACAGGTCCTCGTCGCTGGGGTGGAAGCAAATGCCGCTGCTGCGGGCTCGAAACGTAACCAATTAGATCGAAAGCGATTTAATCAACAAGGATGGTAAGGTCCAGCGGGACTGTTGTTCCGCCGCTGGTTACATTGACAAGAATGGAGTAGGTGCCTGCGGGTGTGGATTTTTCGCTCGATCCGCCGCAACCGGATAGTCCGATCATGCCTGCGGCAGCGAGGCTCGCTGTTGCCACCAGCAGCAGGCCCATGAGCCACGGGCCTCCTTTTTTCCTGGTGCGAAGGATGCGGCGCGTGAAGCCCAGGGGCAACAGAATTATGGCCGCAAATATCCCGGGCAAGAGCGTTCCATTGGGGCCGGTCGCACCCGAGCCATCGCGAAGAGAAGCGATGTTGGTTCCGGTGGTGCCAATGGTGAGCGTTGTGGTTGGCGCGGAGCCGCCAGAGGCGACGGTCAGGCTTGCGGGTGAGAAGCCGCAAGTGACATTCGACGGCAACATTCCGCAAGTGAAGTTCACGGTGCCGGTAAACCCGTTTGTCGGCGTGAGCGTAATGACCGTAGCTTCAGTTGAGCCGCTCATGATAGTTAGGGTCGACGGGTTGGCGCTCAGCGTGTAACCGGGCGTGCCCAGCACGATAACGTAATCGACGGAAGCTACTGCGCTATTGGAGAAGCCACTGGCAATGGCGATGGCTTCGATGGTTTCCGTCGAAGAGACGGTGATCGCGCCGGTGTACAAGGTGGACGAAGCGGTTGGGGTTGTTCCGTTGAGGGTGTAGTAGATGACCGCGCCGGCGGTGCTGTCTGTGATGGTCACGCTCTGCGCCGAGGTGAAGCTGCCTGCCGCGGGCGAGATGACCGGTACGGCCACCTGCGCCGGGCCGGATGAGACGACCAGGTTAACGGCAGAGCCGGAGCTCACGCTGGCGCCTGCAATGGGAGTTTCGCTGATGACGTTGCCGGATGCGACGTTGGGGCTCGACTGAGTCGTCACCGTGCCGAGTGTAAGGCCGGCTGCGGTGATGGCTGTTGTCGCGGCTGCCTGAGTGTCACCAACCACGTTGGGTACGGCCACCTGCGCCGGGCCGGATGAGACGACCAGGTTAACGGCAGAGCCGGAGCTCACGCTGGCGCCTGCAATGGGAGTTTCGCTGATGACGTTGCCGGATGCGACGTTGGGGCTCGACTGAGTCGTCACCGTGCCGAGTGTAAGGCCGGCTGCGGTGATGGCTGTCGTCGCGGCTGCCTGAGTGTCACCAACCACGTTGGGCACGGCCACCTGCGCCGGGCCGGATGAGACAACCAGGTTAACGGCAGAGCCGGAGCTGACGTTTGTGCCGGCGATTGGACTCTCGCTGATCACATTGCCGGATGCGACGTTGGGGCTCGACTGAGTCGTCACCGTGCCGAGTGTAAGGCCGGCTGCGGTGATGGCTGTTGTCGCGGCTGCCTGGGTGTCACCAACCACGTTGGGCACGGCCACCTGCGCCGGGCCGGATGAGACAACCAGGTTAACGGCAGAGCCGGAGCTGACGTTTGTGCCGGCGATTGGAAGCTCGCTGATCACGTTGCCGGATGCGACGTTGGGGCTCGACTGAGTCGTCACCGTGCCGAGAGTAAGGCCGGCTGCGGTAATGGCTGTTGTCGCGGCTGCCTGAGTGTCACCGACCACGTTGGGTACGGCCACCTGCGCCGGGCCGGATGAGACAACCAGGTTAACGGCAGAGCCGGAGCTGACGTTTGTGCCGGCGATTGGAAGCTCGCTGATCACGTTGCCGGATGCGACGTTGGGGCTCGACTGAGTCGTCACCGTGCCGAGAGTAAGGCCGGCTGCGGTAATGGCTGTTGTCGCGGCTGCCTGGGTGTCACCAACCACGTTGGGCACGGCCACCTGCGCCGGGCCGGATGAGACAACCAGGTTAACGGCAGAGCCGGAGCTGACGTTTGTGCCGGCGATTGGACTCTCGCTGATCACGTTGCCGGATGCGACGTTGGGGCTCGACTGAGTCGTCACCGTGCCGAGAGTAAGGCCGGCTGCGGTAATGGCTGTTGTCGCGGCTGCCTGAGTGTCGCCAACCACGTTGGGCACGGCCACCTGCGCCGGGCCGGATGAGACAACCAGGTTAACGGCAGAGCCGGAGCTTACGCTGGCGCCTGCGATGGGGCTCTCGCTGATCACATTGCCGGATGCGACGTTGGGGCTCGACTGAGTCGTCACCGTGCCGAGTGTAAGGCCGGCTGCGGTAATGGCTGTTGTCGCGGCTGCCTGAGTGTCGCCAACCACGTTGGGCACGGCCACCTGTGCCGGGCCGCTCGAGACGACGATGTTGACCGCCGAGCCGGAGTTGACGGTTGTGCCCGCGATTGGGCTCTCGCTGATGATGTTGCCGGATGCGACGTTGGGGCTCGACTGAGTCGTCACCGTGCCGAGTGTAAGGCCGGCTGCGGTGATGGCTGTTGTCGCGGCTGCCTGGGTGTCGCCAACCACGTTGGGCACGACCACCTGCGCCGGGCCGCTCGAGACGACAATGTTGACCGCCGAGCCGGAGTTGACGGTTGTGCCCGCGATTGGGCTCTCGCTGATGATGTTGCCGGATGCGACGTTGGGGCTCGACTGAGTCGTCACCGTGCCGAGTGTAAGGCCGGCTGCGGTGATGGCTGTTGTCGCGGCTGCCTGAGTGTCGCCAACCACGTTGGGCACGGCGACTTGCGGCGTGCCCGAGCCGGTTGAAACGACAAGGTTGACCGCCGAGCCGGGGTTGACGCCGGTGCCGGCGATTGGGCTCTCGCTGATGACGTTGCCGGATGCGACGGTGGGGCTGCTCGCTGTGGTGACTGTACCGACCACGAGTTGAGCTGCGGTGATGGCTGTCGTTGCGGCGGCCTGGGTGTCGCCAACCACGTTGGGCACGGCGACTTGAATCGGCACGCTGACTTGAATTGTGTAGGTTGCCGAAGCCACTGCGCTGTTGGCGTCGCCCGCGGCCACCGCGATGGCCTGGATGGTCTCCGTGGCAGAAACGTTAATAGCGCCGTTGTAGATGGTGGACGATGTGGTCGGCGTAGTCCCGTCGGTGGTGTAATAGATGGTCGCACCAGCCGTGGCGTCGGAAATTGTTACGATCTGTGCATTCGAGTAGGTTCCTGACGGCAAACTAAACGTGGGCGTGGCGGCGGGGTTTTGCCCAATCGTGCCAGGAGCGGTAGGCGGAAAGCTCCAGAGATCGTTGAGGTAGCCAAGGTTGTCTGATGCATCCGCGCCGTATCCGCCGAAGAGCCAGAAATTGCCGCTGCTGTCAGTCCATTCGGACGCGTTTTCACGGCCTCCGGGGACGTTTGAGGCGGCAGCCGTTCCCAAGGTGCCGTAAACGCCGAACTGGGCGAAGTTGCCCACCGTGCTGCTTCCGCTCATCCAGGCCCATTCACCGGTGGAAGGACCGAACTCCCAAAGGTCATTGAGATAGCCATTGACATCTGTTCCGTCTTGACCATCACCCCCAAAGAGCCAGAAATTGCCGCTGCTGTCGGTCCAGGAGATAGCGGCATACCGGCCTCCGGGGACGTTTGCGGCAGCAGGTACTCCCAGCGTGCCGTAGACCCCAGGGACGCTTACCGTGGTGCTTCCGCTCATCCATGTCCATTGGTTCTTGGCAGGATTGAACTCCCAAAGGTCGTTGAACCCGCCTGTATTGACGTTGGCATCGTATCCGAAACCGCCAAAGAGCCAGAAATTACCGCTGTGGTCCGCCCAGGAGACAGGGCCTTTCCGGCCTCCGGGGATGTTTCCGGCAGCGGGCGTTCCCTCCGTGCCGTAGACTCCGAACTGGCCGCCATTGGCCCCGATGGTGCTGCTACCGCCCATCCACGCCCATTCGCCATGTGCTCCAAGCGACGGATTAAACTCCCATAGATCGTTGAGAAAGCCCCGCGCTCCGTTTACATCCAGACCATTGCCTCCAAAGAGCCACAGGTTGCCCTTGCTGTCGGCCCAGCTTGCGCCGTATTGCCTGGCTCCAGGGATATTTCCCGCAGCGGGTGTCCCCAGCGTGCCGTAGACTCCGGGCTGGCCGCCATTGGCCCCGATGGTGCCGCTTCCGCTCATCCACGTCCAGAAACCCGTAGATGGATTGAACTCCCAAAGATCGTTGAAGAGGCCAGAATTCCCACCAGTATCGGCGCCGTCGCCGCCGAGGA
Source organism: uncultured Acidobacteriaceae bacterium (assembly GCA_963783065.1). Classification (GTDB taxonomy): domain Bacteria; phylum Acidobacteriota; class Terriglobia; order Terriglobales; family Acidobacteriaceae; genus Telmatobacter. The sequence goes on along the minus strand of CAWAMG010000004.1, from coordinate 932,630 downwards.
GCCAGAAGTGCCCGCTGCTGTCAGTCCATGTCGTAGCGCCAGATCGGCCTCCGGGGATGTTTCCTTGAGCGGGAACTCCCAACGTGCCATAGACTCCCGGCTGATCCATGCCAAATCCCGCCACTACCCCTTTCGATCCGCCCACCCAGGCCCATTCGCTGGTGGCAGGACTGAACTCCCAGAGTTCATTGAAGAAGCCAAAATTGTGGTTCGCATCGGTCCCTTCGCCCCCAAAAAGCCAGAGATGGCCGCCGCTGTCAGTCCATGTCGATGCGCTGTCGCGGTCTCCGGGAGTGTTGCCAGCCGCGGGCGTGCCCAACGTGCCATAGACGCCAGCGTTGCCAACCGCATTGCTTCCGCTCATCCAGGTCCATTCGTTTGAGCCGGGAGGGGGAGGCGCACCCCCCGAGCCGCTGGAGACGACGATGTCGACCGCCGAGCCGGAACTCACGACTGTGCCGGCGCTTGGGCTCTCGCTAATCACGTTGCCGGATGCGACCACGAAGCTCGACTGAGTGGTCACCGTGCCGAGCGTAAGTCCAGCTCCGGTGATGGCTGTCGTCGCGGCTGCCTGGGTGTCACCGACCACGTTGGGTACGGCGGCCTGCCCCACGGCGATCACGGTCAAAGTGACCTTGGTCGAAAGTGTGAGGTTTCCGCCCATACCGGTGACGGTGATGGGGTACATGCCCGTCGCGGTGGTCGCGGCCACGGTCAGGGTCAGGGTCGAGGTGCCGGAACCCGGCGCCACCATCGATGCGGGATTGAAGTTTGCGGTTACGCCCGCGGGCAGGCCGGTTGCGGACAAGGCGATGGGGGAATTGAAGCCGCCCGCATGGGTCGTAGTGATCGTCGATGCGCCACTCATTCCCTGGGTCACCGCGACCGAGGTGGGCGAGGAGGAAATGTAGAAAGTGGGGTTCTGCGCTCCGGCAAGTGCGTCGATCAGGGCGCTCCCATTGGGACTGCCCCAGCCGGTCGACAAATCGTAGCCGACGGTTGTCCCAAGAGTATTGCCTCCACTGGTGATGTCGTGAAAGTCGATGTCATAGTCCGCGCTCAAACCAATCGTATAAAGAGTTGGATTGATGAAACCGAGCACGGGGTTGCCGTTAAGGGCTGTCTGTTCATTCACCAGAGCCATGTAGCCTGCCCAGAGGCTCGTCGAGAAACTGGTGCCACCGTAAAGGTTCGAAGTGCACGCCTCCTGGTCGGCGCAGACGTAATAGCTGAAATCCGCATTGGCCGCAACGTCAGGGCCGTTGCGGTAGGTTTGGGAACATTCGGCGCAGCCGGCCGCCGTGGCCACCTGCCACGATGGAATCGGAAAGTTGTCTGGCGAAATGCCGCCGCCGCCGTCCTCCCAGCCTGTTTCCGAGGCCCAGGCGTCGCCCGCGCCGATTGTCGTCAAGACCGTCCCGCCCACCGCCGTCACATACACACTGTCCGCGGGCCAAACATATCGCGCGTGGCTCCAATTGCCGTCGTCGCCGTCAGCGGCAAAAAAGTTCTGGCCTTGCGCGGCGAACTCTTCGAAGTAGACGTCGTCGGTGGTGGGATCGGAGGGTGTCCACTCCCACGCGCAGCTCAGTTGAGCGTTCAGCGGGCTGGCCGTGGCCATGGCGTTAAGAATGCCGGGATCGTCGAGCGTTTGCCCACTTAAGCCGCCCGTTCCGATGTACATCACCAGGCTGGACAACCCCGGAGCCATGCCGAGCACCTGGGTCATATCCAAGGTTTGTTCCGTATCGTCGCAGCGAGGGCTGCCTTGAAACTGGCAAATCGTGTTCTGGGTGTCGACGGACTTGAGCGTGATGGGTACGTGATTGGTCTGGCCTGCGTTTGTGTAGTAGGCCGTCAGGTCAGCCAGATCGGTACCGAGGAACTCGAACAACCCCACCGATTGGCCGGCGCCGGTAAGAGTCGCCGAGGCATTCCCATTGACGTAGTATGCCGCCCTCATGTCGCTGCCGAGGTACGACGCGCTGGGGCCTGTGCCGGTCGTGGCATTGGGCTTCGCTTTGGCATTGGGCTCCGCCTTCAGAAGGCTCGCATCGCGGCGCACGAGAGCGGGTAACGCCGCGCTCGCATCGCGGCGCACGACAGCGGGTTTTGGGGTCGAATAGTTGTCGAGGCCCGCGATGTGCCATAACTGGACCGCCAAATTCGGCGTGGGCTCGCGGTCCGGCGCAAAGAAGGTACGGTTCTCGGTGGGATGCTGGTAGGTGCCCATGGTCAGATGGAAGGCTGCCTCAACGTTCGCCACCGGACCCGTGACTTCCAGGTTCATGCGATTGCGAGAGGTGCCAACCACGCTCAAACCGTTCGCTTCCGCGAAGCCGATCACCGCGTCATAATCTTCCTGGCTGGGGCCAAACCTCGCGGTGAACTCTTCCACCGTGAGGAACTTGCGATAAGACGCGCTGGAAGGATCGTAAAGTTCCTTGAGGAGGGCATCCAACTCTGCCTGGTTGCGGTGCGGCAGAACAAGAACCAGGCGCATCGACTGCTCCGCGGGCAAACGCCCGGCCAGACGCGCCTGCCCATTGAGAGTCACTTCAGGCACATGGCGGGTCAACAAGGGCTGCTGCTGGGCCTGGGAAACGATGACCGCGCCCGGCATGGTTGCGGCAATAGTGAGCAAACTCGTAATAAGCCTTTGAATCACTCGATCCTCCAAAAGGACGAACGAAACTTCCTTGCTGAAGCGGTCAGGTCGCCATCGGCAGTTAGATCAAGCTTTTTGGCTCCCGCAAATTGAAGCCGGATGGGCTTTGGTCTGGCCCCCGGCGCAACCAGGAAGAACGACATGACTTACTCCTTCGAACTTGGCAAGGTTGTCTAGGGGAGGCTCTACGGATTGGACCCGCTACTGCTCAGTATGCGTCATTCGTACGCAATATGTGTCAGGAATCGAATCATTGCTTTGGAAAGCGGCGCCCCAGGAGGACAGATCCCCGGCGGGCGGCTGGCGTTCGCCGGTCTGTTTGGGGGTCGGCCAGGGTTGACGCCAACAGGCCAAGGCGGTCATTGAGCCCGGGGGCGATGGCTTCTTCAAGTCCTGAATTTCCAAGTCATCAAAGGCGGTTTCCGTACCGGGAATCGCGAGCCAGAGCGCTTGTCCGTGCCGGGAATGCCCATCTCGTGATTATGCCTCGGTGTGTTCGTCCTCACACATTTTGCTTGCGACCTTCTGCTACCATAGGGACGATTGCAGTTCCCGCCGCCGGAGAGGCCGATCGAGCGTTCTGATCGACTCCCGCCCACGCGACTTGAACCAACCCAGCAACAGAAACAAGCGGCATTTCCAGTCTTGCCGCATCTCAGGAAGGAGAATTTTTCTATGCCTCTAGTCTCCATGCGGCAGCTCCTCGACGAGGCCGCCAAGGGCGGTTACGGCGTCGGCGCATTCAACGTCAACGATATGGAACAGATTCAGGCCATCATGATGGCGGCCAAGGAAACCAGGTCGCCGGTCATTGTTCAGGCCAGCCGCGGCGCGCGCCAGTTTGCCGAGGATCTCTACCTCTTCCGGCTGATCCAGGCAGCCGCCGAGCTCAACCCCGAGATTCCCATCGCCATGCACCAGGACCACGGCAACAGCTTTGAGACCTGCAAGAGCGCGATTGCGCTTGGCTACACATCTGTGATGATGGATGGCTCGCTGAAGGAAGACGGCAAGACCCCTTCAAGTTTCGAAGAGAACGTCGATGTCACGCGGCGCGTGGTGGACTATGCGCATGAACGCGGCGTCACGGTGGAAGGCGAGATCGGCGTGCTGGGCGGCGTGGAAGACGGCCACGGCGCGGGCGGATCGGGACTCGACCACATCACCGACCCCGACCAGGCAGTTGAGTTCGCGGAGAAGACCGGCGTCGACGCACTGGCCATCGCGATCGGCACCAGCCATGGCGCCTACAAGTTTACGAAGAAGCCCGATGGCTCGGTGCTCAAGATGGACGTACTGATCGCCATTCACAAGCGCCTGCCCCATACACACCTGGTGATGCACGGCAGCTCGTCGGTGCCCAAGGATCTGCAGGACGAGATCAACAAATACGGCGGCAAGCTGAAGGAGACATGGGGCGTGCCGGTGGAAGAGATTCAGCTCGGCATCCGCAACGGCGTGCGCAAGATCAACGTCGACACGGACAACCGGCTGGCCATTACCGGGGCTATCCGCAAGGTGTTTGCCGAGACGCCTGAGAAGTTTGACCCACGCGACTACCTGAAGCCCGCACGCGAGGCCATGAAGAAGGTTGTGGCGCTGCGCATGACGCAGTTTGGCCAGGCCGGCCACGCGGGCGACTACGCGCCCATCCCGATCACCGAGATTGCGAAGGGCTACGCCAACGGCACGCTCAGCACTCAGCCGCTGGTCGCCGCCAAGTAACTCCGGCAGCGGGCGTTGGCGATACGGAACGCGGGCGCTTCAACACGGCCGAGTAACTTCCGCCGACACAGCCAATCGGGCCGCTTCGCTTCATGCGAAGCGGCCCTTCTACGCTCTTGTCATTACATGGGCCGTCTTTTCATCGGCTGCAACTACGTTTCGACAACGCAGTTATCTCATGAAAACACGAACGTTCCTTTGTCCCATTGGCCCCGTCGCCAACTCATCCGTGCGATATGCGAGCTACAGCCTCAGTGCGTCAAGCGAAGGAGAATCTTCGAGGCGACCGTTTGGAAAGCTGTATCCAAGTCGGCCGCCGTGGGAGCAAACTCGGCGAGTCCGGTCGGCTCGCTGGAGTTGTACGTTGGACTCGCAGGGTCATTCGCGAGCTCCTGCAGATAAGTCTGGTTGATCTTATCTCCCAAACCAATCGAGTAAACCGTTATCCCCTGAGATCGCATGGTATTGGCCAGTTGGACCGCACGATAGTCGGCCTCAGTGGCGATATTGTATATGTCAAGCGAGGCGGGATTGGTCAGCTGGGCAGTGTCTTGCGCAGTAAAAGTAGAGACACCATAGCATGAGCCCACTTGATAAATCGAGGTTGCGCCTAACCCCATCCCCGGGACTTCATTTCCAGTGTTGGGGTCAATACAAGCAACTGCATTGCACCAGCCGACCGCGAACTCAGCCGGAGTGCAGCCTCCATAGTTCACCAAGCTGCCACCCAGCGTGTCCTGATTCATATTGGCCCAACCGTCCGTGAAAAATACGACTACATTCACGGCATTTGGCGGTGGGTTGGCAACGCCTGTGACTTGGGCCTGGGCATCCAGCAGTCCGCCTTGCGCAAAGGTGCCCCCGCCGAACGCCATCCCACTCACGGAGTTCGTGATTGGCGCCTGGAAAGTTTGGGTGATTGGCACATCCAGGGTTGCGATGCTGGAAAAGCTTATTTCTCCAAGTCGATCGGTGTTTTGTATGAAGTAGCCAAGGAAATCCTCCACCGAGGGAGGCAAGGCTGCTGCGCCACCGTTCAGATTCATTGAACCGGATCTATCCAACACCAGCGAAAGGATAACCGGCGGGCGGGTTGCCTGGGAAAACTCACCTATGTTTTGAGTAGCAAAGCCCGCAAATTCAATGAAGAAGGTGTGGATGGTCGCGGTCCCGGTAACATTGACAATGGGAGCGCCATATGCGTCTGTCGAATAGCTGATACTCACGGTGGGGGGCGAAGCATTCAAACTCGATTGAGCATTGTAGTTTAAGGCGAACACGCTTTGACCGATGGTGGAAGCCTCGGTCTGCCCTTTGCCCAGGTTTCGCATAGTCGCTAACGCCGCCGCATCAGCCGCCCTCGCAAGTTGGGCTTTCGTCACATAGCCCAACCCAAAGTCGATTCCGAACCCCACACAAACGCATAAGAGGGACAGCCACAAGGCAAACACAATCAAAATCTGCCCGCTCTCTTCCCCAGTTGCATTCACACCCCGAGTGAGATGCACTCGATCCTCCCTCAAAAATACGCCGCGACATACATCGTGGAAGCAAGAGATGTCTTAAGAAATCCACCTATCGGTGTCATGGGAGAATAGGCGTAAAACACCTCAGTTACATAGAGCGTCTGGCCCGCGTTCAGCACTGTGACGGCACTCGGCGGCACGCTGGCTGGATTCCCAACCCCAGAGCCAACCGCGCTGGTTACCGAGATACCGGTGGACGATTCCGCCTGGCCCACAATTTCCGGATTGCCATGGACATCGTTGGCTACCTCAGTCACGATAATCCTCCCCTGAGTGCCGAAATTCAATGAAGCACCCTGAACACCGAGTGCCGACACCGTGGCTGTCAGGGTCGTTCCGCGGGAAGCGAGGTCGGAGCCTTGCCTCGACAAGCCAGTCATCACTTGCTGGTCTAATATCATCTGCGAAAAATCGATGACTCCAAAGGCCATGAGAAGCAGTACCGGCAAACAAAGCGCTAGCTCAATGAGGGCATCCCCTCGCTCACTCTGCGGTCGCTTTGCCGGCGCCAAGCCTTCGCTAAGTCGCTTGATCATCCTCGCGTTCCCCATCTAATTTGTTTCGCCGGACGGAAAGGGCTCATTCATAACCGTGACACTGGTTGTAAAAGTGAATTGCCCATTTGGAAACATTTGCGCGATCACCGGCGTAATCAAAGCAATTGTGCACGTCGCCGAAACGGTCATCATATCTCCTGGACCACCGGCACTCGTTGAGCCGCCGTTGACGCTCGATACTTGAATGCTCGAAATCTGCACGCCCGTTACGTTGTTTTCGAATGTGTCAATGATTGATGTCACCCTCGATAGATTATTTCCCGGATTGTTCGGATCCGGCAGATGATTCCCGGTCGACCCATATCGAGCGGCCTCTTGAATGGCGTTCTGAACGTCCATTTCCACGAAGAACAGGTGTCCGAAATCAATAATTGCAAAGACTAAGAATATGAACAGAACGAATGCCAACGCAAATTCGACAAGGCTCTGCCCTTCCTCCGACCGCGATCTATATAGCAAATGCCTCAGATTGTGAATCCAAGTAACCGTTTTTCCCATTCCGCGCCATTGATCCCCGTCCGACAGAATCGAAGATTTCGATATATAGCCGCGAAATCGCATTGAGCGAAATCCTACTCGATCTTCTGCTCCTTGCGAGTGCGGCAAAAAATCTCCACTCAGCCGAAGAAGCTCTATCGCCGTCGTCCTTCGTTGGCTCCCAATGCCAACGTCCCCGGCTCCCGGAACTCGCGCGGGCGCTCTCTCGGCGTGCTGCGTGTGTGGAGCGAACAATCGAACGAGTGTCCTCCCCGGCAATTGCCAACAATAGCCGTATGGTCACATGGTTCCCATTTATTGATGCCGGTCTCAGCTCTTCGACAGGGGATGCCTGAGATAGTCCGGCTGCGCACACGTTCTCGCTTCGAACGAACGCTCGTGAGTGATGCACTCATGGTATGGCTCCTTCTCAATTTTCGAACCGCCAATTTCGCATCGGCCACGGTACGAACTCGCATCGGCCACGGTACGCAAGTAACATTTCGTCACCAATTTATGCAAGAAGCCGCCATTCTGATAGTAAGATACACAGCTCGCCGAGAACGCTTCCCTTCGACCAGCGGTTCAGCCGAGAGCTCAACAGCAACCACATCTCGGGCCGTTTCGCTCATGCGAGGCGGCCCGATTCTTTTGCCGGCTCGGCTTGTCTGCGACAGATCAGGAATTACTCCACCGTTAGGCTCACCGGCGCTGTGTGCGTGAGCGTTCCGGACGTGGCAGTCACCGAGAAGCCGGCGCTAAACGTTTGGAAGCCTCCGTTGCAAGCGGTGGTGTTCGAAAGCAGAATCCCCACAGCCAGCATTCCAAGCAGCGAGAGGAACTTCCTCCGCTTCCGGAACAATCCGCCAATTAAGCAAAGGGCAAGGAACTCGCCTCCTGAGACGGCTCCATTCTGCGCGGTCGTCTTGTTCGATGCGTTCGATGCCGCGGAAACCGTGAGCATGCTTTCCAGAGGGGCGCCTGCGGGTGTGAGGGACGAAGGCGAGAAGGAGCAGGTGACGCCCTCCGGCAGTCCCGTGCAGGCCAGCGTCACCGGCGAGTTGAATCCGCTCAGCGGGTTGATGACTATCGTTGCTGCCGTTGCGGAATCGTGCAGGGTGAGCAGGTTGGAATTGGGGATCGAGAGGGAGAAGTCGGTGTTTGTCAGGTTGAACAGCGCGGTTGTTGAGGATCCGGTTACCGATCCGACCACTGCATAGCCGCCCGCCGTCGAGTTGGCAGTGGCATTGATGCTCGCCACGCCATTTGCCCCGGTTACAGCCGTCGCAGCCGATAGAGTTGCACTCGCCCCGGACGCGGGAGCCGTGAAGTTCACCGTGACTCCGGGTACCGGATTCGACAATGCGTCGGAGACGGTGACCGAGAGCGGTGTCGGGAAGGGCTGCGTCACGGGCGCAGTTTGTGCAATGCCTCCTGTGGCGATCGGTGCGCCGGCCGAGCAAATGCCGGGCAGGCTGAAGGCCGTCGATTGCGCCGCGCTCTGGCGTGACTGGTCGTAAGCGCGGGCCACCAGGTTGATCGGACCCATACCGGGAACGATAAAGGTGTAGGGCAAGCTCCCGAGCGCGACATTGTTGTATGTGTTGCCGCCGTCTAAGCTGAACTGCACCAGCGAGAGCGGCGCGCCCTGATTGCCCGGGACAGCTGCAATCGTGGCGGTTGTGCAGTTGGCGGAGAGCGAGGTCGTCGTCAGTGTGAGTATCGGCCTTCCTCCGCCAATGAGCACGCCGATCGATGTCGATATCGAGTTGCCGTCTGAGTCGGTTGCAGTCAGCGTGATCTTATGCGCGCCGGGGTTGAGCTTCACCCAGAGCGGCGAGCCGCTGCCCAGCGCGCCCTGCTGGTCTGAAGTCCACTGCAGTGCGGCGCCCGAAAGCTGGCCATCGTCTGGGTCATAGGCGCCGCCGCTGAAGTACACCGGATCTGCCGAAGACTGCGCATATCCCGTTGCCGGTGACGTGATCTCGATGACCGTCGGAACCTTCTTTACCACCGTAATTGGCGCGGAGATCGCCGTTCCGGTATTCACGCCGTCGCTCACCAGAACCTGGATAAGCGCGTTCGACGAGCCGGGCAGATCGGTAAAGTCTTCCACAACGGAGGTTCCTGTCGTCTCGTCCGTCTGATACCAGGTGGTCCCGCCGTCCGGCGAGTAGAATACCCGCGCCGTAAGGTTGGTCACACTCGCTTCCGTTGCTGTCCACGAGATCGTCTGTTGCGACGTCGATCCGACGAAGCCGGCCGTCGGGCTGGTGATGGCTACCACCGGTGCTGTGCCCGTAATCGGCAAATCCCCGATGACGTTCGAGTTGTTGTCGAGCACGGCAAACGACGCGGCACCCGCTGTGACCGGAACCCACTCGGAGAACCGCAGGTCGGTATCATTGTTGCCATCGATTGTGTCGTCTGCTGGTTCAGATGGTGTGAAGAAGCGCGTGTACAGCACCTGGCTCGTGGATCCGAGTACTTCAATCGAGTATGTTCCGGTTCCGGGGTCGGGGCTGCCGGAGACGGTTTGCGTGAAAACCGGATTGAGCGTCAGCCCAGCCACCGGGTCGATGGTGCCCGCGATCTGCCAGTAGGGCCCGTTCACCACGGTCGGGACTGGAGATAATTTTGGCTTGGCAAGCGTCTCTTTCGCCGCAGGCAGGCGCTCGTGCCTGCTCATCTGCGCCGACGCCGACACCGCGCCTCCGCCGAGCATGGTAATCGCGCGCTCGTAGTCGATGGGCGCAATCCAGCGCGGCGTGCAGTAGGCCATGATGTCGAAGGTATTGGACGGGTCGATGACTGTCTGCGTAGAAACGTTGAACCCATCCTCAAGGCCCTCCGCGTCTCGAATCAGGTTATCCGCGTAGGGCCAGTATTTATCCGGGTCAGGCGCAGTGTTCCAACAACCGGGCGGAGCCGTTGCCTTGGGGTTGACCGTCACATTGGTGTGGCGAAGGCCTTCCGTATGCAGGGTCTCGTGGGCCATCTCGTCGGCGGTTACATCCGCCCCAATGTACGTTGCTGTTGTGGGTCCAGCGGCGCCATGCGCACTTATTATGGCGCACGCTCCGTCGTCAATCGATTGGATGTTGAAGTAGGTGCCCAGTATCGAGGGATAAATGGCATAGTAGGTGCTTCGCTGGTTCTTGGTGAAATCCGTCGCGGAGTCTCCGGCCGTATACAGCGCGTCGGCCTCCTTGGCTATGTTGCAATTGAATATGTCGTTATCGTAGCCGTGCGCGCCGAAGTTATCGCTGACCGTGTTCCAGGTTGACGAGCTGGTCACGGAAGCGGTTGGGGCAATCTGCATTAAGGAGGCTTCCTGCTGAAACAGCGCGCTGCGCGTTCCGCAAGCATCATGCGGGTTCCCCTCGTAGTCGGGCCCCTCGTTGCATGCCTTCACCGACCACAGATTAATAGATTGCGTGGTGCGGCTGTTGATGGGCCCGAGTGTCTGCTGATCGAGCTGGTTGCCTGCGGTGTCGGTGAGGGTAAGAGTCGCATTCCAGGCCCCGGCCGGCGGCGTGAAGTAGAAGTCCATGGAATCGCAGCCGTTGTTGCGCGCGCGCTGGTCGGTGGGTGAGCAGTCCGGCAGCAGCGATGCAGTCTTCGAGCCGGTGACGTCGCCCGTCGCGGTGAGTGTCACGTCGGTAGCCGCCGTAACTGAGTTGAGGTAGACGCGCATCACCGCAGGCTTGTTGGCGATGATGGGGACCGGAGGCTCGCCGTTGGACGAGATGGACGCCTGCAGGCCGGCGAGCAGTTGATACTGCTGAACGGCCTGGGTAAATTCGACTGCGGCGATCGTTTCCCCAACGACGGTAATTGTCACCGAAAAGGCTCCATCGTTGTCGTAATTGTTGTTGAAGTCATTGACAGAGAAATAGAGATAACCCGAGGAGGGAGCCGTGAATGTGAGCGAGGTTCCCACGAGGTACCATGTCGAAGGGTAGTCCCCGGAAGCGTCAGGACCAATTGCGCCGACGAGTGCCCCGAAGGGCGCGCTCAGAAGAGGGGCGCCAAAGACGGGGTACTTCTTCTGACCGGCGGTTGGAGCCAACCCCGCCGGGGACGCATTGTTTAAGAAGTACGAGTATGCGTCTGAATCCGGGTCAGGCCCGACGGTGATCGTCCCGTTTGCGTCGGTATAGTATCCCCCATTCATATCGGAGATATCGACGGCGCCTGTCGCGGCTATCTTCACCGTCTGGCCTGCCTGGACGTAGACACCCGACGCGACAACGAAAAGATCGGCATCCACCGTTATTGTCTGTGTTTGCGCCCGGCTTGCTTCGGAAGACACGAAGGTGAGCGTAAAGAATACGGCGGCAAATGCTGCGCTGCGTCTTAGCATGCTTTCTCCTAAGGACAGAGTGACAACGCGACTGGCGGGATTCCGTCGAAGGCGAAAATCGCCGCTCGCCGGATGCACTGGGCCTCGACGCCCAATCCGCAAATCGATTCGCGCGGATCCCAAACAGGTCAGATGGATCAAGATTCCGATGCTTCGATGCACATCAGGCACACACGCTGGGGGTAGCGCGAACGCATCGTCGTGCAATGGACCCTGAAAACGCCAGGTGGATGTTATAGGGGCTAAATGCCTTCATGCAGACTTGTCAAGATAAAACCCCAATCTCCCCGCCTGCCTGGATCAGAACGCCTGAATACCCGCTCACTCAGAGTGCGGAGAAGCGCGGCATACTGCCTCACGGATTGGCCAGGAAGGCCCCGCCGCCTCCATGAGAGAATGCTCTCGGCGGCCCATCCCTCTCCAAATCCCCGGCCCACGGACATTCCTTCATGGCTCTATCCGGAAACGTATTGACTCTGCTCTTTGGCCGTCCGCTCGCCACCAGCGAAGAGCGCGCCGAGCACATCGGCCCCATCGCCGGCATTCCCGTCTTCGGCCTCGATGCCCTCAGCTCCGCCGCGTACGGCCCCGAGGCCGCGCTCACGCTGCTGATTCCGCTGGGCCTGCTGGGCGTGCATTACATCGTGCCCGGTCAGCGCGGCGATCGTGGTCCTGCTGTTCATCGTCTACTTCAGCTACCGGCAGACCATCGACGCCTATCCCCAGGGCGGCGGCTCGTACACCGTGGCCAGCGCAGAACCTGGGCGAGGGCGCGGGCCTGCTGGCCGCGGCTGCGCTGATGATCGACTACATGCTCACCGCGGCCGTGGGCATCTCGGCCGGCGTGGGCGCGCTGATCTCCGCCGTGCCCAGCCTGCAGCCGCACACGCTGCAACTCTGCCTCGGCGTGCTGGCTCATTCTCACCATCGTCAACATGCGCGGCGTCCACGACACCGGCGTGGTGTTCATGATTCCCACTTACCTGTTCACCGGCACGCTGCTCATCGTGATCGCGGTGGGCGCCTGGCATGTGCTTCAGCACGGGAGGGCACCCTCATCCGGTGACGGCGCTGCCCGCAGTTGCCCGCGGCCACCGCCGCGGTCAGCCTGTGGCTGCTGCTCAAGGTCTTCTCCTCCGGCTGCACGGCCATGACCGGCGTTGAAGCGGTGAGCAACGGCGTGATGGCCTTCCGCGACGACACGCGCAAGAACGCCAAGATCACGCTGACCATCATCATTGTCCTGCTGGCCGTGCTGCTGGCCGGCATCGCGCTGCTTGTGCCGCGCCTACGGCGATCGCCGCCACCGACCCCGAACGGTCCCGGCTACGAGAGCGTGCTCTCCATGCTGACGCGCGCGGTGATGGGCCACGGCTGGTTTCTACTACGTCACCATCGGCTCGGTGCTGCTGGTGCTGGCGCTCTCCGCCAACACCGCCTTTGCCGATTTTCCCCGCCTCACCCGCGCCATTGCCCTCGACGACTACATGCCCCACGTCTTCCTGCTGCGCGGCCGCCGCCTGCTCTACTCCTGGGGCATCTATGTTCTGGTCGCGCTGACCGCGTCTGCTGCTGATCGTCTTCGGCGGCGTCACCGACCGGCTATTCCGCTCTACGCCATTGGCGCATTCATGGCCTTCACGCTCTCGCAGGCCGGCATGGTGATGCACTGGAAGCGCCAGGGCAAAGCCGCGGCTGCGCATGTTTGTCAACGGCCTGGGCGCCGTGGCCACGGGCATCACCACCCTGGTGGTGCTGGTGGCCAAGTTTGTTGAGGGCGCATGGATCACCGCGCTGCTGGTCGTCGTGCATGATTCTGCTGATGCGCGCCGTCAAGCGCCACTACGTCCGCGTGGACAAGCGAGACCGATCTCGACCTGCCCATCGTTCCCTCCGAGGTCAGCGAGCCCATCGTCGTCGTTGCCCATGGACCGCTGGAGCCGCATCACGGAGAAGGCGCTCGCCTTTGCGCTCTCGATGTCCAACGATGTTCGCTGCCTGCATGTGCAGACTGGCGATGAGCCGGACGAGATCTGCAAGGTGTGGGAGGACGATGTGGCCGCGCCGCTGCGCGCGGCCGGCAAGATCCGTCCCCAAGCTGGTCGATTCTGAAGTCGCCTTACCGCTATATCCTGAAGCCGGTGGTCGATTACATTCTGGGTGCGGAGTGCGAGTCTGCAACACACAACGTCTGCGTGCTGGTGCCGGAGCTGGTGGTGCGCCACTGGTGGGAAAACCTGATGCACAACCGCCGCGCCGACCTGCTCAAAGTGATTCTGCTGGTGCGCGGCAACCGGCGCATCGTGGTCATCAACATTCCCTGGTATCTGGAGAGGAATTGAGGAGCTGGCTATTCGTGCGCGCGATCGGCTCCAGGCTCTATTCATTCACCAGCCGACGGTTGGCAAGGCGCGCGGAAGATTCGGGATCGTGAGTCGGCAGATAGACCGTCGGGCGATCGCTACCGAGCTGCCGGATTGCGCCGAGCGTTGCGCCGGCCACGTCGTCATCGGCGCTGACGCCGTCTATTCCACCCGACAGCATAAGCCGCTCATCATACGAAGTGTCACCTGCTAGAAAGTATGTGATGCCTTCGTCTCGAACAACGACCGAGAGATGATCCGCCGTGTGCCCGGGAGTTGCCACCGCGATCACGTCTCCGGCTTTGGTCAATCGCATGCTGTCGGCGAAGGGGCCGAACGGTTCGCCCGCGAGATCGAGGGGCACTGGATCAAACCATGAGGGCCAGCGATCCGGGAGGTATCCGCGCACACGGCCCATCCAACCGCTCGCCTTTCGGAGCTCACCGCGCGCCACAAGGATTTCGGTTTGGGGAAAATGTGCAAGGCCACCGTCGTGGTCGATGTGCAGATGGGTCAGGACGACGCGTCTCACGTCACGGGGCCCTATGCCGAGGGCGCGCAACTGCGGACCGATCTCCTCATCTCGCTCGATATGAAACGCCACTTCCCATCGAATGTAGGGATGGAGAGATTTGCCGCTCTCGAGCAGATGCGCCCCTTGTCCCGTATCCACCACGATGACGCCCTCGGGATGGTCGATGACCCACGCATAGGTGGGAAGCCAGCCGGTCCAATGTTGGTCTGCGAACACACCGAGCCGGCGTCTCAGCCCCCGTCCGCGCCCCTCGACTTGTGCACACTTGATGCGGACGGAGCCGGTTTGGATGGCGTGTATCTTCATGCGCTCACCGCGATCGACCGCACGATCTCCGGCTGATCGAAGTGCACCATGTGGCCGGCATTGGGAACAAGAATCGCCGTGCGCGCTGGAGCTTCAACGGCTGCTGGCAATCGCTCGACAATTGAACGAGGTGTCAGAGCGTCTTGCTCGCCGAAAATGTAGTGAACAGGGACCGCTAACCGCGGAGGATTGGCAAACAAATCCAATGACACCAACTCCGGCAGCAGCTTGCGCTGGATCAAATTCATATTGCGCAGGGCTTTGGCGGCGCCAAGCAAACCATAGGTGCGGATCATGGCAAATAGCGTCTCTCTCAAGATCGAATTGAAGTTCTTGCCCTGTTCGATCGAGCCAAGGTCGGCCAACAAGCTGGCTCGGCCCTGGAACGCTGCTGAATCCGTGTAAGGCGGCCCTCCGAGTTTCTTCACACGTTCACTGAGCCGGCTATTTATTGCAAGAGCGCTTTGGTCCCGGAGAAATGAGAAAGCGGCCGCGTCACTTTCGGCGGTATTTGCATCAGGGGATATGGCGATGACCGACTTGACCTTATCAGGCTCACTCTCCACTGCCCGCAGGGCAATTGTCGCGCCCAGAGAAATGCCGAATACCAGGATGGCCTGCTTCGTCTCATTGTGTAACCACCGAAGGATCGCGCGGAGATCATCGACCTGCTGGAGCAAGGAGACACTTTTGGCATCCTGCTGCGAAGCGTTGCCACAGCCTCGTTGTTCCCAATAGCTCACGAGGAAGTCTCTTTCCAGGTGCAGGCGTTGCTGAAACTTTCTCACTTCGTGAAGCAAGGGCAAACCTGGCCCAGCCTGGACGATGAGGAGTGGTGGCAGTCCGGTACGCTCGGCGCACATGCGGACTTTCTGGGTAGAACCGTTGATTTCCAACTTCACGGTCTGGGCGATCGCCATGATGGTTAGAGCTCCTGTTTCGGATTAGAGCATCCTACATGGAGCAGCGCCTGTATAAATTGCTTGCTATTCGGACCTCGGAAAATATGCATTCAAAATGCCGGTGCAGCGGTCGGGACGCTCGCGACGTGGCTGGTCTCCTGGTGCTTGTACTGGAGCCGGTAGAGCTTGCAGTAGAGGCCGCGGCGGGTCAATAACCGCTGAAGCGTGAAGCCCAGCGAAGTTGCAGCAACGTTGCAGAAAAACCGGCGGCGCGCGATCATGAGCGTGCTCGACTCAAAGCATCCATGGGGGATGTTCCCGAAGCAGGGATCATCCGATCTCATTCAAGTGCGGGACAAGCTCGCGTCGCCGGGTTTGTCATTCGCCCTCAAAGCGATGTACAAACGGAGTGTGGAAGGCAGGACCAATACAAATGAATAATCTTGATTTGACGCCGCATTTCCGTCTGGCGCGGCGCTCCGGTTTTGCCCGGGGCCTGCTCGTGGCAGCGCTGATAGCCGGATGCACAGTCTCTGCTTCTGCCGTGGACCAGACCGCGCACGAGCGGATACAGGCGCTGGCGCGTGCCATGACATTTGATTGGGCGAAATCGCATCCGCTGACTGCGACCTTCCTTGGCCTGAGCGATGAGGACGGGCGCCTCGACACGCCTTCAGAGGCCGAGAATGCGCGCGACCTGGCGACGATTCGCGCGTGGGAGAGCGAGCTTGCGTCGATTTCCCTTGATGGCGCGCCACTGGTGGACACGGACGACGCCAAACTGCTGCGCGCCCAACTGGTGGGCATGGAGCGGCAATACACCGTCTACAAGGGCTACGAGAAGGACCCGTCGGGGCCCTCGATGGCGATTGTCAACGCGATCTATGTGCAGTTTCTGCACCTGCCGATTGCCGGCACGGAGGGCGCGACAAGCGCTGATGTGGCCGCAGCGTGGGAAAAGGTCATCGCACGGCTGGAGGGCGCGCCGGCATACATTGCGGCTGGCAATACGCTGGTGACCCACCCTGGACATCTGCAGGGCGTAACCGGCTCAGAGCAGCTTGATGGCGCGCCTGGATTCCTTGCCGGAGCGCTGACAGACACAGCCAAACAACAGTTGCCCGCCGATCGCTTTGCGGCGTTCGTCAAGGCACGGGACGCAGCGCTCGCTACCATCGCCGAAACGAAGAAGTACATCGACGCGCATGTTGCGTCGTGGCCCGAGAACTACGCGATCGGCCGCGCCGCTTATGACGCAATGTTGCACGATGAAGAGCTGCTGCCCTATAGCTCCGACGACATTGAGCGCATGGGCCGCGAGGAGCTGGGGCACGGCTGGACGGTGCAGGTCTGGTTGGAAGAGTTGGCGGCGGAGCGTGGCACGCCCATCGGCCCTGACACCGGCGGGGGCCTTGCGCCTGGTGGTCCGGCGCTGATCGAATACTATCGCGCGCGGATCGCTCAACTGGGAAAGTTCGTCAACGAGCATCGTGTTGTGGATGTGCCCGATTGGCTGGGCCAGATCGATGTGGTCGAGACGCCGAAGTTCATGCAGCCGGTTTCTCCGGGCGCGAGCATGTTTTCTCCGCTGCTGTTCAGCAAGCAATCGAAGGGCTTCTACTTCATTACTCCTCCCGTGTCGCTTGTCGACGCCGCAAAGAACCTGGATGCCAACCAGGATTTCGACCGCGACCGCATCTTATCGACGGGCGCGCATGAGGCCATGCCGGGACATTTTCTGCAGCTCTCGATCGCCCGCCGTCACCCCGACTTCGTGCGCAAGATTCAAGGCACCGGCGTATTTGCCGAGGGCTGGGCATATTACGGCGAAGAGATGTTTGTGCAGCTCGGGCTCTTTGGCGACGATCTTGATGCGCGTTACTACACGGCGCAGTGGGAACGAGTGCGTGGCGCGCGCGCCATCGTCGATCCGAAGCTGGCAAGCGGCGAATGGAGCGTGGACCAGGCGGCGAAATTCTTCGCTCATGAAACGGGATTCACCGAGCAGCAATCGAAGGAGGCCATCGCCGGCATCGCTCTCGGCCCGGGGTACGTGATTGCGTATACGGCAGGGCGCGCGCAACTTGAAACGCTGCTGGCGGAGTATCGCGCCAAGGCTGGCGCGGGCGGGTCGCTCAAGGATTTCCACGACAGGCTGCTGTGCTACGGGACCACGCCCTTTTCGATTGTCGAGCCCGAGCTGCTCGCGGACCTGGCCAAGCCGCTGGCTGAGGTGAGGGCGGGGGCGGGGTACTGAGGCAAAGATGATGAACAACCCAGAACTACCGGAATTGCCGAAGGATTTCCGCTCACTGACTCCGGCGGCGTCCGCGTGATTGCTGCTAGCTAGCTTGCCAGTTCGCCGACGGGGCGATCGAGCAGGGCGTGGTTGGTCTCCTGGTCCTTGTACTGGAGCTGGTAGAGCTTCCAGTAGAGGCCGCGGCGGGCCAATAACTGCTGATGGGACCCCATCTCGCGCAGCTGCCCCTTGTGCATCACCAGAATGGTTTCGGCTCGCTGCACCGTCGAGAGCCTGTGCGCGATGAGCACGCTGGTCCGGCCTTCGACCATTCGCTCGAGCGCGCCTCGTATGCGCAGCTCGGTGTCGGTATCCACGCTCGACGTGGCTTCGTCGAGGATGAGGATGCGCGGATTGTAGGCAAGCGCGCGGGCGAAGTTGATGAGCTGCTTCTGGCCAGTGGAGAGCGAGTTGCCGCGCTCCTGCACCGGCTCGTCGAACTTGGCCGGCAGCGTCTCGATAAAGTCGAGCACGTTGACGTCGAGGGCAGCCTGCCGCAATACCTCTTCGCTGATGTCTTCGTTGCCGAGGCGAATGTTCTCGGCCAGCGTTCCTGTGAACAGGAACGGATCTTGCAGAACGACCGCGAAATGTTCACGTAATTTGGTGAGGTCCTGCCTGCGCAGATCGACGCCATCCAAAAGGATCTCGCCGGCCGTCACGTCGTAGAAACGCATCATCAGGCTGGTCAGAGTGGTCTTGCCCGCGCCGGTGTGGCCCACAATCGCGACTGTCGACCCCGGCTCAATGGTGAAGGAGACGTCCTTGAGGATCCATTCGATGCCTTCAATGGACGCCGGGCTGGCCGCGGGGGCTAAAGCCCCGAAATCTTTTTGTATCGCATCGGCACGACTAAAGTCGTGCCCTGTTACAAAGCTCGCCTCGTTTGCGGCAGTCGCGATCCGATCGACGGCAGACTGCTGCTCCGGCGTCAACTTTTGATAGGTGAACCACACGTGGCGAAACTCGATGCGATTGCTTCCGTCTCCTTCGACCGGCACGGCGGGGCCGACGATCTCCGGTTCCGTGTCTAACAATTTAAAGATCCGCTCGCACGCCGCCATGGCCGCCTGCAGGATGTTGTACTTGTCACTCAGGTCCTGAATGGGCCGCCAGAATCGCTGCGAATACTGAATGAACATGGCCAGCACGCCGATGGTGACCACGCCGTTGAGCACGCCGAAGCCGCCCCGCCAGATGACCAGCGCGATGGCCAGCGAAGAGAGAATCTCGACCGCCGGATAGTAGAGCGCATAGGCATAGATGGTGTCTTTGAACGCGATCATGTGCTGCCTGTTCACGGCCTCAAAATCGTCAAATGCCCGCTGCTCGCGGTTGAAGAGCTGCACCACGGCCATGCCCGAGATGTGTTCCTGCGTGAAGCTGTTGATGCGCGCGATCGCGGTTCGCACGCGCCGATAGCTCTCGCGCACGCTGTTGCGGAACATGCGCGTGACAATAAAGATCACCGGCAGCACGGCAAATGTAATCAGCGCAAGCCGCCAATTGATGGTGAGCATGACGGCGGCCATGAAGAGCAGATTGAAGAAGTCGTCGACAATGGCCAGGATGCCGGCGGTGAACATTTCGTTGATTGCGTCCACGTCAGAGGTGAGCCGCGTGACCAGCCGCCCCACGGCATGCGTGTCGAAGAACCCGATGTGCATTCGCTGCATGTGGCGGAAGATGTCGCGGCGCAGATCGAACATCATCTTCTGCCCAAGCCACTGCATCAGGTAGGTCTCAGTGAACTGGAAGCCGTAAGAAAGCACCAGCGCGCCAATGTAGATTGTGGCAAGTTCCGTAATGCCCGTCCACGGGTCGGAAGGCAGCCGCCGGGTGAGCCAGTTGGTCGCTGAACTCGGAGCCCCGGTGAGGTAGCGATCGATGGCCACCTTCACCAGGTACGGCCCGGTTACGTCGGACATCGACTTGAGGCTGACCGCGAGCGTGGAGATCGCCGCCTGAATCCAGTACGGGCGGACGTAGCGGCCCAGCCGCCGCATCAGTCGCGAGTCGTAGACCTTGCCGATCGGGTCTTCTTCGCGCGTTTGCTGCGCGGGCTTTTTTTCCTGGTCTTGGTCAGCCATTTATCGGGTGGGAATCGGGCTTGCTTCTTTATTGTACGTTTCGCGCCGTATTCAAGGCTTGATGCAGCCCAGCAAACGCGCGCATGCCCGCCCCTCGCCCGCGACCCAATCGGGACGGACGCAAGTTGAGAACCGCCCCAACTCCCTCCGGCCCCGGATTACTCTTCTCCCCAAGTTACAGTTCGATCCAAGTTATTCTTCGACGGGGCCAGCTTCGTCCCCTGCCACAACCAGGCGCACGGGAATCAGGTCGAAGGGAGTCGGCTGCGGATCGTCGAACCAGTGGATCGACTCAGGCCCGGCGGTACGCGCACATTGGAGCGCCTGTTCCGCTTCGCGCAGCACCACCACCGGCGACCGCCCCAGGCTGTCGGCAATCCCGAAGCATGCGGAGAGCCGAATCGCCTTGCCCGCCACCTCAAAGGGCGCGCTGAAGATTCCGCGCAGCCGCTCTGCCATCATCGCCGCGTGGGCCTGCGTGCATCCTGGCAGCCCGACAAGAAACTCGTCCTTGCCCGGACGCCCAAACAGGTCGTAGCTGCGAAGGATGCGGCTGGTTCGCGCCGTCACCTCTCGCAAAAGATCGTCGCAGGCCTCAGCGCCGAGCCGCGAGTTCCAGTGGCCGAAGTCGTCGATGTCGAACAGGATCATGGAAAGCGAGCTCTTCATCCGCTGCACGCGATCGGTCTCGCGAAACAGCACCGCCATCAGCGTCTCGCGGTTGTAAATCCCGGTCAGGTGATCCATCTGCAGGTTGCGCCGCGAGGCCTCGCGCAGCGCCTCCAGCTCCTGCGACTGGCTGCGCCCCCGGATCGCCTGCTCTATCCGCAGCCGCCACCACGCGGCATCCATCGCCCTCGGCAAGGCGTCTTCAACCAGCCCGGCAGCCAGAAACCCCGCGTCTCGCGGGCTGGCCTCGTCGGCAATCAGCAGCAGCGACAGACGCCGCCGGCTGATCTGCGTGCGCACGGCAACCAGCAGGTCACAGATATCGGAATTGGGTATATCGGACGCATGCTCAGAGCCGGTCAGCCGGACATCCACCAGCGCCAACGCAGGCGGATCGTGCACGGTGAGCGCGCTCAGCGCGGCCTCAGAGGTGAGCGCAATCTCGACCCGCGATCCGATCGTGCGAAGCATCGGTTCGAGGATCGTCAGGAGCGCCGCGTCCGGCGACGCAAGAAGGAATTCAGGGGGTGGCTCAGCGAGCATGCAAGGATTCTCCGTGACGACTGCATCGGCGGAGATTAGAAAAAGTTTAGGGACAGTGCATGAGATTGTTAGCTTCTTCCGAGGCGGTCATTGGAACGAAGAAGGGATGCTGGTCGCAGTGCCCGGAAACGATACAGAAGAGAATTGTTTAAGATTTTTCTTGACCCTCGACTCTTGGGCGCGGAGACTAATGCTCTGCTCGACAAATGCGGGCTTCGACAGATTAGAGCAAACGTCGGTTCGGGCGAAGAGCGGCGAGCCCGCTCCCAAAGAAGGAGTTGTGTCGCATGGAAAATCGGCCATTCTCTGCTTCAATCCTCTTCCTTTCGATTGGATTGTTTGCAACTGCCCCTGCGCCCTTGCAAGGGCAAACGTATTCGGTCGCGGGAGCTATGGTTTATCAAAACGCCAAGAATTGGCAAGGGCTCCTGAGCTATGCCACGGCATGGACGAAGGCCGATCCGAACAACGGGGACGCGTGGGGGTTTGTTGGGACCACATATTATCCCGGGCTGAACGAGCCGGATAAGGCCATTCCCGCATTGCAGCGCTGTGTTGCCATCCAGCCCGGCAACGCCCCTGCCTGGCACGCCCTCGGTGTGGATTACATATTGAACAAGCAATATGGCCCGGCAGTGGATGCAATTAAGAAAGCGATTGCGATCAACCCCAACCAGCCCACCTATTACAACAATCTCGCCGTCGCGTACTCCGGAGGCAATGCAGTGAAGTCGGCATTGGCCACTCTGGATCAGGAAAAAGTGCTGGCCGCGAAGCTGAACAACGCCAATGTGTGGTGGACGCTGGGCAATGGTTACGCCAAATTGACCGACCTGACCAGCGCAATCGCGGCGTATAAGGCCCTGTTGCAGTTGCAGCCAAACTTCGCCCAGGGATGGACGAATCTGGGCGTGGTGTTGCAGTACAGCGGGGATATCGCGG
The DNA here is from genome assembly GCA_963783065.1 of uncultured Acidobacteriaceae bacterium. Lineage (GTDB taxonomy): Bacteria > Acidobacteriota > Terriglobia > Terriglobales > Acidobacteriaceae > Telmatobacter. The sequence goes on along the minus strand of CAWAMG010000004.1, from coordinate 910,662 downwards.
GAGCGAAGGCGGCTTACCAGAAGGGCCAACAGTTTGGCGATCCGCTGGCCGCCCAGGACGCCGCCCAGATGAACGCGGACCTGCAGGCACAGGCGCAGAACAAGGCGAACTTACAGAACACCATCGCGCAGGGTCAGGAGGCCGCGCACATGCTGGCCGTCATGCACATGACGAACTAAGCGGCGGCCGCGTTTCAGTCGACGAAGTCGACCAGCGGCGCGATGGGAATGATCCCGCGCTCGTGGCCCAGGTCGAGCAGCTTGCGAATGGCCTGCCTGCCGTCGGCCCCGTAATCCAGCGTCCGCTCGTTGACATACATGCTCACGAACCGGATCGCCAGGCGCGGGTCCAGGTCCCGGGCAAACTGCATCGCGTACTCGAGCGCCGGTTCGCGATTGTCGAGCGCGTGCTGGATACTGTCGCGCACGGCTTTGGTGACAATCTTCAGTTTTTCCGGGCCCAGTGAGCGTCTGACTGCATTGCCGCCCAGCGGCAGCACCAGTCCCGTCGCTTCGCGCCACCACACGCCCAGATCCACCACTTTTTGCAGTCCGCTGGCCGAATAGGTCAATTGCCCTTCGTGAATGATCAGGCCGGCCTCGAAGTTTCCAGCCTGGATTTCGGGAATGATCTGGTCGAACGGCACGGTCACCGTTTCGAGATCCGGGTTGAAGATCTTCAGCGCCAGGTAGGCCGTCGTCATTGTTCCCGGAACCGCGATCTTTACGCGCTTCAGGTCCTCCGGCGTCATCTCCCGTGACGAGACCACCATCGGCCCGTAGCCCTCGCCCACGCTCCCGCCGCAGCCCATCAGCGTATAGCTGTGCTGCACGTATGGATAGGCGTGAAAGCTGATCGCGGTGACGTCGTAGAACGCTTCGTCCCGCGCCTTCTTGTTCAGCGTCTCGATGTCACAGAGCGTGTGGTTGAATCGAAAGCCCGGCACGCGCACCTTGTTCGTGGCCAGGCCGTAAAACATGAACGCATCGTCGGAGTCGGGACTATGGGCTATGGAGATATCGGTAATATCTTCAGCTTTCTTCGCAGTCACTTCGGGAAGGTCCTTTCAAGAATTGGGGCAGGGAAGCGGAGCAGTCAGCGAACCCGGCGGAAACGCTCGAAGCCGCGAGCCGCCGCTGCCGCCGCTGCAATGTTCAGGCCGGCGCCCGGTAGAAACGGCAACACCGCCTGCGCGAGGACGGACTGGATGGGACCATGGGTCCAAACGGCCAGCCATGCCGCGCCGCATGCGAAGGCGAGGGCCAGCGCGGCGCTTGCGCTCAGCAGACCGGACCCGAACTTGCTCCCGGTGCGCCGATATAACCAAGACGCCAGCCCTGCCGCGGCGGGATAGGCAATCAGATAACCGCCCGTCGGACCCAGAAGGTGAGCCAGTCCCAAAGTTGCCGGAAGGCCCGGCGCAAACACCGGCAGCCCCAACGCGCCTTCCGCGAGATACAGCGCCAGCGTGGCTGCTGCCAACTCCGGCGCAAGCACCAGGCCCAGCACCAGAACGGCCAGCGGTTGCAGCGTCATGGGCACCGGCGTGAAGCTCAGCGGCAGCGCAACATGCGCGCTCAAGGCCACTACGGCGCTCCCGGCCAAAGCGATGCCCGCGGAACGAAGGCCGCCGGCCACGCGGGACGCTGGCTCAGAGTGCTCGGCCACGGAGTTTATGGATGCCATCTCTGGGGAGAGTTGTGCTGCAATGTCTTTGCTCAAGGTGTCCCTTTTGTTCTGTCTAAAGTTCGACTTCCGACTCGGCTTCTTCGGCCAGTTCGGATTCCTGTTCAGTCAGGTTGTCGCGATCCCGTCGTTCGTGTGATCGCTGCAACCAAATGTGACGTGCCATTCCCAGCGCCGCTGTCAGCAGCCCTATCACGGACACGAGCAATACGATCATTAACCAGCGCACGAGGGCCCTTCGGCGGCGGTCGGTTCCCTGAGTTGCAGCCCTGCCCGCGCGTTGCATGGAATGCAGGAATCGGTTCTCCGCTAGCGGTCAGAATATCAGACGGGGTTAGCGTGCCGAGCCGCGCGGTCCATCCTCCTCGTCAAGTCGCTTCCGGCGAAATTCCAACCGACGACTTCAGCCACGCCAGGTACTCCGCGCTGCCACCCTCCACCTTCAGCACCAGGAACTCCGGCGTCTCATAGCTGTGCAGCTCCTTAAGCCGCTTCTCGAGCGCCGGCAACAGCTCGTCCGTTGTCTTGATCAGAAGCACACACTCGTTCGCCGACTCTATCTGTCCCTTCCAGCGGTAGATCGACGTGGCTCCGCAAAGAACCGTTACGCATGCGGCGAGGCGCTCTTCGACCAGTGACTGCGCCAGATGGCTTGCCTGGCGCGTGCTGCCGGCGCTGGTGAGCACGATACGGAATGGAGTGGATGATTCGGGCATCGGCATTCCTCGGCGCAGGAAGTCACGGCCAGTGTACAGCGAAGGCCGCGGCTCTGCGCCCATCAATCAGAGTGCCGCTTTGATGACCTTGCGGTAGTTGTCGAGCACCTCTTTGCCGCGCTCGGTCAGGCGGCAGAGAGTGAGCGGATACTTGCCCCGAAATGTCTTCTCGATGGCGATGTAACCCGCCTCGTCAAGTTTGGTGAGGTGCGCGCTGAGATTGCCCTGGGTAAGGCCAGTCGTCTGGCGCAGGTACTGGAAGTCGGCTTCCTCGACGGCGGCCAGCAGGGCGACGATCATCAGCCGCCCCGGCTCATGGATGACGCGGTCGATTTCGGCGAGTCGCTGAATCTTCGCGCTCATCTTAGTCTCCCGCTTCGATTGGCAGACGCATGAAGTGCAGGAAGACCACGCAGCCTGAGAGCAGCGACAAGGCGCCCATCAGGCCGTAGAGGATGGCGAAGCCCGTCGCCAGGGAGACCGCGCTGAACGCGAGAACAAGGCCCGTCACCGCCATTACCGCGCCGCCGGTGATGAATCGTGGCAGCTTTCCAGCAATCGCGGCCAGCACACCGCCGCCGATCCCGGTTGCCCCGAGCACCCAACTCGCCGGCGGGAACGATCCGCGGAACGCCGCAAAAACTCCAGCGATGCCAAACGCAATCGCAATGGCGATAACGATCGCGACGTACTTGCGATTGGCCGGTCTTGATTCGACGTAGCCCTCCCTCTCGATCAGGAACTTCCTGCGCACCGTTTTGATGGCCCATGGCAATCGGAGGCAGAGAATTGGAATCAGCAGCGCCTGGCCGCAGATGGCTGCTACATAGGCTGGAGATCGTGGCTGGATTGCGGTCGGGAGCCAACACACCACGGCGAGAGCCAGGAAAACAACTCCGATGGCGATCTCAGGCAATCCATCCCGGTTATGCGCCTTCTGCATGAGGCGGCCGGCGATTCTTTCCGGACTTTCTTCAAAAAGGCGGGACGATGTTTCGTTCATGTCGTTCTCCGTTCGCAAACTAGTTTGTGATGCAGACTAGAATGACTCAATCATGCGCCTGCCCTTTTGGCTTGTCAAGTCGGAATGCGAGGATTTTTTCGTCCGTCCTCTCGCCGGAACGAACCGGACTGATGCGAACGGAACTGGAACGAACGGGGTTGGAACGAGGAAGAAACAATGGCCCAAGGGTTTCTTTCTTGCAGTGAATCCGGCATTGCAGGCCTATTTCTAAGGCCTGAACTTGCCGACTCCATTCAGGTAAGGCAGTATGGACTTTGGCGGTGAAACATTGCTTCCAGACGGGTCGGCGGAAGGGCGCTTCCGGAGAGAAGGCATCATGAGCACAACCATTAAATTTGGCACCTCCGGGTGGAGGTCGATTGTTGCCGGAGACTTTACCATCGCCAACATACGGCTCGCGGTGGCTGGCATTGCCGCCTACGTGAAGACTCAGCCCGCGCCCCATCGCGTGCTCGTCGGCCGCGACCCGCGATTTCTCGGCGAACGCTTTGTCGAAGTCGCTGCCCAGGTGCTCGATGCAGCCGGCGTCACGCCCATCATCGTTCCCGACGCCGCGCCCACGCCTGCCATCGCCTACGCCGTTCAGACCCTCAAGACCTCCGGCGCAATCAACTTCACCGCCTCGCACAATCCGCCGGAGTACAACGGCATCAAGTTTTCAACGCACGACGGCGCGCCAGCCCTGCCTGAAGTGACGAAGCAGATCGAGGCGGCTATTGCATCCCTTGTCGACGCGGGCGGCAGCGTTTCTTCCTCCGCCAAGGCCGCCGCCGACTTCGAACAGACCGACGTCAAGCCGGCATTCCTTGCCCGCGTCGCCGAACTCGTCGACCTCAAGGCCATCGCCAAGTCCGGCATCAAGGTCGTTTACGATCCCTTCTGGGGCGCGGGCCGCGGCTACCCGTGCCACGCGCTGCGCGGGGCCGGCGTCGCTGTCGAAACAGTCCACGACTATCGCGATGTTCTCTTCGGCGGCCACGCGCCTGAGCCTTCTGACGAGCTGCTCGGCAAGTGCAGGGAGAAGATGAAGGAGTTTGGCGCGGCTCTCGGCATTGCCACCGACGGCGACGCCGACCGCTTCGGAATCGTCGACGGCGACGGCACCTTCATCCAGCCCAACTACGTGATCGCTTTGCTCTTCGACTACCTCGTCGAGACGCGAGGCTGGAAGAACGGCGTGGCCAAGAGCGTGGCCACCACCAACCTGATCAACGCTCTCGCCAACTACCACAAGGTGATGCTCTACGAGACTCCAGTCGGCTTCAAGTACATCGGCGAGCTGATCATCGATGACAAGATCGCCATCGGCGGCGAGGAGTCCGCCGGCCTCACCATCCGCGGACATGTTCCGGAGAAGGACGGCATTCTCGCCGGCCTGCTGGTGGCGGAGATGGTGGCCACTCGCGGCAAGAGTATCGGGATGCAGCTCAAGGAGCTGTTTGCCAAGGTTGGTTCCTTCTATCCCGTTCGAGAAAACTTCCACTTGACCCCCGAGGTCATGGCCGCGTTCACTGAGAAGTTGAAGGCCGATCCCACGGAGCTCGGCGGGAGCAAGGTTACCGGGGTGGTTCGCACCGACGGCCTCAAGCTCATCCTCGATGACGGCTCCTGGGTCTGCTACCGGCTCTCCGGCACCGAGCCCGTTGTCCGCGCCTACGTTGAAGCGCGCAGCGAGCTGGACACGGAAGCCCTCCGCGCGGCCGCGGAAAAGTTCGTTCTCTCCTGAGTGAGGAATCAATGCACGACCAGAACGTCAATATCGCCGCGAAAAACGGCCAACGCACAAAGGAGCCGTTGTCGGAGCGCGCACTGGATCTGGGCCAACGGATCTGGCGTCCCGCCGGCACGCTGGTTGCGTTTGCCCTCGCGCTGCTGCTTACCTGGCACGTTGTCAACGGCAAGCACGGCCTCAATGTCTGGATGCGGCAGCACACGCAAGACAAGCAGCTGCAGCGCGATATCAAAGATCTGAACGAAGAGAACGCCCGCCTGCGCGATCGCATCGAGCATCTCAAGTCCGACCCGGACACGATCATGATCGAGGCCCGACAGAAGCTGCACTACGCCAAGCCCGACGAAGTCATCGTAGCCCTGCCTGCGGACAAGTCTCAGCCTGCGTCTGACGCGAAGAAATAGCTGACCAGAGTGATCATCCGCCACGCGCGGAGACGCTTGGCGTGCCTGTTTTTCGCCTTAAAATGCACTCGCCCTGTCCGCTAGAATCGAGGCAGCGGGCGCTTGCTCCATGCGCACGAGGGGACGCTGTCGCTGCATCGCAGCGCACGCACGTGGAACGAAGACAGCCGGAGACGAAAGATGGCCCTGCTGCTGATTCAAATGACTACCGTTCTACTGGTTGCCCTGTTCTGCGGGTGGTTGGCTCGCAGACTGGGTCAAGCCGGAGTCATTGGGGAGATCATCGGCGGCATTGTTATCGGGCCATCGGTATTTGGCCGCATAGCCCCGCGCGCATCGGCCGCGTTATTTCCGCCAGCCTCGCTCGGCGCATTCGAGATTCTGAGCACGGTCGGCCTCATCCTTTTCCTGTTCCTGATTGGGAGCGAGCTCGACTACGAACACCTTCGCCAGCAAAAGCGAACCACTGCATTCGCGAGCATCATGAGCATTCTGATTCCCTTTGGATTGGCGGTTCTTGCCGCTCATTCGCTGCGCGTCCGCTTTGCTCCAGAGGGGATCGGCAGCGCGCCGTTCATCCTCTTCCTTGGCATATCGATGAGCATCACAGCCTTTCCAGTTCTGGTTCGGATCCTGGAAGACAGAGAGATGATCTCGACTCCCCTGGGAACGACGTCGCTGATGTGTGCCGCGGCGGGCGATGTATGCGCATGGATGCTGCTCGCGGTCGCCCTCACGTTGATTCCTCAAAGTGGCGAATCGATGCCGCTCTCCTACAGGGTCATCGGTTTATGCGTATACGTAGTTCTGATGTTGAGCGTCATTCGCCCATTCGGCAACTGGCTTGTTCAACGCAGGAACCTGGATAGGGTCTCTTACGAGCTTCTAGGCATCGTCATTGCATTCGTTCTGGCCTCTGCCGCGGCCACTGAGGCTATCGGTGTTCATCCTCTTTTTGGAGCTTTCATGGCCGGCGTCTGCTTCCCGCGCCTTGAGCCCCTGCAGAAGTTCCTTCGAGCGCGCATTTACATGATTGTTTCGGTCCTGCTTCTGCCTCTCTTCTTTGCGCTTACCGGTCTGAGGACACGGTTGGACATGCTGAACAGCGCCAGCATCTGGCTTTGGACAGCGCTGATACTGGTTCTCGCCATTGCGGGCAAGATGGGGGGAACGGTGCTCGCCGCGCGCTGGACGGGGCAGTCATGGAGGGACTCCCTGGCACTGGGAGCGCTGCTCAATACGCGCGGACTCGTAGAATTAATCGTCTTGAATATCGCCTACAACGCGCATGTCTTTTCGCAGACTCTGTTCACCATGCTCGTGGTTATGGCGTTGCTGACAACCATGATGACCACGCCAATGCTGAACCTGCTGGGCGTGGGAAGCCGCAGCCGCGACGTCCATGAGCTGGCAACAGCGGATGTCGTTTAGGAGAGGCCGGACCGCGATTCTGAGCACGCGCAAGCTGCCGGGTCATCAGGCCTCAGAAACGACCGGCAGTTTAGCCGCATCCCATGCCGCGAGCCCGCCTGCCATCTCAATCAGATTGGTGATTCCATGCTGGTGCAGAATGCTCGCCGCAATTGAGGAACGGTACCCGCCTGCGCAGTGGACGGCGATGCGGCGTCCGCGAGGAACTTCAGCGATGCGCTCCTGGATTCGATTGAGCGGGATATTCAGGCTCCCGGGTATGTGCTTTCCGTTCCATTCGCCGGGATTCCTGATATCGAGCACAAGAGGCGGATCGGCCTGCGCCAGTTCCTCGGCAACCATCGCGGCGCTCACGCGTTCGGTGGGCCACACCAGATCGGGCCGCGTCTCGAGCGCTGCCATTCCCCCGTCAAGATAGCCCATCACATGATCGAATCCGATGCGGCCCAGGCGTAGTGCGGCTTCGTATTCCCGCCCAGGCTCCGCAATAATCACAATTGGCTTGGCGCGCTCAAGCAGCGTGCCGGCCCAGGTGGCATATTGGCCGCCGAGCCCAATGTTGACGCTGCCCGCCAGGTGTCCCTTGGCATACTCCGCCGCATCCCGCACATCGAGCACCTGCGCACCTGCGTCTCCCAGCCGGATGACTTCGTCGAGCGCCACAGGCTGCAAAGCCCTTTCCAGAGTTGTGTCGAGCGTTGCGCGCTCGCGCGTGTTCAGAATGGCGTCAAAGGTAAAGTACTGCGGAGCATCCGGCTGGTCGGCCGTTACGAGGCGAATGAACTCATCTCTCGACATCGGCTGCAGCGCGTAGTTCATGCGCCGCTGATCTCCGAGAGAGGAAACCGTGTCAGAGGATAGTTTTTTTCCGCAAAGCGACCCCGCGCCGTGCGCCGGATAGACCAGCGTTTCGTCGGGCAGGGTCAACAGCTTCAGGTGCAGTGAATCGTAGAGATGGCTGCCGAGATCGTTGGCGGTCCATCCCAGCGATGCGCGCAGATCGGGCCGGCCAACGTCTCCAATGAATAAGGTGTCTCCGGTGAGCACAGCGTGCGGCTCCGTCTGGCTCTTCGTCAGGTCGAATACAAGAATTGAAATGGACTCGATGGTGTGGCCAGGCGTTTCAAGCACCTGCAGGCGCATTCCGGGAAACTCCAGCGTGTCTCCATCGGCCATCGGCACAAAGCTGTACTCCGCTTCGGCGCGGCTGCCCAGATGAATTGTTGCGCCGCAGCGATCGCGAAGCTCCAGGTGGCCGGCTATGAAGTCGGCGTGGAAGTGGGTCAAAAAGACATGGCGGATCTGGAGACCGAATTCCTGCGCATCCGCCAGGTACTTTTCGATATCGCGCTGTGGATCGACAACGATTGCGGTCGAACTGGCTTCGTCGCCCAGCAGATAGGAGGCATGCGCCAGGCAACCGAGATAATACTGTTTCAGAATCACGAAAACTCCTTCGAGCTGCCCAAGCAAATCGTTTTCGAGGAAAGACTACACGACGAGCCTGCTCAAGTCCCGCTTTTCAGCGAGTGACTAGTAGTCCGCGTGTGCGCGCGCCGAGTCAGTCTGCCGTCCCCCAGAATGAAACCGCGCTCTGCCAGTGCCAGATAGTTCTGATGATCGCGCTCGATCAAGACACCGGCGGGAATCACACTGGCGGCTTGCCCAAGCGGATTGCTGCCGGGTGTCAAAAGTCCGCGTGGAAGCGGACGCCTGAGAGGGCAACCGGGCCGCGCGCCTGGTTGTAGCCGGGATTGGCGGCATACTGGAAGTCGTAGGACCCATAGAAACCGCGCCAAAGATGCGCGGTGTAAAAGGTCTCGAGGATTTTCTCGTGGCCGTAGGTGAGGCCGCCGTCTCCGAGAATAAAACCGAGCCCGCCAAGGGCGAGATACTGCTGGTGCGCAGCCACAATTCCGTTGCCGACGGCTGCGACACCGATTCTGTCGTCGCCCCGATGCCACAACTTGCCCTGGACCATCGTACCCAATTCGAAAGTGCGGTCGCATTCCGTGTAGGCAAACGACTCGTTGCGGCCATCGCTCCAGCCTATGCGGCCAAAGACACCCACCTCGGGAGTGATCGTCTGCTCGAAGTTCAAGCCAAAGCCATACTTTTTGCGTCCCAGTACCCGCGTTGTGGTGATATCCGGTGTAGTCGTTTCATGATCGAGGAAGGCTCGAATAGCATCTTCGTAATTTCCCATGTTGCCGTGGTTGAGATAGCTGAGCAGGCGGACGGTGCCGGCGCGGTGCGCGATCAGTTTGCCGCGGGCTTCGAATTCGAGATTCTCTGAACGCGCCCTGGCGATATCGGCGTCGAGAAATTCTCCGTTGGCCACCTTGGGCATCAAGGCTTCGGCAAAACGCACGGTCCACCAGTGATCGTCGTATTCGGCCGTGGCGCCGAAGGTGTAACCGCGCGTGTCGGCGGCATAGTCGTACGCTCCGTTGCTGTCAACGGTCCAGTTGAGGAATTGTAAGTGGCTGTCGGAGCCCCAGGTGTTTACGTCGAAGAAATCGACCAGGTCGAACTTTCCCAAGCGGAACTCGAGCCGGCGGGCGGGTAACGAGGTGGCAAGATGCAGTTCGTCGCGATCTGCATCGACCGTATCGCGCGACAGCGGGATGATCTGGCGCAGCATATACCGCGCCATGTAGGGCGCTCTGGTTAGCGCAACGCCGTTCGCAAGGCGCACCGAATCCAAATTTACGTAGCCTGCCAAGCCATTTGCGTTGCCGATGCCATGGCCGGTGGCATCTTCGATGTCGGCGAAGACTTCAGTTGTGTGCGTGAGCTGGTAGCCCGTATAAAGCGTGAGGACGTGAGTGGTAGCGCTCTGCGCCCAGTTGGTGAGGCTGTTCGGTCCGCTGTAGAGCGCGCGGAACGCTCCATGCCACTGCAAAATAACGTTTGCTTGCCCTGAGATCCACCAGCGGCTGGTGTTTGAGTGGGGAAAGACGGTTACGGAGTCTGGAGACTCGGGAGCCTGGTCACTCGACTGGGCAGCACTGCTCACCGAGCCAGTTTGCGTGGCCGGCGGCTCATTCTTCCCTGGATCCGGCCCAATTGGTGCTGCCACGGGTTTGGTTTGTGGCTCCGGCGCGTTTGCCAACTGAGCCGCATCCGGCGGCGCCGGCGCTTGCCCAAGCCCGCACACCGGCACCAGCGCCAGCACCAAGGCCATGCCTCCCAAAGGCGCGCGGATTCGGTTGATCATGCCGGCGTTGCGGATCATTCCTGGTCCTTCATGCGGGATTGCCTTATTGCTTGGGGGAATTCCGGGGATAGAATGGAGGAGTAACTATACCCCCACTCGGTATGCTAAGTTTTTGTACCATACCCCCCATGGGTATTGTCAAACGGAGAATCCCGATGTCCCACCTCGATCGAGAGAAGGTCAAACTGCTGCAGCGCGTGCGCAAGCTCCGCGGCCAGCTCGACGCTGTCGAGCGCTCGCTCACCGCCAATGAGGAATGCGGCGGCCAACTGATGCTGCTCGCCGCCGTGCGCGGTGGCGTTAATGGATTGATGGGCGAGATTCTTGAAACCCACATCCGTTTTCACCTCACCGACGGCGCCAAAGAGCAGATCGCCCCCGAGCTTGGCGAGGACCTTATCGACCTTGTACGCGCTTATTTGAAGTAAAGCGCCTATCTGAAGTAAGCCCACCCGGCCCAAGGCCAGGGGTGGGTCGTGCCGCCCCTCCCATCGTAGCTACCCCCTCCCCCGCGCTTTGTTAACGTACGGTTGATATTCCCGGTCTCCGATCCATTCTTCGCACCCCGCGAGAGAACCCCCTGGCGCGCAAGCCGCGGCTGCCCACCGCAGGTGTTTGTTTTTGTCTAAATACCCTGAAAACACTTGCGTGAAATTTCCATAACTTCAGGTATGATTCGGACTCATCCAGCGCAAGGCTTTCAGCGCGACGCTGAATCCTGACGCTGCAACGGTTCCGGGGTTGCCGTAGCTCGGAACCACTGTCCTCAGGTCGACGCGACCCCAAGACGGGGCCCCCACGGACTGGTCTTCGTCCGTGGGGTGGAAGAGGCGGCGACCTTAAAAAGAGCAGAAAAGGAATACTCACCCCGGAACCGTTCTTGAAAGAGGAAACTCAAATGGCAAAATCCCCCAAGTCCAAATCGCCCAAGAAGCCCGCTGCACCGCGAGTCTCTGACGAGCCGCGCGTAGTGCTCCCCGGCAGCGAAAAAGCTCCTGCTGCCGAAGCAGTTCACGTCAAGGCCACAAGCGCCCGCTCCAAAATCACCGTCTCGGTGATCGTTCCCCGCAAGGAGCCTCTGAAGATCAACCGCCGGGGGGGCCGCGCCGCGGGACCTGTGCGCGTGAGCCGTGTTGAATATGCGCGCCACCACAACGCCAACCCCGATTCGCTGAAAGCCGTTAAAGCCTTCGCCCGAGCGTACAACCTGAAGGTCGAGCCCGACCCCACCGCCGCCGCGCGCCGCACCGTCAAGCTCTCTGGCGTCGCATCCGACATGCAGAAAGCCTTCGGCGTGACACTCGATCAGAAGCAAATCGGCGGCGTTGAGTACCGCGTGCGCGAAGGAGCCATTCACCTGCCCAAGTCGCTGCTGGCCCACGTTCTGGCTGTGCTCGGTTTGGACAACCGTCCCCAGGCCAAGCCCCACTTCCGCGTCTTGAGCGGCATCCGCCCGTCGGACGCTCCGGCGTCAGGCTACACGCCTCCGCAGGTGGCGCAGGCCTACCAGTTTCCTTCGCCCTCGAGCGCAGCCGGCCAGACCATCGGCATCATCGAGCTCGGCGGCGGTTTTCAGACCGCCGACATCACCGCCTACTTCCAGTCCATCGGCGTTGCCACACCCAAAGTCACTGCGGTCAGCGTCGACGGCGGCAAAAACGCCCCCTCCAACGCGCAGAGCGCCGACGGCGAGGTCATGCTCGACATCGAGGTCGCAGGCTCGGTCGCTCCCGGCGCAAACCTCGCCGTCTACTTCACGCCAAACACAGACCAGGGGTTCATCGACGCCATTACCACTGCCGTCCACGACACCACCAACAAGCCAAGCGTGATCTCCATCAGCTGGGGCGGCGCCGAGTCCAATTGGACTGCGCAATCGATGAACGCGCTGGATGCCGCCTGCCAATCCGCCGCCGCTCTTGGCGTCAGCATCACCGTAGCCGCGGGCGACAACGGTTCCACCGACAACACTTCCGCCTACGCGGTCGACTTTCCCGGCTCCAGCCCGCACGTCCTCTGCTGCGGCGGCACCAAACTAGAGGCTTCGGGATCGACCATCAGCTCAGAGGTGGTGTGGAACGAGACCGCCGACAATGAGGGCGCAACCGGCGGCGGCGTCAGCAACCAGTTCCCGCTGCCCTCGTGGCAAGCGAACAGCAACGTTCCCGCGGCCAACACATCTACGGGCGGGCGCGGCGTTCCCGACGTTGCCGGCGATGCCGATCCCACCACCGGGTACACCATCCGCGTCGACGGCCAGACCTTCCCCATCGGCGGCACAAGCGCGGTGGCGCCTCTTTGGGCGGGCCTGATCGCGGTTGCCAATACTCAGCTCGGCGTGCAGGTGGGCTTCATCAACCCGGCCATCTACGCAGCCAAAGCCACTGTCGGCTTTAACGACATCACCCAGGGCAACAATGGCGACGCGAAGTTCCCGCTCTACTCCGCTGGACCCGGCTGGGATCCGTGCACCGGCCTCGGATCGCCCATCGGCGTCAAGTTGATTCCGCTGCTCGCTCCATCCGGCGTGACGCCCGCTCCGACGCCAACTCCCACGCCCACGCCGACCCCAGCACCAAAGCCTCCCAAGAAGCCGGTGAAGCCGCCGAAGAAACCGAAGAAGCCGGTGAAAAGGGCAGTCAAGAAGTCGGCCAAGCCAGTGAAAAAGGCTGCCAAGAAATCCGCGAAGAAGTCGGCCAAGAAGTAACCCCCGGCTTTGTTGCTGCTCACACTCAGGCCCGAATCCTGTTCCGCTCTCTGCGCACAGGGTTCGGGTCTCGACTTGTTAGCGCTGATTTTGTCTCGCACCCCCTCGTTTTCCCCAAAAACGCCCGCAATATACGACTTTTTAGGGAGTTCGCCCCCTTTCGACCCTTGTTACAATCGGGCCATCGAAGCCGTCGGCCCCCAGGTTGTGAGTATGCGGAGTTATCGCGCCTAGAGCGGAACCAGGGTCGATGTGTCTCGAAGCCGCGGCATTCAAGTCGACGCGACCATCAGGGAACGGCTACACTGAACGAAGCAACCAAGGACACAGTTACTCCGGTTCCGCTCTTCACGAAGGAGTTATCGGATGCTTTCCCAGTTTCTCTCCAAGCAGTTCATTGACGTCATTCAGTGGAATGAGCCGGAAGACGGCGTGCTCTCTTACCGCTATCCCATGCAGGACATGGAGATCATGAATGGCGGGCAGCTGACCGTGCGCGAATCGCAGATGGCCGCCTTCATCAACGAAGGCCGCATTGCCGACGTCTTCGGACCGGGCCTCTACAAGCTCACCACGCGCAACCTGCCCCTGCTCACCGACCTGATGAACTGGGACAAGGCCTTCGAGTCGCCATTCAAGTCCGACGTCTACTTCTTCTCGACGCGCCAGCAGATCGATCAGAAGTGGGGCACGGCCACGCCTATCACCGTGCGCGACAAGGAATTCGGCGCGGTGCGCCTGCGTTCCTTCGGCAACTTCACCTATCGCGTCGCCGATCCCCGCGTCTTCTTCAACCAGGTGGCCGGCACCCGCGACGCCTACTTTGCCGGGGACCTCGAGGGCCAGCTCCGCACCGCCATCGTCGCCGGCATGACCAACACATTCGCCAACAGCGACGTCTCGTTCATCGACATGGCCGCCAACCAGGCCGCTCTCGCTGCAAAGATCTCCGCCGAACTCACCCCGGCGTTCGCCGGTTTCGGGCTGGAGCTGAGCCAGTTCGTTGTCGAGAACGTCTCGCTTCCCGATGAATTGCAGAAGGTTTTCGATCAGCGCGTCGGTATGAACATGGTTGGCGATCTCGGTCGCTACACTCTCTATTCGGCAGCCGAGTCGCTCGATCTGTCTGCCGCCAACACCAGCGGCGCAGCCGGCATGGGGATGGGGCTCGGCGCAGGAGCGGCGGTCGCGCAGGTGCTCTCGAACGCACTCAAGCCGATCGGCATTGCTCCTCCATCAGCCCCGGCACAAGCCGGCGCGCCAGCGCTGATCGATGCATCCGTTCCTGGTGCGCCACCGGCCACCTCCACCAAGTTCTGCATCGATTGCGGCAAGCCCATTGCGGAGCGCGCCAAATTCTGCTCCGAGTGCGGGAAGCCCCAATGACCTGCCCTTCCTGCGGTGCTCCCATGCGCGTAGGGCAGGGAACCGGCAGCTTTACCTGCGACTACTGCAAGAGCCTTTATCTGCCTGGCACCAACGACGAGGGCGTCAGCGAGCTCGATGAGCTGCCTGACCGCCTTTGCCCCATCTGCGCCGTCCCTCTGTGGGACTCGACGCTGCACGGCGCGCATATATGGTCATGCAAGAAATGCCGCGGCATGATGATCCCCATGGGCGCGTTTCAAGACCTCGTCGAGCAGATTCGCGACAGCGACCCCGGTGCTGAGATTCCGCCCGCCGCGCCCGATCCACGCGACCTTGAGCGCCGCATCGACTGCCCCGTCTGCCACAAGCACATGGATGCCCACGCCTACTTCGGGGGCGGCAATGTCGTCATCGACAGTTGCGAGCCGTGCGAGCTCAACTGGCTCGACCACGGCGAGCTGATGCGCATTGCCCGCGCTCCCAAGATGGCGAGTGCGGACTACGACGCGTAGGCAACGCACCCGTTCCAGAGCGAAATCATCTTTCCGGCGAGACGCCTCGGCCTCAGTCTCGTTCGGGAATTTGGGCTTTTGGCCGGAGCGTAACTGACGGATAGGCGACAAACCAACCGGAACCTCCTGGCACGAATGGTTCGGCTTCAGAAGCTATGCCGGGTGCGGGATGGGAACTGCAAAGTGCGCGGTCGATGCCGCTCCAACTTCCAGCCGCGTGAGAGTGAGCACGGTGATGTCGTCGTCTTGCCCGAATTGCTTTGCGACGGCGGCGATGGCTTCTGCCGGCTGAATGCTGAGAGCCGCGGTGCGTTCAAAGCCAAACAGCACGCCATCCTTTTCGCGCGCTTCCACAACGCCGTCGGTGAGCAAGGTAAGTTGCTCTCCCGGCGCCAGTTGGAAGATGGACTCAGAGTAAGCTGCCTCCGCCGCCAGGCCCAGCGAGAGGCCGTTTTCGAGCGGGAGTTCTTTGCCTGTAAGGTATGGCGCAATGTGCCCTGCGTTGGCAACGGTCAGGGCGCCGTCAGCATCGGCGCGCAGCACCAAGCAGGTTGTGAATCCACCCTGCGAACGGCCCAGCATGCGCTGATTCATGGCCGTCAGAATCGCGCCCGGGCTCTGAGTAAAGTGGGCAAGTGTGCGCACTGTGCCCACCAGCAGGCTTACGGTCATCGCTGCCGGCGTGCCCTTGCCGCTCACATCCCCAATAACCGCCAGCACTCCGCCGCTCGCCGTGGGCAAAATCTGAAAGAAATCTCCGCCCACCTCGCCGGCCGGCTCGTACACGCTCTCAATCGCGAAGCCCGGCACCTGCGGGATCGCCTCAGGAATCAAAACCTGCTGCACCACGCGCGCCGATTCCAGTTCGCGCCGGTGTCCTTCTTCCTGCAGGCTGGTGCGGGTGAACCGGTGCACAAAAATGGCCAGCATCCCAACAAGGAACAGCACCTCACACACGTTGGGAACCGATATTGGAAAAGGATGTGCGGTGAACATGCTGAACCAGGACCAATGGCTCGAGTTCCATCTGAACGCAAAGAGGGCCAGCCATAGCAGCGGATCCGCCACGGCGGCAAATTCCAGGAACACCACCGGCGCCAGCAGCAGACGCGCATCAGAGAACCCCTGGACTGCTCGCCTGAAAACTAGAGCAAGAACCCAGACTGCCGGGGCCAGGCTCAGCACCGCGGCGGCGGCATTCCAGAAAACGACGCCCCCATGCGGAAACCGGCCATAGATGGTTTCCAAGAGGAAGGCGCACAGAGTCATTACGGAGTTGGCTGCAATCGAACCAACCGCAATCCAGAAGAGCAACCCTCGCCTACCGCCCAGAAGACGGTAAAAAAAGGCGATCAGGGCGCTGAGGTATGCGATTTGCAGCAAGTTTAGAAGGAGATCGGAAAAAATCACGTCGGTTCCGTCCAGGCGTATCGCCCTTCCCACCAGATTGTTCCCCGCTGAGGCGAGCATGGCAAACGAAAACCAGAGATACTCCTTCTCGCGCGGGCGCAGCAGGAAGAATCCCAAAGCGGCCAGCCCTGCCAGCGTCTCCAGAAACGCCGATACGACCGGCGACACCATCCGTTGTGACATCCCGTTCTCATGCTCCCGCATGCGAGCCTGGATGAGCGAGGTCTGTCCGAATAGCGGAGCAGCATACAAGCCTCCGCCGATGAGCAGGTCCCATCCCGGCCAGTGCCACACCCGGATGGCCAAAACCACCGTTCGAGCAGAGGGATTTGCTAACGGCGGCAATCGGTAAACCGCAGGCGGATTCCGTTGGGATATCGGATGAATGTGCGGCGGCATTCCACCCTCGCCGCCCAGCAGTTTGCCGTCTGCAAAGACCTGGTAGCTGGTTTCAACCATCGGGATATAAAGCGCCAGATCCTGTTGACCCGCAGGAATCTCAATCCGCGTCCGGTACCAGGCGAAGCCGTCGAGGTTTTTATAGCCCTGGTCGTTCCAGCTTTTGTCTCCGCGGATCAGCGGCCAGGTTGAGTCGTCGAAGTTGGCATTGTCCCAGCCCAGCTTGCCATCCGGATCGTCTCCGGGATGAAAGCGCCAGGAGCCGTCGAGGACGACCACGGGTTCACGGTCGCGGGCGAGATTGAAGGCGCCGGGAGTGCCCGACTGCGCAGGAAGCCACGCCGCTATGCTCAACAAAACTGCGACTAGAACCGTTCGGGGAGACATGGAGAAAGGATACATTGAGCCAGTGCACTGTGAACTCCGCTAGATGCGGGACGTTTTGATTTGGGAATTTGGGTTCATTGAGGGTTGCCGTCAATCCGGACATTATGCGGCCAGGGGGACTTTGACCGAATCGGAGGCGGGCTATCCGCGTTCGGAAGCGATCGGCAAACCGCAAGATCCTACAGGCAGGATTCGGATAATCTGCTACGCAATACTTTTCGGAAGTGCTACGATTCGTGACAAAGTGAGCCGAAGAGGAATTCCTGCCAGATAGATGGGAATTCCTGCTCAATCGGATTTCGCAACGAAGAGTGTGGATCATTCCAGATGCGTTGGATTGGCGCCGAATGGTGCGCGGGCAGCGACGATCGACCAGGCAAACGGGCGATCTGCCCGGTTGACGGAGGACACAAATGAAAAGGTTCACGTTGGTGAGCGGCGCTCTGGTGGTGCTGATTTTGACGACCGCCTGCATTGAGGCTTGTCATTCTGCAGCAAGCACCTCCAACAGCACCACAGGAGCTGTGAATGGGGCGAGCGGGCAGGCTCAGGCCGCAGCGGCAACCGGTGTTCAGTGGGTGACGGTGCGCGACACGCGGGAGAATGCATTTTCGATCCAGGTGCCGCAGGGTTGGAAGACCTATGGCGGGCTGTTCCGTTACAGCAACATCGACGCCAGGATGGTTGTGAATATGACATCGCCGGATGGGCTGACGAATCTCCAGATTGGAGACTCAACCGTGCCCCCCTACAGGGTGCCGGGGCCGATGCTGCCGACGGGTCCCGGTGTGGCGCCGTATGTCACGGCCAAGATTTTCGCGACCAAGTACGGGCAGGCGCGCTTCGCCTCAATGTGCCAGGGGATGGTGGTAACCAAGAGCGATGACATGGCGCCCAAGTACCATCCGGCGCAGCAGGGGATGAGCCACACCACAGGGGGCGATGTCTATTTTTCATGCACGAAGAACGGCACGCAAATGGATGCATACGTGTACGCGGAGACCATGTTGATGGGACCGGGAGGGCCAGGCTCGAGTTGGTTGGTGGTGGCGCTGGCAAGCGTGATCGCTCCGGCGGCCCAGGCCACTGCGGCAGGCGCAATGCTGCAACATTCGGGGGATTCGCTGGCAATGAATCCGGCCTGGACGCAGATGCAAAATCAGTTGAACAACCAGGCGATCCAGCAAATCAACGCCTCAACGCAGGCGACGATCGCTGCGACAAATGCGGAAAATGCGCGTGAGCAGGGAATCATCAGCGCGCTGAATAATGACAGCATGAACGACGTGATCAACGGGGTTCAGTCCACAACGGACGCTTCGACGGGACAGAAGTACATTACTCCCCTGGGTACGGGAGGGACGCAATGGGTGAATGGGAACAACACCGTGGTGGAGTCGGGGCTATCGCCAGGAGCGGGCTACAGTCAACTAACGCCGACGAGCCATTGATTGAATGCGGTGCAGTGGACCCGAGTGTGCTTCACCTGCACTCATCATCTAGGCTGGCGTGGCCATGTGCTTTGTGAGAACGTCGACCAGGGCCTTGTTGGGAACACATTTCTTTGCCGAGAAGGAAGAGAGGATGACATCGAGCTCATTCTCTGACAGGCCCTTGAACAAACTGGCATAGAGCGGCTGCATGAGGGTTCCCGTGTAGAAGCATAGCAAGGTTTGCTTGACGCACCGTGCATTGAGCCGCGCATCCAACTGCGGATCACCGACAGCTTGAAGGACCTGGTCAGCAAGCTGGGCCGTAGCGTCCTTGATTGGCGTTGGAGGCAGCCACGACATCCAATCGTCGGTGCCGAGGGCCGCTTTTTTGCGAAGCAGGTCGCGGATGCGTTCCATGTAGGGAGATGCAGGATCGAGCGTGAGCATTCCCATCACGCCAATATCTTTGTAATTCCAGGTCGTCCAGTGAGCGTCGTTACGCTCAAAAATGCCGATTTGATCGTCCAAAGCGCGAAGCCGATCGCCGTTCTCGTCCGGAGGCCCGTTGTAAACGGACCCAAACTCGCCCACCCACAACGGAACGTTGTGCTGCTGGGTAAACCTGGTCCCTTCGGCATCCAGGAAGAAACGCTCTTGTTTTGACCGGTCCCAGGCCTCAGCACCATTCGCCGCGGCTGATCGAGGATGGATCTCGCCAGGATACTGGCCAGGTCCGAACCCCGGAGCGGTGTAGTTATGTGAGCTATAGGCGAGGTTATCGTCGAAGGGCTTATCGAATCCCGAGAACAGCTTTGCGTAGTTATCGCCTTCAAGGAAGATGATGTGCCTGGAATCGATCTTGCGAATCTCAGTTACAAGCCGCCGATAGAGGGAATTCATGCGGTCCCAATCGGGCTTGAAATTCGCATAGATATTCCACGGATAGTCGCCCCGATTGTTGTTCGAACAGGGCTCGTTGAGCACGTCGTATCCGGCGATCACTGGCCTGTTCTTGTAGCGCCGAGCAAACTCCTGCCAGAGGGCAATGTATCGATCCTGATAGTACGGAACCTCCCAAAAGAGACTGATGCGCGATGCGTTGTCACTGTGCCAATGGACGTTCTGCCACCCCTGCGCCGAATGGAGATCGAGGATGACGTAGAGGCCGTGTGTTTCGCAGTGCTTCAGGACTTGGTCCAGACGCGCGAAACCCGCCTCTCTGTATTTGAATGGTGCGGCATCGTCTTCGAAGTGCCGATAATTGAGTGGAAACCGGACGACGGTTGCGCCAACCTTCCTGAGAAAAATCACGTCGTCTTCATTAAAGAAGTAGTCGAGCAGGCGATCAAAGAAGAACTGCGCTCTCGAGGAACCGAGCACCTCTGCCATCTGGGCTCGCAGAGTATGCTCCGCACCTGGGTGCCCGTTGATGAAATCTTCCATGTTCATCCAGCCGCCAGGGCAGGTACCCCGCAGGCGAACCTTCTTCCCGCTCGCATTAACAATGTGACTGCCGCTGACTCGAAGGAACTCCATCTTATCGCTGCCCTCATAACTGTCCGGTGCGAGCAGAGCGGCGGTTTGTTCTGTCGCGGCAAGATTGGCAGGTGGCTCCGATGCGGCGGCCGCTCCCTTTCCCGTGAGCGCTGCCGCACCCGTAAGTGTGGCCAGCTTGAGAAACTCACGCCGTGCGTTGAGGGTGGTTGTGTTCGTTGTCATAAGGCCTCTTGAAAAGAATCCGGTTTGGCGGGACCCTGAGTTTTCGTGGTCTTCTTTTTGGGGTTGTCATGCGAGTGCGAGCTCCAGGGGAGCTGTGCGCGTTATGGAGACGACTGTAATATCGTCCTCTTGGCCAAAATCTTTTGCCAGTTGGGCAATTGTCGCAGCGCCGGAGTTGCTAATGCGCAGCGTCCGCTCAAACCCAAACAATTCGCCCGACGCATTGCGCGCTTCCACAACTCCATCGGTCATAAATGTGAGGGATTCGTCGGGCTTCAGCATGAATTGGCTGTCCTCGTATTCGGCCTCCGGAAAAATCCCCAGCGGCATCCCGGCTTCGACCTCCACTTCCGCCCCGTTCCGGTAGGGCGAGATATGCCCCGCATTGGCAATTGTGACCATCCCCTGCGCAGTGATCCGCGCTGCACAACACGTGACGAATCCTCCCTGAAGCTGCCCGGAAAGCCCATAGTTTAGAGCATTGAGGATCCATGCAGGCGAAACCGGCGGAGTGCTGCGCAACGCGCCGATTACTGCCGAAACAGTCATGGCCGCGGCGAGCCCCTTTCCGCTCACATCTCCCACCACGATCAACACACTCCCCCCATCTTCTGGAACCACGCGGAAGAAATCGCCACCCACAAGTTTGGCCGGCAGATAGGCGCTTTCAATCTTGAAACCGGGAACATCCACAGCCGGTGCAACCAACTGCTGCTGCATATCCCGCGCGGTCTCAAATTCGGCGCGCAATTCATCCCTCGTGCGCCATGCCAGCCAGGCGCGTTGCACCAGCGTGACGAAAAGGGCAAGCGCAGCTACAAAGAAGGCAAGGTTGAAATAGTCGAAGTGGAACGGCCCGATTCTGCCGTCATCGAGATTGAAAAACTTCTCCGACAAAGATGTGAGGGGGATCAACGCGACTGCGGCTGCAATCAGCCGGTTCCGTTTCCTCGTGAAGAGCACCCAGAGATTCGCGCCCAGGACAACAACATCGACAAGTCCGCCCGCCGGAAGCCTCACTCGGTCAGCCCAGTAGACCAGCAACGATGGATTCGCCGCGAGTCTGGTGATGGGAGCGGCGAGATTGCGTACTACCATAGCAACTTGTCCCAGACGCTTCACAACCGGGAATCGAAGCCCGTGAATCGTCCAGACAAACTCGATGGTGACAGCCATGGTCGCCATTCGCAATGCCGGCCACACCAGGGAATCCACGCTCCACGGCCACGTCACAAGTCCCAGATCTTCTAACCCGTTGATGGCGTCGAAGAGCGGGAATGAGGTAAGCATCGCACTGCAAAGCAACAACTCGCGTCCGCCTGCCCAACGCCAAAGGATAAGCAGTCCAATGCCGAGGACGGCAATCAGGCTGTTAAGAACCAGGTCAGGGCCGCCCGAAAGTACGGTTGTCAGGAAGGCCGAACGACGAGCAAGATCCAAGACGCGGATTTCGTCGATTGAAAAGCGTTCGCTCTCTTGGTAGGCTGGTCCGCGCAGGATGAGCGGATACCAGACCCGCAATGCAACCATTGCCATCTTTCCGGGCAGAACCACATTAGGGTCCAATTCGAAAACTGCATCCCGCCCCGAAAGATCGAGTTGAATGTTGGGAGGAAAGCTGCCCCGACGCCCTACTGGCCGGCCATTCACAAAGACCTCGTCTGCGACAACGAACGAGTCACTCAAATTTGCTTTTTCGCTAACTCGAATGGCGAGCCGGCCCGTTGCGTCGCTTCGGACCGGTACCCAGGTCCGCACCCACATGAATCCGTCCGAGTAAAAAGCCGGCATGGGCCAGCTAGCCTGTTGCGCGATTGGCCACGAGCGGTCGTCGAAGCTGGGATCCGCCCAGCCCAGTTTCCCGTTTGGATCATCCCCGTAGTGGTAGTGCCAGGCTTCGCCGGACTGAGCGTCAATCCGAACTGCATTATCTTCGTGGTTGGCAGCGGGGGGCTCAGCGCTCGCCGCGCCCAATGTGAAGGACGCGCAGCCGACAAACATCGCCAACAGCGCAGCCCGGAGATTTCGCGGGATGCGGGGAAGCATGGGCAAATCCTACGCCCCAAGCTTGGTTCGCAGCAACATGGTTATTCGGGCTATCTTCCCGCATTACCGGCCAAACGCAGGCTTCCGGTTGGGACACTGCCACGATCGCTATCAACAACTGCGGCTACTTATACTCCGCCGCAGACACGTCCGCCTCTTTGTTCAGCTCATCGGCGCTCTCGGCGCGGTCCGCGATCACCACGCGATAGCGAATCGTCGTCTCCTGGCCCTTTTCCAGCGTGTAGTTGAAGGCCGGCTGCTTGGGATCGAAGATGCGGCGGTTGTCGTTTACGCTCGCCTTTGCCAGTGCTCCGGATCGCGGCTTCCATGGAAACACGCGATGACGGTCGGCGTCTCGTCGGCCTCGATGACAAACATGAGCGCGTAGGGAAAGCGGCGAAGCAGGGCCCGGCGCACGTTCTTGTGGATTACGGGGAATTGACGGGGAGTTGCAATCATGCGCTCGACTACGGCGTCGATCGCTGCGCGGAACCCTCGGCCCAGGCCCGGCAACTCCTTTTCGTACCAGTCCTGCGCTTCGATCAACTCGGCTCGCGCGTTGGGTGAAGATAACCGGAAACACTACGGGCAACGCGATTCAAGCTCGGCCTTCAAAGCCGTCCAGGTGATGCCTTCGCGCCGGTCCTGGTCGTGCGTCGCAAGGCAGCGGTCAAGCTCCGCCCGCTGCGCGGCTGTCAGGGCAAGTTGGTCTTCTTCCAAGCTGTCCCAAAGCTGCGAGATTAACGCGATGCGCTCCGGCGGGGTCAAACGCACCAACTCGTCGTGGGTGAGTATTTCCATAGATTGAGCATAGGAAACCACGCGAACGAATGCAATAGCGCAAAAAAGTCACTGAAATCGCGCCGCCCACTCAGATCAAGCGCCCTCGCCGTCCCCTACTTGTACTCCGCCGCAAACGCATCCGCCTCTTTGTTCAATTCGTCGGCACTTTCGGCGCGGTCGGCAATCACCACGCGATAGCGGAAGGTCGTCTCCTGTCCCTTTTCCATGGTGAAGTTGAATGCAGGCTGCTTGGGGTCGAAGATGCTGCGGCCCAGAGGATTCGCGGCGAAGAGGCCATATCCGCGCGCGTGCCAGTAGGTCGGGTATCCGGGATTTCCCGGATGGTCGATGATCGCGATCGTGTCCACGTGGTTGCCCTTGTGACCTGTTAAAGAGCACCAGCGGCCGCGCGTGCTCCACGCGGCATCGCCCTTCGCACCTTCACTGGTGAGGTAGACGCCTGAGGCATCCGGCGAGGCTGCGCCGGTTCTTGTCTGCACGCCGCGTGAGTCGACGAATACGGCATCTTTGGCGGTTGGGGATTCAAGCCAACTGGCGACGCGCAACCCGAGCATGCCGTCTTTTTCATCTTCAAAGACCACATGGTCAAGCGCGAGAAGGGTGGCTATGCGGTCGATTACACGGGCGCCCTTGCGGATGGAGAAGACGAAGCGCGTGGTCTCTTGGAGGATGGGATGGTTGTTTCCATCAATCCATGTCGAGAGAGTGACCAATTCGCCGCGGTCAGGGCCGCTGGACGTGGAAACGATCTTATCGAGGCGGATGACGCCCATTTTGGAGAGGTTTTCTGGCTTGATGGCTTCAGAGTTGTTCCAGAAATCGAAGTTGTTGACACGGGCGTAGTTGAACCAGAGGCCGACGTGGTGCGGATGGTCGACGCGTTCGCTGGGGCCGGGCGGAAAACCGCGGGTAAGGATGACTCCGTCGGCATCCATGAGTGGGAAGAGGACCGGTTTCCGAATGGTGGTGGGCCAGATGTAGGACGTGAACGGCTTGCCGTCGATGGTTACGTCCACGCGCCGGGCCGCTTCGTTCGCGGTGACTTCGACGCCGTGGCCGGTGGGCGCGGCGAAGGCGGACGGTGCGACGAAGAGGCATGCGACCAACAACAATGCGGCATTGATTCGGCGCAAAGGCGGCGTCGTATCCCACCCTTTCCGCACCGAACGCGGAAAGGATGGAACACCCGGACATTTTCGATCCCACCCTATCTGCAAAGAACGCAGATAGGATGGGGCACCCAGAGATGATGGAGAGCCGCTATGCATACACCTTGCCCCCGGCCATCACCTGCTGCGTCTTGTCGTCGAAGGTCACCTTCTGGCCGGTCTGGATCGCGGCCACGTTCATGCACAGCGCAACGCTGTGGCTGTAGCCCGCTTCGATCGAGGCATTCGGCGTCTTGCGGCTGCGCACGCACTCCATCCAGTTGCGCATGTTGGCGCTGGTCATAGGGTCCTTGCCGGTGTTGGCGTCGGTATACGATCCCTGCGCCTCCTCTGACAGCGAGAACGCCTTCAGCTTGTTCTCCTTCATGTCCATGGCCGCGGCCTCGCGCGCGCTCAGGCCGCCGGTCGGCGTCACCTGCTGCTTGTCCATGTCGATCATGCCGCCGTTGGAGTAGTAGAGCTCCTTCACGCCGCCGGCAGAGTTGGTAAAGCGCGACGAGTACTGGACTTGAAATCCCTTCGAGAGATCGTCGAGCGGGCCGTAGTCGAAGACCGCGGTCATCGTGTCCCAGTTTTCGCGCCCGTCCTTCCACAGATAGATGCCGCCATTGGCAACGACAGAGCGTGGGTGCGGCAGGCCAGTGAACCAGTGCACCGTATCGATCTGGTGGACGAGCCATTGGTCGGGGATGCCCGACGAATACGGCCAGAAGAGGCGGAACTCAAGGTACTTGCGCGCATCGAACGGAACATGCGGCCGGTTCATCAGGTAGCGCTTCCAGTCGGTGTCCTCTTCCTTGAGCAGCGGCACCTGGTCGGGCCTGCGCCAGCGACCGGGCTGGTTCACGTTCCACGTCATCTCCACCATTACGATGTCGCCAAACTGGCCGCTCTTGATGTACTCCGCTGCTTTCATGTACGCGGGTGTCGACCGGCGCTGCGTTCCCACCTGAACGATCTTGCCGGTCTTGTGCACCGCTGCGCGGAAGGCCTTGGCATCGGCCATGGTGTGGGCTGTGGGTTTTTCGACGTATGCGTCGCGTCCAGCATTCACCGCTTCCACGCCATGCAGCGCATGCTGAAAGTCCGCCGTCGCCACTACGACTGCGTCCACATCCTTGCGCGCATAGAGCTCGTCGTTGTTGCGGACCGCGTCGACCTTCGCGCCCGAGAGCTTCTCGATGTAGGCCACGCCCTCATCGCGGCGGCGGCTCCATAAATCGCTGATGGCGACAAACTCGAAGTTGAGATCCTTGGCGCTCTCAAGGAATGCGGGAATCAGCGACTGCTTCATGCGGTCTCCGCACCCAACCACGCCCACGCGCACCCGATCGTTCGCGCCTGCAATCGCCGCATAGCTCTTCGCGTTCCAGCTCACGGCTGTGGCTGCAAGCGCCGCGCTGCCGGTCTTCAAAAACTGCCTTCTGCTTCCGTTTGTCAGGGAATTGCCGCCTATGAGCGCCATGAATAACTCTCCGTTTTTTGACTTTGTTTTGAGTTCGGCTTTTTCGTCCGCGAATCGTCCGCAAACCAATGGTCAGACCACTGGCCAGCATTCGTCAAGAGGCCTTTCCGGCTTTTTCGCAAATTAAATCAACTCCTTAAGCCGCCTTTAAGTTTCGGGCCTATGGGATGCGGCCGATCATCAGGAGACGATCTCCATTTGCTTCGTCCACGGCGAGGTCCCGGAAGAAATGGGCGGCTTCGGGGCTGCAGAATCGCTCGATTCGGTCTCTCTCAAATTCGGTATAGCGAGCGGATGCAAACGCGCGAACAACAAACGGATTCCTCTCAGACGGATCAGACACCAGCCCATAATGGCTGCGAAGTTCGCCGATCAGCCGAGCGCCGTCTTTGGAAAAACTACCGTCCAACTTTGGTTCGCCATCCTGCAAAAGGGAGTGGCAAGGATAAAGACCGAAGGCCGATGCAGTCCGATACCAGGCCCAGAGCTTGCGTCCTTCGTTTTCCCGTCGGGCGTGCTCCAGATACCGAGTCCACAGGCGGCGAGACTTACGTTGATCGCCGCTGTTTGCTGCAGCGGTTAATCCCATGTAGCCAATCGGAGGGCGACCGGGCAAAACCTGTTCTGGAAGGCGCGCAAAGAAGAATCCCTCCAGACGCGCGTTCGTGCCGGCCAAATAGACGTGCGTACCTTCGTGATCGAGCGCATACCGCAGCGGAATCTCCGGAGTCACATAGTAAGGCTGGAGAAGCTCAAGGCACTGCTCCTGGAAGGCTTCGTCTGCTCGCGCCTCATCGATTGTCAAAGCTGATTCGCCGCTCGGGGTCATTGCACCAAATCGTGACTGGGGTCCCTAACCACTTTTGTAAACCAAAACCGGTGCTCAAAGACATTGAATCGAATTATGCCCGGCTCATGTGAATCCGCGGAGGGTCAAATTACGTATGTCCTCGTGTGCCGGCCATTCCACCCCCAGAGCGGGCTGCTCCATCGTCGTAACCCATAACCATTTACACTGGTAGTTGGAGAATAATTGTGTGGTTCGATAAGTTTCTTGCCAGAATCTTTGGCACAGCCAACGAGCGCGTCATCAAGCGGCTCTGGCCTATCGTGTCTGAAATCAACGCCTTCGAGCCTTCGATCAAGGGGCTTTCAGACGAGGAACTGCGTGCCAAGACCGTCGAGTTCCGGGCGCGCATTGCCCAGGTTGTCGCCGAGCAGACCAGGGGCATCGATGATCGCGAAGAGAAAGAGAAGGCGCAGGCCGCAGCCGAGAAGCAAGCCCTCGATGAGATCCTTCCTGAAGCCTTTGCCGTAGTCCGGGAGGCCGGCTGGCGAAGCGTGCAGATGCGCCACTTCGATGTCCAGCTCATCGGCGGCATGGTTCTGCACCAGGGCAAGATCAGCGAAATGAAGACCGGCGAAGGCAAGACCCTCGTCGCCACTCTCTCCTGTTATCTCAACGCGCTTGCCGGGCACGGCGTCCATGTGGTCACCGTCAACGACTACCTGGCCAAGCGCGACGCCGAGTGGATGGGCAAGATCTACGAGTTTCTCGGCCTCACCGTCGGCGTCATTGTTCACGACCTCGACGACAACGAGCGCCGCGCAGCATACGCCAGCGACATCACCTACGGCACGAATAACGAGTTCGGCTTCGACTACCTGCGCGACAACATGAAATTTGAAATAAAAGACTGCGTGCAGCGCGGCCACTACTACGCCATCGTCGACGAAGTGGACTCAATTCTCATTGACGAAGCGCGCACCCCGCTCATCATCTCCGGCCCCACCGACCAGACCACCGACAAGTACGCCCGCGCGGTCAAGATCATTCCGCAGCTCGAAAAGGGCGAAGAGGTGGAGTGGAGCGATCACAGACGCCAGGAGCAGCTCGGCATTCGCCTTGAAGAAGGCGAGAAGTTTTTCTCAGGCGACTATATCGTCGATGAGAAGCAGCGCACCATTGGCGTGACCGACCAGGGTTGGGAGACCATCGAAAAGCTCCTCGGCATCGGCAACATCGCCGACGCCGAAAACTGGGAGCTCAAGCACTATGTCGAGACCGCCATCAAGGCGCATGCTCTCTATCATCGCGATGTCGAATATGTGGTCAAGGACGGCGAGGTGATCATCGTCGACACCTTCACTGGCCGCCTGATGCCGGGGCGCCGCTGGAGCGACGGGCTGCACCAGTCGATTGAGGCCAAGGAAGGCGTGACGATCAAGAAGGAAGATCAGACGCTCGCGACGATCACCTTCCAGAACTACTTTCGCCTCTACAAAAAGCTCAGCGGCATGACCGGCACCGCCGAGACCGAAGCGGCGGAGTTCGAAAAGATCTACAAGCTCGAGATCGTCGTTATCCCAACGAACATGCCGATGCGCCGCAAGGAGAATCCCGACGTCGTCTACCGCACCGAAAAGGAAAAGTACACCGCAGTAGCCGAGAGCATTGTCGAGCTTCACGAGAGGAACCAGCCGGTGCTCGTCGGCACAACGTCGATCGAGAAGTCCGAGCGCCTCTCCGCCATCCTTCAGCGCAAAGGCGTCAAGCACGTCGTGCTCAACGCCAAATTCCACGAGCGCGAAGCCGAGTATGTTGCCCAGGCGGGCCGCTACGCCTCCGTCACCATTGCCACCAACATGGCAGGCCGCGGCACCGATATTCTGCTTGGCGGCAACGCCGACTTCATGACCCGCCAGGAGCTGGTGAAGAAGAGCAAGGCCCGCGCCATCAGCGCCAGCGAGGGCGCCATCAACCCCATGGCTCCGGCCGGCTTTCTCCGCTTCTACTACCAGGGGCAGGAGTTCGAAGTTTCCGATGCGGACTGGGCCGAAGCCCTGAAGGGCCACGCCGATGCCGCGCTCGACGACCACAATAAGGTGATTGAATCGGGCGGCCTGTTCATCCTCGGCACCGAGCGCCACGAGTCTCGCCGCATCGACAATCAGCTCCGTGGACGCGCGGGCCGCCAGGGCGACCCCGGCGAAAGCCGCTTCTTTCTCTCTCTCGAAGACGACCTCATGCGCATCTTCGCGCGGCAGTGGGTCTCAACGCTGCTCGAGCGCCTGGGCATGGAAGAGGGTATGCCCATCGAGTCGAAGATGATTTCAAATCGTATTGAAGGTGCACAGAAGGCAGTCGAAGCGCAGAACTTCGAAAGCCGCAAGCACCTGCTCGAATACGACGATGTGATGAACAAGCAGCGCGAAGCTGTTTACGGCCTGCGCCGCCAACTGCTCGAAGGCTTCGAGCAGCGCGAGCTCATCCTCGAAGACTATGCCGGAGGAATCCTCAGCTCGCTTCTTGAAGAGTTCTGCCCGGAGAAGCAGCACCCCGATCAGTGGGATCTCAAAAACCTCGAAGACAGGCTCATCGATCACTTCGGGTTCAGGCTTGCGTCCTCCGGCATCAAGCCGCTTGAGATCTCCCGCCATGAACTCGGCGAACAGGTCTTCGAGCAACTCAAGGCCGACTACGAAGCCAAAGAAAAGATTCTCACTCACGAAACCATGCGCTATCACGAGCGCATGGTCATGCTCAGCGTTATCGATGGCCTGTGGAAGGAACACCTCCTTTCAATGGATCACCTGAAAGAGGGCATCGGCCTTCGCCAGTATGCGCAGCGCGATCCGCTTGTCGAGTACAAGCGCGAGTCCTTCGACATGTTTGAGGCCATGATGCTCAAGTTCCAGGAAGACACGGTCCGCTTCCTGTTTCGCATGCAGATTCTCGGGCCTGACGGAACGCCCGTTGCGCAGCAGCCGGTGCAGCCGCGCAGAACTGTGCCCAGCGCACCGCCCGTTGCCAGCGCAGCACGACCCACTACGATCGAAGGCGAGCCACGCGAAATCTCGCTGCCCACGCGCCAGCCCTCGACCACCATTGACGCGCTCGAGAAAGAGTTTACCCGCAAGAAGGCGCGCGAGCTTGACGCAGCTACCAGGGCCAGCGGCGGCAACGGCGCAAGCCAACCCTCCCAGCGCCGCACCGGCGAAAAGGTTGGCCGCAACGACCCATGCCCCTGCGGCTCCGGCAAGAAATACAAGAAGTGCCACGGCGCGGAGTAGCGGCGCCGACTCCCCCTGTGCGGCTTTGCTGAAAACGTGAACGACACGGTGTCCAAAGCAAAAGGCTGACCGCACCTGCGGCCAGCTTTTCTTTATCGATTTGCGGGATGGAGACCTACATGACGAACGCGCCGAAGCGCCTGGAACCACGCTGGCCTGCAATGCTCGCGCTTCTTGCGGTGGGTTTGTTGCACCTGGCCATACCAGAATCCTTATCGGTAGGCCCCGATTGGTTGCTGATTACTGTGGTCGGAGTCTTGATGATTCCTGCGATATGGGCGCGGCAACGCGGATTGGATCATCTCAATAAGATTCTGGGCTATTTGTTGGCGGCCATTGTGACGGTTGACATGGTCTGGTCACTTGGCTTGCTTGTCGCGGCGTTGCCTTTACATAAAGAAACGCCATTGGACTTGTTGCGCTCCGCATCTGCTCTGTGGGTCACGAACATTCTCGTATTCGCATCCTGGTACTGGCGGCTCGATGCGGGAGGCCCCCGCGCCCGCGAGTTGCGCGGCAGCCATACCGATGGGGCCTTTCTGTTTCCGCAGATGACACTCATCCAACAGGGAAAAGCTGACGTGCGGGATCCGTCGTGGAGTCCGGGGTTCGTCGATTATTTATTTCTCGCTTTCAATACGAGCACTGCATTTTCTCCGACAGACTCTCCGGTGCTGTCTTCCTGGGCAAAGATTCTGATGATGATTCAGGCGCTCATCTCGTTCGCCACGGTTGCCCTGTTGGCAGCGCGCGCCGTAAATATCCTCTGAGACCATCCATCGCCAACAACGATTCGATTGGTCAAGAGCGAGAATTCGGGCGGACCTGCACATCGGCCGCAAAGGTGGGCGAGTTTGCTACAAGGTAACTGCTAACTTGCCGATGACACTTACGCAATTCGCGAGTCTCAGTTGCTCGCAACCGCGTACATCGTAATCGACATGGCCGGAAACAACTGGTCTATCAACACGGCTGCTCTTGCCTTGGCGCTGGTTTTCGATGCTTTGACCGCAGGAAGCGTTTGAATCTGCGTCAGGTCCGCGCCGCTATACCGATAGACCTTCGCCGGCCCCCTGGCCTTGAGTTGGTCGAGCGTCAGATCCGAATGCAGGTCGCCAAATGTCTTGTTGATCACCACCACAGTAACCGTGCGATCGGCCGTGCGCCGCGCCGCATAAACAGAGAGCTTGCCCTGATCCGCGCTCGTAGCAGTGAGGCTCGTGTTTCCGAAATCGCCGCCCGCGTCGTCATAGTTGCGGAAGATCTTAAAGGCGAACATCAATGGTGAATTCAGGTCCGGAGGCCCCCAGACCGCGCCAAGGTCGAGACCCTCACGCCCAAAGATGCCCAGAATGTCGGCCTGTGCTACGGCTCCGCTGATGTGTTCGGGGCCGCCCCAGTTGTACTCGGTGATCGCGGTCTTCGTTCCCGGATAGTCGTCGGCAACCCATTTCTTCATGCGGGGAATCATCTGCGGAGCAATCGGCTTCATCAAGTTGTCGGGATCCTGGAGACGCGGAGTGGCATAGGTCGCGTCCCAGAATACGCGTGTCGAGTCAAGAACTGCTTTCTGTTGCACGCTCGTGCCTGCAGGCTTGAGCATGGCGTCGCTGGCCGCAAAGTAAGTGTGCAAGTCGAGATAATCGAGGAACCGCGTGTGTTGCGGGTCGGCATCCTGGGCAGCTTTGAACGCGCGCAAATAGTACTCGATCAGCGGGACGTTTCCATGCGCCATTCGATCGGCGGGTGGATTCTTGGCGGCATTCAGCCAATGTCCTCGAAGCCACTCGTAGTCTTTCCCCGAATAGAAATACGTGAGCCAGAAATCGATAACCGGCCCGCTAACTTCAGCGGTGGGGTCGGCAGCCTTGATCGCCTTCGCTACCTTCAGTCCGTTCTCAGTAACTTCGTCATAGGTGAAGGGCAAAGGGTGCACATCGCGATGCGTCTTGTCCCACCACGTCGGTTCGTTATCGAGCGCGTAGATGGCCACGCCACCGCTTGCGGCATTGCCGAACTTGTTAACCAGGTATTTCACCCAATCGGATGTCCAGCTTTCATCCACGGGCATGGAGGTATCGGCAGGATCGTTGCCCGTAACCGGAGTTCCGTCCTTCTTGATGCCGTTGCCGTAATCATGCCAATAAGGGTCGGTCTTTTGTTGAGGGCCGTACTTTGCCACAGAAAAGCCGGAACCGGGTGCGCGCGATTTTGCGATCCAACCCAAAACGGGCACGGTCCCCATGGTTTTGGCGCCCGAGGCCCGATCTTCGATCACTTGCGCGTTGAATTTGGATTCGTCGGGAGACTTTGGATTGGAGCCGCGCGAGACCTCAAAGAACCAGTCGTCGCCGTCATTGGTAACGTCGAGTTTGTAGTTGTACCGGCTGTCTGCGTCGCCGCCCCAGCGGTTCAGCGGCAGCCGCACCTCTTTGGCCACTTTGGCCGACTCATTATCCGGGTCTGTAAGCCGCCAGGAGTTCATCCCATAGATGAGCGGGTTGATGGGATGGGTCGGCGCTGCCGCATCCACCACGAGCGCTGGACCGGCTGCCACAGGCGGCGCAGCGAATGTAATGGTTGCGCTTGCCGACTTAGTTGGGTCGGCTGCGCTGGTGGCCTTGATCGTGACGAACGCCGGTGTGGGATAGGGCGTGAGATACAACCCGCTCTTACTGATGGTTCCCAGCGCGGCATTGCCTCCCGACACGTCGTTCACCGACCACTTCAAGTCCGAGCTGAACGTCCCCGTTCCTTTGACGACCGCTGTGAATTGCGTTTTGTCTCCGGGAGCCAGCGTTACATGATCGGGGTCGATCTCCACACCGGCGACCACGGCGGGAACCTGGGGCAAAGGCGTCTGCTCGGGAGCCGCCACCGGCGTTTGCTCGGGAGCCTTGTTTTCTTGCGCGGGCAGGACGGTTGGGAGAGCACACAGCAGGATTGCCGCCATCCAGTTGAACGAGTAGCGTGACGAATTGCCTCGACGGTTTCCGCGCAGCAGAACCGGAATGGAAAAATGAAATGTCACAGTGGAGCTCCAGTGCTCAAGGCCCGTATCGCGCCCAACATGCAGAGGAATGATCTGACCCGTAGTCTACCAGCGCCTCGCTGTTATTCTGTGGCGGCAATCACCGGCCTCGCGCATCGGTCACCGCCGCACCTGTGAGAAAGTGGGCCGCAACATTCCATGCTCCTTCGGATACGGGACGAAGCGCAAGAAGTGCCACGGTGCGGAATAGGCAATCCGGCGCAAACCTAGTTATGGTAACTGATCTGCCGGAGCCCAGAGCTTGATATCGCGAACGATCGGATCCGGTCGGAGATGCGATAATCTCGAGCCATGGGACTCGATGCGGTAGAGATCGTCCTCCGTGCAGAGGAGCTTTTCGTCATCGAGATTAGTGACGGGGACGTTGCGGCGGTTCGAACGGTTGGAGAATTCTACCAACTGATTTGTGCAAAGCTGGATGTCCCGTCATTACGGTCTCCAGTCGCCACCGAAGAACTCCCGGTAATTACCCATCGAGAGAAGGCATTTCTGTTTTCTGGCCGTCCCACACATTTACCAGCGCCGGAAGAGGCATTGCCGTGGTCACCGCAAAGCGTGTGGGACTGTGTGGTTGCCATCTTTGTGGATCAGATGGGGCTAAGGCGGGAAGAGATCACGCTACATGCAAGGATTGCTCAGGATCTAGGCGTCGACTGAGAAGGGTCTGGCGGCCACTCTTAGGCAAAGCCCCCTTGCCGGCCAGGCCGACTATCCAAAGAAGCTGAAGATCCTCTTCTTGTCGGAGCTGGCGGGCAGGCCGCACGCCGAGCGCGCCATCTGGTGCAGCAGCTTTGAGATGGCCGAGTCTTCCATGGCCAGGGCGGTCGCCGTGTTCCGCGTGCGTCGCGCGGTAGCCCAGTCATCGGGAATCTTCCACTGCGCTGGACGCGTGAGCGCCTTGGTGATGTGATCTTCGTCGAAGATGAGCGCATGCGGCACGTAACGGTTGAGCACAATCTCCAACTGCTCGCCGCGCAGCGGGAAGAATCGCGTGATCATCCGGTTGGCGTTGCGCAACTCCGACACGCCCACCTGGGTAACCAGGTAAACCGTCGACGCATCCTGAAATACCGTCGAGTCGATCCAATCGATGCTCGACCCTACATCGACTACCACGTAACGGAAGCTGGTTCGCGCTACGGCAATCAGCTTGTCGATGGCCTCCTGCGTCACCTCGGCGCGGTTAAACTCGCCCGGCGCCGCCAGCACCGAAAGCCCTGAGGCGTGGGTCGTGAGCAGCGAGGCTAGAAAGCTGGAGTCGAGCCGCGCGAAATGTTCGAGCGCGTTAATTACCGAGTACTGCGCAATAATTCCCAGGTTGATTGCCGCATCGCCCAGCGGCTGCCCCAGGTCGATCAGCAGCGTCTTTTGCCCGCTTTCCTGCGCCAGGGCAATGGCAAAGTTCGACGCCAGCGTGGTAACACCGCAGCCGCCCTTGGTTCCCACAAATACAAACAGCTTGCGGGGCGTCCACTTGCCGCGCTGCGCGGCCGGCGAGCGCACGGAAACGCGCGCCAGAGCATCGGCCAGGTCCGACGGCGAGATGGGCAAGGTGAGGAACTCGCGAGCCCCGGCCCTCATGCTGCTCACTACCAGCTCCCGGTCGGTCTTCTCGGAGTACACCATCACCATCGCCGCGCCGCAGGCAAAGATAGCCTCGACCACGTCAAGGGCGTACTCCGGATCGCTGTCCAGATCGACAAGGATCACGTCGTAGTGCTTGGCCAGCATTTCTGGGAGCTCTTCAAGGTTAGACGGATACGACGTAAACTCCCGCATCGCTCCCACGTTGCAGTCGGCAAGGGCGGCAGCCAAGACTTTGCGTCGGCCCTCATCGGGCCCGATCAGCGTTACCGTCAGACTTCCGGAGTCCTGTTCATCTGGGGGCATAAAAGGGAGAGTCCTGTGAAAGGGGATTCCAGGCCAAATAGCCAACTCCAAGTTTACCCCGCCGAGACCATTTGTTAACTCATCTCAACTAAAACGAACGGAGCAAGGTACCCGGAAGAGACAATACCGATCCCGTGGTCAGCTCGCGGCGAAAGGCCTGAAGGGGCTCGGAGCAACCCAAATGTTCCTGGAGCGAGATTCGGCAGCGGGGCGGCCGAATAGGCGAAAGGCAGGCAACAAGCCCAGCGCGAAGGTTACTGCAACGTTTTCGGCGAACGCAGAGGACCCGGGAACGAGTTTCCACCTGGAGACTGCATCCTCGGCCGCCGTCGACAGAGCCTTGCTGCCGCCGAACGTCTTCACCGACGTTACCTTGGTGTCAGGGTCGACCGCGGCCCAAAGCTTCGCTACCCCGGCAATCTTCAGCCGGTTGGCCAGTTCAGGATAGGCCGGCGGAACTCTAGGCCTTCATCGCAGGCTCAGTTGACGCGTTCGACGCCGCAGACCCCTTCGGGGTAGCTTCCGTGGCTGCTGTCTGATTCGACGCCGGGCGAACCCGGGCAAACTTCCGTTGTGTCCACTTGGATTGGAATTTGCTCCCGGTCCATTTCGATTGAATCCTTCTCATAGGCCCTCCAGCACTTTCATCCGTGCATACAGGCCTCATCGGCTTTTGGACCTTTGCCGTTAACAGTTTTTTCGTACTGATTACCCGCGGAACTCCCCAGCCAGATCTCTCGGCGGCAATTGGGTCGTTGGCCTCAGCGTCTGGCGCTTTCCCACACCCGTACCCCACACCCTGGACCCTGGACCCTAACCCCTGTCTTTCCCCACTGCCTCAAATGTCAGATCCTGCGCGGTTGAATTGTGTTCTGCCCGCCAAAGATCGAACAGCCGCCCATAGCTCAACGTGATGTACTCGGAAGGGTCCACTGCCAGCTTCGCGGCGGTCCGGTCAATCCACTCCGCCGGCCCTTCCAGCTCGGCAAAACTTCCGATCGGCGTTTCGTCCACAACGCAGTGGCCCTCGGCATCGCGCCACTCCGTCCGCCATTTCTCATAGCGGAAGGCCGGCCTCAGCCCCAGCGACAGAAACACCTCGGCCAGAGCCTCGCCGTCGGACACCTCTGTCTCAGTCTCGATCCTGTGCTTGTGTGTGTCTTCGCCGGGTCCGACGTCGGGCAGCCGTTTATGCGTCAGGAGAGTGTGGCCGGCATACTGCCGAATGCGAAGAATCTCAGTCTTCGCCCGCAGCCGCCGGTCAGGCGTGTCGAAGAGCACGTTGCTCTCGAAGGACCGCGGCGTCTGCACTTGAAAGCCTGCCGCCGCCAGGCGCTCGCTCAGCCCCGCAAGGTCATCAACGCGAAACTTGATCTCGGTTTCGACGGGCATGGCAGAACCCGAGTATACGGCACCTGCCAAGGAATCGGCCGTGCCCTCACGGCTTGCCGGTTCTCCGTCCGGGACCTGGATCTCCGGCCCTTTCCGCTTCTGTAATCCCCGTTGAGTTTTTCTGCGCCAACCGCGAGCGAACGCAGGTGCGCCCGCCTTTGCGGAAACATCGGAACCGGCTATGCTTATCTCCATTCCGGTTCTCCTGCCTGCCGAGGTCCTTCGTGAGGAATTGGATTCTCGCCTCAATCGTCGCTTTGCCTGTCTCGCTCTGCGCGCAGGCCATTGTGACCGTTCCGCCCGAGCAGTGCGTTTATAAGGTTGGTGACGATCCGCGCTGGGCGGCGGCCGACCTCGACGAGAGCGGCTGGATGCCGGAGACCCAGTACAAGCTGACCGGCGACATGACCGTCCTGTGGGTGCGCTGCCACACAAGCGCGAATCTCACAGCAGCGCAGCAACCAGCGGTGGAATTTGCACGGCAAAGGTCCACGTTGCAGGCGTTCGTAAACGGCCAGCCCATTGGTGGAGTCGCCGATACAGGGGCGGGATATGGCTCCGCTGAAACAATCGAGAAACAGCTTCTCCCGCTGCCTCCGGACCTGGCGCGCTCGGTACGCAGCATCGCGGTGCGTGTTGTGAATAACCGGCTCGCGGCCGGCTTTTGGCCGGACACAGCTCCTGCCCGCATCTCCCTCGGTGATCGCGAGGCCCTCGTTAGTGCCGCACTTCGTAACACGGGCCACATTTTATGGGAGTTCATCCCCGCATACTCCTGCTTTTTAGTTATCGGCGCTGCCGGCCTTTTCCTGCTCGGGCTCTACCTGTTCGATCGCTCGCAAAGGGCCGCCTTGTGGCTCGGGCTCTACTGCTGCCTGGTGAGTCTCTGCCGGATTGTCTCCATCTGCTGGGCGCAAGTGCCACAAATTCCAAGTTGGGTGTGCGAGACGGTGTGGGCCGTAACCCTCTTCGAAGTCTACGCACTGATTCTCTTCGTCTTCGCGCTGGTAAACCGCCGCGTGCCCCGCATCTACTGGATTTTGCCCGCATCCATAGTCTTTTTGAACATCGGCACCATCGCCGCAATCCTGCTGCCGCCCCATTGGGCGCTGCCGCTTTCGCTCTTTGTCCAGGTCACCTGCTTTAACCCGATGTGGTCCATCTTCGCGTTCGCCGGCACGGCCCCCTTCGTGGCCTTCTGGCCCTGGACCAAGGTTCGGGGCCGCATGCGGATTGTCGCCCCGGTCTGCGCGCTCTGGGCGCTGCTCGAAGCCGCATTTTATTTGGGCCAGGTCATCTTTGGGCGTCAAACCTGGACGGGACCGGTGCAGACCTACTGGTCGATCTCCATCATGACCGTTGTGGTGGCCTTGGTCGGCTACATCTTTCGGGATCAGCGTGCCACCGCGGACGAGCGAGCCAAACTTCGCGGCGAGCTTACCGCCGCCCGCCAGGTGCAGCACATGCTCATGCCTGAGAAGCTCGACGTTGCGCCGGGCATGGCTCTCAATGCCGCCTTTCTGCCCGCCAGTGAAGTGGGTGGAGACTTCTACCGCTGCCGCACGCTCAAGGACGGAACCCAAAGGGTGGTTCTTGGAGACGTCAGCGGCAAAGGCGTCGCAGCTGCTTTGACTTCCGCCCTGCTCCTGGGGGCTGCGGATCGATGCGACGATCTTCCCCCCGCATCTGTTCTCAAAGTGCTCAACCTTGCCCTCCGCCAAAGTGCGATTGGCGGCTTCACCACCTGCCTCTGCGCCGATGTCTCGCGGGACGGCGGTTTGCGCATTGCAAATGCAGGCCAGTTGCCGCCCTACCGCAACGGCCAGGAACTGTCCCTCAGCAACAGCCTCCCGCTCGGCGTCGTGGACCGCATTGACTACCCGCAGACGCCTCTGCATCTCGCGCCCGGTGCAACACTCACATTCATTTCCGACGGGGTTGTCGAAGCGCGCAATGCGGCGCGGGAACTCTTTGGATTCGAACGCACGCGCCAGATAAGCATGCTCTCTGCGAAAGAAATTGCCGAGAAGGCGCGTCAGTTTGGCCAGGAGGACGACATTACGGTGTTAACGCTGACTTTGCCGCGTACGGCGACTCCTGTATAGCGGCAGCATAAGGCTGAGTTGAATGGCAGCATAAGATCGTCGCCGCCGCCCCCGGCCGCCCCAGGTCATCGCCCCGATTTCCCTCGCCGAAAACTGCTTGTTCCGCTCTAACCCCGGCTGTGTTTCGTCCTCAACTCAGCCTGGTGGGTCTCCCGCGTCTCTCGCAGCGGCAGATTGCGGTATTCCCAATGCTCCTTGAAATGAGAGAAAATCGCTCCCACCAAAGCCACCGGAACCACCCACAAGCACAGCATCCATTCACGCAAGCTCAAAGGCTTCATCGACTCCCCAGTGCTCTGTTACGGTTGTGTGAATTTCGATGAGAACACTAACACAACCTCGTGATTGTTGTCACAACATCTTTTGTGGGATCTGGGCACCCTTTCTTGAACCTCACTCAAAAGACACTGGCCGCCCCTGATCGCGGCCTGCCTCACGGAGTGGCTGCGAAGCGGCGTTCGCCGCGTGCAGTACCCCACTGGCGGTAAGGACCGTCGAAGGCGGACAATAGACGCTGTGAAGACGCTGCGGCTGCCCGTTGACCCAGAGAACCTGCATATCCCCTCTGCCCTCGAAGCATTGGACCGCGCCGCCGCCATCCTTCACGCCGGGGGCCTTGTGGCGCTGCCCACAGAAACGGTTTACGGCCTGGGCGCTCATGCGCTTGACCGCGAAGCCGTCGCCCGCATCTTTGCCGCCAAGGAGCGACCCTCCTGGGACCCCGTCATCGTCCATGTTTCCACCGTGGTGATGGCTGAGGGCCTTGCCTCCACGATTTCCCCTGCCGCGTACGACCTGATGCACGCCTTCTGGCCGGGTCCACTCACACTGCTGCTGCCCCGCGGCCCGTCCATCCCTGACGAAGTCACCGCCGGCCGTCCCCTGGTGGGGCTGCGCTTGCCCTCCCATCCCGTTGCGCTCGCACTCATCCGCCAAGCCGGCCTGCCCATTGCCGCGCCCAGCGCCAACCTCTTCGGCCACACCAGCCCAACAAGTGCAGATCACGTTCTCCGCGACCTCGACGGCCGCATCGACGCCATTCTCGACGCCGGCCCCACGCGCCACGGCCTCGAATCCACTGTTCTCGACCCCACCCAGTCGCCCATGATTATTTATCGACCCGGCGCAATTACCGCCGAACAGATACAGGCCGTCGCCGGTCCGGTCGTACTCTACAAACCGAGCCGCGACAGCGCCGATACGCCTCCCGAAGCGCTGCCGGCGCCCGGAATCGGCCTCCGCCACTATGCGCCCGCTGCTCCGCTGGTTCTGGTTGACGCCCCTGTCGCCGACCTAGGCCGCAGGCTCGCCGCCGCCGCGCGACTGCTCGGTGGCGAACGCATCGGCGTGATGCTGCCCACCGGAGTCGCCGCGCCTCACGGGGCTATCTGTTTTGCCTGGGGCCGATGGGCCGCCCTCGAAGACCTGGCCCGCTCGCTCTACGCCGGCCTGCACTCGCTGGATTCGCAGGGATGCTCGATCATTCTGTGTCCCGTCCCTCCGCCCGAGGGAATCGGCGTCGCCATTCGCGACCGGCTATACAAGGCCGCCAAATCTGAATAGCGCCGCTCCTCTGGAACGCGTCTCCGCTCTCGCGGGATCAGGGCCCAGCGTTCAACTGCGAGTCAGTGGATAAAAAGCTGCCCTTAGCCGCCTTCGCCCACTTTGTACATGTACTTGATCGCGCTCTTATACACCAGGTTCTTCGCCCGTCCCCTCACCTTGATCGAGTTGCGATCGTACCACTCGATTACGCCCTCCACACGCTCTCCATCCTCTAGCACGATCACCATCGGCGTTTGCGCATGGATCTGTTTTTGCAGGTAGAAGAGCTCCGCCTGCCGCTGCGTGTTCGCGTCCACGGCGAAACTCGCCGCACCGAATTGGACAAGCGGCGTCCCCAGGCCACGGGGCACGCGGCCCGTGCCGGTCCCCATACGGCTCCCCGCCCGGCTCGCCGCGTTGGGCCCGGGCTTAAGAGGATTCTGATCGATAACCGCTGGCAATGTGGCGGAAATGCTCATGACAGATCTCCTCGAAAAAGGCTTACCAATACTACTCACACTTCCGCCTTTTGTTCACAGTCTTGATGGCCCTGGCGGCAATTCAACCCTGCCTCAAGCTCACAAGAAACCTGCCCTGCGGCATGTTGCACCGTCCCTCAACTGGAGGCATCTCTGGATAGCTGGCTAAATTGTACTCGAATGGATGCTCGCCTTCTACCACTGGTTGCAAGGCCATCTTCCGGCGCTCAAAGCTATGAACCCTGAAAATCCGGAAAATAGCCCTCGCCGCGCGCCCTTGAACGCCCACGCCAAAGGCCGGCTAGAGCGCATTTCTCACAGACGGCGAAACAAGTAGATTTCAAGGCCTCGCAAAGACACTGAGGTCCGGGAGGCCCTCAGGACAGCCGGCCAGGAGGCCGGCGCTACAGTTTCAGGCGATGTGTGAGAGATGCGGGCTAGAAGCTAAAAACTGAAGGCCGAAAGCTGATGGCTGAGAGCTGGAAGCTGAAGGCTGAGAACTACGAACTGTGAACTACGAACTGTGGATTATGACCTTCTCTACTGCCGCTCCAGCCCCACCGCCATCGCGTCCAGCGAGAGCGAGCGCAGCAGATTCCGCCGCATCCCCGATTCCACCTGCGCGAGGCCCCGCGCCGCCCCGTCAATCCAATCCATCGTCAACCCCTGCGCCATCCGTTCGAGTTCGCCCTTGAGGTCGAGGTTGCGGATCAGATGCGGTGCACCTGCCACGATCAGCATCAGGTCTTCGAGCAGGCTGCCCAGCGCCCGCAGCAACTGGACCGTCTTCTGCTGCCCGTCCGCGCCGGCACGATAGGTCTCTGTCGCCTTGAAAAGCGCCGTGTAATCCGGCTCCTGCAGCGCGCTCTTCAGCAGCACCAGGCCAACCTGCCGGCTCTCGACATACGCGCCCAAGTCCATCGTCAATGCCCGCCCCACCGCTCCCTCGCTGAGCCGCGCAGCCAGCGCACGGTCGGCCGCCTTTAGCTCCGGCCGCCGCTCGGCCAGCAGCCGTTCAATCTCCTCGGTGGCGAGTGCACCCAGCCGGTGAATTACAGCCCGCGAACGAATTGTCGGCAGCATCTCTTGTGGATTCTCTGTGAGCAGGATCAGCGTCAGGTGATCGGGCGGTTCCTCGAGCACTTTCAGCAGCGAGTTTGCCGCCTCTTTCATGAATGCGGACGAGGTAAACACGGTGACGCTGCGCCGCGCCTCCACAGGAGGACGGTAATAGGCGTTGTGGATCACCTGCCGCACCTGGCCTAATTTGATGAGCAGTTGCGGCGGATCCGGCGGAACAATGAGCACGTCCGGATGCGTCTGAATGAAGATGCGGGTTTCCTTCTTGTCGGTCTCGCGCAGATCTTCGCGCGCTTCTAGAGCCTCGGCTACCCGCGTCTCCAGCGCAACCGACTCGCCAATCCGCAGGCAATTCGCGCACTCGCCGCAGAAGTCCGGCAGGCCATCTGTTTCAGGCTGCCGCAGGCAGTTCACCGCCCGCGCCAGCATCAGCGCCAGCGTATATTTGCCCGCTCCCTTCGGTCCGGCCAGGATGAGCGAATGCGGAAACCGCTCCGCGCGAATGCTCTCGCGCAGGTGCCTTACCGTCTCCGCATTGCCGTAAAAATCAGCGAATCCCACGTTACGAGCATAGTCGATTGCGCGGGGAGTCGCGGCTCTGCGCCTTCGCGCAGAAAGTGGGCCAAACGGGCTTCGGTAGATTCCCGATGCGCAACCAGCTGATTGGAAATTGGTAAAGGATTGTGACGCGAGTGGTATTCAGTCGCGAGCCGTCTATTCCTCCCATGGCCACCATCGAAAAGACCCTTCCCCGCTGACCGAAGCTCGTGGCGAAGGAACCATTCCCACAGCCGCTTCGGAACAATTCCCTCGGTTCCCCCGTATGCTTTGACCATGCGACTTCGGCTGGCGTTCCCTCTTCTTCTGGCTCTGGCATTTCTTGCGACTCTCCAAAGCCACGCGTCCGACCTGGCCCTGGTCGGTGCGAAGATCTATGTCTCGCCAACGGAACCCCCAATCGAAAGCGGCACGATCCTTGTGCGCAGCGGGCACATCCAATCCGTCGGGCCGACTGCAGAGATCAAAGTCCCACGCGGTGCGACCGTAATCGACTGCAAAGGGCTCGTCGTGACCGCCGGGTTCTGGAACAGCCACGTACACATTCTTTTGCCGGGACTGCTTCATGCCGAGAATCTCTCTTCAGAACAGATCACTTCACAGCTCGAACAAATGCTCACCCGGTGGGGATTCACGACCGTCTTTGACATTGCTTCCACACTCCAGAACACCAATCTCATCCGCCATCGCATACAGACCGGCGAAGTGAAAGGGCCGCGGATTCTCACAACCGGTGAGCCCTTCTGGATAAAGGGTGGAACGCCGATTTACGTCAAAGACTTCCTCGTAACCAATCACCTCAGCATTCCGGAAGTGGAATCCAAGGACCAAGCCAGGCAGCGCGTGCGCCACCAGGTTCATGACGGTGCGGATGGCATCAAGATTTTTGCGAATTCCATTGAAAGCGATGGCATCCTGACCATGCCCGCAGACCTTGCGCAGGTGATCTCCGCCGAGGCCCACAGCGCCGGCAAACCTGTGTTCGCCCATGTTTCCAATAACAAAGGAATCGAGGTCGCGCTTCAGAGCGGGGTCGATATCCTGGGCCACACCACCCCCATAGATGAGCCATGGAGTCCGGCCTTCGCCCAGCGCCTTGTGGCTGCGCACATGGCACTTACCCCCACGCTTACCCTTTGGGAGACCGTGTCCCCGAATGCATCGCCAGAAGAACTTGAGAACGGCATGAGCAGAGCTGCCCAGCAGCTGCAGGCTTTCTCCCAGGCTGGAGGACAAGTCCTATTCGGCACCGACGTCGGTTATATCGACCGATTCGATACCTCAGAAGAGTTCAAGTGGATGTCGCGCGCCGGAATGAGCTATCAGCAAATTTTGGCTTCGCTCACCACCAGCCCTGCTCAGCGCTTCGGCTACACAACCCACAACGGACGCATCGCGAAGGGAATGGATGCCGATCTTGTGGTACTGAGCGGCGACCCGGCTCAAAACACTTCGGCATTTTCAAAAGTTCGCTACACGATCCGCGGCGGAGAAGTGATCTACGCAGAGAAATGAAACTCCCTGAAGACCCCCATTTCATGCAGGGGACGCCATTTCAATTTCCGATCGATTGCAGGCAGTTCACCGCTCGCGCCAGCATCAGCGCCAGCGTATATTTCCCCGCGCCCTTCGGCCCCGCCAGGATGAGCGAATGCGGAAACCGCTCCGCGCGAATGCTCTCGCGCAGGTGCCTCACTGTCTCCGTATTGCCGTAAAAATCAGCGAATCCCACCTTACGAGCATAGTCGATTGGCGGAAGCCGAGCGGCGCGGACTGTCAAGGCTTAACGTAAGCGAACTTGCGAGACAGATGCTGGCCGGGTGCAAGGTACAGGAGGCGGTCCGGCGGCATGTCGTCCGAGTGAGGGACAACCCAGGCGCCGATGAAAGCGGAAGCAGCATCGAGGCCTGTGAGCACCGCGCATACCGGACATGTTGCTGCGAGCACGACGGTGCCCCAGG
The DNA here is from genome assembly GCA_963783065.1 of uncultured Acidobacteriaceae bacterium. Classification (GTDB taxonomy): domain Bacteria; phylum Acidobacteriota; class Terriglobia; order Terriglobales; family Acidobacteriaceae; genus Telmatobacter. The sequence continues at coordinate 866,894 of CAWAMG010000004.1, read as the reverse complement.
TTGCTGCGCCCATCACGCCGTTGGCCAAGATCATGAACCAGGGCTTGAGCCAACCGTAGCCGGGAAGGATGAGGGCGGCGACTTGTTGTGAGAGGTACGTGCGACGACGGCCATGGGCGAGGGAGCAAACAAGTTGGTCCGGTGTGAAGGATTGCAAGTGGCAGGATTGCCGGCGATTCGGTTGGTCCACAGTGACAACGACGAGTTTGCCCTTCGCGGACGCGGCCTGCAGCGCGGCTGGCCAGTTGTCGCGGGCAGGAGCGTTGCCAATAGAAATTTTGACGGTCTCGAGTGGATTCGACGATTGGGCGACGGCGGCGATTGCGGACGCGAGGGCGAATGCAAAAACGATGAGGATGCGGCGAATGGCTCGCTGGCTCATGAACAGCCTCCTGAATTTGGGCTGTGTCAATGATTCAAGGAGGCTGGCATCCATTGGGCCCAGCGTGTGACAGTTTCGCAAGTGTCACAGGCGATCAAGGCAGTGCGGCGGAGGTGACCCAGTTTGAATTCATGCTGACCCAGTGCCTCGCGAAAAATCCAATATCTCTGGGCGCGCTCTACCCGGCGAACGGTGGTTTCGCCAGGAGGCCGAGTTTTTCAGCCACTTTCGCAAGCCCATCGTCATCGGTCCAGACTTCAGCCGGCGTTTCAACGATAATGAGCGAGGCGATCAGGTGTGCGTCGACCAAGCCGATGCCCTGTGTGAACAGCTTTCGCACTTCAATCAGTTGGCGGACTTCGTGCAGTTCGGCGACCGGTAGCTCAGGAAGGAATTCAAGCGATGCAAGGGTCATCATGCGGTCCTGAAGACCACCGAGTGCCAGCTCCGCAACAATGAAGGGGTGCATCACGACCCTCCCTGATTCAAGCAAGGCCGAGACTTGTTTGTTAGCCGACTTGAAGTGTTGGATCCAGATGTTCGTGTCGATCAGGATGGGGCTATCTGCCGGAGTCATTTTCGTGGCATGCTCCGGCGTGGGATTCTCTCAAGATTCGGCATCGTTCCGCCCAGAGCTGCCAATCTCCTGGCCGCTTCGCGCTGAACCAGCTGCGTTAGAGCCATCCGAATGACCGCCGATTTTTCTTTTACGCCTGTGTACAATTGCGCCTTGCCGATCAGATCGTCTTCCAGCGTTACCGTCGTCCGGGTGCGCTTAACATTCCTTCCGCCTCCAGAGGCATCATCAACGATAAACGCGGAACGGCCAAGCATATTTGCCACCTCTCCATACGATTGTAGCATCATTTGATGCTAATTTCATCAGCCACCCTTCCCGGTGCGAGCACGTTTGAATTTCAAGACAAAGGGGCTTGGCGGAGGGTTTAAGTAGCAGGAGTCGCAAGCGCCCCATTCAGGCGAAGGTCACTCGGCGCACCATTCATTCTGGCTTAGCCCACGCGTTTGCTCTAAGCTCTCTTTATGGCAGATCGGACGCGGTATATAGCACACACACGGGGAATGGCGGTAAGCGTTGTGCCCACTTACCTTGAGGCGAGATCATCTCCTGGCAACTCGCAATATTTCTGGGCTTATCGAGTGATCATCGAGAATCAGGGACTGGAAACGATCCAGCTAATTAGCCGGCACTGGATGATCACAAATGCGCGTGGCGAATTGACCGAGGTAAAAGGGCCGGGTGTTGTTGGGGAGCAACCGGTCCTCAAGCCCGGCGAGAGCTTTGAATATACGAGTGGCTGCCCTCTCGACACGACATCGGGGATGATGGGCGGAGCTTACCAGATGGAGAGTGAGAGCGGTGAGCGGTTTGATATTGAGATACCGACGTTCTCTCTTGATGTTCCGAATCAGAGCGTGCTGCTGAATTAAGGATCAGCGGTCGAGAGTTACGAATCGACAAGGGTTCGCGCATTAGGCGAATTGGCATCGGTGCGATGGCCGAAGGTAGCAAGTTTGTGTATGCCGTTCGGCCCCTTGATTCAACGGGCCGCCGTGCCCCGATTTTTGGCTTCCTTCCTGTATCACCGGCAAATCGGCCGTGTCCTTGTAGCTAGCCCAGCCCATACCCGCTGAAAACGGGCAAGTCCGGCCGAAATTCTGCACTCGCCAACAATTCTCTTGCAACTCAATTCGTGCGTAGTTTACGCTGACGGCCAGCAGATCGCCTCGGCGCGTACAACTAAATCGCAGGAGATCGGCTGCCGCGTCCCCCGCACGGAGAATCTTATTCGCAGGTTCGAATTGGCTCCCGGAAATCGCTTCTTCCGGAGTGCGCCAATGTATGCCCTGCTCGAACCAGGACGCCGGCCTTAGTACCTCGCGTGTTCCGCTCTCAGGAGTCCCTAGATGACGCGCCTCTCCATTTCTTCCAACGTTCGTTCTGCCACATCGCGGCGCTCTCGCTGGGCCCGTGTGAGCCTTATCTGCCTGGCAGTATTTCTCTTTGCCGGCGCGCTCTCGTTTGCGCTGCTGGTCAAGTCTGCAGTGCGAGCAAACATGCTGGAGATTCAGGCCGTGGCACGAAGGTACCCCAACTTCACCGCGCAGCAGCGCCTGGCTATCCTGCGGCAGATTCAGATGCAGCGGCACCCTCGCGGCCGCGACCTCACTCTCGGTGAGTTGGCAACTATGGTCGCCAGACTCCTTACTGCCAAAGTCATGCCAAGCGGATCGCAAACCGCCGCCGATTTCGCGGGAAACCTCACCACGGTTGCTGTCAATACCAATGACCTTCTGGCGCTTACCCAGCAGGCCAACTGTTCGCTCAACCTGGTCGACGGCGCCTATACATTGAATCTCTCCGGGCCGACGTTCAGCTATACAGTGGCCAGCGACACGCCAAATTACCAACAGGTGCTTCACAACGCCGCCGGTCTCACCACGACTCCAGGCCAATGGCCTGCCGGTTGTGGAGACACCGAGGTCGGCATCACTTCACGCAAGATCGTCTTCACCGGAACAACTACCGGAAATGTCAAAGTATTCGTGGGGCACTTCTACAACGGCGTGACCGGACTTGACCAGGCCTTCGCCACAACCACGCAAACAAACGACACATTCCAGACCTTCACCGCGCTCGACGATCCCAATAACGTAGCCGATCTGGCGACCTCTGACCTGAACGGAGACGGCAATGGGGACCTGGTGGCGATCGACAACCCCCTCCTAGACACTGGGAATGCCGATGTCAGCATCTTCCTGGGCAAGGCCGATGGCACCTTTTCACCACCGGCCGCAATCAGTTTGCCCGGCAACCTCGCCATCAGCGCTGTCATCGACGACTTCAACGGAGACGGCAAGAAAGACATAATCGTCTCCACCATCACCCTTGGCGGCGCGAGCACTACCTATTACCTCAACTTCCTGGCCGGCAACGGCGACGGCACGTTCAAGCCGGTCGCGACCTATACCGAAACTCCGCCCACCGGCGCTCTTCAGAGCAGCGGTGGCCCATACTTCGGCCTCATCAGCGCGGACCTTCGCGGCTCCGGGCACAAGGACCTTATCACTTCAGGAGGGATTGTCCTCTTTGGCAATGGCGACGGCACGTTTACTCAATCTGCCACAGCCGCATTCCCGCCGACATTTGCCACTTCAGACTTTGGTCCGAATGTAGTCGCAGCCGACTTCAACAAAGACGGAAAGCCCGATCTCGCCGTGAACAATGGCGACAGCATTCAGGTTTTCCTCGGCAATGGGGACGGCACCTTCACCTTCAAAGGCGGCTACGCGACCATCAGCAGTGTCGGCTATATGGTGGCACAGGATATTGACGGCGATGGCAACATCGACCTTTGGGTAGGAACCGGCAACAATGGCTCCCTTGGAGACGATCAGTTCTTCTACAACATGGGATACGCCTTGCTGGGCAATGGCGACGGCACTTTTCGCGGCGCGCCCACAATCACTGATGGGGTTTACACCGGCAACAATGTCGGCGACGTCAACGGCGATGGAATCTCCGATATCATCACCCTCAACTCCACGGGAAGCTTTTCCGTCCAGTTGGGAACCGGCCAGGGCACATTCAATCCCTTCTCCACCATTACCGCACCGGCGAGTTTTGTTCTCGATGGAGGCACGTTCACCGGCGCCAACACCTTGCCTGCCAGTGCATTCGCGGTTGGAGATCTGAACGGCGACGGCAAAGCCGATCTCGCCTTTGCGGACATCATGGGAGGGGTGGGAACTACTCAGAACATTCTGGCTGTTTATTTCACCGCACTCAGCAACGGAGACGGAACATTTCAAGCGCCAACGCCAGGCGCCTTTCCCCAGATCGCTCCATCGAACAGCTTCGATATATCCCTGGGCATCACCGGTATGCAGATCAGCAATCTGAAAAAAGGCGGACCTGCGTCCCTGATATTCACGTTTACTGAAACCGGCGAGGCCGTTGCCGGATTCAGTTCCTATAACCAGGGCATCGTCGTCCTTCCCGGCAATGGCAACGGTACCTATGGCGCGCCGGTAATCACCTTCACCAGCAGCAGCGCCACCGCTATCAACAATAACTTTGGAACCCAGATTGCCGCCATCGCCGACATCAATGGCGACGGCAATCCCGACCTGGTTGCCATCAACAGTTCCTTCACCGTGGCCAATGGAGCCCAGAGCCAGGTTGAGGTCTTCCTCGGCAATGGCGACGGCACCTTCAAGCCGCCCGCTATCGTGAACACGCCGGCGAATCCAACCACCATCGCGCTGGCCGACTTCAATAACGACGGCAAGATCGACATTGCCGCCCTGTGCGGCGCAATCAACGCCAACTCGGATGAGATCGCCATCGCGCTTGGGAATGGGGACGGAACCTTTGGCGCTCCCAGCACGATGACGGTCGATTCGGACATCAACGGCTTCGGCGGGCTTGCTGCCGCTGACTTCGATGGCGATGGAAAAGTCGACCTTGCGCTCATCAACGAGTTCGGCACCAGCGGCATATTCCCCGGCAATGGAAACGGTACATTTAACTCCGTCACAAGCGGCGGCTATTCCGAACCGACTGAAGTGATCTACCTGGGCGTCTTCGGGACCACCGGCGTAGCCAATGTGACCGCCAACGGCAAGCCCGGAATCCTTGTTGGCAACACAGTTCTGGCCAATCTCTATGGCACTTCCGTCGTCACCCAGCCGGTTTCAAGTTCCACCGCGCTCACTGCCACGTCGCAGACCATCACCGCCGGCTCCAGCGTGACATTGACCGCGACCGTTAGCGGACCTTCAGGAGATGCGACCGTGCCCACCGGCACCGTCACCTTCTACAACGGGGCAAGCTCGATCGGCACTGGCACGCTCAATGCCGCTGGCGTGGCCACTCTCACAACCACTACTTTGCCCACCGGATCCGACAGCATCACCGCTGGTTATGGGGGCGACACAAACTTTAACCCGAGCACCTCGGCAGCGTTGATCGTCACCGTCAACCCCGTTCCGGTGACCACCTCCACCGCTCTTATTGCCACGCCAACCTCGGCCACTACCGGCGTCAGTGTCAGTTTCACGGCCACCGTTACTCCCGCATCGGGAGCTGTCACGCCCACGGGCACGGTCACGTTCTATGACGGAGCCACTTCGATCGGCACCGGCTCTCTCAATGCCGCCGGCGTCGCCACCTTCTCCACCACAACCTTGCCCGCGGGAAGCGATTCCATCACCGCGCAGTATGGCGGCGCGACAGCTTTTTCAGGTTCCACATCCGCTGCGGTTACAGTCACCATCACCGTGCCGCCGCCGCCCGACTTCTCGCTCACCATCAGCCCAAGCAGCGGAACTGAAACCAGTTCTGCGCCGGTGAACGCTACGCTCACCGTCACTCCGATCAACAGCTTCACCGGGACCGTCAGTTTTGCCTGTTCCGGCCAGCCATCGTACCTCGCGTGCGGCTTCAACCCTGCCACCCTCACGCCTGCCGGATCGGCAGTGAACACAACGGTCACGTTTGGCGTGACGTCGGTCGCAAACGCGCACCCAAACTCAGGCGCGCGATCCGGGCCGCGATTCGGCCCGTTTGTCTCAGTCGCATTTGGCTTTGGATTCCTTCTGTTGGCGCGCACCCGCAGATATCGTTATCTCTTCAGGACCACGGCCGCACTGCTATTTTGCATTGCGCTCGTGAATATTGCTGCCTGCGCCAAGAAATCAGCACCGGAAACCGATACCGTCACCATTACCGCGACATCCGGCACTCTCTCCCATACCACCACGTTCACATTAACCAGTAGCAAGTGAATTCGGCAGCATCCAGCATGCGTTGAGCTCCCGGCGGGCCAGAAGACTCGGCGTCCCGAGCGATCGTAAAATCGGGAATGAGTAGAGATTTCGGGTCGGACCTCCAGAAAAAGTCGCATAATCTCCTCTGGGAAGGATGCCGATCATGTCGCTGCGCAAACGGTTGCTGTTCGCACTGCTGTTCGCGATCGTTGCCCTGGCGGAGCCCGCGCGCGTCAACGAATACAAGGCGGAATCCGATGTGCCGAAGCCGAATACGTTCTTGCGCGCCTCTGCGCGTGAACTTGCCGCATTGCCTTTCTACGGAAGCCGGCCGGCAAACATGCCAGGTCGAAGGCGCAAAGAATTCCGCAGGAGAGGCGATTTGCTTCCGGCAGCCTATCTTCCGATTCAATTCAAGAACCCCAAGGATTTAGGCATTGGAAAGTTGCTCGTCGCGAACCGCGGCCTCGGCGACCCGCGATTCGCTGCAACGGTGATCCTGCTGGTTCACTACGATGAAAATGGCGTACTCGGGCTGGTTCTAAACCGGCGCACCAATGTGCCGCTTTCTCAAGTTATCGATCTTAAGGCAGCGAGGGACCGATCCGACCCGGTCTATGGCGGGGGGCCTATGGAACCCTCGGATGTATTTGCGCTTTTTCGATCCTCGGCCAAAATTGAAAAAGCCGAGAGCGTCTTCAGCGGCGTTTATTTGATCACGGACAAAGACCTCTTCGAAAAAACAATATCGGGCCGGCCTGACCCTGACGATTTTCACGTTTACCTGGGATATGCCGGATGGACGCTGGATCAATTGCGGGCCGAGGTGCAATTGGGCGCGTGGTTCGTATTTCCGGCGGATGCCGCAACGGTATTCGATTCCGATCCGGCTTCATTGTGGCCGCAGATGATTCAGAAGACGGAGTTGCGCATGGCCAAGACAGAGCCCTTCGCAAAGACTTCCCCGCGAGTAGAAATGTTCTAATCGATTCCTGTTCATTCATCGGGTCAACATTTCGCGCCGTACATCATCCCAGGCGTATTACCGGCTATCCCTCAGTTACCTTGCAGTCAACTCCACCCATGAAAGCAGGAAACGTCGGATCCCGTTCAGGATTCTGCTCGTCCCCGCTTACCGCAAATCCGCCTTCGCCAGCAATTCGAGGAACTGCTGCTCAGTCGACTGATCGATCGTCTCGCCCACCAGCTTGCCGCTGCGATCGAAGAGATAGGTTTTCGGAATCCCCTCGATGTGAAACTGCTTGTTCACCTTGTCTCCGGGGTCGAGCAGCACCACGGGCCGATAGCCGCTCGAAGCGATGAACGGGGCCACTTTGGTCTGATCCTCATCCGATATCGACAGCACCACCAGCCCCTGGGGCGCGAACCGCGCGTTCAACTTGTCAAGGTCGGGCATTTCGCGCCGGCATGGCGTGCACCACGTTGCCCAGAAGTTGACCAGCACCATGTGGCCGCGCAGGGCGGTAAGCGTAACCGGTTTCCCATTCAGGTCGTTCAGCGTAAAGTCTGCCCTGGCCACGTCCGCGTCATTCTCGGCCAGCCTGGCCAGCGCGCTCGTGAATTGCGGATCGTCCAGCGTCGCTTTCACGTTTACATACCTCACCAGTTGCGCCAGCTCCAGGTAGGGCTCGGGAATCTCATCGCCCTTGGCCGCAATCGGCGTCTCCTTCAGAGCCATGGCAAGCGTCTCTGCCGTGGCCTCCACCGTCGCCTGACCCTGGTCGCCCTCGGTTGAAAGCCCTGCCAAGCCTGTCGCAAGCTGCAACTTCTGCATGCCCGCCGGCAACGCCGCAATCGCGTGTGCCAGCTTGACCGTCGTTACCGGCCGGTCCGTTGCCGAGAGCGACCGCAGCGTCTTCAACTGCGCAAGGATCTCCTCGGGCGTGCTCTGCGCGTCAAGATGCGCAGATCCCAACGCGAGCCCGACCACACCCGCTACCACAAATCCAGTCCTGAAGTTCATCCGCATCAGCTCCAATTCTGCTTTGCCCGGATTATAGCCGCCGCACGGAGCCGTCAGCCCTCAGCCGTCAGCCTTCAGCTAAAAGCCACCTTCCAGCTCTCAGCCTTCAGCTAAAAGCTACCTTCCAGCCTTCAGCTCTCTGCAAAAGGCTGAGTGTCTTAAAGCCGATAGCGTGGAGGGACAGCTGAGAGCTGACAGCTGAGAGCTGAAGGCTGAGAGCTGAAAGCTGAGGGCTGGAAGCTAGTAGCTAGTGGCTGCCCTGGCTTTGTCCCTTGTGAAACAGGGCGTGGTTCACGTCGGGCCAGAACTCCTTCACCACAAAGCTCATCGAATCGATTGCCACATCGAGCCCCCACTCCAGGCCCGTGTTGCCGAGCGAGCGCTCACGGGTGGGATAGTAGATCGACGAGACCCCCGACGCAGCTCCCGCGCCTACCACCTCGCTGAAGTTGAAGACGTCTTTGCCCGCATCGTTGCGCGTAACCACTGCACGGCTCAGCGCATACCCGGCCCGCTTCAGAAAGCCGCCGCGGCCCAACGTGTAATAGCGCGTGTCTTCGTGGGTGATCGACGGCACGATGAACTCTACCCAGTAGTTCTCGCTGGTCTGGTCGACGGCCGTGTGCCAGAAATAGCGGGCGTACGCTGGCCAGCCATCGCCAAACTCCGGCGTCGCCTTCGTCTCATCCGAGTAGCCCGCCAGGATCAGCGGAATGAAGATCGCCGAATAGTCAAACGAGTCTTCGGTCGCTCCCATGAACTTGTCTCTAACCGACATAGGCGGCAGCTTTTCGTCCGTCGTCACCGCACGAAAGTTCGGAATAATGTCGAGAATCCGGTTGGTCTGAGGATGGCGATCATCCTGCTGGGAGCTTTGCGTCTGCCCCTGCTGCGTCGTTGGCTGCGTGGGAGCCGGCGTTTGGCCCGCCCCCTGGGTTTGCCCCTGGGGGACCGCCCCGCCCTGCGGCGTCGCCTGACCCTGCCCGATTGTTTGACCCTGAGCCTCTGTTTGGGCCTGCGGCTTCGGCGCATCCGGAACTGCTGATCCCTCCGCGGTTGCCGCTTGCACTGGTATGGCTTGAGCAAATACAGCGTCCTGAGCCTGAACAGGCCGAGACCCGGACGTCAGCACCGACGCAGCCGTCAGAAACAGCACTCCAGCAATGCTCGCGGCCGACGGCCGGCAAAACTCAAAAAAAGAAATCTTCAATGAGAAACCCTCGCGGGAAAAGGATGCTTACAACGTGATTTGACGCCGAATGTCCGAAAACGAGTCAGAAATCCCGCCCCGCGCAGACGGGCGCCCGCGTGCTGGTAGCAAATTGGTAAATCAATCCCTTTGAGTCCCATAATGATTGCCGGGACCCCGCGCCTTCCTTGCCCGCACACGTTGGTTGCTCCCGCGCCCCTGGCCGCTTTCAGCCGTCAGCTGTCAGCCGTCAGCTTTCAGCCATCAACCATCCACAAGCAAGCCTGGGCCGCGGGTTGAGAGCCCTGGGCTGAAGGCTGAGAGCTGAGAGCTAAAGGCCAAATGCTAAAGGCCAGCCGCTGCCAGCCGCTCCGCCACAGCCGCTACCACGCGCTCATGTACCTCTTCTATCGTCAGGTCGCCCTCAATCGCCACCACCCGCCCTGGTTCCCGCTTTGCAATCTCCTTGTACTTTGCCCACGCCCGCCCGTAGAACCCCTCCTGCTCCTGCTCAAACCGGTTCTCGTCGCCGTCTTCGCTCGCCGCGCGCGCGTTGCGACGACGTGCCCGCTCAAGGCTACCGTGGAGTGGGGGCAGCAATAGCAGCGTCAGGTCGGGCATCAACCCTCCGCACACCAACCGATGCAACTCCAGAACCGTCGTCGAACCCAGCTCGCGCCCTCCGCCCTGGTAGGCCTCCGTCGAGTCGGTAAACCGATCGCAAACCACCACTTTGCCCGCGGCCAGTGCCGGCTCAATCACTTCGTGAATCGCCTGTGCCCGGGCGGCAAACATCAGCGCCATCTCTGTCATCGGCGCCAGACCCTCGGACCGCGAATCGAGCACCAGCGCCCTGATCCTGTCGCCTGTTGCCGTTCCGCCCGGTTGCCGCGTCACCACTACTGCCTCATCGCCCAGGCGTTTGGTGAGCCATGCCGTCAGCCGCCGCATCTGCGTCGTCTTTCCCGACCCGTCGAGACCCTCAAACGTGATGAACAACCCCCGCGGCATGGGCTGAGTCTATCACCGCCGCGAAATCCCGAGCCGCGCTCCCCTGGCGCAGATCCCCGGCCCGTTCAAAACCGCCACCGTTCCCTCCGCGGGCTTCTCTCAGGAGCCGCCCACCGCAGCCAATCTAAACGCCACCATCTTTCCGCCCGGCGCTTTTGATTTCAGAGCGCTCGCTATGAGTAAACAGAATCCGATATCATTTTGATCGATTTGCACAGCCTGGCAAGCCGACTCCACTCCGGCGGTTCCCGAAGCACTGCATCGGTACGGCCAGCGGTTCTCGAAATTGTATAGATCGAAGCGAGAACGCTAAGTGGCTTTTTCCTCAAGGAAAAGCCACCTCCAAACTCACTCAAGAAGACTCGAGTATTTCGAGAACCGCTCTTAGCCAAGGAGATTTACATGAACACGCAGGAACAGATTAAGAAGTACATTGCCACTCAACCGGAACCGAAACGGAGCGAAATGCAACAGTTGCATCACATGATTCTGGCGCTGATGCCAACGTGTAAATTGTGGTTCCTCGATGGAAAAGACGAGAAAGCAAAAATCGTCTCCAACCCAAACATTGGATACGGATCTCAAACCACTAAGTATGCCGATGGAAAAACCAGGGAGTTCTATCAAATCGGTATAAGTGCGAATACAACAGGCATTTCTATCTACATTATGGGAATAAATGACAGGAAGTACCTGGCCCAGACATTTGGGCAGAAACTCGGCAAAGCAAGCGTCACGGGGTATTGCATTAAATTCAAAGCACTAACAGATATAAAACTCGACGTACTTAAAGCAGCAATTCAATATGGAATTGAACAGACAAGCATTCAACCTTGATTTCAACTCGAGTCAACAAACTGCTATTTCTCGCAGTAACTGCACTTCAGCCTTCCGAACGCTCGACGCTCCTCTCGCGTCTGTATTCTCGAGCTGCAAAATTTAGAAGGCTGCGCAGGGACTATACTGTCTAAGTCGTTTCCGATCCACCCAATCAGGGACCCGCTTCCTGTTCGCTCAGAAAGGTGTGTGTATCAGAATGCGCATACTCGCCCGTTCCAGCCGATTAGCTTGTGTTGCCGTTTCCTCCGCATTGACGCTGTTTTTCATCGCGGACTCTCCCGCCTCAGGCGCGCAGATCCCAACCGGCCCCGCTGCTCAAGCAGATGCGCCTGCATCCTTCGCCTTTGACTCGGTCTCTATCTATCCCGTTCCTCCCGAACACCAAAATGGCAATGGCTTTTTGTGGTGGGGCATACCAAACATATGGACGACGGCGGATGTGCTGCTGCTGAGCCCGATCGCCGACGCGTACGGCCTCGGCACCCGACAGATAATCGGGTTTCCAGAGTGGGTCGGGACCGACCGGTACTCGATGGCGATCAAGATGAGCGAGGACAAGCTCGAGGCGTTCAAGCAACTCCCCATCGGCGAGCAGATAAAGCAGCGGCAGTTGATGATGCAGGCAGTTCTTGCCGCCCGGTGTCAGCTCAAGGCCCACCGCGAAACCCGCGAAATGCCCGTTTACGAGCTGGTGGTCGCCAACGCCGGCCTGAAGATTGCGGATCGCGACATCGAGCAGGGCCAGGAAGGGGCATCTTTCTTCATGCCTGGAGAATGGCAGAATCACGGCACAATGCAGAGCCTCGCCGGCAGTCTCGCCGAGCCCGCAGGCCGCGTCGTTATCGATAAGACAGGCCTGGGATCCAGAACATTCCTTTACTCGCTCAAGTGGAATCTTGAAAGCAAAGCTGCCACACCAGTCGGCCCCACCCTCTTCACGGCTCTCGAAGAACAGCTCGGGCTGGAGTTGGTGCCGGCCACAGAGACGGTAGACGTCCTCGTGATCGACCATATTGAGAAGCCGTCGCTGGGCTTCCCGGGCCCGCTGAGCGACCAGGTCCTGGCAAGCGATCGCGCCCACTGAACCTGGGCGCCCGGGTCTCTCGCGTCTTGCATCGCCCCTCCAACCTTTCCGCTACCCGGCTTCTGAAAGCACTCCCCGGCAGTGCTGTCCGGTGTGTAGACTGGACGCTCTCCAAAGATTCTCGGGCCGCGCTTTGCCAAATCCATCTCGAGGTGCCTCATGGGACGCTTCCGCACCGCACGCATTGTGCTTGCGCTCCTGCTCTCTCTGTTCCCGCTTCGGTCCCTTGCCGGGACCATCGTCAGTGTCAGCCTCATGCCACCGCCGCTTCCCGCGTACGACCAGCCGCCCTGCCCTGATCAGAACCTGGTCTGGGTTCCCGGCTACTGGGCCTGGAATCAGCGCGGCTACTACTGGATTCCCGGCGCATGGGTCGAGCCGCCCTTCGCCGGCGCGATGTGGACTCCCGGCCACTGGAACTGGTCGCACCATCCCTTCACCTTGTACACCTGGCACGGCGGCTATTGGAGCTACCACGTCGGCTACTACGGCGGCGTCAACTACGGCTATGGCTACGGCGGCTTCGGATACTCCGGCGGCATGTGGCACGGCAGCCTCTTCGCCTACAACCTTGATATTGTCCGCGTAGATAACCGCTGGGTCCGCGAGACCTTCAGCGATCCCGGCCTGGTTGAGCGCGGGTACGTCGATCGCAACAACCACTCCGGGTTCAACGGCGGCCCGGGCGGCGTAGCCTACCAGATCAGCCCCGAGGAACAAGCCGTCGAACACGAGCACCACTGGGAGCCAACCGCTTTCCAGTTGCAATATGAGGATCGCTTCCGCGACGACCAGAGCTACTGGTACCTGACCAATCACGGTCAACCCGCGCAGGTGACGTATGCGACGCCTCTGTTCGCAGACCCCAGCCACGAACACCGCGACTGGAACGAGCATCGCGACCTTTACGTGCAGCACGACCAGCCCGAGCACAGGGAAGCCAACGGCAATCCTCCCCCTGCCAATCGTGTAGAACCGAACCCGAACACCGAGCAGCAGGCTCATCCGGAATGGAATCAGCATCCGCCAGCCGGGAACGAGCTCGAACGCAACTCCGCCTTGCCTGCCGGGCAGAATCCCGCCAACGCTGGTTCGCCCAACCAACCGGGCACGCAGATGCCAGCCGAGGCCAACACGCCTCCGCCTCAGAACGCGCACCCCAACGGCTCCTCGGACAAGAAAGTCACTCCCAAGCCTGCCCCCAAACCCAAATCGGACAAGGACAAGAAGCCGAGCGACAGCCACTAACATCAACCGCTCGAAATAGAAATCTCATCGGAACCCGCGGCGCCTCGCTGCGGGTTCTTTTTCTTTTGGCGCCAGTGCAGCTCTGTTGCCCGCAAAGCTTCCACGGGGCAACTTCTTTCCGCATGCCGGGTTCCAACCTAACGAATGCATCGAGAGGCCCTCAACGTCGCTCTGCTGCACTAAAGTACAGAATCCCTGGAGGTATTTTCTTATGCGTCTTCTTCATTCTTTTCGCTGGCTTCTGCTTGCCCTCGTCGTCACTCTTGTCCCGCTGTCGTCTCAGGCGGGAATTTTCATAAGCGTCGGTTTCGCGCCGCCCGTCCTGCCCGTCTATGTTCAACCTGTTTGCCCGCAGCCGGGTCTCATGTGGGTTCCCGGCTACTGGGCCTATGGCGACGAAGGCTACTACTGGGTTCCGGGCGCATGGGTGCCCTCACCCTACGTCGGAGCTCTTTGGACTCCCGGTTACTGGGGCTGGTCCGGCGGCCTCTACGCTTGGCATGCCGGTTACTGGGGCCCTCACGTCGGCTACTACGGCGGGGTTAACTACGGCTTCGGCTACGGCGGCATCGGCTTCTTCGGCGGCGCGTGGCGCGGCGGATTCTTCGCCTACAACACGGCCGTGATGCACGTCGGCGTCGGCGGCGGCTGGGGCGATCGCGTCTATGAAGATCGCACCATCGTCGAGCGCAACACCATCATCAACAACACGCGGGTTTCCTACAACGGCGGCCCTGGCGGCATCAATCACCAGCCCGCGCCGGAAGAGCGCATCGCCGACCGCGACCAGCACACCGGCCCAACTTCGTTCCAGGCCCAGCACGAGAATACCTTCCGCGGCGACCACTCGGCCTACGCCAAGTTCAACGGCGGACACCCGCAGAACACAGCTCTTGCGCATCCGCTTGCAGCCGAGAACCACCCGGCCCCCAACAGCTTTAACCGCGGCAACGCGGAAGGAAATGAGCGCCCAGCTTATCGGCCTGAGACCGTGAACCACGCCAACCCACCTGCAAACGAGCGCCCGATGGATCGGCCTGAGACCTTGAACCATGGGGAAGGAAACCCGCATCCGAGCAATACTTCCACGCCCCCCCAGAGCGAGCACAAGGAGAGCAAACCAAAGCCAGAGAAGCAACCGAAGGCCGATAAGAAAGACGAGCAACGCTAGGCTCGCTGCTGCTTCTGGAACTTCTGGAACACGCCCAAAACAATGAGGTCCGCCGCAAACGGCGGACCTCTTCACTTGTGCCGTCCGTTCAGATCGGGTGCGAGATCAGACGGCGGTTGAGTCCGTTTCTATGTGCCCCGCAGCCGCGTCCGCTGCACGCTGTGCCTCGGCCAATCGAAATCCCACCATCTGTATCTCGATGCCTCCATACTCCGGATGATCGTTCTCGCGAATCTTGTAGGCCACGTCGATCAAGCTTCCCTCGCGAATTCCTGACTCGCCCACGCGCGCCGCCATATCCCACCCTACGGCCTTCATCGTTCCGGTCGAGCCCGGCCGCATTGCCGCGCCATTTCCCGCGACCTCTCGCGCGCCCTCACGGCTTTGCGCAAGCTCCAGCCGCACATGCTTTTCTTTCATGGTTCGCGGCGCAGTGAGCACCCGCGCATTCCGCGCCAGAAACAACGGCTCCGGATTTCCATGACCGAGAGGCTCCAACTTCCGCAGCCACCCCACCAGCACCGGCGTAATGCGGTCGAGCGAGAGCTCCGCGTCGATGCTCAGTACTTGCTCCGGGACGCGCCCCGCCAGCTCCTTTGCCGCATACGCCTTCAGCCTGCGCTTCAACTCCGGCAGCCGCTCCGCCGGCATTGCAAACCCCACTGCGTACGCGTGGCCGCCAAAGCGCGTGAACAGATCCGCGCAGCTTTCCAGTGCGTTTAATAGCTGAAACCCCTCCACCGACCGCCCCGAACCGTGCGCCTGCCCATCTTCCACGCTGACCACAATCGCCGGCTTCGCCGTCCGCTCCACTACGCGCGACGCGAGGATCCCGATCACCCCTCTGTGCCAGCCTTCTCCGTCCACTACCAGCAGTTCGTCGTCTGCAAGCAGCTCATCGGCTGCGAGCCGCACCTCGATGGCCACCAGCGCCCGCGCCTCTTCGTCGCGCCGCTCGCGGTTCAGCCGGTCGAGCTTCTGCGCCAACTCGGCTGCACGCGCGGGGTCGCGCGTCGAAAACAGCTCGATCACGTCCGACGCTACGTCCATCCTTCCCGCGGCATTGATTCTGGGCGCAAGCCGAAACGCCACGTCATAGCCGGTCAACTCTTTCGTAGCCGGATCGAGTGCGGCCACTTTGAAAAGCGCTCGCAGCCCCGCTCCGGCAGGACTGCGCAGTCCCCGCAATCCCAGCGTTGCAATGGTCCGATTCTCGCCCTTCAGCGGCACCGCATCCGCAATGGTGGCAATCGCCGCCATCTTCAGAAAACTCGGCAGCGTCTTCTCCCGTGTGCGTTCCGCATTTTGTCGCGTGAGCAGTGCCTCGGCCAACTTCAGCGCAATCGCCGCGCCGCACAGCGCCTTCTCGGGATAATCGCATCCCGGCTGATTCGGATTCAGAATTGCCAGCGCATGGGGCGCCCGCTCATCGGCGGCGGGCAGGTGATGATCGGTGATGATCAGGTCCAGCCCCAACTGGCGCGCAGCCTCCGCTTCGACCACTGCGCGCATCCCCGTGTCCACAGTGATCACCAGCCGCACGCCCTCGGCGTATGCCGCCTCAAGCACGCTGGTCTGCAGCCCGTATCCCTCACGCAGCCTGTGCGGCACATGGAACCGCGCCTCGCCCCCGCACATTTCGATTGCCGTCTTCAGCAGCACCACCGCCGTTGTGCCGTCGACGTCGTAGTCGCCATACAGGAGCACCGGCTCGCGCTCGGCAATCGCCCGCTCCAGCCGCGCAACCGCTGCTTCCATGCCCTTCATGCGCAGAGGATCGTGCAGGTGAGCGACTTCAGGATCCAGAAACGCAAACGCTTCATCGGCACGCCGAATGCCCCGCGCCACGAGCAACTCAGCCAGCACCTCGGGCAGCCGCGCCTCGCGCGCCAGGTCTGCAGCCTCTTTTTTGTTTGTCTCTGCGATCTGCCAGCGCTGGGCTGGTCTTGAGTACTTTGGCCTTCCGCCCTTTTGACCCGCGCCCTGATTCTCGCTGCCGGCTTCGGCCTGCCGTTCGCCCGCGCCGCCTGCCGCTTCAACTTCTCGCACGCTTGCCAGCCCCTTGCCCGCCCGCGACATTCACGCGCGCAGCCCCGCTCCCCAGCCTTATTCGTCTTCGTCGTGTTCGTGGTCGTGATCGTCGATCACAATATCCTGGAAGCTCTCAATATCTTCGAGCAGCGACTGGAACCGCTCATACCACTCGGTTGTGGTCTCGTGCAGAAACACCAGCCCCTGGTACACGAAGCCCAACTGGATATAGCCCAGGTTCCCGGCATACTTGCGCAGCCACTGCGCTTCAACCAATTCGGTTGACTCTTCGTCGGGAAAGTTCATCTCTCCCGCCTCTTCGATCAGAGCCTCGAGCTCCTCGCGCTCGAGCACGACTTCGCTGAAGGTGACAAACGGAGAGCCAACCGCCTTGGCCATCTCCACAAAGTCTTTCCACGAGTCGGGATTTCCGCCCCCCTCCCACACAATCGAAGGAATGTCCTCGGTTACGTATCCAGGCAGGCGTTGCAGTCCGTGGCCCGCGATAAAGGCCACCATGTCGTCTTTCAGCGGAAGCAGGTTATCAGTGCTCATCTCAGCTTTTCATTTTCGCAGATGCACCCCCCCTGCCAACTATCCTCTGTGGAAACTTCCCGCACCCACCGGCGCGTCCATTTCTCGCCGGAGAACTTCCGAACCGATCGCTCGGGACAGTACACTTCATACGACGCCCAGCAAAGAACGAAAGGAAACACATGACCCGGAACCGGCTCAACCCTCGAAAGCACTTCTTGCCCGCGCTCTTTTTGCTCTCACTCATTTTGCTTGTGGCTGCCGCCGCAGTCCCGGCAGCGGCACAGACGCCGGTAAAGGCTCCTGTCGCGGCCCTGTCCCTTACCGGCAAGTGGAAGGTCCACATCGCCGTCGGCGGCAACGAGCAGGATCAGCAGTGCTCGTTCACGCAGACCGACAAAACTCTCGAGGGCACATGCGATTCCGATCATGGCGAGGTCAAGATCACGGGCTCAGTCGACGGCATCAAGGCCACCTGGAAGTTCGACTCCGAATACCAGGGCACTCCCATCACCCTCACCTATACCGGCGTGTTCGACGACAAGGGCAAGCTCACCGGATCGGTTGACGTAGCGCCCTTCAACGTCACCGGCGACTTTGAAGTATCGGCGGCCGATGCTGCGGCCGCCGCGGCTCCGGCCACTGCCGCGGGTGCCGCTCCTGGCGCTGCGGGGAATGCTCCGGTAACCGTTGCTGCTCCTTCTGCGTCTGCAGCCTCCACGGCTGGAGGACCTGCTACCTCGCTCACCGGCAGTTGGCACGTGCACTCTATCGTAAGCGGGAGCGACTACGAGTCAGACTGTGTGATCACGCAGACCGACAAAGTGATCGCCGGAACCTGCAAGTCAGACAACGGCGAGGTCAAGATTGCGGGCTCGGTCGACGGCACCAAGGCTACCTGGAAGTTCGATTCCGAATACCAGGGCACCCCAATCAATCTCACTTACGCTGGCGCATTCGACGACAAAGGAAAATTCACCGGCACGGTCGACGTCCAGCCATTCGCTGTCTCCGGCGACTTTATGATGACGCCCGCAGCGAAGTAATCGGACAGGGAAGTGAGAACTGCTGGGAATCCTGATCTCTGATCCCGGACCCATAACCCCTAACCACTAATCACTAACCCCTAACCCCTGTCCTTCTTGCTTTTCTAAAGTGGTCATAATATTATGGCCACAGTTACTGGAGCATCCCATGCAGAAGATTCCGGCCGCACAATTCAAAGCGCAATGCCTCGCGGTGATGGACCAGGTGGCCGATAGCGGTCGACCCGTGGTGGTCACCAAGCACGGGAAACCGGTTGTTCAAATCATCCCGGTTGAATCCGATGAAGACGAGATCTTCGGGTTCATGGCAGGGAAGGGCCGCATTGTTGGTGACATCGAGAACACGATTCCCGTTTCCGATTGGAATCTGCCCGAGTGATCCTTCTCGATACTCACGTCGTCATCTGGCTGGCTCTTGAACCGGGCAAACTGTCGAAACGCGCAAAAGAGGCCATCCGCGCCGCTCGAACTCAAGGCGGGCTTGCGATTGCAGCAATCAGCCTTCTGGAGCTGGCCTGGCTTGCCGAAAACGGGCGCGTAGAAACCAAGCTCAGCGTCGAATCCTTCGTCCGCCAATGCGCTTCTAAAATGACGGTACTCCCCATTACGCCAGAGATTGCGGCGCGCGCGGTCAGTTTTCCCGGTTCATATCCGAAGGACCGGCGGGACCGCTTGATTGGAGCCACTGCGCTGGTTGAAGGGATCCAACTCGTTACCCACGACAAGCAGATTAAGAAGTCAGGCATGATTCCAGTTGTCTGGTAGTTAGAGCACCACCGGCCGGCGCGGGCAATCCCCCTTCGCCCGTTATGCTGGTCTCATACACATTTTCGTCAGGAGCACCGCTTGCCCCCGTTTGAACGCCACGTCTTTGTCTGCACCAATACCCGTCCCGAGGACGCCCCGCGCCCCTCCTGCAACGCCAATGGCAAGGCTGAGCTCCATACCGCCATTCAGCAGTTGGCCAAGGCCGCCGGCCTCGCCCCGCGCATCCGCATCAACAAGTCCGGCTGTCTGGACCAGTGCGAGCATGGGCCCACCGTCGTCGTCTACCCTGAGGCCGTCTGGTACGGGCATGTCCGCCCTGAAGACGCCGCCGAAATTGTCAATGAGCACCTCATCGGTGGCCGTCCCGTCGAGCGCCTGCGCCTGGCCGACGAATGTCTCAACACCAAGACCTGCCCGCATCGGCCCGAACCGCTTGCTTGACCCGGGGTTTCCGGCGCTTTGCCGGCCAGTTCCGCCGCGCTACGCCTCCGCCTGGCGATGTACACGCCCCCGCTCAATGCGGTATCCTGACGTTTAGCTCATGATCTTTTCACGCGACTACATCGGGTTTCTCGCCCGCCGCACGGTCAAACACCTGGTCGACGCCAAGATGATCACCACCAGCAACTTGAAGCCGGTGGAAGAGCGCGTCGCTGCCTCTCTGATCGAGGAAATGGCCCTCGAAGACCGCATCAATGAAGAAGTCCGCATGATTCTCGACGCCTACTCTGAAGAGATGCGCAAGAGCGGCGCGCAATACGCCGAGATGTTCAAGAAGGTCAAGGGCGAGCTGGCGCGCAAGTACAAGGCGGTGCTATGAGGGTCAGTCGCGACAAGCTCAACAAGTTGGCCCACACCGTGGCCGACACGCTGGCCGAGATCGACGAGGTTGGGTTCTTAGAGGACCGCAACACCATCCGCCAGGAGGCACGCAAGGCGCTCGAGGCTCTGCTCACGCAGGAAGCCGGCATCGACACCGCCGCCCGCCTGAAGATCGCCAGCCAGAAAAAGATCATCCTGGAAGGCTCGCAGGAGTGGGAAATCCTCTATCGCAAGTACTACAACGACGAGGTCAAGAAGCTAGGCATTTAGGGCGGAACCAGAGTAAACGTAGCCGCCCGAAGATTCGTGAAGGCGGCATTTTCTTGAGGAAAATGCCACTTGGCTCCGCCGGTTCCCGGGTACATCTACTCTGGTTCCGCAGAGGGCGCATCCCTTTGGCGCATTCTCAGCATCTTTGTGGAATCCAAATCATCCCGCATTCAGCGCAATTATGTGCGCCGGCTCCTCCAGAATTTCGAGCAGCGCTCGTGCGCAGTAAACCCGATCGCGTTTCGCATCTGAGACCCTTTGAACAATTCCGTTTTGCTCCAGGCGTTCGATTGCACGCTGTGCGGTGGTAAAGGCGAGCTTCAGCTGGCTGGCGGCGCCGTTGATGGTAACGAAGGGATTGGCTGCCAGCAGATCGAGCACGCGCAACGGGGTATTGGTCGAACGCCCGGCGAGTTGGTCTCGCCATTTTGCCAACAGATCATTGATGCGAGTTGCACGGTTCAGCGCGTCTTCCGACATGCGGGCGATCCCTTGCAAAAAATACTCCAGCCAGTCGTCCCATGCGCCTCGTTCGCTCACACCGCGAAGACCCTCGTAGTAGTCACGCCGCGAGGCCTCAAAGAATGCAGAGAGATAGAGGAGCGGGGTGGGAAGAATCTTTCGCTCGATCAGGAACAGCGTGATCAGCAGGCGGCCCACACGGCCGTTACCGTCAAGAAACGGATGGATGGCCTCGAATTGATAATGGGCAAGCGCAATTGTCACCAGCGGCGGAAGGTCCGACTCGTGGATGAATGTCTCCCAGGCCGCGAGGCACGTCGCTACTTCTGCGGGCGGAGGTGGGATGAAGGTTGCTGTTGCTGGCGTGCTGCCGGGTCTGCCAATCCAGTTCTGGGTCTTCCGGAATGTTCCCTGTGCTGCATGTTGTCCCCTCACACCTTCCATCAGCTTTTCGTGTAACTCCCTTATCAGGCGTATCGAAAGGGGGAGTTTCTTCAGGCGGAGGATCCCGTGTTCGAGTGCCACTACATAGTTACCGACCTCGCGGAGATCCTCTGGGCTGCGTTCGACGACCGCGCCCGCTTCGGCGGCCAGCAGCTCGCCTAGCGTGGCTTGGGTGCCTTCGATCCTGCTTGACAGAACAGCCTCGCGGCGCACGAAAGAACGCATCAGAACGTGAGGATTGGGCAGTCGACCACCCTCCCCGGCCAGCCGGCCGATGAGTCGATCCGCTTCCGAAAGTACGCCAATTATGCGGGGCGTCCATACGAGTCGAGGCGGCAGCGCCGCGGGGATAAAGGCTGAATACGCACCTTGCGGGACCATTTTGCCGGGAATGTTTGCATGCCTGCTCATAGGGCGGAATGAAAACTGCGGATTGCGTTATTTTCGAATTCTATGATAATCGAAAATAACGCAAAAAGCTATTCTCGATAAGAACTAAGATCGGGTAGTGTCCTAATTTGGCTTTTGGGTCTTCTTTGCTGGGTACTCGCCATTCTCTTCCATGCTTCCGCATTTAGCCCATTCGCCACTCAAGAGCGAGCGAGGGATAAGTCCTCCGAGTTCATCAGGCTTTCCAAAGAAGCTCCATCTGCGCTTGAATCTGAATATCCATCTCCCACCAAACACGTCGGAATACTCAACAAATCCCACGCAAATAACTACCTGGTCTCCGCTTACCAATCTGTCACTGAGGGATGCATAGTCGAAGGGATATGGCCTCGGTGGATGGCCCATCACGTTCCCTTTGACATTTCGGCGATCGCAGGAGAGAACGCTAGGCAGTCCGACCATCTCTCCCCACGCTGGCCTGATGTGGTGAGGAAGGTTTTGCCCTTCCACTTCAGCAAAACATTGAGAATCGTGTATGAAGGCATCCGTCTGACCATACAGCGTCACGCTCCAGCCAACTTCAACCGCGCTATGTTGGTCGGGAACAACGTCAAGTTTCAAATCCACCAGATCAACCCCGATCCGTGCTCTTTCCTTCTCCATAGTCATTCTTATTTGGGAAAGAGCAGCTTCCGCGTTCTCTTTGGCTCCCTGAGCGGCTTTTCTGGTCTCTATCGATTGCCAGCAAATGACGCCAGCAGTGATGGTCGCCACGATAACCAGCCACCAATCGGGCCTTTCGAGGGCTGTGTACCAATCTGGCGGGTTGGCCTCGGCCTTGGCCTGATCTGTTTGGCCGCTGGCCTGCTTGTCTACCTCGGTCGCTCCAACCGGGTTACTTTCCTTTTGTACTTGGTTTGCTGTGCTCTGTTTGGGCTTGGAAGCCTGATCTGGCTGACCGGGCATCACTGGTGCGGATGCCAAAAGCAAACCGAATATAGCCAGCCATTTACTCATGGCGAAAATGTATCACAAATATCTGTGCTGGGCATGTCGGGCAATGAGATGATTGCGAACATGAAACTCTTCAAATTTCTGTGGCAAAAGTGGCCCCCAGGAATCTGTATTGCGGTTTTGGCTGGAGCGGCAGCGGCCTTTCCCGTTTTCACGCCCACCGAATTGACACCTATAGATAAAGCCAAATGGACTATAGGTATCGGGGCATTGTTGGTGCTGGAGTTGGTAATCATCTTCAAGGAACGCGGGAGACAGGACAGAGAATTTGCAGAGGATCAATCGAAACGGGATGCCGCCCACCGAGAGCAATTACGACAACTTCAAGAATTACGAGAAGCATCTGATGCCCACAATACGGCAGTACTCCGTCAGTTCATGGCTTTGGACGAGCCAATAAGCGGGCTAAAAAGACGCTCACTTGATCTCTCGGAGGCGATTCTCGACTTTATCTATGCCCGAATTCAGGGAAAACCCCCAGAACCGGCATATGCATTCACGTATATAGCAACACAGTCAGATGCGACATCCTTTTACCAATCGCAATCCGACCGATGGGCAGCGCAACAAAGGTCATTGGAATACTCGAAGGAAACTTGGGATATGTTTCTCGGACGCTTTCATCACAGAGCGGTTGCAATTCGCGATGAGTTTTCTAAAGAGCATCTCGCAGATTCTACATTAGATAGTTATCTCTCCCCCGGACTTCTAAAAGCCAGTATTGAAAACACAATAAGAACTATAGGGGAAAAACTCGGACTCCTCGCGGAAGAATATAGCTCGAAAACAATTGACAAGGAATAATTATTGTAATACAGTTATTCCAGTGAGGCTTTATGGCGAACGTACTCAACACGGATAAACAAATCGCGGTGATTGCGGCACTTGCTGAGGGACCGTCCATTCGAGCCATTGAGCGCATGACGGGCATTCACCGGGATACGATCATGCGGCTAGGCGTTAAGGTTGGACGGGCCTGCACGGCTCTGATGGATGGGACCATGCGCGACCTGCCTTGCACTCGGCTGGAACCGGATGAAATCTGGGGCTTTGTCGGCAAGAAGGAAAAGCACGTCAAGCATGACGACAAGGCAGTGGGAAGCGTTTGGACGTTCTGCGCGATTGATGCCGACACGAAACTGGTTCCTACTTTCAAGGTCGGGGATCGGGGTCGCAAAGCAGCGCATGAGTTCGTGAAAGACGTTGCCTCCCGCATGGCCTACCGCGTCCAAATCAGCACAGACGGTTTAGGGGATTACGTCTCAGCTATCGAATCCGCATTTGGCGCAGACGCCGACTATGGCCAGATCATCAAAACCTATGGCCACGAGGTCTCCGCTGACAATCGCTATAGCCAGCCGGAGGTTACCGGGATTGATAAGAAGATCGTCTCAGGCGCACCGGATTTTGACCTGATTTCGACTTCGTATGTGGAGCGCCTGAATGCCACGACTCGGCTTCACATGCGCCGGTTGACCCGCCTTACCTTGGCATTCTCGAAGAAGCGCGAGAATTTCGCGGCAGCGGTTGGGCTCCACTTCGCCTATTACAACTTTGTGAAGCGTCACAACACTTTGCGCTGCACTCCGGCGATGGCTGCTGGAGTAGCCTCTAGCTTCTGGAGTGTCGGGGAATTGCTGGAGGCCGCAGCGTGAGCCACATAGCAGCGCTCAAGGATGCCGTCGAGAAGCTGCATGGCGTAACAGCCACGCACATTGAAAGTGTGTCGGTAAAAGAGGAGCACAAAGGCCAAACCGTGTGGGAAGGAATCGTCGAAGTGTTCCACATTCACGGTCACCCACAGACTGAAAAAGTCTATGCATGGATGCACGACAGCGGGGAGAGGGCCTATCCAGTGACCGTATTGCATATTCACCCCGCACTAACACCAGCGGCAGCCGTAAAAGCCTTTATCGTTCAGGAGTTCAGAAATGCCCAAGCCGAAGCCTAAGAAACCCGGACGGCCAAAGATGGCAAAGGGCGAAGCCAAGGGAAGCATTGTCCCTGTTCGATTCAGCCCGGAAGAGCGTAAGCGGGTAGAGGCCGCAGCGAGGGCCAGCAACCAAACCATTTCAGCTTGGGTTCGCAGCACCTTGTCCGCCGCTTTGCAGGTATGAGGCCAAACAATGTGTCTAATTCACAACTCGGTGTTGCTTTTCAAATTAGGACACTACCTGACGGGTCGGCGCTCTTTGCCGAATAGGCGTTCTTTGTTAAAGTAGATAGGCGGCCCTCGCAGGCCCATCCCCGCATGTGGCGCTATCGTCTAGGGGTTAGGACGTGAGATTCTCAATCTTAAAACACGGGTTCGATTCCCGTTAGCGCTACCAGATAATATCCGCTAAAGCCCGTTAATTCAGCGGGCTTTTCCATTTACGGGGCGCTTCAAACCTCATTTTGAGTCGCTGTTCTATGCGCACTAGGAATGTGTATAAACGCGCACATAATCCACTAACATCTGCTGCGGGAATTGAGTCGTCGAATCCGGATCCTTCGGCCACTGGCCACCCACCGCGAGGTTGAGAAGGATGAAGAACGGGTGATCGAAAACCCAGTGCTTGGAGCTGGGGATGCTGTCCGGCGTCTGCGTCTCGTAAAGGTGGTCGTCCACATAGAAGCGGACCGCCGAGGCGTCCCACTCAACTGCAAACACATGGAAGTCGCCGGAGAATTTCGCGCCGGCTGGCAGGCTAAATGCGCCGGTCAACGGGCTGCCGCCGGAGTAACCCGGGCCATGCATGGAACCGTGAATCTTTCCAGGTTCGTAGCCGACATTCTCCATAATGTCAATTTCGCCGCATCCCGGCCAGCCGGTACTCCTGTTGTCGTCGCCCAACATCCAAAAGGCCGGCCACATCCCCTGCCCCTGAGGGATTTTGATGCGAGCCTCGAAGCGCCCGTATTTCTGCTCGAATTTGCCCTTCGTCTGCAGACGCGCGGATGTGTACTCACGCTGGATACCGTCCGCGCCAGTGAAAGATTCGTGACGCGCCGTAATCACCAGGTTGCCGTGCTCCTGGCGAATGTTTTCGGGGCGCGCGGTGTATTGTTCGAGCTCCTTGTTGCCAAAGCCGCCTCCCCCGGTTACGACCTCCCACTTTGCAGGGTCCGGTGGAGCGCCATCGGGGCCATTGAACTCATCGCTCCAGCTCAGTTTCCACTGTTGCGCGGGGGTGTCTTGTGGCGAAGTCACTGCAGCCGGGATCACCAGGCAGGATGCGACGATCATGCTCAGTACGCGGTGCATTGGCCTCCTTGAGCCTGGCGCCGGCAAGGAACTCTCGCGGGTGCTATTTTCAGCTAACCTTGAATAGCTCGATCCCATTCCCTCTTCCGAGATTCCGCGAGTACTTCTTTTCCGCCGCATTGTTCCAGTGCTCAAACACGCCGAGGCTGCGGCACCGGATTCCGTCACGCTCTGGATCGTAGAACGTCTTGGAAGGCGGATCATGAGCCAGAGCGGCTTCGCGAAGATAGTTGTCGGCGTTCGCCATATCCACGAGATGGGGCCACTCCGAAGTGAGAAAATCGAAGCCGACCGAATCGATGGCCACTCCGTCAAGCGACATGAAGATGCTGCTCGGCCAGGCATCGTTGAACGGGGCCATCTTCCATTTGAGGCTGGGCGGAGGGTCCGCACTGTCGCACCCATAGAGCCCATCGATGACGAAGAGAATGATTTTCTCGCCCAGGTCCTTGTGGCCCAGGTAGTCAACGTATGCGGCGTAACTTGCCGAGCCGTCGGCGTTGTGACGGAAGCCATCGTGTGCGTTCTTGTGCCAGTCGGTAAAGATGCTTGTCGCGCCGAACAAATTCTTTGCGCAAAGCGACACTCCTGAACTCACATGTCCCTTGAGCAACGCCGCATCGATGAGGTAGGCAGCATCGACGGCCACGGTATCGAGACCCTTGGCATTGCGGCTGGTAATTGAGAAGGGAATCGCGTCGGGTTTGAACTCGGCCTTCAGTCGGCCATCGCCGCCGATATGATCCACGAATACGACGCCGGGAAACTCACCGTGAATCTTGTCGTATAGATTGCCCGGAATGAACCGGCTGGAATCGAAGACAGTAATCGACGATTGCGCCACTTTTCCCGGCCCGGTCAACTGCCTGATGAGCGCAAGAATCAAGTGGGGCGACGAGTTCAGACGGTCGATCGTACCATGATCGACTGTATTGTTCAGGTTCGCCTTGATTGCGATCTTCTCGCCGGGCTTATATCCGGCGTTGCCCCGGCCATGGGTGCGGTTGAAGTGGTGAAAGATCGCGCCCCATGCCTGGGCATCGTCTTTGTGATTGGTAAGACCGCGGATCGAGCGGGAAACCATGTGGTCAATGACAGACTGGTTATTGTTGCCATCATTCCACCACGAACCGGTCCCATCCCAGGTCACCGACGCCGGGTCGTGCGCCCAGGTAACCCGGCCGGGAACCACGCCGCGAGGAACGCCAAGTGGGGATGTAGGCTCGAACAAGGATGCAGGCAGGCTGCTGGCGGCTGCAAGTTGCAAAGCGAATTGCCGACGGGTCATTTCCATGTTGTCCTACTCTTTCAAGTGCGAAATCTTTTCGTTATTCCGGTCAAGAACGGCTCGGATTTAGTTCGAAGTCAATAATAAGAGCCAGGTAAGGTTGGCTGCAATGGCAGCGGAACTCCTCATTCACAAGCTCGCGAGCGATGAGCCGGTCCGAGACATTCGTTTGCGCCCTGAACTGATTGTTCGATCCTCAACGGCCTGCCTCCCACCGCTCCGCACGGCAGCCATCGCCCAGGCCCGCTCCCCACGCGCGCTGCAAATCTCTTTGATTCCTGCGTCGATGGCACGGTACTCTTGTTTGCATGAGACTCCGCAGAGGTCTTGTGTACGGCGCCATTCACCTGGGCGTAACGGTAGGGCTCGTCTATTGGCAGGAAGCACCGTTTTGGGAGTACATCCCCACCGTCGCCTCCGTTCCCAGAGCGGTCCCGCACGAAGCAAACCCCACCGATATCGAGGACAGGCCTCCTTTGAATGCGTGCGACGCCGCAAACAATTCCGAGCGCCCCACTTCGGCACAGGAAAAGATCCTCGCCATCGACAATCTTCCCGTTGCGCTGATCACCGGCTGGCACCTGCCATGCTCCATCCCATCCCGGCTCGACATGCAAATTCAGGCGCGCTACGGGTTCACGCAAAAGGCCGAGCGGGTCACCGGCTGGATCATCTCCGCTTCGGCGCTGGTTCTGTGGTTCATTGTCGGCGGCTTTCCCATGATTCGCCGCCGCCACCGGCGCTGGTACACCGAGCCCGGCCTCTTCATGACGCTGTGTACGCTCGTTGCCATGCTCCTGCTCGGCATCGGCTGGTCCATCGCGCGCATCCCGCCGAGCGATAAGGCGTCCGTCACCGATTTGATCGCTCAGGTTGCCGATGTGGTCACTTCCGTCGCGGCCCTCCCGATGCTCTTTGTTCTGGCCGGCTGGATCTGGTGGGTGGGACTCTTCTTCTATACCAGGTGGAGGGCGACGCTCCGCTGGATCAACCGGAGAACCCTGGTCGCCGAGTGAGGGTTGCGCACCGAGCAGCCGCCGTCATGCACAGCTAGCCGGCTGGCCCGTCCTGGTCGGCTTCGAGCGGGTGGAGGGCCTTTCGCCAGGAAGCACAGCCGGTCCGGTCAACACTCCGCCGCCTGGCCCGTCTAAAGTGGTGAAGGTGTGTATAAGTCGATGACGATTCAAAGAGCCTCTTCAAGCCGCGTGCTTTCCACCCGAGCCCTATTCGCCGGACTGATCCTGGCGGGCGTATCCCCCTTGGCCCTCGCTCAGGCTTCGGTCGCCGCCGCGGACCAGCCCGCGGCTACCCTGAAGATTCAGGCCCGCGAGGTGGTGCTGCCCGTCACTGTCCGCGACAAGCACGGCGCGCTCGTAAGCACCCTTCAAATGACGGACTTCACCCTCACCGAGGACGGTCGTCCGCAGACCATCAAGAGCTTTCGCCGGGAAACCGATCTGCCTTTTCGGCTGGGCCTGCTCGTCGACACCAGCCGCAGCGTCTCAAGCGCCCTGGATTCCGAACGAAAGGCCGCCGGCAAGTTTGTTGACCAGATGCTTCCTGCGGACCCCAAAAACGCGAAAGCGGGCGACCAGGCCTTCCTGATTCACTTTGACCACGAGGTGGAACTGCTGGAGGACTTCACGAACTCGCGCGATAAACTGCACAAGGAACTAGAAGAGATGGGACCGTCGCGCGCCGCGCAGAACGACACCCAGGGCCCCGAGACCAGCGGCGACGACACCGGCTCGCGCCCGAGCACCCGTCGCGGGGGCACGCAGCTCTACGACGCCATTTATCTCGCCGCCGATGAGCTGATGAAGCCGAAGGATGGCCGCAAGGCGCTCGTCGTGTTTTCAGATGGCGCGGACCGCGGCAGCAAAGAGACGCTGAACGACGCAGTCGATGCCGCGGATCGCGCGAACCTGGCCGTCTACACCGTCTACTTCAAAGGTGAACAGGCAAACAACGGATCCAACAACGGCAATCAAGGCGGACGTCACGGCGGCATGGGCGGCGGCTGGCCCGGTGGCGGCGGAGGCTATCCCGGCGGTGGGGGCGGTTACCCCGGCGGCGGAGGAGGGCAGCGCAGACCCGACACCAGGAGCGAAGCGGGCGTCGACGGCAGGAAGATCATGGAGAAGATCGCCGAACGCACCGGCGGCCGCTTCTTCGAAGCCAAGAAGAAAGACAACCTCGACGAGATCTATGCCCAGATCGCCGAAGAACTGCGCGGCCAATATCTGCTCACCTACACCCCCGACAAGGTCGACAACGACGGCGGGTTCCACAAGATCTTTCTCAAGGCCAGCAAGGACGATCTGCAGGTGGTGACGAGGGAAGGCTACTACGCGCCCGGCGGCGACTCGAAGTAGAAGCCTGAGAAGTTGAGGCCCTACGCCTGGGCCGGGTGCGGTTGAATGACTGAATCGGGCACGGCTGCCGCGGACTCTTCCTCAGTGACCACGAAGAAAGATCGAAGATCGGCTCGCCCGAATGAAGTCGTCATGGCCACATCGGATGCGTCACGGCCCGTTGCCATCAGCACGCGGCCAATCCTGGGCTGGTTGTTGCGGGCGTCAAATGTCCACCAGCGGCCCTCGAGCCAGACCTCGAACCACGCGCTGAAATCCATCGGCAAAACCACCGGAACACCGATATCGCCGAGATAGCCCGTTGCGTAGCGCGCCGGAATATTGAGTGCGCGGCAAAAGGTAATTGCCAGGTGCTGGAAGTCGCGGCATACGCCCACCCGTTCGGTGTATACGTCCAGGGCCGTCTTCGTTGGGCGCGCATGTTGATAATTGAACGCAACGTGGCTGTGAATCCAATTGCAGATGTACTGCACACGGTTCCAGCCGGGGTTCAGATTCCCGAAGTGCTCATAGGCGATGCTGCTGAATCGATCCACCTCGCAGTAGCGGCTGTTGAGCAGGTAACTGAGGATGTCGTCGGGAAGGTCGCCGACGGGCACTTCGCGGGCAGACAGATTGAGGATGTCGGGGTTGCCGGAATCGCGGATGAGCGTGGAACCGGTCAGGCGCAACAGACCGGGCGGTGCAACAAACCTGGCACAGCGATTCCCGAACCCGTCAATGTAGCTGGTGATCGGGACCTGCGGCTCGATTTGCAACTCGTCGGGCTCGAGCAGGTCGTCATGGCGCGATGGATGGACATGGAGAAGTGCCACCATGGCCACTTCGGCGGGAATATCGAATTGAATGTCATATCCGAGCCGGATCAGCATCGTGAGCCTCTTGTGTTGATGGTACTGGAGCGGAACCGGAGTAACTGTGTCATATGGAACATCGCGGGCTTCGCCGCGCTTCCCACTCAACGCGGCAGGCTACATCAGGGTATGGACATCCTTTCACGGGTTAAGATGCACGAAAGAAAGCGCTCTGTTGCTCGTCTTTGAAACTGCCTCACTGCGGCCTGTCCATCACCTTCTGCACCAGGTCGCCTAACTGTTGAGCGCTGAACTGATTTCCTTCGATGTTTGCCACCAGTCTTCCATCCCGGTCGATCACGGCCGTGTGCAGCGAATGCGTCAGAAACCCGTCATTGCTCCAGAAGCTTGTTCCGAACACGCCGGCCACATGTTTTACCACCGGGAGCGGTCCGGTAAGAAAGTGCCAGTCCATCGGGTCGGCGTTGAAGCTTGCCGCGTATTCGCTCAAGACTTTGCCCTGATCGTGATCCGGATCAATGGCAATGGTGATCAGGACCAGTTCGCGACCGGCGCGCGCCCTGAAGCGCTTCTCTACCGCGCCCAGATTGTTTGAGAGACGAAGGCAATACTGCGGAAACGGGCAACGCGAGTATCCAAAGGTCAGAACCACAACCTTTCCGCGCAGGCCCGAAAGGCGGATTGTTTTCCCCGCCTGATCTGTGAGCTCAAAATCAGGCACCGGATTCCCCGGCTGCACGATGTTGGTCGCGTTCGCCGGATTCATGGCAGCTTCAAGCGCCGTCAATCCGCCTGCCTCCATCGGCTCAGCGCCATCGTCTGCCGCGGTGCTCGCTTGAATGTGGTCCGCGTAGAGCACATGGCTTTCCTCCACCATTGTGAAGCGCACCGTCATCCCGAGTCTGATCGCGTGGAGCACTCTTGCGTCCCGCACCGCGAACGACATCTGCATCGCGTCCATGTAACCGGGAATCGCTTCGCACGACACGACGAGTGAGCGCTTGCTTGCGTCAAGCCCGGTCACAATCCCTTTTGCGGCGTGTTCCTGAGCGCCGCAGGCGCAGGCTGCCGCAAATAGCATCGCGAATGCCAACGCCAATGCCGCCCCGCGCGAAACTCGAGTTGTGAGCCCATGCCTCACTTTGCCGCCTCAACCGCCTTGCCTCCGCCCAGGACGACGGCCTTCCGCTCGAGTTTCGTATAAGTCTTGTCGAATTCCTTCACGGCAATGAATTCGTTCTTCGCCACGTTGGCGAACTGCTGGCGCGTATTCGTTGCCGGCCAGAATACTTCCAGGCTGAGAATCCGTGCGCCATGGCCCAGCCCGATATGCTGCTCAATCGGATTGATTCCAAACGAACTCGTCTCTCCGACATCTCGATAGATGGAGCGTGGGCTCGCGCCATCGTTCTCTACCGTGACCTTTATTTTTGCGCCCACCGCGCTGCGATTGCTCTTAACCCCGATCAACTTCACGTTGATCCAGTCGTTGTCGTTGCCCGGATTCCGGAACACCCGCATGGCGTGTCTATCCGAGGGGACAGCGCCTCCGATCTCCGCAACAATATCCTCGTGCCCGTTCCGCTCCAGGTCGGCAAAGGAGATGGCGTGCCCTTTGTGAATCTCTCCCGTTCCCGAGGTTGCGGTGATGTCGACGAACTCCTTGCCCGCTTTGTTCCGCAGCAGAACGTGAGGCATAAGCTGGGAAAACGAGGGGTTCCCCATGCCCAGATAGATATCAAGATACCCGTCGTTGTCGACGTCGCCAAAGCCCGCGCCCATGGGCTCGTATTCCTTGTTCAAGCCGACCTGCTCGGTAACATCCTCAAAAGTGCCGTTGTGCAGGTTCCTGTAGAGTTTCAGCGTGTCGGCCTGAATTGTGAGCCCAAGATAACTGCGAATTACCTGGTCGACCGTGTAATTCGCGTACGATGCCACGAAGATGTCAGGCCAGCCGTCGTTGTCGTAGTCGAAAAACCAGGTGGCAAAGCTGGAGTATGGCGCCTGCACCCGTGCCTGTTTGGCGACGTCGGTAAAGGTCAAATCGTGATTGTTATGATAGAGAAAGTTGCCCCCTCCGAAATTCGTGACGTAGAAATCGACATAGCCGTCGTTGTCGTAGTCGGCCGCGGCTACGCCCTTGGTAAACGCAACTCTATCTACCCCTGCCGAGTGCGATATGTCTTCAAACGTTCCGTCGCCTTTGTTGTGAAACAGATGACTTGAAAACTTCTCTGCGCCGACAAACAAGTCGAGATAGCCATCATTGTCAATATCCGCAAACACGGCGTTTTGCGATGGATATACCGACTTATCGAGCCCCGCCTCATGAGTTACATCGGTGAAGGTCCCATTGCAGTTATTTCGCATCAGCGACATGCGCATGCCGAACTCCCACCCTCCGCGCAGCACCAGGAAGTCCATGCACCCATCGTTGTTGTAATCGCCCTCGATCATGTTCAACCCGCCGAGTTGATCGGCGAGTCCCGCCTGGGCGGTGCGATCGGTGAACGTTCCATCGCCGTTGTTGTGGAAGTAGTGGAGCGGATCGCAGAGAGCCTCGCTCGACGTAATCACATCGAGCAGTCCGTTGTTCTCGAAATCGTCCACCAGCACGCCTCCCGCATCGCCAAACACATTCAGGCCTGCCGCTGGCGCCACGTCGACGAACCGCCCGATGTTTTCCTTTGCTCCAAACAGGCTCGCGGGTATAAGAAATTTCGCGGGAACTCCCGCTGGGTATTCGCCAACCGTTACATAAGCCAAATTGAGCAGCCACCTGACCTGCAAATCGTCCGGGTATTGATCCAGGCTGGCCTGAAAATACTTGATGGCCAGGCGCGAATTCTCCTGCTTCGCGTAAGGCTTGCTTTTATCGGCAGGCGGGAAGAGATCGATGTCGCCGGCATTCCGGTACGCGCCGTTCTCCATCCCGGCAAGATGCAGATACGAAGCGCCGAGCGCTTCTTCAAGGAAAGGGACGGCATTGGGCAAGTCCGACTGGGCAATCTCGTACGCCTTCTTCCATTCTTTGATTGACGCTTCCAGTTCGCCCACATAGGCATGCAACTGGGCGAGCGCCTGATGGGCCTGAATCACCTCCCTGGGATCGGCCTTGTTCTCGGTTCGACCCTCCATCTCCGCTATATTCTGCTCGAGGCGCCGCACGGCCTCAGCGTGCGATTCGTTGCGAATTTCGCACATTTGGTGGAGGTTCCGGTCCCACCCATCCGGCTTTGGAAACTGCCTGAATGCCGCATCTGCCTCGCTCAGTCCGGCAACCATAATGCTCTGGCGCACCACGCCGGTCGCTCTCAGGCGCTTCATCTGGTCCGCATCCAGATCCTGAAACCTGGGCGGCCCAGGCAGGATGGTAAGAATGGCAAACCCCGACGGCACGGGCACAATTCCGGTGTAATTCTCGCCGTGCAGATTCTCGAGCGCGTCGCGTTCCGAAGGCGGCAAATCCGCCGGATTCAAAAGGCCAAGATAACCGCCATCGTCCGCACTGGGGTCGGTCGAGTGCTCCTTGGCAAGTACGCCAAAATCCATGCCGGACTGCAGTTGCTTCAGTACTGCTTGCGCCGCCTCAGAAGTGCGCGTGACGATAATCGCGACGTGCAAATCCTGCGGGGAAGCGGCCTCTTGCGGGTCCGCGGCCGAGAGCAGGAAAGCGCCGGCAGCCGCCATGAGCGCGAGCGAGAGCAGGGCGGTGTAACCCTTCGGCATCCAAGATTCTCCCAAGGGCCAGAATACAACTCGTTCCCTTCAGTCCGTAGCAGCCACGGGCGAAATCGGCATCGGCGCTCCCTGGAGTGCAACGAATCGTTGCGGCTCACAGCAGGCGCGGGCCAGGCGGCTCAGGTCAGACTGCATCTCGCGGTCCGACTTGAACGATGCAAATACAGCATCGAGGATTGACGCCGTTGCTGCATCCTCCGGCCCTTGCATGCGGTAATGCATCCATTTGCCCTCTCTGCGAGCCGCGACCACACCCGCACTGCGCAGGTAGGCGAGGTGCCGCGAAATTTTCGGCTGACCCAGGCGAAGAACCTCCACCAGGTAGCAGACACACACCTCGCGGCCGGCAATCAGATTGAGCAGACGCAACCTCGTTCGGTCGGCAAGGGCCGCGAATAAAAGGGCCAAATTGGGTGTTTGCGCCCGGGAAGCCATACGCCAATAATATACGCATTGACAGATATGTCCAGTTCCAGATATATTCGCTTAAACGAATACGAAAGGCGCCCCGATGAACACGACCACCGAAGTTCAGAACCAAGTCAAAGAGAAATACGGCAGCGCCGCGCGCGCTGTGGCGGAGTCCGGAACGGTGCAGGCCTGCTGCGACCCCGCGCTTCGTTGCTGCGACCCCATAACCACCAACCTCTACAGCGCAGACGAAACGGGCCTCGTCCCCGAGAAGGCCGCGCTTGCGTCCCTCGGTTGCGGTAACCCTACCGCTCTCATTGACCTGCAACCCGGTCAGATTGTCCTCGACCTCGGCTCCGGCGGAGGCATCGATGTGTTGCTTTCGGCGCGTCGCGTGGGTCCCACTGGAAAAGCCTACGGCCTCGACATGACCGACGAGATGCTGGCCCTGGCCCGCGAAAATCAGCGCCAGGCAGGTGCGGACAACGTCGAATTCCTCAAGGGCGAAATCGAAAACATTCCACTTCCCGACAACTCGGTCGACGTCATCATCTCAAACTGTGTCATCAATCTTTCAGCCGACAAGGATCGCGTACTTCGCGAAGCGTTCCGTGTGCTAAAGCCGGGCGGCCGCTTCGCAGTGTCCGACGTTGTTGTTCGCGGAAGCGTGCCGGCAGTGGTCCGTCAGAGCATGATGCTCTGGGTGGGCTGCATTGCCGGAGCTCTCGACGAGGATGATTACCAAGCCAGGCTCCTGGCCGCCGGATTTACGAATGTCTCCTTCGAGCCCACCCGCACCTACGACCTCGAGGACGCGCGCCAGTTCCTCAGCAAATCGGGCATCGACGTGGACGCCATCGCGGACCAGGTCAAGGGCAAGTTCCTCAGCGCCTTCATCCGCGCTGCAAAGCCCGAATCCGCCTGCTGCCAGCCGGGCTGCTGCTCCCCAGCCGCCACGACTTCGAAAGCGTGACCAAAATGTCGAAACACCACAATGTCCTCTTTCTCTGCACAGGCAACTCTGCGCGCTCCATCATGGCCGAGGCGTTGCTGAACCACAAGAGCACGGGCAACTTCACCGCATTCAGCGCAGGCAGCCACCCCTCCGGCGCTCCGCGCCCTGAAGCACTCGCCCAGCTTCAATCCGCGGGCATCGCCATAGACGGTCTGCGCAGCAAATCCTGGGATGAGTTCGCGGCGTCCGGCGCGCCCCACCTGGATTTTGTCTTCACCGTCTGCGATAACGCCGCAAACGAGCCATGCCCCTACTGGCCCGGCCAGCCCATGACTGCACACTGGGGCATCCCCGACCCCGCCGCCGTCAAGGGCGCGCCGGAAGAGATCGCCCGCGCCTTCCGCGACTCCTTTGTCGTTCTCGACCGCCGCATCGGCCTCTTCCTCTCCCTGCCTTTGGCAACGCTTCAGCAACTTGCCATTCAGGAAGAGATCGACAAGATCGGAAGAGCGTAATGCACACCCTTCCCCGTCGCCTTGTCGCTGAGTTCCTCGGGACGTTGCTGCTCCTCGCTGCCGTGGTCGGTTCTGGAATCATGGCCGACCGCCTATCAGGCGGTAACGTCGCACTCGCGCTCCTCTGCAACACTCTTGCTACCGGAGCCGCGCTCGTCGCCCTCATCCTCACCTTCGGCCCAATTTCCGGCGCGCACCTCAACCCCGCCGTCACCCTCGCAGACGCCATCACCGGCGGCTTCGCCTGGAGTCACGTCCCTGCCTACTTTGCAGCACAGATCTCCGGCGCATTGGCCGGGGTCATCGCCGCCCACCTGATGTTCGGCCTGCCCGTGACCTCTGTTTCCACTCACGTTCGCAGCGGCCCCGCCCAACTATTCAGCGAGTTCGTCGCGACCTTCGGCCTCCTCGCAGTCATCTGGGGCTGCTCACGAAGCCGCCCCGCGGCCGTTCCCATCGCAGTCGGAGCGTACATCACCTCCGCCTACTGGTTCACCGCCTCCACATCATTCGCCAACCCTGCGGTCACTCTCGCCCGCGCACTAACAAACACGTTCGCAGGTATTCGGCCCGTCGACGCGCTACCTTTCATCGGCGCACAATTCATTGGCGCGTTGGCTGCTACTTTTGCCTTCCAATGGCTGATGCCCACGCTTAAACAGGGGCGGGCTGTTGCCCATTCCCCGTCGAAGCAGATGAGCCAATGAGTCCAAGCTGAAAAAATCGGGCTGAACGGTACTCTCAAGACGCCCGGGCCCCTTGACTCAACCCCCCAAAAAAGAATGGGCGCCGGCGACCGCGCAAGAGTTTTTTCCGAAGGAGTCGGACTAGCTGGTCGTGTGAAAATTGCCCGACATCTTTACGCACTGTCCTTGCTTGACAGACTTCTATTCCGGTTCCAGGCCGGGCTCGCTTCCATTTGGCGCTTTACCTTCTTAACCGCGTACATGGCGGCGTCGGCCGCTATCAACAAGTCGTCTCTGCTGACGCCGTCCTCAGGATAGATGGCGACGCCGATGCTTGCAGAGCCATAAAGAATATGTCCCTCGATCTCAAATGGTTCTTCAAAGCTGCGTTTCAGCCTTGCAACGATGATGTCAAGGTCTGGGCGGCCGTTGGGGAGCGAAACAAGCGCGGCAAATTCATCTCCCCCCACCCGCGCCAGCATATCGCAACCCAGCAACTGACGGCTCATGCGGCGAGAAACCTCCTGCAGGTAAAGGTCTCCCGTGTAATGGCCATACCTGTCGTTGATTGGCTTGAACTGGTCCAGATCGATGTAGATCAGCCCGAGATTGCCGCCGGACAATCGGGCGTTGTTGATTTGCGCATCGATGAACCTCTCGATCGCAAAGCGGTTGGGAATATCCGTGAGCAGGTCGAACTCCGAGCGGTGACGCAGATCGGAGTAGAGCCTGCGGGTTTCGATGGCCAGTGTCGCAAGCTGTCCACCGTTCTGCAGAGCTTCAAATTCAAAGGCTGAAGGGGGAGTCTCGTCATCGAAACCGGCATAGAACGTGCCCAGCGCCGGGCCGGACCGGGCGTCGATTCTGACCTGGATGACGCGCAGATCCTGTTGCTCCTGGGGGTGATCGCCTGTAAACACTATATCGGCGGTCTCGCACCAGCATCGGGCCCCGTCGAGCGTGAATGAGACCATGGCCGCAATCTCTTCCAGCGTCTCGCAGAGCGGCCGTTCGCCATTGATGTGTTCGAGGATGAGGCTGCGCCGTTGTTCAAGCAGCGTCGCGTGCCGTTCCAGCACGGCCTCCGCCTTGATTCGGGCGGCAAGTGCCGCGGTCTTCTGACGCACTTTGCGCTCCAGAATCCAGCCTCGCGCGCCCGCAAGAACGGCAATCGCAAAGAGCAATCCGGCAGCGAGGGTCAGGTTGCGGACATTCAGTAAAGACGGGCTCCGAACCAACTCAACGTCGTCATTGGAGCGCAGCAAAATGTCGAACGGTACCTGGGCCATGAACGGGTTTGAGTTTTCCAGTACGCAGATGCCGGTGACACGGATCCTGGAGCCCAGAGGTATATCTCTGGTGACCGGGACAGTTTGATTCGGATGACGGTAGATTGCGGAGAACTGGTTGCTGCCCACGGCCAACACATACTCATCCTGCGACGCCTCCTGAATCTTGGTTACAACCTGGCCTTCAATGGAAACCAGATCGTTGTGATGGCCGGGAAAGTCAAAGCCCTTCGGGGTTAGCATGTCCAAAGTCGCCGGCAGCGGCGCGATGGGCGCGGGCGTAAGACTGTCCCGAATCTCGCCATGCGTCAGGTTCAGAAATCCGTCGTGAA
Organism: uncultured Acidobacteriaceae bacterium; assembly: GCA_963783065.1. Taxonomy (GTDB): domain Bacteria; phylum Acidobacteriota; class Terriglobia; order Terriglobales; family Acidobacteriaceae; genus Telmatobacter. The sequence goes on along the minus strand of CAWAMG010000004.1, from coordinate 828,760 downwards.
CATCGGGAAAGCCGGTTGCGTCCGCCGCATCGCCCACCCGCAACGGCTTGTGCGTCTCCGTTGAAATCCAGATGCTCCCGTTGCCGTCCTGCAACACGACAGCCGAACCCGGCTGGTAGTAGGTGATCGTTCCATGCACACGGACCCTCGGCGTGGAATCGAGCAAATGATAGACGGTCAGAACTCGATCCATCGGAGTGACGGGGAGGGTCCAGGGAGTGGATTGCGCGCGCTGAACGATCTTGACATCGGAAAGCGATTGAACGTGCATCAAAATGCCGGTTACGTGCATCTTGCTGTCGAATTGCTCCGATGCGACCCCGGTCACTTGCACATCTGCGTCCAACAGGCCTTCCAGTCCACCCGCATCCTCGACGTCGACATTCACATCGACATAGCCGCCATCCATGATCATTTGCAGGCGAATGAAGTGCACCGGGGCCATCGCGCTGAGCAAAATGTCCGCGGCGTGGACAACGGCGCGAACAGTCACCAGTTTGCAATCGGTCTCCGTGCGGATCATCTCGTCGAAACTGGCCCGATAAGGAGCGGGCAGCGAGCCGTGGCGCAGCATTGTGATACTTTTTGCGATCACAATAGGATTGAAGCTTTTCTGCGTTGTTCCTCGCACCAGAACGCGGTCGCCGGGAATCAGGTGAAGATCGGTTGGCGCGAAGACATAGATTCCCGCTTCGCCATCCTGCACGAACAACGTGTTTTCATAGCCGCGATAGTACGTGACCGTGGCCTCGAACGCGACCTGAAGCCCCGCGCTCGCTTCGGCGTTGGTAAGGGTGCGGACCGCACGCAGAGTTGTCATAGGGGCGGGTGCCGCGGCATGCGCAAGAGAAGCCCATCCGAGCGACACCCATCCGAGACCGAACGCCACAACCGGAATCAGCCTGCTTACCGTCGCGATCTGGTCGTGCCTCGGCTGGCTCATTCGCTCGTCCTGCATCTCCTATCGGCAGGAGTTTATCTATCGAACAGAATGCATCAAGGATTCTTCATCCGAGGCAGTTGGCCGGAATGGCGCCCGCAGCCGCTGAGATCACCATGGATTGATCGTTCTCCCAACGAGCGCACGCCGCAGCCTGGCCGAAGGCCGTTCAGGGGCGTCTTTAACGCGTCAGTTGGGCCGCGCAATTCGCCATGGAGCGGCGAACACCGGAGTGTGTTTCAAATCCTCTAAGAATCAGATCGGCACGGTCGCCGAAATCTTGAGCTGTCGTTAGCCGCCGCGGCGTTTCGGCTCGTGCTTTTCGAGCTTTGGCATCTGCCGTTTCATGAAGCCGCCGAACAAGGGAACGGTGAAAGCGGTCTCGCCGTGTCGTTGGCTCCAGACCATGCCCTTGTTGATGAGTTGCTGGCGGACCGTCGCAACCGAACCGGCCCCAACACCGAGCGCGGACGCGATGTCGCCCGTCTGCAGCGGAGCTTCGCCAAGCTCCGCCATGGCGCGGAGGTATTTCTGCTGAAGGAGCGTAAGGCGATCGAAGCGAACCCGAAAAAAGTTCGCGTCGAGATGGGTGATAACGCCAGGAGTTGCATCGAGCACGTCCTGGCGCAGGATGGTCGTTGAAGGTGCGTGATTCCAGACATGGAAGCCCCACTCCTGAAGGAAATAGGGGTATCGCTCGGTGACACGCAGAATTTCCTCGATAGCGTCGTCTTCGAAGTAGACTCCTTCCTTCCTTGCGGGATTGGCGAGGGCTTCACGCGCGGCGTCCGGGTCGAGGGGACCGATAACGGGGTAGTCGAAGAGCCGCTCGGCGTAGGATTTGGCGTTTCCGGCCAGAGCCGCCATTTGCGGCAACCCGGCACCGATGAAGATGAGCGGAAGGTTACGCTGGGCAACCTGGTGGCAAGCGACTATGAGCGAGCCCAGCTCATTGGATGAGAGATATTGGACCTCGTCGAGAAACAGCCCCAGTGCGGCGTTGCGTTCCTTTGCCGCTTCGCAAACAGCGATCAGCAGGTCGGGGAGATCCTGCTCCAGGTTGCCTGTGTCCGCCTGGCCGCGAGCGGGGTCTATGCCGATTTCGATGTCGCCGACCTTCACTCTGAACGCCGAAACGAAGTTCCTTAGAACCGATGCAGCGCGACGAACCTTGTGTCCGGCGCCCAACTTGATGTCGAGACTGTAGAGGATCTGGCGAAGCTCCGGAGCCAGGAGCTGTGGGAGCATTCCTCCTTCGGGAGCCTCGACTTTGGCCGTGTGGAAGCCTTTTTCTTCGGCTGTCGAGTACAGACGGTTGAGCAGAACTGTCTTTCCTGTGCCGCGTAAACCCAACAACATCATGCCTTTAGTGGGACGCCCGTCGAGCACACGGTCCATGTCAATCGCAGCTTGGTCGAGCAGCCGGCCGCGCCCGGCAAGATCGGGCGGCTGAAGCCCTGCGCCAGGAGCAAACGGGTTGGTACGGCGGTTCATGAGCCAGATCATAACAGAATTAATTCAGTTAATGATTGATTCGTTAATATCAATAATCTAGATAATTGGGGATTGAGCCAGGCCCAGAACGCACGATGGGCGTCCGCAATTGCGAACGCCCATCTGTTTCCCGGTTAGATTCTTTCTGCGGGGTCCTTACTTCATGCTGTACGTGGATCCGGCCAGCTTATCTTCTGCCGCTGCCTGCGCTGCCGCAAGACGCGCGGTCAACAGGCGGAACGGTGAGCACGAAACGTAGTTCAGCCCGATCTTGTGGCAGAACTTCACCGACTCGGGATCGCCGCCGTGCTCGCCGCAGATGCCCACCTTGAGATTGGCGCGGGTATTGCGTCCCTTGGCCGTGGCCATCTTCACCAGCAGTCCCACGCCCGCCTGATCCAGAGTGGAAAACGGGTCGTGCTTGAAGATGCCGTACTTCATGTAGGCCGGCAAGAAGTTGTTGATGTCGTCGCGCGAGATGCCAAAGGTCGTCTGCGTCAGGTCGTTTGTCCCGAAGCTGAAGAACTCGGCCTCTTCTGCAATCTGGTCGGCAGTGAGGGCCGCGCGCGGAAGCTCGATCATGGTTCCCACCATGTAGTCGACCTTTGCGCCCTTCTCCTCGAACACCTCTGCGGCCACGCGGCGAATGATCGCTGACTGGTTGCGCATCTCTTCAACCGTACTGATGAGCGGGATCATGATCTCGGGATGCGGATCGCCGCCCTTGATCTTGACCGCTACAGCAGCTTCGATGATGGCGCGCGTCTGCATCTCGGTGATCTCGGGGAACGCGATGCCCAGACGGCATCCGCGCAGCCCGAGCATCGGGTTCTGCTCGTGCAACTCCTCCACCCGCGCCAGCAGCGGACGAAGTTCCTTCAGCTTCGGCGAGCGTGGCTTGGTGTCCTCAAGATGCTGGATCTGCACCAGCAGGTCTTCGCGCTTGGGCAGGAACTCATGCAGCGGGGGATCGATCAGGCGAATGGTCACCGGCAGAGATCCCATTGTTTTGAACAGGCCCACGAAGTCCGCGCGCTGCATCGGCAACAGCTTCTTGAGCGCTGCGCGGCGGTCCTTCTCGTTGTCCGCCAGAATCATCGCCCGCATGTGGTCAATGCGATCTTCCGCAAAGAACATGTGCTCGGTCCGGCACAGGCCGATGCCTTCGGCCCCAAATTGAATGGCCATCTTCGCATCGCGAGGAATGTCGGCATTTGCGCGAATCCTCAGCCTGCGCTGCGGATCGACCCAGCTCATGAACTTGACCAGGTCCGGATCGTCCGGCGTTGCGTCAAGGGTCTTCAGCTTGCCCTCGATTACGCGGCCCGTCGATCCGTCGAGCGAAATCCAATCGCCTTCGCGGAAGGTCTTGCCCTGAACCTTGAGTTCCTTCCTGGCTTCGTCCACCTTCAGGTCGCCGGCGCCCGCCACGCAACACTTGCCCATGCCGCGCGTCACAACGGCCGCGTGCGACGTCATGCCGCCGCGCGAGGTCAGAATGCCCGCCGCCACTTCCATGCCGGCGATGTCCTCAGGCGTCGTTTCGCCGCGAACCAGCACAATCGTCTTGTACTCGCCGCTCTGGTGCTTCTTCACCGCATCTTCTGCGCTGAAGACGATCTGGCCCACGGCCGCGCCGGGAGAAGCCGGCAGACCGGTTGCCAGAACCACAATCTTCTCGCCCTTTTCAACCAGGCGTGGCACCAGGTAGTCGTACAGTTGGTTCGGCTCCACGCGGAAGATGGCTTCTTCCTGCGAGATCAGTCCCTCGCGCACCATGTCGATCGCAATGCGAACCGCGGCCAGGCCGGTACGCTTGCCGTTGCGCGTCTGCAGCATGTAGAGCTTGCCATCCTGGATGGTGAACTCGAAGTCCTGAATGTCGCGATAGTGCTTTTCCATCTTGTGCGTAACTTCGCGCAGATGCTGGTAAGCATGCGGCATTGTCTTTTCCAGTTCGCTGATGGGCAGCGGAGTGCGAATGCCGCTGACAACATCTTCGCCCTGCGCGTTCATCAGATACTCGCCGAAGAAGACGTGCTCGCCCGTCGCCGGATTGCGCGTGAACCCTACACCGGTTCCCGAGTTATCGCCCAGGTTGCCGAACACCATGGCCTGCACGTTCACAGCCGTGCCGATTGAGTCATCGATGTGGTTGATGCGGCGATACGTTTTGGCGCGGTCGTTCAACCACGAACGGAACACGGCATTACGCGCCTGCGTCAACTGCTCAATCGGATCCTGCGGGAAATCTTCGCCGGTTTCTTTCTTTACCAGCTTCTTGTACTCGACGATGACCTGCTTCAGGCCCTCGGCCGAAATCTCGTGGTCAAACTTCACCTTCTGCCTGTGCTTGACGCCGTCGAAGATGTGCTCAAAGTGCTTCTTCGGAATCTCCTGCACGACGCTGCCAAACATTTGAATCAGGCGGCGATACGAATCATAAGCAAAGCGTGGATTGTTGCTCCGCCTGGCAAGGCCCTCGACGGCCCTGTCGTTCAGTCCAAGATTCAGAATCGTGTCCATCATGCCGGGCATCGAGAACTTGGCGCCCGAACGCACGCTGACCAGCAGCGGATTTTCCGCGGCGCCCAGCTTCTGTCCCTGCGTGTGCTCCAGCTTTGTCAAAGCCTCGAGCATTTGCCTGTCTATCTCAATGCTCATCGCATTCCGCATGTACTCGCGGCAGGCTTCCGTCTGAATGGTGAATCCCGGAGGAACAGGAAGACCCGCCAGCGTCATTTCAGCGAGGCCGGCGCCCTTGCCGCCCAGCACATCTTTCATGCGGCCGTTGCCATCGGCCGTGCCGTCGCCGAAGAAATAGACATATTGAATTGAGGGGGTTGACGTCGAACCTGCCTGCTTGGCAGGAGCCTGCTCCAAAACGCCCTGCGTCATGGGGTAATGCCTCCGTATTATCAAGATTCCGTATCTGCGGCGTCGATGGCGGGGGGCGTGTCGGAGGCTCAGCCTTCAAGCGGGAAGAATCTCTCGGGAGGCTGAGCGCGTGCGAGTCTCCCGAACATCAGACAGCGCGTCGCGGCGTAAACCGGGCAACCTCAGCTTCGCATCGCCTGTCTCATTTTTGTGAAGAAAGGCCGCCGCAACGGACCGTTCAACGATGAAACCTTCAGGGAACTCGAATTAGAGGCTGCTTTCGTCGCAATAACAAATAGCGCTGCAAGTATATCGTTGCATGTGCCACTCGTCACAGCCGATTCGCCGGCCGCACGCGCGGTTCGCCGCTGCCCTCAGCGTGTTTTCGCAATTTGAGACGAAACCCCGAGCCAGGGCTGCATTTTGCCCTGAATTTGCCGGCACTATGCCGCCGACAGTTCCATCCGCTGACCGGAATACGAATCCGGAACCACATTGTGAGACACCAGAATCCGGTCAATGCCGCAGATCGAGAGAACCTTGGTCACATGCGGCGTCGCATTCAGGAGGCAGAATCCATGGCCCGCCTGGCACGCAATCGTATACAGCTCGATCAGCGCTGCAATGCCTGCGGCGTCAACCCGCTCAATCTCCGCGAGGTCCAGTGCGATGGACTGCACGCGCACCAGAGGCGCCACGCGCGCAACCAGATCCCTCTCATGGCCAAGAACAAGTTCGGTAATCCTCATCGAGCCCTTCACGGGGAAAACCTGGGCGTCAAATTTATTCAGATTCGTCGTTTTCATATCCAACCTCCACTGCGTAAGCCCGTGCTGCCTGCCTGGCTTTGTCCGGCCCGGTCTTCGCGGTCGAACATTCCAGATACATCGCTCAGGCTTCCTGCTGCTACCCTGTTGCACCCGGACGGCCAAACCCAACATGGGCAGATTATGCTGCAATCACTAGGGATATCCGCGCCCCCGAAGTTCGGCGTTCTCGCTTCGGGTGTTCGATTTTCGATTCAGCCGTCCGGGACTGAACAGAAGATGATTTCAGCAACCCTGCGCTCTACTACGCAAACAGGAGTGCCTGTGGTTCCATCAAAAACACTTCGCCCGTCCCCGGTGCCAACAATGTCTCCCTTTAGGATGGAAGCATGCAGGCTGTTCTACATGCTAGAGACGTTCGCCGCTGGGCTCTGGACGCGGGCTTTCACGAGGCCGGCGTCGTCGCGCTGCCGCATGCGCAGGACGACCGCGACGCGGCCCGCTATGCCGATTGGATCAACGCGGGCCGTGCCGGATCGATGCGTTATCTTGAGCGGCGCGACGAGCATGGCCGCCTGGTCCGCGAGCGCGTCGCAATTCCGTTTCCATGGGCGCGGTCCGCAATCGTCTGCTTTGCGAGTTACCACAGCGATCAACCACTCTCAACCAAATCTCCCCCGCCGCGGAGCGGCCCCAACGCAGCCTGGATCGCGCGGTACGCATGGAGCAGTCGCACGGAGGAAAAGGGAACTCGCCGCCCGAGCGACTATCACAAGGTTCTGCTCAAGCGGCTGCACGTTCTGGAAGCGCGCCTGCGCGACGAGGTCGCTTCAAGTCAGCCGCCATTTTCGACGGATGCGAACTCACCCCATTCGCAGACCCCGATCGAAACGCGCTGCTACGTCGATACCGGACCCGTGGTTGAACGCGCACTTGCAACCGCCGCAGGACTCGGCTGGAGCGGAAAGAACACCTGCCTCATCCATCCTCTCCTCGGCTCGTTCGGCTTTCTTGCTGTGATGCTCACCTCATTGCCGCTTGCAGGCGAATCGCCCGCCGCGCTGCCCCATCCCGACCGCTGCGGCACCTGCACCCGCTGCATCGACGCCTGCCCCACCAACGCGCTCGACTTGCCTTACCAGATGAATGCCTCGCGCTGCGTCTCCTACCTCACCATCGAGCACAAAGGTCCCATCGGCGAGCAACTGATGGGCGCCATGGGCCGCCAGGTGTTTGGTTGCGACATCTGCCAGGATGTTTGCCCGTGGAATCGCAAAGCGCCGATTGCCGCCGACCCCGAGCTTGAGCCGCGCCCCGAACTTGTAAACCCGCTGCTCGACTGGCTTGCCGCAATGGATCAGGCTGAGTTTGAATCGCGCTTCAACGGCTCGCCCGTGCGCAGGGCCGGATTCGACGGTCTTCGCCGCAACGTTGCCATCGCCATGGGCAACAGCGGCCTTCCGCACTACTCAAATGTGCTGAGAAAGTGGTCCGACTCCGCGGAAGAAGGTCTGCGCACCGCGGCGCAATGGGCGTTGTCCCGGCTCGGCCGCTCCATCTGACGCACGCCGACGCGCCGCACCTCAACTTGCCCGCGTCACGTCCACGGCGTTCAGTCCTTTGGGACCCTGCTGGCATTCAAACTCCACCGCCTCGCCCTCGGTCAGGGTCTTGTATCCCTCCACCTGGATCGCGGAGAAGTGTACAAACACGTCCTCGCCGCTCTGCCGCTGAATGAACCCATATCCCTTCGCCCCGTTGAACCACTTCACTACGCCTCGCTCCTTCAAAGCCAACCCTCCATGCTCATTTTTCTCGGCCAAACCGGTTCGAGCCCACTGCCGGTCCGAATCGATTGCCAGGGAAAACTCGCGCGTGCTAATGTGCCTGTTCCATTTTTATGTCAGGAAATTTGTGAGGATGCAAGAGGAAATCCGCGAGAATCGATCAGGTTGCGCATCGATTCGCCCCGATGTGTCGCCGCCCTGCATCGATTCTCACCCGGCACCGCCGCAGCTGAAACGCTATCCTTGTTAAGAACGCACTTGCGCACGCGGAATCCGGCGTCCCCCGCCGAATCGGCGTCGGACCGGCCGGAACGATACTGCCCCGCGCCCCGTAGGGATTCTGGATTGATGAAGTGGTTATTAAGGAGCAGTTCGTGGCTGAAGTTTCAGATTCCCGTTCCAAAGATGTTGTCAATTTAGAAGTCAGGGGAGTCGTCGGCCAGGTCCCCGCCTCTAAACTTTCCAAGTGGTATCGCTGGCGAAAGGATGGAACGGCGCTGATCTCCTACCTGCTTGACAGCGAGGTTCACACCTTCGCTTTCAGCGTGGCCGCCAATGCAATCCTGTCGTTCATTCCCTTGATCGTGCTCCTCTACACGCTGTCGTTAACGGTCTTCCATTCCAATCAAATGGCCGGCGTTGTCAGCGAAATGGTCGACCTTTTCATGCCCTCGAACCAGAGCTTTTACGTGATGTACCTCCAAAAAGCTGTGCCGCACCACGGTGTCCAGGTCCTCAGCCTGGTCATGATCCTTATCAGTTGCACGGGAATCTTCCTGCCTCTTGAGGTTGCGCTCAATCAGGCCTGGGGCGTCACCAGGAGCCGCAACTATCTGCTCAACCAACTCGTCGCCTTCGGCCTTGCCATCGCCATGGTCGGCCTCGCGCTTCTGAGTATTCTCATCAACACGATCGAGAAGAATGTGCTGACAACTGTTTTCTTCCACCACACTGATAACTTTGTCTTCAACTCGATCAACTACGCCTGGCTTGCCATCTCCACCGGCGTGGCCTGCATTCTGTTCCTGTTCCTGATTTATTGGATCCTGCCCAACCGCAAGGTCCCCTGGCGTCCTGTCCTGCGCACGTCTGTCTGGACCGGCCTCATCTGGCTCGGCGCCAAATATGCCTTCGTCGCAATTCTCCCCCACATGGATCTCCAGTCGCTCTACGGACCTTTCTATGTCTCTGTGGGCCTGCTCTTCTGGGCCTACGCGTCGGGGCTCATCCTGTTTGCCGGGGCGCAGTTCAGCGTCTCGCGCTGGGGCGACAAGAAGTAAGACCATGCTCCTTCCGATGCGCTCTACAATACCTCGAAAGCAGTTTCGCAGGGGCTGCCGTCGATCACCGCCGGCCGGAATTTATACTGCCTCGCATCCTCGGCCAGATGTTGCGCGCTGTCCGGCGGGGTCGACCCATCCTTCCATGGGCCATAGATGACCTCAACTTCCCTTAGCGCCCCGTGCCGGTCGACAATTCCATGGAGGATCATTCCAGGAAGAGGATCGGGCGACTGAGAGCCTCTCTGCGCGGTCGTCCGAGTCGACTCCGATTGCGTTAGTTCCGCCGGCCTGACCTCATACCAGTGCAGGGGGCGAAGCGTCATCCCAGCGTCCGCGTCCTCCCCAGGAAGGTCGAATGCAGCGGGATCGACCGCGCCCGGTTCATCCACTTCAACCTCCGCAGTCAATAAGTCCCTCTTCGTTCCAGCCTGCACAGTTACGCTTCTCGGCACCACTTTCCCCGCGAATTGGGTGTCGTCCGCCCAGGTGGTCACGAGGTCGTTCTCGTTGGACTGCATCAGAATGCCGCTAGAAAGGAATATATACGCGGTTCCGGTTGTGACCCCGGTTGAGATGTTGTCGCTTTTCGAGAAGCGCACGAAGGTCTGGCCACCGACGGTCGAGCGATCCGTACTCCACCGGACGCGGTGGTCATGCAGCTCCGGCGAGAGCGTTCCGCGCGAGATTGGGTTTAGCAGAGCATCCATTAGCATGAACACGCGGCTGGGCTCGTAGTCGGAACTGGCCTCCATCTTTCGGGCCCTGTCGCTGTGCGTCTCGACCGCGTGGTAGCTTCCAAGAGTGACCTCCCGCCGCCATTGCTGCGGGGATACCCACGTCTCCTCGTACTCCCCATCTCCCACAATGATCTCGGACTTCTTCTTGGGCAGTAGCTCCACGCCGGGGAGGGCATGAAACCTGACCTTCATGTGGAAGGGCGCAGACCCCAACGCGCGAAGATTCATCTGCTCGCTCGCCCGCTCGAACCAACCCAGCGCATCTTTGGGGCCGGCCGCGCCATTCTGCGCCCGTGCCAGCCCAATCGTTTGGCAGAACAGCACCGGGCATAAAGCCCATCCCAATCCGCTGAATCGCATTGACAGCCTCCCTCTCGATTCCAGCTCAGACGCCCTTCGCCCGCTTGGGACGAAGAGCGTCTGAGCGCCCCTGTAAATCTGAAACATTGCTCGCGCGAAGCCGGGGGCCCGGAGAGCCTTTTCGTGAACCGGTTCGCGCTTGGAGCTAGTCAGGCGTGCAATAGTTCACCAGACATTGCGAAAGTAGATAGTTCATTCCGCACTCAGGGCTATGAAAGTGACGCTCTCTCGTCCTAGGTCACTAAGAAGGGCGGAGGCTGCTGCGTGCAGCGCCTAGCACTGAGGATGATTTCACGGGGAGTATTGTGCACTTAGCGCTAACTGTCAAGAAAATAGTTATTATTTTTATAGCTTCCGAGCTAACTTATTTATTTCCCTTTCAGCAGCTCTCCTGGTTAGTGACCCACATCACGATCCACTCTCAGAGCCGGTGAAGGTACACAAGAGGCGGCAAGCCTTCCATTCGTTCTTCGGCGGGAGGTCATCGGAGCCCCGCAAATGGCCCGCCCCGCAAGTGGCAGGCTCTAATATCACGAAAAATGGCAGTCTCGCATTGCTTAATGAGGGAGCGCAGACCCATCGGTCGCTTTAGATTCACGCAGCCACAAGCCTGACCCCGCTCCTCACTTCACGCTCAACGACTTCACCGCGATCGCATTTGGCCCGCGCCCCGTTGGCAGCAGCGTGAACAGTTCCGGCTTCGTCGTGCGCGTGCGAATCACGGCCACATCCGACGAGCGGTTATCCACCACAAACAGCAGATTGCCTGCCGCGGAAAACGCCATTGCCGAAGGCCCGTCGCCGACGTGCACCGACATCAACCGCTTGCCGTCGGGGATTGAGTAGATCGTTACGTACTGCGACCGGAAGTTCGCTTCGTAGAGCATCAGGTTGTCGCGGCTCACGAGCCCTCTTATCGGATCGTCGCCAATCAGATACGACCCTCCCACGTCGTCGCTGTTCGTCACCATTTCGGAGATCGTATCCGAACCGGAATTCGAAATAAACAGTTCGCCGCCGTCCGGCTTCAACGCCAGTTGCACTGGCGCACGGCCCACATCCATCAAGGCCTCCAGCCGGTCCGCCTGCGCGGGCCCCGCCTGCGCGAATCCTGCCTGCCCCGGGCCGGGTTGCTGAGATCCCGGCTGCGACATCCCTGTCGGCGCCCCGCTCGCCTGCGTTCCATTCGATGCTGCGTGCGCCAGCCCGATCGACATCACCTGGTGCCCCGCCGAGCACGCCACAAAGGCCTTGGACGAGTCGGGCAGAATCACAATGTCATCGGCCCCAGGGCAGCCCTCAAAGACCGCGCGCAGCCGCCCCGCGGGCGAGTCGAAGACCGAAGCCGATCCGTCGCCCCGATTAGCAACCACCAGCGTCTGGCCATCGGGAGAGAGCCGCGCCTCGACCGGCTCTTTTCCTGTGCCGATCCGTGCGATCTCACGCCGGTTCGCGAGGTCGATCACAGAGATTGCGTTCGACCCGGAGTTGGCCACCCACGCCAGCCGCCCGTTCGGTTCCACCTCAATTGATACCGGTGCGAGCAGAACGGGAATGTTCGTCACAACCGAATTGTTCTCCGCGTCGATCACCGTAATCGAGCCCATCCCCGATTCCACGCCGGCATTCACCACGTAGACTTCGTTTCGCGTCGGGCTGACTGCAACTGCCACAGGGTTCTGGCCCACGGGAATTTCGCGATCAAGGCGCAGATTCACCGCGTCCAGAACGGTGAGCGTTCCGCTCTGTGCATTGGTTACGTAAGCATATTCGCGGTAGTTGGCCGGGTATTGCGGAAAGTCGCTCGTTCGGCAGCCAATGAGAAAAGGCGCAAGCCCGGCCAAACCACCTGCCAGTGCAAGCGCCTTTTGCAGGCCAAGGGTCATCAGCTCAAACCGCGGGTTGCGCAACGTGAATCCCGCGCGGAAGCGTTCGCCCGACGATTGGAGCAATCTTGCCGATCTCGTCCATCAACCGGGCAAATTGTTCAGGGAAGATCGCCTGCGGACCATCGGAGAGCGCCTTATCCGGCTGATGGTGAACCTCGACGATCAGCCCATCCGCGCCCGCGGCCACTGCAGCGCGCGACATGGGCAGAATCGCGCTGCGCTTGCCCGTTCCGTGGCTCGGGTCCACCAGAATGGGTAGATGGCTCAACGCCTTCACCGACGGAATAATGCTCAGGTCGAGCGTATTCCGTGCGTGATCGGCAAAAGTCCTTACCCCGCGCTCGCACAGAATTACCTGGTAGTTCCCCTCGCTCATCACGTACTCGGCACTCATCAGAAACTCTTCCAGAGTCGCGCTCAATCCACGCTTCAGCAACACGGGCTTGCGCAGCTTGCCCGCGCGCTTCAGCAGCGAGAAGTTCTGCATGTTCCTTGCGCCGATCTGGATCACGTCGGCCCATTCGTTCACCTGGTCGAGCGATTCGTTGTCGAGCGCTTCGGTCACAATGCGCAGCCCAAAGCGGTCGCGTACTTCGGCCATGATGCGCAGGCCTTCCACGCCCAATCCCTGGAACGAATACGGCGAGGTCCGCGGCTTGTAGGCCCCTCCGCGAAAGAACAGCGCTCCGCTGGCAGCTACTCGCTCGGCTATTGCAAGCGCCTGTTCGCGGCTTTCAATCGAACAAGGGCCGGCAATGACTGTCAGGTTGCGGCCGCCGATGTCTGCTTCCGGACAGCTTCCAGAACGCGGGAAGTGAATCACCGTATCCTCTTCCTTCACGTCCCGGCTGGCCAGCTTGTAGGCCTTTGAAACACGAATCACTTCGGCGACCCCGGACAGCGCCTCAATATTTTCCTGCTCCACTGCGCCGTTATTGCCCGTAATGCCGATTGCCGTTCTTTGCGCTCCGGGAATTGGGTGCGCGCGAAATCCTAACTGCTCAATTGCCGCACAGACCGCCTGTATTTGTTCAGGCGTTGCCTGCGCTTTCATCACTACCAACATATTGGCCCCTCAGCACACAAGTCTAAAGGGTTAAGAGCAAGATGGGCAATGGATTTGGGAAGAAAGGAACAGCATCGGCTACCGCGGTTTTGCCGTCGGCAGAAGGCCCCGCGCACGGGCTCAGGCCGTCAACTGGCCTGTGCCGCGATCGATCTCTGCTCGGCGCTCGATCAGTTGTCTTTGTCAGGGAAATCGTCGGAGTTGGCCGCCACAATTGCGGGCACGAGCAGGATCCCAATGAATGCGAGAAAAATAAGGAGATCGTGGATCATGTCGTTTGCCTTGAGCCGCCTAAAATGACTGAATCACTCAGTGATCATCGGCTGGATCCGGCAAGACTGGAATCCAACTTAAGCTCCGCGTGCGCAACCTCGGAGGGAGGCGACCCTCCCCGCTTCGTAACTCTTGAACGTAACCATCGTGCGGCCCGAAGGGAAACCTCCGTCCGAGACTTCCGGGGTTCGCCCAGGTATGCGGCTAATTCGTTGAAACGGATTCGCTTGGCCCGCGCTTAGCCTCTGTCCAGCATCCGCCCAGCCAGGGGCTTTTGCGCGCTCCACTTCAGCGCCAGCCACGCCAGGTAGCCGAGTTGGATCGCCCAGGTAACGGAATAGGCCGCGACGCGGAAGGCGTGGTCGATGGGTGCGACCATCAGGTCGTGCTGCTCCTGCGTCATGTGCAGCCGCCAATCCACGGGCGGCTCAGCCGGGGCTGTGTACAGGCTGTACAGGGCCCAGACAAGCAGGGCGATTGGAACGAGTGCGGCGAATTGTGCGACGGCCTTTTTCAATGGAGTCCTCGCTGTTTTCTCAATCAAGCATTGAGCGACTGCTCGGCTTCGTGCGCGGCAACTGCCTGTTGCTTTAGTTCATACTGATGGCGCAGAATCAAAACCACGATTCCCCAACACATCCACGCCGCAATGTTCCACAGAAATGGCCGAAGTATCACAGGGTCCATGCCCGACGCCCTGTCCCCTCCGAAGACCGGCCCAGGGTGCTGGCCCGGAATACGGTTTGCTATGTAAACGATTGGGACTCCGATCCCCCCGAAGATGCCCAGCACGGCGGAAGATGTGCGCATCTGCGGGCCGGATGCGAACCTGCGCGTGAGCAGGTAGCTGACATAAATAAGCCAGAGCAGAAGAGTCGTGGTGAGACGCGCGTCCCAGGCCCACCAGATGCCCCAGGCGCGATAGCCCCAGAGCGGTCCGGTGATCAGAACGACGGTGCAGAATACGATGCCCACTTGCGCGCCGGAAACAGCCCACGCATCCCATGCGAGTGCCTTGGCGAGGTTCTTTTCGCGAAGGACAAGGAAGCCAATCGAGCCCGCCATCGAAATGGCGAAGAAGAGAAACGCCACCATCGCCGACGGCACGTGGTAGAAGATGATCCGGTATGCGTCCCCCTGCATCATCTCAGCGGGGGCTTTGACAGCAAGTTCAAAAGCCCACACCAATAGCCCGATGCTGCAAGCGGCAAACAGACCGAAAAGGATCTTTTTCATCGAGGGCCCCAATCCAGAGTGAAAGCAGAGTATTTGGTCCCCTTCGAGTCCTTGGCAGGGTCGTCGCCCCCTCCCTCCACCCCACTGACAAAGACCTGTCATTGGGGACCCCGGCCCTGGGGTCGCGTCGACTTGAGGGCTGCGGCTTCCGGGTACAGTCACTCTGGTTTCACTATGACCATCTCAGTTTACAACGCGAAGAACGCGCAAGAACACGCTACTCTATGCGCAGAATTGTCTCAAACAGCAAGAGCGAAACGGTGGTGTAAATGATGTCGTAAGCGACCAGAAGCTTGATCCAGATCGTCGGATCGAACTCCCCGGTAAAGATGCCGGTGGTCGCGTTTACCATCGCCATCAGTGCCGGAGTGAAGATGGGAAACAGAATCAGCGGCAACAGCAGCTCGCGGTTGCGGCTGTTGATTGAAAGCGCGGCGAAGAAGGTTCCGTTGGCCACCAGCGCCCAGGTGCCGAGCGGCAGCACCAAGAGCAGCAGCCAGGCATCCCCGAGAATGTGCAGGTTGTAGAAAACGAGGAAGACCGGGGCCAGCAGAATTTGCACGACCGAAACGAAGAAGAAGTTCGCCAGCACCTTGGCCAGATACATTTGCGCGCCCGCGGTCGGCGCCATCCGCTGGGCGTCAAGCACTTGATGGCGAATCTCGCGCGCCCAGGCCTGGTTCAGCGCGCTTACGGATGCAAACATCGTGGCCACGCACAGCACGCCGCCGGAGATCTCTCGCGAGTATGAGCCGCGCGGGTTAAACGAAATCGAAAACAGCACCACCACCAGCAGCGAGAAGAACAGCATCGAGTTGATGGCCTCTTTCGAGCGCCACTCGATGCGCAAATCCTTGACCAGGTGTGTCATCAGGGTATCGATCATCGCTCGCCACCCACCTGCGCGCCGCCTGCCTTCCCATCCTGCGCCTGATGCCGCGTAGCATCCTTCGTCAGGTCCGCCGTCTGCACTTCCACATCCATCGCCTGCGCGGCCTTCAAATAGTCGTCCGGGCTCAGGATCAGTTGCGTCCCGCGCGCCCCGGCCGAAACACTGATGCGGTCAAACAGCACCGCCGTCTCGTCAAGGTAGACCGGATAAGGCTTTCGCGCGCCAAACAGCGTGACGCCTCCGCGAATATAGCCCGTCAACGGCTGCACGTCTTTGAGCGGCGCCATCTCCGCCTTGCGCAGCCCCGCCGCCCTGGCCAGCTTCTTGAAGTCCAGCTCCGCATCGCCGGGAATCACCGCAAACCGATACTCGCCCGACCCGCCGGTCACCAGCAGCGTTTTGAACACCTGCTCGGCCGGCATGCCAATCTTCCTGGCCACGGTGATTGCCGAAAGATCATCGGGATCAACTTCATACTCGCGCAATTCAAAAGGTATGTTCAGTGACTCCAGGAACCGTGCGCCATTGGTCTTCATAGCGTCGGGCTCCCACGGTCGAACGAAGCTACGCGCCCGGCCTTCAGCGCCAGCACCCAGTCGGCAATCGGCGCGGCATGATCCCGCTGATGCGTCGTAATCACAATCGTCCGGTTGCCCGCGCGAAAGCCCGCCAGCAGTTGGACCATCTGCGCGACGCTCTCGACGTCCATATTCGAAAACGGCTCATCCAGCAGCAGCAGTTGTGGCACCGGCAGCAGCACCCGCGCCAGCGAAGTCCGCTGCCGCATTCCCTGCGAGTACTGCCCCAGCGGGCGCTTCAGCTCAGGATCGAGCCCAACCTGCCTGAGCGCCTCGGCGGGAGACAGGCTCGGGCTGCCCTTGTAAAGTTTTGAGAAGTAGCGCAGGTTTTCTTCGCCCGTCAGCTCGTCGTAGAGCATCGGAGCGTGGCTCATGTAGCCGATCCGTCCTCGCGCTTCGTCGGAGTGGGGCTGAAGCCCGTCAAATACATTCACCGTGCCAAAGCTCGGCCGCAGCAGGCCTGCCAGAATGCGCAACAGCGTCGACTTGCCCGCGCCGTTCTCGCCAATCAGCACGTAGCAGCGGCCCGGTTCCAGATCGGCTGTCACCTGCCGCAGTGCGGCAAACGATCCAAAGAGTTTGGACACGCCCGCAAGTTGTGCGCTCAGCTTGGCTGGCGCCTCCGTGGAGGCAGCGTCGCTGGGTTGTGCCGCCATAGTTTGGGAACCTCTGCGCAACTTGCACTGTATCAGGGCACGACTTCCGCCGGGGTCCCCGGCGACAGGTCTTCGTCGCTGGGGTGGCTTTAGTCGTGCCGATAAGGCCAACAGAATGAATGGGCTTTAGCCCCTGCAATTCCTGGCTCAACGAAAACGCCACTTGTGCGGTGATTCCCTAGGAGGCCGGAACGCCAGGCTGTGCCGCGCTTGAAACATTTGACTTGGGCTGCGCCTCACCCGGCTTCGCCCCGCCCGGGTGCAGCGGCGTGGCCGGCGCATACTTGCTGGCGCACTTGGCCTGCAGCTCGCCCGCGTGGAACACCCCATCCCGGCCGTACGACCCCCCGGCCACAGCCATCGAGTCGTCTTTGAAGGTATCCGGCGGCGGCTCCGATCCGTGGTAAACCACCTTCAGCAGCCGCCCCAGCGGCGCTTTCGGCGAGTGGCTCTCAAACTCATTCAGCATGAACGTCACATGCGGTCCGCTGGTCTCAATCGAGCCGGGCACAACAAAGCCTTCCACGCGGATCTGGTTGTGATAGGCCTTCTCGCCCATCGCGTTGAGTTGAGCGATCGTCAGGTAGTAGCTGTAGCTCTTTTCGGCGTTGAACGCGGAGATCGCAAACGCCGCGATCGTGCCCACGATAATGACCGACGCGATGCCGACGCGCATTGTGTTTGCAGGAATCTTCATCTCAACCTCTTACGATACGAGCGCCGGATCACAGGGTCAACCTGACCAGAGGAGGTGGCCGCAACCCTTAGACCCTTTTGGCCCTCGTTTGTCGTCAATTCATTGTCGAGGGGGATGGGCCGACTTTCATGTGATCTAAATCACTTTACATCGACGCAGGGACCTCGGACTCCCCAAAAAGGTGGGCAACCGGCGTCCTGCTCGTGGCCACCCCGCGCCGGCGGGTATCCTTAATCCGGTCTTAAAGTCCAACAGGAAACCATGCGCCTCTGGCTCAAGCGGAACAGCGACGTCAACCTGCGCGAGCAGCTCTCGACGCAAATCATTCTCGGCATCCTGTGCAGCGAGCTGCCGCCGGGCGAGCGGCTGCCCAGCACCCGCGAGCTGGCCCAGCGCCACGGCATCCACCCCAACACCGCCAGCGCAGCCTACAAAGAACTCGAAGACCAGGGCTGGCTTGAGGTCCGCCACGGCAGCGGCGTCTATGTGCGCGCCACGCGCCCCTCGACCCCGCTCTCGCCCGAGATGGCCCCCGAAATGGTGATCGACGAGCTGATCGGCAACCTGGTGGTCCGCGCGCGCCGCCTGGGAGCCGACGAAAAACTCGTGCGCGCCCGAATGGCCCGATGGCTTGAGCTGGCCCCGCCCGCGCGATGGCTGCTTATCGAGCCGGACGCAGCGCTCTGCGAGATCGTCCTCGCCGAGCTTTCAACTGCTCTTGACCTGCCCATTGTCGGATGCACGCCCGAGGAGTGTGCGGACGCCGCCGTTCTGGCCGGAGCCATGCCGATTGTGCTGCCCAGCAAGGCTCAAATGGTGCGCGCGCTGCTGCCGCCGGGCACGCCGCTCACGACGCTCCGGGTCCATCCCATCGCGCCCGAGTTGCAGGCCTATCTCAAGCGCTATCTGCCCCAGAAGCTGGGCTCGCTGGTCGGCATCGCCTCCCACTGGACCGAGTTTCAGCGTTTTGCCCAGGTCATGCTGGTGGCCGCCGGGCTGCCCGCGGATACGCTGCTCGTCCGCGACGCCAACGAGCCCGGCTGGGAGCGTGGGCTCGAAGAAACCGTTGGAGTGGTGGTCGATTCCGTCACCGAACGCGAGCTGCCCGTGGGTGTCCATCCCATGCGCTTCACGCTGCTCGACGCCGACGGCATGGCCCAGTTGCGCGCCATGGAAGCCGCCAGCCGGAACGGGGCAGCGGTCGCCGCCGGCGAAGCCTGATTGCCCAAAAACTGTAGCGCCGGCCTCCAGGCCGGCTGTCCTGAGGGCCTCCTGGCCCTCAGATGCCGCACCAGACCCGCTCACTCGCGCATTGTGACACTCGCGAAACTGTAACAACCCCTCCCAAGATAACCTGCGCTCTGCCTACGATTGCCTCCAGATCAATAAGCAAATGAGGAAATCGATGTCATGGTTCGACCATTTCATGCTGGCCCTGGGCGTCATCCTGCTCGTGCTCCTCGTAGTCGTCGTCAAGACCATGAACTAAGCGCTGCTCATACCAGGACGCATCACGCGAAACAAAAAGAGAGAGGGTCTATGTACCGAAGTGTCTTGAAATGGGCGCTGGCCGTCTGCGCCGGCGCAGTCTTTGCAGTGCAGGCAGTCGGGCAATCCAGCCCACAAACGCCGCCCGTCGCGCCGGATAAGACCGCCTGGAACCACATCGGCGAGTTGCCTGACGGTCAGCGCATTATCGTGAGCGCCGGCTCAGTCTTCCCCGCCCACTGCATCTTCCGCGGTGTCACCGATCATTCGCTCTACTGCGAACGAAACAATCACCTGCACGGTTTCGACATGCGCGAGATCCCCCGCAACGACGTCGCATGGGTCCGCACCGGAGCCATCGTCCTGGTCCCCGACCCTGACAGAACGGTCTATACCCGGTCCTCGCCTCAGTTTGTGGCTCATCTCCACTGGCCGCTCATCAAGCGCCCCGCGCCGCCGGCCGAGTCTGCGACAACGCAGTAGAAATCGTCCGGCAACATCCGCAACGACAGGAATGGAGGGAATCTATGTTGCATCGAGTTCTTCAAGGTGCGCTGGCCATTTGCAGCGGAGCAACTTTCGCAGCAGGCGCATTGAGCCAGGCGCCGCCCACCGCGCCAGACATGACCGGCTGGAACCGCGTCGGCGAGTTGCGCAACGGTCAGCCGATTATCGTCAGCACCGGCTCTGGCCTCCCCGCCCACTGCATCTTTCGCGGAATCACCGATCACTCCGTCCTCTGCGACCAGGGCGCCTTTCTGCTCGGCATCAACCACCGCGAAATATCCCGCGATGAAGTTGCCTGGCTGCGCACCGACAATGCCCCGCGCGACCGTGCCATCCTGATGGGCGTCTCCGGCGGCGCACTCGCTGCACTCGGCGCAGCCAACTCCGCACTTGGGGACACTGCTTCCGAAAGGGCAGATAGCGCGCTCATTGGCGGTTTGCTCGGCGTGAGCATCGGAGCCATCGCCTCCGTCCCCATAACCCTCTCCATGCCCGGCAAAACGATCTACATGCAGCCCGGTCCTCCGTCTGCCGCTCATTCCGCCCATCTTCGCTGGCCTGCTCTCAAGAAGCGCCCCGCGCCGCCATCCGAACCCGCGCCGGCGCAGTAGAAGTCCGCATGAACCGTCTCGGCGAAAAGGGAAGGAGCAGCCATGCATCGAAGTCTCCTCATCGCAGTATTGTGTATCTTTTCATGCGCGATAACTGGATGCGTTGAGTCAAGCTTCACTTTGGCCAACGAGTCGAGATTGCCAAGCTGTCTAGCTCTCCCTCCCGGACTTGCACGCAAAGACGTTTCAGTCACATTGAACCTCTACGCGGCAGTGCGAGGCCCTGATGCGAAATTCATGGTAAAGGACAAGAAAGGCAAGAAGCTGGAGGTGTTAAG
Organism: uncultured Acidobacteriaceae bacterium; assembly: GCA_963783065.1. Taxonomy (GTDB): domain Bacteria; phylum Acidobacteriota; class Terriglobia; order Terriglobales; family Acidobacteriaceae; genus Telmatobacter. Next base: position 808,344 of record CAWAMG010000004.1, on the reverse strand, counting down.
TGGCTACGCGACTTTTTTGCTCCGGGGTATCGAACTTATGCCATATAGAGAACATGCAAACATGGAACAAGATGGGATGCCCGTTGCGCTGTTCTATGTCTATTGATGACCCCGCTGCCAGGAAAGAGGTTTTGGAGGGTGCCCCAGGAATGAAATGATCGTCCTTATCCGCGGTTCACGGCTGTGGCGCGGAAACGTCGCATCACCCCATCCCCCTATGGCACCGCATTCAGCGTAGCCGCAGCCCGCTCCACTGCCCGCGTGAGCGCCTCAAGCTGGCTCCTGGCGAGCTGCGTGTCCCGGGCGTCGATTGCCTCGCTGACCCCCGGCATCACCACGGCCGCATAGCCCGTGTATTGTCCCGGCGCAAAGATCAGGTGCTTGTACCAGGGCCGATTGGGCAACCCCTCGTCCGCAATAAATGCCGTCTCTGTCTGGCGAAGCGCAGCGTTCAGTTTTGTCCGGTCCCCGGTCGACGCCAGTTGCCGTTCGTGAACCCTCTGCGCAGCCGCGAGGAACCGCCTCGCAGCCGCCTCGAGCGGGCCAAAGTCCAGGCCGCTCATGCCGGCGTCCTGCGCCTTGCGTTTCACCGCGGCCACATACGCATCAATTGCATTCGCATACGCCCCATAGTCGTAGGGCAGCACCTCCGCATCCGCCATCCGCACGGCCTCCAGCCCCAGCACGCGCGCCATCTCCTCGAGATATGCAAAATGCGGGTCCGCGTTCTGCACAAACCAGTCGTAGTTGTCGAACGCCGAGTGGTAAACCCCATACGGTCCAACCGATCCGATATCGGTCGACGGTACTCCGACGTGCTCGAAGAATGGCGTAAAGTCCGACCCCGATCCAAGGTCTCCCATGCGCACCTCGCCTTGATTATCTGGAATCACCGGGGCCCGGTTCGGGTTGCTCTCTGCCCGCTCCAACTTCCACTGGTCGTAGACCGTCGCGCCCAGCGGGCTCGGCACGGCTCGCGTCACCTCCCGCACAAACTGCTTCAACGACGGAACCGCGGATGCCGAAAAGTCCGGCCCGCTCACCGCTACATCCACATTGAAGTAGGCCACCGCGTGATCCAGCGTCTGCGCGTGCTGCTCCACCCACTCCGTCGAGCCCATCAGCCCCTGCTCCTCGGCGTCCCAACTGCAGAACACCATCGTCCGCTTCGGCCGCCAGCCCTGCTGCAGCAGCCCGCCAATGCCGTGCACCGCTTCCAGCATCGCCGCGGTGCCGCTCGATGGGTCCACCGCTCCGTACACCCACGCATCCCTGTGGTTCCCCGCCACCACCCACTCGTCCGGATACTCCGCGCCTTTCACCTTCCCGATCACATCCCAGATGATGCGCAGCGCGTAGTCCTGCTTCGACACGATGTGAACCCGCACGCCCCCATCCAGGTGGTAGCGAAACGGCAACGCTCCCTGCCAGCCCTGCGGCGCGCCGGGGCCTGTGAGCGCCTTCAAGATCGGCGCGGCATCGTGGTAGCTGAGCGGAATCGACGGAATGTGCGGCTGGTTGCCGGTCTTGTCTGCCGGCAACCGCGCCGAGTCGGGCAGATCCGGCGTCGAAGCCACACCCGGCGTCTCCGGGTCGCCGGCATAGCGCGACAGGTTCTGCACCGACCCGTACTGCACTCCGGTCTCGGGCCGCCACGGACCCAACGGCCATGCGTCGCCCTTGTAGTAGCCGTCGTCCTGCGGATCGGAGTAGATCAGCACGCCGATGGCGCCGCGCTGCTCGGCCAGATACACCTTGATCCCGCGAAAGTTCTGCCCATACCGCACCACCACGATCTTGCCGTGCAGGTCGATGTGCTGCGCCGCCAGCTGGTCGAAGTCCTCGATCCGTCCGTAGTTCGCGTACACCACCTCGCCCGTTACATCGCCCGAGGCAGACGACCCGTTGAACGGCATCATGATGCGCGGATTGTCCTGGAACCGGTCTCCCTCCACATGCTCCTTCGTCGGCCCGCTCATCAGCAGCTTTCCCGCGGCGTCGAAAGCTTCAACACGCTGTTCAATCGGCCGGTTCAACAGCACGCGGTAGGGAACGATCTCCGTCTCGAGGCCCGCCGCGCGAAACTTCTGCGCCACGTACTCGGCCGTCGCGCGATCCTCCGGCGTTGCCGACATGTGCGGCTCGGCGGTCAGCGTCTTCAGGTGCTCACCTGCCAGCTTCGCATTGGGAATCGCAAGGAATTCACTCTCGATCTTCGCTTCAGCGGTGAAGTCGCTGTAGCCGAGGACCGCCGCCGGCGCGGACAGCGCAGGGGATTGCGGAATAATCGGACCGGGACGGAATGCCAGCAGCAGGAAGGCTGAAAGCAGGAGGAGCGGGTGCCGTATTTTCGATTCGGTCATTGAAACCCCTTCACAGAAGATTGTCCTTTAGCGGGCCTTTGCGGGCGTGTAGAAATCCACGAGATTTCCGTCGGGGTCGCGAAAGTAAACTGAGCGCGTGCCCCAGGGCTGAGTCGTGGGCGGCTTCACCCAGACTTTCACAAGGCCCTGAAGTCGCAGATACTCCGAATCCGGATTGTCGACTCTGAACTCCAGAATCAAGCTTCTGTTCTTTGCCGCTTCGGCCGAGCCGGGGATGTATTTCTCTTCCGCTTCGCTCGAGAACATCGCCAACCCACCAACACCCGTTGCGAACTCGGCATAGTCGGGTCCGGACCACTTGGCCTTCAGGTTGAGGACGGGCTCGTAGAAATCCACCAGTCTCTTCACATTGCTCGTAATCAGGCAGGTGTGCATGAGCTCCGGGTTGTGGTCTGCGCTTTGCGGAGGCGCCTCGGCGTTTTGCGGGCGCAACGACGGTCCGAGAGCCATCGCAGCCAGAATTACACAGAGGAACTTTGGAACGGACCACGCACGAAAAAGTACCATAATGGATTCCTCCTGGGTGGATTCTAGGCGGGCGGGCCCTTCATGCATTTGCCTCGGTAGATGCCGGTGCAGCGGCCAAATAGCGCTGCCACTCTGTCGATTCGGCGATCTGTTTGATCACGGCATTCCTTTCGCGCAGAAGATTGGTCATGTATCGTCGCAGCACGACCGCCTCAGCAATCCTCCCAAGAACCGGCATCGGCGCGGCAAACCGAAATACATCCGTCATCACGGTCTCATTCGGCGTCGTCGCTGAAAAGTTATGATCGTGCTCCATCATCTTGAAAGCGCCCATTCCGTTGATCATCTCGTCGCGAAAATACGTTGGCCGGTCCATCCGCGTGATCTCGCTGGTAAGGTTTTGCCACACGCCAAGGTGCTTGGCGCGCCATGTCACACCCTGTCCCAAGTCGACCAACCCCGACGTCACCCCTCCCACCGCGACCGCGCTCTCACCAAAGTGCACGTTGCCCTTGAGGTGTACCTCCACGCTGCGCGCCAGGTCGAAACATCTTTCAATCGGTGCGGAGATGGCGGTGATCTCCTTCAGCTCAACCATCGCGGATTCAATAGCCTCCTGCCTCGCACTCCTGCCACGCTCTCTTGCCGCGTCCTGCGTCCCGCCCCGCAATTAGCCCACAGCTTACACTAGAGCCCAGAGGGAGCTGATTCTGAGCGCGGACCGCGAGTTCAAAGAGGAGCCCCAAAGCCTCGCCGTTGAAGAGGCGGCCGCCGCCACGCAGGCCTTTCCCGACGAACAGGACCGCCGCCTTCCGCAGATCGCAAGAGCCCTCCGCAATCCCAACTTCCGCCTCTTCTGGAGCGGCAACTTCCTCTCCAACATCGGCACCTGGATGCAGAACGTGGCTCAGGGATGGCTCGTGCTCACGCTCACCAACAACTCGGCTTTCTGGCTCGGAGTTGTCGGCTTCTGCGGCGCCATCCCGTTTCTGCTCTTCACCCTCTTTGGCGGCGTCATCGCCGATCGCGTCAACAAGCGCAGCCTGCTGCTCGCCACGCAAACCGCCATGATGCTGCTCGCGTTTCTTCTCGCGGCCCTTGCCTGGCTCAAAGTCATCACCGTCTGGGAGGTCGCCCTGATCGCCTTCCTCAACGGCATCGCCATGGCCATGAACGCGCCCAGCTATCAGGCCCTTGTTCCCGCGCCTCGTCCCGCGCGAAGACCTCACCAACGCCATCGCCCTCAACTCCGCGCAGTTCAACATGTCGCGCATCCTCGGCCCCACGCTAGGCGGCTACGCCATGGCGGCCTTCGGCGTCGCCGGCAACTTCCTGCTCAACGGCCTCAGCTTTCTCGCCGTCCTCTTTGCCCTGGCCCGCATCCGCTATCCCGAAGAGAACAAGACCGGGCGCGAGAGCATGTTCACCAGCTTCCGCGCCGGCCTCGGATACGTGCGCAGCCAGCCGCAGATGTTTGTGCTGGTCAGGATGATCGGCATCGCCAGCCTGCTCGCCATCCCTATCCTCACCTTCATCCCCTACTTCGCGCGATCGGTCCTCGTCGTCGGCGAAAGCGGCCTCGGCCTTTTGCTTGCCTGCTCCGGAGCCGGCGCGGTGCTCGGAGCCTTCACCGTCGCCTGGCAAGGCCAAATTCGCCATCGCGGCGCGGTCATTGCCTTTGCCGGCGCGGCGGTCATGGGCACCGTGGTCGTCTTCTGCTACTCACGCAACTTTCTGCTGTCTGAGTTCCTCATGCTCATCGAGGGCTATGGCATGATCCTCACCATCTCCTCGGTCAACGTAGCCATGCAGCATCTCTCCAGCGACGAGATGCGCGGCCGCGTCATGAGCATCTACGGCACATCGTTCCTGGGCCTGCCACCGGTTGGCGCACTGCTTGCCGGAGAGCTCTCCCGGCACATCCCCACCACGCACGCCCTCGCGGCCATGTCCGGTGTTTGCATGATTGTGTTCCTGGGTTTCTACGCCTTCTCAAAGCCCCTGCGCGAACTGGATTGATCTCAAGTCGTAGCGCCGATCCTTTGTAGCGCCGGCGTCCCCGCCGGCTGTCCTGAGGGCCTCCCGGCCCTCAGGGAAATCGCTGCGATTCTGACTCCTACACCACCGGCTGTGCGCAGTGAGAGCAGCGCTTGGCAGCAAGAGGAATATCGCTCAGGCACTCCGGGCAAGCCTTGGTGGCAGGCGGCTCTTCAGGAACCGGCTTCTTGAATTTAGCCATAAGCGTGTTTGCAGGCACGATGATCACAAAATAGACGGTTGCTGCGACCATCAAAAACGCGATGACCTCATTCAGGAAGTTCCCTATCTTGATGTGCCCTGTCCCCACATCGAACACAATCGAACTGAAGTCGGGCTTGCCCACGACGGCTGCAATCAGCGGCGTCAGCACATCGCCAACGAGAGACGCGACGATCTTGCCGAATGCGCCTCCGATGATTACGGCGACTGCCAGGTCAAGAACGTTGCCACGCAGAATGAAATCTCGAAATCCTTTGAACATGTCCTTCTCCATTCATCTGATCTGAGGTAAATCCCTGAGCTCAATGCCAGCTAAGGATAAATCCACAAGCTCACCACTGCTGCCAGAATCATCAGCTCAGAGTAGAGCAGGATCAGCACGCCCGCGTGATACATGCTCCACTTTTTCCCGATGCAGCGAAACGTATCCACCATGCCCCAGCACACGAGCGGAATCATCGCCATCTGCCACGGAGATCCGTGCAGATTCCGGATCATCGGAAATCCAGCCAGCCGCAGACTCGCTACAAATGCGCCCAGGCAGAGCCCAACGCCGCGAACCAGCGATTTTTTCCTTAGCCTGAAGATGGAGGAGAGCTGCCCCATTCCCTCACTCTAGCGCGCGAGCCTCCGGCGCGAGTGCTCGATCGCAATTGGACTCAGCTCACCAGTTCCATCGCACTCAGCGACTCGGCATACGGCGCGCGCAGCACCCCGCGCTCGGTGATGATCGCAGTCACATACTTTGCCGGAGTCACATCGAACGCCGGATTGCAGATGCCCACTCCGTGCGGGGTGAGCTGCTTGCCGCCGTGGTGCGTCACCTCCACAGCGGCCCGCTCTTCAATGGGAATTGCATCGCCCGTCGCCGTTGCCATGTCGATGGTCGACCACGGCGCTGCGCAATAAAACGGAACCCCGTGCTCCCTGGCCAGGATCGCCACGTTGTAGGTGCCGATCTTGTTGGCGAAGTCGCCGTTCGCCGCGATGCGGTCCGCGCCCACCACCACCGCCTTGATCTTGCCCGCGCGCATCAGGCTCGCCGCCATGTTGTCGCAGATCACCGTGGTCGGAATGCCGTCGGCCATCAGCTCCCATGCCGTCAACCGCGCGCCCTGCAGGAAAGGCCGCGTCTCATCGGCGTATACATGAATCTGCTTGCCCTGCTCCACCGCCGAGCGAATCACGCCCAGCGCCGTCCCGTAGCCGCATGTCGCTAGCGCGCCCGCGTTGCAGTGCGTCAGCACGCCGCCCTCTTCGGGCAGCAGCGCCCCGCCAAACGCGCCCATCGCCTTGCACGCCGCAATGTCTTCGTCGTACATCGCGTGCGCCTCGGCCAATAGTCTTCGCTGAATCTCGACCAAAGCTACGCCCGACCCGGCAAGGGTCGCAAACAACCTCTTCATTCGGTCGATCGCCCAGAACAGGTTCACCGCCGTGGGCCTTGTTCCGGCCAGCCGCGCGCAAATCCGATCGAACTCGGGCTCGAACTCCGCCGTCGTCTTCGTATTGGTCTTCAGCGCGCCCAGAGCCACCCCGTAGGCCGCGGAAACGCCAATCGCCGGCGCGCCCCTCACCACCATCGTGACAATAATTTCCGCCACCTGTTCGTAATCTGTGGCGAGCACATAGCTCTCCTCAAGCGGGAGCTTCGTCTGGTCAATAAACCTGACCCCTTCCGGAGTCCATGCGAGTGTGGGAATCATGCTCTTCCAGTCTAAATGGGAAAGGCCTGAGGCCGCGATAAACGGCCCCGTATTCTCTCTTTGCAAAATATGCGATGGAATCGTATATTTTGCATATGTGGATTTCGCGCGAAATCGAGCCGCGTTTGAAGCGCTCCGCCAGGACCCGGCCGGTGATTGTGCTTACCGGTGCCCGTCAGACCGGCAAGACAGCCACGCTGCGTCATCTCTTCCCTGGCTACTCGTTTGTGTCGCTCGATCTGCCTACCGAAGCCGAGCAAGCCGAGAAGGAGCCGCATCGCTTTCTGCTGCGCCATCCGCCACCGGTAATGATCGATGAGGTGCAGTACGCGCCGGCCCTCTTTCGCCACCTGAAGTCGATCATCGACCGGCACCGGTCGCGCAACGGGCAGTTCCTCCTTACCGGTTCTCAGAAGTTCGCACTCATGCGGCACGTCTCCGATTCGCTGGCCGGGCGCGCCGACATTGCCGAGCTTGAAACGCTCTCCTTTGCCGAAATCCGCAAGGCGCTGCCCGCCACGAACCTGGAAAAGGCTGTCGTGCGCGGCGGCTTTCCCGAGCTCTACGCCAACCCAGAGATCGACGCCACCGCCTTTTACAACTCATATCTGGCCACCTACCTCGAGCGCGACGTGCGCGCTCTTGCCAATGTCGGCAGCCTGCGCGACTTCGAGCGCTTTCTGCGCGCCTGCGCGCTGCGATCGGCCAACCTGCTCAATAAGGCGGACCTGGCGCGCGACGTGGGCATCGCACCTTCGACGGCGAATCAATGGCTGTCCATTCTGGAGGCGTCCGGGCAGGTTGTGCTGCTGGAGCCGTGGTTTTCCAACCGCACCAAGTCGATCGTGAAGAGCCCCAAGCTTTACATGGCAGACACCGGCCTGCTGTGTGCGCTGCTCAACATTCGCACCGAGAAGTCGCTGCGGCAATCACCGTCCGCCGGTGCGGTGTGGGAGACTTTTGTCTTCGCGCAACTGCGGGCGCGCGAGCGGCGCGCAGGCAGGACGGGCAGCCTCTACTTCTGGCGCGACCGGACGCGGGAGGTCGACTTTCTCGCCGATGTGGGTGGGCGCGTGGAGCTGTTCGAGTGCAAGTGGACCGAAATTCCCAACGCCGGCGACACCATCAACCTTGCCTTCGTACGAGACGCATTGGGCAAGACGCCTGTGGTTGCGGGGTCTGTGGTCTGCCGGACGGCGCATGAATTCCCCCTGCCAAATGGTTTCCGGGCCGTGCCGGTAACGGAGCTGGGCTGAGAGACAGCGCAAGAAAACGAAATAAAGCATGTTAAATGAATGCGATGCAAAATATGCGATGGTATCGTATATTTTGCATCGACTGAAATCTTCAACGTTTGGTTGATCTGACGCAATTCACCGCATTGCAAGAACAATCTCGCCCACCCGTTCGTAATCGTTCGCAAGCACATAGCTCTCCTCAAGCGGGAGCTTCGTCTGGTCAATAAACCTGACCCCTTCCGGGGTCCATGTGAGTGTGGGAATCATGCTCTCTTAGTGTAATTGGGGTGGGCGCAGAGCAGCGGGTGAAGGGCGGTCAGGGCTGCAGCCGCTTGAGGCTTGTGCAACTCTGTGCGAATCCGGCATCGCACGCCTTCTTGTAGAAGCTGACAGCCTGGGCGTTGTCCTTGCCGACGCCATTTCCCTTTTCATATATAACGCCAAGGTCGTAGCAGCCGGTCGCGTTTCCTCTCTCGCATGAGCTCCTGAGGAATGGAAGGGCCTCTGTGTACTTGCCGGCTCTGAATAGATCAAAGCCTTTTGCGAATGCCTCTTGGGCCGTCGTTCCGGCTTCCGCCACATTGGCAAGCTTCGTCAGATTTGAAATCGGAGCGGAAGCAGCAGCTGTGGCCGGTTGGGTGAGTGATGGTGTTGTCGGAAGGTTGGGCCTCTCTACGAAGTAGCACCCAACCGGGACTCCTTCATCACAGCTCTGCTGATAGAGCTGGTTGGCTTGCGCTAGATCTTTTTTTACCCCAATCCCCTCTGCGTACGAGTTGCCAAGGTTAAAGCATCCCCGCGGGTGATTGTCGTCGCAGGCGCGCCGGTAAAGCTCCGCGGCCTTTGCTGGGTCCTTCTTAACTCCCAAACCGTTGCCGTACATATTTGCCAAGCTATAGCAGCCAACCCCATTGCCCTGTTCACATGCTTCAGCGAAAAGCGGAAGAGCCTCAGAATACCTGTGGAGTCTGAGCATCTCATCCACTTGCAGCTCGGTTAGGGCACGCGGGCTGGCAGGAAGCCAGGGCTCCGTCGGGGATGCCGATGCGCGCAAGCGCGCAAACACAAAATCTCCATCGTCGTCGCCGGAGTTGCGCAGAGTGGAGTACTCGGGGAGCTGAGACGATCTGCCCGCGACCTGCCGGCGAATCGATGTATAGAAGACATCGATGGCGGTAAATTCCGGTTCTTGGGCCTGTTCCAGGCCGCGCAAGAATGCACTTGCAAAGACAGAGTGGCCGCTCCCGCCAGCGTCGGCGACGGGCTCAAGGCCGCCGGATGCCATCAAAGTGCGCGAGCGGGAACCGAGCTCCCGCTGCAGCAGTGCGGCGTTTCCCCCGGTGCGGGTGGGTCCATCCGCGTCGCGCGACAATCCGCCGGAGTAGCAACTGTCGCTCACCACCAACACGTGCCGCGAGGGCAGGGCGCGCAGCAGCGAAGTCAGGTCGTCGGCCATGATCGTATTTGGGCTCGTCCCGGAGTCCGCATCTACCGGCAGCCAGTAGGCCTTGTCGGTGTCGTGGTCGAAGTATCCGTGGCCGCCATAATAGATCAAAAGGTTGTCGTCTTCGCGCAGACTGGCGCGATATTTGCCCAGCGCGCTGAGAATCTTGTAGCGCGTCGCGTCCGCGTTCAACAGGTATTCCACCTTAAAGCCGTAACGGTCCTGCAGCAGTTGCCCCACGGCCTTGGCATCGTTCACTGCCGTCTTCAGCGTGTGCAGCGGCGCCGGATAGTCATCGATCCCAATCACGAGCGCGTAGTAGCTTCCGTTGGCCACGGCAGTTCCGGGAGTGCTGGATTGTCCGAACCCCCGCGTCTCTTGGGAATTCGCCGTCGCGCTTAGGAACAGGCTCGTTACCAAAATGCGCGCAGCCGCCGTGCTCATGGCAGCCAAGTGATTCCTTAGAGGACGGGTCAGCACAGTTAGCACCCCGGACAGTACGGATTCATTGAGTAAGGGGAGTTTACCGAATTCTGAAGCAAATTCAACGCAGAACATAGGAGCGCGAATGTGGCATCGCGAACGCCAATGAAAACCTTTTCATTTTTCGCTGGACCCGCCCCCGCTCACCCTCGTACATTGGTTGGGTTGCAATTCCCTCGCATTCAATTCGCCGCATTTGTTCCAAGGAGCCGCTTCGTGCTGAACCTCACCTCCGTCGACTGGCTGATCATGCTGCTCTACTTCGTCTTTGTGCTGGGCATCGGCTTTGCCCTCAAGCGCTACATGAAGACCAGCAAGGACTTCTTCCAGGCCGGCCGCGCGCTGCCCGCGTGGATCTGCGGCCTGGCCTTCATCAGCGCCAACCTCGGCGCGCAGGAAGTCATCGGCATGGGCGCTTCCGGCGCCAAGTACGGCCTTGAAACCGCCCACTTCTACGGCATCGGCGCAATCCCCGCCATGATCTTTGTCGGCATCTTCATGATGCCCTTCTACTACGGCTCCAAGGCCCGCTCGTCCCCGAGTTTCTGCGCATGCGCTTCGACGAAAAAACCCGCGCGCTCAACGCCTGCTCCTTCGCCGTGATGACCGTCTTCAGCTCCGGCATCTCCATGTATGCCATGGCGCGGCTCATCCAGGCGCTGCATGTCTTCGACGGCCTCTTCCACGCGCTGGGCTGGGCGCCGGAAGGCATCTTCACCTTTTCCATCGTCCTCTCGGCCGTCATCGTGCTGGCCTACATCTTCCTCGGCGGACTCACCAGCGCCATCTACAACGAGGTCCTGCAGTTCTTCCTCATCATTGCCGGCTTCCTGCCGCTGGTGCTGCTCGGCCTGCGCAACATCGGCGGATGGAGCGGCCTGAAGGCCTCCGTTCCCGCTGCCATACATGCACGAGTGGAAGGGCGTGGCCCACGCCTCCACCAACCCCATGGGCATTGAGATCATCGGCCTCGGCATGGGACTGGGCTTCGTGCTCGGCTCCGGCTACTGGTGCACCGACTTCCTCGTCATCCAGACTGCCATGGCCTCAAAAAACATGGAGTCGGCGCGCCGCGTGCCGCTGATCGCCGCCGTGCCCAAAATGTTCTTTCCGTTCCTCGTGATTCTCCCCGGCCTCCTGGCCATCGGCCTGCCCACGCCGCACACCACCACCGTCGACACGCAACGGCCAGATGGCGCGATCTATTCACGAGACCAACGTCGTCCCGCCGCAGGTGGAGCAGGGCCGCGGACTGGTTCCGGCCAAGATCAACCCGGTCACCGGCAAGCCCATGCTCACGGCCAGCGGCCAGCCGCTGCTCGACTACGACATGGCCACGCCCAACATGCTGCTGCACTTCTTTCCCACCGGCATTCTCGGCCTCGGCCTCACCGCGCTGCTGGCCAGCTTCATGAGCGGCATGGCGGGCAACGTGACCGCCTTCAACACCGTCTTCACCTACGACCTCTACCAGTCCTACATTCACAAGGGCGCCAGCGACCGGCACTACATGGCCGTGGGCCGATGGGCCACGGTCGGCGGCATCCTGCTCTCCATCTGCGACGGCCTATGCGGCCATCAACTTCAACAACATCATGGACACGCTGCAACTGGTCTTCAGCTTCGTCAACGCGCCGCTGTTCGCCACCTTCCTGCTGGGCATGTTCTGGAAGCGCGCCACCGGCCACGGTGCATTCACCGGCCTCATCGCGGGCACCGCGCGCGGCCATGCTGCACCACGGCCTGACGCTTGCCCATCGAAGCGCATCCCGGCATTCACGGCGGCTGGATCACCGTGCGTCCACCACTATCCCAGCGACATGGCGCAGAACTTCTGGGGCGCGATCTTCGCCTTCAGCACCAACTTCATCGTCACGGTCGTCGTCAGCCTCATGACCAAGCCCAAGCCGGAGTCGGAACTGGTCGGCCTGGTCCACTCGCTCACGCCCAAGCCCCCGTCTGAGAATCTAGCCTGGTGGAGGCGCCCTGAAGCCCTGGCCGTAGGCGTGCTGCTGGGCGCTGTTGCGTTGAACATCTTCTTCTACTGACAACTGCCCATGGTGAACCGTCCACTGACAACTGACAACCGACAACTGGAGCAAGGCGACTTATGAGTCTCGATCTACGCATCCCCATGGGATTGATGTTTTCGCTGCTTGGCATCATCCTTGGCGGCTTCGGCCTCGCCACCAACGGCTCTCTCATCTACAACGCGAGCCTCGGCATCAACGTGAACAAGTGGTGGGGCATCGTCCTGCTCATCTTCGGACTCACCATGTACGTGCTCGGCCGCCGCGGACAAAGGCGCATGGCCAGCCTGCCACCCGAACCCGTCGACGAAACCCGCTCGCGACTGGGGCACTAGCGCCGGAGCCGCGTGAGTGTAGCGCCGGTCTCCAGGCCGGCTGTCATGCGGGCGTCCACGCCCGCGTCCCAATGGCCGCTATTTGATGTTTTCAGTTTTCTCGGAAGATTCTTTGTACTCGTTCCCGTCGAAGCGGAAATGAACCGTTGTGATAGTCATCGCGGTCATACTGTAAATAGTCAAATCTCTGTAGCTGCCGGCTCGCGTGCGACCAACTTCTAGATCATGAGCCGACAGAGAGAGCGCCAGTTTATAGCCAGCCGCATTGTGAATAACGACCCAAAAAGGACTGATGTTTGCACCAACCATTGGCCCTTCGGCAGCGACGATGTAGTCCGCCTCATGAGGCGCCCCAAGATAAACCTCGGCTGCTGAGAACCAAGACTCGGGTAGCGCCTCTGGCCTGAGGTTTTCTGATTTCAAAATGTTTCGCACGCGCTCATCGTTGCGCAGAATCGCCATTACCCCGGCCGGGATCTTCACCGGGTGCTGAACCCCCGCATCTTCTGCAGTGAAATGCGTCTGTTCCTTCTGTCGCGTCCCGCTCTGTCCTGCTGCACCGACCGAAATCATTGCTAACCCCGCCGTCACAGCCCAAAGCCTTACCCTCCACATCAGCCCAAGCCCCCATCCTTTTCTCACTCCAACAATACCGCCTTCCGGTCGACGTTGATGGCCTGATTGCCGCCAAATTTCATGGTGGTAGGATGGTTCCATCATGAAGGTTCGAGTGCAATTCGCGATGGACAGCGACCTTAAACGCCGGGCGACTGAGCGTGCCCGTGCCTCCGGATTAGCCTTTGCCGAATACCTCGTGAGTCTCATTGAAAAAGATTTGGAGCGCCCGAAGAGCAAAACAGGCATCGAGGCAATCTTCAACCTCAGATCATCCGGCGGATCGAACATCGCGCGAAACAAGAAACAGATGATTGGCGAAGCAATCGAGGCGCGACTGCGCAATTAAAACAAGACCATGCGAACCGCCTTCATCTCGGCCCTGCTCCTCGCCTCTTTCGCGACCCTCGCTTCTGCGCAAGCCACCGACACCTCGCAACCCGCAGCCCAATCCCAGCCAGCCCCTCACCTCATCGAAAAAGAATTCTACGTCACCGCTCCCGGCGCGAACCCACCCGGCCTCGATGTCCTCGAGGTCTATTTCAACCTCCCCGGCAAGCACCCGCTCGCCGTCCTCACCCACGGAACTTCCGACGACCCTCAGGTTCGCGCGCACGTCACACCCTGGGCGCAGCAATCGCAGGCGCAATGGTTCGCGCGCCGCGGATATGTCGCCTTCGTTGTGGTCCGGCAGGGCTACGGCCGCTCTGGCGGCAAGCAGGACAGCAGCCACGGCGGTTGCGGCTCGCGCGGCGGCAGCTTTCAGGAGGCGGGAGAAGCAAGCGTCACCGATCTCGCGGCGGTCATGCGCTACGCGGCAACGTTGCCTGAGGTCGACGCGACAACGATCGTCAGTGCGGGCGTCTCCACTGGCGGCTTCGCGCAGGTGGCTCTATCGGCTGACCCTCCGCCTGGAGTCAAGGCTGCCATCAGCTTCGCGGGCGGCCGCGGCGGCGACGGCCACGAGCACAACTGCGACCTGGGCGCGGTGATCGGCGCCTTCGGGTCCTTCGGAAAATCAGCCCACAAGCATGGCGACCTGCCCATGCTCTGGATCTATTCGCAAAACGACCACTGGTTCACACCCGCCATGGCCGACAAGTTCGAAGAGGCCTATACAAAGAGCGGCGCAACCAATCAATTCGTCATGGCTCCGCCCGATGGCGACGACGGCCACCATCTTTACGCGCATGTTGCCGCCTGGTCCGACACCGTTGCCGCGTTCCTCAAGGCGCACGCGCTTCTGCCGCTCGGCGACAAGCTGCTGCCCGAGCCACGGGCGCCCGACATTCCCATGCCCGCCGTCCTTCAGGCGAAGGACGAAGAGATGTGGAAGCGATTCCTTCTGGCAGCCCCCTACAAGGCGCTCGTACGCGATGTATCGGGCAAACTCTGGATTGACGCCGGCTCATTCAGTCAGGATCTCGCGGAGGAACAGGGAAAGGAACGTTGCAAGAAGGGCGGGGGCGACCGCTGCGAAGTAATCGCGCGCACACAGGGCGTCAAATAGCGTCGCGGCCCGCTACTCCCGGTTCTTCACGCTCAGCGTCATCGCCTTGAAGTCGAAGGTATACGAACGCAACTGATCCAGCGCATCGAGGCCCAGCACGCCGTATACATCGTCCAGCGCCGCGTCGCCCACCGGCTGAGTCAGCACCGGGATATAGTGAACGCTCACCACCGTCGGCCCGAATGCCAGGTTCACCGTCTCAGCGTTGTACGAGGGCTGTGCGGCAGTATTGGGCGCTGCGGGCAGTGAGAACATCTCTTGCTTCAGCCCAGTAAAATCGCTCGTGTGCTCCTCGAAGTAGCGTGAGGTCAGGTAGGTCTGCTGCCCGCTCGCATCCAGCACAAACATTCGCTCATCGCCAAGCTTTGATGCTTCACCTGGCTTGCCGGTTTGCGCGCCACTTCCGCCTGCAGCCCCGCCAGCCGAAGCCCCATCGCCCCGCGTAGCCCCGCCCGCACTCGCCGCATTTTTCATCGCCACAATCATCTGGTCGCCATCGAAGAAGAACGGCGCTCCCGGATCGCTGCGAAAGCTTGCATCGTCCTTCGATCCTGTCGGCATCGGCTGCACTTCAATCGTCGCGTTGTCGGTAATGGTAAGGCTGCCAAATGCCGAAACCGCCGGATAGCCCAGCACGCCCTGCACCTGGTAGTGCGTCTCCTTGAACGCGTAGTCCGCATCCTCAAACACAAACGCGGTCATGTCGTGGAAGGTAATCGCCCCGCCGATGGTGAACCGCGGAATCACCGTCATGTGCACGTGCATGGGCTTCCCGGTCACCGTGTGAATCGTCACTGCAGCATCGGAAACGGCCAGCCCCGCCTCTTTCGCGAGCGATCGCGCAATCAGGTTGAACGGCGCTGTCGGCTCCAGCATCCAACTATGCGGCCGCGCGTCCACATACACGGGAAGATCGAGCAGTCCGAGAAGATTCCTATTCACCGGCAGTCCAAACGCGTCGTAGGGGTCCACCGTCATGGGCGGATTCGCCGCGGCCAGCGGCAGCAGCTTTACGGGCAGCTCCAGTTCGTCCTGTTCGTCCGCGGTCAGTTGGCTGCCCACGCGCGTCTCCAGCGTCCGATAGGCAAGGGCTGCGTTCGCCCACTCGCCGAGTCGCAGATAGTCTTCGGCAAGCGTCTTCCGCAGCAGCTTTTCCTGCCCCAGTTTTTCTAGCCCCGGCGCGCCCGCTGCCGCAATCTTGTCGGCCAGCGGCTCCAGCAGCGACACCGACGTCTTCAAATCGTTTCTTCGATTCGCCAGGATGCCCCGATAAAAATTGGCCTCATCCGGCGGCATCTGATCGAGCTGCGCCTCGATGCGAAAGAACTGGTGATCGGCGAGCAGGTTTTCGAGCCGCGCCTCGGCATCCAACCCGCTGGTTACGCCCGTGTGCACCTGCGCTCCGCCCTGCTGCTGCGCTGCAGTCGGAGTCTGCTGGGTCTCTGGCTTGGTCGCGTCCTGTGCTTGAGGCCTGGGCGTAAGCGCCCCCTGCGCAAGCGCTTGTCCCGCGCACACCGCAACCATGCACGACACGAGAATCCCGATCCAGCCTCTGCGATAAGCCCAACGCCGGCCCGAAAACCGCCTGACGGATTCTCTGCCCGCACTGCTCATTCCCCGCACTGCTCGCCCTCGTACTGCTCAATCTCAGTACGAAGGTAACAGATTCCACTCTGTGCAAATCTGGGCCAATCGCACCTCGATTGCGAACGCAATCGAATCGCATAAGACGTCCTTTACGAGTGACTCGCTACACTTGTAACGTGGACAGGCCCTGATACATGGCGCGCAAGACCATCGAACATTACGAGATCATTCGCAAGCTGGGTGCAGGCGGCAGCGGCGTTGTCTACCTTGCCAACGACAGCCTGCTGCAGCGCCCCGTCGTGCTCAAAATCCTGCGCACCGGCGCGCTTTCGGCCGAGCAGTTGCGCACCACGATCCTGCGCGAAGCCCGCCTTGCCTCTGCCATCGAGCACCCCAATGTCTGCGCCATCTACGAGGTCGGCGACACCGGCGACGAAGGCTACATCGTCATGCAGTACGTTCCCGGCCAGTCGCTCGACCGCCTCATCGCGCGCGGTCCCGCCGTGCTGCAGCTTGTGCTCTCCATCGGCATTCAAATCGCGGATGGCCTTCAGGCTGCGCACACGCTGGGCATTTTTCATCGCGACCTGAAGCCGCAGAACGTGATGCTCACCGATGGCGGCCTGGTGAAGATTCTCGACTTCGGCCTTGCCCGCCGGCTTCATCCCGAAGAGACCAGCTTCGATCCTTCAAAGCCGGGCCTGGCCCGCGACGCGTCAATCGCCGCCACCTACACCGCGCGCGGCGGCACCATCCGCTACATGGCTCCCGAGCAATTCGTCACCGGCCATTCCAGCGTCCAGTCCGATGTCTGGGCTCTCGGCGTCATCCTCTACGAGCTTGCCAGCGGCCGCCATCCCTTTGCCCGCCCCGAGGCCGAAGACTTTCATATCATTCGCGCCATCCAGTTCAATGAGCCCTTCGACATTACCGAAATTGTGCGCGACATCTCGCCTGAGCTCAAGAGCGTGATCGCTGCCTGTCTTGAGAAGACTCCCGGCGCGCGATACACCTCGGCCGCCGAAGTCCGCGAAGCGCTCAAGACCATCATGAAGGCTCTCAAGATCGAGACGGGCGTCATTCCCGGCGATGCCGCGGCCAACCTGCCTGTCTCGGCCGCAGAGCAGGAGATGCGCAACACCGGCTTCCTTTCCATGCTTGCCGAGCGGTTCCGGGAGCCCACTGTCGACCGCACCGCGCAAAACTCTCTCATGGTTTTGCCGTTTGCAAATCTCGGCCCCATCGAGGCCGCGCCGCTTTACGGATTCGCGCTTGCCGATGCGATTGCCGCGCGACTGGCGCGCATTCCCGGCATCGTCATTCGCCCGTCCAGCACGCTCATGCAGCTTCCCATCACGCAGATGGACCCGTTGCAGGTCGGCCAGAAACTTCTCGTCTCATATGTCCTCGCCGGCAGTTTTCTCCGCTCTGACGAAGGCTTCGATCTCAACTGGCAACTGCTCGACGTAGGCACAAAGAGCGTGCGGTCCGGCGGCGCTATCCGCGTGGCTTCGCTCGATCTGATTGCCGTGCAGACCGAGATTTCCAACGAAGTTTTTGCCTCGCTGCATGGCCTGCCCGCGGGCGAGCAGATGGATGCGCCTCGCCCCGCGCCGCGCGATGTGTCGCTCCCCGGTCCGGTCAGCGAAGATTACCTGCAGGCACGCGCGGTGCTCAGCTCCTTCATGGTGCGCACGGGTTCGCGTCTCGATCTCGACCGTGCCCACGCGCTCTTTACCAGGGTTACTGAAAAGGACCCCGAGTATGCCTCCGGCTGGTGCGGCCTGGGCATCGCCGAGCTGCAGTACGTGCGCCACGGATTCGGCGGGCAGATTCACGTGATGCATGCCCGCCGCGCCTTCGATGAGGCGCTCCGCCTCGATCCCGCCTCAACCGAGGCCAACCTCTACCGCATTTACATGCTGCTCTCGCGCGGAGAAAAGGAGTCGGCGCGCCACGGCGTTGCCAATCTCCTCGCCTCCGCGGCAAACGACTGGAACGTCCACATGGTCGCCGGCATGGCGTTGCGCGGAGACGGCATGTATGAGGAGGCGCTCCAGCAGTTCAGTCGCGCCCTCAAGCTCAACCCCGCCAATGCGCCCATCCTCTACAACCATCGCGCCCGGGTCTACCACTATCAAAACCAGATCGAGCTTGCCGGCGATGAGCTTGAGAAGGGCTTGGCCCTCGAGCCGCGCCATCCGCTGCTGCGCACCTCCGCGGGCTATCAGCAGATGCGCCTCGGCAATCTCGAAGAGGCTATCGGCATTCTTGAGAGCGTCGTCCGCGACGATACTTCGCTGCGCATCGCCGTCCCCACGCTGGCTCTTTGCTACGTGCAAACGGGTCAACGCGAGCAGGCCGCCGCCCTGCTCAAGGACGATACGCTGGCCGCCGCTGAAGCCGACAGCGAGATGGCCTATCGCCTCGCCACCTACTTCGCGGTTGAGGGCGACTCAAGCGAAGCGCTCCACTGGCTGCGCCGCGCCATCTACCTGGGCAACGAAAACTACCCCTGGTTCCAGAAGAATCCCACCTGGAACGCTCTCCGAACCAATGCCGACTTCGAGCGCATCCTCGACGACCTCAAAAAGGGCTTCCGAAAAAATCAGAAAACCTGGAAGCGCCTCCTCGAGCAGCTCCCGCCCGACGGCGAATAGCAACCCCCCGGACGACGACTCAAGCCGGTGACATCACCCCCGCGCCCACCCCAGCGCGCCCGCACCCTCAGTGCGAACCATCCCTTGCCGGCTGAAGAAGAAGCACACTCAGGGATCGTGCCTCGTGAGGCTCTATCCATCCGGCTTGTTGGTTGCCGGCAGGACGATCGAACGCAACGATAGCCTTGACGCCTGTAGATGCGAGGAGGTCCTCAACTCGCTTCAGGTCAGTCGGATTCAACCGCCAAAACTCGTCGGGGTCCTCGATCTCCGACACCACGCGAAGCCGGTCGTATCGAGCGTAGAAGACTGAAACCCGGTTGCCCACGACTGCCAGCTTGTCGCCCGGTTGTAACCCAAGACGCTGAAGGCTATGGGCCACAACCACGTACCCCTCATCTGCCGGGTGGCGAACCTGGCTTATGGTTGTAACAACGGACCTGAACGCGGTGCGAGCCAGGGGAGCCAACGCAACCAGAACAACAACCGCACATACTCCGATTGCAACGCGCCTTTCCACCCGGAATACCAGTGCGCGATATATCTCAAGACAAATAAGCAGCAGAAAGGCCGCTACGTATCTCTCTTCGGTGTGGACGAGCGCATACATCGCGCACCCAACCATGGGCCACGCCATCAGCCAAAATGTTATCCGCCAGGGAAGGGCTCTGCTTTTCTTGCCCATGCTGAGTAGAAAAAGCACGATCGCCCCTCCAAGGAACCCAACGGACTGAAGGGCAATCCCCTTGTATATATCGAGGCTGTCCCCAATAGCTAAAATCTGTTTGCGGAGATTAAACACCGGCTTTGCCCCCGCATACCAATATCCAGGGCTGTGCCACAGGGGATAAGTCCCGGGGATGGGCGTTGCAAACTCAAGCACAGTTGGATTCTCCATTAACTTGCGCGGGGGATGGAGAGGGGTTCCGTACTCCGGCGGAGTGCCCCCGACCCAACCCCCGTCTGCCGGCTCGAATCCGTCTACATGCCACAGGTAGTTCAGCCTGCCGGTCTCGCCTGTGGACAACCTTCCCTCTTGCATGCTCAGGGCAACGATGAGAGGCGCCGCGACAGCTACAAAGATCGCGGTGGTAACTGCAAGATAGGTTAGCTGCTTTTTGCGTGGAATATCCGAGGTCCGCGCGAGGGAAAGGAAAAGCAATGCGATGAATGCAAAGGCCAGAGGGAAGAGTGCCGCCCTTGCATAGAACCCCGCTCCGAGCAACGCGCCCAATCCGGCGAAATGCTTCCAACTGGCGCCAGGGCGCGATAGCCGGCAACCTGTTGCGGCCACCAGGAAGACCAATCCCGCCGTAAACATGTCGGGGAAAGGGCTATAGAATCCGATAACACATGAGGCGAACCAGAGAAAGCTGAAGAAGGCGAATCCTGTCAATAACGCCTTTCCAGTGCTTCCCGCTGGCCCAACCTCAGGGATTGAAGTTGACCAGGATTTGTAAAACTGAGTGAAGGCCCAGAGCGTGAAGAGAAAGATGAAGAAGTTCACGAGCTGCAGAACCGGCACTTCATGGGCTGCCGACGGTCGAAGCAAATAAAAACCGCACCCGATAAGAGCTGGATATGCCGGGCTCCAGACCGAATTCACCAGCGCAGTCAGATCCCCATTGCTCACTTCAGAGCCGATATCGAGGTAACTCAATCCATCATTGGAGAGGTGATGCCGGGCCGGCCATATCACGATCGCGGCGAAACAAATCGAGATCAGCCACCAACCGCGGGGCGTAGTGAAAACCCCCAGGAGAACGCGGAAAAGCGAATGCTGGATGCCCCGGGGCTGAACCGGTGGGCTCGCTTTCGCCGCACCGGCCGAGCTGCCGGCGGCCGGCTCAGTGACTTGCATGGTTGCAGCCTATCACGGGCTCTAAGGCCCCGCAAAGGCGAGGCCTGAACTCATCAAAGCACTGCTGAACCGCATTCCAGCTTATCCAAAACTGTCAGCCCTACCCATGGATCCGCAGGAAACGCAAATGACAAGAGGGCTGGCGTTCTATCGGCCCGAGCCCAGGTAAAACCGCTTTGCGCGCCTCCGCTACTTCGAATCCGGAACGCCCTTCATTGTTGCCAGATCCACCGGAATCGAGACGTGTTCGTGCGCGATCAGCCACTGGCCGTTCACCTTCTTGTATCCATCGGTTACGCGCACGGTCATGCTTGTCTTCTTGCCCTTCTTGTCAGTCATCGTCACGGATTGGATGCTATGGCCGTAGGCCACGTCGCCGCCAACATTCACCACCAGATCGTTCAACTGGAAGACCACCGGACCGGGATACGCCGCGAATGTGTCGTCCCAGTCCTTCTTGTAGGCGGCCCATCCCGTGTATTGCCGCGGCGGCACCACGTCGAACACCACCAGGTCGTCGCCCGACGAATAAAGCGCCATGATGGCGTTTACGTCCTTGGCATTGAACGCCGCCCCGAACTTGTCTTCCAGCACCCGAATCGCCGCCTGGTCCGCCGCGCTGGTATCCACCACCGGCGCCGGTGCCGGAGCCGAGCTGCAACCGGCCAATCCCATCGCCAATGCTGCGCAAAGCAGTACTCTCCCGTTCGTCATCGTGAATTTCCTCCAGGGAAATGAATTGCAATTGGCGCGGGGAACGCTTGGGGTTGATTGAAAAGCGCGAGCCTGACCCTGTCAAGTGAAATTCAATCCCATGTGGCTCCGTTAAGTACCCTTGCTCCTCGGCCTTGCACAAGAATGCGCCCCATCCTTCGCTCGGCTCCGTGAAGGAGTAAAGCAAGGGACAGGGCGCATTGGTCCATCAACTGGTGGTGCTCTTACTTCAGGCTCAGCGTCGCCTTCAACGGCAGATTGTCTGACGATCCGCCCACCATAATCGTGTAGTCGCCAGGAAGCAGCGTCCACGCGTTCTTTGCTTCATCCCAGATCGAGAGGTATTTGCGCGGAACTTCCACCGTCACGGTCTTCTCCTCGCCGGCCGCCAGTTTCACCTTGCTCCAGCCAATCAGCCGCTTCGGTGGTTCCAGCGGGTCGGGAATCGTGGCATACACTTCGCCGATCTCGGCGCCTTCGCGGCTGCCCGTGTTCTTCACATTGAAGCTCACCTTCACGGTGTCGCCCCCGCTGGCTTTCAGCCCCGAGTAGCTGAACGTGGTGTACGAGAGCCCATACCCAAACGGGAACAGCACTGGCTTCTTCTCGGCGTCGTACCACTTGTAGCCCACCTTGAGGCCTTCGTCGTACGTCACCTGGAATGGCGGCGCGCCTTTGGCCCACGTCTCCGGCGAAACCGCCCCTGAGAACTGGTGAGCCGGCGGCTGTGTCACCTTCAGGTGCGGCAGGTCTGCTTCGCTCTTTGGAAACGTGTTGGGCAGCTTGCCGCTGGGGTTCACCGTTCCAAACAGAACGTTGCCCACCGCGTTCGCGCCGTCCGAGCCCGCGTACCACGCTTCAACAATTGCCGCCGGAGCATCTGCCCACGGCATCGTTACCGGGCTGCCCGTCTCCAGCACCACGATCGTATGCGGGTTGGCCGCCGCCACCTTCGCGATCAATTTGTCCTGGTCGTGTGCAAGCGAAAGGCTCTTCAAATCCATGCCTTCGCTCTCCCACTGGTAGGCGAAGACAATTGCGACGTCCGCGCTCTTGGCCGCTTCGGCGGCCTTGCCCGCATCCTCGCCCGAGTCATACGTCACGGTCGCCCCAGGCGCGCGCGCCTTGATCGCCTTCAGCGGAGAAGTCGGGAACCAAATCTCCTGCTGCCAGTGCGTCGCGCCCTTGCCCGGAGGCATAATCGCATTTCCGCCTGGCGGGTCCACCTGCGCCGATCCGCCGCCCGAGATCATTCCCACATCCGAGTGCGACCCGATCACCGCGATGGTGTGCAGGCTGGCCGCGTTCAGCGGCAGCGCGGCGTGCTCGTTCTTCAGCAGCACAATGCCGCCCTCTTCAATCTTGCGCGCCACTTCAAGCCCGGCAAATATATCCACCACCGAGCGCTCGCGCGGATGGTCGATCACGCCCGCGGCAAACATTGCGCGCAGAATCCGATGAACATGCTCGTCGAGCTCCGCCTGCGAAATCGTCCCCGCGGTCACCGCGGCCTTGTACTTGCCCTCATAGAAGAATCGTCCCGGCTCCTCGTTGTCGAGTCCGGCAGCCGAAGCTTGTTCTGTCGAGTGTGTGCCGCCCCAGTCCGAAACCACAAAGCCCTTGAAGTCCCAGCCCTTCTTGAGCACATCCGTCAGCAGCCACTTGTTCTCGCAGGCAAAGTCTCCATTCACGCGGTTGTAGCTGCACATCACCGCAGCCGGCTTGCCTTCGATCACGCCAATCTCAAATGCCAGCAGATCGGTCTCATGCGCGGCCCGGCGATCGATGGTGATATTCACTGAGTTGCGACCGCTCTCCTGATCGTTGAACGCGTAGTGCTTGATGTCGCCAATCACATACTGCGACTGCGTCCCCTGAATTAACCGCGCCACCAGCGTGCCGGCAAGAATCGGATCCTCGCCCAGGTATTCAAACGTCCGCCCGTTGCGGGGCTCGCGGGTTATGTCCACGCCGCCTCCGAGCGTCATGTTGTAGCCCTGCGCCCGCAGCTCGGTTCCGATCAGCTTGCCGTACTCATACGCGGCGTCCGTGTCCCAGCTTGCAGCAGCGGCCACGTTGGCCGGCAGCGCCGTGGAGTAGCGTCCGTTGGCCTGGCTCGACCGCACGCCATAGGCCGCGTCGCTCATGTCGATGCCCGGAATGCCCAGTCGAGGAACCCCCACTTCATAGCCAACGCCGCGGTTCGACGGCGCATTTTCCACTGTGTACGGATCGTCCGTAGGCATCCCCACACCGTGCAGCATGGCGATCTTCTCGTCCAGCGTCATCTCTTTGATCACAAGGTCGGCCCGCTCGTCGGGCGAAAGGCTCTTGTTGTCCCACGGCCCCGACTTCCTGGGTGTATTAGGTCTCTGGGCGGTGCCCAATTGAACTGTCAGCAGCAGCATGGACATTGTTGTGAGAACGAACTTCCAGTGCCTGCCGCGGAGTAGCGAAAACTGCATGAATCCCCCTAGATTTAATCGTTTAACTTGCGCCGAACCCATGCTATCAACACCAAGCGACCTCTGGCAGGGAAGCGTCTCAACAATGGACGGGCAGCCGCGCCTCGAAGTTGCTCAAATCGAGCCGATTCCCGGACATTTCTCACCCGCCACGCCACAGCATTTCCCGGGTCAGCCAGGAAATTTCAGCAAAAGCAAGCTTTGTATCAGGGCCCGACTTCAGTCGGGCTGAAAATCGAAGCAAAATCATCGTGGGCTTTAGCCCCTGCAATGCATCGCCCCGCCCTCGACCCCCATAAGCGCCAAACAAGCTGCCCAGCCAGGCGGCCCATATTCATTCGTTGAGCACGAAGTTCTGCTGAACGATAGCTTCCGAGTCGCCGGCAAGCCGACCGAAACAAGGCTGGAGGTCTGCCGCTGGATTGACATTCATTAATTAGGGCGCGGTTGGCCATCGCGTGCGTGCAACAGATTCAATTCAGAATGCCAACTTGTACACGTTGCCTTTTTCGTCCCTGGCAACGCCCTTGATCTCTGGCGCAGCAACATCCTTCGGGTCGGCGGTTTCAACCGGCTGGCTGATCATCTCCACTTGGAGTCTGCCGCCCTGCGTGCCTGTGAGCGTTGTCCGCGCAAACAGGTGCGCTCCCAGCACGTGAGCCGTATAGAAACCGGAACCGTAAACCGCGTCCCATTCAGCGGAGAGGTTGAACGGCGGCACGACCCCTGCTGTGCTCTCTTTGGCCAGCGCATTTACCGACTGCGCCTGCCACTGCCCTGAAAACTGCTGGCCGTTCGCAAGTTTGGCTGAGATACTGCCGGAGTTGATGACGCCCGTAATCTTTCCGGTGTAAATCGGAGGCGGCGTCTGTGCGGCGAGCGGTCCCTGGATCGGGTAGAGATGCGCGACGCGCACACATCCTGAAAGGAAGCACGCGCATAGGAGCGCAACCACAGCGAATTGGGATTTCATCAAGGTTCCTCAGCCTATTTGACTTGCCTGAATAGGAAGCGGTTAGGCTTAAATTCCTGGGCCTACCCCGTTTTCTCCTCGACCGCGACGCGGCGCTAATGCCTTCGACTCCAAACCCTGGACCCTGGATTCACCGCTCCTCCACAATCGCCAGATCCCACGGCCCCAGCGTCATCGTGCTGGCCTTCGCCACCGCCTTGCCGTCCAGCAGGTTCGTCCCCTCCGCATACGGGTAGCTCACATCGACAGTTTTCGCCGAGTAGTTGAAGTAGTAGTGCAGCCGCTTGCCCAGCCGATTTACGCCGTGCTGCACATGCACTTCGGCAGAAACCTTCTGATCGTCAACGAGCAGCCCGATCTTCCCCAGCGTCTCCTTCAGCACAGCCGATTGCAGCGCGTCGGATAGATATGTGCCTTCATACAGCAGCGTCCCCTTGCCGAATTCATTCTCTGTAATTGCCGGCCACTTCCCAAAGAATGGATGGTCGTAATACGCAATCGCCTTTGCATGCTCCGGCATCAGAAACTCCGCCCAGTAGAAGGCCTTGTTTTCATCGCCCACGTGAAACGGATCGTCTTTCAACGCCAGCGGCTTCTCAAGGTTTGAAAACTCCTGATAGCTGATGCCCGCGGCCTCGCGCAGAGGACCGGGCGCGCGCACCCACCGAACCGCCGAATTCTCATTTGCGAACCCGCTCTTGAAGGTCATCACCACGTGGCCACCGTTCTTTACATAGTCCGAGATTCGCTCGAGCAGCGCGTCGTCGGATATGTAGAGTGCAGGCACAATCAGCAGCTTGTACTGCGAAAAATCCGTCGTCGTTGGCAACACAAAATCCGCGCCCACATTCAGCGACCACAGCGCCTTGTGCATCTGCTGCACCAGCGACGCATACCCATCCGGCTCGCCGGTCCAGCTCCGCGCCGGAACCCCGCCGCCATAGGGCATTGACGCGATCGCGTTTGCCGAGTCGCGCGACCACAGAATCGCCACATCGTTGTGTATCTTCAGCCCAACAAGATGCGGCCCAATCTTTTCGAGCTCATGCGCGGTCCGGCTCATCTCCGCATACGCGCGATTCGGCTCCAGGTCGTGCGACAGAATCCCCTTCCAATAGGTCTCCTGGTTCGCCGCAATCGACGCCCAGTGCCAGTACTCCACCATGTTCGCGCCGCTCGCCAGATAGGTGTACACGTCCTCGCGCAGTTGCCCATCGTACGGCGGAAACTGACTCTGCGAGGTCCATCCGATCGTCTGCGCGTTGGTCTCCGTCACCAGAAAGTTCCCATGCTTCAGGCTCCGGCTGAAGTCGCTCTGCAAGCTCTGGAACGATCCGTCATAGTGATCCTGCGTGCCGTGATAGATGTTGTCGGCCACAATATCCAGCCCCGCGGCCACCGCCTCTTCGTTCACGTCGCGCTTCATCATGCCGCCATAGTCGGTGGTGATAAATTGCCCCGCCCCCGCGCACTCGCGCACCAGCGCCGACTGCCACAGCAGAAAGTCCGTCACCCGCATCTGGCTCCAGCGCGTCCACTCCAGCTTGTACCCCGTCGAAATCGTGCCATCCCGCGTCGGCAGATCTTCCCACTTGTGCAGATTCTCGCCCCAGTAGTTCAAGAACCACGCCTTGCTCAGTTCTTCGGGAGTTTTGAATTTCTTCTCGAGATAATGCTGGAACCCGATGAACACATCGGGATTCGCCGCATCGTAGCTTCCCGTCTCGTTGTCGAGCTGCCAGCCAATCACCGTCGGATTGTCTTTGTAGTGCGCCACAATGTGCCGGATCAGCCGTTCAGCGTAGAAGCGGTACGCCGGCGAATCGGTGTCCATGTTTTGCCGCAGCCCATAGACCGCCGGCTGCGCTTTGCCGCCAAACAGGCCGCCCGGAATCCCGTCCGCAAATATTTCCGGATGCTGGCGCGCCATCCATGCCGGCAGCGAATAGGTAGGCGTGCCAAGAATCACCTCGATGCCCGCCCGTCCCATTGCATCCACCACGCGATCCATCCAGGCGTACTCGAATCGCCCGTCCTCCGGCTCCCACAGGCTCCAGGTGCTCTCGCCCATGCGCACCACGGTCAGCCCCGCCGCCTTCATCAGCGCAACGTCCTTCTCGAGCCGCGCTGCATGATCCGCATCGTCTCCCGGCATGTACTCGTTGTAATAAGCCACGCCATAAAGCACATTAGGGAAGTCAAGATTAGGCCCCGCGTCCGTCCTCTGCGCCGACAGCTGCGCCACACCGCAGCATGCCGACAGCGGAAGCGTCAGAAAGAAGATCGCAAGAAGGCGTTTGCTCAATGAGTGCATGGCTTGGCCTCGTTTTCAACCGAAGGCCAAGTCTACAGCGGAGCCAGAGTAGATGTATATCGGAACAACGAGAGGCTCAGCGATTTGGGAAGAACGAAATCAGGCCTCCCAGAATCATCATGCCGCCTACCACCCAGAAAATCAGCCGACCCTGCCAAGTCGGAACCCGCCGGTCTGAAACGATAGGCAACGGTATGCCCCATGCCTCATAAAATTCTTTGAAGAAAAAGGAAACAACTATCACAATGCTCCCTACTAAAATCGCGCCAATCGCCTCTCCTCGATCCACGGAATTCGCCTCGCTCTATTTGAAGATAACTTCGCCTCGGCCCCGCTCTTCATGAACTGATCGATGTCGAGAAACCCGTCAATCCTGCCAGGGATTCAGGAGCTGAACGCCGGTGCGTTCAAAGTCGTGAACATTGCGCGTCACCACCGTCATGCCATGAACCAGCGCGGTTGCGGCAATAAACGCATCGCGATAGGACATGGGATTCGGCACGTGCAAAGCTGCACTTCTCATTGCTACAGCGGAATCCACAACGAGAATGCGGGAACCGAAAATCGGCAGCACTTGGTCCTTGAGCCATGAACGCAAATGCGCCCCCTGGCGCGGATCGCGCCGCTCCATCAAAAGGACTCCGATTTCCAGTTCCTGGATGCAGACGACAGACAGGTACATGGACTCATTTGGTACGCTTCGTGTCCAGGCCAAAACCCGGCGATCAGCCCTGCCAGTGCTCGCCTTGCGCAATTCGGACACGACATTGGTGTCGAGCAGGTACATCAGGAAAAATCCGCCGGACGGGGAAACTCATCCCCACCGATTCTGGGCGGATCAAAGTCGATGTCGATATCGCATGGCATTGCCAGCAATTCGACTATGCTCTTCTCCTTGCCGGTGATCTTCCGGTACTCATCCATTGAAAGCAGCACATGTTCAACCTTGCCGCGATCCGTGATGAACACTGGCCCTTTGCGAGCGGCTTTCTTCGCGCGGCCCGTGTTCTGATTGAACTCCCGGCTCGATAAAGTAGTGATAGCCAAGGCTCACCTCCAATGTAGCTACGTTGCTACATTCTACCACGATTCTGAATTACCCAAAGGTCAGCAACACCATCTCCGGGTGCGTCCCCACGCGCATCGGCGGACCCCACGTCCCCGCCCCATACGACGTGTAGACCTGCAACGCGCCAAACCTGTGCAGCCCATAGGTGAACTTGCCAAAGGCCCGCCGCACCACCCACGTGAACGGAAAAATCTGCCCCCCATGCGTGTGGCCGGAGAGCTGCAGGCTCACTCCCGCCTGCTCCACAATCGGCAGCCGGTTGGGCACGTGGCTCAGCAGAATGCTTGCCTCGCCCCTGGGCACACGCATTGCCTCAAGAGCCGCCCGCATTCGGATGGGGTAGTTCGAGTCGTGATATGGAATCCCCAGAATGTGCAAACCATCCACAACCACGCGCTCGTTATTAAGCACCCGGAACCCAACCCGCGTAAGCACCTCGGTGTAGTCGGTCACATTCCCAAACTCGTCGTGGTTGCCCGTAGAAAAGTACTTCCCAAGCGCCGGCTTCAGCTCCTTCAGCGGAGCGGCCATCCGCTCGGCCTCGATTCTCCCTCCGTCGAACAGATCGCCAGGCATCAGGACGATGTCCGGCTTCAACTCGGCGGCGCGCGCCACGATTTTTCTGCAGAACCGGATGCGATTGATATGCCCCAGGTGCATGTCGCTTAGAAGCAGCGCGGTGCGTCCCTTCCATGCAGCCGGCAAGCCCGGCAGCGTTACTGTCACGCGCCGCACCCGCACCCAGAGCGCATTGAACATTCCATAGATTGCGGCCGCAATCGCCGCGGAAAAAAGAACAACCGCAATCGGCGCCCTCAGCCGGCCAGGCGCCGCGGTCCCCGCCAACAGAACCCCGTACCAGGCCGCCCAGCAAGCGAAAGACGCAACGAGGAACATGGTCATGAAGCCCAGCCACGTGGCTGCGATCCTGTAAATGAAGATCACGAGCGGGTTCGCGAATCGAAAGCTCAGCAGCGCCGTCACAACAAAGCTCAACCCCAGCCCAAACAAGACTGCCCGCAGCGCCAGCGTCGCGCCCGCGCTCGTTGACCCCCAAAATGCAATCCAGGTATGAAAAATGAACCAATGCGCCAGCAAAAGCAGCGCTTGAATCGTGCAAATTGCGACCACCGGCCAGGCCCTCAAATGCGATTCCCCCTCTACAATTCTTGCACGATCCGCGATTGCGGCGCGCCCGCCCAACTACCAGCGCTCGTCATGCATTCCCGCGCTGGTTCGTGAAAGAATTGTCCTTGATGGCTGTTCCAGATCAGAACCAAATCGGCCTCTACATCTCGTTCCCGTTTTGCCGTTCGAAGTGCACCTACTGCAACTTCGCATCGGGTGTCTATCCGGCCCGCGACCACGAGCGCTATGTCGATCGCGTAATTGAAGACTTGCGCGCCGCTCCCGCGTGGGCGGGGCAGATGGGTGTTCAACTCCCTCGCCGCGTCGATTCGGTTTACTTCGGCGGAGGCACGCCCAGCCTGCTCAGTCCCAATCTGCTCCGGCAGCTCTTCGCCGCCTTACGCGCCGAATTCTCGCTCGACCCCGCGGCCGAGATCACCGTCGAATGCGCCCCCGGCCAGATCGCCGACCACACGCTTTACGCGCTCGCTGGCTGCGGAGTCAACCGCGTCAGCCTCGGCGTCCAGTCCTTCATCGATCGCGAAGCCCAGGTGAGCGGCCGCCTCCACTCGCGTGACATTGTTCTTGAAGACCTCCGCCGTCTTCGTGCTGCCGGAATCTCAAACCTCAACGTCGATCTCATCGCCGGCCTCGCCGGCCAGACCGCTGCCTCATGGGACGAGTCGCTTGATGTCCTCATCGACGCCGCCGTTCCGCACGCCAGCATCTATATGCTCGAAGTGGATGAAGATTCGCGCCTCGGCCGCGAGATGATCTCCGGCGGATCGCGCTACTTCTCGGGCCTTGTGCCCAGCGACGACGCCATCGCCGACATGTATTTGCATGCCCTCGACCGCCTCGACTCCGCCGGCCTGCGCCACTACGAGATCTCCAACTTCGCGCGCCGTGGTCGGCCCTCGCGGCACAACCTCCGCTACTGGCAACGCCGTCCCTACCTTGGTCTCGGCCTCGACGCATCCTCCATGCTCTACGCCTCGCCCGAAGCCGCCGTCACGACCGCGCCCTATATTCTTCGGTCCTCAGTTGGTGACGATCTCAGTGCGTTTCTTGACGGCCCATCGCCGGTCGAAACCGCCTGGCTCTCTCCGGGCCGCCAGCTTGAAGAGGCCTGGTTCCTCGGTCTGCGCGTGAACGCCGGCGTAAAGTTGGCCGCGCTCCGCCGCGAGTTTGGCCGCGAGCCGGTCGCCGAGGCCCTGCCCACCATCGCCCGCCTTGTCGACGAGGGCCTGCTCACCTCCGATGGAAAGACAGTGCGCCTCACCGCGCAAGGCCGCCTCCTCTCCAACGACGTCTTCCAGCAGTTTCTCGGATTGGATTCGACCGTGGACCCAGACCGGGAAGCAGAAGACCGCGAAGCTCAACTCGCTACGCACTGACCCAAACGGCGCCTAGAAATTCGATGTTTAGACTGGTGTTACGCTCACCAACTTTGCGTGGATGTGACGTGACCGCCGCCGGAGACAGCTCAATGCGCCTGTTTAAGTTTGTCGGATCAATGAGCGCTGTGTTGAACATGGCCGGAGGCTAATTAAAGTTCACACCGCTCGACAAACTCAATGGCCCTTCAGAGATGACCCCCGCATTGGATCGCGCAGCTGTTCGCGCTTCACTTGAATTGCTCCGCACAAATGGACTCACTTATGATCAATATGGCTGGCTCGTCCGTCAAGGCGCGGTTCTGGACCTACTCGCGCCGCAAGAGAAAGTCTTAAATGTCCCAAAGACAAGGGCGGAAGCAAATCGGATGCTCTCACTTTCCGCCCACGACAATCTCGACTACATGGAAAGGAAGCTCCGTGCGACCATTAAGTCTATTCGGGATAAAGTCGGGATATTGTCTCTTACAGAACGCTATGACTCATTGCCGATGTGGGCGCACTACGCAGATTTGGCGAGAGGATTCGTGGTTATCTTCGAGAACCTGGGACGCAGCTTAAAAGGCGACGAGACTGGAAGGTTAAATATCCCGAAGCCTGTCGTTTACACGAATCGTTTCATTGGAATGACATTCGACCCGTCCACTCAAGATCGGCTCTTCTTCTCAAAATTGTCAGATTGGTCCTAAGAGCGCGAATGGCGAGTTGTGACCGCGTTGGCAGCCTGCGGTGTATCTTCGGATGGCAAGCTGTACCTGGGTGGAGTGGACCCCCTCCACTTGACGGGCGTAATTTGCGGCTGGAGAGTAGGTGCGGAGGACCTTTCGTCGCTCCGAGACGGACTTGAGCGAGTGAATCCCAAAGCGATATTAATTCGAGCAACCCAAGATGGTGGCAGGGTTGTTCTCAGTCCCCCGCTCGAATAGCTCATTGACACTTACTTGAACGGAATCTCTACTTCCGTATAACTTCCCGGCGTGGCCGCATCGACGGCAGCGACAACTCTTTCAACGTAATCGCGTAGGACGGGCCATTGGGCGTTGCCGAGAACGACGATTGAGATTTTCCTGCCTGTCAGGTTTTGCTGGTAGTGGATGTTTTTGTCGGCTGTCAGAAGCAACTGGAATCCTGCCGCCTCTGCTGCATCCAGCAGAGCGCCATTCGCAAGCCTGTCCCATCCCGCGGCTTTGGCCTTCGTGACACTGTGGCCTGAAAGAAATGGGATAAGGGGAGCGGGAGTGCCGTGGTCAAATAGAACGCGCATCGAGGGTTTGGGCGAACTGCTGCAAGGGTGGGGGCGCGTCAAGGCTTCGCGCGGCAAATTCGATCACGGCAACAATCTCTTCCCGCGACACGTCGAACCACTCCATGATCTCTTCGATAGTCGCCCCTGCTTCTAGGTTTTCGAACACAATGGAAACCGGCATCCGGGTGTCCTTAAACACCCAGGCGCCGCTGACCTTGCCGGGAATGCTCTCTACGGCGGGGCACTGTGACCAGTCCAGGGTTGCCATGATTGCCCTCCTTGTTCTAAGGATACCCGCAAACACGCTGCGGCGGAATGTCCTGTCTCAATCATACGAACAGCGAACGGACTAGCGCAGCAGCGCAATTACAGTAAATTTGGAGTGGCGATAGCGCCCGAATCACGGGCATTGCAGGGTGCAAATACATCACTCTGTCGCCCCTAACGCATCGCCTCAAGCCTCGCCGTCAAATCCGTGGCCAGTTCCTGCTGCGTTTCATCCGGCAGCTTCTTCTCCATGCTTGTCAGGTAGAAAACGTCAATTGCGGTCTGGCCCTCGGTATCGATCAGCGCAACCTTGATGTTGCATTTGTGAGAGCTCAACGTCAGCGCAATCTGCCGCAGCAATCCAGGCACGTCCTGCGCCACCACCTGCAACAGGGTCGAGTGCGTCGACGACTCGTTGTCAAACTGCAGCCGCGTCGGCACCTCCACCATCAGGTTCCCCGGATGATTCATGTGGCTGCGCGCCGCAAGCAGTTGCTCCACCGATGCCTTCTGCGCCACCACGTCGTGAATGTTGGCCAGGAACCGGTCCTTCTCGCTCGGGTTCAGCTCCAGCGTGTGGAAGATATCAGTGAAGTGAAAGCTATCCACAATCACCCCGGCGTCGTTTGAATACGCGCCAGCCTTCACAATATTCATGCCCCACGCGGCCAGCGCCCCGGCCACGTCGGCAAACAACCGCGTGCGATCCCGCGTAATCACGGTCAGGTCGAAGAGCTGGCGGTTGGGCCGCAGATCCAGCTGCACCGGGTCCTTGTCCAGATTCAGCGCCATCTGAAAGTGATTGCGAATCTGCTCCGGCAGCCGAGTCTGCAGATAGCGCTGCGGCAGCCCTTCAAGAAAGTGCTTCAGCGCATCGTACTGCGTCGGCTGCACCATCGACCGGATCCGATTCAGCAGCGTCGGATCGATCGCCGCGTGGTATCGAACCTCGTCCACCGAGCGGTCCATGAAGTTGGCCGTCGACATGTAGAACTGCCAAAGGTTCTCGGCCTTCCACGGCGTCAGAGCATCCGGATTCACAGCCTTGATGTCGGCGAATGTCATGATCGTGAGCATCTTCAGCAGTTGCGGGCTGCCGATCTTCTCCGCGAATCCGCGCACATTTTCAATGTCGAAGATGTCGCGCCTGAGCGCCATCGACATGTCCAGATGCAGGCGGATGAGCTTGAGAACCGACTCGCGCTCTTCCGCGTCAAAATCGAGCCGGGCCAGAAATGCGTCGGCAAGCTCAACGCTCTGTGTCGCGTGCTCGCCCGTCCGTCGCGCCTTGCCCGTGTCGTGCAGCAGCAGCGCCAGCAGAAACAGATCAAGCCGGTCGATCTCCGGCAACAGCTGCGCCAGCCTCTGTTCGTAGTCGTGCGTCGGCTGCCGCAGCGAGTGCACGTTATCGATGCAGAGGAAGGTGTGCTCGTCCACCGTGTAACGGTGGTAGCTGTCGCGAATCACCAGCGCATCGATCCCGTGAAACTCCGGAATCAGCATCTCCAGCACGCCCAGCGCATGCATGGTGCGCAGAGCGTGCGCCGCATGCGGCCCCAGCAGCACTTCGCGCAACGCGTTCCACAGGTACGGTCCCTCGGGGATGTGAATCGCCAGCGCCGGCAGCGCATCCGTAATCCGGTCTTCCGCGGCCTGCGAAAGAGAATATCCATGCGTCGCCATCAGCGTGAAGATGCGCAGAATCGCCGCCGTGTCGTTGAACTGCGCTCCAGGTGCGATGTCGATGCGCCCCTGATCCAACAGAAAGTCGGTCCCGGCAATCGGAGTGCGCCGCTTGCGAAACTGCTTGTAGAAGCTCACCGGCGCAGGCAGATGTTCCATCAGCAGCGCCGCACGACGGTAGATGACGCGCGCATGGCGGTAGTAGGTGCGCATCCAGTAGCTGGGGTCCGCCGTGCCGCGCGTCTCCAGGCCAATCGAATTCGCCGCCGCTTCGTCCTGCGATTGCCAGTCGAGCGTGTTGTCGTCGCGCCCATGGCGGAAGTGCAGAAAACATCGCGCCGCCGCCAGAAAATCAAACGCCGCTTCCGCGTCCCCGCGCGCGCTCTGGAAGACTCCGCCCCGCTGGCGCGGCCACTCCTTGGTCTCTTTCAAATGGAACAACAGCGCAAACCAGACTGCCAGGTGATAATCTCTCAGCCCTCCGGGACAATCCTTCAGGTTCGGCTCCAGATGAAAGATCGTGTTGCCGTACTTCGAGTGCCGATTGCGCGCAATCTCGCCCAGCTTCTGCGTAATCGTGTTCCACTCGCTCAGCACCAGCCCGGGCAGAACCGTCTGATGTAGTTGCTGGTAGAGCGGAAACTGCCCGGCCAGAAACCGTCTGTCCAGCGTCGCCAGCGTGAACTCCAGGTTGTCCGGATCGAACCGCCCGGCCTCCTTCACGGTCCGCGAACTGGGGCTTGCCCTGAGGCCGATGTCCCACATCCCCTGGATGATCGCGCGGACCGCCTCCTTCGCCTGCTCCTCAGTACGTTCGTCCGCAAAAGCAAACAACACATCGATGTCGGAGTAGGGGAACAAATCCTTGCGTCCGTAGCCGCCCAGAGCAACCAGAGCAATGTTCTGGGTGGGCTGCCCCGCAAACGCTCTGCGCCACATTTCAATCAGGATGCGGTCCACCACAGCGGACCGTCGGCGGATCGCGGCGGTGCCGTCTCCGGTGCGTTCGCAGGTCTGGCGGACGAGCGCCATCTCCCGCATATACTGCTCCCGAAGATCGTCAACCGCCAAAGCGACTGGATTCATGAGGGTTTGTGTGTGGCCCTGCCGTAGCAGTTTGGGGGTTTTTGTGTGTGGCCCTGCCGTAGCAGTAAGGATTTGTTAACAGAATAAGCGATGTCCGCGCGGATGGGGTAGTTTTGCTCGCGCGGAGTGGGAAAAGCGCGTGACGCCACGCACAAGGGAGCCGCCGCAGGCTGTGTTCCTCTCAGGGGCAGAGCGCGGGCAGGGATTCAAGTGGAAGAATTGCAAAATGGATATCGATAGCACCAGGTGCTACACTAAGAAAGATTCAGATCGGGCCGGCGATTCAGCGCGGGTTTTCAAAACAGCCTGGTTTACCAAGGCGGCCCACAAGGCCCGGATCGAAGACGAAGAGCTATGCAAGGCTATTCTGCAAGTGATGCTGGGCCAGGCCGACGACCTGGGCGGCGGAGTCTTCAAGAAACGGCTTGGCAAAAACCTGTACCGCTCGATTATTGTTGCCAAAGGCGGGCGGTTTTGGGTCTACGCCTATCTGTTCGCGAAGAAGGATCGGGCGAATATCGAGCATGATGATCTGGCACGTCTTCGTGGATATGCCTCTCTCTTTGCTCGTAAGACAGACGCAGATATTGCGAGGGATTTGGAGCTGGAAGAGTTAGCGGAGATCTGCAATGGCCAGGAAACTTGAATACAAGAGTGAAATAGCTGAAGCGGTCCACAGCTCCGTCGCAGGCATGTATCGGGCCGGAACCATCGACATGGCCACCATGCGCGAGTTCGACGAGTCCTGCCTCGCGGTTCCTTCGCCCAAGGAGCCGAAGCGCATCAAACGCATCCGCGAGAGCCAGAAAGTCAGCCAACCGGTCTTTGCGCGCTACCTCAACACCAGCTCGTCGACCATCGAAAAGTGGGAGTCAGGCGCGAAAAAGCCCAGCGGCATGGCCCTCAAGCTGCTCGATATCGTCGAAAAGCACGGCCTGAAGGTGCTCGCGTAAGTTGTACTTCTCGCACCTAAAGTTCGCACCATAACTAAAGCTGTCATCGAGAATCGCCAAAGCTCGGCGGGGTTCCTCCCGAAGGGAGCGAAGGATAATAGCCCAGGACGAAGTCCTGGGGAGCCGGCCAAAAAGAGATTCAGGAGCCCCGGGGGGGCGGCGCGAGCTCCGACAGGCAGCGATGGGACGCCCGGCGTCCAGCGAGCGAATGGTCAGTTTGCGAGTCCCGCCTACTGTTGAAGCTCGAAATACCCCAGGCTCAACTGGCTGCTATCCGTCTCGATCGCCACGGCTCGCGTGTTGTCCACCAGATAAAAGGTGAAACTGCCTGTCCTGGTGGGTGAGGCCAGATCGAGGCCGGTGAGTGTTCCGGTGAAGAACCCGTTCGCCTCGGGCGTCAGGCTGCCCGTGATTGCAACGTCCGCAGGTCCGATGCCTGTACTGGCAAATCCTGTCAGGGTGTCCATTTCGCTATCCGCAACCGAGGTCACCGAGCCAACCACTGGGGAGTTGGCCGAACTGGCGTTCAAACCGTAGGTCCCGCTGAAGGAAGCTGCGGTAAATGCCCCAGACTGTTGCTGAAAGGCCTGACCTGCGCCGGAAGTGGCAGTCACGCTCGACATCAGGAGTGCGTTGCCGTTTCCCGTCAGATACATATACATGCTGTTTGTGGCGGATCCGGGAGTGACCGAGCTGTCCGTCAGGTTCGAGAGCGTTGCTCGTCCGGTTGGATCGATTGTCCAGGAGCCGTTCACGGGAAGCGGGCTTTGCCCTTCGCTGTTTGTGAGCATGTTGAAATTGAGCGAACCGCCGAGCGAGCCGTCGGCATTCGGAGTCACGACTCCAGCGATCTGATAGTTGCCTGCGTATTCATCCTGGGTGGAAGCTCCGAAGACGAAGCTGTTACCCGCAATCGAATTGTTGCTGAACTTGCCGGTGTTGGTTCCCTGGCCAAGCGCGAGCCCTCCCATGACTCCCTGGTAGTTCCCGAGACTATTCGAAGCCATCGAGATGAGTCGAATGTGAGTCGAGTCGACGAGATACCCGGCCAAATTCTGAACCGGCGGTGCCGAATTCGCGCCGGGATTCAACACAATCTGGACTCTGCCAAACTTGTCCGGCGCGCTCACCGTGCTTGCCGCCAAAGTGCTGCATGAGCCGCTGGGGTAGGGGCCGCTGGTCAGGCAATCCAGCTCGCTGCCGGTTCCTGAGATTCCGCCTGGACTGTCGACGTTGAGTATGCCGCCAATCTCGGCCGGATCACCGTATTGATCCCCGCCATACATTGAAAATGCATACCCGCCCGCGGGCGCAGCCGTACTCGTCTGCAACTCGAGGGTGCCGCTGCCCAGTGATCCGTAGAGCTGCCCGACAAACCCCTCGCCGCCGGGGGCCGGCACGCCGTTCAGCGTCTCCCCGTTTAAAAGAGCGATTTGAATGTTCCCGTCAGGGGTGGTTCCGTAGCTTCCTCCGCTGATCGGTCCAGTCGCAAAGGAATATGGATAGAGATCGCCGTCGTCGTCGCTGGTGTAGCCGATTGTGTCCTGCTCGCCCCCGGTAATGGCACCATTCAGTGCAACGAGGACGCCGGTCGTGAAGTTGGAATTCTGCCCAGAAGACGCTGAAAGCTGGTAGACGTAGGTTCCGTTGGCCAGCGTTAGAGCCAGCGGGATGATGGTGATATTAGCCGAGGCCGACTTGGTCTTGTCGGCCACCGAGGTCGCGGTCACGGTGACAATGTTGCCGGGTGGAACCGCGGCCGGCGCGGTGTACGCGGTCTCGTAATCGCTGGTCGTTGTTGTGGGGTTGAACGAGCCGCACTCCGAGCTGCCACAGCTCACTGTCCACTTCAATTGTGGATTGGCCGAAGTGTCGTTATTGGCAATCGCAGCAAAATTCACAGTCGCATTCACTTGCAACGAAGCAGTAATCCCCGCTGGGAACGTAACGGTAATCGGAATGGGTGGCGTAATGGTGATGATGGCAGAGATTGATTTTGTGGTGTCGGCCGCGGCGGTAGCCGTCACAGTAACCGTTCCGCCGGAAGGTATTGCGGATGGCGCCGTGTAGACAACCGCGCCGACCTCATCGCTGGCGGCAAAGAAACCGCAGGCGCCGGCTGCGGTGCTTCCACAGGTGACCGTATAGTCGGCCACGCCGTTCGAGGGGCTGTTCTCAACCACGGCGTAGACGTTGGCCGTGGCGTTGACAGCCAGCGACGATGGGGGCGCCTGAAGGAACAGGATCGAAATCGGCTTTGTTGGCTGTGTAAGGGTGGGCAAGCCTTGCATGCCGCAACCGGTCAAGCCGGCAAGCATCACGATTCCGATAAGTGAGCATGATCCCCAGCGCAATGTCATTGTGTGTCTCCGCTCCGTTGTTGTGGTCGTCTCAGCGGAATTGCCGCGCCTGCGTGTGCAAGCCAATCCCGCTTCGATCGAGCCAATCCCCAGAATCATTCGGAGCGATTACTCTCACGATTTCGAACCCGAATTCAAAGAGAAGGTTGTCCTGCTCTCACTTATTTAGAGAAGATAAGGTAACTGTTGCGCTGCAAGCAGGGACTAACACGGAGACTCGCCAATGCAGAAGGCTTAATTGTTGCTTAAGACCCTGGCGGAAGGGGCACGCCTTCTCCGTGCCGCCAGGGTGATGGGGATCACCATCAACAATGGCATCATCGGGATAATTACCTGCATGATGGTCGGATTGAACTTATGAAGCAACGCCGCAAACATCGGAGTTAGACATCCGTTCGGGGCAACGATAAGTCGCGGCAGATCGGCAATAAGAACCAGCATCAGCGCAAAGCCTGCCGACGAGATCAGCACGGCTCCCGCAATCGACAAGGCAAGCCTCTTGCGATCGGGAGCTTAAGTTGCATGGAGTGCTTCACCGGTTGCCATGTCAACGATGGTGACGTTATGCCCATTGCCGGCTAAACCGGGTGTGCACGCAACAAGGCCCAGCGGCATGGCCCTCAAGCTCCTCAACATCGTCGAAAAACACGGCCTGAAGGTCCTGGCGTAGAAGGGGGCACATGCGTTTCGGAGGCTCACGAAATTTCTCGAACAACTTGGCGCTGAGCGTGCTTTCGCCGATTTAAGGTCCCCTCCTCAAGCAGCTTCAGATGATAGAGAACTGAGGCCGTCGGGTCTGTCTGAGGGTTGGTGAACAGACTTGAGTAGCCTTTTGCTAAGCAGCGTTTGACTAACTCGCTAAGCGAGAGAGGTCCATACTGCTCAAGGCATTCGTAGACGACCGTCATCTCTCCCGACTGAAGTTTTGGACGAGAACCTGGATTCGTCAGGACGAAACGCGGGTTCTTCGCAACGTATGACCTTGACCGCGAGATTACCATCGGTTGTCTCCGCTCGTAAGCCGAAACACTGTCCTACAGCGCGCTCTCGCCCCGCTCATCATTCCTGATGCGGATCGCGTCTTCCAGCCTGCTGACGAAGATCTTCCCGTCGCCAATCCGGCCGGTGCGCGCCGCCCCGATGATCGCCTGGATCGCCTTCTCGCGCAGCTCGTCCGGAATCACCAGCTCGATCTTCACCTTGGGCAGAAGATCGACCGTGTATTCGCGGCCTCTGTAAAACTCTGTATGGCCCTTCTGGCGGCCGTGCCCCCGGGCCTCCAGAATCGTCATTCCTTCAATGCCTGCTTCCAGCAGCGCATCCTTCACAGCATCCAGCTTCGAGGGCTGGAGCACAGCTTCAATCTTGAGCATAAAGCGATTGCCTCGTTTGACAGCCTAACAGGCTGGGCGGGTTGTTGGTTCTTTCCCGCCGAAAGTTTTCTCATCAAAATCCTGCGTTCGATCCTACGGCGCGATCGGTTCCCGCGACTGCCTCATTATGACCATCCGTTTATCCCCCAACCGGGTCATGAATTCAGGTCGTATCCTTCTTCTCCGTGCTGCGTGAGGTCAAGCCCGGCAGATTCCTCCTCGACCGAGACGCGCAGCCCAACTGTCTTGTCGACAACGAACAGCAGTGCGAGCGTTCCCACAATGGAGATCCCCCAGGAAAGGCCTATGCCGGTAGCCTGGTTCAGCAACTGGCCCCAGTGCCCATCGATCGCTCCGGTGGCCGCATCCTTGCCAAAAGCCGGGTTGATCAGGCGCGTGGCTAACAGGCCGGTCAGCAGCGCGCCCACGGTTCCACCTGCGCCGTGCACGCCAAAGGCGTCGAGCGAGTCGTCGTAACCGAAGATCGCTTTCACCTTGAACACCATGAACGAGCAGACAAAGCCTGCGATGAGGCCGATCAGGAGCGCCGACATGGGCTCAACAAAGCCCGAGGCCGGAGTGATGGCCACCAGCCCCGCAACCGCCCCGGAGATGGCGCCCAGCGCGGTGGGCTTGCCGCTGTGCAGCCACTCGAAGATGGTCCAGCCGATAGCTGCCGCAGCCGTGGCAAAGTGAGTATTGATAAATGCGCTGGTGGCCAGCGGGCTCGCGGCCAGCGCGCTGCCGGCGTTAAATCCAAACCAGCCCACCCACAGCAGGCAGGCGCCAATAAAGCTCAGCACCAGCGAGTGGGGAGACATCTTGGTCTCAGGGTAGCCGAGCCGCTTGCCCATATAGAGCGCGGTCACCAGCGCCGAAACACCCGAGGTGATGTGGACCACCGTTCCACCCGCAAAATCGAGAGAAGGGAAGCGGCCGCCGTTGGAGTTCAGAAACCCGCCCACGCCCCATACCATGTGCGCCATGGGGCTATAAACCACGATCGACCACAGCGACAGAAAGATCGCCATGGCGCTGAACTTCATTCGCTCGGCGAATGCTCCGCAGATCAGCGCCGGGGTAATGATGGCGAACATGAGTTGGTAGATCATGTAGGTTTGCTCGGGGATGGTCTGGACGTAAGAGTTCTGCGGGTCGACTACGTTCGGCACGCCCTTCAGAAACAAGTGCTCAAACCCGCCGATAAACGCGTTCCCGTGCCCGAAGGCCAGCGAGTAGCCGCAGACGGCCCAGATCACCGTCACCAGGCACATCATGGCGAAGCTCTGCATCATGGTGCCGAGAATGTTCTTCTTGCGAACCAGGCCGCCATAGAACAGCGCCAGCCCGGGCCCGGTCATCAGCAGAACCAGGGCCGCCGACGTCAGCATCCACGCGTTGTCGCCGGCACTCTGCGCCCGCGCAACCGCCTGCTGCAGTGCCGAAATCTGGGCTTGCGTTGCCGGAGCCGAGGCGGCCGGGGTTGCTGCGGGTTGGGCTACTGCGAGGGCCGGGAATGCAAAGAGGGCAGACAGGACAAACAGCTTACAACCAAAAGTGCGCATGATATTTCCGCTCCGAAAAAAGCGTCCGAGCCCGGAGCTATGAACCAGGAACGATGAACCAGGCACTCCGGACGAGGAACAGGGCTCAAGGGCCAACCAACGGTTTTTGCGATGGATGAAATCGGCATTCCTCATGCCTGGTCGCCAGCCGCAATGGGCCGCTCAACCGTCAAGAGGATTTGCCAGGTGCGTTCTTTTGATTTTCGTCAAGCCAGCTGGATAACGCAAGGTTTCCTCCGATTCCCTTATGGTTTTTTGAGTCTTGACCTGCTAATGGCCGGGATCAACAAGCGCCAGACCTAGGAGTGGGCGATTGACTCGAAGAATGAAACAGCCAGTCCGGCAATAGGTGCGACATAAGATGAGCGGTATGAAGCGATTGGAGATTCCTTGACGTGGAGCGCCGGCGCATCGACGTGCAAACGGAATGCGATTTCCGGCAAGAGCGAGCAGTTTCTATCAGGAATTTCGCCGTCAAGCGCGTTAATAATATGCGAACCCTAAAAAATCAGCTTCACGGTAAGGAGGTCCTTTCATGAAAATGGGATTGATCCATCGGAGCCTGCTAACTTCGTTTTCGCGACTTATCGCGCCGGCGGCAACGGCGGTGCTGACAGGAACTCTGCTTCTCTCGGTGGCTACCGCCGCAAGGGCGCAGGGTGTGCAGCCGCCAACTTTCAGCGTCCTATACACATTTACCGGTGGGACGGATGGGGCAATCCCAGGAGCTGGCGAAGCGTCGGCCCCTCTGGTATTGGATCCCGAGGGCAATCTGTATGGCACCGCCGGATACGAAGGCAATGTGAGCAGTGCCTGGTGCTCGGCAAATCTCAACTGCGGCGTAGTCTTTAAGGTTGATCGGAGCGGCAACGAGTCCGTTCTCCATGCTTTCGCCGGGCCGCCGGATGGATACGAACCATTTGACAGCGTGATCCGGGACCAGGAGGGCAACCTTTACGGCACTACGTTCGGTGGCGGCGACGCCGCACAGGATGTGGGAACTGTCTTCAAGCTGGATCGGGCAGGGGATGAGACCGTGCTCCACAATTTCGCGAACACGCCAGACGGCGAAGGCCCAGCGGGGGGCGTCATCCGCGACAGCGAGGGCAACCTCTATGGGACCACATGGGGTGGCGGCGACGCCCCGTTGGAGTGGGGAACTGTCTTCAAGCTGGGCCCGGCCGGCAAGGAGACTGTCCTCTATAACTTTACCGGAGGTGCGGACGGGGGAGGGCCATGGGCCAGCCTCATCCGCGACGGCGAGGGCAATCTGTACGGCACCACCGTAACTGGCGGCGCAGGCGGCGCTCCAGGATACCCCTGCACCATCGATGGTGTTGGCTGTGGAGTCGTATTCAAACTGGATCGGACCGGCAAGGAAACTGTCCTC
This sequence comes from uncultured Acidobacteriaceae bacterium, assembly GCA_963783065.1. Lineage (GTDB taxonomy): Bacteria > Acidobacteriota > Terriglobia > Terriglobales > Acidobacteriaceae > Telmatobacter. Next base: position 765,781 of record CAWAMG010000004.1, on the reverse strand, counting down.
CATAGCTTCACCGGGGGCGCGGACGGGGCCGGGCCCTTTGGCTTGTTTCAGGACTCCGACGGAACTCTGTATGGCGTTGCCAGTGAGGGAGGGTCTTTCGGAGCTGGCACCCCCGGCGGAGCTGGCGGTAACGGGGTGGTCTTCAAGGTGGATCCGAAAGGGAAGTTCTCGGTGCTCTACACCTTCACAGGCGGAGCGGATGGAGCAGTTCCTTTCGGAACTCCGTTGAAAATCGGAAACGATCTCTACGGCACCGCATATGGGGGCGGCAACGAGACCTCGGCCATATGTACCTCATATGGATGCGGAGTGGTCTACAGGCTGGACGCGAATGGCAATGAGACCGTGCTGTACACCTTTACAGGGTATGCGGACGGGGACGATCCGAGCCAGGGTCTGGTCTCGGACGGGAAGGCCAACTTGTATGGCACCGCCCAGTACGGCGGCGACCTGGCCAGCCCCGCTTCCGCTTGCGCAGGTTACGGCTGCGGAGTCGTGTTCAAGCTCACGCTTCACTACTAATTGCAGGACACTGGAACGGGGACAAGACATTCTTCCACTGACACTCGCTGAGCGAAGCTGGCGTGAAGGCGGCCCGCTGCAGAAAGGCCTGGCTTGGACCCGCAAAGAGAGTGGGTGAGGATATTGCGCGGGTAAAAGCAATTCCCGGCTCACGCTAACAGGCCGTGGCACGATTTCAATACGGCCTTTGAGCGCAGGGGCTTCTTAAGCCGGCTCATCCAGGTCCGCCGTCCCTTGATCCGGCGGTGCAGGCTCCAAATAAAGAGCGCCGACTTGGTTTGAGCCGGCGCTCTTTCGAGCCTCGAGTGGCCGGTAAGCCTGTCTCGACCGGGTTACTTCCCCAAATCGTACGGGCGGCGTGGCGATCCTTGCGAAATCTGCTTCACATTCAACACGCCGCTCTTTTCACGATCCAGCCGGTCAAACTCCGCTTCCATCTGCTTCAGCCAGTCCTGCTTGGAGATGGTTCTGTCCTCGATGTTCGCGACAAGAGGCAGCAGTTGCTGAACGGCCTCCTGGCGGAGCGCGGTCTTATCCTGCAGTCGGGGAGTTGGCTGCTTCGACTCAGCCCCATTTGCCGGGATGATGCAGGTGGCGGCCAACGCCGCGATGCCCAATGCAACTTTCATGCGCTTCATCCTGATCGACTCCTTTTCCGAGAGCCCAATTCCACATGAGCTACCGGACTTGCCGGGTGCCAACGCAGGACGAAATCTGTAAAGCAAACCTGAGACTTCCATCAGCATTTCAAGGGGAGTCAAATCCCCATCACAAGCGCTTCTGCGGGTAGTGTCCTAATTTGAAATCCACGGAGTCAGGCTCCCTCTATGGCAATCAACTTGCCGCGAACGAACTCAGAGATCGTCTGTTGGTTGGCTTTCGCAGTCAGTTCAATAATCCTCAACTCATCCGCCGTCATACGGACGCGCAGGAATCCAGCCTTGGCGTTCCCTTTGGGGAGCTTTGGCCGTCCGAGTTTCTTAGGCTTCGTCTGCTGTTTCAAGGCTTCTAAACTCCTGTGCGATTGCGGCTCTCACGGCGTCCGCTGCTGATTTGATTGGCCCCAGGTGCAGTACTGTGACCTGATGGGAGGCGTCATTCTTCCATGCGTAGACGGTCGATGCTTTCGGGTGGCCTATGAGGTCGAAGACTTCTACAATGCCCTCCCAGACCGTCTCTCCGTTGAATTTCTCTTTTACAGACACGCTCTCACGGTGCGTAGCCTCCGCACCGTGCAGCCGATGGATTATGTCTCGCAATTCAGCTATATCGTTCATGCAACCGCCTCCACCAAATCACCTACACTCCAGAATGACCCCGTGACGCCAGCGGCCATTGCCGGGGTGCAGCGGAGAGTATTGTGACGTTTCACAAAGTTGTAATAGGCGAAGTGAAGGCCGACCGCTGCCTCAAAATTCTCGCGCTTCTTGCTGAAGGCCAGCGTAAGACGGGTCAACCGACGCATGTGAAGACGGGTTGTGGCGTTCAGACGCTCTACATAGCTAGTCGAGATCAGGTCGGGATTGGGGCTGCCCTGAACGATGATCTTCTCAGAGGAAACGAACTCAGGGGCACTATACCGGCGATTGTTTGTCGTTTCCTCATGGCCGTAAGTTTTGATGACCTGCGCGTAATCAACGTCCCCACCAAATGCTCCCTCAATCGCTTCAACATAGGCGCGGAGGCCGTCTGTTGAGATTTGGACCCGCGTCTTCATGCGAGAGGCGACATCGCTCACGAACGCCTTGGCTGTCTTTAGATCACGGTCCCCAACCTTGAATGCCGGAACAAGTTTCGTCTCAGCATCAATCGCGCAAAATGTCCACACACTACCGACGCTGGAATCGCCCTCGCGTACATTGCGCTCTTTCTTGCCGACAAAGCCCCAAATCTCATCCATCTCCAAACGATTGCAGGAGAGATCGCGCATCTTTGCATCCATCAGGGCCGTGCATCCCTGCCCGACCTTCACGCCCAAACGCATGATCGTATCGCGGTGAACGCCAGTCATGCGTTCGATTGAACGAATGCTAGAGCCTTCGGAAAGTGCTGAAACGATTGCAATTTGCTTATCGGTATTGAGGACGTTTGCCATGTTCTCTCCTGATGTATTTACTGTACCCCAATAAGTGTAGCGTGTCAAGTGTTTTTTGGGGTACAATTTATAAAAATCAGCATTAAGGAAAACCCGCTATGGATGATCAAGCACCAGCCGGACAAAATAGCGAAAAAACCGATAAGTGTTTGTCGCCAGTGGAGGTAACCGAAGCGGTCAACACCCCGGCAGCAACACCAGCCACCGCAGAGCAACTCACAGAAGTCGAAGAACAGATGACAGGCTTTGAAAAATCGACCCTGAGATGGGCTAAGACCGCCGTTATCATGTCCGGAGTTGCGGCTTTTATCGTTTGTGGTCAATGGTGGGAAATGCACGAGGGCGGAGTTGATACTCGCAATCTCGCTATTGCTGCCGGGAAACAGGCGGACAGGATGAAGGAATTGACCGATCAGGCTACCGTCGCCGCTGATGCCGCCAAGAGTGCTGCTGTGACCGCTTCTGCGGGTCTTCGCCCGTGGATCAAAATCACTGGGGTTGATTTGCGACCCGGTATTGAAGATATGAAAACCCTCATGTTCCATTGGCCCCCAAGCGGAATCAAGCATTTCCCCCAACTCGCGGGGAAAGAGCTGCCCCCTATGCTCCAACTCAAGGTTTCCATGCTCAACATAGGGCACTCGCCAGCTACGGATGTCGAGGTTGTGCCGGAATTCTTTTTTCACAAATTCTCGACGGGAAAATGGCATGATGAGGTCGTAAGTGAAGAGAACAGATTTTGCAAGTCCGTGGCCAAACAGCCCCCTAGCGGTGGAGCAAGGATTAGCTTTCCTTCTGACCCTCTCGAAGACAATATGGGATTGAGCGGAGTAATCAAAGACTCCGACATCACTGTGGACAATGGAACACGAAACATTTCGGCGGCAGTTCTTTTTTGTGTAAATTACAAGGGCCTTGGTGATGCGTCCTATCAAACTCAAGCGTGGTTCGGGCTTTACGAAGACAACCAGATTTCCATACCCATAGGGGTAGACACCAATTCTGAGCATCTTCGACTGATAAGAGAGGAGAACGGCGACCACGCATACTAAGCAAATTAGGACACTACCCTTCTGCGTGGCCGATTCGCGGTCGAAGCCGAGGAGAGGTATAGTAAAAACATGGCGGCCACGGCAGAGCGGGACCGGTATCTATTCGGCGCGCTGGATTCGAGCGCGAAGAACCGCGTCAAGCTTCAGGAAGTGAATTACGGCTTCGAGGGTCAGGAAGGGGTCTTCCTTACCTCGATGGATTTTGCGGTCAACTGGATTCGCAAAAGTTCAGTTTGGCCCATGACCTTCGGCCTTGCCTGCTGCGCCATTGAGATGATGTCGATGGGCGCCTCCCGGTTCGACATCGCCCGCTTCGGCGCCGAGGTCTTTCGCCCCTCGCCCCGCCAGTCCGATCTCATGGTGGTGGCCGGTCGCGTCTCCAACAAGATGGCTCCCGTCATTCGCCGCCTCTACGACCAAATGCCCGAGCCTAAATGGGTTATCTCCATGGGGGCTTGCGCCACCTCGGGGGGCGTTTTCAACAACTACGCCTTGCTCCAGGGCGTCAATCAGGTCATTCCCGTCGATGTTTACGTGCCCGGGTGCCCGCCGCGGCCTGAGCAGCTCATCTACGCCATCACCCTTTTGCAAGAGAAAATCCAGCGTGAACCGCGCAGCCTTCTCAAGACGCTCAACCTCGGCTGAACCGGGCCGGTCCGGCCGTCATTCCAAATCCGGCCGTGATTCCAAGGTGGAATTACGGAGGTAATCTTACCCGCAGGGAAACTCCGGTTCTGCCGCCAGAATGCAACTTATTGAAAAAATGTCTTCTGCGCGAAACCGCCTATGGTATTTTTAATAGTGCTGTAAGTTCAAACCAGGCTTCGTGTTTCGCAGCAACTGGGGCGCTGCCGCGGCTTGGGATTGACTTCTAAAGGGATCCAGATCATCTGGTGGCTCAGCTTTCATTGTGGAGGAAAAACGCATGCACTCTCGTCTTCTCAAAGCTCCGTTCCGGGTTTTGATTCTGGCTTTGGTGGTTACTATGCCTGCGGTCCTGGTCGCTCAAGTTGCTCCCGCCGCCAAGGGGCCGGCGCAGTACGACTCGAGATGGGACATTTTCGGTGGGTACAGCTATCTTTACCTGCCGCCAGCGACCCAGGTAAACGGGCACCCATACCAGTCCAACGACTTTGGCCTGATCGGGAGTGTTACGCGCTACTTCAATCGGAACCTCGGCCTGGAGTGGAATTTCGATACCCACCCCCGCGTCCAGGACCACAATGACGGTATGTTCGGCGGCGAGACCGGCATCATCTATCGCGCTCCCATGGGGAACTTTACCCCCTTCGCCCACGGCCTGGTCGGGTTCCAGCACGTCGGGGGTCCCTATCAGCAGGGCAACATCGGCGCCGATTTCGCCATCGGCGGCGGTTTCGATGTCCGCATCAACAACAATATCTCCTGGCGCCTGGTCCAGGGCGACTACCAGTACAGCCATGTGAACTTCGGCGTCGACGGACGCGGCAACTTCAACGAGATTCGCTTGAGCGACGGCCTGGTCTTCCACTTCGGCCAGGTAGAGCCGCCTCCGCCAGTGACCCTCGCCTGCGCCGCCAGCCCCACCACCCCCATCTTCCCAGGGGACCCGATGGGCTTTACGGCCACGGCCGGCAGCCTCGATTCCAAGCTGACTCCCATGTACACGTGGTCCGGTACCGGCGTCACAGGCACCGGCAGCAACGCAACGGTGGCAACCGCATCGCTCGCTCCGGGCACTTACACCGTCAAGGCCACCATCGTCGAGAACCATCCGCCCAGGCATGGGCTGGCTGCCATCTGCGACCATTGCGGCGGCGGCGGTATCGGCCCCGGCGATGTTGCTACCTGCTCGGCCACCTTCACGGTCAAAGAATTCGAGCCGCCGACTTTGACCTGCTCGCCCAACCCGACCACTCTCAAGCCGGGTGATACCAGCATCGTTACGGCAATCGGTATCAGCCCGCAGAATCGTCCGCTGACCTATTCGTTCTCCGCGGCTGCCGGGTCGATCTCGGGCAATGGTTCCACCGCTACCTATAGCTCCACCGGCGCGCCCACTGGCGCGGTGCAAATCAATTGCAGCGTGAGTGACGACAAGGGACACACGGTGAACGCCCAGACCAGCGTCACCATCCTTGAGCCACCCAAGCCGCTGCCGCCGCCGACCGAGCCGGTCTGCAACATCGGCTTCGACAACGACAAGAAGCGCCCGACCCGCGTCGACAACCAGGCCAAGGAATGCCTTGACCGGTTGGCTCTCGACCTCCAGAACCAGGCCAACGCAACGGCTGTGGTTGTAGGCGAGTCGAACGACAAGGAGAAGGCTGCAACCGCCAAAGAGCAGAAGTACGCCGAGAAGCACAAGAAGGCGACGGTTGAAGACTCCGCCGCGCTGCGCGCCGTCAATACCAAGGAGTATCTGGTCACCGATAAGGGCATTGATGCTACCCGCATCAGCGTCGCTACCGGCTCGACCGACGCGCAAACGGTTGAGACCTACCTCGTGCCCTCCGGCGCAACCTTCACCAACGACGTTCACGGCACCACTCCTGTGGACGAAACCATGGTGAAGCCGGTGGTTCGCAAGCCGCTTCCGATGCGCGTTCACCATAAACCCCATCCTGTGAAATCGGTCAAGCCGCCCGCGCCCGGCGGCCCAAACACAAACCCGCCGCCCCCGCCCCCGAAATAGGAGCGCGGCCTCGCGGTAATCAATCGGATCGTCAAGCTTTCCATTAAGGAAGGCTTGACGATCCAAAGACAGAAAGATTTCAACTTTTTCGTTTGAGGCTGGCCGCTCTTAACCGGTCAGCCTCTTTCGCTTTCAGCACTCTTTTTGCTGTCTTCTTTCTTCTTCGGGAGCTCTCAGTTCGAATGATCCGCTTGCGGACCACTCTCACCCTTCTGCGCCGGCCTTCCCCCCTTTTGCCCGTAGTTTTTCTTCTTGCCGCCGCGCTATTCGCCTCCCATTCGTTCGCGCAAGCCAAGTGGAGCGCCGTCGGTCCTGACGGTGGCGACGCGCGTTCCATTGCCGCGGTTCCCGGCCAGCCAAGCCATCTCTACCTGGGCATCACCCACGGATGGATTTACGAGTCCCTCGACAAGGGCGCAACCTGGCATCGCCTTGCCCTGCTCGACCCCACAGAAGACCTCGTCGTCGAAAACATCGTCGTTGACGCAGCCAATCCCGAGCGCATCTGGGCGTCCGGCTGGAAACCGGACAAGCCCGACGGCGGCGTTTGGGTGAGTCTCGATGGCGGCGTGCAGTGGCAGCAGATCGCGGCCCTCAAAGGCCAGCCTGTCTTGTCTTTCGCGCAGGCGCCTTCGAACCCGCAGATCCTCTTTGCCGGAACCTTCCTCGGCGTCTATCGCTCCTCGAACGCCGGCGCCGATTGGGAGCTCATCAGCCCGCCCGGGAGCAAGGAGATCCACGAGGTTGAATCGCTCGCCGTCGACCCTGCCGACCCGGACAGCGTCTACGCCGGAACCTGGCACCTGCCCTGGAAGACCGAGGACGGCGGAAAGAACTGGAAGAACATCAAAGAGGGCGTGATCGAAGACTCCGACGTCTTCTCCATCATCATTGACCCCGACCGTCCGCACACCGTCTTCCTCAGCGCCTGCAGCGGCATCTACAAGAGCGAAAATGCCGGCGCGCTCTTCCACAAAATCGAGGGCATCCCCTCCTCGGCGCGCCGCACCCGCGTCCTCAGGCAGGATCCCGTCAATCGCGACGTTGTCTACGCCGGAACCACTGAAGGTCTCTACAAGACCGAAGACGGCGGCCGCCACTTCAGGGCCATGACCGCTGCCGACGTAATCGTCAATGACGTCTTTGTCGATCCCACCGATCCAAATCGCGTCCTGCTGGCCACGGACCGCGGCGGCGTTCAGGCCAGCGACGACGCGGGCCAAACCTTCGCGCCCTCCAACGCAGGCTTCTCGGGCCGCAAGGTCGAAGCCCTGCTTGTCGATCGCACCAACCCTGATCGTCTCTATGCAGGCATCGTCAACGACAAAGGCTTCGGCGGCGTCTTCACCTCCACCAACGGCGGCGCTTCGTGGGATCAGATCGAGTCCGGCCTCGATGGGCGCGACGTCTTTGCCCTCTCCCAGACTGCGCCAACCCAGACCGCCCCGTCCCAGGTCCAATCTCCGACACTCGACACCCCTGACCCGACACCCCAGACCCCAGACCCGACACCCCAGACCCCAGACCCCACCATCTTCGCCGGGACAAGCCACGGCATCTTTGCCCTCGAGCCAGCCACGGCCGACAATCCTGCCGCCTGGCAGCCACGCAACGTCATCGCCAACACACTGACCAAAACCTCCATCGTGACCCACGCCGGCAAGCGCATCCACGTTGAGAAGCAGGTGCAGGCCCCGGTCATTCAACTTGAGAGCCGCGTTACCGCCCTCGATGTATCCACAGACGTCTGGCTCGCTGCCACAGCCTACGGCTTGCTCACCAGCCGCGACCAGGGCGCCACCTGGCAGGGGGGCCCGGTCCTGGGCGCAGGCGACTACGTTTCCGTCGCGGTTCTTGGGCGCCAGATGGCCGCCGCCCGCTCCGATATCGTCGTTCTTACGCTCGATGCCGGGCAAACCTGGAAGCTGATGTCCATCCCCACCAAGCTCACCGGCATTCACTGCCTGCTCTTCGCTCCCGACGGAACGCTCTGGCTCGGCGCGCGCGAGGGCGTCTACTTCACCCACGACCTGGGCAAAACCTGGCTCTGGATTGAGCGCATCCCCTTTCGCGACGCCGGCGATCTCAGCTACGACGCCGCTTCCGGCCGCATTCTCGCCAGCTCCCGGTCCAGCGATCAGATTTACTCAATCGACCCCAAAACCATGACCTGGAAGTGGTGGCAAACCGGCTACCGCATCAGCCGGGTCCGCGCCATCGGCGATCGAATGGTCGTGGCCTCTCCTTATGACGGCGTCCTCGTCGAACCCAACTCTTCACCCGCTCGTCTCGCTCAAAAGTGATGGCCACCCTGCCTTTTCGGTATCATCAGTGTATGCACGCCGCCACCGCCGACACCCGTCCAGCCGCAGCCTTCAGGACGCACGATCCGCGCCTCGAACCCATCGCCGCCAAAGTCCTTGCCGGCCAGCGCCTCAACTTCGCTGACGGCCTCACGCTCTACGGCTCCTCAGACGTGCTGGCCGTCGGCTGGCTCGCCAACTACGTTCGCGAGCGCATGCACGGCGACATCACTTATTTCAATGTGAACCGCCACATCAATCCAACCAACGTCTGCGTTGCCGCCTGCAAGCTTTGCGCCTTTGGCCGCAAAAAGGGCGACCCCCTCGGCTACACCATGGCCCTCGAAGAGGCATACGAAACCGCGGCCTCCGGCTACTCTGAAGCCGTCACCGAATTTCACATCGTCGGCGGCCTCCATCCCGACCTACCGTTGGAATACTTCTTGGATCTTGTCCAAGGGTTAAAGAAACGTTTCCCCAAGGTCCACATCAAGGCCTTCACCATGGTCGAGGTCGCATTCCTCGCCCGCCGCGCCAAGCTCACCATCGAGCAGACCCTCATCAAGCTGCGCGATGCCGGTGTCGACTCCATGCCCGGCGGCGGAGCTGAGATATTCGCGCCCCGCGTCCGCTCCATCATCTGCGACCATAAGATTGATGGGTCAGAGTGGCTCGAAACTGCCCGCCTCGCCCACAAGCTCGGCTTCCGATCCAATGCGACGATGCTCTACGGCCACATCGAAAACGACGAAGACCGCGTCGACCATCTCCTCAAGCTCCGCAACCTCCAGGACGAGACCGGCGGCTTCCAAACCTTCATCCCCCTGGCCTTCCACCCTGAAAACACCCCGCTCGACCATCTTCCCGTCACCACCGGCCTTACTGACATTCGCCAGATCGCCGTCAGCCGCCTGCTCCTCGACAACTTCGCCCACATCAAGGCCTACTGGCAGATGCTCACGCCCAAGATCGCGCAGATTGCGTTGCGCTTTGGCGCGGACGATCTCGACGGCACCGTCATTGAGGAAAAGATCTACCACGACGCCGGCGCAACCACCCCCCAGGGCATGACCCGCAAAGATCTCTGCCGCCTCATTACCGAGGCCGGCCGTGTCCCCGTCGAGCGCGACACCCTCTACCACGCCGTCACTCGCACCGAAGACACCTTCACCGTGGCTGTATAACTTCGCAGAGCTTCGCCGCAAAGGGCCTTGTATCAGGGCACGACTTTAGTCGCGCCGAATATGGAGCAAAATCCACGTGGGCTTTAGCCCCTGCGGGGCCCCTTGACCCATTCATTGTTGCGGTCCGACCCCACGACCTGCTAAGCTAGACTTAGCTAAGTTGGCCAGCAATGGCCACAGGCCAAGGAGGCCAGCAATGGCCACAACCGTCAACATCTTCGAAGCCAAAACCAACCTCTCCAAGCTCGTCGCCCTCGCCGAGCAGGGCCACGAGACCATCCTCGCCCGCAATGGCAAGCCCGTCGCCCGCATCGCTCCGCTTGTTCCCGACAAAAAGCCCATCCGTTTCGGACTCATGAAGGGCCAGATCTGGATTGCCGACGATTTTGACGCCCCGCTTCCTGATGACATTCTTGCCGGCTTCGAAGACGGCCCAATCTTTCCGCCGGCAAAATCCACCCAGAGTGTCGCTGAACCCGTCGAAAGTGCAACGAGGAAAGACCGATCGTGAGCATCCTGCTCGATTCGCACATTCTTGTCTGGCTTATGGACGATAACCCGCTCCTGACCCCACCAGCGAAATCGATAATCGCGGCTGAGTCCCAGGTATTTGTTTCAACGGCAAGCATCTGGGAGCTCTCCATCAAGACAGGCCTTGGCAAGCTGCGAATGGACATCGAGCGCCTCGTTAGCTTACTCGACCTTGCGGGCATTTCCGAGCTGCAGATCTCACGGCAGCACGCGATGGCGGTGTCCTCTCTCCCCCTCCACCACCGCGATCCGTTCGACCGCATGTTGATCGCGCAGGCAGTTTCTGAACACATGCGCCTCCTCACCGCCGACCCCCAACTGCGCGTCTACTCCGATCTCGTCGAATGCATTTAGTTCACCCGAAACCCCACACCCCACACTCACACTCACACCCCACACCCCAGACCCCAGACCCTAAACTATGATCGACTTCGGCCCCGCCGCCATCATCGGACTCATCATCGGCTTCATGTGGGGCATCGGCTGCTCGCTCGCCATTCTCTACGCAATCTTCCTCGGCGGCTATCGCAAGGCCGTCGAAGACTCCCTCGCTCCCACAAAAACCAAACGATTCCGCGAGACCCTCAAGAAAATCGACCAGCGCCGTGCGCAGGCCGAAGCCGCACGCAAGCTCCCCTCGAAGTAAGCCCGAATGCGTCCCCGGAGTCCGCTCAAACTTACCCGCTGACTTTCGCCCCGAAAGGCTTTGAATCAGAGCATGGCTTTAGTGCCTGCCCGAGCGGAGTCGAAGGGTGCCGATTAGGCAAACAACGACAGGTTTTGTATCAGGGCTCGACTTTAGTCGTGCCGAAAAGACCCAAAAAACGACGTGGGCTTTAGCCCCTGCGGGTTGTATTTTAGTTCTGAGCGTCCGCCACATGCCCGGGTGCCCCACCCTCGCGACGTCGTTGTATTTGTCGCTAGGGTGGGATTCCACGACGCACACTACAAATCCTCTGTGAGACTTGTCCAACCATGCCCGCCTACATCGCCCTTCTCCGCGCCCTCAACCTCATGGGAACCCGCGGCCTTCCCATGACCGACCTCAAGACCCTCTGTGAAGACCTCGGCTTCAAATCCGTCCGCACCTGGATCGCCAGCGGCAACGTCGTCCTCCAATCCCGCAAGTCCGAATCCGCAGTCAAGTCCATCCTCGAAGCCGCTCTCTCCCGCCGCATGGGCCGTCCCGTCGGCGTCCTCGTCCGCACCGCACCTGAGATTGCCGCCGTGCTCGCCGCCAATCCGTTTCCCGCAAGTCACAACAGCCACGTCATGGCCATCTTCCTCGACACCCCGCCCGCCGTCGGCTGTCTCACCGCCCTGAAAAACCACACCAAAGAGGAACTCCGCCTCGGCCTCCGCGAAATCTACGTCCACTACCCCGACGGCCAGGGCCAGTCCCGCCTCATCATCCCCGCCCTGAAACACGGCACCGCCCGCAACATGAACACCATCGCCAAACTGGCCCAGATGGCCGCCGAACTTTAAGCGAACCGCACACAAGCGAGCTCTGTATCAGGGCACGAATTCAGTCGTGCCGGTAATGCCGCAAAAAATACGCGGGCTTTAGCCCCTGCAAGTCTTCGCTGTTCGAAAATCCTACCTGTGCACAACCCCCTATTGCTTTTCCGTCAAACACCGCACTCCATCGCACCGCCCGCAACATGTCTCCCCATCGCGAACTTGAATCGGTATAGTGCGAACAGCAGCTTTCCCCTTTTCCAAGGCCCTCGCATGCGAAGACGATTCGGCGCCATTCTCATTTTGCTCGCGGCCTGCACACTCGCCTCGCAAGCCAACGCCCTCGCTCAATCATCCTCGCCAACCCCGGCCCCAGCCCCAGACCCCAAACCCAAGACCCCAGACCCCACAATCACCCTCGGCCAGTCCGTCGTTCCGCTGTACGGTCCCTGGAAATTCCAAATCGGCGACTCTCCAATCGACCCCAAGAACGGCAAGCCACTCTGGGCCGAGCCGGGCTTCGACGACTCCAAGTGGGAATCCGTTGACCTGACGCCCCCGACCGGCAAATTCAACCCTGCACAGCCCGATTTATCATGGTTACCTGGCTGGCGAGCCAAAGGACACCCAAACTATTGGGGCTGGGCCTGGTATCGCCTCTCTGTGCCCCTCGCCCAAAACAACCAGAGTCTTGCGTTGGCCGGCCCGGCAAATGTCGACGGAGCTTACCAGGTGTTCTCGAATGGTGACCTGGTGGGCGGCATGGGTGACTTTGGTATGCCCGGCAAAACGCCAACGGATCTATATGTCCCATCCGGCCATGTTCCTGCTGCCGCCTGCAGGACCCGCCCGACGCCCTACCGGAAACGAGAACTTGCCCGGACACGAGAGCCAGCGGATACTCGCGTTTCGACTCTGGATGCCGTCATGGTTCAACTCCCCTGATGAGGGAGGAATCCGTGCAGCGCCACTGCTGGGCGAGGCGGATTCGATCGGGGCTGAACTTCGGCTGGAATGGAATGCGCGCGTCCGATCGTGCGGTTATTCCGTCTTTGAAGGGCTCCTCTTCTTCTTGCTGGCGATCATAGCTGCCAGCCTCATTCTGTTCGACCGCTCCGACCCGGTCTATCTGGTGGTTGCCATTGTTCTGTCTTCGAACGCAAGCCTGGATATGCTCTTCGTCTTCGCCAGTCTGACCACCCTGCTGAGTTTCACCAACTATGTGCTGCTCCTTGAGTGCGTCTTTCTACCCCTGATGATCGGCGGCTGGATGCTTGTTTGGTGGCTCTGGTTTCGGTTGACCCGCCCGGCCTGGGTGCCCTGGGCCATCGTCCTCCTGACAGTCGCGTATTCGGTTCTTCAGGCGCTTTCAGGGGACTTCTTCATTGCCGCGGTCCCGCATTCACTGGCTGCCTTCTCTCATGCGGCATCGGTTGTGGTCCGGCTGCTGTTTCTGCCGCTGATGCTGCTCGTTGTCGGTTTGGGCATCCGCAAGGAGGGTAGAGAAGGATGGTTGGTCCTTCCCGCATTTGTCCCGCATGACAATCGGGCAGTTTGAAAGCTGAACTGAACGCTCTCCACATTCCCACGCACTGGTCACCGTTTGGCGTTCTTGTCTTTCTCGGTCAGATTGGCATCGACCTTTCTGCAGCGGCAATCTCAATCCTGCTGCTGCGCCGGTTGATCCTCTCGGTGCGCCGCCAGCGCCAGATGGCTCTCGATGTCAAGCAGGCGCAGGAGGTGCAGCAAGTCATCCTGCCCGAGGCGCGTCTCACGCATCCGGGGCTAACGATCGAGAGCGAATACCGCCCCGCGCGCGAAGTGGGCGGCGACTTCTTCCAGATCATTCCTCACAAAACAGACGGCAGCCTGCTGATCGTCGCCGGCGACGTAACCGGCAAAGGCCTCAAAGCCGGAATGCTTGTGGCGCTGTTGGTCGGCGCCATTCGCAGCACTCTCGACTGGAGCGCCGACCCTCTGGCCGTGCTGCAAGCGCTGAATAAACGCGTCCTGGGCCGAGCCGATGCCCAGGCCACCTGCCTCGCGCTCCGCATCGCAGCCAACGGTGAAGCAACCCTGGCCAACGCCGGCCACATGCCGCCCTTTCTCAACGGCGAACCCATCGCGATGGAAGGCGCACTCCCACTGGGCATGTCCGAAGCCGCCGAGTTCTCCGAAATGCATTTCCAACTGAACGCCGGCGACCGTCTGGTCCTGCTCTCCGACGGCATCGTCGAAGCCACCGACGCCAACGGCCAGCTCTTCGGCTTCGACCGCGTCCACACCCTGCTGCGCTCAGCCACCACCGCCGCCGCAATCGCCGCCGCAGCCCAATCCTTCGGCCAGCAAGACGACATCAGCGTCATCTCCGTCACACGTACTCCCGTCGCGCATCCCGCCCTCGCCTGAACCTCCCCGCCGGAATTGCTCGTTCACTGGTTCACTGTTTTTTCTGATCCCTGACCCCTGATCCCCAACCCCTGCTTCACCTCGCCACCACTCCGCCCTTCATCACAAACTTCACCCGCTCCACCGCCGTTATATCCTCCAGCGGATTTCCCGGCACCGCCACCACATCCGCATAAAACCCCGGCTTCAGTTGCCCGATCTGTCCCTCCCAACCCAGCAGTTTCGCGCCGTGCAGCAGATCCGCCTGCAACACAGCCGCCGGCGTCATGCCATACCGCACCATAAGCTCCATCTCCACGGCTTGCGTCCCATGCGGAAACGGCCCCACATCCGACCCCACTGCAAACTCCACGCCCGCTGCAACCTGCTTTTTAAACTCGGAAATCTTGTAGTCGAGCAGCGCCTTCTCGCGCGCCGCCTGCGCCGGGCCATCCGCATGCCGAGAGAAATACTCAAAGATCGCAAATGTCGGCACCGCGAAGATCCCCTTCTCCTTCATCATCCGCATCGTCTCGTCGCTCAACTGCGTTGCGTGGTCAATCGACGCCACGCCCGCCTCCGCCGCGTACAGCGTTCCCGGCTCGCCCATCGCGTGCACCGCAACCACCGTGCCCAGCCTGTGCGCCTCCGCAACAGCCGCCTTCAGCTCCTCCACCGTGTACTGGTAGGGCGTCTGCAGCACTCCATCCACCATCCGGTCCGGCCCTGTCTCGTACACCTTCGCAAAATCCGACCCCTCCTTGTGCTGCTCGCGCATCACAGACACAATCTGCTCCGCCGAGTTTGCATAGTCCGCATTCGACAGCACTCTCTGCGCCGGATTGAACCGGTTCGCGTCCTCATGCCCGCCCACTATGTCAATCGCGTTCCCGCTCATCCGCATCCGCGGCCCCAGCGTCAGCCCCTCATCAATCGCCCGCCGCACCGCCGTGTCCGCACTCCCCGCGCCCTCCGTCCCCATATCCCGCTCCGCGGTAAACCCCGCCAGCAGATCCGCCTTCGCCGCCTGCTCCGCCAAAATCGTCCGCCACGGCACGCTCTCTTCCACCGTCTGCAGGTCCTCGTCTCCTGGATGCAGAAACAGGTGTACATGCGCGTCAATCAGCCCCGGCATCAGCGTCGCATCGCCCAGGTCAATCACCCGCGACCCCGCCGGATGCTCGACACTCGCGCCAACCGCCTTGATCCGGTCGCCCACCACCAGCACTTCACCCGGCTCCACAACCTTCCCCGCCGACCCATCCAGCATCCTCGCCGCATGAAGCACAATCGGCTTGTCCCCCATATGCACCGCGCGTTGCCCCGGTTGTTGCGCCGCCGCATCAGTTGCAACACACGCTCCGCCCGCGACGGCCAGCACCGCGACCAAGCCCCAATCAACCAACCCCACGTATCGCCTCATGCCCTCAGACTAAGTCGCCGCCGCGCCAATGTCGATCACGATCTGTCGAGCTCCCGAACCCGACACTCACACTCCACACTCACACTCCACACTCACACTCCACACTCACACTCACGCTCTCGCCCTTCAAAACGCCCCAATCCCCGTCAGCGCCTGCCCCACAATCAGCGTATGTATATCGTGCGTCCCCTCGTACGTCTTCACCGTCTCCAGGTTCATCATGTGCCGCATCACCGGATAGTCCTCCGTAATCCCGTTCGCCCCCAGCACCTCCCGCGCCAGCCTGGCACACTCCAGGGCCATCCACACGTTGTTCCGCTTCGCCATCGAAATCTGTGCGTGCCCCGCCCGTCCCTTATCCTTCAGCCGCCCCACCTGCAGCGCCAGCAGTTGCCCCTTCGCAATCTCCGTCGCCATCCACACCAGCTTCTCCTGCACCAGTTGATGGCTCCCGATCGGCTGCCCCCTCCACTGCTTCCGCGCCTTGGCATACTGCAGCGCCGTGTCGTAGCACTCCATCGCCGCCCCCAGAGCCCCCCACCCAATCCCATACCGAGCCTGGTTCAGGCACATCAGCGCGCTCTTCAACCCAGCCGTCTTCCCCCCCGCCGTCCCCGGCAATAAATTCTCTTCGGGCACCCGCACCCCCTCCAGCCTAAGCCCGCTCGTCACACTCGCCCTCAAACTCCACTTGCCCTTGATATCCGTCGCCTTGAACCCCGCCCGGTCCGTCTCCACCAGGAACCCCCTCACCCGCTCTGCATTGTCTTTCCCGTCACCCTCGACCCTGAACCCTGGACCCTCGTTCTTCTCCCCTTCTCCCTCATCGCCCTCGACCCCGTCCCCTGAACCCCGTTCTTCTGTTCCCTGTTCCCTGATCCCTGTTCCCTCGTCTTCAGTCCCTTGGTCCCCTGATCCCTGCCTTTCTAACCCCTGACCCCTGAACCCTGAACCCTGGCCGTCGTCGCCTTCGGCCTCGACGGCCCACACCACCGCCACATCCGCCACCGATCCATTCGTAATCCACATCTTCTCGCCCGTCAGCTCCCACTCGCCCCCCACCCGCCGCGCCCGCGTCGTCATCCCGCCAGGGTTGCTCCCCCAATCCGGCTCCGTCAGCGCGAAGCACCCCAGCTTCTCGCCCTTCGCCATCGCCGGCAGCCACTCCTCCTTCTGCGCCTCCGTCCCAAACGTATATATCGGATACATCACCAGCGCACTCTGCACGCTCGCAAAGCTCCTCACCCCCGAGTCCCCGCGCTCCAGCTCCTGCATCGCCAGGCCATATTCCACGCTCGACATCCCCGCGCACCCATACCCCTCCAGCGTCGCTCCCAGCAACCCCATCGCCCCCATCTCCCGCGCCAACCCCCGGTCAATCTTCCCCTCCCTCCACCACTCGTCAATCCGCGGCTTCACTCGGGCTTCAACCCACGCCCTTACCTCCCGCCGCACCAGCAGCTCCTCCTCCGTCAACAACCCATCCACCCCCACAAAATCAAACCCCTGATACTTGAAGCCCATTTTTTCTACCCCCTTCGCACACGAGAGGATAGCAGGGAAGGCAGTCAACGCTCCTCGGACCCCACGATCTATCGCACTCGCGCCGCCCTTTTTTGGGCAACTACTTATTTGACTGACCGCGCTTTTTGAATCTAATCGTTCGCGGTTGTCATCTAAAGGATTGGACTTGTAGCTCATTGGTAGAGCGGGTGCCTGCAAAGCATCGCGTAGGCGGTTCGATTCCGCCCAGGTATTTGGAGCGCCAAGGGAAGAAATCACCTTGGCGCTTTCTTATTGGCTGATGATCTGCATCCCGAAGACTAGGACAGGACAGCACAAAAAGGCGCCAGCTATGCGGGCGGGCTAGGAGGCTCGGCTGCTATAGCGGGGCACTGGTGAAATCGAGCAGAAAATTACCTAGTTCTTGAAATGCGTCACTCGCTAGGTCTATGGGGTTGTCTTTGCCTTTCTTCCAGATGAATCCCAATGAGCAGCCGGGATCATTCTTACAAAAAGAAGCAATCACGCACTGCATCCTCATCTTCGCTTTCTTTTTTTCGCTCCAATCCTCAGTAATTTTATGGCAGGTTTCCAAGGATTTCATGCAGGTCGCAAACTCAGGATGTGAAGAAAAAACGGCCTTGAGTAAAAGCGTCTCCAAGGCTCCCAACTGGCCTTTGCCGGGTATCAAAAAGACCGCCGTAGTTTTATGTTTCCCTCGATCTGCAACGAAAGGGCTTTTCGGTGCCACGAACTTCCCCGTGAATGCAGACTGCGCCTCTTTGAATGAGTCCGCGTCATCTTCATCCGCATCCCGCATGATTGCAATCCCGTTTATAGTTTCAACTTCTGAGAGCAGGCGCACCATCTCAGGAATTCCTTCTTTACCATTAGCGCCGTCCCGCTTCTTTTTTGGAAAAGTAACATCACAATTCGTTATCTTGAGGTGTTCGAGCAGAGCGCAAAAGAATCCGCCATCCTGAAACCCTTCGCAAACAATAACGAATTGGTTTTCTGGTTTGAATGGTGCAGGTCGAACCTCTTCTTTGTCATCGCACTTCAAAATCCTGCTCCAGTGCTGACTCCAGATAGCTCCCCGCTAGAGACTTGATATCGCAGCCATCATCATTCCGGGAAGCCCTGAGTAGGCAAAAATCATCCTCGTGGCTACGCATGGTTGGCAACAACGATTCGAGGCATTCTCTGCTGTGAGTGCTCACGAACAATTGCACCTCGAATTCAATCGCTAGTCCGTAAATGGAACTCCAAATAGAGGGGAGTAGCGCATGGTGGAAGCCATCCTCGAATTGGTCTATTAGCACGGTGCCGCCCTTGTAGTAGGCCAAACTTAGACACATTCCTAAAAGTCGATTGATTCCATCGGAAAGCAATGCGACCGGCATCTTACGTTGTTTATTTTCGACTTCTGCAAACATCATAGGAAGTCCAGCTTGATACAGAATCGAGAGGTCTTTAATAAAAGGAAACTCTTTACAAATCTTGGACTTCACAAGGTCGATATCCCCATCTCCGCGCTTATCAAGCTCCGCGAATCGTTTTGCATTTTCTTCAGGCAGTTCGCCTGCGCCGGGGGTATACCAAATCGACTGGAAGTAGCTTGCATTTGCAGATTCAACTTGAAGACCGGTGCCGGTGAATTTGGGTCTTGAAACCACTGCTTCGTGATCGCGCCGCTTCCAAGTAAATTCAATTTGTGGCCACGCCCCTTCTTGTTGCTGACTTCCGGTAGGAATCGAAGGCTGCTTCCCAAAGGGCAGTTCTTGCACCTGGGGGCTACGATACTCAATTGACAAGGTTCGGCTGTCAGAAATGGGGCTCCCTTCTACCTTTATCGACAGCTTCTTATTGTCATTGAAATCGAAAAACAAGTCTTGCCATAATCCACGATATGATTGCGAATCGACTGGATTTACTAATAGATTTCCCATTCTTCGGATAGCTCTAAGCTGAATTGAGGTTTGTGCTGCGAGAGAGCTAGAAGATAGGAAAATCGCTTCAAGAAATGCGCTCTTCCCGCTCGAATTCTTCCCCACGAGAAGATTTACCTTCTTCAAGTTGGAGACTTCGAGCTTCTGGAAGCAGCGGAAATTGTTGATAGTTACTTGGTTAATCATGAGGTCCCCGCCATTCTCTACGGATTGAAGCTGATCGTCAACGGCAAAAGTTTGACTAGGAAAACCCGGGGACAGACGGACGTTTCCCGTTTCACCCCACCCCATACCACGCCCCCTTCCCCGTCCCATGCCGCGCCAGATGCCGCTTCTCCACCAGGCTCCGCAGGTGCACCTTCAACGTGTTCCTGTTCGCCCCCGTCACGCGCACCACATCTGCCATGGCCGCGCGTCCGTGCTCGCGCACAAACTCAATAATCTTGAGGTCCAGTTCCGGCAGCGCCGCCATCACCAGCCGCTCCTGCTGCTAGGGTGCCCACACCCATAAAAACACCCATAAGCACCCATAAAATGGACGCTCATGGGTGTTCGGGCCGCTTACCGGTTCCTGTCCGCGTGAAATGTATCGAGTTTAGTGAGTTTAGCGTTTTCCGATAAACTCGCTAAACTCCCTATAAATCGGGGTAGACTATTCACGCTCACGCCAACTTGTAGCCCTCGCGATACGGCCGACTCAGCATCGCCGTCGCCTCGTCATCGCCCACAATCTTCTCCTGCTTCACGTCCCAGTGCAGCTTTCGGCCAACCATCATCGAGATCAGGCCCAAATGTCCCGGAAGAGTCGAGTGGTGCGCCACCTGCACTGGCGTAATAGTCGGCTTGCGCGACTTCACGCTATCCAAAAAGTTTCGGTAGTGCGAAGCCGACTCGTACAGCTTGATCTTGCGCAGCTCCTCGGGCAGCGGTAGCGGCGGCGGCGCGGAGGCCCATTCATGACTGCTGACCGCGTTTGGAGCGCTCTTGACCCACTCCGGATTCGACGCATCGAATCCGTCGCGATCGACCCAGACCCAGCCATCGGTCCCAATCCACTTGGTCCCCATCGAGAACGCCCTTCGACCCGCCTGCAATCGTCATCCGCACGTCGTTCGCGTAGCCCGTGACTTCCTTTTTGTAGAGGCATTCCACCGTGTACTTGGTCGCCGTGTTCCAGCACGCCTCCGCCGCCGGAAACACGCCGAACCCTTCAATCTCCGACGGCCCGCTCAGATCGAATCCCAGCCCCCAGTGCGCAATGTCGCCGTGGTGCCCAATCCAATCCAGCAGTTGCCCGCCACCCGTGTTGTAATTCCACCGCCAGTTCATGTGCACCCGCGCCTGGATGTACGGCTGCATCCTGGCCGGCCCAATCCAGCGCTCATAGTCGAAATCCGCTGGCGGATCGGTGACCGCCAGGTCCCACGCAGGGGTGCCCGGCAGCAGCAGCGCCGGATCCTTGATTGGGTCCTGGAGCGTGGCCAGCCTGGCCAGCAGCGCAGGCTCCGTCCCTTTGAAGTCGTGATGCCCACCGGGCAGCCCAACCTCAACATGGATAACGTTCCCAATCAGCCCGTTGCGCACAATCTCCGCGGCCTTGTGAAAGGTCGGCAACGATCTCTGCCACGATCCGGTCTGCCAGATGATGTTGTTCTTTTCGACAGCGCGCACAATCGCCTGCTGATCGGCCACGGTCTTTGCCAGCGGCTTCTCGCCGTAGATGTCCTTCTTGCGGCTGGCCGCCTCGGTGGCCAGGATTGCATGCCAATGGTCGGGCACAGCAATCATTACCGCATCAATGTCGTCCCGCGCGATCAGCTCGCGATAGTCGTGATACGCCTTGCAGTCGGTGTTGCCGTAGGCCGTGTTCACCGTGTCCACCGCGGCCTGCAGCGGTCCCTTGTCCAGGTCGCATGCCGCCACCACCTGGCAATCGGCCTCTTTCAGGAATGCCTTGGTGTTGGCCGGCCCCATCATGCCCCAGCCGATGACGCCGATCGTAATCCGGTCGGATGGCTTGGGCCGCGCACTTTGCCCAAACGCTGCTGAAGGCGCAATCGCCGCCGCGCCCGCCGCTGCTCCAGCTGCCACCATAAAGTCACGTCGCGTCAATTGAGAAAGGTCGTCCCCACTCCGAATCGTCATCGTATTTTGTCTCCAGAATTTTGTGCCAGTAGGACGCGCGTCAAATGCCGCCCGCAGCACAAGTTTTCAGGTCGGGGGAAGTCTAGCACGCAGCGCCGTCGATCGTCCTCACACCTGGAAACACGTCCCTAAACCGGTCGCCCGCATACTTCGGCAACTGCGAACTGTGAACTACGAACTGTGAACTGCCCCCACGCTACTCCAGAAACTCCCGCACAAACGCGTTGTCGGTGTGCAGCAGCTCGTGCAGCGATCCATCGAAGATCATCCGCCCCTGATCGAGCATCAGGAATGTTGTGTTTGGGTCGGTCTTCCCGTCAGGCAGTGGCACCATGTGTCCAACTGTGGTGTCGAATCGGTGCGTGCAAAGCATGAAGGCATCCTGCAGCCGATGAGTCACCATGATCGACGGCGTCCGGTACACGTCCCTCTGCTTCATAACCAGCTCAATGATCGTGGTCGAAGTCACCGGGTCCAGGCCTCCGGTCGGCGAATCGTACAAGATCATCTCGGGCTGCCGTATGAGCGCGCGCGCAATCGCCACGCGCCGTTTCATGCCCCCCGACAGGTCGCCGGGAAACATGGCGAATGTGCGTTCCAGCTCAACAAAGCGAAGCGCCTCGTGAACTCTGTGGTCGATCTCTTCGTCCGGCACGCGTTCCTGGATCAGCTGGTAGGCCACGTTGTCGCGCACTGAGAGCGAGTCGAACAGCGCGCTCTCCTGGAAGACCATCCCCGTGCGCGCCCGCAGCGGGAAGAGCTGCTTCTCGGTCATCGCGGTCACTTCGTCGCCTAGCAGCCGGATGCTGCCGTGGCTGGGCCGCAGCAGCCCCATGGCCAGCTTCAGCAGCACGCTCTTGCCCACCCCCGCCGGTCCCAGCAGAATGCGCGTCTCTTGCGGCGCTACCGTAAACGAAAGATCCGCCAGCACAGCCGGGCCTAGAAACGAGATGTAAACATTGCTGAACGCGACAACCGGCGTAGCCCCGTCGGTGGGCTCAGGGCATCGCGCCGGAGATAGGAAGCTCGCGTTACTCATATAGCCGGAAACATCGAGAGCAGAATCTGCGTAAGCAGGAAGTCCACAAAGATGATCAGAACCGAAGCAGTAACCACGGCTGAAATCGTCGAGCGTCCCACGCCCTCCGTGCCGCCGGTCGTCCTCATCCCATAGAAGCAACCGATCGAAGCAATAATGTATCCCGAGAACAGCGGCTTCACCATTCCCTGAATAATGTCAGGGTAGTGCAGAAACTCATAGGCCTCGCTGAAGTACTGCGTCGCGTCCTGGCCGTTCATGAACACCGTCACTGCGGCTCCGCCGAAGATGCCGCATGCGTCCGCCACAATGGTGAGGAACATGAGCATGATGATTGTCGACGCGATGCGCGGCGTCACCAGCTTGCGCATGGGGTCAACGCCCAGCGCCCGCATGGCGTCAATCTGCTCGGTCACCACCATCGACCCAAGCTCGCTGGCCATCGACGAAGCATTCCGTCCCGCCACCATGATTCCGGTCAGCACCGGCCCCAGTTCGCGGATCATCGTAATCGACACAAACCGTCCGGTGACGGCCGTGGCTCCAAACTGCGCCAGCGTTGCCGACGACTGCAAGGCAAGCACGCCCCCGGTGAAGAACCCTGAGAGCAGCACAATCGCCGCCGATCCAACGCCCACAATGTCAGCCTGCACCATGAAGTCTGTCCAGTAACGCGGCGGCGTAAACAGATTCGTCATCGCCTGCCAGGCGAACAGGGAATACTCCTGCACCGTGAAGACGATGTTCTTGGCGGTTCTGTCGATCGTGTTTTCAGACATTGGATTTGCCTGACCCTGCCGGCTGGGTCTTCCAGCTTCAAGATTGCGGAACAAAATCAGGATAGCGCATGGACCCGTTTGCGGAGCGTGATCCTGGAGCAAAGAAAGACCGTCCCCAGCCGGGTTTTTCGGCCCATCGGCACAGCGGGAATCTCCGTCTACGGAAAAAGCTGGATCATGATGTGGCTGATCATGAAATCGGCGATCAGAATCAACAGCGATGAAGTCACTACTGCTTGAATGGTTGACCGCGAAACTCCCTCCGCTCCTCCCGATGTCCTCATGCCGTAGAAGCAGCCGTCGCTGGCAAGAATGAATGCGAAGACAACCGGCTTGATCAGCCCCTGCATAACATCCGGCCAACCGGCCGTGGCATACGCGTCGGTCAGGTACTTGTGCCACGGAATGTTGAGGCGAACAATGGAAATCCAGCCCCCGCCCGCCAGGCCGACTGCGTCGGCCAGCAGCGTTAGAAGCGGCAGTGTTACCACCGTCGCAACCAGGCGCGGAGTCACCAGCTTCCGCACCGGGTCAACCCCCAGCGAACTCATCGCATCCACCTGTTCGGTGACCACCATGGAGCCAAGCTCGCTGGCCATGGTGGATGCATTGCGCCCGGCAACGATGATTCCAGTCAGCACCGGCCCCAGCTCCACAAGCATCGTCATGCCCACAAAGCGGCCCATGTATCCAGTGGCCCCGAAGCCGGCGAGCAGGCTGTCGGACTCGAGCGCAAGCACTGCGCCGAGGAAGAACCCGGTGAGCGCAACAATCAGCGCCGAACCGGCTCCTATCGTATCCGCCTGCACCAGGGTATCGGTCCAGTAGACCGGACGGCTGAAAAGACAAAGCACCGACCGCCAGGTGTACAGGGTGTACTCCTGCACAGACCACACCACGTTTTTTATGGTGCTCTCAATCATGAATCTCGCCGTGAACCGTGCGTGATGCGGGGAGGGAAGAAGGAAGCCCGGATTATCCGGATGGAGAAGAGTGTGCACAGGATAGCGCAATTCAACCTACGTTGACCGGCAAACGATACAGCGAAACCAGAGTAGACGCTCCCGGAGCCGGTCAAGTCGAGTGGCTTTTTCATCAAGAAAAAGCCACCCACCACGATATTCACACAGACGACGTATACTCTGGTTTCGCTTTAGACTTCAGGGAAGGCAAACGAACGGTGACCCCAGAGGCGGAAGAAAAAGTCGATCGATTTTTTGCCGGGTTTGCCGCTCGAGGGCGCCCGGCTCTTCTGCTCGATTACGATGGTACGCTCGCGGCCTTCAGGGTTGATCGCTTCACAGCGCGCCCCTACGCCGGAGTCCGCGAGGCGCTCACACGCATTCAGCGCCAGGGCAGAACCCGCATGGCCTTCATCACAGGCCGTCCAGCGCAGGAAATCGCACCGCTTCTTGGCCTCGATCCGCCGCTTGAGGCCTGGGGTCTTCACGGAGCGGAACGCCTCTATCCCGATGGTCGACGCGAACTCGAGCAGGCCCCCGCGGAGACCCAGGCCCGGCTCGAGGAACTCAAGCAGCAACTCCGCCGCGACGCACTGGGCGGCCTCTTTGAAGACAAGGCCAATGGCGCCGTCATGCACTGGCGCGGAAAGCCCCGCAAGGTGGCGGAACGCATCAAGCGCCGCACCTTTGAGGTCTTTGAACCCCTTGCAGAACTCGATGGCCTTGAGCTCCTCGACTTTGAGTTCGGGGTTGAGTTGCGCGCCGGCCGCAACAAGGGCGGCGCCGTCGCTGCCATCCTCGCCGAAGAGAGTCCCGATTGCCCGGTCGCGTTCCTGGGCGACGATCTTTCGGACGAAGCCGCATTCGGCGTCGTCAGGGCGCTGGGTCCTCGCGGCCTCAGTGTTCTCGTCCGGACCGCCCGGCGGCAGACGGACGCTGAGGTCTGGCTTCATCCGCCTTACGAAGTAGTTTCATTCTTTGCCCGCTGGGCCAAGACTCTGGATGCTACGCGATGAGCCGCAATCGGGCCCGGCCCGCCGCTGACTAGTCCACCGCCTCCACTGTCATTACCGCTCCGTTCAGCGATGCAAGCAGAACCGACATCTTCACCACCTTGCGCGAGTCTGTCGCAATCCAGATCGTCTTTCTGTCTGGATCCCCTTCCGCCGAGGTCTCATCCACCCGAAACGCATCGAAAGTCCCCGCGGGCACCGTCACCTTCTCCACGGTCGTTACCGCGATCTGCCGCACCTTCACCGTCTGCGTTTGCACATCGAAGTTCCGCACTTTTACCGTGTACCCCGCTGCAAGCGGAAGGCATGCGATCACCTGCTCCGCGCCGGCTGCATCCGCAAACAGCGGCCCGCCCAGGTCCACGGCAATCGCATGGTCCTGGCCATTCACAGTCGCAGTGCCGGTTGCCTTGTTCCCTGCGAAATCGAGGGTGATGGTCACCGGCCCCTGCTGCAACGTCCTCTTCACCAGCGTCAGGCTGCTCTTGTCGATCGTCGCCGTATCGGTCCCGTTACCCTGCGGCGTCTCCATCACGTCGGTTGCCGTCCACGCCGAGCCGTCATCCTTGATCGTGGTTGACAGCTTCAGGCTCATCTCCTGGCCGCTCATCTCCAGCTTCGCCGTGAAATGGGATGTGCCCGGTTTCAGGCTCACCACGGGCTTCGGCGTATCTCCGCTCGCGCTGTCCTTCTTCTCTTGCGCTTGAGTCGCCGTCACCTGGGCTGGGCCAGCTCCCGCCAACCCCTGCGCGGCCGTCGCCAGAAGCAGCACGCACATTGCGCCGCAAACTCTCTTCCTCACCGGCCTCACCCCTTACTCCCGCCCCTTTTTCCGAATCTCGATATTCAGCCGCTTGATTTTCTGGTTCAGCGTCGACAGCGGGATATGGAACTGCTCGGCTGCGTCTGTCTGGTTCCAGTTGCAGCGCTCCAGTTTCTCGATGATGATTCGCCGCTCAATGTCTTCAAGAATGTCGAACAGCGACGCGTTCGGACTGTGCTCGAGCAGCGCGTCCTGGAAGCTCCGCCCCGTAATGTGCCCCGGCAGCAGGTCCGATCCGATTAGCGGTCCGCTCGACAGCACCACTCCGCGCTCGATCGAGTTCTCAAGCTCTCTTACGTTGCCCGGCCACTCGTAATCCACCAGCGCGCGCAGCGCGTCCGCTGTAAGCTTGCGCGCAGGCAGGTCATTCTCCTTCGCATAGTACTCAAGGAAGTGATTCACCAGCAGCGGAATGTCTTCGCGCCTGGTGCGCAGCGGCGGCAGATCCACCGAGATCACATTCAAGCGGTAGAACAGGTCCTCGCGGAACCGCCCATCGCGCACCGCCTGCCGCAGATCTATGTTGGTGGCCGCGATGATGCGCACATCTACCTGAATCTCCTGGATTCCGCCCAGGTGCATGAATCGCCGGTCCTGAAGCACCCGCAGAACCTTTGCCTGCGTATCCTGGCCCATGGTGGCAATCTCGTCAAGGAACAGCGTCCCTCCGTTGGCGACCTCGAAGAGCCCCTTCTTCGAAGCAATCGCCGAAGTGAATGCTCCCTTCACGTGACCAAAGAGCGTCGATTCCAGTAACTCAGAAGGCATTGCCCCCGTGTTCACGGGAACAAACGGCTTATCCCTGCGCGGCGAGTTCGCGTGAATCGCCTTGGCGATCAACTCTTTTCCGGTGCCGCTCTCACCCTGAATCAGCACCGTCGACCGGCTCGGCGCAACCTGTGCCACCAGGTCGAACACGCGCAGCATGATCTCGCTCTTGCCTACGATGTTCTGGAAGTTGTAGCGCTGCTTCAGCGTGCGCTTCAGTTGCAGGTTCTCTTCTTCGGCCTTGTGCCGCGCCACCGCCGACCGGATGTCGGCCAGCAGTTTCTCGTTGTCCCACGGCTTCTGGACAAAGTTCTCCGCGCCCGCGCGCACCGCTTCCACGACGTTGTCCACCGTCCCGTACGCCGTAATCATGATGACCGGAAGCTCAGGCTGGCGCTCCTTGATCTGCGGCAGCAATTCCAATCCGCTCTGGCCCGGCAGCGCCAGGTCAAGCAGCACCAGGTCGAAGTTCTCCAGCTCGAGCACGCGCAAGCCCTCCTCGCCGTCGTTCGCCACCCGCACTGAATATCCTTCGAGAGAAAGCAGTACCTCCAGCGATTCGCGAATGCCCGCCTCGTCGTCGATGACGAGAATGCTGGTCGCGGTTCCGGCCCCATTTGCGGCGCCATTGGCCGCGGAGGAAGAGACTGGCACGTTCAAAGGTATGTCAAGTTCAGGCATGGACTGAATTCCTCAGGAGTGGAAACTCCAGGTGAAACGTTGTGCCGGAGCCCACTTCGCTCTCCACATGAATCTTGCCGGCATGCTCTTGAATGATTCCGTACGAAACCGACAGCCCGAGCCCGGTTCCGCGCTTGTCCCCTGGCCTGGGTGTTGTCTTGGTCGTGAAGAATGGATCGTAGATGCGCTTCATATGCTCTGGCGCAATGCCGGTGCCGGAGTCGGTGATCAGCGCCTCCACGTGCCCGTTCACCTGCGTTACAACCCGCAGGCTGCCTCCATCGGGCATTGCTTCCTTTGCGTTCAGCAGCAGGTTCAGAAACACCTGCTGGAGTTTTCCGGGATTGCCGTTGATGCTCGGCAAATTCTCCGCCAGGCTCAGATCCACTTCGATCTGTGCCTTCTTGAATTGGTGCTCGAGCAGCGAAAGCGTATCGCGGATCACCTGGTTCAGATTCGTCTGGCGGAACTCCGTCGTCGACGTTCGCGAGAAATTGAGCAGGCCGTTCGCGATCTCCGCCGCGCGGAAACTTTGCTGCGTGATCTTCTCCAGCACCGGGCCCAGCCGCTCGTCGCCCTTCAGTTGCTTGGCCAGCATCTGCGCATACGAGCTGATCACCGCCAGCGGCGTGTTGATCTCGTGCGCCACGCCCGCCGCCAAGCAGCCCGATCGAACTCAACTTGTCTGCCTGGGCAAGCTGGTTCTCGAGCGAGATTCTCTCCGTGATGTCGTCCACCAGGATGATCCGCCCAACCGTGACAAAGTCCCGCGACAGCAGCGGCGCAATGGCGATGTTGGCGCTCCGCAACTCGCCCGCGCGCGTCGTCAGCCGGAATTTGTATAGGTGATGAACCCCCTGCTCATTGCGAAAGCTGTCGATCGCGTCCACAAACTCCGCCGGAAACACGGCGCGCAGCGGCTGGCCGATCGCTTCAGCGCGGCTCAGCGCATACATAGCTTCCATCTGCGCGTTCCAGCTCTCGACCCGATCGTCCAGGTCGATGGCAAGGATTCCCACGTTGATCGACTCGACGATGTTCTCGTTGAACTCCTTCAGCCGCTCGAACTCGCCGATCTTCTCCTGCAGCCGCGCATAGAGACGCGCGTTTTGCAGAGCGATGCCGATGTAGCTGGCCAGAGATTCCAGCAGTTCCACGTCTTCGCTCGAAAGAAAGTCTCCGCCGATCGTTCGTCCCAGCCCGATTACGGCGATCGTTCGCGCCGCTGACTCCTCTTGCCTCTCCCCCTGCGGCCACCCGGCAGGGAAGGTAGTAGTTCAGGTCCAGCAGCGCGGCCGTCCGCTGTTCGTCCTGCTTCAGGTGCAGCGCCTGTTGCGCATTCTCCAGAAAGATGTGCGAGTGGTCTGATCGAAGTCAAGGAATCCAAGCGCAAGGCGCTCCCGGGACGCGCTCATGTCGGCGGGGAGTCCGTGCGACGCGGCCAGCCGCAACTGGCCCGCATCGTCGGCCAGAAAAACCGCAACCCGCGCCACCAGCAGCGTCTTCGGCAACCGCTCCACAATCGATGCCAGCAGCGCATCAAGATCGGTCTCGCGAGTTCAGCCCGCGCCCGAAGTCCACCAGCGCCTGGCGATAGTCGTATCGGTGACGATCGAACGCCTTGTCCACCCAATTCTGAATCCGCCGCTTCAGCGGATCGAAGAGCGCCGCCGTAATCAGAATCGTCAGCACCAGCGCCCACTCGCGCAGCTGTTGCGGCAATCCGTTGTGGACCAAGAGTGCGCTCAGCGCGATGATCCCGAAGTACGCGCCCAGGATCAGCGAGGAGGCCAGCCCGTATGCCACGCCCCGCTTGAAGATCAGGTCCGTATCCATCAGCCGGTAGCGAACGATGGCCCAGCCGAAGGTCAGCGGCAAAATCACCAGCGAGAACCCAGCCAGGTTGGTCAGCAATCTCGGCGGATTCAGGTCAAGCAGATAAGGCAAGGCAAAAAACAGCGTGAACGGCAGAACCGCTGCAACTGTCCCTCGCGTTACCCACTTCAGTTGCTGCCGCAGCAGCGGGCTATCGGCCTTGCCGTAGCTGCGCACGAACAAGACAGCCGCACCGATGTAGTACAACCCGACGTACGCAGTCGAAATCTGGTCCATCCGGTTGAGAAGCAACCCGGTCGCCTGCCGTGTCGCAATCGACCACACCCACATGCCCAGCAGGGCCACCCCCGGCGCATACACCAGCGGCACCAGGAAGCGCCGCTTGAACTGCCCGAGCCGCTCTTCAGGAAAGCTCAATGCAAAATGGAGAAACAGCGCCGGTTGCAACGCCCCGGACACAATGTTCAGGCAGAAAACCGTCCAGTCCAGTCCGTCCGGGTAGCCGGTGTACTTCAGCGTGAAGAGCGAAAACGAAACCAGGCAGAAAAGATAAAAGTGTGTGGCGCGGGGCGCCGTCCACCGGCGGAACAGCACATAGATTCCGATCGCCAGGTAAATCAGCCCGATCACGCGCTGGCCCTGCGCCAGGCTGCGATCCGCCGGCTCGGGAATCACCACCACCGGTGTGTCCAGCAAAACTCCGTCCCGCGTAATTCGATAGCTTGCCTTACCGTAGACTTCGGTCCGGTAGAGCACTCGCTCAAGGTCGGCGACCTGAGCAATCGGCGCATAGTCCGACTTCGGCAACGGGGTTTTGCTCTGGATCTCAGCGGTCTGGTCGGTTATCTCCGGCAGCAGTTCCTGTCGCGCGGAAAGCGCGTTGCGCCGGGCGGGCCGGTCAGGCAGCACCGCTGCGCCCGTCAGCAGGTCGCCCACGCGTATACCGGCACGCTGCCCCGCGCTGTTTGGAAGAACCCGGTCTGCGCTCAGGCCGCCGGAAACCTCGCGCCACCATACCCCGTCGTCAGGCTGCTGGAATTGCCGTTCCTGCCGCAAATTCAAAATTGCAAGCACAACGAGCCCGGCTGTAGCCAAAGCCAGGAGGGTCGCCTGCAAGCGGTTGAAAAGGCTCGTTTCCATTGGAGGGTCGTGCTACTTCATCTGTTGGTTGTGCACGTAGCTTGCCATGTAATCAAAATCGAACCGCGCTCGGCGAAACACGTGCAATCGATTGACATTGCGCAAGATAGAGACCTTCCTACGGGTTCAAAGGTCAACCGCGATTCCGGCGATCGTCCATAACGATGCAGAAAATCGTAGGATGAATCCCGGAAACAGAATCACGCTATGATAAAACGTATGTTGTTGACAACATGAAGCTTATAGGCTTCAATCGATGGAAAACCTCAGTATTTCGGCGAGCATCCCGCCATATAGTTAAACGCAATTCATCAGCGATTCCCTTGTCCGTAGGTTGCCTTCGGGCCATGCTTACGCCGGTAATGGTGTTCGGAAACGTACACTGGAATCCCATCTTCGGACGTTCCCAGAAGGACGCTCCGGAACGCGAGCCGGGCGATGTATTCGAGCACGTCCGCATGCTCCACCGCCTCCGACACATTCTTTCCCCATGCAAACGGCGCATGGCCTTTCACCAGCACACCCGGCACGGCAACCGGGTCAAGGTTCTGCGCCCGGAACCGGCGCACGATCACCTCGCCCGTGTTCCGCACGTACCCTTCAGCGACTTCGGGTGCGCTGAGCTCTTCGGTCACCGGCACTGGCCCATGAAAATAGTCCGCGTGGGTGGTACCCAGACAGGGAATCTCACGCCCCGCCTGCGCCCACGAGGTGGCAAACTCCGAGTGGGTATGCACAATGCCGCCTATCTGCGGGAACTCCCGGTAAATCAGCGTGTGTGTGTCCAGGTCGCTCGAGGGCCGCAGCGATCCTTCCACAATCTTTCCGTCCAGATCCGTCACCACCAGGTCGTCAATCGTCAGAGACGCATAATCCACGCCGCTCGGCTTGATCACCACCAGCGGCCGGTCTCCTGATCGGTCGATGCCGCTTGCATTGCCAAACGTGTGTGGCGCCAGGCCCCTGCGGGCAATTTCGTGGTTGGCGCGAAGAACCTCCTCGCGGAGGTCAGGTACAAGCATCTATCTCCTCTTTGTCCTGCGCAGCAGAAAGCGGTACCGCGATTCACAGCGGATCCACAATTGGTGCACCCCGAAGCTGCAGCCCCCAAGTGGCTTTTTCCTTAAGAAAAAGCCACCTTCGACCAGGCAGCTGGGTCATGAGTATTGTGGAACCGCTCTAGAGTATCACTCCAGCAACCGCCGCTATCTGCCTTCAAAAGAGACCGGGGAAAAAGAATCCCATCCCCTCGCCATATCGAAGCGGGCAAGGGGATGGGTGGAGCGCTCGCACACTCCGGAAATCTGTTAGATCGGTTTTGCCGATGTATTCCGCGCGTTCGTTTCGTTGTCCGGGTCCGATGTGAATGACTTGCCCGCGGAGTAGGCGAACTTTCTGTAGATGGTTCCCACCTTGCGGATGCAGTCCTTGTTGCCGTCGTTCCAGGTCACGCGCGCTTCGCCGTCCACATATACCCACGTTCCGTGTACGTTGCCAATCGACCGGTAGGCGCTGCCATCTTCGTTCAATCTGATTTCAAAGTCGCTCCCAGCCCCGTCGCCCACCTCCCAGCTGCCGAGGAAGCGATTCCGCGAAGGCGTCCCTACTGACGAGGTCATCGCCGCGGGCTCGCCACTGGAGGGAAACTCCACTCGTTCAATGTCGGCCAGGTTGAAAACCTGCCGGTGCCCATCTTTGAAAACAATCACGATCGATCCCGGCGCAGCCTTCTGCGGCGCGGACCATCCGATTGCCGGCACTGCCAGTGCCAAAACTGCGGCCATGCCCCCGATAGAAAGAATCCTTCGGCAAAAAATCCACCTGCGAAAAGTCATGCCCATGCGTCAGCCTCTTTCCTGCCGGGCGCAGCAGTCTGAAATTCGTCGCCCCGCAGGTGATCTTTACGTAGTGGGGGCGTCAAAGGTTCCCGCAATCTGTTCCCCAGTCACTCCTTCGGATGGTCGTCGCGCCAGGCCTCAAGGCTTGTCCGCCCGTCCGGCAGTCTCCAGCGCCGGCACACAAGGATGAACCAGACGAAGTTGGCTGCGGCAACCACCGCGGCTCCGGCGAGCACAGGCACAAACCACGGGCCTTTCAGATCCATGGTGAGGATCGGAACCAGCAGGACCCCACACTCCAGCCCCGCGAACGCCAGCGCAAATACGAACTTCGACCAACTCCATTCGCCCGCCCGCTGTTCCCGTCGAATGCCGCTCCAAATGACAATCGCTTGCGCGAGCCCAAAGAGAATCCAGCCCATGTTTCGACCCCTCCCGCATCCAATCCGGAGCGCCGCAGGTCAAGCCGCTGCCAAGGCTCGCGGATTCAACAATCAACCATGCAAATGGTACAAGCCATCGGCGTATATTGTGGATCGGTTTGCCCTCTGATGCGCCAAATTCCCCTTGGGTTGTAAACTTGCCCGCATGAGAGGCGTCTACCAGAGTGATGGCAGCTGGAAGCGTTTTGGAGTCGATGAATAGCGCCGCGGCAGCGCAGATCGCTGCCGACGAGTTTACTCGTGTCGTGGCTCAACACCGTCCGCAAATCTTCCGGTTCCTGCTTGCTTCGACGCGTGATGTGGATCTGGCCGAGACCTTGACCCAGGAGTGTTTTCTCAAGGCTCACCGCAACTGGTCCGGCTTCCGCGGCGATTCGAGCGCGATGACATGGTTGATGCGCATTGCGATCAACCTGCAGAAAGACCACTGGCGCAACCGCCGCATGCGTTTCTGGCGGACGACGCGCACCAACTCGGTCGACCTCGACGAGGCCAGCGAGTGGCTTCCCAGCGGCGAAAGCTCCGCGGAGCAGCAGTTGCTCGCAAAGGAGCAGGTGCGCCACGTGTGGAAGGCAGTGGAAGGATTGAGCGAGCGCCAGCGAAGCGTATTCCTCCTTCGCTACATCGAGGAGCGCGAGTTGAGCGAGATCGCGCAGATGACGGGTTTGAGCGAGGGAACGGTGAAGGCGCATCTTTCGCGGGCTGTTGGACGAGTGCGCGCGGAATTAGGGAGAGGGAAATGAGTCTTTGGGAAAAATGGAAAGAGTCTCCGGACGAATCCGATGCTCGGACGCACTCCGAGGCTCCGGGCGCGATTTCGGATCTGAATTTGGATGAGGCTCTCCGGAACTTCAAGCTGAGCGTGGCATGCGTGGAGCGAAGCAGAGTACACCACGCGCCGCGTCGTTGAGCTTGCACCGCGCCGTAACTGGCGGCCGGTCGCGGCCTGGGCGCTCGGTTGCGCGCTCGTTGCATCGAGCATCTCCGGCGTGGTTTATCAGCGCCACGAACAACAGGTACAGGCGAAGCAGGCTGCGGCACGGCTCGCCGCACAGCAGAAGCAGGCTGCGGACCAGGCTGCGGTCGACGAAGAACAACTGCTCGCCAGCGTAGATAGCGACGTTTCTCGACAGGTTCCGAGCGCCATGGAGCCCCTGGCTCAGATGGCCGAAGATGACAGCAAGTAATCGGGTTCCTATGGGTCCCGCCAACAATTATGACCGTCCCTCACCAGCGTGAGGGGAAGGAGAAAGCAATGAAAACTGGTTTGTCTGCATGTCTTGGAGTTGCGATTGCATCTGTTTTGCTGGCGTCTTCCGCGCTGGCTCAGGGTCCCGGCGGCATGGGACCGGGCGGCGGCATGGGACCTGGCTTTGGCCAGCATCGGCCCCCGTTCGAAAGGGCGATGGGCCCAGAGGGCGACCACGGCCGCTGGTGGAACAACCCCAAGGTGATCGATGCGCTCAAGCTCACCGACGCGCAGCGCAAAGAGATGGACGCCACCATGCTCGCGCATCGCGAGAAGCTGGTTGACCTCCACGCAAATCTGCAGAAGGCCGAGCTTGAGATGGAGCCCCTGATGGGCGACGACCAGCCGAACGAGGCCAAGATTCTGGCGGAGATCGACAAGGTGGCTGCCGCTCGCGCTGAGCTGGAAAAGGCGAATGCGCGTTTCCTGCTCGGAATCCGCGGCAAGCTCACTCCCGACCAGTGGAAGGCCCTCAAGCAACTCCAGGCCGATCGCCAGAAGCACATGCAGGAGCATGGGCCCTGGCAGGGGCGTGACGGACGGCCGGGCCATGACGAAAAAGGACCCGAAGGGCAGGGCCAGCATCACAGAATGCCGCCTCCGCCTCCGGGCAATGCGCCAGCGGGCGGACCGCAGAGCATGCTTGATCCCGATCCGGACGGAGCCGCTGCTCCTGCACCAGGGAGTCCCTCGGCAGGCATGCAGCAGTAAACCGGCATCAAAGACGTTCCAGCACGAGAGCATAGCGGTTGCAGTTTTTTGAAACTCGATGGCGGCAGGAGAAACTTCTCTTGCCGCTTTTTTTTTGTCGTAACCCGCCACACCTCCTCGCGTCCCGCCCCGCCCCCACCACTGGCCCGAAACAGTACAAACCCGTGGCCCGCTTCAGAGCACTCTCTGCAGCGCATTCAGGCAGCAATTGAAGCGCTTTCGGACACATCGTGACCCGAACCGCAACACACTGTTTGCGTCTTGAACACTCCATCCCGCCAGAGCTTCGCAAAAATATGACTAAAGTTATTCCGCCCGGCTCCGATGAGATGGTTGGATGCGAGAACGCCTATCGGGCATTCGCAGACAGCTACCAGCGGCCCACAAGCGGAATGGATGGAATCAACCGCAGCTGAGGGAAGGGCTGGGCAGAGCCGGGCCAGTGCAGAAGCTGGCTCCAGCGCATCCTGAAAGGGAGTTACTTCCATGGCCCTCGGTGTATTGAACAATCTTTCGGCTATCTACGCAGAGAACAACCTGAACAATACGAACAACAGCTTGCAGACCGTTCTGCAGCAGTTGTCGTCTGGTTCAAAGATCAATTCGGGGGCCGATGATGCAGCGGGGCTTTCTCTTGTCAACGGCCTCGAGGCCAACTCCATGGCCCTCATGCAGTCCGAGACCAACGCTACAGAGGGCGTTGGCCTGCTTGATGTGGCCGATGGCGCTCTCTCTCAGGTCACCAGCCTGTTGGACCGCGCCATTACCCTCGCCACCGAAGCCTCGAACGGAACGCTTAACTCCTCGCAGGAGGGTGCGGCCAATCAGGAGTACACGTCGATTCTCTCCGAGATCAACAACATCGGGTCCACTACAACCTACAACCAGCAGTCGGTATTTACTGGCACCAACGTCGCCATTTACACCGGCGACTCGTCCACGACCGGTTCCTCGCTCGACGACCTCAACATCCGCACGCTCTCCGAAAGCAGCGTTGGCGATACCGACGGCGTTATGTCCTACAGCGATGGACAGGGGAATGTGTTTATCGACCTTTCCAATGGCGGCACTCTGGCCAAGGCGAGCGATGCGCTTTCAAGCGCCACCACCACAATCGACGTCAGCTATCTCACCCAGGGAGTCAATGGAACGCAGGTCTCCAACGCCACCATCAGCGTGGGCGCCGGCACGAACAATCCCGTCGACACAGCACAGGGCCTCATCAACGCCATCAACGGCTCCGGGCTCGGCCTCACGGCCAGTTTCACATCCGGCTCGCAGGCTGGCGATACCGTCGCCGGCAGCGACACCGGCATCGAGATTTCGGGTCCTGGCGCCGGCGTCAGTAACGGAACAACGCCCGGCGAAGTTGGAACCGTTACCATTGGCGGCGGCGGCGCAGCCGGCGACCTGCTCACTGGCACCCTCACCGTGAAGACTGCCGACGGTACCACACACAACATCACGCTGAGTGCCGGGAACAACAACGACACACTGGCGCTGCTTGATGCCGCCATTAACGGCGCGGGTTACGGCATTACCGCCAACGTTGTCGGCACTGTGCTCACCTTCACTTCCGCGAGCTCTGCGGTGTCGATCACTGCCACGGGACTCACCGATGCGGCCGGCGGCGGAAAGACAGCCACCTACGCGGCCGGCAACTACTACACCACGGGTGTTACCGACTCGGGCGGCGCAACCACTGTGGAGGACGCGGCCACGGCCCAGGCCGGCACAGCTAACTATGCATCCGACGCGCAGGGATCCGGCGGAATCGCCACCATGAGCTATTCCGACGCCGCCGGCCAAACGCTGAGCGGCACGGATCTTCTCACCCAGAGCGACGCGGAGTCTGCTCTCAATGGCCTCAATCTGGCCATCAGCGATGTCGCCGCGCAAGACGGCTACATCGGCGCACAGATCAACACGCTCAACTCGGTCAGCCAGGTTATGACCACCCAGCAGGAAAACGTCACCTCTGCGCAGAACGCCATCCAGGCTACCGATTACGCCTCGGCCACGTCGAACATGTCGAAGTACGAGATCCTCTCACAGACCGGCATCGCGGCTTTGGCCCAGGCCAACAGCGTCCAGCAGGAGGTTACCAAGCTGTTGCAATAGTCGGCTCGGGTTTACTCAGGTTCTTGTTTGGCACGATTGCTTCAATTTCAAAAAAAACCCAGGGACAGGGCGGCGGCAGGGGACAACCTTGCCGCCACTTTTTTTGTCTTGCTTCGCCGCGCCCGCGATCTCCCACTCCCCGCTGGTCAGGTACTCGTGAATGAATCGGGCAGTCTTTCGCCCCGCGCCCATGGCCAGAATCACTGTCGCGCCCCCGGTCGCAATGTCTCCCCCGGCAAAGACCCCGCGCTCCCAACCTGCGGGCTATGCGCACCGCGTCCATCGCTGTGTTCCCGCCGCCCCAGGCAGTCGCAGTGTAGAATTCTGCATCAGAAATCGATTGGAGGGGACTTCAGCGATGAAACCGGACCGCCTGGTGATTGTGTCAGTTCTGTGCCTTGCCTCGGGCCTTGGGTTGATCTTTGGATACTGCGACGGCACGGTGGGAGCGAATGTGGCCTTCCCGCTCACCGGCTGTTCGCTTCACATCTGCACCACAACCAACGGCGCTGGCGCTCTGGGAGGATTGGCGCTTACGTTCCTGGGAGCGGCCCTGCTTCTCTGCGCCACATTGGTGGCAGTCATCCACCAGATTCAGCTCATCGTTGCCAAAAAAGCTGAGCCATAATTCACGCACACAGGTCGCACCTGGGCGCATCTGACTTCGCACGGCTGCGCCAGCTAGACCATGACCACGAGCGGTATGCCTGTTGCCTTCTTGTTTTGAAGCTGGATTATCGCCCTTGCCCGCCTGGCGACTGGGACTGCGGGTCGACTTTGAGCGCCGGAACAGCGCCACTGGTGAGTTCCTTTGCAAGCAGTTCAGACATCGTCGAATTCCCCAGCGAATTGAGATGGCCATCCACGGGGAAGTAACCCATTTCGGCGTCGGGAATGTCGCGATAAGCCGGTAGAACATCGATATAGGTCCCACCGTGACTCACGACGATGGAGCGCAATTCGTTGTCAAGACTGAAGGGGTCGATGTTGACTGGCCAGTTCCCCATTGATATGAGGGCGGCATGGCACCGGGTGGGCACCAACACGGCGACCAGCGACACATGCGAAGCCGCGGCCTGGGCCTCAATGGTCGAGGCGTAGCCATCGAAATCCTCCAGGTGATGAAGCCGTGGGCTACCCGGTTCGGCGCCAAGATATTGTCCATCGTTTTGCCAAATGCCACAACGATCCAGATAGCCGCTCCGGCTTCCGTATTCATCGATGTAATGAGTCAGCATCAAATTGGTTCGCGAACTGTGCCAGACATCGTATACCGCTCTCCGAATCACGGGCAAAATGAACCGCAACCTGCGGCGAAGTCGAGGCTCTCGCGGCGATGCTCCTGGCGCGGAAACCGCGGATGGTTTTTTCTCGGCGTGGGGCCGCGTTTCATCTGGGAGGACCTCATCGGTCGGCCAGACGCCCGACACATTCCTGATGTCCCAGGCCGTCAACGCCCAAAGAACCATGTCAGGTTGCTGTGAGAGAGCGCTCTTGAAACGGGAAGCGATATTGCGTGGTGTTCCGCCCCATCCCGCGATCGCTTCGTTGTAAACCTCTACCTTTCGCCCGGTCAGGTGCGAGAGCTCGGCGGGAAGCAAGGCAGCGAAGCCCTCTTGCATTCTCACCTCGCCTCCCATGGCGATAGACGATCCGACTACAACGATCCTGTAAGTATTTGGCTGCTTCGGTCCGAACTCCACATTCGATCTGTAGCCGCTGCTGTTAAACCGGTGTTCTACAAGCTCGCCTTCAGCCGTTTTTTCGCGGACTTCGCAGTTCGGGATGCCCCGCCAACCTTGAGATTGATCGGTCTTCAGGATGCAGCCATCTTCTCGCGTCGCCGACTCGCTAAACAGCAGGCGCGCGATCAATTCGGTGGAAGCAGCCAACAGGCATGCCGTTAGCAGGCCGAGCAATGGGAGCAGTATCCAGTCGCGCCGCGGCAGCCTGGACTCTCGTCGCATTTCCAGATCGCTTGCATCCCGTTGCATCAAAGCAACCGTCTCTCCCTAATTATCGATAGATTCAAGAAATCACAGTGGATGCCTTGACGAATTCTTCCGGCATCCAGGTTTGACGCGATCCTGCGCCTACTTGCAGTGTAAGGCATCCGAAGCGAGGCTCTGGCGGGTCAGCGCTCGAACACGCAGTATCGTTTTCTGCCGGAATTCAGAAAGGGAAGCGCAGCCCGAAAGCGCGCGCACCAGGCCCGACCGGGGCACGCGTCCTTCCTGTTTTGCACCGCCTGCGCACCGTCACTCAGGTGAACTATTTCAGAAGACCCAGTTCGCCCGTCACGCTGAAACTCGTCTCCGACTTTGCAGCCGTCTCCTGCGGCTGTGCGCCGCCCATCGTCAGCGTGTACTTGCCTTCGAGGATCCTGCGATGGCCCTCGTTATCCACGCTCGACAGCGTTCGCGGCTCAATCTGAATCGACACTTCCCGCGTCGCCCCCGCCGGAATTGACACTCGCTGAAATCCGGCCAATGTTTGAATGGGCCCGTCCGCCTGCGGAGTCTTCAGGTAGGCTTCCACCACCTCGTCGCCGTCCGTTGCGCCCGTGTTGGTCACAGCAATGGTCGCTCGAATCGGATCACCCGCCTTGATGGTCTCCGCCGAGAGCTTGACCTCGCCGTACTTGAACTGCGTATAGCTCAGCCCGTAACCAAATCCCCACAGCGGCTTGCCCGGATAGTAACGATACGTTCGCCCAGTCGTTGCCGTCTTGAAGTTGTAGTCGGTGAATGCTGGAAGCCCATCCAGCGTCGCATAGAACGTTACCGGCAGCCGCCCTGCCGGATTGTTCACGCCGGCCAGCGTTCGCGCGATCGCATCCCCGCCGGCCACACCCGGATACCAAGCCTCCAGAATCGCGCCCGCGTGCTGATTGGCCCAACTCAGCGCCACCGCGCTGCCGCTCTGCAAAACCACAATCAGAGGTTTGCCCGTCGCGCCCAAGGCCTCCAGCAACTTCTCCTGCGGCGCAGGCAGATCGATCGTCGTCTTGTCGCCACCGCTGAACCCTTCGATCTTGATTGGCATCTCTTCGCCTTCAAGCTGCGGCGAAAGCCCCACAAACGCCACTACCACATCCGAATCCTTTGCCTGGGCCACCGCCTCATCGAGTTGCGCCTGCGCGGGAGCTCGCCACTTCAGCGTCACCCCGCCGCCCGACTGATCTGCCGCATGTGAGTACTCGAAGACGAACTCATGCGGCTTGGTATCCGCAATGTCCACAGCAATTGTCGGCGCAATGGCAAACGACTCCACCGGTGGCGCGGTCGGCGACTGTCCCGTGATCGCGTGAAAGTTGCCCATCACGCTGAGGTCGTGCCCCTTGCGCAGCGAGCCTTCGCCCAGCACCTTGCCGTCGAGCACCAGACGGTAGCTCTCTGACGGCGAATAGGGAAAGCTGTCTCCCAACTCCACACTGAACACATAATGCCCCGCGGCCGGCGCAGTGAGCGTTCCCGTCCATCGCACCGAGTAGTTGAACGTCTCCAGTTGCTTCACCGGCAGCGCGTTCTCCCAGTCGGTTTGCACCGCGGGCTCGGTCGTCGTCGCAACCGGCCTTCCCGTCCAGTCCGGCGTTGCAAAGAACTCCGTCTTCAGTCCTCGGCCCAGACCAAATGCCGTCCTCGGAACCGGCACGCCCACGCCCTCGGCCAGCGTCGAGCCCTGCGCGTAGAGAATCGGCGAGCTCTGAAACTGCTGCAGCATTCCGTCCAGCGGCGTCACCGGATGAAACGGCGTCCCCACATAGTTTCCAAGGATCGACGGAAGCAAGTCCGCCGTCGGCCCAATCACCGCGACGCGGCCCGGCTGCGCCGCGAGCGGAAGCACACCCGCGTTCTTCAGCAGCACCATGCTCTCTTCGGCGGCGCGCAGCGAGGTCTGCCTGCTCGCTCTCGACAGATACTCAGACGCGCCCACCTTGTCCAGCGGATTCGAGCCCTGCGGGTCGAACATTCCCAACTTGAACCGGGCCGTATAGAGCCGCTCTGCCGCCTGCGTCACCAGTTCCTCGCTCACCAGTCCTTGATGCACGGCATCCGCCAGCGTGTTAAATCCCGGCGTCCACATGCTGCACGAAAGATCCGTACCCGCCTCCAGCGCCATCGCTGCCGAGTGCATGATGTCCGGCGTCTTCTTGTGCCCCTGGTTCACATCCACAATGGCCCCGCAGTCCGAGACCACAAACCCCTTGAAGCCCCACGCATCGCGCAGGTGTTCCTTCAGCAGCATCTTGTTGGTGCACGCAGGGAAATCGTCAATCGAGTTGTATGCGCACATCACACTCTGCACCGGCCCCTCGGTTACCGTTGCGCGAAACGCCGGCAGATACGTCTCCTCAAGATCGCGTGGCGAAGGGTCCACGTTAAACCCGTGCCGCAGCGTCTCCGGCCCCGAGTGCACGGCAAAATGCTTGCTCGTCGCTACTGCGCGCAGGTGGTCCATGTCTCCGCCCTGCACTCCCTTCACAAAGGCCACGCCCATCCTCCCGGTCAGGAAGGGATCCTCGCCGTATGTCTCCTGCCCGCGTCCCCAGCGCGGATCGCGATCGATGTTGATGTTCGGCGACCAGAATGTCAGCCCGAAAAAGATTCGATGATTCCCCTGCCTCTGTGCCTCGTTGAACTTCGCCCGCGCCTCTGTCGAGATCACGTTGCCCATCGCCTGCACGATTTCGGGATCCCACGTTGCGCCCATGCCAATCGCCTGCGGAAATACGGTCGAGTATCCCGCTCGCGCCACTCCGTGCAAAGCCTCATTCCACGTTTGGTAATCCGGAATCCCCAATCGCGGAATCGCAGTCGCCCAATCCTCAAGCTGGGTCGCCTTTTCCTCAAGCGTCATCTTGCTTACCAGATCGTGCGCGCGTTCGGCTGGTGAAAGCGTGGTGTCGAGATACTTCTCCGTCTGCGCCTGTTGGGAAAAAGCCTGAGCGCCGAACATGAGCGGCAAAACCAAGAGCAACGGCAAAGCGAAAAACATCGGCAAAGCCAACGGCCGGCGAAAAAACTTCATGAATTGATTCCTCCAGGAGATGCCGGTTATCCCATCCAAAGCGCGCTGGTGATGATGCGCGGATAGTAGCGGCTGGCCTTGCCTTCGCCTGAGACGATCTGGTCGCAACAGGCCCAGTACGAGCTGCCTTCCGTCTGCCATTTTACGTGAGCGGCATCCGCCTGGCGGAAGACCTCCGCGATTGCAGGATCGGCGTCCAGCTGGAACACCTTGCGCGTGACGTGCATGAAGATGGAAATCTTGCTCATCCACGAGTTGTTGCTCGTGGAGGAAAGCTTGATGCCGCCGTCGGCAAACAGATTGCGCCGCTCGGGATCGAGCAGCAGATTGCGTGTGTGCGTCGCTGAGGACTTCGAACATGCGCTTTTCCGCCGGTGTTCGCGTAAATCTGCTCCAGCGTGCAGCCGGCAAAGCCGGTGTTGACGAAGTAGAGCGGATAGACGCAGCCCTCGACCGCGGGCAGAATGCGCGAAGAGTAGCCGGGATTGGATTTCTCGAAGATGGCCGGGAGCACACCGTCCACAGCCTGGTCGCAGACCACCGAAGCCACCTTGGCGGCGAGTTCGCTCGAGCGTTTCTGATCGGCTGTAGTCGCCCAGTTCGCGGAACATCAGCGCCAGAGCCCAGTAGCTCGCCCAGCTTTTCACGGCGATGTAGACGTTGTTGCGCGTCTGCGCCAGTGAGTGATCGAGCGAGTCATAGGTCGTGATCTCCTGTCCGCCCGCGCATCGCGTGCTGTCGAACTGCGCGAACCCCACATCGCCGCTGCGGTTGATCATGCTCGCCAGGCAAGCCTCGACGACGGCCTTGTTGCTTCTTGAGCCACGCGACGTCGCGGGTCTTGGCCACGTAACAGCCCGCGGTGAGAATCCAGTTGCAGAGCTGCTCCTGAGTCATGTAGCTGAAGCAGCCGGTCAGGTTGGCCAACTCGTAGCTGCTGCGGCCCTGCGGCGAGAAGTTGTTGTGCGCGCCCATGTCGTGGCAGAAGCTGAGTCCGCCGGGCTTCGTGTCGTAGGGCCGGTTGAGCTGGGCCTCGTCGGGCGGCGGCGGAGCCTGCGAAGGATCGATCTGCACGGTGTCGGCAGATGGCGCAAACTCCGATGTGTATACCTTCACTTCGTCGGTGTAGCTGTAGCGGCGGACAAACTCATCCAGCAGGTTCCGCACCAGCCAGGGATTGTGATCGAGCTCCCAGAAGACGTGATCGACGGCCAGGTCGAGGGTGTTCATCATGCAGTACTCGCCCTCGTTGACCACCCACAGCGGCTGTCCTTCCACCTCGAGCAACTGCGTGCTGCCGTAGTAGCTGTGCGTCGCGTGCGCGATCAGGAATCGCTGATCGTCGGAGACTGCGGAGCTGTCCAGCTTTGCTGTCGAGCGACTTGCGCTGCGGCAATCATCTTGCCCGATGTGTCCAGCGCGGTCTTCAGCACGTCGGCCAGGCCCTTGAAGTAGCGCGTGTAGAGATAGCGCGCCGTCGATGCCGTTGGTCTGGAAGCCTTCGAGATACGAACCGAGCGCGATCGTGATCCCGTATTTCTTTCCGGCCGGCACCTCGAATCCAAATCCGGGGCAGGAGCCCAGCAGATGAACCGGATTGTGGCGTTCACGCACGCCGTCGCGAGGCCGACCAGCGCATAAAGACAAACGGCTGAGCATCCGATCTTTGCGCCCTTCTTCGACGAGGTGAAGTCCAGCAGTTCCGCAGCGCCGCCCGCCTCGCGGCGGAAGGCAAATGCCACCCGGCCGCTGCCCCAGATCCTCATCCAGAATCCGGCTGCCGGGGCGCGCGTGGTTGAGCGCGAACATTGCGGTGCGTGTTGCGGTGCCGCGAGTGTTATCGAGTTCCAGGCGGGCAACCACGGCGGGCAGCAAGCCCTCGCGCATCTGCTCTCTTGCCGTCGACAGCGGGGTCGGGAATCGCTCCAAAGGGCGAATAGACCGTAAAGCTCAAGCCCTCGGCCACCCATTCGATCGCGTGGCCCAACCGTAAGAGCGCGAGAATTCGTTCTCCCTGAACGGCACAGCGTCGGGCTTCACATTCTGTTCCGGGGGTCCGGCCTGCTCCACCAGAAATGCATCGGCGGCCCGGTTGACGGCGGCCGTGTAGAAAGGCAGGCACTTCAAAGTATTGTCCGAGTGGCGATCGCCGTCTTTGAAGCCGATGAAGACTTCCTGGTC
Source organism: uncultured Acidobacteriaceae bacterium (assembly GCA_963783065.1). Classification (GTDB taxonomy): domain Bacteria; phylum Acidobacteriota; class Terriglobia; order Terriglobales; family Acidobacteriaceae; genus Telmatobacter. The sequence goes on along the minus strand of CAWAMG010000004.1, from coordinate 721,936 downwards.
GCCAGGCTGCCCGATCTGCAGGCCAATGCCTCCGCGGGTTCCGAAGTTGCCGCAGGTAAAGCTCATGAATGCGCCCATCGGCGAATGCTGAGCGTTGAAGCTGAGATGGTAGGGGAGCGGAGCACGTTTGGCCATGGCGTAACCTCGCAGCGAATTATATATGTCCAGAGGCAAACTCGATGCTTGCCAAATCCCGAGTAAAGCGATATAGTTGGTGACGCCAATCATTGCCGACTTTCATTTGCCCGTTGGAAGATGAATCGGGTAGAGAAGAAGGACGAATTGACGCCTGGGCGGCAAGCTCCGCCGGCGAGCCTTGACGAGAGCACTGGGAGAGAGAGCACTGGAAATGAGCGAAAACACCGGGAAACTTTCATTCGGCGAGAAATTCGGCTACGGCCTGGGCGACCTGGCCGCCAACTTCGTCTTCCAGGCGCTGATGGCCCTGCAACTCGACTTCTACACCGAGACCTACGGATTGACGGCGGCGCCAGACCGGCACCATGTTCCTCGTCGTCGGCCTCGGCTCGGCCTGCTTCAATCCCGTCATGGGCGTCATTGCCGACCGCACCACACACGCGCTGGGGCCGCTTCCGTCCCTGGCTGCTGTGGACCTCGTTCCCCTTCGGCATCATCGGCATTCTCACCTTCACCACGCCGCATTTCAGTCCCGAGGGCAAGCTGATCTACGCCTGGGTCACCTATCTGCTGTTGCGCCTGATCTACGCCGCCAACAACGTGCCCTATGCCTCGCTCAACGGCGTCATGACCGACGATCCGAACGAGCGCAACAGCATCGCCACTTACCGTCAGATGTTCGCCAACTGCGCCGGCTTCATCGTCGGCAGCCTGGCCGTTCCCATGGTCAAGTTCCTGGGCGGCGGCAACAGCGCGCGCGGCTACCAGTTGACGATGGGCATCTTCCTTGGGCTGTCCATCGTTCTGTTCCTCATCGCCTTCTCCGTGACCAAAGAACGGATCCAGCCCGATGCCCGCCAGAAAACTTCCGTGATCGAAGATCTCGGCGACCTCATCCACAATGGCCCCTGGATCACGCTCTTCCTCGTCACCGTCTTCTACTTCACCGCGCTGCTCATCCGCGGCAACGTCATGCTGCCCTACTTTGAAAACCTGCGCCGGCAACAGGTTGATCTTCAGTTGGTTCAACGGCTTCGGATTGATCTCGCTGCTGGTCGGCGTGGCCTGCTCCACTGCGGTCGTCAAGAAGATGGGCAAGCGCGCCACTTTTTCTGGAGCATGCTCCTCACCGGCCTCTGCTGCATCGCGCTGTACTTCTTCCCGCCCACGGCAACTGTGCCCATCATCTCGCTTGAGGTTCTGCGCCAGTTCTGCTTCGGCTGCTCCGGCCCAGTGCTCTGGTCCATGATGGGCGACGTCGCCGACTTCGGCGAGTGGAAGACGGGCCGCCGCGCCACCGGCACCGTCACCTCTGCAGTCGTTTTTGCGCTGTGGGTCGGTGTCGCATTGGGCGGCGCCATGCGCCAGTTGGCTGCTCGGTCTCTACGGCTACTCCTCCCAACAGGCGCCGTCCAATCCGCCCACGCCCTCGAAGGAATTCGCCTCACCGCTTCGGTCTACTCCGGTGCAGCCTTCCTTGCCGCCGCCGTCTGCCTCATCTTCTACGGCATCAGCATGAAGCTCAACCTGACCATCTCGCATGATCTCGCCGAACGCCGCAAGGGCTACTCGTCCTGAGGCCCGATCCGGGTGTAACCTCACAGAAAGAGGCAATCAGCATCGTTCGCCTCCTACGCGTCCGATTTTAGGAGAAGCGAGTGCCTGAAGCCTCATTCGCGTTGTCCCTGTCGTCAGGTCCTACTTAAGGAGAGGCTGCATTGTCCCGTTCTCGGTTCGTCTTTGTCTCCGCGCTCGTCCTAACCAGCTTTGTGTCTACAGCCGAGGCTCCCATCACGCTCAAGGGCGCCTATCAGGGTCTGTTCCATGTTGGCGCAGCCATCAACGAAGCCGAGATTAGCGGCCGCGATGCGACTGGAGATGCCCTCCTCGCCACGCAATTCGACTCCATCTCGCCTGAAAACGTGCTCAAGTGGGAACGCGTTCACCCCGCGCCCGATCGCTATTCATTCGACCTGCCCGACAAGTACGTTGCCCTCGGCGAAAAGAACCACATGTTCATCGTCGGCCACACGCTCGTGTGGCACTCCCAAACACCAGCATGGGTCTTTCAGGACGACCACGGTAACCCGACCGATCGCGACACCCTGCTCAAGCGCATGCACGATCACATCTCCGCCGTCGTCGGCCGGTACAAGGGCAGAATTCAGTCCTGGGACGTTGTGAACGAAGCTCTGAACGATGACGGAACACTGCGCAAATCGCCATGGCTCAAAATCATTGGCGAAGACTACATCCTCAAGGCCTACCAGTTTGCCCACGAGGCCGACCCGCAGGCGCAACTCAACTATAACGACTACTCGCTTGAGACCGAAGCCAAGCGCAACGGCGCCATTGCGCTCATCAAAAAGCTGCAGGCTGCCGGCATTCCCATCTCCACTGTCGGCATTCAGGGCCACGACCAGCTCAACTGGCCATCGACTCAGGTTGAGGACGAGACCATCGCCGCCTTCGCCAAACTCGGCGTCAAGGTCGCCATCACCGAGCTCGATATCGATGTCCTGCCCAGGGGCACCAGCTCCCACACCGCCGATATCGACTACAACATCAAGTCCGACTCCAGGCTCAATCCTTATCCCGACGCACTGCCCGACGCAGTCGAGAAGCAACTCGCTCAACGTTACTCCGAGCTTTTCGCCGTCTATGTCAAGCACAGCGATGTCGTAAACCGCGTCACGCTTTGGGGCGTAACCGATAGCGACTCCTGGCTCAACAACTGGCCCGTCCGCGGACGAACAAGCTATCCGTTGCTCTTCGATCGCGATGGCAAGCCCAAGGCCGCTCTCGATGCTGTGATCCAGGTTGCTAAGGCTGCGGAAACCAAGTGAGGCCTGGCCGCCTGAGCCGAGAAGAGGTTTAGGCGCTCTTCTACATCATCTCCGCGGCGGCCGCTTCCATTTGCGGAAGAATTGCCTCGAGTTCGACGAACTCCGGATATCCGTGCAGCGGCTTCAGTCGCGGATCGGCAAGTGCCTGAAAGAACCACGGGCAACGGATCTCCGCGGATCTCCGCAATTCCGCGATGGCTGCGTCCGGTTCACCGAGCGCCAGCAGGGCCGCCGCATTCATCGTCCTCAGCACATAGCGTTCGCGGCTGAGCCAGTCAAGCCGTTCCAGCAGGGTTCGTGCCTCCGCGGATTGTCCTGCGCACGCCAATGCATACGCTTGCACTGAAGTGGCCATATCGAGGTAAGGAAGCCTGCGCGACAGGTCAGCCGCAAGCTCCACCGCGGTTGCCGTCTGGCCGTTGTGGGCCAGGATGATGGCCCCGTAGAGATTTGAGCCCTCGTGCCCCGGAAACAGCGAGATCGTCTGCTTGATCTGTTCCACGCTAGCGCCCGCCTGTCCATTCAGGTGGTAAGCGAGGGCGAGCCGGCTCGAGAGCCAGGGAGAATACGGATCGATCTCGAGCGCCGTTTTCAAAAGATCGATAGCCTCAGCAAAATGCCGGCGGCTGAGAGCAAACATCGCCCGAACACGCGTTGTCCACGGATCGTGCGGCAGTCCCTCAGACGCCGCGAACGCCCAAAGCGCCCCCGCCAGGTTCCGGTTGAAGTGAAAGTTGATCCAACCCATTGCCGGCAGCATCGCTGGTACGTTCTGCGGCAGGTCGGGAATGGTATCCGCCGTGCCAAGCACCAGTCTGGCCGCCGTTGATGGCGCCATGTAGCCGTAGAACGCCTGGGTTACGCACAGGTTTGCCAGCTCCACTTTGGCGGCAATCAGCGTGGGATCCAGTTCCGAAGCACGAGTGAGCTTCTGCAGGCCGTCCTGCATCCGGTGCCGCTCCAGCGTCTGCCACTCATGCCGCCCACGCAGAAATACCTCGTACGCCTCCTGGCTGTGGGGGCCCTTGGCCGCCGGGCTCGACGAAGAGGCCGAGATTGAGAAGCCGCCCGATCCAGACCAAACTTCTTCACTGGCATCTGCTGACCAGATCCCACTCTCTGCCTGTGCCTGTCCTTGAAAGCCTTTTCTCGACGCCGCGGCGGGTTGCGGTTGCTCGTCAAATTTCGAAGCAGCCAGCCGAAACGTGAGTCGTTCCACCAGGTCCGTCTCGAGCGCCACGTTCCGCTCTCGATCCACCAGCATGTCTTCAACCCAAATCTGTACGCCGTCGGCCACGCGGATCATCTCGGCCCTCAGGCGGAAGTGGCACGGGAGAGTTCTCATTGTTCCCGCCAGGACCAGGTCGGCATCGAGGACCCGCCCCAGTTCAAGGGCTGTCAGCCCTCGTGTGGCGAGAGTAAAGCACGAGTCTCGCGCCAGCACCTTCACTCCCGCGCCGGACGTATTGCTCAACCGCGCTATGGTTTCCTCGGCGATTACCGGACCCAGGTGCGCTGGGACTCCTTGATCGGTTACAAATGGCGGAATTGCGAGCCGGGGCTCCTCGCGCGGAGAGTTGTCTGCCGGCCTCACATCGGCGGTCAGGCGATAGCCTCGCTTGTAAATTGTCTGAATGCAATCTTCCGGTTCCAGGCGCGCCCGCAAGGATGAAATGCATCGCGGCAGGCTCTCTGCCGTCACATTGGTGGCGCCCCAAAGCGCGTCTTTCAGCTCGGCGATGCTCACAATTTGCCCTGCCTGCGCCAGCAGCATGCGCAGCGCGGCCAATTCGCGCGGTGTCAGGTGAATTGACGATTTTCCGCGAAAAAGCGTGCCGTCCGGCTCAAGACGAAAGCCGGCAAACAGGAGCGCCGATGCTTCGGGGTCCTGATTCGTGTACGAGATGAAATCGATACGATCCAATATCTTACCTCGGGGTCGAGTCCGAATTTCTGGCCGAGGTTATGCCATTCGAACCGAGTGAATGGCGGCGATGTATCCGTCGTTAAAACAAGGGTGCGGGCAGACCTTCCGGTGGGGTCAAGATTGCCTGCGGATCTGGTGATGTGTAGCCCAGGGGCCTAAAGATTAGGGCAATTATGCTCTCCTCGGAGGAGGGAGAGCAAGGAACTCTCGCCCAATTTCAAGCCAAAAGTGTTTAAAAAGTAGGTTACTTGTTTACTAAAGTGTAAATAATCCATTTTTCACGCATCTCATTGAATCGGGAAGCCTTGAATCGTGTTTTTTGTTGATTTCGTTTGAATGAGTTTCGTCCGGTCAACACGCCGCTTCGTTTGACACCGTCCAAGACACACTTTGCCGAGCTATAGCCGTGGGCACAGCAAAGTGGGCTTCGAATTTCTCCCCCGGGCTCACAGCGGGAAGCCGGGGAACCCGGCCTCTGGGCGATTCCCCGCCGCATTCATCCGGCCGCCTGGCGCCGGGGGCCCGGCCCGCGCCGAAGCGTCTCATCTGCAACAGCAGGCACCGGCTCACGACCCCGCCCAATTACTTCCTGGTTAGCGTCACTCCCTAGCCGGTCGTCAGGGTCAGGTCGTTATTGAGCGTTCCCGCCGGCGGAAACGAGGTGTAGTTGTCGGTGAATGTCGTTACCCAACTGAACACCTTCGCAATCTTTGTCGAGAACGAAGAGTTCACGTTGAACTGAATCTGCCCCAGGTTGTTCATGTCTGGGAAGAAGTTTGCCTGCTCGGTAAGCACGCTCGATGGGTTGATCTTCCAGGTGTATTGTTCGCCAAAATTGAGCGCCGCAAAGCTATTGGTAGAGGCTGGCGTGGCCGGGTCCGTCGACGTCACCGCGGAGTAGTTTTCATGCGTCCACGCCACGCCTCCCATCAGATCGAGAATCTGGGTCTTGCCCTTGAGCGCGTGCCAGCCGAAACCACCTGACAGGGTCGAACGGAAGTCGAGGTCTTGCAATCCATTGGTCAGGAAATCTCCCGATCCGAATGCAAATAGCTTCGGATTCAGGTTGTGGTCGTAGCGCAGCCCTCCGCCCGTAGTGTTTGCCGAGGTGATGCCGGCCTTGTTGTCGCGCCCATACAGAGTATTGAAGTTGAGTAACGTCTTGTCCGTAGCGGTCGCACGAATCGCCGTGAATCCCGCGCCAAACGTCTCCGTATCGGAGTTGCCTTTGGCCAGCGCCAGGCTTGCGTTCGCCGCCACCGTCCAAGCATGTCCCCATCCAGGCCGGAGTGAAGCCTCATAGGCCGCCTGGTCCGCGGAAGTTCGCAGCACGGTTACGGCCTTCGCGTCCATCGTGGAGTTGCCAGACGCCGTCGTTATCACCAGCCCGGAATCCGTTCGTTCAATCGAGATCACGTTCAGATTGCCCTTATCCTCTGGAAGCACCAGCGGCTTGTCCACCTTCAGGTTGGCCACCTGATCCCATGCAATGGCGATTGCGTCGGCATAGGCTGTCTTGAATGTCAGCTTGCCGCCCTCGAGTTTGACGGCCGTACCGGTCAGCCGGTCGCCGTTTTTCAGCACCACCGTGTCGGCTCGAAGACTTGGCAGGGTTACGAACCCAAGGATCGCAAATACAAAAACAACTATGCGGGAAGGGAGTGTCATGTGGAAGAACATGGGGATGGTTTTGCTCCTTCATGAAGAACGATTGGCCAGGCCTTTCTGACCGTGGCTGCCGAGCCTCGAACCGGGTCCTCTCAAAATGGTAAATCGCGCTTCGCGTGGCCCGTTCGCCCGGACTGACAGAAAACCTTCAGGAATTCTTCAGTATTTCTCCATCGTCAAAGGCCGAAAATGGTATTGGCAGGCACTTCGTCCCATCGACGCGAACGCTGCAAGGGAGTTTGATGATGGTCAAGACTGTTTCGTATGCCAAGTGGTCTCTGGAGCCTTATTGCATTGGGCCGAAGCTCCGTTCGCTCCGCACGCAGAAGCGTCTTACCCTCTCGCGTCTCGCCGCTGAGACCGGCCTTTCCACGGCCCTCCTCTCCAAACTCGAAACCGACCGCATGATACCCACTCTTCCCACGCTCGCCACCATCAGCCGCGTATACGGCGTAGGCATGAATCACTTTTTCGGCGAGCCGGCCCACCACACGATCTCAATCACCCGCAAGGCTCATCTGCAGGGCACCGAACGCGGCATCGAGAAGATCAAGATCATACCTCTCAATGCAACCTCCGAGCGCTCCCGCCTGCGTGCGCAGGTCATGGAGTTCCCCGCGGGCGCAGGCACCACAACCACAGACGGCCAACAGAGCGCGAGCCGCCTCGTCTATGTGCTCGAAGGCAAACTCGAATTGGAGTCCGGCGGAATCCGCGAGCTGCTCGACACGGGAGATTGTGTCTACATTGAGAGCGAGATGTCTCTCTCCTGGAGCGCTTCGGGCAAGCACCGCTGCCGCATTCTCACCGTTTCTCCAGGCGATCGCAGAGTCGAAAGCTAGACCGGAGCCTTGAGGGCTCATCCTCCCATTCGGTCGGGTTTACTCGCGCCGCAACTGCTGTGTACGATGAGTTGCACCGCGAGGACGAACCAACGATGCGACTCAACTTCAACCTCATGCGCGCCACGCTTACCGGCGCGCTCGGTGGCCTGCTTTTCGGCTTCGATACGGTTGTTATCTCCGGCGCAATCGGCACGCTGGTCAAGCTCTACTCGCTCACCCCCAGGCAGGAGGGCTTCACCGTCGCCATCGGCCTGGTCGGCACCGTCATCGGAGCCCTCACCGCCGGCGTCATTGGCCAGAGGCTCGGCTCGCGCGAAACGCTCCGCATCACCGCAGTCCTTTACATCGTCTCCGCCGCCGGCTGCGGACTGGCCTGGGGTTGGTCGCCATTTCTCCTCTTCCGCTTCATCGGCGGACTGGGCATCGGCGCATCCTCGGTCCTCGGCCCCGTCTACATTGCCGAACTCGCTCCCGCAAAGTGGCGCGGCCGTCTCGTCGCCGCCTTCCAGTTCAACGTGGTCCTCGGAATCGTCCTTGCCTACACCTCCAACTACCTCATACGCCTCATGAACCTCGGCGCGACTGAATGGCGCTGGCAGGTCGGCATCGCCGCCGTCCCCGCAGTTGGCTTCCTCGCGCTGCTCTTTGGCATCCCTCGCAGCCCGCGCTGGTCCGCATCGCGCGACCGCATCGACGAGGCTCTCTCCGTCCTCAAAAGCATGGGCGATCCCGATCCCCAGGCCGAGCTTGCCGACATCCGTGCCGCACTTGCTGAAGAGCACGCCTCTGCCCACGAGCCCGTCTTCCGCTGGAAGTATCGCTACCCGCTCTTCCTCGCCATCTCCATCGGCGCATTCAACCAGCTCGCCGGCATCAACGCCATCCTCTACTACCTCAACCCCATCTTTCAGGCCGCCGGCTACAGCCAGCTCTCCGGCGACCAGAAGGCTATCGCCATCGGCCTCACCAACCTCATCTTCACCATGGTCGGCATGAGCCTTATCGACAAGGCCGGCCGCAAGACCCTCCTGCTCATTGGCGCAGCCGGAACCGCCTCATGCCTCGCCGCCGTTGCCTGGATCTTTGCCTCCAACGCCCACCGCGAGCTGCTCGTTTGGACCTTGGTCACTTACATCGCCTTCTTCTCCGTGAGCCAGGGCGCGGTCATCTGGGTCTACATCGGCGAAGTCTTTCCCACCCACGTCCGCTCCAAGGGCCAGGGCCTGGGCTCTGCCTCCCACTGGTTCATGAACGCCGCTATCGCCATGCTGTTCCCGGTCGTTGTCCATGACATGTCCACCGCCGCGCCCTTTGTCTTCTTCGCAGTCATGACCGTAGTGCAGTTCTTCGTGGTGCTCTTCGTCTATCCCGAAACCAAAGGGCAAACGCTCGAAGCCCTCCAGCGGCGGCTGGTCAAAGCCGAGTAGCGTTTTGTCTCGAAAGTTCGCGCTACAAAATGGCTGTCATCCCATCTGAGCGAACGGTCGCCGCAGCGACCGCAGTCGAAGGATCTGCGGTTGTTTTTGTCTGATGCGGAGAGACCTCTGGGACAGCCGGGTGCTCCATGTCTCGCTTTTGAGAGATGGGATTTCTGACCACTAACCTCAAATCACTGGCCCCTGTTTTTCGAAGGTGGAATACACTCTTGACTTGGCTTCCCAAATGGAAACAATCCATGTTGTTCTCGACAACCAACTTCTCCGCGCGACCGACCGCGCAGCGCGCCGCCTCAAGGTGAACCGGTCAGCGCTAGTGCGCCAAGCACTTCGCGAACATCTCCTCAAGCTCGAAACATTAGCTCTCGAAGAACGCGAACGAGCGGGCTACGCCAAGTTCCCCGCCAATGCCGCCGAGGCCGGCCTTTGGGAGACAGTGGCCGTATGGCCGCCAGAATAGCCCACCCCACCCCACCCCCCAGACCCGATACCCGACACCCGATACTCCAGATCGTGACCCCAATCACTCAGCCCGCGCCTCGCCCCTCGCTATAATGCAGGCAGACGGGCGCTCGATCAGGCGCCGTCTGTGCCGCTGCGCGTGCGAGGTCAAGGAATGGTGCAGATCGCGATTCCCTCTGCTGAAACTGGTGAGGCCGAGGTCCAGGCAAAACGAGCCGAGACCATGCAGGACTGGATGAAGCAGAAGCAGTTGGCCACGCCCATCGCCGAGCCCACTTTCGACTCGCCTCTCGCCGCCGCCAGCTCAGCTCTCGCCACCAGCATCCGCGAAGAGATCATCCGCGTCGGCCGCAAGCTTTGGGAGCGCCAGTACGTCGACGGCAACGGCGGCAACATCAGCGTCCGCATTGGCAAAGACTATCTGCTCTGCACGCCCACGCTGCTGAGCAAGGCCGATCTTGAGCCGGCCGACATCTGCCTCTCCGATCTCAACGGCAAAATCCTTGTCGGCGATCGCGACCTCACCAGCGAGCTGCTGCTGCACCTGGAAATCTTCAAGGCCAACCCGAGGGCCCGCGCCGTCGTCCACTGCCATCCGCCCTACGCCACGGCCTTCGCCATCACCGGCACCGTGCCGCCCAACGGCTACCTCCCAGAATACGAAGTCTTCATCGGTCCCGCAGCCATCGCCCCCTACGAAACTCCCGGAACCCAGGCCTTCGCCGAAACAGTGATCCCATTCGTCGAGCAGCACAACACCATACTGCTCAAGAACCACGGCGTCGTCTGCTGGTCCGACTCGGCAACCCATGCCGAGTGGCTCTGTGAGATCATCGACACCTACTGCAAGACCTATCTGATCGCGAAACAGATCGGCGAACCCCTCGCCGCCATCCCCGAAGGCAAGATCGACGACATCCTCCGCCGCAAGCGCCTCATGGGCCTGCCTGATGCGCGCATGCATCGCATCGGCGAGTAGGCGCCCGAACTCAAAACTTCACTACCAAATAGTTGCGGTCATCCTGAGCGAACGGGGCCCCGAACGTTTTTCAGTTCGGGGGTGGTGAGTCGAAGGATCTGCGGTCGTATTTCTGAAATTATGTGACGAAACTCCGACTCTGAACAAAAGATCGCTTTCCTCAGACCGCCCAATCACGATTTCCCGGCGTGGTCGCCATACTCCCAATCGTACGGAACACCTGTATCTCCGAGCACGAACCTCACAAACTCCGCGAACCCCGCCTCCGCGCGAACATCGTTCGACAGAATCACAACGCAGCGTTGGCTCGCATCCAGGCAGACCATGGTGTTGGCTGTCTGGCCGTCATGGCCCCCTTTGAAAAAGCCATGGCCCTGCGGGCCGTCAAACACCACAACGCCGAGGCCCGCGGCCAAATCCTTGCGCTGTTGGTTGACCGGAAGGTCTGGAAGATAGGGCGGAAACTGGCCGGCCGTCGGAATGTGCAGGCTCGGCTTTGTCATCTCTGCGCGTGAGGCCGCGCTCAGGCCGTCGCCCCGCACCAGTGCCGCCGCAAACTTTGAGAAATCGGTGATCGTCGTGTTCATCGATCCAGCCACTCGCACTTTTTTGCGCTGGCTGTGCTCCTGGGGCTGCCCCTGATCGTTCCACCCATCGGCCACATTGGTATCGGCACCGTTGATGAAGACCAGGCTCGTGCGCGTCATGCCAAGCCTCTTGAAGTCGGCATTGGCTACATCCCCAACGTCGATCCCAAGTCCCTGCGCGGCGCGACCGTGTTCGATCGTGAATTGCAGCAGGATCAAGCCTTCCCCCGAGTAGCTGAAGCGCGTGCCTGGCTCGAAGTGGATGTGCAGTTTCTGGTCCGGCTCAACAAACCAGAAGTTGGCGAAGCCGGTTGAGTGCGTGAGGCACATGCGCGGCGTGATCTTTTCCCAGCGTGGATCATCGGCCAGGTCTTTGTAGGGGCCGTACTTGTCAGGGAAGACAGGGTCGGGGCCGTAGCTCGGCAGCGGTTTGTCCAGGTCATCCTTGATCGGTGTGTCCAGGTTCAGCCTGCCCTGATCTACCAGCTGCATCACCGTGTAGGCGAAGACCGTCTTGGTGAGCGATGCGCCGTACATCATCGTGTTCACGTTTAGCGGATCGCCCTTGGCATTGCGGATGCCATAGGCCTGCACATAGCCAACTTTCCCGTGATCAATCACCGCAACAGCCATGCCGTTGGCGTGCGAGGCAGCCATGATCGCTGCGACCTTCTGGTCGATTGCGCTGCCGGCAGGAATTGTCTGCGCGCCGGCAACGAAGGGAAGCATTGCTGCCGCGAGATATGAAAGTAGCCTGATCGTCAAATTCATTGAAAAGGTCCTCGTGAGAGTTGGTTGCGGGGGGATGCTCATTCGGCGGGGTGGAAAGCTCGGCGCGAGGTCAGATGAGCGCAACGGGCAAACGTCGAGCTCAATTGGTGCGCGGTCACAGCGTTTTCGCCTCAGCGAAAACGGTAAGTGAAAGGAAAAGCGAAAACTGTGCTATACTGAACTTGCGCTCAGTGATTTGGACGTGAGCAGCGGTTTGCCTTCTGGTTTCTTGTTGTCCCAGCCGGCAAGTTTGCCTGGCACAGATTTTTCCCCCAAGCCCATTTAGCGTAACCCTATAAGTCTCCTCACCCGGTGACTTGGCGCTGAAGCGTGTTTGCTTCGACGCAGCATATTGCACCTTCTGGGCCCTCTTGATTGAGCTGAGCCTGAGGACAGACGAAACCGGGACCGCATTTGAAGATGCTTTGGAGCAGGGTAGCCAGCCGGCAATGTGCCGCCTGGCGTACGGTTCGCGTGTGGCAGATTCGGGCCTTTGGCGTTATCAAGCGCCGTGTGGCCGGTCCTCAGGACGTTTTCGGTTCTCCCTTACGCATAGATAATTAAGCAGGCTCGCGCCCTCGTGTGTGCGCGCCTCCAGCCGAACCAGAGTAGAGGTATCCCGAATCCGAATCATTCAAGTCGACGCGACCACAAGAAGCGTCGACCCTCGATGAAAGCCGATAAGGATATGTTTACTCTGGTTCCGCTCGTTGACCCGTTCCGAATGCAGGCTGCGGACAACTCCGCCGCTCACGGAACCAATAGGAAAAGACTATTTTGGATTCTCAATTCTCACAATTCGCAATCTCCGCGCCGCTCATGGCGCGGCTCAACGCCAACAAGTTCACCATCCCCACGCCCGTTCAGGCCGCCGCAATTCCGCCCGCACTCGAAGGCCGCGACGTTCTGGCCACAGCCGCCACCGGCACCGGCAAGACGCTCAGCTTTCTCATCCCGATCATCGAGCAGCTCAACAAGCTCGACATCAAGGGTGCCCAGGCTCTCATCGTGCTGCCCACCCGCGAGCTGGCCATGCAGGTCGAAACAGCCTTCCGCGCCATCCGCACCAGCCCCACGCAGACCGCCGCACTGGTTGTCGGCGGCCTCCACGAGGGCTCACAGCTTCAGGCCATCCGCCGCGGCGCGCAGCTCATTGTGGCCACGCCCGGCCGCCTTGAAGACTTCCTCAAGCGCAAGCTCGTGCGGCTCGACACGGTCAAGATCCTGGTGCTTGACGAAGTAGATCGCATGCTCGACATGGGCTTCCAGCCAGCCATCGCGCGCATCGCAGCCATGCTGCCCGCGGCGCGGCAGACGCTCTGCTACTCCGCCACGCTCGAGGGCTCGGTCAAGGAAGTGGCCCGCAAGTACCTCAACAATCCCGTCCGCATCGAGATCGGCTCGGTGCTCAAGCCTGCCGAGAACGTCGAGCTGCGCACCTTCGAGGTCGAGCCCGACAAGAAGCAGGAGCTTCTCGAACACCTCCTCGATCAGGAGCAGGGCAGCTTCCTGGTCTTCGTCCGCACCAAGCACGGAGCGGATCGCGTCGCCCGGCGACTCGCTCGCGGAGGCTTCTCTGCCACGCAGATTCACGGCGACCGCACCCAGTCGCAGCGCAACCAGGCCCTGCGCAGCTTCTCTGAGGGCCGTCACCGCGTACTCGTCGCCACCGACGTTGCCGCCCGCGGCATCGACGTGGCCCACATCGCCCATGTGGTCAACTTCGACATGCCCAAGATGGCCGAGGACTTTGTCCACCGCATCGGCCGCACCGGCCGCGCATCGGCTTCAGGCATCGCCTCCACCTTCGCGTCCTCAGCGGAGCGCGGCGACCTGCGCAAGATCGAGCGCACCCTGGCAGTCACGATGAAGCGCTTCCGCGTCAGCACGGTCGCACAAAACGCCGCTTAACCACCCGTGGTGGGGCAGACGCTCGCTATCCGCTCGCACCGGCTCAGTTACCTCCCAAGGAACTTCGGGTGCCCCAGGCCTCGCTTCTGAGACCTGGGAATCCGAGAGCATCGGGGCTGGTTTCGTGGGCGCCTTACGTTGACACCATTGTGGACAAAGCGCAGACTATTGATGTCCGGGAGCCTCAATCCCGTAGGTTTGGAGGTGCCATGAGCCGCGAAGAACTGCAAAGATTCAAAGAAGCTGCCGCGAAGATCGCGCGCGAACATGACACCCCTGAAAAGGCACGAGAATTTCTCACCAAAATTGGCTATCTAAACGCAAACGGCGAGGTCGCCGAGAAATTCCGGTGAGATCAGTTCGTTGCCGATAGTCCTCGCATACCACGGATGCAATCTCGATACCGCCCAGGAACTTCTGGGCGGTTCGCTGTTTCAGCCCAGCGCGCAGGACTACGACTGGTTGGGTGCAGGCAGTTACTCCTGAGACTATGCACGCGGCCGCAGCGCGTCTAGCGTACCTGCTTTATCCTCATGTGGTAATGAGGCCGGTGTTCGGCGGCCTCACACCTATTTGGGCCGAAAGTTACAGTCTGCTGAAAATGCTGAGGCTCACAGTCCTTCAGAAGAACGTCCCTGATTTCCGTCTCTATTTCAATCATGGCCGTTGCTTGGTCCCGTCGATAAAGTTCCAATTCGGCGGGGGAAATGTCGAAAGAAATATAGGCGAGATAAGAGTCGTTCGGCGGGATCAGGTGCTTCATGTTGGAAAGGGCGAACGCCTCGCCCCCTCTCTTGGTTGCGACTCTCTTCAGCGTGAATGGGAACTGTGTCGCATTCCTAATTTCGAAATTGAGTACTACGGTGGGTTCGGTTGCGGTCGGCTGAGGATGGGGAGTCAGGTTCTTCCACAAGCCGATCTCCACCCACTGTCTGAATGGGACTTCTTGCAGTCGCAGCTGCCGTTCCGTCAGGTCAGTCTGGGTCTTCATCTGGCGGACCTGTGCGTCAATCTCCCGTAAAGTCAAAACAGCGGCTCCAACTCCAAGGGCTCCAATAAAGGCCAGAATCCAGTTCGGAATGTTTGCCGGTGCTAAGAGCTCATGCCACGGATAGCTGGGTGCCTTAGTCTCGATTTGCTGCTCCCCTGTGGCGGCACTCACTTGCCCGCTGCGGGTCGAGGAACTTGGCTGTGACGTCTGTGCCTGATTCTGGTTCCCTGGCGGCTTTCGATCCAGGGGGCTTCCGCCACTTGGGGCTTGGGGCCATCCCCAGTCGACCAGACCGATCGTTAGCGCAGCGAGTATCACCAGACGCTTCAGCATGATGGCGGAAATGTATCACATATACTTCTCGACGGGGGTGGGGGCCAAGACTATGCTTTCGGTATCCGCGCAATTGCCGCTGGAAGGGGGCCAACAGGACCGCAAATGAGTCATCGCTGGCATACTTTCATAGTGATTGCTTGCGTTGCCGTTGCTGCCGTCATTGAGGCCATCGAGCAAGGACTGTCGCAGTCCCCACATTTTGCCGCCAAGCTCCCGGATTCAGGGTGGCTGAATTACCTTCCTCTTGCCCTGCTGCTAATCGCTCTACTCTTATGGATCGCACTGGTTCTTCGTAATAGAAACCGGCCGCGCGAAGCCAAACCCTTCGATGTGATCCATACAGTCGACTTTGGCTACCTTCCACGGTCCCCGCTCGAAAACGGGTGGTTCCGGTCGTGCAACGATGATGGCATCGCCGAGTTTGGCAGCGACCTTAGTATTCCAGGAAGTCTACGGATGAAAATAATCAAAAGTGAGGTGGCGATCCACTACAACGTCCCCCCGCACGCCATCCTCGCAGACCGCCTGGAATTCACCGCCAAGTACACGAACGCCAAAAACCCGACAATGATATTTACCCGGCTCTCCGTAGGTACACAGGACGGCTCGCTTCAAAGAAACGTGGATTTTAAGTTTTACCACGGGGAGTTGCGCGCAGCTCCCACATGGCCGAATCCCAACCCCGGACGCCCCCTCGACAAATGGGTGCCGGAGCAAACCGTTTATTTGCTCGCGCAGGTCCGGCCAGAGGGCAAATTAGCCTTCCATATCAATCTCCGGGATGCTGTCAGTTTGTGTATCGGCGATCAAGGCTGGGTCTTCAAGTCAATCCAAGGCATACGACTGCGCGGAGACCTGTCCATCTCGCCAATCGTACTTGGCGTAACAGAACAATGACGACAAGCCGTATCCGCACCAGCCATGCCAATAACCATAACCTAAGGCTAACAAACCACAATACACGACGGCATTGCCCTCACTTTCCGTTGACTCCGCACCCCAATTAGGCTATTCTGGAGACCTTGCGCGGTGTTGCGCCTGGGGTCTGTATATACCGACCCATACCGGCTGGGCGATCCCTTTCCAAGGTTCACCAAGGGTCAGACGGAACAGGCAACCGGCGGCTGGATTCGGCTCGAAAGCCTCTCCAGTCAAGCCAGAGCCCGGCTGGATCCGAGAGGACCAGACAAAGGCCAGCCCCCGCGGTTCTCACCCGAACAGATTTGTTTGGACGTGGGTAGAATTCAGGCCCCTGCGCGTTTGGCGTGGGCAATTGCGCTTTGCGCACCGATCCGGGTCGCACCGGTCCTTGTCGCAATGATTTTGGGTCGCACCGATTTTGTTTCGCCTCAGGCCGCAGTAGTCGGCGCTGATTTTTTGTGAAGAGGGCAGGAGAGAGATGAGTACCTTTGTTCCCAGCGGGAAAGACATCAGCCGCAAGTGGTATGTGATTGACGCGAGCGGCCAGACCCTGGGCCGTTTGGCCACCAAGGCGGCCGATCTGCTCAGCGGCAAGCTGAACCCGCAGTACGTTCCCTACATCGACGTCGGCGATCACGTGGTCGTCATCAACGCTGAGAAGATCCGCCTGACCGGCCTCAAGAGCCAGCAGAAGGTGTATCGCCGCTACACCGGTTTCCCCGGCGGCCTCCGCGAAGAAGAGTTCACCCGCCTGTTGAACCGCAAGCCCGAGGCCATCCTCGAGCAGGCGATCAAGGGCATGTTGCCCAAGAGCAAGCTGGGACGCGCCATGGGCTCCAAGCTCAAGGTGTATAAAGGCGACCAGCATCCCCACCAGGCACAGCAGCCGGTGGCGATGGAAATTAAGTAAGACAGCTTTCAGCCTTCAGCTATCAGCTTTCAGTTTGTGGGCTGGTTTCGAAGGTTGGGAGCGGCAAAGAAGTTGAACCAAAGCAAGACACAAGCGGAAAGCTGAAAGCTGACGGCTGAGAGCTCAGAGGAAAAAGAATGGCAGATCTGGTTCAGTATTACGGGACGGGACGGCGCAAGTCGGCGATCGCCCGCGTCTTCCTTCGTCCCGGCACGGGCGAGTGGAAGGTCAACGGCAAGGGCTTTGACGTGTATTTCGTCACCGAACAGCAGCGAGTCTCCGCCAAGCGGACTCTCGCTCTGGTCGAGCTCTCCGCGAGCTTCGATGTCCTTACAACCGTCTACGGCGGCGGCGTTGCCGCGCAGGCCGATGCGGTAAAGATGGGCATCGCCCGCGCTCTGGTCCTGTTCAACCCGGAACTGCGCAAGGTGCTCAAGGCTGAAGGTTTGATGACGCGCGATTCGCGTCAGAAAGAACGCAAGAAGTACGGGCAGAAGGGCGCCCGCAAGCGGTTCCAGTTCAGCAAGCGGTAAGGCGCTTGAGCTGTTAGCTATCAGCTTTCAGCTCTCGGCTTTTCCTTGGCGTCGAATGCTTGGTCGCCAAGCTAAGGGCTGACCGCTGAAAGCTGAAAGCTGGTTTTTCAATCTCCCGCAATCGCGGGTTCAATCCGGATGCTGGCATCGACCACCCGGATGCAACTCAATAAAGGAGGCCAATGGCCACGATCACAATGAAGGAGCTGCTCGAAGCGGGTGTTCACTTCGGGCATCAGACCAAGCGCTGGAATCCCAAGATGAAGGAGTACATCTTTGGCGAGCGCAATGGGATTTACATCATCGACCTGCAAAAGACGCTCAAGCTGTTCAAGGATGCGTCCAAGTTCGTCACCGACCTGTGCGCCAGCGGCAAGACGATCCTCTTCGTCGGCACCAAGCGCCAGGCCCAGGATGCCGTGGCCGAAGAAGCCACCCGGGCAGGAATGCCCTACATCAACAATCGTTGGCTGGGCGGCCTGCTCACCAACTGGGTGACAGTGCAGAAGAGTGTAAAGCGCCTTCAGGAACTCGACGAAATGGCCACCGATGGCCGTTACGACCTGCTGACCAAGAAGGAAGTTATCAAGCTCGAGCGCGAGCGCAAGCACCTGCAGGCAAACCTGGCCGGCATCAAGGCCATGAAGCGCCTGCCCGACGCGCTCTTTATCGTCGACTCAAACAACGAGGCCATCGCCGTCAAGGAAGCCCGCAAGCTTGGCATCCCGGTTGTCGCCGTGGTCGACACCAACTGCGACCCTACCGTTGTGGACTACGTCATTCCCGGCAACGACGACGCACTGCGCGCCATTCGCCTCTTCACCTCGAAGATCGCCGACTCGGCCGCTGAAGGCGTGAACCTGGTCGGAGACAAAGCCTTTGCCGAAGAGCTGCCTGAGCCGATTGCGCTTGAAGCCGAAGCGGCTGATGCTGCCCCGGTTGAGGAAGTCGATCTGGAAGCAGCCCTTGGTGGCGGCATCCGCAAGGCTCCGGCCGTGGTTGAAGCCCTCGAAGAGGCTGAAGTCGCCGAAGGCGGTCATTAATCTCGTCGTCGCGGTAAGACAGTCGTCAGTTTTCAGTGGCCAGTGGTCAGTCGCCGAAGAACGGCGCTCGACCGCGCGAAGCTGACGGACTCTGAATTCGGAAGACCTCTTACCTTGAAAAGCGTGGCCGCGAGGGCAGAGAGCCACTTTCTACTGGGTCATCGGTGCCATTGCTTGACTCAGGGAGTTCACGGCTGCGTGTCCGCCGCCTGAGAACTGACAACTGACAACTGATCACTGACAACTGGTAACTGGGAGAGAGATGAGCACTGTGAGCGAGAAGATTGATGCCAAGCAGGTAAAAGAGCTCCGCGAAAAATCCGGAGCGCCGATGGGCGACTGCCTCAAGGCCCTGCAGGAGACCAAGGGCGACATGGAAGGCGCGTTCGTGGTGCTGCGCAAGCGCGGCATGGCCTCGGCCCAGAAGAAGGCTGCCCGCACCACCAACGAAGGCGCTGTGGGAACCTACATCCATGCCGGCGGCAAGATCGGTGTGCTGCTCGAAGTCAACTGCGAGTCCGACTTCGTTGCCCGCACTGAGGACTTCCAGTCGCTGCTCAAGGACATCGCGATGCACATCGCCGCCACCGACCCGCGCTACGTGCGCCCCGAGGACGTGACCATTGAAGACCTGGAGCGCGAGAAGGACGTCTATCGCGCGCAGGCCGCTGCTACCGGCAAGCCCGCGCCCGTCATCGAGAAGATCGTCGATGGCAAGATGGCCAAGTTCTACGAAGAGGTTTGCCTGCTCGAGCAGCCCTTCATCAAGGACCAGGCCGTCAGCATCAAGGAGCTGATCGCACAGAAGGTCGGCAAGCTCGGCGAGAACATCACCGTGCGCCGCTTCGCGCGCTTCAAGGTAGGCGCGCCCGACTGGACCGTCGCCACCACCAAGCCAGTTGAAGGCTCAGCAGAGTAAGAGTTCCTTCGCGAATCAACCAATCGGCCCGCGGCCTGAAGCTGCGGGCCGTTGCGTTTGCAGCGAACGCTCCCGTCACCGCGATCCGCGCGCAGAGCTTCTGACCTGTCGTGGCCTCTGTCTTCAGGCTCGAAGCAGCCCCCTTCGCTTCGACCGTCGCGACACTCCCTCGGCCGCATCCGGAACCGTCCCCTTCGACGCTCCCGGGGTTGATTGCACATTGAACGCCTCTGCCAGGTCCGCGGGCAGCATGTGCCATGAGTCGTACTGAAAAATCGCGCCCGTTCGTTCCAGCGCCCGCGCCACCATTCCCGAGCAGATCATCTGCCCGTCCTCGCCAAAGAAGAACTTCCGTCCCGTCAGCAGCGAAAACATCAAGCTCAGATCCGTCACATACCCGTAATGGTCGTTGAGACAGTGCTCGACAAAGGCAACCGCATGCGCCCGCTCCTTGTCCGTCGCATCGGTCAGCCGGATCACGTGATATTCCGTATCCTTATAGACCGAAACATTCCGCTGCTGCACGCCGGCAAGAATCGCCTCCACAATCTCCCCGTTCGTGTCCACAAACATGGCCGCATGCGACCAGTGTGCAAACCCGGCATTTGGCCCGTTGTAGCGAATCTTCTGCCCCCACCGGATCAGGTCGCTGCTGAAGCCTACTGCGTGAGTCAGCAGAAAGTCTCCCGGCTGCGGCGTCACCACCGTCTCTCCCGGCCCAAAGCGCTCCACGGTTGACGGCGGAATAAAGACCCCGGCCTTGCCCAACGCCGCCTCCCGGTCGATCCCAGACGTTCATCTCGAACGCCGATCCTGAATTTGAATCGGTGAGTCTGGCAGCGATTGTACCTGAGAGGCCATAGTGGGACGATGAAGCCACGCGCCTCGTTTGGCCCCTTAAATGCCCAACCTGCCGTATGCGATACTCAAAAAGGTATGTATAAACGGATCGTTCTCAAGCTTTCTGGAGAGGCGCTGGCCGGGCCGCGCGGATTTGGCCTGGATGCCGACAAAGTCACCGAAATCACCGAGGAACTCGCCGATGTTCACGCCCTCGGCGTCGAGATCGGCGTCGTCGTCGGCGGAGGCAACTTCTTTCGCGGCGTCGCCGAGCAGGCCAAGGAGATGGACCGCGTCAGCGCCGACAACATGGGCATGCTCTCCACCGTCATCAACGCCATCGCCTTGCAGGATGCCCTCGAGCAGCGCGGCGTTCAGTGCCGCGTCATGACCGCCGTCTTCATGAACCAGGTGGCCGAGCCCTACATTCGCCGCCGCGCCGTGCGCCACCTTGAAAAAGGCCGCGTGGTCATCTTCGCCGCCGGCATCGGCAATCCCTTCTTCTCCACCGACACGGCCGCCAGCCTGCGCGCCATGGAGATCAAGGCCGACGTGCTGCTGAAAGGCACCAAGGTCGAAGGCGTCTACAACGCCGACCCGGTCCTGGTGAAAGACGCCGTCAAGTACGACGAGATCACCTACATGGAGATCTCTGCAGAAGGGCCTCAAGGTGATGGACCTGACCGCCGTCAGCCTTTGCAAAGACAACAACCTGCCCATGATCATCTTCAACATGAACCAGCCGGGAAACATCAAGCGCGTCGTGCTGGGCGAGAAGGTTGGCTCGCTGGTCACGGCGTAAAGACAGCTCTCAGCCTTCAGCTATCAGCCTTCAGCTTGTCCTTGCGCAAATTGACGTCTAAGAAAAGTGTGTAACATCCGCAGCCAAGGAGTCGGGGGCAGCGGAACTGAAAGCTGATAGCTGAAGGCTGACGGCTGCTTGCTTGCAGCTGAGGGCTAACAGCTAGAGGCTAGGGGCTAGTAGCTGTTTTGGAGATCACCAAGCCATCCCGGCTGAACGCGCTCACCGGTTTGCGCTGTTTCGCGGCCATCAACATCGTCTTCTTCCATTTTTCCAACCCCGACTGGTTCGGCTGGTTCGCGCCCGTGGTCAACGCCGGCTACGCCTCGGTCAGCTTCTTCATCCTGCTCTCCGGCTTTGTCCTCGCCTATAACTACGCCCCCAGGGCGCGCGCCGGAACTCTCGACCGCACCCGCTTCTGGGAAGCACGCTTCACGCGCCTCTATCCCATCTATCTGCTCAGCCTGATTCTTTCCTGGCGCATGATCCCCGCCGAATACCAGGCCCACACCCACGCCATGTTCTGGACCGGCATGGTGCTCTCGCCGCTGCTCTTGCAGGGCTGGATTCCGGAGCTCGCCACCTTCCTCAACACCCCCGCCTGGACCATGTCCGCCGAGAGCGCCTACTACCTGGGCTTCCCCTGGTTCGCCCGCTGCAAGCGCCCCGCCCGGCTGCTTCCTCTGCTCGCCCAAATGGCCGGCGTCTGGTGCCTGGGCATGATCCCCGGCACCCTCTACCTCATCCTCAATCCCGATCACCTTGCCGTCACCGACCGCTGGAGCTCAGCGCCCTGGCTCCAGGCCCTGAAATACACGCCGCTGCCCCATCTGGCCAGCTTCATCTTCGGCGTCATGCTGGCCGAGCCTCGACGAGATCGTACCCCGCGCCGGCTGGCTGCGCCTGGTTCTCGGCATCGGCGGCTTCGCTCGGAACCTTCGGACTGCTTCAGCTCGGGCCGCATCGTCCCCTACGCCATCATCCATGACGGCCTGCTCATGCCGCTCTTCGGCTGCATCATCCTTGGCCTCGCCGGAGAAAACCGGCTTGCCTGGTTCTTCTCGTTGCGGCCGCTGGTCTTCATCGGCGAGGCCAGTTACTGCCTCTACCTGCTCCACTTCAACCTGTGGAATCTGATCCACGACTCAGGCATTCTTCAGCGCACAGGCCTCATCCGCTTCGACCCCTGGCTCAGCTACGTCCTGCTTATCGCTCTCGCGCTCCTCGCGCTCCACTTGGTCGAGAAGCCGGCACAGCGCCTGCTCCGCCATTGGATGGGCGTAACTCCGCGGCCGCCAAACGCAAAGCGGGCGCAGGATTTCTGAAGGGAAGCATGCTCCGCGTCTTGAAGGGAAGGGAAGGGGAGCGATCTCGTGTAGTGCCGGTCTCCAAAGGCTGCGGGGAAACTCATTCGGGCGGTAGGCCGGGGATTTATCCCCGGCTAATAGTCAATCCCCTTCCAATAGTTCGGCGCGCTCACATACTCAAATTTGTTCGGATTCGACTGCACCAGCGCCGCCGCGTCATCGGCCCACAGCGTTCCATGCGCGTTGTTGCCCGTGTCGGCCACCACTGCGTAGCCAAGCTGATAGTTCCCAAACTCCGTGCTGCGCCGGTCCATCGAGTCCCAATGCTGATACACGCTCGAGTTGTGAATGTCCTCGGCCTGGTGCGTCGCCTGCACGCGCTGATTCACCATCTGCCCAATGCGCATCGAATTCGCAATCGACGGCCCCGCAATCGCCGCAGCTCTCCTGATTGACCACGCGCTGATTCATGCGGAAGCTCTGCACAATCGCCCCCAGCGTCGCCCGCTCCTTCGCCGCCACGGCCTGCGGCGCAATGTACCCGAACACCAAGCTCAGCCAGCCGCCTGCCCGCCCCTCCGGCCCGATGCAGTAGATATCGTTCAGCTCGTATGTCCCTTTGCCGTCGTGAAAGTCCGCTGTCCCTTCCAGGTGGAAGCACCGGCGTTCGGCACCAGTTGCGCTGGCGACTCGCTCGTAATCCTGAAATCCGCCGGCTGCATTCCCGCCTTCTGCTCCATGTGATGCACCAGGTCTACCAACGTCCTCCCCGGGTCCGCGCCATAGGGGTAGTAGAACGCGTTCGCATACACCGTGTTCCGCAGCCCACCCTGCGCCACAATCTGCCGCGTCCGCTGAGCGGCCGGATTGTTCGGGTCCGTCGCTCCAAACACCATGTCCAGCGAAACACTCTCGCCGTTCGGCCCGCTCGCAAAAACCGTGCCCTGCCCACCCTGCCCCATCTGCCATCCTTGCGGCAGCCCGATGCTCGCAGAATGATCCTGCGTGGTCACCGTCCTGAGCTGGGCCGCCGGCTGCTGCCACGCCACCCCCTCCACCACTCGAGCCAGCCGTCTGCGCTCCTGCGAACGGATGCCACTGCGCCATCAATGTCTTCATCATGCCGGGCAGCGTCTTGTTGAATCGGGCTGCGTCGTCCGACACCAGCGCCGCCTCCACATGGTCCGTCGAGACCTTCGTCGCAATCAGCATCCCGCTCACCTTCAGCGGCGGTTTTCCCGGACCCTGGTCGCGCCGCGTGATGTTGAAGAAGGTCGCCACCGAATCCGTGCCCCGCACCTCAAAGAGCTTCCCCACCTGCGGCTTCTCGCCGATGGACTGGTGAAGGTTTTTGAGGATGTAGCCCATCGCTCCGGCCTCGGTCGACTGCCCCTGCACCTGGCCATACATGATCTTTCCGCCGCCCTGGGGATTGATCGTCGTCAGCCCCTGCCCGCAGAGCCATCGTTGCAGCCCCAAGCGCCAGGATGCCCGCCGCCACAATCGCAATTCTGCGCACATGCTCTCTCATCGAAAACCTCCAGGGCGCAAACCCATGCGCCATACCAATCGCTTGAGAAATCGGCTCCGCCACATCGCCGGTCAACTCACAACTGGGTAGCCCGGCGTCGGGCGTTCCGATTCTTCTACTCAGGATGCGGCATTCGCAAGGGAAATGCATCAACTCGGGGATTCCGGGCAAATGCGACAACTTCGCACGCAGCAAAAAGCCCAGCCTTTCTGGGGCTGGGCTCTTTAGTTGACCTGAAAACTGTTACGGCGTAACCGTCTCGATTGCGTGGTTGCCGTGCGGCACCGTGGCCACGGCACTTGGCTTCGCGCCCGTGGGGTAGGGAGATGCCTGGGTCGGGATGAGCGCCCCGGTCATCCGGATTCAGCCGGAATCCTGAGACCGAATTGCCCAGATAGTTTGCCGTGTAGACGAACCTCCCCAGCGCCGCGTCCACAACAATCGAAACCGGTTCGGTATCGGTCGAATTTGTCTGGCTTCCCGTTGTGTTGATCGTCGCGGTCGGAGTCCCGGTAGCCAGAGAGATGTTGAAAGCTGTGACCTGATTCGACAGTTCGTCGGATGCGTAGATATACTAGCCCGCGCGGATCAACGACCAAGGAGTTCGGCTCGCTTCCTGCTGAAAACGGTCCATTGATCATGAAGTCAAGCACGCTTCCGCTCTGAATCGTGTAGCCGATCATCTGGTTCGACGCAAAGTCGGTGACGTAGACAAACCGGTTGGTCGGGTCCGCCGCCAAAGCCACGGGCTTAACGCCCGCTTTCCATGGGCTGCCGGTCGAGGAAGTCAGCGCCCCGCCCGTCCCCACCGTGTATCCGAAGACCCAGCCGGGGTTGGCGATGCTCGTCGTTGTTCCGCCCGGATTGTAGGCCGACTGATCGTACGCCGTCACAAACACCGCGTTGTTGTTGGGCAATACCGTCACTCCGGTCGGCGCCAGCGTGTCGCCGGCATAGCCCGGAATTGACAGGGTTTCCTGCGCAGCAATCGATCCGATGGTTCCTCCGCTCAGAGAATAGGCTGTCAGCATTGCCGGGTTCGGCCCGGATACGACGTAAAGATAAGTCTGTGCCGTGTTCACTGAAATAGAAGTCGGACCGGGGCCTGTGGTCACCATGTCTTTTTGCGTCAATACGCCGGAAGCCGCAATGGAGAAGTGCACCACGTTGTTGCTCGCCTGGTTCACCACGTAGAGGTTGGCATAGTCAGCGGTAATCGCGATGGCCACGGGGTTGTTTCCTCCGCTGCTCACCGGCGAGGGGCCATTGCGAATCGCTCCGGACTCTGAGTCAATGTCGAATGTTTGTATCTCTCCCGAGGTGCTCGAACCGGTCCCTGCGGAGTTGGCCACGAATAGGTAATCGATCGTTTCGATCTCGCAGGACGTCAATAGGGTGGCCAGCACCAGCCCCGCGGATGAGACCAGAATCGTCCGGCTCAGTTTGCTCAACTTCATGCGCTTCCTTCGTCAAGGACCTTCGCTTTCCGGCCCTATCCATTCTCGTTTAGTTGTCCCGTAAGTATTGTAAAAGCCCTACGGGGTAATTCGATCCAGCCGGTTCCAGTCTTCCGTCCGCCTGTCTACTTTTCAATTCCCGCGCCGGTCCCGTTGTGCGGAATTGCTGCCACCGCGGTTGGGTTGGCGTCGCTCTTATAGGGCGAATCCTTTGAAACCAGAAGCGCTCCCGACGTGGTGTCCAGCTCAAATCCTGACATCGTTCCGCCAACGCCGCTACCCAGAAAATTCGCCGTGAACAGGAAGCGATTGGTTGAAGGGTCGATCCCGATCGCCACGGGCTGAAGCCCTGTCGAGATCGTTCCAATGTTTGTCAGCACTCCGTTGCTCATCGAGTACTGGGTCACCGACGAGTCCTGCGCGTTGGCCACGTAGGCAAAGGGGTAGGTCGGATCCACCACTACCGACGAGGGAACTCCGCCCGCCTTATAGGGGCTGCCCGCCAGCGGGGTCGGCAGCCCCGACGTCACCGAGTACCCCAGGACGGCTGAATTTGCCATGTCCGTTACGTAAAGATAACTGCTTGACGCGTCGCTCGCCATTCCGGAGGGCTGCGAGCCGGCAGGAAATGGCGCGCCGCCATTCAACGGCGTCAGCGTGCCGCTTGAGCTCGTCGCGAATGCAAAAACATAGCCGACGCTCGGCGTTACGGAGGCGTCATAGGCCGACACGTAGAGAAAATTGCCGGACTTCACCACATTGATTGCTGTCGGCACCATCACATCGTTTGGACGGGCCGGCAGGTTGAGCGGCCAATAGTTGATGTTGCCGTTCGCAACCGGAGTTCCCAGGTACTCGCTGGGTGGATTGCCCGTGGTCGCGGTAGCGATCGGAAACGCGCCAATAGCTCCCGAGCAGGGTGCTGCCGGGGAGCAAGTCGGCAGAGGCTGATAGGTGTCCACCACGTACAGGTTGGTTCCGCTCACAGCTACCGCGATGGGGAAGATGCCCGGCTGTGTTTGTTGTGTTCTGCGCATAGACCTTGCCGTCGTTGCCGATGATGAACTGCACAATCGTGTTGTCATCGCGGTTCACCACGAAGAGGTTTGTGTTGGTCGACGAAACCGCCTCGGCCACCGGATTTCGCCCTCCCGACGGGAACGGCGACGTGGGGATCTCCCGCATCTGGCCTGACTCCGAGTTGATCTCGAAGATGTCGATTTGTCCGTAGCTATTCGTTCCAGCAGCCCTCGCGCTTGTCACAAAGACAAAATCGACGGTCAGCGTTTCGCAGGCCGTCAGCATCGTGGCTACCAGCAGGCTGGCCGCGGCGACCAGCGCAAGCTGGCTTCGTTTGTTCAACCTCATGCCCATCTTTCATCGGGGCGCCCTTACCCGGCGCGCCCGCAATTTCCGGTTTGGAATCGAGATGCGAAGTGGCCTTTGTTCCGGTCCCCGCATTCGGCTGTTTTTTATAAGGTCACCGCCGGCGAAGTGTTTGGGTGGCCGCCTGCCGGCGACAACTTCAACCCATCTCCGGCGTCCTGCAACTTAGCCCGTGCGGCCATCCACCAGGCACCACGTCGCAGGGCCCCCCAGGGGAAACGTGCTCGTGACGCGCATCTGGTTCAATACGCCTGAGTTCGGGTCTACCACGCGGCCCGTCACGGTCGAATCATTGAAGTCAGCCGAGTAAACATACTGGTCCGAAGGATCTTCCACCAGGCATTGCGGCCCCCCACCGGAGCCAAACGGTTCGCCCGCGATGAAGCTCAGCTGGTGCGTTGTCGGGTCAAGAACGTATCCAGCGATGCCGCTCTGCGCGTTTGTTCCCTGCGCATTGTTTCCCTGGTTGATCACGTAAGCAAACTTGGTCTTCGACTCCACGATCAGGTAGATCGGGTTGTTCAATGTCGGGTCGTCCGGCACCACACCGCCGGTCTGCGCCTGCAGCGCGCCGTTGGTCCCAATCGAGAAGGGAAGAATCTGGCTGGTAGCTCCCGCTCCGGGCAAACCGGAGCCCGCGGGGGGTACCAGGGTGCCTTCGTTGTCGAGAACGTAGACGTTACTGCCTCCGTTCACAATCGCGGTCCCTTCAGCGATGCCCAGCGGCTGCGAGACGTTCTGGCTAACGGACAACTGGCCCGTTGCCTGGTTGTACACGTACGGGAAGACCGAATCGCCCGTGGCCGGCGTGCCGCTCAACGTCTGGATGTAACCCGCCGAGAGCGAGAAGTCGATTGGATTGGCCGGCACCGGGAAGTAGGTCAGCGCGGCTCCATTCGCCGCGGTCACCTGCGCGTTCGTTAAGAGTTGAAGCCGCCCCGTCACTGAGTTGATCTGGAACGCCGTAATGTCGGCGCAGGAGTTCACGCCCGCGCCCAGCGCCAGGGTGCAGGCCCCGGCTGAGGGTGAATTCGCGTCAAGAATGTAAAGAAAATTCCCTGGAGCATCTGCAATCATCCGGATAGGATTCAGTCCCTGCGAGGTGAACGTCTCCTGTGCCGTCAAGACACCATTGCCGCCCACCGCAAACTCGGTGATATTGGCCCCACATGGATCGGCGACCGTGCAGGTTGAGCCTCCCTGTGAGTTTGTTCCCCGGTTCAGAACGTAAAGGAAGCGGCTCCCCGTGAGCAGGACCGCGCGCACCGGATATGCGCCGCCTGAGGAAATCGGGAGGGTGTTGACAGGTGTCAGCTTGCCCGTGTCGTGCTCGATCTTGAACCCGCTGATGATGCCCTGTCCGGCGGTCCCAGCGGTCAGTGTTCCTGTCACATACAAAAAGCCGACTGAGTAGTCCCTAATGCAAGAGGAGACGCCGAAGATGACCGCGACCGAAAGCGCACTCATCAATAGTGCCTTGCCGAATTTCGTAAACTTCATGCCATTCCTTCATCCCGGTCAGGCGAGTGCCGCCAGGTTTGATCGTTCCGCAGCAGGGCTGGGTTGGGACGGGTCCCTGTTGCATTGTAAAAGCCAAGGGTCCGTTATGCCTAGTTTCCACGGAAGTCTGGCCTTTTCAGGTCATTTCCCCCGCATGCTTCGTGACAGCGCACTATCTCCAAACCCGGGACCGAGGACTCTATGCCTCGGTAACAATTTTCGAATCGACGTGCCCGGTGCCAAAACGATCAACCCGACCCGATCCAAAGGCCGGGGTCCCCACGGACAGGTCTTGGTCCGACGGGTGGAAGAAGCGGCGGTCTTGCAAACTGCCTGATGTCGCACGGTATTTCGAAAAATGCCTGGGTCGAGGGCTACATCATTTCTTCGATTGCTTCCTCCTTTGACGCCCCATCCTCGGCAAAAGTCAACCCGCCCACCCTCTTTCCTCGCCGCATCCGCCGGCATGTCACAGCTCTCGCCCTGTCCCCGCGCCCTCTTTTTGATTTACCCTGTCCCCCGATGCATCCTCCTGCGCTGAACCGCCTGCTTGCCGCCGCCTTCCTGCTGGCAATAGCCCTCGACGCGCTGCCATCCCATGGTCAGGATGTCCACGTCCGTGTCTCTCCCGACGTCACTACCGGCATTGAAGGCATCACCGAATTCCCAACCATTCAGATGGCCATGGACCACCACCCCTTCGCCGGCATCGGCCCCGGCGGCAAGCCGGGCCGCGTATTTATCGAAATCGCGCCCAGCGTCTACCACGAGCGCGTCATTGTGACCCAGAATCACGCCAATATCACCCTCGTTGGCATGGGCGCATCGCCAGCCGACGTCGTCATTACGAACAGCCTTAACGCAAAACAGGCCGGAGGCACCTTTTTCACCGAAACGGTTGAGGTCAACGGCGAAGGTTTTGAGGCCGACAACCTGACGTTCGAAAACACCGCCGGCAACACCGGCCAGGCCGTCGCCATCGCCGTCCGTGCCGACCGCGCCATTTTCAAGCACTGCCGCTTCCTCGGCCACCAGGACACGCTCTTCGCCGACTACGGCCGCCAGTATTACCTCGACTCCTATATAGAGGGTGGCGTCGACTTCATCTTCGGCAATGCGGCGGCGGTCTTCGACCATTCGGAGATTCACGCCAACGCCCCCGGCTGGCTCACCGCCCAGTCACGCACCTCGCCCGACCAGACAACCGGCTACGTCATCCTGAACAGTCGTGTAACGAGCAGCATTGAGCACACGCCGCCGTCCGCACCTGCAGGCGCATTGGGGGCCTTGCCTTCAACGGTGCGCGCTGCTGGCTCGACTGCGACTGGCTCTGCTCCCGCCGCCGCTGTCACCAGGGAATTCACCAGCCTTGGCCGTCCGTGGCGCCCGTATTCACGTGTGGTCTACATCAACACATGGCTCTGTGCCGACGTTGCCCCGCAGGGTTGGAGCGCATGGGGTAAGACGCCCGGCACGCCGCTTGCCGACTATGCCGAGTTCAACTCGACCGGCCCCGGCGCAAACCCAACCGCTCGGGTTTCCTGGTCTCATCAGCTGACCGCCGTGGAAGCGGATCAATTCATGCCAAAGCTGTTTCTGGCCGGATCAGACCATTGGGACGCGGAAGCCGAGGCAGCAAGGCTGCCGTAAGGCGTCACCACTCTTTCGTGCCGTTGACATTGCGTACAGAAAACCTGTACGGTTGGAAATGGGGGCATGGGTCATGGCTGTTGAGACTACTTACACTGCTTTGCGCGAGGGACTGGCCGGTTATCTTGACCGGGTGACGGATGACCGGGAGGTTGTGATCATCCGCCGTCGCGGCGCTCGGGATGTGGCAATGGTTGCGGCTGATGAGCTTTCGAGCCTGATGGAGACGGCATACCTGTTGCGCTCGCCGAAGAACGCCGAGCGGCTGTTGCATGCGCTCGCGGAGTCAGTCGAACGCGATAAACAGCCAATTTCGAAGCAGTCCGCACAGGAATCCATTAAGGCGCTGCGCCACGATCTGGGAATGGAATAGCTCCTGGCACTGTAAGGATGGCATCACCAGATGAGCGCGAAGATAGAACGAGCGGTCGATTTCTTACCAGAATTCCGCGCGGACTTGGTCAATTGGATTAGGACCGATCGCAAACTGGCTCTCCGCACGTTGCAGTTGGTGGAAGCGGTGGTGGCGGACCCATTTACGGGCATTGGGAAACCTGAACTCTTGAAGCATGAGTTGGCCGGCTGCTGGAACCGCCGCATCACCCCGGAGCACCGCCTCGTCTATCGCGTCACCCCGGACCGCATCTACCTCTTGCAGGCCCGCTACCACTACGAGGGGTAGCGCGCCCGCTCAAGCCGCCGTCTCCTTCGCCGTTGCAAACGCCACCCCGATGCACGCGGCAATCAGGCCCTCCACAACGATCGGCGCGATAAAGAAATACATACACGAGATGGCGGCGAGCGCTAGATAAGCGACCAGCAATGTCGCCATCACGGGGCGCAGGCGCCGTGCATCTGTCCGCGCCAACAAAGCAAGTTGCCACATCAGAATCCCTTCGGCGGTCAGAAAGACGGTCACCATCAGGCCCATGCCCCGATGAAATTCCCAATAGGACCGCATGCTCCCCATGAACACGAACTGGTTGGCCTTCATGGCCGCGGCAGCCACTGTAGCCGGTCCCGGCGGCATGCTGCCAAACACTCCGCCCACCGTATGCAGCACCGCATGAACCAGCGTGAGTACCGATGCCGTGCGCAAAAACACAACCGGTTTGTTCATTCCCGCTCTCCTTCCATCCTCTTGGCGTAGAGAACCAGAATACCGTTCCAGCCACCTGGTGCATCGAACTTCGCCAAACGCTACGGCTCATTGCGTTCCCATCAGTACCTTCTCCTTTGCCGTCGCAATCGCGGCTCCGAAGCACCCGGCGATGATGACCTCAAAGACCACCGGGGCGAGAAAGAAGTGCATGTTCGAGTTCACGGCGATAGCCAGATACGCCACAAGAAACGTCGCCATCATCGGACGCAGCCGCCGTGCTTCTGTCCTGGCCAATGAAGCAAGTTGCCACATCAGAATCCCTTCGGCGGTCATCGAAATACTGAGGGCCAGGCCGAGGCCAAAATAGAAATCCCAATAGCTACGCATGTTCCCCATCAGCAGGAATTGGTTGGCCTTCATCGCCCTAACAGCCACCGCTGCCGGCCCCGGGTCAGCGCTGCCAAACACCCCGCCAATTGTATGCAGTACCGCGTGAATCAGCGTCAGCACCGACGCCACACGCAAAAACACAACCGGCTTGTTCATCCCCGCTCTCCCTCCACCTTCTTCGCGAAGCACTCCAGAATCCCGCTCCAGGCGCCCGGACCATCGAACATCGCTCGCAGTTGCTCGTAGCCCTCGCCGTGCCGCTCCAGCTTGCTGTGCGTCAACACCACAAGGGTGGCCGCAGGACCCTCAGGCGTGAAGCTGATCTCGACTTCGCTTGCCTTGGCTGGGTCCAGATCGCAAACCCAGTCCGGCGAGTCGTGCCCAGGTCCCACGTGCCACGACAGAGTGACCCGATGCGGAGGATCCCAGGCCAGCACCTTGCCCCAGTCCGCCAGCTTTCCCTCAACGTCCCGCTCATACCAGCGCCCACCCACTTTCGGTTCCACAAAAATAGCCTCAAACGGAGTCTTGCCGATGTGGTGCGTCGCTGGCCACCAGGTCTCCATCTGCTCCACAAATACGCTGAACGCCCGTTCCACCGGCGTCCGGACCACCACGCTCTTACGTACGACGCACTCTTCCACTGGACCTTCCGCTCCGTTTGCCATGCTTCGCTCCTGAGGGCTGTGCTTCTGCTGCGGTTTGAAAGGCGCTCATGGCATGCGTCCACATTTGGTCAAAATGTTCGCGCAGGCGGGCCACGCCCTCAGGGTTCAAGGTGTAAAGCCGCCGTGTTCCGGACTTTGTGTCCATTACCAGCCCTGCATCCTTAAGCACCTTCAGGTGCTGCGAAACTGCCGGCCGGCTCACCGGCATAGTGCTGGCCAGCTCATTCACGGCCAGCGGGCCGGCCGAGAGCTTCTGGAAGATTGCCATCCGCGTGGCATCGCCAAGGGCGTCGAGTCCGGCCTGTAGGTAAGTGTCCACTTACGGTAAGCTAGCACGCACCAATGCCCGCCTGTCAACAGAAAAAAACTGCTAGATTCATCAATCCCGTCAATTCGCACCCCCAGCACAATCGCCCCCGTCCGTCTCCAGACGCGACGACAAGGGCAATAAATTCACCCGAACCGCCCGTGCTGTCTGCTATATTTCGGCCCTGCGCCGCTCGCGGCTTGAACGCGAAGCCAGGCGCCGGAGGCAATACATGCGCATGATCATGCTGGTTCAATGCCCCATTGAGCCCTTCAACACCCTGGTCAAGAACGGAACCGTAGGGGCGAAGATGCAAGCCATCCTCGCGGCCACCAAGCCCGAGGCCGCCTATTTCACCGAGCGCGAAGGCCATCGCGGCGCCATCTTCGTCGTCGATGTCAACGGCGCGGCCGATATCACCCGGCTGGCCGAACCCTGGTTCCTCGGCTTCAATGCTGAAGTCGAGTTCCGCATTGCCATGACTGCTGAAGAGCTCGGCGGCGCCAATCTTGAGGCCCTCGGAAAGCAGTGGGGCTGAACCAGCCGGCCTGAATCCCTCCGGCGCATGCTTTGAATCGTCTCCCGAAAGATGCGGAGAAGTCCTGCGCTGGACATCAAGATCGTCCTGCGGCGTCAGTTAGTTGGGACGCAGCTGACTGGAGCGGCTTTTGGCGCGCCCGTTTTGACTCTGAGCAGGTAGTCTGGTCCGACCCAGCTCCTATGCTGGCAGCAAATAGCCCAAGCGTAGGTGATTGAAGTTGAGAGCTTCAAGTCCGGACTCATTCAGCTTTTGAACAAGTCGGGCATCATCCGTGACGATTAGGTATCTATCGGCAACGATGGCGAGGGCGCTGTCTGTTAGGCCAAGGAAAGGGAACTCCCTGATCTGGGCGGCCTCGAGGCTTGGAATATTGAGTTCGTCGATCTCGACGAACGTCGTGTAGAACTTCCTCAGGCATTCGGCCTTTGTTTGTTCCGGTAGGTCGTTTGTGAGATTGCTGACTTCTGTCAGCACATGCGGCGTTGTAACGGCTATTCTGAAAAGCCGCTTTAGCTTGACAAGAACCTCGTAGTCTTCGAGGACATACTTGGATAGCTTGTTGTATTTTCCATCGCCGATGAGTCGACTGTCGTGAAAACCAACAAGATAGAGAAGCGCGAGGTTTGAGTCGATCAGAATGCCCTTTGCCCTGAATCGATCGACCAGTAATTCAGGGTAGGAACTCATTGCTTCCAAATCCTCAATGACTGTGCTTGGCCGCTCCCGGCGTCAATCGTGATTGTCTTGAAGATTCGCGACTGACCCTGCCCCAAAGCGAACGCCAGCGACGAGGGCTCTCCGGTCGTGAAGGACACAACAACAGACCACCCAGCGGAAACCGGCTCGACTTGCTCGAGCCGAATGTCCTTGGCTTCCGGATAAAAATCCTTCGCAAAGGCAACGGCTTTGTTGACTGCCTGTCTCATGTCAACCATGGCTGATTTCTTCGAAGTCGGCGGCGTAAGCGCTGCAGCAACTCCTTTTCCGCCTGCTTTCGTCTCACTCATGGCTGATCACCTCAATTTATGCTTCATGATAGCGCATTCTTCGATTCGTAATTGCCGTCTTTACACCCCTCCCCCACCCCTGCCAAACTAATACGTGGACACCCAGACAATCGTTATTCTCGACTTCGGGTCGCAGTATACCCAGCTCATCGCCCGCCGCATCCGCGAACTCAACGTCTTCTCCGTCGTCCTGCCCTGCACAGCGCCCACTCGCGGAGATTCAGGCCCTCAAGCCACTCGGCATCATCCTCTCCGGTGGCCCGTCGTCCGTTTACGACGCCGACGCCCCGGCCGCCGACCCCGAAATTCCTCGAACTCGGCGTGCCCACCCTCGGCATCTGCTATGGCCTCCACTTCATCGTCCACCACATGGGCGGCCACGTGAAGTCCGCGCCCCTGCGCGAATACGGCCACGCCGAAGTGCACGATCGAAGACAGCTCAACTCCCTTGTTCGCCGGCCTGCCCGCCACCATGCAGGTCTGGATGTCCCACGGCGACGAGGCCGAGAAGCTTCCTCCCGGCTTCCACCGCACTGCCGTCACCTCCAACGCGCTGGCCGGCATCGCCAACCCCGACCGCAGCATCTGGGCCGTCCAGTTTCACCCTGAAGTCCACCACACCCCGCTCGGCCCGCAGCTCCTCAAGAACTTCGTCTTCAACATCTGCGGCGCCACCGGCGACTGGACCCCCGCCCACTTCATCGAGACCACCGTCGCCGCCATCCGCGAAAAAGTCGGCGCAGGCCACGTCATCTGCGGCCTCTCAGGCGGCGTCGATTCTTCGGTCGCCGCGGTCCTCGTCCACAAGGCCATCGGCAGCCAACTCACCTGCATCTTCGTCAACAACGGCGTCCTGCGCAAAAACGAGTTCCAAAGCGTGCAGAAAAACCTGCGCGACAAGCTCGGCCTCAACATCGTTGCCGTCGACGCCTCCGAGCGCTTCCTCGCGCAACTCGCCGGCGTCACCGATCCCGAGACCAAGCGCAAAAGCATCGGCGCAGAGTTCATCGCCGTCTTCGACGACGAGGCCACGCGCATCGCGAAAGAGACCGGCGGCATGTCGACTGGCTGGTGCAGGGCACGCTCTACCCCGACGTCATCGAGTCCTCCAGCGTCCGAGGGCCCTCGCCAGACCATCAAGAGCCACCACAACGTCGGCGGCCTGCCGCTGCGGCATGAAGCTCAAGCTCATCGAGCCCCTGCGCGACCTCTTCAAAGATGAAGTCCGCCGCATCGGCCGCGACCTCGGCATGCCCGACGACGTTCTCGGCCGCCAGCCATTCCCCGGCCCCGGCCTCGCCGTCCGCATCCTCGGCGAAGTCACCCCCGAGCGCGTCGCCCTGCTCCAGGAGGCCGACGAAATCGTCGTCGCCGAGATCAAGGCCGCCGGCCTCTACAACCAGATCTGGCAGAGCTTCGCCGTGCTGCTGCCCGTGATGAGCGTCGGCGTCATGGGCGACCAGCGCACCTACGCCTACACCTGCGCCGTCCGCGCCGTCCACTCTGAAGACGGCATGACCGCCGACTGGACCCCGCTCCCCTACGAAGTCCTCAAGCGCATCTCCAACCGCATCGTCAACGAAGTCCGCGGCATCAACCGCGTGGTCTACGACATCACCTCCAAGCCCCCCGGCACCATCGAGTGGGAGTGATTTGCCATCAAGGCAGCAGCGCTTTCGAACATCATCTTTGTCACTAGATGCCGTGTAGCGAGTGGAAACTGTCTTGCCTCCGTTACAGAACGGTGATTGTCGGAAAGCTTTGTATCAGGGCACGACTTTAGTCGTGCCGAAAACGCAAAGAAATAAGTGCTAGCCTGCATTTCTCACACATCGCCTGAAACTGTAGCGCCGGCCTCCTGGCCGGCTGTCCTGAGGGCCTCCCGGCCCTCAGTGTCTTTGCGAGGCCTTGAAATCTACTTGTTTCGCCGTCTGTGAGAAATGCGCTCTAGGCTTTAGCCCTTGAGGCATACGCTTCAGGCCTTCCACCCGATACAAGGGCTTTTCCGTAGCCTGCCGAACGCAAGAACCTATTCAGCCGATGTTGTGTTGTTCACTCCCGCGGGGATGATCGTTCCATGATGCAAAAGATCCAGTACCCGCCTTCTGATTGGCGCCCGAACGCCGCGCCGGGCCAGCGCAACCAGCCATTGTGACAATTGCGAAAGTGTCCGCGTTGGCCCTCGCCTGAGCCGATCTTTTCCTATGCTGATGTGCAGCCGTCGAAGGTCCGAATCATGCGTCGTATGGAGACACGCGAAACCAATTCCCCGCCCTCGGTCGCCCCAATTCGGGCCTCGTCAAGCGCAATCCAAGTAGAGGCACCCATGTTTGAGTCGTTCTCGCGCAAAAGAAAACTCGCGCTCTTCGCTGCGACCTTGCTCTCATCTCTCGCAATCAACGGCTGCATCGAATCTCAGTTCACTCTGGCGCACTCATCCGTTCTGCCTAAATCCATCACACTCCCACCGGGCCTTACACGCAAAGACGTTTCCGTCGAAGTGCAGTTCCTCGCTCCGCTGAAAGGTCCCAACGCAAAACTCATAGTTAGCGACAGGAGAGGCAAGAAGCTCTCTGAAGTCAAAGGAATGTGGCAAGGCGACGCGTTCAAATCCGCCGACGGCTCGTTGGAGGAGCTCCGATTTGTATCGTGCGGGCTGGGTTTCTGTTTCGGGCAGGACGGGCAGGTGGTGGCGCTGTTCTACGTCTTTGACGACTCTGCAGCCTGGTTAGATCTCACCGGGGGCCGGCTTCCCCAATGCCCGAAGAAGCGCGGGCTGGTTATGGATACGGAGAAAAACAGGGAAGATGGCGTTACATGCATTGCCGAGTACGGGCATCGGAAGACTCATCCATAAAATAAATCATGGAATCTTCTCGGTCTGCGGCTCCGCCCAGCCACCATCGTCTGGGAGTGATTTACCGTCCAGGCGACCGCGCATCGCCGCACGTCGAGCTCACGTCGGTATCGTATCGTCCTCTTCTGCGGCGACGATTGTGCCCTGATGGTAGAGGATGTGCCAACCGTCTTCTGAGCGCCGCCAAATCGTTGACCGTCGCGTGCGCCGTCCTGCCTGATCGAGGGTATACGTCAGCAGATAAGTGTCAGGACCAAGCTGTCGCAAGCCAAACTCAGAGGTCTGCCATCCAGCCGCCGCGGCATCAACATAGGGAACGCTTGTCGTCAGTTCGCGCAAAATGAAATCGCGGCTGTAACGACGGCCCGACGCGCCAACCTCCCAATAATCCGTCGCGGTCGAGCGCTCAAACTCGGCCGTCGTCGAGCCAAACTCCAGATTATGAAAGATCGGTTCCCTCCGTCGTAGCTCATCGAGCACCGCCAGCAATTCAGGCCCAACCCTGGTGAAAACCGAGTCCATCTCTATCTCCTTTATTTGCTGAGCATTATGACACGACTTGTGGCGAATCCCCTTTCTGGCCACTTAATATCCACCTGTACAAAAGGATTCGAAGTTGTCACAAATCACAAGATGTGCCACAATTATTTAAAGGTGGCAGATTATGACAGAAACGGCAGTGTTGGGGGAAAGTGGCAGAATCGTTGTCCCTGCCTCCATTCGAAACGAATTTGGGCTCAAGACGGGAGACAGGCTCACATTTATCGCCAAGAACGGCCGCATTGAAATCTTGAGCATGAAGATGGCAATTGAGGAACTCCGTGCGTCGATCATTGCCGAGCACGGCAGTCTGCAAGGGATTCTGGACGAGTTTCTGACGGAGAGGCACCAAGAGGCACAGCGCGAACTCGAAGAGGCGAAGCGTGAATAGCATCGTTCTGGACTCCTCTGCGGCCTTGGCAATGCTGCTTGGTGAGCCCTGTGGAGACCGTGTTTTGCAGGCCCTTCTCAATCAGCAAGATTCGATCGCCATGAGCGCAGTGAACTGGTCCGAGGTGCTGACGAGATTGCAACTCAAAAGCCCTACCGTCACTGGGGAAAAGCTCTTCGCCATGCTTCCTGGTATAGAAATCGTGCCCTTCGGACAAGTTGAAGCCGAGCGAACGGCCATTCTGGCCAAGACTTGCGGTGCTCTTTCTCTCGGAGACCGCGCGTGCCTAACGTTGGCTCACTCCCGCGGCGTTGCGGCTTGGACGACAGATAGGATTTGGGCCAAGATGCCGGTTCAAGCAAAGGTCGAACTGCTTCGGTAGCTTTGCATCACGCCGCCTTCGGCCTGGTCCACCACCCATACGCCGCCGTCCCCACCAGGATCACACCCATCAT
The DNA here is from genome assembly GCA_963783065.1 of uncultured Acidobacteriaceae bacterium. Taxonomy (GTDB): domain Bacteria; phylum Acidobacteriota; class Terriglobia; order Terriglobales; family Acidobacteriaceae; genus Telmatobacter. Next base: position 683,982 of record CAWAMG010000004.1, on the reverse strand, counting down.
CCCGATCCATGTCAGCAACGCCAACTGGCCCACCTGCTCCTCGCGGGCCTCTACCTCGCGCATATTGCGCCCCGCCAGCACAAACCCCGGCGTCGACCCGTTCACCCGCTGAATCACCGCTGCGATGCGGACGCCATGCCCACGCTGCAGCGTCATCCCGCCGTTCAACACAGATTTCTCGTCCTTGTTTGACGTTGTGCCCGGCACCGGCTGCCAACTGACTCGCTCCTCGCCATGCTGCCGGACGTAGTCAAACACGCCCATCGGTGGAGTCGGAGTCTGCCCATTTAAAACTGCCTGCGACGCAAGCGGCTGGCCCTGGTCGTTGTAGACAATCACAAACGGCGACAAGCTCCGCGCCATATCCACGGCAGCCGCAGGAACAGCCGCAGCCGGTGCAATTCCGCTCTCCAGACGGGCCGCCAGGTCTCCCGCCATCGCAATCTGCGGATCGTTCGCGCCCTGCCGCAGCACTTGTTGCGGAATCGTGTTGAGCGCCAGCGCGAGCCCGGTTGAGAGGGCAATCAAGACCAGCGCGTTGTAGACAAGCGCAGGACGGGCAAACGTGTCATACAGCATGGCGAAATGCTCCTTGAACAGGGAAGTAATCAGGTCGCGAACGACCAGAGGAATCAGTGTGCGACGCGCCAGCCCACAATCTTCAAGCGCGTCACGAAAGCTCTGCCGCATCGCCGGCGCATAAGCCTCCTGAAACCGCACCGGGTAAAGATGCAGCGCCAGCGCATACAAGCCCTCCAGCTTTTCGCGTTCCATCATGCCCGCCCTCCCGCGCGAATCAAGCCCATTCTGCGCGCCGACTTCACGGCGGCGTCCAGTCTTTGCAGCTCAACCGCCAGCACCGAGTGCCCGTGCCGGGTCAGCCGATAGTACCGGCGGCGCTCATCATCTGATTTACCCGACTCCTCCACCAGCCCATCGCGCATCATGCGATCGATCGACCCGTAGAGCGTTCCGGGGCCAAGCCGCACCCCGCCGCCCTCCGGCGATCGAGCATCTTTCATCATCTGGTAGCCGTGTTTCTCTCCCTCGGCCAGCGAGAAGAGGATTGCAAAAACAGCAGGCGAAAGCGGGGAAGCGGGTGCGGTGTCAGCAGCCATGCATGCAATATACATCCATAACGGATATATCCGCAACAGAAATATTTTGTTTGGGTGCCCCATCCCTGGCACATTTTTGTCCTTGTGCCAAGGGTGGGAGTCCATGCGCTCCACATACCCGGTCGATCGATCCGTTACGCAGGACCCGCCCTCAGCGCCGCTACTTCCTGCGCCAGCGCATCGATCTTTGCCATTAGCTCTGCGTGGTGCTTATCGGCTGCGGTTGGCTCGAAGGCCTCGACAAAAAATGTCCCATTCGGCTCGAGTTCGCAGCGCTTTACAGCGTGGAAATCCGCAAACCCCTGGCGATGAATCACAGAGAGAAGATCCTCGCGCGACAGCGATTCGCGGTCCAATGCGGCCTGGTCGGGCTGGCCGTCTTTTATCAACGACGTCGACCGCCCCTCGATGGCACGCGTAAGCCGCGGCGACCGGAACAGCACCCGCACCACCAGCCAGTTGATCGCCAGCAGGCCGAACGCGCCGATGATCCCACCCGTCACCGAGTTGTCGTCCCCGATGATCGCGTTCTGCACGGTGTTTGAAAGCGAAAGCAGCACAACCAGGTCGAAGGGGTTCAATTGTGCCAGCTCGCGCTTTCCAAACACGCGCAACAAAACCACCAGAACCAGGTAGACGATCACCGGGCGCGCCAGCTTCTCCAGGATGGGAAGCGGCAGATGAAACATGCTGTCAAATATTGCTGAGTGGGGCATGCCAAAGAGCATAATGCACGCCTCCGAAATCGCAGCCCTGTTTTTTGACTCAGTGAATCCGCTCCAGCTTGATCACGCAGTTCACCTCGTGCGTCTGCGGGTCGGCCATCACCGTGTAGGTAGGCTTCACGCCGGCGAGCGTCCGCATCAGCATCGGGTCGGAGTTTTGCGCCGAGATCAGAAACCCCTCCACGTAGCCCGCGTCGAACGGGTCCCCCGGCATCATCTGCCAGTTCCGCATCAGCAGCTTCTTCAGCTCGTCACTCACGTTATCAAACCTGAGCAGCCCCAGGTGGTACACCGGCCCCGGCTTGATCTCTACCGTGTAACTCACCACGCTGGCCGCCTCATCGAACTCGGGATGCGGAACGATTTCGCAATCCAGATATCCCTTTGACCTGTACTTTGCCGAGATCGCCGCCCAGATTCCGCGGATCGCCGCGCCCTTCGAGGGAGCAGCCGATTGCGCCTTGGCGGAGGTCTGCTGCGTCACCCACTTGTCCAGCTCTGCCTGCGCCACCAGGGAGTCCGCCGGCAGGTGAATCGATCCCAGCTTGTAGAGGTGGCCCTCCTCGATCGTTACGGCAAAAGGCACCCTCACCTCGGCCGAATCCATCGCTAAATCGGCCGATCGGACTGCGTGCACTTTGGCCGCTGCAAATCCCTCGTCGGCATAGAGGGAGCTGAACGCGTGCTCCACATTCACGGCTGAGTCATCCGTGAAAAACTGCGTCCCCGTCAATTGATCGGCCACTCGCTTGACCTTCGCTGCCATCTCCGGCGAAACGCCCCGCACCTCGATCGCGCCCACTTTCACCGAAGGAGCGGCAATCGAAAAGCTCATCGCCGTCACCTGCCTCGTGCCCGGCTTGCCCATGGGCGTAGCTGTAACCGTGCCCTGAATCCCCTCGTCCACCAGTTCCTTTTCGAGCACGTTGATCACATCGTCCAGCAGTGTCCCTTCGCCCGGAACCTTCCCGTGATAGAGCGGCAGCCTCTCGTGGATCCTGGCATCCAGCGCTGCGCCCGGCGTGAGCGGCAGATTCTCCAGATGCATCGCAAAAAGCTCCGGCGCCACCGTGAGCTGAAACACCAGATCCGCCCCGTCGAACTTGTAGAGGACATTGTCGAACACGCCGCTGTCCTTTAGCAGCTTCGAGTGTTCGTTCATCTCCGCTGCCGTCAAAACAGCGCCTCGCTTGAGGTTGGCCGCGGCCAGCAGTTCCTGGTCTGTGTACTCCGGCGCGCCCTTGAACTGAATCGTCTTCGGCTGAAACTTCTGCGCTGGTGCGAGCTGGCACATCGCGGCCAGCACGACAGCAGAGGCGAAACAAGGAAGGATGCGGGGCATGATACGGAAGACTAACAGTGGGAGTTACTGCCAGTAAATATGAATTGTATCTCTAGCCGCGCGTCGCTAGCTGCGCCTGCGCCTTGCTTTGGAAGAATTCGAGCGATTTCGCTCAAGCCTTCGCGCAGTGAAACCCGCGGTTTCCAGCCCAGCAGCTTCTCCGCCCGGCCGATGTCCGGACACCGGCGCGTCGGGTCATCTTGGGGAAGCGGCTCAAATCGCAGTTCGCTCTGCGACTCCGTCACTTCAAGGATCGCTTTCGCGCACTCCAGAATCGTGTACTCGTCCGGATTGCCCAGATTCACCGGCATGTGCTCTCCCGATCGCGACAGCCGCAGGATTCCCTCGATCAGATCGTCGACATAGCAGAAACTTCTCGTCTGCTTGCCGTCCCCGTAGATCGTCAGCGGCTCCCCAAGCAGCGCCTGCATCATCAGGTTCGAAATCACCCGCCCATCGCTCGGATGCAGCCGCGGCCCGTAGGTGTTGAAGATCCTCACCAGGTGCGTGTTCACGCCTTTCATGCGGTGGTAGGCCATTACCAGCGCCTCCGCGTAGCGCTTCGCTTCGTCGTAGACCGACCGCGGACCCACGGGGTTCACATTCCCCCAGTAGTCCTCTCTTTGCGGATGAACCAGCGGATCGCCGTAACACTCAGACGTGGACGCATGGAGGAATCCGGCCCCATACTTCTCAGCAATCTCCAGCGCGTTCTCGGTTCCCGCCGACCCGACGCGAAGCGTCTCGATAGCAAGCCGCATATACTCCGGCGGACTCGCGGGCGAGGCCATGTTGAACACAAAGTCCACGCGCCCCGGATCGAATGCCCGGCAGATGTCTCTCTCTTCAAACTTGAAGCCGCAGTGGCCGTTCAGGTGGGCAAGATTCTCGGAGGTCCCGGTCGACAGGTTGTCGACGCCGATCACCGTGTGGCCCTCGCCCAACAAACGGTCTACGAGATGCGACCCCAGGAAACCTGCTGCGCCTGTAACTAGGACATGCATGCTAAGCGGCTCACGCTCCGGTCAGATTGAAAAGTCAGGCGAGGCATTGTTCCCTGCGGGGAATTGCAGAGAAGGGAAGCGATTGGTCTCAGGATAGCACGCTGCGAGGTTTTCCCTGCTGCGCCTGGTAGCCCGCGGGCCGGCCCACGCTCACATAGGTGAACCCATGGTCCAGCATCGATTGCGGCTTGTAAAGATTGCGCCCGTCAATGACAATCGGGAACTTTACAACCTGGTTCAGCTTCACCAGGTCAATGGATGCAAATTCTCTCCAGTCGGTCAAAATCAGCACCGCGTCAGCGTCTGTCGCAGCTGAGATAAATGTCGTCCGCGTAGCGCATCTTCGGCGATGGCGGCAGCACTTCTTTGGCCCTGTTCATCGCCGCCGGATCGTAGGCCGTGACCGTCGCACCCGCATCCAGCAGCTTGCGAATGACCTCCACTGCCGGTGACTCGCGAATGTCGTCCGTGTCCCCCTTGAACGCCAGTCCCAGCGCGGCCAGCTTCTTTCCGCGCAGCGTCCACAGCGCGGAAAGCACCTTGTTGAAGAACACATCCTTCTGCGTCTCGTTGATTTTGCGAATCTCCCTGAGGAGTTGGAACTCGATCCCATGCTGCTGCGCTACCCAGTGGAACGCCGCCACGTCTTTCGGGAAGCATGACCCGCCGTAGCCAAGTCCTGCGCGCAAAAACTTCGGCCCGATCCTGCTATCAAGCCCCATTCCTGCCGAGATATCTTCAATGTCGGCGTCCACAGCCTCGGCCAGGTTCGCCACGGCGTTAATGAATGAGATCTTCAGCGCCAGAAACGCGTTGGACGCGTGCTTGATGATCTCTGCGCTTTGCGCCGATGTCACCAGCAGCCGGGCAGGATTTTCCTTGCTGCACGGGCCCTTCATTGCGCCAGGCTGCGCATAATAGGCGCCCCCGGTCAGCGGCTCATAGATCCGTTGCAGCACCTCTGCTGCGCGCTCGCTGGTGGTGCCGATTACGATCCGGTCCGGATGCATGAAGTCCTTGATCGCTGTTCCTTCGCGAAGGAACTCCGGGTTCGAGACGACATCAAAGTTCTTCGGATCCACCCCATGCCTGTGCAGAACGCGAGAAATCCACTCGTTCGTATACACCGGAACCGTGCTCTTCTCCACGATCACCTTGTAGCTGCTTATGCCACGCGCGATCTCCGAAACTACAGCTTCAACGTAGGAAAGATCGGCCGCGCCGGTGTCGCCCTGCGGCGTTCCAACCGCAATAAAGATTGCCTCGCTCGCTTCAACGGCTCGCCCCAGGTCCGAAGTGAACTCGACATGCTTGTCCCTATGGAGCTCGAGCAACTCAGGCAGTCGGTCCTCAAAGATTGGCACGCCGCCGGTCTTCAGCGTTCTCACTCGCGCTTCGTCGTTGTCCACACAAATTACCCGGTGGCCGATTTCGGCAAAGCATACCGCTGCTACCAGGCCCACATAACCGGAGCCGATCACACAGATTGAAACTGGCTTTGACATGCGTTTGCTCTATCTCGTCTCGCTCGGTTCTTCAAAGTTTTTGGGATCGGAATCGATGGGCGTTCTTCCGCGCCTCCGGCTTCGGCTCCATATTTCAAACTTAGGAGTGGAATTCAGTGTCCTGAGTCTGAACTTCGCTAAACAAATGCGCTGTCATCCTGAGCGGAGTTTGGCGCGTCTTCTTGCGGCAAACGCAGTCGAAGGATCTGCGGTTGCTTTTCGGATGGTATGCAACGGGTTTTCGACTCAGGACCCCAGGTCAGGGCGGTGGCCTTCGTGCGCCTTCTCTTCTAGGCTACCCGTTCCCCCTCTCAAGCGGCAATCCATTTCGCCCTTCAACCGATTACGATTTTGTATTTTGCCGGGCGCGCGGGGTTCACGCCCGCGCTGAAGCGCAACTCGTCGAAAAATTCGGCCACCTCAGCGGTCCCAGGAATGCTCTGCCCTGAAGCCTATGTCCTTAAGTCGGCGCTCCCGCGATCTCCTTCTAGCGTGGGGTTTTCCGCATGCAAAAATCGACACCGTCGCTTCCGCCATCGCCAACCATCAGCCGCAGAGCGATCCGGAGGAGATTGAGGCCGTGATCCTGCGCGACGCCGACATACTCGAGCAGCTCGGTGCTATCGGCGCGCTGCGGGCGGTTGCCAAGGTCGGCCGCGACACGCGATACCCCACGTTTTCTTCCGTTGTCCCCGTCTTGCAAAGGGCGGTTGATGACTTACCGCCAAAGTTGCATCTAAGAAGTGCGCGACTTTTGGCAGAAACCCGTGTCAAACGCTTAGAGTCGCTTCTTTCCGCGATCCATGCGGAGGCTGGCCAATTGCTTCACTGACTGGCGGGTTACTGGGTTTCCTTGTGCATCCCGCCATCCATCTGCCGGCATCTATCCACAGAGTGTTCTTGGCAGGGTGTTTTGACGAATCAGTGCTTTGGCAAAAAAAGGCTTTGGAGAACACTAAAACTTTTGTTTGCAGAATCTTTGCCTTGTATTTCGGCATCGCCGATGTACACTTGGCCCCAATGGGTCTTTCGTCTTCAAACTGACTCGGTCGTTTGGCCGGTCGTACGCCCGGTCGTATGCAAGGAGAAGCAGCATGGTATTCAAGAAGGCGCCGTTCATTGTTCTGGGTGCATTCTTAGTTTTTCTCATCCCTGCGGTTTCTCAGGTCATTCCGGCCGCGCAGGAGGGATTCTTACCGCTGAGCGTCGGCTTAGGGGTTTCTTCCTACTCTCCGAATTATGGGGTGGATGCCAACGGTCATCGCCGTCCGATCGAAGGTGGAACACTCTGGATTGACTGGCAGTTTTCTCGCGTTCCTCACTACCTGAACGGGATTGGGTTTGAAGCCGCGGCCCGCGACCTGAGCTTATGGGGGCCCATCGAGCTGAGCAAGGGCTACGGCGACTTCGACTGCATCGAAGGGCAAGTTCCGCCCAACTGCCAGCCCAACCCCTCCGGCCTGCGCTTCGATACCATTCAAGGCGGCCTCATCTACCGATGGCGCCGCTATGCCAGGATCCATCCCTTGGGCAAGCTGCAAATAGGCTACGGAAACATGGACTTTCCGGGGGACACCAATGTCCGCTACCCCTCGGGCCGGCTCTACACCCATGACACTCGTGACTTCGGCGCCTTGGCCGCCGGACTGGAGTACCGGCTAACGCGCAAGGTCGATATCCGCGCCGAATATGAGTACCAGTTCTGGCCCAACTTCCTCGGCCACAACTGGGTGAAGCCCAACGGCCTTACCATCGGCGCCACCTTCTCTTTCAAGCCCTACTATCCGCACGCCCATCACTACTAATTGAGGAGGGTTTTTACGCCGCTCGCGGCGGGCTCCAGATCCGCGCTGCATGCGAAGCCCGACCCTCGAGCAAGCTTTTCTCCGGGCCGAATTTCGAGATCATCCCGGCTTCATCGCGAGGGCCAATTACAACTTCAAAGACCTGCCCAGGCTGCATCGCTGGAGTCTTTAACTCTGAATGGTGCGAAGAGGGTTACAGTCATTCCAACCTGTTCTTCTCACCCTTGCCGGAGCCCGGTTTCGGTGCTTTGTCATTGCTGGTATATGGCATACTAGCTTCAGTAAGGTGCGGGATGAAAGTTTCAAAAATCAATCCCCCTATCCTATATTGGCCTATGCCTATCTCCTGCCACCCGGCTCACTTTTCGCTTTTTCGATTCGAATTTGCGAATTCAGAGATCAACCCAAGAAGGGGCAATTGCAACTGATGCAAATCCGTGATGCACGCGTTCTCGTCTGCGGGGCCGGTGGTTTCATCGGTGGTCATCTGGTCAACACCCTCTTTGAGCAGGGCGCATCCTCAGTTCGCGCGGTCGACGTCAAGCCATTTCCCGAGTGGTACCAGCGCCATCCAACCGCTGACAGCCGCATCCTCGATCTCCAGTTGCGCGACAACTGCTTTGAAGCCACCGAAGGCATGGACGCGGTCTTCCAACTGGCTGCCGACATGGGCGGCATGGGCTTCATCGAAAACAACAAGGCTCTTTGCATGTTGAGCGTGCTCACCAATACTCACATGCTCATCGCAGCCCGCGACGCTGGCGTCAAGCGCTTCTTCTACTCCTCCTCCGCCTGCGTCTACAACGGCGACAAGCAAAAGGACGAAAACGTCATCCCTCTCAAGGAAGAAGATGCTTATCCCGCGCTGCCAGAAGACGGTTACGGCTGGGAGAAGCTCTTCAGCGAGCGCATGTGCCGCCACTTTCACGAGGATTTCGGCATGGAAGCTCGCGTAGCCAGGTTCCACAATGTCTACGGTCCCCTGGGAACCTGGACCGGCGGCCGCGAGAAAGCTCCCGCCGCCATCAGCCGCAAGGTTCTCGAGGCGCGCCAATCCGGCAATCACGAAATCGAAATCTGGGGCGATGGCCACCAGACCCGAAGCTTCATGTACATCGACGATTGCACCAAAGGCGTCGTCGACATCTTTCATAGCGACATACTCGAACCCATCAACCTCGGCTCCAGCGAGTTGGTCACCATCAATCAGCTTGTCGACATCGCGGAAGACATCGCCGGCGTCAAGCTGCGTCGCACCTACAACCTCAAAGCCCCAAAGGGCGTCAATGGACGCAACAGCGATAACACTCTGATCCGAAAATACCTCAACTGGGAGCCCTCCATCCGCCTGCGCGACGGCATGGAGAAGACCATGGCCTGGATCGAGCAACAGATGCTGGCCGGTGTTGCATCGAAATAGAGAGTTCTGGGGTGTGCCTTATTGATCGCCCGGCCGTAGGAAGTGCTGTCCGGCCCGTTCAAGGGCGGGAATACAGTGGGCAAAACCGCGGAACGATTCGGCTCATGGTGGCGGAGAATGGTCAAAAATGATCAGAAAACAGGGTGTGGTCTCGATTAGTTTGCCGCTAACGAGATCAATTCTGCCAGGACGTGAGGAGCAATCCGACTAAAGTGTGGAGCGAACCGGCATGAGCACGACAGTCCGCTTTCAGCAAATCCTGGGAATCCGCTTCCTGGTCGGCACGGCCGACGAAGCCATCGACCAGATCTCCGGCAATGGAGGCATGGTCGTCGTTCCTGCCGCTCCCGCGCTCAAGAACCTTGCCCATGACAAGCGCTACCGGGACGCGCTCCTCGGCGCAGACTTCGCCATCGCCGACAGCGCCCTGATGGTTATCCTCTGGAACCTCATCCAGCACGACAACATTCCCAAGCTCTCCGGTCTCCGCTATCTCCGCGCCCTCATCGATCGTGACCACTTCCGCCGCCCTGGCGCCAATTTCTGGGTGATGCCCAACCCCAAAGCCGCCGGCCGCAACGTTGCCTGGCTCCGCGAGAACGGCATGTACGTCGCGAACGACGATGTCTATCACGCTCCCATCTACGGCCACACGCTCGAAGACCGCGAACTTCTCCGCCGGCTTGAAGAGCGCCGTCCCGCCCATATCGTTCTCGGACTCGGCGGCGGCGCGCAAGAGCGCCTCGGCCTCTACCTGAAGCAGAACCTCTCCTACCGGCCTGCCATTCACTGCATTGGCGCTGCCATCGCCTTCCTCTCCGGCGACCAGGTTTACATTCCCGTCTGGGTCGACCGCGCAGGCCTGGGATGGCTTTGGCGCAGCCTCTCTGCTCCCAGCGTCTATGGCCCCCGCTACTGGGATGCGCGCCACCTCGCCCCGCTCATGATCCGCTTCCGCGACCGGCTTCCCAGCGTCGCCTCCTGATCTATGCGGGTGCCCCATCCTAAACGCGTTCTCTGCGTTTAGGGTGGGAGACCAGGAACTTCGACTCGCCTGGCTCGAACATCCCAATCCACCCTGTGCCCCATCCATTCGCGATTTTTCGAGGAAAAAACCGCGAATGGGTGGGAGACCACAACGCTCACGCCGACTTCGTGGCTCCTTCTCCCGGGCGGATTTTCGCGGTCTTCCCGCCTCTAACACCTTCATGTTGTTCCCCAAACCGAGCCGAATCAGGCAGAATGGTGTACGACATGAGCATCCGATTTGCACTCCCGCCGATCCTTCGCGCCGCCGTCGACCTTGCCGCCGCCGACTGGCACTCCAACCTCAAAGTCGACCGCTTCTGGCAAAAAGATCCATCCCTCTGGACCCGCGACGGGGAAGAGAAATGGATGGGCTGGCTCGACATCGTCGAACGCCAGTCAAAGGAAATAGGCACCTTCGCGGCGCTCGCCGGCGAAATCAAATCCGCCGACTTCCAGACCGTGCTCCTGATCGGCATGGGTGGCTCCAGCCTCTGTCCTGAAGTCCTCGCCAAGACCTTCGGCCGCCTGCCCGAGTTCCCCGGGCTGCGCATCATCGACTCGACCGATCCCGTTCAGGTCTGGGAAGTTCGCAACGAGATCAATCTTCCCGACACGCTCATTGTGGTCTCCTCCAAGTCCGGCTCCACGCTTGAGCCCAACATCCTCAAGCAATACTTCTTCCAGCAGATGAAGGACGCCGTCGGCGACGACGCCGGCAGCCATTTCATCGCCATCACCGATCCCGGCTCACAGATGGAGCAGGTCGCCAAAGACGGCAACTTCCGCTACATCTTTTACGGCGATCCGGAGATCGGCGGCCGCTACTCCGCGCTCTCCAACTTCGGTGTCGTCCCGGCCACCCTCGCCGGCATCAACATCGGCAAACTCATCGATGAAGCAGGCAAAGCCGCAGCTGAAGCCAAGCTCGCCGTCGCCGCCAACCCCGCCGTGCAGCTCGGCCTGCTCCTCGGCACCGCTCACAATGCGGGCCTCGACAAGATCACCATCTTCGCCTCCCCAGAGATTTACGACCTCGGCGCATGGCTCGAGCAGCTCATCGCCGAGTCTACCGGCAAACTCGGCAAGGGCATCACTCCCGTCGACCGCGAAGCCATCGGCGCGCCCCCGGTCTATGGCAACGACCGCGTCTTTGTCTACATCAAGCTCACCGGCACTGCCGACGCCTCGCAGGACGCGGCTGTCGCCGCGCTCGCGGCCACCGGCCACCCCGTCATCTTCATCGAAATCTCCGACCTCTACGAGCTCTTCGGCCAGATCTTCACCTGGGAGATCGCCACCGCCGTGGCCGGCTCTGTCATGGGAATCAACCCCTTCAACCAGCCCGACGTCGAGAGCGCAAAAATTGAAACGCGCGCCCTCACCACCGAATACGAAAAAACCGGCACGCTCCCTGTCCGCGAGCCCGTCCTCGTCGACAATGGCGTCAAGCTTTATGCAACGCCCGACTACGCAGCAACGCTCAAGGCCGCCGCGCCCAAGCAAACGCTTGCCGGCTACCTCCGCGCGCACCTCAACCAACTTCGCTCCGGCGATTACTTCGCAACGCTCGCCTTCCTGCCCATGTTCGATGCCCATGAGCGCGTCATCCAGGGCTTCCGTCACAAAGTCCGCAACAAGAAGCGCGTTGCCACCTGCCTCGGCTTCGGCCCGCGCTTTCTCCACTCCACCGGCCAGGACTACAAAGGCGGACCGAACACTGGAGTCTTTCTTCAGATCACTGCCGACCACGCCCGCGACGTCGACATTCCCGGGCAACGCTACAGCTTCGGCATCGTCATTGACGCTCAGGCCGCCGGCGACCTCGCCGTCCTCGAGTCCCGCGGCCGACGCGCGCTGCGCGTCCATCTCGGCGCTGACCTCTTTACCGGCCTCCCTGCTCTGGCCGCAGCCTTCGACGAGGCGTTGAGCTAGTATCGAGGTCTATGAGCAATGACTTCTGGTACGGCTTCCTACTCGGCGCGGGCCTGGTTCTTCTAACGGCAATCGTGACCGTGCGGCTCCGACTGGCAGGCAAGACCGGCAAGAAATAACCGACCACGCATCCAATCCGCTCAGGAGCAACCTGCATCGGTGCGACGTTGAAATTGGAACGAGGCCTCGATGGAACCTACGGAAACACCGAATCGCAAATCCGGACGCTGCCTCCCCGCAGCCATCGGCCTCTTCTTTGTTGCTCCTTTGGTGGCCGAGTTCCTCCTCGGCAACCTGCCCATCAAAATGCTCCCCGCCCTCATCGTCCTCGCGCCCATGTACGGCGGCGGCGCACTGCTCATCCGCGAAGCCACACGCCGCGCGGGCCGTGGCTGGCTCACCATTGTCCTTCTTGCGCTCGCCTACGGCATCGTCGAAGAGGCTTTCACCACCCAAACGCTCTTCAACCCCAACTACATGCATCTCAACCTCCACCTCCTCGACTCCGCCTACATCCCCGCTCTTGGAATAGGCGCCTGGTGGACCGTCTTTGTTCTCGCGCTCCACACCGTCTGGAGCATCTCCACTCCCATCGCACTGATCGAAGCCACCGTCCCCCACCGCGCCACCACTCCCTGGCTGGGCGATTTGGGCCTCGGCGTCACTGCCGTGCTCTTTGTTCTTGGAGCTGCCGCCAACACCGCCATCGGTTTTCGCACGGACCACTTCATCGCCTCGCCCGCTCAGTTCGCCAGCTCCGCTGCCATCGTGATCCTGCTTGTCGTAGTCGCGTTCCTCCGTTACCAGCTGGTCATTCCGGCACTACTCGATCCTGTCTGGCCTGCCTCACTGAGCCGCGCCCAATCCGTTCCCAGTCCCTGGCTCTTCTTTTTCGTTGCCCTCGCGGCTGGTTCCGCCATTCTTGTCATTCCCAAATCCTGGGGCTGGTTGGCCGCGGCCCTCATTCTCGGCCTCGAGCTCGGCGTCGCCGCGCTTGTCCTTGTCCTCAGCCGCCGCACCGCCTGGCGGCCCGCCCACCAGCTCGCCCTCGCCGCCGGAGCCGCGCTCAGCTATGCCTGGCACGCATTTTTTGAGTCACCCGTTGTGGGTGGCACTGGCCTCAATGTCCGCATCGGAAACGCCGTCTTTGCCCTGAGCGCGATCCTGCTCATCGCTTTCGCCGCCCGCAGGCTCCGCGCCGACAACCAAACCACGACTGACGCACAAACCACCGCCTCAGAGCCAATCTGAATGTTCATGATCGTCGCGACCAAACCAGCGCCTCGCGTCGTCCCACGCACTGGGATTCGGCTGGCAATTCTCCGCGCGGGGCAAGCCGCAGTCGCCGCCCCGTATCCCGGCCCGAGTTTTCTGAATCGGACGGCAGTCCTCTTGAGCGGCGCAAGCCGCTTCCGCCGCACCGCAGGTGCCCGCAGTTGCCCGTGCGGCGAGCACCCGGAACTTTTTCCCGGGGCCCGGGTTCACATCAATGACAGCTCCGGCATTTCCACGTCTATATTGGAAATGCCTCGGAACAGCACCAGAGGAGACACAACTCGATGAACTCTAAACATCTCAACAAGATTCTTCCCAGGACGGTGCTCTTGGCGGCTCTTGTCTTGACTGGCCTGGTCACTCTCGGCGGCCTCGTCGCGCGGGCGCAGGACGCTGCGCTGCCCCAGGCCCCGGCCTCATCTCAAGACGCGGCCCAGCCCGGCCAGCGCACCGACGGTCAAATCGAGATGGACGTCGTCCACGCCCTCGACGCGTCGCGCGCGCTCAAGAACGACATGATCACCGCTGCGACCATTCAGGGCGCGGTCACCCTCTCCGGCACCGTCTCCAGTGCGGCCTCCAGCGAGCTCGCGGAGTCCATCGTCAGCCACGTCTCCGGCGTCACCGGTGTCAAGAACAATCTCAAGGTGGGCAACCCCCAGGCAGCCGACAGCCTGGGCGCTCCCGACCCGCGGCAGACCGCCGCAAATGAGCCGGACGACTCCATGGCGCCTGTCCCGCCGGCAGGCGACGGCCCCGGCAATGTTCCCGGTCAGGCTCCTTATCCCAGCCAGGCTGGAACGCCCGCTGACCAGGGTCAGTATCCCAATCAGGGCCAGCCCCCTTACCAAAGACAAGGCCAGCCTCCTTATTCAAACCAGGGGCAACCCCCTTATCAGGCGCAGGGTCAGCCCTACCCGGGTCAGCCCTACCCGGGCCAGCCATATCCCGGCGGCCAGCCGCAGTACGCTCCGGCTCCGCACTACAAGCAGCCAACAGGCCCCGTCGCCATCCCCCAGGGAACGCTCCTGCAGCTTCGGACTTCTGAAGCTCTTGACAGCAAACGCGCCAAGGACGGCACGCCCGTTCAGTTCACCGTCATTCGCGACGTTGCCGTTGGTGGAGTTCTCGCCATCCCGCGCGGAGCCACTGTCCATGGCGTTGTCACCGAAGCGAAGCAGGCCGGCGACCTTGGCGGCAGCGCCGTGCTCGCCCTCAGGCTCACCTCGCTCGACCTCGGCGGCCACAGCTACGACCTTCCCTCCGACCAGTTCAAAGTCAGAGGTCCCAACAAGGCCGGCCAGACCGCAGGCAACACGATAGGCGGCGCACTGATTGGCGCCATCATCGGCGGCGCTGTCGGCCGCGGCGGTGGTGCGGCCATCGGCGCTGGAGCAGGCGCTGTTGCAGGCTTGGGAGCCTCCGCTGCTACGCCTGGTCCGCGCGTGTGGATTCCGGCTGAAGCCCTGGTTACCTTCCACCTTGGCGAGGCCATCACCGTGGATCCCGTCGACGCGCAGGAGGCAGCGCGGCTCGCCCAGGGGCTCTACCCTGGCGGCCCGACCCTCTATCGCCGCGGACCCTATTACGGCCAGCCCTACATGGCCGGCTCCTACCCCTACGGCTATCCGCCCGTCTACTACCGCCCCTACTACATGGTCGGCGGCGTCTACTACTGGCGCTAAGAGGGTCAGACCGAGAGGGCAGGGAACTCGCATTCCTGCCTGCACATTCCAGTCCTTCCACGGGCGTCCGAAATCTTCGGGTGCCCGTTTCGTAAGTTGACTGTTTGCTTGAGGTTAGGGCGTATCGCAGAATGTTGGAATCGAAGCCAATTGAGCGCTCTTCAAGTCTTCATTGACGCAAGGCCCCCAGGAGCGCATACTTTGAGAGTTGGCGGTTGGCTGTTGGGGCCGCCTTTGGCGCGATTGAGCCGGAAGATGAAACCCCGACGCAGCTGGAGGGCAAGATGAGAATCCTGGTGAGAGACGGACTATACGATTAAGATATGCACTTCCAACCGGTCTTCGGAATTGATTTCCTGCAGACGACCTGTTGGTGGAACACGCTAAGGGAACTTCTTGGTGCACCCTGGCTTCAGAACCTGATCCTGGCTGTAACTGCCGCGATAGGTCTCTGGACTTTGGGTGCATCGTCGCGTCAGGAGCGACGACGAGCTACGGTCGACGTCCTTCTTGCAACGCTTGACGACAAGGATTCCCTCGATACCCGGATCAAGGTGAAGGCGCTCATAGAGGCGGGGCTCGATATCCCGGTGCTCCTTTCAAAAGAAGGTGGGGCGAATCGCAGGCTCATCCTCTCCATTCTCAGCCGCTATGAGTTCATGGCCGCGGGTCTCCGCGAAGGGGCCTTCGATGAGCCCATCTACCAGAGGATGTACTACACCAACATCATTGACGATTGGGATAATCTGGAAGCTTTCATTGTGGCGTTGCGAATACAACGCAAGACGCAGACACCCTTTCAAGAGCTTCAGCAGCTGGTTCTCCGCTGGAAAAAGCACCCGCTCAAGGCTTATTCCGAGTTGTCCCGCCAAACGGAAGCTCCTCAGCCGCCTCCGGCTCAAGCTCCGCCTGGAAAAGCCGGCGCCTCCACGTCTGGACAAGCAGGCTCAGGACCGGCGGAGCCGGTTACGCCCCGCGAAAAACAGCCGCTCGACCCCAGCCAGAAAACCGATTAGGGAAATTGTGCAATCGGGCTTTCTTAAGCTTCAGCCGCCCGCTTTGGTTCTCGGCCACCCTCGATTTTGCGTTTCAGTTATTTTTCGTCAGGGGCGTTGCCTCCAAATATTTCGCGCCCCTGCCAACCTTCCCGGCCTACTCTAGTCAAAACGAGAACCAACCACAGCGGAGGAGCCCCATCATGAAACTGCGATTTTCGTTGGCTTTGGTTTTGTTTGTTTTGTGCGCGCCCCAATTGTTCGCACCCCATTTGTTCGCACAGGACCCTCTCGACGGGCTCTGGCAGGGCTACGACGGCGAGTGGCGTCATGTGTCGAACCAATTGGTTGCGCTGGCCAACGCCACACCCGCCGACAAGTTTGCCTGGCGGCCCGCGCCGGGAGTCCGTTCCACCAGCGAAGTCTACATGCACATCGTCATGGCGAACTTCTGGTTGTTGAGCCTGACCGGCCCCAAAATGCCTCCTGACCTGAAAGACGACGCCGAGAAAACCGTCACCTCCAAGGCCGACGTCATCAAGTGGCTCAACCGCTCGCTTGAAGCCGTGAAGCAAGCTCATCTGGCCGAGACTCCGCAGGATCTTGCCCGCAAAGTCAGGGTTGAAGACCGGGATTCCACGGTCGACGCCATGTATCTGCGCATCATTGTTCACGCCAACGAGCACATGGGGCAGTTGGTGGCCTACGCGCGCATGACCGGCGTCGTGCCGCCCTGGTCAAAATGAACGAGGCTGCCATCGACCGGGGCTCGGCAATGCCCCATACCTTCCCCCAATCTCCTCAAAGGGTGGTCAGAGAAAAACCTCCTGGCGCGCAAGCGCCGTCTGCCGCACCGCAGGTGCTCGTCTATAATCTCTAGAGATCGCGTCAAGCGAGATTTGTGCGCGCAGGGCCGTCTAGAGCCAGGTTTTCCACCCACTTCAGACCGGCGAGCTGCCCACCCAAGCGCTTAAGAGAGTCGAAGGTCCAAGTCCATACATGATTCGTTTCCTGCAAACAAACAATCGCATAACCAAGGCCATCTTTGTCGTCATCATCGGGGTCGTCTCGGTGGGCATGGTGGTCTATCTCATTCCCGGCCTCACCGGCCAGGGCGCCTCGTCAGCCGATATCTACGCCGTTGTCTACCCCCATTGGTACAGCCGTTTCCTCTCCACCGGCGAGTCGATCAGCGAGCAGGAGGTCGAGAGGATCGCCCGCCAGCAGCTCGCCCAGCAGCATATTCCCGACAATCCTGTCTACGTCAACATGTTGGTGAAGCGCGTTGGAGAGCAGCTCGTCCAGCGGCAGATCGTTCTGGCCGAGGCCGCCAAGCTGGGCATCTCCGCCACGGATGACGACGTTTCTCACTTTCTCCACCAGGGCCAGTTCGGCGAGTTTCTCTACCCCAAGGGGCAGTTCATCGGATTCGACCGCTACACCGACTTCGTTGCCCGCCAGTTCAACATGTCGGTGCCCCAGTTTGAAGGCGAGGTGAAGGACTCGATCATCCGAACTCGTCTCGAGTCGTTCATCACCGCCGGTGTCACCGTCGGCGATCAGGAAGTCAAGGACGCCTATCGCAAGGGCAACATCAAGATCAAATTCGACTACGCCGTTCTCTCCTCCGACGATCTGCGCAAGACCATCAACCCTTCCGACTCAGATCTCGAAGCCTTCTTCAAGCGCAACGCGGCTCGCTATGCCTCCGCGGTCCCTGAAGAGCGCAAGGTTGCCTACTTCGCCTTTACGCCCAACGATCTGCCCGGCGGCGTTCCGCAGCCCACTCAGCAGGAGATTCAGGCCTACTTCAACGCGCACCAAAGCGAGTACTCTACGCCCGAGCAAGCCCGCTCGCGCCACATCCTCATCACCGTGCCTGCCGGCGCAGACGCCAAGACCGACGCCGCCGCCAGGGCCAAAGCCGAAGGAATCCTGAAGCAGATTCAGGGCGGCGCAAACTTTGCCGACCTCGCCAAGAAGTACTCCGACGATCCCGGCTCCAAGGACAAAGGCGGCGAGCTGCCCTTTGCCCAGCGCGGCACCATGGTGCCCGAATTCGACAAGGCCATCTTCACGCAGAAGATCGGCGACACCCAGATCATAAAGAGCCAGTTCGGTTATCACATTGTTCAGGTCGAAGAGCGCCAACCCGCGCATCAGCAGGCCATCAACGAGGTTCTTCCCACCATTCAGGCCACGTTAATTCGCGAAAAAGAAGCCCAGGCCGAAGACAACTTCGCCCACACCCTCACCTCCGAGGCGATCAAGAACGGGCTCGACAAGACGGCTGCCGCCCATCACCTTCAGCTCGTCACCACCCCGCCCTTCAATCGCCAGGGCGTCATCGCCGCGCTGCCCGACGGCTCGCAGCTCATCTCCAAGGCCTTCGACGCGAAGCTCGGCGATCCGCCGCAGTCCGCGCCCACCGGCGAAGGTTACGCCATCTTCCAGGTCACCGGCATCAACGCGGCTCACGCGCCCAACTTTGCTGACGGGAAGGCCCACATCCTCGAAGACTATCGCGACGAGCAGCTTCCCACGCTTCTCGCAACGAAGACGCAGGAGCTGGCCGACCGCGCCCGCGATTCACAGGACCTCGCCAAAGCGGCCAAGGCGGTCGGCGCAACCGTAAAGACCAGCGATCTCGTCGGCCCAAACGACCAGGTTCCCGAGCTTGGCGAGATCAGCCAGGTGGCTCCTCAGTTGCTTGAGCTGCCCGCCGGTGTCATCAGTGGTCCCATCAATGCGCAGCGCACCGGCGTCGTCGCGAAGATTCTCGATAAGCAGGAACCCTCCGCCGACGAGATCGCGAAAAACCTCGACCAGACCCGCGACGAGATGCTGCAGGAGCGCCGCCGCGAGGCCTTTGGCGTCTTCGTCAGCTCCACCATGGACTACTACAAGAAGAACAAGCGCATCGCGCGCAACGCCAAGCTCCAGCAGGGGCCGACCATCCCCGGCATGTAAGCGAAGCAGCTTGGATCATCTATTAATTTGGGTGCCCCAGGTCCCTCGCTTTTGGGGACCTGGGAGTGGACCAAGCTCCGTGCCCCATCCTTTTCGCGTTCTCTGCGAAGAGGGTGGGAATCCACGATCCAAAGATACTGGGTTGATTGCCATAAAGGCCGGATTCTATGATCGGATTGCACTCCTTGAAGGAGTCCACTCGATGAAAGATGCACACGCCGAAGCCCTATCCAAATCGACACTCCTTGCCGCGGAACCCCAACTCTTTGTCGCCGACATTAAAGCCTCGTGCGAGTTCTACACCCAAAAGTTGGGGTTCCAGATTGCTTTCACCTACGGCGATCCACCTTTCTATGGGCAGGTGTTCCGGGATGGCGCCAGGTTGAACCTCCGGCATCTGGACGAACCGGCATTCCGTCCGGAGCTTCGCGGCGATCTGCTTTCAGCATCCATTACCCTCGATGATCCAGAGCCGCTCTTCCTCGAATTTCAGGCTGCGGGGGTAGCATTCGCTCAGACGCTCAAGACAGAACCATGGGGCGCTCAAACATTCATCGTTCGCGACCCGGACGGCAGTCTCATTCTTTTTGCCGGGTGAGGGAACTGGTTACGGCAAGCAGGCTGATTCTGCCAGGTATCCGCCTCATTTTTCCCGCATCAACTCAACTTTCGCCGGCGTCGCGCCGATCCCCCCACACCCCCCCGCACCACCGGCAGCGATAATGGTTCCAATGGAGTTTCTGCGCTCGTCCGGCGTCCTGCTGCACCCCACCTCTCTGCCTTCGCGCGGGGGCATCGGCGACCTCGGCCCCGCGGCCCACGACTTCATCCGCTTTCTCGCCGCTGCCCGCCAGCACATCTGGCAGGTCCTTCCTCTCAGTCCCACCGGCTACGGCAACTCGCCCTATGCTGCCTCCTCCGCATTCGCCGGCAATCCCAACCTCATCAGCCTCGAGCTCCTCGCCGACTGGGGCTGGATCGCACACGAGCGGATTGCCGCTCTCCCCGGCCCGGCCTCTCACGCCGACTTCGACCTCGTCGACTCCACCAAGCTCCCTCTCCTGCGCGAAGCCGCCGCCAACTTCCTCGATTTTGCTCCTCATGATCCTGCCCGCGCGCCCCACGATCCCGCCCTCGCATCGCAATGGGCTGCCTTCGAGAATTTCTGCCGCGCAGAATCGTCCTGGCTCGTCGACTACGCCTACTACGCTGTCCTGCGCCGCCAGTTCAACACGGGTGCGTGGACGGCTTGGCCTGAGCCCCTGCGCCGCCGCCGTCCCGAGGCGCTTGCCCAGTTCGCCCACGAGCACGGCCACGACTTTGCCATCGAACAGGTGCTCCAGTTCGCCTTCTCGCAACAGTGGAATGCTCTCCGAGCCGCCGCCGCCCAGAGCGCGATCCGCATCCTTGGCGACGTCGCCATCTTCGTCAACATGGACTCCGCAGACGTCTGGGTTCACCCCGAACTCTTCGAACTCGACGACGATCTCCAACCCATCCGCGTCGCCGGCGTTCCGCCCGACTACTTCTCCTCGACCGGCCAGCGATGGGGCAACCCACTCTACCGTTGGGACGTCCTCGAGGCCCAGGGATTCGACTGGTGGATCCATCGCATCCGCCGTGCCTGCGCCCTCTACGACATCGTCCGCCTCGACCATTTCCGCGGCTTCGAAGCCTATTGGGCCATTCCCTCTAAAGAGAAAACCGCCGTCAAGGGCGAATGGGTCAGAGCTCCCGGCTACGACCTCTTTAATGCTCTCGAAACCGAGCTGGGCCCGCTGCCCCTGGTTGCCGAAGACCTTGGCCTCATTACGCCGCAGGTCGAAGCGCTACGCACAAGCCTCGGCCTGCCCACCATGCGCGTCATGCAGTTCGGCTTCAGCGAAAAAGGCGCACACCCCCACCTGCCTCATCGGTACACCCCCGGCACCGTTGCATACACCGGTACTCACGACAACGACACAACGCAGGGCTGGTGGCTCGCCGCCAGTAAAGCCGAGCGGGCCGCCGTCGAGGCCTACGTCGGCCCTGTAAACGATCGCCCCGTCTGGCCTCTCATTCGTTCGCTCTACGCGAGCGTTGCCGAACTGGTGATTGTTCCCGCCCAGGACCATCTCGAGCTTGATTCATCCGCCCGCATGAACACGCCGGCTGTCGCTTCAGGCAACTGGAGCTGGCGCGCGCCCGCGGGCAGCTTCACCCCCGCGCTCGCGGAGCGCCTCGCCGCCCTCGTCGCCGTCACCGACCGCGAATACGATCCCCTCGGCGAGGTCGACGCCGCAGAAGAGCAATCCTCTGACTCCGCCAGCATCACGGGCGTGTAGCGCCGGTCTCTGCAGGCTGCGTAAGAACTCGTTGGAGGCGGAGAAATGAGTCAGGGCACGACTTGCCGGGGTCCCCGGCGACAGGTCCTCGTCGCTGGGGTGGGGAACGGGGCCCCAGGCGTACTCTTCAGCCCCGGGGTGGAGCTTGGGGGTGGTGAGCCGAAGGATCTGCGGTTGCTTCTTCCCTCTTCAACCAAACTTGGTTTCGGGATACCAGCGAAGCCCCGCACAAGCTGCACTGTATCAGGGCACGACTTGCCGGGGTCCCCGGCGACAGGTCCTCGTCGCTGGGGTGGCTTGAGTCGTGCCGATAAGGCCAACAAAATGGATTGGGCTTCAGCCCCCGAGGGATGTTTTTCTAAATGCACCCCACCAAATTTCCCTTTTTTCCGCAACCTGTCTGGACCGGCTGTCGCGGCGGCGTTCTCGCCGCCAGCCCCGTGCCCCATCCATTCGCAGCCTCACCGCGAATGGGTGGGAGACCAACCATCTCCACATCTCCCTACACCCCGTCCTTTCCCCCTGCCCTCAACATTGATATCCTTGCCCCACATGGAAACCGCTGCGATTCAGACTCGAGGACTCACCCGCAACTTCGGCGCTCTCACCGCCGTCGACGACGTCACCTTCAGCGTGGCGTCGGGCCAGTTCTTCGGCTTCCTCGGTCCTAACGGCGCAGGCAAGTCAACCACCATCAAGATGCTTACCGGCCTCCTCGAGCCCTCCAGCGGCTCCATCGAGATCCTCGGCCAGCCCTTCAACGCAAATGCCCTCGACCTCAAGCGCCAGATCGGTGTGGTTCCCGAGGGCATGGCGCTCATGGGCCGCCTCACCGCGCCCGAGTACCTTCACTTCGTTGGCCGCATGTATGGCCTCGACAAAGAAACCACCCTGCGCCGCACCGATGAGCTCCTCGACTTCATGCAACTCTCCGATGAAACCCGCAAGCTCGTCACCGACTTCTCCCACGGCATGCAAAAGAAGCTCGCCCTTGCCGCCGCAGTCATCCACGGCCCCAAAGTTCTCTTCCTCGACGAGCCCTTCGAAGGTGTCGACGCTATCGCCGCCGGCATGCTCAAGGCCATGCTTACCGGCATGATCAACCGAGGCGCAACCATCTTCCTCACCACCCACGTCCTTGAAATCGTCGAGCGCCTCTGCAGCCACGTCGCCATCATCTCCAAGGGCCGCCTGGTCGCCAACGGCTCGCTCGAAGAGCTTCGCGCCGGCGTCGCCTCCACGCTGCCCGGCGCAGAGCTGGAGCAGCGCCTCACCCTCGAAGAGATCTTCCTCTCCATCGTCGGAGCAGATGGCGTGCAGGAACCCTCGCAGGAGCTCTCATGGCTGGCGTAACCGGCCCCGGCCCAATTTCTCCCGACTTTATCCCTGCGCACGGAGGCATCTTCGGCGCTCAGGCGAGCGCGCAGTACGCAGCCATGGCCGCCCTCCGCTGGAACATGCTCCGCAACAGCCTGCGCTCGCGTAAGGGCGCTCTCGAGCTTGGCGCTCGCACCGTTGGCCTCCTCATCTACGGCGTGGTGGGTGTTGCGCTCGGCACCGGCGTCGGCTTTGGCTCTTACTTCCTCGTCCGCAACGCCGCTTACATGCTGCCCGTCCTCTTCTGGGTTCTCATGTTCCTTTGGGTCTCGATGACCATCCTGCTCGCCTCGTTTCAGGAGCAGTTCGACCTCGGCATCCTGCTCCGCTTTCCCCTTCGCTTCGGCTCCTACTTTCTGCTCTACATTGTCTTTGGCCTCGCCGACCCAGCGACCATCCTCGGCTGCCTCTGCTCTCTCGGCTTCCTCGCAGGCATCTCCGCCGCCCGTCCGTCTCTCTTCTTCTGGACGGCCATCTCCCTCCTCATTTTCGCCGTCTTCAACATCCTGCTTGTCCGCTCGATCTTTGCCTGGATCGACCGATGGCTTGCCCAGCGCAGAACCCGCGAAGTTCTCGGCGCAGTCTTCATGATCTGCATGCTCAGCCTGCAACTGCTCAATCCCTCCGTCTGGCAGCACCGGGACTCAAGCGGCAAATCTGTGAACCAGCAGGCAAAGGTCGTCCGCGAAGTAAGCAAACAGATCAAGCCCTGGGTGAATACCATCAACTCAATCCAGCGTTGGTTTCCTCCGGGACTCGTTGCAGAGTCGATCGGCAATGCTTCCAAACGCGCCCCCGTCACCGCCCTTGAATCTCTCGCTTTTCTTGGCGTGTGGGTGCTCGGCGCAGGCGGAATCCTTGCCGCGCGCCTTCGCGCCGAATTCCGCGGCGAAAGCCTTGGATCTGCGCCGTCCCGCAAGAAGGCCGCAGCCAAAGCCCGCGCCATCCCTGCAACCCAGGCCTACACTTCCGAGGCGCGCGCTCTCGACCGGGCCACCGGCGAATCGCGCATGCCCACCACCGCCGGCTCCATCGCCGCCATTCTCGAGAAGGAGTTCCGCGCCCTGCTGCGCACCATGCCGGTGCTCTACGCTATCGGGGCCCCCGTTCTGCTGATGCTCGTCTTCTCTGGAGCATTCCTCCAGGGCCGCGGACCCTCAGGCCACGTCTTTCCCTACGCACTTCCTCTCTGCGTCGTCTATGCGCAGCTCGGCTTTATTCAGCTCTTCTACAACAACCTTGGCGCTGAAGGGGCAGGCCTGCAGGTTTACTTCCTCTCGCCGACACCGTTCCGCACCGTCATGCTCGGCAAAAACGTCTTTCACATCGTCCTCTTCGGCATCGTCGTCACCGTCGCGCTTATCCTCACCACTCTGCGTCTCGGCCCACCCTCGCTCGACATCCTCATCACCACCCTTGCCTGGCTTTGCTTCTCACTGCCCACCAACCTGGCCATCGGCATTATCTTTTCCATCCGCCTTCCCTTTCGCGTCAACCCCGGCCGCCTCGCCCGCCAGCGCGGATCGCAGGGTAACGCCCTCTTGAGCCTGGGCATTCAGCTCGTCGTCACCATCGTCAGCGCCGGCGTCTTCGCGCTTGGCTGGTTCCTCAACCAGCAGCTCATCTCGGCCGCCATCTTCCTTGTCCTCGCGGCTGGAGCTGTCTACTTCTGGATGCGTGTCCTCAACAACTGCGGCGCCATGGCCAACGCCCGCCGCGACGACCTGCTCACCACCCTCATGAAGACCGAGTAGGCGCCCAGCGCGAAGGCCGCGAACAGCTGTACAATCGGACGCGATGAAGGGCACTCGCACCTGGAATCGCCGTGAATTCAATGTGACGCCGAACGGGTGATTCACCATCCTGAGCCTGAGCAGCCAATCATTGTGCAGCCCGGAACGCTCGCGTTGCCGGCGATCAATGTCGAATGGGTGTCCTGTCCGGTGGCAGACCGATATTCACTCCAGGTGTCAGCGACATAGGGGGTGGTATTCCACAACCAATGTTGCTGAAAAGTGTCCACCGTATCGTAAAACTGATTGTTATCGGAATAAGAACCGGTCGGAATAACTCCCGAGTTGTTATTGAACCCGTAGAGCAAAGTGTCGACTGAATTGCTCCCAAACGTGACGGTATTGCTGTAGATCGCGACATTTGTGCAGCCGTCGAGTGGCGCGTCGCTGCGCAAATCGCATTGCATGTAGATCGGGCCCCACGACCCGGCAGGGGCAGACACGTTATTGTCGTGAACATTGCACCCTCCGGATGTGGATATATAAATGCCGGAGCCGTTGTTGATTACGTTGCGTGAGGGGTAAAACGGCCCGGTGCCGTTTCCATTGATCACATTGTGCGAGATGTCGCACGGGCCTGAAGACACTTCGTAATGAATGCCGTTCACGGAGTTGGAGATGATTGTGTTTCCCTGGACCGTTGCGCCGTTAATCGCGGTATCGAGCCATATACCGCTGGCCAGGTTGTCATGGACGTAGTTGTTTTCAATCGTCACGGTCTGCGGGTTACCGTTCAGATAGCCAAAGCATTTGATGCCCGCCGGGGCATCGTCTTGCCGATAATGGCCCTGGTTATTGCCGTCGATCTCATTGCCCTGAAACAACATGTTCCCGGCCGCACCCGGAAGATTTGCATAGCAGAACAAGCCAAGTTTCTGGTTGTTGGTCACGCGGTTGTTCGTGAACGTGATTCCTCCGAAAACGGAAACCCCCGTGCAGCCGGAGTTCTGGAACGTCGAATTGCGGATGATCCAGCCGTTGCCAGTTTCAACCTGTGGGAAGCCGCCACCGGGCTCGCAGTCGGGATTGTCCAGGTGATCCACTTGGTATCCTTTCACCGTCAGGCTGTCGATAACAACCCCGGTGACCGCATTGTCCCAGCCGTCAGTGAGCATCCCGCTCGTCCCGGTGCCATCCAGGACGGTGCCCCCTGCGCTGTCGCCAAGAAACTGGTCGTCATTCTTCGGTGTAAATGTCTGCCCCTGCCAGGTTCCGGCCGGCATGCAGAATCTCGTGCCGGCAGGATTGGAATCGATCGCGTTTTGAATGCTCGCGGCAGGTGCAATTGTGGTATCGCACTGCGATGGCGGGGCTATGGGTGTGTTGACCGCGGTAGGAGCCGAGCAGGACATGAGAGAAAGCGCGATAAGACTGCACAAAATGGTCGCGCGCCCAACTGCTGAGGTCCGGTTCACGGGGCTTCCCCTTCATCTGCTGGCTGACCCCGAAGTTTACACCCCACCTGTGAGCGCTGGAGACGCTGCTCCCTGGACGCTGGCCCCTGATCCCTGTCTCTAAAACGGAATATCGTCGTCTGAGATCTCGGCAGACTGCGAGATGTCGTCCCCGCCGCCCTGCGGCCGCTGATCGAAGCTCGCCGCCGAGCTCCCGGCCGAACTCGACGCCCGGCTGTATCCACCGCTCCCCGCGCCATCTTCGCGGCCTGTGAGCAGCACCAGCTCATTCACCAGGATCTCGGTCTTGTAGCGCTTCTGCCCCGACTCTTTATCGTCCCAGCTGTTGGTGGTGATCTTGCCTTCGATGTAAAGCTTCGCGCCCTTCTTCACGTAGTCGCGAACGATTTCAGCGGTGCGATTGAAGGCCTTCAGGTTGTGCCATTCCGTTTTGTCCTGCCAGTTGCCCTGGGCGTCCTTCTGGCGGTCGCTGGTAGCAATACTGAACGACGCTACCATGACACCGCTGGGGGTGGAACGAATCTCCGGGTCCTTGCCGACATTGCCCAGCAACGTAACTTTGTTAATGCTTCTTGCCATCTCTCTCTGCTCCTGTAATCAGAAAGAATAGCAGAAGAGCAGGGCATTCAGGGTTTGCGCGCGGCCCGCGCCATCCCGCGCCGCCGAAACCACTTGGCCACGCCCAGTCCAAGCAGCAGGCTGCCAAACGGAATGCACCCCAGCGCGACAATCAGCGCAAACCAACCGGTATTCGTGCTCGCTCCCGTCGGTGAAAACCCGCCCAGCAATGTCTGCAGCAGCAGCAGCGCCAGCAGCCCCGACCCCAGAATCGTTCCGCCCCACTGCAGAAGCTCCCGCGTCCCGTCGCCCGGCAGTGCCGTCGAATTGGTTTGTGACGTCATCATCCGTTACGGAACCCCTGCGTAACCTGTCTTGTATCAGGGCACGACTTTAGTCGTGCCGATAAGCCTGAAAATGGGCGGGCTTTAGCCCCTGCAAAGACCGCGTGTCGTGAGCGCTGCACTTGTGCTGAGCTTCCTCAGCCCTGCGCCAGCCGCAGCATCACGTATGTGATCACGCCGGTCACCGACACATACAGCCACAGCGGAAACGTCCACCGCGCGATCTTCCGGTGTTGCGGAATCCGCCCCGTGAGCGAAAAGAAAAACGTGACCAGCACCATCGGCAGCGCCACCACCGCCAGCACAATGTGGCTCGCCAGCAGCGCCAAATAGGGCCCTCTGAAGGCCGCTCCGATCGGGTACCGCACATCTCCGTGCAGCGCGTGATGCGCAATGTAGCTCACCAGAAACAGCGTCGAAAAACAGAACGCCGTAATCATCGCCGCCCGGTGCCGTTTGATTCGCTTCGCGCGAATGAACGTGTAACCGATCAGAAGCGCTGTCGCGCTCAGCCCATTCAGCACCGCGTTCAGCGCAGGCAGAAACGCATACTGCGTGCTCGTCGCGGTCGCCGGATGCACATAAATCAGCCAGAACAGGAACGCCGAGGCCGCCGCACTGATTAACAGAATCGCCGCAATCGCCGGCGCCGTGCTTCCTTGTTTCGCCGAATTCGCTTTTATCGTACTCGCCGTCGTCATCCGCCCTCTTCGAGCACTTTCGTTTGTATCCAAAACTCTGGGTGCCCCATCCTAGCCGCGCCTTTGTTTTTCGCGGCTAGGGTGGGATACCACAATGCCGACACCACGTCACTTACGAAATCCGTTCACCCCTTCGCCGTCGCGCACAGCATCAGCGTCGTGAACAGCAGCGGAAGATACAGCACGCTCACCTTCAACAAATCGCGCGCCAGCATCCGGCTCTCAGTGTCCGACTCCGCCCGCAAGATCCCCGCAAACCGAATCGTGTACGCCAAATAAACCAGCCCCAGCAGTATGGCCGGCACCGCATACCAAACCCCCACCGTTCCCAGCCACCACGGCGTCAGACTCACCGGAATCATGATCACCGCAAAGGCCAGCGCCTCGGCCACGGTCGACCATCCATCCGGCTGCACCACAGGCAGCATGCGAATCCCCGCCTTCGCGTATTCGTCGCGATACATCCACGAGATCGCCATGAAGTGCGGAAACTGCCACACAAACAAAATGGCAAACAGCGCCACGCCCGGCCATTCAATCCGCCCGCGCGCCGCAGTCCATCCCAGCAGCGGTCCCGCCGCCCCAGGAAACGCCCCAATGAAAGTCGCCATCGCCGTCACCCTCTTCAGCGGCGTATAGATCGCCACATAGGTAAACGCGGTCAGCAGCGCCAGCGCCAGCGTCAGCAGATTCGTATGCAGCATCAGCCACACCGCGCCCAGTCCCAGCGCGCCCAGCCCGGCCGCAATCCCCGACGCCAGCGACCACCGCCCCGACGCCAGTGGCCGGTTCGCCGTCCGCGTCATCTTCGCATCGGTCTTCCGCTCCAGCGCCTCGTTCAGGGCCCCCGCACCGGCCGACACCAGCCCAATCCCCAGCAGCGCATCCAGCAGCCCTCGCTGCATGCTCGAGATCCCCGACTGCATCGACCCCAGGTAAAACCCGCCCCAGCCGGTCACCAGCACCAGCCCCACCACCTTCACCTTGAACAGCTCCCTCAGGTCGTGGATCAGCGTCGCCGTTGCCCCAGGGCTCGGCGCGTGAACATGCAAATGCCCGTCCCCAAGCCCGCTCACCGCTTGGCCCGCTTCTTGTCCCGCCGCGCGCGCGCCCTCAGCCGCCATCGCCGGCGCAAGCTCGCCCGCAACCGCCGCTTGAGAAATATTTGTCATGATGCGGGTGCCCTGTCCGCAGAATTCCCAACATTACGCCACGGTGTCATTGTCAGCATTACCCCGGCCTTCATTCTCAACATTGACCGCGGTGTCATTCTGAGCGAACGGGTCCCCGAACGTCTCTCAGTTCGGGGGTGGTGAGCGAAGAATCTGCTTTTTGTCCCGTCGAATTCTCCCACTGGCTTCAGGGACAGGACACTGGAAATATTTGTCATGAAAGGATGAGGCCTCAGAATCCGCACCGCACAGCCCCGAACACCGCGCAGCGCACTCCCTCGATCATACCAACCATCCCATCCACCCCATCCCACGCCCGATAGCTGCCTAGGGCAGCGCTGACGGCGACTGCGGCGAAGCAGCCTCCGCAATCGCCTCCACCGCTTCCTCCGGCGTAAGCCCATCCACCGCGATCGACACATGCGCAACGCGATAGAGCGGCAGCCGCTTCTCATACCGCGCCGCCAGGTTCGCCCGGTCCGCCAGAATCGGCCTCGTCCCCTCAGTCCCCGCGCAGCGCGTCAACGTCGTCTCAAGTCCCACTTCAAGATGCACCAGCAGCGTGCCCGCGCTCCCCAGCACCAGCGTCCGGACTCCCTCGGTCTCAATAGCGCCTCCACCCAGCGCCAGCACCAGCTCATCGCCCTCAGCGAGCCGCGCAATCGCCTCATGCTCGCGCTCGCGGAACGCCGCTTCCCCATCCCGCGCAAACAACTCCGCAATCTTCGTCCCCGCCTCCGCCTCAATCACGTCGTCCGCATCCACGAACCTCCACCCCAGCCGCGCAGCCAGCAGCGGCCCCACCGTGCTCTTGCCCGACCCCATAAACCCCGTCAGCACGATCCGCCGCGTCTCAAGTTTCTTGTCTGCCATCGTTTCCCTTCATGTCCCCCAGCTTCCTCGGGGTGCCCCAGGTTCGCGAGGACCGCGCCAGCGGTCGAGTTAACCTGGGATATATATAGTCTTTTAAGGCTTCTTGTCTTTTATTCTCTCCCTCCACTATTGTTACTCTCCAATGGCCTCCTCGCGATTCCCCACCCCACCCTGTCATGCCAGCGCCATCACCACCGCGCCCGCCGTAATCAGCAACCCTCCCGCCACCGCCGCCACATTCATCCTCTCGCCCAGCAGCAACCACGCAAACACCATCACCAGCGGCACGCTCAGCTTGTCCAGCGGGGCCACCCGCGACGCCGGCCCCATCTGCAGCGCTCTGAAGTAACAGATCCACGACAGTCCCGTCGCCAGTCCCGACAGAGTCAGAAACGTCACCGTCCTTGCATCGAGCCCGCGCACCTCCGCCCACAGCCCGCCTCCGCCCGTGGGCCGCGCCCAAGTCAGCGCAATCCCCCAGGCAAAAACCACCACCACGCTCGTGCGCAGCGCCGTCGCCAGGTTCGAGTCCACATGCGCCACGCCCACCTTGGCCAGCAACGCCGTCGCGGCAGCAAACAATGCAGAGAGCAACGCCCATCCAATCCATGTCATGCGAATGATCCTAACCCGCTCCTCTCACACCACGCCGAAAATCGTGGTGCCAGCGCCAGCCAAGCCTCTGTAGCGCCGGCGCCCCGCCGGCTGTCGTGCGGGCGTCCTCGCCGGCGCCGCCCATTACGATAACAATCATGGAACACGGCCAGCCCAGCCGAACCGCCCTCCGCGTCGCCATTCGCCGCGCCGCCCACCAGTTGATGGAGCAGCCCCGCGTCCTCGACGACCCCATCGCGCTGCCCCTCGTCGCCGAAGGCTACACCCGCGATCTCGATCGCGCCTGCCACCCCGTTGCCCAGGACTTCCGTTGCTTTATGGCTGCGCGCAGCCGCTTCACTGAAGATCAGCTGGCCCTCGCCGTCGCCCACGGCGTCACCCAGTATGTAGTCCTCGGCGCAGGCCTTGACACCTTCGCCTACCGCAATCCATTTCCCGCGCTCCGTGTCTTCGAGGTCGATTTCCCTGCCACACAGGAGTGGAAGCGCTTCATGCTCGACCAGGCTGAAATCCGCATTCCTGCCAACCTCACCTTTGTCCCCCTCGACTTCGAACACAAGGCCCTCACTGCCGGACTCGTCGAAGCGGGATTTGACGCCGCCATGCCAGCCTTCTTTGGTTGGCTCGGCGTCGCCCCCTATCTCACTCTTGAAGCATTCCGCGCCACGCTCAGCGCCGTCGCTCATCTCCCCGCCGGCACCGCTCTTTGCTTCGACTACGCATTCCGTCCCGAAACCCTCACAGGACGCCGCCGCGTGGTCTTTGACCTTCTTTCCGCCCGCGTCGCCGCCGCCGGCGAACCCTTCCGCCTCTTCTTCAGCCCCGAGGAATTGGAGAGCGAACTCCTCGCCGCCGGCTTCCATCGCGTGGACCACTGCGACACGACTCTCCTCAACAAGCTCTACTTCACAGGACGCGCCGACCGTCTCCATCTCCCCGATCCCGGCCTCGGGGCCCTCGTCTGCGCCTGGACCTGACGCATTTTTAAGAGTCGCGGGTGCCCCAGGTTCACAAGACCGCCGCAGCGGTCGAGCTAACCTGGGATATCTATAGCTTTTTCGTCTCGCCTCACAAACATGCCGGTCTCTTACGTCTCGATTCTGAGTCCCGTGTGACGGCTTCACCGCCGCGATACCATGAATCATGCGCAGCCGTGCCGGGTGCCCCATCCTAAGCGCGCTTTTGTGTTTAGGGTGGGATCCAGAGCTACCATAGGTCATGCGCCGCCGTGCTCTTCTATTTCTCGCTTTCTCCTTCACTGCCCTCGCCGGCTGCGGCTATCACACCGTGGGTTCGGCCGCCCACCTGCCCCCCGGCCTCAAGACCCTCGCGGTCCCGCTCTTCACCACGCAGACCAACGCGAACCACACGGAGATTGCGCTCACTGAGGCCGTACTTCGCGAGTTCGCCGCCCGCACCCGCTTCCGTGTCGTCCCCTCCGACCAGCCCGATGCCGACGCCGTCCTTCGCGGCGTAATTCTCAAGCAGTATTCCGCTCCGCTCACCTACAACACCACCACCCAGCAGTCCTCCAGCTATCTCATCACCCTGGTCGTCTCCGTCACCATCAAAGACCGCGACGGCCGCGTCCTCTACGAAAACAAGAACTACACCTGGCGCGAGCAGTACCAGGCCACCAGCGATCTCCCCACCTTCATTCAGGAAGACCCCGCCGCCATCGAGCGCCTCAGCCGCCACTTCGCCAGCCAGCTTGTCTCCGACGTCCTCGAAAGCTTCTAGAGCCGGTCTCATAAATGATCCTGAGTCAGGGCACGACTTTAGTCGTGCCGCAAAAGGCCCAAAATCCTCTGGGCTTTAGCCCCCGCGGGAAGTATTTCCGGGTCCGCGACCATTTATGAGACAGCTCCTAGACCGCCTCGCCCTTCGCCGCTTCCCAAACTCGCGGGGGCGTCCCATCCTTGCCGCGGTTCCGCCTCTGTCGCAAGGGTGGGATACGACAATGTCCGTTTTACAACGACTGTGTAAATGCCTCGGGCCGGACTTCTGCTAGTTTGGTACTGCTTTCGCACAGCTCCAAAGGGTATTCTGGAGCCGCATGGTGTTAACCCGTATTTGCCAGTCTCAACGAGGTTTGGGCCTGTGAGCGGCGGCCGCTGGGGTGCGGGCTTCGCGGCCGTGGGTCGCTTTGTGGCCGAAATCGACGCCGCCGCCTCCAACTCCGGCCCACTCCGCCCCGGCTATGTCCTCGCCGGCGACGAAATCTTTCTCCTCGACCGCTGCCGGGGCGCCGTGCTCCGCGCCTTCGTTCCCCCCGACCTCCGCGACTTCTGCCTCTCCGACTTCGACCTCGCCTCCACTTCGATTTTCGAGATATTGGATCGCGCCCAGACCCCGTCGCTCATGGCGCCATTTCAGGTCATCTTCGTCCGCAACGTCCGCCAGCTCTACACACGCGGCGCAAAGAAGGAAGAATTTGCCGCCCTCGACCGTTACTTCCGCTCGCCCAATCCTCAGGCGCTCATCGTCTTCATCGCCGACTTCCTCCGCATCCCTTCCGACCCCCGCCGCATGGACATGGACGACAAGAACCGCTTCGAGCGCCTGACTGAAACACTCGGCGAGCACTGCGGCATGGTCGAGCTGGCTCGCGTCAACGACGAAGACGCCATGCGCTGGCTCGTTTCCACGGCCAACGAAGCCGGCGTCCGCATGGAGCCCGACGCCGCCCGCGAGCTCGTCGACGCCCTCGGCGCTGACATGATGATGATCTCGTCCGAGTTGGAAAAGCTCCTGCTCTACACCGAAGGCAAGAAAAAAATCACCCTCGGCGACGTCGAAACCATGGTCCTCGGCGCCAAGCAGCGCTCCCTCTACGAACTCACCGACGCCATCAGCGCCCGCGACCGCGCACGCGCCCTCGCCCTGCTCCACGGCCTGCTCAACAGCTCCGAGGCGGCGAAGACGCCGCCATCGGCCACCTCTACATGCTCGCCCGCACCTTCCGCCAGATGCTCGTCATCCTCGAGAAAAATGTGCGCGACTCTCGCGCCATCTGGCAGGCGCTCTGGCAGGGCTTCCGCATGCCCGCCCTTCGCCGCCGACGACCTCATCCGCCAGGCCCGCCGCTACAAGAGCCGCCGCGATCTCACCCGCGCCCTCCGCCTCGTCGCCCGCGCCGACCTCGAACTCCGCTCTTCCCCGCCCGACAAGCGCCTCGTCCTCGAGCGCCTCGTCTACGAGCTAGCCTCCGAGCCCAAGCCGCCGGCACCCTCCTGGGCGACAAACCAGCTCGCCTTCGAACTGTAGTGGCCTCCTCCTAAAATCCACAAATAAATAAGCGCTGTCATCCTGAGCGAACGGGGCCCCAAACGTACTTCAGTTTGGGGGTGGTGAGTCGAAGGATCTGCGGTTGCATTTGTTGTTGCTTTTTCTCTGCTCCCCAAAATGTCGGTGCTCCAGGTTCGCGGGTGCCCCATCCTAGCCGCGCTTTTGTTTCTTGCGGCTTGGGTGGGAGACGACAAATCCAATCCGACCACGGGCTTTGTATCAGGGCGCGGCTTCAGCCGCGCCGAAAAACAGCAAAAAAGATGCGTGGGCTTTACCCCCCCGCGGCTCCGTCCACAACGGAGCCGCACACTGTTCCACTTCGTCAAAGATCTGGTCTACTCTGTGTTCGTGATGAAGACATTCAGCAATGACGGCATCACCAGATGGGACACGGAGCGCGGAGTTCCGAGCTTAATTCTGCAGGCATTTGCCGTCGCCCTGTTCTGCGCCCTATGTCTCCGCCCAAGCTCAGCCTCGCAGCCCCTCACCGTGGCCGCCGCGAAGCAGAGTGCTCCTCAACTCGGCTCTCAACAGGTTCTCGTTCGTGGACACTTCTGGTGGGGAAAAGAAGGTTCCATGATCTACGACGGCGGTTACAAGGCGACCTTGAAGGTGGAGTACCCTCCTGCGTACAACGCGAAATACCCAGGGCTGTCGATATTACACCTTGCCCGCGAACACAAATTCGCGACGGTTACGGGTCGACTTCGCATGGATACAGGCGGACACGTTGTATTGGTAGCCGACGACCTCCAGTTTTCAGATAAAGCGAACTAAAGACGCCCTCAAGAATCGCCCCTACCCCTTCATTAGCTCCATCACATACGCCGGCTTCAACGGAATCCTCCGCATCTGCTTTCCCTTCGCGTCGTGCAGCGCCGCCAACTCACCCCAACCCCAAAAATACAGCCATGGCGCGCTCGACTGCTGTCAGCGTCCGCGCATCGATAGCCCCGAATGGCTCGCCGGCCTTGGCGCGAGGAATGGTATGCGCCTTGTCCACCATGATCTGGGAGCGCACTCTCAGACCATTGCGCTGCGTGGGCTCAACGGCGATGCGAAAGATCTCGATGGGGCGCAACTCGGTAGTGACCGGCAAGACCGTAACAGACGGTAGCGCGGAAAAAAGATCGGATTGGATCACCAGCGCTGGTCGCGGCTTGCCGTAAGAACCTGCCAGAACAACGGGGATCAGATCGCCGCGTTTCATCTCTCGTCCGCGCGCCAACCGTCAAGATCGGCAACGCGTTCGATCCAATCGAGCACTTTTGCCTCATTGGGATCGGCCGCAAGCATTTTGCACTCAAGCTCGCAGCGCTTCCGGAAGCTCTTCGACCGGCTGTCCGGTAGCCAAAGCTGGACGGGCCGCAATCCTGCCGCGCGCAGGCTCTGCCGATGTTTGCGGACGCGGATTGTTGTAGCGGAACTCATAGGGCCCACGTTTCATGAAACAGAATACCGCATTCAAGCGTTTCATGCAACACGTGGCTGTCGTCCCCGCTGGGCGCCTATCCAGGCTGGCCGCCACCACCCCTACCCTTCATCAACTCCTGCACATAAGCCGGCTTCAACGGAATCCGCCGCATCTGCTTGCCCGTCGCATCGTGCAGCGCCGCTACAATCGCCGGCACCGCCAGCGCATTCGCCGCCTCCGACCCCGCTCCATACACCCCCGTCGAAGGATTGTTGATCAGCACCACCTCGATCTCCGGTATATCGGCCATGGTCAGGATCGGATAGCTGATCCAGTCATCCTGCGTCACGCCGCTCTGGTCAAACGCCAGCTCCTCAAGCAGCGCGTGGCTGATGCCCATCACCGCGCCCCCTTGAATCTGTCGCTTCAACTGTTGCGGGTTGATAATCACCCCCGGATCGACCGCAATGGTGCACTTCTCTGCCCGCACAACCCCTGTCTCCGGCGTCACTGCGATCGTGCAGGCGCAGGCCCAGTAGGCCGAGCTGCGCAGCATCAGCGAAACCCCGCGCCCCCGCACAACCGCCGATCCAGTGTTCTTCGCCTCCGTGCTAGGCGAAGGACGCGTCTCCCAGCCATGCGCCTTGCGCACGGCCTCGAGCACAGCGATCGCCCGCTTCTCGCTCAAGTGATCGATGCGGAATTGGATTGCATCCGCCCCGGCCAGCGCCGCCACCTCATTGATCGCTACTTCGCGCGGAAAGTTCTGCTGGAACTGCCCCGGCGTCCGCATGCTGTGGTTGCGCAGCCCCGCCGCAATCGGCGAAGCCTTCTGTCCCACCTGGAACGTTCCTTTCCCTTGCTCGTCCACGTTTGCCACTTGCGCGTAGACCCAGGGATCTTGTACCGGGTTCACCGTCGACGCGACGAAGTCGCCCTTTGGATCGGGCGGCGGCTGCGTCGGCAGCCCCGCGATCACCGCGCCAACCAGGCGATCGTCCTGCATCGCCGGCATGTGGTGCACAATCTCATACGCCGACAACTTGCCTTTATCATCGATCGCCAGCCGCACGTCGGCAAACGCCGCACTCGACTGCGTCGACCACTGCAGTTCATCGGCGCGCATCCATTGCACGCGCACCGGCTTACCCACGGCCTGCGACAGAAGCACCGCCTCGTCTTCCGCGCCCGAGTTGCCGCCATTCGATCTCCCGTAATGTCCCGGCCCAGCATACGAGCGCACGATCACCTTGTCCACCGTCGTCCCAAGCATCAGCGCAATCTGTTTCCGCAGTTGCTGCGGGTTCTGGTTATGCACATGCAGATACACAGTTCCATCCGCCTTCACATCGCCAACCGCAATCGTCGGTCCAATCGGCACATGCTTCATATATGGCATTTGGATAGTGACCGCGAGCTTGTTCTTCGCCGATGCCAGCACCGGTTCCACGTTGCCTTTGTTCGATTCGCCCTTCATAACCGGCGTGCTCGTCCAATCCGCATCCCGCAGGTGCTCCTGGAGTTTGGCATCGCCTGGAAGTCCCTTCCACTCCGTCCACTTCGTCTTTCCGGCCACGTCCATCGCCGCCTGCACGGCCTCCCACTCCGTCGACGAAACAACCCCCACCAGGTTTCCCTTCACAACAACTTGCGAGTTAGGAAACTGCTTCTTATCCACTTCGCCTGCAGAAATCAGCGTCGAACCAAGCGTCTTCGGGTGCACCACGCGCCCATGCACCATCCCCGGCAGCCGCACATCGGTGACCCAATTCTCTTTTGCCGTCACTCTCGCGCGAATAGCTGGATTCTTGAACGATGTTCCGATGGCCTTGTACTCGCTGACCGGCTTCATCGGAGGATTCCCTTCCACCGTCAACCCCTCGAATCCCTGAATGTCTCCGCTCACCGGAATCGTCAGCTTCAACTGCTTGTCCTTGACCAGATCACCGTAAGAAATGCTCTTGCCGCCGCCAGTAACGATGCCCTCCTTCACGGTAAGTTGCTCCTTCGGCACGTTCAACTGCTCAGCCGCAAGGTCCAGCAGCGCCTGGTGCGTGTACGCCGCCACTTTGCGCAGGTTGGGCGTCCCGCCGCCAAGAAAATCGAACGAACCGTTGCCATCGGGCGTCCTGTCCGTATCTCCCGTAACAACGGTCGTAACTTGTTCGACGCTCACGCCAAGTTCGTCGGCCACAATCTGGCGATAAGCGGTGAAAACCGAGCCCTGGCCAAAATCCGACTTGCCGGTGCGGATCAGCACCGTCGAGTCTGGATGAATCTCAATCCACGAGCTCGGCAGCGCAGGGTTCAGCGTGTTTCCCGGTGTTGGCGCCAGCTTCGGTGCAGGTGGCGTATCGCTCAACGCGCGCTTTGCCCCAACCAGATTGATTCCCACGGCCAGCACGCCGCCTGCCCTCAGGAACTGACGCCGCGAGAGGCTCGCGCCGAAGATGTTCTTGCTCTCCTCCGCATAAATCTTCATTGCCTACCTCCCGCCTTCCATGATCACTGCCGCGTGTTGCACAGCCTCGATAATCGCGGTGTACGTTCCGCAACGGCAGAGATTCGGCGACACGCCCGAGGTCGTGAATGCTTCCTTGATTTGCGCCGTCGTCGGATGCGCGTTGCTCTCGAGCAGCTCCGTCGCCTTGATCATCATCCCGTTCTGGCAGAACCCGCACTGCGGGGTCTGCTCCTCGATCCACGCCTGCTGCACTGGGTGCAGAGTCTCCTTCGCGGCCTCGGCGGAGAGGTTTTTCTGCTTCGCCCACCGATCCGGCAGCCCTTCGAGTGTCGTGATTTCCTTGTCTCCAACATCCGACAACGCCGTCACGCACGACCGAACTTCCTTTCCATCAATCAGGACGGAACATGCGCCGCACTGGGCCAGTCCACAACCGAATTGCGGACCAGTCAGGAGCAGTTCGTTGCGCAAGACATAGAGAAGGGGAGTGTCGGCGCTCGCTTCAACCTCATGTTGAACGCCGTTCACATGCAATCTGATCATTGAATTCTCCTTACATCGCTCAGTTCAAGTGCGGAAACTCAGGGAGATCGAAGGCGCGAACTTGGGGAAGGTCGCAGGGGATGAGCGAACACAGCCGAGCGCGGTCAGAATACCATCCCGCGATATTCCCGGAGAACTGCTCCAGAAACAACGATACCCGTGCCCCATTTATTTCGCGGTTTTTCGAGGAAGAAATGGGAAATGGATGGGATGCGACAACGCCGGTCTGCCGGCCCTTTTGAAAAAGCTCTAGCGGTGCAAGCTGCAGTTGCCGCACGCAGTGCCTGCAGAACTTCAGATCGTGGCAAGTGCTTCTGCGAGCGATCAGCGAGCCGCTGCTGCATGCAATGCCTCACCGCTGCGGAACGCCCTCGAGTGTCAACACCTCGAATGGCTCCAGATGGAAGCTCGTTGCGCGTCCTGCCACCAGCACGCGCGCGGCCTTCCCGCCGTCGGCCTCCCATACGCTCCGCGCAAGATAGCGCTGCGCCGCTCCAGCCGGCAACTCCAGCGTCTCGCCAATATCCAGGTCCAGCGTCCTCCCCTGATCGCTCGGATTCCTCAGCGTCAGAATTGCCGCATCTTTAGACCAAGCCGCCCAGCCGTACACCTCGCCCTTCATCGGGTCGCCGCCAACCCAGTGCGTATCCTTCAGCGTCTCCGCGTTTGCCCGCGCCCACTTCGCCGCCTCGGCCAGCGTGTCCCAATCCGCAGCGCTCAACAGATCCGGCGTGATGTAGAGCTCCTGCAATTGCGTACCCGACGCGAAATACGAGTGCACCTCGTTCGCAAAATCATGCCCGGGGTCAGTCGACAACCGCTTCAGCTTTCGCCCGTACACAATCCCATGCAGCATCAGCGAATTCAGCGGAAACAGCCTTCCGCCTTCCACAATGTGCGCGTAGGTCTCCCCGTCGCGATAAGTAATCCACTGCTCGCGATCCGATCCAACGCCGGCAAAGCCCGTGTCCTCGCCCCCGCGCCAGATCGAGTCTGCATAGAACAGCCAGAACGGCGAAGGCCACGTCCCCGTTGTCAGATTGATGAAGATATCCGGCTTCAGTTGACGCAGGTCGCCGACGAGGTGAATCGCCGCGTCAAAGTCGTTGCTGAATGCGCTACCCGCAACCACCTGCTCCGCATTGCCGGTCCCATCGAACTTGAACTGGTTCACGCCGTCCTCGGTCACCATCCTCGTCACCGCGTCGTGAAACAGCTTGTAGTACTTCGGCCCCGAAAGCGCCAGTCCATCGTTCACAATCTCGTAGCCGTCGCGCCGCGCCGTCGCCAGCCTCTTCTGTTTCGCTGCCGAATAGCCGCCCCACGGCGAAAGCCAGATTCCCGGCGCAGCCCCATAGGCAGCCGCCGCTTCGGTCAGCGGCTTGAAACCGTCCTTGAAGTCCGCCCGCACCTTCCACAAATCGCTCGTGTCGTCCCACCCATCGTCGAAGAGGAACGAGTCCAGCTTCACGCCGCGCTTCTTGTTCAGCTCCTCGCCGATCGCATGAATCCGGTCCAGCGCCTCCGCCTGCGTGTACGGCAGATGGAAGCCTAGATCGAACCAGCTGTTGTAATGGAGAAACGTGCGGTAAGGGTGCGCCCGCTCCCGTTCCAGATAGGTCAGGAAGCTCCGCCGCATCTGCTCGGGCTCGGCCACGCCAATCACCGCCGAATAGCTCTCCTCATGCCCCGCCCCAATCGGCACTCCGCTCTCGAGCTTGCAGATCCCCTCGTCCCCTTGCACGCTGCATTGCGAGAGCGGCGACTCGAATCCAAGGAAGACATTTCCCGCTGTCAGCGGGGAGCCTTTCACGTTCCCAGTTTCTTCAATTCCCTTTGCCTTCAGATCGATCAAAGACACCGCGCTCACTGGCACGGGAGCCGCGCCTGCCTTTATCGTGAGCACTTGGCGGATGTATCTCGACCCCTGCCGCAGCACCAACGCCCAATCCGCCGCGAACCGTCCCGCTTCGTCCGTCAAAGCGTAGTGCACTGCGATGCCAGGCCGCCGCTCCGCATACCGCGATGCCGCCGCATTCGCGACCATGTGCTCAACCCGAGCCGCTCCGACGATCTTCAGGGCGGATGCAGGAATCGTCTTATTCCCACTCAACTCAATCGAGAACGGCGGAGTCAGTCCGTCGAAACAGCCCGACACTATTTCGTTTTTCCGACGGTAGATTGGCTTCTTATCTCTGTAGGGCATCCCCATCGTTGACAGCGAGACAAGGCGCCCATCTTCCACCTTCCAGGCAGCCAGAATGTGCTCGTTTTCGAGCATGCCGCCATTTTCGCGCAGCATTACCACCGGCGACTCTTGTAGAGATTTAGTCTTCGCATCGGCCTCCGCGCTCGCGCCCTCGACGACCGCACATACGCCGACAGCAATGATAGCGATGCGAACCAGAAGCGAAGCCCGCACAAGAGTCGGCGCTTTGTAACAGGGCACGGCTTCAGCCGCGCCGATGCGACGAATAGAATGAATGGGCTTTAGCCCCTGTGG
Organism: uncultured Acidobacteriaceae bacterium; assembly: GCA_963783065.1. Classification (GTDB taxonomy): domain Bacteria; phylum Acidobacteriota; class Terriglobia; order Terriglobales; family Acidobacteriaceae; genus Telmatobacter. The sequence continues at coordinate 643,793 of CAWAMG010000004.1, read as the reverse complement.
GGTGCTCTTTGTTCGCACTTTTCGAGATCCCTCTTTTTCGCAATTCTGCGATTCGGTCCTCATGACTCGGACCCGGTTTCAGCGAGCCGAATGTCGTCAATCCATTCTCCCTCCTGGCCACGAACGCGATGTCGCTTTCCGATGCGTACTGTCAAGCCCGGAGTGTGATCGACAAACTCGACAAGATCGGGGGCAAGCCAGAGCGGATCATCCCGGCCTTCAACATGAACCGAAAGAGCACGGTCATTCAAAGAGCAGCCAATGAACTTAACACCGGTGACGGAAGGTGTAGTTGACCCATAAACGAGGCCCGTTCGACCCGCAAGGCCAAGCTCTTCCATCTCCACGGTGGGACGGATTCGAACCGTGTCGCCGAAGCCAATTGTGCTCATGCGTGGAATTGTACTTGGTAGGCTTTCGCCAACTCCGGAGTTCGCCCCAGCCGACCCTCGACAAACTCCAGGCGTTCCCATACTTCATACTTTCCAACCGAAGTGGCGAATGCCCTCAACCCAAGGTTCCAGCCCCCAGCCCCGACACCCTGGACCCGATACCCGATACCCCACACCCTAGACCCCAGACCCCAGACGCCCAGACCCTGGCCCCTACTTCACCCCGTGGTCGTTCAGCCAAGGTCCGTACTCATGGTCCGTCTTTTGAATATGGTTGGTCAGCCAGTCACGCAGGAAATTCAGCAGATGAAGGTTCAGCGTGATCTCTCCACGGTCAAACCGCACAACATACCCATTCACCTGCTTCACCAGGTCCCTGTGCAGAGCCTGATGCGCGGCCAGGCCGGGATACTTCGTTTTCGCCATCATGGCCTCTTCGGCCGCAAAGTGCTTCTGCGTGTATTCCACCAGTTTCTTCAGCAGAGGCCCGGTCAGAGCCTGAGCCTGCCCTGTCATCATCGCCGCATGCAGATCATTCAAAATATTGAACAGGCCCGTATGTTGTTCATCGATTGCGTGCACGCCCACGGAGTACTTTTCGTTCCAGGTCAACAATGCCATCTCTCGCTCCAGCCGAACTGCGTCGGTCTATGAGTTATCGGAACCAAAATGAAAAGGTTTAGGCTCACCATTCCACTTCGCCGAATGCCTCTCCGCCCTTATTCCAGAATGACCTCCGGCTCAGGCTGGTGCCCACGCGTAGTCAGGATGACCGCCGCGCTCAGGATCAGCCCTCCGCCCACCCAGGCAAAGGGACCCAGGTGCTCGCCCAGCAGCCGCACCCCGAGCAACGAGCCGAGTGCCGGCTCGATGTTCAGAAAAACTCCGGCGCGCGAGGCCGGTACGTGATGAATTCCCCAATTCCATAGCAGAGTCGTCGTCGCGGTGCAGAGCAGGCCGCTGATCGCGAGCGCAATCCACGCCGTATGGCTGACCGTGGCCACTGGCAGCGGTTCCAGCGCTCGGCTTCCGAACAAGGTTTGCAGCGCCCATGGGCCAAGAATCATTGCAGCAAGCATCAATGTTCCGGCCAGAATGGAATACGAAGTTACCACCATTGGACTGTGCGTTTGCATCAGCTTCTTGTTCAGCAGAACCCACGCCAGCGCAGTCACCAGGGACGCGACCACCAGCAGGTCGCCAGCCAGAGAGGGCTCGCCGCGCGTCGCAGGCCCGCGGCTGCCTCCGAGAACTATCAATGCGACGCCAATCGTCGATCCGGTCAAAGCCATCCAGCCAAGCCAGTCGAGCTTTTCGCCGGCAAAAATAGCCGCGGCCGCCGCCAGAAGCACCGGCATCGACCCCACCATGAGCGAGGCGTGGCTCACTGTGGTGAGCGCAAGCCCGTGGAACTGAAGAAGGAACTGGACAGGAATGCCGAATGCAGTTGAAATAAGCAGAATCCCGACCTCAGATCGCGTAAACCTCACACGCTGAAACAGGGCAAAGGGAAGCATGCCGAGTGAAGCGAAGAGAAACCGGTAGAGCACCATTGCCTCTACGCTCATCTCATTCAGCGCCAGCCGTCCGAAGTAGAACCCCGTTCCCCACAGGCAGCCGGCCAGCGCGCATGCTCCATAACCCATGAATGTCACGCGCCGGCTTTGCATCTGTTCCCCCATTTCCTACTCTCGCACAGCCTGGGCCTCGCTTGTCCCGTTGCGCGACGAGCAGCGGCATCTCTCAATCCCGCACCGGATCCTGCCGCGCGCGGATGTCAAACCAGCGGCCAATCGGCGAGAATACACTTCGGATCGGCGAGAATAGATTCTGATGCGAATGCAGTGGGCTAAGCGAGGATTGTGGGATCGCGCGGGGATCGTCTTCGTGCTTGTCGGCGTCTCGTTTCTTGCCCCACGCGGATTCTTTGCCCCATCCGCGGCTCTCTCTCAATCCGGCTCGCAAAGCCCGAAAGCGCCCGCGGACCCGCTCCCCGACATCGTTCCCAATCACGTCGCCAGCGCAACCCCCAACGGAACGAAAGACAGGCACGCCCCGCTTCGACTCCTCGACGACCACATTCCCGACAAACCCACCGTTGCGCCCTCCTTCCGCATTCCCATTGACACTCTGGGCTTCACGGTTCCGGGCCCCTTCTACTTTGGAAAACGATTCAGCATGGCCTCGCTTGATTTTCTGAGCGACGACCACCTTCTTCTCACGTTTCGAGTTCCCGGGCTCATACACCGGGAGAGCGGGCGCGATTCCGGAGAGTACGAACGCCAGATTCGAGCGCTTGTCTTGAATGCAAAAACCGGCCAAACTGAGGCGGAGGCGCTTTGGACCGTACACGACTATGCGCGCTACTTATGGATGCTGAAGGACGGCCACTTCCTGCTGCGCGACCGGGACCAACTCGAGCAGGGAGACAGCTCCCTGGTTTTGAAACCCGCGCTGCAGTTTCCGGGTCCCCTGAACTGGCTCGAACTCGATCCGCAACAGCAGTACATCGTCACCAACTCCCGCGAGCCGGCAGATGTTGAGGCCAAGCCGGGTCAGGTTGGCAGCCCCCCTACGGCTGCGACATCCATCGTAGCTGACGGGCAAAATGCCTCTGACCCGGCGAATACCGTCGTCCGCATCCTCGAGCGCAGCACGGGCAAAGTGATGATGGTCAGCCGGGTCCGTTCCACCATTCACTTGCCCATCAATGCGGACGGGTACCTGGAGCGATTGAAAGGCAACGGTCAAATGTGGCTGCTGAATCTGAAATTCTTCAGCGGCGGGAGCCGCATGCTGGGCCGGATTGAGTCCGTTTGCTCGCCTTATTTCGACTTCGTCTCGCAAAGCGAATTCCTGGTGACTGCATGCGGTGACTGGGGAGGAAAGCGCCTGAGCGCCTTCACAATCGATGGCCGCCGGCTGTGGGATGACGATACGACCAGCTCGGCATTCTGGCCGATTAACGTGATGAGCCCGGATGGATCCCGGCTGGCCCTTGAGACGCTCCAGGTCATCCGTCCCATGAGCACCTACGCGCCCATCGATACAGACGACGTGAGGGTCCAATTGGTCCGTATTCTGAATGCCGCGGATGGCACTGTTGCCTTGGAAGCAATAGCCAGCCCTGCGCTCGATTCGGGCGGCAACGTAGCCATCTCCTCCACGGGTCGCAAGGTGGCGCTTCTGAGCGATGGGGCGATTCAGGTTTTTGAGCTTCCCGCGGCGCCTCCGCTTCCGGCTTCGGCGGCTGTTCCTGCGGCCCGCTGACGGGCAACCCTACGAACGAGTCTGTCGATTTAGGCCGGCCGGAGGATCATTGTCCCACCCCGGAAACGGCGGAGATTTTCCTTCGAAAAGACGGGGAGGTGGAGAGGTTACCACCGTGTAAACTGAAATGCGGGAGATTGTCCTTGTCTACGGCCCTTATCCGCTACTCGGCCGCTGCGGCTTCTGATCGCGGCCGCAAGCGCCCATCCAATGAAGACGCGTTTGCTTATTCCGTGGAACACGGAGTGTATCTCGTTTGCGATGGAATGGGCGGCGCCGCGGCGGGAGAGATCGCCAGTTCTCTGGCTGCCGACGAGACGCTCAAGCATCTGAGCCGCCGCATCGGAAGCGGCGTTGAGGCAGAAGACCTTGCCCAGGTCGCGGAAGAAGCCATCGGAATTGCCAACGACGCCATCTACAAGCGCGCCGAGCGCAATTACAAGCTCAGCGGCATGGGTACCACGCTCGTGGGCCTCATAGTTGACGAGCGCCGGGTGCTGGTCTTCAACGTCGGCGACAGCCGCTGTTACTTGTTGCGCAATAAGCGAATTCAGCAGCTCACCATGGACCACTCCCTGGTCGAGGAACAGGTCCGCCTGGGGCGCATGACGCGCTCCGAAGCTCTTCGATCGCCGCTCAAAAACGTAATTACTCGCGCCCTGGGAACCCAGACTCGTGTGACATCGGATGTGTTTGAGCACGAGGCCGAGCCTGGCGATCTCTTCCTGCTCTGCTCCGACGGCCTTACCCGGGAACTCTCCGACTCCCAGATCGAGTCGCTGCTGGCCAGCGATCTGACCCTGGCCGTTCTGTGCAGCAAACTGGTGGAAGCAGCTATGAACGCCGGCGGCCACGACAACATTACTTGCCTGCTGGTCCGCGTCGACGGCTGACGCCGCCTGAAAATTGCCCAACGAAAGCATTGTCATCCTGAGCGAACCGGGGTTCCCGGCGACAGGTCTTCGTCGCTGGGGTAGGGAACGGGGCCCCAGGCGTACTCTTCAGCCCCGGGGTGGAGCTTGGGGGTGGTGAGCCGAAGGATCTGCGGTTGCTTTTTCCCTCTTCAACCAAACTTGGTTTCGGGATACCAGCGAAGCCCCGCACAAGCTGCTTTGTATCAGGGCACGACTCGCCGGGGTCCCCGGCGACAGGTCCTCGTCGCTGGGGTGGCTTTACAGGTTGCGAAAAAAGGCGGTGGAGGCGGAGCAATGAGTCAGGGCACGACTTTAGTCGTGCCGATAAGGCCAACAAAATGGATTGGGCTTCAGCCCCTGAGCGATGTTTTTCTAAATACTCTCCACCAGATTTTCCTTCTTCCGCACCCCGTCTAGCCCCTGAGTCCGCGCCGACGTCGAAGTGACTCTCTGCCCCTCTCATCCAGGTCAATTGACACACTCCGACGCGAGACCGTACTTTTGACTGTTCCATGTAAACGTTAACTTCAAGGTCCATGGGAGAGACGTTTGGGCAGCCTGAACGACCAAAACGTGCCTGACTGGAAACTCAAACTCGCCGACTGCCTGGCCCTCTTCGGCCATCGCAACTGGATTGTGGTGGCGGATTCGGCCTATCCCGCCCAATCAAGCCCGGGAATTGAGACTGTTGTCGCCGCGGCCAGTCAGATCGAAGTCGTTCAAGCCGTTGCCGCTGCGATCGCCGCCTCAACCCACACCAAAGCCCTCATCCACCTCGATCGCGAACTGGCTTTCATTCAGGAAAACGATGCCCCCGGCGTCGACCTTTATCGGGCTCAGCTCCAGCAGACACTATCCGGCGCGAAGCCCCGCCCCGCCCCCCACGACGAGATCATCGCCCGCCTCGACCAGTCGGCCCGCCTCTTCCAAGCCCTCATCATCAAAACGCAAATGACCATCCCGTATACTTCCGTCTTCTTCGAGCTCGATTGCCGATACTGGAGCGCGGAAGCCGAACAGCGGCTTCGCGTCGCAATGCAGGCCGAATCGCCAAAGGAAAGGCAATGAAACTCCGGAGACGTGAACTTCTCGAAACCATCAGCTGGGTGCCCCATCCTAGCCGGTCTTTGCGGCTAGGGTGGGAAACCATGAAGCGCGGGCGCTGGGTGCCCCATCCTTGCGACTGTCATTCTGGGCGAAGGTCGCTCCGGCGACCGAAGTCGAAGAACCTGCTTCTTGAAACTTTTGTCGCAAGGGTGGGATACGACAATCTCGGCATTCCAACAACTGCGAAAATGCAACCGACCGCGAAAGGACACCCCGGCAATGAAACTCTTGAGACGTGAACTTCTCAAAACCATCGGCGGCGCTGCATCCGCAGTCGTCCTCTCCAGAATGTGCCCGGCGCAGGCTGCGCGTGGCCCGCTCTTCGAGGGTACCCGGCACTCATTGCAGTCGTACCGCATTCCCGATTGGTTCCGCGATGCGAAGTTTGGAATCTGGGCTCATTGGGGGCCGCAGTCTGCCATTGAACAGGGCGACTGGTACGCACGCAACATGTATATGCAGGGCTCGGAGCAGTACCGCTATCACGTCGAGCACTATGGCCACCCCACCAAGGTCGGCTACAAAGACCTGGTCGGCGATTGGAAGGCCGCCAAATGGGATCCCGACCACCTGATGGATCTTTACAAGAAGGCGGGCGCGAAATATTTCGTCAGCATGGGCGTGCATCACGACAACTTCGATCTGTGGGATTCGAAATACAATCGCTGGAATGCGGCGAAGATGGGTCCGATGAAAGATGTCGTCGGCACGTGGGCCAGCGCCGCCCGCAACCACGGCCTGCGCTTCGGCGTCAGCGAGCATCTGTGGATCAGCTACAAGTGGTGGGGCGTCAGCCACGGCTCCGACAAGTCGGGTCCCCTTGCCGGCGTCGCTTACGACGGCGCCGATCCCAATTACGCGGATCTCTATCACGACGCCGACTCCGCGCGCTTCGACTCCCAGGATGTCGAATGGAACGACAATGGCATTCCCGATTCATGGAAGCGCCATTACCTCGACCGCATGACCGACCTCATCGACAAGTACCATCCCGATCTCCTCTACACCGACGGTCACTTGCCCTTCGAAGACATCGGCCTCAAGATGGTCGCTCACCTCTATAACGTGAGCGCGGGCCTTCACGGTGGCGTCACCGAGGCCGTCTACAACAGCAAGGAAGCCATCGACTGCGCCATCGGCACCTGCGCTCTCGACCACGAGCGGGGTGTCGCCGACGGCATCGCTCCCAATCCATGGCAGACCGATACATGCATCGGCCAATGGCACTACAAGCGCGGCCAGCAGTACAAGTCCGCCAAGAAAGTCATCGACCTGCTTACGGATATCGTCAGCAAGAATGGCAACCTGCTTCTCAACTTCCCGCTGCCGAACTCAGGTGAGCTCGATTTTGAAGAGAAAGTCACGCTCGATGGCATCACCAGCTGGATGGAGGTCAACAGCGAGGCAATCTACGCAACCCGCCCCTGGAAGATCTACGGAGAAGGCCCGTCAACCAAGGCCAAAATCGTCACCGGCAACTTCAATGAGGACAAGCAAAAGGATCTGACCGGCGAGGATATTCGATTCACCGCGAAGGGCAATACAATCTATGCCTTTGTTATGGGTTGGCCGGCAAAAGAGTTCGCTGTCAACGCGCTCGGCCTGGCCAGCGATCAGGCTCCCGGCGCCATCCGCAATGTCGAGCTGCTCGGCTACAACGGCAAGCTCGGCTGGCGTCAGGACGAAGCCAGCCTGCGCGTCCGCATGCCAGCCGAAAAAATCTCCGACATCGGTGTTACGCTCAAAGTCGATTTGGCATAGAAGGCGTCCTCAGAGCCAAAAAGGGAGTCCCGGTTAACCAACTCCCACCGTGGGTGTGAAAGAAATGACTCGATCTTCGCGTTCCGTTGCCTCTCCGCGCGTGGTGAGCATCGCGGATCTTCGGGCCATCGCCCAGCGCCGCGTGCCCAAATCCGTCTTTGATTATCTTGATGGTGGCGCCGAGGGCGAGGTCACCCTCCGCGAAAATTGCCGCGTCTATGAGGACGTTACATTCCGTCCGCGCCACGCCGTTGCGTTCGCCAATTGCAACCTGCGCACCCGGGTTCTTGGCTTCGATCTCGCTCTCCCTTTCCTGCTCGCTCCTGTCGGCTATAGCCGGCTGATGCACCCGGTGGGCGAAGTGGGTGCGGCGCACGCGGCCGGCAACGCGGGCACCGCCTACATTCTCTCCACCATCTCAGGGCACAAACTCGAAGATGTAAAAGCCGTCTCGACCGGCCCCGTGTTCTATCAGCTCTATCTGATGGGAGGCCGCGGCGCCGCTGAGGCTGCCATCGAACGCGCCCGCGTCGCTGGCTTTTCCGCGCTCGTCGTCACCATCGACACTCCCGTTTCCGGCATCCGCGAACGCGATTTCCGCAACGGAATGAGGGAACTCTTGAGCGGCGGTCCACTCGAAAAACTTTCATATCTTCCCCAAATTCTCTCGCGCCCAGGTTGGCTCGCGAGTTTTCTGCGCGATGGCGGCATCCCGGCGCTCCACAATGTCGTGGTCCCAGGCAAAGGCCCCATGCCGCTCGTCGATATAGCCGCCGCCCTCGCTGCGTCTGCCGTCACCTGGAACGACCTCCGCTGGATTCGCGAACTGTGGCGCGGTCCGATCGTCGTAAAGGGCGTCCTCACCGGAGACGATGCGCGCCGCGCAGTCGATGAAGGCGCTGCGGCCATCTCCGTCTCCAATCATGGCGCCCGCCAGCTCGATTGCGTTCCCGCTTCCTTGCGCGTCTTGCCCGAGGTCGTGAAGGCCGTCCACGGACAAACCGAAATCCTCATGGATGGAGGCATTCGCCGTGGCGCCGACATCGTCAAGGCCCTTTGCCTCGGTGCCCGCGCCGTGCTCTGTGGACGCGCCTACGCCTATGGCCTCGCCGCGGCCGGAGAAGTCGGCGTCAATCGCGCCATCGAAATTCTGCGCGCCGACCTCGACCGCACCATGAGGCTGCTCGGTTGCGCCTCCGTAGCCGAACTTGATCGTTCGTATGTGAATGTTCCACAAAGCTGGGACGCGAACTGACAGCATCCCGCGCAGTCAATCAGGTAATAATCTTTGAGTTGACGGTGAACGCGATCTCCGCCCCGTCGCTTGGACTTCTTACCCCAGCGGCCAGCTTGTCTGGTGGAACGACCGCCAATGGCTTGTCGCGCTTTATGCCAGCCGGTTCACGGGCAACGGAACAGGGACATGGGACGCCGAAACGGGCCGTTTCCTGGGCTCACTCGACCTTTCCGGTTGCGATGCACGCGTCAGCTCCGTCATTGCCGGGACCGCGTTGCTGCAGGTTTGCTTCTTCGACAAAGGACAGGATGACCAACTGCTCGAATGGGGCGTGGACGGGATACGCAAACAGATTGAATCTGCTCAAAGCCTGGCCGAGCGCGGACGCGTCCTCTACGGTGTGAGGCCGTAAACCCGTACTACCAGGTAACCCGGTGCATAGACGCGCCCATTCGCCACCATCGGCGTCAGGAACTCATTGCTATCGCCGGGGTTGGACCAGGTACCGATTTGCGCTGTGAAGATAGGAGCGCCGAGCTTCACTGCATCGTAGGCCTCGATGGAGAAAGGCGACTCCGCGCGATTAATCAACCAGACCACCCCCGTATTGGCGAGCGCACCGTTGGAAGAGACAATCGGAAGCGAACCGCCAAAGCCGCCTAAGGAAGTGCCGCTGGCCGCAAGGGTGAGCGTAGCAGCGCCGTTGGTGGCAACCGTCCAGGCACGCAGCGCTCGGAAGTTTGTCTCGTAGAAGACGGTGGGGCCGGAGGGACCGTTGTAATATGCCGGGCCACCCCAAACGCCGCCGCCGACGGTTAGCGCCTGCAGTGCGCCGGCATCGTTCGGCTGGACGCCGCCAAGACTGTTTCGGTTGAGCAGGTAGAGAATGCCGAATTTGCCCAGGGCAACTGCTAGCGGCGGCCCGGTCTGGCCCGCGACGGCCGGCAGCAGCATGACGCCGCCAGAGCCGAGATCCTGGTCGCCGTCGTTGTAGTGCGCGTAATTGGCAGGGGTAAAGTACGTCGTCACGCCATTGAGCGAGGGCGGCAGCTTGAGCACGCTCTCACCCCAGTTGTTATGGGCAGCGCTGACACCGCCGTTCCCGGTGGCGACAAAGACGTTGCCGCTCTCATCGATTGCCGGGGCGAAGCCAGATGCCCAGATGCTCGCCAGTTCGAGGCCGCCATTGATGCTTGGCGTGTCAATGGTGTGGAACGCGCTTTGCAACTTCAAATTCGCGTTATAGCCTAGCAGCCAGCCGGACATCCCATTCGCATTAAAGTCGCAGTGCGAACCGACACCTATGTAGAGTGTCCCCTGATTGTAGGCAAGACCGGCGCGGTTCCATTGGAGTGTTGGCTCGAAGGCAGTCGTTGAACCGTCGCTGAGGGTGGCCGTGGCAGCGATGGTGGTCGGCGGGACGGCATCGGCCCCGGTGGCGAGGTTGAGGGCGTGAAGCATCGGCACGAATTGGTTCTTCGAGGGCTCGGTGGCCGCGACCACATAGATCGTCGCGGCATTGGCAGCGGTCCGGACGATCACTGGGGTGCTGGAAATCCCAAATTCCGGTTCAATGTTGTTGCAGCCGACGTCGGCCGAGGCTTGTGCCGGGCCCAGGTTGACCTGCCAGAGAATGGCGTATGTCTGCGCGTCGAATGCATACACGCTGTTGTGGCCCGTGGCAATGATCAGCACATCATGGATGCTGTTGTCGGGCATCACGAAGCCTGACAACAGCAACGGCTCGGCAAAGACGTTGCCATCCACTGTTAATGTCGTGATCAGGCCGAAACTTGAGGAGGCGACGTTGGCGGGCGTCAGGTCCGTTTCGTTCTGGTTCCATCCGGTGCGCATTTGGTCGTAGTGAAAGGTTGTCACATCAATGTGCCTGCCGCTGTATAGGCGCGCCAGACGCGTGGCGTCCTCGCCAATCAGCCTCGGCGCAGGCAGCCTGCTCGGCTTCGGGGGAACTCGTGGGAACGGCCTGAGCTGAATTCCGGAAGCTCTCTCGGGCACAGGATCGCCGGTCTGAGCCAATACCGTACCGGCCAGGGCCAGAGGCAAAGCCACTGCGGCAGAGAGGAGTAAGCGCATTGGGATTCCACGCCGGATTCCAGGCAGGATTTCCATAAATGAATCCTTGTACATACGAGCGTTCGACTGGTTCTGTGCCGACACGAGGTCAGTCCTTTCGTAGTTGGAGGTGTCTGTCCGCTCCGGGGCTCGGCGCTTTGAGAAGACCGAGCCTCGCGGAGATTGTCCTGAAGACGCTGCAGTCACGGTGGGAAGTTGGGCGGAAGCCTTCCAGGAGGTCCTCATTTGGAGCGAAGCTAGACATGGGTCCCAAATTCAATTTGGAATCTCCTTGAAGTAGTGGTGACTCTCCGTAGATTGTACTGCGGTTCGTGGGTGCCGAAGCCAGGGATGTCGGGCTGAATCAGGCGTGCTCGCAAGGCTATCGGAAGTTCGAATCCCTCCCGCTCCGCAATAATATACCTGCAATCAACAACACACTGGATCTATGAAGCCGATCGTCCGCTTCCTGAAGTGGTTGTCGCAAAATCGCGGCAGCAACTCCTCAACAGGAATCGGCCAGCTCACGATGAGTTGCTATCGCCTGTGCGGGCCCTGGGGCGCGTCCTCTACGGTTTGAGGCCGTAAACCTGAACTACCAGGTAGCCCGGTGCATACACGCGCCCATTTGCCTCCATTGGCGTCAGGAACACGTTGGTGCGGCCGGGACTGGACCATAAACCGATTTGCGCCGTGAAGATCGGAGCGCCCAGCTTCACCGCGTCGTAGGCCTCGATGGCGAAGGGGTCGTTCAAGCGATTGATCAACCAGACCACCCCCGTGTTGGCGAGCGCGCCGTTTGAGGAGACAATCGGCAGCGAACCTCCCAAGCCACTTTGGGAAGTACCGCTAACCTGATGGGTGAGCTTAGGTGTGCCGTTGGCGACAAGCGCCCAGGAATTCAGCATTTTGAAATCTGTCTGGGTGAAGACGGTGGGGCCGGATGGGCCGTTGTAAAATGCCGGACCTCCAAACAGGCGTCCGTTGCCCGCTTGCGCCTGCAGCGCTCCCGCATCGTTCGGCTGCATGTCACCGAGACTGACTCGGTTCAGCAGATATAAGATGCCGGGTTTGCCCATGGCAACTGCGAGCGGAGGCGCGGTCTGGCCTGCCACGGCCGGCAGCAGCATGACGCCGCCAGAGCCGAAATCCGCGTCGTTTTCGTTCAAGACCGCGTACGTTGACGGGGTAAAGTACGAAGTCACCCCGGTGAGCCCGGGCGGCAGCTTGAGCACGCTTTCGCCCCAGTTGTTCTGGCCGGCGTCGAATGCTCCGTTTCCCGTAACGACATAGACGTTGCCGCTGTCATCGATTGCCGGGGCGAAGCCTGTCATCCAGATGCTTGCAAGTTCGAGGCCCCCCTGGGTGCCTGGCGTCTCGATCGTATGGAATGCGCCTTGCAAATTCAGATTCGCGTTATAGGCCAACAGCCAGCCGGTCATCCCATCCTTATTTTCGTCACAGTGCGAGCCAATCGCCACGTAAAGGGATCCCTGATTGTAGGCCAGGCCGGGGCGATTCCATTGGTTTTGGGGCTGAAAACCCACCTTTGACCCGTTGCTGAGCGTGGCCGAAGGGGCAACAATGCTCGGTGCGATGGCATCGGCCCCGGTGGCGAGGTTAAGGGCGTGCAGAGTCGTCACGAATTGCTTCTTCGCGGGCTCGGTGGCAGCTACTACATAGAGTGTCGCGGCATTGGCAGCGGTCCGGACGATCACCGGTGTGCTGGAGATTCCATATTCCGGATTCACGTCGGAGCAGCCGACGTCGGCCGTAGCTTGCGAAGGGCCCAGGTTGACCTGCCAGAGAATGGCGTAGGTCTGGGCGTCGAATGCATACACGCTGTTGTGGCCCGTGGCGATGATCAGCACATCATGGATGCTGCTGTCCGGCATGACGAAGCTTGAGACCAGCAGCGGCTGGGCAAAGACGTTGCCATCCACTTGCAATGTCGCAATCAAGCCGAAACTTGAGGAGCCGACGTTGGCGGGCGTCAGGTCCGTTTCGTTCTGGTTCCATCCGGTGCGCTTTTGGTCGTAGTGGTAGGTTGTCACATCGATGGGCCTGCCGCTGTATTGGCGCGTCAGACGCGTAACGGGGTCGCCAATCAGCTTCGGCTTTGGCAGACTGCTTGGCAGCGGCGGTACTCGCGGGTGCTCCTTAAGCTGAGTTCCAGAAACGCTCTCGGGCGTGGGATCGCCGGTCTGAGCCGATACCGTGCCGGCCTGGGCCAGCGGCAGAACCACGGCGGCGGAAAGTAATAAGCGCATTGGGATTCCGCACCGGATTCCAATCAGCATTTCCATGAACGAAGCCTTGTATATGCGAGCGATCGAATGGTTCTGTGCCGACACGAGGTCAGTCCTTTCGTAGTTGGATGAGTCTGTCCGCTCCGGAGCTGGGCGCTACCAGGATGCGTATCGGACGTTGAGCATTTGGCAGTCCCACATTTGCAGTAAGGTCGGGAGGATGCGGGAATGTCGCAAGCTTACAACAGGCCAATGAAACGACGCCATGAGAAATGCTAGTTGCGTCGTCTTGCAATTATTCGGACCTCAGTGCTTCATTGTGCGACCGTGAGACCGACCTTCAACTGACGCCGGCAGCCCAAACTGGGTTTCAAATTCCAAATCTGACCGATCTTGCAGTTGCGCCCGGACAGTCGCCAAATCGCAAGGGCAACAATATCTCAGACTCATCAAGAATGGTATAGTGACTCTGTGCCCGGTTTGGGCTCTGGAGTGGGAGACGAAATTGTGTGCGACCTAGAAAGCTGGGGTCGCGTATGATTAACGGTCCCCGAAAATCCATTTTTGGAGCGTCCATGAATTACACCGCAGGGAGTAGGGCGATTGACGACCTTATCGGCGATTTCCGCACGAGTAAAATCAACCTTATCCCTCCATTTCAAAGGCGCCGAGTTTGGAAGACTCCAGCCAGGCAAAAGTTGCTGGAGAACATTCTTCGCGGTAAGCCTATCCCTGCCATTTTTTTGTACAAGCAGGCATCTGGGCAAATGTATACCTACAACATTCTCGACGGGAAGCAAAGATTAGAAAGTATCCTCTTATTTATTACGAATTCGCGTGAAGGTGTCGCAGTAGACAACTGGAAGCAATATTTCTTTAAGGGGAGCAGCGCTGCCGGATTCTCCGTCAATGTCGCTGCCCCCGGCGAAAAGAAAAAGGAGCAAACATTCTCCGAACTAGATAACGAACTAGTTCGCAATTTTCGCGAATACGAAGTCCCGACCATCGACATCATAATGGATGACGGCGAGGGAAGCCTGAAGGATTTAATCGATCTCTTCATCGACATCAATCAGTCCGGCGTGCGAGTCACGCGGTTCGACATTATTAGGACAATGCACGACACGAATAAGTTGCTGTCTGACGTATTTGGCTTGGTTGCACAGACGCAAAGAAGAGGAAAAGATAATTTTTACAACATTGCCGATTCGTCCTACACCAAAGTTCTAAGGAATCTGTCCGTGGTGAAAAACCTAACAGTACTCGAAACCGACAGCGATGGCGGGAAATCAACTCCGCAAAAGAAAAGGGAGTTGTTGAAGATTGAGAAGTACCAAGAACAAGCAGACCGAATGTGGGAACGTCTTCTGGAGATCGCTCTTTTCGTCCGAACACGAAAGCATCGAACACTTGCTCAAATATTGAAGATATTCGATAGAACAGCGGTGGAGAAGAAGGGTCTCACTGCAAAAGAGACCGCGCAACTGAATAGGTTGTTCGCTTTCTTGCGCAGGCTCTACCTGATTCCAGGAGTAAAAGAGTCGCGCCTCGCATCAGATCAACCCCACTTCTATACATTGACTACTTCAATTATCGATTTGGATTTAATGAAAAAGTACCCCGACCTAAAGGAACGCTTGGCGCGTCTGGCTAAACTCTTGGATTCTCCAAGAGGAGCCTCCGCTGCCGTAAAGGCTGATCTCAAAAGGTATTTGGACTTGTCCAAACGACAGACAACACATCCCGGAAGAAGACAAGAACGACAAACACTCTTCGTGAGACTTGTGTCGGTGGTTTAGCATAGGGAGCGGATGAAACTTTCGGTCGAATACGCGGCATTCACTAAAGTTGTGGATGCCGTTTTGTCTGTGTCTCGCGAGGAGATGCTTCGCCGCGAAGCGGAGTACCGAGTTGGAGTGGACGCGAACCCCAATAGGCGTGGACCTAAGAGGGGATCGAAGCAGAAGATCAAACGATCTTCCGCTTTCCCCGGCCCTGTCGCCGAGCCTCCCGCCTAGTTAATTTCCGACTCGTCCCTCGCCTCCTTCCCCGTCAACTCTGCATAAGTAAGGCGCTTGCCCACAATCTGCGTGACCGCGAGATTGAAACGGTCACTGTCTGTCGACGGGTTATCACGAGTTGCCCGGCTGTTGTACCGGAATACTTGCTTTCCAATGTATCGGTCAAGGTGGAACGGCTCGACCGCGATATACGTGCCGCGCAATCCGCGCTTGAGCAAGGACCAAAAGTTATCGATCCCTTGCGTGTGGATTTCGCCGCGCACATACTCTTCCATGTGGTTTACGGTTTCATGGATGTACTCACGTGCGGCTAGGTTGTCGTATCCAACTCCCCGATCCGTATAGACTGCCGAGCCCTTTTCGATCTCAGTCAGAATCGCATTCTGTAAGGTTTCGCGCTTGACGCTCGGCACAACCTTTGCCCGAACCTGCCGACTTTCCCGATCAAGCATTCCCATTACCGGAGTCTTGGGGCGGGCATAGAGAGCCTTGTAACGCGCCTCACGCCGGTCGCTGTGCATCTTGCGCGGGTCTGGCCCGATAAAGGTCTCATCCACTTCCACCGGACCCTCACCACCCATCTTTCCCCCAAGGTGCTGTCCAAGAGCCAGCCGAACACGGTGGAGCATAAACCAAGCCGTCTTCTGGGTTACTCCGAGTGAACGGTGAATCTCCCACGAGGAAACGCCATTCTTACAGTTGGCGACCATCCACATCGTAGTCAGCCACTTGTCCAGTCCAACTGGCGACTCTTCGAAGATCGTTCCCACCTTGATGCTGAACTGTGCCTTGGGATGACGGCTCTTGCACTGCCACACGCGACGCTTTGCCACATAGGACACGTCCGGGCGTCCGCAAGTTGGGCATACAACGCCATTCGGCCAGCGCCGATCTACCAGATAGCTAATGCAGTTATCGAGGTCGGAGAAGTAGAGAATTGCAGCCTGTAGCGTCTTGGGTTCGTGTGCCATTCCTAGACATTACAGGAATAGTATTGATGAGTCAAGTATATTCTTGCCATGGCAAGTTACTCATTGGGAAACGGTCTATCCTGCCCGGCGGCTCGCCTGCGTCACTTTTCACCGGCGGCTTTGCACATTATTTCGACCGCCTGGCGCACAATCGCTGAGTGATTGCCAAATCCAAACCCGGAGCAACGCCACCCCGGCCCAACCCTCCCAGCGCCTTTTTCTCTGCACTTGCGTCCTTTGGACCCCACACCCCACACTCCGCACCCGATAGCACAGATTGCGCACACCAGTCTCGCAGCAAGTCCATTATTATCAAATTCTTAGACCATCACCTTTTTGCCCTTGCCGCACCTGTTCTTACATCTAAGACTCTCATTCCAAGTCGTTTAGACAAAAATGCCTACCCCCTCCCCTCCTCGCAGCGGTAATAATATACTTGACTAATGAAAGAAAGTTGGATATTCTTTCTTTGCGATGAAAAACGAACTCAAAACCCTTTCAGATGCAATCAGATACTTCGCCGATGAGCAGGTCTGCATTGATACCGTTGCCGCGATGCGCTGGCCTAAAGGCCCTCAGTGCCCCGCCTGCCTCATGCCCGATGTTCGCCAGCACTGGCTTAAGAACCAGAGGCGCTGGCAGTGCCGGGACTGCGGCAAGCAGTATTCCGTCAAGGTCAACACCATCTTTGAGGATTCCGCCGTCAAGCTGGACAAGTGGCTCACCGCAATGTGGCTTCTGGCGAATTGCAAGAACGGCATTTCAAGCTATGAGATCGCGCGATCCGTTGGCGTTACTCAGAAGTCGGCATGGTTCATGCTGCAACGGATTCGCCTTGCGATGAAGAACCAATCCGTTCTCAAACTCGGATCGTCTGGCGGCCCGGTAGAAGTGGATGAGACCTGGGTTGGCGGTAAACAGGGGAATATGCACGCGAAGAGACGGCAGCGCATCAAGGATGGATGGGAACGGGAGAACAAAACAATCGTGATGGGAATGCTTGACCGGGATCGCCGTGAGGTTCGGGCAAAGGTCATTCCCGATGTGACTCGTGCAACCTTGCAGGGCGAGATTCTTAAGCACGTTACGCATACCGGGAAGGTCTACACCGATAACGCGGGAGGCTACTGGGGCATTGCGCTCAAGTCGTTTGTCCACCAAACCGTGAACCACATGGAAGAGTATGTGCGCGGCGAGGTTCACACAAACGGAATCGAAAACTTCTGGTCATTGCTCAAGCGTGGATTGAACGGCACCTATGTAGCCGTCGAGCCTTTCCACCTTGAGCGTTACATTGACGAACAGGCATTTCGGTTTAACAATCGCTCAACCAAAGACAATCCCGTCACCGATGCGGATAGATTCACGCTGGCTTTATCGCAGATTTCAGGGAAGAGACTGACCTATGCAGAACTGACCGGCAAGGTGGGTAATCCGGCGATCTAATTTGGCTTGGCTGGGGAGACAACGACGGGGGAAGCGGATTTAGGCACCCGCTTCTCGCTGTTCTCTTGCTCAATGCGTTTGTTTAATTCCTGTTTGGACACTTGGAGAACGTCGCCCAATAGTGCCTCGAACGCTTTGTACTCTTCGGACTGCGGTTTTGGCTTCATTGGAGATAGTGTATGCCCATTTTTCAATTCAAGGGACGAGTTTTGCCGGAGTTTTCGGACATTAGCATTCGGAATATCCCCACAGTGCATTATTCGGAAACTCCGCATCTTCCAGACCTTCCCAACGGCTTAACAGTTGATATCACAATTGCAATCAATCGTTCTCTCGTCGATATGATTTGCATTGTTGAACAAAGGGGCGTTTCACTCTCTCGGGTCCACAATCGGGCAATCCTTTACCTGCGCGCATTCGTGGACCTAAATTGCTTCGCCACGGGTGCTCCTCTATCGGTCATACTGGATTCGGCAATCACTCCCGATGGGGTCATACAGTCCCTTCAGCCCATCCATCCGACGCTCAGACAACTTTGCACGGTTACGAATCCCGATACTGAGTTTCCCGGAGCCTTCAGTTTCGAAGTGCTCGACATAATTACAAGGGAACCGGCGTTATTTCTCCCAATCCGAGATTTAATTTCAGCGTTGAGCGATACGGAATTGGCTGTCGTTCACTGCGCGAGGGCGATAGAAGGATTACGAACTATCATGGTTCCAAATGAGGAAAATAGGGGGAAAGCGTGGGGGATCTTCCAAGAGAATCTCAACCTTGGCAGAGCCTACAGAGAGTACATCATTGCCCTGTCCACTGGTCCTCGGCACGGCGATAGAAAGATATGGATTACAGGTGACCAGATAGATGAAACTCTCAAGCGTTCTTGGACAATCATGAACAGATTCCTGGAATTCAGAAAGCGTGGGAGCCAACCTTTACTCGCGCCCGAATTTGCTCTGCTCGTCGGATGAACTCCACTCTTCGATCATTGAGGACCACACCTGTCTAGCATCCTCCGCCCAAGCCGCATCTTGAGCTGCCCTAAGCATGGCCTCAGTAGGCACACGAGGAACCAACACGAATTCACACTGCCCTGTCACGGCATCTTCGAGATTGGCTGAGAGGGGCATCATTAGTCAAGTATGTTATTGCCCTCGCAGCACCGCCAAAAACAAAGGGGTTAGCAGCCTCCACATCGAAAACAAAGGGCTTACGGACGATGAGCGTGGCCAAAAACAACCAAATACAGCCAAATACCGGCATTTTTCAATTTCAGCCAAAATTCGGCCAAGAACAGCCATTTTTCGCCGCAAAAAAAACGGGGCGTTTTAGCCCCGATTGCTCCCGATTCCTGAACCCTGACCCCGGACCCTAAACCCTGGACCCTAAACCCTGGCGTGCGGGCACCGCCTCGCCCTCAGTCAACCTCGGAAGCAGTGCCCCGCCCACTTCGCTCCGAATAATGTTCACCACCCTGAGCTGATCCTCTTCTGTTAGGCTGCTTGAACTCGGCAGGCAGATGCCGTGCCGGTGAAGCTCTTCGGACCCCGCGCCGCCAAATCGCTCACACCCGGAGTAAAGCGGCTGCATGTGCATCGGCTTCCACACCGGCCTGGACTCGATATTCGATTCTTCCAGCCTCCGAATGAGCGAATCTCTCGAAGCGCCAAACTCCCTCTGGTTGATGAAGAAGCAACTCAGCCAGTTTGTGTGGAAACTCCATTGCGGCTGCGGCATCGGGGCAATGCCCGCAAGATCTTCGAATGCCCTTTGATACCTGAATGCAACCGCGCGCCGCTCGGAAATTCGACGATCCAAAACCTTGAGCTGTCCCCGAGCAATGCCCGCAAGAACATTGCTCAATGCGTAGTTGTAGCCAAGTTCGGAGTGCTGATAGCCAGCCCCGCATTCACGCGCCTGTTGCGACCAGAAGCGCGCCTTCTCAATCCATGAAGCGTTGGAGGATATGAGAATCCCTCCACCCGTCGCAGTAATGATCTTGTTCCCATTGAGCGAGAAGACTCCGAGATCTCCGACGGAACCCACCGGCTGGCCCCGGTACCGCACGCCGAGCGCTTCTGCCGCATCCTCCAGGACGGGAACGCCATAGTGCCGGCAGAGCGCCAGAATCGGATCGAGATCCGCGCATCCGCCGTAAAGATGTGCGACGACCAATGCCCGGGGAAGCTTGTTTCGTTCAGCACGCTCACGGAGCGCATCTTCAAGCAGGTTCGGATCGAGATGCCATGTGGCGAAGTCGCTGTCGAGCAATACCGGCTCCGCGCCGAGATAGCGAACCGGATTGCACATTGCAACGAAGGTGAGGTCCGAGCAGAAAACCTCATCCCCGCTTCCCACGCCAAGCAGCCTGAGTCCAAGGTGAATTGCCGCCGTCCCACTGCTTACGGCAACTGCGTGTCTTCCGATGACAGTTTCGAATTCCTCTTCAAGCGCCGTGATGTTCGGACCGACTGTTGACAGCCAATTCGAGGCGAAGGCATCTTCGACAAATGCCATTTCCGCCCCACCCATGTGAGGAACCGAGAGGTAGATTCGATTTTCCATTTGTGTGTGCTCTCGCCCGCGTTCGATCAGCGTTGCGGCGGGATCGAGTCGGCTTCAAATCACCCGCGAACTTCTGTATGGAGGCTTGCTTCTGGCGGCCGCTTGATTCGGTTGGCGCATCATGCGCAGGTTCAACCCGAGCAGCACACCTGCGGCCACTCCAAAAAGGTCGGGCATCGCGTTCTGTGAACGGTTCTGGTGCCCAGGTATGAATGTCTGGAGCGAGCCAAGAGCAATCACCAGGAGAACTGCAACCAGTGAAAGCATGAACCTGTATTTTCTCGTCCAGATTGTGACTGGAATCGCCACGATCGCGGCGTACAAGAGAAAATGAATCCAATGATTGGAAGCATAGGGAGCGAACGCTGCGAATGGCCAACCCTCTCCTGGAAGATTGGAGAGAATAAGGGCAGCGCCGAGCAAAACGCACCAGACAGCACGCAGTAGGTTCCCGTTCATGGCTTATCCGTGTTTCTCGTGGAAGACCGTTTCAAGGCGATTCAATTGGCTGTGCATGACCCGCGAGACGCTGTCAATGAACAGGACGGCCGCGGTACTCCGGGCCTGAGTGCCAGACTCGCGCCAAAGGTTGATGTAGCCATGGCCCGGAAAGTCGATTCGTGCCTGCCACCCTTCGATGGCTCCGGCCCGATGAATCTCATTGTCAAGATGGAAGTCGACTCCGGAGAAGCCGAATTCCGAGATGTTCAGATAGAGAATCTCCCAGCACTGTCGAAGGTCTAAGCCGTCACGGAATTTGCTTTCAAAGCTGTCCAGCGCAAACTGGGCGCTGAGGACGCTGCGAAATCCCCCGCCAATTAGCATCTTGCCCACCACGGCAAATTCGCTATAACCGAGATGCTGCAGCCCAAGCCATGCGGCAAGAACCACGAGCACAATCACAAAGCCGCGATTGGTCTGGTGGTAGAACGTCAACAGCAATGAAACTGTTGCTCCTATGCTGCAGACTCCATAAATAAGGAGCACTACATGGTGGGGAGCATATCCTCTTGAGAGCAGCCTGTGGTGAATGTGGTCCCGATCGGCTAGGAAAATCGGCTGTCCTCTCAAGAATCGTCGAACGATGGCGAGTCCGACATCAAGCAGCGGCACTGCAAGAACGAGCAGCGGCGCTGTCATTCCAAGGACAGTTGAAGACTTCTCGCCCCAGACGGCAGCGTAGCAACCGAGCAGAAACCCGAGAGTCAGGCTGCCGGAATCGCCCAGAAAGATGCTTGCGGGGTTGAGGTTGTACCGGAGGAAACCGATGAGTGCGCCAACCAGAGAGACGACCGCGAGCGCGAGCGGAAAATTGTGGTTGATTGAAGCGGCAATCAACATTGTGAGCGCGGCAAACAAGCTGATTCCAGCGGCGAGCCCATCTACCCCGTCGATGAGGTTGATCGCATTGGTGCAGGCGACTATCCAGAGAACTGTGCCCGCAAATCCGGCAACGCCATATATGCTGTAGCCGGCTATGCCGCTTATATGTATTCCGCCGAACCAGGCAAGAGCGGCCGCAACAACTTCTGCGGTCAGCTTCTTCCACGGGCGCACGCCCACGATATCGTCAACCAGCCCAATCCCGAAGATGACCGCGATCGCCGGGATCAACCGAATAAAGAGCGGAAGTCCTTCCCAGACAATTGTTCCGGAACTCAGCCGAACCGCGAGAAGCAACGCATAGGACAAGATTACGGCAATGAAAATTGAAACGCCACCCAGTCTCGGAACCGGGGCAATGTGAAACTTGCGCGCTTGATCGGGTTGGTCAACAAGACCAAGGCGGAGCGATGCATTCCTGACGAGTGGAGTCAAGAGAAGCGAGAGGAAGCACGAAACGATGCCTAAGAACAGGAGAGAATACATTGCATTATCTCAACCTTCGGAGTGCACCGGCTCAGGGGATGGGTTCGTGGTCTGGGACGGGGACTTACTGTCGGAGTTGATTTTACCAGACTACGTTGATTTGGCGGCTTTTTCGTTTTGCTTTCGCTCCTTCATATATCGACAATAAGTCTTTGAAGTTGGCGTCCTCGGTATAGGAGTCAAGAAAAGATTGCCGCGCTCCAGCACCAATTCGCTCAAGTTCCTGCTGATCGGCCCATGCCTTGCGCACGACCGCGGCGATCAGTTCCGGGCAGTTTGGCTGAAAAAGGAATCCGTTTGTACCTTCCTTTACCAACTCAGCCAACGAGCCGAGATCAGAGGCCGCCACCGGTACACCAAATGCAAAAGCCTCGCGAATTACCATCGGGAATCCCTCAAACCACGTGGAGGGGATAACTAATAGCCGCGAATGCGCGATTCTATTTTGAGTTTCGTCAAAGCTCAGTTGTCCCAGTAACCGAACACGATTCAGGCCTTCCGAGCTTATCTGGTTTTCCATGACACTTCGATCCGGCCCGTCCCCAATGATGTCTAGCCTGGGGGCGTCAGTTCCTAGTTCTCTCCAAGCATCCAACAGGCTTCTGGCGCCCTTTGCATGGTCAAGGCGCCCAACAAATAGAACCGTATCGTCCCGCTCAATCCATGGAATCGGCTCGGGGCTGCCTGGATAGAATTGCGGCTTGACGCAGACCAGGCCGGCCGGCAAACCGGCGTGAATCATCATTCCTCGCTGATGCTGTGTGAGCGCAATGAATCGATCAACATGCTCGTTCCACGTTCCGATCTGACGATGCACCGCGATTGAAATCGCCAGGGGGAATGTCGCGAGCCTGCTATCTCGATAGCATCCATACCGAAGTGCCGGCATTACACTGCGCTTGTCAAGGCATTGCGTGCATGATTCACCATTTCTCATGGGCCTCCCTGCCGCACAAAACAAGCGATAGTTGTGTAACGTGAGAACAACCGCGCAAGGCAGATCGCGGAGAGACCAGAATATCGACGGAGATATTAGAGGAAACGTATTGTGCACATGCACAATATCGGGTTTGGTTTCGAGTGCAAGTTCTCGAACCTGTGAAGCGGACTTGAAATTGAAGGGTGTCGATAGACCACCGGCAATAAGTCCAGGTATGCCTCTGGAACGAATCTGATCGCTCCTTCTTTCAAAAGAGACTACCTCAATTTCTCTACTCTGAAGCAGATTCCGCTCAGCCAGAAACGCGACGTTCTCGCCGCTTGGGTTTTCTGAGCCGTAGAAGTTGTGGATCAGTAAGACTCGCATTTGGATAAGAGATTGAAAAAGCCGATACGGCCGATGAAATGCAATTTGCGATAGGACGAGCGATTCGCCAACCCCTATCTCGCAGCCCGAGATAAAGGGTTACAAGTTTGGTCGGGCAAATACTCGCAAATCTCGAAATCGACGATAGGTGAATCCGTGCCGGGAAGTTGCTTCCAGTACGGCATCCAGACAATCGTCCCCGTGCGTTTCGACTACGATGAAGCGAGTGTTTCGAAGCCACTGATCCGAGCCTGCAGAAAAGAGTTCGCGCTCCGCACCCTCGATATCGCATTTGAATAGATCGAGTCTGGGAAGCCCAAACTGCTCCATGACCATGGGAATAGTCAATCCAGGGCACTCGCCGTCCGGAGATTCTGTAACTTGAATTGCGTTATGATCGCTCGCTCTTCTGATGGAAAAGTTTCCTGGGGCTGGCCAAATGGCCGCTTGAACCAGCCTAGCTCGATTCCCGAATGGAGCGCAGTTTTTTTGAAGTAATGCAAAGTTTGACGACTCGGGTTCGACGGCAACGAGTCTCGAATTCGGGAAGTGCGAAAGGAACCAGGCTGAGGTCGTGCCGATGTTGGCGCCCGCGTCGAGGATGAAAGCCGGAGGTTGTGTGGGCAGGTACTTGCCGTAGGCCTGCCGCACGATCGAGTAAAAGGCCTCTATCACATCCGATGTTCCTCGCCGGACTGAGAAACTGTGCTGAAGGTTTCTTGCTTTGAAAGTGAGCAACGATTCGTGCGTCGTCTGCTCGGCGCTCGATTTTCGTGGGAGGCTGCGAATCAGCCGGATGCTCGTCACAGGTCCCAAAAGCGGAACCGCGCATAGGAAGTCGATTCCACGTCCAATCCGCCCATAGACTCCGTCTGGCACAGCTTTGATGGCGAATTCTCTGATTGTCTGAGAAAGAGAGCGGCTCCCGAGTTTCATAGCTCCTGATGACAACGAAATCTAACCGAACTGAGAAACCTGTCTGGAGGACTTATTGCAGTCCGTGAGCGCAATTGATGCGTGTAGCGCGACTGGGTCCGTCTAAGTCTATAGCGGTAGATCGAGGGGTCTGACAAAGAGACAACATTCTCAAACTGGGCGCAAGAAAGTAGTTGCGTCTGCTAAAGTGCGATTGCTCGATGCCAGCGCCTGATCGTAGACCTCGTTCAGCGATACGAGCTTCTTGCTCCACGAATAGTCCAGACTACGCGCGAGCGCCCCTTGTGACAGCCTTCTTCGCAGCACCTCATCGTTCATCACGCGCAGGAGCGCAACAGAAAGGTCATGGACAATCTGGTCGACGGATTGAACGTCGACCTTGATTCCACAAGCATCTGTCACCAAATCCGCCAAGCCGCAATGATTCAAGGTCACCACCGGGAGCCCCAGGGAAATGGCTTCAACCGCGACGGTTGAAGTCAGCTCCTTCAGGCTCGTAATTGCCATCGTGTGGCAGCCCCTCATTACTTCGAGCGCAGCGCTTCTCGGCAGGCGACCACGCCATGTGCATCTCTGGCCGATACCCAGTCTTTGCGCGAGGGCTTGCCAACTCTTCCGAAAGGGGCCGTCCCCAAGTATTTCGATGTGGAAACTTGATTCCCCGGGAAGGATCGCAACTGCCTTGAGCAGAAGGTGGAGCGCCTTCCCGGGCACGTGTGGACCGCTCCAACAGATGCGAAAGGGTTCGCCCGATGCGCGAAATCGTGGCTCAACCGGTCCGACATCCGGCGATCCAACCTCGCAGATGACTCGACTGCCGCTTCCAAAGTTCGCAAGAAGGGCTTTCTGGATCTCCGATGTTGCGGCGATGACAGCTCCGCGCGATTTTCTAAGTGCTTTTCTTGGACCTGACAGGAGAGCAATCTGCAATGAGTTCACGATGTTTCTGCCTGTGTAGTAAACAGCTCCCTTAAGCCCAAGTGCCGGCATCAAACTCCAGGGTGTATTCATCAGGCCCCCAATGGGACCCCAGACAAATGGCAGGTCGAGTTGATAAAACTTACCGCAGAACCGCCACCCCACATAGGTAATAAGATGAATCAGGTCGTAACTGCCGGGAGCTGTCTCCTTCGCTGCCAGGTGAAGAGCATCATCGAGCCAGTTGGAATAAGCAAGATTCATGATCGGCTTTGCCGGGGAAGCCTCAATCTTTGCCCACCCTCCCCAGGGCCTGTAGTGCCAAGGGCGGTTTTTCACGTACCTGAATTGCAGACTGCTTCTCGCGCCCATCAGGCCAACGCCGGTCGCTTCGATGTCGGGCCTGTTGTAGTCAGCCGTTATAACCGTCACATCGTGCTGTTGCGCAATGGCATTGATCCAACCCCAACCGACGGCGTCCTCTGAGCCCCTCGTCGGATTGCACGCATAGGCGATTGCAAGCACTCGCATACGCGTCACCTCCTTGAAATCGTCCGAGGAATCTGGCCAGGCTGGCCTTCCGTTCCCCAGCTCGGGACGATGAATACCGGCCGTTGTGAAGAAGATACCTGCCTTCGCGCCACATCTAATGTCGTGATTTCAAGGTACACATAGATCGCAACCATCACCATTAGATCGACGGAAAAACTTGCTGTCGTGGTTTCCGGTGTTGCGCGGACCGTGAAAAACATCATGACTGCACCCGATTCGAGCAAGCACAACCGGTCTTGACTGCCTAGCCATCTCCACCGATTGCGAAGCTTGAAAAACATGACCCATCCTGCTATCCAGGATGCAAAATAAGGGATTCCCCCGACAATTCCAGAATTGAGAAGCGCTTGCAAGAAGGAATTGTGAACATGTTCGTAAATGACAAGCCGATCCGTCCATTGTCCGCGGCCGAAGATTGGAGCATCTCCAAATGCTGCGATCCCATGTTCGTAAGCATGGGTTCTGCCAGTCATACTTTCAAATGATTCTTCTGTCTGACCGCGCTTGAGATATTCAGCGACGTGCTCCGAGATGACGCCGGGCGATTCCAGGAGGAACAGAAAGACCGTTGAAAGTATCACAAACGGGAGAGCGTACTTCCGCATCCGGCTGGAGAGAAGCAGAATAAAGACCAGCGCGGCGAACGCCCCAAAAACAGCTCCTCTTGACTGCATTCGATAGACAATGAAAAAGCAAAAGCAGGCCGCTGCCAGATAGCATGCGATTAGAACGATCCGACGACAGTAGAATGCCCGGATGACGCACACAAGCCCTGGAACCGCGGCCCATCGAGCCACGCCAGAGGCCCGGGACACCTTGTCTAATCCGGCTTCAGGATGGTTGTAGGCTGATGCGGAATGGCCAAAGATCAATGTGCTGGAGGAGTGCCCGAGGTAAGCGGTAACAAGGAACGTGAACAGCCAGGTAACCAACAGCATCGTGCGTGCTGACTCCACTGGAAAGCGGCCGTCAATAAATGTCCAAGCGGTAAGTATGGTTGCGAGGTAAGCGATTGACCAATAGGCTGCCCACATCGGCTCGGGCGAATAGATACCGGAGAGTGTGGCGACGACACCGTAAACGAACAGCAGCCTTGAGGGGGCGGACCTGGGCAATGCGAGTGTGCTTTTGCCGATCAGGATGAATGCTGAAACCGGAAGTACGATAAATGGCAAGCAGGCCCGGACCGCCGATAACCATAGTTGAGGCGAATCCGGCATGACGATATCCCAGAAGCCGGTATCGAGATTGGCCCATAGGAAGAGCCAGAGAATAAGCGCGGCGAAGGGCGCCTGAATGCTCCAGGCTTTCCTGTGAGATGAGAAGGAGGAGAATCCTCGACGGAGATTAGTTCCCATGATTGCCAATTTGTCCGGAGTTGACTGTAGTTCGTAAACGACGAATGTCAGAGTAGGATGAGGGTCCCTCGAGGATTTTTGAAACGAGTGTGACGGCCGATTCGCAAAAACTCTCGGTAGAGAAGAGCTCTGCCCTGTGCATCAAGAAAGTGCGAACGGGCTGAGAGAGACCGGGATCGGAAATCAATTTGCGGATATTGGCAACAGCTTCGTCCTCGCTGGAAAACAAAAGTGCCGGATGGTTTAGTATTTCCGCGCTTCCGCATGAGTTCGGAGCGAATGGAACGCACCCTGCCTTCATGAGTTCAACGAGTGTGATGCCGAAGGGTTCGTCGGCCCTGGTGTGCAGCGCATATCGGAATTGAGCAAGGAATTGCGCCTTCTCTTCACCATATAGAGGTCCTTCAAGGACTACCCAGGCGCCCATACGCTTTGCCAGAGCCTGGATGAGACTCAAGTACTCCTTGTCGACCGCCGTTCCCACGATATGAAGGGCACAATCGACGCCAGCATTCCGGAGCCCGGCGACGATATGAATTGCCTGCTCGACTTTCTTTTGCGGAGCGATCCTTCCGAACCAGACAAAGTCCTTCCGTCTTTTGTCCCAATCTATCTCCGGCGAGGGCCAGGGGACGGCTGGATAGATAACTGGCGACTCAATGCCAATTGCGCGCAACGAGGATGCGACCCATTCAGAGTTGGAGACCAGGACATCCTCGTGGAGCAGGTCTCTTCCAGATAGGTTCTGAACCCGGGCCGACAGCGCGTGGTAGAGCCCGCGCAGGGCTGAGACTTTGCCAGGTTGAATTGGTGCAGTAGCTGACTCCGAGCTCTGGTGAGCGTCGCTGAGCCAATCGATATCGGCCAGGAACTGTAATGCCGGAACGCCGAAATCAAGAAGATTCATTGCACTGATGCAAATATCAAATTCTCCGGCACAGGATCGAGAAGATCTCTGAAAGAGCGGACCCTGAATGGCCGACATCGGAAGCGCCGAAGGGGTTGGTAGCAGCCGAACCCGCCGAATATGGAATTGAGCCTTACTAAGTTGGGTTCCCGCGAATCTGTTGAAGAAGTCGAGGTCGAATTGCGAGGTGGTGACCAGGGTGACATCGTAGTGAGCGCACAACGCCTGAACCAGCCACATCGCCGTGACGTCCGGCCCTCCCCTGTTCTCAGACAGGAAGGGCATGAAGACGCCAACGCTCTTCCGGGAGCCTCGAGCGTGGTTCATGATTCCTTAGCCGAGGGGCAATCAGACGCCCGATCCGCCGGAGTTTCGAGGGAGATCCTGGCCTGGTAGGAATTCTGCAATTCATTGTTCGAATGCGAACGACCCATTCCCGTTACCAATTCGAGCAGATTCCCGAGAGCACGCTTGAGCTCGCTTCTGTTCATGCGGACAATTCCATTGCAGACCGACATAGCGAACCGAATTGCGAGTCCCAGGTAGCAACGCAGGAGCGACAAGTTGTGCTTTCGAACGAAGTGAAGTCGGTTGCGAACTTCATAGCGGCCAAACTGAAACGAAGTCACTCGGCCGCTCGGCGATGGAAAATGACGAAATCCTGCTTCTGCGACAACCGCGAGCCGTCCCCTTCGACTTATGGTGTAACTGAGGTCGAGGTCTTCGAGATAGCTGTAACTGTCGAAGAAGGCATCAAAATGGCTCATTTGAAAGACATCTTTTCTGAAGGTGACAGCGGTGGTCGGAAGCCAATCAACATACTGCGTTTCCTGAAAACCCTGGACCACGGTTTGCCACCCACTCTGAGATACAGTTCCGGGCCGTGGGGAATACAGCCCCAGCGCTTCTGAAATCCTGCTGTGCTTGAGGAGGGATGGGCTCTGTTGAGGGAAGTTCCGCAGGTTAAATGCCGCGCCCAAAGTGTCAGAGGGCGCGCTTTCCCAGAAGCCCATCATGAGCTCAAACGCTTCGGGTTCGAAGATGATGTCGTCATCCGCAAAGCCAATTAATGTGGCACTGGGTGATGAGGCCTGAATTCCAGCATTTCTCTGGGCTGCAGCGGATGGCGGAAGGTGACGCAGGTAGCGCAAAGAAAGGGCCGGATACTCGCCGAGTATTGCTTCGACAGGGCAGGAACTCGCATCAACCAATACGATCTCCTCCGGGGGCATCGTCTGATTCTGCAGGCTGTTCAGCATATGGCGCAGGTCGTCAGGCCGGTCTTTGGTTGCAACCACAAGGGTGAGGCAGTGGGTCATGATTGCTGTGCCCCAATGACAGGTTCATGCAGCTCGTTTTGCGTGAGCGCATGAATGCTCGAAATGAAGCGCTCGGTGTTGAACGACCGCGCCCTGTCACGCAAAGTTGAATGAATCATCGATTGCATCGACGGGGTCTGAAGGATGCGGCAGATCTTTACAACCGCGTCCGATTCGCCGGTGAAGAGGAGATCGGGATTCTGGAGGATCTCCGCCTGCCCGCCTTCGTGCGGAGCGAAGACAATTGCTCCCGCTTTCACCATCTCAGCGACAGAGATTCCGAATGGTTCGGCTGAGCGAGCCTGGATTCCGTAGCGGCATCCTGCGAGGAGCGAGGTCTTCCGCTCTCCGGTCACTCGGCCCGCTGGAATGATCCAATCCGAATGCATTTGGCAGAGACTGGAAATCCTGCGTCCGTAAGCATCGTCTTCGATCTTTCCGCAAAGGTGGAGTCTGATTGAATGGCCCCGATCTCTTACGGAACTGAGAATTGAAATGGCCTTCTCCACCTGCTTCTCGGGGGCGATTCGGCCGATCATTACAAACGAGTCTTCCTTCTTCTCCCAGGGGACGTCGGGAAACTCGCTCCAGACCGGCGGATAGATTGTGGTTGCGCATTGAACGGCGCAATCTTGATGCACGGTACGTGCCGTCCAATTGGAGTTTGCTATGAGTTTGTCGTCACGGAGAGGGTCGCGTCCAGATGGCGACTCGATAGCGGAGGCGAGGCTCAGATAGGCTTTGCGCAACCTGGAATCTCTGTAGACGAATCCGGGCGAAGGGGGATCAATACGATCTCGAATCGTCTTGTTCCAACTGAAGTCAGCGAGAAAGTGAATCGCAGGGAGCCCCCAGTCCGTGAGGTTATAGGCGCTTATCCTCACGTCGTATTCAGCGGCAATCCGGCGGGCGAACCGTTGATAAGCGGCGCCGCGCAAGGCTGCAACTGAGCGATTGCGCAGCGGCCAAGGCAAAGAAGCAATCCTCACGCTGACCTCGTTCTCTTCCGCATGGGTTCCGTAGAACTCGTTGAGCTTTGATCGATCCCATCCGCCGGTCGTAACCACGGTCACATCGCAGTCTTTCTTAAGTGCTTCAATGAGCCACATGACAACTGCCTCAGAGCCTCCGAGGCCGAGCATGGGATGACCGATGACAACTTTGGGCCGAAGACGTTTCACAAAAGGAAGAGCGACATCCGCTTGAGAGTTCTTCGAAGTCGACGGAGGAGCGATTTCATGTCCGAGGTCGGCGATCATCTTGAGGATTCCTGTGTACCGGCGTTGAATGGAACCGGCGACAGAAACCGGGACAGGATCCTGTTTCGAATCATCTGACGATCCGCTGCGGTGAGAAAAATGAATGCGGCAACCAGGACCGCGCCAAAGAAAAGAATTAAGGGCGAAACGATCGGCGAAGCCGCGAACGGAAGGAAACCGGCGCATCCAATTATCAGACCGAAGGGCAACAATAATCGCATTACCACAAATCCAATTGGCAGGCCGGTTTCTTTATGCGCGTTGAAAACGGCAAGGGGGGCCATGACAACCGCCATCAGAGCGATGCCCGCCATGGGGACGGCTGAGGGGCCTATTCGTCCGACCAATGCCACGGCAACGGCAATAGAGGCGATCGCTGTGATCATCTGGCCAATTGAGACTCCCTGAATCTTGTTGGTAGCCCAACCTGCACTGGCAAGGACCTGAAGAAATGCCTCAAGTGCGACCATGGCAAGCATGAGGTGAAGCAACCTTTGATCGGGAGCGATGCGATGGTGCGACCACACGGTGATCAACCATCCGCCAATCGACCAAAGGACAGCTGCAAACGAGATGGACGTAACAGTTTCCACGCTGACTGCGATGCGAAAGAGGCGGCGCAAAGAATTCTTGCTTGGGTCGGCTGAAGCCGCTGCCAGTTCAGGCCGGAGCGGTGCACGAAGCAGGAGCACTGTGCCGTGAATGACATTTGCAATCGTTCGCGTTGTTGTGAAGAGCGCAACGGCAGGTCCGCCCAGCGCCCGGCTGAGAACGATCACCGGCCCCTGCAGGGTGAGAGCGGTGGCGATGAACGCCATTCCAACCTGGCCGGTAGGGGCTGCGAGCGATTTGGCCGTTCCCCAATCTGCGTTGCGAATCCGCGGGATCAAACGAGGGTCGCGCCGGTAAAGAAGACCCATTGAAATGACGATAGACAGCACCCCGGAGGAGACCGTGACGACCGCGAGAACCCTTGGGGGTGCGCCAAGAGCGAGAGCGACCGCCGTGACAGCCAGCTGGAAAAGAACAAGAGCGTTGTAGAGCCATTGATAGCGGGGAAACTCGCCAATTGCAATATAAACAGAGATCAACTGCCGCCCGGGAATGGTGATAAGAAAATAAATGGCCAGGCAGCAGAACACGATCCGCGCATCGCTCTGATCCATGATCCGCAGACCCAGCCATTGATTCACGTGAAAGTAGGCGACCGACAAGGCCATGACTGCGAGTATGCCGATGGCGGCGATAAGAAGGGATACGGCCCAGGTTGTTCCCTGCACACGTTTAAATGTGCGAATGTCTCCGCGGGCGTAGGCGATGGTTGCAGAGTTGATGGCGGCGAAGGTGAGTCCAAAATCCAAATTCGCCAGGTAGTTTACTGCGGAGTAGAGGGCCATCCACTCCCCATAGACCGCGACCGACCAGAAGCGAAGGTACAGGGGAAGCAGGAGGAGATTGCCGACGATCGACAGTCCATAGGAGACGGCGCCTGCGCCCGCGCCGTGGGACAGGCGGGTAACCAATCCGGCGCGCACTCGTTGGGCTGGGAGTGACTCGCCGAGGGGGAGGGGCGCCGCGCCAGACTCATTCTGGAGCAATGGGTCTTCTGTCAGTTGAGGGCTCATTTCGGAAGAGTTCGAGTCCGGCCTGGTAAAGAAACAGGGGGCCATCGAAGAAGTCGCGGCGCCACAGCTTCTTTGGTTCAGCCAGCAGGCGAAAGACCCATTCGAATCCGGCGCGTCCTATCCACTCCGGACAACGCGGAACAGTGCCCGCAACAAACGCAAATGCAGCTCCGACGCCGACAGCGACCGGAACTTTGAGGCGGCTCAACCGGTCATGAATCCAGATGTCCTGTTTGGGTAGCCCGAGTGCAACCCACAGGACATCGGGCCGGGCATCGTTGATGCGGTCGATGATGGCCTGATCCTCTTCAGGGGTCAGCGGGCGAAAAGGGGGTGAGAAAGAGCCGGCCACCCGATGGCCCGGGTATTTGGCTGCGACAGCCTCGGTAAGCGCGGCGAGGGTCTGGGCAGTATCACCGTAGAAATAGCTGGAATATCCGTGCAGATTGGCGCGGTTGAGAAACTCAGCGAAGATCTCGGGGCCGGGAGAGCGGACAGCTTCGCGATGGCCTCTCCAGCGAGCAATCCAGACAGGAGCAATCCCGTCGGGGACCCAGAGCTCCGCGCTGTTGAGTGCCGCATGCACTTTCTCGTCCCTGGAGGCCTCGAGCAGTCCGTGAAAACCAGAGGCAACGATCTGTCTGCAATCCACGTCCCGCCGACGGATCCAACTCTCAATGTGGTCCACGGTGCGGCGTGTCGAGAGCAGGTGAACGCGGGAGCCTAGAATGCTGACCGAAGGCACAACGATGGGCTGGGTGGCGCTATCCATGGCTTGAGAAGGAACGGATTCAACTGAGAGCGGGATGGGGAGCGGGAAGAATGGAAAGGCGTTTTCCGAGCTCGATTGCCGGATGTTCAACGAGATGGTATAGCAGGATTGCGAGTGCGGCCGTGAGCGCAATGGAGAGCACCGCACCAACCAGCAATGAACTGGGACGGAGCAAATCAAAGCAAAGCCAAAGCGCAGGCACGTGGGCAACGTAGATGCCGTAGGAGTAGAGCGCGACTTTGCGGCTCAATCCGTTGAGCCAGCCAATACGGATCTCGCGAAAGAAGGGAAGGGCAACTCCCGTGGCAGCGCAGAAGACCCAATCGCGGGCGAGATCGAGAAAGTGCGGCCACCAGATTTCGTGGTCGGTTCGAAAGGCGCCATGGACAGCGCCGAATGCCGCTGGTCCGTAGACCCGACCTATGTCGACGGCTCGATAAGCGGCGACGAGCAGGAGCAGGAACAGGATCCAGAGGAATCCGGGGAAGCGTCGGGGCTGTGAGCTCATGATGCGCCAGGCAACGACACCGGCAAGGAAGCAGGGAATATAGCGAGCGAGCAGGTAGTTCATGTCTGCGGTTTCAGGCTGGACAGCCCATTCGGACCAGGCGATGGCGATGCCGAGCAACCAAATCAGGGATGCGAACTTGAGCGAAGGAAAGCGGCTGAGAAGGAGAAACAGGAATGGCAGGACAAGATACATCTGCATCTCAAACGGAAGAGACCACAGGAAATCGACGGATTTGCTATGCGTCAGGTTCTGGGTGAGGAAGGCGTTTGAGAAAAAGGAAGGCCAACCGATCCACTGGAATCCGCCGGCCCCCGAGACTGCTGGGATTCTGAACGTGGTAACTGCAATGACGGCGAGGATGCTGAGTGGGTAGATGCGAAAGATGCGGCGGACGAGGAAAACGAAGTAGAGTCGGAAACCAGACAGCTTGAGTCTCTCCATGGAAAACATCAATACAAGGGAGGTGTGGACAAAGAAGATGAGCACCCCAAGACGGCCGATGCTCACCGAGCCCGTGAAAATCCGCGGTCCCGGCGAGGTGCTCGACGAATACCAGGCTCACTGCAACAGTGCGAAGGAAGTCGAGATTTGCGAGATCGCGAAGTATCTCCGCACGCGGAATGGATTACGCGGCTCCTGGGTCGACGGCCGATGGGACAAACGAACAGGCGTGGTTGGCCGAGAATCCAGGGCGGCCATTTCTTCCGCATCACGAGTGGGTTCAGAAGTTTTGAGGACAGACTGCATGGGTGGGTAGCAGTGAGAAGCAAGTCCATTAAGGAAGGCAGGGATCTCGTAATGAGGATCGGAAGCCCAAGGCTCGAATCGCCCGCTGGATCCTGACGAGATCGTGAAATAAATAGATGGGTCTGAATATTCTGAGTTGTTCGATTCGATGAGAGTTGTTGTGGCGCGGGGCTATGGTTCTTTGGTTGGGCCGTAGCCGTACTTATAGTAGCCGTAGTAGGAATAGCCGTCGGCGGAGGTGTGCTGACTGACCTGGTTGAGTACCACTCCAAGAATATTGGCGCGCAAGCGGTGGAGCGCGGAGACGACCGCGGCCACGGTCTTGCGTTTTGTCTGGCCGGCGAGGCTGACGATCAATACGCCATCGGCGGCGGTTGCCATCTGCAGGCACTCGGCGAAGCCCAGCAAGGGAGGCGAGTCGAGGATGACCAAGTCATATTCCTTGCCAAATCTCGTCGAGCAGCGAAGAGAGGCGTGGGCCGACGAGGTCGGCCGCGCGATGAGAGCCGGGGCCGGAAGGCAGAAAGAAGAGGTCGGGCTTGCCTTCGATCGGCAGAACGACATCCTGCCAGCGTACTTCGCCGTTCAAGACGCTGGAAAGGCCGGCGCCTGGACTGAGACCGAATTTCGTATGGAGGCTAGGCCGGCGGAGGTCCCCGTCGACGAGCAGCGTCTTCTTTCCCCGGTCGGCGTTGGCGATGGCAAGATGGGCGGCCACGGTGGACTTTCCCTTCAGAAGGCGTGGCGCTGGTGAGCATGATCGAGCGGAGCCGACCATCGAAGTCGGAGAGGAGGATGGTGTTGCGCACCGTCCGCATGGCTTCGTCAAAGTCCGAAGTCGCGCTGTAAGACCCCTTCTGGCTGAGACTGGAGCTGCGTTTTGGAACGATCGGAATCCAGAGGCCGCGACATTACCGGGGAGCAGCGCCGACGAGCGATCGACGGGCATTGCGCCGATGATGTCGACGCCGAGGAATCTTCCAGCTTCTTCCGGGTCGCGGAGGGTTGTATCGAGCGAGTCGTGGATGATGGCAACCGCGATGGCGAGCAGTGGAGAGATGATAAGGGCAAACAAGAGATTGAGTCTCAGGTTTGGGACCACTGGGCCAGCGGCTGGTCGCGCAACATCTGCGATGCGGATGTTGTTGTTTTGAAACCCGGCGTTGATGTTGGCTTCCCGGATCTTGCGAATCAGCTCGTCGTACAAGGTCTTGTCGGCATCGGCTTCGCGCTTGAGCTGCTGGTATTGGAAGGAGTTTGAGTTGATCGAGTCCCACTCGCCCTTCGTTTCGGCGACAGCCTTTTGCAGCATTTGTTCCCGATTGAGCGCCTCGCGGTACTGAACGGCAATTCGCTCGGCGATATTGGTGCGCGCATCGGCGAATTGCTTTTCGATCTCGGCGAGCTCGGAGGCGGCCTTCTTGTATTCCGGGTGATTTGAGCCGTAAGTGGCCTTTACCAGGGCAAAGCGCTGGCGCGCCTGATTGAGCTGGTCGCTGAGCTTGGCTAGGGAATCACCCTGAGTGGAAATCTGCGCGGCTTCAAGAGAGCCGCTCTTCATGGCGTTGTAGGCCGCCTCCTTGGAAACACGGTCACCCTGAGCGGCGGTGTAGTCCGTATTCAGCTGCATGAGACGCGCGGAAAGAATGTTAGTTTTCTGTTCCGGGTTGACGACATTCATGATCTTTCTCAAATTTGGCGAGTGCGAGATTGGACTGCTCCATCTTCGCCTTCAACTCTTCGAGCTGCTTCTCCATGAACTGCGAGAGTGAGGCTGAGGAGCGAATGCGAATGTCTTCCATGTGGAGCGACATAGGAGTTGGCGACGGCGTTGGCGACATCGGCGGCAACCTGGGGATTTGCAGAGCGATAGCTGATCTGCAGCAGATAGGTGCCGGATGGACGGTTGACGCGGAGATTGCCAAGGGAAACAGGCGCGGAGGCGCTCTGCTGAAGTTTTTCAGCGCTCACCTTGTTGTTTGGGTCCTCCTGGCCGAGGAGATGAAACTGTTCGGCGACCGGGCGAAGGACTGCGTCTGACTGAATGAGCTTGATTTGTGTGGCGATGAAGGTTTCGGGATCTTCGAGATCGCTAGTTGAGTGGCTATTATTGTCGCCGACGACTTCGGCGGGAGCCTCGAAGTCGATGTCGACCGTAGCGGTCGATTCGTAGATGGGCTTCATCCGCAGCGAGACAATCGCGGTGGCAAGTACGCACGTTGCAACGAAGGCGAGGATCTTCCAGCGATGCCGGCGCAGTATCCACAGATAGTGCGTCAACGGCACCTTGGGCGAATCGGGGTCGACGTCCTGAGGAGGCGGAGGTGTGTAGTAAGCGAGCGCCTGGTATTGATTGGGAGGAATGGAGGGAATGATCTCCTGCATCCGGGATTGTTCAGCCATGTTCTTCCTTCAATCGGGTTGGGGCACAAATAGGCTAATGCGTCGCGAGGAGCAGGATGCTGGCAAGTGCCAAGTCCGACAGCCAAGAGTCAGCTCAACGATCTTCGCCGTGTTGCGCCGGCCCGCGGAGTTGGGAATATAGAGCATGTCATCGGCGTAGAGCGGTGGGTCGGGTACCTTGCGATTGAGGATTCCTTTCAAATCGATCGGGATCTCGTTCTTGCCGTGCATTCCGGCCTCAGACCGGTAGATGTAGGCCGTATGGGCTGAAAAGCTGTCGAGGCCCTGCGAAAGTGCGATGGCTTTGAGCACGCTGCTTTCGGGGCCGTCGGTGATGGGGTAGACTCCGGGCTTTTTGACGTTTCCTGCAACGAATACTCGGCCCGCTTCAGGGACGCGGATCTGTTCTCCGCCTTCCAGCTTGATGTTCAGGGACGGGTCATCGCCGTCGAGGAGGCTGCGGACCAGGATGCGCTGGGTGAGCGGCGCCGAATTACCGGAGAGGTTCTGCGCTGGACGCGAGACGAGTATGGAGGACCCTGCGTTGTCGGAAACGCCGCCGGCTCGGGAGATGGCGTCGAGCAGGGTGACGTTTCCAGTTGCCTGAAAGGTGAGAGGGCTTTTAACGGCTCCAGCGACGGTGATGGGGCGGCTGCGGTATTCGACGACGGAGACGGTGACGACCGGATTGACCAGGATGTTTTCGGATATCAGGGCGAGTTGTGATCGACTTTTCGAGTTCGTAGGGAAAGAGTCCGGCAGCCTGGATGCGCTGCCGCATCATGGGAAGACGGATGTTGCCGTCGGCGTCGACACGAACCGTCCGGCTAAGCTCGGGTGAATCGTAGACGGAGATGCCGAGCAGATCGTCGGGGCCCAGCCTCTCGACGGGCAGATTTCCGGCGTCAGAGGGAGAGGCTTCTGAGTGGTTGACCGTTCCTTGCTGCTGGATCGGTTCGCTCGCAAGAGCGCTGGCTGCAGCCAGCGCCAGAACGACCGGGAAAAGGTACTTCATCGACAACTCCCCACCGCGATTGAGCTGTGTGGAGAACCCTGGACAAGCGGTCCTCGATTGAATTGGACGGCGCACTCTAGAGCCCAATCGATGGAGGCCGCCGGCGCCGCTGTTATCCTTAACGAACGCTGTTTCCTTGAAGGAAGTGATTTCAGCGGCAAGTGATTCAATCTTGCGGTCGAGGCTTTTCATTTGTGCCCGGAACTCCTCCATGCGTGTCCCAAGTATGTCTTCGCGCGTTCCGTTCTCAAGCAGGCCCCGCATGGCATCGCGCGTCAGGTCAGAGACGCTGCGAGCGCCGGTGGCCTGGCAGAGCCGGCGAAGCGCGGCGTACTCTTCTTCGGAGAGCCGGACACTGATCATGCGAGAGCGTGGTTTAAGAACGGCCATAGGATGAAATGGGTTAATTCTGGATTGATTTCAAAATGAACGGATTCCTTGAATCGAAGGGCCCGGCTTATGAATACCTGGAAGAGCTTGACACCGGGGCCCTGGTTCTTTTGAACTTCGGTGCGTAACTTGGGGGTCGATCGACTTACGTTTCGGATAGGCTCCGCCCCCCTCGGTCCCATACTGAGGTCCAAGACTGCGTCTTCCAGGCGCTGAGGTCCAAAACTCGAGTGCGCTCCGACTCAAATGAGCCGATTCGCTTCATTGACCAGACTAAAGAGATGAATCGAAATCCCCGGCTTTCAAACCAACTGGAAAGAGAGAGATGGGGAAGTCGAGAGGTTCAGCTCGCAAGCATAATGTAGTACAGATGCAAGACACGCGTCAATCTAACGATGGTTTAGAACGGGATTACCTTTGGTTCCTTTGGCAGGAATCTGGCCGGTCCCGATCCCTGCTCAATCAGCGTGCCAGGAAAAGAGTTATAGAAAGAGGAATCCCCTCCGCATGGGCCCGGTGAAAGTCCTTGCAGGAGGGGATTGGGTTGGATCATTTTTATTGACGGCTAATCGGTGACAAGGGGTGGTTGGCTTCCCAGATGGCAATGCCGCCACCGACCGCGCCGGCAATGACGAACCAGGCGATGATTGCGCAGACGTTTGCGTCCATTGGTGCGCCGTGGACGCTGGAAACGTTAACGACCATGACTGCGCCGTCTGCCGGGGCCTGATCAGGGACTGTTGTTCCCTTGATGTCGACTTTCTTGCCGACACCTTTGTCGAGACCGCTGCCGGTGATCTGAAACTTCACTTCGCCGACGGTCAGAATGAAGTTACCGTCACTCTCTTTGCTGAGGATACCCGTGCCCTCGAAAGGCTGCGAACCCGTCGCTGGAGCTCCAGCCCCGGCCTCGAGCGAGAAGGAGAGCGGGTGGCCGGGAACAACTCGAGCGAGTAGAGCGCCCTTGTCGTTGGTGACTCCGAAGCTGCCGGTCAGAGCAGCGACCTCAACCGTGTTTCCAGACTTGACCGCGACGACGCCGCGCGCGTCAGACGCGTTGGCTGTGACTCTGCAGGTTGTTGGCGTCCACCTGGAACTGGCTCGAATTGGTGAACTCGCTCGCGCCTTTCTGGAGGACGATGTGATCGTGGTAGAGGGTGGCACGCGATCCAGTCGACATGGTGATGTCCACACCTTTGTCTAGTCGCAAATCCGCTGTCGCTTGATCGGTCTCCACCACCGAACCGTCAAAGAGGGTCGCGTTGCCGTTGACCTTGTATTGGTCTACGCGCATATCTCCACGCGCGCTTGCCGTGCCGATCGCCACAGTTCCGGCAGAAGCGTTGGCGAGAGTGGCGGCGAGCATCGCAGCCACCGCGAGATTTCTAACCATTTTGACCCTCCATGAATGGATTCCCAGGGGTCTGGAGAACACCAGAGTCCTTGCGAGTACTATACACCGGAGTTTTTGGGGGGGCAAGGCTCTTGACCTGGGGAAAATGACTCAAAAGCAATTACTTGTTTGCGATTGAGTCATTACTGGGAGGGTTGCATTGATGTTAGACGAATGACTTACAGAGAGGATCTTCAGCTGCTTCCGGCAGGCACGAAGAGGTTCCGAAAGAAGGCGTGGACGGGGCCAGGAGAGTCTCTGCAGAGCCACAGATCGAGGGTGCTGACGCCCAGACAGGCAGGTCGAGAGCACAGGAATGTCCTGTCCAAGTGTAGGGCAAGTCGCCTGGAAAAGCAGGGAATCTCATCGTGCGGCGCTGTGCCGGTGCTATTCTTTCGCCAAGTCATGAGCTTCTTTATGCGCATGTTTCTGGCGGCCGCGGCACGCGTTACGTTGGTTTTTGTTCTGCTGCCTGGGAATCTGGTTCAGCTGGAAAGCCGAGCGCGCGGACTCATTGTTTCGGGAGGATACGGTTCAGTCTCTCAGGACGGCGATCGAGCTTGTCCCGGATGGGTGGCAATATTACATGCGGCTGGCGCAACTGGATCGGGAGCGCGCGCACGGTCTGCTCGAGACGGCGCTCAAACTGGACCGTTACAACGCTCAGGCGGCGATCGAGCTGGCACTGCAGGACGAAAGCGAGGGGAATTACCCCGAAGCAGAGAAGCAGCTTCTGGCAGCCTTTTCAGTGGATCGGACCTACGTGCCGCGATGGAGTTTGGCAAACTTCTATTTTCGCCGGGACAATCTGCCTGCCTTCTGGGTCTGGGCGAAGAGGGCGGCGGAGATGCCGTCTGAGGATATGGGTCCGCTGTTTGAGTTGTGCTGGCGTGTTTCGCCGGATGCGGGCGCGATTGCGAAAGCGATTCTAAACGACGATCGAGACCTGGTGCGGGAGTACGTAAGCTTCCTGATTTACAAGGAGCAAATGGACGCGCTGGCAGCGGTGGCGCCGCGGCTGGAGAGAGTGGGCAATCCTGAGGCGGATCGAGCCTTGTTACTCGATGTAGTAAATCGACTGGTCGCCAGGAACAATGGGGATGGAGCAAGCAGGGTATGGAAATCGATGGTCGAGCAGCATTGGGTTACGGGCGACGCAACGCTTCCGAACAACGGGGAATTCAATCGAGAACCGCTGCCAGTGGCGTTCGATTGGACACTGCCCGAGTATCCAGGGCTCCATTCGTGGCCAGGTTCGTCGGGATTGCAGACGGAGCTGACCGGCGAAGAGCCCGAAAACTGTATGATTGCGGAACAATATTTGACGCTTGCGCCGGGAAGCTACAGCCTGGAGTATTCCTACCGCTCCACGGGGATCGCGCCCGAGACCGGAATTCGCTGGCAGATTCTTGATGCAAAGACTGGGGCGGTGGTGACGGAGTCGGAAGCGCTGTCGAGTGACGCGCCATCGCAGATGAACTGGAGATTTTCGATCCCGAACGGCGTGCCGCTGCAGCGACTGAGGCTTGCTTATCAACGAACTCTGGGAACCTCCCGGATTTCCGGTACACTGCTGGTACTATCAACAAGGATTCAAGCTAGCACTGAACGATGATTTGTCCAAATTGCGGCAGTCCCGAAATTCGAAGGTCACAGCGGTCTAGCTGGGCGGACATTGTTCAGCAGTTTCGCGGGCAAGATGCATTTCGGTGCCGCAAGTGCAGGAACCGGTTTTACTCCCCGCGGGCTGGCGTCGCCGACCCCGTATCGGTCAAGCCGAGCCGCCGCCGCCGCTCGAGACGGAAGGGCAGTCTCAAGAAGAGGCTGCAATTCATTGGCACTCTCGTCCTGGTGATTGCGGCCAGTGTGTTGACACTCCTTTGGGTTATTCAGATGGTTGTCGGGACTAAGCCGGCGCCCCCGTTCGATCCGAAGGATGCGGTTGCGGAGTTCATGTCAGGCACCTGGGCGTTCCCCGCCTATACGGGACTGCGCTCCAAGCCGGACGAAACCGGCTTAACGACGGAATTCAACGGCAGCGAACCGGACGAGTGCAGGATTGCCGAGCAAACGGTTTTCCTTCCGCCCGGAGACTACGTACTGACCTACAAATATCGAACGGCAGGGATTCAGGGCAAGAGCGGGATCCGATGGCAGATCATCGATTCGCGCAGAGATACACCGCTGGCCGAGTCTTCAGAGATGTCCAGCGATCACTTGCAGGAGTTGTCCATGTTCTTTTCGATTCCGAAAGACTCCGCACTTCTGCGGCTGCGGCTGGCATACTGGCACTCCCCTGGAACCAGTCCTTTGAATGGAACCCTCTTCGTGCAAGCTCCTCAGATCGCCAATCGGTCAATAAAGTAGGACCGCATAGCCGGCTCAAATGATGCGCGCCGCTCAAGGGCGCGATCAGGTGGACTGCAGCGTCGTGCCCTTGGCCCGGACCGGCGGCATCACCAGTGGCCGGCTGTTCCGATGCGCCCACTCGGCCATATAGACCAAACCGAGCATCGCAAACATCCAGCAGGAAACTGCGGCGCGCGGAAAGGGAAAATCAAGGCAGGCGTGGATCATGATCGCGATCAATCCCAATCCCCAGGGGTTGCGGATTGCGCCTGGGATGGCGGCGGCGAAGGGTATGAGCACCAGGAGCAGAAAGGGAATGCCGCCATCGGCAGCGAATTCAGCCCAGTCGTTGTGGGCATGATTGGCGTAGTACGGGAGGTCGCGAACCGCATAGCGCTGGTAAACCTCAGGAAAGGTTCCAAGACCGTAGCCAGTAAACGGTCTATGCCTGGCCATATCGATTGCGGCGATGATGAACTCGGAGCGCGCACCGTACATGTTGTCGACCTGGAAGCGTTGCCACACGCGTTCCCATCCGACAACCAGGGTAAAAGCGCCGGCGAGGGCGGGTACGAGAAGAAGAATCGCCAGCGCAAATCCAGGAGTCGGAGCTGAATGGGTCTTGCGGAGGTTAGCCAGCCCCAGAACGAGCACGGCGAGCACCTCCAAGGTGCATAGTGCGGCTCCTGCGCGGGAAGCCGAGCCAATCACCGAACCATACATCACACCACCAGCGAGAACGCACCACCAGGCTCGCCAGCCCTCGCGAACTGCTCTCCACAAGGCGATGGGCAACGCCAATTCAATGAGCTGCGCATAGTGGTTGTATGACGGGAAGGTGGCGTAAACGTCGGGGAATCCCGAAGGAAAGATCCACAGGACGCGACCCTCTGAGGTGAACAATTGGGTGAGGCAGAGGACGGCCATCGCCGTGGCAAATGCAAGAAAGGCATCAAGGCATCTGCGGCGAGCGGCGTTGGTGCGTGCGACGATCTGCATCAGGAAGAAGATGCCTGCCAATGCGCCCCAACGCAGGGTTGCTTCGCGAGTTTCGACGGTGGAGGCGGTTGTGTGCGCAACAATCTGGAAGACGCCCCAGAAAGGGATCGCGTAGATGAGCCAGGGCATGGGGCCACCGAGGAGTCGTGTACGTTTGCGACGAATATCGAGCAGGAGCCCGGCGGCGACAAGGGCAAAGATACCGATCTGGAACGACTGAGTTGCCCACGCCTGGGGCACAAACGCGACCGAAGTGCAGTATGCGAGGAGAAGAAACAGGCATATACCGAACACCGCTGGTTTTCGCAGGGAAGACGCGGCGTGCGGGCTATCGCTTCCAATGTCTTCGCGGATGGGCTTGACGGGCAACGAAGACATTCTACGACAGCCGCGGGGATGCCTGGATTCCAGGGAGAATGGGTTGGAAGATGGGCGTTCTGTAAAATGAGTTCAACCCAACCCGGAACTCGAGAGAGTTTTCGATTGGATGGACACTGGAGCCGGTCTCTTAAATGGCCTTGAGTCAGGGCACGACTTTAGTCGTGCCGAAATGGCCCGGTCTCTTAAATGGCCTTGAGTCAGGGCACGACTTTAGTCGTGCCGAAATGGCCCGGTCTCTTAAATGGCCTTGAGTCAGGGCACGACTTTAGTCGTGCCGAAATGGCCGCAAAAATCGCGGGCTTTAGCCCCTGAGGGACGTATTTTGGGGTCCACGACCATTTATGAGACAGCTACTAAGCCGATGCGCTGC
The DNA here is from genome assembly GCA_963783065.1 of uncultured Acidobacteriaceae bacterium. GTDB lineage: Bacteria > Acidobacteriota > Terriglobia > Terriglobales > Acidobacteriaceae > Telmatobacter. Next base: position 600,408 of record CAWAMG010000004.1, on the reverse strand, counting down.
ACAGAGCGGGTCAGAACCGCCGCCGAGCAGAGGGAACAGAGCAGGGACTGATTCGCGCAAGAGCTTCAAGGAGCCTCCCAATGACGGAACACCCATGGCGGGTTCTGCATGTTGTTGCAAATCACGAGAAGCGCGTGGTGCAGCACCTGGCAGCGCGGAGCGTAGAGCATTATCTGCCGCTCTACTCCCTGAAATCCAGATGGAGCGACCGTACGGTAGCACTGAAGCGTCCGCTGTTCCCGGGATATGTGTTTACCCGATTCAGGGCGACCGAGAGAATCGGAGTGCTCGGCACGCCGGGCGTTCTGAGCCTGCTTGGGGGGGGCGATCTGGGCACTGTGAGCGCAGAGGAGATCAATCGAATTCGCGAAGGGTTGGCGTCCGGGCACACGCTTCTCCCCCATCCGGCGATTGCGAAGGGGACATGCGTTCGCGTACGCAACGGAGTGTTTGAAGGGTCAGAGGGGCTGGTTACGGAACTACGCGGCCAATGCAAGGTCATTCTGACGGTGAAGGCGATCAACCAGTGTTTTTCGCTCTGCGTGGAATTCTGCGACCTCGAGGTTGTAAATGAGAAGGCGGCTCAAACGGATTGCCTGACATTACCCCGTCTTGTGGCAACCCAGCGTCCTTGCTAAACAACCACGCCAGCCGGCGCAGACATCATGCCGGGAGGCACACAAGAAGCATGCAGGTGATGTTGTCGTGGCCGCCTCGCTCCTTGGCAAGTTGAATCAAGCCGGCACACACAAGAGCAGGTTCAACGGCGGCAAAGATCGCCGCGATCTCGCGCGCCTGCACATGACGCGTGAGGCCGTCGGTCGCGAGCAGAACGGCTGCGCCGGGATGGAGATCTACGGTGAAGATGTCCGGCTCGACCTCAGCTTCGATTCCGATGGCGCGCGTGATGATCGATTGCATCGCTTCAAGATCGGCGGAGGGTGCAGTCTCCGCGGTGAGCGTGCCGTTTCTAATGAGCTCGTTGATGTAAGAGTGGTCAATTGTGATCTGGCGGCACTCGCCGCGGTCGATGAGATAGGCACGGCTATCTCCAACGTTGGCGATGAGCATGCGGTTCCCATCGAGAGCCGCGGCAACGGCGGTTGTTCCCATACCTTTCAAAGGCGGGAATGCAGCGGCTTCAATGACATCGCGATTGGCTGCGTAGATGGCCCTGAGCAGCCGGGAGCTGACGGTGGCTTCAGTTTGCGCGGTGGATCGAAAACTGGAAAGAACCGCCGCGACGGCCCGCGAGCTGGCAACTTCCCCGCTGTCGAGGCCGCCCATGCCATCACAGACGACAAACACTCCAAGCGACTCGTCGAAGCCGAATGCATCTTCGTTGTTTTCGCGCACGCACCCGATGTCGCTCAAGGCCCAGACTTCGACGTGAAATGGGGAGGGGGACGCTGCGTTCATAGGCTCGAAACTCAGTCCGGGCGGGCGCCGATGCCGGACTGTGCGGGTGACTCAGTGTCGCACAGTGCGAAGCAAAAAGGATAGAGGTCCTAGCTCACATACTTCACGATCTGCATGAAGCCGTAGTCCATGTGGAGTTGCATGTGGCAGTGGAAAAGCGAATCGCCAGGGTTGTCGGCAACAAAGTCGATGGCGACCGTGTCAAGCGGCATCACGTTGACGGTGTCCTTGATGAGGCCGCTGAGTTTCTTGTCTCCGATCTGGGTTACTTCGAAGCTATGACGATGGAGATGCATGGGGTGCTGATCGGCGCTTGAATTGTTCATGATGAAGCGGTAGCGCTTGCCCTGCTTGACGCGGATGGGGTCGACGTTGGGCCAGGACTTATCGTTGATGGTCCAGGTGTCGAATTTGGAGCCGCCGACAGGGCCGATGTCAGAGAAGGTCAGCGCGATCGTTTCGTCGGGCGCGGAGGCCGGTGAGGCGGAAGCGAAGACGGTGTAGTCCCAGTCGGCGTGGGCGGGATCTTTCCAGACCGGCGCACCCGTGCTCCCCGCGTATTCTACGACGATGCCGAGCCCCATTTCGCGGCTCTTGTCATTCGTCGAGCCGAGAATCCAGACGCCAGGCGTGTTCATCTCGACGATGCAATCGATGCGCTCGGCGACGGCGAGAGAGAGCATTTCAACGCTGGTTGGATTGGGAACTGGATTCCCGTCCATGGCGAGGACTTTGAAGGTGTGGCCGGGAAGTGAGAGCAGAACATTTTCGGTGGCGCTTGCGTTCAGCAGGTGCAGCAAGACGCGCTGGCCCTGTTTGACGCGGATGGGCTCGCCCGCGCCGAGGCGATGCTGATTGATGGTGGCATATTTGTAGCCGACGTCGGAGCCTGAGGTGGCGGGCATGTTTGCCGATTGCGCCTGCATGGTTTCGGCCATGGGAACGAACGACGGTTCCCAGTGATGGATGGCGAGGAAAAGTTCCTGGTCGTAGTGTCCGGGGTCGGGCTTTCCGTCCACGAGAAGGAAACCGAACTGCCCGGTGTAGGTGCCGAGCGATAGGTTGCCTCCGGCGCCGGCGTGGGTGTGATACCAGCGCGTTCCAGCGGGACGCGGTGTGAGGGAATAACGGAGACGGCCGCCGGCCGGGATCATGGGCGAGCCTTCTTCCATTGCGCCGTCGTTGATGGGGTCAGTGGTGAGGCCGTGCCAATGGACAATGTCTTCCTGAGGGCAGTTGTTGAGCACGTCAATGGTTACGGCCTTGCCTTCTTTGAGGCGAAGCAGCGGGCCCGGGACCTGGCCGTTGTAGGCGACGGTTTTTACAGTAATGCCGGGAGAAATCTCGAGCGAGGTGGGCTCGATCCTGAGGGTGTAGTCGGCCGGGGAAGCATTCTTAGCTGGAGACGCAGGCTTCTTCGCGGCGGAGGCTGTCGGGGATTTTGACTGCGCAAGCAGGAGCGACTGCGCGAACGGGCTGAGGGCGAAGGCGCCGGCGGAAGAGAGAAAGCTTCGACGATTCATGTTTGCCTCGACTGCATCTTAGAACATTCGGCAGTGTGCCAGTTGCCTGGTGCGGTCACAGGACGGTTGATACGCGTGGAGTCGGGGTTGCCATGGAAGGTAGAAGGCGTAATCTGATTCGGGAGCCAGGAGTCGGAACCAATGGCGGAGACCAACAAATCGAAGCCGGCAGCGGATTCTGCTGGCCGGGTGGTGCGATGGGGTGTGCTGAGCACTGCGGCAATCGGGGTGAAAAAGGTGATTCCCGGGATGCAGAAGTGCAAGCTCGCGCATGTGACAGGAATCGCCTCGCGCGACCTCGGCAGAGCTGCGGAGGCTGCAAATGCGCTGGGCATTTCCGCGGCGTATGGATCGTACGAAGAGCTGCTGGCTGACCCGGAGATCGACGCAATCTACAACCCGCTTCCGAATCAGATGCACGTTCCCTGGACGATCAAGGCCGCAGAGGCGGGGAAGCATGTGCTTTGCGAGAAGCCAATTGGAATGAGCTCAGCTGAAGCAAAGGAATTGCTTGCTGTCCGCGATCGCACCGGCGTGAAGATGGGCGAGGCCTTCATGATTCGCAGCTTTCCGCAGTGGCTGCGACTGCGGGAGCTGCTCCACCAGGGTGTGATTGGGGAATTGCGTTCGATCAGTGGTTTCTTCAGTTACTTCAACTCCGATCCGCTGAACATCCGGAATCAGGTTGAATCCGGCGGCGGGGCACTGATGGACATTGGCTGCTACATGATCCATGCGTCCAGGTACGCATTTGGCGAGGAACCTTTGCGCGTTGTGGGGCTCATCGATCGCGATCCGGTCTTCAAAACGGACCGGCTCAGCTCGGCGATTCTCGATTTTCGAGGCGGCCAGTCGATCTTCACCTGCAGCACACAGTTGATCCCCTACCAGCGGATTCAATTTCTGGGGACGAAGGGACGGATTGAGCTCGAGGTACCGGTGAATGCGCCAACAGACCGCGAGACGCGCATCTTCATTGACAGAACTGGCGACCTGGCCGGTTCAGGAATCGCTACGGAGACGTTCCCGGCGCAGGATCAGTACACGCTGCAAGGGGATGCCTTCTCAAAAGCGATACTCGAGGATTCCGAGGTGCCTGTGACGATCGAAGACGCGGTAGCAAACATGACTGTAATCGAGGCAGTCTTCCGGTCGGCGGAGCGTGGGAGTTGGGAACAGGTTAGGCGCAAAGATTGATGAATGGCACATATCCAGGCATTGTATGAAGCAAGATACCCCATAAGTAACCACAAGTAATCAGCGTCTGAAAGAGCAACCAGCATGATTACGAGCGATACAGATACTTTGCTGACGGCGCGAATGGGAGCGTGCTAACCTGAAGCCGTCACGGAACTTGCGATGCAAGAATCGATTACAGTAATTATTCCCGCTTATAACGCAGAACGGCACCTGGGCCAGTGTCTCGAAGCGTTTCGTCAAAGCCACGATCTGGATTTTGAAATGATCGTCGTCGACGATGGCTCCGAGGACAAGACCCGCGAGATAGCCGCGCAGTACGGAGCGAAAGTGCTGGCGTCCGCGGCACGAAGCGGCCCTGCGTGTGCGCGCAACCTGGGCGCGAAACATGCAAGCGGCACGATTCTCTACTTCATTGACTCCGATGTGTGCGTCAAGCCTGAATCAATCTCGAAGGTCAAGGCACGATTCAATACCGATCTTGAGATGGCCGCGCTTATCGGGTCGTATGACATGACGCCCAAGAGCGCAGATTTCCTTTCCCAGTACCGGAACCTGATGCACGCCTATGTACATCAGCATGGGTCAGAGCAGGCGTGGACGTTCTGGAGCGGGTGCGGCGCGATCCGCAAAGAAGTCTTCATGGAGATGAGCGGGTTCAGCGAAGACTACGGACGGCCCGCGATCGAAGATATCGAGCTTGGATACCGCCTGGTTCGGGCCGGCCGCAAGATCGTCCTCGATCACTCGCTGCTGGTGACGCATCTCAAGCGCTGGACATTCTGGGGTCTGGTAAAGACCGACATCATGGACCGTGGAGTTCCATGGACAGAATTGATTTTGCGAGACCGCTTCATGCCGAACGACCTGAACGTGATGCTGAGCCAGCGGATCAGTGTCGCGCTGGTGTTTCTGGTGGTGATCCTGACCGCGGCCATGGCGATCATGCATGGGTTCTACATTCTCATTCCCCCGCTGGCGATCCTGTTTTTGATGCTCGGGCGCTGGTGGAGCGAGGTGGGCATTGAGAAGCGGCCAATCTGGGTGCTTTTGATTTTGAATGGAATGCTCGCCCTGATTGCGGTGCTTGCTTATACCTACAGGATGTTCTGGCTCATGGTGCCGCTTCTTTTGAGTCCGGGCCTTTTGTTCATTCGGCATCGATACTCGGGGGCGGGTGAGGGGAGCATTCGCGCAGTGGTTCGATGGGTGGGCGTTCTTTATATGCTGGCCTCGTTGGCCGCCGCTGCCTACTACCTGCCCGCGCATCATCTCATCTTCGCGATCTTTATCATCCTGGCGCTGGTGGGTGGAATGAACAGCAACTTCTACGTGTTCCTGGCGGGCAAGCGCGGACTGGCATTCATGCTCGCGGCGATCCCATTCCATCTGCTTTATCACTTCTACAACGGGATTTCGTTTATCGTTGGGAGCGCGCGCCACTATTGGAACGCGGAACTGGAAAAAGGGGATCTGCCTGTTCCGGCTTCAGAGTCCAGTACCAGGACGCCTGAACTTAAATCCAAGTAAAAGCGGATTCGCGCGCCTTTTTTGAGACGAATGGCTGGAAGCGAAAGCGAATTCCCTGCTTGAACGCCGCTGGACTCTGTGGCTTGATGGGACGGTTCGGGCGTGATGGGGAAGAGCGCGGGAAAGCACAGACGAAGCAGGCAACAGGTTGTGAGCATTATCGGTCCCCAGGCGATGAGAAGGAGTTGCGGAGCTGAATGGTCGATCTGATCCAGACTTATTACTCATCCGATCCAGAGGAGCGGCGTGGGATCCTCAAGCAGATCGTGAGCGGGCTGAAAAGGCTGGTGGAAACCGAGCCCGCTGAAGCAGAGCGGACGCTGCGACAACTCATCAACCCGGAGCTCGATTACACCAGCGCACAAAGCCTGATCAGGCTGCAAAAGCTGATGGGGAAGCACGGCAAGAAGCCGGTAAAGCTGGCAGTTCTGGGGACGTTTACAACCGAGCAACTGGTCGCGTTAATCGAGCTTTTTCTTTTCAGATTTGGGATCGAAGTCGAAGTCTACGAGTCCGACTACAGTGTGCTGGACCAGGAGATTGCGGATCCCGGCTCGGGACTCTTCGAGTTTGGGCCGGACATTGTTTACCTGGCCGCGAGCCGAAGAAGCATGGGCAACCAACCGGCGCTGGGAGACAGCGCGGAGCGAGCGCGGGAGCTGGTCGACGCGGAGGTGGGCCGGTGGTCGCAGTTGTGGAATACCATCAGCGAGCGGCTGGGGTGCCAGGTAATCCAGAACAACTTTGAAGCTCCGCCCTGGCGCATTCTTAACAACCTGGAGCCGCGAAATCCCGCGAGCCTGGGAAGCTTCGTGGCGAAAGTTAACGAGGGGCTGCAGAAGGCGGCAACGCCGTTTGTGACAATCCACGACGTGGATTTTCTGGCCTCGTTGGCGGGACGTTGGCAATGGTCGGACGAGCGGATGTACTACCATGCCAAACTGCCGTGCGCGCCGGAATGCATGGTGAGCTATGCGCATAGCGTTGCATCGTTGATTGGCGCGCTGCGAGGCAAATCGCGCAAGGCACTGGTGCTCGATCTTGACAATACATTGTGGGGAGGCGTGATTGGAGACGACGGGATGGCCGGGATCCGGTTGGGCCAGGGCGACGGCGAGGGCGAGGCGTTTCTCGCGTTCCAGCAATACGTGGATGGGTTGCGTCAGCGCGGCGTGATTCTTGCGGTTTGCAGCAAGAACAACGAAGAGATTGCGCGCGAGGTCTTTGAGAAGCACACCGAGATGCACCTGCGGCTGAGCGACATCGCCTGCTTTGTTGCGAACTGGGATGACAAGCACATCAACCTGAAGAAGATCGCAGAGCAACTGGAGATCGGCACGGATTCGCTGGTATTTGTCGATGACAATCCGGCAGAGCGGGCGATTGTGCGGAAGTATCTTCCCGAGGTCGCGGTTCCTGAGCTGCCCGAGGATCCTTCCGGATACATCAGAGCGATTGAGCAGCAGCTCTACTTTCAGACCATCGCGCTGGGCACCGAGGATCTGCAACGGTCGGAGATGTACCGGGCGAACAGGGTGCGGAGCAGCGCGCAAACCGCGTCGGGAAGTATCGATGAGTTTCTGGCCTCGCTGGAGATGGTGGCGCGAGTGGATAAGGTAAGCGCTGTGAACCTGGAGCGCGTGGCGCAACTGGTATCAAAGTCAAATCAGTTCAACCTGACGACGCGCCGGCACACTCCGGCAGAGCTGATGAAGATGGCGGCCGACCCGAGCTGGATCACGCGAACCGTTTCGTTGCGCGACCGATTTGGCGATAACGGCTTGATCTCGGTGCTGCTGGCAAAGATCGACGGAAGCGAGCTGGTGATCGATACGTGGTTGATGAGCTGCAGAGTGTTGAAGCGCGGCGTGGAGCAGTTCCTGCTGAATGAGATTTGTTTGGCAGCGCGCCAGCACGAGTTGACGTCGGTGTTTGGCGAGTACCTGGCGACGCCGAAGAACGCCCTTGTGAAGGACCACTACGCGGGGCTTGGGTTTGAGCGCGCTTCGGCGGACGAGGATGGGCGCACCACGTGGCGTCTGACGCTCAAAAATGCGCAGCCGATTCCAACGTTCATCACTGAGAAGGCGACGGCGTAGAGCGGCAAAGGGCGAACGCGATCCTGACGCGGGTTGCATAGAGCGGCGTTTCTCACAGACCAATCCAGGGGCTAAACAGTCTTCGGAAAAAACTCGCCTGAGTCAATGCCTTGTATCAGGGCACGACTTTAGTCGTGCCGACAAAGCCAGAAAATGAATGGGCTTTAGCCCCTGCGGGATGTTCTCCCAGGACTGGCACCGGACCAGGGGCCTTTTCCCGCAGTCCGCGGAAACCCGCGCTACGGACGGGTCTGCTGGGCGTTCGACAGGTAGCTGTCGATGGCCTCGGCGGCGAGGCGCTGGCCTTCAGGATTCCAGTGGTTGTCGTCAGTGAAGTAGGGAACATCGCCGTTCTTGACTGCGGAAACCATGACGGGCGTCAGATCGAGGAAGCCGACTTCAGGAGAAACTTCGTGCAGCCCCTGCTCGAGCCGGGCTGGCGCGTCATTTACCGTCCAATGGTCGAGATCGGAGCCGGGCGCAGTCTGGATGAACGAGTGGAAGACGCGGAATTGGTCGGGGATGAAGACCACGACCAGACGCGATCCTGACGCGGGTTGCATAGAGCGGCGTTTCTCACAGACCAATCCAGGGGCTAAACAGTCTTCGGAAAAAACTCGCCTGAGTCAATGCCTTGTATCAGGGCACGACTTTAGTCGTGCCGACAAAGCCAGAAAATGAATGGGCTTTAGCCCCTGCGGGATGTTCTTCCAGGACTGGCACCGGACCAGGGGCCTTTTCCCGCAGTCCGCGGAAACCCGCGCTACGGACGGGTCTGCTGGACGCTCGACAGGTAGCTGTCGATTGCCTCGGCGGCGAGGCGCTGGCCTTCAGGATTCCAGTGGTTGTCGTCAGTGAAGTAGGGAACATCGCCGTTCTTGACTGCGGAAACCATGACGGGCGTCAGATCGAGGAAGCCGACTTCAGGAGAAACTTCGTGCAGCCCCTGCTCGAGCCGGGCTGGCGCGTCATTTACCGTCCAATGGTCGAGATCGGAGCCGGGCGCAGTCTGGATGAACGAGTGGAAGACGCGGAATTGGTCGGGGATGAAGACCACGACCAGACGCGCTCCCTGCGCGGTGCAAAGTCGATCGGCAGCGCCAATGGTGCGGACGGATTGGTCGAGCGCCTGGATCTGCTCGGGGTCGAGCGGCAGCGAGGGATGGAGGAAATACATCCTCACCGGGCCCGTGCGCGTGTTGGGCAGAATTCCGGAACGATTGAGTGCGGGCCGCGGATCCTCCGGATAGAGGATGCGGGCGAGTGAAGTGAGAGATCCGTAGGCGACACTGGCGAGCTGCTTGAGCGCGTTTGCGGTGAACGAGTCTCTCACGAGCGTGCGCACGCCCGAGGTATAGCGCGTTTCGCCGTCGAAGACGGGAACCTGGCGAATGTCGTTGAAGTCGGTGAAGATCCACAGAACGGTCTTTGGCTTGAGCGGCAGCGCGAATCGGCGCAGGACGATGAGTTCCTGCTGCGGAGCGTAGGCATTCTGGCCGAAGTTTGCCACGAGGGCGTTCTCGCGCTGGGCCAGCAGTGAGGTCATCAGGTGGTCTCTGTCGATGGTTGTGCCTTCAACATAAGAGCCTCCAATGACGGCAATGTCGGCTGACTGGAGATCGGTCGCGTTGCGGAATCCGTTGTGGTCGTAACGGACTGCCCAGTGGTAGGTGGACAAATCCGAGGCAGGAATCCTGTACAGCGCAGCAAAGCTCCCGCCCTTTGAAGTTCCGTTGGTGGTGGCGTACGGGCGGCGAATGAAGAGAAGCTCCGGATCGAATCGGTTGATGGAGAGCCAGGCGGTCTCACGATAATCGACAAGTTTGAGGAGCGCTGGAAGTTCCAACAAGGCGATGGCCAGCAGAACACCCGCGATGGAGAGGACGATGGACCTTGCCGCGAGAGGCCGCGACCGCGGAGACTCTGCGGGTTCGGCGGCCGATTGATTGGGAGTTGACGGGGTCAAGCGGTGTGTCCTCTCAGCTATGGCAAGGATACCAACAGTGGACAGGGAAAAGGGAGGAGGGAGAAGGGAGAAGGGGGAGGGAAGGGGAGCTTGACATAGATGTCTAGGGGAGTGTTGCGGTGAGAGGAGCCGGGAACGGCGAACAACGGAGCCTCACATAGATGTCTTGGGGGTGTTGCCGTGGGCGAAGCTTGAAACTTTAAGCTGACGGGGAGCCAGACATCCATATAAATACAACCGCTTTTCCGTTACCGTGCCAACGGACCCACGTCCGGGGACCCTCTGGCCACCACATTTGCGCATAATTAACTCCCCCCGGCGCACAATCTTGAAGTCAATGCCAAACCAGCCCTCAGGCTAGCCACTGTCCACCGTCCACCGTCCACCGTCCACTGTCCACGGAGCCACCACCATGATCTATCCCATTACGCCAACCACCCTGAATGAAACCGAAATCGAACGCCGTCCCGCCCTCCGGGAACCCACCATCGCTCACTGCCAGGCAGCCTATGAACACGTCTACCGTTCCGTCCTGAAGAAGAAAAAGAGCCGCGCGATCGCAGGAGTCGAGGGCAGCGAAGCCTTCATCGAAGCTTTGCCCCCGCTCATCGGCTTGGACAACATCAGTAATTTCATCGCCAGCGTCACCTACGGCGTGGCCGTGGGTGCCATCCTTGAGGAAACCGGGGATTTTCTTCTTCGCGCCGCCCGGTGCGCCATGTCAGCCATCGCTCTTAAGGCAAGAATCAGCGCAAAGACCGCCCAGCCCCCAGTCGCCCAGCCCCGAGTCTCCCAACCCCCAGCCGCCCAACCCACAGTCGCCCAACCCACAGAATCCCAAGCCTCAGCCTCCCATCCCAGAGCCTCCCAGTCCCCAGAGTCCGCTCAAAAACCCTCCGAAGATTCCCCCGAAAAAGCTGCCGCAAAATCCTCCGAAAATCATAACAAACTGAAACCAAAAGACTTAACAAAATGGCAGTTCCACGCTTCATTGAAAACAAACAAGTTGCATCCACCCAAAAAGTCGGAAAAACGCCATTTTGCGTCGGAAAACCAGCATCTCCCACCGGAGAATTCCCATCCACCGTCGGAAATAGCTCAGAAATCCACCACCGAATGCCCCTGATCTTTTCTCTTCTGAAGAGAGTGGGTGGCCGACCGTAGCCAGATTGAGGGTGCCCCGTCCTAGCTTGCTAGGGCGGGATACGGAAGACGACGCCGGTGCGAACCACGGGCCGCACTCCCAACCGTTCGCGCTTCCACGGCGGGTGGCCCACCCTAGCCAGATTGAGGGTGCCCCGTCCTAGCTTGCTAGGGCGGGATACGGAAGACGCCGCCGGTGCGAACCACGGGCCGCACTCCCAACCGTTCGGCGGGTGGCCCACCCTAGCCAGATTGAGGGTGCCCCGTCCTAGCTTGCTAGGGCGGGAACTGGAAGACGACGCCGGCGCGAACCACGGGCCGCACTCCCAACCGTTCGGCGGGTGGCCCACCCTAGCCAGATTGAGGGTGCCCCGTCCTAGCTTGCTAGGGCGGGAACTGGAAGACGACGCCGGCGCGAACCACGGGCCGCACTCCCAGCCGTTCGCGCTTCCACGCCGTCCAGTCCGACTCGATCTCGACCGCGCCTTCGACGCTATGGCGATAGAATCAAGGGCGATATGACGCAGACACTTTGGGAGATGCGGGGAGAGTTGCTGCGCGATCTCCTGTTTGTGCTGTGTCTGGCGGGGGCTTGGTTTGCGCCGGGCCTGGGCAGCGGCTTCTTCAGGCCGATTGAGCGCTGGGGATCGAAGCTGGCTTCGCGCAAGAGACTCATTGTTCTCCTGGCGGTGTTGGCACCGATTCTGATTCGCGCGAGCTTGTTCTGGTTGGTGGCCCATCCTGTGCCACACATTCACGACGAGTTCAGCTATCTGCTGGGTGGAGACACGCTGGCGCATGGGAGGCTGGCCAATCCCGCGAATCCGATGGCAGTATTTTTCGACACGATTCACGTGAATCAGACGCCGGCGTACGTGTCGAAGTATCCGCCGGGGCAGGCGGCGGCGCTGGCTGTGGGCGAGCTGCTGGGCGACCCGTGGTTTGGAGTCGTATTGAGCGTGGGCGCGATGTGCGGCGCGATTGTGTGGATGCTGCAAGGGTGGTTTGCACCGCGATGGGCGCTGCTGGGCGGCGTGCTGGTGGTGGCGAAGCTGGGGATTTTCAGCTATTGGATGAACAGCTTTTGGGGCGGAGCGGTGGCCGCGACCGGAGGCGCGCTGGTGGTTGGCGCACTGCCGCGGATTGTTCGCAACTGGCGGGCGAGAGACAGTTGGATTCTGGGGCTGGGATTGTTCATCCTGGTGAACAGCCGGCCGTTTGAGGGTTTCCTCTTGAGCGCACCGGTGGCGGTTGTATTGGTGGCTCGGCTCTTCAGCAAGAAAAGCCCGCAATGGAGAGTGAAGCTGGCGCGCGTGGTTTTGCCGCTGATGATCGTTGGCGTCGCTGCGGGAGCGTTTGGGGCCTACTACAACCTGCGCACGACGGGGAATGTTTTTGAAACCGCCTACGTGGCGAATGAGCGGAGTCATCTGAGCGGTACGCCGCCGTTCTCGTGGCAGGAGCTGAGGCCCGCGGTGCATTTCGCGAACCCGCAACTGGAGACGTACTACAACATTTACCTGCGGCAAGTGCACGCGGCGAATGAGATGCGGAGCGTGAAGGGCGCGATGCTGAAGGTTGCAATGAACGGGAAGGACTTGCTGCTGTTCTTTGCGGGTCCGGCACTGTGCCTGCCTTTAGCGCTGGGGATCGGAATGTTTGGGCGGGGAATTGGCGGGGTTCGGCTGTGGACCTGGCAGCTGGGGCTGGGCTTCGGAGCGCTGCTGCTGGTCACATGGTTTGAGCCGCACTACCTGGCGCCGATGACGGCATCGATCTTTGCGCTTGTCGTCGCGGGGACGCGCTCGTTGCGGCGATGGCGCGTGCAGGGGCGGCCCGTGGGCTTGGCGATGTCGCGAATGGTTGTGCTGTTTGCGGTTGTGCTGGGCCCATTCGGACAGCGTGGCACGGCGTTTACGTTTCAGAAGCCGGACTTGATCGCCTATCGCGTGGAATTCAACCGGCAGCTCGAGGAGATGCCGGGAAAGCACCTGGTGATTGTGCGCTATGGACCCGACCATTTTGTGCTGCGCGAGTGGGTATACAACGGCGCAGACCTCGATGACGGAAAAGTTGTGTGGGCGCGGGAGATTCAGGGGGAGGATATTCGCCCGCTGCTCGAGCAGTTCAAGGACAGGCAGGTTTGGCTTGCAGAGCCGGATGCATCGCCGCCGCGGTTGACGCCCTACGAGGCGGAGGGGCGGTAGGGGTGAAGAAGCTGTGTCATAAATGCGAAGCCCAGCGTACACGTCAAAACCGCCGCCCGCGCCCGCTATGAGGATGCGATGGCTTGCTTCAAGGGTGTCTGGGAGGTTAAGTCTGACCATCCGTTCATCATTCCTCAACTGGTCGGACAGCTAAGGAGTTCCTTGCCGACAAGCCCCACCTGCCGGGATGAAAAAGGGGTTATTCGTCGGCTCCAGTTCGGGTTCTGAGTGGATTGTCGGCCACTCTTCCCTATGCGGTTTCTTCGCGGCTCGTGTCCACACGTTTAGGCCTCAAGACAACCGAGTAATCCCCGCGAAACCGTCGAATCCTTGATCAAAGCTCAGAATTCTACTGATCCCCTGGATCTGCATTATGGCGAGATGTACTGCGTCTCGCGCCGAGAGGCCTTTCTGACCCAGCGCAATCACCTTGGCTCGCTCGACTGCCACCTGATCCACCGAAAATACTTCATCGACGACTCCCAGCAGTGCATTGAACGCCGGCTGGATCGCATCCGGCCGATTAATCGACACATAGCGGTGCAGTATTTCCTGCAGCACTTCCGCGTCGGTAACCAATCGCTCTCGTCCGTTCACCAATTCCTCCAGCCAGCGCTTGGAATCCGCTTTGTGAGGATGGTGGGCGCCCACCAGGTACATGGGAATGTTGGAATCAACAAAGATCACGGCTGCACGCCCGATTCGTAGCCATGTTCGATCTCCTTGAGCATACGGTCGATATCTCCGGTGGGGAAGTCCATCCTTGCCGCTATTCGGATGACGTCGAGTTTGGACGCAGCCTCGCGGCCGGGCTCGTTCCTGCGGGCCTGCACAAGTGCCTGCCGAACCCATTCGGCAATGGACACGCGGCGCAGACGCGCCGCCCGCTGAATGTCGCGATATTCGGGGTCCTGAACGATGACCTGCAGCCTCTTAGCCATGAGTTGAGTTTATTTGACTCATCGTAATGAGTCAAAAACTTCTCGTGACGGTCGAGTTGTCGCCAATTGGGAAGTTTCGGCTGATGCGCGCGGCCAACTAGCGGACTTTCCTGAGCAGCGCGATGCTATGGAGCTGCCGGCCGAAGAGAGCTGAAAAGGGAAACGGATAGAGTGGGACGTCTTGTTGGACCTTCACTGGTTCGAGGCCCGCACCGCGATAGAGCTCGAGCCATTGGGCGCGCGAGAGGAAGCCGTAGGGCAGCTCGACGCCATGATAGCGATTGCCGATCCAATCCATGAATTGCAGGGTGCGGTGATCGAAGGCCGTCTCAGCCACGTGATCCTTGATGACGATGAAGCCTCGAGAGACGCGTGCGGCATCGCGGAGCACTCCCAGGGGATCGCGCGAATGGTGCAATACATCGACGAACATGCAAACGTCAAACGACTGGTCGTCAAACGGCAATCGGACCCCGTCGAAGCGAACACAGGAGATGGCGCACTCCGGGCGAGGCAGGAATTCCGCGCCGGTGATGCTGAGCCCGGGGACCGATTGAGAGATGAGTTGCCCGAGGGTTCCATCACCGCACCCGATGTCGAGGAGAGAGGATGCGGGCGGAAGCGCAGCCGCCAATTCGGCCGCGAGCACGTTGACCCGACGCCGGAAGACAAGCGTGTTGTGAACTTTCGAAACCAGCCGAGCTGTGACGGTATCCTGCATTGCGGTTCTATCACTCCTTGGCGCGGAGCACCTGAGTCATCGATGCCTGTGGTCCCTTGACGAGCGGTTCGCAGCTAAAGCCGGAGAGGAATGGATGGTGTATGGTTGTTGCCGTCCGGTTTGGCGCAGGCTGATTTGGGGCGCGGTTTGCGGCATTTTTTGAAGTGCGGCAGGAGAGCAAGAAACGGGACCCGGGCGCGTGGTCATCCACGGATGAATGAAGCAGATTCAACAGCCGATTCCCCAATCGCGAACGGATCAAGAATGAATCGTTTGCAGGCGTTGGCCTGGACTTCAATTCATGGGAAGAAGCCCGATTGGGCTCCAGACGACTATGCAATAATACAACTCGTATTCTACGGCATTCAGCAGTGTTACGGGCCCTTACCGGTACCGGAAATGCAGCTCGCGAGTGGATAAGTTCAACTCTAACGTAACGTCTTCGAAAGTCTCCGGGAATCCCAGCAAACCAACTGAAAACGGAACCCATTCCAAGAGGGAGCTGATCTTGATGCAGGCAGAGCGACGGAAAGAAGTGATCCAGAAGCTGACAGAGATATTTCGGGATGTTCTGGACTATCCGGATCTGGTGCTAACCGGCGATCTGACAGCGGACAAGGTGGATGGTTGGGACTCGATGAGCCACATCGACCTGCTGGTCGCGATCGAGCGTGGATTCAAGATCAAGTTCGCAACGCGCGAAGTCACCTCACTGAAGAATGTGGGAGCGTTGATTGATCTGGTGATGGCGAAGACCGAGGGCGCGCATTGAGTTACACCTCGCTGCGGTTCATGCTCTTTGTTGCGCTGGCTTTGTTGCTTTACAGGTTGTGCCGGGCGCGATACAGGGCGGCAGTGCTGCTGGTGCTTTCCTACATTTTCTACTGCACCTGGAGCGTACACGCGGCGGTGTGGCTGGCGGGTGCGACGCTGTTTACCTTCGTTGGCGCGCGGCTCGCCGCGAATCCACAGACATCCGAACACAAATCTGCCGAACATCGCAACTGGCTGTTTGCAGTCCTGGTTGTGCTGCTGACCGGGTACCTTTTCTTCTTCAAGCTGGCGGCGATAGCCGCGGTGCCGGGTGTGGAGCGGATCGCGCTGCCGCTCGGGCTCTCCTACTACACGTTCAAGCTGATCTCGTATGTTCTGGATTGCTACTGGGGCAAGATTGAGCCGGAGACGCGAATCGTCTCGTTCGCGTCGTACGTTGCGTTCTTTCCACAGCTGATGGGCGGCCCGATTCAGCGGGCAGAGAGCTATTTGGCGCAACTTCCGCCGATACGGCTTTCGATAGGCGAAGGATTGCCGCGGATTGTGTGGGGGCTCTTCAAGAAGATTGCAGTGGCCGATCAACTGGGATTGACGGTGAATTATGTATATGCCAACGTGCGCTCGCTGCACGGGGCGCAACTGCTGGCGGGCTTCCTGCTGTTTCCTTTGCAGTTGTATGCGGACTTCTCGGGGCTGACCGACATTGCGATTGGTCTTGGATTGTTGTTCGGCATTCGCGGGCCGGAGAACTTCAATCGGCCGTTTACCGCATCGACGATCACGGATTTCTGGCGGCGCTGGCACATGACGCTGACTGGCTGGCTGGGGGACTATGTGTTCACGCCGCTGCGGATGGCCACGCGCAACGCGGGAACGGCAAGCGTGGTGTTCAGCATTACCGTAAACACGGTGGCGATCGGACTGTGGCACGGGTTCACGTGGGGATACTTTGCGTTCGGCCTGGTGCATTCGGCGTACCTGGTGACGGAGGCTCTGACATCGAAGGTGCGGGCCCGGTTCTTCAGGAAGAATCCGAGACTCGACGACTGGGGAAGCAGGCTTGGATCGGTGATGGTGTTTTTTCTGGCGACGATTGGGTTTGTCTTTTTCAGGGCGGCGAAGGTTACCGATGCCGCCTGGGGACTTGTGCATGTGTGGGACGGTCTCAGCAGGTTCTCGGCGGATCTTGGAGTGCTGATTCGAGCAGTAAGCTTGCGACCGCTGGTGATTGGGCTTATCGGCTTTGCGTGCATCGAGGTTGGAGAGCGATTCAGGCCGGACGCGTGGATCAAGGGGAGCTATTCGCGGTGGCCCGATTGGGCGCAGGAGATGTTTGGCGCGACGACAATGACGCTGCTGGTTGCGGCCGTGTATCTGCTGCTGATGGCGAACCCGGGGCAGGACCGGCCTTTTATCTACGAAGTCTTTTAGCGGATACGGTGCGATGCTCAGAGAATGGTGGGGACGACATTTCCGCGCCGATTCGGAGCCGGAGTATGATGGGTGCGAACAGCTGGATGACGCAAACGGAGGATGAATCATGAGCGAGATATTGCAGGGGCGGAGGGATTTCCTGAAAGCGGGCGGAGCAGTGACCGCGGCGCTGTTGGCCCCGGTGGGGATGAGAGCGGATGCGACCCACACGATGCCTGATTTGCCCGAGAATCCGCGCACCATGAAGGCGATGCCGACCCGGAACCTGGGCAAAACGGGATACAAAGTGGGCATTTTCTCTCTGGGCGGCCAGGCTGCGCTGGAGATGCCGAACAACTTCGATGTTGCCGTGCCGATTGTCGAGCGGGCGTTGGACCTGGGCGTGAACTACATCGACACGTCGTCGATTTATGGCGGGCCGGAGCGCTGGAGCGAACAGTATGTGGGCCGCGTGATGGCGAAGCGGCGCAACGAGGCATTCCTTGCGACCAAGACCAAGGAGCGCACGCGCGACGGCTCGATGCGCATGATTGAGAAGTCGCTGCAGCTGCTGCAAACCGATCACATCGACCTATGGCAGTTGCATGACATTGGCACGCAGTACGACGTGGACCAGGTGTTTGCCAAGGATGGGGCGCTCGAAGCGCTGATCGAGATGAAGGATCAGAAGGTGGTGCGCCACCTGGGATTGACCGGCCACTATCGACCGGATGGGTTGATGGAGGGAATCCGGCGGTTCCAGTTTGACGCGATTCTGATGGCGATGAACGCGGCCGATCCGCACCACTACAGTTTCAACGAGAAGCTGCTGCCACTGGCGCTGGAAAGGCAGATGGGGATTATCGGGATGAAGATCCCGGCACGCGGACGCATGCTTTCGTCTTGGACCCCGCCCTCGCTGGAACAGCAGAAGCACAGTTGGGAAGGGATGGTACCGGCGCCCACAGCCGGCACGCTGACGATGCGGGATGCGATGTTCTATGCGCTTTCGCGGCCGCTGAGCACGGTTATCGTCGGCTGCGGCAACTTGCAGCAACTGGAAGAGAATGCGCAACTGGCGAGGGATTTTACGCCGCTCAGCGAGACGCAGCAGGCGGAACTGGTGGCGCGTGCCGAGCCGGTTGCGAAGCCGTCGCTGTTCTTCCGCTTCTATGATCGGCCATAGAGGCAGGCCGCGGGGGTCACAAGAGAAGAGGACAGTTTGCATTTGATTCGGGGCAGGGGGGCTGGTGAAGCGACCAGTTTCTCTGCCCCGAGGTGTTTTTCGAGGATTTCCGTGGGATGAATCTGTGCTGTTCCGCGGGCTGTGACAGCCGAAGGTCGTTCGTGTTCCCTCGATGCGATATGATTTGCAGCGACCGCGGAGGGGATTGATCGGGCAAGTGAATGCACTGAATCGTGATGACCCGATGCTCGAATTGCGCTTCGTAGGGAGGCTTGTAGTGGCTCGTTTTGTTGTTTCATTTCTTGTCGCGGGTGCAATGGGGTGCGCGACGGCTGGCGTTGCGCAGCAGTTTTCGCGAGGAATCGGCGTCTATCCCGGCGATCCGACGCAATATGACGGCCCGCGCATGGTTGCCGACAAGCTGACCTACAGGAACCTGGCCCTGCATCGGCCCGCCTATCAATCGAGCGCGTACGACTATAACCTGACGGCGCAACTGGTGACGGATGGGATCAAGGAGAAGAGCCTGCCGCAGTGGGTGGTCACTTCGACGAGCAACAAGGGCGTGCTCTCAAAGACCGACCGCGAGGTGTTTCTGGATGGGAATCCGACGTCGGCGGTCTTTTTGACCGGAGCGAAGCCGTGGGCCGAGGTAGACATTGAAGGGGAGGGCGCAATACCAGAGGTCGATCACGCCGAGGTGTGGATTCGAAAGGGAAGATTGCCGAAACCGGATGCGACGTGGAGCGTGCGGCTGCTGGGATCGGATGACCGGCAGACATGGACCGAAGTTGGCCACGTGGATGGCGCGGGGTATCCCCAGGTGGGGGATGACCAGGCAAGCTTCAGGGAAGCGATTGATTTCGCGGGTGAGGTGCGGTATCGGTCGTATCGCGTGGAGTTCAGCAGCGAGAGCATCCTCTCGTTTGGTTTGGCTGAGGCTCAGTTTTTCGACAAGGGAAAGGAGCAGCCTCTGGCCGGGCCGGAGAACTTTTCGAGTGCATGGATGAGCGCAGGGAGCGGCGAGGAGTGGGTTTCGGTGGATCTGGGTGCGCAATGCACGTTTGATCGAGTTGTGCTTTCTTGGCTGCGGGGTCCGGCTGAAGGGGCGGTTGAGATCTCAGACGATGGCAAGGATTGGAAGCAGGTTGAAGCGCTGCCTGGGGTGAGCCAGAGCCCGCAGAACGAGAGCGTCGACGATTTGCGGATTACGCCGGGGGCGAAAGCCCGTTGGGTTCGCGTGAGGATGACGAAGCCGAGTGAAGCGGATGGGCGATACATTCTGACGGAGTTTGAAGTGTTTGGCAGGGGCGGGCCGGTCGCAGTTGCGCAGCCGGCTTCCGTTGCGCAGGCGGCGGGAGGGACGCTGCGGCTTTCGCGAGGACACTGGCGATTGCAGCCGGCGTCGCTGGTGGCAGCGGACGGAAGCGCAATTTCGCGCGCAGGATTTGACGACGAGGAGTGGATGGTGGCGACGGTGCCGGGAACGGTGCTGACCAGCTATCTGAACGACGAGGCGATTCCGAATCCGGACTTTGGCGAGAATCAATATGCGGTGTCGGACTCTTACTTCTGTGCGGACTTCTGGTATCGCGATGAGTTTGTTGCGCCGGCGGTGCGCGGGACGGATGACCACATTTGGCTGCACCTGGACGGGATTAATTGGAAGGCCGATGTCTACATGAATGGAGAGCGGATTGGGTCGATTGACGGCGCATTTCATCGCGGAGAGTTCGACGTGACGCGTGTGATTCGGCCGGGAAAACTGAATAGCCTGGCAGTGCTGGTGAAACAAACCGACCACCCGGGCGGCACGAAGGATAAAGAAGGCGACACGGTGAATGGCGGCGCACTGGGACGCGACAATCCGACGTTCCACGCTTCCGCGGGGTGGGACTGGATGTCGACGATTCGCGGCAGGGACACGGGCATCTGGAATGAGGTTCGGCTGACGACAACGAAGGCTGTCAAGATCGAGAATCCCGCGGTGACGACGAAGCTTCCGTTGCCCGACAACTCGTATGCGGATGTTTCGATCGAGACGACGCTAAGGAACCTGAACGATGAGGCCGTCAGCGGGAAGTTGCATGGGTCGTTTGGCGGCGAGAACTTCGATGTGCCGGTTGAGGTCGAGGCAAATGCGACAAAAAGGGTGGTCGTTTCGCCCGAGGCTTATCCGCAGTTGCGCATCGAGCATCCGAAGCTGTGGTGGCCGAACGGATATGGCGATCCGAATTTGTATCCGGTGACGCTGAAGTTTGTGGCGAATGGCGCGACGAGCGACGAGACGAGCTTCAAGGTAGGAATTCGCCAGTTCAGGTATTCGGAAGACGGCGGGATCCTGCGCATCTGGGTGAACGGCAGGCGATTTATTGCGCGGGGCGGCAACTGGGGGTTCTCCGAATCGATGCTGCGTTACAGGGCGCGCGAGTATGACATTACGATGCGGTTCCACCAGGATCAGCACTTCAACATGATTCGCAACTGGGTGGGTCAGACGGACGATGAGCTGCTTTACGATGCGGCGGATCGGCACGGGATCGTGGTGTGGCAGGATTTCTGGCTGGCGAATCCGTGGGATGGGCCTCCTCCGGATGACAATGAGCTGTTCCTCGACAATGCGCGCGATTACCTGCTGAAGATCCGAAACCATGCGTCGATTGGGCTGTATGTAGGGCGCAATGAGGGCCTGCCGCCGAAGCCGATCGACGATGGGCTGCGTGCGCTGATTGCCGAGCTGCATCCGGGGATCCACTTTATATCGAGTTCGGCCGACGGACCGGTGAGCGGGCATGGGCCTTACCGCGTGCTCCCGTTGAAGGATTATTTTGCGAAGGCGCCAACGAAGATGCACAGCGAGATTGGCGCGCCGAATGTACCGGAGCAGGTGATTTTAGAAAAGACACTTTCGCAGCAGGGGATGTGGCCAGTGGGGCCAGAATGGCGGCTGCACGATTTCCATTCTCATAATCCATTTGCAACAGCGGTGGACAAGAACTACGGTGGCGCGAAGGATGTGGACGAGTTCGCGAATGTGGCGCAGTTTGTTGACTACAACGCGTATCGGGGGATGTTCGAAGGCGGAGGCGAGAATCGGCTGGGGACGCTGATATGGATGAGCCATCCGGCGTGGCCGTCGATTTTGTGGCAGACATACGACTACTTCTACGACACGGATGCGGCGTACTATGCGGCGAAGAAGGCGTCGGAACCGCTGCACATCCAGTGGAATGCCGCGACGGATGCGGTGGAGGTGGTGAACTACAACGACGGAGACCAGAAGGGGCTTGAGGCGCGTGCGCAGCTGCTGGATCTGGATGGAAGCGTGAAGTGGGAAAAGACGGCGAGCGTCGACAGCCCTGAAGATTCGACGTTGTCGCCGATTCATTTGGAATTTCCTGTCGGGATGAAGCGCACGCAGTTTGTCCGGCTGGCGTTGCTGAAGAATGGGAAGCCGGTGAGCACGAACTTCTACTGGCACGGGACGACGGACGATGATTACACCGGGATTCGCGAACTGGGTCAGGCGAGCGTGCATGCGACTTCGACAATGGCGAGGACCGGGGCGAAGTGGCAGATTGTGACGACTCTGAAGAATGATTCGACGACGCCGGCGCTGATGGTGCGGGTGAAGGTGGTGCGCGCGGTTTCAGGGGATCCGATTCTTCCGGCAATTTGCGACGACAACTACGTTGCGCTGATGCCCGGCGAAACGAAGACGATCAGGACCGAGGTGAACGAGGCGGATACGCGCGGCGAGCGGCCACGCGTGAAGGTAGAGGGATATAACCTGTCGCAGACGGTTGTGCACTAAGGCGACCGGCCGGTTGATTTGCCCTGGAGGGCGCGAATTCGGCGTTTCTAATGGAGCCGAGAGCGGGGCGTTCAGGAACTCGACATGCGGGTACACCGATGCTAGCCTTTGGGGGGTTGGTGGCGTTATCAATTTCCGTTTTGGGGAGCAGCAATTGACCCAGGGAACGAACAAAAGGGGAGAAGGATGTCGGCTACGCGACGGGATTTTTTGAAGGTATCGGCAGCAGTGGGGGCAACGGTAGCAGTAGAAGGAATTCCGGCGTTGGCAAAGCCGGGTTTGGCGCAGGGAGATGCTTCGGCGAGCGCGGCTGCTGACAAAGCCGCTGAGTATACGCGGGGGCTGGGAGTCTTTCCGGGTGCGCCTTCAGAGTTCTTTGGGCCGGAATTGATTGCCGCTGAACCTGCCTATCGGAACCTGGCGCTGCGGCGGCCGGCGTACCACTCGAGCAGCTATGACTTCAACCTGACGGCACAACTGGTGACGGATGGAATCAAGGACACCCGGCTGCCCGAGTGGATAGTGGTGTGGACCGGCGGCGCTGAGCCGCTGGGAAAGCGTGAGCGCGAGACGCTGCTTGACCACGACGGCGTTCACAGGGTGTCTTTGCGCGGGCTGCATGGTGCGGCGACGATTGAGCTGCATGGGGGAGAAGCTGCGCCGGAGGTCGATCGAATTCAATTGAACCTGCAGACGCCGTTTAATTTGTCACCGGGCACGATTCACTTCAAAGCGTCTGCGTCGGACGATGGCCGGACGTGGGAGACAGTGGGCGAGACTGCGGGTGCGACGCCCGCTTCAAGTGCAGGCTTACCGCCTGATTTTGCCAGGGGCGGCAACTACCTTACGCCGTGGATCGAGTTCAAGAGCGCGCAGAAGAGCCGCTACTATCGCGTTGAACTGAGCCTGGCGAATGGAGGCGGACAACCGGGCAGCGAGTATTTCTTTACCTGGCAACTGACGCAGGTTGCCTTCTTCCACGGCAAGGAGCGAGTGCAGATCGGCGGGCCTTACAACTTCACCAGTGCGTGGATGGGCGCAGGAATGGGCGAGGAATGGGTCTATGTAGACCTGGGACCGAATTGCGAATTCGACACGATAAAGCTGCACTGGATTGCGCGCGCGGCGGAAGGCAAGGTGCAGTTGTCAGAAGACGCAGAAGGCTGGCGCGATCTGGCCGACATCGGCAGGCAGGCTGGTGCGGTTGAGGAGATTCGGCTCCCCGGGAGTGAGCACGGGAGGTATGTGCGGGTACTGATGACGAGGCCGGCGACGGCGGATGGGTACATCCTGAGCGAGCTTGAGGTCTTCGGCAAGGGCGGGCTTGTGGCCAAGCCAAATGCAGCTCCTGCGGCGACGGCGGAGGGAGTGCTTCACCTGGCGGGAGGCGCGTGGCGCGTGGAGCGGGCAAGCCAGGTGGGCGGCTCAGGCGAAGCGCTGTCGAAGGCGGGCTACAAGGATGATGAGTGGGTGGTGGCAACGGTGCCGGGGACGGTTTTGACGTCATTTTTGAATGCCGGTGCGCTTCCCGATCCGAACTTCGGTGAGAATCAGCTTTACATTTCGGACTCCTACTTTTGCGCGGACTTCTGGTACAGGACGGAGTTCGCTGCGCCGGTGGTGAACGCGAAGCAGACGGCATGGCTGGACTTTGGCGGCGTGAACTGGAAGGCCGACGTTTACCTGAACGGAGAGAAGCTGGGAAGGATCGAGGGTGGTTTCATTCGCGGGCGGTTCGACGTGACGGCGAAGCTGATTGCCGGCCAGCCGAACGCGCTGGCGGTGAAGATTGAGGCCAACGCGACCCCCGGCAGCACGAAACAGAAGACGCTCGCTGCCGAGAGTGGAAACGGTGGAGCGCTTGGTTTGGATAACCCGACCTATCACGCATCGATCGGGTGGGACTGGATTCCGCCGATTCGCGGACGCAACATCGGCATCTGGGCACCGGTGAAGCTGGAGGTGACGGGCGCGGTGACGCTCGAGAATCCCTACGTATGGAGCACGGTGGGGTTGCCGCAGAGCACAAGCGCCGATGTGAACCTCGAAGTCGATCTCGTGAACCATCGTGCGTCGCCGTTCAAGGGATTGCTTGAGGTGAGCTTTGGCGAGATTCGCGTGCAGCAGACGATTGCGCTGGGCCCTTCGGAAACAAAGACGGTGAAGTTGAATCCGCAGACCCATGGGGAGCTTCACCTGGCGAACCCGAAGCTGTGGTGGCCGGCGGGCTATGGCGAGCCGCATCTCTACGATGTTGCTTTCACTCTGAGTGCGGCGGGCAAGCCGGTTGATCGCACAGCGATGAAGTCAGGCATTCGGCAGATGACAGCAAGCGAAGATGGCGGCCAGCTTCGGCTCTGGGTGAATGGACGCCGGTTCATCGGGCGAGGCGGCAACTGGGGCTTTGGCGAGTCGATGCTGCGCTATAGGGCGCGTGAATACGACGCGGCGGTGCGGTATCACAAGGAAATGAATCTTACGATGATCCGCAACTGGGTGGGACAGATCGGCGACGACGAATTCTGGGAGGCATGCGACCGGCACGGCGTGATGGTGTGGCAAGACTTTTGGCTGGCCAATCCATGGGACGGCCCGGACCCGGACAACAATGAGATGTTCCTGAACAATGTGAAGGACTTTGTTCTGCGCATTCGGAATCATCCGTCGCTGGGTCTCTATTGCGGACGGAACGAGGGCTTCCCACCCAAGCCGCTGGAAGAGGGGATTCGCAAGATTCTCGGCGAACTGCACGCGGGGCTGCACTACATTCCGAGCTCGGCAGATGGGCCGGTGAACGGGCATGGTCCGTACCAGGCGATGCCCACGAGCTTCTATTTCCGGGCGGCAGATGCGAAGATGCACAGCGAAATTGGCGCGCCGAACATTCCGCCGATTGAGAGCGTGCGGCTGATGATGCCGGAGAAAGATCTGTGGCCGCAGGGGCTCTCGTGGGGCCTGCACGACTTTTGCCTCGAAGGAGCGCAGGGAGGCGCGGGCTTCCGGGCGATGATCGACTCGGGGCTGGGCGGCGCGAACAACGTGGAAGAGTGGGTGAGGCTGGCGCAGATCGTCAACTATGACACGTATCGCGCAATGTTTGAGGCGCAGAGCGTACACAGGATGGGCGTGCTTTTGTGGATGAGTCACTCGTGCTGGCCGTCGTTTGTGTGGCAGACCTACGACTACTACTTCGAGCCGACCGCGGCGTATTTCGGCTGCAAGAAGGGATCGGAGCCGCTGCACATCCAATGGAATTGCCTGGAAGAGACAATCGAGGTAGTCAACTACAGCGCAGGCAATCAAGCGGGGCTAACCGCCGAGATGGAGCTGCTAAATCTGGACGGCAGCCGCATCGACGGGAAGACCGGCAAAGTCGACAGTAAAGAGGACTCGACGGTGACCTGCTGGAAGATGAGCTATCCGGCAAATGCGAGCGCGGTGCACTTCATCCGGCTGCGACTGAAGAAGGGCGATGAGGTTCTGTCATCGAACTTCTACATGCGGGGACGCGAAGAAGGAAACCTGCGCGCGATTCGCGAGCTGCCCAAGCCACGGATCGATGCGTCGACAAAGGTGGTCGAGAGCGGCGAACGCCTGGAGGCTGACGACGGAACTGAGGAATGCGGGAAGCGCACCGGCGTTGATGGTGCGGGTGAAGGCGGTGGGCGAGAAATCGGGCGAGAGGATTCTTCCGGCGATCTACTCGGACAACTACATTGCGCTGATGCCGGGCGAACGGCAGACGATTACAACGGACGTGGCGGAGGCCGATACGCGCGGGGAGAAGCCGGCGATCGTGGTTGGTGCGTAGCTTGATTCGGCGCGGGGCATGCGCAATGCCGTGGCGCCAGTTTTGGCGCGCCTATTTTGCTACCATCCGAATCAATTCGAGACCACCAAGACTGGTGACAGTGAATTCGGGCACGCGGGCGGGGATCGCGGCAATGCTGTGCGCAGGCAGGTTGACCTGATCGAAGTTGCCCGTGATGGTTCCGGAGCCGGTGGCGGCAAAGAGATAGGACAGGCTGGGAATGCCTTCGTCAGTGGCGCGCAGTGCCGCGGCGGCGATGGAGTGCTCAACCGCAATCCGCTCGATGCGGAAGTACTTCTCGTCGAGAAGGACGGTGCGATCGGGCAGGACGCGCGGCTCGATTTTGCCGGCGTGGGTGGCGAGGCGCATGGCTTCGAGAGATTTTTCGATATGGAGTTCGCGAGGGCGACCGTAGTCGAACATGCGATAGGTGATGTCGGAGTTCTGTTGCGTTTCAAGAATGACCGATCCGGGCCAGATGGCGTGAACGGTTCCGGAGTCGACGAAGATCATCTCTCCGGCCTCTATCGGAATCATATTCAGATATTGCTCAAGGGAGCCATCCACGATGGCTGCGCGGACTTCTCCGCGGTGACGCCGGGTTTGAGGCCGCAGGCAACCTGCGCGCCGGGGTCGGCAGCGAGCGCATACCAGCACTCGGTCTTGCCACGGGGGAAACCGTATTTTTGGGCCATTGCGTCATCGGGATGAACCTGCACGCTGAGTTTCTCGCGGGCGAAAAGGACCTTGATGAGGAGGGGAGAGCCCTCGCCCGGGCAGTTGGCCCGAGCATTAGATCTTGATGTTCGGCAAATATTTCGCCGAGCTTGAGCCCGGCCAATGGGCCGGTCTCTGCGACACAGTCGTCGCCGGTGAGCCAGACTTCGCCGACTGGATTTGCAGGGGAAGACTGCGCAAACCATGGATCAAGATTCGTCCATCCCCAGACGCGGTTGACGAAGATGGGAGCGATACGGAATGGATGAATTGTGGGCGGCTGCAACGCTGGACTTGTGGACAACGAAGGAATCCTCTCTACGATTATGAACTCGGAAAGCGAAGGGGGGCGCCTGTATCTCTGAGCGAGTGACGGTAGTCACTTTGGATGACGTTTCGGGATCATACGATGGAACTCACGCTGTATGCTGGCAAAAGCTCACGGCAGGAAGGAATGCTTATGGATCTGGGATTCATCGAGAGCAAAACATACGACGAGATTTCAGTTGGCGACACTGCCAGGACGGAGCATGTGCTTACGGCGGAAGACGCGATGGCATTCGCTTCGATCTCGGGCTTCCGCTCTGTGTTGAACGCCGATGAACTGATTGAGCGTGCCGGCGGGGTGCCTCCCACCGGGCCCAACATGTGGTGCGCTTCGCTGGTTTCCGGCCTGTTCAGCATGAATATACCCGGGCCTGGATGCACACTGACGAATATCTCGCTCTCGTTCCACAATCGCATTCATGTTGGAGATCGCATTCTCGTCAAAGTCGAGGTCACGGCTAAAGACGATGCCACAGAGGTTGTTCAATTCGATTGCGAAGCGAACAACGGAGCTGGCCAACCGATATTCTCGGGTACAGCGCAGCTTCTAGCTCCGCCGATAAAACTACGCTGGTCGACCCTGCCAGTACCGAAGCTGATTGTGAACGATCCCTACCGGCGCTACCATGGCTTGATTGCTCGAGCCACCGCAAAACCGGCCGTCCGGACTGCGATTGTCTGGCCGTGTGACGAAGTATCTCTGGGCGGGGCCATGCAGGCTTTCAAAGACAAGCTGATTGTTCCGGTTCTTGTTGGTGCTGAGGCGAAAATCCGAACAATTGCGGAGACTTTGCAGCTTGATTTGGGAGCAATCCAGATTGTCGATACCGACGATAGCCGCAGCGCAGCTCTGCGAGCCGTAGAACTGGCTCGTAAAGGCGAAGTGCAAATGCTGATGAAAGGCTCCCTGCATACGGACGAGCTTATGAGCGCAGTCGTCTCGCGTGAAGGAGGGATGCGGACCGGACGGCGAATCAGCCACGTATTCGCACTGGATGTGCCGTCGTATCACAAGACGCTCTTTGTTACCGATGCGGCCGTCAACATTCAGCCGGACCTTGAGACGAAGATCGATATCCTGCAGAATGCCATCGACACGATGCTCGCACTTGAAGTTGCAAATCCGAAGGTGGCGATTCTGTCGGCGGTCGAGTCAGTTAACCCTGCGATCCCCTCAACGCTGGATGCAGCCGCGCTGTGCAAGATGGTCGATCGCGGACAGATAACCGGCGCCACGGTGGATGGTCCGCTGGCATTCGACAACGCCATCTCAAGCGAAGCCGCACGTATCAAGAAAATCAAA
The DNA here is from genome assembly GCA_963783065.1 of uncultured Acidobacteriaceae bacterium. Classification (GTDB taxonomy): domain Bacteria; phylum Acidobacteriota; class Terriglobia; order Terriglobales; family Acidobacteriaceae; genus Telmatobacter. The sequence goes on along the minus strand of CAWAMG010000004.1, from coordinate 572,317 downwards.
TCGCCTGTGGCAGGAGACCCCGATCTCTTGATGGTTCCCAACCTTGAAGCCGGGAATATTCTCTTCAAGGAGCTTCAATACCTGGCAGGAGCCCTGGCAGCGGGAGTTGTGGTTGGAGCAAGAGTTCCGATTGTTCTTACCAGCCGGGCCGACGGAGAACTCGCTCGCATGGCAAGCTGCGCTCTGGGGGTTCTGCTGGCGAAGCCAGCGCCCGACCTGAGATGAGGGCTCTGTAACTCTATAGATGAACAAGCCCGCGCTGCAGTGCAGTTACCACCGCCTGAGTACGATCGCTCACGTTGAGACGCATAAGGATTACGCTGACATGGCATTTGACGGTGGATTCCGTGATGCCAAGTTCGGTGGCGATTTCCTTGTTGCTCTTGCCCCGCACAATCAGGTTGAGAACCTCACGCTCGCGAGAGCTCAATTCCGAGTCGGGCATGCGTGAGGAGAGAGCGCGGGAGACCGGAGTGGGCAGGAACCTGCCGCCAGCGTGGACGCGACGCAGAGCACTCACGAGCGCATTGTGGGGCATCCCCTTGATGATGTAGCTGCGTGCTCCGGCCTCGAGAGCCTGATGAATATCTTCATCGCCCTCGTAGGTAGTAAGCACCACGAACCGGGCTTCGCGATGACGCGCCATTACGGTGCGGATGACCTCGACACCGCTGATGCCGGGCAGACGCAAGTCGACCAGCGTGATGTCGGGGAGGTGTTTCTCATAGAGCTCGATCGCCTCTTCGCCGCTTCCGGCCTGGGCGATAGTCGTCATGTCGGGCGTTGCCTGGATGATGGCAGCGATGCCGAAACGCATGATGGGATGATCGTCTATTACCAGCACCTTGATCTTCGCGGGCGCTTGCGCTGCGCTGTCTGTTGCCGATGCTGTGTCGATCAGGTGTTCCTTCATGTTTCCCTCACTGTGCCGGAGTGGGCGCGTCGTTGTCAAAGGCAGCGATCGCAGGCAGCGCGTTGTGGTTGTCATCAAAGAGCGCTCTACCTGCAATCGGCCCGCCGGCATACTGCCGCGCCGGAGAAGGCGCGCTGAGTGCCGCTGCAAGAACCGCCGCAAGAATGAGACCTCGCCCATACGCGAGCGGGCGTGCATGTGTCTTCATGGCTGGCTTGCCTCCGGATTATCCTCAATGATAAGACTCCTGCGCTATACTGAGCGGCGCGATGCGATGCAGCGCGGGTCGCGCAGTGTTTCGGGATTGGTTCGGCGGTCGATGCAGCGATTTGAAGAATCGGTAGGGTCGAATGTGCGAGCTCTGATCCCCACCGCGGCCTGGCTGCGCATTCTCGCGGCCTGGCTGCAGGTCGCAGTATTGGGGTGTGCCGCGTGGGCCCTTCCATCCGGCGCACAAGGCTTTGACGGCTACACACGACGCGTTTGGCAAGCGACAGACGGGCTGCCAGAGCAGACTGTCCAGGCCTTTGCACAGACTCCAGATGGATTTCTGTGGGTCGGCACCACCGGCGGGCTGCTCCGCTTTGACGGCGCACACTTTATCCTCTTCGATCGGCAGAACACACCCGCATTACATGAAAACAGCATCTTCTGCCTCATGGTTTCGCGGGATGGCGCGCTGTGGATTGGCACCGAAGGCGGAGGGCTGGCGCGCTATGCAAAGGGCCAATTTCGCTCGTGGACGGCTCGCGAGAGTGATTCTCGAGGCGGCATCAGCAACGATTTTGTCCGTGCCCTGGTGCAGGACGGCAGAGGCGTTGTCTGGGCGGGCACCGACAACGGTTTGCTTCGGCTCGATGGGGAACGCTTCGTCCGTGTGGATGCCGTGCCCGGGATTCCCGCGCTGGCCGTACACGCCATCTTTTCGGACAACGACGGCAGCCTGTGGGTGGGAGGCTCCAGGCTGATGAGGTTTCGCGGCGAACAGGCTCGCGAATATACATTGCGCGGCGAGGCCAGCCAGAACCGTGTCAAATCGATTTTGAGAACAAGCGACGGAACGCTTTGGGTGGGCACCGTTTCCGGTCTCAACCGAATGCGCAAGGACAACAGTTCGTTTGAACGCGTCCCCGGTATCTCGGCAACGGTTCGTGTGCTGCGCCAGGCTTCAGACGGAGTGTTGTGGATCGGCACCATCGGGCAGGGCGTGTTCACCTATCGCGATGGCCGCCTCACACAGATAACCGCCCCGGACCATTTGCCGAGCAACACCGTGCTCAATTTCTATGAGGACGATGAGGCGAATTTCTGGCTTGGCACTCAAGCCGGCATGATGCGGCTTGCGCGCACGCCACTCTCCGTAACTCCGTTGCCGCAGGCCAACGACTCGGACTTCGGCACAATTTACCAGGACCGTGACGGCAGTTTCTGGATTGGATCCACCCGATTGTTCAGAATGGCGAAGGGAGTTGTGAAGGCGGAGGTTCTGCGCGGCCTGGAGGGCGTGCACGTTCGCAACGTGCTTCGCGACCGCTCCGGCGCATTGTGGGTGGGCACAGACGGGGACGGCGTGTACCGTCTGTCCGCGGCGCCGCCCGCACACTACACGTCGAAGGACGGCATGTCGAACAACTTTGTCCGCGCCATGGCTCAGGATCAGGATGGAAGCATGTGGATCGCCACGGACGAAGGCATAAACCACATCCTTCCCGGCGCGGGAGCGAGCCGCATCCGCAGCTACCAGATGCACGATGGGCTGGTTTACTTCAGCACGCGCGCGCTGCTTGAGGATCACCAAGGCGACCTTTGGATCGGCACGGACAGCGGACTGAGCCACATTCATCGCGGAGCGTTTGTCGCGGATGCGGCAACACAGGCGCTGGCGCAGTTGAAGATTTGGACTATTCACGAGGATGCGGACGGCGGCCTGTGGTTTGGAACGCGCAACAGCGGCCTGTTTCGATACCGCGACGGAAAAGTTGCGCATTTCACCACTCAAGACGGTTTGGCGGGCAATGCGATCTACCAGATTCTTGAAGATGCCTCCGGCCGGTTTTGGATGAGCGGACCCAACGGAATATCGCTGCTCAATCGTCGCGAACTCGATGCGCAGGCCGAGTCGCCAGCGCGCCACCTGGCGCTCATGTTCTACTCGGTGGCTGAGATCTCAGGGGTGGTGGACATCTATGGAGGCACGCAGTCTTCCGGCTGCATCACTGCTGCTGGAGATGTTTGGTTTCCCAGCAGCCGCGGCCCTATTCACGTTCTCCCCACTCTGCAGGCCGCGCTTCCTCCTCCGCCAGTCCATATCGAGAATATACTCGCCGACGGATCGCCAATCTCGCTTTCCGGGCCCATACGCCTGCCCCCCGGCACCGGGCGTCTGGAGATAGGTTATGCACCAATCAGGCTCCGCTCGCAGGATGCCGTGCGATTCCGCTACCGGCTCGACGACTTCGACCATGACTGGGCCGCGCCGACAGCTTCGCGCGCCGCCGAGTACACGAATCTTCCTCCGGGCAATTATCGGTTTCGCGTGCAGGCCTACGAGATCGGCAACCCAAACGCAGTTTCTGAAGTTGCAATCGACCTGGTCCAGGAGCCGCGCTTCTATCGAACCTGGTGGTTTCTCACGGGTTGCGTTTTTCTTCTCGTCCTCATCACATACTTCCTTTATCGCTCGCGGGTTCGCCAGGTGCGCGCCCGTTTCGAAGCCGTGCTTGAGGAACGCAGCCGCCTTGCCCGGGAGATGCATGACACCGTCATTCAAGGATGTACCAGTGTCTCCGCGTTGCTTGAGGCGCTCTCAATGGACGACGCCGTTGAAGTTCCCCGCGAAGGCCTGATGGATTTCGCCCGCTCCCAGCTCTCCACCACAATCAACGAAGCTCGAGACGCAATCTGGAACCTGCGCCAGCCGGACGGCAGTGTGGAAGGCCTGGGCCAGAAAATTGAAAGCATGGCGCGACAGATCGGCGCCGAGTTCAATACTAAGATCGCCTACTCCACTGCCGGCGCTCCGTTTGCCGCGAGCCAGCCTGTGTCCCATGATCTGCTGATGGTGGCCCGGGAGGCGGTGCTGAACGCAGTTCGTCACGGCAGCCCCACGCGCGTCGAGGTTCAACTCGCGTATTCACGGCGCGAACTGGCCATGAATATCATCGACGACGGATGCGGCTTTGACCCCGACCATGCAGAGAATCGCAAAGGCCACCATTTCGGACTGAAGGGGATGAAGGAGCGGGTTCAGCGCTGCGGAGGAAAACTTAGAGTCGTCAGCGGCGCAGGCAAAGGCGTTCGCATCGACGTGCGGCTCCCCCGCCCGCATTGAAGGGCGCCTGGCCGAGATTCCACCCCGCCGGAAATGCTCCCTACCAGACAAACTTTCGATTGTAAGTGCAATCGCCAATTCGGGTTGAATGTTCTACGGCCGGCGCTATAATGTTGAGGGTAAAGAGGGATTGCGTCGTCAAACCGAATGTGTGGCAGAGGATTGTGGGCCTGTTTTTGATAGTCCCATGGAACTGATTTTGAATTGATCTTAGAATTTAGGATGCAGTACGCGGATGCACATGAGAGGCTACAGCTACCAGACAATCAGGTCATTTATATTGAGCGAGGCAAACAATGGAACCGGACTTTGATATTGGCATCATCGGTGGCGGACCCGCGGGGTCGTCGCTTGCGGCCTATCTTGCCAAGGCGGGCGTGAAGTGCGTTGTTTTCGAGCGGGAATTGTTTCCCCGTCCCCATGTAGGCGAGTCCCTGGTGCCTTCTTCGACCAGGGTGTTCAACGATCTGGGATTCCTCGACAAGATGGAGGAGGCGAAGTTCCCTCGAAAGTACGGGGCAGCGTGGACCGCGAACGACCAATCGAAAGCCTACTACGATATGGATTGGGAGGGACTGAGCCCCGACTGCCACGCCGGATTCCGCTTTGAAGAACGCCAGCAAGAGGGCGTGAACAGGAACTACACGTATCACGTTGACCGGGGCAAGTTCGACTTACTGCTGCTGCAACACGCCAATGAGCTTGGGGCGACCGTTTACGAAGGGGTCAAAGTCAGCGGAGTCGATTTCTCGTCGGAACTGCCGGTGGTGAAATTCAACATGGGCCGCAAGGAGATGGGCGTAAGCGTGCGCATGGTGGCGGACGCCAGCGGGCGTCATACAATGCTCGGAAACCAACTGAAGCTCAAGATCCAGGATCCGGTTTTTGACCAGTATGCGATTCACTCCTGGTTTGGTGGTTTCGATCGCGGCGCGGCGGCCAGGTCGAACGAGGAGCTTGACTTCATTCACATCCACTTCCTCCCCATCTCGAATACCTGGGTTTGGCAAATTCCGATCACGCACGATATCACCAGCATCGGGGTGGTGACGCAGAAGTCAAACTTTGCGCGTTCGAAACAGGAACGCGAACAGTTCTTCTGGGAATCGGTTGGAAGCCGTCCCCGCATCGCCGAAGCGCTGCGAAAGTCGGAGCGTGTACGGGAGTTCAAGGCGGAAGGCGATTACAGTTATGCGATGAAGCAAATCTGCGGCGATCGCTTCGTGCTGCTTGGCGATGCCGGCCGTTTTGTGGACCCGATCTTTTCAACAGGGGTCAGCATAGCCCTGAACAGCTCCAGGTTCGCGCACAAGGACATTCTCGGCGCGCTTGAACGGAACGATTTTTCCCGCGCCAGCTTCAAGACTTTCGAAGACACCATCACCCGCGGAACGAAAAACTGGTACGACTTCATCACTGTGTACTATCGCCTGAATGTCCTGTTCACTTACTTCGTTACCGACCGGCGTTACCGCCTGGATGTGCTGAAGCTGTTGCAGGGCGATGTCTACGACGAGGCGGCGCCACCGGTGCTGGAAAAGATGCGCGCGATGGTTTCAGATGTGGAACAGAACCCCAAACACATTTGGCACAGTCTGCTGGGAGACTTGACGAGCGACGCGTTCAGGCCAGCAGCAGGGGACTGAAGGCGGCTCGAAGGGATCGGCGACCGCGCGTGGCTCTGCTGAGAGCCAGCTCGTGGCCGGCGTGCATTCGGCCCGGGGAGCACTGTTGATTCAATCCACGGCGGCTCCATGAGTCTGGCTTGATGGAGCCGATCTTCGCTCGTTTCCTGAAGATTCACATTTGCATGGCCTGAGATGGGCGATCGCTGCAGCCATCAGAAAACCGGCATTTGGCTGGTTTTCCTGAAAGGGAACCATGGATTTCGAATTGAGCGAAGAGCAACAGGAATTGCAGAATGGCGCGATCGAGTTTGCCCGCAAAGCGCTCAACGACGACATCATTCGACGCGACCGGGATGAGTTGTTTAGTCATGATGGATGGAAAGCATGCGCTGACTTCGGCGTTTTGGGGCTTCCTGTGCCAACCGAGTTCGGAGGCATGGGCCTTGGCATCTCCGAGGTAATCGCAGTGATGGAGGGTCTGGGATATGGTGGCCGCGATCAGGGGTTGCTTTTTTCCATCAACGCTCACTTATGGACCGCGACGCTGCCGATCATGGTTTTCGGGAGCGAAGATCAGCGGCAGAAATACTTGCCCGGTCTCTCGAACGGCGCGTTGATTGGCGCCAATGGCGCGTCTGAGCCGGACGCCGGCTCAGATGTTTTCGCTATGCGCATGAGGGCCGAGAAGAAGGGCGATTCTTATGTGCTCAATGGCACCAAGACTTTCGTCAGCAATGCGCCTGTTGCGGATCTGTTCGTGGTTTATGCGACCATCGACGCCCGGCTTGGACCGATGGGCATTACAGGATTTCTTGTCGATAGCAAAACGCCTGGGCTCACCGTGGGGCGAAAACTGGAGAAAATGGGACTGCGCACATCGCCCATGTCGGAGGTGGTCTTCGACGACTGCGTTATACCAGGCGAGAATCGCCTGGGACGCGAAGGGCGCGGAGTGGCTGTGTTTGAGTGTTCGATGGAGTGGGAACGCGGCTGCATTCTCGCGAACTATCTTGGCTTGATGCGCCGGCAGTTGGAGAGCTGCATCGATTACGCGCGTAATCGAAAGCAGTTCGGTAAGCCGATTGGAAAGTTCCAGTCAGTGGCTAACCGCATAGTGGATATGAAGGTGCGGCTGGATGCTTGCCGTCCCCTGGTGTATCGGATTGGACAGCTCAAACAGCGGGGTAAGCCAGCCGTGCTGGAGTCCTCGATTGCAAAGTTGCTCGTCTCAGAGTCGCTGGTCAAGTCTTGCCAGGACGCATTGCAGATCTTCGGTGGCTATGGTTACATGGTGGAGCAGGGTATCGAACGGGATTTGCGCGATGCTCTGGGCAGTACACTTTACTCTGGAACGTCAGAGATTCAACGAAATATAATCGCAAAGAGCCTGGGTATCTAGCTGGCGTTGCCTGCCGAGGGCGCAGCGCCGGACCTAAGTCCTTCCAGCAGCTTTAACTCAACTGAAAGCGAAGACAATGACTACAGATAACATCGAAGAGACACTACGGCAATATATCCTTGCAGAGTTTCTCCGCGGCGAGAAGCCATCGAACCTTCATGACGACACGCCATTGCGGAGCAGCGGCGTTCTGGATTCCGTTGCCACGCTGCGGCTGGTGGCATTTGTCGAAGAGCAATTTGGAATCACCGTGGAGGCCCACGAGGCAAGCGTGGAGAATTTCGAAAGTATTCAGAGCATTAAAGCCTTCATTGAGAGCAAGAAAAACTGAACCTCCTGAGGTTCGAAGACTCGAGAAGACCTTGTCTGCATCCCACCTTTGTGACTATCTAGAAGCCAGCGCCAGCCGGCATGCAGAACACGAGGCCGTCGCGGACCCCAGCGGCGCCACGCTGACTTACCGTGAACTCGATGAACGGGCGAATCGCGTTGCGGGATTCCTGCTGGAGCAGGGTGTGCGTCCGGGCGATCGCGTGGGAATCGTGTTGCCAAAGACCATCAACGCGTTCACCATCCTGTTCGGCGTGATGAAGGCGCGTGCTGCGTATGTGCCGGTGGATTATTCGAGTCCGATTGAACGCATTCGGACGATCCTGACTGACTGCCAGGTGAGCGCCGTTTTTCTCGATCCAAGATGCCTGGAAGTGGCCGGTGTTTGCGCCACTGTCGTCGTGGTTGGTGACGAAAAAGCTGATTGCGCGCCCGGCGCGTTTCGCTGGAATGCCGTACTGGAACACAGTCCGGCCATGCCTGACGCGGCATCGCGCAACTCCGACGAGCTGGCTTACATTCTTTATACTTCCGGCTCGACCGGTATTCCCAAAGGAGTGATGCTAACTCACCGCAACGCCATCGGCTATGTGGATTGGTGCAGCGAAGTTTTCAATCCCAGTGAACACGACCGATTCAGCAGCCATGCTCCATTTCACTTTGACCTATCGATTCTCGATATCTATGTCCCGATCAAGCACGGCGCCAGGGTGGATCTAATCCCGGATGACCTGGGGAAGAATCCGCGCGAGTTGGCCGCGTTCATTGCTGACCACCGGATTACTGTGTGGTATTCCACGCCGGCCATTTTGAGCCTTTTGGCTGAGTTCGGACAGCTAAGTAAGTTTGATTACTCGTTTCTTCGGCTCGTCCTGTTTGCGGGAGAGGTTTTTCCTGTGAAACAGTTGCGCAAACTCGTGGCCCAATGGCCTTCGCCATCGTATTACAACCTCTACGGTCCAACCGAAACCAACGTTTGCACCTACGCGGCCATTCCAACCCCCATTCCCGAGTCCCGTACTGAACCTTTTCCGATTGGCTGGACCTGTTCACACTGCAAGGCGCTCGTGCTATCAACTGAGGATCAACCGGTGAGCCCGGGTGAAGATGGGCTTTTGTTTATTTCTGGTTCCCCGGTGTTTTCAGGGTATTGGGCAAGACCGGTCGAAACCGCCGCTGTGTTTATTGAACGGTACGGTGACCGCTGGTACAACACAGGCGATGTGGTTCGGGAGGATTCAAAGGACGGCTTTATCTATGTCGGACGCCGCGATCGCATGGTGAAGCGCCGCGGTTATCGGATCGAACTGGACGAGATCGGGACCGCTCTCTACCGGCATCCGGCGATTCAGGATGCGGCGGTGATCTCTGCTCCTCACCCCGAGTCAGGCGTGAGAATTATCTGCTTCCTTGTAGCATCGGAGAGTTCCCGGCCATCGATTCTGGAGTTAAAGACTTTTTGCGGCAAACATCTTCCGTCCTATATGAATCCGGACGTCTTTATCTTTTTGGAGTCTCTGCCCCGGACGTCAACCAACAAAACGAACTACCAGGCGTTGATCCAGGAGTTCCAAGCCCGAGAACAGGAAACTGCTTCCGGAACATCCAGAACATGATGATCCCGCCAAGGGCCCGATCCAGCGACTCGAAAGAATTTCATCCGAATCAAATTGCAAGGCGCCGGCCCGCAAATCAAAGCGAACAAAAGATTGCTCCGTCTTCCACCACGAGCTCAATGCCGGCGGCCTTGGCAGCTTCATTGAGGGCTGCTTCCAACATGACGACGGGGTCGGGGCTCACGTCGAGCCGGCGCATCAGGCCCTCCCCCTTTTTTCCGCCCGCTGACAGGACGATCTTCAGGCCGCGCCGCTTGCATTTCACCGGGGTGCCGTCTTCGAGCTTCACATTCATGGGCTTGATCCAGGCATCGACGTAATGAACGCCGATGCCCGACTTGTCGCCGGTGAGTTGCGGGAGTTTGTCGGCGGCTGCCGAATTCACATCACAGAGCTTGACTCGCATGTTGCCCTCTCTTCTCGTCGATTCCTTGCGAGGCGAGAAACTCGTCCATCACTTTTCTGAAGGCGCGGATGTGATCGGGCGTGCTGCCGCAGCACGAGCCGACGATGTTTGCGCCCGCGGTCAGAAGGGGGATCAGGCCCTTCACCATTTGCGCCGGTGTTTCGTCGTAAACGACTTTCATGTTGATCAACTGCGGCTTTCCAGCATTCGGCTGAACCATTACAGGCAGGCTGGTTGCGCTCTTGTAGCGTTCCACGGCATCTCTCGCGCGTTCCATCTCCATGCCGGTACCGCAGTTAAGGGCGACGATGTGCGCACCATGCTCCTCCATGAATTCCGCGGCACGTTCGGGTTCAATTCCCATCATGGTGCGAAAAGTGGAGCCGTCGAGCGTGACATCGTAAGCCATGGACCCAATGATGCACTTTGCCCCCGCCGCGTGGGACGCCTGGATGCCGATCAAGAGTTCTTCGAGCGATGTTTGCGTCTCGATGATGATTGCGTCCGCACCCGCGTCGACCAGAGCCCCGGCCTGTTCTTCAAAGGCGCTGCGAACCTGAGACTCGGTAAAGTCGCCGAAGGGCTGAAGCAAGCCACCGAATGGCCCAATGTCGCCGAGCACGTAGCCTTCCCTATCGCCGAATGCCTGGCGAGCGATCTCCACGCCAGCCTTGTTGACTTCGACAACATGGTCAGCTTCTGAGTGCCGCGTGAGCATGATGCGCGATCCGCCAAACGTGTTGGTGATGATGCACTCTGAACCGGCCTCAACGTAACGGCGCTGGATGGCAAGCACTCTCTCGGGATGCGTGAGGTTCCATGCTTCGCCGCAGTTGCCCTGCTCCAGACCGGCGAACATGAGTTGAGTGCCCATTGCCCCATCGCCGAGGAGCGGCCGCTCCTTGATTACGTCCTGCAAAAGCTTTCTCATCCTATCTCCGTGTCCTGGGTCTCCGTGTCCTGGGTCTCCGTGTCTTCAGCGATTTCTTCTTGTGCCAATGCGAAATGAATTGTTTCAAGAACCAGGCCCCACTTGTGTTCGCGGCTCCCATTTTCACAATAGCAACCCGCAGCGGAAGGTTGACGCCGCCACGCCAAGACTGCGTTCAACGGCTCTCCGTTGAGCGGCTTCTCGATGTCAATGGACGCCATCAGGCCGACGGGGTCTTCAATGTACTGACACATGGCTTTGTGGCCCGTGTCGCCTTCGGCGGGGGCGCAACGTTGCTCCAAAATAGAATACCCTTTGGCGCGTGCGCCCAGCCTGACGTGGTAATTAAACGCCAGCGGGCGGCCCATGTTGGTGCACGTGGTGCCCTCGTAGCGAAACAAACAATCGAGCGAGCCGTCCTGGTTTCTGTTGATCGAAAGACGCTCCTCAGCCCACCGCTTCAGAGCTTTTCGATTTGTGCTGTATTCGGCGTTCCGATCCAACACTGCAATTCGCGGCTGCATTTGTTCGCCCCGCGACGCTCTCCGGTAGGGTGCGCGCCTGTATTGGCAGGGGCCAAAAGAGCAGCTCTCACAAGGCACAAGATCGGTGAGACGGCGCAGCAGGTCGGTGTGACGCGTCAGACCGAAGACAGCGAGAAGGGTCTTCTTGGGGCGCAACATGCCCGTATCGAACACGTCGACCTGGGATGGAAACTTGACCTCTCGCGTCTGCTTCAGCAGTTCGAGCAATCGTTGTTGTTCGGCTATATCCCAATCCGGATAGCCAGGGCTGTAATGCGGCAATACCGCCATGCCATGCTGTTCAGCCCAGTCGCAGAGACGAGCCCCGGTTGCGGTCGCCAAATGCTCGACAACCGCGGAAGCAAACTGTTCGAGGAAGAAATACTCGTCCGGCTTCTCGCCTTCCCAACGCAGGCCGGCTTCCGTCTCGGCTTCCGGACCCGCGCCAACGGCTGCCAGAATCACGCTGTGGGCCTGCGCCTGCTCAAGCGTTTGCTGGAGACGTTTGCTGGTGAACGATGCGCCATCGATTCGAATTGAGTCGCCTATAACTTCGAGAGTCTCCGCTTGCCGCGCGTAGAACCAAGGCCGGCCGTTCTTCGCGTACCAATCGCGTGCCCAGTCCGCCAATTCCAGAGCCCGGCCTTCGAGCACGCGACCGCGCGGGTAGCCGAGGAGCCGCGCATACTCATCGGCCAGCACATGCACATCGGGTGGAGTGCCGGACAATTCGATGAGTTCGGCTAATTCGCGCATGGAATCGGCTCCACTGGTTCAGGGCCTGCCATGAGATCTTCAGGGGTCAGCGTTGCGAGAAAAAATCGAGCCAGATGAGGCCGAGCCCGAAGGCTTTGGTGGCTCCAAGGTCGAGGGCGAGAACGAAGTATGGCTCGATTTTTGCCGCAACCCGGAGGGACAGGGCCGATTTCCCCCATTTCTTCGTCGATCGTCGCTAGCAGACACCCGGCATGCGTCACTCCTCACTCCTCGGACTGGAGAAAATCGGCTCCTGTCGCTGGCCCCTGAGGATCTCATGACAGGCCCTAAATTGGCAGCCCTCAACGAAAAACTCAAAGAAGCTTGGGTGGGTTTCGAGACGACAGTGCTCGACTCGCTTGACAAGTTCTTCCAATTCCTGACGCTTTGCCTTCGACAGCAAGGCGATGGTCGCGCCTTCAATTGCGGTGTTGCCGGCCTGGACGATCTTTGTGGAAGCGAGGCTGGGCACGAGGCCGATGCGCTTTGAAGATTCAACGTCGAGATGGCGGCCGAATCCTCCGGCGAGATAAAAGACATCGATGTCGCTGAAGTCGAAGCCATAGCTCGAAAAAACGGCGTGCAGGCCGGCGACGTTGGCGCCTTTGGCCTGGGCCAGCTCATTGACGTCGCTCTCGAGCAGATAAATCTCCTTGTCTTCGCCGTGCCAGAGCGTGACGCGCTGAATCTCATCCGCGAAGCGGCCCATGTCGTTCATGCGGCCGGTGCGGAGCAACTCACTCAAAACATCGATGAGGCCGGAGCCGCAGATGCCTTCCGGGGGCAGGTCGCCGATAACGCCGAGCTTGAAAGTGCCGTCGTCAGCAATGGCTACGGATTCGATCGCCCCATCCAGAGCAGGCATGCCGCAGGCGATGGCTCCGCCCTCGAAGGCGGGACCGGCAGGGCAGGATGCGGCCAGAATGCGATGCTTATTGCCCACTATCAACTCTGTATTGGTTCCGATATCCATGACCGCGACCAGGCGCTCTTCATGCGCCAGATCTACTGCCAGCATGCAGGCGGCAGCATCCGCTCCCACGTGGCCACTGATGATGGGAGCGCCATACACACGAGCTTTGGGATGAATCGGGAGCAGGCTGCGCAGCCCAGTCTGCACGAGGCTGGTGGTTGTGCGCTTCCCCTCTGCCATTTCGATTTCCGTGATCGACTGGTAGGGGTTCTGTCCGATTGAGTACACGCTCTGCCGGAAGAAGAGGTCGCGCATGGTGGAGTTACCAACAACGACCATCTCGTAGATGGTCTTGGGGTCGACGGGAAACTTTTCGATGGCGTGGGTCAGGTAGCCGGCCAGCGTTCGCAACAGAAGTCTGCCGGGATGATCGGTATCGTATGCGATGCGCGACATAACCTCGGAGCCACCGAAGCGCTGCGGATTCTCAAACGAGGTGTCCGCAATGAGCTCGCCGGTTTCGAGATCGAGAAGGCGAAGCACGACCGTCGTGGTTCCGAGATCCATTGCGATGCCGAGTATGGGACCGGTGGAACGCTCGACCTCGACGCCGTCGATAAGAATCCGATCACCGTCGCGACGGACAGCAGGATCGAGTTCGAGCGAACGATTAAGCGGCAGCCCGAACGCGTGGCGCTCGATGCGCATGTGACCGCGCCGCATGGTGTGGCAGCGGATGAGGCCGCTTTCGGCGGCTACGCATGCCTGACAGGAGAGGCGGAAGTTCCCTTTGAGATGGCTTTCCGGCTCGGCAAGCGGCGAGAGGAGGTTCATCCCTTCGACGATTTCAACCATGCACTCTTTGCATTTGCCTTGCTTGCGGCAGGAGGTGGGCACGTCGATGCCCATCGCTTCAGCGTAATCGAACAGCGATTGCCCGCCGGTCGCTTCAGCTGAATGTCCGTTGATGGTGAGGTGAACCGTCATGTCTGGAGAGATCGTATCAGGCCTTCGCGTCGAGCCAGCCCTTCGCTTCGAGTTCGGCCTTCACGGCTTCTGCCACTTCGCGCGCAGGGCCTTCGCGCTCTTCTTCCTCGCTCCATTTCCATTGGGCCAGGTAGTCGTCAGTGGCCTGCAGGCCCCGCTTGGCGGCGAGAATGTCGACCTGGGCCATGAATTTGCCATCGAGCATCACGGTGACGTCGTCTGCTTCATCTTCAGCCTTGATTTGGGTAGGGATTTCCTGCCAGTAGAGGATCTTATACGTAGTCATTTGGGGTTACACCTCGGCCGAAAGGCGCAAAAACAGATCGACAGCGGCTGATGCGTTTGCACCGTATCCGTCGGCGCCGATTTCGTCGGCAAACATCTGGCTGATGGGAGCGCCACCGATTGCCATTTTGATGTGAGTGATGCCGGCCGCGTCAAAGCCATCGATCACGGTTTTCATATACATCATGGTGGTGGTCAACAGCGCGCTCATGCCGATGATGGTTGGCTTGCATTTTTCGGCCGCGGCCATGAACTTGTCCAGACTCTGATCGACACCGATGTCGTGAAGCTCAAAGCCCGCGCCTTCGGCCATCATACCCACCAGATTCTTGCCGATGTCGTGCAGGTCGCCGCGGACTGTACCCATCAGCAGGATGCCCTTGGGCTTGGTGCCGCTGCCCTTCGCCGTCAAAAGCGGCTTGAGCACGCCCATGCCGGCCTTCATGGCTCGGGCTGCGATCAGAACTTCAGGAACATAGAGCACGTTATGCTTGAAGTCCTCACCGACTACGCTCATACCCGCAATCAATCCCTCATTGAGAACTTCCTGCGCGGTGCGGCCCTCGGCAAGAGCCTCCTTGGTAAGCCGCTCCACCTCGGCGGCGTTCCCCTCGTAAAGGAACTGATTCATCAATGCATAGTCGGGCATGAATCGACTCCTTAACGAGTGCTCGAAGCTGCGCCCAACGCGCGCTTCGCGTTAAATTCATTCAGGGCCTCGAGCATGGCCAGGATGTTTTCGCGCGGCATTCCGGGGCTGGTGCCGCCGCCGACCGAGAGAATGATGCCCTCGCCGCCAGAACCCTCGAGCACCTCGAGAGTTTCGTCCTTTACTTCCTCCGGAGTTCCGCGGACTGCAACCTCAAGCGGGTTCACGTTGCCCATGAGGCACATGCGGTCGCCGACGCGGCGCTTCACTTCGGTGATGTGTTTCTGCTTGCCCCAATTGAGCACGTTGAATCCCGCGTCCGGCAGATGATCGAGGCAGGCATCGACTTCCGCGTCGTTGTGATAGACCTTGACCCAGTCCTTGGGGAATGCATCGCAGATGCGCTTCAGATAAGGATGCGCGAACTCGAGGTAATGCTCTTCATTGATGAAACCGACGATATCGTCGAGGATGAAGATGCTCTCGACTCCGTCGCCCATGACCTTTTGCTGTGCTTTGAGCCAGTCAATGACAACGCGGGTGCACAGGTCGATGAGCTTATGCGCGCCTTTGGGATCTTCGACGAGATCGATCATGAAGTGAGTTGTGCCGCGGACGAACCCGGCGGTGCAGAGCGGACCGCGGGAAGTGACCATGGGAAGAATGTAGCCTGCGTCGAGAATGCGCTGGCGGGCCATGCCGATGCGGTGCAAGGTGAGGCCGGCAAAGGCGTCGGCCTCGACTTCGTACTCGGGAAAGCTGTCGATATCCTCAAGGCGATAGAGCGTGTGGTACTCGCTGGGCGTGTTGTCCTGCCAGAATTTGATTTTGGCGCCGAGTACCGAGGGTTCGGCGGCCATTCCGTACTCCATCCACCAGGAGGGGACGAAGATGATGTCCGGAAACTCCCGCATGATCTTGAGATTGGACTGAAACCAGAGTTCCGGATCAAGGAAGTAGTCCATGTGCTTGATGCCAAGGTAGCCGGGAATCCATGGGCTATCGACGATGAGCGCCATCGGAATCTTGTCCATTTTTTCGCGACGCGCCGCACGTTTAAACGTTTCCCATTGTTCGGGCCGCATGCTTGACCTCCTGGTCGCCTTGGGGAGTGCTAAACCATGAGCGGATCGGAACTTGCCGGCTAAATCGACTTACTTCCGCTGGTCGAGATCATACGGTATAGGCAACAATACGCACAATGGGATTTGGCCCTGGAATTTGGCGATGGCCCTAAAGGAATTCGCCCGATGGCGAGCCAATGACCTGGCCCTGGAAATCCCCGCCGGTCGAGTCCGGAGTTCTCTCGTATTTGGCCAGGGGCGCACTTTTGAAAGGAATGTGGAGTTGGCTCGCTGCGGAAAGACCGGCATTCACGCTGCTGTCGACACGCCTGGATTGCGATCGTTTCCTAGTGCCCTGTTTCAGAAGTTCCTTCCATAATCTGAAGGGACAAAAAGCAGATTCTTCGCTCACCACCCCCAAACTGAAAAGCGTTCGGGGGCCCGTTCGCTCAGAATGACATCTTGGTTTTATGTTGAGAACCTCTGAGACAAGACCCTTGCTTGAGCGTTTCGAATCGCTAATTAAAGCCCCCAAGTTCTTTCAGCGATTCCGATTGCCGGGCTTCGCGCTCGGCTTCTTCCGGCTGTGCATTCCTCCGATAGGCCTCTGCCAATTCCTGGTGATAAGCTGCAACGCGGGGGTTGAATCTTATCGCAATTTCCAGATTGCCGATTGCGGCCTGGGCCAATCCCGAATCGATTTGGAGCTGAGCCAACCGAGAATGGGCTTCTCCGCCCTCGGATTCCGATTCAGCCAAATCGGATAGTACTTGCAAAGCTTCAGTCTTCTCGCCTAGCGCGAGGTCGGCAATCACCAGGGCGTCCTTCGCCTCTGCACTCGACGGGTCCAGCTTCAATGCGGCGCGCAATTCATCCGCGGACTCACTAAACTGCTTCTCGCTGGCATAAGTCTCTCCGAGCAGATAGTGGACTAGAGAAATGTCAGGATTTGCCTGCTCGAGAGATTTCAACCGAGCCAGACCTCGGCTAGAGTCCTCTGCGATTGCCATTGAGCCGGCGTAGGCAATTGCGAGTTCCGGAATCGTTTCTACTGTCGCTTCGATCGGCCGAAGCACCTGAAGGGCTCGGGCGTAATCGCGCGTCAGGCAAAGGTTCAGCCCGAGCATCGCGCGGACGTGCGCATCTGCCGGATGGAGGGCAAGCGTGCGGCTTAACGGCTCTACCGCTTTCGCATATTCCCTTGCTGCAAAGGCAGCGCGCCCCCAATTCTCGTCAATTCTGGGGAGGGCCGGGTTCCACTTTGCGGCCTGCTCGAAGTAACTGGAGGCATTTGGGTATTCGCCCGCATTGGCTGCATTGGCTCCGAGATTGTCGTAGCTGCTGGCAATGATTGGTCCGGATTGCTTCTCGAATATTCTCAATGTAGCTAACTTATCCGGGTCTGCCGCGCGTGTCCTGCCGAGCGACATCTGGACCAGAGACTCTCCGGACAACCTGGACTCCACCCGTTGCTCTTTCAGGTAGAGCAGATTGCGCGCGATGTCTAACTCCTTGCGCCCTTCGGCGCTGTTCCCGCTCTCCACAAGAAGCCCGCCCAGCCAGAAGTGAGCCTGCTCCACCTGGTAGTCGTTTGTTGAAGGATCAAGCGTGAGAGCGATGGATTTACGAAGCGCGCGTTCCGCCTCAGGAGTTTTTCCAAGGTCCTTGTAGAGTTGGCCTAGCGTCAGATAGATTGCCGCACTCTGCGGGCTGGCCTCTGCGGCGTGCTTCAGCTCTGCTTCGGCCTCCGCATAGAGATGCCGGCTCATATGGATTCGTCCAAGTGGCATGTAGGCAAGAGTGTCCTCGGGATTGATTGCCAACTCCTTGCGAAACTCCGCCTCCGCCATTTCGTATGCCGGCTCACCCGATTGCATCATGTAGGTCGCGCCCAGGGAATAATGCGCGCCCCGGATGCGATCATCCATTTCGATCGCCTTCCTGAATTCACCAATTGCCGCATCGAAGAACTTCGTACTTCCATACAAGCTGCCCAATTTCAAATGAAGCGCAGCCGTGTCCCCGTACCTTTTCGGCATTTCGTCAAGTATCTTCGCGGCATTCAAGCGGTCTCCCAGGACCAGATAAGCGGACGCCAACTGAGTGGACGTGTCGAACGCGGGACGCAACTCGGCTGCGAGTTTGAATTGCTGCAATGCCTCCTGGTGTTCGCCCATTTCCAGCAGGGCATGTGCAAGCTGGGTGACGGCGCGCGGGTCAGGCGGTTGCCCATTCCTGCTGAGCGAATCGAGCACAGACGACGCCAGGGCTTTCGCTTTTTTCCAATCGGCCCCGTCCAGAGCCGCGGCGGCATAGTCTATCTTCAGTTCCTTATCTTCAGGCGCTAACTTGAGCGACTCTTCGAACCGCTGTGCCGCGTTAGCGTAGTCCCCGAGGTTTGCGTAGCCATTCGCGATGCGATGGAGCGCCATCGAAAGATAAAGCTTGTACTCGGCATTTGCGCGAAGCAGATTTCCGGCATCTTGAAACTTGAATGCGGCTTCATAATGCAGCTTCATCGGTGATTCGGCGGCGCTTGCGGGTTGGGTTTTCTGCGCATGCAGAGCGCTGGAGTGAGGCAGAAACCCCGCTGCGAATAACAATACCCACGCCCAACCGGATGATCCGGTTGCTGCCCCAGCAATCGTCCTGGAGCCTGCTGACGATTTTGAGATTGCGTTCGTTTGTCCTCCCGCTGATGGTTGAGGCGCGAGCGGATTCATGGCTCCTCTTGTCGCACTTTGAGTGCCGATGCGATTCGTTAGACCAGGGCATCGGAACGCGGTGAGCTCAATTTGGGCAGGATCTTCCGCTGACCCAGGGCGCTTCTCCGCCGATGCACGCCCCGCAGCCATGTTCTGCTAACCAGAAGTCGCGCACAATGGTCTAAAGATTGGCGCTTCAATCCACCTTCCGGATGACGTTGCATGCATGGGTTCATGAGATCCTGCGCGGGATCGTCAGAATCCATTTCCCGGCGATTGAATTAAGGGGGCTAACGGCGGCATCGATCAATCGGATTAGAGGGCGGTCCACCAGTCGGGGGAATACGCGTCTAACCGAATAGAACTAAGATTGAGGGCGTTGGGCTTTCCCCCCTTTGAGAGGTCAAATTTTGATTCGCTGTGCCAATCGTGTCGCTTCAAGGCGCCTGGGGCCATGTGTTGTTCTTGTTGCATCCGTAATTCTTTGCGCTACCGCCATTTCCCAGGGGCCGCCCCCGTCGCAACCACCGCTTTATGGAGGCAGCGCGCCATCCAGTCCTCCTCAACAACAGGGTGGTTCGGCGACCGGCGGAGTGTTTGCCCCTGTCCTCGACTCCGAAAAACGGCCCATCACCGCTGGCGGATTCGTGAAGACGGGCCCGATTATTTTTCAGGACATCTCTGAAAAGGCCGGCCTCACCACCTGGAAGCACAAAATGGGCACTCCCGAGAAGCCCTACATTCTTGAAGACCATCGGCTCCGGCGTGTGCCTTCTTGACTACGACCACGACGGCTGGCTGGACATCTACATCGTCAACGGCTCCACCTACGATGCGCTGAGACGGGCAAAGCCGAGCCGCCCCATGCCGCTCTCTTTCACAATAATCATGACGGGACATTCACAAATGTTGCCAACATCGCGGGCGTGACCAATGACCGATGGGGATTCGGCTGCGCGGTGGGCGATTACGACAACGATGGCTGGCCCGACCTCTATGTCGGCAATTACGGCAAGAACCGCCTCTACCACAACAATCACGACGGAACCTTTACCGACATTGCCGAGACCGCCGGAGTGACGCTGGGCAACTGGTCCACCGGGCCCAGCTTTGGCGATTACGATGGCGACGGACGGCTCGATCTCTTCGTTCCCGGCTACGTTCACTGGGACATGAACAACCTGCCCACCTCCGGGTCGAAGGCCGTAGCCTTTGCAAATTGCTCGTTTCCGCGGCGCACAAGACCATGTGCGGCCCGCGCGGACTGCAGGGCGAGCCGGACCACCTCTTCCACAACAATGGCGACGGGACCTTTACCGATGTGAGCGAGAAAGCAGGCGTAAGCGACAAGCGCCACTACTACGGCTTCTCTTCGACGTTTGTGGACATCGACGACGACGGCAAAGTGGACCTGCTGGTCACCGACGACTCATCGCCCAACTATCTCTATATCAACAAAGGTGACGGGACCTTTCAGGACGCAAGTTTCTACTCCGGCTTTGCGCTCAACCAGGATGCGCGCGAAACGGCCTCGATGGGCGCTGGCTGTGGGCGACTACACAAACAACGGCCAGCTCGATCTCTACACAACCACTTTCTCCGACGACTACAAGACCCTCTATCGCAATGACGGCGATGGCAACTTTGTCGACATCACGCCGCAGATGGGCATTGCCGAACCCACCTATCCGTTTCTGAGCTGGGGCACGGCGTTCTTCGACTACGACAACGATGGATGGAAGGACCTGATGTTCGTCAGCGGGCATGTCTACCCGCAGGTCGATCAACACGATTGGGGCACGTCGTTTGCCGAGCGGCCGCTGCTGTTCCACAACCTCGATCACGGCAAGAAGTTTGAGATCATGCCGGCGGTCGAAGGCACCGGACTGGCCGATGTGCTTCCGGCGCGCGGCGCGGCCTTTGGCGACCTGTTCAACGACGGCAAGATCGATGTGGTGATCAACTGCCTTGACCACACGCCGGTGCTGCTGCGCAATGTGAACGACGACCACAACCACTGGGTGGGCTTGTTGCTCATCGGCGGGCCGAAGAGCCCGCGCGATGCGGTAGGCTCGACCGTCTACCTGACGGCAGGCGGGATGCGCCAGCGCGGAGATGTGATGAGCGGTGGAAGTTTCGAGTCATCCAACGACTTTCGCCTGCATTTTGGGCTGGGCGAGAGTACACACAGTAGATAAGGTTGAGATTCGCTGGCCGGACGGCGTAAAAGAGACTTACAACCTGCCCGGCGTTGACCGCTATTTTGCGATTGAAGAGGGCAAGGGCCTGGTGCCGAGCGTCTATGACGCCATTGCGCAGCAACGATCGAGCGTTCACACTACCCATGCTGGGAATTAGTCAAGGACCTGAATTGGAAAGATGGCGCCGATGGGTATGCGGCCATGACACGCTTCCTCGGCAGGGGACAGCATGAAGCGAATTGCCAGCACATTGATTGTTCTTGCCGTCCTGGCGATTTGCGCCCGTTGGATCACTCCCGTACGCGCTCAGCAGGGTCAGACTCAGCAGGGCACAGTGCAGCCAAACAGCGCTGAGCAGCAAACCACGACTCCGGCTCCTCCTCCTCCGCCTGCTTACACTCCGCCGGCCAAAGACGCCCCCCCTGCTGTGGATACACCGGAGCAGCGCGAGGCGCTGGCCAAGTGGAAGGCAAAGGCCGAGCAGAAACAGGAGGACGACCGCAAGGCATTACAATGCGCTGGTAACTCCGAGTTATAACTTCCACTATGGGCCGAAGAACCCGTTCACTCCCGGCAATATTCAGGTTCAGGGCGAGGGCTTTATTCAGCCCGGCGCGTTTCCGACGGCGGAGTACTGCGGCACCTGCCACCAGGAAGCCTATAGCCAGTGGCGCCAGGCACTGCACTCGAACGCTTTTCGCACGCCGTTCTATCGCACCAGCGTCAATATCCTCATCCGCGACAAGACGCGCGGCATCGCCTTTGCGCGCCATTGCGACAGTTGCCATAACCCGATCGGAGTGCTGGGCGCCGCGCTCACTGAAGATTCGAAGGTCGATCGCGCCAACTTCGACTCCGACGGCCTGACCTGCACGACCTGCCACTCCGTCCTAAGCCTGGATTCGACCAACGGCAATGCCAGCGTGAAATGGGCGTGCCCGCGGTGATTGTGGACGAAAACGGCGACCGCATTCCCGGCATGGTCCCCTTCGACATGATTCTCCGGCATCCCGAGCGCCACTCCAAGGCGGTGATGCACGACTTTCTGCACACGCCGGAGTTCTGCGCCGCCTGCCACAAGGCCAACCTGCCAGGCCCGCTGAACGACTACAAGTTCATTCGCGCCTTCACGGCCTACGACGAGTGGCAGCAGTCGAAGTTTTCGCAACGCAATCCGCTCACCTTTTATACCGCGGACTTCACCACCTGCCAGGGATGCCACATGAAGCGCAACGCCATCTCGCTTCCCGACTACGGCGCGAAGAACGGCACCCTGGTCTCGCATCGCTGGCTGGCCGGCAACACGGCCGTGCCTTTCTACTACGGCTTCGACGAGCAACTGAACAAGACCATCGAGTTCCTGCGCGCGGGCAACTATCTCAACGTGGATATCTTTGCCCTCAAGAAGGCCAACGAAGACAAGCTGATCGCTCCGCTCGGAACCGTTCCGTATAACCTCGCTCCCAGCGATACGGTGGAAGCGTACGTCGTCATCCAGAACAAGAACATCGGCCACTCGCTCATTCCCGAAGTGCGCGATCTCTACGAGGCCTGGGTCGAGTTCACGGTGAAGGACGCGAACGGCAAGGAAATCTACCACAGCGGCTTCCTCAAGCCGGACGGCATGCTGGACCCGCGCGCTCACAGCTTCACCAATCGCCCCGTCACCGATGAGGGCGAGTTTGTCGATAACCACAAGGTGTGGACGATTCACTCGGTCGCCTACGACAACACCGTGCAGGCCGGCCGCTCGGTGCTGGTGCGCTATCAGTTCCGCATGCCCGCCGATGTAACCGGCGCGGTCACTGTTACGGCCAAGGTGAACTACCGCCATCTGCGCCAGAGTTATCTCAACAACATCTTCGGCAAAGATCATCCGGCTTATCCGGTCGTCGAGATCGCCTCGCGCACGCGCGTGCTGAAGATCGGTGAAAACGAGCCGGAAGAGCCGGACCCCGCCGACAACCCGGACTGGATGCGCTGGAACAATCTCGGCATCGCGCTGCTCGACCAGTTCCAGTACCCGGAGTCCGTCCAGGCGTTTCACTGAGGTGGTCAAGCTTCGTCCTGACTTACGTCGACGGCTACACCAACGTCGGCCTCACTGAGATCGCCTGGGAGAAATACGACTCGGCGCGCACGGCCATCCGCAAGCGCTCTCTCGCTCGATCCCAACAACGCGCGGGCGCTCTACTACGATGGCTTGCTGCAGCGCCGCGCCGGCAATACGGCACAGGAGATCGCCGATTTCCGCAAGGTGGTGGAGATGTTCCCGCAGTCGCGCGATGCGCGGCGCGAACTTGGCATCACCTACTACCAGCAGAACGACAACACCGCCGCTCTGGAGCAATTTGAGGCTCTGCAGAAGATCGATCCCGACGACCTGGCCGCGCACTACAACCTGTCCATCCTCTATCGCCGCATGGGCAAGACGAAGGAAGCCGCGGAGCAGCAGGCGATGTTCGTCGATAAGAAGGTCGATCCCGGCGCGCCCACTTACTGCTTGAACTATCTGCGCAACCATCCGGAAATCTCCACCGAAAGCATCCCCTGGCACATCCACTCCGATCTGGTGAACGAAAGCCTGAAAGCGCAGAATGGCAAGTAACCTGGCTAGCCACGTGTGGGGGTCGCGAATTCTTGTCGCCGCTCTGGTGGGGGTATGCCTGTTGGTCGCGCCGGCTGTGGCGCATGCGGCGAACAACTGCGCATGGATCAACGAGGCGACAGCCTCAGGCCTGCTGGGCGGAGATGCTGTGGGCGAGGTGTCGGAGGCAGTTCCCGGACAGCCGACGGTCTGCACATTTACTCAAATCACCGCAGGCGGGAAGCGTACTTTGCGCATAACAGTGGAGATTGCAGGCGACCCGCATGCGCGCCTGGCCGCGATTGAGCAGAGTTGCGGCGCCGACGCAGCCCCGATGAAGGCCATTGGCAACGAAGCGCTGGTCTGCGCGACGGACGATCGCAAGACCAGCATCGGTGAGCGTGTGGTGGGACGAGTTCGCGATCAGGTTTTCACCATCACCATCGCGAGCACGCTCAAGAACGATCCGGTCCTGACTCGCAGCGTTCTCAAAGTCAGGATTTTCACGGCAGCCGAGCAGGTTTCGGGCAATCTGTTTTGAGGCGGGGCTTGCTGGGAACCAGAATCGGAATCGAAGCGCTGGTTTGACTCCAGGTCTCCACGAGCGCTCGCGCCCAGGTTCCACCTTGAGCGTGATAGTATTCCTCCAAATCTACATTGAGCCTGACTCCCCCAGGCATCTCTCCCATTAGGGTTTCATGCAAGGTCGCATCGAGTTTCCTGTGCGCCACGGCGCTCGGTATTGCGAACTGTCTGGAGTAGGTTTCGGTAAGTGTTTGGAGGCAAGATGAAAAGGCCGAGTGTTGCGATTATTGGCGGCGGTGTAGGCGGGCTAACCACAGCCCATGAACTTGTTGAGCGGGGCTTTCAAGTGGAAGTGTTCGACCTGAAAACCCAGTATTGGGGCGGGAAAGCGCGCAGCAACGTAAAGCGGGGATCTGGAACGCAAGGGCGCGCCGATCTTCCGGGAGAGCACGGCTTTCGTTTCTTTCCGGGATTTTATAAGCATCTGCCGGACACGATGAGCCGCATTCCGTTCCCAGGGAATGCCAACGGTGTACTCGACAACCTGGTTCCCACCAAGGAGTTCGCCCTCTACCAGGAGAAGGGGCAACCGTATATCGCTCCGGTCAATTTCCCCGAGACAGGAGACGAATGGTTCGAAGCAATTAAGGCATGGATCATACTAAGTTTCGAAATCAGCACGGACGACATTGAGTTCTTTGTCACTCAATTGCTCAAACTCGCGTGCAGTTGCCAGGCCCGGCTGGATTATGAGTTCGACTCGGTTACGTGGTGGAAGTTCGTTGACGCTGCGAACCGCGGCACCGAGTATCAGAAGATCCTGGGGCAGGGTCTTACGCGTTCGCTGGTTGCGATTCAGGCGACGGAATCGAGCACGCGGACCGTGGGCACAATGCTCCTTCAACTCATCTACAACATGATCACTCCCGGGGTGGAGGTTGACCGCGTGTTAAATGGGCCAACCAACGACCGGTGGCTCGACGCCTGGGCTGCGTACCTCACTGGCAGAGGCGTCGCACTCCACCTCAACTCGACGGTCACGAAGTTCAACATGAAAGGACCGAAGGTCGCCTCGGTGACTATAGACGAGAACGGAGTGGCGCGGGATGTGGTCGCGGACTTCTACGTTTCCGCGATTCCGGTCGAGAAGATGGTGAGGTTCCTGTCCCCTGAGATGCTTGCGGCTGCACCTGACCTGGCAAAGATAAAGAAACTCAAGACCGAGTGGATGAACGGGATCCAGTTTTACCTGGGGAGAGATGTTCCAGTTGTGAAGGGGCATGTGGTTTATGTCGACTCGAAGTGGGCTATCACCTCAATCTCCCAGCACCAATTCTGGAAAGGTGTGCATCTCAGCAAATACGGGAACGGCAAAGTCAAGGGGATTCTTTCTGTCGATATTTCGGACTGGAATACTCCCGGCAACAAGAAAGTGTTCTTGCCGGCCAAGCAATGCAGCGCCGAGCAAATCAAGACTGAAACCTGGGCCGAGATTAAGGCTCATCTTGGCGATATCCTTCAGGACTCAGACCTGATCGACTGGTATCTCGACCCGGACATCAATTGGGGCAATCTTACGCAGACCCCCAATGCCAATAAGGAGCCACTGCTTATCAACCGCATCGGGTCGCTGCAATGGCGGCCAGCGGCGGCAACGCAGATTCCTAATCTGATGCTTGCCTCGGACTACGTGAACACCTATACGAATCTTGCTTGCATGGAGGGGGCGAACGAAGCCGGACGGCGGGCAGTGAATGCCATCCTGGACGTTACCCGCTCGAAAGAATCGCGCTGCGGCCTTTGGCCCTATAAGTCACCGCTGATATTCAAACTCGCGCAGGATGCCGACCAGCTTGCATGGGATCTAACTCATCCCAAGGCGGAATCCGCCCCCGTGATAGCCTGAGGTGCAAGATGAGTATCGAGGCCGTTCGCCAGTATTACCAGGAGTGCCACGTCGACTATCGTATTGTGTGGCGCCTGGAGCAGAATCACTCAATTCATTTTGGCTACTTCGATGAAGAGTGCACCGGGCACGCCGCGGCGCTCGAGAACATGAACCGCGCAATGCTCAGGCGGACTTCAATTTCGGCGAGCGACCGGGTTCTCGATGCCGGCTGCGGAGTAGGAGGCAGCTCCTTCTGGATCGCGGAGCAAACAGGCGCGCATGTGACTGGCGTAAACATTCAGCCATTGCACCTGGAGATTGCCCGCGCGGAGTGTGCACGGCGCGGACTCTCGGATCGAGTCAGCTTCGAGGAATGGGATTATTGCGCCACAGGGTTCGATTCGGAATCGTTCGATGTTGTCTGGGCACTGGAGAGCGTTTGCCATTGCGAAGACAAGCAGAAGTTCCTTGCCGAGGCGCATCGTCTCCTGCGTCCCGGCGGCCGCCTGGTGGTCGGTGACTTCGTTCAGTTCAAGGAAGACATGATTGCGGCGCAAAGCCGCGAGATGAACATCTGGCTGGATGGCTGGGCGATTCCACACCTTGCCGGGTTCGAGCAGTTTCGTGAGTGGACTTCTCAAACGGGATTTACCGCGGTCACGGCTGACAATATTACCCAGAATGTTATGCGCTCGTCGAGGAGGCTTTTCAAAGCGAGTCTTATCGCGCTGCCATATTCTTTTTTCGCGGTCCCAATCGGGTGGCGCTCGCGAAGGCAGACATCGAATGTGCGAGCTAGCTACTACCAGTACAAGACGATTCTCTCGGGGTGCTGGGGTTACGGCATTTATTCCGCAGTCAAGATGGCTTAGCTAAAACCTGGAGCGTTCACTTGTGCCATTGCTTCAGGGTTGCGGACTCCCTGCGCTGCCATCCATTCCGATTCGGAGGTTCCGTCCCGAAAGAGCTGCTCGCGGCGCCAGGCAGCGGAATGCGCGAAGAAGAGGAAACCTGTCTCAGTAAACTTTTGGGCGGCGCTGTGGAGCAGATCGCGGGCGGACTCTCGTCTGCCGGCATTCCACGCCAGAGCGGCGGCAATCTGTTTTGCGCAGGCGGCTGCGAACGGCGCACGAATTCGTTCCAGCGCTTTGCAATCCTGAGCGGCCTGGTGGATCGATCCATTGGCAAGCGCACATCGCGCCCGCAGGAAGAGCATGTAAATTCTGACGAGTTCAACATGCAGCAACAGAGCACGGTCGACGCTGGCCCACTCACGGTCCATCTCAGCCACAGCCTCGGACGCGCGGCCTTCGTAGAGGAGTATCTGGGTGCGCGCAGTGAGCAGGGTGTAGTGATACACCTGGTACTCTACATGCTCCCAATAGGGGCCTACGCGAGCAACCGCTTCCCAGGCGGCTGCCGGATCATCATTTGCCAGCCAAACAAAGGGTCCGCCGAATGCGGTCAACTGCGACTCGGCCAGCCGCGCTCCTCGATCTCTGGCTGCCCCAAGAAGGACCGCCTGACGGCGTGCCAGCTCGGGCAGATCGCCAAGATAATAACAGGCCCAATATGCGAATGCATTGCACTGATCGAGTTCCCATGCTGCTCCGGCGCAGTGGTCCCTGAAGATTGCCGCCGCTTCATCTCCGAGTTCGCGACAACGAGGAGGGTCGGCCAGAAAGAAAGCGGCGACACACCCCGAGAGCTTGATTAATCCGCGAGCATATGGCTCGCCCGGATCGCCGGCGAGAGTGCTAGCCTCCGTCAAGAGACGCGCGACTCGGGCTTTATATGCGGTTCCCAGCATCGAGACGTGCGTGGCTTCCCAGGCCATTGCGCGGGTGATCCGGCTTGGTTCGCCAGAGCGCAGGGAGAGCAGCAGGTGTTGGACCTGGCATTGAGCGCCCGGAATGGGATCGATCATGGTGAGACCGCCTGTTACCGACCACAGCAGATCGATCCGGCTAAGCTCCTTAAGAGGAACGCGGTGCTCTTCAGTGCGTTTAAAACCAAGTCCCCGGACGGTGAGCCAAAGGCGTCGAAGCAGCAGGCCGATCAAAGCAGCGCGGCGCGACGAGGGAAGTTTCAGTCCAAGGTGTTGAAGGACGCTGCCAAAGGTCTGCCGCCCTTCATCGATCAGGCCGCTCACGCAGAATTGATAGGCCGCGCGCTCACGCAATCTGAAGGCCTCTTCGTCGTCGCGCTCCCCGGCAGCGCTCAAGTATTCGATAGCCGCGCTGGCCCCCCGCCCTGCCTTGCCCAACGCTTCAGCCAATTCACGCCGCAGGCGTCGCACGTCCGAAGCATCGAAGTGCTGTATTTCAAGCACCTGACGATAGAGGCGCGCCGCGCGATCGAATGCAAGTGCGGCGCTGGCCTGGTCGGCGGCCTTCCGGAGAAGGGCTGCTGCTCGATCCACTTCGCCGGCGCCCAGGTAGTGGTTCGCCACAAGTTCGAAATCGTCTCCGCCTTCAGATTCAATGGAGCGGGCGAGTGCACGATGGTATCCACGCCGTTCCTCGCCGCCGACGCGCGCGCCCACTGTCTCGCGGACGCGGTCGTGAAATGACTCAACCAAGGCATCGAGTCCGGGACCGGAGCGGCGAACGAGGTTGCCTACGCGCAACTCCTCTACGCCGGGAAGGCCGGTGGGATCGATTTCAGTGGCACGATAGATATGCTTCAGCGCGACGGGCTGTCCAGCCACCGCAATGGCTTCAAGCAAGCGACGAGATGCGACCGGAAGCTTTTCGATCCGCATCCACAGCGCATCATGTAGATCGAGCGTCCGTCCTTCAAGGCCGATCTGCGCCTGGCGAGCCAGCTCGAAGATGAAGAAGGGCAATCCGCCGGATTCACGCGCGATCCTTTTTGCCTGATCGGACCGAACGTCTCCGAGCAATTCCGCAGCAAGGCGAGTGGCTTCAGACTCGTTGAGCGGCAGCACTTCCAGTTCGCTCACGCTCGTTGCTGACGTGAGGCCATTGCGCGGCAACGCCTGTACGCAAGCGGATGTGGCGCGGTGCTCAGCGCGGTATGAGGCCAGAAACAAGAGGCGCGGAGGATCGGAGCCGCTCAGCAGATTGCCGAGGACCGCTGCGCTGTCGACGTCGCCCCAATGCAGGTCGTCGATGTAAAGGACGAGACGGCGGCGCGATCCGAGGCGGCGCAACATGTCGCGCAAAGTCTCAAATGCAATGCGGCGCAGCTCAACTGGATCCGCGATAGAGTGCGGGAGAGTCCGCTGAATAGCAGGGACCCTTGCCAGTACCGGAAAAACGGCAGCAAGGGCCGGGGTGTTGTCCGGCAGCAAGAGTTCGCACTCGGCTTCGGGAAGGCCGACCAGGTATACCGAGAGCGCATCGGTGAGACTGTCGAGCGCCTTGTAGGGCACTGACTCTTGTTCGTAGCACCGCCCGGTGAGCACTACCACGCCCGGAATTTCTCGAATACGGCGCAGGAACCGCTGCACAAGCACGCTTTTGCCCACGCCGGAGGCTCCAAAAACATGAACCATCCAGGACTTCCCCTGGCGAAGCGAAGCGAAGGCTTCATCCAACTGTTCAAGATGTGCGTTGCGGCCGATGAACGGGCCGGAAATGAGTGTGTCAGAGAAATCGTCGAGATTTGCCGACAGCGCTGCGAGCAGGGCTTCTCCCGTTGGCCGGTTGGCTGGATCGCGAGCCAGGAGCCGTGCGGTGAGCGACACCAAGTCCTCTGGAGCATCGGATACCAACGCATTGACGGAGGGCGCGTACCCATTCTGCTTACTCTGGAATAGATTCCGACCTGAGAAGGGGAACTGCCCGGTGAGGGCCTCGAACAACATCACGCCCACCGAATACCAATCGCTGGCTTCGGTCAGGTCACTGCGTCCCGCTGCCTGTTCCGGCGACATGTAAAGTGCCGATCCGGCCACCTGCGACTCGTATTCAGAAGAGCCGGTGGAACTCAGGCCCTCAGTCAGGTCTTTGACCAGTCCGAAATCGAGAACGACGACACGGCCGTCCTGCTGAACCAAAACGTTGGAGGGCTTC
This sequence comes from uncultured Acidobacteriaceae bacterium, assembly GCA_963783065.1. GTDB lineage: Bacteria > Acidobacteriota > Terriglobia > Terriglobales > Acidobacteriaceae > Telmatobacter. The sequence goes on along the minus strand of CAWAMG010000004.1, from coordinate 542,639 downwards.
AAATCGCGATGGAGCTTTCCGTTCAGGTGCACGGTGTGGACGGCCTGGACAAGAAGGCCGAGGGCGGAGCGCAAACGCACAATATCGGCGACGTGAGGTTGGCACCGAAGCACCTCAGCAGCATCGGAGTCCGGCGCTGACAAGAGCGTCATGGTTGCAGTGGCCTGAGAATCCGAAGCCATTCGAGCTTGAGTTTCGCTGGTGCCGGACCTTCGCACCCAACTGCGGAAATCTACGCCATCGATGAGTTCCATCGTGTAGAGCCACGACTGACCGTCTGAGACGAGTTCGTACAGGCGCACAAGATTGGGATGAACGATATCGGCGAGCGAGCGGAACTCCTGTTTGAACCTGAAGAGATCCACAGCCGTGTTGTGCCGCATGGTTTTCAAAGCCACGCGCATGTTTCGCTCAAGGTCGATGGCTTCGTAGACATGCGCCATGCCGCCGGAGCCGATCTTGCGGATAATCTCGAAGCGAGTTGAATGAACGGGCGCGGCCGTTTGCCTCAATTGGCTTGCTGCCGCTTCGATTGCTCGCAGGTCCAGTTGATGAGCAAGTTTCGGAAAGCGCGCTGCAAGTTCGCTGCAGCCCTGCATTCCGTCAAACAGCGCACGAGAGAGAAATTCGCTTCGCAGCAGTTCGGCTGCGAGCTCATCCGCGAGCCCGACGATGCGTTCTTCTGTTCTGGAAGGATGACCTTCAAGCCAGCGCAGTTTCTGGTCGAGCTTCATCCATTCGATGGTCCCCCGCGGACTGAGATCCGGCATCGCGCGCAGTAGAGTCGCAATGCGCGCCTGCTCTGCGAGTTTCGCCGCCAGCCCGTTGACTTCGCTTGTGTCCGGCAACGGTGTCAGCTCAGGCAGCGTCATCGCGTCCAGCCGGGACTCCACTTCGCGCCGGTACCCGGCGGACGGAGACATTTCGTCGAGGAAACCCGCAGCCAGCCTCCTGGGCATGTCGCACGTCAAGAAACAGAGTCGATTGACCGGTTGCATGGCTTCGCGTTCTGCGTTCATAGCTGTTTCGCGCCTTGAGGCAAGGGTGGGGCCACCTTCGACTTTCCATTGATCCATCTGCGCAGCGATGGTCAGCTGACGGGGAAGTTTGAGTGGGTTGGGCCGGTGGGCGACCTGGGGACGGGACGGACAACGGCAAATTGAAACACGGGGGCCGCGTATTGGGGATATAAGCCGCCCAACGAGATTACCGGCTAATGCCGGGAAAGCCGTTATGAACCGTACATAGGAAGAAGGGGATTTTTCCTGCGGTGACGTAATACTACCACGGGCGAGTTATGGTCTGGGATCGAGGCAACGACACGAACGCCGCATCGCCGGAACAGAATTGGCCAACCAGGAAAGCCATTCTGTTCAAAGTGTTATTGAAGCAGGAATGCTTTCTTCCCAGGCAAATCCAGGAGGATTGTTGCAGTCCTGCGAGTGAGTATTGCAAGGGGGAAAGCAAAGATCAGGAAAGGTCCGACGGGAGGAGCACCAGGCCGAGAGCCTTCAAATCAAGGTCAGGTCTCGCTGATATATCCTCGTGTACAGTGAACCACCAGGATCTTTGCGATGCCTTCGGCGAAGCTTGTCTTTTCGGATGCGGACGGGGAGCACATGGTCATTCTCGATCATGCTTCGACGTCAATTGGGCGCTCGCCCAGCCAGGATGTTGTTCTGCGTGACGCGGTGGTTTCGCGCCAGCATGCGGTTATCGCACAGGACGGGGACACCTACCTTGTGGTGGATCAGAACAGTACGCATGGCACATTCCTGAATGGAATACGCGTTGAGCGAGCGGTGCTGACGTCGGGGGATGTTCTGCAGATGGGCTCGCTGAAGAGCTCTCAACTTCGGTTTCAGCTTGAGAATATAGACGCTCAGACGGCGACCGCGCGCGACGATTCGGCCACTGGCCTCTACCTTTCCCTCAAAGAGTCGCTGAATCCGCCCGGCGAACCGAACACGGCCAAGCGAGAGATGGAGCAGTTGAACTGGCTGCTTCGTGCAGCCCGCCAACTGAATGAAGGCGCGGCCATCGAAGATATTCTGGGCGTGCTTCTGAAGCTGACTTTGCAGCTCACGGGAGAGGAGCGGGGATTCGTTTTTCTCTGCGAAGACGGCCAGATGCGGTTTGCGCAGGGGCTCGGCAAGCAAGGAAAGATCGTGGAAGAGGATTCGACCATCTCTCGCCACGCCATCGAGAACGCGATCATGAGCGAATCGAAGTTCCAGGTGAGCGACACAATGGCGGACAAGCGCGCTTCGGAATGGTCCAGCGTCCTGGAGAACAAGATTCGCAGCATTTGCTGCATTCCGCTGCGCAAGCGGGGCGCGGCCAATGAACCGGTACGCCTTCTCGGGCTGCTCTATCTCGACAGCAGGATTCGGCCTGGATATCTCACCCAGGTGGATCATCAATTGCTTGACACAATCGCAACGGAAGCGGCTGCGCTGGTGCATAATGCACTGCTGGCCGAGGCGGAGCAGAAAGCTCGCGTGATACGCGAGGAGCTTGCATTTGCGGCCAGAATTCACAAGAGCCTGATGTCGGACACGCTGCCTGCCATCCCCTATGCCGCGTTGCGAGCAAGAAGCATTCCCTGTCTTGCGATTGGCGGAGACTTTTACGATGTGGTGGCGCTCGACGATTGTGCGTGTGTCACGGTTGTGGACGTATCGGGCAAGGGCGTATCGGCCGCGATTGTCGCGGCTGCGCTGCAGGGCATCATTCACGCTCAGTTGCTTGCGGGTCAGAGCCTGGCGCAGATTGCGGCAATGGCCAATCGATTTCTGTGTGCGCGCGACGTAGGCAAGTACGCAACGATGGTCGTGCTCCGCATCTTTCCGGAGGGAAGATTTGAGTATTTGAATTGTGGCCATATCCCCCCGATTGCGATTCTCGGAGACGAGATACGGCGATTGGAGGAATCGAACATCGTCGTTGGGCTGCTTGACGGCGCGAGCTACTCGTCTGCATTTGGCGCTCTTCGCCCGGGTGAGCGGATTCTGCTGGTCACGGACGGAATTACCGAGGCGGAGAGCCCCGCCGGTGAGATCTTTGGCGATTCGGGATTATGTGCATTTGCGCACCTGGAAGATATCGACGCAATTCTGGACCTTGTGGCAAGGTTTCAGGCACCCAATTCAGCGCAGGACGACATTACGCTGATCGACGTGCGGTATACCGGAAAAGGCTAGATCGATCCTCGAATCCCGCGAGGGAGTGGAAGCTGTACTTGAACCGGTATGGATTCCCTGGCTCTAAGCTAAGAATTGAATGTTCGGGGCGGAGGGATTCTAACCCCCGGAGCCGTCGGCGTTTCCAGACAGCAGAACTGCATCAGCTCAGCGCGGCCCAGCCCCCGCCTTCGCGGGCTCACTTCGCGTTGCCAACGGCGTCCCCGGCAAACTCTGCACAGTAGACCCAGACTGCCGAACCCTGCTCATAAGTGCCTTGTATTCGGGATCGTCCTTCAGCATCGGAAATCTGTCGCCAAGCGCCAGCGTATCGTGGTGAGCGCAGGCCTCCTGAAACAGTCGAAGTGCCTCAGCCCTCTTCCCAAGCCTGTCGCAAGTCTGGGCCAGATCTTCCGCGCTCACTCTTCCAACCCCGTAGTACTTCTCCTGTTTTTCATAAAGTGCATGCAGCAATCCGCTCTCTCCGCCATGTAAGTAGCCGGTCTGGGCTGCGGCAAAAATATCCTTGAGCACAGAGTCACTCTTTGACTCGGCGACAATCTTTCCCTCGGCGAGGTATTCAGGATAGTCGCGAGAATCGAAGGCGATCCTCATGAGGTAGAAATGGGGTGAAGCAAATTCGGGGCTGTTGCGCTCAACTTCTTTCAGGGCCGCGATGCCCTCTTCTCGCTGGCCTGCGTAGAACATCATCTGGCCTTTGTCGGCAACGAGGCTGAGAGACGAAGGGTCAAGCTCCTGTGCGATATTGATCTCTTTCAGGCCATCTGCACATCGTCCCACGAGGCAGAGGGCGTTCGCGTACCACTTGTGCGCGAGCGAGTCGTTTGGATTCAGTTCGATTGCGCGTTGAAACTCCTTTTCGCCGCCGGCAAAATCCCAGTTGCCATAAAACTCGGCAAACGCGAGAGCGCGATGTGCTTCCTCCGATGAGTCATCCAGTTCCACTGCCTTCCTGGCAGCGGCAATCGCTCGCTGGTAGGCATCGCTATCGGGCATTGTGGAATACTCGCGCAGCAGGTTGTATGTATCGGCCAGGCCGGCGTACGCCTCTGCGTTTCCGGGGTCGTGAACCACCGCCTGCGTGAAGTAATCGAGTGCGCGGTTCAGGCTGTCTGGAGTCCGTTGGCTCCATTCGAACCGACCCTTCAGATAGAGGTCGTGGGCTTGTTTCTTTTCGGACGGAGAGACCGGGGTCGCCGTTCCACGGGATTGCTCTGCCGACTGCTTGCCCAGGTGGCCCGGCAGCAGTTGGGCAATCTTCTCGCTGGCTGCGCGGACGGCCGGTGAGTTGACAGCTGCTCCAACGATGCCGGCGATCAGCAACCCGCAAACTGCAAGGAACCAGTTCCGCGGCAATCGCCGATGGGAGGCCGGTTCGCTGCCAGCGACGATGCGTATCGATGGAGATTTTTCGCTTTCCGTTGCTGGGATGTTCCGCGCAGAATCTGCCGGTTTGGTTCCCGTCTGTTCCTCGGGTGCGGCTTCCGCGGCACTATCTTCGTCCAGCGCCTTCCCGGATTTCAACCATTCGTCCAGTTCCCGTGTGTAGGCGTAAACGGAGGCTCGCCCGCCTCCCGGTACTCGATGGGTAGGCAGTCCGCGGTCCGCATCCCAGCGCTTGACCGTTCGCTCCACCTTACCCAGAAACGCAGCAATGTCTTTCCATCCATCCAGGCGCTTCCCGAGGTCAGGCCCATCGGTTTTCCGTCGGTCGTACTGTGGCCCTGACATCAAGAATCCTTGGTTATAGGCACTGCGTCATGAAATGTCCCGAAGAGTCCCGTTCTTGCACTTGCCTAAGAAGGAGCGTGAGCTGATTATCTCACTTGCCCGCCCCCACGGCAACGCTCGTCCGAGGTCGAAAAGCCTTGATTTTAAGACGTTTTCATAGTTCCTCGGTGAGCGTCGCCGGTCGCCTTTTGACCCGGCTGCAACCAGTCAAAAGCGGCATATCGATGCCGAGTTTGCGCAGGAATAGCGATTCATCTCAGCGCTTTACAACCTGGAGAACCATCATGAGAATTCCGCATTCCCCGCCTGCTGGACTGACCCCCGACCTTCTCTGCGCGTCGCGCAACATGACGAGATCCAGCATCTCTGGCCTGCTGACGGCGGTCTGGCTGCTGGCTATTTTGGCCTTGCCGATGGGATTGACTGGGCAGTCGGCGCGCCGGGTTCCGGCAATCGCCAAGCCGCAGGTGCAGCCGCTGGCGCCAGGCGATTGGATCTGGTGGGACGGAAGCAGCACTGTCGGGACAGCGTGCGTGAGCACCTATCCCTGCGGCCAGGTTGGTGTCTACGGAACCGAGGGCACGGTTGCTCCGGGGAACATTCCCGGCAGCCGCAGCGATGCCATGTCGTGGACGGATACTTCCGGGCGCAAATGGCTCTTTGGCGGCTTTGGATACGGCGCCAATGGCGCACTCGGCGAGCAGAACGATCTTTGGCAGGCTAACGCGCTCGGCAATGCCTGGGGCTGGATAAGCGGATCCAACGGCCCGGGTCACTCGGGAGTCTACGGCACAATGGGCACACCCGCCGCCTTGAACGTTCCAGGAGGCCGGGAGGGTGCTGCGACCTGGACCGACAAGAGCGGCAATTTGTGGCTCTTCGGCGGATTGGGCTACGACGGCAGCGGAACCAACACATACGGATACGAGAACGATCTGTGGATGTACAACCCCAATACAAATCAGTGGACCTGGGAAAGCGGCAGCTCAACCGTGCCTGCCACCACGACTACGATTTACGGAACGTTTATTGGCGCCTCGTCTGGGGTCTACGGCACGCTGGGTACCCCTGCGTCCGGGAATACTCCGAGCGGACGAACGAACCCCACCGCGTGGACCGACAGCAGTGGCAACCTGTGGCTCCTTGGCGGCGGAGTCGTGGACGAAGAGGGATTTGAGGACGTTTACAACGATCTGTGGGAGTTCAACACAACTACGAAGCAGTGGGTCTGGATGGGCGGGGGCAATACGCTGGACGAATTGGGCGTATACGGAACTCTCGGTACCGCTGCATCAGGAAATGCTCCCGGAGCCAGATATCTGGCCAACGGTTGGACCGACAACAGCGGCGACTTCTGGCTCTTTGGCGGCAGTGGGTACGCTTCGAATGCCGGTGAATACAATCTAAACGACCTTTGGAAGTTCAGCCCCACATCAAACGAATGGACCTGGATGGGCGGCGCGAGCATCCTCTATCCCTGTAACTTCTTGTTTTCTACCCCCTGCCCTGTGCCAGGAACCTACGGCACCCTGGGTACGGCGGCTTCGACGAATTTCCCTGGCGGCCGCAACGCCAGCACGACCTGGACTGACTCCTCAGGCAACCTCTGGCTCTTTGGCGGAGCCGGGCAGGACGCGAATAACTACGGTGCGTGGCTGAACGACCTTTGGGAATACAATCCCGGCACCACCTACTGGACCTGGATGGGCGGCAGCAGTACGGTTCCAGCAACTTGCGTCTCTGGAGGAACCGGGAATTGCGGACAGCCAGGCGTATACGGAAGCCTGGGATCAGCCGCCTCAACAAACGTGCCGGGCGCGCGCCAGACCGCAGTGGCGTGGACAGACCAAAGCGGAGACTTTTGGCTCTTTGGCGGCTGGGGCGTGGATGAAAATGGAGCAGTCGGCTACCTGAACGACATGTGGGAGTACCAGCCCGCCGGCGCTGCGACAACCCCTCAGGCCGCGACCCCCGCCTTCAGTCTGGCGATTGGCACTTATCCCACGACGCAGTCGGTGACCATCACCGATTCAACGCCGAATCCAACCATTTACTACACCACCAACAACACCACGCCGACGACGAATTCCGCAGTCTACAACGGGACGGCCATCACGGTCTCATCCACAGAGACCATTCAGGCCATCGCAACGGCCAGCGGCTACACGCAGAGCGCCGTTGCCTCGGCAACCTACACCATCGGTCTGCCCGCGGTCACTCTCTCGCAGACGTCGGCGCTTACCTTTGTCTCCAGTGCCGGAACCACGAGCGCGCCCCAGACCTTCACCGTTACGAACAGCGGCACCGCAAACCTGTCAATCACCGGCATCACCATCGCCGGTGGGAACTCAAATGTCTTTGCACAGACCAACAACTGCCCCTCAACCCTGGCCCCCTCCGCGCTTTGCACAGTCTCAGTGACTTACACCCCGACCGGCGAGGAAAACGATGCGTCCTACGTCTCCATCGCGGACAACGCCGTCTCATCGCCGCAGACCCTGGAGGTCCTGGGCCTGGGCTCGGCTGCAGCCGGGCCTGGCTTGACGATCAGTCCCGCAGGGCAGCTGAGATTCAGCGCATTGGCAGGCGCAACCAGCGCGACCCAGATAATCACCATCGCCAGTACCGGCAATGTCAATCTCTCCATCAACAGTGTGTCCATCATCGGCGCGAATCCTGTCGACTTTGCCCAGACCAACAACTGCGGTAACTCGATCGCCGCAACCGGTCTATGCCAGATCTCGGTCACGTTCACACCGGCAGCCGCGCAGACCTACAGCGCGTCGGTTTCTATTGCCGATAACGCCGCCGGCTCGCCGCAGTCCGTGAGCCTGTCCGGAACCGGCTCGGCCACACCCCTTGCGACGCAGACGCAGCTTTCTTCGAGTGTAAACTCGGTCACCCTGGGTACAAGTGTGAACCTCACGGCGCAGGTCTCGGAGACTGCCGGGAACAGCATCCCGTCAGGCACGGTCACGTTCTATGACGGAACGACGTCGCTCGGAACGGCGCTCCTATTTGGCAATGGAACTGCCCCTTTCATCACGAACGCGCTCGCCGTCGGGACGCACAGCATTACGGCGACCTACGGCGGCGATATCAATAACGCCGGAAGCACCTCGGCGGCGGTCGTCGTCACGGTGAATGCCGCAGCCGCAGGCTCGGGCGAATGGATATGGACGGGGGGAAATCAGGGTACCGTATTTGGTTTCATTTTCGAAGGCCCCCCGATATCCGCGAACGCCCCGGTATACGGCACGCAGGGAACACCCTCGACAGCCAACCTTCCCGGGAACCGTTACGGCGCTGCCACCTGGACGGACGCCAACGGAAATCTGTGGCTGTTCGGCGGATACGGTTACGACTCAACCGGCGTGAGTGGTTATCTCAGCGATTTGTGGGAGTACTCCACCGCGGCCAAAACTTGGACATGGGTTGGCGGCAGTAACGTAGTCGGCGCGAATGACAGCCAATTCGGTGTATACGGAACCCTGGGCACAGCCGCACCAGGCAACATGCCGGGCGGCCGCGAGTACGCCGCGGCCTGGGCCGACAACAGCGGACGCCTCTGGCTCTTCGGAGGGTTCGGCTCCGGCGCTGGACCGAACGCATCCGATTCAGGCCCGCTGAATGACCTGTGGATGTACAACCCCTCCACGAACCTGTGGACGTGGGAGGGCGGAAGCAACAATCCTTCCGGGGTCGCTTATACGGACGTGTCCGGCGTCTATGGAACGCAGGGAACCCCCAGCACCAGCAATATCCCCGGCGCGCGTTTGAACGCTTCGTTCGCAGTAGACAGTCGGGGCAACTTCTGGCTCTTCGGCGGATTCGGTGGGGACTCTGCCGGAAACGAAGCTGAATTGAATGACCTGTGGATGTTCAACCCGTCCACAGGCGCCTGGACCTGGGTCAACGGCAGCAGCGTCGTTCCTGCGGCCGCAACGAATCCGGGGTCGGGCACAGCCGGTGTCTATGGAACCAAGGGCACGGCCTCCAGCGGAAGTGTCCCCGGAAGCCGGCAAGCCTCTGCCGCGTGGATGGACTTGTCCGGCAACCTCTGGCTCTTTGGAGGGGCAGGAGAGGACTCGATCGGGCGGAGTGGCGAACTCAGCGACCTGTGGATGTTCAATGCCGTCAATAGCGAATGGACATGGGTGGGCGGAAGCAACACCGTGCCTGTCAGCGCAGGAAACGGAGGAAACCCAGGAGTCTACGGCACAGAGGGATCGGTCAGCGCGACGAATATGCCCGGCAGCCGTTACATCGCCTCGGCCTGGACAGACATTCAGGGCAACCTTTGGCTCTTCGGCGGTGAGGGCATCGATTCCGCCGGTAATTTGGGCCCGCTCAATGATCTCTGGACCTACAGCCCGTCCGCGAACGAGTGGACGTGGATGGACGGCAGCAATCTCGCATCGCAGTATGGAAGCTACGGTACGCTGGGCGTCGCCAGCCCCTCGAACACTCCTGGAGACCGCAACAGTGCAGCCGCCTGGACAGACAAGAGCGGCAACTTCTGGCTCTACGGAGGCGATGCCCCAGGCGCCGGGGATTCCATCGTCTTCTATTACAGCGACCTATGGGAGTACCAGTCTTCCGCAGTCACCGTCATGCCCGCCGCAGCCACGCCGACATTCAACGTGCCGGGAGGCAACTATAGCTCGACGCAGACGGTGACGATCAGCGATACGACACCGAACTCAACCATCTACTACACCACCAACGGCACCGCGCCGAACACTAACTCAGCGGTCTATAGCGGAGCCGCTATCACGGTATCAGCGACGGAGACCATCGAGGCCATTGCAACGGCCAGCGGCTTCACACAGAGTGCCGTTGCCTTGGCAACGTACACCATTACGGCGGTGGTGAAGACAACACCAACGGTGACGGTCTCGCCCTCTCCAGCCAGCATCACCACTGCTCAGGGGCTGACGGTGACGGTGACCGTCAGTGGCACACCAACTCCGACGGGTTCGGTTGTGTTGTCGGGCGGCGGCTACACATCGGCGGCTGCGGCGCTTAGCGGTGGAACCGTCACTATCAACATTCCGGCGGGTTCGCTGGGGAAGGGGACCGACACGCTCACGGCAACTTACACGCCGGATGCTGCGAGTTCTTCCGCCTATGACAGCGCCGCGGGAACGAATACTGAAACCGTGACTGCAGCTGCAACTACGCCAACAGTGACGGTGACGCCCTCCCCGGCCAGCGTCACGACTGCACAGGGAGTGTCGGTGACGGTGACCGTCAGTGGCACACCAACACCCACCGGCTCCGTCACCCTCACCAGCGGCAGCTACACATCCCCCGCAACCTCGCTTAGCAGCGGCAGTGTGACCATCAATGTCCCCGCGGGTTCGCTTGCAAAAGGCACGGACACAATTACGGCGACCTACACGCCCAACGGAGCCAGCAGCGCAGTCTACAACAGCGCCGTTGGAACGAACACAGAAACCGTGACTGCAGTTGCAACTACGCCAACAGTGACGGTGACGCCCTCCCCGGCCAGCGTCACGACTGCCCAGGGAGTGTCGGTGACTGTGACAGTAAGCGGCACACCAACACCCACCGGTTCGATTGTGCTCTCGGGAGGTGGTTTTACGTCCGCAGCAATTGCGCTGAACGGCGGAACCGCCCCCATCAACATTCCGGCCGGCTCGCTTGTGGTAGGTACGGACACACTGACCGCTACTTACACGCCAGACTCGGCTAGCTCATCGACCTATAACTCGGCCTCCGGCTCAAACACAGTTACCGTAGCCACACCGGCAAAGACTACGCCAACAGTGACGGTGACGCCCTCTCCGGCCAGCGTCACGACTGCCCAGGGAGTGTCGGTGACGGTGACAGTAAGCGGCACCCCAACGCCCACCGGCTCGATTGTGCTCTCGGGTGGTGGCTTTACGTCCGCCGCAATCACGCTGAACGGCGGAACCGCCCCCGTCAACATTCCGGCCGGCTCGCTTGCGGCAGGTGCGGACACGCTGACTGCTACTTACACGCCGGACTCGGCTAGCTCATCGACCTATAACTCGGCCACGGGATCGAACTCCGTAACCGTTACGGCCACGATCACAGCCGTTGCTCCAACCGTGACGGTTACGCCGGCCTCATCGAGCATTACAACAGCGCAATCGCTTTCTGTAGCGATCTCGCTGGGTGGCGGCCAGTGCGCCGCCGTTCGGCGCAAGCTTGTTGGCGAGTCCGTTCACCCTGAAGCCTGCGGCGACGGCATTACTCCAACCGGATCCGTTGTTCTTTCTGGTGGCGGCTACACTTCAGCAGCAGTTACCCTGTCGAGCGATTCTGCGACCATCGTCATTCCGGCGGGTGCGCTGACCGCGGGCGCTGACACGCTGACGGCCACCTACACACCTGACTCGAACAGCTCTTCGATCTACACGTCGGCGACCGGCACGTACACCGTGACAGTAACCGAAGCAGTCGTTACGGCGCCTGTAGCTTCACTCACGCCACCATCGCTCACATTTGCATCGCTGTCGGGCACAACCACCGCAGCGCAAACGGCAACGCTGTCCAACTCCGGCAACGCAGCGCTGGCTATCACAGGCATTGCGATTACCGGTGCAAACGCGGCCGACTTTGCCCAGACCAACACCTGCGGCAACTCGCTGGCAGCGGGAGCCAACTGCATCATCTCCGTCACCTTCACACCTGCGTCAGCCGCGAGCTTTAGTGCAACACTCTCGGTTACTGACAACGCTGCCGGCTCGCCGCAAACTGTTACTTTGTCAGGCACTGGCAGTGCGCCTCCCTCGTTCACGCTCGCCTCAGGCTTGCCTTCAGGCAGCGGCTCGCAAACCACGGCGGTAACCTACACCATCACAGTAACTCCGCAGAACGGCTCGTTCACGAGCCCGATCACGTTTGCAGCCAGCGGCCTGCCCTCGGGCTACATAGCCACTTTCTCTCCCCAAACCGTCACGCCTGGCAGCAGCCCGGCCAGCACGACGCTAACTATCAAGAACAGCCCTATTACACTCACGGAAACACTGCCGCTGGCCACACCTGCGCTGGCGTTCCTGGGCTTCTGCTTCGTTCCCTTTAAGCGACGCAGACGGCTAATCGCAATGTGCCTACTTACGGTCGCATCTCTCGGCGCCATTGCAACGCTCAGCGGTTGCGGCGGCGGGTTTGCTCTTCTCAAGCCGGCGCAAACCGATACCGTTACGATCACCGCCAGCGGCGGCGGTCAAACCCAAACAACCACCGTGATGCTCACGATCCAGGAGTAGAAGACTTCATGAGAAACCGAATCCGGACGCCGCTCTCTCTTCTTCTGGCCATCGCTGCGATCTCCGCCCTGGCGACCGTCTCAGCGGCGCAGACGCCACCCGTGCAGCAAGAGTCGCCACGCGCTGAACTCGCCCTGAGTTACAGCTATGTTCACAGCAATGTGCCTCCCGGCGGCTGCGGTTGCTTCTCGCTCAACGGCGGCAGCGCAACCTTTGCCTGGCCATTCGGATCGGGCAGGTTCGAACTCGCCGGAGACGTTAACGTGGTTCATGCGGGCGGTGTATCGAGCCAGAGCGAGAGCCTCACGCTGAGCACCTACACGGCCGGCACGCGCTATCTTGTTCCGGTTCACAGCTCGCGCATCCAGCCCTTTGGTGAGGCATTGATCGGACTCGCTCACTCCAGCGGCACGCTTGTCCAGGGATCGAATCCCGGCTCGGCCAACGCGGGCGCGGCCTTTGCGGCCAACATCGGCGGGGGTCTTGACCTGCGCACAAGCCCGCGCTTCTCAATACGGCTCGTCGAGGCGGATTACCTGCTGACTACCTTTGATAACGGAAGCAACAACCACCAGAACAATGTCCGCATCGGCGCAGGAGTCGTAGTTCACTTCAGATAGATACGACAAACCAGGAAACCAATCTCCGAGCAGGAATGATTTCTAACTTCGCGGCAGGTTGCCCGAAGTTCTCTAGCCGATAAGCTGTTCCAGAATTCAACTCGTGCCGCTCCTGTGCCCGTTTCGTGGCGAGGCAATGCATCTCATGTCAGTCGAGCCTTACCAGAAGTAAGTAGCTTCGATCTTGGGCGAACCGGGCTGGCCATCGATAATCTGGGTACTCAACACGATTTCCATGTTCTGCTTGTCGCCAGCGGCATTCACTGCACCCTGCAATTGGGCGAGATAAGCGGGGTCTGTAAGAAACTCTCCGGCGGCAATTGTGCCGCCACGGGCGATTCCCGCCACTACGACAGCCAGCTTGCCCGTAGTGGGGTCGGTGAAGCGCGCGACAATCGCATAGTCACGATAATTGTTGGTTGCCATCTGCACGGACCGATCGAGGACCCATTGAGTCGGAGTTGAAGACTTGGTGTCCACAATACTCATCCGCGTCATCGCCGAATCGTTCGCGAAATGGTAGCGCAGGTTGTTGGTCAACCTCAGCGTCCAAGTATTATCGAATGCTCCGATGAAAATCGTCGGTCCATTTCGCAGGTCCTCGAGATTGGTTGCGCCTTCGCTCTTCAGGGAGTATTGCTTGCCTCTGGACTGGAGGACCCCGGCGACCTTCACAGTGGCGAAGACGTCGTCCATCACGATAGCGGTAAGTTTGTCGTTCAACACGAGCTGATGGGTTGGCTCCGCGGCATCGCGAAGAACGATGCTGGAATATTGAAGCTGATCTGCGATGCAGAGCAGCACAGGTTCCTTCGATCGAAGCACCGGCTGCCAGAAGAGATCGAGAGCAGATCGATGCATCGTCTGCCAAAGCAAGACCGACCCCACCGACAGGAGCCCGGCGATGACGCAGGTGATGGCGAGCGTCAACTTCGAATGGCGATGGGTGCGCGACGGAGGCGGAGCCAAGTGTGCGTCGGGGAGAGCGAGGGCCTCCTCAGCAGGCAGATCCAATTCCTTCAATACCGGGTCGTTCGCGCCGCTGGGCCAGTAAAACCTGGGAATATAAGAGCCGGAAGGCAGGGCAATCCGCAGTTCGTTGGCATGGGTGGGCTCCTGATAATACTGCGCCACCCGTTTGCGTATCTCCGCCGCTGTCACGCGAACAATAGGGTCGGAGGCAGTATCGTAGTCGGCGTCCCTGCCGAATATCTCAATTCCGAGCGTCCGCTCTTTGATGTTGTCGGCTTCCCCGGCGAGGGTCTGTTCGGTCACAAAGCGGAGGAATGTTGGGAATCGTTTGCTATGGCTGAAGAAGGGGTTTGCCAGGAGTCGATTGAGCTGCTCACGGACCGCACTCTTCTCTTCGTCTTTCAATGGCGGGTGTTCGTGGCTCTGAGATTCCGTTGGCACTGTTGGACTCCGGTCAGTCGAAGCAATTATACAGGCGGAAAAAGTTTCGTCCGAACAGAGCGCATTTGGCGTCTAAGCAATTCTAAATAAAGGGATTTACTAGATTCTTTACCTGATAAGAAATATCTGCTTTCCGTAAGGACCCTGCGTGCAAATGCCGTAAAGACCTTAACAACTCATTCGCCGCCAGCCTACAACCGGGACTGTTTTAGAACCTCGATCATTTGGGGCCAGCAGTTGGCGTGCGATACGTGCCAGCGGAATCCTGAATTGACGGGGAACAGCAGGATGGAGGCTACGCGTTGAAAGCAATCAGGAGCAGGAGACGGACGGGTTTGTGGTATTGGGGTGGAATTGCAATTCTGCTCGCCATTCTGGTGATCAGCACCCCTGGGACTAACGCGCAAATCGCAACAACTACGGCGACCCTTTCGGGCGTGGTAGCGGATCCTTCGGGAGCCGTGGTGCCCAAAGCTTCAGTCACGGTGGTCAGCGCGGAGAAAGGCATCAGCCGAAGCTTTATTTCGGACGACGGGGGCCGGTATCTCGTTTAATCAACTCCCGCCAGCCACTTATAGCCTGACAGTGAAAGCGAAGGGCTTCGAGGCATACCAGCAAAAAGGATTAGTCCTGGACGCCGCTGAAAACGGTACGCAAAACGTGACGCTGACGATCGGGGCCGAGACCCAATCGATCACGGTGACTTCGGACGTTTCCCAGTTGAATACAGACAACGCGAATGTTGCGGCAGACATTGATGCGAAACAGATTGTGGAGTTGCCGCTGAACGTGCGCAACATCTATGGACTTGCAACGCTGAACTCTTCCGTGCAAAACACATCGGAAGGCCAGTTGCTGCTGGGTGGCGGGAGCAACACAACCGACACCGCGGATCAGGACATCTCGTTCATGAACTTCGCCGGCGGATTCTTTGGAACGACGGCTTTCCTGGTCGACGGTTCCTGGGATACCGACACAGAATGGGGCGCGGTTATCTTTGTCCCCGGCGTGGACTCGGTTCAGGAATTCAAAATCCAGAACAACTCGTTCACGGCTCAATATGGTTGGAGCACCGGCAACGTAGTCAACGTCGTCACCAAATCGGGGACGAAAGACTTCCACGGATCGGCGTACGAGTTTTATTCCAGCAATGGCACCAACGCCCTCAATTACTTCCAATCACCCGGCAGTTGCCAAGGCCTCCTCAACACAAATCTCTGCACATTCAGCCGCAACCAGGTTGGCGGAACGGCAGGCGGCCCGCTGTACATCCCCGGCATCTACAAGCAGCGGAACAAGACGTTCATTTTCGGACTCTACGAGCATTTCAGTGCAAACACTCCATCCCCATCGTCCTACACCGTGCCAGACACCGACTTCCTGGCCGGCAACTTTTCTGAGCAGCTGGCAACAACGTCGTCGGGCACAGACGCTCTGGGCCGACCCATCTATTCCGGTCAGATCTACGATCCACGCAGCGGCCACGCCATTACCGCGGGCCAGCCGGATACTTACAATCCGGAGACCAACCCTTACGGCACGGGTTTGGTCGCCACACAAACCGGATTCATTCGCAACCCCATTGCGGGTAACATTCTGAGCAATCTGCCCGGCTACACCGCAGATCCCGTCGGCGCCAAGCTACTCAGCTACTTTCCAGCGGCGCAGAAGTCAGGCGATGTGGCCAACAACCTGATTCTGGCCGGGCAGGCGCCCACGTATTGGAATGAGTACGGGATCAGGGTTGATCAGAATTTCAACCCCAATACCGCCGGATATTTCCGCTACTCCTATAAGCAGGAGGCAAAGACTGGCGCTGCCAACAACTGGGGATCCGATCCGGCGGGCCAAGGCAATCAGCGGCCTAACAACCGCTGGGGCATGTGGGCGGGACTAACGCGGATATTCAACCCCACCTTCACTATGAACATCACCTCTGGAGTCCAGATTTGGCATGAAACCTCGACCAATCAGTCGATCGGTTTCAACCCGACCACCGAACTCGGACTGCCGGCGTATGTCAATCAACAGGCCCCCTTGTTTCCCACTGTCAATTTCGGAAACGGAATCTCGCAGCTCGGGCCATTCAGCGGGAACACGGAAGGGGTTAACAACCATGGACCGATCGGCACCGTGGCCGTCGACTTCATCAAGACACTCGGAAAGAATACCGTCGACTTCGGATTCATGGGCGTAGAGCAGGTATTCGACCAGTACAACTACTACTCTGACTCCCTTACGTTCGACGGAAACTACACCGGCGGACCGAATCCCCTGGCTGGAACGCCGGGTGTCAGCTTCACCGGTAACGGAGTGGCTGAGATGCTGCTCGGCGTCATGGACGGTGCAAGCGTCGGAACACCGACCACTCCATATGTTTCGAATCATCTGTTTGGCGAGTATGTGCAGGACGATTGGAGACCTACCCACAACCTCACTTTGAATCTTGGCATCCGCT
Source organism: uncultured Acidobacteriaceae bacterium (assembly GCA_963783065.1). GTDB lineage: Bacteria > Acidobacteriota > Terriglobia > Terriglobales > Acidobacteriaceae > Telmatobacter. The sequence continues at coordinate 525,952 of CAWAMG010000004.1, read as the reverse complement.
ATGAGATTCAAACTCCGTACACTTCGCGCCATGACGAGGGTTCGATCTTTAATCCAAACGCGCTTAACCCGCTCAGCTATTCGGCGAACGAGCCCTTGCTTGGCGCGCTTCAGTTCCTGGGACCTGGTAATCGGTATATCTACAACGCGAATTACAAGAACATTGCGCCTCGAGTAGGCTTCTCCTATCAAGCGATCCCGAAGGCAGTTATCCACGGCGGATACGGGATCTTTTATCCAGAAGCGGTCAGCAGCTCCGGCTCAATGGATACGGATGGTTTCACCGCGACAACCAACGCCAACCTGAGCTTGAACGGCGGCATTACTCCGAATCCGAATATCAGCACCAGCAATCCCTGGGGCGGCCAATACGCGCAGATTACCGGCAACGCCAACGGCTCGTATCAACAAGACGGCAATAGTACGGGCGGCGTCTTCCGGAACAACCCATCCCCGTATGTTCAACAATGGCTGCTGGGCGTTCAGTATGCCATCACCCAAGAGCGATCAATTGGACGTAAACTACATCGGCAACCGCGGCGTTCGCATGGTTGCCGGTAGCTGGCAGTACAACCAGTTGAATCCGAAATACCTCAGTTCCTATACAGCCAACCAACTCGGCGCCCTGGCGCAACAATCCGCTGGGCGCGGCTTTGACCAGCCTCACCAGTTCGACGAATGGGCGAGTCGCACCCAGCAGCTGCTCCGGGTACAGCCTAGACTCGGCAGCGATTCCGTTGGCGGATACGCTTCTGGCATATCCGCAGTATTGCGGCGTAACCCAGGATGACGCGCCTTTAGGCCAGTCGCTTTACAACAGCCTGCAGGTCACTTACAACCACCGTATCAGCAAGGGACTTACCGCGCTGGTCTCTTACACCTACTCCAAGTTCCTTGACAACGTTGAGGGCAACAACGGCTGGTCGTACAACGGAGCGGCGAACTGGGGCGCCACCGCAAACTACTTCAACCTGGCAGGCGAAAAGAGCGTGGACGCGGGCGATATCCCGCAGGCTCTGGTGGCCAGCTACGTTTATCAACTCCCCATCGGCCGCGGCAAGTCAGTCGGTTCAGGAATGAGCCGCGTGGCGGATGCCGTGATTGGCGGGTGGGAACTTTCAGGAATCGCAACCTTCAAGGACGGAATTCCACTTAGCGTCTTCGGAAACGATTGGAACTCCTACGGCGGCGATCCCAGGCCGGATTTCGTTTCCGGCGTGAATCCAAAACCGGCTCATCAAACAATAAGCAGCACTGTGCCCAACTCCTGGGCCAACAGCAGCGCCTTCGCCTATGCGGCGTATGGCACCTTCGGCACGGCCCCCCGCTACATGTCAGAACTACGCGGGCCCCATTACACGAACTGGGACAGTGCTCTTGAGAAGAACTGGACTTTCAGAGAAAGCATGAGAGCCCAGTTCCGCTTCGAAACCTTCAATTCTCTAAACCATCCAAACTTCTACGCGCCGGGACCGGGGAATATGAGTTTGTATAGTCCCGGCAGTTTCGGGGAGATTACGACTGCGTTCCCCGGCAGAGTTGTCCAGTTTGCCGGCAAGTTCTACTGGTAAGCCATTCGTGAACAACTGCTTCAAATTGGCGTCCCTGATCCTGTTGGCCCTGCCGGCCGAGCCTTCAAATGGGCTTGGCCAGCAGCCGCCGGCCTCAGGCCTCGAGTCGCTGGTTGCCGCTGCCCAGCAGGCTCAGGCCACGCACGACTACGCGGCTGCCGTATCGGAATACAAACAGGCAGTGAGAATAGAGCCGAAAATGCCGGAGTTATGGGCCAATCTCGGACTCATGCAGCAGCAGGCTGGTGACATTCCCGGGGCCATCCTCAGCTTTCACCAATCCAACCTTCTCAACCCCAATTTATACGTTCCAAATCTTTTTCTAGGTATCGATTTCGTACGCACCGGCAAAGCGCCGCAGGCAATTCCTTTTTTGATCAAAGCGGAAAGAATTAACAAATCCGATCCGCAGGCACCGCTCGCGCTGGGGCGGGCATACTTTGCAACCGGTAAGTTCTCACCGGCCGCTCGAGAATTTGCGCGAGCAACCACGCTGGACCCCAAACTTGGCGCCGCGTGGTTCTCCATGGGAATTGCTCGCCTGAACCAGGTGGAGGCGGACGCCCACAAAATGTCGGTAGAAAACAAGAGTTCCGCATTTGCCGGCGCACTCTTTGCCGAGTCCCTGGAAAAGCAAGGACGGTTCAGCGAGGCCGCGAGCCTGTATCGAAGCCTCTTTGTACTCAAGCCTCAACCGCCCTGTGTCCATTCGGAACTGGGATTTGCGCTTCTCAGGCACCATGATACCGAGGGCGCAGTTTCAGAATTTGCCGGGGAGCAAACCGCACACCCGGAATGTGGACTGGCTCTTCTTGGTCAAGCGCGGTTGCGATCGAGAAGGGAGACAATGCGCAGGCTATCAAGTTGCTTCAGGAGTTATTGAGCCGCGATCGCGGATTCTTCACAGCGAACGCAGCGATCCTTCTGGAAGGCCTGGCCAGCGATCAAATTGTCAGTTTGATGTCGTATTTATCTGAGCCGAGCGCCGATCTGCCAGCCGGGGTGCGCAACACATTCATAGCGGTTTTCAACGACGTAGAGCAGCCCTGGGACGAAGATCGCGGAGTACCCGAATCGGCCCCATTTGCGACGGCGAAGTTAGATCCCTGCAGAGGGACACTCGGCGGGCAACATCTCGGCAGAACAGTACTACGCAGCGGGAAATTTTGAGCAATGCTCACGACAGCTCGATCCTGTCACCTACGCGGCGCACGCGGACAAACTCCGCTTGCTTGCCGCCTGCGCGTTTTTCGCCGGAGACAATGAGCGCGCCCTCACCGCGGCAACTGCGCTTGGAGACCCTGCAGCCACATTCTCCCGAGGCCCTCTACTGGTCGATCCAGGCCAACCAGCGTCTCGCGCTCAAGTCCCTTGCGCGCTTTCAGCAATTGGACTCGAACTCTGCCAGAAGTCATGTTCTCCTTGGCGATATCTACTACCAACTTGAAAGATACGACGGCGCTCAGGCCGAATACACCAAGGCGTTGGCGATCGCGCCCGGGGATCCGGCGGCCTTGCTTGGGCTGGCGACGGCTTATCTCAGCAACAACAACGCGCAGCAGGCAATGGAAACCGCGGAAATCGCCCTCGAGCGCGCTCCCGACGATCCGGCGCTGAACCTCATCATTGCTGAAGTCCTTGTAGCCAAAACGCAATTTGCAGAAGCGGAACCATTTCTAAAGAAGAGCCTGACCGCCAAGCCGCAAATGCTTGGTCACGTGCATGCACTGCTCGGAAAAGTGTACTCGGAGACCGGCAGAACTCGAGATGCGATTGAGCAGCTCAGGATGAGCACCTCGAGCGACGACACCGGCTCTATCCATTACTTGCTCGCGCGGCTCTATCGGCAGGTCGGCGACACAAAGGACGCAACCGCTGCACTCGGAGAAGTGAAAGCCATTAAACAGCGACGCGACCAAAGTATCAAGAAAGTCGAAGATCCCGAACTTTCCTCTCTGGAGGCGTCGCAGAGCGATACGTCCGACCGGTAGGAAATCTCTCCTCCCATTCATCTCCGCCGACACAGTGCTGAAACCAAGTTTGCTCAGGAGTCCTAATGCGCTCGATGCGTTCATTCTCTGCGATACGTCTTGTCATTATTCTCTTGCCGTTCCAGATATCCGCGATCGTAGGAGCCCAATCGACCGTAATTCAACCCAATTCGTCTCCCCTTAGACAAACATCGCAATCAAGAATTCTTTCCAACGGGATTGAGGTCCAGGCGGGAGAGTTATGCGAGAGAGTCGTCGCTTTGCGCGATGATGTTTTGCGAGTTACATTCGCTCGCGACGGCGCTTTCCCGGAAGATGCATCCTGGGCAGTGCTCACAAATGCGCGCCGCAGCGCCGTTCCAGTTACGGTGGAGAGCAGCCCCGATCAATACGGCTTTCGCACGGGCAAGCTCGTTGTGCAGATCGACAAGGGCTCTCTTCAGTTGGTAGTCCGCGATCAGTCCGGCGCGATTCTTCAGCAGGATGCCCGCCCGGTTCGCTTTGACGAAGATGCTTTCCGGGTGTACAAAACCATGCCGAGAGATGAGCACTATTTCGGTCTCGGCGACAAGACCGGCCCTCTTGATCGTCGCGACGAAGCTTTTACCCTCTGGAATACAGATGCCTACAGGTTTCAGGAATCGACCGATCCGTTGTACAAGAGCATTCCATACTTCATGACATTTCGAGCCGGAGTCGCGGTTGGCGTTTTACTTGATAACACATGGCGCAGCAGTTTCGACTTCGGCAAAGAGACCTCCGGCGTTTACTCTTTTGGAGCTGCCGATGGCCCACTGGACTACTACATCTTCTATGGCCCAACTCCCAAGAAGGTCGTTCAAGCCTATGCCTGGCTCACGGGCACTCCGCCACTTCCGCCGCTCTGGGCTTTCGGCTTTCAACAGTCACGGTATGGTTATATGACCCAGGCGCGCGTGCTTGAAGTCGCAAGTCGCCTCCGCGCCGACTCAATTCCCGCGGATGCGATCTATCTCGACATCGATTATCAGGATCGGAATCGTCCATTCACCGTCAACCGCGCCGCTTTCCCTGACCTTTCTGGAATGGTGGCGCAGCTTCACTCGGAAAACCTTCATGTTGTAGCGATCACCGACCTTCACATCGCCCGCCTTCCGCAGCAGAGTTACTTTCCCTTCGATAGCGGCGTCGCTGGGGATCACTTCGTTAAGAACCCGGACGGAACCGTGTTCTCGGGCCGCGTCTGGCCGGGGCCGAGCGTGTTCCCCGACTTTACCCGGCAGCAAAGCCGCGCATGGTGGGGAACACTCTATCGCGATTTTCACAACGATGGAGTTGATGGCTTCTGGAACGATATGAATGAGCCTTCCATATTCGACACTGCCAACAAGACGATGCCTGAAAACGTTATCCATCGGATTGATGAGCCCGGGTTCAAATTGCGGACAGCGACGCATGCCGAGATTCACGACGTCTATGGCATGGAAAACTCGCGCGCTACCTTCGATGGCCTCCTAACTCTGGACCCAAATACGCGTCCCTTCGTCCTCACCAGGGCGACATATGCTGGAGGACAACGCTATGCAGCTACCTGGACCGGGGATAACAGCAGCAGTTGGAACCATCTTCGTTTCACCACGCCAATGCTCGAGAATCTTGGATTGAGCGGATTTGCGTACTCAGGGGCAGATGTGGGCGGATTCGCCGGAACTCCAACGCCGGAGTTACTGACTAAGTGGTTTGAAATAGCTGCATTTCAACCCATAGATCGCGATCATACTGAGAAAGGCACCGGCGACCAGGAGCCCTGGGTTGGAGGCCCGGAGCAGGAAGCGATCCGCCGCCGATTTATCGAGACGCGTTATCAACTCATGCCCTATATGTACACGATTGCAGAAGAGGCATCGCGCACCGGAATGCCGATGCTGCGACCATTGTTCCTGGAGTTTCCGAAAGCCTTCCAGGATGGCCACCCTATCGACACCGATACGAATGCATCCGGCGAGTTTCTTCTCGGCGGGGACTTGCTGATAGCGCCCCCGCCTTATCCGGATGAGACAGACTCGTATTCGGTTGAGTTTCCCTCGACCGATTGGTTCGACTTCTGGACCGGCGGGAAGATCGAAGTGCCGAACTCGTCATCCATGTCTGATCCTGATCCACCGGTGATTCCAGGGCCTAAGGTGCCCCTTTCAATTGGCGTCACTCCGGAGCTGACTCAGCTTCCCGTATATGTTCGTGCCGGTTCCATCCTGCCGATGGCGCCTCTAACGCAAAGCACAAATGAGACACCCAAGGGAGCACTTACCCTGCGCGTCTATGCGGGAGACGGGTGCGCAGGCGAGCTCTACCAGGACGATGGCAAGACTTATGAGTTTCAGCATGGCATGTATCTTCGCGCGAAGTTTAGTTGCCAGGTCGATTCCGAAGGCTTGCACCTGAAGATTGGTCCGCATGAGGGCTCCTATCCCGCATGGTGGAAGGAAATTCGCGTCGAGATCTACGGTGTGACTCCGAAGCAGAGCGAATTGCTTGTCAACTCAAAGAGGATCGCGCAAGGTATTGAGGTAATTCGGAATGGCGCGGAGTTTGTAATTCCGGATGACGGCAAGGGCGCTGAGATTGAATTGCGTTAGAAGTTGTTTCGTAGAAGCATTTCGGGCTTCGACGGCGGAATGGTTGCGGTTGCTCGAATTTCTCGGTCGTGTGTGACAGAACCGCAGGCCGATTCGGAATCTGTATCATTGCAGACTCTTTGCGTAAGCAGACAACAGCTTCCAGTCTCGTTGTGCTGCATCGCGAGAAAGGGCTTCGAGTTGACGATGACGCTTGTCAGAAGAAGGCTCCGATTCTGCAAGCAGAACCTGTGCCTCGAATTGCAACGGCGCATAGCCGTGTTGCCGCGCCGTCTCGGAAACGGAGCGGAGCTGTGCTTTGGCAGTTGTCGCGCCGCCCTGCGCCAGTTGAACCCGGGAGAGAGCCAGCATCGCGATCAACCGAAACTGCGGATCGAATTGTTTGCTTGCCTCTGCACCTGCACGGTTGGCGGCCGTCAACGCGTCGGCGGGGCGTCCCTGCTGCAGAAGACATCGGGAGAGCCATGCGAGAGCCAACGCGGAGGAGCCATGATCCTTATTGGCGATTGCTGTGTCAGCCGCCTGCTGCAGTAAGACCGACGCGCCCTTTGCATCTCCGGATTGCAGGGTTGCACTGCCGAGCGAGATCTTTGCGGACGTGATTACGCCAGGCTCGTCCATGCCGGCAATCGCCTTGAGAGCCAGGTTGTACTCTCGTATGGCGCTCTCGAGTTCATTGCGCGCTGTTTGCAAATCTCCCTCACCGATCAGGGAGCCGGCCAGGCCGCGTGCATAGCCGATCTGCCGGTTGATTTGTTCGGCAGATTTGAAGTCGTCCGATGCCTCATCGAGAGAGCCTCGTTCCAATTCAATAGTTCCCATGTCGTTCAGCGTTGAGGCGATTCCGCGTTTGTTGCCGGTTTTCCTGAAGATTTCCAGTCCCCGTCGGTTAGTCTGCAACGATCCAGACAAATCGCCTTCGAGGCCCTGGACAATGGCAATATTGCCGATAGCGCTCGCTACTCCGACATCCCAGTTCAGTTGTCGATAGTCATTGAGAGCGAGCTGGTAATATTGGTAGCTCTCTGCCAGGGAGCCTTCGTCGAGGTAGGTGTTCCCGATGCGTTCCTCGACAGTGGCCATGTTGCGACGATGTCCGATCTCGCGAAAAAGCTCGAGCGTTTCGAGAAAGTTCTTGCGAGCCTCCGCGGTCCGGGACTGGTCATAGAGCACGTCTCCACTCATGAGCAGGGCAAGACCGACTCCGCGCTTGTCTCCGATTGACCGGAACAGGCTTTGAGACTCGGCGGAGGCGACCAGGGATCCCTGCGAATCGCCGAGCCGTTCGAGGCCTGAACTCTTTAGCCAGAGCGCCTGACCGCGAACCCACTTGCTGTCCAAATCCGTGCCGATCTTGATGGCTCGGTCGGCGGCCGCGACAGACTCGCGAAAGTCTCCGGTCTGGGAATCAACCGACGCTTCTGCGATGTCGACCCGAGCCTCGTCTGCTGGAGACAGGCCACGATGGCGCATGTTCGCAAGAGTGGCCATGGCGTCGGCGAAGTGGCTGCCGAGGAACTGAGTCTGCTCAAGGCGAAGTCCGTATTCGATATCATCGGGATAGAAAGTCACCAAAGAATGGAAAATTTCGGCAGCGTGGGGCAAGTCATCGGAAAACAGCGCCTGCTCCCCTTGCATATTGAGCAACTCCTGCCGCGGAAGCCCGACACCCAGCTCAACTGCCCGCGCCGCCTCGCTCTGTGCATCTTTGTCATATCCCGTGGCGTGCCATGCTTCTGCGAGTGCCAGGTGAGTGCCAGGATGAGCGGGTTCAATCCTGGCTGCTTTCTGCAGCAGGTCTCGGGCGCCGAGGGGATCGAAAGCCCGCAGACTGGCCAGCCCCTGGGAATAGTAATGTGCCGCCAGCGGGTTTTCCGGAATCGACTTGCGAACGGCTGCATCGGCGCTGGCCGGAAGATCTCCCAGGCCGTAATGGCGGCGCAATTCGACGCCACTCATTGAAACCAGGGCAAAAAGGTCGGAAGCCGGACCGGATTCCACGAGAGCAATGGGTGGCGCATTGGAGGTCAGGTCTTCCAGCCGCAGGTCCAGGCGGATGTGGGGCGTCGGACCGCCGGGCTCCCGAAGGACTGTGTAGGACCCGTAGACGATCATATCGGCGCCAAGTTGGCTACCGAACCGGGCCAGGGTCTCACGCGAAGGCGCAGCGGACGGCGATTCTGCCAGGCCAGCCCGCGCTACTTCTTCTCCAGAGATGACTCGAAGACGGTCGCTGGTAGAAAGCTCCGTGGACAACATCTCGGCGAGAGCCGTCGAAAGCCACTTATCTTCCGGTGTCCCCTTGAGATTGCGCAGGCCGATCACGGCTACCGAACGGCGGGCTATTGGCTTGGCAATGACTGCTGGAGAAATCATTTGTTTTAGCGGGGCTCGGAGCAGATAGACCGTTTCAGCCGTCAGCACCGTGAAAGCGGCGAGCGCGAAGATCAACCGGAGAATTCGGGGATTCCAACCTGGCCGGGCGATTCCGGCTTGTTGGGGCATTGGTATTTCGCCGGAATCCAACCGCGGCACAGGCGCTGGCAAAGGCAAAGCATCGACGGCCAGCGGATCGCTTACGGAGGCAAGGTTCCGAACCGGTGCGATGAAGCGATAGCCGCGGCGGGGAAGGGTTTCAATGTAAATCGGGTCGGTTGCCGAATCACGCAGGGCCTCACGCAACTTGCTTACGGCAACACGGAGACTCTTATCGAACTCGACGAACGTATTCTCAGGCCAGAGATGGGATTGAATTTCGTCCCTGGTGACAACCGAACCTGCCTGCGCAAGCAGGAGGACCAGGAGCCGAAAGGGCTGCTCCTGCAAGGGCACCACGTATCCGCTGCGAGTGATCCTGCATTCGTCCAAATCAACTTCATAGTCCGAGAAGCCGTAGGTTGCAGGCATCGCCGCGGTCTCCTGGGTACTCTCTTGGAATCGGTTGCGCGTTTGGATTTGGAAAGAATAGCACAGAGCGGACTGAAAACCTCAATGAGGCTCGACGCAATCAACACAAAATATTGTATTTAGCTGTTAACATCCGGTTTATGCGGGGTTAACTTGACGGGACGGTCGAGGTGAAGCGAAATGTTGCTCAGCCATGCAGAACTTCGACCTCACTTCCCGCGCACCGGCCCTCAAGCCTCCCAGCCCTCCCCCAGTCCATGCCAACAGGCATAGCGCGGCAGGTCCGACGGATTTCGGACCTGCCCAAGCCGCGGAGCTCACTGCTCAAGCCCTCCATCGCATGCAGGCTCGCGCCTGCCGGCGCTTCTTTCGAAGGCTGGGCGAAAGGATCATTCGGACAGCAGCGACCTTGCTGGCCGCCTGCCAATTCTGGCCTTCCACCTTGCCCGTGGCCGCACAATCAATTTCTCCAGTTCAGAGCCGGAGCCTTACCGAGAGCTACGGTAGACTGCCGCTCAGCTTCGAGCCAAATCTCGGGCAGGCCGATCCAGCAATTCGTTTTGTCGCCCGCGGCAGGGACTATGGGATTTATGTTTCCGGACGCGAGGCGGTGCTGGCATTTCGTTCCGGGAGCCCCTCCAAACCGAGTCTGCGTAACGGCCGGCACAACAACGGAGAAAAACAGGAGGGACAGACTGACTTGTTCCGGATGCAACTTCTCAACGCGAATCCCGCACCGCAGGGATTCGGAGACGAGCCACTGCCCGGAACGGTGAATTACTTTTTAGGCAGCGATCCCGATCGCTGGCGCTCGGGTATTCCGACCTACGCGAGGGCGCAATTCAAGAGCGTGTATCCGGGGATTGACCTCGTCTATTACGGCAACCAGCAGCAACTCGAATACGACTTCGTGGTGACGCCCGGTGCAAGTCCAGATGCGATCCTGCTGCACTTCTCCGGAGCGGACAGAGTCGAGGTTTCGCCGGAGGGCGGCCTGACCCTGCAAGGAAAGAGGGGCCGGATCGGCTTTCAAGCGCCGTTGCTCTACCAAACCGTCCGTGGCCGGCGAGAGCCTGTGCGTGGACGGTTCGAATTGCGTGCAAACAACACGGTGGGCTTTCGCGTTGGGAGCTATCGCCACGATCAGGCGCTGGTGATCGACCCCGTGCTTGTGTACTCCACTTATCTGGGAGGGAGCGCTGCGGACGAGGTGAACGGGATCGCTTTAGACAGCGACGGTAATGCCTACCTTACCGGGCAGACGAGTTCCGCGGATTTTCCTGTCACGACCGGAGCCTACCAGTCGGAAAACAAGACAAACGGCAGGGGCACCGTCTTTGTGAGCAAACTCAACGCAACCGGCACCGCTCTGGTGTACTCAACCTTCCTGGGCGGAAGCCAGCAGGACATTGGCTCCGCGATTGCGGTTGACGGTGGCGGAAACGCCTACGTCGGGGGAAATAGCGGATCGGAGGATTTTCCGGTAACGGCGGGCGCCTTTCAGACCACAAACGTCGGCGAGCGGGCATTTGTGGCCAAGCTAAATCCCACCGGAACTGCGCTTGTCTACGCGACTTTTCTGGGTGGGAGTTCCCATGAGGTCGTGAAAGCTATCCAGGTGGATAGCGCGGGGAACGCATACGTCGCGGGTACCACCTTCTCTTCAAACTTTCCCGTCACTTCGGGAGCCTTCCAAACAACAAACAAGGATGATCACACTGTCTTTTTGGCCAAGTTGAACGGGACCGGATCGGCTCTCGACTTCGCGACCTTATTGGGGGGGACGGGCCAGGAAGAAGGGAATGGGTTGGCGATCGACTCGAAGGGAGACTGCTTTGTCACCGGCGACACATATTCCAGTGATTTTCCGGTAACCTCCGGAGCCTTTCAAACTACTCTGCACAGCAGCGACGGCTCGAATGCTTTCGTTGCCGAGGTGAATCCGACCGGAACGGCGCTCATTTATTCAACGTATCTGGGAGGCAGCCTGCTTGATATTGCCAATGCCATTGCGATTGACGGTTCAGGGAATGCGTATGTCGCCGGCTTCTCAGAGTCTTCCGATTTCCCTACGACCGAAGGGGCGTTCCAGACCACACCCGGCGGAGTTTTCGTTTCGGGATTGAATTCCACCGGGACGGCGTTGCTCTACTCCACATATCTGGGAGGGCCCGGGGACGTGGGAGTCGAAGGAGCCTTTGGGATCGCCGTAGACAGCGCAGAGAATGCTTATGTCACCGGTACTACGAACGGCGGATTTCCAGTGACCCCGGGCGCGATCCAGAGTACCGGAGGCTCAGCAAATGCGTTTGTGACGCGATTGAATCCGACCGGAACGGCGCTGGTGTATTCGACCTACCTGGGCGGGGCGCAAGGCGCCAGCGCACTCGCGATCGCCATTGACGGTTCCGGACATGCATACGTTGCAGGCGACACTTATTCAAAAGTGTTTCCAACTACCACGGGAGCTTTCCAAACGACTAACAACACAAACGGAAGCTATACCGGATTTGTGGCGGAGTTGGATACAAACACCACCCTTGTTGGAACTACTACGACGCTCACCTCCGATGCCAATCCGCAGATCGCGGGCCAGTCGGTAACGTTCACCGCCACCGTGAACCCATCCTCGGGAAGCGCGACACCGTCAGGAGATGTGGTCTTCGATATCGATGGCGCTGACGTGGCGACCGTGGCCCTCAATGCGGGCGCAGCAACCTACACGACATCATCCCTTGCGGTGGGCTCGCACACGGTTCTTGCGACCTATCAGGGAGATTCCAGCTTTCAACAAAGCAGCGCCAGTCTGGCGGAAACGATTCAAGCAGCGCCCGCCGCAACACCAACGTTTTCGCCAGCGGGCGGCACCTACGCGGGATCTCAGAGTGTGACGATCTCTGACCAGACTGACGGCGCGACGATCTACTACACGACGAATGGCGCAACGCCGACGATAAACTCTACGTTGTACACCGGCCCGATCGTGGTAGCGGCAACCGAAACGATTCAGGCGATCGGTACGGCGTCGGGATATTCTCCCAGCGCCGTCGCCTCGGCGACCTTCACCATCCAGCAGCCGATGGTTACTTTGTCCCCTGGTTCACTCAACTTCGGCAGTCAAACCGAGGGTACCAGCAGCCAAGCTCAAACCGTCACCGTTCAGAACTCCGGGAGCGCATCGCTGAGTAGTATCGCGATCACGCTTTCGGAATCCAGCGCTTCCTCCTCAGTGGGAAAGATCAGTGCGGACGCAGCCGGGATTTCCTCGCAAGACTACTCAGCGACCACCACCTGCGGCAGCTCACTCGCGGCCGGAGCCAGCTGCACCGTGAGTGTGACATTCTCTCCGACGACGACTGGGTCGTTTCCAGGTCTGTTGCAGATAAGTGATAATGCTGTTGGCTCGCCGCAGACAGTGGGTCTTGCCGGAACTGGAACGGCTCCAGTGCAAGGGGACTTTACTGTTACAGCAAGCCCTTCGTCAGCGATGACGACTTACGGCGGCTCCGCACAGTTCACGATCAGCGTAATGGCGACGGGCGGAACTTACGACAGCTCGGTGAGTCTCAGCGCATCGGGACTGCCGGCTGGCGCCACGGCCAGCTACTCCCCCGCATCGGTCATCCCGGGCAGTGGCGCCGCCAACTCGGTTCTGACTATCCAGACGGCCACTCTGAATGCTGCAAACTCGCGTACCGTTCCGCTTTGGCCGGTTAGTTCGCCGGCGCTGGCGCTGTTGTTCTTTGCGATTCCGAGAAGAATGCGCGAACAGTGGTCCCGTCGCGTGATCCTTGCCCTGCTCATGCTGGCTTCATTCAGCGCGGCGGCAGTCTTGATTGGCTGCGGCGGCGGATTTGCCTTGCCGCGACAGACCACGACTTCCACCATTACGATCACTGCCGCCAGCGGCTCCGACGTACACACCACAACCGTTCAGCTGACGGTGAACTAAGGGAGAATGCCGATGGGAGTTCGAATTGCACTTCTGTTGACGATCGCTGCAGTCTCCGTGACTACGGAAGCTCAGACAAGTCCAGTGAAGGCCGTCGGGCCTGCGCCAGAATTGGCGCTGCAATACACCTATTTGCGGTCCAACGCACCGGTTGGGCAATGCACCTGTTTTTCACCGGAAGGCGGGAGCGCGTCAATCAGCATGCCGCTAAGGGGTAGCAACTTTTCGCTGGCTGGCGACCTGACCGCAGGGCACGCCAGCGGAATCTCAAATGGAAGCTACGATCTGACGCTCACGGTCTTTACCGCAGGCTTGCGCTTCACACCTGGCTTCAAGATGGGCCGGTTGGTCCCTTATGGCCAGATCCTTGCTGGTGGAGCGCATGCGGGTGGATCGCTGGTCTCCGGCAACACCCCGGCGAACAATTCCTCGGTGGTCTTTGCGTCCAACGCAGGTGGCGGACTTGATCTGGTTCCGCATCCGGAGAGCCGCTTCTCTTTGCGACTGGTAGAAGCAGATTACTTGGCCACGCTTTTTCGCAATGGGCTAAACGATCATCAGAACAACCTGCGCATTAGTGTAGGCATTGTGATCCGAATGGATCATCGATAGCGATAGATCAATGGTGTGCCTCGCCAAAATAGCGATCTGCATTCGAGTCAGGCGGATGGCGAGGCACAGCTACAAAATCGACTGCAGTGGCGTGGTGGCAAAAAACAGATGCGTGGCCAGAATGCTAAATATGGCTTTAATTATCAATACGTTATGCTGGTCGGGGCGGAGGGATTCGAACCCCCGACCCTCTGCTCCCAAAGCAGATGCGCTACCAGGCTGCGCTACGCCCCGACGTGCTCTTTCGATTGTATCGTGAATAGGAATTGGACAGTCGGCATTGGGGAATCGGAATCGGGTTGGGCGCGCTGTTAGTGGCTGAGGAGCCAGACAACGAGCCAGACAACCAGCACGATGGGAATCGCGAAGATGAGCCCAAGCGCGGCAGCGAGAATGCCGAGGAAGGCCCAGTCGCGACCGGTGTGGCGGCGCGGCTCATCGAGGTGGCGCGTGAGCAATCGGTAGTTGCGACGGTTGGCCTTCCAAATGACGTCGAAGATGTCGCCGAAGAGAGGAATGGAGCCAACCAGCACGCCGATGCCGATGTTAGCCGCCATGCGCATGAGCGTGATGTATGGGACGCCGCGAATCCACGCGGCCAGAGGGATGATGAGCGAGAGGAGGCCAGCAAGGACATCGCCCAGGCCCGGAACGAGGCCGATGATGCCGTCGATGCCGAAACGAAAGCTAGTACCGGGGACGCGGAAGGCTTCGTCGAGGAGGATCTCGATTTGTTGCAGGGTTGAATCGCGGAAGAGCCATGCGCCGCGATTCCAGCGGTCCGGCCCCGGAACAACACCCTGCGGGGAGGGCGCGCGTGGCAGACCCGCAGTTTTATCGCTTGCTGGTGGATCGTTTGGGCGCAAATCGCGCGTCGCGGCGGCGTTGTGGTGGCCGGCGGGGCGATTCGCGATTGGATCGGCTTCAGGCATCGATGATTGAGACAGTGTGAGATACGGGCTGCGATCCCATTTGCTGGGCTTTGATGGCGAGCTGCCCCGCGGGAATCGCGTGGCTTATTCGATGCTACAATCTGTAGGGTACATGGCGGCTATAGTTCAGCGGCAGAACGCCTGACTGTGGCTCAGGATGTCGTGGGTTCGATCCCCACTAGCCGCCCCAATCGACACGCTGCATACCCCCCTCCTTTGTCGAGCGAAAGTGCCTGAAAATCTGAGCGATAGTTTAGGGATGACCGGGGCCGTTCGTGGGAATGCCCCGGCTGAACCGGGTTGGGCTGCAGTGCGTTCGGACGCGTGGATTCGGCCGTTTAAGCCGCGGCGCTGGCTCACCAACGGTCACGTGCAGACGATTGTGGGCAACTTCTATCGTCGACCTCCATTTCAGGTTCCTGCCGAGGCGGAAGAAGTGCTGGTGGACGCGGCGGACGGAAGCCGTGTGTTGTGCCATTGCAACTGGCAGCCGGAGGCGGTGCGTGCGAGCCGGCTGACCGTGGTGCTGGTGCATGGGCTGGAGGGTTCGTCGAACTCGGGGTACATGCGGGGGATTGCCGCGCGCGCGTGGGATGCGGGCTGGAACGTGATGCGGATGAACATGCGCAACTGCGGCGAGACGGAACACCTGACGCCAACGCTTTATCACTCGGGGCTGTCGGGCGATGTGCGGGCGGTGGTTGAACACGTGGCTCGGCAATGGGGACTGGAGCGGGTGGCGCTGGTGGGCTACTCGATGGGCGGGAATCTGGGGTTGAAACTGGCGGGCGAGTGGGGCGAGCATGCGCCGCTGATGGGTGTGGCCACGGTGTGCCCCGCGATTGATCTGGCGGCGGGAAGCGATGCGTTGCATGAGCCGAAGAACCGTGTCTACGAGACAAGATTTCTGCGCGGGCTGATGCGGCGATTTCGCAGGAAAGCGGCGTTGTTTCCGGCCGTTTATGGAGATCCGGCGGCGGTTGGACGAGTTGGATCGCTGCGGGACTTCGATCAAAAGATTGTGGCGCGATACTGCGGATTTCGGGATGCGGACGACTACTACTATCGCGCGGCGAGTGCACGAGTGGTGGACCGCATTGCAGTACCGACGCTGATTCTGCAGGCGGCGGACGATCCCTTCATTCGACTTTTTCCGGAGACGCGGGCAAGGCTCGCCGACAACCCATGGATTGAGTTCGTGGAGACCGAGCATGGTGGGCACTGCGCGTATCTTTCGCGGGACCGCGGCGAGGAGATCCACTGGGCGGAAGCAACAGTGATTCGGTGTTTGCAGGCCGTGGCTGGGAGCCCAAGTGGAAGCTGACTGGGAGTTCGAGGTGGGCGGCGAGGCGCCCGTGATCGAGGCGTGGTGGCCGGGTCTGGTCGACCTGCGGCGGAGCCCGGCAAGCGTCGTTGAAATTCCCGAGGCTGCGGAATTTCCCGCGCTGGGAGACGTGCTCATCCGGCTCAACGGCGCATCCTCGCCCGTGTGGACGAGCAAATGTGGCGTGTGGACAAGCGACAACGTTGAACTCTTCGATGCGGATGAGTTTGACGCGCCGCCAGGAGGCACGGCTCACACTCACGGCTGCTATATCGATCTGCTGCCAAAGGACGAGGGGCAATGGTTGTCCGCGGATGCGATCGCGGCTGTATGCAAATCGTGGAGCGCTGTCTTCCGCGGTGTTTCTTTAGGCTCGTGCCGCGCGGATCTCATCATTCGCCGCGCCTTCACGCCTCCTGGGCGCATGCACCTGGCCGTGACGGCCTACCTGACTGGGAGTGGATTCACGCCGGGAGAGGCGCGTGTTGCACTGGAAGCGGCGCTGGGGCTCTTTGCCGATGTGCTCTCGAATCAATCGACGCTACAATAATGGAGGCACGGGCGAGTAGCTCAATCGGATAGAGCACCGGCCTTCTAAGCCGGGGGTTGTGGGTTCGATTCCCGCCTCGCCCACCAATTTAGAGTCAATAGTTTACAGGGGCATTGCTTAATCGCCGCCGGAGCGCGGTCGGCAATCGTTCCCTTACCAAGAATGGTTCAACTTCCGGGTTGGGGGCTATCACCCGAAGTGTGCGCCTACTTGATCGCGAGGTCTCCGTTCGTGGGGTCGCTTGGCCAATCTTTACCTTTGCGCTTAGCCTGGTATACCGCGAAAACCGGAACAAACTCACGCTGTGAAATCCTAGTTAGCCGCAGCCGTCACCCCGGCCGGCGAGCTCGACAGGGGAATGGTGTATACCCGCTGCGTCGCCGTCAGCACCAGCAGCGAATTCTTCGACGCCACAAAACTCGCCACCCGCGGCTGATGGTCCAGGATCATCCGCTTCATCTGCTTCCCCGTCGCCGCGTCGTACACTGTCAGCTCCTGATTGCGATTGGCCACCGCCAACAGTCCCTGAGCACCATCGCCGCCCAGCACCCTTCCATAAAACGCCGCGGTCCGCACCCCGTCCGACAACCGATACACCACCGTGTTGTTCAGATTCCCGTGCACCGCGATATAGTTTCCAAACACATCAGCCCAGCGATGGTCTTCCCGGAATATCCCAGCCGGCCGCGTCGGGGTCTGCAAAATCCGCTGCACCTCGCCCGTTCGCGCGCTCACAATCTCCAGCACCAATCCTTCGGCGAGCCACTCCTTCTGCGTGTCTGAGCTTCGCACAACTTTGTCCGTGTGGTGTGACAGCTCCGTGGCCCCATCCTCGGTGCGCAGGTCGTACATCAGCACCAGCGTGTCCCGGTCGCTCTCGTAGATTTCCGGCCTGCCTTTGGGGAAATGCCGCGTCCATAGCTGCTTCCCGTCCGTCGGGTCGGACACATCCATCTCCATGTTGTTCACAATGCCACGAAATCCCTTGTCCAGCGCTTTAAAGTTCACCAGCACGCCGCTCAGCAGGCTCTGGTCCTCTTCAAAGGGTGCTCCCGGCGTCTGTGTCCCCGTGCGCGCATCCAGCATCAGGTTCGCTCCAGGCTTCTGGAACGACGTAATCAGGTGCAGCCATGCCCTATCCTGGTCGTCGAACCGCAGCCCGGAAAAGGGCCGCAACAGCGACACCTGCTTGTTTTGCTCCAAATCCCACAGTGTCCCGCGTGACGAATGCGAGTAGGCCAAAAATCTCCCATCCGCGCTGAAATCTCCCGCGGCCAGGGGTCTCAGCGGACTGACAGGCAGATCCACCGTCACCGGACTTCCTGCGCTGGTTTCCTTCAGCGCCACACCGCCCTTGGACGATTCGCTCGCCAGCGCCTGCCCATACAAATCCACCTGCGACGAGCGGAACGCCCTCTGAATCGTTCCCGTCGCCGGATCAATCAGGATCGCCGCATTTTCGCCCGCTGGCCCGATCAGCACGAAGTCGCCCTGGCTGATCCCGCGCACCCACTGATCTCCAATCGGAAACCTCCCCAGCTTGTCGCCGCCCGGGAACGAATCCAGGCACATCGTGTACAACATCGCACCATTGGCTTGCGCTTTGCCGTTCCCGCACGCGAACGCGATCTTGGTGTTCCCCACAAACGCGGCCTTCCACGCGATCATGTTTCCCAAGTCCCCGTGCATCGCAATTTCGTGCCGCTGCGTCAGGTCGTATGCAAACGTCTTTCCACCCAACAGCGCCAGCATCAGCGTCCCATCGGGGCTGAACACAATATCTCCGCGATTGCCCCATCCCGGAAACTCGTTGAACTTCTTGTTCTCGTAGATTGGCTTCTCCGTCTCGACGTCCAGAAGGGTCAGACCCACGCCGCCTGTGTCCTCAAGCTTCATGCACGCAAAGGTCCTCCCATCCGCGGCCAGCGCGCTCACCCAGCATCCGCGGTAATCGATCAGGTCGTGCACGCTCTCGCGCTTCTGCGTGGCAATATCCCACGACTCCACTCGCATGTCCGGGAACGCCATCGACACGCGCTTCGAGTCTGGCGAAAAGTGCGCCCGGTCCGCCCCCGGCGAATCAATCGAGAACAACAACTTCAGGGGCGCGTGCGACAACACGTGCACGCTCGCATTGGTCTGCGCCAAAATCAAGTTCCCATCGGGACTAAAGTGAATCCAGTCCAGCCCCAACGCATCGGAGGGTCAAGCAAAAACGACGTCAGCCCTGGCGTCGGTTCCACTAGCCAGCTCGGCACCTGCGTGCGCAGCCTCTGCTGAAAGTCGGCAAACGACGCCGACTTGCCCGGCGCCACCGCCTTGCACTCGGCCGACAGACCATTCACCATTTTGTGTGCAGCACGAATGCGGTCCACTATCTCGGTGTCGTCGCCGGCAAGAATCTTCAGGAACAGCCCCGTGTGTCCCTTGCTGTCCGTGATGCGGTCCAGGTTTTCCGCCAGCGCGTTCGCCGCATACCCGGCCCGCGTCATCGCGTAAAGCGCAATCGCGTCCGCCCCCAGTTCGCCATTCTCCGCATCATCCCGCGACTCCGCACCGCCCGCCTTCCACGGCGCGTTGAACAGCAGTTGCTCTTTGTCTTCCACGTCGCGCTGATCGCTCAGCGACGTCACCTTCAGCAGCAGCTTTAACAGCAATGTCTCGTTCACCGTCCCAGCGTGTAAATAGATGTGGCCTATCTCGTGCGCCAGCACACCCGCTATTTCGTCCTCGTTGTGCGCGTCCGAAATCATCTTGCGGCTTACATACACATGTCCGCCGGCAATCGAGAAGGCATTGACTTCCTCATCCACGTACACGCGAAACGTGAACTCGATGGTGGTCGGCGGCAACTGCGCCAGCAGCTTGTTCCCGATCCGTGTCAGTTCGACCGTATCCTTTTCCGGCAGCAACTCGTACTCCGGCTCCAGTTGCGCCGCTTGCGCATCGCCCAGCCACTGCTCCTGCTGCTCACTGAAGATATTCGGCTTGTTCAGCTGGAAATGCGGCGCCGGAACTGTGCACCCGCTACTCTGAGCGAGTACCTCCAGCGATGCGAAGACGAGACAAGAAAAGGATAGGACGCAGAATCTATGCATAGAAACACCAAAGGGGAGGTGCAGCCATCCTACCACGGGATTGACCCAATCCAGGTAAGCGCAATCTTCGGTATCGCCCCCCCAATCAATTCCATGACCCTTCGAGCGCCGTTGTCGGAGTTGACCGCTTGAGCCCATTTGATTCAAGGGAATAGAAGCTCCCCCAATGATCGTTCCCGAATCGTCGCCCATCCGGAAATTACTACTCAATAGTCACCTTCCAGGCGGCGGGAACCCTCGGTGAGCGAGTATCAGCGACTGAATTCGCCCGCTCTAGTTCAGCTTCGTTCCGGGCTTGGCCACTGCTTGATTCTTTGCTTCGGCCATCATTTGTTCGACTTTGTCTCTTCCTTCGTAGTTGGGGTTCGCCGCGAGAAGTTTTTTCCAGTCTGCGAGCGCGCCAATGGCGTCGTGTTTTCCCTGCCACTTTACGATGCCGAGGTTGAAGAGAGTGTTCGGATTATTGGGTGCGTAGGTGAGCGCTCGATTGAACTCCGAAATCGCCGTGTCGGCGTCTCCCATGAACCAGTAGGCAGTCGCCATATCGGTTCGCACGGCCGATTCAGATGGCTTGGCATTCAAGACGCGGCCGTAATAGTCGATGGCCGCGCGATACTGCTGGGCGTCGTAATAGATGTTTCCAATAGCGGCCAGCAGGTCCGGATTATTGGGGTCGGACTTGAGTTTTTCTAGCAAAGGCGCGACTTGGGAGTCGGCCAGCGCCTTCAACTGAACAGGTGAGGGATTCTGGGATGCCGGAGCGGCCGAATTCGCCGCCGCTTGCGCGACAATGGCAGCCTTTGCGGATCCGGATTGCGCTGAAGTTAGTCCTCCATGGATGAACCAGCCCCCTGCGATTCCAACCGAAACGCATAGGACAGCAAGAATGAGGGCCCGCTCCATCGGCCATTCTTTTGCGAGGGTTCGACCGATGCTTGTCATTTGCTTCGACCTCCTTCGAACACGCGTTGATCGCCCGCAGCCGACTGCACACTGGCCATCAGTTTTTGCACCGTGGCTTTGCGGTCCGGGCTCAATTGCGGATTTGACTTGAGCAATTGCTGCCATGCTGCCAGCGCGCCCTTGCTGTCCTGCTTGCCCTGCAGCCTGATCATGCCCAGATCGAACAACGCATTGACGTCTTTGGGATCGTAGCTGAGCGCCTGATCGAGTTGTGCGATTGCTCCATCGACATCGTCGCTGCGGTAGAGGCTGATGGCCAGCTTGGTGCGCATAGCAACATTCTTTGAGTCAACCCGCACCGCTTTTTCGTAGTAGGCTGCCGCTTGATTGAACTGGTGGGTTGAATGGTAGATGGCCCCAACCTGATCGAGGAGAGCTGTGTTGTTCGGATCCTTCTTCAGCCTTGCCAACAAAGGCGCGGCCTTGGCGTCGGCCATCTGTTTCATCTCATCGAGGCTGGGCGGGCGGCTGCCCATCGCACTCCCGTGAGGTGATTGCGGAGATGCGCCGGCTGCGGATTGCGCCAGATTACCGGCTGGAGTCTGGATCATCGCTCCAGAAGTGGACGGAGCCGAACCACCCGTTGCGCCTCCGGGAGTTGTCGAAGACGAGTTGACGGCTGTTTGGGCCGGAGAGGCCTCAATTTCAGAGGCACGGAAAAGGTATCCGACTGCAAGGCCCAGAACGAGGCAAACGACGGCCATTGCATAGACTTGTGCCGCCTGCAGGGTTGGCTTCACAGTAGCTTCCGTGATTGATTCGTTTAACATGCCTTGCCCTTCCCCGGGTCAGACTTGTGATCGAAGGGTACTGTTTCGATCCTTATGGTCCGGGCGTCACAGACGAAAATGGCTGTTTTCTGTTGCACGATCGGCCTTCTGAGCCGGTGCCGTCCCAGCTTCACATTCACGGTGAAGACAGAGATAGTGGAGCACCGAGCGTGCTGCCAAGGTGTGACGCAGGTCACGCATTAGAGAGGGTGAAGCTGTGTGATTGAGATCACTGAGCGTGAGACTGCTCACCTGAAAATATGTGCACATAACTCCGAAGGCCTGCGGACGGATTGCAGGGAGCAAATTCGCTTTCTGGAGAGTGACGGTTCTCACATATGAAACGAAACACCCGGAATCAAAGTAATTTGGGGATTGTAATCAACGTCACTGTGTCGGAATGCCCAGCGTGGAGCGGCGAATTGCCAGGAATGTCTCAATCACTACCTCGGAGAAAGTCGAGACATTCTTCTCAACGACTACTTGCGAGTGCCGTAGCAAAGCACCGCTTCAACTCGCAGCAAGAGCATCAGTCTTGCACAAGCATTAAGGGAAGGCTGAGCTGAACCAACGCCGGTGCGGTCGACCTGAGTCGATCTCACAGGCCAGTCGAGCTACTGGAATCTGCCTTAGGAGGCACCACACAATGAAACGCTTTTGTTCAATCGCCATCATGCTTCTGGTATCCGCGAGCTTTGCGGCTGCACAGATAGGAGCGTCGCCGTCGACTGACGTCCTCGGCGCTCACCTTAACTACGGTCGCGGCTGCGCGGCCTGTCACGCACCCCACAGCGGCGCATACGGCAACGGCGCAGCCAAGACCGCCGACCCGACCGCCGGGCAATCGATTCTCTGGGGCCAGGACGTCGAGAGCCTGTACGGGCAGACGATCACATCCGGTGGAGTAGGACCCTCTGGCGCAAGGGCTGCATCGTCGTACTCAGAGACCCTGCCGGCGAGCATGTCGGCTGGGACACCCGACGTCACCGGCCTGCTCACTTGCCTGAGCTGCCATGACGGCAACTATGCAAAGGGCGCCATGATGAAGAACCAGATTTATGAGACCCTTCCGCCAACTTACGGGCAATGGAACACGGTCCCGACCCTGATCGGCATCAATGAATCCGGAGCAGGAACTTACCTCGCCGACCACCCGGTGGGACTGAATGCCGTCATGGGTTGCGGCGGCCAATACAACTGGGATTGCACCATCAGCGCAGCCGGCGCAGTCCAGATGACCGGAGCAAACTCGAGCAAGTTCGTCAAGAACTACGGGTTCTTTGTCAGCCCGGGCGTCTATAACAACACACCGGTAGTGGTTTGCACCACCTGCCACAACCAGCACCTGATGAATGTGGTCAACGTGACAGCCAAGAACTCCGGTCAGCCGGCCGGCTACTACCAGACCATGTTCTTCCTCGTCGGACCTTACAACCCGGCCAGCGGCACGGCCAACAGCAACCAGACAGCGCAATTCTGCCGCCAATGCCACGGTGGCGAGGCGAACGAGTCGAACAACGGTACGGCGGGAACCATTTACTAATCAGCTTGCATGAACGGGGGAGGGGGCCAACGTCTCTCTCCCCCTATTTTTTTGAAACAGGATGGTCAACATGAAACTCAAACTTTCCCTCAGTGTGTTCCTTCTTCTCACGACTGTGGCTGCTCCTGGTCAAGTTGCCTCGCATGCTCCCACGGTCTTCACGCAGACGCCCACCGCAAGGTCCTCGACTGCACCGTCAGCACCAGCAGCCAAGCCGGTGGCACGGGTGAACGGAGCGGTATTGACCGACGCCGATCTGGTGCGCGAGGAGTACGCGATTTTCCCTTATGCCCGCCAGCACAACGGGATTCCGAAGGACATGGAGCCCCAGATTCGTGACGGGGCTATGAAGATGATCATCTTCGAGGAACTGGTTTACCAGGAGGCGCAGCGCCGCAAGATGACGGTACCGGCCGCGAAGATGCAGCAAGCCGAGTCGGACTTCAGAAAGCAGTTTGCCACGCCCGACGAGTTCGACGCGCTGTTGCAGGGTGACTTCCATGGCTCGATGCAGCAGTTGCGCGAGAAAATTCGGCGGTCGCTGCTGATTGAGTCATTTCTGAAGACCGAGGTTGAGGATAAGAGCGCGATTTCAGCGGCCGATCTCAGGGCTTACTACGACAAGAACCCGGCCCGGTTTGAGCATCCGGAATCTTATACGTTCCAGACGATTTCCGTTCTTCCGCCGGCCCATGCCACAGCCGACCAGTTGAAGGAAGGGCGCACGCGCGCCGAAGCTGCGCTGCACCAGGCAAAGGCGACAAAGACGGCTGAAGAGTTTGGCTTGTTGGCCGAGAAGATCTCCGACGACGATTACCGGGTGATGATGGGCCAGCACAAGCCGGTTCCGGCGAGCCAATTGGCGCCGCAGGTTTTGAAAGCACTGCAGACGATGAAAGCCGGCGATGTCAGTGACATGATTCAGATCGAGCAGGCGTACACCGTCGTGCGCCTGGACGAGCATGCGCTTGCGGGCAGGGAGAAATTTGAAGACGTGAAGGGGCAACTGGAGAAGGAACTGCCTCAAGTAAAGAGAAACCAGGTCCGCGCCGAGCTGGACAGGAAACTGCGTGAGAACGCAAAGGTTGAAGTGCTGTAAGGAACTGCGAAGGGATTCTGGATTCGGGGCTCATATCCCAGGTGAGCCACGGGTCGCAAAGGATAGGTGGCATGGCGGAAGCAGTTCATGACACAGGGAAGAGCCTTTCGGCATCACGCTTGAGCTTTGAAGAGTCAGGGTTGGCACATTGTGGGCAATTTTCCCCGAGTTGCGTTGTTTGTGCAAGCAGGGCTCCTGCTAGTGGGATGGCCCGTCGCCGCACAGGTGCGCGTCGGGGAAGTCAGTTCGACCTTGAACACTACGATCGCACCGGGATATACCGCGGATTTTGGGAATGAGACCGCATCGGATCACAGCTGGACGCTGGGCGGCGTCGCCAATTACTCCGGTTCTTTCTACAATCCCAATTTTCTGTCGTTCAATGCCGAGGTATACCTAAACCAATCACGAGCGAACTCCGACTTCCAATCCATCTCGGACGCAAGCGGCGTCAATGCTTCCGCCACTATCTTCGGCGGCGGCCATTTCCCAGGGTCGGTCAGCTATTCCAAGGCTTACAACACCGAGGGGAGTTACTCTGTTCCGGGGCTTGCCAATTACGTGACCCATGGCAACAGCGACACGTTTGGCATTAACTGGAACGAAAACATTCCGAACGCGCCGAGTTTCTCGGCTGGGTACCAGATGGGCAGCAGCCAGTACTCGGTGTACGGGACGAACGATCAGGGGACAAATTCATTTCATTCCCTGAACCTGCATTCGGGTTATACACTGGCGGGCTTCGGCATGGGCGCCTTCTATTCGCTGGGAGGCGGTCATGCGCTTATCCCCGAGGCAGTGTCGGGCGAGCAGTCGGCAGTGCAGGAATCTGACAGCAGTGCCATGGGTTTCAACGTTTCGCATCAGCTGCCTCTGCGTGGCTCAGCATCGGCAGGAATTGACAGATCAACTTTTGACAGCGAATACCTGGGCTCCAGTAACAGTGGGACGATTGATCTTTTGAGCGCACTCGCGGCGATTCACCCATTCACCAAAGTTTCCTTTTCAGCGAGCGCGAATTACTCAGACAATCTTGCCGGTCAGTTGATCCAGTCGGTTGTCTCAGCCGGCGCGACCGTGCCTGGATTAAGCACAAGCGGGGAATCGAACTCCCTGGACCTGATGGGCATCGCCTCGTATACTCCCGCGACGAACCTGCAAACTTCGGCGTACGTAGAGCGGCGCGCCCAAACCTACCTGGGATCGAATTACGGAGTGACTTCAGTAGGCGGCACCGGGACATATTCGCGTGTGCTTCTCAACGGCAATTTGAACGCTTCGCTGAACGTGACCGAAAACAGCTCGGATCAGACTGACGAGGACACGTTGGGTTTTTCGACTACGGAGAATTACTCCAACGAGGTTGGAGGATGGAAGGTGTCAGGCTCATTCGGCTACGCGCAGAATGTACAGACCCTGCTGGTCACGTATATGAACTCCTACTATAACTACACGGGCAATGCCCGGCGGCGCTGGGGCAGATTAAACGTGAGCCTGGGAGCCGGGGCCTCGCGGACCGCGCTAACGGCACAACCCGGCACAGCGAACAGCAGCGAGAGCTTCAGCGGCAGTCTGGGTTACAGTCCATGGTTCACGGTAAACGGCAGCTACTCCAAAGCGAGCGGCCAGGCGCTGGCGACCGGGTCGGGCCTTGTGCCGATCCCGGTGCCTTCCCCCATTCTTCCTTCGAGCCAGGTAAGCCTCTACGGCGGGGACAGCTATTCTTTGGCGTTCTCCAGTTCGCCGAAGAGGGGACTCACCATGTCGGGTTCCTATTCCAAGTCTTTCAGCAATACATCCACTGGCGGGGTCGCTTCATTTAACGACAATTCCGAATACAACGCCCTCGTCCAATACCAGGTCCGCAAGTTGTATGTGAACGGCGGATATGCCCGTTTGGAGCAAGGCTTCAGCGGGTCTGGCACACCACCGGAAGTATTATCATCGTTCTACATCGGAGTGTCACGTTGGTTCAAAGTCTTTTGATGGGAGAGCGGCGGCATTGGTTGCGCGCGGCCACACTCCTGGCCAGCGTGGCGCTGCTGCTGCCCCCGATGTGGGCGTCTCAAAAGCAGACGGCTCGGGCTGTTGCGCCGGAGCAATGGGAGATGTCGCTGGAAGGCGGACGCACGCTCAGCTGGGAACGCAGCTTCAGCTCGGAAATGGAAGTGAAGCCGAATCGCGGCTTCTGGAACAAGCTGGTGGACGTGATTGCCGGCGCGCCCGACTACCACTCCCTGGTGCGTCCCTACAGCATTGCCACAGATTCGCGCGGACGGATTCTAGTAACAGATCCGGGTGCGGAGGGCGTGCACATTTTCGATTTCGCGCAGCACAAGTACAAGTTCATCCAGCGCAATGCAAAAAGCAAGGATTCGATGCGTGCGCCGCAATGCGTCGCGGTGGATGCCCAGGACAATATATATGTAACCGATTCAGAAGCGGGCGAGATATTTGTCTTCGACCCCAATGGCAAGTACCTGCGAGCCATTGGAAGCATAAAAGGGGGCGAGGGTTATTTCAAACGGCCAACGGGAATTGCGGTGGACTCGGCGGCGCAGCGAATTTATGTGACCGATACGCTTCGCGATGAAGTGTTCGTCCTCGACATGCAGGGGACCATTCTGCAGACGATCGGCAAGACCGGGGATGGCGAAGGCGAGTTCAATCTTCCAACCGAGCTGCGGCTGGATGGTCAGAACCTGATGGTGGTGGACGCGATGAACTTCCGGGTGCAGGTCTTCGACCGCTCCGGTGCGTTTCAGTACGCCGTTGGGACAATCGGTGACAGTCCAGGAGCGATGTTCCGGCCGAAGGGAATCGGGGTCGACTCGGAAGGCGATCTCTACCTGGTGGATGGATTGTGGGGCATGGTGCAGGTGTTCAACCGCCAGGGCCAGCTTCTTTACTACTTCGGCGCCAAAGGCACACACGCGGGCGAGTTCCAGTTGCCGGCGGGGCTGTTCATCGACCACGACGACAGGGTTTTTGTGGTGGATTCGTTCAACCGCCGCGTGCAAGTGTTTCACTATGTTGGCTTGAAGCAGCCGGTCAGGGAGGGAACGAGGTGAGGCACAGAATCCTACTGGCCGCGCTGACGACTCTGCTGATCGGGAGCCCTCTGGCCGCTCAAATCACGGGCGACGTGCTGGGCGTGCATAGCTTGACGCCGGGCAGTACTTCGCCCGTCACCGGAGCGCGGCCGGATGCTTGCGCGTATTGCCACGCACCGCACTCCGGATCGATTCGCGGGTTGTGGAACCAGAAGCTGACTACGCAGACATACACGACCTACACCAGCGACACGGAAAAGAACAGCGGGCGCCAGCCAAAGCTTGGCGGCGACAGCAATGAATGTCTGAGCTGCCACGATGGCACCGTGGCAGTGGGAGACACAGTGGCCTATGGCCAGGTGACCATGAGCGGCTCGATGAACACTCAGGATGTATTCGGCCCCAACATGCAGCCGTCGCACCCGTTCAGCCTGGCTCTGCCGTTTAAGGATAATGTCGACCTGGTGGCTTCGCTGGCAGCGAACCACAAGACCGCCGACCCAACGGGGGCAGTCAAGCTGATTGGGGGAAATGTCGAGTGCACGTCGTGTCACAACCCGCACGTGCAATCCAAAGACCTGGTGAGCTTGAACTTTCTGGTGAGGGACAGCTCCAGCGGGCAGATGTGCCTGGCTTGCCACGATCCAACGCGGCAGATGAGCGGCCAGGTTAATGCGCTCGCCGATTGGTCGACCAGCGCACACGCGTTGTCCACTGGCGTGATTTCTCCCAAGGCTCTGCTGGGAAGCTATTCGACGGTGGCCGGCGATGCATGCATCTCATGCCATACGCCACATAATGCCGGCGCAGGTGCGCGGTTGTTGCGCGGGCAGAATGAACAGGACTGTCTAACCTGCCACAACGGCGGGGCGAGCGTCTCTCCGATGGCGTCGTGGGCCAATATTGCTCCGGAGTACGCCATGCCAAAGGTCGGGCATCCATTTCCCACATCGTCAAATCCGCACGATGCCGGGGAAGGCACACTGCTGAATAACAACCGTCACGCGACTTGCGTGGATTGCCACAGTGCGCATGGGTCACAGCAGGTGGGGGTATTCCCACCTGCGCCGCTGATTCGAACCTCGCAAAAGGACGCCGCGGGCATCAATGCGATCGATGGAGTGAGCGTGCTTACACCAGCCATCAATCAATATGAGAATTGCCTCCGTTGCCACGGCACGAGCTCAGGCAAACAGGTGCAGCCGATTTATGGATATTTCCCAGTGCGGACGGTTTCGGCGGGCGATCCTCTCAACCTGATTCCGCAGTTTGCGATCTCCGCCACCTCTAGCCATCCCGTGATGCACGCCAGGAGCAGCTCACTTCCACAGCCAAGCCTGTTGCCGAATATGCTGAACCTGGACGGCGCTACGCAGGGGCGCGCGATGGGCACACAGATCTTCTGCACCGATTGCCACAACAGCGACGACAATCGCGAGTTTGGGGGGCGGGTCCGAACGGTCCCCACGGATCGAAATGGACACATATTCTGGAGCGGCGCTATGAATTCAGCCAGTCG
This sequence comes from uncultured Acidobacteriaceae bacterium, assembly GCA_963783065.1. Lineage (GTDB taxonomy): Bacteria > Acidobacteriota > Terriglobia > Terriglobales > Acidobacteriaceae > Telmatobacter. The sequence goes on along the minus strand of CAWAMG010000004.1, from coordinate 497,454 downwards.
GCGACGCCGGGGCAACTCGTATCAAATCTTTTTCCCAATCCCGATTTGAGCGTGAATGGCCCCTATGGCCTGTGTGGCAAATGCCATGATTTATCGAACCAGATTGTGAAGAACACCAGTTGGAATCAACACAGCAGCCACATCAACGCGGGCTTTACCTGTTCCACATGCCACACGGCGCACGGCATGGGCGCCGCGAGCGGATCCATCACCGGCGAGCGAATGGTTAATTTTGACGCGAATGTCGTGGCCCCGAATGGCGTTCTTCCGGTCTCGTATAACCGCAGCGCGAATACATGCGTTCTGGTTTGCCACCAGGTGGCGCACAACTCCGATGGCACAGTTACGCAGGCAATCATGCGCCGAGGACCGATCATAAGAAAGTAAGCGGGTTTCAGGATCTGGCTTCGCGGAAACCCCTGTTTCCGCGGTGAATTAGAACACAGTTCCCGCGCTGCTTCCATTCATTTCGTTCGATTTGTCAGCATGGCACTGACGGCAGAATTGCGCCGTCTGGTTAGACGTGGGGTTGGTGTCGTTGGGGTTGTAGGGAGCGCGAAGGAAGAACATGGTGGCGTAGTTTCCGGGCGGCAAACCCGACATAGAGCCGCTGGTCACGGTAACTACGCTCATGGTGTGCGGTTCGTGGCAGGTGGTGCAAACCACAACAGGTGAGTTTTTGTAGTTTCCCGGCTTAACAAAGAATCCGTAGTTCGCGACAAACCGGCTTGAACGAGCCCCGGTCATCCTGACCTCGCCACTGCCGCTGATGGTGCAATCCCAACTTGTCGATCCGCAACTGATTTTGGCGCTGAGCCCGGCAGGGTGGTCGTTCATGTAAATGCCGGCGCCTGATCCGTCGTTGCCCAACAGGGTGGGGATGGAGTTGCTGTTTCCGTAAGTTGCAGGCACGGTCTCGTAAAGTTTGTTCTTCATCATGGAAGCCGGAGCATAGTTGCCGTCGTGGCAACTGAGACAGGTGAGCATGCCGTTCACGTCCGGCGTGTTTGCCGACATGCTGGCCGGCAGGACTTCTACGAAATTGCCCCCACCCGTTGTGATGGTCTTGCCGTACAAACTAGTGACGTCCTGACCCCAGAGAATCGGGCTGCCCGAATCGGGGCTGACGGATTTGGAGGAGCCGTTGCCCGCTGCGCCGCTATGGGGAGCGTGGCAGGCCGCGCAAGCGCGACCAGAGATCATGTGAGCGCCGAGAATGTCAGTCGAAAGGGAGGTTTGTTGAGCTGGTGCAGCGTGGACGCCTGCCAGCATCACCAGTGCGACTGACACGAGAAATCTCACAGGAACGAGCCTCCGAATGCTTACATCCTCAGAATCGGCAGAATTCTCCTTTCTCGGCAGCCGGAGCGCCGACTTGGTTGACGCCTCGGTAATGAGAGCAGTAGGGCCAAAATGCGGAAACAGAGACAAAGCGACATTGTTCTGTCCGCTGGGATATCTCTGTGATTCTCCACGGCAAATTGATCGTCCAGACTGCCCAAGAGGGGGTTCTGGTGTGATCTAAATCACCGTCACTGGATTCCGTCCCAATATCTAATTACCCCTGAGAAGTTGTTTTCGTTGAGTCGCTTGTACGCGCGAAGCACCATGCCCGAGGCTCCTCGCGTTACGGCGATCCTTGAGCGACAAATTTTCCCTAAAGGCCGTATGAGACCGCTCTTTCATCGCAATTGGTTTCACCACAGGGTCGCCCGCACGGGTGGCCGCAAGCATGGCCTGGACTGCTGGATTGGTATCGTCCTTTTTGCAATGTTTGCGGCTCGCGCCGACGCGGCGGTTCATCCGGTTCCGCTGGACCCGAAGACGGATGCCGCAAAGTGCCTGGAATGTCATGAGGACAAGACCAAGGGCAAGTCAGTGCATTCCGCGATGGCCGCGGGCTGTCTGGGCTGCCACCAAGTTCGAGTCAATAAGGATGTCACGCGCGTCGTACTCATCACGGCCACTCCGTCGAACCTCTGCTTCACGTGCCATGCGGACAAGAAGGCTGCCGACATCAAGGGCACGGTGCATCCACCGGCGGTGCGTGACTGCCTGACGTGCCACGATCCGCACACCAGCGACAACAAGAATCAGCTGCTGAAGCCCACCTCGGGCGATCAAAAGGAAAACCTCTGTCTGAGTTGCCATAAGACGGGCTTGAACGTGCCCGAAAAGGGCAGCCGTCATGCCGCGCTCGACATGGGGTGCGACACCTGCCACCTGACGCACAAGACAGGCGCCGAGCCGACGATGGACAACCGGTTCCACCTGACCAAGGCTGCGCCGGCGCTGTGCCTGGATTGCCACGATGCGAAGGATGCGGACCTTCAAAAGGCACATCAGGGCCAGCCATTCGCGACGGCAAATTGCCTGGAGTGCCATGACCCGCACCAGTCGGCCGCACCCAAGCTGATGGCGAAGTTCCAGCACCCGCCGTTCGAGTCGAAGAGCTGCGATATGTGCCATGCGCCGGCCAAGGACGGAAAAGTGGTTCTGACGCAGGCGGACGCGAAGAGCTTGTGCGTGACCTGCCATGACGACAAGGCAAAGCTGATCGATTCATCGAAGGTGCAGCATCCCGGCGCGATGGGGGATTGCACGGATTGCCATAGCCCGCACGCCAGCAACCAGCCCGGCTTGCCGAAGACGGACGCTGTGAGTATCTGCGTGGGATGCCACAGCGATATCGGCGACCTGGATAAGAAGGCGGTCCACCATCAGCCTGCCTTCGCGCAGGGCTGCGCGACGTGCCATACGCCGCACGGCGGCGACATCGATCATCTACTGCGGGCCAAAGGGAATGCGCTTTGCCTGGAGTGCCACGGCCCCGATTCCGTTCCACAGCGGGATGAAGCCGCGCATCTGCTTACCATCTTCAACGGAACCGTGAGACTACCTGACGACTACTTCAGCAAGAACAAGGTTGCGATTCTGCCCCTTCGCTTTGGTCTTGGGCACCCTGTGGAGTACCACCCGGTTTCTGACGTGATGGACCCAACCAACCAGTCGAAGGTGTTGACGCCGCTCAGTTGTCTCTCATGCCACCAGCCGCACGCATCGGCACAGTCCGATCTGCTGGTGAAGGACCAGACAAACAACATGGCGTTTTGCGATGACTGCCACAAGAACAGATTGAACATGAAGCAAACAATTACGCCTGAAAAATAACGGAGACTGCGATGGTTCACTTCCTCTTCAATTCGATGCGGTTTCGCAAGCTGCCCGCTGTATTGCTTCTGCTCGCGCTGGGCATGGCTCTAACCCAATCCGCCAGCGCGGACAAGAAAAAGAAGACCACTGACGCCACTGCATCCCAAGTTGGTCCGCGTCAATTTGGATTCGACCCCAAAAAGCTGGCGTGGCCAAGCCCGCCCAACATTGCGCGGGTGCATTGGGTGGATTATTTCGCGGGGTCGAAGGTGGACTACACACCGGCGGCGACAGCCAAGACCAAGGCAAGTTGGATGGACCGGCTTGCCGGCGGACAGTCGCAGGAGGAGAAGTTTAACGCCAAGACGTATCCTTTTCAGCTGATTGGTCCATACGGCATTGCCGTTGATTCGAAGGGCCTGGTGTATGTGGCCGATCAGAAAGTCGGCGCGGTCTTTATCTTCAACACGGAGACCCATGATACACAGATGATTCGGAACGGATACGAAGCTCACTTCGGCTGGATCAACGGCCTCGCCGTCGATGACGACGACCGGCTTTTTGTGTCCGACGGCAAGATGCGCCGCGTGCTGATCTTCAACGCGAAGCATGAGGTGGAAGGCCAGATTACGGAAGGACTTGAGGATCCGGTTGGCCTTGCCATCGATACAGCAAATCGATTTCTCTATGTTGTGGATACGCAGCAGGACCAGGTGATCGTCTATGACGCGGACTCGCTCAAGCTGCTTCGACGCATCGGTACCGGCGGCAAGAACCATTACCTGACCACGCCGGGTGACTTTGGCGCGCCGCAGGGCGTGGCATTAGATTCCGAAGGCAATGTCTATGTGACCGATACGCTCAACAACCGGGTGGAGATATTCGATGCGGATGGAAACTTCGTCAGCCTATTCGGCAAGCACGGTGACGGGCCCGGATACTTTGCGCGGCCCAAGGGCATCGCGGTGGATGCAGATGGGCACATCTGGGTAGCCGACGAGATGGAAGACCGGCTCCAGGTTTTCAATCGGGAAGGCGATTTGCTGACATATATTGGGATGGGACACGGAGAGTTACCCGGCCAGTTCAAAGCGCTGATAGGGGTTGCGATCGACAAGCAGAATCGGGTATTCACGACGGAGCAGTTTCCGGGACGGTTGCAAGAGTTTCGGTACGTCACTGATGCCGATGCCGCGGCCGAGAAAGCGAAGCACGATGAAGAACTGCAGAAAGCCGCGGCCCAGCGCCAGAAAGCCGCAGGCCAGGCGCCCTCGCAAAAGCCGGTGGCTGTAGCTCCGCAGAATGAACCGAGTGCGGCCGTCCCGAAGGGCAGCACAACGCCGTAGAAGCTGGCTCATAAATGATCTTGTACCGCGAAAGCCTCCCGGCGGCGGCTAAAGCCGAGCGGTTTTTTGGGGCCCTATCGGCACGACCAAAGCCACCCCAGCGACGAGGACCCGTCGCCGAGGACCCCGGCAAGTGGTGCCTTGACACAAGACAATTTACGAGGCTTGTTCTAGTTCGCATTCGTTAAGACGTCGTCCGCTCGATACCTTGAGGAGGCTCCGCCTTCGACGAGAGCTCCAATAGCGTTGCTCCTTCATCGATGACTCCAAAATCCGGACTCCCCAATTGTGTATCGGCGGGTGTATGATTCGTGCGCTGCGGCCCCTTCGCGGTTTTCCGGCCTCTGCGTTCCAAAGCCTGCGCGCTCCGCTCATTTGCGAGGGAGCTACGAACCTTTCGCACCGCCCAACGCACCCCGGCAACCGAAAGCGAACCGCCCCGGCAAGACATCTCCCACTGGAGGAAACATCTATGGCGACAGCAACGGCAGTACATCCGGGCAAGCTGAGCGAAGCGATGAGCTTCCGCCCACGTTATGGCAATTACATTGGCGGCAAATGGGTGGAGCCGGCGTCTGGACAGTACTTCGAAAACGTCACACCAGTTACAGGCAAAGTTTTCTGTGAGATTCCCCGCTCCAACGCCCAGGATATCGAGCGGGCTCTCGACGCAGCTCACGCGGCGCGCGAAAGCTGGGGCCACACCAGCCCCACGCACCGCGCCAACCTGATGAACCAGATTGCTCAGCGCATGGAAGACAACCTCGACATGCTGGCTCTGGCGGAGACCTGGGACAACGGGAAGCCCATCCGTGAAACGATGGCCGCCGATCTGCCGCTGGCCGTGGATCATTGGCGTTACTTTGCCGGCTGCATTCGCGCGCAGGAAGGCGCCATCTCTGAGATCGATCACGACACGGTTGCGTATCACTTCCACGAGCCACTGGGCGTGGTCGGGCAGATTATCCCGTGGAACTTTCCCATCCTGATGGCTACCTGGAAGCTGGCGCCTGCGATCGCAGCAGGCAACTGCGTGGTGCTTAAACCCGCAGAGCAGACCCCGGCAAGCATATTGGTGTGGGCCGAACTGGTTGGCGACCTGCTGCCTCCTGGGGTGCTGAACATTGTGAACGGCTTCGGACTGGAAGCCGGCAAGCCGCTGGCGTCGAGTTCGCGCGTAGCCAAGATCGCATTCACCGGCGAGACGACCACAGGCCGCCTGATCATGCAGTACGCCAGCCAGAACCTGATTCCTGTGACGCTGGAACTGGGCGGCAAGAGCCCCAACATCTTCTTTGCCGACGTGCTGCAGGAAGATGACGACTTCTTTGACAAGGCTATCGAGGGGTTCGTGATGTTTGCGCTGAATCAGGGCGAAGTGTGCACCTGCCCGAGCCGAGCCCTGATCCAGGAGAGCATCTACGATCGGTTCATGGAGCGGGCGCTGAAGCGGGTGGCGGCCATCAAGCAGGCGAGCCCGTTGGAGAGCGATACGATGATCGGCGCGCAGGCGTCGAGCGAGCAGCTCGAAAAGATCTTGAGCTACATCGACATCGGGCACAAAGAAGGCGCGGAATTGCTGGCCGGCGGCGGAAGGGCGCATTTGGGAGGTGAACTGGAGGGCGGTTATTACGTTCAGCCGACAGTCTTCCGCGGACATAACCGGATGCGGATCTTCCAGGAAGAGATCTTCGGGCCGGTTGTCTCCGTGACTACCTTCAAAAATGAAGACGACGCGCTTGAGATTGCCAACGACACGCTCTACGGACTTGGGGCGGGACTTTGGAGCCGCGACGCGAACCGGTGCTACCGCTTTGGGCGCGCGATTCAGGCGGGGCGTGTGTGGACCAACTGCTACCACGCGTATCCGGCGCATGCTGCGTTTGGCGGATACAAGCAATCCGGCATCGGCCGCGAGACGCACAGCATGATGCTGGATCACTATCAGCAGACGAAGAACCTGCTGGTGAGCTACAGCCCGAAGAAGCTGGGGTTCTTTTAAGGGCAGTTCACAGTTCACAGTGGATAGTGAACGGTGAACAGTGGACAGTGGACGGTGGACAGTAACGTTGGATAACGGGCAGAGAAAGGCAAAATGGCGGAGTTACCACAGCAGGTGCTGGCGACCGATCTCGGTATCCACCTGATTCGCGTTCTTCGTGAGAAGCATGGGCCGCTGATGTTTCACCAATCGGGGGGCTGCTGTGACGGCAGCTCTCCAATGTGCTATCCGCGCGGGGAGTTTCTGGTTGGGGACTCGGATGTGCAACTGGGCGAGGTTGACGGCGAACCGTTCTACATGAGCAAGAGCCAGTTCGAGTACTGGAAACACACGCAGTTGACCCTGGATGTGGTGCCCGGGCGGGGCGGCATGTTTTCGCTCGACAATGGGGAGGGCGTGCGCTTCCTGATTCGTTCGCGGATTTTTGATGACGAGGAGATCCGTGAGCTAAGAAGCGCCGGGCGAATCTAACGTTCATGCGGATTGCCGCCAGGTTCATTTTCCACACTGGGCACGGGAAAGCCTGAATGTGGCGTGGGCTATTGCACGGTCAGGGTAATCGAACCTGTTTCCGTTGTAGTGCCTGACGTGGCGGTGACCGTCACGACGTAGGCTCCCGTCGTGGTGCCGGAGATTCCGCCACCCCCGCCGCCACCGCCGCCACCACCACCACCACCGCATGCGATTGCACCCGCTGAAAAAGTAACGAGGAGCGCCAGCATTCCAAGCAGGTTCCGCCAGGAGCGACGGCGGACGGGAATGCCGAAGGACAACAGGCAAGCAAGAGCTAAACCACTCGCCGCATACCAGGGGTCTGCCGGGCGCCTGGGGACGACGAGTGCGGAAGTGGTGGGTGCAGTGGTGGAGATGGTGAGGGTCGCCGTTTTGGCTGAGGCACCGGTAATATCGACGGGGCTCGTCGAGCCGAAGCTGAAGGTGGGTGGATACTCGGCTCCAGCTGGGCTGGAGGTTAGTGCGGCGGTGAGCGTTACACTCCCAGTAAAGCCGCCAGCCGGAGTTAGAGTGATTGTGGAAGTGTTCTCCGACGCAGCGCCGGGAGCGATCGAGAGCGCTGTGCCTGTAACGACAAAGGAGGGGACGACCGAGGCTGCGACAGAGATCGAGTTGCTGGTTGCTCCCGTCAATCCCGTCGATGCGGCAGTCAACGTGTAACTGCCGGATGCAGCGAAGACAAGATTAGCGAACGTCGCGACGCCGCCGACCGCGGATACTGTCAGCGTGCCGCCAACTCCGGCAGGCGTCGAAGTGATTGTTACCTGTGCCGACGACCCGGTCACCAGATTGCCGTTCGCATCGTCGATCTGGACGACAACCGGGCTCAGTGGTGTTCCCGTTATTCCTGTTGCAGGCGGCTGGGTCGTGAACGCCAACTGGGCCGCTGCGGGCGCGGTGCCGGTTCCGGTGAGAATTGCTGTTTGGGGCGAGCCGGCAGCGCTGTCGGCGACCGAGAGTGTCGCCGTGAAACCGGAGGCCGAGGCCGGCGTGAAGGTGACGTAGATGGAGCAGCTCAATCCGGCACCGAGTGTTACTCCGCAGGCGTTGGCGCCGGTGGAGATGGCGAAGTCGGCGGGATTCGCGCCCGTGATGGTCGGGACGATGTTATTCAACGTTGCCGTGCCGGTGTTTGATAACGTTGCTGCCAGTGCCGACGAGGTTGTGCCGCTCAGCGTGTTGGGGAAGGCCACCGGAGAGCTGAGCGATGCGGCTGGCGCAGCGCCGGTTCCAGTAAGGGTCGAAGTCTGCGGAGATCCGCTTGCGCTGTCGGCGACTGAGAGCGTTGCGATGAAGCTGGAGGCAGAGGCGGGTGTGAATGTGATGTAGATCGAGCAGCTCGAGCCTGCAGCCAGCGTTGCTCCGCAGGCGCTGGTGCTGGCGGTGATGGCGAAGTCGGCGGGATTCGCGCCTGTGATGGTCGGGACGATGTTATCTAACGGAGCTGTACCGGTGTTGGAGAGCGTGGCCGCCAGCGCTGACGAAGTGGTGCCGCTCAGCGTGTTGGGGAAGGCCACCGGAGAGCTGAGTGAGGCGACTGGTGCAGTGCCAGTTCCAGTGAGAGTCGAAGTCTGCGGCGATCCGCTTGCGCTGTCGGCGACCGAGAGCGTTGCGGTGAAGCTGGAGGCCGAGGCGGGCGTGAAGGTGATGTAGATCGAGCAGCTCGAGCCTGCAGCCAGTGTTGCTCCGCAGGCGTTCGCGCCGGTCGAAAGCGCGAAGTCGCTGGGGTTGCTTCCCGTGATGGTCGGGACGATGTTATTCAGCGTTGCCGTGCCGGTGTTCGACAACGTTGCTGCCAGTGCCGACGAAGTTGTGCCGCTCAGCGTGCTGGGGAAGGTGACGGGAGAGCTGAGCGATGCCACTGGCGCGGTGCCGGTTCCGGTAAGAATTGCTGTTTGGGGCGAGCCGGCAGCGCTGTCGCTGACCGAGAGCGTCGCCGTAAAGCTGACCGCCGAAGCCGGCGTGAATGTGACATAGATCATGCAGCTCGAGCCTGCGGCGAGTGTTGCTCCGCAAGCGTTGGTGCCGGTCGAGAGCGCGAAGTCGCTGGGGTTGCTCCCCGTGATGGTCGGGACGATGTTATTCAGCGTTGCCGTGCCGGTGTTCGACAACGTGGCCGCCAGCGCCGACGAGGTGGTGCCGCTCAGTGTGTTGGGGAAGGTGACGGGAGAGCTGAGCGATGCGACTGGCGCCGACCCTGCGCTGATTGAAATCGAACTGCTGCTGGCAGCTGTTAATCCGGTGGCAACCGCCGACAGCGTGTAAGTGCCCGTAGCATTGAAGACCAGGTTATTAAACGTCGCCACTCCGTTGACTGCATTCGCTGTCAGCGTGCCGCTTACTCCGGCCGGGCTGGAGCTGATGGTGACCTGCGCCGTGGATCCGCCGAGCGGATTCCCGTTTTCATCCTGTAACTCGACCACGACCGGACTGAGCGCCGTCCCGGTTGTGCCCGTCGACGGCGGCTCCGTAGTAAATGCCAGTTGTGGCATATAGGCCAGATAGCTGACCGCTACGCCATTGACTCCGTCACTTATGGCTGGGCTGCCCGTAGGTGTGGCAGCTGTGTCCAGCAGGTCGAAGTTATTCACTGTGACCGGAGAGCCGCTCGCGCAACCGGTCACGGGAGTGCTCGTAGTGCAGGAAGTAACGTTCGTGCCGCTGGTGGTTGTGTTCAGCGGAGTGTTCGCGTCATTGTCGCGCAAGTTATAAGTCCACTCAGCTCCGCTCCCGGGCGCTACCGCGGTCTTGGTGAAAATGCTCTGGATTTGAATGCTGCCGCCGATCTCCTGGGCCAGCGATTCGGTCGGCTGGAAGCTATCACCCGATCTGCCTGTCAGTGTGAAATACGTCGTTGCGGTATTCTCCACTTCCGCGTTGCGATAACTTGGTATCACGAATTGTCCCGGTATATCCGGAACAAAGACCAGGCTGGCGTAGAAAGCCGAACTCCCCGAAAGGCCGGTTTCATATACATCGAACACATCTCCCGGCGATACGCTTAGATTCCCTGACTGCTGGACGAAGACTCCAGATGTCGGCGTAGATGCCGACAACGCTGTTGCCGACTCATTCTGGTTCAATGTGGCCGTAACGGAAGAGCCGGTCCCTACATACTCGGCAATGTACTTAGTTACCGTTCCCGCGGTTGGGATGATCGTCGTTGCCTCCGACTCCGTGGGGACCCCGGAGCCGTTTGCGCCGAGAGCAAAATAATATGGGGTCGAAGTCGGGTGGGACGCGAACAGGATGGTCTCGCCTGGAACCTGCGGCGTTTGCACGATGTACCAACTCGCGTAGGCGGCGGCCGGGGCCGGGCCCAAGCTCGGCGTTACATGCAAGGCACACAGGTCGCCCGGAACAAACCCTGTGGTATCGATCGGGTCGCAAGCCTGCGTCTGCGAGCCGGAGATCGTCACCGTGATGGACTGATCGGCGCCGTTCTTATACAGCGTCCAGGTCCAGCTGGCTCCTGCGCCGGGAGCGGTTGTGAGATTCACACACAGGGAGCTGAATGTCCCGGTCGTGGGCATCAACGCGTAACTGAGTCCCGTCGTAGCGCTCGACGCCCACAGGTCCTCGTCGCGCGGCGAGAACCCGATCCAGGATTGGCTGGACGTGGGTACAGTCGAATTGGCCTGGTCTCCGAACAGGAATTGACTGGTCGGCATCGAGGACGAGATAAGAATCGAGCCGCTTGTTACTCCCGATAACCCGCTTGATGATGCCGACAAGGTGTAACTGCCCGATGATGCGAAGACAAGATTGTTGAAGGTCGCAACGCCGTTGACCGCATTCGCAGTTACCGTGCCGCCAACGCCTGCGGGCGTCGAGGCGATGGTTACCTGAGCTGACGAGCCCGTCACCAGGTTTCCGTATTGATCCTCTGCCTGCACTACGACCGGACTCAGCGACGTTCCCGCAATGCCCGAAGACGGAGGGCCGCTCGTGAAAGCCACTTGAGACGCTGGGCCAGCGCCGATCGAAATCAAGCCTCCGGTGGCTCCTGCCAACCCGCTCGAAGATGCGGACAGGGTGTAGCTTCCGCTCGTTGTGAATTCAAGATTATTGAACGTAGCCACACCGTTGACCGCATTCACAGTCAGCGTGCCGCTAACGCCCGCGGGGGTCGAACTGATGGTCACCGGCGCGGACGACCCCGCCACCAGATTCCCATTCGCATCCTCGACTTGAACGGTCACTGAACTCAGCGCCGATCCCGCAGTCCCCGACGATGGCGCCGAAGTAAACGCCAGCATATTTGCGGAGCCGGACGCGATTTCGATCGAGCTGCTGGTTACGCTCGCCAACCCTGGCGCGGCTGCCGTCAGCGTGTAATTGCCCGAAGCATTTAAGACCAGATTGTTGAACGTGGCCACGCCGTTGACCGCAGCCACCGTCAACGCGCCGCCCACTCCCGCGGGGCTCGATCCGATCGTCACTTGGGCCGATGATCCGCTGATCGCATTTCCGTTTTGATCCTGCAATTGCACCACGACCGGATTCAGCGTGGTCCCTGCCGTCCCCGCAGACGGCGGCTCGGTGGCGAATGCCACCTGGGGCAAATAGGCCAGGTAGCTCACGGCAATGCCATTACTGCCGGCCGATGGGGGGGTGCCGCTGGGCACAACGGATGTGTCGAGAAGATCGAAGTTGTTCAGTGCGACCGCTGATCCGGTATTGCAGCCGGATACCGAAGCACTGGTGGTGCAAGCCGTGAGGTTCGTCCCGCTCAGAATTGCGTTCATCGCCGTGTCGGCGCCGTTGTCGCGCAGCGTGAACGCATACTGCGCAACGCCTCCAGGCGCGAGCGTGCTGCGCAAGTACATGCCCTGTATCTGAGCATTCCCGCCAATCTGCTGAGCTTGCCCCTCGACCGGCTGCAGGCCGTCGTCCGATCTGCCAGTTAGCGGGAGGTAGAACAAGGGCTTGGAGTTCGCTGCTGCGTTACGCCATGTGGGGATCACAAACTGCCCAGCCACATCGGGCACAAACACGACGCTTGCATACACAGCCGAGGTGGCGGTGATGCCGGTAAGGTTGACATCCAACACGTCTCCGGCGGATATGCCTAGATTTGCGGGCTGCTCGACGAATACTCCCGGCGTCGATAAGGACGAGGTCAGCGGAGTGGCCGATTCGTTCTGATCCAAAGTGGCCGCAACGGAAGAGCCGCCCCCCATGTACTCCGCAATAAACTTCGTCACCGTTCCAGCAGTTGGGATGATCGTTTCCATGGCTGCTTCTGTCGAGAGCGAACTGCTGTTTCCAGCCAAAGAAAGGTACTGGGGGCTGCTAGCCCGCTGCGAGGTGAACAAGATTGTCTCGCCAGGCACAGCCGGCGTTTGGATGATGTACCAACTCGCATAGGTGGAGGGGGGAGCCTGGCTTGAACTTGGGGTTACATGCAAGGCGACCAGATCGCCGGGGCTAAAGCCGGCAGTATCGACCAGATCGCATGCTTGAGTCTGCGAGCCGGAGATATTCACGGAGAGGTACTCATCCGCTCCGTTCTTATAGAGCGTCCAGGTCCAGCTCTGTCCAGCTCCGGGCGCCGCTGAGAGATTGACGCAAAGGGAACTGAATGTTCCGGTGGTTGGCATCAGGGCGTAGCTGGTTCCGGTAGCCGGGTTGGACGCCCAGACGTTGACGTCGTTGCGCGGCATCAACCCGGTCCAGGATTGGCCTGAAGTGGGCACCGCCTGCCCCGCTTGCGATCCGAAGATGTACTGACTGGTTTGACCGGCAGCCCAGGAGGGAAGACTGAGCGCCAGAAAAAATGGGAGAACGAATCTCATTCGGATCAATCCTGAAACTGCTGGCAAGATTTCATTGAACGTCGGGGCGGAATCACAGGCGGTGGTTAGGTCTGGGGCGGCGCAGAAGCGGGAGCCGCAGGAATCCGGCATCCATTAGAAGATTAGACGAAATCTCCGTTTTCAGCACCGGTTCCCTGGAATTGGGCCGGTCGCAGGTAAGGTTACGAGAGGGGAAACGATGGGGTGTGGGGTCTGGGGTCTGGGGTATCGGGACCATGGGACCAAGGGACCAAGGGACAAAAGACCCGCGGGGGCCGGAGGGTGGGATGGAAGGCGGTGGCAATGGGTTGGATGGGAGGGGCGTTGTTGCCGTCCCGCCCTGGAAGGGAAGAATTCCAAACCGCAGATCCCCCCTTCGACGATGCTCAGGGCAGGCTCTTCGACTTCGCTCAGGGCCGGCTCAGGAGGACGGGGCACCCTCGGTCCTGTCGAGCGAGCATTCGGGGAGCTTAGGGTGCCACCCGCCCGACGCGCGAGGGGATGGTGGGGCGAGAACTTGGGGTGTTATCGATTTGGCGTGAAACAGGATGTGTTTCAGACGAAATGGGCGTTTCTTGGAAACCAGTTGACACCCGGTCGTAGTATTCCACCAGCATTTCGCGACGAAATTCCTGGAGCAGAGGACTCCCTGTTTTCTCGATAGGAGAAAACTCTGGCGGCGGCGATCCAATTCAGGGTACAATTCGTCCCAAATGCGCCACATCCTATTCCTCAGTTACACAAGCAAAGATGCCGAGGACAGCCAGTTTGTCGGGTTCTTCAGGGACCTATGTATGTTGGTCGCGCTCAATACACGTTTCGGGTGGAAAGATGAGGAGCTAGCATATCGGGATCGGAAAAACATGAGCCTGGGTGAGCCTTGGAAGCCGGGGCTCCGGGAGGCGCTGGAGGTGAGTTCCGTTTTCGTTTGCCTGGCGTCGCCCGGGTACTTGAGCAGGTCCTTCTGTGGAAGGGAGTTCTACGTATTCGATAGACGCATCCAAAAGTATGCGGGGGTCGAAGGGGTCTCGCCACCAGTCATTATCCCAGTGATCTGGGCACCTCTCGAAATGCCCCCAATCATGAGTAATTACGTCTGGAAGGGGGACTTCCCCGAAGAATATGAAACTGAAGGTCTAAGGCAGTTGAGGTATCGGAAATCAGCTCGTTACAAGAATGTTCTTGCGGCAATTGGCAAGAGAATAGTCGATATCTGGAACAAGCGAGAGAAGCAGGCAGAGCTGGCCTCTGGTGTCGCTTATGAGTTTGACCAAATACCAAATGCGTTTGGGGGAGAATACGCGGAGGCGGCGGACGAAACGGGATGGATCCATGGGCCCAGTGTCGCGAATGTGGTTTACGGAGCTGGAACCAAGCACGCGGTTCCGTCGCTGGGCATTGCACCGAAATATGGTGAGTCACCCCGAGATTGGAAGCCGTATCTCCCGCCCTCAGGGCAGACCGTGGCTGACCTGACAGCTTCGGTGGTACACGGGCAGGCGCTAAAGTACCGCGAGATCCTCGTAGATGACGATTTGGGTAAAGAGCTCGTTTCAGCCCAAATGCGCAAGAACCTCGTCCTGATGGTTGCCGACGCTGCAAGCATCACGGAGGAGAAGAGCTCCAAGCTTGGCGAATTCGACCTATTGAGGCCAGAAGGTACTGCACTGTTAATGCCTTGGGACGAGTCGCAGCAAAGCCCGTGGAAGACCGAAAAGCTGCAAGAGAGCATCGACCAGGTGTTTCCAGTAAAGTCCCGCACGGCGGCATGTTATCGCGCGCCAATCCTATCTGTGGATCAGATGCGGAGCACCCTCGATGCCACTCTAGTGGAGATTCGCGACAGCCTAACGAAATTAGGAGTCAGCAGCAAGCCCATCGGGGATGCGGCTCCGGCCATGGTTTCAGGGACTGCTGCTTCATGACCACAACTGAAGAGGCAGCCACAGGGACCCCCACCTCTCGCGCGGAGGGGAGAATACTAACCTTTTACTCCTATAAGGGTGGAACCGGGCGCTCAATGGCCCTGGCCAATTTTGCTTGGTTGCTGGCCATGAACAACAAACAGGTGTTGGTGATTGACTGGGATCTCGAAGCTCCGGGGGTTCATCGGTACTTCCATCCGTTTATCGAGGATAAAGAGCTTCAGTGCACCCGAGGTCTGATGGACTTCGTGGAAGACCTGGCAGCTCGGGCCGCCGCCTCGCCGGAGCCTCTGGCGGATGAGGAGGGGGATGTTTCCTCATACGTTGTCAGTTTGGATCGCGCCGGTTGGAACTGGGAGGAGTTTGGCGACCGTGCGGGCATCGATCTGATCCCGGCGGGTCAACAGAATGCCGGATACTCCAAAAAACTCAATTCTTTCGATTGGATCTCTTTCTACACGAAACTTGGCGGGCGTCGGCTGCTGTCTTACATGATTTCTCAGCTCAAGGCCATTTACGACTACATTCTGATTGACAGCCGGACCGGCGTATCCGACACGTCAGGGATTTGCACGGTGGAACTGCCTGACACAGTCGTGGTTTGTTTCACGCTCAATGAACAGAGCATTCGCGGCGCCGCGAATGTCTCTGAATCGATCATTTCTCAGCACAAAATGTTGGAAGAGCTTCGAAAGTCTGAGCAGGGGAACGCAGATCCGGGAGCGAGAGAGTTCAGGATATATCCGATTCCGACGCGAATCGATAACAGCGAATATGACAAGAGACAGATTGGGATTTCCTTGGCAAGGAAGACTTTCTCGCAGTATCTGGGAGATGTCAGCCAAGATGATTTGAGCAAGTATTGGGGCGATTTTCAAATGCCCTACGTTCCGAATTACGCCTTTGAGGAGATCCCCGCTGTTTTTGGAGATTTGCCCTATGATCAGTTGTCGATCTCTGCGTTCATTGGACGCTTGGCCAAAGTATTGACAGGGGAAAGTGCCCTGAGGCTGCCGGCTCTACCGGAAGAGCGCCGGCTGGAGGCGCTGAGGTGGTTCCAGCGTCAGAGTGAGACACCGCAGGATCCGGTGCAACAGGCAGAGGAGGCATTCCAGGGGCTACCGGACAAAATGAAGGTTGAAGCGACCCAGGTGCTGCTGCGGCTCGTCGGATTTACACATCGCGGGAGCTCTTCGAAGGGGTTGAGCCGCGAGGAACTGCAGAAGGGGCTGTCTGAGGCCGCCGACGCTCTGGTCAAAGCGCGAATATTGAGTTCGGTCGTAGGGCAGGGTGGTCAGGTATTGCTGCTTTCGGAACCCACTCTTTGCGAGATCTGGCCTCGGTACGCAGGGTGGATTCAGAACGACTTGGAATTCCTTCAATGGAGACAGTCGATCAATTCCGCGGCCCAGTCTTGGCGCTTGACGAAATCGAGCGAGACTAGCTTGCTTAGCGGCGATCCCCTTGAAGACGCAAAAGGCTTTTGGAGGACGCGGGCCAACGACCTCAACGACGATGAAAGGGACTATATATCCACCAGCATTGAGCGGGACGAGCAGCGCCGTACCATTGAAGAATTGAGCCGCGCCAATAAGGAGGCGATGGAGCGGCATGTTGCGCTTCTGGAAAAGGAATTGGCATCGAAAGAGAGCAAAACCACAAAGGGTAAATGGTACTCGTCGAGCACATTGATTTTGGTGTTGGCGTTCCTTTTGATCTCCGGAATCGCAGGAGCTTTCGTTATCAGCTACAGGCAGAATCTTGCGAATGAGCAGCAAAGGGAAGCGGCATTGAATGAGCAGATCTCCGAATTGAAGAAAGAGCAGGCTGACGCGGAGTCTCAGGCTAATGCGCTGAACCAGAGCTTGCAAAGGACACTCGCGTCTCTTGCGAGCTCAGAAAACGAACAGAGGAGGGCAGTGAATGGCGCCACGGCTACGAATGGGGTGTCGGTGTCCAATTCTTCTGCCGCAAAACCAGGCGGCAGTCCGACCCCCTCATTTGAAGGCGCGACGTCGGGCACGTCTTCGACCAATGCAAATTCTTCCTCCTCTTCACTTCTTTGCCATATCTTGCCGACCAAATCCGGCTGGAAGTCGCCAGGGATTATTCTGGTGAATATCAATGGCCGATCTGTCGGTTCGTTCACGATGAACAAGGACGGCAGCGCAACTGGGTTAGATTTTCCGTGCCAGGTTGGCGTGAGCGTCGGCGAGATGACATGGTCTGGTCATTCTCCGACATGTCCTTTGAGCCTGACAGTAGGTCCAACCTTCAGCTTTACCCCAAGCTTCCAGTTGTTGAACGGAGGAGCAACGTGTGGGCTCAAGCCTGTAGGCCCCTCTTCCGCTAAGTAGCCTGGTTTTCAGAAGGGCTGGGTTGGTAGGAAGATCCCGCTGGGACGGGCTTGTTGAAAGTGGGCTTCGGTGCAATTGAGGGGGGTGCGGGGTTTGGTAATGCGCAGCGCCGACGCGATAAATGGAATATGTGCTAAGAACGAGAACGAAAATGAGAATAGGGAAATGCAGCCACAGAACTGTGCGTGAAAGCGCAATTCTCAGAGCGCCGGGAACCTCTTTTTGGAACGGTTCCGTGTTCATCGTGTAGATCGGCACATTCGAGCCGTCGCGGATCGCAGAATTGTAAAGCGCACGATAAAGCCGTTCTTGGCGGAGATAAAATGCATCCAAGCCCCAAAAACAGAGCACCGGAAGCCAAAGTCCAAATACGAAGCGCGGATCGGAATCCTTTGCGGCGAATCCGCCGAGGACAGCCACAAGCGCCACAGCCCAGCCTTTGATAGAGAAGGAATTACCAGCCAGGCGCGCAATTACCGCCTGTAGCATTTCGAGATGCTTCCTCTGATCATCGTTCATGCTGATCGGCCCCCTTCGACCAATTGAAGCAGGATTTGGACGATTAGTCACGCTACTCGCGCTCGGCGGAGACGAGGGTCTCTGCGTTTGTCCCGTGCTGGTGTCCGAAAGTCGGCAAAGTTCTACCGATCCCCTGGGATTGCAAGTTCGCGACACCGGGGGTTGAGTTCAGTCGGCGAGTGCGAGGGAGAGGACGGTGATGTCGTCTTCCTGTCCGAAGTGCTGCGCGCGGCGGGCGATTTCGTGGGCGGGGTGGGTGGCGGAGGCTTGAGTGCGGTCGAAGCCGTAGAGTTCGCCGGAGGAGGAGCGGGCTTCGGGGACGCCGTCGGAGAGGAGGACGAGGGTTTGGCCGGGGGCGAGATGGCCGGAGACGAGTTCGAAGTGCTGGTCGGGGACGAGGCCGAGGGGAAGCGCGGGGGGAGTGGGGAGTTCGCGGGACGTGGCAGGTTCGCGAGACGTGGCAGTTTCGGGGGACGTATTGAGTTCGCGGCCGGACTGGTAGGGGTTGACGTGGCCGGCGTTGGCGAGGGTGAAGTGGCCGTCGAGGGCGATGCGGACGCAGACGGCGGTGGTGAAGCCGAGCTGAGCAAGGCTGGGATCGTTGACGGCGAGGAGGGTTTCGTTGAGGTCGTGGAGGATTTGCGCGGGGTCGTGGGAGGTTTCGCGGCGGAGCGCGCCGAGGATCATGGCGACGCGCATGGCGGCGGTGATGCCTTTGCCGGAGACGTCGCCGGCGATGGCGGTGATGGAGCCGTCGGGGGCGGGAGCGACGTAGAAGAAGTCTCCGCCGACTTCGCTGGCGGGGAGATAGACGGAGTGGACGGTGAAGCCGGGGGTGGGGCGCGAGGCGGATTGGAGGAGGAGTTGCTGGACGGTGCTGGCGGCGTGTAGCTCTGCGGCGATGGCGGCGCGCTCGCGGGCGTTGGAGACCATTTCAGCGGCGAGGAGGGATTTCTCGATGGCGGCGGCGGTTTGGAGGGCGATGGTGTTGAGGAGCTTGAGATTGGCGGCGGAGTAGGCGGCGGCGGGGTCGGTGTTGGCGAGGGCGATGACGCCGACGATGGATTGGCCGGTGCGGAGGGGGGCGGCGATGGCGCAAGAGAGGCTAGGGTCCAGGGTCTGGGGTCCAGGGTCTGGGGTGGGGGACGAAGGAGTGAGTGTGAGTGTGAAGTGCGAGTGTGAGTGTGAGTGCGAGTGTGGAGTGTCAGTGTGAGTGTGGGGTGTGGAAAGGCGGGGGTCGGAGGAGCAGTCGTTGATGATTTCGCCGATGCCACGGTCGAGGATGGAATGGGTGAATGGGGAAGTGGGGCTGAGTGCGGAGTGTGAGTGTGGAGTGTGAGTATCGGGTGTGGGGTGTGGGGTGTGGGGTGTGGGGGCGAAGGAGGCGGCGACTTCGAGGAGGCCGGTTTCTTTATTGGTGATGAGGACGACGCCGTGGGTGGCGGGGATGAGGCGCTGGGCCTGGTCGAGTGCGGCGCGACCGACGGCGGGTGAGTTGAGCAGGGCGGCGAGTTGCTCGGAGAGCTGCTCGATGAGGTTGATTTCGCGATAGAGGTGGAGGACTTCAGCGGCGAGGGAGCGGCCCTCGTGCTCGCGGGCGGCGAGTTGGGCGAGGAGCAAGGCGAGGGCGTTGGCTGCGGGCGCGGGGCCGGCGACGTGGCCGAGGGTGATGCCGTCGAGGAGGACGGGAATGCGGGGGTGGGATGGAGTGGGGTCGGCAGGAGCGGGTTCGCCGAGGAGGATTTTGCCGGAGGCGTCGAGGACGCAGATGTTGGAGCCGAGGGCGTCACGGAGAGCGACGACGGCGGGGTAGTTGGCCGAGCGGGGGCCGAGGATGGATTTGAGGGTGAGAGCGGCCATAGGTTGAGGTGCCTTGGACTCTTCTTTTCAGGAATTAAAACCCCTTCGTAGTTTGGGCCGTATCGGCACGACTAAAGTCGTGCCCTGACTCACGATGCTGGCGGTGCGTACTTCCTCGAGATCTGAAGACGTACCCTGACTCATGACGTTGGTGCGTTCTGTTGTTTGCGGGTTGGGGAAGCCGCGGGGTTGAGATTTTGGTATCCCACCCTAGCCGCAAAGACAAAGACGCGGCTAGGATGGGGCACCCGGCAAGTCTGAATTTTGTTGGAGAACAATTAAAAAGCAAATGCAGGTCCTTCGACTCTCCTTCGCTGCGCTCCGGGTCGCTCAGGATGACAGCGTTGTTGTAGTACAAGCTTTTGGGCTCAGTGCAACAGCGAACGTTGTGACGACAGCGCGTTTCATCCTATGAAAGGCCGAGGACGGAGCGGGCTTTGGCGACGAGGGCGTCGGGGTCGAAGGGCTTGGTCATGTAGAGGTCTGCGCCGACCTCCTGACCGCGCTGGCGATCGAACTCCTGGCCCTTGGCGGTGAGCAGGATGATGTGAATGTGGCTGAGGCCGAGCTCATTCTTGACGGTGTGGCAGACGTCGAAGCCGTTTTTCTTGGGCATCATGACGTCGAGGAAGACGAGGTTGGGCTGTTCGGCGCGAATGGTGTCGAGGGCTTCTTCACCGTTGGTGGCGGTGAGCAGTTCGACACCATCGTCCTCAAGCTCTTCCAGGGTCTGCTGGATCAGCATGCGCAGGTGGGGCTCGTCATCGACAATCAGGATTTTCATAGGAGTCGTGGGCATAGGCGTCATAGGTAGGTGCGAACGAGTTAGCTCTCGATGCCTTTCTCAAAGTGAGTCAGCAACTTCATGGCGTCATTGATAGATGAGAAAGAGTACGTTCTCCATGCCTTTCTCGAAGCGCAGGGCGCGGACGGCTTCGTCACTGGAGAGGAGCGAGTTGAGGATGATGATGTCGGGCTTGGAGAGGACTGCTTTGGAGACAAGTTCGGAGCCGTTGGACTCGACGACGTGGTAGCCGCGAGCCTGGAGAACGTCAGTGAGGGTGCGAACGGTGGAGGCGTCCTCGTCGACGACCATGACTTTCTTTTTCGACTTGCCCTGATCGAGGAGGGCGTCGATTTCGCGGAAGAGGGAAGCGGTGTCGATGGGCTTGGTGAGATAACGATCGACGCCGAGGCGGAAGCCGCGCTCCTTATCCTCGACGATGGAGAGAATGATGATGGGAATGTGCATGGTGGCGGGATCGTTTTTGAGAACGGCGGCCACATCGAAGCCATTCATCTCGGGCATCATGACGTCGAGGACGACGAGGCCGGGGATCTCTTCGCGGATGAGGGCGAGAGCCTTGCGGCCATCTTCAGCGAGGCGCACCGTGTAGCCGGCCTCGGTTAGTTCCTGCTGCAGGAGCGAGCGAATGTTGGGATCGTCGTCGACGACGAGGACGGACTTGTCGCGCGGCTGATGGGTGGCGACCTTCTCGCGCAACTGGCGGACGAGGGCTTCGATATCGACGGAGCGGCGAACGGGCAGGAGCTCTAGCTGGGCGTCAGGCGCGGTGATGGGCAGGGTGAAGGAGAAAGTGCTGCCGTGGCCGGGCTCGCTTTCGACCCAGATGTGGCCACCGTGATACTCGACGATCTCTTTGCAGATGGGAAGGCCGAGGCCTGTGCCCTTGGGCTTGTCGGTGAGGGTGTCGCCGACCTGCTTGAAGCGCTCGAAGACCTTGGGCTGATCGACGGGGGCGATGCCGATGCCGGAGTCTTTGACGCTGACAACGAGGTCAGTGTTTTTGGCGTGCGCGGCGAGGGTGATGGAGCCGGAGTCAGTGAATTTGACGGCGTTGGAGATGAGATTGATGACGACCTGAATGAGGCGGTCCTGGTCGCCGGTGATTTGGGGAAGGTCCGGCACGATGTCTCGGACGAGCAGAAGCTTTTTGGCTTCGAAGAGCGAAGCGGTGGCGGCGATGGCGCGCTCGACGACTTCTTCGATGGAGACCTTGGACATGTTCCAGGTGAATTTGCCGGCTTCGATCTTGGCGAGGTCGAGGACGTCGTCGATGAGCTTGGTGAGGCGCTCGCCTTCGCTGACGACGACGCCGAGGTTTTCAAGGACTTGTGTTTTGGCCTGCGCGATTTTGCGGTCGTCTTCAGGAATGAGCGGGAAGAGGCGCTCTTCAAGACGGCGGCGAATGATTTTGGCAAAGCCGAGGACGGAGGTGAGCGGGGTGCGGAGCTCGTGGCTGACGGTGGAGAGGAAAGAGCTTTTTGCGGCGTCGGCCTGTTCGGCGGCTGCGCGGGCGAGGCGAGCTTCTTCAAAGAGTTGCGCGTTGTAGAAAGCGACACCGACAGCGGTGGCGATGGTGGTGAGGAGGCGCTGATCGGCTTCAGTGAAGCGGCCTTCCTGATCGACGGATTGGACGCTGATAACGCCGATGACCTGGCCACCGGAGGAGATGGGCACGCCGAGATAGGAAGCGGAGCTGCGGCCGACCTGTTCGATGCCCAGCGTGGCGCGCTTGCGGTTCATGTCCTCGTTGATGAGGAGCGGCTCGCCAGAGCGAATGATCTGGGATGTGAGGCCGACGCCGTAGGGGCGCGGCTGCGCGCTCTCGCCGAAGGTGTAGGGGAACTCGAGCGTCATGGAGGTGCGATCGAGGAGGCAGACGTAGGCGATGGGGGCGTGGAATAGCTCGCGAACTTCTTCGCCGACGAACTGGATAAGGCGGTCTTTGTCGAGCTGCGCGACGAGGGCCTGGGAGATGCGATTGATGGTGACGAGCTCGGCGGCGCGCTCGCGGACCTCGTGCTCCTGCTGATTGATCTTGAGGTAGGCGTTGGCGTTGTCGAGCGCGATGGTGGTGTATGCGGCGAGGTTCTCGAGCAGGCTGAGATGCTGCTCGGTGTAGGCATTCCGCTTGAAGCTCTGGATGCTGAGGACGCCGAGGACGCGATCGGCTGCAACGAGCGGCAGGTAGACCATGGACCCGGGCGGCTGTGCCTTGGTGCCGTCGTCGAGGGTCATGCCACCGTGCTTGTAGTGGGGAATGTATTTGGAGGATTCGGCTTCGACGTCGTTGATGCGGATTGGCTTGCGATTGTCGATGCACCAGACGGCGAATTGGTTTTTGTCGTCGGTGGAGCGCGTATAGGGGGCGTAGCGTTTGCCGTTTTCGATGGCGAGGCTGTAGTCAATGAGATGTTTTTCGGGGCGGTAGAGGCCGACGCCGAAGATGCTGGCGTCGACGAACTGATTGACCCGCTCGTAGAGCTTGAAGAGGATGGTGTCGAGTTCGAGCGAGGCGGTGATCTCACGGCCGACCTCGCTGAGCATCTCGATGGAGTCTTTCTGTGCGCTGATTTCGGCGGCCTGGGCGCGAATCTCTATAGTGCGCTCGGAGACCTGGGCTTCGAGCGCTTTGGCCTGCGCTTCGAGGGCTTCAGTGCGTCGCTGGGCCTTCTGTTGCTCGTGGCGGCTGATGAGCACCCAGCCGGCGGCGAGAGCGAGAATCAGGAGCAAACAATAGAGGACATAAGCGATGGTGGTGCGGTACCACGGGGGCAGAATGCCGAAGGCGTAGGTACCTTCAGGACCGACACGGCCGTCGCTGCCCTTGGAGTGGACGTGGAAGGTGTAAGAGCCGGGACCGAGGCCGCTGTAGTTGGCCTCTTTCTGCTTGCCCCATGACGACCAGGCACGATCTGCGCCATCGAGGCGGTACTGGTAGACGAGTTCGTTCGCTTCGCCGTAGGAGGCGGTTGCAAATTCGAAGCGGACTTCGCTGGTGCCGGGAGCCAGCTGAGGCTCGGCAGCGCCGGAGATTGTGTTGCCACCAAAGACGGCATGGGACCCGGCAGAGACCTGGCGGACGAGGGTTGGATACTGCTGCGCGGAGTTGGAGACGAAGTGCGGATTGAAGCGGACGAGTTGCTCACCGGCCGACCAAACTGTGCCATCGGGGTCAGTGAACCTGGGTTCAGACTTAAATCGTTCGAGTGCGCGGTAGGTATCTTCGTCGAGGGTCCAACTGCCGTTGCCGGTTGGGGTTGCACGAGCGATGCGGCGGCCTTCTTCAGAGATCATGGACGACCAGATATTTCCGGAGTTCTGCTTTTCCTGGTAGAGGATTGGAGAAGCGTCCGGAGCATCCATGGGCAACTGGGCGCGGTTGTCGACGACGAATCGATGCGCCGCAGAGTCCCAGCGGTATATGTCGGAGTGACGGTCAATGCCGGCATAGATCGAGCCTGCGACGAGGCTGACGCCGTTTGAGCCAACGGGAAGGCCTTGATCTTTGCCGATTACCTCAGCGTGAGCGTCGCGCATGCCTGTCGGCGGTACTGTGATGCGAAGCACGCCAGCGTTTGCGCCTCCGGCCCAAACTATCCCCTCGTCGTCTTCCTCAAGGTAGCGAGCTTCATAGACGAATTTAGGCAGGCGGCCTTCGTCGATCCACTTGTGACCGTCCCAGAGCATCGAGGAAACACCGTCGTTGCTGCCCTTATAAATGCGATTTGGGTTTTTGCGAGAGACTTGGAGGGTGTATGCCTGCTCGGTGAGGCCGTGGAGCTCGGGGATTGCCGGCGTCAACTTGTCGTTCTCGACGCGCATGATGCCCTCGCTGGTAGCGGTGAGGAGCTGATCGGGGGATTTGCCGGAGGGATCGTGGAAGATCTTGAGATCGAATGCCTGTGTTACTCCGTTGATTGGGATCCAGATGGGGCGGTTGGTGTTTGGATCGGCCGCGAGCCGTTGAATGGAAGCTCCCCCGGCTCCTTGAGCGATATAGATAGAGCCTTGGAATCGAATGGCGGCAAGCATGCCGAATCGCGAGAAGATGGTGATGGGTGAGTTGATCTCTACACGGGTGATGCCGACGGAACTGCCGATCCACAGAGCGCCATCGCGATCCTGAAGGGTGGTGAGGGCGCCTGGGTCGGGAAGACCGTCGGCCGCGTCGATGATCTGACGGAGGAAGCCGTCGTGGTTGAGGATGAGCGCTCCGCCAGAAAGTGTGGTGATGGCCAGGCCGCCGTCGCTGAGCAGCGTTGAGGTGTAGACGCGGTTCTTCTTCAGATAATCGTCGGCGGTGGTGAGAAAGGGCATGACCTTTTGCCCGTCGTAAATTGTGAGCGCGCCTTCGCGCTGGGTGACCAGGATGCGGTTGTCGTCCCAGGGGTGAAGAAAGAGCTTGATGGCGTCTTTGTAGGCGTCACCGCCGGGCACGGGGCGGAGGTCGTCGCCGACGATCTCTTCAAGGCCGATGCCGGTTTGAGCGGTATAGAGGTGGCCGCGAACGATGGAGAGCGCCTGAAAGCGGCCACCGGGGTTGACGGGATGCCAGACATGCATCGTCTTGCCATCCCAGCGGAAGAGCTCCTGATAGGAACGGTAAAACGTACCCTGCGGCGTGGGCAGCGTTTGCCAGACATCAGTGAAGCCGCGATCATTCGCGGGGATGTTTTCGAGGAGCGAGATGTACTTCAGGGTTCCGGTGGAATCAGGGTCAAGATAGCCGAAGTTTCCGTTGCTGCCGACCCAGATGCGGCCGTTGTCGTCCATGGCCATGGATCGGGTGGTGTTGGATGGGGTGAGGATCTTGCGCCAGGAGACGCCGTCGTACTCGCGGATCTCACTGCCCGAAGTGCCAATGAAGATGATGCCGCGGCGATCCTGAAGGATGGTCCAGACCTGACCGTAGCCACCGAACTCGTCGCGGGTGTGGGCCTGGAGGACGGGGACGCCGACTTCGACGGGGGATTTGGCGGGAGATTTGGAAGGAGCGGAGGCCTGGGGCTGTGCGGCCGCGAAGGACACGAGAGCCAGTACGGGGAGGAACCGTTTTAGAGCCACAAATCGTTGGGTCAAAAGGGACTTCCGGAGTTGCCGAGGTTGGGGAATAGGGAAGATGGTAGCACACGGCGAGGATGGGCTGGCGAGGGAATTTTTGGGGAGTGAGCAGCCGGCATTGTGGACTCCCACATCTCAAAATCGAGATGTGGGGCACCCGCAGGTCTACTGGGGTATGCCGGAAGAAGTGCGGCGGGCGTAGGCCCAGACGAAGAAGGCGCTCAGGGCAAGGAGAGTGAAGGGAACGGCGAAGAAGATGGAGTTTACAGCGAACAGGGTGGAGGAGCCGGAGGTTGCGGCGTGGGCGTTGGCGATGAGGCCGAGGAGCACAGCCCAGGTGAGGTCGCCGGTGATGAGGATGGCTGCGAGAGTGAGAAAGGCGGCTAAGCGGGCAACTGCGCGGGAGGCACGGGACCAGAGCAGAGCGCAGGCGGGGACGGCGAGCAGCAGCAGCTTGGCATCGTATTGGCGGTGATAGACGGGGAGAAGCGTGAATACGGCGATGGCAGCGAGGGGGAAATAGGAGTGTGAGTGCGAGTGTGAGTGTGAGGGTGAGGGTGAGGGTGAGTGCGAGTGTGAGTGTGAGTGTGAGTGCAGAGTGATGGCCCAGGCGATGAGGAGCGGGGCACAGAGAAGCCAGGCGAGGGGATTGTAGAAGCGGGGATCGTCGCGGAGGTAGGCGAGGGCGGTTTGGAGGTTGATCATGCCGCCGAGGTTGTGGGCTCCCATGGAGGTGGGGCCGGGGTCGTTGAGATCTCCGCGAGCGGAGGCGGCGGCGAGGTTGGCAAACAGCTCGTGGGACCAGTTGGGTGCGACATGCGAGGCCCAGAGGATGGCGGGCAGCGCGAGGACAACGGCGACAAGGAGTGTTTGAAGAGCGCGCTTGCGCTGGATGGGGCCGGCGAGCAGGAAGTAGAGCCAGATGAGGCCTGTGTCCTGGGGCTTGGTGATGAGGCCGAGGGCAAGGAAGAGGATTCCGAGGGGGACGAAGCGATCGGAGAGGAAGCACCAGACGGCGATGACGCAGAGACTGATGACGAGGCCGGCCATGTTGCCTTCGAAGATGAGCAGTTCGCTATTTAACAGGATGAGGCCGAGAAGGCCGCCGGCGAGGATGGGGGCGTGGCGCGCGCCGAGGGACCACATCAGAAAGGCGGCGAGGATGAAGCCGGCGGCGGTGAGAGACATCCATATAAGGTGGGCCGGGCCCCAGGAGAGCATCGCGAAGGGCGCGAGGAGCATGAGGGTGGCCGGCATGTTGATGCAGAGCAGGATGGCTCGGCGCTCGGCAGCGGCACTTGTGGGGATGACGGAGAATTTGCCTCCGTTGGCCTGAAAGGTTTGAAGGAGGTCGGCTTCGCGGTAGGGATCGTGGTGCTGGACGAGGGTGAGCGAGCTGTAATAGACGGCTTTGAAGTCGCCCATGCCGGTGTCGAGCATGTGTTCGAGGGCAAAGCCAAAGAGTAGGAAGGCGGCGCAGCCCAAGAGCAGCAAATAGAGACCGTCGAGGCGTGCCTTGGTCATGGGTTGAGGGGTCTCCGGTGGCTGTGGGTGCGGTGCAAGGGAAGGATACAGGTTTGAAGGTGGGCAGGTGGACAGGCGGATGGGGATGGCCGGTTGGGGGTGGGGTGAATCGGGAGCCCGGCGCGGACTGGGAAGTCTGCGCTACGGCCGGCTGGGAAGCCTGCGGTACGTGTTTGGTTGGAGGGCGGAGAAGATTAGACTCAGTAAACGAGCGAGGATTTCGAGATGAAGCAGGCGGTGATTGTGTCGGCGGTGCGGACGCCGATTGGGAAATTTCAAGGGTCGCTGCAATCGTTCAGCGCGCCGCAACTGGGGGCGCTGGTGGTGCGGGCGGCGATGGAGCGGGCGGGGGTTGATGGGGCGGCGGTGGACGAGTGTGTGATGGGATGCGTGCTGCAGGCGGGGTTGGGTCAGAATCCGGCGCGGCAGGCTGCGATTCATGGAGGGATTCCGGCGGGGGCGAGTGCATTGACGGTGAACCAGGTGTGCGGCTCGGGGCTGAGGGCGGTGGCGTTGGCGGCGCAGGCGATCGCAACGGGGAACGCGCAGGTGCTGGTGGCGGGGGGGATGGAGTCGATGACGAATGCACCGTACCTTTTGCCGAAGGCGCGCGCGGGCTATCGGATGGGCGACGCGACGCTGGTGGACGCGATGATTCGGGATGGGCTGTGGGAAGCGTACAAGGGGTTTCACATGGGGGTGGGCGCGGAGATGATCGCCGAGAAGTATGGGATTACGCGCGAGGAGCAGGACGCGTTTGCGGTGGAATCGCACAGGCGGGCGGCGGAGGCTGCGCGGGAGGGATATTTTCGCGACGAGATTTTGCCGGTGGAGATTAAAGGCGAGCGGGGTGGGGCGTCGCATGAACTGGCGGCGGATGAAGCGATTCGGCCGGAGACGAGCATGGAAGCGCTGGCGAAGCTGAAGCCAGCGTTCAAGGAGGGGGGAACAGTGACGGCGGGAAATGCTCCGCCGGTGAGCGATGGAGCGGCGGCGCTGGTGGTGATGAGCGAGGAGCGGGCGCGGGAGTTGGGGCTGGCGCCGATGGCGACGATTCGCGCGGAGGCAACTGCGGGGCGTGAGCCGGAGTGGTTTGGGCTGGCTCCGATTGATGCCGTGCGGAAGGTGGCGGGGAAGGCGGGTTGGACGCTGGAGGAGGTGGATTTGTTTGAGATTGGCGAGGCATTCAGCGTGCAGGCGCTGGCGGTGATGCGGGATCTGGAGCTGGATGCGGCGAAGGTGAATGTGAATGGCGGGGCGGTGGCGCTGGGGCATCCGATTGGGGCGAGCGGGGCGCGGGTGCTGACGACGCTGCTGCACGCGATGGCGCGGCTTGGGAAGAAGCGGGGGATTGCGTCGTTGTGTTTAGGCGGGGGGAACGCGGTGGCGCTGGCGGTGGAGAGGGGGTAGGGTGTGGGGTGTGGGTCCGGGGCCGGAAGAGCAGTGAAAGAGTGACAAAGTGAAGAAGTGAATCTCTGCTGTTTTTTGGCTGAACGAGCGCAAATTTGGCAATAATATACCTGGTAAAACAGACGCTGAAACCTGGATCACTATTTTCTCTTGACGCTAAAATGCGGAGAATATACAAGATATTCAGCAAGCTTCCCTATTTCTGCGATGTGGATGCACGAAGGCTTGGATACCGATTGAGCGTCGAGTATCAGGAAACACTTCAGCACGAAAAAATAGGGACTATGCTGAGCGCGTTAAGCGCTCAGCATAGTCCCTTCCCCAGATCTGCGTTGTTTCTGTTAACCACTCTCTAGGATCGTTTCAGGTCGGTATGTGACGGCGCGCACGTACTCAAAGTAACTAAAGGACCGGGTACCTGCTACAGAATAAAGCTGTATGCCTGGGTTCAACTGTCAGTTTGCTTTTTTGCCGTGTGGGTCCTCTGCCATTCCGCCTCACGGGGCTGCATCTCCTCTTTGGAGACGGTGAGCGCCTTGCGGACAGCATTATCGAAGCGTTCAGCTTCAGTCTTGCCGGGGACGGACGGAGCTGGTAATGGTTTCATCTGCTTTTCCCCATTCGACTAGTTGAACAGCAATCCCGGCTTGGAGGGCATTTTCTTTTCCTCTATGGCTGGCGCTCCGTGCGCTATTCCATCTGAAGCCTTCTGCTACCACGAGGCGATCCGATCAATTGATTCCCTGCCGAAAAGTCGGCACGGCGACGGGGATCTGGGGGCGGTCTTCGGGTGAGGATCGCGGTCGCAAGTGGCGTTTTTGGGGACTGATCCTCTGGAACTTGCTGAGGGGTGAATTCATCAGCATCGCGAAGGGGGCGATTGGGAGGTCAACAACTTGTGAAGGCAAGTTGCGAAGACAAATCTGGGGCGGTGCCGAAGGTTATTCGGAGTGGAGTGTGGTGATGGGGTCGAGGCGCATGGCGCGGAGGGCAGGGATGTAGCTGGCGGCGATGGCGACGGCGGTGAGCACGATGGTGACGCCGGCGAAGGTGGAGAGATCGTAGGGCGAGACGCCGAAAAGCAGGCCGGCCATGAGATGAGAAACAACAAGCGCGCCAGACAGGCCTACGCCTGCGCCGGCGGCGGCCAGAGTGAGGCCCTGGCGTAAAACCATCCTGAGGATATTGCTTCTTTGCGCGCCTAGCGCGAGGCGAATGGCGATCTCGCGCGATTGCTCGTTGACCAGGAAGGAGATGGTTCCGTAGATTCCCAGTCCCGCGAGCAGCAGGGCGGCTGCGGCAAACAGCGCCACCATTTGCATGGAGAATCGCCGCACGGAAAGGGACGAGGAGAGAACGTCGTCCAAGGTCTCCGCGCGGAAGACGGGAAGCTCCGCATCGACGGACTGGATTTGCGTGCGCACCTGCGCGGGGATTGCGGCGGGATCGACCTGTCCACGCAGATAAAACGCAAGAAACTTGGCGGGGCGCTGGTAGATGTCGACGTAGATCTGCGGATTGCCGGCGTCGGCGAGCGATTCTGTGCGTGCATCGGCAATGACGCCGACGATGATGGTCCAGTCTGGCCTGGCACGGCCCAAACGGCCCAACAAATGGACGCGCTTGCCGACCGGGTCGTCGCCCTTGCCATCTTTGCCGGGCCAGTACATGCGGGCCGCGGCCTGGTTGATGACTGCGACCAAGGGGGTAGCTTCAAGGTCCTGGTCGGCGAAGAGGCGTCCACGCAGGAGAGTCATGCCCAGCACTTGGAAGTATTCCGGCGAGACGGTCAATGTATCGATCAGCGGAGGCTGGCTGCTCAGCGCTTCCTGGCCTTCGCGAAGCAATGGAATCATCCTGCGATCGTTCTGGCCATGGCCAAGAGGAATGCCCGCCCAATCACTGACGGCGGATTCTTCCACGCCCGGAATCGTGCGGTTGCGGCGGAGAACTTCGCGCAGCAACACGCCTTCCTGCGTGGCGGTGTGGTAAATGTCGGTGCTTGGGTCGTTGGGATTCGGCAGCGAGGTCTCGACTGCCATGACTCGAGTGGGATTGAAGCCGAGCTGCACCTTGAAAAGGTCCCAGAAGCTGCGCAGCAGAAGTCCGGCGGCGACCATCAGCACCAGGGAGAGGGCTAATTCACCAATCACCAGAATGTTGCGCAAGCCCGAGCGCCGCCTGGAACCGTTGGAGCCACGACCTTCTTGCCGGAGCGTTGCCGTTAAATCAAGGCGGCTGGTGAGCCACGCGGGGGCAAGCCCGAAGATGGTTCCGGCGGCGACAGAGACGACGATGGCAAACGCCAGCACACCCCAACTGACGGATATGTCATTGAGGCGCGGCAGACTTTCGGGAACAAACCGCAGCAGGAATTTCCGGGCGCAGAAAAGAACCGCAAAACCGGTGATGCCGCCAAGCACGAAGAGCAGCAAACTCTCGGTGAGGAGCTGACGGATGAGGCGAGTTCTTGCGGCTCCCAATGCCTGGCGAACCGCCATCTCGCGCCCTCGCGCGCTGGCGCGGGCAAGCAGCAGATTGGCGACGTTGACGCAGCTGATCAGCAGCACCAGGCCCACCGCGCCGAACAGCAGAATGAGCGATTGGCGAACGTTGCCGACAAGAGTCTCGGCCAGGGGAGTGAGGTGGATAGTCCACGCGCCTTGCGGCGGATAATCGGCCGGATATTGCTTCTTCAACGATGCAACCAGGGCATCGAGGCGCTGCTGGGCGGCCTGAGGCGAGAGACCGGGCTGAAGGCGCGCGATGGTCTCGAAGGGGAAACGCGTGGCGCGCATCGGCGGGGGGGCGGGGTCGCCGAAGAATCCGGCCGCCGCCCACAAGTCGGTGCTGCGCTCATCGGCGGTTCTGCCCTGGTCGCGAAAGCCGGCGGGCATGACGCCTACAACATGAAATACGTCGTTATCCAGGCGCAGATTTTTGCCGATGATGTGCGGATCTGCGCCGAATGCTCGCTTCCAGAGCCCGTCGCTGATGACGACTTCGAGGTTGAAGCCGGGCGTGGCGTCGTGCGGATCGAAGGTGCGGCCCAACGCTGCATCCGCGCCGAGCACCGCGAAGTAGCTCGGTGAGACCGACTTCGAGACGATGCTCGCGGGCTGGGCGCTGCCGGTGAGATTGTTGGTGCCGAAAAAGCAGAGGGACACATATTGGAAGATTCCCGAGTTCTGAAGGTCTCTCAACTCAGGGATGGAGAGGCCGATGTCGTGCGCGCCCACGCCGGGAAGGTTGGATTCAACGTGCACCAGTTCGCTGGGTTGGGGATAGGGCAAAGGATGCAGCAGGGTTGCGTCGATGACGCTGTAGATGGCGGTGGTGGCTCCGACGCCGAGGGCCATGGTGGCGATCACGATCAAAGAAAATCCGGGAGATCTCAGGAGCACGCGGACCGCGAAGCCCAGGTCTTGAAATAGATTCTCGACGAATGGAAGACTTTGCTCAGCGTGGTGATCTTCTCTTATCGCTTCGGGTGCGCCAAGCTTGAGCGTGGCCTGCCGGCGCGCCTCAGTGGGCGACATGCCGGCGCTCAGATTCTCTTCGATCTGGAGCGCGAGATGCTCGGCCATCTCGTCGCGCAGTCGCTGGTCGGCGCGCCTTCCGGTGGTGAAGTTCGAGAGGCGAATGAAAAAGCGGCGCAGGAATCTCATGGCAGGTCCTCGGCTTTGACTTCAAAGAAGCGCGCGATGAAAGCCGCGGTTTGATTCCACTCGTTCATGGCGGGGCCAACCTTTAGGTTTCCTACAGGAAGGATGGCATGGTTCCTTTTGGAAAGCAACAGGAAATTTTGCGCGATCTTTCGACGTCAGGTCCAGAAGAGCTGTGAGGAAACTGCGGGGAGACTGTTAGAGGTTTGGGATGAGTGATTCGTTTTGGGATGTAGGGGCGTGGGTCTAGGGTATCGGGTCTAGGGTATCGGGTGTGGGGTCTAGGGTATTGCGTGTTCGGAAACGGACACCTAGACGCTCAGGCGGTCAGTGCGGGGGAGGCGAGGGTGGGAGTGGGCGGGGGCAAGTCCTTTTATATGAGTGATCGGCATGAGGGCACTTTTGGCACGGGAACTGCAAGGTACTGTGCGTCATGGATATTGCTCGCCCGGATTTAGCGAAAAAGCGGAGGCGCCGGATTATCATCATCGGCGCGGTTGTTGCTGTTGTGGTGGCTGCGGCGTTTGGTGCGGTTTATCGGCTGAAACCTGCTGCGCCGACGGTGGATGGGTCGGCGGTTTGGCCGGACACGGTGAAGCGCGGGCCGCTGGTTCGGCAGGTGCGCGGGTCGACGGGAAGCCTGGTGCCGCGCGAGGACTCGATTGAGCTGATTCCGGCACAGACGGATGCGACGGTGGTGCGGATTCGGGTATTGCCGGGCGCGAAGGTGACTCCGGACACGATTCTGATGGATCTGACCGATCCGCAACTGCAACAGGAGCTGCTGAACGCACAACTGGCGCTCAAAGGGGCGGAGGCAGACTACAAGAGCCTGCAGGCGACGCTGGACAGCACGCTGATGGACAAGAAGACGGCGGCGGCTGCGGTGAACTCCGATTACACGCAGGACCAGTTGCAGGCGCAGACGGACAAGGCGCTTCTCGACCTGGGGGTGATCTCGGGGCTTGCCTATAACAAGAGCAAAAACACGGCCGATCAATTGACGGCGCAACACGATTTGAGCCTGCAACAGTTGTCAGTGAACCAGAAGGCGATTGTGGTGCAGATGCAATCGGCGCAGACGAAGATCGACCAGGCGAAGGCGCTGTTGGATCTTTACCAGAAGCAGTCGGCAGCGCTGGAAGTGAGGGCGGGGATCTCGGGCGCGGTGGCGGCGCTTCCGACGCCGATGCAGGTGGGCCAGCACGTGACGGCGGGGACATCGGTAGCCGAGGTGATCCAACTGGACAAGCTGAAGGCGGCGCTGCAGATTGCGGAGACGCAGGCGCGGGATATTCAGATTGGCCAGCCGGCATCGATCGATACGCACAACGGAGTGATTCCGGGGCACGTGACGCGGATCGATCCATCGGTAGTGAACGGAACGCGCACGGTTGACGTAGGACTGGATGGGCCGTTGCCCGCGGGAGCGGTGCCGAACCTGAGCGTGGAAGGAACGATTGACCTGGAGCGGATGGCGGATGTGCTGTATGTGGGCCGGCCGGCGCTGGGGAATGAGAACTCGACGCTGAGCCTGTTCAAGATCGATCCGGACGGCAAAGGCGCGGTGCGGGTTCCCGTGAAGGTTGGACGCGCCTCAGTGAACTACATTCAGGTGCTGGAAGGGTTGAAGGAAGGCGACATGGTGATTCTTTCGGACATGTCACGGGAAGATGCTTACGACCGAATCCGGCTTGATCCTTCGGTGGTAGTGCATTGAAAAGCAGTGATTGGCGGTTAGTGATTCGTGGTTAGGGAACAGGGAACAGAAGCGAACGCAGAGAATCGACAACAGACTACACATGGAGGGGGAACAGAATGGCACTGGATGGGAAGCTGATTGAAATCGAGGATCTGACCAAGGTCTTCTACACGGACGAAGTTGAGACGCACGCACTTTCGGGCATTCACTTGACGATCAGCCGAGGCGAGTATGTGGCGATGTCGGGGCCTTCGGGCTGCGGCAAGTCGACACTGCTTTCGATCCTGGGGTTGCTGGACACACCGACTGGCGGGAAGTATCTGCTGAACGACAAGCCGGTGGAGAACCTGAGCTTCAGCGAGCGGTCGCGGATTCGCAACCAGGAGATCGGGTTCATCTTCCAGAGCTTCAACCTGATCGGCGATCTGACGGTTGAGGAGAATGTGGAACTGCCGCTGACGTATCGAGCGGGCATGCCTTCGGCCGAGCGCAAGAGGAGGGTGAAGGAAGCGCTGGAGCGCGTGAACATGGCGCACCGGATGCGGCATTATCCGGCGCAGCTCTCGGGCGGCCAACAGCAGCGCGTAGCCGTGGCGCGGGCGCTGGCGGGGTCACCTTCGATCCTGCTGGCCGATGAGCCGACGGGCAATCTCGATTCGAAGAACGGCGAGGCAGTGATGCACCTGCTTGCCGATCTGCATCGGGAGGGTTCGACGATCTGCATGGTGACGCACGATCCGCGATTTGCCAAGCATGCCGAGCGCGAGGTGCACCTTTTCGACGGAAAAGTTGTCTCGGAGGATGAGCTGAAGAAGCTGACAGAAGAAGTAGAGGCATAGGGAAGTGGAGGCACAAGTCTCTGCTTGATTCGTGCGCCGCGGCGCAGGCCCTTTCCAATTGATGCAGACCAAACCGTCCGGAGGCCTTGCCTCTGGAGGGAGTGCCGATGAATTCTCTAATTCAGGATGTTCGCTACGCGCTGCGCCAGTTGCGCAAGTCGCCGGCATTTACGATCACTGTGATTGTTACGCTTGCGCTTGGCATTGGCGCGAATACGGCTGTCTTTACACTTTTCGATCAGGCGCTGCTGCGCATGCTGCCTGTTGAGCGGCCGAAGGAACTGGTTCGCTTCGATTGGAGCGGCGGCTTCTCCGGGTCCATGAGCAGCTTCGGCGGTAACACCCCAGACAGTCACCCCTACTTCTCGTACCCGATGTACAAGGATCTGCGCGATCAGAACCAGGTATTCAGCGGCATGCTCGCGGCCGACAAGACGCAGGTGGGCATCTCGTGGCATAACCAGGCGGAGAGTCAAGACGCAGAAGTCGTCACCGGCAACTACTTTCAGATGCTCGGCCTCAGGCCGGCGCTGGGCCAGTTGCTTACTCCGCAAGACGACACGGCCAAGAATGCCAATTCTGTATTGGTTCTGAGCTACGGCTATTGGAAGACGCGCTTTGGCGCATCGCCGAACGTCGTAGGCCAGACCGTTCTCATCAATGGGCACACCTTCACCATTCTCGGCGTGGCGCCGCAGAACTTCGACTCCGTGATTGGCGGCTACAAGCCGGGCGTGTTCATCCCGATGAGCATGGTTGATATCGCGATCCCGTGGATGACGCCCAACCGTAACTTGACCAATCATGCATCGGTCTGGCTGACACTGGTTGCGCGACTCAAGCCGGGTGTTTCCGCAACACAAGCTCAGGCCAGCCTGGGGCCGCTGTGGCATTCGCTCCGGGTTAATGAATTCGCTCTGTACAAGTCGACGTCGGAACGGTTCAGGAAGAGCTTCATCGACAAATCGAGCCTCCATGTTGTCGACGACTCGAAGGGATTCAATCCCGGCCGCATCGATCTTGAAAAGCCGCTCTTCATTCTGATGAGCATGGCGGGACTGCTGGTGGGGATGTGCGCCATCAATGTGGCGACCCTCTTGTTGCTGAGAGCCGCGGGCCGTGCGCGCGAAATGTCAATGCGGTATGCCCTGGGAGCAAGACGGAGCCGAATCATCTCGCAACTGATGGTTGAAGGCGGTTTGCTGGGCTTGGCCGGAGCTGCTGTGGGTCTAGCGTTGGCGCCCGTGGTCACAGCGACGCTGGTACGGCTGATGACCAGCGCCGACCCTGGTCAGGAGCCTTACTCGACCTCGCTCGATGGGCGCATTCTTCTGTTTACCCTTGCGGTTTCGTTGGTAGCGAGCCTGCTGTTCAGCATCGCTCCGGTGTTTCACTTTTTGCGGCCCGATCTGGCCAGCGCTCTGCGGCAGAATGCGGGAACCGCGTCGACAAATTCGCAACTGTTCCGCAAGATCGCTGTTGGCGTGCAGATTACTCTGAGCGTGTTGCTGCTTGGCGGCGCAGGACTCTTCGTGAGAACGCTCGACAATCTCCGCCATCAACCGGTCGGGTTCGGGACCTCGAACATCGCCACATTCGAACTCGATCCCACGAGCTCGGGCTATGGCGAAGACCGCACGCCGCAGATTGTGAGCAGTGCGATCGAGGCCCTTCAGCGCATCCCCGGCGCTACTTCAGTGGCGGCAACCAGTGACCCTGAGCTCTCTGGCAACTCAAGTGTCTCCAACTTCTCAGTGCAAGGCTACAAGGCTGGGGAAGAAGAGAATATGGACTTCGAGCAGGAGCACGTCACGCCAGGGTACTTCGCTACATTGCGTCAACCGGTTCTGGTGGGCAGGGAGTTTACTCCTGCGGACGCGAAGGGACAGCCCAAAGTCGCCATCGTCAGTCTGGCCTTCGCCAAGCGTTTCTTCGGTTCCCCGCAGAGCGCAGTCGGCCGTACGATCGCTGAAGGCGAAGGCAACGATGTGAAATTCGATACCACCATTGTCGGTGTCGTCGGCAACATTCGGCACACCGACCTGCGCACGGAACTCGGCGGCGCAGTCTATCGGCCCTACCTTCAAGCGTGGCATCCAGGCAGAGTCGCCGTCTATCTGCGGACCGCTCAAGCCCCCGAGGCGATTGAACCCGCGATTCGCGGGGTGATGCACCAGCTCGATGCGACGCTGGTGGTGGATGGCTTGCGCACCATGGAAGAACAGGTGAGCCGCAGCGCCAGCGACGAGAGCGCATTGGCCTTTCTGGCGATTGGCTTCTCTGCGCTGGCGCTGCTGCTGGCCGCGGTAGGACTTTATGGCGTGCTGGCCTACTCGATTGAGCAGCGTACACGCGAAATTGGCGTGCGGCTGGCGCTCGGGTCGCAGCGAAAGGGCATCGTCCTGCTTGTTGTCCGGGAGATGGCAATTATCGCCGCAATCGCGGTTGCGGTCGCATTGCCTGCAGTCGTCGCGATTGCGCGCCTGTTCGAGAGCCAGCTTTACGGGGTAACAACATTCGACCCGCTTTCGCTGGTTGGCGCCGCGTTGGTTACGGGAATCGCGGTTTCGGTTGCCGCCGCACTGCCCGCCCGGCGCGCTGCTTCGATTGAGCCCATGCAAGCCC
This sequence comes from uncultured Acidobacteriaceae bacterium, assembly GCA_963783065.1. Lineage (GTDB taxonomy): Bacteria > Acidobacteriota > Terriglobia > Terriglobales > Acidobacteriaceae > Telmatobacter. Next base: position 460,347 of record CAWAMG010000004.1, on the reverse strand, counting down.
TGAGATCGGAATAGGAGAAACTCGATGATCGGTCAGGATATTCGTTATGCCCTGCGGCAGTTGGGTAAGTCGCCAGCCTTTACGGCAACCGTTCTTGTAACGCTGGCCCTGGGCATTGGCGCGAATACGGCTGTGTTCACGCTTTTCGATCAGGTGCTGCTGCGGATGTTGCCTGTGGAGCGGCCGCAAGAGCTTGTTCGCTTCTTATACACGGGCGGATTTTCGGGCTCGGCGAGCAGCTTCGGCGGGGATACGCACAATTACTATTCCTATCCGATGTACAAGGACCTGCGCGATCAGAATCAGGTGTTCTCGGGCGTGCTCGCGGCTGATCGGACGCAGGTGGGGATTTCGTGGCACAACCAGGCCGAGAATCAAGATTGCGAAATGGTGAGTGGCAATTACTTCCAGGTGCTGGGATTGAAACCGAGCCTTGGACGGTTGCTCACTCCGCAGGACGACACGGCGAAGAACGCTAATCCTGTACTGGTTCTGAGTTATAGCTACTGGAAGACGCGGTTTGCCGCATCGCGAGACGTTGTGGGCCAGACGGTTTTGATCAACGGCCATGCTTTCACTGTGCTCGGTGTTGCGCCGCAGAATTTTGATTCTGCGATTGGCGGCTACCGGCCGGGCGTGTTCATCCCGATCAGCATGGTTGATATTGCGATGCCGTGGATGGCTCCGCGGGAAAACCTGACGAACCATCAATCAATCTGGCTGACGCTGGTGGCCCGCCTCAAGCCGGGCGTAACGGCGGCGCAGGCACAAGCCAGCCTCGCTCCGCTGTGGCATTCTCTGCGCGCCTATGAGCTGACGCTTTATAAGTCGAAGAGCGATCGCTTTCGCCGGAACTTCCTGGACAATTCGCAGCTTCAGGTTCTCGACGACTCGAAAGGCTACAATCCCAGCCGCATCGATTTGGAGAAGCCGCTGGTCATCCTGATGAGCATGGCGGGGTTGCTGGTGGCATTGTGCGCAATCAACGTGGCCACACTGCTGCTGCTGCGAGCCGCCGGACGGGCGCGCGAAATGTCAATGCGCTATGCGCTTGGAGCGAGGCGCGGCCGCATTGCTTTGCAGCTTCTTGTTGAAGGGGGCCTGCTGGGCTTTGCCGGAGCTGCAGCGGGACTGGCGCTTGCGCCCATTGTTGCGCAAACTCTGGTGCGGCTCATCACCAGTTCCGATCCGGGCCAGGAACCGTATTCGTCGTCGATCGACCTGCGAGTAACTCTGTTCGCAATCGCAGTTTCATTCTTGACCAGCCTGCTGTTTTCGATTGCGCCGGTGTTTCACTTCCTTCGCCCGGATCTGGCAAACTCCCTTCGACAGAATTCCGGAACCGCATCCAGAGGCTCGCAGATTTTCCGCAAGATCGCGGTGGGCGCACAGATTGGGCTCGGTGTTTTGCTTCTTGGCGGCGCAGGGTTATTTGTGCGGACATTAGATAATCTTCGGCACCAGCCAGTTGGATTCGAAACCGGGAATCTTGTTGCATTCACTCTGGACCCTACCAGTTCAGGATATGGCGAAGATCGCACCCCGCAAATTGTGAGCAACGCGCTCGACTCCATTCAGCGAATTCCCGGCGTGACTTCAGTTGCGGCAACCACTGACCCGGAACTCGAGGGCAGCACGAACGTCAATGGTTATTCGGTGCAGGGCTACAAGCCATCGGAAGAAGAGGACATGGGTTTTGAGAGCCCGGACATTACTCCGGGCTACTTTGCCACGCTGCGTGAGCCTCTGCTGGCGGGCCGGGAATTCACTATGGCCGACGGGAAAGGCGCGCCGCTGGTGGCGATCGTGAATATGACTTTCGCAAAGCGCTTTTTCGGTTCGGCGCAAAATGCCATTGGCCGCGCGATCACCGAGGGCAGTGGGAAAGATGTCAAGTACGACACCACAATTGTTGGCGTGGTGGGCGACATCCGTCATGCCGACCTGCGCACTCAACTGGGCGGCGCGGTATACACGCCCTACCTTCAGGAGAAGCATCCCGGCGGCGTGGTTGTTTACGCGCACACGAAACAGCCGCCAGAATCAATGGAGCCTGCGATTCGCCAGGTTATGCATGAGCTGGACTCGACGCTCGTGGTCGACGGCCTGCGCACGATGGACGAGCAGGTGAGCCGGGTTGCAGGGGACGAACGGACCCTTGCATTCCTCGCGATCGGCTTCTCGGCTCTGGCTTTGTTGCTGGCGGCGGTCGGACTGTACGGTGTGCTTGCCTACTCAATCGAGCAGCGGACGCGCGAGATAGGCGTGCGGCTGGCGCTTGGGTCGCAGCGCAGGGGAATTGTGTTGCTTGTTGTCCGCGAGATGGCGATCATCGCTGCCATCGCGGTGGTGGTCGCATTGCCAGCGGTCGTCGCGATTGCGCGCCTGTTCAAGAGCCAGCTTTACGGCGTGACAACATTCGATCCGCTTTCGCTGGTTGCGGCCGCGCTGATTACGGGAATCGCGGTTTCGGTTGCCGCCGCACTGCCCGCACGGCGTGCCGCGTCGATTGAGCCCATACAAGCGCTGAGAACGGAATAGGAGACCCCGATGCTGACCAGGGACATTCGCTATGCAATGCGACTGTTGAGCAAGTCGCCGGGTTTCACGATTACGGCGGTTCTGACGCTTGCATTCGGGATTGGCGCGACTACGGCGATCTTTTCCATTGTCGAGGGCGTGCTGCTGCGGCCTTTGCCATTTGCCGAGCCCGACAGGCTGGTCACGCTTGGCGACAGGCTGGAGGGTGTGAGCTATGGCCCTGTCGAAGCTCCGAACGTAACTGCGCCCGGCGTGCTGACGTACTCGCGGGACATGCATGCCTTCTCGAGCACCGGTGCATCCATACAGGCCACCTATGAGCTCTCTGGTACGGACGAACCGGCTGAAATCAATGGAGCGCGACTGACGGCGGGCGTGTTTCCTACCTTGGGTATCTCTCCGTTGATGGGCCGCACCTTCATGCCGCAGGAGGATGAGACCAGCCAGCAGGTTGCTGTGATCAGCTACCAGATGTGGCGCAACCGGTTTAATGGCGCCCCGCACATTCTCGGCCAGAAAATTTTGCTCGATCGCAAGCCCTACGAGATTATCGGCGTGATGCCGCGCGAATTTGAGTATCCACTCGAGCCTGGGCAATTGAATCGCTCTGAGGTTTGGGTACCGATGAGCTTTGCGCAGGCTGAGCTGGTGCAGGGCGCGGGTGCGTGGGCGTACAGCTTGATTGGGCGGCTGAAACCGGGGGTCACGGTCGCGCAGGCACAGGAGGACGCAGCCGGGGCGGCGCAGGAGATCATGCGCAATTTTCCGCCCGCGCTCTCAAGCCGCCGGATTCACCCATGGGTGCAGGCGCTTAGCGAAGTTACTGTCGCGGAGGCTCGTCCGCTGGTGCGAACCCTTCTGATTGCGGTCGCGTTTGTGCTGTTTATTGCATGCGCAAACCTGGCCGGCCTGCTGCTGGTGCGCGTGATTCGGCGCCGGCGCGAGATCTCGGTCCGCCTGGCACTGGGCGCAAGCGGAGCAGACGTTCTGCGCCAATCTCTTGTCGAAGCGCTGGTGGTGAGCTTGATGGGAGGTATTCTCGGGCTGATTCTGGCGGGAGCGGCAATGCGCACCGGCATCAGCTTTCTTCCTGAGACAATGCCGCGAATCAGCTCCATCGGGCTGGACTGGGAGGTGGTGGCATTTTCAATTATGCTTGCCGTAGTCACTGGCCTGTTGTGCGGAGTGCTGCCTGCCTATGTGGCCTCGCGCACCAGCGTGAATGAAGCGCTGAAGGAGGGCAGCCGCACGGGTACCGCCGGCAGCGGACACGCGCGTCTGCGTTCCGCCCTGGTGGTTGCAGAACTCGCCGTCGCGCTGGTTCTTCTTTCCGCATCGGGCCTGCTGCTGCGCAGTTTTGAGAAGATGCGCAATGCGGATATGGGCTTCCGCGCGGATCACACGCTGACCGCAGCCTACAGCTTGCCTCTTCAACAGTACTCAACGCAGACCGCTATCGACGCATTCGACACGGTGCTGCGCGCGCGGCTAGAGCAACTGCCGGGAGTGCAGGCAGTTGGATTCACTACTCTGCTGCCTGCTTCGGGTGTTGAGTACCGCGCGACGTTTACGCCGGAGGGATATGTGCCGCCGAAGGGAGCGGGGCTGAATCTCAGCTGGGTACCGGTGGTGATGGGCAATTATTTTCAAGCACAGGGGATTTCAATTGTTCGCGGACGCGACTTTGCGACCTCGGACGATGGGAACGCTCCGCTGGTGGTGATTGTGAACCGCAGGCTCGCCGAGCACTACTGGCCGGGCCAGGACCCGATCGGGAAGCGATTGCATCGCGGCCCGGCGCAGGCAAAGGTGCCATGGCTCACGATCGTGGGCGAGATTGGCGAGATGAAGGACCGGGGGGCTGAATCGCCGTCGGAAAACCAGATCTACATTCCCTCGAGCCAAGCCAGAGCCGATGCAGGCACGTTTGCTCCGCCAGACATGTTGACAGGCAATGCCGGCACGATCGTTCTTCGCGCGTCGTCGCCGCCTGCGGAGATGGCGAGTTCGCTGCGCGCCGCAGTTCGCTCAATCGATCCGCAGCTTCCGCTTACGAATGTCGAGGCCATGGACCGTGTGGTTGCGGGCAGCATGGCACCGCGCCGATTTATCACGACACTGATCTCATGCTTCGCCACGGCCGCAGTGTTGCTTGCGGTCCTGGGGATTTACAGCGTGATCGCATTCTCTACTGCCTTGCGCACACAGGAGCTGGCGATTCGTCTCGCCCTGGGGTCGCAGCGCGCCGGCGTACTGCGGCTGGTGCTCGGCTCCGCGGCAAAGCTCGGCTTGGCCGGGTGCGGCAGCGGCGTGGCTGCCACGCTGATTACCACGCATCTGCTTCGCTCGGTGCTCTTTGAGGTGGACCCGCTCGACCCCGCGGTGGTGGTGTTTGCGGCAGTGAGCATTTTTGTTTTGGCACTCGCGGCCGCAATTATTCCGGCACGACGCGCTGCGGCGATTGAACCCATGCAAGCTCTGAGAACGGAATAGGAGATATTCGATGATCGCCAAGGACGTCCGTTACGCATTGCGCCAGCTTCGGAAGTCGACGGGATTCACGGTGACCGCGATTCTGACGCTGGCACTCGGCATTGGCGCCACTACGGCCATCTTCACGGTGGTGTATGCGACTCTGCTTGCGCCCATGCCCTATCCCGAGCCGGACAAGCTGGTGATGGTCTGGTCAAAGATTCAAGGCGGCCGCAACAGCATTGCCGCGCAGGACTTTCTGGATTGGAAGAAGCAGAACACCGTGTTTCAAGACATTAATGCGTTCACCGGCGGCAGCTTCAACCTTGCTACCAAAGAGCAGCCGGAATATATCCAAGGCCAGGCCACAACGCCGGGCATGTATCGGATGATGGGGAATCAATTCCTGTACGGGCGCGATTTTCTTCCCGAAGAGGGGATGATTGGCAAAAACCACGAAGTCATCTTAATGAACAAACTGTGGAGACGACTTGGCTCCGATCCAAACATTGTTGGAAAGACGATTCAGTTAGACGGCGCAGCGTATACAGTTGTGGGTGTTTTTGCGGCGGGGCAGGCAGATCGGCTGGATCAGTGGCTTGTGGTTCCGCTGGCGTTCACGCCCGACCAGTTGAATCACGACTTTCACTGGCTGCTCGCGATGGCCCGCATCAAGCCCGGCGTGACGATGCAGCAGGCGCAAGCCGACATGGACATGGTGACGGCGAACATTGCGCAGGCCAATCCGAAGAGCAACAAGGGCTGGGGCGCGACTGTGGAGCTGTTGCACAACGACTTCGTGTCAAAAGAAGAGATCAACATGCTCTGGATACTGCTGGGGGCGGTAGGGTTTGTGCTGCTGATTGCATGCGTGAACATTGCCAACCTGCTGCTGGCGAAGGGAACGACGCGGCAGAAGGAAGTTGCCGTTCGAGCTGCGCTTGGCGCCTCGCGCAAGACAATCTTCGCGCAGTTCCTCACAGAGAACCTGATGCTTGCTGTTTTTGGCGGCGGCCTTGGTGTCGCGCTGGGCTGGACCTTGCTGCGAGGCATTCAAGCCATCATGCCGCCAAACACTCTTCCGTCTGAAGCCGACCTCACGCTGAACCTTCCCATATTGCTGTTCACACTGGCTGCGTCGACGTTTGCGGGACTTCTGTTCGGTTGCGCTCCAGCATGGTATGCGACGCGAGTGGATCCGGCTGAAGCTCTGAAGGAGGGGGGGCGCTCGGGAACCGGGGCCGGACGCCAACGGCTGCGCAGGTTGCTGGTGATCGGAGAGTTTGCGCTGGCACTGGCGCTGCTGACCGGGGCGGGGCTGGCGATTCACAGCTTCTGGAATCTGACGCAGATCGATCTCGGCGCGAGCACGAGCAACATTCAGACGTTCTTTTTGCCTGTGCCGGATTCAAGGCCGAAGGATGCAGCGAGGATCAACGCGTATTACCAGCAGATGGTTGCAAGCATCAAGGCAGTTCCTGGTGTGCAAGACGCGGCCGTCTCCGTTGGACTTCCGCTCGAAGGCCCCAACTTTGGCATGCCCTTCACGATCGCCGGGCAGCCGGATTTTGCAGATCCGTCGCAGCGTCCCGGAGCGGGCTTTGACATGGTCACGCCCGACTACTTCAAGACCTACAGCATTTCGGTTCTTCGCGGTCGCGCATTCACCGACCAGGACACGGCGGCGTCGGTGCACGTGATGATGGTGAACAAGAAGTTTGCGGATAAGTTTTTCGCGGGCAAAGACCCTTTGCAGCAGGGGATCAACGTGGAGGAGTTGATCCCCGGGGTGACCAAGCTCGGGCCATACATAACGTGGCAGATTGTGGGCGTATACCACACCGTGCGCGGGGGAGGATTCCGCGACGATTTTCCGGATATGGTGATTCCGTTTGCGCAGATTCCGTGGCCGAGCGCAAATATAGGCGTCCATACGACTGGTGATCCGGCGCAGATGTTTCGCAGCATTGCTGCCGCTGTTCATTCGGTAGATCCGCAGATCGCACTTGCCGAGCCGCGCACCCTTGAAGAAGTGAAAAGCCGCAATCTGGGGAGCGATCGGTTCATCATGACGTTGATGGGCAGCTTTGCGCTGATTGCGCTGCTGCTGGCCGCAGTGGGCATTTACGGAGTGATGGCGTTTACGGTTGCGCAGCGGGAGCACGAAATCGGGTTGCGCATGGCGCTAGGCGCAAGCCGCGGGAACGTAGTGAATTTGATTTTGAGGGAAGCGCTGATTCTGGCGGCGATCGGCCTGGGCATTGGGCTGATTGGGGCGTTCTTTATTGGGCGTGGTTTGCACAGCGCGCTCTACGGAGTCGGCGCGGTGGACTATGGCGCGATCGCCGGTGTTTCGCTTGTTCTGCTTTGCGCATCGATGATTGCGAGTTGGCTGCCCGCACGCAGGGCTGCATCTGTTGAACCCATGCAGGCTTTGAGAACCGAATAGGTGAGATTCGATGGTGATTCAGGACATTCGCTATTCGCTGCGCCAGCTTCGCAAGTCGCCTGGCTTTGCCATGACGGTGATTCTGACGCTTGCTTTGAGCGTTGGCGCCGCGACGGCGGTTTTCTGCGTTCTGGATGCGGTGGTTCTGCGGCCGCTGCCGTTCGCGAACCCAGATCGGATCATCAGCTTTGATACGCACAGCGGGAGCGGGTACATGCAGCCGGCCTCGTGGCCCTCTTATAAGGATGAGCGCGCGCAGTCCACTTCCTTCACGGCTCTAGCCGGCTACTTCAAGTGGCGGGATGTTGCCGTTGTTGCGCCGAATGGTCCGGCGGTACTGCCTGCCGTAAATACTTCAGACAACTTCTTCGATGTGTTTGGCGTTCACGCGCTGCTTGGGCGCACGTTCCTGCCAGGCGAACAGAATGCGGGCCGAAACGACGTGGTGGTGCTGGGCTACGACACGTGGATGAAGCACTTTGGCGGTGCATCGAGCGCAATTGGCTCACCTCTGAGCATCGACGGACGGGTCTACACAGTCATCGGCGTTATGCCAGCCGGATTCCGGTTTCCGCTTAATGTGCGCGAAGGTGTTTACATTCCACTGCACACGAATGCCGCTCAATGGATGGAGACGCGCGGAGGTCACTTTCTTCGAACTGTTGCTCGGTTGAAGGATGGAGTGACGCTGAGCCAGGCGCAGGCCGACCTCACGCAAATTTTTGCCGGACTCACCAAGGCATATCCCGAAACCGATGGCGGGCGGACGGTGCGGTTGCAACTGCTTTCGGATTCAGAGAGCAGCGATACGCGCGGGGCGCTGTGGACGTTGCTTGGCGCGGTGTTTGCCGTGCTTGCCATTGGCTGTGTCAACATTGCGGGCCTGCTGCTGGCGCGGGGCGTGAAGCGCGAGCGGGAGATGGCCATGCGGGTTGCCATCGGCGCGGGAAGGATGCGCCTGCTGCGGCAGATGCTTACCGAAGGGCTGTTGATTGCGGTGGTCGGCTCTGCTGCCGGCGTGGCGCTGGCCGCGGGGCTGCTGGAGATCATGCGCGCGTTTCTGATCAAGGCGCTGGAACGTGGAGGGGAGATTCATCTGAACTTCGCGGTCCTCGGCGCGTCTGTTGCCGTGGCGATCGTCGTGAGCCTTGCGGCGACGCTCTACCCCGCGCTGCGGCTCTCAGGCATCGATCCCAATCGCACGCTCCGCGCGGGTGGCAACGCCGGCACGGGTCGCGGGGAGCACAGGGTACGCGCAGGATTTGTTATCACGCAGGTGGCGCTCACGCTGGTGTTGCTGGTTGTTGCCGGCATGTTGATTCGTTCGGTTACGCGCTATCGACATGTCGAACTCGGATACGATCCATCGCATGTTCTTACCGGGTATCTTCACATTGCACCGACGCGGTATGAAGGGCGCGATGTGCTTTCAGGCTTCTTTGATCCGCTGCTGACCAGGGTAAAGGCTATTCCGGGCGTCAAGGCCGCAGGGCTCATCGATATGCTGCCTATCGATTCCTGGGGTGCGAACTCGGATGTTCACATCACCGGGCAGCCGCCGTATCCGAAAAACCAGGAGATGCTCGCCGAGAATCGAATGGTGACGAGCGGCTACTTCGATGTCTTCGGCATACAGCTTCACCAAGGGCGCGGATTTTCCAGTTCGCTGGACTTGCCCGACAACAAGGCCCCGACTGTGGTGGTAAACGACGCATTTGTACGTAAGTTTTCTCTCGCGCCGCTGGCGATGGGGACGCCGCACATCGACGATAACCCAAAGCCAGAAGAGAAGACGGCGATTGTGGGAGTGGCAGGAAACACGCGCCAGGATATTCGCGAGGAACCGCTGGCCGAGATGGATTATGTGCTGGACGAGGTTCCGGTGAAGGATCGCCCCGCTGCAATGTCAAGCATGGTGCTGGTGGTGCGCACGGATGGCGACGCGAATGCGATGATCCCGGCGCTGCGCGCGGCGCTGCACGACATCGACCCGACTGTTCCGCTGGCGGATGTACGAACCATGACTGATGTTGTGTCAGAACAACTTGTATTCGAGCGCATGGAGGAGTGGCTTTTTGGCATCTTCGCATCGCTTGCGCTGCTGCTTGCGATGGTGGGTCTCTACGGGCTGGTGAGTCATGAGGTGGAGCAGGCCACGCGCGATATTGGCGTGCGGATGGCGCTGGGCGCGACGAGGAACCGGATTCTCTCGATGGTGATGAGCCGGGTTGGTTGGATGCTGGGGGCGGGAGCAGTTGCCGGCCTTGTGCTGACTTTCGCAGTGCGCAAGCTGATTGGCGTGGTGATTTATCTCGATGCGCAGAAGGAAGCGGGTGAGATTGTGATTATCGCAATTTCGCTGATTGTTGCGGGACTGGTGGCTGCGCTGATTCCAGCGGCGCGCGCCGCTTCGGTTGAACCCATGCAAGCTTTGAGGAACGAGTAATCGAGTAGCAGGAAGATCCCCAAGGAGGAACAGGCCGATGAGTTCGCTGATTCAGGACATTCGCTACGCACTGCGGCAGTTGCGCAAGTCGCCCGGGTTTACGCTGACGGTGGTGATTACGCTGGCGCTGGGCATTGGGGCCAACACAGCCATCTTTACGCTGGTGCATGGCATTCTGCTGCGGACGCTTCCGGTAGGCGATCCGGCGCAGCTCTATCGCATTGGAGACCACGACGACTGCTGCGTGGATGGCGGATTCCCGGGGGACGCGGCCGAGACCGGCGACTTCTCGATTTTTTCCTTCGATCTCTACAAGTATCTGCGCGCCAACACGCCGGAGTTTGAGCAATTGGCCGCGGTGCAGTCGTGGGTGGGGCAACAATGGGCGGTGCGGCGTGGAGACAGTTTGCCCAAGGGTTTGCACGGGGAGTTTGTTTCGGGCAATTACTTTTCGACGCTGGGGATTGGCGCGATTGCAGGGCGCATGTTCACGGACAATGACGACACTCCGACCGCGACGCCAACGGTGGTGCTGAGCTACGATGCGTGGCAGGGCGACTACGCGGGCGATCCGGCGATTGTGGGATCGACGATTTTCATTCAGACGAAGCCGTTTACGGTTGTGGGCATCAGCCCGCGCGGATTCTTCGGCGATCGAGTGACCGATGCGCCACCCGATTTCTGGATGCCGGTTGAGACCGAGCCGTATGTGCACGGGGACAGCGCGTTCCTTCATCATCCGGATTCGCACTGGCTTTATCCGATTGGAAGAGTGAGGCCGGGGACCAATATCGAGTCATTGCAGGCGAAGCTGACGGGGACGCTGCGGCAGTGGCTTTCCACACGGTCGACGTATACGTCGAACGGCGGCTCGGCACTGATTCCGAAGATGCATATCGTGCTTGCGCCGGGCGGCGGTGGAATCCAGAACCTGCAGCAGCAGACGGGACTGGGGATCAAGATGCTGATGGTGCTGTCGTCTTTTGTGCTGCTGATTGCGTGCGCGAATATCGCGAACCTGTCGCTGGCGCGGACGACGGGACGGCGCGGAGAGATTGCGGTGCGGATGGCGTTGGGCGCGGCGCGGCAGCGCGTGATGCGGCAGGTGCTTACCGAGAGCGTGCTGCTGAGCGTTGTGGGCGGAGTTGCCGGGATCGGCGTGGCGTACGCTGGGTCGCGTTTCATTTTGACGCTGGCGTTTCCGGATGCGCGGAACATGCCTATTTCGGCGAACCCTTCGGCGGAGGTGCTTGGATTTGCATTCATGGTTTCGGTGATTACGGGCGTGCTGTTTGGCGCGGCGCCGGCGTGGCTTTCGTCGCATACGCAGCCGGCGGAGGCGCTGCGGGGAGCTGGGCGCGGAACGCGGGACAGGGCGTCGATTCCACAAAAGGCGCTGGTGGTGGTGCAGGTGGCGCTGTCGCTGGTGCTGCTGGCGGGATCGATCTTGATGACGAAGTCGCTGGGAAATTTGCAGAATCAGAATTTGGGATTGGCGACAGCAAATCGCTACGTGGTGCATTTCGATCCGGCTGGAGCGGGGTATACGGAGGATCGGATTCCGGCGCTGAACCGGCAGATCGAGGAGCGGTTCTCGGCGCTGCCGGGGGTGGAGAAAGTAGGCCTCGCGATCTACAGCCCGCAGGAGGGCGGGGGCTGGGGCGAGTGCGTAATTCCGCAGGGGCATGGTGCGCCGACGGCCGACGATCATTGCGGATCGAGATGGGACAAGGTGGATTCGCAATTTATGGATTCAATCGGGGTGCCGATGGTGCGGGGCCGCGGAATAACGGCGCAGGACACGGCCGCGTCGCCGCCGGTGGTGATTGTGAACCAGACATTTGTGAAGAGGTTCTTTCCGAACGTGGATCCGATCGGGCAGCATTTCGGGATCGATTTTCCGGCATATTCGGGCGCGTGGGAGATTGTAGGCGTGTTTCGCGGACTTCAAGATGGAGAACCCGAAGAGCGAGGTGCAGCCGGAGTACTTCAGGCCGATGGCGCAGTACTACGCAGGGTACAAGGAGCCGGAGATGATCGCGGGCGAGAAGAGCTCGATGTTCCCCGGCGCGATGATTGTGTGGTTCAAGACGCAGCCCGCGAATGCGGACGCAGCTGATACGACAGACAATGGCGGGGATCGACGCGAATTTGACGGTGATGGACCTGAAGCCGTTCAAGACGCAGGTTGCGGGGAACTTTATCGAAGACAGGATCATGGCGCAGTTGACGAGTTTGTTTGGCGTGCTGTCGCTGGTGCTTGCCTCGGTGGGGCTGTATGGGGTGATGTCGTACTTTGTAGCGCGAAGGGGCGTGGAGATCGGAATCCGGATGGCGCTGGGCGCGACGCGGGGAAGCGTGATGGGGACGGTGATGCGGGGCGCTGCGTGGCAGATCGGGATCGGGCTGGCGCTGGGAGTTCCCGCAGCGCTGTATGCGGGAAAGCTGATGGAGAGCCTGCTGTTCGGCGTGGGCAAGTTCGATTTGGCGGCGATGGTTGGAGCGCCATTGGTGCTCGCGCTTTGCGGATTTGCAGCGGGATTCATACCGGCAAGGCGAGCGGCGTCGATTGAGCCGATGGAAGCTCTAAGGACGGAGTAACTTGAAACGAAGAATAACCATTGAGATCGGAGTAGTTCGAATGATCGATTTGAAGGGCATTGATCGCAGTTATAAAGCAGGGCACACGGAGACGTGGGTGCTGCGCAAGATCGCGCTCACGATTGAAGAGGGCGAGTTTGTGACCGTGATGGGGCCGTCGGGAGCGGGGAAGTCGTCGCTGCTGAATGTGCTTGCCCTGCTGGACGACGGATGGTCAGGCGAGTACTGGTTTGGCGAGACCGCGGTGCACAAGCTGAATCGCAAGCAGCGCGCCGACCTGGCACGGCAGCGGATCGGCATGGTTTTCCAGAGCTATCACCTGCTGGACGATCTGACGGTGGCCGAGAATATCGACCTGCCGCTCTCGTACAAGAATCTTCCGGCGAAGGAACGGGCGGGGATGGTGGCCGACATCCTGGACAGATTTCAGATTGTGGCGAAGAAGGATCTGTATCCGAATCAGCTCTCGGGCGGACAGCAGCAACTGGTGGGGATTGCGCGAGCGGTGGTGCATGCGCCGCGGCTGCTGCTGGCCGATGAGCCGACGGGGAATCTGCATTCGATGCAGGCGCGCGAGATCATGGAGCTATTCCGCGAACTGAACAAGCAGGGAACGACGATTGTGCAGGTGACCCACTCGGAAGAAAACGCGCGCTACGGCAAGCGGATTCTGGAGTTGCGGGATGGCTGGATGACGCGCGATGAGCGGCTGGAGCCGAAGGGCACGGAGGTTGGCGCCCAAGTGAAGCACCGAGATCGGAGATGCGGCAAGATATGCTGCAGGCCGTGGGCGCGATTCTGCTGCTGCAGGTGAATCTTGCTTTTGCGCTTGGGCCCGAGCCGCCCCAAGTGCCGCAGGGATCTTCGCCGGCAAACTGCACCAGACAACGCAGGCGACGCCGGAGTCGCCGACGCCCCCGGCGAGCGGCGCCGCGACGCAGCAGCCGACGCTGGCGCAACAGGCTCAGCAGGCGCAGCAGGCGAGCATAGCGGTCCGTTGCGCCGCAGCAGCCCTTTCATGTGGATCTGCCGCACTCGCATAACCCGCTCGCGCCCTATATGACCCGAGCACCGCGCCGGAGCTCGACCTGAGCAATTCACCGCGACTGGAGAGCCTGATTCGCGATGGCAAGATCTATGTTTCGCTGAAAGACGCGATCGCAGTGGCGATCGAGAACAACCTCGATCTGGCATATTTCCGCTATAACTTCCCCATCGCTCAAACCGATATTCTGCGCACCAAAGCGGGCAGCCCTGCCAACGGCGTGAACACCGCCGATCGTCCAGGGCACTCAGGGCGGTTTTGGCGCATCGACGGGCGGCGGAGGCGGCTCGTCGGGAGCCGGATTCTCAGCGGGCGCAGGCGGCATCGTTACCTCGACCCTGGGCGCCGGCACGAGCGTTTCGTCGTTCGATCCGTACCTCACCTTCAGGGGCTACGTCGATCACACTACTGTTCAGGAGGCCAACGAGATTACGACCGGCGTGCCGACTCTGAAGACCAACACGATTGAGGTCCTGTCGAACTACTCGCAGTCATTCCCCATCGGCACCAACCTCTCGGTCAACTATATCGGCCAGCGTGTGGCCCAAAACTCGCCATACAACATCATCAATCCTGAGCTGTATTCCAATTTTCAGGTACAGATATCCGCAGCCCCTTCTGGCCGGCTTCGGGGTCGCCACCAACGAGCGCTACATCCGCATCGCCAAGCGTAACTCGCAGATTACCGACCTTGCATTCAAAGCGCAGGTGATCGCCACCGTGACCCAGGTGGAGAATATTTACTGGGATCTTGTGAATGCTTACGACAGCGAACAGATCAGTGAACGCTCGCTCGGCTTCGCCAACAAGAATCTCTCCGACGATCAGAAGCAACTGAAGCTCCAGGCCATCCCGGCGATGCAGGTAATGACGGATGAGTCTGCCGTGGCAACCGCCGAAGGGAACCTTACGGTGGCGCGAGCCAGTCTTCGACTGAACGAGCTGCTGATGAAGAATGCGCTCACCAAGACCGATGATCCTGCGATCGACGAGATGCCGGTGATTCCGCTCGACCTGCAAGGAGAGGCAGACCCGAATGCCGACAAGTCGATCGACGATCTGATCGCAGACGCGGAGAAGAAGCGGCCCGAAGTTGCGATCTACCAGATGCAGGCCGAGGTGCAGAAGCAGGCTCTGAAAGACATCAACAGCGAGCTTTTGCCGACTCTCAACATGTATGGTGTGTATGCCGGTGCGGGCACCGCGGGTCCCGTCAACCCCTTATGCAACCCGAGCACGCAGGATTGCACTACCAATCTGCCCACGGGCTTTGCCAGCATGCTGGCAAACACATTCAACTACTCGTCACCGGAATACCAGGTGGGGATGGCGCTCTCGATCAATTTGCGGAACCGCCAGGCGAAGGCCGATCAATTTCGCGCGGTGCTGCAGTACCGGCAGAGCCAGATCTCTTCAGAGCAGCAGCAGAAGGGAATTCGCTTTGATGTTCGCAACTCGAAGTTTGCACTTGAGCAAGCCCAGGCCCACGTTGAAGCGGCGCAAAAAGCGCGCGACCTTGCCCAGAAGACATTCGACATTACCAAGCAGGAACAGCTACTCGGCGCGAAATCGGGCCTGGATACGCTGACCGCGGAAGACGCGCTGGCGCAGGCCGAGCAAGCATTGGACACTGCGCAAACAGCGTTCGAGAAGGCGAAGGTGGATATCGACCGCGCGACCGGCGAGACGCTGGATAGGACAGGAGTTTCAATCGATGACGCGAAACTGGGGGTTGTAACGCGGTAGTTTTGTGATTTGGATATTCGAAGCAGAAACTGAAGGGACGAAAAGCAGATTCTTCGCTCACCACCCCCGAACTCCACCCCAAAGAGCAGAGACCGCTCTTTGGGGACCCCGGAACTGAGAGACGTTCGGGGACCCGTTCGCTCAGAATGACATTTTGGTCTTATGTCCAGAACTTCGGGGACATGAACTAAAGCGAAGCCGGGATTGGTCGCGTTGACATTCATTCAGCGGAGTCGGGATGCATCTACTCTGGTTCCGCTGAAGCCGTAGAATCAGGTGGAGGCAAGTCATCCCTAAGCAAGAGCCAATCCGGGTGCTGGTCGCGGACGATCAAGCGCACATTCTTGAGGCAATCGAGCTGCTGCTGAAACCTCAGGGGATCGCAGTGGACTGCGTGCGTTCGCCGCGGCTGCTGATGGAGGCGCTGGGCGAGCGCGACTACGATGTGCTGCTGATCGATCTGAATTACACGCGGGACACGACGTCGGGACAGGAGGGACTGGAGCTGCTGGCGCGGATCCAGGAGTTCGACTCGCGACTGCCGGTGATTGTGATGACGGCGTGGGGCAATATCGACCTGGCGGTGGAGTCGATGAAGCGCGGGGCGCGGGACTTTCTGCAGAAGCCGTGGGAGAACGAGCGGCTGATTGCAATGGTGCGAGTGCATGCAGAACTGCGCCAGGCGCTGCGGCGGGCAAGGAATCTGGAGCTGGAAAACCGGTTGCTGCGCGGGGACGGGATGCCGGAATTTGTGGCAGGAGCGCCCGCGATGCAGGCAGTGTTGGAATTGATCGAGCAGGTTGGGCCTTCGGAGGCCAATGTGCTGATCACCGGGGAGCACGGCACTGGCAAGGAAATCGTGGCAAAGCTGCTGCATGCCTCATCGCCGCGGAGCCGGATGGCGTTGGTGGCGCTGAATGCGGGCGGGCTGTCAGAGGGCACGTTTGAGAGCGAGATCTTCGGGCACGTGAAGGGCGCGTTTACGGATGCGCGGACGGACCGCATCGGGCGCTTTGAGCTGGCCAACGGAGGGACGCTGTTTCTGGATGAGATTGCGAATGTGCCGCTGCGGCAGCAGGCCAAACTGCTGCGCGTGCTGGAGACAGGCGAACTGGAGCGGGTGGGATCGTCGCAGACGCGGCGCGTGGACGTACGGGTGCTTTCGGCTACGAATGCGCCGCTTCACGATGAGGCCAGGGCGGGGAACTTTCGCGAGGATCTGCTCTTTCGATTGAACACGGTGGAGATTCACTTGCCGGCATTGCGCGACCGGCGGGCAGATATTGCGGCGCTGGCGGAACATTTTCTGGGGCGGAATCGCACGCGTTATCGCAAGCAGGTTACGGGGTTCTCGTCCGCGGCGATGAAGATGATGATGGAATACAGCTGGCCAGGCAACGTGCGCGAACTGGAACACGCGGTGGAACGCGCGGTGCTGCTTTGCCGCGGTGAGGAGATTGAGCCGTCGAACCTGGCGATTGCCTCAGTGCCCCAGGCACCGCAGATGCTGGACGACATGAGCATCGACGAAATGGAGTCGGTGCTTATCCGCAAGGTTCTGCGGCGGTGCGATGGGAATATCTCGCAGGCCGCGGAATCGCTGGGACTTAGCCGGGCAGCCCTGTATCGCCGCATTGAAAAATATGGCATCTGAACGACAACGCCGCCGCCGCCGTTCGGCAGTGCGCCGAGCGTGGCTATTCTGCTTCTTGCTGGCGCTGCCTACGCTGGCTGCCGGAATCGTTTTGGTTGTGAGGGAGCAACTGAGCGCTACGAGTGCGTCTTTGCTGGTTGTGTGCCTGCTGCTCTACGTCCTGCTGGTGGCCGCGGCTCTGATTGAAAGCTTTGTGAGGCCTCTGCAGACACTCTCGAATGTGATTTCGTCGCTGCGCGAGGCAGACTACTCGTTCCGCGCGCGGGGTGCGGGAACGCAGGATGCATTCGCGGAAGTGGCGGCGGAGGTGAATGCGCTGGCCGACCTGCTGCAGAGGCAGAGAGTGCGGTCACTGGAGGCGACGGCGCTGCTGGCGCGGATTCTGGAGGTGATGCATGCGCCGCTGTTCGCGTTTGACCGGGACAACCTGCTGCAACTTGTAAACATCGCCGGAACCCGGCTGCTGGGAATGCAGTATGGGCGCTGCTTTGGCCACTCGGCGAAAGAGCTTGGGCTTGCAGACCTGCTGGATGCGGCGGACCAGAGCATTCACTCGTTTGGAGACAAGCCGACGCGGTGGTTGCTGAGGAAGACGAAATTCCGGCAGTATGGTGCACCGCACACACTGCTGCTGCTGGACGACGTGAGCATTCCGCTGCAGGAAGAAGAGCAGGCGGCTTGGAAGCGGCTGGTGCGGGTGCTGGGGCATGAGCTTTCGAAT
The DNA here is from genome assembly GCA_963783065.1 of uncultured Acidobacteriaceae bacterium. Lineage (GTDB taxonomy): Bacteria > Acidobacteriota > Terriglobia > Terriglobales > Acidobacteriaceae > Telmatobacter. Next base: position 442,672 of record CAWAMG010000004.1, on the reverse strand, counting down.
TCGCTGGCACCGATCAAGTCGATTGCGGGCAGCCTGCTGGCGAGAGTGGATCGGATCGGCGCGGACGAAGCCGAGATGCATGATTTCCGGCGGGGGCTGAGCGTGGTGGAAAGCCGGGCGGACTCGCTGCACCGGTTTGTGCAGTCGTACCGGCTGCTGGCGCAGTTGCCGCCGCCGCATCGCAGGACGGTTCCATTGGGACCGCTTCTGGAGCGGGTTGTGCTGCTGGAGCAACGGTTGGAGGTTGAGCTCGATGCGGGACCGGCAGTGGAGTTGAGCGCCGATCCGGATCAGCTGGAACAGATGTTCATCAACCTGCTTGCGAATGCGGTGGATGCGTCGCTGGCGAATGGGTCTCATCCGGTGCACGCGGCCTGGCACACGGCGGAGACAGAACTGCTGGTGACGATTGAGGATCGTGGAATGGGGATTGCAAACGTTGAGAATCTGTTTGTGCCGTTCTACACGACGAAGCCCACGGGGAGCGGCGTGGGGCTGGCGCTGGCGCAACAGATTGCGCGCGCCCACGGCGGGGAGATTACGCTGGCGAATCGCGAAGATGGGGATGGGGCGCGGGCGACGGTGAGGCTGCCGATGAACTAGGGTCCAGGGTCTGGGGTGTAGGGTGTGGGGTGTGGGGTCCCGAAAAAAGCAACCGCAGATCCTTCGACTCGTTGGGCGCAGGAGGCGCGCCCAACTTCGCTCAGGATGACAGCGCAATTTTAGCGCCAACGATTTGGGCTGAGCGCCGGTTATCGGCTGGACGTTAGTCGCAGACGAGGGCGCCGTCGGGGTATTCCTGAGGGGCGGAGTCGGCGAGCTCGTCTTCGGCGAGGGGATTGTTGAGCCGGTTGGCGAAAAACTCTTCGACCTGGGCGAGGACGGCTGCGCCGGTTTTGGCCTGGTAGATGGCGGCGCGGAGTTTGGCTCCGCCAGGGACGCCGTGGGTGAACCAGGTGGCGAACTGCTTCATCTTGCCGGCGGTCTCACCCATGCGGCCATCGCGTGGCAGGTCGCGCGTGGCTTCGGCCTCGTCGAGGAGCATTTGGAAGTAGGCGCGAATCATGCGGTAGCGGTCGTCGATCGTCGGATGATCGTAGCTGCCGTGGGCGGTGTATTGGGCGATCTGGCGAAAGATCCAGGGATTGGCAGGAGCGGCGCGGCCGATCATGACGGCGTCGCAGCCGGTTTCGGCGATCATGGCGACGGCGTCTTTGGGGGTGCGGATGTCACCGTTGCCGATGACGGGAATGGAGACGGCCTGCTTGATGGCGGCGATCCATTTCCACTGGGCCTGGCCGCTGTAGCCCTGCTCGCGGGTGCGGGCGTGGAGGGCGACGGCGTTGAGGCCTTCGGCTTCGGCGATGCGGGCGAGCTCAACGCAGACGATCTGCTGCGCGTTCCAGCCCATGCGGAACTTGACTGTGAAGGGGATGGAGACTGAGCTGCGGATGGCGCGGAAGATGGTGGCGATTTTGGGCAGATCGCGCAGAAGGCCGGAGCCGCCGTTGCAGCCGACGACACGCTTGGCGGGGCAGCCGAGGTTGAGATCGACGGTGTCGAAGCCGGTGTCCTGAACGATGCGGGCGGCCTCGGCGAGGGTTTCAGGATTGGAGCCGAAGAGCTGCGCGCCGATGGGGTGTTCGTCGTCGTAGAAGGTGAGGTAGCGGCGGCGCTTGGACTCGCGCATGCGGGCGAGGCCGTCGGCCGAGGTGAACTCGGTCATGATGAGGCCGCAGCCGGACTGGGCGTTGGTGAGGGCGGTGTCGATGTTCTCTGACTCTTCTGCGACGAGGTCTGAGGTCTCCCATGTCCCCAAGGGCGAGGGGCATGGGGCACCCGGGGATTTGGGTGGGGCGCTGAAGAGGCTGGCATGGCGGATGAAGCGGCGAAAGACCGTGTCGGTGACTCCGGCCATGGGCGCGAGGACCGTGGCGGGCGCGACGAGGACCGGACCGATGCGCATCTCGACCGGCACGCGCGCGTGGGCAGGCATTGCGTGGTCAATGGGGTTGTCCCATTCCTTCTTCACGGTAAAGCCTTTGCCTGCCATGGGTACTCTTTTCAGATCAACTCGGTAATTCAGGAACTTGATAAACAAACGGCTTGCCGCGGGATTCCGGGTCCCAACCGGCCTCGATCGCTTCTCGAATATGCGTGGTTACCTTTGCTGCCACAATCGTGGGTCGGAGTGGGTCCGTCCTCGACCAGCCGGGTCTCCCGTGAAAGCCGGGCTTCGCGGTTAGCGCTGTCGGGTATTCGAGGATCAGTTCTCGATGCGCGCCTTCAGCCATCTTGACATGAATCGCGACGCCCTTCCATCTATCCTCGGTACACCATTGCTGTTCGCGGTGCAGGTGCCAGATGAGCGGCAGGCCATTCATCGTTACGGTGGCTTCAATTGAACGTTTGGCACGCGGCATAGTGGCTCACTTAAAGTAGGCCGAGATTTCAGTCAAGAGCCCCAACACGACCAGGCCCCCGCCGGGGCGGAGGCCTGATTGAAGGACCGGAGCGCCTGGGTTGCTACTTTGCTGCTGCGGGTGCTTTCTCGTCGGCTTTGGCGTACTTGCGGCGGAAGCGCTCGACGCGGCCGGCGGTGTCAACGAGGCGCTGCTTGCCGGTGAAGAACGGGTGGCAGTTGGAGCAGATTTCAACGTGGATGTCGCCCTTGTGGGTCGAACGGGTTTCAAAGTTGTTTCCGCAGGCGCACATTACGCGGATGGCGGCGTAGTTGGGGTGAATCTTTTCCTTGGGCATCGCTAGAGACAGACCTTTCCTGCAATCTTCCTCATCTATTGTATGGGGATTTCGGTTGGAAGGCAATTAGAGCAGTGAGCCGAACGAAAAAGGGAGATCAGGGGGTTCATGGATTCCCATGTCTCAGAATCGAGACATGGGGCACCCTCAGCTGGCAGCTCCGACCGGCTCCTAGTGTGCGGCGCGCAGCGTGACAATCTCCGCGATACTGATTACAAGCGCGTAAGTTGCGAACAGGAATGCTCCATACTTTCCAGCAGAGGCCTCGTGCATTCGAGGCATGAGCATGGAAAAGTTCGAAAGCAGGATGGCTTCACCGAACATTCCGGGCAGAGCGATGAGTAGGATTGCGGTTGTCCACCCAGAAGCGGGTATTTGACGCCAGCGCAAGATCAGGAGGCAGCCCAGAGTGCTCACAACCGGAGTGATGAGGAAGTTCACCCAATAGCGGACGGCGGTGGTCTCGAAGACGCGTGGGCCGGTTCTCTCAAACCAGAGGGTGCCGGCGACCCAAAAGACGATTCCGAAGGCCAGAAGAATACAGATATCGCGCGTTCGCATAGGACCCTCCGCAGGAACTAGAATCTGTACCAGTTGGTACACGATGATTTGTACCACATGGTACAGCCGGAAGCAAGATGCAACAACGGGAGCAAGATGCAACGAAAAGAAAACGAGGATCTGGACAAGCTGGCTGAAAAATGCCTGGGGGGATTCGTTGCCGCCGGATCGCTGGATGTGAGCCTGGACCGTCTGGCCGAACGAGTGGGAACGAGCAAGCGCATGTTGATTCACTATTTTGGCAGCCGCGAGGCGCTTGAAGAAAGGGCCATCTCGCTGCTTGAAGAGCGGCTCCGCGGCCGTTTCAGCCCGGAGCGTTTTCCGGCTGGAGTTGCGCTTGAAGCCGTGGTGTCGGCGCTGTGGGAGCAATTGACGACACCCGGATCGAGAGGTGTTCTGCTCGTGATTATGGATGTGTCGAGGCGTGCGTGGAGCGGGTCAGCGCGAGCTAAAGTTTTTTATGCCGAGCAGCAGCGACTCTGGGTGGAAATGCTGCAGAGGTTTCTGCCGGAGGCGGAGGCAGTGGAGGAGTTTTTGCAGCTTTTTCAGGGGGCGATTCTGGCTTATCTGATTACGGGAGACGGTGAGGCGGGAAAGCGGGCGTTGGGGCGGTTCACGAAAAGGCAATCGAACCTTGGGACGTAGGAGGGTCCAGGATCTCGGGGAGCGAGGGAAAAGGGAAAAGGGAGAAGAGAAAAGGGGACAGCCGAGGTCTATTTGAGGGCCTGCTGAATTCCGGCTTCGACGAGGGGTGTCATGACTGCGTAGCCGGCGGGGAGGGGATGGACGCCGTCGTGGCTGAGGGCTGGGGGAAGGCCGTCGCGATCGTCCTTCATGGCGGAGTGGTAGTCGACGTAGATGAAGTTGTGGCCAGTGGCCCAGGCCTTGATCCAGCGGTTGAGCTCGAGGATTTTTGGCGCGGGAGTGAGGCCGGGCTTCCAGGGATAGTCGAAGGCGGGAAGGATGGAGCAGAGGACGACGCGGATGTGATTGGCGGCGGCGAGGTCGGTCATGGAGGCGAGATTCTCCTCGATTTGCTCGAGGGTCATGGGGCCGGTGTTGCCGGCGATGTCGTTGGTGCCGGCGAGGATGACGACGACTTTGGGCTTGAGGTCGATGACGTCCTGACGGAAGCGGACGAGCATTTGAGGGGTGGTTTGGCCGCTGATGCCGCGGTTGATGTAGGGCTTTCCTTCGAAGAATCCGCCAGCGCCCGTGAAGTGCCAGCCTTCGGTGATGGAGTCGCCCATGAAGACGACGCGATCTTCGCCGGGGGCGGGGGTGCCGAGCTTCAAATCGTCCTCCTTGAATCGCGCCAGCCACCCAAAGTCGAGGAGCATTCGCTTGTCGTGTTCGATCTGATATGCGCTGGGCGCAGGCGACGGGGTTGCTTGCGATGTGGGGGTTGCTTGAGTTGCGGCGGGGGTGGTTTGTGTGGGCGCGGGGGCCTTGGTTTCGGGAAGGCTGCCGGGCTCCTGCGCGGGCAAGTATGGAGGGACGAAGACGGTGGCGAGGGCGGCGGTGAGGAGGATTTGCGAGGTGAGTCGAGTCAAGGGAGGTTCTCCATCGTGCGGCGAGCGACACAGCGATTGTAGGGAATGGGAGTGGCTGGGGCAAAGGGGGACGGCGGCCGACCAAGGGAGATTCTTTTCCACATAACGGGTGCGGGGTTGCACCGGGTGCGGTCGAGGTGATCTGCGCTACGCTTGAGGAGATGAGTGGACGGAAATGAGTGAAGCGGGAATGGGTGGGGAGAGATGAATAGCCGGGCTGCGACGAGCGTTTGCACAGTTTGCGATGGAGTGGGCCTGGTGCGGGTGATGGACGAGACGGGCCAATGGGTTTCGCAGGCCTGCGAGTGCCAGGAGGTGGTGCGCGAGGAGCGGAGGCTGGCGGCGGCGCGGGTTCCGGAGCGCTATCGGCAATACACGCTGGACGGGTATGACTCCCTCGTTTCCCGGGGCCGATCCCTCGCTGGGGCGGGCGCACCTGACGGCGCGACGATTTGTGGACGCGTACCCGGTGGACACGGCAGGCAGGGGGCTGTTGTTTACCGGATCGATTGGAGTAGGGAAGACGCACCTTGCGGTGGGGGTGCTGCGGAGGCTGGTGCAGGAGCGGGGCGTGAAGGGGTTGTTCTGCGACTATCGCGAGCTGCTGAAGAACATTCAAAACAGCTATAACCCGCAGGTGAATACGACGGAGCTTGAGCTGCTGAAGCCGGTATTTGCGGCAGAGGTGCTGGTGCTGGACGATCTGGGCGCGCAGAAGCCGAACGAGTGGGTGTGGGATACGGTGGCGTTGATCTTGAATTCGCGATACAACGACAAGCTGACGACGATTATTACGACGAATTATCAGGATCTGCAGGCGGGGGGCGGGGGATTGACGGACCCGGAACGCGCGGCGCGGGAGCAGACGCTGGGGGACAGGATCGGGGACCGGATGCGGTCGCGGCTGGCTGAGATGTGTGTTCGCGTGGAGATGACGGGGCTGGATTTCAGGCAGACGGTGAAGCGGGCGCGGTTTGGGTGAGCACTGCATGCAGCGGAGTTTTGGAGGAGAGCGTTGGGGGTGGGCGGGGTTGGGATTTCACAGCGGCCCTACGGTGCGCTAAGGAAAAATTATTGGGAGCTTTCCCGGGGTTTCACCCGCCACCCCAACGACGAAGACCTGTCGTTGGGGACCCCGGCCCGGGGCTAACATCATGCCGCCCCCGGGCGTCGCGGTGGCTTCAGTCCATCAGCTTCATCATGAGGTAGGTGTAGGTGTCGGCCCACATTTGGGAGGCTTGCTTGTTGTCAGCGCCTGCGCCGTGGCCGCCCTCGGTGATCTCGTCGTAGAAGAATGGATCGTGAAACTCTTCGAGGCGGGCGGCGAACTTGCGCGCGTGGACGGGGCCGACGCGATCGTCGCGGGTGGTGGTGAAGATGAGGGGCTCGGGGTATTGGACGCCGGGCTTGAGCTGGTTGTAGGGCGAGATGGAAGCGAGGAAGGCGCGCTCTTCAGGGACGGAGGTTGAGCCGTATTCACCCACCCAGGATGCGCCGGCGGAGAGATGCTCGAAGGCCAGCATGTCGAGCAGGGGCACCTGAATGACAACGGCCTTCCACATCTCAGGGTGTTGGGTGAACTCGACGCCCATGAGCAGACCGCCGTTGGAGCCGCCCATGATTCCGAGCTTTTGCGTGGACGTGATCTTGCGGGTGATCAGGTCCTGGGCGACGGCGTAGAAGTCGTCGTAGATGTGCTGGCGATGAGTTTTGATTCCGGCTTCGTGCCATGCCGGGCCGAACTCGCCGCCGCCGCGGATGTTGGCGAGCACGAAGACTCCGCCGTGCTCAAGCCATAGCTTGCCGATGACCGGGGAGTAGCCGGGCGTGGAAGAAACCTGAAAGCCGCCGTAGGCGTCGAGGAGCGTGGGGTTGGAGCCGTCGTATTTGATGTCTTTGCGATGGACGACGAAGTAGGGAACGCTGGTGCCGTCTTTTGAGGTGGCGTGGAACTGGTCAACGGCGTCGGCGGTGGCGTCGAAGAGAGGCTTCTGGGATTTGATGACGGAGAGCGAGCCATCCGCGGCGTTGCCGAGCAGAATGGATGGCGGGGTGAGGAAGCCGTAGACGGTGAGGAAGAAATGGTCGTCGGTGGCGCTGGTGGAGACGATGCTTACGGAGCTGTTGTCTTCAACGGGGAGGCGTTTGCGATTCCATTTGCCGTCGTGGCTGTGGGTGTAGAGGTAGGCGCGACCCTGGACGTTGTCGAGGGTGGTGAGCAGCAGGAAGTTTTTGGTGACAGAGAGGCCTTCCTGCAAAAACTCGGTAGCCGTGGGAGCAAAGATGACGGTGGGCTTGAGGTGGACGGGGTCTTTTTCGGTGGCCTTGAGATCGAGCGAAAGCTCCGATCCCTTCACAAAGGTCTGCGTCGAGCCGGTGGGGGTCCAGTCTTCGTCGATGGAGATGATCAGTTGGCCGTCGAGAAGCTCGTCAATGCCGCCCTTCAAGGGAAGGGCGAGTTTGACAGGGCCAGTTGGTTCGAGCAGGTAGGTTTCGCTTTCAAAGGTGTTGATGCTGCGTTGGACAGTAGAGACCTGATGTCCCTGACCGTCCTTAAAGACACCGGCATTGTCGCCGTATCCGTTGTCCTTTACGTCGCCGCGGTAGATTTCGCGAGACTTTTCGAGAGGCTCTCCGCGCTTCCACTCGCGCACGGTGATGGGGTAACCGGCTTCGCTCATGGTGCCGGGACCCCAGTCGCGACCGATCAGCAGGGTGTCTTTGTCGACCCAGGCGACGCGGTTTTTGCCGGTGGGCAAAACGAAGCCGCCGTCAACAAACTTGCCGGTCTTGAGATCGATTTCGCGGAGGGTGATGGCGTCTTCGCCGCCATTGGAGAGAGCGAGAAGGCAGGCTGTTTCATCGGGCTGCAGGCAATCAACGCCCTTGCCTACCCAGCTTTTGCCGTCGGCTTTGGAGAGCGCATCGTAGTCGACGACGGTCTGCCACTTGGGGTCGGCGGATTTGTAATCGTCGAGGGTGGTGCGGCGAATGATTCCGCGGACGTGGTTGGCATCGCGCCAGGTGTTGTAGATGTCGCCGGAGCGGAAAGTGGAGAAAGCGAGGCGCTCGGGAGAATCGAGAACCTTGAGGGCTTCGGCCTGGTTGGTGGCGTAGCGGGGGTCTTTCTCGATGACGTTGGCGGTGCGGACATTTTCAGCCTTCACCCAGGCCAACTGTTTCTCGCCGTAGATATCTTCGAGCCAGGTGTATTTGTCGGGCTGCTCGACGACGGATTGCTGGGCGGGCTGCTGGGCGAGGGCAACGTTGGCGCGGTTGAGGGCAAATGCGGCAGCAAGGAGCGCGCATATCGCAACCATAGAGGGAGACCATTTTGCGCAAGGAAAGATCAAGGTGAACACTCCTTTTTGGGGGGTTTAGAACAGGGGGTGGGAGTGACTGTCTAAATTATGTCTTGTCCGTTATATCACGCGCGCGGATCGATACGGGTTGCGAAGGTTGGGCGCGAATTGTGTCGGCACGGGGGAATGATTTCACAGCGACTCCTCGGGCGGGAGGGAGTGTTGCCCGGGGATTCTGGATTCCCACCCTAAACGCAAAGAACGCGTTTAGGATGGGGCACCCGCACGCGCAGGGGCACCCGGGGATTCTGGATTCCCACCCTAGGCGCAAAAAACAAAGGCGCGCCGAGGGCGGGGCACCCGCGGATTATTAGCGGGTCGAACAAGAGCGACCTGTGGGGGTTTGTGGTCTCCCACCTAGGCGCAAAAACAAAGGCGCGCCGAGGATGGGGCACCCTCGGATTGTTGGCGGGTTGAACAAGAGCGACCTGTGGGGGTTTGTGGTCTCCCACCCTAGGCGCAAAAACAAAGGCGCGCCGAGGATGGGGCACCCAGATTATTGCACCTAAATTGTCGCGGAATGCGCGAGTACGAGTTAGAAGACCCAGAGGCTGCCGAGCAGAAGCAGGATGGCGACGACGGTCATGGTCATGTAGGGCAGGTCGTCCCTATTGCGGGAGCCTGTGGCGGCATCGACCGCAGGCAGGGAGGGGTTCGCGGATTCAGGGGAGGGGGACATCGCCGACCTGCCTTTCTGAATTTCTTGATGCGACCACAAATACTGCGGCCGGGAGGGGCGGAGGCCGGAATTGCAGTTCTGGGAGCGTCCGGCGATTCCTCGCGGCTCCTCGATTCTTTAGACGCCGCTTGACCCACTCCAGATGGATTAAATCCCGTGGAGATTCGGTGAAGAGTATGGACTTGTTAATGCAGATCGGCCCATGGCGAAAAAGCGTGCGCCTAATCCCAAGAACGAGGGACGAGAGCATATTCCTTTCGTAACGGGTGTAAAATCCGCTCGTGAGCACTGGTCCGCAACTCATCTCGCCCCGAGAAGCCCCGGAACGCAACTGGCTGCCGCTGGGAATTGCTGCGACGGTGGTGGTGGTAGTGGCCGCGGTGGCGTTTTTCATGCTGGAGCACGGCAAGAAGACGGCGACGGTGACTCCGATTTCGGCTGCACCGGACGCCTACGCAGCGAGCCTGCCGATTACGGGGCTGGCGATGAGCGAATCGGCGAACCTGGCGGGCGGCAAAGCGACCTACCTCGACGGGCACATTGCCAATACGGGGAACCGGACGGTTACGGGGATCACGGTGCAGGTGCTTTTTCGAACGTTTGCCCATGAAGTGGCGCAGAACGAGACGCAGCCGCTGAAGTTCATCCGAATGCGGACGCCGTATGTGGATGTGGAGCCGGTCTCTGCTGCGCCGCTGAAGCCGGGGGATGGGCAGGATTTCCGGCTGATCTTCGACGCGGTGACTCCGGACTGGGATGGGGCGTATCCGGAGATTCGGGTGGTGAAGGTGGAGGGGCAGTAGGTGCGGATTGGAGTTCATCGACTCCCAGGTCTCAATGGCGAGACCTGGGGCACCCGGGGTGGGGCACACGGCCAAGTGTGAGCTAAATCACCAAGGCCGGCTCCTTTCCCCTTTAGAATCGAAGTTGCATGGACACCCAAAACCTGATTTCAGCCGTCCCCGACACCATTCTGGATGGCAGCCGCTTTGTGCGCGCTTGTTTGCGCCGACCCGTTGACCGCACGCCGGTGTGGTTTCTGCGCCAGGCTGGGCGCTACATGCAGGAGTACCGCGACGTGCGCAAGCACCACACGCTGGTGGAGATTTGCAAGCAGCCGGAGATTGCCGCCGAGGTGACGATTACGGCGGCGGAGAAGCTGGGCGTGGACGCGGCGATCATCTTTGCCGACCTGCTGCTGCCGCTAGAGCCGATGGGGCTGCCGTTTGAGTTTCAGGCGGGCGAGGGTCCGGTGGTGCATCATCCGGTGCGAACGGTCGAGGATGTGTTGGCGCTGAGGACGGACCGGGCAGATGAATTGAATTACGTGGCGCGGGCGATTCAGAAGGTGGCCACACACTTCCGCGACCGGCTGGGGATTATCGGATTTTGCGGCGCGCCGTTTACGCTGGCGAGCTACATGATTGAGGGGGGCGGGTCGAGAAATTACATTTACACGAAGCAAATGATGTATCGCGATGACCTGAGCTGGCGGTTGCTTTTGGACAAGCTGGTCACGGTGCTGACGGACTATTGCCGGTTGCAGGTGCTGGCGGGGGCGGACGTGATTCAGATATTCGATAGCTGGGTTGGCGCGCTATCGCTGACGGACTACCGGGAGTATGCGTTTGAGGCTTCGAAGCGGCTGGTGCGCGCGGTGCAGGGGATGGGCGTGCCGGTGATCTACTTTGGCGTGGAGACGGCGGGGCTGTTGACGGAGATGGCGGCGACGGGCGCGGACGTGATTGGCCTGGACTGGCGGCAGCCGCTGGACGAAGGCTGGAGAGCGGTGGGGCATGGGCATGCGGTGCAGGGGAATCTGGACCCGATTACGCTGTTTGCGCCGCTTGAGGTAATTGAGAAGCGGGTGCACGAGATTTTGCGGCTCGCGAATGGAAGGCCGGGGCACATTTTCAATCTTGGGCACGGGATTGTGCCGACAACGCCGGTGGAAAATGTGCAGGCAGTGGTGAAAATGGTGCGGGAGTTCCGGCTGGAGAAGCAGTAGTTGGATGAAGTCCTCCTGGTTGCGATCCAAAACGATGTGCGCACTCTTTTCTGGCTCGGCTTGGGCAGTCGCTTGCTGGCTGATGTTCATGATTCTGGATTGGCCTCCCCCATTCCCAGGAATTGAGAAGACCGCCGGCGGGAATCCCATTATGGCGGTATTGTTCCTGGCATTCTTTGCCGTTGGTGTTCTAGGGCTGCTGATTATCATCGTTGGGATGGCCATTTTCTGCGCATTTCTGGATCGTTCTTCCGTCCGGGCCAAGATTCTCTGGTTCCTCGTTTTCTTCTTCACTGCCCCCGTTGGTTCCATGGTGTATTTCTTTACCGTGTACAAAAAGATAATGGCGACTCAGCGGGAGGCAGTAGATGGCTAAACAAGCGGTTTTGCTTCTGGCTCATGGCACGCCGGAAACGGTAGAGCAGATTCCGGAGTATTTGCGCAACGTGGTGAGCGGGCGTCCGCTGCCGCAGACGGTTGTGGAGGAGATTCAGCATAGGTATTCGCTGATTGGGAAGAGCCCTCTGACCGAGATCACAATGGAGCTGGCGCGGCTGGTGGAAGCAGAGATGGCCGCGGGCGGGGAAACGATACCGGTCTACGTGGGGATGCGCAACTGGAAGCCTTACATACCCGATGTGGTGCGGCAGATGCGCGCGGATGGCGTGGAAGAGGCCGCGGTGATCTGCCTTGCGCCGCAGAATTCGCGGACCAGCGTTGGGTTGTATCGGCGCGCGGTTGAAGCGGAGGCGGGAACGGCCGTGCGGATCGACTTTACCGAGGGTTGGGCGGACCACCCGTTGCTGGCCGAGGGTTTTGCCGATCGGCTGAGACCGCTGCTCAAGGAGATGAGCGCGGAGGCCGGGCATCCGGTGCCAGTCTTGTTCACGGCGCACAGCGTGCCGTTAAGAACGGTGCAGGCTTCTTCGGAGGCGGGGTCGGCTGGCGAAAATGGAGGGCAGCCGCGTCATTGGCCGGGAGAGGGTGTGGACCCCTACGCAGAGGATGCGAGGCGGACGGCTGCGGAAGTGGCCAGGCGGATCGAAAATATGCCGGAGTGGTGGTTTGCGTTCCAGAGCCAGGGGGCGAGCGGAGGGCCGTGGATTGGGCCGAGCGTGGAGGAGACCCTGGATGGGATAGCCGCCGAGGGGGTGAGGGAGCTGATTCTGCAACCGATCGGGTTTCTATGCGATCATGTTGAGATTCTGTTCGACGTAGACATCCTTTTCACGGAATATGGCAACAAACTTAAGATCGACCTAAAACGCCCGGAGTCTCTGAATACATCGCCGTTCCTGGTGCGGGCCGTTGCGGATTTGGCCGTCAAGGGGCTGAGTCGGCTGCAGAGCGACGGAAAGGAATAGTGTGGGTATAGCGGGCAAAGGATAGCAGGCTCGCGAGAGTTCGAGGGTCGATCTCGGCAAGAGGTTCAGAGTTGAAACAATATGAGAAGGCTGAGAATGGGCGAATGGGATTGAGCGGTTGGTCGGAAGAGGGCGGTAATTCGAACGGGCGTGTTGAAGAGGGAGAGTCTGCCGGGCAGCCAACGGAACCGGAGGATTTGAACTATCGGGTGCGCTGCGAATACTGCGGCAACGCGCTGCGGCGGCTTGCGCGCCAAGGGTTCATGCAAACGAAGGTCTACTCAAGGTTCGGCTACTATCCGTGGGAGTGCCCGCTGTGCCGCGAGCCGATGCTGGTGAAGCAACAGCACCGATACAAGGTGGAGAGCGGATCGAAGCCGGTTTCGGCCGCAGCGATGGCGGGGGGAAATGGGGCAGCCGGGCTGAGGGTGGTGGGACCGCAGGCAGTTGACCGTTCGATGCCGACGGGGGAAGTGACCGAACTGAATCCAGCTGAATTCACGGCGGCTGTCATGGTGGAGTCCTCGCCTATGGCGGAGTTTTCGCCGAAGCCGACCGAATCTGAGCGGGCTGTCATGGTTGAGCCGGAGACGAAGCCAGCTGAATTCCAGTTGACCGCGTTGGTGGCAGAGGATCGGAAGCCTGGCAAAACGAAGGCGACCCGAGCGAGGGCAGCCGGGTCGAATGGGGCCGGGTCAGGCAGAACGAAGACAGTTGGGACCAACGGGGCGATGTCCAGGTCGACGAGGGCCAAGAAGGCCGTTTCCGAAACGAGTGAGCAGCCACCCTCAGATCAGAAGACGGCCTAGTCTGTTGAATCCGATGTTCTTGGAAGAACAACCGCAGATCCTTCGACTCCGCAGGTCGCACAAAACGCGACTTGCTGCGCTCGGGATGACATCGCTAGTTAGAGTGAGAACTTCGGACGCGGGACGCTAGTGTCGTGAGTCTGAATCTCTTCGAAGAACAAACGCAGATTCTTCGACTCACCACCCCCGAACTGAAGGGCGTTTGGGGCCCCGTTCCCCACCCCAGTGACGAAGACCTGTCACCGGGGACCCCGGTTCGCTCAGAATGACGGCCAGTTTTGTGTTGCGTATTTCAGATTCAGGACGCTAGAAGCGGAAGAAGTTTCTGGCGAGGAAGATGACGTTTGCGGGGCGTTCGGCGAGCCGGCGCATGAAGTAGGGGTACCATTCGCTGCCGAAGGGGACATAGACGCGAACGTTATAGCCCTGGCCGACGAGGCGTCGCTGCAGATCGCGCCGGACACCGTAGAGCATTTGAAACTCGAAACGGCTTTTGTCGATCCCGCGCCCGGAGGCGAAGGCCTGGACCGCGGCGATCATGGATTCGTCGTGCGTGGCGATGCCGTGGTAGACGGAGCTGTCGAGCAACATTTTGCTGAGGCGGATGAAGTTTGCATCCACGTCGGATTTTTTGGGGAAGGCAACCTCGGGCGGCTCCTTATAGGCGCCTTTGCAGAGGCGAACACGAATCCCGTTGGCGATGAGCTGTTCGACGTCTGCCTGGGAGCGATAGAGATAGCTCTGGATGACGACACCGATGAAGGTGCGCAGCTCGGGCCGGGCGTGGATGCGGCGGACGATGTCGAGAGTGGTCTGGGTGAGCGAAGAGTCTTCCATGTCGATGCGCAGGAAGCTGCCCACTTCGGCCGCGTGCCTGGCGAGGCTCTCGGCGATGCGCCCGGCGAGGGGTTGATCGAGCTCAAGGCCCATCTGGGTGAGTTTTACGCTGATATTGGCGTTCAGCTTCTGGGCGGAGATGGATTTGAGCAGTTCATGGTAGATATCCGCCGCGCGATGCGCCTCGGTCTCTGACGTGACGCTTTCGCCCAAAGAATCGAGCGTGACAAGGAAGCCCTGGCGGTTGAGGTCGGCGGCCACGCGCAGGGCGTCGCCAATCTCCATTCCAGCCACGAAGCGCGAGCTCATGCGGCGGCCGAATCTGGAGTTCTCGCAGAAGCTGCGCAGGGTGCGATTGCGGGAAAGAGCGATGAATGCGGAACGAAGGACGGACATGCGTAATCCAGGGGCGTGCGTGCCGAAAGCCCAGGGTTTGATTAGAGAATCAATGGCTTGAGCGCGGAAACGAAGGGCCCAAGGCTCATTCACTCAAGTTTCGCACAGGAGACTGCGGGCCGTGCGATGATCGCAAAATGGGAGACGGATTGAGGAGATTTGCGCTATTCGCGTTGGGTTCTGGGCTGGTGATCGGCACGTGCGCTGCGCAAACGCTGCCGGAAACCGCGGGTGAGACGCTGGGCGGCCACAGGGTGGTGGTGGCGGAGGCGATTCGCGGTCATCTGGCGGTGTTGATTGCGGGGTTCAGCAAAGACGGTGGAGACGGATGCGGCGCGTGGGCGAAGGCGGTGCGCGAGGATCCAGCGCTTCGGGCGGCTGAGGTCTACGAACTGGTGATGCTGGAAGGGGCTCCGAGCTTTGTCCGGCCCTTCATCAAGAGCGGCATCCGAAAGGGCTTGAGCATAGCCGACCAGGATCAGTTTGTGATTTTGACGCAGGATGAGAAGCTGTGGCGCAGCTACTTCGGCGTGGACAATGATAAGGACCCGTGGGTTGTGATGATGGACGCGGGCGGGCGTGTGATTTGGCACGGGCATGGGGCAGCGCAGTATTTAGAGCCACTGCTCGAGCAGGCGCTGAAGTAGGGATTCTGCCCAAGGAAGGCTTGAATTTCGCGCCTGCCCTACGGGACGCTGGGGTATTTTTGTGGCAGCTTTCCCCAGCTTGCACGGGGCTATATGCATGCTGCCCCTTCGGGGCGTCGCGGTGGCGCATGGGCGGAGTCCCGCAAAAGCGCTATTCGAGACGGAAGACGGCGCTGCCGTGGGCTGGAATCTGGACATGGAGAGCGGTGGCCATAGGAATGTGCTCGTGGCTGAAGAGGTCGTAGACCGGGCGAGGCTTGTCGGGTAGCTGGAAGTTCGTCCACGGAATATCCCAGATGCCCTGATCGTCGCTCAGGTTGAAGATGGCGATGTAGGTCTTCTTCTTGGGTTCGCGCACTTGCGCGACCCAGGCGCGCCACGGGACCGGCTGGCCATCTTTCTGGGCAATCGGCATGGGTGCACTGTGGATGCTGGTCTGATCGATTTCGAGCAGTTCCTTGTTGGTCAACAGAGCGCGGGTGGTGTCGTCGAGTTTGGTGAGATTTCCGCCGAAGATCATCGGTGAACGGGAGACGGACCAGAGGGCAAACTCGGTGCGCTCCTCGACGGGGTTGATGCGGGACTGGCGCGGATCACCCCATCCGGGGTGCGGACCGAGCCAGCCAACGGGGAGCATGTCGGGATCGGGCCAGTTGCCGGGTTTGACGTAAGGCGCCCACTGGGCGATGCGGTCGAACTCATCTTTGGTGCTGAAGGGGAACTCGCCGTCGCCGGGTTTTTTCTGGAACTCCCAACTGTCCCAGTGGTCGTCCTGGATGCGCCACATCTGTGCGTATTTGGCGACATATTCGGCGTTCTCAAGCTTGGTGGGGCCGGGAGACAGGCTTAGCACGATGGGGCGACCGGTTTTGCGGATGGCCTCTGCAATCTGGCGAATTTCAGTGGGGCGGAAGGGATGGTCGCTGATGCAGTCGACTTTGATGTAGTCGAGTCCCCAGCCGGCGTAGAGCTTGAGCATGCCGTCGTACCAGGCCTGGCCGGCGTCGTTGTCCTTTACGCCGTAGTTGCCCTGGTCCCAGGGGCAGGTGTCGCTGGTGTCGGCTGCATCGACGGCGTGAAAAGCGGAGCCGGCGATGGGGAGATTCTGCTTGACGACGTCGCGAGGAATGCCACGCACGATGTGGATGCCGAATTTGAGCCCCTGCGCGTGGACCCAGTCCGCAAGCGGCTTGAAACCGGCTCCGTTTGCCGCGGAAGGGAAGCGGGACTCGACGGGAATCAGATTGCCGTTGGCGTCCCAGAGATATTTCCGATCGGCGACGGACTTGCCGAAGGGATCGCCCATGTACCAGCCCTCATCGATGACGGAGTAGATCCAGCCGAACTGCTTCATGCCGGCGAGTACGGTGGTGTTTGCCTTGAAGTCGGCCTCATTGATGGTTAAGCCGTAGGCGTCCCAACTGTTCCAGCCCATGGGCGGCGTGGGGGCGATGGCTGGATCTTTCTGGGCTTGGAGGAGGGGTGCGGCGGCCGAGCAAAAGAGGGCCAGGGCAAAGGTGAAAAACCAGGGTCTGCGGATCATGAGGAAACGTATACCACACGAGGCGCAAATGAGGTAGGAGCGGGGACACATTGGGGCATCGATGGGGTGTGGGGTGTCGGGTGTGGGGTGTGTGCTGCCGATTTGGGACAAGCTCGGATGTACCCGTAGACCGGTTTCATCCGTTGGCCGACGCAGGGTGCGAATCGGGCCGCGTGAAGGGATCGCGAGGGAGATGCCCTGTCTCAGAAGTTCCTTCCATAATCCGAAGGGACAAGAAGCAGATTCTTCGCTCACCACCCCCGAACTGAAAAGCGTTCGGGGGCCCGTTCGTTCAGAATGAGATCGCGGTTTTTTGTTGAGAATCTCTGAGACAGGACACTAGCTTGCCCTATTTGCCTGCCACGTCGGGGGCGTGAACGGCGTTGAGCGATAGCTCCATGGTGCCCACTTTGTGTGTTGCCTGATCGAAGACACCGGTGCGCAACCAGTATTGCCCCTTGGGAACATCGACCTCGGAGTAAAGCTGCACGCCTGTCTGTTCGAACCCTTTGTAAGTTTCAGGCTTGATGGCCAAGGGCACCAGATAGTCCTTACGCGTGATGATCTGCCCGTACTTGTCGTAAGCGATGAGCGAGACGTTAATCTTGCCCCGGCGCACGCCCTCGGCATCTGGCTTCAACAAGAGATCATTCGCATCGATGGCAAAATTTACTCCGTAACGGGTGAGTGGGCCTCTGAGCGACGGCGGAGGCGGATTGGCGCCCTGTGGGGCATTGTCAAGTAACGGCTGAATGAACGCCTTATAGAGGATCTGCTCGGTTTGGGGCATTCCCAGGTCCATGAATGGCTTCAACGGGTCGACCGGGCCGGAGGGAGGCGGTGGCGGGGCAGCGTTCTTTTTGCTGCCTTCAGTCATATAGCGCGTGCTCTGGCCGCTGCCGGGCAGGTCGAGGTCATCGGCAAAGTAGCCGCGGCGATAGGTAAGCGTGTAACTGCCGCCGCTCACCTTGAGTTTGATGTCGCGGAAGGCGCCGTTCATGTTGTCGTTGGTGGGAGTGTAGGAGAGGGAGTAGAAGTTGCCACTGGTTGAGATCACGTTGTTGATGACGCCAGCCAGGTCGTTGGTGTCTTTGAAGGACTTTCCACCGGTTTCCTCGGCCAGCTGATCCATAACGATATGACTTAGGTCGCGCGCTTTATCTTCGCGGCCAATGTTGCCGGAGAAGCCGATGCCCTGACTGGCGATTGGCCCTTGCTTTGCCGGATTGTTTTCGGCTCCATAGAACGCCTGCGTGGAGGTTCCCTTCGCATCCACCGGATAAACCGCGACGCGAGCAACGGTGAGCAGGTCAACGGTCTTCTTGATGTAGTCGTCGAAGCGCACGTCGGTATTGGTACTGGCGCCGCTGAATTCGGATCCGGTGATTCCGAAGAAATTGAGCGGGAACGAACCGGAGAGCCAGATGAGGTTCTTGCGGCCGGGGAATCCGCCGAGGTATGAGGCCAGATCCTGGAGGGCGGCGATGGTGCGGTACTCGCGATCGGCGGTTTGCGCGTTTTGAGTCTCCTGCATGAATGCCTGCATGGCGGCGATCATGGCGGGCGAAGCGGTGGACACGAAGCCACCGGGTCCGGCGTTCACGGTGTCGGACATCTGGCTGACCAGTGTTCCCTGCGCGCCTTGCTCGCCGGGCGAGCCGAGCAGTGCGGGCGCCTCGAGGTTGTGGTACTTGCTCAAACCGAGGGCCGCGGCCAACACGGCCGGATCGTCGGCGAATCCCTGCACGAAGCTCAACCGCATGGACAACGTGAAGATGGCGATGCGCGATCCCGGCTTGAGGGTCTGGAGGTACTTCTTGGCTGCCTGGCGCACATACATCTGGTCAGAAAGCTGGGTATTGAGCGTGTCGAGCAGCAGAATGTTCACTGCGGGCGGGGTGGGCAGGGGCGAGAAGTTGGAGAAGACGTTTTGCGGCAGCGTGGGAAACTCAAGGGGCTTGGCCTGCGCCGGGGGGATCGAGCCATTGTGCTCCTCAAAGAAGGAGATGCTTTGCGGCTTGCCTTCCTCGGAGACCGAGAAGACGTCTTTCCCCAGACCGGTGACTGGCTTGCCGTGCTGGTCAGTTACTAGAACGTCGAGCACAACGGCGCGGCTGGTCAGATGCAGGGTCGTGGAAGCGCTCTGATCGTCGGGCGAGGTGTTTTGGGCGGCCGGGAATGCCGGAATCGATACGCAAGCCACGGAGAGAAACAAAGACTTTGAGAGAAAACCCTTCACCACCAGAGCCCTCCTTAGAGCACACACAGACTACCACTCGTTAGACGGCAAGAGACCTGAAGAGAGGCGGATATCAGGGGAATGAGGAAACAAGGTGGTCAAAGGGGGGACGGGTTGACCCAGACGCCTCGGACACACGAAGGTCTGTCGCGGTGGATTGGAGCAAAGACCCCATGGGGCACGTCAGAGGGCGACCGCAGATGATCGTTCGGGGCTGAATTGGAGAAGGCGGTCGATGGTCCTGAGGGTCCGCCACGGGTCGGGTAGAAGGGGCCTTCTGAGATCAATTTAACCGGCGGAGGCGCTTGCACAGGCGCCGGCTCGAGCGCGCGCTCAAGTTTGTGAGGGGTTATGCCGATAGGCAAGGGGACGTGTCTGTAGGCGGGAAAGCCGTGAGCATGAGCTGACCGGGTGGGGTTTCAGGCCGCTATGGCCTGGGCCGAAACCTTCAGGATCAAAAGGGGAACGATGAGTCACATATTGCTGATTGTGGAGTGTGTGGGAGTTCTGGCTCTTGTCCTAGTCATTGTGGTTGTGGGAATATACTCGGTCGGAATCGCAGAGGCGGGCGTGGTGACGCGGTTTGGGCGATTTCATCGTGTGGTGGGTCCGGGGGTGCACTGGAAACCGCCGATTGACCGGCTGATCATGATCATGGATCTGCGAGCGAGCCAGATGAACCTGAAAATGGCCACGCGCACAAAAGATGGCGCGATGATTACGATTCCGATCATGATTGAAACGCGGGTGAACCCGGAGATGGTTTACGAGGCGTGGTCGCAGTTACCGGATCCAGGGCCGCACGTACGAGAACAGGCCGAGGTGGTGGTGCTGGGCCGCCTGCGGTCGCTGACGCTGGATGAACTTTTTGCCTCGCAGACGGGGATTGCGGGAACACTTAGGCAGGTTCTGGAGGGAAACCTGAGGCCGTTGGGATACGAGGTGGTTCGAGTGCAGGTGACGGGGGCGGTGCCGAATAACCTGGAGGACGCGCGGCAGTATCTGGGGCGGCTGGTGGAAGCGGGCAGCGGCCCGTACGGGGTCGATGTGGACCGAGGCCGAAGCCGGGTGGCGTGAGGCGGCGTAGGAGCCGCAGAGGTCCAGAGTTCAGGGTCCGGGGTCCAGGGAACAGGGCAGGGACCAGGGACCAGGCAATAGGGCCTTCGGCAGCAGAGGGCCGTCTTTCCGTGTGGGAGCTCAACTGCTAAAATGGCTTGAGTCGCATATAGGCGCGTAGCTCAGTTGGTTAGAGCGCTTCCTTGACACGGAAGAGGTCGCTGGTTCGAATCCAGTCGTGCCTACCATATTTATCAATAACTTACAGCAACTGGGCAAATCGCCGAGGCGTTCATCGATGACAGCTGGGGAACGAAAAGTCGGCATGGCGACTGGAAAAACCCCCTGCCGTCAGCGCAATTCTCCGCGCGCCGATGTGGCGCCCAGCGGCAAATGGCCTCCAGGCGCAAGAAGGCGACCAAAACCGAATACTTACATCCAATAGGGGATGGATTCATCCGACATTCCCGCAATCACGCCGCAGGTCACCCCCGCGTCCAGCGGCCAAGAGGTTCTCTTCGGCTTTGATAACACGTATGCAAGGTTGCCGGAGAACTTTTACGCGCGAGTGGACCCGACACCGGTCGCGTCGCCGCGGCTTGTGAAGGTGAATGAGGAACTGGCGCGGGAACTTGACCTCGATGTAGACGCGCTCAGAAGCGAAGATGGTGTTTCAGTTCTGTCCGGTAACCGAGTGGCTGAAGGGGCCGAGCCTCTTGCGCAGGCATATGCCGGGCACCAATTTGGGTATTTCGTGCCTCAACTCGGCGATGGGCGCGCCCACCTCCTCGGCGAGGTGGTGGGGCGCAACGGCGTGCGCTATGACATCCAGCTCAAGGGCTCGGGCCGGACTCCCTTCTCGCGCGGAGGCGACGGGAGAGCGGCGCTTGGACCGGTGTTGCGCGAGTACATTGTGAGCGAGGCGATGGCAGCCCTCGGCGTACCCACAACGCGGTCACTGGCCGCTTTGACCACGGGGGAGCGAGTGCTTCGAGACGGAGCGCTGCCGGGAGCTGTGTTGACGCGGGTGGCGACGAGCCACCTGAGGGTCGGTACGTTTCAGTACTTTGCTGCACGCGGGGATAGAGAGAGCCTGCGCACTCTCGCCGACTATGCAATTGCCCGGCATTATCCTCAGGCGGCGCAGTCTCAGCAGCGCTACCATGCGCTGCTGGAGGGCGTGGTCACTCGGCAAGCGCATCTGATCGCGCAGTGGATGTTGCTCGGATTCGTTCATGGCGTCATGAACACGGACAACACATCCATCTCGGGCGAAACAATCGATTACGGCCCTTGCGCCTTCATGGAGGCATACGACCCAGCCACAGTCTTCAGTTCCATCGACCACGGCGGACGTTACGCCTATGGCAATCAAGCCAACGTCGCGCGATGGAATCTGGCACGCCTGGCGGAAGCGTTACTGCCACTTCTCATAGAGGAGAAAGAGGACGAAGCGGCAGCGATGGCTTCGGCCAACGAAGCACTCAGCGCATTCGAGCCGCATTTCCAAAGTGCCCGGTCAGCAGGACTGCGCCGAAAGCTCGGCATCTTTACAGCATACGAAGGGGACGAGGCTCTTGTGGAAGATTTGCTGCAACGCATGGCCGCCAACCACGCTGACTTCACGTTGACCTTCAGAAGACTTTGCGATGCCGCAGCCTCGCCGGAAGGCGATGCGGGAGTGCGGACCCTGTTCGCCGACCCCGCTGCGTATGACAGCTGGGCTGTTCAATGGCGGGAGTTTCTCAGAGAGCAGCCGGAAGATGGACAGGCGCGCGCAACAGCGATGCGGCGTATGAACCCAGTATTCATCCCGCGCAATCACCTCGTGGAAGCGGCGCTCGAGGCGGCAACCTGGCGGCAGGACTTCCAGCCGTTCGAGGAACTGTTGAGCGCTGTCACACGGCCCTATGAAGAGAGACCGGGGCTTGAGCGATACGCAATGCCAGCCCGTCCCGAGGAGCGTGTTCTGCAAACCTTCTGCGGAACGTGAGGTGCTGGCCAGTGTCTGTGATGGTGCCCTGCGTGCCAACGATTTAGAGATTCAGAGACATCCAATACAGTCCAGAGAAGCAAGATAAGCCGCTGAAAAATCAGCGGCTTTTGTCTTTTTGCGAACAAGAATGCAGTTTTGTTGCGGTGTTCTGCGGGACGAGCTCTGAGTGGCGATCTCTAAGGGACGAGGAGGATGGGCGCTCGCCAGTAGGCGGTCTTTTGAGTGGATGGGTCGAGCACAGTGACCTGGCAATCGTAAGTTCCGGGAGGAAGCCGATCGAGTGGAATGCTGAAGTTGAGCGAAGTTATGCCGAGCCGGGTTGCTGAATTGGGCTCGACGGCTGCTGGGGGAGTATCGAGGATTTTTTGGCCGGCGAGATAGAGGCTGACAAAGGCGAAGAGGGGCTGGGGCGGCGGCGCGGCGGCCTTTGGGTCGGTTGGAGCGGCGGGCGGCTTGTAGGCCTGCAGGTAAACGAACATGGGCCGAGCGGTGCTGAAGACGCGCGTTACGCTGGGGATGGTTTTCTTCCCGTCCTGCACGAGCGGGTTTACGCTGTCTTCCTTCTGCCGGTCTTTGGCCTTGGCGGCATCAAAGAGCGTGTCTTTCTGTTCGACGCGCTGGCTGCTCAGAACAACGGAACTGATTGCAACGCGCTTGTCTTCCTTATTGAGGTTGGGAATGGTGAAGGTTGTCTCATAGGTTCCGATGCGGCCTGTTTCGTCGTCGCGCGCGAGGAACTTGATTCTGTACTTGCCGGGTAAGAGAGTGAAGCCGGTATCGTACTCGATGGGCCGGTGAGCGAGCTCGGCGGCGGTTGCATCAGAGAGCTTGATGTTGACGCTGTCGCGAACATTGCTCACCGTCATTCCGCCACTGAGATCCTTGATTTCGCCGACAAAGTCGATGAGGGTGTGCTCAGCTCCACCGCGCTTGGCGAGGGCCAGCTCGCGGCCGGGAATTTTGACGATGATGGGGATGAAGTATTCGGCGCGATTGAGCTGGAAGTGGTCGATCTCCATGGCGATGGATAGCTCGGTGATGGGGTCCTCAAGCATCAGCGCGTCTTCAAGCTGGCGCTCTTTATCGACAGTGGTGAAGTGGCTGAACTCCTTGTCGGCGTAGTAGCCCTGGCGATAATCGAGCTTGGCATCCTGGTTCTGATTGAGCGTGACCTTGACCCGGCGGAAGTGGCCGTTCTTGGCGGTGTTGGTGGCGTAATAGCCGAGCAGGTAGTAGTCGGAGATGGCGTCCTGCGCCTGCACCAGGCCGTGGTCAAGGTCGTTGGTGTCGAAGAGGGCCTTGCCGCCCGTGTCTCCGGCGAGTGCGTAGAGCGTGTCCTGCGACTGCTGGAAGTTGCTGGTGGTGGCCTGAGCCGCGGCGCCGGTGTAGATGCCGGAGTTGCCCGGAGAGCCCTGGGTTGCATCGCCGAGCGGCGCCTGCGGCAACGAGACCACGCGCGTCGATGGGCCAAAAGCTGACACCGGCCTTGATGGCGGAGTCGACCGTGGCGTGAAGCTGCGCCTGATTATCGACGCCGTTGAGGCGCAGGCCGCTGGCGAAGTAGATGAGCGACTTCTTCTCGTTCAACTGGCCTAGCATTTTGGCCGCGGTCTCGAGCGCAGAGAGTTGACGATCGGTATTGAAGACATTGAACTCGCTGTCGTCCTGGCCGAAGGCCGCGCCGGTGTCCGCGCTGCTCGCGTCGTCGATGGTCTCGGCGTCGCCCTGCGCTTCGCCGACGATCAAGCGTCTCAAGGATGCTGAGCAGCTTGTTGCGGTCGGCGGTGAAGTCCTGGAGGATATCGACCGCACCTCCCTGGTAGCGGAGAATCGACACCAGGTCGACGGTGGTCATCTGCGTCCGGATAAATTGCTTGGCGGCTGAGAGCGCGCGGAGCTGGTCGGCGGGGCGCATCGCCGACATGTCAAAGTAAAGCGCCAGCAGGCGGCGATTCTTGTAGCGCTCATTGTCTTCGGTCTCCGGGGCGATCTGCGTGCGCGCCAGATGCTTGTAAATCTTGATGTCTTCGGTTCCCGGCTTGATGACAGGCAGCGGGCGTGGATTGTTCGGCCAGGGTCTGGCGCTCGCAGATGCGGACCGTTTGGGGCACGCCATCCTCGGTGACCGTGAAGTCTTTGGCGGTGAGGCCGGGAATGGTTTTTCCGTCTTTGTCTTTTACGACGACGGCTTCGACCACCAGCTGCACTTTGACCGAGAGCGTGAAGCCCTGCGAACCGTCGGCCGGCTTGTTCTGGCCGATCTGCTGCGCGCCTGCGAGCGAGGCGGCGAGGGCGAACGACGATCGATGAAAGGATTCGCATGGCTAGAACCTCAGCCGTATCGTGGTTTGCAGGCTGCGCATTGGGTTTGCAGCAGCGGGCAGGCCAAACTGCGTGCTGTTGATGGTCGTGATCCATCCGCTGAAGACAGCGTGATTGAGCATGTTGGTCGCGTCGATGCGAGCGATGAGGTTGAACTTTGTGGTGGGACGGAAGGTGCGCTCAAGCGAGCTGTCGAGGCTGAACTGACCGGGGCCGGTGATGGAATCGCGGCCTGCAGTTCCCCACTGGCCCAGGGCGGGCGCTGTGTACGCCGCGGGATTGAGATGGACGGCCGGTGGTTGCGGCGTATATGGACGCGCCGGTGAGGCTGGGCCGAATGGTCCCGGTGAAGCCGGTGCCGGGAACCGCAGCCAGATAGATCGGCGTCTCCGGCATTCCAGTCCCGAAGTTTATTTGCGTCACCACCGTCCACTCCTTGAAGCAGCCTGCCGCGCCAGCCAGTCATGAGGGTACCGCCGCTCACGCCCTGGCCGGTGGTGTATTGCGCCTGCACGTTGAGCAAGTTGCGCTGATCAAAGGTGGAGAGCGCGCGCTCGGCGCGCAGATTGAGCCAGTTCTGCGCGATGGCGAGGGAAGGCGAAGCGGCTTGAACGAGGTCGGTTGCCGCCTGCCCTTGCGATGCGGCAGCGACGTGGCCCTGGCCGCCGAGGGCGGCGTCGTTGTCGATCGATTTCGAATAGGTGTATAGCAGCGATGCTGTGAATCCGGATCTGAGCCTGCGCCGCAGTTGCAACTGGCCGGATTCGCGCGTGGAGTTGCCGCCCGAGGTTCGATAATCGAAGTCCAGCGGGCAGGCAGGGCAGGGCGATTCAGCGCCGATGGGATAGGTGTTGGGCAGGATCTCCTGCACACCGTGCGTGCCTTTGACGCCGAGATAGGTTGCCGTCATCTGCAGCGCGAAGGGCAGATCGCGCTGCACGGCGAGATTCCAGGTCTGCGCATAGCCCACGCGGAAGTTGGGTTCGACGGCGTTGTTGTCTTGATCGCCGGAGCCGCAAGACGCGAATCCGTTGGCCAATGTAAGCGGGCAGGCCGCACTGTTCTGCAGTGTTCAGGCTGGTGGAGAGCGGAGCCTGCTGGGCAAGCTGGAGCGCGGGCGAGAGGTAAACAGAGGTGTCGTGATAGATGCCATAGCCGGCGCGCACCACAACGGTGGAAGCAGGGATGGGCCGCCAGGAGATGCCGATGCGCGGCTCGATGCCGAGACGGTCAGGGCGGATGAGCGAGCTGGGATAGTGCGTGCCGGTGAGCGGGCCGACAGGGTCGCTGCCCAGCACCGGCGCGGCGGCGGCAAAGCCCGGCGTCAGGTCGAGATTGACGAGACGGCCTTCAGTTCCGTGATCGGCGCACCATACTCCCAGCGGGCACCGGCGTTGATGGTGAGGTTCGACAGAGATCCGCCAGTCGTCGGTTGCGTAGGCATCGTAGACGGGCTGGCGAAAGTATTTGTCGGCGTTGCCGAATGCGATGGAACTGGTGTCGGGAATGCCGATGAGAAAATCGGCGAAGTCGGAACCGGCGCCGCCTGCTGCCCGCTGTTGCCGCGCCTGTAAACGTGAAGGCGCCGCGCGGATTCTGCTGAAAGAAGTCGTTGTATTCCTGCTCGCGGAAATCAACGCCCGCGGTGATGTTATGCTTGCCGCGATAGATGCCCGTCGATCCGGAGATAAGCGTCGGTGCGGTTGCGGTCGAAGGAGCTGTTGACGTCGCTCAGGCCCGCGATGCCGCTCGAGAACCCGAGCGCGGGCGGACCCCAATCGGCCGGGTCCTGATCGTTGCCGGTGATGCCGGCGTCGCCCGATACGTTTTCGCGGTTTTCAAAGTTCGGCCGCACCAGCGTTCTCAGCCGGCTGAATTTATAGCTTGTAAAGAGGAAGATTTGCGGCTTGAGCCGATGCGACCAGTTGACGCTTGAATTGATGCCCAGCGTGTCAGTGGTGTCGACAAAGTCCGAAGAGATTCACATTGGCGGCGCGGGTGCTCTGCAGGTTGAAGGCTGCCGTTGAGCTGATCGCGGCGGCCGAGGGTCTTGTCGAGGCGTAGTTGGACCACGTCCTGGTGGTTGCTGTTCAACACCGGCACCTGGAAGTTATAGCCGGTTGCGCCGGAGATATTCGGCAGCGGATAGAGCGCAAGAAGCGCCTGCGCCTGGGGACTTACCGGGACGACGCCGCCTTGGAACGGCAGTCCGGTGGCGGGATTGTAGATGGCGATGGGTTGCCCGGACGGATTGAGCAGGCCGGAAAGATCTCCCCTGCGTTCCGCGTCGGTCGGCACCAGGCCGGGTTCTGTTGCGGCGGTCTGGTCGCGCGTCCAACTGGTACCCGGCAAAAAAGTTCGGCCCATGCGGAAGCAGGTGCGGAATCTTGAGTGGGCCGCCCACGCTGACGACCGCCGGTGACGCGGTCGTAGAGGGCTTTGGGTGCTTCAATGCCGGTGAGCGAATAGGGACGCGCATCGAGAGCGGAGTTGTTGAGGACGACGGCAAATCCGCCGGTGTAGAGGCTCTTGCTGTTTGGCCTTCGATTGCCAAACGCGCGGTCGAGCGAGTACTGGCTGGTGGCCGCGTTGTTGACGCTGCCGTTGACAAGAAAACCGTCGTTGGACTGCTCGCTCTGCTCGTCGGGGGCCTTGGGAATCTCAGTGGGGCCTGCGTTTGAGCCGTCGGGCTTTTTGCCTGCTTGCGGCGTGGTCAGCGCCGGAGTTAGTGTAGGCTGCGCCTGCGTGAGCTTGCTCTGCGCCATGAGCTGGTCGAGCGGAAGCAGCTGCAGTTCCCATTTGCCGGGAGGCATTTTTGGAGCGACGACGACATCTGCATCGAGCTTGACGAAGCATTGCATCTCGATTTCGATCTTCCAGGGGCCGTCGGCGAGATCGTCGAAGGAGTAGAGGCCACCCGGATCGGAGACGACGCTGACCTTTTTCGTCCCCTGGGTTGCCGTGACGGTCGCGCCGGGAACAGGAAACCCGCCGAAGGTGATCTGTCCGCGATACTCGGAGGCCCGCGCCGGCGTTGAAGCGCAGAGCAGCATCAGCGCACACAAGACCGGGATGCAGGCAGAGCGCATTCGCGCCATTCGTTGGCTCCAACGTGGCATTAGTTCTCCGAGGGCTGCTCGATGTGATCGATCACGAGAGTCTTTACGGGCGCCTTGGTTGATTCCAGTTTCAATCCGAGCTGTTCCTGAAGCGCCGTAAAGATCGACGGTCCGAAGGGAGCAGCATTTTCATTCGATGTGTCGGTCATTGATGCGGAGCGGTTGTCGGGCGACCAGGTGAGGGTCAGGTCGTATTTCCCTTCGAGGTTTGTCTTGTCGACCACGAAGCGGCCCAGTTCTCTTGCAGACACCACGGTCAATGTCTGTGCGAGTCTCTCCATGGTCACGCCCTTGGCTGTGAGGGTCCCGTTGTTCGATGAGACGCCCCCGCCCCCCTCGGCATTCTTTGACCGCTCGATTTTAGGCCCGTTCTTCGCGACCACCAGGGCATACACGGGAAACTCCTTGGTCTCCCAGTGAAAGGTCAGCTTGAAGCGGTCAGCGAGGAGCTGCTGAACCATTTGTCGCCTCCAGGCCGCCCGTCCCTCGATGCTGAGCTTCTTCATTTGCTCGGCGACCGCATCTTCTACCTTGGCGTCGATGTCGAACCGATCGGAGCTGAGCCAGGCGGGCTGGCCCATGATCTGCGTGGCTGGAATTCCAAATGCGTTGTACTGCATCAGCGTTTTCACGTCGATGTTCGTTGCCGTAAAGCGTCCGCCGTTGAAGCCGGAGTTGGCGCGGCTACCGCCGGACTTGTTGAGTTTGATCGACGCGACCTCAAAGGCAAGCCCTTGCGGCGGTGCATCCTCCGCTTCTTTGACCGGACCAATCGTCGCTTCGCTCGACTGCGGCGGCGCATTCTGCGCAGGCAGCGTGACGATGGCGCCAGCGCAAAGCAAGAACGCACAGCCAAGTGTCAGGTTGAGCGCAGCGCGGAAGTTCACCACCGGGAACGGACCTCCAGGCTCGTTTGAATGAGCTTTATGTCAAGAGACGCGTGCGTCGGTCGAATTGCTCGGGTCTAGTTTGCCGAGGGTTTTTCGGCGTGATCGATGACGATGACGTCGACGGGAACCTTGCCTGGCGCCATCTTCAGTCCGAGTTGTTCGGTGATCGCGGTGTAGAGTTGCGGCGGAGCGGCGGGGTCGTCCTTGGGTGGAGGCACCACTGCGCCCACACTGCGAAAGGCCGCGAATTGCGACTCGTCCGGTGTCCACTTCAACTGGAAGTCGTAGCGGTCTGTCAGCCCGGTTTGATCCACGACCGGGCGGTCCATCACGCCATTCTGCATCCATTGGGCAAAGTCGTTCATGGTCTGGTTTCTGACAGTGAGATCGCCGAGTGCGCGGAAGAAAAACGCGGGAGGATCGTTCGGGCCGGATGCGGTCTTGGTCATTTTGGGGCCGCCGGCAGCTACGCTGATCACATAAACAGGAAGCTCGCGTTGTTCGTGATGAAACTTCAGTGCGAAGCGCTCCTCAAGCAGCTTTTGGGCCATCGTTGCCATCTGCTTCATGCTCGGACGGCCCTCTGCATCGGGCTTGGCTTCAATGTCAAAAAGATCGGTGCCAAACCAGTCGGGCGCGCCGACGATCTGCTTGGGGTGACGTCCATACGCAAAGGCGATGAGGTCATTCAGGTCGGTATTGCGGGTCATGAAATGCCCGGCCTGGAAACCAAAACCCTTGCCTGGCGTGCCCGGCTTGCTCGGCTTGATGGTGGCCACTTCGAAACTTGGGTTGGCGTCCGCAGCCATCGGGACAACGGGCGGCGGGGGCGTGGGGATGGACCACTCGGTTTCGGGTGTGGCGCGCGCAAGCGGCAACGGGAGCGGATTGGGTCCCTGCGTCCAGGTGCCCGCAATTGTCTTTCCGTCCGCACTCAGCTTGCCCTCGTACTTGCCGCTGATCAGGTTCAGCGTGAGCGTGATGGCGGAGCCATCGACGGCAACTTTGTCGATGGGTAGAGGCTGGCCACCCTGATCGATGCTGTAGAAGACCGCTTTGTAGCCGCCGGCATCCGCCTTGGTGATCTTGGTGACGATGCGCAAGTCCTGACCGGCGTGCAGTGTGCCCTGCCATGTGCCTTCGAACCCCTTCGCATCCGCGGGCGATTCCGCTTGGGCGGGCGCCGCTGCGGATTGCGGTGTCGCGGGCGCTGGAGTCTGCGCGCTGACGGGGGTCGTGCTTGTGAGTGCGAGCAGGATCGGCGTCAGTCCCGCAAATCCAAGGGCAACGCTGAGAAGAATTGTTTTTGGTCCGTGGAATTTGCGAGCAGAGTAGTCGGGCGTCATGCGGACGAGTCCTTGTCTCCGGTCGGCATCCGCAAGATGGTCGCGACACGAACCGGCGCTGAATGAAGTTCCTGTTGAGGATACATCGGTAAGACGCGAATACGGCTGGTTTGGCTCCCTGGTTCCATTGGTTTTCTTGTTTGTCTAGAAGGGCGGGTGCGCGGGCTGCGATTGGTGTGTCAGCGCACAGACAGCGTGTCAGCGGTGACACGGTCTGTCGCGGGCGACCTCCTGCTAACTTGTTTGTTTTCAGCCGGTATCAATTGGTTCCAGGGTTGCACTCTGTCCGGGCGCAGGCGCTTTGACGGGGAGGGTGCAATGAAGGCTGGGAAGCTCAATCGGTTTGTCCTGGCAGTTGGGATGGTTGCGGTTCTCGCGGGCGAGGCGCTTGCACAGAACACGCCGACACGGCGGGTGGTGGTGAGCCTTGAGGACCGCAAGCTGGCGCTGGTTGAAGACGGGCAGGTGAAGAAGGTCTACACCGTTGCGGTGGGCAAGCCTTCGACGCCGAGCCCGGTTGGAACCTTCACCATCGAGCGGCGCGTCAGGAACCCCACCTATCACCACGACGGCAAGACAGTGCTGCCGGGGCCGGGCAATCCGGTGGGCACGCGCTGGATGGGCTTGAGCAAGCAGGGCTACGGAATCCACGGAACCAATGAACCGAAGTCGATCGGCAAGGCCGCGTCGCATGGGTGCATTCGCATGGCAAAGGCCGATCTGGAAGAGTTCTACGAACTGGTTGCAGTGGGCGACACGGTGGAGCTGGTGGGCGAGCGCAACGAGGAGACGGCGCAACTGTTTGGCGAAGGGCCGAATCCTGCCGCAGCGCAGACTGCACAGCCCATCGAGACGGCGATGGGCGCGCCGGATGGGGCCCCAGTGCGGGCTTTGGGATTGGCCGCGGGTGCGGACGCGAACGCCGAAGTTAAAGGTGACGCAGCGCCGGATACGGATGCGGGCCTGGCAGCTGCGGTGCAGGTGGCTTCGAAGTGAGGAGGTGCCGCGATGAATCTGCTGATGGAAGCGATGAGAGGTTTGGGCGCGGTGCTGTTGCAGGTTGTGGCGGCACTGCTGCTTGAGGAGTTGACGTTTGGAGGACTGGTCCGGCTGCTGGTGGCTCCACGGCCGAGGGCTGGTAAAGGCGGGGAGCACGGCGAAAGATCAAGGATGCTGAGGCGAAGAATCAGGGAGCTCAAACACAAAAGAGGAGAAAGCAAATGATCGCATTGAAGATGTTGCTGACGGTTGCGGGAGTGCTGTTGCTGGCTGCCGCGTTGGGAATTCCGCTGTATGGACTTTGGATTCGCATTCGCACCGCGCGCCGCAAGGCCGGCGGCGAAACGGAGTTGATGGAAACGGAAAAGACGGAACCGAAAGAGATCGCGTGGCGCGGCTCGGTGGCGCTGGCGCTGGTGGCCTGCCTGCCGCTGCTGGTGGCGGCGAGCATTGTGGTGGTGCCCAGCGGCATGGGCGGCGTGCGCGTCAGCCAGATCCGCGGCACGATTGCCGGGAACGCTTTATCCGGGCGTGCATTTCGTGACGCCGCTGGTGGAAAGCGTGGAGACCTTCGACCTGCGCGATCACCTTTTCACTGCGGACTTTGCTGGAGAAAGGCGGGAAGGCGGGAGCACAGGGGAACGGGCTCAGCGTGCAGTCGCGCGAGGGGCTGAACATCGGCCTGGCGGTGACGGTTCGCTATCGGCTGGACCCCAACAAGCTATCGAGCGTGCAGGCCCACATGCCGCAACCGGTGGATAAGGAGCTGGTGCCGCCGGTGGTGGCCAGCGCGTGGCGCGAGCTTGCGCCGGAGTACACGGTGCGGGAGATCTTCTCGACCAAACGCGAAGAGGTGCGGGAGAAAGCGGCGGCGATCATCACGCAGCAAGCTGAACGGCGACGGCATCGTGGTGGAAGAGGTGATGCTGTCCGACATTCAACTGCCGGAAGAGTACGCCAAGGGCCTGGAAGGGCTGCTGCTGAAGGAGCAGGAAGACGATCAGCTGGGCGTGGTGACCGATATCCAGCAGAAGCAGGTGAAGATTGCCGAGTTGCAGGCCGAAGCCGAAGCGGTGCAGAAGGTGAAGGAGGCCGAGGGCGAGGCACAGTCGAAGGTGGTGGAGGCCAAAGGCGAGGCCGACGCGATGCAGTACACGCTGCCGCTGAAGGAGAAGCAGATTGAGCAGAGCAAGCTGGAGGCCGAGGCGCGCAAGGAAGCGACCATCCAGAATGCGGAGGCCGACGCGCAGGCCAAGGTGATCGACAGCAAGGCCGAGCTGGAGCGGCGCAACCTGCTGGCCGACGCCGAGGCCAGCCGCGTGCGGCTGATGGCCGCGGCCAACGCGGAGCGCATGACCAGCGAGGCGGCGCTGCTGAACAAGTCGCCGCTGCTGATCAACAAGATCATCGCCGAGCGGCTTTCGGACAAGATCCAGGTGCTGATGGTGCCGTCGGACGGCAAGTTCTTCTTTGCCAACGATGTTTTCAAGAGCATGGCGAACAGTCCGGTGGTGAAGCAGGAGATGGACAGCGAAAACGATGCCGGCGCCGGCGCCGGGGCATTGAGGAATGGCGATTGAAAGTTGTGACGCCGGCCATTTGCGCTTTGGCAACGCAGATGACCGGCGTCGCGCAGTGCATCGAAGATGGAGAGAGTGAGTGCGAGGGAATTGAGGTCGATATGAACACCAAACACAATGGCAGTTGGGCTGTTGCACGGTGCGTCACGATGATCGTGATGGGGGTCTTCTTGAACGGGCAATCCTTCGGCCAGCAGAGCCCGGAGAAGCCCAAGAAGGTTCTTACGCCCGAGCAGATGGCGTACCGGCGGCAGAGCCACGCGTATCAGGCGAAACGATTGAGCCTGCAGGCCGAGGCCAAGCAGGTTTTCGAAGCAGAGACGGCGCGGGAGAAGGCCGGTGATTGCAGGGAGGCCAATTCCATCTACGAGTTCAACATCTGCTACGGGAAAGAGCTGGCCATTACGGAGCAGAACCTGAAGAGCTATGAAGGAATCATCCACGGGCTGATGACTCCGGGGCCGCAGATGCCGGGGCTGGCCAGTACCAATCAGCCGGGAGTGGCGGGACCGACGCTTACGCCGGAACAGCTCTCGGAAGAATTTGACAGCGTCGAGAAAAGCTGGCGGGCATACCGGGAGGCTGCCTGCACGGCTGGATTCCATCAGTTCGATGGTGGCACGGGCGGACCGAGCTTCGAGGAAGAGTGCGAGTTGAAGCTGACGCGCGACCACATGCGCGAGCTGGACATGATTTACGGCGGGGACCTGCACCCGTAGAGCAGAGTGGATCAACGTCGCAAGCTGCGCTGGGGCAGGACAGCGGCAAACGATATAATCCGCGCAAACGAAACATGAAAAGAAAGCAGTGTCCAATGAAGTGTGTTTGGCTGGCTCGAATTGTTGCGAATTGCTTGATTGGACAGGGTGCATTTGCTGGACTGGGCGCGCTGGCTGCCCCTGCGCCGAGCAAGTGGGAAAAGCCGGCGGGCGCGCTGGCGGATCAGATCGCCGGGATCCTGGGGCCGGGGCAGGCGCGACTGACGATTCGCAATCTCTCGACAATTTCATCCGACGAGATTCCTCAAATCCGCATGCTTCTGGAACAGGATTTGAAGGCTCACGGGGTGCTGGTTTCGGGAGCGGAGAGCGCAAATGCCATTCGGGTGACGCTGAGCGAGAGCATCCGCGAGCGGCTTTGGGTGGCGGAGGTGATTGAAGGGAACGTAAGTCAGGTGGCCATGGTGCGGATGGAGCCGGAGTTGGTGCGGCAGACGCAAGCTGGAACGGGGCTGACGCTGCGGAAGCAGACTGTGCTAACGACGAGAGAGCCGGTGCTGGCGGCGCTCGAGTCCGGGGATGGGCTGGCTGTGGTTGAGCCGGAAGAGATTGTGATCTACGGAAATGGTGCTGACGGCTGGCGGGAACAGAAGCGGGTGGCTATTGGGCAAAGAAAGCCGTTGGCTCGGGATCCGCGGGGTGTGATTGTTCCGTCGCGAGAAAGTGAAGGGTTCGAGGCCTTTGTTGCGGGGATGGTGTGCGACGGGAGCTATGCACGTGGACAGTCGAACGGGGACTGGACGGTGCGTTGCCGGGAGGGCGACGACCCATGGCAGCTTTCCGTACCGTCTTCGCTGCCGACGGCCGCTGGGACGCAACGCGAGAATATTGAAGTCACTCCGCTGAAGGCCTTCTACAACTCCACGCGCAATTACTTTACGGGAGTGCTTGCTCCGAGCCTCGGAGTGGAGCTGCCGCCGTTTTACAGTGCGGCGATCGTTCCTCGACCCGCAGGCTCGGGCTCCCTGGCCGCGCTGCTGGTGAACGGGATTGATGGCAAGGTGCAACTGACTGAAGCGGGCGTGGTGAAGCAAGTGAGCGGGGCGCGCGACTGGGGCAGTGACGTTGCCGTGGTGAGTTCAGGCTGCGGCGCCGGGACGCAGGTGGTGGCATCCGGTTCCGGTGAGGCGATAGCAGACAGCGTGCGTGCCTACGAGTTGCCTGCGCAGGAGGCGATTCCCGTTAGCGCGCCCTTGGCGATGGAAGGAAGCGTGACGGCGCTCTGGACTGCGCCGGACGGCAAGAGTGTTCTTGCGGTTGTGCGAAGGCAGGGAAATCAAGGCGCAGGACGCGAATATGAGGTGGACCGTGTTACGGCAAGTTGCAATGAGTGAGTGCCCCGCTCCTTCGGCAAGGTCAGGGCAGGCTTTAGCCACAAAGACGAAGGCGTGGCGAAGGTGGAGCACCCTCTGTTTGTTGGCAGGGCTGGCGCTGCCCGCGTTGGCGCGCACGCGGCCTCATTACGGCGGCACGCTGCGCGTTGAGATCGAGGGCGATGCGTGGACGCAGAACGGGACGCAGGCCGGCGAGCTGGGAAGCCCGCTGGCGCGGCGGCTGATCTTCGACGGGCTGACCAGGGTGGATGCGGATGGAACTGTGAGTCCGGCATTGGCGGTGCGCTGGGCATCAGAGAACAGCGATCACCGGTGGCAGTTCTGGCTGCGGCCCGGCGTTCACTTTCAAGATAACTCGCCGCTCAATGCAGCGGCGGCTGTGGCTTCGCTCACCGGGTCATGCGGCGCAGCTTGTCCATGGACGGCTGTGCGTGTTGTGGGATCGTCAGTGATCTTCACGAGTGATTCGCCGATGCCGAACCTTCCAACGCTGCTGGCCGGGGACGACTTTTTGATTGTGCATTTTGCATCTGTCGGTGCGGATGCGGCGGGGCAGGCTGGATCGGCGATGGGGCCGTTGGTTGGCACGGGAGCGTTTGAGCCGAGCGGGTTCTCGAACGGAGTTCTCACACTTGTAGCGAATGATTCGTGCTGGGAAGGGAGACCGTTTGTCGACAAGATTGAGATTACCGGCCACAGGGCGATCCGCGATCAATGGCTCGACCTGGGCCTGAGGCGGGCCGATGTGGTGGAAGTGCCGGCAGAACAATTGCGGCAGGCTCGTGAGCAGCGGCTCACAGTTGAGGCTTCGGGGCCCGTCACGTTGCTGGCGCTGGCGGTTGCCGATGGCGGCGTTCTTGCGGATCCAAACCTGAGGGCCGCGATTGCGCTCGCGGTGGATCGGAACTCGCTATCGAACGTGATCTTTCAAAAACAGGGCGAGATCACGGCGAGTCTTTTACCTTCGGCACTGACTGGCTATGAATTTCTTTTTTCGGCTGATCGCGACATCAATAAGGCACGCGAGCTTCGCGGTGGGCTGAAGCCGCCTGCGCTCACTCTATCGACGGAGGGCGGCGCGCAGATGCAGTTGGCGGCGCAGCGGATTGCGCTGAATCTGCGCGAGGCGGGATTCAACGTGCAGGCGGCAGCGCCTGGAACTGCTCTGCACACTGACATGGTTCTGCTTCGGCTCACGCTTGCTTCAAATCAGCCGCAGGCGGCGCTGGAGTCGCTGATGCGCAGCTTGGGGGTCGCGTCTCCCGTGATCGAAGACACCCCAGCCGGCCTTTACAAGGTGGAACGGGAGTTTCTTCAGACGCACACGCTTGTTCCGCTGCTCTATCTTCCGCGGGCGTATGCAGTGAATGGCCGCGTGCGCGACTTCAGCCTGAGTCGCGGATGGAATGCCTCTGCTGGCGGGGGTTTCACTGCAGGATGCGCCATGAGGATCGCGCGATGAGGGTTGTTCGATGAATCTGCGGCAGAAGTTGTTGCTGCTGTTCTCGCTGACAGTCGCGGCTGCTGTGGCTGCGGTGGCGTGGACTGTGCTGGTGCGCATCCGGCTGGTGTTTGAGCAGCGCGACCGCGAGGAGACGGCCCTCGTTGTGAGCCAGTTTGAACGCGAGTTTCAGCATCGGTCGGACGAAGTGGCGGCGGCTGTGGACCGCATTGCCTCAAGAGAACGGGTGCGCAGCATGGCTGCTGAGCTGACTTATACGGGGGACACGTCGCCTTATGTAACCGAAGCGGGAACACTGGCCCAGGAGGGACAACTCGACTTCCTCGAGATCATTGGCCCTGACGGAAAGATCGTAAGCTCGGCGCAGTGGCCGGCGCGGTTTGGCTACTTCGAACCTTTCGCGTGGACAGACGAGCCCACCTTCCTTAAAACGGAGGAGTTGCCCGACGGTACATCGACTCTGGGCCTCTTTGCCATTCGAAATGTTGGCCGTTCTGAGGCGGCCACAGGAAAGCCCGTTCGAATCATTGGGGGCAAGCGCCTCGACAAGTCCTTCCTCGCCGATCTGGCACAAGCGCCTGGGATGCGGGTTTCCCTCTACAAAGACGCCGATCATGCCCCAAGTACAGAGCAGCCCCACCTCGGCCCGGACTTCGCATCCTTCGATCCGAAGCGTCTGATCTGCGCGTCGGGCGAGGTGCTCAACGCCGCTCGCTATGAACCGTTGATCCGATCCGCGATTCGATCACATCAGCAATCAAGTTCCATCCTCTACCTCACCGACCGTCGCGAAGACAGCGTGAGTGCGACAGCCATCCCCCTCCGGAGCGAGCAGGGAGATGTTCTCGCGGTGCTTGTCGTGACGGTCTCGCGCGGCGGAATGGTGGAGGCGCAGCAGCATATCCGCGCCATTGCTTATGGCGTTGCGGCGGCGGGATTCTTGTTGGCAATTGCACTGAGCCTGTGGATCGCTGCGCGGGTTTCGCGCCCGATTGAGCGGCTGGCCAGCGCTGCGGAAGAGGTCGCCGGCGGCAACTGGGAGGTGCGCGTAGCAGAGCGCGGGCGCGACGAGGTTGGCGTGCTGGCGCGCAGCTTCAATCACATGACGGGTCAACTGGTGGCGCAGCGCGAACGGCTGGTGCAGACCGAGCGTGTGGCCGCGTGGCGCGAACTGGCGCGGCGGCTGGCGCACGAGCTCAAGAATCCGCTTTTTCCGCTGCAACTGACAGTCGAGAATCTGGCGAGAGCGCGCGATTTGCCGGAAGCCGAGTTTGACGAGGTCTTCCGCGAGAGCACAGCAACGCTGGGCATGGAGATCGCGAACCTGAAGACCATCATTGGCCGCTTCAGCGACTTCAGCAAGATGCCGAAGCCGGAGATGGAGCGAATAGATGCCAAGGATGCATGCTTCGTGTGTGGGTGCTCTACTTTCCGGGCTCGATTCGAACTCCGACAACACACATCGCCGAGGCTACTGAGGAAGCTAAGGCAGGATCGAAGGTCGATTGCACTTTAGAGTTCAGTCTTGACGACTTATGGATCGATGCCGACCCTGAGCTGCTTCATCGGGCGCTCTCGAACCTTGTTTTGAATGCAATGGACGCAATGCCGGATGGCGGCACGCTAACGCTCTCGGCAAAACCGCACGAGGATAAGTTGAGATCCGCGTTGCCGATACCGGCGAGGGAATTACCCCCGAAGAGTGCGAGCGGCTGTTTACGCCGTACTACACCACCAAGGAACATGGCACCGGGCTGGGACTGGCCATTGTGCAATCGGTGGTGGCCGACCATCACGGTACGATTGCGGTGGAGAGCCGGCCGGGCGCGGGTGTTACGTTTGTGATCAGCTTGCCCAAGGCGGCGGATACGAAAGCCATGACCGCGAAAGCGAAGATTCTGATTGTCGATGACGAGGCCAACACGCTGGCCTCGCTCTCACGCGCGTTTCGGCTGGCAGGCCACGAGGCGGTAGTTTGCGACAATGCCGAGCGCGCGCTGGAACTGGCGCGGACGCAGCCCTTCGACCTGATTCTGAGCGACGTGGTGATGCCTCGGCGCGACGGGCTTGCGCTGCTCGCCGACCTGAAGAGCTGCTGCCGTTCAGGCGCCCGTGGTGATGATGAGCGGCCAGGCGCATATTGAGATGGCGGTGCGCGCGACGCGGCTGGGCGCGCTGGACTTTCTGGAGAAGCCGCTCTCGACCGAAAAGCTGCTGGTCACGGTGGAAAATGCGCTGAAGCTCACGCGGCTGGAGACAGAAAACATGGATCTGCGCAGCCGCGTGGGCAAGCACACGCTGGTGTTTACCGGCGAAACCATGCGCCGCGTGATGGCGCAGATTGAGCGCGTGGCTGCCAGCGAAACGCGCGTCTGCATCTACGGCGAGACCGGAACCGGCAAGGAGCTGGCTGCGCGGACATTGCACGAAAAGAGCCAGCGCGCCACGGGACCGTTTGTGACTCTCAACTGCGCAGCCGTTCCCGCCGAGCTGATCGAGAGCGAACTGTTCGGCCACGAGAAAGGCTCATTCACCGGCGCGGCGCAGCGGCACACGGGCAAGTTTGAGCAGGCGCATCGCGGAACGCTGTTCCTTGATGAAATCGGCGACATGCCGCTTGCCATGCAGGCCAAGCTGCTGCGCGTGCTTGAAGAGGGAGAGGTGGAGCGCATCGGCGTCGGACAAGCCCACCACCGTGGATGTGCGCGTGGTGGTGGCGACGCACCGCAATCTGGAGCAGCTGGTCGAATCGGGCCGTTTCCGCCGCGATCTCTACCATCGTGTTGTTGTATTTCCCGTCGAGTTGCCGCCGCTGCGCAGCCGCGCGGAGGACTTGCCCGCGCTGGTGGATCATTTTGCGCGCCAGGTGAGCGCGCAGAATGGCTGGAAGCCGATTCCCTTTGCGGGCGAAGCCATTGAAGCGCTGAAGCAGTATCCGTGGCCGGGCAATGTTCGCGAACTGCGCAACGTGGTCGAGCGTCTGCTGCTGCTGGCCGGAGCTGAGGTGGACGCGGCGGCGGTGGAGCTGGCGCTGCCGGCTGGCTCATTCCAGGAAGACTCACTTTCACACGGATCGAGCGGAGACCGGGATTGCAATGGGTGACTCTGCCGCGCTGGCCGAGCGGGTGTTGCAGTTCGAACGAGCAGAAGTGCTCAATGAGCTGGAGCGTCACAACCGAAATATTTCGCAGACCGCGAAAGCGCTTGGCCTGGAACGAAGCCATCTTTACAAGAAATGCCAGCAGCTTGGGATTGACCTCAAGCGCGAATGACACGAAGGCGGAGGGATCGGCGAGTGCACTCCGCAAGCATTCGGTTCGAACCGTAGAAGCGAGAGTTTCCTCTCGCTTCGACGGTGCACTCACGATAAGCCTCAACCAGGGAGGCGTGGATGAAAAAGCCGCCAAATGCAGGTGGCGGAATTGTGAATGCCCGTTTTTGGGATTTTGGCGGGGAGTGATGCTGCTTTGGGCGCTCCCTATCTCAGGCCGCTGATGATTGGCCCCCATGCGCCAAGGCCGGACAGGCTCGATATCAGGCCGAGCCGAGAGTCAAAGGCGCGACAGTCTCCTCTTTGTCGACCTCCTTTTGAGCAACGCAGACCCGATTCCGACCGCTCTCTTTTGCCGCGTAGAGCGCTTTGTCGGCGGCGGCCAAAAGAGCTTCGCTGTTCGAAAACCACTCCGATGAAGCGGTTGCCACGCCCACACTCACGGTAATATACGGGGCGACCGGCGAAGCGGGATGCGGCAATCTCAGATTGGCTACCGCCTGGCGCAATGACTCCGCCACGCGCTCGGCATCAGCGGACTTTGTCAAAGGAAGAATCATTGCGAACTCCTCGCCACCGCATCGCGCGGCCAGGTCCAATTTGCGCCTGCACAGATGGTTGAGCTCGGCTGCCAGAGCCGACAGGTATTCATCGCCTTTCTGATGGCCCTGGGAATCATTGAGCGCCTTGAAGTGATCGACATCGATAATCAGAAGCGATCCGGTGGAATTCGATCTTTGCACGCGGGCGCATTCCCAGCCGAGGGCCTGGTCAAAGGTCCGCCGGTTGGCCAGACCTGTGAGCGGGTCGGTAGACGACAGGAGACGGAGTTCCGCGTTCACCCGCTTCAAATCGGCAGTCTTCTCGGCAACCTGCTGTCTCAGTTCTCTCTCTCTTCGTTCCGCGCCACGAAAACGGAGAATGAACACTCCCACCACCGCCAGGCCTGCGGCCATCAGGCACAGGGAGATAAACCACCACCGGAAATACCAGGGAGTCAAAATCTGAAAGGGAAACTCCGCGACTTTGCCGCCCCAAGCCCCCTCGCTGTCCTGTGCGTCGACCTCAAGCCGGTACGCTCCAGGAGCGAGATTAGCGAAATGCAGCTCGCGTGCAGCCGTTTCAGTCCAATTTGACGTTGCGCCGATCAAGCGGTAGCGGAAGATAACCTCGTTTTGATGGGAGGCATTGAGCGCTGAATACCGCACGACGAGAGAGTTGACATCGCTGCCAAAGGATGGACTCAGCAGGCCAGATACATCTGTCGGTCCCATGGCAAGCCGTGTGAACACAACCTGGAGAGGAGTATAGGAAGAGCGACGCGGGAGAGGCTTGAACCGTGCGAGTCCGCCGCTTGTTCCAATCCACACAGTGCCATCGTTCTCCTTGGCGAATGCATTCAAGTTGCAATCGTCCCAGATGAGACCGTCTCTTGAGTCGTAGTGGCTCCAGCGGGCGCCGTCCCAAACGTCGACGCCATGCGCGGTACCCGCCCACAGCCGGCCCTGTTGATCGAAATCAAGGAAGTAGACGAGTCCGTCGCTGCCAATTCTCTGAATGCCCTTTTCAATTGCAACGCCGGCATCTTGCGGGCGGACACGGTCAATGCCGCCGCCGAATCGATAGCCGACCCACATGACGCCGTTCGGTCCCGCGCCCAGGGACAGAACCTCGGTGTTGCTCAGGCCGTCAGCGCGCGTCAAATTCTTCCACTTGCCGTCTCTATATTCATAGAGGCCGCCAACGCCTCCGGCCCAAAGTGTGCCATCCGTACTTTCTGCAACCGCCCATATCCGCGTCGTGGGCAATTCCGCGATACGCGAGAATTGCCTGTAGGGTGGCTTGGCCATGAAGAGGCCTGCCTCGGTGGCTGCCCAAAGCCGTTGTTCCCGATCGAAGCGCAGGGTGTACGCCGCTTTGCCGGCAAGGCCGCGCTTTTCGCCAAACCATTCCGCGTTGCCAGTTCGAGCATGAATGCGGGCCACGCCTCGCGTTTCTGTCCCAAGCCAAATGTCCCCATTGGATGATCTTTGCAGACTGTGCACTGGAAAACCACCCATTCCGGGAACGCCCTTGAACGCCATTCCAAATGGCTGCGGCTCTCCACGGAACAGACCCGATTCAGTACCCACCAACAGCGACCCGTCGTTCTGGGTCAAGATTTCGTACACAAGGTCGCTTGCGAGCCCGCTCCCGGCCGAGAAACCCTCCCACTCCCGGTATCCTTGCCACTGCGCCAGCCCTCGGCCTGCCAACCCAATCCAGAGAGAATGCTGCCTGTCCTCAAACACCGAATAGACCGTTCCGCGCAGTCCGACGGACCTGTCGATTTTCCGCCAGCCGGTTTTATCGCCAATCAACATCCCCTCAGGAGACGTAAGCAGGATCCGTCCATCGCCATCCACTGCGGGAACGCCGCCTATGTTTTCGGGTGGAACGGGTAGTTTCGGTCTCTCGAATTTCGCCTTGCCGGCGGGCCATTCGAATATGCCCGCATTCCGCGCGCGCACCCAGAGATTTCCTTCGCCGTCTTTCTGGATCACTTGTAGTTCATGGTCGGGCAAGCCGATTTCTCGTCCAAAGACGCGTGTACCGTGAGCATCGATGCGGCAGAGTTGCTGGCCGCAGCCATACCAGAGAACGTCGCCATCCACGAAAATGCCATAGGCTCCGGATCCGGATGT
The DNA here is from genome assembly GCA_963783065.1 of uncultured Acidobacteriaceae bacterium. Taxonomy (GTDB): domain Bacteria; phylum Acidobacteriota; class Terriglobia; order Terriglobales; family Acidobacteriaceae; genus Telmatobacter. Next base: position 401,076 of record CAWAMG010000004.1, on the reverse strand, counting down.
TCCGGCGGGTTGAGGGAATTTACGCACGGCAAATTGCGGCTGCCCAGGTTGAGCGGAGAGTTCCACCAGTCCAATGTCGGTTCCAAGGAAGGTGTGGCCTTTCCCATCCGATTGGATCCCCTGCGCCCAGCCGATTGTGTTGAAGCCCAGTTGAAGCTTTTCAAATCGGTTTCCCGAGAGGCGGTAAAGCCCAATGCCTCCACCGACGAGAAGAGATCCGTCGGGAGCATCGCCGAAAGCTACCCCAGAATTCAACGGAATTCCCTGTTCGGCGGAGAAGGCCTCAAAACGATCGCCGTCGAATCGAAAGATGCCATTTTCAGTGCTTACCCACAGAAAGCCGACGCTGTCCTGGTAGATTCGCCGGACCGCGAGGTTGCTCAGACCTTCGGCGATGCCAAGGCTGCGGAAGCTATACTCCTGAGCGCAGATTTCCGCCCCTGCCAGAGTCAGCAGGGCAAAAGCGAATGCGATCGCATTACGCTTGGCTAAAGGCAGCATCCGACACGTCTCCAGGCCTCTCTAATTCAGTTATCGACTCGACTGCCTACCACCATGAGGCGGTTTCAAGAGGATCGAAACCTCAATAAATTGGCGCTACCACTGCTCACTATGATCTCAAGGGATGTCAATGCCGGCCATAACACCTTCGGTGCCGGGGGCTGCGATACCCTGATCGGGTGAAGGGGGATGCGATGGGCATGCGCGGGATGAGATGCGGATGGAGTGTGCGGGCCGGGCTGGTGCGGGGAACGTTGGCCGTTGCGGTTCTGGGCGCGGGGCTTGGAGCGTGGGGGCAAACTGCTGGGGCAACGAGCGGGGCGTCCAATCCAGTTGCCGTTGCTGCTCTTCCGGTGCTGAACGGTGAAAATTCGCCGAACTCACAGCGGGCGAGGTCGCAGCATTATGTGGTGCTGGTTTCGCTGGATGGATTTCGATGGGACTATGCGAAGCGGGACGGGGCGCGGCATCTGCTAGCGCTCGGGAAGCAGGGTGTGTGGGCGCCGGAGGGGATGCTGCCGAGCTATCCGTCGCTGACGTTTCCCAACCATTACACGCTTGTGACGGGGTTGTATCCGGAGCATCACGGGCTGGTGGCGAACAGCTTTTTCGACGCGGTGCGCGGGGCGCGTTACGGAATGAGCGATGCCGCGGCGGTGACGGATGGGAGCTGGTATGAAGGGACGCCGCTATGGAGCCTGGCGGAAAGCCAGGGAATGCGGACGGCGTGCTTTTTCTGGCCGGGGTCGGAGGCGAAGATTGCGGGATATCGACCGAGTTACTATCTGAAATTCGACGACACGATCGACGGGGATGCGCGTGTTGACCAGGTGCTGGCGTGGCTGAAGCTGCCGGAGGCGGAGCGGCCGCACTTTATTACGCTGTACTTCTCTGAGCCCGACCACGAGGGGCATGAGTTTGGGCCGGACGCGCCGGAGACGAAGGCGGCGGTGCTAAAAGTGGATGCACTGGTGGGGAAGCTGAAGGCAGGACTGGACAAGACGAAGCTGCCGGTGGACCTGGTGGTGGTGAGCGATCACGGGATGTTGAAGTCGGAAGGGGGTTGGGTGACGCTGGATGCGTTCGCCGACCTGACGGGATTTGAGACGGTGGGAAGCCTGCTGTATGGGAAGACGGAAGAGGATCGGGCGCGGGTCTACAACCAACTGAAGAAGGCTTCGAGCGAGTTTGTGGTTTTCCGGCGGAAGGATGTTCCGGCGGGACTGAACTACAGCGAGAATCCGCGGGAGGGCGATCCAGTGGTGATTGCGACGGGTCCTTATGCGATCAGGGCGCATGGGCCGCCGCCGGGAAAAGAGGATCGTGCGCCGACGGTGGGGATGCACGGGTTTGACGCGAAAAAGATGCCGGAGATGAAGGCGAGCTTCTTCGCGGTTGGACCGGATATAGTGGTTGGCAAGACGGTTCAACCTTTTGAGAACGTGAACCTGTATCCGTGGCTGGCGCACATGCTTGGATTGATCGCGCCGAAGACGGATGGAAGCCTGAACGTGCTGGCGGGGACGCTGAAAGATGGCGGAGGGGAAGGCGAGGCGGAGAAATGATAATCCGGTGCGGGGATGGAGATTTTGCATCCTACCTATTCGCGGTGAGACTGCGAATGGATGGGACACAGAGGTGTTGCCGAGTGGAAGGGAAAGACTGTAGATATTCCAGGAACTAAAAAGCTATAGATATCCCAGGTTAACTCGGTCGTTCAAACGACCTCGCGAACCTGGGGCACCCAGTTTGAATCTGAAAGAAGGATTGGAAGACATGGCTGTAATTTTGGGAGTGGATGGAGGCGGCACCAACACGCGGGCGTCGCTTGTGCAGGATGGGCGCGTGCTGGCGCATGGGCATAGCGGGTCGATCAAGCGGCTGCGTGTGGGGGCGGAGGCGGCGGAGTCAAACCTGCGAGCGCTGCTGAAGGATGTGTATGCGCAGGCGGGCGTGAGCGGCGTGGCGGCGGGGTCAGTGGGCGTGGCGAGCTGCAGCCTGCCGGGCACGGTGGAGTGGATCACGGCGGTGCTCAAAGATTTCAAGGTGGAGCGCATTGACGTGGTGGGCGACGAGGTAATCGCGCTGGACGCGGCGTTCCAGGGAGGGGCGGGAATTCTGCAGATTGCGGGGACGGGGTCGAACACCATTGGGCGCGCGCCGGACGGGAGCCGGGAGTGCGCGGGCGGATACAGCTCGCGGCTGGGGGATGAGGGCTCGGGCTACTGGATCGGTGTGAATTCGGTGCGGCGAGCGCTGCATGCGTACGATCGCGGCGAGCCGACCGGGATTTTGAAGAAGGTGGGAGAGATTTGGGGGACGGCGACGCTGGAGGACCTGGTGCAGATGGGCGACAGCACGCCGGGACCGGACTTTGCGGCACTGGCGCCGGCGATCAATGAGCTGGCGGAGGCGGGAGATGCCGTTGCTGAGGGCGTGTTGAAACAGGCGGCGGCGGACCTGGTGGATTTTGTATTACTGGTGCGCAAAAAGCTGAAGGCGAACCACCCGATCGAGGGCGAAGTACCGGTTGCGTGGACGGGCGGCGCGATCGCGAATATGCGGTTGGTGCGTGAAGGGTTCTTTGCGGGGCTGAAGGCCGGAGCGCTGGCGATGCCTGTGTTTGATAAGGAAACGGTGTCGCTGGATGGCGCGGTGTGGCGGGCGGAGCAGTTGGTGAAGGGCTGAGTGTGAGTGTGGAGTGTGAGTGTGAAGTGTGCAGCGTGAAGTGTGAGTGTGAGGAAAGGCGGCGCGATGCGTCGCCTTTTGGCCTCTGGCAGGGATTTGCAGGGGCTAAAGCCCGCGCTCATTTTGAGAAGCCTGATCGGCGCGACTGAAGTCGTGCCCTGATACAAGGCTCGCTGCGATTGGGCCTTTGGCAGCCACTGAAGCCTTGTCCTGCTTCAACAATTGAAGAACAGGCGGGGAAGCTGAAGCCAATTCCGGGGGATCAGGAGACGGATTGGCCGTGGAGGAAGGATGCGGCGAGGGAGCCGTCGGGGTTGACGGCGACGAAGTTGGCGGGAAGGTCGGGGGCGAGATGGCCGGCAGAGGGGGCTAGGCCGGGCAAGCTTGTGGAGCCGGACAAGCCAGACAAGCCAATCATGGCGGCGGGGTTGGTGGTGAGCAGGCGAAGGCCGTGTTCGAGAGTAGAGCCGGTGAAGCGGAGGAAATTGGCGAGGGCGCGGTCGAGGGTGAGGACGCTGCCGGCGAGGACATCGCCGGAGGTGGCGCGGCCATTGGCGACGGTGACGGTGAGGGTGCCGAGGCGGTATTCGCCATCGGGCATGCCGGTGGCGCTCATGGCGTCGGTGACGAGGATGGCGCGGTGGGGGCCCTTCGAGCACGACCAGATGCGGACGATTTCGGGGGTTGTGTGGATGCCGTCGCAGATGAGCTCGGCGTAGAGCGAGTCTTCGCTGAGGGCGACGCCGAGGATGCCGGGCTCGCGATGGTCGAGTGGGCGCATGGCGTTGAAAGCGTGTGTGACGCTGACGGCTCCGGCAGCGATGACGGCGCGGGTTTCGGCGGCAGTAGCGTTGGAGTGGCCAACGGAAACGCGAACTCTGCGACGAGTGGCGTGGGCGGTGAGCTCGGGAGCGCCGGGTAGCTCAGGGGCGAGGGTCATGAGGCGGACGTGGCCCTCGGCTGCGTCGTAGAAGCGGTCGAAGAGGGCGATATCGGCGGGCTGGAGATGCTCGGGCGGATGGACTCCGCGCTTGAGGTGGGAAAGGAACGGGCCCTCGAGATGAATGCCGACGGGCCGGGCGAGCGGGGCGGAGTCGGCGGGGTGATTGAGGAGGTGGGCGAGGCCGGAGAGCGCGCGGAGCGTGGCATCGACTGGAGCGGTAACAGTGGTGGCGAGGAATGCGCCGGTCCCGCGTGAGGCGAGGAAGCGGCCGATGGAGTCGAGCGCGGCGGGTGTGGCTTCCATGACGTCGTGGTTGGCTGCGCCGTGGATGTGGACGTCGAAGAAAGAGGGGGCGAGGGTTGCGTTGGGGAAGTCGAGGGCGTTGTGGCGGGCGGGGGATTCGGCGGCGGCGCGCGTGGAGAGGGAGAGGATGCGGCCGTCCTCGACGGTGAGGATGGGGTGGTCGAGGAGGCGGGCGCCGTCCCAGAGCTTCGCGGCGGTGACGACCGTGGGCATACGGAGCAATTATTGCAGGTCAGCAAGTCAGCGAGTGGGTTAGGCAGCGAGTCAGCGGGACAGCAAGTCAGCGAGCCTGCCCGGAGAACATCTTTGGGGACTCTCGGCAGGGAGTGAGTCAGCTCTTAGTGGATGAGCTTGAACTCTTCTGTGGAGGCTGTTCCGCGGCTGCGGGACTGGAGGACCTGGAGCGCGGCCTGGAGGGCGGCCATCTCTGCGCGGGCGTCGATGATTTGGGCGGACAGCTTGTTGAACTCGGAATGGAGGTGGGCGCGGAGCTGCTCGATAGCCTGCTCGAGGCGGCCGTTGGCGGCAATCTGCTCGGATTGGCTGACCTGGACGGCCTTCAGGTTGGGGAGGATCGAGTTAAGGAGCAGGTCAGTGAGGGAGTTCGTGGGGTCATCCATGAGGGGATTTTAAGGGGAGTTGGGATTGTGCGCAGGATTACGGGGGAGTGGGCGTTGGTAATGAGCTGCGGGCGCAAATGTTGGGGCGATGCGCGCCGTAATTATGTAACAGGATTGTGAAGCGAGGGCGGGGGCGGTTTGTTAGGGTAGCTTGCATGAGACTTCGAGCTGGAGTTGGGGAATTGGGTCATTGGTTTCGCACCCCAGGCGCAAAGACAGGTACGCGCCGAGGGTGGGGCACCCGTATGGTCTGGGCGGGATTGGCAGCTGGGATGGCAGCGTGGGCAGCGATGGGGGCGGCGCAGACCGTTGACTTGCCGACGAGCAAGCAACTGATTGGGGAGATTCCGGGGAAGCCGGAGCGGCTGAACAGTTTGCCGATGACGATGGCGGTTTCGCCGGATGGTCGATTCGTGGTGACGGTGAACGCGGGGTATGGGACGGCGGAGTCGCAGTACGAGCAGTCGCTGGCGGTGCTCGACACCCAGACGGGCAAGCTCGAGGACTTTCCGGATGCGCGGACGGTGGAGGGGGCGAAGCAGACCTTGTATGCGGGGCTGGCGTTCAGCCGGGACGGGGCGCACCTTTACGCGAGTATGGGATCGACGACGAACCCTGTGGGCAATGGGATGAAGATGACGGGCAACGCGATTGTGGTGTACAGCTTTGCGGCGGGGAAGGTTGCGCCGGACCGGCTCATACCGCTGCCTCTAGTGCAGTTGGCGGCGGGGCACACGACGAAGCTGGTGGACGATCGGGATGGGGAGATGGGCGTGCCGTTTCCGGCGGCGATTGCGGTGATTGGCGGGGCTGGGCCAGAAAAGCTGCTGGTGGCTGAGAATTTGTCGGACGACGCAGTGGTTGTGGATACGGCGAGCGGGAAGATCGAGAAGCGATTTGACCTGGCAGAGAACGCGACGGTGCCGTCGACGTATCCGATCGACCTCGCGGTGACGGCGGATGGGAAGCGGGCGTTTGTGGCGTTGTGGAACGCGTCGGTGGTGGTGGAACTCGACCTGGTGAAGGGCAAGGTGGGGCGGAAAATCCCACTGCTGAAGCCGGCCGATTCGGTGAAACCGGGGAGCCATCCGTGCGCGCTGAAGTTGTCGCCAGACGGGAAGACGCTGTATGTGGCGCTGGCGAATCGCGATGCGGTGGCGGCGGTGGATGCGGGAACGCTGCTGGTGAAGGGGTACTTTGATACGCGGCTGCCGCACCAGACCTACTTTGGCGCGGAGCCGGAGGCGCTGGCGGTGAATGGGGACGGGACGCGCCTCTATGTGGGGAACGCGATCAGCGATTCGATTGCGGTGTTCGATGTGAAGAAGCTGACGGTGAAGGATGCGCGCCGGGGTATGGCCGAGCCGCTGGGGTTTGTGCCGACTGAGTGGATGCCTATGGCGATGGCGTATGTGGCGCAGGGCGGGGCTGAGGCTGCGGGCGGAAAGCTTTACGTGGCGACGGCGAAGGGACATGGGACGGGGCCGAACAATATGGCGCAGGCAGACACTGGGCCGGATATGCCGCTGCGGATGCGGAGGCCGAGGACCTACATTGGTACGCTGCTGCATGGGTCTCTGGCTACACTCGACGCAGAGGAGATTGAGAAGAATCTGCCGGCGTGGACGGAGAACGTGATTGAGTCGAATCGGATGAAGGCTGCGGCGGAGACGGTGAGATTTGCCGGTGCCGGGAAGAATCCGATTCGGCACGTGATCTACATCATCAAGGAGAACCGCACGTACGACCAGATATTCGGCGACCTGAACAACGATGGGAAGCCGGTAGGCAATGGCGACAAGAGACTGACGATGTATGGCGAGGCGGTGACGCCGAATTTGCACAAGCTGGCGTTGCAGTTCGGGGTGCTGGACAACTTCTTTGACTCGGGCGAGGTTTCGGGCGATGGGCATGTTTGGTCAACGGCGGCGATCGGGACGGATTACCTGGAGAAGACGTGGGAGCAGAATTATCGCGGCGGACAGCGGACGTATGACTGGGAAGGGATGGTGGCGGATGGGTATCCGCTGCAGCAGAAGATCGCGGATGTATCGGAGCCGGCCAGCGGCTATCTGTGGGGCGATCTGGCGAAGCATGGCAAGAGCTACTACCACTTTGGGGAGTTCATTTCGACAACGTTCTGCGACGAGGTGAAGACGGCGAATCCGCAGGCGGGGCCGATGGTGGCTGGGCCGAGCTGCGCGCGGAAGACGATTTCGCCGGGTGAGGCGATTCCGGAGGCGTGGGGCGGCGGGGTGAACAAGTGGCCGTGGGCGATTCCGCTGATCGCGGCAAATGTGGCGACGAAACCGGAGCTGGTGGGTCACTTTGCCGAGGAAGCGCCGGACTTTGACTTGATGGTGCCGGACCAGGTGCGGGTGGAGATATTTCTGCGACATCTGAAGGGTTGGATCGCGGACAAGGCGAAGGGCAAGGACACGATGCCAAACTTTGTAATGCTGCGGCTGCCCAACGATCACACGGCGGGGACGCGGCCTGGGGCGCCGACGCCGAAGGCCTCGGTTGCGGACAACGATCTGGCGGTGGGGAGGGCTGTGGAGGCGATTTCGCACTCGGTTTTCTGGGAGGATACGGCGTTTTTCATCCTGGAGGACGATGCGCAGGATGGCGCCGACCACGTGGATGCGCACAGGAGCATCGGGCTGGTGGTGAGCAAGTACGCGCCGCGGGAGAGATTTGGCGGGGTGTTTGTGGACAGCCGGTTCTATTCGACTGTGAGCATGGTGCGGACGATGGAGACGCTGCTGGGGCTGCCCCCGATGAATAACAACGATGCGTTTGCGTCGCTGATTTCGCCGATCTTCGGGGGACCGGGAGATCAGCCGGCATATACGGCGGACACGACGAATCGCGACAATGGGCTGATCTACACGGCGAATACGAAGACCGCGCCGGGAGCCAAAGAGAGCGCGAAGATGGACTTCAGGCACGCGGATCGGGCGGATGCGGGGAAGCTGAACGTGATTCTGTGGCGGGACGCGATGGGGGACAAAGCGGCGCCGGCGATGCTGACCGAGAAGCGGAAGAAGGCGAAAGATGGGGACGACGATTAGAAGGGGTTAGAGTGACGGCAGGAATGGTGTTCGAGGTCGGGGAAACGCACGGGGGTGAACGCGCGGGGGATTTCCGGACGCACAATCGAGATCGATTGATCCGAGGGTGTGTGTGTGCCGCCGCGTTTCCCGAGCAGGCCTTTCAGTTAGCTGACGTAGCTTGAGAGGCTGGTGCTGAGCGATTCGAAAGCGCTGACTACCGCTATAGCGACTGACTTTACGCTTGCAACCCATCCAAACGATAGCAGGGCTACCATCATGGTGTATTCCACCAAATCCTGGCCATCTTCTCGTGTGGTGAGGTCATGGATTTTGATGTAGAGCTTGAGCAGCAATGTGTTCACGTTGGCCCATCCTTCCTTAGGTTCTTGTGGCCCAAAATTGCAGTTTAAGTTCCCCGCTTTGTGCATGTAATCCCCAAATAGTGGGATGCACCCTGGCTGCCGGCCAAGCAAATCGCATTACCTATCAATCAGTTCGGCGAAAAAGGAGCAAATCTGCAGAGAAGAATTGCAGTCATGGCGCCCGCAGGTAACCGGCGATGTTACGACGAATTTGCCGGTCCAGCGGACTCGAACGCAGATTGGCGACGCGGGGCCCTCGGTTCCGCGGGCGGGGTGGGGTGAATAGACTGGGTGCATGACAAAGCGGATCGGGGTGCATCTGGGAACGGCGGGCGGGGCGTCGAACGCGGTAGAACGGGCGCGGGAGATTGGGGCGAACACGTTTCAGATTTTTTCGTCGAGTCCGCGGATGTGGAAGGCGCCGAAGGTGGATGCGGCGCAGGCGGCGCGGATGCGCGAGCTGCGGGCGAAGCTCGACGTGGGGCCGCTGGTGATTCATACGAGCTACCTGGTGAATGTGTGCAGCCAGACGGAGGATGTGCGCAGGAAGAGCGTGGATGCGTTTCGCGGTGAAGTTGAACGGGCGCTGGCGTGGGGCGCGGAGTACCTGGTGCTGCATCCGGGGTCGTGGAAGGGGCTGACGAGGGACGAGGGTTTGAAGCTGGCTGCGGAGTCGATTACGAAGGCGATTGACGGGCTCAAGTGGGAGGGGGCTGGGTTTCAGATTCTGATCGAGAACACGGCTGGAGCCGAATTCTCGCTGGGGGGAAGTCTTGAGCAGGTGGCGGAGCTGGTGGCGAGGCTGAGGGCGACGGCACCGGTGGGGGTGTGCCTCGACACGTGCCATACGCATGTGGCGGGGTATGACCTGGTGACGGCTGAGGGGTACGAGGAGACAGTGAGGCTGGCGGCGGCGACAGTGGGACTGGATGCGGTGAAGGTGTGGCACTGCAACGACGCGAAGGCCGAACGGGGATCGAAGCTGGACCGGCATGAGCACATCGGGCAGGGAACGATGGGGGTAGAGGCGTTCAGGCGGTTGCTGAACGATGAGCGATGGGGGCATTGCGCGTTTGTGGCGGAGACGCCGGTGGATGAGCCGGGGGACGAGGAGCGGAATGTGCGGGTGCTGAGGAGTTTGGTGGGGACAGCGTAAGCATTCTGACAGCGTGATTTGGTGGTTTGCGAGGGAGTTTTTCGCTGCCCACCCTAGGCGCAAGGACGAAAACGCGGCGAGGGTGGGGCACCCGGCACGCGGCTTGGTGGCAGGCTAAGTCATTCTTCCTAGATTTCGCGGCGGTGTCCAACCTGCAGGACGAGCATGACGACCCGGTTGTCTTCAATTCGGCAGATGAGGCGGTAGTCTTCAACGCGATAGCGCCAAAGGCCGGCCAAATTGCGGCGCAGGGGATTACCGAAATGGCGGGGATCTTCGGGGCCAACGATGCGTTGGCGCAGATATTTCAGGATGGCCTGCTGGACGCCGGGGTCCAGCAGGCGCAGTTCGCGGCGGGCGCGATCGTCGAACTCGACTGTCCAGCTCTTGGGACAGGCTGTTTCAGCCTTTGAGGTCAAGGCCCTTCTCCAGATCCTCCAGCGACCAGCGTTTCGCAGGATGCTCAAGGCGATAGAGGGCTGTGTATGTGTCTTCAATCTCGTCGAGATGGGATTGCAGGGCCTCCCGGACGTAAAAGCTCTTTGGGCGGCCGGTGAGGGCGGCCAGCTTTTCGAGGCGCGATTCCATTTCAACGGGGATGCGAACTGCGAGCATGGGTGGCTCCGGTTTGTGGTACTTGTATGACAAGTATAGCATGCAACGGGGCGCCATCTTGCCGGGAGGGTAGCATTTTGCTACTATCGGCTCATGAGCCAGCCGGTGAAGCTTTCGGATGCACTTGTATTGGATGCGCGAATTGCTGCCGATGTGCAAGAGCGGTCGATCGCGGGGCAGGTGGAGTTCTGGGCGAAGCTCGGACAGACCGTGGAGCCCTTGCTTGGCGGTCAACAGATGATGGCGTTGCGCAAGACTTCCTCGGTGCGATCGCTTTACGACGCTCTGATGTCGGTGGAGACTCCGGAAGGAAAGAGACGCATCGCTGAAGTATTGGCGCGTCAACCTTTTCCGCATTACCGGCAGGCAGAAAGTGAGCCAGGAATGCTTGTTCGCGTTGAAGAGGATGGGACGGAAACGGTTGGACGATTTGTGAACCGTACCTTTGTGGCCGCTTCGAGTACCCGGCGTGCCTCCATGCAGTTGCCCAGGCAAAACGTTCAGAGCCGGTCAAAGGAAGGCCGGAATTCGAGGCGGGGCAGGTCCTCGAGCAGGGCCAAGGCTGGCGGTGGTTCAAAGACCCTCAATAAAGTTCATGCGGCATGAGCCTGCGCTCATTGCTCGAACAGCGCCCGATCGTCGTAGCGCTGGCCGGACCTAACGGCGCTGGAAAGAGCACATTTTTCGATGGTTTTCTGGCAGACACAGGCTTGTATTTTGTGAATGCGGACGTGCTCGCGTTGAGTTTGGGAATGGGTGCCTACGCGGCTCAAGAACTTGCCGACAAACTGCGGCGTCGGTTGGTAGAGCGGCGAGAGAGCTTCATCTTTGAGACAGTTTTCTCCGATCCTGTGGGAGACAAGATCGAGTTTTTGAAGCAGGCGGAAAAGGCTGGCTACACGGTGTTTATGATTTTTATTGGGATTGCGAGTCCGGCGATTTCGAATGATCGGGTCGCAATGCGAGCGTCCACAGGCGGGCATGACATTCCAAATCAAAAACTGATCGAGCGTTTTCCCCGTACGATGAAAAATCTGAAAGCTGCACTGGTGGAACTCGATAACGTATGGGTCTTCGACCACAGCGATTTGGATGCCGGATACAGAATTGTGGCGACAAAAGAAGACGGTGGACGAGTAATCGTGCATAGGCCCTCGCCGAAATGGTTACGGGCCCTGCTGCCGTAGATGGGCTCCTGCTCGCGGCCACACATTTACACTGAAGAGATCATGGCGGAAGAGATAGAACAACGTTACGACCCGGCGGTGATTGAGCCGAAGTGGCAGCAGCGGTGGGCGGCGGACCCCGGACTGTATGCGGCTGAGCCCGCGGATTGCGGCAAACCGAAGTATTACGTGCTGGAGATGCTGCCCTACCCGAGCGGGCAGTTGCACATGGGGCATGTGCGCAACTATGCGATTGGCGATGCGCTGGCGCGGCAGATGTGGATGCGCGGTTACAACGTGCTGCACCCAATGGGGTGGGACGCGTTTGGGCTGCCGGCGGAGAACGCGGCGCTCAAGAACCATACGCCTCCGAGGGAGTGGACACTTGCGAATATTGCGGCGATGAAGCGGCAGTTTTTGCGGCTGGGGATGGGGTTTGACTGGGCCACGGAAGTGACGACATGCATGCCGGATTACTACCGGTGGAACCAGTGGTTCTTTCTGAAGATGTATGAGAAGGGGCTGGCGTACCGGAAGAAGAGCAAGGTGAACTGGTGTCCGGAGTGCGCGACGGTTCTGGCGAATGAGCAGGTGGTGGATGGTTGCTGCTGGCGGCACGAAGACACGATTGTGGAGCAGCGCGACCTGGTGCAGTGGTTCCTGCGGATAACGGCGTACGCGGATGAGTTGCTGAACGACCTGGACAAGTTGGATGGCTGGCCGGAGAAGGTGCGCACGATGCAGCGCAACTGGATCGGGCGGAGCGAAGGGACGGAGGTGGATTTCTTCCTCGACGAGGGAACAGGGAACAGGGAACAGGGAACAGGAGCCGAGGGAACAGGGAGCGAGGGAACAGGGAACAGGGAACAGGGAACAGGGCGACAAGCAGATCCTGCGACTTCCCGATCCAACGACGACTTGTCGTTAGGGACCCCGGTCCCGCTGCGCTCCGCTCAGAAAGACAGTTGGTTGGAAGCCGCTAAGGATCGGAAAGCTGTGCGGATTCGGGTGTTTACGACGCGGGTGGATACGATTTTTGGGGCGACGAGTGTGCAGCTTGCGCCTCAGCATGCGCTGGTGGCGAAGCTGACGGCGGACAATCCTGCGCTGAAGTCGCGAGTGGATGAGCTGATCGAGCAGCAGAAGAAGGCGCGTGAGGCCGGAGACCTGGGCGCGATCGAGAAGCATGGAGTTCCGACAGGGCGAGTGGCGATCAATCCATATAGCGGCCAGCCGGTGCCGATCTGGGTGGCCAATTACATACTGGCGGATTACGGAACGGGCGCGATCATGAGCGTTCCGGCGCATGATGAGCGGGATTTTGAGTTTGCGACGAAGTACGGGCTGGAGATTCGGCAGGTGATTGCGCCGGTCGCGGAGGGCGCAGCTACAGAGGGCCAGGCGGCGGACGCTGCGACAGAGGCGACGCTGCCGTTTGTGTCCTACGATGGCGTGCTGATTAACTCGGGCGAGTTTGACGGGTTGAAGTGCACAGATGCGCAGATTCTGTTGCAGTCGGTGGCCGCGAGCCGAGGATTTGGCGAGGCCAAGGTGACCTACAGGCTGAAGGACTGGGGCGTGAGCCGGCAGCGATACTGGGGCACGCCGATTCCGATGATTTATTGCGAGAAAGACGGGATTGTGCCGGTGCCGGAGGAGCAACTGCCAGTGCTGTTGCCCGAGGCGATTGAGATTACGCAGCAGGGAGGGTCGCCGCTGAGCAAGGTGGCGGAGTTTGTGAATGTGACGTGCCCGAAGTGCGGAGGGCCGGCGAAGCGCGAGACCGACACGATGGACACGTTTGTGGATTCGAGCTGGTATTTCTACCGCTATCCCGATGCGAAGAATGCGACGGCTCCGTTCGACAAGAAAATCGCGGAGTATTGGTTCCCGATCGACCAGTACATTGGCGGGGTGGAGCACGCGATATTGCATTTGATTTATTCGCGGTTCTGGACGAAGGTGATGCGCGACCTGGGAATGATTACCAACGATGAGCCGGTGGAGAGGCTGTTTACACAGGGCATGGTGCTCAAAGACGGCGCGAAGATGTCGAAGAACAAAGGCAACGTGGTGTCGCCGGACGAGATGGTGGCGCGCTACGGCGCGGATTCGGCGCGGATGTACTCGCTGTTTGCTTCGCCGCCGGACCGGGATTTGGACTGGCAGGAGGATGGAGTCGCGGGCGTGAGCAGGTTTCTTGCGCGCGTGTGGCGGCTGGTGACGAAGTACTCGGCTGTGGCGCGAGCGGGGCGCGAGGATTCCCAATCCCAGGTCTCAGAATCGAGACCTGGGGCACCCAGGGATCAGGTTTCGGGGCTGTCTTTGAAGCTGCTGCGGAAGATGCATCAGACGACGGCGAAGATTACGCAGGACTTTGAAGGGCGGTGGCACTTTAATACGTGCGTGGCCGCGATCATGGAGTTGGTGAACGAGATCCAGGCGGCGGATGCGCAGTTGGCGGCTGGCGCCGTGGAAGCGCCGGTGATTCTCGAGCTGCTGCGGACTGTGGTGCTGCTGCTTGCGCCGTTTGCGCCTTATCTTGCGGCGGAGTTGTGGGAAGAGCTTGGCGAAGAGGGAGCGGTGCTACGTGCGGGTTGGCCGGTGAGCGATGCGGGATTGGCGAAGGAAGACGAGCTGGAGATTCCGGTGCAAGTAAACGGCAAGCTGGTGACGGTGGTGAAGTTGGCCGCGGACGCCGACACGGCGGCGATGGAGGCCGCGGCGCGGGCAGATGAAAAAGTTAAGGGGCGAATTGCCGGGAAGACCGTGGTGAAGGCGATTGTGGTGCCGGGCAAGATGGTCAACCTGGTTGTGAAGTAGCGTGGGCGGGATGATGACGAAGCCGGTTCGCGGCACGCAATCGCTTGTGGGGCAGATGGGCTGGGTGCTGGGGCGGCCGCTGCTGACAGCGATTGAGGTGGGGTGGCGCTGGCTGGTGGGGCTGCCGGTGCTGGTGGCCTGCTGGATCGAGGCGCAGCGCATCTTGACGGAGATTCCGCTGGAGTCGGCTGGACTGACGGGAATCGATCCGCAAAACCCGTGGGTGGCGGCCGTACAGTTGAGCCATGCGTGGCTGCTTTACAAGCCAGAGGCAGCGGCTGCGCTGCGGTGGCTTGTGCCTTTGGCCGCCGCGGCGTGGGTGGTGATTTCCGGGCTCGGGCGGAGCGTGGAGCTGTGGAAGTTGGCATCGGCGAGCGGGCGGCAGGTGCGGTTGCGGGCAAAGGGATTGATGGGGATGATGGTGCTGCAGGCGGCGTGGCTTGCGGTGATGGGCACAATGGTTGGCGCGTGGGCCTGGGCGATGGGGTGGGCCGGAGCAACGCACATTGCGACAGGAGGCTTGGCGGACGCCGAGCCGGACCTCCTGGGCTTTTCGATGTGGGCGATCTTTCTTTCGCTGGGGTTTTATACGGCGTGGGCGATAGTGAGCTGGCCGGTGGGAATTGCGCCAGTGCTGATGGTGATGGAAGAGTGCGGCGCGGCGCAGGCGCTGGGGCGGAGCGTGCGGCTGGGGAAGGCCTTCACGAGCAAGGTGGTGGAGATCAATTTGGTGATGGGGATTGTGACGCTGGCGCTGATTGTGCTGGCGATGGTGCTTTCAGCAGCGCCGTTGCCGTTCAGCGATCAGTTGGGGACGGATGCGTTGCATGTTTTGTGGGCGGTGGCGGCGGTGCTGTACCTGATCGCGAGCGACTACTTCCAGGTGGTGCGGCTGAAGAGCTTTGTGGAGTTCTGGGCATTGCATGTAGCGAGCGCTCGCTAGCCGCTCGCAAGAGCATCCTCGTTCTCACCCGGCAAGAGGTCTTTGACGGCGCACCTCGCTCGTAAAGTTCTCAGATTCCGAAGTTTCAAAATCGAGACCTGGGGCACCCGAATTTGATTGAAGGGTTGAGATGGGACAGGATGGGGATTGTAGACTCCCACCCTAGCCACAAAGACAAAGGCGTGGCGAGGGTGGGGCACCCGGGCAGTTGGTGCGTTGCGACCGAGTTTCTCGAATCCCACCTTAGCCACAAAGACGAAGGCGTGGCGAGGGTGGGGCACACCGTTTTGATTCAGAGACCAGCGTCAATCGGTGAGGCGTACAAAGCGAGCATCAGTGGCGGGCGGCTTCTTCGGCGAGGTAGGCGGGAGAGAGGGTGTGTTTGCTTGTAGCGAGAGGCAGGAGCGTGGGGTAGAACTGCACGAATGTGGTGTCGACCGCGGCATGCTGCTGATGGCAGGTGTAGCAGTTGGCTTTGGGCTCGAAGAGGCTGCCGTCGGCGCCGTCGTCGAAGCTGACAAAGGCCCAGCCGCCGGGGAATTGATCAGCGGGGAAGCGTTTGGTGTCTTTGATGTGTACTTCAAGGCCCGTGCGCTCGGTGGACTGATAGTGGCCGGAGTGATTGATGGAGCCTTCACTGCTGCCGACGCGACCCTCAAGAACGAGCATGGTTTTGTCGGGCCAAGTGCCGGTGGATTGAAAGCTGCGCCAGGCCTCGGGGTTGACGAAGACATTGTCGAACGAGGAGCGGCCGGCGGCCTGAGTTGCGTTGGGACTGTAGTTCATGTCAATGCCGGTGGAGAGGTAGACAAATTCGCGGTAGTTGGCGGGAAGCTGAAGCTGACCCTTGGCGTTGTAGACCGGCTGGTTGTCTTGAGCGGCGTGAACTTTGAGCGGAGCGGGGGGCGCAGCCGAGATGAGGGCGATCGCGGCCAGAGCAAATGCGGCGAGAAGGAAGGGAAGCGTTCGTTTGGACAATGGGACCTCGTGTGCATTCAAGTACGCAGGCCGAGCGGAGAAAGTTCGCAGAGGCGGGACTTGGCAGGCTGCGGAATGATGCCATGTCGCGGAGAGATTGGAGAGAAATTATCCCTCTGTGGCTAAAGCCTTGCTAATTTTGCCGGCGTTATCGGCACGACTGAAGCCGAGCCCTTTCAAAACACCAACTCCGCGTAGTTCTTCCACAACCTGCTAGAACAGCTTCAGGCGGATGACGAAGTACTTCTTGGGGTCTTCGCGCATGCCTTTGACCAGCTTTTGCGACTCATCCATGGTCTGGTCGACGTGGTCGTAAAGCGAGCGATTGACCATGAGTTGGCCGAGGGTGCCTTTTCCCGCCTCCACGCTGTTGAGGATGTCGTCGAGGCGGGAGACGGTATCGTCAAGGCGCTTAGCGAAGGCTTCGTCCTTGGCGAACTTGCCGAGGGAGCCCTTGCCGGCGTTGATATCGGCAATGATCTGATTGGTATTAGCGACAGTTGCATTGAGGTTGTTGTAGAGGGTTTCGTCTTTGAGAAGCTTGCCGGCGGTGCCCTTGCCGTCGTTGAGGTCGGCGACGATTTTGTTGAGGTTGTCGACGGCGGCATTGGCCTTTGTGTAGAGGGTGTCGTCGGCGACCAGCTTACCGAGCGAGCCCTTGCCCTGCGCCATGTCTTCGGTGATGACGTCGAGGTTATCGGCGATCTTGCTTATCTTGTCGTAGAGGCCAGGATCGTTGATGAATTTGCCGGCGGTACCGTTCTTGGAGTTGAGGGTGTCGATGAGGACGCTGACCTTGTGCATGAGGCCATTGAGGCTCTCGAGGGAGATGTCGCTGGTGCGGATCACGTCTTCAATGCTTGGCGCGCCGGAGGAGCGGAGCTCGGCGTTTTCCTTTGGCTGCGGGCCGGTGGCTTTCTCAGAGCTGATGTCGACGTAGCTGTCTCCGAGTACGCCGGCCTGGGCGATGGCGGCGGTTGAGTCGGTGTGAAGGGCGTACAGGTACTTCGGGCTGATCTCCATTGTGGCTTCGACGGGATTGGGGTTGCGCTCGGGGACGATGCGGATGTCGCTGACGTTGCCGATGGTGACGCCTTCAAGCGTGACGGGAGCGCCGACCTTGGTGCCAGCGGCGTTATTGAAGTAGGAACGGAGCTTGGTCTTGTGGGCGAAGGGTCCCCCGGTGGAACCGGTCATGAGGAAGACCAGCCCAACAAGCACGGCCATGGCCACAAGAACCAATGCACCCACTCGTAACTGCGACCACTGGATATCCTTGCGGCTAGGCACAGGGCTCCCCTTGGGGTAACGGGCTGGAAGACTTCGCCTAGAGAATACCAGACGGCGCCACAGAGCGGGGCCATTGCATGGAGGCACAGGGTGGGGCGGAGGCTCGCTGCCCGCTCGCGGAGGCAATCTAGTTCCCACCCCTCGCCAGAAGTAAGCGAAAGATGGTGCACCCGCACTGTTTCCGGAGGATCGGTGGTCCGGGGTCAGTTTTCGAGGACGACGCTGGCCTGGGCGAAGGTTGCCGTGTGGGTGAGGGAAAGAGCAGAGTTGGCGACGCCGAGGCGAGCGGCGATCTGAGCGGCGCGGCCATGGAAGCGGAGAATGGGCCGCCCGGAGAGTTCGCGGACCACTTCGATTTCCAGCCATGAGACGCCGAAGCTTATACCGGTGCCGAGGGCCTTGGCAGCGGCTTCCTTGGCGGCGAAGCGGGCGGCAAAACTCTCAGCAGCCTTGCGTTTGCGCAGGCAGTAGGCCTGTTCGGAAGAAGTGTAAATGCGTTGGAGGAGGCGCGGCCCAAAGCGCTCGATGGAGCGATGGATGCGGTCGATCTCGACCAGGTCGATTCCAGTGCCGACGATCATGCCTTCAAGCTACACGAAGGAGGAGGGGGAAGGGCGGAGAATCCGGGGGCGCACCCGGCGCTTTTATTAGCGGGGATGCGCGGGCGTAGGGTCGCTCCAATTACCTTCAAGGCGGGCGGGCGGCATTCATGGAGTCTGGATGTTCCAAAGACGGGCAGGCGCCGTGCGAGAGCTGCACAGAGTTTACGATGCGCGGGCAGATACCGATAAGAGCGCTGTGAGGCCAGAGATGCCGGACGGGGATGGAGCACAATTCATGAGCATTCCATGGGCGATGCGCATGAAAGCTGTTTGCATGGATGAGCCCGCGCGGCTTGTGCCTGTGCTGACGGGCGCGATTCTCGGCTGTGGAGGATGGGTGCTGAGCCGCGGAGCGAATGACACCGGCACGGTGAATATGCTGTTCGAGTTTGAACGGCAGGCGTGCGTGGACATCTACAGCGTGCTCATTGCGGCAGGGCTGGAGTTGAGCCAGAGCGGGCACATCCGGTTCACAGAGCTGTGCCAATGCACGCGAAGCAACCAACTGGAATGCGACGGGGAGATTGCGAGCATCGATCTGGAGATCCAGGCTTATCCGCGCGAGGCAATGCGGGCGGCAGCGGGGCATTGACGGTTGGGCGGGGCATTGCGCGCCATTGCGCGGAGGCGCTGCATGCGGCGGGCACGGCTTGCGCCCCACTAGCTTCGTTGTTCCCACCCTTCGCAAGAAGTAAGCGAAGGATGGGGCACCCTCAGCAAATACCTCGCAAATCCGAAAGACATCCGGGCGAGACGGGACTTGCCTCAAAGCGGGGCAGCCGTTCTCAGCCGGCTTCGACGAGGCCGTACCAGCGCTGCCATTTGCTTTTGAGATGGGCGCGAATGCAGGCGCGCTCGGCTTCGGTTGCCGCGGTGGGGTCGGAGGCAAATCGCGCAGCTTCGACTTTGGCGATTTCGAGAATTTCGCGGTCGCGTAGGAGGTTTACGACACGGAACTCAGGGAGGCCGGCTTGGCGGGTGCCGAAGAATTCGCCGGGGCCGCGCATTTTGAGGTCGAGCTCAGCGAGCTCGAAGCCATCCTGCGTGCGGGCCATGGCGTTGAGGCGTTCTTCGCCGAGGGGGGAGACTTTGGGGCCGGTCATTAGAATGCAATAACTCTTATGAGCACCACGGCCGACGCGGCCACGGAGCTGATGGAGCTGGGCGAGGCCGAATCGCTCGGCGTGCTCGACGACCATGACGGATGCGTTGGGCACGTCGACACCGACTTCAATGACGGTGGTGGCGACGAGGACATCGATTTCGGCGCGCTGGAAGCGACGCATGATGATCTCTTTTTCGTCGGCGTCGAGGCGGCCGTGGAGCAAGCCGATGCGGAGGCCGGAGAGCGGGCCGGTGCGGAGCTTCTCGTGCATTTCGACGGCGGACTTGAGGCCGGACTTGGCGGTAGGGCTGGCTTCGAGCTTTGCATTCGGAAAGAGCTCCGCTCCTTTGCGTTTTGGTGAAGATTTTTTGGCCGATGGCGGCGGCGCGGGGTTGAGGCCAGAGTCGGAGTCGGGATCGTGGGAGAAGTCGAGTTCGGGCTGATCGTCCTGGGAGCCTTCAATGACGGGGTAGACGATGTAGGCCTGGCGGCCGAGGGCAACCTGCTTGCGAACGAAATCCCAGACTTTATCGCTCTCTTCGCCAGGGACCCGGCGAGTGACGATCGGGGTGCGGCCGGGGGGTAGCTCGTCGAGGATGCTGACGTCGAGATCGCCGTAGAGAGAGAGCGCGAGCGTGCGCGGGATGGGCGTGGCGGTCATGACGAGGACGTCGGGCTCGGCGTCTTCAGAGCCGTCGGGGCGAGGTTTCTTCATCAACTTGAAGCGCTGGAGGACACCGAAGCGATGCTGCTCGTCGACGACGACGAGGCCGAGCCGGTCGAACTCGACTTTTTCTTCGATGAGGGCGTGGGTGCCGATGATGAGCTGGGCGTCTCCGCGGTTGATTTCGCGGCGGACCTGGCGCTTGCGGTCGTCGTCGAGCGAGCCGGTGAGGAGGACGATGCGGGGACGGCGGCTGGAGCGCTCGAGGAGCTTGCGCGCGGCAAGAAAGTGCTGGGTGGCGAGGATTTCAGTGGGGGCCATGAGCGCGGCCTGAAATCCGTTTTCGAGGGCGACGATCATGGCCTGGAGCGCGACGATGGTTTTGCCGGAGCCGACGTCGCCCTGAAGCAGGCGGCGCATGGGGCTGGGAGAACGCATGTCCTGAACGATTTCGCCGAGGGTGCGTTTTTGCGCGGTGGTGGGGTGGAAGGGCAGGACTTCGCGAATGGCTTCGCGAACTTTGTCGGTGGTGGCGAAGGGGATGCCGGGGCGTTCGCGCAGGCGTCGGCGCTTGAGTTCGAGTCCGAGCTCGAGGAAGAAGAGCTCTTCGAAGATGAGTCGGCGATGTGCGGGCGTGGAGGCGCTGGCGAGTTGCGAGAAGGGAGTGCCTTCGGGCGGGAAATGAACTTCGCGGAGAGCGGTTTCGCGATCGGGGAGGTTGAGGCGGTCGAGCAGGTGCTGGGGCAGGCATTCGGGGACCTGGCCGCGGACGCTTTCGAGGAGGTGGAAGATGGTTTTGCGCAACCAGCGGGAGGCGAGTCGGCTGCCGCCGAGGGACTCGTAGACGGGAGTAATGCGGCCGACCTCAAGGAGGCGGGTTTCAGCGTCGTCGGAGTCGTCGGGTAGGAGCTCGAACTGCGGCTGGATCATTTTGAAGTTGGATGTGGAGCGGGAGGGCTCGATTTTGCCGTAGAGGGCGACGGTTTGGCCGGCTTTGAATTTGCCTTCGAGATAGGAGCCGTGGAACCAGAGGCACTTGAGGGCGTGGCGGCCCTGGCCGACGGTGAGCTCGAAGATGGGGGCGCGGCGGGTGCGGAGGAGGATGGAGCCGCGGACTTCGGCGATTACCGAGGCTGTTTCGTTTGCCTTGAGCTCGTCGAGCGGGCGGGGGTTCTGGCGGTCTTCGTAGCGGAAGGGGAGGTGGTAGAGCAGGTCTTCGGCGGTGAGGATGTTTTTGGCTTTGAGGAGCTCGGCGACACGGGGACCGACGCCGCGGACGTACATCACTTCAGTGTCGAGACGAGTCACTGATTGGATGCTACATGCATGAGCGGGAATTGGGTGGGAATTGAGCCTTGCCCAGGGAGGGCTCGTCGTCGCAAACGAGGTGGCTTTCCGCGGGATTGAGGCTGTAGTACGCTTTCGACCATGAACTGGAAGCGCGGCTGTGCGTTCGCAGGAATACATCTTGTGATCGCGGTGTCTCTGCTGATCTGGGATGAGGCTCCTGATTGGCGGCTAATAAGAACTGATCGAAATGTTCCCGTAGCGCTGC
Source organism: uncultured Acidobacteriaceae bacterium (assembly GCA_963783065.1). Taxonomy (GTDB): domain Bacteria; phylum Acidobacteriota; class Terriglobia; order Terriglobales; family Acidobacteriaceae; genus Telmatobacter. Next base: position 379,706 of record CAWAMG010000004.1, on the reverse strand, counting down.
CGGACTACCAGCCGGAGGCCTCTTCCGGTCCGGACTTTTCCTTCAACCCTTGTGAAGAGGGCGGGATCGTGGATGGACCAATGTCGATTCAAGAGCAGACCGTGGCGTTTGCCAATATGCCTGCAATGCTGGTTACGGGCGGACACACGCCTTGCGCGACTCCATCGCCGCTCAACGCGATAATTCAAAAACGCTATGGAAGAACGCACACATCGGAGGCCTTAACGTTGATGATTCTGTGTGTGGCTCTTGCCATTCAGTGGTTGCTTGTGGGCGGACTCCCGCTAACCAACCCAAATCATTGGCGGGCAGAGCCTGGGGCCCTCATTACCGTCCTGACATTGCCAATGCTTGGCATTGCGTTCATCACGAACAAATACAACCTGCCACCTCTCGCTCTTTACTTGACGCTCATCCTGTGGGCCAATTGGTTTGTACTCCTGATTCGGAATCTCTGCCGCTCGGGGTGGAGGTTGGTGAATCTTTGGCGCGCACGCCAAGCGACATAGAAAGCGCAGGAGCATCCTGAATTCCAGGTCTCAAATGCGAGGCGTGGGGCACTCGGGGTTTTGTTTGCGCGGGCTGGGAAGCCCGCGCGACAGCAGGCTAGGAAGCCTGCGGTACGAAGATGTGTCGGGCGATGTTTGGTTTTGAGGATCTGGGGCGCCCGGATTGGTGGGTTCGGCGAGTGAATTCAGACACGGATATTGGTTGTGCCACGGGGCGCGAGTGTGCCGGTGTATTGTTGTATGCGGCGGAAGAGAAGTGGGCCGGAGGGTGAGTTGAATGGCAAGTTTGAATCGCAGGAGTTTTCTTGGGTTGGCTGGGGCGGGAACGGCGGCGACGGTGATGGCTCCGAGGCTGCATGCGCTGGGTTGGGCGGAGCAGGAGGCCGCAAAACCTGTGGCGGCGAATGATCATATTCAGATTGCATTGATTGGCGCGGGCGGGCAGGGGATGGGCGACACGAAGACGGCGCTGATGGTGCCGGGGGTGAAGCTGGTGGCTGTTGCTGATTGCTACAACGGGCGCTTGGAGCGGAGCAAGGAGCTGTGGGGAAACGACATTTTGACTACTCGGGACTACGGCGAGATTCTGGCGCGGCCGGATGTGGATGCGGTGATTATTGGGACGCCGGACCACTGGCACAAGCAGGCCAGCGTGGACGCGATGAAGGCGGGCAAGGACGTCTACTGTGAGAAGCCGATGATTCATCTCTACCAAGATGGGCCGGAGATGATTGAGACGTCGCGAAAGACGGGGAAGATTCTGCAGGTGGGTAGCCAGCGGGTGAGCTCGGTGATCTATGCCAAAGCGAAGGAGCTGTTGGCGGCCGGGGCGATTGGCAAGCTGAACGTGGTGAGCGCGTGGTGGGACCGCAACTCGTCGATGGGGGCGTGGAACTATACGGTTCCGCCGGACGCGTCGGTGGAGACGTGCGACTGGCCGCGGTTTCTGGGGACTGCGCCGAAGATTCCTTTCAACGCTGAGCATTTTTTCCAATGGAGGAAGTGGAAGGCGTATGGGAGCGGCGTGGCGGGCGACCTGTTTGTGCATCTGTTCAGCGGGACGCACTTTATTACAGGCTCGAATGGGCCGGTGCGGGGGATGGCGACGGGCGGGCTGCGGTATTGGAAGGATGGACGCGATGCGCTTGACGTGGTGCTGGGGCTGTTTGATTATCGCGAGGATTTCAACCTGAGCGTGCGGGTGAACTTTGTGGACGGCGGCGAAGAGAACTCAGGCTTTCTGTTTGCGGGGTCGGAAGGAACGATGGCAATCGATGGAAATACGTTGAGCCTTCTGCGCGTGCCGCGATACACGGACCCTGGCTACACGGTGGATACGTTTCCCGAGGCGATGCAGAAGACGATTATCGAAGAGCACAAGAAGCAGTATCCGAAGACGGCGACGAGCGAGGATCTGCTGGGTGGAACCGAGAAATTCGAAGCGCCGCGCGGGTACTCCGACAGCTTCGATCACTTTGCGAATTTCTTTGCGAGCGTGCGGAGCAGGAAGCCGGTGGTGGAGGATGCGGTGTTTGGATATCGCGCGGCGGGGGCGGCGCTGCTGAGCAATCTGAGCGTGGAGCGGGGCGCGGTGGTGCGCTGGGATCCGGATGGGATGAGGTTGTTGTAGAGATCCTGGTATCCCACTCTAGCGACAAAAACAAAGATGTCGCGAGGGTGGGGCGCCCGACATGAATTGGTGAGTTGAGTAGGGGCGAAATGGGGATTGTGGACTCCCACCCTAAACGCTAAGAGCGCGTTTAGGATGGGGCACCCAACAGCGCGGCGCCTGAGATTGAATGCAAAAAGCAACCGCAGATCCTTCGACTGCGGTCGCCAAGGCGACCTTCGCTCAGGATGACAACTGCTTTTTAATTCAAGCTTGGAGGTCGAAAGGCTAGGCGGGCGGGAGGAAGTAGGCGGCGATGGCGCGGTTGACGCTGGCGAGGTCGAGGTAGGGTTTTTTGCCCTCATAGCGCGCGGACCAGAGGATCTGGTTGACGATATCGCGGGGATAGCAGGAACGGAGTTCCTGGCGAAGCGTGCCGTGAATGTAGTGGATGAGGAAGCTGACGGCAGAGGGGTCGGATTCGACGGCATTTTCGCGCGTGACGCGGCGCATGATTTCGCGGAACTGGTCGTCGGAAACTTCGCCGAGCTTTACCTTGGTCTGGATGCGGCGGAGGAAGGCGGCGTCGCCGAGCTCGGCGGGATCCATGTTGGAGGCAAATACGACGAGCATCTCGAATGGGACTTCGATTTTTTTGCCGCCGGCGAGGGTGAGGAAGTCGATGCGCCGGTCGAGGGGCACGACCCAGCGATTGAGCAGTTCTTCGGGGCGGACGCGCTGGCGGCCGAAGTCGTCGATGATGAGCACGCCGTTGTTGGCTTTGAGCTGGAGGGGGCCGACGTAGAACCTGGTAATGGGGTTGAATTCGAGGTCGAGCATCCCGGCAGTGAGCTCGCCGCCGACCAGGACGGCGGGGCGCTCGCAGAGGACCCATCGGTCATCGTGAAAATCGGGCTCTTCGTCGGGGAAGCGGCGGTGGATGGCGGGGTCGTAGATGGTGATGACCTGGCTGTCGATTTCGATGCCGTATGGTAGCCAGACCTTGTCTTCGGCAAGCACGCGCGAGAGAGATTCGGCCATGGTGGTTTTGCCGACGCCGGCGGGGCCGTAGAGAAAGATGGAAGAACCTGAGTTGAGCGCGGCGCCAAATTTGTCGAGGGTGGTTTGGTCGACGACCAGATGGGCGAAGGCGCGGTTGACGTCGTCGGGGCGGACGACAACTTTCTTAACGCTCTGCCGGCGAGTTTGCTCAACGTAGCTCTCGAGCGTGATGGGAGCAGCGCCGGAGTAGTGGCTCTGTCCAAGCAGCTCCATTGCACGGGTGCGGCCCTGCGAGGTGATGGCGAGCATGGGAATGTTTCCGGCCATGCCGGTGACCTGGCAGAGGACCTCAGTGCGCATGCGGAAGAAGAGCTCGTTGGCGATTTCGTAACAGAGGTGAAGGCGCGTGGAGAGATCGAGGACGGAGATGGAGCCGGCGAGATAAAGGGTCTTGAGTGCGAGGTCTTCAAGGAAGCCGAGAGGCACGTCGACCTCGGCGAGGGATTGCGGCCTGACGAGAGGCGACGCAATGGGCGCTCGTTTGAGGAAGTCCTGCTCGGTGGTGAGGAAGCTCTCCATAGTTTTAACCGTTGATGATACTGTATCGCGGGGAAAGTTGCGGCGCTACGGCCAAGGTGCAGATTTGGCACTTAAGTGGCAGGCGAGTTACCCCCTTCATAAGGCATTTTCGGGAATACCGTGAACTTTCCGAGAGCTTTGGAAGTGGATTTTCTTGAGGAAAATCCACTTTGCAGCCGTGGCTTCGGTCTACACCATTCCCGAAAATGCTTCAGCAGGTTTTGGCGAGTCAGGGGGAAGGGAAGCGGTGGCGTGCGGGGTGGAGTCGCAACGGCGGCGTCTTGCTACACTTCACAGAGAACGATTTCCCCGGTGTGCAAGCGAATTCCATCGATGTGAGAAACCCAGAGCAGAGAAGTTGGGAGAAGCCATGACCGTGGTAGAACTCGAGGCGGTGACGAAGGCCTACGAGAGCAAAGTAGCGGTGAACGAGCTGAGCCTGAAAGTTGAGGCCGGGCAGATGTTCGGCCTGCTGGGTCCGAACGGCGCGGGCAAGACGAGCTCAATCCGAATGATGATGGGCATTACGATTCCGGACTCGGGGCGGATCCGGCTTTTTGACAAGCCTTTTGAGCGCAAGGCGCTGGAGCGGGTGGGGTACCTGCCGGAGGAGCGCGGGCTCTACAAGAAGATGAAGGTGGTGGAGCAGCTGGTGTTCTTTGGGCGGCTGCATGGGCTTGAGACGGGCGAGGCGCGCAAGCGGGCGAAGGCTTGGGCGGAGCGGATGGAGATTGCCGACGCGCTGGACAAGAAGACGGAAGAGCTATCGAAGGGGATGCAGCAGAAGATCCAGTTTATTGCGTCGCTGCTGCACGATCCGGGGTTGATTGTGATGGATGAGCCATTCAGCGGGCTCGATCCGGTGAATGCCGTTTTGGTTGAGAAGACGCTGCTGGAGCTGAAAGCTGAGGGCAGGGCAATTATCTTCTCGACACACCGGATGGATCAGGTAGAGAAGCTGTGCGACTCGATCTGCCTGGTGGATAACGGACGGGCAGTGCTTGCCGGCAGAGTGCGGGAGATCAAGGCGGCGTATGAGCGGAACCGAGTGGTGGTGGAGTTTGAGGGAAGCGCGGAGTTCCTGAAGAGCGAGGAGATTGCTGAGGCGAAGAACTTCAGCGGTCATGCGGAGATCCGGCTGAAGGAGCACGGCGACGCGCAGAAGCTGCTGCATGAGGCTTCGGCAGGGGCGACGATCTACCGATTTGAGCTGGTGGAGCCGTCGCTCGAAGAGATCTTTATCCAGACGGTGGGAGGCAATGCAAATACGGCGGGAGGCAAGGCGAATGCATAACATGTGGCTGATTGCCAAGCGCGAGTATCTGGAGCAGGTGAAGGGCAAGGCGTTCAAGCTGACGACGATCGGATTGCCAGCTATTTTTGCGGCGATCGTTGGAATTTCATATCTTGCGAACCTGGGGATTGGGGCGAATGAGCGCCTGGTGGTTGCATCGGCTGATGCGGGGCTGGCAAGTGCGATTCAGGCGCGGCTGCTGATGGACAAGAATGGGAAGTCGACGGTGGATGTGGTGGCTGCGACGGAGGCCGAACGCGCGGCGGTTCTGGAGCAGGTGCGGACGAAGAGTGTGGATGGGGTGCTGTGGGTGGAGACGCCCGCCGGCAAGCTGCCGACGGCGACGTACTACTCGCCTTCGTCGGGCGATTTTATCAATGCGTCACGAATGAAAGAAGCGTTGCAAGACGGGCTGATCAAGGAGCATTTGACCGCAGCGGGGATGAAGGACGCGGACGTTGATGCGGTGGTGAAGGGAATTGCGGTCGACACATACCAGGTGAAGAAGGACGGACGGGTGGTGGCGAGCAATGCCATGGCCTCGTTCTGGAAGGGGTATGTGATGGCGATTCTGCTGTCGATGACGACGATGATCTACGGGATGAACGTGGCGCGATCGATTATCCAGGAGAAGACGTCGAGGATTTTTGAGGTGATGCTGGCGATTGCCAAGCCGGAAGATATGCTGGCCGGAAAGCTGATTGGCGTGGCGGCAGTGGGGATGACGCAGATTGCGATCTGGCTGGCGGCGGGGGCGGCGATTCTCGCTTCGCCGATTGCGGCAGCGGCGATGTCGGGGCAATTGAAGATTCAGTTTTCGTGGACCGAGGGGATTCTGTTCCCGGTGTACTTCCTGCTGGGGTATTTGCTGTACAGCTCATTGTTTGCCGGGTTGGCGGCGACATGCGAAACGGAACAGGAGCTGCAGATGTATATGCCGCTGGCGGCAGCGCCGACGTGGCTGAGCTTTGCGATGATTCTGTTGATCATCAACGATTCGAATTCGGCTTGGGCGGTGGCGGCGTCGCTGTTTCCGCCGACAGCTCCGATCGTGATGTTCTTGAGGATGGCCTCGCAATCGCCACCGCTGTGGCAGATTTGCGGCGTCGATTGGGCTGATGATGGTGAGCATCTGGGGAGTGCTGTGGTTCTCATCGCGGCTCTACCGCGTGGGCATTTTGATGTACGGGAAGCGGGCGACGCTGCCGGAGATTTTGCGGTGGGCGCGATATAGCTAGCACTTGCCGTGCGGCGGGCCGCTTCGCGCGGTCCGCGCCAGAAAGAAGCGCGGAGCGGAGACTGTGGGTTGGCCATTTGCGTCGAGGTCCATCGGATCCCACCCTAGCGACAAAAACAAAGACGTCGCGAGGATGGGGCACCCAGTTTCATAGGGATCATCCACTCCCATGTCTCAAAGGCGAGACATGGGGCACCCAGATTTGGCCGGACGACTAACGGGTTGCTGGCTCCGCTAGAATCAGACGGTGAGCGGGAAGCCGAGTCCACGATTCAAGTTTTCGCGGCGTGTGATGCTGGCGGTGATTCCGCCGGTGGTGTGGCTGCTGCTGCGGGTGGTTGGGCTGACGTGGCGGTTTGAGGCGATTGCAGAAGAGGGCGTGGAACCGCTGCTGGAAGGGCGCGGGGCTGGGGCGGAGATTTTCTGCTTCTGGCATCAATGCGTGCTGCCCTGCGCGGTGTACTACCGAAAGACGGGCGCGACGATTCTTATCAGCCGCAGCTTTGATGGAGAGCTGATTACGCGGACTCTGGGGCTGCTGGGGTTTCATGCGGTGCGCGGGTCGAGCTCGCGGGGCGCGCGCGAGGGGCTGCTGGGGCTGAAGGACGTGATCGAGAGCGGCAGGCCGGCGATTTTTACCGCGGACGGGCCGCGGGGGCCGATCTATGAGACAAAAATGGGACCTATCAAGCTGGCGCAGATGACGGGCGCGCGGATTGGTGCGTTTCACTTGCAGCCGGAGCGGGCATGGGTGATGGGGTCGTGGGATCGATTTTTGGTGCCGAAGCCGTTCACGCGGGTTGTGGTGAGCTGGGCGCGGTGGACGGAGGTGGCGGCCGACCTTCCACCGGAGGAGTTTGAGCCGAAGCGGGAGGAGCTGAACGAGGCGATTGAGCGGGCGCGGACAAGGGCGATAGAGCATCTGAGGAAGGCACGCGGATGAGCGGGGCGGGCGATGGAAAGGGCGCAAATGCGGGCGCCGGGGCGGAGGCTTTGGTTGGCGGCGCGGCGGACCTGCGGGTTACGGATTTTGACTTTGAGTTGCCGGGGGAGTTGATTGCGCAGGAGCCGCCGGAGGTGCGCGGGGCGAGCCGGATGTTGGTGATGGATCGGGCTATGGGGAAAGTGCGCGATGATGTGTTCGCGAGCTTGCCGAAGTTTTTGCGCGCGGGCGATCTGGTTGTGCTCAATGATTCGCGGGTGATTCCGGCGCGGCTGTATGCGCGGCGGACGACAGTGCGCGAAAAGCAGGAGGCGACGGCGCTGATTGAGGTTCTGCTTACGGAGCCGGCGGGCGAAGGTGAGTGGCGCGCGCTGGTGAGGCCCGGGAAGAAGGTGGGGGTGGGAGGGCGGTTGGTGTTTGCGTCGGCTGCGGGGGTTCAAGGGGGAGCAGGCAGGGTCGAGCTAGAGGCCGAGGTGCTGGAGCGCGGGGAGTTTGGGGAGCGGCTGTTGCAGTTTGCGCCGGTGGCGGATTTTTTTGCGGTGCTGGAGCGGATTGGGCATATACCGCTGCCGCCGTACATTCACAGGGAGGATTCAGGTGAGGATCGGGCGCGGTACCAGACCGTTTTCGCCGAGGAGCGGGGATCTGTGGCTGCGCCGACGGCGGGGCTGCATTTTACGGACGAGATTTTGGCAGGCTGGCAGCTCAGGGCGTGGAGATTGCGCGGGTGACGCTGCACGTGGGGCTGGGGACGTTTGCGCCGCTGAGGGTGGAGCGGGTGGACGAGGTGAAGCTGCATCGGGAGCGGTATGCGATCTCGGCGGATGCGGCGGATGCGGTGAATCGAGCGCGGCGCGAGGGGCGGCGGATTGTGGCGGTGGGGACGACGGTGGTGCGGACGCTGGAGAGCGCAGCGGCGCGAAGTCAGAGTCGAGAGATTGAAGCGGGCGCGGGGACGACGGAGATTTTTATCTCGCCGGGATTTGAGTTCATGGTCGTTGGGGCGATGCTGACGAACTTTCATCTGCCGCAGTCGAGCCTGCTGATGCTGGTGAGCGCGTTTGCGGGGCGGGAGCGGGTGCTGGCGGCGTACAGGCACGCGGTTGAGGAGAGGTACAGGTTTTTCAGCTATGGGGATTGCATGTTTGTGGCGTGACGGACGGACGAGGTTCGTGCTCCCCCACCCTTTGTGGGAATTTATGGATTGGCCGCCCGCCCCCGCCTAAGGCTCTAGCTCATCCGGGTCGAAGCCGAGCTTCTCCAAATCTCTTTTGTTGAACTGCCAATCGATGTCTAACTGATTCTGGCTGGCCAATTCGGCCATATATTGCTGCGCTGCCTCTGTTGGATAGCGGAAAGTGAGCAGGAAGTCGGCTCCCAGTTCAGCGCAGGTTGTCTCGCCTTTGTGCTCATCGCGACTGTCTCTCGCAATCAATGTCACTTGCCTTGTGGATTCGTCACGAACAAGGCGCAACTTGTAAAGCTCCGCTGGACGGCTGATGGTCATGTTGATCCTCCGAACTTAGTTTGCTCCGAAGGGTCGAAGGAGTTCCTGACTTTGCGGGGAAATATTTTCGTCAGGAACCTCAGGCCGCTTTCCTGCCTTCATCGTGCTCGTACCGCCTAGTGAACCTCGAACCCCGTCTCTTTTGGCTTGCCGTCGCGCTGACCCGCGAGAACAATCCGGGAATGGCCGTCGTCCTCCCACCGGGCCTCATAGAAGCCAGGCTCGATCACAGCGCACCCGCTCCATCGCCATTTGGCATCGCAGGTCAAATTAACGTGGGGCATCTGACCATCGATGGTAGCCTCAACCTGGACTTCCCCTTGGCTAATCGGAATAGGCGGATACTGAGTGCAATTCACATTGATCTGGTTTTGCGCAAAGACCGGTGCGCTGATGTTGCAGTTTGTTCGCGCAGGTATCTCGCCCGCTGGGAAGCTGAGAGAAACGGACCCATACACGTGAACCAATAAGGGGTGGGGTTGCTTTGTCTGGATTGTCTCAAAGAGACCATGGAACGTCGGCAAATTTTGAATAGGATCGTCTGTCGGTGGTGGATTCTTAGGGTCGATCGTCACGTCGAGGTATCGCAGCGTTGGATTCCCGTCGCTGTCGTATGCGAAGACCTCTAGCAACTCCCGATTGTGTACCCATCGCGCCCGGTGCAGACCTATTGGCATATCGACGCATGGATTCTGTCCATACCGCGTATTCTCCGCCCAGCAGCCGAATTTCCAATGCCGTTCGTGATCCGGGGGCATGTTGAAACGGTTTAGTGTTCCCCCAAAAACTCCGAAGATTGGCGGGGCCTCCCCCCATGCGATTGATTTCGCCAGCATTTGAGGGTTCCCCGCAGCTATGTTGGTGATTTGCGATTTTTCGATCTCAAGGATGATTGGGAACTCTCTCTCAGAAATTGCTTCGAGTTTTGCCTTTTCCTCTACCTCCTGAGCAAACACGGGTGGGTTTATGAGGAGAAAAAGAAGAGCAGTTATCGCTAGTTTCATTGGGTGTCCCCCTTCCTCGCCTTGCCCCGTCGCGCCTGGGTGGCGTTGGCTGCGGCTCCCTTGCACCCCTCCACTTGCCGACGGTCGAGTATCAATCATTCCATAAGTGGGAATGCCAATGATAGAGCGTGGAAATCAAAGCTGGCTCGCTACCCAAAATCGAGACATGGTGCGCACGGCGCCCAGCGGACTTAAAAATTTCCCCGCAAACCTCTGACAAATAACTGTGATTTATGAATGATTAAAGCAGGAGGTTCGCAATGTCCTACGAAAGACCCATTGAAGTCCTCAACGCGACGCTCGCTAAAGTCCGAGTAATCGGCGGTCCGGGAGCCGAACCGTGGCCCCACGGATCGATTTGCAAATATGACAATGGCAATATTTGTTTCACGCTCGGCTTGGCAGCCGAGCAATTCAAGAGGGTTCTTACCCTGAGGTTTAGTGTGGCATTGGAGGTCTCGCTGCAAGGTGATGAGTACCGCGCGGCTTGCCAGCAGCAGGTTCTCGGCGCAGTTCGGTCTTTCTGGGACGGAGTTACGTCAGAGTCGAGTCGCGTAGTTGAAATCCAGCCGATTTCCGGGGCAGACTCGTCGCCCCCGATTCTTTCCCGTGAGATCTGATCGAATTGTCCGGCGCGGATCTGCGGCCCGGTGCCGGGTGGCTCTCAAGGCCCACACCCAAGAGCCGGCAGCGGATTCCTGCCCCTGATAGACTCTCTAGCGTGACTGACCAAACGAGCCAAACTGATTCGGCGAGCAAGCCGGTATTTCTTCTCGACACGATGTCGTTTATTTTTCGCGCGTATCACGCGATGCAGCGGAGCCGGCCGATGTCGAATCGCGCGGGGCTGCCGACGGCCGCGATCTATGTTTTTGTGAACATGATCAAGAAGCTGCGGCAGGATTTTGCGCCGGTGTATTTTGCGGCGGTGTTCGACGTGAGCGGGGCGGTGTTTCGCGATGAGCGGGCGAAGACGATGGGGCCGCTGCGCAAGTGGGACGCGAAGACGCAGAGTTTTCAGGATGTGAGCTACGACGGGTACAAGGCGAATCGCGAGGCGATGCCGGAGGATCTGCGGCGGCAGATTCCGTATATTCGGCGGGCGCTGGAGGCGCTGAGGATTCCGATTCTGGAGGCGGAGGGGTTTGAGGCGGACGACGTGATCGGTACGCTGGCGCGGCAGGCGGCGGAGCAGGAGCACGAGGTGTTCATCGTGAGCGGCGACAAGGACATGATGCAGTTGGTGACGCCGCGGGTGAAGGTGCTGAATCCGCAGAAGGACAATTTGATTCTGGACCCGGCGAAGGTGACTGAGGTGCTGGGCGTGCCGCCGGACAAGGTGATTGACGTGATGGCGCTGCGGGGCGACTCGGTGGACAACGTGCCGGGCGCGCCGGGGATTGGCGACAAGGGCAGCGTGGAGCTGATCAAGGAGTTTGGCAGCGTGGAGGCGGTGCTGGACCGGGCGGCCGAGGTGAAGCGCAAGAGTTATCGTGAGTCGCTGGGGCAGAATCGGGATGCGGTGCTGCTGTCGAAGGAACTGGTCACGATTGACTGCAATGTTCCGCTCCAGCTTGATCTCGAGGCGATGACGACGCAACAGCCGGATCTGGAGGCGTGCAGAGAGCTGTTTACGGAGCTGGAGTTCACGTCGATGCTGCGGGAGCTTTCTGGCCCTGGGCCTGCGACCGGCCCTTCGGGCGGCAACTCTTTGGTGGAGAATCCAGACGAAGAGCAAGCGGCGGCGTTTTATGCGGAGGCGCGAGCAGAGGGGTTTGCGTTTGCGCTGGAGGCGGCGGGGCCAGGGACGGTGGGAGCGGAGGGTGCGGAAGACAGCGAGGACGCGGGACAGCAGAATTTGTCGTTGCTGGATGTGGCGGAAGCGGCGGAGCGGAAGGCGAGGTGGGCTGTTGGTGTAAGCGCGGAGGTGGGCAAGGGGTTGACGCTTCAGCTGACGCCGGAGCTGCGGGAATTGCTTGGGGACGCGGCGGTTCCGAAGCAGGTGCATGACTGGAAGCAGGCGCTGCACACGCTGAAAGGGCAGGGAGTGACGCTGCGTGGTGCGGTGGACGATACGATGCTGCTTTCGTATGCGCTGAACCCGACGCATGCGACGCAGTCGCTGGCGGATGTGGCGGCGCGCAATGGGCAGGCTGCACCGACGACGCCGGCCGCCGGGGCGCTGGCGGTGGGTGCAATGACACCGGCGCTGAAAACAGAAGTTGAAAAGGCGGGCGTGGAGCGGGTTTATCGCGAGATCGATCTGCCGTTGGCGCCGGTGTTGTACCGGATGGAAGAGGCCGGGGTGCGGATTGACCTGGGTGTTCTGGATGGGCTGTCGAAGCGATTTGCAGCGGAGCTGGAGCGCGTGGGCGAGAAGGTTTTCGAGTTGGCGGGACGGCGGTTCAACATCAACTCGCCAAAGCAACTGGGCGAGGTGCTGTTCAAGGAGCTGGGGCTGCAGGCTCCGGCGGCGCGGGGGAAGAGCAAGAGTGTCTCGACCGCGCAGGACGTGCTGGAGGCGCTCGCCGAGCAGCATGAGGCGCCGCGGCTGGTGCTGGAGTTCCGGCATCTTTCCAAGCTGAAGGGGACGTACATCGATGCGCTTCCTGCGTTGGCCGATTCGGAGTCGCGGGTGCATACGACGTTTCAGGCTGCGGCGACGGCGACGGGAAGGCTTTCGTCGATCAATCCGAATCTGCAGAATATTCCGATACGGACCGAACTGGGGCGGGAGATTCGCGCGGCGTTTACGAGTGCGCCGGGGACGCGGTTGCTGTCGGCGGACTATTCGCAAATTGAGTTGAGGCTGCTGGCGCATTTTTCGCAGGACCCGCTGCTGGTGGGGGCGTATCGCGAGAACGAGGACATTCACACGCTGACGGCGAGCGAAGTGTTTGGCGAGCCAGCGGAGACGATGAGCAAGGAGACGCGCAACCGGGCGAAAGCGGTGAATTTCGGGATTGTGTATGGGATATCGGCGTTCGGGCTGGCGGCGCAGCTGGGGATTCCGCAGCAGGAGGCGCGCGCGTATATCGACAGGTACTTTGCGCGGTATGAGGGCGTGAAGACGTTTATTGAAAAGACTCTGGCTGAGACGCGCAGGACAGGGAGTGTGCGGACGATGTTTGGAAGGGTGCGGCCGATTCCGGATATTGAGAGCCGCAACCCGAACCAGAGAGGATTCGCCGAGCGGACGGCGGTGAATACGCCGCTGCAGGGGACTGCGGCCGACCTGATCAAGCTGGCGATGATTGCGCTGGACCGGAAGCTGGCGGAGCGGAAGCTGAAGACGCGCATGGTGCTGCAGGTGCACGACGAGCTGCTGTTTGAGGTTCCGGCGGACGAGACCGCGGAGGTGGAAGAGCTGGTGCGGGCGGAGATGGAAGGCGTGGTGGAGCTGGACGTGCCGATTGTGGCGGATCTGGGGTTTGGGGAGAACTGGCGAGACCTTTGAGGGCAAGAGGTTGCGAGCGATTAGGGTCAAACGGGTCACATCGTCTCCCACCCTAGCCGCAAAAACAAGAACGCGGCGAGGGTGGGGCACCCAGATCTGGTCTAACGCGCTCTTGCTAGACGCCGAGCTCAGCCTGGATGGCGTTGGCGATGGTTTCGGCGTGGTGGTGCATTGCGGATTCGCTTTCGGCTTCGATCATGACGCGGGCGAGGGCCTCGGTTCCGGAGTAGCGAATGACGACGCGGCCGGAGTCGCGGAGATCGTCTTCGGCGGCCTTGATGGTGGCGGCGACGGCGGGGATGGTGTTGAGGGGCTTTTTCTCGCGGACCTTGACGTTGACGATGACCTGCGGGAAGACGCGGAGGTCGGCGGTGAGCTCTTCGATGGTGCGACCGGAGCGGGCGACCAGATCGAGCACGACCAGCGCGGTGAGTAGCCCATCGCCTGTGGTGGCGAGGTGGGGGAAGAGGATGTGGCCCGACTGCTCACCGCCGAGGGCGGCGTTGTTGGCCTGCATCTGCTCGAGGACGTAGCGGTCGCCCACCGGTGCGCGAAGCATGTGAATGCCGGAGCGCTTGAGAGCGGCTTCGAGGCCCATATTGGACATGGTGGTAGCGACGACGAGATCGCCGGTGAGCAGGCCGCGAGACTTGAGGTCGCGCGCGGTCATGAGCAGAATGGCGTCGCCGTTGATGACGTTGTTGTGCGCGCCGGAGAGCATACAGCGGTCGGCATCGCCGTCGAATGTGAGGCCGAGATGCGCGCCGCGCTTCTGCGTTTCGGCGGCGACATGCTCGGGGTGGAGAGCACCGGAACCGTCGTTGATGTTGCGGCCGTCGGGCGCGATGTGGAGCAGGGCGACGTCGCCGCCAAGGCTGCGGAAGAGCTCGGGGGCGATGGTGGACGCGGCTCCGTTGGCGCAGTCGGCGACGATGCGGAGGCCGGCGAGGGAGAGGCCAGGGACGCAGTTGAGCAGGAATTGGATGTAGTCGGCCTGGAGAACGGGGTTGTCGTCGACGGAGGGAAGCGAGGCGGGATCGGGGGTCTGGATTTGGGCGGCGTGGTGGAGGATCTCGTCTTCCATGGCAAGTTCGACCGCGTCGGCGAGCTTGAAGCCGTCCGCGCCGAAGAGCTTGATGCCGTTGTCGCGCCAGGGATTGTGGGAGGCGGAGATGACGACGCCGGCCTGAAAGCCGTGGGTGCGGGCAAGGAAGGCGACGGCGGGCGTGGGGATGATTCCGGCGGATTGGACGGTGGCACCGGTTGCGCGAAGGCCGGCAGCGAGGGTGGCGGCGATCCAGGGGCTGGACTCGCGGGTGTCGCGGCCAAGCAGGACGGCGGGCTGGGCGGCTGGCCGGGCTGGATCGGCTTGGAGCGAGTGGCCGAGGGCGAGGCCGACGGCGTAGACCGTGATGGGGTCGAGAGGATATTCGCCGGCGACGGCCCGGATGCCGTCGGTGCCGAAGAGCGTGCGCGTGCGGGGCGAGGTCATAGCGTCCTCTGGGGGAAGGAGATGAAGCCGGATGGGATGCGAGCAGAAATGCGGCGCGGGCCCAAAGATAAGGATAAACCAGCAGGCATTGGCGGTGCGGGGAGTGATAAAGGGCGCCGATCCCATGTCTCAGAAGCGAGACATCCACCCCACAGACGAAGACCTGTCTGTGGGGGCCCCGGACATGCGGCACCCGCCCCAATCCCACCCTAGCCGCAAACACAAATACGCGGCGAGGATGGGGCACCTATTCACCTGGAAGGGTTCGCTATTTCCTCTTCCGAGAGGTCGGCGGGGATGCAAGAGGTTCGGCAACAGATTCGACGCGGCTAGTGAAGGAGCCGTCGGCGAGGCGGGTGGTGAGCAGATTACCGGGGGCGAGTTGTGCGGACGAGCGAACGAGAGCGCCGGCGGAGTTGAGGACAAGGGCGTAGCCGCGGTCGAGGACGGAAAGGGGGGAGAGCGAATGAAGGCGCGCTTCGAGAGAGCTGAGGGCCACGGCTGAGGTGTGGATGAGGCGCTCGGCGGAACGGTCGAGGTGAGTGCGGCAGGCCAGGAGGCGCTCGCGGGCCTGGGCAAGGGCCTGGCGCGGATCGTGGCGGAGGACGGAGGCGGACAACTCGGCGACGCGAGACTGACGGAAGCGGAGAGTGTGGTCAAGCGCAGAGTCGAGGCGCTGGGACAGGTCGTCGACGCGCTGGGCGGAGCGATGAAGGAGGGCGGAGACACGGGTTTCTGCGCGGTCGGCCGCGGCGGACCGCGTGAGACGCTGGCGAGCCTGCAGGAGCTGGAAGCGGGCGGCGCGGTCAAGCCGGTGAGATTGCTGGGCGAGGTGCTCGGCGATCTTGTGCTGGGCCTCGGTGATGAGCTCGGCGGCGGCAGAAGGCGTGGGGGCACGTAGGTCGGCGGCGAAGTCGGCGATGGTGAAGTCGGTTTCGTGGCCGACGGCGGAGACGATGGGGAGTGCGCTTGAGGCAATCGCGCGGGCGACCCGTTCGCTGTTGAATGCGGCCAGATCTTCAAGCGATCCGCCGCCGCGGGCGAGGACGATGAGGTCGACGAGCGGTGTGCCGTGAAGGGTGGCGATGTTGAGAAGACCGATGGCGGCTTCGATTTCGGCGGGGGCCTGATCGCCCTGGACGGGGACGGGGACGAGCAGAACGCTGAGGCCGGAGTGGCGGCGGGCGACGATGTTGAGGAAGTCGCGAATGACCGCTCCGGTTGGAGAGGTGATGATGCCGACGGTGCGGGGAAATGCAGGGAGTGGGCGCTTGCGGGCTGTGTCGAAGAGGCCTTCGGCCTTGAGGCGCTCCTTCAGCTGTTCGAATGCGAGCTGGAGCGAGCCTGCTCCGACGGGCTGCATAGTTTCTGCGACGAGTTGGAGCTGGCCGCGCTGCTCGTAGACGCTGACGCGGCCGCGGACGAGGACGTGGAGGCCATCCTCGGGGCGAAAGCGGAGGAGCATGGCCTGGCGGCGAAAGAGAACGATGGGCAATTGCGCGTCGGCGTCCTTGAGCGTGAAGTAGAGATGGCCGGAGGGGGCGGGGCGGTAGTTGGAGATTTCGCCTTCGACCCAAATGTCGCCGTACTGCTCTTCGACGAACTCGCGGACCTGGGAGACGAGCTCGCGGACGGGCCAGATGCGGCGCGTTTGACGCGGTTCGTCGAATGTGAGGTCGAGCTGCGGCGCGAATGGGTCGGGAGGCATCAAGAAAAGTGTACTTGGCGCCGCGGCTTGGTGAGACAGCCTGGGCGATCTCGATGGCGGCGGTTGTTTCGCATCGAAGCTAATGCCACAAGCAAGACAGGGGAGCGGCAAAGAGGCGCTCGCCGAAGGGGACGGGCCTTTCCCCGTCGTAGAGGACGAGTCCCAATTTGAAGTCGTTGCCGCACGCATCGGCCAGCTTCCGAAGGCCCTTGAAGTCACTGGTGTTCACGGTGGCGCTTGCCTTGACCTCGATTCCAACCAAAGCTCCGGAGCTTTGCTCTACGACGATATCCACTTCGTCCTGATCTTTGTCGCGATAGTGATAGAAGCTGCAACGGGGCTCGAACCAGGAGGCATGTTTCAACATTTCCGAAAATACGAACGTCTCCAACAAGCTGCCGAAGCTGGCGCGGTCGGTTGCGATACGCGGGGCGGTGATCCCCAATAGCGCGGCGAGCAGGCCGGAGTCGAGGAAGTGGAGCTTCGGTGTCTTCACCAGACGTTTCAGCCGATTGCGGAACCAGGGTTCAATCCGGCGAACGAGGAACAACTGTTCGAGGATCGCGACGTACTTGCGGGTCGTCTTGTCATCCAGCCCAATCTGGCCGCCCAACTGGGTGAAGTTGGCAAGCTGCCCGGAGTACTGAGCGAGCACGCGGAGCAGGCGGGGCACTTGATCGAGTTTCTCGATCTCGGCAATGTCGCGCACATCCCGCTCAACAATTGCGCGGATGTAGTCGCGAGCCCATGCCTGACGTCTTTCCGGGCGATCGCGGCGCAGCATCTCAGGATAACCGCCAACCAGGACGGCATCGACGAGGCTCGTGCCCAGAACGGGGTCTGGTGGTTTGGTCACCTTTCCCTTAAATGCTTCCTTTAGAAACGCGGGTTTGTGCCCGCGAATTTCAGCCTGAGAGAGAGGGAGCAGATTCACAATTTCCATGCGTCCAGCCAGGCTCTCGGAGACGGTGGGAATAGCGAGGAGATTGGCCGACCCGGTTAGGAGGAATCTGCCCGGGCGCCTGTCGTGATCAACGGACCTCTTGATGGCGCGGAGAAGTTCGGGCGCTCGCTGGACTTCGTCAAGCGCCGATTTGTCGAGACCGCGGATGAGTCCGGCGGGATCGCTTCGCGCCGATGCCAGGACGGTGTCGTCATCGAGGGTAAGGAACTCGCGGTTCCCCGTGACCAGATCGCGGATGAGAGTGGTCTTTCCGCATTGCCGGGGTCCGGTGACCATGACCACCGGAGTGTCCTTAAGGGCGGTCGACACGGCTGCTGTTACAAATCGCGGATACAGCGAGTTCGCGGGGTTGGTCATGTCGCAGGGGCCTTTCGTCCAATCCGGATTATGGGCGCGTCTGATCCGGAGTGTAAGGGCGTCTAATCCGGATTATAAAGGCGTCTAATCCGGATTGTAAAGGCGCCTGATCCGGATTGTGGGGGCGTCTAATCCGGATTGTAAGGGCGTCTAATCCGGATTGTGGGCGGGTCCAATCTGGAATAAAAGCCTCAGGGCTCCAAGATAATCGGTTTCGATACAGCGAATGGGCCGATTTGCCAGCGAGCTACAGCCGCGGACTGTGATTGGCGATGAGGGCGCGGAGTTCGGCGGTGAGGGATTTGAGGTGCTGGGCGGAGGTGGGGGCGAGAGCGGCGGAGAAGAGACGTTCCAACTGGCGGGCGAGGTCGGTGCCGCGGGCGAGGCCGAAGGTTCCCAGGACGCCGGCCAATTTGTGGGCCGCGGCAGCGGCAGCGCCACATTCCGCGGAGGAAAGCGCGTTTGCGGCGACGGCGTTGACGGCTCCTTCAAGCGTAATCAGACGCTCTTCCATTTGGGGGCGGAACTTGAGCCACATGCGATCGAGCTCGCGATTGAGTTCGGGTTGCTGGGGCGTGGCCATGAGGGTTGGACCGAGATTGTGAGGATCGAAGGATTGTCGGGCGATGCCGGGAATTCGAAGAGGCGTTTGTAGTTCTGACCTCTTGGTTTCCTGCCCATTCGCCCAGAAGAAGGCGAATGGACGGGGCACAGAGGGAATTCAAAAACTAGCGGCCGCAGAATCATTTCCAGCCGAGGACATTCGAAATCTGTTGCGCAAGCGTGAGCGGGTCGAAGGGTTTGAAGAGGATTGCCTGCACGCCCAGATCGGCGAAGCGGCGCTGGTCGGAGGCCTGGACTTTGGCGGTGAGGAGCAAGACGGGGATGGAAGCGGTGAGGGGATTCTTGCGGAGTTCGCGGAAGGTGGAGGGGCCGTCCATTCCGGGCATCATGACATCGAGGAGGATGGCGTCGGGTTGATGCTCGACGGCGCGGGCGAGTCCCTGCGAGCCGGAGTTGGCGGTGACGACGGTCCAGCCGGCTACAGTTTCGAGACTGAGGGCAGCGACCTCGCGAATGTCTTCTTCATCGTCGATGATCAGAATCTTGCGGACCATTGAATAACCTTCCAGGGTTGATGGGATCGAGGATCGAAAACGGGATCAGGGTTTTTGGACTGTGGACTCAGGAGGAACGGGATCTTCAGTCGGGAGAGAGGTTCGAAGCATGGTGAGGACCAGCGCTTCAAGCTGGTTGGCCTGGATGCGACCACGGACGAGGAGTTGATTGGGGGTGACAGGGACGCGGAAGTCGGCTACTGAGAGATCGCGGCTGGAATAGGCAAGAATGGGAAGACGATCGAGACGGTTGTGCAGGCGGAGCCAGTCGACGAGGTTGAAGGAATCGCCATTGGTGAGGCCGATATTGAGCATGAGGATGTCGGGCTGAAATGTGAAGAAACGATCCATTGCGCCCTGGAACGAGTGAGCGATATGAACCTCGATGGTCTCGCCGGCAAAAACTCGAGCGAGCGATGAACCCAGGTCGGCGTCCGGCTCTACGAGGAGAAAGGTGGCTTTTTCGCCGGGCTCGCACAGCAGATGGGAGAGATCGGCAAGGAACTGGTCATCCCTGAAGCGGAGATTGGCGGGCGCCGCGGGCCGGGTGTGTGGGACAGAGGCGGGCGTGCTCGGGCGGAGCGAGGCGGGGAGGGCTGCGGCGATGCCGTTCGCAGTGAGCTCGATATCGGGCCGGTCTTCAATGCTGGTGAGCACGATGAGCGGGCTCGATTCGCGGTCGAGGCGATGGAGCTGGGGCAAGGCTTCGAAACCATTGAAGCCGTCGAGGGATGTTTGGAGGAGGATAGCCTGGAGGTTCTTCTGATCGACTAATACCGCGTCTTCGATGGTGGCAGCTTCAATCAGCCGGTAGCCCTGGCGGCCAAGGATGGAGGAGGTCTGAAGGCGGGAGAGCGGATTGGAGTCGGCGACGAGGATGGTGGTGCGGGCGACTTCGGCTTCCGGCGCAACTTCGGCGGGATCGGGAGCGGTTGGCTGGTAGGGCAGGAAGACGCGGAAGGTGGCGCCTCGGACGGGGTTGCGCTCAGCCCAGATGCGGCCGGAGTGCTGGAGGACAATGGTTCGGCAGATGGCGAGGCCGAGACCGCTGCCGCCTTTTTGGCGGGAGTCGGAGGCGTCTACCTGCTGGAAACGGCCGAAGATGGCTTCGAGCTTGTCTGCGGGAACGCCGCGGCCCTGGTCGATGACGGAGAGGGTGACGCCGCTGGCGCCCGGGCGCAACATGACGGAAATTGTGGAGTCGGGAGGAGAGAACTTGACCGCGTTGGAGAGGAGATTGGTGACAACCTGCAGGAGACGGTCAGGATCGGCGGAGATCTCCACCTGGGTCGGGTCATGGATGAGCTGGACGCCGGCGGACTCGGCAACAGGCTGCATGCCGTCGATGGCCTGGCGGACAATTTGAGCAAGTTGGACGGGACGGAAGGCGAGCGGCTCTTTGCCGCTTTGAATGCGCTCCAGGTCGAGGATGTCGTTGATGAGGCGGACGAGGCGGTCGGAGTTGGTGAGGGCGATGCGGAGGAGGTTGGCGGACTTGTCATTGACCTGGCCGAGGATGCCGGAAGAAAGCAGTCCGAGCGCGCCGCGAATGGAGGTGAGCGGAGTGCGGAGTTCGTGGCTGACCGTGGAGATGAACTCGTCCTTGAGGCGGTCGAGGGCGTAGCGCTGGCTGATGTCGCGGAAGCTGAGCACGGAGCCGGAGAAACGTCCTTGATGCGAGATGGGAGTGAGGAAATACTCGGCGGGGAAGGAGTTTCCATCGGCGCGGAAGATGGTGTCTTCGCCGGAGTGAGGCTTCTGGCGGCCGGCGGCACGGAGGAGCGTGCAATCCTCGCCGCAAGGGCGATTGGGCGGTATAAACCCATGCAGGAGTTCGTGGACCGGCTTGCCAACGATGCTTGCCGCGTCGGTTCCGAGCAGGTGGGCGGCGGCGGGGTTGGCGAAGCTGACGCGGCCGCGGCGATCGACGCCGCAGATTCCGTCGGCGACGGAGTTGAGAAGGATCTCCTGACGACGGGAGAGCTCTTCTGCTCGTCCCTGCTCCTGAGAGCGGGCGATCATCTGCCCGACCGAAGCGGCGACGGTTTCGACAGCGGCGAGTGCTTCGCGGTCTTCCTGGAGATGGAAGCGGCAGTAGAACTCAAGGACGGCGAGGACCTTGCTGCCGACGCGCACCGGGACCGCCCATCCTGAGATCATCTCGTGGTTGGTGGCGGATTCGATGCGAGGACTCCCAGGCATGGAGGCGAGGTCGGCGATCCAGGCCGAGCGGCCTTCCTGCCAGGCGCGCCCGGGCAGATCGGCACCGCGCGAGAGGGTGAGGCCCATGCTCTCCTGGATGAAGGTTTCGGTGTTGCGTCCGGGGGCGCCCCAAGCAGAGCTGAACTCGAGACGCTTTTCGTCGGCGTTGACGACCCATTTGACGGCCATGTCCCAGCCCTGGGAGACGCAGACTGCTTCGAGGATGCGCATGGCCGCGGCTTCAGAGGAGGTGTTTTCGCCGACGATCTGGCTTACGACAAGCTGCAGAGCGAGGCGATGCTCGCGCTGCTTTTGTTGTGTGATATCGCGCAAGAGGCAGCGGATGGCAAGAGGGTTGCCGGCCTTCTGACGCTGGCTGAGGCTGAGCTCAAAGTCGAGAACGCGGCCGTCGGGAGTGTGATGACGAAGGGGAGTGTGGTCGACCGCCTCGCCATCGAGGGCGCGGTGGAAGAGGGCAGCCACTTCGGCGCGCATGGAAGGCTGAAAGAGCTCCTCAAAGGAGTTGAGCTCGAGCAGCGCTGTGGGTTCCTTATTGAAGCAGCTTTGCCAGGCGGGATTGGCATAGAGGAAGCGGCCCGCAGGGCTGAGGGTGGCAATCATCTCGCTGGAGCTCTCGAAGAGGTCGCGATAACGCTCCTGCGATTCGCGCTGATCCTGGTCGTGGCGCTGGGTTACGCCCTGTTCGATGGCGATGGTGACGATGCCGGTAACGACGCCGCGGGAGTTTCGCAGCGCGGAGAAATGGAGGGTGACGGGCAGCTGGGTTCCGTCCCTGCGGCGGAGCTGGGCGTCGAGGCCGGGAACGCGGCTCGGAGGCAGGGAGCGGAGCAGTTGCATGAATCCGGTCATCCGTTCGGCGGGTGATTCGGGTGAGGGCGCGTCGCTGCCGCAGATGCGGGCCAGTTCCGCCAGGAGTCGCGCTGCTTCGCCTGGGGCAAGGATCTCGACATTGGACCACTCGTTGATCAGCTCTACGGCGTGATAGCCGAGCATCCGCTCACCGGCAGGGTTGATGAAGGTGAGGCGGCCGTCGATGCTGATGGTAACGACAGCGGGGCCGGCGGAATCGAGAAGCTCGCGCAGGGGCTGATTGATGAGCAGATCGAGCCTGAGGGCATTGGCAGCAGGGGGCACCAGCCGAAGGGATAGTATGCAGACGGCGGCGCAAGATGTGAGAACGAGAATGCCGTCGATGATGGGGCGGTCTGCGAGCCGGGCAAGGATGGTTCCGACTATGGCCGAGAGGACGAAGCCGACCCCAGTCTGCCAATTAAACAGGACTCCAGCCTTGGTTTCCGGCGCTGCCTCATCGGGTTCGTTTCCGACCGGTGCATTGACGTCGTCCTGCATCATTCCCCCAGAGCGGAAGTGCACACAATACTGACTGCCCCAGAAACCGTTTTCAAACCGCGTGACAGAGTCTAATTCGGGTAGCGTTGACGCGGCCTGCGATCATCCGGGACGGACTCGCAAGAGCTCACACCTCAAACATCGGGGTCCGGCGCGGAATTCCCGTAGTATATGCCTTCGTTTCAATGCACTGCATGCAAATTGAAGGTCGCCGTGCCGGATGAAGCGAGCCAGTAACGGGGCGCGGTTATACTTTCGGCATGATTCGCATGGAGTTTCAGTCGCGTGGGATGGGATGGGCCGCAGCCGCGGCGCTCGTAGTTTTGTTTGGCTTGCAACCGAAGGCGGCTGTTGCATGGGGCAATGAAGGGCACCGGATGATCAACCGTCTGGCGGCGACGACGCTGCCGGAGAGCGTTCCGGGGTTCCTGAGGTCGGATTCCGCAGTGGCGGAGATCGAGTACCTGGGACCGGAGCCGGATCGCTGGCGCTCGCGGGCAGAGCCGGAGCTGAGCGCGGCACAGGCGCCGGAACACTTCATCGACCTGGAGCCGGCCGACGCGCTGGGTCCGCTGCCGAGAAATCGGCTGGATTTTGAGGCAAAGGTTTTTGCCGCCGGAGAGCGGCCAGAGAAGATCGGCTTGCAGCCCTGGGAGGCGACCGAAGTGTGGGAGCGTTTGAAAGCGGCGTTGCGGGAGTATAGGACGCTAACGGCAGCGGGCAAGAGCACACGGGAGGTGGAAGCCGTGGCGCTGTTCTATGCGGGGTGGCTGGGACACTATGTGGGCGATGCGTCGCAGCCGCTGCACACGACGATTCAATACAACGGCTGGACCGGGCCGAACCCTAACGGCTATACGACCGGCCACGAGATTCATTGGCAATTTGAGGGGCCGTTTGTTGCGGCCAACGAGCATGAGTCCGACGTGAGGCCGAAGATGACGGAGCCGAAGGTAATTGAGGGCGACATGTTCGACAACTATGTGAAATACATCCGGCACACGAACACGTTTGTTGAGAAGGTGTATCAGCTGGAGAAGGCGGGCGGGTTTGTGGGAGCGGGGAGCGCTGAGTCGCGAGCGTTTACCGCGGAGAGGCTGGCAGCGGGCGCGAGCATGCTGCGAGACATGATTCTGACGGCGTGGGTGGACAGCGCGCAGCCGGTGCCGGATCCGTATGCGGGGAAGTGAGCGGGCGCAGGCTGTGGCTCGAAGGCTGACATTTTCCATAATGACATAAATATAACTACACTATTGTAGTGAGCTGGATTCGGTTCGAGTGGGACGAGGCGAAGAATCTCGCCAATCAACGCAAGCACAAGATCAGGTTCGAGATGGCCAGCCGTGTCTTTCAGGATCCACTCTTCGTTTCGGTCAAGGATCGAATCGTAGACGGAGAACAGCGTTCGCAGACCTTCGGCGAGGTCGAAGACGCGCTGATTTTAATTGTGGCGCACACCCATTGGGAAGAAGACCAAAATGGGGATGTAGTTGAAGTCATTCGCGTGATTTCGGCGCGTCAAGCAACACGGAGGGAGCGAGAGAGTTATGAAATCGAAAATAGTTAGCTACACGTGGGAGACGCTTCCCCCGATGACGGAAGCGGATCGGAAGAGGCTGCGAGAACTGGCAATTCGTCCCGATAGCGAAATCGACTTGAGCGATATTCCGGAAGTAACGGAAGA
Organism: uncultured Acidobacteriaceae bacterium; assembly: GCA_963783065.1. Taxonomy (GTDB): domain Bacteria; phylum Acidobacteriota; class Terriglobia; order Terriglobales; family Acidobacteriaceae; genus Telmatobacter. Next base: position 355,669 of record CAWAMG010000004.1, on the reverse strand, counting down.
GCAGTGGAAGAATGCTGAGCGCGGGCATTTTTATCGTCCAGTGAAGCGGCAGATTACGGCGCGGGTGGATGCAGATGTTTTGGAGTGGCTGAAGTCGCAGGGCAAAGGCTACCAGTCGCGCATCAACGCGATTCTGCGGCGGGAGATGGTTGCTGCACTAAGGGCGCGGGCTCGTTCCAACGCGAGTGGGAATTCGTTGTCGAAGGCGGGGTAAGGGCTGTTAAGAAACGACAGTTAGTTCGAAGACTGGCTTGGATTAGTTTCTCAATTCGGCAGCCGCGAGAGCGGGGACGCGGCGCAGGAGCGGCGTGAACGCGGCTGTGAGCAGAATGACCACGGGGACGGCGAGAATGAGCCAGGCGAAAAGGGCCTGAGCGGCGAGCCAGCCGAAATGCTGGACGAGGGCGAGCGGCGAGATGTGGGCCAAGGCGGTGGTACGCACGGCCTGAACCTGGCCAGAGGTGAAGAGCCAACCTCCGAAGCGGACAAAGGGGACAATCAGCAAAAGCTGAAGCGGCATGACCGCGTAGTTGGCCGCCTGAATTGCGGGCAGATTGAGACGGAGCGAAAAGGCGAGCGCAGCGCAGACGAGCGTGGAAATTCCAACGACCGGATTGCATCCGATGGCGAGACCGAGCGCCAGGGTGAGGGCGAGACGGCGAGGCGAGACGCCCTGGCTTAACCAGAGGGCGGATTTGCACTTTAGAGACGCCAATGAAACGCGAGACATCATGCTCACCTTATCGATAGATTGGATGCGAAAAAGTGGATTTGGGGTGAAACTTTAGTAAGAGAACCAAAAGAGGCAGCAGAGATTTGATTGTCTCAATTCGAAACGGGGGATTGAAGGGCGGCGGGGATCAGTGGTGGGTTGGGTTGAGAAGGCCCCGAGTGCGCATTTCAGAGAGGACGCGTTCAACCTTCCAGTCGAGATCGCCGGTGCCGTCGATGATGAGGTCGGCATGGACGGCGGAAGGGCGGACGAAGGCGATGCTGGAGGGGCGGACAGTGGCCTCGTATTGCTGGCGAATGGACTCGGGCGTGCGGCCCCGTTCTTCGATGTCGCGTCGAAGGCGGCGCTCGAAGCAGATGTCGTCGGGGGTTTCGACGTAGATGCGCAGATTATAAAGCGGGAGGAGATCGGAATAGTGGAGCGCGAAGAGGCCCTCGACGAGGAGAAAGGGCGCGGGTTGGATGAGCTCGGTCACATTGGGGACGCGCGTGTAGGTGGAGAAGTCGTAGGTGGGGCGGTCGATGGCTTGGCCCCTAGCCAGCGCGGCAACGTGGGCGATGAGGAGCGGGCTCTCGATGAGGGCGGGGTCGTCGAAGTTCTGTTGCACGCGCTGGGCGAAAGGCATGTGGGCGAGATCGCGGTAATAGTGGTCGAATTGGAAATGGACGCCGCCCAAAGTGTGCGCGAGTTCTGCGGCGAGGGTGGTTTTGCCGGAGCCGGAACAGCCTGCGACGGCGAGGCACTGCGTGCGGCGGGGTTTTGGAGGAGGGTCGTACTGGTCGGGCCGGCTCACGGTTGCTGGTCCGACGGCTTTTCGGGCTCTAGTGCGGCGGCGATGCGGGGAATGAGGCGCTTGAAGAGATTGGCGAGGCGGTGCTCTACCTGGCGGCCTGCTTCGAAGACTTCTTCGTGGCTGAGCGGGGTCGCGCCTAAGCCGGAAGCAAGGTTGGTGACGCAAGAGATGCCGAGGACCTCGAGGCCCATGTGGCGGGCAACGATAGTTTCGGGCACGGTGGACATGCCGACCAGCGTTGCGCCGAGGGTGCGGAAGGCGCGGATCTCGGCGGGGGTTTCGAAGCTGGGGCCGGGGACTGCGAGGTAGACGCCTTCTTCAAGCTGAAATCCCTCTTCGTTGGCGGCCTGCCGGGCAAGGGCGCGGAGACGGGCGGAGTAGGCTTCCGTCATGTCGAAGAAGCGCAGGCCTGCGCCGGGATGGAAGCCGAAGCGCGGTTCATTGGGCCCGTTGAGGGGATTGAAGCCCATGAAGTTGATGTGATCGGCGAGCGCGACGAGCTGGCCGATGTGGTAGCCCTGCTGAATTCCTCCAGCGGCGTTGGTGAGGATGACGGCGCGGAGGCCGAGCGCGCCGAGGACGCGCATGGGAAAAGTGATCTGGGCGGGCGAGTAGCCCTCGTAGAAATGGACGCGGCCCTGCATGACGACAACGGGAATGTCGGCGATGTGGCCGGCGACGATGCGGCCGGAGTGGCCGACGACGGTGGATTGGGGGAAGTGGGGGATCTGGGCGTATTCGGTTAAGACGGGATAGGCGATGGTGCCGGCGACTGCTCCGAGTCCTGAGCCGAGGACTATGCCGATTCTGGGCGTGAGCGAGCCGATGCGCGATTGGAGGAAGGCGGCGGCTTCAGAAACCTGGTCGAAGTAGGTCATGCGGTTGGGCCTCTGCTGAGGCTTTTGGGAGATTCTACAGGGACAAGGGCGGCCAGGGCGGGCGATGAGTTGAATCTGAACGAGCTTGCAAATGGCTACGGCTCGAGTACGAGAAGATTTGGGCTGTAATCAGTGCCGGCCATATAGCGGATGCCTTTGTCGAAGGTGAGAAGAATGCCGCCCTCCTTCACGGCAAGTCCGAGGAGATAAGCGTCGGTGATTTGCTGGTGTCCGAAGATGCGTTTGGAAAACGGCTGGGTGACGACAGACCAACTGTGCGCGATGGGCCAATATCGGTAGCCAGGGTGTCGGGCGAATTCAGCGAGAATGGCCGCAGCCTGAGCTACGGTGCGATTGGGGCCTCGATAGGCCGGGTTGGTGGTGACGCGAATGAAGCCGGCTTCAGTGAGCGGACAGACTCCCCAGTCTTGATTACCCGAAGAATCAAACCAGTCCTGCATGGCCTGGTAGTGCAGGTGGTCGGGATCTGCAAGGGCGATGAGTGCATTGAGGTCAAGGAGGTAGTGCGACTCAGCCGATTTCACTCTCTGCCTCTTTCACCATTTGCAGCGTGAGTACTTTGCCGGCGGGAGGGAAACAGGGCAGGCCATTGGGAGACCGACGGACATCGGGCGCGGGCGGAGGAGTTGCCTCGGCCTTTCGAATTAACTCGCCAATCGCGGCGCCGAGCGTGATGCCCTTGGCCTGAGCATAAACTGAGGCCAGTTGGTGGATATCGTCATCAATGGTAATGTTTGTCCTCATTCTTGAATTCTACACCAAGAGTGATTTCTGCACCAATTCTCGATTTTAAGCCTCACCGCCTCGCGATCACCTAAGTCTGACCCCGCAGAACCGGCTACACGGGAGAACAGCTCGAAGAATGAGGCACTAAAGTGGAACTAGCAAATTGGTATGCGAGGAAATAGCGTCAGGAGGCCAGGCGATGTGCAGAAACATAAAGGTGCTGTTCAACTTCGATCCGCCGGTGACTGAGGAGGAGATTCGCGCGGCGGCGTTGCAATATGTCAGGAAGGTGAGCGGGTTTGTGAAGCCGTCGAAGGCGAATGAGGCGGCGTTTCTGCGAGCGGTGGAGGAGGTTGGTGCGGCGTCGGCGAGGTTGTTGCAGTCGCTTGAGACGACGGCTGCGGCGCGAACGCGCGAGGAAGAAGCGGCCAAGGCGAAGGCGAGGAATGCGGTTCGGTTCGGCGATGGAAGGCGTGCGGGATGAAGGAAATTGTGGCGGTGATTTTTGGGCTGGGGCTGGGGTGCAATGCGCTGCTGTTTGTGCCGCAGGTGCTGGCGGTGTGGCGGAAGAAGAGCGATGAGGGGATTTCGCTGATTACGTTTGGCGGGTTCAGCGTGCTGCAGGCGATTGGGATTGTGCATGGGGTGTATCAGCGGGACTGGTCGCTGATATTGGGGATGGCGGCGAGTTTGCTGACGTGCGGGAGCGTGACGGGGCTGACGGTGTTTTATCGGGTAAAGCGGGTGAGAGCAGCAGGTCGAGAGGCTAGCGGCGGCTAGACGTGCGGCTTGCCGAGCAGGTTGGCGCGCATGGGCTGGTTTTGCGGATGGATGCGGAAGTTTCCGTAGAGCAGTTCTCTTAGGACAGGAGTGGGACGCCCATACCAGCTTGCCCATGAGAGCGGAGTATCTCCATTCGCGTCCTTTGCGTCAAGGATGGCGCCAGCTTCCTTTAGAAAGCGGATGGTTTCGACTTCACCGAAGGCGGCAGCGCGGTGGAGCGGCGTTTCGCCCTTGGTTCTGCAATCACGCATGAAGGCGCCGGTTTCCACCCCAGGTATGGTGGCGACGTTAGGGTTTGCCCCATGCGCGAGAAGGACGCAAAGAACGCGGTCGTAGACCATTCGGTCGATCTTGCAAAGAGATGAGTGAAGTGGGGTTTCAGCTGTGTCCGGGTCGGGGAAATTGACGTCCGCGCCCTGCTCGAGGAGGAACTTGCAGAGACGCCATTGACCGTGAAAGGAAGCACCGTTGAGGCCGAAGTTAGCTCCGAGTGAGCCCAGGGATTCGCCATGCGCGAGCAGGAAGCGGATGGCGCTTACGTCGCCGTAGTAAGCGCAGTGCTGGATCGGTGAGACGCCGTGCTCGTCCTTGTGGTTCGCGGGCAGGCCGGCAGAGAGAAGATCGAAGACAAGCTCGGTGCGGCCGTCGGAAAGTTCGGCCAACATCCGGTCGAGTGGGGAATCGCCCATTGGGATGTCCTCCGGCTCAATGTTAGCCCAAGAACATTCCGGCAATCGAAGCCGAAATCAGGTTGGCCATGGTGCCGGCGAGCATGGCGCGGACGCCAAGCTTCGCGAGGTCGTTACGGCGTTCAGGGACGAGTGCGCCGATGCCGCCGATCTGCATGCCGATGGAGCCGAGGTTGGCGAAGCCGCACAATGCAAACGTCGCGATGGTGAAGGAGCGCGGCGAGAGCGTGGCCTTTTGCGCGCCGAGGGCAATGTAGGCGATGACCTCGTTGAGAGCCATGCGTGTGCCGAGCAGGTTGCCGATGGCGAGGCAGTCGTGCGAGGGAACGCCGATGACCCAAGCCACTGGCCAGAAGCCATAGCCGAGAATCTGGCCAAGGGAGCCGGGGACGAACGGTATGCCGCCGTGGACCCAGGTGAGGAGCGAGTCGAGCAGGGCGACGAGGGCGAGGAAGCTGATGAGCATGATGGCCACGTTCATGGCCAGCTTGCCGCCGTCGATGGTGCCGCGGGCGATGGCGCCGATGAGGTTTTCTTCGCTGTGCATCTCGTCTTTGGGGATGACGACGCGGCCCTCGGTGGCGGGGACTTCGGTCTCGGGGACGAGCATCTTGGATATGAGGATGGTTCCGGGCGAGGTCATGATGACGGCGGAGAGCAGGTGGCGCGCTTCGATGCCCTGCGAGATATACATGGCCATGATGCCGCCGGAGACGTGGGCCATGCCGCTGGTCATGATGGTCATGAGCTCGGAGCGAGTTGCGCCCTTGAGGAAGGGGCGGATGGTGAGCGGGGCCTCGGTCTGGCCCATGAAGATGGAGGCGGCGACGTTCATGGATTCAGCGCCGGAGATGCGCATGGTCTTGAGCATGACCCAGGCGAGGCCGCGGATGACGATCTGCATTACGCCGATGTGATAGAGGACGGCGAAGAAGGCGCTGATGAAGATGATGGTGGGCAGCACCTGGAAGGCAAAGATGGAGCCGAGCGAGGTGTTGGGCGTGCCAAGAGCGCCGAAGAGGACTTTGGTTCCGGCGGCGGTGCAGGCGAGCATGGCGTTGACGACGCTGCCGGCCCAGGTCATGAAGCGCTGGCCGTAGTCGAAGCGCAGCACGAGGAAGGCGAAGATGAACTGGAGGCTCAGGCCCCAGGCGACGGTACGCCAGCGGATGTGGCGGCGATTTGTGGAGCCGAGCCAGGCCGCGCCAAGGACGGCAAGAATTCCGAGCACTCCGGTGAATCGATCCAAGGTGACCTCCTGGAGGAAGCATTCAGCCATCAGCTCTCAGCCATCAGCTCTCAGCCATCAGCTCTCAGCCATCAGCTCTCAGCTTTCAGCCGTCAGCGTTTTCGCGCGGCTCGATGGGCTTAGGCTTCTCCCGGCAATTCGTTCTTGACGGGAACGGGATGCTTGGGAACTGAAAGCTGAGGGCTGATCGCTGTTCTTCGATTACCTTACAGCATTGCGGAGATGGGCTTCAGCATTTTCGCGGGTGAAGATTCGGCCGACCAGGGGCACTCCGTGCGGGGGAGTTTTGGACAAGGTGATTGCGCTCGTCGAGCAGAGCGAGCGGCTCGGCGAGCATCTCTTCGCTGGTGGCGTAGAGGGTGGCAATTGGCTGGCCTTTTTCGACGTGTGCGCCTCGGCGGGCGTGGAAGAGGATTCCGGCGTGGGGATCGACGGGCTCACCCGCTTTTTCACGGCCTGCCCCGGTGCGCTGGACGGCCCAGCCGATCTGGGTAGTGTCCATTGCGGAGATGAAGCCGGTGTCCCATGCGGGGAGGACGGTGGTTGCGCCGGGGGTGTGGAAGCTGGCGGGATCGGTCAAAGACTGAGACGTCGCCACCTTGCGCGTCGATCATCTTGAAGAAGAGCGCGAGGGCGGTGCCGTCTTCGAGAGCGGCTTCGGCCAGCTGGCGGCCGGAGTGAGGGGATTCGGCCTTGCCTCCGAGGTGAATCATCCAGCCGGCGAGGATGAGGGAAAGCTCGCGGAGGTCTTCGCTCTGGGGTGGGCGCTGGCCGCGGAGGAGGAGGACGGATTCGACGATTTCGATCCAGTTGCCGGCGGCGCAGCCAAGTGGCTGGCCCATGTCGGTGAGGAGGGCGACGGTGCGGGTTCCGGCGGCTTCGGCGGTGGCGACCATAAGGGCGGCGAGGAATTCGGAGTCGGCGGGGTCGCGGAGGAATGCGCCGGAACCGGTTTTGACGTCGAGGACGAGGGCGTTGAGGCCGGCGGCGAGTTTTTTAGAGAGGATGCTGGCGCAGATGAGGCCGGAGCTTTCGACTGTGCCGGTGAGGTCGCGGAGGGCGTAGAGGACGCGGTCGGCGGGGACGAGAGTGGGGGTCTGGCTGATGATGGAGCAGCCGCAACGGATGAGGACGGACTCGAACTCGGCGAGGGTGAGCGCGGTGCGGAAGCCGGGGATGGACTCGAGCTTGTCGAGAGTGCCGCCGGTGTGGCCCAGGGCGCGGCCGGAGATCATGGGGACGGCGACTCCGCAGGCCGCGGCGAGTGGAGCGATGAGGAGGCTGGTTTTGTCGCCGACGCCGCCGGTGGAGTGCTTGTCGACGGCGACCTTGCCGAGGCGGGCAGGCGAGAACTTTTCGCCGGAGTCGCGCATGGCGAGGGTGAGGGAGCGGACTTCGTCGAGGGAAAGGCCACGAACGAATGCGGCCATGAGCCAGGCGGCGAGCTGCTCAGAGGGAATGGAGCCGGAGGCTGCGCCGTTGGCGAGAAAGGCTAGCTCGCGCGAGTCGAGGGCGAGGCCATCGCGCTTCCTGCGGATGAGGTCGATCATGTGGAGCGGGGAGGCGGACGAGTCTGGCATGACGATTGGGGCCTCGATTGGTTCTGCTGAGAATATCGTAAGATACGGAGGGCAATTCTTGACGTGGTGCGTCAAGGCTTGCGATATTTGCATATGGCCGACTTGGGGCAGCAAGGCGTTCCGCCCAAGTACCGCGACAAGCGCACAGAGCGTTTCGCTGCAGGCGAGCGGGTAAAAGAGTTCCACGCATTCAAGGAACAAGCAGAGCGGCGGCTGGATAATCTGGAGGCGGCGACGAGCCGAAACGACCTGATGCGGTTACCCAGCAATCGCTTCGAGGCATTGGGCGGCGACCGTTAAGGACAGCTCAGCATCCGCATCAATCAGCAATGGCGGGTGTGCTTCGAGTGGCCGGAAGATCAGGTCCGGCCTTTCAACATTGAAATCAGCGACTATCATTCGTGAGGAAATGACTATGGCGCGCGATCCGATTCATCCAGGCAGATTCCTGGCCGATGAGATTGAGGCTTTGGGCATGAGTGTGCCAGAGGTCGCGGAGATTCTGCATGTGCCCGCAAACAGGATTTATCAGCTTTTGAATGGGCAGCGGGCGCTGAGCGCTGACACGGCGTTGCGCTTGAGCCAATGGCTTGGTACCTCCGCAGAGATGTGGCTCAATCTGCAAAAGCTCTACGAGTTGAGGCTTGCTGAGAAACAGACGGGTGAGCGGATCAAGAAGACGATTGCCCGACGGGAGCCTGCGCGGGCGGCGTAATAAGAATTCATAAGTGATGAAACGCCCACGTGCAGACGTGGGCTTTCGTTTTCTGTGTGTTATTTCAGCTTCATGTCGAAGGCGAGGGGCAGGAGGCCGGAAAAGGGCATGGAGCGCAAGCCGTCGGCGGCGGGGAAAAGGACGGGTGAGTCGGGGGAGATGAATTCTGAGAGCATCTGGCGGCATGCGCCGCAGGGCGGGCTGGCGGCGTCGTTCAGGTTGGCGACGGCAACGGCGGCGATTCGGATCTGCGGGCCGAATTGGGAGACGGCGCGGACAAGAGCGGCACGTTCGGCGCAGATGGTGAGGCCGTAGCTGACATTCTCGACATTTGTGCCGGTGACGATTTCTCCCGTGGCGAGGAGGAGGGCTGCGCCGACGCGGAAGCCGGAGTAGGGCGAGTAGGAGTGGAGCGCTGCCTCGCGGGCATGTTGCATCAGATCTTCGAGCGGCGGGTCAGGCTGGGTCGTCATTATCATCAGATTGCTCTGCGGAGTTTCTCTGCGCACAAGGTGTGAAGTTTGAGGCTAATGCATTTGCGCTTCCCATGTATACGGGTTATTGCCCTCGCCGGATGGATGGCCTTGACTGCTGCAGCGGGCCATAGTCAGGCGGGCGCAGTGGTGATTCCGGCTAACCCCCGATCAGGTGCGCCTGCCGGTTCTCCAGTCTTCGATGTAGCGGCCATTCGACAAAATAATTCCGACCACACGGCTCGCTCCCATATTTATTCCTCGCCCGGCGACGAAAGCTTCAGGGCCATCAATGTTCCGATGAAGATGCTGCTTCAGTTTGCATTCGGGCTCCCTGAGACGCGCATCTTCGGCGGACCGGAGTGGCTCAGCTCGATCAAGTTCGACGTTGACGCCAAGGCCGATAGCACAGTCGATGCTCGCATGAGCACGCTCAGCGGCGACGAGGCCAAACTGGAGAAACAAAAGATGGTGCGCACCTTGCTGGCGGACCGCTTCAAATTGATCTATCACATGGAGACGCGCGAACTGCCCATCTACAGCCTTGTGCAAGCCAAAGGAGGATCGAAGCTGCAGCCGTCCAAGTCGAACGGCACAACCGTTGACTCGTGGAACAACAAGATCGATGTCCGCGGCGCAGACAATACTGTTGCGCTTCTTGCCGAGGAGCTGTCCAAGAGACTGGGCCGCGTGGTAATCGATAAGACCGGAATCCAGGGCCGATATGACATTCTTCTGAGCTGGACACCCGACGACGGAACGGTTTCGCCCTCGAACGCAGGGAGCGGAATTTCTGCCTCGGCCGACATCGGGCCGTCCATTTTTACCGCGATTCAAGAGCAACTGGGGCTGAAACTCGAATCGCAAAGGGGACCGGTGCAGGTCCTCGTTATCGATAATATCGACATGCCTACGGCAAACTAGCCGCATTGGACCGTCCCCAGGGTTGAGTTGCGAGAGACCGGTGGGATTTTCGGCAGCCCACCCTAGCCGCAAAAACAAAGACGCGGCGAGGATGGGGCACCCGATCGTCCATCCAGGTTCGCGGCCCGTCCTTCGCCCCTCAAGTTGAGCGAATTCTTACCGATAAACAGCTTGAATGCTGAAAGCCGGGAGTGTCCTTTTGGCGGGACGGGGAAGCAGGCGAGATGGCAATGGATGATTTGACGAGGGAGTTCCTGATCGAGAGCCAGGAGGGTCTGGACCGGATGGAGCGGTGTTTGACGGAGCTTGAGTCGAACCCGTCGGACACGGGGCTTCTGGCGGAGATCTTCCGCACGGTGCACACGATCAAAGGGACGACGGGGTTTCTTGGGTTCAAACGGCTGGAAAAGCTGGCTCACTCGGGCGAAAACCTGCTGGGACTTTTGCGTGAAGGCAAGCTCGGGGCGGACGGGCCAGTGATCACGGGGTTGTTGCAACTGCAGGATGGTCTGCGGTCGATTTTGCGTTCGATTGAGGTGGATGCGAACGAGGGCGAAGACACGGATGCTGCGCTGATTGCCCGGCTGGAGGAGTTGCAGGCGCCGGCGATGGCAGCGCAAGGCCGCGACCATGGGCGGTCGGGACATGCGACAGTACCGGATCCGCCGTCAGCCGCGACGGAGCATCGAGCCTCAGAATTCGACGGTGGAGTGGGCACAGTGGCACCAGCGCCGGGATTGGAGGGGTCAGCGCCGGCAGAGAAGCGGGCGAAGGAGCCGTGTGCAGACGCGGGTAAGCCGAGGGGCGTTCAGACGAGCTCGGCGGCAGAAAGCACGCTGCGCGTGGATGTGACGCTGTTGAACCGGATGATGAACCTGGTGGGCGAACTGGTGCTGACGCGCAACCAGGTGCTGCAGGCAACCGCGGGCCAACCGAATTTGACGATGCTTTCGCGGCGCCTGGACATGGTGACGTCGGATTTGCGCGAGTCGGTTATGAAAGCGCGGATGCAGCCCGTTTCAAACATCTTCTCGAAGATGCCGCGGATCGTGCGCGACCTGAGCCAGTCGCTGGGCAAGCAGGTGCGGCTGCAGATGGAGGGCCAGGATACCGAGCTAGACAAGAGCCTGCTGGAGGCGATCAAAGATCCGTTGATGCATGCGGTGCGCAACACGCTGGACCACGGGATCGAGGACCCGATTGTGCGCGATGCCGCCGGAAAAGATCCGGAGGGTTTGTTGAAGCTTCGGGCTGTGCAGGAAGGCAGCCACGTGATCATCGAGGTGGCCGACGACGGCGCCGGGATCGCGGTGGAAAAGGTGCGGAACAAGGCGATTGAGCGCGGTCTGATCACGCAGGATCGAGCAGACCGGCTCGGGGAACGGGAGCTTCTGCAACTGATCTTTCTTCCGGGATTTTCGACAGCGGCCGCGGTGACGAATGTAAGCGGACGCGGCGTCGGGATGGACGTGGTCCGGACCAACGTGGAGAAGATCGGCGGGAAGGTAGAGATCGATTCGAAGCAGGGCAAAGGAACGACGCTGCGGCTGCGGATCCCGCTGACGCTGGCGATTATTCCGGCGCTGATTGTGCGCAGCGTACAGCAGAGTTTTGCGGTGCCGCAGGGAGCGCTTTCGGAGCTGGTGCACATCCCGCCGGAACAGGCGGCGCACGCGATTGAGTGGATGGAAGGAGCGCCGCTCTACCGACTGCGCGGCAAGCTGCTGCCGCTGGTGTTCCTGGACCAGCTTCTGATGCCGGAGTGGGAGCAGAAGCTGGTGACGGAGCGAGACAATTTTATCGCGGTGTTGAACGCGGACGGCCGCCGGTTTGGGCTGGTTGTGGATGGGCTGGCGGATCCCGAAGAGATCGTTGTGAAGCCGCTGTCGGCGGTGCTGAAGAATATCGGGCTTTACTCAGGAGCGACAGTTCTCGGCAATGCAGACCTGGCCTTGATTCTGGACCCAGGCGCGATCGCCGTGAAGGCAGGCGTAGCGATGAGCAGTGAGGAGACAGGATTGCAAGCGGGCGAAGATGAGGCCGGCGAGCAGGCGGGCAACGGCATGGACTACCTGCTGGTGGAGGCTGCAGAGCGCAGGGCGGCTGTACCTTTGAGCGATGTTCTGCGCATTGAGCAGTTGAAGGTTTCGCGGATCGAGTACATAGGCGATCGGCCGGTGTTGAACTTCGAAGGGCATTTGTTGCCGGTGGAGGATTCGGGTGGCGTTCTGGCCGCGGTGCAGCACGATCCTGAAGCGAAGATCATCGTGGTGGTCTGCCGCGAAGGCGATCGCCACGTGGGCATCGCGGTTTCGCACGTGCTGGACGTAGCGTCGGGCGGGGACTTGTTCGAAGCGGGCACCAGCAAGCAAACAGCGGGGGTGACACTGCTAAAGGAGCGGGTGACGAGCGTGGTGAACCTGGGCGCCGTTGCCCCTCTTCCATTGGACGAGCAGACGGTGAATGCATGGAGTCAGATGACGGGGGTTGGGCAATGAATGTTGCAGGGAGTGATCTCTCTCGCCGTGAAAAGACGGCTGGGACGCAGGTGGAGATGTGCAGTGTGCGCGTAGGGCAGGGATTGTACGGAATTCCGATCACGCACATTCTGGAGATCGTGGGCAAGGCGAATCCGCAGCCAGTGCCGCTGGCGCCGGGTTATGTGGGAGGCCTGGTGCATTATCGCGGCGACGTGCTGACCACGGTGAGCCTGCGCAAGCTTCTGGGGATGCCGCCCAAGGATGGGCCGCAGGACATCCTTGTGCTGGAGAATTCGAGCGGATCAATTGGTCTGCTGGTGGATTCGGTAGGCGAGGTGTTGACGGCGTCCTCGTCAGCGTATGAGCCGAATCCTTCAATTCTGAATGAGCAGCGGAGAGCGCTGTTTGCCGGCGCATACAAGCTGAAAGACAGCCTGCTGGTGATGCTGGATCCAGAGAATCTGGATCCTATGCGTCTGGGCGGAAGCGTGGGCGCCTGAAGCAGGCGTGCCGCGACTGTTGCGGGTGCGGAGTAGACGATGCGAGCACTGATTGTCGATGATTCCCGGTTTGTTCGAGGCCTTCTGCGGGGAATGCTGGAGAGGATGGGCTTCGAGTGCGAAGAGGCGGGTGACGGCCTGGCGGGCCTGGACAAGGTTCGGGCTGGGCCGAATTTCGAACTGGCGCTGGTGGACTGGAATATGCCGGTGATGAACGGACTTGAGATGCTGCAGGAGTTGCGAGCGGAGGGATTCGACCGTGTGAAAGTAATGATGGTGACGACGGAGGCGGATAACGACTTTATTCTGCAAGCGCTGGATGCCGGCGCCAACGAGTACCTGATGAAGCCGTTCGATGAGGAAGGCCTGGCGGATAAGCTGGCCCTGATTGACCTGGTGGAGGTCTGAAGGATGGCCGCCGGTGGGCGAAAGCGCATTCTTATCGTCGACGACTCAGCGGTGATGCGAGGCCTGCTGCGTTCAGTGGTCTGTTCGGACCCCAGGTTTGAGGTTGCCGGGACCGCGGCGGATGGGGCATCGGCGCTGTCGAGCGTGGAAGTGCTGAGACCCGACCTGATTCTGCTGGATGTGGAGATGCCCGTGATGGACGGGCTGGTAACGCTGAAGCAATTGCGCGCGCGGGGGCACAGAATGCCGGTGTTGATGTGCAGCTCGCTGACGCAACGCGGGGCGCAGGTGACACTTGACGCGCTGGCGGCAGGCGCTTCGGACTACGTAGCGAAGCCCTCGGGGCAGGCCAGCCGCGAAGAAGCAACGAAGAAGCTGGCGCAGGAACTGGGACCGAAGATGTATGCGCTGACGAATAGGGCGGCGCACGGAGCGCCCGGAGCATTTGCGGGGGTGTATTCCAGCGCGCTGGAAGGAGCCGCGCATGGGATTTTCGGGCAAGTGGGGCAGGCGTCGCAGCTGGGGCAGAATGGGCAGCAGCGCAACCAGGCGATTACGACGCAACCGATGGTGCTGGTGATCGGCGCATCGACTGGAGGCCCGGCCGCGCTTGACATGGTGCTTTCGGCGCTGCCCGGAGATTTTCCTTTGCCGGTGCTGGTTGTTCAGCATATGCCGGAGCTTTTTACGCGGCTGTTTGCCGAACGGCTGGACGGGCATTGCCGGCTGCGTGCGCGGGAGGCCGTTGGAGGCGAGGCGGTACGCGCGGGGACTATTTATGTTGCGCCCGGAAATTGGCACATGGAAGCACGTTCCGCAGAGCAGGCCGGACTGAAGGCAACGTTGCATCTGACGCAGGGTCCGCTTGAGAATCATTGCCGGCCGGCGGTAGATGTGCTGTTCCGCTCCGCGGCGGCCGTGTATGGATCGGCAGTGCTGGCGGTGGTGCTGACGGGAATGGGAGCAGATGGCATGCTGGGCAGCCGGGCGATTCGCACGAGCGGAGGCGCCGTGATTGCGCAGGATGAGGCGAGCAGCATTGTTTGGGGAATGCCGGGTGCGGTGACGAATGCGGGCCTGGCGCAGAAGGTGTTGACGCTCGATGCGATTGCGCCCGAGATCGTGCAACTGTGCAGCCGGTCGCGAGCAGAGGCTCGTGAGCTTCGGGAAGCGGTGTAGGAATGGAATTGCTGTCCAATGTCGACTACTCGTATCTGCGCGATCTGGTATATGGCCTGTCTCAGAACGTGCTGGACCCGTCGCGCGACTATCTGTTTGAGACGCGGCTGACAAGAGTGCTGCGAAACCAAGGACTGAGCCATCTTGATGAACTGGTGGATTTGCTGAAGCAGCGGAAGAATCCAGTGCTGGAACGCTCGATCGCCGAGGCAATGACGATCAACGAGACCAGCTTTTTTCGGGATACGCGTCCGTTTGAGCTGCTGCGGACGGAGCTGTTGCCCAAGTTGATTGAAGCGCGGAAGCAAACGCGCAGACTGCGGTTCTGGAGCGCTGCCTGCTCTACGGGGCAGGAGGCATTCAGCCTGGGGATGCTGCTGGCCGAGCACTTTCCGATGCTGGGGCAATGGAACGTTCGTATTGAGGGCACGGACATTTCAGCCGAGGTGGTAGAGCGGGCGCAGGCGGGGGTTTATCACCGCATCGAGATGAATCGCGGCCTGCCGGCAAGGTTTGTGGTGCGGTACTTTGAGCATCAAGGCGAGGAATGGGTGGTGTCGCCGGAGATCAGAAAGCTGTGCGGCTTCAGGCAAGCGAACCTGTGCGGGCCGCAACTGCCGTTCCGGCGAGCGGAAGACCAATTTGACGTGATCTTCCTGCGCAACGTGATGCTGTACTTCTCGCAAGAGACGCGGAAGGCGCTGATGGCGAATGTGCATAAACTGCTTGCGCCGGATGGGTTGCTTTTCCTGGGCTCGAGCGAGCAGCCAGCGGATTCGTCGATCTGGACTCCGGTTCTGGCGGGCGGAACCTGCCACTTCAGGCCGAGGCAGGCGAGCTAGAGCAAGCTCAAATGATCGGCTCAGTCCAGTTTTCGACCTTGAGGCCTTTGACCCTTCCGAATTCGGCTGTGTTGTTGGTGACCAAGGTTAGTCCGAGGCTCAGCGCATGAGCGGCGATGAGCAGATCGTTGGCGCCAATTAATGCGCCGCGCTGCTTGAGGTCTGCACGTATCCTGGCATAGTCAAGCGCTGCACCGGCAGAGAAGTCCAACACCTCAACGTGACGGAGAAACGCGCGAAGCGCCCCCTCGTCCCGCTGGCGTTGCGGGGACTGTTCCACCCCAAACAAGAGTTCGCATTTGGTAATTGCGGAGATGGAGACTTCGGCGACTTCCACTGATTGCAGCCTGTGCAGCACGGCCGCATGAGAGCGTTTCATGATGTAGGAAGATATATCTGTGTCGAGCATGTAAGACGGCATCAGACTGATCGCTCTTCCAAGGGCAGATCTTCAATCCCGTCCATGAATTCTTCCGAGGCGATGGAATTCGACGTTAGGTAGCCTGACCAGTCCTTGGGGCGTGCGGAGAGAATCACTTCATCGCCCTGTCTGCGGATGAATACCTCGGAAGTCGAGAACTGAAACTCCTTGGGGAGACGAACTGCCTGGCTCCGGTTGTTCATGAATATCTTGGCTGTGGTCTGCATAACCCCTCCCACTTCCTTGGCATATACAAAAGTATATGCCAGGTTTGGCGTTGATTCCAGTCTCGTACGGAATCGGTCCGTTTTCCTTTGAGTCCCTCAGTTTCATTCCAGCAGTGCCGCCACTTCCGCCTGGAGGCGGACGGTGATGTCGGATTCGCTGTCGAGCGGGGAGAAGCGAATGGGCTCACCGACATGGATGGAGAGCGCGCCGGAACGGAACCAGCCGATCTGCTTTGTCTTCATTTCGCCGAGGCCACGCAGTGCGATGGGCAGGACGGGAACACCCGATTCCTTGACAAGCAGACCGATGCCGGAGCGGAAACGGGCGAGCTTTCCGGCCTTGGAGAGTTCGCCTTCAGGGAAGACCAGGACATTGAAGCCGTGGTCGAGTGCATCGCCGGCATGGGCGAAGCTGCGCTGGAAGTCGCGCATGCGAGGCAGCGGGAAGACGTTGAAGAGCAGCGTGGCAAAGAAGTAGTTGAGCGGGCCGAGGATGGAGAAGTGGTGGTAGCGCGGCCCTACGTTGGGGTTGCGGAAATGGCGGTAGTCTTCGAGCATTTCGCCGGCCATGGCGACGGCGAGGCGATGGCGAATGGGGCCGGGGAGCCCGTAGGCTAGGAGGGGGCCATCCCACTCGGTGACGTGGTTGGCGACGATGAGCATGGGGTGGTGCGGATCGAGGGCGGCGTCGGAATCATGGAGGACTGCCGGCTTGGTGAGGAACGCCACGAGGGGAATGATGACTGCTTCCATAAAGGCTGAGCGGAAGGCGCGGACGGGCGCCCACCACGGCCAGTGCGGGTAGATGTAAGTGGGGCGGGCGGGCGGTGCGGCGGTGAGCGCAGGGTCAGGGGTCTGGGGTCTCGGGTCCAGGGTCGCTGGGGCGGTGGATGGGGCACCAGACAGTTCCACAGACGATTCAGCGGAAGGTTCGGTGTGTCCGTTGGTGGGGAGCTCGCGTGCCGGCTCCGGTCGGTTGGTGGGCCCTGCCGGAGGCGAGGTTGAAGAACTCGGGGTTTCGGCTCCTGCGGCGATCATGTGGCGGAGTTCGCCGAGGGTCTGCACCTGATCGAGCAGGCCGTTTTCCGCGGAGATGCCAAGGCGATCTTCGATGGCGGCAGCAAGCTGGACGCGTCCGAGGCTGTCGAGGTGGAGATCATCGTTGAGACGGAGATCATCGCCGACTCCGGGAGGAGTTTCGCCGGAGATTTGTGCGATGAGTGTGAGGAGCCAGTCAGAGGACGCGCCAAACGCGGCTGCGCCATTGCTGTGATTGCCGGTGCTGGCAGCCTGAAGGTGGTCGAGCCATTCAGAAACGGCTTTGCGCCGGACTTTGCCTGAGGACGTGCGAGGCAGATCCGGCTCGGGCCAAAGGACCCAGCGGCGCAGGCGCTGAAACTCCGCGAGCTTAGCGTTGGCGTGTTCAATGGCGGGGCCGGCCTGATCGCCGGAGCCGCGCATGGCAAGCACGGCACAAGGCTCGGTGCCGGAGGGAGTCTGAACGGGAACGACTGCGCAGGCGCCGACGCCGGGCTGGAGCTCGATGGCAGCCTCGAGGTCTTCGGGATGGATGTTGAGGCCGTTCGCGGTGACGATCACTTCGCTCTTGCGGCCGAGGAAGAGCAGGTCGCCGTCGGCGTCAAGCTTGGCGAGATCGCCGGTGGCGAGCCATTCGTCCGGCCGTTGGTGCAACTCACCGCCGGACCAGGTGGCCGCGGAGATAGCTGCCCCGCGGACGAGGACCTCCCCATCGGGGCCGAGCTTGACTTCGCGGCCGGCAACTGGCTTGCCGATGGTGCCCTCCGCAATATGAAAGGGGTGGTTCAGCGTGATCATCGCTGTGGATTCCGTCATGCCGTAGCCCTGAACGAGGACGAGGCCAACGGCGTTCCAGAATTTCTCAACCGCCGGAAGCAACGCGCCGCCACCGCAGACGATGGCCCAGAATTTGATGCCGAAGGCGCTGTGCACCTTGCGAAAGCGCCACCAGCGCAGGGGCAGTGGGATGCTGGTTGCCGGAACCTTGAGGCTGGCAGCGAGCTCGGCGAGGCCGGGGATGGTGGATTCGAGGTGCGTTTTGAGAAGGGCAACGACGCGCGGGACGGCGGCGAGGACGGAGATGTGTTCGCGTCGGATGGTTTCGACGAGGCGTGGCGCGGCGAGACGGCTTTCGAGGTGCAATTCGGCGCGGTAGATAATCGGGACCCAGAGGCCCAACATCTGGCCGAATACGTGGCTGAGAGGCAAGGTGAGCAGGATGCGGAAGGGATGGATGATCCGCTCGTAACGCATGTAGGGCAGCGAGGCCTCTTCGATGGGGCCGACGCTGGCGAGGACGTTGCCATGGGTGAGGACGACGCCCTTGGGTTCGCCGGTGGTGCCTGAGGTGAAGAGGATTTCGAGGGGCGTTTCGGGGTTGAGGCCGGGGGCGGGGCCGGATTCTTCGGCAGGGAGAACGGACAACAGGTCTTCAAAGGCGATGCGCGCGTCAGTGGGAGGAAGAGAGTCGGGGGGAAGTTGGCTGAGGAGGACGAGGTCTCCAACCGCGAGGCTGGGGCGGACATCGGAAGCGACGCGAGCGGCGAAATCGGCTGCACCGGCTGCGTCGAGGGGGACGGCGAGGACGCCACGCTGGATACAGCCGTGGAAGGCGGCGATCCACTCGGCGGTGCTTTCGCCCCAGATGAGGACGCGGTCGCCGGGGCCGATGCCACGCTGGGCGAGAAGTGTTGCGAATCGGCCCGCGAGGGAGGCGAGTTCCGCGTATGTGGTGACACGGCGGCGATTGCCCTGATAGCGGACGACGGCGATCTCGCGGCCGGCGCGGCGGAAGTCGTCGATCAGGGTTGCCAGGTTGGTGCGCATGGTGCCTCGAAGAGCTTTAGCCTACTAGATGCGGGGCGAGGAGGTTTGTCTCCAATTGAACCATTGTTGCAGGCGGGGGATTTGGTGGAGTGTGACAGTTTTGGAAGTGAGCGGGTGGGACGATGGGAAGCGGCGGCTTCGATTGAGGTGGCGCGCGAGTTTCCAGTTCTAAGCGACTGCCGAAGCCAACTTACCCGTGAATGTCGTGGTTTACGGCGGTGACCAGCGGCGCGTCAAAGAGCGCCATTTCCTCGGGGGTGGGTGCTTGAAATTTCTCGATCCACTGGTCGAAATCACTTCGTTGGATCGGTGGCGTTTCTGTTCCCCGGTGTTGGATTCTATCGAACAGGAAATCAGTGAGTTCTGAGAGGTAGTGCAACTCAACGGCAGCACCAAGTGCTCGCGCTTCGATTCGGAGGGTATCCCTTTCCGACCTTCCCCAGGTACCCCATTCAATGATGACGATAAGGCCAAGGGATAGAAGCTTTTTGCCAAGACTCCATTGAAGAGCCTCAATCTTCTCCCGAGATGAGGCATCGTAGAGGCTCAGGGAAAGAGCATTGAGCCAGTCGTCGGGAGAAAAGCGCACCGCGCCGAATTTGATTTCAAGCGCCTTGGCGAGAGTGGTCTTGCCCGAACCAGGCAACCCACAAACAATGATCAATCTTGGTCCCTTGCTGGATTCTGGCATAAGCAGATTATCCCTGATGCAAGCGGCTTTTGAAGGGAGTCCTTCGCCGGTTGCGATTCGTAGAGTTTCCGATTTCCTCTGCGCCTTTTTCGCTTCTTCTTCGCCCGTAGATGCGTTATGCTCAGAGGATTGTGACGCGCGAAATAGCCAATTCGGCTGGGGATGGTCTGGAAGTGTTTCATCCGGTGACGGCGGCGTGGTTTCGGGCGGTGTTTGACGCGCCGACTGCGCCGCAGCGGATGGGCTGGCCGGTGATTGCGCGGGGAGAGAGTGCGCTGATTCTGGCTCCGACGGGGACGGGCAAGACGCTGACTGCGTTTTTGTGGTGTCTGGACAGGCTGATGCTTGGACAGCCGCCAGCCATCAGCCGTCAGCTATCAGCTTTCGCGTCTGAGGATCCGGATGTGGGGCACCCGGCACGGGGATCAGAGACCAGGGAAAAGGGACCAGGGAAAAGGGAACAGCAGACAGTCGCGAGAAGGCTTGAGGCGTGCAGGGTGGTGTATGTGTCGCCGCTGAAGGCGCTGGCAGTGGACGTGGAGCGGAACCTGCGGTCGCCGCTGGCCGGGATGGCGAACATGGCGCGGCGGATGGGCGTGGGATTTCGCGAGGCAACGATCCATGTGCGCACGGGGGATACACCGCATCGGGAGCGGGCGCGGTTTGCGCGGCATCCGGCGGACATCCTGATTACTACGCCGGAGAGCCTGTATCTGCTGCTGACTTCGCAGGCATCGGATGCGCTGCGCTCGCGTGGATACGGTGATCATCGATGAGATTCATGCGCTGGTTCCGACGAAGCGCGGAGCGCACCTGGCGCTGACGCTGGAGCGGCTGGAGGCGCTGACGGGCCGGCGGCTGCAGAGGATTGGGCTTTCGGCGACGCAGAGACCGCTGGAGGAAGTGGCGCGGTTTCTGGGGGGGGTGGAAGTTGAGGGTTCAGCGTTCAGGGTTCAGGGGTCAGAAAAGCAGGGAACAGGGAACAGGGAAAAGGGAACAGGGATCAGGGAACAGGGACTAGGGACTGAGGTTGCGACGGCGGAGCTGACTTTGCAAGAACAAGCAACCGCAGATCCTTCGGCTGCGCCTGTCGCAAGCGACGCGACAGGCTTCGCTCAGGATGACAGTTTGATGGGGTTGGGAGCGGAGCAAGCGCCGGCGGTAGACGACTGGAGCGCCAGCATTGCGGATTCTGCGGCGATTCGCTATCGGCCGGTGACGATTGTGAACGCGAGCGCGCGGAAGCAACTGAAGCTGCGGATTGAAGTGCCGGTGGAGGATATGGCGCGGCTAGGCGAGCAGGAGCAGATTCCATCGGGGCCGGCATCGCAGGCGCCGAAGCGAGTGTCGATCTGGAATGCGATTCATCCGCGGCTGCTGGAGATTATTCGCGAGCGGACTTCGACGATTCTGTTTGTGAACAGCCGGCAGGTGGCGGAGCGGCTGGCCGGAGCGCTGAACGAGTTGGCTGGCGAGCCGATTGCGCGTGCGCATCATGGGTCGCTGGCAGCGGCGCAGCGGACGGTGATTGAAGAGCAACTGAAAGCGGGGCAGATTCGAGCACTGTGCGCGACCTCGACACTCGAGCTTGGCATCGATATGGGCGCGGTGGATTTGGTGATCCAGATTGAGGCTCCGCCGTCGGTGGCGAGCGGGATGCAGCGGATTGGGCGGGCGGGGCATCACGTGGACGCGGTGAGCGAGGGGATTCTGTTTCCGAAGTATCGCGCGGACCTGGTGGCATGCGCGGCGGTGACGCGCGCGATGCACGACGGGCACATCGAGTCGACGCGGTACCCGAGGAATCCGCTGGATGTGCTGGCTCAGCAACTGGTGGCGATTGTGGCGAGTCCAGGGGTCGGAAAGCAGGGAAGAGGGAACAGGGAAGAGGGAATAGGGAACAAAAAGCGCGAGACAGGAAGGAATTCGGCGCAGCTGAGGTTTGATGCATCCCACCCTAGCCGCAAAAACAACGACGCGGCGAGGATGGGGCACCCAGATGAGGGGTTCATCGACTCCCACCCTAGCGACAAAAACAAAAACGTCGCTAGGATGGGGCACCCGAGATTTTTGCAGGGGTGGAGCGCCCGGCAGATGCTGCGGACTTGAGTTTTGATGAGTGGGATGCGGCGCGGAACCAGACGGATCAAGGCAAGCCTGAAGTGAGTGTTGATGCGCTGTACGCGCTGGTGCGGCGGGCTGCGCCGTTTGCGGGGCTGACGCGAGGGACATTCGAGGGAGTGCTTGACCTGTTGAGCGGGCGCTATCCGTCGGATGAGTTTGCGGAGCTGCGGCCGCGACTGAATTGGGATCGGATTCGCAATGTGGTGACGGCGCGCGACGGGGCGGCCAGACTGGCGATTCTGAATGCGGGGACGATTCCCGATCGCGGATTGTATGGCGTGTTTCTGGCGCACAGCGAGGGGAAGTCGGTGCGCGTGGGCGAGCTCGATGAGGAGATGGTGTTTGAGAGCCATCCAGGCGAGACGTTCATATTGGGCGCGTCGACATGGCGGATCGACGACATTACGCACGATCGCGTGCTGGTGACGCCAGCGCCGGGCGAGCCGGGCAAGATGCCGTTCTGGAAAGGCGATGGGCCGGGAAGGCCGCTGGAGTTTGGGCGGCGGATTGGCGCGCTGGTGCGCGAGTTGCGCGGGTTGCCCAAGCCGGCTGCGCTGACGCGCCTCGTGAGCGAGCATGATCTTGATCCTGGGGCGGCGGAGAACCTGTTGCGGTTTTTGGCGGATCAGGAAGAGGCGACAGGCGTTGTGCCCGACGATCGCACGGTGGTGATTGAGCGGTGCCGCGATGAGTTGGGGGACTGGCGGGTGTGCGTGCTGACGCCGTTTGGAAGCCGCATTCATATTCCGTGGGCGATGGCGGTGAGCGCACGAATTCGCGCGGCGGGCGGGCCGGAGGTGGAGACGCTTTGGTCGGACGACGGGTTTGTGCTGCGCTTTCCGGACACGGAGGAGCCGCCCGATGCGGATTGGTTCATGGTTGAGCCTGGTGAGGCGACGGCGCTGGTGCTTAGGCAACTTGGCACGACGGCGCTGTTTGCGGGGCGGTTTCGCGAGGCGGCGGGACGGGCGCTGCTGTTGCCACGGCGCAGGGCGGATGCGCGGTCGCCGCTGTGGCAGTTGCGGAAGAGATCGTATGACCTGCTGAGCGTGGCGTCGCGGTATCCGAAGTTTCCGCTGCTGCTGGAGGCGTATCGCGAGTGCCTGCGCGATGTGTTTGACATGCCGGCGCTGGTGGAGACGCTGCGGGCGGTGGAACAGCGGCAGCTGAGGGTGCATGTGGTGGAGACGCGCAAGCCCTCGCCGTTTGCGGCGTCGCTGCTGTTCAGCTATGTGGCCAACTTCCTCTATGACGGCGATGCGCCACTGGCGGAGAGACGGGCGCAGGCGCTGACGATCGATCAGGAGCAGTTGCGCGAACTGCTGGGCGAGGCGGACCTGCGCGAGTTGCTGGATGCGGAAGCGATTGCGGACGTCGAGGAGACGGCGCAGTGCCTGAAGGAGAACTATAGAGCGCGGTCGGCGGATGGGATTCACGATCTGTGCTTGCGGCTGGGGGATCTGTCGCGGGATGAGCTGGCGCGGCGTGTGGCTACTCCGGATTTGCTGACGCATGTGGACAGGCTGGTGCGGGCGCGGCGATTACTGGAACTGCGCATAGCAGGGGAGCGAAGGCTGATTGCGGCCGAGGATGCGGCGCGCTATCGCGATGGGCTGGGGATTCCGTTGGCGCCGGGGCTGGCGGCGACGTTGCTGGAGCCGGTGGCGCAGCCGGTGATGGAACTGGTGCGGCGGTATGCGCGAACGCATGGGCCGTTCACGGTGGGCGCGGTGGCGGAACGTTTTGCGCTGGACACGGCGGCGGTGGAGGGCGCTCTCCGGCAACTGGCGACTGAGGGGCGCGTGCTGGAGGGCGGATTTAGTCCAGGGGGTGTTCATCGCGAGTGGTGCGACGCGGAGATGCTGCGACTGATAAGGCGGAAGTCGCTGGCGCGGTTGCGGCGGGAAGTGGAACCGGTGGAGCAGCACACGCTGGCGCGGTTCCTGACGCACTGGCAGGGGGTGCTGACGCCAAGGCGCGGGGCCAATCTGGATGCGTTGCTGGACGCGATTGAGAGTTTGCAGGGAGCACCGTTGACGGCGTCGCTTGTGGAGAGCGCGATTTTGCCGGCGCGGATCGCGGAGTATGCGCCGGGTGGGCTGGACACGCTGATTGCAGCGGGAGAGGTGGCGTGGACGGGGGTGGAGCCGATTGGCGAGCGCGATGGGAGGATTGCGCTGTTCCTGGCGGACAAGCTGCCGCTGCTGACGCAGACAAGGCCGCAGGCGGAGCCGCTGAAGGAGCGGGAAGAAAAGCTGCTGGCGGTGCTCGAGTCGTCGGGAGCGAGCTTCTGGGATGCGCTGCACCAGGCGGTGGGAGGCGGCTATCCAGGCGAGACGATTGACGCGCTGTGGAGCCTGGTGTGGCGGGGGCTGATCACGAACGACTCGCTGCATGCGCTGAGGGCGTATATTGCGCGGCCGGAGACGGCACGGAATCAGAGAAGGATGCAGACGGGGATGGTGTTCAGGTCGCGGAGAACGACGCCGCCGACGGCGCAGGGACGGTGGTCACTGGTGCCGGTGCGCACGCACGATTCCTCAGGGGCTAAAGCCCCCTCAGGTATTGATCCTCTGAACGTACGGGCTGAACGGGTTGCGGAAAAACACGAAACACGGGCTGAAACTGACGAGAAACATACCTCAGTGGCTAAAGCCACCGATCATTCTTCGAGCTTAATGCCGGGGATAAATCCCCGGCCTACCGCCCGGATGAGTTTTACCGCAGCGAATGAGGCCCGAACCGTTGCCTCATCGGCTTTGGCGAAACCCTATTCTGCAACGGAGGCGAGTCATGCGCTGGCGATGCAACTGCTGAGCCGGTATGGTGTGCTGATGAGGGAGTCGGTTGCGGCGGAGAATGTGGTGGGCGGATTCAGCGCGGTGTACGACGTGTTGAAGGCGCTGGAAGAGAGCGGGCGGATCAGACGCGGGTATTTTGTGGCGGGGCTGGGGGCGGCGCAGTTTGCGCTGCCGGCGGCAGTGGACCTGCTGCGGCAACTGAGGAGTGCGCCACCCGACGAGAAGCCGGAGTTTGTTCAGTTGGCGGCGAGCGATCCGGCCAATCCTTATGGCTCGGTGCTGCGGTGGCCAGAGCTGCCCGTTGCGGAGGAAGACTCAGAGAGCGCGCCGCGGGTGCTGACACGGGCTTCGTATGCGGAGGTGATTCTGCGTAACGGGCAACTGGTGGCGTGGCTGCGAAGGGGGAATCCGAATCTGCTGGTGTTTCTGCCGGCGGAGGAGCCGGAGCGAGGGCAGACGGCGGCGGGGCTGGCGCATTTCCTGTGCGCGCGGGGGCAGCAGCGGATGCGAGGGAACAGCCACGAGGGCGTGCTGATTACGACCATCAATGGGCAGCCAGTGGCGGCGCATCCGATGGCGCGATTCCTGATGGATGCGGGGTTTCATGCCGGGCCGCTGGGCATGCACTTGCGGCGGATTCCGCTGGCGATCGGGCAGCGCGAGGATAGGACGCAGATAAGCAACGAAGTGCAATAGGCGAACGGCGAGGTGCAATCGGACATGCCTGAGGGCGACACTATTTTTCGGACGGCGCGGGCGATGGGGCGCGCGCTTGAGGGCAAGCCGGTGACGGGGTTTCGGTCGACCTATCCGCTGCTGACGCGGTGGGATGACGACGAGCCGATTGCGGGGCAGTTGGTGGAGCAGGTGGAGTCGCGGGGCAAGTGGCTGCTGATTCGGTTTTCGAGCGGCGGGACGCTGGCGACGCACATGCTGATGAATGGGAACTGGCACATCTACCGGCCCGGCGAGCGATGGCAGCAGCCGCGAGTGAATATGCGGATTGTGCTCGAGAACAGCGAGTATGTGACGGTGGGTTTTCGCGTGCCTGTGGCGAAGATGCTGCGCGCGCATGAACTGGAACGTGCGATCAGGATTCCGCCGCAGACGATTGACGTGCTGAGCGAGAAGTTCGATGCGGAAGAAGTGGCGCGGCGCGTGGCAGCGCATGGCACAGAAGAGATTGCGGACGTGCTGCTGCACCAGGAAGTGATGGCGGGGGTGGGCAACGAGTTCAAATCGGAGATCTGCTTTGTGACGGGTGTGAATCCGTTCTGCCGGGTGAAGGAGCTGAGGGCGGGCGAGATTGAGGCGCTGATTGCGGCATCGGTGCGGCTGGTGAAGGCGAATGTGCTGGAGGACTCGGGCGAGACGCGCGTGACATACGGCGGGATGCACCGGAGGACGACGGGGAGAGTCGACCCGAGAGAGCGGGTTTGGGTGTATGGGCGCGGGGACGAGCCGTGCCGGAAGTGCGGTGAGCCGATTCAGCGGCGGTTGCAGAGCCCGGATGCGAGGGTAACGTTCTGGTGTCCGAATTGCCAGAGAAGCTAGTTGTCAGTTGTCAGTGGGCAGCGAACAGTGGGCAGCGGTCAGGGAACAGAAAAGGTTCGTCGTCAACAAAAAGGGCCACCCGTTGAGAGGCGGCCCGTTTGTTCAAAATTCACTGCCCACAGTTCTACGCGGGCGAGGGCGAGCCTTCAGGGAAGCCCGGGCCGCCGCGGGGCTCCGGCTTGAGGACTTGCTGCGGCGTGCCGCTGCCGGTGTCGCTGGGCGTGGCGAGATTGGACCGCATCGGCGGCAGTTCCCGGCCCTCGATCAGCATCTTCACTTCCTCGGCGTCGATCGTCTCGCGCTCGAGAAGGGCCGCGGCAAGGCGGTGCATCGGGCCGGCATTGGCTTCAACCAGCGCATGTGCCCCCTGGTACGCCTCGTCGATCAGGCGCCGCACTTCCAGGTCGATCTGGCGAGCTGTCTCTTCGCTGAAGTCGCGGTGCTGGGCGATCTCGCGGCCGAGGAAGATCTGCTCTTCCTTCTTGCCGAAGGTGAGCGGGCCCAGCCGGCTCATGCCGTACTCGCACACCATGGCCCGCGCCATCTCCGTCGCGCGTTCAATATCGTTGCCCGCGCCGGTCGACATCTGGGTCAGATAGATCTCCTCTGCAACGCGCCCGCCGTAGAGCATGGCCAGACGCGTCTCAAGATACTCCCGCGTATAGTTGTGGCGGTCATCGGGCAGATATACCGTCACGCCCAGCGCCATGCCGCGGGGAATGATCGTGACCTTATGAATCGGGTCAGAGTGCTCGCGCAGGAACGCGACCAGCGCGTGCCCGGCCTCGTGATACGCCGTGACCCGCTTTTCTTCTTCGGTCAAAAGCATCGACTTGCGTTCCGCGCCCATGAGGACCTTGTCCTTGGCCAGTTCGAAGTCGTACATCGTGACTTGCTTGCGATTCATGCGCGCTGCGCTCAGGGCTGCTTCGTTGACCATATTGGCCAGGTCGGCTCCGCTGAAGCCCGGTGTTCCGCGCGCCAACACGTTGAGGTTGGTGTCGTCAGAAACCGGGACCTTTTTCACGTGCACGCGCAAAACTTCTTCGCGCCCGCGCACATCGGGCAGTCCCACGACCACGCGGCGGTCAAAGCGCCCGGGCCGAAGCAGCGCCGGATCGAGGACGTCGGGCCGGTTGGTGGCCGCAACAAGAATCACGCCGTCGTTCGACTCGAATCCGTCCATTTCGACGAGCAACTGGTTCAGGGTCTGCTCGCGCTCGTCGTGTCCGCCGCCGAGGCCAGCGCCGCGATGACGCCCCACGGCGTCGATCTCATCGATGAAGATGATGCACGGCGCGTTCTTCTTGCCCTGCTCAAACAGGTCGCGCACGCGGCTGGCGCCGACGCCCACAAACATTTCAACAAAATCCGAACCGGAGATGGAGAAGAACGGCACATTCGCTTCGCCGGCTACAGCACGCGCAAGCAGCGTCTTGCCCGTTCCGGGAGGCCCCACCAGCAGAACGCCCTTGGGAATACGGCCGCCGAGCTTCTGGAACTTTTGCGGTTCGCGCAGGTACTCGATGATCTCCTTCAGCTCTTCCTTGGCTTCGTCGACGCCAGCGACGTCTTTGAACGTCACCTTTTTTTGCTGCATGCTCAGCAGGCGCGCGCGGCTCTTGCCAAAACTCAGCGCCTTGTTGCCGCCCGACTGCATTTGCCGCAGCATAAAGAACCAGATTGCGCCCAGCAGCACAAACGGGCCTACGTTGAACAGGAGCGGCAGCAGAAAGCTGGTCTGCTCCTTGGCGATGGAGAAGGAAACCTTTGCTGCGCGCAACTCCTTGGTCAGGCTGTCGATGTTGTTCGTCGTGATATCGGTGTGGAACTCGTCTGCCGCCTTGGCGCCCTTCAGGTGCCCGTGGACCATGCTGCCCTGGATCGTCGCATCCTGCACCTGCCCGGCCTCGATCTTATCCAGCAGATCGGAGTAGCCGATTTCGGTGGGCTTGGCTCCCATGCCCGTGCCGCGCGATACCACCACGTACAGCATCATCAGGCACACGAGTATGAACACCCAGAAGATGATCGTCTTTACCGTCGAATTCAACAGGTTTCCTCTTTCCCGGGCGGGGGAAGCACCTTGGAACAGACAACCCACACCGCCATACCACCTTTAGACGACCCAAACATGCGCAAAGTCACAGAAAGTACACGACCCCTGCGCGGCAATGGAACAAGCTTGGTCGCCGCCGGATGAGCAGTAACATCGATTGTATCCTGAAGGCAGGAATTGTTGAAAGATTTCCGGACCCAGCAGATGTGCCTCTTCCAGGGCATTACCGGGTCACTACCAGAGCCCGCAACCCATTTGGGAACAACCGCCTGCAGTGGAATTTCGCTACTCTTCCCCAACCGCGTCCGCGGATACAACCAACTCTGCATCCGGGTCGACTTCAACGCCTTTCATCCAGATGATCCGCCCATCCACCTCCAGGACCGGCCAAACGGCCCTCTGGCTCCCCGTAACCCGCAGCCGCTCAAGCACCTCCTTGACCTTTCTTGGCCCTGAGGAGTAGCGGAGTGTGACCCGGTCGCCCGGCCGCCAGTTCCGCAGCCGCGCCAGGATTGGCTCCGCACCCGGGTTTTTCCCAACTCCAACTTCTGAATTCGCACCAGTTTCGGCACCGGAATTGACACGCAGCTTGACCCCAAACGCCGGCCCCGCGATTTCTCCCGGCACCATGCCCACATACTCGGGAATTTTCGTTCCGTCGCCTGACCGCGAGCCTGGTGTGGACTCGACCGTCAATCGCAACTCTCGCGGCGTGCGCTCAGCGCGCAGCCCTCCGGCCAACTCACGCTTCTGTCCGGCTCGTCCGGCCACGGCAAGCATGCGAAGCGCCTCAGTGCCGGCAAAGTCGAGCGACCCACCGAGCATCTGCGCCGCGAGGCGCAGCAACCGTCTCTGCAGCGCGGGAGCTAGGGCCGCGAACCGGGGCCCGTCGATCGCCAGGCCATCGTCCGCCGCGCGCCCCCCACCGCGCACCGGCTTGCCCGGCAACAGCAACCGCGGAGCCACGCGGCCCAACTCAATCTCCCACCAGGCTTCCTCCTCGCGCGCCACTTCGGCCATCTGCGCCATGTGCTCCCGCAGCCGGGGATTCCAACCCTCAAGCAGCGGCAGCAGATCACGGCGAATCCGGTTTCGCGTGAACGACTGATCGAGATTTGACGAGTCCTCGCGCCACGGCTGCCCAAGCGCCCGCAAATAGCTCTCTACTTCGCCGCGGGTCACACCCAGCAACGGACGCACGATCCTGCCCTCCGGGCATTCGAGCTGCGGAGAAATTCCCGACAGACCCTCTGTCCATGCCCCGCGCAGGAACTTCCCCAGAACCGTCTCCGCCTGATCGTCGCGCGTGTGGGCCGTGGCGATCGCGTCGAGTTGCGGCAGTGCGTGCAGCAACACTGCGTGCAGCAACCCTTTGGAGGAGATTTCTCGGGCGTCGGACGGATTTTTTGACATGAGCTCTCTGAACCACGCATAGCGCAGCCGCCGCGCCGCCTCTTCAATCGATTCGCCATTCTCCTGCGCTTCGCGGGCCGTCTCCACCCGCGCCTCGTGGAATGGCAAGTCCCAGTTTCGCCGCAAGGACGCGCACAAATTCAAGATCCGCGTCCGCTTCCGCGCCGCGCAATCCGTGGTGCAGATGCGCCACATGCAGCACCAGCCCCAGCTCCGCACTCCGCCCATGCAGAGCGCGCAGCAGCGCCACCGAGTCCGCTCCGCCCGACACGCCCACCCCCAGCCGCATCCCCGGCTTGAGCAGGGAAGTGTCGATTGGCAGCCCAGCGACCTGCGATTCCACTCGTTCCGGATTTGCCCGCCTGCCGCGCATCCAAAAATCATACGGCCTGGGCGACCCATTCCACTGCTACTGGGCCTATACTCAAGAAAACCATGCTCACCACACGCCCCGCCACTCTCGACGATGCTCCGCTCCTCACTACCCACCGCCACGCCATGTTCGCCGAAATGGGCAAGGCAAGCAATGACGCGCTCGACACCATGAGCCTCCACTTCGCGCCGTGGGTCAGGCGCATGCTCGCCGAAGGCAAGTATCTCGGCTGGATCGTCGAAGACGACGGCCGGCCCGTCGCCTCCGCCAGCCTCTTCCTGCTCGAATGGCCGCCCCACCCGCTCGATCCCATCCAACGACCACCGCGGCTACATGCTCAACATGTATGTCGACCCGGCCTATCGCCGTCAGGGCCTGGCAAAGAATCTCGTCCGGCTCTGCCTCGACGAGACGCGCCGCCGCGGCCTCCGCATCGTTCGCCCTCCACGCCTCCGATGCCGGCCGCCCCCTCTACG
Source organism: uncultured Acidobacteriaceae bacterium (assembly GCA_963783065.1). Lineage (GTDB taxonomy): Bacteria > Acidobacteriota > Terriglobia > Terriglobales > Acidobacteriaceae > Telmatobacter. The sequence continues at coordinate 325,692 of CAWAMG010000004.1, read as the reverse complement.
AGTCCCTTCGGCTTCGCTCCCACCAACGAGATGTTCTACCTTGCACCCGCCCACAACTAGACCATGCTTCTAGCCCGTTCTCGGCTCGTCCTCGTTTCACTCGGTCACGATCCACTGCTCGCGCTTCACGCGTGCTATACTTCACCCGGTATGCAGGTATTCGCGATTCTTCCCGCCGCGGGTCTCGGGACCCGCATGGCCGGCCGTGAGCCCAAGCAGTTTCTCGCCCTCGACGGCGTCCCCATTCTCATCCACTCGCTCCGCGCCTTCGCCTCCGTCGAGCGCGTCACGGCCATCTACGTTGCCGTCCGCAAGCCCGAGATGGAGCGCACCGAAGCCCAGATCGCCGAGTTTGGCGCCGCACACAACCTCGCCGCGCGTGTCCAGGTTGTCGAGGGCGGCGACCATCGCCAGGAGTCCGTCTCCCACGCCCTCGCCGCCGTGGCCGCCCAGCCCGACGACATCGTCCTCGTCCACGATGCCGTCCGCCCGCTCATCGACGCCGACACCATCAATCGCACCATCGACGCTGTCATTGAGTTCGGCGCGGCCATCGTCGGCCTGCCCGCCGTCGACACCATCAAGCAGGTGGAGCGCACCGCCCACGGCGCACTCATCACCGCCACCATCCCGCGCGAATTCGTCGTCCTGGCGCAAACCCCCCAGGGCTTCCGCTTCGGCCTGCTCCAGCGCGCCCTTGCAGAAGCCGAGGCCGATGGCTTTGTCGGCACCGACGAGGCCTCCGTTCTCGAGCGCGCCGGCCATCCGGTCGCCGTCGTGCACGGCTCTCAGGTTAATCTGAAGATTACGCAGCCCGGCGACCTCGAGCTGGCCGAGTTCTACCTGAGCCGCCGCGCGCGCTGAGCAATCAACGTCTGGGTTGACAGCCGGGCCGTTCGCTCAACGCAAGCTTTTCACTTGTATTCGTCAAATCACCGACTTCGGCGCTTATTTTGCGCCGCGCATTCGCAAAAAAATCGCCAAAGTTTTAGAGTCAATAAAGGCTCGGAGACCTGCAGCAAGAATGGACATACGCATCGGCATTGGCTACGACTCGCACGAATTCAAGCCCGGCGTACCGCTGCGCATCGGCGGCATGACCCTCGACCACCCCGAAGGCCTCGCCGGCCACTCCGACGGCGATGTCCTCCTCCACGCCATCACCGATGCCCTCCTCGGCGCCGTCGCCGCCGGCGACATCGGCAGCTTCTTCCCCCCGGGCGACCCGCGCTGGAAAAACGCCGACTCCGCCATCTTCCTCAACCTGGCCACTGGAAGAGCTTCAGAACGCCGGCTACCGCATCGTCAACATCGACACCACCCTCGTCCTCGCCGCGCCCAAAATCGCGCCGATCGCCGGCGAAATGCGCGCCCGCGTCGCCGACCTGCTCAACGTCAATATGGAACAGGTGAGCATCAAGGCCAAAACCCCTGAAGGCCTTGGCCTCGACCACGTCGCCCAGTGCCACGCAGTTGCCCTTGTCGAGCGCGTCCCCGAGCCCGACGAGCTGAAGAGCATGAGCGCCGTCATCGAAACCCAGCGCCAGCTCGAAGACGTCGTTGAGGATCTGGTCACTTCAGTTCACGGGGTGCCCAAAAAGCGCACCCTCACGCCCATCTTCGACACGGAAGACATTACCTAGGCGCGGAAGTTTGGGAAGAATCCCTGGATTCTTCGTCCAAGCGCAGAACACGGAAGGGACGCCATGAATCAACACCTTTGGTATTACGGTATTGGAGCCATTTTCGGAGCTTTCACAACGTTTATATGGATGGCTGGGGTTTCCAGGTTTATCAATCCTTCTGGCTGTCCCGAGTGCAAGAGGCGGCAAGGAGTATTTCGCCTCCCTCGAAATCTGAAACAGTTTTTGTGGGGTGGCTACACCTGCAAGGGTTGCGGGCAAAGCTTCGACCGGTACAATTGCCCGGTTTCGCACTAGCGGGGCGCTCATTCCGCCGTCAACTGACCAAATATCTCCGCCAGCTCAACAAACAGCGGCGTCCCCTTCACTTCCAGCCGCGTCGCTTCAACCCATTCCGCTCCTGAACACATCCGCCCCGTCCGCGTCTTCGGATCGATGATCCAAACCGTTCCTACGCCCATTGCGCGATAGTCCTGCGCCCGCTCCTGCGTGTCGGAGTATGTATCGTCCGGAGACAGAATCTCGATCACGAGCAACGGCGGATCGACGAGGACATCGGTCAGCGGTGCTGCGGCGAGGACAACAAGATCCGGCACACGGATTCGGTTCTCAGCCACCCGAACCCGCTGCTCGGTACTCCCTGTAATTCCCCACTGTTTTTCATGCAGGAAAAACCAGGCAGCCAACAGCCACTGCACCCGCGCGTGTTCCCACTTGCCCACATTGCGCTCCCTTACCTCGCCGTCCACATACTCGCAGTCCGGCCTATAAGTGCTGCCGAGATACTCCTGGATCGGGATGTGAGTAACGGTCGCCATATGCACGAATGTTAGCATGAATCCTATTCGCAGACCCCGTTTGGACGTCCGAGAAATACATCCCCGAGAGGCCATTTCCCCAATGAATTCGCGACTCATCGCTCCCCTCGCCGCCTTTGCGCTCTGCGCCCTCGCCCCCGTGCAATCCCCGGCCCAGACCGCCGATTGGCGCACCCCCGCCGAGATCGCCAACTACCGCACCACTCCCGACTACGCAGAGACCGTCGCATATATCGAGCGCATCGCCGCTGCCTACCCGAAGCTTGCTCACATTGAAAACTTCGGCAAAACCGGTGAAGGCCGCGACCTGAAGATCATTATCGTCTCCAAGGACGGCGTGTTTGACCCCGCCGCCATTCATGCTTCCGGCCGCGCGATCCTGCTCGTCCAGAACTCGATCCACGCAGGCGAAATGGACGGCAAGGATGCCTGTCTCGCGCTGCTCCGCGATCTCGTCCAAGACAAGGACGGCGCGAAGCACCTTCTCGAACACGCCGTCTTCGTCTTCATTCCCGTCTACAACGTCGATGGCCACGAGCGACGCTCGCCGTACAACCGCATCAACCAGAACGGCCCCGAAGAGGCCGGCTGGCGCGGCAACGGCACCAACATCAACCTCAATCGCGACTACATGAAGGCCGACGCCCCTGAAACCCGCGCCTTCCTCACCATGTTCCATCGCTGGCTGCCCGACTTCTTTGTCGACGACCACGTTACCGACGGCATGGACTACCAGTACGACGTGACCTTCTACGCCGACGACACGCCCGACGTCGCGCCTGGTACCGCCCATTGGCTCCATGACGTCGTCTCGCCCCAGATTGTCGACCACCTCAACGCGTCCGGCCATCTTGCCTTCCCCATGCTCATCGACCTCAACGACGACACCGATCCGGCGCAGGGCCTGAGCCTCAGCCCCAACCCTCCGCGCTTTTCAACCGGCTACTCGATCCTGGAGAACCGGCCTGGACTGCTTGTCGAGCTGCACATGCTGAAGGACTACAAGACACGCGTCACGGGCAACTACGAACTGCTGCGCGAGCTGCTTGAAGTCATCAACCGCGACGCCGACAAGCTCATCGCCCTTAATCGCGACGCCGACGCCGAGGCCGCACAACTCGGCGCGCACCCGTTGGCCAACACCAAATTTCCCCTCGCCCTTGCGCCTTCCGGCGATACCACGCCGGTTCTCTTTCACGGCTACCAGTTCACCCGCGAGCTCAGCCCCATCTCCGGCGCAATGTGGGTCCGCTACTCGCACGAACCATGGAACGTCACGCTCCCCCTGGAGACTGGCGACAAAAGTCACGCTGGCCACCACGCCGCCCGCCGCCTACATTGTTCCCCGCCAATGGACCCATGTGATCGACGTTCTCGAAGCTCACGGCCTCACCCTTCGCCGCACCACGGCCCCCTGGACCGGCAGCGTAGAGCGCTATCGCTGCTCGGGCATGGAGTGGCAGGGGCCGCCTTTCGAAGGCCGCCATCCGATCTTTCGCGGCGAAGGCGCCGGCGCAGAGCCAGGGCACTTCGGCGTATGCACTCTGACCCGCGAATCCGTCACATTCCCCGCCGGTTCGGTTGTCGTTCCGCTCAACCAGCGCTTCTCGAAGGTCGCTGTGCACTGGCTCGAGCCAGAGGCTCCCGACTCGGCACTGCGCTGGGGATTTTTCGACTCAATTTTTGAGCAACGCGAGTATGGGGAAGCTTACGTTCTGGAGAAGCTCGCCCGCGAAAACCTCGAGAAAGATCCAGCTCTCAAGGCCGAGTTCGAGCGCCGCATTCAGGCCGATCCGCGCTTCGCGGCCAGCCCCCGCGCGCGCCTCGAGTTCTTTTACGAGCATTCGCCGTGGTACGTCGCCAACCGCGTCGGCGAGTACCCAGTCGGCCGCTTACTCTCGCTGGACGGTGTCCCGCTGGAATAGAGCAAGCGATCCGCCAAAACCCGGTCTGCAGGGTCACCGATTGCAAGTCCCGCACCGCGAGAGCCGATTTCAAGAAGAAATCGCGCCGATGGTCCACTTTCTGATTGCAGCGCCCATCGAAACCGGCTAACTTGGCTCACAGCTTTTGATTCCAGACAAAGGGAGCGTCCAAACATGCACATGCTCGCAATGTTCTTCGATGACAACACGATGAATCCGCAGAATATGACGGCCATCCTCGCCGCGGTAGCAGGCTTCTATCTGGTTGTTTTCCTGATTGTGGTCGTCGTCCTGATCATCCCCACCTGGTTCATCTGCAAAAAGGCCGGCTTCTCGCCCTGGCTCTCTCTGCTGATCATCATTCCTTTTGGCGGACTCGTCCTGCTGTATGTCCTCGCCTTCAGCGAGTGGACGGTTGCGCCGGCAGCGACCGCGGTTGCGGCATGGCAGCCCCCACCACCGCCCGCACCACCACAGGTCTAAGGCCGGCACAAGGCGCGGCTTGCCTGCACGGCAAGTGCCCGCACCGCAGGTGAGCTTGTTTGTTAGCATCGTGAGTGGAAGCCCCACTCACGATGCCTGACTCGCCTGCAACTCCGAACGCCTCCGCCTCCTCTCCAACACGCTCGTCCGGACCCGCCCCCGAGACGCCCGAGCTCTCGAACTTCCTGCGCGACCAGATCGCGGAGGACGTTCGGGGCCGGCGCTTTGGCGACGCCATCGTCCAGACGCGCTTTCCCCCGGAGCCGAACGGCTACCTCCATATCGGCCACGCGAAGGCTATTTGTCTTGATTTTGGATTGGCAGATGAGTTCGGTGGAAAGACCAACCTGCGCTTCGACGACACCAACCCACAAAAAGAGGAACAGGAGTACGTCGACTCCATCAAGGCCGACGTCCATTGGCTCGGCTTCGAGTGGGACCGGCTCTGTTACGCCTCCGACTACTTCCAGCAACTCTACGACTGGGCCCTTCAGCTCGTTTGCGCAGGCAAGGCATACGTCGACGACCTCAGCGCCGATGAGATCCGGCGGCACCGCGGCACGCTTACGGAACCCGGAACGGACAGCCCCTATCGGAACCGTAGCGCCGAAGAGAATCTGGACCTTTTTCAGCGGATGAAGGCCGGCGAGTTTCCCGACGGCTCGCGGGTGCTACGCGCAAGAATCGATATGGCATCGCCCAACCTCAACATGCGCGACCCGGTGATGTACCGCATCCTCCGCGCGACTCACCACCGCACCGGCGACACGTGGTGCATTTATCCCATGTACGACTACGCCCACGGCCAGTCCGATTCGATAGAGCAGGTCACACACTCCATGTGCACACTCGAGTTCGCCGACCATCAGCCCCTCTACCGCTGGTACATCGAGCAGCTCGGCATCTTTCCCTCACAGCAGTTCGAGTTCGACCGCCTCAACCTCACCTACACGCTGCTCTCCAAGCGCAAGCTGCTGCAGTTGGTGCAGGAAAAACGTGTCTCCGGATGGGACGACCCGCGTATGCCCACCCTGAGTGGCATTCGCCGCCGCGGCTTCACCCCCGAAGGCCTGCGCGCTTTCTGTGCTGCGATCGGCGCCACCCGCTCGAACGGGACAACAGACGTTGAAATGCTGGAGCACTTCCAGCGGGACGATCTCAACCGCCGCGCGCGCCGCGCCATGGCAGTCCTGCGGCCGCTCAAGCTGGTTATCGATAACTATCCGGAAGGCCAAGTCGAGCACGTCGAGGTCGCCAACAATCCCGAGGATCCCTCCGCCGGAACCCGCGCCGTCCCCTTCAGCCGCGAGGTCTACATCGACCACGACGACTTCCGCGAAGTCCCTCCGCCCAAGTACTACCGCCTGTCTCCCGGCAAAGAAGTCCGCCTGCGCAACGCATATTTCGTAACCGCGCTTAGCGAAGTGAAGGATTCCCACGACCGCGTGGTCGAGGTTCATTGTACTTACGATCCACTTAGCCGCGGCGGTAACTCTCCAGATGGCCGCAAGGTGAAGTCGACTATTCACTGGGTCTCATGCGCGCACGCCATCTCGGCCGAGGTGCGCCTCTACGACAAGCTCTTCAGCAAGTCCGATCCGTACGATCTCGTCGAAGGTCAGGACGTCCTCGACAATCTGAATCCGAACTCGCTTGAGATCGTCTCCGACGCCAAACTCGAGCCGTCGCTGGCTAGCGCCAAGGTTGAGGATCGCTACCAGTTTGAGCGGGTGGGATATTTCTGCCTGGACCCGGACTCGACGAGTGAAAAGAAGATCTTCAATCGGACACTTCCGCTAAAAGACTCGTGGGCGAAGATCGAGAAGAAATCCGGCGCGTAACGCCGGAACCTTCATTTTCGATCAGCCAAAGGAACGAAGAGCGATGTTGTGCCCATTTTGGGAACATGATACGGTGCTCTTGTGCGCGTCATAGCAAGAAGCACATTGAAACGGTTCCTCGACAGCTTGCAGGGCAGCAAATACCATCGTGCGCTGAAGACTGCGCTCGATGCCTGGTTCCATGAAGCGCGGCAGGCACAGTGGAAGAACTCTGCTGATATCAAGGCCAGTTATGCCCATGCAAACATTGTTGGCGCGAATCGAGTGGTCTTCAACATTAAAGGCGACGCTTGTCGGCTCGTAGTCGCCGTGGATTATCGGCGGTACACGGTCTTCATCAAGTGGCTGGGAACTCACAAGGAATACGACTCAATCGATGTGAGGACGGTGCAATATGCAACTGAAGCCAATCAAGACTGACACCGACCACGAAGTCGCTCTCAAGGAGATCGAACGGTTGTGGGGCGCTGCGGAAGGCACCGAAAAAGGCGACCGGCTGGATATCCTCATCACGCTGGTCGATGCTTTTGAAGCGGCCCGCTTCCCCATGGACTTGCCCGACCCGATCGAGGCGATCAAGTTCCGGCTGGAGCAGCAAGGCGTGGACAAGAAGGCTCTGATTGGAATCATCGGCAATCGCACCCGTGTTTACGAAGTTCTCCGCCGCGACCGCGCCCTGTCGCTTTCGATGATTCAAAAGGTCAATCGGCAATTAAAGATTCCCGCCGAAGTCCTCATTCGGCCCATTCGTGTGAGGAAGAAGAAGCTGGCTGCTTAGGACCCTCAGAGACTCCTGGGCAAGGATCGAAAAGAAGGCGGGCGCGTAGAGCGGCAACAGCGAGGAGATGCTAAGCGCGCGTTAGCTGAGGCAGCGCATCGAAGTGCGCGTCGCGGGCAAGCAAGACCAGTGAATGCTGCAAGACGAGGGCGGCGATCCACATGTCGTTCGTGGGTATCGGCGTTCCTTGCCTGCGGAGTTGCCGGTACACATTCGCATACTGCTGTGTGGTCTGGTCGTCAGCGTAAAGAGTGAACACGCCCGGCTTCAGAAGAAACCTGCGGAGCACTGCTTCGTTGCGCGTCCCCTGTGTACCCACTGCGAATCCGGCGCGCAGTTCTCCCACCACGATGAAGGGCAGCCATACTTCATCTGCTAGCTCCACTGCTTCGATCACAGAAGGATCGCCCCGGCAAAGGTCGGTGTAGCGGTTGGTGTCGAGGGCGAGCCTCATGCGACGGCCCGGCTGCGCGCGCAGCTCCAGCGCTCCGATTGGATCACCGCCACATCTCCTCGTCGACAGTGTCCTGTGCCGCCAGCGCGCGTTCAAATGCGGGATCTTTTTTCCAGCTTCCCGCAATATCGCTCATATCGCGTTGGCGAACCTGAGCCTGCCCCAAGCCAAACCCGCGAGTCAGGGCCTCAATAGCCACTTCGTTGAGGCTCTTGCCCCGCTCCCGGGCCGAAACGCGGAGGGCGACGTCGAGATACTTCGGCACATTGCGAATCGTATACTGCATGCACATATTGTAGGCAATGCAGGCATTGATTGCAAGCTAGCCACTTCAATCCGAGATTCTTGAACGGATCACCCCGCCTCTTCGGTCTCGCAGCTGCCCCACTGACCCCAAATGCTCACTCCGCAGCATCTAATGATGCGAGGATGAGCCTATGGGCAAACGGATTGCGGGAGTGGAAACTCAGATCGTTCACGAACAGTTCGGACGATTCGCCGTTACAGCATCCAACTGGCTGGGATCAACGTGGGCATTTGCAGCCGCGGGACTGATTGTCGTCGTGTGGGCCTCATTAGGACCTCTCTTCCATTTCTCGCCAAAATGGGGGCAGTCCATCAACACGGGGACGGGACTTGCCACGCTCTTCATGGTCTTTCTTATCCAAAACATGCAGAATCGCGATTCGCGCGCCATCAATCTCAAGCTCAACGAACTGATCCGTGCTATCGACAAAGCGCGCAATCAAATGATCGACATCGAACGGCTTTCAGATACTGAGCTTGATGAATTGCAGTCGATCTATGAAAAGGTCAAGACTGCATGGACCGACCGCCAGGCGCGTCGGCCTGGCGAGCCGGGAGAACCATAGGCCCTCAGGAAACAAACAGGTCCCGATCGGATGGACAATCTATTGAAACCCCACCCCTAAACCCCGGGCTCTGGCCCCGGTCTTCACCGCCCGATTACATCCACGGCCACGACTGCTGTACGCGGTGGAAAGCACTGCGCGTTGTTGCAGGCCTGGTAGTGGAGCTTCGCCTCCACCAGGTGGTTGCCCTTCTCCGCCAGGATGTGCGCATCAATCACAAACTCGCCCACGTAGACGCTGAGCTTGCTCCCTGGGTCGGTCGCGAACGAATACTCTCCGCCCGCTGGATATTCCACCCGATCCAGCTTCACGCCCGCGCCATCAGGGAACTCCAGCGCGGTCGGAATCAGAAACTCATCCTTCGGTGCGTGGGAGTTGATGTGCATCCCCTCGGCGACGCGAAAGTGCAGCTTCACGACCGCCGGCTTACCCGCCTCTACCGTCACCTGTTCGGGAAACAAAAACTCGACGGCGCCGGCCTTCGTGAGCGAATCCTGCCTTGGAGGCGCCTGCCCGTGCAGACACGCCGCTCCCAGCACCACTAATGCCGTCAGAATCGTAACTCGCATTTCACGCAACGCCATGGATTTCTGTCCCGCCGGCCGAATCAACGCGATCTTGTTCGTTCACTAACTTTTTACTTCTTCGCCAGGTTGCATCATGTCAGCGACGCTGAACCACGGTCTACATTTCCATCGACTTCTTGATATTTGCTTCAATCTCGCTCTTGGAGGTCAGTCCCATCTGCGCCGCAACCACGACGCCGTTGCGGTCCACATAGAACGACATCGGCAGCTCATCGAGGCCGCCATACGAGTCGCTCAGCGAGCCTCCGTCGATCAGCACCGGGTAAGGGATGTGCATTTTCGTCGCGGACTGCGCAATCTCGTCCTTCTCTTCGCTGAGCTTCTTCGCATCGCCGCGATCAAGATCATCCGCGGAAATCCCGAGCACCTCAAAACCCTGTGGCCCGTATTGATTGCGCAACTCGATCAGCCAAGGCGTCTCGATTTTGCACGGCGCGCACCATGTTGCCCAGAAGTTGATCAGCACGGCCTTTCCTTTGAAGCTAGACAGCGCCACCTTCGTTCCGGTCAGGTCTTCGAGCGCAAACGCCGGCGCCGGCTTGCCCTTGAGGGGCGATACATACTCCGGCGGCCCACCCTGCGGATCGGCCACCAGCATCCCGCGTTCGGCCGAGGCCAGCCGCAACTGGGCAGCCTGCTGCCGATACTCGAAGTTGGCCCATCCCGCCCAAGCAAATGTAGCCAGGATGAACAAGAGCACGCCCAAAACAATTGTGTTGCGCTTCACCGCCGACGAGACCTCTGCGTATATTGTAAGGGCAAACGAACCCGGCTTGGGCGTAACCGCGCAACCCCCGTCTCCATTGCCGCAAGTGGTAGTATCAAGAACCGATGAACCCCTTGCACGAAGACGACGCGCTGCATCCCGCTGCGCTGGTGCGCACCGAGGCTGCGGCACTCGAAGCGCTCGCCGCGCGCCTTGAAGGCTCGATGGCCGCGGACTTTGCAAGCGCCGTCGAACTGGTGTTGCGCTGCGGCCAGGACCGCGGACGGGTCGTCGTTACAGGCATGGGCAAGAGCGGCATCATTGCACAGAAGATCGCCGCCACGCTCAGTTCCACAGGCTCGCCCGCGCTCTTTCTTCATCCCGCTGAGGCGGTGCACGGCGATCTTGGCGCGCTCATGCCCGGCGACCTGGTCATCGCGCTCTCGGCCAGCGGCGAAACCGAAGAGATTCTTCGGTTGCTGGTCACGCTCAAGCGCAAGGGCGACGCGCTGATCAGCTTCTGCTGCCGTCTCGACTCCACGCTTGCGCGAGCCAGCGATGTGGCTCTCGATTGCAGCGTGGTACGCGAAGCCTGCGCTCACAACCTGGCGCCCACCGCCTCCACCACCGCCATGCTTGCGCTCGGCGATGCGCTGGCCATCGCCGTCAGCCTGCGCAAGGGCTTTCGCGCTGAAGACTTCGCCGAGCTCCATCCCGGCGGCAAACTCGGCAAGCAACTGGCAAGCGTCGCTGACCTCATGCACACCGCTGAGGCCATCCCCGTTGTTGCGCCTACGACGCCGATGACCGACGTCATCTACGAGATGTCGTCGAAGCAGCTTGGCATTACAACCGTTCAGCAGGACGGACGCCTTTGCGGGGTCATCAGCGATGGCGATCTGCGCCGCCTGCTCCAGCGCGAAGGCGGAGCAGCGCTAAGCCGCACCGCCAGCGAAGCGATGAACGCAAACCCGCGCACGATTGCCGGATCTGAATTGGCAGCCACGGCGTTGGCCATTCTCGAGGAGCGCAAGATCACGTCGCTTATCGTGGTCGATGCAGACCAACGGGTGGAAGGCGTTGTACACCTGCACGACCTGTGGGGTGTGGAGTTAATTTGAGGGCCGGCATCTTCGTAATCCTGCTCCCAGGTGGCGGGAGGATTGCGTAGGCTCTCGACTGCTGTTTCACTCAAAAACAACTTTCCCATCCTAACCGGGTTGGTGTAGCGTATGGTGCGGTTCCTGTGTTCCGGTTCGCAGGGGCAGGAACCGGAACCGAAACCCCCTCAAGGAGAAAACGAACGATGAAGAAAATCTATATGGTTGCCGCACTTGCCCTCGCCTTTGCCGGCGGAGTCGCCGTTGCCCAGGTACACGATTGGCATGACCTCGACAACGTTCACCATCACGTCATCGATGCAATCCACGATATGGAGAAAGCCCGCGCCGCCAACCATTACGACATGGATGGCCACGGCGAGAAGGCCGAGAGAGCCCTCCACGACGCCGAACGCGAGCTTGATCTCGCGGTGCGATCCGCACGCCGCTAAACCGCATTTCTCGCAGTCGCCGCGACAACATGATGGAATCCAACCTATCGAGAAGACCCTGAGGGCGGGGACGCCCTCAGGACAGCCGGCGAGGACGCCGGCGCTACTCTGTTGGACGGGCGGTGAGAAATGAGGGCTAGTTTCTTTCACTCCCGCACGCAGGATCGGGGCGCGGTTGTGCTCAATGCCGACGCGCCCCGGCCCTCCAAACGCCCAGCCTGGCCTCATCCCCGCAACGGCGTCAGCAGCGCCACCATCTCCAGGTCGCGATCCAGAATCGCGGACTCATCCGGCTTGGCTGGGTTGTAGCGCACCTGAATCCGCTTGTCTTTGATCTGCCGCACAAACTCATCGGCCTCTTCTTCCTTGCGGAATCGGTGCACATGCTTCCCTGATCGATACTCCTCCACGAAATAGGTGTAAGTCAGCTCGACCCAGAACTGCCCTGGGCCCTGCTTATGCACTGTCCCGGTCTGCACCGTCGCATCGGTAGACGGCCAGCCGGCTGCAGCCCGATCCTGCCGCCTCTTCTGATAAAGCTTTTTCAGGCCGAATCCCAGGGCCGCGCCTGGAATGAGCCAAAACTTGGCCAGTAGCTTGAGAGTTGCCAGGAGAATGAGGTGCCAGGGAATGTGGCGGAGATCCATCTTCGCAAGTATCGCAACCGGCGTATCCGCGTGGCAACCGCTGCGAGGAGAGCCCCCGAGGTCGTTGCGGCGAAGCTGGAACATTTAGAATGAGGATTGCGTTCTGAATGTCATGCGTCCGCCATTTTGCGGGCGGGAAAGCCAAAAAAGCTCGCCTCATGCATCGCTGGTCAAAGCTCTTCATTCCCACTCTTCGCGAGGCCCCGGCAGACGCCGAAGTGGCCAGCCACAAGTTTCTCCTTCGCGCCGGCTACATCCGCCAGCTCGGCGCAGGCATCTATAACTATCTCCCGCTCGGCCAGCGATCCCTCAACAAGATCATCGCCATCGTGCGGGAAGAGATGGACACGATCGGCCAGGAGTTTTTTCTTCCGGCGCTGCTGCCGCGCGAGCCGTGGGAGCAGTCGGGCCGCTGGTCCGATCATGGGCGACACCATGTTCCGCCTCAAGGACCGCAAGGGCGCCGATCTCTGCCTCGGCATGACGCACGAAGAGATCATGACCACGATCGCGCGGAGCGAGTTGCGCAGCTACAAGCAGCTTCCGCAGATCTGGTACCAGATCCAGACCAAGTTTCGCGACGAGCCCCGCCCCAAATCGGGCCTGCTGCGCGTTCGCCAGTTCACCATGAAGGACGCTTACTCGTTCGACATCGACGAAGCCGGCCTCGACGAGAGCTTATAAAAAACACGACGCAGTCTATCGCCGAATTTTTACGCGCAGCGGGCTGAAGTTTGTGGCCGTTGAAGCAGACTCCGGCTCCATGGGCGGCTCGCAGTCGCAGGAGTTCATGGTCTACACCGAAGCCGGCGAAGACCTGATCGCAAGCTGCCCAGTCTGCGGTTACGCGGCCAATCTCGAGAAGGCAACTTCGCTGCTTAGCCCTTTGGTTGAGATGGAGGCGACAAGGGACGGCACGCCCGAGCTCGTGCACACGCCCGGCTGCGCGGCCATTGCGGATGTTGCAGAGTTCTTCAAGATTTCGCCCGCGTCGGACATCAAGTGCGTGGCTTACATGGCGCTGAAGCACGGGGCAAAAGGGGCAAAGGATACCTGGCACGGCGTCGCAGCCTTCCTCCGCGGCGATCATCAGGTGAACGAGACCAAACTTCTTGGCGCAGTCCGAGCAGCGGAGCTTCGCACGATGCAGGCGGAAGAGCTTCAGCAGTACTTCAACGGTCCCGCCGGTTATCTTGGCCCGGCCGGTCTCAAGCCTGCCGCCGAGCCGCTCGCAGAAGGCCTCACTGTCGTCGTCGACAAATCGCTTGAAGGCCGCAAGAACATGGTCTGCGGCGCAAACAAGCTCGACCATCACCTGCGCAATGTCGTCCCCGGCCGCGACTTCTCGTGGACCTTGCTGGCCGACATTCGCAGCGTAAACGAAGGCGAGGCGTGCCCACAGGATGGATTGCGCCGGCACGCTCGTCGTCGGCAAAGCCGTTGAAGTCGGGCACATCTTCAAGCTGGGCCGAAAGTACACCGAGCAATGGGCGCGAGGGTGCTCGACGTGAATGGGAAAGAAGTCACGCCCATCATGGGCTGCTACGGCATCGGCATCGAGCGCATTCTTACTGCCGCTATCGAGGCATCGAACGACAAGAACGGCTTCTGGCTGCCGCCTTCCATCGCACCATTCACGGTGGTGGTCACCGTGACCAACGTCTCCGACGCCGCGCTGGCCGAAGCAGGAGAAAAGCTCGCCGCCGAGCTTGAGTCCGCGGGCCTCGACGTTCTGCTTGATGACCGCGACGAGCGCGCCGGCGTCAAATTCAAGGATGCGGATCTTGTCGGCATTCCCTATCGCATCAACGTGGGCAAGAAAGCAGCCGAAGGGATTGTGGAACTCGTTACGCGCGCCACATCCACAAGCGTGGACGTTGCACTCAGCGAAGTGACCGCGCAGTTGAAGGAGCGCGTTCAGGAAGATCTCCTGCTCGGAGGCACCGAGGGCCTCTAACCGCTCAATGGCCGCGGCTCACCGTCCACTGTTCGTTCTTCACTTTCTCAAGGAGCACCGATGGCAATACGAATCAAATTCGCAATGCCCACGGGCCCGCACCCAAGGCTGAAGCTCGCTCTGTTCATTGGTTCAGGCGTCATCGCCCTGGTGGCCATCGTCTGCTTCTCAGTCTTCAGCTTCTACTACTTCAAGTACAGAGAGATCGTTGACGAACGCTTAAAGCAGCCCATGTTCGCCAACACCGCAAAAATCTTCGCTGCGCCGCGCGAAGTCCGCCCTGGCCAGAAGCTGAGCGCGCACGTATTGAGCGCCGAGCTTCGAGAGGGCGGCTACTCGCCCGAAGGAGACGCGAAACCCTCCCAGCTCGGCACGTTCGCCGAAACGGCAGCCTCTGTCACCGTCCACCCAGGCCCGCAGTCGTACCACGCCCAGGACGGCGCGGTCATCCACGTTTCCGCAGGGGTGGTCGACACCATCATGGACGATCATGGACAGCCGCTCTCCAGCTACGAGCTCGAGCCGCTGCTCATCACCGGCCTGAGCGAAGACGCAAATCGCACCAAGCGCCGGCTGCTCAATTACGACGAGATTCCACCCAACCTGGTTCAGGCCGTCATCGCCATCGAAGACCGGCGGTTCTTTGAGCACAGCGGGATTGATTTCTGGCGCATCCTCGGCGCATTTCGAAACGATCTCTTCCACCTGCACCGCTACAAGGAAGGCGCCTCCACGCTCACGCAGCAACTGGCGAGGGGATTCTTTCTCACTCCTGAGCGCACGTATTCGCGCAAGCTGCGCGAGGCTGTCATAAGCATCATCCTCGAACATCGGTTCACAAAAAAACAGATCTTCGAGATGTACGCGAACCAGATCAACCTGGGCCAGCGCGGCAGCTTTTCGATCGATGGTTTCGGCGAGGCCTCGCAGACTTACTTCGGCAAAGACGTGGGCCAACTGAACCTACCTGAATGTGCGCTTCTGGCCGGCATCATTCAGAGCCCGAGCCGGCTGAATCCTTTTCACTGGCCGGACCGAGCCATCACGCGGCGCAACCTGGTGCTCGACTCCATGGTTGAGACCGGCGCAATCACCAAAGAGCAGGCGGAACACGCCAAGGCCGCGCCGCTTCATCTCACTCCGTCGAGCGTCGACTCGAGCGAAGCTCCCTACTTCGTGGACCTGGTCCACGAGCAGTTGAACCAGAAGCTGGGCGAACGCGACTTCAACCATGAAGGCCTGCGCATTTACACTTCGCTCGATCCCGACCTGCAACAGCTCGCTACCAAAGCCGTCGAAGAGACCATTCCCGCCATCGACGCGCAGATCGACAAGCTCCACGCCAAGGATAAGAAGGCGGGCATCGCCTACATCTATCCCCAGGTGGCGCTGGTCGCGCTGAATCCCCACACCGGGCAGGTGCTCGCCCTGGTCGGCGGCCGCAGTTACGGCAACAGCCAAGTGAACCACGCCGTCGCGCATCGGCCCACAGGCTCAATCTTCAAGCCCTTTGTCTACGCAGCCGCCTTTCAAACCGCGGCTGAAGGCACCATGCTGCCGGGCCAGACGCAGTTGTTCTCGCCGGTGACCATGCTCAGCGATGAGCAAAAGACGTACGGCGAAGGAACTCCCTACGAATACACTCCGCGCAACTTCGAAGGGGAGTTCTACGGCAGCATCACCGCGCGATTCGCGCTTCTGCGTTCGGACAACAACGCCACCATCAGCCTCGCCTCCATGGTCGGGTTCGATCGCGTGGCCGCTCTGGCCCGCGAAGCCGGCGTCAAGAGCGCTCGCGGCACACCTTCAATGGCAATCGGCTCCTACGATGCAACGCCCATTGATATGGCCGGCGCCTATACCATCTTCGCCAATAACGGCCTGCACATCGAGCCCTGGATGCTGGCCAGCGTGCGCGACCCCAACGGCGACATCATCACCGACTACACGCCGACAACCAAGCAGGTGCTCGACCAGCGCGTCTCATTCCTCACTACCCACATGATGGAAGCTGTTCTGCAGGGGAACGGGAGCGATGGCTGCTTGATTGCAGGGCGAGATTACTGCGGAACCGGCGCAGCGGTACGCAACATGGGCTTCATCTCTCCCGCCGCAGGCAAGACCGGCACCGACCACGACGCCTGGTTCGCCGGCTTCACCTCCAACCTGCTCTGCATCGTCTGGGTGGGCAACGACGACTACACCGACATCAAGCGCCAGGGCGCACAGGTGGCCGCGCCCATCTGGGCCGACTTCATGAAGAAGGCCGTGCTGCTGCCGCAATACTCTGACACCCACGGCTTTGCGCCGCCCGAGGGAGTGGAGGTGGTTGCCATCGACAAGGCCTCGAACCTGCTCTCGGACGAGACCTGCCCGGACAGCTACGACGCCGCGTTCCTCGATGGCACCGCTCCCAAAGAGACCTGCGACCACCCCGCCGACAAACGCAATCTGCTGCAGAAAATCTTCGGGCTCGGCAAGAACTGACCAAGAGGGCTGGTCTGGTTGATTGCCCGGTTTATGCCCGGGATCAATCCCAGGCCTGCTGCACGGAACGCCTCTTCAGAAGTCGTGCTCTTTCAAAACTTGATATGCGAGATCGGTTCCAGTGTATCGAGGGTAAGGTTCGTGGAAGAACGAGCAAGAGCAACCGCAGGTCCTTCCACTCCGTTTGGCGCAAAAAACGCGCCAGACTCCGCTCAGGATGACAGCGCATTTGGGATGCGAACGTTGGACTCGTGATGCTGCTAAGGTTGGGCTCGTGGCCCTAGAAGATGCGGTAGCTGAGGCCGACGCTACCCTCGTAGGGGAAGAGGGTGGGAGTGACGCGCCATTGCTGGAATTCGAAGTCGAATGCGCGGAGTGTGAAGTGCTTTGTGACGCGCAGATCGAGGCCGCCGCCGTAGGCCATGGCGAGCGTGGTCGGCCTATTCGATTCGAGGAAGCCGCTGGCCCTGCCCCAGCCGATGAGGAACTTGCCGTAGGGGGTGGCGTGCATCTTGTGAAATATATGGATGGGAACGCGCGGGCCGGCGAGATAGGTGTCTTCCTGGTTGTTTTCGCCTGCCGTGTTGAAGCGCGACCAGCGGCCTTCGGCTTCCAGTTGAATCCAGCGCGAGAAGCGGAGGTCGACGTAGGTTCCTATGCCATAAACGCGGTTGGGGCTGGTGCCAACGGCGCAGTCGTTAGGAGCATTGCAAAAGGCGTCGGGTTGAAGAACTGAGCCGAGTGCGCCGGCGGTGAGCTGAAAGCCGCTTCCGGTGGCGGCCGGGACAGTCTGGGCGCGGGAAGTGGCGCCGGCGACGGTGAAGAGAGCGAAAAGCGCGACGAGCAATCGTTTCATGAACACGTTATCCATCAAGACGTTTTCCATCCAATCCCGAAGGCATCGGCCCGAGGGCGGGGCGGATGCGGAGCCCAACAAGCGCGCCCGGCGAGCGAGTTCCGGCAATCGAAATGGGCCGAAATTTGCTCAGAGCGCAGAATCCTGCTAATTTTGCGCCGAGACCGTCGGGGATGGCTGGGTGTTGCCGGACGCAGGCGGCGTAGAAGGTTGAGTGGAATCGGGAGCGCCGCTAGCCGGCTGTCCAGCCGCAGGGTCAGCTGCAGGCTGCGAAGGAGCAGCGGACGATCCGGGAGTGGCCGGCGCGCTAGTCGCGGGCGCATTCAACTGGGCAGCGTCATAGCGCTGCAGGCGGAAGAAGAGCGGCGTAACTTCAAACGGCATCTTGTCGCGGGCGTTCATAGGAGCATACCGCTTGGCGTTCAGCATGTGCTCCTTGTCATCCCACGGATCGGTCTTGATCCAGCTTCCCAGCGGAAGGGCGGCGCTCTGGTTCAGGTCGTCCCAGTTGAGCTTGGGCGCCATCTTTTGCAGGTCCGCCATCCAGGCGGTTCCGTCGGCCTTGAGCATTGAATCGCCGAGCTTGGGCGAGTTGAGCCCTTTGATCGCCTTCTCGCGTTCGACGAGCTGTGCGTAGTAAAGGCCGGCGTTGGCCATCCTGTCTTTGTACATCGAGTTGTTGAGGTACTTCATGGCTTCCTTGGCGGCCGAGATGTTGTCGGCGTCCGTGTGGTACATGTCGATGCGCTGGAAGGTCGACTGGTCAGGGAACATGAGGCGATCGTTGAAGGCATAGCGGGTATCGATATGGTGGCCCATGGCAATGTGCGCCAGCTCCATTGCGACCACCGAGGCGAACGATTCCTCGTTCGGCATGGTATCGATGAGGCCCTTGCTCAAGAGAATGGTGTTTCCGACGGTTGTGGCTTCGATGGTGTCTGAAAGCAAGATGCGGGTGTGGATCTGATCGCTGAAGGCCAGGTTATTGGGCACGATCAGGTTGACAACGATCTGGTCAAGGACCTTGTTCTCAAAGCCGCCGGGATTGAGCGGGGCCACCAGACCGGCTTCGACGAGGCGGTCAATGACGTTGTTTTCGGCCTGGGTGACCCAGGCGCGGGTGGCCTGGAGCGGGCCCACATCCTGTGAGTCGACGCTGGTGTCAGTCGCGTCTTCCACCTTGACGCTGACGTTTTCGCTGTCGCGGGTGGGAAGCTTGAGGGAGTAGCCCCAGAAGTGGGTCTGGGCTTTGAGGCCAACGGTCTTTATGCCCTCGATGCGGGTCGTCTCTTCAACGTAAACCGCGACGGGCAGCCAAGTGTCGGGCTGAACGTTCATGCGCCAACTGTCGAAGTGGAAGTAGTACTTGGAGGAGTCTTCAGCGGTTGGCGGCGTGTAGGTGCCGTTGAAGCGGACGACGTAGCCATCCTGATCCTCAATCCAGATGCGGCCAAAGAAGCGGCCCATGCCGGAGACCTTTGGATGCACGTCGAAGACGGCGGTGCGGACGGTGCCGAGAAACTCGCGGCGGACGAAGCCGAAGACGTAGTGGCCCTTGTCGAACCCGGTGGGGTCGAGGAACATCATCTGCATGAAGCCGTTGGGGTTGTAAGTGAAGTTGAACTTTTCAAGGCCGAGGGCCTTGCTGAGGCCGGTCATGGCAGCGAGCGAGCCCTTGAAGAATCCCTTGACACCTTTTTCGCCGGCGGCCGCCCGGTTGTCGAAGGGCTTGTCGTAAAAGGATTTTGCGAAGTCGACACGGCTGAGGATGTACTGGTCGTCCACGGGGACTTCATAGAGCTTCAGATCGGGCCGGGTGTTCTGGATGTAGGTCTCTACCAGGGGGGTGCGCTTCTGGATCGCCTTGATCACCTCTTTTTCGTGCACGATGGCCTTGTCGACGAGTTCCGACTGCTCAGGGGTGAGCGGGTGGACCGGCTCGTACTTGGGCTCGTTCTTGGCGAGGGCACACGCCACACTCAAGGTCGTCACGAAAAAAGTGAGGGCGATCTTCCGAAACTTCATGAAAAGCTCCTAGCTTGAAATCTCCGAGGTATTGCGCCGTCCGCGACCGCCGGGTGGGGGTTGGGCGCCGATGCGGCTGCTTAAGTATGATGCATCGGCGCCAACGGGGCGCCTAAATCAATTGCAATCCTGATGCTACTACGCCAACTGAAAAGTAATGATAATCGTAGTGGTTGAGTCGACCGCCTGCCCGTTGCGCATGGCCGGATGGAAGCGAATCAGCTGCGCGACGCGGCGGGCCTCTTCATCGAGTCCATGCCCGAGTCCGCGGACCACACTCTGGACGATGACCTGTCCGCCGGCGGTGAATGTGACACGCAGAACGACGTCTCCTTGAATTCTGAGTTGTCTGGCCTCAGCCGTGTATTGGACAGGAGGCTTGGAGATGACTTCGATCGGTGTGGTCGGCGAAGCCGTCTGTTGCTGTTGGACGGGGGCAGCGGCCACTTGGGTAGGAAGTCCTGGCGAAGCAACTTTGCTTCCGGCGTAGGCGCCGCCACCACCAGAGCCGGGTCTGGTTCCGCCGATGCCGGTGGAGCCGACCACGCCGTGAGGCGCGACGGCCGGACCCTGCTGGTTGCCGTAGGGGTTGCCGATGGCTGCGATTGTGGCCGGACCCTTGGCATTGGGGTTGGGGGTGACGCCGAAGGTGTCGCCGAAGTGGACGGGCGCCGCGGAGGGCTTGACCGCGTTGGATTGCGCGGGCATGGCCGCGGGGGTAAGCGCTGCCTTGGGCTGCGGAGCCTCCTTAACTTTAGGCGTCACCGTCTTGAACTCAGGCAAGGCGACCTTGGCTTCCATCTCAATGGGCTTGGGTTCCGGCTTTGGCTCAAGCTTAGGCATCTTGATCTTGGGCTGCTCCAACTTGACCTCGGGCATCTTGGGCTGCTCGACCGGTTCAATCTTGGGCGGATCCGGGATCTTGACCTTTGGCGGCGGAGGCGGGGGGGGCGTGTTGGGGATGACGAGAATCGTCTCCTCGTAGTGATGGGCCTCAATCGCGTGCTTGGCCGTTGAGGCGACTAGGATCACGAGACCAAAGATGCTGGCATTGAGAATCATGCTGGCGATGAAGGAGCCGACGCTTCTCTCTGGTTCGGGAAGCATTCCGAAGTTGGTACGGCCGGGAGTGTAATTTACTGCCATGTCTTCGATCCTCGAATGCGAACGTTAATGGGCTGCAAAACAGCTTGGTCCAATAAGGGAATTATCGGCAGCGAAGTAGCGTGTATGCGTGGGACAGGGGAATGATTGAGACAAATCACGACCTGTTTCGGCACTCTGCAGGGAGGCTGGGGCGGAATTGGGGAGGCAGTCGAACATTCTTTTGAGAATTGATGCAATTGTGCAAGCTGGTGGGCCTGCGCAGAGTTGTGGTGGCGGCAATGGCTCGACACGGTCCTCACGGCGTGGCTCGATTGAAAGAGCGCCTGAACGGGTCGGGTGGGGAAATAAAGGGGTTCTCGAATCATGATGGTTGCGCCAGATCTACGGAAGACCGGTGGAACAGCGAACAGAAACGACCTCACCCTGCTCGCAAGCTTGAGGTTTCCAACTCAGTTGACCTTCGCCAGCAGGTGTTCCAATTTGCATCCGGATCACTGGGCGAATCGCAAACAAATCCCAGGGAAAGACGCAAGAAATAAGGCCCAACATAGGCAAATTGACGCCGAGAGAGACGAAACCGGCGTTTGTTATCGCCCGCTCCCATTCTATCGCGGGAGCTGCCATTTTGGGCAGTCCAGGTAGGTTGCCGGGAGCTCATCCCGCCGCCGCCACCCTGTAATAGACTCAAGGTAAACCAAAGTATCCCAGAAAGGGTAGATTTTTTGTGAAGATCCTTGTTACCGGCGGTGCGGGGTACATAGGTGGTACAGTCGCCCAGCTGCTCTCCCAAAAGGGGCACAAACCGGTGGTTTTCGACAATCTGAGCCACGGGAAGCGGGAGCTTCTTCCGCGAGGCGTGGAGTTTGTCGAAGGGGAGTTGGGAGACCGGGCGGGACTCGAGCGGATATTCGAATCTGCAACGAAAGTGGGAGAACCATTCGATGCAGTGATGCATTTTGCTGCACTGATTGAGGCCGGCGAGTCGATGGTGCGGCCCGAGGTGTTTTTCCGGAACAATACAGCGTCCACTTTGTCGCTGCTTGAAGCGATGCTGGCCAGGGGGCCGCGGCGGATCGTGTTTTCGTCGACGGCGGCAGTCTACGGCGAGCCCGAGACCGTGCCAATTCGCGAGGATGCGCGGCTGAAGCCCACCAATGCTTACGGGGAATCGAAGCTGCTGGTGGAGCACATGCTGGACTGGCTGAACCGGATCCATGGGCTCCGCTACGCGTCGCTGCGCTACTTTAACGTGGCCGGAGCGCCTGAAGGATCGGAGGGCGTCACGCGCGGCGAGGCGCACGAACCGGAGTCGCACCTGATTCCGCTGGTGCTGGATGTGGCGCTGGGGCGAAGAGAGCTGATCAAAATTTATGGGGACGATTACCCAACGCCGGACGGGACGTGCATTCGCGATTACATTCACGTGGCCGACCTGGCGGAGGCTCATCTGTTGGCGCTGGAAGCTCTGGAGACACGCGACAAGCTGATCCTGAACCTGGGGAATGGGAAGGGCTTCAGCGTGCAGGAAGTGATCGAGAGTGTGCGGCGCGTGACGGGCCATCCGATTCCGGCGGAGTTGTATCCGCGGCGGGCGGGCGATCCGGCGGTACTGGTGGCGAGCTCGGAGAAAGCGGGCATAGAGCTAGGCTGGCAGCCAAAGTACACCGAGCTGGATGCGATTGTGAGGACGGCGTGGGCGTGGCACCAGAAGCGGTATGCTTGAGGACGCTTCAAGCCTTCACTGATTGCTGGGTTTCCGAGTTTCTTTCGCGATATCCTCGGAGGTGGCCGCTCAGGGGGCGTAGTGTTTAACCCAAAAACGCTGAACGGTTTCAGCATGCTCAACCGCGTGGCGAGTCTGGAAACTCCACCCACTCACGCTGGTTGTCGCGCCTTCGTCGGTGTATACCCGCCACCACCAAAGGGAGAGATTCCGAGGGTTGGATCTCCTTTGGGAGACGAGATGTTCGAAAAATGGCGCATAACTAAGTTCGAAATACCTGAGGGATTGGTAAACGAATGGTTTGCGCAGGAGCAGTTGATCGACTTCCAATCGATTCACGTGGATAGCTTGGAGGAGGTCGAAGTCTTGCTAGCAGAATGGGGGTTGGACTCCGCTAGGTTCGATGCCCCGTGGCGAAATGACTGGCCGTTTTGAGGCAGTATTAGGGTGGGACAGATCCGCAAGCTCGGATCCGAAAAAGGAAGTGGAGGGTGACCGTGAGGGCAGGGGTCATTTTCCTGGTGGCGGTCGGCGTTTGGTTTGCGACGCTCCATGCTGCAGGGCAGGCGGGCAATCAGGATCCAGCCGTTCATCCGATGCCGGATGCAAGCGGCATGCCAGGACACGTTGTTGACTTGAATGTGCTGGTTCTCGATCGCGCGAAGCATCCGGTGGCGGGGCTGGATGGCGCGACGCTGCAGATCGCGGACGATGGCGTTTCGCGGAAGATTGAATCGGTCACGGGAGCGGGAGGGCCGATTTCGTTGTGCCTGGTGGTGGACGACTCCGGATCCACGAAGTCGATGCGGCAACCGATTGGCGACGCGGCTGTTGCGCTGGTGGAAGGCCTGCCCGCGGGAAGCGAAGTGATGGTGGTCCATTTCGCCGACAGATCTTACCTGGATGTGCCATTTACTCCTGTTGCAACGGTGGATCAGGCGAAGGTGCGGATGATGGAGTCTCGCGGCGGAACGGCAATGCTCGACGCGGTTGTTGCGGCGGGGGAATCCGTGGTGGCAAAGGCTCACAATAAGCGTCGTGCGCTAGTGATCATCAGCGATGGCGGAGAGAATGCGTCGACGCTGAGTTTGGAACAAGCTATTCGAAGGCTTCAGGGGCGGCCGGGCATGCCCATGCTCTATGCTTTGGGGTTTCCTGACGAGAGGGAATCTTACATCGAAGATCGCCACAACGAGGAAAGATTGAAACAGCTGACGAAGATGGGTGGCGGAGGGGTGACGCTGGTTGCGAAAAATGCGAAAGAAATGGCGAGCATGTCGGATGAGATATCCGCGATGATCGACAGCGAGGTTGTGATCAGCTTTACTTCCCCCGATACAGAGAACCCTGGGCGATTCCACAAGCTGGATGTACGCAGGCCGCAGGGGGCCAAAGGCGAAGAGATCTACGCAATGCCAGGATTCTTTGCGGTGAAACCGGGCCCTTGAGTGGGCGGTTTTGCCAGCAGAGTGGGTGCGCGGCTGTTTGGTGGGCTGCTGCCGGTGACCGGGCTATGGCTGTGCGCATCGACGGGAAATATTTATGGGGGGCCGTACAATCCGATTGCCGTGGCGGCGCTGACGTTTGTAGTGGGGACGTTGCTGCTGAAAGAGACGCACGGGACGCTGATCTGGAACGAGGCGGGACGGGACCGGCATGAAGACAGAGCAGAGCTTGGCGGTGTTGCGTCAACAGTGGCTCCGTGCGGTCGCCGACGCCTCTTATGGGCTCGATCCTGCCCCGGTCTTTGATCGGCTCGAGCGGAAGTATCAAGACATAATGAAAGATGCAGATCCGGCCTCGCCTGAACATGAAACGGGATATATGGCCAAAGGCGATCCGCGGACTTGACTAGCTTGTGGGGTCGCGGGATTGGGGCTAATCTTGTCGCATGAAGTTCCGCACGGAATTTGGCGCGGTTGGCTTCTCGGTCATTGCGGCTGGCCTGTGGGTTCTAATCTTATTTGTGAAGAGCAACCGTTCCGTTGGCGGATTGGCTTGGTTTGCGGGCGGCCTATGGATACTGGCGGCTTTGATTGCGGTTTTGCGCTTCCAGTTCGTCTATTGGGAGTTGAGCCCCAAATGTTTCCGCGAGCGCCGTTTTGGGAGGGTCAACGAGGTTTCCTGGAATGAGGTAACGCGCGTTGCGAGCATTCCCCCGAACCGGCCTTCATCGAAGTCCTTTGTCGTGGAGTTTTGCCACAACCGCGAAGTGACGCCGTACACCGGACGCGATCGCATTATGGCTAATCCCGCGGACCGGGACGGATTTGTTTCCGAGCTGCGCCGGTTCGCTCCCCATGCCGAATTTGAGGTGTAGTCTGCAGTCGAGATTTTGTTGAATTGATGGCTCAGATTTGATTCGCTGCGTCCCTCCAGGACGCAAGATCCCCCACCTACATTTTCCCAGGATTCCCCCTTCGCTGCGCTTCGGGTCCATCCTGGGCTATGTTCGTTCCGTCCCTCCGGGACTCGCGACCTTGACGGACTTGATGAGGAGCCATAGACCGGTGGAGGTTTCGGCGAGGAGCATTGGCATCCAGGCCCACATGGTCATGGATGGGAACGCGGGCCAGACCAAGTGGGCGAGGCAAGCTGACAAGGCGAGCACGGAGGAGAAGAGTCCCCAAATGGCGATGATGCGCGGGATGGAGCGGGCTTTGAGGAAGAGGGCGAAGAAGATGGTGGAGCCGACGGCGAAGATGAAGGCGGCGAAGTTGGTGGAGTCGCCCCAACTGGCGAGTTGAAGCAGAGTAGAGCCGAGACTCGAGTTTGCGAGGCGCGGGTGGACGGAGGGGAAGCCGGCGACGCACGAGACCACGCCCAGTCCTGCTTCGGTGAGGCGGCAAGCCAGAGCGGTGAGGGCAAGCATCGCCTGGACGGGCCTGACGGCGTAATAGAGCCCAAGCGCGAGGAGCACAGTAAAGAGGGAACCGGAAAGCATGAGGGAACTGTGCAGGTTGGAGGGGCGAAGGTTCATGCCGGTGAGGTCGACGACCAGGACGACCCAGTACATGAGGCCGGCGAGCCGAGCCCAGGCGCGCTGAGAGTGGAGATTGTTGTGCGAAGCCATTCGATTTGCTCCATGAGAACGGGCCAGGAGAACTGACTGGAAGGATCGGCCCGGGAGATCGACGGGTAAATTCGACTGGAAAACAGGAAAAGGATACGGCATGGGTGGCGCGTTGGTTCCATTGAAGCCTGAACAAGAGGGGCGTTGGGGTTTTGAGGGACGATGTCGAGCCCTGACTTGCAGGGTGCAAGCCCGTGCCGATAAAGTTTCTCCCACGAGGCAATCGAGAAGGCACGAGCCCTTCAAGCTATTCGAATGGCCTCGCTCTGTCTTAATCCCTAAGCCCAAGAAGGACGATCGCTATGTCTTCCGTACCTGTATCCGCTGCCAGTCTGGCCGCTGCCAACCTTGCTGCCAATCAGGCTGCCGCCAATGCCAATCTCGATATTGAATCGACGCTGCGCGAAAACCGGGTGTTTCCACCGCCGGCGGAGTTCGCGGCCAGGGCGTACATCAAGAGCCTGGAAGAGTATGAGGCGCTCTACAAAAAGTCGATTGAGGATCCCGAAGCGTTCTGGGCTGGGGCAGCGGATGAGTTGCACTGGTTCAAGCGGTGGGACAAGGTGCTGGACTGGAATTTGCCTTGGGCGAAGTGGTTTGTGGGCGGCAAGATGAACCTGAGCTACAACTGCGTGGACCGACATGCGCTGGGGGAGCGGGCCGAGAAGACGGCGATTATCTGGGAGGGCGAGCCGGGCGAGATTCGGCGGATGACTTATGCGGAGTTGCATGCGGAGGTGCAGAAGTTTGCCAATGCGCTGAAGGGCCTTGGGATTAAGAAGGGCGACCGGGTGGCGGTGTACATGGGCATGACGCCGGAGCTGGCGATTGCGCTGCTGGCGTGCGCACGGATCGGGGCGGTGCACTCGGTGATCTTTGGCGGGTTTGCGGCGACGGCGATTGCCGACCGGGTAAACGACTCGACGTGCGTGGCGGTGTTGACGCAGGACTCGAGCTACCGGCGCGGCGGAGAGATCAAGCTTAAGCAGACGGTGGACGAGGCGATGAAGGCCTGCCCGACGGTGAAGCACGTGGTGGTGTACAAGCGTACGGGGTCGCCAATTGAAATGGTGGAGGGGCGCGATCATTGGTGGCACGACCTGATGAGCGCGGCGGCGGCGGAATGCCCGGCGGCAGAACAGGACTCGGAGGATCCGCTCTACATTCTGTACACGAGTGGAACGACGGGCAAGCCGAAGGGACTGGTGCACACGACGGGCGGATATGCGGTGCAGACGTATTTGACGACGAAATACGTCTTCGATTTGCGCGACGAGGACATTTACTGGTGCACGGCGGACATTGGGTGGGTGACGGGGCACTCGTATGTGGTTTATGGGCCGCTGCAGAACGGGGCGACGGTGCTGATGTATGAGGGCGCGCCGAATTTTCCGGATTTCTCGCGGTTCTGGAAGATTGTGGAAGACCACAAGGTGACGATTTTCTATACTGCGCCGACGGCGATACGGGCGTTTATCAAGTGGGGCGACCAGTACGTGGAGAAGCACGACCTGAGCTCGCTGAGGCTGCTGGGAACGGTGGGCGAACCGATCAATCCCGAGGCGTGGATGTGGTACCGGGAGAAGATCGGGCACAACCGCTGCCCGATTGTGGATACGTGGTGGCAGACGGAGACGGGGGCGATATTGATTGCGCCGATTCCGGGGGCGGTGCCGACAAAGCCGGGCTCGGCGACGAGGCCGTTCTTCGGGATTCAGCCGGAGGTGGTGAGCAAGGATGGGCACCCGGTTCCGGCGGGCAGCGGCGGGCTGCTGGTAGTGCGGAAGCCGTGGCCATCGATGGCGCGGACTGTGTATGGCGATCCGGAGCGTTACGAGAAGACGTATTGGAGCGATGTGCCGGGGAGCTACTTTACCGGGGACGGCGCGCGGCAGGATGCGGACGGCTACTTCTGGCTGATGGGGCGCGTGGATGACGTGATCAACGTGAGTGGCCACCGGCTGGGGACGATGGAAGTGGAGAGTGCGCTGGTGGCGCATCCGAAGGTGGCCGAGGCGGCGGTGGTGGGCAGGCCGGACGAGTTGAAGGGACAGGCGATTTCGGCATTTGTGACGCTGGAGAGCGGGAACTATCCGAGCGAGCAGTTGAAGGACGAGCTGCGGAAGTGGGTTTCGAAGGAGATTGGATCGCTGGCGCGGCCGGACGATATACGGTTCACCGAGGCGCTGCCGAAGACGCGGTCGGGCAAGATCATGCGGCGGCTGCTGCGCGAGCTGGCAACGCATGGCGAGATCAAGGGCGACACGACGACGCTGGAGGACTTCACGGTGATTGCGAAGCTGAGAGAGGCGGAAGAGGGGTAGGGGAGAGGTGTAGGGTGTGGGGTGTAGGGTCTCAGGCATGGGGTGTGGGGGTCGAGGGAGCGGGGAACAGAAGAGCCAAGACCTTGGGCACTCGGGCGGCAGAGCTAACTCAGAGCGCAGGGTAACCTGACGGCCGGGGCAGCTTCCAATCGGTCAAACTGCAAAGGCCCGATCGGGCTACCGTGTGCAGTCACTCTGTTCAAGACGCGACCGCCAGTATGAAGTCGATGCTATGGCAGGTTCCGTTCGTTGCAATGGTCAAAATCGAACGTCTCTTGAACGAAGCGGACTCGTGATCCAATTGATCGCTGCCCGCGCAGTTCGGCGGCGTGCCGCTGTCTGCGAACGCCTCCGAAGAGGAAGGAGAACGCTTCCGAGATGAGTGAGTGGGTTCAGACGACGCGCCACGCCAACGCACTGCTCGAATTTTGGTCGCTCGAATGTTAAGCGGAGCCTCGGGTCGGGCGCAGAGAGAACAGCGGTGGCGCCGTCAGGTTGAAGATCAATTACCGCGTGGATTCGAACAGGAACCACGCACGCCGCTCGGCCTCGTCAATCCAGATCTCGATCAAGCTGGTGGATGCGTAATCATTGGCTTTGCTGGTAACTACATGCGCCGCGCGCAGGCTCTCAACAAAGGCCTTGTTGTCGGCGTGTAGTTCCCTCAGCATCTCGGTTGGGCCGACAAACTCCTCGTCGTTGTCCGCAATGCGTTGCAGCCGGGCAATGTGTCCGATGGAGTGGATGGTTGTGCCGCCGACCTTGCGAACACGCTCGGCTATGGCGTCGGTAATGCCGAATATCTGGGTTGCATGTTCGTCGAGAAGGAGGTGGTAGTCGCGGAAATGTTGGCCGCTCATGTGCCAGTGGAAGTTTTTGGTCTTGAGATAGAGGGCAAAAGCGTCGGCAACAAGTGCGTTTAGTACGCTGGAAAGATTCTTTACATCTTCGAGTGAGAAGCCGTCGGGAACGAGAAGCCTGGCAGCTTGCGATTCTTTTTGGTGGATTTGTTTGGACACAGAGGAGCTCCTTTGCAGGGAAGGGCATTGGGACGTCCGGAATGGGGCGTCTGCGCCAGTTCCTCCCCCCTGCAAGTGAAAGAAAAAGGCATCTTTGCTACTAGCTATCGATAGATCGGGGATAGCGCCCCACGTCTTCAATGCTGATCATCCTAAGATCGCGGCAGATGACCGTCTGCCCAATTTGAACCACCGCGATGACAAGCGGTCCGTGGTGAGGATAGGTTTGAGCGATCAATAGCGAAGGGGCCCGATTGAGGTTTGGAACTCAGGGGCCGATCAGTTCGGCGACATACGACGATTTATGGGGCAGGTTATTCCGAGGGAGGAAGAAGACCGTGTCCCGACAGAGCGCACGGCGAATCGAGACCGTAACTGGTCACGGCTTTGAGTTCGGAGATGCTCCGTTAGGCCTTATGCTCGATTCCCGTATCCTGCGCGGGCTCATCGGTCGGGACGGATCGGTCGGAGTGGCTGGGAATTCCGCTGATCAGGCCCTGATAGTTTGTAAGGCGTTTGCCGAGTATCACCACGCCCTTGTCCGTGATTTCATACTCGCGAATATCCTTGGCATGGTTGCCGCCCCGCATCTTGATCACCACCATGATCTTGCGAAGCTGGCCGTCGATGGATACGTAGCGCAGCCGGATGATGTCATCGGTGAGGAAAGAGATTGAGTAAGTACTGAACGGGAATTCCGTGAAAGACTCATCCACCTCAACCGTGCTAAGAATCGTTACTCCGATTCCCGTCAAAGCGAAGATCATGCGGTAGAGGGATTCGCGGAAGTCGGCGCGGAAGCCGGGCGACAGAGCCATTTCAAAGCCGGCCAGCGAATCGATTACCAGGCGCTTGGCGCCAATCTTCTGCACAGCGTCGAGAATCGAGTGCATGGTCTCGTCCACGGAGAGATCGAGTGGACGGAGATAGAGGATTGTGAGTTTCCCGTCTTTCTGCGGCGTTTCCAGATCCAAGCCCAGACTGGCGGCTCGCTCCGCATATGCTTGCGGGCGCTCTTCAAAGACCGCCACAATGCCCGGCTCTCCCTGGCGTATGCCTTCCGCAATGAACTGGGTTGCCAGGACCGATTTTCCAGTTCCCGAAGACCCTGCTACAAGGACGCTATCGCCTTCGCGAACGCCACCACCCAGCATCTTGTCCAACTCAGGAATACCGAAGCAAAGGCGCCGATGGCTGGGCGGGTCTTTCAAGTGTCCAGTCAACCCAAAAGTTCGCGAAAAGGCTTGCACTCCTGCATCGGTGATGCGGAATGTGTGCAGCCCCGGCACGGAGTCCTGACCGCGCAGTTTTATAATCTGCAACTTCCGTACGATTGAATTTCGCTCTGGCGTTTGGCGCAACCAGAACAGCCCATCGGCGACGGTAAAGATGGGATTGTCGCGCAACTCTTCCTCGGCGTATTCGCCGATCAAGAAAGTTGTAGCTTGCCAACTAGCCAGAAACAGGGCCAACCGTTGAATGAAGGACTGAAGGTCCATGTCGCTTTCCGGCTTGCGAACCATGGTGCGGAAGGAGTCAACAACGACAACGGCGGGGTTGGCTTTTTCAACTTCTTTGGTAATCTGGTCCAAGACCGCGCCCAGGTCCTTCTCGAGGACAACCTGGCTCAGATTGATAAAGCGAATGGAGCCGGGCAGCATGGCCGGATCGAAGAATGCGTACTGCTGCTGGTACCGCAGCATCTTGATGGCGGATTCGCCGAGGACCGTGAAATAGAGCGCGGGCCTCTCCGGAGTAGCATTGGCAAAGACGAACTGGTGTGCCAGCGTTGTCTTGCCGCTTCCGGGAGCTCCCGCGATGATGTTGAACGAGAATTCGGGGAGACCGCCGCCCACAATTTCGTCGAGGCCCGGAACTCCGGTGGTCAGTTTGTTGATCTTGACTTTGTCCTGGATGCTCACGCTTATCTCCCGTTCTCGGAATTGCGATCGTCAAAGATTTCACCTGGCCAGGCATTGCGCAGCAGGCTGATTGTTAAGGCTTCGCCGAGGAAGATGCGAAGTAGGCCGAGCAGGCGGGCGATGAGAATGATTTCTCCATCGCTGGGGCGAACTTTGTCCATGTCAAATTGAGTTTCAAGGTCGCCCAGGCCCTGTAAAGATCCATCCGCGACAACTCGCGCAGCACTGAGACTGGGAGCTTCCGGCCTGGCCAGCGTCAACGCGCGAGAGGCGAGCGATTGAAACCCGGCGACTCCCACAAATTCACCAAGACTCTGGCGCAGCTTCTCGTAGACACGAAGGGTCGAGGACTCCATTGATTCGGAGGGCTTGCCCGCACCGGCTTCATACGTGATGAGACGATGGGCTAAATCTCGCATTCCTGGGACAGCCGCCATGTTGAACCTTGCATCGATCAAGGTCGCAATCTTCAATTGCCGTTCTACGCTTCCTGGGAGAAACAGTAGTGCGATTTTGCCTATCGCAAGCGCTCTCGCGGTTTGGCTGTGAGACATCCAAAGCCGCTCTGGATGCCGCGCTGGGGGAACTCAATTCATGTAGCGATTGGTTTGCAGGTCAGGTTCCTCGTCCTGTGGACCGCCAGCCTTGCTTCGGATTAGTGTGAAAACGTCTAAGATCGTGGCGATGCTGCGAATGTTTTCCGCAACACTCACGAGCCCATCTTCCATGCCGGGATGCCTGTCTGCCAGGAATTCAATGCGTTGGCCAACACTTCTCAGCCGATCAATTTCCAGCAGAAGGTCTTCAAAAGCCGCAGCCATTACCGGTCCATCGGCCGCTGAGGTTATCGTGTTTCCAGCGGTCCTGGCCGACACCGGACTGACGTCGACCTGAAGGCGCAAATCCTCGATCAAACGCAGCGTTGTTGCTTCGCCGAGCAAGGAAAGAAACAGCCCGAGCAACTGCGCAATCAAAATGATCCCGGCCTCGCCCTCCTCATCCGCTTCTATGTGGGGTTCAACTTCGCCGAGCCAGCGCAACCCTCCATTGGCCGTCATCTGCACGGCCTTGAGCCGGGGAGATTCCGACTTGGCCAGAGACAGGGCGCGGGAGGCGAGCGCCTGAAAACCATCAACTCCCACGGGTGCTCCGAGTTGCCGGCGCAGCCTCTCATAGACGCGCACAGTTGCAGGTTCGGTGTGAAGGGAGGTGGTGACCGCATCGGCCTCGCAAGCAACGAGGCTGCGGGCTAAATCACGCGTCTTTTTGGGAGGAAGCATCGGCTCCATTCTTTCTTTGCACGCTTCGACCCGCCCTGAGCGTTAGGCGCTTGTCGGCACAACACTCTCTTACCTGTTGCCTTGATGGCGAGATCCCTGGCGCGCTTCGTCAGACTCTATTTTGGCCTACGCGATCCAAAATACTTGAAATGTTCCACAAAATGGTGAGCAAAAGAGAACATCGCTCCTCCAGACGGCGTATAGTCTGGTGCCAGAGTCCGGGCTAAAGTATGCAGCCGACGATCATTTGCATAACGCGGATCTGCGTTGGTCAGCATGTGGCACTGTGGTAGCGCATTCCACCAGTGGCCATGCCGCACGGGCCGCAATCGGAGGGAGGCCCATTCTGGTTGAACTAGGAAAGCCCGAATTCGATGTCGCCGACTTCCTGGCAAGCGCCGGGCTGGGGCGAAGAATCGTCCAATTCGCGGCAAAGGATGCCTTCTTTTCGCAAGGAGATCCCGCGGACTGTGTTTTTTATCTGCAGACGGGCCGTGCAAAACTCACAGTCGTTTCCTCAGCCGGGAAGGAAGCTACCATCGCGCTTGTCTCCTCAGGTCAATTTGTGGGAGAAGGGGCGCTTGCGGCTGTTGCGGGACTGCGTTTGTCCACGGCTACCGCCGTTACCGCCTGCACCGCTCTCAGAATCAGCCGGGCGGAGATGATCCGTGTGATGCATGAGGAGCTTAGTCTTTCGGACCTCTTCTTGAAGTTCCTGTTGGAGCAGAGCATGCGCGTTCAAGCCGATCTGGTCGATCAGCTTTTCAACTCGAGTGAAAAGCGCCTGGCCAGGATTCTGCTGTTGATGGCGGAGTATGGCAAGCCGGGCGAGCCGGAACAATACCTCCCCAAGATATCGCAAGAAACGCTCGCGGAGATGATCGGCACGACCCGCTCCCGCGTGAGCTTTTTCATGAATCGATTTCGCAAGCTCGGGTTTATCGAATACAACGGGCGCATCAAGGTTCACAGGTCATTGCTGAATGCAGTCCTGCCTGATCAAGTGCCCGAGCGAAATCCCGGGAAGCCTATAGGCTCGGCCAGTCGACGAATTGCCTCAAAAGCGGCAAGGCGTCTGCGGTGAGTGTGGTTCGCCGCCTGGAACAGCTTCCACCGTCAGAACTACCAGGCCCGCAGCCTGCATTCGTCGCAAAACGGCGCCAGCTTCAGACCGCTGTGACTCTGTTCTGAATCCAACTAAGAACACTTCGACCGTGCTTCCGCAAGCCGATGTCTCATCTCGCAACCCGGAGGTTACTGCGCGAAGAGGGTGAGGGGGATGGAGTTGGCGATGGCGCGGTAGCCGGCGGGTGAGGGGTGAAGGTGGTCTCCGCAATCGTAGGCAGGGAGGAGCTGGTCGGGGTGGGCGGGATCGCGGAGGACGGCGTCGAAGTCGAGGACGGCGTTGAATTGGGGCGAGTCTTGATTGCCTGCGGCCGCCGCGCGAGTCCCGCCCCCTCGAATCCAGGCGTTGACGGCCTGGCGGTCGGCTTCGCTGAGAGGTCCGGGATGGTAGTAGGCGGAGCCGACGTAGGGAGTGATGGTGGCTCCGATGACGGTGAGGCCGTGGGCGTGGGCGCGGGCGATGATCTGCTGGTAGGCGGAGATTACGCGAGCAACAAGTGCGTCGTGGTCGGCGGGTGGGACCTCGCCGCGGATGGCGAGGCCGCCTAGATCGTTGACGCCTTCAAAGACGATGAGGTAGCGGACGCCGGACTGGGCGAGGACATCGCGATCGAAGCGGGCGAGGGCGTTGGGGCCAAGGCCGTCGGTGAGCAGATGATTGCCGCCGATGCCGGCGTTCGCGACTCCGATGTCGAATGTGGGGGGTGAAACCGGCGCGGGCGAGAACTGCAGGCGAGCGGCGAGGACGTCGGTCCAGCGGTCGTTGCCATTGGTGGTTGCGCCGTGGCCGTCAGTAATGGAGTCGCCCAGGGCGACGATGGCGGCGTTTGGAGCGGGGGCAAGGACGTCGATGGCGGAGACCTGGTACCAGTGGTCGATGTGCTTGGGCGCTTCGAGATTGGGGGCGGAGGCAGCGTCGCCGTGGACATAGTACGAAGTGGCGCGGGAGCCGGGGTGGCCGGTTTGGACGGAAGGCGGGACGTCGTAGTGAATGCTGACGGCGAGGTCGGAGAGTGGGGCGACGGGAGTGTCGCTTGGGTCAGAGAGAATTTCAGCGCCGGGAGGGATGGTGACGTCGGCGTGGCCGGCAAAGGTGAGGGGTTTGTCGGTGGCGGGGTCAATGGCGGGAGACGCAGGCGAAAGAGGGTGGGCGATGTGGACTGAGGTGAGGTGGAGTGGGGCAATTCCAAATGCATTCGAGATGTGGACGCGGAGGCCATAGCCGCCGAGCGATAGGTGGAAGATCTGGCGGAGGGTTGCGTCGCGGAGGTCGTCGGCGGGGAGGGCGTTTTGGGGCTCGGGGATTTGCTGGGAGGCGGACCAACTCACGACCCAGACGGGCGGTTGGTTGGGGATGGGGGCTGCGGGTTTTTGGGCGAGCGCGGGGAGGGTTGTGGCGAGAAAGAGGAGTGCGGGGAGATTTCGAGTCATCTGGGTGTAGGTTCTCTTGATCCGCAACGAAAACTTCATTCTGGTTTCCCACCCATTTCACGTTCTTTCTTCGAAAGGCCGCGAAATGGATCGGGCACGGAGGATTTTAGTTCTTCCCGGCAGGGAAGGGTGGAGATTCTCGATTCCCAGGTCTCAAAGCCGAGACCTGGGGCACCCGCGGATTCTCTCATTTTTCTTAATCAATCGAGGAGTTGATCTTCAATTCCGCCCTTTGGGAGACGGCTCGACCTTTAGAAGATCGGGTGGAGAACCATGCGCCCATACGCGATGAACGCCATGAGGAGGCCCAGCACGGCGCTCAGGATTGTGGGCGAGACCTCGTGGTACTTCACGTGCACCCAGATGAACACGAGGCTCTCGATGGCGAGAATCGTGGCAGCCATGACCGTCAACTGCGGCTGCCAATGGAACGCGTCGGGAACGATGAGCGCCACCGTGCAAACGATCTCCACGATTCCCAGGGCCGCCCAGGCTTTTCGCGGCATGGCGCCAAAGGAAGGGACGTCTTGGCTTATCTTGTCGAACATGAAGACCTTCATGACGCCCGACGACAAGTACAGGAGCGCGCCGAGGATTTGCAGGACCCATAACAGTATGTTCATCGTGTGCCTCTTTCGGGTTCAAGAGTTGGAGCCGAAACAATCGGAGCGATTTCGGCGTCAGTTTTCTTATCGATCTTACTTAGTGCGAGCGGCATGGGACGGAATGTACCATGGGTGCGCCTGGTAAATCGCTTTTTGCGAGCGAACGAAGAATACCATCCAAATCCAGAAAACTCGTTCTTTGTGGGGAGTGCCGATGCGCCGATCAAATGTTGTAGTTGGTGGTTGCGTGAGTGCCGTTGCTGGTTGCCTGATTGCTTTGCTCATGGGTGGAATCAAGGCCGAAGCGCAGACCGCACCGCCGCCGGTGACGTTTACCTCGGAGCAGGACCACCAGAACATGATGGACCAGTTGGGGATCAAGGCGCTGCGGCCGGGGCCGAGCGGGAATGAGAAGGCTCCGAACCATGCGAACACGGACGAGTCGCTGGCGAATCCTTACAACAATGTGCCGGATCCGCTGACGATGAACGACGGGCGCAAGGTGACGACGGCGGAGATGTGGTGGAAAGAGCGGCGGCCCGAGATTGTGAACATGTATGAGAAGGAAGTCTACGGGCGGATTCCGAAAGAAGTGCCCAAGGTGACGTGGACGGTGGGCAGTGTCGACCACGAGTTTCTGGGTTTTACGCCGGTGACGGCGAAGGAGCTGTTCGGAACGGTGGACAACGCGGCGTATCCGGCGATCAGCGTGAAGATTCACGCGATCGAGGTGCTGCCTGTGGCGGCGCGGGGAAAGGTTCCGGTGCTGATCATGTTTGGGCCGGCGCGATTCCCGAGCCCGAACGAGCCGCGCGGCGAGGAACTGGCGAAGGTGAACAAGGCGATGAAGGCGCTGCTGGTGCAGCAGGACCCGAGTCTGCAGCAGGTGTTTGATCGGCATCCGGCGTGGGATCCGATGAAGGAGCCGAACTTTTTTGCGCGACCTGAGTTGAATGAGGATGGCGATCCGCCGAATATGTGGCAACTGGCGGCGGCGGGATGGGGATTTGTGCTGCTGGATACGGCGAGCGTGCAGGCGGACGATGATGGAGGGCTGACGCGGGGAATTATTGGGCTGGTGAACAAGGGACAGCCAAGAACGCCGGAAGATTGGGGATCGCTGCGGGCGTGGGGATGGGGCGCGGGGCGAGTTCTGGACTATCTGGAGACCGACGCGGCGGTGGACGCGAAGCACGTGGGGATCGAAGGCGTTTCGCGCTGGGGCAAGGCGGCACTGGTGACGATGGCGTTTGACGAGCGATTTGCGATGGTGCTGGTGGGGTCGTCGGGCAAGGGCGGCGCGACGCTGTTGCGGAGGAACTATGGCGAGGCCGTGGAGAGCCTGACGGGCGGCGAGATTCATTGGATGGCGGGAAACTTTATGAAATACGGAGCGTCGGAGTCGACGTTTGGGGCGAAGACGCCTGGGGACATACCGGTGGATTCAAATGAGCTGATTGCGCTTTGCGCGCCACGGCTGACGTTTATCAGCTATGGGATTCCGGAGAAGGGCGATGCGCATTGGCTGGATCACCAGGGAAGCTGGATGGCGACGGTGGATGCGGGGCGGGTGTTCACGCTGCTGGGAGCGAAGGCGCTGAATGTGGAGGGCGATTACCACACGGCGAAGATGCCGCCGGTGAACCAGGGACTGCTGGATGGGCAGTTGGCGTGGCGGCAGCACGACGGCGGACACACGGACGCGCCGAACATGAAGTGGTTTATACAATGGGCGGACAAATGGATGGGGCGCGGGGCGCAGTAGGGGAACGCGGTTCGAATATACGACGGCAGCAGGGCTGCTGTAGATTGGCGCACATGTTCGACATGCACGGAAGGCACATTCTGATGCAATGTGCGGCCGGGGCGGTTGTGTGTTTTGCGTTTGCAGCGACGTGGGCTTCAATGCCGGTTGCCGCGCAGGAGGCCACACGGGGCGCACCGCCTGATTCGGGATTGGTGCTGAAGATCCAGACGAATGAGGTGGTGCTGGACGTGGTGGCGCGGGACCGGCACAACAACGTGGTTGCCGATCTGAAGCAGGATGAGTTTGAGGTCTTCGACGTTGACAAGCACTCAGTCCTGACGCCGCACCGCATTCTGTGGATGCGGACGATCGACCCGCACATGGACGAAAGCCGGGCCGGAAGTGAGGAGAGCGGGTTCAAGATCAGCACGGGCGCGGTGTGTGTGCTGAATGTATTGACGCACTATGAGCTGGCGGTTTCTGCTTCGGCGGCGCCGGGCTATCACCAGGTGGTGGTGAAGACGAACCGCAAGGATGTGAGTCTTTCGTTCAGGAACCGGTATTACGTGG
The DNA here is from genome assembly GCA_963783065.1 of uncultured Acidobacteriaceae bacterium. Taxonomy (GTDB): domain Bacteria; phylum Acidobacteriota; class Terriglobia; order Terriglobales; family Acidobacteriaceae; genus Telmatobacter. The sequence goes on along the minus strand of CAWAMG010000004.1, from coordinate 288,135 downwards.
GGCCGACGCCGAGCGGCAGTCAGGCTGCCGCCCCAGTATCTTCGAAAGGACGTAATCCAGCGCGCGAGGACACGGCACTGGGCGAGGCTGCGTGCTTCCATCCGCTTGTGCCGCCGACGCTGGCGATCACGGCGCATCCGACGGCGACGCCGGGCGGAAATGGCACGTCGTACCTAGTGGTAGTGCGGCCGGAGTCCCTGGCCGGCATCGGTTTGACCGGGCCCGACAGCATAGTAAAGCTCGACTACGGAATGTCCACGTTCGACGCGACCGGGCGGTTTGTGAAGTACAAGAATGGGTCGTTGGACCGCACGGTGTCTGCAGCGGATTTTGACCGCGTTCAGGCGTATGGCCTGGGCACTCTGTTGGAAGTTCCAGGGAAAGATCCGCCGTACCTGGCTCGGTTTGTGGTGCGCGAGCGGGAGACCGGGAATCTGGGCATTGTGGATGTGTCGCGACCGGTTTCCATTGCTGAGCAGGCGGAGAAGGGCAAGACGATAGCCCGGCCGATGGGTTCGATTCGGTCGTTGGGCACGGTGACGCCGCGGGAGAATACGTTTTGCGGGGATGTATATGAACTGCCGCCGGGCACGGAGCGCCTGCCGGACTTCTGGGATCTCAATCCAGTCGGCTCGATTTACAACGACATGCTGAATGTTCCGAATCAGGACATCACGGCGGAGGGCATCCCTGGGATCACGCGGAACAACACGTGGTTTGGTGTGGATTACTGGGGGGAGTTCTACGTCACGGATCCCGGCGACTATATCTTCTCGCTGGATTCGGATGACGGGTCGAAGCTGGAGATCGACAACCAACTCCTGATCGATCTGGACGGCGTGCACCAGGTGCTGGGGAGAGCCGCACATGTGAACCTTCAAGTGGGGCGGCATACGATCCACGTGCCGTATTTCCAGGGGCCTCCCGATTCGCTGGCACTGATACTGCGTGTCAAGGCACCAGACGGGAAAATGCGGCCCTTCAACCTGACGGAGTACGCGGAGCCGAAGGCTGCGCGGTAACCAGGCGCTCTTGTGTCCTGGGAGAGTGTTGGACCGCGCGCGTTTGGTGAGCCTTGCGCAGGAACGATCCAGGATTGCTTGAGCAGTTTTGACCGGCCAAAATTGCAGAGACACGCCCACAATGCAAGTTGCTGCCCGAACGGCAATTCCACTGCCGCGGAACCTGGTGCAGCCTCGTCCCAAAGGAGCAATCATGTCCGATCAGAATCCGTCTGGCTTGTCAGATAACGCCGCAGGAGGGATTGCCTACATCACGATGATTCCGGCAATCGTCTTCCTGATCATCGAGCCCTTCAAGAGAAGCCCCCTCGTACGATTTCAGGCGTGGCAGTCGATCTTTTTCTTTGTTGCCTGGGCAATCGTGAACATTCTCATTGGGGTTGTGCAGCATCTGGTTCCGTCGGGCGTCTTCCTGACGTTAACTGTGATGGAGTTGGTGGGTCTAGCCATCTTTGTTATCTGGCTGGTCGTCTTCATTGGCGCTTTTGCCGGCAGGCGCATCAAGCTGCCCATCATTGGCGACCTGGCCGAGGCGCAGGCCAACCGGTAATCGCTCGCTTGCGATCAGTCACCGGACCATGAAGCCGGGGAGAACCCGCGCCTGACGCGGAATCCATTTTCGTCCGGGGCTGAAGCCCGAATTCAGTCGGTGGCTCTCGTCAGTGGCCTGAAGGCCACTGCCCCCTTTTGCACGGAATTTGCGGCTAGAGCATTTAAGAGTTGGGTTTAATTAGGCGCTGTTGCATCCCACCCTTGCGATAAAGACAAAACCTCGCAAGGATGGGGCACCCAGACGTGCCAATCGGTGAAAAAGCCCTAGAAGTGATAGACGGCGCTGAAGCTGGCCTGGGGGTTCCAGGTGCGGTGGGGAGAGTAGCCGAGCTCAGGGGAGTTGTTGATGAGCGAGAATGACGCGCCGATGTCGTCGCCCGTGGCGCGCAGGGAGAGACGGTTGCTGAGCTTGTACTCGACACCGCCGCCGCCGCCGCCGGCGAAGGAGATGTTTGGAGTCTGGCTTTCGCCGCTGGAGTGCTCGACTCCGATGAGCGCGTGGACGAAGGCGCTGTATTTGCCCCAGATGATGGCGTGGAGGACGGGGCCGGCAAGGCCAGAGATGAGGCGGGGATCGCCGGGGTTGCCGGTGGTATAGGGGAACTTGTAGTAGGAGCCCTCGGCGGTGAGGCCGAAGTTTTTGCCGAAGTCGCGGGTGGCGCCGGCTTTGATGCCCATCAGTCCAGAGCGCGATACGTTGACCTGATCAAGGCTGGAATAGGCAAAGCCTACGTAGGCTTCCCACTTGTAGTCGACGTCAGCAGCGTCGGCGGAGGGCTTTTTGTGGGCGGGTTCATCCTGGGCGGAAGCGGGGACGGAAAGAATCACGGCCGAGATTACGGCCAGCATCGTAAGCAACAACGTTCTCTTCAACGGGTAACACTCCTCAAAACCGCACTGAGTCCGGCAGGCGGCGGGCAGGGATTCCAATCGATCCCCATTCGCATTTGCCGCAGCTCGAAATCGCTTTTTCTAGACTATCCTCTCGACCCCGGTAAGAAGAAGTGCCGAGCCCGAAGATGCATGGTGCGGGGTGTGGGTTACAGGGGATGGGGACAGAACTAGTCCGGCGCCCCAGAACGCCGTGCATGGATTGCTTGACGGTGAGACGGCAGGCGGGGCTGGAGGGAAGCGTGGCAAGGCGGACAACGAGCGAAGAAGTGAAAGAGTGGGGCCGGCTTCAGACGGTGGGGGAGAGGCTTGGCGCGGCGGGGAGGGTGAATTGGAATTTGCTGCCCTTGCCGGGGGTGCTTTCGGCCCAGATGAGGCCGTCATGCTGCTCAACGATGCTGCGGCAGAGAGCGAGGCCGAGGCCGGTGCCGCCGAGGTCACGCGAGTCGGATGCGTCGCCCTGCTGGAACCGATCGAAGATCCTTTCCAGTTTTTCGGGTAAGATGCCGCGGCCCTGATCCTCGACGCTGAATGAGACCAGGCCTTCGCCGGAGGGGTGGGCGGAGAGACGGATGACGGTGTCAGAGGGTGAGAACTTGAGTGCGTTGACGACAAGCTCGTTGAGGACCTGGAGAATGCGCTCTTCATCGGCGAGTACCTGGATGGGCGGTGCGTCGATGTGGAGGGAAATGCGGACCTGGGTGGCGTTCGCGTAGGCGACATCGACAGCGCGTCGCAGCAGGGCCATGGCTTCGACGGGGCGGCGGTCGAGGGGCAGCTTGCCCTTGCCGACGCGATCGAAGTCGAGGATGTCGTTGACGAGGCGGATGAGGCGGTCGGAGTTGGCGATGGCCATCTCGACCATCTGGTGCTGCTTTTCGGGACGGGTGTCGAGCGAGCCGGAGGCGATGAGGCCGAGCGATGCGCGGAGCGAGGTGAGCGGGGTGCGCAATTCGTGGCTGACGGTGGAGATGAACTCGTCCTTCATCTTATCGAGCCGGCGGCGCTCGGAAACGTCGCGGAAGGTGACGACCATGCCGGAGACGCGGCCGTCTTCGAGGATTGGGTTGGCGCCGTATTCGACGGGGAAGGCGGTTTGATCATCGCGCCAGAAGACCTCGTCGCGCATGCGGATAGACTCAGAGCGGCGAAGGGCCTGAAGGATGGGGCTGGTGGCGCGTGAGTAGGGGGTTCCATCGGCGTGGCTGTGGTGAATGACGTCGTGCATGTCTCGGCCGGTGAGCTGTTCGGGAGTGCAGGCGAGGGTGGCAGCGCCGGCCGGGTTGACGAAGGTGACGCGGCCGTCGAGGTCAATGCCAAAGATGCCGTCGCCGACCGACTCGAGGATGAGCTCGCGCTGGCGGGTAGCCATATGGAGCGCCTGCTCGGCCTGGTGCAGCTCGGTGACGTCGATGCCGTGGATGAGGACGAAGGGGCGTTCGCCGGGGAGCATCGTGCGCCGGCTGCGGAAGGCAATGCGGCGGTAGACGCCGTCGCTGCGACGGAAAGCGAGCGCGCCCTGCCAATCCTCGTTGCTCTGGAGGCTCCAGAGACAGTCCTGGAAGTCGGCGATGCCCTGTTTGTCGAGCAGGTCGACGACGGCTCGGCCAACAAGGGCTTCCGGGCGATAACCGAGTGTTTCAGCGGTGAAGGCGTTGAGAGAGGTGAGGCGGCCCTCCATGGAGCAGGTGAAGACGAATCCGAGCGAATTCTCGACGATTTCGCGGTAGCGGGCCTGACTGGAATGGAGGGCTTGTTCGATCTCGCGCTGCTCTGTGACGTCCTGGCCGGAGAGGATGAGGTACTGGATCTCGTTGTTGTTGCCCTGGAGTGGGCGGAGGGTCCAACTGACACGGCGGACCTTGCCACCTGCATTGCGCCACTCGGATTCGTGCGGACCGAAGGCCAGTCCGGCGGCGGCCTCGCGGAGCCTGGCGGCGATCCAATGGCGGTCCTCGGACCCGAGCACTTCGTCAAGGAAGGGGCGGCCGACGGCATTGGCGAGCGTGAGCCCGGTGAGGTGGGCGCAGGACTGGTTGATTCGGACGGTGCGACCAGCGGTGTCAAGGACGGCGAGGAGGGCGGGGACTGAGTCGAGGGTGGCGGCGACGAAGAGTCGCTCAGTGGAGAGCGCGCGCTCGGTGCGCATGCGAGAGCGGTGGGCCTGTTCCTGGGCGCGGATGCGGTTGTAAAGCTCAATGCGGGTCATGACCTGGCGGCCAAGGACATCCAGGAGGGTGAGGTGTTCGGGTTTGAAGCGGTTGGGCAGCTGGGCGAGGACGGCGAATGAGCCGATGATCTGATGGTCGGGGCCGACGATTGGCGTTCCGGCGTAGGAACGGCAGGGCCGAGCGCCGGGGAGGGGGATTCCGGTGGGGGGGAAACGCCCGTCTTTGGCAGCGTCAGGGATAAGCAGCGGCGCCGCGAGCTCGAGCATGCGCTGGCAGCCGGAGGACCAGCGTGGCTGCTCCAGCGCTTTGAAGCCAAACTGTGACTTGAAGCAGAGGCGGTTCTGGTCCATCGATCCCAGATACGCGTAGTCGGCGTTACTGAGGACCGCAGCCAGTTCGATGATCTCGTCCAATGCTGGGTCTGGATTCCGTTCAAAGACATCCAGGTCAGAACGCACAGACATCCCCTGGAAGTCTCCGGGACCGCGACCCTGCAAGACAGTCATATTCCACCCACACCCAATTAGGAGTATGGGAGATGTTGACTGGAATGGCACTGCCACGAAACGGGCAGAAAGCGGTCTGCCGAGATACGACCTAAGTAATTGAAGTTTAGGGGACTTGCGAGGAGGTATTGGTTACTCAGGATGCGGCGGAGCTCCCAGTGAGGATTACTAGATATGGTTACCTCTGGGATTGCGCGGCGGGGCCGGCGAAGGCGCCGACGCCAGCTTTTGCTGCAAATGCAGCGGATGCATCAGTTGCCGGGGAGGTTGGGGAGTCGCCAGCCGGGGCCGGGCTCTTTTGCTCCGACGTCGAGGACAATCAGGGAGCGGGAGTCTTAATGGCGGGAGACAGGAAGCCGCTGTCGGTGAGCCAGTCGGCCATGCGCTGGGGCCAGGTGTTTACGGTGACGAGTTTGGAGCGGTCGCCCATGTTGAAGGCGTGACGGCCTTTGGCGAGGAAGATGGCTTCAACGCTTACATTGGCGGCGCGCAGCTTTTGGTAGATATCGAGGGTGTCTTTGTCGCAGCCATAGTCGTCGTCGTTGGCGACGAGCAGGAATGTTGGCGGCGAGTCAGCGGGAACCTTGTCGGGAATCTCACCGCCGGGATAGACGAGCATCTGGAAGTCAGGGCGGCCGTTGACGCGGTCGATGGGATCGGGAGCGGAGGGGTCGCCTTCGCCTGGCGTGTAAGCGATGAGCGAGGCGACGGCGCCGCCGGCGGAGAAACCCAGGATGCCGACGCGGTGAGGGTCGATGTTGAACTCGGCGGCGCGGGTGCGGATGAGGCGCATGGCGCGGTAGGCATCCTGGCGGACGTTGTCCATGGAGTAGGGCGAGTCTTTTTCCTTTGGCAGACGATATTTGAGCGCGAAAGCTGCGACACCGATGCTATTGAGAAATGCGGCGGCCTGGGCACCCTCAGCGTTGAAGACAAGTTCGCGGAAACCGCCGCCGGGAGCGATGAGAACGGCTGCGCCGGTGGCCTTTTCTTTGGGGGGCAGATAGACGGTGATGGAGGGATTGTTGACGTTGCGGACCCAATAATCCTGCGCCTGCTCAGGGATGTCTTTGCGGGACTCGAAGCCGGGCGCGCCGCTGGGCCAGAGATGAATGACCTGTGGGGTGATTTGGGCGGCGGAGGCGGCGGAGACGGCGGAGACGGCGAGCGCGAATACAAAGATGATCTTCATTTGAGTTTCCTCGGGAAAAGGCAGCGGCCATTTGGTGCGTCGATTTGCACGTTTGTCGCCGGACCCTCTCAAAACGGTTGAGTCTTCAGATTCCCACCCATACCGCATTTTTCTTCGAATTTTTCCTCGAAAAGACGCGGAATGGATGGGGCACCCTGCATTCGTGGATTTGGGCACTCCAAGATCATGGGTTGAGTTTGCAGCAGTCGCCGGCGGCGGCGGGCTCGTTGGCTCCGGCGTCGAGTACGACCTTCCAGGCGCCGTTGGGCTGCTTGCGCCAGATGGTGATGTAGCGGCCGGAGGTGGTGACGGGGTTGCCGTTGGCGTCTTTGCTGTGGCCCTCGAAGTGCCCCCAGGTGTAACCGATGTCGCCGGAGGGTCCGAGAACGGCTTCGGTCGGGGTCCAGGTGAGCTGGTAGACCCTGGGGTCCCAGTTGGCGGACTTCATAATGGCGACGCGGCCGATGGTAGGCTGCTGACCGTTGTTGAGGGCGACGCCGTCTTCAGCGAACCAGTCGGCAAAGGCAGCGCCACCGCGGGCGAGGACGTCTTTGGCGAATTTTGCTTCGAGGTCGAAGAGGAAGACCTTGCCGGGATTGACTGTGGTGTCGCTTAGGGGGTTGGGGGCTGTGGATGGAGTGAGGGCGGAGGGATCGGGGAGTTGAGCGAAGAGGGAACAGGATGGGGCGATTGCGCATGCGAAGAAGAACAAGATAAGAGCGGATTTGATTGGAGTCGAACTTGTTTGCATGGCGGATCCTCCATGAATCCCGAGGCCGAGAAGTACACCGCAATCGTACAACGGCGCGCGGATGGGCCGGAGACCGCGTGGTGAGGCAGCAAAATCCCGGGTTCTGGAGTAGGCGTTCCCTTGCCTCGGATCGTCTAAATGCGGTGCATTCTGGGCGAGCGACGGGGTTGGTATACTTGTTTGGTTTGCTGCTTTGGACTTTTGGCGGCTCGGCCCTGGCCGCGAAGGGCTTTTTTTGATAGAGGCCGCTCTTATTCCGGTCAGAACGTGCAGGATAAGAAGTAAAGGGAAAGGAAGTACATGGGAACATTGCTGGAGACGATCCACTCGCCCGCCGATCTGAAGAGCCTGAACTATGCGCAGATGGGAGAACTGGCGGAGGAGATCCGCGGAGTGCCTGATCCAGACGCTGTCAAAGACGGGCGGGCACCTGGGGCCGAACCTGGGCGTGGTGGAACTGACGCTGGCGCTGCACACGGTGTTCAATACCCCGGCAGACAAGCTGGTTTTCGACGTCAGCCACCAGGCGTATGTGCACAAAATTCTGACCGGCCGGCTGGCCGGTTCAACACCATCCGGCAGCCGGGCGGGCTGAACGGTTTCATGCTGCGGACAGAGAGCGAGCACGACTGCTACGGGGCCGGACACGCGGGGACGGCGCTGTCGGCGGCGCTGGGTATGGCGGTGGCGCGGGACCTGGCCGGGGGCAGCGAGCACGTGATCGCTGTGGCGGGAGACGCGGCGTTTACGAATGGCATCTCGTTTGAAGCGCTGAACAATCATTGCCGGGCAGACCAAGCGGCTGATCATTGTGCTCAACGACAACGAGTGGTCGATCGACCGGAACGTGGGGTCGATTGCGAAGTACCTGCACAAGATTGTGACCAACGAGCACTACCAGAACCTGCACTCGTCGGCGAAAAGGATTGTGGAGAAGATCGGCGGCAAGACGGCGGTGACGCTGGCGCGGCGCGCCGAAGAGGCCGCGAAGAGCATGCTTTGGCCGTCGATCATGTTCGAGGAGTTTGGTCTGGAGTACTTCGGACCGATCGACGGGCACAATCTGCCGTTGCTGGTGGAGACATTCAAGTTTTTGAAGGCTGCGGATCATCCGGTGCTGCTGCACGTACTGACGCAGAAGGGGCGCGGGTTCCAGCCGGCGCTGGACGGGCAGAAGAAGTTCCATGGGCTGGGGCCGTACGATCCGGAGACCGGGCAGACCAAGCCGGCGGGGCAACTGACTTATTCCGAAGTGTTTGCCAACACGCTTTCGGAGATGGCGAAACAGGACCCGCGGATTGTGGCGATTACCGCGGCGATGCCAAACGGCACGGGGCTCGATCTGTTCCGGCCGCATCATCCGAAGCGCTACTTCGACGTGGGCATCGCAGAGGAGCATGCGGTGATCTTTGCGGCGGGGATGGCGACGCGGGGATTCCGGCCGGTGTGCGCGATCTATTCGACGTTCCTGCAGCGGGCATTCGATCCGATTGTGCATGACGTTGCCTTGCAAAAGCTGCCGGTGCTGTTCTGCATGGATCGCGCGGGGCTTTCGGGCGACGACGGGCCGACGCATCACGGGCTGTTCGACATCAGCTATCTGCGCGGGATTCCGGAGATGGTGCTGATGGCGCCGAAGGACGAGGACGAGCTGGCCGACATGATGAAGACGGCGATGACCATTGAAGGACCGAGCGCGATCCGTTATCCGCGCGGACTGGTGGCCGGCGTTGCGCGCAAGACGCAGGCGCAGACGCTTCCGATAGGCAAAGCGGAGGTGCTCAAGGATGGTTCGGAAGTGGCGATCCTGGGGCTGGGGCCGATGATCGCGCTGGCGAAGCAACTGGGCAGAGCGGCTGGAGGCAGACGGCTATTCGGCGGCGGTGATCAATCCGCGGTTCGTGAAGCCGATTGACCGGGAGATGCTGGAGAGCTATGGGCGTCGCGTGGCGGCGATTGTCACATTCGAGGACCACGTGAAGATGGGCGGCTTCGGATCGGCGGTGATCGAGGCGCTGGAAGAGATGGGGATCAGGGTCCCGGTGGTGCGGATCGGGTGGCCCGACCAGTTCATTGAGCACGGCAAGGTGGACGATTTGCGCGCGCGTTACGGGCTCACAGTGGAAGCGGCGCTTGCGCAGGTTCGACCGCTCCTTACGCGGCGCCAACGGCCCACGCTTGTGGCGAGCTAGATCAGAATCGACCTATCGTGCATCCATGAGAATCCGAAACCCGATGATCGGCTTGCTGGCTGCGCTCTATTCAGCCGAAGTGCTGCTCTGCCAGACGCTGCCGGCTTGTGAGACGCGTGAGCTCTCAATCCGGCAGAATCCGCCCGGCATTGCCACGGGCCAGCTCGACTACGACTTCATTCTGACGAATCGGGGCAACCGGGTGTGCACGGTCTCCGGCTATCCGGCCGCAACTGCGTTGACCAAGAGCGGACAAGTTGCGAAGCAAGTTTATTTTGAACACCAGCCCGCCATGGCTCCGGAGCCTGACAACTTGCGGATCAAGGTGATTCGCCTGAGGCCGGGCGCGAATGCGTGGTTCAAGATCACCACCAGAGATGGAACGGGAATGGAGGACCTGAGCCTGTGCGGCACAGCGACGCAAGTTGAAATCGCGCCCCCTGGCAGTGCGCAAGCCTTCGAGAAGCGCTTTCCATTCACAGCCTGCACTGAGAAGCAGGGGATAACGTTTCTTCTGCCGGGACTGCCGTAGGTTTGGCCCTGCACATTGCCAATTCACCGGAACCACCGAACCGCTGTGCGACAATCCACAGCAGAATGCCAAAGAGCGGTTCCAGGGTACATGTACCCCTGTTGACTTCATGAAAGGTCGCCGCTTCTTCCACCCCACGGACGAAGACCTGTCCGCGGGGGCCCCGGATTGGGGTCGCGTCGACTTGAGGACGATGGTTTCCAGGTAAAGCAACCTTGAAACCGCTGTAGACCATGCAACGAAATCTGAGGATACCGAGAACGATCGCAGCAGCAATTCTGGCGATGTGGGCTGGGATGGCTGGAATGCTGTGGGCTGGGCAGCCTCAGCAGGTGCAACCGAAGCTGACAGGATCGGTGCCGCTGGTGCTGGCGGGCGGCACGGTGGTGGATGTAACCGAGTGGGGCCACTCGGCGAAGGACATGCAGGACGCGGTGGTGATTGTGCGGGACGGGCGCATCACCGACGTGGGGCCACGGGGGGCGATCACCATTCCCAAAGGCGCGCGGGTGATCGACTGCACGGGGAAGTTTCTGATCCCGGGGCTGGTGGATGGGTTCGCCGGCATGAACAGCCAGGGACAGGCGAACGCGAATCTTTACATGGGCGTGACGACGGTGGTGGCGTCGCAGGACGGTCAGCGGGGAAGGATCGACTTCGCTGCCAATCCGAGTCCGCATCTGTATTTGATTGACTCAATCGGGACGACCGATGATTGGAGCCTGCTGGCGGGTAGACCCGAGTGGGCATCTCGGCTGAAGGTAACTATTCTTCCGGCGGAGTTGAATCCGGAAGACACGTTAAAGGAATTGAACGACACAGCGAAGCTGGGCACGCGCGTTCTGTTTTTGGGGCACAACCTTACGGCGGCGAATACGCAGTGGATTATCGCGCGGGCGCATCAGATGGGGCTGGTGACGTATGGAGAGTTCGTTTCGACGCCGTACAGCGTGGGGCTTGACGCCGGCGTGGATGTGCTGCTTCACATGGGCCGCTACGAGCTGGGAGTGATTCCGGATGAGCTGCAAAGGCCGCTCGTGGATAACTTTCAGGGTCCTGCGGCGAGCACGGCATACGACTACTCCGAACGGCTGCCGCCCACGGATGCGCACCTGAAGTTGTATGCGCGGATGATTGCGAAGCACCACGGAGCGCTGATGCCGACCTTCAGCCTCTACTTCTTGGAATTGCCCGAGCACAGAGATCTGTGGAAAGAGCCGGCGGCGGCAATTCTGGACCCGAAGAAGATGTTTGCGCCTTCGAATCAGGCGACTGGTGAGATGGATTATCCGCTGCCGAGCTGGACGCGGCGGATGCCCGGAGGGGTGCAGCGTTACGAGGAGGAAAACCTGCGCAAGAGGGCGGACCAGGCGGCGATGCGGCTATGGCGCATCAACCAGACGATCTTCGGCGCGTATCCGCATTACCTGGCGGCGTCGGGGGCGTCGGTTGGGGGAACGATGGCGGGAATCTCGCTGCACACGGAGCTGGAGATGCTGGTGCGGCTTGGGCTTTCGCCGCGCGAGGCGCTGGCCGCGGCGACGAACAACTACGCGATTCAGTTCGGGTGGAATGAGTTGGGGCAGATAGCGCCGGGACGCAGGGGCGACATTGTGGTGGTGGATGGGGACCCGACGACCAGCATCTGGAATGTGCGGCGAATATCGGCGCTGATCATGGATGGAAATGTGATCGATCGGGACGAATTGCTGACGCTGAAGAAGTGATGGGGAGCTGAATTGGAACTGAACCTGGGCCCGAATGCATCGAAATAGTTCGGCCCAAGACAGTCACATCGCGTCCCACTCGATCTGCAATCCGCACGGGATGGACAGGGCGCTCAGTGGCGAGCGCGTAGATTTCGCGGCCGCTCGAAGAGCCGGGTTGTTCCCTCACGATCAAGGAGGCCGAGAGCGCGACGACGCGATTGCGAAAACCTGGTCAAACCCGGTGCAGGTTCACCTTGGATTTCAGGGACGCCTGCAGGAATAGGTGCCGGATGTGACGCCACTGCAGACGTTTGCAATGCATGCGATGGCTTTAAGCTCCGTCCCTCCGAAGCAACGCTCTTGTCCACCCACTTGTTCGCAAGTCTGAATCGTGGGTGTAACAGGCACTATGGTGCCTGGAAACGCTCCGAACCAGTTGTTGGTGGGCGACGGCGCCGTTCCGTCTTCGGTTCCGTAGACCATTGTGCATGTTGGACAGCTCAACCCCGCTGCGCTGGCGACGTTGATTTGCACCTGCACAGGATTGCAAGCGTCCGCAGTCCCCACCTGTGCGAACGTTGGGTTGCTCGGCGCGGTCGGCGTCGCACAGAAATCTGCCGAAGCGGTGCCGCTGGGAAGACCGCCGGACGCCTTGGCATATGCCTGGACGATTACCCCTCCGGGGATGACCTGCCCGTTGGGGAATAGCTGGAATGGGCCTTTATAAGGCGTAGTTGGATTGCTGTTGACCCCATAGTAGATGGTTGCCCCGCTATTTGAGTCGGCAATGCTGACCTGAGTTGCGGAGGTGCAGGGGTAGGGCTGTGAGTTTTGCAGGGGCGGAACGGGATACTCCGAGATCGTAGGAACCGGTGTATTTCCGCAGCCAGTCAGGAAGAGTGAGAAAGCAGAGCAGGTCACAATCGTTCTGACGCCTGTTGGAATGAAGAACCTCATATGGGCCTCCCTGGGGAGCTAAGATACCTTCGCTAAGGTCGCTGTCGATGTGTGGGAAATGCCTGAGCCGGGAGTAAAAAGCCCTGTTCCCGGTGAGAGGCGAATATACACCTCAAGGCGACGGCTGACCATTCATTTCGGGAACGTTCAGACGGAATAGACCGACACGACGGTATGACGCACGCGCTGGCTGGTCTCGAAGCGCTGCGTGATGGGGTTGATCGTACCGGTTGAATCGGCAAAGGGTGCGGGCAAACACGGTAGTTTGCGAGGGTCGATGCGAAAGGGCGATTCGGGGGAACGGGGCGAAATCGTTTACCGTATAGATAAGGTTCCCTTGCTAAATGAAGGCCAGAGAGAACCGCGTGCATGAGGACCTCATCGACTCCGCTTCGACAAACACCCGCGTACATCCGCGTCACAACCGATGGCTGATCCTGATTGCCGCGTTCAAGCTGGCGCAGGCGGCGCTGTTTATCGCCATCGGGGTGGGCGCGCTCAAGCTGGTGGGCAAGGACCTGAGCGATCTTCTGTCGCAACTGGCCGATCATCTTCGGTTCAATCCGGAGTCGAAGCTGGTGAACTTCGTGCTGGACCGGGCAGCGGCTGTCAACGACCACATGCTGAGGCGAATCGGGGCGGTGGTCTTTATCTATGCGGCGCTGGACCTTGCCGAGGGCATTGGCCTGTATCTCGAAAAAGTCTGGGGCGAGTATATGACCCTGATTATCACGGGATCGTTTTTGCCGCTTGAGGTTTACGAGCTGTTCCGGCGGATTACATGGGTCCGGTCAGGATTGTTCGCGATCAACGTGATGGTGCTCATCTACCTGTTAAAGGTTGTGTTGGAGCGGGGGCAGGAGCGGCGGGCGAACGGGACAGGCGACCAGGGCTAGGGCTGCAGGGATTGGTGCTTTTTTACGCTTGGCGCAGTCGGGCAAATTCATGCCTTGCCCAGTTGGCGACGATCGCAAACGGCACCATCAAGCCGAACACCAGCAGTCGTCCGATCCAAGGGGTTCTAATACACACGGTCTTTGTGCAAAATGACTCGCGGGCGTTCCAGACCCAGGGCAGTCCGGCGGCGAGGACGGCTATCCAGAACGCGCAATAAGCGCCAAGGACGATTGTGCCGGCACGCGTGCGCAACAAAACCAGGAAGAACGCTAGGCAGCCGATGATGGCGGGCGCCAGTGTGACCCATAGGCCGTTTCGGCCGGTGGTCCTGATCGCTCCCAGGTTCAGTGGGAATTGTGCATTGCCGAGGATGAGGGCGGACAAAACCAATAAATAGATTGTCGAGACAGCAAGCCAGAGCAGGGCGCTCCAGCGGCCAATCTCCGAGCGGACGGAACGAGCCATAATCGCTCCCTTCGGAAAACGCCCTTTTCCGCAACGAATTCTAGTCGAAGCCGTTCCTATGGGATGTGATCCTGGATACGCTGCGAAAAGTGGAAATTGGAGCATGGTGGAGTGAACGCGGGGTTGTGTTGCCTGCGACCTTCGCCGTTTCTTCTCCTACCACGAGCGAGCGGACCTGTCCAGATGGGGAATCTCAAGGGTAAACACTACATCTTGTGGAGTTTGGAAATCCTTTATCTATTAGCCAACCATGGGCGGAGTTTCCCACTGGGCACACTATTGAAAAGTCAGTTCTTGGTCATTTTGCTCTTGCGAGGGCACCAAAACGAAGATACTGTGGAACGAAGTGGTCGACGGTGGTCAAGGACGGAGAATTCTGGAAGCCGCCTAAAGCCTACTTCGAACCGATTTTCAGGCTGCCCTGACAGGGATTCCGAGTACCAGGGCAAACATCAATCCGAGTGTATTCGAGATTTCGGTCGGTGGGAACGAAATCCGGGAGGCAAAGGGATGGTGAGGAATCAGCCTGGGAAACCCGGCAATTGTTTTGAGGGGAAAAGATACGGGATTCGAGTTCGCTGGTCTCCCACACTTTCGGCAAGAAGAGAAACGCCGAAAGAATGGGGCGCCCAGCGAATTAGAGGCGATGAGGGAAGCGAATGTTCAGGGGCAACCATCCAGCGAAAGTTGACGAGAAGGGCAGGTTAAAGCTGCCTTCTGCGTTCAAACAGCTGATGGATGACGACAAGGTAACGAAGTTTTACATCACCAGCTTCGATGGGAAGAGCGCGCAGATCTGGCCTATAGCGGCGTGGCAGGAGTTTGAGAGCAAGCTGGCGGCCAATATCCACGACGAGTCGATTGAGAACTATGTGAACTGGACCAGCTACTACGGGCAAGAAGTGGAGATCGACAATCAGTCACGGCTGACGCTGCCGCAGTTGCTGAGGGAAGAAGCGAGATTGACGGCCGAAGTCTCAGTGATTGGAAAGATGAAGTACGTGGAAGTGAAGAACGAGGAGATGTTGAAGCAGGATCTGACGGCACGACCGGTAACCGCAGCAGATCGCCAGAAGGTGGCAAATCTCCAGTAGCACGGAATACCAACCCCCCAGGGGGAGCACATGACCGAAAAGCAGGAACGCCATGTGCCAGTTCTTTTTCAAGAAGCGATTGATTTTCTCAGGGTGCGCAGGAACGGAACCTATGTTGACTGCACGCTGGGTTTGGCTGGGCATGCCGAGGGAGTTCTGCGGCAGCTCGGACCCGAAGGCCGGTTGATTGGATTTGACCGGGACCCAGAGGCGCTGGAGCTTGCGAGAGCGAGGCTGAAGCGAGTAACCGACGAGTTGGGCAGCGAGGCCCCGGCGGTGGAGTTGATTGGCGAGGCGTTCAGCTCGATTGGCAGCCAAGTGAAGCCGGGAACGGTGGATGGTCTGCTTGCCGACTTCGGTGTTTCGAGCATGCAGTTTGACCAGGCGCACCGGGGATTCAGTTTTCAGGCGGATGCGGATTTGGATATGCGAATGGATACGCGATCCGGACCGACCGCCGCACAAGTGGTGAACGAGGCGAGCGAGCGCGAGCTGGCAGACCTTGTTTACGAATACGGAGAGGAAAGGAGGTCGCGGAGAATCGCCAGAGCCATTGTTCGCGGGCGGCCGATTGCAACCACTGGGCAGTTAGCCCGGATTGTTCGATCGGCCGTCCCGGCAATGAAAAATGAGCGCATTCATCCGGCGACCAGGACCTTTCAAGCACTTCGTATTTATGTCAATCGCGAACTGGAAGAGATTGAGGCGCTGCTGAGGGCTGCGCCGGAATTACTGAAGCCGGGAGGCCGGCTGGTGCTCATCAGCTTTCACTCGCTGGAGGACCGGCGGGTGAAGGACGCGCTAAGGGCAGGCGCACAGCAGGGGATTTGGGAGATATTGACGCGTAAGCCAGCAACCGCAGGCGAAGAGGAGATGGACCGGAACCCGCGGGCACGGAGCGCAAAGCTGAGAGCGGGGGAGAGACTGAAGAGCGGGCCCGGAGAGAAGCCGGGGGCAGCAGGGCAGAGATGAACGGGAGGGGTGAAGGAGACGGCAATGGCGGCATTCACGACAACGTACTTGGAGGCGGGACGCGGGATGGCGGCACGTGCAGCGGAGCGGAACGCTGAGTTGATGGCGCAACAGCGATCGCGGCGTCGCGGAGTGCGGACGCCGGAGATCTCCTTTGCTAAACATTTTGATAATTCGCGTCTTGTGAAGGCGTCAGATCCGGCGGTGGTGCGGCAGATGCGCGCGTTCTGCGCGGCCGCGGCGGTGCTCTTTTCCCTGGTGATGATCTACGGTCTGCAGCATTTCTCGGCAATCGAAAACGGTTACCACGTGGAAGCGGAGAAGCAGATCCGCGAGCAATTAGTGGAAGACAACCGGCAACTGAAGCTGACGGAGGCGCAATTGTCGCAGCCGGGCCGCATCGACGCGATGGCGCGGCAACTGGGCCTGGCCGAACCGGAGCCCGGGCAGTTGGTTCATGCCGGAGCGCAAGGCGAGGGCGGCGGACCGGTGGTTGCGCAGGTGAATGCGCCGGCGGCGGCGCGGTAGGGTTTTTCACGTTTTGCCGTATTGTCAGTATCGTTGGATCCCACCCTAGCCGCAAAAAACAAAAAACGTGGCGAGGGTGGGGCACCCAAATGGGTACCCAGGCGTTGCACCGTTAATGCAAATGCTCTAGTCACAAAACGATTCGGATCGGGAGGAACATCCCGGAGCGGGCCGGCCTTGCAGACAGTAATTGGCGCCACAGGTTTTCGTCATCCTACGGCGCGCGCTGTACCACTCAAGCGCGCGCGTTTTTGGCTTGTGTGCCTGTTTTTTCTGGTGTGGGTGGCAGCGATCGGGGGGCGGTTGTTCTGGCTGCAGGTGGTGCGGCACGGGGAGTTCATCGACCGCGCGGCGAAACAGCAACTGCATACGTTTGAAGTCGCGGCGCGGCGTGGGATGCTCTTTGACCGCAACTTGCGCGAGCTGGCGATGACAGTGCAGGTGGACTCGATCTACGCCGATCCGAACGAGATTACAGACAAGGCAGGGGCGGCGAAGGCCCTGGCGGCGATTGTGCACACGGATCCAGACGATGCGCATACTTCGGCGGAGCAGATCGCGGTGCGGCTTGCAAAAGGCAATAGCTTTGCGTGGGTGGCGCGGCGCGTAACGCCGGAAGTGGCCGCGCAGGTGAAGACACTGCCGATGAAGGGGATTTACTTCGAAAAGGAGTTTCAGCGGTTTTATCCGAATAATGATTTGGCAGCGCAGACACTGGGGTTTGTGGGCACGGACGACACGGGGCTGGGCGGACTCGAAAAGAAATTTGAGCAGGAGCTGCACGGAACGCCGGGGCAGAAGTACACGGCGATGGATGCGCGGCGGCGGGTGCTCGGTTCGAATGAGGATCATCCCGGCGAGCCGGGGCAGAGCCTGATTTTGACGATTGACGAAAACATTCAATTCATGGCGGAGCGTGCGCTGGACCACGCGATGGATCGGACACACGCGCAGAATGGGACGGTGGTGGTGCAGGATGTGCACACCGGGGAGATTCTGGCGCTGGCGATCAGGCCGGCTTTCAATCCGAACATGGCGCGCAGGACCGACCCGGCACTGCTGAAGAATCATGCAGTGAGCGATGCGTATGAGCCGGGCTCTGTGTTCAAGCTGGTGACGTATTCGGCGGCGCTGGAAGAGAAGGTGACAAAGCCGGACGATCCGATCGATTGCAGGGGAGGGCAGATCACGATTGCGGGGCGGGTGATTCACGACGACGTGGGCGAGCACTATCACGTGATCCCGGTGCACGAGGCGCTGGAGCACTCGAGCGACGTGGCGGCTGTGACGCTGGCGATGAAGGTGGGGCCGGACAAGTTCTACGAGTACCTGCGCAGCTTCGGATTCGGGAGCAAGAGCGGCGTTGAGCTGCCGGGAGAGACGCGCGGGCTGCTGCGGCCGGTAAAAGGGACGGCGAAGGTGCCGGGATGGAGTGGGTCGTCGATCGGGTCTCTGGCCATCGGGCAGGAGGTTGCGGTGACCCCGCTGCAGATGGTTTCAATGGTTTCAACGATTGCGAACGGCGGTGAGTATTTGCCGCCGCACGTGCTGATGGCGGGGCAGTTCGATGCGGGGCCCAATAGACAGAAAGCGGATGCGGGCGGGCAGAAAACGGCGAGCAAGCCGGAGCCGATGCCATTCAAGCTGGATGAATCGTTGCCAAATCCGCTGCCGGAGGGGGCGCATCGTGTGATCTCAGAGCTGACGGCCGCCGAGATGCGCAAGATGATGGAAGGCGTGGTGCTTTATGGGACGGGGAAAGAGGCGCAACTGAACGGGTACTCGTCGGGCGGCAAGACGGGCACGGCGCAGAAGGTCGATCCACAGACGCATCTCTATTCGAAGACGATGCACATCGCGTCGTTCGCGGGGATTGCGCCTGTAAACAATCCTGAGATTGCGGTGGCGGTGATTATCGATTCTCCACAGGGCGAACAGCACGGCGCGATTGTTTCGGCACCCGTGTTTGCCGAAGTGGCGCAGGAGGTTCTGGAATACCTGGGCGTTCCGCACGACATCGAGGTGCGACAGGCGCGACCTGGGGATAAAAGGCCGACGGTGGTGAAGGAAGACGACGGAGAACGGAGCGAAGGCGACATCAACGCGCTTTACGCGGCGGTGAACGATTTGCCGAGCGACGATCCTTTGCGCGGCGGAGGAGCAGGGCAGCCGGAGGCAGGGGCGCAGGGAGCTCAACTGGCGAATCCAGCGCCAGTGAGCGAGGCAAATGTTGGAACTGCGAAACCGGGGACACCAGCTTCAAAGTTGGCGGATGGACGCACTGCACAGGCGCGGCAGCAAACAGAGGCGGCGACCGGACAGACGGAGGCCGCAGGGCAGGAAGTGACGGTGCTGGAAGCGGCGCAGATTCGTGTGCCCTCGCTGGTGGGGTTGCCGATCAGGAAAGTGATTGAGCAGGCGGCGGCGGCAGGGCTCGAAGTAAACATCCACGGCAACGGCACAGCGCGCGAGCAGGCCCCTGCGGCGGGGACGATGGTGGCCGCGGGCACGCAGGTGGTGGTGCGGGCGGGACAGTAGGAGCGACGCAGCTGCCATGACGGACAGTTGGAATCCATTCAACATCGAGGGAAAAGACAACGCCGAGGAAGACGGAGCTGAGATTGCGCGCGGCTCGGAAGGCGGACGCATTGTTTGCGATGAGGAGCACCTGCTGGGCGCACGCATCACGCTGGAGAAGAATTGCGAAGTGGCCCCCTTCGCAATTACATGCGGCATTTATGGGTGGATGATGCACACGCGCTTCCTGAGCGAGGAATGCGAGGCTGTCGAGCAGTATGAGGCGATGAAGTTGGAACTCGCGGATCTGCTAGGTCGGGCGGAGGCGCTGGCGAGCGATGAAGAGAAGCAGCGGGCGGTGCTGATGGAAGGGTGCGAGAGGTTTGTGGAGCGTTTTCCGTGATGGGCGAAGCAAGATCGCAGGCTCGGGTCGCGGTTGATCGGGTCGGTTGTCTGTCGATCGGCTAAAGGGCGAGCAAATAGAATTAGACCCAGCATGAACTGGAACGAATTGATTGCCGAAGTGTCGCACGTGGGCGCGGGCGCCGGGGCGGATGGCGCGATTACCGGGATAGAGTACGACTCGCGCAAGGTAAGGCCGGGCGCGGTGTTTGTGGCGATGAAGGGCACCGAGACGGACGGCAATCGCTATGTGTCGAAGGCGCTATTGGCAGGCGCGCTTGGGATCATCACGGATTCGGCCACAACGTTCGATCATCTGCTGGTGTATTCGGCGGGCGTGCCGGTGCTCGAAGTGGAGCATGGCAGGCGCGCGCTGGCAGAAGCTTCGGCGGCATTCTTCTCTCATCCGGAGCGGAAGCTCGCGGCGACGGGAATCACCGGGACCAATGGCAAGACGACGACGGCATTTCTGACAGAGGCGCTGCTGAATGCGGCCGGACGTACGAGCGTGCTGGTGGGAACGATTGAATATCACGTGGCGGGCGAGGTGCGGCCGTCGATTCATACGACACCGGAGTCGCTCGACCTATTCGGTCTAATGGCGGAAGGCGTGGAGCGTGGCGCGACGGAGCTGGTGACGGAGGTATCGAGCCATGCTCTGGACCAGGGACGGGCATCTGGAATCAACTTCGATGTTGCGGTGTTCACGAACTTCACGCGCGATCATCTTGATTATCACGGCACGATGGAGAAGTACTTTGCGGCGAAAAAGTTGCTGTTTGATGGATCGGTGTATCCTGCGCCGCGTGTGGCAGTGATCAACGCGCAGGATGAGCGAGCGAAGCAACTGGCGGCCGCGGCACGCAGGGCAGGCGCGGAGGTGCGGCTCTATGGGATTGGCGCGGGCGAGTGGCGCGCGGCGAAGTACAGACTGACGCCGGGTGGCGCGGTGATCGAGTTGGAGACACCGGTGGGATCGGCGGAGGTGGTTTCGGGGCTGGCAGGCGAAGTGAATGTGCTGAACCTGTTGGCGGCGTTTACGGCGGCTCATGCGCGAGGGGTTGCGTTCGACGATCTGGTGCGAATTGTGCCCGAGCTCAGGCCAGTGCCGGGGCGGTTCCAACCGGTTGATGCGGGGACAACCGTTTGCGGTGATTGTGGACTACGCGCACACGGACGATGCGCTGCGGAATCTGACAACGCTGGCGCGGCAGATGGCGAAGCGAACGGGAGGCCGCGTGGTGACGGTGTTCGGATGCGGGGGGGATCGCGACCGGACCAAGCGGCCAAAGATGGGGTTGGCCGCAGGTGAAGGCAGCGACCTGGTGATTGCGACGAGCGACAATCCGCGCTCGGAGGATCCGAAGGCGATTCTCGCGGAGATTGAGCCGGGGTTGAAATCGAGCGAGGTGCGGTATGTGATTGAGCCGGACCGGGCAGCGGCTATTCGCGCAGCGCTTGGAGGGGCGGCCAAGGGGGACGTGGTGCTGATTGCCGGCAAGGGACACGAGCGCGAGCAGACGCTGGCAACGGGCACAGTTCCGTTTGACGACGCGAAGATTGCGCTAGGGATTCTGGGTGAATTGGGCTATGGTGAGGGGCAATGAATCTGACCCTCTCAGAAGCAGCGATCGGCACGGGCGCGGTGCTTGAGGCGCCGGCGAGCGTAGCGAATGCGGGCGCGCTGATGGCGAGCGGCTATTCGATCGATTCGCGGACGGTGGGGGCGGGTGAGCTTTTTTTTGCGGTGAAGGGCGAGCGGCTGGATGGGCACGAGTTTATTGCGGTCGGCACTGGGGCGCGGCGCGGTGGGCGCGGTGGTAGCGCGGGCACGCGTTGCGACGTTACCCGATGCGGTGCTGGCAGCGCCGTTGCTGATTGTGGAAGATCCTCTGGTCGCGCTGCAATCGCTGGCGATGCATGTGCGCAGGCACTGGGGCAAGCGCGTAGTTGCGGTGACGGGTTCGGCAGGAAAGACGACCACCAAGGATGCGATTGCGTCCGCGCTGGGCGCGGGGTTCAGCGTGATGAAGTCGAAGGGAAATCTGAACAACGCTTTCGGGCTGCCGCTGCAACTGCTGCGCCTGGAACCGGAGCACGAAATGGCGGTGGTGGAGATGGGCATGAATCACGCCGGCGAGATTGCCGCGCTGTGCCGCATCGCAACACCGGACTGGGGCGTGGTGACGAACGTGGGAACGGCGCACGTTGAGAATTTTGCAGACGGGCAGGCGGGAATTGCCCGCGCGAAGTTTGAGCTGGTGGAATCGCTGCCGGCGAACGGTGTTGCGTTCCTGAATTGCGACGACGCGTATGTTTCGCAGTTTGGCCGGGATTTTTCGGGGAGGGTTGTTTACTTCGGCGCAGGGCCGTGTGCCGATCCTCGGCTGTTGGAGGCGAAGGAGGATTTGGACGGGCTGCATGTGAAGTTTCGTGCGGGCGCGCGAGAAGGCGAGTTCACGCTCAAGCTACTGGGTGCGCACAATGCATCGAATGCGCTGGCCGCGCTTGCGGTGGCGCTGGAAGCGGGTGTGGAACTGAACGCCGCAGTGAGGGCACTGGAGCGGCTGAGTGCGGGGGACAAGCGCGGGCAGGTGATTGAGGCGGGCGGAGCGACGATATTGAACGACAGTTACAACTCGAACCCCGAGGCGCTGCGCTCGATGATTTGCACGCTGGCGGGACGGGCGGCGAAAGGGCGGCGGATTCTTGTGGCGGGAGAGATGCTGGAGTTGGGGGCGCAAGGGCCGGCTCTGCACGCGGAGTGCGGACGCGCCGCAGCGGAAGCCGGACTCGACCTGGTGGCCGGAGTGCGCGGCAATGCCGTTCATCTGGCGACGGCGGCTTGCACGCACGGCGTGGAGGCGCTGTTCCTGCCCGATGCGGAGGCTGCGGGCGATTGGCTGCGGAAGACGATTCGGGCGGGCGACGTGGTGCTGGTGAAAGGCTCGCGGGGGGTGCATCTGGAGCGGGCGATCGACGTGGTGGTGAACGGGAACGATGGTGGGGCGGGGCTAGATGCGCAGATGAATCCGCCCAAAAACAGTGACGTTGGATCCCACCCTAGCCGCAAAAACAGATACGCGGCGAGGGTGGGGCACCCAGGTCTTAGGTTGGCGCGAGTGGATTGGCGTCTGGATTAAGTGGGATTGACGCAGTCCTGGAGGTTGCTGCTCATCAGCTTGCCGACAGCATCCCAGGAGAACCTGGCCTCGGCGCGGGCGCGGGCTGCCTGGCCCATTTGAGCACGCAACGCTTCATTTCGCAGGAGCAGAGCAAGCCTGTCGACGAGCGCATCAGTGTCGTCGACTGGAACGAGAAATCCCGTCTTGCCGTTTTCGATCATCTCGGGCATGGCCCAGATGTCGGTGGCGATGCAGGGAATGCCGAAGAACATCGCTTCGCGGATGACGGTGGGAAATGGGTCGCGGCGCGAGGGCAGGACGAGCACATCGGCGTTGCGATAGGCCGTGAGCAACCGATGCAACTGCTCGGAGTTGTTCTTGTCGAGCAATCCGAGGTGCTCAACGTTGTCGAGCGAACGGAATTCGGAGGGCATGGCTTCAGTGCCGGCAAAGACAAGCCTGGCCTGGGGCAAGGACTCACGCAAACGCGTAAAGGCGGAGGCAACTGTGTCGCCGCCCTTGCGTTCAAACTCCTTGGCGATGAAGAGGACGGTGGGCGTGTTGTTCTGGCGCGGCTCGAGAAGGGTTTGGTCGATCAGCCGGACGTCGAAGTTGGGACCGGCGTAGGTGGTGTGTACGCGATTGGGATCGAGCCCGTATAAATCGACGATTGAAGCGCGCAGTCGGTCAGAGATGGTGAAGATGGCTGCCGCGGCGCGATAACGGCGGGCGTGCTGGAGATTGATTTCTTCGATCTCCGCAAGGGTGAGGCCGCGTTCCTGACCGCCCTTGGCTTTGGCGTCGAGGGCGGTGAGCGCCATGCTCCAATCGCAATAGATGACGAAGGGAACCTTGCCCATTCGGGGCGGGTCGTAGGTTGCGCCGATCTGCAGGAGCACGTCTACGGGCCTATCGCCAAGCGAGGTCTCGGCAACCAACGACCGGTAGCGGGAGGTTTCGTTGGTATAGCGGAAGCGGGACTGCCAACGCTCGCGATGAGGAGAGAAGCTGATGGCGGCTGCAGCGGCTCGGCGGAGCCCGTGCAAGGAGGAGTCAACCGGAAAGATGGGGTGCCCCTGTCTGGCCAGGCTTTCGTAGATTCTCTTCGCGGTTCCGGAGAATGCCATCTCCGAAGTGGAGGCATCGCCCTCGCAGACCAATCCGACTTTTGCAGGCTTCTTGAGTCCAGGCATGGTAGAACGAAACTTCCTCGGATCGCCGCGGTCGGAGCCGGTTAATTCTGCCAAGAGCAGAGAGACGCCACCCGAATGCAGCATAGCATTCTGGCATCAGGATTTGAAATAACTCCATCCCAAGGAGTGAGGGACAAGTGAAGGTTGAGAGGAGTTTGGATGGAGAGGGTTTTGCGAGCGACGGGGCAGAGTGGAATGAGCGGCGCTTGCCCGCCTTCAACTTTGTGTTTGCCGCAGAAGATCGATGGGGAGGATGAGGGGGTTCATGAGGCGATACCAGGGTGTGTAATTCCGAGGGTTGCGCGGCGTCGACCTGTAAAATCAAGCTGAATTGCGTCGATTGAATGCGTCGGAGGCCACTTGCTTTACTGGCTGCTTTATCAAAAGCTATTTCCGTTTTTTCACCCCTTCAGGATCTTCCGCTATCTGACGTTTCGCACGGCGTTCGCCTCCGGCACGGCTCTGCTGATCGCACTGCTTATCGGACCCTTTGTGATCCAGAAACTGCGCGAGTTCCAGATTGGGCAGTACGTTCGCGAAGATGGACCGCAGTCGCATTTGAAGAAGACGGGGACGCCGACGATGGGCGGGGTGCTGATTCTGATAGCGATCCTGGTGCCGACCATTCTGTGGTCGGATCCGGCGAATCCATATGTTTGGGTGACGGTGTTTGCGACGCTCGCCTTTGGGGCGATCGGGTTTGCCGACGATTACATCAAGGTGGTGCAGCGGCGGTCGATGGGACTTACATTCCGGCAGAAGATATTCTTCCAGGCGGTTGCCGCGTTGATGGTTGCCGGTGCGCTGGTGGGACTGCAGCAGTTCAACATTTTCTCGACGCGACTGACGGTTCCATTCATCAAGGCGTGGCGGCCGGACCTGCAGTGGCATTGGTGGCCGGCGACGTTACCTCACCTGGGGATTCTGGCATTCGTTCCGTTTGTGCTGTTCGCGATGTTTGTGCTGGTGGGATCGTCGAACGCGGTGAACCTGACGGATGGGCTGGACGGCCTGGCGATTGGATGCACGATCATCGCCGCAGGGGCGCTGGCGGTTCTGACGTACGTGAGCGGCCACGTGGTGTTTGCCGACTACCTGGAACTGCAGCGCATGGAAAAAGTGGGCGAGCTGACGATTTTCTGCGGGTCGATGGTGGGCGCGTCGATCGGGTTTCTCTGGTATAACGCGCACCCGGCCGAGGTATTTATGGGCGACGTTGGCGCGCTCGGGCTGGGCGGCGCAATCGGGACAGTGGCGATCATTATTCGGCAGGAGTTACTGCTGCCATTCATCGGCGGCATCTTCATTCTGGAAGCACTTTCGGTGATGCTGCAGGTGGGGAGTTACAAGTTCAGGAATAAGAAGCGAATATTCAAAATGGCTCCGCTCCACCATCACTTCGAGCAGATTGGCTGGGCGGAATCGAAGGTGATTGCGCGATTTTGGATTGGCGCTCTGGTGTTTGCACTGTTTGCACTCACGACGCTTAAACTGCGGTGAGGCTGCATCGCGGGGAGCGGGCGGCGGTGCACAATAAAGAGTGTGCATCTCCTGGGGAGCGGGAGAGCCCTGCATCCGGCAAATCAAGTGACAAGCTCTTGGCGAAACTGGCCAGGAACAAGGGCCGGCGGAGATGACCCGAAAAGGCTGAGGGCAGAAGCCAATGATGGAACTGAAAGGGAAGAAGGTTCTGGTGGTGGGGCTGGGGAAGTCGGGCCTGGCGGCGGCTCTGTTTTTGCGGCATCGTGGCGCGCATGTGACGGTGTCGGATGTGCGCAGCGCCGAAGCGCTGGCCAAGGACATTCCAGCGCTGCTTGAGGAAGGGATCATGGTGGAGGCGGGCGGGCATGGGCTGCTGACCTTCCGCCGGCAGGATCTGATTGTGGTGAGCCCAGGCGTTCCTCTAAACACGCCGGAGCTGGCGCAGGTGAAGAGCTTTGGGCTGCCGGTGATCGGCGAATTGGAGCTGGCGGCGCGGTTCCTGCGGGGACAGATGCTGGCGATCACGGGATCAAATGGAAAAACGACAACGACAGCGCTGGTGGGCGAGATTCTGGAAAGGGCAGGAATGCCAACGCTGGTGGGCGGAAACATCGGCGTGCCCGTGGTCGGACTGATCGATCAAAGCACCGATGCAAGCTGGCTGGTGTTGGAGGTTTCGAGCTTCCAACTTGAGACGACAGACACATTTCACCCGCGGATCGCGGTGATTCTGAATATCACGCCCGACCACCTGGACCGGCATGGGAGCTTTGAGAACTATGCGCTGGCGAAAGAGCGGATTTTTGCAGCGCAGACGGGCGAGGACTTCCTGGTGCTGAACGCGGACAACGCGCGCGCGGCGGAAGCGGGCGAACGAACGAAGGCGAATGTCTACTGGTTCTCGCTGGACGATGCGGTGGAGCAGGGCGCGTTTGTTGAGGATGGGTTTGTAGTTTACCGGCCCCAGAAGGGCGGAGCGGTGGAGAAGATTGTCCCGCTGGCGGGGATTCCGCTGAAGGGCGAGCACAATGTGGAGAATGTGCTTGCGGCGGTGTGCGCGGCACGGCTGGCCGGAGCCAAGAGCGAGACGATTCGCGCGGCGATCGAAGCTTTCCACGCAGTGGAGCATCGGCTGGAGTACGTGACCACAATCAATGGCGTGGAGTACTACAACGATTCGAAGGCAACCAACGTGGATGCGACGGCGAAGGCACTGGCTGCGTTTCCGGCGGGGATTCACCTGATTCTGGGCGGGAAAGACAAGAACTCGGATTACCGGGAATTGGAGCCGCAGCTAGGCCGGGTGAGGGCGGTGTACACGATCGGTTCGGCGGCGGAGAAGATCGAGTCGCATCTGCGCGGAATGGTTCCGCTGCAGAGCTGCGGGACGCTGGAGGCAGCGGTAAATGCGGCGGGGTTGGCGGCACATCCGGGGGACATGGTGCTGCTTTCGCCGGCGTGCTCGAGCTTCGATCAGTTTGAGAATTACGAGCAGCGGGGACGCGTCTTCAAGCAACTGGTGAACGAACGGCGAGGATGGAGAGCATGGCAGCACGCGTAGGGAGCGACAAATGGCTTTTCTTCACCACGCTGCTGCTGATCGTGGTGGGGTTGGCGATGGTCTTTTCAGCGTCGGCGGTTGTGGCGCAGGAGCGCTACCACTCGGAGTTTGCCTATGTGGGCCGGCAGGCGGGATGGGCGTTGGCGGGCGTGATGGCCATGCTGGTGCTGATGAACATCGATTCCAGTTTTTATAACTCGCCGAAGGTGATCTTTCCGCTGCTGGCGGTGACCACGCTGCTGCTGGTGATGGTGTTTCTCTTCCCGGGTTCGCACAACACGCACCGATGGATCCGGTTCGGAGGATTGTTCACGTTTCAGCCATCGGAGATTGCGAAGCCGGTGCTGGTGCTGTTTCTGGCGTGGTTTCTGGGGACGCGCCTGGACGCAATGCGCAACTGGAAGCGGACGATTCTGCCGGCGATCGTGATGCCGGTGGTGTTCATGCTGCTGATTGTGAAACAGCCTGACCTGGGAACGGCGCTGGTGCTGTTTGGGGTGACAGCGATGATGCTGTGGCTGGCGGGAATCGACTGGAAATGGCTGGTGGGCGGGGTGGCCGTGGCGCTGCCGGGCGTGGCGGCGCTTCTGTTTTTTGTGGCGTGGCGACGGGCGCGGATGCTGGCCTTCCTGAATCCGCCGTGCGATGCCAAAGACGTGAGCGCCGCGAGCTATCACATTTGCCAATCGCTGATTGCCGTGGGCACGGGCGGCCTGACCGGGCGCGGCTACATGGAAAGCATGCAGAAACTGTTCTATCTGCCGGAGGCCTCGACGGACTTCATCTTCTCGATCATCGGCGAGGAGCTGGGATTCATTGGAGCGTTTCTGATCGTGCTGCTGTTTGCTTTTCTGGGGCTTCGCGGGTTCCGGGCTGCGTTCCGGACGAAGGATTCGTTTGCACGGCTGGTGGCGTTCGGGATTACGACGACGATTCTGCTGCAGGCGTTCTTCAACATCAGCGTGGTGCTGTCGCTGGTGCCGACGAAGGGAATTCCGCTGCCCCTGATCTCGTCGGGTGGAACGAGCTTGTTTTGCACGCTGGCGTCTATCGGGGTGCTGCTGAATATCAGCCGGAAAGCGGAATAAGGCGAGGGTATAGGGTCCAGGGTTCAGGGTTGAGTGGCAGGGGCGGAAAAGGGAAACTGATTGGACAGTTTACGCGTATTGATCGCGGGCGGCGGGACGGGCGGGCACATTATTCCGGCGCTGGCGGTGGCACGCGAGCTGAAGAAGAAATACGCGGCGGAAGTGGTGTTTGTGGGCACGGCTCGGGGGATGGAGACGCGGCTGGTTCCGGAGGCGGGATTTGAGCTGAGGCTGATTCATGTGGGGCAACTGAACAACGTGTCGCTGATGACACGGGTGCGAACGTTGCTGGGGTTGCCGAAGAGCCTGTTCGACTGCAGGGCGATGATGAAAGAGTTCAGGCCGGGCGCGGTCTTTGGGGTGGGCGGCTACGCGTCAGGGCCTGCGATGGCGGCGGCTCTGTGGCTGGGCGTGCCGACGATGGCGTTTGAGCCGAACGCGATGCCGGGGATGGCGAACCGGCTGGTGGGCAAACGGGTGCAGGCGGCGGCGGTGAACTTTCCGGATGCGGCGAAGTGGTTCAGAAGCTGCGAGGTGACGGGGATACCGGTGCGGTCGGAGTTTTTTGCTGTTCGCGATGGGGCGGCGAGCGCGCGGCCGAGGCTGCTGGTGTTTGGCGGGTCGCAGGGGGCGCGGATCCTGAATACAAATGTGCCGAAGGTGGCGAAGGAGTTGTTGGACGCGGTGCCGGGGCTGACAATTCTGCACCAGAGCGGAGCGAAGCACCTGCAGGCGACGCAGGCGGCGTATGGGGCGAGCGGGGCGGATCTGGCGCGGGTTGAGGTGCGGCCGTTTATCGATGACATGCCAGCGCGGTTTGCCGAGGCGAGCCTGGTGATGGCGAGGAGCGGGGCGTCGACGGTGGCGGAGCTGGCGGCGGCGGGCAAGCCGAGCCTGCTGGTTCCGTTTGCGGCAGCGGCGGATGCGCACCAGAAGCGGAATGCCGAGGCGATGGTGGCGGCTGGAGCCGCGGTGATGCTGGAGGAACCGGAGTTGGAGGAGAGGGGCAGACTGGTTGACACGCTGAGCGGGCTGCTAAGGGATCCGGAGCGGCTGAAGGCGATGGGGGCGGCGGCGAGGCTGCAGGCGCATCCTGACGCGGCGGAACGGATTGCCAATCGGCTGGCGGAGTTGGCGGGCAGGGGACGGTAGGGGATTTCTGCCGGCGCGGCCCGTGGCCCTCACATTCCTCGGAAAATCATCGGGCAAGAACGGCGCAGGCATGTAGAATTGCGGCGTCCTGCAAAGTATGATGGCAATCCTGGTTGAATAGTGTTCAGCCCGGGGCCGTTTCCGCTGGGCTCGCGAGTTACTGCGGGTTGTCAAAGTTCACAATCGCGAGTGAATCGCCAGCCTGCTCTTTGCTCGCTCCGCGCAAGGAACTTCCCATTTCCTTTCGCCAATCGAAGGAGATCCTCGATGCGCAACGTCATTGCAACGTGCCTTTTCGCCGGCTTGATTTCATCCCACCCCGCCGCGGCCGCCAACTGTCCCGGGAATGTAGTCTTTCAGGATTCGTTCTCATCGGCGAACGCCAGTCTGGACCTGACCAGCTATCCGCAATCGAAGATCACAATCCAGGGAGGCATGGCCGCTGCCTCGCTCCTGCAGCCGGGTTCGGCGCGCATGGAAGAGTATTGGGGCGCCCGCTATGGCGATGTGGATGTATGCGTGACCATAGGAACCCTTGCGACTGACAAGGCTGAAAACGAAATAGGAGGCGTCATCTTCTGGGCTGCAGATTACACAAGCTTTTACGACTTCCAGGTAAACACCACGAGCGGGCAGTTTGATGTCGCGCAGCGGCTCCCGAGTGGACAATGGAACGTCGCGCTTGCATGGACCCCGAGCCAGGCAATTGTCCAGGGCATGGGGAAGACGAATGCGCTGCGCGTGCAAACCAAAGGGAGTACGTCAACACTCTTCATCAACGATCAACAAGTGGGCACATTCAACGGGGCGGTTCCGGCTGGTGGTGGCCAGGTTGGCTTTTATGGCCAGGGCGACGGAACCGACACCCTTCAATTCACGAACTTCGCCGTGGCATCAACGCAATCGGCAACCCCGCTCAGCGCATCCGCGGCCTGCCCGGGAAAGGTAATCTTTCAGGACCAGTTCCCGGATGGCGACCCCTACATGATTTTCCAAGCGAGTGCCGGGGCGCAAGGGAGCGTTCAGGGGGGCAAGGGGCAGATCACCCTGCTGCAAGCGAGTTACGGACAGGCAGTGCAATACGCCGGCTTCCAATTTGGGGATGCGAACATCTGCGCGACCTTCAACACCCTGCCGGCGGACAAGGCGGAAAACCAGATGGCCGGAATTGAGTTCTGGGCAACGGATTACGCCAACATCTATTCGTTTCTGATTAATCCGACAAACGGGCAGTTTCAGCTAGCTCAAAAAGTCGGAGGAGCCTGGACGATCATCGTGAATTCCACGCCCAATGCAGCGGTTGTTCGGAGCATGGGAAAGACGAACACGCTGCGGGTGCAAACCAAAGGTAATGCAGCTTCGCTCTATATCAACAATCAATTGGTAGAGACATTCTCGGCCGTTCCGCCGGCCGGAGGAGGAGTCGTCGGGTTCTATACCCAATCGGACAGCGCGTGGACCACGAAGGAAACCTGGCAGATTTCGAATCTGACGGTCGCAGTTCAGTAACGCGCAGGAAGAGCCAGTCAACAACTCCGGATCTCAGATCTGAGGTTAGGATTCACCTGCATAGGAACTTAGCCAACAATAGAAAGGCCCTCCTGACAGGGTCAGGAGGGCCTCTCGAGGGTAACTCCAAAGAGATCTGGGGAGATGTCAGGAGTTACCGATGTCCGGAATTACCGGTGTCCACCGCCGCCGCCGTGGCCGCCGCCTCCACCATGGAAGCCGCCGCCACCGCCACCGGAGAAGCTGCCATGTGCGCCGCCAGCGTATCCGCCGCGGGCTCCGGCTGCTACTCCGCCTCGACCTGCTGCGTAGCCGCGGGCCGCTCCGGCAGCATAGCCGCCGCGATATCCGGCTACTGCGCCGCCACGATAGCCACCTGCATAGGCACCGCGGTACCCGCCGTATCCGCCTCTATACCCTCCGTATCCGCCACGCCAGCCCCTGCCCCATCCGTACCAGGGACCGACGCCGATAAAGACGCCGCCCGCGAACCAGGAAGGTCCGTAGTAGCCGTAGGGCGCGCAAGCGTAAGGGTAGTAGGAGTAGTAGCCCCAGTCACAGACCGGGGGACCGTAGACATCGGCGGGGTAACCGACCTCGGGGCCGACTCCCACGCCGACCGCAACCTGAGCATTTGCCGTTGCCGCAAGGGGCAGGGCCAAAACCAACGCAATCAGAATCGGGTAGATTTTCCGCATGAGATTCTCCTTGGTGCGTTGCCCGCCCGGATGTTTTTGGGTCGGGAGCTGACCTCCAGCTTCAGCACCTGCCGGCCTTTGGGGTTTGTCTCCCGGCCGGCGTACACCTGTTAGAACAGCGTTGCTGGGGGAAAGTTGCGGTGTCTGGGTCAAGAATCGTCCAAATTGCGCGAAGTTGCAAGCCCGGCGCACAGCCCGGCGCACACCCCGAGGTGTGAAAGGCGAGAATGCCCCCCGGCTGGAGCAACCGCGATGATCCAGGCCATTAAGCCCCTTGACCCGCGGAGGGGAGCACCGGGAGGTTGCCGTGATCTTCGGGATTAATTCTTTGACTTTCGCCGGCGGAAGCTGACTTCCACCGGCGACCATGACCCGCTTGCCCCCTTAGGGCCAGCGGTTGACAATGTTGGTCACGTTGATCGAGCCCAGACCGGTCGCGAAATCCCACCCCGCGCCCGTCGGGTATGCCAGCTCCGGTATCGAGTCCGAAGCCGACAGCACTCCGTAGCTCAGCCCAGCCGAGCCGTAGCAGTCATTTGTCCCGTAACACGGCACTTCGTTCCCGCCAAAGGTCACGTCGTAGAACCCGCAGCTACTTGCCACACCGTTGCCCAGTGACGAATTGCACGTATTGAGCCCCGCGTTTTTCGGCTTGCCCGAAGTGCCATATTCTTCCGCGGCCATGCTGTAGTACTCCGGCGCCGGATTACCCTGGGCGCTACCCGCTTTCTGATTGATCAAGGCCTGGATGCTGGCGAACTGCGGCGCGGAAAACGACGTTCCGCCCGAGCTGTTAAAGAACGCACCCGATGGAGTCGAATAGTCGCAAGGCGATCCGCCCTCGGACGCGTCGGACATGCAGAACAGGACTGCGTGGAACCAGAAGCCGCCGGAGGCAAACAGAGAGACGTCGGGCAGGTCGCGCACTCCGTCGTTCGGATTCCCGTACACGTTCTGCCAGGAAGGCTTGGCGAAAACAAAGCTGGGCGCGCCCCCTCCCGCAACGATGTCAAGAAAGTTGCTGCCGATGGAGCTATTGCAGAATTCCACCGGATTGGAGGATCCGGCAACCGCATTCAGGAGCGGACTGGCGCACGAATCGTTCCACGGAGTTTCCGGAATATAGGAAAGCGCCGACTTTCCTGTTGCGCTGTTGGTCGTAGTCCAGTAAACGCTGTTCTCGTTCTCGGCGGTGTCGAGAAAATCGGTCCCGCCGGTTGCCACGTTGAAGGGAGTGGAGGCCAGACCATTTGCCGCAATGCCATTGGCTGCGTAAGTGGCGGTGTCGAAGTCGTCGCAATTGGCCGCACCCGCATCGCCAGCCGCCACGAAGACCGAAACTCCCTCCAGCGCCGCCTGAAACCAAAGGTTGGCGATAAAGTCTTCCCCGGCCGGCCCGTTTTCGGCTTCGCAGCCGATGTAGCTGAGGCTCATGATCTGCGGAGGCTTCTTCTCATCCAGCAGGTTCTGCGCGGCGATGAACGCCCCGAAGTTCGTGTTCGTGGTGGCGCACGAAGCCAGTTCCACGTTTGCATCCGGGGCCGCCGCGCCCGCCCACTCCGCATCCAGCGCCCCTTCGACTTCCGCACTATTCTTGCCCGGGTCGGTGCATCCCGGGCCCGGATGGATCTGCGTGAATTTTCCCGAATACTTGCTCAAGCCGAAGGAAGACCGGAAAGTCGTCACGTCCGCGGGTTGGATATCCGTCGACTCGAGCACCGCAATCGTCTGACCCTTGCCCGTGATGGGCACCTTAGCCGTATACAGCGGAGCAACGTTGTAGATGGTGGCGAAGTCCGCGGGCGCCTCGTCGAACTGCTCATAGCCGGCGTACCCGGGGTAGCAGGTGGAGTCGCAGAGGAACGAAAAGCCCGGCTTGGGTTTGATTAACGCGGGTTTGGGCATCATGTCGTGCATCGAGTTGAACCCCGCCATCACCGAGGACAGGGCGGCTGGGATGCGCGGATTACTCGCGTTGGCAACATGTTGCTCGCCGTTGCTCACGTAACTGTGCATCTCAGTGTTGAATGCCTCACGCAGCTGTCGGGCTGTGGGCGAGATATCGATGGTCAACCCGCTCATCGAGACCCCGTTCACCTGGATGCCGTGCGAAGTCAGCCAGCCTGTCACGGTGTCGATGTCCAACTGCGCGGGACCGTAATCCCGGAGTTGCTCGGCGGTAAGCCAGCGATGATAGTTGGTCGAATTCGTGTCCTGCATTTCGGCGAGCAGGCTGTTGAGCTGTTTTTCCTGTTCTGGGCTCCGCTGCAGCAGGAGGAACATGTGCTCGAACGGTGTGTCATCGCTGACCGCGCCCGCATCGGATCGCGCCAGAGCCGCCGGCGGCGGATTGCCCGCGAGCGTTACAAGGTTGGTTTCGTCGATGGGTCCGGCTATCCGCGGCAGAGCCGGCGTTCCGGTCTCGGCAAAGGTAAAGGGCGCGAGTCCGGCCAGCAGCAGGCCGAATAGCAGAGAAACACGAGAGAACGTGAGCCAGGAAAGTCGCAATGGCATAAACACTCCTTTGGGGGGAAACTTGGAATGGGGAACTCGGAATCAACTTTTCCGTTGTCACGCGATTGTATCGCTGTTCATGCGGATTGCAAGTTAGAAGGTGGTTTTTGACGAAAGAGACGGCTGTTGCAGAGGAAAAGCCGCGGGATTTTCTGCTATTCCGCCTCGACTGCCTCATGGAGAACCCTGCGGGCTACAAAAAACAATTGAGGGTTTCGAGATTGGTGGGGGGCCGGGACCATTCGAGGGTTTCGGGGCCGAACGCGAAGCGGCCCCTCCGTAAGGGAGAGGCCGCGGGGCGTTTCCGAGTTGGCTGGGTTGATCAAGGCATTTTCGGGAATACTGTGAAGTTTATGAAAGCCTTGGGAGCGGATTTTCTTGAGGAAAATCCACTTTGCAGTTGCGACATCGGTCTACACCATTCCCGAAAATGCTTTAGCGGCGGAAGCGGGAATGGCCGCGGTCAAAGTGGCCGACAACTACCGGCCCGCGATCGAAGTGGACGAACGGTCCGACGCGGACCACGCCGACAAAGTTCCAGTAGCCCGGAACCCAGTAGCCATCGTTGTAGTAGCCGGCAACCCAGGCGTATCCGGGGCCAGGGCAAGGAGGCACATAGGCCACCGGCCCGCGAACGGCAATTCCAAACTCAGCGGCCTGAGCTGTGGTGGCTCCAAGGCCCAATCCGCCGGCAACGAGAGCTGCACCTAACATCCAATTCTTCATGCTTGTCATAAACCCTCCATTCAGCCGGATCATTGCTTGAGTCCGGCCCGGCTGCTTTCCGTTGGGAGGCTTAGTTTTTTTGCTGCCTCCACGTGAGCCGGTTACGTACAGTGCAAACACTCCTCAGGCAAAAGGTTGCGGGGTTGGGAGCGAAATAAAGTGGCGCAACTTTTGGTGTGGGGATGGGTCAGAAGGCGCCGCGAATGTGGGGAAGGCAGGCGCAAGGTGTGGCTCATGTGAACCCAAGATTCGGTGTATAGTGAGACTGGACGGAGGTGGCTATGGCGGAAGGGAATACAGAGGCGGTTTCACGCAGGGGGCAGCGCGGGGGGGCTGTGAGGCGGAAGATAACGATCCCGCATCCTGTAAGCCACAGCAGGAAGACAAGCGAGCTTAACAATATTTTGACAATGGCACACCATGCGGATCGGGGAATACCGAAGGCGGAAGCCGAGTCGATTATTGGAAGGGTTGCGGCTGGGAGTTCCTTGCCGCGAGGGAAGGTCAGGGCGGAGTTGATTCCGGATTCGAGCTGGAAGCGGGCAGGCAAAGTGCTTGGTCCACAGGCCAGTCAGACCGCCGCAAGGCTGAATCGCGTGTTTGCTTTTGCGGAAAAAGTATGGGGCAACGAAAAGGATGCGGCCGATTGGATGAACAGGCCGCATTTGGAACTCGGTGGCGCAACGCCGTATTCGATGCTGCGGACGGAGGCTGGCGGCCATGCGGTGATGAATGTGCTGGTAGCGCTTGAGTATGGGTTTCCTGTCTGATGATCGTCTATCGGATGCATCGCGCGGGGTTCGATGCGCTTGATTCGGCTGGATCATTTCTGGGCGACGGCCGCTGGCACACAGCGGGGACGCGCGTGATTTACGGAGCTGAGCATGTGAGCCTGGCGGCGCTCGAAACGCTGATTCACGCTTCAGGGGGCAGGATTTCAAACCGCCAGTTGACTGAGATTCGGATTCCCGACAATGTTGCGATTGAGAGCGCTGAGTGGCGGGAGATCCCGGAATCCCAGAGATTTGGGGATGCCTGGGCCAAGGCCTCAAGAACGGCTGTTCTTCGAGTTCCCAGCATTGCAGTGAACAAATTGGAGTGGAATTACATCCTCAACCCGATGCACGGAGATTTTGGGCGGATTCAGAAGGGTCAAATCAGGGCATTTGTCTTCGACGAACGGTTCTTTAAGCAGTAAAACCAAATGCTCTGCTGCATCGATGTCGTTGAACGCTCGAATGCTAACCTTA
This sequence comes from uncultured Acidobacteriaceae bacterium, assembly GCA_963783065.1. GTDB lineage: Bacteria > Acidobacteriota > Terriglobia > Terriglobales > Acidobacteriaceae > Telmatobacter. The sequence continues at coordinate 252,487 of CAWAMG010000004.1, read as the reverse complement.
TCGTTTGGAACCCATGTTCACGACCTCGCAGCACGCGCACTTTATCGGGATTGGCGGCATCGGCATGAGCGGGATTGCCGAGATACTGCTGAGCCTGGGGATGAAGGTATCGGGGTCGGACCTGCGGCGGGGTCCGGTTACTGACAGGCTCGCGCAACTGGGGGCCACAATATATGAGGGGCACGAGGCGAGCCACGTAGCGGGCGCGACCGTGGTGGTGACGAGCTCGGCCGTGAGCCCGATGAACCCCGAGGTGCTTGAGGCGCAGGCACACAAGGTTCCGGTGATACAGCGGGCGGAGATGCTGGCAGAGCTGATGCGGCTAAAGTACGGGATCGCTATTGCAGGGATGCACGGGAAGACGACAACAACCTCGATTGTGGCTTCAGTGCTGACAGCTGGCGGGCTGGATCCGACAGTGGTGGTGGGCGGACGCGTGGATGCTTTGGGGTCGAATGCGCGCCTGGGAACGACGCAATACCTGGTGGCCGAGGCGGACGAGAGCGACCGGTCGTTCCTGAAGCTGTCGCCGATTCTGGCGGTGGTGACGAACCTGGACCGCGAGCACATGGACTGCTACAAGGACATGGCGGACGTGGAGCGGGCGTTTTTGGCATTCATGGACAAGGTGCCGTTCTACGGGGCGGTGACGGCGTGCATCGACGATCCGCAGCTGCAGTCGATTTTGCCGCAGGCGCGGCGGCGGGTGATCACTTACGGGATGGCTGCCGAGGCGGACTTTCGGCTGGAGTTTCTGGAGTTTGGCAAGGGCGTGGGGCCGCAGGGCCACCCGAGCGGCTTGGTTTCGCGGTTTATGGTGCACACGGCGCAGGGGCCGATGGGACCATTCGAGCTGCACAAGCCGGGGCGGCACAATGTGTTGAACGCGACGGCAGCGGTGGCGATTGCGCGGCAGCTTGAAGTGCCTGTGGAGAAGATTGCCGAGGGGTTGAGGAGTTTTCGCGGCGTGGATCGGCGGTTCCAGGTGCGTGGGACGGCGCGCGGCGTGACGGTGGTGGACGATTATGGGCATCATCCGACAGAGATTCGAGCGACGCTGGCGGCGGCGCGGGAGTGTGGGCATGCGAGGATTCATGTGATCTTTCAGCCGCACCGGTACACGAGGACGCTCGATTTGATGGGGGAGTTTGGCGGCGCGTTCAAGGATGCAGATTTTGTGGTGGTGTTGCCGATTTATGCGGCGAGCGAAGAGCCGATCGAGGGCGTGACGGCGGAGCGGCTGGCGGAGAAGATTGAAGGACCGAAGGTGGCGTATGTTGCGGACTTTGGGGCGGCGGTGTCGGCGGTGAAGAGTGAGGCCAGGGAAGGGGACCTGGTTTTGACGCTGGGAGCGGGGAGCGTGAGCCAGTTGGCTCCGCAGATATTGCAGGCGATTGAGATGGACTTGTAAGTTGGTCAAGACAGGATCGGAGCCGCGTTGGCGTTAGGCATTCAAGAGCAGTTTGGGCAGATCGACATTTACGTGTTCGATCAGATTTTGCGCGGCAACATCGAGGGCGGCATGTGCGTGGTCGACGCCGGATGCGGCTACGGGCGCAACCTGGTGCACCTGCTGCGGCAGGGCTGCAAGGTGTATGCGACTGACCAGGACGCGGCTGGGGTCGAGCACGTGCGGAGGCTGGCGGAGTCGCTTGGAGCAGGGTTGCCGGCGGAAAACTTTCAGGTGGGGTCGGTCGAGAAGATGCCGTTCGCGGATGCGTGTGCGGACGTGGTGATCTCGAGCGCTGTGATGCATTTTGCGCGGGACGAGAAGCAGTTCAGGGCGATGCTCGGAGAAATGTGGCGGGTGCTGAAGCCGGGCGGGCTGTTTTTCTGCAGGTTGGGGTCGCGGATCGGGATGAACTTTGAACGGTTGAGGGGCAATATTTACCGGATTGGCGACGGCTCGGAGTGGTTCCTGGTGGATGAGAAGATGTTGCTGGACCTGACCGCGGAGCTGAATGCGGTGCTCGTGGATCAGCTCAAGACGACCGTTGTGCAGGACTACCGCTGCATGACAACGTGGGTTTTGCGGAAGCGGAGAGGGTAAGGGCGGGAAGCAGCAAGGCAGGATGGGGAGTCGAGGTGGTCAATCTTGACCATACTTCATTAGAAAAAGGGCGCAGAATCTGTCGAACACTGCGACACTTTCACCAATTCCCCGGATCAAGAGGAAAGCCCCCCGGAAACGAGGGACTTTCGTGCGTTTGGGCTCGTAGATCTCGAAAGCGGTCGAAATTCGTGGTTTCCCGGGGCGCCAGCAGTTGGAAATCTAGTCGAACACTGTGGTGCCGCGGTCAATTCCCAACGTGGCCTGCACCTTCACAAGTTTTCCAGACCGGATCCAAATCTTCTTGCAGAATGGCGCATAGCCGGAGGCACTGAACAGAACGTCGTAGTACCCGTCGGGGAGGTTAATCGAGAAATTGCCTGATCTGCCTGGCTGTAAGGAGAAACTTGCCCTGCCCGAGTCCTCGTGAATCCAGATATGCGCACGTGGGATCCCTGATGCGTCAGTTTTATCGAGGACAGTTCCAAGAAAAGTGGGTGAGGTCGCGCGATCCTGGGAGGGGGCTTGACTTGAAAATACCCACGGGCCAGTCGCAAGTAGGCCGATGCAAAGAACTCTCCATAACTTCATTGAGCGAACTCCTTCGAACGATCCCGCCAACATCCTAAACCCCTGCGGGATCCCTTAGATCGGCTCATCCGTCCTGTGGAATCCCACATCTCAAAATCGAGACGTGGGGCACCCGAGCGTTATGGGTCGCGCGCCGCGTCGCCGCGCGACCTTTGCCTGCTATGATTCGGCGTTGATTTGAAAGAAGGTTAGAAGGAGTGGCTATGGCGGACGGATCGCGCAGGGGATTCATGAAGGCGGCATCGGCAACGGTGGGAGCCGTGGCACTGGCGGGGCGGATGCCGGCTTGGGCGGGCATGTCGGCGAAGACAGTGCGGGTGTGGAGCAGCTTTCGCGATAAGCGCCATGCGGAGGGCGAGGGGCTGAGTTGGAAGGCGGGCAGCGCGATTGGTGCGGATGCGATTGTGCTCGATCCGGGGACGGTGAAGCAGGAGATTCTGGGATTTGGCGGGGCGATGACCGATGCCAGTTGTTTTGTGCTGAGCCAACTGAGCGAGGCCGAGCGCGGGCCGATTTTGCACGACCTGTTTGCGCCGGGCGAGATGGGCTTCAACGTTTGCCGGACATGCGTGGGGGCGAGCGACTACTCGCGGACGGTATACAGCTTTGACGAGAGCGCTGAGCCCGATCCGGAACTGAAGCACTTCTCGATCGATCACGACAAGGAGTACATCCTGCCCGTGCTGCGGGAGGCGAGGAAGGCGAATCCCGAGCTGTTTCTGTTTTCGTCGCCGTGGAGCCCTCCGGGATGGATGAAGGCGAACAAGTCGATGCTGGGCGGAGCGATGAGGAGCGGAAACTTCGAGGCGTATGCGCGGTATTTTATGAAGTTTCTGGACGGGTATAAGGCCGAAGGCATTGCGATTGACGCCGTGACGGTGCAGAACGAGGTCGACGCGGAGCAGAATGGGCGGATGCCGGCGTGCCTGTGGGCGCAGGAGCATGAGATTGAGTTTGTGGCGAAGTTCCTGGGGCCGGCGCTCAAGAAGGCGGGGGCGGGGACGAAGATCTGGGTGCTGGACCACAACTACAACCTGTGGGGCCGAGCGATTGGCGAGCTGAGCAATGCGGAGGCGGCAGATTATATTGACGGGATTGCGTGGCACGGCTATGTGGGCGAACCTTCGGCGATGACGCGGGTGCATGAGGCGTTTCCGAAGAAGAACGCATATTGGACTGAGGGCGGACCAGACATTAACGCGCCCGACTACCAGACCGACTTCACGAAGTGGGGCGAGATGTTCAACGGGGTTCTGGGGAACTGGGCGCGGTCAATTACGGCGTGGAATGTGGTGCTTGACGAAAAGGGGAAGCCGAATGTGGGGCCGTTTTCGTGCGGCGGAGTAATCACGGTGGAGAACGGAAGCCACAAGGTGACGCGGAGCGGACAGTACTGGGCGTTTGCGCACTTTGCGCGGCATATCAAGCGCGGGGCGCGGGTGATCGCGGCCAATGGCGTGGGCGGGGAAGAGACCGGCTTGACGCTGACAACGGCGCGCAATCCGGATGGGAGCTTTGTTGTAGTGGTGGCGAATCGAGGGGCGGCGGGGCGCGTGCAACTGGTGATGGGGACGAGTGTGCTTGAGCTGGAGCTGCCGGCGGAGTCGCTGCAGACGCTGGAGTGGGCGTAGAACCGCGGCGCGGAGAGTGAGATTGGCTCCCACCCTAGCGACAAAAACAAAAACGTCGCGAGGGTGGGGCACCCGGGCTCAAGCGGCGTGGACGCGCTCGACAGCAAGACGCAGGCCCATGGCTTTGAGAATTGCCGACAGGCTGCGAAGCTCAGGATTTCCCTGTTCGGATAATGTTCGGTAGAGCTGCGTCGGATTGAGGTTCGCTTTTTCCGCCACGGATTGTACGCCGCCGAAAGCCTTGGTCATCTGGCGCAGAGCGATGAGAAGTTCGCCCTGTTCGCCGTCTTCGAGAATGCTATTTAGAAGTTGCTGCGCGTAGCCAGGGTCCTCTTTGAACAACTCTGTCATGGCTTCGTCGTGGGTTCTGTCTCTCATTGTTTTTTCCTCCTCTGCCAGTCATGCCAGTATTCACTGGCCTTTTCGATATCTGCATCCTGGGTTCGTTTTCCGCCCCCACGTAGCAGCAAAATCAATTGATCTTCGGCGACGGCATAATAGACTCGATAGCCCGGCCCGACCTCGATGCGAAGTTCCCACACGCCGTCGCGGCAAAACTTGTGGTCGCCGAAGTTGCCCAGCTCCATCCGGCCGATTCGGCGATCGACGGCGATCCTAGCTGATGCGTCGCGGAGTTGCCGACGCCATTCCATGAAGACGTCCTTTTCATTCTTCGTCAGGTAGTGGCGGATCTCGTACACTCTCAGTGTATCGTTTATAAACGAATGCTTGTCAACTAAGAAAGAGGTCTTTTGGCTGAACCCAGTCCTTATAATCCCTACGCGAGAGCGGGGGCGCAGAGACAGCGTTTGGACAAAGGTCAGAACTGTATTTCTCCCGAGCACTTTCTCGAAGCGAGAACCCCGTAACGCGACGGGTTCCCCCTGAATCGCAGGGGTCAAAACTGAATCAGCAGTGGATTACCCCCGGGCTATAGTGAAAGTTGGCGACTCTCACGACCTTGCTCAGGCGTGATGAATCAGAGCACGACTTCAACTCGTCCCTTTGGCTGGGAGGATGCAGCGGCGGAGCCTTTGTTCCGGCGTGGGCGGCAGTCTGTCGATGCTGGCGGGCGACTGCGTCCGGACTCGCTACCGGGCATGCCGCTGGAGATGGCGGACTCCGACGACGAAGACGAGATGTGCCCCAAGAAGGGCCGATTTGGGGGCCCAAGGAAACCGTGGTGGCGGCCGGCTAGCCTGGGGGGACGCGTTTTGCTGGGCGTCTCGGTGCTGACGGTTTTCTCGGGGGCCGCAATTGGGGTTCTATATCTCAAAAGCTATCTGAGCCGCGATGGTCGCTTTCGCATTGAGGGCTCGAGCAACATTGAGGCCACCGGGCTGACCGAGGTGAGCCGCAAGCAGATGCTGCCTGTGTTTGGCGAGGACATCGGCCGCAACATTTTCTTTGTTCCGTTGAGCGAGCGACGGCGCGAGCTGGAAGAGATTCCGTGGGTGGAACACGCGACGGTGATGCGGGTGCTGCCGGACCAGCTTCGAGTGTCGCTGGTGGAGCGGAAGCCGGTTGCGTTTGTGCGGCAGGGGAACACGATCGGGCTGGTGGACGCGAATGGCGTGCTGCTGTCGATGCCGGCAGCGGCGATGGCGCAGCACCACTACTCGTTTCCGGTTGTGACGGGGATCGATCCGGCGGACCCGATTGCCTCGCGCAAGGCGCGCATTGCGGTTTATCTCAGAATGCTGGCGGAGCTCGACGCGAACAATCAGCGTTTTTCAGAGCAGATCTCCGAGATCGATTTGACCGACCCCGAGGATGCGCGTGTCCTGATGCCTGAGCAGGGAGACGACATACTGGCGCACTTCGGGGAGGACAAGTTTGCCGAGCGGTATCGGCGCTACAAGGAGAACATCGCTCAGTTGCGGAAGCAGTTTCCTCAGCTCAAGTCGGTGGATTTGCGGTACGACCAGGATATGGTGCTGCAGATGAAGAATGCGGCCACTGTGGAAGAAAAGTCGAGCGTGGAGGAGGGGTCGGGCGGTAAGGCGGCGGCTGAAGGAAACAAGACCGCCGCAGCGGAGCCAGCCTCTCTCAAGTCGACTGCAGCGAAGACGCCTGCTGCGAAAACGACTGCCGCGAAGACGGACAACATTGGCAAGCCCGGTGCGACGAGCGCAGCCAAGCAGAAGACGATGACAGCGAAACAGAAGGCTGAGAAGGAAGAGGCAGCGCGAGAGAAGGTGCTGGAAGCGAAGGCAGCGCAGATGCGAGCCGCACGAGAGAAGGCAGCCGCAGCGAAGCAAAGCAAGAAGCCAGCGACGCAGGAAGAGGCTGCGGACCAGAACAAGAGGTCCTCAGCGGCGCAGCCAGCCGCCGTGGACATCAATGGGCAGAAGACGGCCACGTCACGGCACTCGGTTCAGGAGGGTCAGTAGCCGCATGAGCCAGAAGCAGGACAACCTGATCGTCGTGCTGGACATTGGCAGCGCGTGGACGCGGGTTCTTGCTGCGGACCTGAACGAGGGGTCGCTGCGCTATCGAGGGCATGGGATGGTGGCGTCGGCGGGGATGCGCAAGGGTTTGATCAGCGACCTGGGGCCGGCATCGCGCGCAGTGAAGGCGGCCAACGAAGAGGCCGAGAGCGTGGCGCGGGCGAATATCGACGAGTGCGTGGTGGGCGTGGGCGGACCGCATATTCGCGGCATCAACACGGCCGGCGGATTCGAGCTGGGCAACCGGATGCGCGAGATTACGCGCGAAGATGTGCGGACGGCGGTGGATCATGCGCGTTCGGTGGAGCGGCCCGCAGACCGGGAGATTCTGCACCTGCTGCCGCGTCAGTTCATTTTGGATGGGCAGCCGGGAATCTTCGACCCAATCGGGATGGTTGGCGCGCGGCTTGAAGTGCATCTGCATATTGCTACGGCCTCGGGCAGCGCGCTGCAGAGCACGGTGACCTGCGCGAACCGCGCGGGTCTTGAAGTGACGGAGGCGGTGCTCGAATCGATTGCAGCGGCCGAGGCGACGCTCTCAGCGGATGAGCGCGAGCTGGGCGTTTGCCTGCTGGATATTGGCGCGCACTCGAGCGACCTGGTGGTGTTTTACGAGGGGGCTGTGGCGTATACGGCGTCGGTTCCGATCGGCGGGCAGCACTTTACCAACGACCTGGCCGTGGGCTTGCAGATGCCGGTGGCGCAGGCCGAGGAGTTGAAGCGGCAGTACGGGCATGCGCGCGTGACGGACGTACCGCAATTGGCGGAGATTGAGATTGCGAATCCCACGCCGCAAACGCTGCGGCTGCGCTCGATTGCCGAGATTCTTGAGCCGCGTGCGCGGGAGCTGCTTTATTACGTGAAGGAGAGCCTGCGCGCGGGTCGCGTGGATGAAGCGCTGGGCGCGGGCTGCGTGCTGACCGGAGGCGGAGCGATGCTGCCGGGGATGCTGGACCAGGTAGAGAGTCAATTGCACGTGCCGGCAAGGACGGGGATGCCGGTGAGGTTGTCGCACATGCCCGGTGAGCTGGTGCATCCGAGCTACGCCACCGCCATCGGGATGCTTTTGTACGCACATCGCATGCGGATTTCGCGAGCCGCCGAAGATAATTCGCTGCTCGCCAAGCTGCGCGCGATGTTTGCAGCGAGTTTTTAAGGAACGAGATTTCCAAGGAGGTTGAAATGACCATGGAGCAATTACATGGAGCAGAAATTGAACCAGGCTGGCGAGATGCGGATTCAGTTTCACGAAGAGAGCGTGCGGGGCGCGCGGATCAAGGTGATCGGCGTGGGCGGAGGCGGCGGCAACGCCGTGAACCGCATGATCCAGGCAAAGATGGAAGGCGTGGAGTTTATCGCCGCCAACACCGACGTGCAGGCGCTGAAGCTGTCGCAGGCGCCGGTGAAGCTGCAGCTGGGCGTGAGGCTGACCTCGGGGCTGGGCGCGGGCGCGAACCCGGACGTGGGCCGGCGGGCGGCGCTGGAAGACTCGGAAAAGATCATCGAGGCGCTGGAAGGCGCGGACATGGTGTTTGTGACGGCGGGCCTGGGCGGCGGCACGGGGACGGGCGCGGCTCCGGTGATTGCGTCGCTGGCGAGCGAGATGGGCATTCTGACGGTGGCGGTGATCACGCGGCCGTTTGCGTTTGAAGGCAAGCGGCGGCTGCAGCAGGCCGAGCGCGGGCATGAAGGAGCTGATCGACGGCGTGGACACGATGATCGTGATCCCCAACGAGAAGCTGCTGGTGGTGGCGAAGGACGCGGGCTTCTTTGAGAGCTTCCGCATTGCCGACGATGTGCTGCGGCAGGGCGTGCAGGGTATCAGCGACATCATCACGATTCCGGGGATCATCAACCGCGACTTTGCCGATGTGAAGACGACGATGGCCGGCATGGGCCACGCGGTGATGGGCACGGCGGTGCGCTCGGGCGCGAATCGCGCGATAGAAGCGGCGCAGGCGGCGATGGCGTCGCCGCTGCTGGAAGCGGGAGCGATCGACGGAGCGCGGGGAATCCTGATCAACATCACCGGTTCGAGCTCGCTGAAGCTCTCGCGAGGTGAACGAGGCGTCGTCGCTGATCCAGGCGGCCGCGCACGAGGACGCGAACATCATCTTTGGCGCGGTGCTGGACGAGCGGATGGGCGACGAGGTGAAGATCACGGTGATTGCAACGGGCTTCCGCGACCAGATGCCGGAGCGCCGCGCACGGATGCTGACGGTGGAGGAGACACCGCTGATTTCGGTGCCGGTGATGTCGCTGGACAGCTGGATGCACGAGACCGGGCCGGCGGTGGAGGCTGCAACGGCGCGATTTCTGAGCCAGGTGGAGGAGGATGAGAATGCGGCGGAGATTGTGAAGGAGCCAATTCCGATTCGGGCCGAGAAGCTTGCTCGGGCGGAAGATCGAGTTCTTCGAGTTCGCACGAGCCTGGGATTGCCGAGCCGCTGGTTGCCGGACTTCAAATCGCCGAAAAGGTGGCCGCGAGTGAGCCGGTGGAGCATGAGCCGGTGTTCGCCGCGTTCGATAAACGGCAAGAACGGCAATGGACTCCATCCTGTTGCAGCCGGAGCTCGGAGCACGAATCCCATTTTGAGCTGGAGCACGAACTGCCGAGGCCGAAGTTCGCCGAGCTGGCCGAAGAGCCGGCCTACACTCTGTTGCCAAAGGACTATGCCGTGGGCGGATTCGGCAACGGTTCGCACGCGGCTATTGACATAGAAGAGCACGCAACGCAGCCAGCTACGCTTTTTCCGGAGCCGAATGAGGACGAGCAGCGGGACCTGGATGTGCCGGCGTTCATGCGGAGGCTGCAATTCTAGAGGGACGAGTGATTGAGGCAGTCACCTTTGCAATTCCGGGAATGCGGACTGTATAGTTCCAAGTTAAGCTCCCGAAATGATCGGTTACTCGCAAGTTGTATGGCAGGGCCGTTGTGTTTCGGGTAATGATTTAGGTAATTTGAAGAGATACAACAGCCGGCAGCCGAAGCGACTTGTCGCTGGTGCACAGATGCCGCATCAAGCCGGGTGCAGGGGAATGCTGTGGCGAAGCGGGTTAAGAAGTTCTTGGAGCCCGGATTGACGGAAGACTGCAAACTGGCCGATTGATGGATTAATGCCGTGGCCAGGCACCGCGTTCGCAGGTTAAGGCAGAGAGTTCACGTTGCGAGGGAATGAAGCGGATGAAGGATTTGCGAGTCTGGGTTCTTGGAGTCGCGATGGCTGGGTTTGCAGGGTCGAATGCCGGCGCGGCCGGGCTCGACGTTCAGCATCCGCTCCATCGCACCCGGACCAGCGAGTCTCATCTGACTGAAACCCATGCGGGCAGCGCGCATCATGCAGCAACGGAAAACGCGCGGCATACGACTCAGGCTGCTTCAGCCAAGAGCGCGCCAGCAAAGACCGGTTCCCCAGGATTTCTTCCGGTCAGCCGCGAGGCGCAGTCGAGAACGCACGTTGCAGCATCGGGTAGAGCCGCGGCAGTTGCGAGCAATGGCGCTGTGTACGCAACGGGTCGGCGCGCGTGGCTGAACCGACGCCATCACTACTACGAGCGATTTACGGCGAGTTCGTTTGCCAAGGGCGACCATTTTGCCGACGACGTGACGGCCGGCGAAGATCCGGTGGTTCGCCAGGCGGCGATTGATGCGATGGGCGACATGAATGGGACGGCCGTGGTGATCGATCCCTCGAATGGGCGCATTCTGGCGATGGTGAACCAGAAGCTGGCGCTTTCGCCGGGCGCGGAGCCCTGTTCGACGATCAAGATTACGGTGGCAATGGCGGCGCTGAGCGAGGGGCTGGTGACGGCGGAGACGCCGGTGCGGCTGGACGGCTTCCGCATGAATATGACCCAGGCGCTGGCCAAGAGCAACAACCTCTATTTTGAGGAGCTGGGCCGGGAACTGGGCTTTGAGCGGGTCAGGCACTACGCGAATCAGTTTGGGCTCGGTGAGCTGGCCGGCTACAACATTGCCTGGCGAGCAACTGGGGGTTTATCCGGACGAGGAACTTCCGGCCGCAGAGGGCGGCGTGGGCCGGATGTGCAGCTTTGGGCAGGGAGTATCGCTGACGCCGTTGCAACTGGGCGCGTATGTGGCCGCATTGGCCAACGGCGGAACGCTCTACTATCTGCAGCACCCGACATACGATGGCCGAGGCGATGGAGTTTGCGCCGAAGGTGAAGCGGACGCTGGATATCGCGCGCTATCTTCCTGACATCGAGCAGGGCATGGCGGGGGCGGTCCAGTTTGGGACGGCGCGGAGACTTCGCGCAGAATTCAACCAATTGCCTGTCTTTGGCAAGACCGGTACCTGCTCGGACAATGGCACGCGGTTTGGATGGTTTGCGTCGTTCTCGCAGACGCCGCAGGGCGGAGGACTGGTGACGGTCTTCTTTCTGGAAGGCGGACGGCCGACATTTGGCCCGCGGGCGGCAGAGTTGACCGGGGCCTTCTACAAGAACCTATGGGATCGCAACTACTTTGCGGGCAAGGGCGGGCAGGACGCGGCGTTCGCGCACCCGGTGTTTGAGTCGGGCAAGCCGGGCTATCGGGCAGTAGGGCTGAGCTGATCGGAAGCCAGAAGCCGCCTGCGGGCGGCTTTTCTGCTTTTAGGGGCGTGATTTGTCTTCGATGAAGCGAAATTCGGGTTCTGGAACATCCAAGGGAAAAGCCGTCGAGCGCGCCGAGCGATTCCAGGCGGGCAATCAGGCAGTACGAAAAGCATCCCCAGCTCACCGACCGCGACAGGAACTCTCGATGGAACTGCCGATTCACATTCTTGATGGTCTATGGGTACGTGCTGCTCGCCGGCTGGGTGCTGGCGGAGCAGCTGGGCCTGCCGCTGCCGGCGATGCCGGTGCTGCTGGCGGCCGGCGCGCTCTCGGCCGAGCACGAGATGAGCTTCTGGCTGGCGTTTCTGGCAAGCCTGGCAGCGGCGCTGACGGCGGACTCAATCTGGTTTTTTGTGGGTCGCCGCTATGGGCATCATGTTCTTCGGCTGCTTTGCAAGCTGAGCCTGGAGCCGACGATCTGCGTGCGCAAGACGCAGGACTCGTTTGGACGGCGGCGCGAACTGACGCTGGTGATTGCGAAGTTTGTGCCGGGACTGGCTACGCTGGCTCCGCCGGTGGCGGGCGAAAACGGCATGGGTTTCGGCCGGTTCCTGCTATTTGATTCGATTGGCGCGTCGCTGTGGTTCCTTCTTCTGCTGGGCGTTGGACGATTCTTTGGCGACATGCTCAAACGCGACCCACGCTGCTGAATTGGGTGGGGCGTTTCTCCGGCGCGCTGCTGGTGCTGGGCGATTGTCGGGTTCTTCCTGGTTCGGCTTTATCGGCGGCGTGCATTCATGAAGGAGCTGGTGCAGTCGCGTGTTGAGCCGGCGGACCTGAAGAGCCAACTGGATGCGGGCGAGCCGGTCTATATTGTCGATTTGCGGCACCCGCTGGAGCTGTTGCCTGATCCGTTCACGCTGCCGGGCGCGGTGCATTTCTCGCCGGATGGGCTGGCGGAGCGGCACGCGGAGATTCCGCGCGACCGCGATATTGTGCTGTTCTGCACCTGCCCGAGCGAGGCTACGGCGGCCAAAACCGCGATGACGCTGTACAGGCTGGGGATTGAGCGGGTGAGGCCATTGCGCGGCGGCTACGACGAGTGGAAGCGGCTGGGATACCCGGTGGATGCCGTGGCGCTGCCCAAGCTGCCGCTCGAACCTGCGCGAGACGATTTAAGCGGAAAAGTCGAGAGCGACACAGATTCCGAGTGTGCTGTGTGGACTTATGCTCGCTCGCGGTGCTTCTCCACATATTCGCGCAAGGCTGAGTTCATTCGTGTTTGATAGCCCTGGCCCTGGCGCTGAAACCAGTCAAGGACGTCGGCATCCACCCGCAGGGAGAGGGGCCGCTTGATGGGCCGGAATAGACGCGCCGCGCGTCTGCTTTGCTCCAATCGGAGACCGGCGGCATTTCGATTGAGTCGATCTCGCTGTCGGGCATCCGAGCCAGTACATCAAGCTCGGACTTGAGCTTTGCGGTGAGCGGCTCAGGGTTACCTCTCTTCATAGTCGCGCTTTTCATGAGTCGTCGCCTTTCTTGCGCTGATGATTCTGCCAATACCGTCTTCGTCAAGCCAGGTGTGAACCACATAGAGAACTACGATTCCATCGATTGTCGGAGAACCGAGAGTTCGCCATCGCTCTTCGTCGGGAAATGGGTCCGGGGCCGAGATACTGCATGGATCGGCCAGCGCGCGCTCAGCGAGTTCAAAGCTGACTCTGTGCTTGGCTAGATTATTTGCGGTCTTCGCCGGGTCCCACGTCCAGCTCATCGGAATTCCGTATATACGATATTGTATATACATCGACTGTTCGTGTCAATACGTCTTGCTCTGTTGTTGATGTCGGGGGACAATGCTGCACGCCGTAGTATGAAAGTGAATGAGTTGGAAAGGCGGGAGCGAAACTTGGCATACGACGATCTGCGCGACTGGATTAAAACGCTGGAAAAAGCGGGCGAGCTGAAGCGAATCAAGGAAGAGGTTTCGCCGGAGCTCGAAATCACGGAGATCACCGACCGCGTGTGCAAGATTGGGAAACAGGGAGCCAGGGATCAGCGAACAGGGAACAGGGGCAAAACAGAGTCTGAGCGGCGAGTATGCGCCTGGCGGCCCGGCGCTGCTGTTTGAAAACGTGAAGGGGCATCCGGGGCACAAGGTTCTGATCAACCAGTTCGGCAGCGAGCGGCGCATGGCGATGGCACTGGGCGTGGAGCGGCTGGACGAGATTGCCGAGCGCATCAAGGGGCTGATGAACGTGAAGGCGCCGGAAGGGCTGTTCGACAAGCTGAAGATGCTGCCGCAACTGGGCGCAGCTGACGGCTGCCTTTCCCAAGACGGTGAGCGCGAAAGACGCGCCGTGCAAAGAAGTGATGCTGCGCGAGGGGTTCGATCTGAACCAGTTTCCGATTTTGAAGTGCTGGCCGCACGACGGCGGGCGGTTTATCACGCTGCCGTGCGTGCATACGCGCGACCCGAAGACGGGCAAGCGGAACATCGGCATGTACCGGATGCAGGTGTACGACGGGCAGACGACGGGGATGCACTGGCAGCGGCAGAAGGTGGCGGCGGAGCATTTTCGGAATGCGATTGCGCGCCGCGGCGTGCTGGACGGGCCGACGGGACGATGAGCGAAGCAGGCGCGCGGGTGGCGATCGATGGCGGAGTCGGCGGGCGGGTCGGTTGCGATTCCGGACGGGCCGATTGGCGGATTGCCGCAGGTGACGCTGGGGAAGCTGAAGGGTTCGCGGATGGAGGTTGCGGTGGCGATCGGAACCGATCCGGCGATGACGTTTTCGGCGATCGTTCCGGCGCCGCCTGAGGTTGAGGAGTTCATGATTGCGGGCTTTCTGCGCGGAAAGAGCGTGGAGATCGTGAAGTGCGAGACGGTGGACCTGGAAGTGCCGGCGCATGCGGAGATTGTGCTCGAGGGCTACGTGGAGCTGGGCGAGCTGCGCAGCGAAGGGCCCTTTCGGCGATCACACCGGCTTCTACACGCTGACCGACGAGTACCCGGTGTTTCATTTGACCTGCATTACGCATCGCAAGGACCCGATCTATGCGGCGACGATTGTGGGCAAGCCGCCGATGGAAGATGCGTGGATGGGCAAGGCGGTGGAGCGGATCTTTCTGCCGGCGATGAAGATGACGATTCCGGAGATTGTGGATATCAATCTGCCGGTGGAGGGCGTGTTTCACAACCTGATGCTGGTGTCGATCCGCAAGAGCTATCCGGGGCAGGCGCGCAAGGTGATGAACGCGATCTGGTCGCTGGGGCAGGCGATGTTTACCAAGTGCATTGTGGTGGTGGACGAGGACTGCGATGTGCAGGACGTGGGCGAGGTTGTGCTGCGGGTGACGAACAACATCGATCCCGAGCGCGACATCCAATTCACGCTGGGGCCGGTGGACTCGCTGGATCATGCGTCGCGGCTGCCGAACTACGGATCGAAGATGGGGATCGACGCGACGAGGAAGTGGAAGGCGGAGGGATTTGAGCGGCCGTGGCCGGCGATGATCGAGATGGACCAGGCGACGCGGGCGAAGGTGGACGCGATTTGGGAGAAGCTTGGAATATAGCCGGGAACCGCAACGTGCTGTATGCTTTCCGATAGAAGGCTTGCATGATTCTGCACGATTTGTTCGACTGATCGAACGCTGGGGTGGGAGTTTCAGGGTTGGTGCTTACGGTTGGGGCAATTTGGCAGGCAACCGGAGCCAAGAAGGCGGCAACGGAGGCCAGGCAGGCGGTCTACCGACGAAATGCAGCCGATGCAATGGTAGAGATCGTGCGCATCGCGGAACAGCTAAACACTTCTGATTTTGTACGAGCGCCCAGTCGAAGCGAGTATTCAATTGCGCGAGTTGGTCTTTCGGATTCCGAAAGACCGCGAAGAGTTCTCGCACCTTCTTGCATCGGATGCCGATAAATTGAGAAATGTGGAGTTAAGCTGCAATCGTTGGGCCGATTTTCTCGTCCAAGGTGAATTCCCCTTGAGTGCGGCGGAAAAGCAGTATCTGTTCAAAGAGACGTTTGACACGGTTCAAGAATTGAGCGCAATCCATGGACGTCTTCGCAGAATGCTCGATAGGGAGGAAAAATGAACGCTAGAATCGATCAATTGGCGCAAGAGCTTTTGGCCAAGACTCGTGCGCAAAAGCTCTACTGGCGGATCATGGCCAATCCCCTTGGCCGGGATGAATTCTCTGTTGATTTGGAAAAGGAATACAGTTTCCACATTTGGCTCGCAGTCTCGGGGGATAACCGCGCGATTACGCTTCAGTTGTGGAAGGATGGACGTCCTGTACTGGAGTCCTTTGCGAACAATTGGCCTGCTCTATCGAATGGGGAAATCGACCAGGAGCGAGTGAAGAGATTTCGCGCTTATAGCGATTTGTTCGATGCTGTTCGCGAGAGCGTGGACGGCGGCGAAGAGACCATTGGCGAAGTTGAACAACTGCTTAGGAAAATTGGTTGAAGGCTGGAAACTGCGCAGCTAACCTCCTGTTTTTGCTGATCGCGTCATCTATGTATGCGCAGCAGGATCCGTTTCGGTGGATGGACTTTCACGCGTCGAAGGATCAGGATATTGTGGCCTGGGTGACGCGGTCGCTGCTGGTGAGCGACTGGACGGCCATCCGCGAGATCGGCGTACAGTACGATGCGGCGCTGGTGGTGACGACCAAGCGAGCGCGGCCCGACGCTCCGGCCAATGCAGACACATTCACCATTTGGACTGTCTCGCTGACCTCGCACGACCATGCACAGCTGATGTCGGGCGTGAATCTGCGCTGGCTCGACTTCATGCGGTTTGGCGATGACGGACCGGAGCCGACGGCTCTCTACGACAGCTGCCGCGAATGCGCGGCGGAGACCTACTTCACGGCGTTTCACTACGTGGCGCGGAATCATGCGTGGCAAGCGCGATGGATGCGCGACGGCCAGCCCGTGCCGATGTGGAGTACGAACACGCCGACGGGCATGGTGTGGACGCAGGCTTACGCGGGGCTGGCGGAGCCGGATGGGCGCGCGCTGGTGGGTACGTGGAACCGGTTCGATTACGGCCCGCAAAAACCGGTAGACGACTTTTTGTTTGTGTACGACATCGATCCCTCGAGCGGCCTGGAACGGACGCGGCGGCTGAGCGGGGCAGAGGCCGAGGCTCTGAAGCTGCGGGTTTGCCGGGCACAGGATGCGCTGCCGGGGTTGGCGCGGGGGCAGGACGGGCCGCTGTGCCAGACGGTGATTCCGAAGGCGGAGCGAAAGCCGGTGACAACGCCGCCTGCGAATGCGCAAGGGAAGTCGACGCCGCCGGGGGCGAAGAGGCACAACTGATGCGGGCCGAAAGACAGTGACTTGGGATCCAACCCTAGCCCCACCACCCCGCGGACGAGGACCTGTCCGTGGGGACCCCAGGCAAAAACAAAGACGCGGTGCCCAGAGGGCGCACAGGTGAGGCATCCGGAGCATTGGTTGCGATCAGTCTGCTGACTTGACTTTGATTGAGGTGAGGTTGCGGACCCAGCGGGCGGGGCGCTTTTCCCCGGAGAGGACCAACTTGAAGACGCCGTCGTCGCCGATGGGCTTGCCGTCCATTGAGTCCGCAACGATCGCCGTTTCGGCGTGAATGTCGGGGTTGACCTCAGCGACCGCGAAGACCACTCCATAGCCGTCTGCGCCTTCGGCGAGAAGATAGAGGCGAAGGTCCTTTCCGTGGGGTTTGTCGGGGACGCCGAGAGGCTTGAGCAACTCCATCACCGGGACGCCTGAGTAGGTTTGATTGGCTTTGGCATGCTCGTTGAAGGCCGTCAGCGAGACGTGTGGCAGGGCGGCGAATGCTTCCGGTGACCACGTGGCGGTCTTATCTCCAAAAGTGAGCGTGAGCGCGCTGCTGCGGACGGCGGGCTTGCTCATCTGCATGCCCGGCACGGAGTTCATGTCGTGAGAGTCAGTGGCAGGAGCCTTGGGGGCATCCTGCGCGAGTGCGGTGCCTACGCAGATTGCGAAGGTCGCGGCGCACACGGTGATCCTTGCCATGAAACCCTCCTGGGGTCATGAAGCCCCTTCGGGATTCATCGTATACTGACGGCATGTCAGTTGTGGGCAACATCGCCGCCATCGCCAAGGGCATGAGCATCACGTTCAGGGAGATGCTGGAGCCTTCGCAGGTGGAGAATTACCCGGACGGACCGGGCCCTTTGCGCGGGGCAGTGTTTGAGCAGAGGTTCCGCGGCGCGCACGTGCTGCAGCGGGACGAAAACGGCCTGGAGAAGTGCGTGGCGTGCTTTCTGTGCGCGGCGGCGTGCCCTGCGAATTGCATTTACATTGAGGCCGACGAGAACACGGCGGAAAAGCGGATCTCATCGTCGGAGCGCTACGCGAAGGTCTACAACATCGACTACAACCGCTGCATCTTCTGCGGATACTGCGTGGAGGCTTGCCCAACCGATGCGATCACGCACGGGCACGGGTTTGAGCTGGCCACGCTGAATGCGACCAACCTGGTGATGCGCAAGGATGACATGCTGCTGCCGGTGAGCGCGCTGACGGCGGCGAAGTAAAATTCGCGCACCCTTCTTGCAACCCATGCTTCTACTTATGAGGTAAGAGTTTTATCCCCTGAATGAAAATCTTGACTGCGGATTCAAGTAGGAGTTCCTTCTTGGGGATGTAATCCCTAAGGCTTGGTTTGATCGCCGTTTTGTATGCCATGATTACCTGAGATGTGACGTCCTCGCAACGATTTCGGAGGATCGCTTCAAAAAACGTTTGGTACTGTTTTGCGTGCATTTCTTTACTTTTTGTATCGCCAAACCGTAAGCTCCGATTCAAGAGAGCGAACTCGTTGCTGAAACCGGGGCCTTGCAGAAGTATCTTCAAGCGATCCAAATCCGTGGATTTCACCGCGGCGCCATCAATAAAGAACATCTCTCCTTCGTCGAATGGAGAGACGACATCTTCCATAAATCTTTCCCAAGAAAGATTGATCTGGATCAAAGGCTATGGCCTATCCTTACGGACTGCATAAATTGCGAACTTCCGGTCATCTGTCGCTCCAACTTCCTCCGCCAATTCGCCCTCCTTCGCCCCCCTCGGGGCGCGCCGATCGGCCGCTTCTGCAAGTCTACCGCGCTCTGCGCACCATGTGTTGCTGGTCAAGAGCCTGCCGGAGCAGCGTTTTGATCAGGGCTTGACGGCTGATGTTCAATTGCCGCGCAGCCTCATCGAGTTCCTGAAGCATTGGCTGAGTAAAGTCCACATTGACGCGCTGAATTGGCGGCATCATCTTGCCTTGGCCGGTAAAGTACCGAGACACGTCTTTACCGGATTCGGCAAGATCCGCGATCTGATCAGCAGTTGGCAGCTTAGGGGACTCAAGTGCTTTCGGCATACAGTTCCTCTTCTTCATGAGTAGATTTCCATAGCGTGACGAGGTGGTAGAACTCTCCTTCGTCGTCTTCCCGAACCTCAAAGATCAGCGAATAGATCCGTTGACCTACCCAGCCGATTGCCCGGTATTGCTCAGGCATGTCGGAACGTTGATCGAGGTAGTACGGGTGAGAAAAAATCTCTTGAGCATCTTCGAAGCCGATGCCACGGAGCGGGTTCGCTCTCAATCGCCGGCTCTTACGCGGATCGAAGTGAAAGCGCATATGTATAACAGTTATACCACAGCATCCCGAATGCACAGGCCGTCCGCTGCCGCGGACAGACGGCGTCAATTGGCTTGTTTTTAGGATGTGGCCCGGGATCCAAGCTACGTCGCTCGGCTCCGTGATACGCTCTTTTTCAAGGATGAAGGTCTACGCAAAAGTAGTGGCTCTGTCGGTGATCTGGGTGCTTGCCGGATTCCCGGTTATGGCGCGGGTGGCTTGTGCGCAGGGGATGGCGGCAAAGGCGCCGTGTACTCCGCACTGTCACAGGGCGAAGGGCGCCAGGGCCGCGGGCTGCTCGATGCCGTTCCAGGCTGGCGGCCCGGGCTGCGATGCGAATTGCTGCCAGAATGGAATGCAGCAGGGCGTCGTTCGAGTGAATGCGAAGCCCAAAGCAGTGAAAGCCGAGCTGGTTGCGGTTCTGCCCGCTGTTGGGATGAGCGAGGGCAGGGTTTTTGCCAATCGACAGGCCGATGGAAGAGTGGATACGGGACCTCCCCGCTACGTCCTCTTTCGGGTTTTTCGGATTTAGAGATCTCCTGACGTTCAAGCAAACGATGCGGCTGCAGGGTTGCGCTCGCGCCCGGCATGCGAGGTTTGTGAACTGGACTCTTAACGTCAAAAAAGGAGACTTTAGATGAAACGTATCTTTGTAGTTCTCTCGTTCGTTGTCGTTTTCAGCGCAATGGCAATCAGCCAAGCAAGCCAACCAAAGGCGAACAAGGCCGCCAGCTGCGGTGATGACTGCTGCAAGACTTGCTGCAAGACGTGCTGCAAGACCTGTTGCACGGGCGACTGCTGCAAGGGCAAGTAGCTAACACTCGGGGGGCCCGGCAGTTTGTTCGGGCCCTCCGCTTTTATTGCCGTCCTTTCGCGTTCCGCTCCGATTCGCTGGCACAATTCCCCATTCCGGCGCGCAGAATGCCGTTCGCTGGGTTTGAATCCTTGTTCAAGTGACGGTCATATATCCTTGAGGGAGGACGGTTTCCCGCAAGCGCCAGTGGTTGGGGGCGTTCTGCAATGGGGCCGCTTTGCCGTCAAAAAGATTTGCAGGGGCTAAAGCCCGATCATTTTGTTGGCTTTATCGGCACGACTGAAGTCGTGCCCTGACTCATGATTTTTGGCGCGACTGGAGTTGTGCTCAGCTACAAAACAGGCTGTGAAAGAGCTTCGTTGTTGCTCAGGAACACTATGACTCAGGCCTCTGAAAATGCGCTCCGGAAGCTTCTCGAAACCCGCATCGCCATCATTGACGGCGCGATGGGGACGACCATCCGCACCTATGGCATGACGGAGGCGGACATCCGCGGGGAGCGGTTCAAGGACGCGAAGAAGGACCTGCTGAACAACGGGGACCTGTTCTCGGTGACGCAGCCAAAGATGATTCGCGACATCCATCGGCGGTTTCTTGAGGCCGGGGCCGACATCATCGAAACCAATACATTTGGCGCGACGAGCATTGCGCAGAGCGAGTTTTTTGTGGAGGATCCACGCGAGCACGGAGGTCGGAAGGATCCGAAGTTCTACCAGAAGATCATTGAGGACAAGTTCCTGAACGAGCTGGCTTGGGAGATCAACGAGCAGTCGGCGCGGCAGTGCCGGGAGGAGGCCGACCGCGTTGCAAGAGAGACGGGGCGTCCGCGATTTGTGGCTGGGGCGCTGGGACCGCTGACTGTGTCGCTTTCGAATTCGCCCGATGCGGACGATCCGGGGTTTCGCGTAGTGACGTTTGACCAGGTGAAGAGCGCGTACAAGCATCAGGCGCGCGCGCTGATCGCGGGCGGTGTGGACACGCTGCTGGTGGAGACGATCTTTGATGCACTGAACGCGAAGGCGGCGCTGGTGGCGATTCGCGAGGTATTCGATGAGGATGGGCTGACGGCGCAGGGGAAAGAGTTGCCGGTGATGATCTCGGCGGCAGTGGGCCGTGGCGGGGAGACGATGATCTCCGCGCAGACGGTGGAGGCTTTCTGGATTGCGGTGGAGCACATGAAGCCGCTGTCGGTCGGGCTGAATTGCTCGCTGGGTCCGGACCTGATGTTTCCGTTCTTGAGCGACCTGGCGGCGAAGGCGAATGTGGCTGTGTCGGCGTATCCGAATGCGGGGCTGCCGAACCCGCTGGCGGAGACGGGCTTTGATCTTGGACCGGAAGACATGGCTCGGTACCTGAGGGAGTTTGCGGAGGCCGGGCTGATTAACATCGCTGGCGGCTGCTGCGGGAACACGCCGGATCACATTGCGGCAATCGCTAAGGCGCTGGAAGGGTTGCCGCCGCGCAAGATAGCCAGTCAGCGAGTCAGCGAGTTAGCAAGTCAGTAAGTCAGCCGGCTAGGCGGAAGAGCTCTGCATATGGAAGTGGGTTTGGAAAAATCGATGGAGACGCGGCCATTGCGGCTTTCCGGTTCGCAGCCGTTCACGCAGCAGCCCGGAATCTTCATGCTGATCGGCGAGCGGACGAATGTGGCCGGGTCGCCGAAGTTCGCCAGGCTGGTGAAGGAAGGCAAGTTTGAGGAGGCGGTGAGCATTGCGCGGCAACAGGTGGAGAACGGGGCCAACGTTCTGGACATCTGCATGGACGAGGGGATGATCGACGGCGTGGCGGCTATGAGCCGCTACCTGCAACTGCTGGGAACCGAGCCGGAGGTGGCCAAGGTTCCGTTCATGGTGGACTCGTCGAAGTGGGAGGTCATTGAGGCGGGGCTGAAGTGCCTGCAGGGCAAGGGGATTGTGAATTCGATCTCGCTGAAGGAAGGCGAGGAGAAGTTCAAGAGCCATGCGGCCGCGGTGCTGAAATACGGCGCGGCGGCGGTGGTGATGGCCTTTGATGAGCAGGGGCAGGCCGCGAGCTACGAAGAGAAGATTCGAATTTGCGAGCGGGCTTACCGGATTCTGGTCGACGAGGTCGGATTTCCGGCGGAGGACATCATCTTCGATCCGAACATCCTGACCGTGGCGACGGGGATGGAGGAGCACAACAACTACGCGGTGGACTTTATCAACGCCACGCGGTGGATCAAGGCAAATCTTGCCTCATGCGAAAGTGAGCGGCGGCGTGTCGAATATTTCGTTCAGCTTCCGCGGCAACAACAAGGTGCGCGAGGCGATGCACTCGGCGTTTCTTTATCACGCGATCGCCGCGGGCATGGACATGGGCATCGTGAATGCCGGAATGCTTGAGGTGTACGAAGAGATTGAGCCGGAACTGAAGACGCTGGTGGAGGATGTGCTGCTGAACCGGCGGCCGGACGCGACCGAGCGGCTGGTGGAGTTTGGCGAGACGCTGAAGGGCGCGGGCACGGCGGCGACGGAGAAGAAGGCCGAGGAGTGGCGCAGCCGGAACGGTGGAGGAGCGGCTGTCGCACGCGCTGGTGAAGGGGATTGACGTTTCATCGAGGCGGACACGGAAGAGGCGCGGCTGCAACTGGGCCGGCCGCTGGCGGTGATTGAGGGGCCGCTGATGGCGGGGATGAGCGTGGTGGGCGACCTGTTTGGCGCGGGCAAGATGTTTCTGCCGCAGGTGGTGAAGAGTGCGCGCGTGATGAAGAAGGCCGTGGCGCACCTGACTCCGTTCATGGAGGCGGAGAAGGCGGCGATGGTGGCGGCCGGGCAGGAAGTGAAGGCGCAGGGGAAGATTGTGCTGGCCACGGTGAAGGGCGATGTGCACGACATTGGCAAGAACATTGTGGGCGTGGTGCTGGCCTGCAACAACTACGAGGTCATCGACCTGGGCGTGATGGTGCCGTGCGAGAGGATTCTGGAGCGGGCGAAGGAAGAGAAGGCGGACCTGATCGGGCTGAGCGGGCTGATCACGCCGTCGCTCGACGAGATGGTGCATGTGGCGCGGGAGATGGAGCGGCAGGGCTTCAAGCTGCCGCTGCTGATTGGCGGCGCGACGACGAGCCGCGCGCACACGGCGATCAAGATTGCGCCGCACTATAGCGCGCCGGTGGTGCATGTGCTGGATGCGAGCAGGGCCGTGCCAGTGACGACGAGCCTGCTGAGCGAGGATGGGAAGGACGCGTTTGTCGCGCAGCATCGGGCGGAGTCTGAGGCGCTGCGCAAGGCGCATGCGGCACCGCGGCAGGAGCTGGTGCCGCTGGAGACAGCACGGGCGAGACGGACGCCGATTGAGTGGCGGCGCTGAAGACGTGGCAGTGCCCGAGTTTACCGGGGTGCGCGTGCTGGAGGATTTTCCGATCGCGACGTTGCGCGAGTTCATTGACTGGACGCCGTTCTTCCACACGTGGGGGTTGAAGGGTGTTTATCCGCGCATTTTGGATGATGTGCGGCAGGGGGATGAGGCACGGAAGCTGTTTGACGACGCCAACGCGATGCTGGATCGAATGATTGAGGAGAAGCCGATTACCGCGCGGGGCGTTTATGGGTTCTTCCCGGCGAATGCGGTGGGCGACGATGTGGAGATCTACGCGGATGCGGCGGGGGCAGACTCGACACAAAAAGGGCGCTGACGCGGTTTCATTTTCTGCGCCAGCAGGCGAACCGCGAGGGAAGTGAGCCGTGCCGCTCGCTGGCCGACTTTGTTGCGCCGCGCGAAACGGGGCTGGCGGATTATATTGGCGCGTTTGCGGTGACGAGCGGAATTGGGCTTGAAGGAGTTTTGCGACGGATTCAGGGCTGAGAACGACGACTACAACGCGATCTTGGCTGAGGCTGTAGCCGACCGGCTGGCAGAGGCGTTTGCCGAATGCCTGCATAAGCGGGTGCGAGCGGAGTGGGGCTACGGCAAGGACGAGAAGCTGAGCATCGACGAGATTATCCACGAGAAGTATCGCGGGATTCGGCCGGCGGCGGGGTATCCGGCTTGCCCGGACCACACGGAGAAGGGAACGCTGTGGAAGCTGCTGGATGTGGAGGCGAAGACGGGAATGCTGCTGACGGAGTCGTTTGCGATGTGGCCGGGATCGAGCGTGAGCGGGCTCTATTTTGCGCATCCGGAGTCGAAGTATTTCTCGCTGGGCAAGATTGGCCGCGACCAGGTGGAAGACTACGCGACGCGCAAGGGGATGAGCGTGGGCGAGGTGGAGCGGTGGCTGGGGCCGAATTTGAATTACGAGGCGGTGGAGGCGTTTGCAGGGACGAGGGTCTAGGGACTGGGGACCAGGGGATGAGCGCAAAAGCGACAAGCCGGGACTCTTCGGCAGCAGTGCCGCAGCGTGGATTTGACGCGGAGCTTGCAGCGCTTGAGGCGCTGAGCGAGGCGATGAAGGCGGGAGGCGGCTCTGGACGCTGACGGCGTGGAGCGGCTGCGCAAGGCGCTCAACAATCGCAACAACTTTCTGGTCTCGAAGGCGGCCAAGCTGGTGGCGGAGGCGGAGGTTGCGCGCTGTTGCCGGAGGTGCTGACGGCCTACGAGCGGTTTTTTGTGGATGCGGCGAAGAGCGACCCGAAGTGCTGGGCGAAAGAGGCACTTGGCGAAGGCGCTGGTGAAGCTGGAGCATCGCGGCAAGGACGCATATCTGCGGGGGCTGCGGCATCACCAGATGGAGGCGAGTTGGGGTCCGCCGGTGGACTCAGCGGGAGGATTGCGGGCGACGTGTGCGCATGCGCTGGTGGCTTGCCCCGGCATTCCGGACGACGAGTTGGTGGGGCTATTGCTTGAAACTCTGGTGGACGTGGACAAGAGCGTGCGGGTGGAGGCGGCGCGGGCGATTGGCAACGTGGGCGGGAGGGGGCGGCGCTGGCGCTGCGGTTGCGCGCGCTGATGGGGCCGGTTAAGCCGGATCGGATACGCCGGAGGTGCTGGGCGCGGTTTATGCGGCGCTGCTGTCGCTTGAAGGGGTGGAGGCGATTCCACTGGTGGCGGGTCTGCTCGAGGAAGGCGGCGATCTGGCGGGGGAGGCGGCGTTTGCGCTGGCGCGAGACGCGGCTGCCGGAGGCGCTTGCTGTGCTGACGGCGCGGCTGGGCGGGACGGGGCAAAAGGCGCCGGATACGTGGTTTGCGGGAGTGCTGACGAGCGCGATTGCGATGACGCGGCTCAGGAGGCGTTCGATTTTCTGATCGGGCTGGTGGAGCGGGATTCGCGGCATGCTGCGGCGGCGCTTGAGGCGCTGGGGCGGATTGCTCCGTCAGCTGAGTTGCGGGGGCGGGTTGAGAAGGCGGTTGAGGCGACGGGCAGCGAGCGGCTGCGGAATGCTTTTCAGGAACACTTCGCTTTTCAGGAACGACGCCAATTTTCAGGAAGGCCGTGGGGACCCGCTCCCATAACGGAATCCGCTGCGTTTTCTCCACCGGCAATTTGCACATAATTTCCATCGCTCTGTGCCACAGTCAATTCACAGAAGCGAAGTTCATGTGCGTGTCCTCCTCGAACGGCCGGGAGAAAAGCTTCTTCAGAGCGGTTCCAGGGTCGGTATGCCCTTTTCCTGCTTTCTGAAAGATCGACGCCCTTTTTTTGGTCGCGTCGACTTGAGGACAATGGGTCCGAGGTACAGCAACCCTGGAATCGTTTTTGCGGCAGCCTTTTCCCAGCCGTTCGATTTTTTCTTCGCGGGGCATTGTTCAGGGGCTTTGTTTTGCTGATCAGGGACTTCGAGTTGCCGAATGGCGTGAAGGCCTGCCGAAGTTCTCGTCAGTCGCAGATAGAATCTGGACCGATCCTGACGCACGGGCTGTCTTTGGTCTAAGTGGGACAGAAGGCGGAAGCGTCCAGTGCTATTGGTTCTTTCGGAGCCAGACCCGCTCGAACTCATCGAAGGGAAGCGGACGGCTGAAGAAGTATCCCTGGAACGCGTTACAGCCCATGGCGAGAAGAGCGTCCTGTTGAGCCCCTGTTTCAACTCCTTCAGCAATGACTGAAAGGTTCAACACCTGACCAACTGAAATGATAACCCGCGCAATGGCTCCGCTGGGCCCATCTTCGATGATGTCCTGAACGAATGCGCTGTCGATCTTCAACTCGTCGATTGGCAACCTCTTCAGATGGGCGAGGGACGAGTAGCCGGTTCCGAAATCGTCCATGGAGAATGTGAGTCCACGGGACTTGAGGGCGGTCATTTTGGCAGTCACATCCTGGATATCTTCGACGAGAGCTGTCTCTGTGAGTTCCAGTTTGAGATGGGAGGGATTTGCTCCGGAAAGGCTGAGGGCGGTGAGCACGCGCTCGACAAAATCGGCCTGGCGGAACTGCCTTGCACTGATGTTCACGGCCAAGGGGACTGCGGCCAGCAGCTCGGAGGCTGCCCAGGCGGCAATGTGCCGGCAGGCATTCTGAAGAACCCAGTCGCCGAGAGGCAGTATGAGGCCGGTCTCCTCAGCCAGTACGATGAATGCGCCGGGGGCCAGAAGGCCTCGCTTTGGATGGTTCCAACGGATAAGCGCCTCAGCTCCAATCAACGCTGACCATCGGACCTGGGGCTGGAAGTAAAGTTCAAATTGCCCGGCCTTGATTGCTTCACGGAGTTCGCGCTCAAGCAAGACGCGGGCGTTGAGATTCTCCTGCAAAGCAGGCGAGAAGAAGTGGGTGATGTTCCGGCCGGCCTGCTTGGCCTTGAACATGGCAATCTCGCCTTGTTTCAGGGCTTCGAGGCTGCCTTCCCCATTATTTGGACCAAAGACCGCGACCCCGATGCTGAAGGAAGAGTGGCATTCCTTGCCGGCTAGCAGGTATGGACGATTGCCTGCCATGCGAAGCTTTTCGCCGATCAATCGAGCCTGTTCGTCAGCGACCTCGGGCAGATCGTTGAGGTTCTCAAGAACCACGGCAAACTCATCTCCACCGACTCGCGCCACGGTACCTTGCCCAAGCACGCATTCCGTAATTCGTCGACCGGCCTCCTGAAGCAGCAGGTCACCGGCTTCGTGGCCAAGCGCATCGTTTACTGATTTGAAGTTATCGAGATCGACAAACAGGAGAGCCCGGTTTCGCTGATTGCCGGCCTG
Source organism: uncultured Acidobacteriaceae bacterium (assembly GCA_963783065.1). Taxonomy (GTDB): domain Bacteria; phylum Acidobacteriota; class Terriglobia; order Terriglobales; family Acidobacteriaceae; genus Telmatobacter. The sequence continues at coordinate 225,654 of CAWAMG010000004.1, read as the reverse complement.
GGACCGCTCCAACATTGAGACGAGAGAACGCCGATTGGGCAGATGCGTGAGGGGATCGTAGAAGGAGAGATCTCTGATCATCCTGACCGCATGTTTAATGTCAGAGATGTCGCGGGCAACGACCACAGCGCATTGAACACCCTCGAATTCGATCACCGATACTGACATTAACCCCCAGAATGTTTCACCTGACTTTCTCCTGAACAGGATTTCAAGGTCGCGGGAAGCGGAACTCTGGCGCAATTCATCAACGATGATCTGGCGCTCGCGCGGGTTTGCCCAGAGACCCAGCTCCAAGGAGCTTCGTCCGATCACTTCTTCACGCTCGTAGCCGGTAATATCGAGAAATGCCTTGTTCACATCGATCAGCTTGCCATCGCTCAATCTGCTGATGCTGAAGGCGTCGAGGCTGGTTTGAAACACGGTTCGATAACGAGACTCTTTTTCCCGCAGTTCGTTCGCGGCTGCGGCCAGGTTGTCTTCGGCCGCTTTGCGGGCGGAGACGTCTTCAACGAAAGCGATAATATGCAGAGGCTTTCCCTCTCCATCCCGTTGAACTGAAGATGTGAGCCGCAGCCAGACGAGGCTTCCGTCCTTTCGGAGACACGGCTTCTCCCAGCCAGCGTGGCCGGATTGCCCTCCGGCCAATTCCTGAAGAACCTGGTCGCTTTGGGGAACGTACTCAGGCGGCGTAAGCTCCTGGATCTTCATGCCAAGCATTTCCGTTGGAGAGTAACCTCGGATCTCGGCGTAGCGCTCATTGCAGCCCAGTATTTCGCCTTCAAATGAGACATGGACAATCCCGATGGCGGCCTGCTCAAAGGTGGCACGAAAGCGCTCCTCACTGTCGCGGAGCTTCATCTCGGCGAGTTTCCGGTCCGTAATGTCCTGCAGCGTGCCTGAAAGCTTTTGCACTTTGCCGAATTCATTCCGAATGGCGGCGCCGCGGGCCTGGACCCAGCGCAGTATGCCATCCTGACGGACAATCTGCAGCTCCAGATCGAAGACCTCGCCTGTGGTCAGCGCATGATCGACTGCAACTTTGAGACGAGCATAGCTTTCCGGGGTATAGAGTTTGGCGCGCCCTTCCCAGTTTGGAGCCGAGCTAGATGGGTCCCAGCCGGTGATGCGATAGAGACCCTCGGACCAAGTTGTGGTATCGGAAACAACGTCCCAGCTTGAACTCCCAGCCTGCGCGAGGATTTCGGCGTCTCTGAGAGTCGCCTCTCTTTCTCGAAGCGCATCGAGGGCTCGTTTACGATCGGTAACGTCTTTGCCGAAGACAGAGACGCCAACCCTCTGGCCGTCCTGGATGATTGGATTGAGGGAAAGCTCGAGCCAGCGGCCATCGGGCAGTTGATAGTCTTCGCGGTAAGGGCCTTCCAACAGGGCTCGCGCGTATCTTGAGCGCCACTGGGACCCGATCTCCTGGGGCAGCCAATCGTGAACCCTGGATCCAGTGGAGGCGAGGATTCCATAGCTGTTCATGAGGCAGTCGGCGAGAGATTGGTTGAACGTGAGAAGCCTATAACCGAGATCGACGGACCAGACCAGATCCTGCGTACTCTCGATCAATGCGGAGAGGTGAGCAGAGGCGATTTCAGCCGCAGTTAGCTCCGGCGGTTTCGCTATTGTCGCTTTTGCTCTCAGCATCGCCGGGACCTCTGAGCATCAAGGTGAACAGAACTTTACGCCGCGAACACAATGCAAAACCACCGGCCATCGCCATTGAAGCCGCGCAAGCCGTCGATTCCAGGGGAGCCAAAGTCGAACCCCGACAACGCCGAACCGATGTAGCAACTGCCTAAGGAGATGAGGTTTCTGCTTGAGTGACGAGCTAACGGGCAGTTACTCATTCGTCGACAATTGGCATGACATCGATGCTGTTGGCGCCCGCGACGCAGGGGTCGCGCAAGCACCGACTTCACAATGATGGCTGAGAGAAGCTCGGCGGCTCAATACAACCTTTGTCACAGAGAGAGCGGGGTTCCGGGGCATAGGGAGCCTCAGTGCGACGTTGTAACTGCGAGTCGGAAGGCTCGCGAGTTTGGGGATGTGAAAGCGGGTGTGACGCGGGTGATTGACGGGCTTGTTTACAGGGTGGTTGAATTGGGGGTTCGGAGTGAGCCGGCAGGTGGACTCCCTGAACAGATGAAGTACTTTGGAGGGCCATAGCAGTGAGAGCTTGAGCGGATGTGCAGCAGTTTGCGGTGGGATGATTCTTCTTGGGTGCGGAAGCGGGGGCGGAACCCATTCGATCCCTCCGCCAGCAACCCTAACCGCTTCGGCGCCCGCCATTACCACGTCAACCAGCAATGGCGCGCAAAATGGCGCAATGATCGTCAGCCTGAAGACTAGGACGTCTGGGGCGGCGATCTACTACACGACAGACGGCACGACGCCGAGAGCGCTTCCACCCAGTATCATGCGCCGTTTCTGATGATGTCGAGTGCGACGGTGAACGCGATTGCCGAGGCATTGGGCGACACCAACAGCAGTGTGAGCAGCCAGAATATTACGGCGAATGTGCCGAGTGGAATGGTGGCCTGGAGCGACGAGTTTTCGAACGCGGGGCACAAACGCGCAACCCAATCCGAGCACCTGGACCTATGACGTGGGGCTTGACTGCTGCGGCAACAATGAGCAAGAGACTTACTGCGCGTGGGGCTCGAACACCGCACCCTGCTCTCCCGCTGACGCCAAATGCGTACATTGCGCCGGGCGGCGGGCTGAACATTGTGGCCATGCAGCCCTCGGCCGGGACATACACCTCGGCGCGATTGAAGAGCCAGGGGCTGTTCAGCTTCCAGTATGGGAGGATCGAGGCGCAACTGCAGATTCCCGAGTCGCCAGGGGATGTGGCCGGCGTTCTGGCTGCTGGGGAACAACATTGCGACCATTAACTGGCCGGCCTGCGGCGAAGCTGGATGTTATGGAGCACATCGACGGGGCCGAACACGCCCTTCGGCGGCCCCGGCACTGGCGCAGCGCCCGGCTACGACTGGACGCAGTCGTCGATCACAGCGGCACCGGCGCAGCGGACTGCACGGCAGCCAGACGTACCATCCGACCGGGTTCTCGGCCGCGACCTTGCATACGTATGGAATGATCTGGATCGAAGGGCCAGATTCAGTACTACGTGGACGACCCGGCCAACATCTACGAGACGTTAACACTACGAACCCAGTTAACCGAAACCTGGCCGTTTGACCAGGGGCCGATGTTCGTCATTTGAACCTGGCCGTGGGCGGCGACTGGCCCGGCTCGCCGGACTCGACGACGGTCTTTCCCGAGCACGTACCTGGTGAACTATGTGAGGATTTACGCGAACTAGGGGTTCTCGCAGTTGCGGTGATGCCGGCATTCTCGAATCCCACCCTGGCGACAAGAGCAAAGACGTCGCGAGGATGGGGCACCCGCAATCTCCCGATTGTTGCAATTTCGGCTTCGTTGTCTCCCACCCATTCCGCTCGTTTCCTCGAAAAGCCGGGGAACGGATGGGGCCCCAGCCGTAATGGGTGGTCCAGGATAAATTTCAAGCCGGGAGGGGGATGCGGTCCTCCCGTTTCACTTTGATTCTGCGACGGTTCAGGGCGGGTCCGGCACCGTTGGCTGGAAAGAGGGTTGCGCTCAATTTTGCTGTGTGTTACAACAAAAACATTCAAGCCTGTTCTCTTGGACAGGCCTGAGTTTCATGCAGAGTGGCTGAGGGACGAGCCCTGTGACGCCACGACAACCTGCCCGCGCAAAACGGGAGTATGGTGTCAACTCTTGCCCGGAGACGGGGAACATGAGATTCGGGGGTCGCTTCAGCACTCTTTGCTTCGGCGGCTCGCACGGTTTATTCGAGTCAATTTCACGTTCGCTCTTCCTGAGCCAGTCACACGCTCGTAGCTTCAGGTCACTCGTGTCGATGCGAGGGACTCTTGACGACTGGTGCTTACGAATTGCGATGTCGGGAATGCGGACGGTCCTACGGGATCCAGCCGCTTTCGATCTGCGACGAGTGTTTTTCTCCGCTTGAGATTGTGTTTGACCTTGAGGCTGCGCGCAGCCGGTTTACCCGCGAGGCGATTGCGCAGGGCCCGCTGAACATGTGGCGCTATCGGGCGCTGCTGCCCATTCCGGAAAACTACGAACCGCAGACCCCTGCGGGCCTGACGCCGCTGATGAAGGCTCCGCGGCTGGGCGCGCGGATCGGCGCCAGCGAATCTCTACATCAAGAACGATGCTGTGTGCCTGCCTACGCTGAGCTTCAAGGACCGCGTGGTGGCTGTGGCGCTGGCCAATGCGCAGGCTTTCGGGTTTGACACGGTGGGCTGCTCGTCGACCGGCAACCTGGCGAATGCGGTTGCCGCGCAGGCCGCGCGGCTGGGGCTGAAGACCTTCATCCTCGTGCCTGCGGACCTGGAGCCGGCCAAGATTCTGAACACGCAGGTGTATGGCGCGACGCTGGTGCGCGTGGATGGGAACTACGACCACGTCAATCGGCTCTCCTCGCAGATTGCCGACCGCTACAACTGGGGCTTTGTGAACGTGAACCTGCGGCCCTACTACGCCGAGGGCTCGAAGACGGTGGGATTTGAGATCGCCGAGCAACTGGGCTGGCGCCTGCCCGACAACATCGTTTGCCCGATGGCGGGAGGGTCGCTGATCACCAAGATCGGAAGGCCTTTAGTCGAGCTGGTTGCGCTGGGGCTGGTGGAAGACAAGCCGGTGAGGTTCTTTGGCGCACAGGCGACGGGGTGCTCGCCGATTTCGACCGCGGTGAAGAACGATACCGAGACGATTGAGCCGCAACGGCCGAACACGATTGCGCGGTCGCTGGCGATTGGCAATCCGGCCGACGGGTCTTATGCTTCGCGGGCGATTCGCGCGTCGGGCGGATGGGCCGAGGATGTGTCGGATGTGGAGATTGTTTCGGCCATCCAGGAGCTGGCGGAGACCGAGGGCGTGTTTGCCGAGACCGCAGGCGGCGTGACGACGGCGGTGACGGCGCGGCTCTATGCGCATGGACGCATCCAGCCCAATGAACTGACCGTGACCTGCATTACCGGCAACGGCCTGAAGACGACAGACTGCCTGCAAGGCGCGTACGAGCAGGAGCGAGCGATTCGCCCGCGGCTCAGCGACTTTGAGGCTTATGTGGAAGAACGCAGTGCAATAAGCCAGGGACTCGCCCTGGCAGGAGAAGGCAATGTCCGTTAGGGTTCTGCTGCCGAATGCATTTCAGAAGCACACCAACAACGTGAGGGAAATCTCATCGAAGGCAGCGAACCTGCCGGAGCTGATTACCGAAATTGAAGGCCTTTTTCCCGCGTTGCGCCAGCATTTGCGCGGCGAAGACGGACAGATTCGGCGATTCATCAACTTCTATGTGAACGAAGAAGACATTCGCTTCCTGGGCAATGAGAAGTACGCCTTCCAGGAGGGCGATGAGGTTCTGGTGATTCCGTCGATTGCGGGGGGCTGATGGGATGGTCCCGGTCTCCCACTGTTCACCGAAAGCCAAGGATAAGACGGGAAAGGCTATCTCTTTCAAATTGTTGGGCCTGGGAGGCCGCCGGAAGCCTCCGTTTACCAGTTAGCAACCGGTTTTGCACCGCATTTGCATCTGTTTGACATTCCTTTTACAATTCCGGCGGATACTAAACCAGTGATTGCGCAAGCTGGGCTTAAGGTTCCGCTTAAACTCGCGCTGCATTCCACCCCGCTGGTGGAGATTGCGTTCCCCACCTACGCGCCGGGCCTGTCTTTACCGGCCGCGCCGCCAAAGCCTCAAATTCACGCCGAGGTGGGCCGCTACCGCTTGCGGCTGGCGGAGAGCGCGGAAGACCGCCTGGCTGCCTGCCGGCTGCGGTTCAAAGTCTTCAATATCGAGATGGGCGAGGGGCTGGAGAGCAGCTACCAGACAGGGCTGGACACGGACAAGTTTGATCCGATCTGCGAGCATCTGCTGGTGGAAGACAAGCAAGAGAGCAATTCCGCCCGCCGTGTTGTAGGAACGTATCGGATGCAGTCGGGAGCGACTGCCGCGCGGAACCTGGGCTACTACTCGGAGCAGGAGTTCAGCTTTGCGCCGTATGAGCCGCTGCGGGCCGGGATTCTGGAACTTGGCCGCGCCTCAATTGACCGGGAACATCGCACACCCGAAGTGCTTACGCTGCTGTGGCGGGGGATCGCGCAGTATGCTACCAACATGGGGCTGCGTTACCTTGTCGGTTGCTCGTCGATCAACTCAAAGGACCCTGCCGAGGGCTGGCAGATGTATCGCCAACTGGAGCACTACCTGGTTTCGCCGGAGTTCGAGACCTCGCCAACCCAGGCCTACGCCTGTCCCACCGAGCTGGAGGGCGCAGATGCACAGCCAGCGCCCGCGTTGAGGGATGGGGAGGGGCTGGAGGCTTTGCAGGCCAAGGCTCCGAAGGTTCCCAAACTGCTGAGGACGTACCTGACGATCGGGTGCCGCATTGGTGGGCCGCCTGCCTGGGACCGCGAGTTTGGCACGATCGATTTCCTCACACTGCTCGATCTCAATATGGTTTCAGCCTCGGCGCGCAATCGCTTCCTGGCTCCACTGACACAGTGAGTCTGCGCGCCGCCTGGCGTGCTGTGACGCTGGCGTTGGCCCTAAACTACTGCCTGATGCGCTTCTGGTTTTTGTGCCTGGCCGGCCGGGATAGTCTGGAGCGCCGCGCGCAATGGCAGCATGAAGCGGCGCTGCTTGTGATGCGCGCACTCGGTGTCCGGCTGAAGGTCACGGGCAGCCTGCCGCAGGGCGGATTAATGGTTTCGAACCACCTGAGCTATCTCGACATATTGGTGTTTTCAGCGGCGGTGCCGGTGTTTCTGGTTTCGAAGGTGGAGATTGGCAGCTGGCCTTTATTCGGCATACTGTCGCGGGCAGGCGGCGCGCTCTTTGTAGACCGGTCGAGCCGGGCAAGCGCGGAAGCCACGACAAAGGAGATTGCCGAGCGGCTGCGCGGGCCGGTTCCGGTGCTGTTCTTTCCTGAAGGAACCAGCACGGATGGAACCCGGGTGCTGCGCTTTCACTCGCGGTTCTTCATTCCAGCAGTGGAGGCGCGAATTCCGGTAACCGCGGCGGCGGTTCGATATGTGCCCTCTGATGGCACGCCAGAAAGCAGCTTGTGCTGGTTTGGCGACACGGATTTTGCTCCGCACCTGTTGAAGAACCTCGGCGGGCCGGATTTCACGGCAGAGATTCAGTTCGGCGAGCCACGTATCTACGAAAATCGTCGTGTGGCGGCTCATCGAACGCATGAGAAAGTGGAGGCGATGCGGGGGGCTGGTGTGGTTGTCGAGCAAGAGCGGGTCGTGCAGGAGTCGGCGGCGCTGTAGCGGGAGGGCCGGGAGAATTGACGGGGAGGCAGATGCAGAAGAGGATATTGGGCAAAAGCGGGCTTGAGGTTTCGGAAATTGGGCTGGGATGCATGGGGATGACGCACTCGTACAAGCCATTTCCGGAGAAGTCGGCATCGATCGCGCTGCTGCGCGCGGCGGTGGAGCGCGGCGTCACGTTCTTTGATACAGCTGAGGTTTATGGCCCGTTCAACAACGAAGAGCTGGTGGGGGAGAGTCTTGCACCGTTCCGTGGCAAGGTGGCCATTGCGACGAAATTTGGTTTCGATATCAACGACGATGGAACACCCGGCGGCAAAGGAACAGACAGCAGCCCGGCGCGTATTCGAAAGGCCTGCGATGCGTCGCTCAAGCGTCTCGACGTGGATGTGATCGATCTCTACTACCAGCATCGCGTGGATCCGAAGGTGCCGATTGAAGATGTAGCGGGGACGGTGAAGGATCTGATTGGCGAGGGCAAGGTGAAGCACTTCGGGATGTCTGAAGCGGGGGCGAAGACCATACGGCGCGCCCACGCCGTGCAGCCTGTAACGGCGCTTCAGAGCGAGTACTCGCTGTGGTATCGCAAGCCTGAGGAGGAGATTATTCCCCTCATGGAAGAACTCGCCATTGGGTTTGTGCCGTTCAGCCCGCTTGGCAAGGGGTTCCTGGCGGGCAAGATCGACGAGAACGCGACCTTTGACAAGACCGATATCCGTAGCAGCATTCCGCGATTTACGCCCGAGGCGCGCAAAGCGAACCAGGCGCTGGTGGAGTTGTTGGGAACGATCGGCAAGCAGATGAATGCAACGCCTGCGCAGATTGCGCTAGCCTGGCTGCTGGCGCAGAAGCCGTGGATTGTGCCGATCCCCGGCACCACGAAGCTGCATCGACTGGAAGAGAACCTGGGCGCGGCTTCAATCGAGCTGACCGCAGACGACCTGCGCGAGATCAACGGGGCCGCCGAGCAGGTGAAGATCGAGGGCGCGCGTTATCCGGAACAGTTCGAGAAGATGACGGGGCTGTAGGGGATTATGTGCGGGCAAAGCCCGTATCCTCGAATCTGAAATGGAGACTAGGCAATGGAGATCAAGAGAGTCGGAACGCGGCCTTCCGGCAAAGGGCCAGCGGATTGGTTTACCGGCACGGTGCGGGTAGATCCGCTGTTTGAGGCACCGGAACCTGCGCGGGTTGTGGGGGCGCATGTGACATTTGAGCAGGGGGCACGCACAGCGTGGCATACGCATCCGCTTGGACAAACGCTGATCGTGACATCGGGGTGTGGGCGGGCGCAGCGCTGGGGTGGGCCGATTGAGGAGATTCGGCCGGGAGACGTGGTCTGGTTTTCGCCGGGAGAGAAACATTGGCACGGGGCCGCGCCGACGACGGCGATGACGCACATCGCAATCCAGGAGAAGCTCGACGGCAAAGTCGTGGACTGGCTGGAGCAGGTGAGCGAGGAGCAGTACGAGGGTTAAGGGTCCCGCACGCGAATGCGAGATATCGAATCCCACCCATTCAGCAAAAGACGCTGAATGGATGAGGCACCCGGCGTGAGTTCGTAGGTTGAGTTCGTCGTATCCGATGTCTCACAAGCGAGACATGGAGCACCCACATTCATGAGTGGACAAGCGGCCGGTGATTAGGTATTTGACGGCTTAGCGGTTGATCCACGCAGGACCAGGCTGGTGGAGACGAGAAACTCTCTCTGCATCTTGGGGTCGCGGGGGTTTTCTGCCTGCTGGCGGAGGGCCTCGAAGGCGGCGCGGGCGAGATCGGCGCGCGAGAGGCGGATGGTGGTGAGGGGCGGCAGCGTGAACTCGGCAAAGTCGATGTCGTCGAGGCCGATGACGCTGAGATCCTGGGGGACGCGCAGGCCATCCATGTAGGCGGCGCGCAGGACGCCGATGGCGGTCATGTCGTTGGAGCAGACGATGGCCGTGGGCCGCGATTGGAGAGCCTGGAGCCGGGCGAAGCCGGCGACGCCGCCTTTGAGGGTGTGGTCGCACTCGATGACCCACTTCTTGTCGATGGGCAAGTCCGCGGCCTGCATGGCAGCGCGAAAGTCGTTTTCGCGGGTGACGGCGGAGTGGAGCTTGTGAGGTCCCGGCGAGGAACGCGATCCTGAGTGTGGCCGAGGCCGACCAGGTGATCGACAGCCGCGCGGATGCCGGTGGAGTAGTCGAGCAGGATGGTGCTCGTCTTGGGAGCGTCAAGGCGGAACTCGGCCAGAACCATGGGCACGTCATGATGGGCAAGCTGGTCGAGGACCGGCTCTTCTTCGCCGAAGGTCAGCACGGCCACGCCTTCAACCTTGCGCTCAAGCATGCGGCGCACGCAGGTGGTGAGGATGGCGGGATCGCTGTTGGAGGAGCTGACCAGGATTTCATAGCCGTGGGCCACGGCGATCTCTTCAAAGCTCTGGATGAGCTCGGGGAAGAAGGGATTGGTGATGTTTTCGACGATGATGCCGAGGATGCGGCTGCGCCCGGAGACCAGGCTGCGCGCATGGGTGTTGGGGAAGTACTTGAGCTGATCGATGGCCTGCCAGACCCGCTGGGTCAGACGTTCGCTGACTGCAGGCGAGCCGTTGATGGTGCGGGAGACGGTGGCGATGGAGACCTTGGCGAGTGCGGCAACGGAGCGGATATCCGGGGTCTTAGGGGCGGTGTTGCGCTTTGCTTTTCGAACCACGAAAAGGTCCTCGTTCCTGCAGTTTTGGAGCGTCACCGGCGTACGTCGAGTTCCGAGGGGGTTGGTGGGCCGGAAAGGAATCCAATTGACGCAGGAGCCCTGGTCAGGTTGGAGTGTGAAAGCAATGTTACCGCAACGAGGGGACGTTAGAGCAGCGTCGACGGTGGATTGCTGTGGAAGATTTTGTGGGCGAGGGAAAGTCGAAGACCCTCCATCACCGCTCGAGCAGTTAGCTCTTTTCGGCGATGAGGAGGCGCAGATCGCGCAGGTTCTGACCGGTGGGCCCGGTGACCACAGCGTCTCCAAGAGCGGTGAAGAGCGGGCAGGCGTTGAAGGCAGCAAGAGAGGTCTCAGGATCGTAGCCAAACGCTCGTGCGCGGGCCACGGTGGTGACATCGGCGATGGCGCCGGCAGAGCGTGTGTTGCCATCGATACCGTCGGAACCGGCACTGAAGACGGTGAGGCGCTGGTGAGGATACCTGGCGAGGTCAAGCGCACACTGAAGAGCGAATTGCTGATTACGACCGCCGGCACCGGGCGTCCCGCCCATGGTGACAGTGACCTCGCCGACGGAGATGAGGCAGAGGTGGTCGTGCGCGGCACGAAGTGAGTGGAAACGTTCGAGCAGGTAGCGGGCGGCGTCGGCATAGTCCCAATCGTCGCAACTATTGTCGACCGCGACAAAATAGCCGGTCCTGGCAGCGAGGGCGCGGGCGTTCTCGACGAGGTCGTGGCTCGAGAGCAGGATTTCGAAGACAGAGTCCTGGAAGGACTCGTCTTCGCCGCTCAAGACGGCGGCGGCGGTGACTTTGCGGGCCAGGGGCGCGTCTGCCTTACGCGGGAAGAAGGCAGGCAGCAGGCTCTTGTTGCCGGGCGACTCGGGCAGGTCGTCGCGCTCGAAGAAGCGGTTGACCGAGGCTGGGAACTTTGCTTTGAGGCCGTAGCGATCGATGAGTTCGCGCACTTCGTTGACGGTGGAATGGTCGGGCGAGGTGGGACCGGAGGAAAGCGCGTCGAGGGTGCGGAGGGGCACATCGGGAACGAGCAAGCTTACCTTCTGAGCTTCAGAAGCGGCGATGGCCAGGCGTCCGCCCTTGACCGCGGAGAAATGCTTGCGCAGGGTGTTGATCTCGCTGATGGGCGCGCCGGAAGCGAGCAGTTTCTGATGGAAGACGATTGTGTCGTCGAGGGTAATCTGGGGGTCCAGGGGAAGGTCGAACATTGCCGATCCGCCGCCGGAGATGAGGAAGAAGACGAGCGTGTCCTTGCGGGCCTTTCGCAGCATGGCCAGTGCCGCGCGCGCGGCAGCGAAGGACTCCTCGTTGGGCAGGGGATGGCCACCTTCGAAGTAGCGGAAACGCCAGTTACGCTTGACGGGCAGTTGGCTGGAACAACAGATTCCGCGCAGGCCCTGGCGACGCTGCATGCGGTCGAGGAGGACATCGAGCATGGGGCCCGCGGCCTTGCCGAGCGCGATGACCTGGATACGCTTGTAGGCACCGAGATTGATGGTGGCGGGGCCAGCGCCGTCGGGCAGCAGGCGGTGCAGGATGTTGCCGTCAAACTGAATGCGGCGGTCAAAGGCGGAAGCGATGTTGCACTCGCTCAGCGCGCCGGTAAAAATCTCGGTGGCTGCGGTGTGCAGGGCGTCGAGGGCGATGTCACTGGCCGGGGTCATTGCTGTCGCTCCGAAGGTTTAGGGGAAACGGTGGCGCTCAACCAGTCGGAGAGCGCATGTTGCATGGGTTCGATCTGGCCCGTGAAAAAGTGGTCGGCGTCCGGAATGAAGGCAAGGCGTTTTGGCTCGCGCGCGAAGGCGGCTACCTGATGGAGGTCGGAAGCTGGCGCGAACTGGTCGTTGTCTCCGCTGAGCAGGAGTTTAGGAAGAATGCAACTGGAGAGGGACGTGTATGCGGTTTCGCGATTGGGGATGCGGGTGGGGAGGCCGAGCAGAGCGAGAGCGCGAACGTCCGCGGCGGAGTTGTGGACGCAACAGGCCCTCAACGCCATGACTGCACCAAAGCTGAAACCGGCTACGACGATGGGGCGCTGGAATTCGGCCGCGAGCCAGGCAAGAGCAGCCTGCACATCGCCAGATTCGGCGTGGCCGTCGTGGGTGCCCTGGCTGAGTCCGACGCCGCGAAAGTTGAAGCGGAGGGTGGGGCAACGAAAGCCCCAGACGGGGTCGTTGAGCACCTTCATAGCGTGGTAGACAACTTTGTTGTGCAGGTTGCCGCCCCCGGCGGGGTGAGGATGGCATACCAAGGCGGCAAAGGGTGAGGAGGACTCGCCTTCATTCAGCAGCCCTTCAAGGCGACCCGCCGGGCCGGAAAGTGAGACGCTGCGCAGAGCGTTTGCAGGAGCGGCGTCGGCCTGATCGGGTGGCCAGACCATAACTGTGCTATCGAGCAGGTTGGTCATACCACTGACCATTCTACGCCGAACCGTAAAGAAATCCTTACAACTAAGGGAGGAATAGACCACGGTGTGCCACGAGGTGGCACGGCGGTGTGCCCCAGAGGAAAATCGATTCACTTGGGGAGATTGGGGATGGGCGCACGCACGGTTGCCGGGTACGATATTCTGGCAACATCATGCCTGAACCGGATAGCACGCAAGTGGTTCATCCAATTCGTTCTGTTGGTCAGAAGCTGACGCCGTTGGACCCGGTAGGGCTGACCTGCGCCCTGTGCGAGATTGAATCGACCACCTATAACGAGGGTGCGGTTGGGGACTTTCTGGCGGAGTATTTGGCCGGGCGGGGCTGGGCTGTTGAAAAGACTGCGGTCCCACAACCGGCTGAGAATGCGAACGGCGGCGAGCGATGGAATGTGTTTGCGACGGTCGAGGGAAAGACTCCGGACGTTGTGTTTTCGACGCACATGGATACGGTTCCGCCGTACATTCCTTTTACCGAAGATGATGAGTTCATGTACGGGCGCGGCGTATCGGATGCGAAAGGAATCATTGCAACGCAGGTGGCTGCAGCTGAAGCGCTGCGCGCGGAGGGGCTTGCAGTCGGCATGCTCTACGTGAGCGGCGAAGAGCGGGACTCGGCCGGGGCGAGGGAAGCGAACAAGAATCCGCGCGGCAGCCGCTTTTTGATCAACGGCGAGCCGACGGACAATCGCATCGCGCTGGCGTCGAAGGGCGCGCTGCGTGCGTCGCTCAAGAGCACGGGCAAGATGGCGCACTCGGCGTATCCGGAGCTGGGTGAGAGCGCCATTCACAAACTGATCGAAGCGCTCACCCGGGTGCTGGCGCTGGAACTGCCGGTGGACGAGGACGCTGGCCCGTGCACGCTGAACGTGGGGCAGATCAGCGGCGGACACGCACCGAATGTGATTGCCGATCATGCTGAGGCGCAGGTGCTGGTGCGGGTGGTGGGTCCTTCGGAGCCGGTGCGCGCGGCCATTCGCGAAGCGGTTTCGGGACTGGCCGAAGTGGAGTTCACGCTGGATCTGGCGTTTATCCGGCTGAAGGCGGTTGAGGGGCTGCCAACGATGGTGGCGAAGTTTGCTACCGACATTCCGATGCTGACCAACTGGGGCGAGCCCTTGCTTCTGGGGCCGGGGTCGATTCACTGGGCGCACACGCCGGATGAGAAGCTCTCGAAGAAAGAGATGCTGGAAGCGGTTGAGCTTTATGTGAAGGTTGCGAAGCAACTGCTGAAGTAAACAATCTACGGAGTCTGTTCTCGTTCTGGAGCCTCGATTCCGCGATGGTGACGTGATGTTGCTGACAGCCAATGAAATCAATTCGCGCATTTTGGGGTTTAGCGACGTTCTTGAACTTGCGGTTTCACTTGATCCAGCGTTCGGAAGGTATGAACTCAGAATGTTCCTGTCGAATTCGCAGGGAGATACGATCACCCTGCGGTGCGGGGAGGTCTGGAGTTTGAATATTGCGGCGTTTGGCGGTGGCTTGACGCAGTTTCTAGGGCTATGCGCACATGATGTCCGCGCCCGGCAACTCGATAGAACCATTTATTACTTTCTCGACCGCGAGAGGGAACAGATTGCGTTTTATTGCCGGACTGTTGATATTTCACCTGACCGTTAATTGACGGCACTGAGAATAGGGTCAAAGGAGAAGTTCATGGCTACATCTATTTACGAGATTCCGGTGAAGAAGATCAGCGGCGAAGGCGCGTCGCTGGGCGAGTACGCGGGCAAAGTTGTGGTAGTGGTGAATGTTGCGTCGAGGTGCGGCCTGACACCGCAATATGAAGGGCTGGAGGCGCTCTACGAGCGGTTCAAGGGGCAGGGGCTGGTGGTGGCTGGTTTTCCGGCCAACGACTTCAACGCGCAGGAGCCGGGCACGGACGAAGAGATTCTGACATTCTGCACGTCGAATTTCGGCGTGAAGTTTCCCATGTACAGCAAGATCGGTGTTGTGGGCGAGGACAAGCACGCGCTCTACAGGGCGCTGATTGCGGCACAGCCGCATGCGATCAGCCTGACGAATCCGACGCTGCGCGAGAAGCACATTGGCTGGGGAATCCCTACGAATGACGAGCCGGAGATTCTGTGGAACTTTGAGAAGTTTCTGGTGAGTCGCGAGGGCGTGGTGGTGAAACGGTTTGCGCCGGACACACAACCGGATGCGCCGGAGTTGATACGGGCGATTGAGGCGGAGCTTGGGTAGGGGATGGGGGTAAGTTTTATGGTGTCCCACCCATTCCACGAGTGTCAAAAAAGCAGGTCCTTCGACTCGTTCGCCTCTGCGGATTCGCTCAGGATGACAGTGGAATGGAAGGGGCACCCTCGGTTTGTTGGCAGGTTGAGTGAGGGCGGATAGGGAATGTGGATTCCCACCCTAAACGCAAAGGACGCGTTTAGGATGGGGCACCCACGGTTTGTTGGCAGGTTGAGTGAGGGCGGATAGGGATTGTGGATTCTCACCCGAAACGCAAAGGGCGCGTTTAGGATGGGGCACCACACTCCTGCAAAATCAACCAGGCTGGGTGCGGGCGACTTTTTGAGGCGCGGGTGAGTTTTTGGCGCGGCAGAAGGAGTCGGAGACGACCCAGATTGCGCCGGCGATGGCGGTGCTGATGGCGTTGCCCGACCAGACGAAATGCGTATGAGGACTACCCCACGCGCGAGGAATCCAGAAGAATAATTCGAAGCTGACGATCTCAACGGTCAGAAGCCGCGATGCGAGCGGAGCCATGAGGCCAGTTAAGAAGGCTATGGCGGCGAGGAAAAAGCCGATGGTTGTGGCCCAGATCCAGAACACCTGGGACGGCGGAATCCAGCCAGGGACTGCGGCGATAATGCCGGGCATGTCGTAGATGTGGACCACGCCGAAGGAGATAGCGGAGAGGCCGAAGAGACGAGCGAAGAGGGACTCGCGGCGCGCGATGGAAGAGCCGGCGGGCGAGAAGTGTGCAAAGAGAACGAGTCCGCCGACGACGAGCGAGAACTCTTCAAAGAAGTTGCCGGTGGGGTCGAAGTCGCTGAAGGTCTCGAGCATTTTGGGCACCCACAGCAGGGTGAAGACGGAGTAGACGACGGTGAGCGTGAGCGCGCCGGCACGGGCAGTTCGCGGCCAGAGAAGGGCGAGACCGGCGGCAAGCTCGATGAGGGCAGTGAGATACGCGAGTGGCTGGCGGAAGGGAACGGTGGGGACGACGCGCTGCCAATCGGTGGCAAAGTCGCCCGAGACCAGGCCGAGAACGCCAAGGAAGATGGCGGCGGCGGCGAAAGCGTACAAGCCGAGATTGGATGCGAAGCTGCGATTTTGCATGATTCTGTAGCTCCATTTTCCGGGGGAGTGGATATTGGGGGCTGCAGGAGTAGCATGACTCCTCGGGCAGGTCCTGGGCAACCTGCACGGAAGAATAGGATCAAGGCCCTGAAGTCGATCAAGAAGGCAGCTGGATTTCGATGTGATCTTGGACGCAGGGCACGGAGTTTGGTTGGGGCCGGATTTACTTTGGGCTGAGGGCTCGCCGGTTTATCCTCACCGCATGGACGACGGAACAGAGACGGGCGTTTCAAATTCAGGACAGACTGAGGCGGGAAATTCACTGCGGAGCGCGGCTTCTTCGTATCTGCGCTCGGCGCAGCACCAGCCGGTGCGCTGGCACGCGTGGGGCGCGGAGGCGTTTGAGCGCGCCACCCGCGAGGACAAGCCCATCCTTCTGGACATTGGGGCGGTGTGGTGCCACTGGTGCCACGTGATGGATCGCGAGTCGTACGAGAATCCGGCGATCGCCACGATCATCAACCAACATTTTGTGGCGATGAAGGTGGATCGCGACGAACGGCCCGACGTGGACGCACGCTACCAGGCTGCAGTTTCGGCGATAAGCGGACAGGGTGGCTGGCCGCTCACCGCATTTCTCACACCGGATGGGCGGCCGTACTTTGGCGGGACGTATTTTCCTCCGGACGAGCGCTACGGCCGGCCTGGCTTCGGCCGGGTGCTGCAGACGATGGCGCAGGTGTGGCGCGAGCGACGCGACGAAGCGCTGGAATCCGCATCAAGTGTGATGGCGGCCATCGAACACAACGAGAGCTTTTCAGGTCGAGGCGGTGAGTTGAGCCTGTCGCTGGTGGATAAGATTGCCGGTTCGGCGCTTAGCCAGTTTGACCCGAGAAACGGGGGATTTGGGTCGCAGCCCAAGTTTCCTCATCCCGCGGCGCTCGACCTGCTGCTGGAACTGGCCATGAACAGGGACAACGAGCAGGCGGGCCATGCATTTGTCACAACGCTCGAAAAGATGGCGCGGGGCGGTGTCTACGACCAGCTTGCGGGCGGATTTCATCGCTACTCCGTGGATGAGCGCTGGGTGGTTCCGCACTTCGAGAAGATGATCTACGACAACACGGAGCTGCTGCGGAACTACGTGCATGGGTTCCAGAGCTTTGTGCGCGCGGATTTTCTGGAGACGGCGCGGGAGATTGTGGCATGGCTCGACTCGACGATGACCGACCGCGAGAGCGGCGGGTTCTACGCGTCGCAGGATGCGGACATCAACCTCGATGACGACGGCGACTACTTTACCTGGACGCTGGAAGAGGCGCGGGCAGTGCTCGATGTGGAAGAGTTGGCATTTGCGTCGAGCTACTGGGATATCGGCGAGCTTGGCGACATGCATCACAATCCGGCCAAGAACGTTTTGCATGTGAAGCAGACGCTGGAAGAGATTGCGGGGCCGGGCGGGGATGTGGAGGCGACGGCGGCGCTGAGGGATCGGGCACTGATGGAACGAGCGAAGGCGAAGTTGCTTGCCGCGCGGAGCCAGCGGCCGACGCCATTTATCGATCGCACGCTTTACACGGGCTGGAACGCGATGGGGGTGTCGGCGTACCTGGACGCGGCGCGCGTGTTGCGATTGGATGCGGCGAGGGAGTTTGCGTTGCTGACCCTGAACCGGCTTCTGGACGAGGCGTGGGACGGGGCGGAGAATCTCTATCACGTGATTGCGTATTCGGACGGGTCGGCCCCGGCGGAGAAGATTGCGGGGACGCTTGACGATTATGCATTTACTGTTCATGCGTGTATGGACGCCTGGTTTGCAACCGGCAACATGAACTTCTATCGCGTAGCGGTGAAGCTGGCAGACGCGATGGTCGCGCGATTCTATGACGAGACAGCAGGGGCGTTTTACGATGCAGCAGCGACGGCTCCTGGGGCGGAAGTGCTGGGAGTGCTGGCGGCGCGGCGCAAGCCTTTGCAGGACTCGCCGACGCCCGCAGGCAACCCAACCGCTGTTTCAGCGCTGCTGCGGCTCGAGGCTTTGAGCGGAAGGCAGCAGTATCGCGACATCGCGGAAGATACGCTGGATAACTTTGCGGGAATCGTCGAGCATTTCGGACTCTATGCAGGCAGCTACGGGCTGGCGCTGGAGCGGTTGTTGCTTGATCCCATGCAGGTAGTGATCGTTGGTTCAGGACCGGAGGCATTCCGGCTGGAGGCGACGGCGATAGCGCGGTTTGGCGTGAACAAGACGGTGATGCGGTTTGCGCCGGGCCAGCTTGTGGAGGACGGCATTCCCGAGGGGCTGGCGGAGACGCTTTTGCAGGTGCCTGCGCCAGTTGGAGCGGAGGCATGGGCGCTGGTCTGCCGAGGGCGAAGTTGCCTGCCGCCGATCACGAGCGCGGAAGAACTGCTGAAGGCCTTGGAAGAGGCGTGAGCCTCTGTGTGGCCAAATTTGCAGGTACGTGGGGCGCGTAGTTTTGCTGTTCGATTTCGTTGTTTCCCAGGTCTCAAACTCGAGACCTGGGGCACCCGAATTCTCGCTTGAGCGTGTGGCCAAAAGCTATGTTCCCTTCGGCACGCCGCTCGGCGTTTTTGATTCTTGTGGCGTGATCGAGTCCAACGGGTTACTCAGGTCCGGCACATCCGCTGGCGGCTCGGTTTGGCCGGCGTCGGCGGGCGGATCGGCCTTGCCCGCGAGGCGGCTGATGAAGCTGAAGACGCGGTTGGGGTCGCCGGGGAGCATGTTGTATTGTTCGAGGGCGATGCGCACGCGGCGGCGGAACTCGCGGACCGGAGCAGCCTGTTGTGTAGCGCGAGTCTTGAAGACGACGGGGAAGACGACTTCAGAGCCGTGGAACGCGTCGACGCCCAGGACCTGGGGGTCGTCGATGAAGACGGAGCGGAACTGGTCGCTGGTGCGGATCTCCATGGCGATGGATTTGAGCAATGCGACTACTTTGTCCGGGTCGGCCGAGAAATCCACGCTGACATTCACGGTTGCCACAGAGTAACCGACGCTTTGATTAGCGACTGTGGTGATCTGAGAATTTGGGATGATGCAGAGGGTGCCGTCGCCGTCGCGAATGGTGGTTTTGCGCAGGGTCATGGACTCTACGGTGCCGGCCAGGCCGGCGAGCTTGACCGAATCGCCCACGTTGAACTGATCTTCGACGAGGATGAGGATCCCGTTAAGCATGTCGCGCATGATGTTCTGCGCCGCCAGGCCGACGGCTATGCCGACCACTCCAGCGGAAGCGAGGAGAGGAGCGAGGTTCAGTCCAACGATTTCGAGGACCTGCAGACCGGTTATGAGGCCGATGACGGCGATCCCTGTTGCGCGGGAAACGCTGGCGACCGTCTTTACCTGGTTGATGCGTTCGGCGCTGGCAGCGTGGCGCTCGGCTACGCGCGTCATGTGAAAGGTGATGAGGCGGAGAATCCGATAGAGAACAATGGCGATAACCACCACCACCACGAGGTGGGGCAGTTTGAGGCGGATAAACTCCTGCGCATCGACCATCCACTCGTCGAGGATTTTTCCGAGAAAGTGGCCTTCGGCGAATATGCCCCATCGAAATGCAGCCAGAAAAGAATGCATGCCGTCGCTCCTTTTTCTAGACTAGAGCGGAACCAGAGTAAACGTCGCCTCAGATAATTCATTGAGGGTGGCTTTTTCTCGGTGAAAAGCCATTTGGCACCTTAGTCTCGGGGGACATCTACTCTGATTCCGCTGTAGACTGTCGGCAGAGGAAGATGGCGTGGGTTTCAGAGGGGCAAAGCGGTTGCCAGGCTGGGTTCTCCGGCCGCTAAGGAGGTTCGGATGCGGTTGATGCAACGCCCGAGCAAGCGCCCGAACACCGGCCCCGCGTTGCGAGGCATCCTTGAAGGCGCGGCCCGGCCGAAGATCCCGCGGACCCGGACATGGCTTTGGGGGGCGGCCTGCCTGTTCGCCGGGGCGCTTCTGGTGACTGTGGCCGACAGAGGTCAGCAGATTCCGGCGGGAAGCCCGGATAGACTTATCGTTCAGGCCGGAGCGCCCCGCCCGTTTGACACCAGTCAGCAGTTGCAGACGGAGGATCAGCAGCAAACGAAGACGAGTCCCGAGGCTGCCAATGCCGAGCGCAAGAAGCAGCTTTCCGACGACAGCGCGCGGCTGCTGAAGCTGGCCAACGAACTGAAGGCGGAAGTGGACAAAACGGACAAGGATACGCTTTCGATTGCCGTAATCCGGAAGGCGGATGAGATTGAGCAACTGGCCCACAAGGTGAAAGAGAAGATAAGGCTGACGACCGGATCCAACTGAGGCCGTCTGGCCATTTTCCGGGAGAAAGTTTCCCTTCGAGGTAATGAAGATGCAAGACCGGCGCTTGAATTCGTCCCCTTGGCCGCGATCGCAGCGGCGTCATGGAGCAGCGCGCGGGATGCTGCTGATGGCATTTTTGCTGGTTCTGCCCCTGGGCGACGCGCAAAACGTGCCCACCGGCCACATTGGGGGGCTGCCCCAGACGACCAAGGACGGGATGGGGGACTCGCCGATGGATGACGCGAACAACACTGGACCCAATGCGGAGATGGAAGCACGGCGCATTCGCATGCTCAATACTGAGCGCCAGAAGTCGCTGGTGGCGGATACAGTGAAGCTGCTCAAACTGGCCAACGAGTTGAATGCGTCGATGGCGAAAGAGGATGGCCCGGCTCCCACGCAGGCCGAGCTTCGCAAGCTTGCCGACATTGAAAAGCTGGCCCGCAACGTGAAGGAAAAGATGACGATTACGGTGATGACGCCTCCCAATTACCAACGGCAGGGGATGCCTCCGATTCCGTAACGGGCAGCCTCAGGTTCGACGGCCAGCAGGGTAGGATTGACCTCTATTCGTGCGATGGCAAGGTTGTTACAATCATTTCTGGCTTTCTCTAGTTGACGCATTTTTTGGGAGAGTGGACGGGAATGGACCTGGCAATTTCCAGCGTTCGCGCGCCAGAGGAGGCGAAAGGCCTCCTGAATCCGGAGCAATTGGTCGAGATCTACAGGCTGATGTATCTCTCTCGCCGGATCGACGACCGCGAAATTCTGCTCAAGCGCCAGCAAAAGATTTTCTTCCAGGTTTCGGGCGCCGGGCATGAAGCGCTGCAGGTTGGCGCTGCGCTGGCGCTGAGGCCGGGCTACGACTGGATCTTTCCGTACTATCGCGATCGGGCGCTGTGCCTGGCCCTTGGAGTGACCCCGACAGAGATGATGCTGCAGGCAGTGGGCGCAGCGTCGGATCCGGCGAGCGGCGGACGCCAGATGCCGGCGCACTGGAGCAGCCGCAAGCTGAATATCGTCAGCACGTCCTCTTCCACCACTACGCAACTGCTTCATGCGGTGGGTTGCGCTGAAGCGGGAAGGTACTTCAGCCGTCATCCAGAGGCCGCCGCCAAGGCCGAGGGCGACTACCGCGCCTTCCACGAGGTCGAGTTCCATTCGGACGAGGTGGTGTTCACTTCGCTCGGCGAGGGGTCCACGTCGCAGGGCGAGTTCTGGGAGGCGATGAACACTGCGTCGAACCAAAAGCTCCCGGTGGTTTTCTGCGTGGAGGACAACGGTTACGCAATCAGCGTTCCGGTTGAGGTGAATACGCCGGGCGGAAATATTTCGAAATTGGTGGCGAACTTCCCGAACTTTTACTTTGCCGAGGTGGACGGTACGGATCCAGTGGCCTGCCTGCGGGTTTTTGAGGCGGCGGTGGCGCATTGCCGCGCCGGTTTGGGACCGGCTTTTGTTCACGGGCACTGCGTGCGGCCGTATTCCCACTCGCTTTCAGACGACGACAAGCTTTACCGGTCGGCAGCCGAGCGCGAGGCCGACGCAATGTGCGACCCACTCGCGAAGATGCAGATGCGGCTGCTTCGCGAGGGGATCCTGACCGAAGAGCAGATTAATGAACTCGAACACCGGCTCGATCACGAAGCCGCAGAGGCTGGAGAGCGTGCTCTGGAAGCGGCGCTGCCTGAGGTGGGCAGCGTCACGCGGCATGTGTACTCTGAAGAGCTCGACCCCACTGCCGTTTCCGTGGCGACGGAGAGCGCGCAAGCGGCGGGGGCGGCGATCGCCGCGAACAAGAATGGCAAGCCCGTTGGCGAAAAGGCAAACATGCCGCGCACGATGGCGGACCTGATCAACATGTGTCTTCATGATGAGATGGGCCGCGACCCAAGGATTGTGGTCTACGGAGAAGATGTGGCTGACGCAAGCCGCGAAGGAGCGCTTGCAGAAGTGAAGGGCAAAGGCGGCGTCTTCAAGCTGACTGCCGGGCTGCAAACCAAGTATGGCTCGGAGCGGGTTTTTAATTCGCCGCTGGCGGAGGCGAATATCGTGGGCCGCGCGGTGGGCTATGGCGTGCGCGGCATGAAGCCCGTCGTGGAGATT
This sequence comes from uncultured Acidobacteriaceae bacterium, assembly GCA_963783065.1. Taxonomy (GTDB): domain Bacteria; phylum Acidobacteriota; class Terriglobia; order Terriglobales; family Acidobacteriaceae; genus Telmatobacter. Next base: position 203,480 of record CAWAMG010000004.1, on the reverse strand, counting down.
CAGTTTTTCGACTACATCTGGCCTGCGATGCATCAAATCCGCAATGAGATGGCGCTGATGCGCTGGCGGTCAAACGGCGTGTGGGCTGCGCCAGCGGTAATACGCGTGCCGATTGGGGGGTATTTGACCGGCGGATCTATCTACCACTCGCAATCGGGCGAGAGCATCTTTACCCACATTCCGGGGCTGAGGGTTGTCTTCCCCTCCAACGGACTGGATGCGAATGGGCTGCTGCGGACGGCGATCCGGTGCGACGATCCGGTGCTGTTTCTCGAGCACAAGCGGCTCTATCGGGAGACGTGGGGCCGGGCGCCGTACCCAGGGCCGGAGTTCGCCATTCCGTTTGGGAAGGCGAAGATTGTGCGACCGGGGACACATGTCACGCTGGTGACCTATGGCGCGCTTGTACCACGCGCATTGCAGGCCGCGCAGAAGGCAAAGAGCCAGGGTGTGGAAGTGGAGATTCTCGATCTGCGCACGCTGAGCCCATACGACTGGGAGGCCATCGCGACTTCGGTGCGCAAGACAAACCGGGTGATCGTGGCCCATGAAGACATGCTGAGCTGGGGCTACGGTGCAGAGATTGCTGCACGCATTGCCGATGAGCTCTTCGAATCGCTCGATGCGCCGGTGCGCCGCATCGGCTCGTTGGACACGTTTGTCGCCTACCAGCCGGTGCTTGAGGATGTGATTTTGCCCCAGCCGGAGTCAATTCTCAAGGCGATTCTGGAACTCAAGGCCTATTAGGCAAAGCCGGGCGTTTGAGTGAGCCTCTATTCACCAAGCACGGTTGAAACCTGCGCAGCAGGCCGGGAGAGATCGCTTGTCGTTTGCAGAGCCCGTTGGCAATGAGCAGATTCGCAAGGTACTGATCTATCGGCTGGGCAGCCTTGGCGACACAGTGGTTGCGTTGCCCTGCCTGCGTCTGATCGCCAAAGCGTTTCCCAATGCCGAACGCCGGTTGCTGACGAACTTTCCTATTTCGGCGAAGGCGCCCGCTTCGGCGACTGTCCTCGGCTCGTCGGGACTCGTTCACGGCTATATGCGCTACAAAGTGGGAACCCGCAATCCCATTGAACTGTTTCGGCTCGCCGCGCAGATTCGCCGATTCCGGCCAGATCTACTGGTCTTCATTCATCAGTTCAGGCCGTGGAAGACCGTGGTGCGTGACCGGCTCTTTTTCCGGCTCGCCGGGGTGCGCCGGATTGTGGGCATTTCGAGCGAGGAAGGGCAGAAGTACCGGTTTGATTCGGCGACGGGTTTGTATGAGACAGAAGCAGCACGGCTAGCGCGGCTTATTGCGGAGATCGGCGACGCACGCGTGAGCGACCTGGCAAATTGGAGCCTGGCGCTAACGGAGGAAGAGCGGAGGACTGCGATTGAGGCGGTCTCTCCGCTTGGGGACAGGCCGTTGATCGTGTGCGGGCCGGGAACGAAGATGCAGGCGAAGGACTGGGGGAAGGAGAACTGGCGTGCGTTGCTTGCGCGGCTTCATTTGGAGTATCCGGACCACGCGCTGGCGTTGATCGGCGCGGGGGAGGAAGCTGATCTTACTGAATTCGCGGCCGAGGAATGGTTGGGACCGAAGGTGAATTTATGCGGCCGGCTAACTCCACGCGAGACGGCCGCGGTGATCGAACGTGCGAAGGCCTTTCTTGGACCCGACTCCGGGCCAATGCACCTGGCCGCGAGTGTGGGCGTGCCGTGCGCGATAGCGTTCTCGGCAGCGGGATTGCCCGGCGCCTGGTTTCCGATTGGAACTCGACACCAGGTGATCTATCACCGCACAAGTTGCCATGGCTGCCTGCTTGAAACCTGCACGGTTGAAGGCCGTCGCTGTTTGAGCTCCATTACGGTGGAAGAGATGGCCGATGCGGTTGAGCGGGTGTTGGGCCGGACAGTTCATACTGTGTAGTTCAGGCACGGAGGCAGGATACTCATGTTGATCGTTACCGGAGGTGCGGGCTTCATCGGCAGCAACCTCGTTCACAAGTTGAACGCACACGGCTTGACCGACATTCTCATCGTCGACAACCTGGCCAACACGCGCAAGATCGAAAACCTGCATGGTGCGCGATACTCCGACTACATGGACAAGAGCGATTTTCGACGCGCCATCCGGGAGAACACTCTTGGCGCTGGGAAGATTGAGGCGATTCTGCACCAGGGGGCCTGCTCGAACACGCTTGAAGACGACGGCGTTTACATGATGGACAACAACTTCCAATGCACAAAGGAAGTACTGGCTTTCGCGATTCGGCACGAGACGCCGCTGGTGTTTGCGTCAACGGCCGCGGTGTATGGATTGTCAGGCCCGGGGCGATTTACGCCGAGCCTCGAGAACGAGCGCCCGCTCAATGTTTATGGCTTCTCAAAGCTGGTCTTCGATCACTACTTCCGCAATCAGCTTGAGCTCGGGCAGGTGCCGATCACCGCCGTGGGGCTGCGCTACTTCAACGCATACGGGCCTCGCGAGCAGCACAAGGGCCGCATGGCTTCAGTGATGCACCACTTTACAAAGCAGATGAAGGAGACCGGCAAGGTGAGGCTCTTCAAGGGCACAGGCGGTTACGGTGATGGCGAGCAACGGCGGGACTTTGTGTATGTGAACGACCTTGTGCGGTTGAACATGTTCTTTGCGCAGATCGGGCCGTATGCGCCGACGGCGGGCCACGCGGCGAAGGTCTATCGGGGCGTGGCTAATGCAGGCTCAGGGTTGAGCCGCAGCTTCAACGATGTTGCTAAAGCGCTGATGGCTGTGCATGGGGCGGCGCCGATCGAATACATTCCGTTTCCGGCAGATCTTGAAGGCCGCTACCAGCATTACACCGAGGCAGACCTTAAAGGCCTGCAGGCACTGGGCTGTGATCTAGCGTTCACATCGCTCGAGGACGGGGTTGCGGAGACGTTTGCAACGATGGGAGCGATGGGGGATTAGCAGTACGGAGCGAAATCATCGGCATGGTATCCTACCCTTTCCGCAAAAAAAACGCGGCAAGGGTGGGGCACCCGATCACTTTGCCGGAAAGCCCAGACACATGGAACTGGGTTTCGTATCCGGCGTCCTCATCTTGATCAAAGTTTCTGCCGCGTCGAGCAGCGAACTGGCCTGAAGATCGGCGATAGCGCGGGCGGCCTCGACGCCGGGTTTCTGGTGAGCAGGATCGCCGTCGATGAACACCGTCATCATTCCGAGCCGGTGGCCGAACTCCATATCCGATTTCGAGTCGCCGATCATCACACTGGTGTGCGCGTGTATCTCGGGACGGTCGGCGACGGCCTGCTCAAAGAGGCCGGGCAGAGGCTTTCTGCAATTGCACTGGCCGTGGTCGTGAGGGCAAAAGTAGAAACCATCGACGCCGACGCCGACTGCCTGGAGCAGTTGCTGAAACCTGTTGTGGATTGAACGGACGTCGTCTTCGCTGAACCGCCCAAGCGCGATTCCGCGCTGATTCGAGAGAACAATCACGCTCAAGCCTTGGCGCTTCAACGCGGCGATGGCCTCGATGACCCCGGGCAGCACCTTGAAGTCGTTCCAGCGCGTCACCCACTCGCCTTCCGGCATCTTCTCGTTCACCACTCCGTCGCGGTCGAGGAATACGGTTTTGAGGAAGAAGGCTCGTGAGATGTTGGCGGGGTCGAACACACGGCTATGATAGCAACATAGAGATTTGCGCAGTGCGGCATGCCGACCGAGGTTCAAATCCTGTTGCCGCGAATGCGAGGAAAAACGATGCCGAGCGGACCGGATGCCACAGAGCGTTTTTGGAGAGGCCATTGCGGCCCACCAGGACGTAATTCGACAAATGGAGCAGCAGCAGCCGGTGCTCCTTGCGATTGCGCAGGCGATGACAGCCGCTTTGCACGCCGGCGGAAAGATACTGTGGTGCGGCAATGGCGGGAGCGCCGGCGATGCGCAGCACCTGGCGGCGGAGATTGTGTGCCGTTTTCGCCAGAATCGGCGCGGGCTTGCGTCGATCGCGCTCACAACGGACACATCGATTCTGACTGCGGTGGCGAACGATTTTGGATTCGAGGCCGTCTTCGCGCGGCAAGTGGAGGCTCTGGGGAACGCGGGCGATGTGCTGGTGGGCATCTCCACCTCCGGAAACAGCCCCAACGTGGTGAACGCGCTGGAGCAGGCGCGAGCGCAGGGGCTGGTTACGGTCGCGATTCACAGGACAGGGAGGCGGGAAGTGCGCGGCCTTTGCCGATTATCTGTTTGCGGTTGATTCGCGTGAGACGGCCCGCATCCAGGAGGCGCACAGCCTTGCCGGGCACATGCTCTGCGACTGGATCGAGATCGACTGCGTCCATTGCGCCGAGGCCGCGAAAGCCGAGGTGGCGAAGTGAGCCAGCCAATCGGCAACCTGCACGCCGTTATTCAAGGAGATTGAGCATAATTGGGCAGCAAAGCGCATGCTGGTGGTGGGTGACGTGATGCTCGACAAATATATTTGGGGCGAGGTGGGACGGATCTCGCCCGAAGCTCCCGTGCCAGTTGTGCGCGCCACGCACCAGAGCCGGCAGCCCGGCGGCGCGGCAAACGTGGCGATGAACTTGGCGCGACTGGGCGCGCAGGCCACCATCGTGGGATTCACCGGCGGCGACGAAGACGAGGGGCTACTCGCCGAGTGCTTGCGGACCGAGGGCATCGCGCAGCATTTTGTTGCCTCGGAGGGATTCCCAACCATTACCAAACAGCGCATCCTGGGCGGGCGGCAGCAGATGCTGCGACTGGACTCGGAGAGAGTGGGTGTGCGGCCGCAGCGGGATTACGACCGGCTGATCTCGGCCGTTCTTGCGCACATTCCCGGCAGTCATGCGGTGGTGCTTTCGGACTACGCCAAGGGCGTGCTTACGCTCGAAGTGTGTCAGGCGGTGATCAAGGAGGCACGCAGACTCTCCATCCCGGTGCTGGTGGATCCAAAGACCGCCGACTTCTCGCGATATCGCGGAGCAACAACGATTTGCCCGAACCTGGGCGAACTCGCCGCCGCGGCACGGCTTGACGCGCCGGGGCTGGACACGGACGACCTCGAAAAGCTTTTGTCTGCTTCCCAAGCGATGGTGACCGCATTCGATCTTGAGTTCCTGACCGCGACGCTCAGCGAGAAGGGGATTGCTCTGCTGAGGCCCGGCAATCGCTTTGTTGCACCGGCCGCAGCGAGGCAGGTGTTTGATGTTTCGGGCGCAGGGGACACAGTGATTGCCGTTCTTGCACTCTGCGTTGCTTCAGGCCTCAGCCCGGAGACGGCGGTGCAACTGGCCAATGTCGCGGCCGGCATCGTCGTGGGGAAGGTGGGCACGGTGCCGGTGGAGAAGCACGAGCTGCTGGCCGCTCTATCGCCCAACATTGCTCTGCACGCAGAAGACAAGGTCGTGAGTCGTGCAGAACTCGTGACGCGCGTCGCGCTGTGGAAGGCGAATGGCGAGCGCGTTGTTTTCACCAACGGCTGCTTTGACCTGCTCCACGTCGGCCACATCACGGTGCTGGAACAGGCGCACACTTTTGGCGACCGGCTTATCGTCGCCATCAACTCCGACGCGTCTGTCAGCGGCATCAAAGGGCCAGCGCGGCCGATTGTCGGCGAGACCGACCGCGCGCGCGTGCTGGCTGCGCTGGCCGCAGTGGATGCCGTGTGCGTCTTTTCAGAGCCGACGCCGCTGGGGCTGATTCTGGCTACGCGGCCGGATGTCCTTGTGAAAGGCGGCGACTATAACATCGACACAGTCGTTGGCGCGAACGAAGTTCAGTCGTGGGGCGGCCAGGTAAAGATCGTTCCCATTGTGCCTGGCTTTTCAACGACGCGGCTGATCGCGCGAGGGGCCGGCAGAGAGAACTGAGGCACCTCAAAACAGAGCGAAGGCCACTGACCGAGAGCGCCAGATACAATTACTGGATGGTGTCAGCACTTCACGCGGACCAGCCCCTTTGGCGCGGTTGCCGCTCGGCAGGACGGCCGGCATGAAGAGCGTCTTCCGCCTCCTGCGCTACGGGTTGCCCTACTCGATTGAGTGGCTTCCCGGCGTATTGCTGCTGGCGATAGTCGGCGCGCTCGACACATTTCGCGTACTGCTTTTTCAGCCAATCTTCGACCAGGTGTTGCGGCCCGAGGCAGCCGAAGGCCCGGTTTTGCTGGGTCTTCGTAATAGCCGCTGGCAGTTCGACTTGCGGATGCTGTTTCCGCCTTCGCTCCACGTGCACAATGACTGGGCCGTGGTGGCGATCGCCCTGGTCGCCTCAACCCTGGCCAAGGGCATGTGCGACTACGCAGGCACTTACCTGATCAACTATGCCGGGTTCGGCATGATTACCGATCTGCGCAACCATCTGTACGAAGCGACCATGCGCCGGTCTTCGAGCTTCTTTCACCGCTACGCAACGGGAACGATTCTTTCCACGCTCATCAACGATGTGGACAAGGTGCAGTTTGCATTGAGCGCGGTGATCGGCGAGTTTCTGCAGCAGTTTTTCACCTTCCTCGTTGGGCTGGTACTGGTTGTCAAGATGGGCGGGGAGCTGAGTTGGGGGCTGCTGCTGTTTGTGCCGGTGGTGATTACTTCGGCGCGAAAGATCGGCAGGGAAGTCCGGCACCGCACACGCACGGGGCAGGACAAGCTGGCGGAGATTCAGAACATTCTTCACGAGACCGTGACCGGCAACCGCATTGTGAAGGCCTTCAGCACGGAGCTGTGGGAGATTCTGCGCTTCAAGAATGCGGCCCGGCGGCTGTTCCGCGCCAACCTGCGCAGCGCGCGTATTCAGGCCATCAGCTCGCCGTTGATGGACAGCCTGGGCGCAATTGCAATCGGCATTTTTCTGTTCATTGGGCGCAACCAGATTATGCATGGCCGCATGACGATGGGTACTTTTGCGGCGTTCATCGTGCTGCTTTTCAAGCTCTACGATCCGGTACGCAAGTTCGCATATTTCTACAACAGCTTCCAGCAGGCCATGGGGGCATCGACTTCCATTTTCACATTCTTTGACACGCAGGACGACGTGAAAGAACGCCCGGGAGCGGCGATACTCAAGGGCTTTTCGAGCACGCTGGCGTTTCGCGACGTCGGTTTCCGCTATTCAACGGCCGAGGGCGAACACCAGATCCTGCACAACGTCGATATTGAGGTCAATGCGGGCGAAGTTGTGGCGCTGGTGGGGCCGAGCGGAGCAGGGAAGTCGACGCTGGTGAACCTGATTCCTCGCTTCTACGATGTCACCTCTGGCGCGATTCTGATCGATGGTCACGACATTCGCACGCTGACGCTGGGCTCGCTGCGCAGACAGGTGGCGCAGGTGACCCAGGAGACGATCCTCTTCAACGACACGGTTCGGAACAATATCGCCTACGGCCAGCCCGATGTGAGGATAGCGCTGGTGGAGCAGGCCGCGCAGGCCGCGCTGGCGCACGAGTTCATTCTGCGCATGCCGCAGGGTTACGACACGGTGATCGGCGAGAAGGGCTTTCGCCTGAGCGGCGGCGAGCGGCAGCGGCTGGCCATCGCCCGCGCCATCCTGAAGGATGCTCCGATCCTGATTCTCGACGAGGCCACCTCGGCCCTCGACTCGGAGAGCGAATCGCTGGTGCAGGTCGCGCTGGCGAACCTGATGCAGGATCGCACAGTGCTGGTGATTGCCCACAGGCTGTCCACGATTCGGCGCGCGACACGCATCGCGGTTCTTGAAGATGGGCGCATTACTGCAGTCGGAACTCATGAGCAACTGCTGGCCAATTCGCCGACATACGCTCGTCTTTATCAGCTCCAGTTCACCGACATTCCCGAGCCCGCTCTGGCGGAGCCGGAGGTGCCGAAGTCACTCGAAGAGGTTGAGCAATGAATGTTGCAGCCTCTTTGCCCGATCGAGAGGATTTGCCGCAGATCCGGCATTTGAAATTGATTTTGATCCGCAATTCAACGCAGCCTTGAGAGACAGATGCCCATTTACTCCATGACCGGATTTGCCCGCGCTCAGGTGAACCTGAACGATGCGCTCACCTACACGCTGAGCGTAAAAACCGTGAATCACCGGTTTCTCGATGTCCAGATGCGCCTGCCCAACGGGTTGGACGCACTGGAGAACGATCTGCGCAAGGCGCTGAAGGATTCGCTGGTGCGCGGCCACGTGGACCTTACGCTGAACGTGGATCGCAACGCGCAGTCGCGAGCCGGCTACAATCGCGAACTGATCTCAAGCTATGTTGCGGCCTTTGCCGCGGCGCGTGCGGACTTTAGCCTGGAAGGCGCACCGGACCTCAACTCGGTGCTGCGCATACCCGGCGCACTGCAGGGCGACAGCCGCACGGAGGACGATCTGGCCGCGCTTCATGAGAGCGTGCTCACGCAGATTGGACCGCTGCTGGAGGAGTTGAAGACCATGCGCGCCCGGGAGGGCGAATCGCTGGCCGCGATTCTGAATGGGACGATGGACAGGCTTGCGGAGGCGACGGCCGGGGTGGCCGAACTGCGGCCCGAGGTGGAGCAGCGCTACCAAACGCGATTAGCTGAGCGGCTTCAGGCCGCCGTTGGGCCGACCTTCGACAAGCAGCGCCTGCTGGAGGAGGTGGCGGTGCTGGTGGAGCGCAGCGACATTGCCGAAGAGCTGACGCGCATGACGACCCATATCGGGCATTTTCGCGAATTGCTGGAGGCGGGCGGTGAAGCGGGCAAGAAGCTCGATTTTCTGCTGCAGGAGATGAACCGCGAAGCGAACACGCTGCTTTCGAAGACCGGAGGCACCGCGGGACGCGGGACGAAGATGACTGAATTGGGACTGGCCATGAAGGCGGAGATCGAAAAAGCGCGCGAACAGATCCAGAATGTCGAATAGCATCATTGAACCGATCCACTCCCACAAACCGGGGATGGCAACAAGAGGCGAAAGCGAACTCTGATAGAAGGCAAGAGGGACAGAAGGAACGTGGCAGGAATTCTCTTTATCATTTCGGCTCCGTCGGGCTCAGGAAAGAGCACGCTGGTGAGTGAATTGCGCAAGCAGGTGAGCGGGGTGGATTTTGCCATCTCCTGGACTACACGCGCACCGCGCGGCTCGGAAGAAAACGGGCGGGAATACAGCTTCACCTCGCGCGAGGAGTTCGAGCGAATGGTGGCCGCGGGCGAGTCTTTTGGAGCACGCCGAGGTCTTTGGCAAAGACCTCTACGGAACACCGCGCAAGGCGCTCGAGGATGCGCGGACCGCCGGCCACGATCTGCTGCTCGATATCGACGTGCAGGGAGGGGCACAGGTGCGGGTCAAGATGCCGGAGGCTGTGAGCATCTTCGTGCTGCCGCCGAATCCGAGGGTGCTGCGCACGCGGCTGCGCAACCGCGCCCGCGCCGAAGGGGTGGTAAATGAAGAGGAGATCTACCGCAGGCTCTCTGAGGCCAGCAAGGAGATTGAGAAATATCGCGAATACGGGTATATTCTGGTCAACGACGTCCTTGACCGCGCTGTAGCTCAACTTGAGGCAATCGTGCTCGCGGAGCGGTTTTATCGCAATGGCGAGGCCATAGCTTATCGGTCGCGCAGGGTGTTGGAGGTCGCCGCGGCATGCCTGCAGATGAACGCGCATGAGCGGCTCAAGCCGGTACTCGAGGCATTTGGGATCGACGGCAAACCCGGCGAACAAGGATTTCTGTTTGGAGAGGATCAAGATGACGATTGAGACCCAGTTCGATTCGAATTACCGCAAGGTTCTGGTAGCCGCACGCCGCGCCCGCCAGATCCAGAGCGGCGCGCACGCCCTGGTCCCCACTCACTCGAACAAAGCCTGCCGCATCGCCCAGGATGAGATTGAGGCCGGCAAGATTTCATATGTGAAGATCGCAAAAGAAGTGCAGAAGCCATTGATAGAAGGCCCAGCGATCCCCATCCTTCTGAGTTAGATTCTTTCCCAACTGCAAGGCGGCCTTGCGCCGTCTTCCTGCCGTTGCGCGCGGGCACAGGTTTGCGCGCGATGCGCTCCGTGCCTCGGGGCGATAAGACGCGCAGATGAATGCGAGCCGAGACACAGCGCATCTGCCCTTCGGCGCCGGCGACGCACCCCTGTTCTACAATCGATCCTATGAGAGTCACGGTCGGCGTCGCAGGCGGAATCGCCGCGTACAAGGCGGCGGAACTAGTGCGGGCCCTGCAGAAGCAGGGTGCCGAAGTACACGTCGTGATGACCGCGGCGGCGCAGAAATTTATCCAGCCGCTGACTTTCGCCGCGCTCACCGGACATAAGGTGCTGACGAGCCTGTGGGACGACTACGCGTCGGCTGAGACCCCGGAACAAAACGGCATTGAGCACATCAGCGAAGCCCAGTGGACTGAGGCGCTGGTGGTTGCTCCCGCCACGGCCAACATTCTGGCGAAGTTTGCGCATGGGATTGCCGACGATTTCCTGACCACGCTGTACCTGGCGACGCAGGCGCCGGTGCTGGTGGCTCCGGCAATGAATGTGAACATGTGGGAGCATCCGGCCACGCAGGGCAATGTTGAGCTGCTGCGCGAGCGCGGTGTGCGCGTGGTCGAACCCGGAGCGGGTTCGCTGGCCTGCGGCATGGTGGGCCCGGGGCGCATGGCCGAGCCTGAGGCGATTGCCGATGCGGTGCTGGGCGCGCTGGGACGACGCCACGACCTGGCCGGCGAGATTGTGCTGGTGACGGCGGGCGGGCACGCGTGAAGCGCTCGACCCGGTTCGATTCATCGGCAACCGCTCCAGCGGCAAGATGGGCTACGCGCTCGCTGATGCGGCGCATGAGCCGCGGCGCAAAGGTGATTCTGATCAGCGGACCGACGGCGCTCTACCCGCCGGCGCACTGCGAGGTCATCAAAGTGACCACAGCGGACCAGATGCGCGCAGGCAGTGATGGAGCGCATGGTGGAGGCAACGCTGGTGATCAAGGCAGCGGCTGTGGCGGATTACCGGCCGGTGAACGTGTCGGATCAGAAGCTGAAGCGCACCGGGCCGATGACTCTGGAGCTTGCGCCGACCGAAGACATTCTTGCAGAGGTGGTAAGGCGCAGGCGGCCGGGGCAGCTCATCATCGGGTTTGCCGCGGAGACGCAGCGACAAGTTGGAGAACGGCCGCGCCAAATTGCTCAAGCAAGGGCGCCGATGCCATTGTGGTGAATGCGGTGACGGGAGACGGCGTCGGGATCGAGGCTGACTTCGAATGCGGCCACTTTTCTTACGCTTTCGACGTCGATCGAACTGCCGCTGATGCCCAAGCGCTCGCTAGCCGACCGCATTCTCGACGAAGTACTCACGCTGCGCCGGCCGAAGCCGTTGCTGGCTGAGTTTGGCGAGTCGGGGGACGAGAAAGCCAGGCAAGACGCGGTGCTGGGCGAGTCCGCAGCCGGGGACGGCGACGAATGCGGATGAGATGTTTATTTCCTCTGCGGCGGGTGCGCGCCGGCAGCTGATTGTGGAGTAGCGCGGTGACCCGACACCTTGACCTTGACACGCGAGATGCGCTGGTGGCGCGGATGCGCTTCTATCGCGACCTGGGGCTTGACGGAGTTTTACCGGAGGCCAGTCGATCCGGCGATGCTTGGACAGTTCGAATCGGCTGGCACGGGTCTTGAAGAAACAACTGCGGAGATCACCGATCATCCTGAGCAGCCAGATGTCTCGTCGGGCGCTAGAGCCCCCTCAACAGGCCAGGCCGGGACGCAAACCATTCTCCCCGTGGAGGAAGCCATGAGCGCACGCAAGGCTCAATTCTCGTCGCCTTTCATCGCTGCGGAGGTTGCACCGGCAGAGCGGGCGGCGGCGTTGGAGATCATTCGCGAAGAGATCGGCGATTGCACGCGGTGCGCGCTGCACAAGGGCCGCAACAAGCTGGTGTTCGGAGACGGCTCACCGACGGCGCGACTGATGTTTGTGGGGGAAGGGCCGGGCGCTGACGAAGATGCGCAGGGCATTCCATTTGTGGGCCGCGCGGGGCAACTGTTGAACAACATGATCGCGGCGATGGGACTATCTCGCGAAGAGGTCTACATTGCGAATGTGGTGAAGTGTCGTCCGCCGGGTAACCGCACGCCGGAGCCTGAGGAGGGTGCGACGTGCTCCCCGTTTCTGTTTCGCCAGATCGACGTGGTGCGGCCACAGGTGCTGGTTGCGCTGGGGGCCACGGCGGCGACGTATCTATTGGGCTCACGGCAGCCACTTGCGGGGTTGCGGGGACGCGTGCATGCGGTGCGAGGAACGCAGCTGATCGTCACCTATCATCCGGCGTATCTTTTGCGCGACCCGCGGCAAAAGAAGGAAGCCTGGGCCGACTTGCAGATCGCGATGAGGGAGCTGGGGCTGAAGGCGCCGGGGAAAAGCTGAAGGCAAAGAACAAGGGCTGAAGGCCCTCAACATCAGCCGATGTGGCGCGCCCGCGCGGCGTTGCAGCCTTTGTCGATCAGCACCGCAAGGACCTTCAAGTCCACGTCTGCGAGTTTCTTGATATACAGGCATCCCTTTCCTGTTGTGTGTTTGCCTAGCCTGGCAAGCAGAGCATCGCTGTCGCCGCTTCCCAGCAGTCCATAAAAACCATTGCGGGCTTGCGCGGAGAGAATCCAACCAGCAGGCTGTCGCCCTCCCGGCCGCTTTCGTACTTATAGTGGTATGCGCCAAAGCCGACGATCGACGGACCCCACATCTTTGGCTTTTCGCCAGTAATTTCCTGCATCAGCTTGATGAGAATCCTGGCGTCGACACGCTTGTCCTCCGGAAGGCCATCGATAAACACCGTGGCGCTTGCGATGGTAGCCCTGGTTTTGTTTTCGGTCATGGAGTCGACTCCTTTCAATTCAGGGGAGAATAGCCACGAGGAGTAAAAACTGTGGGTGAAAGCCGCTGCACCGGTCTTACTTGCCGAAGAACGTCTCCAAGGTCTTGCAACTGGGGTCGAAGCCGCCGGTGCAGGCCTGTTGGTAGAGGGCATGCGCCGCCTGGAGGTCGACCTGGACGGCTCGACCGTACCGGTACATGTAGGCGAGGCCGTCGCAACCGGCCGGGATACTTCCGTCGCAGGCGGACTTAAAGAGGGTGAGGGCCTTTCCATCGTCCCGCGGCACCCCCAGGGCACTCAGATAATTCGCTGCGAGGTTGCTGCAGGCCTGCAACTCGCCTCCATCGCAGGCCTTTTTGTAGAGTTCATCGGATTTAGGCAGGTCCTTCGTTACTCCAAGTCCGTTGAGGTAGAGGTAACCCAGGCCGTCGCATGCGTGGAACTCGCCGCCGGTGCAGGCCCGCTGGAAAAGGGTGGAAGCCTTCTGGTAGTCCTGCGGTACACCCTTGCCGGACTCGTACATATTGGCGAGATTGTGGCAGCCTGGCATCACGCCGCCCTCGCATGATTTCCTGAGGAGGGAGATCGCCTTTGCATAGTTCTGAGGAACACCAAGTGCGAAGTCATACATGTAAGCGAGATAGCTGCAACTGGGCATGTCGCCCTGCGAGCAGGCGCTCTGGAAGTCGGTCTCTGCGTGGGTATAGTCCTTCTGGTTGTATTCGGTGAGTCCCCGATCGGCAACGGCTTTCAGGGCGGGGGAAGAGCTGCCTGCGAAGTTGGTGGCGGGATTGCCGGCGGCGGTGCTGGTGAACGAGGTGAGCGTTTTGCAACTGGAGTCAAAACCGTCATTGCAGGCCTGCTGGTAGAGACTGTGCGCCTTTGCGAGGTCGACCGGCACGGCTCGACCGTATCGGTACATATAGGCGAGACCGTCGCAGCCAGCCGGGACTTTCCCGTCACAGGCCGACTTGAAGAGGCTGAGCGCCTTCGGATCGTCCTGCGGCACTCCTTCGGCACTCAGGTACATGGAAGCGAGGTTGCTGCAGCCCTGCAACTCGCCGCCATCGCAGGCACGTTTGAATAGACCAGCGGCTTTGGGAAGGTCCTTAGTAATTCCAAGCCCGTTGAGATAAATGAATCCGAGGCCGTCGCACCCGTGGAATTCGGTCCTGGTGCAGGCCCGTTGGAAAAGAGTGAATGCCTTCTGGTAGTCCTGCGATACGCCCTTGCCAAACTGATACATATCGGCAAGGTTGTGGCAGCTTGCCAACTCTCCGCCATCACAGCTCATCTGGTAAAGGGCGATGGCTTTCTGGAAGTCCTGCGACACTCCAACCGGGATCTCATACATGTAACCGAGATAGCGGCAACTGGGCATGTCTCCCTGGGAACATGCGCTCTGGAAGTCGGACTCTGCCTCGGAGAATTTCTTCTGGTTGTATTCGGTGAGCCCCTGGTCAGCGATGATCTTTACGGCCTCGGATCTGCTGTTGGCGATGGGCTGGAGCGAGAAAGTGACGAGCTTGCTGGTGCCGCTTGCGCCCGTGACGGTCTGGGATGTACGTGCCCGGCCATCGGTGGATGTGGCAACCAGCATGTGATCGCCGGGAGAAACCTGAGCGCGCGCGGCGTCTCCCGGCTGAATTGAGCCTTTCTCTTCACCGTCGACCTTCCAACTGCAGGCGAGATCGCAACTGACAACCAGTGTGAAAGCGCCTTCGCCGGCTGTGCGAGGCGTCTCGAAGGCAGGGCGGTTTGGCGGGATGGCCGCCGAGGCTTCCCTGCGAAGACGGTTAGCTGCGAGGCGCGCCGTGGGGACGTAGGGGCTTTGCGGAAAGGCGGCAATAAAGTCATCGAAGTCCTGCGGGTTGTGCGAATCCTTGATGTCCATCCAGGCTTCGAGGGCCGGATCGGGCGCCACTGGCGCGGGCGCCACGCTGACCGTTACGGGTCCGGTGAAGAGGAAGACCGGCCTCTCGAGCAGGCCGTAGATTGCAGGTACCTGCTGGCGATTGGTGTCTGCCGCCATTTGGCGGGATGCGTCGCGAACAGCATCGTCGAGAGACACGCCTTTGGCAGTGAGTGCCTTGAGCAGGTACTGGGTGAAGAGGCCGTTGCGGCCGGAGCTGTTGTCGCTTGCTGTTCGGCCGGCTTCGGTGGCGAAGACAATCAGCGAACCAAGGCCCTCCATCGGGGCCAGCCCTCCTCCGGCAGAGCGTGAGCCCTTGATGGGGTTGTCGCGGCAGGCATCGAGCACGATCACCTTGATTGCGGCACCATGATCGTCGAGGTCACTGGCGATGCGCTGAGCAGACACGGCGTCGTCTTCGACCTCGTCGGCGCTTGCATTGGCGGGGAGATCAACGGGAAGCAGGTAGTTGACGCCTTTGACCTCGACCCCGTGACCGGAATAGTAGACAAATGCAAAGTCGCCGGGGTGAACGGAGGCGACGAAATCGCGCACCGCGCGCTTCAACTGGTCGTGCTGGGCGTTGAAGACACTCTGAATATTGCCTTTGAAGCCGGCCCTTTCGAGCGCTGCCGCCACGTCGGTGGCGTCGTTGACCGGATTGGCGAGCGGCTTCCAGGGGTAGTCCTTGTTGCCGATGACGAGGGCGAGACGGCGGCCTGATTCGCCGTTATGCTCATCGCTATTTATCTGGAAGCCCTTTGAATCCTGGGATAGCAGACAGGACGTGAGGGCCAGCACAGTGCAAAAAGCCACCCAGGTGCACCTGAAGTGCGCGAGTGAAGGGATGCGAGTCGAGAGCGCACAGGCCATAGATCACGATCCGTCTGCGGGTGGAGAAGTCGAATCCAGCATACGGCCAAACAGGCGGATTGGCTAGAGCGGAGAGGCGCTAGCACCGGCGCGAGATGGCCTCTGCGCAGAGATTTGCGCGGGCGCGTGGCGCTTCACATGGCATGGGACTGCCTTCTGCTAATTGAAGGGAATCTCGATTTCGGTATAGCCGCCGGGTGTGGTTTGATTGACTGCCGCAGCTATTTTCTCCAGATGCATGCGCACGACCCGCCAGGTTGAGTTGCCGAGTACAGCGATTGCGATCCTGCGGCTGGCTAAATTCTGCTGGTAGCGGATTCTCTTGTCCGTCGTTAGCGGAAGATGAAAGCCATCATCCTCCGCCACCCTGAGCAGGTCACCGTTGGAGAGTGTCTCCCAACCACGATCCCGTGCCTCTGTGACGTCATGTTCCGTGAGCACACTGGCTATGCCGCTTGGCGTGCCGTGGTCAAAGAGAATACGCATGGGGTACTTGAGCCGGTGCGACGGGAGCCGGAGGTGCGTCAAGGCTGCGAGCAGTAAACTCGAGGACGGACTGAATTTGTTCCGGCGTCACGTGGAACTGCTCGACGATTTCCTCGATACTTGAGCCGGCTTCCAGATTCTCAAATACTGTGGCCACGGGCATGCGCGTTCCGCGAAACACCCATGCGCCGCTACGCCTCTCGGGAACGCTCTCGACAGCGGGGCATTGGGACCAATCCAAGGCTGCCATAATCTCACCCTCACTCTCATCGTAGCCCGATTTCACGGACACGACAACGACTGCGCCGGGGTCACGAAGCGGAACACATCCCATCAATCGTCCTGATTCGCTTCATCCCTGGTCTTTCCAGAGCAGCACGCCGCCCAGGATCCCCTCGGCGTTGGAGATGATGGACACGTTTGGGGGCAGCTTGAAGTTGAGTTTCTTGGTGTTGCCGCCGCCGATGTAGAGGTGGTCCCAGTTGAAGAGTTTTTCAGTTTCCTTGATGCCCTTGAGGACGAATGTGTTCCAACGGTTCTTGCCGAACTTGTCGAGGCCGCGGCGGCCGAGGTAGTCCTCGTAGGTTTTCTTCATCCAGGGATGGTGGCCGAGTTCGAGGCCCGGAACGAGATGGCCATTGGTGAAGAGAGCCGCTCCCATCCCAGTGCCAAGCGTCAACACCAGTTCCACGCCCTTGCCCTTGATTGCGCCGTATCCGGCCACGTCCGCGTCATTACCGACGCGCACGGGCTTGTGCCACATCTTCTCGAGTTCCTTCTGAAGCGGAAAGCCTTTGGCCCAGAGAGGGTGCAGGTTGAAGCCGAGATAGGTGCAGCCTTTCTTGATGACGCCGGGGAAGCCAACCGAGACACGGTCGAAGGGCGGCGAAAGCTTCTTGAGCTTGTCGAGCCCCTTGAGCACGGCACGCGGAGTGGGAATCTTGGGCGTGGGAACGCGCTGGCGCTCGCTGACGGGCTTGCCGGCACCGTCAAGCACCATAGCCTTGAGCCCGGAGCCACCGATATCGATGCAGATGGTGAGCGGGCGTTTGGCTTTCGCAAGGTCGACCGGCTTGAGTGCGGGCACCGGGGTTTTCTTAGGTGAGGTCTTGCTGGCTTTGGGAGTCATCAGGAATGAATTGTACTCGGCGACGACGGCTTCTGGGAGATTGAATGCTCGACGGGGTTCTCCTCAGGGCGACCGGGAAATGCACAAGACGTCGATCGCCTAAACTGAGGTCTACTGAGAATGCCCGCCTACTGCGAAGTCGCTCTGCCTGTCCCGCTCGACCGGACCTTCACTTACGCGATCCGGGAAGGACAACTGCCGCAACGCGGTGCGCGGGTGATTGCTCCGTTTCGCAACGAGAAGCTGATTGGCGTGGTGACAGCGTTGGCCGTTACCGCGCCGCCTGAGTTTCAGGTTCGACACCTGGAAGCGGTGCTGGATGACGAGCCGCTGCTGAGCGACCAACTGCTGACCCTGGCCGAGTGGATGGCGCAGTACTACCTGGCGCCGCTGGGCGAGGTTTTGCGCGGGATGCTGCCGCTGATGGCAGAGGTACGGCGCACGGTCTACTACCGCATCACCGACCTGGGGCGCGATGCGCTGGCTCGGTCGCATGACGACGAGGCGGGACTGCTGAAGCCGGGAGGGAGGCGCAGCGCGCGTCGCAGCCGGCTGTCGCCGGAAGAGCAGGACGTGGAGCGGCGGGTGCTGGAGCGGCTGGCGGACGGCGAGCCGGTGAAGGTGTCCACGCTGCGCACCGCGACCGCCGCATCGCTGCCGTTGCTGGCGTCGCTGTTGAGGCGGAAGCTGATTGTTCGCGAGACGCTTGCCGTGGAGAGAGACGCGCGGCGGATGGAGCGATTCTGCGTGCTCGTCTCCGATGTGCGCCTGCCTGCCCTGACACAAAAGCAGCAAGCGATTCTGGCGGAACTGGCTGCCTGCGGCGGAGAGATGCCGCTGGCGGCGCTGCGGGCCAAGGGACTTCCCTCGTCGACGCTGCAAACGCTGGTGCGGCGGGGGCTGGTTCGCATTGACGAACGGCCTGCGGTGTTTCGGCTTGGTGGGCTGCAACCGGCCGGTGCGGTGTTCCCGCTGAACGAGCCGCAGACCGAGGCGCTTGCCTGCATCGCATCAGGGTTGGGCGCGTTTCGGCCGTTTCTGCTGCACGGGGTTACCGGGTCGGGCAAGACGGCGGTCTACCTGGCGGCGATGCAACGCGCGCTCGATCGAGGCCTGTCGTCGATCCTGCTGGTTCCGGAGATCGGACTTACGCCGCAGACGGCCGGATTGCTGGATGCTGCCTTTGGTCAGCGCGTGGCGTTGCTGCATTCCGCGCTAACGCCCGAGGAACGCAGCGATCAGTGGCGGCGCATCCGGCGGGGCGATGCGCCGATCGTGGTGGGCACGCGATCGGCGATCTTTGCGCCCGCGCCTAATCTGGGACTCATCCTGGTGGACGAGGAGCACGACCAGAGTTACAAACAGGAGGAGACACCGCGCTATAACGGGCGCGATGTGGCTGTGATGCGCGGCGAAGCTGGCGGGTGCGGTGGTGGTGTTGGGCTCGGCAACGCCTTCGCTTGAAAGCTGGCAGAACTCGGCGCAAAAGAAGTATCAGCGCATCGAGATGCGCGAGCGCGTGATGAATCGCCCGCTGCCTGAGGTGGAAGTCGATCGACATGCGGCGCGAATTTCAGGAGACGGGCAAGGAGCAGCTCTTCTCGCGTGCGCTGGTGGCGGAGACGCAGCAGGCGCTGGACCGCGATGAGCAGGCGCTTATCCTGCTTAACCGCCGCGGCTATTCGTTCTCGGTGTTATGCCGGGCCTGCGGAGCAAAGCTGGAGTGCCAGAACTGCGCCATCTCGCTGACGCATCACAAGCCGGCTGGGGACGATGCGGGGATAGCGCGTGCGGGCCAGCGGCTGGAGTGCCATTACTGCGGATTTCGGCGCACGGTGCCGGCGCGCTGCCCCAAGTGCGACAGCGAGCACCTCTACTACCTCGGCGCGGGTTCCGAGCAGGGCGAAGAACGGCTTGCGGAGATCTTTCCGGCGGCGCGCATCGGGCGCATGGATCGCGATACCGTGCGGGGGCGAGGCGACCTAGAAAGGTTGCTGGCGCGGCTGCACTCGGGCGAAATCAATCTGCTGGTGGGCACGCAGATGATTGCCAAGGGGCACGATATCCATGGCAGTCACGCTGGTGGGTGTTGTGGGCTGCGATCATTCGCTGTCGATGCCGGATTTTCGCGCTGCCGAGCGGGTCTTTCAGCTGATGACGCAGGTGTCGGGGAGGGCAGGACGTGGAGATTGCCCGGCCGCGTGGTGGTGCAGACCTACTATCCCGACCACTACGCGATCCTTGCGGCCGCGAAGCACGACTACGCGAGCTTTGTGGAGCGCGAGCTCAAGTATCGCCGCTGGATGCACTACCCGCCGTTCGGCGTGCTGGCCAATGTGCTGATTCAATCGCAGAAGCTGGAAGAGGCTGTGGCGTGGTCGACGGCGCTGGGCAAATGGTTTGAGCAGGCTGCGCCGCCAGGCGTGAGGATGCTGGGCCCGTGCACCGCGCCGATTCCGCGCATCAAGGGGACTTACCGTTTCCACATGATTCTGAAGGCGGAGAAGCGGAGCGCATTGAACGCGGCGCTGCGCGGGATGCTGGCGCACGCGGATGCACAGGAGATTCCGCGGCGCAATGTGATTGTGGATGTGGATGCGCTGCGGCTGATGTAGGGCCTGCGGCGGTCCTGAAGTCCGAGGCGCAGAGTCAGTTGCTTGACAAGTGAGAAGTGGAGCGCCACACTATACACATGATCAAGACCTTCCGGCATAGTGGGATTGAGAAGTTCTTCACCACCGGAAGCAAAGCCGAAATTCAGCCCTCCCATGCAGTCAAGCTGTCGGTTCAACTCTTTCAACTGAGCCGGGCCAGGACCGCAATCGACATGGATGCTCCAGGGTGGGGATTGCACGCCTTGCGCGGCGATCTCAAGGCGTCATTGGGCAGTGAAGGTGAATGGTGATTGGCGGCTGATCTTCGCCTTCGAAGGCCACAATGCAATTCTCGTTGACTATCAGGATTACCACTAGGAGAAACGATATGCGGATGCACAACCCGCCACACCCAGGCAAAGTTCTACGGGAGTTTCTGGGCGACGTGGACGTAACGACTGCCGCAGCCCATTTGCGGGTTTCACGCGCAACGCTTTCTCGCATTCTTAATGGCAAGGCCGGTATTTCGGCCGAGATGTCGCTGCGCCTCTCCGCGGCGTTCGGCACCCATGCTGGAATCTGGTATGAGCTGCAGACGGACTACGATATGTGGCGGGCATCCCGAAAGAAGCAGCCAAGGATCGCACCTTTCCGTCGGGCTGCTTAGCAGCGCAAGACGGACCGAGCGACAGTCAGCATGGTGGTGTCGACCTGCTGGCCAAAGGCTTGGGCAGCGGAGACGAGGGCAGCGGCTGCTGAGCCTGAGCACAGCATCTCTCCTATGAGGTCGAAACCGATCATAGTACGGATGCATTAACGCCGGGGAGGGTTTTGAGAAGCCCAGACGTGCGTCCCTGGCAGAGAGCTGACAGCGGCCGAACACAGGAGCCCTCGGCAGCCGCACAAGCTTGCAAGCGCTCGCTGTTGACAAAATGAAATGAACTAGCTCTTCGGGGCTTCGGCCGATGCGATGGTGTGCAGCTCTTTGCCGGGCTTGAAGCGTACGGCCTTGCCTGGGGTGATGCTGACTTCGGTACCGGTACGGGGATTGCGGCCGATTCCGGTTTTGCGGGCGCGGACGCTGAAGACGCCAAATCCGCGCAGTTCGATGCGCTCGCCTGCGGCCAGAGCCTGCTTGAGGCCCTCGAAGACCGTATCCACCGCCGACTCTGCCTTGGTGCGCGGCAGGCCCGTGCGCTCGATTACGTGATGGACGATGTCCTGTTTAATCAAAGGAGTAACCTCGCTGGGGCGACTGGATTGAATGTACTACGCCTGCTTGCGCTCATGCTACAGGTTTCCCGGGATTTAGGGAACAGGAGAATTGAGCCGGTATAAATTTCTCGTGAGGAAAAGTATCGAACCCGTTAGGACCGATTAAGGGACTGCTCTTGAAGTGTGACGCTCGTCACTCATGTTTGTTTCCAAGGATTGTCAATTACTTTCTGGTCCCGTAAGATGAGAGCGAAACTTCACACATGGAACAAGGGGCTTTCCGGAGAAGAGAAATCGAATCCGGGCCGGGAGATGCATGGCAATTCAGAGCGACCGTTGGATCAGGGAACAGGCCATCATTCACCGGATGATCGAACCCTTCAGTGAAAAGCAGGTAAGGGAAGGAGTTATCTCTTACGGGCTCTCGTCGTATGGGTATGACTTGCGCGTCTCAGACGAGTTCAAGATCTTTACCAATGTGAACAGCGCCATCATCGACCCCAAGGCCTTTGATGAGCGTTCGTTTGTTTCAGTCCAGGCCGAGTCAGTGATCGTCCCCCCGAACTCCTTCGCATTGGCGCGCTCCATTGAATACTTTCGAATCCCCCGGGATGTATTGACGATTTGCGTTGGAAAGTCGACCTATGCGCGTTGCGGAATCATTGTGAACGTAACGCCATTCGAGCCGGAGTGGGAGGGATTTGTGACGCTCGAAATCTCAAACACCACCCCGTTACCGGCCAAGGTATACGCCAACGAAGGACTGTGCCAGATTCTGTTTTTCCGCTCCGATGAGGCCTGCGAGGTCAGCTATGCAGATCGCAAGGGCAAGTACCAAAACCAGCAAGGAATCGTCCTTCCCAAACTTTGAGCCTGGGCAGGACGGCCGCGTTGGATCGATAGTGGGAGTAACAGCTTTGTAAGTATTGCGCCGGATTGCCGAGTGCACCCGGCCAAATGGGCCCAGTCCCCCATAAGCCTCATTCGGGGGGAAGCACAATGTCTTCGCTCAGGAGCCACGGACCAATCCAGATCGGACTGTTTTCCGATGAACCGATCCGTCTGGAAGGTCTCAGTTGTATCTTCGACCAGCCTTATTCGCAATGCGGAGGGCAGCTGGTCCCTCTCATGGGCACACTTGAACAGCTGCTCGCGCGCCGTTCAATCGAGTACCTGGTGCTCGATCTACAGTCCTCCTCGGTCAACATGGAGACCTTGGCCAGGATTCTGCAGGGCGCGGCCGTCGCTCAAACTGATTGTGATCGGGCCCGAAGGGGACGATGAGCTCGTTTTGCAGGCGATTATGGCCGGCGCGCGGGCCTGGCTGGGATTGACGGCGAGCCCCGAGGTTGTGCGGATGGCAATTGAGGTGGTCACGGGCGGGTCCATCTGGGCGCCACGGCGCCTGCTTTCGAAGCTCATCGACCGGCTTCTGAAGGTTCCGGATCCATCGAGTTCGCGGAACAACCCTCACCTGACAGACCGGGAGAAGCAGGTTCTCGATCACATCCTTGAAGCGCGCTCAAATCGCGAGATCGCGATGGAACTGGGCATTGAGGAGCGTACGGTGAAGGCCCATGTGGGCAGGCTAATGCGCAAGACCGGGGCAGACAACCGCATTGAGCTCTCCATGTGCGCCCTGCATCGGCCGCTGGTGCCGCATACCCACGCCAGGGGGCAGCATCGCGCGACGAATGGATTGCTATTTACCGAACAGTAAACATTCGTGTTACTAAGTGCTTCAGTCCTAAGGTACTCTTGCCGAAAGGGCACATTTTTCACAGACTTATTAACAGAAACAACGCAGATCTGGGGAAAGGAGTTCCCAGGAAGCATGTTTAAGCATGTTGCCTGGGAACTCCTCTTTTTCTTTTGGGACAAACCTGGTTCATGCGATTGGTGGGGAGGGTTCCGCCTTTTACGCATTCAGGGTGCTCCTGAGCTTCTTGCCTGGTTTGGAACGCCCTAACGAATTCGGCCTGCTGGATGCTGGTTCGGACGAATCTCGGTGACGTCTTAGGAATAGTGGATTGTTTCTTATTACTTAAATGTTGGGTCCTTCCGTGCCCTTGTGAGAAAAGCGTACACAGCTCATAGTTATTTACAGAAACAACGCAGATCTGGGGAAAGGAGTTCCCAGGCAGCGTGAAGTCCATGTTGCCTGGGAACTCCTCTTTTTTCTGCTCCACAATCGTCTCCGTCTCCTCTCTTCCAGCCCTCCGCTCTCCTCCAGCCCCCCGATCTCGTCCAGTGCTACCCTCTTTTCCAGCCCTCCGGTTCCTTCAAGACTTTCCTCCTTGCATTGGGAGTCGAAACGTCTGCAGCCGCAAAGCGGCTCCGGTGCCGTACGTGCCAAACTCCCTTGCGATGGCAGGAATGTTGTAGGCTGTCACAGGAGATTCCGCTCGATCGGCTCCCCGTCTCTACGCCGACCGGGTGAAATCTGAACTGAGTTTGACGAGACTCCCGCCAGAAGCGCCCTTGCGGCGCATTCGATGGACGGATCAGCCTCGGGCGAGCCGCCTTTGGAGATGCGCAGTTAACCCCCCACGCATCCATCCCCTATGGATGGGAAAGGAATCAAAGAGATGAAAAAGACTATTGCTCTTCTCAGCTTCTGCGTTTTGCTTGCATCAACTGCTTACGCCTCATCCCGCGACGACCTGAAGGCGCGAATCGACAGTGCAAAGACCGTCCTCGACGAGATCATGGGCGCCAAGGACAAGACGATCCCCTCGAACATTCTGCGCCAGGCCACCTGCGTTGCCGTTGTGCCCGGCATGCTGAAGGGCGCCTTCGTGGTGGGCGCCAGCTACGGCCAGGGTATTGTCACCTGCCGCACAGGACACGGCTGGAGCGCGCCTGTATTTATCCGCATGGCAGGCGGGTCGTTCGGCTTCCAGGCCGGTGGGCAGGCGACGGATCTGATTCTGGTTGCCGTGAATGCACGCGGCATGCAGGACCTGCTCAAGGACAAGTTCAAGATTGGCGGCGACGCATCAGCGGCTGCGGGTCCAGTGGGACGCAGCGGCGAGGCATCCACCGACTGGAAGATGGGCGCCGAGCTGCTGAGCTACTCGCGAGCCAAGGGGCTCTTTGCTGGAATCGACCTGGGCGGAACCGACGTGCGCCAGAATCAGGAAGACACGCAGATCTTCTACGGGGCACCCCATCCGTTTGACGAGATCCTCAAGGGTGACGTGCCTGTGCCGGCCGATGCGGTACCATTTGTCCGCTCTGTGGCCGCGTACTTCGTTGCTGCGAAAGCAGCGCACCAATAGGTCCTCGTTGCAGGCCCTATCGATTCCGGAATTCCGTAGAATCGCCCGGAGCCGCGTAATGCGATCGGGCCCCGACACTGCCCGCCGGGGCTCGATACACTAGAGCGGAACCAGAGTAAACGTGTTCCTATGAATATCGTGGAGGGTCGTCGCTTCCTGTTGGTCGCGCCGACTTGAATGCCCTGGTTTCGGGATAAATTTACTCTGGTTCCTCTGTCGTCAGTATCCAACATGCGGGAGACAATCGAATACTGGCTGGTTGTGGCCGTCGCGAAGACGCTGGGCCGGGTTCCGCGCGGGATTGCCCGGATGCTGGCAGGGTTGCTGGCGATCGGAGTGTATTCCGCGCTGGGCCGCCTGCGCCGCGTGGGGGCGCGGAATCTCACGTTGGCACTACCCGAGCTGTCTAAGGGGTCCAGGGAAGAGATTCTTCGCGGGGTCTACCGGCATCTTGGCTCGCAACTGGTCGAATTCTGCCGCATGCCCCGCTACACCCCCGAAAACACGGCGAACTGGCTCCGTACCGTGGGACTTGAGCACTATCTGGCCGCGCATGCCCGGGGCAAGGGCGTCCTAATTGTGACCGGCCATCTGGGGGCATGGGAGCTCTCCAGCTTCTACCACTCGATGATGGGCCATCCAATGGGGATGGTGATTCGCCGGCTGGATAACAAGCGGCTCGATGCTTACGTCAATGCTGTCCGCTGCATGCACGGGAATCATGTGATTCACAAGGACGACTTTGGGCGCGGCTTGCTGACGGCTATGCGGACGGGTGGGACAGTGGGCATTCTGATGGACACGAATATGACCCCGCCACAGGGAGAGTTTGTGGAGTTCTTCGGCCGACAGGCCTGCACCGCGACCGGC
Source organism: uncultured Acidobacteriaceae bacterium (assembly GCA_963783065.1). GTDB lineage: Bacteria > Acidobacteriota > Terriglobia > Terriglobales > Acidobacteriaceae > Telmatobacter. The sequence goes on along the minus strand of CAWAMG010000004.1, from coordinate 178,349 downwards.
CTTGCCCATATCGCCTGCAAGACCGGCGCGGCTGTTCTGCCCGGATTCATGCTCTGGGAGAAGACAGAGGGCCGCTATGTGCTGCATTTTGGCCCGGAGATTGAGATTTCACGCACCGGGGACACGGCAGCAGATATCCTGCGAGCGACGCAGCAATGCGCTGCGGTCACGGAGGAATGGATTCGGCGCTATCCTGACCAGTGGCTCTGGATTCACCGGCGCTGGAAGACGCGGCCTGCCGGGGAGCCGGGGCTCTACTGAAAGGGGGCGGCAGAAATGACGCTGGGCGAATTGATCAAGGCGCTGGGCGGGACGCTCGTCCAGGGAAGCCCGGAGACCTTGCTGATTGGCGTTGACGATTTGACCACGGCCAGTTCGATGGACCTGGTTTTCGCTGAAGACGTGGAGACGGCCGGCAAGGCTCTGGCGAGTGGCGCATCGGCAGTGGTGCTGGCGCCGGGGATGGTAGCCGCACCTTCCGAGCCCGGCGCGATTGCAATCGTCGAGGCCGATCAGCCTCGGCTCTGGTTTTCTCGTGCCGCCCGCATGCTGCTCCTCCCCACCCAGCCCGAGGGCGTTCATCCAACGGCCATCATCGGTCCGCTCACCGAGATTGGGGAAGGCGTCACCATCGGACCCAATGTCGTGATCGGCCAGGTGGCCCGGATCGGCAGCGGCACGCGCATCGAGGCCGGTTCGGTGATCGGTTCCTATGTCTCGATAGGCGAAAACTGCCACATCTATCCGCGAGTGACGATCTACCAGGGAAGTTCGCTCGGCAATCGCGTAATGGTTCATGCGGGGGCGGTGCTTGGCGCGGACGGATTTGGCTTCGTGAGAGACCCGAAAACCGGGGCATACACCCAGTTTCCGCAGCAGGGCACGCTGCTGATCGAGGACGATGTCGAGATCGGCGCGAACTCGACCGTCGATCGGGGAGCGTTGAAGCAGACTCGGGTTGGCCGAGGCACAAAGATCGACAATCTTGTGCACGTAGGGCACAACTGCGATATCGGTGAGGATGTGATTCTCGTTGCGCTGACGGGCATCTCCGGATCGAGCACGGTGGGCAACGGAGCAGTGATTGCGGGGCAGGTGGGCATCGGCGACCACGTCACGATCGGGCCAGGCGTGATTCTGGGCGGCCAGTCGGGCGTTTTCAACGGCACGACCCTTACGAACGATGGCCTGAAGCCGGGCGCGGTGCACTTTGGCACGCCAGCGCGGCCTTTGCAACAGGTTCTCCGAGAACAGGCGACGCTGGCGCGGCTGGCGCGACGCCGGGCAAAGGAGCCGGTTGGAGAAGAGGCTGGTTGAACCTGAAATCGGGAGGGACGGGCGCTTGAGTCAGCGATTCCGCTTCTGCACGCTTCGAACGCACAGGGCGGTTGATTTTTACACGCGCCTCGGTTTCCCGCATCGAGTACGCGCATGGCTTGTTCGCCGGTCCTGCTTCGCCGCACGCCAACCCTTGCTACAGCTGGCTGTCTGCCGTCATCGCCGGGAAAGCAAAATGGAAATCCCAGGCAAATTGACAAGAGACTCGTTCACAACTAACGATTTCCCTAAGAACAGTTCCTTTCGGCGCTTCCTGTTTCTGTTCGCGGCCAAGGCATTTTTTTCACCGTGGCTGGTCACGCAAGACTTTTAAGGTCTTGTTCGAAGCGGCCGACGCAGAATAATTCTCTTTGTGAGAAGTGAGAAGATTGATGTATGGACACACCGATCCACGATTACTATGAGTTTCTCCAAATAAGCCCCAATGCCGATGCTGAGACGATCCACCGTGTCTACCGATTCCTGGCGGCGCGGCTACACCCGGATAACCCCGTATCCGGCCGGGAGGAGCGATTTCGCCTCCTGAGGGTCGCCTATGACGTTTTGTCGGATCCGCACCGCCGCAGAGAATATGATCTGGCTCGTGCACGGACCCAGGAGCCGCAGGAGCCGCTTTCCGAGACCATCGATTTCATGGACGCGATGGAAGGCGAGTTGAATCGGCGGCTGGGGGTGCTGGCGGTTCTTTACCGCAAGCGGCGCACAAATCCAACGTCTCCCGAAGTTCGCCTCTCCGAGATCGAAGAGCAAATGGGTTTCCCACGCGACTACCTGGACTTTACGCTGTGGTACCTGCAAAGGAAGGGTTACGTCACCAAGGCAGACAGTGCGGAGTACGCACTTTCCGTGGAGGGTGTGGACTTTGTGGAGGCAGAACGCGCGAACACTCCGATCCTGCAGAAGCTGCTTACCAGCGGTATGGGATTCACGGTCAAGGACATTGTGCGCGCAAGACGCGCGGAGGCGCATGTGGCCGCGTCCGAGACCCCCGTTGCTGCGCCAGACGCGACGTCTAACCCATCCGAACAAAAGCAATCCGCGGGGCGACAACCTGTGCACGCATCCGGACCGATAGTGCTGCCTTCGTCCATGAGCAAACCGGAGGACCGGCGCCGGAGCAAACCAGACCGCCGCGTTGGGAAACCTGATCTGCGCGAACAGAAATTGGAACGACGCTTTCGCGCACGGGATAGGCGAGAGAAACCGGAAGGCAGGCAACCATCCGAAACGCCTCTACTCGCGAGCGGAGATTCCTAGGCCATCCATCCTTCGGTAAAGATGGCTGTGCGCCAGGCTCAGCGGTTCCGTCGCACGGTTTCTGTTGATGTGACTCTGGTCGACCAGACCTGGCGCACAGGCGAGATGTACGTGCGCGACCCGGATCGCAATAGCCCGCGATTCATCGCCCAGCAGACGCCGGCTGCGTGATTGAGTTGCTGAGATCTGCTGATGAACACCGGTTCTTTTCAAAATGGGAGGGAGCTTCTTATGCGCAACTGCTTTTGTCTAGTGCTTCTCGTTGCCGGATCGCTTGGTCAGGCGAGAGGGCAGGCTGCGGCGGGAGACGCTGCGCGGCCGATGGCCGCCGCCGAAACCGCTCGCGTCGATGGGGCGGTACGCAGCTTTATGGCTGCGATTGCGCAGGACGTGACTCATGACGGCCCAATTGCGTGGCGCAAACACTTCGCGGATTCGCCGGCATTCTTTATGGTCAACGATGGTCAGATGGCGTTTCCGCGCAGCACAGATGTACCCAAGGGAATTGAAGCATTTGCGGCGACGATCCGGAGCATCCGGCTCGAATGGGGCAGCGATCTGCGCGTCGACCCGCTGACCCCGAACTTTGCCGTTGTGGCCGTCTCATTTCTTGAAGATCAGGAGCAGCTGGACGGTAAACACGTCGTTGAGCGCGGCTACTTTACGGGGGTTGTGGAATTGCACGAGGGGCATTGGCAACTGCGCGATGCTCACTGGTCGTCAGCGCATCCGCAATAGGGAGATCAAAGAGAGGTCATGCGGCTTCTGGATTGTCTCCCACCCTAAGGACAAAAATAAAAACGTCGCGAGGGTGGGGCACCCGACAGCGAGATTGGTTCCCACCCTAGCGACAAAAACAAAGACGTCGCGAGGATGGGGCACCCGGCATGCCCGGTGGGCGAAGTGAGAGGCACTAGAAGGGCTTCTCCGTCAGGAAAGGCTCAGCCTTGACGGAGCCATCGCGCTGCTTGACAAGCATCTGCACCTTGCCCTCGGCGGCGTCGAGTTCCTGCTTGCATGCCGCCGACAGGCCGACGCCTTCTTCAAAGAGCTTGAGCGACTCTTCGAGAGCAAGGTCACCCTTTTCCAGCTTGTCGACGATGGTCTCGAGTTTCTTCAGCGATTCTTCAAACGACGCCATGGCATCTACTCCAACTTTCCTGCGGGCAGTACGCTCTCCATCACCTCGGCGGCGGCCGAATAGCGGCCAAACGGCGCGCTCACCTGGACGCCCTGCACCAGCGGCCTGACAGCTTCAAGCATCTCCTGGGCGATCCTGATTCCCTCTCTGCGCGCGGTGTCGGGCGTGTCAGCCTTTGCCATGCGGGCCATGATCTCATCGGGCATGGAAACGCGGAGATCGTTCTTCATAAACTCGGCGTTGCGCAGGCTGGTGAGCGGCCAAATGCCGGCGATCACTGGGATCCTGTGGCCTTCGATGCGCTTGAGAAATGCCTCGAGCAGCCGCAGGTCAAAGACCGGCTGGGTGATCGAGTACTCCGCGCCGGCTTCTACCTTGTACTCAAAGCGGCGCAGCTCGTGTTCGATATCCGGAACGCCAGGGTTTGCGGCAACTGCAATTGTGAAGTTTGTGCTGGCGCCAATCGAGTTGGATCCGATGTCGAGCCCGTGGTTAAGGCGCCGCACGATGTTCACCAGGCCGATGGCGTCCACATCGAAGACCGCGGTCGCATCAGGATAGTTGCCGAGCTTGGGCGGGTCGCCGGTGAGGCAGAGAATATTGCGCAGGCCGATGGAGGATGCGCCGAGCAGATCCGACTGAATAGAGAGGATATTGCGATCTCGACATGTGTAATGCAAGACCGTTTCGATGCCGGTGTGCTGCTGAATCTGGATGCACAGGCTCTGCGCGCTCATGCGCGCCGAGGCGCGCGGGGAGTCGGGCACATTGATGGCGTGGACGCCCAATTGAGTGAGAGTGCGCGCGCCTTCAATTTCTTTGCTGCAATCAATGCCGCGGGGCGGGACGATTTCGACGAGGGTTACGAATTCACCGCGCTCGACGAGGCTCCCGATCTGCGAACGTTGCCCGAGCGAGGCAGGAGGCGTCTCGGTGCTCAACGCGGGGGCGGCCTCGTGCACCTCGACCCGCGCCTGGGCGTCGATGGCACGCATCGCCGAGCGCATGGCCCGAATGTGATTCGGCGTGGTGCCGCAACATCCGCCAACGATTTGAACACCGGCGAGGATCGCCTTGCGCGCAAAGCTCGCCATATACTCCGGCGAACAGAGATAGATGTTGCGTCCCTCAACCGCGCGCGGCATGCCGGCATTGGGCATGGCCGCAAGTGGAAGGTCGGTGGCCCCGCGCATCGCCTCAATCGCAGTGAGCACGGTTGCGGGACCGGTGGAGCAGTTGACGCCTATCGCGTCCGCGCCCCACTCAGTGAGAAGCGCGGCAGCCTGCGCCGGCGAAGAGCCGTCGAGGCAGTTGCTATCGTCGTCGACCGTGACCATGACCAGCACAGGCAGGTCCGGCGCCGTTTCCCGCGCGGCGATGAGGGCCTGGTGTGCCTCGACAAGCGCCGGCATTGTCTCAATGATCAGCAGGTCGGCTCCGGCCGCCGCGAGAGCTGCAATCTGTTCAGAAAATGCCTCGCGGGCCTCGTCGAGCCCGGTCTTGCCGAGCGGCTCGAGTCGCACTCCGAGAGGACCAATCGACCCGCCCACCCATGCGTCTCCGGCCTGTTTTTCTTTCAGGTGGTCCGCAGCCTGGCGCGCCAACTGAACGCCGGCTGCGTTGATCTCTGCCACTTTTCCGGCCAGGCTGTGCCGCGCCAACCGGAATCGATTGGCTCCGAAGGTGTTGGTCTCCAGTATCTCCGCACCCGCCTGCAGATACTCTTCGTGGATGGAGAGGATCAGCCTTGGGTCGGTCAGATTCAGCTCGTCGTAGCAACGGTTGATGGTGATGCCGCGGGAGTAGAGAACAGTCCCCATCGCGCCATCGGCGAGCAGAGTACGGCTGGCAAAGATGTCTGAAAACTTCGGCATTATAGTGCCATGCTATCGCATTCACCGGAAAGGCGTCTCTTATGGCAAGCACATCACGACCAAGTGATGCAGGAGACGGTTCTGCACTTCAGGTGATGGCCCGATTGGCCGCGCGTCGCGGGTTCAAGGGTAGACCTCGCTTTGCTATACTTCGATTGTTATTCGATGGATTCAAGACGGTTCAATCCCCCGGGCATTTCACCGGCCGGAGGCTTGTGAAGTCAACCTCTTCCGCCTGAATCGGTCGACATCTCGTTCATTTGGCAGCTGTGGCCACCGATATCGTTGCGGCTTGTGCCGCGCGTTTTGTTGAGGTAGGGAATTTTGAATAAGAGAAGTCTTTGGATAAGCGCTGCCGCGGCCCTTGCCGCTGCCGCAGCTCTCGCAGGTTGCGGTACGGAATCCTATTTTGCAGGCCGTAGCCTGCCCCCCAGCAAGCTCACGAACCGCGTCATGATTGCGATTCAGAATCCCAGCGCGTTTACCAAAGGCACTCTCAGTTCGTCGATGCCTTCTACGATATCCGCAGCGGATTACAACGGGGTTCCCGGCGAGCTTTTCAATCGGCGGATTTTCCGGCGCGCTGCCCATCACGATCCAGAACATGCCCGAGCAGCAGCTTGGCGCGGTTTATGGCTCCGGCGACGGCAGCTATTCGATCATTAACTACGCCAAGGAAAACACCGCTTCGACCCAAGCCGGGCTCAACGGACTTTCTTCAAGCATCTTTGTTACGCGCAACCAGAACTACACGTTTGCGGCCAGCCAGCAGGCGCATGTGCTTACGGTTCTCGACCACACGAACGGTGGCACCGTTCCGTTGAGCCTACCCGGCATCTATCGCGTGAGCGTGAACCCTGGCGGCTCAATTGCGCTGGCATTCGTTCAAAACTCAAATTACATCTACTATCCCGTCAAGCTCAGCGCCGCTCAGATTTTGAACTTCTCGGGCGGGCCCACGAATTGGCCGAAGGCCGCGGTGGACTGTGAGCCATTTAACGCCCCGTACTGGTGTCTCCTCCAGGCACAAAGCCCTGATCACACAGATGCCACGGGCAATTACTACGGCGCGCCGCTTGTTTTTGACCGGCCGATCAAGGCGGTCTTTTCCTCTGACGGTGGCACCGCGTATGTGCTCAACTGCGGTCCGGAGTGCGGCGGCAGCAAGGCCTCCATCACTTCGCTGCCGATCGGTCCCCTGATCTTCCTTATCGGAGAGCAATCGGGAACGTTACCCACCACGGCACAGCTTGCCAATAACAACCTGCCAATTCCCGGCGGCGCCAGCAATGCGCTCGTTGACGTAACGACGATGTACGTTGTTGGCCAGCAGCCACAACAGGTTCAGGGCCAGACGCTGTTCACGGGCAACCTGACCGTTGTGAATCTCTCCAGCTACACGGCGGGGAGCCCAGTCTCGATCAGCGATGGGGAGCCGGGCGCCATGAGCCGGATTCTTGAAGCCGATGACAACACGCTTTGGATTGCGATGAGCAAGTGCAACCTCGGAGTGCGGGCGGCTACCGGCCAGCCATACGGCTGCCTGACCATGTTCAACACATCAACGGATACTGTGACCCTGATCGAGCCGTATATCGGCGACGCCACGGGCATAGCCGCCGTCACCGGGCTGCACAAGATCTACACGGCAGAAGGCGGACAGGTGTACATCTTCTCGACCGCCGACGGCAGTGCAATCAACAACCAGTACGTCACGGTTACGGGCACGGCTTATGACGTGGCCTACATGGACGGACAGACCGACGCCAACAACACCGTTTACTGATCTGAATGAACTCTGCAGGATCGGCTGAATCCGCATCGCTTGAGGACGAAGCCGTCTGTGACGTGCTGGCCATTGCCGCGCATCGCGACGACGTGGAACAGACCTGCGGCGGAACGCTGCTGCGCATGGCCTCGCGCGGGCTTCGCACTGCGATTCTCGACCTGACGCGCGGCGAAGCTGGAACGCGCGGCACTGCGGAAGACCGGGAACGCGAGGCGCAAGAGGCGGCCCGGATTCTGGGTGTAGGCTGGCGAGAGGCACTCGACCTGCCCGACGGCGCCATCGAAAACACCCTGGAAAACCGCAAGAAGATCGTGCGCGCGCTGCGGCGGCTGCGGCCGCGTGTGGTCATCCTGCCCTATTGGCAGGCGCGCCATCCCGACCACGCCATCGTTGCCGCGCTCGGCTATGAGGCCTGCTTCCTCTCCGGCCTCGCGAGCGCTGAAGACCGATGCTGCGCCGCACCGGCCTTTCAAGATTGTCTACGCCAGCCTCTATGCCGATGTGCGCCCCAGCTTCGTCGTGGACATCACGCCGTTCATCGAGCAGCGCCATGCGGCGCTGATGGCCTATCGCTCGCAGTATGCGAATCAGGCTGCCGGCAGCGGGCTCTTTGTTGCCGGAGGAGGAGATTCGCGAGCGCACCTTCGCCGAGGCGCGCCACTACGGACTGCTTGCAGGCGTGAAGTACGGCGAGCCCTTCGTGCAGAAGGAAGTCGGACTGGTCGACGACCTCACGCTGGTTCCGGTGCAGTCGATTTAGGGGCTGTAGGCCGCGATTTGGCGTGGATTACACCTATAAAGAAATGTTATAGAGAAACGTAATCAAATTACCTGGATTTATAGATGAATCTCCGGCACACTTGGGCTGGAGGTGACGAATGGCTCAGACCTGGGATCCCAACGCCTACGCGCAGAATGCGGGCTTCGTGCACGGCCTCGCCGGTGGAGTCATGGAGTGGCTCGCGCCGCAGGCAGGTGAACGAATCCTCGACCTCGGCTGCGGCGACGGACAACTCACTGAGCGCCTGGCGGAGTCGGGTGCAGTCGTCACAGGGGTCGATGCCGATGCGCAGATGGTGGAGGCGGCCAAGGCGCGCGGCATGGAGGCACACCACGCATTGGCGGAGAGCCTGCCGTTTGTGGATGGATGCTTCGACGCGGTTTTTTCGAATGCAGCGCTGCACTGGGTGCGCGGCCAGGATGCGATGATGGCCGAGGTTCGCCGAGTGCTCAAACCGGGCGGGCGATTCGTGGCGGAGATGGGCGGGCACGGAAACATTGCAGCGATTCGCGTTGGGCTGATGGCGGTGCTTGCGCGCCATGGCCATGCCGATGCCGAAGAGGGTGTGAATTACTACGCAACTCCGGAGGCGTACGGTGCGCGGCTGGGGCGGCACGGATTCATGGTAGAGCGTATCGCGCTGATTCCGCGGCCTACGCCGCTACCGGAGTCGGGCATGGAAGGCTGGCTGCGCACGTTTCGGCGGGGCGTGATCGAGGGGCTGCCAACTGATCTGCGGGACACGGTTGTTGGTGAGACTGTGGCTCTTCTTGCGCCGGCTCTTCGCGACGAGAGTGGCGCCTGGACGGCCGACTATGTGCGGCTTCGGTTTACGGCATTTTCGAAAATACTGTGAACTCTTGAGAGCTGTGGACGTGGATTTTTCTTGAGGAAAAATCCACTCAGCGGCCACGGATTCGATCTGCACCATTTCCGAAAATGCATATTGCACGCGGCTAGAGAGAATCCGGGCGGCGGCTGACACTCACTTGGTGAACAGCAGGCCACTGCCGACGGCGATCATGGTCGCGGCAAAGACGCGGCGGAGCCAGAGTTCGGGGACGTGCTGCGCGCCGACGGCGCCAAGGTACGCGCCCAAAAGGAAGCCCAGCGCAAGCAACGCGGCTACGCGAATGTCGGCGTTGCCTTTTCGGTAGTACTCCCAGAAGGCGAGGATGCCGACGGGCGCCAGAAGCGCACCCAGCGAGGTGCCCTGGGCTTTGTGCTGATCCATGCCGACGAGCCATACCAGCGCGGGCACAAAGAGGATTCCGCCGCCAATCCCGACAACGCCCGAAACCATCCCCACGACCACGCCAAGAACAATAATCAACCAAGTCACGCCGGTCTCCTTTCGATACTGTTGCATCGGGGCGCGGCGAACAATCGGCCCCGGGGCTCGCACCTTCAGGGTAACTTAAGACTGAAGTGCGTGCGCAACCCGGCGCAAAGGAAATTGCTGCGACTAAGTTCGCATAACTTAACGAAAAACCATTTCAAAAAAGTCAGAGGAATCGCTTGCATTTTCCGGGCAACTTATGGCAAAGTAATACCTGCGTGGGAGAACGCCCGATGAAATACGAATCACCCAATTCGTTGTGCAGACTGGAGACGCCAGGTTTCGGCGTCATCGGTCTCCGGGCGTGGTCTATTGGGCAAAGTGCCGACCAGTAGCCTCGCTGGTTTCCTCCTCCTGCGCAGCAAACCCTGAACAATGAGAATTCCCCGAGTGGTGAAGAAGTCAGCTTCATCGCCTTGAAAACGTTCGACTGTCTTCGTTTGTTCTCTCGGGCTGAGTTTGGCTGAGTAACGAGCCTTTGTCGCAGTCCTGTCGCTTCGAGTTATAGCTCGTGGCAATGAGGGGGATTGTGTTTCTAACCTGGCCTCTGAGTTAACTAAGTTTCGCCGGTGGTGAAAGAAGGGAGATACTTCGCCAAAGAAGGACGCGCAGGATCGCAAATCCTGCCGGATGTACTTGCACCACGGAGTTGGGGCGTAGCCCCGATTCACAGTACGCCGTGGAGTGGAGGCACCGAGTCTGACTCTCTTCGCATGTTCCCCGGCATTGATTCATCGGTGCGCTTCTGCAAGGGCTCACCGGACGCAATTCCACCTTGGCCGGTGGTGTAGGTTTCGGTTACTTCGCCTCTTAAGCCGGGGGCGCGGGTTCGATTCCCGCACGGAACGAAAGTTCCGGTAGCTCAGTGGTAGAGCGCCGCAAAAGTCCGGAGCCGCTTGTTCCCCGGTCATTCATCCATCGCAGACCTGAAGGTTTGCGCTAACTCAATTTGCCGGTGGTGTAGGCAACAGTTACCTCGGGAGCGAAAGATGCGGGTTCAAATCCCGCCGCGTGCGACTGGCACGCGTCGTCTAACGGCGGACATTCGCATTCTCGAGGATTCAATTAGTAGGGTCTTCGAGAAAGCTACTGTCGCCGCTTGTTCCCCGGCTATTAATGAAGGCGCAGGTTATTTGTCACTGCGCTTCACAACCACCCTGGCCGGTGGTGTAGGTTGCGGTTACTTCGTTTGCCGAACCGGCAACGCAGGTTCGAATCCTGCTCCGGGACCGATCCCGGATGGTCGAGTGGCTCAAGACGCCGAGAACAGTCCGCAACCGTTTGTTCCCCGGCCAATCAACCCTCGGATAACTCCGATTAGAAGCGAATTGTTATGGGCAAGTTGAACATCAAGAATGGCACACCGGTGGGTAATGCGCACCTGTGTAGAAACTGCAACTGGGGGCAGTTCATGACCGGGTATCGCGATTCGGACCTGCTCGTGATCTGCACGAACGCCAGCCCGAACCTGGTGGTTCCGTTCACAGTGATGGAGTGCAGCGAGTTCAGCGACAAGTTGCGGCCGGACTGGGAGCAGATGGAGAAGCTGGCAATCGAAATCCAGCCGGTGCGCATTTCGGCGAAGACGCGCGGGTTTTGTGTCCCGGCGGACGGCATGCCGGCTAAGAAGGCCGACGCAGAAGAAGAGGGCGAGAGGGAAGTTGCGCTCGCCCACTGAGATCAAACGCGGCTAACCAATAATTCCTGCCGGTGGCGCAGGGCACGGATACTTCAATGGCAGAGCGCCGCGCAAGCGGAAGTGCAGGTTCGACCCCTGCCATCTGGCTTCGGCCGGATGTAGCTCCTCACAGGGCCGCGCCCGCCTATTCCCCGGCAGGGATTTACTCTTGATTGTTTTTGAAAGGAGGCGCACCATGCGCCTGAATAAGTTCACTCCTAAGCGATTCACCCGGCCACGCACCCACGAGGGAGCGCCGGCCAAGCGCATCACCGCGGAGCAGGCTCTGCGCCGCTCGGTTCTCTCCTGCATGCTGTGGGAGAACGAGTTCTACGAGGACGGAGTCCAGATTGCCGGACGTATCGGCGAGCTTGTACCCCAGGTGGAGGCAGAGAAGGTTGCCGCGCTGGCCGTGGAGGCTCGCGAGAAGATGAAGCTGCGCCATGCGCCGCTGTTGCTGGTGCGCGAGATGGCTCGTCATGCGACGCATCGCGCGCTGGTGGCGGAGACGCTGACCCGCGTGATCCAGCGTGCCGACGAGCTGTCGGAGTTCGTCGCCATTTACTGGGCCGGCGGGCGTCAGCCGCTCTCCGCGCAGGTGAAGAAGGGACTGGCTGCCGCGTTCACCAAGTTCGACGAGTACGCGCTGGCCAAGTACGACCGCGCCGGAGCTGTTCGGCTGCGCGACGTACTGTTCCTCTCCCACGCGCGCCCGGTGGACGAGGCGCAGGCTGCGCTGTGGCGTCGTCTTGTGGACAACGAGCTGGCCACGCCCGATACCTGGGAGGTTGCGCTCTCTGAGGCGGGACGCGGCGAGAGCGCGGAGACCAAGGCTGAAGCCAAGCGCGAGGTGTGGGAGCGCCTGCTGGCGGAGCGCAAGCTGGGGGCGCTGGCTCTTCTGCGCAACCTGCGCAACATGAGGGAAGCGCAGGTGCCGGAGAAGCTGGTGCTCGACGCGATTGCTGCCGTGAAGACGGACCGGGTACTGCCGTTTCGTTTTCTGGCTGCCGCGCGCAACGCTCCGCAGTGGGAGGAGGCACTGGAGAAGGCGATGTTCCGTGCTCTGGAGCGGCGTGAGGGTGACAGCAGGCGGGTTCTGGCCCGGTTCTGCGCGGACGGACGGTGCTGCTGGTGGACATCTCCGGATCGATGGAGTCGCCCATCTCGTACCGCTCGGAGATGCGCCGCACCGATGCTGCGTATGGACTGGCGATCCTGCTGCGCGAGATTGCGGAGTCGGTGACCGTTTTCACTTTCTCCGACAAGGCAGTGCGTGTGCCGAATCGCCGGGGGATGGCCCTGCGCGACGCGCTCGATAAGAGCCAGCCGCACGGGGGAACCAACCTGGGCGCTTCGCTTGGGCAGGTGGAGGCCGAGATGCGCGATGGGTACGAGCGCATTGTGGTGATCACCGACGAGCAGTCGCACGACCGGGTCCCGTCGCCGCGCGGCAAAGGCTACGCGATCAACGTGGCCTCTGCCCAGAACGGTGTTGGTTACGGCGCGTGGAACCACATCGACGGCTGGAGCGAGGCGGTGGTTGACTACATTGCGGAGCTGGAGACAGTTCAGGGCGAGTAAGCCCCGAGCTCAATCTCTTGCCCGGGCCAACAAGCAAAACGGGGAGTTGCCAATACTACGGCAGCTCCCCATTTCTCTGTTTGGGTGTCTCGGGGGCTTTGCTTTTTTGAATCGAGGGAAACTTCGGCGGGTTCGGGATCGGAGAAGGCGCCCTCGGGGGGGCCAAATTCACACAACGTTTGCAATCTGTTTGCCTGGTTGCATTACTCTGTTCATAGTTCCGGACGGCCTGCAGATGCGTACCCACACGGTCGCCGGGCGAGGACAGACCGTTTGAGCCAAACCGTATTTGTTCTGGAAGACGACACTGATATCTCCCGCCTCGTGCAGCATCATCTCGAGGCCGCAGGATTTTCCACCCGGCTCTATGCCACCCCCACCAACGTGATTGCCGACGCCGAGCGCCAGCCGCCCGCGCTTTTTCTGCTGGACATCATGGTTCCGGGGGGCGATGGGCTTGATGTTTGCCGCAGGCTGCGGGCCAACCCCGTGCTCTCAACGATCCCGATCATCTTTCTGACGGCGCGCGCCGGCGAGAACGACCGCGTTCTGGGGCTCGAGCTTGGCGCGGACGATTACATCACCAAGCCCTTTGCTACGCGCGAACTTGTTGCCCGCGTTAAAGCGGTCCTGCGCCGGTTTGAGCGCCCTACTTCGCCGTCGGTCATCAGCTTTGAAGAGGTCATTATCGACGCGAACGCAATGCAGTTGAGGGTGCGCGGCGAGCTGACCACCACGACGGCAACGGAGTTCCGTCTTCTTGACTATCTGGCCCGCCATCCCGGCCGGGTCTTCAGCCGCGATCATCTGCTGGACGCGGTATGGGGCGACGCACGCTTCGTGACGCCGCGATCGGTGGATGTTTATGTGCGCCGCATCCGTGAGAAGATTGAGGTCGATCCGGAGAATCCCCGCTATCTGAAGACCGTGCGCGGCGCAGGCTACCGGTTTGAGATTCCCAAAGCCGAATAACCGAACATCGGTTGAGCCGGATATACCCCCGGCGTCCGACTGACCCATGTGATTGGGAGCACCGCACATTGACCCCCAGAGTCTTCAGCAAGCTGCTCGGGCTGTTTGTCCTTCTGCTGGTCTTTCAGACGGCGGTCATGGAGTTTGTTTTCCGCCGGTTTGTGGAGAACTCGGCGACGGAGACGCTGCATCGGCTCGGTCTCGAGGCTCTCTGGTCAGGCCTGATTGCGCTGGCCGTGGCGCTGCCGCTGGCCGCGTGGGTTGCCGGACGCGTCACCGACCGCCTGGGGAAGGTCGTGTCTTTCGCGCGAGAAATCGCTGAGGGCGACCTGGACGCGCGCCTTGCCGCCAGCGGGGACGATGAACTTGCCACTATGGAAGCCGCGCTGAACCAGACCGCTCTGCGGCTGGGACGGAATTTTGCGGAGATTGAAAGCCGACGCCAGGAGTTGGCCACGATGCTGGACTCCATGCAGGAGGCCGTGGTGGCCGTTACGCCTGAGGGCCTGGTTCGCTGGTCGAACGCGGTGATGCAGCAGTTTGCCGCATCGCAGATCGTGCCGGGCCGTCCGCTGGTCCACTCCGTTCGCGATCCCGACGTGCTGGCTTGCGTGCGCTCTGCACAGGAGCGGCGCGAAGTTCGCTTTGGCCGCGCGAGTTCGCTGGTTCCCGGGCGCGTTTTTGAGATCAATGCGGCTCCGCTGCCATCCGGCGGGGCGCTTGTGGTGTTGCACGATGTGACCGGCGTTGAGGCGGCCGAGCGCTCGCGCCGGGACTTTATTGCCAACGTGAGCCACGAACTGCGAACACCGCTCACCTCGATCCAGGGCTATGTGGAGACGCTGCTCGAAGATCCTGACCCGCGTCCGGCGACCACGCGCGAGTTCCTGGGCGTGATTCTGAAGAATGCAACGCGCATGAACCGGCTGACCGAGGATCTGCTGGCTCTGGCCAGCGTGGAAAGCCCGGACTACAAGATCGCACGCCAGCCGATCAGGGCCAATGCGCTGGTGCAGGACGCGATCGAATCGCTGGGCGGGATCGTCGTTGATTCCGGAGTTGAGCTGGAGTCGTCTGGCGCGCCCGACGCACTGGTGATGGCCGACCCCGATGCGATGAACCAGGTTTTTGGCAACCTGATCGAGAACTCGCTCAAGTATGCCAAGTCGGGGAAACGAATCCGCGTGGGCGCGCGGCTGCACCAGAACGAGGTCGAGTTCACTGTGGAGGATTTTGGCCCCGGCATTGCCTCTGAGCACCTGTACCGGATTTTTGAGCGCTTTTATCGGGTTGACAAAGCGCGCTCCCGCGAGTCCGGAGGCACCGGCCTGGGCCTGGCCATTGTGAAACACATCGTGCAGGCGCATGGCGGACGGATCTGGGCGGAGAGCGAACTGGGCTCGGGCGCGCAGTTCCACTTCACGCTTCCTCTCGCCAAGCCGGCCAATGCTGCGGCCTGATGTGCCTGTTCGTCGACGACCATTGATCTTGTCCAGCGCGGTCGATTTTGCCCAAAAAACACACGAATCCATCCCTCAAATCCACCGTTCATTCAAATGCCCGTAACATTCGCGGTAGACAATCGTTAGCGGCAGTTCCAATGCAAGGGAGACGTGTGTGAAAAAGATCGTTGCAGTTGCAGCACTTATGATTTTGGCCATGACCGCGGCGCAGGCGCAGAAGCTAACCGGGGCAGGCGCTACATTTCCGTATCCAATTTATTCGAAATGGTTTAGCGAATATCAGGGCGCGCACCCCGGCGTTGCAATCAACTACCAGTCGATCGGTTCGGGTGGCGGCATCAAGCAGATGACGGCCGGCCTGGTCGATTTTGGCGCTTCCGACCTGCCGATGACGGACGATCAACTGGCAGCTTCGAAGGTGAAACTTATCCACATTCCCACCGTTATTGGCGCGGTCGTGCCCGTCTTCAACGTGCCGGGCGTACAGGATGTGAAGTTCAGTGGCGAAGTCCTCTCGGACATCTACCTTGGCAAGATTACGCAGTGGAATGACCCTCGCATCGTCAAGGACAACCCGGGCGTGAACCTGCCCGACCAGAAGATCATTGTGGTTCATCGATCCGACGGCAGCGGCACCACCTATATCTTTACCGACTACCTGAGCAAGGTGAATCCTGACTGGGCGAATGGCCCGGGCAAGGGCTCGTCGCCCAGCTGGCCTTGCGGCGTGGGCGGCAAGGGGAACGAGGGTGTTGCCGGACTTGTTCGTCAGCTTCCCGGCGCGATCGGCTATGTGGAACTGATCTTCGCGCTGCAGAACCACATCACGTTCGGCGAAGTGAAAAATGCGGCCGGGGTGTGGACGCGTGCCTCAATCGAGGGAGTGACCGCTGCCGCGGCGAGCGTGAAGCAAATGCCTGCCGATTATCGTGTTTCGATCACGAACGCGCCCGGCAAAGATGCCTATCCGATATCCAGCTTTACCTGGCTGCTGATCGCGACCAAGTCGGCCGACCCTGCGAAGGGCAAGGTGATCAAGGACATGCTCAGCTGGATCGTGAACAACGGCGAAAGCGAGGTTTCGGCTCTCTCCTACGCTCCGCTTCCGAAGGTCGTCGCAGACAAGGTGCTCAAGTCCATCTACTCCCTGCAATAGCATCAGGCTTCCACATCGGGGTCCGGCGTGCATGCCGGGCCCTTCTTTTTCTTCGCGTTTAGCGCGCGAGTTTTTCATTCCCTGCGCCGGGTTTGAGACGTTAAGATTGGCCCCGAGAGGTCACCATGCGCTCATTTCCGAGCCGAGTTGCCGTGTTTGCGTTGGTGTTTTTCCCCGCCGTCTCTAACGCGACAAGCCGTTTCGACGGCAAATGGGACACGATTCTTACCTGCGAGCCTTTCAAAGACGCGCGAGGCTTCAGCTGGGAGTTCACCAGCGAGGTGAAAGACGGAAAACTGCATGGGCTCTATGGCACCGAGCACCTTCCAGCGTCTATTCGCATCGAAGGTCCCATTGCGGAAGATGGTTCAGCCCAACTGATAGCTACCGTCTGGACTGGAGATAAGTTGTACGTTCCGGGCAATGACACGCCCAAAGGTACGGAATTCACTTACCGGATCAAGGCAGATTTCAAGGAAGCGGACGGGAAGGGAACACGGATCGAAGGACGGCCCTGCACCTACATATTCAAGAAGAACTAGAGAGGGCACCGCCGTTGCGGCCGAGAAGAAGAAATTGCGTCAATGTCCCAGATCGCAAAATGTGCGAAAAAGTAAGTCCAAGGGGCGTCTGCTTTGACTATCGAGATCCAAAAACCGGAACTTGAAGCCCTCATTCTCGAACGGGTGAAGCTTGGCGCATTTCCGACAGTCGAGGATGCCCTCTTTCAGGCGCTGAATTCTTCTCCGCTTCCATTTGGGAAGGGGGCCGCAGAGTCGAACGGAAAGCCGGGCCCTTCGGGAGCCGATCTTTTTGCAGCAATGCAAGCTTCTCCCTGCAAGGATATCGCTCTGGAACCAGCACGCGAAAAGCTAGGGCGTTAAAACCTCAAGCTCAGAAAAGACCTCGAAGTCATCCCTGTTGAACGTGTAAATCGTCATGATGCTATTGGCTCTCATCGTCGCCACAAGATGCAAATCGAAGATGTCGCCGCCGGTCATGGGGCGACGACGAAGGAGATCCAGTAGCCCGTCCCCGGTGGCGGCCGGGATAGGCAGCACATGAACAAAAGAAAGCAGCCCTGAAATCGCGCTCAAGGCGTCGGCGGGAGAGCGGGGCTTCGAAACGCGCCGCGCATTGGTCACGATGGAATAGAATTCGCAATGCGTCTGCAAGGTCAGATAAGCGGTGGTGGATGCGGCGCGCGCAGATTCAAGCAAAGCCCGCGAAGCGGCATGTTGTGGAGCGTCTGCGTCCAACGCATAGACCAAAACATTCGCATCAATCAGCCCGGGTTTAAAGGGCATCGTCGTAGATTTCCCGCCGATGAAGCGCTCCTGCGCCTCCGAGATGCCAGACGGGCAAATCGGGGGCTGGCGCTTCTGTCGCTTCGGCAATGATCTTGTGGACAGCCTCGCGCACCCACTCGTCAGCTGTCACGCCTTTTTCCTGCGCCAAGGCGACGAGTTTGGCCTCCGTTTGCGGCTCCAATGGCAAAATGATTGTCATACCGTGCGCTCCCTACAGTTGATTATGCCTCGACAATCTACTTTAAAGCGAGCCACAGTGCAAATCACCGAGTTATCACGAAGGCAAGTCAGTCGAAGGCTATGGGGCCGCATCGAGTGAGCCGGGTGTGGGCGATCGGTCGTCAAGGCGAAACTCAAAAAGGAACCGTCCTGGAGCGCTCTGCTAGCGGTATTCTCCGATGAGCCGGTCAACGAGGGGGACGAGTTTTTCGCCGGTTCGCGGGAGCACAAAATCCTGCGCCTTCGCATCCCAATTCAGTTTGAAGCTGGTGGATAACGCCGAAATCCAAATCTGCTGGACTGGCGCGTTGGGAGTAATGACAAACTTGCCCGGCGGGTCTTCAAAGCCTACATTCAGCACCCCGTTTTGGGCTTCGACTTCAAAGCCTGCCTCGTTCTCTTCTTCTCGCGCAATCAGGTGCTTCAGCAGAGCGTCGAGCGCTGCCTCCGCAAGCTTGCGAAACTGCACTTCATCCATCATGGCCCCAGTGTAGCAAGCCTTGCGAGGGGCCATCTCAGGGCAAGGTGTGCCTTTTATAAGGACCGGACCTGTCTGAATTTCAGGCAGGGCTAAAGTTTTCCGCATGGCCGCCGATAATGCCCCATGAAGAGCCCCAGATACCGGAGGCGCCATGGAAATCACGCCAATTGGACCTCTCGCCATGTTGCCACTCGGTCGCAGTGCCGAACCCGAGTTCGAGCCTGTTCCCATGGCCAGGGTCGAACGCTCGGCTCGTACCCAGGACGAGACTTACTCTTCTTCGCGAAAAGACAGCGATTCTCAACCGGAGAGTCAGGAATCGGGGAGTGAGGCTCGGAGCGGCGAGTTTTTTGAGGAGGAAACTTTCGCCGAGGTTCAGAGCACCTCCGCGGAACCCTCAACCGGTGCGGCGCCGTCGTTCGATCTTCCCCCCGACAGTTCAGCCAAGATCAGCTTCTTTGCATGAATGTGTTCTCATGCGATTACGCGGTCCGTCCTCCGCCGGTTGCGGGAAGATGGGGTGTTCGGACGGTGGTTGAGTGCGGTTATGGAGGCGAATCTTCTCTGATGAGCCCGTCAAAGCGATGAATGCTCTGTCCCTGCTAGAATTTGCCTACCAGATTCGCCGCAAACCGTGTCGGCTGTTCATGCTGCAAGCGATCAAGTGCGTCCCGACGAAACGCCGCAAGAACGATTCACGCTAAATAGGAACGGCTGCCACCGAGCTTGACCATGTCTTTGAAAAGACCCTCCACCTACCACTTTGCCAGCTGCGTCCTTGATTCGACGCGGCGCAGTCTGATGGCCGGCGAGTTCTCCGTTCCACTGACACCCAAGACCTTTGACCTGCTTCTTTACTTCGTTTCCAATCCGGGGCGGATTCTGCCCAAGGATGAGCTTCTCTCAGCCCTCTGGCCCGACGCGTTCGTGGAAGAGAGCAACCTTGCCCAGCAGATGTCGCTGTTGCGCAAAGCCGTTGCTGAAGCCGGGGTGAAGGAGTCGCTGATTATTACCATCCCCGGCCGTGGCTATCAATTTGTGGCTCCGGTGGAGTCGGTTTTCGCTGAGTCCGTCTCTCGAGACTCGGAGTTTACACCCGCTCTGCCGTCGCAGGCGGCCGATACCGAGTTGATCCTGCAGGCCATCCGTTCGAAGACGACCGTTGTCGTTGAAAAATCATCGACCGAGTTGCCTGCTCTGAAGGCTTTGCCGGCTCATTCGATTCTTGCCAGCCCCCGCGTCCGGATTGCAGCGAGTGTGGTTCTGCTGCTGGCCGCGTCGTGGGGAGTTTACGCGTGGATGCATCGTCCGCGCCCGGTGCTGCGCAAGGTTCTGCTCGCCCAGTTCGAGAATCACACAGGCGAGTCTATCTTCGACGACTTGCTTGAGACGGGCCTGCGCATCGATCTCGAGCAATCTCCCTTCATCGAAGTCATGAGCCACTCGATGGTGGGCGAGGCGCTGGAGTCGATGAAAAAGCCGGACGGAACCGCGCTGAGCGCGGACGTGGCGCGAGAGGTGTGCGAGCGGGAGAACTATCAGGTGCTGCTGTCGGGGAGCCTGGTACGCGTGGGATCTGAGTTTCTGCTGTCAGTTGAAGCAACCAGTTGTGCTACCGGCCAATCGATTGCTGCCGGCAAGATTCGGGTGAGCAACGAGAGCGAAGTTCTGGGGGCAATGGACACGCTGTCGCGCAAACTGCGCGGCGACCTGGGCGAATCGAATCGCCAGATTGCCCAGTTCCAGGTGCCGCTGGTATTGGCAACCACCTCCTCGCTGCAGGCTTTGCGCGCCTATACCCAGGGTCTTGAAGCCCTGGACAGCGGCGACGGCAAGGGCGCGCAGATTCTCTTCGAGCGGGCCATCGCGCTGGATCCGACTTTTGCCTCCGCCCGGAGAGCGCTCAGTTACGACTACTACAAGCGTTTGGATTTTGTTCAGTCCACGTCGTTTATCGAGCAGGCGTACGACCTGCGCGCGCACACCACCGAACGCGAGCGATTCGACATCGAGATTGCCTACAACGTCTATGGGCTCTGGGATCTTGAAGCAGCAATTGCAAGCATGCAGCTCTACAATCGCACTTACCCCGATAATGCGGAGAACTGGTATGGGCTCTCCCGCATGTATTCGGCTCTGGGCGAATACCCGCAGGCAATCGAGGCAGGTGAGGAAGCCTATAAGCTCGATCCGCGGTCGGGCGACGGTCTCGACACCCTCTGCCGAGTTTATCGCCGCGCCAACCGCTTTGCAGACGCGAAGCGCATTGCGGCTTCTGCCGCCGCACTGGGAAAAGACAGCCCCAGCATTCACAGCTCGCTTTTTCAAATTGCATTTGTTGAAAACGACGCGGCATCGATGAAGAGGGAGAGCGAATGGGGACTTGCACACCAGCAGGTTGCACAGACCCTGGCCGAACTTGGCTTTGCCAGCGCTTCTCTGGGCAAGCTTCACGAAGCAGAGAATTACTTTGCGCGGGCACGCCGAGAGGCCATCCGTAACGGAGACTCCGACTTTGGCGATATCGCCTCGATGTGGATGGCCGGAATCCTCGTAGAAAGCGATCTGCCAGAACGGGCCCGGACGTATCTGAAACAGATGACCTCCGAGGCCGGGGACCCCGGAACCGCTGCATATTTCTGGGCGCGGCTGGGAGAACCCGCAAGAGCGCAAAAGGAGATTGCAGAGCTTGCCTCCCAAAGTACCCACAACACCCTTCATGTTTACTTCGACCTGCCGGAACTACGGGCCATTCTCGACTTGCAGGCACGCAAGCCTGCCGAAGCGGTGGCCGAACTCGAGCCCTCACGGAAGTACATCCTTCGCGACTACGGCCTGCCCTATCAACTGGCCACGGCCGAAGCAGAGGCCGGCATGTTGGATAAGGCGGCGCAGGATTATCGCCTGATCCTTGCCAACACGGGGATCGATCCGCTTTGGGAGCACTGCGCGCTCTCCCAGGTAGGGCTGGCCCGCGTGCTAGCCCGGCAAAAAGACCTGAAAGGCGCACGCGAGGAATATGAGATTTTTCTGGGCCGATGGAAAGACGCGGATCCCGATGTGCCTCTCTACCAGCAGGCTCGACGGGAACTGGCCGCGCTTCCTTGATTCCTTAAGGCCTCTCGAAAGGCTACCTCAACCGGGGTTGAGCCGGCGATGCGGCTGGAGATAACCGCCGAGGGGAGGGCTTGTTTCGCAGGGACTGGCAAAAGTTTCCCGGAGAGGATTAGAATTCTTGTTTGGAGAAAACAATGAAAACGTCTTCACTGCTGGTCTCGTTATCAACTTTCCGCACTGTTCGACTTGCCGCGCTATTGCTTGTCGGGCTCGCCTCCACCTCGTTGACTTTTGCAGCCCCCATTCATGACGCGGCCGTAAAGGGCGACGTCAAGAAGATTCAAGCGATTCTCGCTGCCGATCCCACCCAACTGAATGCAAAAGACAAGTTAGGCAACACGCCGCTGCACTGGGCTGCTTTCCACGGCAATTTGCCAGCCGTCAAGGCGCTTATCGACGCTGGCGCCGACGTGAAAGCCAAGAACAACTACGGGGCCTTTATGCCCGGCGAACTGGGCGGCGCCCTATGGCAGGGAGGCAATACCCATCAGGATCCGGTCTGGCTGTTACAGAGTCACGGCGTCAACGCCGCTGACATGCAAAACGGATACACGCCGCTCGATCTGGCCCTGTTTGCAAGCAACCACAAGGCGATTGTCGATCTTCTCCTGGAAAAGGGCGCCGATGTCAATGCGCGAGCTGCCAGCGGGGCTACGCCGCTGTTCTGGGCCGTGGTCCGCGATCAGAAGGATGACGTTCTTACGCTGCTAAGCCATGGCGCGAATGTGAACATTCCGGATGCCTACAAGGATACGATCCTCGATGTCGCGCTGCAAGCCCAGTTTGGGGCGCTCATTCCGATCCTGGTCGAACATGGCGCGGATGTGAACGCGCAAGACCAGAGCACGCAGCGGCCCCTCGACTACGCGAACAAAATGGACGACACCAAGTGGGCAAGGTACCTGAAGGAGCACGGGGCGCACTCGTAGCAAGATTTCTTCGCATCCTCCATGAGTTGAGAAACGGCGCGGTCCAGGGTTCCTCCGATCGCGCCGCTGGCATTTGAGCGCACCCTTTGGATTCATCCTGGAGCGGTGGTTCTGGAGCGGGTGTTGCTTGAGTCGCTTCTTTAGGGCTTCGAATTGAAGTCGACTTTGCTGGTGACCGGGTCAACCGGCCACGATACATGCTCGTGGATAGTTAGCCACTTTCCATTGATCCTCTTGTAAACATCGGTGACCCGCACCGTCATGTCTTGCTGGGTGCCGTCCTTGGCCGGTCCGGTCACACGAACGAATCCATGCCCATAGGCCAGGTCGCCACTCGCTTCGACCTTCCAATCCACAAGATCGAAGTGCATCGTGGTTGGGTACGTGGCTTGGAACGCCTCCCAATCCTTGCGAATCGCGGTCGCGCCCACATACTGCCGCGGCGGTACTGAATCGAACAGCACCACATTTTCGTCGGGAGCGTAGTAGGCCATTATTCCGTTCAGGTCTTTGGTGTTGGCGGCGGCATAAAAGTGCTGCACGTTCGCGTTGATCGCGCTCACATCGTCCGCAGTGGAGGTTGTTACCGTGGTAGTGGTCGTTATAGGAGTACAGGAGGAAAGCAGGCAGGCAGCGGCAAGGCTCAGCACTGCGGTGAGGCTCATACGCAGATTCATAAATTGATCTCCTTTTTGATATTGCGGCGGAACAGTGATTGGGCGAAAGAAAAAGGAAGCACGAGCGACGGGGCGACTCAGCCCGACTGCAAGTTGGATCTGCAGCGGCTTTCTTAGGGATCGTAGGTGCGCGACGGCCTTGATGGCTGTCCCAAATGGCTCTTAAGTGCCATTTACCCTGCTTTGATGCAGCCTTAATCTCTCCGGAGTGCAAGCCGACCAATTGCCTGGACCTGACTCCGTTGCGAGAGGCCTTCCCATCACTCTTTTGATCCTCCAATTCGCGCTGGTGGTTTCCGTCGCAGTATATCTGACAACGGTGCGGGTAGCCCTCGACCGGCGCAACCGGCGTACCTGGGAGTTGGTGGCCGCGCGGTACCGGCCGGGGCAAGGCCGCAACGCAGCGTTCCGCAACGCAGGCGTTTTGCTTGAGATGGTCGATTACGCGTGTCAGGCAGAAGCGCCCCTGGACGCAGCGCTGGCTGAGAAATTGCGTGCGGAAGCCATGCGAGCGCGTTTGGCGGCTATTCTGGTGCGCACTCATTGGGCTTGACTACACTCTCTCAGCGGCAACCACCGTCTGCTCCAATCTAACCCAATAAGAATAAGTTAGTTACGGGAGATGCACAGGATTTCTTGACGGGAGGGCTTGCGCAAATACCAGTTCGGGCGTAGTTTACTAACCAGTTAGTTAATTACCTTGCCTACGACCAATCCATCCCGAACCCAGGCCGATCGCTCGGATCTCTCCCGACAGAGAATCCTCGATGCTGCATTGCTTGAGTTCAGCTCAGAGGGCCTTGCCGGAGCGCGAACCGACCGGATCGCTGTTGCAGCGGGCGTAAACAAGGCGCTGCTCTACTATTACTTTGAAAGCAAGGAAAACCTCTACAACGCGACACTGGAGATGATTGCCGGGCGGGTACGGGACAGCTCGATGGCGGTATTTCTTCGCCCGGCCACTGCCGGGGAGCGCATCGTGCGCTTCGCTCTGAGCCATTTCGATCGCATCCTCAGCCAGCGCGAGTTCCAGAGCATGATGCAACAGGAGATGATCCGGGTTCACAAGGGTGAGAGCGGCGCGACCTCATTGCTGATCCAACGTGTCTTCGCTCCGATACATACGATGTTTCAGGCCCTGGTGCGCGAGGGAATTGCTTCCGGCGAGCTGATCGTAGCCGACTGGTTTCAGTTTCCACTGGCCGCGCTCGGCGCAAACGTCTTTTACTTTCTCGCCGCACCTATTTGGGGATCGCTAGTGCCCTTTGATCCCTTCGCTCCAGAGGTTCTTGCGGAGCGCCGTTGTGCGCTGGTCAGGTTTCTTGGCCAGGCTCTCTTTTTGGACCGCGAGCGCGGTGCGCGGTTGGCCGAAGAGATTTTGGCCGACACACCGATGCCCGAAATTGCTCAGGACCGTTTCCTGCATGGGAGGACGAATGAACGCACGTAACAGGGTCTTTATGATCCTGGGATTACTTACCGTCGGATCGCTTATCTGGTATTTCGTTACAGTACGGCCTTCAGGCGATCTGCAGCTGATTGGCACGGTGGATGCGAATGAAGTGATGGTCAGCGCCAAGATTCCTGGGCGGATTCAGAGCCTGCTGGTCGACGAAGGCGAGGACGTGAAGGCGGGCCAGCTTATCGCCGTGATTGAGAGCGACGACCTGCAGGCTGCGCGGAAGGCAGCCGAGGCAACTGCCGCCAGCCAGGGCTCGCGCCTGTCAGAGACAGTGGTCACCGAGCGCCAGACCGCCGGCGAAACCACGAGCGCCACGGTGAACTCTGAGGCGCAAGTGAATTCAGCGAGGGCAGCGCTGGCGCAGGCCCAGGCGAATGAGATGCACCAGGAAGCCGACACCAGCCGTACAGTCGCGCTGGCCCAACAAGGGATTATGAGCGCACAAGCCCGCGATGAGATGGTGACCAGCCTGGAAGCTGCGAAGGCTGCCGTCGAAACTGCAAAAGCCAACGTGGCGGCGGCAGAGGCAGCTCTGCGCCAGGCCCGCGCCCACGAGCTGTTAGCCACAGTCGCCGAGCGCACTGTGACCGAGACGCGCAGTTCAGCAGAGAGTGCGCGCGCGCTTGCGGATCAAGCCAAGGTGCAAGTTGGCTATTCGCAGGTCTTCGCGCCGGTTTCCGGGAAGGTCAACGTCCGAGTGGCGCGGCAAGGCGAAGTGGTGACAGCCGGCGCGACGATTGTGACGATCATCGACCTGACGCAGACATGGGTTTATGCGCCGCTGCCGGAGACGCAGGCCGGGGCTGTGAGGGTTGGGGATTCGCTGCGGGTGGTCATGCCGGGCGGAGCGAGCGAGACCCTCAATGGCAAGGTGATCAACAAGGCAGCCGAGGCGGATTTTGCCACGCAGCGCGATGTCTCGAGCCGCAAGAGGGACATCAAGACGATCCAGCTCAAGTTGCTGATCGAAAATCCAAGCGAACGCTGGGTTCCGGGCATGACCGCCGAGGTCTACATCCCCAAAGACAAGCTGGTGAAGGAATGACACCGCCAACTGCAACGGAGGAACCGATCAAGCGGCCGGGTGAGTTGCCATCGCCGACTCCCGGTGCAGCCATTGAGGTGCAGAACATCGTGAAGGTGTATGGCTCCTTTATGGCCGTGAAGGACGTGAGCTTTCAGGTGCAGGAGGGGGAAATCTTTGGCCTGCTGGGGCCGAACGGCGCGGGCAAGAGCACGCTGATCCGCATGATGACCACGCTCATTCCCGTTACCGGCGGCCGTGCACTCGTAGCCGGCCACGATGTGAGCAAAGACTCGGACGCAGTGCGCCGCGTGATCGGCGTGATTCCGCAGGCGCTGACCAGCGATCCCGATCTGACCGTTGACGAGAACCTTTCGATTTACGCCAAACTCTACGGCGTGCCGCGGGCTGAGCGCATTCGAAGCATCAACGAAGTATTGGATGCCGTAGATCTTCTCAAGTGGCGCGATGCTCCGGTGAAGACGCTGTCGGGCGGCATGAGGCGGAGGGTGGAGATTGCGCGCGGCCTGGTTCACAATCCGCACATTTTTTTCCTCGACGAGCCGACGACGGGTCTCGATCCGGTTTCGCGCATCGCCGTGTGGGAGATGCTGGATAAGCTGCGCAAATCGCGCAAGCTGACGATCCTTATCACGACCCACTACATGGAGGAGGCCGACAAGCTATGCGACCGAATTGCCATTGTCGATCACGGCAAGCTGGTGGCTCTGGGAACGCCGTTGGAACTCAAGCAGGGGGTTCCCGGATCGAACGTGGTTGAGGTGCATTTTGACCGCGAGACGGAAGAGTGGCAATCGCGGCTGGAAAAGCTGGATGGAGTGACCAGCGTGCAGGCGCAATCGGCGGGCTTCTACCGCGTACTTACCTCCTCCGGCTCGAAGACCACGATGCAACTTGTGGAACTAGCCGCTTCGCTGGGCGAGACGCTCACCTCACTGAGCGTCCAGAACACAACGCTTGACGACGTCTTTGTGCACTACACCGGCCGCCAACTTCGCGATGAGACGGTCAAGCCCGTCTTCACCATGCCGCCACGGCCAGGGATGCAGCCATGAACAGAATGTTTGCGATTATCGAACGCGAAATGCGCAAGTTCTTTCGCTCGCCCACGCTCATGATCATGTCGCTCATGATGCCGATTTTGCAGCTCATCATCATGGGCAACGCATTTGGCGGCAAGATCGTCGGCACTCACGTGGCAATCGTCGACTACGATCACGGGCCGCAGGCCGTGAAGCTGCGCGAGGCCTTTGACGCAGTTGCTTCAAACATCAAAACGTTCAAGACCGTCGAGTACACGTCGGAAGTGCAGGCTCGAGAGGATGTGCGCACCGGCAAAATCGATGCGGCTGTCGTGATTCCGGCGCAATACTCGCGCCGCGTGTACGCGCAGAACGCACCCAACGTGGGTCTTGTCGTGGATAACTCCGACCAGTTCACATCGAGCTCGATCGAATCGGAGATGCAACTGATCATCGACGCGATCACGGCTCCAGTGATCCAGCCCCGGCTGGCCAACTCCGTTGCGCTGGAGATCGTCGAGCTTTATCCATACGTCAATTACCTGAAGTTTCTGCTGCCTGCGACCGTCGCCATGGCCATGTACATCTCGGTGATGATCGGCGGCGGAATGCTCTACATCGACGACAAGGCGCGCGGCGTTCACGAGGGCTACCTGGTTACGCCGATCACCAAGATCGAGCTGGTTTTCGGCATGAATATTGCCGGAGCGATGAAGGCTACACTGGCCGGCATCTGCCTCACCGTGATCGGGTCGTTCATGGCGGGACTCGGCGTCGTTTTCAATCCCATGGCTGACCTTGAGCTGATTTTACTAATCCTGGCCACGTCGATTGCCTTCAACGGAATGATGTTCTTGTTGATGGTGCGCGTGAACGATCCGCTGGTGCCGCGCGCGATGTTTGGCGTGCTCAATGTTCTGCTGTTTTATCCATCGGGCGCCATGTATCCGATTGCCGCGTTCCCCAAGTGGCTTCAGGCTATGGCGGTGGTCGACCCGTTCACTTACGCCATCCACGGATTCAAGGCGATCCTGCTCAAGGACGGCGGCATGACGGCGATCAAGGGGGATTTGCTGTTTCTCTTTGTTTTTGGTATCGGCACGCTTCTGGTGGCGACGCCGCTGTTCAAGCGCACGCTCTAAAGCGAGTGGCGCGGCGGACTGCGCCAAGACGAGGCCAGGCAAATCGATTCAAGGCTTCCGGCGGGCTACGCACGCACTCCGGAATGCAATGAGGCGGTCCATTCCTTGTGGGAGGATGGGCCGCCTCGGCGCGTATCGGTGGTGGGAGTTTGCTTGTCTTCTGTCCGCTTTGCATTGCTCAAGGTGGTTCTTCCAGCCGGTTTCCATTTTCCATTGACAGCGCCATTTAGTATTCTAAAAATGAGCAGCCCGCGCGGCAGCCAAATTCCAAGTGAGGAGTTCCCCCATGGCAGAGAAGGCAGGCACGCCCCGAAAGACCGCAACCGAAAAGAAGGCCGAAACCGTGCAGAAGCCCGCAGCCCCGACAGCCGCGAAGGCGAGCGGCGAAGGCGTGATGGAGGCCAAGCCCAAAACTCCGGCAAAACCGCGCAAGGCTGCGGAGCCGAAGAAGGCACTGGCCAGCGTAACCCGCATCGATGTAAACCGCGATCCCGCCGCGGCACAGGTCTCACCCACCCGCGTTTCGACAGAGCAAATCGCCAGGCTCGCGCATCAATACTGGCTCGAGCGCGGCTGCCAACATGGGCACGACGCAGATGATTGGTTGCGAGCGGAGCAGGAGTTGCGCGGCAAAGCCTCGTAGTGGCAGTTGGAGTTCGGCCCGCTTATTTTGCAGTTCTTTCCAGTTCCCCACCTCACCGGTCTCTGCGATACCATTTCGTCGGAGGCCGGAATGAGCAGCAAGCTGGTTCTGGTGACGGGCGGGTCGGGCTTTATCGGAGTTCACTGCGTTCTGCAGTTGTTGCAGGCTGGATATCGGGTGCGCACCACGGTGCGCTCACTCGAGCGAGAGCCGGATGTGCGATCAATGCTTCGCGTGGGCGGGGTGGAACCAGACGATGCGCTATCCTTTGCAGTTGCCAACCTCACGTCGGATGAGGGCTGGCCGCAAGCGCTGGCCGGCTGCGATTACGTGTTGCATGTTGCTTCGCCGTTTCCTCTGAAGGTTCCAAAGAACGAAAATGAATTGATCGTTCCCGCCCGCGAAGGCGCGCTGCGCGTGCTGCGCGCTGCGCGCGACGCAGGTGCGCGCCGTGTCGTGCTCACCTCTTCTTTCGCTGCCATCGGCTACGGAACAATTCCCGGCCCAGAACCCTACACTGAAGAGAACTGGACCAATCCCGACGGGCCGGGAGTGACCCCCTACGTCAAGTCCAAGACCCTTGCCGAGCGCGCCGCCTGGGATTTCATGTCCCGCGAAGGAGGCTCTCTTCAGCTCTCGGTGGTGAACCCGGTCGCTGTCTTTGGCCCGGTATTCTCACGCGATTTCTCCACTTCGATCGTGATCTTGGAGCGCCTGTTGAATGGCGGCGTGCCCGCTTGTCCCCGACTCAAATTCGGCGCCGTGGATGTGCGCGATGTGGCCAGCCTGCATGTGAGCGCGATGACGCACCCTGCCGCTGCTGGTGAGCGTTTTCTTGCCGTTACCGGTTCATTCATCTCAATTCTTCAGATTGCGCAGATTCTTCGCGAC
This sequence comes from uncultured Acidobacteriaceae bacterium, assembly GCA_963783065.1. GTDB lineage: Bacteria > Acidobacteriota > Terriglobia > Terriglobales > Acidobacteriaceae > Telmatobacter. The sequence goes on along the minus strand of CAWAMG010000004.1, from coordinate 149,042 downwards.
CGCATGGGCGCAGCCGCGTCGCGTGTGCCGACGCGTGAGATGCCCGACTGGATTCTGCGGGTTGTTGGTCTCTTCGACCCGGTTGTTCGCCAGATTGTTCCCGAGCTTGGCAAGCAGAAGGATGCGACCAGCGCCAAAGCACGGCGCGTGCTTGGCTGGGAGCCGCTCTCGGCCGAGGACTCGATTGTGGCCACAGCGGAAAGCCTGCAGCAGCTGGGTCTGGTCAAGCGCTAGAGTGCATTGAGTGCACACGCGGGCGGATTTCCGCTGCTCCTTGTCGTGCCGTACAACCCTCTGCGTTCCCCTACAATAGAAGATGAAGTTTACGAACGAGGATCCCATGCCGCTCTCCGGAGAAGCTATCCGCCTGATGAACTACATTGACGACGTTGCGGTGACACTCCGCCGCGTCCTGGCAGCCGCGCCGACTCTTACCCCTGAGGAACGCGCTCGCGTTGGCGAGCACCTCGCGCAGGCCAGTCCCAGCGCGGACGACGTGGCCCAGGCGCTGGGAGCCACCGGGTCGACGGCTCATGTGGAGATTATCGGTGGGCCGGGGCACGTCCCAGCCGTGCGCTAACGCAGGCTGTGACCCCGGCCGTCCCCATCATGTCCGTCACCATTATCGGAGCAGGTCCGCTCGGACGCTGGCTAGCTCAGGAGGCCGCTTGCGCAGGGTTTCACGTCTTTCTTGAGGACGTGATGCCGCGCAATCTGCGCCATGCTCAGGAGGCCCTTCGCGAGGCGCTGGGTCCGCAAGCGCTCAAGACTGTCTTTTTTTCCTCGACCATTGAGGAAGCCGTGCGGTCTGCCGACCTCGCCATCGACTGCGTTCCCGACGAGTTGGAGTCGAAGCTGGAGATTCTGTGGCTTCTCGACCGCATGGCTCCGCCGCGGACGGTGCTGGCGACACCGACCATCCGATTGTCGATCGCCGACCTGGCTGCATGCACCTACCGCCCGGAGAAAGTCGTTGGACTTGCCGTTGAAGCCGCGAGCCTGATCGCAGGCGCGGGGCCAGAGATCACGATACGGACCACTACCCGGACTGCGCCGGAGAGCGTGGCCCTGGTTGATGGGTTTTGGCGCAGCTTGAATTTCAGCCCGAGCTTTGTACGCGAGGGCGAATAGTCCCCAAAGTCGGTTAGTTCCGGCCCTGCGCCGGCGCAGATGACCTCATTCCGGTCAGATCTTGCGCATCAACCTTTGCGCATCAGTTGCCTCAGAGGCTCATTGTCCGCGTAGACACGCCATTCGGCAACGTGTTCACCGTCAACGCTTGCTCGCAGCGCCAGTGGAGTGGTCCACCGGTTCTCCGGCGTCACCTTGCCGTCAGAGGCGTAGGTGCCCTCCGCGACCCCAAACAGGACGACGACCTGGCCTTCGCAGAGAGCTTCATCGGCTCGGATTCGGTAGTCAGGAACCATCTTGAAATATCCGGCCCAGCCGTTACGCATCTTCTCGCGTCCCTCGACAGTATTGCCAAGCGAATCGACAAACCGATGTTCCGGCGTCATCAGAGTCGCAAGCTCTTCAACATGCTGGCGATTGATAGCTGCGACAAACGCGCGTGCGACAAGCTCGACGGAAGTTTTCATGCCGACATTGTAATGGCAAACTTTTTTCTGCAATGAAACTAGAGCGCTCTTGATCCACATGTTGACGTTTCAACAGCGTCGCAGGCGGCATTTTCTTGAGGAAAATGCCACTTTGCTGCTTGGTTTCTGTAAACATTTGGATCGAAAGCGCTGTAGCTGCCGGTGCATGAGGCGGCTGCTTTGTCCGGCAGTATCGCGCTGTTAAATGTTCCCGCCCGCCGCGATGACCTGCTCGTAATATTGGATGTAGTGTGGCACCACGAGGGTCGCGCAGAAGCGTTTCTGGGCGGTCTTCCGTGCCTCGTCGCTCATTAGCTGCAAGCGAGCCTTGTCGCCAAGGAGGCTGAGTGCCCCCTCGGCCATCGCCTTCACATCGCCCACAGGGTAGAGCATTCCTGTGACGCCATCGTCGATCAGCTCGGGTACCCCTCCGACGCGCGTTGCAATCGACGGCACCTTGCACGCCATGGCTTCGAGCGCGGCCAGCCCGAATGATTCAAGCTGGCTCGGCATCAGCAGGAGGTCGGCGAGCGGAAGCAGCTCGTCGACACGCTCCTGCTTGCCCAGGAAGTGGACACGCGCCTGGATGCCAAGGTCGCGCGCCAGCCACTCGGCCTCGGAGCGGTCTGGCCCGTCGCCCACCAGGACGAGTTGCGCCGGCATCTCGCGCACAATACTGGCGAAGATCCGCACCACGTCTACCACGCGCTTTACGGGGCGGAAGTTGGAGAGGTGCATGAGAATCGCCTCGCCGGGCGCAGCCAGCTTGCGGCGCGCATCGGCACGCTTCTCTTCGTCGGCAATCGGCGCGTAGATGTCGCAGTTTACGAAGTTTGGCACCACCTCGATGCCGCGGGTTACCCCGAAGTCCTTGACGGTCTTCTCCTTCAGATATTCGGAGATGCTGGTGACCCCGTCGCTTTCCTGGATGGCGTAGCGCGTGATGGGCAGATAGCTGCGATCTATGCCGACAAGCGTAATGTCAGTTCCATGCAGCGTGGTGACGAAGGGGAGCCGCCGCCCGCGCGCGGCGAGCATTTGCCGCGCCAGCAGCGCACTTACCGAGTGGGGAATCGCATAGTGCACATGCAGCAGGTCGAGTTCGTTGAACTCCGCGACCTCGGCCATGCGGGATGCCAGTGCCAGGTCATAGGGAGGAAACTCGAAGAGCGGATAGCTGGAGACCGGGACCTCGTGGTAGAAGACGCCTCCGTCGCGGCCGCTGAGGCGGAAGGGCTGCGAATAGGAGATGAAGTGGACCTCGATGGCCGAGTGCAGCTAACTCAATGCCTAACTCCGTAGCTACTACGCCTGAGCCGCCATAAGTTGGATAACAAGTGATGCCAATGCGCATAGTATTCCTTCTAGTAGATCCCAGGTATGAGGCGTTTTGTCGCGCTGCAATACTCCGCATATTGTGGGCCAAAGGCATCGTGCAGCGCGGCCTCTTCGACATGAATCCGATAAATCAGGGCCGCGGTCGGAAAAATGAGCACGATGGCGGCGGAGAGCCAGTTTTTTTCCGCGAGCGCGACAGCCAGAAAGATAATCAACAAGCCCAAGTAGGAAGGATGACGCACCAAACTGTAGAGGCCGGAGCGATTGAGCGTCTGAGTTTCGCGAATTGCCACGTTGGCGCTGAAGGCCTTGCCCAGCGAGAAGAACGCCGTCCAACGAAGGGAGAGACCGGCAACCATTAACAGGACCGCGACCAGGCGGAATTCGTGGAAGCCGGGAAAGATGGGGAACGACGTCATTTTGCGCACAAATTCCGCAGCTGTGATGGAGCCGATGATCGTGACCCAAAGGATCAACATGGATCCGTGATCGCGGACCTGGCCGCCGCTTCGGCGAGTCCTTGTGGCGATGGCGATATAGATCTCAGACGCTGTCCAGACATACCGAAGGATTGTCGAAATCAGGGAAAAGCTCAACGGACCTCCGTGCTTGCAGCCTCTGAGAGATTAACAAACTGGGCATTAGATGCAGGCAAATCATGCCTGGACACATATTCACTTGCTCGAAATCGCGAGTTCCCCGCCCATTTACGAGGCTGCAGCCTTTCCCGTTCCTCTTGATTCGAGACCCGTGGATTCGAGGTATGCAAAGCTGGTGAGCTCAATGTTCGGATACTCCTTGAGTGTGTTGAGGGCCTGACGCTCGACATCGCGGGAGGCCTTGAGCCGCGTGCGGACCGCATCAAGATTCGCGTCGTGGTAGCCGGGATGGGTGACAAGCTCCCATGTGCCTTCGGGCATGCCGGCAAGCGTGCGACGCAGGCTCTCTGCATTGAGTGAGCCGGTGATCATTACGCTGATGGTGCCGTCGGTGGTAATGAATCCGTGTTCCGCAATGATTCTGAGAACCTGTGCCTCAAGCCTGCTGAGTGCGGCAACCTGTACGCGGCGAAGCCAGGGAACGCCGGCGGCTTTTCGACGGCTCCACGCGGAGTCGAAGGGATTGCGAATGCGTGTGATGCCGCAGGCACGGGCGGCGCGCAGCACCGGCAGCAGAACGGCGGGGAACATGTGCGTGTGCTTGTGGGTATCAACGTGGGTGAGACGGAGGCCGCGACTTTGGAGCAGGCGAATTTGTGCGGTAACTTCGGCTTCGATCTCGGCGGCAAGAGCTGAGCAGGATGAGGCCGTTTTCCCAGGGCCGTAGAGGTCTCGAACGAATCGGCCAATGGAGGTACGAAACGTGGTCCCGGAACCGCGCGTCAGGGAGGGAATCTCCGATGGAGAGAGCACCGGAGCGCCGTCCACCAGAACAATGTGGCAGCCGACTCCAAGAGCGGGGTTGGCCAGCGCAAGCTGAATAGCGTCGTCTGAGGCCGCCGCGTTGGCCATCAGCGTGGTGCTCGTCAAAACGCCCGCCTGATGGAGTTCCATAATGGCGCGGTTGACGCCGCGGGTCAGTCCAAAGTCGTCGGCGTTGACGATGAGGCGGGGCACGAGGCCAAGTCTATCAATTCGAGGCACTCGCGCCGGAAGTCAGGGGTGCAGAATCGAGAAGCTTCAGATGGATCGAGACCGCTGGTATCATGGACAAGGCGCCATCGGCGCCATTCTCACCCGCGTGGGCGGTTAGCTCAGTTGGTTAGAGCGCCTGCCTTACAAGCAGGAAGTCGGGGGTTCGAGTCCCTCACTGCCCACCATAAGGCCTACCCCGGTGCCGCGCGGGATTGGCTGTCGAAAGTAGAGCCTTCATATAGTAGGGGATTTGTTCAGTTCCCGTTCGCGCAGCCAGGTGAAAATGACCGGCGTAACGATCAGCACATGAATCAACGAGCTGACCATTCCGCCGAGCACAGGCGCGGCCAATGGCTTCATGAATTCTGCGCCAGTGCGAGTGGACCAAAGGAGGGGCAGAAGTCCGGCAACTACAGTCGCAACGGTCATTACTTTCGGGCGGAGCCGGAGTAGAGCGCCCTCAATAACCGCTGCGTGAAGTCCCTCTCGGGTGAGCGTCCCATCGGCAGCTCTGTGTCGCGCAACAGCCTCTTCCAGGTAGATCACCATCACAACTCCAGTTTGAACGGCAGTGCCGAAGAGTGCGATGAAGCCAACCCAAACAGCGACAGAGAAGTTGAGCCCGAGCGCTTTCACAAGGAAGATGCCTCCAGTAAGCGCGAAGGGCACAGCGAGCAGGACATGCGCGGCCTCTTTTGCGGAGTGGTAGGTGCGATAGAGCAAGACGAAAATCACCAGCAAGACAATGGGAATCACGAGTTCGAGCCGCTTGCGCGCGCTGATCTGGTTTTCGTACTGGCCGCTCCACTCGATGTAATAGCCCGGCGGCATCTTGACCTGACTGGCGACTTCCTGCCTTGCCTGTTCAACGAATCCGCCCACATCGCGGCCGCGGACGTTAAGGAGTACTGCACCACGGAGCAATCCGTTCTCGCTTGAGATCATCGAGGGACCAACAGTCGTCTCGGTTTTTACGACCTTGGATAGCGGCACCTGCGCCCCGTTGCTGCCCGCGACCAGCACTTCTTCGAGCTGCTCCGGACTCTCACGGAAGTCGCGCGCATAGCGAACGCGCACAGCGAACCGCTGGCGGCCTTCGATGGTTGTGGAAAGGGTCTTGCCGCCGATGGAAGTCTCGATCGCATCCTCGACATCGGCTACGTTGAGGCCGTAACGATCAGCTGCAGGCCGATCGACGGTCATCTCAAGGTAGGGGGAGCCGCTGGTTCGCTCAGCATAAACATCGACAGCGCCGGGAATCTGGCGGACCACTTCTTTGATCTCCGCGGACTTGGCCTCAATCACGCGCAGATCGGGGCCGAAGACTTTGATTCCGACTTGCGTCCGGATTCCCGTGGAGAGCATGTCAATGCGGTTCCGAATTGGCTGGGTCCAGATGTTGGTCACGCCGGGGATCTGGAGATTCGCGTCGAGGCGGGCGAGAATTGCATCCTTGGTGAGACCCTTTGGCCATTGATCCTTGGGCTTGAAGGTGATGGTGGTCTCCGCCATGTTGACTGGCGCAGGATCTGTGGAGGTCTCAGCCCTGCCCACCTTGCCGACGACCATGGCTACCTGTGGGTCCGCAGCAATGATGCGGTCCTGCTGGCGGAGGATTTCAGTGGCCTTTGTGAGTGAGATGCGTGGGTCGGTGATGGGCATAAAAAGAGCGGTTTCCTCATCGAGAGGAGGCATGAATTCCGAACCGATTGTGGTTGCCGTGTAGATGGCCGAGCAGAAAAGCAGGAGAGCGGCTATGAGGGTGATGGCGCGATGACGCAGAGCCCAGCTCAGGACCGGCAGGTAGATTGCTCGCAGCACTCGCATGACCGGATTCTCTTCTTCACGATGCAGCTTTCCGCGAATGAGGAATGTGCAGAGCACGGGAACCAGCGTGATCGCCAGGATGGTGGAGCAGACCATGGCAAAGGTCTTTGTAAATGCCAGTGGGTGAAACATCTTTCCTTCCATTCCCGTGAGTGCGAAGACCGGAATGAAGGCAAGAATGATGATGACCATGGCGAATGAGATGGGCCGCCCCACAAGCCGAGCGGCTTTGAGCGTGATCTCCCATATGTGTTCGCGGTAGTTGCCGTGTTCTTCCTCGTACTGTTCCGCCTGGCGAATCACGTTTTCCGTCATCACGATCCCGGCGTCAACCAGCACACCGATGGCGATGGCGATGCCGCCGAGCGACATGATGTTCGATGAGATGCCCGCGCCGCGCATGAAGAGGAATGCCCCGAGCACCGCAAGCGGCAAAGGAATGGTGACGACCAGAATGCTGCGGAAATGCCATAGGAAGAGTACGTGCGCAAGAGTGACGAGGACGATCTCTTCGATCAGTGCGTGGCGGAGCGTGTCTACGGCATGGTCAATGAGAGTGCTGCGGTCGTAGAAGGGAACGATGCGCACGCCTGTTGGAAGACCAGACTGGATCTCGTCGATCTTGGCCTTTACGCCTTGAATCACTTCGCGCGCGTTAGCTCCGTAGCGGATGATGACGACGCCGCCAACGGCCTCTTTGCCGTCCTTATCGAGAACACCGCGCCGGAACTCCGGCCCGAGCTGCACGCTGGCCACATTGCCCAAAGTTACCGGCGTTCCGTTATTTGCGCCGAGGGAGATGTACCGAGATGTCTCCCAAGGTGCGAATGAGCCCAACCCCGCGGATAACGTCCTCTGTGTCTCCGACCTCGATAACTTTTGCCCCCACGTTGTTGTTGCTCCGTTGAACCGCGGACACCACGTCGTTGAGAGTGACGTTGTAACCGCGCATCTTAATGGGGTCGAGATCAATCTGGTACTGCTTTACGAATCCGCCTACGCTGGACACCTCGGCGACGCCCGGTACCGAGTTGAGCTGGTACTTGATGAACCAGTCCTGAATCGAGTGAAGGGTGCCGCTGTCGTATGGCCCCTCTACCGTGTACCAAAAGACCTGACCAACGCCCGTTGCATCGGGTCCCATCATGGGAGTGACGCCCGCAGGAAGGAAACTGCCCGCGAGACTGAGCCGCTCAAGAACGCGCGTCCTTGCAAAGTAGATGTCCACGGAATCCTCAAAGATCACGTTCACCATCGAGAATCCAAACGCAGAGGAGGAGCGCACTGTCCGCACGTGGGGCAAGCCTTGCAGGTTGACCGTGAGCGGGTAGGTGATCTGGTCTTCCACTTCCTGTGGGCTTCGGCCCGGCCAATCGGTAAAGACGATGACCTGGTTCTCGCTCAGATCGGGGATAGCGTCGATGGGCGTGTGCAGCACAGCCCAATACCCCCACCCCGCAAACGCGGCATAGATGCCCAGGATCAGCCAGCGATTCTTCATCGAGAATTCGATAATGCGATTGATCACGGCGGCTCCTATTTCGCGCTGATGTGCGAGCGGAAGGTTGCAATGGCTTTTCCGTCTTTGTTGGCGACAACGGCGAGGGTCCAGCTTCCTGCCATGCCTGCCTGACCTTTTCCGCTATAGACCTGCCCATTGCCATCCCATTTCAAATCGAACGAGCTTCGCATCTCGGGCATACCCATGGAAGGCATTGCTGGCATCATCAGCGTCGCCGTCACCTGTGCCCCTGCCAGGGGCTTCCCGTCGGGGCTAGTGAGCCTGGCCGTAAATTCGCCGTCCTCGCCTGCCTTCAACGGATCAGGCGAACCATGCACCTCCAGGCGAGCACCAGGGGAGTCCTCGCTTTTGCCGGTCGCTGTTGACGGCCCTGCTTGGGGAGGCGCACCTGCGGCAAACTCCTTTGAGCCGCCATACATGCCCGACATGCCCGAGCTAAGGTTGGCCTGCGAGTCGATCAAGAAGCTGCCGTTGAGCACAACCTTGTCGCCAGGTACGACTCCACTCACGACAGGGAACAGATCGTCGCTGGGTGCGCCAACCTCGATTGCGCGTGCCTCGAATACACCGTTTGACTTGGCGAGGTAAACGATCTTGCGTGTTCCTGAGTCGAGGACTGCCGATCTTGGGACTACGGCCGTTGCCTGCCCAGCCGTGCTCACGAAGGTGACACTCACAAACATGCCTGGCACCAGCCGCATCCCAGGGTTCGCCACATGCACATGCACCGGCACAGTGCGAGTTTGGGGGTTCGCTGCGGGCTCGATAAAGTCCACGTGCCCATGTAACGTCTGGTGAGGCAGCGAGTCGGCTGTGATGTCAACTTGCTGTCCGGAGCGAATCCGCGGCAGTTGTCCGTCATAGACATCTGCCATGATCCACACCTGGCTCAGGTCCACAACCGTGAAGAGTGTATCCCCGGCATTCACATACTGCCCCTGAGTTACCTTGCGATCCACCACCGTTCCGCCAGCGTTCGCGTAGATGGTCACGTGCGGGACGGTCTTCGTTCCGTCGCCTTCCATCTGCTCTCTGTGAACGCCCCACAGTTCCAGTTTGTGCTCGCTTGCTTTAACGAGCGCTTCGGCCTCTGTGCGTGCGAGTGGGTCATCCGAGCGGCCAAGGCTCTTGAGGTTTTCCTGAGCCAGGCGGTACTCTTCGACGGCTGTCGCAACTTCGGGACTGTACAAGTCAGCGACGGCCTGACCGTTGTGCACGCGCTCTCCCGTGTATTGCACGTAGAGCTTGTCAACCCGCCCGCCAATCCGTGCGCTGATGGCGGCCAGTTGCGTTTCCGGTTGCTCCACACGGCCAAAGGCGTCAATATCCGTCTTCAACAGGGCTGTCTTTACCTCGGCTACCTGGACGCCCGCCGCCGTAATCTCTGCCGGTGAAAGCTCAACAGTGGTGCCCGGCTCAGTGCCCATCGACACCGGAGCAGCCGCCTCTGGCCTGGAGTTGCCCGAAGGCCCTGCCGCTGTCACGGCCGGCACCGTCAAGACTCGGTTTATTTCGGGGAAACCGATTCGCAAGACGATCGCGGTTACGAGCATCCCGGCTGTAATTCCAATCACAATCAGCTTCACTTCTCTCTTCGTCATTTGCCCCTCCCCTGTGTGCTTGTGGCGGGAACAGGCGCGCCGATGGCACGCTCAAGCTCCGCGATTCCTTTGTCCGCGGCTGCGGATGCGTTGTAGTAGGCATCCTGAATATCCAGCAGGAGGTTCTGGCTCTCAACGAGGGCCTGAAACCCGCCGCGATTGTTCTGGTAAGCGGCTGTGGAGGCCTTGAATGTGGCCTCCGCTTGTGGCAGCAGCGTGTCGCGATAGAGCTTCATCCGCCGCTCCGCCACCTGTGTCTCGATCTGAGCGCGCCGTACCTCAAGAAACACAGCCTGTGTGCGCGCCTCCAGTTCACTCTGTGTCACAGCCGTTGCAGCATCGGCTTGTTTCGCTTCGCCCTCATGGCGCTCGCGATTCCACCGAGGCAGATTCATCGACAGCTCGGCCATGTAGGCGCTGCGCGCATACGAACCACTCGGCATCAGCATGTATCCAGCAGCCACGGTAAAGTCAGGCTTCATGGCGAGGCGGGTGATCTGAGAGCCGTCGATTGCCCGCGTGATGCCTTTGCGCAGCGCCGCAAGCTCGGGACGATTCTGGATGGCCGTTTGTTCAAGGGTTTCGATGGATGGAGGGTTGATTGGATCTGCATAGGAACCTGCAATCTCAACCGGCTCTTCCATCTGCCTTCCAAGCAGCGTGTTCAATTCCGCAGCTGCTGTGTCGCGCTCTTCTTCCAGTTCCAACAGATGCTCATTCAGCCGGGTGACCGCCATCTGTGCCTTCAGCACTTCCGCCTGCGGAGTCTTTCCCGTGGTGTACTCGGCCAGAGCGCCCGCGAGCGCCTCCTTTAGCAAGGAACCCTCCCGGTCGTGCAGCTTCATCTCGTCGGCGTTGCGCTTCAGGTCCGCGCAGGCTTTTCTCACCTCCGTGGCAACTTCCTGGCGCACAGCTTCCACGTCACTGGCTGCCACATCCGCATCGTCGCCGGCAATTCGAGCCTTGGCATCGCGCTTGTCCTTGCTGAGAAGGGTGCGCTGAATGCCCACCATGAGCTGTGCCTGGTTCAGGTCCCAGGGTTGGCGCAGCGGCGTGTCCCAGTCCCGCACCATCAGCATGGGATCATCCAGACTGCGGGCGGTGGAAGTCTTCAATTGAGAGAGAGAGAGCTTTCGACTCGCGGATCGAATCTCAGGATTACCCTGCATGGCTTCAGCAACAGCCTGGTCCACAGTGATTGGCAGGGTCGCAGGATTCAGGGAAGGCGCAGGGGATTGGCCCTGGCCCTGACACGCGATAACGAACGCCAGCACAAATGGCGCAATTACAAAGATGGATTTCACGATTCAACTCCACGGCTAGTGGGAATGAGACAATCCAAGGCGCGCGAAGGCGCTACTCGGCAGGCCGATGCAGAGTTGAAACGCTAGATTCTAAGCTGGGAAGCGCAGGGCGGAGAGCCGCGGGGAACGATCGTTGTTCGGCTTGTGAACGCGACATGCCCGGCGGATTGATTCTGGGGGAGGGAGACCAGATGGACGTTTGAATGTGTCGCGCCGGGGAGGGATGGCGCGTTCAGAACTGCAGGATCGGATGAGCGGAACTTGCAGCAGCTACCCTGAGTGCTGCCGGCGCAATCCGATGCGGGGGCACAGCAACTGTGCGCGGATTTGTGCATCGATTGTGCGCAGGTTCCAAGCGGCAAGATGAGAGCCCCGATCAACCAGGGGGCGACCAGCGCGCGCCTTAAGAAACCGCTCGACATGGCTCAAGCCTAGCATGAATTCCAATTCTGGCTGTGATAAGGATCACCACCGCGACCAGAAGATCGAGCTGCCAACGTCCTGGGGACAATTCGCGGCTATAACAAAAATCTTGCTGGTGGGCGATCAGAACCGAGAAGGCGCCTTCTCTCAGATTTGGGGATCCTTGCGCCAGACCGCCATGATGGTTTTGCCGGCTGAATTCAGCAGCAGGCCATCCAAAACGCGCGAGAGTGGAACCATCCACCGATCCCAGAACAGAAGTTGCGATTGCGTGGGCATGAATTGCCGCAGTACGAATGCATTGCCCGCCGAAAGGGTCAGCCCTGCGCAATCCAGGTGCTTCATCGTTTCAAGACGCAGGCTTGCCGGGGCAATGGCACGGAGCATCGCGCGATTGTAGCGGCGGTGGTGTCCAATGGCGACATCGAACGGCGAGAAAACGAACTGCGACGCGGGGGACAGAACAACAAGACGACCACCCGGCCTAAGGTACGACGCCGCTCGATTCAGTTCGTCCCTGTCATCGGATATGTGCTCAAGGACCTCGATGTAGACGATCGTATCGAACAGTTGTCCGGCGATCGATTCCAGCGTGCCGCAAACGGTTTCGTACGGACTGCCTGATTCCCTCGCCCCGAGGTTCGTGACAAGCTGGCTGTACAGGTCCCGATCGGGCTCCAGGCAAACCCACCGGCCACTGCCTCCGCAATCAAGGTACCGGGTGTTCGATCCAATGCCCGCCCCCACTTCAAGAATGTCCCCGGTCAGGAATGGCCGCAATTGACGGGATGAGTATTCCTTCCAATTGCGCATGTCGGCGAACAGGCGAAGCTCGGAGCCAACATACTTGAACTCACCCATGCGAATAAACGTCCACCGACTCTTCAACAAACCAGGAGTAATCCCGGAGCGGAACAAAGGTTAAGTTTGTCCGGTTGGACAGGACAAAGAAAGTGAAACTCGTCGCAATCGTAATCAGCTGGATGGCAATAATTGCCAGGAAGCCTGTGGCAGTTGTAGCCCAACCAGGGATCGCCCATTGCGTAAAGAGACGGATGGCGATAACAGTGACTATCCCCAGGCCCGCGACAAGAGAGCCGGTCAAAGAGGCGATCATGAGGCGCACGCCTACAATGTCTCCGAATACGGAGATGGCGCTGAGTCCATGCGAAACGAGCGCCACGAAATTCATGGTGGAGGTTCCCGCAATCCTGGTTCCCCGGGGGATTGGGGTCATGGTGTACGGAAGCTTGCTGCGAAATACGGCCGCGGCATAGTGATTCCACAATTCGCTCATCACCACGAGCGTGTTCAGGTAGGTGGAAGGCAGGATGCTGAAGTTTCCCACCTGCACACGAATGCCAGTCAGCCAGAGGTGGAGGATTTTATAAAGGTGGTAGAAGAGCTTGAACATGAGCGATTCTGTCCGCCGGCTCCGTTCCGCGAACACAGCAGTCGTTCCCCGGTTATCAACATAAGCCTTCACCAGTCGCGCCATGCCTTCGGCCGTATCCTCGCCGTCAGCATCCATAACCACCACTGCATCGCAATTGAAAGTTTGTTGAACGTGCACCAGCCCGATTGCGATTGCCCTCTGATGGCCAAGATTGCGGCGCAGCCGCAAAACGCGAATGGCCCGCACGGCAGCGTAGTCCCACTGGAAATTGCGGGGGTCGCACCGGTCGACCGAGCCGTCATCCACCAGGAGAATCTCCATTGTGCATGCATCGGGATTCACGGCTTTATCAAGCCGCCGGATCAGTTCCGTGGCTGAGGACCAGTCGTCACGCAGCGGCATCAAAACTATCAGGTGCAATGGTGAGGGTTGAGTCACGGCTCCTGTATTATCGACTGTTGTTGCTTTGTTTTCAAAGGAATAAAAGAAGGCGGCGGCTGCAGTGCCTCAATGTCGCTTGGCCGTATCCCTCCGCTGATATACTCAACCGTCGCGCTCAATTGACGATTTGCGCCGAAGGAATTGGTTCGCAATTTTCGGCTGCAAGGAGATCTGCCGGTGAGACTTTATCGCACAGCTCTTGGTCCTTACGTTGAGCAGGATGGCCATGCCTTTCGAGTGACAGGGTACGCTTGGGATGAGCTGGTTACTAGTGAGGATCTGCACGGGCTGCTGGTGAGAGTGGTGGAGCGGGGCGAGACCGCGAGGGACTTCGAGTCGGCGGGAATTCTAGCGCCCGTCGAGAGCCAGGACGTGTGGGCGGCCGGAGTAACGTACTATCGCAGCCGCAGCGCGCGGATGGAAGAATCGAAGGACGCGGGCGGCGGGAGCTTCTACGATCGCGTCTATGCGGCCGAGCGGCCTGAGCTTTTCTTCAAGTCGCCGGCTCGAGACGTGGTCGGACATCTGGGCGCGGTGCGCATTCGAAGAGACGCGAAGTGGTCGGTGCCAGAGCCCGAGCTGACCCTGCTGATCAACCATCGGGGCCGGATCATCGGGTACACCGCTGGCAACGACATGAGCTCGCGCGACATTGAAGGCGAGAATCCGCTCTACCTTCCGCAGGCCAAGGTTTACGAGGGGAGCTGTGCGCTGGGGCCTTGTGTACTGGTGAATTCCGGCCCGCTGCCGGCCGCCACAACGATCGATCTCAAGATTGTTCGCGACGGACAGGTTGAGTTTGGCGGGACGACGACGCTGGCTGAATTGAAGCGCGAGCCCGGGGTGCTGGCAGGGTATCTCTTCCGCGAAAACAAATTTCCGGCAGGGTGCTTTCTGATGACCGGGACAGGGATTGTGCCGCCGGACTCGTTCACGCTGCGCGCGGGCGATGAGGTGCAGATCACGATCGATGGGATTGGGACGCTGGTGAATCGGGTTGGGTGAGTAGGTTGTGCGACGATCAGGAGATCGGATCGCGCGTCTTCGATCCGTTGACCATGCGCAGGATTCCGAGTGGGTTCGCGTTTTTCAATTCGTCGGGCAGGGCGGGGTCGGGGAAGTCCTGAAAGCAAATTGGCCGGACAAAACGATAGATGGCCTGCGTTCCGACGGAGGTGGAGCGGCCGTCCGAGGTGGCTGGCCAGGGACCGCCGTGCACCATGGCGTGACAGACCTCGACACCAGTTGGGAAGCCATTGAAGAGCAGTCGACCGACCTTTGATTCGAGTACGGCGATGAGCTCGCGGTTTTCTTCGAGATCCTGTTCGGTGCCATGAATCGTCGCGGTCAGATGCCCTTCCATCGCACGCGCGGCATCCAGGAGTTCTTGCTTAGGTCCGTAGGTGACGAGCAGCGTCGTAGGGCCAAAGATCTCTTCCTGGAGCGAAGAATCGGTGACGAGCGCGGCTGCTGTCGACTCAAAGAGCGAAACACTTGCGGTGCAGCTAGCGCCATGAGTTGCCGGAGACTGAGAAAGCAGCATTGCGTGCGCGTCATTCGTGCGGTATTCGATCGCCGCGCGGAATTTCTCTGCGATGCCGGGATTCAGCATGGTTTGCGGCTTCATTTGCGAGACGCCGTCTTTGAGTGCGGCGAGAAACGGCGCGCTGGAATCCGTGCCGGGAACAAAGACCAAGCCCGGCTTGGTGCAGAATTGGCCGGAGCCTAGCGTGAACGAAGTGAGCAATCCGGCGGCGATCCTGTCGGCGCGCGCGGCCATCGCGCCAGGAAGTACGAAGACGGGATTTATGCTGCCCATTTCTGCATAGCAGGGAATGGGAACAGGACGTGAAGCCGCAAGCGCAGCCAGTGCCTTGCCGGCCGCGGCCGAGCCAGTAAAGCCGACCGCCTTCACCGATGGATGAGTGACGAGCTTTTTTCCGACCTCGATTCCAGAGTCGAAGAGAAGCGAGAAAACTCCTTCTGGCAGACTGCAAGAAGCGGCGGCGGCGCGGATGGCCTGGCCGGCGAGTTCGCTTGTGCCCGGATGGCCGGGGTGGGCCTTAACGATGACCGGGTTGCCCGCTGCGAGAGCGGAGGCTGTGTCTCCGCCGGCCACCGAGAAAGCGAGAGGGAAGTTGCTGGCACCGAAGACCGCGACTGGTCCGATGGGCCTGAGCGTGGAGCGAATGTCGGCGCGGGCGAGTGGCTTGCGGTCGGGCTGGGCGAGGTCGATGCGCGCGTCGAGCCAGGAGCCCTCTTCAACAAGCGAGGCGAACAGGCGAAGCTGACCGGTGGTGCGACCGAGTTCCCCGCGGATACGGCCCTCGGGCAGGCCAGTCTCGCGGCAGGCTCGGGGGACGATCTCTTCGGCGAGAGACTCGAGTGACGCAGCAATGGTACGGAGGAATTCGGCCCTCGCATAGCCCGAGAGCCGCGCGTATACAGGGAATGCTTCGGCGGCGAGTTGGGCGGCCTGCTCGATGTCGGCGTCGGAGGCAGACGAGTAGGCGGGCTCGAGCACATCTCCCGTTGCCGGATCGAAGCCGGGAAAGACCGGACCCTCAGGCGAGGCGGTGCGAGAGCCGATGAGCGAAAGGCCGTGAAGCGACAATGCGGAACCTCGATTCGGTCAAAGAAATGGTGGATTCTCGGGTGGTGCTCGGCTGCGAGTCGACCGGAATCCGGCGGCCAGGCACTTGTCCGCGCCGGCCGAACTGGCCGGCGGAACACTGGAAGTCTACTGCACACTCATCGAACGGGTGCCGCTAGCTTTGCTCGACTTGAATCCGGAGTTCGCGAAGTAGAAACGCGTAGTCGAAGGCGATTTCTTTCAAGTAGTCATAGCGGCCGCTTGCGCCCCCGTGACCGGCCTGCATGTTTGTGACGAGAAGCACAGGGTTGGCGTCGGTCTTGAGTGTGCGCAGTTTGGCTACATACTTGGCCGGCTCCCAGTACATCACCTGACTGTCGTGCAATGACGTCTTGACTAACATGACAGGATAACTCCCCGGCAGCAAGTTATCGTAGGGAGAGTAACTGAGCATGTAGCGAAAATACGCTTCCTCATTGGGATTACCCCACTCCTCATACTCGGGAACGGTGAGCGGAAGGGATGAGTCGAGCATGGTGTTCATCACGTCGACGAAGGGCACGTGCGAGAGTACGGCGCGAAAGAGATCCGGACGCATGTTCACGACCACGCCCATCAATAATCCGCCCGCAGAGCCGCCTTCGATTGCTACGCGGGCCGGATCGCCATAGCCGGAGGCGGTCAGGTGCTCGACGGAGGCGATGAAGTCGGTGAAGGTATTGCGCTTGGCGAGCATCTTGCCGTTGTCGTGCCAGGGCGTTCCCAGGTCGCCGCCGCCGCGAATATGTGCATAGGCCATGACTACGCCGCGGTCGAGCAGGCTGAGCCGGTTTGAGCTGAAGCCGAGCGGCAGCGAGTAGCCATAGGAGCCGTAGCCGTAGACGTAAAGCGGATTTTTGCCGGGTTCGCGAGAGTCTTTGCGGTAAACGATTGAGACCGGTACTTGTGCGCCATCGGGCGCGGTGGCGTGGACGCGTTCGCTGGCGTAGAGCGTGCGGTCGAAGCCGCCGGGAATCTCAAGCTGCTTGAGCAGGGTGGTGGTTCCCGTGGAGACATAGTACTCGTAGACGGAGGCGGGCGTGACGAGCGACTGATAGGCGTAGCGGAAGGTGCGGGTGTCGAAGACGCGGTTGATATGAGGGTGTGCGCTGTAGGCCGGCTCGGGGAAGGCAATCTCACCAGCGCTGTCTGCCTCGGGCCCTTCTCCGCGAAAGCGGGAGATGCGCAGGCGCGGCAGGCCGTCTTCGCGTTCGCAGGCAACGTAGAAGTTTTGAAAGAGCTCGACCTCTTCGAGCATCACGTCGTCGCGATGCGGAATGCGCTCGATCCAATTGGCGGGGTCGGGCGCGGTCACGGGAGCAGTGACCAGGCGAAAGTTTCTGCCCTCGTCGTTGGTGCGGATAAACCACAGGCCGTTGCGATGGTCCAGAGAATATTCGTGCTCGTCGCGGCGGGCGAAAAGAACCGTGAACTCGCCAGGCGGATTGTCGGCTGCGAGCAAGCGCGACTCGGTGGTGGTGTGGCTGGCCGATTCAAGCACCAGGAACTTGCCATCGCCCGTGCGCCCTACACCCAGATTGAAGCGCTCGTCGTCGTCCTGATAGATGAGCACGTCAGCGGAATGTTCTGTCCCGCGCACGTGCCGCCATGACTGGAACTGGCGTTTCTGCTCTTCGTCTTCGACGGTGTAGAAGAGCGAAGCGTTGTCCGCGGCCCACACAACGGAGCCAACGCGCTCGACGTGGCCGGGGAGGGTCTCGCCTGTGGCGAGGTCCTTGATGTGGAGCGTGTATTGGCGGAAGCCAGTGGTGTCGGTGGTATAGGCCAGCCAGCGGCCGTCGTCAGTGATGTCGGTTGCGCCGATTGCGAAGAAAGAATGCCCCTCGGCAAACTGGTTGCCATCGAGAATGACTTCTTCGGGAGTTTCGTCGCCGGGAGGAAGATCGCGGCCATTGGAGGAGACGCCGACCGGCTTGCGGCAGTGGATGGCGTACTGACGGCCCTCTTCGGTGCGCGTGTAATACCACCAATCGCCGTCGCGAAAGGGCACCGAGACGTCGGTCTGCTTCACATGGGAGAGCATCTCCTCATACAGTTTCTCGCGGAGGCCGACGAGCGGGGCCATCACGGCCTCGGCGTAAGTGTTCTCGGCCTCAAGGTAGGCCGTAACCGCGGGGTCCTGTTTGTCGCGCAGCCAGGCGTAGTCGTCGGTGAGCGTGACTCCATGCAGAACCGTCTCGGTGTGAGTTTTGCGAGCGATGGGAGGGGGAGTGAGCTGAACTTCAGTCATTGCTTCCAGTTTAAGGCAGTGGCTGGTTGAGGGGTGGCTTTGGGGGCGGGTGACGCCACCGTCGAGACCGCGTCGAGACGCTTCGAGGCCGTGCCGCCCAATGGAACATTCCGCGGGGCGCTTGCGTACAATTGAGAGCGATGCAAGGCCGCGCCAAGTTCAATTCGCTCCTTTCCGGGGCTCTTCTTGCAGCCCTGGGAGCGATTTCCTCCGTTTCGCTCCCTGCCGAGAAGGTTTCCGATCTTCCCCAGCCAACCGATTACGTAAGCGACTTCGCGCATGTGCTTTCGCCTGAGGCGATTACGCGGCTGGATGCCGTCTGCGGCGAGCTCGACCACTCGCAGGCGAATGCGCAGATTGCGGTGGTGACGGTAAAGACTCTGGACGGCGAAGATACGGCCGAGTGGTCGCACGAGCTTTTTTCCAAGTGGAAGATCGGCGGCGCGACGGGAGCCGGCAAAGACCGGGGGATTCTGGTCCTGCTGGCCGTCGATGACCATAAGCGGTTCATCGAGGTCGGATACGGGCTGGAAGGGATTCTGAACGACGCCAAGGTCGGCGACTTTGGGCGTGAGATGGTTCCGCAACTCCGCGCCAACGACTATGACGGCGCCGTGACCCAGGCGGTGGGCGAAATTGCGCAAGTAATCGCCGACGATGCAAAGGTCACGCTCACGGATCAGCCAGTGGCGGCACAAGAGCCGGTTCCGCAGCGTCACTCCTCGGTCAATTGGGTCAAAGTCATCGTCATTCTCATCGTCATCCTGCTCTATCTTTTCCGCGTTCTCGGCAGCTGGGGGCTATTTGGCCTCTGGGGCATGGGCCTGTTTGGCGGCGGGCGCGGCATGGGTGGCGGCGGTGGAGGGTGGGGTGGTGGAGGGGGAGGGGGCGGTTTCGGAGGATTTGGTGGCGGCAGCTCGGGCGGGGGCGGGGCCGGCGGAAGCTGGTAGATTTTTTCGGGTAAGTTTCTGGGTCGGTTTTCTTAACGAAGGGGTTTCCCAGATGGGGAGACCGGAGGAGAGCAAAACAGTATGAAGGGACTTTGGATTTTCCTCGGAGTGGTTGGAGTTCTGATTCTCGGCGCGTTCATGGTGGGAATGAGCTTTGTGTCGGCCAGGAACCAGATGGTGCAAAAGGACCAGGCTGTGAAGACTGCCTGGTCAAACGTGGACGTACAGCTGCAGCGGCGCGTCGACCTGATTCCAAACCTGGTGGAGACTGTGAAGGGATTCACGAAAGAAGAGAGCACGGTCTTCGGCGACATCGCCAACGCACGTGCAGGCATGTTGAATGCGCAGGGACCGGCGGCCAGAATCCAGGCCAACGGCCAGCTGGATGGGGCTATCGGCAGGTTGCTGCTGCTTACGGAGAATTACCCGCAGTTGCGGTCGAGCGACCAGTTCATGCGCTTGCAGGATGAGCTCGCGGGCACGGAGAATCGCATTGGCGTCGCGCGCAAGAACTACAACGATGCGCTGCAAGAGTACAACACATTCATTCTCCAGTTCCCGAACAGTTTCTGGGCGGGGTTCACCCCATACAAGGAGAATGACGCCTACTTCAAGGCCAGCGCTGCGGCTCAAACGGTGCCGTCGGTGAAGTTCTAGCCGCTGTTGGCGCCAACATTTTCCATTCCCACCCTAGCCGCAAAAACACAAGCGCGGCGAGGGTGGGGCGCCCGTATGGCCTCCCGCCCATTTCACGATGAGACTGTGGAATGGATGGGGCACCCGATCTTGATTGGAAAATCATCCTGAAGACACGAGAGGCCACCCCGCATTGCGGGATGGCCTCTTCGACCGTTTGCCGAGCCCAATTCTGGGAGGTGTAGTTCCGGTGGGCCTTACTTGTACGAAGCGATTGCGCTGGCTTCGTCATCGTAGATGTCGAAGACGGTGTAGAGCTTGGTGAGCTGGAGGAGGTCGTGAACCTTCTTGGTCAGCTTGAGGAGCTTGAGGGTCGCGCCCTGATTCTTCGAGGTGGTGAATGCTCCCACTAACTCGCCAAGGCCCGAGCTATCGATGTAGTTCACGTCTCCCAGATTCACAAGAATGCTTTTGTTACCCTTGCTGATCATGTCGCGAATGGCATCGCGCAATTGCACACTGCCCTCGCCCAGGGTAATTCGTCCGGTCAAATCCAGAACGGTTACGCCATCCACTTCACGGGAAGAAATACTGAGTGCCACGGGAATTCCTCCTTGTCGCTCTTGTTGCTAATTTGGTTATAGCACTTTCGCAAGTAGCAGAGTCTGGATAAACCTAACCTGCCTGCTTTGCCGGCTTCAAATCGCTACGGAAGGAATGAATCCTTTCCGCCGCCGGCGCCCGCTGCGCAAGCACTCTACGTCGCCTTGTCCTCGGCCGGCGCCAGGTGCTTAACCAGCGTCAGCTCGGTGCCAGGATGCAGTTGTCGAAAGTGTACCTCATCCATGAAGGATCGGATAAGAAAGATGCCGCGGCCGGTGCCGCGCAACAGGTTCTCCGGCGCCAGAGGATCGGGGAGTTTATCTGGATCCAGCCCCTTGCCCTGGTCGGCGATGGTGATTACCAGCGATTTGCCGGTGTTTTCAAAACTGACAGAGATCTGCTTGTCAGGGTCGTAGTCATTTCCATGTAAAACTGCGTTGACGGCGGCCTCGCGGACCGCCATGGTTAGCTTAAACCGCTCGTCCTCGTCCATTCCGGCCTCTTCAGCCATCTTGTCCGCGACAGCCTCCACCTCGCTGACACTCTCCATAGTGGAACTCAGCGAAAAACTCATGCGTCCTTCTTTGGGCACATTCACCGGGTTCGAATCCGCCTCTTCCGGAACGGTTCGGGAACCTGCCAGCCCGTCCGCGCCTGAGCAACCTTGCTGGAAGTTTCATGGCTGGAGACAAATTGTGTCAAGCCGGGAAGTGACCCGAAGGTGGCATTTGCATCGGCACAGTTAAGGAGATGGGAACGAACTATGAGGAATTCGTTTGGGAAGCGAAGCCGAGCGTGCGGTGCGTATCGGACCCGGTCTCGCGCATGTTTCCACTGAACACAGTTGCCGGCGAAGGCCGGGGCAGTCACGATGCTCCCCTTTTCCGAGAAGAGGGTACTACACTCATTGCATGGAACCGCGGACCACAGCCCGAGTCAGCTTGACAGCGTTGCTCGGCACCCCGGTGACCGACGCGCAGGGCCATCTGCGTGGGCGGCTCAAAGATATTGCGGTGGCTACCGGGCCGGACGCGGGCAAAGTTGCGGGGCTGGTGCTGAAGACCCGCGTCGGGCCTTTCGATCGTTCCCTCGCAGGAGATCATGGAGACTCCGGCCGGCACGCTGGAGTTGCGCTCGGCGGCCGCCCTTGTGCCGCTGAAGGACGAGGGCAACTACATCTACCTGCAGCAGGATCTTGTCGACCGGCAGATTATCGACATCCATGGGCGCAAGGTGGTGCGCGTGAACGACGTGGACCTGGAGTGGCTGGGTCGGGGAGCTGCACACCTGTTGCGCGTGGCCGAGGTCGAGGTTGGGATGCGCGGGGCGGTTCGCCGGGTCTTCAAGGGGCTGCTGCCCCGAGCCACTCTGGAAACGCTCTCGCGGAAGTTCAAGGCCAGCGCGATTCCCGTGGGAGTTTGTGGATGTGATCGAGGTGGACCCGGCGCGCCGGGTGAAGCTGCGCATCGAGTATGAGCGGCTGGCAGAGATGCACCCCTCGGACCTGGCCGAGATTCTTGAGGATCTGGCCCCGGCAGAACGCGAGGCTGTGTTTACCTCGCTCGATGAAGAGGTAGCCGCCGAGGCGCTTGAGGAGGTGGAGCCGAAGCTGCAGAAGGCGCTGCTCGAGAAGCTGGACGAAGAGAAGATCGCCGACATTGTAGAGGAGATGGACCCCGGCGCGGCTGCCGACCTGCTGGCCGAGCTGCCGGAGGAGCAGTCCGACGCGATTCTCGAGGAGATGGAGCCGGAAGAGCGGCAGGAAGTGGACGAGCTGCTCGAGTTCGACGAGGACTCGGCAGCCGGCTGCATGACCACAGACTTTTGTGTTCGTCGGGACCGACGCTACGGTGGCGCAGGCCGTGCAGGCGCTGCGCAGCTTCGACGGCGACCCGGAGAGCGTGACCGAGATCTATCTGCTGGACGAGAAGCGCGTGCTTCAGGGTGCTGTCTGGCTGGCCCGCCTGGTGATGGCACAGCCGGAGACGCGGGTCGCGGTGCTGGCCGAGCCGCGCGTCTCTCCTGCCCGGCGGATCGCATCAGAATGAGCTGGCCGAGCTCTTTGACAAGTACAACCTGCACGCCCTGCCGGTAGTCGACAGCCTGGGGCGCATGGTGGGCGTGGTCCAGGCAGATCACGTGATCAGCTTGCTGCGGGAGAAGCTCTGAGCCTTTTGGGACGCTGCTTTCAGTGGTTCAAATTGGCCCGTTCCATTCAGATTTGAGGAAAGGACTGCCCATTTTCGTCCATCCCTGTACCACTTCTGTATGAGAAAGTTTCAGCGATCGAGCAATATTTGTGAAAGAATTCAGAGATGGTGGAGTTTCCCAAAATCATCCAGGGAGGGATGGGTGTAGGCGTTTCCAACTGGCGCCTCGCCCAGACGGTGTCGCGGCTCGGCCAGCTCGGAGTCGTCTCCGGCACGGCGCTCGACCAGTTGTTTGTTCGCCGCCTTGCGGATGGTGATCGATGGCGGTCACATGCAGCGCGGAGTGGAAGCCTTTCCATTTCCGGAGATGGCCCGGCGCATCTGGCAGGAGTATTTTGTCCCTGGCGGCAAGGCCGCGACGCGCCCTATCCCAACGTGCCGATGCACCAGCGCAAGGACCCGCGCAAGCTGGTTGAGCTCTGCATGGTGAGCAACTTCGTTGAGGTTTTTCTGGCGCGCGAAGGGCACAAGAATCCCGTCGGCATCAACTTTCTTGAGAAGGTGCAGCTGCCGCATCTCGCGTCGATCTACGGCGCCATGCTGGCAGGCGTGGGCTATGTTTTGATGGGCGCGGGGATTCCGCTGCACATTCCCGGCGTTCTCGACGCATTTGCCGCGCATCACGTTGCGGAGTACAAGCTGTCGGTGACCGGCGCGCTGCCGGGCCAGGATACGCAGATGCGTCTGGATGCAGCCGAATATGCCGAGGGCTTTCTGCCTATGCTGCGCCGTCCGCGGTTCCTGGCGATTGTTTCGTCGAACACGCTGGCAACGACGATGCTGCGCCGCGCGAGTGGACGGGTGAACGGACTGGTGATTGAAACCCCGACGGCGGGCGGGCACAATGCGCCCCCTCGCGGCAAGCTGCAACTGAACGAGGCAGGCGAGCCCATCTATGGCGAACGAGACCGGGTGGACATCGAAGAGTTGACGAGCGCTGGGCGTTCCCTTCTGGATGGCAGGCGGCTATGGCAATGCCGACAAGCTGCGCGAAGCACTCGAGCAGGGAGCGGCGGGCATTCAAGTGGGAACGGCGTTCGCGTTCTCAGAGGAATCGGGCATGCGCGCCGGACCTGAAGAGAAGCGCTGATTGCGCAAGCGCGCAAGGGTGAAGGGGTTGTGTTTACCGATCCGCTGGCTTCGCCGACAGGGTTCCCGTTCAAGGTGGCGCTGCTGGAAGGCACTTCGTCGCAGTTCCCTATCTACCAGGAGCGGAAGCGTGTCTGCGATCTCGGCTATCTGCGGGAGCCGTTTTTCGCGCCTGATGGGAACATTGGCTATCGCTGCGCCGCGGAACCCGTGCAGAACTATGTGGCCAAGGGCGGCAAGGTGGAAGACACGGTTGGCCGGAAGTGCCTGTGCAATGCGCTGATGGCAAATATTGGCCACGCGCAGGTGCGCAAGGGCGATGTGGTGGAGTCGCCGCTGGTAACCGTGGGCGACGACCTGAACAGCATTGCGCAGTTCCTAGCGCCCGGGCGGGACAGCTACAGCGCCGTCGACGTGGTGAATTCAATTCTGGGCGAGGCCGCAAAGCGGGCCGCCGCGGAAGAGATGCGTACACGACGCGAGATGGTTTTGCTGGCGACAGCGTAGGCAGGCGACGATCAGATCAGCGGAGCCCGGACTTTGGTCCGGGCTTTGCTGCGTTTGGGGTTTCGGAAGGCTCAGGGATTATTGTTTCGGCGCATGGCCGACCTTCGAGATGTACTCATCGATGGCCTGCTGCCATTCCGCGCCGGCGCTTCTGTCACCGTCGCTCAATGCGGCGACGTGTGGATTGCCCTCCGGGGCGATCGCCGTGCGCGTATAGTTGACGTTCACCGTGGTCGCATCGGCGTTTTTGGCCATGAACCAAACGTCGACCGTGGTGACCATCAGGCCTGGCAGGAAGTAGACATACTGAAAGTGGCGGGAGTCGAGGTCGAATACGGTGCAAACCCAAGTTGCTGTATACGGGCCATGATGGATTGAGAAGACCGCCCCCTCCTGGTCCCTGGCTGGCTGCGGGTAGATGAATTCTGGATTCCAATGCTTTCCGGCCCAAGCGCGTTCTCCCTCCGGACCAAAAAGCGGCGCAGTTTGAGCGAGCGGCAGGTGCACGACCAGGTCGAAGGAGGTTGTTTGCCGCGCCAGGGTCTCGGTTTGTGGGGCAGGGGACTGCGCTAGTGTGTTGGTCATAAATGCAACTGTGGCGATGGCGACCAAGATAGTCTTCATCTTCCACGCTCCTTTAGGTTGTGGCTGTCGCTGGCTTTCAGAGCCATTCCGTAGATGGTTTTGAATTGCTCAATTTCTTTGAGCGTGCGTTCGCCGAAGGGAGCTTTGCCCTCGAAGGCGTGAAGAACGATGCCTTCGAGCAAATCGCCGAGGGTGATGTCCTTCAGTTCGGCAATTGCCTTGAGGACTTTCAACATGCGCTTCTCGATGCGAACGCCGGTCTGGACGCGCTCGATGACGATGGGTTCACGATTCTGTTTTTCCGCGGCCATGGGTCGCTCCACTCTTTTATTTTGGTACATATATACCACGGTAATCAAGGAGACGCAAGAATGGGCGTGGCCGGTTCAGGCAGATTCGCATTTTCCGATCGAGCCGGAATTGATTGTGCTGGCCGCCGCCTAGTTCTTCGGGATGGGAGCAGGACCGGCGGGGCCACCCGCGGCATAGATGCGCGGGGCACGATCGGCCGGAGCGGGCAGGGCGGGAAATGCGGCATGAGGCTCAGCCTGGTACCAATACGCAGTGGTATAGAAGTTGTCGGAGCGATGATTGGCGTGGCCGTGTTCCATGGTCACGCGAATCGATTTTTCAAACGCGAGTGGGCTCTCGATATGCCAGCGGTAAAGGCAGTAGCGGCCGCCGATCCGCTCGGCGTCAACGATATACGGCGCGCCGTTGTGCTGGAAGCCAAAGGGCTGGCCGCCAAAGTCCCAGGCGCCGTTGTAGTAGTCTTCGGAGCCAGTTCCGTTGATGGTGGGCAGCGCGTCGCCATCGATGAAGATCATGTCGTCGCCCTCGCCAAACCAGCCCTCCTGGTTCTGCTCGACCGCGTGTGTTACTCCCACGAAGTGGCCCTTGCCCGCGGCCTCGAGGAATATGTAGTTCCCCGCGCCATCGAGGTTCTTGCGATCGCCCACCGGCGGGTCCCAGTTGTTCCTCCAGTTGTCGGTCCACCCTTTGCAGGGTGCGGCCTGGCGGTACTGCGCATGGAAACGACCGAGATCGCCGGGGATGGAAGCCAGCGTGACGTAGTCGATGGCGAAGTAGAGATTGTCGGTGCGCGCTGTGCCTTCATTGGTCACAGTGATCCGCGCCGCGGTGGCAAACGGCATCTGAAAGTAAGCGTTGAGCGCCTTGATGGGAGCGACAGCGAGCAGCGCCGACTGGTAGGTGTAGTACTCAGCGAGGCCGAGGCCGAAGAAATCGCCGATCGGGACCTCGACGGATGGGCGAGCTTTCGCCGTCCCACCAAGCGCGCAGGACGAGGTTTTTCAAATGCATGTGGTCTCTGGAGTTGATGGTGAACCAGAGGTGCGTGACCACGCCCGCGCCGCTGAGGTCGAGCAGTGTGGCTGTTTGGCCAGGTTCAACGGGAACTGAGTCGCCATTGCCGCCATTACGATCCCAACTCGAGGAGCGGCGCGACTTGTAATCGCGCAGGCGAGCCAAAGCGAACAATTCTTCAGGGGCGTTCTCGGGCGAGGTTGGAGCAGGGGCTGCCGACGCGGAGCCTGCTGCGCCCAGCCCAAGCAGGGCTGCACCGGAGGCCATGCTGCCAAGCAGATTGCGCCGCGTGCGAGATGATCCTGATCCATTGAATGATTCCATTGTGTTCCTCCGGCCTTTTATTGGTGAAAGCGTGTTGTAGTCGTGCGCGCGGAACCCTGTCAAGTAACGTGGGGCCGTGCAGTAAAAACAGCCGGCGGGCCGAGGTTTGTCGATTCCCACCCTTGTCACAAACACAAAGCCGTGCCAAGGATGGGGCACCCGGCAGCCCTGTCAAGGGAGGAGTGGATGGTCGGGTACTTCCTGGTATTAACCAAGCCCGAATCGATTCTCTCCGATATAGGGGTAATTATGTGCAAGCCGGAGCTCTTATCTTTCAGGCCGAATGGCGATCCCGGATTCCGAGCCGATTGAGTTTCGCTCATGCGGGCTTTTCATGTATGGTCAGGGAGGAATTTCAGATGAATCCTCCATAAAGGCGGAACCAGAGTAACAATGTCCCTTTGAATGCCATGGAAGGTCGCCGCTCCCTGTTGGTCGCGTCGACTTGGGTGCCGAGGTTTCGAGGTGCGTCGACTCTGGTTCCACCGTCGGAAGCCGCGAGCATGTTGAAGCGCTGGAGAACCCGGATACTGCTGTTCCTGGCCGTTCTTGGCCCCGGGTTTATTACGGCGAATGTCGATAACGACTCGGGCGGCATCCTCACCTACTCGCAGGCCGGCGCGCAATACGGATACAAGCTTCTGTGGACCATGATTCCCATTACGATCGCGTTGATCGTGGTTCAGGAGATGTGCGCGCGCATGGGGGTGGTCACTGGCAAGGGGCTCAGCGACCTGATCCGCGAGGAATTCGGGCTCCGGCTCACCTTTTTGTTGATGCTCATGCTGGTAGTGGTCAACTACACCAACGTGGTCACAGAGTTCATCGGGATTGCCGGATCGTTGAACCTGTTCCACGTATCGAAGTTCATTTCGGTGCCACTGTGCGCCGGGCTTGTCTGGTTCATGGTGGTGCGGGGTAATTACAAGAGCACCGAAAAGATATTCCTGGTTGCATCGTCGGTCTACATTGCGTACATCTTTGCCGGGGTCTTGTCGCAGCCTGACTGGCACGATGCCCTGAAGGCTACCGTGGTGCTGCCACCTCGCTCAGTTTGGGGAGACAAGGCGTATGTCTACATGGCAATTGGCGTGGTGGGCACGACGATTGCGCCGTGGATGCAGTTCTACCTGCAATCGTCGATCGTCGAAAAGGGCATTCGCGTGAAGGACTATGCGGCGTCCAGGCTGGACGTGATCGTGGGCAGTTTCTTTACCGACATCGTGGCATGGTTCATTGTCGTGGCCTGTGCGGCCACTCTTTACGTTCACGGAATGGGGTCGATCCAAGTCGCTGCGGATGCCGCCGAAGCGATGCGCCCACTCGCAGGGCCGTACGCCTTTATCCTGTTTGCATTTGGCCTGTTTAATGCCTCACTCTTTGCGGCATCGATCCTACCGCTTTCCACTGCCTACACCGTTTGCGAAGGGCTGGGGCTTGAGTCCGGCGTGGACAAGCACTTCAGGGAAGCGCCCGTTTTCTATTGGCTCTATTCGCTACTGATTGCGGGCGGCGCGGTCACCGTCCTGCTCCTTCCAGACGCGCAACTGATCAACGTGGCCATCCTGTCGCAGGTGCTGAACGGGGTGCTGCTGCCGGTGGTCATCATTTTGATGTTGTTCTTGATCAATCGAGCCGATCTGATGGGCGAGCACAGAAATTCGCGGCTGTGGAATTGGATTGCGTGGGGAACGAGCCTGATTGTGATCGGAATGACGCTGGTGATGCTATGGGGCTTGATGCCGGGGCACTGAGTATTGCGTGTTCTGCCGTGCGACGGGCCGAATTCAGATATCTGTGTATCCGGCTACGAATGACCGAAGTTTCACAGGTGGATCAGGCCACAGCCAGACGCTTGAGTCGAATGTGGCCAACCGGAATCTGCGCGAGATCGTAGTGGGCCTGCTGCGTAATCCAGCTTTGGGCGCTGCCGCCAAAGACCTGGGAGAGGCGAATCGCCATCTCCGGCGAAATGCCGCGCTTGCGGTTGACCAGCTCAGAAAGAGTAGTGCGCGTGACACCGAGAGCCTGCGCCGACTGAGTGATGGTGAGCCCGAGGGGCTCTATGCATTCCTGAAGAACAACGCTGCCGGGGTGAGGTGGATTCTTCATGGGCATCGGGGGAACCTCCTTAGTGGTAATCGATATAGTCGACGTCAAATGCGTTGCTATCGGCGAAACGAAACATTACTCGCCAATTGGCGCGAACCGTGACAGCCATGAAGCCGCGCAAGTTGCCCTTCAGCGGGTGCAAATTGAATCCAGGTAGATTCATATCTTCTGGCGAAGTGGCTGTATCAAGTCGTGCGAGGATATTGCGCAGTTTCGGCAAATGTTCCGCCTGTACGCCGCGAGGATCGTCGTCTTCATAGAGACGCTTCAGCCCCTTGTGGCGGAACGATTGAATCATGAAGAAGTGTAATGCGTAACGTAACGGATGTCAAAGCTTGCAGCAACGCTCAATCTTGAAAGGCGTCGAATTCCCTTACAGCAGCTTGCCGGCGGCCAGGTCGCGAATCAGCCCGCGGTCGGCGGCGAGGAACTCATAGTGCGTGAGTTCTTCGAGCCTGGTCCAGCGCACCTGATGGAAGATGCGGTTATTGATTTCGCCGGTGAACTCGCGTACGGCAAAGAACTGCAGATCGACCGCGCCGCCATGGCGATAATTATGGCGGATGTGGGTGACTCGCGGGCCGACAACTGCCTCTATGCCGAGCTCTTCATCCAGCTCGCGCGCGAGAGCCTGCTCGGGACTCTCTCCCGGTTCGATCTTGCCTCCCGGAAACTCCCACTGGAAGGCCATGGGCTGGTCTGGGCGGCGCTGCCCAATCAGCACCTCGCCTTCGCGCAGGATTAGAGCGACCGCCACGAAGCGCAAGGCGGGCCCCGAGGGCTTGGCGCCGGAGCCTGGAACTAACTCATCCACAGAACTAGTGTAAACGCCCAACTGAAGTATTTGGCGGGACTTAGAGCGGTTCCAGGGTGAGTATCACCATTTTCGAGAGTATTGAAGGCCGCGGCTCCCTGGGGTCGCATCGACTTGATTTTTCTGGCTTCGGGGTAAAGTAACCCTGGAACCCCTGTGGCGCAAGCGCTTCGACGCCGCGAAGAAGGAGACGGGGATGGGAGTGCGTTCCACTGCGAGTTGCGCGGGGGTTATTCTCCCGATACAGTGTCGTCGATCTCGCCTGCCGATTCCGGCCGGAAGTAGCCCCAGGAGTGGTTTGCGGCGGCTTCAAGAAGACCGGGGGAGGGGTTCACTGGAAAGGCATCGCGCGCGATTTCGAGCATGGCGAGGTCGTGGATGGAATTGCCGAACACGGCATCGGGAGCAGGGATGCCGATGCGACGGAGGGTCTCAGCCTTGCCTTCATCGGTGGGAACGTCAATCAACTCGGTGGTAATGACGCCTTTGCCGACCCGCGCATCGGCGGCGAGGACCCGATCCTCTGAGAAGCCGAAGCGGGTGACGCCCTCGGCAACGACCCAGCGGTTGGTGGAGCTGACGGCCCAGAGCTGGACTCCACGCTCGCGAAGCTTGGCGACAATCGAGACCATTTCGGGGAAGATACGGTGCTCGACATATTCGCGGAAGTACTGCGCGGCGGCTTCGCGTAGCTCCTGCTCGCGCAACCCGGCATAGATCTGTACCATCTCGCCGCAGATGGCGAGTTCACTGACCGAGCCGGCCCGGTAAGCGCGATGGCGCGTGTCAATCCAATCGCTGGTGGAACGGGATACCAATCCCTGCTCAAGAGACCAGACCATGAATCCATAGCCAGCATCGCCGCCCCACAGGGTGCCATCGCAATCGAAGACAGCAACCTTTGGGTCGCTCGCGAGGACCAGCCGCTCAAACTCCTGCGCGGTCCACCTGGAGACGTTGGTGCTCGGAATTTCAATTTGCGTCGGGGTCAATGTCCCTCGATCCTGCCTCAATCGATGTTCACTTCTATTTTCCTCCAAAGCGGGGGTGAATTGCACGTAAAGGTTCGATTACGAATTCAGCTCAACAACGCAAGAGCGGGTTGCATGATTTGCGTTGATGACTTTGAGTCCTTGATGAATGAGGTTCGGTAACCGGCGGCGCAGAGGATGGGCGAGCGGAACGGCGCGGATAATCAAGGGGTGGACAGCACGCCCAATCTGTCGCTGTTGAAGGAGTACCAGGCGTACCTGCGCGTGGAAAAAGGACTGCGGCCACTCACGTGCGAAGCCTATCTTGGCGACCTGAAGACATTTGCGGAGTTTCTGGATGAGAAGAATGGTTTGCTGATCCAGGCCGGGCAGGGGGATGTGGCGGGGTTTCTTGAGCATCTGCGGACGCACGGGATCGATTCGCGATCGGCGGCGCGCAAGTTGAGCTGCCTGCGCGGCTTCTACAAATGGTTGCTGCTGGACAAGCGCATGCGCCACGATCCGACTGTGAACATCGAGTCGCCGAAGGCGTGGAGGGTACTGCCCAAGGCGCTGGCCGAGCCTGAAGTAGCGGAGATGCTGGACCGCGCGGGGATGGCCGCATCGCATCCGCAGGCGCGGGCCACGGATTTGAGGGACCGTGCGATTTTAGAACTGCTCTACGCAGGGGGTCTGCGGGTTTCAGAGGTGACGGCGCTGACGACGGGTGACCTGGGACTCGATCTGGGGCGCGTGCAGGTGAGGGGCAAGGGCGACAAGGAGAGGATTGTGCCGCTGGGAGAGACGGCGATTGAGGCGCTGGAGACGTATCTTCGCGAGGGGCGGCCGCACCTGGCGCGGATCAGCACGGCGAATAAGAAGAGCAACGGGCGCCGTGACGGTACGCGGTTGTTTCTCTCACTGCGGGGAATGCCGCTGACGCGGCAGTGGATATGGCACCTGGTGAAGACATCGAATGGAGACGCGAGCCCGCACAAGCTGCGGCACAGCTGCGCTACCCACATGGTGGAGCACGGGGCGGACCTGAGGAGCGTGCAACTGCTGCTGGGGCACGCTGACATTTCAACGACGCAAGTGTATACGCACCTGGCGCTGGGACGGCTGAAGGCAGTGCATCGGATGCATCATCCGCGGGCGACGCGGAGGACACTTGCCGTGGGCGATGTTTCGGTAGAGTTGGACGCCATGGATGAGCGTGGCGCGAAAGACGAGGTCGAGGACGCGCCGGTCGATGAGCCGTTCAGGGAGGCGTCGTGAGCGCGGACGCTGCGGTTGCGGAGGCGAATGCGGCGGAGGCTACTGCGCCAGATACGCCGGACCTGGAACAGTCCGAGCGGGCAACGCCGGTGCTGCAAGGGCTGGTTGAGGAATATCTGCGCGTGCTGGCGAACGAGCGCGGCGCGTCGTTGCATACGCTGCGGGCGTACAGGCGCGAGCTTGATTGGTTCGCAGCGTGGGCGGCGGAACGGTTTGGGCCGGAGCGCGGGGCGGACCGGATGGAGCACACGGAGATTCGCTCGTATCTAGGTGCGCTCTACGATCGAGGGCTGGGGAAGGCTTCGGTGGCGCGGGCGCTGGCGGCGATACGGAGCTGGTTCAAGTGGCTGGCGCGGGCGGGGCATGTGGAGCAGAACGTGGCTTCTCTGGTGTCGACGCCGCGGCTGCCGAAACACCTGCCGAGGGTGCCTTCGATTGAGCAGATGGCGCGGGTGGTGGATTCGGTGAGCGCAGATGCGGCGAGCTGGCCGGCGCGGGATGCGGCGATTCTCGAATTGCTTTATGGATGTGGAATCCGGAATGCGGAGCTGACCGGGCTGAATCTCGAGGATCTGCATTGGGCGAATGAGGTGATCCTGGTAAAGGGCAAAGGACAGAAGCAGCGGTATGTACCGCTGGGCGATGCGGCGGCCGCGGCGCTGCGGACGTACATCTCTGAGCGATCGGCGAAGCTGGCGGCTCAAGATGGAGCCAAGGCAGCGACGAAAGCTCTGTTTGTGAATCTGCAGCTTCGTGGGTTGGACAAGCCGGGCGGCGAGGCGCGGCTGACGACCCGGAGCGTGGGACGGATTGTGAAGCGGATTGCGATGATGCGCGGTCTCTCGGCCGATGTGCATCCGCATACGCTGCGGCACGCCTTTGGGACACATCTGCTTGAGGAAGGCGCAGACCTGCGGGCCATACAAGAATTACTAGGCCACGAGCGACTGTCGACGACGCAGCGGTATACGCAGTTGACGACGGCGCAGTTGACGCAGGTGTATGACAAGACGCATCCGAGGGCTTCCGGCAGGGTTCAGGGATCGGGGTTCAAGGATCAGAGGGGCAGGGACTAAGGGACCTTTGTGCTTGGGATCAGGACCAGGAACGGGGGAAACCGTACACTGCGACCCTGCGGGGCGCGGGACTTAATTGGGAATGCTTTTTCGGGGTAGCCTGCTC
This sequence comes from uncultured Acidobacteriaceae bacterium, assembly GCA_963783065.1. Classification (GTDB taxonomy): domain Bacteria; phylum Acidobacteriota; class Terriglobia; order Terriglobales; family Acidobacteriaceae; genus Telmatobacter. Next base: position 116,488 of record CAWAMG010000004.1, on the reverse strand, counting down.
CGCGAGGGCGGGGATTCAATTGGTGGCGTAGAAGAAGTCTATGCGGGGCAGCAATATGGATCGCGAAACAGGGTAGCGCCTTACGCGTGGATTGCATTGGCTGGCGGGAGATCGGGGGCCTTCGGCTTCAAGCCTGATAGTCGCACCGGCCTGAGGTCAAGCAACTCCTCCACTACATACCCTGCCGCTGTTCCATCGGAGACGGTCACAATCAGGCCATCGTCGCCGTCTTGCTCAACACTTGAGATGGTTGGATGGTCATGGATGCGGAGGAGTGTATCTGGTGATCAGGCTGTGGGCTGTACTGAATTGCTCAGTGCGGAGGACAGGCGCGGCCGCGCGGCGCGTTGGTGCGGGCTTTCAGGGGCCTGAAGTCCTTTGGGCAGGGAATAGGGAACAGGAGGCAAGCGGTCCGGGGTTTGAGTGGAATTGGCTGTCGGCCAGGCTGTTCGGGATGGGTGGATGCCCACCCCGAACAGCCTTGATTGTTTTGGGGGCGATGCTGTACGGGCTGAAGCCCGTACCCTTCAACCCCCTAATAGGGCCACTTTCGGTACGGCTGAAGCGGTGCCCTGTTACAAGGCAAATGCCCGGTTGAGGTTGTTGGTCTGCCACCCTAGCCGCAAAAGTCTCAAGAAGCAGGTTCTTCGACTCCGTCCGCCGCGGCGGACTTCGCTCAGAATGACAACGGCGAAGATGGGGCACCCGGCATAGGCGTCAGGTCAGGGTGCGACAATGTCGAACGCCGAGTGCTCGCTACCGTCAATGGCGTTGTGAAAAGGGCCCATCTGCATGATCCAGATCTGATACTTGCCAGGAGCGAGCGGGACATGTGGGGTCAAGAGGAGCGATTGTGCTGTGCGGGCTGGGTTTTTCGGGTCCAGACCTAGGGTCGGCTTACCCAATGGCTCGATGTCGAATGGAATTACCGTCTTCGTGAGGAATCTTCCGACCACAGATTTTCCGCGCTGATTCACGGCGCTTTGCACCAGCAGCGGCCCCATCGCGATATGGGTACCTGCTTCCGCGGCACTGGGTTCCTTTCCCGAGCTGTCGCCGGAGCTCATCAGGCGAATGACAAACTGCTGCGGTTCACCGGCTTTGAAAGCCACAGGAGAGGCAATGCCTTCGAAGTAGTATTCGACAGTCTGCGTGGGTGGTGTCAGGAAGCCTTGCTTGTGCATTGGCCCAGTCACGGTCTTGGTCTTCACGTGTTCCAGAGGGGTTAGTGCGCCTGTGGACCGATCGACTCGGAAGAATTCGCCGAGCGTGGGCGGCTGTTGGGGTGGGCTTGAGGGTGTCTGGCAGGCGAGCCGGCCCGGTGACATCGATGCCGCGGCCGAGAGAATCATTGCAGCAATCCAGGAAGTTGAGGTCGGATAGCGATCCATTTTAGGCTCCGTAGGCGCGATCAAGGGGACAACAGCTCATTCTGAAAGGCGTCACGGCTGGCCTCCGGTGGGGAGGGTGCTGGGGCCAGTCTGGTTCACCCCTGGGCTAAAGAAAATTTGGGCGTCTGGATCGATTGCGAGGAAGGCCGGGTCAATGTCTATTGAGGAGATGTTTGCGAGCGCCCATGTGAGTTGGGGAACAATGCAAAGAGCCAGGGTGCCACATTCATCGGGCCCGCCTGCCTGGGTAGTAACCGACGTATAAACCGTGATGGGAGTGTTTGTGGGGATAGAGAAGATCTGATTTGCCCAGGAATCAGGATATAAGCAAATAAGCCCAGTGCCACAGTAACCTGAATAAATATAGTTTTGGCAAATATTGCTATAGGGGGTGCAGTTGAAACCGACCCATGCTCCGCTGTAACCAGGAACAGCGGTCGCGGTAGATGCATTCACGGCCACGGTGGCGGTGCTGGCAGTTTGAGACGATATGAGGAATTCGTATGCCTCTCCTCCCCCGGCATTTAAATAGCTTGAATTCGCGGATGAGGTGCCAGCCGATGTGTAGGCGTAGGAGAAAGGTCCGGACGAACCTATGATCGAAGTCGTAGCGGTGGAAAGATTGTCTTCGGAATCTGAGACGGAATAAGTTCCAGGCGGGTTCGAGGCGCCATCGATGGCTCCGGAGGTCGTTGTCACGCAGGCACTGGAAGGGTTGGACGGGCTTGCGTTAAGGAAAAAGCAAACGAGTGCGCTGGTTGATCCGACGGGCGGGGTTAGAGTCACGCCGGGTGAAACGGTGAAGGTTACTGTTTGAGAGACGCTGCCCAAAGTTGCCGTAATGGACAACGAGCCCGCTGCGATGCCGGACACGAGGCCGGTATCGGAAACTGTGGCATTCGAGGTTGCGCCTGAGGACCAGGTTACGGAGTCCGTAATGTTCTGCGTTGTGCCATCGGAGTAGGTACCGGTAGCGGTGAGCTGGGACGTTCCGCCGGCGGGCGCGGTCGGTTTGGCGGGCGTAATCGCAATGGATTGGAGAGTTGCCGGGGTGACGTTAAGTGTGGTGCTTCCAGAGATGGCCCCCAATGTGGCCAAAATGCTCGTGGAGCCCTCGGCGACGCCGGTCGCGACGCCGCTCGTAAGGATCGATGCAACTGCCGTTGTCCCAGAAGACCAGCTCACTGAGGAGGTAATGTTGCGGGTCGAGGCGTCTGAGTAAGTGCCGGTCGCAGTGAAGGCAATGGTGAGGCCGACGGGAATAGAGGGGTCGGAAGGTGTAACTGCGATGGAGACCAGCGTTGCGGGAGTTACTGTGGCTGTGGTGTTTCCTGAGATAGCTCCCACTGTTGCTGTGATCACCGAGGTGCCTGGGCTGATGGTGGTTACCAGGCCCGAGGGAGCGATGGTGGCAAATGAGCTCTGGGATGAAGACCACACGGACGTGGAGGTGATGTTTTGAACCGTGCCATCCGAGTAGGAACCAGTGGCTGTGAATTGAATCTTCAGGCCCGCTGGAACGGAGGGGGTGAACGGCGAGACAGAAATGGACTGGAGAATTGCCGGCGTCACGGTAAGCGTTGCGGTTCCGGAGATGGCGCCTGAGGTTGCTGTAATTGATGTTGATCCCACGGCCAGGCTGGTGGCGACCCCTGCTGCGCTTATTGTGGCAACCGAGGTCGTTTTCGAGGCCCAGGTTACCGCAGCGGTGATATTCCGAGAAGTGCCGTCGGAGTAGGTGCCGGTAGCGGTGAATTGGGTAGTCAAGCCGACAGGAACGGATATGGTTGGCGGGGTGACCGCGATCGATAGGAGTGTTGCGGCCGGCGCAGCGATGGTTGCCTTGACTGTCGCCGTCCCCGTGAGGCCGCTGGTATCGGTGACGGTGAGCGAGACGGTGTAAGTCCCGCCGACCGTATAGGTGTGGCTGGGAGCCACGCCTGTTCCCGCCGTCGTTTTATCTCCGAAGTCCCACGCGTAAGTGAGCGCTTGGCCCTGGGGATCGCTCGACCCACTTCCAGTGAGGCTAAGGGGCACGCCCGCCGTTCCTAAGTAGGGTCCGCCGGCATTTGCAACGGGAGGCTGGTTTTGGGGCGGAGGGGGCGCGGACTGGGTCGGACCACCGCCGCATCCAGTCAGGCTGACTAGCACGCAAGCGGCTAAAGCAAAGGCGAGGCGCATGGAAGCTCCACAGATGGCTTTAGACCGAGGAGCCCAGCATCTCATGCCTTCTGATATTCAATTGTCGATTTCGTGATTCGGTTTCGAGGCTATACCCCGGTTGAAACAAAGCGCAATCTAAATCGCGGTTGTTTGTGGGGCAGGGTTGAGGGAGCGGGCGGGCCTTAGAAAGTGAGGCGGGATTTGGGGAACCAGGTGAGCTGGAAAGTGGTGTTGGTGACCGTGTTGAGTGGGGCGGGGTAGGTGGGGACGCCGGTGTTGTAGATGGGGGCGGTCCAGTGTTGGAGGTGGAACTGGCCGTTGAGCTCGAGGTCGGGGCCGAGGCGCTTGATGATCTGAAAGCCGAGGTCGTTGAGGGTGGTGCCTCCGGCGACGAAGTCCTTAGCGACTTTCTGGTTGCGGTAGTTGACCTGGAACCACTCGTTGCCGCTGATGTGGAGGGTGAGAAAGGCCTGGCCGCCCTTGCCTTCGCGGCCGACCCAGTCGCCGAAGATCTGGCCTGCGTTGGTGTAGCCCTGGCGCTGGATGGTTTCGAAGTACATGAAGTGTCCGCCGCTGGAGGTTTTGACGGGCGGGTCGCTGGTGGCGGCTTCGACGCGAAGATCGAGACGAGCCAGGCCGGGAAAGTGAGTGAGATAGAGGCCGGGATGCCAGGAGGCGCGGCGGGGCGCATCGGCGGGGGAGAGATCGTCGTGGACTTCGGAGTCAGAGTAGAGGGTGAACCAGCGGCGAACAAAGGGCAGACGCCAGTTGAAGTCGAATGCTCCGAAGCGCGCGCCGGGATCGAGGGTGCAGCACTTAACGTCGGGCTGCGGCGCGGCTAAGGAAAAGAAGCTGCGCAGAAAGGTGTGGAGGGTGACAGGCTCGTGGCCCTTGCCGCCCCAGATGACGGTGCGCTCGAATCCGAACTCGATGTTTGGAGTGGGGCGGAAGCTGATTTTTTCAAGATGCATCCAGGGATCGCCGGGGTTGAGAACGTTTTGCTGGGCGCTGGGATTGGGCTGACCGGGGCCGGGATAGGCGGGGTTGGGGATATAGGTGTGGCCGCTGAGTCCGCCGACCATAAAGTCGTAACGGAAAGGGCCGGTGAGGCGCGACAAGAGGGGGACCCAGAGCGCCTCGATGCGATTGATGCTGAAGGCGTAGATGTCTTCAGCGTTGTTGGAGTAGGCCATGGACGCGCCAATGTCGGGACCGAGCCAACTATCCTGCTTGCCGATGGAGATCTCGTGGTTCAAGACGCGGGCAGAGGCGTAGGCCTCGAGAATGCGGCCCTGAAAGACGGAGCCGATGGGGCCGAGTGGGATGGTGGGCTGGTTGTATGGGGTTCCAGTGGCGGGATTGAGGAAGGGGAGCAAGTCCTGGTTGGCGAGGGCGGCGGCGAGGGCGGGCGAGTAACCGTCGTAGGAGCCGGCGGCCTGGGATTCTCCGCGGATGTAGAGCTGGAAGCGGCCAGCGGCAGCGTAGCCGGATGCGCCGGTGAAGCTGGAGAAGCCGCCCGCGATTGGACGGCCGTAGTCGTTGATGATGGACGAGCCGAGGTGGTAGCTGTCGCGGAGAGGCGTGCCGCTGATGCCGCGGGCAACCGTGTAGATGGACTCGACGCGGGCCTTGCCCTGGTGAGTGCGGCAAGGGCCCTGAGTGTCGACGTTGAGCTCGTGAAGGAGAGCCTCGTAGATCTCCTGGGCCTGATCGAGTGCGGGGCTGGGGTCGGCGTCTTCGATGCGCGCGCCGGCGGTTTCGAGCATGCGTTCGATGCTGGAGCGGGTCCAGGGACGCATGCCGAGGTAAACGTCGTCGACGAAGCCAAGCGAGTAGAGGCGAAGGACCGCGGGATAGACCCAACTGTCGACGGGGATGAAGGGCGAGTCGAGATGCGAGGGCATGCAGGGGGAATCGGGGCGGGTTGAGTCCTTTTGTTGGGGGTTGCCGAAGATGTTGGGCAGAGCTGGGGCGGGATCGGGGCTGGTTGAGGCTGCGGACTCAGCGGCGAAGGTCGCAGGCGAAGCTGCGGCGGGTTGGGGTGGGGCTGGGGTGGGCCCAGGGCCCGATTCGGCGCGGAGAATGGGATGGGTGAGGACGAAAGCCGCAAGCAGAATCAGGGAGATAGCTGCGACGCGTCGACTCACCATCATTTCCTCAATGTACCACTGCGTGGAGCAGTCGCGGCTCGCGCCGCAGTAGGTCAATCGAAGCGAGGGAGCCATTGCATGGAGCGGTCGCTCGCTATTCGCTCGCAGGAAAATCTTGTTTGCTCCAAAAGGAGTTGAATGGAGCCACTGCGTGGGGCCATTGCGTGGGGCAGGCGCTCGCTATTCGCTCGCAAAGAATCTTTCCCCCACCCAAAAGCCATTGCAAGGGTGGGGTGCCCGGGTGGGCGTTTCAGCTTTGACGCAAGTCCAGTTGTGAAGACAGCAGTGTCCGACTCAGCAGACGACATCAAGCGTGGAGATGAAGTTCGGCAAGGAGGGTGGCGGCGAGGCTGCGTTTGAGGGCGGGGGTGGAGAGAGATTTGGCGCGGAGATAGTTCTCCATGATGCGGAGCGGGTCAGAACCGGGAGAGTGGACGCACTCGATGAGAGTGGCGCCGTGGTCTTTGCGGGCGTGGAAGATGGCCTCAGAGGCGACGCGGTAGACGGCTACAACGTCGTTGCCGTCGACAACGATGGTGGGAAAGGTGTAAGTGGGCTGGGGCTTGGTGCGGGACTTTGCGCGGGATTGGGCGCGCGCGGGCTTGGCGGCGGGGGCGACGAACAGGATGGGGAGCTTCTGGTCAGAGGCGCGTTGAAGAGCGTGAAGCCATTCTTCGGACGAGGTGAAGGGCTCCATGGAGAAGGCGACCACGAGCGCCGAGTTTTTTTCGTTCTTTTGGTTGAGAGCAAAGCGGGTCGAGGCCGAGATCTCTTCGATGACGGGGACGGCGGTACGAATGGAGCTGAGGGCGGAGTGGGCCCAGTGGGCAGGAGCGATGCGGTCGGTGCGGCGGAGATCGATGGCGACGCCGACAGCAGCGGCCTCGCGGCCGAGGCTCGAAGCAAAGAAGCGGGAAGGCTGGTTGTGCTTGATGAGGTGGCGGGAGTGCTGCTCGATGAGGCGGCAACGGAGCATGGCGGTGTAGAGGGCGAGAAGTTTCTCGTTGGAGATGAGCGAGAAGCCGTTGTGCGGGGGCGCGGCACTGGGAGCGGCGGCGGTGGTGCGGGATATGGGCCGCGGGGATTGTTTGATTGAGGGCATGTGAAGGATGGCTCCCAGATTGGTTCAGGGAATACATCGGATTGTAAATGGGAGCGGGTGCGGGGCGGATGATTGGAGACGGTTAGGTAAATAAATAGAGGAGCGAAAGGCGAAAATCTCAATTGCATTTCGGTAACAGCGAGTGCTAGTCTCTCGCAGATAGAAACTCTGGAGCCGAATTAGAACTCACTCGCCTTGAGAAAGATGCGTTGGAGGACGAGCATGGGCAGCAGCGGCGTGCCGTTTCGGAAAACAGGAGCATTCCTGGGCACCCTCCTACTTTTGTCGACCCTCAGCGGTGGTTAAGATCGAGCCGGTTCGCCGAGAGACTCGAGGAGGACGCTCCTGTCCTGGACGAACCTGGAGGACGTCGCTACCGCGCTCCGGAATGCAGGGCGTCAAGAGCTCCAATCCCCTCATCCGAGCAATCCGCATGCGGGCAGTGACCAAAAAAAAGAGTATATCGTTTTGTATTCTGCGTTAACGAAATTACAAAGTACGAGGGCGAGTTATATCCAGAGCCTGCAGCTTTATCTTGACTCGGTCAAATCGCATTTGCAAGAAGGAACTGTGCACCTTCGGCAAAGAGCGTTCCTCGATCAAGTCGACCTATTGAAGAATAACTTGCAGGTTCTTTCGAACGCCCTTGCTCCTCTTCAAATATCGCTTGATCTGAGCGAACCGGACCTTAGTCGGCTAATCGGCACTTATTTGGGGAGCAGGCAAGCGAAAGTGGCCGAGGTCTACTCCCCGGGCCTTTTGGAGACACTGACCGTCTCCGAACTCACCCAGTTTCAGGAGCAGGCCAAAAGGAATAGCAGAGTCTTAGAAACCGCAATCGCCGAATTCCAAAATGTCATACGGACAAAATACCCCGAACTGAGTCATTGACATGTCGACATTAGTGGAAGCTGAGCTGAAGCTTGCGATTGCGGTTGTTGGCGGAATCTTCGGGGTCGTCGCCGCGCTGGTCCCGGTCGTTGATAATTGGCTCCGTGGTCGCGGGGTTCAGCAGCAGGCAGCAAGGAACCTTGAATACGCTTCCAAAAAAGTTGCTTTCTGGAAAGATTGGCTTGGGGCCAGTTCAGTGACCGCATCTGCCGAGGAACTACAAGAGGTCAGGAAGCTTGCAGCAGTGAATCTGGCCGAGATCGCGAGGCGGCAGGAGGTCCGCCCGCAAGAACCAATTCAAGCGCACTCACCGCCGTCGTCGTGGATTCGAAAGGCGCTTCTGCTCTACTGGCCGGCCCGGCTGTCTGCGTGGATACCCAGAATCTGCTTTTACGCGTTCCTCGGGTACTTCCTGATCGCAACATTAAACCTTTGCCTAGAGGGCGCCTACAAGGACATCCTTGTGTGGGTGCTTCTTTTGGTTATCGCGTCCTTCACTACTTTGTTTAGGCATCTCGCAATTCGCGTCGATGGCTTACGGCATTTGGGAGGCACGCCGCAGCGCCAATAACCGGACGGTCCGATCTGGCATCGGCGATCCGCCAGCTGAGTCAAATTCGGTTGATATCCGGAAAGGATGAATGGACGTCCTCGGGCGAAGCAAGGTGTCTGGCCGCTCAGTTCATTGGCCTGTCCTTTCAACACCTCAACCCGACGAAGTTTTCCCGCATTGTTTAAGGGCGGTCCGTTCCAGGGCTTGATATGTGCGACTAGGTTCATGTGCCGGATTGTTTCTGGCGGACGCCGCGCCAGTAGAGGACGAGGCCGATGAGGATGAAGCCGGCGGTCCAGGCGATCAAGTTCAGTGCAAAGGTGAGTTTGTTGCCGGAGTTACCCGGCTGGATGAGCGAGACCAGGATGCCGACGAGGACGACGATGAATCCGAGGCCGCCGCATATCCAGACGCCGGGGATGCCGCCGGGAACGAGGACGGCGTGGGGGTTGGAGGCGCGATCGGGGCGGCGGGAGAGCTTGATGACCGCAGCGAACATGTAGAGGAAGGGAATGAAATATAGGATGATGGCGGCGTCAATGAGTTTTTGATAGGCGCCCTGCGCGGTCTCGTTGATCTGGCTGACGAGGAGGATGGCGGCGGAGATGGAAGCCTGCACAAGAATGGAGACCCAGGGCGTCTTCCAGCGGGGATGGATGCGGCCGAATGCCGCGGGCATGTAGCGGTCGACTCCGACGACGAAAGGGATGCGGGCGACGCCTGCGACTGTAGAGCCGACTCCCCCGGCGTTGCCCGCGGTGACAAGGACGGCGGCGAGGACGCCAAGAAAGCCGAGGCGCAGGGCGACGGAGCCGACGGTAATGGCGTTGAAGACGCCGGATTGGGGATCGATGTTGTCGGCGGGGATGAGGGCGAGAATGGCGAAGGTGCCAACGATGTACATGAAAGCGATGAGCGAGCCCGCGCCGAAGACCGCGCGGGGCAGCGTGCGGCGGGGATTGTGGACCTCTTCGCTCATGGCGGAGACAAGTTCAAGGCCGGTGAAGGCGAAGGCGATCTGCGACCAGAAGTTGACGGTGTCCCAGTTCCATGTGGGAAGCATGTTGGCGCGGGTGAAGTGGGTGGCGGAGCCGTGGCGGAGCACGACGAGGCCAGCTATGGCGACAAGCATGAGCAGAGGGATGTAAGTGCCGACGCCGCCGGCGTTCTGGAGCCACTTGCCGACGTTGAGACCGATGATGTTGAGGAGCATGGCAACGGCAAGCAGGGAGAGCGAGACAGTGATCAGGAAGGTGCGGTCCTGAGCGAGCGCCGCGCCGCGCGGACCGAGGATGTAAGCAGACATGGAGGCCGAGGCGAGCAAGAGGCCGGGAAAATAGAAGAAGGTGTAGATCCAGTAAGTCCATCCTGCGACGAAACCATGGAAGGGTCCGAATGCCTCGCGCGCCCAGACGTAGAGGCCGCCTTCCTCAGGAAAGCGCGAAGAGAGCTCGTTGATGACGAATGCGCCGGGGACGAAGAAGAAGAGAGCGGCGAGGGCCCAGAGGCTGATGGAGGAAGTGCCGTTGTGGCCGGCGGCGGCGATCCAACGAGGGCCGAGGACGGTGGCGATGTTGAAGAGCAGGACATCCCAGAAGCCCATGGTTTTGCGGAGCTGAGATCTTGGGTCGCCGGGGGCTGGGGTTGAGGCTGGGATGGTCATGGGTCGTCAGGAGGAGTAGTCGGCGTTGATGTGGATGTACTCGTGGGTGAGGTCGGTGGTCCAGAAGACGCAGGAGCCGGAGCCCTGATGGAGCTCGATGGTGATGGAGAACTCGGGCTGCTGAATGTATGCGTGGGCGGCGGCTTCGTCGAATTGGGGGGCGCGTCCGCCGTTGAGGCAGATGGGCAGGTCGCCGAAGCGGATGTCGATGCGGTTGGGGTCGACGGCTGCGCCTGAGTAGCCGATGGCGGCAACGACACGGCCCCAGTTGGGATCGTTGCCGGCCCAGGCGGTTTTGACGAGCGGCGAGTGTGCGATGGCCTTGGCGATTTTGAGGGCGTCGGCGTCGGAGGCTGCGCCGTGGATGCGGAGCTCGACGACATGGGTGATGCCTTCGCCGTCGGCGACGACCTGGTGGGCGAGCGAGGCACAGACCTGGGTGAGGGCGGCGGCGAAGGCCTCGTTGTTGGGGCCGATGGTTGCGCCAGAGGCTCCAGAGGCGAGGAGGAGAACGGTGTCGTTGGTGGAAGTGTCGCCGTCGACGGAGATGCGGTTGAAGCTGACATCGATGGCGCTGTTGAGATAGTGCTGCAGATGGGCGGCCTCGACGGCTGCGTCGGTGAGGACGTAGACGAGCATGGTGGCGTGGGGCACGAGTTGCGGGTGAATCATGCCGGAGCCCTTGCCGAGCGCGGCGATGCGGACTTCGTGTCCTTCGTACGAAGAAATGCAGTAAACGCGGTTTTCTCGATGGTGTCGGTGGTGAGGATGGCTTTGGCGACCTCGAGGAAGTGATCGATCTCTGAGCCGAGCGCGGCGGCGGCTTCGGGCAGCGCGGCGATGAGCTTTTCGGCGGGAAGCGGGACGCCGATGATGCCGGTGGACGAGGGAAAGACTTCTTCGGGTTTGCAGTTGAAAGTTTGGGCGGCGGCGTTGCAGGTGGCGATGGCGGCGTCGAGGCCGGGCTGACCGGCGGCGCAGTTGGCGTTGCCGGCGTTGATGGCGACAACGACGAACGTGGCCACCCGTGGCGGCGAGGTGCTGCTTGTCGACGATGAGCGGGGCGGCGATGACGCTTATTTGAGGTGAAGACGGCGGCAGCGCTGGCCGGTGCGTCGGCGACGATGAGAGCGAAGTCAGTGCGGCCGGTTTTCTTGAGGCCGGCCTTGACTGCGGCGAAGCGGAAGCCGCGGGGAAGAAGGAGCTGGGAAGTGTCGGACATGATCACGTTTAATCTAGCAGGGATTAGGGATCATGGATTAGGGATTAGGGTCTGGGGTCTAGGGTATCGGGTGTCGGGTAGGTTTAGGCTTCAGGGTTCCCACCCATTTCGCACAAGACGCGAAGTGGATGGGGCACGGGATGAGAATCTGCGTCCCACGCTAGCCGCAAAAACAGGAGCGCGGCGAGGATGGAGCACCGGCATAGAAAAACTATAGATATCCCAGGTTAGCCGCAAAAGACGCGTCGAACCTGGGGCACCCGGACTATTGTGGGACGAAATAAGGAGAGGGATGACGGAGAGCGACGCGGCGGGCGAGAGCAGGTTTCTGGAGATGCGGGCGGTGAATGTGGCGCGCGGGGACCGCGTGGTGCTGCACGATGTGAACCTGACGGTGGAGGCCGGGGAGCATGTGGCGATTCTGGGGCCGAATGGGTGCGGCAAATCGACGCTGATACTGGCGATGACGTGCCAGTTGTATCCGATTGTGTGCGAAGGGATGCGGGTGAGGATTTTTGGGCGCGAGCGATGGGATCTGACGGAGCTTCGCAAGCACTTTGGCGTGGTGGGCGCGGGGATGACGGGGGAGGGATTGCCGGGGGAGCGGACCGCGGTGACATCGGGTCTGGATGCGGTGACGGCGGGGTTCTTTTCAGCGTCGACACTGTGGCCGAACCTGAAGGTTGAGCCGGAGATGCGGGAACGCGCGCGGGAGGCTTTGGCACGGATGGAGGCGACTCACCTGGCGGAACGGATGGTGGGCGAGATGAGTGCGGGCGAGAAGCGGCGGATTTTGATTGCGCGGGCGCTGGTGCACAGGCCAAGGCAACTACTGCTCGATGAACCTTCGAATGCGCTGGATCTTGCTGCGCAGCGGGAACTGCGCGAGACGTTGCGGCGGCTGGCGCGTGAAGGTACGGGGCTGGTGATGGTGACGCATCATCTGGGAGACATTTTGCCGGAGATCGAGCGGGTGATCCTGATGCGGGAGGGGCGAATTGCGGGAGATGGCGGGCGCGAGGAGATGCTGACGGAGGCGCGGCTGAGCGAGCTGTTTGGCGCGGCGGTGCGGATCGGGCGGGATGAGGGATGGTTGCACAGCTGGTAGGAGACAGTGAACAGGGGACAGTGGACAGTGGACGGCGGACGGCGGACGGTCGACCTTCGACAGTTGAGAGCATTGCATGGCACTGCGTGCGGCAACTCCGCTTCGCGGCTTGGAGAGTTCGTTGTAACCCACCCTTCGCCCGACCACCTCACGGACGAAGACCTGTCCGCGGGGACCCAAGTTAGGCGAAGGATGGGGCACCCGAAGTTGGTTGGCGAGTTGAGTAAGGGCGGATAGGGATTGTGGCATCCCACCCTAGCCGCAAGAACAGAGGCGCGGCTAGGATGGGGCACCCTCATGTAATGGGCCGATCGAGCGCCCGCGAGGCTCGCGGAGGTTAAAGCCCTAAGCGGCGCCGACGCCGGCTGCTTCGCGGTCTCCTTCGTAAAACGTCCATGACTTGTCGAAGCCGCCCACCGGCCCAGGGAGCTCGCTTTCATCCTGATGAACCCAGTGGTAGTACTGGCCGAGTTCGTTGGTCAACTGCTTCTCTTCGCGTTTTTCATGAGCGGTGAGCCCGTCGAGATAGCGGCGATCGCGTTCGAGAGTGGCCAGGGGCGTTGACTCAAGGTGGTCGACAGCGCAACGCAGCGTGTAGCACGCCACACGGTTGCACACCGATGTGAGGTAGCGCAGGTGAGAGCGTTGCGCGGGCGACACCCGGTTGCGGCGGGGCAGGCGCAGGCTGGCCTCGAAGTTCAACCCGCGGAACATGTGGCAGAGCCCCTGGTTGGTGAAGTTCCTCTCGTAGAACGTTTCGATCATCCACTCGTAAAAGATGTCGAGCTTGGGGTCGAGGAACTTGTAATCGGGCTCGAACGCAGTGCCGAGCATTCGTCCCTCGGCCTCCAAGCGGCGTTTGATCGGGTGTGCCGGCGTAAGGCAACATGCGGCAGAAGGGAGCCACGGTCCAGCCGTCGCCGATGAACTCTTCAAGGAATGCGATGTTGTTGCGAATGCGGGTGAAGGTTGAGTATGGGTTCGACCATCATGAATCCGAAGTCGAAAGAGAGGCCGAGCTTTTTCAGAATCCGGCCGGCGCGCAAGTGCGCCTCGGGCTTCATCCGCTTGTGCATGTTGACCAGGCCATCTTCATCGCCGGATTCGACGCCCATGTAGACGTGGGTCAGGCCGCCGTCCATCAACCGCTGCAGGATCTCCTCGTCAATTTCGTCGGAGCGGCAACTGATTTTGAAGACCATGTCTCCGGCGAAGCCCGCGGCGGCTATGCGGTCGGCAATCTCGATGGCCCAGAGCTTGGCGCTCTTGCCGCCGGCAAGAAAATCGTCGTCCTGAAAGAGGAAGATGGGAACCTTGCGATTGACGTGGAGATCGAGCATCTCGTCGGCCACTTCGCGGGCACTGCGCAGGCGGCGCAACGGCCCGCCCTGGGCCTCGTAGAAGGGGCGGATGCTGCAGAAGGAGCAATCCCACGGGCATCCCCGGCTACCGAGGATCGACGCCGTCGGCATGGGATGGCCTTCGTAGTCGATGGACTGGCGATCGGGCCGAGGAAGAATGTCGAGGTTCTCGACAACCTTGGCCAGCGGCGCAACAACCGCCTGGCCATCGCCGGCACGGAAGGCAATTCCAGGCAGCGTGCGCCAGTCATTGCCGGAGCTGAGACAGTGGAGGATCTTGACCAGCGTCATTTCGCCGTCGAAGCGGACAACGGAGTCGAGCCCCGGCGTGCGGCTGAGGATTTCGGCGGGCTCGAAGCTGGCGTAATGGCCGCCCATGGTGAAGTGCGCGGTGACGCCGCCGTCGCGCAGCGCCTGGATGACGCGGCCGAAGTCGGGCGCCATGTATTGAAAGATGAGCGAGAAGCCGACGACGTCCGGTTTTTCGTGGCGGATGCGGCGGAGAATGATCTCGGGGTCGGCGCCGTAGGTCATGATGTTGGCCTCGTGGCCCGACGCGTTGACGGCAGACATGAGATAGCGCAAGCCGAGGTTGTCCTGATCTTGAAAGCCGAGAAGAAGAACCTTCTGGGGGCGAAGGTTGAGGCCAATGACGGGTATTTTGACGGGAGTATCGGAGAGGATCTGCATGGACGGACCATCCTTTCGATGGGACACAATTCATTGCGACCCTGCGGGGCGAGCGTGCGCAGAGCGAGAGGAAGATATGAACAGACACGCAAGGTACCGCCGGGCAGCGATGAAGATGCGCGCTGCATTAAAGCCGGCGGTGCATTTGCTGAAGAGCCCTACTTTTTCTCTTTCAGTTTTGCCAATTGCGCGGTGACTTGCTCCTCAGCGGAGGCAAGACGGGCCTTTTGAGCATTGATTGCGTGGAGCGTGCTCTCGAGTTGCTCCGCGGGGAGGCGCGAATAGTCGACCGGGGCCGGATCGCCAACGGGCCAATGAACGGGCGGGCGGTATCCGCCACCTCCGTAGACAGGCCACGGACCCGGATCGGCATAGATGCGGCTGTAGTCGATGGGGGCCGGGTCGCCGATGGGCCAGTGAACGGGCGGGCGGTATCCGCCGCCTCCGTAGATGGGCCATGGCGCTGGATCGCCATAGATGCGGCTGTAGTCGATGGGTGCGGGGTCGCCGATGGGGCCGCGGACCGGCGGGCGGTAGCCGCCCCATCCGCCACCCCACCAGGGTGGGGCAGGGGGATCGGCATAGATCGGAATATGGGGGGAAGCCGCCGGCTGCGCATGCGCGGCCTCAAGACGTGCAACGCGGGCCTCGAGCGCTTTGAGGGCATCATTTTCGGACATGTTTGCTACCTCCGTTTTTTGGGGAAGATTTCGAACCTCCGTCCCGGGGGAAAAAATCAGATTCGAAATCTTGCCACTCAGCATGAGGAGAGTCAAGGAAAAGCTCAGTAAAAATGAGGGGAAGAAAGGGAGACGCGGACAGCAGTTGATTGCGAGAGTTGGGGGTAATCAGGTTTGTTGATAGAAGAGTTACGGCGTTGGGCGGGCGGGTCCGCGTCCGGCGATCGCTCGCAGAAGCGCTGTTTCCGGTTTATCGGGCGTCGCTCACTAGAAGGGGAGTCGGGATCTGCGACGCTATCTGGTCTCAGTTTTCATTCGGATATGAAGTAGCCAAAAGCCGGGCTTTTCTTTCGATGCGGCGCAGCCAAGCTCGGAGCCGACGATTTTGCAGTCGGAAACCCAGGCGCCGAGGGGATGGGTTTGCCAATGATCTCCGCCGTCATCTGTGTAAAGTAGTTTTCCAGTGTCAGATGGACCTGTTTCGGGATTCGCCACAACACCCATCGCTGGAGGCTCGACTTCGTCATCAATCTGTTCGTCTCTGCTGAATGCGAACCCAATTCTGGAGTTGAGAAACCGAACAACCGACAACCACTTCTCCGGACCTTGAATCGTCGGATCAGGGTGCGGGAGCCAGGTCCTTCCACCATCTGTGGTGCGGAATAGATGCGTACCCTCATTATTGAAATGCCATGTGATGAGCCAGCCGTCGGAGGCATTTAGAAAGAAAAGGTCCTGGATATCGGCGACGCGGTTTTCGGAGGGGATTTGACAGGATTTCCAGCTGCGGCCTCCATCCACTGTCCGCAGCACATACGCCACTCTGCCGTTCAGATCGTCGGAGAGTGCGTTGGTGCCGGCAATCCAGCCAATCTCTGGAGTGATGAAGACTATTCTGCTGATGAACTTCACGTCGGGCACTGCGGAGCGATGCCAGGTGCGACCGCCGTCTGTTGTCTTCGCAAACTCACTCGTATTTCCGTCGAATTCGCTCCCAACCCCGACCAGTGGGGTGATGAACTCCATGCCCTGAATGAAATGCTCTGACAACTTTCTCCAATGAGAGCCAGCATCGTCGGTTCGCAGAATCCACTCGGATGCATCCATGCTCTCTCCAGATATCCATCCAGTCTTCTCGTTCAGGAAGGAAATGGAGGGCCCAGTTGCGTGCATGCGGCTCTTAGCGATCTCCGTCCAGTGTCTTCCACCGTCTCTGGACCGGACGACGGAGTAGTCCCCGCTGCCCTGTCCTTCGGTTGGGAAGAAATAACCCCCGGCCAAGACGCTCCCGGCCGAGAACGAACCTAGGTCGCCGAGTTGCTGGACGATTCGACAGTTTAGGCAGGAACCCGGAGTCCACAATAGGTCGAACGGGGCGGATGAGGATTGCCCCAATGCGACTGAGGCTATGGCGACGATGAAAAAGGAGCAGAGAATCCCACGACGCGTCATACGCTCTCTTGAGAGGTTCGGAGGAATTGTACCTCGCTCCTTGGCGTTAACGGAGAATTGCCCCGCACTGAGGTGGAACTACAACTATTGGGAAGAAGATATTGACGCGCGGCGGGGGGTGCGATAGGTTGGGGGTACACGGGAAAGGAGGATGATCCAGCCTATGCAAAAAGACAGTTCCAGTAGTTTGGTACGTGAGGTGACTGAGGCCTAGGGCATCGCGCCCAAGACACCCAGTAAGCCCCGGCGAGGAGAATTCGCATGGGCCCGGCGATCGCGGCAGCGCGATGGCCTTAGTCCAATCCCAACAGATCACCGGCAGCGGCCCAGACGGAAATCGTTTGGGCCGTTGTTGTTTGTGGGCGGCGGAGTTGGCGGCGGCGCGGGCAGGGGGAAGCGTGCATTGGGCGAATAGCCGATGATCAGGCAATTTTCAATCGAGGGGCTCGCCTGGCTCTTCAGCAAGAAACGGCGTGACGGTTCCAGAAATTGAAAATGAGCCGCTAGCGCGCGAGACGATGGTGCCGGTATAGACATACTGCCCATTGGAGAAGTCTCCGCGATGCAGGGTGAGAGCGGTCGCCTCATTGCGCCAGCCGGGCACTGTGATGGTATTGGGCGAGAGATTTTTCAAGTTGAGCAGAAGCGCGCCTTCTTCGCCTGCGGCTGGAATATGAAAGTCGGGAGCGGTGTCCTTGAGCCTGGTTTTGTCCACCAGGTCGAAGCGTGCGGTTGCCGTCCAGGCGGAGGGTGGCAGGTCTTCAAGGCCGTGCACGATAGCGCGGAACGCGGTCGATTCGCCACGCTTGAGTGCTAACCGATCGGCGCTCATCTGGATGGAGACGGAAGCGATTTTGAAGCTCGCGGCGTGGGGGCCATCGCGGACGATGACGCGGTGGCTCCCGGGGAGGGTATCGGCGGGAACAGTCCAATAGACTGCGCGGGGTGTCTCGGCGACGATTTGGGCGGGAGCGTCATCGAGAGTGACTGTGGTCTTCCGACTGTCTCCGCTGAAGACGCCGTGAATAACGTGGACCGAGTTGGGGATGCATACGGAAGGCGCGGTAAAGCCGCTGGGCTGAATTTCGGTTGAGGGCGTTTGGGGAGTGGAAGAAGGATTGACCGGGACAGTTGTTTCGAGCAGCGGCTTGGTGCTGTTGGGGGTGGTTACGTGGACGCCGAGCGTGGTCTGGCCGGGGGTGGTGACAGAGGTCAGGCCGTCCTGAGCAGGTTGGGGAGTTTGGTTTCCGAGCGTCACCTTGACGGATTCGAGGGTTGGATTTCCGTCGGCGTCCGGAGTGAGTGGGAGGTTCGTCTTGATGACGTCGAGGGCTGGAATGTTCTCGAAGCGTTTCGGGTCGGTGGTCACGGAAATGGAGAGATGGTCGCCCTGCTGGATGTCGTCGGGAAGAATGATGCCGACCAGTGTTTCCTGCACAGGGGGCTCGTCTTCAAGGACGAGTTTAGGCAGGAAGGGTTGAATATCGTTGAAGGTCTTGCCCGTTACAACGTGGCCTTTCTGCGTTTCCTCGTGAAGGAAATCGCACGGATCCGGTTGCACGTCGAGGCCGGTGAAGACGCGCTCGGGCATTTCAACGTAAAGCGATGGGGGATTGGGAATGGGATCTTCCTCGTAAAGGTCGCCGAAGAAGAAGGTCTCGGGAGCGCGCAGTCCGACCATCTTACCGGCGCGCAAGTCGACGTCGAGGCGCCAGTAACCTGTGTCCAGGGAAACCATGTACATGGCAATGGTGCCGTTGAGGAGGTCGCCGGCACCGCCGCAGGAGGCAAACTCGAGGTCGTGATCTGCCACGGCACTTTTCATTTTGGTTTCGAGCCACTTGATCGCGCCCTCATCGCCCTGCTCGCCCTTCACGCCCTTCTTGAAGGGCTTGGAGTTCTTTCCCTCGATCCATTCGATTTGTCCGTTTACGCGGGCGATGCACTTCGCATCTTGCGGAGTGGCGTCTTCACACCTTTTCTTCTCGGCTTTGAGGGCGGCCAGCTTCAGGCGCAGGATGTTTTTCTGCGCCTCGTAGACTTCGGCGTGCCTCTCCGGGGTTGTGCCTCTTTCGATGGCCTCTTTCAGGTTCGCCTCTTTTCTGTCCTTTGACCAACCGCCCCAACGCTTTTCGAGTTCGTCGGTCTGCTCCTTGATCATGCGCTCGTGCCATTTCTCATGCACCAGCATGTGGAGCAGGGTCCACTTCTGAATCCAGCCTGCTGGAGTGGATTCGTCGATTTTCCCGTCGTTGCCGGGAGGATTGATGAACTTTGAGTCGATTATGATATCGCCGGGCAGACAGGGGATTTCCTGGCCGCCGATCGTGACTGTTGTGCCCTCGATGCAGTAAGCGGCGCGGGGATGACCGGCCGTTGCGCCGGGACTCTCTTTGTAGGGTGACTGCTTGGGGTCGTTCAGATCCTTTATCGAGTGGATGTTGCCGCCCTTGAGCTTCGATATCAGGTTTTTCAGGACTGCCTGGTACGCTTCGATTTCTTTGCCGGTGTCGGCATCGATAATTTGGTTGGTTTCTCTGTCGACGGTGGAGAGCTTTGCCTTCTTAATCTCCGAGTCCGTTAGCAGGGTGTCAAGGTTCTTGATCACCGTTTGGACATTGTCTTTTTCGATGTTGGAGAGATCGGGGAGCTTTGCCTGGGAGCGGAGGACCGGAGGAGAGAAGAGCAGGAGGGCCAGGGCAGCCGCGGAGCATGTGGGGAGATGGAGGCAATGGAGAACGGGCAAGGATGAAGAGCGGGGTTGGAGCGGGGATTCGATCATTTTTGCCTCCGTGACGGGTATGGCCCGGGCAGTGAACGGGGAGCAGGCAGATTGGAAGTTGGCCAGTTTGGGAGCAGATGTTGGGTAGCAGGGAGTATAGCGCTGGAATGCGGCGCTGCGGAGGAAATTTTGGGCGGAGATTGTGGGTTGGGCGTGGACTGTTGGGGGAATGGTGGACGCGGATGAACAGGGAGTGGCACGAGAGGCATAAGATGCCGGAGAAGGCGACGGAGCAGCAGAGGATTGATTGGCACAGGGAGCATGCGCAGGCGTGCGGTTGCAGGCCGATTCCGGCGGAGCTGGTGGGGAAGATGAGTGAGCCGGCGCCGTTGGCGCTTTTGAGTCTTGGAGTAGATTTGGGCGTGGCACGCGCGAAAGGGAAGCAATGAGAAAGATGGTTTTGATGCTGGGGTTGATGGTGGCGGCGGGGACGGTTGCGTGGGGGCAAACTGCCATTCAGCAGCCGGACGGGCAAGGTGTGTATGTGGTTTTCGGCGACGTAAAGCCGCCCAAACTGGTTCATGTGAATGCTGCTACTGTTCCGGCGGGAACTGCCCTGCCGGAGGGAAAATACATATGCACACTAAGCATGGTGGTGGGGGCAGACGGGATACCAACCAACATTGAAGTGGTGGAAAAGCGGAATAGTTCGTTGGACGATGCGGCGATTGAGGCCATCAAGAGTGCCCAGTTCGAGCCGGCAACATTGAAGGGAAAACCGGTTCCGGTGATGACGTTTGCGTGGGTGCCGTTTTTAGACGTCGACCATCCAGCGGTTCCTCTGGCTGGACCGTTGGACAAGATCCCTGACATGACGGCTCCCAAGCCGCTGAATCATGTGGATGCCGAGTTCTCGAATGAGGCTCGGCGCAAGCATCATAGCGGTACGGTTTTAGCGACGATGGTGGTGACCGAGACAGGGGGGCCGGCTGACGCGCGTACTGTGGTTCCCGCGGGATTTGGGCTGGACGAGCAGGCGCTCAAGGCGATCAACAAATACAGGTTCAGTCCTTCGAAGTTGGGCGGGGTTCCGGTCCCGGTTCTTATTGTGATTGAGGTCAACTTCAAAATATAAGTAACCTGCAACAGCGAGGGGATGGTCGCTTGGTCGGCATCTGCCGTTGGTGTGCGTTGCTGGGATAAACTTAGGCGAATGAGGGTATTTGGGATTGATTGCGGGACGGAGACGACGGGGTTTGGCGTGGTGGAGGCGGTGGACTCCGGGCGCGAGCATCGGTTGGTGATGGTGGGGATGGGGGCGATACGGCTCAAGAAGGCGAAGACGACGGCCGAGCGGCTGGAGCAGGTGCACAGCGAGCTGATGGCGGAGTTGGAGCGCTGGAGGCCGGACACGGTTGCGATTGAGGAGGTCTTCTACTCGGTGAACGCGAAGAGCGCGCTGAAGCTGGGCCAGGTGAGGGGCGTGGCGCTGCTGGCGGCGGCGCGAATGGGGCTGCCGGTGGCCGAGTACGCTCCGCTGAAGATCAAGTCGAGCGTGGTGGGGTACGGGCTGGCAAAAAAGGAGCAGGTGCAGTTTATGGTGGCGCGGCTGCTGGGGCTGGCTGAGGTGCCGGAGCCGGCGGACGCGGCCGATGCCCTTGCGATTGCTATTTGCCACATTCATACGGCGCAGACGCTGGCCGCGCAGGGGGCGGGCCGATGAGGGATGTGCGGGCTGCGGTGATGGCGTTGGGGTGTGGGGCGTGGGGCCTTGGGTGTGGGGCGTGGGGCGCAAGTGCAAGTGCAAGTGCAAGTGCGAGTGTGAGTGTGAGTGTGAGTGCGGGGTCGCCTGGTTTGGATGGGGCTGGACATGTGGCGTCAGGCATGGCCACGCCCGGAATGGCCACGCCAGGGATGGCTAGAAGCGGATTGGCCACAAGCGGAATTGCCACACGGGGCCAGGCGACACCCGGCCAGACGGGCCCTGGCGCGGACAGCTCCGGACCGGTGTTTGAGGTGGACTATACGAACCCCGGGCTGACGCCGTCGCACTGGGTGCTGACGTTGAACCCGGACGGGACGGGGCATTTCTTGTCGGAAAACGGGAATGTGGCGCGGGCCGCGGTGGAGGGCCAGCCTCCGACGCAGGCTGTGGACCGGGACATTAAAGTGAGCGCGGAGTTTGCGCAGCGCGTCTTTGAGTCAGCGCGACAGCACAGGTTGTTTTCAGAAGATTGCGAGGGCCACATGAAGGTGGCGTTCCAGGGGTGGAAGAAGCTGAGCTATCGCGGGCCTGAGGGGCAGGGCAGCTGCGGATTCAACTACTCGAAGGACGCGCAGATTCAGGCGCTGGGTGAGTCGCTGGTGGCTGTGGCGGAGACGATTCTAGAGGGATCGCGGCTGGAGTGGCTGCTGCGCTTCGACCGGCTGGGGCTGGACCGCGAGATGGACTATGTGATGGAGGGGTCGGCGGACGGCCGGCTGCAGGAGCTTGGAACGATAAGAGGGACACTGGAGAGGCTTGCGGGGGATGAGACCGTGTTGGAACGGGTTAGGAAGCGGGCCCGGACGCTGCTGGCGCGGACGAAGGGATAATTGGGAGGCGGTCATGGGAGCGGTCAAGGCGGAGCGGGGTCCCGGCGAAGCGTATTGGTGCGATGAAACAAAAAGAATAGAGTCGGCGCATACTAAAGGTTGCAAGAGGCATCTGAGGTAAGTAGAAACCCCCCTCCCGAGGAGACTGCCGCGAGGTGCGGTAACTACTTCGATGGAACGAGCGGGTCTAATGGAAGAGCGGGGACAGGGCGGATGTGTGCCCGAAGGCGGAGGCAGGCGGGGCCGCCTCACGAAAGAAAGGCGGAGCACCATGTGGGGCAACTGGGAGCAGACGAGAGAACGTAGCGGACGGCAAAGTGGGGATGCCTGGAAGATGGCGGCCCTTGCGGCAGCAATGCTGATTGCGGTGGGGTTAAGCCCGGCGGCACGGGCGGATGTTCAGGCAGGAACTCCGGAAAGAGGGGTGCGGCTGAGCAGCGTGACGGGGCAGGTGCAGGTGTCAGCGGGCGGGCAGGTGATTGCCGACCAGGCGCTGGAGAATTTGACGCTGTTTGAAGGCACGCGGCTGGTGACTGGAGAGGATGGGCGGGCCGAAGTGCAATTTGAAGACGGCAGCGTGGCTAGACTCTCTCCGAACAGCTCGTTCACCATCACCGTTCTGAAGGGGAAGGGCACCAGCGGCGAAGCGGAAGTGACGCTGGAGATGGGGCTCGGATACTTTGAACTGCAGGGCACTGGGCAGGCAGGCGCGATAAGCGTAAAGTTTGGCGACAGCGCAGTGACGACGACAGGTTTCACGGTGATGCGGATCGACGCGGATGAGGTGCCGGGGCAACTGGCGGTCTTCTCAGGGAGCGCGCACCTGGAGAACAGCGCGACCGGCACGGTGGACGTGCATGGCGGTGAAAGCCTGAAGCTGAAGGGCAAGGACGGCAAGTATTCGCTGGCGGAGACGATTGAGCCGGATTCGTGGGACGCGTGGAATGCGGATCGGGACCAGGAGCTGAACGCGCTGGCGGCAACTCAGACGGGCGCCGCGAATGGCCAGCCGGACAGCGGCAATCCGGCGTGGAGCGACCTGGACGCCAACGGCAACTGGTATAACGTGCCGGGGGAGGGCCAGGTGTGGTCGCCCTACGAAGCGTCAAATCCGGGGTGGGGCCCTTATGGGAACGGCTACTGGGTTTCGACGCCGGGGTTCGGCTATCAATGGGTTGCAGACGATTCGTGGGGCTATCTGCCTTATTCGTGCGGGATGTGGAACTGGTTTAACGGGTTCGGCTGGGGCTGGTCGCCGGGAGCGGGCGGATGTTCGCCCTGGTGGTTCGGCGGAGCTTACGCATTGAATGTGGGGAGCTACCCCGGTTGGTGGTATGCGCCGGTACCGCCGCGTGGTCCGGTTCCTCCGCGCAGGAACCCGGGACCGATTCATGGACGGCCTGGACCGGTGGTTGCAGTGAATCGGCACTTCAATGCGCCGGCCAACCTGGAGCTGCCTGCGAGAGACAGAGGGGTTTCGGTGGCGATTGCGGGCGCGACGGTTGCGCCGCTTCGTCCGCTGAGCGCAAGGCCGGAGTATGGGCGCGTTTCGACGGGCGGGACGGGGACAAGCGGCGCCAGGCCGACGGTGGCGTTTGGCGTGCCGGGATCGTCGGCGCGGGCCGTTCTTTATTCCAACCCGTATGCAGGGGCGGGCGCCGCGGGAAGAACGAGCTATTCAAGTTCGGTGCGTTCGTCGTCGTCGAGCCATTCCTCGAGTGGGGGTGGGCATGTGAGTAGCGGCGGCGGAGGCGGTGGTGGCGGGCATGTGAGCAGCGGTGGCGGAGGCGGTGGTGGTGGTGCGGCTGCTGCGACCCACAAGTAATTTAAGTTTCGGCGAGTGAGAGACGTGCTAGAACGGGAAGCTGGGCGCCGTTCCGATCTCCTGCGTTTCCGCTTTTAACGGCACTGCAACGCTTTCGGGCGTAGGATAAGGAAGTAGGCCATCCTGCTCGGCTTCGGTCGTCCTTTCGCGTCTAGCGAGCTCGGTACTTTCACGCGACAATTAACCTGTTTGCCAAGGGTCATCATGCGTTCAAATAACATCCACCGCGCGCTTGCGCAGGGGAAAAACCGCTTTGAAGTCTGCCAGCTCGTTTCAAAGGGTGTGCGGGCCACCCACAAAACCGGTTCCCGCTTCGAAGATTCGATCAACGATGTGCTGCAATTCCTGGGCACCCACGATCAACCCTATGAAGTCACTCATCCCGCTATCCCTCAAGTCAGCATGAAAAGCCTGAAGCCAGCGGCCTAGCCGCACGCAGCGATAGTCCCGCTCTGGTTGCTTTTTGCGCTGGGAGCGAAACCCCGAAGAATAAACAAGGGCCGCGCCGAGAAATCGGCGCGGCCCTTGAGTTATTGGGCCAAGTTAGTTGACTTGGCCCGGCGCAGACAGGGAGAACGAGTTACGGCTTGCGAGCGCCGGCGAAGCGTGCGCGATGTCCTGCATGCCTGGCGCGGTAGATGGCCCGCGAAGTCCGATTCAACCGGTGATTGAGCTGCACGCGATCGAAGCGCGTAAGACGGCCGTTGTGAGCGAAGCGCATGTGACGTTCCTGGCGGCCGATGGAGGCTTCACGACGCATAAGGCGGTGAGCCTGGCCGGGGCGGAGAGAGCCATTGCGCATGCCCATTGCGATCCGCTTGTGCTGGAAGGCGCGTCGCTGGTTGATGTTTGCACCGCGATGATTGAACTGGTGCTGGTTCTGGGTGACGGCGGGGCCTTGCTTGAGAGCCGGAGCCTGTTGCGGAGCAGCCTGAGCAAAGCCAAGAGTGGAAGTCAGTGCGAGTAATCCTACGCCAACGAAAGAGAGTTTCATGTTGTTTCTCCGGGAGGCGGTGGTGTTCGAGCGGTTCCAGGGTAGTTATGCCCCTTTGTCGCTGTCTAGAAGGTCGCCGCTTCTTGGGGTCGCGTCGACTTGAGGACAGTGGCTTCGAGGTACCTCAACCCTGGAACCGCTGGGGTTTGTTGCTGTGGCCGTTCCGCGCTCACGTCCATGAAGACACAGGGTGCGGGTAAGTGTTGCGGACTATTCGCGGGGGATCAATCTTTCGGATGAGTTAGAGATTAAGCGAGAGTTAAGCCTGGGGAGTTAGTGGAATGAGTGGCGCGAAAGAGCGCGAAAAGGATGGGGCACGCGAAGGTTAAATCGCATCCCACCCTGGAGCCCTTTCGATCCACTTATTGACGTTTCAACAGCGTCGCAGGTGGCATTTACTTCCACCCCAGCGACGAGGACCTGTCGCCGTGGACCCCGGGGGAAAATGCCACTTTGCTGCTTGGTTTCTGTAAACATTTGGATCGAAAGCGCTGTGGCCGCAAAAAAGAACGCGGCGAGGGTGGCGCACCCGGCATCCACGAACCCAGGTCCCAGAAGCGAGACCTGGGGCACCCGAATTTGATGTTTGGTCGAAAATGCGGGGAGTGGTTCGTGGTCTCCCACCCTAACCGCAAAAAACCGCGGTTAGGATGGGGCACCCGGCAGGGGGCGGGCGGGTTCAGGATGGCTCAGCTCTTGGGGAAGTTTGGATCGGCTTTGACTTCGAGGATCTGCTTGACATGGCGTTCGCTGTGCGCGGCGACCAAAAGGATAGTCTGATAGCCGTCGATCTTGCCCATGGGGCTGTCGCCCACGTGATCGCGTAACCCCGGAGTTGAGCTGAGATACTGCTCGGTGATCTCGCGGCTCTCGAGAAAGTGCTTGAGCGCAGCCTCAGGAGATCCATACCGGTTGGTGGGCACGAGAGGCTCGGGCGCCTGTACCTTGTGGGAGCGGTCGGGAACCATCGCTTCGACGCCAGCATCCATTTTCTTGACGTCGCGCGCCGGGTCACCGGCCGGGCCAACCATGACCTGCTGCTTGAGCAGGCCGTCGCGGAGAAGGTCCTCTGCAGCGGCAATGTGTTCCATCACCTGCGCGCAAGACCATCGATCGGGGCCCGGTTTGAAGTTCCATTGAGCATCGGAGAGGCCTTTGGTTGCGGCCAAAACGTCTGCCTTGGTGGACTCGAGATATTGGAGCGCGTGATCCTTTTCTGCCTGGGTAAGCTCCTGGGCCGAGATTGTGGTGGTTGCGGCAAATGCCAGAGCGGCGATCGCGATGCATTTCAAGTGTTGAAGCTTCATGTGGGGATTCTCCCTGGGGATTGGAAAAACCGTAGTGTCGATGATAGCTGGAAACATTGGCAAGAGGATGAAGGCCGGGACAAATCTTGCTGCTGAGTCGGTGGCTTGGGGTATTGCTAGTTCTTCAGCGCGCGAAAGAGGCTGGCGAGGGATTCGATGGGGAGGGATTCGGCGCGGGCGCTGGGCGGGATGGAGGAGTTGGCGAGGGCGGAGGCGATGGCGGCGGGAGTGTGGCCGGCGGCGCGGAGGTTGTTGGCGATGGTCTTTCGCTTTTGGGCGAAGACAGTGCGCAGAAAGGGGAGAAACGCGGCGTGATCGATTGCGAGCTCGGCGAAGCGCGGAGCGAATCGCCAGCGGAAGACCGTGGAGTGGACATCGGGCGGAGGGGAAAAGGCGGAGGGCGGAAGAGTAAAGAGGCTGACGGCGGGTCCGAAGAGCTGGACGGTGACGGAAAGGACGCCGTAATCGCGCGAGCCGGGTTGGGCGGTGACGCGATCGGCGACTTCGCGCTGCACCATGAGGGCGACACGGTCGATTGAGGCGTGGTTTTGGGCGAGTTTGAGCAGGATGGGCGAGGTGATGTAGTAGGGCAGGTTGCCGAAGACGAGAAGGGGCTGGCCGGCGAGGGCTGCTGCTGCGGCGAAGTCGAAGGCGAGCACGTCCTGGTTGACGATGGTGATGTGCGGAGCGGGGAACGCGGTGCGGAGATGGGCGGCGAGGCCGGGATCGAGCTCGACGGCGATGAGGTGCTGGGCGCGGGCGGCGAGAGCATGGGTGATGGCTCCGGCGCCGGGGCCGATTTCGACGACAGTGCGTGCGGAGAGTGGCCCAAGCGAATCGGCGATGCGCTCGATGGCCGCGGTGTCAGTGAGGAAGTTCTGGCCGAGTTTGGGTTTGGCGGGCATGGGGTCGGTTCTGGGGTGTCGGGTGTGGGTAGGGGCTGTCAGGGCTAGCGGCGGAAGGCCTGGAGGTGGAAGCGGCGGCGAAGGACGTAGCCAAGGCGCTGGTAGACGGCGATGGCAGATGCGTTGGAGGACCAGGAGTGGAGATAGGGGATGTGGCCGCGGGCGCGAATCTGCTGATGGACGCGGGCGATGAGGGTATGGGCGTAGCCGCGGCCGCGCGCATCGGGGTGGGTGCAGACGCCGGAGACCTCAGTGAGACCTGGTTCAGTAGATTCAGGGACGCGGGTGCGCTCGCCGGCCATGGCGAGGAGGCGCGAGCCCGAGAGGATGCCGAAGAATTCGCCGAGTTCGGCGGTTCGCTCGCGGAATGGGCCGGGTTCGGTGAGGTGGGCCAGCTCGACCATGGCGGGGTAGTCGGCGGAGATGAGAGGGCGGAGGATTGTGCCGTCGGGCAGCGGGTGGGCGAGTGCCTGAGCGGCGTCAGTGGAGTCAGCAAGGCAGAGCATCTGGTCGAGGGAGCCTTCGCGGACGAGGGTGAGGCCGGGGGGTGTGGAGATGGGAGCGTCGAGGAAGAGGACGATGGTGTCGCCGGGCTCGACGAGGGCGGGGAGTGCGGCAATGCATTCGGGTGTGGGTTCACGGATGCCGGCGAGAGGGCCGATTGCGGGCGGATAGCGGCGGGCGCGGGCATCGCCGATTGCGAGAGGCGCGTGGGCGTGGCCGAGCGCGTGGTAGATGGGGTTGTCGAGGAGCGATAGGTGTGCTTCGGTCACATTGCCATGATACCGGGGGCACTGCGTGCGGCAGCGGCTCGCTCTCCGCTCGCAGGAGATTTGTGGTCTCCCACCCATTCCGCAAAAAGCGCTGAATGGATGGGGCACCCAGGAATCAAATCGGGAGTAGCGAACGAAGGCTGCACGCCATAGTAGACTTCCGTTGATTGCAGAGTGCGGGAGAGGGAACGATGCACATTGTGTTTGCGGCTTCGGAGTGCGTTCCATGGGCGAAGACTGGGGGCCTCGCAGACGTGGTGGGAGCGCTGCCGCCGGAGCTAGTGAAACTGGGGCACGAGGTGACGGTGTATCTGCCGTTTTATGCAACGGTGCGGGAGCGGCTGGAAAAAGAAGAAGGCGCGCCGAAAGATGGGGTGTGGAAGTGGGCGGTGCGGTCGATCACGATTCCGTTTGAGTACTACAACCGGTTTGTGGGAGTGGTGGATGGAGGCAAGCGCGAGGGGGTGCAGTTCTACTTTCTGGATTGTCCTGAACTCTACGATCGGCGCGAGCTATATGGGCCGAAGGGTGGGGAGTTTCCCAATAACTGGGAGCGGTTTGGGTTGTATTGCCGGGCGGTGCTGGAGGCGACCAAGCAACTAGGCGTGCCGGATGTGTTTCATGTGCACGATTGGCAGGCGGCGCTGATCCCGGTGTATCTGCGGACGACGTATGCGGGCGACCCGCCGCTGAACAAGGCGGGAACGGTGTTGACGATTCACAACGCGGGGTACCAGGGGTGGTATCCGCCGGCGACGACGGAGCGGCTGCTGTTTCCGTGGGATGTGTTCACGAAGGACAAGGTTGGAGCAGTTTGACACCTTCAATTTTCTGAAGGGCGGCATGGTTTTCAGCGACATGCTGACGACGGTGAGCCGGAAGTATGCCGAGGAGATTCAGACGGCGGAGTTTGGCGAGAAGCTGGACGGGGTGCTGCGCGCGCGGGCCGCGGATTTGCGCGGGATTTTGAACGGGGTGGACTATGCGCTGTGGGATCCGGCGACGGATGGATTTCTGGCGGCGCACTATACGCCGCAGGATTTGAGCGGAAAGAAAGAGTGCCGAGCGGACCTGCTGCATGCGTTTGGACTGGAGAAGGTGCCGGAGACGACGCCGGTGATCGGGATTGTTTCGCGGTTTGCGACGCAGAAGGGATTTGATCTGGTGGCGAAGATTGCGGAGCGGCTTTCGGAGCGCGAGGTTGCCGTGGTTGCGGTGGGGACGGGCGAGCCGGTGTATGAGCGGTTCTTCCGCGAGTGGGCGTTCCGGCATCCGGACCAGGTGGCGGTGCAGATTCGCTATGACGAGTCGCTGGCGCACAAGGTGGAGGCGGGGTCGGACATGTTTCTGATGCCGTCGCGGTATGAGCCGTGCGGGCTGAACCAGATTTATTCGCTGAAGTATGGGACGGTGCCGGTGGTGCGCGCGACCGGGGGACTGGATGACACGATTGAGGAGTGGAACGCGGAGATCGGCGACGGGACGGGGTTCAAGTTTGGCGGATTCGATCCGGAGGCGCTGCTGGGGGCGATCGACCGCGCAATGGAGGCGTTCCAGGACAAGGAAGGCTGGACGCAGCTGATGCGGAACGGGATGGCGAGGCACTACGGATGGGGCGGGCCGGCGAAGGAGTACGCAGAGGTGTATGCGGAGGTAGCGCGGCGGAGGGCGTGAGGGCGCTGCGTACAGCGGCGTTTTGGAGTAATTTTTTGGGGCGTGTTTGGGCTCAGTTTTCCTGGTCACCTCGCCTCATTGGTTCCTTCGCCAGGAACAATGTGGAAGCTAGCTCTTTGCGATGCGCCAAGCAGACCGCGGGTATGGGATATTCTTGCCAGGATTTTGGGGAAGATAGAGAATCAGAATTTTTGCGCCGATTTCCCGTTGAGTCTTAAAGTCGCCACGGCCCTTCATCGAAATGTCATCCTGGGTGCGGAAGTCATATCTCAAAGTGATGAATTCTCCACCCCTACCGCTCACAGAACATTTCGTCACCACTCCAACTGTGGCCACGCCCTCAGCAACCACTCTTCGCTCGAAGAGGAATTGCGGCAAAAGGAACAAAAGGCAGCCGAGTCCGGCGACAAGAATTACAACGAAGACGGAATCCCACTCTGCGAAGACCGACCATTCCCAATCGAGGGGGTGGTTGACCGCGGGATTTTCGGGGAGATAGGAAACGGACAGGTCGGTGGCGGGCTTAAGAATGTGAACATCACCGAGCGGGACAATGGCTTCTCCCGTGTACGTCTTGCCATCCGCAAGAAACGTGTAATCGACATAGAATTTGAGTGGGTAAGGATTGCGCAACCTTTCGACTTGCCCGGTGGTTTGATTGTTGGCGCGGCGCAGCGCGGTTCGAACCTGAAGCTGTCGCACAGCTTCAGTGGTGATGATGGAAAAGTAAATAACTGCGATTGCAAGGATGACTGACGTCACAATGGCCAATGCAATGCCATTTCCCGTAAGTTCGATTCTTCGCGGCGGCGGCCCAACAAGATCGGGTGAAATCGCCGGTGCTTCTGCCAGGCTGGATTCTGATTCCATGGGTGTGCGGACCCTTCTTTCCTGGGCATTTCGCAGTTTGGGTTCAGCTTGACCCCGATTTGCTTCCTGGTTTTCTGGACGCCGCAATTGTAACTGAGACGCTCAATGCGGGTTGGGCCGGGTGGTGGATTGTGCAGGGCGGAGTGGAAATGAGGCGAGGGCGCGGGTGGCGCCGGCGGCGGAGAGGTGGGTGCTGTCGATGAAGAGAAGAGTTTCGCCGTCGCGATAGGCGCACTGGGTGGGCGCGTTGCAGAGAGCGGGCTTGGGGTCGAAGAGTGAGACGGAAAGTTGTTGGGATTCCTGGATGAGAAGGCTTTGGGAGGCTGCGATTGCGGGGGAGGATTCGGGCAGCGTGTAGCCTGGATCGAGTTGGGCGCTGGGGACGCTGGCGGAATGAGGGCCGGTCGGCTGGTTTGATGTGTAAGGCACGCTCAAGTCGACGGGCCCTTGGGGGCTCAGCATGAGGGCGAGCGCGCGGCGGGCGGGGATGCGGGCGGTGCGAACAAGCATAAGCGGATCGACTGCGAAGCTAGGTGTGTCCTGGACGAGAATGACTTGTTTGCCGGCGGATTGGAGCGCACGGACCGTGGCGGCAAGAGCGCTTTGATAGAGGCGCAGATTGGCTTGAGGGCCTGGTGGTGCGTTCGATGCTGAGGCAGGCGAGGAATCGGGAACCGGTTCAAAGCTGAGGTCAGGAACGAGCCAGCCGTCCATCCAGGTGCGCTCAAGGGGCGCGGACCAGGAGGCCGTGAGGACGACGATGCGGATGCGCGGGTCGGATTGGATGAGGGAGAGGGTTGCGCGGTTGAAGCGCCGGCAGGCGGCAGCGAAGCCGGGCAGGCGCGGTATGAAGTGGGTTGCGCCGATGAGCGGGGTGCAGGAGTTTTTGGCGAGTTCGGCAAAGGCATAGCCACGGGTGCTGGCGAGGTCGCGCAGGGCGGGGGCGAGGGCAGCGGCGTGGCTGTCACCCCAGAGGGCGATGATGGGGGTTTGAGCGGATTGGGATGTGCCGGATGGGTAGCAGGCGAGGGTGAGGTTGGGTGTGTCCTGGCTGGCGGCGAGACATGGATCGGCGGCGAGCGCGTGGGCGGGGGATTCGATTCTGGCGAGATCGGGATAGCGTTGCGGGAGGCCGTGGGCGACAAAGAGGGCTGCACAGACGGCGAGCAACGCGAGGCTTGCAACGGCGTAGCGTTTGAGAAGTGGCGCGGCGGGTGTTGTCGAGTGGCGGAAGGGTTGCTCGATGAAGCGCCAGGAGAGGACGGCGAGGACGAAGGCGATTGCGACGGCGATGAGTGCCGCGGGGAGGGGGAGCACGTCGGCGGTGGCGACGCGGAGAAACGCGAGCAGCGGCCAATGCCATAGGTACCACGAGTAGGAGACTTGGCCGATGAAGACGAACGGCGCAAGGGCGAGAAGGCGGCGATTGACGAAGCTCGGGGGAAGAGCGATGAGGATGGTTGTGCCTAGGACTGAAGGGATTGCAGCGAGGCCGGGAAATGGGGACTGGGGAGTGAGCAAAAACAACGGCGCAAGGATAAGCGCGAGGCCGGTGAACGCGAGAAGGTTGGTGATGAGTGGGGAGAGTTCCGTCGCATCCCACCCATCTCGCGTCATTTCTTCGAATTTCCGCAAGATGGATGGGGCACGCGGCCTGATTGGCATGGAGAGGCGCGGCGAGGGCCGGCGGCCTTGCTGAAACACGGCGAGAGCGACGCCAAGGCCGAGTTCCCATGCGCGGTCGGGGAGCAGATAGAAGGCCTGCATGGGGGCAAGGCTGACGACGCGCACGGCGAGGAGAAGCGATAGTGCGCAGACGATGAGGAGAACGGGCAGAACGAGGCGGGAGCGCAGGCGCGCGAGCAAAACCATGAGCAGGGGAATGACGAGGTAGAACTGCTCTTCGACGCCGAGAGACCAGGTCATGAGAAGGGGATTCAGGTTGCTGCGCGGGTCGAAGTAGTTAGCGAAACGCCAGAAGGAGATGTTGGAAGCGGAAAGCGTGGCGGCGAAGGCGTCGCGGGCGAACATGCGCAGCTCGTCCGGCGAGAGGAGAATGAGCGCGGCCGCGATGGAGAAGAGGAGGACGGAGTAGAAGGCGGGGAGAATGCGGCGGGCGCGGCGCTGATAGAAGCGGAGGTAGGTGAAGGAGCCGAGGCGGATGTCTGCGTAGATTTGGCCGCCGATGAGGTAGCCGGAGATGACGAAGAAGATGTCGACGCCGGTGAACCCGCCGGGAATGAAGGGAACGCCGGCATGGTGAAGGACAACAGAGAGGATCGCGAGGGCGCGGAGGCCGTCGATGTCGGGGCGATAGGCGTGGCGGGCAGCGGGGGCGGGTGCTTCGGCAGGCGCGGAATGAACGAGCGTTGCGGACACGAGCCCTCGCTGCGATTGGCGCAGAAACGAACGGCACGGAGGGGCCGTTGCGCAGAGAGGAAGAGGAAATGTTGCAGTGAGGCGTTAAGAAACTATAGCGCGTGATAGGTTTTGCGCACAATCCAGAGAACAGGCAGGCCAAGGAGGATGAGGGCGGTGCCGAGGAGCGAGCCCTTGAGGTTGCCGGTGTAGCTGGAGATGAGGACGGCGGTGGCGCAGAGAACGAAGAGCGCGGGAAGGAAGGGATATCCCCAGACGCGATAAGGGCGGGGCAAATCGGGCTGGCGGCGGCGGTAAACGAAGACAGTGGTGGCGGTGAGCATGTAGAAGAGCCACTCGGCAAAGACGGCGAGGTCAAAGAACTGACGGAAGCTGCTGAGGAAGACGAGAAGCACTGTGGAGAGCAGGGCCTGCACGATGAGCGAGGTGGAGGGCGACTGGAAGCGCGGATGGATGTGAGCGAATTGCGCGAAGAAAAGGCGGTCGCGGGCGGCGGCGTAGGGGATGCGGGCGCCGGACATGATGGTTCCGTTGAGGGTGACGAAGATGGAGAGTGCCATGGCCGCGGCGACGAAGCCTGCTCCGGCGGGGCCGGCGACGATGGTGAGGGCAGCGACGGCGGGGCGTTCGCTGGAGGCGATGGCTGAAGCTGGCAGGATGTATTGGATGGCGGCGTTGGTGGCCATGAAGAGGAAGCCGACGAGGACGAGTCCGCCGATGAGGGCGATGGGGAGCGAGCGCTCGGGTTGGCGGACTTCGCCGGCAACCATGGTGAGGTCGTTCCATCCGTCGTAGGCCCAGAGGGTGGCGATGAGTGCGGCCATGAAGCCGGTGATTCCACCAACGGCGTGGGGCAAAGTGGACGCGAAGTTGGACCAGGAGCCGGAAGCCGAGGCGAAGCAGAAACCGGCGACGATGAGGATGAGGACGACCTTTAGGATGGTGAAGACGAGCTGGAAGTCGCCGGCCTTTTTGATGCCGACGTAGTTGAGGCCGGTGATGAACCATGTGACGCCGATAGCGACGAGCTGAGACCAGAGTATGGGAAGCGGGCCGCCGATGGCCTGGGTGCTGAGCCAGTGGAAGGCGGGGAAAAAGCCGAGAGTGCGGGTGAGACCGGTGGTGACGGCGGCGATGGAGGCAGGCTTGGCGACGGCAAACCAGGTCCACATGTAGAGGAAGGCGGTGGTGTCGCCGTATGCGCCGCGGAGGTAGACGTATTCGCCGCCTGCATAGGGGAGCATGGAGCCAAGTTCGGCGTAGGTCATTGCGCCGAAGAGCGAGAGCAGTCCGCCGACGATCCAGGCGAGGTAAACGAGCGGGGATGAGCCGAGGTCGGCCATCATCTCGCGCGGGACAAGAAAGATGCCCGAGCCGATGATGGTTCCGACGACGATGGCGGTGGCCTGGCTGACGCCGAGGACGCGGGGCAGGTCGGGTTGCGGGCCCTGTTTCGGGCCGGGCAGTGGGTTGCGGAGGAGCAGAGATGGGTTCGGTCATGCCGCGGGGTCGAGGTTAAAACGAGGTTAGCACGGGGCGAGGACGAGGGCTCGGGGATTTCGAAGAAAAACCAGGGAGCGAATCTGGGCAGCGGTGACAGCACGTGGAAGAGTACGCATCCCATGATTGAGGCTTAAGTTATGGGTAAAACGCGGTGGATGGGGATTGTGGGCTGGACGGCGATGTGGCTTTGCATGGGATGCAAACCAGCCGGGAACCAGCAGTCCGCCGGCGCAAACGGAGGTTAAAAACCCGCCGCCAACCCCGATTGCCGAGAAGAAAGAGGAGTTGGGGAAACCGACGTGGGATCCGGGGTGGGACACGATTGTGGAGGAGGGATTGCCTGCGGAGATGCTGTCGCCGAGAGTGGCGCGGGCGGTGCGGCCGTTTTGCCCGCGGTTCAATACGCTGAGCGACTTGGACAAGCGGGCTTACTGGGCTTATTTTTTCCAGGCGCTGGCGGGCTCGGAGGCAGGGTTGCAGCCAACGGCCGATGTTCGGCATACGCAGCCGGAGGTTGCAGTGAAGGACGAAGTAACCAAGCGGAGGGTGCGCAGCGAGGGTTTGCTGCAGCTGACCTATATGGACGCCGACCGGTATGGGTGCGATTTCGATTGGGAGAAGGACAAGCAGCTGGATGAAAAGGACCCGAACAAGACAATTCTGCAGCCGAAGAACAACCTGACCTGCGGAATCAAGATTCTGAAGGCGCAGTTGATCGACAAGGGAGAAGCCGCTGGCATGGAGGAAAAGTTATTGGTCGACGCTGCAGCCGGGGACGGCGAGTTACAGGGTATTTGTGAAGCAAATGGCGAATGTGCCGGATGCGTGCAGGGCAATGTCCGCTGAGGAAGCAGGGAACGGCGCCGAGCGAGTACGCGCGGCTACCAAATCCGAAGCGGCAGGCCACGCCGGCGGCCGGCGCACTGAAGGGTTCAGAAAACAATTGCAAAAAATAGTTAAGTAAACACTTGACAATTGGCGAGAGTCGATCAATACTCAAGTCATCGCTTAACTATTAGGCGAACAGCGAGGAGGATATAACGATTATGGAAAAGACGACGACGGTTCACAGCACATTTTCACTGGAGCGCAGTTTCAAGGCGACGCCGGAGCGGGTGTTTGCGGCGTTTGCGGACCCGGCCAGCAAGCGGCGGTGGAACTACGCGCAGCGAGAAGCATGAGCTTTTGCACCACGAATTGGATTTTCGCGTGGACGGCGGCGAACGGGCGGCAATGATGCATTGGCCCGGGCCTGCCGGTTGTCAGGAATGACGCTGACGCTGGAGTCGGTGATCGAGGATATTGTGCCGAACCAGCGGATGGTGTGGGCGTACAGGATGGCGATGGATGGGAAGACTTTTTCAGCGTCGCTGGCGACGGTGGAGCTGATGAAGACGAACGCGGGAACCGATCTGTTCCTGACGCACCAGGGAGCGTATTTCGAAGGGGCGGACGGACCGGAGATGCGCAAAGGCGGATGGACGGATCTGCTGGAGAGGCTGGCGAAGGAAGTGGGAAAGCAGTGAACAGTGAACAGTGAAGAGTGGCAGTGGACAGTTCACAGTTGTCAGTCATCAGTTTTCAGTTATCAGGTCACGGCACATTTGTGATTTGAGCATTGGGGTTGGTTGGCCGGAACGGCGGAGGAAGATGCGGAAGGTGAGCAAGAAAAAGAAGATCGACATCGACCGCATCTTTCATGCGCTGGGGGACGCGGCGCGGCGCGGGATGCTGGAGCGGCTGACTGATGGGCCGATGTCGGTGTCGCGGCTGGCAGAGCCGATGGGGATGAGCCTTGCGGCGGTGGTGCAGCACCTGCAGATTCTGGAAGAGGCGGGCCTCGTGAAGACGGAGAAGGTGGGCCGTGTGCGGTCGTGCCGGATCGATGCGCTAGGGCTGGACGCGGCGCGGGAGTGGCTGGGCGCGCGGCGGCCGGAGTGGGAGCGCGCGATGGACCGGCTGGGGGAGTTTCTTGAGGAGACGGCTGAGTAGTTAGAGCTTTTGACTAATGGTGGACGCGCAACCCTTAGGAGACAAACCAAAAGGAGCGAACATGTTGAATCTGACACCCTTCCTGCTATTTGATGGCAATTGTGCCGAAGCTATGGCGTTTTACCAATCGTGTTTGGGCGGCGAGTTGACGATCACGAAGATGGGCGACACGCCGATGAAGAGCCAGATGCCGCCGGAGTTGCATCCCAAGGTAGCCCATGCGCACCTGAAGAGCGGCATCCTCTCGTTTTCGGCAACGGATTGGATGCACGCCACACGAAAGCCGAAACAGGGCAATACGGTGGCCATGTATTTGAATGGCGGAACGTACGAAGAGCTGAGAGTAATCTTCGACAAACTCGCGGATGGGGCAGACAGTGAACTGCTGGATGATTTGCGGGATCTGCCGTTTGGAAGCTACGGACATCTTGCCGACAAATTCGGCGTTCATTGGTTCTTTCAGGGGGAGAAAAAGCGAGCGTAGTAGGGGTGCAGTTTCGGGTTTGGACTGGGTTCATGGTGCGATTCAGAGTCAGTTTTGTGGCCTTGGCATGCGCAACTGCAAAGCTGCTAAGAAACGGGGATCGAGGGCATCTTTGTTCGGCGTCGCTTCGGCGAGTTTTACCTTCTCCCAGGCTTCGGAATATCTTCCTTTGCTGGCCAAAGTGATCGCCCAATTCTGTAAGTTGAGTGTGTTTTGTGGCGCCTTCTGGTAGATGCGTTCGAAGCGATCGAATGCATCCTTGAGCAAAGCATCGTCGCCTTGCTGAATGCCCGCCGCTCCAACGGCCTTTGCATAGTCAACCGAGAAGTTGATTTCGTTGCCAACGAACCTTTCGGCTTCGGCGAAGAGCTTCAGCGAGTCATCAAATTTGCCTGAGCTGGCCTCGATCGCCGCCATTCCCCAGAGTGCAACGCCATTGTTGTTGTTCAATAGCCAAGCTTGATTGAAGCGCCGCATTGCATCATCAAGGTTTCCTGCAGCGAGGAATTGCCAGCCACGTGCTGCCGCGTCCGCGGAGGCCTTAATCCTGTCACCGTGATATTCCTCGTCCGTAGCCTTGATGAACGCTGCATCGGCTTCTTTCTGCCACTCTTCTTTTGGGAGATTGCCATATTTGGGCAACAAGTTCCGATCGTCTGCATGAGCGATGTTGGCACAAAGAATGAGGGCGGTGGTCAGGAGGGCACGGGCAAGTCGCTTTCTTTGCATAAAGGAGCGGTCCCCCAAGTTCCTTCGGATGGAAGCGATTATATCGCTGATGAATGTTGAAGGCTGCAGAGGCCGCAGAGGAATGGAGACACCAGAAAAGCATTGCATTCAGCGCCCACAGTGCAGAGGGGGGTCTTGCTCTTGGTCCGGTCCTGGCCGCTTCAGTCCCACTTTTTCAGCGAGGGCCAGTCAAGGGCGTAGGGGCGCTTGCGATGGCGGAGCCAGAAGTAGTGGCGATGCTCGAAGTCCATGGTGAAGGGATTGTCGAAGGGGCCGAGATCGGTGACCTCTTCGTAGAGGTCCTTGTAGTCGGCGGGATTGTTGCCGAGGGTGAGCATGGATTCGCCGGTGTAATTGTTCCAACCCCAGAGGTAGTAATTGACGTGGCCACTAAT
Organism: uncultured Acidobacteriaceae bacterium; assembly: GCA_963783065.1. Classification (GTDB taxonomy): domain Bacteria; phylum Acidobacteriota; class Terriglobia; order Terriglobales; family Acidobacteriaceae; genus Telmatobacter. Next base: position 78,915 of record CAWAMG010000004.1, on the reverse strand, counting down.
GGCGGTAGGCAAGCCGAGGGCGGGGCCGAGGACGTTCACGGCGCTGGCCTCGCCGTAGTTCGAGCAGAAGATGCCGGTCTTGGAGCGCACGTCGGGCGGGAGGGCGTTATAGCGCGAGGCGAATCCCTGAACCATCTGCGGCCAGCCGAAGCGGTCGGAGAGGACCTGCGGGAGCGGGCTGGTGTACTTCTCCATTCGAACTGAATCGGGCGCAAAGGGGCTGGTGAGGGCGTTGTAGCTTTGCGGTGGGAGGATAGTGAGCGTAATGGGGCCGGTGAAGACGATGGCGAAGCCGATGATGGCGGCGTAGATGGTGATATAGGATTCGCGGCGGGCGAGTTGGGAGAGGCAGACTGCGCCGGCAGCAAAGAGGACAGGATAGATGGGCGCCAGATAGTAGTGCTTGGCGTTCATAGCGATCATCACGGTGAGGAAGATGAGGTATGTGACGGCGACAAATCGCCAGGCGCGGGCACGCGCGGAGAAACCAAGCCAGAGGACGCCGCCGATCCAGATGGGAGCGGTGGAGAAGAGAAGAATCTTGATCTGTTCGTAGAGAAAGATGATGGGCGAGCGGCGGAGGTTTTTGTCGGACTGGCCGATGTTGTGAAGGAACTCGTAGGTGGGGAAGTGGTGAGTCCACTGCCAAAGGAAGTTGGGCAGGGCCACGAGGATGAGGACGCCGATGCCGACGACGCAATACCACGAGGCGAGAAGACGGCGCTGAGGCGTGAGGAGCAGGCCTGCGAGCAGGGCGACGAGAAAGAAGACCGTGGAGTGTTTGTTTTCGAGCCCGAGGCCGGCGATGAGGCCGAAGAGCATCCATGCGCGCGGATGAGCCGAGCCATCGGCGATGCGGAGCAACACGAGCATGCAGCCCATCCAGAAGCAGGGCTCGAAGGAGTTCATGGTGAGGAAGTTGGCGGTGCCAAGCAGGACAGGAGCAACGATGACGGCACACATGGCAAGGGCCTGCGCGGAGCGGCGGCCGCCAAACTGGCGGGTGAGCAGGGCGGTAAGCAAGACGGTGATGCCATGGGCGGCAAAGCTGAAGACGCGCACGCCGGTGGGCGAAGTGCCGAAGAGCGTTTCAGCGAGGCGCGCCTGGAGGGCGACCATGGGCGCCAGATCCACGTAGCCCCAGTCGAGATGGCGTCCGCAGATGAGGAAGTACATGTCGTCGCGGAAGTAGCCGTAACCGAGGTGCATTCCCCAGATCGAGGAGAACAAGTGGATGAGAAAGATGGCGGCTGCAAATGGTGCGGCGAAAAGAAGTGTGGAGCGGAGGGATACTCGCTCGGGGATTGGCGAGTGAATTTCAGCCAATGAAGAGAATTCTGGCAACGACATAACTTCAGGCAAACGAATAGGCTCCTGCGGGGTCTATTCCTGATTTTACGCTGCAGGGGTTTGGCGCTGGGAGGGCGCGCCGAATCTTCATGATGCTGCGAGGCTGGAGACCTGGAAGGTCTGCTCGATGACCCTCATGTCCCAGCGGAGGAGTTGATGGCCGTCGATGCGCTCTTCGCGATGCTCGCTTACGTGTTGGCCGCTGACGTAGCAGATGGCGCTGTCGCGATAGGGCTTCGATTTTGCGCCAGGGAGGGGATGAAGCGGATCGGGGAGGATGCGGCAGTTCTGATCGACATAGATGCGCAGGGGAGCGTTGACGGCGTCAGCGCCGTTGTAGGCCGGGCGCGGGGGATGGGTGGGCTGTTGGGCAGAGGCCGCGGCCGAGGCCGCAAGGCAGAAAAGAAGGAAATGAAACGGCTGCCGGAGTTTCATGGGCAAAGGATAGCTCCGGAGTCGCTTGCGCTAGAACCCCAGCAGTGTTTGTAGATCCCTATAACACAGCACTACCAAGCAAATGACCTTAATTCAAGACCAACAAACTTATTATTTGTGTTGGTGTGCAAGTTTGCTCAGACAGTTTCACTTAGGACCGGTTTTACTGACCTCGCGTTGACTGACGTGAAAGTCCGTCCCAGGAGAGCTGTTCGCAAGAATAACTGCAACAACAGGGAATCAGTTGCAGGAAGAGCCGCGGAGACAAAGCGCATAAGTCGAGGTCCCAGGGCGTTCATGGCGAAGCGCGCCATGGAAAGGGATTCCCTTGCCCCGGGATAGTGCTCGATGCGTGAGTCGAAGCCCGAGACGTAATCCAAATCGGAGGCTACACATATGAATCGCCAATTCGCCCCCCCCCCCCGCCGAACCGCATGGGCGCGCTCACCACGATGGTCAGCTTCCTTCTGCTCTTAAGCTGTCCTCTGTTGACCACCGCTCAAATGCCGATGGTCGCACCTGTTATCCTGGCGGCGGAACCGACTTACTCGGCCACCCGTCCGACGCTGACTCTGGTGGGAACCAATTTCGGAACCGACTTACCCACAGTTACGATCAACAACCTGCCGGTGACAGTACTTAGTTTTTCCAATACTGTGGTGGTAGTACCGATACCATCATCGGTTGGCGAGGTGCCTGGAAGCTACAGCGTGGTGCTGGTCCGGGCTCAAGATCAATGCCCTTCCGCCGCAACATTTGAAGTGACGATTGGCGCGATCGGCCCACAAGGCCCCCCGGGCACTGCAGGCGGTCCCGCGGGCCCACAAGGGCCAGTCGGTCCGGCCGGCATACAAGGCTCAAGAGGCGCAACGGGCGCGACAGGTCCGGCCGGGCCAATTGGCCTGACTGGAGCCCAGGGCCCATCCGGAGGCGCCACAGGCGCCCAGGGACCAATCGGTAAGACCGGCCCAGCAGGCCCTGCTGGCGGCGCCACTGGCGCAACAGGCGCAACCGGCCCAATCGGTCTGACAGGCCCAGCGGGGCCCAGAGGCGCGCCGGGCGCGAATGGCGCAACAGGTCCCGCAGGTCCAACCGGCCCAATGGGCTGGATGGGCCCTGCCGGTGCAACCGGGTGGACGGGCGCTACAGGCGCGGCCGGTCCAATCGGCTTGACTGGTCCTGCTGGCGCAACAGGTGCTGCAGGTCCAATCGGCTTGACTGGCGCTGCGGGCGCAACGGGTGCTGCGGGTCCGATGGGTCTCGCTGGAGCCACAGGTCCCGCTGGTCAGAATGGTGCTACAGGTGCTGCAGGTCCAATCGGCTTGACTGGCGCTGCGGGCGCAACGGGTGCTGCGGGTCCGATGGGTCTCGCTGGAGCCACAGGTCCCGCTGGTCCGAATGGCGCTACAGGCGCTGCAGGTCCAATCGGCTTGACTGGCGCTGCGGGCGCAACGGGTGCTGCCGGTCCGATGGGTCTCGCTGGAGCCACAGGTCCGGCCGGTCTGAATGGCGCTGCAGGCGCGACAGGCCCGGCAGGCCCAATCGGATTGACTGGTGCTGCGGGCGCGACAGGTCCGATGGGCCTGGCTGGAGCAACAGGTTCAACTGGTGCGACAGGTGCTGCGGGTCCAGCTGGCGCAACCGGCGCTACGGGTTCAGTTGGCGCGACAGGTGCAGCCGGCCCGACCGGCCTGACCGGCGCCGCGGGTCCGATGGGGGTCGCAGGTGCTCCGGGCGCCACGGGTGCTGCAGGTTCCACAGGTCCCGCTGGCCCGGCAGGTCCCGCAGGAGTCGCAGGTGCAAGCGGCGGCCTGAGAGACTTCGCCGACTTCTATGCATTAATGCCCAGCGATAACGGCGAGACCGTTGCGCCAGGTACGGATGTATCCTTCCCGCAAAATGGCCCAACACTGGGAACTTCCAAAATCACTCGCGTCGACTCCACCACGTTTACGCTCGGCAACATCGGCACTTATCAGGTGATGTTCCAAGTGAGTGTGAACGAAGCGGGGCAGCTCGACTTAACCATCAACGGGAGTGAGCTCGCCTACACCGTCGTTGGACGAGCAACAGGCACCAGCCAGCTGGTCGAAATGGCCCTGGTGCAGACTTCGGCCGTTGATTCAACACTCACGGTTCGTAATCCCGTGGGCAATTCAACTGCCTTAACCATTACGCCGTTGGCCGGCGGGACGAGTCCCGTCTCAGCGCATCTGGTGATCACCGAAATCCAGTAGCGGGTGACCACGGTCGCCGCATCAGCGATCGACGACCGTGGTCCGCTCTTGATTTTCAGGGGACAGAATTAACCAAACAAACGGAACGGCACCCGTCCAGGTTGCGGAGAAGACGCGCGTTTCTATGGACGACTCAGCGGGGCGCGGGCGTTGGATGGGGAGCTGCAGGCGTTTCGGCTAGTAGAGCCTGAAATTCACCTCGATCATGACGCGGGCCTCGACCGGCGCGCCGTCTTTCATTGCGGGCTTGAAGCGGTATTGGAGGACAGACTCGACAGCCTTCTCGTCGAGGCCCATGCCGGCCGATCGCGTAACCTGCGGATCGATGGGGACGCCGTCTTCGTTTACCAAAACTGAGACGAGGACAACACCATTGAACTTTGCCGCTCTGGCCTTCTCTGAGTACTCGGCGGCCGGTGTATACGTGGCGACGGGCGGCTTGTCGTAGGCGCGGGACGGGGAGCGATTTCCGAGAGGGGGCTGGGCGAATCCGCCATTCAGGCTGCCAGTCGGCATGAGGCGGTTGATAATTCGCGGATAGGCCGGGCGCTGATCGTCAAAAAAGCGGACCCGGGCATAGATGCGCACGGGAACGGGCTTGCTATCGAGGGTTCCGGGCTGGAATCTGGTTTGCTTGATCGCATCGATCGCGGCGGCGTCGAACGCGGAGCCATGAGATTGCTGCACTACGATGCCCGATGCTGTTCCGTTGGAATCGACGACAAAGCTGAGGAGGGAGAAGCCGTTGACTTCGTCAGGGGAGGCGTTGGGCGGGTAGACCGCGGCCGCGCGCTCAATAACGATTGGATTGACGATGCCGGGAACAACGGCATAGACGCCGTCCTTGTCGGGCTTGGGCGGAGTCTGTTGGATGTGCATCGGGCCGTCGTCGGTGGAGGGCGGCAACTCCTGCTGGGCGCGGGCGGTGCCGCCGGTGAGCGCGAGGATTGCCGGAAGGAATACAAAGAGGGTTGCGGGTTTGCGCATACCAGACCTCCCGAGTGGGCTCAGGATGCTGTCAATTTAGCACAGGGGCTCTGTTGCAGAGTGACGTTGAAGGATGGGAAAGGTTAGTGGGTGACCGATGCGGCAGGGCGGCCCGCTTTCCGGACAGGGCGCGGGCGGTGTCGGAGGGATAAGGCCGCGTTCGATATTGGTGAGAGCGGATTGGAGGTCAACTGGAGATGAGTGCGTGGTTGATCTTGCGGACCGCCTGGACGTATTCGTGGAAGAGCTCGATGCGCGCGGCCTGGGCGAGGAGAGTCTGGCGCACAGGGAAGGGGAGTTCCTGCTGCAGAGCGTGAGTGTAGGCCCTGGCGGCAGCGAACTGGTCCTGCTCGGCGGTCTCAAGCAGGGACTGATCGCCGCCGCCGAGTTTGCATTTGAGCTCGCCCCATACGCGATTCATGGTTGCAGAGGCGGACTCGCTCTCTTCGATGTCGTGGACACCTTCGTGGTGAAGGATGGATTCGAGTTGGCCGCGGAATTCTGCGCGCAGGAGCGATTCATCGAGAAAGTAAAGCTTGATGTTGGGGTCCTGAAATTCCTCGCCGATCTTCCTCAGGCCTGTTTGGCCATCGATGAGGCAATCGATGACTGTGCGGAGGGAGTCTTCAAGATTGACGAGGGTTGCGGATGGGTTGGACATGAGTATTGTCTCCGAGGTGCGGTTGTGGGGCTGGTTGAACAGGCGGCCAAGGTGCCGAGAAGCGAACCGGCAGAGAATGAGGAACGATTGAGGGCGCGCAGGCATCGGTTCGGCCCGATCAGAACTCGACGGGCGCGTTCATGGGGATTGGCGGCTAGAGGCCGGAACTCGCCTTGCGATTTTTGGTGATCTGGAGGACGTTTACGACCTGAAGAACATTGGGCACGGCGGTTGCGATGGATTCGGCGCTGGTGCGTTCCGTATCGGAGTCGACCTCACCGCTGAGGGTGACAACGCCATTCTTAACCGCGTAGCTAACGTCCTTGTGCAGCTTGTTCTGGATGAGCGCAGCGTCGAGATTCTTCTCAATGCCCTGATCGAGGTCGGAGTTGACGGCGCTGACTTCCTTGCGTGTGCCTGGAGCGACGACGGCGATCTGGTTGGCGACGACCTGTCCGCCGGCGAGGGAGGTGGCGATCGACTCGGCCTGGGCTTTCTGCTGGTCAGAGGCGACCTGTCCGCCGAGCGTGACGATGCCCTTGTCGCGATCCTGAGCGACAGTGACGTCTTTGAGGCCCTGCTGATCAAGGGACTTGCGGAGGCTGTCAGAGACGTCAGGGGACTTGGCTCCGAAGTCGCGGCAGGCGTAGACGGGAGCGAGGGTGGCGAGTACCACGGCGGCAACGAGCAGATGGGCGGTTTTCATGTTGGTCCTTAGATCTGGCCTGGGCAGATAGGTGCAGGCTGGCTTGTGCAGGCAGATCGGTGCAGGCCCGAGCCGGGAGCGTGGGGAACCCCTGCCTCGTGGGTCAGCTTTAGCATCGATCAAGTTGGGTGGAGTGCGCTGTGCAGAAACGCTCAGGCGAGGGGGTGGGGCGGGCGACTGCCCTCGGCGTGGGGGGCGGACCGGGCTCTTTAGAGCTGGCGTGAGGCAAATCCGGCGGGGGCTAGAACCAGTGGGCGTGCATTCGTTCCAGGAATTCCTTTGTAATTGGATAGCCAGAGGCGGACCCGATTACTGAGTCAACTGGACAATAGGGACACATGGCAGATTGACCGTCGTCGATCCATTCGACGATCTCGGTTGGGCGAAAGATGGTCATGCAATAGAAGCATCCGCAAAGCTCGCTCCGTTCTAATTCGGCTCGATTTTGCCGGCAATGGTCATGCGCGAGCACGTGCTCGTTGTCTTCGCTGCGGAACCGAGAAAAAATGGTCATTTTGCGATGTAGACGGGAACGCCGATGGCGGTGGCTATTGCATTCATTGAAGCGTCTCGTGTCCAAAGCTGCGTTCCGGGTGTGATGAGGCAGGAGGCGATGATGTGAGCATCTGTGAGACCGATGCCCTTCGAGTAGAGAGCATGAGCCTCGATCATGCGGCGGACCTCGCTCATCTGGGCGACCTTGACCTTGCGCAGCGAGTCCATAGCGCCGAGTTTCGGCCGTCGATTCCTCAAGGAGCCCAGCGCGATTTCTCCAACGACAAATGGGTGCGTGGCAATCTTTCCCCGGTTGAGGAGATCCTGCATTTGAGGGTTGGACCCATGGAGGTGGTCGACCCAGACCGACGTGTCAGCGAGGATCAAAGTTCGTCGACTCTCAAGCGTTTGATGTCTTTCAAATCGGGCTCAGATCCGCCAAAGGCCGCAAGCCTGCGCGAAGCCTCGAAGTGAATCAAAGTCTTGAGGGCTTCACGCACGAGGGCGGTCTTTTCGGTGATTCCGGTGAATTCCTGCGCTTGGGCTACTAAGTCGTCGTCGAGGGCGATCGTTGTTCGCATGAACACCTCACGCATCGATTATAGCATCAAATGATGCCGAAAACGATGCTTCACCGGTTTACGGACTCAGATGCGTGGAAGTGTCGCCAGACGGCTTGCGCGGTTTTGTGGTTGACGACGGCGGCGAGGGATTCGGCGGTGGCGTTCTGGATGTCGCGGAGTGAGCCGAAGTGGGTGAGGAGGCGCTGGCGGGTTTGCGGGCCGACGCCGGGAATGTTGTTCAGCTCGGAGTCTCTATCCCGAATAGCTCGGCGCTGCCTGTGATAGCCGACGGCGAAGCGATGGCTCTCGTCGCGGATGGTCTGGATGAGATGGAGGACGGGCGAGCGGCGGTCGAGGACGATGGGGTCGTCTTCCTGGCCGTAGAGGTAGATGACCTCTTCCTTTTTGGCGATAGCGGCGAGCGGCTGGGTAGTGAGGCCGAGCTCTTCGAGAGCGTCTGCGGCGGCGTGGAGCTGGCCGAGTCCGCCATCGACGAGGATGAGCGAGGGGAGTGTGGAAGGCTCCTTATCGGCACGCGATTGAGGGGCGGAGTTCGATTGAGAATCTGCGGTCGCCTCGTCAGACGCTGAAGCTCCCATTTCAGTTGCGGTGGCTGCAGCGCGACCGAGATGAATGATCCCATTCAAAATATGAAGAGCTTGTTGAGAGGCCGTGGAGTCGTGGGATGGAACTTGCAGGTCCGCTCCACCGGGAACTGGATCAGGTCCACTTAGAACCGAGTTAGGTCGCAGCGAACCGGACTCCCAGTTTATTTTTTCGAGCAGTCGGCGGTAGCGGCGGAAGACGACCTCGCGCATGGAGGCGAAGTCGTCGACGCCTTCGACGGTCTTGATCTGGAACTTGCGATAGAGCTGCTTGTTCATTTTGCCGTCTTCCCAGACGACGAGCGAGGCGACGGTTTCAGCGCCCTGGATGTGGGAGATGTCGAAGCACTCGATGCGGCGTGGCAGCTCGGGGAGCATGAGGGTGTCGGCGAGCGACTCCTGGATAGCCTTGCGCGAGGGCTCGAGGACGCGGAAGCGCTGGATGTAGGACTGCTTGGCGTTCTGGCCGGCAAGGTCGACGAGGGAGCGCTTTTCTCCGCGCTGGGGGACGGCAATCTCGATGCGATGGCCGGTGCGCTCGGTGAGAAGAGCCGCGAGGGTCTCGCGGTCTGCGAAGTCGACAGGGACGAGGATGGTGCGGGGGACATAGTGCTGATCGATGTAGAGCTGCTTGAGGAGCGCGGAGAGGGCCTGGTGGGGGCCGGATTGGGTGTCGGGCGTCGGGTGTAGGGTATCGGGTGTGGGTTCGGGTTGAGGTTGTTGTGGAGTACCCAGGTCTTCTGCGGGCTCGAGGAGCTCGGGGAGTTCATCCCAGAAGAATTCGCGGCGGTCGACGATCTTGCCCTGGCGGACGTGGAAGAGATTGACGGCGAGGGAGCCGGCTTCAAAGTGGTAGCCGAAGACATCGGCGTCGTCGCTCTCTTCAGCAGTAGCGATGCGCTGCTTTTCCGAGAGCTGATGGACGGTGGAGAGCTGATCGCGCAGGCGGGCGGCGGCTTCGAACTGCTGCGCCTCGGCGGCGGCGGTCATGCGCGCGGTGAGGGTGCGCTCGAGATCGGCGGCGCGGCCTTCAAGGAAGAGCTGCGCGTCGCGAACGGCCTGTGCGTAGGTCTCGGGGGTGGTGAGGCCATCAACGCAGGGACCGAGGCAGCGATGGATGTAGTACTGCAGGCACGCGCGGGGATGGTAGCGCGAGAGATCGACCTTGCAGCTGGGGATGAGGAAGCTGCGATGGATGAGCTCGACGATGCGATAGGCGAGATTGCCGGGAAAGTAGGGTCCGTAGTAGGCGGAACCGTCTTTGCGCAGGCGGCGCGTGACGAAGACTTTGGGGTAGCGGTCGGCGAGGGTGAGCTTGACGTAGGGGTAGGTCTTGTCGTCGCGGAGCAGGATGTTGAAGCGGGGATGGCGCTGCTTGATGAGATTGTTTTCGAGGGCGAGGGCTTCTTGCTCGTTGGCGACGAGGATGTAGTCGAGGTCGACGGCCTCGCGCATGAGGGAGCCGGTTTTTGCGTTGGCCTGGGAGGCTTCGAGAAGGTAGGAACGGACGCGAGAGCGAAGGTTTTTGGCTTTGCCGACGTAGATGACCTCGCCCTCGGCGTTTTTGTAGAGGTAAACGCCGGGCTGCGTGGGGAGGGTGCGGATTTTTTCGTAGAAGTCCATGGGATCGGGGATCAGGGGCGAGAGACCAAGGGGTCAGTTTCCTGGCCAGTCAATAGATTAGCGGGTTGTTCGAGAGAGCGTGTGCAAGGGCGAGTCGAGAGTGAATCTTTACCAAGGCGAGTAAGAATTACACGGCCAACCCGGAGGGCCGCTTCGCCATCCTATGCGACCAGAAGGCTTTTGTTGCATGGAGTTGCGAGCGGCTTTAGCGGAATGGCTGCCGAGTTGCGACAGATAGCTCGCAGGCAGGAACGAAGCCTGACTATCCCCCGGAGGTAGAGAGATGAACACGGATCAAGTGAAAGGAACGATTGACGATGTCGCAGGGCGCGCCAAGAGGCAGGTGGGCGAATGGACGGGCGACACGAACGCCCAACTGCAAGGGCTCGGCCAGCAGGTGAAGGGAAAGGCCGAGAAGGCGTGGGGCACTGCGAAGGATGCGGTGCGTGAAGGACATGAACAGGTGAAAGACAAGGCCGGGAAGGCCTGGGACAACACCAAGGATGCATTGCGCGATGGAAAAGAAGAGGTGAAAGGACAAGCGAAGAAGGCATGGGAGATTGCCGACGATGCGACGCGCGATGGAAAAGAGGAAGCGCGGCGGCGGCACCAGATGCAGCAGATGAACGATGGAGGAGACCTCGATCCGGTGGAGCAGGGTGCTTCAGGGTCGGGCAGGGCTCAGGGCTCGCAGCGCTGACCGTGCGGGGATGCGCTGGATCTCAGAAGAACGAATCCGATTTCACTAAAAAGCGAAAAAAGGAGAAGAGTCATGAAGAAATTGATTCTGTTTGCAATGTTCTTGTGTCTGGCGCGGATTTCGTGGGCGGGACCGCGTGAAGCAACCCAGGATCGGCTGGAACACGCAGGCGCGGTGCTGCGCGAGATTATGGCCGCACCCGACCGTGGCATTCCAGAAGATGTAATGCGGCATGCAAGGTGCATCGCCGTTGTACCCCACCTGCTGAAGGGCGGGTTCATCGTCGGCGCTGAGAATGGCCGAGGAGTGGCGACTTGCCGGACGCCGAGCGGCTGGAGCGCACCTGCGTTCTTCACCATCACCGGTGGAAACTGGGGATTGCAGATTGGTGTGGAAGGCGTGGATCTGGTGATGGTGATCCAGGGCGACAAGGGGCTCGATCGGCTTGTGAGCAGCCATTTTGAAATTGGAGCTGACGCCTCAGCAGCAGCCGGTCCAGTTGGGCGGCATGCCTCCGCGGATACCGATTGGAAACTGAATACCGAGATCCTTACGTATTCGCGCGCCAAAGGAATTTTTGCGGGCGTGACGCTGAATGGAGCCGCGATTCGCAGGGACGACGACTCAACAGAGGCGATGTATGGGCATGAGATTTCCACGCGCCGCATTCTGATGGGCGAAGTTCCTCCTCCGCCGGAAGCACATGCGTTCCTGGATGCGGTGAGGGATGCAAAGATCGAAGCGCGCGCTAGCGAGTAGTTGCCGGCCTGGGCAAGGCTCTGAGTCTTGAGCCCCTTTGCTGCACTCAACGGCAGGGCCTGGGTGAGTTTGTGGACTCAGGCCCCTGCGACAAAAAGAAGGAGGCACCATGCTTTGGACGATTTTTGCAATCATTCTGATCCTGTGGCTTCTCGGCTTCAGCTTGCACATCGCGGGCGGCCTGATTCACCTGCTACTGGTGGTCGCGCTCATAGTCTTGCTGATTCAACTGATCACCGGACGAAGAGCAGTGCTGTGACGCTGCGCTTGAAGCGAGGATGAATCCTGCTGTGGCCAACCTTGATCATCAGCATGTTTTGAAGGTTCGCGGGGTCGAGGCAGCGCATCACGGATGGCAGGCTTGACGTGTCGCTGGTAATGACGTTTGCCGTCCTCGCTATTTATCAGCTTGTGGGCCGCTGCGACGCGCTGTCGAGGCAGAGCATCACAACGTTTGTGCAGTAGGGATGAGCTGGGGATGTTGCGATAGCCGATTTCAGGCCGCGAGAAGATCCCTCAGGGGCTAAAGCCCTCAATTTTATCGTGTATTTTTGCGGCACGACTGAAGTTGTGCCCTTTCAAAACATTGACGCATCGGTGTTCATCTGGCGTGTTAAGCCGTGCATATTCGAGACCGATCTTGACGATTGGTTTTAAGGCTGCGGCGCGGTTTGTTTGATCTTTTCGGCGCGGACGTCGTTGGCTGTGAAGAGGGCGAGGAACGGAGCGCCCTTCCACCCCGTCGACGAAGACCTGTCGCCGGGGGCCCCGCCATTCGCGGCAGACTCGACAGCGGGGCGGCCGTTTGCCTCCTGGCGCTCGACAATGCAGACAACTGCAGCGATCACCATGCCAGCTTCGCGGGCGGCCTCGATCGCCGTGATCGTGGAACCGCCGGTGGTGCATACGTCGTCGACGATGACGACGCGCGCGCCGGGCTGGCAGAAACCTTCGATGCGGCGGGCTGTGCCGTGGGTCTTCTCGGCCTTGCGGACGAGGAAGCCGTGGATGAGGCCATTGTTGCCGGGTGCGGCGGGGCTGGATTGGGTAGACCTATCGAGGGCGCGTTGGGCGCTGGCGGTGGCGACGTTGGAGACGATGGGATCAGCGCCCATGGTGAGGCCGCCGACGGCTTCGGCCTGGATGTTGTGGGCTTCGAGCAGCTCAAGAATTGCGTGCCCGGTGAGGCGGCCGCCCTCGGCATGGAGCGTGGTGGTGCGGCAGTCGATGTAGTAGTCGCTTGTTGCGCCGGAAGCGAGGGTGAACTGGCCGAGTCGGAAGCTGGTTCTTGCCAGGAGGGCTAACAGTTGCTGCCTATGGTTGAGGGTAGTCATCGATTCTTGATTGTAGAAGACGAGGGAACAGGGAACAGGAGGACTCGCTAGCCACGTTTTTGAAGTTTGCTCATGATGGCGACCAGCATTCGGCTTACCTCTTCAGAAAGCTCTTGAGCTTCCTGCCTTGCTGGTGCTTTGCCGAAACCAAGCCCATCGGCGATCACGAGCTGAGTTTGCACTTCGCAGTTCGAGCCCCGAGCGTGGCCGAGAAAAAGTACATACTCCCCCTTGGCCGATCGACCGTATCCTTCTGCGATGTTGCTGGCAACGGAGACGGAGGCGCGTCGAGGCTGATTGGTCAAGCCAAATCGTTCTGAGTCTGGAAATGAGGCGGTGAGTTTGTAGATTGCCAGGCTCAACTGAATCGCTCTTTGCCATACGATGAGATCCTTGAAGGATTCACCCACTTTCAGTTCCTTTCTGTCTGTCGTCTCTTCCCTGGAAGCGCCATTCAAGGAAGCCGAGTAGCAATGTGGTTGTTAAGTAGAGGAATTGGGCTGCCGCAAATCCCACCCAGCCCTGACGGCGTGGATCAAAAGCTGAATAGGTGAATGTGCAAGTGCCGGCGACGCAATCCCCAATCAAAGGCCCTTCAGCAATGTGTCTGTACCACACGGAAAGGCGAGCCGGCCCGCCCGAAACCAGTGCACTTATGGAGCCCCAGAGAAGCGCCGCCCAATAAAGGATGAGCACAAACAGCAACGCCCGCCGGGCTAACCGCAGAGCTGCCTTGAGGAATTTCATGGTCCAATAGCCGTTCGTTCAAACTAGCACAAACGACTGTTCCCTGTTCCCTACCCCCTGTTCCCCGCACTTACATCTTGTCGAGGTGTTTGAAGCCGCCTGTGCCGACGAGCATGAGGGCGAAGAGGATGAAGTTGTAGGAGGCGTGGACGAGGGTGCTGGCGGCGAGGGAGCGGGTGGCGAGACGGGCGAAGCAGAGGATGAGGCTGACGCAGAAGAGAAGCACGAAGGGCCCAAGCGAGTAGCCGGTCTGGTCGGCATGTATAGCGGCAAAGGGAAGGCTGGTGAGCAGCGAGCCGATGATCATGGCGGCGAGCGACCACTGGGGGTGGCCGTTGGGGCCGAGAGGGCGGACGCGGGAGCCCGCACCAACGGCCTGGTACCGCTGATAGAGCCATGAGACAGCAACAATGCAGACCAGGGCGATGAAGCAAGAAACCAGGAGCCACTCAACTGGGCGGTGGTGTCCGAATTTTTGTTCGGCGAAAGCTGCGAGGGCTGAGCTTGCTACAGGGGAGCCCAAGACAAGAGCGGGGCGTGACCACTGGGTCTCGCTCTCGAGGTACTCGGCGATCCAATCGCAGGCAGTGCAGAGGGCGGGAAGCAGGAAGCCGCGAAAAGTGATCTCTTCAAAGAAGGGCGCGACCAGGACGCCGAAGGCGAAGAGCAGCCAGGCGGCGGTGGTGTTGGAGAACAACTTGTCGATGGGCGCGCTGGTGGGGCCTGGGAGGAGAAATTCGTCGACAACGGCGAGGACGAAGCAGAAGGACGCGGCGGCGAAGAGCCAATATCGATAGCGGACGGCGGCGCGGGAGTTCCACTGGAGGGCGGCGAAGAAAGGCTTATGCCAGATGCGCGGGAAGAGAAAAAACGCGCAGCCGAAGGAGAAGACGTAGAGAACGGCCATGCTGGCGAGCGTGTAGTGGATGTCGGTGGCGGCTTTGTCGGTGGTAGTGACGCCCCAAAGGTGGAAATGGAGAGCAACGCCTGCGGCCAGGCCGGCGGCGACGAGGCCGAAGAGCGCAATGACGGCAAGAAGCGAGAGGTGGCCGAAGTTGGGGATGCGGGTTTCGGGTTCGGGCTGGAGGTGGAAGTTGGGCGGAGGGATGCTGGAATCCAGAGATGTCCCGTGTACGTCGGCAGGGCCGGCGTCGAGCGAGACTGTTGGGGCTGAGTCTTCCGAGACTGGTTCCGCATGGGGAGGAGCGGCGAAGGGTCGGATAGGCGTGATGGGGAAGTCCGGCCCGGAGTAATTTTTGGACGCGAGGTCTTCGTCGGGTTCAGACGTCTCGGGGCGAAGTGCTTCGGTGAGTCGATCGCCGCGCGTGATTGTAGAAGGCGGTCGAGAGACAGTTGGATTCGGATCGGATGGGAGGGGATATTCAAAGCGATGAGCCGCGAGCTCATCGGGCATTGGGATGCGCCGAGGCGGGTTCGATGTACTCACGCCGGGCGTGCCGCCGGCGAGTTCGATGAGTTCGTCGCCGGAGGCGAGCGCGCGGCTGGCCGGGGCGTTGATCGCCTTTGGCGGCGGGATGGGGATGGAGGAAAGGATGAACGCTGGCGGCTCGGCGGAGGGGTCTTCGACGGGCGCGTCGGAGTTCTTGGTCTCCCAGGTCCCCAAGTGCGAGGGACCTCCACCCCTCGGACGAGGACCTGTCCGCGGGGACCCCGGACCTGGGGCACCCGCGCCCGAGTTCGGCAGTTCCTGACTGTCGATGGGGTCCTGCTGGTCGCGACTGCTCATGGGATACCAGTCTTCTTTCTGCGCGGGCCGCGGGATGAGGAGCCAGTGTCTTTTGCCTTCTGTGGTTTTGCCGATTTGGGTTTTGCGCCATTGGCCAGGAACGATTCGCCAGAGCCCGCTACAGAATCTGCGATGAAGTCTTCTTCTGCATCGGCAGCAGAGTCGGCGGCAGCGAGATGGCCGTTGGTGCTGGAGTAGTAGCGGCGGAGGAACTGGCCGGTGTAGGAGCCGGGAGTGGAGGCGATCTTGGCGGGACGGCCATGGGCGACGATCGCGACCGCCGTCTTCCCCGCCTTCGGGGCCGAGGTCGAGAATCCAGTCGGCGTTGCGAATGACGTCGAGATTGTGCTCGATGATGATGACGGAGTTGCCGAGATCGGCGAGGCGGTGAAGGACTTCGAGGAGCTTGCGGACGTCGTCGAAGTGGAGACCTGTTGTGGGCTCGTCGAGGAGATAAAGGGTGCGACCGGTCTGGCGCTTGCTGAGCTCGCGGGCCAGCTTCATGCGCTGGGCCTCGCCGCCGGAGAGCGTGGTGGCGGACTGTCCGAGGTGCACGTAGCCGAGGCCGACATCGACGAGGGTTTGCAGCTTTTGGCGGACGGTGGGGACGTCTTCAAGGACGGCGAGCGCGTCTTCGATGGTGAGGTCGAGGACGTCGGCGATGGAGTGGCCCTTGAATTTGACAGCGAGGGTTTCCTGGTTGTAGCGGCGGCCGTTGCAGACTTCGCACTGGACGTAGACATCGGGCATGAAGTTCATCTCGATGCGGCGCTGTCCGTCGCCCTGGCAGGTTTCGCAGCGCCCGCCTGTCACGTTGAAGCTGAAGCGTCCGGGCTTGTAGCCGCGCTCGCGGGCTTCGGGGAGCATGGCGAAGAGGTCGCGGATGGGCGAGAAGACCTGAGTGTACGTGGCGGGGTTGGAGCGCGGAGTGCGGCCGATGGGGGACTGGTCGATGCGGATGACTTTGTCGATTTGCTCCGCGCCAGTGAGCTCGTCGTGGGAGCCGGGTTCTTCGCGGGAGCCATAGATGGATTTGGCGAGCGAGCGGTAGAGGATGTCGTTGATGAGGGTGCTCTTGCCGCTTCCGGAGACGCCGGTGACGACGGTCATGACGCCGAGGGGGATGCGGATGGTGAGGTCCTGAAGGTTATGCTCGCGCGCGCCGGTGACCGTGAGCCACTTGCCCGTGAGCCGGCGGGGATGGGCGCGCTGGAGCATGGGGGCCATTCCGGAAAGGTAGCGGCCGGTGAGCGAGTCAGGGCAGGCCATGATCTCAGCGGGCGTGCCCTGGGCGACTACGTATCCGCCGAGGCGGCCCGCGCCGGGGCCGAGATCGAGAACGTAATCGGCGTGGCGGATGGTGTCTTCGTCGTGCTCGACGACGAGGACGGTGTTGCCGAGATCGCGGAGGCGGATGAGGGCTTCGATGAGGCGGTTGTTGTCGCGCTGATGAAGGCCGATGGAGGGCTCGTCGAGAACATAGAGGACGCCGCGCAGGCGTGAGCCGATCTGAGTGGCGAGGCGGATGCGCTGGCCTTCACCGCCGGAGAGCGTGGCGGCGTTGCGGTCGAGCGAGAGATAAGTGAGGCCGACGGCGCAGAGGAATTCGAGGCGTTCGACAATTTCGCGCTTGATGCGATCGGCGACGAGGGCTTCGCGGGCGGTGAAGGTGAGGTTGATGGCGGCGGAGAGCGCGCGATTAAGGGGCAGGGCGGTGAAGTCGGCGATGGAGAGGCCGCCGATTTTGACGGCAAGGGACTCGGGGCGAAGGCGCTTGCCTCGGCAGACGGGGCAGGGCGAGGCGGACATGAAGTTCATCATGTATTCGCGATAGCCGTCGCTGCGGGCCTCGTCAGTGGAGTCGCGCAGGTAAGCAAGGATGCCGTGGAAGCCGGTGCGCGGGGCTTCGCCCTTGGGCGGCCCGTAGACCAGGATGTGCTGGTGCTTGGGCGGCAGATCTTCAAAGGGGAGCTTGAGATTGATCTGGTAGCGCTCGGCGGCGAGGTGGATGAGCTTGAGAAGGTATTGCGAAGAGGAGCCTGGGCCGAGGCCGCCATCGAGCAGCGGCTTGGACCAGTCGGTGATGACCTTGGCGGGGTCGAAGTCGTAGAGCGAGCCGAGGCCATGGCACTCGGGGCAGGCGCCGAAGGTGGAGTTGAAGGAGAAGCTGCGCGGCTCGAGTTTGGGAACGTCGAGTCCGCAGTCGGGGCAGGCCATGGATGAGGAGAAGAGCTGCTCTCGCTTCCGCCCGCGCTGCCGACGAGGACGAGGCCGTTGGCGAGCTGGAGGGCCTTCTGGATTGCGGATTCGAGGCGCTTTTCGACGGAGGGCTTGCCGGGGGGCTGGGGTTCCTTGATTCCCACCCTATCCGCTGAGGTGCGCGGATAGGATGGGGCACCCATCGTTGTTTGTGTAGCAGTTTCGGAGGGTTTGAGGAGGACGCGGTCGACGATGGCTTCGATGGTGTGGTTTTTGCGGCGATCGAGGGCTGGCGGCTCAGAGAGGTCGTGGACTTCGCCATCGATGCGGGCGCGGAAGCCCTGCTGATCGAGCTGGTCGAGGAGATCTTTGAACTCGCCTTTGCGGCCGCGGACGATGGGCGCCATGACGGTGACGCGTTCGCCTTTGCCGAGCTCGAGGACACGCTGGACGATCTGGTCGGCGGTCTGGCGGGCGATGGGGCGGCCGCAGTTGGGGCAGTGGGGCGTGCCGATGGAGGCGTAGAGCAGGCGCAGGTAGTCGTAGATCTCGGTGATGGTGCCGACAGTGGAGCGGGGACTGCGGCTGGTAGTTTTCTGCTCGATGGAGATGGCGGGACTGAGGCCTTCGATGGAGTCGACATCGGGCCGTTCGATCTGATCAAGGAACTGGCGAGCGTAGGCAGAGAGGGTTTCGACGTAGCGTCGCTGGCCCTCGGCGTAGATGGTGTCGAAGGCGAGCGAGCTCTTGCCCGAGCCGGAGAGTCCGGTGACGACGGTGAGGGTGTTGCGGGGGATGCGCACATTGATGTCGCGCAGATTATGCTGGCGCGCGCCCCGCACCGAAATGTGTGTGATGGCCATGGAGTGGCTAAGCCTGGAGCAAGGAACCTAAGTTGTGGACACAATGGGATCGGAATGCTACCATCCGCGCACAGATCAGCTTCGATCTAAGACGCCCGGGTTAATGCGCTGGACAAGGCGACCTGCCCGTCAGCTATCCCTATTCAACGCCGCGGAGCTATGTTCATTTTCCCATTTTATTCCTTATTCCTGCTTGCGTTGGAAACGGGCCAGGTGTTTTGTCAGCGCTGAGCGTGAGGAGGTTTATCTTGGCCCGATTTTTGCGCTTCCTATCTATCGTCGTTCCCGCTGCGGCGCTGGGAACTGTGATGCAAGCCAGTTCGCTGGTGGTTGAGCCCGCCCAGACGTTTGCTTCCAATTCGCCGGGAGTGAACACGACAAAGTCGGATTCAGACGACTTTGGTGCGGGCGGTCACCGCGAAACGGACATAGACGCGACAGGAGGCATGCTGGAGGGGCGCGTATACGATACGCACGGGACTTTGCGCGAGAAGGATACCGACGAATACGCGACCGTTGATGGGACGAAGCACAAGGTGGAGCTGCGTCAACTCAAGTTCGATGAGCACAAACACCTGACAACAGAGGCTGATTTCAAGTACGACCTGCATGGGGCAATCACCTCCTTCGACCTGGCGCACTTTGGCTTTCACGGGGAACTGACCTGGGAGCAGATTACGGAATACAAAGCTGGAGGCGTTCAAACCGACGAGTGGAACGCAATTCAAGACAAGTGGACGTCGGCTTTCGTTCCGTATAAGAAGCCGCAGGCGCTTCAGCCGGTGACAGCGGCTCAACCGGCCGGGGCGACCCTTCCGACCGTTACGAATGTCGGTTTTCTGTTCCCCAGGGACTATCATCCGGGCGATACAGTCACCGGATCCCTCTGGCCGGCCAGCTATGCGGAGGCATTCAAGGGAGTGCCGGGGCTGAGTGAAGTCACGCTTCCGCTCCAGGTCTATCATCTGCCGGACGGTTCCTCGGAATGGCCGGGCGTGGAGGTTGGAGTGCCGGGCGATGGATACGTGCCCGTGAATTCGAGCGGCCAGGTCGCGATTCACATTCCGATGAATTGGACAGGTCCGCTGGAGCTGCATTTCTTTCAGCCGGACGCGGGGACGGGTCTCCATTCGGTTGGCGGCAATTTCAAAATCGGCGACCCTGTTGCCGCCCCCAAACTGCCGCAAGGCAAGGCAACCCCGCCGCTCCTTTCCGGACTTCAGCACCTGATTGCAAAAGATCTCATCGACCTGTGGAATCAGGCATTCGATCTGGAAACCGAGGCGGATGAGTACTACAGGACCCACGACGAAGGGACAATTGTGGATTCGGACATTGGCGAGATCGAAGAACATCTCAACGAGGTCTATGAAGACATCGACGAGGTTGCGTCGCATCTGCCGCCGGATGTGGTCATCAAGCTGGCGCACGGTTTGGCCCGAGAGACCCGTGCAACCAACGCCGATCTGCGCTCTCTGAAGCCCAATTCCGAGCAGGAATTGGAACTTCAGGAGTATGACGCATGGGCCAGGTTCCTGGACGATGAAGCCGAGAACGCATCGCTGTTTGGATCATCTTTCAGGTTCAATGCCATCGAGCCATGCTGGACGATGCCGGTTCTTCCACAGGGAAAGCTGGTCGGGGTGCATGGACCGTTCGGCGGCGATGCCATGCAAACGGCGCTCAGCATCGGCGGGACTTCAGTCCCCGCGCTGGCCGCAGCGCCCGGTTCGGTTTACTTCATGCCGCCGGTCAATCTCCCGGCGGGCCAGCAGAACCTAACTATCCAGAATCCATTCATGCCTCCGACGATTCTGCCGGTCTTTTACATGACGCTGAGTATGTGGGCAGATCAACTCGCTTTGAAGAAAGGGCAAAGTACTACTTACCACGTGAAGCTTGACGGCCTGAACGGATTGCCGGCGTCCGCCTGGGGCGCGCGGTTCATTCCGAGCGACCTGGTGAGCCCGTCGGAGTCGGATGCACAGCCTGCGAACTCGCAATCTTCCGGTAACTCGCTAACCGGTTCGATCACGCTCACGGTTACGAACGGATCGCCTGCCATCATTACCATGCAGAACCAGTTTGTGACGCTGAATGCGAATTCGTTTGTCCCGTCCGGTTCGTACCAGATCAACGGCACTGTGGGAGCGATCGGAGACGGTGGATTCAACATCTTCGGCGTCGCGCGAGCCTACCTGAACCCGGTGACCGGGCTTGGCTTTGGTCCCAATTCGCCGGACTCTTCATTTCCGGCCAATTGCTCGACGGCAAGCGCGGGTCCAGACTGCATGGGCAGCACGGCTTCCGCGCTGTTTGACGATGCGACCGGGAATCCGAATTCAGCAACGGTTGGAAATAATCCGCCTGCCACGACGGAGAAGCCCGAGTTGAAGAAAGAGCCGCCGACGAAGGAACAGGTAGAAGAGGCACATCAACGCGCGCTCGACGCGGAGAAGAAGAAGTGGGCTGCGAAGAAGAAGGCTGAAGATGCCAAGGCCGACGCGGAAAAGAAGAAAAAGGCCGCAGAGGATGCTTTTGATAACGGGGTAGACCACGTTGCAGATTCCGAAAAAGCCACGGCGGAGTTGCGCACCAAAGAACGTGCGGCAACGGCCGCGAAAGACAAACTGGATGATGCAGTCGAAAAGTCGGAGGCGAACCCATCTCAGGAAAATGACGAGGCAAAAGAGAAGGCAAAGGAAGCAAGCGACGATGCGAAGAACGACCTCTTCCGATTCCGAGTGAAGCTCTGGAAGGGGTTTACCCAACCGGACAAGGACGCGCTGGAAGCTGCCCGCGCAGCATGGCACGCTGCCGAAGCCGCGGCAGCGGATGCCGAGGAAAAGGCTCGCGAAGCACGCGATGCCGCAGACGCAGCGGAGAAGGCCTGGAAAGACATAAGGCCCCCAGACTCGCAGGAGGAACGAATCCCAATTGGTTAAAGCCCCTCGGCGAGCCGGACAGTCAACGGCGGGCTAGAGGGACTTGTGGGTGCCGTCGCAAAAGGGCGGGGTTTTGGTGTGCTTGCAGGCGCAGAGAACAACTGTCTTTGTCTCGGTGGCTTCAAAGGGTAAGGGGATGATGCCAGAGCCTGCATGGGAGCCATCGCAGAAGGGCTGCGACTCGCTCCTGCCGCAGGCACACCAATAGTAGCTTGCGCCGGCTTCGACGGGGGTGGGGATGGGGAACTTTTGCGCGATGACGGGTTCGGACATGAGCAACCTCCGAGAAGCGAGCTTTGTGGATCGTTCTCCTGGAGACGATTATCGCCGAGCAGGCTGGTTGCGCGCTGAGTTGCCGGTGCCGAAAGGGGAAGTGGGTTGGATGAGGCGAAAAT
Source organism: uncultured Acidobacteriaceae bacterium (assembly GCA_963783065.1). GTDB lineage: Bacteria > Acidobacteriota > Terriglobia > Terriglobales > Acidobacteriaceae > Telmatobacter. Next base: position 57,564 of record CAWAMG010000004.1, on the reverse strand, counting down.
GGCCGGGGTACTCTGTTTGTCAACAGACATTCAGGTTTGCGGAGAGGTTGTTCTGCGACAATCGACGGGAGCCCGCATCTGACGAATATGGAGCGGGCGACAGCGCAGATTGAGAAACGGCAGGTTTGACAGGGTATGGCGGATTTGGCAGCACTGATTTGTGCGGTGGTGGGATCGACAGGATTTGGATTGATGTCGGCCTATGGGATTTTGCGCGTGGGGTTCTGGCTGATGCGGCCGCAACCGAGACGCGCGGCGGTGAAGCCGGAGCTTCAAGTGGCGCGCAGCCAGTAAGAGCTGCGAAGTGAATTGGGCGGCGAGCTGACGGGCTCGCAGAATAGAAGTTCTCATTCAAGATTTCCATCCAACCATGAATGGACAGGGAGCCGCCTCAGTTATTCGCCTGAGACTGTGAGGGACGCCCCCGCAGGGGCTGAAACCCGCATTTATTTTGCTCGGTTTATGCTTGGGAAAAATTCCAGGCCTACCGCACGGAGGAGTTTTTCAGCAAGCTGTGAAGTCGCGCCTTGACTCAAGACTCTCTGCGCGAAAACAAGCTATTGCTGGTTCGGCTGCTGCTGGTTCTGCTGCGGCGGGCCTGGCTGACCGGGCTGTGGCGGCTGGCCGGGCTGGCGCTGCTGCATGTCGGGCGGGAACTGCGGATGCAGGCCGGCGGGGTTGAACGGTCCGCGCATGGGCTGGATGCCGTTGGGCTGAGGCTGTGGCTGGACGGGCTCGTCGACATCGGCATCGTCGTCATTTGGATTGGCGGAGTGGGCCGCGGACGGGGCGCTGCCTGCGGTGCGGGTGCTGAGCAGGATTTGCCGCGGAGTACCCTGGCCGATGTCGCCGATCAAGATGACGTTGTAGCCGGTTCCATCAAGCAGTTGGGAGAGGACGTCGCGGGCGGGGCCGGGACCGAATTGACCGTAGACGCGCGCATCGGCGTTGAAGCCTTCGACGTGCGCGCCGGTAAGAGTGGTGACTTCGGAGAGGATGTCAGAGAGGCTTGCATTGGCTGCTTCGATGCGCAGTCCCTGGCTGTCCCAGACGATGCGAGCGGGAGCGGGTTGGTCGTTTGCGGGCCAGTGAGGATCTTCGGGTGCGGGAGCAGCGGTGGCCTGGATCGCGGTCACGGTTTCAGCAGGCGTCACGGGTTGTTTGGGAATCGAGCGCAAATGGGTGCGGGTCTGATGAAAGCCCGGCGCGGGATGGGTGCTGGGTTGTGCGGTTGAAGAGTCCTGCGGTGTGGCTGGCGGTGAGCTTTGCGCGCGGCAGAGCGGCGGAATGGCGAGCAGGGCGGTGCTGAGAGTGACGGCGGCGAAGAGCGCGAGCGTACCGCTGAGCGGCGAGGAATGGGAGCGTTGCGGGTTGGCTCTTGGCATGGGAAACGACTCCCGGCGATGCGGCTGGCGCGCTTGAGATTCGGCGCGGCTGAAAGTGCAAATACGAGCGGCGGGCGCGCACGAGGACGATCAGCGGCTGCCAGCCTACTGTACTAGACTAACAGTGGCCCGAAAACGTTCAAAGCGGGCAGTAGCCCCCGCAGAGGCTCAGACCGGGCATTGGCCCGCAGATGCTGGAGATGGAATTCTGCGCGGCGGAGAGGAATCCAGGGAGAATGGGGCGTTTTCCATTGTTTCCGCGCGGATTTGCATTGCAATGCAAGGCGAGCAAGGCGTTCCAATCCTGCTTGTTGGCGCTGGCGCTGACATCCGGGGCTTTGCATGCCCGGGCGGCAAGTTGCGTAATGGATGCGGAGATGCTGCCGGACGATCGCAACGCGCTGATCGCGGCGGGCGGACGCCTGACGATGGCGGTTCTTTCACAGGATTCGAGTGCGCTGCAGTCGGCACTGCTGCCTGCGGAGGCAGCAGAGTGGGAAGGGATGCGCGAGGCCGTCGAGGCGGCTGGACCGCTGGTAAAGGGCGGACATGTGGAGCTGCGCGCGCTTTATGTGCTGGACGCGAGCATGCAAAAGGCTCCGGCCGACACGCAGTTTTTCTGCTCAAATTCGTCGGGGTCGCTGACGGTGACGATCACCATGCGCGAGCTGCCGCCGGGCAAGTATGCGGTGGTGCTGGCCGACGCCGCAGGCGCGCCGCTGGCAGGGCAGATTGCGGAGGTATTGGCGTGGGACGCGGCGGCCAGGCCGGAGGGATGGAAGCTGGCGGGCCTCACGGTGCGGCAGGGCGCGATCGACGGGCACGACGGCACCTGGTACTGGGCGCGGGCTCGAGAGCTGGCCAAGGCGGGGCAGGCGTGGAGCGCGTGGTACTGCTACGAGATGGCGCGGACGCTGCTGATCCCGGTGGATTTTCTTTCGTCGCCGAATCTGGACAAGCTGAGCCAGGAACAGGGATTGGTGAAGTTGTCATCGACGGGAACATCGGCGCAGGATCTGTTCCCCTACTCGATCCAGGATCCGGAGCGGACATGGAAGATCGATGCGATCCAGGTGGACCTGTCGTTACGCCAGGCGGACCTGGGCGTGACCTACGATTCAGTGGGGATTACCGACCCGGCGGCGCAGCGGACTGAGGCAGTGGCCGCGATGAGCGCTCTGCTGAAGGCGCAACCGGCGCTGCGGACGAGCTTCCACGGGATGTGGGCTTATGCGATGCACGACGGCAAGCGGACACCGGTGATGGAGCTGCCGATGGAGAAGATTCCTTAGAGGCAGGGAGCAGGGAACAGGGACCAGGGGGATGGGTAGGAATATTGAGGCGAGAAGGGGGACGCGAGAATGCCAATTTCCTACGCACTGCTGCTCGGCTTCCCGATTGGGTTGCTCTTCTTTTGGATCGGCCGACTCTGTAGCCTCTATGTGCTCGGCCGTTACGAACGGAGGGAGCGACGGGCGTCGATGGCTTTCGGCGTCTTCGGTGTTTTGCTTGTTCCTGATCTTTGGACCTTCGGCAATCTCCTGGAGGAGTTCCCAGGCACGAGTGGAATGTTGATCGGATATCTGCTGTTGCTTGGTGAAGGACTCGTTCTCCTGGCGATATTCCGTCCTTTTCCGAGGCGCGGCAAGGATAAGCCGGGAATGAAGGAACGAGTTGAACCTTAGTGTCTTTATCGATCCGTTGAAAGGGCGGCTGGAGAAGGGCTGACGGAATGTCTTTTTTGATTGTGCCGATGTTTTGTTTGTCGGTGGGGTTTGTGGCGTATTTGGGGGCGAGCTGGTTATTCAGCTATCTACGCAGAAGATATTCGCGCGGAAGCCACTCATCGCGAAGGGAACGGAAGGCAGCGCTGGTGATGGGCGTGGCAGTGGGGCTGGGGTTCGCAACAGTGTTTGCGATGGGATCGGAGTTCAGGGGCAGTGCTGGCGTGATGGTTTGTGCGGGCGTCGATGGAGCGATACTTTTGGTGGCCCTGGGGTGGGTGTGGCGGATTTTGACGGCGCGCGCCCCGGGAAGGAAAGCAAGGACGGCGGGAAGGTAAGCAAAGAAGGCGGGAAGGGAAACGAGATGTCTTCGACGATCGATCTGCGCTCGGATACAGTGACGCGGCCATCGCAGGTGATGCGCGCGGCGATGGCGGCTGCCGAAGTGGGCGACGACGTTTATGGCGAAGACCCCGCGGTGAATCTGCTGGAGCGGCGGGCGGCGGAGAGGTTTGGGCGCGAGGCGGCGCTGTTTGTGCCGAGCGGCACCATGGGCAATCAGATTGCGATTCGGCTGCTGACGCAGCCCGGCCAGGAGGTGATTGCCGAGTCGCGCGCGCACATTCTGGATTGGGAGATGGCGACGACCGCGGTGTTTTCGGGTTGCCTGATACGCGCAGTGGAAGCCGAACGCGGGATTCTGACTTGGAAGCACATTGAGCCGGCGATTCAGAAGCGGGGCGCGTTTCGCGCGGCGACGGGCCTGATCGAGATTGAGAACACGGCGAATCTGGCAGGTGGCGGATGTACGCCGGTTGGGGTGGTTGAGGAGATTTGGGCGAACGCAAAAGAGCGTAAGCTCCCAACGCATCTGGATGGAGCGCGAATTTTCAACGCGGCTGTTGCGCTGGGCGTGGAGGTGGTGGCGCTGACGCGCGGCTTCGATACGGTGATGTTTTGTTTGTCGAAGGGGCTGGGTGCTCCGGTGGGATCGATGCTGGTGGGCTCGGCTGAGCTGATGGAGCGGGCGCGCCTCTTTCGCAAAGCGCTGGGCGGAGGCATGCGGCAGGCGGGCGTGCTGGCGGCAGCGGGGCTGATGGCGCTGGAAGAGGGGCCGAAGAGGCTGCATGAGGACCATGCCAATGCGCGCCTGATCGCTGAGGCGCTGTCGCACATGGACGGAGTGGAGATCGATCTGGATGCGGTAGAAACGAACATCGTGATCTTCAAGCTGACGGGAGGGCGCAGCGCGAGCGGACTGACAGCGCGGCTAAAGGCGCGAGGAATTCTGATGACGGCAATTGGGCCGGATGCGGTGCGGCTGGTGACACACCTGGACGTGAGCCGCGGGGACTGCCTGACGTCCGCGGAAGCGCTGGCCGAAGAGACCGAGAGCGGGAGCCAGTAGGCGCCGGACCACGTTTCGCCGATTGGCGACTCTCCGGCAGTGCGTGAGTTACCGGCAAATTGCGCAATGTTTGATGGGGTATGCTGGAAGCTGCATCGGCCCAGACTGCCCGGAGAATGCAAGTGGCAATTCAATCGAGCTGCATGATTTGCAGGAGAGACCATTCAGTTGACTCCTGGTTTGAAAAAGAATCCCGCGGAAAGAAGTATCCGATCGTTCGTTGCAGCGCGTGCAAGTCGGCGTATGTATGGCCGCGACCGACGGCGAGTGAGATTGAGGCGATTTACTCAAACCTGGTTGAGTATAGCGGCGCGAACGAGTCTGGGGTCTACTGGCCGACGGCGGAACAGGATGCGCGCCGGATCTTCAGGAACTTTGGGCCGCGGATTCTGAAGGCCGGCGCCATTTTGGACATTGGCTCCGGAGAAGGCATTGCTTCTGCCGAGGCGGTGCGGTGCGGATTCAAGGTGCGCGCATGCGAACCAAGCCCGCATGCTTGCCGGGAGTTTCAAAAACGGCTGGGGTTTGAGCCGGACCCGACGTTTTTCAGCGAGGAGTATGCGGAAGAGAATCGCGGCCTGTTCGATGGCGCGCTGCTTTCGCACGTGCTGGAGCACATTCTGGATGTGGACAAGTTTGTCCAGGACATGCGGATTGTTTTGAAGCCAGGCAGTTCGCTGATCATTGCCGTGCCTCACTTTGGATCAATCCTCACCACTCTGATGGGGGAAAAGGATTTCTTTATCACTCCGCCGATTCACTTGAATTATTTTTCGTTGCCTGGCCTTACGGCTCTGCTCAAGCGAAACGGGTTTTCGGTCGAGGCGAGCTTCACGTCGTCAAAGGTCAATCTGGAGCGCTACAGAAACCGCCTGGGCCCGGGGCGTTATGCCATCAACACGGCAGGGTACCTGGCCATGCGGCTCAGTGAGGCGTTTCAGAAAAGCATTGTGTTGAACGTTTGCGCGACATGCCTGTAAGACATACCCAAATCAATCCATTTTCAAAGCAACTTTTCCTCATTACTTCTGTTCAAAAGGAAGAGGCCGGATTGGTTCGGGTCCGCCGAATGCGAACCGATCTTCCGGCGTCAAAATCCGAGGAGGAAAATCCCCCATGCTGAAGAAACTTGCTTTGACAGGATTGCTTGCCGTTGTGCTCTCACCCGCAGTGTCGTTTGCTCAGGTTCACATTACGATCGCGCCGCCGGCCCCGATTGCTGAGACTCGCCCGCCGAGGCCGGAGGCGGGATTTGTTTGGATCGATGGGTTCCACAGGTGGGAGGGCGACCACTATGTGTGGACGCCGGGCCATTGGGAGCGCCCGCCGCATGAGCATGCGCGTTGGGTTGCGCACCGCTGGGTTCACCGCCATGGCGAGTGGGTGATGATCGAGGGGCATTGGCGGTAAGCGTTGGTTGGATCACAGGAGAACAATCAAGGGGGGACCGGGCGGTTCCCCTTCTTCTATTGCCGGCGAATTTGATTGAGAGCAATCGAGTACGTCAAAGGGCTCAATCTCGCTGATTCTACGGGTCGATTTATTTGGGTGGTTTGATTGCGGGCGGGCGCGACGGCTGAGCAATCGGGTACAGTCCTGCGTTGTTCATGCGTAGTAAAAAGGCAATGGGCGCGGCTTGAGAAGCACGGGCAACGAAGGTCCGCGCGACAGATTGAACCGTTCAACGAGCCGGGAAAGAAGAAGTTTTTCCGGAAATGCTCACACCCCTGGAGGGTTGACTTGACCATGAAAAAAACTGCAATGGCAATACTGCTAGCTCTCATTCTGGCTCCTGCGGCTTCGTTTGCGCAGGTTGCGATTCGCGTTGGTCCACCTGCGCCGATAGTCGAAGTCCGCGGCAATCCGCCAGACCGAGGCTATGTATGGGTTGACGGCTACCAACGCTACGATGGGGGCCACTATGTGTGGACCGCAGGCCATTGGGACCGTCCGCCGCATCCAGGCGGTCATTGGGTTGCGCACCGCTGGGTTCACCGGCATGGCGAGTGGGTGATGATTGAGGGGCACTGGCGGTAAGCGGATTCTTGATTGATGCAAAGAGGGGGACCGGGTGGTCCCCCTCCTTGTGTGGCGCCAGGTCTGTTTGAATCAGGCAGTGAAGGCCCGGGGCTGAGGCCCGCGGTGAATCGCGGGTATTTTTCAGCGGCCTGAAGGCCACTGCTCCCTCCGGGCGGCGACAGGGTTTTCAGCGGGGAAGATTCTTGCGATAGACGAGGAAGCCGGAGTTTTCAGCGACTTTGTCGTAGAGGGCGCGAGCGGTGGTGTTGGACTCGTGAGTAAGCCAGTAGACGCGTGCGCAGCGAGCGGCCTCGGCGCGGCGATAGACCTCTTCGATGAGAGCGCGGCCGACGCCCTGGCCGCGGGCGCTCTCGAGGGTGAAGAGATCTTGCAGGTAGCAATTCGAGGTGGGCGCGATGGTGGAGCGGTGGAAGATGAAGTGGACGAGGCCGAGCAGTTGGCCGTCGCGCTCGGCGACTAAGGCGTGCATCGGCTCGTAGGCGTCGAAGAAGCGCGCCCAGGTGAGGCGCGTGGTTTCGTCGGGCAGGGCGGTTGCGCCTTCACGGCCGTAGAAGGCGTTGTAGCCGTTCCATAGAGGCTTCCAATGCGGGAAGTCGGAGGGCTGGACGGGGCGAATTGTGATTGCGGGTCGCGGTTTTAGGGGCATTCGTTTTTCGAATCATACCGCTATCGAAAGGCCTCGTGCGATGGGCTGGATTGCGGGTCGGGATTTAAGAATCGAGTGCCTGAAATTGCACGGCATATACTTTCAGAATGCCTGAGCCAGCCTTTACAGATACGGTGCAGATTGGAATCGTTGTCCGCGACGTCAACGCGACTCTGCGGAGATACGAGGACGAATACGGGATCGGTCCCTGGCGGATTTACGAGTTCAATGCCGAGAATGCGCCGGGCCTGCATGAGTACAACGAGCCGGTGGAGCGTTCCTGGCGTCTTGCCGTGACGATGATAGGCAAGGTGATGTGGGAGTTGATCGAGCCGCTCGATGACAAAAGCGTGTATGCGCGCTTCCTCGCCGAGAAGGGCGAGGGTGTGCACCACGTCGCTGTGGCCACGCCGCGCTTCGAGGATCTGGTGGCGGAGCAGGCCAGACGTGGAAACAAACTGCCGCTCAGCGGCACATTCAGCGGCACCAAGGTCGCGTATCTGCCCACTGACCGCGACCTCGGTGTGATCCTCGAGATCTACAGCGGGGATCCAAAGACTGCAAAAGACTAAACTCAACGCGCGCTTGGCGTATCTGGAGAAGACGCTAGCTGATCTCGATGACGTCGGAGGCGGCGGCTGCGGCGGCTTCGGCCTGAACCATCAGCTTTCCTGCGATGTCGTAGAACGCGGTGGCCTGCGGGCTCTTGGGTCCGGCGAGCGTGACGGGAAGGCCGCGGTCGCCGCCCTCGCGAATGGAGGGGATGAGCTCGACGGAGCCGAGAAAGGGAAGGTTGTACTGCTTGGCGGTGTGCTCGGCGCCGCCTTTGGAAAAAATGTCGATCTCCTGGTGGCAATGCGGGCAGGTGAAGTGGCTCATGTTTTCGACGATGCCGAGAACGGGAACGTTGACCTGGGCGAACATCTCGAGTGCCTTCCGCGCGTCCTGCAGGCTGACATCGGAGGGCGTGGAGACGACGACAGCGCCGGTGAGCGGGACGGTCTGGACGAGGGAGATAACGACATCGCCGGTGCCGGGAGGAAGATCGATAATGAGATAGTCGAGCTCACCCCAATCGACCTGTTGCAAAAACTGGCGGATGATCTGGTGGAGCATGGGGCCGCGCATGACGAGCGGTTTGTCGCCGGGCGAGATGTAGCCGATGGAGATTGTCTTAATACCATGCGTCAGGTTGGGGATGATGATGTTGCCGGGGCCGACGGCCGGCTGCTGAGATGAGCCCATCATGAGCGGAACGTTGGGGCCGTAGATGTCGGCATCGATGAGACCGACGCGCTGGCCGAGACGCGAGAGGGCAATGGCGAGGTTGACGGCGACGGTGGTCTTGCCGACTCCGCCTTTGCCGGAACCGATAGCGACGATCTTGGAGACGCCGGGAATGGCGAGAGGGGTGGGCATGTTGGGCGCGTGAGCCATTTGGGGTGATGCTCCTTAATTCAGTTATCAGCTATCAGTTGTCAGTTGTCAGATGTCAGTGCGCGCTAAAGCTGCTGTAGCGCGCGGGATTCGATCTTGGCTTGCTTGCGCTGCGCGGCTTCGGCCTCGCGATTTTGACGGCGGCGTAGCGCGCCTTCGTAGCGACGAATCTCATCGGGTGTTTCGGGACGGAGTTCGGGGACGCGCTGGCGGTTGCCTTCGCCGTCGATGGCGACAAAGACGAGATAAGCGCTGGCGACGTGGACGCGCTCGCCGGTGCGCGTATTCTCAGCCCAGGCTTTGACGCCGACTTCCATGGAGGAGGTGAATGCGCGGTTGACGCTGGAGCGCAGTGTGACCAGATCACCGAGGTGAACGGGACGGATGAAGTCGATGTGGTCCATGGCGGCGGTGACGACATGGGTGCGCGAATGACGGTAAGCGGCCATGGCGCCGGTGAGATCGATAAAGTGCATGAGACGACCGCCGAGAAGATTGCCCAGGGTGTTGGTGTCGTTGGGCAGGATGATCTCTGTCATCTCAGACTGGGTGCTGGCAACGGTGCGATATTCCGGTTGCGCGGCGGTTGAAGCCATTGTGAAAAATACCTTTCAAAGCGGGTGGGTCGGCTGGAAATCTCCGCAGACGCTACAATGGAACAAGGCGGATCAAGGTCCAGTTCCAGTTTCGTGAATCCCGGCGAAATGTGCAAATGAGGCATGCCCGGGATTGGGACGCCAACCATCAGGTTTTGCAGAGGTTTGCTTGGTAGATAAGATTGCCGGGTTGCGGGAGATTCTTGCTCTTGACCCCAGGAACAGCTTTGCGCGGTACGGCGTGGCCATGGAACTGGCCGGACGCGGAGAGACCGAGGCGGCGCTCGGGGAGTTCGACACGCTGCTCGAGAACGATCAGGATTATACGGCCGGGTACTTTATGTCGGCGCAGACGCTGGCCAAGGCGAATCGGAATGCCGAAGCGATTGCGCGGCTGAAGGCAGGGATCAACTGCGCGGCGCGCACCGACAACCGGCACGCTTTGAGCGAGATGCAGGGCATGCTCGACGAATTAGACCGATGACGAGCCGGACCGATGAAGATTTGTTCAATTCGGGTGGGGTATTCCCCGAACAGCGATGAGATTTGTACGGGGCCGGACCCCAGGGTTATGCGCAAGGCTCAATCTTTGCGATGAAAGGTAATCGTTTTGAAACCAAATCGCATCTATACGCATACCATGACGAAGTATTCGATCGTTGTTCCCTTCAACAACGAAGAGGAGAGCGTGACGGCGCTGTATGCACGGCTGAAACAGGTGATGGAGCAGGTGGGGGAGCCGTTTGAGCTGGTGCTGGTGGATGACGGATCGAGCGACCGGACCTACAAGCTGCTGGAAGAGATTGCGGCGGTGGACAGCCGGGTGCTGGTGGTAAAGCTGCGGCGGAATTTTGGCCAGACTTCGGCGCTGGCGGCCGGATTTGACCACGCTCGAGGCGCATATGTGCTGGCAATGGATGGTGACCTGCAGCACGACCCCAACGATATTCCCGCCTTCCTGGAAAAGCTCGAAGAGGGCTACGACGTCGTCTCCGGCTGGCGCAAGGAGCGGATCGACAGCTTCGTGATGCGGCGCATTCCTTCGCGGTGCGCGAACTGGATGATGGCGTTGCTTTCCGGGGTGAAGATCCACGACTTCGGCACCACGTTCAAGGCATACCGCCGCGAGGTGATCCAGAGCATTCCACTCTACGGCGAGATGCACCGGTTCATTCCGGCGCTGGCGAGCTGGTATGGGGCTTCGATCTGCGAGATTCCCATCCGCTATTCGAACCGCGAGCGGGGCAAGAGCCACTACGGTTTCGGGCGCACCTTCCGCGTGTTCTTTGACCTGCTGACGATCCGGTTTCTGCTGCGCTACATGAGCCGGCCGCTGCACTTTTTTGGCGGGCTGGGCATGCTGGCGATGGCGACGGGCAGCGTGATCTCTGCCACGCTGCTGGGCCTGAAGATTGTCCATCCGCAAGAGAACCTGATGGATGTGCATGGGCCCATGTTTGTGATCGGCGCGGTGCTGATTGTTGCCGGCATTCAACTGCTGGCGATTGGCCTGCTTGGTGAACTGCAGGTGCGGCACTACCACAGCGGCCGTCAATCTGCGCCCTATAAGGTGGACCGCGTGGTGCGGTTGGCTTCGTCGGAAGTGGAGAGTTTGATGCCGGAAGACAGAGAGTAGGGCATCGGGTGCAGGGTGTGGGGTGTAGGGAACAGGGAACAGGGAACAGGGAACAGAAAAGCAGCGAACGAGTGAAAAAGTGAATAAGTGCAAGTGAAGAAGTGAATGAATGAAGAAGTGATACGAGCCCTGGCGGAGAGAATTCGCTGGGGTTTTTTGTTGATTGCGAATGATTACCGGCGGGAAGTAATGGAGAAAGTGGCCGAGGCGCTTGCAGTTTTAGGGGCTGAGGGTGCATTCTTGCCGTGCCATGAAAGCGATCCAAATCAGCGAGACAGGCGGCCCGGAAGTACTGAAGCTCGCCGAGTTGCCCATTCCACAGCCGGGACCTGGGCAGGTGTTGATTCGCGTGGAGGCCACGGGAGTTAACTTCATCGAAATCTACTTCCGCAAGGGCACGTACAAGGCGGCACTGCCGCTGGTGCCGGGGAGCGAGGCTGCCGGCACGGTGGAAGAGCTGGGGCCGGGCGTGACGGGCTTCGAGGCGGGCGATTCGGTTGCATCCGTAAGCGTGCTGGGCAGCTATGCGGAGTACGCGCTGGTGCCCGCGGCGGGACTGGTGAAGGTGCCAGAGGGCGTGACCATGGAGCAGGCGGCGGCGGCGATGCTGCAGGGCATGACGGCGCACTACTTGGCGATCTCGACGTTTCCGCTAAAGAAGGGCGATACGGCGCTGGTCCACGCAGGCGCGGGCGGCGTGGGGCTGCTGCTGACGCAGATGGCAGTGAAGATCGGGGCGCGGGTGATTACGACTTGCTCAACGAAAGAGAAGGCTGAGCTTTCGCGCGAGGCAGGCGCGAGCGATGTGATTCTCTACACCGAGCATGAGTTTGAGCCGGAGGTGAAGAAGCTGACGGGCGGCAAAGGCGTGGAAGTGGTTTACGATTCGGTGGGCAAGACGACTTTTGAAGGCAGCCTGAACTGTCTGCGTCCGCGGGGAATGCTGGCGCTGTTCGGCGCCTCGAGCGGGCCAGTGCCGCCGTTTGATCCGATTCAGCTGAGCGGCAAGGGCTCGCTATTTTTGACGCGGCCGACGCTGTGGCACTACGTGGCGACAAGGGCTGAGCTCGAATGGCGCGCGAGCGAAGTGCTGGGATGGGTGGCGAAAGGCGAGCTGAAGCTGCGGACTGAGTATATGTATCCGCTGGATGAGGCGGCGCAGGCGCAGACGGACCTTGAGGCGCGGAAGACGACGGGGAAGATACTGCTGGAGCCGTAACGACAGTGGTCAGTGATCAGTGGTCAGTCAAAGAGCCGAAGAGCAGCGAACCAGCGATTAAATGACGATGGAGACGATTCGGATTGGGGCGGAGGATCGGGTCTTTGTGCTGACCGGGGCGGGGATCAGCGCGGAGAGCGGCCTGCCGACGTTTCGCGCATCGGATGGATTGTGGGAAGGGCATCGTATTGAAGACGTGTGCACGCCGGAAGCGCTGGAGCGGAATCCGGGGCTGGTGTGGGAGTTCTACTCGGCGCGGCGGACGGCGCTGAAGACCGCCGAGCCGAACCCTGGGCATTTTGCTCTGGCTGCGCTTGAGGAGCGACTCGGCAAACGATTTTTTCTTTGCACGCAGAATGTGGACGACCTGCACGAGCGGGCTGGATCGGTGCGGCTGGTGCACATGCACGGGGAGCTGGCGAAATCGCGCTGCGAGGCGGAATGCGGGACAGAGCCCGTCGAGGATCGCATGGTCTACAAGGACCTGAGCGCAGTGGGCCGGTGCACGTGCGGAGCCCGGATGCGGCCGCATATTGTGTTCTTTGGGGAGGTGCCGCTGGAGATGGGGCGGATTCAGCTTGCGATTGAGAAAGCGACGCTGATGGTGGTGGTGGGGACCTCGGGGTCGGTGTATCCGGCGGCGAACTTTGTGCACTGGGCGCGTCAGGCCGGGGCGCGAACGGTGTATGTGGGACCGGAGCGGCCATTGAATGCGAGCGCGTTCACGCACGTGGTGGAGGGGAAGGCCGGAGAAGTGCTGCCAGGGATGTTTGAGTGCAGCAGCTAGCTTCTAGCCACTAGCTTCTAGCTATCCCATCCTAGGTGTGAAGTTACATGAAGCAGGTTCTTCGACTCCGCTGGAGAACGCTTCGCTCAGGATGACAGGGCCGAGGATGGGCACCCATTCCCAGGTCTCAGAAGCGAGACCTGGGGCACCCAAAATCATGGGCGAGATTTGATGAACTCCGTGCGGCGAAAGCGGAGGGCGGTCCAGTCTTCGTCGATGGCGACGGAACGAACGGTGTCGAAGCCGGCTTTCTTGAGGGTGGCCCAGCCGGTGTCGCGATTGAAGTCGCACTTGAATTTCTTTGAAGTGCCCTTGGGATAGGCGAACCAAAGAATGGGGTCGCCGGGTGCGCGAGCGGCGAGCGAGGGCGCGAGGGCATTTACCTCGGCGAGGCGCGTGACAAAGGCAAGAGCGAAGGCGATTTGCGGCACCGACTCGATGTGGTGGTGAATGGTGAGGACGGGCAAGCGGGCAAGCTCGGGCGCGAAGCTCTCCGGCGCGTTGAGGACGAGGATTTCCTGCTGATCTTTGAGGTTGAGTTTTTCCCAGATTGTGGCCATGAGTCAGCATGATAGCTGAGTGCTGGAAATAATACGCAAAACGGCGCACAAGATTTTGGGCGGCGGGAGCGGGGATTTTCGATGGGGTGTGTAGTATCCCACCCCCAGCCGCAAAAAACAAAGACGCGGTGCCCGGAGGGCGCAAAGGCAGGGCACACGCCCGAAAGGCGGAAACAATACGTGGGAGGCGAAAAGGATTCTAGATCGCGATCTGGACCTTGAAGGCCTGGCTGCGGCTGGAGGCGAGGTCGAAGGCGCGGACGGCGTCGTTGAGAGGGAAGACTTCGCTTAGCAGAGGACGAAGCGGGATGCGGCCTGCGGCGACGAGGCGGATACATTCGTCGAAGACGTCACTATAGCGCATGGAGCCGATGAAGCTGATTTCGCGATTCATGACGAGGTTGGCGGGGAGCGGAATGTCGGCGGTGCCGAGGGTGCCGATTTGAACAATGGTGCCGCCGGGGCGGACTAGGTCGAATGCGCCGCGCAGGGCGGGTGGCGCGCCGGAGGCTTCGAAGACGATGTCGAAGCCATCGGGAGCGAGCGAGGCCGCGGCTGCGGCGAAGCTGGGTGAGGCAGGGTCGAGTGCGGCGTCGAGGCCGAGTTCGAGGGCCTTGGCGCGGCGTTCCGGGACGAGATCGCTGACGGTGACGGGAAGTGCTCCGAAGGCGCGGGCGGTGAGGCCGGCGAGGAGACCGATGGTTCCTGCGCCGGTGATGAGGACGCGCTTGCCATCGATGGGTGCGGCGCGCTTGACGGCGTGGAGGGAGACGGCGAGGGGCTCGATCATTGCGCCGAGAGCGTCGTCCATATTGTCGGGGAGAACGTGGCACTGGTCGGCGCGGACGCTGACGAAGCCGGCGAGCCCGCCGTTAGTGGGCGGTGTGTTGCTGGCGCTGCCAAGAAAGATGGTGTTGCGGCAGAGATTGATGCGGCCGGCCTTGCAATAACTGCAGAGGCCGCAGGGGCGCGCGGGGTTGAGGGCGACGCGCTGGCCGGGTTTGATTGAGGTGACGTCAGGGGCGACGGAGTAGACCTCACCGGCGACTTCATGGCCGAGGATAAAGGGGCGGTCAGGAACAAAGGAGGCGCAGTAGCCGTGATGGAAGTAGTGGAGGTCGGAACCGCAGATGCCGACTTTGCGGCTGCGCACGAGCACCATGCCCGGCGCGAGCGTTGGCTGAGCGAAATCTTCGATGCGCAGATCGCGCGCTCCGTGCAAGACGGCAGCCTGCATGGTATCGGACATGGAAACCTCCTGGTGACGAGGGCTTTTCCCTCAGGGGCTAAGGCCCCAAATTCCTTTTTGCTTTGTTTTTGGCACGACTGAAGTCGTGCCCTGACTCATGTGTCTGCTGCTCCGAAAGCTGTGAGGCCGTGCCCCCTCAAAACTTGTTAACTTTTGTTAGAGCGTGAGCACCTCGTCCCAGAGGGCCTTGTCGATGGGGATGCCGAGGCGCATGTTCTCTGCGCGGATGGCGATTGTTTTTTCGCCGGGGTAGCGCATTTTTGTGCCCGGCTTGATGGGTTTTGTGTTGTGAATAGACGCTACGATTTCGTCGGCAAGCTTGTCGACTTTGGGGTCGGGCCCGAAAGCTTGCGGGTGAATGGCGAAGAAAACCTGGGAGATGCCGCTCTCGTGCATGAAGTCGGTGGAGAGCTGGTGGGTTGCGAGGCCAAGCGATGTCATGCTGGCGACCATGTCCATGAGCATGGCCAGGCCAGAGCCTTTCCAATAGCCAATGGAGAGTGGGCGCAGTGAGGCTTCGATGGCGGCGGGATCGCGGGTGAGATTGCCGTCGATATCGAAGCCGCCGTCGACGGGGAGCTGCTCGCCGCGCAGTTTGTAGGCCTCGATGGTGCCGTAGGAGAACTGCGACATGGCCATGTCGAGCACGACGGGTCCGCCGGCGCGAGGAACGGCGATGACCAGCGGGTTGTTGCCGAGGACCGGATCGGACGCGCCCCAGAATGGCATGTTGGGCAGGGTGTTTGACCAGCAGATGCCGATGCGGCCTGCATCGGCGGCCTGACGGCCATAGGTGCCAGCGCGCATCCAGTGGTTGGTGTTGCCGAGCGCGACAAAGCCGATGCCGAACTGGCTGCTGAGGTCAATCGCACGTTGCATGGCGGCCCAGGCGGCGAGGTTGCCGGGGCCGCGCTGACCGTCCCAGCGCTCGATGGCGTTGAAGGCGGCCATGACTTTGGGCTCGGCCTGGGGACGGACAACGCCCAAGCGAATCATTTGGACGAGACGCGGGAAACGCGCAACGCCGTGGGTGTAGACGCCGTCGGCAGTAGTGTCGGCGAACAGGTATGCGCAGTGGGCGGCGCGCGCAGGCGAGAAGCCAAGCCGGATGAGGGAAGCGGTGAGAGTTTTCTCGACGATGTCGAAGGGAACGCGGTGGAGGTCGGGCATGTTTGCTTTTTGAACTTTCTTCTCGATTGTAATTGTGGAGAAGAGAGGTTTGTCGAGAGGGCGGGGCGAGCCACTGGGATGCGAACCTCACAAGAAAGTATGTGATGGCCCGCCCCCTTTGCATACGCCGTTACCTTTTTAAAGTCGCCCCGCGCGTCGGCCGTCTCGCTCAGATTGCCTTACTTCGGCTGAACAAAAAGACCGGTGAAGTACTTTTCGAACTCCTCAAGTGGCTGCCAATTCGTGTCCCCAATGGGATCGAAGATCTTCAGACCCCAAACTCCCCCTTGGTTTTCGACCCCTTCGATCACCAGTGCGTGCCACGGGGAACCTGGGGCGCCGGCCGCGTTCACGGCCGCAATCACCGGGTTGCCGCCGCTGACCTGGTTCCACAATGCTCCGATGCCGGTTGCAGTCTGGACGTTAATGCCGGCACTCCTCAAGCCGGCCGCTACATCCAGCATGCTTAAGCCGCCGTCGAAGGTGGCCACACCGTTTGGAAAGGTCACCGTGAAAGCCTTCGGCATAGTGTTCTGAATGATGTCAAAGGCCGGAATATTGCGCCCGAGGATCTGCCCGAGCCGGACGCAGGCCACCTGCCCGCAGATCGGTAGTTCGCCAGTCGTCAGGTTTGGCGGTTGGGGATTGGGGTAGGGCACCATGCCTTGCCGATAGGCGGTGAAGTCCGGGGCGTTCACTGCCACCGGCTGTGCTCCCGCCGGTTGCATTCCTGTTCCCATCGTCTTTGCAAGCGCTGTCTCCAGTTGGGAGACCTCCTGTGTGGCCTGGTTCGCCATGGTTCCTGACTCCGAAGCGGTGGCGCCCGCTATTTGCAGAAGCGAGCCCTCATCCCCCACAACCTGGCTAGCCGAAGCAAGCGCCTGGAATTCCTGCGCCACAACGCCCATGATGCCGCCGGCGGCGCTGGCAAGAGACTTCAGCCCCACGCCGACACCAATATTGTTGTGCGTGGCCGGGTCCATGGCATCCGACTTCACCTTGGCGATGCGGCCCTCGTTCTGCAGGATCGTCTGCGCGGCGGCTAATAGTTTGTTGCGGAAATCTTGCGTGGGCTGGAAGGACGCGGGCGGAGTTGGCGGCGACCCGGAACCCGGCCCGGAAGACGACGCCGGTGACCCGGGCTGTGATCCGTTTGTCGGCGATGTTCCCGGACCTGAACCCAAAATCGTCCCTGGCGCGCCGGAGCGTGGCATGCCTGTCCCGTTGGTGCCTGGCCCTGGCTCGTTATAGCTGATGCCGGTTTTTAGCAGAGGGCTCCCGTTGGCCGTTCCCGGCGCGCCTGACCCCGGTGTGCCGCTGGGGCCGGTGCTCACGCCTCCCTGGAGGGGCGCGCCCGAGCCGCCAGACGCGCCGCCCGACTGACTTCCGGTGTTAGCCCCGCCCGTGGCCGGGTTCCCAGTCGAGCCATTCATGGCGTCGACCAGGTTGCATAGCTCAAACTTCTTGCGGGCCGTGGCTTTAAGCTGCTGCGCGTCTGCCTGCGCTGGCGCGTTGCCTACCTGCGAGATCTGAATCCGGTAGCTACGCTCCGCGGTATCGATCGCGGCGCCCAAATTCGCGGCGCACGGAACCAACACACTGCGCTGCTGTTGGGTGAGAGCGTTGCCGTTTGACCCTATGGCGTTATCCCATTGCGCCCAGGCCGCGTCGGCCGCGGGCCACGAGGAGGTTTTCGCGTCGTAGCCGGAACTGGGATCGTCGGTGATCTTCGCGGCAAGCTCGTAGAGTTTCTGTACCGCTTGCGCCGGGGTTCCCGCGCCTGACCCGCTTTCATACACGTCCCCGACGGGTTGCTGCTGCGCGTGGGCAAGGCACGCGAAACCAAGCAACGATCCCAGAACTACTCTGCGCATGAGGTCCCCCTTGCGACGCGGTACAGCGGCTGCCGCGAGAACTTTTCGCAATGTGAGCATGCAGGAGAGGCGTGTCACTTCGACCTCCTGGGGAATGGAATGGCTACCAGCCTACCACCGACAGAAGAGGTTCGTCAGCGTTTATGCGAGGGATGAACTATAGGTCTCGGGTCAATGGGACGCAAAGCGTGACGGACGCGATTCCTGGATCGTCCGGCTGATAGATTATTCAACGAGCCTATTGATAGCGGGTTTCCCGCCTGGTTGAAACGCCCAACTGTTGCGCGCTAGCGCAGAACGCATCTGCTTGGGTCGCCGTCGCAAAAGTTAGAGTGACCGACTTACCGGCGAGCACATCGTCGGAGCTATGCTTCGTCTCGGCGAGACTCTTGCCCGCATTGTTGTCAATGAGCTTCGTTAGCACAATCGGCTTTATTGCATCGGAAGCGCTTTCGGCCCGTTGTAGAGCCAGTCCTCCAGGCCGATGAAGAGCTGATTCGCCAGCGCCTGCGCGGTGGGATAAGCTCCGGGGGCGTAGGCGTTTGCGCCCGACGCGCCCAGTGAGCCATCCAGCACGCTCGGCACCCCTTTTTGCTGGTTCGCGAATGCCTGGTCTATTTCTGGCATCGTCATGATCATGTCGGTGTCATGAGGAATCGCCTGGAGCACGCCGTCGTCCTCCCACATGGTGAAGTTGCTGGGATTAATGTCGCCCATGACGTAACCTGCGCGGGCGAGCTTATCGAGCAGCACGGACTTTAAGCTGTTAATTATCTGGTTCTGCGTTGCGGCAGACTCTTTCTGGAAGCTGGCGGCGCTCAGCTCCTTAGAGCCCGGATATTTTTGCGCGGCGTTTTCTTGTTCGATCGATTCCGGCACGTCACTGACGTCCTGAAACGTTTTGGGAGTTACTTCAGGGTGATTAATTCCAGCTTTTTGCAGGGCCTCAGAGCCACTCAACTGGCCCTGGAGTTGTTTGTTGAAGTACCCCAATCCATTTCTCTTGGCCACTTTTGTCACCATGCCGGCGCCATCCTCGAAGACTGCGGCAAAACTGCCCTGGCCGATAAAGTTACCTAGCTTCACTGGTCCGTCTGACAGTTCAACGAACTTGTTCGCCAGCTCTGGCGCAGGGGACTCATTATTCGCGTCGTTGGAGAGGGCGCTATCGAGATCGTTGCCCCCGATGGGGTCCTGGGCCGACACGCCTCCCCTGATGGTGGGCTGAGAAGAGCTCGGCGCGGGGTTGGTAGCCACCGTTTTATCCGGGTTGGTGACCGGCGTCTTATTGCCGGTGGGTGGTTCCCCGTTCGGTTCGCCGGGGGCCGGTTGGGCAGGCTCGGCGCCATTTCCGCCGGGCGCCCCGGGTTCACCTGGCGTGCCGGCCACAGGTGTCCCCTCGCCCGGAGGTAGCGTGCCGCCGGCCGGTTTGGGGCCAGTGGCCCCCACGCCGCCTTTGAGCACTGGCGCGACCTTGCCCACGACGCTCTTCGCTGCCGCACCAAAGCCCTTGCCAGCGAGCCCCGAGAGTGTGTAGCCGCAGAGCCGCTGCCCATCGATGACTCCCTGCTGGTATGGCGTCAGGTTGTTCGGCACCAACGATTTGCCGTTATTGCCAATGACAGGAACCGACAATTCCTGCTGCAAAACCGTTGGGCCGCCGGTTTTCGGATTAATTCCCCACGACGTTGCGGCGTCGACAAATTTGCCCTGCATGAACGAGCCCAGGCCGCTGAGAAGATTGGGAAGGCTCTTGATGCAGTTGCTCATTCCAATCATGATGCCCAGAGTGCGATTGTTTGGATCAGGGGTGCCGTTGGTCTCGGTGGGCTGCTGGCCGCTCGGTGCGCCAGCTCCTGGCGTGCCAGTGCCAGGCGTGCCAGTGCCAGGCGTGCCTGACGCGGGAGTGCCGGAGTTTGAAGGGGGTGTTCCGGGACCTGAACCCAAAATCGTCCCTGGGGCACCGGAAGCCGGTATGCCCGAGCCCGGGTTGCCCGGCCCAGGTTCTGTATAGCTGGTGCCGGTTTTTAGCAGCGGGGCCCCGCTGGGCGTCCCCGGGGTGCCTGTCCCTGGCGCGCCTGACCCTGGTGTGCCGTTGGAGCCGGTGCTCGCGCCTCCCTGGAGGGGCGCGCCCGAGCCGCCGGCCGTGGCGGGATTCCCGTTCGAGCCATTCAGGGCGTCGGCCGGGTTGCACAGCTTGAACTCCGATTTTGCCCTGTCAAAATCCTTCTGCGCGGATGCCTGCGCTGGCGCGTTGCCTACCTGCGAGATCTGAATCCGGTAGCCTTCTTCGGCGGAATTGATCGCGGCGCCCAAATTCGCGGCGCACGGAACCAACACACTGCGCTGCTGTTGCGTGAGTGTGTTGCCGTTTAACCCTATGGCGTTGTCCCATTGCGCCCAGTCCGCGTCGGCCTCCGGCCACGATGAGGTTTTCGCGTCGTAGCCGGAACTGGGATCGTCGGTGATCCTCGCGGCGAGCTCGTAGAGTTTCTGCACCGCTTGCGCCGGGGATCCCGCGCCTGCCCCGCTGCCGCTTTCAAACACGTCCCCGACGGGTTGCTGCTGCTGCGCGGAGGCGGGTTGCTGCTGCGCGGAGGAGAAGCAAGCGAAACCAAGCAAATATCCCAGAACCAGTCTGCGCATGAGTGCCTCCTGACACAGCTTCAAGCGCGATACGCCCGAGCCTCTGAACGCGATACGCGCGAACCTGTGAATTCGATAGGGCACGATAATACCCTCAAGAATGAGCTAAGGGCAATCGGGGTCTCAGCGGCAGGCGCGAACGCGCTAGAACTTGAAGCGATAACGCAGCTCGCCGCTGATGAGGCGGGGATCGTTGCAGTGGAAGCCGCCGATGGTGATGGAGTTATCGAGCAGGACGCGGTGGTTGGTGACGTTGATGGCGGTGACGGAGAGCTTCCAGCGTTCGCCGAGGGCGTGGCCGGCGGAGGCGTCGAAGGTGGTGTGCACGGGCAGATAGTGGGCCGTTGTAGGGGCCTTGATTGGCACCGGCGAGGCCGTTGGAGAAGCCGGAGCCGTAGTAGACGTTGGTGGAGAACCAGGTGTGCAGCGGAAGGTTGGCCGTGAAGCCGGTGTTGAGGGTGTCGCGCTGGTCGTGGTCGAGGGCGATGTAAGTGAAGCCGACGTGGTCGCAGGCCGGGTCGACGTGGGAGATGGTGCAGGTGAAGCCGCCGATGATGTTGCCGCGCTGCTGGGCGATCTGATTGGAGTAAGTGACATGGAACTGGCCGAAGTGGGCCAGTTGCGGGCGAGCGCAGGGTCATCTCCCAGGCGCGGACCAGGGCGCCATCGACGGCGATGGGGAAGTACATGTTGGATTCGCCGAGGTTGGAGTGGTCGAGGAAGTTGTTGACGCGGTTCTTGAAGGTATCGATGTCGAGAAGCCAGCCCTTGTACGGAATCTGAATGCCGAACTGGTGCTCCTCGTCGCGCTCGGAGGGTAGAGGGGTGAAGGCGTTTTCGCCCGAGGGCAGACTGCTGGCGTAGTTGAGCACGGATCGGGAGACGGTGAGCAGCGGCGCGGGCTGGAAGAAGTGGCCGTAGAAGCCGCGCAGAACCCAGTGCAGGCGAGGAATTTCAACGGTTGCGCCGATGCGGGGATAGATGGCGGCCTCGTTGTACCCGCCATTGAAGAAGGAGAAGCGCTCGCCGCCGAGCAGGGTGATGTATTGGCCCAGGCGCAGATGGTCGGAGAGATAGAACTCGAAGAGCGCAGCGCCGGCGCTGGCCGGTGTCGTTGGGCTCTGAGGGCGCGCTGCCGTCGTTGACCTGCACGCCGAAGAGATCGTTCTCCTGCTGATAGAAGGAGTAGACGCCGGCGGAGAAGCTGTTGGGGCCTACGTCGAGATGCGACATCGGCCTGGCCGCCCAGCATAGTTCGAGGTCTGATGCCAGGTGGTGGAGACGGGTAAGTCGGTGGGCGAGGAGTCGTAGTCCGACTGGTTGAAGTGGTAGAAGGGCGCGAAGGAAAACAGCGCCTTGGGCGAGAAGGTGTGAACCCAGTTGGCGATGACGAAGGAGTCGCGCTCGGTTTGAGCGTCGCGCAGGCCGGAGGAGCAGTAATAGCCGGAAGTGCATTCGTAGTCGGTTGAGACTGGGGTCGTAGGGAACGTCGAAGTAGTCCTGGCGGTACTGGGCGTTGAGGCGAAGCTGGTCTTTGGGCGTCTGGTTGCGAATGAGTGAGACAAAGCCGCTTTCGGAGTTGGTGGCGTCGTGATAGACGGCGGCGACGGGCGTGGCGAGGCCGTAGTTGGAGCGGGAGCCGGTGAGCGCTGGCGTACCAGGCGGTTGTGGAGTTGTGGTCGCCGAGTGAGAGCTGGGCTTCGCCGGTGCCGAAGTTGCCGCCGTCGAGAATGAATTCGCCGTCGCGGCTGCGTTCGAATCCGTTGCGGGGTAGGACATTGAAGACGCCGTAGGTGCGGTCGCCGATATCGGAGGCGTAGCTGCCGCGCTGGGTCTCGAGCGCGTCGATGTCTTTGGGATCGATCTGCGGGCCGACGTTGGAGGCGATCTTGGTGTTGGGGATGGCGACGCCGTCGATGAGCCAACTGGTCTGGTGGCCGCCGCGCATGTGCAGCATGTCGTGGGTCATGTAAGCGCCGGGGACGTAGTCGGTGATCATCTCCATGCCGATGGTGCGGTCGGCGCCGGGAGTGAGCTCGATGTCCTCGCGGGTGATGAGTGTGGTGGGGGTTACCGAATCGGTGGCCGAGGCGGAAGGCTCAAGTCCTTCAACCACGACTGTCTGGGTTGCCGATGCGACGGCCAGGGGAATGTGGATGACGGGGTTGGTTCCTGAGGCGACGGTGAGAGACTGCGCGGTCGCGGCGAATCCGGTGGCGGAGACTTTGAGCGAGTAGACGCCGATGGGGACCTGCGGCAGTTCAAATTCGCCTTCCGAGCTGGTTTTGGCGGTGATGGTGAAGTCGGAGTTAGTGGCTTTGAGAGTGACTTCTGCGCCGGCAATGGGGCGATGCTGCGGATCGTGAACGATGCCGTGGAGCATGGCAAATGCGTTGGCGTGGGCGGGAAGCGATGAGCAGATGAGAAGGGCAAGCAGAGTTAGAAGGCGGAATGAAGTGCGACAAGGAAACTGCATCATGAGAGATACCTTTCGCATTGGTTCCAGGGGACGAGCCAAGCCGATGTCGATTCCGCACACGAAGAGTGGGATGGCTTTCCACCCTGACGACAAAAACAAATGCGTCGCGAGGGTGGGGCGCCCGCCGTTGTTTGCAGGCCGGAGGAAGAGCGCGGATGTCGGCTCGTGAGCGAGATGCCAGATTATTGTGGGCTAGGCGAGGGCCGGAGAGGCGAGTGCCGGCGGGGCGCGGCTGGAGCGGGTGCGCGCGGCGGAGGCGCGGGCTGCTGCGCGAGCAGCCGGGGGAGTGTGCGGCGACGCGGAAAGCGCGAGTTCGGCGGCGGCCAAGGGGGCAAGGCCGTGCAGTGGCGCAACGGTGAGCGCGTTGTCGGCGGGATAGCCAGGGCAAGTGGAAGGAGCAGAAACGATGGGCTTGCCCGAGGCGAGGATCGCGGCTCTCAGGCGGGCCATGGAGCAGTGATGTGCGCCATTGCGGCGGCAGCACGCGGGCAGGCTGGCGTCGTCGTCTCCCAGTGCCGCGGACAGAGGGCCGAGCAGGAAGAAGGCCAGAAGCAAAAGTGAAACGCCGCGCCGCATATGGAACTCAGTGTACAGGAGCCTGTGATTGGAGGAGGCGTGGGCATGGGCACGGTATCGGAGGCATCGCTGGCTCGATGTGCAAATCAATTCGGTGGCGGGGCTGCGGGACTAGAGCAGTTCTCCTATGACTCGAGCCTTCTTAAGTGAATTTCAAGGGGCCTCTTCCTTGAGGGAAAAGCCACTTGGCGGGCTCGCTTCGGCCTACACAAGTTCGAGAGCCGCTTTAGCTCGCCCCTTGCGGCCCTTCATTTGCTTTGAGAATTGCATCGGTCCACTGCTCCGCGGTTGTTTTCACACGTATGATCGTTCCCTCGTCCTTGTAGAGCGCGTAGCTAAATAAGGAGAGGATGCGGCCCCGGACGCGCAACACCGTGAGGCAGCCTGCCATACGCGTTGTCACGCCGTTTACGTTGTAAGGCGTGATTGATCCACCACCGATAGCGTCCTTCTTTACAAAGAAGATTCCCAGAGGAACAGGCTTGTCGATCGTCACGCTTACAGATTTTCCCTGGGCCTTCAGGTTCCGCTCGATCTCATCTTGCGCCGTTTTTGAAAACTGGCTGATATCGCCGCCAAACTGCTTTCCGAGCACCTCTGCAATTTGCTGGAAGGTGGCGGAGTCGATTTCAGTGAACTCTGTCCGGCGTGCTACTTCAACGAGCGCATACTCGTCCATTGACGGCGCATTTCCCCTGTGGATGACGTCCATCTTGTCGAGCGGCACGAATGCGGCCACAAGCCGGTTGCTTGCGGGTACGAGAGGTTCGAAGAGAACGCGGTAGTCGGGGCCCGGCTCGACCAATCCGTTGGTCGGCGATGGGATCGCGATGGGCACAGCGCCCACATGGAAGTTCGTAACCTGCGCCTTTGTTGTGGCGGGCTGGGTTCTATCCTGCCCGTGAGCCGCAACCGAGAGGACGGAAAGGATGCAGAGACAGAGATGGGCTCGTAAATAGGCTGCGAATGGAGGGTTCATAGCAGAGACTCCCAAAAAGCTATGGCATTTGACTTTGATGAGAATCGGGTACGCAACAGTGAAGCGCCGCGCCGCATATGGAACTCAGTCTACAGGAGGCAGTGGTTGGATGAGGCACGGGCGCTGTGCGGGCTGGCAACAGGCGACCATGCACTCGGAGCCCTTAGTGAGTGACTCGGCCTGTTCCCGCCAAATGACTGGGCGGGTCACCGACCGAATTGTCGACAAATCATGCAGTGTGATTCTCCGAGCGCAGAGGCCGAAACTGACACGCAAGATCGGGTGAGTATTGGTACAGCGTTTCGGGACTGGCACCAAGGCAGTCTCCGAGCCTCCATTGGTACGCATCCGGGCAACGTTGTGGGACAGGCTTTCGGGCCACGCGAGGCCGAGTCTCTAGCGGGTCTTCGATTTGTCTCAAAACTTATCCTTTGTAGGACGGTACGGGGATCATGAGTTACTATGGTCGTCCATGCCCAACAATACATGTGAACACTGCGGCGGTTCCCAACTCATCAGCGGTCTCACTGTTTCTGCTTCTGGTGGTGGTGGTGACGTACGTCCCGGCCTCCTCTGCAAAGAGAAAGAGAAAGGCTTTTTCAAATGGTCCGAAAGGGAGAAACGGGAGACCCTTTTTGCTGACCTGTGCACCTCTTGCGGCACTGTAAAACGTTTATACGTGAAAGACCCGAAACGTGATTGGGTCGTATAACTTTCACGGTTTCAACCGGGACCGTCCCGGCCCGGTCGGGCAGACTCGCTCGCCCGGCTACAGCGAGAGACGGAGAGGCTTTATGCTGAATCTCCGAGTGGGCTAACTCCGCTGGAGTGAAATCGTCACAGCGCCGATCCAGAAGGTAGGGCACAGCCCTCTCAAAACTTACTCTTTTGGGGACAGAGCGAAAGGCACATTCCGGCACGAAGCAGTTGTCGTAAAAGCGGAGCCTCGCCAATGTTCGATGAGCGCAAAATCGCCAAGGCACTCACTGACGAGTTCCGGGGGTCTCGCCGGCAAACCGAAGGTGACACTGCTGCGAGGCACCGGCGTGAAGGCGGAGCAGGCATTCAGTTATCATCGAGGTATCGCAGTGGATTTGCGTGGGATTGCGGCGCATTCGGTGATTTGCGCGCGTGTGAGAGTGAGTTGCTTTGGCAGACGGAAGAGAATCCGCGATGGTGCAGGACGGGACGGCAGGGAACGGTCTGGAAGCGGGTGTGCGCCAGCCGTTGCGCATTGCCATCTTCGGATTTGGGACGGTGGGAAGTTCGGTGGCGCGGATCCTGGTGGAGTCGAAGCCGCAGGGGCTGGAACTGACGCACATCTTCAATCGAGGAGTGGCGCGGAAGAAGGCGGATTGGGTTCCGTCGAGCGTGACCTGGAGCGAGGACGCGGACGCGGTTCTGAGTTCGGACGCAGATGTGATTGTGGAGCTGGCTGGGGGGCTGGACCCGGCGGGCGGCTGGGTGCGCAAGGCGCTCGAAGCCGGCAAGAGCGTGGTGACGGCGAATAAGAAGCTGATCGCGTTTCATGGCGTGGAGCTGGAGCGGATTGCCGCGGCGAAGGGCGGCCATTTGAAGTATGGCGCGGCGGTGGCCGGGGGAGTGCCGGTGATTCCGGGACTGGAGCAGGGGCTGGCCGGGGACCGGATCGAGCGGATCGAGGGGATCCTGAACGGGACGTGCAACTTCATCCTGAGCAAGATGGAGGGCGGGGCGGAGTACGGGCCAGTGCTGGCCGAGGCGCAGGCCAAGGGCTATGCCGAGGCCGATGCGACGGAAGACGTGGGCGGGTTTGACGCGCGGGCAAAGCTGGCGATCCTGATGCGGCTGGCGATGCGAGTGGCGGTGGATCCGGAAGAGATCATTCCGAGGCCAATCACGGCGGTTTCGGCCGTTGACTTCAGCTATGCGCGCGATCTGGGATGCACGATCAGGCAGGTGGCGCGGGCGGAGAAGACGAACGGCGAGGTGGCTGCGACAGTGGGGCCGATGCTGGTGGATATTCATTCGCCGCTGGCGTGGTCGCGGGGCACAGAGAACATGGTGATCCTGAACGGGCACTACGGCGGGGACGTGGTTTTCTCGGGGCATGGAGCGGGCGGGCATCCGACGGCGGTGGCGGTGGTGAGCGACCTGCTGGCGCTGGCCCACGGGTCGCGTCG
Source organism: uncultured Acidobacteriaceae bacterium (assembly GCA_963783065.1). Classification (GTDB taxonomy): domain Bacteria; phylum Acidobacteriota; class Terriglobia; order Terriglobales; family Acidobacteriaceae; genus Telmatobacter. The sequence goes on along the minus strand of CAWAMG010000004.1, from coordinate 30,991 downwards.
GGTGGAGATTCCCTCGACGAAGGCCAGCCTGAGCGCGGAGTTTGAGGTGCCGCACTTTATACGCTTCACGGTTGCTGACAGGCCGGGGATTGTGGCGGAGATTACTGGAGCGCTGGCGCACGAGAAGATTAATATTCGCGCGATCGTCCAGAAGCCGGGGTATCCTGCGGCGGCGCTGCCGTTTGTGGTGACGGTGGAGCCGTGCAAGAGCTCTGCGCTGAAGCGAGCGCTCGAAGGGATCAAGAAACAGGACTACATGATAGGCGAGCCGCTGGATTTGCAAATGCTTGAGTAGCAGGAGTCAGTGGACAGTGGACAGTTGTCAGGTAACAGAAGACCAGTGATTTGAGGCGCAGGGGCGAGGAGGCGGGGGTCGGGGATGATTGATTCGATCTATCGTTGTGAGATTTGCGGGGAAGAGAGCCAGAATCCGCAGAAGTGGATCGTGATTCAGTGCAGCCACGAATCGCTGACAGTCTTCAAGTGGAGCAAAGGGGCGGCGGACACTCCAGGGGCGCGGCACTATTGCGGCGAGGCGCACGCACAGGTCTACATCAGCAGGTGGTTTGAGTCGTTCTGCGGGTAGGTGCGCAGGATCTGCATGAGCGTGCCGGTGCGGTCAGAGGCAAATGCCTTCAAATTTAAGATCGATTGTTGTAAGTGTGTCGTCAGGTTGCGGCTCGCCCAACTTTCCGTGGAGCGACGGATTGAAATGAAAGGCGAGGTACTCGGTCTTGTTCGCGCAGACCAGATCGGACCCCAGTTTTTCGATCAAGATCATGTCTGTTGCGGCATTCGATTGCCGATAAGCAACGTCGCGTGCCCGAAGCGCCGCCTCGATCTCGACTCTCTTCATGCCGGGATGAAATCGTGATGAGTAATCATTGAGCGCGGTTTGGAATCTTGCCTCTTGCAATTGCGCGAGGCGCCAGTCCCATGCAGCGTTCGATACGAGTCCAAGCACCAGAAGGGATGCGACACCCAGTGCCCATCTGCGCCATCGGGGCTTCATTTTCCGGCCACCCACCCTGCAATCCTACGCCGTGCCGGGCGCGGGTCCGGTGGATTCGCGGATGACGAATTCGGGGGCCATGACGATCTCCGAGGGGAAATCCATCTCGCGATTGGCGATGCGCTCGAGCAGGATCTGCGCTCCGCGCTTGCCCATCTCGGCCAGCGGCTGGCGCACGGTGGTGAGCGAGGGCGTGCAGTAGGCCGCGGACTGAATGTCGTCGAAGCCGACGACGGAGACATCCTGCGGCACCAAGAGGCCGGCGTCTTTCAACGCGCGCACTGCGCCGATGGCAGCGATGTCGTTGAAGCAAAAGATGGCGGTGAAGTCGCGCGTCTTCTCGAGCAGCGCCTGCATGGGCTTGTATCCGATCTCAGGGGCCATGGGGTGATAGCCATCCTTCATGGACCATCCGGCTGAATCGATGCGGATGACCAGCGAGGGATCGAGCTGAAGGCCAAGTTCCTGAGCAACGGTCTGGATGGACTCCCAGCGGTATTCGGAGTCGGGGATGGCATGCGGGCCGCGCATGAAGGCGATGCGCCGGTGGCCGAGCTGGTAGAGATGGACCAATGCCTGGCCGACGGCCAGATGGTGGTCGAGGACGATGTTGGTAACGTTTTTGACCGCGCTGTGGGAGGAGATGGCGACCACGGGCAGCGGAACATCGATGTGGTCTGCCGAGGTGTTGAGAAGCAGGAATCCATCGATGGCGCGCTCGATGAGCATGCGTGGATACTTCTCAAGAAGTTCGTCTTTCCAGTCGTGGCAGGCAGTGAAGTAGAAGTAGTGGGCCGCGGAGAGCTCTCGCACAACGCCGCTCATGACGCGGGTGAAGTAGCCTTCGGAGAGGTCGGGGGCGAGGACGCCGACGCTCATGGAGCGGCTCTGGCGCAGGGAGCGGGCAAAGTAGTTGGGGCGGTAGTTGAGCAGTTGGGCAGCGGCGACGACGCGGTCGCGCGTCTCCTGCGGGATGGACTTGGCGGACGGAGAGTTGTTGAGGACCAGGGAGACAGTCGTCTGGGAGAGCGCCAGATGTTCAGCGAGCATCCGGAGGTTGACGTGTCCGGGTGGCGTAGCAGCCTTTCCCTTAGCCATGATGGATTTGTAACACGTTTAGTAAAGCTTAAGAGAGGAAATCGGGGCTTGTACATCGGTTTTGTTGGACGTTACCATTTGGCGGGCAAAAGCGGCGAATTGGTGCTGGAATCCAGATCTGCGCTAGGGTGCGTGGATCGTGTTGACGCCGGGGTGGAGCGGGTAGGGCTTGCTGTGGAAGACGAAGGTTCCAGTCAGCGAGCCGGGGAGAGTGATGGCAGCGTCGAGAGCCGTGCCGTTGCGATGGTAATCGACGGAGATGACGCCCTGCGGGTGAGGGAACTGGGCGGTGAGTGAGGGCAGTTCGCCGAGGTGCGGCGCAATGCGGACAGTGGCAAAGCCGGGGCTGGCCGGTTCGATGCCGGCGACGAGGGTGAGCAGATCGTAGATGGGGTGGGCACTCCAGGCGTGAGAGTCGGAGCGGGTGTTGCCGGGAGTCTCGGGCCAGGTGGAGAAGTGAAGTGGGAGCAGTTCGCGCCAGGGGGCGAGGGAGGCGAGGTATCGGTCAGCGAGACCAGCGTGGGGCAATTTATCGTTTTCTTGCTCCCGCTCCGCGTGATCAAGCGCGCGGGCGAGGTAGAAGCGGAAGTAATAGGACGAGGAAAGGATGCCGTCGGGGGTTGTGCCGGGCTCGATGGCAAGGATGCGCTTGAGGACTGCGGCCTGGCGAGCGCGCGGGATGACGTCGTAGAGCACGGCGAGAATGTTGGCCTGTTGAGAGAAGTTCTTGAGGTCGGGATTGTCGGCGAGGAGGCTGCGCGAGGGGGACCAGCATTCGTGGTTGATTTCCGTGCGGAGGAACTGGGCCTTGGCGCGGTCACGGCGGCCCAGGACAGGGTCACCTATGGAATGCTCAAGGCCAGCGGCCTGGTCGAGTGCGCCGAGATAGAAAAGTGTGGTGACGCAGGAGGCTCCGTCGGCATCGTAGGTGGGGATTTCTTCTTTGCCGGAGACCCAGTCAACGAACGACCAGCCGGGAGTTTTGTGGAGAAGACGGGCGGGCTGACGGTACTGCGCGTACCAATCGAGGATGGATCGAATGCCTTGCAGCTTCGAATTGATGAAACCGTCGGGGTCGGGACGGTACATCCAATAGTCGTGAAGCATGCCGATGTAGAGGAGCGAGAAGGTGGGGATGGACTGATAGAGCGAGGTGGGGTAGCGGCTGGCTGTCAGGCCCTCTGGAATGCGGGAGTCGTCGAAATCGCGGAGCGCCTGGCGGGCGAGACGGTCGTCGCCGGCAACGGTGTAGGAGATGAGGGCCTGGATGCGCGTGTCGCCGACGTACTGGAGTTGCTCGAAGTAGGGCGTATCCATGTAGGTTTCGTGGGCGTCGAGACGGGCGGTGCGCCAACTGATCTCCCAGATCTTGTCGAGATCAGGGTCGGGGGAGTGAAAGCTGGCCTGCTCTTTGAATGGGTAAGCGGTGAAGTTGGCGGTGAGCGACTCGAGGGTGAGCGGCTCGTCGGCGGTTTCGATGTCGAGATCGAGATAACGCCAGGTGCGCCACCAGAGCGGCTCGAAGACGCGGTGCTCGCCCCCGTCGGGGAGGAAGCGGTCGGTTAGGCCCAGGGCGGTGCGGGGATGTTTGGCACCTTGGTCGTCGGTGTAGTCCAAGGCGTCGCGGTCGGCTTTTTTCTGTTTGTTGTCGTACAGGGCTTCAGAGTAGGTGAGGGTGATTCTGGAGCCTTTGCCGCCGGAGACAGTGAGGCGTGGATAAGCGGTGGTGAGGGTTTTGCGGTCGAGGAGCAGTTGGATATGTCGATGGGCAGGAACGCCTGTTGAAAAACTGGAGTAGCTCGAATCGTTGTAGCTTACTCCGAGGTCGCCCGCGGACAACTGGCCGTTTGACGCGAATGAGCCCGCGACCGATCCGGGGTCTGTCGGCGCGTACTCCATTTGCGGCAACTGATCCGGGATGAGTCCCCAGGGATTGTTGCCGTCCTCACCGGCAGAGTGGGCTCGATTGTCTCCCGATAAGTTGTCGCGCATGGGTGAGGCGGCGGGAACCCAGGCCGGGCTGTTGGCGGAAGGGGTTTGCCAGTCCCAGTCGTAGTGGGCGGCGTCGATCTCTTCGCCGGGGCCTGAGGCGAAGTAAGTTTTGAGCGTGACGGTGGAGCGGTCAAGCGGTCGCTGGCCGGGCTCGATCTCGACCTGCCAGTCTCCAGACCCTTTGACGCCTGTGCTGATGGAGTCGCGACCGTCTAATTCGCTCTCGAGCAGGAAGGCGGTGCGGTCGGTGATCTGGGCGAGCGGCGCGAGAATGCCGAAGTTCCATACGGTTGCGGTGATGAGGTTGTGGCCGGGCTGGAGGAAAGGCGCGAGGTCGAAGCGCTCGTAGCGCCAGTGGAGCAGGTCGCCGCGGGCCGGGCCGTCGCCCACGCGATGGCCGTTGACATAGAGAATGAAGCGATTGTCGGCGCTGACGCGGACGATGTAAGTGGCAGGCACGGCGGCGAGCGTGAGCGCGCGGCGGAAATGGAGGACGATGGGCTCGCGGAGCGGGGCAGTGGGATGGGTGACCCAGGCGGCGTGCCAGTTGCGGGTTGGCGGGTCGGGCGCGGGTTGGGCGGCAGGTACGGGCTGACTCGCTGGATTCGGTGTTTGCGAAGGGGTTTGAGCTGGAAAAGACGCGATGGCTGTGGCTAGCGCGAGGAAAGAGACTTGCCGGCGGGCGAGAAGAGAGATGTTTCGGGGCATAAGTGTCGGCCAATGTTGAAGACAGACAAGCTTATAAGAAATGGGTGAAGGCCGGGGCGTGAGAGCGGGATTTGGTCGGGACGCGACGGATTGCTTTTCAGAAAGCGGGAGAGATACCGGGAATGGCAAAAACCTGAGCGCTAAAGGCAGCAGTTCTGGGCAGAATTCCACAGAGAGAGCGGCGGGGTGGGCCTGGTGGGGCTTCGGAGGGCGAGATTTCCCTGTGGTATGCGCCTGATTTTGCGGCCTTGTAACCTCCTATTCATCTTCGGCGGTTAGCGTAATCCGAGGTGACCTTGAACGTGTCCGAGACTCCCGCAACCCAGTTCAAAGCTGAGAATGCAGCGCCGTCAACCGGTGTGCCCGAGGGGCATTTGCAGCCGGAGCCGCCTGCGGAGGCTTCTGCGATTCGGCGATTTTTGCTGTCGCGGGGCAACTCGGCGGTCGCGGATCGGGGTTTCCACTGGCTGATGGTGCTTTGCGCGCTGAGCATCTTCGGCATTGTGATGCTGATTGCTTACGAGCTGGTGCAGCGGTCGCAGCTGGCGTGGAGCAAATTCGGGCTGGGGTTCTTTTTTTCAGTGTTCATCGATCCAGATACCCATCTGCCGAGCTACTGGGATCCGGTGAACGGGCACTTCAGCGCGCTGCCGTTTATTTACGGACACTGGTCTTCGTCGTTTCTGGCGCTGCTGTTGGCGGTTCCGCTGGCCGATTGGCGTGGCGATTTTTCTGACTGAGATGTGCCCGCAGCGGCTGCGCGGCCCGCTGGCGTTTCTTACCGAACTGCTGGCGGCGATTCCCAGCGTGATCTATGGATTGTGGGCGGTGTTTGTGCTGGTGCCGCTCATGCGCGAGATGGTGAACCCGTTGCTGATGCAAGTACCTGGGCTGGACGGCACTCTTCAACGACGACAATCCGACCGGCTTGGTCTTTCTGACGGCGGGCGTGATTCTGGCCATCATGATTCTTGCCGATCATCTCGTCGCTGACGCGGGAAGTGATGAGCGCGGTGCCGCACTCGCAGCGCGAGGCGGTGCTGGCGCTGGGCGCGACGCGCTGGGAGATGATCCGCATGGGCGTGCTGCGCAATGCGCGCATCGGCATTGTGGGCGCGGTGATTCTGGGGCTGGGCCGCGCGCTGGGCGAGACGATGGCCGTGACCATGGTGATCGGCAACAGCACCGACCTGCCGCATCGCTGTTCACGAGCCATTCGCTGCTGTCAACCGGCAGCTCGATGGCGTCGGTGATTGCCAACGAATTCAGCGAAGCCTCAGGCGATCTGCATCTGAGCGCGCTGATGGAGATTGGCCTGGCGCTGTTTGTTGTGACGATTATTGTGAATGCGCTGGCGCGGCTGCTGGTGTGGGCGGTGACGCGCGGAGCGCCGGCGCAGGTGCGACGTGAAGAAGTGACAGGGACTAGGTGAACAGAGTGAACAGTGAAGAAGTGAAGAACTGAATTGCGCGGAAGAAGCGGGAGACCGGATTGAGGACAGGGCAGAACAGTCTGCGGTCGAAGTACAGGGCAGTGACCGATGGCGTGGCCACGGGGCTGGCGATTCTGTCGACGGTGCTGGTGGTCGCGCCGCTGGTGGCGATCTTCGTCTATCTGATCTACAAGGGCGCCAGCTCGCTGAACCTGGCCTTCTTCACGCAGATCCCGAAGCCGGTGGGCGAAGCGGGCGGCGGCATGGCCAACGCCATTGTCGGCTCGGGGATCCTGCTCGGGCTGGCAGCCTGATCGGCGTTCCCATCGGCATTGGCGGCGGGATTTTTCTGGCCGAGTTTGGGCGCGGCACCAAGCTGGCCAATGCGGTCCGCTTTACCGCCGATGTGCTCAACGGCGTTCCGTCGATCGTGATGGGCATGGCGGTCTACTCGCTGATCGTGGTTCCGCAGCAGCACGTTTTCGGCCTTCTCGGGCGGCGTGGCGCTGGGCATCATGATGATTCCCACGGTCTGCCGGACCACCGAAGAGATGCTGCTGATGGTGCCGCATGCGGTGCGCGAGGCGGCGCTGGCGCTGGGCGTGCCCAACTGGCGGTCGGTGCTGTCGATCACCGTGAAGACAGCTTCGCCGGGCATCATCACCGGCTGCATGCTGGCCTTTGCGCGCGTGGCGGGCGAGACGGCGCCGCTGATCTTTACCGCGTTTGGCAATTCGAATCTGGAGCGTGAATCTGAACGAGCCGATCGCCGCGCTGCCGCTGCAGATTTATGTCTATGCGCTCTCGCCCTACGACGACTGGCACCGGCTGGCGTGGGCGGGGGCGCTGGTGTTGATTGTTTTGATTGTGGCCGCGGTTTCGCTGGTGCGCTACGTGACCAGCCGCGGCGTTTTGAAGGGAGCAAGCTAAGTGGGCGTCGGCATCGAGGTAACGAACCTGAACGCGTGGTACGGGACCAATCACACGCTGCAGGACATCAATCTGAACATCCCGGCCAACCATGCGACGGCGCTGATCGGGCCCTCGGGCTGCGGCAAGAGCACGTTTGTGCGCTGCCTGAACCGCATGCACGAGACCAATCCCATTGCGCGCGTCACGGGCACGGTGCGGATCGGCGATCTGGACATTTACGAAGACGCCAAGCCGGTGGAGATTCGCCGCCGCGTGGGCATGGTCTTCCAGCGGCCCAATCCGTTTCCCGACCATGTCGATCTACGACAACGTGGCCGCGGGGCTGAAGCTGAACGGCTACAGCAACCGGCGCGTGCTGGACGAGATTGTGGAGCGGTCGCTGAAGAACTCGGCGCTGTGGGACGAAGTGAAGGACGACCTGAAGAAGAAGTCGGGCGCGAGCCTCTCCGGCGGCCAGCAGCAGCGGCTTGTGCATTGCGCGCGCGCTGGCGGTGGATCCTGAAGTGCTGCTGATGGACGAGCCGGCCTCGGCGCTCGACCCGGTTTCGACTTCGAAGATCGAGGACCTGATCTTTCAGTTGAAGTCGCAGTACACTATTGTGATTGTGACGCACAACATGCAGCAGGCCGCGCGCGTGGCCGAGAAGACCGGCTTCTTCCTCAACGGGCGCATGGTGGAGTTCGATTCGACGCACAAGATCTTCACCAATCCCAGCGACAAGCGGACGGAAGATTACATCACAGGCAGGTTCGGATGACGCGCATACGGTTTCAACAAAGCCTGGACGAGTTGAAAGAGAACTGCTGGTGATGGCGGGGCTGGCCGAGCAGGCGATCCAGCGCGCCATCGAGGCCTATCGCGTGCGCGATCTGTCGATCTGCGACCTGGTGAGCCGCAGCGAGATGGCCATCAACCGGCTGGAGCGCGAGATCGACCAGGCGGCGCTGGACCTGCTGGCGATGGAGCAGCCGATGGCCATCGATCTGCGCTTCATCCTGAGCGTGATCAAGATCAACGCCGACCTGGAGCGGGTGGGCGACGCGGCCAAGAGCATCAGCGACCGCGTGCGCAGCATGGAGCAGATGGCGGCGGCCGATCTGCCGGTGGATATTCCGCGGATGGCGTCGCTGGCCGCGGACATGGTGCGCAAGAGCCTGCAGTCGTTCATCGAAGCCGATGCGGAGATGGCGCGCAGCGTGCTGACCATGGACGACGCCGTGGACGCGATGAACCGCGCGGCCTACAAGGCGCTGACCAAGGTGATGGAAGAGCAGAGCCACCTTGCTCCGCAGGCGCTGAATGCGCTGATGATCTGCCGCAGCCTGGAGCGCGTGGCCGACCACGCGACCAACATTGCCGAGGACGTGATCTTCTGGGTGCAGGGCGCGGATGTGCGCCACCACAAGAGCGTCACGGGCGGTCGGGACCCGAACGCGGGGCTGGCGCCCGCGCCTGCGGTCATCGAGGAATCGAAGCCGGCAGCCGAGTAAGAGCAGAAGCAGCAGTTGGCATCGCGAAGTGCGCCTATTGAGGGGCGCACTTTTCGTTTGGGGATAGATTAAGGCCGGTCTCAACTGGATTCGCCAAAGGCTTAGGCGGGCGAAGCGTATTGATTCACGAGTGGGGTTCTCGTTGATCGGGGACTCGCAGGGGCTGAAGCCCGTCGAATCTGTTCGCCTCATCGGCACGACTAAAGTCGAGCCCTGATACAAATGGGATGTGCGCGGGGCGCAATCAAATCTCCCACCAGTCGAGTGCGGCCATGCGTGGGTAATAGAGGCCTGCGCGAACGGTGACGTCTGCGCCGTGCAGATTGCGCAGCACGCGGGCGTAGGTCTCAAGCTGGTGTGCATATTCAGGACGGAGAGTTTTCAGATCAGGAGACGCGCCGGATACGGCGGGGGGCGCGTGAGCTGTTTTATAGTCGACGATCCACCAGACGGATTGACCTTCAGATTGCGGGGTCGCGCCGGCCTGGAAGATCCGGTCGATCTGGACGGAGTGGATGGCGTCGTCGAGGACGCCGGTCCAGCGAATTTCGCTGGCGGCGCCAGGGTGAGGCGAGAGAATCCACGCGGCATTGGGGTCGTTGGATGCGTCGAGGACGAGGCGCATGGCCTCGGCGGTGAGCAATTGTGCCTGCGCGGGATCGACGCCGGCTGTGCGAATCAAAGCATGGATGCGCGGGGCAGATTGTTGCAGCGCGGCACGGGCGGAAGGCCAGTCGGAGCGAGCGCGGAGGCGAGCAAGCTGCTGCAAGAGGGTGTGGACGGCGGTTCCAAGCGCACGGGAGGCGAGACCGCCTTCGTGGCGCGCGTAGAGCGGGGCGGCGGCAGGGGCGGAATCGACGGCGAGCAGCCGTTCGACTGCTAGACGAGACTGGCTCGCAGGCGAGAAGTTTGGGGGAAGGCGGCGAAGGCGCGAGGGCTTGGGCGGCGAAGGCATTTGGAAGAGGTTGGTGTCGGCGGCAGCGACCAGGGATAGAAGTTCGAGAGACTCGGACGCGAGCGTTGTGGACTGCTCCGCATTCCATGCATCGAAACGCTGTCGGACCTCATCTTCGAGCGCTGGCCAGGCGGTGGCGAGGAGGCTGTTCGATGGTTCGATGAGGCTGAGTGAGCCGTCTTTTTCGGTTTTGTACGCGGGCCGGGCGAAAAGGTGCAGCTCGTCGCGGGCGCGCGTGGCAGCCACGTAGAGGATGCGGCGGGTCTCCTGTTGCTCGCGGACCTTGCGGGCCTGATCGACGAACTCTTTGGCGGAACCTTTGCCGGAGCCCTTGGACTGAATTGGAGCAACGAGGAATTCGGTGAGCTCTCCGGCATTTGTTGAGTCCTGATCCGGTGAGAGGCCACGCTCAAGCCAGGAGAGCATCTTTGGTTTGGACTTTCGATCTTCCAACTGGAGGTCGGGAACAACGACCACTTCAAATTCGAGCCCTTTCGACTTGTGGATGGTCATTAACTGGACGCCGAAATCCGGGTCAGCTTCAGTGTCGGGCAACGCTTTGAGGTCTTTGAGCGCGGAGTCGAGCGCGGGGCCGACCAAGTCCGCGTCAGCGTCAGGAAGTCGATCGAGGCGCGCGAAGAGGAGTTCGACATTGGCGCGGGCGGTGGGGTCGACAGTTGCGTCGCCGCCAAGCAGGAGCCAAACCTGCTGGAGCCACGTGCTGAGCGCGGCCGAGGGCTGTGCGGCGCGAAGCCTGGGTGCGGAGGCGATCGCGTGGAGAACGCGTTCCGCTGCGGTTCGGCCTTCGGGGCTGAGCAGGCCGATGCGTTCGGCGAGCACTTCGGGGATGGGGCGGGGCATGCGATGTGAACCCGTGGGATCGGGCACCTCTGCGATAGTGGCGAGGTCGGAGAGCGAGAGGCCGCACCAGGGAGCGCGCAAGATTCCGAGCCAGGCGACGCGGTCCTGTGGATTGAGCAGTGCGCGAGCGAGGGCGAGGACGTCGAGGATCTCCGGGCGGTCAGCGAGCCCTTCCAACTCGATAGCGCGGAAGGGAATCTTTGCCTCGCGGAGGGCCTCGGCAATGGAGATCAGCGAGTTCTTGACGCGGGCCAGGACGGCGATGCGATATTTCTTGCCGTTCGTCTTGAGTGCGTCACGAACCCCAGAGACGCGTTGCAGGTGGCTTTGGATGATGGAGACGATCTGCTCGGTATGCAGCTGTTGGGCCTGCTGTTTCTTGAGTCTTGTTTCTGGAGCGACAGCCTTGAACGGCGCTGTATGGGGCACGAACTCGAAATGAAGCGATAGAGGTGATTCGATCGAGACAGGGCTCTGCTGGGCAGGTACAGAAGGCGAAAAGGCAATGCCGCTGCCGTCATCGGCTGCAAAGATGCTTTTGAACTTTTGGTTGAGATCGTTGACGAGAGGAGCGACTGTTCTGAAGTTCGAGGTGAGTCGGACGAAGTCGAATTGGAGCGGCGGGTCGCCGGGGATTTCGAGGCCAAGGTCGCGAACGCGGAAGAAGAGCTCGGCATCTGCGTTGCGGAAAAAGTAGATGGATTGCATCGGATCGCCGACGACGAAGCAGGTGCGGCCGGAGCGATCGGGCCAGGCGGCGACGAGCGAGGCGAGAAGCTGGTGCTGGCGGCGGCTGGTGTCTTGGAATTCGTCGACGAGAAGGTGGTGGATGCCATCGGCAACGGCGATTGCGGCGTCCGAGGGCGAATCGTCGGGATCGCGAAGGACGGACAGGGCGATCTGTGCGACCTCAGTGAAGTCAACCGAGGCATTCTCTGCGAAGACGACTTTGAGCTGGGCAGCGGCGTGGCGAAGGAGAGTGAAGGAGGCGCGGATAATGCTCCATTCGTCGTCGGCATATGCGGTAGGCGCTAAGGGGCGTTCAAGCTGGGAGCGGAGGAACTCCCAGTCGGGAACGCTTTCAAGCAGGAAGGCGTGCATCCAGCGGTCGCGATCGCGGAGCATGTCGACGAGTTGCTCCTCGAGATCGTTCCAGTTGTTGTCGCGCCAGGAGAGCAGATCGGCGATGGCCACGCGCAGTGTGGGGTCGGCCCGGTCCATCGATTCGAGCGTGCGGCGGGCTGCCTGGCGATAGAGAGCATCGGGCGGCTGCGCGACGTTCAGGGCGCCGCCGAAACCGGAAAGAAGGGGCTGTTGCAACGCCAAGTCGCGGCAGAAAGAGTCGATAGTGGAGATGCGGGGTTGAGAGGGGAGATCGAGAAGGTTCCAGCCAAGTGCTGCAGAACGGGTTAGCGCGGATTCGGCGAGAGGGCTCGGGTTCTCGTTGGCAAGCTCGGCAAGAATGCGATTGCGCATCTCAGCAGCGGCGGCGTTGGTGAAGGTGATGGCAACAATTTGGCCCGGGTCTTCGACCTCGGCCAGCAAACGCAGGAAGCGAGATACGAGCAGTGTGGTTTTGCCGGAGCCGGCCGGGGCCTGCACGAGGATCGATCGCGTGGGGTCGAGGGCGCGAACGCGCTCTGACTGATCTGCCGGTTCGGGCCGGGGTAAAGTGTTACTCATCGACGGCCCCCTCAGTCTCCGCGTCCTCATCGACGGGTTGGCGGTTTTCGAGGATGCGGCAGAGGGTCTGCAGGCCGCAGTTCTTGCAGGTATCGGGGTAAGCGCGCGGATCAACATCGGCGCGACCGGCAAGGAAGTGGCTCGCGAGCTGGGTAATCTCCTCGCGCCAATCGAAGAGCTGGTCGGGCGTCAGTGGGCGTTTGACCAGGTTGGTGTTTGCGCGGAGTTTGGGAAGCAGGGTTGATTGGGCGTCGAGGACACAGCCGGCGAACTCGAGCTTGTCAGGACGGATTTTTGCGAAGACGAGGCCGCCGAGATCGTCTTTTACGCCGGGAGCGAAGGTTGCGTAGAGCGGGAGCTGCACATCGTCAGGACGGGGAGGGTTCCATGACTTGGGATTCACGTCGCCGGTCTTATAGTCGATGACGAGGAGCGCATTGTCGGTGAGGCGATCGATGCGGTCGAGGCGCAGGTTGAGCTCAAGGCCAGCTATGGTGACGGCGGCGGGGACCTCGGTGCCCTCGACCGCAAATGAGGCACGGGTTGCCTCGAACTCGAGCCATCTCGTGAGGAGAGCAGTAAGGCGAGCTTGTTCGAGTTCCAGGTAGCGGCCGGGCATTCGTTCGCGGACGGCTGGGGCGAGCTTGCCGGCGATCGCGCTGGCGACATGGGTTTCCACGAAGGGACGCAGGCCGGAGGCAATTTTGCCGAGGAGGTCGGTGCGCGTTCGGATGCCGAGGGGTGGGCCGGCCCAGACGGAATGGAGCACCGAGTGAAGAAGACTGCCGCGCTGCTTGGCGGTGAGGCCAGTCTCGGCGAAGTCCCAACTCTTCGCATCGAGTCGAGCTGTCGCGAATGCTTTGAAGGGGCAGTTGGACTGCGCAGTGAGGACGTCGCTGCCGCCGGGCGCCTGGCCGGCTGGAAAGGGAATGAGACTGGTGTCGAAGAAGTCGACTGTGAGCGGATTGGGTGCAGGCAAAGGTGCGAATTCCGGGGGAAGCTCGAGCGGCTGACCTGCAACCTGAACGATGAGGCTGGATGGGCGCGCGGGCGTGCCCTCAACCTGCGCGGCGTAACTGAAGCGGATTTCCGTGGCGGAGTGAATGAGGCGGTTGGTGATGGTGTGCGCCAGGTCCCAGTCGAGCTTGGCGGTGGCGTGCGGCATGGCATGCGCGCGCTGGACTTCGAGGGGCAGCAGCGGGTGCGTGGAGCCGGCGGCAGGCCAGCGGTCTTCGTTGACGCCGAGGAACCAGATGGCGTCGGCAGAGAGGCCGGCGGATTCAGCGGGACCGGCGATCTGGATTGGCGCTTCGCGCGATTCGGGCGCGTAGAGGGTTTGATCGAGGGTGCGGGCGAGAATGGAGACCCAGTCGCTCCAGCGAATGCTGCGGCCATCGAAACCGAGCGAACCAGCAGAGTCGACGGCCTGCAGGAAGCGCTGATTGGCTTGATGCTGCGCGCTTGAAAGCGGATGTGCGCCTGGCCAGGAGAGATCTTCGAGGAGACGCGGAACGAGATCGGCCCACTCGAGCGGACTCTGCGGCCGGCGGCTGGCTTGATTGAGGCGGGCTTGAGCCTTGTTGATGCGCTCGACCCATGCGGCGGGAAGAGGCGCGGTGTTTGAGGCTGTGGAGTCGAGAAAGGCGCGGAGTGTCCACTCGGGCCGCTCGAGGCCGCGGTGGCGCAGCGCGCGCATGTGGGCTTGGAGGGCCGCGGATTCCTGGCCGGTGGCGCAGGCGTGGCCAGAGGCGATGAGCCAGTCGAGTTCATTTTCGGCAAGCGGGTCGGCAGGCTGTTCGGCCAGCCACCGGAGCAGAAAAAGGGCGGCGCGGGGCAAGGGAATGTGGCTGAGCGGAACGCCGAGCGAGAACTCAATGAGCGGCGCGGAAGCAGGCGCGGGCAGATGGCGAAAGAAGGCGCGCTCAAGCTCGCCACGGCGGGTTGATGCGTCCTGCGTGAGGATGAGGATCTGTGCGGCGGGGTTGGCGGCGAGGTGCTGCGCGGCCCACAGAGCGCAGGCTTCGAATTCGGCCTGCTCGTGGACGGCGCGATGGAAATGAATGGTTGCGGAGGAGTCGGCTGGAGTGAGTTCGCGGTGCTCGCCCCAGGCGGCGAAGAGGGCGCGTTGTGCGGGTGTGATGCGATCGAAGCCGGCAAGAAGCAGGGGGGGATGACTGGCAGGCGCGTTCTCGAGGATGGGGATGAGATCAACGGGGAGGCGCGCGGGCGAAAGCAGATTGCTTGTGCGGCAGGTTTCATCAAACGAAGCAAGCCAGCGGCTGAAGGCCTCGGGGTCGTTTTGCCAGCCGGCGCGGGACGCGGTGCGGAGCAGCGTTGGCGCGTAGGCGCAGAGCAGACCGTGGGCCTCAATGGCCAATGCGGCTAGCCTGTGGAGTGGGCCGGGAAGAAGGGTTGCGGAGGAAGCGCCGCTTTCACGAGCAATTGTGGCCCAGAGCGACTGTTCCTGAACTGGGTTGAGGACGAGGCGTGAGGCAAAGGGGTGCTGGGGGGAGTGTTCGAACCAGGCGGATTGGACGAAGCGTTGCCAATCGAGGATTTTGGGAGCGGGCCACGCGGTGAGCCCTTCGCGCTGTCGGTTGCGATGGAAGGCGGACGTGAGGGCTCGGGCGGCACGCTCACTGGCGGCGACGACGAGGCCGCCGTTGGCGAGCCACGCGTCGATCTCCTGTTGCGATCCCATTCCTGCGTTATACGCTTGCCGGCGGGTGAAGTCCTAGGGCCGCGACGACTTCAGCGATGCGAACGATTCAACGGGGCTCCTTGACGGGGGACGAAGGACGGAAGACGGGTGCATTCAGAAGCGTTCCGATGAGAAAACTGGCGGCGAAGAGGTATTCAGCAAGTCTGTCTGTCAGGGTAATTACAAAAGCAATCATTGAAAGAAAAATTCCCCATTTGGCTGCTTCTTTCCGAAAGGCACTCGCCCAACTGGGGCCGGGGTTGTTTTCAAGACCAGACGGTTTTGGCATAGGTGCGGGCACCGGCTGCCGGTCGATGCTCAGCGGTGAACTGAGCGCGTACTGGTGGAGCCGATAGACGCGAAGGGTTTCGCCGCCGAGGAGAATGAAGAACCCAGAAAGAGGGAAAAGAGTGGCTAATCCGAGGGCATAGAGTAGATCGCCGAGAAATAGCGAGCGATGCGATTCAACGGGCAGGCTGCTGACGGGCCTGGCGGAGGCGCCCGCACGAGTAAGGATCGCAGCGCCAGTGGCGATGGCGATTGTGGCCAGGATGAAGAGAGCCCGCTCGAGAGTTCGCGAAGAAGCACTGTCTTTGACGAAGCGCCACACGATGTCAACGGGGTCGAAGAGATAGGTGAGCAAAGCGGCTGCGACAACCAGTTGATGCGAGAGGGTCGGGTGGCGATATTCGAATTCACTGGCTCTCATCGCTGAAACCTCGCTGCCGGGCCCTCACAGGTGAGAGATTGCCAAAGCCGGCGGTAGTAAACTGATGGGTGATTCGACGACCTTTTGCCTTCTTGTTGCTGGCGCTTTTGATGGTGGCTGGGTGTCACGGCCGTCCAAACGCCGAGACTCAATCGAGCACGAATTCATCGTACAAGGTATACAAACTACGCGGCAAAGTGGTGCGGACCGACAGCGCCAAGGGCGAGGTTACGGTGGACCATGAGGCGATTCCCGGCTTCATGGAAGCGATGACGATGCCGTACAAACTGAAGGACGCGAGCATTGCGAGCGAACTGCATCCGGGCGACGTAATCACCGCCGACGTGCTGGTGTCGCAGGATCCGAACGCGGACGTAATTCTCGACCACATCGTGGTGGTGGCGCAGTCAAAGCCCGATTACAGGCCGACGGTGCAATATCATGTGCCTGCTGCGGGCGATGGGGTGCCGGATTTCAAGCTTCGCAATCAGGATGGGCGGGCGATCAGGCTGGGGCAGTTCAAGGGCCAGGCGCTGCTGGTGACGTTTATTTATACGCGCTGCCCGCTGCCGAATTTTTGCCCGCGGGTGACGCGGAACTTTGCGGAAATCGAGAAGCAACTCGCGGCGACACCGGCGGTGCTGGCGAAGACGCATCTGATTTGTGTGAGCTTTGACCCGGAGAACGACACGCCGGAGCGGTTGCGCGCTTATGGGGCGACTTACATCGGCAGCGACGCGAAGACGGCATTTGCGCACTGGGATTTCGCGGTGCCCGACAAAGCTGTGCTGGGCGAGATGGCGAAGTACTTTGACGTGGGACTGACGAATGAGACGGACGGGACGATTACGCATACGCTTTCGACCACGCTGATTGGGCCCGATGGAAAGGTTGTGAAGTTTTACCCAGGGAATGAGTGGACGGTGGAACAGGTGCTGGGGGATGTTAGGCAGGCGGTGGGCGGGAAATGATGGGGGATACGGCCTGAGAATGGTAGTTTTGAATTCCACACATTTGAAGCTGACGGAGATGTAATTTCTGGATTGCCGACGATCCAGGCGGAACCCAGAGGTGGCCGCATCCCACGCTCTTCCTGCTATCGTCTCGGTTCAACAAATGATTAGAATTGGCATCGACTGAACCGATCTTGAATACGAAGCATCAGCCATTCCCGATACGGCTTATGTCGTCGTGCAAGGCCGTATGAGGGCTACCCCCGATTCGGATTCCTGCAGCGGCAAAAATACAAATAATCGGCATCACCGGCAGCCGGTAACGTCCGCCCCCCAGCGCTCCTCCCGAGATAGCCATGAAGTAAAGCCACACCCCGAATAGAAGCCATAGACACGCGCCGGGCACTCCCCTGCGCAGCACTCCCTTTACCGCAAAGAAATATGTCCCCAGCAGCAATATCTCCAAACCAGCCATCAACGCTCCCACAAATGGACGTGCAACGGCAAATTTTATAGCTGCGTAGAGTGGGCCTTGGGCGTGAAGTTCAGCCCGCATTCTCTCCACCTCTGTGGGATCTGCCAAAGTCATTTGGCTTATCAGGTCACTCGCGGCAGGGGAGAATGCCACACGCGTTGAACCTTGGATTCGCGACAGCAGAAATAACCCGAAATGTTGGCGCACGACCTTATCGGTCTCTGATTTCATGAAGTCCAGGCGCTGCGCCTGACTCCATCCAACTTGTTCAGGATGGGCCGCAACGTAGTTGCTCCCTCCTCCGCCCAACTCTCGCATAACTTGAAATATTGGCCTTTTTTCTGTACGGGCAATCAGGTCGGCCGTCTCCCAGAAGTAGAGATTCTCAACTCCAACAGACGTAAAGGAACTGAATCCGGTCTCCACCCAGTTGCGTATCTGCCACGCGGCCAACCACGGCAACACAGTCAGCAGCAGAACGGCTGGCGCTTTCCAGCGAAGTGCAGGAACGCCCGGCAGCACAAGGGAAAGGCTCAGAGCAAGCGGAATCGGCAGATAGTAGGTGACTGGACGCACAAAGGTCGCCGCTGCGAGGAAAATCCCGGCCTCCGCCAGAACCAGCAAGCGGTGGCCGCGCAAAAACTGTACCAACCGCTCCAGGCTGAGCAGAAAAAGCACAAGAAACAAAGTCTCCGACATCAGTAGGATGCTGTTGAAGATCGAGATAGGTTCGATTGCGAAAATCCAAGCCGAAAGCAGCGCGATGCGGTCATCTTCAAAGATTCCGCGCGCCAAACGCCACACAAGCACCACAGTCAGCGCCGACAAAATAACCTGCACCAGGACAGCGAACTCCGGGCCGGGCAGGCTGATAAGGGCTAGAAAGAGCGGATATCCCGGCGTGCGCGATAAGTAAGGTTGCCCATCCTGCGCCACAAAGCTGCCATGGAACAGCAAGTAGCGTCCCGATAAGAGGTAACCGGAAGTATCGATCACGCTGAATGGATTGCTTCCGTTGCGGGCATGCGCGACCATCATTAGCGTCAGGCGAATCGCCGCCGCAACGGCCAACGGCCAAGCCAGGAGCGGTGTCCACCATGAATCCCGGCTGAGCGGGCCGGAAGGCGAAACACCTGGCATGTTTTTGAACATGCAGGCAGGATACTCTTTCTAGTTTGGAATCAGAGACCCATACGGATGTTTTCGTTGAGCGACTGCTCCCTCCCGCCGATTGTCTGAATAGGCACTTCGGTGAAAGCACACTAGGCCGGGATTTCGGACGAATTACCGGCAAACCGGAAATTCCCTTTTCGAAAAGAACGCTAAATGGATGGGGCATCCGGCAGCAGCGCGTAACTACGCTGCATCGACTGTGTGTGCTGGAGCATCTGACGACTGTTACCCTTGATGACGGTGAAGAGGAGGAGTGTGGCATGGCAAGGATGACCCTGGTTTTTGCGTTTTTGATGGTGGTGCTGGGTGAGGCCGGCTACCTGGCGACTGGAAGCCTGCACAAGACGGCGTTGATTCCGGTGTGGTTTGGGCTGGCGCTCGGGCTGTTTGGATTTCTGGCGCTGCGCGCGAAGAGCGAGAAGGGGCGCATGACGTTGATGCACATCAACGTGACGATCGGACTGCTGGGATTTCTGGGGGGAGCGATTTGCGGCGATTCTCCGCTATCATGCGGCGACTGCGGCCGGGCATATCCCGAGCAAGATTGCGCTGGGCTCGCAGGTTGGAATGGCTGTGCTGATGGGAGTTTATGTGGCCATGTGCGTAAGGTCGTTTATCGCGGTGCGCCGCGCAAGGCAGGCCTAGCCAATGGGAACGATGCGCGGCGGGATGGGCATGGGCATGAAGGCGGAGCGCTCGGGCGGCGGCCGAGCGGGACGGGCCGCGGCCGCGGACGTGCCCAAGAAAAAAGTAGATCTGAAGAAGGTTGGCCCGGAGGTGTGGGCGCTGATGGCGCCGCGCAAGGGGCTGATTCTGGCGGGGTTTTGCCTGATGGTGGTGAACCGCGTGTCGGGGCTGGTGATACCCTTCACGGCAAAGCCGCTGATGGATAAAGTGCTGTCGACCTCGGGGAATCCGGCACTATTGCCCAAGATGATCGCACTGGTCTTTGGCGCGATGCTTACGCAGGCCATCACGTCGTTTGCGTTAACACAGCTACTATCAAAAGCCGGCCAGCGCCTGATTGCCGAGTTGCGCAGCAAGGTGCAACGGCACGTCGGGCTGCTGTCGGTTTCTTATTACGATGAAAACCGCACCGGCACGCTGGTCGCGCGCATCATGACGGATGTGGAAGGAGTGCGCAACCTGGTGGGCACGGGACTGGTGGACTTCACCGGTGGATTGCTGACAGCGGTGCTCGCTTTCGTCTTCATGATGCGCAGCAGCGTGCAGGTGACGCTCACAGTCTTCTCGGTTCTGGCTGTGTTTGTTGTGATTTTGCAATACGGCTTCAAGACGATTCGACCGATCTTTCGGGAGCGCGGAAAGATCAACGCCGAGGTGACGGGGCGGTTGACGGAGTCTCTGGGCGGAGTGCGCGTGGTGAAGGGATACCACGCCGAGGAGCGCGAGCACAGCGTATTTGCAGAAGGCGTGCAGCGGCTGCTGGACAACGTGATGAAGTCGCTGACCATGACCAGCACACTGGGGGCCGCTTCTACGATGATGGCCGGCCTGGTTTCAGCGCTGGTCATGTGGTTTGGCGGGCACGCGGTGCTGCGCGGCACGTGGACTGTCGGCACCTACTTTCAATACAACATGTTTCTGGTTTTCATGATCGCGCCGGTGATCCAGATTGTGAACATAGGCACGCAGTTGACGGAGGCCTTTGCGGGGCTGGACCGCACGAACGAGATCATGGCGGAGATCGAAGAAAACAAGACGCCGGGACGCACGATCGCGATGCCGCCGATTCAAGGGACGGTTCGATTTGAGGATGTGGAGTTTTCTTACGAGGCGGACAAGCCGGTGCTGCATGGCATTAATTTTGAGTCGCGGCCAGGGACGGTGACTGCGCTGGTGGGCTCATCGGGCTCGGGCAAGTCGACGATCATCAGCCTGATCTGCGCCTTTCACACGCCGACAAGCGGGCGCGTGCTGGTGGACGACATCGACCTCGCGCATGTGAACCTGAACACCTACCGCTCGCAACTGGGCGTGGTTCTACAGGACTCATTCTTGTTCGACGGGTCGATTCGCGAGAACATTCTGTTTTCGCGGCCCGATGCGACGGAGGAGCAGTTTCTTTCGGCATGCAGGACGGCGCGCGTGGATGAGTTTGCCGAGCGCTTTGCCGACAAATACGAGACGATTGTGGGCGAGCGCGGCGTTAAGTTGTCGGGCGGGCAGCGGCAGCGCCTTTCGATTGCGCGGGCGCTGTTGGCAGAGCCGCGGATTCTGATTCTGGACGAGGCGACCAGTTCGCTCGACTCGGAGTCGGAAGCGATGATCCAGGCTGGATTGGCCAAGCTGATGGAAGGGCGGACGACGTTTGTGATTGCGCACAGACTTTCGACGATTCGCCGGGCAGACCAGATATTGGTGGTGGAGCAGGGGCTGATTGTGGAGCGGGGCGATCACGCGGAGCTCTACGCGCTAAACGGAAGGTACCACGACCTCTACACGCGGCAGCATGGGCTTGAGGCGAATCTGTTTCTTGCGCCGGGCGAGGGCGACACGGTGGAGGGGTAGGGGATGGGTCCAAGACCCTAGTAGCTCTCGAATTTGACTTCCACAACGAGGCGAACCGCAACCGGGGACTTGTGCATTTTGGCAGGGCTGAAACGGTATTGGCTCACGGCCCGCGCGGCTTCTTCATCCAAGCCGAACCCGGCTACCCTTTTCAGGCAGATCTCCTGCGGATTCCCTTGTTGGTCGACTACAAGGCCAATCAGGCTGGAGCCCGAGAAAGTCCCCCCGTGCTCATCTGCATAGGCTCGAGCCTCTCTCGTCATCCTGGCGTCGATTTTGTTCTTTGGCATAGGAGCCGACACTTCCTTGCCGATCTTGTAGATTCCTGCCCGGTCCGGGTGGTCCGCATCGATCAAGGGGCACGGTTTCAGTTCGTTGCCTTTGGACGGGTCGGGCGGAACGTAAGGCACGATTGCATCTGTCCCGTTCTGCAATGTGGCTGGGGCCAAGGATACGAGGAGCTGCGCGTGGCCGAAGAAAAGAAGTGCAAGCGCAAGGGTTTGGAGTATCGCTTTGCGCATCGATCACCTCGGTGGAATTTGATCGAGGCAATTTTACTCCCCTCGGAGCAAACCTCTCACACTTTAGATTCCGCGACGAAATTCGTCGGGCTCGGATGCCAATTTCATTCAAAGAAACTCCGTCCCGCCAATTGACACGCGGTCCCGAATTGTCCCAAAATGATAAGAGTTCATTTTGCGGCAAGGGGGTTCACAATGCGAGATGCTGCGGTGCAAGGCACATACAAGGTCCAGGCACTGGATCGGGCATTTGCGGTGCTGGATTTGCTGGGAGAAAGCGAGACGCCGCTCGGATTGGCGCAGGTGGCGGCCTCGCTCCAACTGCACAAGAGCACCGCCCACCGGTTTCTGATGGTGCTCGAGCGGCATCGCATGGTGGAGCGCACGGGGAGCGGCAAGTTTCGGCTGGGGTTGCGGCTGTTTGACTTTGGCAACCGGGCGATCGAGCAGTACGACCTTCGCGACCGCGCGCAGCCGCATCTGCGGCGGCTTGTGGCGGAGACGGAGGAGACGGCGCATCTGTGCGTCCTCGAAGCTGGGCGAGTCATTTACATCGACAAGATTGAACCGGCGCGCTCGGTGCGGATGATTACGCGCGTCGGAGCGAGCAACCCGGTGCACTGCACTTCGGTAGGGAAGGCGATGCTTGCGTTTCTTCCCGAGGATCGGGCGAATGAGGTGATCAAGAAGACGCGCTTCGAGCGTTTCACACACCGGACCCTTGCTACTGCCGAGGCCTTGCGCACGGAGATGGAAAAGACCAGGCGCCGGGGCTATGCGGTGGACGATGAGGAATTCGAGGAGGGGCTGCGCTGCATCGCTGTGCCCGTGCTGGACGCGCAAAGGCTGCCGGTAGCGGCGGTCAGCGTCTCCGGCCCGTCGTTTCGCGTGACCGCGCAAAAGCTGCCTTCGATCGCCAACCAACTGCTGCAGTGTGTGCGCGGGATCTCAGCGGATATGGGGTATTCCTCGGCAAGCCGCGCCAACCGAGCTGCCTGGACGGCGTAGGCGAGGCGAGTCTCTGGTGCAGGTTGCGGGCGTCGTGTATGGAAGGCGATTCCGACGTCGGCTCGGTGTTGAAAACGATCGGCTGATCGCCTTAAGGGTAAGAGGTTTCTGTTACACTCAGAAATGTCGCGTTCACCGGAGAGGCTTGCGGTAAGGGGTTCTCGTGGTTAGAAGCGCGAGTGACAAACCCATCTATTGGGGACGTAGCTCAGTTGGTTAGAGCGCTGCCCTGTCACGGCAGAGGTCGCGGGTTCGAGCCCCGTCGTCCCCGCCATACATTCCAAAAGACTTATGGAACGTATGGACCTATAGTGACAATCCACAATCCGATCCACAATTCACTGCACTAGGCGACTTCTAAGTCCTACCGCGCTTAGGAATGCGCCTTGTGCTGCCTGCTTTTCGTCACGGTCATCCTGCGTGTAGAGGTTCATGGTCGTGCGGATATCGCTATGCCGCAACATCCCCTGCACCGTCTTCGGATCGCTGCCTGCGTGACTGCCCCCATCGGCCGGCCGTAGAAGTCAGCCCGGTACTTGACCAGCTTGATGACATCGAGCACCGGCTGGCGCGAGACCGTGCGAATGAGCGCGAAGAGTGCCTTCGTACCGAAACCGTGGCCGCTATCGAGGATTCGAAGTCGCATGCTCACTCCTGCCTGGTCGCAGCCTCAAGGGCCGCGAGTGCCGCATCGTACTGGCGGGTGGCCTTGCCAATTGCGGCGCACACCACGATCTCAAATACCTGGTCCTCGCTGAGCCCCGATTCCCTCGCAGCGGCGATGTCCTCGTCGGTGACCAAATAGGCATGCTTCGCAACCTTGTCGACAAGCGTGCCCGCTGGTTCGGCGAGGCCACTGTTTTTGAATGCGGCCCTACGCTCGGAGGACGACGCGCTGCCGTCTCCTTCGAGGATTCGACTCGTCAGCGCTTTTCGCGCCTTGCTGATGTCCGACATGTTCTTCTCTCCTACGCTTCAGCAGCGACGCGAGCGAACATTTCGAGGAGCTTACCCCAATCGCCTTCGGTGTCGTAGATTCGACGCATCTCGTCGCGACGCGCTCCATATCGATCAAGATGACGATGTTCCAGTTCCACGCGTGTATGGTCGGCGCCGTCGGGGTTGAATCGGATCTCAATTTCAGTTTTGAGGTTGGGGTCATACTGCCAGTCTGCATTGATATCCCACGAGAGGACCAGGCGCGAGTTGGGTTTCCACACGAGTACGCTACCCCACTGACAGGTGCTTCCATCGTCGCCGCGCTCGAACCAGCGACCCCCGACTTGCGGCTCAATTATCGCGTCCACGGCGTTGGCCTTGCCGATTTTGTAGTATGCCAAAGGCCACCACGCGCCCATCTTTTCGGTGAACACGCGCCACGCCACCGCCTGCGGCGCCTGAACGTCAACAACCTTCCGCACGCTGTTCGGGTCGAATCCGACTGAGCCTGCACCCTCTATCGTCATGCGCTCTCCATTCCGAGCCGAAAATGAATATCGATCGCCACGTCTTGCGTCGTTTCGTGATTCGCTAGTTTTTGGGGAAACTGGGATCTGCTTCGACTTCCTTGATCTGCTTGACATGCCGTTCGGAGTGCGCGGCGATGAAGAGGATAAATTGATAGCCGTCCATATTGCCAACCGGCCCGTCCATTACGTGATCGCGCAATCCTGGAGTTGCGCGAAGAAACTGCCGGTGATCTCGCGGCTCTCGAGGAAGTGCTTGAGCGATCCCTCCGGGGAACCAAACCGGTTGTTGGGCACAAGCGGCTCAGGCGCCTGCGCTTTGTGGGAGCGGTCGGGAATCATCGCTTCCACCGCAGCATCCATTTTCTTCACGTCGCGCCCCGGATCTCCGGCCGGCAAAGTCAAGACCTTCTTCTGCACAAAATCGACACGAATGAAGTCCTCTGCTGCGGCAATGTGTTCCATCACCTGCGCCACGGACCATCGATTTGGCCCGGCTTGAAGTTCCATTGCGCCTCGGAAAGGCCTTTGGTTGCGTCCAACACATCCTTCTTGGTGGACTCGAGATATTGGAGTGCGTGTTCCTTCTCTGCCTGCGTCAGTTCCTGGGCCGAGCTCGCCGCGACGCTGGTTAGCGCCACCACCGCGATCAGTATGCAATTCAGTGATCGATTCCTCATGTTCGCATTCTCCTCGTACATCGAAACCCGTTGAGTGATGACAAGCTAGAAATGTCTGCGACAGAATAGCGGCCAAAGATGTCCCTGCTGAATCTTCATTGGTTTTTTCTTGTTCTCGTCTCTTTGGCCGCTTCTCGTTCGGCCGCCTCTTTGAAAGCCTTGAGGGTCTGGTTCCAGAATCCGTCGAGCCAATCCCGCAATGCCTCGATTCCGCGAGCGTCTACCGCGTAAACGCGTCGTGTGCCCGCCGCATGAACAGTCACCAGCCGCGCGGTCATGAGGATCTTCAGGTGTTGGGAGACTGCGGGGCGACTCACTTCCATTCCTTCGGCTATCTCGCCTACGGATCGTCCGCCGCCGCGCAAGCGCTTAAGCACCGCCCGCCGGGTAGGGTCTCCCAAGGCATCGAAGCTTGTTCGTCGTAAGTCAACACTTACAGTAAGCTATCACTAACGGAAATGGCTGTCAAGTTCGCAGTTTAGGGGAAGTAGTGCTAGCTGCATGAGACTCGCCACTTTCGGACTCTCCGGTGTTCCGTTGTGGGCAAACCCAGGAATCAATACTTACCGGCCGATTCGTACTGAGTCGGCCAGTGTACGCCGATCTTCATGCACATGATCTTCGCTTGACACCCGAGGCGATCATCCAGTCCATCTGGAGTTGAAGTCGCGCGTTCCGGGCGGATCGCCCGATCCAGAAGCTCACCAAATTCCAGCCCGCGATTGCACTCGAGCAGAAATTCTTTCCCGCGCATTTCCAACCAATCGAGGAAACTCCATGAAACCATCAAAACTCTATGAGGCGCTTCATGCGTTGATCGGCGAACGTGTGCCCCTGCACATCTGGGGTGCATGCGGAGTTGGGAAATCGCAGATCGTCTCCCAGGTCGCCAACGATCTCGACTACGACTTTCTCGATGTGCGGGCCGTGCAGCTTGACCCGGTCGATCTCAGAGGTCTGCCGCGGATCGCCGAAGATCAGACCGAATGGGTCCCGCCCAAGTTTCTTCCCACCAGCGGCAACGGCATCCTCTTTCTCGACGAACTTACTTCCGCGCCGCAGATGACCCAGGCGGGCTGCTATCAGTTGGTGCTGGACAGGAAGCTCGGCGAGTATGTGCTGCCCGATGGCTGGGTTGTCATCGCCGCGGGAAATCCAGCCTCCGAGCGCGGCGTTCACTTCGCTATGCCGCGACCGCTTCGCAACAGATTCGTTCATCTCGACCTTGAACCGGATCTCGACGACTGGTGCAGGTGGGCGGTCAAGGCTCAGGTCCGGCCTGAGATCATCGCCTTCCTCCGCTTCAAGCCAGAGCTTCTGCATACGGCGGATGTGACGTCGGACGCCAACGCATGGCCCACTCCGCGTTCCTGGGAGATGGCCTCACAGGTGCTTTGCGGCATCGCCCGTCGTCAAAAGGCGCAGTTTCTCTCGGGGGCCAGCGAGTTTGAGGCGCAGCTCCTTGATGGAACGGTGGGGCCGGCAGCGGCTTCGGAACTTGTCGCTTTCATTCGGTTGTTTCGCCAGTTGCCTTCGATCGACGAAATCCTTCTGAACCCAACGACGGCCCCTCTTCCCACGGAGCCTTCCGCGCAAATCGCCATTGCCACCGCCCTGGGCAGGGTCTTGAGCGACACCTCGGTAGGGAGGGGAATCGCGTATCTCGACCGGATGCCGATCGAGATGCTCGTGATGGCTATGCGCGATGCGGCGGCGCGGGATACCGCCATAACCCACACTCCGGAATTCGTTCGCTTCGGAGTGGATTACCGGGAGGTCATTCGATGATTACAGAAAAGGCAATGCTCGCCGCCGTCCACATCAGCATCTGGACGGCCGTCAAACACGACCGCAAGGTTAGCCGCGATGTCGCGAATCAACATGGGGCACACCAGGGCGCTGGCCGATATAACAAGCAACTGCTGCGCGGCGCAGACAAGCTGGATGAGCTGCGCACGCTCGCCGGGCAGATCCGGCAGCATTTCTACAAGATCACTCTGCCGTGGTCCGATGAAGGGTTCCGGCTTCTGCCGGCGAACTTCTACTTCGATCTCATGGCGCGGATGCGCGAATTCGAGGCCGGCTTCGAACGGGGAGTGGAAAGCTTTCTCGGCGTCTATCCCCAGTACATCGAGCAGGTGAGGCCGGAGTTGAACGGGCTCTTCCGCGAGGAAGACTATCCGTCCGCGGAGAAGCTGCGGAAGAAGTTCGGCGTCAAGCTCGAAGTGTTGCCCATCCCGTCTGGCGCCGACTTCCGCGTCCAGATGTCGGCCGAGGAGCAGGCGCGGGTCTCGCGAGAAATTGATGCCAACGTCCGCGAATCGCTGATGCGCGGAACTGAAGACCTCTGGAAGCGCCTCCGCGAGGTGGTCGCCCACATGGTGGATCGGCTGAACGAACCAGAGTCGCGCTTCCACGGTTCCTTGGTCACCAATGTTCTGGACCTGGTGGAGATCTTGCCGCGGCTTAACGTCAATGGCGATACGGACCTCAACCGCTTCGCGGAGCAAGTCAAAGAGCGGCTGTGCAACTACTCCGCTCAGGACCTCAAGAAGCATGACCTGCTGCGCGTCACGACGGCTGCCGATGCTGCTAACATCGTCGCCGAAATGGATGGCCTGTTGCGCAGTCGCGAAGCGGCTGAATTCGCTCAAGGCCCGAGCGCCGACGACATTTTCAACCGGATGTCCGCGTATATGGGAGGCGCCCGCGGCGGCATGAGACAAGAGACGCCAACTTCACTGCGTATTCAGAAGGCACGCACTTCATTGATCTTGGACCATCCCTTTTTCGGCTCGCTCTTGTTCCGCCTGAAGGGGCGCGAGTGCCGGTCGGTTCAAACGATGGCCACCGATGGAGTGTCGCTCTTCTACAACCCTGATTTTGTTGAAACCTTGACTGCGGCGACTCTGGCCGGAACCTTGGCTCACGAGGTCATGCACCCGGCCCTGCATCATCATGTGCGCCGCTCCGGGCGCGATCCGAAACGGTGGAATGTAGCTTGCGACTTCGCCATCAATCCCTTGCTCGTTGACGCCGGACTCTCGCTGCCCGATGGTGTGCTCATCGACAATCGCTTTCGTGGAATGAGCGCGGAGCAGATCTACAACCTCCTTGAATCGGAATCGGAAACAGAGCGGGACTCGGGCAAAGAAGATGGAGACGAGGAGCATGGAGGAGAGGAATCGAAGACGAAGCATCAGGTGGCGGCGATTCAAACTCGCCTTCCGCTCCCGTTACCGAAGGCGGAATCGGACAGGTGCTCGACGCGCCACAGCCGGACGAGAAGACCCCAACCATCGAAGAACAGACGAGGGAGTGGGATGTGGCGGTCAACCAGGCTACGACGGTTGCCCGGCAGGCGGGCAAGGTTCCGGCCGGACTCAAGAGAACTTTGGAAGGGGCGGCAGAGGCTGCGGTCGATTGGCGGGAGATGCTACGGCGGCTCTGGTCGGATATGATCGCGGCCGACTATAGCTGGATGCGCCCTAACCGCCGCCATATCTGGGCGGGCGTCTACTTGCCGGGAGTCATCCGCGAAGGTGTGGGTGAGGTGGCGATCGCTGTCGACTGCTCGGGCTCTGTGAGCGTGCGGCAACTCGCGCTCTTTGAGGCCGAGGTGCGTTCGATTCTGGGCGGGGCACGGCCGCAACGTGTCCATGTTCTCTACTTCGATTCTGAAGTTCAGAAAGCGGAGACATACGAGGCCGGCCAGCCGGTCCACCTTAACCCGGTCGGGGGCGGAGGCACCGAATTTGGCCCTTGCTTTGAATGGCTCGATGAGCACGGGATTCAACCGCAGACGCTCGTCTTCCTGACAGATCTCTATGGCTCGTTCCCGCCTTTGGCTCCCGCCTATCCCGTCCTATGGGCTTCGACCGGAGGGCGGCGCGCGCCCTTTGGCAGTGTTGTTCCCATGCACGCAGCTTAGCGGCCGACCGTGAGACTAGCTCGCTCAAAGCCGCAAGTTCGCTTGTGCAGCTCAGGCAGTCTTGCAATATCGGCAATTTATCAGCATAATAACAGCACGAGAGCGGCATCATATCAGCGGCCATGCCAGAGAATCGTAAGACGATGAAACAGAATCGAAAGGGCTTCACTCCCCGATTTGCGATCACGCCAGCCGTGGCTCAATGGTTGATGCAGATCGAAGCCGTCCGCCACTCAATCGACGCTTTGCCGATTACGCCGAGTGTGCTGGCAAGCCTGCGCGAGACGGCGCGACTCTACTCGACGCACTACTCGACAGCGATCGAGGGCAACTACTGACCCAGGCTCAGGTCGTCCAGGTTGTCGCTCAAGGGCAGCACTTTCCGGGCCGGGAGCGCGAGCAGGCCGAGGTGCTGGAGTACTACGCTGCGCTGGACGAAGTCGAGAAACTGGCCAGCTCCAAAAGTCCTCTGAGCGAAATCGCCATCCGAAGACTCCATGCCCTGGTGATGGGCGGCGGCAAGACGCGGGTGAAGCCTACGCCCTACCGCGATGCTCAAAACGTGATCCAGGACAGCCGGAGCGGCGGCATCGTCTATCTGCCGCCCGAGGCGCGGGACGTGCCCGGACTGATGGGAGAACTGATCGTCTGGTTGTCTGCCACGGATGACCTGCCCGTTCCGCTCAAGGCCGCGCTCGCTCACTATCAGTTTGCAACCATCCATCCTTATTACGACGGCAACGGCCGAACGGCGCGTCTGGTGACTACGCTGATCTTGCAGATAGGTGGCTACGGGCTGAAGGGGCTCTATGCCCTGGAAGAGTATTACGCCCGTGATCTCGGAGCCTATTATCGCGCGCTCGATGTCGGCCCCTCGCACAACTACTACTTGGGCCGCGCCGAAGCGGATGTGACGCCGTGGATCTCCTATTTTATTGAAGGGATGGCCGCTTCGTTCGAAAAAGTGCAGGCAAAGGCGCAGCAGGAAGCGGCAAAAGGCGGAAGCGATCAGTCGAGTTTGCTCCGCGATCTCGATGGAAAGCAACGCAAGGCGATTCCGCTTTTTGCCACCTCGCGCGAAATCACCACACGCGAGATTGCGTCCCTTTTCGGCATCAAGCAGCGTGCCGCGGCGGCGCTCTGCCAGCGCTGGGCCGAAGAAGGCTTCCTGGTCGTCGCCAATGCCTCGAACAAGGCCCGCCGCTATCGTCTGGCGGATGAGTTGGAACAAGCCTTCTACAAATAGCCGACTTTTGTTGCAACTGCCTCATCGCCAGCAATTCCGGCTGATCTCCGCCTCCAAAACCCCAGTTTCCCTCTCGACGATCATGCCCCTCGTCCATCGCGAGGGACCGTCGACCGCAGCATGGGCCAATTGGCCAGATGCCGGCTCCGTCCCGCTTCTATAGCACAGCCAATGGGAAGTGCCTGAAGCCCTTCAGTGCCCAGGAGATACTCCCATGAACAAGTGTCTCTTCATCCTCTTATGGCTGGTCCTACCGCATCCCCAGCCACCAGGCTGAGACCGTGTTCTGATTCGCGCTCGAAGCTTGCGCCCTAAAGGCTGCGAAGATTTCAGAACGTTCAGAAGGAGTAAGGCACATGGCATCGATTGCGGAAACAAGCTCGCTGTTTGATATCGACATGGAACTGGACGGACTGCTCGAAGAGATCGAAGGGCAGGTTGAGTCAGAAGGCCAGGCCTCGGAGGACCTGGTTGCCCGGTTCCAGCAATTCTGCGAGGCGCACGGTGAGAAGGTCGACCGGATCGGCGGCTTTCTGCGCATGATGGAGGCCCGCGAGCAGTATTGCCGGAGCGAGGCTGCGCGGCTTCACGACCGGGCACGGGCCGCAGCCGGCAAGGTCGAGCGAACGAAGAACATGGTGCTCTATTACCTGCTCAGCCGGGACATCAAAAAGATCGAAGGCTACCAGTTCACGTTACGCGCGCAGAAGAACAGCCAGGATTCCGTGCGGATTACCGATGAAGCCGCGGTGCCAAAGTCATATTGCAGAATTGACGCGCGAATTGATGGAGTTGTCTGGGAGACAGTCGTTTCGCTTCTGCCGGATGAACTCGCGAAGGCCCTGGAATCATCAGTTCAGGAAATCCGGCCTGACGCTGACGCGATCAAAGCGGCTGTGATGCGTAATGAACAGGTGCCGGGAGCGGAGATGCGGCGGGGATCACATCTTAGGGTTGCCTGAGAATAGCTTGAGGCGTCGCCTCACCACTGCATGGTGTCCGTGATTTTCTCACCGATAACACCCCTCTCAACTCCTAATAGAACCGCATCTCCACAACATCGGTATGGCGCCTGTTCTTTGGATGCAGGCCCTTGCCGGGAACGTTCTTTCCCGGGCACTGGCTTGAGTTGACCCTGGCCGACATTTCAATACTGATCTTTGGCCAAGTTCATAAACAGCAAAACCGAAGGCAGTTTCCCATCGATTTCGAATCGGTTTTTCATAAATCCTTGCTGAGAAGTTGATCGCAGGGGCGCTTGTCCGATAAGCCGGTTTTTCGTCCAGGTGAGACGAACCCTATCGGGAAAGCCACAGACAAATGTTGACTGGGTGGTCGGGTAGTCCATAAGTAGTAATTGACGAGTGGCCGATGACACGTCCGGAACCCCGGAATCGGAGGCGTTCGACGTCGACCTTCACCTGTACGATG
>CAWAMG010000003.1:0-253385 GCA_963783065.1 uncultured Acidobacteriaceae bacterium | reverse complement strand
GTGTATGTATTCGCCGCCTTCGCCGTGTGGTTCCCTTCCACGGTCTTTCTCGGCGACTGGTCCATTGGTATCGCCGCGGTGCCGCTCGGGATCCTGATCGTCCAAGGCTTTCGCCGGGGCAATTCCCGCGACAGGATGGTGGCTGCCGCGTTTTCGGTCTATTTTTTCGTGCGCTTGACGCTTTTGACCAGCTTTGAGCGGCTTACGGGCATCGGCAGCCTCGTCATCATCGGCAACTGGCACTGGTCGATCAATTCCTTGACGCAATCTTTGCTGGGAGCCACGGCGCTGACCATCTTTGTTCGCGACCTTATCCGCGACCGCCGGGAGAAAGAGCGCCTCGCCGCTGAACTCGCCGCTGGCCGCGCTGTCCAGCAAGTCCTCATCCCTGAAGAAACTCCCGTCATCCCGGGCTTCAACATTCAATCCGTCTACAAGCCCTTCGGTGAAGTCGGCGGCGACTTCTTCCAGATCATCGCCACCCCCAGCGGCGGCGTACTCGCTATCATCGGCGACGTCAGCGGCAAAGGCCTGCCCGCTGCCATGACCGTCTCTCTGCTTGTGGGCACCGTCCGCACACTGGCCCACTACACCCAGAGCCCCGGCGAAATCCTCGCCGCCATGAATCAGCGCATGCTCGCCCGCAGAGATGGTGGCTTCACCACCTGCCTCGCCCTCCGCGCCGATTCCGATGGCACGCTCGCCATCGCCAACGCCGGCCACATCGCGCCTTACTTCGATGGCAAAGAGCTGACACTCCAAAATGGGCTTCCGCTTGGAATCTCTGCCGACACAACCTATGCCGAATCCACCTTCCAGCTCGACCCAGGCCCGCAGCTCATCTTGCTCACCGATGGCGTGGTCGAGGCGCGCAACGCTGCGGGCGAGCTGTTCGGCTTCGAGCGCACACGCGCCATCTGCAAGCATCCTGCCGAAGAAATCGCCCGCCGTGCGCAGCTCTTCGGCCAGGACGACGACATCACCGTTCTCACCTTGCAACGGATGGTCACTGTATGAAGACCGCTCTTCCTCTTAGTGCGGCGTGATCTTCTGAACCCATTGGCTTCGCCATCCTGGCGCCTCAAAAGGATCAGCGAAATACTGCGTTTCGTGAACCACCTTACCGTTGCGGAATTCCATGATGCTCACTGTGCAGGCCGGCCGGCCCTCTTAAGTGATCGGGTATTCCGTTACCGAGAGATCGCCGTTCCCGAGCATTCGCCGCACGTTGAAGCCTGACGGCTTGCCGGGATGATGACTCCGCAAGGCCTGCAGATTGCTCCTGCCCAGGATTCGCTCGCCTGACGGAGGATAATCGCATATTGCATTTTCATCATAGATTTCGTGCTCCGCGTCGAAATCCCTGGCTGCGGAAGCACGCCAATGCGCATTCAAGGCTTCCCTGATCTGATCGCCTTGCATGGATTGCCCCGCTCGGTCAAAGTAGGAATGGTATCGAGCTCAATTCTCCGCTTTGAGCTCGTCGCAGGAATCGGGGTCGCCGCCGGTGCAGGCTTTGGTGAGCAGGGTGAGCGCCTTGTCGGGATCGCGGGGAACGCCCTCGCCGTTCTGGTAGAGGGCCGAAAGATTGTGGCAGCCGGTCATCTCGCCTGCGTCGCAGGCCTTGCGGTAAAAGTCGAATGCGTTTCTGGCATTGACCGGCACACTTATGCCGTATTGGTTGGCAATGCCGAGCGCGGTGCAGGTGGCGGGAACGCCGCCTTCGCAGGCTTTGGCGAAGTAGTCGACATAGGGGTGCAAGTTGCCCTGCGGAGCTAAGCCGTCCATCAGCAAGAAGCCTACGTTCATGCATCCCTGCGGGTCGCCGCCGCCGCAGGCATTGAGGAACAGTGCGGTCGCTTCTTTGTCATCCTGCGCCACGCCCCATCCGTTATGCAGCATGAGCGCGAGCGTGGAGCAGGCGGCCATGTCGCCGCCATCGCATGCCTTGCGGCTCGATGTCGCCAACTGGGCGTCGTCTTTTTCGGCTGCGAGTCCGCGACGTGCCATGAACTGGAGCGCGGCGAAGCTGGTGCACGCATTCATTTCTCCGCCGTCGCAGGCCTTATGATCGAGAGCCGCGGCCTGGGCCTCGTCTTTGGGAACTCCGCGGCCCCGGAAGTAAGCAACCGCGAGGTTGATGCAACCGATGAGTTCACCGCCATCGCAGGCTTTGCGGCTGAAGAAGGCCGCCTTGACCGGATCATTCGGAACGCCATCCCCAGTAGCAAAGATGAACGCGAGCTCAGAGCAGCCCCCCATTTCATCGTTGTCGCACGCCGTCTGCGAAAGCTTGATCGACTGGGTTACGTCCCTGGGAACACCCTGACCCTCCAAGTAAGCAATGCTGAGGGCAAGACAGCCGTTCATGTAGCTACCGTCGCAAGCCTTGCGGTAAAGTCCGATGGCCCTCGTCTGGTCCTTTTCGACGCCCGTCCCCGAAAAGTAAATGCCGCCCAGATTGGTGCAGGCTTCCATCTCGCCGCCATCGCAGACTTTTTCATAGAGGCTGACCGCCTGCGCCGGATCTTTGGGGACGCCGTCGCCGTTGAGGGTCATGGCAGCCAGGAGGATGCATCCATGCGGGTCGTGCGCGTCACATGCCTTGCGATATTGCGCCACGGCAGCGGTTGGATTTTTGGGTGTGCCATCGCCCGAGGCTTCCATGTCGCCGAGATCGACGCACGAATCAAGATCGCCATTACCGCAAGCCTGGCGATAGATGCGAACTGCTTCTCCTGGATCCTTGTCCGTGCCGCGTCCGTATTCGTACATTACGCCGAGATTGTGACACCCGGTGGCCAAACCTTGATCGCAAGCCTTTCGATAAAGGCGCAATGCTTCATGCAGGTCTTTGGTAACCCCGTCCCCGTCTTCATACAGAATGCCGAGGTTGTTGCAGCCATTTGGCCCTCCGTCGCTCGAGGCACAGGCCATGCGAAAATAGCCGGCGGCCTTGAGGCTATCTTTAGGGACGCCGGTGCCCGCCAAATGCGCGTCGCCCATGTTGCTGCAGCCGAGTGTCGACCCGCCGTCGCAGGCCTGTTTGTAGAGCCTGGCAGCCGACTGTAGGTCCTTCTCGGTTCCCATGCCGTTTTCAACCATAAAGCCAAGGCCGCTGCAGCTCTCCATATCGCCGCCGGTGCAGCCCTTCTGGTAGTACTTGAATGCCTGCGCCGGGTCCTTGTCGACGCCCTGCCCGTAGAGGTAAGAGTTGGCCAGGTTTTCGCAGCTCTTGGAAAAGCCGCCTTCACAAGCCTTTTTCCACTCACTCAGCGCTTCAGGGTAATTATGCGGTGCAGCCTCGGCGTAAGCGTAGACGACGCCAAGACCGTTGCAGCCCTCCATGTTGCCGCCCGCGCACGCCTTGGCGAAAAGGCTCTTTGCCTTGTCAGGATCGAGCGCGACGCCCTGGCCGAGCAGGTACATCCGGCCGAGCCCGATGCAGCCCTGAAGATCGGCCTGGTTGCACGAGTCGTCAAACAGACGGCTCGCACTTTCGAGATCGGGCTGGATGGTGACGCCCTGCTGGTACAAGCTGCCGAGCAGGTCGCACGCATCGGGGCGTTTTGCCTGGCAGGCCTGCTGCGCCATCTTCACTGCGCGCTCGAAATCGGACCCGCCTCCCAGCCCCAACGCGAAACTGCGCGCGCCCTGTTCGCAACCCCAGGCGTCGCCGCCGTCGCAGAGCTTCACCGCGGCCGTACGCGCGAGGGAGAATCTCTTGAGGGGGTCGTTGGCGCGCCAGTAGTGCTCTTCTTTGCGGATGCGATCAATCTCGCTCTTTTCGTCGTCGCTCAGCGAGTCTGCCGGGTCGGGTTTCTGCGCAGAGTTCGCACCCGACGCCTCGCCCATGGTGATGATCAGCTCGCCCCCTTCGTCTCCTTCGAATGTTCCAAACTGAGGCACTTGCCGCGAATTATTGGCCTCGCCAATCTGGTCCTTCACATAGGCTCCAAGCTGAGCCGCGCTTACCCAGCCCCGATGGAACATGTCCGCTTTGCGCCCGCTCAGCCCCTGCATCATCAGACCGGTAAAGAGCGAGTGGCCCGGCACCGGACCAATGTCGGCGGCCGGCTGGTCGCGATCGGCACTGGAGATCACCTGCCGGCTTGCCTTCGCCGCACTGTCCTGCCGCACTTCAAGGTCGCCACGGGAGGCTGAAACCTTGTCTCCCAGCGCTATGCCGCTGAAGCAACTGTCGAGGATCACCAGGATGTGATTGGGCGGGAGCTGGCTGACGTCGAGCAGCAAGTCATCGATCTTCACGTAATCGTACCAGTGCTCTTCCTCTCCTCCTGGCGCGCGCGCGTCCCACGGCACAATGTACCCCACGGAGCGCGTCTCATTTCGGATCGGGAGGGACTGCGTGGTGCCGTGACCCGCGAAGAAAATGATCAACGAATCCTCGGGGTGGAGGCGGCGCGTCAGGGTTTCTGCGATGAGCGATTCGATGGCCGTCTTTGTAGCGTTTCTGTCCGTGAGCGGCGGGACCACTTCCACGAAGCCGAAGTTTTTTGTCAGGAGCTCGGCGAATCCGGTAGCGTCGCTGACGGCAGTTTTCAGTGGCATCCAGTGCTGGTATTGATCGATTCCGATCGCAACCACGTAGAGATGGCCGTTCTTGACTGCGGGCCCACCGGTGTTTTTTAGATCGAAGCCACGCGTTGCGGCCGGTTCGGAGGGAGCGTTCGCTTGCTGCGCGGGGGCCAGAGCCGCAAGCGCAAGAAGGAACAAAGCGCCTGCCCTGAGGAAAAGAGTAGACATCGGCAACCCCTGGGGCAAAACTGCAAAAAGAATCTGGTGGCACCAAGCTACCACAGACCGGCGCTGCGCGGCATGCGGGAGTCGGCTATTTGGTGAGCGGTGCGGGCGGCCGTGAGTTCGCGTAAGCGAGCAGCGCCGTGAAGCGGGGATCGCCTTGAAGGAGCTTTAAATCGGGGTCGTCGGGCATACCCTTGATGACCCAGCCAGCCAGGCCGTGGTCGACCGAGTCACGGAGAAGGCGGAGTGCCTCGTCACGATTTCCCTCGCGGAGCTTGAGGCAGGCGAGGTTATAAGTGCCGACCGCGGTGGCGGGGCTGATGGGGCCGAGAACGCGGACTTGCGCAGCATGTGTCTCTGTGAGGAGTTGGTCGGCACGGGCATAGAGGCCGCGGCGGGTGAGAATTTCTGCAAGGTTGCTCATGGCCGAAAGAGTGAGGGGATGGTCGGGTCCGAGCAGGCGGGTCCGGGCGTCAACAACCTGCTCTTCGATCGACTGAGCCTCTTCGAGCTTGCCTTCGTCGGTGAGCACCGCGGTGAGGGTATTCATCGTCCGGATGGTTTCGGGGTGATCGGGCCCCAGAACGCGGCGTTTGGTGGCGAGGGTTTCGCGGTCGAGCGCTTCAGCATCGGCGAATCGCTTTTCGCGGTATAGGACGATGCCGAGATTCTCAGCCGCCATGAGAGTATGCGGCGCGTCGCCGCCTTCGGTGCGTTGAAAGAGATCGCGCTGCTCGCGGTCGAGCGATTCGGCTTCAGACCATTTGCCCTCGCCCATGAGGGCAAGAGCCAGGTGGTTCATGGCGGCAAGAGTGTCGGGGTTGGTTTCGCCGAGGGTGCGGCGGCGAAAGTCGAAAACCTGGCGCTCGAGCGATTCGCCGTCGGCGGGGTGGCCTTCATCGGTGAGAACGATGCCAAGGTAACCCATAGCGGCCATGGTGTCTGGGTTCTTTGGCCCGTAACGCTTGGTGCGAACGTCAAGGACCCGCCGCAGAAGGCTTTCTGAATCGTGCAGACGGCCGCGGCGATAGAGTATCCAGCCAAGCGAAGCCTGTGACTTGAGGGTGTCGTCGTTTTCGCTGCCCAGACGCTGAAGCCGGCTGTCTGCGGCCTTCCGGTAGAGCGACTCGGCGCGATCGTACAGGCCGAGATTTTCGTAGACCAATCCCATGACCATCATCATTTGCGATTGCTGCTCAGGATCGCTGGCGAGACCCGTATCGATTTGCGAAGAGGCCTTGTCGAGGATTTCACGCGCGGTGACCTGATTACCACGGGCCTGTCCGGGATCGGAGACCTTGAACATGCCGGTCATGAAATCGGTGATGCGGTTGGCTCGGTCGCGTTCGCGTGTGATGCGGCGGAGTTGGACAGCTTCGACCGCGGCAAACGCGGCGAGCAGGACGACGAGAGCCCCCGCGACAGCGACGGCAAGGCGATGACGGCGGATATATTTACCCGCACGGTAGGCGACGCTTGCCTGGCGGGCGAGGACCGGCTCGTGGTGAAGATGGCGCTCGATGTCTGCGGCGAGCTCGGATGGACTTGCGTAGCGGCGTTCGCGGTCCTTTTCGAGCGCCTTCATTGTGATGGAATCGAGATCGCCTCGGAGCTGGCCGGTGAGCTGCTTTGACTCGGCTGAACGCAAAAGAGCGGCTGAGGTTGCAAGCTGCCTGTCCGACACAAGTCGCGTGCTGGGGAGGGGCGGGTCCTGCTCACGAAGTTGGCGCAGAACCTCCTCGAGGGACTGCTTCCGCCACTTTTCGGTATCGAAGGGAATCGATCCAGTGAGGATTTCGTAGAGGATGACGCCGAGCGAGTAGACGTCGGTGCGCGTGTCGATGTCGATGCCGGCGGCCTGCTCGGGGGCGATGTACCCGGGCGTGCCTGCGATTCCCCAGACGCCCGTAAATACGGATTCACCCGCGAAGGGCGACTCCGATGCGGCCTTTGCCAGGCCGAAGTCGATCAGGCGCGGCACGGGTTTGCCGTCGACTTCGACGACGAGTATGTTAGCCGGCTTCAGGTCGCGATGGATGATCGCCTTCTGGTGGGCATGCTGGACGCCTTCGCAGACCTTGATCAATAGTTCGAGGCGCTCGGGGATGGACAGCTTTTTCCGATCGCAGTATTTCGTGATTGGCTCGCCCGGAACGTACTCCATGACGAAGTAGGGTTGCCCGGCAGGCGTGGCACCGGCGTCGAAGACCTTGGCGATGACGGGGTGGTCCATGAGCGCCAACGACTGGCGCTCGGCCTGGAAGCGGCGCAGGAGCGCTTCGTCGAAGGCTCCGGAACGGATAAGCTTGAGCGCAACCTGGCGGCGGATGGGCTCGGATTGCTCTGCGAGCCACACCTGGCCCATTCCGCCTTCGCCGATCTTACGGATGAGGCGGTACGGTCCGATGGATTCCAGAGGCTGGGGTTCCTGGACGGTGGTCACAGGCACCGATGGACGAGAGAGATCGTCGGATCGCGCGTGGGCCGAGAGCAGCGATTCGACTTCCTGGCGGAGCGAGACCTCGGAGCCACAGGCCTGACGAAGGAATTCGGGTCGTTCCTCCGGGTTCCTCTCCAGGGCTGCGTCAAACAGCTCCTTGATCTTCTCCCACTGGCCGGTCTTTTCCACTTAGGCTTCTCCCCACTTCGCGCGTGAGCCACGCTTTGGCCATGCTCCAGTCGCGCTTGACGGTTGCCGGTGAAATCTCGAGCGCCGCGGCGGTTTCCTCAACGGTCAGACCGCCGAAGAACCGCATCTCAACGATACGTTCCTGCTGTGAATCCAGGCGGGAAAGCCTGGTGAGCGCATGGTCGAGTTCAACCACATCTACATCTCGATGTTGGGGGAGACAAAAGCTTTCGTCCAATTCAACCTTATACTGAGGCCCACGTTTTGCGGCGGAACGGCGGCGGGCATAGTCAACCAGAATCTGCCGCATCAGCTTTGCCGCGATAGCAACAAAATGGGCGCGACTGACACTGAGCGGCGCGCGGTCACCGGCGAGACGAAGAAAAACCTCGTGAACAAGTTCCGTGCTTTGCAGCGTGTGATCGGGCCGCTCCGCCTTCATGCAACGGTGGGCGGCGAGCCGCAGTTCCTTATAGACGAGGGGAATGAGGGCCTGCAGCGCCTCCTGATCCCCGCTCCTCCAGCGAACAAGCAGTTGAGTTGCCGAGCCGGACGATTGCGCCACGCGTGCGCCCCCGAGCATCGTTGCTGGCATTGAAGATAGCTTTCAG
The DNA here is from genome assembly GCA_963783065.1 of uncultured Acidobacteriaceae bacterium. GTDB lineage: Bacteria > Acidobacteriota > Terriglobia > Terriglobales > Acidobacteriaceae > Telmatobacter. The sequence continues at coordinate 245,381 of CAWAMG010000003.1, read as the reverse complement.
CAGGGACATAAGTCAACGCGGGCTGAACAGGCAGCATGAATGAACAATGGATGGGTCGAGGCAGGAAATTTGAGGAATTTCGAAAAATGTTGAGCTCTCTTTCTCGGGGATTGCGCAACTAGGAGATGAAAGCCGGCATAGGAGCGTGGGCAATGGGATCCCGGGGGGAGTCGGAACCCCGCTCCCGGCTTTCAATCTACCCCAAAGAGGAGGCCTCAATTATGAAGCTGCATCTCGATTCGCCCGCAATTCGGTCACGCCGCAACCTGGCGTCCCGAAGCAACCCCGTGCGCCTGGGCACGCTTGCCCTGGCCGTGCTTTTTACCGCAAGTCAAATGCCTGCTCAGGACGCGCCCGCCGCAACTCCACAGGCCTTAACGCTGCAAGTCGCCGACACCAGCGCCGGCACGCCCTCGGCAACCGCACCCAGCAGGGCAGCAGAAAATGCCGTTCCCTCCGGTCCTTCCGACGCCGCAACGGTTGAATCGAGCGCCCTGCCGGAGGCTCCGACGGCGAGTGGGGCCAACCAGGAGACGGCCAGTGTGACGATGCCGCCGAATATGCGGGCGATGATGAACGACGCGGCCCAGCAAAGCCAGAGCCTGCAATCCCCGAAGAGCACAAGCAAGGGTATCCAGCGGCCGGGAATGCTGGTGATGGGCATCATCGGTATTCCGATTGCGGCTTTGGGAGCATGGGCCCTGTCGGCCTCGGTCAGCAGGGACGCAGCGGCCAAGAACATAATTGGCGCCGGCCTTCTCGGGGGCGGCGGGCTCATGGTGGGCTTCGGCTTCACTTACGCTTTCAAGGCGAAGAACAACTAAAGACCAGGCAGCGCACGTCGTTGAAGAGGGTCTTCGCTGTAGGCGGAGACCCTCGCGCTTTTTTCTGGGCACGATAGCCCGTCAGCGGATGCGCACCTTTGTCCAGCCGCCCTACCCACTTGAATTCAGGTTCCGCGGAGATTCCCCCGGGCCAAAAAGCAAAACGGCCATCCCGCTTGCGGAATGGCCGTAACTGGTTTTGGTCGCACGCGGAGGCTTACTCGTTCTTGTACCCGCTGTGCCCCAGGGAGATCACCTGCAGCTCGACGGTCGCCAGGCCTGCCCGCGTCATCTTCAGCCTTTCGGCTGCAGCGTAAGAAAGGTCAATGATCCGGTTTTCGTCGATCAGGTCGCCTCGGTCGGTGATGCGAACCACCACCGAGCGCTTGTTTCTGGTGTTGACCACTCGAACAATGGAACCAAAGGGGAGGGTGGCGTGGCAGGCTGTCATCCCAAACATGTCATACTGCTCGCCGCTGGCGGTTCGGCGGCCGTTAAAGACCCCACCGTACCAGCTGGCGATGCCATGCAGAATGTCGGCCCTGCGTTCTTCTTCTGCCTTCACCCTCGCCTGCTCTGCAGCCGTCAACTGGGGAACAACAACCGGCGCTGGGATATCCAGCGGAGCCGTCGGGGGAAGGGTTGCTGGTGGTCTCGAAAGACGCACATCTGCCTGCACGGTCGGAGTCGAAAAGTTCACGATCCCAGCGACCAGAGCAATCGAAGAAATCCCGGCCAGCACTCCTACACTGACGGGAATTCTCAGGCTCATGTTGCGAGTTTTTCCTCGTATCACCATCCCATGATTTTACTAAATCGCCAACCCTTTTTGACCGGTCGAGGCCGGGAAAAGCAAGCCGATTTGGGCAAATCTGCCCTGTTTTGAGACAGATTTTGGCTAAGCCCTGCAATCTCAATTACTTAAGTTTGCACCAAGAATGGTGCAAAAAGATGACTTTTTTGCTTCAGAGGCCCAAATAATGTCCCTCCCGGCTGCTTCCCTGCGGGGCTGATTCAATTCGAGTTAGTTTTGCGTATTAATTCGCGGGGTTTGCTAGCGTCGTAATCGGGATTGTTAGAAAGGAGTAACGAGTGAAACTGAGCGTGGAAGGTTTGCAATTGATCAAGCAGCAGGAGGGATTTCGCAGCCGGACTTACCTTGATGTGGCCGGCTTCCCAACCATCGGTTACGGCCACCGGCTCATTCACCCTGGCTCGTTTCCCGACGGGATCAATGAGGCCCAGGCGGCCGAGATTCTAGCGTCAGACGTCCGCGATGCCGAGCAGGCGGTCGGGCATCTGGTGATGGCGCCCCTCACCCAGGGTCAGTTCGATGCCCTGGTGGATTTCTGCTTCAACCTTGGCTCGGGCCGGCTGGCTTCCTCGACGCTGCTCAAGCTGCTGAATGCCGGCCGTTATGCCGATGCCGCCGAGCAGCTTCTGCGCTGGGACCAGGCCGGAGGTCAGGAGAGCTCCGGCCTGAAGGCGCGCCGCGAAGCCGAACTCGCCCTCTGGAACAGCGCTGTACAGTCGGCGGCAGCCTGATCAGGCCGCCGAGGGGAGCTCCTCCACCTTGAGCTGATCGCCGGGCTTCAGGTAGCCCTTGCGCCGAAACCAGTCTTCCATCGCCGGCTGGAGCCGGTCGAGAGGGACTCGGTTCCCCGCTTCGAGCAGCCCATCCGCCAGGGGCAACGTATCGTCAAAGACCGGGTCGTTGGTGAAGTTGCGCATGGCAAAGTTGTCGATCCACTTGATGGGGCACGGGTGCGTGACCCCGGCCCCATCCACCCGCTCGATCGAGATTCGCCGCAGGAACATGGTTTCAATTTACCGGAACCGCCAAGTCGGCGCGGGAGTCGCATCGATTTCGTCCGCCATCGCTGGCCGGGGCGGACTGCGGTGGACGAAATGGATGGGAGTCTGGAACCCTGGCCGCCCCTTCACGGCTTCGCGCCCTCAACCGCCTTTGCGTCCTTCCGTGTCTGGGTCTCCACGTGGAAGCGCTTGAAGTCGTAGTCGCGTTCGGTGAAGTGCTGCCGTACGCCCTTCAACAGCAACACGCGGGCCGCCATGGTTGCCTCGGCGCCGGTCGGAAGCCACAGTTCCCCGTTCACCGGCGACTGGTCGAAATGGAAATTCGACCCCTTGTCGATCGTCGCCACCAGTCCACCAGCGACGTGAAAGTTGTCGATGAACCGGACATCCATGTGCGCCACCTGCCGGTCGGCTTCGTCAATCCAAAGCGTGCCCTCCAGCTTCTTCGATGCGTCCTCGATCGTGCCGTGCGTCTTTGCATCCTTGCGCCCAACAAAGTCGAAAACAATGGCTGGGCGCCCCTTGTACATTTCGCGCCGCGGATTACGCACGTCCATCAGTTCGAGCGTCTTGGTGATGCTTACGGGCTGACCCTCAATCTGCTGGTCTGGCGAGGTCTGCTCAGCCTTTTGTGCCTCCTTCGTCACGCGCTCGGTCTCTTTCGCCTGTTCGTGCTCTTCCAGCGGTTTGCCGTCCTTCTTCACCATCCGGTTCACCGAATGGCTGTTGACAAAAAAGACCTCGTACTCGTTCGTCTCGGTCTTTTTGACCTGCCCGTTCGAATCGATGTCCTGAAGGGTTTGGGCCGATGTATAGGTGTAGTTCTCGCGCACTTTGTCGAGCTGGCGCTGATGCTCGCGGACCTGCTCGAGCAGTTGCCGAATCTCCGGCAGCGGCGCGGCGGCCGGTTGCTGGGAGGCCAGTGATCCGGCCGGCAACGGGAGGACAATCCCAGCCAGAACAAGTACATCCATGAGTATTCTGCGCAAGAGGACCACCTGTGTTGCACATCCCGCATCCATGCTATAACGGTATCCTGCTCGCTCAGGCGCTCTGAACTGGCGCGCTCCCCGGCGGCAAACCGGCCACGAGGCAGGGCCAAACGGCCCAACCGTGCAGTCCAGATCCACACCCCATCTAGAAAAGGACGGACAATGCTCAGCCTACTCATCCAATGGGTTCTTTACGCAATTGCCCTGCTCATCTGCTCGCGCATCGTGCCCGGCTTTGTGGTTGTCGGGTTTTGGCCGGCGATGATCGCGGCCCTCGTCATCGGATTTCTGAACGCGACGGTTGGCCTGCTGCTCAAGGTCGTCACCTTCCCCCTGAGCATCCTCACGCTTGGCATTTTTCTACTTGTCATCAACGCCCTGATGATCCTGCTGGCCTCAAGCGTCGTGCGTGGTTTCCATGTAAATGGATTCTTGCCGGCCTTCTTCGGCGCCATCGTTCTGGCCATTCTCGGCATGGCGATTCGCGCGCTTACCACGCAGTCGTCGACGTCGTCCTAGGCGCTTTTCACACGATTCATTTCGCGGATGTTGGCACTCCGGAAGGGCTTCCCTGCCCATGCACCTTTGGCGCGTCTGAAGCCATTGCTCCCGGCGCTGCCTTCGCGTCCTTCTTCTGGATCTGCTGCATCGCGGGTCCCGGCGCCTTCGGCCCCGTCAGCGTCGGCGGGCGACGCATCGCTCCCGCCTCGCTAAACGATCCGCTTGGCTGCGCTTGCGGAAGTGCCAAGGTCTTCGCCGATTGCGCAGGCGCGACCCGAGAGTAAATTCCCCAACCGCCGCCGGCAACGGCCAGCGCAATTGCCGCCGCGGCCGCACCACGCGCCCATCCAGTCTGGATCCAAACGGCTGGCACCCAATTTCTTGATGCTCTCGCGCTCCTAGGGCGCTTCGCCGTTGGCCACGCGAGCACACGTCCGTGCTTTTCGGCCAGATGAAGTCCCGCCTTCACGCGCTCCTCCAGCCCTTCCGGCGCAGGAATCCGCGCAATCATCCGCATTGTCTCGTCCACGCTCAGCTCATCCATATGCCTAACCTCCGCGCCGTTTTCCATACGCCCTTTCGCAGCTTCACTCATCGCTCACATCCGCCGGGCCCCGACTCTCGCGCTCATCCTTGAGCGTCCCGCCTTCCGCGCTCGGCTTCGGCCGAAGGCTCCGCGCATGATCCAGCATCCCGGCCAAAAGATTTCGCGCCCGAAAGAGCCGCGACCGGACACTTGATTCGGTAATGCCCAGAACCTCGGCGATCTCCACGCTCGGCAGCTCTTCAAATGCCGAGAGGACCAGCACCTGCCGCTCTTTTTCCGGCAGGCGGTCGACACAGCCGAGAACGCGCGCATGATGCTCGGCGGCCGCGGTCAACTCTTCGGCCGAGAGCCCCTGCCACGGAATCACCCGCGCCAGTTCCGCAACGTCGTCGGTCTCCGGGCGCGTCTTCATCCGCCGCTTGCGGTCGAGAACGACGTTCCACACAATGCGGATCAGCCAGACTCTGCGGTCGCGAACCTCATCGAGCCGGTCCCGGTGCCGAAGCACGCGCACGAACGCCTCCTGGACCGCGTCCTCGGCGTCCGCTGCGTTACGCAGCACGGAAAACGCCACCCGGTAGAGCGTCCCGGCATAGGTCGTCACCAGCGCCGCAACTATCTCGTCTGCCGCGTTGTTGCTGGCCTCTTCGTCCACCACGCTCGAAGGCAACTCCATCCAACCTGAGAATACTGCCTGACCGGCGCTCATGCTGCTAAAGACGCAGACGCGCCCCACGACGCTCACCGCGCCGCCAAAGCGCACCCGAGCCCAAACAAATCCGCCCAAGAAAAGAAAAACTCGCGCAGCCTACCGGCCCCGCGAGTCTTTCGTCTTCCCTGAACCCTGGACCGTAAGCCCTAGTCCTTACTGTTTGCCCCCGCCCAACTTCTGCACTGCGATCTGTCCCGCCGCGCCTTCCTTGTCGGCGTCCTTGATCTTGGCCCACAGCGCTCGCGCCTGGTCCTGCTTGCCTTGGCCCAAGTACAGATCTGCCAGGTCCAGTTGCGCCACATTGGCCGAAACCGTCGCCGAAGGCTTCGCAGCCAGCTCGTTATAGATATCGATCGCCTGCTGATCGCGCTGCGTATGGTGATAGAGCCCGGCCAGCGCCAGCTTGGCCAGGCTCGCCAGATTGTGGTCCCACGCGCCCGCTGCGGTCTTCAGCTCTGTCTCTGCCGGCGCATTCTGCCCCAGCTCCTCGTCCGTGATTCCGGCGAAGTAGTGGGCCTTCGCGCCCTCGGGTAAGTAGCCATACTTGCTCGCCACATCGGCAAACTGCTTGTGAGCCGCCTTGGAGCGGTCCGCCGCCGTAGCATAGGTGCCGGCCTCGACCGGAACGCCAGGAGGAACCAACTGTGCGTCGTAGGTGTCGAGCGCCGCGCCCAGCGCCTTGTCGGCGGCCGTGCTCTCGAGCGTCCAGGCCACTAGCCCACCCACCACCAACAGTAGAACGATTCCGGCCGCAATCGACCACTTCAGCACACCAGAGCGATGGCCGCTCACCCAGCTCATACTGCTAGCGGTCGCCTGGGCAAATTTATCCTTTTTCAAGGCATGACGGGTTTGAGTATCCACGGGGCTGCTTTCTTGTCCTTAGAGTTGGGCTTGCAGGCGGGTCGGTACGTTATGAAGGGACTGCCACTGCAACCCTGTTAGTTTATCAAGGTGGTCAGACGAGAGTCCACCGCGGTGCGTACCAGAAGATGAGCGAGATGAAAAGACTCCAGCAAGAAGAGCTGGGGTGAGGAAGTCATCTATCGGAACAAGGGCGATAAGCGACCACTGAGGCATATGCGTAAAGCGCCGATGATCCAGTGAAGAAGGGAGCTTTATCGTGAGGGTGTGACCCCGGAAACATCCCTAGTTGCAGTAGATAACAGCGGTTGGCATTGACGGGCCGAGGTTGCCCGACCCTCCGGAGGCGACCGAGCAGGCTTCACCTGCGAGGCCGCCCCCGCTGTCTTGGCTGGCGGGAATCGTCACAGTGTAGCTATCGCCAAGATTCCCTGGAACCTGAAGCACGTTTGTTGTGCCCACGACAAAGCCCCCATCAAGGCCCTGCCCCGGGTTGGGGGGGCATGTTTCGTTCGCTCCAACTTCGGCACACACTACAACGTTTGTTACCGGATTATCTGGGCCGCCGGTGATGCTCACATTGAGCGGAAATGCATTGACTATATAGACTGTGACAACTGTCTTAACGAAGTTCGATGCTTGCGGAGTATAGACACTCAATCCGAGGGTAGCTCCGGCTAGAGTAAATGGGCCTGTCTCGGCTGCGAAATCTGGAAGTACCGAGACGGTTACCGGCACGCTTCCTCCGCCCTGCACCGTTCCGAGCCCATTTTGGACATTCAGGAATCCGCCAAGGGCGCCGTTGTCGGCCACAAGATAGCTCATGTTGGTGTCATTCCCGCCCGTGTTGGCAATGACAAATGTCTGGGGAGTATTTGCTGGAAGAGGGATGGTCAACGTGATCGGGTTGATCGATACCGTGGGGAGCGCTACGCTGGGCGTCGCGTGAACGACAGCCGAAGGGTAACTCTGGCCGCCAACGACCGCCACAACCACAAAGTAGTAAGTGGTCCCGTTTACAAGGCCGGAGATCTTATAAGGGCTTGATACGTTGGATATCTCCGTCCCGTTGTTAGCTCCGACATTCGGCAATTTTGATTGAAAAATGTCATAGGAGGTAGCGCCCGAAACGGGAGCCCAGCTCAGGGTGACCTGTGCGCTGCCGCTGGTAGCCACAACAGCCTTGGGGCTGTTCGTGGCAGCCGCGACCACGGATGGAGTGAGTGCGGGAGCGATTGCAACAGCCGGGCCGGATGTTGGCGCGCCGGTGGGCCCAAACGTTGGCGGGGGCAGCACGCCGAGCACATCCCCGGGTGCAATGGTGCCCATTGGGATATTCGCGACAATATTGAAACTGCCTGATGTAGAATTTGGAACAAATCCGAGCGCATCCAACAGGACGTCGATCGGGGACTGGCCGCTGACCGCGCCCGTATTAAAGGGAGTGGTTCGGAAGTCGGTGGATGGGACCCCAAATGCCGTGAACGCCGAAGCCAACTCGGCTTGTACGCTGGTTTGGGCGGCGGCCAGGTTGGCTTGACTCGGGGCTGTGCAGGTAGAGGCGCTCGTGCACTGGGAGAAGAGCGTCGCGGGTTGTACGCCCGCATTGACCATTGCCAGCTCTGTCAGCGGGGTGATGTTCACATTGCCGTTCAGATCACCGCTGAATGCGACCGAGTGGACAACAATGCTCTTCAGCCCAATCGTGCCGCTCGCAGTCAGAAGAAAAGGCGGTGTTCCATTCGTCACGTCGACGGAGTAGCCGCCGCTTGTGCCAATATTCACCGGCCCAAATGCAGTGCCGTTGCTATCTTTTGCGTTGACTGCGCCTGAAATGGGCCAACCAGCAGCGGCCGTACCTTCGATCAAGGTGCTGGTGGGTGGTGGAGTTCCTCCGCCGGGAGGAGTTCCACCACCGCCTGAGGAATTGCAGCCGTTGCAAATTGCCAGCGCCGAGGCAGCAATCGCAATTAGAAGGTTTTTCTTGTTTTCTATGGCAATTCTCACGTCGCACCCTTTCTCTACACACCGAATGGTTGAAAGTGCGTATCGAATCGAATTCCCCAACTTGTGTGAAGGCTGGGGCGAATATACGCTGCGGCTACAAGCTGGTCAACGAAGGGTCCGCGCCGGAAGCGTAGAAAATCAAACCTCGACTCGACGCGGGATGCCATCCCTTGCCCTGCCGCGCCGGGAACGATAGGCTGGATTCATGTACGAAGACTTTCACGTCACCGATCGCTGGAGCGGCGAAGACCTGCATTGCACCTGGAAGGGCACCATCGTGGCCATCGCCACCCGCCACGCCGACGCCGTGGACGTTCGCTTCAATGTCAACGGCCGCCCCATGTGGATCGCGCTGCCCAACGAGGCCTGGGTGGCCCAGAAAGCGCGCAGCGGCAAGGTGATCACCGATCAGCTCGCCGCGCAGATCGCCGGCCGGCATCTGAAGCAGCTGATCGAAGAGGGTTACGACTCCCAGCGCGAAATCTACACCATGACCATCGACGAAGTCCTCGCCCACCTTGACGCCGTCGTCACTGAAGCCACCGCACAGGGCGCCATGCCCATCCTGCCCATTGGCATCGAACGCTGAGCGAACAGCTTTGAGTTCGGCAAGTTCAAGCGCCTGGCGGCAGGAATCAACTTTCCCTATCCGCTGTTCGCTGATTCACCGTTTCGCTCCCTCACTGATTCACTGTTTCACTGCTTTTCTGAACCCTGAACCCTGGACCCCGAACCCTGTTCTACTCGTGCCTCAACGCGTCCATCGGCTGCACGCCTGCCGCGCGGCACGCCGGAATCCAGCTTGCCGCCAGCGCCACCGCCAACAGCAGGAACGCGCCCGCAGCCAGCGTCACCGGATCCCACGGCTGGACGCCATAGAGCATCGACTTCACCAGTCGTGCGAGGGCCAGAGCCGCCGCAACTCCAACAACCACGCCCGCGCCAGCCAGCCAGCCGCTTTCGCGCAGAATCATTCCCTGCACCTGGCTCGGTTGTGCGCCCAGCGCCAACCGAATCCCGATCTCGTTCGTCCGGTTGGCCACCGAATACGCCATGATGCCGTAGATGCCCACGCAGGCCAGCGCCAGGGCCAACACGCCAAACCCAGTCGTCAGCGCGGCAAACATCCGCTCCTGCTGCGTGGTCGCGTCAATCTGCTCCTGCTGCGTGCGAATGTTGATGATCGGCAGATCGCGGTCCTGCTTCTGGACAACATCGCGGAAGGCCGACATCAGCGCCGCCGGCTTGAGCTGCGTCCTGACAAGAAACGTAATGGCGCCGACCTCCTTTTGCTGCCGATAGAGCGCAAAGAACTGCGGCGGCGCTGCATCTCGCAGGTTCGCGTAGCGCGTGTCCCTGCAAATGCCCACAATCCGCACCACGTTGTCCGCACCAAAGCCGATCTTTACCATCTTCCCGATCGGGTTCTCATTCGGAAATCGCTTGCGCGCCAGGCTCTGGTTGATCACCATTACTTTTTGCGAGGTTGCCGTATCCTCCGCGCCAAACGGGCGACCGGCAAACATCGGAATCCCCATCGTTCCAAAGAAACTATTCCCTACAATATTGAAGAACTCGGCCTGGTCCTTATGGTCTTCCTGCTTTTCTCCTTCGGGAAGAAAGATGTCGTTCCCCGTGGATTCGGCAATGTACGGTAACGTCGCAGCCGTAACAGCCTCCACGCCTGGGATACCGGCAAAGCCTTCCTCAAGCCGCGTATCCAATTCCACATCCTTGCCTTCCGCGTAGCGCTTACTCGGCGGATGGACCTCAAGCAGAATCAGGTGATCGGTGCGGAACCCCACCTCCACCGTATTGAGCGCAAATAGCGTTCGCAGGAACAGCCCTGCACCCACCACCAGCAGTGTCGACAAAGCAATCTGAAACCCCACCAGAAACTTACCCGCCACTCCCCTGCGTCGCCGCGTCGCCGTCTGCGCGCTTTCCTTCAGGCTGCTGCTCACCTCCGCGCGCGCGGCCAGCCACGCCGGCGCGAGCCCAAACAGCAGACCCGTCAGCAGCGTAACGCCCGCTGCAAATGCAAAAATGCCCCAGTCAAATCGGACATTGAACTCATTCCGCTCCCAGGCATTGCTCATCAGGGCGGGAAGAAGGTTGCGTCCGGCATATCCAAGCAGCAATCCCCCCATGCCCCCAATCCCCGCCAACAGCAGGCTCTCTGTCAGCAACTGCCGCAGGACCCGCCCGCGCCCAGCGCCGAGTGCAAGACGCACACTCATCTCCCGCTGCCGGTGTGCGCCGCGCGCCAACAACAGATTCGCAATGTTGGCGCAGGCAAGCAGCAGCACAAAGCCGGTAAGAGCCATCAGCACGGAAGCAGGCTTCTTGAAATCTCCCTCCATCAGGTGCAAGCCGCGGCTTCCGTCCGATAGAACCAAGTGGGGCATCGTCTCGCCCTGCTTGACCTTCATCGTTGCGCGCACATCCGCTTCAAGCTGCGAAGCGAGCACAGTCTGGGCCTCGGCGTCGTTCACACCGGGCCTGGCTCGAGCCATCACATTCACCCACCAGGTGTCGGGATCTTCAAGCAGCGACTTGTCGCCCTTGGGATCGATCACCGGAAGCATTGTTATCGGCACAAAGACCTCTGGGGAAACCTGCGCCCCTTTGGCCCCCGTAAACCCGCGCGGGTTTACGCCCACAATCGTCATTACCGCCTGGTTCAAGGTGATCGTCTGGCCCAGCACCGAGGGCGACCGTCCAAACGCTCGCTCCCACAACTCATCGCTGATCACAGCTACCGTACCCGCGCCATACTCCGTTTCATCGGAGGGTTGGATCGCTCGGCCAAACTGCGGCCGCACACCAAGTTCGGCGTAGTAGTTCCCTGAAACCATCTCCGCCTGCACTCGTTGCGCCTGCCCGGCAACCGTCGCGTTCATCCCGTCCTCTTTAAAGGCGAAAAGATCCTGGAGCGACCGGTTCTGCGCACGCAGCTGGAGGTAAACCGGGTAAGAGAAGATGGTGCCTACCATCCCTCCTTCAGGCGCCGAGTCAAAGTCGCCCCACATGCCGTGCACCGCCTGATTCCCATCTCCATGCCAACTCAGCAGGCGCAATTGCTCCGCGTGCGGTACTCCGAGCCCGTCATACAGCAGGCTCTTGGCAATCGAAAAGATGGCTGTGTTCGCCCCGATCGCCAGCGCCAGCGATCCGGCCGCAATTGCCGTGAACCCCGGGCTCTTGCGCAGGATGCGCAGCCCGTAACGCAGGTCGCCCCACAGCTCATCCCACCAGCGCAGCCCCAGCGACGCGCGCATTTCTTCCTTGTGCATCAGCATGGGCCCCAGCGCTATGCGGGCGCGCCGCTCTGCCTCTGCGGGCGAGTGCCCCGCACGCATAAGGTCGACGGTCAGATTGTCAAGATGGCAGGCCAGCTCGGCATCCATCTCCGCCTCCAGCCGCGTGCGCCCAACCATAGCTCGCATCCAAGACCGCGGCTGATTCATCACCCGAGTAAAAAATGTGCGCAAACTCATCGTGCCCCCAAACCTTCGATTCACCGGTTCGCTTCTTCAGAGCTTCACTGCCTCAGCGCATCCAGACCCTAGACCCGAGACCCCACACCCTGCCTTTTCACGTCGCGCTCAGAATTTCGTTGATAATCCCGCTCATCCGGTTCCAGCGATCAGTCTCTTCGCCAAGCCGCTCGCGGCCGGCAGTGGTGAGGCGGTAATACTTTGCCTTCCGATTGTTCTCGCTCTCACCCCACTCGCTCGCGATAGCTCCCTGATGCTCGAGCCTGTAGAGCGCTGGGTAAAGCGAGCCCTGAAGGATCACCAATTCCTCACCAGAGATCTGCTGGATGCGCAAGAGGGCGCCATACCCGTGCAAAGGCCCGAGTGAAACGGCCTTGAGAATGAGCATATCTAGGGTTCCCTGCAAAAGATCTCGTTGTTTGTCCTGCGCCATCGGTCCCTCCCGCTCTTCCCTAGCCGCTCTAGGAAAGAAAATAACGCTACTCTCCTAGATTGTCAAGGAGAGGCAGGAGCTGAGTTGGGTTTTGGTCATGCGCAGGAACTTGGGGGAATCGCTTCGGGCGTTCGGTCTCAGCGCCACCATTCGGAGCGAAGCTCTTCGCCAGGGACGACTTCGGACGGGACACCGGGCGTTGGAGACCAGAGTTTGAGATCTTTCACAGCGGAGATTTGTTCAATTGGCTGCTTCCAAGGATGAAGTGCCAGGTCGAAGAGTCCCCAGTGGATCGGCATCAGCAACCCATTGCCGCCCAGAGCCTGAAAACTGCGGGCCGCACCGTCAGGACCCATGTGGATGGTGGCCCAGGCGGGATCGAATGCGCCGATCTCGAGCATCGTGAGGACGAAGGGGCCGAACTTCTGACCAATCTCCTCAAACCCAGGCCACTCACCGGAGTCGGCGCCGTAGTAGATGCGATGGCTGGGGCCAGCGAGAACGAAGGATGCCCAAAGGGTTTGAAATCGATTGAATAGGCTGCGGCCGGAGAAGTGACGCGCGGGGAGCGCTGTCACGGTCAGCGGTCCGACTGCGACGTCATCCATCCAGTCGAGCTCAGTGCAGCGGCTCGGGTCGACTCCAAAATTCGAAAGAATCGCAGCGACACCAAGCGGAGTGATCCAGCGAGCGCGGCGCGTGTTCTCAGTTTGTGCAAGCTGTCGGATGGTCTGAGCGCCCAGATGGTCATAGTGGTCGTGCGAGATGATTACGGCATCGACGGCGGGTAGATCATGGAGCGCGAGGGTCGGTGCGAAGAATCGCTTGGGCCCCGCCCACGTTGTTGGAGCTGCGCGCTCATCCCACACCGGATCGATGAGAACGCGCACGCCGTCAATCTCAATCAACGTGGAGGAGTGGCCAAACCAAGTGATACGCAGCCCGGAATGCGGCGGAGTTGAATAGATTCCTGCGTCGGTGCGAAACGGGCCGGGTGCAATCTTTGGCGATCGCTCTGCCGCTGCCAGGAAGAACTTCGGCATTGTCTTGAGCATGACGGAGAAGCTGCCCAAGCGGGTGGGTACCACGTTAAGAAACTTGCGACCATCTTTCTGCGCCGGGCGAAGATACACATCTATTCGACGAGGCAGGCGCCGTCGAGGTTCCCGAATAAGTGACCGCTAACTCGAATAACAGCTGAGGAAGTGCCGAGCTGGCTGGGTTCAAGAGGGAGTTAGATCGATCGGCTTCGAGGCGATTTCGAGCGCAGCGCGGTCCCACTTGCCGCACTCTGCAGCCGCATCGTATGTGCTCTGAAGAAACCCAAGGAGGGTCCCATCGGGGTCTGCCGACTGACGCATCTCCTCATACGGCAACACGAATTCGCCAAATGCTGAATTGTAGGAACCCAGGCCGGGCGCAAGGCTCCAGTCCGCATATCCAGCAGGCTCCGGATAGGCATAGCTGTAAAGGAACGGCTCGATGCCGGGTGCGCCGGGCCAGAATCCGCAACTACTTACTTCGTGCGAATAGGCATCCCGTGTCACGCGGTCGGCCAGGCCAGGCATGCTTGGGTGCTCTGGCGCAGTTCGCCCGGAAAAGCGGGTGCAGGCCAGATCGAGCGCTCCCCAGAAGAGGTGCACCGGGCTCACCTTGCCAGTGAATCGGGCGCGAAAAACTGTGATTACTCTGGTCGCCTGCAGCAGCACACGCCAGAAACGCTGCGCATATTCCGGATCGTAAGCGTTGTGTATCTGATCCTGATTGAATGGGATGGGGTTCGCAACCTCAACGGGGATCGGCCAGATGCGCATAGGCGTGCCGAGGCTCTCGAGCGCAGCCATAACCTGGCGATAGAACTCTGCGACGGCAATCGGCTTGAGAGGTATCTTCGTTCGTCCGCCGTCTTCGGTCTCGATGATCAGCACATGATCCAGAAAATCAAAGTCAATTTGAATGCTTCGCGAGCCATGCCACATCGGCATTGTGGTGAGTCCGCGGGCAGTTGGGTAGAGAGTGACGTTCCAGCAGTGGTTAATTGCAGGCGTGAGCGCCATGCGGATTTTGCCCACAATCTGCATCCAGAGCTGGAGGGTTGCGCAGGTGTCGGCCCACGCAGCATGGGGCAAAGCCGGCCAGACATCGCTTGGGCTCGCGGTAAATTCACGATCGGTTGTCGGCATATTTCCTCGCGGCACCATCATAACCCGGATCCAAACGCAAAAAAGCCATGCCGCATTGGCATGGCTTTTTGCTGAATATAATTGCCGGCGATCACCTAATCTCCCACACAGTCGCCCGTGCAGTACCATCGGCCCAGCGAGGCTTAACTTCCGTGTTCGGGATGGGAACGGGTGATCCCTCGCAGTATGGTCACCGGCAAACTTGAAGGCGCTTGGCGGGTGGTTGCCCGCAGCCTGCCGCGGCGTCTGCTCGTGCTCCGGATGGTTTCTCCCGGACTTCGCAGGAACGCGGACTGCAATCTGGCGCCAAAAACTTTGCACTTCAAAGCAGGTAAAGCTTTCGACTTACAAAACTTTGCAACGAAATTGATTGGTGTTACAAGGCTTGTTTAGAAGAGCATCCGCGGCATTTCTGCGCGGAGTTAATTCTATGGACAAGCCGAACGGGCGATTAGTACTGGTAAGCTTCACGCATTACTGCGCTTTCACACCCAGCCTATCAACCAGATGGTCTTTCTGGGCCCTTCAGGGAGATCTCATCTTGGAGCGTGCTTCCCGCTTATATGCATTCAGCGGTTATCACAACCGAACTTCGCTACCCAGCCGTGCCCTTGGCAGGACAACTGGAACACAAGAGGTTCGTCCATCCCGGTCCTCTCGTACTAAGGACAGCCCTCCTCAAATCTCCTACGCCCACAGCAGATAGGGACCGAACTGTCTCGCGACGTTCTGAACCCAGCTCACGTACCGCTTTAATAGGCGAACAGCCTAACCCTTGGAACCTTCTACAGCTCCAGGATGCGATGAGCCGACATCGAGGTGCCAAACCAATGCGTCGATATGAACTCTTGGCATTGATCAGCCTGTTATCCCCGGCGTACCTTTTATCCGTTGAGCGATGGCCCTTCCATACAGAACCACCGGATCACTAAAGCCTACTTTCGTACCTGCTCGACTTGTAGGTCTCACAGTTAACCACTCTTATGCTTTTGCACTCGACGACTGATTTCCAAACAGTCTGAGAGTAGCTTCGCGCGCCTCCGTTACAATTTAGGAGGCGACCGCCCCAGTCAAACTACCCGCCTAACTATGTCCCTCTCCCGGATTACGGGAGGAGGTTAGAGTCACAACTATCGCAGGGTGGTATCTCACCGTTGGCTCCGCCGAATCCGAGAATCCTGGCCTCAAAGCCTCCCACCTATCCTGCGCAGCGAGAATCATAACCCATAGTTAAGGTGTAGTAAAGGTGCACGGGGTCTTTCCGTCTAGCTGCGGGTAACCGGCATCTTCACCGGTACTACAAGTTCGCCGAGCAACTCGTTAAGACAGTCGTACGATCGTTACGCCATTCGTGCAGGTCGGAACTTACCCGACAAGGAATTTCGCTACCTTAGGACCGTTATAGTTACGGCCGCCGTTCACCGGGGCTTCAATTCAAAGCTTCGCTTGCGCTAACCTCTCCTTTTAACCTTCCGGCACCGGGCAGGCGTCAGCCCCTATACGTCGTTTTCGACTTAGCAGAGACCTGTGTTTTTGTTAAACAGTCGCCGTACGCGCTTCACTGCGGCCCACTTGCGTGGGCGCTCCTTCTCCCGAAGTTACGGAGCCAATTTGCCGAGTTCCTTAACGAGCTTTCACTCGAGCGCCTTTGGATATTCTCCTCGTCTACCTGTGTCGGTTTGGGGTACGGTTCCCTTTGTTCTCCTTAGAGGATTTTCTCGGCAGCGTGAAATCAGATTCGTAAGCCCCATACGGGACTGAGTTACACCTCACTGTTAAGACCCAACGGATTTGCCTATCGGATCCAGCTTACGTGCAACTACCGCAATAGCCATAGTGCGGCAACCTTATCCTTCTGCGTCACCCCATCGTCAAACGAACATTGGGAGGAACGGAATATTAACCGTCTGTCCATCAGCTACGCCTTTCGGCCTCACCTTAGGGACCGCCTAACCCTGAGCGGATTAACCTTCCTCAGGAAACCTTAGACTTTCGGCGCGGAGGGTTCTCACCTCCGTTATCGCTACTTATGCCGGCAGGGTCTCTTCGCAACGCTCCACCAGTCTTCTCAGTCTGGCTTCGACGCTGTTGAGAATGCTCTCCTACCACGCACGACCTAAGGTCGTGCATTCGCTGCTTCGGTGTACAGTTTTAGCCCCGTTGTATTGTCGGCACCGGACCGCTTGACCAGTGAGCTATTACGCTTTCTTTAAAGGATGGCTGCTTCTAAGCCAACCTCCTGGCTGTCTGAGCGTTCCGACTTCCTTTCCCACTTAACTGTAACTTTGGGACCTTAGCAGGCGATCTGGGCTGTTTCCCTCTCGACGATGAGGCTTAGCCCCCACCGTCTGACTCCCGGATATGTTGTCGCTGGCATTCGCAGTTTGGTTGGATTCAGTAAGCCGGAAAGCCCCCTAGTCCATCCATCTCTCTACCACCAACGCAATTCGTCCGAGGCTAGCCCTAAAGCTATTTCGGAGAGAACGAGCTATCACGGAATTTGATTAGCCTTTCACCCCTACCCACAGCTCATCCGAGCTTTTTTCAACAAACACCGGTTCGGTCCTCCAGTGGGTGTTACCCCACCTTCAACCTGGCCATGGGTAGATCATCCCGCTTCGCGTCTATTCCTGCCAACTGAACGCCCTGTTCAGACTCGCTTTCGCTTCGGCTCGCTTACGCTTAACCTTGCTGACAAGAATAACTAGCCGGCTCATTATGCAATAGGCACGCGGTCAGACATTCCCTTGCGGGCATAGTCCTCCCACTGCTTGTAGGCACACGGTTTCAGGTACTTTGCACTCCCCTCGACGGGGTTCTTTTCGCCTTTCCCTCACGGTACTGGTTCACTATCGGTCAGAGACGAGTATTTAGCCTTACGGGATGGTCCCCGTAGATTCAAGCAGGGTTTCACGTGCCCCGCCTTACTCAGGTACCCACTTCGAGTCTGGATTATTTTCGCCTACGCGCCTGTCACGCTCTATGGATCCACTTTCCTGAGGATTCGGCTAACAACCAGATTGGTAACTCTACTGTTGTGGGCCCTACAACCCCGGAGTCACCGAAATGACACCGGTTTGGGCTGTTCCGCGTTCGCTCGCCACTACTAGCGGAATCGAGGTTTCTTTCTTTTCCTTCAGGTACTGAGATGGTTCACTTCCCTGAGTTCGCTCATGCCTGCCTATGTATTCAGCAGGATGTTCCCGGGGTTTGCCCGGGAGGGTTTCCCCATTCGGAGATCTCCGGTTATAACGCCTGTGTGCGGCTTACCGAAGCTTATCGCAGCTTGCCACGTCCTTCATCGCCTGTCTCTGCCAAGGCATCCACCGTGCGCCCTTAGTAGCTTGACCATAGAATTAACTCCAGCGCAGGGAGCCGAATCGCTTCGGTCCTGATCAGAGATAACCTACTTAACTTCGCCTGAGAACAACTCGCCGTATGCTCACGCACTCACCGAGTTGCACTCCTAAAGACACTCTTCTTACATTGAACACTTGCATTCGCTGCCGACGCTCGCGCGTCCGCAGCCCTACAATGTGCTCGGCCTTGTATTCGCGTCATCGGCACAAAGGCCCTTCCAGCTGCCTCACGGCAGCCAGTACGAGGAACCATTGCGCGATGCGCAATTACCCAATCAATTTCGTTGTCAAACATCCAAACCTTCGATTCGTTTTGTTCGGGAAGGCCCGCCCTGAGGCGGTAGAAACCGGCCTGCCACAGTCCCGAAGGACTTGGCAAGCCTGCTTCCAGATCGCAGTCAATTCTGCAAGCTGGCGGCGATCTGGAAACATTGAATGAGATTCTGGTGGAGCTGAGCGGGATCGAACCGCTGACCCCCTGCTTGCAAAGCACGCGCTCTCCCAACTGAGCTACAGCCCCACACTTTAATGGGCGCCTGCGTCAAGTGATGGTGGGCCTGGGTAGAGTCGAACTACCGACCTCACCCTTATCAGGGGTGCGCTCTAACCAACTGAGCTACAGGCCCGAAAGGCCGATGCTGCTGGCCGCTCCCCTGCCGGCTTTTAGCAAAGCCCGGAGCCCGGCGGCTCTCCAAAACCTCATTCATTTTAAAAAGGGTTTCGAGGACAAGGTTGAACGTGCTCGGCAGCTACGCCGCCGATGACCATCGTGAGATGGGTGATCAAGAAAAGAAGGCTTGTATCTGAGATCCCCGAGGTCGCCGCAGGTTACGGCAGTTACGGGGTTCGACTTGACCCGAACTCGACGCCTCACGGCGCTCCGCTATCGCGGAAAGAATTCGAAGCCAAGACATTTCTCTTTTAGAAAGGAGGTGATCCAGCCGCAGGTTCTCCTACGGCTACCTTGTTACGACTTCACCCCAATCATGAATTACACCTTGGACGGCTGCCCCCTTGCGGTTGGCTCACCGGCTTCTAGTGCAACCCACTTTCGTGATGTGACGGGCGGTGTGTACAAGGCCCGGGAACGTATTCACCGCGGCATTCTGATCCGCGATTACTAGCGATTCCAGCTTCACGCAGTCGAGTTGCAGACTGCGATCCGAACTGAGGCCGGCTTTTTCCGATTAGCTCCCCCTCGCGGGTTTGCGACGGTTTGTACCGGCCATTGTAGCACGTGTGTAGCCCTGGACATAAAGGCCATGAGGACTTGACGTCATCCCCACCTTCCTCCCCGTTATCCGAGGCGGTTTCGTCAGAGTGCTCAACTAAATGGTAGCAACTGAAGATAAGGGTTGCGCTCGTTGCGGGACTTAACCCAACATCTCACGACACGAGCTGACGACAGCCATGCAGCACCTATATTACGGCCCATTGCTGGGAAGGGATATTTCTACCCCGGTCCATAACATTTCGAGCCCAGGTAAGGTTCTTCGCGTTGCGTCGAATTAAACCACATGCTCCACCGCTTGTGCGGGCCCCCGTCAATTCCTTTGAGTTTCAGCCTTGCGACCGTACTCCCCAGGCGGACTGCTTAACGCGTTAGCTACGGCACGGCGGGATTGGGTACCCGTCACACCAAGCAGTCATCGTTTAGGGCTAGGACTACCAGGGTATCTAATCCTGTTTGCTCCCCTAGCTTTCGTGCATCAGCGTCAGTTATGGTCCAGTGAGCCGCTTTCGCCACAGGTGTTCCTCCTGATATCTACGCATTTCACCGCTACACCAGGAATTCCACTCACCTCTCCCATACTCAAGCCCGGCAGTTTCCCTTGCAGTCTATGAGTTGAGCCCATAGATTTCACAAAAGACTTACCAAACCGCCTACGCACCCTTTACGCCCAATAATTCCGAACAACGCTTGCCCCCCTCGTATTACCGCGGCTGCTGGCACGAAGTTAGCCGGGGCTTCTTCTTCCGGTACCGTCATAATCGTCCCGATCGAAAGGAGTTTACGTACCGAAGTACTTCATCCTCCACGCGGCGTTGCTGCGTCAGGGTTTCCCCCATTGCGCAAAATTCCCCACTGCTGCCTCCCGTAGGAGTCTGGACCGTGTTTCAGTTCCAGTGTGTCCGTGCGCCCTCTCAGGCCGGATACCGATCATCGTCTTGGTGGGCCATTACCCCGCCAACTAACTAATCGGCCGCGACCCCCTCCTGAAGCGAATTGCTCCTTTGACCCGTAGGTATTATGCGGTATTAGCTAAGGTTTCCCTCAGTTATCCCCCACTCCAGGGTAGGTTAGTCACGTGTTACTCACCCGTGCGCCACTTTACTCAGGGATTGCTCCCCTTTCTCGTTCGACTTGCATGTGTTAGGCACGCCGCCAGCGTTGATTCTGAGCCAGGATCAAACTCTCGTTTGAAACTGTTTGTCTTGCCACTCCGACGGAGGTCGGAGATGGTTCGACGGCACCCGCACCGCTTTCTCTCGAAAGGAGTGCAGGCACTCTTACCTTGTGAGAATGATCAAGCCAAACCTGATCACATCTCACGACTGGCACGTTCAACCAATTTGTCAAAGATCCTTGAGAGCTTACCGCCTGAGCGGGGCCCTTGGGATCGAGGCCCGGACTTTTACATCCAGGGTGTCCTCGAACTTGGTGCGCCCGGCCAATTTCTGCACCCGACTTTACGTCTGGCTGCATTCACCGCCGTTTTTGCGCGAACTTTTCAAAACTATCGAAGTTCGGCCTCCAAGTCAAGCTCTTTCGCTGTTTCGTCTTTAGATTCCCCCATGATTCACCGCTATGCCTTTTATGGCTTCGGGACTCGGGGCCTATCGAACGAAAACCAGCAAAATCGGAGTCTCCCGTGTTGAATCCATGGGCTCCGCTCAGAGGCATCGCGCTGCGCACAAATATCAAAGAATGACCGGCGCAAACGCGCCCGAGCCGCTAAGGCTCACAGGGGATTAAACCCTGGGTCTTGCAATCGCTTGTTCTCTGAGGGTTTCCCTACAGGGGTCAGGGGCACTTGCCTCGCCCGGCCCTACGAACCAGCATTACAACCAGCCTCCCGTTCCCGCTTGGGGCAGGCCTAAAGGCCACGGGGAAGCAAAACTGCTCTTGTCCAACTCTCAGAGAGTAGCACAAGCCACCCTCTATTGCAAATCGCTTCGAAACCGCTCTCTGCAACCTCTTGAGGATAGCAACGCCCCGGCTGCAAGGCAATCGCCAACCCCTGTGGAAAGCCCCATTTTCTGTGGGAAAGTGCCGCAAGGCGAACGCCTTACTGGATTCAACAACCGATTACCAATTGGCACCAAACCGCCGGAGCACAAGCCAGCCCCAGATCAGGCAGAAAACGCCCCCGAAAGCCCCCATTAGCGCCGCACCCCAGGTCTGGAAAAGCGTGTGAATCCTGGCATTCTCCGGATTTTCCGGCTCGTACCTCACCTTCACGGACTCGCCTTCAGCGAAACCAGGAGGACTGGACCCGGCATCGGAGGTCACTGTGTAGCTCTTCCCGTCCGCGGCAGTGAATGCGAAGACCGGAGCATAGGTATATCCATATCGGTCGCGGTCTTTCGAGCGTTCCAATCGGACAACCTCGCCGTCCACCTCCACGCTGCGGAGAAGAAAGCTTCTTGTCCGAAAGAAAGAGATTACGGAGTAGATGATTGAGCACGGAGATGCGCAGAGCGCCACGAACCCAAGAATCCGCCATATCTGATCCACGAACTCTCCTCACCCGTGCCTCGGAATCAGCCCCAGATCCGTTAAACCATTTACAAAGAATTGCATAGCCAGAGCCACCAGCAGCAGACCCATGATGCGCACCAGGATACGAATCCCTGTCTCGCCCATCACCTGCCGCACCCGCCCCGCGCCTGCCAGCACCCAGTAGCTCACCAGGCAAGTGATCGTGATCGATCCCAGAATTGCAGCCATCTCCCAGTGCCAAAGCGACGGCACCTGCCCCACCAGCACCATTACGCTTGAAATCGCTCCCGGCCCGGCCAGCATCGGAATCCCCAGCGGCACAATCCCCGCGTCCTCCTTGGCCGTCGCCTCCTCTGTATCGCCATGCGCCTCGGCCGTCGGCGAACGCTTGGCCTCGAGCATGTCGAGCCCGATCAGCAGCAGAATCAGCCCGCCCGCCACTTCAAAGGCCGGCAGCGTAATTCCGAACATCCTGAAGATCAGCTGCCCGCAAATGGCAAACAGCGTCAGCACGATCCACGCCGTCAGCGTGCCCTTGCGCGCCATACGCTTGCGCCGCTCCGGCGTCATGCTTCCGGTAATCGCCAGAAACGATGGAATCGTCGCGAACGGGTCGACGAGGAAGAAGATCGAACTGAGCGCCAGCACGCTGAAGCGCACCAGGGGCGCCTGGCTCAACTCGTTCAAAGCCGCCTGGGCTGGGTTGGTCCACATCACCTCATGAGGCTACAGCGGAACCGGACGAGATGTACACCCATCCCACAGCCGCGCGCACCTGTTAGAAGTTGAACTTCAGTGCCGCTTGCAGGACGCGCGCCGGCGCCGCACTGATTGCTTTTCCGAATGTTGAGCTGCCGAGGTTGCCGTTGCCGGGCGTCGAGCTGCCGATGTTGCCATCGACTGAGCCGGGCCCGAAGAACTGCGTGTGGTTGAATGCGTTGAATGCTTCGACGCGGAAAAGCAGCGACTTTGAATCCGTGAGCGATAGTTTCTTGGCGATCGCCATGTCGTAGTTTTCCGCGCCGGGACCATAGAAGAAGCGGCGCTTGGCATTGCCCGCCATGCCCAGCGCATTCACGCAGGTGGCCGTGGTTTTGACGCAGAAGTCCGCGGCATCGAAGTAGTTGTTCACATTTGTACGCGGATTGTGATTCAGGTGGAGCGGCCCTCCGTTATAGTTGGGCTCATCGATGCTGCTGTTGTTCACGCCGTTGGGGTTGGTCCCGATCAGCGAGTTATCTCTGTTGTCGATCATGGTGATCGGAAAGCCGGTTGAGAAGCGGGTAATGCCGGAGAGCGACCAGCCGCGCGTCATCATGTTGGGACGCAGATACCGATCGAAAGGAAGCTGATACTCATAACTGAGGACGAAGTTCTGCTTTACATCGAACGACGAGAGCGCGTAGCTGAGCGCCGGATTGAAAGGATTTACTTCCTCGCCGATGTTCGACGACTGATCGAGCGACTTGCCAAACGTGTAAGCGCCGAAGAACTCGAGGCGCCCGCTGGTGTGCCGCACGCTCAGCTCGACCGCGTTGTAATTGGCGTGACCGATATTTGACTGGAGTGCGTCACTGCCGAAACTCGGGCCCAGCGGTCCGCGCGTGCCGTTCACCTGCCCGCCGCCGATCGGATAATACGTCGTGTCTTCGCCATAGGCGCCGCAGGTCAAGGTTCCAGGCTTTACTTCGTTCGGCTGGCTCAGGCTCAGGCAGAGCGAGGGATTGCCTGGATTCGCCTCAACCAGGACGCGCTGCCGTTCACTCACGTTGCCCACGTAGCTCGCGCTTATGACTGTGTTGGGGTCGGCCTGGCGTTCGATCGAGAGCATCCACTCCTGGGTGTACGGCGCGCGGTTGTGCGTGTCATACCCGGGAATGCCGCTGATCGGCACAAAGCTGCTCCAGTCGAAGCTGGCGTTCGGATGGCTCCGCGATGCGTTCAGCGGGGCGAGCGTGTAGGGGAATGGCTGACCATAGTTCTGTCCGCTGGCTGCCGACACGAATGGCGTTGCAAACAGAGGCGGAGCCGGGCTGGTGTAGGTCGTCCCATAGGGCGCGTTTGCGGCCAGCACGCTGATGGAGAGCGCATCGATCGCCGTATAAAAGTCGCCATAGCTGGCGCGGATGCTGGTTGTTCCCGGAGCACCCAGAACGCGCGCGAGAAGACTGCCGTTTCGTGCCTGCGGAGACCACGCAAGGCCCACGCGCGGCGCGAAGTTCGCATTGCCCACTGGAGCCAGCGTGCTAGCGATCCCGGGGTCTCCCGGATAGAGAATGCCCGCCGGTGCGCCGGGAAAGACCTGCGACTGCGCTCCCGCTTCAAATGTCGAAATCTGGTTATATTCTTCCGACCAGGGCGCCACGCGATCCCACCGAAGACCATAGTTGAGGGTCAGGCCAGGCAGGGCGTGCCAGCTATCCTGCGCGAATGCGCCTACGTATTTATTGCGCGCGTAGAACGGATTGAGCTGGCTCTGGTTGTACTGGCTGGGCGTCCCGATGAGGAAATCGGCAAAGTCCACACCTGTTTCCGTTCCCGAGAAAACAAAGCTCCCGTTGAATTGGGCAATCGCATGGGCGTTGACCTGGTCGGCGTGAAACTCCGCGCCAAATTTCATCGTATGCTTGCCAATCGCCTTCGAGAAGGTGTCGGCCACCTGATAGGTGTTGTTCGTCTGAATCAGTTGATTGGCCGCGGCGCCTGTCGAATAGCTGTTGAAGTTGAGGTTCTCGACACTCTGCCCGTTGGGGTTGAGCGCCTCAATGCTTGGACTGCCATCGGCATTCGCAAAGCCCTGCGATACAAGGCTCACGTTGCGGCCCCCTAGGGGCTGTCCCAGGTTCGTGAAATCGCGCAGATAGCTCAGGTGAATTTCGTTCACAGCCGTGGAGCTCAATGTTGTTGTATCTCCCAAAGCGAGCAGCTGCGCGCGGCCCGTGGTCATCGCGGCGAATCCCGGAACGCTTGCGCCGCTCTCCGCCACGGGGTACGGGTTGTCCAGCGAGAATCCGTCTGTGAAGTAGTACGCCATAAGCAATCCAAATCGTGTGTTCGCGTCCAGGCGCAACGCCCCTTTTTCGTCGCGAACGATTTGGCTGTAGGCGGATGTCGCAAACCCATTTGCGCTGTTCGGAGCCGGAATATATTCGAGCATTCTCTGCGCTGGGACGGACCATGCGCTTGCGGGAATGATCCCAGTGGGAAACACTGCCGGCCTGCCATTCGTGCATCCGGTTGACTGCGCCGAATAAGGATCGTTCGCCGCAACGGTGGCGCCGAGTTCCGCTGAGAGCAAGCCTGCTAAATAAGGCCCGCTCACGCATCCCGTCAGTTGGCTCTGGCCAGTGGAGAGATCGGTGAAGTTGCCGTTTCGCTCGGCAACCGTTGGAACGGCGATCTCCCCCGTGTCGATGCCCTGCGTCTGCCTGGTCCCTTGATAGTCCGCAAAGAAGAAGACCTTATCGCGCTTGATCGGCCCACCCAAGGTGCCGCCGTACTGATTCTGAAGGAACGCTCCGCGCGTTGGAGAGAAGTAATTCCGCGCATCCAGATCCGTGTTGCGCAGAAAGTCGAACACGCCGCCGTGCAGCGAATTGCTGCCCGACTTGGTGACAACGCTGATTTGTCCGCCGCTGAACTCCCCATACTCTGCATCGAAGTTGCTCGTGACAATGCGGAACTCCGCAATCGCATCCAGGTTGGGAATGATCGCGGTACCGGCATTCACATCCTCCTCAACATCGCTGCCGTTCACGCCAAAGTAGTTGGCGAATTCGCGCTGACCGTTCACTGAGATCGTGCCCGGATTCAGCGTTCCTGAAGGAGAAAGAGTGGTTGCGCCAACGTCCTGCACGGAGGTCGAGCTGATGGTGCTGGCCGGAGCCACGCCCGCCTGCAGCGAGAGCAGATCGGTAAAGCTGCGGCCATCCAGGGGAACAGCCACTATCTGCCGGCCAGTGATAACCTGGCCCAACTGCGTCTCAACCGTCTCCACATGCAGCGCATCGTCAGTCACGGTCACGGTCTCGGTCGCGCTGCCCACTTCGAGCGATGCATCGAGCGTCAATGCGGCATTCGTATCCAGCACAATGCCATTGCGCCGGTAGGCGCGGAATCCAGTCGCCAGGACCTCCATTTCATAGTGGCCGACAGGCAGCACCGGGAATGTGAAATATCCTTCGCCCCCCGTCAGAGTCCGGTAGACGAGGCCCGTCTCGACCTGCCTAACAGTAACTTTCGCATCGGAAATGACGCTTCCTGAAGGGTCTTTCACCACCCCGGAGATGCCGCCGGCAACGGCTCCCCAGGCGTTTGCAGCCATGATCAGAAAAACAAGGCTGAAAATGGCTGGAAATCGACGATTGCTCTTGAACGGACCCACTTTGAATCCCTTTAGACGGCGTGCGGCGCTCGGATCGACTGTATTCCGGGCTGCGTCTGCGTCACACTCATATGCGACCAATTCAGTCTTCATTTAATATACGACAAATTAGGTCCGAGTTCTTCGCAGTGATCTGAATCACACCAGAATGTGGGAGTACGCTTCGAACACCGCCACAATGGCGTCCAAATAGACGCACATTGTGATCGGACCAACCAGCCCGTCAATCCATCCAGCTCAGAATGAAAGACTTACCGCCAGTCGTCGATCACCCAGCAATTGGGCCGATTGAAGCCCTCGAGGTTCGGTCGCTGCATAGCCACGCCCTGGGTGGTTACGCGATAGCCGCGCGACCGCATGTGCCGAAACGCCTCGCCGCGCGAAAGGTTCGTGCCCGCCTCCACGGTTGCCCCTTTCATCGCCGCGTATGCCTCGCACCCCTCAAGCAGCCCCGCAAAATGGGTCTCCGCGGCCTTGCCGTCCCGCGCCGCGCCAAACTTGATGTAGCAGGTCTTTGCGCCGCCCTCCGAACCCGCGCCAGTCATGCAGATCGCAAATCCATTCAGCACACCGCGTCGCCGCTCGACCACCACGTCGCCCGTCCGCTGCGCGAGCACCGATCGAATCTCATCGGTCAGGTCGAGGCCCTTGCTGATTCGGTGCGTCAGCTTCGCCGCAGCAGCAATTAATTCTTCGCGCTCGGCCTTCTTGAGAGCGGACAGCAACTCCGGCGATCGCGCGGGAAGCGGATCCGGCGTCCGAGTCATTACGGCCGTCAGGTGCTGCGGCCAGTAACCGAACTTCTGATACAGCCCCACATGCTTTGCACTACTTGCAAAGGTAAAGAGCCCGGTATGCCGGATGCCCCACTTATCGAAGACCCCCATCGTCGCTTCAATCAGCTTCTGCGCCACTCCGCGGTCCCAGTACTCGGGGAGCACGGTCAAAGGCCCGAAGAACCCAAAGCATCCCCAACGCGTCACCAAGTTTGACCCGATCAGCCGACCGCCATCCCGCGCCGCAAGGCCCTTTACGTTCTTCGAGCGCATCCGCGGCCCAAGAAAGTCGCGATCTCCATAAACACCATCGGATCGGGCATTCCAAGAAACGTCCCGAAGGCCAACCGCACAATGCGATCAGCCTCCTCAAGCTCGCTCGCCTTCAACGGGCCCACGCGGATCTGCCGGTCTGCCTGCATCTTGCGCGCCCCCCACACAATTCCCACACTATCCCGCGATTTTGCAGCAAACTTCCGGCCTGAAGCAAGAGAATTTCGCGCGCTGCGCGCTGCATCCGCCTGTCGCGCCCGGAGGCTCTCCCATCGCGTGCCGAAGAACTCCTTCTACAATGTTTCCTTGCCCGACGCGCACAAACACGCCCCGCCCACTCTCGTCCACCGCGTACCAGTCGACGTCGTCCTCGTCTCGCCGCGCAACCCGCTCAATATTGGCGCGGTGGCGCGCGCCATGGCCAACTTCGGCTTCCGACTCCTGACGGTTGTAGCCCCGTTCGAGCCCCACTGGCGAGAGGCCCAGTCTGCGGTTGGCGCAGAGGATCTACTCGGAAGCGCGAGAGTGCGCGAGCACACTGGCCGAGGCTATTGCCTCTGCAACCCTCGTCTTTGGCACCGGCACGCTCGAACCCCGCAAGCCCGAGCAACCGGTCGTCGAGCTGCCCGCGCTCGCGCCTATCGTCTCCGACGAGACTCGCCCGCGGCGCTCGCGTAGCCCTAGTATTCGGCCCGGAGAAGCATGGGCTCACTCGCGACGACCTATCGTTTTGCCATCGGCTTCTCACCATCCCGACCGATCCACTTCAGCCCTCCATGAACCTCGGCCAGGCCGTCGCCGTCTGCCTCTACGAGTTGGCCTCGCGCCTCCCTCAGTGCGGGTCTTCGGCCGATTCCGCGACAGCACTCGCCGCTCTCAATCCCGCCGGCCACCAGACGAAGCGGCCCTCGCAGCCACCTCCTCCAGCCTTGATCGGCTCGCCGGCGTTGTCGAAGAGACCATGCTGGCCGCCGGATACTCCCCCCGCACCATGCAGTCCGCCAACCGGCACGACCTCCGCCTCATGCTGCGCCGATTCGCCCCAAGCGGCCAAGACACCCGCCGCATCCTCGGCCTCTTTCGCCGCATCCTCTGGCGCCTCACCCGTTCGGCTGACTGATCCCGCTGACCTCGCACGGATTCGCTTCCTGATCCCGCCCAGACCGTCTCTTGTTCCGCGAACCAGCCCGAGAATCTCTCCCTCGCTCAAACGAAAGTGCCATCATTTCCGGAATGAAACTTTGCCCGTTTCAGGAGAAAATGATTCAGAATGCTGATAAAGTTCGCTCAAGGTGATCATGGATATACCTATTTTCGTATCCCGCAAGTCCTCATCCCGCTCATCCGCATGTCAGACTTCCGGTCCTGGCTTCGATGCCTCCCTGCCCTGATTTGCTGCGGCCTCGTGACCCCTGCTCGCGCCCAGGTCTGGCCGCAGCCCGTCGGCTCCCTCTCGCCACGCGCAGACGCCAACCCTCACAGGCCAGCCCAGCACAACACCGGCCCCCCGCCCAACCTGCTCATCAGCCTGACGCCGGCCAGCAATCTCGGCGCCGGCTCCACGACGCATGCCGCACCGAGACGCAGACGCCCGCTGCCACCACGCCAGAGACCCGCACAAGCTCGGCAGTACCGCCCGAAACCGCATCCACATCTGCGTCAGCTATTTCGGGACCCGCCGCCCTCTGCCTCCGACGCCACCCTAGAATCCGAGCTTCGCACCCTTCTCGTCGGCAAGCCCCTCTTCCTGCGCGGCTGCTACCTGTTCAACGATCTCCGTTTCAACGAGCGCGGCGGCCTCTATGACTCTTCCCCGCGCGGCTCCTTTACCCTCAGCGGGATCCAAATCGAAAGCCTTCGCCTGACCAGGAAGGAACTGATCCTCGAAGGCGACCGTTACGGCTACCGCTTCCTTGGCGCCCTGCCCGGCAACAATCCCACCGACGACATGGAGCGGATCAAGATCACGCCCAAAAAGAAAATCCTGCGCATCCGAATCGAGCGCGAAGAGGTCGCGGCCTCGAGGAAGGAAAAGGAAAAGCCGGCGAAGTCGCAGCCCGGCCTGCCAGACGCCGCAAGCCCCAGAATGCTTCTGCCGGAGCATCAGACCGCCTCAGCTTCCGTCACAACTGCGGCCGCGCCTGCTCCAGCATCGCCGGCCACTCCCGACACCGCGGCACCGGCCCAGTCCGCGCCGAACCCCGCCGATTCCAGCTCCGCCAAAAACGACCACTAAAATGTCGAGCCAACAACCACCTCGCCCGAGTACGCTGTTCAGCGTCTCAAAGATGCAATCGCCCGACTCTTTACCCCGTCGCTCGATGACCGCTTCGTCGGCTCCTTGCCGGCCTTCTGGCAGCTCTACTACAAGGGTCTTGCCTGCCAAGACGGACTACCGACCCTGGATCCCTGCGTGCTCCGTCAGAGCCAGGTTGACAAGAAGGCCCGCCTGATCTCGGCCCTTGACCCGCCTTCCAACTCATTCGCCCAGGATTACGGCGTCGCCGGCGTAGCCGTCTACCATGTCGTCGTCGGCCCGGACGGCAAAGCCACGGCGAAATCGCCATCGGACAGCCCATTGGCTTCGGCTTGGACGAAAATGCGGTCAACACCCTTAAAAAGGCCACATTTGAACCGGCCATCAAGGATGGCAAGCCTGTTTCTGTTGTGCTCGATGTCTTGTGCAGTTTCACATCTACTCAAAATTGACCTCAGGGACTCTAAGCCCGATAAGGACGTCGAAGCCGGCGCATTGCCGGGCCCGTACTCGCTTCCGCCCAAGCCATGAGAGTCTGCAAATTACGTTTTCCAGGCAGTTCACTGGGTAATTTGCGTTCGATTTTCGCTTTTCCTTCTCTTCGCTCCGAGAGACGACGGTAAGACAGGCGCTCATTCAGTACCCGGAAGCATCTCAGCCGTAAGCCGCTGTCTTACGGGGTCGTGCGCTCGCAGGACTTTGCAATGT
This sequence comes from uncultured Acidobacteriaceae bacterium, assembly GCA_963783065.1. Taxonomy (GTDB): domain Bacteria; phylum Acidobacteriota; class Terriglobia; order Terriglobales; family Acidobacteriaceae; genus Telmatobacter. Next base: position 215,522 of record CAWAMG010000003.1, on the reverse strand, counting down.
TGTCCCGTTTCGGGAACAATTCCCGTGTTACAGAGCGTCTTACGGTCTTACAAAATCTCCAAAATCCGTCTTTTCTCTCTTACAATCGCACGTTCGATCCGTAAGACATGCCCCAATCCCCGTCCTAAGGCGCCCCGCAGCGGCCCTTGCCCCGTCTTACCGCCGGAAACATCGTCTAACGCCGTTTCACATTCGGGTCAAACAGGCCCGAAAGCGCCCTGGATGTCGGACAAGAGCACCTCTCCCATTCGTATCTGTCTTACATGAGAATTCACTCAAAAATGAGGTCTCGAACGGTTGGTGAAGGTTCATGAGAATGATCCGCGCGCAATTGGGTGCCTTTAATTACCTCCCCAAAAAGGACTCCCGCCCGGGTTTTCTCCAAAAATTCGCCCGCCACGCTCCTGGCAGCGATGCCGGTTCCGCCCCGCCGCGGGTGGAAGCACTCGAAGCGTCGGCGAATCCGAGGATCCCTCACCCCCTGCGCCTCATTCCTCCCGCTCAATCAGCGCCTCGAGCTTTTCTTTGTGCTTCGCCCCCGAACCGTCTCGCCCCAGCCTCCCGTACCCCGCTTCGTCTTGGGCACGATCACCCGCGACGCCTTCGGCTGGCCCACTCGTTCCCGCGCCAGCGCCTTCACCGCCTTTGCCGCCGAAAATTTTGCCTGCTTCCGCTTCTTCATTCCGTCCGCCTTCGCTTCCCTCTTTACCCCGATTGCCTCTTCTCAGCCTCTCGAGTTTTCCTGGCAGCTGAGGTTTTCCTCATCCCTTGCGTTTCGCCAATCCAAGGAAGAGTATGGATGAGATTGAGCTCGAGCGGAAGCCCCGGCCCGCTAACGCGCCGCCGGAGCCAAAGCCCGCAACCCCTGGAAGGCCTGTAGCCATGGAAGAGCGAGAGTTTTTTAACGAAACCACCGAGTCGAGAACCCACACTCTCACCTGCCCCAAGTGCGGCCAGGCCGGCGAATACAAGGTCACCTGGGTCGTCCGCCGCAAGCGCGCCCAGTTGCCCCGCAACGCCGACGAGCGGGACCGCGCCCGCTTCGCCAAGGCCCAGTCCTACATGGTCCGCCGCGACGACAAGCTGGCCTGCGCCAACGTCCGCTGCCGCAAGCCGTTCGAAATCACCCAGCTCCAGTCGATCGCCTTCCTGCAGGAATAAGTCCAGCGCTCATTCGCAGGTGGCGGCCGGCGCCCCAATATACTCTAAAATCGATTCCAGGCGGCGCGCCTCGCGCCTGCCCTGCAGACTCATTCCCTCCACTTAATCATCAGGAGAGTACGATGGCCAACCCCCTGCTTCCCCCCGAAGAGCGCAACCTCACTCCCGACCAGGTGGAGGCGCTCGACAAACGGCGCGACCTCGGCCACACCTTCCTGGTCATCGCCGGGCAGTTCGCCGTCATCGCCACCATTCTCCTGCTCTGGGTCGGCCAGGACCTCACCTACTCTCCGGGCTGGGCGCACCCCATCGCCTACTACTTCGCCGTCGCCGTGCTCATCATCGTCGTCTTGCGGCATTGCCGGCATGGTTCTCCGCCGCGGCACTCCGCGCTCGACTGACCGCGGCGACGAATTCCGGGCTCCGACTTGAGTAAGCGCAGTGCTACCGTTGCGTTACCCCGTTCGCCTCGCTTCGCTGTAGACTGATGTCTGCTGATGGCCGCCTTTTCCCCACTCGCCGATTCGGTAGCCGCGCCGCCCCGCCTGACTGACAGCCATGGCCGGGTCATTCACGACCTGCGCGTCTCCATCACCGACCGCTGCAACTACAAGTGTGTCTACTGCCGCACCGGCGAAGTTGGCGCCCAGTATCCCGAGCTCGCCATCGACGAATATCTGCGCCTCATCCGGCTCTTCGTCGCCCTGGGCATCACCAAGGTCCGCCTCACCGGCGGCGAACCGCTGCTGCGCCGCGGCCTTATCGAGCTGGTCCAGGAACTCGCCCGCCTGCGCACCCTTACCGGCGACCCGCTCGACCTCGCCCTCACCACCAACGGCCACCTGCTCGAATCCCTGGCCGCCCCGCTCCGCGACGCCGGCCTCCATCGCGTCACCGTCAGCATGGACGCCGTCGACGCACCCACCTTCGAGCGCATCACCCGCGTCCCGGGCAGCTTCGAAACCGTTCTGCGTGGCGTTCGCGCCGCCCGCGAAGCCGGCCTCACTCCGCTCAAAATCAACTGCGTCCTGCTGCGCGGCTTCAACGACGACCAGATCGAAGGCTTCGCCCACTTCGCCCGCCGTGAAGACGTCGTGGTCCGCTTCATCGAGTTCATGCCGCTCGAAGAAGGCCGCCTCTGGACGCCGGAGATCGTTGTCCCGCTCAGCGAAATCGTCGACCGCATCGGCCGCGTCCTGCCCCTCGTCGAGCTCACGCCGCGCGAACCCTCCGAGACCGCTCGCCGCTACGGCTTTTCCGACGGCGAGGGCGAGATCGGCATCATCGCCCCCGTAACCCAGGCCTTCTGCGGAGCATGCAGCCGCGTCCGGCTCACCTCCGACGGCAAAATCCGCACCTGCCTCTTCTCCCAGGTCGAGCACGACCTCTACGGCCACATGCGCGGCCGGCGAATCCGATGACGGAGCTGCGCAGCTACATCCACCGCATCGTGCAGGGGAAGGAAGCGCGCCACCACATCGGTGAGCCCGGATTCCTCAAGCCCTCGCGCTCCATGGTCCACATCGGCGGATAGACCGGGCCAGTTCCGGACTCGCTCGCGCTTCCCCGGCGTTCCAGGCAAATGCGGAAGCGAAACTATCCGGCCTGCCGGTTTCGTATCCTCGTGTAGCAAATCGGTTCACTTAATCGCCCGCTGGGGACGCTGGATGACCAACAACGCAGAGAACCGCATCCCGCTTGAGGATCTGCTGGTCTTCCATCAGCTTGCGCGTTCGCTCACATCGAGCTTCGACCTCGACACCATCCTGCGCACCATCCTTGAGCACATGGAACGCATCATCGAGGCCGATCTCTGGACCCTGCTCATGCTCGACCGCTCGGCCGGGAGCTTTACTACGCCCTCGCGGCCGGCGGCGAGCAGGAAGCCCTCCGCGGCATTCGAGTCAAGGTCGGCGAAGGCCCCGCCGGCTGGGTCGCCGAGCACGGCGAGACCCTCATCGTCGCAAACGCCGAAGACGACCCCCGCCTGAAGCGAGGCCAGTCCGACCGTGTGCGGCGCGTACACTCCGTCATTGCGCTGCCTCTCCGCGGCCGCAAGGGAACCCACGGCGTCATCGAGATCATCAATCCCCGCGCCGACCAGATGACCGACTACACCATCGCCTTTCTGCATATCCTCGCCGACCACGCTGCCATCGCAATCGAAAACGCCCACGACGTCACCAGCATCCAGCAACTAACCATCACCGACGACTGCACCGGCCTCTTCAACGCTCGCCACCTCTACCATGTTCTCGATCGCGAGCTCAAGCGTGGCGCTGCCCACAGTTCGCCTGTCAGTCTGGCCTTCCTCGACCTCGATCGCTTCAAGGACGTCAACGACGTCCACGGCCATCTGGTCGGCAGCGAACTGCTCGCTCACGCCGGCCGCAGGCTGCAGCAGCTGAGCCGTCCCCAGGATCTTTGCTTTCGCTATGGCGGCGACGAGTTTGTCATCCTCATGCCCGAAACGCCCGCCGATGTTGCAGCGTTCCAGGCGTCGTCAGTACTGGGCGCTCTTATGGAGACGCGCTTCCGCATGAAGAACGGCATCCTTCTAAGCGTAAGGGCCAGCCTCGGCCTCGCCACCGCCCCCGCCGACGGCGCCACCGTCCATGCCATCATCGGCGCCGCCGACACCCGCATGTATGTTGTGAAATCCATGGGCCGCGCCTCTGTCCGCAGCGCCTGATCCACGCCTGAATCCCCACGCATCTCGCCCCGCCTGACCGCCCCTGGCTCACTCCTCTTCCAGAATCCCCTGGCCTCCGATTCCTCAGCGACCTCATCATCCCCCAAAAATGTCCTCACCGTTACTTGCTCCGCCGCAATCCGCTCAAGTTGATTGCGCCAGTCCAGTTGCTCCACAAACACCTTTGACTCGCGCCAGTTCGGCTCCACAATCACGTGAAGCTGAAGATAGACCCGCGTCCCCAGCAGCGACTCAATCTTCCGCCGCGCCGCTGTGCCAATCTCCTTCAGCTTCGAGCCGCCCTTGCCGATCAGAATCGCCTTCTGCCCGTCCCGCTCGCAGTAGATCGCCGCCGCAATCCGCGTCAGTGGCAGCCGCGCCGGCTGCGCGTTCTTTTTCTTCGACGCCTTCGCACTGCTCTCCGGCTTCAGCTCCGGCTCCTCATATGCCTCAATCACCACCGCTGACGCGTACGGAACCTCTTCGCCCGTTTCAGTCAAAATGCTCTCGCGAATCAGCTCAGCCACCATGAAACGCTGCGGCTGGTCAGTATATTGATCCTTCGGAAAATACCGCTCGCCGATGGGCAACACGTCTACGATCCGGCGCACCAGCAGATCGAGTCCGTCCCGCTTTCGCGCGCTGATAGGAATCACCTGCGCAAATTCGAACTGCCGCGTCAGCTGCTCGATCAACGGCAGCAGCCGATCCTTGGGCACGAGGTCGATCTTGGTCAGCAACAGGAACACCGGGCAGTCGACCTTGCGAATCAGCCCGAAGAGAAACTCATCCTCGCTCGTCCATATGTCGCGCTTCTCACGCTCTCCGGCCTCTCCTTGGCCCAGCTGCACACGCCGTGTCGCGTCCATCAGCACCAGCACCAGGTCGCGCGTCTCCAGCGCTTCGTACACCTCCTGCAGCATGCGCCTGTCGAGTTGCGAACCCGGCTTGTGCACCCCCGGCGTATCCACAAACACAATCTGCGCCGCCGGATGCGCGCCCTTCTTCGCCGCCACCTCGACCACGCCCATGATCCTGTTCCGCGTCGTCTGCGGCTTGGCCGAAACAATAGCAACCTTCTCGCCGGTGAGCGCGTTCAGCAGCGTGCTCTTGCCGGCGTTCGGCCGTCCGAGAATGGCAACAAATCCGGATTTCAAAGTGGTCTCGTGCTCCCAGCCTTCATTATCCCTGAAGAGTCCCGGTTAGACAGTTCGTAAGTCGGTCAGTTTGAAGGGTACGGGCTTCAGCCCGTGCATCAAGATCACAAAATCGGCGCGGCTTCAGCGCCCTGGGGTGTGCGTCCTCCAAAACTGGCTCACTGCCAACTAATCTGCGTGGCCCGAATCCTTCCGCATTGCTATCATCTCTCGCATGACCCCCGTGCCCTTGCAGTCCGAAGGCCGAACCGCGCGCCTCATTCTCCGCATGCTCTCACTCGAGGACGCCGACCAGATCCAGGCGCTCTTTCCCCAGTGGGAGACCGTTCGATTCCTGCGCGACACCGTTCCCTGGCCTTATCCACCCGGCGCCGCGCTTATGTACATCCGCGACGTCGTCCTTCCCGAAATGAATCGCGGCGAATCCTTCAACTGGACTCTCCGCCTCGCCACCGATCCCGATCGCATCATCGGCTTCCTCCATCTTAAAATCGGCGAATCCCATAATCGCGGCTTCTGGCTCGACCCGCGCCATCAGGGCCGCGGCCTGATGACCGAAGCCTGCGCCTGGGCCAACGACTTCTGGTTCGATGTAATTGGGGCGCCAACCTTGCGCGTCAGCAAAGCCGTCGCCAACACCGCCTCGCGCCGCGTCTCGCTCAAGCACGGGATGCGCGTCATCGGGACGGAGGAGGCCAACTTCGTCTCCGGCCGCCAGCCGTCAGAGATCTGGGAGCTCACCGCTGCGGAGTGGCGGGCACAGAAATCGCAGAAGCCCTAATCTCTCGCCCCTGGTCCCTTAGTCCCAGCTCCCTGCACCTTCTCCTCCGGCGGAAACACCCTCACCCGCTCCACCCTGCGATCTGTTGACGCCACCACCTCGATCCGCAGACCATCTTCGAGCAGCACCATCTCGCCCGCATGCGGAATCCGCCCTTCGACCTCGCTCACCAGCCCGCCCAGCGTGGTCGCCTCATACGCGTCGCCCACTTCAACCTCTTCGCCAAACAGATCGGGGAGCTGATCCACGGGAAAACTTCCCGGAACCACCCACACTCCGCCCGCCTCGCGCTGCGGTTCCTCGACTGCCGTCTCCACCTCGTGTTCGTCGCGGATGTTGCCCACGATCTGCTCGAGCAGATCTTCAATTGTTACCAGCCCCGCAACGCCGCCATACTCGTCAATCACGATCCGCATGTGCTGCTTCTCGCGCTGCATCTCTCTGAGCAGTTCATAGCCGCGCTTGGTCTCCGGCACGAAAACCGCCGGCCTTTGAATCTCCTTCACCTTGCGCGTCCGGGCTTCTTCGTCCGAAATCTGCAACAGGTCATGCGCAAACGCAATCCCCGTCACGTTGTCCAGCGACTCCTCAAACACCGGCACGCGAGAGAAGTTGTTCGCCTTAAGCTCATCGAGGAACACCTCCAGCGTGATCTCCCCCGGCACCGCGAAGACCTCTGGCCTCGGCGTCATCACCTCGCGCACCAGCATGTCGCCAAACTCCACCGCCGACCGCACCAGCTCGCGATCGCTCTCTTCCAGAATCCCTTCTTCTTCGCCGGCCTCGAGCAGCGCCTCCACGTCGTCCGCTGTCTCTTCTTCCGCGCTCGCCGGCTGCTCCGTCAGAGCACCCACCGAAAAGAAGAACCGCACAAACACCGTGATCGGGGTCATCAGCCACAGCAGGATTCGTATCGCCCACGCTATTCGGCGCACCCACCGCCCGCGCGTGCGAGTGAACAGCATCTCCGGCAGCACCTGGTTGCACACCACCACGACCAGCACCACACCCAGCACCGCCTGCGCAATCTCAGCGTAGCTCGGTCGCCCAAAGTGCGGCCCCCGGTCAAACAGCAATGCGCCAAACTCCAACGCAATGATTGCCAGCGACAACTGCTCCAGAACGCCCGCGCAGATTGCCGCGTGCTCCCGTGTTAGCCCCAAATGCGGCTCAATCAGCTCTTCCCATGCATCAAGATTCTCTTCAATCTCCCGCGCCAGAATCTTGCCGAATTCGGCATACACGCGCCGCATGTACGAGGCCAGCGCCAACACCGCAGCCAGCGCGACCACCATTGCAATGGCCGGCGCGCTCATGGCTGCACGGCCTTCTTGTGCCCTTGCCTGCTGTCCGCTGTCTTTTCGCCGGCTCGCTCAATCAACCCTTGCGGCATTCCCAGCTTCGCCCGTAGTTTCATCTCGCGCCGCGCCATCGCGCCCTCATCCGTCTCGTGATCGTAGCCCGCCAAGTGGAGCAGTCCATGCAAGATCAGGATCTGCAGCTCGCAGGACAGCGCATGTCCCTGCTCGACGGCCTGCTTGCGCGCCGTCTCCACGCTGATCGCCAGGTCCCCCGCAATCTTCTCTTTGCTCCCGATGAACTCCTCCGGCGGAAAGCTCAGCACATCCGTAGCCTTGTTCTTCCTCCGAAACTGCCAGTTGAGCTTGCGAAGTGCAGCGTCCGTTGTAAGCAGAACGGAGACCTCACCTTTCAGACGGACAGCTTCCCCAGCCCGAACAAGGAATCGCTGCAAGGTGGATATCGTAGGGATCCGTTCAGACCCGGGACCGCGGCTGGATTGCACGCCAATGGGCGGCAGCGCCGAATGCAATCTGCGCTTGGGTCCTTGGTTCAGGTCTGGATCGAGGAGGATCATCGTGCTCGAAGCCGTCCGCGGTGGCGGACGTCCTCGATTCACCTTCAATTCTACGCGAAGCGCTAAATCAGGGCTTAGCGTCCGGCACCAGTCGCTGCACCACCAGCCCGTTTCCATCAAAGAACTCAAGACTCGGGTCTCCGTCTGCGGTCACCTGCATCTCAATGCGTTTCTTGCCCTTGGCGTCCATGAGCGAAACCGATGCGGAGCCATCGTCAGATCTGCCCACCCAGATCCGGCGTCGCATATCGCTCACCGCCAAACCCGCAAATCGGTCGTTTGCATCATCCACGCCGGCGAGCTGAACAATCTGGTTTGCGCCGTATTTATCAAACGAAAGGCTGCCACCCGAGTCCACTACCTGCCCTTTCTCGTTCATGCGGCCGCCAAAGATTAATCCACCGTTTTCGCTCCCCTCGTCGTTATAAAAAATCATGCCCGCCTGCGGCCTGTCATTGGGTGGCTGTTCTTTTCCCTTCACAATCACTCCAGGCAGACTTGCCTTGTTTGAGATCACCATCCTGAGGGTGCCGTCAGGTTCGACAACATTGATCCGATGCACGTCAATTTCATCAAAGGTCTGGCCCTTATGAGCGCCAGCACTCATCAGAATCACAACAGCAAGCGCCGTGCTCACGGTCGAAGAGTAAATCAGCAGGAACTTCTGGCTCACAATTTGCATTGGCTCCCCCTTGGAGTTGGAATTGAGAATTCTGGATCATTCTGTCTGCAACGTCCAGCCTCTCGAGGCCGCATTGCGCCTCTGCTCGAATTGAAGCACAATGCTCCAGAAAAAACTGAACGGACACCAAGCCTTGTAGCCCAGTGTCCGTTCGCCTTGTTTGAGTTCTATCGGATCTACTGCGGCTTCGGCGTCTGCATCACCTGCGCCTGCGGCACCTCGTCGCGGCTCTGCCCGCCTGCCCCAACTTCGATCGGCTCGCCCACACCGAGCGGCAACTCCTGCTGCTGCGGTTTCTGGCTCTCGTAGGCGCGCACAATCCGCTGCACCAGCGCGTGACGCACCACATCCACATCGGCAAAGTGGCAGAACTGAATCCCCTCCACCCCATCGAGCACGTTGATGGCGTCTACCAGCCCCGACTTGCGCGGGTTGGGCAGATCGATCTGCGTGATGTCGCCGGTGATCACTGCCTTGGAGTTCGCTCCCATGCGGGTCAGAAACATCTTCATCTGCTCAATGGTTGTGTTTTGCGCCTCGTCCATGATGATGAACGCGTCATTCAGCGTGCGTCCCCGCATGAACGCCAGCGGCGCAACCTCGATCACGTTCTTTTCCAGCATCTTGTCAACTTTCTCCGGCTCCAGCAGGTCGTAGAGCGCGTCGTAGAGCGGCCGCAGATACGGGTCGACTTTTTCCTGGAGAGAGCCCGGCAGGAATCCCAGCCGCTCGCCTGCTTCCACCGCCGGCCTCACCAGCACAATCCGGCTCACCTTCTTCGCGTTGAAAGCCGACACCGCCATCGCCACCGCAAGATACGTCTTGCCGGTGCCCGCCGGGCCCACGCCAAACGTCATGTCGTTCTGCTCGATCGCCTCAATATATTTGCGCTGATTCGGCGACCGCGGCTGCACTGTCCGCTTCACGCCCGCAGAACGCTGCTTGCCGCTGTCGGCCAGCGACTTCAGCGTCGTTGTGGGGTCCGCCGTCACCAGGCGCAGCATCCCATTCAGCTCGCCGTTGTGCGGATTGATTCCCTGCTTGCGGAGCGCCTCAAAATCCTGGAAGATGCGTTCCACCCGCGCCACTCCCTCTTCCGGTCCCTCAACGTGCACCGCATCGGAGCGCAGATCGATCCGCACACCGAGCTTGTCTTCCATCAGCCTTACGTTTTCATCGCGAGTCCCGAACAGCGGCTCAAGGTTGGGGGTGATCTCGATAGCGATCTTCAAAGGAATCGGCAGCCTCCACTCCGGGGTTGGACTATGAATGGATTCCGGCTGCTGCCTTTGCCGGCAGCCTCCGGGCAAACACACACAACTTCATCGGCACTTCGGTTTGCCGGCAACAGGGCTCTCTGCCCCGCGCAACTCCGCCAGCCAGATGGCGCACAGGGCCACACCATCATTTGATGCAAGTCTCTGGGTTTTGCTTGTGGTTTCCGCGCGTTCAACTTGTCCGAGCGAGAGCTCTGGGCTGTGCAACGAGAACGCGGGATGGTGTAGGCGACCAAATCCGGTATCTGGGCTTGAGAGTAGCGCCATCCCATGCCGCAGTCAATCCCACCCCCGTCAACAATCAGCCAAGAAGTTCACTCTTTCGATACGTACATCCCACGACACCTGCTCTCAAACGGGACTATCATGTTGGGTTCCTCGTATCCGGATATCTGTGAGGGCCCTATGTCTCGTTCTTTTGCCTGTACCATTCTCTCGTTTGCCAGTACGCTTCTTGCTTTCATTGCCAAGCTCCTGATCTCGCACTCGCGCAACCGCCGCAGACGCCTGCTTTCGCGCTTGCCGGTGCCAAAGGTCGCAGTTTTCCCGCTGTTCCCCCTCGCCCTTCTTCTCGCTTCCTGCGGCGGCGGTGGCAGCGGCTCGCATTCCGCGCCCATTGCCTCGCTCGGGGCCTCCTCGTACATCTTCAACGGCCAGATGACCGGCACTACCAGCGCCGCCCAGTCCTTCCAACTCACGAACGTCGGCACCGCCCCGCTCCAGATCTCCTCGGTCGCGCTCTCCGGCGCCAATGCCTCATCTTTTACCGTCTCAACAGGCGCGAACGCCTGCGCCACCACGCTCGCCGTCAATGGCTCCTGTCTCATCTACGTCACCTTCAATCCCCCCTCCGTCGCCAACTGCTCCGCTTCGCTCACCGTCACCGACAACGCCGCCACGCCCACACAAACCATTGCGCTCACCGGCGCAGCCACGCCCGGGCAAGGCGCCGGCCAAACTCCTGACACCCGCGCCGCCGCCATGCTTTCGCTCATGACCCAGGCGGAGAAGCTTCAGTTGGTGCAGGGTGGCGTGACCACAAACAACACCTACGGCTACACGGTGCCGCGTGGAGCAGCAGGCTGGGTTCCCGGTAATACGCGTCTCGCCATTCCAGAGCTCTACCTCGCCGACGGCAGCGTAGGTGTCGGCAACGGTGTTGGCCCCGCCACTGCTCTGCCCTCATCGCTCGCCAACACCGCCAGCTGGGATCTGAACGAAGCCACCAAGTACGGAAACATCATTGGCACAGAGCTGGCAGACTACGGCATCAACGTGAACCTCGGCGGCAACACCAACCTCATCGGTCGCGAGCCGCGCGACGGCCGCACTTTCGAGACCAAAGGCGAAGACCCCATTCTCGCCGGCAAATTCGCCGCCGCACACATCGCTGCCATCCAGGCGCAGCACATCATCGGCGACATCAAGCACTTCTCCTTCAACGACCAGGAATCTGGCCGCACCACCGCCAATGCCATCATCGACGAACGCTCCGGCCGCGAGTCAGACCTGCTGGCCTTCGAGATCGGTGTCAAGGATTCCGGCGTCCAGTCCGTCATGTGCTCTTACAACCTCACCAACTCGCAGTACGACTGCGAAAATGAATACCTCCTCAATCAGGTCCTCAAGAGTGATTGGAACTTCCCCGGATTCGTTATGTCCGATTGGTGGGCCACGCAATCCACCGTGAACGCCGCTCTGAATGGACTCGATCAGGAGCAGCCCAACCAGCAGTTCTTCTCGTCGCTCGGCCAGGTAATCACTGGCGGCCAGGTCCCACAGTCCCGCCTCGACAACATGGTGCAACGCATCCTGCGCGCCATGTACGCCGTCGGCCTCTTTGACAACCCTCAAAACATCCAGACCGTGCCTTTCGCAGCCGATGCCGCTGTGGCCCAGGAAATCGAAGAGACTGGCGCAGTTCTGCTTCAAAACGGCAACAACCTGCTTCCGCTGAACGCATCGACGATCAAGTCGATCGCCATCATCAGCGGCCACGCCGACACGTCCGTCCTCTCTGGCGGTGGCTCGGCCCAGGTACAGCCCAATGGTGGCGGCCTGGTCCAGGCAACACAGCCCTGCCCGCCCTGCTGGGCTCAGGTCATCTGGGATCCCTCCTCACCTCTGCAGGCCATCCAGGCCATGGCCCCCAATGCAACCGTCACCTTCAACGACGGCACTAACCTCTCCTCTGCAACAGCGCTCGCACAGTCGTCTCAGGTGGCCATCGTCTTCGTCACCGTATGGTCAAGCGAGGGCATGGACCAGCCCAGCATGGACCTCCGGATCATCGATGATGGCCAGATCACCTATCCCGGATCGCAGGCCGCGCTTGTTGCCGCGGTCACCGCGGCCAATCCGAATACCATCGTTGTCCTTGAAAACGGCGGTCCCGTGTTGGTTCCATTTATCGGCCCGACCGACGCACTTCTCGAGACCTGGTACCCCGGCCAGAACGGTGGTCCCGCCATCGCCGATCTGCTCTTCGGAAAAACGAATCCTTCCGGCAAATTGCCTGTGACCTTCCCCATGGGCGACGATCAGCTTCCGCGTCCCTCCATCCCTCAGCCGCCGGCGGATGGATCGATCTTCCCGGTCAATTACACCGAAGGCTACAACGTGGGCTACAAGTGGTTCGACGTGAATAACCTCACCCCCTGGTTCCCCTTCGGCTTTGGCCTCTCTTACACCACATTCACAGTGACGAATGCGCAACTGGCGAATAATCTCAACAACGCCGCCAATCCCAACTTCCAGGTCACCTTCACGCTCACCAACACGGGCGCCCGTGCCGGTGCTGAAGTCCCTCAGATCTATCTCGGCATGCCCGCCGCCCTCAACGAACCGCCCAAGCGCCTGGTGGGCTGGCAGAAGGTCCCACTGAATGCCGGAGCCGCGCAGCAGGTCACCATTGAGGTCGACCAGAACGACTCCTCTCAACCAATGTCCTACTGGAACACCACGAATGAAAGCTGGACCGTCTCGCCCGGCGTCTACACCGTCTATCTCAGCAACTCTTCCGCCCCATCAAGCTTGATCACCGTCGGCACGCTGACCGTGAATTGAGTTAGGCACTGCCTGGATATTGCGTATGGGTTTTGAAAAGTCAGGGATTCACGCGTGCAGCACTCGCCCAAAATAAAAAACAGCGGCTTTCGCCGCCATTCGTCTGTTCCCTTTTCCCTGGTCCCTTTTCCCTGCTCTTACGCTCCCTGCAGCGCCGCCCTCGACAGCGCGCTTTCTGTCAAGCCTTCGGTTTCCGGCTCTTCCGTCCGAACCTCCGCAACCGGAACATGCGCCAGCTCCCATGCCGAACGATCCTTCATTAGCCGCGAAACCAGCGTCGTGTGCATCGCATGCCCAGCGCGCTCAGCCACCACGCGCCCTTCGATCCGCCGGCCCGCCAGCGCCAGGTCCCCTATCAAGTCAAGAACCTTGTGCCGCACGTACTCATCGTCAAATCGCAGCGGACCGTTCTCCGGTCCCTTCGCCCCAAGGATAATCGCGTTCTCCGCGCACGCCCCGCGGATTAGGCCCATGTCCCTGAGCTTCTGCTCGTCAGCTTTGTATCCAAAAGTTCTGGCCGGCGAAATGAGCTCACCGTAGGACTCAGTCGCGAGGTCCACGCTCGCGCTCTGCCGCCCAATCGGCGAAGGAAACTCGATCGCGTACTGAATGCTGTAGCCCGAGCCCGGATAGACGCCGATGAATTTGTTCCCCTCGCGCACTTCAACGGGCTTGAGCACGCGAATCGTCTCGCGCCGGCGACGCTGTGTGCGAATCCCCGCGCTTCGGAACGCCTCCACATACGGCAGCGCGCTCCCGTCGAGGATCGGCAGCTCCAGGTTGTCCACCTCGATGATCACGTTGTCGACACCCATGCCGATCAGCGCGGAAAGCAAATGCTCCGTTGTCTGAATCAGCACGCCCTGCCGCATAAGACTCGTCGCGTAGCTCACCTTTGCCACGTTCCGCCCATTTGCCGGTATCTCAAAGTTATCCAGATCGGTTCGCCTGAAAACGATTCCCGATCCCGCAGGCGCAGGCAGCATGCGCATCGTCACGGGAGCTCCGGAGTGCAGACCCACTCCTGAGAACTCCAGGGGCCCTGCAATCGTCTGCTCCAGGTGAGCTAAATTGGCCAAATAAGTGCTCCGAAAATGGGTTACGAGAATGTCACGAAAAATGCCGCAGTGGTTAGATTAGACGACCCCTTTTCCACCGGCCCTGTGGCATTTTTGCCACACTCTGGTCTTCACTTTTCCCTCATTTCGGGTTGTTTCCCAAGCATTTCAGTCTTACACAACAGTAACCGTCGTAGAATCAGTCCGTACCAAGAACGCGCCCCACCCGCTCCGCGCAAGGTGACCTATTGGGTTCTCTTCCTGTTTCGACAGTTCCAATGCGCGCCCTCCTGGCCGGGTCCCGGCGCAAGCAGCCGGCTCTCATTCAGCTTCTTCGCCGCCTAGTCGAAGCGGAATCGCCCTCAACGAACAAAGCCGCTGTTGACATTTGTTTGGCGCAGGCCGCATCGCACGCCAGGGCCCTCGGTGGCCGCGTGAAGCTGCGTCGGCAACGCGACTTTGGAGATGTGCTCGAAGCCCGTTTCGGCCCACGAACCCGGTTCCGCTTGAAATCTCCCTCAACCTCCGCTCGCCCGATTCTCGTCGTCGGCCACCTCGATACCGTCTGGCCCCTCGGGACCCTCCGCACCATGCCCTGGCGCGTTTCCGAAGACCGCATCGGCGGTCCCGGCATCCTCGACATGAAGGCCGGCGTCGCCATGGCCTTCACCGCCATCGAGATGCTGGCCGAAGCCAGCCTCTTGCAGCGCGAGATCATCTTGCTGGTCAATCCCGACGAGGAGGTTGGCAGCCCCGTTTCGCGCGCGATCACCGAGCAGCTCGCCGTCCAGTGTGCTGCTGTCTTTGTTCTCGAGCCGGCGCATGGACTCGCTTACAAAACGGCCCGCAAAGGCACGGGCATTTGGCGCATCGACGTCACGGGTGTCGCTGCGCACGCCGGCCTCGACTTTGAAAAAGGCGCAAGCGCCCTTTTCGAACTTGCACGCATCATCGAATCGGTCTCCGGGTTCACCGATCTCAAGCGCGGCCTCACTGTCAGCGTCGGCACAGCCGGAGGCGGTTCGGCCACCAACGTGGTTCCCGCACATGCCTGGGCCGAGGTCGACGTCCGCATCGCTCGCAAGGCCGACGGCCCGCGCATTGAGCGCCGATTTGCCGCGCTTCGGGCACTCGATCCGCGCTGCCAGCTCACTCTCACCGGCGGCATCAACCGGCCTCCCATGGAGCGCACTCGCGGCACCGTCCAGCTCTACCGTCGCGCTCAGTCTCTCGCCGCCGAACTGGCTTACTCGCTCCCGGAAGCAGCCGTCGGCGGCGCGTCCGACGGCAACTTCACCTCCGCCCTCGGCATACCCACCCTCGACGGCATGGGAGCAGTCGGCGAAGGCGCCCACGCCGCTCACGAGTCCATCGTCCTCGAACACCTCGCTCCGCGAACGGCCCTCCTGGCCGGAATACTCGCCACGTGCTGATTTTTCATCGCCAGTTCAGCCCGGATTCGGCTACCATCCCCCCATCCCTTCCAACGGGTCAATTCGGAGGATTGCTGCATGAAGCGCCCCGTCCTTTTCTGCTCCGCATTCCTGGCTGCCTCTTTTCTCGTAGCCTCCTGCTTCGCGCAAACTGCCGCGCCGCCCAGTCCAACCGCCGACGTCGACGCGCTCTGGTCCTATGCCGGAACCTGGACCGTGGCCATCGACCACTTTGACACTGCCCACAGCAAGGCCTCGCACGAGCAGACCACCCTCCGAAACGATTGCTGGAAAGACGGCGGCTACATGGCCTGCAATCAGTACATCGACGGCGACTCGAAGGTGCTCATCGTGTTTACATACACCGGAAAGAACGGCGTCTACGCGAACTATCAGATTCCGCTGCACGGCGGCGAACCCGGTACCGGCACACTCGTCATCGAAGGCAACGCGTGGACCTTCCCCTGGCAGATCAGCGAGGGAGATAAAGTCACCTTTTACCGAGTTGTGAACGTCTTTCTCTCGCCCGACAAGATCGACTTCCGCCAGGAGTTCTCCATCGACAGAATCAACTGGACTGCGATGGCGCACGGAGTAGAAACCAGGATCAAAGGCAAGTAAGGCGCGCGGATATTCCTGCTACGGATGTTGCAGGTAGTTTTCCAGGAAAAAATACCCCGCAGTAACGAATCCGATCCCCGCCACCGCCCGCCGCAGCGTCGTCTGATTCACCCTTCGGCTGTAGTGCGCGCCCAGGTATCCGCCCAGCGCGGCTAGCACCGCCATCACCAGGCAGTACTGCCAGGCGACGCGGCCCGCAATAATGAAAGTAATTGCGGGAATCCCGATTGAAACTGCGGCCGTGAGCACCTTGAGCGCATTCATCTCGTGGATGTCGTGCACTCCACAGAACCCAAACAGCGCCATTGCCAGAAACCCGCCGCCCGCGCCAAAGTAACCCACGTACACGCTCACCACGACCATCCCCACGATCAGCGCGACCTCGTAGCGCTTGCCGCCCGACAGCGAGGCCAGCCATTTCCCAAGCGGAAAGCTCAACACGAACATCACTGCCGCAAATAGCAGAAGCCAGGGCAGCAATTCCCTGAAGCGTTTGTTTCCTGTGTGCAACAGAAGCCAGCCGCCGATCCAGCCGCCCACCCCCGACGCAATCCCCAGCGGAGCCAGCTTCCACCCGTGGGCACGCAGTTGCTTTCGGAATGCCACCATTGATGTGAGCTGCCCAGGCCAAAGAGCCACCGTATTCGTAGCCTGGGTTGTCACCGCCCCCACCCCAGCGGCACCGGCGCTGGCGAAGAGCGCCGGCAACGACAGGAACGACCCGCCCCCGGCAATCGAGTTCAAGACGCCTGCAAAAAATGAAGCCACAGGCAGCCAACAGATCCTGACTAGATGAATCAGTGTGGAGGCCATGCGTTAGTGTACGGGATGCCCAATAAAGAGGAATAAGGACTTGGCGCAGGGATGGGGTCAGCCCCAACTCGGCGACAAAGATTCCGCGGCCAATCCTTTTTTGACGATCGGGATTCTGTGCCCCACCTTTTCACGTTCCAGAGGGGCGGCCTGGGAAGCCGTCCTGCTGCATTCGTCGCCCATCCCCTGATACACTCCCGTTTAGAAACCATGGAGTCGTCTCTTCGCATGAAAAGAATTCTTCTCGCAGCGCTTCTTGTGTCCGCCGGCGTAGTCGCAGCCGCGCAATCCGCTTCCCAGCCCAGTTCCACAACTGCCGCCAAGCCAGCCGCCAAGCCCGCTGCTCGGTCTGCCACGGCGCCAAAGGCAGCAGCTCCGGCGTCGCCTCTGGTTGCAGCCGTCATCAAGGCACCCGCCAACATTCCTCAACACAAAGGAATTCAAAAGCCGGTCTTCACGGTGGCCCTTCGCTACCAGGAAATCAAGGTCGGGACCGGCCCGGCAGCCGCAACCAACAAGCAATACAAGGTCTTCTACACCGGCTACCGGGCTGCCGACGGAGCCATATTCGATTCCACCGACAAACATCGCCTACCGCTAAGGGATAAAGACGGCAAGCCTATCATGGGCCCCGATGGCAAACCCAAGCTGGGCGACCCGCAGCCCTTGCCGTTCGTACAGGGAGTCGGCGGAGCGATTCCGGGCTTTGATCAGGGCTTTGTAGGAATGAAGGTCGGCGGCAAGCGCCGCATCTTCATCCCGTGGCAAATGGCCTACGGGACGCACAGCATTCAAGACCACGGACCCGACCATCCGGGAATCCCGGCGAAGGCGGACCTGATCTTCGACGTGGAACTTGTGGATGTCAGCGAGCCTCCGCCGCCGCAGCCGCCTCGTTCGCCCATGATGATGCCCGGCGGGCGTCCGATGCCTGGTACGCCTGGAGGGCCGCCGGCAGGTACTCCCGGCCACCCTGCCACAGCACCGGGCCAGCCCGGGGCTCCTGGAACTCCAGCAAATCCGGCAGCTCCGGGGACTGCAAATCCGTCGGCTGCTCCTTCGGGCGCGCCTTCTGCAGCTCCAGGATCTGCACCCACTGCAACCCCGGGAAATCCGCCCTCAGGTTCGGTTGCGCCCGCATCATCCACTACGACCCAGCCGAAATAACCTCGTCCTGACCTTTGCGTGTCCATCCTTGCGGCGATCTTGCTCCTGCCGCGAGGGTGGGAGGGGACGAACTCCCGCCTCAGGCTCTCACCGCGCTCCCGCAGGGAGCTCCGGCGTCGCTTCGATCAGTTGCCGCGTGTAGCCCTCTCTTGGCCGCACGCACAACTCTTCCGCCTCGCCTGTCTCCACCACCCGGCCGCCTTGCATCACTGCGATCCGCGTGCTTAAGTAGCGCACCAGCGGCATCGAATGCGAGATAAAGAGGTATGTAAGCCCACGCTCCTGCTGCAGATTCCGTAGCAGGTTCACAATCTGCGCCCCCACGCTCACGTCCAACGCCGATACTGGCTCATCCAGCACCAGCAGCTTCGGCCGCAGAGCCAAAGCCCGTGCAATGTTGATCCTTTGCCGCTGCCCGCCGCTGAACTCATGCGGATACCGCCCCAGCGCCGACTCGTCGAGACCCACTTCGCCCAACAACTCGCGCGCCTTCGCTCGCAGCGAGGCCTTACTCCCCGCGCCTTTCAACGCTCCGCCGTGAATCATCAGCGGCTCGGTCACAATCTGCAGCACCTTCATCCGCGGATCGAGCGCGCCATAGGGGTCCTGAAACACCGCCTGCATCTCGCGCCGCACAAGCCGCATCTTCGTCCCTGAAGCCCGCGTCACATCCACACCGCCAACGCGCACTATGCCGCTCGTCGGCTTGACCAGCCCGAGAATCATCCGCGCCAGTGTCGACTTGCCCGAACCCGACTCGCCCACCAGTCCCAGCGTCTCGCCTGCTTCGATCGTGAGCGAAACTCCGTCCACCACCGGGCGCGCCTTCACCCCAGCGCCCGCCCCTAGCGCATAGCTCTTCGTCAATCCGATTGCTTCAACCAGCGCCATGTTTCGATGGTATACCGCGATCGTGTGCCGACTCTAGACCCTGGGCGCTGAACCCTGGCCCCTCTCGCTAAAACAGAATGCGCATCGGCGCGGCCGCCGGGAAGTTCTTTCCCGTCTCGGCCAGCACGCCCGTCTCAGGATTCCGCGCGAACACGCTGATCCAACCCGAATCCTGGTTCGCCACCAGCATCCATCGCTCGGTCGGGTCCAGCACAAAGTTCCGCGGAATCTTCCCGCCGCAGTTCGACCGGCTCATCGCCGTCAGTGCACCGGTCTTCGCGTCGGCGCGGAAGCTATAAAGAAAATCCTTGTCCCGATTCGCGAAATAGACAAACCGCCCGTCCTTCGTGATCACCGTGTCGCATGCGCGTGTATGCCCCGTGATAGTCCGCGGGCAGCATCGCAATCCGGTCCACCACGCTCAGGCTTCCGTCCTCTTTGTGCCACTCCAGCACGTCAACCACGCTCACCAGCTCGTTCACTGAATACGCGGTGTGCCCATTGGGATGAAAATGCAGCGTCCTCGGGCCCGAGCCCGGCTGCGCGTTATACGTTCCCGCCGGCGTCAGCTTTGCCGTATCCGCATCGAGCGAGTAGATGTGGATGCAATCCCCGCCCAGGTCGTTGATATACGCGAAACGATTATCCGGCGAGAACGAGGCGAAATGCGCGTGCGCGGTTTGCTGCCGGTCGGGATTCGGCCCGTGCGCCGTGTAGTGCTCCGTCCAAACCGCCGGGCTCAGCGAACCGCCCGCCACCTGAAACGACGCAGCGCTGCCGCCGCCGTAGTCCGCCGACACCAGCACCCGGCCTGTTCGATCGAGCGCGATATGGCACGTACCCTTGCCCTGCCGAATTCTGTTGCGATGCCGGAAGCAGTGCCCCCCTCCACGACAAAGCCCACCACTCCGCCCGTCGGCTTTCCGTTGAACGAGTCCACCTCCGAGGCCGCATACAGAAACTTCCGATCGTGCGAGTAGGTAATCCAGTCCACATTCGTGAGCTTTGCCGCAACGCCGGCGGCGGTCAACTCGCCCGTCGCCGCATCCCAGTCGAAGGCCAGGATTCCATCCGCCGTACCTGACCCGACAAAGATGCGCTGCCCTGCCCGCAATGAAACGGTTGGCAGTGCGGCAGCTGCCAAATCGGTTGCTGGAAATGCGGCGGTGGCAAGCGTGGCAGCAGAAGCAGACACGACGAAATCGCGGCGAGAGAGGTTTGTCATAGCAATCAGGATTGTCGCCGATAGGACGACAACCGCGCCAGCCGATCACGCCGTCGACCCCAATCCTCGAGCAGGATCCCCTGCGATCGGCTTGCGAGCTACTGCTCCATGCAATGGCTCCATGCAGCGGTCAGTGCTCGATCCGGAAGACCACCTCGACGCTCGTCTCCACCTCCACCGGCAGGCCATCGAGCATGTAGGGCTTGTACCTCCACGTCTTCACTGCGTCCAGCGCAACCTGCTGCAGCATTAGCGGCCCGCTCACCACACGAAGGTTCTCAATCGTTCCTGCCTTCGAGATTGTCGCCGCCAGCACCACCGTCCCCTCCACGTGCATCGTCCTCGCGATCACCGGATACTGCGGGATCGTCCGGAATATGTTCATTCCCGCTTCCGCCCCCGAGGAGACGCGAATTGTCTTCGGCTCCTGACGAACCACACGCTGCTGCGTGTGCTGGAAGAGATTGTCCCCCACACCGCCGGGTATGCCGTTGGATGCCCCCTGATCGAGGCCTGCCATCGCGATCACGTCTCCCGGGGCGGGGTCTCTCAGGATTACTATCCTGTCAGGAATCACCCGCGGCGCCTGCAGCTGCACCAGTATATTGTTCGCCGGACTTGCCGATGCGGAGGTAGTCGCTCGATGAGGCAATGCCTGCGGGGCCGTTGGTGGCTCCGGTGCCATCAATCAGATACGCATCGACTCGAGCGGCAGCACGGATGGGTAAATGAGGGGAATCAGAATCAACGCCGCGAGAATGGAACCGTTGAACCCGAGCGCCGCAACCATCCACCGCTTGCTGCGCGTGCGAATCCTTCCCTGCGATTCGAAGGTTGAGTCTTCAAACATGGCCTGCCTCCTTTGCGCACTCAGTCGCCCCGGCCCGATGACGAAGATCGCAAGGTTGGCGCAGCACCGCGCACTGCTTTACGCCGCCTTATGGCGGCCCGAGCAGAATCAGCCCAAACTCGCCTGCCTTGAAACCTCCGTACATCCGTGCCGAAACCCCTGTGTCTTTGTAGACACCAGCGCACGCAGAACTGTTCCCGCACGCAATGAATTCATTCCGTCAAGCCTCCCCCAATACCAAGCGCTCAGGCCCCACGTCATTGGACAAATGCGATCGCGCCGCGCCGTGTAACCTTTCCCGTTGGCCTCTCGTAAGCATGGTCAGAAGAGGAAGAGCGGATGGAGCACGGATCGAACGACGTCCTGAACGCATTCCGGCACGGCAGCGTGGACGCCTTCGAAACCCTCTTCCGCCTCCATCAGCGCGCAGTCTACGGCTGGATTCTGCGCATCGTTCGCAAACCCACTGTCGCCGAAGACCTCACCGTCGAGACCTTCTGGCGCATCCACAAGGCTCATGCCCGCTTCGAGCCTGCACGGTGCGATTCTGCCTCTGCTGCTAATGCCCGCGGGCGCTCTCATTGCCAGTTGTCTGGGAATCCTCGCTCGCGGCTCGCACGGGGTCACCTGGTTCCAGGCCTGCTACGTGCCCTACGCGCTGATCGCGCCGTGCTTCCTTGCTGCGATTGCCGGGTACTACCTCGTCTGGAAGTACGTCGTCGAGTTCCTCAATCGCACGCTCGGCATTGCCTGAGGGGTAGTCGATACGGCAATGGGACGACGACCACTCGCTACGCGCCGGGGTTGAAGAAGTCTTCCAGCCCGGCGCGCTTCGCATGCGCCGCCATAGTCGACTGAATCTCCAGCGCCAACGCCAGTGCCTCTCGACCTTGCCGAGCTGTCACGCGCGGCGCGCGGCGCGTCCTCACCGACTCAACAAACGACTCAATCTCGAGCCGCAGCGGCTCTCCTGGCGTCACGTCCGGACTGTCAAAGCTCAACCCAAGTTGCGAACCCGGATCCGGCCCCGGCCTCGGTGAGCCCGGCCCCGCCGACCCCGCGCCCGTCAATTGCGCAACCAAGCTCGGGTCGATCCCCGCTATCGCAGCAAACTGCGCAATCAGTGCCGGATCCACCTTCGCCAAGTCGATCTTCCCAGTCGCAATCCCCTCACGAATCCCGGCCGGCAACTTCTCCAGTACCCCAGGCGGCAGCGCTGCCAACAAATCCGCCGGCGAGCTTTTCCCCGCACCTTCTTCGATCCCGATCACCAGCACATCCCGCCGCGCATAGTCGATCGACACATACTGCCGCGGCTCAAAGAACCGCAGCTTGCGCACCCGCTCCGTGGATACGCGCGACGCGGTAAAGTTCGCCACGCAGCCCGACTCGAACTCCACGCGCACGTTGGCAATGTCCACCTTCGGCGAAAGAATCGGCAGCCCCACCGCCCGCACCTCGCGCACCGGCGAGTCCGCAAACTTGAGCACGATGTCCAGGTCGTGGATCATCAGGTCGAGCACCACGTCCACATCGAGCGAGCGCGGCGTGAACACCGACAGCCGGTGCGCCTCAAAGAACATCGGCCTGCGCAGTTTCGGCTCAATCGCCAGCACTGCCGGATTGAAGCGCTCCAGATGCCCGGGCTGCAAGATGCGCTCGCCCTTTTCCGCGCGCGCACACAGGTCGTCTGCCTCGGCCAGCGAAGCCGCCAGCGGCTTCTCCACCAGCACGTCGAGCCCCGCATCGAGCAGCGCCGACGCAACCGCATGATGATGCACAGTGGGAACCGCAACCGTGGCGGCATCCAGCTTAGGTCGGCTCTCAGCAGTTCGTCCACGGTCGAGAAGACCGGAATCGCGTACTTCTCCGCAGTCTGCGCCGCACGCGCCGCATCCGGCTCCACGGCCGCCACCAGGGCCACGCCCTAGTCCTGCCTCTTCGAGCTCGCGATACACGCGGAGATGGTTGCTGCCAAACGCGCCGGCGCCGGCAACGGCGACCCGAATGGGCGCGCCGGCTATTTCCCCGCTCCCTTGCCTTCGACGGCTTGCAGGCAGCGGCTATAGAGCTCGAGCAGTTGCGTCACGTGCTCCTCGGGCTTCGGCGCAGAGGCGCCGCTGAATCCCGTCGAGCCCACCGCGGGGCGGCCAACGCCTGCCGTCCCTGCAACAAACTTCAGCAGGTCGAGTGCGATGTCTTCATTCCGCCGGGCGCCAAGGCCGGCGCCATTTAGAGCGTCCATGGTCAGAAGTCTCCACATGGGATGCTAGCAGATTCAGGCAGCGCACTTAAGTGTCGAGTCGATCCACTCGAATCGAATCCACGAGACAAAATCTGCCCAACCTTTTGTTCGCAGCCCCCAGCGTAATCTTAAGATCGATGCCCATCGCCTACATCGGTCTCGGCGCAAACCTGCCAAGCAGCGCCGGCCCGCCCGAAGCTACTCTGGTCGCCGCCGCATCGCGCCTTGAGACTCTGGGCCGCCTCGTGGCCCGCTCCTCGCTCTACGCCACCGCACCAGTGGGCTTTGCCGACCAGCCTCACTTCGTCAACGCCGTCGTCGCGCTCGAAACCGAGCTTGCCCCGCGCACCCTGCTGGAAGGCCTGCTCGCCATAGAGCGTGAATTCGGTCGCGACCGCGCAGCAAGCTTTCCCAACGGTCCCCGCACGCTCGACCTCGATATTCTGCTCTTCGGCGATTGGGTCGTTGCCGGACACGATCTCGAAACCCCTCATCCCCGTCTTGCCCAGCGCGCATTCGTCCTCGTCCCTCTCGCCGAGATCGCACCGCACCTAATTGACCCGGCCTCTGGCGCCAACGTGGGACAATTGCTTCAAAGCCTGCGCGAAAAGGCGGACAATCCCAACGATGCAGTGGTTCCCCTCACGACTGGAGTGTGGCGCGCTGGCGCTTATCGCCTCGCTCGCGACGATTCTGGCAGCTAGCGCGCAGACGCCCTCACCTGCGTCTCCCCCCGCTCCCGCGCCTGCCGCGGCACCCGCGTATCAGCCAGCCCAACCCGCAACCACTGTCACCGTCACTGCCTATCGGGTGCCGTTGAGTGACCTTGAAAGCCCCGCAACTACGCGCCTGCTGGACGAGCAAGCCCTTCAGTCCACCGCCGGCCCAACGTTCGACGATGAACTTCGCCAGATTCCCGGCCTCGAGCTCTTTCGCCGCTCCAGTTCGCTCGTCGCCAACCCTTCATCGCAGGGCATCAGCCTCCGCGGCCTGGGTTCCACCTCGGCCAGCCGCACCCTGGTCACCGAAGACGACGTGCCCCTCAACGATCCGCTCGGCGGCTGGATCCACTGGCAGGAGCAGCCCGCGCTCATCATCGATCGGGTCGAGCTTGTCCGCGGCGGCGCAAGCGACCTCTATGGCTCGAGCGCGATCGGGGGAGTAGTCAACGTTGTTCCGCTCCAGCCCGCTGCCAATGCCGTTCAATTCCGTTCAAGCTACGGTGGCGAGGAAACCTGGGGCGAGGACCTGATGGCCGAAACCGCACACGGCCCCTGGGGCCTGCTTTTTGGCGCAGGCGCGCTCGGAACCGATGGCTACATACAGGAAGCTCCCTTCCAGCGCGGACCCGTCGACCAGCGCTCCAACGTCCACAGTAAGAATGGCCTGCTCTTCGCCGACCGCAGGCTCGGCTCGCTGCACCTGTTTCTGCGCGGCAGCGGCTTCAACGAAGATCGCAACAACGGGACTTTATATCAAAAAAACGGTACGCGCCTTTGGCGCTACGCAACTGGCGCCGATTGGAATGCACCGCGCCAGGGCACGTTCGCCCTTCGTCTCTATGGCGCCGACGAACGCTACCACCAGACTTTTTCGAGCATCTCCAGCCTTCCCGAATTCGGCATCGCCAACTGCTCCTACCGCTGTGGCGAGATTCCCACCCGCTTCTCCCAGGTACCCGACAACGAACTCGGCGCAGCCGCGCACTGGAGCCAACCCCTCGGCGCTGGTCTCCTACTTCTCGCCGGCGCCGATACCCACGACCTGCGCATCTGGGATCGAGAGCAGACCTTCGGTTCCTCCGCCGCGCTCACAAATCTCCACGATCACCAGCGCGACTCCTCCGTATATGGCGAAGCCATGGCCACGCACAAAGCCTGGACCCTCACCGCTTCCGCGCGCCTCGACTGGTTTCAGAACTTCGACGGCCAATTGCTCAATTTCACTGGAGCCACCTGGACGCCCGCGGCCAAGCAGCCCTCCCAGCAAAGCTTTCCGGTCTTCGATCCTCGTGTTGGCCTCGCGCGCAAACTCTCCGACCATTGGGCTCTCTCCGGCTCAGGTTTTCGCGCCTTCCGCGCACCCACGCCCAACGAACTCTACCGCTCCACCCAGGTCGGCAATCAGCTCACCTTACCCAACGGCACTCTGCTTGCCGAACGCGCCACCGGCTGGGAAACCGGCGTGGCCGCGCAGCACAACTGGGGCGTAATTCGCGCCAGCTACTTCCTCACCCAGGTCAACCGCCCCATCTCAGCCGTCACCACCAACCCCACCTCTTCGCCCATCCTGCTGATGCGCGAGAATCTCGGCCAGATCGAGAGCAAAGGTGTTTCTCTTGATTTCGAACTGACCCCCTGGCACTTCCTTTCGCTCGATGGCGGCTACCAGTACGCGCACGCCACGGTCACTCGCGGCACCGCCGCAACGGGTCGAACTGATCTCGGCAACTGGATCCCCGAAGTCGCCCGCAATCTCGCCACGCTCAACCTGCGCGCCTCGCGGCCCAAGCTCGGCTTGCTCAATCTCGAAGGCCGGCTCAGCGGGCGCCAGTTCGACGACGACGCCAACGCCTACCTGCTTCACGGCTACTTCCGCCTCGATGCCTACGCCTCGCACGATCTCGGCCGCCGATGGCAACTATTCGCCGCCGGAGAAAACCTGCTCAACCGCCAGATCGAAGTAGCCCTCACGCCCACAGAAACACTCGGAACGCCCCGCGTCGCCCGCGCCGGATTCCTGCTGCGTCTTGGCGCTCCCGCAAAGTAGCCACCGCTCCCCGATAAGATTGACGGATGGGCCTCGACTTCCATCTGCTCAACACAACCCCCACCGGCGGACGCCGCGCAGCCCTCCATCTCCCGCACAAAACAGTCCAAACGCCGGTCTTCATGCCCGTCGGCACAGCAGGTTCGGTCAAGGCCGTCGCGCAAGATGTTCTGGAATCCCTCGGCGCGGAGATCATCCTCGGCAACACGTACCACCTCTATCTGCGGCCCGGCCACGAAGCCATCCGCCGCATGGGCGGCTTGCACAAGTTCATCAGCTGGCCGCGCGCAATGCTCACCGACTCCGGCGGTTTCCAGGTCTTTTCGCTCAGCCAGTTGCGCAAGGTCTCCGATGAAGGCGTCCAGTTTCGCTCCCACCTCGACGGGAGTTCGCACTCTTTCACTCCAGAACATTCCATGGATGTGCAGATCGCCCTCGGCGCCGACATCTGCATGGCCTTCGACGAGTGCACCGAGTACCCCGCCTCGCGCGCCCGCGCCGAAGAGAGCCTGCACCTCACCATGGCCTGGGCACGGCGCTCCCTGGACCACTTCCGCGCGCATCAACATGAAGTCCCCTGGCACGCCGAGTTTGAGGGCCGCTCGCAGAGCCTCTTTGGCATCGTGCAGGGCGGCATGTACCGCGATCTCCGCCGCCAGAGCGCCGAGCGCCT
Organism: uncultured Acidobacteriaceae bacterium; assembly: GCA_963783065.1. GTDB lineage: Bacteria > Acidobacteriota > Terriglobia > Terriglobales > Acidobacteriaceae > Telmatobacter. Next base: position 189,085 of record CAWAMG010000003.1, on the reverse strand, counting down.
CGTCGAAATGGACCAGAATGGATCAGCAGGGGCCGGCTCAGGCTTTGACGGTTACGCCATCGGCGGCCTCAGTGTGGGCGAGCCTCGCGACCTCACCCTTGAAATGATCTCTGAGGTCCTGCCCCTTCTCCCCGCCGATAAGCCGCGCTACGTAATGGGTGTCGGTTACCCCGACGAGATCGAGCAGTATGCCCGCATGGGGCTAGACATGATGGACTGCGTCCTGCCCACCCGCGCCGCGCGCCACGGCCTGCTTTTCACCAGCGAAGGCCGCCTGAACATCAAAGGCATGCGGTACGCTGAAGACCAGGGGCCGCCCGATCCCGCTTGCGACTGCATGGTCTGCCAGCGCTATTCGCGCGCCTACTTGCGTCACCTGATGCAGGCCGGCGAAGCTCTTTCCGCTACGCTCAACACCATCCACAACCTCGCCTACTATCTGGGAATTATGGAGCGCGTCCGCAAGAGCCTCCAGCCCGGAGGCTGATTGCGCCCTATGCCGCTGCCTGCGCAGGAACCGTTTGCCGTGAAGATTGCAATGCAATAGCCAGCGTCGCCGCTGCGCTCGCCCACAGAATCACGCCCGTTCCCAGCGCAGTCGTGCCCTGCATCTCCGGCACCGGCAGCAAAGCAGCGCTCGCCACAGCCCAGGCCACCAGCAGCGCCCCAGTCAAATAATGCAACGGATAGCGAAACAGCCGCGCCAGCGGAAAAAGGTGCAGCCCTGCGATCGCCGTGATCGCCGATGTTGTGTAGGCGTCGATATGAAACTTCGCAAAAGAGAATGCGACGATGAAAACCGCGGTCCATTGAATCGCGTTGATCCACCCGAATGCGCGGCCCATGGACGGATCGTCCTGCACGCGAGGCCATAGCCGGGCTTGGCGGATCAGGTAGGCGGCAGCCAGCAACAGGATCACCATCCCCACCATCGTCGCTGAGACGGTGGCAGGATTGATGCGCTGATTTGCCGTCAGCGCCAGAAAGATCCAACCGGTTCCAAAGCACGCGAAGAAAATCGCGCCGATGGCCCTGCCCCTGAGTTGATTTGCAGTTTGAAGCTTCATAGCCGACCTCCTCGGTCTTGTTTGCGGATTCAGGTGGTGCTGCCTGTCAGCCGATTGCGCCGCCCAGCAATTGCTTCAGCGCTTGCACATACTCTGCAAGCGCCTGCCGCCCAGCATTCGTCATGCGATAGAGCGTCTGCGGCTTGCGCAGTACAAACTTTTTTTCGACGGACACATAGCCTGCCTCTTCAAGCTTCATCAACTGCGCTCCCAGGTTGCCGTCCGTCGAGCCAGTCTGCGCGCGCAGCCACGTAAACTCGGCCTCGTCCGCTGTGGCCAATAACGAGAGCACCGCCAGCCGCAGCTTCCCATGCACCACAGGATTCAGCTCCGGCAGCTCAGGCATGTGCGCCATCCTTCATCGCCCGCGCCTCGCGCGCCTCGGCAATCATGCAGGCTATGCCAAACACGACCTGGCAAAAGAAGATCGCCACCATGAACACCACGAGCGCCTGCATCTCGCTTCCAAAGCACACCGTCATGCTGGCCCCCCACCAGGTAACTGCGCTCGCCTGCTGCAGCCGCCACTTGAGCACAATCCCTGAAGCCCCGTTCGCCATTCCCAGCAGCGCGCACACCACCGCTATCGACCCTCGCGCGTCCGCAAACCGCCCGCTGATCGCCAGCGCCGGCATCAGCGTCATCATCGTCACGCCAAGCGCAATCCACACGCCGATGACCGCCCGGTTCATCGTCGTGTTTGGCTTGTGGTCGCGCCGACTGAGGATCACGCCCATCAGCACGCACGTTGCAACCATTGTCACTGGCCATGCATACGTTCCACCCAGAGCGCTCCACCCGATTGCCACGTAATAGGCGACGCCCCACAGCACAAACGTCCAGCCCCAGCTCTCCGTCGACCGGCGTCCTGCCTTCATCATCTGCTCAATCAGCGCCAGCCGATCCTTCAGCTCTTGTGTCTCCATCGCATCCATCGCTTAGTTCTCCTCTCCGCTTCTTGAAAGCCAATCCTGTCTTGAAAACCAATCCCGGCATAGAATCACCGCCGCGGTCGCCCATAACGACAGTCCGTCCACTCCGAATGCCGCAATGTTGCGCAAGTGACCGGCGGGAATCGCCAGCGAAGCCAGGCTTCCCAGCATCATGGCCGCTCCCGTTGCGTAGTAAATCGGCGATTTAAACATCTTTCCGAGCGGCAGGAAGTGCAGACCGATAATCACGCCGAGGGACTCGGGAATCAGGGCGTATTGATGAACGCGCGCCAGCCAAAATGCGACCTCAAAACAAAGCAGCCACTCGATCGCACAATTGGTCCAATAAGGCACCGCGACGGCAGCCCATCGTTCCCGGTCAGCGGCTGAATAGGGAAAGCTGCGAAACGAACGAAGCCGAATCACCGGCCAGGCAATCGCTGCGACCGTAACCACCCCTACCAATGTGAGCCACACGGGGGTCGCAATGTCTCCGAAAAACACGGCTTCAAACATCCAAACAGCGCCAAACGTGCCACAGATCAGTGCCCCCCTCATGCGGCCTTTCAACCAGGCCGGGCTGAGCGGTGAAAAAGCGGGCGTCGTAATTGTCGTTGCCATTTTCAAATTCTCCTTCAAACCTCTGCGGGAATCTCATCCTCGCCAAATTGCGTCGTCACTTCCCGTTCCCATCCCCTTGCTTCACCAGCAGCATGTCCACCGCATGCATCGGCGGGTTCGTCCCCACCGTCGCCACCGTCAACTCGCTCCATTCGCCCTTCGCCGTCAAATGCATCGTGTTCAAAATGTCCGCCGGCCCCGCCTTGTATCCCCACGAAAACCCATCCGGCAGCGCTGTGAGCTCCGTGTCCACGTAATGTCCCCCGGTGTAAGCGCGGAAACGATATGCATGCTTGGCCTCGTCATACGCAATCGTCGCCAGAGCGCTGAACGAGCTCTTGCCGTCGCTGTCCGTGCTCTTGCCCTCAATCAGCAGCACCAGCCCATCCAGCTTGTACTCCACCTGCTCGGTCTGCGTCAGATGAACCGGCCCGCTCGGCCCGCGTACCACCGTCACCGGCCCAGTCCACTCCCCTGCAAGAAACGACAGCTTGCGCATCGCCTCGCGCTGCACGTCCATTCCAGCCTGCCCCGGCCCCTGCGCCCCACCGACCTCGATAAAGGAGAGCAACGACGCAATCACCAGAATTCCAGCCCGGATTCCAGCCGCGGAAACAAATGAGAATCCATTCTTCATTCCAAGCCTCCTCGAGAATCGACTCGGTCCGCCGCAAGGAGCCGAACCAGGCTCGTCATGAAGAGTACTCTATAAAATAGAGAACTATATGTCAAGAGAATATTTCGCCTGGATGAACCAGTACTGTCCAGGGTCAGGCCAAAACTGCGTGCTTATTTTCTCTAATTTGTTGAAAATAAGTTGGATGGAGGTTCACTTGCCATCCCTCCAAATCGCCTTTTACGCGCCGCAGCAGCGCTGCCCAGTCTCCGGCAGTCTCCTGCCGGTAAAGCCGCGCGGTCGGATACCAGGGGGTCATCTCGCCAATATTCCCCCACCGCCAGTCGGCCAGGTGCGGCAGCAGAATCCACACCGGCTTGGCCATGGCTCCGGCCAGATGAGCGATACACGTGTCTGTCGTGATCACCAGATCGAGCCCCCCCACCAGCGCCGCCGTATCCGCCAGGTCTCGATCCCCGCTCGACCCATCCAACAAGCAAACATCCCCATCCAATTCGCTCATCTGCTCGGACGCGGGTCGCTTCTGCAGGCTTATCCACGCGATTCCCGGGGTTCGCAACAACCTGGTCAGCGTCTTCACATGCAACGATCGCTGCGCATCCGCCTTGTAGCGCGGATTGCCCGCCCAGGCCACCCCCACTCGCAACCCCCCGAGGCAGGCATCCTGCCTTGCAATCCGCCCCGCCCCGAATGTCCTCGCCACCCACCGGTTTGCCGGCAGCTCCCCGTCTGCCGCCAGATAAGCGCCCTGCCACGGAACCGTCTCCGGTGTCGTCCGAAAAACTGCAGGCAGGCTCAGCAGCGGGCACTCGAGATCGAACTTCAGCCCGCTTGTCTCGCCCAGCAATGCGACCTCTGCTCTGCCGGCCTGCACCAGGGCCAACGATCGCATCAAGCGCTCAACCGGAGGCTGCACCTGCAACACGGGAAAGCCTCCCCGCGCCGCCACCAGCGCGGCAAACCGGCAAAACTGGATTGTGTCGCCTAGCCCCTGCTCTGCGTGCAACAACACGCGCTGCCCATCGAGCGGCTCGCCCCGCCATCGCGGCTGCCGGAATATCCTTGGCCTGCGATGCACCTCCCGGAACTGCCAACGCGCTTCATACCCCTGCCATCCCCGCTCCCAATCGCCCAGCCGTATCTGCGTCAGCGCCAGGTTGTATCGGGCCCCGGGATGCTGCGGGTCACGCCCCACCGCCAGGTCGTGCGCGCTGAGCGCCTCGTTCATCCGCCCCAAGTCCAGCAAAGAGTTTCCTCGATTCGAGGACGCCGCCAGGTGTCCCAACGCCTCCGCCCGCTCAAAGGCCTCAATCGCTTCGGAAAACCGCCCCTCTTTGTGAAGCAGAATGCCTTTCATGTTCAACGCTTCGGGGTGCTCGGGGGCACGCGCAAGCGCCCATCTGAGCCAACCCCAAGCACCCGGCATGTCGCCTCGCTTGGAGCAGAACTGGCACCACGCAATCTGCGTCTCCACCTGCTCGGGATTCAGCGCAAATGCCTTGTTCAGGCACGCCTCGGCTGCCTCCATGCGGTCGCGCTCGCGCTCGAGAAGCGCCAGACTCACCCAGCCCGCAACCAGGTCGGGACGCAGTTCCACCGCGCGCTTGAGCGCCGCCTCCGCATAAACATCCCTGCCAAGCTCGCGCAACAGCGCACCCAGGTTCATCCACGCGGCGGCAAAGTCGGGCCGCAAGATCAGCGAGCGCCGGTACCGCCGTTCTGCTTCCTTCTGCCTGCCCATCCGCGCCAGCACGAATCCCGCAGCAAACTCCCCCTCGGCCAGCTTCGGCCGCAGTCGCAGGGCCTGTTCAAAGCATGCAAGGGCCGCCTCGTTCTTTCCCTCCATCGCCAGCGCATTGCCCACGCCCATGTGCGCGGGGACCAAGGACGGCCGGCTGCGCAGCGCACGCCCAAACTCCTCCTTAGCGCCCTCCGGGTCTCCCGCCGCAAGCTTCAGTTCGCCCAGCCCCAGCCACGCCAGCGCAAGCGCACCGCCCAGACCAAGCGCAGTCGAGTATGCGCGCCCTGCTTCCTCGTTCCGCCCACATGCTTTCAGCGCCTGGCCAAGCGCAACGTGCGCAACCGCCATCTCCGGAGCCGCATTCACCGCCGCTTGGGCCATCCGAGCTGCCGCATTGTTCTGGCCGCTCGCCAGCGCCACCACACACATGCCCGCCAGCGACTCCGCGTGACGTGGATTCGACTCAAGCATCCGCTGATAGCCTTCCGCAACCTCGCGGAGGCTTTTCGTTCCGTTCAGCACCGGAAGGTCCGCGGACTCACGCGGGCCGCCCTGCCCCCCGACCCTGGGTTTGATCACGCCCAGATCCACTTCTCCACCGCCGCGCCGTTCCTGCCCTCAACCTATCGCCCCTGCCGTGCCCCATCAACGCATTCGAAGGCTCTTCGGCCAGATCCGCCGCAATCTGTTCCCATTTCAATTCAGCATGCAAATCGGGAATGCTCCGCCGCCGTGGCTACGCGCGACAGCGATCGCAGGCACCACCCCATACACAATTTCCGGCAGCCCTACTTCGCCTGCGCCTTCATAAAGAACTTCGCCATGAAGTGGTTAACCTCGACGCCAGCGAGCAGGTACGCGCGATGCAGATTCACCATGCCGCTCAGCAACAGGCCGCGCCCGCTGGTCACTGACAGAATCGGCCAAAACAAAAGGGGAGCACCCGGCGGATGCCCCCCTTTTTGCGATGCTTCTTGACCTCTTGTTTGGATTATTGCGGCAGTACCAGGAGCCCCGTCTCCAGGAGCATCTCAGTCAGCCGGTCGAGGGCCTGGGGAAATTTGTACGTGACTGCGCGGAGACTCATCCCCAGCATCTGTGCTGTCTCCGCTTGTGTGTACTCCTGCAAGACAACCCGCGACAGCATTTGGCGCTCCAGCGAGTCAAGACGATTCAGGCAGTTCTCAATATCGAGGACAAAGATCACTGCGTCTTCAAACGTCTTCACAGGACGGCTCGAAACCCATCCCCGTGCCACCGGATCCCCCAGAATCGAAGGCGACCGGCCCACCTGCATCGATGCATACAGGTAGCGGCGGAGCATTTTTTCCGTATGCTTCCGATAGAAGGCAACGCTGACGACCGGCTCCGCCCTCTTGTCTGTTTTCTGTTGTCTTTCGGCCTGCGGAACCGGCTTTGGCTGTGTGCTCTGCCGGTTCTCCTTACACGCAACCTGCAGGCTGCGTGCTTCCCATAAGGGTGCTGCGGCGGCAGCGCTCATAGGGCGCCCCCGGTCTCATCTGCAACTGCCCAAACCCGGCTCAAAATCCTCCGGCTCGGCCGCCCCCGCCGCTTCCGTGTCTCAGGCGTTGGAAAGGCCCTGAGTTTCACCTCACAATGCTTGCAATAAACACTTCCTTGAGTTTGGGCACGGTACCAAAGACAACCGCAACCCTCGCAAACTTTCAATTGAACGCGCAATTCCATGACTCTGTCTCCATAGTCCTGTAGCGTCCCGCTGGATTTTTGTGCTCCTGGTGGTTCCGCGGGGTGAATGAAACAGCAGAAGGCTATTCGGGATTCTCTTGTCCTGATGGGGGATTGCCTTCGGTGTTCCTGCTCTTTTTGTCATGTACTTTAGCGCGCAGAGTCTGGAATTTTCTCGACTGAGCTGCCCGGAATGCCTCTGCTGAGCGTCCTCGGGAGATTGATGGGACCGCCGGATTGCCATTATGACTCCGGTTTCTTGTTCATTCGCCGAGGATAAGGTCAGACTTCCGTCCGGCCTCAGCCTTGCGGCAATGAAGCGTTTCAACTAGATTTCCCACAAGCTAGTGCGAGATTGAGTAAACATAATCTAGAAAGAGGATTCTCCTGCGTCAATCCGTTTTCGACCATTTCCCCACAGGCGCATCCAAAGCGACTCATAAGCGCTGAAAATAAAGGTGATTCAGCCTTGTCAGTTTTCTTTAAGAAATGGAGTTGGTTTCTCGCCCATTTCTCGTGGCGGAATTTCCACAGATGAATTTTTCGCAGATGCACGAGAAGCTCCGCCTGGAACTGCGCCGCAGGATTCAGCGGGGAACGCTGAGCGTCTCGCTGCTGGCCCGACAGACCGGTTTCGGGCAGTCGCACCTCTCCAACTTTCTCAACAGCCGCCGCCAGCTCTCCCTTGAGGCGATCGATCGCCTGCTTACAGCCCAGCACCTTACTGCCGCCGACCTTCTGCCCGTGCTCCAGTCCTCGCTCGCCATGCCCTTCGAGGTGGAACGCGACTCCGTTCCGCTCGTCTCCCATCATTCCGCATTGTTCGAGCCCTACATCCGCGCCGCTGCCGCGCAGGGATGGCTTCACCTTCCAGTTGGCCTGCTCCAGACCATTCGTGCCCGCGCCGCCAACTCGCGCCGCGGCTGGCAGCGCTTTGTCGCCGTCCGCATTCCCGCCGCCGATGCCCTCCCCATGGACCCCCTCATCTTCCCCGAGGCCATCGCCCTCATCGATCGCCACTACAACTCGCTCCACCCCTACCGCCCAAACCGTCCCAACCTGTTGGCGATCCGCAACGGTGGCCGACTCACGCTCCGCTATGCCGACTTCCTCGCCAACCGCCTCGTCCTTCGCCCGCACAGCATCTCGTCTCCCGTCGAGCTCATTGACCTGGCCCCCGGCGAATCCCCGGGCGAACTCATCGCCGGCCGCGTTGCCCTCATCCTCAACGAGCCTTGAATTCTCTAATGGGGCAGTTTCACCAATCGCGATTGTTTGGCGCGGCCGGCCTCTCGCGGGACTAAAATGATCCCCATGAATCCCAAGCTGGTTTATATGCTCTTGTGTGCGTCGCTTCTGGCGACCGCGCAAGCTCGAGCCACGGTCCTGCCCGACGCCTGCGGGGACGACAAGGTCAAATTTGAGGTCAAGTCAGAGGTGTCTGATCCCGCGCCCCTCCCTCCTCCAGCGGAAGGCAAGGCGCAGATCGTATTCATTGAAAACGTGGAGAGATACGGACTTTATTTGACCGATCCTGCCACTCGATTCGGTGTGGACGGGAAGTGGGCAGGCGCCAATAAGGGGAATTCATATTTCATTTTGACAGTCGATCCGGGCATGCATCATCTCTGCGCGAATTGGCAGTCCAGCAAAGATAGTGAGAGCTCCAAGGTGAGCATGGCATCCTTTACCGCCGCCGCAAACAGGGTCTACTTCTTCCAAGTTAGGATCCTGGTGAGACAAGACAGCCAGGGCTGGGTGAAGGAACGCACATTTGAATTGACGCAACTGGGCGAAGACGATGGTAGATATCAGGTCAAAGCCGGGAAGCTCGCCACCTGGAAATCCAAATAGCCCTGCGGCCATGTTCACCATCTAGGCTTTTCTAGTACCAACGCTTCGGGAATCGAGCTGATCCGATCCCCTCAACTCACAGCACTGCGCTGGCCCTCCAGGGCAGATTAGAATTGCAGCGGACCCCGGATTCCGCCCGGGCCGAAAGCAAAACGCCAACGTGCGCGTCTATCGATGAGTAGCTTCCCCAAAACCCACAGGCAAAGGTAGGTCCCCCATGCATCGACTCAGGCTGATTTCTGTCTTCTTCTCCATCTCGCTCCTGGCTGCTTCAATCTCTGCTCAGACTCTGCCGCCCGGCGTCGAAAAGGTGACTTCGGTCGAAGGCGTCACGGAGTACGCATTCCCCAACGGATTACATGCGCTCTTGTTTCCTGATAACTCCAAGCCCAAGATCACGGTCAACGTGGTCTATCGCGTAGGCTCGCGCAACGAGGGCTACGGCGAGACGGGCATGGCCCACCTGCTTGAGCACATGACCTTTAAGAGCACCACCTCCGGCCGCGTCCTCTTCGCCGACCTCTCCGAGCACGCCGGGGGCGGCATGTTCAACGGCCAGACCAGCTACGACCAGACCATGTACTTCGAGATTGTGAATTCCGGCGACGACAACCTGCGCTGGGCGCTCTCGCTCGAGGCCGATCGCATGGTCAACATGACCATGCTCGGCAAGGATCTTGTGACCGAAATGCCCGTCGTCCGCAATGAGATGGAAATGGGCGAGAACTCGCCGGAGAATGTGCTCGAAGAGCGAGTTCTCTCCGCCGCCTTCAACTTCCACAACTATGGCAAGACAGTCATCGGCGCCCGCACCGACGTCGAGCGCGTGCCCATCGCCAACCTGGCCGTCTTCTACAAGAAGTACTATCAGCCCGATAACGCGGACGTGGTGATCGCCGGCCAATTCGACGAGAGCAAGGCTTTGGCCTTCATTGCAGACACACTGGGAAAGATCCCCAAGCCGGATCGCATCATTACGCCGCCCTACACCGTTGAGCCCACCCAGGAGGGTGAGCGCGAAGTAATTTTGCGCCGCGTCGGCACCACGCAGCAGGTGCTGGCCGTTTATCACGTTCCGGCCGCGCTCCATCCGGATATGGCGCCGCTCGAGGTGCTCTCCACCATTCTGGGCGAGCCGCAGACCGGCCGCCTCTACAAGGCTCTCGTCGACACCAAGCTCGCCGTCTCCACCAGCATGGACGTGGAGGAGATGCACGATCCCGGCTGGGCCGAGGCAAAGGCGGATCTCAAACCCGACCAGTCGATCGACGAAGCGCGCAAGGGCCTGCTCAAGACCATCGAAGACCTGGCCGCGAACCCGCCCACGCAAGAGGAAGTAGAACGCGCCAAGGCCCGCATTCTTAAGCAATATGACCTCATGCTCGCCAACTCGCAGAACGTGGCCCTCGAGCTTGGCGGCAACATCGGCAACGGCGACTGGCGCACCTTCTTCCTTGAGCGTGAGGAGATTGCCAAAGTTACTCCGGCCGACGTTCTGCGCGTGGCAAAGGCCTACCTCAAGTCGTCCAACCGCACCCTCGGCGAGTTCATTCCCACCGCTACTCCCGACCGCGCGGAGATTCCCGCTACGCCCACTTCCGCCGAACGCTTCAAGGACTTCAAGGGCGGCGCAGCCGAGCAGCAGGGCGAGGTCTTCGACCCCAGTCCGGCCAATATCGAAGCCCGAGTCCAGCGTTCGACTCTACCCAACGGCATGAAGCTGGTGCTCTTCCCCAAGAAGACCCGCGGCGGCATGGTGAGCGCCGTTCTCAACATCCGCTTCGGCGACGAGAAGTCACTGTTTGACAAGTCAATCGACGGCGAGCTCGCCGGCTCTCTTCTCATGCGTGGCACCAAGACGCGCAACAAGCAGCAGATTCAAGATGAGACTGACCGGCTGAAGGCGCAAATCAATGTCAACGGCACTGTAAACGGCGCCTCTTCCAACATCCGTACATCCGGCACTAACTTGCCCGACGCGTTGCGCCTCGTTAGGGATCTCCTGCGCGAGTCCACCTTCCCCGAGACCGAGTTTGAGCAGGTGCGGCTGCAGCATATTGAGGGAGCCGAGAGCGGAAAAACCGATCCCCAGGCCCTCACTTCGAATGAGCTGCGCCGCCACCTGAACATGCGCTATCCCAAGGGCGATGTTCGCTACGTCGACACCCTCGACGAATCGATTGAAGAGCTCAAAGCCGCCAAGCTCGAAGACGTTCGCCAGTTCTACCAGCAGTTCTACGGGCCCGGCGAAGGCGAAATCGTGGTCAGCGGCCAGTTTGATCCGGCCGAGATCAAGAAGCTCGTCGGCGAACTCTTCGGAGACTGGAAGAGCCCCGCAAAGTACGAGCGCATCAAGCGCACCTACGCACCGGTGGAGGCCATCAACAAGAAGATCGAGACGCCGGACAAGCAGAACTCGCTCTTCCTTGGCGGCGCGCCCATCAAGATCAACGATGAGTCGCCCGATGCCGCCGCCCTCACTATCGCCGGGATGGTCTTCGGCGGCACGCCGGACTCGCGCCTCTTTATGCGCATTCGCATCAAGGACGGTCTCAGTTATGGAGCCGGCGCACAGTACTCTCTGCCCACCGTCGACGACGGTGGCGCTCTGACTGTCTACGCCATCTCTGCGCCCCAGAACACACCCAAGGTCGAGGTCGATTACAACGAAGAGTTGCAGAAAGCTCTCAAGGACGGCTTTACAGACGACGAAGTGGCCAAGGCCAAAAAGATGTGGCTCGATCAGGAGACTGTAAGCCGCACCGAAGAAGGCTCCATCGCGGGCATTCTCGCTGCTCGCGAGCGCTGGGGCCGAACCATGGACTGGGACGCTAAACGCGAAGCCGCCATTGCCGCGGTCACCACCGACCAGGTCAACGCTGCATTCAAGAAGTACATGGACTCGCTGCAGATCTCGATCGTCAAGGGCGGCGACTTCAAAAAGGCCAACGCCTACCAATAGCCCGAACTGCGGCCCGTTCAACAGAGAAGCCCCGCCAACCCGACGGGGCTTTTCGTTCCGCGAATAACATCCTGATTCCTGGTCCCTCGGTTCCCAAACGCTAACCCCTGGACCCTCGACTTTATCCACCCGCCGGATTGTCGAACCGCGTGAACTTCGAAATGAAGTTCAGATGCACCGTCCCCGTCGGCCCGTTGCGCTGCTTGGCCATGATGATCTCCGACTTCGCCTTCTCGTCCTCCGACATCTCCTCGATCCGGTTGTAATAGGCCTCGCGATGAATGAACGCCACCACGTCGGCATCCTGCTCAATCGAGCCCGACTCGCGCAGATCGCTCAGCATCGGCCGCTTGTCGTCGCCGCGCCGCTCGCTGGCACGCGAAAGCTGCGACAGCGCCACCACCGGCACGTCCAGCTCCTTGGCCAGCGCCTTCAGCCCGCGCGAAATCGCCGACACTTCCTGCGTGCGGTTCTCATAGCGCTTTCCGCCCGCCGAGGGCAGCGTCGCCGACATCAGCTGCAGATAGTCCACCACCACCAGATCCAGCCCCCTCGCATTCTGCTTCAGCCGCCGCGCCTTGGCCCGCATCTCGGCCAGCGAAATCCCCGCCGTATCGTCGATGAACATGCGCGACTCGACCAGCTGCTCCAGCGCGTTCTGCAGCTTGTCCTGATCTTCCCTGCCCAGAAAGCCCGTCTGCAGCTTCCTCTGGTCCACCCACGCCTGCGAAGCCAGCATGCGTCGCAGCAGCGACTCCTTGCTCATTTCCAGGCTGAAAACCGCCACCGTCGCTTTGCTGATAGATCGCCGCATTCTGCGGCAATGTTGATCGCCAGCGCCGTCTTGCCCATCGAAGGCCGCGCCGCAATGATGATCAGCTCGCCCTTCTGCAAGCCGCTCGTCATCCGGTCCAGCTCTGTGAACTCCGTGGCCAGCCCCGTCACCTCGCGGCTCTGCTTGTAGAGGTTGTCGATCGTCCCAAACGAGTTCCGCACAATCTCGTCCAGCGGCTGCAACCCGCTGCGTGATCCCCTTCTCGCTCACCTCCATCAGCTGCGCTTCGGCCGCGTCCAGCACCTCCAGCGCCGTCTCGCTCTGGTCCGCCGCCCGCGCAATCGCCGCCGAGCAGATCGCCATCAGCTTCCGCAGCAGGCTCTTGTCCTTGACGATCCGGATGTACTCCTCGATCACCGGCCGCCGCGGCAAACCCTCCGTCAGCGACGCCAGGTAGGCCACCCCGCCCACCGACTCGACCTCCTTGTACCGCGCCAGCTCGTTGGCCAGCGTCACAATGTCCACCGCCCGCTGCGCAGTCCATCAACTCGGTCATGCGCAGGAAGATGCGCCGATGCGAATCCAGCGAAAAGTCGTCTGCCTCCAGCTTCTCCGCCGCCTCGGAGTGCGCGGCATTATCCAGCAGAATCGCGCCCAGAATCGTCTTTTCGGCGTCCAGATTCGCCGGCAGCCCGGTGTCGAGTGTCAGATTGGGGATCGTTGCCATATCGGTAGAGTTTAGGACGACTTCCGCCTGTGCAGAAGGCGGGTGAATTTGGAAATCTGGAAAAGTGCCCCAAGTCAGTAATGACAGACCGGCCAGCGCGCGACCCTGAATGCTTAAACTTGAAATAGCCATAACTTATGGCTATAATTCCATATATGGAAGTGAGCACTGCAGACGCGAAAAACCGCCTTCCCGAGCTGATCCGCCTGGTTGAAAGTGGCGAGCAGATCGTCATTACCCGCCATGGCCGCCCTGTTGCGCAGCTCGGGCCCGCGCCGCCGGAGCGCCGCAAGCCGAGATTGGGCGGCATGAAAGGAAAAATTCGCCTCCTGCCCGGCTGGGACGATCCCATGACCGATGAAGAGCTCATGGGTGAAGACATTTGACTGAGCAAGACCCAGAGCGCGGCTACCTGCTCGACACGCACACGGCGCTTTGGGCGCTTGAGCGGCCCGAAGCGCTCAGCAACGCGGCACGCAAGGCCGCAAGCGAAGGCCCAAACCTGCTCAGTGTGGTCTCCTACTGGGAGGTCACGATAAAGAGCATGAAAGGAAAGCTCGACGTCGGCGACCCGCGCCTCTGGTGGCAGAACGCATTGGAACAACTCGCCGCAACCCCAGTGCTGCTGCGCCCTCAACATATCGCCGCAGTGAACGATCTCCCACCCGTCCACCAGGATCCCTTCGATCGCATCTTGATTGCGCAGGCAATAGTGGAACGGCTGGCGCTGGTGACGAGCGACTCAGACATGGCGCGGTATGCGGCGCCGGGGCTACGAGTCGTGTTGTAAGCCCGGAAACTCCGTTGCTATTCCACAGTCAGGTTAAAGGTCCCTGTCTCCGTCAGCGCACCGGAAGTCCCCGTCACGGTGATCGTATAGGCTCCCAGCGTGGTCCCGGCGGTCGTGGTCCCTGTGCAGACCTGTTGACCGCCCCCGCTGCCGCAGGCAAGCATTCCACCTATCAGGGCCACAAACAGCAAAAACGTCCCCAGTATCGATCGCCAGCGCTTGCGCTGGGACCGAATCCCGAAGAGCAGAACGCAGGCCAGCGCCGCTCCGCCACCGTACCAGGGCGCTCTGCGATCCTTCTGGATGGACGACGTGCACGTTTGCGTAGTGGGCGCGGAGGTTGTAACGGTCAAAGTAGCCGTACCGTTACTCGCACCCGTGATTGTCACCGGAGTCGTCGTGCCGAAGCTGAAGGTTGGCGGCTCAACAGCTCCGGTTGGGCTGGTGGCAATCGTTGCGGTGAGCGAGACCGGACCGGTAAAGCCTCCGGACGGCGTGAGCGTAATGGTCGATGTGTTCCCGGTGGCCGCACCCGGCGCGACGGAAACAGCTGTGCCGGCGACTGCGAAGCCGGGCGGCACTGTGATCGTGTATTGCGCCGAGGCCGCAGCGCTCTCCGTGTAGCCGGTTGCTGCGGCGATCGCTTGCAGCGTTTCGGTTGCAGACACCGTGATTGCGCCGCTATACACGGTGGAGGCCGTTGTGGGCGTGCTCCCATCCGATGTGTAGTAGATCGTGGCCCCTTGCGTGGCATCCGCGATGGTCACGGTTTGGCTGCCGTTGTATGTGCCCGCATTGAGACTGAACATCGGCGTTGCCGCGGGCCCTGGGAACGTGACTTTGCGCACTACGGCGTTCGATTCGTCCGCGATATACAGGCTACCGCTCGCATCGAACGCTAGACCTTGCGGGTTGTAGAGTTCGGCCATCGTGGCCGCGCCGCCATCGCCGCCATAGCCGAAATATCCGTCGCCGCCGATGGTTGTAACGATATTCGTGGACGCATCCACTCTTCTGACCGTATTTGCCCCGTCTTCAGAGAAGTAGACGTTGCCGTTGCCGTCAACCGCGATTCCTTGTCCAACGTTGATGTCCGCGGCGGTTGCCAGACCGCCGTCGCCGCTGGCGCCAATGGCGCCATTGCCCGCGATCGTGGTGATGATTCCCGTGGAAGCACTCACCTTGCGAATCCGCTCGTTCCCGGCGTCCGAAATGTAGATGTTGCCCAGGCCATCCAGGGTAACGTCTTCCGGGTAGCCAATATAGGCTGCTGTTGCCAACCCCCCGTCCCCGGGTTGGCCCTGCGTTCCTCCGCCGGCCACCGTCGAAATGATCCCAGTGTCTGCGGCAATCATGCGGACTCGCGAAGTACCTGCATCCGCGACGTAGAGGTTTCCTGTCTTGTCGAGTACGATTCCATAGGCGTATCCGAGGTAGGCCGAGGTTGCCGGACCACCGTCGCCAAGGGTGCCGGACACTCCCGGCCCCGCTATCGTGCTGATTATTCCCGTCTGAGCGGCAACCATGCGAATGCGCCCGTTGTTTGTGTCTGAGATATAGAGGTTGCCCAGCTTGTCGATTGCAACTCCAGACGGACGGTTCAACTCGGTTGCTGTCGCTTGTCCGCCATCGGCGCCGTTGCCACTTGTCCCGGTGCCCGCCACAACTGAAATGTTGCCCGTGCTCGCCGAAACCATCCAGACCACGCTGTTCCCATAATCGGCGATGTACAGGTTGCCTGAGCCGTCGAAAGCAACTGCCAGAAGATTCTCCATGGATGCGCTGGTTGCCGGGCCGCCGAACCCGAGGAAACCGTAGATGTTATTTCCAGCCACCGTGGAGATCAATGCAGTTGGTGGAGCGCTGATGATATAGGTTGCTGAAACGGGCGCGCTCGTCAGATATCCTGGCGCAACGGCAACCGCCTGCACAGTTACGCTTCCAGTAATTTGGATTGGGCCGTGATAGCCCTGGCCAGCCGTAGTTGGCGCGCTTCCATTCAACGAAACATATATCCCGGCGCCGAGCGTGGCGTCCGTCATCGTTAATGTTTGAGCGCCGGAATAGGTTCCGGGCGTCAGGCTGAATACAGGGGACGCCGCAGCCGACGTTGGAGGCGCGATAGGAGCGGTAATCTTTCGGATCCGGTAGGTATACTGATCCGCGAAATAGATATTTCCGGCAGCGTCCGCCGCGATCACCTGGGGATAAAGAAGTCCTGCATCGGCTGCCGGGCTTCCATCCCCGCCCGCGGAAAATGGGTCATAAAGGATTCCTCCGATGGTGGAAATGATTCCGTTGGTATTCACCTCGCGGATATCCGAATCGGGATAACCTTCGGCAATGTAGACGTTGCCGGCGCCGTCGACTGCAACGCCGGCAGGCTCTGTAAGCAAAGCAGAAGTAGCCGGACCCCCGTTACCTCCATTTTGCCCGGTTGTGTTGCCTGCAAAGATGCTGACAACACCGCTGGAATTGATCTTCCAAACAACGCTGCTGGCGTCTCCACCGGAGGTGTAGATATTCCCGACGGCGTCAACTGCTATCCCTCCGGTGTAGAAATAGACGTTGTCGTAGAAGAAGAGGCCAGCTGCGGCACCGGCAATCTCACTAATGTTGCCGGTTCCCGCATTCACTTCAACGACATCGTTGCCCTCTGCAATGAAGAGATTGCCGAAATGATCGCAGGCCAGACCGGTGATCCCGTAAAGATTGAAGCTGGTTGCAGGTCCACCAAGGCTGCCCGTACCCGAGGGATTCCCAGCGAATGTGGTGATCGTTCCCGTTCCCGCATCGATCCGGCGAACAACTCTGTCCCCCGTCTCGCCGATGAAGAGATTACCGTTTCCGTCCACGGCGAGCGCAGTCGGACCCCAAAGTTCTGCACTGGCGGCGGCCCCATTGTCGCCCGTATGTCCGGCCACTCCCCTGCCGGCAATTGTGGTAATGATTCCAGTGCTCGCGGTCACTTTGCGGAGAACATTATCCTCGCTGTCTGTCATGTAGACATTCCCGGAACTGTCCACGGCAACGCCTTGCAGGCCGTTGCCGTTCAGTTCCGCGAAGGTTGCCTGGGCGCCGTCCCCGCTGTAACCGTCCGTATAGCTCCCGGCAATGGTGTAGATAAACCTGGATAACGACGAAGAGATATCGTACTGCCCCGTGGTATAGCCACTAAGTGAATATCCCGGAGCAATGGCGACTGCAACTACGATTTCTGACGCAGAGATAGGGATCGGTCCGGAATACAAGGTGGAAAAGGTGGAAGGGTAGGTCCCATTGGTGGTGTAGTAGAATTGCGCGCCGGGCGCGCTGTCTGTAATGGTCAGGGTCTGCGTACCGGGGTATTCTCCCGAGGCAAGTGAAAAAACCGGCTTGGGCGCCGGTGGAAAACTCACGGCATAGGTCGCGGAAGCATTCACGCTCTGTTGATATCCGGAAGCCGTGGCATAGGCATTGATTGTGAGCGTTCCGGACCCCTCCATCGGAATCGGGCCGGTGTACTGCACCCAATTCCCAAAGATCACACCGGCGGGCTGGTTATATAAGGCTTGGTAATAAATGGTCGCGCCGGGAGTGCTGTCGGTGATGGTTATCGGCTGGGCCGATGTGAAAGTCCCAGAAGCCGGCAAAATCACGGGCACAGCAACACCGGCGGTCAGCGGGGTGGTGGCCGACAGGCTGGAACTGTAATTGGAGTCGCCTGCGTAACTCGCGTCCACATTGTGGGTGGCCGCACCAACGGGCGCTATGCTGTTTACAGCTGCAGTTGCCGCCTCAAATTCAGACAGAAAGATGGTTCCGCTCTCGTCCTCATCCCCGACCGCCAGGTCTGAAATGCCACCACCTGTGAAGTCTGCCACCGCAATGGCTTGGGGAAAATCCCCGGTGCTCAGAGGGCTGGTTGGAGCCGGCGTGAACTTGCCGCTTCCACTGCCCAGGAGAATCGTTACTGTATTGTCACCATTGTTCGCTACTGCGAGGTCGGGAATGCCGTCCCCGTTGAAGTCTCCCGCGGATACAGATTGGGGTGTCCTGCCAACGTTCACTGGGCTGCCGGTCGCCTGCGTGAATGTTCCATTCCCGTTCCCGAGAAGAATTGTGACCGTGCCTGGGGCGCCGGATGTATAGGCTGAGTTCGCCACAGCCAGGTCAATCTTGCCGTCTCCGTTGAAGTCCGCTGCGGATATCGCGTATGGAAAGCTCCCAACCGTTATCGGACTGTTGGCCGCCTGGGTAAATGTCCCGTCGCCCTTGCCAAGGAAGACTGAAACCGTGCCGGTATCACCAAAATTGGCAGTAGCGAAATCCGGAATGCCGTCTCCGTTGAAGTCGCCCACGGTAACGGAATTGGAGTTCGAGCCGACAGTCACTGGGCTACCGTTAGCCAGAGTGAATGTTCCGTCGCCATTGCCTAATAAGATCGTGACCAAACCTTCGCCGTAGCCACCGCTGGCAACCGCCAGATCGAGAATCCCGTCCCCGTTGAAGTCACCAACGGCTTCCGCTTGGTTCGTCGCGAAAGAGTTACCGACCGGCGTCGGATTGCCCGGCGCCTGCGTAAAAGTCCCATCCCCATTGCCCAGAAAGACTGTGACAGTACCGTTATCGGCGCCGCTCATGACTGCCAAATCAGCCTTGCCATCCCGGTTGAAATCTCCCACGACCACCGCAAGCGCACCGTCGGCAACTGGTATTGGGCTATTGGTCGCCTGAGTAAACGTCCCGTTTCCATTGCCAAAGAGTATGGTGACGGAGCTGCCCGCCTGGTTCGCGACGGCAAGATCGGGGATACCGTCGCCATTGAAGTCTCCGGTCGCAACGGACGACGGGCCGTCACCAATCCCCGGTGTCTGTGAACCGAGAAAGCTCACTCCCGTGGTTCCCGAACCCAGTGGCGCGGTCCCAACTACCGCATTTCCGAAACTGGTGTCGAGGAACGAAACGGTCCCCGTAGGCGCAACCGCGCCCGAAGTGTGATCGGTGCTCGCCACGGTCGCCGTCAGAGTGTAGTCGCCAGGATTGCCGGTTGCAGCGATGATCGTTGCGGTTGGATATTTTCCGGTCACCCCAAGCGCCGAGGCGCCGGAAGCACTGCCGGAATCTGTATTGGTTCCCAGAAACACTGCCTTGTAACTGTGGCTTCCGATTCCCGGACGGAGTTTGAAGATCGCTGTGCCCGCGTTCGTCAACTGGGCTGTCCCCAGGATGTGGATGTCTGTGCAGTATGTAGCCGAGGCATCGCAGAAGCTCACTTGTCCTGTTTTCACGCTGGTAGAACCGGCGATCACGGTCGCCGTCAGTGTGACAACGGTGCCGGAAGCAACAGTCGTAACGGAACCGCCGCCCGAGCTGATGGCTAGAGTCGTAGTTGTCGCCCCGCTGCCAGCCCAGGCCTGCGACGCGCCAGCGAGTAAAAATATCAAGAATGCGAAGAAAACTGACAGTCGGAAGAAAACCTTGAATTTCATTGGAACAGTTGTCCCCCAACTCGCGATTGAACGATACCCCGGCGGACTTTCTGGAGAAGGAGAAGTGTACAACGTCCCAGGAGAGTTTTGACACCCGTTTCTTTAATTTCTTCCGGGCCAACGTAGCCTCAGGGGTTGAATGGCGCACCCCCCGGCCAGAGGGACTTGCGGCACCCAATCAAGGTGGTTGTGTACGAACGGCATGTGGCCGCCACCACGGCGCTAACTGCGCAGCCTGCTATCCTGCGCCCATGAAGCTGCGCATCCTTTCCACCGGCGTGACTCTCGCATTCTTGATCGCCGGCTGCCGTTCTTCCGGGCCGAACCAGTCAACAGCAGATGGCGCCCACCCACCAGCGGCTCCTGTCGGCGTTGACGCCCGCCTCCAGGCCCAACTCGCCAGCGCTTCAGGCTTCGACTACTACCTGCTCAATCTCTCCTGGTCGCCTGAGTTCTGCCACTCCCACCCTGACGCCGCCGAGTGCGCCGCACACTCCACCTTTGTCCTCCACGGCCTCTGGCCGCAAAACAACGACGGCGGCTATCCTGAGAACTGCGCCAACGCCCCCGGCCTCCCAGATCCTTCAGCCTTCGCCGACATCTATCCCGACGCCGGCCTGCTGCAGCACGAGTGGCGCACCCACGGCGTCTGCACTGGCCTGAGCGCCGATGCCTTTTTCTCCGCCGCCCGCGCGGCCGTTCGCTCGGTCGCCATTCCGCCCGCATTCAAAACCTCGACCGCCAGACATCGATGACGCCCGACGAGATCCTCTCCAGCTTCACTGCCGGCAACCCCTCCATACCGCGCGCAAGCCTAACACTCAGTTGTGGCAACAACTACCTCACCGCCGTCGAAGTCTGCCTCGACAAAACCCTCCACCCCATCGACTGCGGCCCCATCCGCTCCTGTCGCGCCAACGTCGTCCGCATCGCTCCGCCGCGCTAACCCGGCACCGGAAAGGCATTAGTGATGCCGGGTGCCCCATCCATTCGGCGTCCTTGCTGTTCTTCGCGGAATGAGTGGGATGATCCATATTCGAGTCGTGGGCCAGATTGCTATCCCCAGTACATCCCCTGCGCCATCTCTTCTGCTGCCTTCGCCACGCTCTCCGGCCGACCCAGGTCACGCCACAGCGCCCCATCCGCCCGAACGCCATCACGCGCTCACCCTTGCGCACAACTCAAGGTAAGCATCGATGATCGAAAAGGCCCCCTCCTGCTCCATCTCCGCAAATATCCGAGGCGCGATCACATGAATCCCGCAGAATGCCAGCTCAGTCGCGTCCTGTTCAGGTCCCCACCCATTCAGGCTCTCCGTCTATTCGTTTTCGCCGGCCCACCAGCCGACCCTCCGCATCGAACAGCAGGTACCGCGACGTCTCACGCGTCCACACCGCCAAGGTCGCCAGCGCTCCGCTCTCCCGTGCGCTCGCATCATCGCGCCCAGATCGATCGTGCTCAATACGTCAACGTTGTGCAATAGAAACGGCTCGTCCGCACCGCCCTCCAGAAAAAACCACGCCGCCTTCTTCAATCCGCCGCCCGTATCCAGCAGTTCCTCTTCGCGCGAAACCTCAATCCGCATCCCAAAGTTGTTGTTGGCACGCAGATACTCCTCAATCATCTCAACGTGGTGATGCATATTCACGATCGCCTCGCGCACGCCGGACGCTTCAGCCGCCCCAGCGTCAGCTCCAGCATCGTCTGCCTGCCCACTTCCACCAGCGCCTTGGGCCGGTCGTCCGTCAGCGGCCGCAGCCGAGTCCCCAGCCCCGCCGCCAGCACCATCGCCCTCATACGGCCTGCGTCTCCGCGGCCTGCTTGCTCGTGCCGCGTCCACTCGTTCGCCTGCCCCAGGTGCTCTATCCGTTCCAGTTCTTGATGCCGCAGCTCCACCTCAACGCCGCCCTGGCCCGCCAGGTGCTTCGCCAACTGCTCCGCCAGATACACCGACCGGTGCTGCCCGCCCGTGCACCCAAACGACACCATCAGGTCCTTGAATCCCGCGCCGCTGATACGCCGCCACGCTCGCGTCCACCAGCGCAAACGCATTCTCCGCGAACTGGCTCACGCTCTCCTCGGCCCGCAGGTACTCGATCACCGCCGCATCCCTGCCCGTCAATTGCTTGAAACGCTCCTCGCGCCCCGGATTTGGCAGGCTCCGCCCGTCAAACACAAACCCACCGCCATTTCCGCTCTCGTCCGACCGGCATCTGCCCGTGAAACGAAAAGCTGAACACCCGCACTCTCAAACCCGTCGCCGGCGCGGCCAGCCCCGTGCAGCTTCTCCGACGCCATCATCCCCTTGAAGGCTTCCATCAGCGTCGGCAGCGCAATTGGCAGCGTCGCGTTGTGCGCCAGCCAGCGCAGGTTCTTCAACGCATACGGCACAGACTGCAGAAAGTGCGCCTTCCGCTCATAGAACCCGCGAAACCCATACGCGCCGAGCGCCTGCATGATCCGGACATAGACATAGGAGTAGTAGTGCTCCATGAATGCCGCGCGATCGAGCGGCAAATACTTTCCCAGGCAATCGAGGTAGTGCTCCAGCAACTCCTGCCGCGCCTCCGGAGGTAGATCGGCCTTCGCATCGTAAAGCAGCGAAGCAATGTCGTACTGCAATGCCCCTCTGCGGCCGCCCTGGTAGTCGAGAAAGTAAGGCTCCCCATCGCACAGCATCACATTGCGCGATTGAAAGTCACGAAAAAGAAAGAAATCGTGAGGCGCTGTCAGCAGAAAGCGCGTCAGGCGCGCGAAGTCTTTCTCCAGCGCCTGCTCGTTGAAGGGAATTCCCGCCAGCCGCAAAAAATAATATTTGAAGTAGTTCAGATCCCACGCGATCGATTGCCTGTCAAAGCTCTCCCTCGGGTAGCAGACCTTGTAGTTCAGATCGCGTCCCGCCTCCACTTGAAAGCGCGGCAGCGCAGCCACCACCTTGCGATACGCCGAAAGCGCCTCTGGCTCAATCGCCTCGCCATCGCGATGCGCCCCGAGGAACTCGTAGAGCGTGGTATCGCCCAGGTCCTCTTCAAGGTACGCGCCCTCGTTCAGCGCCTCGGCATAGATCTCCGGCACCGGCAGCCCATGCCGCCGAAAATGCCTTGAAAACTCAAGGAAAGCCACATTCTCTTCGCGCACCGGGTAGAGAATTCCGATCGCCGTTTGTCCGCCGCCCGTGAGGCGCACAATCACGCGCCCCGACCCGCCCAGCTGCCCCTGCAGTGGCTCGGCCTTCTCCGCGGGGAGATGAAAATACTGCTCGAAGAGCCGTTTCAGAATGTCCATTCAGATTCTTCCTGACAGCACGGATCAAATGAGCTGGCTTATTTCCCCTCAGGTCTCCAGCGCAGTATCGGCTTCCGCGCGGCCTGCACCTCATCCATTCGCGAAACCCGCGTCGAGTGCGGCGCAGTCTTCACCAGCTCCGGCGTCTCGTCCACCTCGCGCGCAATCGACCGCATCGCCGCCACAAACAGGTCCAGCTCTTCCAGCGACTCGCTCTCCGTCGGCTCAATCATCAGCGCCCCGGGAACAATCAGTGGAAAGCTCACCGTGTACGGATGGAACCCATAATCGATCAGCCGTTTTGCAATGTCGCCCGTCTTCACGCCCTTCGCCGCCTGCCGCTTGTCGCTGAAGACCACCTCGTGCATCGACGCCGTCTTGTAAGGCAGCTCGTACACATCCTCCAGCTTCGCGCGAATGTAGTTCGCATTCAGCACCGCGTCTTCCGTCGTCTGCCGCAACCCATCCGGCCCATTCGCCAGAATGTAAGCGAAAGCCCGAATGAACATCCCCGTATTTCCGTAGAACGCGCGCACCCGCCCAACCGATTGCGGCCGGTCGTAGTTCCAGTGAAGCTCGCCCGTTGTAACTATCGGATTCGGAGCTTCATCCGTCTCCAACTCCACCCTCGGCGCGACGGGTGCCCGAAAAATCGGCGCAGCTCCAGCCGGCGAAGGATCGGCGTCCGCGCTCTCCCAACCCTGCTCTTCTGACCCCTGACCCCTGACCCCTGGCCCCTGTCGGCTCACCAGCACCGGTGTCGGCAAAAACGGCTCAAGAAATGCCTTGCAAGCCACCGGCCCCGATCCCGGACCACCGCCCCCATGCGGCGTCGAAAACGTCTTATGCAGGTTCAGGTGCATCACGTCCACGCCGAAGTCGCCTGGCCTCACCTTGCCCACCAGCGCGTTCATGTTCGCGCCGTCCATGTAGAGCAGCGCGCCCTTCGCATGAAGAATGTCGGCAATCTTGTGAATCTGGCTCTCGAACACCCCAATCGTCGACGGGTTCGTCAGCATCAGCGCGGCGGTCTCTTCATCCACCTGCCGCTCCAGCGCCACCAGGTCGATTCCGCCCTCGGCATTCGACTTCAGGTTCTCCACCGCGTAGCCGCAGATCGCCGCCGTCGCGGGGTTGGTTCCGTGCGCCGAGTCGGGAATCAAAATCTTCTTTCGCGCGTTGCCCTGCGACTCGTGCCATGCCCGCACCAGCAGAATCCCCGTAAACTCCCCATGCGCGCCCGCCGCCGGCTGCAGCGTAATCGCCTCCATGCCCGTAATCTCAATCAGGCACTTCTGCAGCAGCTCAATCACTTCCAGAATCCCTTGCGCCAGCGCATCCGGCCTGTAAGGATGCGCCTCCGCCAGCCCTTCAATGCGCGATACAAACTCATTCACCCGCGGGTTGTACTTCATCGTGCATGAGCCCAGTGGATACATCCCAAGGTCGATCGCGTAGTTCCACGTCGAGAGCCGCGTGAAGTGGCGAATAATCTCGATCTCGCTCAGCTCAGGGAGCAGGCCCGGAGCCTTCCGGTGCGCCGCGCCCAGCACCGCAGCCGCGTCCACCGCGGGCACATCGAGCGGCGGCAGCTTGTAGGCGCGCTTCCCCGCCGACGACTTCTCAAACAGCAGTCCTTCGTTTTGCGTCTGATGCGGCCGAACCTTGCCGAGGGTCTTGCGTTCGATAGTTTCAGGTATTGCTTCCATTCAATGCGCCTCATTCAGATTGTCTTGAGCTGGAAGTTCTAGTTCCCAATGATTGAAGGCGGCTTGTTTGGCGGGCCGTCAAACTGTTTCTCTGAGCTCCGCCACATCCAAAGTCCAAAGCCGAATCCAGCAAGTGGCCAAACTACTAGCCCAACTAGGATGGTCGACAAGATCCTGTAGTGATCAACAAAAATATCAATGCAGGTCATAATGACGAACATAAAACCGCCCCAACCCAATACTCCCGTCGTGAGCACATAATGCAATCTCCCTCTTTTGTCAATTCTTTCAAGGGCCTGGCGGCGCCTCTCGAGCCTTGCGTCCTTATCTCTATTGAAGATCATTTGTGCTCCTCCGTTCGTTTCGGCTTTGCATTCCCTTGGCGGCTAAAGCCGTGCCTTTGTCACAAAGCAACTTTGAATCGATTTTCTTGGAGATTTCTCTCGGTGATTCACTTATCAGAAGCCATGGCCTCACTGGCTTGATCCAGCTTGAAGCGCTTCTCATTCGATCGCCAATTCCAATCTCCGACGAATGCGCCCCCGAGGACACACCACGCCGCACTGAACGCAAAATAGGACCATTCGAACTTTCGCCCATCTGCTTCGACAAGAATATTGAGCAAAAACATTAATCCGCCGAATGGAAGAATTCCTTCGAGAACGAGGTACCGAAACTCTCCACGTTTCCTTGTCTCTTCCCACGCGTGATGGTCCCATTTCAAACTAAACAACGAGTTCATCTCTGCCTCCAGCCTTCTTTGACCGTATCTCCGCGGAATCAAACCTTAGCCGTTCGACCCGCCAACACCATCGCCGCCGCGTCGATCTGCTCTTTCGTAATCACTTCCGTCGCGCACCAAAGCGTCGCGTGCTTCAACTCCGGATACCAACGGCTAAGCTCCACGCCGCCCACAATCTTGTTCTTGAGCAGCCGCTCGCTCAGCGCGGCCGGAGCTTCTTCTGTTTCCAACACAAATTCATTAAACCGCGGTGCACCTGTAAATAGCACTTTCGCTCCAGCCACCCCGCCCAGCGCACTCGCCGCATAGGCCGCCTTCGCCAGGTTGTGTTCTGCCAATTCGCGAATTCCTTCCTTCCCGTAGACTGTCAGGAAGATCGTCGCCATCAGCGCTACCAGCGCTTGATTCGTACAGATGTTGGAGGTCGCCTTTTCGCGCCTTATATGCTGCTCCCGCGTGGCAAGCGTCAGCACGTAGCCTCTAAAACCATTGGAGTCGGTCGTCTGCCCCACCAAGCGGCCCGGCATCTGTCGCACATACTGCTCTTTCGCCGCGATCACCCCGCAGAACGGGCCGCCATAACTCAGCGCCACGCCAAAGCTCTGCGCTTCCATGCTCACAATGTCCGCCTCCAAGGGCGGCCGCACTATACCCAGAGAAACCGCCTCGGCAATTGACACAATCAGCAGCGCGCCCTTCTTGTGCGCGATTTCGGCAATCGCCGGAACGTCCTCGATCACGCCAAAAAAATTCGGACTCTGCACCAGCACGGCCGCCGTCTCGTCGGTCACCGCTGCGTCGAGCGCCTCAAGGCCCACGCGACCTGTGTCCTTGTCGTAGCCCACCAGCGTGCTCGGCAGCCCCTGGTGTTTTGCATATGTCGCCAGCACCTCGCGATACTCCGGATGCACGGTCGACGTAACCACAGCCTTGTGCCGTCCCGTCACGCGCACGGCCATCATCACGGCTTCTGCCGCGCCCGTCGACCCGTCATACATGCTGGCGTTCGCCACGTCCATGCCGGTCAGCTCGGCAATCATCGTCTGGAACTCAAAAATCGCCTGGAGCGTCCCCTGCGTAATCTCCGGTTGGTAGGGTGTGTAGCTGGTCAAAAACTCCCCACGCTGCACAAGCGAGTCGATAATCACCGGCCGATAGTGCCGGTAAGCCCCCGCGCCCAGAAAGCTCGTGTAACTGGTCGAGTTCTTCTCCGCCGCCGCCTTGAAGAAGTCAATGATCTCTGACTCCCCATGCTGCCGCGGAACATTCAAGTCCGCCGTCAGCCGATACTCTTCGGGAATCACCTCAAACAGCGCGTCAATCGAGCTCGCCCCGATCTCGGCCAGCATCTCGGCCCGTTCAGCATCGGATTTTGGAAGGTAGCGCATTTGTCAGCTTTCAGCTATCAGCTTTCAGCGAACAGCTGAAAACCAGTTTGGTAAACGTCGTTGACTTTGCCAAGAACTTGAATCGTTATGCCCTGTCGATTCCACGCTCGGCACAGAAGGCTGACGGCTGAAAGCTGACAGCTAGCTCGTCTCTTCCGCGATAAACGCCTCATACGCCGGCGCGTCCAGCAACTTCCCAAACTCGGCCGGGTTGCTCAGCTGCACCTTGATGATCCACGTCTCGTGCGGAGCCTCATTGATCTTGTCCGGCAAGTTCTTGAGCTCGTCGTTGGTCGCCGTCACGGTTCCCGACACCGGCGAGTAAAGATCGCTTACGGCCTTCACACTCTCTACCGATCCGAAGGTCTGGTTCGCCGTCACTGTGTCCCCCACTTTCGGCACGTCCACATACACAATGTCGCCCAGCGAGTTCTGTGCGTAGTCGGTAATCCCGACCGTCCCGATTTGGCCATCGAGCTGAATCCATTCGTGTTCGCGGGTGTAGCGATAGTTCGTGGGATAAGCCATAGTGAGCGCGCTCCTGTCCCTGTCAGTGTACGAGGCGCACCGGGGAAACGAAAACTGTGGATTCCGTGGGGTGAATTCGAGGTCAGGGAGAATGTGCCGCTTACCGCGCAACCTCTACTGGAGCTCCTGCAGTCAGCCCGCGATAGTCCACGAGCAACTTCCCCCGCCAGCGCACGATCATGCCAAACGCCAGCATGAAAAAGATTCCCGCGCTCTGCTGCACCGTAAGAATCGTGTCGAAGTACCCACGCGCCAGAAACCGCATCGCCGCCAGCCCAAAGAGAACCGCCAGGAACGCGTTCGAACGCCTCATCATGACGACGTCGCCCTGCCTTTCAAGACGGGTTGTCATTACCAGCGGAATCGACAGCGCCCCCGCGCCGATCAGGAATGCCAACGCGGCCCAAGTCCACGGCACTCGAAATGCCGGAACCAGAAACATCGAGAAGCCCGTCGCCATCCCCAAAGGCGGAATGATGATCTTCTTCAGCGTGACCGCACGCCTCGACTCGTGCAGCCGCCACACCGTTACAGCCGCCAGGCCACAAAGCGACGCTATCAAAGAAGAAATGGGGGGAAGAACCATCAAGGCAATTTTACGGCAAAGGTCCGCTGGGTGATGGCCCCGCTTCCGGATTGGCTACAATCCACTTTGAGCAGTGAAATCGCCGGAAGACCATCGGTTGGTGACAGAATGTCGAAGAAAAGCGCACCGCCTGCAAAGCCTCTTCCCGCGGCTCCGCAGGAAAAAGTTGCCGAGACCCCGTTCGAGGCACTTGCAAGCATCTGCTCGGTCCTCGTCGTCGGCCTGTTCATCCTCACCTTCCTCGCGCAAAACTTCGTTATCCCCTCCGGATCGATGGAGAACACTCTCCTCATCGGCGACCACCTGGTAGTCGATCGCATCACCCTGGCTCCGCCGGCTAAATGGATGCCTCTTGTGCACTACCGCGAACCCCAGCGCAACGATGTCGTGGTCTTTAGAAAGCCCGTGCTGAACTCAGACGGCGAATACGCCGTCCTGGTCAAGCGGCTCATCGGCCTCCCCGGCGATCACATCCATCTGCGCAACGGCATTGTCATCCTCAACGGAGTCGCGCAGGATCAGCCGCACGCAGTGCCCACAACGCCCGAAAACCACGAAGACTTTCTCGACGAATTTCCTTCCGTGCCCCCGACCGCTACTGAGGGCGACCCAGGCCTGGGAACTCCCGAATCGTGGGCCGTTGATTTTCCGAGTCACATTCAGAATGGAGACCTGGTGGTCCCTTCTGGCATGTACTTCATGATGGGCGACAACCGGCACCGCAGCCTGGACTCGCGCTATTGGGGATTTGTGCCCAGGCAGAACATTATCGGCCGCCCCCTGTTCAACTACTGGTCGTTCAAAACTCCAGACGATCAGATGTACAAGACCAAGCTGGGCGATCAGATTGCTTGGATGGGACACGTAGTGCGCCACTTTTTCACCGAGACGCGCTGGTCCCGAACCTTCCACGTCGTGCGCTGAAGCGACATCCCCAAGCAGTCGGGTGCCCCATCCTAAACGCGGCTCTTCGAAGAAAAACTGCGTTTAGGGTGGGAGGCCAATTCCCTCCCGCGAGCGACTAGCGAGCTACTGCCGCCCGCTGACCGCTCTGCAGCACTGCCCGTTCAATCTTCTTGCGCACATCCTCCGCCTTAAACACAGGCGCAGAACATGCTCGCGCGGTACACAGAAACAGCGCTGCCCGATCGAGCTTGGGATATTCGATGGAGGTCGGCGAGGGCGTCGGATCAGCCGGATCGCGGATCTCGATCAGCTCATCGGAAACGATACTCCGCAGCGCGGCAGTGTGCAGGGCAATCGCAGCCAGATCGGAGGGTGAGCCCACGATCGTGACATGAACGGGAGCCGCGTTGAAAGCATCCGTGGCCAGCAGCACTCCCGCCGACAGCGGCCTCAATGCCACCTGCTCGGAGGCCACATGTCGCATCGCTTCGGCAGCCGTCGCGTGAATTCGGTCGTCGCCGGTAACGAAGGCGAGCATCGAAGCGAACCGAACCAGCGCAATGTTCTCTTCTCGATCCGGGTGGGGGCGGTAAGCCGCGTCGGTAGCCGTTCGCGAACTGACGAACCCCATCCCCGGCGCTTCCGGCGCGAATTCAGCGGCAATGAACCTCCCCGCATCAATCGCAGCCCGCAGGTCATCGCGATCCCCGTTCACAATGTAAAGATCGAGCAGTCCTTGCCCCATGAACAGCGTGTCTGCAAGGTATGGCCCCGCCGGATCGCTCTCACCGTGGCGATATCCGCCTCCGGGACTGCTTGCGGTCGCTGGAATCGCTCGATTTGTTCTCACCCACCGAGCCGCCGTCTTCGCCCGCGTCAGCGCCGCCGCATCGCCACTTGCCGCGTAATAGGTGGCCAGCGCGCTGATCATCCGCCCGTTCTCGCGCGCGTACTCATGCTTGTCGATGCGCGGTATGCCCTGCTTGCGCCGTTCCTGATTCGCCAGCTTGAAATATGCCCCATTCTCCTCGCCATCGTGCAGGTCTGCATCCTGCGACACGTAGAACCCGCCGTCTTCCGGCGCAGTCAGAAACTCCGCCACAAAGCGATTCACCGCCTGCGCCGCTTTCAGGTACACCGGATTCTGCGTTTGCGCGTAGGCCAGCGAGTAATCGCGCAGCGCGTCGGCTTGAATCGAAATCAACTTCTCAAAATGAGGCTCACTCCACACCCCGCTCACCGAGTACTGATACATTCCGCCCCAAACGGGATCAATCAGCGCAGCAGCGTTGTCCAGCGTATCCGCCGCGCGCTTTGCGTAGCCCGCATCCCCTTCCGCTCCAAGCCGAAGCGCCAGCTCTACTGAATCCGCATCCAGATACTTGTGCCCAAATCCCCAGCCCGACGCTTCCTTGTCGTACTGGTTGTCATATGCTTTGTAGATTCGCTTGAGCAACTCTTCGCCGATGCCCGCATCGGACGCGGCATGGAAATCGACCTCCTTATCGACGCTCGGTCCGGGCGATGGATCGTCGATAATCGCCTGCAGCATCGACGACATCGGCCGAGGCGGAATATAGCCCTGCCGTTTCACAATCTCCGACCCATCCGCCGCAAAGACAATCGTCGCCGGCCAGCCCCAATCCTGGTAACGGTTCGAGATATCCGGCCGTGCATCCTGATCTACCTTTACTAGGACGTAGCGTTCATTCAGCAACCGCATCACGATGGGATCGCGATAGGTGATCTCGTCCATCACGTGGCACCAGTGACACCACACCGCCTCAAGATCGAGCAGCACAAACTTGTGCTCCGTACGCGCCTGCGCAAAAACCGCATCGGACCACGGCTGCCATTTGAGCGTCGAGGCCTGCACGCCGCCGTCGGCCCTACCAACCTCGCCGCTCACACCACAAATACTCAGGGTGGAGCAGAACAAAATCGCCGCAATTGAAAGCCTCAGTCGCATTCGTATTTTGAGTACGGGCCAGGCTTGCGGATGGATTTTCATTGCCCTGTCTCCTCCAGCTTCGCCCCTCCGTCTGCCGCCTAATTTGCAAAAAACTTGCCTCTTCCGCCACTTACCCACGGATCGTAGTGCGCTGCGAAGTTCGCCCTGTTCTTCACGCTTGGATGGTCGTAGAGCCAGAACTCGATCAGCGGGCTCGGGTCTGGGTCATCCAGCCACGCCTCTCCAAGCGCGCCAAATGCCGCCACCGCTGTCTTCTGCGGGTCAGCCACCAGCCCATGAATCGCCTCCTGCCCGTACACGTCGGCCTCATGTTCAAAGTGCCGCACAAACGCATTCGTGAGCGGCGTCGCCACAAAGTTCGCAATCGCGATCGCGAATAGCAGGATCACGAATCCGGTTCTCGTCGCCAGCGGATTCGGATTTGCCTCATCGCCGCGCAGCAGCCATCGCCCGCCGTATCGCCGTGCCATCCACCCGGCCAGCCCCGCGCAGCCCCAGTAAAGAAAGAAAAAGAAGATCGCAAACCCCGCCATCTGCTTGGGCAGATGATGCAGCACATAGTGGCCGCTCTCATGGCCAAAGATGAACAGTACCTCGTCGTTCGGAATCCGCCCGGCCGTTGTATCCCACACCACAATCCGCTTGGTCGCGCCCATGCCGCTTACATACGCGTTCAGCCCGTTGGTTTTCTCGCTCGCCTTCATCAGGAACATCCGCTCCGGCGGAATCTGTGTCCCTGTTCGCGCCACGAGCTTCTCGAGATCCGCCACCAGCCCGGCATGATCCCTTTGGAGCGGCTCAAATTTGTCAAAAACAGGCTCCAGGAAAGGCGATGCGAAGACTGACAGCACCAGCAATGGCACCGTAGCCAGCCAGATGCCAAACCAGTATCGCCTCGGCCATCGGCTCACAATCCAGTTGAAAAGCAGCAGTACCGGCGCCCCGAAAAGAATCTCCAGCCCCAGCGCCTTGCCCAGGTCAAGAAACCACGGTCCCCACCCCTCCACGCTGATCCCGAAGGCCCGGCTATAGTGGTGCCCGATCATGTCAAACGGCAGGCCGGCCAGCATCGACAGCACAAGTAGCCCCGCAAAAAAGATCAGCCCTTGCACCCACCTGTACCGCGACAGGTGAATGGCGCGGCACTCCAGAAACGCCGCCGCCCGCGAAGCGAGAAACAACCGGATCAGCACCAGCCAGACGACCGACTCCGTAATCTCCAGCGTGTTCCGGATGCGGCTCAGCGCAATCGCCTTCTCCCTCTTCTCCGGCGGCAGCGTGTAGGCCGGAGCCGCGGCCCCGCCCGGCTGTGTGGAAACGGCCGGCACGGCGCCAGACTCTGACGGGTTGGACCCAGTCGCGCCAGAAGGAGCCAGTGCGCCCTGCCCCAGGCTCTCGTGCGTCGCCAATCCAAGCAGCAATACCGCCAGGCACGCTACGCTCAGCAAATGCACGAACCGGCGCCCGGCAATGCGCGGAGTCCCCCTCCCGGTGCTTTCCCGTCTCCTTTCCCTTTGAAGACCCGATTCTGCGACAATGATCTTTACAAATGCTTTTTCCTCAGTCTTCACCGCGAATCCCCCTCCTGATCCCTTCCGGCGTCCGTCAGTTTTCACTTCGACCAGCCTTCGTCGTTGTCGCACTCTGGTTCCTCGCCTTTACATCGCCCCCTCCGGCGCGCGCTCAGCAGGCCAACTCGGTCGTTCTTGACGCCATGACCACCGAGCTGAACCGCGCATTCGCTTCGCTCGGCAAGACGGGCACAAGCGAGGATCAGAAGCTTCCGCCCTACTTCCTCAGTTACTCCGTCAGCGATTCGAGCTTCGTCAACGTGCGTGCCCAGTTTGGGGCACTCGTCGACAGCCAGTCAAACCGCATCCGTGAAGCCGATGTGCAGGTCCGCCTGGGTAGCTCCAAACTCGACAACACCCACGGAACCCATCGCGGCTCCGCTGTCTACAGCATGCAGCTCCCGATCACGGATGACCACGAGGCCCTGCAGCGCTCGCTCTGGCAAGCCACAAATACTGGATATCGCAACGCGCTCGACAATTACCTCCGTGTCAAGACTGAAGCGGAAGTGCGCGCCAAGGAAGAGGACACGTCCCCGGACTTCAGCCAGGAATCTCCGCAAACCTCCATCGGCAAACCGGCCCCGCTCGTCCACATCGACACGGCCGCATGGGAGCAGCGTATGACCGCTCTCTCAAAAGTCTTCCGCGCCTATCCCGACGTCTACCAGAACGCCGTCATCCTCACCGTCCAGAACGAGACCGACTACTTCGCCTCTTCTGAAGGCTCGCGCATCATCATGCCGCACCTGCAGGCCAGGGTGGTCGTCTTTGCCATGACGCGCGCCGACGACGGCATGGATCTTTTCCGCGCCCGCACCTTCGAAGCCGAAACCATCGACGGCCTGCCGAAGCAGGCAGAGATGGAGTCCGAGACGAAGAAGCTCGGCGAGAGCCTTGAAGCGCTGCGCAAGGCGCCGCTTACCGAACCCTTCAACGGCCCCGCCATTCTTAGCGGCCGTGCCGCCGCAGTCTTCTTCCACGAAGTGCTCGGCCATCGTCTCGAGGGCCAGCGCCAGCGTGGCGACGAAGAAGGACAAACCTTCACCAAAGACATCGGCAAAGAAGTCCTTCCCTCGTTTCTCTCCGTGGCCGACGATCCCACGCTCACGCGATACGGCGACACCTGGCTGAGCGGTAACTACGAATTTGACGACGAGGGCCAAAAGGCGCAGCGCGTCGATCTCGTCCAGGACGGCATTCTCAAGACCTTCCTCATGTCGCGCCTGCCCATCGCAAGCTTCGCCAACTCCAACGGCCACGGCCGCGCCCAGTCGGGCAAGGTCCCCACCGGCCGCCAGGGCAACCTGATCGTTACCTCCACCAAGACCGTCACAGACGCGCAACTGCGCAAGCAACTCATCGACAAAGCTCTCGAGCAGGGCAAGCCCTACGGCCTCTACTTTGAAGACATCTCCTCGGGCTTTGCCGTCACCACGCGCAGCTCGCCTCAGGCCTTTTCGGTGATTCCACTTGTGGTCTATCGCGTCTACGTCGACGGCCGCCCCGACGAGCTCGTACGCGGTGTCAGCATCGTCGGTACTCCCATCGCCGCCTTGAAGCGCATTGTCGCCACCAGCGACAAGAGCGAGGTCTTCAATGGCGAGTGCGGCGCAGAGTCGGGCACCATCCCCGTCAGCGCGGTCGCTCCAGCCATGCTGCTGAGCGAAATCGAAACTCAAAAGCAGTCACAGGGAACCGCACGGCCTCCCATTCTGCCCATTCCCGGCTCGGCAGAAGATCACGCAACGCCGGCAGTGTCGAAGGAGGCCAAATGAACCGCGCTCAATTCACACGCATTGCCTCTGCAGCAACGGTCTTCGCCCTCTGCCTCGCTGCCCAGTTCTCGCGTGCCGCGCAGTCGACCCGTGCCGACGCGGAAAAGGATCCCGTCATCAAAGCCATGCTCACCGAGATGGATCGCAGCATGAGCCAGCTTCAGCTTAAGGATTTCGAAAAGCCTTTCTTCATCCAGTACCGCATCGAGGATGTCGACAACTTCGAGACCAAGGCGGAGTTCGGCGCCACCGAAGGCGGCCAGCACAGCCATGAGCGCATCGCGCGCATCACCGTGCGCGTCGGTGACTACAAGACCGACAGCTCCGGCGGACGCGGCGACGGCGTGGTCCAGTTCTCTTCTCTCGGCGACGACCCGATCGCCATCCGCTCAGCTCTCTGGACTGGCACCGATCAGGCCTACAAAGCGGCTCTCGCGGCCTACGCCCAGAAGCAAGCCGCGCTCAAGCAGGTCCAAACCCCTCCTCAGGCCGACGACTTCAGCAAAGAGAAGCCCTTAATCTCCCTCGCTGAGCCTCTCCACCTTCAGCTCGACGAGACAGCCTGGCAGGACCGCGTCGCGCGAGCCAGCGGCCTCTATCGAACCGATCCAACGGTCAAAGACTCCCAGCACGATGTCGAGTTCTCCGTCGCCAGTTTTTCCGGTCGCGTTGTCAACAGTCTGGCTCGTCAACAGCGAAGGAACCATCGTCCGCAAATCCTCCGGCCTCTACCAGGAGTCGTTCGCTGTCGGCACGCAGGCCGCCGATGGCATGCGGCTCGAACGCTCGCGCGGCACCACCGGTGTCTCGCTTAAGGACCTCGATCCGCAGGACGTCTTTGAGAAGAAAGCTGTCGAACAGATCGCTTCTCTCGCCGACCTGCGCAAGGCGCCCATGGTCGAAGAGGAGTATCACGGGCCGGTTCTTCTCAGCTCCGACGCCAGCGCTGACACCCTGCGCGAACTGCTTGCAGGTGGAGTTGTCGCAACCCGTCCCAAGCTGGGAACCGAGGCGCGCACCAACGGCCCGTTCGCCTCCAGTTTCCACGCGCGCATCCTGCCCGAGCAGGTGCAGGTGATCGACGATCCCGGCTTGAAGACCTTCAATGGCAAAGCTCTCGTCGGCGCTTACGACGTGGATGACGAAGGCGTGCCCGCCCAGGCCGTCGATCTTGTCGCCGACGGCAAGCTGCAGAACTATCTCATTGGCCGCGAGCCCGTCCGCGACTTTCCGCAGTCGAACGGCCACGGCCGCGCTGGCATCGCAGGCGCAGCCCGGCCCTCCATCGCCGTTCTCAAGGTCACTGCCAAGGACGGCCTCACCGATGACGAGCTCAATCACAAGCTCATCGACCTAGCCAAAGACCGAGGTCTCAAGAGCGTCTACTACGTCGAAACGCTCGGCGGCGCCTCGACGCCGCGCCTGCTCTATCGCGTCGGCATGGACGGCAAGCGCGAACTGGTCCGCGGCGCTGTCCTCGACGACCTCGATCAGCGCGCCCTGCGCTCCGGCGTTGAGGCCGCCGGCAAGGACCTATTCGTTGCGAACTCCGATGGCGAGGTTCCCACCACGGTCCTTGGACCGGCCCTGCTCATGGACGACGTCACCGTGAAGCGCGCCAACGAGACCAACGACAAGCTGCCGTTTTATCCCGCGCCGTAGGTCCCGGCGCTCCCTCCATAAGCGCTAAGCGAAGATGGGAAAGAAGAAAATATAGCTGGACTGACCCTCATCTGCGGCAATTCTTGAAACCGTCATCTTCCGGACATCCCCGAAGACCCGCTCAATGTGCGCCTCGGTGATAATACCCTCAGGGAGAAATCCACACCGTGTGATCTGGACGATCGTCGGACCGGGCGGCGATCCACAGCGAAGGGACTGAGGTTTTTGCCGCTTGAAGCGATTTGCAGACCTGATGTTTCTAATTGCCTTGCCGCTCCTTGGCCAAAGCAACAGCGGCGAATTGCGCCTTAAGGTCATTGAGCCCACCGGCCTGGGCGCAAAGGCAACCATCCAGATCGTAAGCA
The DNA here is from genome assembly GCA_963783065.1 of uncultured Acidobacteriaceae bacterium. GTDB lineage: Bacteria > Acidobacteriota > Terriglobia > Terriglobales > Acidobacteriaceae > Telmatobacter. The sequence goes on along the minus strand of CAWAMG010000003.1, from coordinate 153,309 downwards.
GCGCCAATCAGTATCGGCGTGCGTTTGTCACGAGCGATCAAGGAAGCCTGGACGTCGAGCACTTGCCCTACGGCATTTATCAGCTTGAAATCGAACGGCCTGGTTTCGCCCATCGAGTCGAATCGGTTGAAATCCGCTCTTCGCTCCCCACCGAGTACAAGATCCAGCTTGCGCTGCCCACGGTGAACCAATCCGTCACGGTGAATGCGGCTAACACACTCATCGACCCCGATCAGGCCGGCTCGGTCAGCCAGATCGGCGCCGATTTCATTCAGGACCGGCTCGGCTCCGTTCCCGGCCGCGACCTGCAGGACCTGGTGAATTCCCAGCCCGGCTGGCTGTATGAAGGCAATGCCGTCTTGCATCCCCGCGGTTCGGAGTACCAGACGCAGTTTGTCGTCGATGGCATTCCGCTGACGGATAACCGCTCGCCCAGCTTCGGGCCGGAAATTGAAGCCGACGATGTCGAATCGATGAGCATCTTTACCGCCGGCATCCCTGCTGAATACGGCCGGAAGATGGGCGGCGTCGTCGAGCTGAACACTTTGCAGGATGTTCAGCCAGGCTTCCAAGGCCAGGTGGTCCTTTCCGGCGGCAGCTTCGACTCGGGCGGAGCATTCGCGAAGGGCCAATACGCCTGGGGCAAGAACACGCTGGGCGGCAGCGCAAGCGGCAGCACAACGGAACACTACTTGAACCCCGTTGTGCCGCAGAACTTTTCCAACACCGGCACGGTAGGCGATTTCTCGCTGGACTACGCGCGCGACCTGACGCCGAGCGACCGGGTCAAATTCACCGTGCGCCATGAGCTGGCTCGCTACGACATTCCCAATGAGATGGTGCAGAGCAGGCCGGGCAGCGCCAGAACGCCGACAACTTTGAAACCATGGGAACTGTCTCCTACGAACACATCTTTTCTCCTGGCGCCACAGGCGATCTTCGCGGTATGGTTCGCGACAACTCGAATGACTTTTACTCCAACCCCGAGTCGACGCCAATCGAGTTATTTCAGCACAACTGGTTTCGCGAGGGCTATTTCAAAGGCAGTGTCATCTTCGACCGCGGAGTGAACGAGTGGAAAGCGGGCGTTGAGTCGGACAACATCTTTCTCAACGAGATGTTGAACTACAACATCACTGACCCAACGCAGTTCGACCCTGGCTCGCCCTCGACCTTCGCCTATCAGGCGAACCGCCCCGACCTCGAGCAATCGGCTTTTCTGCAGGACCTGATTCGCCTGCATAGCTGGACCATCAACGCCGGCCTGCGCTGGGACCACTATCAGTTGCTGCTCAACCAGCAGGCCTTTCAGCCGCGCCTTGCCATCTCCCATTACTTTCAAAAGTCAGAGGCCGTCATCCACTTCTCCTACGACCGCATCTTTCAAACCCCCTCGTTCGAGAACATCCTGCTCTCCAGCTCGCCGAATGTTGCATCCATCGATCCCACAGGCTTTCTGCGTTTGCCCGTACGGCCGTCGCAAGGGGACTACTACGAAGCCGGCCTCAACAAGGTCTTTTTCGGCCACGTTAAGCTGGGCGGCAACTACTTCCGGCGATTCGTCTCGAACTATGCCGACGACAGCCAGATCGATGAACACCACCATCAGCTTTCCCATCTCCTTCCGCAAGGCCATTCTCTATGGCATTGAAGGCAAGCTGGAAGATTCCCGAGTGGCATCGCTTCTCCGGCTTTGGAAGTTACTCCTATATCGTCGGCAACGCTTGGTTTCCAGTGACCGGCGGACTCTTCTTTGGCTCCGATGCCAGCCAGGCTGCCTCCCAGTTGACCGGCCACTCTCCTGACTCGCAGGACCAACGCAACACCGTCCGCGGCCGAGTCCGCTACCAGGCAACGACGCGCTTCTGGACGGCCTTCGGTGTGCAGTTCGACTCAGGCCTGCCGTTCGACTTCGACGGCGATCCCGCGACGGTGTTGGCCGAGTACGGCCAGCAGGTCCTCAATCGCATCAACTTCGCTCGCGGTCGAATCTATCCGGCCTTCCAGGCCAACGCTTCCGCCGGGGCAGACATCTACAAATCGGAACGCGTGAAGGTGCGCGTTCAGGCTGACGGCCAGAACCTGAATAACGTTCTGAATGTGATTGATTTCGGAGGCCTGTTCTCCGGCAACGCCATTGGGCCGTCGAGGAGTTTCTCATTGCGCATTGCATCGGACTTCTGAGTTCTGAAGTCTGACGGAAACCTTTGATGATCGCAGACGCAAGGCGGAAAGGGGTGCCCCACCCTCGCCGCGCATTTGTCATTGCGGCTAGGGTGGGAGCCCACAATGCCGGTCGCTCGCAACCGCGAAAACGCCCTACTCTTCCCCAATCTCGTATGGAATCGAGAACCGTCCAATCTGGATCATCGCCTTTTCGTTTGGCGGCCAGATGTGCAGGCTTTCAACGCGGCTCTGCCCAACAATGCGATGCGCGTCGGTCGTGCCCACCAGACTCCCGTTGCCGCCTCGTGAAAGTGCACGCTAAGTGTGTCTCCGCCCTGTCCTCGATTCCAACCGAACGCATACTCTCCCGGCTTCAGCGCGATTCCGCCCACCTTGATCGGCGCCTGCACCAGCAGGTAGTGCGAGTACTTGCCATCCGCCGAGTAGCCTGCCGTCAGCAGCACAACACCGGCGATGTAGTGCCCGTGCGCGTTCACAATGCCGCTCGCCGTCCGCATCTCCGTTTCAATGTGTTCCTTTTCCACTGGCGCGCGCGCCGGCAAAAGCGCAGTGAGTTCCGCATCCGTTGCCTGGCGCCAGCTCGACTTCTGACCGTGAGCAGGATCCTGTCCGGCGATGCACAAACATGCTGTTATCAGTCCAATAAAAATTCCGCGTCTCATGATTGCCTCGGTTTCCTCAAACTCTCCAGCGGCACAATGCCGCGCTGAATCGCCGCAGTCGCCGCCTGCGTTCGATCCGTCACTCCAAGCTTGCCCAGCAGCGAGTTGATATGCGTCTTCACTGTCGCCTCGCTGATCTCTAACTCCGTCGCGATCTCTTTGTTGCTCTTGCCGTGAACAATCTGCTCCAGCACGTCAAACTCGCGCGGCGTCAGCTCCTCGGTCCCCATCCGCTCGGCCAGCCTCTGCGCAATCGCCGGAGGAATGTGCGATTTGCCCGCGTGTACCGCCCGGATGGTCGCAATCAGCTCGTCGGTCGTCATGCCTTTCAGCAGATAGGCTCGCGCCCCGGCCTGCAAGGCCCGGTAGATGTCCTCGTCGCCGTCGTATGTGGTCAGCACAATGAATCGTGCCCCGTGGGTTTCCATGCGCAGCCGCTGGATCACGTCCACGCCCCCCAGCCGCGGCAGCCGCAGGTCGATCAGCGTGATGTCCGGCAGAACACTTCCGGAACTGCGCAATCGCCTCCACTCCATCGGCAGCCTCGCCCACCACCTCCAGGCCGTCCACCACGTTCAGCAGCGCCACCAGCCCCTGCCGCACCACATGATGGTCCTCTACCACTAGCACGCGTATCGTCTCTTTGCTCAATCCTCAACCCCAATCTGCTCTTCCTGTTCGCGCGTTTCCCTCGCCACCGTCGCGCGCACTCTTATTGCCGTTCCGCGCCCCGGCCCACTGACGACTTCGAGCGTCCCTCCGATCGTGGCTGCCCGTTCCCGCATTCCCGTCAATCCGTAATGCCCTTCGAGCTCACCCGCTTCTGTCGTATCGAAGCCGCGCCCGTCGTCGCGAATCTCCAGCGCGACCGAGCCCGGCAGGTACTCGATCTGCACGGTCAGGCACTTCGCTCCCGAGTGCCGCTGCACATTCTGGATCGCCTCCTGCGCAATCCGCAAAAGCTCCTGCTCCGTGTCCTGGCTGAGCGGCCGATAGGCCCCAAAGACGAGGAACTGCGTCTCCAGCCCGCCGAGGCCCGCATTCTCAGCCATACGACGCAGCCGCACCGGCAGCGTCTTCTCGCCGGAGTCCTGCGAGCGAAGCGCCCAGATTGATTGCCGCGCCTCGGCCAGCCCATCGCGCACCTGCGTGCGTGTCTTGTCCAGCTGCTTCACAGCTGCTTCCATCCGGTTCTTCCTGAGCAGCTCCGCCAGCACCTCCAGTTGCACGCTGACTCCCACATAGCCCTGCGCCAACGTGTCGTGAATCTCGCGCGCAATCCTGTTGCGCTCGCCCAGCACCGCGTTGAACTCCCGCTCTGTGCGCAGCATCTTCCGCCGCTGCACCAGCATCGTCGCCGCCACCACCAGCCCGGCCGCCATCAGGGTCATCAGCGCGTAGAACCACAAGGACTGATAGAAGCGCGGCTTCAGTTCAAAGGCCATTCCAGCGCCCCCTTCGTTCCAGACGCCGTCGTTGTTTGCTGCCTGCACTCTGAAGGTATAGTGCCCCGGCGGAATCGCCGTGTAGTAAGCCACTCGCCGCGTTCCCGCCTCGGTCCAGTCCTTGTCAAAGCCCTCCAGCATGTATCGGTAGCGCACCTTCAGCGGCGCCGTATAGCTCATCCCCGCGTAGTCGAACTCGAAGTGCCCGCGCCCGGCCGGCACCTTTACCAGCGAGTCCGCCAGGCTCATCGCCACATCGTCCACGACAAACCGTTCAATCGCCACTTGCGGAGGAACTTTGTTCACCGGGAATTTCGCCGGATCAACCACCTCCACCAGCCCTTTGGGGGTCGCGAACCACAAGCGCCCATCCGCGCCGCGCCATGCCGATGGATGGCTGTTGATCGCGGTCTCCTGGCTCCGCAAGCCATCCGCCGTCCCGAAGCCGATCCAGTGGTAGCAGCCGCCGGCCAGGTCGATATCGCATCGCCCGATTCCATTGGAGGTTGCAAACCATAGGTGATCGCCGCCGTCGTCAAGGATTGCGTGAATGTTCGCCCGTTCAAGCCCCACGTACTTCACCGCCGATATCTGGTTCAGTCCGTCCCACAGGTTCCACCCATGGTCCTGCGTTCCAATCACCATGGTCCCGTTGCCGCGTGGCATCAGCGCGGTAACGACATTGCTTGAGAGCCCGTCTTTTGTCGTGTAGTTGATCATGCTCGCGCCATGGAGCCGCGCCAGCCCTCCCAGCGTCGCCACCCACAGGTTGCCGCGCTTATCACGCGCCAGCGCTCCCACCAGGTCGCTCCCCAGCCCGTTCGCGGTGGTAAAGGTCGTCATAGGCGCGCCTGCCCTGCCGCTCCAGTGCGCCAGGCCCCGCCGCGTCCCCGCCCATAGGCTTCCATCCTCATCCACCAGCAGCGACCGGATAAAGTCGTCCGGCAGCCCGTCCGCTGAGCTGAACGCCTCCACCTTTGTCCCTTCAATCCGATTCAGCCCGTCGGGCGTGCCCACCCAGATCTCTCCGTGCTGCCCGGCCGCCAATGACAGAATCACGTCGCTCAGCAGTCCGTCCTTTACCGTGTAGGTCTTCACGCCCCCGCCTTGCTTCACCGCATTCAGGCCGCTCGCCGCTGTGCCTACCCAAAGTGTCCGGCTTTCATCCTCCACCACCGTCGTCGTTTCATCTGAGCTCAGCCCGTCCCGCGCTCCCATCAAGCGGAACCTCTGATCGCGAAGAATATGCAGGCCACCCGTCTCTGTTCCTACCCACAGATCACCCTCAGCATCCTCTATCACGCTCAGGATGCTCTCTGTTGCCAGGCTGTCATTCACGGGGAACCGCTGCACTTTGCCATCCGCCCACCGGATCAGGCCCCCGTTGGTCCCGATCCAGACGCCCCCCTCCAGATCTCCATAAATCACCTGGATTTTGCTCCCCGGAAGTTCCTTGCCCGCCGTCAGCCGCTCGATTACCCCGTTCACGTGCTCAAAGACCACCTCATTCTTGCTTGCAACCGCCAGTGCCCCACCCGGCCGAACCGCCAGTTGCTCCACTCCCTCGTTCGGAAACGCCGCGGCCAGCCTCGGCCCATTCCAACTGCCCTTCCAGCGGTCGTAGACCCCGGTCGTAGTGCCCACCCAAACGCCCCCGCCGCTGCCCGTCAGCGAAGTCACGGCGCCGCGCGGCTGCCCGTCACCTTCCGGAACACCGATGAACCGGTCTCCAGCGAGAACCGACAGACCACCATCCGTCCACACCCAGACTTCTTCGTTGTTATCCTCCACCAGCGAGCGAATCCCATTTGCCGGCAGCCCGGTGGCCGTTGTGTAAACAACAATCTTCCCATCCTGCATGCGCGCCAAGCCCTCGCTGGTTCCAATCCAGAGCGCTCCGGCCTTGGTCTCCATCAGGCACCGGACGTCATTCCCTGGGAGCGCAGGATTCGAATTCTTGTCGAAGGTCGCAAAGCTGCTCCCATCAAAACGGATCAGCCCGACCTCGGTCCCCAGCCACACAAATCCGCTCTTAGTCTGCAAGAGCGCCTGCACGGTGTTTTGCGGCAGCCCGTTCTCCATCACCCAGCTCTGCCGTCCGTAGTTCGCCAGCGGCGTTGAAGGCACAAGCCCCCACCCCGCGGCGGCGCAGAGCCCCAGCAGCCCGGCCCCCAGCCAACGAACGATCCCTCTGGGCCTTAGCCTTCTGCTCACCTTGCTCTCCATCGAGTTTTCGTGCGTCCCAAACACGAAATTGTGCAGTACCCGCCTTGCATTCACTCCGCCTCGCGATATCTCTCTGGGCGCCCCACGCTTTTCGCGCCTTCCGCGAAACGGTGGGAAACGCCGTGGATGCGCCCCGCCCAATCAGTATGCTAATTTAACAAAACTGACATGGCCCCAGCGGCGGCAGACGAATGCAATCAGACTAACCCAATCATCGCTCGTCTGGCCGAGGGTCCCCCCAAGCCTCGCCCCCTCTCCACCTAAAGGAGGAGACCGGCCTCACCCATCGGACTCAAGACATCCCCCCAACCTGCCGATAAGGTTGTTGTTGACTCCTGAATTTGTGGTCTTCTTTCGATTCTTCAAGATTTAAGTAACACTTTTCGGGTGGCGCCCTCGGGCAGCCACCCGATTTCTTTTGGGACGGAATTTCTCGTCTCAAAACGTCTCCGGCCCTATTCGTTCTTGATCTCAGTCGCCCGGTTCTTCACGTACGTCACATCCCACTTCTTCCCGTTCACGTCGTATGTCGCGGTACGGTCACCCTCGCGGTCCCCATCCACATGCACTTTTGAGCCCAGCGCCAGCCGTGTCTCCAGCTCGCTCATCCCCGGCTTCACCTGGTGCGCCTCAATTGCCGCCCACACATCCTTTGGCCAGTAGTCGTAGAGGTTGTGCGGATCGTCGTAGAAGAACAGCATGTCGGTGTAGTAGCCCTCCTCCTTGCCCAGGAGCACGCCAACCGGCGTGGCATACGTATCCTTGCCCCCGGCCAGCGAAAACACCGCAAACGCCTGTGTCCCGCCCGGTTCGAGGCCGTCGTGCGCCGCCGCGGGAGCCACCGCCTTCACAAACTTCTTGATCTCAAGCCGCTCGAGCGGCGGCACCAGACCCACCTTCATCGCGAAATCCACCCGCCCGCCCACGTAGGGGTAGTACGCCATCGAGTATCCGTTCTTCATCCAAACCGTCGTGCCCTCGAACCGCTGCAGGTCGTCAAAGTGCTGCGGAAAGTACTCCTTCATCACCACCAGATCGTCCTTGCTCAGCGTGTCGGCCCCGTCGGCCTTCGGCTGCCCGATAAAGCCTGGGTTCGCTCGCTCATGAAACACCCATGCCAGGTAGCCGCCGCCAATCGCCAATGTCACCGCCGTCATCGCCAATATCTTCTGCCAGGTTCTCACGCTTTTCCCTCGCACTTGCGCCGTCGAGCTTCCCGGCGGACCAACGCGTTCGGTTCGTTAAACTTCCATTCGGATTTTACCTTCTGACCAGCCGCAAGATACATGAATTGTCTTGCCCATGAGCCCGTGCTCTTGAGAGCATTTAAGCGAGGGCGGCCAGCGAGATGGATCGCTTTTCATTCCTGATTGGCTCGCAACACAGATTCCTGCTGATCGGGATTGTCATACTCGTTATAGCGGTCGTCTTCACGGTCACCGGCGAGACCGTAGTGCGCTTCCACGGTATGGTGTCGCGTGCCAAAGAACCCAAACGCTTTTTGGGGGAACGTTCTTATGTTTTATCTCGGCGGCATTTTCTTTATCGGGCTCTACTTGTACAACAATTCAAACTGAGATACCGCCGTTGAGCCGCTCAAACCTCCCTACCCCGGAAAGGGCCCCATCATGATCCTCCGCCCCGCAATCACCCGCAGAGAACTCCAGTTTGCTCTTCTTGGAGCGCTCATCGCCGGCCTCGCTACCACGCTGGTCTTCGGGTTCGCTTTCGGAAAAACCTTCGTCCGCGCCGATGCCCAGGTCATGCACTCGACCGTCTTCGACTGGAACACCTTCACGGATAAGCCCACCAAAGTCGGCTCAGTCCGTTCCGTCGTCTCGTCCCCAACAGCCACGCTCGAAAACCTGGAAATCCACGTCACTACTCTGAACCCCGGCCAGATGCCCCATCCGCCCCATCGCCATCCTAACGAGGAGCTGGTCCTCATCGACCAGGGCACCGTCGAAGCCTTCAACAACGGCACGTGGAAGCGCGTTGGCCCCGGCTCCATCATCTTTAATGGATCCAATGAGGTCCATGGACTGCGCAACGTCGGCACAACCCCGGCCCAGTATCACGTCATTAACGTCAAAACCGCCGCCACGCCCCCCGGCGAAACTATCATCGTCGGCGACGCAAAATAAAAGTCCCCCGCCACGCAACCGAACCCAGGCCGACCATCCTCACTTTTTCACTTCTTCACGGCCTGTCTATTCACTAATCACAAGCCACTAACCACTGTTTCTCAGCTTCTCCGCCGTCAGCTCATCCGCCTGCCGCAGCCGCGGGAACGCCGCCGCCCAGATCCCCGCCACCGCCAGCGTACCCACTCCACCCACCACCGTCGCCCGCACCGCGCCCCACCACTGCGCCGTCACACCGCTCTCAAACTCGCCCAGCTCATTCGAGCCCCCAATGAACAGAGCATTCACCGCGCTCACCCGCCCGCGCATCTCCGGCGGTGTGCCCAGCTGCAGCAGTGTTCCGCGAATCACCACGCTCACCGTATCGGCCGCGCCTGCAATCGCCAGCGCTCCCATGCTCAGCCAAAGGTTGTGCGACAGCCCAAACACAATCGTCCCCACCCCAAAAATCGCCACGCACACAAACAGCCGCAGCCCCGCCCGTCGCTTGAAGGGGAACCGCGCCAGAAACAGCGACATCACCACCGATCCGGCCGCCGGCGCAGCCCGCAGCATCCCCAGCCCCCGCGGCCCCTGGTGCAGCACCTCGTGCGCAAAGATGGGCATCAGCGCCACCGACCCGCCCAGCAGCACAGCAAACAGGTCCAGCGAGCTCGCCCCCAGCAGCAGCGGCGTCCGCATCATGTAGTGGAACCCCGCCATCACCACCTTCAGCGACGCAGCTTTGTGCTCCATCCGTCCCGGCCTCACGTGCAGGCTCAGCATCAGCACCAGGAACCACACCAGCGTCGCCAGCGTGAACACATACACAATCCCCGCTCCTTGTAAGCCCCACTCCGCCAGCGCGCCGCCCAGCGGCAACGTGAACAGCAACCCTCCCAGTGCCGGCCCGGTAATGTTTGAGAACTGCCAGGTCGCCCCGCCCCACGTCACCGCATTCACAAAATGGTGCTCCGGCACCAGGTGCGGCACCAGCGCCGAGCTTGCTGGCCCGCTGAACGCCCGCGCCGTTCCCATCAAAAAGAGCACCCCATAGATTGGCAACACCGCATGAGGCGCGGCAAACGTCAGCCCCAGCAGCGCCAGCGTGCACAGCATCTGCACCACGTAGCAAACCAGGATCACCTGCCGCCGGTCGAATCGGTCCGCGGCATGTCCTCCCGGGAGCAAAAACAGCAGCCCCGGCAGAAATAGCGCCAGCCCCGTATATCCCAGGTCGATGGCCCGATGCGTGATCGAATAGACTTGCCACGCCACCGCAACGCTCTGCGCCTCGGCGCCCATGATCACGGCCACGCGCGCCAGTTGGTACCGGGCAAAGTCCCGCGAGGCAAACGCCTCCATGCCGCGGCTGATTTTCTTCGAGGAAGGGGAACTCATCGTCTGAACCCTAGGGTAAATCCCCCACGCGAGCCCCCCCGCCGAAACTCCCGCCCAAGACACCGCACAACGCTGTTGTGGCCCTCACCGCCCTCGTTTGTCTATAGTCAATCCAGCCGCTCCTTCACTTCCCCTGAGGCCAAACCGTGGCGCGAAACGTGGTCAGAAACCTCCGCTTCTCGATCGCCTGGCCAGCGCTCGCGCTCCTCGCGCTGCTTACGGCGCCACAGATCACCCGCGCCCAAACCCCTGCCGCTGCTCCTGCCCCACTTGTACTCGAAGGACTCGGCCGCGGCACCCTCCCACTCGACGGCACCTGGCAATTTCAAACCGGCGACAGTCGCGCATGGGCCTCGCCTGCGTTTGACGACTCCAGTTGGCAGCCCATCCTCACCGGCATTCCATGGGAAGCCCAGGGCCATCACGGCTACACCGGCCTTGCATGGTATCGCCGCCATCTCGTTCTCCCGCCTGCCACGCCCGCCGACCTCAACCTCGTCTTCTTCCTTCCTGTCTGCGACAGCGCCTGCGAAATCTACTGGAATGGAACGCTCGTCGGCGCCATCGGCAAGATGCCGCCAAATCCAATCTGGTATGGCCATTTCGATACGCCTCTAGGCCTTGTCATTCCTCTCGGCCGCGCCCAGTCAGGCCTGCTGGCCATCCGCGTCTGGAAGGCCCCCATCGTCCTTTACTCCGCGATTGCCGAGGGTGGCCTCACCGGAGTCCCAATCGTCGGCAGCCAGGAAGCAATTGCCAACTACAACTCCGAACTCGACTATCGCTTCCTGAGAAGCAACGAGTTCACCTTCGGAGTCACGCTGCTTTCTACCGTCTCCGCTCTTCTCGCGTTCATCGCCTGGCTGCGCAACCGGCGTCGCACTGTTCTCCTCTGGCTTGCAATCACCCTCTCGTTTCCCCTTGAGATTCAACTCAACGCAGTCTCTCCCGGCCTCATGCCCTTTCGCTGGTCCTATGGCACCATTGGCCTGATCATCTCAACCCACGACCTCGCGGCCTGGTTTCTGCTGATTGCACTGCTCGACCTCCGCGACCGCAAATGGCTGGTCACATGGACGCGCAACGTCGCACTCACCGCCATCGCTTTCGACCTCGTCGACAGCTTCCTCATGCTCTTCGACTGGAGCCGCCACTCGGGCATCGTCCTTCTCTGGGCAGATACTCTCTCCACCATCCCCGCCGTGCTGCTTGAGACCTGGGGCATCGTCATCGTCATTGCAGCCCTCCGCCGGCGTCTCGATCTGGCTCGCTGGATCCTTGCGGTTTGTGTCCTCCTCAGCGACCTCATCACCGCGGCAAGGGACATCACCGGCCTCGGAACCCGTTGGACTCATTGGACAATTGGCGACAAGCTCTTCGCTCCGATCTTCAGCATCGGCGGCAACCATCTCGGTGCAGACGAAATCAGCAACGCCCTGCTCCTCATTGCAATCCTTCTCGTTGCCGCGCGCTTCATCCTCGAGCAAAACCATCGCCAGACCGCGCTTGAGCTGGAGTATCGAAGCGCCCGCCAAGTCCAGCAGCGGCTCGTCCCGGTCTCCGTTCCTTCCATCCCAGGCTTTGAACTTCACGCGGCTTATTTGCCTGCACAGGAAGTTGGCGGTGACTTTTACCAGGTCTTCCAGCAGAACGACGGCTCAACCCTTATCGTCGTGGGCGACGTCAGTGGAAAGGGTCTCACCGCGGCCATGAAAGGTGTCCTTGCTCTCGGTGCCGTGCGCGCCCTCGCCGAGTTCTGCCCAAGTCCAGCCCGCTTGCTCAACGGCCTCAACCGCGAAATGGTGAAAGCCTCGGACAGCGGTTTCATTACCTGCCTATGCGCCCAGATTTATCCCAACGGCCGTGCCATTCTCTCCAGCGCCGGTCATCCCGCACCCTATCTCAACGGCGAAGAAGTTCAGATCGGCGGCGGCATCCCCCTCGGCATCCTTCCAAATTCCGACTACTCCGAGACCACAATTCATCTACCTCCCGGCCAATGCTTGATGTTCCTCTCCGATGGCGTCCTTGAAGCCACAAACTCCACCGGGGAACTCTTCGGCTTCGATCGCACCGCGGCGATCGCACGCCTGGATGCAAACCAAATCGCACATGCTGCGCAGCACTTCGGCCAGGACGACGACATCACCGTCCTTACTCTCAGATTGCTCGCAGGAGCTGCTCATGCATAGAGCCCTCCGCGCACTCCCACTCCTCGCACTCCTCGCGCTGCTCCCGGCGTTGCCATACGTCCGCGCACAAAGCTTCGACCTCAGCAACTCTCCCCAATCCCTGATTACCCTCGACGGCCTATGGCGCTTCCATCCCGGCGACGATCCCTCCTGGGCCAATCCCAACTTCGACGACTCCGCCTGGCCGCTCCTGCGCGGCGACAAGACCTGGTCCAAACAGGGCTACCCCGCCATGGGCGGCTACGCCTGGTATCGCTTCACCCTCCGCATCCCCGCCGGCAGCCAGCCTATATCCATCCTCTTGCCGCCTATCTACACCCGCTATATCGTCTACATCGACGGCGTCGACACCGCCCAATCAGGCATCACTGGTTCAGATCTCCTCATGGTGCGACCACAGCCCCAGAGTGTCTCCCTCACTTACGCTGCATTGAAATCCCCGCGCACCGTCCACGTCGCCCTGCGCGTATGGCACTCCCCCATCTGGAAGACCTACATGGGAGGAGGTCCCCACGGAGTCGGAGTGGCCGGCGACGCCAACCTCATCGCCGCCCAACTTCAGGTCAACAAACAGACCCGTCTGCTCTCCAACGTCGACCTCTTTGTCGACAGCGTTCTCCGCGCCATCATCGGTCTCCTCGTCCTCGGTCTCTTTGCCCTCCGTCCCCGCGAACGCGAATATCTCTGGTTTGCCGCAGTCCAGCTCTTTGGCGGCGCTGACGACATCCTCAACTTCGTCCATAACGCCTATGGGCAATTCCCGATTCAGCTCTTCGACCTCTACGACGCTACTCTCGCCGCTGGCTTCTGGATCGCCGCCCTCTTTTTCTTCGCCACGCTCCTCCGCCAGAAGCACGGACCCTGGTTCCGCATCGCCCTTATCCTTGCACTGCTCAGCCCGCTCAGCATTCCCCCCTACTGGTTCGGATGGGTTTCGGTCCCCGTCTCCGACGTCCTCACAGTCCTCTTCGTTCTCCCCTCGCTCATCTGGGTTCTCTCGCTGCTCATCGCAAGATCTATCGGGGGCGACGCCGACGCCCGCATTCTCCTGCTTCCAACCCTGCTCGTGTACGGCATCTACATCGCCGCCAACGTCATCGCCGACCTCGGCCAGCTTGGCTGGATCTCCTACTACGTGAACCTCGTCAACACAGGCCTCGGTCTCGCTCCCTTTGACTTCTCGTTCTATACTCTCGCCAACATCCTCTTTCTCATGGCGATGCTGGCCTTCCTTTTGCGCCGATTCTCGCTTGCCCGCCGCGAAGAGGAGCGCCTCCAGAGCGAATTCGAAGCCGCCCGCCAGGTCCAGCAGATTCTCGTCCCGGAAAACGACATCGCGATTCCGGGCTTCACCATCGAATCCATCTATCTCCCCGCGGAATCCGTCGGAGGCGACTTCTTCCAGCAAATCCCCGACGACTCCGGCGGCGTCCTCCTGGTCGTCGGCGATGTCGCCGGCAAAGGCCTACCCGCCGCCATGCTGGTCTCCATGCTGGTTGGCGCCATCCGCTCTGAGGCTGCGCACACTCAGCAGCCCGCCGTCCTGCTCGCAACGCTCAACGACCGCATGCTCGGCCGCGCCCACGGCGGCTTCGCCACATGTCTCATCGCCCGCCTCTCTGCATCCGGCTTGCTCACCATCGCCAACGCCGGTCACATTCCCCCATGGCGCAACGGCCACGCGCTCGACATCCCCGGCTCCCTGCCCCTTGGCATCGACGCAGAGCCCGGCTACACCCTGACCACCTTCACCCTTTCTCCCGGCGACCGGCTCACTTTCGTCTCCGATGGCGTCATTGAAGCCCGCAATCACATGGGTGAGCTCTTCGGCTTCGATCGCACCGCGGCCATCAGCCGCCAGCCCGCCATCTCCATCGCCCACTCCGCTCAAAACTTCGGCCAGGACGACGACATCACCGTCCTCACCCTCGCCTTCGCGCCCGCGGCACACTGAGCCTCACCTCAGCCCTTCCCCGCTCGTCTCCTTGATCATCAGCAACCCCACAATCGTCAGCGCCGCCGACGCGCAAAGATAGTACCCCACCCACTGCAGCCCATAGTGCTTCGCCAGCCACGTCGCAATGTACGGCGCAAGGCTGGCCCCCAATATCCCCGCAAAGTTGAACGCCAGCGAGCTCCCCGTATACCGCACCGAAGTCGGAAACAGCTCTGAAACCACAGTCCCCAGCGGCCCGTACGTCATCCCCATCAGCGCCAGGCCCAGCGCCATCATCCCGAGCGCTCCGCCCGTTCCCGCCTTGAACATCGGCGCCAGAATGAGCCCAAACAGAAAAATCGCACCCGTAATCGCCAGCATTGCGTTGCGCCGTCCACGCTCAGCCAATATCGCGCTCACCGGAATCATCACCGCGAAAAACAGCGTGTCAAAGAGCTGCATCAACAGAAACTTCTCCCTGCTGAATCCCAGCGCCGTTGTCCCCCAGCTCAGTGCGAACACGATCATCAGGTAAAAGAGCGTGAACGTCGCAAGACTCACCAGCATGCCCGCCACCAGCATCTTCGTGTGGTTGCGCAGCACCGTCAGCGTAGGAATCCTCACCCGCTCGCCCCGCGCCTTCGACTCCTCAAACCGCGGCGTCTCGGTAATCGTCAGCCGCACCCACAGGCCCAGGAAAACAAGCACTGAACTGGCCAAAAACGGCAACCGCCAGCCAAACGCAAAGAACTGCGCGTCTGAAAGCAAATGCGACAAAACCAGAAATACGCCGCCCGATAGAAAGAATCCGATGGGCGCGCCTAGTTGCGGAAACATCCCGTACCACGCCCGCTTGTGCCCCGGCGCATTCTCAATCGCCAGCAGCACCGCGCCGCCCCATTCGCCGCCCAGCCCAATCCCCTGCCCAAACCGGCAGAGCGCCAGCAACAGCGGCGCGGCGAAGCCGATCGTTGCGTAGGTCGGCAACATTCCAATTGCAACCGTCGACACGCCCATCGTCGCCAGCGCCACCACCAGCGTCGTCTTGCGCCCTATGCGGTCGCCAAAGTGCCCGAACAGCCCCGACCCGATTGGCCGCGCCACAAAAGCAATCGCAAACGTCGCCAGCGAAGCCAGCGTCGCCGCGCCCGGATCGCCCTTCGGGAAGAACAGCTTCGGAAACACCAGCACCGCGGCCGTCGCGTATATGTAGAAGTCGAAAAACTCAATCGTCGTCCCCACCATGCTTGCAAAGAGCACCTGCCGGGGCGAGTTGATGGGCCTCAAGGGGAAAGAAGTGTTCGCGCTCATCGAGTATTCAGTGGACCACAGCCCTTCCAAGGCGCAATAGACAAATTCTCTGGGCAAGTCGCCAAAAAGCGATTGCGGTCAACTTTGACCATCTTTTCATGCCGGACCGTCGCATGATGTTCTCACTAGCAGCCGTCCCAAACGCCCCGGCACCACCCCCTGCCCCTCGTTAATTCCTCGCACAATTCCCGCAAAACACACCTCCCTCCCCGGCTGCCGAACAAACCGGGAGGAATCCCGGCTGCGTCCCGAATTCATTTGCGATTCTGCGGAACGTCAATTACCTGGCCACCGATCGGACACCCGAGAAAAGTGCATTCCCCGATCCACACCAGGCCTGCGCGTCACCCCTGCGCATAGAATGACTGTGTCTGGTTCTCGCTCGACGAGGAGAAACTCTCAATGCGCGACCCGTTCCCGATGTCCCGGCGTCTACGCTTCAGAATTGCCATCGGCTTAGCGATTCTTGCCGACGCTGTCCAGCTTTTCCTCTTTCCCTTCTTCGTCGAAGGCGCGCCCGAGCCGATCGACGATGTGGTCGATGCCGCTGTCGGCGGCGCAATGGTCTATCTGCTCGGCATGCATTGGGAGTTCCTGCCCTCGTTCCTAGGCAAGCTCGTCCCCGGTGTCGACCTCGTCCCTTTCTGGACTCTGGCCGTCGCCAACGTCTACCGCAAAACGCGGAACCTCCCGGTCACTATCGACGCAACCCGCGACGACCACGCAGCCCCGATCGACCCGCCTCGCGTCTGACTCAATAGGCCTCCGCAAACCCATACACCCCCGGCGTCTCCACAGCGCGCATCGCCCGGCTCTTCGCGTCAATTACACCCATCACCACAGTCCCCTTGAGAGCGCGCACATCCTGCAACGACTTCGGCTCCACGGCCACCCCTTCTTCCTTCAGCCGCTCAAGAAACTCCGCATCGTAAGCGCCTTCGGGAATCATCTCCGGCCTTGTCATGTACGTATCACCCTCCTTCACCGGCCCTGAAGGCATCAGCAACACAGGCGCCGCCATCGCCGTCATCGGATCCAGCTTGTTCGCCATCGTACCCACCAGCAGCCGCACTGTCTCCGGCATCAGCGACGCGCCTATGCTTGCCATCGCCAGCACCGGCTTTGTCCCTTCCATCGCAATCACCGGCGTCATATCGTTCGGCACCCGGTCTCCCGGCTTGATTCCCGCCAGCCGCGCCTGCTGAAACCCCGCTGCATCGGGAATCGGCACCCCGTTCACCACAATCCCCGTCGTGCCCCAAAGTAGCGTATTGATCGTGTGCGTGAGCGCAGCAATGTTGCCCCACTGGTCCACCACCACAACCGCATCGGAATGGTGCGGCATCTGCTCCTGCAGAGGTGGTTCCTTTGCGGCCAGGGTCGCCGCCGCGGTCTTCGCATACGCCTTGGTAATCTGCTCCTCGCGCGACGACTTCATCCCCTGCTGCCGCATGTACTGGTCGGTGTAGCTGTCGGCTTCCGCCTTGCGCAGCAGTCCCGTCAGCGCACGGAACCCCTTGGCATCTTTGTTGTACGGGCCCATCGCATCCAGCTTCAACTCCTCCGCCAAATTCAGCGATTCCAGCACCGGGTAGCTGCTTTCGTTGCTCTTCCCCGGCACATAAATCGTGCGCCCCATGAAGGTCGTACTCAACGGCTCCTCCCATGTAGGCGCGTAGCGCTTCATATCTTCCATCGTCGCTTTGCCGCCCGCCTTCTTCACAGCCTCGACAAAGTGCTGCCCCCACGCTCCCGAGTACATATACCCCGCGCCCTGCGTCGCCACAGCTCGCAGCGTTTTCGCCAGCTCGGCCTGCACAAAGTGGTCGCCAATCTTCGGCAAATCGCCGCCCGCCTGATGCATGAACGCCTTCCCCTCGGCCGTTTGCGCCAGATACTTTTGCTGCATCGTGAAAAATGCTGCCAGCGTCGGCGAAATCGTCACGCCGTTCTCCGCATACCAGATCGCCGGCGCAAACAGCTCGCCAAACTTCAGCCGCCCATAGCGCTTGTGCATCTGCTCAATCCCCGCCATGAATCCCGGCACCAGCGTCTTGCGTCCCTCCGCTCCCTCGGTCGGTGTTCTGCCAAAGTTCAGCGGGCCCAGGTCGGTTACGGGAATACTCTTCGGGTCGGTCTCGCCCACATACGAGTTCCATCCCGCATCCATCGTCGTCACCTTGCCCGATTTGGCATCGTAGTAGACCAGCTCCATGATTCCCGCATACGAAACGTAGGAGCCGAGCGCCGTCGCAACCTGCGTCAGAGCCACGGTCGCCGCGGCGTCAGCCGCCGTCCCTCCCTGTCGCAGCGTCTCCATGCCCGCATGCACCGCGATCGGCGACATGGTTCCCGTCACCAGCCCCTGCTGCCCTTCAACCACACGCGCCTGCACTGGCCAAGGCACCTGTTCCGCCTGCCCGGCCCGCGCCTCCTCTTCCGCCTTCCACTTGGCCGGTGAAAGATCCGCGCCAAACCCCGACTCTGGAACCAGAACAATGCACATCACGATAAAGGCAACCTGCTTCTGCAACATCATGGCCGATCCCCTGCATTCGCCGCGGCGCCTCGTCCCGGTCTCGTCAAACCCACCAGTGCCCCAATCCAGACCACCAGCGTCAGCGTCCCAACCGGAATCACCCACGCCGGCAACAGCCCATGAATCACGGCCAGATCCACACCGCGATAAGCAGCCAACCAGCTTCCCAGCCGCCAATTCAGCACCACAAGAATCAAAGCCCATGCCAGCACCAGCCGCCTCGTCATCGCCCTCCAGGCCGCCATGCCATCACGGCTGCTCATGTAGTGCAGTTGCCATCCGCCAAGCACCACCATCGCGCCCAAAAGAATTGCGCCCGCCAGCCAGTCGTGGGCGCTGAACGCCAGGTAGATCATTGCGGAGAACATCGCTACGTAAATCCCTGCCACGATTGCGACCCTCGACGCGGCTGTCAAGGGCGTTCCGCTGCTCTCCGGCTTTCCCGGCTCCAGCCCAATCTGCCGTCGCATCGCCGCAGCCCGCCGCAGAAACAAGACAAGAAACCCTGACACCACCATCGCGTAGATCCACCAGAAGCCCCCCACCACCGCAAAATAGGTCTTGTCGCTCCACGCGTATTCATGCCGCAGCGCCCGCACCGCATATTGCCCGGCCAGGCACCAACCCAGCACAAAAATCCAAAAGCATGTGAGCCAGAGGGCTTGAAAACGCCGCTCACGCGCCGTCGGCGCTGACCGCACTGAAATCCAGTTCACCATCAACGCGGCGAACACACCCAAAAACGGTGTCAGCGGCGCCAGCCACGCTGCCATCGACCCACTCTTGGCCATTGCCGCGCCTTTGCCCGCCACGCCAGCTCCCAACGTTGCCGCAGGAACAGCCGGCAGCATCGCCAGCACCGCATTCGAAAAGCTCTGCCCCGGTGCTGACCGGCTCAGCGTTCCTTCAACAAACGCGACCACCTCTTCGTGCAGCAGCTTGCGCCCCCGCGAAAGCCTCTGCTTCACCGCGTCCTCGCTCAACTCCAGCTCAGCCGCCACACGCTCAATCGACTTCTCTTCGCGATAAAACAGAATCAGCGGCTCGCGATATGTACCGGGAATCCGCTCCAGCGCCCGCCACAGAATCGCCTCTTCCTCTCGGCTCACCGCCTGCATGACAGGCGACGCCTCCGCCGACCGCGGCTCCTCGATCGATTCCAACGCCTCTGCGGCGTGAGCAGGCTCGCGCCCCATCCTCCTAAATTCCTTGCCCACCAGGAACCGCGCAATCCCGCACAGCCATGCCCTCAGCAGCGCCGGTTCGCGCAGATCCGCCATTTGCTTCCATGCAGCAAAGAACGTCTCCTGCGCCAGGTCCTCGCTCAGGCTCAGGCTGCCCGTGGCGTTATACGTAATCGAGCAAACCAGCCTCTGATACCGCTCCACGATCGTCGCAAAGGCCGAGCGATCCCCGCTCCGGCTCCACTCCACCAGTTCCGCGTCGCTCTTGGCTGCAATCTCAGGGTTCATCGTCTCACCTCATCCTATAAGTACCCGGAACCTCAAGGAAGGTGACAAACAATGCAGCAGCTCTCGCGAGCGCTCTCCGCCGCAGCCTTTGCTGATGGTGGATTTCCCAGTTAGGCGACGACTTGCGCATCGACCATTTTGTGGAAACATCAGCGTTTCGCGGACTCACCTGTCGGACCCGTCTCTAGCGGGCCGCTAGTCTTGCTGGACCCGCCCCAGCCAGTATCCCGGGCGTCCGAATCAGCCTTTCAACTCTATGCGAAATTGCTCAGACAGCTGATAGACCGAATCGGTAGCATGATTCGGAAAAGTGAGGTATCTCGCAATGTCGCTGCATGACTTTGATTTTCTGATGGGATCTTGGAAGGTTCACAACAAGTGCCTCAAAGAGAAGTTGCAAAGCTCCTCTGAATGGATTGAGTTCGAAGGATTTTCTCGTGTAATATCTCTTCTCAACGGTATGGGCAATCTCGACCAGTTCAGTGCAATGCGTGGTGGAGAACCGATTGAGGGAATATCGCTGCGGCTCTTTGACCCAGCCAGTGGGAAGTGGTCAATTTATTGGGCTGACAGCGTCCGCGCGGGGGTACTACAGCCACCGATGGTCGGGACGTTTGAAGGTTTGTCTGGTGAGTTTCTGGGTGCAGAGGAGGCAGGTGGGAAGCCGGTTCTGTGTCGCTTTCGGTGGGATTCAGCACAAGCATCACCGCGCTGGGATCAGGCCTTTTCTTCGGATGGAGGCCAGAGCTGGGAGACCAATTGGATCATGACGTTCAGTCGGCCCTGATTCCTTCTGCTTGAATGACAACAATTCCTGCTGAGTAACTTTCTTAAGCACGGACCATGCTCTCATTGAATGCAGATCGGCCCCATTCCCCGCCCAGTTCCCTCGCGCGACCCTGAATATTGAACGCTCCCTCCGGCCCAACCCTCCCCGCCCCCGGGCCGTCGCTTCCATTCTTCAGTGGTCGGCTTGGAACTCCGCGGGGCAGGCCGCGGCCCCTGGAATTGATCGCCAGTCGTCAGGGAGCGAGTCGCGCCAATTTCAAACAACTTGCCCACCAGAGCAGGTCGTCGATCAACACGTTCCCCGTCTTGTCGTGTTGCCCAAGTGCCGCTTCCACATCGCCACCCTGGAAATGCGTATACAAGGTAGCCATGGGAAGGTGAACCGCCGACCGAATCGGCGCCATTTGAAGTTCGATTGATATTTCACGAAGCTGTTGAACACTGCGAGCGCCGCCGACTCCCCCATAACTTACAAATGCGGCGGGCTTCCGATTCCACTCCTTATAGAGCCAGTCGAGCGCGTTTTTCAATACCGCGGGCGGCCCATGATTGTACTCGGGGCTCACAAAGATGAATCCATCTCCATCTCCCACCGCTGCCGACCATTTCCGCACCACATCATCCCCATAGGTTCCCGGAACAGCCCGCGCAGGAGAAACGTTTTCGTCAAAAAATGGCATGGGAAAACTGCGCAAATCCAGAAGGCGCGCCGAGACTTCGCTTCGCTTTTCCAGCAAGTGAAGAATCCACTGGGCGGGCTTTTCACAAAAGCGGCCCCGGCGCGTGCTTCCAACAACCACCAAGATTTTGATCATCGCTCGCTCCATTCCTGCATCGGTTGAAACTCAAGTGAATGCTCAAGTGCCCACTGACGAAATGTCGTTGCAGGATTCCCGGTGATCTCTTCGACAACATTTGAAATCGCCCCGGGGCTGTCGACCATGCGGGCCCACATATCCAGCAGTCGATCCACAACAAAGGGCGGCATGGTCGCGCTCATTCCCTTCCTTGCGTCGTCGGCAGAAAGTTCTTCGAATTTGAACGTGCGCCCGGAGGCTTCTCCGATCGCTCGCAGTTGTTCCTCCTGGGTGAGCACTTGTCCCCCGGTAAGAAAATACGTCTTACCATCGTGTCCGCTCTCAATGAGCGCCCGCACGGCCACCGCGGCTATGTCCCGCTCGTGTATCGGAGCCCATGCGGCTTTCGCATATGGCCAGCGAAGGATTTCGCCTTTGCGAAGCTGAGGGGCCCACCACGTTAATGCATTTGCCGCAAACGCTCCGGGACGCAGGAATGTCCATCTGACTTTCGTGCGTCTGATTGCCCGCTCAACCTCGTGGTGGATTCTAGCGATGGGATTGGATTGAACCGGCAGCTCATCCTGAACCGCCGATGATGAAAGAAATACGATTTCGCGCACGCTTCTCGTCATGGTCTGAACCAGCGCCGGGACCCCAGCCACAGAGTAGCCACGGCAAAGAAGAAACACTTTCTCGATATTGGTTAAAGCTGATTCCAGCGCACCAGGAGCAGACAAGTCGCCTTCAACGATCTCAGTTCCGCTCGGCAAGTTTGCGGTCTCTGCATTTCGGCTAAGCGCGCGAACCTGCATGCCCAGCTCTAATAATTGTGAAACCACTTTGCGCCCCACATTGCCCGTGGCGCCGGTTACCAGAATTGCAGGCTGCGAACTAAGAGCCACTGAACTCCTCCTGTTTAGTGGGCGAATTTGCCTCTTAGTTTCAAAATACAAATTAAAGTGAACTTGAAGTAAAGCCGCAAGCGATGTTATTTTCAATTCGATGACTCAAATGCTTACGATCACCGAAGTCGCCCGCCGTAGTGGGGTGGCCGCATCGGCTTTGAGGTTCTATGAAGACCGAAAACTGATCCGATCCGAACGGGCAGGATCCGGGCACAGGCGATTTCACAGGTCGGCCTTGCGCCGCATCGCGTTCATCGTGTTTGCTCAGCGAGTTGGCTTGAGCCTGGACGAAATCGCCGAAGAGCTCCGGAAACTGCCTCTGGATCACACGCCAGAAGGCGAGGACTGGGCTCGGCTCTCAAGTGGATGGACCGCCCGTATTGAAGAGCGGATTGAGCAACTCCAACGCATGAAAGGTGGGTTGATGAAATGCATCGGTTGCGGGTGCCTGTCGCTGGAGCAGTGTCGCTTTGCCAATCCCGGGGATCGGGCGGCGCGATTCGGTCCCGGTCCGCGATATTGGATCATCAAAGCCTGCGAGTAGTGGGATGGGAATAAGCGGAACACCATTCGACTCATCCCCGTCGCGCTATCCTGAATCTTGCAAACCCCTCCCAGCCCAACCCTCCCTGCACCCGGCCCCCGCGCCGCGGCAGCCGTATTACTTGCAGGGGTCTGCGCCTTTCTCCAGCTCTATTGCACACAGCCACTCCTGCCGCTCTTCACATCAATCTTCCACGTCACCAAGGCCTCCGCCGGCCTCACCGTCTCGGCCGCCACCATTGCCGTCGCTCTCTCCGCGCCCTTCTTCGGAGCGCTCACGGAGCGGCTCGCCCGCAAGCGAGTCATTGTCGCCTCCATCCTCGGCATGGCCATCCCCACGCTGCTCGCCGCCACGGCAACCTCGCTCACGCAGCTCATCGTCTGGCGATTTCTTCAGGGAGTCATGGTCCCCGGCGTCGTCGCCGTTCTCGTCACCTACATCGGCGAGGAGTGGCCGCCCCACCGCGTTCCCTTCATCATGAGCCTCTACGTCAGCGGAACCGCTCTCGGCGGCTTTCTTGGCCGTCTCAGCACCGGTCTACTCGCTGATTGGTTCTCCTGGCGCGTCAGCTTCCTCGCCCTCGGCCTCGCCTCAATCGCCGGAGCCGCCGCAGTCGCGGCCTGGCTTCCCCACGGCCGTCCCCGTCCGCACAGCACCCAACCCCAAACCGGCTTCCCGCGTCAGGTCCGGGGTCCCCAAGGACAGGTCCTCGTCCGTGGGGTGGAGATCCGTGCCCTCTTCCGCCTTCCCCGCCTCGTCGCCACCTTTGCCGTCGGCTTCAACGTCCTCTTTTCTCTTGTCGCCGTCTTCACCTGGATCACCTTCCACCTCGCCGCTCCGCCTTTCTCGCTCTCTACCGCCGCGCTCAGCTCGCTCTTCTTCGTCTATCTTGTCGGCCTGCTTGTCACCCCGGTCGCCGGATACCTCATCACGCGCACCGGTCTCCGCACCGGCATCTCCGCCGCCATGCTCCTCTCCATGCTCGGCGTCATTCTCACCCTCGCCCCTTTGCTCATCGTCGTCCTTGTCGGTCTGGCAATGGTCTGCAGCGGCGTCTTCATTGCACAAACCGCCTCGCAGAGCTATCTCCGCATCGCCACGCCCCCCGAATCCCGCGTCACCGGCGCTGGCCTCTACATGGCCTGCTATTACCTCGGAGGCACCGCCGCCGGCGTCGTCCCCGCCATCTTCTGGTCCATCGGCAAATGGCCCGCCTGTGTCGCCTTCATTCTCTGTGCGCAATCCCTCGCCCTCGCCATCGCCCTCTTCAGTTGGCGAACCCGCAGTCCCCAGCCTGCCGCTGAGCCCGCCTTCACGCAGCCGATAAATCTTGAGTAACCTGCTTCGAATCGATTCGCTCGAATTGGCTTGACTTCAGTTCATTTGTTAGACTACAGTCTAATTTGTGAACGCAAGTGTCGTCCCCCTCCGCGACCGTCAGCGCCAGCATACCCGCTCCGAGATTGTCCGCGTCGCCTTCGACCTCTTCGCGGCCCATGGCTACGAGAAGGTTTCTGTAGAGATGATCGCCGCCGAAGCCGGCATCTCCCGCGCCACATTTTTCAACTACTTCCCCCAGAAAGAGCTCATCCTGCGCGAGGTTGCCTCAGCCCGCGCTGCGAAGCTCAAAGCCACCATCGCCGCGCTTCAGGCCGGCGGCCTCGCGCCCACCGCCGACAACGTCTTGCAGGCCATCGTCAAGCTGGCTGAAGAAAACGCCCGCATCACCGTGCACTCCAAGAAACTCATCCTCGAAACGGTCTTTCACAACGTCTCTCGGGGCCCCATGATGGCCGCGCGCGAGGAGGCCGTTGAGGCGCTCACCGGCATCTTCACCCGGATTCTCAAGGCAGCCCCCGCCCGCACCAAGCTCGCGCCAAAACTGATCGCCGAAGTCGTCTTGTCTCCATCTTCCTCGCCACCATGCTCGAGTGGCTCATGCGCGATGGCCTCCCGCAGAAATGGCTGCCCGAGACCATGCGCGCCCGATTGCAGCTGGTCCTCGGTTCCGTCCAGGAGGCAGTGCGATGAACCGCAAAAAGGTCATGATCATCGCCGGGGTGGTTCTTCTTGTCGCCGCCGCCCTTGCCGTCTACTACGCCTGGTCCGCACATCGCGCCCGCTACGACTACGCCGGCACAGTTGAAACGCGCGAAATTCAGATCGGCTCCAAGGTCGGTGGCCGAGTAATCGCTGTTCCCTTTGAAGAAGGCGCTCAGGTGAAGGCCGGCGCGCTGCTGGTCCGCTTCGAGGCGGACGATCTCAAGGCCCAGCGCGCACAAGCTGCTGCCGCCGTCGATCAGGCCCAGGCCAACCTCGATCGCTTGATCCGAGGCAACCGCCCCGAGGAGATCGCCCAGGCTGAAGACGCCGCTGCAAAGCAGCCGCGCCGCCCTCGAAGAAGCACAAAATGGGCCCCGCAAGCAGGATATCGCCCAGGCCCAGGCCGACTTCGACGCCGCCCAAGCCGACGCCCTCAACGCCGAAATCTTCTATAAGCGCATGGAAAAACTGCTCGCCGACGACGCCATCTCTCGCCAGGACTTCGACAACGCCCGCGACAAGCGCGACTCCGCCGCTCCAGCGCGCCGAGTCCGCCCGGCAGAAACTGGCTGAGCTCCAGGCAGGCACGCGCCATGAAGATGTCAGTATCCGCCGAAGCCCGTTACAAACAGTCAGAAGCCGCAGCCGTGCTAGCCCGCAAAGGCTCTCGCAAAGAAGACATCGACTCCGCCCGCGCACAGCTTGCCCAGGCTCGGGCCCATGTCGCCGACATCGACGTCTCTCTGCGCGAGGCCGAGCTTGCCGCTCCTGCCGATGGCGTTGTTGAAACCGTATCCATCCGCCCGGGCGACCTGGTGCCTCCGGGCCGTATCGTCGTCTCCATGCTTGAGCCCACGCAGTTGTGGGTGAAGGTCTATGTTCCCGAAACCGACCTCGCGCGCGTTCGCCTCGACCAGCCAGCCACCGTACGCGTCGATGGTCTCACCCAGACTTTTCAGGGCCACGTTGGCCAAATCGCCTCGCAGGCCGAGTTTCTGCCCCGCAACGTCCAGACCCCCGATGATCGCGAGCACCAGGTCTTCGCCGTAAAAGTCTACGTCGACAACGCCGCTGGAACTCTCAAGTCCGGCATGTCTGCCACGGTGCGCCTGCAATGACGCAGCCTGTGCCAGCTCCGGCGATCGCTGCGAGTCACCTCACCATCCGCTTCGGGCAGTTCACTGCGGTGAACGACGTGAGCTTCGAGATAGGCAAGGGTGAGATCTTCGGCTTTCTCGGCCCGAACGGGTCGGGCAAAACCACCATCATCAAGGCCCTATGCGGCCTTGTTGTTCCCAGCTGAGGGCACGGGCACCATCCTCGGCATGGACATCCTCAAGGACGCCGCTGAAATCAAGCGCAGTGTCGGCTATATGAGTCAGAAATTCGGCCTCTACGAAGACCTCACCGTGCAGGAAAACCTCGACTTCTACGCTGGCGTCTACGGCCTCAAGGGCCCGCAGGCCGTTCAGCGCAAAAACGACGTCGTCGAACTCACCGGCATCCGTGCCTACCTCACTCGCCGCGTCGCCCAGCTCTCCGGCGGATGGAAGCAGCGCCTCGCTCTCGGCTGCGCCATCATCCACTCGCCCGAAGTTGTCTTTCTCGACGAGCCCACCGCCGGCATCGATCCCGTCGCGCGCCGCACTCTTTGGGATCTGCTCTTCCGTCTCTCGGGCCAGGGCGTCACCTTCTTCGTCACCACCCACTACATGGACGAGGCCGAGCGTTGCGGACGCGTCGGCTATATCTATCTCTCCAATCTCGTCGCTCTTGGCACCGTCGCAGAACTGCAAAATCTGCCCGCAGCCAATCCGCCCGACACTGTCCGGCTCCAGATCGATCTTCCCGATGCCTCAAAGAATCTCGCCGGCGTTCGCAGGCTGCCCGGCATTCGGGAGGCCACCATCTTTGGCCGCTCCATCCACGCGCTGGCTCAGCACGGCCACCTTGAGGCCATCCGTGACGCGCTTCCCAAAGCCCACCTCACCGTCATTGAGCCATCACTCGAGGATGTCTTTGTTACCCTCACGCTCGGCATCATGGAGAAATCCAGATGAGACACCTGTTTCGTGGACTGATTCCCATCTGCCGCAAGGAAGTTCTCCATATCGTTCGGGACCCCGGCACTCTCTTTTTTGCGCTGGTCATTCCCATGCTTCAGCTCTTCCTCTTTGGCTTCGCCATCGACACCAACATCCGCCAGATCCCCACCGTTGTCCTTGACGAATCGCAGACCCAGGCCAGCCGCGATCTCCTCCAGCGTTTCGCAGCCTCTGACGTCTTCAAGCTCTCTGTCACCGCCCGTTCCGTGAACGAAATGTACAACGCGGTCCGCTCCGGCAGGGCGCGCGTCGCCGTTCGCATCCCCTACGACTACGACCGAAGTCTCCAGACCGGCGCCACCGCAGAAGTTCAGGTACTCGTTGACGGCTCCGACTCCACCGTTGCCGGTCAGGCCGTGAACACGGCTACAGGAGTCGCGCTCACGCAATCCATCGCCCGCGTTGTGCCCAATGGCAACATGCCCATTGATATCCGACCCTCCCTGCTCTACAACCCCGCCATGCGCTCGGCAAACTTCTTCGTTCCCGGCCTCATCGCCATCCTGCTTCAGGTCATGATCATCCTGCTCATTGCTCTATCACTCGTTCGCGAACGCGAACGCGGCACCCTCGAGCAGCTCACCATGACCCCCGTAGCCCCGCTCGGCTTGATGGTCGGCAAAATGATACCCTACGGCGTCCTCGGCTTCGTCGAACTCTGCGCCATACTCGCGGTCATGCGCATCGTCTTCCAGGTGCCCGTTCACGGGAGCGCCATCCTGCTGCTGCTCATGTCATTGCCCTACATCCTCACCCTGCTCGGCATTGGCCTCGTCATCTCCACCAAAGCAAAAACCCAGGCTGAAGCTTTTCAGCTCTCCATGGGCACCGTCCTGCCCTCTGTCTTTCTCTCCGGCTATATCTTCCTCATCGAAAACATGCCGCTCTTTTTTCAGGGCATCAGCCGGGCCATTCCCGCAACCTATTTCATTCGCATCCTCCGCGGCATCATTCTCCGCGGCTCCACGTTTGGCGAACTCTGGCCTAACGCCGCCATCCTCACCGTCATGGGATGCGCCGCAATCCTCCTCGCCGCCCGCCTCTTCGTTCGCCATAGAGCCTGACCCGCACCTCAATCTCTGCACCCCGGCCGCCCCCCGGCGAATCTAACCCCCTGTACGTCGATCCTTTGCTCGTCAGCCTTGCACACTCCAGTTTCTGCAAAGGTTGTCTCCAGCGCCGGGGCCCGCACATTCGGCAGCCCCGCGAAATAAATGGGTTAGTCGTCCTCATACCTGTCTTCCGAAACCGAGGAGATCCCTTTTTGGCCACCGCTTCAAACGCATTGCCGGCCCCAGCCGGGGTCACCGTCAACAATCCCAACCCTGCCGCTCAGGTGGCCGCATGGAAGCCGCGCGTCAACCCATGGCTCATCGCCATGACTGTTGCACTCGCGGCGTTTATGGAGGTCCTCGACACCTCCATCGCCAATGTTGCCCTGCCACACATCGCCGGCTCGCTCGCCGCCTCCACCGACGAAGGCACTTGGGTTCTCACTAGCTACCTCGTAGCCAATGCCATCGTTCTCCCGCTCGGCGGATGGATCTCCACCGTCATGGGCCGCAAGAACTTCTTCCTGCTCTGCATCGTCATCTTCACCGTCTCCAGCTTCCTCTGCGGCGCTTCGCCCTCGCTTCCCATCCTGCTCATCTGCCGCTGCATGCAGGGCTTCGGCGGCGGAGGCATGCAGCCCATGGCCCAGGCCATCATGGCCGACTCCTTTGAGCCTCAGAAGCGCGGCCAGGCCTTTGCTCTCTACGGCCTCGTCGCGGTGCTCGCCCCCTCCATCGGCCCCACTCTCGGCGGATGGATCACCGACAACTACTCCTGGCGCTGGATCTTCTTCATCAACATCCCCGTCGGCATCCTTGCCTTCCTGCTCGTCACCCGCCTCGTCGACGATCCGCCCTGGATCAAGGGCGACCTCCGCCGCGTGCGCAATCTTGACTACCTCGGCCTCGCCTTTCTCGCCCTCGCCATGGGCGGCCTGCAGATCATGCTCGACAAGGGCGAAGAGAACGACTGGTTCTCCTCTCCATTCATCTGCTTCTTCTGTTTCGTCTTCGTCGCAAGCATGATCGGCCTCATCTTCTGGGAGTGGAACCACAAAACCCCGCTCATCAACCTCAAGCTCTTCCGCTATAAAAACTTCGCCATCTGCTGCCTGCTCATGGCTCTGGTCGGCGGTGTGCTCAACGCCTCCACCGTTCTGCAGCCACAGTTCATGCAGCAGCTTCTCGGCTGGACGGCCACCACCGCAGGCCTTGCGCTCACCGGCGGAGGGTTCACCCTCGTCCTTGTGATGCCCCTCGCCGGATTCCTTACCGGTAAAGTCGCAGCCCGCTGGCTCACTGTCGTCGGCTTCACCCTCTTTGTCTTCACTTACTACATCGCCGCCCACGTCACCACGCTCACTATGACCTTCGGCCAGTCCTCCTGGCTGCGTGTCCTCCAGATGGTGCCGCTGCCCTTCTGCTTTATCTCCATCACCACCGCCGCCTACATCGGCATGCCCAAGGAGCAGTCCAACCAGGTCGCCGGCCTCATCAACTTTGTCCGCAACATCGGCGGTTCCATCCTCATCGCAATTACCGGCGCGCAGGTAACCCAACGCGCCACTTGGCACCAGCAGCATCTCCAGAACGCCATGAGTTCGGCTTACATTGCCTTCAACCAGCAGACCCAGGCCCTCGGCGGCTACTTCAGCAGCCAATTCGGAGCAGGCAACGGAAAAGCACTCGCCATGGCCTCCATCTACAACCAGCTCAACCGCCAGGCCTACCTCCAGGGCTATCAGGACGTCTACATGGAGCTGTCCTGGATGTCCGTCGGCCTCATCTTCTGCGCCTTCCTGCTCAGCGGCAACAAGCCCGGCGAAGGTGGTGGTGGCGGCGGCATGCACTAGCGGCGAATCCACATTCCATGAAAAAACAAAAAGACCGTGCGCTTCTGCTCACGGTCGTCGTTTTTCGCCGCGTTCTGTCTAGCTTGTGACTCCCAGCGCCGCAAGGCTCTCTTCCCGCGTCGCGTCCATCCCCATCAGCTCGTCGGTCTTCGTCAGCTTCAGCACCGAAGCAATCCGCGACGCCACTCCGCACAGCCGCAGTGTCCCGCCCTTCTCATTCAGCGTGCCATAGGTGAACACAAGCATGCCCAATCCAGCACTGTCGATGTAGTCCAGACCCTGTCAGGTCGAAGACCAGCTTATTCGCGCCTTCCGCAATGGCCGCGTGCACCTGCGAGTCGGCAAGCTTCAGGTTCAATCCCAGCGTGAGCTGTCCCTGCATGGTCACGACAGCAACCCCATCCGGCAACTTTTCAATTTCTACGTTGAGTGGCATTGCGACAGTGTAACCCACGGAATCTCGCGAAGACATGAAAAATTCGGCAGCACGCCGCGCCCGCCGCAAGCCGCGGCATTCGGCGGGCGTATGGTCAAGCCATTCGGTACTTTTATTTTGAATGGTGGGGTGCCGCTTCCTTTCCGCGCCTCAGCGCAGAAAGGGTGGAATGCAACGCCGCCGCCGATGGCCCGCGCAATTGGGAGGAATGCGAAGGATGTATTTCGTCCCTAAAATCGAAAACGCCAGAGGCTTGCGCCTCTGGCGTTTTCCGGATGCCTTTGTAGCTCATCGAAACGTACATCAACCCTTCAGCCTTTGCAGCAGGCTCCGGGTCACCCCGTCTCCTGCCCTTTCCAGCTTGGCTTCCTTCTGCGTCGTCCGGGTTTCCCCGGTCCCACAGAATTCCTCCGCGCCGGCGACGAAGTTTCGGGTTGCCCCGACCCTTCAGTCCATTGGCCGTGCCAGCGATGATGCTTCAGGTTTCCCCGCCGCATCCATCCTTCCGCGCTCCTGGGCTTAATTCTTCAGGTTTCCCTAAGTCCTCTCGCGTCCAGGTGCGCCGATGACGTTTCCCGGGCAACCCCGTTCCGCGTCTTCTGGCTTTACCGGCGATCGAGTTGCGAGTTTCCCCGCCTCTGCGATCCTTCAGCGCTACTGGCTTCGCTTCGCCGAGTGTCCCCGGCTCCGCTTGTCCTGTCTCGCTGAGGAAGTGTCCCCGAGCATCCTCGGGCACCGCATCCTCCGGTTTTAGCCGGCGATCGAGCTGCGAGTTTCCCCGCCTCTTGTCTCCTTCAGCGTCTCCGGCTGCCCAGCTCCGGGTGTCCCCGAAACTGGAGCGCCACCGGCGCCGCCTTTGATGCCTCCCCGAGCATCCCCGAGTACTGCATCTTCCGGCTATGCCGATGGGGAACGTCCGGGTCGCCCCGCACCTTCTTGTCCATCGGCGGTACCGAATGGTGGATCTCCAGGTTCCCCTGGATTTCGCGCCTTCCGGCCGTTCCGTCTCCGCTTCCCCGGGTTGCCCCGTCTCCGCAGCTACGGCTGGGTCAATGATGTCTCCCCGCCTTCGCTCGAACTTTGCATCTGCTGCTATCCTGCGTGCGAATCCCCGGGTGTCCCCGCTTCATGCGCCCGCTGGCTGTACAGCGGATGAATCTTCAAGCTCAATCGGGTCGTGCAATCCCTGCTTGACTCTTCAATGCAATCTCAATCTCTTCCGTTCTTCCACCTGCGGCAAGCCGCCTGCGTTCTCCCGGTTTCCTTTGTTACCGCATCTCCCTGCCTTGCCTGAACTGCAATCCAAATCCCTACAGGGTCATCAACTGAAACGAAGACTAGGCCTCTTCAATCTGTGCACGCAAGTGCAAAACTTCGATTAATTTGTGGATTTCACCATCCTTGGTGCATTAAAAAACGCTAAGCACATTGAGTGCTGCATTTCGGCGCTTTCTATACACCCCAAACGCCCGAAAAGTCGATAAGTATCCCCAAAAATCCCCCATCGCCTGCATCAAAAACGGTGCAGAAAAGTGAAATGCTGTGCCGTTTTGACCGGATTCCCCGCCCTCGTCGCGCTCTTGTCTTTGCGGCTAGGGTGGGTTTAAACACCGTCGGCGCTGAATCAGCTGCGACGACGCTCTACGAGTTGCTGATCGGATAGCTCGGATTGAAAGGGAAGATCACCTCAGCCTCCGACGCCACGGGCTTGCCGTTCACGGTTGCCGGATGGAAGCGCCAGGTCTTCACAATCTCCAGCACCATCTGGTCCAGCTCGTTGCCCATGCCCCGCACCAGCTTCTCGCTCACCACCTGGCCCAACGAGTCCACGTTCACATCCACCACAATCTTCTGCTCCGAGCTAGGTAACAAAGCACGGTCCGTCACCGCCGGCCGCGGGCTGTAGACCGGAAACGCCGGCCGCGCATCTTCCGCGTCCTCTCCATTCCCCGTGAATGCCTTTCCCGTGCCATCCCCCTCCGTCGGGTTCTTCGGCGAACCACCCCCAGCCAACTTCGGCGCTGGCTTATCCACCGGCAAAATCGTCTTCTTGCTCGCCTCCGGCGTCGGCTCAGGATGCTTCGTATGCGCGCCCACATCCATCACCGGCTGCGGAGTCTTCGCCGCATGAGGCCCGCCCGCAACCTCCAGCTTGGCAAGCTGCTCCAGCGAAACAGGCTCAACCACGCTGCTTCTCACCGCATTGCCCAGCATCACAACCAGCGCAAAGACGCCCCCATGCGCCGCAATCGACAGCAGCACCGCAGAAAGCGGCCGCTTCGCTAGGCGGGTCGGAGCCTGTTGAGTCAGAGCCGATTCGCCCAGATCCTCTCCAGTCGGAGATTGCATTGTGACCTCTCCTTATTGGACGCTCACCGCTGACAACTGTTCACTAATCACCTGATCACTGACAACTGACAACTGACAACTAGCTCTTCCCAAACATCCCCTTGATCCCCCGCAGCGCCTGCCGCGTCCGCTCCTCGTTCTCAATCAGCGAAAACCGCACATGCCCGTCGCCATACTCGCCAAACCCAACCCCCGGCGACACCGCCACCTTCGCCTCCGTCAGCAGCAGCTTTGAAAACTCCAGCGACCCCAGCGCCTTGATACTGCTCCGGAATCTCGGCCCACACAAACATCGTCGCCTTCGGGCTCGGCACCGTGCCAGCCAATCTTGTTCAGCCCCTCCATCAGCACGTCGCGCCGCTTGCGATAGTTCTCGCAAATCTCCTTCACGCACTCCTGCGGCCCTTCCAGCGCAGCAATCGACGCCACCTGGATCGGCGTAAACGTCCCGTAGTCGAAGTAGCTCTTCAGCCGCGCCAGCGCATCCACCAGCTTCGGGTTCCCCACCATGAACCCCACGCGCCATCCCGGCATGTTGTAGCTCTTCGACAGCGTGAAGAACTCCACCGCAACATCCTTCGCGCCCGGCACCTCCAGCACGCTCGGCGGCTTGTACCCGTCAAACGCAAGATCCGCATACGCCAGATCCTGGATCAGGTAGAACCCATACTCCCGCGCCATCTCCACCAGCCGCGCCAGAAACGGCAGCTCCACGCACTGCGTTGTCGGATTCGACGGAAAGTTCACAATCAGCGCCTTCGGCCGCGGCACCATCCGCGGAATCAACTTCTCCAGCTGCTGCCAGAAACTGGTCGCCGTCGTGCACCGGCACGCTCACCACGTGCGCCCCCGCAATCACCGGCCCATAGATATGAATCGGATAGCTCGGATTCGGCACCACCACCGTGTCGTTCGATCCAGAATCGCCAGGCAAAGGTGCGCGATCCCCTCCTTCGAGCCGATGGTCACAATCGCCTCGGTCTCCGGGTCGAGGTCCACGTCGTAGCGCGTCTTGTACCAGTTGCACATCGCCTTGCGCAGCCGCGGCAGCCCTCGCGAAACCGAGTACCGATGCGTCACCGGCTTCTGCGCCGCCTCAATCAGCTTGTCCACAATGTGCTTCGGCGTCGCCCCATCGGGATTCCCCATCCCGAAGTCGATAATGTCTTCGCCCGCGCCGCCGCGCCGCCATCTTCATCTCGCCGGTTATGTTGAACACATACGCCGGCAGCCGCTGAATCCTGCTGAACTCTTCCATGATTTCTCCAGTGTAATGGCCTGAGCGTCGCCGCTCAGGCATGCTTGCAGAGGCCGCACACGCGTGTGCACTCCTGACAACTGCCGCTCAATTGTTTTTGGGGATAATGAGGGAAAGCAGTCTTAGGCGGCCGGAGCCGCTGCACGCGCCGCCGCAGCCACATAGGCTGCACGGGCGTTGCGCGCAATCGAGATAACGCCGAATTTGAGACTGAGCTTCATTGAGAGAATTATAACCTTGCAGCAGCCCCAAGGACACTGAAGCCGTCCCCGACGGGCTGGCTTCGCCTCCTACCCACCAAGGGGTCGCGGTAATTCCTCCCACTATTCGACCTGCAACGCCTACTACTCACGTGGCCAATTTGATCGATTCGCACTATTTTCGTGTACACTATTCTCGTATGAAAAACATCACCCTAAGCGCTGACGAAGACCTCATCGAACGCGCCCGTGCCGTCGCTCGCGCGCAGCGCCGCACCCTCAACGCCGCCTTTCGCGAATGGCTTCAACAGTTTGCGCAAGGCCAAGCCGACGCTCGGGGATTCGATGCGCTGATGGGCCAGCTCCACCACGTCGATGCAGGCCACCACTTCAGCCGGGACCAGCTCAATGAGCGATAGGTTCTTTCTTGACACGAACATCTTCGTCTACACGTTCGACAAGGCCGCTCCCGCGAAAGCCCAAAAGGCCACCGAGCTGATCCGCAAGGCCATCGCAACGCAAAAAGGAATCGTCAGCTTCCAAGTCGTCCAGGAGTTCTTCAACGTCGCCCTCCGGCGATTCGCCCAACCGATGAGACTGGCGGACGCAGAGCAATATCTCGGCACCGTCTTTCGCCCCTTGCTCGCGGTCCAATCCTCCCAGGCGCTCTATGCCGAAGCTTTGCGCCTGCAATCGCAAAGCTGGCTCTCCTGGTTCGACTCAATCATCGTTTCCGCAGCCATCCAGGCCCAGTGCGATGTGCTCTTCAGCGAGGACCTCCAGCACGGCCAGCG
Source organism: uncultured Acidobacteriaceae bacterium (assembly GCA_963783065.1). Taxonomy (GTDB): domain Bacteria; phylum Acidobacteriota; class Terriglobia; order Terriglobales; family Acidobacteriaceae; genus Telmatobacter. Next base: position 118,687 of record CAWAMG010000003.1, on the reverse strand, counting down.
CTTCGGCTCGCTGCGTGTCACGAATCCATTCCTTTGATTCGGAAATCGCAGCCCCGCATTCGGACGTGGTCCTATCCACTAGCTTCCGTGGCCACGAACTCTATACTTGTAATCGACATGTCCACCTTTCCTCCAGTAGCCGAGCAACTTGATCTGCTCGGGAAAGGCGCCGCCGAGATCATCCGCGTCAGCGACCTGCGCGAGCGCCTTGAAGACTCGCTTAAAACCGGCCGCCCCCTACGCGTCAAAGCCGGATTCGACCCCACCGCCCCCGATCTTCACCTCGGCCACACCGTGCTGTTGCGCAAGCTGCGTCACTTCCAGCAATTGGGCCACACCGTTATCTTTCTCGTCGGCGACTTCACCTCCCTCATCGGCGACCCTTCCGGGAAGAACGTGACACGGAAGCAGCTTACCCGCGACGAGATTGACGAATTCGCTCTCACCTATCAAGAGCAGGTCTTCAAAATCCTTGACGCTGAAAAGACCGAGGTCCGCTACAACTCGGAGTGGCTCAGCAAGCTCGGTTACGAAGCCACCATCCGCCTCGCGTCGCACTTCACCGTCTCCCAAATGCTCGAACGCGACGAATTTCATCGTCGCTTCCAGGCCGAGCAGCCCATCAGCCTCCACGAGCTCCTCTACCCCCTCATGCAGGCCTACGACTCCGTCGCCCTCGAGTGCGATGTCGAGCTAGGCGGCACGGACCAGCGCTTCAACCTCGGCGCCGGCCGCGAGCTTCAGCGCCACTACGGCCAAAAGCCCCAGATCATTTTGATGACCAAGATCCTCGCGGGCCTCGATGGCGTACAGAAGATGTCCAAGTCCCTCGGCAACGCCATCGGCATCAACGAGCCGCCCGCCGAGATGTACGGAAAGCTGATGTCGATTTCGGACGAGCTCATGTGGTCCTACTGGCTGCTGCTCACCGACCTTCGCGAGTCCGAGGTCGACGCCCTACACGCCGAAGTCGCCGCCGGCCAGCTTCACCCCATGGAAGCCAAGAAGCGCCTCGCCCGCACCATCGTTAGCGATTTCCACGACGAGGCCGCAGCCCTCAGCGCCGACGAAAACTGGGCTCGCATGTTCCAGCAGAAAGAAACCGCCGAAGACCTCGAAGAAGTCGCCATCGCTTTCGCCGACCTTGTCGGCCCAGCCGGTCTGCCCGGTGCCCTGCAGATTCGCCTGCCCAAGCTCCTCGTCCATCTCGGCCTCGCCGCAAGCGGCGCTGAAGCCAGCCGCAAGCTCGGGGAGAAAGCCGTCAAGCTCGACGGAGAAGTCGCTACCAACGTCATCATCCCCATTGCCGCCCTCCCCGCCCGTCTCGTCGTCCGCCTCGGCAAGCGCGCCAAAATCGCCATCATCGAGTAGTGAGCGGACGAGAAGGGCATCCCAAACCACGGGAGTGAGCCGGGCACTGAAGGCCTCGGAGACCCGCGCAACAAGACGCCCGCTCATCGACCCACCAAACCCCACCCCCGACCCGCCCCCAAAAACCAAGTCTTGACATTGCAATCGCTTCTGGGTTGTGATCGAAGGGCTGCGACTCAATTAGCTCAATCCCCGGCGGCCCCAGCAAATCGGACATTTAGATTTTTTCAGCCAGGCTGCAGCGGTCCAGGCAACGGGTTGCGCCTGCCTTCTCTGGGGCGAGTCCAGCTTTTCAACGCGGTTCAACCGGGGCCTGTCCCCTCAAGGAGACTTGCGATGGGAAACATGAATAAGTCTGCGACGACGTACATCATTCCGCCATTCCCAACACCACAGCCATCCCCACCACCACAGCCATCCCCACCACCACAGCCGTGCGCACCACCACAGCCATGCGCAGTACCGAAGGATTGGGAGGCGCATCCCTCCTGGATCGCCGGAATTGACGCCTTGAATGCCTATAACAATTGGGTCGCTGAAGTTGTCATGCCGATCGCCTTCCAATGGATCGAGGAACACAAGGCCGAGGTCTATGCCAACATTTCAGAGCACCTGAAAGACGATGTCGGCGTGGTGATTGCCGCGGCATTTGACTTGGCGAAGGGCCTTGGCGCCTACCAAAAGGGACTCGTGAAATACGTCGAATATGAACGAGCCGTGAAGGATGGCACCTGGGACCCAACCCACATCAACCCAGTCTGGGCCTCAATCGCCAAGGACATTCGCGAATCAACGGATGAGAGCTTTGAGATTCATAAAGACGTATTGAAAGACACGATCCGCTGAACGGCGCGCCATATCAACCCGCAGATGTCCTGGTCAGCGTGACGACCGTTATGTCGTCATCCTGGCCGAATTCCACGGCAGCGTCCACCGCCTGCGCTGCATTAGGCCGCGTGCTAAGCAGGGCCAGCAATCGTTCAAATCCGTAGAGTTCGCCGTCAGCGTTGCGTGCCTCCAGCAGCCCGTCGGTGTAGAGCGTGCACCGGTCGCCCGGATTCAGATGAATTGTCGTCTCTTCGAATTCGACTCCTGGGAACAGCCCCAGCGGGAAAGCTCCCTGCAAGCTTAGTTCGGAATCGTTGACGTAGGGCGGCGGATGGCCAGCGCTGGCAATGACGCACTTTCCTTCCTGATGCAGGAGCAGGATGATGCACGTGGCGAAGCCACCCTGCAAGCGGCTGATCAACCTTTCATTGAGCGCCGACAACAGCCGCCCGGGACCGGGAAGAATGTTTGCCAGTGCATACACAGCGCCCACAATGTAGGAAACGGCCATTCCAGCTTTTAGGCCCTTCCCGCTTACATCGCCCACCACCACAAGCGTGCAGCCGAACCTGTTTCCCGCCAGCGGAATGATCTGAAAGAAATCCCCACCCACCTTTTGGGCGGGCAAGTACCCACTCGTCAGCGAGTACCCCGGTACCATGGGCAGTGTCTCGGGAATCAGGACCCGCTGCAATTCGCGGGCGCTCTCAAACTCCTGCTGCAATGCATTCTGCTTGCGCCGGTTTTCGTCGGAGCTGCGATAGACCGCATATCCGGTGGCGATCAGCAGCAGCGCGCCGCCCAGCGTCGGAAGGGAGATCGAATTTCCCGCCACGGTAAAGAGAGGCCCGTCGATCCTGTCGGCAAACGTCCAATGCGTAAAGCGGCTGCCCTGCGGCGCGAGCAAGCGCGCCAGCTGGATCATGCCGTTCACAAAGGCGAGGATGGCCATAGTCCAACGGGTCGAGTCCAGGCGACTCCGGCTCACCACCGCTGCCCCCACCAGCACCAGCGGCACGACCTCGGTGGGAATCCATATCGCGACCATCAGAGCGTCTTCAATCTGCATGGGCACCCGCCAGCCGGGCATCCAGGCCAGAAAATAAGGCGCGCTGTCCAGAACTTCGGCCGAGATGCTGACCCACGCGCACACCCAAACGAACCGTACAAGTCGCTGGCTTTTGCCCAGTTGCAGCAGCCAAAGCAGCAGCAGCCAAAGACAGATGTCGCGAATCGAGGTTATGGGCTGCCAAAGCGCATTGGCCATCGGAGAAGGCCAATGAAGGCGCACGCCATAGAGGAACATTTCGATGAGCGGGGCCAGCGCAAGTCCAAACATCCACAACGGCGCCCACTGCTTGCGGTCCTGGAGCCAGGTCAGCAGACTCAGCAGCGCCACCAGCCCGTAGACCAGGTTGATGCTGAAATAGAACTCCCGGCTGCGTAGCCACTCATAGTTCATGAGCGCGATCCTGTTAGCGATAGCCTGATCGCTGCCGGCCATGGGAGCATCCTGAAACCCGCCATGCTTCCCTGAATCGTCGGAAAGCAGCGGAGCTTTCCAGACGCGAAAAGCGAGAATCCCATGTTCGCCGGCATTGACAGGGCTGATATGAAAGACTCTCGGAGGCGAGGCTCTCAGGTAATACACCGGGTTCGGCGGAAGCCTGCCATCCGTGCCAATCAGCGCCCCGTTCCAGTAGACCTCGTATGCGCTGTCGACATGTGGAACAATCAAAGCAATAGGCGGCGAAGCGCTCTGTGCGGACGATGAAATTACGATGCTCGCGCGATACCAGGCAAACCCTGCGTAGCTGGCGTGGCCTTGCTCGCCCCACGGGCGGTCGGCCGATAGCTCCTCCCAATGAGAGTCGTCGAGAGAAGCGTCTGCCCAAGCCGCGTCATCTCCGATATGAAATCGCCATGGACCGTCCAGAGCGACCGCCGCAAAGCTGCGCTCGTCCACCACGATTGAAGCTCGATTCTTTGCTGGCTCAGTCTGCGCGCCGGACGATCCGGCCGGAATGACACCAATGGCGAGAAGGACCCCAAAGACGAACGGTACGAAGGACCGCGGGCCGGGGAATCGGCGCTGGCATCCGATCATCTGGCCAGAATACTCCGGAACCCTGATTCTGCAATATGTTATTGAAATCGTCGTTTGCTTCGGCTGGAGTCTTGAACCCTTCCTCGGAGTTGAGTAACCGCTCATAACCTTTAAGAACGGAAAGTACCAATAATCTCCCTGCGCGAAGGCCTTGTTTAGCTCGAAACCAACCTGCTCAGCCGCCCATTCTGCGCCGGAACTTCAATGATGCGTTCATTGCCGGTCCCCTATCCTTGGCACTGTCGTCCTGAGCAACCGCCGCCGCCTTCTTCTTGCAGCGACTTTGACGCGAACACTCCAAAATTCCAGTTGCGTCTTCACTTAGATTCTTCCGATGCGCTCCGGGCTTCGGCCAAAGCCCCGAATTTGCCAGTCCCATACACCTGCTCGCTCAGCGGCTTCAGCGGCTTCGCTGAAAACAGCGCCTCCACTGGCAGCCCAAAGTACTCGGCCAGCTCAAGCGCCAGCTTCAAACTCGGGCTGTAGTCGCCCCGCTCCAGAAACCCGATTGTCTGGTAATTCACGTCCATGGCGTCGGCCAGTTGCTGGCGGCTTATGTCCCGCTCCGCCCGCAACACCGCGATGCGGTTATAAAGACCGCTCTCGCCAGGGGCTTTATCAGGTGTATTGTTCAATCTGAGAACGTATTGTTATGTAATTAGAATATTTTGTCAAGAACAAGAACGAAGAGAGATATTGGATGGCAAATGGCGCTTATTAAATGGAAAAATTTGCATCACTGAATTAGCCAAATGGCGTATATTGTGACATAGGTGAACCATGGCTGCCCAAACGATCCCGGATGTACTCGGCGGGGAACTGATCCTCGGCAGACCGCTGGACCGCAACGGCGCGTTGGCTGAGTTGGTCCGCGAGGGATTGCCGGTCAGGTCTCTCTTCCTGCTGGCTGAGCGGCTCGACCTGCGCCAGGCCGAAATCTCGGAGAAGATCGGCATTCCCCTGCGCACGCTCACCCGCCGCGCTGCCCAGCACTCACGCCTCACCCCGGCTGAGTCCGACCGCACGGTCCGACTTGCGCAGGTTTACTCGAATGCCGCCGAGACGCTGGGTAGCGGAGACAAGGCAGCGCAGTGGCTCAAGACACCGAATCGCGCCCTTCGCGGCGGACGCCCCCTTGATCAGGTTGACACCGATCCCGGCGTGCGAGAGATCGAAGACATCCTAGGCCGCATCGCCTACGGCGTCTACAGCTGATGCTGCCCGGGTATAGCCAGCAATCGCCTCGACACCGCACATGAAAGTCTGGCGCATCTGCCGCGAGCGCTTCGCCGCCGATGCATTCACCGGCGAGGGCGCGCGCCGCTTCGGCGGCAGATGGAACTCGCGCGGAGTCCCCATGGTCTACTGCTCTTCGTCTTTAGCCCTGGCCGCAATCGAACTCTTCGTTCACATTGAGCCCAACCTTCAGCCTGACGACCTGGTCTCCATCGCCGCCACGCTGCCCGCAGGCGAACCCTCCCAGCAACTCACAACCGAAGCCCTACCACCCGAATGGTGGACCGACGACTTTGAGCCGCTGCGCAAGCTCGGCGATGCCTGGATTCGCGAGAAGACTTCGCTGGCGATGCAGGTGCCCTCCGCCCCACTGCATTCGGAGTGGAATCTCCTCATGAATCCGCTTCATCCAGCCATCGCGCAGCTCAAAATCGACCCGCCCCAGCCCTTCCACTTCGATGCTCGCATGTTCCGCTGACGGGTTGCATCGCTGAAAGCTGCTACTCCTGGAGCGCAAACCTCTTTGCCGACTCCAGCAGCCGCGCGACCGACTCCTTCGAGCAGCTCTCCGTATAAATCCGCATCAACGGCTCCGTCCCGCTCGCCCGCAACAGCAGCCACGTCTCCGCCGCCTTGGGCTTCGAAGTCGATTCCGGATTGTCGAGGTAGAACTTCACCCCGTCCAGATTCTCCTGGCAATAGATCGGCATCCCGGCAAACACCTCATTGCCCGGCCCCAGCGCCCGCGCCCGTGCAATCGCCGCGTTCTTCACATCGTCGGGAATGTGCAGATCGATTCGGCCGTATTGGTGTTCTCCGTACTCCTCCTGCAGGTCGGCCACCAGTTGGCCCAGCGTCTTGCCTTCCTCGGCCATCACATTGGCCAGCAGCAGCGCGTTCAGCAGGCCATCGCGCTCCGGCAGGTGCCTCTGAAACCCAATCCCCCCTGACTCCTCGCCGCCCATCACGATCTCCCGCTCCAGCATCAGGTCGCACACAAACTTGAACCCGATCCCGTGCTCGATCAGTTCGCGTCCGTATCGCGCCGCAATCCGGTCCAGCATCTTCGTCGTGTTGAAGGCCCGCGTCACCGCGCCCGGCCAGCCCTTCCGCTTGAGCACCCAGCTCAGCAGCACGCTGAAGATCTTGTGCGGATCCACGAACACGCCGTGCTCATCCGTCGCGCCAATCCGATCAGCGTCGCCATCCGTACACAATCCCGCGTCGCAGCCGTTCGCCACCACGGCCTCGCCCAGCGCACGAATGTGCGGCTCAATCGGCTCAGGATTGATCCCCGGAAACAACGGGTTCACGTTCCCGCGAATCTGCACATGGTCCACGCCGATACGCGTAAATATGTCTGCAACGATCGTCCGCCCCGCGCCGTACATCGAGTCGATGGCAAACTTCATTCCCGACTTCGCAATCAAATCCAGATCGGCAAAGCTCTCGATCGCTTTCAGATAATCGGGGAGAAAATCCACCTCTTCAATCGCGGCCGCCCTGGCTGGCTTCGGCGCCGGCTGACCCAGGTAGCTCTCAACCTCGGCGATGATCGATGGCTTGCCCGACCCGCCATACCACGCCTTGTACTTCACGCCGTTCCACTGCGCCGGGTTGTGCGATGACGTAATCATGATGCCGCCCGCCGCCTTGCGCCCGCGCACCCCATAGCTCAGGGCCGGCGTCGGCGTTATATTGTTCGCCAGCATCACTGGAATTCCCGTCGCCGCCACCACCTCTGCGCAAGCCCGCGCAAACGCTTTTGACCCAAAACGGCTGTCGTAGCCGATGCAAAGCCCCTGAGCGGGATCTTCCTTTTCCGACCCTTTGCACGACCACACATACGCGGCCACCGCTTCGGCTGCCGTCCGCACATTTGCAAACGTAAAGTCGTCGGCGATCACGCCGCGCCATCCATCCGTTCCAAACTTGATCTGTGGGTGTGCCATCGCCGGGGCTCGTTTCTCCAGCAATTAGTGTAATCAACGAATTCACGCCAGGCGGTGATGCATTCGGCACGGATTCTGCGCAAGAAACAGGCTTGGCAGTACAGAGGTTATTTGGCCTACTTTCGCAGCGCGCGTTCCGCAGCGAACCCGCGCGCGACCGAGTGCGCCCTCTCGCGTAATTCGCGAGTCGCCCGCGAGGAATCAGTCCTCGACTGCGTCGGACTTGAATATTTCACGGTACTCTGCCCAGCGTTCATGGTTGAACACGCCTTCAGGGGACAAGCAATCCGCCGCAGCGTAGGCCATGGGTAAGGCATGGTGAGTATTGTCGTGCGCGAACAAGCCCTGGCGACCAAATGTCAGCATGCCTTCGATTCCATTGATCCAATCATCCATCCGCGAAAGGTGGGTCGCGTAATCCTGGAGATAGATGGGATACGCCTGCCGCAAACGGCGCGTGACCACATTCGAGACACGAACGGTTACGGGAATACCTGCCCGTCCCAGCCATTCGCAAAGCCGGTCACGCAGTTCAGGATCGCTCATATCCCACTCGGGGCGTCCGGGATCGGAAGGGAGCTCGGCGCAGAGCACGGTCCTGCCGCGCGGCTCTGTGGCATTGTTGAAGTTCTTCGGCTCCGACATGCGGGAGATGGGGATCGACTCCTCGGGGAAATAATAAGCATCGAACTTGCCAAACCGATCCTGTTCGAGCACGAGATATATCAAAATCATTCCCCGGTAAGAGATGCTCCTGGAGGAGTCGAGAACCTCCTGAGGAGCTTCCGGATGCACCCCCTGCACGAGTACGCTGATGGGGATAGTCGACCACACGATTTCAGTCGGTATCTCGAAGGCTTCTCCGCCCTGCTGATACTTCACCGCTTTAATACGACCGTTCTCCCGCTCAACGCCCAGGAAACGGGTGCCGAATTTGAAATCCGCGCCAAGCCTTTGCGCTTCCTCACAAAGGCACTCGGTGAATTGACCAAAGCCTCGCCGCGGGTAATAGAACTTACCCGCATCCATCGGCTTGAGGCCCGGGACCTGTGCTGAGATCTTTTTCAGTATTTTCCCAATAGAACTGCCCGTAACGCGCCGTTGCGCTGCCATGGTATCCAGTTTTTCAGGAGCAACTCCCCAGATCTTCCGCGCATACGGGAAAAAGAAATCATTGCAAACCGTCTTCCCCAGCCCTTGTTCCAGGATGGTCGCAAACGTTTGCGGGCCCGAACTGCGCCGTGGCAGAAGCTTTCGGAGCGTGTCTCCAAGTACGCCGAAAGCAAAACTTTTGGGAAGCTTTAATAGCAGGTCCAGCGGCTTCAGCGGGAAATGGATCCAATGCCCTCTCAAGAGGATGTTGCCGTGGCGCACCTGGAAGATGAGGTCTGGACCGAGGAGCCTTTTAAGGTCCTTCATTGTGTCAGGCGGAAGCTTGGGAAAGAGCCGGTGACTGCCGTAGTCGCAGTAGACGCCGTCGAGTTCGAAACTCCCGGCGGTACCTCCCGCCTTGCTTTGCTGTTCGATAACCGTTACGCGGGCGGTTCCATTTTGCATAAGCCTTAAGGCTGCACCCACACCCGCGGGGCCGGCTCCGAGAATCACGACGTGTGGGCGAGCGGAAAGATCTTTGCTTTTCTCCACGATAAAATCCCCTTGTGCTACCTAATTCACAGCGATCTCAGATCGGTTCAGCGGCGACGATGACATGCCGTATCGCTAAAGCATGGATGGTCTATTGAGTGACAGTCCGATTGACGACAGTGCCCAACACGCTGCTCAATTCCGTGACGTGCCCAGGGCTGGAAGCTCCGAAGATAATCGAATCGATTCCTGCAAGAGAAGACAGATAGCGTGCGGCGTCCGCGGGCTTCACGTGGCCGGCGGCCAACACACTCATGGCGACCATTTGGCAGGGGTACTCCTCGAGCAGTTGCTCACATCTCTCGCGCGAGGGATTCATCTGGAAGCCCGCCGGATTGAAGGGTGCCATTATCACAGGCGCTTCGAGGCCTATGTCGCGAAAGTAACTCATCGTGAGTCCGGCCGAGAGCGTGCAAAATGCCGGGCAGGCGCCATGTTCCTCTTCGATGTTTTTCACAAAGAACTTCACCACCTCAGCGGAGCGGAGCGCCGCCAGCATGTCGGTCAGAGAATTGTGCAGGAACACCGACTGTACATTCAGCCCCTTGAACGGCAGCAGTTCAATGGTGGTCAACGCGGCCAGAATCGTCGGCAGGTCCTTCGTGATTACCCCGGTTCCCGCTTTCAACCCGATTGCTAACCGCTCCGCCCACGTGGCCTGCTTGAGAGTCTCCTCCAGCATCGAAATAGCCCCGCGCTCGTTGGCCATGCGAACGTATTTTGCCATGTAGGGAAGCAGAATGTGGAGACGCAGGTTCGATGAGAGCTCCGAATCGCTGCGGATCGCGTCCGCGATGGCCCTGGCGCGTTCGTGAGTCGAGAGCATCAAGCCGGTAACACCGGCTCTATACGCAGTGCGGACCAGCGAGATTACGTTCTCCGTGCTGCTGAAGTATTGTTCTGTGGCCACACCCCGGGCCGAAGACAGGTGGTTCACGCCAAAGAATTGGTTGTGTCCCAGAATCAATTTGTCTCGAATCTGCATTCGCTTATCTCACCGCCAGGTCATATTCTTTATTCACCTCGACGGTGGCTCCGTTCTCATCTGCCGACGTATAGAGGCAGTCAATCACATGCTGAGTAGACCACGCACTCCGCACGTCACTCTCATTTTCACCATTTCCACGCACGGCGCGGATGAAGGCTTCGTCCTGTCGTGTGTAGAGCGGGCCTCCGATATCGGCACTCACACCAATTGAAAGCTCGGGTTTCGACAGGGATGTCCATCCTTCGGGGTACTTGCCGGATTCCTTGCGAAGGAACAGCCGAACGGTGTCATCATCCACGGTCAGCGTTCCGTTTTCACAGGTCAATTCCAGTGAAGTCATCAGCAGGCGATGCCCATCCACGCTCCAGGAGGAGTCCAGCGAACCGATTGTGTTGCCCGTCCACGAGAACAAAGCTTGAGCAAAATCTTCAACGGTTCCTGAATAGTGACTGTTCGATCGCAGATTGACGGAACGAGGGGTTCCTATCATCCAGCACATGAGGTCTACCGCGTGGATGCCCTGAGCGATCAACACGCCGCCACCGGACTCTTTCCGGGAGTACCGCCAGCCTTTGCCCGCCTTGTAGTTTTGTGAAACCTTCGTCGCGCCACGGCACGCAAGTACTCGCCCCAGTACTCCCTGCCTCACGATGTCCCGAGCTTTGGAAAACGTGTCAGCGTAACGCATCATGTAACCTACCATGCCGATCTTGCCCGTCTGCTTCAGCAGCTCAACGAGTGGTCGAGCGGCTTCTGCAGTCAACGAAACAGGCTTCTCGATAAGGACATGGCACCCCTTGCGCACGCATGCCGTGGCAATTTCAATGTGGGAGGCCGGTGGTGTGCAAATGAAGACCGCGTCGAGCGGGACTGCTTCCAGCATCTCCGCATAATCCTGGTATGCGGGCACATCCGAGCTGAGAGTCCCAAACCAGTTGCGGACTGTCCGGTTCGGTTCGCAGATCGCGGCAAGCCGCGATCCTTCGATCGCGTTTGCGAGCGAGGCGTGGAGCATGCCCATCTTGCCAAAGCCAATAACACCACAGCGGATACTTGCACTCATGGATTACCCAATGTGCGCCCAACGTCTGCGCCTCGTTCAAGCAGGGGATTTGAATGATCGATTCTATTGAGTTCGTAGAATTTATCGAGTTCGTGGGACTCGCCGAGCCTTTTGCTGGTCAGTTTTGAGAACCACCCTACATGGTTGAAAGGTTGGAGCTAACTTCATTTCAGCCGGGCTGCATTCTGCAATCAGAAACATCGGCGCCGTCCAGGATTTCCGCAAAGACTTTCATGGTCGTGCCCCATCAAAAATGGGACGCCTCGGTTTGCGCATTCTCGATGAACGCATACCGCAACCGCAGGGATTCGGAGCCTCATTTGCAAGGTAGCATGCGACCCCTCTTGCTGCAACGTGACTGAAGAGACCGCCCCCGCCGAGCAGCGCATGGAAGCCGCAATTTGAGAGGTTGACAGCGCGAAGTCGCGTTGTGCTCCACGGCTGCCCTTTCAGATGAGTTCCGTATGCCCCGTGACCCCGAGTTCCTTCACGATCTTGCCCACGTCCTGTGACCGGTCCCGGTGCACCACCAGCAGCGCATCTTCCGTGTCCACGATCACCAGGTTCTCCACGCCCACCAGCGCCACAAATTTCCGCGGACTGTAGAGGTAGTTGTTCGTCGCATCGATTGCCAGGTGCCCGCCTGTCTCCGACACATTCCCTTCGCCGTCGCCCCTTAGCCGCGTTTCCAATTGGTACTCGTAGAGCGACGCCCATGATCCAAGGTCGTTCCAGCTGAACTCCGCCGGCAGGCAATAGAGGTGCGACAGGTGCTCGCCCTTTGCCGACCGCGGCTCCAGGATCGCGTAATCCACGGAAATGTTTTCGCACTTCCCGTAAAGCGAATGAAACACTTGCTCAAACTCCGGCGTCCCATATGCCGCAGCAATCGACTCAAGCAGCGGAGCCGTCTCCGGCAAATGCTCGCGCACCGCATTCGCCAACGTCCGGGCCGACCACAAAAACATCCCTGAGTTCCAGTAGTAATTTCCCGCGGCCACAAAGTCCTCGGCCCGGTTCTGATTCGGCTTTTCGGTAAACCGCCGCACATGCAGCGCCGAGTCGTCCCGTGTCAGATCCCCGGTCTCGATATAGCCGTAACCCGTCTCGGCCCGCACCGGCTCAATCCCCAGCACCACCATGTTGTCGCCGCTCGCCGCCACCTGGATGCCCTTTTGCAGAGCCTTCAGGAACCGTGGCTCGTCGCCAATCACATGGTCCGACGGAAACACCCCAAGCACCGCATCGGGATTCTGCCGCTCAATCAGAAACGCCGCCAACCCGCACGCCGGAGCCGTATTGCGCGCCACCGGCTCCCTCACAAGCTGCTCCGCCGGCAATCCAGGCAGCTGGTCGGCTATCTCGTGCGCCAAGTATTCATTGGTGACGATCCACGTCTTCTCGAGACCGGCAATCGGCTTCAGCCGCTCCACCGTCTGCTGCAGCATCGAGCGCTCACCGTCCAGCGCAAGCACCTGCTTGGCGCGCGCGCGCCGCGACCGTGGCCAGAAGCGCGTTCCGCTTCCGCCGGCAAGTATGACTGGGCGAAAATCTATAGTCTTCGGCATCGAACTGCCATCCTACCCGACTCGGACCACATTTGCACAGTGATCCTCAGTACAAATGGGAAGTCAGTCTGAAAGGTAAGGGCTTTTGCCCGTCCCGCATTGCGGACTTACCCGAGATTCCCCAGATACTCCGCCATTCGGCGCGTGCCCTCGTCGATGTTCTGCTTCGTCACGGGATACGAGATGCGAATGTGCTCGGCCGTTCCAAACGCGTCCCCCGGCACCACAACCACATGCGCCTCATGCAGCAGCTTCGTCGCCAGTTCCGTCGCCGTCCGAATCCCCCCCTTGCCCAGAAACGCCCCTATATTTGGATACACATAGAACGCGCCCTCCGGCTTCGTGCACGTCACGCCCGGAATCGCCGTCAGCTTCGAAAGCATGTAGTCGCGCAACTCAATGAACTCCGCCCTGAATTCGCACACGCACTCCTGCGACCCAGCCAGCGCCGCAATCGAAGCCTTCTGCACAATGCTCGTCGCATTCGACGTTTGCTGCGACTGCAGCTTGCTCAGGTTCGCAACAATCGCCTTCGGCGCCAGCGCAAACCCCGCCCGCCAGCCCGTCATCGCATACGTCTTCGAAAGCGATCCCAGCACCACCATGTGCTCCTTGGCCCACGTAAACGACCCCGCCGAAACCGGCTTGCCCGCATAGTTGAGGTACACATAGCACTCGTCCAAGAGCAGATAAATTCCGCGCTCGTGCGCCAGGTGCACAATTCGCTCCAAATCCTCGGCGCTCACCACTGAACCCGCCGGGTTCGACGGCGAATTCAAAATAATCGCTTTGGTCTTCGGCGTAATCGCCTTTTCAATCGCGTCCGCCGTGATGCGAAAGCTCTCCGCCTCGCTCGTCTCCAGATACACCACCTTGCCGCCCGCATATTGAACGATGTCCTTGAAGCTCACCCAATACGGAACCGGCAAAATTACCTCGTCGCCGTGATCCACCATGATCTGCACCGCGTTGAACAGCGCATGCTTCTCGCCGGTCGTAAAAATCGCCTCGTCCAGCCCGTAGTCCGACCCAAAGTCGCACGCATGCCGCTCCACAATCGCCTTGCGCACGTCCGGAATCCCCGGCACCACCGTATATCGCGTAAAGTTCGCCTCAATCGCCGCAATCGCAGCATCTTTAATGTGCCGCGGAGTCGGAAAGTGCGGCTCTCCCGCCCCAAAATCCACAAGGTTCGCGCCTTGCGCGCGCAGTTTGGCGGCCTCTGCGGCCACGGCCATCGTTGCGGATACTTCAATCCGGCCGATCCTGTCGGCAAATACCTTTGCGGGTGCTGTCACAGTCATGATGCATCCATTCTTGCAGATTTTCCGCGCCGGCGAAACTGCGCCACCCTCAGCCCAGAACAAGGAGGACCGGTTGCCTCGCCATCCAGCGCACCAACTGGGGGCGCTCCAACGACTGCGGCACCTCAGTATCCCTTGCGCTTCGGAAACGAGCTCAATTCTTCGGAACTTCAACCACAATCGTATTGATCACCTGAGCAGGGGTTGCGGTCGCGGTGGGGGTGGCCTGACCCTGCTGGTTCGCCTGACTGGTCTGCGCCCCTTGTGCCGGTCCGGCTCCGCCTCCGCCGGCGGGGTTCGTAGTCGACGTCGGTTGGTATGTAATTTGTGTAGCCGATCCGTCCGCGTTCTGCTGCATCAGCGGGAACGACTGATTCAGCGCTCGCAGGGTCATCGCGCCGCCTGCTTTTGTCGGCAGCTTGGTCTTGTCGCTCACAACGCAGGAATTCGGCGTCGCGCATTCAATCGGATACAAGGTCGACCCTATCATCAGCCCCGTTTTGTTGGTCGAATCCTTCGAGGAACTGAATACCTGGGTGAAGTTATTGCCCGACCACGAAGAGAAATCCGGGCCCATCACCGTCACATGCGGAAAAACCTGGCTCCTGATGAACAAAAGCTGCCACTTGTGGTCTGGATCCCCGTCAAAGGTGATATCCAGCCGGTCTGACCAATTGGGAATGTCTCGAGGGGCTATTTGGAAATCCCACATGCAGATTCCAGAGGCGCTATTGCAGGATGTCGGCGGGATTGGGCCGCGCCCCTGAACAGGGTCTGGCGAAATCACGAGCTGGCTAGGATTTTGGGTCTGCAGATTGGCAAACTTGATCTGGAAGTCCCAGTGTCCGCCATCCGGTTCCTTCTGATTGTCGTACCACTGAATATTCGACGCGCTCCACAGGCTCTTTCTGGGTGGGGTCTTGCTGTCTATTCCCCAGGCGTCCCCGGGCAGCACAACTGATCCGAGAAGTGATCCGCCCACGTGACCTGCATCGATGACTTGTAGATGAATGTCATTCGGAGGCGCATAATTTGCCCCGAAATCAGGGGACGTAGCCTCATCCCAAAGCTCACAGTCCAGGTTCCGAACATCTACGTCCGAGGAATTCCCCGAATTGCACTTGAGCCGAAACTGTTTCGGGCCCAACTCTGGAATCGTCGGAACCGTGACATACACCTCCGGGTTCGGTCCCCATGGATTCACTCCCGATCCTGATGCGACCTGAAAGGCCGAACTCGTTGCAGCTGTTGCGGCCGTAGAAACCGATGGCGCCTGAACTACGAGGTCGTAGACGCACCCCTTTACCGGGTCGGGGTCACAGTTCCTTTGCCACAGAATGACGCCGAGACTCGCGCTCACCGGAACCGGATAGGCCAGGGACGGCAAGGCAAGCTGGCAAACAATCCCGCCAACCTTGGTCATGCAATGCACCGGCTGCCCAGAAACTTCTATCTCAGTGCTATCAGCAACTCCTGTGCCATCGACGACAGACGAAGAGATTACAACGGGACCCTCCGGACCTGGGCTGTTGATTTGAATTGTTGGAAACATCGCCCCGAACTGTCCCGCATCCAGGGTAATCAGAAGTTTCCTCGGCGATATGGGAATCCACGTATTCGCCTGGGCAATCGACACGGACTCCTCGAGCAAACCGCCCGATCCTGCCCCGGCCGGTATTGCCCTGCCAAACGTATCGCGCGCCCGCTTCAAAAGGATTCCATTTGCGTACACCGTCGCCTCCTGGTCGATCGGCTGGCGGAGCGTAACGGATAGCGATACCAGAACCGGACTAGCCGGGGTATATTTCGTCGGGTCGTAGATAGCCCGGTTGAACGAGATGTTTTTCACGTCCGGGGGGGCGGCTGCAGCTGCGGCAGCAACTGCGGCCTCGTCCGCCGGCTTCAGCTGGTTATTTACATTCGCAAAGTCCGTTGGCGGAACAACCGGCTGGTGCTTGCTGCCGTCCGGCTTCTCCCAAATTGCCTCCTGCAGGGTCAATGTGGGTGCAGCACATGCGGCCGGCATGACAACCAGCGCAAAGGTCCTCTTGGTGTCTGAAGACACAAAGTTGTCCCCCAGCGGAATTCCGAACTTCCAGCCAAACACACCCTGATCCACACCATAGCCGGTTATGTAGGAGGACTGGCCAAGCGTCTGCGACATTTTCAGGTGTTCACGGTTATACGATGCATTCACAGCGAAGGAAAAAAACGACAGCAGCACACCAAAGGCATCCGCGTTATCGCGGTACTTGGTGTTCGCCACGTTGACTGCTGCAACACGCGGGAACAAGTCAACAACCTGGCCGCAACTAAGTTGATAGCGAGTGTCCAACAGCCTTCCTTTTCTTGACTTGGCTGGAAACGTGGCCGTGTCGAATTCGATCATGTACATTCTGGAATCACGGTCGATCGAATCTGGTCGCGCCATCGCTCCCACCACGCGAGCGAGCCGCGACCAAAGTAAATCCATCTGATTGTCGAGTTGCTTGGTGGCAGGGAACGACGGCCCGCTAGTCGAAGTCCCGGTGCCGAGAACTGTCGCCGGCACACCGGACGTAAATGCGGATGGCGTATTCGCAATGCTTCCAGTGGCGGGTGAAGGTGCATATGGGGTTCCGCTGCCTTTGACCAGAGCAGACTGCGCCGCGAGGCCAGTAACGACAGCTTGCGCGCTTTGCACTTCAGTATTCGCGGCAGTCACCTGCGACGGGATCTGTGATGCATTCGCCGCGGTCTGATCCTGCAGTGCCTTGGTCAATGCCTGCTGGGCTGAAATGGACTGCTGCAATATGATCTGCTGCTGCTGCGTCAGCGTGGACTGGTAGGCTACGTTGGCCTGCGCCATCTGGGCGGCAACCGAGTTTTGTACACCTGAAAGCTGGTTGTATCCGGCCTGTACCTGAAAGGACTGAATGAGAGCATCGAGCTGCGAGCTGTTGGCTTTGTTGGGATCGAGAATAAGTTGGTTGACCTGCGTGCTGGCAGCATCCTGCAATAGACCGTCGAGCAAAGGATAGACCCGGTCATACAGCCACACCTGGGCACCAATCGTGACTTCCTGCTCCTGGCATATTGCCGGTATGGACAGCGCCTGCAGAGAAAACAACACGAGGAGAACGTTGCGGCACATAGAGATTCCTCCGAACACGGTCTGGGCTTGAGGGCAGGGCGAAGGCCCCGGTTGATACAAGAGCATCGTTGCTCAGGGTCGGACCTCACTTCACTTCACGCAATTGGCGGCTCTCGGTCGGCAGAGGGGAGCTAAGCGCACCAGCATACTTGAGGAATTCGAAAGTATCATGGCACGGAGGGTGCGCACTCGCAACAAGAAACTAAGGAATGGTGGGGAGAAACGGGAAGATTGAAATGGCCGCTAGTTACCTGTTGATTGTTTCATCAATGAAGGAATGAGTAAGAGATCAGCTCTTCGCCATCCGCCCCCGCAGCCTCCGCAGCACATTCGGCGGCACAAGCCCCGTCACGTCGCCGCCAAAGCTGAAAACTTCCTTCACCATCCGCGAACTCACAAACGAGTACCGCCCCGCCGGCTGAAGGAAGACCGTCTCGATCTCCGGCGCAAGCCGCCGGTTCATCAGCGCCATCTGGAACTCGTATTCGTAGTCTGAGATTGCCCGGATGCCGCGCAGCACCGCCGTCGCCCCTTGTTGCCGCGCAAACTCCACCATCATCCCGCCGAAGGTGGCCACGCTCACGTTGGGCAGCGCAGCGGTCACCTCTTTGAGCATCTCCACCCGCTCCTCCAACGTGAACAGCGGATTCTTCACCGGGTTGTTCAGGATGGCGACCGTCAGGTGCTCAAACAGTTTCGCGCCCCGCTGAATCAGGTCGACATGACCGTTCGTCGGAGGGTCGAAAGTGCCGGGATACAGGGCCTTTGCGCTCATTGGCTGCTCTGGAGGGATTCTAGCAGCGCGGGCGGGCCGGGACCGCCTGGAGTCGGAATGGCGATACTTCAACTGCGCGGTAACGACCCACTGTCGCTTGGTCTGGCGCCTGCCACGCGCTCAATGGTCTCCAGCACCTTCTTCGAAGTAGTTGTGAAGTTGAACTGCTCATCGAAGCATCTCCTGGCCTGCCCGCGCAGGGCTGCAATCTCCTCAGGGGAGAGTTCCGACCAGCGGTGAAGAATGGAACTCGTCCCTTCGAGCGTGTCTTCAAAAACCATCCCGGCCCGATGAGTCTCAA
Organism: uncultured Acidobacteriaceae bacterium; assembly: GCA_963783065.1. Classification (GTDB taxonomy): domain Bacteria; phylum Acidobacteriota; class Terriglobia; order Terriglobales; family Acidobacteriaceae; genus Telmatobacter. The sequence continues at coordinate 100,417 of CAWAMG010000003.1, read as the reverse complement.
TCTCGCGCCAGATATTGACCTTGTTCGAGACCACAACGGGAAGGCCGCAAGACATCGCTTCTGCTACCACGATGCCGAAGTTCTCCTGATGGGAAGGAAGAACAAACACCTCTGAAGCCGCGAATGCGCCCCATTTGACCGTCCCCTTCAGCATTCCCGTCCAGGTGACTCGATCGGCGACTCCAAGTCTGTTTGCAAGCGCTTCGAGTTCCTTCCGCCATCCAATCTGGTCGGGGCCTGCAATCACCAGTCGCCACGACGGATCGTGCGCCAGTTCGGCGGCAAAGGCACGGATCAGAAGATCGGTACCCTTTTTGGGGTGGATTCGACCAAGAGAAATGGCCAGCCGTCTTCCCCGCAGATCCGGCCACCTGACCAGGAACTCCTCGCCCGCTGCCGTGACATCGCAATCCGGGCCGAACGAGCCGTAAGGAATGATCGCTTCGCGCACACTGTATCCAGAGAACGATTGCCGCGCCAGCAGCATTTCCTCTTCGCAGGTGAAGAGGACCGCACTTGCTTTGTGCAGGATTCTGCGCAGAATTCCATGCCAGTAAAGCACCTTCTTGAGATGCTTAAGTGGATGCCCCTGCTTGAAATAGGGGTCGAGCATGCCGTGGGTAAACACAGCGTAGGGAACGCCTGAGCCAGCCAGCGCCCGATAGGCGGCAACAGCGTTGTACTGCCAAACCCCGTTGATAATCACAACATCGTATCGCGCAAGATTGGCTCTAATCCACGAAGCCGCGCGACCGGAATATCCGTAGGTTCCCCTGCCCGGTCCCAACCCAACTACCTCGGCCGGGAACTCGCATCCACGCGCAAACTCAGGCGAATCCATCGAGGCAACATTCACTTCGTGCCCACCCGCTCGATAGATCGTGCAAAGTTGCCTGAGTCCCTCCACCGGCCCACCGGCGGCCGGATTTATGGAGGGAATTACATGCAGTATTCTCATCAACGATTCCTAGATTGAAGGGAACTTGCCCAACTGCCGCAGCTCCGCTTCCCGAATTTCCAAACCCGCGGCTTTCGCTGTGCAACGGCACCTGAAAGCTAACAATTCGCCAGGAAGGCCTCAGCAACCGACACGGCCCAACGCCGGGTCCAGGGGGTCCTGGGGTCAGCCAGAAGGGCAGAACCGGCCCAATTCTTCTGGTCCGTTGCCTGAGAGAGCCACTTGGTCATCGGTAAGCCAAACCCGGACTTGGGACGATGAATGACCTCTTGCGGCAGGGGCTTCGCAGTTGAACTCGCAAGCATGCGTTTGCCCTCTCCTCCAGCGAAACCGGCGTGATACAGCTTCAGCGCGTCAAGCAATGCGGCATCCACCAGAGGCGTGCGCAACTCCAGCGAGTGTTGCATGCTCGCCCAGTCGCTGTCGCGCAGCAGCTGGTTCCTGAGAAAGAGGGTCGAGTCCAGCAGGCAAACGCCGCCCCCTCCATTTATGGCCTCGGCTTTCGCCATTCCAGGCGGGGATCCGCTGAGGCGAGCCAAACCCTCTAGCGCCTGTTCTTCGCCCATCAGTGCAGGTAATTCCTGAGGCAGAAAAAGGCAGCGCTTCAAGAAATACGCCCCCTCAAGGGAAGTCAGGAACTCCGCCACACCTTTGATCTTCGGATGTGCTTTTCTCCTGGAGAGGTAATTGCATTGCGCCTTCAGCAGAGCACGCGCGCCCGGAACTGCCCCAATGGCCCTGCCCAGCAGAGCGTGGCGGGGAAGCTGCTTCATCAAGGAATAGCCGTAAAACAGCTCGTCACCACCCACCCCGGACAGCACAACCTTGTACCCGCGCTCCGCGACCGCTTTGCTGGCAAACCACGTGTTTACGCCATCGATTGACGGTTGATCCATGGCATCGAGAATGAGTGGAATATCGTGCTCAAACTCGTCGCGGGTCACCCGGCGCACATGGTGAAGCAAACCATAGTGCGCGGCCACGGCGGCGGCCATAGGCACCTCGTCCTCGTGCGATAAAGAGAACTCGTCGAAACCGATGGTGATGCCTTCAACTTGAGCACCCAGCTCGCTGGCCAGACCAGCGATCGTTCCTGAATCAATACCGCCAGAGAGAAAAACGCTGACAGGCACATCCGAAACAAGGTGGGCACGCACCGAGTCTTTCACGCTCTGCCTAACCCGCTCCTGCAGTTCCCTGCCCGAGATCTTCTGGCATTCCTGCCGCCAACTGTTACGGATTTCGTTCCAGCAAACCGGAGATTCAGCGATACCTGCGTGCACGCGCAACCAGCACCCGGCTGGCAGGGCCAGCACTCCGCGATGAAGCGTCCAAGGCTCGGGCACGCTGCCCCAGAGGTAAAAACCCGCCACTCCGGCTGTCTCGCGTGCAGTGGTAGTCAGGCCGGAGGCCTGCAATGCCTTGACCTGCGATGCGAAGATCAGGCCACCAATCGTCTGCGAATAGTAGAGGGGCTTGATGCCATACGGATCGCGGGCGAGAAACAACTCCCTCGATCGAGCGTCCCAGATGGCTAGAGCAAACATGCCGCGAAGCCGCGACAGCATGCGTTCCCCCTGCCGGGCAAAAAGCGCCAGCAGGACTTCAGTGTCTGACGTGGTGTGGAATTCTGCGCCTTCGCTTTCCAAATCCGCGCGCAGCTCGCGAAAGTTATATATCTCACCGTTGAAAACGATCGTGTGGTTCCCATCGGCAGAGACCATCGGCTGATTGGATCGCGCATCGAGATCGAGAATGGCGAGCCGTCTGTGACCCAGCACCACACCATTCCCCCGCCACAGCCCCTCTGCATCGGGACCGCGGAGACGCATGCGATCGGTCATGCGCCGAACCGCTTCAACAGAGGATGCGCCGATCGCATCGGTCGCTGAAGCAAATCCCGCTATACCGCACATGCAGCTCTTATGCCTCGCAGGTTACGCAGTCATCCAATCTGTGCCCATTGTCTCATGCGGAATGAAGGAACAAATCGAGGCAAGAGCGCCGGCTGACGAGGCTGTTCACACATCGGCCTCTCCATCGATTGAAGCGCCTCCTGCAATGCGAAGGCTACTACCCCTTGCGAGTCCGCACCGCAGCCGCTGCCTCCGCGGGGCCTGCCGCTGGAACCTCCGGCACATCGGCCTTTGCAACCGCACCGATCCCGAGCTTCTTCCTGAGTTCCTCATCCATCCGGGCGAAGAGGTCTTTGTTTTCCTTCAGAAAAGTGCGCGTATTTTCCCGGCCCTGCCCGATCCGCTCGCCGCAATAGCTGTACCACGCGCCCGACTTCTCCACCAGGTTGTTGGCCACTGCCAGGTCCAGCACGTCGCCCTCCCGGCTGATCCCCTCCCCGTACAAAATATCGAACTCCGCCTCGCGGAATGGCGCGGCTACCTTGTTCTTAACAATCTTCACCTTTGTCCGGTTCCCCGTCACTGCGTCCCCGTCCTTGATCGCCGCGATTCTGCGAATGTCCACGCGCACCGACGAGTAGAACTTCAGCGCGCGTCCGCCGGTCGTCGTCTCCGGGTTGCCGAACATCACGCCGATCTTCTCGCGAATTTGATTAATAAAAATCAGCGCGGTCCGCGACTTCGAGACCGTCCCCGTCAGTTTTCTGAGCGCCTGCGACATCAGCCGCGCCTGCAGGCCCATGTGCGATTCGCCCATCTCGCCGTCCAGCTCCGCCTTGGGCACCAGCGCAGCCACAGAGTCCACCACCAGCACATCGATTGCGCCCGACCGCACCAGCGCCTCGGTAATCTCCAGCGCCTGTTCGCCCGAGTCCGGCTGCGACACCAGCAGGTTATCCACATCCACCCCCAGCTTCTTAGCGTAGCCAGGGTCCAGCGCATGCTCGGCGTCAACAAACGCCGCCAGCCCCCCGGCCCGCTGCGCCTCGGCAATAATCTGCAGCGTGATCGTCGTCTTGCCCGACGACTCAGGCCCGAAGACCTCGGTCACTCGTCCGCGGGGTACTCCCCCCACCCCTAGAGCTGCGTCGAAACTGATCGATCCTGTCGAAATCACCGAGATCGGAAGCAACGCTTCCTTCGATCCCAGGCGAACAATCGATCCTTTGCCAAACTGCTTTTCAATCTGTGCCAGTGCAAGTTCTACAGCTTTTGTGCGTTCGTCGGCGATAACCATTGGATGGCGCTCCTTAAGCGTGCACTCCATCCGGGAATTTTCAGGAATCACCGCATAGGGTGACACTTCTGCTCGCCGGACAGATATGCAATTCGATGGGATTGTAGCAGGGCTGGAGAGTCAAAGACAGGAAAAAGAGCGAACAAAAGGTGAAACTTATGGTTCGTCCGCAAGCTATTGATTTTTAAACTCTTCTTGCGGTCTTACTTCTCAGTTCCGCGCGGTTTCGTGCTCTTTCCCGCTCGGTTACTCAGTATACGCTCCTATGCGCGTCTCCCGGCTTGTCAGCTCGTCGCAGGCCCGGTCCAGCGCCTCGTAGGCAGAATCGTTGTTCTTCCGGAAAGCTCGAAACGCCTCCTCGCTCTCCCACCGGTCGATCGTCATATACCCGCCCGGAACGTACGCATCCTTCAGCAGTTCGGTCCCGTGGTAGCTCGGCGATCCGCGAAAGAGTTGCGCCCAGGATCCCCCCGGCCCATAGGCAGCTTCGAAGGCCGGCAGCTTCTCCTCAGCAATCTCAAATTGCCAGACAACAACAAACATGGCGGCCTCGTCTGCTGGCCCTATGGTAGCGCATTGGCCGCCTGAGCTCCGGCGATCGAATGGAACTGCCGCTTGCGTCAGCTTGCGCGACAACCAGAGCAAGCGCCCCCTCCCGTAAAATGGCTTTGCACTCGGAGGGGAACCATGGAGAGGCGTCAGTTTCTTGCGGCAACGATTGCAGCTTCAACCGTCGGCATCACCGGCAAACTCGGCGCGGAGACTGCAGCCGCTCCCGTACGCGAGTACTACCAACTCCAACGCTACAGCCTTCTGAGCGGACCGCAGCAAAAACTTACGGAAAGCTACTTTTCCGATGCGCTCATCCCCGCGCTCGGCCGCCTCGGCATGGGGTCCGTTGGCGCGCTCAAGCTCGACATCGGTCCGGAGACCCCCTCCTACGCCCTCATCATTCCCTCCACCAATATCTCCGATCTCGCCGAGCTCGACCTGCGCCTCGCCAAGGATGCCGAATTCCTCCGCGCCGCCGATCCATTCTGGAACGCCACCAATGCCGCGCCTGCATTTGTCCGCGTGGAAAGCTGGCTGCTCAAGTCGTTTGAAGGATGGCCAAAGCTCACGCCTCCGCCCTCCGCTGCCACCAAAGCAAGGCGCATCTTCCAACTCCGCACCTACGAAAGCCCCAGCAACGGCGAGCACGTCCGCAAAGTCGAAATGTTCCATGCAGGCGAATTCGACATCTTCCTAAAAGCCGGCTTTCACCCCGTCTTCTTCGGCGACGGGCTGATTGGCAGCCGCCTGCCCCATCTTACTTACATGCTCAGCTTCGCCGACATGCCCGAGCTCGAAGCAAAGTGGGATGTCTTTCGCGGCGATCCGGCCTGGAAGAAGCTCTCCGCCGAGCCCCGCTACGCCTTCGACCAAATCGTCAACAACATCACCAACGTGATCCTGAGCCCGCTGGCCTGTTCACAGATCTAAGGCCAATCGCGCCTCGGTAAACCCGCAGAAACCCCTGCTCCCCGAATGGCCTTGCACGGCCTGTGTTGACATGTATATCTAATAGGCATATATCTAATAAAACTATGACGAAGCGCTCAAGCTCAAGCTGCGAAGTCCTCCTCGGCCTCCTGGCTATCGAGCCGATGTCCGGCTACGACCTCGGGCAGGTCATTCGCGCATCGGTCGGCCACATCTGGAACGAGAGCTACGGACAGATCTATCCCAACCTCAAGAGGCTTGCTGCCGAAGGTTTCGTCGCCGCGAAGACCGAGCGGCAAAAGGGCAAGCCGGATCGCCGCATCTACTCCATCACGGACAAGGGGCGCGAACGGCTGGTCAAGTGGCTCGCACTCCCGCCGCAGCCAGAGATTGCGCGCAACGAATTCCTGCTGAAGCTTTTCTTCGGCGAGCGGATTCCAACCGAAATCCTGATTGGTTGGGTCAAGCGCATGATCGAATCGGAGTCGGCTGCCCTGCGCGAGTTTACGCGTGTCGAGCGAGAGGATATTGCGCAGAACCAGCACTATCCCGGCGCGCCCTACTGGAAGATGGCGGCACGCTTTGGGCAGTTGGAACTAAAGGCGCACTTGAAGTGGGCGGAAGAGACATTGGCAGAACTGCGAATCATAGCGGGGAATCTGCGGAGCGTGCGTGGGGCGCGCAAGGAGAAGAGACATGCAGGCAAATGAGGTCAGCGCAGCAACGACTCCAACCGTTCGTCAAAGACCGCAGCGGATTGCGCCCTGGGGATGGCTGGCGGGGTTCCTGCTCATCGGCGCAGGCGTGGTGGCCATGGGTTTCCTTGCTCAACACGCTCCGACGGGAGGAGTCGGTCGAGCGGCGTCAGGCCAGCTTGCCAGCCACAGCCAGGCCATCCCGATTTATCTGACAGTTGGCTTAATGGATTGGGCCCTGCTCTATTTCTGCTGGGCGGCAGTGCATCGCAGTGGCGGCAACCTGCAAACTCTCTCCGGCGGCCGCTGGACCTCCTGGAAGGATTTAGTCGCGGACCTTGCCATTGCCCTGCCCTTCTGGGTTCTTTGGGAGGCGACCGCGTATGGTGCTCACTGGCTGCTTGCGTTCGGCGCTCCGGGGTCGGGCCCCGCAAAGACCGTCGATAGCCTGCTGCCGCAGAGCCTTCTTGAAATCGTAATCTGGATCGGCGTCTCCATCACCGCCGGCATCTGCGAGGAACTCGCTTTTCGCGGCTTCCTGCAGCGCCAGTTCCATGCGCTCACCGGGAGCATTGCGGTCGCCGTGCTCCTGCAGGGACTGGTTTTCGGCCTGTTTCACGCCTATCAAGGCTGGCGCAACGTTGCCGTAATCAGTGTGCTTGGCGTTCTCTACGGCGCACTCGCCGCGTGGCGCGGAAATCTGCGGGTGAACATCATGACCCATGCGTGGGGGGACGTATGGGAGGGATGGCTCAAGTTCGTCGTTTGGCGCTGAGCCAAGTCAGTTCTGGTTCCGATGCCCGCGCGCTCAGGCCCGCGAATCGGCCTCATCCGCACTATAATCGCCCCATGTCTTTCCTGGGAGATCCGAAGCGGCGTTCCATCGCCCTATTGGGCGGCGGGGTTCTGCTTGTCTTTGCCATCCTGGACGGACTGAACGCATTCAACACCTCGGGTGTCGGCTTCCTCAATCCAGTGACCTCGGGAGAAACTCTAGCCTTCACCGCGCTAACGGTGCTGGTCTTCCTTCTCCTTATGGTCCTGTCGATGCTCCTGCTTCGGAACATCCTCCGGCTCTATGCCAGCCAGAGCAGCAGCGCTCTCGGTTCCCGCCTCCGCACCCGCATGGTCCTGGGAGCAATCATCATCGCGCTCACCCCGGCCATCTTCATGTTCCTTTTCAGCTTCATGATTCTCAATCGCTCTATCGACCGCTGGTTTTCGCCCAACACCTCTGAACTCCGCGAAGACTCCACACGCGTCGTGCTCGAGCTGGCCCAGTACGTCACCAACAATGCTCGCGTCGAGGCAGCCTCAATCGCCGACTCGGGCGCAACCGAAAAAGCTCCCTCCGACCTCCAGGAAGCCCTCGTCGCTCATCGCATCACGCTCGCCGGCGGCTTTGCCGTGGTCTATAGCAAAGACCTCAAGGTGCTCGCGCGCTTCCAGACGCCGCCCGAGTCCAGCCAGATGAGCCTTGTCTCCTGGCTACCGATCAAGACTGACGACGGGGAGCATGCCGCGGAGGTTTCGCTTCATGGCGCTCTCTCGACAAACATTCTGTCCGCCGCCCAGCGCAGCGATGAGGCGATCTTGAAGATCGGAGGAGAAGAATACGCGGTCGCCATGGCAGTTACGCCATCAAGCAACATCGTGGTCGTCGGCCTGCCGATGCCTCAAGGGCTAAGCCAGACCACGGTTCGCATCCAGAAAGGCGCGGAAGAGTACTGGCAGCTCTTCCGTTCCCGCAACCGCATTCGTACCACCTTCGTGCTCCTTCTCCTTCTCATCACGGTATTCGTCTTCTTTTCCAGCGTCTGGCTTGCGCTATTTCTTTCCAAGCAAATCACCCGCCCAGTCGAGGCGATCGCCGACGCCATGGACGAGATCGCGGCAGGAAAATACGAGCAGCGCATTGGGCTCATCGCTACCGGCGAAATGGGCGACCTCGTCCGCGCGTTCAACCACATGGCCGCCGACCTGGAAACCAGCCGATACCTTGCGGAAAGCTCCTCCGCGCAGCTCACCACCGCGAACCAGGCAATCGAAGAGCGCCGCCGGGAACTCGAGACCATCGTAGAAACAATTCCCTCCGGGGTCGTCACGCTCGATAGCAACGGCAGTGTCCTCCAATGCAACCGCGCCTTCGCCGTGCTCATGGGCCGCCACGACAACGAAAACCTCTCTGGACTCCACGTTGGTTCGCTTCTGCCTCCTGACTGTACCGACGAACTCACCGGCGTCATCCGCAGGGGACAACGCATGGGCGCGGCATCCACCGAGATCGAACTTCCCTGGCGCGGGCGCACCATGCATCTCGCCGTGACCAGTGCTCGCCTTGAACTGGCGCATGGTCTCGCCGGAACGGTCCTGGTCATCGAAGACATGACCGAGCTTCTCCGCGCGCAGCGTCAGCTTGCGTGGAAAGAAGTGGCCCAGCGGGTCGCTCACGAAATCAAGAACCCCCTCACTCCCATCGCCCTGTCGGCCGAGCGCATCGCCCGCTACCTCGATCGCGGCATCCCCGATTCCGGGCAAGTGATTCGCAAGTGCAGCGAGGTGATTCTTGGCTGCGTCGGCACCCTCCGCACTCTTGTCGATCAATTCTCAGCGCTCGCCCAGTTCCCGGCCCTCGAACCGCGCGCCTGCGATCTGAACAAGGTCGCCGAAGAAGCGCTTGCCCTCTTCGCCGGCCGCCTTCAGGGAATCACCGTGCAATGGGACCTTGAGCCCGCGCTGCCGCCGGTCATGGCCGACCCTGAAGCCATCCGCCGCGCCCTCGCCAATCTCATCGACAACGCTGCAGAAGCGATGCAGGGCAGCCTGCTCCGCATTCTCGGCATCCATAGCTCGCTCAGCGAAGATGGCGCGTCCGTCGAAGTCACCGTCAGCGACACCGGTCACGGCCTCACCGACGAGATTCGCGAACGACTCTTTCTGCCCTTCTACTCCACCAAGCATCGCGGCACCGGCCTCGGTCTCTCCATTGCCGCGAAGATCGTCCAGGAGCACGGCGGCTCGCTCCGCGCAGAAGGCAACTCCCCCAAGGGCGCCCGCTTCCTGTTGCGTCTTCCGCTCATGGAGACCAGCGCGCAGCCGGCTCTTGAGGGCAATTCAACTGCAGCTCTCGAAGCATCGGCCTCTGCAGGAATGAGGGGCCTTTCCTCATGAACCACATTCTTGTGGTTGACGACGAAGCAGAGATTCGCTCCTCTCTCGAAGAGATCCTGAATGAGGAAGGCTACGCCGTTGCCACTGCCGCCACGGCGGCTGAGGCCCTCGTCCTGGTCCAGGACGCGCCCTACGACGCGGTTCTGCTCGACATCTGGCTCCCCGACCGCGACGGCCTCGACGTCCTCGCCGATATCCACGGGCTCGCCGCGGAGACCCGCCCGGAGGTCGTCATCATCAGCGGCCACGGCACCATCGAGTCCGCCGTCAAAGCCACCAAGCTGGGCGCATACGACTTTCTTGAGAAACCTCTCTCCATCGACCGCACCCTTATCGTGCTCAAGAACGCCGTGGAAGCCCGTCGCCTTCGCACCGAGAACATCGAATTCAAGCGACAGTTCAGCGTCAGCTCCGTACTCACCGGCGAAAGCGTCCCCGCCAAGGCTCTCCGCCAGCAGATTCGGCTCATGGCGCCCACCAACGGCCGCGTTCTCATCTACGGCGAGTCCGGCACCGGCAAGGAGCTCATCGCCCGCTCCATCCATGCTGAGAGCCTTCGCCGCGATCGCGTTTTTGTCGAGCTCAACTGCGCCGCCATCCCTGAAGCTCACATCGAAGCCGAGCTTTTCGGATATCGTCACGGAGCGCAACCCGGCGGACCAAGCGAGCAGCGCGGCACGCTCGAGCGCGCCGATGGCGGAACTCTCTTCCTCGATGAAGTGGGCGACATGAGCCTCAAGACACAGGCCAAGGTCCTGAGTGCCCTCGACGATCAGCTCTTCACCCCGGTCGGCGGCACGCAGCCCCTGCGCGTCGACGTGCGCCTCATCGCCTCCACCAACAAAGATCTCGAAGAGGAGATCGCCAAAGGCAACTTCCGCGAAGACCTTTTCTATCGTCTCAACGTTGTTCCGTTCTTTGTGCCGCCGCTCCGCGAGCGCAAGCAGGACATCTCTCCTCTCGCCCGCGAGTTCCTCGCCGAATTCGGAAAGCAGTATGGCCGTCCCCGCGTAGAGATCGGCGAAGAGGCCCTCGAAGCGCTCGCTCAATATCACTGGCCCGGAAACGTCCGCGAGCTCAAGAACGTCATTGAGCGGGTCCTCATCCTTAATCCCCGCGTCCTGCGCATCGAGCGCAAGCACCTGCCGCCCCTGGTGCACAAGGCCGCCTCGCGATCCACTGAGGAGTTTTCAACGCTCCAGCAGGCTCGCGACGCCTATGAGCGCGAGTACATCCTGAAGAAGATTGAAGAAGCCCGCAACAACATCAGCCACGCCGCTGAGCTCCTCGGCCTCGAGCGCAGCCACCTGTATCGGAAGATGAAGGCCCTCGGGATCAGCGTAAGGGAGTAGGTCGGCCATCGCGTAATCCGAGGAAAAATGGCAACGAAAAGGTGGGCAAGTCCCACTTGACCACAACTGCAAACGGTGGTAATTTCCTACTATGCCATCTTCCACCATTATCCGAAACTCCGAATTCGAACTGGTCTCGGAATTCGCCCAACCCGACACCAAGAAGCGCCTCTCGCTTGGAGATGCGCTTCGCGGAGCCACGGCTTACAACATCTACTGCAACTCTCTGGGCCAGCTCATACTTGACCCGGTCAAGACCGTTCCCGCCTCTGAGATGTGGCTCTACGAAAACGCCGAGGCGCTCGCCAGCGTGAAGCAGGGACTTCGGGAGTCGGCCGAAGGCAAGATCATCGATCGCGGCTCGTTCGCCAAATACGCCGAAGAATAGACTCACGATTATAGATAGGAAACAAAGATGGGTAGGAGTCAAGACATATATAGAAAGAGGTTTGGGAATGGTACGGAAGATCGTCTTCACGCAGGCGGCAGACGCGCAATTGACCGCATTGGAAAAGACGCCATCGAAGTCCCCGCTCCTCAAGCAGGTTCGCAAGGCTCTCGGTTATCTGGAAATCGATCCGCACCATCCAGGCCTACAAACGCACGAGTTCACTTCGCTCTCTGGGGCTCACGGCGAAAATGTGTTTGAGGCCTACGCCCAGAACAACACTCCGGGCGCTTATCGAATCTTCTGGCACTACGGCCCCGGCGAAATCAAAGGGAAAAAACGAGTCTCTGTCATCACCGTCATCGCGATCACGCCCCATCCGTAGAAGATAGCGGCTCAATCGCCCCTGTCCGCAACCGCACACCCGCTTGCAAAATTGAACACAGGGCGGCCCTCGCAGGTTGACGTGGAAGCTCCGATCCCTTTGTGCATGAGGGTTTTGCGCAGAGTTGAGAGCGCCAAATTCTGGCCCGTGAATTGCTTCACTTAGGCAACCTGTACCACCCCAGGAGGCCTTCGATGGCGTATTTTGAGCGGGTTCGCGATGTGGTTTCCGGTCCTTTCAGTCCCGATGTCATCCAGCAGCGGACTGCTTCCGGATGGCAGATGGTTTCAATCGAGTGGCGGCGCGAGCTGCCCGACTCCGAAACCCCGCCCGAAGGCGGGTTCGACGAAGACATCCCCTACGGCCTTCGCGTCTCCGACGACTGCAGGCGTCTCGAGGTCCATCCCGGCGAGCATCAGGTCCTGATGCTCATGATGGAACTGCTGGTCCAGGACTTCAGTTACTCGGCCATCGTCAGCGATCTGAACGAGAAGGGCTTCCGACAGCGCAACGGGCGGCCGTGGAGCCGCATCGCCGTCTTCAACATGATTCCGCGCCTCATTGAAGTCGGCCCACGCTTCTTCAACTCTGATGAGTGGGAAAGGCGTCGCCAGCGGTTCGCTCGCGCCAAAGCACCTGACTTGCTCTGAGGGCGAGCCCTCTTTGCGTCACCGCAGCAGCGGCCCAAGCGAGCCCGGATTATCTCCGCCCCGCGGATCCACCTGAAAATCCCACACTGACTGATTGATGTCCGATGGAGAGATGATCTCCACCAGCGCATACTCCCCAATCGTCAGCGTCTGCGCGGGCGTGATCTTCATCCAGTGCTTGCCGGCCATCACCTCGGACTTGGCTGGAATCACATTCTCGTCCTGCGTCACCGTTCCCCCCAGGCTGATGTGGACGGCCCCCACGATCCGCACCGTGTTTCGCTCATCCACGCGCACGATGGCAAAACCCGAGCTCGGCGAGTGCGCGCCGTGCTTGCGTCCAGCAATTGCTGATGCGCCGCCCGTGTTCACCGTCATCGGATGCGACAGCACCGGCTCCTTGTCGTCGCTTACGTTCAGCGAAAGGTAGATCGAGGGATCGTTCACGTGCAGATGCACCTTGGCATGCGCCCCATCCAGCTCAAGCGCCGCCTTTGTTCCAGCCAGCGGATTCAGCGTGTTCAGTCCATGTTTCGTCTTGGCGTTGGCGGTCATTTCGCTGGGCAGAAGCTCCACCAGCTCCGGCGTTCCCTGGTACGTGTCCAGAACAAAAACCCCATCCTCGTCCGGCAACTCCAGTCCCTTGGCTACCTCGGGACGGCTCGCTTTGAGCTCCTCGCGCTCCGCGGCTTCCTCCTTGTCGATGCTCTCGGCCTCCTTCATGGCCGGCGAGACATCTTCTTCCGGCTTGCTGGTGTGGTCGCGTTCCCACTTGCGGGTGGCTTCCCAGTCCACCAGGTCGGCGGGCAACTCCTCCCAATCCCCGCCCACGCTCGACGGATATGTAGCGAACGCGGTCGCCGACCACTTCATACTTGCGCACAATCTGGTAGGTCCCGTCCTTGAGGACGAGGCGATGGTTGGTTGCCATGCCGGGGACATCCGGCTTCACCGGCAATGGCTTTTGGGCGACGAGGACGCAGGTGAGCGAAAAAATAGCGAGTGCCGGCAGCAGGGCCGGAATAAGGCGGCGTAGATGAATCAACGAACTCATTTGACTGGGTTTTTCCCCATCCGCACCAGTTTAGACGAGCAGCCTGGCCTGTTGTTTGCTGCCTCGCCTTTCATCTTTGACTTGCGGCCAGGTAACCAAAATCGGAGCCGAAGAGTCAGATTCTGTGTATCCTTAAGAAAGGAACGGGGCCTCGTTTGTCAGCATCGGAAGCAAATTCGAGAACAAGACGCCGAGCCGGCTTCAATGCCGTGCCGGCGGTGACCCTCGTTTGCCTGATTCTGCTTACGTTGCTGGCTGTGGCCCAGGTCGCGCACCTTCACGCAACCGATAGCGACGCGGACCACTGTCCGATCTGCATCATGATGCATTCGGCAGCGCCGGTGGCAATCGCCGCGGCGGTCGTTGTGCTGGTCCAGGTCGGCATTCAGGCGCAGCCCGCCGAAGAGCGCACGGCAGTGCGTCACTGGCACCCGAAGCTCTATACCCGCCCCCCTCCAATTGGCCTGCAAGGCTAACTTCCGATTCCCCAGTTCCAATTGAACGATCCGCCTCTTTCGCCCCGATTGAATAATGGGCAAAATGACTCGCATTTTCAGCGGGCAGGAACCTTCGAATCCAAGTTGGCCTCATCCATCGAAGTCGCTGCGGTGCAACCGCGGCGTGATTCATTCGATTTATCAGCCATCATCAGGAGGCCTTCCTATGCCGTCATTTCGCGGCACGATCTTTCGTCTTTTCCCCCTTGGAGTTTTGCTCTTGGCCGTTCTGAGCGCACAGGCGCAAAATGCCGGCTCAGTCACCGGCACCGTCAGCGATCCGTCGGGCGCGGTTGTTCCCGGCGCCACAGTCACTCTGAGCAACTCAGCCAGTGGCCTTAGCCGCGGCGCGATCACCGACGACCAGGGCCACTTCGTGTTCACCAATATCCCGTTCAACCCCTACACGGTCAGCGTAACCGCCAACGGATTTGCCGTGCTCACCAAGAGCTTCGAGATTCGATCGCTGGTGGGCGTGAACCTGAAGCTGCTGTTGCAGATATCGAGTGCGAACCAGACTGTCACCGTGGAAGCGCAGGGCGAACTGGTCGAAAACGACCCAACCTTCCACACCGATGTCGACCGCGATCTGTTCATCAAGGTGCCCATGGAGAGCGAGTCCTCGTCGCTCAGCTCGTTGGTCACCTCCACCACCCCCGGAGTATCCGCTGATTCAAATGGGCTTTTTCATGGCCTCGGCGACCACGCATCCAACTCGTTTTCTGTCGATGGCCAGTCGATTACCGACCAGCAGAGCAAGGTTTTTTCAAATCAGGTTCCATCCAACGCCATTCAATCGATTGAAGTGATCAGTGGCGCGCCTCCGGCCGAGTATGGCGGCAAGACCAGCCTGGTCATCGTGGCTACCACCCGCTCCGGAGAGGGCGTAACGAAGCCCAAGGGAGCCATTACGAGCTCCTACGGCTCATTCGGTTCGGCAACTGCAGGGTTCGACCTGGCGTACGGCGGCACAAACTGGGGAAACTTCATTGAAGCCGACGGGCTCAACTCAGGCCGCTTCCTCGATCCGCCGGAGTTCGCGGTTTTTCACGACAAGGGCAACGAGCAGAACTTTTTTGACCGTGTGGACTACTCGTTTTCCCAGGCCGACTCCATGCACGTGGACGTGAACTACAGCCGGTCCTGGTTTCAGACGCCGAACACCTATGACAACCTGAACGTGCAAGATGTTGTAAGCAGCGGATCGAGCGCGAACCCGGTCTTCGGGGATGTGGGCGACGCCGATCAGCATTCGAAGATTGGGACGATCAACGTCTCACCGACATTCACACACATTGTGAACGACAACTCGGTCTTGAATTTTGGCGCATTTGTCCGCAAGGACAACTACAACTACTATCCAAGCGGCAACCCGCTTGCAGACCTTGGTCCTCCGACTCTGCAGACAGCGTCGATCGCGCAGCAGCGCACCCTGACGAATGCTGCCGTGCACGCTGACCTCTCGTATTCCAAGGGAATTCACACCCTCAAAACCGGAGCCCAGTACGGTCAAACCTTTCTCAATGAGAACGACAGTCTTGGCATCGTCGAAGCCACCTACAACGCCCCGTGCATGGATGTAAACGGCAACGCCCTGGCAGGCTATTCGGGGCCCGCCGCGTGTGACGGCGAGGTTGCGCTGGTGAATCCAAATTACAAACCCGTTCTTGCACCTTATGACTTCACGCGCGGGGGAAGCTACTACCTCTACGCGGGCCACACCGACGTGAAGGAACTGGGTCTGTTCATCGAGGATCAGTTAAAGGTGAAGAATTGGCTTTTCAACCTGGGACTGCGCGAGGACGTGTACAACGGGCTTACGGACGCCAACCAGACCCAGCCACGTGTGGGCATCGCCTACAACATCAAGCCTTCCGGGACCGTGTTGCGGGTCAGCTATGCTCGAACCCTCGAGACTCCGTTCAACGAAAATCTGATTCTCTCCAGCGAGGGCTGCTCGAACGCCGTTCTAGCCCCTCTACTCAACTGCACCTCAGGCGTTTCCACAGTGGAGGCTCCGGGCTTCCGCAATGAATTCCATGCCGGATTCCAGCAGGCCTTCGGCAAGCGTGTCGTCGTCAGCGGCGAGTACATCTGGAAGTACACCCACAACGCCTTCGACTTCAGCGTGCTGGGAAACACCCCCATTACCTTCCCCATCGACTGGCACAACTCCAAGATCCCGGGGTACGCGCTTCACGTTGAGATTCCCGAGTCCCACAACGTGAGCGCCTACGTTGTCATGTCCTCGGTTGCGGCCCGGTTCTATCCGCCCCAGGTAGCAGGAGCCGGCGCGACTGTCGGGCAAACCGGCCTTCCCTTCCGCATCGACCACGACGAAAGATTCAACCAGGACTCGCATATTCAGTACACAATCCCTGGGGCCAAGGGGCTTGGCGGTCTTTGGGGAGGCTTCAACTGGCGCTACGATTCAGGCCAAGTTGCGGGCTCCACGCCCTGCTATGGCATCACCGACCCCAACACTCCCTGCGCCAACAGCTCAACCATGCTGAACGGTCAGCCAGCCATTGCCATGGTTGACACCAACCTTCCCGGCGCCGTCAACCCCGTCACCGGCCAGACCACCTACCTGCCACTCACGGCCGACCAGGAGTTCGAAGCGGGCTTTGCCTGCAATGGTGTCAAGGCGACTCGCACCCAGGCACTGCCCGCAGTTTGCCCAGCCAACGAGTTCACCTCAACCCTGATTAACATCCCGGCTCCTAACACCGGCGACAATGACCACAACCCGCAGCGTATTGCGCCCCGCAACCTGTTCGACGCATCGATCGGGAAGGAAAACATCTTCCACAAGGAACGCTACAAAGTCGATCTGGACCTAACTGCCATAAACGTCACTGACAAGTACGCGCTCTACAACTTCCTCTCCACCTTCAGCGGGACGCACTACGTGACGCCCCGCGCAATGACGGCAAAGATCACATTGAACTTTTAGCAGTGACGTCGCGGGATGCCCCTGTGCCGGCGGGTCATCCACCTCCTCGAAGTGAAAAAGGCAGGCGCGAGCCTGCCTTTCCATTTTCAGCTTCAAGTTGTGCTAGCTGGCCATCGCCCACGCCATCGCGTTCTGATATGCCTGAAACACCGCGTCTCCATAGCACGAAAAGATCACCTTCTCGAGCGCGGGGTTCGCGTTCAGTTCCGCCAACGTCTCCCGCACGGCGATTTCAACCGCCCGCTCCACGGGAAAGTGATAGATTCCGCAGCTGATCGCCGGAAACGCAATCGTCCTCACGCCGTGCTCCCGCGCCAGGGCAAAGCAGTTTTTGTAGCAACTCGCCAGCAGCTTCGGCTCGTTGTGGTCGCCGCCATTCCACACCGGCCCAACAGTATGAATGACATACTGCGCAGGCAGCCTGTAACCCCGGGTGATCTTGGCCTGCCCCGTCTTGCAGCCTCCCAACCCTCTGCACTCGGCCAGTAATTCCGGCCCGGCCGAACGGTGAATGGCACCATCCACCCCGCCTCCGCCCAGCAATGAGCTGTTCGCTGCATTGACGATCGCGTCTGCGGCTACGTTTGTAATGTCAGTCTGCCGCACCTCGATTTTATTGCTCATCAGCGTCACCTCGGCCCTAAGTGAAACAAGAGTAGTTCCATGCCGAAACCGCAGCATTTGATATCGATTCGACTATTAGACCGGGTAGACGCGAAGAGGTCTTCGTCCGGAGGGTGGAGAGAACGACAAAATCGTGAGCAAGCCATCCCGGAACTGGTCACCGCGTTTCCGCACGGGTTTTGCGTAGCCCCAGACGCCGCTCGATCGCGGCATTGCGTCTGGCTAGGCTCCTCCCGGCTTGTCATCTCGGGTGCAAATCCATGAATTCCAACTGATTGTGATACGCCTCACCCCAGTCATCGGATTGCCTCAATTTTCTGTTCCTTTTCAACCTGAACTTCTGCCATACTTGATTGTGCCCACCAGGTACGTCCAAGCCCAACAATCCAAAAATGAGGTTGCACCGATGTCGGCAAAGTATGTCTTTGTGACGGGTGGAGTTGTGTCCAGCTTAGGCAAGGGCCTAGCCGCTGCTTCGATAGGCTGCCTGCTCGAAAGCCGCGGTCTGCGCGTGAACATGATGAAGTTCGATCCCTACCTCAATGTCGACCCAGGCACCATGTCCCCATTCCAGCACGGCGAAGTCTTTGTGACTGACGACGGCGCCGAAACCGACCTCGACCTCGGCCACTACGAGCGCTTCACCCACGCGCCGCTATCCCGCGACAATAACCTCACCACCGGCCGGATCTACGAGCAAATCATTTTGAAAGAGCGCCGCGGCGATTACCTCGGCAAAACCGTTCAGGTTATCCCCCACGTCACCAACGAGATCAAGAACGCCATGCGCAAGGTCTCATCGAACGGCGCAGACGTGACGATCGTCGAAATCGGCGGCACAGTAGGCGACATCGAGTCCCTCCCTTTTCTCGAGGCGATCCGCCAGATGCGTCAGGAGCTTGGACGCGAGAACACAGTTTTTGTCCACTTGACCCTCGTGCCCTGGATTGCCGCCGCGCAGGAGTTGAAGACCAAGCCCACCCAGCACTCTGTGAAGGAACTGCTCTCCATCGGCATTCAGGCCGATATTCTGCTCTGCCGCTGCGACCGCAACCTGAGCCGCGATATGAAGCAGAAGATCGCCGCCTTCTGCAACGTTGAAGAGCGCGCCGTCGTTGCCGCCAAGGACGTTCCCTCCATCTACGAGGTTCCCCTCGGCTTCGCGCGCGAGGGTGTGGACGAGCTCATTCTGAAGTACTTGCATAAGGAAGCGCCGGAAGCCGATCTGGCCGATTGGACCGCCCTGGTCGACCGCTGTTACCACCCCAAAGATGAAGTCCACATCGCCATTGTGGGCAAGTATGTGGAGTACGAAGACAGCTACAAGTCCCTCAAAGAGGCCCTCACCCACGGCGCTATCTCGCAGAATCTAAAACTCGACGTCACCTGGATCGAGGCCGAGGGTCTTGAATCGAAAACCCCCGGCGACCGCGACTACGAAGCCCAGCTCGAGGGATTCGACGGGATCCTCGTGCCCGGTGGATTTGGGAAGCGCGGCATCGAGGGCATGCTGAACGCCATCCGTTACGCCCGCGAGAAGCAGGTCCCCTACTTCGGAATCTGCCTTGGCATGCAGACCGCCTGCATTGAGTTCGCGCGCAACGTCTGCGGCCTCAAAGACGCCAACTCCTCCGAATTCGACCCCGCCACCCCTCACCGAGTCATCTACAAACTCCGCGAGCTGCTTGGAGTTGAAGAGATGGGCGGCACCATGCGGCTCGGCGCATGGACATGCATTCTTCAGCCTGAGTCGCTGGCCTCAAAGGCCTACAGCGGAGCCACCGAGATCAGTGAGCGCCACCGCCACCGCTATGAGTTCAACCGTGAGTACGAAGCCCTTCTCACCGGCGGCGGTCTTCGCCTCAGCGGCACCACACCCGACTCAACGTATGTAGAGATCATCGAACTCCCCGGCCACCCTTACTTCCTCGGCTGCCAGTTCCACCCCGAGTTCAAATCCAAGCCGCTCGAGCCGCATCCACTGTTCCGCGAGTTCATTGTGGCCAGCTACAAGAACCGAGGGGTTCGCAGCACGGAGAAGACGCATTCGGAAACGACGGTTCAGTAGGTCCCGAAGCAGGCAGTCGAGACAATGTTCGACGACATTGACAAGCTGGAGAATCAGCCAGGTAGCGAAGAGCAGCCTTCGAAGGACGGCCAGCAGTCCCATTGGGGGATCGGGCTATGGGCTCACGTCATAGCAATGGCCATTTTCTGCCTGGTGTACTTCCCCTTAACGGACCGACCTTGGAGCTTGCAGCTCGCGATCACTTCGTCCTATGTAGTCTTTGTGCTTTGCTGCACTTGTGGAATTGCCTTTAAGGATGCGGATGACTTTTTTGGCAACTTCGAGGTTCCCCGGTACATGGGGATGCTATTGATCCGTCAGATTTTCATCCTGATGCTCATCAGCCTCGGGATTTACGCTTGGGTCTGGCTCAGGGCCGTCCTGCCGGCTTGGGCAACACACGAAGGCCGAAGGATGTCGCTGTGGGATCTTTTCGGCATTATCTTCTTCTACTTCATCGCCGTGAAGGAGGCCGTGTGGATGGCGGCCAAAATCAAGCAGCACCTCGGCGAATCGAAGGGTTCAGGCTAAGAGAATCACGCGATATTCAGGGCCGCCTTCTGTCCCCTACGGCGTGACAATCCGCTCCGCCAGATCGGGAGCGACCAACTGAAAATGCCGCACGTTCCACGTGTAAATCCGCCCAGCATCGACCTTCCGTGCACACGCCACCAACAGCGCATCGTAGATTGTGCCTCCAGCAATTCTTAGTCTTGCTGCATCTCGAATTGCTGTTATGTACTCTTCCGGATCGAGCGCAATCACCGTCATTCTGCCCGCAATCTGCTGAACCAGCCGAAGCGCGGTCTCTGGCCTCTGTTGCCTGCTCCCCTTCACAATCGAGAGGTTGGCGTACGTCTCCGCCAGGCTGTGCACGCCGCAGGCACAGTTTTCCTGAGTAGCCGCTGCCAGAAGAGGCCGGCTCTCAGCGTGCTTCTCGTGATCGTTATCATTCGCCGCGATCAATACAGACGTGTCAAGAAAGACTTTCACGGGCTCGCTCATGGCTCGTCGGGGAGTCCGGCGACAAACCGCATTCTGCCTTCTCGCTGCTCCTGAATCTCGCGGTTTACATCCTCAACCGTGCGCTTGCCGCCACCAACCAGCACCAGAAGGCCGTCCCGCATCTCCAGGCGCGCTTCCTCCGCAGGCGGCTCCATCACCAGACGATCACCCGCGCGCTCCAACCGCAGTCGAGTCCCCGCCTTGAGCCCCAGCTCATCCCGCATCTTTTTCGGAATCACGATCCGCCCCGCCTTGTCGATCTCAACAATGGCATTCATAATGCCATTTTACCATTAAAAATGGCATTTCCAGAAGTCACCTAAGAGCCTTCCAAAGTCATATTGACAACGCCTCATGCCGGGCCTATCTTTTGCTGGTTTTTGTGAAAGGGAGATCGACCACCATGGCTTACTTTGAGCTTCAACCCTCGGAAGCGGAACTTCAACAATTAGCGGAAAAATACTGGCAGGAAGCCAGCGAACGGGAGCGCCAGCTTGAGGCTGGTGCCTTTGAGGCCGGCGGGGCCATTCGCGAAGGCGACTACTCGCTGGCCAACCTTGAGACCATTGTTCGCTGGAAGTCTGAGCGCGTCGTTCATTATCTGATCGGCAACAGCAACGAGAGCATCCGTAAGGCGCTTTCGGTGGCCGCCAACCCCGGGTCATCGGTCCGCGATGCGGTCAACGCGCTCACCAGCCTGCGCGGCATCGACCTGCCCATCGCCACGGCCATTCTGGCCGCCATCCACCCCGACCGCTACGCGGTCCTCGACTACCGCTCTCTTGAGGCTCTCGGTCACTCGCGGCACGACGTCGACTTCTACGAGACATATCTGGGATTTTTCCGCCATCTTGCCGAGTGTGGAATTGTCCAGCCCCAATCCAATCTTCCCGGAGACACCACGCTGCACGCTCTCGAGCGCGCCCTTTGGGAGTGGTCGCGCAGTCACGCTGCCGATCGCGTGGCCGTATAGAAGGCGGCCTTACACGTCCGGCAAGGTAAAATCGCCTTCGTGACGAACTCGTTTGAAATCGGCCCGGTCCACGTCGGATCGGGCCAGCTTTTCCTCATCGCCGGCCCCTGTGTCATCGAGTCAGAAGCCCATGTTCGGCGCTTGGCCGAGCAAATCCAGCGCGTCACAGTCGATCTCGGCATCCCTTACATCTTCAAGGCCAGCTACGACAAAGCCAACCGCACCAGCGTCAAAAGCTTTCGCGGCCCCGGCCTGAAAGAAGGCGTGGCCATTCTTGGCCGCCTCGCCAAAGACACCGGCTTGCCCATCCTCACCGACGTCCACGAGCCCGCACACTGCGAAGTAGCCGCCGAAGCAGCCGACGTGCTGCAGATTCCCGCCTTCCTCTGCCGCCAGACCGACCTGCTAGTGGCCGCGGGAAAGACCGGACGAGCCGTCAACATCAAGAAGGGCCAATTCGTGGCACCCTGGGACATGAACCACCCGGTTGAGAAGGTCCGCTCCACCGGCAACAGCCGCGTCTTCCTCACCGAGCGAGGCGCATCCTTCGGCTACAACAATCTCGTGGTCGACTACCGCTCGCTGGCCATCATGCGCCGCACCGCCCCCATCGTCTTTGACGCAACCCATTCGGTGCAGCAGCCGTCTGCCGCCGATGGTGTGAGCGGCGGCCAACCTGAATTCATTCCCCTGCTTGCCCGTGCGGCTGTTGCCGCGGGCATTGACGGGCTGTTTCTCGAAGTCCACGACGACCCCGCCAACGCCAAGTCCGACGGCGCCAACGCCCTTGACCTCAGGCTGCTGAAGCCACTGCTTGAGACGCTGTTGGCGATCCAGAAAGCCGTCTCTTTGGGCTGCGGAGAAATGAGAGATTAGTGGGAGGTTTTGAGAGAGACATCCCTCAGGGGCTAAAGCCCCACTGAGTTTATTGGCGTTATCGGCACGACTAAAGTCGTGCCCTGACACATCTTGTGGCTCCGGAATCGTTCTTCCGCACCCTGTCTTAAACGTCACCTAATTCGCCGGCGTCCCTCCCGCGGGTTCCGCTTCGAATATCTCCTCAATCCGCGCGTCAAACAGCTTGGCCAGCTTGAACGCCAGCGGCAGGCTTGGATCGAAGCGCCCCGTCTCAATCGCGTTGACCGATTGCCGCGACACCTCGAGCCGCGCGGCAAGATCGGCCTGGCTCCAGTTCCGCTCCGCCCGCAGCACGCGCAGACGGTTCTTCACTGCGCCCTCCTCAGTTGCAAAGACAGCGCAATCATCGCCGTGATTGTGAATACGTCGATGTTGTAGACCACGGCGAGGTGCAGCGCCCGCAGATCGATGAACACGGCCGCCAGAACGATGTCCGCGATCATGGTGGTCCCGATCCCCCACAACAAAGAACGCATGACCAGGAGCCGGATAAACTCGTCTGTCTCCTGTGTGAGGTACCTGCTGACGACCGCTATCATCGCCCCGATAGGTATTGCCGGCAGCAGATCGAGAACCATCACCAGCGACTTCGAGACCGAGTTGTGTTCGGCGGACTCAAGGGCCAACGCGAGAAGCGCGATGGACAGAATCATCAGGCCACCAAACATTGCCATCGACCGCCGCTGCAGTGGGCTGAAGTTGCGATTGCAACCAGAAAAGAGCATGGAGAGTTTCCTTTCCTAAAAGACAACTTAACTTTACATAGTAATTCGACTGATGTCAAGCGTGGTTGACATGTTTCTTTTAGGGTCTGATCCGCGATTTTCCGACGGTTTCCGACAGCTTGGGATGAAAGAAGTGCACCAATTTTCGTGCAAAAGGGTCGTTTTCCGAAAAAGTGCTATCTGTAACATGCTGAAAAGAAGTAGGTTGTGGAGGCATATGGAATAAGCCCTTTGTTTTCAGTGTGCGAGAATTCATGCCCCTTCTCGACGGTGGAAGAGGAGCTGCGGTGATGGGTGAGTTCGCTTTTCACGGTTCGATTGTGCGCCGGGACGGGGAAATTATGCGCAAAGGGCAGTCAACAGTGGATGGTGAACAGTGCACAGTGCGTAGTGAACAGTGGACAGGGGACAGGGGACGGTGGACGGTGGAGGGTGGACGGTGAACACCCGGGGTCGGATCGGTGTTGGCGGGCGGGATTGGGGCGTGCCGAGGCATGAAATCACCTAAAAATGTTGCCAAAAAAAACGGCTTTCTCGTAGATGTCCAGGGGAGCGAATCAGTGATGGGGGTAGGGGCGGCGGCTCAGGGGAGTAGGAACGTTCCCTCCTCGTATGGCTAGGCGCTAATCATCAGGCGGAATCGGGCCTCATCGAATCCTGCTGTTAGCATCTCTCTATGTTTTTGCCAAATTGCCTAAGGTCTACCCGCGCCTCTGCATCCGTCGCCGCCCTTTTCGCCGGCGCAGTCTTTCTCGCCCAAGCCGTCAGCCTTCCTGCGCAGCCGGCCCCTTCGGCAAAGGACCCCGACCGCGCCCATATAGAGGAGGTTCTGAACGGCATCAACCGTGCCCGGAGCGTGGGCCAGGTGGCTGTTTCGCCCGACCGCAAGCACCTCGCGTGGATCGAGGGGACGCGTGCGGGCGGCGAAATCCAGGTGGCTCCTTTCGACGACCTCAAGAAGACCGATCGTGTAACAGCGGCCAGCAAGCCGGATCAGCACTGCCGCGAGGGCCAGCTAGCCTGGGCACCCGACTCAAATGCCATCGCCTTTCTTTCAGACTGCGCACGGCCCGGCGATCAACTCGATCTCTACCTTTCGCACCTGGATGGGAAGACGGCTCAGCGCCTGACCACGCTGAACGGCTATGTTGAAGAGCCGGCCTTCGCGCCCGATGGCTCTCGCATCGCGTTTCTCTTTGTCGACGGCGCCACACGGCCATCCGGCGCTCTCGCCGCCATGAAACTTCCCTCAGGAGTCATCGGCGCAGACGGGGTTGAAATCCAGCGCATCGCCGATGTTCGCGTGGATGCCTCGAAGCCCGCGGCCCCGGAGATGGTCTCGCCCGCAAACCTCCACGTCTACGAGTTTGACTGGGCTCCCGACTCAAAATCGCTCGCTTACATCGCCGCCGAGCCGCCCGGCGAAAACAACTGGTGGGTCGCCAAACTCTACACCCAGGCCCTCGGCGCCGATCCCGTCGCCATTCTTGCCCCTGCCATCGTCGCCGGCCCGCTGCACGGCCTGCAGATTGCAGTTCCCCGCTGGTCGCCCGACGGTAAAGCCATCGCCTTTATCGGCGGCCTGATGAGCGACCAGGGCTCGACCGGCGGCGATGTCTGGATCGTGTCGTCAGCCGGGGGAGCACCCCACGACCTGACCCCATCGCGGCCCACATCGCCCGCATGGATTGAATGGGACGGCAACGAGCACCTCTACGTAAGCGAACTGGTGGGAGGCAACAACCAGCTGGTTCGCATGCAAATCGTGGGCGACAAGACTGCCGACAGTGTCTCGTCCTCCTTTGCCGAACCCGTATTCGATATTCCCGCCTCAGTGGGCGACGGCCGCTTCAGCCGCAGCCTGTCGGCGACGGCCGATCACTCGCTCTTCGTTTTTTCCGCGAGCAGCTTTGATCGTGCTCCCGAATTCTTTGGCGCGCGAACCGGCGCGCCCACTGCCGCGTCCCTTGACGGCCTTCTGCAGCTCTCTCACTTCAACGATGGCGTTCGTCCCAACTGGGGTCCCTCCGAGTCCCTTTCCTGGAAGAACGAGATCCTTCAACGTCCAGGGCTGGCTTACGCTGCCAAAGGACTACAACCCCGCGAAGAAGTATCCGCTCATCGTGATCGTGCACGGCGGCCCCAGCGCCGCGGAGGGCTCGCAATGGGGAGGATGGGGCAGCCTGGGCGCAACACCGTTCTCAGCGCTTGGCTATTTTGTTCTTCAGCCCAACCCGCGCGGCAGCTTCGGCCAGGGCGAGGCATTCACACAGGCAAATGTTAAAGACTTCGGCTATGGCGACTCTGCGCGATATCCTCGCAGGTGTCGATGCTGCTGAAGCCCGCTATCCGATCAATCAGCAACGCGTAGGCCTGACGGGCTGGAGCTACGGCGGTTTCATGACCATGTTTGCCGTAACCCAGACTCACCGCTTCCGGGCCGCGGTCGCCGGCGCCGGCATCTCCGACTGGCTCAGCTACTACGGCGAAAACTCCATCGACCAGTGGATGATTCCATTCTTCGGCGCGTCGGTCTACGACGACCCCGCCGTCTACGCAAAGAGCTCCGCCATCACCTATATCAAGCAGGCGACCACGCCCACCCTGGTTGTCGTCGGCGATCGTGACGGCGAGTGCCCTGCGCCGCAGTCCTACGAGTTCTGGCACGCGCTACGCGACCTCCATGTCCCCACGCAGTTGGTTGTGTATCCCAACGAGGGCCACGGCTTCGTCGATCCTGTCCATCGCCGGGATGTCATCGTCCGCGCGATTGAGTGGTTCGCTCGCTACATGCCGGCGGCCGAGTAACAGCCCCCATGCCGCGTGGAGTCGCCGTCGCACTCGGCATTTGCCTCTGCTTCAAGTCTGCGGTCTCCCTGCTCGCCAAAGCCACTGCCGGCCCGTCTATTGTTCAAGCACTCAGCAGTCAGTGGCTCGGCTCGAGGCGGTCTGGACGGATGCATGCGGCAGGACAGCGGGCGCTCCATCGCGGTCACCCCGTCCTGATACACTTTTCATTGGAGCTTTCACGATACTTTTGCCTGTCGGCTGCGTGGAAGAGTCCCGCCGGAAGCCGGCACGCGCAGGGCGTGCGGAGGCGGAATTATCTTTGGCTTGGTCCCTGGAGCTGTAGCCAGCGGGCCGCGAGCAATAACTTGACTACGGCGATTGCAGAATCGCCAAAAACCGAAGATTTCCTGATGATGACGGACAGACCGTTCCGCGGTTTGAGCGAGCGGGGCGGGGAGGATTCATGCGGCGGTTTTTGACGCTTGTTTGTTTGTTGGGTGTGGCCATTCCGGCCGGGTTTACGATCTCCGGCTGCACGCGCAACCCCGGTGGGAAGTATTGCAACGGCCTGGGCTACGGTCTTAAAGACACAGACCCTGCCTCGATCACGATCACGCCCCAGACTACCGGCCTTTCTCTTGCCTTCGGCCAGACCGGCCAAATCTCGTCCCCGACAGCCAAGACCTGCAAGGGCACCGACGCAAGCGTAAGCAATTACACCTACGGCACGACCAACAACCAGCTTGTCGACATCTCGCCCACTGGGCAGCATCTGCGCCGGAACGTGGAACCGCAACTCAGGCGGCGGCATCCCCAACTACACCATCTGCAGCTTTCCCAATCCGCTTCCAACTACAGGCGGGCTTCCCTACGGCGCAGCCTATATCACGGCTTCCGCCGCATCGATCACGTCGAATCCCGTCGAAGTCTTCGTCCACCCGCAGGTGACGTCGATATCGCTTGTGACTACGCCAACGTCGGGCAGCGCGCAGCAGTGCGTTTCGCAGACCCAGACGGCACAACTCGATGCCCAGGCCTGCTATGTGGGAGCCAATAACACGCAACAGTTGCTCTGCGCTCCGTCAACAGTCTTGCCGGCAAACTACGTTTGTCCCGCCCCTGCCGGAGCCACAATCGCCAACTGCTCCGCCTCGCTTGGGACACTCAATTTTGCCCTCGGCTCAGCCTCTCAGGCGTCAATCAACCAGGACACAAACGTCATCACCGCAGAGCTACCTGGAACAACCGTGGTCACGGCCTCAGTCGCGGGCGGCAGCTCCGTGGCAGGCTTCTTCTCAGTCTGCCCACCCGCATCAATCAACCTTACGCTTGAGAACGGTGCGACTTCCGGAACAGTCACCCAGGGCGTCCAGCAGAATCTGGTCACCACCATCACGGACACGAATGGCAATTCGATTACCGGTCTCACGCTCGACTACAGTCCACCGATCCGATCGACATCTCGGCAAGCGGCTCAGGCATTTTCCCCACGTTTCCGGGTACCGCTTCCATTTACGCTATCTGCCAGCCAGGTACCTGCAACCCGTCGCCCATAGATCAGATCGGCCTTTATGGCACCGGGCTTCCGGTCTCTTCGAATCCTGTCACCGTCACGACTCCCGGCACAGCGAGCGACCTTCTCTGGTTCGGATCCCCGGGCCAGTCCCAGTACGTCGAACCAATCGAGCTGATCACTGGTACGGTGGGCACGCCCATTCTGCTGCCCTACGTTCCCAATTCGATGATCATGGATAAGGCCGGGATCAACATCTACTTCGGTTCCGCGCACGAGCTAATGACCTTCGCCACCTCCTCAAACGCGCTCTACAGGCAGGACCCGAACGCTCCCGGCGTCGTCCTAGCTGTTTCCCCCGCTGGTGACTATCTGCTCATCAACGACCAGGTTCGCCAACTCTTTTATGTGTACCTGGCCGGCGGCGGCGGCATTAGCACATTCGGCGGGATGGGCAACGCGGCGACCTGGACACCCGACGAAAAGACGCTCTACATCACGGATAATGCGAACCTGAACACTCCGGCAGCGTGTCCCGGCCCTCCGCTCATCACGGGCCATTCCGACACGCTTTACGTCTACAGCCTGAACACGGGCTGGACCACCTACCCGCTCCCGCCGAGCCCTTTGCCGCCGGGAGCGGAACCCACCTGCGACACGCCGCCGAATGTTGCCGGAAATCTTGCAGCGGCTGGTCCCGCCATCAATCTGGGGTCCTATCCGCCAAGACAAACCCCGGCAATCACGATTCCCAGCGTTGGCGCCTATCTGCGCGGAACGCCAACCGTATCCCATACCTGGTGCCCCTCCGGGACGGTTGGCGGCGCGCTTCAGTTTTATCCCCAGGCCGACTCGGTCGCAGTACAGAGTGATGTACTGGCTGCGACAACGGATGGAAAGCACGTCCTTGGAGCATCGCTGAGCGGCGCTCAGATCAACCTCGCCGACATTGGCGTCTCAGTGCCCGCCGGAGCGAATGCGCAATGCCCCGGCGCAGGCACCAACACGCTTACTCCGCTTTTTACAAATGGGAAGCTCAACGGAACCGTCGCCATCAACGATGTTGTCGCCAGCGCGGTCAACCAGGTGGTTGTGTCTCCGGCTTCGAACCTTGCCTTCATCACCTATAGCGGCTCAACCACGGGCGCTTCACTGCCGTATTACATTCCGTCCGCTTCGGGAGTGGGCAAGGCCGGCTATATAACGCTTCATGGCAACGAAAACATCACCGCTCCGGTCACCGGCGCATTCACTCCTGACGATCAGCTCTTCTTTGTTGCTACTGCCGGCGACAATCTGATTCATTACATCAGCGTACCCACCCTCACTGACACCCAGCAGCTGGCGCCAAACCTTCCCTCATGCATACCGGTCAGCGAGGGCGGAACCGACCTCGGGTGCACCTACACGGGGAGTTCATCCATCGTTCCCACAACAGTCATTGTGATCAAGCCGCGGCCGACCACCTAGTCAGCGTGCGGCTTTGATCTTTCGAAAAAAGAGGCCGGCTCCGTGCCGGCCCTTTCATTGTCCTCGTGCCGAATGCGGCTACGCGGGTCAGCCCGCGCTCGCAAGTTAGAATCATCCAGAACAGGTCCTACGCATGATCAAGGGAATCTCGTTTCTTCGCACCACAAAAAGCCATGATGCCTGGCTCCGGCTCTTCAGTTTTTTCTCGGCGCTCGGATTCGCCGCAGGCGCAGGATGGAATGAAGAGAAGAGCCGTGGAGCTTCGTTCCTGGCTCCGCTGGGAAACCTTGAATTCGTAGACGGCCAGTTTCCATCGACCGCGGACGTCCTTGTCGAAGTCACTTCTCTCGACGCAGTTCATCAGGCTGCGGCTGCCTGGCTCCGCTCTGAAGGCAACGACAAGGAAGCCGCGCGCCTGAGCCCCATCACCGAGACTCACTGGAAGTCTCGCATCTTCACGGTCGAGCCCGAACCCGGGCTCACCTTCAGCTTCTGGGCCTGGACCGATCCATTGAAAGGAAAGCCGGTCGCCCTCGAAGGCGATCTTTCCGCCGCGGGCATGAAGTTCGCCATTGTTGCCGCGCGCTGGAACGCTGTCATCACCGACCGCCTGCTTGAAGGCGCACTCGACGCACTCCTCCGCAGCGGCGCTCTTCGCGGCGATATCCAGATCGTTCGCGTTCCCGGCGCGTGGGAGGTTCCAGACGCCGCACGGACCCTTGCCAATCTTGGCCAGGTGGACGCCATCATCACGCTCGGCTGCCTGCTGCGCGGCGAAACTGCTCACTACGAAGCCATCTACAACGAAGTCGCGCGGGGCATCGGCCAGTCGCAGCAGGAGACCGGCATTCCCCACAGCTTCGGCGTACTCACCTGCGAAACCCTCGAGCAGGCCCTCAATCGCGCCGGCATCAAGGCCGGAAACAAGGGCTTTGAAGCTGCCGCCGCTGCCATCGAAATGGTTAGCCTGAAGCGGTCTATACGCGACGGCAAGGCGGCAAGGTGGCGCAGCTTGAGTCCAGCCAGGCAACACAGCTCGGGTCGCCGCAAGTCCCGCGAACTCGCCATGCAGATGCTCTTTCAGGCCGACATCGGCAAGCAGAACCCAGACCAGGTCCGCGCCACCTTTTGGGTGAGCGTCGACGCCGTCGAACCCGAGATCCGCGGATTTGCCGAAGATCTGTTCCGCGCTGCCGTCGCCCGCCAGCCGGAGATCGACGAGCTCATCGCGCAACACTCCAAGCATTGGCGCCTTGAGCGCATGCCCGCTGTCGACCGCAACCTGCTTCGCATGGCCATCGCCGAAATGCTCGCCTTCAAAGGCACTCCATTTCCCATCGTCATCAACGAGGCCCTTGAGATCGGCCGCCGCTACTCCGCTCCGGAGTCCATCAACTTCCTCAACGGCGTGCTCGATGCCGTCGCCCGCGGCCAGATTGGCAAGTAGCCCGCCAACCCCCGGCACTTGTCCGCTTGATATCCTTGTTTGGTGAGAAACAATCCCCGTCTGCGCGGACTCCTGAGCC
Source organism: uncultured Acidobacteriaceae bacterium (assembly GCA_963783065.1). Lineage (GTDB taxonomy): Bacteria > Acidobacteriota > Terriglobia > Terriglobales > Acidobacteriaceae > Telmatobacter. The sequence goes on along the minus strand of CAWAMG010000003.1, from coordinate 70,064 downwards.
TGGCTTTTCTGCTCTTTATCGCACTTGCAGCCTGTCACAAGGAAGAGCAGGCGGTTGTGGGTGCCGCCAAAACCGCGGTGACCGCCGAAGAAAGGGCCGCCGCCGCGGCAAAGGCCTCTGAAAGCAAGATCGAAGGCCAGCGCGCCCAACTCGCACAGATTCCGCTGCCCACCAAGAGCATGTATATCGACGTCCACGAGCCCGGCGCATGGCGCAATCCATTCCTCTCGGTCGACGTTGACTCCATCAATCTCCGCATCACGCTTCCCGACGCCAACACCAGCGCCGTCGGACAAGGATCGATGCTCCGCCCCGAAGGCGCGCGCCGCCAGCAGCTTCAGATTCGCCCGGCCGATCTGCCTGATGCTCTTATCGCTCTTCCTGCCGGCACATGGCACTATGGCCGGGTTGTCGCAGTTGCCGAGTCGCCTACTGCCGGCAAAGGCGATCGGCCCAGGCTTCGCCGCAACGTCGAAGCCGTCATCCAGCAGCTCAACGACCTGGGGATCGTGGTGGATGAGTGGCCGACGCGCTAGGTGCGCACACCGTTCGCCTGGGGCGGGGGAGCTCTTGGCCCGATATCCCGGTTTGTTGCGGAAATGGGTAGCCTGCACGGGGAGGACCTGCGGACGGCGAGTCGAGATACCTTGGAAGGACGGTTGAATGATCGGCGATGAGCCAAAAAGGGCGGCGAGGGCGGCAACTGAGAGGTTGAAGCGACGAGATTGGATTCTGCTTCCCTGCGCGTTTCTCGGCACGTTAATCCTGCTGGGGGGCGGCGTCGAATTGGTTGCGCGATCGGTATTCAGCCAATCGCAGACGGGGCTTGCCCAGTGCATGGTCTTGAACGATGCCACGACCGGCGCGCGGGGAATTCCCAACTCGGTCTGCTACGAAAAGGTCGCAGAGTCCCCGAAGATTGAGTTTAGGTTCAATGGCTGCGGACACCGCGCGGGAATGGAATGCGGTCCCAAGCCTGCGGGAACGTATCGGATTGTAATGACGGGTTCGTCAATGCCCATGGGGGCGATGGTGCAGCAGAGGGAATCCTTTGCAGCGCTGCTGCCAAAGGCACTCTCAGAGGAAACGGGGCGCAGAGTTGAGCTCTATAACGAGAGCATGGAGTGGGGATTCACGCACAGTGTCACGCTGCGATTCAAGGACGTTCTTGCGGCAAAGCCGGACCTGGTTTTGTGGATTCTTACACCAGCGGACGTAGAGCGAGCCTCGCTGGTGTTGCCGAGGTCGGAAGAAGTTGGACAATGGAAAACGAAGAGCCTGGCCGAGCGCGTCTGGCTGCGAGTGAAGAACATTCTGGCGACCGAGTCGGGAAGGGCCGCGATGGCCGATTTTTGGGGGCGCAGCAGGACGTCGCTCATGTTGCGACATTTTCTGTACCAGAGCCCGACCCTTTTTGTGAAGGCCACGCTGGCGGCAGACGAAAGCGACTCGGGCTATCTGAGGGATCCCCTTGGCGCCCTCTGGATGGAGCGTATGAAGCAAGTCGACAGCGACGCCGCTACAATTGAGAAGCAGGCCCGCGACTCTGGGGTTCTGTTTGTGGCGGCCTACGTGCCGAACCGGCCTCAAACGACAGTAGTCTCCATGGGAAATTGGCCAACCGGAGTCGATCCCTACGAACTAGACCACAAATTGCGACCCATCATCGAAGGGCACGGCGGGACGTACATCGACACGCTGCCGGAGTTTCGGAATATACGCAACCCCGAGCGGTACTACTTTCCGGTGGACGGGCACCTGACCCCTCAGGGCCACGCTGTGATGTCAGGGCTACTGGCGAAAGAGCTGACCAGTGGGGCTGTGCCGCCGTTGAGTGTCCCATCTCCGCATTTGCAGTAATCTGTCTTTTCACTCCGTATCACGGTTTGTATCGGCCCAACCATGCCCGTGACCTCCAACCAGATCGCAGAACTCCTCCGCCAGCCTCCGCTCGATCATGAGCGTTTCGCTGCCCATCGCGAGCTTGAGGCGCGGCTCAAAGCCACGCTGCGCGGCGAGGTCCGCTTCGATCTCGCCTCGCGCGCCCTCTACGCGGCAGATGCCTCCAACTACCGCCAGCTTCCCGTGGGAGTCGTGCTGCCCAGCGACGCCGCTGACGTCGAGGCCGCTGTGGCCGCTTGCCGCGCTGTCGGCGCAGCCATTCTTCCCCGCGGAGCCGGCACCAGCGTGGCCGGCCAAACCGCCAACGTCGCTGTCGTCTTCGACTTCTCGCGGCACATGAACCACCTCGCCTCCCTCGATCCGGCCGCCCGCCTCGCAGTTGTGGAACCCGGCATCGTGCTCGATCGGCTGCGCGAAGCAGCCGAGCAACACCACCTGACCTACGGCCCCGATCCCGCCACGCACAGCCGCTGCACGCTCGGCGGCATGATCGGCAACAACAGTTGCGGCGTTCACGGGCTGATGGCGGGCAAGGTCGTCGACAACGTCGAGTCGCTCAATCTCCTCCTCTACGATGGAACGCGCATGACTGTCGGCCGCACCAGCGAAGACCAGCTCAACTCGTTCATCGCGCAAGGCGGCCGGATTGGCGAAATCTACTCGCGCCTGAAGGCTCTGCGCGATCGGCACGCCGACCGCATCCGCCAGCGCTTCCCTCGCATCCCTCGCCGCGTCTCCGGCTACAACCTCGACGAGCTTCTGCCGGAGAGCGGCTTCAACGTCGCGCGCGCCCTGGTCGGCTCAGAGGGAACATGCGCCACTATCCTCTCCGCCACTCTTAACCTCACTGACTCGCCGCCCTTCCGCATCCTCACTGTGCTCGCCTTCGACGACCCCTTCCAGCCTGCCGACGTCGTTCCGCGAGTGCTCGAGTTTGGCCCCATCGGTCTCGAAGGCTTCGACGGCACCATGGTCAGCTTCATGCTGCGCAAGCAGCTCGCCGTCGCCGACGTAGCTCTTCTGCCGCCTGGCGAGGGCTTCCTTCTCGTCGAGATGGGCGGCTGGACCGCCGAGGAAGCCCAATCCCGTACCGATGCTCTTATCACGGCCTCCAAATCGTGGTTCGAATCTCCTCGTTCCCGCACCTATGACGACGCCGACGCCGCCCGCGTCTGGCGCGTGCGCGAGTCCAGTCTCGGCGCAACCGTCTTCGTTCCCGGCGAGCCCGAGCGCCATGAGGGTTGGGACGACGCCGGCGTTCCGCCCGAGAAGCTTGGCGCCTATCTTCGCGGGCTCACCGCTCTCATGGCCGAATACGGATACTACAGCCCGCTTTACGGCCACTACGGCCAGGGCTGCGCTCATCTCCGCATCAACTTCGACTTCCACTCCGATAGAAGGCCTGCGCAAGTTCCGCGAGTTTCTCGATCGCGCCGCCGACCTCGTCCTTTCACTCGGCGGTTCACTCTCCGGTGAGCATGGCGATGGCCAGGCCCGCGCCGCGCTGCTGCCCAAGATGTTCGGCCCCGAGCTCGTCGAAGCTTTCCGCGAGTTCAAGTCCATCTGGGATCCCGACAACCGCATGAACCCCGGCAAGCTCGTCGATGCGGCCCGTGTTTACGACCCAGTCCAAAATCTCCGCCATGGCCCAGTCGAGCCCGGACAGCGCCCTCACCAACACTCCGAGCTTGAGACCCACTTCGTTCTGCTCGGCGACGAGGGCTCGCTGGAGCGCGCCACCGCGCGCTGCGTCGGCGTCGGCGCATGTCTCCAGTCCGAAGGTGGCGTCATGTGCCCCAGCTATCGCGCCACCCGCGACGAGCAGCACTCCACCCGCGGCCGCGCCCGCCTTTTGTGGGAGATGCTCGCCGGAGCGCTGCGCTCCGAAGGCTTCCAGAGCCAAGCTGTTCACCAGGCCCTCGACCTTTGCCTCAGTTGCAAAGCCTGCAAGACCGAGTGCCCGGTCTCGGTGGACATGGCCACCTACAAAGCCGAGTTCCTCGCCCAGAAGTACAAGGGCCGTCTCCATCCGCTCCATCATTATGTCTTCGGCTACGCTGACAAGCTCGCCCGCATCGGCGCCCTCACGCCCGCCCTCAGCAACGCGGTGCTTGGCGGTTCACTCACCAGTCCACTCGTAAAACACATCCTCGGCGTGGCGCAGAAACGCCCGCTGCCCCGCCTCGCCGATACGTCATTTCTGCAATCTCGGCAGAAACTCCAATCCCGCCCGGCTGGCCCAGGCAAAGCTCCGGATCAAGACCAGGAGAAAGTGGTTCTGTGGGCAGACACCTGGAACAACTATTACCACCCGCAAACGCTTGCTGCGGCAGAGTCGGTCCTCACCCAGGCCGGCTTCCAAGTCATCGTCCCTCATGGGCATATCTGCTGCGGACGCCCGCTCTACGACTTCGGCCTGCTTGATTCAGCAAAGAGTTACCTGGTCAACGTCCTCGACCGTGTCGCGCCGCAGATCGACGCCGGCCTTCCCTTCATCTTTCTCGAGCCAAGCTGCGCCAGCGTCTTCCGCAACGAGATGCTCGAGTTCTTCCCGAACGATGATCGCGCGCAAAAGATTGAGCTCGCAGGTCTGGCTGCTCGCCGACTGGCTTTCCACCCACGCACCCGACTGGGTAGTCGGCCGCCTGAGCGGCGCGCGGCTTCTGCTCCACGGCCACTGCCATCACAAGGCCGTATTTGGCGGGCCCGCCCAGGAACTCGCGCTGCTGCGCAAGGCCGGCGCTCAGGTGGAGCTCATCAATTCAACCTGCTGCGGCATGGCCGGGCCGTTTGGATTTGAGAAAGACAAATTCGAGGTTTCCAAAGCCATCGCCAACCTGGACCTGCTGCCCGCCATCGAAGCGGCCGACCCGCTCACCGTGATCGTCGCTGACGGGTTCAGTTGCCGCGAGCAGATCAGCCACCTCGCCAACCGTTCGAGCCTACACTTCGCTGAATTACTTGAACGGACATGCGGACGCGAACATTGACTTCCGATCGGCTCTTCCGGCCCATCTACCCAACCTCAACCGTCGCAACGGATTGCCTCTTGGCCTCCAGCAGAGCCAGATCCTCGTTCCCGAAATCGGCCTACTCTTAAGCCTTCATTCCGCCGTCGGCCCATTTCCTGTATTGTTTTGAACAGGCGACCTTTGTCGGGCTGCCTGATAATCAGTTGCAACGCGGCGCAACCGGCTTGCGTCCAACGTTGAGAGAGGCAGCGGCAAATCGCCGCGGCTTCAAGAGCTCCAGGAACTCCCGGGGGCTCATGGAAAAACGGCAGCCGAACCTAAGCTTCAACGGCTGCGTATGAACGATCTTGTACCTCAAGTGTTCTTCGCGCTAAGCGAAAAAGGAGAAAGTCGTTATGGCTGAAGATAGCAAGCTTCATCACCTCGCATGGTTTCTCGCCGGGTTGGGCGTGGGCGCGGTTGTCGGCATTCTCTATGCCCCCAAGAGCGGTCGCGAAACGCGTGAGGACATTGTCACTGGCGCAAAGCAGGGAACTGAATTCGTTCGAACCAAGGCCCAGCAGGCTGCGGAGCAGGCATCCGTGCTCATCGACAAGGGCCGCGACCAGGTTTCAACCATGGTCGACAAGAGCAAGGAACAGGTTGGCCAGTATGTCGACCGCAGCCGCGACGTTATCGATCGTGGGCGGGCCCAATGGGAAGAGTTCGTCGAGCGGGGAAAGAACCTCGTCGCTGAGCAGACCACCCGTGTGGGCGCTGCTGTGGACGCCGGCCGCGAGGCCTATAACTCCACCACGGCCACCACCAACGAGCCTTTGTAACTTATCCTCTCTTTGTCCGCCGGGGTTGCGGTGCGGCCTCATGTTGCCGGGTTGATTCGGACCGGAGCATGCCCGCCGCACCCTCTCGGCGGGGCTGCCAATGCTCCGGGCTGAAACCCGTCGCTGGCAACCAACATCTCCATGCAGTAACAGGGTGGTTCATCCCTGCCCCGTCGCGACTCAAGAAGCGGCGACCTTCCAGAATGCAAGAAATGTCACTCTTACCCTGGAACTGCTCTAGTACGATGTTTCCAGCTTCGCAGTGCATCAAAGCGAGACCAATCCGATGCCAAAACTGGACCATGACACCATCGATCTGATTCTCATTGCGGTAACAATGGGCTGTATCGTCTTTCAGACCATAATGCTCTCGGCAATGTTTTTCGGAGTGCGCAAGGGGATCAAGTCGCTTACAGAACAAGTCGACGATCTGCGCTCCTCCGCTATGCCCGTCATCGATCACACCCGCGATTTTGTCATGCGCATCACTCCCAAGGTGGAAGAGACCGCAAAGAACGTGGCGGAGATGTCGCAGACGCTCAAGGAAAACACCACAAGAGTCGGCGCTTCAGCGTCGGATATAGCCCAGCGCGTCCAGGCGCAGTCGTCGCGCGTCGATGCCATGGTTTCCGGCGCGCTCGACGCCATCGACAATGCCGCCGGCTTCGTCGCGGAGACCGTGAACAAGCCGGTACGTCAGCTCTCAGGCCTATTGGCCGGCGTGAAGGCGATTGTGGAAACACTCGGCGCCTCCCAGCCGCCGCAGCGCGCCTCCCAGCCCCCGGCACATCCTGCGCCGCAGCCTCCATCCGGTTCTGCTTGAGGAATCCGATCCGCAGTCCGAGCCGTGCTTTAGCCCCATCCCGCTCCTTTTCCCCGAGGCTCTGCTCTATGCGCCGTCTCGCCTGCGCCCTTGCCCTTTTGGCTTCACTCGTTCTATCCGTCGCCGCCGCCGAGCCCACGCCGAAGGCGTCGCTCCTCGTCCTCTCCAAGCAGGACCACACCCTGGCCATCGTCGATCCCACTGATCTCCACGTCGTCGCCCGCATCCCGGTCGGCGACGATCCGCACGAGGTTGTCGCCTCTGCCGACGGCAAGACCGCCTATGTCTCCAACTACGGATTCGGCGCATTTCACTCGCTCTGCGTCATCGATCTGATCAACCAAAGCCAGGTTCGCTTCATCGATCTTGGCGCGCTCCGCGGCCCCCACGGCCTTCAATTCGCCCTCGGCAAGGTCTTCTTCACCGCTGAAGCCGCGAAGGCCATTGGCAGCTACGACCCCGCCACGGCAACCATTGACTGGATCATGGGCACGGGCCAGGACCGCACCCACATGCTCTTCGTCTTCCCCGACGGCAAACGAATCGCCACGACAAATGTGAACGCCGCCACTGTCACCCTGATGGAACAGGTTCCTCGCGCGCCCCATGGGCCCGCCGCCGGGAATGACGTCGCCTGGCGCTAACACGAGCGGTCCGCGGCCAGGCTCTCCGCCACCCCCGCCCGGCCCCAACTGGCAGCTCACCGTCATCCCTGTCGGCCGTGGCTCTGAAGGCTTCGACATCTCTCCCGACCTCAAGGAAGGCTGGGTTGCCAACGCGCAGGACGGAACCGTCTCCATGATCGATCTGGCTTCGAAGAAAGTAACGGCCACACTGGACATCAACGCCCGCGGGGCGAACCGCCTCAAGTTCACTCCCGACGGCAAGCTCGCGCTCATCTCCGCCGGTCCTGAGGTGGTAATTGTCGACACCGCGACCCATCGAGTGATCAAGCGGCTCGGCACCGGCGGCGATGGAGGCGGCATCCAGATGCAGCCCGATGGCGCACGCGCCTACGAGGCAACCGGCGGAGCGGGCTATGTCGCCGTCATCGACCTGAAGACTCTGGAAATCGTCGGCAAGATCGACGCTGGCGGCGGCCCGGACGGCCTTGCCTGGGCCGTGCAGCGCTGACACGCATCATCGCTCAGGAACCCGGAAGCCCGCATTCAACGATTGACAGCCCTTCCGATCGTGTCCTTACTTCTCGTCCAGCACCAGCACCTCAATCGACAGCCCGGGCAGCGTGTGCTCCATCATCTCGCCCACACCATGCAGGCGCTCTCCACTGGAACCACCTGTGTCGGATGCTCGATGGTGTTGGTCGCCTGTGTGCTGTGTGCATGCAGCGTCACCAGCTTGCCATCGGCAGCCAGCTTTGCCCCGGGCAGTCAATCTCCAGCGCCTGCGCAGTCGTTGACGCGTTCACCAGCTTCACATAGAGCTTCTTCTTCGCCGCATCCCGCGTCACGCTGTAGAAGAACTATCGCGCTATCTGGCCTGCGCCGTCGAGCCCAGCGCCCTCCAGTTTCGTCGCCGGCGTCTCGCTGCCCAGGTAGCTCGCGAACATCACCTGCGCGTAGTAGCTCGGCGACCCGTAGCTCCGCATCGCGTCATAGCCGATCAGGTCCGTGTCCCACTGCAGCCCGCCCGGATTCACATTCGTCAGCAGCGGCGCATATGAGGCCATCACGATCAGGTCGCTGTTTCGCTCGAGCCCCGTCATCCATGCCGCATCGCCCAGCGCCGCGCCAAAGTTCGGTGTCGGCGCGCCTTCCCGCGTTGCCCACTCGCCCACAAAGATCTTCGGCCCCGTTCCGGTCGGCCTTGTCGTAGTGCGTCTGGTCCTTGAAAAACTCCTGCGCCCGCACATAGTAGTGGTCGTCCATCACGTCCGGCCGCACGCTCTTCACCGGCGTCGTCGCAATCAGCTGCAACTCCGGATACTTCGCCTTGATCGCCTTGTAAAACTGCGCATACCGCCCTTCGTAGCTGCCCGAATGGTCAAACTAGTCCTCGTTCCCAATCTCCACATACGTCAGCTTGAACGGCGCTGGATGCCCATCCTTCACGCGCACCGCGCCCCACTTCGTATCCGGCCCGCCCGTTACGTACTCAATCTCGTCGAGCGCGTCCTGCACATAGGGCTCCAGATCCGCGCCCGGGTTCACATGCTCCTGCGCCAGCGAGTAACCCGCATACACCGCCAGCAGCGGATTCATCTTCAGGTCCTCGCACCACCCCAGAAACTCCAGCAGCCCCATCCCGTCCGTCGAGCGATAATCCCACGGGCTGCGATGCGTCGGCCTGTCCACCAGCGGACCGATAGTCTTCTTCCAGTCAAACCGCTCCGCAATGTGGTCGCCTTCAAGGTAGTTGCCTCCAGGGAACCGCAGGAACCGCGGATGCATCGCCGCCAGTTTCTCCATCAGATCGACGCGGAACCCATTGGGCCGGTCGTGATAAGTCGGCGGAAACAACGACACCAGGCTCAGCCAAAGCGTTCCCGTATGCCCCACGGTCAGTTCCAGATGATTCTGCGCTGAGGCCTCCAGCGCGCCCGTTTTCAGCGTGAACTCGAACTGCTTCCACTCCGTCCCCACGCCCGTCACCTCGGTCTTCGCCTCGGCCTTGCCCGTCTGGTTATTCACCAGTGCTACGGTCACCGGGCCGATCTCCGCCGAATCCGCCTTGGCATAAAACGAACCCTTGTAGGAGGTCTCCGGCCGCACCGCCATACCCCAATAGCCGCCGTTCAACACGCCCGCCTGGTTTTCCGCGTCCGCCTTCGACGCATCGATCCGCAGGCTGCGCTCTAGAGCCTTGCTTGGCCCGGTCCCCTTGTCCACGCCGATCTTCGCCTGCGCGCTCCCGTTCTCCAGCAAAATCCAGTGCGGAATCCCCGACCAGTCCGACTCGAATGTCCGGTTGCGCACCATCTCCGCATACAGCCCGCCGTCGTAGGAGTAGTTGATCTCCTCGGTCATCAGCCCATAGAGCGTCGGACTGACCTTCGAGACTGGTTGATCGGTATGAATCGTCAGCCTGGCCACGGGCACCTTGGGTGTGGTCTGGGCCCCGGCTGGGATGAAAGCAACCAGGGCTGCCAGCGTCAGCATGGCCCCTTCAGCAAACGTTTTCTTGAGCATCGTCAATTCCCCCTGAAATCGGTGCCGAGCCAGTATAAACAAAGGCGCCTGATGCACGCTGGGGCGAATGGCCCCTACATGATCGGGATCCGAGCGCAGGATCCGCACACGATCCGAAGGTCCGCCCACGATCGGAGGATTCCGGAACATACTCGTATTCGAAAGCTTTGCCCGGACTAGCTGTTCGCAAGCGCCCAGGTTGCCTTAACATCTCTAGTTGATCGTTTGCGCATGGGGCCGGCATCAGGCTCCAGGAGGGGAATTGGCCAGGTCCAGGATTCTCTTAGCTCTTTCGGCCTTCGTGGCATGTTCGATTTCGCCATTGAGCATGCTTGCGCTCGGCCAGCCGAGCTACGTCTCCTTCAGCTCAGCAGCAGGCAGCGCGGCATCCGGGTCATTCGCGCTTGTTCAAAATCGCGGCGCGGTCCCCCTCCTGGTGAGCGACGGCGACTGGCCGGGCGTGGTGCGCGCGGCGAATGACCTGAGCAGCGACATCGATCGTGTCACCGGCCAACAGCCCGCGCTGAAACACGCTCCCTCCCAACACTCCTCTGACCTTGCCGGCCCGTTTGCCGTCATCATCGGCACCATTGGCAAGAGCGCGCTGATCGACGAAATGATCCGTCATCACAAGCTCGATGTAAGCGACATCGCCGGAAAATGGGAATCGGCTGTCACGGTCATCGTCGATCGCCCAATGCCTGGCGTGCGCCGCGCCCTGGTTATCGCCGGCAGCGACAAGCGCGGAACGATCTTTGCGATCTACGATCTTTCCGAACAGATTGGCGTTTCGCCCTGGTACTGGTGGGCCGACGTGCGCTTTCCCCATCATGATGCGCTGTTCGTCGAACCAGGTCGGCATATCCAGCCCGCCCCGGCGGTGAAGTATCGCGGCATCTTCCTCAACGACGAAGCTCCCGCGCTCACTGGCTGGGTAAATGAGAAGTACGGCGGGTATAACTCGAGGTTCTACGTCCATGTCTTCGAGCTTCTTCTCCGGCTGAGGGCCAACCTCCTTTGGCCGGCCATGTGGAACAGCGCCTTCGCGGCCGACGATCCGCTCAACGCCAGGCTCGCAGACGAGTACGGAATCGTGATGAGCACCTCGCACGAAGAGCCGATGATGCGCGCGGAAAAGGAGTGGAAGCGGGCCGACGGCCCATGGAACTATGCGACCAACCAGGCGAAGATTGACGAGTACTGGCGCGCGGGCATGGAGCGCGACAAGAGCTACGAGCAGATTGTTACGCTGGGGATGCGTGGCGTGAACGATACCCCCATGTCCGCCACGGCCAACACTGAGCTGCTCGAGGAGATCGTCGCCAACCAGCGCCAGGTCCTTAAAGAGACCGTCAATCCCGACCTCGAAAAGGTGCCGCAGGTTTGGGCTCTATATAAGGAGGTCCAAACTTACTACGAGAACGGCATGCGTGTGCCCGACGATGTCACCCTCCTTTGGTCCGACGATAACTGGGGCAACTTACGCCGCCTGCCTACTCCGGAAGAACGCAATCGCTCCGGCGGGGCAGGTATTTATTACCATTTCGACTATGTCGGCGGGCCGCGCTCCTATAAGTGGCTCAACACGAATTACATTCCGAAGATATGGGAGCAGATGAACCTTGCCCTGCACTACGGCGCCGACCGCATCTGGGTGGTGAACGTGGGCGACCTGAAGCCGATGGAGTTCCCCATCGAGTTCTTCCTCACCATGGCGCGGACGCCCGAGCGCTTTAACCAGAGCAATCTCGATGAATTCACGCGTCTGTGGGCCGCGCGCGAGTTCGCTCCGGAACATGCGGCGGAGATTGCAGCCGCCGTCGAGGAGTACACGCGGTTCAACGCTCGCCGCAAGCCTGAGCTGATCGATGCGTCCACGTTCAGCCTGACCAACTATGACGAGGCCGCCCGCGTCGGGCAGGAGTGGAACGCACTCGCGGCCAGCGTCGATAAACTCGCCACCGAGCTGCCGCGAGGATGAACGCGCCTCATTTTTTGAACTGGTCCAATACCCAGTCGATGCCTGCGCCAATCTCACGGATATGTACATTGCGGCGGGGCGCAACGCGCTCTACGCGCGCCAGGGCCGCGTCAGCGCCAATGGATATGCGGACGCGGTGCGACGCCTCTTCGCCAAAGACGCCGCGCTCAGCGACGAGTACAACCACAAGCTGCTCGACGGCCGGTGGAATCACATGATGGATCAGACCCATATTGGCTATACGTTCTGGAACGAGCCTCCGCTGAACGCAATGCCTGCGGTCACTGAAGTGCAACCGGCCGAAGTTGCGCGCATTGGCATCGCTACGGAGAACGGATTCGGCTTCCGCCCCTCGCTCGGACTGTTTGATTCGGTCGCCCAACAGGTCCGCACTCTCACCCTTTTCAACCGCGGGCTCACTCCGGTCAACTTCGAAATCGCGACTAGCGACCCGTGGATCGCCGTCAGCCAACAGTCCGGAACGGTCGACAAACAGGATCTCACGCTCGAAGTGCACGTGGATTGGGACAAAGCTCCCGCCGGTTCCGCTCATGGCAGCGTTACGGTAACGCAGAAAGGCGTGCCGCCTATAACTATCCAGTTAGACACTGCTAGACTGGCCGATGTAACTCGCGAAAATGCTGCGGGGTTTGTAGAAAGCGATGGATATGTTTCGATTGAGGCTGCGGACACCTCGTCTCGCACGACAGATACAGGTACGCATTGGGAGGAGTTACCAGGATTTGGACTAACTCGCTCCGCCATGACCGTCTTCCCAGTTACCGCTGCAAGTGACTTATCTTCTTCCGCGAGCCTACAGTACCGCATCTATCTCTATGACTCCGGGAAGTTCACCTTGCAGGCAATCCTCGCGCCGACATTGAACTTTGTTCCAGGCCGCGGCCTGCGCTTTGCTGTCTCAGTCGACGATGGCCCGCGCACGGTCGTCGATGCGCTTGAACACAGTGCACAGAGCGATTGGGAGACCGCCGTAAGTGACGGCGTCCGCAAACTCTCCATTCCGCTCCCGATTGCCTCTCCCGGTTATTCCACGCTCAAGGTCTGGGCCGTCGATCCAGGCGTCGTGCTCGAGAAGATTGTGGTCTATCACGACCACCTTCTGCCCAGCTATCTCGGCCCCCCGGAGAGCTTTCACCATTGACCGATAGCGCTTTCCTCGTCGCGCTCAGCACGGTGAACCCTGAGCTGCGAGTTGACCTTTAGCCTTTATCGATCCAGCCGCCGCCCACAACCACGTCGCCGTCGTAAAACACCGCGGCCTGCCCTGGAGTGACAGCTCGCTGCGGCTCGTCGAACGTCGCAATCACCTGGCTTGAATCATCCCCGGGCCCGGCCGGTACGATTGTGGCCCACGCCGGCTCGTGACGATGCCGGATCTTGGCCTGCACACGCATCGGCCCATCGAGCCGCGCAATCGAGATCCAGTTCATCCGGTTCGCGCGCAGGGTCCGCACGGCGAGCTCGTCATCCGCGCCGACAGTTACACGGTGGCTGGCCGGGTCAATCTGGATCACGTAGAGCGGCGCTGGCGAGCTCACGCCCAAGCCTTTCCGCTGGCCGACTGTGAAATTCGAAATCCCATCGTGACGCCCCAGCACCTCGCCCGTTGTGGCCACTAACTCGCCCGCGGTCTGCGGCGCTGCTTCGCCCTGCTCCTCAAGGTAAGCAGCAATGAACGCTTTGTAGTCGCCGCCGGGAATGAAGCAAATCTCCTGTGAATCCGGCTTCTCGGCGAGCGCCAGCCCGTGCGCGCGCGCCATCTCCCGTACCTCCGGCTTGGTGAGGCGGCCCAGCGGAAACATGGTCCGGGAAAGCTGCTGCTGCGTGAGTCCGAAGAGGAAATAAGTCTGGTCCTTTGCCCGGTCCGCCGGCCGCTTGAGAATCCAACGGCCGCGCTGGGCGTCCCACTCGTTCACTGCGTAGTGCCCGGTAGCAATGCGCTCCGCGCCAATCGATCGCGCCGTGGTCAGCAGTTGGTCGAACTTCAGGTGGTCGTTGCAGAGCGAGCAGGGAATCGGCGTGCGGCCGGCAAGGTATTCGTCGACGAAGGGCCGCACCACATCGCGCTCGAACCGCTCCTCCTGATTGACCACGTAGTAGGGGATGCCCAGGTGCTCGGCCACACGGCGCGCGTCATAGACGTCGTCGAGCGAGCAGCAACGGCCCGCCTTCGGCGCGTCGGGAATGCCGTGCTTGCCTGCAAGCCGCATCTGATCCCAGAGCTGCAGCGTGAGCCCAACGACCGGGTGCCCTTCATGCACGAGGACAGCCGCCACCGCGGAGGAGTCGACTCCTCCGGACATGGCTACGGCGATGGTTGTGGCTTCGCTCATACTCTCCCGCCGCGCAGGCCCACACGGCTGCGCGCTGCTTTCATTCAGATGCTTGAATGTGCCATCGGGCGCGGCGAATCGTCGATCCATCGCGCCCCGCACAAGTTTTCCGCCTCGCTCGTCTGGTCCCGTCTATCCCAGCGTCCCTGTCACGACAGGCGAAACCGACCGCACGTGTTCCACGGCCTGCGGCACCACTTCGAGCACGTAATCCACATCTTCCTCGGTCGCGGTTTTCAGCAGGCTGAAGCGCAAGCTTGCTCGCGCGCGCGTTTTGTGAAGGCCCATTGCCATGAGCACGTGGCTGGGCTCGGTGGCGCCCGAGTGGCATGCCGACCCTCCGGAGACCGCAACGCCCTTCATGTCGAGCGCGATGACAAGCGCCTCGCCCTCAAGGTTGTCGAACCAGATATTCGACGTGTTCGCGGCACGGGCAACGGGCTTCCCGTCGGCGCCCGCGCCGTTCACGCCGGTTCCCGGAAGGTCAAGAATTCCTGCTTCAAGCCGGTCGCGCAGGCCAGCGAGCCGATGAATCGTTCCGTTATCGAGCGAGGCCATCGCGAGCTCCGCTGCCCTAGCCAGGCCGACGATGCCTGGAACATTCTCAGTGCCGGCGCGGCGGCGGCGCTCGTGACTTCCGCCCACCAGCAACGACTCCACCGGCGTTCCCTTGCGCACAAACATCGCGCCAATGCCCTTGGGCCCATGCATTTTGTGCGCACTGATTGAGAGCAAGTGACAGCCGAACCGGCGCACATCGAATTCGACCTTGCCCGCGCCCTGCACCGCGTCGATGTGGAAGAAGACGCCTGTCGACGCCGCGACTTTGCCGATCTCTTCTACCGGCTGCAGCACGCCTGTCTCGTTATTCGCCAGCATCACGCTGATGAGCCTTGTCTGGGGCCGGATGGCACGCAGAATATCGGTGGGGTCAATCAGCCCGCTCTTCTGCGGTTTCACAAATGTGGTCTCGACTCCACGGTGCTTCAGCTTCCCGGCCGCCTCAAGGATCGCCGAGTGCTCGATCGCGGTGGTGATGAAGTGATCTCCCGGATGGAGCAGACCGAAGATCGCTGTGTTGTCTCCCTCGGTGCCTCCGGAGTTGAACACGACTTCAGCATCATGGCAGTTGAAGAACTGGGCCAATGTCTGGCGCGCCTTATCCACCGCGCTATGGGCTCGCTGGCCATGCTGGTGGATCGAGGATGCATTGCCGAAGTGCTCCATCCAATACGGGCGCATGGCCTCCATCACCTCCGGAAGCAGAGGGGTGGTGGCATTGGCGTCCATATACACTCGGCGGATGGCGGGTTTTCTCCTTTTTACAGATTGTACGAGGAATTCGGCTTCGGCGGCGGGTCCACAACATTGAACGGCGATTTCGTCACACTGTGCTGTCAAGATTTCACCCTGATCTGGTACATTGCCCTCACGCGGCTATGACCGCTAGAGGAGTCTTTCCATGCAGATAACAGTTTCCCGCGGACCCATCGCCACCCGGCTGCTTGCTTGTACCCTGCTGGCCGCGTCGTCCGCTTTCGCATTTTCGCAGGCCGCTGCCCCCGCCAAACCCGCCGCCAAGCCGACCGCTGCGGCCAAGCCCGCCGCCGTCCATATTCCGCCCGCCGAGGATTACGGGAAGCTCCTCGGCGTGATTGAAGGCGAGTTTGTCTCAGCTGCAGAGGCAATGCCGGAAGACAAGTTCAACTTTGCACCGCCGGCGGGCTCGGGCAACTTCGATGGAGTTCGCACCTTTGGCCAGCAAGTGAAGCACGTTGCCGAATCGAACTACTTCTTCTTTGGCGGGACGGACTTTACGGAGGCCGCAACGAAGGCAAAGCAGGACGAGATTGAGAAACTCACCACAAAGGCCGACATTATCAAAGCGCTGAAGGAATCTTTGGCCCAGGCGCATAAAGACGTTGGGGCGTTGACCTCAGCCAATGTCTCTCTCAAGGACGGCTTTGGCACCCGTGGGACGATGGCTGCCTTTGGGATGGCGCACATGATGGACCACTACGGCCAGATGGCCGTCTACCTGCGGATGAACAACATTATTCCCCCCGCGAGCCAGAAAAAATGACGGCGGAACCTCCCAAACCGGCTGCGACTGCGCTCAACCAGTCCTTCACCGCCCGGATTGAGAAGAGCGACAAACCGGGCGGCTGGACGTTTGTGGTGTGGCCGCGGTCAGCCGCGTTTTTCGGAACGCGCGGTCTGGTCAAGGTGCGAGGCAAGGTCGACGGCGTCCCCTTCCGAAGCTCTTTCATGGCCCTTGGGGATGGACGCCACAAGCTTCCAATCAAGGGGGAACTGCTTCGCGCGATAGAGAAGACGGTTGGGCAGTCGGTCCGCGTGGTCCTTGAAGAGCGGATCGTCAAACGAAGTTAGCGCTCGGAGACGGTTCTGGATTCGGCCGCTCCAAGCCGCTCGATGCAATGAGCTATTGCAGCACGACCACGTTCATGCTCCACGGGGCGAGCGTAAGCGTGATTGGAAGGCTCTGCGCGCCCATGGTGGCCGTCGTCGGCGCTGCCCACACATTGTTCTGCGACTGGTCGTAGATCGCCTTGCTGTAGGTGATGACAGTTACGCCATTTGAAGAGTTCGTCCCCGAGAGCGAGATCGTTACCGGCTCCGGCGTCGCCTCGTTTCGGTTAAATACCACGAGCGCCGTTCCGCCGCTGTGTGTCGCCGCATAGGCCACCACATCAGATGTCTCGCCGGCCACGGTCGCCGTAAGGGCATTCTCGCCATTCACCGCAACGTTGCTGAACAGTTGGAAGGCACGCGCCGTTGGCGACATCGTCCCAATCGGTCCAGCTCCCGCACAGTCCGTGTCCGTCGGTCCGTCTGCAAATACGTTGTACGCACCGAAGTTCTGCCAACCGTAAAGCGACGAGCTATCGTTGCCGGCGGTTCCGTTGCAGTTACCAAACCCGATCCACCAGGTCGCGCGCACCACGCCGTCGTTCATCATCTCGCCGAGCATTTGGCCCGCAAAGAGCCCCTGAGTGATCGACATACTTTGCTTGCCCGGGTTGCTCGAGACAGAGCCCATTTCGCCCACATAAATTGGCGTATTCGGTTCGCCAGCCGACGTCAGTTCCGACTTCAGCGTCTCGACGTCTGTCGTGAAGTCCCGCGCCGCCTGTTGGACGAGATACGTGTCGTTCTCCTGTCCCGGATTCTGCGGGTAATAGTGGAACTCGACAAAGTCGTAATATCCCTTGGCATTGGAGAGAACTGTTGTGTCCCAGCCCTGTGCGCAGCAACCATTGCTTGCATTTGCATCCACAACAACTCCCACAAGCGTGTTCGGGCTCTGGGCCTTGATGAGCGTGTAGTAGCCGCTTGCCCCCACCACTGTTGCGGCATAGGTTGCCGGGTCGTGTTGCTTGGCGTGCATGTCGGTCTCCCAGCTCCCGTACTCCTCGTTGCCGACTGTCATATGGCTTACGGTAATTCCGTCGCCGATCGCCGCGTTCACCCACGCTGCCGCTTCCTGTGGATCGCCGCCGTCTGTGCAGGCTTCATTTGTGCCGTAATTTGCGGTCAGGGCCAGGTCATAGGGGCCCGCCAACGGAATCGCAGGCACGAATTGGGCAAAGGTGCTGTAGCCAGCCCATCCACCCGTCACAGGGGGCGTCGTCTGGCACATATACGGCGCCACGAGTGCGCTTCCATTGTTGTATCCCCAGTGATAGTCATCAGACCAGGAGCCGCCCGGCCAGCGGATGGCCTTGATGCCGGCCTGTCCGAAAGAATCGATGACTGAGCTCGCGTTGCCCACATTGTCGTACCAAGCCGCCATGTTCAACCCGAGCAACTGGTCAGTCACCGCCGCCCCTGCAACAGCCTGGTTGACAGCGACCGTCGTCTGCAGGTTCACAGTCACCGCTTGCGATGTTCCCGAGGAAGGACTGTACACCGAGGAACTCGCCGCATCCGGCGTGTATGCCGCCGTGAGCATCGGCGTCCCTGCCGGCAATGTCTCGCCCGGCACCGCGATCGCCGCGCTTCCGGCCGTCAGCGTTGCCGCAGCAGACGTGTAGCTCCCACTGGACAGGGTCACTGAGCCCGTCGGCGTAGGGTTCCCCGTGCCTCCGGTGACTGTCACCGTCACCTGCAAGGACTGCGACCGAGCAATGGTCGCCGCCCCCGGGGTCACGGTCACCGTCGGTGGATGAGTTGTCGGCTGGGTCTGCGTTCCCCCGCCCGAGTTGCTTCCACAGGCCGTCATCAGCAGGCTTAACAGGCCTGTCCCAATCACTGCAATTTTTCCGCTACTCATATCGCTCGTTTTCCGCCAAAGGGCCTGGGATTACGTCGAGCAACTCCGGGGCCGCCTCAATGGCTGTGGATTTTCCTGGCGGTAACGATATCAACTGATTGCACCACCGCGCAACGGCGCGCATCACACCTCGAGAAGAACCAACAATGGATATGGCGCGAGCGGCTGCAGTAGACCGGGCGAGAGGTCTGCAGAAAGAAGTGAGCCGCGCGGGCCAGGGAATGGCACGCAACGGTTCAACGCAGATGTGAAGGTTGAATCGACCAGGGAAAGCCTTGCCCACGGAGAGGCCAGGGGATGTAGCTGACAACGGATGCGCTCATGCGCACGAACTCGCCATTAATTCCAGATGCCACCGCCTGGAGTGAAGCAGCCACACCGAATGCCATCAGCGCAACTACCAGCGCGTGCTCGACCTCCTCCAGGGAAGGTTGGATTTGGGGCGAAGGTCGAATTCGAGGATCCGGCATCGTGGAAGGCTGGAAGCGAATACACTGTTTTAGGCGGTTGGAAGCCCTGCTAATTCATGGCACTTCTGCGCTCCGGTCGCGACAACTGTCGACGGATTCCTTCCCACCTTTGGTCGATCTCTGAGGCTGAAGATGGTTTAGGCTGAACCGGGCTTGATCGCCGCGAGATGGAGGGCCCAAGAACATTGAAGGCTCCTGACAGAAAGGGCGATTCATGAATGCGTATTTCCGGATGGGGATGATGGCGACTGCTACAGCTTGCCTTACGGCCAGCAGCGCACTTTTCTGCCAGGCGCAGCAACCGGCTGGGGCTCAGGGTTTGTCTGCTCAGATTCTGCCAAACGACGATCGGGTCCAACTTATTGGCCGCATCGACGATAGCAACCCGCTTAAGCCGCGGCTGGCCTACCCGGGCACGGAGATCCGTTTACGCCTGCACGGCGCATGGTTGGGAATCAGCATTGCCAGCGACTCCGACAAGAGCGCCCTCACCATCGTGATCGACCACGGAACGCCGCGTCTGAAGCTTTTGCATGTGGGTGAAAATGAGCTGAACCTCAATGCCGTGCCTGACGCCGGCGATCACACCTTCGAGATCATCAAGCGAACCGAGACCTGGCAGGGCATACTTACGTTTGAGTCGATCAGCCTGCCCGAAGGCGCAACGCTTCTTCCGGCCCCTTTGCGCACAGCGAGGAAGCTGATGTTTGTGGGTGACTCGGTGACCTGCGGGGCCGGTGTGAACAACACGGCCAATTGCAAGAGCGATCTGGCAAGCCCGGCCAACGATGTGTACAACTCATACGGACTTTTGCTCGGACGCCGGCTCGACGCCGAAACACAGCTCGTCTGCTACGGAGGCCGCGGCCTGGTGCGCGACTATCGCGGGCTCGCCATCGACGACAACGTCCTGAACGCGCCTCAGTTCTTCACCCTGTCTATCCCCTCTGACGCTCCCGAGGGCCGCGTCGCATGGAATGCCGCGCGCTTCCAGCCCGACGCCATTGTCTTCTCACTCGGAACCAATGACTTCAGCTTGCAGAAGACCAAACCGCTCGATCAGGTGAGGTGGATTGAAGCCTACGTCGGCCTGCTTCGATCGGCGCGTGCCCTCTACCCGAAGGCGAAGTTCGTTGTGACGGAGGGCGCGATTGTGACTGACCCGCTGCTTCGCTCGATGCTTCAGAAGACGGTCGCGCAGTTCGGTGACGGGCTGGTAAGCTATGTCGCCTCGGAGCACTATCCTGGCAACGGATGCGACGGTCATCCAACCGCCGCACAGCATCTGCAGATGACAGACGACTTTGAGCCGATCCTTCGCGCACAACTTGGGTGGTGAAGGTGCACGATTGACGAGCGTCCGATTCACGAGTTGGAAGTTGTCGAGCCTCTGGAGATGTTGATGGGCGAATGCCGCGGCTCACAGGCAAGGTCAAGGCAGGAGGAGTAAGATTTCTTCAAATCCCCGCGAGGTCGTGAAAGCGTGTCGACATGCGGGTACCCTTGTCTTCTCTCGAACGATTCCTGAGACTTCAAATCGTTTACGTCGCAATCTCCGCAATCGCGGGAGCGGTTTTCTGGGCAATTGGGCAGGAGATTAATCCGCTAACGATATTGGCGTATTCGATTGCGATTGGAAATCTGGTGGTGCCGATCACCGGGAGATTGCACCGCTACTATTATCAGAAGCCTTTCCCCTACAACTGGCTGTTCTATCTCCCGATCCTCGTCCTTCTCCTGTTTCCCGTTTACGTCGCTTCGTCGGTGGTTGTTTGGTTGATTGCGCCACCGACACCGCAGACGCTTGAGCACCTGCTTAGAACGGGCTGGAAGTTTCCAGTCCTGATTACATTTGTTTCCAGTACGCTGATATTTCTTTACCAGACGACAAAGGAAAAACTCGAACAGCGCAACATCGAACTTCAGCACACGTTGGAAATCGGAAGCGCCCAGCTTGAATCGCAAGAACGGGAGTTGCAGCGCGCAAGAGAGATACAGCAATCGCTCCTACCAAAGGAGATACCGCAGCTCCCGGGATTCGAGGTTGCGGGCATCTGGCGTCCGGCGCAGGCTGTGAGCGGCGACTACTATGACGTCTTCAAACTAGGCGGATATAAGCTGGGCGTCTGCGTCGCCGATGTCGCAGGCAAAGGAGTTTCCGCTGCTCTATTGATGGCCAATGTGCAGGCCGCCGTGCACGCCTTTGCGAGTGAATCAGAGAGCGCAGCCTGGTTATGCGGGAAAGTAAACGCACTGCTCCATGAGAATATTGCGACGGGAAAGTTCGTCACATTTTTCTATGGAGTGCTCGACGGCAATGCACGGACCCTGCAATACTGCAATGCCGGAAACCCCTGCCCGGTCTTCGTCTCTCACGGCTCGACGAGGATGCTTGAAGAGGGCGGCGCCGTTCTGGGTGTGTTCCCCTCGTGGATCTATCAAAATGCGACGATAGAGTTGGGCCCGAAAGACCGCTTAATCATCTTCACGGATGGAATCACGGAAGCGTCAGGCGAGGACGAGGAGGAGTTTGGGGAAGAAAGCGTGGCGGAATTTGCACGAGCAAACAGCGCCCGCTCGGCGAGCGAACTCAACTCCCGATTGCTCGCCCATGTTTCCGATTTCTGCGGTGGCCACTTTAATGACGACGCAACTGCGGTGGTGATTGCCGCGAATTAGAGTGCGCGTGAGGAGTTGGGAGCCTTTGGGCACCCTTCTCTTGACCGAAGGATTTTTCTGCCCGCCCAATTGGCTGCCACTTGGAACTTCAAGACCTCGCCGATGCGGCATGGGACGAGGCCCGGTGCGCATATACCCAGAGATAGAAGATGCCTGTGGCCAGCAGGACGAGCGGTATGGGTAAGACCTGCATGCAAATCTCGATTTCGCGGGAACCCCAGGAAGATGGCGGAGGCAGATGATTGAGAAGGGCGAGCAGAAACGCCCATGGAAGTTCGGCGGTCAAGAAGAATCCCGCGGCATTGATGAGGAGGGCGAGTTTGCCAACCAGTCCGCCCTCAGCACAGAGCATGGCGCAAGCTGGAATAGTGAGAAGTAATAGCTTGGTGTCCTGTTGCCGGTGATAAACGGGCAGCAGGATCAAAGGGGCGATTGCTGCCAGGGCCAGCCACACATTCGCGTACGAGAAGCGGGATCGCAGAGTAACGAGGGCCCATAGAAGCAGGAGCGGCGCGCAGACCAGGTAGCTTGCCGGATCGTAAAAGCGCGGATCATCCCAAAGGATGCCGAAGACCGCTTGCAGGCTAACCAGCATACCCAGACCATGCGCGCCCGATGAGGCGACGCCGGGATCGTTCAAATTGCCGGGCGCCGCATATTCCACGATGTTGGAGTGCAGTTCCGGCACCCAGTGCGGCGCGACGTGCCAGACCCACAGGACTGCGGGCAGACTGAGGGCCACCGTCACCAACAGAGTTTGCAATGCGCGCCTGCGGTGAACTCCTCCCGCAAGGAGGAAGAAAAGCCAGACAAGGCCCGTGTCGTGAGGCTTGACGATGAGGCTGATGGAGAGACAGAGAATGCCGGCCACAACGAACCGGTTGCGGAGGAAACACCAGACGGCCACCAGAGAAAGGCTAATGGCAATTCCGGCCATGTTGCCGGTAATCACCAGCATTTCGCTGTTGGCGAGAAGGAACCCAACGAGTATCCCTGAGACGATCGGTGCGTAATCGGCGCCGAGATTCCAGATGAGAAACGAAGAAAAGATCAGGCTGCCGGCAATAAGCGCCATCCAAAGAAAGTGCGCGAATCCCCACGGGAGCATCGCAAATGGCACAGTGAACGAGAATGCGGTTGGAAGATAGATGTAGCGCATGATCTGGCGAGCTTCCGCGACATCCTGGGGCCGGCTTCCCTGCTCCGCCGTCGAGTAGCGCAACAACTCGTTTTCGTTATAGGGGTCGCAATGATGCGTCAGGCATCGGGCGGGATAGTAAAGCACCCGGAAATCGACCATGTCGATGGGCGAGGTGATTGCCAGGAGGGCGCCCAGCGAAAGAAAGACCGCGCTGCCAAGGAGCATCAGGTAAAGGCCATCGAGCCGCGCTTTATTCAACTTGGCCTCTCAGTTTCTCCGAGGAGCGGTATGAAGGTCCCGATGCCGGTTGGCAGTTACGATTGTACAGGCGGTCGCAGCCCCGACCTCAGAGACAATGTCTTCAATGCGCGGCGGTTCTTGCGCCCCTAGGCCGGCGTAATCCCATTGGCTGGTGATTTGCGCAGGAGTTGCAATCGCGACTAGTGAACCGCGATCGGAGCCGTGTCATGCGGGAGCGCCTTGATGACCCCCTGAGCCTCCTGCAGCGATTCTAAGTAATAGCGATTCTGTGGATTTCGTTTCACCAACTCTTCGAGAAGCTTCTCAGCTGCCACCGCGCTCTTAAGGGCAAGCTCCGGACGACGCAGATCGGCTTCAACTCGCCCCAGGTAGAGCAGCGACTCGGAGCGATCCACGGCATTCGACAACGAATCAGGATCGCGGAGGGCTAAGTCCTGATAGATCGATGTCGCTCTCTGTTCATAAATTGAGGCTTGTCGCGGAGAGTGCATGAGATAAAGCGCTAATCCCATGGTCATGTTCGAGTTTCCGAGATCGGCGAGAGCTTGCGCATTGTTTCTATCGGAGTTCACCATAATCCGATTGATCGCAATTGCCGTCTCGCAATGGCTTCGCACTTCAGAAAACTCGCCGGCATAAGCCAATGACTCACACAGATTACCGTGGTCTGATATCAAATATCTTTGATAGGTGGTGTTGTTCGGATCTTCGGAGGCGAGTTTTTCGGAGATAGCCAGGGCCCCTCGCCAACTCGCGGCAGCATCCCTGAATCTCCTTTGCAACTTAAGCGCCCATCCACTCCAGGTAAGCGATCGCCAAACCGTGATCCGCGCCTGAACGCTGTTCGGATTTGCCTTGAGCAGTTCCTTGCCTATATCGAGAGCACGCCTTTCATATGCGAGCGCGGAATCGCGGTCACCCAGCCACACGTGGAGCGCTCCCATGTTAACTAATGTTCGAGCACGTTCAAACGTGAGAGTGTCGGAGCCATGTTTTCTTTGAAGTTCCTCCTGGATTGCGAGGCGCTGTTGTAGAAACTGCAATGCTCCGCTCATATCTCCAAGTTGTTCATGAATTCGTGCAACGTTGAACAGGGTGTCAGTCAGCTCGAGTTGCAGCGTCGCATTGGGAGGATCCAGGCTCGCCAGTTTTTGACGAATCTCAAGCGCTTTGCCGTAGAGTTCCTTCGCTTGTTCAAACGAGCCCACGCCGCCCAGGTGAGGGTTGCCCTCATCTGCCCGGATTCGTCCGATGCGTTCGTAGGCGGCAGCAAGGTCACGCAAGGTGGCGGGGTCTTCGTGTGCCTCTGCCTCGATTTGCTGAAGGTATTCCAAGGCGCGGCTCACCACCAGTTCGCGCGCGGCCGTGGATCCGGGCAAGTTTTCAATGGAGTCGTGAAACTCGAACAACATTGAGTTAGTGAGTTTGCGAAGCGACTCGAAGCGGCTCTCGGCGCGAGCCTCCTGCATGCGGGCGATCTGCGCTTCTCTTATGACAGCTACAGCGCCAGCAAGCACCAAGACAACGAAAACCGACGCCACCGCGATTGCGAGTTTGTGGCGCTTCACGAATTTGCCGCTCCGGTAAGCAGCGCTTGCAGGACGCGCAAGAACAGGTTCGTGGTTCAGGTAGCGGCGAATATCGGAGGCCAGATCGGAGGGCGCGGCGTACCTGCGGGCGCGATCCTTTTCCAGAGCCTTCATCGTGATCCAGTCAAGATCACCACGCAGCAGCTTGATCAACTGTCCTGGCTCGGTACCGCGCGCTTCCGCCGCCGACGCCGAGGAGTCTCGATCCGCGCTGATTCTTGTGCTGGGCCGAGGAGGCTCCTCTTCGCGCACACTGCGCAGGAGCTCATCCAGCGGCAGTTTTTGACGCCGCGACCCGAACGGCTCAGCTCCGGCCAGAAGCACATAAAGAACGACCCCCAGCGAGTACACGTCGGTGCGCGTGTCGATGTCCTGCACGTTCGGGTCAGCCTGTTCCGGGCTCATGTAGCCGGGCGTCCCTAAGAAGAGACCCAACTGCGTAGCAAAAGGGTCACCCGAAGTGTGAGGCGCAACGACCTTGGCCAAACCAAAGTCGATGATCCGCGGCACCGGCTTGCCGTCCACTTCAACGACGAGAATGTTGGCGGGCTTGAGGTCACGATGAATGATCGCCTTCTGATGCGCGTGCTGCACGCCTTCGCAGGCATCGATGAACAGTTCCAGCCGCTCCCTGATCCTGAGCTGTTTCGCATCGCAATACTCTGTGATGGGCAGACCGGGTACGTATTCCATCACAAAATATGGCTGCCCTTGCTGCGTGGTCCCGGCCTCAAAGACCTTGGCGATAGCGGGATGATCCATGATGGCCAGCGATTGCCGCTCCGATTGGAAGCGTTGAACGACAGCAGCGTCGTACATGCCGGCCTTGATCAGCTTCAACGCAACCAGACGGCGCACAGGCTCAGTCTGCTCCGCCAGCCACACCTGACCCATGCCGCCTTCGCCGAGTTTGCGTACCAGCCGGAAGTGCTGCGCAAATACCTCTTCTGCTTCCAGGGCAGGCACTGAGCCGACGCCATTCATTTCGGCGCCGATGACTTCGGCTAACGCGGAGGATTGCAAAAAGCCCGAAGGCACGTCTGCGCTGTCGGCGAGCAAGACTTCAACTTCTTTGCGCAACGATGGATCGGAAGAGCAAGAACTGTCGAGATAGGCAGAGCGCTGCTCTGGCGCCAATTCCAGCGCCTTCTCAAGCACCTCGCGAATCTGTTCCCAGCGCTCGGGTGTCATGCGTCGGTTGCTTTGTTCATCTGGCTATGGAGCCAAAGCCGGGCCGTGGCCCAATGCCTTTTAACTGTAGTGGGCGAGAGATTCAGCGCGCACGCGGTTTCATCGATGGAAAGACCGCCGAAGAATCTCATCTCGACGATGCGGCTTTGTTGCCGATCGAGGCTGGCGAGTTCGTTCAAAGCATCATCCAGAGCAATCATGTCCAAAGTCGGAGTTTTGCCCATCAGGCCTTCATCCAACGACAGGCGGTAGCCCCCATCCCGCTTTGCCGCTCTTCGGCTGCGGGCGTGCTCCACCAGAATTTGCCGCATCAGTTGCGCGCAAATGGCGATGAAGTGCTCGCGATTCTCAAACCGGCCTGTGCCTTGTTTTTCGAGCCGCAGATAGGCCTCGTGCACAAGGGCAGCACTTTGCAATGTGTGGTCAGGCCGTTCATTTTTCAAGTAACGATGCGCGACTCGCCGCAATTCGTTGTAAACGCGAGGGAATACGGCGCGCAAGGCCTCTTCGTCGCCGGCCTGCCAGTTCGCCAGTAGTTCGCTGAGAGTGTTGGACGGCAGTTGGGACAACTTGCCCCCCGATGCGGCCCCCGCGGAGAGTTTCTAGACAAAGATAGGCGCGTGCGGAGTCAATGTCAACGTGTTGAAAATAAAGACAGATCGCCAGGAAATGCGCGGGCTCTTCGCGACCCCCAAGTGCAAGCGCCGGAAGATTCTTCAGATTCCCTGGTCCGATTCTCCGTTGGTTTTCGCTTTAGCAGATAACCAGGCTTCCCTCGCCTGCGCATGGGATCAACGAAGACAGGCCTATCCGGCTCCCTCCTTTCGCGCCACGGCATGGGCGCACCACGGTGGTCTCTCTTCGCTTCGCCAGGGCGCGGGGAGCGAGGGTGTCAGCAGAATTTGCGAGCAGCGGGAAGGTCAGGAGTGCAGCTTTGGCAGCACGTCCACGGAGGTCGCATGAAGGTGAGTGTTCTTAAATACTTCGCTCGTCACGAAGTCCGTCTAGCAGCTCTGATCATTTCCCTGCTCGGCATGGCCGGCATCTCCCACGCCCAAGGGGCTTGCGCCACGACTCAGCCCGACCATAAGGCCGCCGCTTCTCCTAGAGCTCCTTTGGCGTCATCGCAGGCTAGCCGCGCCCAAACCATGCAGATGTACGCGGCGCTGCCCATGTCATTCGAGGCCAATGCCGGACAGAGCGATCCGCGCGTGAAATTCCTGGCACACGCGCCCGGCTACTCGCTCTTTCTCACCAATGAAGAGGCGGTTCTTTCGCTTTCCGAGCCATCGCCCGCCCAGAATGCAAAGGCTCCTGGGTCAAAGACAGTGGCCCACGCAATGCGGATGAAGTTTGTCGGCGGCAATGCGGCGGCTGTTGTTGCCGGAAGCGATGAGCTGCAGTTGAGGACTAACTACTTCATCGGCAATGACCCCAAGCGTTGGCACACCAATGTGCCCAATTACTCCGCCGTCAAGTACCGCGGTATCTATCCCGGGGTGGATGCGATCTTCCACGGCGACAACCAGCGGTTTGAATTCGACTTCGACATCGCGCCGGGCGCTGACGCGCACAGCATTGCACTGGAGGTGGACGGAGCGCGCAGGATGCGCTTGAATCGGGCCGGCGACTTGGTGCTTGGCATGGACGCGACGCACGAATTGGTCATGAATAAGCCGCACACTTACCAGCAGTTTTCCGAAGGTCGCCGCGAAATCGAGGGGCGCTATGTGCTCGCCGCCGGCAACCGGATTGCGTTCAAGATTGGCCCATACGACCACACGCGGCCACTGGTGATCGACCCTACGGTCGTCTATTCCACCTACCTGGGGGGCAGCCTTGTCAATAGCGGCGCTAACCAATACCCAAATGATTTAGGGCAGGCTATCGCGGTGGATTCCGATGGCGACGTGTACGTGGCGGGACCCGCTGGGTCCGTTGATTTCCCTGTGACGACAGGCGCCTACGACACGGCCTTTAACTACGGTCAGTATACGGCTTTCGTCTCCAAGCTTGATCCCAGCGGCTCGTCACTTATCTACTCAACATTCCTTGGAAGTACGTACCCTAATGTGTCGACTGTAACCGGAATCGCATTGGATGCCCTCGGCGATGCATACTTGACCGGGTACACGAATTACGGTTACCCCACGACGCCGGGCGCATTCATCAGGTCAGAGGCGTCTCTTTATGGCACCTACGCGTTCGTGACGGAACTTAATCCGACTGGGACGGATCTGGTTTACTCGACTTACCTGAGTGGGACGGAGGCGACCGGGAGCCCTGAGACCTATGGTTTTGGAATTGCCGCGGATGCGACCGACAATGCATACATTGTAGGTACGACGAATTCACTGACCTATCCGACGACGAACGGGGCTTATCAGACTTCGGCAAGCTGCACGTTCCCCTACCAGGGAACCTGTACAACGGCGTTCGTTACCAAGGTCAGCCCCGGTGGCTCCAAGTTATCCTATTCCACTTATTTGGGCACGGGGGCCAATCGAGCCAATGCGGTTGCCATAGATTCTTCGGGCGACGCGTTCGTGGTGGGAAACACAGAGGCCAACACTTTTCCGACTACTCCAGGCGCGTTCATGACTTCCAGCAAGTCGGACGAGTCCCTGGCGTTCGTAACGGAGCTTAACCCCTCTGGTACTGCGCTGGTTTACTCCACTTTCCTCGCCGGAACAACTTCGAATACTACCTATCTTGACGATGCTTATGCCGTAGCCGTCGATGCCTCAGGGTGCGCCTATGTGACCGGGACAGCGTCAGATTCGGACTTTCCAACCACTCCGGGGGCGTACGAGAAAAACCTCCTTGATTATTCAGACGCATTCGTCACCAAGTTCAATTTCGCCGGATCAGCTTTGGAGTATTCGACTTACCTGCCCGGGCTTACTACCGGCTACGGCATTGGTGTCAACTCTTCCGGAGAAGCTTACGTGGCGGGAGACAATTACGGTAATGGAAACGATTTTCCCACTACGCCCGATGCGCTCCGGACCAGCCCTCCGACAACTAGTACGAACGGGTTCCTCACAGTATTTAACTCGACGGGATCGGGCTTGGTTTATTCGACGTATCTCGGGCCGACCACTCCGAGCGGGAACAATGCGCTTACAGTTGCGTGGGCGGTCGCCCTGGATGCGCAAGGAAGCGCTTATGTTACAGGCTCCGCGCCCCCGGGATTCCCTACTACTTCAGGGGCGTACAAGACCGCTTTGTCCGAGGGAAACAACGCGTTCATCATGAAATTCGCATTTCCACCGGGGCCGTCAGTAAGTCCCTCCCCGGCTAGCCTGACGTTTGGCCCGGAGAACGTTGGCGCTTTCAGCGCGCCCCAAACGGTGACCGTCACGAACACCGGTACAGCCGACCTCACCATCGCTTCGGCCTTGATCGGCGGCACGAATCCCGGCGACTTTACCACGAGCGCCGACACCTGCACGGGAGCCACGCTCACTCCCTCTCCCAGCGACACCAGCGCGTGCACGATCAACGTAACGTTTACACCGATCGCGTTGGGAGGCCGCAGCGGCACACTGAATTTCAGCGACAGCGCCTCCAACAGTCCGCAGATGGTGAGCCTGACGGGCGCGGGGGTTACGCCGCTGACGATTTCGCCCGCCACGATTCCTTATGCCTTTGCGGGGGAGAGTTATTTTGAAAACTTTACCGCAACCGGGGGCAGCGGCACCGGATACACGTGGAGCGTGACCTCCGGAACGGCGCTTTCCGCAGTAGGCCTGAGCCTGACACAAGCAGGCGTCATCTCAGGCTCGCCCAACGCGACTGAAACTGCGGCCCCCTTCACAGTGAAGGTCGTTGATTCGCAGGGCAATTTCGGAACGCAAAACTACACGCTCACTGTGTACCCGGACATCTCTGCTACGCCGACAACCTTGCCCGCCGGAACAATGGGAACTCCGTATTCGCAGACGCTTACGGCCAGCGGCGGCGCCGGCGGCCCGTTTTCGTTCTCAGTAGCTTCGGGAACGGCGCTCTCGGCCGTAGCGCTCACCTTGTCGCCGGGCGGTCTCATTTCGGGCACACCCAGCGCCGCCGAGACCGCGGCGCCCCTGACCATTCAGGTGGCCGATTCGCTGGGCAACTTCACGCAACTGAAATACACGCTCACCATCACGGCTCCTTCGCCGATCGCTGGCTTGAGCCCCGCTTCTCTGACCTTCGCGGCGCAGCCATCTGGCACGGTTTCCGCGGCACAGACCGTGACGCTGTCGAACACCGGAAACGCAGCACTCAGCATCACCGGGACCGGCATAAGCATCTCGGGAGCGAATGCCACAGACTTCGCGCAAACAAATGCGTGCGGCGCGAGCGTAGCGGCTGGCAGCAACTGCGTGATCAGCGTTACGTTCACTCCCAGCCTGTCGGCCGGCTTGGAGGCGGCAACGTTGAATGTGGCCGACAATGCCAGCGGCACTCCGCAGCAAGCGCAACTCTCAGGAATCGCGCTTCCGCCGCCGAGTGTTAGCTGCACCATCCCAACGATCAACTTTTCCGGGGATTCGGGAACCGCGCAGTTTACCTGCACCGCGACGGACTTCACCGGAACCATCGCGCTTGTATGCAACCTGCCGGCAGCATTTTCAAATTACACATGCGGCTTCAGTCCCAACAGCCTGGATTTCACGTCTTCGACTGTCCCCCCATACACGGCCAGTACCACTTTGACCATTCAGCCGGCCAACGGCGCCTCACTTCAGCGGAGGCCCCGGCCCTGGGCTGTGTCAACGGAAGGAGTGGCCTTCGGCGCAATGCTATGGCTGCCGGCTTGCATCTTCGCCTTGCGCCGGAAGAAGGGGAAATCGAAACGCGGAATGCTGTGGATGCTGATTGTGCTATGCGGCCTGCCGATGATTTCGTCGTGCGGCGGGAAGGGCGGGCCGGCGACACCACCTGCCGGAAGTTATCAGGCCTCGATGGTGCTGACGGGGCCTGGGCTCAACCAGACCATCACATTCACCATCAAGGTGCAGTAGGAGTCTGCACAATTCTCCTCGGCGCTGTCCGGGGATTCAACTCCTTCTTCCCGGTCATCGCTGGTCCTGCCGGCGCGGCCACTGACTCGGCGGGAGAAAGCACCGCCAGTGCGGGCAACGGCGTGCATGGATTTCTCTAGTTGACGGCACTATGAGGCGCCTTGTTTCTTGCTCTCGATGAATGCCACGATGCTGTTAATGCTGTCGAAGTTCTCAACGCTCGCCTCGTGAGCTTCGACCGTGATACCGAAGTGCTCTTCGACAAACGCGACCAGCCGAAGTGTGGCAACGGAATCCAACACACCGCTGGTCCGCAACGGTGTGTTGTTGAGAAGGTTTGCCGGATTCTCGCCGGGAAGAAACTCGGAAAGGATGAATTGCCGGATTTCTTCTTTCATGCTTTGTGTCGCCATGTCCTACACTTTCAGTTGATGTGCAGTCGGGTGATAGGAATTCGGTGCAACGCAGATAAGAAGCTCTGAAACCAGCTCAGTCTTGATAAGTTACAGTGCCCGTAAACCTCATAAGACCACAACTTTATTTTTCTGCGGCCGCGGGGGGCGAGTCAAGCTGGCAGGGGTGTCCGGCCATAGCGAGGCTTGCATCTGGTTGCGCTTGCAGTTTGGCAAAGAGACTATCTGCAATCATGGTGTGGCCAAGAAGATTCGGATGAAAATCCTTTCCGGGATCGACTTGGAAGTCTTCCAGGTTTACCGAACGGAATGTATCGCGCAGGTCGATTATGGGTATACCGACCGGACCCGCGGCATCTCGCAATTGATTGAAGTGTTCGATTGTAAAGCTTGAACTGATGGGAGCAGGAACCAGGATAACGATCGTTTTGGCGCCATGCGCCGCTGCGTGATCGCGGATCTGAATTAACGCCCAGCGGATCAGCTGGGTCTTGTATGGGGCAAGTTTCTTCCTGATTGTGGGGAGATGGCTACCCGGCTGTATTCCCGCCTGGGCAACCACCTGGCGCAGATAGTCGTACTTGAGGTCTGTTCCACTGCTAAGAAGGGTCGCCACATGCATGACCGATCCGGTTCCAGGAAAGAACTCAAGGCTCGTCAACGCAACCACATCAACGTCAGGGTGGAAGTAGGACGCCTTGTTCAGGCCAACGTCCATATTCTGTAAAGCACTGTACGCGTACACAGAAAAGTTCAGAACCTGGTAGTTTTGAATGTCAGGCGACGTGCAGTTATGGTTCAACCGGTCTTCAAGCGCCTTGACGTAATCGTGTCCGTATGGTCCCAGAGAAACCGAATCGCCAAGAATGGCAATGCGCCATGTGTGCGGTGGCTTTTGATAGGAATACTCCGGGTTTGCCATGCCCATGCTATTCGTAAATCTGATTCCCGCCTTGTACTGCTCGTTCAAGTTCGGCTTGAGCTCAAAGCGCAGGAAATCGTTACGAAATCGGACGTCTTCTATTCGTCCGCCGGGAAGCCCGATAGCCGCGTTGCCAGTGCGGAGAATTCCCTCATAATAGCCTGCAACCAGAGCATTGAGGTCATCGCGGCCCACATCGTTTGAGCTCATATCGGAAATAAGCTGGTGCAGCCGATACGTGGCCGCATTCGGGTGGCGAAAATATCTTGAAACCTGATGCAGCCCAAGCAAGCCAACAATGAGAACGATCGTCAGCACTGCCCGCCGCGTGAACTTACCATCCATATCATCTTTCACTTGCGCAACGGTCGTCATTTCGAATTCTCCAGCATCGAACCGGCATTGGCCCATGCTCTTGCACCGGGGTAGTACTTATCAGCGACTCACTTCCTTCTCAATCAACCCAACGCTCATTTCATTCTCCGCGTACAACTCGCCGGTGTCGTTGCCGGCCCTCAATCAGTTCAGAAGGTCTGGGTGGGCCTGGGCGTTAATGACAACAACGAACTCTGCCGGGTGCCTCTTCGCCAGCTCCGGATCGCAGTTCCATCAGGGTTGCGATCCATTGCGCAGAAAATAGAGCCAATCTGGAATGCTATTGGCGCTCCACATCGACCAAAGTACCGCCATGATGGAAAACGTTGCGGCGATCTGGAGGCCGTTTCCTACCCGGCCACGCCATCCGGCAACGGGCAGGCTCTTCCTATGCTTGAACTCGAACCAGACATTTACCAGCATCATGGAGCCGAGGATTGCCCAGAATAGACTGTCGTTTGCAGTTACTCGAAATTGGCCCCTGAGCCAGAAAAACTGGTAGGCATGCAGGAACCAGGTTACAAAGATGACCAGCATGGTGCCCAGGAGTTCTGCCTGCAGCGCCCCCATCTTTCGCAGTTTGAAGTAGGCCGGATAGTAGACAACCTTGACCATGAAATCTTTCCAGTAGATATTGTTCCTTCGCCAGAGGTCGTTGATCCCGCGCGCTAGAAAATAGAGCCGCATGGTTGCCGGCAAATCGTATCCAAACAGGCACAGCATGCCGGCAATGATGTGGAATTGACCGGAAACTCTCAGGTAGAGGAGATACGAGCATATGATTTTTGCCCCCACTGACAAAGGCACCGAGACAGTGGGAGGTGAAAGCCGCGACTGCCACTGATAAATCACCCGATAGAGAAGCAGATGGGTGGTGCCGCGGAAGATCCACCAGACACCCTGTTGCGCAACCGTGTGAATGTCTCTTTTGTAAAAGCCCTTTCGGAGAGTTTGAAAATCAACGACCGGGAAGAGCAGGAAATAGTAATTGGGCAAGAGAAAGAAATAACTCAAATAATCCTTGAGCGCCGGCGGGGTGGTCATGTACCTCACGTCGTACAGGTAAATGATCATACGGAACATGAACATTGCGCCGAGTACCGGCCAAACGCCTTCAAGGAACTTAGATTGCGAGGTGGCGCGAAAATAGATGCAAATTGCAAGGAGTACCAGAATCGCAAGCAGGCGCCAGCGGAAAGCGATGCCAAGGCGCACAATTCCGAACAACCCGAATCCAACGGCTATCAACAAAGTAGCAACCAGCGGACTCAGGAGAACATAGGCTCCGGCGAGCGAAAGCAGAATAAGGAAGGTCTCTTTAAACCGGAAAGGCAGCCAATAAGAAACGGCAAAGCCGCCGAATACCACGCACGCCAATAAAAAGAAGGCTGGCTGCTCCAGCTTATAGATCTTGAAGAGAACGAGCAGGAGCGCCAACGGAATAGCCAACATCAGGAAGCGTCGAGCATCCGTTTTGGACCGCTCCGCGAAGACGTCAGAAGTGGGCGTGAGCGATCTTTGGTTGACGGGTGCAGGAGTGGACAATGTGGCCTCGCGTCCCGGTCAGTTTTGCTTCCCAGGCTCGGTTGTAATGTTCGACTGCGGAAGGTCTGCCGGCGTGGCGGATTGGTGTTTTATATCAACGGGTTCAGGGCGTTGACATTGCCTTGGAGTTGGATTCAACGATGGCTCTTGAAAATTAATATAACCATTCGGGAAATGGGGTGTCCAGAAGATAGGCCAGTCATAGGGTGACGCCGTACCACTTCGGGCTGGACACACGATCCTGGGCCGACCGGTCCATTGGAAGATGAGGCAATTTGTGGAGCGAGACGTACGGTCGAGAGGTGGGAAGAATGGTGGAGGCGGCGGGAGTCGAACCCGTCATCAGCACTGAAAACACTCAAGTTACTGATACTGAGAATGCCTGAAATTTGCAGAATTCCACGATTGCCAGGTTTGCGTACAAATCGCGTACAAAGAATTTCAGGAACTCCCAGAATCCCAGCAGTTGCATCTTCCGATCCATTCCGCGGACGATCTGAAGTATTCTCTGACCTTTATACATCAGTTCCGTCTGCAATGGCCGGGAATGGGCGATTCTTCATTTGTATCTGCCGGCGAGACTCACTTGCTCGATGACTTCCTGTTCGTTCTTGAGGGTAAGCGCTCTTCGGCCACAGTTGGCGGGATAGACAACCAGATTGTCGTCAATGCCCACAACGCTCGGGAATAGGAGACCGGCTCAGCCGCCGCCTTCCAGGATGCTGCGCCATTCCGAGTCGCACCTGCGAGCCTCTGAGCATCGGTTCAATCGAGCCTCTTTCAAGAGAATTCTGGCCTTTTTCCTATAAGTTCGCACGGTCGAAAAAAGGGTAGGCCTTGACTTTTTGTAGCTAACGTGGCCATGATAATTACCACGGCCACGATAATTAACGCGGCCAAGGTAAAGCCATGGCCTCTCCGCTTTCCAATCCGAACTCTCAGGGCGCGCGCAGCGAGCGCGACTCCTCGAATCTACTCGCCGGTCTCTTTCGCCAACACGGCTGGCGTGTGAAAAAGGGGCCTAAGCTTGCCGACAAGGAAGTGGATCTGGTCGTCGCACGCGACAACCACCGCTACATCATCGAACTCAAGGCCGCCTCCGAAGGCCGCCCGGACCGCCTCGTGCCCTTGCTCTCGCAGGCCATCCTGCAAGTCCGGGCCTATGCCCAGGCATTCCCTGAATCTGCAGTGCCGCTCGCCGTCGTCGCCGCTCCTGTAATCTCTTCGAGCGCTGCGAATAGCCTGGTCAGTTTTCTCTCCCATTTTGCGCCCGACGTCGCCATCGGCATCCTCGACCGCGAAGGCTTCCGGCATTTCGTCGGGCCCGGACTCGAAAAGCTCAATGCCGCACCTCCCCGCCGGGCGCACCGGCAGAAGCTCCCTCCTCCCGAGTCGGCGTATCTTTTCTCCGATCTCAGCCAGTGGATGCTCAAGGTCCTGCTCGCGCCCCTGCTCCCCGAAGATCTTCTTCGCGCGCCGCGGAGGGAATACCGCAACGCTTCGGAGCTTGCGGCCGCAGCCGAGGTCTCGGTGATGAGCGCCTTCCGTTTCGTGCGCCAGTTGCGACAGGAGGGATTTCTCGACCGGAACGATGAACCGTTGCGCCTGGTGCGCCGCGAAGAGCTATTGCGCCGCTGGCAGGCCGCCCATCTGCGCGGCGCACCCGAGCTTCCCCTGCGCTGGATCATTCCGCGCAAGAGCGAGCGCCCACTGCTGGCGGCACTCTACGCCTATAACGCCGAGCCCAACGTAAAGGCCGAACCGGCGCCTCGAGCCTGTATCGGACTGTTTGCCGCAGCCGAATCTCTGGGATTCGGCTTCGTGCACGGCGTTCCGCCGTACTTCTATCTCGAAAGCCTGGACCGGGAGGTCCTCAGCCGGATGGGGCTCTCGCCCGAGGGCGCCGAACAAAGACCGGACGTTTATGTGCGCATTCCCGCGTTCCGGGAGTCGGTCTTCCGCGCCGCAGTCGTCCGCAACGGCGTTCCGGTCGCCGACATCCTGCAGGTTTGGCTGGACGTGAGCTCCCATCCGGCACGCGGCGAGGCACAGGCCGAAGAGATCCGCCACCGCGTCCTTGTGCCGATCTTCGAGGAGAAACCGTAATGGCGGTCCAATCCGATGTCGAGTATTTCGCACGCCTGGTCGAAGCCCTCGAACCGTGGCTCGATCAGGTCGTCATCATCGGCGGCTGGGCACACCGCCTCTACCGCCTGCACCCTCTCGCGCAGCCGCTCGACTACGAGCCTCTCGGAACCTTCGACACGGACATCGCCGTCCCGCTCGATCTGCCCACCACCGGCGAGCAGATTCGCGCGCGGCTGCTCGAAAGGGACTTCCGTGAAGAGCTGATGGGCGATATGCAGCCTCCGGCTGCGCACTACCGCGTCGAGAGCGGAGACAACAGCTTTTACGCGGAGTTTCTGACGCCGCTTGAGGGCAGCGCAGTCAAGCGCGGAGGCAGGCGTGACGTAACGGCACGTGTCTCCGGCGTCTCAGTCCAGAAGCTCCGTCACCTCGAACTGTTGCTCCAAAATCCCTGGGATGTGATGATCGCCCCGGCCACGGGCTATCCGACGCCCGGCGTTCGACGCATCCTTGTTCCCAACGCGGCGGCATTCCTGGTGCAGAAGATTCTGATTCACGAAAAGCGTGATCGCGACAGGCGCGCCAAGGACATTCTTTATATCCACGACACGATCGAGACCTTTGGCGGCAATCTCGCCGCGATTCGCGAGCAGTGGCAAACAAACGTTCGGCCCGCGCTGCACGCGAAGGCTGCCCGTGTGGTCGAGCGTGCAGCGGAAGTGTATTTTCGCGAAGTCGATGACACGACCCGCGAGGCCGCGCGCATCGCCACCGGCCGGAATCTGACGCCGGAAATGGTGCGGGAACTCTGCGCGTTTGGGTGGCAGCAGATTTTTGCGTGAGAAAGCCGCTCGGTCCGATGCGAGGCGACGGCAGGACCATAAAGGACGGAAAAACTGAGATGAGGGAGTACAAGTTTCTCTTCGACAATGACAGCCAAGCGGCTGCGAAATTCTTTCCGGAGAAGCGCGTTATCACGCTCGCTCAGGCCAAGGTCTCTACCGCCGCTTCCGATGCTGAGATCGTCGCGCGGGCGCGGGAACTCGGAGCCATCATCGTCACCGCGAACGGCGAAGACTATGAGAAGGAGATCAAACGGTTTCTTCAGAAGTCTCAACGGAACGATTGCTACGACCTGTTTGGGCTCGTAGTAATCCCCAATCCAGCTGCAATCCAGGAAAGGGTACTGCCTGGGCTGGCGGCGAAACTGCGATTCAAAGGGAAGGCCATTTCATGGGACGATGTATGGCGCGAGAACTATCTCGTGCGGGTACATTCTGACTCCAGGGTGGATGTACGAGAGCTCGGACGCTGCTTCTATTGCAAAAAGCTCGCGTCTGCATAGATATGGCTCCACGGAACGGGACAATGGACTGAAACGGCGTGATCGTATGTCAAACCAATTCACCTGGTACGAAGGACGAGGCATCTACGAGGGTCGCGGAACGATATGGTCGGAAACTCTGAAGTCTCCGATCACCGGACGATTCCGCGTTACATGGAGTGACAAAGGCGGATGCCGAATTGAATGTTTCGGGACCAGCCTGAGCCTGCCCCAGTCGCTTGTCATTCTTCAGGATTTTAGTGAGTTCCGCGATCTTGAAATCCAATGCGAAGGAGCAGTGTTCCGAGCGGCGCGCTGCTATCGAGTGAATGCGGTTGAAAGCGCCAATGCAGAGAGCGAGCAAGTAGATCTCTCCTTAACGACACTGGAAGCTGAGTATATTGTTTCGCCCGAGCGACCGCGCTTTTGGGCCGTTTCGCTGGTCAACTTTGTTGCGGAGATTCTGCCATTTCGTGACAGTGCCGCCCCGCATCCGCTTCGCAGTGGGCGTGAGCCGCTCGATACTGATCGCACCGCACCGAGGTGGATACCACTCAGCTTCAATGGCGACGCAGCATTTATTGAGCAACTGCCCGACTACAACCAGCGAGTTCAAGCTCTGAAAGATGGGACAGAGACTGTCTCAACGACTGCGATTTTTGCAGGTTCGATCCCAAACTCTGCGGGAGTTGATATTGAAGCGACAAAAGACTGGCTGCCGACTGCGGCTACGGATGCGCTCTCACTTGCGACAGGCATATCAGTCGGCGTTGGGCTTATAGAACTGAGGGATGAAAATGGAGCCCTTAATCGCCGCATTCACATTCCATTTCAGAACAAGAACTTCAAACCGAATCACAGTTTCATCACCGACCCGGCACACGCAAGAACGAGTCGATCGGCGGTCGGTATGCTCGCACAGAATGCCATTGAAGGCAGCGCCGAAACGAAAAAGCGATTCCGTCTGCTGGTTTCCGCAATCGAAGAAGCACAAGACGCCATCGAGACGCCGGACCACGCATACACCTATATCGTCCGTGCACTCGATGGGATGGCAAATATCCACAGTGTCAACCGGACGCGATTGGCTGATTCGTTGCCTGCTACGTGCGCACAAACCACGCGCCAGACTCTCTACGAGGCCAGAGACAAACTGAAAAAAGAAGAACGAGCTTACCGACAGTCCGGCGATACGGCAGTTGCGGACATCTTGGAGAGGATCGCGAGCAGAGCCGAACAAGCAGACGCGATCGACGATTCTTTTGGAGTTTCGCTGACAAAGCTGCTTCGGATTTATGACCTCCGCGACGAGGATGCTATGAGGGATTTCTATAGCAAGTCACCTCGTCCTGACGGGCGCAGTTGGGTCCAGACCCTAAATCGCTACCGGTCCGGTGTGATTCACCGTGGCTACCTGAATTATGGCGTAGAGGCGGAGATTCTCGATGTTCTCTGGTATACCCGCCATCTGATCGACATCGCTGCCCGCATTGGCATGAAAGAAGTGGCATACGCTGGAACATATGATCCGTTCAACCTGTCAGCGACTCAACAAGCAGACCTCGATTGGATCAAAAACGACGTTCAGGTGAAACAGTTCGGATTCAATGGGATGAATCCGAAACCATTTAAGCTCATTGGTTTCGAATCCATTATCGGTTCTGCATAGAAGACTCAGAGACAGCAAGGAACGCCAATGCGTCTACAACCCGGCCAATGTTCATAGCCTCTTCCGCATGCAGGGGCGCTATTTTCTTATGCAAATACGTCATGCTTCCGTTGATCAGTGATTCTTCTACTCCCAAGCCACTCTTGGAGCTTGATCAGGACGTTCATTCACGTGCGTAATCGCCACCTGCAGTCGCGGAAAGGCGGGTGCCAAGAATGTTCTAAGCGATGTTTGTATCTCTGCCCGCAGTTGACCAACGGCTTCGGGGGCGACTACAAACTGCTCCGGAGGCTTCCATCGTATGAATAACAGTCTTCGATAGTTGTCGGGCACCGCATCCGCATAGAGCTGTCCGAGCGCTTTTCGCGTATGCTCTAACAACTTCAAGATCAAGCCACGTCGACCGTTTGCGATGATTCCATTTTCTCCGTCAACGCGGAATGGACCGCCGCCTTGAGTAACCATCACCGACATGCCATTGGAAACCCGTGCGAGTATTCTGCGACCACCAGGCAATGAATGAATGCGATGACTGGGGCGTTTCCAATTCGGCAAATCGTCTACCAAAGCAACGACAGCCCTTTCCTGCTCCGGACTTAGATCCGACAAAGGGTCATCTAGGTCCACCATATCGGCCGTGAAATTGTATCGTCCAGCGTCCACAGATCGATTGTGATTCCAGCGCAGAAACGCAACCTTTGTTAAAGCCACCGGTTCACGAAGGTTCTTCGCCTCTGTCACGCAGAGAAGGTCTCCAGAACGTGACCGCAGATCAGTGTGAATTTCCTCGTCATCTCGAACGAAGTGTATCTCAGTATGTCCCAGAGCATTGAGATACTGCGCCGCCAGCATCTCCGCAAGAAAGTCGTCCATTACGTCGTCAAACCGTATGGAAGCCGGAGAAAGTAGTGCAGAAGCCTTGATGCGCAACTCTGCCTCATCCGCCAGTGCAACTCGGCTGCGATGGATGAGATCGTTCCAAATGGCCAAGTTCTGATGGTTGCTTTCAAGCTGCTGCAGAAGGAGGCAAGACCGCCAGTTGTCACGCTGGGCCCAAATTCGCAGGATGTCTCCGAATGCCCACTCAATGTGGATATTCTCCTCCAACCCGAGATGGTGGATCGCATCTTCTATAGACATAACAGTGAGTTCCTTGAAAACTGGCATTGGCCTCTACGCAGCTTGAACTGACGATTCGGCCTACTGAGGCGATGGAGCGCCGTAAAAGACCTCGGTTTCGATGGTAACGCCCTCGACTTGGGCGCGATTGAAGCGCACGTCAAAGTCGCGCCCCTCAATAGGGAGCCATTCGTAGAGCAGCAAGGCTGAAAGAGCTGAATGCAGGGACACATTTCGGGAAAGAAAATCAAGCAGCTGGTCGGCATCCACCACCGAGGTAGAATCGGCAGGTTCGACCCAGGCCCAGTAATCCCGAGCGATCAGCATGTAGTAAACGTGATCATAGTCGGCGAGATTTCGCTTCACGAGGCGACGCTGCTCCAGAAATTGCGGATTCTCCGTACAGAATCGCTTGACTGTCCTTAACTGACGATTCACTCCATCTAAGAACTGTTCATGAGCTTTGAGCCGTTCTCGATATGTTACCGGCTTTCTGTACCACTTCAGCTCTGCAATCATGACTGCCGAAGATGCGTCATCTTCAACAACAAGGTCGATCTCTGTCGATCCGTCCGGGAGATCAATGGAATGATGAACATTGAATCTCGCCAGCTTGCCGATGAGTTCTTCCCGCATCGTGCGTTCCTTGTCGTTGCTCAAAAGGTTGTACGCCTGCGGTCGTAGATAAGAACAGACACGCAAGATGTTTTCCTCAAGGTTGGAATTGAGAACAAAATGAGGGGCTACAGCCAGGGTCGAATGCGAATGATCGAGTGGCACAAAGGGAAACAGATGAAGATCCGGCAAACGCTTCGAGTAAAATGTGAGGTCCGAGACGATATCGTCCGTCATCGCCGGCTCAAGTCCCGAGAGCACCGACAGCAAATGAACCCACTCGCTCCTCGCTTTGACCATCACAGCGGAAGAGCACGGATACAAATGTCCCGCCATCATCCAGCGGAAACATAAGTAATCATGAATCGCGCAAAGCGCTTTGATTCCTGTATAAAAGCGTTTGTACTCGCCGAGCGAGTAGACTCCGAGGGAGATCCCTTCGGATCGTCTGAGCTCTTGCTCGAAGAGTCTGGTATAGCCGTTGTACGTGCGCCTAGCAAGCTCGTAAGAATGTTCGTACCGAAAGCCATAGGGGTCTGTGGCGATCGCTTCGTCCAGAATTCGCTGATAGCGACGAAACATAGAGGCTGTGGGCTCGAGCGCGCGCGCCGGCCTTCGTTGAAAGATTCCTACAATGGGCCGGTGACCTTGCTGATATGCATTTACCTGGGTATCACGAGGGTTCCCGTCGACGATGAATCGTATGGCTGAATCAGCCCCGACGTTTGTGTGAACTCGGTTTCGGTGCCACATTGGGTAGCTGCATTGAAATGCGTCATAGTGCGAAGCTGTAGCGAGATCTGCGTTTCCAAGATTTTCCACCACGGCGTTCCACCATCGAGGTGCATTCGGATCAACTTGGTCTGGTAGCGTCCCGCCGAGCCAGCGAATGATCATCGGGCAGTAGCGGCTAAGGTTAATCTTGGCCGCCCTATATGCATCGGAGCCCTCCCCAAATTCCGCCCGAGCTCTTTCAATCTGAAATACTGCCGCCGTAAGCACGGCCCAAGCGGATTCTTCGGGGCGCAATCTGGAAAGACGGAGCGTTTCAAGGCATCGGTCCGCTTGCTTCTCAGCTGAACATATACGTTCAATCTCGTCGTCGGATAGCTCTCGCTTCAACATGGCGCGTCTAACTTCACCAAATCACATGATGCGCATCTAGGAGACCGGCAGCGCCGATATCCACGCCTTTTCTGCCTCCGCGAGAACACTGTCGCGCATGGCATCTGACTTCCTTCCGATCGTTGTTGCCTTTGCGCCAGCATGATTGATCGATCCGCCAATCTGATAGCAGGCCTGTCCATCCAGCACGACAAAGCGGTCATGGAACTGGGTTGAG
This sequence comes from uncultured Acidobacteriaceae bacterium, assembly GCA_963783065.1. Taxonomy (GTDB): domain Bacteria; phylum Acidobacteriota; class Terriglobia; order Terriglobales; family Acidobacteriaceae; genus Telmatobacter. Next base: position 28,016 of record CAWAMG010000003.1, on the reverse strand, counting down.
CAGCGCACTTCGATTCCGCCGCGCTGCTGAAGCAATTTGCGATAGCCTAATTTGAAGCCACCCTTGAGATGCTCCGTAAGCACACGGACCTTCACGGACGGGTCTAGACCGGCAAACATGTCGAGCAGGTCTTCATCCACATATGGATCAATGACGAGAATCTCCGTCCTGCCCTGGAGCATAATGTCTCGGATGGTCCGGTAGGCGGTATATACCTCGCCCTTTGGGATGAACACCTCTTGTTCGTCATACTGGACATACGATTTCCCCTCGATCGCCGCGACGCCTTTATCAGTGATCCGCGCCCAAGTATCGGGCGTCACGAGATCCTTTCCCGTTGGCGTAATAAGTCGGAGGCGGATGAGATCGCCCCAAATCCAAATTAGGGTCTCTTTTTCCTCCTCGGTTAGATTTATTCCCAGCCACCGCTCGAAGTCACCCGGCCCGTCCTTGCCGATTGTGTTGTATTTCTCGATATGCAGTTGCGTCTTGCACTGCGCATAAATGAACTGCAGCAGCTTATATTTGAGTGCGCGATCGCTAAACGATATGAGTCCATTACTCTCGATGACTTCGCGAAGTCGATCCGTCAGTTTCGCGTAGAGCTCCTGCGTGTAACGACTCCCCACCGGAGTGCGATTGTCTCTGACATCATCCAAAAGCTCTCTTGAGAGTGTCGCCCGGCCTTCGCGTCCTCGGCCGGCAATGACAAGAATGTATGACGCCGTGTCCGGGTTATAGCCGACTCGGTCGAGATTTAGACCAGAATCCATAGCGGCAAGGCGAGACCGCACGACATCAATTCCAGGGACATCCTTGAAATCAATCTCTTTGGTGCTCATCGAGCAAAGCCTCCCAAAAAGATCTTAGAAGAACGAGCCAACTCCCGTCGCCTCCGAACTAGCAATCGACAGTGATGTAGCGCAACGCCGAAGTTTGAGGGTGAACCGAATAAGGCGGAATGAGGCGATTTGAGCAATTCCGGCAATGGTCACGCAGCACCATCGGGCACGGTCTGCAGCCCACAGCACGAGGCGAGCAAGAATAGACAATCGGGCTCCTTGCCTCATTCTGTCCACGCATTGGGGCACTCGTCGCCCGGATGTTTCACAAACTCCAGTTATCGAGTGGCTCGTGCCAGGTCATGCGGTCTAAGATTCGATGCCCTTGATTCTCAATCCACTGTTCGGCCATCCAACCTGCCGGCACGAGTATCAACAGCAGCAGGCTTCCGCAAATAGCTGCGAGGACCATCTCTCGAAACGATAGCCGAGATGGGGTAAATTGTGCACCACAGTGGGGACAAACCTCATTCGTCCCGGCACCTTGCTTCTCCTGCGGGGGCACGCGATTCCGCCCGTCGCGACGCCATAGCGTTGATCATCGTCATCATCGCCTTCCTCCTCCTCTTCATCGCCGGTACGTCTCGTCTCCGACGGCTGCTGCAAATGCCGCCCGTTCACGTTTGTCCCGCCGGACGTCCAGCAGTTGTTCCCCAACCGTGTGTTTGGGGGCAAAGCAGTATTCAACGTAAGCCTCAAATAACGCCTGATTCCGAATGCCGCGCTTCATGAGATCCCCGTGATGATGCTTGTAAAGGTCCTTGAGAGCTTCGGGCGTGATGATGTAGAAACGCCGCTTTCCTTGAGTCGGCGACTGAAGCCTGCAGCCAGTTCTGCTCAATCCAGAAGACGACCTCCGCCTTCCGAACATGAAGCGCGCTCGCCAGACTTTCCACCGAGAACAGATCGCATCGGATTTCTCGCAAGCTGAGTCGATTTCTCCTGAGCATGTTGCGGATCGCCTTTGGGTGTTCGGTCGATTTTCTTCGCCACCTCTTCGATAGATCGCTTCACCAGTTCCTCCCGAACGATCTCCATTTCGGACTCCGTCCATCGTCGGTGATCCTTCCGTCCCTTGATCCCGTGCTGGATGATCAAGCGCCAGCAAGCCTCCTTGGGACGCCCCGTGTGGCGCTGCAGGCGCACTACAAGTTGTTCGAGTTTGTTGCCTGAAAGCACCTTGGCCTGAGCAGCCATGGCCATAGCTTCGGGACTCCACTCACAGGATCGCTCTGGCAATTTGGGGAGAGTTGCCATATGCGCCTCGATAACCGATCTTCCGGTGATTGCCAAGGCCAATTGATGTGATTGGGCCTGCGGAACCTCTGGAGGAGTCGCTCTCTCAACGCGAAAGCCATGGCTCACGTCGCTAGCAGAAGCGCGATCCGATTCATCGCGTCGAGGACGCCGTCAAACCCCTGATGTCTCGAAATCTCGTGCGGCTTTCCACGGAGGCTTTGAGGAGCCTCCTACTTACTAAAGGCATCTGAAATGGCATCTTGGGGCACGGCTTTGTGCGGGAAAGAAAAGAAGTTCGCCTATACTACTGTTAAGACGGTGGTTAAATCCCCCCACGGGCAGAAGCTCGCGAATGCCGCCAACAGGTCCTAGCCGGGAAGAGCTGACTTGGAGTTGGGCCTATACGACCGGGCACCCGGCTTCTGATCAGAAATTGGAGGCCGCTGCGAAAGCAGCATGGTCGTACTCTCTCCTGTGCGCACGGACCTACCTGAACGACCTGGATGCCGCGCGCGAATTGATGGAGCACGCTGTCCACAACGCATCCCGGTACATGGCGCGTCATCCAGATGCTCCTCCCGAAAAACTCATCGCCCGTATCAAAAGCGTCATTCGCCGCCGGGCGGGACAGCTTTCCGCGAGGCGGAGCCGCGAACTGTCATTTGGGTCGATGCTCGATATGGAATCGCTTCTCGCCGGTGAACTGGAAGCAGAAAAAGGCGTCTTTGCAATTGAATTGCTCTCCCGGATGTCGCCGTTCGCACGGGCCATCGTAAACCGGCGCTGGAACGGATACACCTGGCGAGAGATTGCAGGAGAATTAGAGATGGATCACACGGCGGTCCGTCGTGCATACTTGCGGGAGTTGGAGTCGGTGCTCCAAGGGCTGTCCCGGTCTGGAGATTCCCCGAAATGCGACTGAGCTGGCGCCGGTCGTCCCGCGTGGAGGACCGCTTTGAGTCCTGGATTACACAGCAGCATCAGCGACGGGTACTCGCCGGGGAAACCACTCCCTCCGGGCCATGTCCGGATGAGGCCTTCCTCCGGGCGCTCGCCCGGCGGTCCAAAAGCATCGCTCTGTCGGATCCGCGGGTCGATCACGCGGCAACGTGCCCCAACTGCATGAACCGCCTGCTGGCGCTCCGGCAGGAGCGCCAATCGTCGAGACGGAAGCTGGCCTGGGCACTTGCAGGCGCAGCGTGCATCATCCTCGTCGTCGGATTCGTTGCATGGTCTCGTTATGAGAGCCGAAAGCAGCAGATGCTCGCACAAACCCAGCCGATCCCTGAAACTGTCGATCTCTGGAATGCGGCCACCTATCGCGGCCAGCAACCAGGGCCAGTTGCAAGCTGTATTGCTCCCTGCTGCGCGCGTCCACCTGACGATCATCCTGCCTCGCTTCAGCTTTGCCGGCCAATACCTAGTAGCAGTCACTCGTGATCAAAACGGAAATGGCGTCGTCGGAGAAGGTGACCGCTGCAACCGTCGCCAGCGGAGCTCAGCAAAAGGTATCCGTTGATCTCGACTTGCGCAGCGTAAAGACAGGTGCATACTTTCTTTCGACCACACACGAGCAGGATCAGACTGCGTATTACTATCCGCTTCAGATCAAATAACGATTCGGTGTCGTCGATGAGCGACTCGCCCTGAATGCGCCAATTGAGGTCGGCCGCTGGCATTAATGGGTGGTTCCGACATTCAGGGACTGAAGTCCTGAGAACGACCTCCGGGGCTCGGCAGAGGTCTGTAGTGTAGCCCGAGCAATTCCCGAGATCGACCAACCTCTACATCGAGCAGCCACACGCGAGGGTACTGAACGGGCGACGAATTACTGCATTACCAAGCACACTAAGACTGTCGATCAGAAAGCATCTGACGGAAGTTCTGACCAACCTGAGCGCTCGCAGCATCGATGGGACAACCCCACAACTCTGCCAAGTAATGCGCTACACGATGAACCTCCCACGGTCCGGCAGGCCCCCTTTCTCCCTTACAATACGGCCCATCGGTCTCGAACAGCACGCGTTCCCTCGGGATCTGTTTAACTATGTCCTTCCCTCTGCTGGATCGCAACATTGATGGGTTAATTGAAAGAAAATGGCCAGAATCAATCACCCGTTTTAGCGCAGAATCGTCCCCCGTAAACCAATGAAAAATCGCGGCCCGTAAATTGTGACTGGAAAGATGTTCGACAACTTCATTTTCGGCTTTCCTCGAATGAATGGACAGCACCTTTCCTGTTTTGTCGAACTTGGCTTAGAACAAAAAAGAACGAATCGATTTGGGCAACGCGTGTCGCTGATACCTCTTTGCTGAAGTCCAGCCCAATTTCGCCCACATAGGACGTCTTTTGCAACAGTTCGGGAACAAACCGGCGCTCCGCTCTCGGATGAGGCGCAAGCAAGGGGTGAAGTCCCAGAGACAGTCGTACGTTTGCGAATTCTGTGACAGGCTAAGTCCGTCTCGGAAATGGCTTGGCAGGTTTGTTACGGCGATGACGGTCACACCCGCCCTCTTTGCCTTGTTCGCAATCACCTTAGGGTTTGGATAGAGGTCGAGATGGCAATGCAGTGTCGATCATCAAGGCACGATACCCGCCATCGTTCGATGTCCTTGCGGGCTTTATCTCGTAGCAGCTGATCGAATCTCTTCGAACGCCCTGGAGACAGATCTGCGTACTCGTCCATCTTGCCGATTTCCAGACCCCGTTCGCAGAAGAAACCTCTTGATCTGTTCACGGAGTGTGGTTTTTTCTGAGAAATGACATGCACGCGCTCAGGTCCGCAGGGCCCCCTTTCGCTGTAGCATGAAATCCACTTCCCCTTTACAAAAATCCAGACCGTACTCTCAGAATCGAGACCCACGGAATGCAATGCAGCTCGCCGATAAATGCATGGCATGCACCTTCCGCACCCGTTTGCTGATCGATTCTTCCATTCTCTCTTGTGGCCGCGCTTTGCACAGGAGACGGAAACGGCATAGAGCTTCTTCAAAAGAGACTGATTCAGACATTGTCTTGCTCAACTTCTCCTTTTGTTTTGGACAGTAGCGGATTCACAATCTGATTGTTGATTCCAACCGGTAGCAATATTTCTGCAACTGGGCGACGTAGTGCGGATGAGCTGTTCTCGTGCTGCACGATCCTCGCCGCGATGGGCTCAGGGGAACGTTTAACGCAATTGTGCCGTTCTCCGGAAGAAGAATGGGGCCCTTCAACTTATAGGCGGATGCGACGCAAACCGCAACGGCCACGAACAGAAGGGACCGTCCTCGCAGGGTAATCTCCGGCGTTCGCCGTCATTGCCTACCCTCACCAATGTCGCATGCAACCGCCGGGGTACGCAGCCTTGAGGCCTCGGCAAAATTCTTCTGATCGCCGAACGGGCCCGCCATTTGCTTGTCATGATGCCCTGCCAGGAAGAAGCTTCTTGTCAGGGTTTGTTTCAAGCCAGTCGATGACCCCGACAAGACGAATCGAGTCCGCCGGAAAAGAGGGAGATGGCTGCGGGTTTTAAAAAGGGCAGTCGAGGGCCGCGCCAGCGACGATTTCCCGAAGAGCTGACGAGATAGTTGAGAAAACTCGAATTTCCATCGGTCCCCTGTGAGGAAGGAGACGCATTCGTTCAGTTCGCAGCTTGCCTGCTGCCACACGGTCGGGGAGGAAACCGGGATCGTTACTTCAAACTGCCGGGTCCAGCCGTCCTCGGCCTCAGCCCGGTCGATAAGCTTGTCTGACATGTAGACGGCACTCGCAATGAAAAGAAAATCGGCGGCGATGCTGTCCGGGAACGCCGGGAAGGCAAACTCTGTGGATTGAATGTCGAGTGTCGCGAGAGCAGTTCCGTCCTCATTCACGATCTTGGAGATCGGGAACCCTTCACTTGTGGAGTTCTTCTTATCGACCTGGACGCGTAGCTTCACTTAGGCTCCGAAAACCTCAAGAGTTTGATCGAGAATCTGGCTGACGATCGCAGCACCTTCCGGTCCCGCCCAGTCCACACTTGATAGATTCTTCTCTGTGGCTCGGTTGGCGCAGTGCTGATTGAATGAATTCCCGAATGTGGTTCAGGAAGCTTGTGCCTTGAGATCTCCCACCCGCTGCACCAAACGTTCGAAGGACACGCGACTGAATTGTTCGAAGATGTAGTAGCCGAAGAACCGTTCAAGAAGGTTTTCGAGGTTCTGGGCCGCATCGAGCAGTATGGCCTCAAGCTCTTCTGCATCGGTCGCTTCGGCAAATAGTTCTTCTTGCAAGTCCGAGAGAGCCTGTCGAGCGTCCGCCTCATCAATCGTGCTCGAATTCCCGCCAAGTCGATCGAGCAGACCCAGTAATATCTCTGAGACCGGCTTTCCCGAAAATCGCCTAACCCCGAGCTTAGCAGCGGCCTCTGCAAATCCAAGGGAACGGACATCCGCGACGAAAGCACCCAATCGCGAAGCAACATCCCGTGCCGGTGCCGCAGAACCAGCAGATCCGCTGGCGCCCGACGGCTACCCCTGGCCATCTCGTTTCGTCCACCATTGTGTGCGATCAGGCTCCGAATAAGGGACTTGAGCGCGAGGTCCCGTAACGATCTCTGCCTCGCTGCGCGGGTGATGTTGCCCTTTAGGTCGCTCCAGGAAGACGGAGCGTCATATGGTGCCGATGTGCCCACTATTTCTTGCCTCCTGCACCGGTGCCGGAAAATGCTTTACCGATCCGCTCCTTGGATTTTCCGATCCGATCCAGAGCTGGCTGTGAGTATGCGTTGCAGGTCGGCCTTCCCCTTTATCAGGGTCAGGATATCCATGCCAACGGCAGGATTGGCTGAGCCAAGGGCACCTTCAGCAGCACTGTGTTGAGCCGCTCCGCCGCGCCTGGAATCTGCTGCTCGACCAAGTGGCGTAGCGCATCGTAATTTTTCTTTTCTTCCGGGTGACGCATGACGGCTTGCTCAAGAAGCTCAAATAATGAAGCGAGTTCCGCTATCCGATAGCTTCGCGGCGGCCTTGACTCCAATCGCGCGCTTTGCAGCTGCTCCCCGCGACAAGGTCATTGAGCACGGCTCGCGTCGCCGGAGAGATCATGGAGAGACCAGAGAATGTCGATGCGAGGCGATCTCGGGCGATCCAGAAGTAATCGCGCAAATCCGTTGCGGATAACTGGGGTTGCATTGCAATCCATTGTCGGGCGGTGCTGCTCGCCCAACTCTGGCCGTGCGAGCGCAGAGTCTCTTCCAGATTTTCCGGTTTCTTTTCGACCGCAGTCTCCATCGCGGCTAGCTCCTTCGGGAAACCCGCCTGCCCGGACTGCCAATTGAACAGTTGTGTGAACAGATCCGGGTTCGTGTACTCCAAGATCATCAGCTTGACCAGTACGTCGTCCCGAATATCCTGCAACCGCGCGACGGATGACAACTGCTTTCGCAACAGGAAAGCGTTGAGGAACCGCTTTACTTGACGCGGATTGCCTTTCAGACCTTCTGTGATCAGGGGCGCGGCCGCGGCGCAAAAGGTGAGCGCATCGGACAGCGGTGGCTTGAGTTCGACGCCTCCCAGAGCCTGACGCACGCTGGCAAATCCGAAAGAGCTATAGCGATTTCTGTCGCGTTCTGCCTTGCTCGCGGTGATGCAAACCTGCCCTTCTTCGGAACTCAGGTGGAAGGTACAGAAGAGAAGGACCATGTAGGTTTCAATCTCCGAAGAGGAGAGCCGCGGTAGACGGTACGGGATTTGGATGACCTTTTCGAGGTAATCCTTAACCAGTCGATCCGTGTCATCGTCCCTCTGATTCACAGCCCGTTCGGCGTATCGCAAGCGAATCGCGTGTTCCACGATCCTCGGATCGGCACCGATGACGAATGCTGTTCCGGACACGCTCAGGAATAGCTTGATCGCTTCGAGGTTCTCGATGACACGCTCCGGAGTGCACCGATCCAGATCGTCGATAAGGATGACCAGCTTTCGATATCGCGTGTCCTTGAGCATTTTCTCGAACCGCTCGCGGAAAGTCCTCACGTCGACGCCATGTTCGTTTTCCTTCGCTTTGAACCAGGAAGTGCCTTCGCCCTTCTCCTCGGATTTCCGTTTTTCTTCCGGCTTTGACTGGCTTAAGCCGGTTGCCATCGCTAACGCCGCAGGCACCGCTGCAACCCCGCCGGTCGCGAGCGCAGCGGCAGTAGGAACGGCGACATGTTTAAAGCCAAATCGCGCGACCCGCATCCAGTCAACGGACTTCAGCAGGTCGAGCGCTTTGTCACGCACCTTGGGTCCGAACCGTTTGTGGTCACCGAGCGAGAGCAGTACCGAGGAAAGAATCGCGGCTTTTGCATCGTCGTAGCCCTCAAACTGCCAACCGTTGAAGTAGATGACAACCGCTTTTTCGTAATTGCAGCGTTCAGGGCTTCCCTCTGGCCAGTGCTCGGGGTCGAGGTCCCGCTCCAGCATCTTCATGATGCTAGTCTTACCTCCGCCCCAATCTCCGAAGACGCCGATCGTAACGGGAAGCATCTTGGGATCAGTAACAACCGATCGGATGAGGTCCGCATGGACCTGAAATCCCAAGAGATCGTCGGCAGTCTCGTTATCTGACCACATTGACCCCACCAAAGCACGTTGGAGGTGCCATAATTACACCGCGCCGCCGCAACGGAAACTGCACTCTCGAACGATGCAGACCATTGTCATTCACCGAGGGACCGATTGCAAATAACTGATTAACAACAGGACTGAGCGTCGCATGGCATTGCGCACATAAGGAGCCCTCGATATCTATTGATCCCGGCGCATTGGCGGAGCTTATTGCGGCAATAGACCCGGCTCAGCCCAGCAATTGCTCCAAACTAGTCTCGGAGCTCGGCGAGCAAATAATCGCAAATGCGCCCATCGAAGCGTCTCCCCGACCTTAAAGGCCCAAAGGGTTAACTGGCTTTGATTGTCGATGTCCTTCGAGGCGGTTCGATCGCGTATTCGAGCTGTAGATCCCCGCCGCCCCGTCTAGTTCGCCAATCAAATTCCACGGCCAGATCTGGTTCAATAGGGGTTCCTTCGAGAATGGCACCTTTCCACGTATGGTAAGCGCCTGTTGGCAGTGCAAGGCGGAAGCCATTGCCCACCTTGACAGATGTGGCGGAGAGTAGCCGGCCCGCGGTCTTTTCGCCAACGATAAACGCGAGATTATTCTCACGGGCGAAGGCGACGATCATTTCGGCGGCACTTGCCGTATGGCGATTCACGAGCAGCACAATCCGTCCCTGGAACGGCTTCGGGCCCAGTCCTTCGGTTTCGAGGACGATAGGCTTTTTCGCAAGCATCGATGGAGCGAATCGAAGTGCGAGCAGCCATAGATTCTTTGTCGAGACCGGAATTCGGGAGAAGCGAGGGAAGGTGAGCTTTTCGGATTCGATATTGGCATTTGCTCGCCGGCGATCGAGCGCGAAGCCCGCCGGAATCTTGTCAGGAGTGAGCAGGCTCATCACGCGCAGTGCGCCGATTCCGCCGCCCGTGTTCCCGCGCAAGTCGATAATGAGGCGGTCAATGTCGCCCAAACTCGCGATCCCACTGGAAATCTGGTTGGCGACCACAACTCCAACCATGCCGGGAAACATGGCGACTTTCAGGTAGCCTGTGCCGTTTTCGAGGCGTCGCGACTCCACGAGGGTCGGTTCGATGAAATGGAGCTTCTTCCCTTTTGGACGGGCCACATCGACAGACACGGTTTGTTGTTTGTCTTCATTGTCGACAATCACGACACTCGTCTGCTTCCCCATTGGAAAAACTGGATGTTCTGGTGGTACGATTTCACGGCCATCGACGCGGAGCAGGATATTCCCGGGTTCAATGCCGGCAATCGCGGCGGCGCCGCCAGAGTGGACATCCTGAAAGATCCATCGCTTGCCATAAGGCGTGTCATCCGCCAGGTACGTTGCGCTGAGCGCTGCGCGGCTCGACGCCCGCCGGGCCGTTCCGTGAAAGAAGCCGAGATGCGACGCATGGAGTTCGGCCAAAAGATCGCTCATGGCCTGCTCAAAGGCATCCGCGGTTGCGGCGGATTCGATGATGGGCCTATGACGAGTCACGGCCGCTTGCCAATCCGCATTGAGTTTTTCGGGCGCGTAGAATCGTTTTTGCAAAGCGGCTAGCACATTCTCAAGAATCGAGTGCCGGTCTTTCTCTGAGAGTTGAACCGGCAACGTGGGCATTGTGGCGGTCGTTGTGGTCATCGACTACTCCTGAGAGTGGGAGTTGATTTCGAATCTGCAAAGAGTGTTGCGTTTGGTTCACCGTCAAGTTCGAATCCGGCCCAGTAGTATGGCGGGACTCCTGATTTCAGCAATTCAAGTTGCGCCTCGCGCAGTGCTTCCGCCTTGCCTTCCCTGAGGCTGAGGTGTCGGTAGAAGGCCATCATAAGTTGCGCTGTAGAACGGTCTTCCATTTCCCAAAGCGTCGAAACCACGCTCTGTGCTCCCGCTTCGATGAATGCATTGACGATGTTGGCAACGCCCTCCTCGCCAACCGGACCGACTCCTGTATCGCACGCCGAAAGCGTTACTAGCTCCGAGTTCAGGGGCAGGGTCCGAATTTCCCGCACCTGGAGCAAGCCATCATCAGCGGGTGAAGATTGGGGCGCAAAAATAAGGGCTGAACGATCGGGAAACTCAGGATCGGCATATCCATGCAGCGCAAGGTGAATGACCTTGTATTCATTGAGCGGAAGCTGCGTGAAGGCGGTTTTCGTCGCGTGATTGCCAAGGAGAATGGTGCTTGGTTTCGGGAGGTCACTCGCAATGGTCTCCACTTCATTGCGACTTTCCGGCAGAGCGACCAGGTTTCGTCTCTCTGGGCCGGATACCGCACGGCGGATGGTGGCAAGTAGCGTGGTCGGGGGAGGCTTGGATATCCAGGCCGCAACTCCGACATATGGCAAATCGTCCTGCATCGTCCGGTTGGCGCGATGCCTGAGAATGTCGAGGACGGTCCCGGAGGGGGCCACTGTCACTAAATGCGTGGTAAGGACGTATTGCCCCGAATTCGCAAGAGCGGAAAAAGGCAGGAGGTGGAGTTTGCCATCCGGCACAATGATCAAATCGTGTTTCGCGCCAATTTCCGGAATGCCGCCAAGCAGCCCATTGTAGAGCTGTTGCGCCAGAGGCATGTCCGTCTTCTTTTGTGTAATCTCGGATCGATACTGAGCCGCCTCCCGCTCCAACTCGGACTTCGGCGGCAGTGTGTAGCGATGAACAGTATTCACTGTCACAGCCAAGGCGTAGGAGTGAGGTTCGCCCAGCACATATTCGACAAGCAGTTCGGAGGGTCGCAGATCGTGTTGCAAGCTGGTGAGCGGAACCGGATTGGGTGGTCGGTCAATGTCCTGGGAATCTGTGCCGAGCTGCAGTTCGGTGGTGTAGATTGAATCGAGAATCCGACCGCGCGCATTCGGGTCGTCGGTGTTGAGCAACTTGAGGTTCAGGCTTGTCAACTCGAGTTCCGCTGCGGTCGGTTGGTGCGGCGCCACGATCTCATGATGCGAGAGGGCCTGTGCTTCCACGCGTCCGCGAGCCCGCTCAATGGCCCGGAATGCTTCGGCCATTCTGCCCTGATCGCTGAGCGAAGCGAAGTATCCGGCATAGACCATGCTCAGATCGCTCAACAATTCGCGCTCGACCATTGGCGTCGGCACCTTGCTCAGGAGCGCATCCAGTAGATCGGCGCTCTTCTCGTAGAGCGCGTTCGATGCCTTCACATCCCCCATCCGCGACAGGATTTCCGCCTTGATTCCCAGATTTCTGGGGACGAAGTACAGTTCATCGGGAATATTCTTGTTGGCCTCGATGGCTTCGTCGATCGCGGATAGAGCTGGCTCGAAAGCGCCCTGATGGATGTACGCCTCGGCAAGTGTCCCGTCCACCTGCGTCAGCCCACGCCAATAGGAGAGCTGCTTCGCATAGCGAACGGCCTGTTCCAGGTCTGCCACAGCCTGGCTCCATTGGCCCATTCGCTCGTATACGCCTGCCCTGGTCTGGTAGAGCTGATAAAGATGCCCCGCAAGATGATAGGCGGAGATTTTCTGCATTTCCTGAGCAGCCAGTGCCAGGGCCTCCTGGTTCCGCCCGAGACCGCTCAACGCCTCGATCTTCGCGTCGACGGCAATCGACGGATATGCGGCTCCGCGAGTCTTTGCGGCAACCCGGATGGCTTCATCGAGCGGTCCGAGGGCCTCTTTGTATTTGTGCAATTCCAACAAACCCGCGCCGTACATGCTCGCGTAGCGGATATGGGCGGCCGGATCGGCAAACTTCGCTACCGTCCACGCCCTGAGCACATCCTTCTTTGCTGTCGCAATATCGCCGAGCAGGAACGCAGCGAATCCCTGCTCGCCGACTGCTCGCGAAGCAAGCAGGAGATGATGCTGCCGGATCGCCAAAGACTCGACCTCCGCCCAAGTCTGGTGCGCCATCGCGGCGTCGTAGTTCGCTTCAAGCATTCCGAGAATGGTTAGAATTCGGAGTCGAGTCTCCGGCTCGCGCGCCTCGGGGAGTTCGAGATCGCGCCGGAGCAATGCAATCTGGCTTGGGATGGAGGTCGAGGATTCGCTGTGCGCCGGCATCTGGCTCACACGCGCGTAAAGTGCCCTCGAAGGCTGATGCCTCTGCTCGAACTCGATTTCTGCTTTTCGGTAGAGAGGCTCCGCGGCGATCCAGCTATTGAGCCAAGACATCTCGTCGGCTCGCTTCAGCAGCGCCTCTGGACGATGAGAATTCAGCCGCCGGACGACTTGATACCCGACAACACTCAGCAGGACGGCTATGAGCAAACCGGTTGCGATGCGAAGGGTGGGGGAAGACGCAATTCGCATAGCGTACCGATCACTTTGGCCTTTATACTGCCAGATTACAGCCGACAGATCAATACGTAGCTCTCTAACCAGTTGTCATTATTAGACTTAGATGCTTCTAGCCGCTCTCACTAATCCGACCAGCAGATATCCAGATTGAAGTTTCGCCTTTTGTTCTCCTATACTGACACTCGTGTTTAATCTTCCGCTAACTCGCCAATGCGATTTCACAATTCGCTGTAAGAAATGCGGTGAAAGCATCCCGGCGCCCGTTGGCACGATGCCGGACACCTGGATTGCCGCGCAGTGTCCGCTTTGCGGCGAGAAGAGGAACTATCTTCCCTCCGAGATCTTTCGAGGGAAGCTCTCGTGCAAACTTGGTCCTAGACCTGTGCGATCGGTGGTGCACTGATGGGTGAAATGAAGCGAGCGATTGCGCGGGAGCGGGAGGCTTGGGCGGAGAAGATGCAAGAGCAGACGCGAATGAAGTCGACGCTGGTCATTGCCGCCGCGATCATAGCGGCCGTTCGTCTGGCCCGGGACCCTGATATAAGCCGGCCGTCTCCTCGTCTGACAGCTGTAGTGTCCGAGAGCGTGAACCTGGCAAGAATGATTTTGGATCGAGTGGGGCGATTGTGAGGTGGTAGCCTCGGTTTATGTGCGGGCGGTACGGGCGGAGAGCGGACAAGCAGCGAATCGCGGAGTGGTTCCTTACCCACAACACAGATGTGTTTAACGACGAGTATTACGAAATCAACAGCAACCGGTTCGCGCCGTCTTACAACATTTCCCCGGAAAGCATTCAGCCGGCTGTGCGCCTCGACCGCGACACCGGCGAACGTGTTTTGGCACTCATGAAGTGGGGTCTCGTGCCGTATTGGTCGAAGACGCCAAAGGTCAATTTCAGTTCCATCAATGCGCGCTCAGACAAGCTTGAGAGTAGCGGAGCGTGGCGAGACCCGTGGAAGCACCGTCGTTGCCTCATTCCAGCCGAGTTTTTCTTCGAATGGGAGCCTTGACCAAGGAGGAGGAAAAGAAGAAGCTGAGCAAGCCATGGGCAGTTTCGATTGCGGATGATGGCCTTTTCGCCTTTGGAGGGATCTGGGACAGGTGGAAAGGGCAGGGTGAAGACAAAAACGAGATCATTATTGAAAGCTTCAGCATCATTACGACGGATCCGAATGAAGTGCTGGAGCCGTTCCACAATCGATGTCCGCTCATCATCGAGCCGAATGATTATGATCGATGGCTTGCGCCGGCGGAACCGTCACATCTGCCAATTGACCTCGTTCGAACATTTCCGGCAGAAGAAATGAAAGCCTGGCGATTGGCCAAACTGCAAGGAAATGGTCCACATCTCCTTGAACCGTTATCCGATGTACTAAGAAATTAACTACTTTTGGATTCGTAAATACCTGGATCAGTCGAGACGCTTACGGCTCCGAATTGTCGGCCTGGGAGCCCGGAATTTGGACCCTGCTTCGCTAACAAACCCCTGACGCCACATTCTAGGCAGTTGTAGGCCGCGCCACTGACCAATCGCAGCATCTCTTTTGCTTCCAATTATTCAGTTAGCGAATGGCCATCTTCATCCATCTCGTGTATTCGGCGACCACCTGAGCATAAATCTCCCTTGCCACGGTCGCTGTGTCGAAGGACCAGTTAAAACGAATTGGCGGTGATGGTGGGATTGAAAGTAGCGTGAAGGCTTCGCCGAAGGGACGGCTGTCCAGGAGGAATTGTCTGTGAACCTCCTCCTCGACGGCCCTCCGAGCGAGCTTCCGATATTGCGCATTCTCGGAATCGATGTCATGGCAGCGGATCGCAATGAAGAGCGTCTCGACTGGACCAGTCAGGCGAATGCCGGCCGCAGTGGCCTTCTCGCTGAAGGTGCCCCCGCCCGCGAGGTGCTGTCCCCATCTCTTCGGCGGCAAATCGCCGGTCTCTCCGACATAGAGGGCAGAGCCATTCAAGATGGCATAGATATAGGAAGCCTCAGATATGCCCCAAACCATCCCCCCATGCGAGATCATCAGTCGCTCATCAAATTAGTGTTTTCAGTGGTCCATTCATTCAACCAGGTTCCAATGTTCTTGTGGAACTTGTTGAACAATCGATCGAGCTGTTCCTCCGAGAAATCACTGGAATTATCGGAGACATTTATCTCTCCCACAGCCGCGGCGAAGATGAGCGCTTCAAGGCAAATCCGGTTCGGGCCGGTTTCCGGAAGATGGCTAAGAACTTCCTGGTAAAAGGGGTGCTGCTTGCTGATACAAACGAACACGCCCTCCTTAGCGTCTAGATATGGCTTCCAAAGGTGGCCGAATGGGACTTTATCGGTGTAGATGATTTTTCTGAACTGGTCGGTGGAAGGTTTTTGCCATTCCCGATCGGTGGGCTCTTGCTGAGCTTCGTCTAAGATTACTTCCTGAACGATCTGTGCGCTCTCCTCGGCCCGCTTCTTGCGACGCTCCTGGGTTGTCGGCGTAGCCTCTGCGCGGGCAATCTCCTCGGGATCATCCTCGGCGACGTTCTTCACGGTATCTGTGAATGCAAGTCCCTCGTTACCACTAGGAGCATTCAGTTTTTCCTGGCAAAGTTTACGAACTTCCTTGGCAATGCGATTTGACTTAGCGAAGATCTTCTCCAGCGTGGATGAATTCTCATCATCAATCTCAAGGCGCTGCTTGGTTACATCTACATGCAGCACATCATCATGCTCAGTTTTGAGATCGATCCGAAATCTGATGTTGATGTCATCCTTGCCGACCAAGCCGCCGAGATCGTCCCCCCACCGTATTAACCTTCCGTTCCGATAGATGAAGAAGCCTCTGTTTTCACGGCTGACTTTGTACGTTGCTACGAGTTCCTTCTCGGCTGGGCTCAAGGGAGATCGAGCTTCCTTCATCGAATCCTGGGGGAATACGACAGCCTTTATATCTATAGGGGGAAGTTCCTCGCCATTCAAGCCAGTTATCTTCCATGGGTCGGAAAAGACCAGGTAGGGGCTTGAATAGTCGTATTGTTCGGGGTTCCAGTGCTGCTTGAAGGCAGGACTGTCTTCAAAGAGCATATCTTTGGCTGTGACCGGCTCGAACGCCTCGTTCGCTTTATCGGGGCAAACCCTGATCGATATCTGGAGAGCGTTACCAGGCCTTTTCAGGAATGCGAAATAGACCACACCGATCCGCTCGCGAAGCTTGTCGACTGTCGATTTGGGCGACGGGTGGTTTACAGTCTCCGAGCCTTCGACTTCCACAATGGTCCCACTCTTATCAGGCAACAACTCGAGATACGC
Organism: uncultured Acidobacteriaceae bacterium; assembly: GCA_963783065.1. Taxonomy (GTDB): domain Bacteria; phylum Acidobacteriota; class Terriglobia; order Terriglobales; family Acidobacteriaceae; genus Telmatobacter. Next base: position 11,824 of record CAWAMG010000003.1, on the reverse strand, counting down.
AGCCTCGCGCTCGGGAGCCAGCGGTTCCGGCGTGATCACGAACTTTCCTTCTGCGCTAATCACTTCCTTGTCGAAAGTGTACCGTTCAGTAAACGCTCCATCAATCTTCGACACGATGCTGATTCTCGATCCAAGAGACAGCCCTGCCGACTTCAGGCCCATCCCGTATTTTGATAGGCTGTGCGGGCTGTAAGGAACGTCCGCACCGAGCGCGAAGGCCTTTGCGATGCCCGCCTCGTCCATTCCGGAACCATTGTCGACAATCTGGTACGCCCGTACGGAATTGCGCGACTTGAGATTCTTGCCAGGAGCGAGGTAAAGGCTGACCTTTACGGAAGAAGCTCCCGCTGTCACTGAATTGTCCACCAGGTCGAGAATTGCGGTGTGTGGCTCATATCCGATGCGTGCAATAGCTTCACAAACGCGTGCGGCGTTGAAACCGACTTCGATAGGCGTTCCGGGCATACGTTTCCCATCCAGTTCGAAAGGTAGTATCGCGCCTATTCTACTAGGAAGGACAAAGACCTGCTTCGGAGATTCTCCTGGCAGCGCCCATGCCGATTTCCACCGTGCGATGGGAGCCAGATTGCTCGGTTCGTACGAAAACAAAGCTTTCATTGACAACAACTTACAGTGTCCTTCGTTCATGGCGGCTCCCGTCTAAGACGAAATCTGGTCGGAGCAAGGTGAGGGGAACATTTTATAGTGCTGCGATAGCAATATAAAATGTTCTCAAAACCTTATTGACAGCTTTTCTATCATATGCTTGAATATGAATAGCAATAAAGATTGCTTTTGGAGCAAAACGATATGTTCGGCGAATGGGAGAGTATTCAGTTTGTCGAAAACCTGGCCAAAGGGATCCCAAACCTCCCAGGTGTCTACGCAATTGCGTGGGTGCGCCGCGTTCGAGCGCTTCCGATACAAGTCGAGATGATCTATGCAGGAAAAGCGCTCAACTTGCGCCAAAAGTTCCAAGAACATATTTCCCCCTGGCGGGAGCGAAACAAGCGCCTTCGCCGAAACGGTTCGAGCTGGGAGTTCTGGTTCCTCAATCTGCCGCGGGCACAACTGGACCGCGTTCGGCGCGAGATCATCCGGCACGCGGAACCTCCTGGCAACCTATTTCAGTACCGGGACCAAAGAAAGGAAAAGGACAATGAATACAGAAGAGGCCAATCTCAATCAGCTCGTCGATGAACTTGATGCCCGTGACGTAAAGGAGCGGCGGGTTCTGACCCAACTGATGGACAAATACTCGCAGCAGAAGGGCAAGGCTTTCGCTCTGCGCAGCGAAATGGGATACACATTGGAAGAAACGGGACAGAAGGTTCGAATCCCCTCATTCGTGATCGTTCAGACTCTGGATTGGGTCGGCAAGGAGATAAAGATGGGCTCCGAAATGCCGTTTATGCAGAGCCACCTGGACGAGAAGGGGCGTCTCAAGGTCGACGAATCAATAGCCGAAAGCGTCAAGCAGCGAGCGCCCGATTGGCGGCGGCAGCCGGCGATCGCAGCTTATTTGGCTCATGATAAGCGCCGAAAGTTTGGAACCATCGTCGCTGTGATGAATCCCTCCTGGGTTGACGAACCAAATAGCCCCGTCTGGGGACCTGGCGATCCTGAACCGCGTGCCTTAAAGAGCGCGTACCAGTTCACTCCCTTGGATGCCAAAGGACAGATCGGAATGCTTGATCTCGATGACGTGCTGATCTACGCGCTGGACGGCCGCCAGCACAGAGTGATGGGCATTAAAGGATTGCAGGACATCCAAAGTTTAGGCCTCCTGCAGTTCAAGAACCAGGACGGGACGGTCAAGAGAGAGGCCCCGATTAAGAAGGAAGACTTCCTCGACTCGTTTAAGCTCGACGTCGCTGACTTTCAGGGACTTCTAAGCGAATCGATCACGGTTGAACTGCTTCCGGCAGTGCTCGCCGGCGAAACGCGCTCGGAATCATCCCAACGCATTCGCTCAGTCTTTATTACGATCAATGCCTATGCACAATCAACCCAAAAGGGCGAAACGATACTCCTGGATGAATCAGATGGCTTCGCGATCGTTGCGCGAAAGGCTGGCACCCTGCATCCGCTTTTGAAGGGCGATCGCGTGAACTGGAAGACTAGCACACTGCCACAGCGCACTCGGTGGTACACGACGCTCGACACGCTCAAAAGCATGGCCACGGATTACCTTTCCGAGGTCAGCCCTGAAATTGTGGAGACCTGGAAGCCAAAATTCGGGAAAGGGCAGGTTCCGATTCGCCCGGCCGAAGAGGAGGTTGAGAGCGCGCGTCAAACATTCTTCGCATTCCTCGATCATCTCCGCGAATTGCCGGTTTTTCGTGGACTCGAAGGCGGCGATGATCTCGATTTTGTACGGCAGTTTCCAGACGGACAAGCAGGCGGGAAAGGGCATCTTCTCGTTCGGCCGATCGGTCAGATGATTCTTTCCAGGGCTGTTGGAGGACTCGTGAAAGATGGACTTTCTCTTGAGGCGATCTTCGAACAACTCAGCAAATGGGATGCCAAGGACGGGTTTACGCAGCACACGCCTCAGAGCCTCTGGTACGGAATTACCTATGATCCCGCCGGAAAGATGAACACCCGCACCAACGAAACCATGGCCGCCAAACTACTCGGGTACATGGTGAAGGGGGCGGCGGTAGAGGACCGCCACGAACTATTGGACTTCGTTGTGAAGTCGCGCGACGTCGAAAAGCCTGACCTGCACGTTTGGCGCGACTTTGACGGAAACGAGCAGGACTATGATCCGGCCGATCCCGCAAAGGATAAGCAGCTGCCACCGCCAATCGAGTAGAACGAGTCTTTCATGCTTTCCGGCGCTCACCTTCGTAAACTGGGGAGTCGGCTTCGCCATGGAGCTCAGCGCGAAGCCGACTTTGGCTCACTCGATCAACTTCGGGCCGAGCTCGATTCCGTTCTGGTCAATGTCGCAATTACAGCCGCCGAATGCCTGACAGGGCTTCCCGCCGTGATGGCAGGGCGAGCGAAACGAACTCGGTCGATTATCCGCAAGCTTCGTCGCCCAGAGAATTTTGGAATGGATCTATCGCGCATGGAAGACCTGGTTGGTCTGCGTGTTGTCGTGCCGTCGCAGATTGAACAGCAGCAGTCCCTCGATCGTCTTGAAGCAAGCCTGACAATGCGGCGCTTGCACGATTACCGAGCCTTTGACCGAGAATACCGCGCCGCTCATTTTGTTGCGGAGAACGCCGGCAGGCTCGTCGAGATACAAGTCAGGACAATTCCACAACAGCTCTGGGCCAACGAATCAGAGTCCTTTGGCGAGGTCGTGAAGGAGGGCGGTGGAGACCCAGTGATTCGCGAGTATCTCCGCGAATTCGCTGTCATTTGCTCTGAGCTGGACCGGGGACGTGCCGCAGCCGATCTTGCTTATACATCGCCCCTGTTTCGAACCCGACAGACACTCTCGGTGCGGCTTCCCTCCCTATCCACTCTGCATGGAGAGGCCGCAAGGCGCAACGACGAAAGGCCAGGAAACGCATATGTTGTGGTATTCGATGGAGCAATCAACCGTGCCACCCAAGTGCTTCAGTACTTTCAACATGAAAGGGACAAGGCGCTGGAAGACTACATAAGGCTCTGCCGCGACCTCGATGATGACCGGTATGAAGTTCTAATTCTGAATGCAGCGAGTGAGCATCTTGTACCAGTTACCCACGGCAGATTCTTCGCTGAGGGGCTTCCGCCGTCACTTGTCCATCAAACATAGTTCGCGGCCAAGGCAGATTGCTGTCTCCTGAAAACACCCTGGCCTCCTGGCAGCAAAGTGCTTTATAATCTGTACATTGAATCACTGATGTCGATCGGAGATTTTTTCCGGAATAGCTTGCACGACCATCACGCATTAGCAGTCAGACATGAGGTTTCTGCCGTGACGATCATCGAAGCAATCAAAGACGTTATGGTTAGGTCCGGCTCGCCCCTGACGGCGAGAGAGGCGTACGATGCGATAGTCGCCCAGAAATTGTACGAATTCCACGCGCAGGATCCTGCCCAAGTAGTTCTCCATCAGATAAGACGGCACTGTGAAGGCATTGACTTCCCTTCGGCAGACTCATCGAAACACTTCAAGCTGGTTGGCGACAACAGATATTGGCCGCTTGAACGAGTCAGAAAGGCTCCACGGAGACGACGCAGCGGTGAGAAACAGCCACGCTCAAAGCTAACTGGTGTTCGAGCCCTGGAAAACTCACTCCGTGTTCTGCAGGACTTGCACAAGAAATACACGAATCTGTTGAAAGAGCACCTGAGCACAGCACTCCGTAAGCTGGCGCCGTCTTCATTTGAGCTCTTCTCTAAATCGCTCCTTGAAACCTACGGCTTCGAGGATATGCATGTGACGCAGGTATCACGGGACGGCGGAATCGACGGCTTCGGAAGACTGCGAGTGGGATTAGCTCATTTGAACGTCGCATTCCAGTGCAAACGCTGGACTAAGGGAAACATACAGCGCGCGGAAATCGACAGGTTCCGAGGCGCCGCTCAAGGCGAGTACGAGCAAGGAATCTTCTTTGCGACCACATCTTTCTCTCCAGGAGCGATTGCGGCGTCCGTAAAGCGCGGAGCGATACCCATTGTGCTGATAGATCTCGCTCAGATCGTTGATTTGATGATTGACAAACAGTTCGGCGTGCAGATTGCCAGCCTCCAGATCCCCATATACGCACTTGATCTGGCGATCAACTCTCCAAAGGACAATGGTGCTCAATCGGTGGGGTCCCCGTTGAGGATCGACGGTTAAGTGGCAAACAACAAAATTGGAGTTAAAGTTCGCAGTTCGGCAGATTCAGATTTGAAGCAGTCATGAAACACCAGTCGATGTCGCTGAAATCGGCATAGAAGCGCTAATCGCTTCTGGAAGAATCGTCCAACCGAACTTCATGATCAACGATGCGAAGATGCCTAAGCTTCAATCTGGCGTTCCAATGTTGAAGAGAGCCAATGTCCTCCGGGTTCTCAAATAGACCAGCGGACTCCTCAGCTTTTGTCAATCCGGCGAAGGTCTCTCTGCCAGGATAGTCGTCAGGCACGAACTCTTCCTTCCGATGCAATATCGGTGGATCAGTTGATTGAATGAAGTTTCGATGTCTTAGATCGAGCGACCGGAGGTTCACTCTCACTGAAGCCGTCAGGCTCGGATGACCGTCATCATTAAAAGTTGGATACGAGAGATACGAAACCTTGGGTTCATCCCGCCGGAGCTTAACAATGGTCGTGCCCTCCACCTGTCCCGAAAGGACGCGCGCACAGCCTTCATACACCCGCAAAATCCCTGCCAGTCTATCGACGCCGGCGACATGAACGTACAGTGCTGCCGGCATCAGCTTCCCGAAGGGCGACCTTGAACATGCTTCGTTTATCTTCTTCATATCGCCTGCGCTGAAGAGCAATTGATCGCCTCCCTCGCAAGCGCGCTTATAGGTTGTAAATAGAGCCTTGATATCCCGCTGGAGGACCGTCGGCAGGCTCGAAAACGGCGGCCTTCTCGGAAATCGGCCAAGTGCCAAATAGACGAGCAGATCGTTCCGGCGCTCCTCTGTGATTGCCTCCCACTGCTCGGCGCCAGTGACCCTTCGCACAACCTGGAATGCGCGCCGCACTGTCCCAAACACACTCGTCAGCTCTGCACCAGCGCGGATCTCGTCGAACTCCGGAAGCCGTCCGCGATCCATGACAAAGCTCATCAGTTCCTGAAGAACGACTTGGTTTTCTTCGTAAAGCCTCTCGCTGCGGCGAATACGCGGAACCGCAACCCTGCGGCGATATCGCGATGCAATGAACGCCTCCCGTGAGGTTGAACTCCGGAACACGTAAAAGACGCCCGGAGCGGCGGCAACCGGCATTTCACCCAGTGCGTCTGCAATCCAGTCGCGCAGTTCCTGCTGATCATAGAATTTCTGAAATGTCTGCAGTTGCGTGACATATCCGTCCTGATAAGGCAGGAATCTCTCATCACTTTCGTTCCGCAACCTTGCGGCAATAATGAGAACGTTTCGCGCATGCATCCATGCGTCTCGCAATGACTCGACGCGTTCTTCCGGGCGCTCGATCACGTTTACGACATATCCGAGATTGACCACATCAGCCGGATGCTTCGACCCGCTCGGGAGATGCGCGGGATCCCATCCGAACGAACTGAAGCCGGCGTCTTGCAGGCGCCGTATGTCATCCCCCAGCCCGCATCCATAGTCGAATACCTCCGCGGTTGGCGTGAGAATCCCGTCCCTTATCGCGATGCGAATAGGTCTGGAGAACTCAGTGCGCCGAATCGCAGTGCGGTCACGCAGGATCATTTTGGTTCGGCAATGGCCCGTTTCAGAAGGTCGGCAATGCTTCTCAGTCCTCTGTCGGCAGCAAGGTATGCCAATCCACGATGCAGGTGTAATCGAAACTGCGCTGTAAGCACCTCATCGCTCGTTCCCAAGCCGTCCAGCTGGCATCGCTGGCGAAGCAAAGCGGCATAGATCTCCTCGTATGCTCCGCCGAATACCCTCCAGGTCATTTCCACTGTGCTGTCGGCCGGAATCTTCACCGGGCTGGGCATGGTTGGTTCTGCAAGGGAGGTAGAGAAAGCCCATCGGCATAGGACATTCCAATGCTGAATTCCCGTGACCCGTTTCAGCTTCACGAGATGATCCTTCGCCTTTTCCGAAACTCTAATGTGATCAAGCGACATGCGCATCTCCTGTCGCGAAATATCCCTCGACGATCTCCGTCGAGTGCGCGGTTTCGTCATATTGAAGAAGATAGGAACGCCCGACTGAGGGGCGCAATTCGTCCAGATACTCCCCGCGAATTTCTTCGTCCGTGGACAGCAGCAATACCTGGTGACTGGCAAAGGGGAAGTAACGCTTGACGAGATGGCGCCGATGCGTTGAGTCGAGTCTCCCCAATGGCGTATCGATGACTGCGGGCAGCGCTCTGCGGGATGCCTTGGCCAGACCCCACAACAGCGATACCGCAAGCAATTGACGTTCGCCCGCGGAAAGCCGATCCGGACGAACCACCTTTCCCATGCTGTCCCGCAACTCGATCGCATACGTGGCTCGGTTGATGCGCAGGGACGAGACCAGGGACTGGCGCCGGAGCAGGTGACGAAAGCTGTCTTCGATGTGCGTCTCGATTCGTTCGAGGTGTCGCTCGACGACACGGTCACGAAAAGTCATCAGCGTCGCCTGTGCACGTCGCGCGTGCACATTGATGCGCGCGAGATCCTCTTGTTCCAGCGCTCCGCGCGCTGCTTCATCCTGCAACCGCTTCAGAACACTTTCCTTGCGGCCGAGTTCGTATTCAAGCCGCTGCCGCTCGTCCGCCAGACGCGCCGCACCCTGTTCCAGTGCGGCCTTCTTGCTCTCGAGTTCTGCCCGTTCCTGCTCGTAGGGCATTATCGCGTCCGCGTCCGGCACAGTTGTCAGCTTTCGCTCGATTACGGTCAGGGAGCGGCTCAAGTCTTCGCGGCGCTTTAGCATGGACCGGATCTTCTCTCGTACTTCCCGTAAAGTCACCGACTGCAGGTCGTGTATGAGCCCCGAAGCATCCTCATCGAGCAACAGGTAGCGTGGCAGGTTTCTCGTTGCGGTTCTGTCCTTTCGGTCCATGGCGAGGAACGCGGCAAGAGTTTCATAAGCCTTCTTCGGAATGCCATTGTCATTGACGGTCTTCAATACCAGAGCATCCCGTTCACGCAGCGTCTCGTCTAGTATTTCCGCTTGAAGGCTCTGCCTCTCCTCTCGCACCCGTTCCTGTACGGCCATGAGAAGCTTTCCGGCAAGGAGCAGCGGCGCGGCTTCGCCACTGACCTCCCTCAGTTCGGCATCCGTATCATTCATTTCCTGCACAAGCGGAGTCTGTTGCTCTCGAGGAGGTCCTTTTGCCGAAACAGGTCGCCGCCTTCGGCACGGAGCTTCTCGTTCACCTGATTGAGTCGGTAGGAGCACTGATCAAGCTGGGACTGAACGCCGGCGGCATTCTGCAGGATCTCATCGCGCCGGGATATCAGACCACGAACCTCAGTCGCCGCTACTTCGATCACCTCCTGCTTGTCGTTGTCGATCTGAAGAAGTTTCCCTTTCGGTTCGCGACCACATCCAGATCGTCTTGAAGCCGGTCGACAATGTCTAGTCCGAGGAGTGAATGGATCCCATTCCGCAGCACATCCGCAGTATTGTCGATGTCCGCCAGAGACTCGATCTTCTCGCCGTCAAAGAAAAAGAGAGGAGAGGCGAGACGGTACAAACTCTTCCGCGTACTCTGACCAAAGGTCTGAAACGGTTTGGTCGAAGACGCCGTCGACTTCGACCTCAACGACCTCCTTTATACCGTTTCCATTTGCATGCCAACTCCGCTGCACTCGATAAGCTTCGTCTCGGCCTTCATTTACCTGGTGGAAGCACAGTTCAATTCTGGCGCCACCAGACCCGGTCGGGGAATCGATTGACGCATTGGCGCAAAAACTCTTCGTAATTTGTTGTTCCACGGTTTGAGCATCGTGCCCGTTTCCCATAAAGTACAAGTTGCAGCGCGTCCAAAAGCGTCGTTTTCCCAACTCCATTGAGACCGCCAAACAGAATGATGGGGCGTTTGCGGGATGGCGGGGTCAGCTTGATCGTGTGCTTGCCACGATAGGCGCCAAAGTTTTCCAAGACGAGTTTGTCCAGAATCACTTCTCAACCTTTTCAGCCGCGTTTGTGTCACTAAGCGCCTGATGTCTGCGTCGCGCGCGGGCCACCGCATCCTCTTCGTTATCGTAGAAACCCCGGCGCAGCCCATCTTCGAGAGCGTCATAGAGGCCTGCACGGCGGGCAGCTGTCCGATATCGCTGTTCAACGTGCAGTAGTTCGCGGAGCATCTGATACTGCAAGTCGCCATCACTGACTTCTTTCAGTATCCCAAACTCCTCAAGTCCCCAGGGACTGCTCTCCAGAGTGACTGCATCCGAAAATGGCGAACCAGTCTCCTCTTCATAGATCCTTGGAAGGTAATCCTCGGTCTCGTGTTTCTCCAGGACCCACAACCGCCGAATCTCGCGAAGCTCTGGCTGTGAGATGAGTTCGATTCCCTTGACGCCGTCAGGCGTCTGCGGATTCTTCTGGATTAGATTCTGAGCTCGCAACACCTCGTGCAGCCATTTTGCCCGAGCCTCCTGTGTATACGGGCCGGGAATTGGGTCGTTGTGAAAAATCTGGACTAGGCCGCTCATCCGCCGAAAATCGCGGATTTCCCGATCATTCATGTTATCCAGCTTGTTGCGCAACGACAGCAACGGGCGCATCCACTCCTTCTCCTCGTCGTTCTGGATCATCGCGCGCATGCGACTTGTCTTCCTCGACAAGCGTGCATACCCAGCAGCCGAAACGGCTGTCTCCGCAGCTCGGCGTCGTTGTGTCGACAACCAGCGGACACTCGCCGTCCTCGAGTGCGCCCTGGTACATGGTCAGCAAGTCCTTGTTGTCGTAGCCCCAGGGATTTGCGCTTTGCATCAGAAAAAGCCAGACGTCGTCGTTCGACCAGTCTTCGATAGGCGAAAAAACTAGGCAATTTGGCAGGCTTGCGTTCGGGCTTAAGCGCTCGCGCATTCGTTGCGCCTCGAGCCGTTCCATGCTCCGCGCCCGGGCCTGGCTCTCTGCCTTGCGCGTTCCGAGGACGAGGATTGCTTCACCGCTTTGTGCGACAACTTCGGTGATAAAGGCGTTGGAAGGCTTGATTTTCAGGCGTTCCGTACACCAACGAAATTTGTGCCGCGGCGCCGGATAGCCCCTGCCAATTAGATTCACCCAAAAGCTATCGTTGACGGTTGGCGTGAGCCGATGTGGCACGATAGGTAGTCCCTGTTCCGTGGCTGCTAGCCGCATGGTTTCCAGGCTCTTGGTTACCCAGGCTGCTACAACAGGATTTTCGACGAGCGTATCTGTACTGATTACGTGCAATGGCTTGGTGCGTTGCTCGGCGGCCAATTCGCGCAAGGCGAGCCAGACAAGTTGTAGTACGGCAGTGGAGTCTTTTCCTCCGCTATATCCGATGATCCACGGCAGGGCATCAGCACTGTACATAGCCTGTACTTCTTCCAGCAGGATCCGGATGACCTTCTTAAATCCCAATCCTTGAAATGCTGAACTCTTGAGATTAGTTCCCATTGCGCCCTCGGAGGAATGCCTCCTCAACTCGCTCCTCTTCAGGAGTAAGCTGAAGTTTCAGAAAACGTTTGATCAGATTGGTAGTCAGCGTCACGTTTTGTTCCGCCTTCTGTACTCGCCCGCCGAGCATTGCCCGGCCTTCCCAAAGCTTGGTGTTCGCCCGGGTCCAGTCCAGCTTCTTGAGTGCCTTTAGGCGTGTCCTCCAATGGTTACTCGCGTCACGCAGTAAAGAATTCCCGGCCTTGCCCAGAGCCTGCAGAACGATTCCGTGGCTATGGATATACTCCTGACGTACCTCGCCCGCCGTGATCTTACGTTCGCGCACCAGCTGCCACTCGGGGAATTGCTTTGAAATCTCTTCCCAGAATTCGCTTGCCAGTTCCCGCTTGTCTTCAAACTGTTTCGCCCCGTCATAGCCGCTCACAAGCGCGGTCGTCGCGCTGTAGATGGCACTGAGCGTAAAAAGCTTGCGTGACCGCAATGATAAAGTGCTGCGCTCCATCTCTACCACATCGCGAAAAACGGGCAGACTCAGCACGACGAGACGGGCGAGTTCCGCCGCATCGTCGCGGTGATCGTACAACACCCCGATCGAACGTGACGGCCGTACCGCGTACCGATTGAGATCAGCAAACATCTGTTGGCATCTCTTTAGACCGACATCGAGAAAGAGCACAACAGCAATCGTCTCATCCCCTACCTCGGGACAATCGCGCAGCGCCATTTCGATTGCGGCGCGACGGTGCTGGCCGTCATTGATGATGAACCGCGCGCTCATTGGAATGTGCAGGAGTCCGACCCGATTCCCCTCTGCGCCGCTCGCCAACGGTTCGAATCGGACTTCGGCGTCAATCGAAGCCGTAATCGCGGAAAAGATGTACCCTTCGCGGTTCGAAGTGATGTAACGGGCCATCTCCGGCACGCGCCCTTTATTGAGAACCCGCTGAGCCCGCAATTCGGGCACGAGTTCCGCCTCGTCGAACAGGAAGATCTTTGGAATCAGTCTCAAAGGGCACATGGAGACGTAGTATTCCCGACCTGCCTGCACGCCGCGGATTGCAGGAAACACGTATTCAAATGGCGCATCCATAGCTGTCGCGGTTAATATCCTTTCAGCCAGACTAGGCACGAAAAATGGCCCACCTGTACGTTAAAATATAACAAACACGAGCGCAAGTAAAAACGTACATTGCTGCTACGATGGCTCGTTAGAGGTTCTCGCAAAATGCAGGTTTATCTGGATTGCAACGCTACAGCCCCAATGGAGCCCGCGGTCAAGGAAGCCGTGCTCAGGTACATGACGGACGAGTACGGAAACGCAGGAAGCCGGACACATGAGTACGGCAATCGGGCAAAACAGGGAGTCCAGACTGCGCGCCTCCAGGTCGCGAAAGCATTGGCTGTGGAACCGGATGACGTCATTTTCACAAGTGGCGCGACCGAGAGCGACAACCTTGCCATCCTTGGTCTGGCGCCCTTCGCCATGCAGCATGGGCGGCGGCACATTGTTACTACTGCGATTGAGCATAAAGCTGTGCTGGAACCAGTTGAGTCGCTCCGCTCCCGAGGGTTTGACGTCACGCTCGCTTTGCCCGAGCCTGGGGGATATATCGACCCTGACCGCATCAGGGCTGCGCTGAAGCCGA
>CAWAMG010000002.1:0-429753 GCA_963783065.1 uncultured Acidobacteriaceae bacterium | reverse complement strand
TTTGCGTGGAGCACTACAAACCCGCAGTTGGTGGTGGCCGCGGTGTCGCAGGCCTACGAAGGAACTCTGGTGGACGCCCAGTTGCCGGGAGTGAGCTACGAGGGCCTGTATTACTCACCGGACGCCGGCGCCTGCTGGTATCTGGCCACGATCACCGACGCGCCCGGCGCAGATGTGCAGGGTCCGAACGACGAGTTCACTGAGCCGGACGGGAATGGAGCCACGTCGGTTGTCTGGAATCCCGTGCGGCAGTTGTTTATCGCGGCGGTTCGATTTCATGGGTACTATCAGTCGCAGGATGGAATGACATGGACGCGCATGGCGGCGCAACCGGGCGCCGGGCTCAACGCTCCGCTCTGCCCCACGAATCCGTTCAAAACCGGCTCAATCAGCTGCCCGATCTTTCGAGGGACGCTGGCAGTGAACCCATTTACGGGAGACACTTTCGCGTGGACGGTGGATGCCTACAACCAGGACCAGGGGTTGTGGCAGGATGAGTGCGCGATCAGCGGCAGCCCGCCGAGTTGCGCAAATCAAGCTATCAGTTTCGGGCGGCAGTGGAATACGCAAGCACTGGAGACCAACACGACGCAGGGCGCGGCAACGATTGAATACGGGGATTACACGCTGGCGCTGGCGGCTGCGCCCATCGCCCCCGCGCAGGGACAGGATACGACCCTGCTGGCCGGAGCGCAGGATCTTTGGCGATGCAGCCTGGCACTTGGCTGCGTGTGGCGGAATACGACGAACGCATCGACCTGCATGAGCGCGCAGGTGGCGAGCTTTCAGCATGCGCTGGCGTGGAGCGCTACGAATCCGCTGGAGATTTTTGTGGGCAATGACAGCGGGCTGTGGCGCTCGATGGATGGAATCGGGGAGAGCGGGGCGGTTTGCAGCGCGAGCGACGCATCGCACTTCCAGAACCTGAACGGGACGCTCGGATCGCTGTCTGAGGTGGTGAGCCTGGCTCAGGATCCGGTTTCGACTTACACGATGATGGCGGGGCTGGGAGTGAATGGCACGGCGGGCGTGAAGACGTCGACCGGGCCGGTCGCTGAGTGGCCGCAGATTCTTGGCGGAGATGGTGGAGGGGTGGCCATCGATCAGCGCGAAAGCAGCAACTGGTACGTAAGCAGCGGGCCGAGCGTTTCGATCAGTCTGTGCTCGCAACTGGGAGAGTGCACGGCGGCGGATTTTGGGAAGGTCCCGGTGATTACGGATGCGGATGTGGGCGGGGACTTGACGGAGCTTCCGGCGGCTTTTGTTGTGGACCCAACGGACTCGACCCAATTGCTGATCGGGACATGCCGAGTGTGGCGAGGTCCGGCGGATGGAAGCGGATGGGATAGTTCGAACGCGATCAGCCCGATTCTGGATGATCCGAGCTCCACGGGTTTCTGCAATGGCGACGCGCTGATCAGGACCGTCGCCGCCCTGCCCTTACAGGGGCAGGAGGTGATTTATGTGGGAATGTTCGGGGCGGCCGATGGGGGCGGGAACCTGGCGGGGCATGTGCTGCGCGCGGTGCTTCTGCCTAACGGCGCAGAGCCGGTGTGGACGGACCTGACATTGAGCCCGGTCGAGAACGACCTTGGAAATGGCATGAATGCTTATGGGTACGATATTTCGAGCATCTTTATCGACAGCCACGATGCGACGGGCAACACGGTTTACGTGACGGTGGAGGGGGCGAGGAGCAGTGTTGAATTCGTCAGAGCGATTTACCGCTCGACGGATGGCGGGGCCACCTGGACATACATCGATTCAAACCTGCCGGCTTCTCCGGCGAATGCTGTGGTGGTGGACCCGCAAGACGCAAACACGATTTATGTGGCGCTGGACGCCGGAGTCTGGTTCACGACCCAGGCGGGAACTGGGGGTTGCACCAACCCGGCGACTCCCTGCTGGTCAGAGTTTGGAGCAGGCCTGCCGCCGGCGCCCGCAGTGGGGCTGATTGCGTCAGCGCCGACGGCGCAGGCCCGCGTTCTGACCGCTGCGACCTATGGAAGGGGCATCTGGCAGACGCCTCTGTGGACGGCAGAGACGGGATTGACCACGGCGCAGGCAGATCCCGGCGCGCTGACGTTCGGCGGCACACCGATCGGGACGGTCAGCAGCGCGCAGCCGGTGACGCTGACCAACACGGGGAGCCTGGGCCTGACGATTACGCAGGTTGCGCTGAGCGCAAACTTCGCCGAGACCGATAACTGCGGAAACTCCACGATTGCCGCGGGGAGCAGTTGTACTCTGCAGGTGAGCTTTGCTCCGGCTGCGACAGGCAGCCTGACTGGCGAGATTGTGGTGAACGCCAACGTATACGGAGGGCAGCTCGCGATCAATTTGAGCGGTTCCGGGACACCGGCCGGCGCCATCACGCTGAGCCCGGCGAGCGAGGATTTTGGGCCAGTGGATGTGGGGAGCAGCTCCAATCCGCCGGCCACTGTAGAAGCAACAAACGAGAGCGGTCAACCCGTGACATTTACGGCAATCACGATCACGGGACCGTTTTCGATCCCCTTGAACGGTTGCCTGGCGGGCGCACTGGGCGCAGGACAAGCGTGCCCGGTGAATGTGGAGTTCACGCCAACGCAATCGGGGTCGGCTGCGGGGACATTGACGTTCACTGGCAGCGCGGGCACGCAGACCGTTGAACTGAGCGGGAGCGGATTGGCAGCGGCCACCGACAGCCTGATCCCGAATCCGCTGGCGTTTCCGGATACACCGGAGGGCCAGCTTTCCCTGGTGCAAACGGTTACGGTGACCAACACCGGCGACCTGCCATTGACGTCCATTCTCTTCTCAGTGAGCGGGGAGTTCGTGATTGCGAGCTCAAGCTCAGGGACAAGTACAGGCACCTGCACCAGCACGCTGGCTGCGCACTCGAGCTGCAGCATCAATGTGCAATTCGCTCCGACGCAGATCGGGAGCCTTACGGGCACGCTGACAGTCAGCGATGCGCTGCGGACGCAGATCGTTCCTCTTTCGGGGATGGGAGTAGAACCGCCGGCGCTGGGAGTGAATCAAGCCAGCCTGACATTCCCTTCGCAGCAGCCCGGCATAGCGAGTGCTCCACTGACTTTGACGGTGACGAATACGGGAGGCGCATCGCTGGCGGGATTGAATTTGCAGATACTGGGCTCTCCAGCCGGAGTCTTTTCGATTTCATCAACGACGTGCGGCGTGACGCTGGCGTCGGGGGCGAGTTGCGTGCTCCAGGTTGTTTTCAATCCGCAGACGACTGGAGGAAGCGAGGCGACCTTGAATATTGCCTCCTCTTCGCCCGGAGTGGCAGCGGTGAATGTGGGCCTGGGCGGGACTGCGCAGACTGCATCGGGGCTCAACGTCAGTCCGTCAGCTTTAACCTTTGGAGCGGTTGCGGCGGGAGGGACGAGCGCGGCGCAGATCGTAACGATCACGAACACGAGCACGTTTGCGGTTCCGGTTCTTACGATCGGCGCGAGCCAGGGCTTCAGTTGGACGCAATACACCTGCGTGGGAACGCTGGCTCCGGGAGCCAGCTGCACGGTCGGGGTGTCGTTTGCGCCCATTGGGAGCGGCGCGGCGACCGGCACATTGACGGTAAGCTCGGCGTCGATCGCGACGGCTGCAACCGTGGCGTTAAGCGGGACCGGCGCGGCACCTGCGAGTGTTCTGATATCGCCAGGCTCGATCAATTTCTCTGCGACGGGTGTTGGGCAGAACAGTGTGCCCATTACGCTGACTGTGACGAACCCTGGAACGATCGACAGCGTGAGCGGGCTGACGCTGACAGCGCCGGCTGGCTTTGCGCTGGTGAACAATACCTGCGCGGCGACCCTGGCAGCGGGGACAAGCTGCACAGTGGGCGTGGAGTTTCTCCACAGAGTGCCGGAGCCGCCGCAGGGAGCCTGACAGTGGCGGCAACCGCGCTGCCGAGCCAGACGATAGCGCTTGATGGAATGGGATTCGACTTCACGATCGGTGTTTCGGGATCTGGCTCACAGACCGTTTCAAGCGGTCAGTCTGCAAGCTACACGCTGGTGCTGACGCCATTGGGAGGCAGCGGAGGCACGTTTACGTTGAGTTGCACGACGCTGCCGTCGAACGCGTCGTGCGCGTTCACTCCCCCAAGTCAGGTGGCGGTGTCCGGGGAGGCCGCGAATGTGATTCTGCAGATTTCAACGGGGGCTCTTGCCGCCGGCAATCGGGACCAGCGCCGGGAATCGCCGCTCGCACCGCTGGTTTGCGGGATTGCCCTTTTGTCGCTGGGATGGAGGAGGCGGCGGAGAGCGCTGTTGTTGTGCGGGCTGGCGCTGCTGATTGCGACCGGGGTGACAAGCTGCACGAGTTCCGGGTCGACCTCGAGCGGAGGATCGGGAGGCGACGGCGGTGGAGGCGGGACAACGTCGACGGCGGCCGGGACGTACCAAGTGCCGGTGCAAGCGACGGCGGATGGAGTGCAGCACAGCGTGACGGTGACGCTGGTGGTGGATTGAGGGTGTCGGACTCAACGAGAAAAAGGTCGGGGAACCGTCCGTACGCACCCCACCCTAGCCGCAAAAACAAATGCGCGGCGAGGGTGGGGCACCCCGTGAGTCAAGCCTGACTTGGCGGATATACTTGATGTTCGGAGCATCGAAGGCGGACGTCCTGGTTCGCCGGAGCCCGCAATTTGTGAGCAGAAAAATGGGGAGATCACGCAATGGCTGATAAGGTCACGGTGGAGGTTGTGGAGCGGGTGGCCGAGTTGGCGAATCTGGAGCTGACACCGGAAGAGTCGGTTGCGATGGTGCGGGATTTGAATTCGATTCTGGAATATGTCGCCCAGTTGAGTGAGCTGGATACGAGCAAGGTGGAACCGCTCGCGCAGGTGACGGAACTGGTGCACGCCGGAAGAGGACGGTTGCGGGACGATACATTGGCGCCGTCGCTCGATCGCGCGACGGTTCTCAGCCAGGCGCCGGAGACAGACGGGACATTCTTCAAGGTGCCGAAAGTGATTGAGCGGTAGGGTTCGAGAGCGGTGGTATTGCAACCCACCCTAGCCGCAAAAACAAGTGCGCGGCGAGGGTGGGGCACCCAGCTTTTGGGTTCATGGTTTCCCACCCTTCCGCGATGAGGCTGCGGAAGGATGGGGTACCCAACAGTGTGGCGAATTGGTCGAAACGAGGAAGGTTGAATTGGTAACGGGAATCAAGGCACACGAGACGTTCACGGAAAAGCCGAAGACGCTGAAGCAGTTGCGCGCGGAGATTGAGGCAGGCGCAACGAAGGCGTCCGAGCTAGCGAACCGATACTTCGAACGGATTGGGCGCATCAACCCTGAACTGAACGTGTTATCTTCACCTGTCGACGGTCCGGGCGATGGAGCAGGCAGAGCGCGTGGATGCGCTGGCGGCCAAGGGGGATCCGTTGCCGGTTCTGGCGGGTATTCCCGTCGGGATCAAGGACGTGATGGTGGTGAAGGGGATTCCGTCGACGGCGGGGTCGAGAATTCTGAAGGGCTATGTGCCTCCTTATGACTGCGACGGCTGTGGCGAGGCTTGAGGCGGCGGGTGCGGTGCTGCTGGGCAAGCTGAACTGCGATGAATTCGCGATGGGATCGTCGAACGAGAACTCGGCGTATGGGCCGGTGAGGAATCCGGTCGATCCGGAGCGGGTTCCGGGCGGCTCAAGCGGCGGATCGGCGGCGGCGGTGGCGGCGAACATGGCTGTGGCGACGCTGGGCTCGGATACCGGAGGGTCGATTCGCCAGCCAGCCAGTTTTTGCGGGGTGGTGGGTGTTTTGCCCACATGGGGGCGGGTCTCGCGGTATGGGTTGATTGCGTTTGCGTCGTCGCTTGGATCGGATTGGGCCGTTTGCGGGGAACGTGCGGGATGCGGCAACGGTGCTGGGGGTGATTGCGGGGTTCGACCCCTGCGACGCCACCAGCCTGGATGCTCCGGTGGACGACTACGCGGCGGAGTGCGACAAACCGGTGGAGGGAATGCGGATCGGCGTGCCGGCGGAGTACTTTGGCGAGGGGTTGGACCCGGAGGTTCGGGAGGCGATTGAAAACGGAATCGCGCGGCTGAAGGCGGCAGGATGCACGATCAAGCCGGTCTCTTTGCCGAACACAAAATACGCGATTCCGACTTACTATCTGGTGGCGACGGCCGAAGCGAGCGCGAATCTAGCGCGGTTCGATGGGGTCCGGTACGGCTACAGGTCGCCCAAATCGGAGACCCTGGCGGGCATGTACCGGCACTCGCGGGACGAGGGATTTGGCGCGGAAGTGAAGCGGCGGATTCTGCTGGGGACGTATGCGCTGAGCGCGGGCTACTACGACGCGTATTACCTGAAGGCGCAGCAGGTGAGGAGATTGCTGGCCGAGGAGTTCCAGCGGGCTTTTGCGGAGGTCGATGCGATTGTGACGCCGACCGCGCCGACGCCTGCATTCAAGCTGGGCGAGAAGACGGGCGATCCACTGGCGATGTATCTTGCCGACATCTACACGGTGACGGCGAGCCTGGCTGGAATCTGCGGAGTGACGGTGCCGTGCGGGGTGACCAAGGCGGGGCTGCCGGTGGGCATGCAGGTGCTGGCAAGCCATCTTCAAGAGGGAACCGCATTCCGCGTTGCTTGCGCGGTGGAATCATCCGAGTAGAATTGGGACGTATCGCGAGGGGCCAGGAGCGAGAGAGCCGGCCCTCGGGGCGATTAGCAGCCCGCAGAGACTTGAAGTCGATTTCCTTCCAGATCTGCTCCTGAATTGAGGAGTAGACCCATGAGCACCGGAAGATGGTTCCTTTCGCTGGCAATGGCGGCGGCTTTTGCGGGCATCGCATTGCCTTCGGCAGCAGGAGCGCCTGCACACAAGACTCATTCTGTCCTTCTTTCCGCGGCAAAGAAGGTTCCGTATTCCAAGGCGGGCGATCCGGCAGGGGCGGCGACCGGCGAGGACTCGCTGCGCATCCGCGCGCTGATTGTGGACGGGCAGGTGAAGGAGTGGACTACCGGCGATGCGCACGATGTAACCGATCGCAGCTTTGTGGTCCGGCGGGTAATCAAGATCAACGACAATCTGCCCGTTGAGGGCTCCGCGCCGGGCGAGAAATCCGGCGCAAAGGCGGTCCCGGCGGGCAGGCCAGCCCCGGCCGCCAGCCAATGGGTGTGGCAGCGAGGGCCCTGGCTGCTGGTCGACCGTGTAACGGGACATATCTCCGCGTTAAAGCTTCCTGACTACGATCCGGGCGTGAGCCAGGTGGTATGGTTTCGGGACTATGGAGCGTACTGCGGCGTTACGGCAACCGGCAAGAGCCTGTATGCGGTGGTCGCGCAGCTTGCTGCACGCAAGCCCGCTCTCTCAAAGAAGCTTGGGGCGTTTACGGCAGACGATCATCAGGATCCCGTATGCGGAGCCACCGAGTGGCAGCGGGAGCCTCTGCGCGTGACCTTTCATCCAACGGGCCTCGAGTCAGTCAGCTTCGATCTTGTACCTGGGTCGGCAGTGCTGGTGGAGGATTCGGCGGACGAGGAGGAGGCGCCTGCCAAGTGAGAGAGGAGTTGGGTTCGTGGTCTCCCACCCTAAACGCGAAGAACGCGTTTAGGATGGGGCATCCGCATGTTTGAGATGGCGCGCCCGCCAGGGAAGCGGCGTGTGTTATCTGCTTGCGATGTGGGGAAAGCGTGAACCCTGGCCGAATGGCGGGCCGAATTGCGGTTGTGGGCGAGGAGCGACTCTTTCTGGGCGGCTCGGAACCCGGGCTGAACTACTGGGAGCCTGCGGGCTGAATGTCCTGGACGGCCATGAGGCCGCACTTTCGACGGGACGGTGAGCGTGGCGCCTGTAACGGCTGTGGGACTCGCGAAGGGTGTTGGCGAGAAACCACAGCATGAAGCAGACTGAGGAGGCGCCCAGGACGAAGGTGACGATTTGTTGAATGATGAGCATGGAAGTGCTCCTTCTGCCTCCTTCCCGGTCGCGAAAGTCATGCCATGGAGCATGCTTTGAACGGGAAAGAGAACCACAATCATGAGAACTCCAGAGTGGTAAGGGAGGAGTAGTGGTTCTGTAAGGGGATTGTAAGAAGCAGAATTCGGGGTCTGGGACGTGCGACGGGCTCCAGAGGAAGGGATTCGTGTGGGAGCCGGAGCGATTGTCAATGTGCGGCCTCTCCTTGACATGCAATAGTCCGCACATTTCTTATCGTTAGAGGCAACTCTTCGGGATCAGGCAGGAAGGAGCACCAGCAGAATGGGGTGAATTCCGGGAGTCTGGGTTCCGAGTAGCCGTGTCGAACAGGAAGCAGACGGCAGTGGGTCACAGGTGAGGCAGGCGGGGGATGGAGTTGCTTGAATCGGAGCGGCTTTGATCTCTGGATGGGGTAGGGACCCCGGAATCCGACAGGCACCTTGACCGGCATCATTCAGGCGTCAGTACTTTTCCCGGAGACAAATCTATTGGCAGGCATACGGCGTGAGCGCCGGTTTTGCCTGTTTCCCACGGACGCCGGGGGAAGACTGCGGTCCAAAGGAAAGCAAAAGGGAAAGCAAGGGAAAGCAAAGGATGATTGGGTTGACATGTATGGCGATGATCGCGGCCGGGCCCATCGGGGGAGCAGGAAGCAGCCTTCCGATGCTTCTACCGCTGCTGCTGATTCCGGTTTTGTATTTTGTGATGATTCGTCCGCAGCAGAAGCGGCAGAAGCAGTGGCAGGAGATGCTGGGGACGGTCAAGGCGGGTGACAGAATCACGACGGCAGGTGGAATCCGCGGTATTGTTCTCTCCATCAAGGACGACGCTATCGTGATTCGGGTGGCCCCGGACAACATCAAGCTGGAAGTGGTGAAGAGCGCGATTGCGTCGGTGACGACGCAGGAAGGCTCGTAGCAAGGCAGTTGGCGTGGTCGCGGATGGGCACGCGCCACAAGTTCGGCACGGAGCAAATGACACTCGGCAATAAGCGGGAATTCGGACCAGAGAAACAGGACGATGAATAAGAATCTTAATCAGAAACTACTCTTGATCTTTGCGGTTCTGGTGATTTTCATTCTGGGCATCATTGGGGTGTCCTGGGTGCCATGGCCAGGCCATACTCCCACGTCTTTGGCGAAGGCCTTCACAGATCGCATTCACCTTGGACTCGATCTGCGCGGCGGCGTTCACCTGATTCTGAAGGTGAAGGTCGAGGAAGCAGTGGCCACCGAGACGGATAACACCGTTGTGAGCATCCAGCAGGACCTGAAAACCGCGAACCTGGGTTTCACCCAGGTATACAAACCGGACCCGACCAAGCCCGAAGTGGTCAAGGTGGAGGGCGTATCGCAGGCCAATGCGTCCGCGGCGAGTTCGACGCTCGACAGCAAGTTTTCAAACGAGTACGACATTGCTGGAACCGGGGCAGACGGCACATTCACGCTGACGATGAAGCCATCGATCGAGTCGGCGCTGGAAGAAAAGACGGTTCAGCAGGCGATTGAAACCATTCGCGACCGTGTGGATACGCTGGGCGTGAGCGAGCCGGTCATCGACGAATATGGGCTGGGCAAATACGAAATTCTTGTGGAACTGCCAGGCGTCGACGATATCGATCGGGTCAAGAGGCTGATCAAGGACACGGCGCGGCTCGAGATTCATGCCGTGGTTGGGGGCCCCTACGACGACGAACAGAAAGCGGCCGCGAGTACGGGCGGCTTGATTCCTCCGGATGAGGAGATGGTTCACGGCTCGGGAAACATGGCCACAGGCTCCGATGTGGACGCTGTCTATGTGCTGAAGAGGCTAGCGATTGTTTCGGGCACCGATTTCCGCTCAGCCGATCCGGGAACGGACTCGAATACGAACCAGAGGACGGTTCACTTTACCCTGACCAACGAGGCGGGCGACAAGTTCTACGACTACACCAGCAAGAACGTGAACACGAGCATGGCCATTGTGATGGGCGGCCGGGTGAAGGAAGTGGCCAACATCGAGGGACCTATTCGCGACTCGGGCGAGATTCGGGGCAGCTTCAGCCAGGATGAAGTTGCCGACCTTTCGAAGTTGCTGAGGACGGGCGCTCTGCCGGCCTCGCTCGATTATCTGGAAGACCGGACGGTGGGCGCATCGCTGGGAGCGGACTCGATTCGGGAGGGTGTGACCGCGGCGGTTGTCGGCGTTCTGGTGGTTATGGCGTTCATGCTGGTCTACTACAAGGGATCGGGCATCAACGCCGACCTGGCGCTGTTTCTGAACCTGGTGATTCTGCTCGGGTTCATGGGCTTTTCGGGAGCCACGCTGACGCTGCCGGGCATTGCCGGCGTGATTCTAACCATTGGTATGGGCGTCGACTCAAACGTGCTGATCTTCGAGCGCATTCGCGAAGAGATTCGGGCAGGCAAAGCGGCAGCGGCAGCAGTCGACCAGGGATTCGATCATGCGTGGAGGACGATTGTCGATACGCACGTGACGACGATTGTGTCGGCCGCGATTCTGTTCATCGTGGGAAGCGGTCCGGTGAAGGGGTTTGCGGTGACGCTGACCTTTGGTCTGCTTGCCAACCTGTTCACAGCGGTTTATGTTTCGCGTTTGATCTTTGACTGGCATCTTGGCAAGTTGAGGTCCGGGGAGCCGATTTCGATTTAGGAACCAGGGGCCAAGGGACCAAGGGACCAGGGATGAGTGGGCCGGGGGCGTGACGCTCGCGGCGGAAATCGAATGAACGGCGGAGCCCCTTTGGGGTTCCAGCCTGCAGGAAGGGTAGAAAACCGGTGGAATTTTTTCGTGGCGTAAATATTGACTGGCTGAGGCTCAAGTGGGCGTTTCTCGGCTTCTCAATGCTGTTCAGCGTAGCGGGCATAATCAAGATGGCGATGCTCTTTTCGACTACTGGGCACCCTGTGCCACTTGGAGTGGATTTCCGCGGCGGCACGGAGGTGCAGGTCCAGTTCCAGCAGGCTCCGGACATCGATGCCATCCGCAAGGCGATGGATGCGGCCGGGATTCGCGATGCAAAGATCCAGCCCTATAACACATCGGCGGGAACGAACCAGGCGCTTATCAGCCTGCCGGAGGAGCTGAACGAAGGGGCGCTCGATACGGGTCGGCAGCAGGTGGTTTCGGCACTGCAGGATCACTACAACAACCACTTTGACCCCAAGTCGGGCGTGAAGGTAGATGTGGTGGGCCCCACGGTGGGCAAACAACTGGAGACCCAGGCCGGGCGGGCAGTGCTGGTTTCGCTGCTCGGCATGCTGGTTTATCTTTGGTTCCGCTTTCAATTGATCTACGGAGTGGCGGCTGTGGTTGCGGTCTTCCACGACACGCTGATCACGGTGGGATTCTTCGCGCTGACTGGACAGGAGATCAGCCTGACGGTGATTGCGGCCATCCTGACCCTTGTGGGCTATTCGATGAACGATACGATCGTTGTATTCGACCGTATCCGCGAGAATCTGCGGCTAAGCCGGCGCGAATCGCTGCCCGACGTGGTGAACCGCAGCATCAACCAGACGTTGAGCAGAACGGTTTTGACCTCAGGTTTGACTTTCCTGACGGTGCTTTCACTGTATATATTTGGCGGGCAGGTTCTGCGCGGTTTTTCGTTCGCGCTGGTGGTGGGCATTTTGATCGGTACTTATTCATCGATCGCGGTGGCAGCGCCTATGCTGGTTGCGTGGCAGCAATGGCGGACCTCCAGAGGGAAAGTTGCCGTGCTTCCGGCGGCAAAACGACCGCGGGGTTAGGGCGAGTTTTTTGGAATGGATTTGCACTATTCTTGGAGCATCCCTTGTAAGGAACGTATGGTTCTGATACAAGGAGGGACACTATCTGTGATACCGTTTTGGACAATGGGAACATTATGGATTTCCCCGGTGTCTAAATAGAGGTAACCACACCCGATTCGAGGCTGGCCATGTTTGAAGATTCCACATTTGAATCCGCAGGCAGGATCAATAAGGCGAGCAAAAGCAGGTACTGGATGTTGGTGACTTTTATCACCAACGGCTCGGTCCTTTTGCTCCTGATCCTTATCCCGCTGATCTACCCTGAGGCGCTACCCAAGAACTCGATGATCACGGCTTTGACTCTCCCGCCTCCTCCACCTCCTCCACCGCCTCCACCACCGCCCCCAGAAGTTGTCCACGTTGTACATGTGCAGTCGGAGATGATGAACAATCAGCTCGTGGCTCCCACCAAGATACCCAAAGACATCAAGCAGGTGAGCGAGAAAGAAGCGCCCCCGTCGCAGGGCTTCGGTGTGGCCGGAATGGAAGGCCTGGGCGGATCTGCCGGCGGCGTAATCGGCGGCATTTTTAATGGCGCGAGCATTCCCAAGGTGAAGGCTCAGGCGCCCCAGAAGGTGGCCATTTCAGGTGGTGTTGCAGCGGGCATGATCCTGCAAAAGACAGTGCCGAGCTACCCGGCGATCGCCAAGGCGGCGCGAGTTCAGGGTACTGTCGTGCTTCAGGCGACCATTTCGAAGACCGGGACGATCGAGAACCTGCGTGTAATCAGCGGCAACGCGATGCTGCAATCGTCGGCGCTCGATGCTGTTCGGTCGTGGCGTTACAGGCCTTATCTGCTCAACGGCGAACCGGTCGAGGTTGAGACCACAGTGAACGTTGTATTCACGCTAGGCAGCTAACCGGAATTCCGGCCTCATGCGAAATATCCGAGTGAGGCGCTTTTTAACCTGAATGCGAGTCCTGAAAGAGCCGCATTCCTCAGCAACTGTTCGCCGTGGCGGACACAGCACTTCACAAGAAACTCCTTAGGAGGAACGATTCAGTGATTCTCGCTCAGCTCGCACATTTCGCTTCGCATACGGTCAGCAGCCTTGCCCTCTTCCAGGAAGAGCAGTCGGTTGGCTTTAGCCCCATACAGCTATGGGAAAACATGGGGTGGTTGGTTCGCTGCGTGGTCATCGTCCTTTTCATTGAGTCGATCTGGTCCCTGGCCGTGATGATCGACCGTGCCCTGTACTTCTCGGCGGCTCGAAAGCAGTCGCGCGAGTTCGCACCCAAGGTTGCGGGCGCGCTGAAGGACAGCAAACTGGAAGAGGCGATCAAGATCGCCGATCGCAACAAGAAGTCGCACCTGGCCGAAGTTGTCACGGCGGGGCTGCAGGAGTTCCGTGCATCGTCCGGCCAACCCGATGAGAAGACGATCGAGAGCTCGGGGCGCGCACTGGAGCGGGCGGAAGCCATCGTTCACGCCAAGCTGAAGAGGGGCCTTTCGGTTCTGGCTACCATCGGCGCAACCGCTCCGTTCGTTGGATTGCTCGGCACGGTCATCGGCATCCTGCACGCCTTCCAGCAGATCGCCACGCAGAAGATTGCGGGCATCGGCGCAGTGGCGGGCGGTATCTCGGAAGCGTTGGTGACCACGGCCTTCGGGTTGTTTGTGGCCATCCCGGCCGTGATGATGTTCAACTACTTCACGGGGCGCGTCGAGAATTTCGATGTGGAGATGGACAACTCGTCGAGCGAACTTGTGGACTACTTCATCAAGCAGTCCAGTCGGCGGTAATCAGGGCACTTGCCAGCGAGAGCGAGAATCTTTGGCGGGGCGGGTGGAGGGAGTCTCTCCACTTGCCCGCCAGTTTGAATCTCGGGCCCTCGAGTGAAGGAAGAGCAGCACCGGGAAGCCACCCGGAACGAAAAATTATTGGCACGGAGCCGCAACCATGGGAATTAGCAAGCGCGATGAGGGCAAGAAGGTCAACTCGAATATCAACGTCACTCCAATGGTGGACGTGATGCTGGTTCTGTTGATCATCTTCATGGTCATTACCCCGATGCTTCAGCAAAAGGTCCAGATCGATATGGCCAAAGTGGATAACCCGACAAACATGCCGGATGCAGACAAGGAAGATGCGATTGTGGTGGCCATTACGAGAGATGGCGCCGTATTCCTTGGGCAGAACAAGGTTGCCGTTAGTGAGCTTGGACCCCAGGTACGCGATAAGCTATCGGGTACGCCGGGGAAAACGATCTTCATTCGCGCGGACGCTCGCGCACAGTTCAGAGCCGTAGAAGATGCGATCGATGCCGTGCGCACAGCCGGTGTTGACGATGTGGGTCTGCTCACGCAGAAGCGCGAGGGCCCGGGATCTTCCGGCGGGGAATAGAGATCCAAGATTGAAATTGGTCGAACAACGATTTTGAGAAAACGAGGAGTTTGAAGCCATGGCGATGACAACTGGGGGCGGGGGGGGATACTCGTCCGACATCAATGTAACCCCGATGATCGACATTCTTCTGGTACTGCTGATCATCTTCATGGTTATCGTGCCGGTAGTGCCCAAGGGCCTGGACGCGCTGGTTCCTCAACCGCCAAAGAATCCGCAGCAACAGCCGCCGCAGAACGATCGCACCATTGTTGTGCAGGTGATTTACAACCGCGGCGCCGCGCCGAGCTACAAGATCAACGAGACCGATGTGGCGAAGCGGGATTTGCTGCCCAAGCTGACGGAGATCTATGCAAATCGCGCCGAGCGAGTGATGTTCGTGAAGGGCGACGACGACGTTAACTTTGCCTACGTGGCCGACGTGATCGACATTGGGCGCGCCGCGAACGTGGATCACATTGGTTTGATGACCCCCAAGATTCTGGCGGGCCAATAGCGCGCAGGCTGAACCAACCGCTTCCAGGCTTGAGGGGCCAGGCGGGAAGGGCCAGCACCACGAGATTCCAGGCGCACGATCGAAGGATGTGCCTGAAGGAGAAGAATAAGAAAATGAATCGACCTGCACGATTTTCGGCGCTCGCGGTTGCCATGGCCTGCATGGTGCTAGCCATGAGCGGGTGCAATCGCTTGGCGGCACGTGACCAGTTGAACAAAGGAGTGGAAGCTTACAAGGCCACCCGGTACGAAGAGGCGATCGGCCACTTTCAGAAGGCGACAGAACTGGATCCTACGTTGCCGATGGCGAAGACCTATTTGGCCACCGCACTTGCGCAGAGCGTAGTTCCTGGCCTGGACACACCAGAGAACACGAAGACCGCGCAGCAGGCGATCAACATCTTCGCGGAGGTTCTGGCCAAGGATCCGACAGACGTGAACAGCATCAAGCAAATCGCCGGCATTTATTTCAGCATCAAGAAGCTGGACGATGCCAAGACATGGCAGAAGAAGGTGCTTGCAGTCGACCCGAAAGATCCTGAAGCGGCCTATACGATCGGTGTGATTGACTGGACCGAGGCGCACGAAAACGTGCTCAAGGCGCTGGCCCCGGCCGGTGTTACGGACGACGGCGAAGGCAATGCCAAGGCGCCCAAGAAGGTGATGGACCCGTTGAAGGAAGAGAATGCGCCGCTGGTTGAAGAAGGACTGCAGTATCTGACTCAGGCCGAGCAGAACCGTGCGAACTACGATGACGCAATGGTTTACCTGAATCTCATCTACCGTCGCAAGGCGGACCTTGACTACGGCAATGAGGCCGCACGCAAGGAAGATATCGCGAAGGCCGATGAATGGCGGGTGAAGGCCATGGGAACGCGCAAAGAGAACGAACAGAAGAAGAACAATGGGCCGGGCGGAATCACGATGGATTCGAGCGGCAACCTGAAGTAGCCCTGGAACAGAGGGTAACCCTGAGCAGCCCCCGCGATAGCGGGGGCTGTTTGCGTTTGGAAGCAGGATCGCCGCGCATATCTCGCAGACAACGCGGCGACCCTCCACGAATCTCGTAGTGAGACAGTTACTCGGGTTCCGCTCTAGTGGGCGCCCTCTTTGAGAATCTGGTCGGCGAGGTAGTTGTGAACCTTGGCGTCGTCGCGCAGCATATCGAAGTAAGCGGTCTTGAGAACCTGCGCGTGATTATCGCGAAGACCCTGGCGGATGCTCGCCTGGACGCGTGGGTCGTTGAGGTCGCGCTGCCCGGCAGGCTCATGGCCGATGAGCTTGTAGATGGCGTAGGCGATGATGTGATGGCCGGGGCTGGGACTGTCGTAGATGGGAAGCACATCGGTGAACTGGCCGGGCTTGAGCTTGCTGATCTCGTTGTAGGCATCGAGATCGGTATGCAACGCCGATTCAGGAACGAGGCCGCGGTCGCCGCCACTTGCGTTGGTGTTGGGGTCTTCTGAGTACTGCATGGCAACGGCGTCGAAGGCTTCGCCGTTTTCAAGCTTCTGATGGAGGGTGGCGATCTTCTTTTTGGCGTCGGCATCGCTCGAAGCCTTGTTGTTTTGAAGATTGCCGGTTTGCTGGGCGGGAGCCGAGGTAACGACAATCTGCGCAAGGTGGTACTGGTTCTCAATGAAGTTCCACTCGGACTTGTGAGCGTCGTAGTAGGCGCCGATCTCCGCGTCGGTGATGTTGATCTTTGACTCAATCTCCTTGTTCAGGAGCTTTCGTTCGGTGAGATCGTGGCGAATCTCCTTCTTGAGATCGTCGAGGGACTCTTTGCGCTCTTTGAGCTGCTTGTCGAACTCCTCCTGCGTATAAGGCGCCTTCATCTCCGTCAGCCTGGCGTTTACGTCTTCATCGGAGGCGGCGACGTTGATCTTCGCAGCGCGCTGTTGAAGAATCTCCTCCTCGATGAGGGTGTCAAGAATCTTGAGCTTCATTATGCTGGCCTGCTCGGGCGAGGGGTCCTGCGGGCTTGGGCCCTGACTGATCCTGACGTTCTGGTAGGCGCGGTCCAGATCGGAGAGAGGGATCTCCTTGCCGTTGACGGTTGCCACAACATCAGGACCCGGGGAACGGTGGCACCCCATGAATGGGACGAGGCCGGCACCGCAAACGAGGATGAAAAGCGCTCCCTGATAACGAGGTGCAGGGCAGCGAAAGGTAGAGCTGGAATCGACTTGCAACCTGTTGTCTCCTGAATGGTTCCCAAAACACCTTGGGAATCAAGGATAAATCCACGGGCCGGTGTGGGGGTAGCCTTCAGAGGATATGGACCCGTCCAGCAAGGTTAAGTAAGCAGGCACTAGAGCTGTTCCAGGGTTAGTGTGCCCCTTCTGATTTTCTTCAAGGTCGCCCCTTCTTTCCACCCCTCGGACTAAGACCTGTCCGTGGGGGCCCCGGTCTTGGGGTCGGGGCGACTGGAGGACAATGGTTTCGACGTATTGCAACCCTGGAACGGCTCAATTCCCGGATCCGGAGCCGGCATGCGCGGCAGCGGGAGCCGGCGGAAGCGAAGGAGGAGGCGGTTCGACGCCTGCGGCGCGCAGGGCCCGGTCGATTACCGCCCATACCTGCTCTTCGGGGACGGCGCCATCAATCCGCTCACCGTTCACAAAGAGAGCGGGCGTTCCCTCGATGCGGAGTGTGCCGGCCTCGCTTTCGGAAGCGCGAATGGCCGTCTCATCCTGTTTGGCCAGGCATGCGTCCAGCTTTGCGGAGTCGAGTTTGCCGAGCGTGGCCTCTTGCCGTGCGACCCGATCCAATGCGGCGACGCTCTTGGCGAGGTCCCGTTCGGGCCCAGTGATATCTTCCCCATGCCGGTGAAGAAAGTCGACATAGGTCCAGTACACCTCACCGCTCTGAGCGGCAAGGCAGTTTGCGTCAACGGCTGCGTGCATGGCCCAGGGATGCAATTCGGTAAGCGGGTCATCCTTGTAGATGAAGCGGACCTTGTCCTTGTACCGAACGAGGGTGGCAGGGAACAGGGCATCGTGCATACGGCCGCAGTAGGGGCACTCAAGATCGTCAAAGTTGATGACAGTGACTTTGGCCGCGGGGTTGCCGCGGATAGGACGGCCGGTGACGTCGATGTTGAATACGGGGTCCTTTTGCAGATCGAACTTCTCGAGCCGCGCGAGGGTGTTTCCGTCCGAGGAGATGAGAAACTCGATGACGGACGTTCTTTCCCCCTTGGCCAGCGTGATGGGCAGGGAATCGTAGCCGGGGATCTGGCTGGGCTTGCGCACGCCGATGGTCACAGAGTATTCCTGCGGAACGTTGTACTGAGAGCGGACCATGACCTCGATGCGGCGATTCATTTGAGAGGCATCTGAGGGGGCGGGTGTTGGCTGCGCTTTGCAGCCGACTGCCAGGCAAACGGCAAGCAATCCGGCAATGATCTGGATGCGTTCCAAGCGAAAACCTCTGTGGAAAGGATACCGCAGAGGGCTTGGAACTGCGGTGTGCCACGCAATGCGGGTTGGTCGAGAGCGGGAAGGTTGAGAGCATGGACTCCCACCCTAAACGCAAGAAACGCGTTTAGGATGGGGCACCCGGGAGTTCTGGAATCCCACCCTAAACGCAAGAAGCGCGTTTAGGATGGGGCGCCCGCAGTGGGGGCTGGTCGGCCTGCTAGTAAAGGGGAGGGAGCGTGGGGTCGCGGAAGACTGTGTTGGTGCGGCGGATGTCGCCCACGGAGCCAAAATTGGCGATCGTAAAGCTGTAAAGGTATTGCGTCTCGTCGCGCACGGACCCGAGCTGGAAGCGACGATATCCGACGGTAAACCCGCAGCAGCTCCAGTTATAGACGGCCTGAATTCCCGCATATTGAAGCGAATTCTGGACCAGGTCGTAGCCCGCATTGGCCGCCAGGTTGAATCCGAGACTGTTTTGCTTGCCAATGGAGAGGAAGGGCTGAATCTGCTGGCTTTGAATGTTCGAAGCGGCGGTACCGTTTTCGTCGGTAGCGTTGAGGAGGGCATGGCCGATGCCGACCGTGGTGCGGCCCCAACTGTAGCCGGCAAAGATATTGTCCGATGCCAAGCGACCTGCTTTCGCATCGTAATCTAGGTCCCATTCGATTCGAAGGTTATCGATGGCCTCAAAGCGGAGACGCGAGACAACGGGAGACATGTTACGCGGCGAGGTGAGAAAGGCAGCAGCCGTTAGATCGAGCGTGGTGTCGAAGACGTTGCGGCGGTCGGGGATGAGCGCGCCGCCAAAAGTGGAATCGAGAAAGTACTTCTGCGTGACCTGCCAGCTTGCCCATTCGCGGGGAGCCTGGCCAGAGCAACTATCTGAGGCAGATGAATCGTCCGTCTCGCAGGGCTTCTGCTGTTCGCTGCGCAAGTAGAAGCGCTGGGTGAGGGAGTAGCCGATCTCATCTGTGTTCGTAGCAATATCGGAAGTGTCGACGAGAAGCACGTTACGCGCTTGAGCGCCTATTCCCCCGACAAAGTGGTAGAACAGCTCGGGCTCGATTACATGACGGAGCACACGGCCCGCAAACCCGAGGTCGAAGTCGCGTTCGACGGCCGGTGGACGCACGGTGACAGAGGCTTCGAGATCAGCACGATTGAGGGTATTGTGGCTGATGCTCGGTGTGCCGCTGCGCTCGCCAGTCAGATCGGGAGTCTGGCTGACGGTGTAGAAGGTATCGCGCAGAGCTACCTCGGGAACAACGCTCCATCCATCGAGCAAGAGGGGCATGGAGAGATGCGGGTAAAAGTCGAAGCGGCCCACATTGCGCGCGTGGAAGTGGGGTTCGGAGCGGCTGATGTAGTCTGCCGAGGAACCTGCGCTCCAATAGAGGGGTGAATCGCCGAGCGGACGGTTTAACACGTCATAGCGCACAGTGGGGAGGTGGAGGATGCGAGCTTCGTTTCCGTTGGTGGAGCTGGCATAGGTCTCGAAGCGGTCGAGAGAGACGGAGGGGATGAAGCCGTTGTTGTTGTGGGTGAGCGCGACGTCGCTGGCAACCTCAGAGCTGACCGCCTGAGTGTAGTTGTCGTTGAAGACGAGGCGGTAGAGATAGTTGGAAAGATACTCGGCCGTTCCTGCGGCTCTGGTGTTCTGGCTGAAGTCCTTGCGCCCAAATGCGACCACGTCGACGCCGCCTTGATTGACCAATTCGTATCCAGTTGGGCCGGGGATTGTGTCCTCACGGTGAGCGGACGTTGTGGGCAGCGTTGTGCCGACCGGCTCTTCTACGCCCCGGTCGAGGAGAGCATTCCAGCGCACGATTAACTGGTTGAGGCCCGCGCCCTTGTAGCGGAAATCTCCGTTGGGCGCCCATCCGCGTTTTGAGTAGTACTCAGTCCCGGCGATCATATCCATGCTGCGGTTGATGACCCAGTAGTACTGCTCGCCGACGATGAATCCCTTGATGGATGAGTTGGAGAGGACGGGGATCATGAGTCCGCTTTCACGCCCCGTGTCATCGGTGGGATGGCGCAGATAGGGCAGGTAGAAGAGCGGGATGTTGAGGAATTCGAAGAGGGAGTTCCTGGTCGAAGCCTTACCGTCTGCCATCGCGATGGAGCGGGAGATGATGCGCCAATCGGGGTGCGGGAGGTGGCAATTGGTAAAAGAGCCGTCAACGAGGCGGTAATTGCCCTCGCCAAGCTGCAGGAAGACTCGACCCGAAAACAGGAATGGGTTGGCGTTGGAATAGACGACTGTATGGCCGAGGTTGCGAAGTCCCTGAGATCCCGTGACGTTATAGAAGCGCGCCGTGTGCATGTTGAGCATCATTTCGCCGCTCGTCGCATTGATGCGCAGATCGTAAGGCCCACCCGTCAAGTGCAGGTTGCCTTCCGCTTCAACTTCAGAAGTGTCCCGGTGGTAAACGACTTTGTCGGCCTGGAGAACGTAGTCGCGGTGGTGAAAGACGACGTCGCCGGTAAGAGTGAGAGTGTTGCCGACCCAGTTCTGCCTTGAGGCCTCCCAGCGAACCGGGGTTCCCGTTGGAGGCGTGGGCTCCGGCTGAGCGACGGGGAGAACCTCCTGACCCGGATCGTCGGGGATCGAGGCGTCTGACGACGGGCTCGCGGCATTGCTCATGCTCGCGGAGGATGAGCGTGCGGGTTCCGATGAACTTGAATTCAGAGACGAGTGCGCAACAGACGGGGGTGCCACATTAGTCAACGACTGCGCACCAAGTTGCTGGTGACACAGGGTCAACACCGTGATAAACACTAGTTTACGAGGTTGCATCCCACTACCAAGGCTCAGCATAGCAAATGCAGGCAGATTTGGAAGGGCGGCGCACCACGCGGCTCTGGCAACAGGCAGATACCGGAATCCGAACTCTCGGCGCGGACAATTCGTCCCAGGGTTTTCCGGCATTGTTCCCCGATTTTCCCTCCTCTCTTGAATGGAACCTTAGCTGCGCATTCAACACGCGGCGGGCGCAGCAGACCGGAACCACGATGCCGGGCATGAGAGTGTGGCGAAGGCCCGCATCAGAAGGGACACTGGAGCATTGAGCACACATACGGGGCAAGCCGAACTATCGACCTTATGGAAGCATGAAGTCAGCCAGCGGGTAGCCGCGCACAGAAGGCGCAAAGGCGCGCAAGGCAACGATGCTGAATCGTCGGCCAGCAGCAATACGGGCGGGAGCGCCAGGTCTTCAGCCGCGGCAGCACGCGTTGCGGCGCGGTATGCGGCCGCTCCGAGCTATAGCGACCTGTTTGCAGCAGAGACGAGCGCCGCGGCGAATGCCCTTGAGCTGCCGGCCGAGCAGATTATGCTTCTCGATCTGGGACCGGCAAGCGCGGAAGCGACAAGTGTGGGAGCGCCGAGCCAAGCGCCTTCAAGTCATTCGTTTTTTGGCCACGCGCCCTCGACCGAGGAAGCCTCATTCCTGGTGACGCCGGTCGAGGAGCCTCAGGCAGCAATGGCCGAGGCAACCACGATGGCCAAGCCGGACTGGGAGCAGGGTTGGGATTTCGGAAACGATCTCGTTGTTCCCGCGCAGCATCCCTTGAGTGAGGCGCTGGAAAGGGCGTCGCAACGAGCGAATTGTGCCGTGGATCAGCCAGTGGCTGAAATGACGATCGCGCAGGCCGAAGCGCCGGCAAGAACGGGGATCGAAAAAGAGCTTCACGCAAGCTGGGGCGCGCCAATGGGAAGCTTCGAGGTTGAAGCGCCGGAGGATTTCTTGCGGGACGCGCAGCCGATCCACGGAAATTTGATTGAGTTTCCACACGAACTGATAGCTGCGCGCAAGGTGCGGCCACGGCGGGCTGAAGGAATCTACGCATTGGTGGAGAGCGAACCACAGCTGAGCATCTTCGAAGTCGATCCGGCGAGCGTTTCAATCCAGCCGGACACAGTGGAACAGCATGCGGAGACATCAACGTGGGCCGGGCCGGAATGGGCCGATATGAAGCTTGAGGCGAGCCGCCGGCAGGAGATCGCACCCGAGCCCGTTTTTGAGGAGCCACAGGATAAGGCGGTCGCATTGCAGGCGGCTCCCATGAATCTCCGGCTCCTTGCAGCTCTAGTTGACTTTGGAGTTGTGTCGATCGCATTCCTGACGGTGGCGCTGCTTGTGGTGGTGAATGCAGCCGTGCTGCCGAGCCTGCGGGAAGCAGAGATTTGGGGCGGGGTGGTATTCGCTGCAATCGCGGTTGCCTATCTGGCGATTTCGTATACGCTGGCGCGAGCGACTCCGGGGATGAAGTACGCGCTGCTTTCGCTGCGCACGTTTGACGGCCAGACACCGACCCGCGAGCAGCGGTGCCGCAGACTGGGCGCCCTGGCGCTCTCGATGCTGCCGATCGGATTGGGAGCGGTTTGGGCGCTGTTTGATGAAGATCATCTCTCCTGGCACGACAGGTGGTCGGGGACGTATTTGATCAGGGTGTAGGCAGGCTCAAGATTTGATGGCCCGGGACGCTCCGTTTTGCAACAATGGAGTGGCTCGGGCCATCGGCTTTTTGGGGCCAGGTGAGCGGAGAATCAGGAGCAAACCTTTCATGACCTTCTCAAGGGCGCGGACCGGATCGCCGGCGTTTTCGTTCAGAGGAGTGTTTACGTGTTTGATTTGCATCGGATGTCACGCGCAATCGCCACAGGGACAGGGGCGGCCGGCGTATCCGACACGGAGCCCGCACGAGCCCGGGTACGTTCAGGCGAAGGAAGTTCCGGACGGGACGAATGCCCCTGAGAATGAGGATGGAAACTTCATCCTTGGACCAACGCACACAGCAGCGCCGGAGATGACCGACGAGATGCTGCAGGGAACGGTGGTCGAGTTCACGATGAACTCCGAAGACAGCAAGCTGTATCCGGGGATTGCGAGGGAGCCGCATACATTTGGCACTGCAGATCCAAATGACCCGGCCAAGCTGATCGTCACGACGAGCCACCCGGCGCGCTATACACGGCGGGTTGGCGTTTATATACCCAGGGAATATGTCCCGGGAACGGCAGCTCCATTCATTGTTGGCGCGGATGGGATCGATCGGATGCTGTTTACCGCGCTGGACCACCTGATTGCCGAAAAGAAGCTGCCACCGATCGTGGCCATTTCCATTGGAAACGGAAGCGGCGATGCGCAGGGAAGCGAGCGGGGCCTGGAATACGACACGATGTCGGGCAAGTATGCCGAGTGGGTGGAGAGTGAAGTGCTTCCGATGGTGGAGGCGAAAGCAAACGTGAAACTGACCAGGGACCCGGACGGGAGGGCGACAACGGGCGGGAGTTCCGGCGGTTCGTGCGCGCTGATCATGGCCTGGTATCACCCGGAGCTGTACCATCGGGTGCTCACTTATTCTGGAACCTATGTGAATCAGCAGTGGCCGTCGAATCCGCAGAGCCCGCACGGCGCATGGGAGTTTCACGAGCACCTGATTCCGAACAGCCCTGTGAAGCCGATTCGGATATGGATGGAGGTGGGCGATCGGGATCTGTTCAATCCGAACGTGATGGACGACCACATGCACGACTGGGTGCTGGCGAATGAGCGGATGGCCGATGTGCTGGCGGCGAAGGGCTACCACTATCAGTTCGTTTTTGCGGAGAGTGCGGGGCACGTCGATCGCGCGGTGAGGGCGCAGACGCTGCCGGAGGCGCTGGAGTATGTGTGGCAGGGATATGGAACGACGGGGAAGCGGTAGGGGGGTTCTTTTAAGGGCGAAAAGAAAACATCCCTCAGAGGCTAAAGCCCCGATCATCTTGTTGGCCATATTGGCACGACTGAAGTCGTGCCCTTTCAAAACCTTGACTCAGCGGAATTATCCGCAGGCTGTGAAGTCGTGCCCTTTCAATGCCGTTCTGCGGGGGCTGAAGCCCGGCTTTTTTTTGCAGGATCGTTCGGCACGACTGAAGCCGTGCCCTGACTCAATGCATGTTTGCGAGAAAAGCTCGTTGCAAGTTTGCGAGACAAGGTTGGCGTCAGGAAGCCAACGCACGGACTGCCGAGACGCCGGCGCCGAGGAGAGCAGTTTCGTCGTCGGGAGGAAGAATTTCGAGCGAGAAGCTCTGCAGCGTGCTGAACCTGACCATGGTTTCCATGTGGGCGCGCAGTGTGGCGAGATCGAGATAGTGGGCGTTGTGGCCGGTAAAGTAGAAGCGGCCCGGCCCGGCGAGATGGATGAACGAGGCTGTGGCTGCGGCGAGAGCGCGATGCCAAAGGTCAAGGAATTCGCGGCAGCGCTGATCGCCGAGTTTTGCATTGGCGAAGACTTCCTCCGGCTCGAGATCGAGAAAGCGAAGTCGCATGGCCCGATAGCCCATGATCCCTTCGAGATGGCCAACTCCGCCGCAGCCGCAGAATTTCTCTTTGGGATCGAGCGTGACGGTGATGTGGCCACCCTCCCAGACGCCTTCCACGTAGGGCCAGCGGCCGTATCCGATGCCATTGCCCAGCGTCCAGACGCGGGTGAGCTTGTTGAGCTGGCCTCGCGTGGCGGCGACGCCCGCCGCAATGCAGTCTGCGTCGTTGGCCACATGGACCGGGGCGGTGATGCCTCGCAGGCCAAGAACGCGCGTCAGGTCGTCGGCCATGCCCATGCCCTTGAGCTGCGTCAAGTTTGGCGAGTCTTCGACCACTCCGTGACGAACGATGCCCGGAACCGCGACACCGATCGCGTCGACCGGTCGAGAATCTTCGGCGGCATGGGTAGCGATCTGGGTAGCGATTAATTCGACGAGGTCGCCGCCGGGGATGGCGGAGAGGGCGTCCAATTCGTCGGAGTCTTCTGGATAGCGCAGGGTATTTCCGGCAAGGCGGGAGTCCATGAGGCGGCCGGAAACGAGATGGTCGGTGATCACGACGCCGATCGCGGTTGTCATGCTGGCCTCCGGAGGTGGGGATCGACGCGCAAGCAGGGGGAGCCGAGTCCGAAACAAGGATAGCGCAGGGGCTTGGTGGGCGTCGATTTCGGGCGGATTACAAGATGGAGAATGCGAAATGGGGAAGGCCGGAGCTTTTCGCGCGATACCTTGACTATCTACAAAAAGAAGTGTAGATAGTCATAGTATGGGAAAGCCAAACGATCTGGTACAAGGAACGCTCGACCTGCTGATCCTGAAGACGCTTGCCCCGGAGCCGATGCACGGGTGGGCGATAGCCAAGCGCATCCAACAGGTATCGGGCGAGGTGCTGCAGGTGCAGCAGGGGTCGCTTTATCCAGCTCTGCACCGGCTGGAACAGCAGGGATGGATCAAGGCGAAGTGGGCTGAGAGCGAGACAGGCCGGCAGGCGAAATTCTACTCGCTGACGGCGGCGGGCCGCGGGCAGTTGGAGAAGGAGACGGCCAACTGGGCGCGTTTGTCAGGGGCCATCAACATGGTGGTTAGCGAGGCGTGAGTTGGTGGTAGGAGAGGCGTGAGGAGGGTGCTATTCGGTTGGCGAGCCGGTTGAGGATAGCAGTGAGCATGTTGTTTGGGCGCGGCCGGGCGGGCCGGCAACTGGATGAAGAGCTTCGCTTTCACATGGAGCGAGAGATGGAAGAGAAAGTGGCCGCGGGGATGAGCGCGGAAGAGGCGCGTTATGCGGTGCTCCGTGAGTTCGGCAATCCGGCGCTGCTGCGCGAGCAGGCGCGGGCCGCGTGGAACTGGCAAGGGCTGGAGTTGCTGTGGCGCGATGTGGGCTATGCTGCTCGGACGCTGAGGCGGACGCCGGCATTTGCAGCAATCGCGATCATGGTGATTGGGCTGGGGATTGGCGCGAATGTGGCGCTGTTTGCCGTAGTGCGGAACGTGCTGCTGAAGCCCCTGCCGTTTGAAGACCCCTCGCGGCTCATGCGGCTCTATGAGAACAGCGCGTTCGGAGATTTCCCATTCAACCAAAATGCAGCCGGTGTGTACGCGGAGTGGAAGAAGCAGAATCACAGCTTTTCAAGCATGGCCATTACAGGCTATGCAGGGTACAACCTCTCAGGCGAAGGGGAGAAGCTGCCGGAGAATGTGAGAGCCGGGACGTTTTCGTGGGACTTTTTGCCGACGCTGGGAGTGCAACCGGCACTGGGGCGGAACTTTACTCAGGACGAGGACAAGCCCTCGGCCAACCCGACCGTGATTCTGAGTTGGGGGCTGTGGAAGCGGAGGTTTGCGGGCGACGCAGGGATTGTGGGACGAAGCATTCTGCTGGATGACAAGGCCTATACGGTGGTTGGAGTCATGCCGTCGTGGTTCGGCTATCCACAACCGGAGATGCAGCTCTGGACGCCGGTCTACTTCAAGGAGCCGGCGGACATGATGAAGGCGATCGACGATCATAACTTCCGGGTGATTGGGCGGTTGAAGCCGGGAGTTACGCCGAGCGAGGGATTGGCTGACCTGACGACGATCACGCGGCAGGTGCATGACGCGAATCTTGCCAATCCGTTTGTGAGCAAGGCCGCGAACATCAAGCCGATGCTCGAGGCGATGGTGGGCGATATGCGGCGGCCGTTGGAGGTGTTGCTGGGGGCGACGGGATGTTTGCTGCTGATCGCGTGCCTGAACGTGGCCAACCTGCTGGTGGCTCGGTCCGCCGCGCGGCGCAAGGAGCTGGCTGTGCGGACGGCGCTAGGTGGAGGCGGATGGCGGCTGCTGCGCGAGCATCTTATGGAGAGCCTTGTGCTGTCGGCTGTGGGAGGCACAGCGGGATTTGCGCTTGCCGTGGCTGCGATCCAGTGGCTGATTACCACTCGGCACGACATGGCGCGCGCACAGTCGATTGGCGTGGATTGGGTGGTGGCCGGATTTGCGTTGGGCTTGATTGTGCTCTGCGCGGGATTTGCGGGATTCGTTTCCGCATTTTCGGTGAGCGGGAAGAAGACGCTGGCAGCGTTGCAGGAGTCGTCGCGCAGTGCGACAGCGAGCCAGGGGCGCGCGCGACTGCGAAGTGTCTTGCTCACGATGGAAGTGGGGCTGACCGTGGTGCTGCTGATTGGAGCAGGCTTGCTGATGAAGAGTTATGCGCGGCTGCGCGGGGCGGACCTGGGATGCCTGACGCGGAACGTGATGAAGATGGACCTGAATCTGCCGGTTGAACGCTACTCGAAGCTGCCGCAAGTCACGGGATTTCTGCAACCGCTGCTGGAGCGGGTTCGAAACATTCCAGGAGTGAAGGCGGCGGGTTACGTATTCCCTGTGGTGCCGGGGGACGGACGCGGCGGGGACAATGGTTTTGCGATTGTGGAACATCCGCCTCTGCCCCTTGGAAAAGGGCAGCTCGCGATTCATCGCTGGATCGATCCCGGATACTTTAAAGCGATTGGGATTCCGATTCTTCGGGGGCACACGCTGGACGAGAACCAACAGCCCGGTCATGCGACCGAGGCGGTGGTCAGCAGTTCGTTTGCGCACACGTACTTTCCGAATGAGGATCCTTTGGGCAAGCACCTGCTGTGCATTCTGATGAGCAAGACTCCGATGGAAATCGTCGGCGTGGTGGGCGACACGCGAACGGATATGGGCGAACCGATGAAGCCGATGATGTACTTTCCGCTCTACGCTTCGGAAGGCATGAGCGGCGCGACGCTGGTGGTGCGTTCGGAGCGCGATGTGACGCAGCTCGCGATGCCAATCCAGCGCATTGTGGCGGGAATGGATCGCGACCTGCCGGTCGCGAATATCCTGACCATTGACCAGGTGCTGGGCCAGAACACGGTGGACGCAAGCTTCGATGCGGAACTGCTGGCGGGGTTCGCGGTGTTGTCCCTAGTGCTGTCAGCGGCGGGGCTTTTTGGCGTGTTGTCGTACATGGTGGCGCAGCGGACGAGCGAGATCGGCATTCGCATGGCGCTGGGCGCGCAGCGGGGACAGATACTGGGAAAGATGGTTGGAGACGGGCTGCGGCCGGCGCTGGTGGGGCTGGTTCTGGGCCTGGCGGCGAGTGTGGGAACAGTGCGGCTGCTGGAATCGATGCTTTATGAGACCGACAAGCTGGACCCGATGGTGTTTGCGGCGGTTGCAGGAGTGCTGCTGTTGGTGGCTGCGGGGGCTTGCATGGCGCCAGCGTGGCGGGCCTCGCGGCTTGATCCGATGAGTGCTCTCAGGACGGAGTGAGCTGTCGGCAGCTGGTGTCACGTCCCTGAATTTGTCGGCGAAAATTGCGAAGGGACAAAAGCAGATTCTTCGACTCACCACCCCCAAACTGAGGTACGTTTGGGGCCCCGTTCGCTCAGAATGACATCGGAGTTATCGTCAGAAAATTCGAGGAAACCACACTAGCCTGCCTGATAGCGATTGAGGCGGCCGAGGCCGTTGAATGCGGCGGCCTTGTAGCACTCGGCGAGGGTGGGATAGTTGAAGACAGTGTCGATGAAGTAGTCCACCGTTCCGCCCAGTGATCATGACGGCCTGGCCGATGTGGACCAGTTCGCTGCGCCCTCGCCGATGATGTGAACGCCGAGAACCTTGCGCGTGTCGCGATGGAAGATGAGCTTGAGCCGGCCGGTGGTGTCGCCGCGAATCTGGCCGCGGGCGGTCTCGCGGTAGTAGGCCATGCCGACTTCGTAAGGGACGTCTTCGTCGGTCAGTTGCTCTTCGGTCTTGCCGATGAAGCTGATCTCGGGGATGGTGTAGATGCCGTAGGGATAAAAGCTGGGGTTGGATGACGTGTGCTGGTCGTTGAAGGCGCGGGCGGCGGCGATGCGGCCCTGCTCCATGGAGACGGAGGCCAGCGAGGGAAAGCCGACCACATCGCCGACGGCGAAGATGTGCTCGACCTTGGTCTGGAAGTGCTCGTCGACCGGGATGCGGCCGCGATTGTCGGCTTCAAGGCCGGCGGCGGCGAGGTTGAGATCGTCGACCGCGCCCTGGCGGCCAATCGGCATAGAGCAGGGCGTCGCCGGAGACCTTCTTCTTGCTCTCAGGTTGGCGACCACGGTGCCGTCGGGCAGCTCTTCCACGCTCTCGACCTCTTCGCCGAGGCGCATGGTGACGCGGCTGTCGCGCAGGTGATAGCTGAGGGCCTCGATGATTTCGCGGTCGGCGAATTCGAGCAGCCGGTCGCGTTTTTCAATGAGCGTGACGCGGACGCCGAGGACGGCGAACATGCAGGTGTATTCGACGCCGATGACGCCGCCGCCGACCACGATGAGGGAGCTGGGCAATTCCGGCAGGTCGAGGATCTGGTCGCTGTTGACGATGGTGCGGCCGTTGATGGGAACCTTGTGGAGAACGGCGGGCTTGGTGCCGACGGCGATAATGATGCGGTCGGCTTCGAGAGTGGCATCGGTGCCGCGGGCCTTCGACGCGGATCTGGTGCGGGTCGACGAAGTGGGCGATGCCGTGGACCACGTCGATGCCGTTGCGCGAGAGCTGGGCCTCGGTCACGTCCACTTCGGTCTTGATCACCGCCTGGACGCGGAAGGCCAGGTCGGCCATGGTGATCTTTTCCTTGACCCGGTAGTTCATGCCGTAGAGCGAGCGGTAGTTGTAGCCGGAGAGGTGCATCACGGCTTCGCGCATGGTCTTGGAGGGGATGGTGCCGGTATTGATGCAGACGCCGCCAACAACGGAGCGGGCCTCGACGACGGCCACGCGCTTCTTCATCTTGGAGGCGGCCACGGCGGCGCGCTGGCCGGAAGGCCCGGAACCGATGACGATGAGGTCGATACTTGACGGCGCTCATGCGAGTGTCAATCTCCAGGGACTGGTGGCGAATCGTGGCCGCGGAGGAGCCAGCTGGAGACCGGCGATGGTCCTCAACCGGAGGCTATCATAGCGCGGGGCTGGTGGTGGAAGGCAGGATGTGTGAAGTTGTGAGATGCTTGGCGGGGCCGTGACGGAAGGACGGCGCGAGATAGCCCGCGCGTCGAGAAGCCAAGGAGTTGAGGAGCCATCTGCCATGGTGGACAGATCGGATGGCGAAGGAAGGCCGGTCAGTGCGCCGGGCGCGAGATTTGACTGGATCGCGCGGCGACCTGTGCCGGAAATGCTCCCGCCGGGCTGGCGGCCAGCGTCGAGGCGGAACTGACGGACCATGCCGTCGAGATTCGCTGGCCAGCGAGGCGAGGTTCTTGAGGGCCTCGACGGCCTCCTCGGCGCCCTGCGTGTTTTCAGCGGAGAGCTGCGAGATCTGGCCGGCGGACTCGGAGATTTCTCCGGAAGCGGCGGTCTGCTCCGTGGCGGCCGTGGCAATCAGTTGAATCTGGTGCTCCACCTGCTTCGATGACTCGATGATGGCTTCCAGGCTGCGGCGGGCGTGGGCTGTTTCGCCCATGCCGGTTTCGACGGCCGAGCGGCTCTCCTGCATCACGGTCAGGGTTTCGCGGGTCTCTTCCTGGATGCTGCGGATGGTGCCGGCGATCTCCTCGGTTGCGCCCTTGGTGCGTTCGGCGAGGCGGCGGACCTCGCCGGCAACGACGGCAAATCCGCGGCCATGTTCGCCGGCGCGGGCGGCTTCAATGGCCGCGTTGAGGGCCAGCAGGTTGGTTTGCTCGCTGATCTCCTGAATGACGTTGACCACCTTGCCGATCTCCTCGGAGCGATGGGCGAGCGAGGCCATCTTGTCGGAGACGGAGCTGGTGGCGGCGGCGATCTTCTCCATGGTGGCGGCGGCGGCCTGCATCACGGCGCCGCCCTGATTGGCAGTCTCGGCCGACTCGCGGCTGGCTCCGGCGGCGCTTTCGGCGTTGTGGCTGATTTCGCCGATGGTTGCGGTCATCTCCTGCGCGGCAGCGGCGATCTGGTTGGTTTTGCTGGACTGGGTGCGCGCATTGCCGGCGCTCTGAACGGCGCGAGCGCTGATCTCGGTGGTGGCGGAGGAGAGGGTGTCTGCCGCCTGGGCGAAGGACTGAAGCACTGTTCGCATGGAAGCGACGCTAGTGTTGATGGCCTCGCCGAGGCGGCCGATCTCGTCGGTTCCGGTGATCAGAACTGATGCGGTCATGTCCTTGGCCTCCATGCGTTCCACAACGGCTTTGAGGTTAGACAACCGCGGCGCAATCTCGCGGGTGAGGAGGATTCCGAGAGTTGCGCAGAAAAAAAGGAGCAGAATATCCACGCAAGCGGTGACGAATGTGGTGCGAGAGGCCGAATGGGTGGCCTGGTCGGATTCTCTGGTAGCGTACCCGGCATTGAGTTTGAGATCATCGGTCATGGCATCGAGAGTTGTCCTGAAGATGTCCACGGTAGAGTCGGCGAAGGAGAGGTCGAGCGCATCGCCGGCCTTTCCACCGCTCTGTAAGGCATTGACCCGGTCGCTGATTTCGAGATACTTGGCGAAGGAATCCGTGAACTTCTGATAGAGTTCCCTTTCTCCTGGATAGCTGATCCCAGACTCGTACGTCTTGACTGCGTCTCGATAGGCTTCGATGCCTTTCTGCCGGAGAGCCAAATGGTGCGTCGTGCAGTCGGCGCGCTGGCAGAGAAGGAGGTCAAGGTCTTCGCGCCGAACCTGGTTTGCGCCGGAACGCGCGTCAGTGAGAGCGATGAGCGAGGGGAGCGGTTTGTTGCTGATCTCGGCGTTCAAATTGGCGATGCTGCGCAGTGTAATGAAGCTGTAGATGCCGAGGATCGTGCAGAACAGGCAAACGATGCCGAAGGCGAGCCCGAACTTACGGGCGATGGGAAGGTTGCGGAGCCAGTGCATGCGGGAGGCCCTTTCTCAAGTGCTTCCAGCAGATCATCGGCCCGAAGGGGACGAACTTGAGTTATGAGGATTTGCAAGTTCGAGCGTGCGGCACTTGCGCATCCTGGTTTGACTCGGTAATCTTCTGCGGTTCGCAGGTTTCTAATCAAACCCGCGCGAGGAAAGAGGATTCTCATGCATGGATTGCGGCTGGGGATGGTGGTTTTGCTGGTGACGGGCGCTGGTCAAGTTCAGGTTGCGTGTCAGTCGGCCCCTGGCGGAGGATCAACAGCGGGGGCCCGACAGCAGACGCAGACGGCAGCGGGTGTGACGCCCGAGGAGATAAGCAGGCGGGATCATCAAAGGCTTATGGACCTGCTTGGGATCGCGGCGCTCCGGCCGGGCGAGGAGAGTGACGCGAACTTCGATGAGGCCAAAGCCAACATCTACGGAAACCTGCCGGACCCTTTGCTTGAAAGGAGCGGCAAGCGAGTGACAACTGCGGTGGAGTGGTGGAGCGTAAGGCGGCCTGAGATTGTAGCGGACTACGATCGGGAGGTTCTGGGGCTTACGCCGGATCATTTGCCGAAGGTTATGTGGGAGGTGGTTAGCAGCAAGGCTGAATCGGTGGGCGACGTGGATGTGTTAACCAGGCAGCTTGCAGGGCATGTGGACAATTCGAGCTATCCGAGCATTTCCGTGACGATTGAGGCCACGCTCACCACGCCGGTACACGCG
Source organism: uncultured Acidobacteriaceae bacterium (assembly GCA_963783065.1). Lineage (GTDB taxonomy): Bacteria > Acidobacteriota > Terriglobia > Terriglobales > Acidobacteriaceae > Telmatobacter. Next base: position 397,418 of record CAWAMG010000002.1, on the reverse strand, counting down.
GGAGGGCCGGTTCCAGTGATCATCGAGATTGCATTTGGCCAGGAGTTTCTGACCGCGACTCGAAACAGCATTCCAGAGATGCAACCGGGCGGACCGGGTAACGATGGGGAGCCGTGGCAGGCTCAGGTGATCAAGAAGGGATGGGGTTACGCGATCCTGAGCCCCACCAGCTTCCAGGCGGATAGCGGAGCGGGATTGACGGGCGGCATTATCGGGCTGATGAACAAGGGCCAGCCGCGCGGCGTGAACGACTGGGGTTGCCTGAAGGCGTGGGCCTGGGGCGCGAGCCGCTTGCTGGATTACTTTGAAACCGACAAGACTGTGGATGCAAAACAGGTTGGGCTTGAGGGACACTCGCGCTTCGGAAAGACTGTGCTGGTTGCAATGGCATACGATCCACGCTTTGCGATCGTCTACAGCAGTTCATCGGGCGAAGGCGGGGCAAAGCTGTATCGTCACAGCTACGGTGAGCCGCTGAGCCACCTGATGAATGCACAGCTTTATCAGTGGATGAGTCCGCAACTTCTGAAGTATGCCGGGCCGTTGACGCCCGCTGACCTGCCCGTGGACAACCACGAGCTGATCGCGCTGTGCGCGCCGCGGCCTGTGTTTGTGGGCGCCGGCTTGATGAGGAGAAATGTGAGTGGCGGACCACGGACAGATGGATGGGCGGATGCGAAGGGTATGTTCCTCGCCGAGGTTGCGGCTGGCCCAGTGTACCGGTTGCTGGGGAAGAAAGACCTGGGCACGAGCGAATTTCCGCCCATGGGGATGGCGCTGATCGATGGAGATCTGGGTTTCCGGCAGCATCAATTCGGGCACACGCCGGCACCCAACTGGCCTGCTTTTCTTGAGTTCGCAGGGCATTCTATGCACGCGGCGGGGGGTGCTAAATGAAGAAGTCGGGGAGCCACTGAAAAAGCCAGGATTACGATGCCGCCAACTTTCGCAGACACTAAAGCCCTCACGTTTTGCTGTTTTTGCGGCACGACCTAAGCCACCCCAGCGTCGAGGACCTGTCGCCGGGGACCCCGGCAAGTCGTGCCCTGACTCATTGCGAGGTTGATCGGAGGTTCCCTAGAGCTTGTTGCCTCGCTTCAAGAGATTATTAGTGGGCGGCTTCGCTGGCTACGACTTGAACGCTTGAGCCAAAGCGGTGGTAGTTTGTGAACTCTGTCCGATTGATGCGAAGGATGGTTCGCAAGCCAGTCTGGTTGGGGAGATAGGCTCGCGTCACGGAAGCGGCAAGACTTCGCACGGGACAAATGAAATTCTTTCCCCCATCTCAACGGTTCCGTAGTCGATTGAAACAGCATTGCGCGTGATGGGTTCGGATGGATTCAGCTCCGCATCGAGAGTGATGCGAAGAATGGCTCCTGTAGCCGGATCGACAAAGATGCTGCCGTGATAAGCCGGGGTTCCGTGGTAGGCGTCGTTGATCTGATTTGTGCCGGGGAGCTGGTCGTTTGCAGCAAAGTGGGCCGGCATGCCTCCGCCCGCTTGCAAGAAGGTCGCCCCCGATACGCGGTCCTGGCCCGCGCCGAGGCAGCAATAATCAACTGCAAAATGCGATGCGTTCTGGGGAATCTGGTAATGAAAGACCGCTGCAACCCCCAATTCTGTCTGTTCCCAATGACTCCACGTGAGCTTTCCCTTGGCTAAATCGAGCAGAACCATCCAAAGTACGGGACCAAATTCCCCACGCGAGTACAATCCCGGCGGGGCCTCTGAAGGCTTTTGCTTGTTTTGCTTTTCATCTGAAGCGACTTCCTTGCCATCCCGGTAAGTGATCTGCTGGTTAAAGGTTCCGGCCGAAGTCATCATGTTATGAGGGGCGATTATGTTCACATCTTCTGTTGTATCTGGCATGGCGGCGGCGACATGAGGATCGTTATCGGCGTAACTCTGCGTGACTCGAGTAGCAAGAAAATCGGGCATCTGGCGAAGGGTGGTGCCTACAAAGTGTCCGGCGGCTTTGATCAGGGCCTGGAGAGCGGCAGCGTCCGGCGATGGGCGGGAAGGACGCTCATTTGCGGGCGGATCGAGGACCGCGGAGCAATCGGCGAGAAGATCGAGAGCCTGGGCGGTTTTTGGGCCGGGGGAGAATTCAGCTTTCAAGCTGGCGAGTGTGGGAGGGGTGAGGCGCTCAAGAAGATGGAGCGCGGTGATCTGCTTTGCAACATCGGCGTCGGATTGGTTTGACGCCTTGCGGGCGGCGAGCCAACTGTGGAATTCGTCGACAGTGACCCGGTGGGCCGCGAGAGCGGGGAGGGCGATCGCCGCGATTACCAGCAAGATGGTCAGCTTCCGCATCGCAAGTCCCTTTCCTATGCACTGGGGAGTGCCTGCATTCAAGGAAAAGTTCCGAGTGTATGGCATTCCCTGAGATACAACGTCGAGCAGGACGGTGATCAATGCCGCTGTTAACCGCGGAGCCGCGCCGCATTTAGTGCTGAGGCACTGGCACACACTTTCAAAAGATGCTAAAGCGGTTCAAGGGTTGCTTCTTTCGATCTCATTGCCGCCGTGTTGAAGCGATCCGAATTTGAGGTCCCTGAGGACGCTCGTCCGGGGAGGGGAAGAGGCTCTGCGCCTGCTGAACGTACGCGGCGGCGGGCCGAGCCTGAAGCCGCTCAAACTATGCACAGGATGGTAGCCGTTTCGTGAGTGCGATGCAATGGGATTTTTGTTCGGAAGCAAATGACGCGTTGTGCGGGAGGGCTCGGCGAGGGATTCGGAAGCGCCTGGGTTGTCGAAAGATTTGGGGCAGGATCGGGGATGGGGGGATGATTCCCCGCGGAAGCGGGATGTGCAACAGGGGAATGTGAAGCGGAGGGGCGGGAGGTCGATCCCGCGGCACTTTGGGCCCGTGTTCATTTGATGTGACGCGTTTTCAGGGTGGTTTACGCAATCTGGTCAAGAAGCAAAAATGGAAAGTCCGATTCCCCCCGCGACTTCCTGAGGAGTGTCGAAATGAGACAGGTTGAAAGATTATTGACGTTGATCGTCGTGGCGATGGTTGGAATCGGCGCGGAGACGGCCGCTGCGCAGGAGAGTTTGGTGTACAGCTTTCCAAACGGATCAGCCGGACCAAATGCGAGCGGACCCGGCGCAAGCCTGATCTACGACGCCCAAGGCAACCTGTACGGCACGACCCAATTAGGTGGTGCGAAGGGCGAGGGAACAGCCTTTGAGCTGTCACCCGCGGTGGGCGGGGGATGGACGGAGAAAGTGCTCTATAGCTTCGGACAGTGCCCTCAAGCGCCATGCAGTGGGGCCAGCGAACCTGAGGGCAGCCTGATCTTCGACGCCCAGGGCAATCTGTACGGCACGACCGAATCAGGTGGGCCCGGAGGCGAGTTTGGGGGCAGGGGAACGGTCTTCGAGTTGTCGCCCGGCGCGGGCGGAGTCTGGACGGAGACAACTTTGTACGAATTCGGCACAAACGCCAGGGACGGAACCAACCCCGTCGCCGCCTTGATCTTCGATGCGAACGGCAATCTCTACGGCACAACCCAAGAAGGTGGCGCGAGTGGCAAAGGCGCAGTCTTCGAGTTGTCACCCGGCGCAGGCGGTGTCTGGACGGAGAAGGTGTTGTATAGCTTCGGCGGTCCCGCCGCCACTCCTCCGGACGGCCAGGATCCCACCGGCAACCTGATTTGGGACGCCCAGGGCAACCTCTATGGAACAACATTCACGGGCGGCAAGAACGATACCACCGGGGAGGGTGGGACAGTCTTCGAGATGTCACCCGGCGCAGGCGGGGTTTGGACGGAGAAGGTCTTGTATAACTTCGGCGGGGCCCAATCCACGGATGGAAACCAGCCCACGGCCGCCTTGATCTGGGACACCGAGGGCAATCTGTACGGCACGACTCGGGAAGGGGGCAGCTCCCTCGACGGAACTGTCTTCGAGTTGTCGCCCAGCGCAGGCGGAACCTGGACGGAAAGTTTGCTGCATAATTTCACGGGAGCACCTGGGGACGGGGCCGTCCCCTATTGCACCCTGTTCTTCGACGCCCAGGGCAATCTCTATGGAACGACCAAGTATGGCGGACCCAACAATTTCACCCTTTCGCCCGTTGGCAATTATCTGGGTTCGGGAACGGTATTCGAGTTGACGCCCGGCGGCGTAGACGGCTGGACGGAGAGTATTCTGTACAACTTTAACGCCTCGGGCAGCGACGGAACTGTCCCCGGGGCCAGCCTGATCCCGGATACGGCCGGCAATCTTTACAGCACGACCATAGATGGCGGTTCAACTGGGAATGCAAACGCGGTTGGAGACGGTTCGGTCTTCGAGATCGGGGCCGTGGGGTTGCCAGCCTTCTCGCCCGCCGGAGGCAACTATGCCGGGACGCAGAATGTAACTATCACCTCTACGACGCCTGATGCAGCCATCTACTACACAACCAACGGAACCACGCCGACCACCTCGTCCACAAAGTACACGGGCCCAATCCCGGTATCGGAAGCGGAGACCATCGAGGCCTTCGCGACGATCGCCGGCTCTCCCGACAGTGCCGTAGCGTCGGCGGCGTATACGTTTCAATCCCAGGTGGCCGCCACGCCGGTCATTTCGCCTGGGGCAGGCACTTACTCGTCAACCCAGAGCGTGACGATCACGGACGGCACTGCCGGAGCGACGATTTACTACACGACCAACGGGACTACGCCGACCGCCTCATCGACCAAGTACACCGGCGCAATTTCCGTTTCGGCCACGGAGACGATCGAAGCGATCGCGGTTGCTGCTGGTTTTGAAAACAGCGCGGTAGCTTCGGCTGCTTACATCATTAATCTGCCTGCGGCGGCCGCGCCCGTTTTCTCCCCGGCTGTTGGCATTTACACCTCGGCTCAGAGCGTGACCCTAACGGATAGCACCGCTGGGGCGATCATCTACTACACCACCAACGGGACTACGCCCAGCGCTTCCTCCACGTTGTATAACGGTGCAATCCCTGTTTCGTCGACGGAGACGATCGAAGCGATTGCCATAGCCAGTGGATTTTCAAACAGCGCTGTGGCTACGGGAACCTACACGATCAATCTCACTGCGGCGACGCCGGTTATCTCACCTGCGGCAGGAATGTACTCCTCGGCGCAGAGCGTGACGATTACCGATGCCACCGCCGGGGCGACCATCTACTACACCTCTGACGGGACGACCCCGACCGCTGCATCAACCAAGTACACAGGAGCAATATCCGTTTCGGCGTCGGAGACCATTGAAGCGATTGCCGTAGTCAGCGGCTACGCCAACAGCGCTGTGGCTTCGGCTGCTTACACCATCAATCTTGCAGCGGCAGCAACGCCAGTCATCTCACCTGCGGCAGGAATGTACTCCTCGGCGCAGAGCGTGACGATTACGGACGCCACCGCGGGCGCGACCATCTACTACACGACCAACGGGACGACGCCAACCGCATCGTCCAGCGTGTACAGCGGCGCGATCGCCGTTTCAGCGTCTGAGACCGTCGAGGCGATCGCGGTGGCCAGCGGCTTCTCAAACAGCGCGGTGGCTTCTGCTGCCTACACCATCAGTCTTGCAGCGGCAGCAACGCCAGCAATCTCACCTGCGGCAGGGACGTACTCCTCGGCGCAGAGCGTGACGATTACGGACGCCACCGCGGGCGCGACCATCTACTACACGACCAACGGGACGACGCCAACCGCATCGTCCAGCGTGTACAGCGGCGCGATCGCTGTTTCAGCGACTGAGACCGTCGAAGCGATCGCGGTGGCCGCCGGCTTCTCAAACAGCGCGGTGGCTTCTGCTGCCTACACCATCAGTCTTGCAGCGGCAGCAACGCCAGCAATCTCACCTGCGGCAGGGACGTACTCCTCGGCGCAGAGCGTGACGATTACGGACGCCACCGCCGGGGCGACCATTTACTACACAACAAACGGGACAACGCCAACCGCATCGTCTACCGTCTACAACGGTGCGATCTCTGTCTCGGCGTCGGAGACGATTGAAGCCATCGCGACAGCCGGCGGCTTCACGAACAGCGCAGTAGCGACGGCGGCCTATGTCATTCAGGTTGTCGCGCCCAGCTACACGCTGAGCGCCAACCCATCGTCGCTCACCATCAAGAGTGGGTCGACGGGAAATACGGTCATTACGGTAACGCCGACAGGCGGATTCACAGGCACAGTGAATTTCGATTGCGGAACGTTACCTTCTGAGGTGACCTGCAGCTTCTCACCCACCAGCGTGACCGTCGCTTCCGGCGGATCCGCGCCAACCACTACACTCACCATCGGGACGACCGGGACAGCCGCCGCATCTCTCGGCCGTGGTACCGGTGGGTCTCTTCTTCCCGAGGTATTTGTAGCCATGATTCTGTTGCCTCTGGGCTTTACGCGCCGCGTCCTTCGCGCGAGGAAGGCCGGGGGGCCGTGGCTTATGGGCCTGCTGCTTGTGCTTACCGCAAGCGTTGCCGCGGCCGGCATGCTGGGGCTGGCGGGGTGCGGAGGGAAGAGCAGTTCATCGACGCCGCCTGGCAACTACTCCGTACCGATCAACGTAACCAGTGGCGGAACAACAGTCCCGTTGGACCTCTCGATTACGGTTGATTAGGAAGCCGCCACAAAAAGGGCTAAACAGGGGTTCGGACCGGTGAAATGGTCCGGACCCCTTTTAGCAGATTTCTGCGTTTGGCGAGGATCTGAGTGGACTGACTCGGCCGAGGGTGGGGGACAGGATCGGGAGCGGGGCAAGACCGGGGATGGAGATATCGATCCACACGGAAGTGGGATTTGCAAGAGCGGAATGTAAAGCGGAGGGGCTGAAGGCACCTCTCGTGGCACTTTGGGCACTTGTCACGTTGATGTGACTCGTTTTCTTTCTGGTTTACAAAAGCTGGGCAAGAAGTAGAATCGGAAAAGCCGATTCTCCATCAGCCTGTGATCGTCTACAACCCCCCCAGGGCTCGCGAAGACCCTTGCGAAACGAGGACAGTGTGCAATCGAGGACTCCAGATTTGAAACAGGATCCGATTTCCAGCCAATTGGCGCGTGGTGAGAAGGCCGTGCTGTGGAGGAAATTGCGCCTGTTGTCGTCGTTTGCCGGGCTTGCGTGCCTGCTGGTTGTGCTTGCAATGCCTCACACCGTGTGGGGCCAGGCCGGGGAGTGGACCTGGGTGGGAGGGCCTCAGACGCCTTCAGCGGATGGCGTTTATGGCCAACAGGGGCAAGCAAGCCCCACCAATTGGCCCGGCGCGCGCCAATCGGCGCCGGTGTGGAGAGACTCGAGCGGAAACCTGTGGCTCTTCGGCGGCTACGGGTATGATTCCTCGCACGTCGGCGGAGGCGCCGGCGACCTGAACGACCTGTGGATGTACAACATTTTGACCAACGAGTGGATATGGATGGGCGGAAGCAGCTCGTTTCCCTCGGCTGGGTCCGGTTCCTGCACTGCCGGTGTTTTTGGCTCGATGGGGATAGCAGCTTCGGGGAACACTCCGGGCGGCAACTTCGGCGGCCAGGCGTGGACAGACACAAAGGGCAATTTCTGGCTGTTCAGCGGGAGCCAATGCGATTCCTCGGGGAACCCAGGAGGCCTGAACGACCTGTGGATGTACAGCCCAATCACAGGCGAGTGGACCTGGGTGGCGGGTCAGGATGTTATTTCGCCTTTGGATCAATACCTGGGCGTCTACGGAACCCTGGGAGAAGCGAGTGGGAGCAACACGCCCGGAAATCGCATCCAGGGTGCAACCTGGACGGATTTATCGGGCAAGTTTTGGCTGTTCGGTGGCGTGGGCCCCGACTCCGTGACTTCGGCGCCTCTCCCGCTGAATGACCTTTGGATGTTTAGCCCTGTAAGCCAGGAGTGGACCTGGGAGGGAGGCCCGGACACGGTCGCCGTCACAGGTCTTATTGCCGGCAATCCGGGCGTCTATGCGGCGCAGGGTAGCCTGAACCCAGATAACCAGCCTGGTTCCCGGGCTCAAGCAACGACCTGGACAGATTCCAAAGGAAATCTCTGGATGTTCGGAGGCTTTGGAAACGACTCGACCACTGCAGACAACCTGTCGCTCAACGATCTGTGGATGTACAGCATAGCGTCTGGTGAGTGGAACTGGGTTGGAGGGCCATCAACAGTCACACAAGGTCTTGGCATGCCGGGCGTGTATGGGACCCAAGGCACGCCGGCGTCAAGCAACTGGCCGGGCGGGCGAAGTGAGGCAAACGCCTGGGTGGACGGTTCAGGCATTTTTTGGCTCTTTGGCGGCAACGGCTATGACAACGACGGTGAATTCGGTGTCCTTGACGATTTGTGGAAGTACAACCCATCGTCGGGTAACTGGACCTGGGTGGCCGGCAGCAACACTGCCGACCCGACGGGCGTGTTTGGAACAGAGGGTACGGCGAATGCCGCGAATATTCCCCCGCCACGCGCAGGCGCCATGGAGTGGACTGATATTGCGGGTAACTTCTGGCTCTTTGCGGGTCTAAGCGACTCAGACGTCGTAAACGATCTTTGGCGTTTCAATGCGCCGGGAGCGGCGACCGGGACAGCAGCAACGCCGACGTTCAGCGAGCCGGGCGGCACTTACAGCGCGGCGCAGTCGGTGACCATCAGCGACACGACGCCGAACTCTACGATTTTCTACACGACGGACGGGACGACGCCGACCACATCGTCGGCGGAATACAGCGGCGCGATCTCCGTTCCGTCGACGGAGACCATCGAAGCGATTGCGGTTGCCAGCGGCTTCTCGAACAGCGCTGTTGCTTCAGCGACCTACACCCTCAACCTGCCAGCGGCGGCTACGCCGGTGATCTCACCTGCCCCGGGGACTTACTCCTCGGCACAGAGCGTGACGATTACGGACAGCACAGCCGGCGCGATCATTTACTTCACCACCGACGGGACCACGCCGACCGCTTCTTCGACTGTATACACAGGCGCAATCTCTGTTTCGACGACGGAGACGATTGAGGCGATTGCCTTCGCTTCCGGCTACACCAGCAGCGCCGTGGCTTCGGCTGCCTACACCATCAATCTCACTGCGGCTACGCCGATAATCTCGCCCGCTGCAGGAACATATACCTCGGCCCAAAGCGTGACGATCACGGACGCCACCGCCGGTGCGACCATTTACTACACGACTAACGGGACTACGCCGACCGCGTCGTCCAGCGTGTACAGCGGCGCAATTTCCGTCTCGGCGTCGGAGACGATCGAAGCGATCGCCGTGGTCAGTGGCTACGCCAACAGCGCAGTGGCTTCGGCTGCCTACACCATCAATCTCACTGCGGCAACGCCGATGATCTCGCCCACAGCAGGGACATACACCTCGGTCCAGAGCGTGACGATTACGGACGCCACCGCCGGTGCGACCATTTACTACACAACTAACGGGACTACGCCGACCGCGTCGTCCAGTGTGTACAGCGGCGCGATCTCCGTCTCGGCGTCGGAGACCATTGAAGCGATCGCTGTGGCTAGTGGCTTCTCGAACAGCGCAGCGGCTTCCGCTGCCTATATCATCAATCTGCCTGCGGCGGCAACGCCGATGATCTCACCCGCGGCAGGGACATATACCTCGGCCCAGAGCGTAACGGTCACGGACAGCACGGCCGGGGCGACCGTCTACTACACAACCAACGGAACCACGCCGACCGCGTCGTCTAGCGTGTACAGCGGCGCAATTTCAGTCTCAGCGACGGAAACCGTCGAAGCGATCGCCGTGGTTAGTGGCTTCTCAAACAGCGCAGTGGCATCGGCTGCCTACACCATCAATCTGCCAGCGGCGACGCCTGTGATCTCACCCGCTGCTGGGACATATACCTCGGTCCAGAGCGTAACGATTACGGACGCCACCGCCGGGGCGACCGTCTACTACACAACCAACGGGACTACGCCGACCGCGGCGTCTGCCGTATATGGCGGCGCAATCTCAGTCTCAGCGACGGAAACCGTCGAAGCGATCGCGGTGGCCGGTGGCTTCTCAAACAGCGCAGTGGCTTCGGCTGCCTACACCATCAATCTGCCAGCGGCGACGCCTGTGATCTCACCCGCTGCAGGGACATATACCTCGGCCCAGAGCGTGACGATCACGGACAGCACTGCCGGGGCGACCGTCTACTACACAACCAACGGGACTACGCCGACCGCGGCGTCTGCCGTATATGGCGGCGCAATCTCCGTTTCAGCGTCGGAGACGATCGAAGCGATCGCCGTGGCCGGTGGCTTCTCAAACAGCGCAGTGGCTTCGGCTGCCTACACCATCAATCTGCCAGCGGCGACGCCTGTGATCTCACCCGCTGCAGGGACATATACCTCGGCCCAGAGCGTGACGATCACGGACAGCACTGCCGGGGCGACGATCTACTACACCACCAATGGGACCACGCCGACCGCGTCGTCTGCCGTATACGGCGGCGCAATTTCAGTCTCTACAACGGAGACGATTGAAGCCATAGCTGTGGCAACGGGATTCACCACTAGCGCGGTCGCAACGGCGGACTATGTTGTCACACTGCCCCCGCCCAGCTTCACACTCGCAGCTTCGCCCTCGCCTCTCATCATCCAATCCGGCTCGTCGGGAACAACGATCATTACCGTGACGCCAACCGGCGGGTTCACGGGCACATTGAGCTTCAACTGCGGAGCGCTGCCGACTGATGCAAGCTGCAGCTTCTCACCTGCGAGCGTGACTGCCACTTCCGGTGGATCCGCGCCAACCACGACGCTTACCGTGGGCACAAATGGAACGAACACCGCTTCGCTCCGTACCGGCCCCGGTGGGACCTTCCTACCCGAGATATTTGTGGCGATGATCCTGTTGCCTCTGGGCTTCACACGGCGCGTTCTTCGCACTAGAAAGGCTGGAAGTCGGTGGCTCATGGGCCTGTTGTTGCTGGCAACTGCAAGCCTTGCCGCAGCAGGCATGGCCGGGATCACGGGATGCGGTGGGAAGAGCAGTACGAGTAATTCGACGCCCCCTGGCAGCTACACGATAGTGATCGATGCAACCAGTGGCGGAACGACAATCCCATTGAACTTACCGATCACCGTTCAATAAAAACCGGCAGAAGAAGACGCAAGCAGGGAGGGGTTCTGACCAGTAACGTGGTTGGAGCCCCTGCTCTGTTTTGTGCAGAAGGCAAGCACTACCGAAGCTGCCTTTGGCGCGGATAAAATGGCGACATGGAGCGCGGGGCATTTCATTTTCAAGCTTTCGTGGCAGTGTTGCTGGTTGGCGCAACCGCGTCTGCGGAGAGGCTGGAATCCCCGTGGGACAGGTCCACTACAGCGGCGACGGATGCCCCTTATACATGTCCTGCGGCACCGGCCTTCAGCCGGACATTGAATCTTGAGGGATATTACACAGACAAGCAATATTCGGTGACTGATGAGAAGAAGCTGGCGGCGTTCAACGAAGAATCAGCTGGTCCAACACACCTGGGTCAATTCGCCACAAGCGCGGCCGACGCATGGTTGAGCTCGGGGAGCCGCGCGGCTGCGGCGTGTGTGTACTCTTTGCTGGATGCGGCGGCGAAGGCCGATGCATGGGATGGAAAGATGCCGAACAACAACGGCGTCTATCTGCAGAACTGGATGCTCAGCGGGGCCGGCGCTGCTTACCTGAAGGTGCGTAACAGTCAGATTGGAAGGCCTGAGCAAGAGGCCCGAATTCAGCGATGGTTCAAGCTGGTCGCTACTCGGGTGAGGGAGTACTTCGATGAGCAGTTTGGGAGGCCAGGGAGCGATGCCTGGAACAACCACATGTATTGGGCTGGACTTGCAGTTGCAGTTGAAGGCATCGCAGACAACAACAGGGACGCGTTCATCTGGGGGACGGCCACGTACCGGATGGGGATGGACGCAATCCAGCCGGATGGCTCGTTGATTGCGGAGATGGGCAGAGGCCAGAGGGCGCTGCATTATCAACTTTATGCTCTTGGTCCACTGGTGATGCTTGCCGAATTGGGCGAGGCTAACGGCATGGACATGTACGGAATGAGGGATGGCGCGATTCATCGACTGGTGCGGTTCAACATCGACGCAATGAAGGATCCGTCGATCATCGTCAAACGCACAGGAGTGGCCCAGGATACCGCTGCGCCGTTTTCTGGATTGGAGATTGGGTGGGCAGTTCCTTATGTTCAGAGATTTCCCAATGCGCAGCTTTCCGCATGGATCGCAAAAGCTCCGTGGGTGCGTTTTTGGCAGTGGGGCGGGACGCCTCCAGAGGTGGGATCTTTGCAGACATCGGAGAAAGCCTCGCATAAGACATTCCAGGCATATCTGCGTTACCGGGTTGAGGTGGCACTGAACTCAGAGTTTCCAGCCGATCACAGGGAATCTGCGGGTTTTTGGGGCACCTGGTGTGTACAAGGGAACTTGGACATGCATGCCTCGATCAGCGATAAAGGGAACTTCATTCTTTTGGACAATGGAATAGGAAGTACCTCGACGGGAGTTCCCATCGGGTCAATGCAGATGCAGGCTGCGGGATGGGGATCTGTTGTTGGGAAGCTGACAGCGGACAAGAGTCAGATCGACTGGTCGAATGGAACCTACTGGTCGCGCTGTCCTTCATCTCGAACGCCCTCACCGGTGGATTTGAGCGGGAGATGGTATGCGGATGGCGGAGTGCGGCCGAGTTTCATCCAGCAGAATGGTGACCAGATCAGCATCTCTCAGGGAAAAGGCTGCAGGGCGCTGGGGCAGGTGGATGGGACGGGACACTTGACGACGGAATGGAGCGGCAAACGGATTGATGGGGCGGTCACGGCGGACGGCAACCACATCAACTGGGATAACCTGACGTACTGGACACGTTCGAAGGTATACGAGTCCTGGAAGGATTAGAGCTGCTGCTGGCCTGTGGAACTTTCGATATGCAGCATCGAAGGAAATGCTTTAGGCTCGAAGTATGGAATTCAAGGTAAGCGACCTGGAACAGCAGCCGATTGATTTTGATGTCACGCTGGCGCCGGGGGCGGTAGAGCTGGGAGACGAGGCCGAGCAGGAGGGGTTGCTTGCGGCGTCGGGACGGGCGGAGGTGCTGCACGAGCACCGGGGGCCGAAAGAGATTGTGGCCGACATCCGGCTGAAGGGGCAGTTTCAAGGGAGTTTTGACGTCAAATGCGCCCGGTGCCTGGAGCCTGTGGAGGTTCCGCTCGAAGCGGGGTTTGACCTGCTCTTCAGGCCAGCGGAGGTGGATGCCGTGTCGGGCGAGCGGTCGATTACTGCGCCGGAGACGGAAATCGGCTATTATGAAGGAGACAGTCTGTTGCTTGAAGACGTTTTGCGGGAGCAGGTGCTTTTGTCTCTGCCGGTGCGGACGCTGTGCAGGCCTGATTGCAAAGGGCTTTGCCCGCACTGCGGGGAGAATCGCAACCAGAAAGAGTGCACCTGTGCGGAGATGGAAACGGATCCGAAATGGGCGGCGCTGGGCGAACTCCGCGGACGGATAAAGCAGTGAGAGTGCCCGACAGGGAAGGCCTGACGGGTTTGGCTTGAGGACCTCGGGGAACGGATTGAGGTTGGAGAGCCAGGGACAGGGCGAGAGCCCGGACCAAACCAAGAAATTGAAGGGTTCCGACCATAGCCCTAAGGGCTGCAGAGGCCTTGAGCGGCATGCAAACGAGCGAGGCGGAACGCGAAAGGAAGAGTACCATGCCTAATCCGAAACGGCGCCACTCAACGCGCCGCACCGCACTCCGCAGGTCGCACGACTTTCTGACGGCGACGGGTGTTTCCGAGTGCCCGAACTGCCACGAGAAGAAGCTTCCCCACCAGGCCTGCCCCAAGTGCGGCGTCTACAAGGGCCGTCAGGTGCTGGACGTGAAGGAAGCGGCGAAGTAGCATTTTCACGATCCCCGTGATGCTTGCATCCTGGTTTCCCACCCTATTCGCACCTTTTCTTCGAAAAGCTGCGAATAGGATGGGGCACCCAGCACTCGGCGAGAAGCAGGAACTATGCTGATCGACATTGCGCTTGACGCGGTAGGTTCCGATAAAGCTCCAGAGCCGGAGATACGGGGCGCGATCCTCGCGTGCAGAACTCTGCCTGTGCGGGTCCATCTGATTGGGCCGGAGGCGGAGCTGCGCGATCTGCTGGACGAACATCTCGAAAACGAGGATTTGCCCATCGTGATCCACCATGCGTCGGAAAGGATCGGCATGGAGGAGAAGGCGGCGCACGCCGTAAGGAGCAAGAAGGACAGCTCAATGCGCGTGGGGCTAAAGCTGGTGCGCGAGGGCAAGGTCGCGGGATTTGTGACGGCGGGCAACACGGGCGCGGCGATGGCCACGGCCAAGATGGTGCTGGGGGCGCTGCCGGGCGTAGACAGGCCGGCGCTGGCGACACCGATGCCGAGTTCGACTGGGAATCCGTGCGTGTTGCTGGATGTGGGCGCGAATGTGGACTGCAAGGCGCATAATCTTGCGCAGTTTGCCGTGATGGGAGAGATCTATGCGCGGACGGTGCTGAAGATCGCAACGCCTCGGGTTGGGCTGTTGTCGATCGGCGAGGAAGAGACCAAGGGCAACGACCTGACGCGTGAGGCGTTTCCCCTGCTGAAGGCGATGCCGCTCAAGTTTATTGGCAACGTGGAGGGGCGCGACATCTTCAGCGGGCTATCGGACGTGATTGTGTGCGACGGGTTTGTGGGCAACGTGGCGCTGAAGACCAGCGAGGGTGTGGGACGGTTTGTGCGAGACGTGCTGCGCGAGAGCCTGACGCGGACGGTTACGGCGCAGGTGGGCGCGATGCTGTCGCGGAAGGCGTTCAACGAGTTCCGGCACCGGCTGGATTATCGCGAGTACGGCGGGGCGCCTTTGCTTGGGGTGCGGGGCATCTGCATCATCGGGCATGGGTCGTCGAACGATCGGGCAATCTTTAACGGGGTGCGTGTGGCCTACGAGTTTGCCAAGTCGGGGACGATCGAGAAGATTGAGCAAGAGTTTGCGAAGTTGCCGAAACCCCCTGGGACGAATGGGGAGTTGGGCGCGGGCGGCGCGGCACCCGGCCCGAGGGTGCAGTAGGGGCCGATGAAGAGCGATGCGGGCGCGGGCGAGACTCCGGGCGGGATTTCGGGCCGGCGAGCGAACGAAACAAAAAGGAAATTTGACTGGAGCGGAGATGTGCCGGAGGGTGTGGTGTGTCCGGCATGCTGGGGCGCGCTGGGAGCCGGGGCGAAGACGCTTGTGTGTGACGCGTGCGGGCGGAGGTATCCGGTGGTGGATGGGATACCGGCGCTGATTGTTGAGCGGGCAGAGCGGGGCTAGCGAGTCCCAAATCTCCTACTCGACGCCCAGACGCGACTGGTGGCGAGGGCGCATTACAACAGCCAGGCTCCTGTGCCACACTGGAATTTCCCTGCGGATCCAGACTTTCTGCGTGAGCGAGGGTTGACCATGACCACACTTGAGAATCGGCGGAACTCAGCGCTGCTTGTCGTGGACGTGCAGAACGCAGCTGTCGAGCGAGCTTATAAACGCGACACAGTTGTCGCGAACATCCTCAGCCTTGTGGAAAGGGCGCGGCGGGAGGGGGCTCCGGTCGTTTGGGTGCAGCACTCCGACAGGAACATCTTGAGCGGGAGCGACGGGTGGCGGATTGTCCCCGAGCTAACTCCGCGCAGCGCCGAGCCGCTCATCGAGAAACACTACGGAGACGCCTTCGAGGCGACCACCCTTGAGAGCGTTCTTTCGGAGCTTGGTGTTGGCCGGCTCGTCGTTACCGGCGCACAGACAGATGCCTGTATCCGCGCAACGATCCACGGCGCATTCGTGAGAGGTTACGACGTAACCCTTGTCAGCGACGCCCATACCACGGATGATTACTCAGCATTGGGAGCGCCGCCGCCAGAACAGGTGGTTGCGCACACGAACCTCTACTGGAGCTACCAGTTGGCGCCGGGACGCACGGCAGGCACGGTGGAGACGAAAAACGTGGATTTCGCGGGTCCGGCCTAAATCCTGAGGGCCCTATGCGCGCGTTTACCCATGTGGCTCAAATAAATCGACAAGTTCGGACATGTAGAGAGTCTCTTCGGTGAAGGTGAAGGTGCCGTGGTCGCGGACTTCGCGGGCGGCGTGAAGGAAGGCAGTGAGGCCGGCGCGGGCGAAGCCGGAACCGATGCTGACGCGGCGGACGCCGAGGGCTCCGAGATCGCGGACGGAAAGCGGAGGCACACCCTTGATGCCCATCAGGACGTTGACGGGCTTTGCGACGGAGGCGCAGACGGCGCGGATGTCATCGGCGCGCGTGATTCCGGGCGCGTAGAGGACTTCAGCACCGACGGCTTCAAAGGCCTGGAGGCGGCGGATGGTGTCGTCGAGGTCGGGACGGCCGTGGAGAAAGTTTTCGGCGCGTGCGACGAGCATGAAGGGGAATGGCAACGCGTGAGCCGCAGCTGCTGCGGCGTGGATGCGCTCGACGGCATGTTGGAAGTCATAGATGGGGCTGGCGGGGTCGCCTGAGGCGTCTTCGATGGACCCGCCGACAAGGCCGGCTTCAGCAGCGAGGCGAATGGTTTCGGCGGCAGCTTCAGGGCTGTGGCCGTAGCCGTTCTCAAGATCGGCGGCAACAGGGAGAGTTGTGGCGGCGACAATGGAGCGAGCGTTGGCGAGAGCTTCGTCGCGGCTGACACTTCCGTCGCCATCGCGGCGGCCGAGGGTGAAAGCGAGACCTGCGCTGGTGGTTGAAAGCGCCTGAAATCCGAGGGCGGTGAGGATGCGCGCGGTTCCGGCATCCGAGGGGTTGGCGATGACGAAGGGCTGTGGGCGCTGGTGGAGGGCCTGGAACGCTGCGGCTTTTTCGGATTGAGTGGGCATCGGGGAAGCTCCGATTCTGCAAGGGCAGGATACCTCAGAGTCTTCGAAGCGGTATTTGTTGGAGCGCCGGGCGGGGATTGAACCCGCGAATACAGGTTTTGCAGACCTGCGCGTTAGCCGCTTCGCCACCGGCGCTCATTGTGATTTCTTCGTTCGATCCCGCGACGTATTGCTGCGAGATCGCACGATTTCAGCCCAAAACAGAAAACCCACCTGCCAGTTCAGTTTCTGGCGGTGGGTCCCTTGGATTCGGCAGTTTTTGCTAGATCGCTAGCTCAGCCATTTCCTCTCGCCAGAGTGCATGTGCACGCAACACATCGTGCAGCAGCAGAGACAGGCGTTTATGGAGGCGAATGACTTCATGTGGAGAATTTAGCACAGCGAGGCTGAGGGAGCAAGCGACGCGACGACTCCATCCCCAGGCTGGATCGATGTCAGTTCTTAATTTGCTCGTTGATTGATGTTGCGCTAGCGCCGGTGGTAGAAGGGGGCGACGATGAGCAGCGCGAAGCCGATGGCGGCGATGAGGGCGAGGCCGATGAGCGAATAGAGCAGCGTGAGACTGGGGCCTGGAGAGTCTTCGCCGGGGCCAGAGGAGTCGGGCGCGGGCTGCTGGGGGTCGGATTGAGGTGGAGGGGCTTCTGGGTCGGGAATGGTGTTGCTCCGTGGCAGGCGGAATTACTCGTATTTGAGGGCTTCGACGGGGTCTAACTGGGCGGCGCGGGTGGCGGGGACGGTGCCGAAGATGACGCCGACAGCGACGGCCGAAGAGAGAGCGATGACGACCGACCATGGCGAGATGGGCAGGTCGTAGTCGGTAAAGAAACGGATGGAAAGCGGGATGGCGAGGCCGATGGCGGAGCCTACGAGGCCGCCGGAGAGAGAGATGAGAATGGCCTCGAGAAGGAACTGGAGGCGGATTTCGCGGCGAGTTGCGCCGAGGGCCTTGCGAATGCCGATTTCGCGGACGCGGGCGCGGACATTGGCGAGCATGATGTTCATGATGCCGACGCCACCCACGGCCAGCGTGACGGCGGCGACGAGAAAAAGGACGACGGTGAGAGCATCCGCAATGTGCCCGGCGATGGTGAGGTACTCGGTGAGGGTTTGGGTTTTGTAGACGGAATCGGTGCGGTGGCGCGCCTGGACGATGCGCTGGATTTCCTTGGATGCGTCGGTGACCTCGTTCATGTTGCGCATGGAAAAGTAGATCTGTTTGACCTCCTCTGTGCCGGAGAAGTAGCGGGCAACGGAGAATGGAATGAGGATGGTCTGGTCGGCGATCTCTGAGTTGCCCATGTCATCGAAGCTCTCTTTGAAGACGCCGATGATGGTGAAGGGAATGCCGGTGATTTCGAAGGTCTGGCCGACAGCGGCGTCATCGGAGCCGAATCGATCGCGGGCGAAGTGCTCCGTGACGACGGCGCACTACATGTGGCCGTCGTTGTCGTTCTGATCGAAGAAGCGCCCGACCGGGATGAGCAGATTGCGAATCTGCTGGTACTGCGGGCTGACGCCGAGGACGAGCGTGTCTTTGACGACGCCGCTACCGAAGCTGATGCGGTCGTGCATTGTCAGCACGGGCGAAGAGTAAAGGACGCCGGGCAACTGAGCGAGGACGGCCTTCTCGTCGTCGTGGGTCAGATAGTCGTTGTAGAGGGTCTGCTCGGCGGCGGAGGCGTGGCCGCCGGAGTATTCGAGTTCGACTGAGTTGGTTTCGATCTTCTGGAGCTGCTGGAGGATGTATTGCTTGCCGGTGAGGCCGATGGTGATGACGAGGATAACCGAGGCGGTTCCGATGACCATGCCGAGGGCAGTGAGGGCAAAGCGGGTCTTGCTGGCGCTGAAGCTGTCCACCGAAAGCTTGAGAATCTCGCTGAAGACCATGGTGTCTTTGGCGCTCAGGAGGGTTTCCTGAAAGGCCTTCTGGCGAGCTGCCTCTCTCTTCTGGCGAAAGGCTTCTAGTTGTTGAGTCGGCGTCATTCGTTCCTGAGATGCAAGATGCACGAACTGGGCCCTGGGGTGCGCAAATCGGGCCTTCGCGAATCAGGTGTGCGCGAATCGAAACATGCGCGTGCCTCATTGGTAGTGTAGAACGCGGGCGGAGGGACGCTTCTATGAAGCCTGTCGAATCCCACCCTAGCGGCAAGAACAAGTGCGCCGCTAGAATGGGGCACCCGAAAGCCATCGGCTCCCACCCATGGCGCAAGAAACAAAAACGTGCCAAGAATGGGGCACCCGCTGTAACTTGCTGTAAACGGAGAGAAACAGCAAATGAACGAGAATGAGACGAAGTCGCTGCCGGAGAACGCTTACACCGCCTTGGCGGCTGGGGAGAGTTACACCCCGGTTGTGCCGGCCGGGCAGACGCCGCCGGAGCTGACCTGGCGGTCGGTTGGGTGGGGCGTGTTCTTCTGCGTGGTGTTCACCGTGGCTTCGGCGTATTCGGGGCTGAAGGTGGGCCAGGTGATGGAGGCGGCGATCCCGATCTCGATTCTGGCTATCGGACTGGCGCGGCTTTGCGAGGTACTCTTCGGGCGGCGATCGAGCCTGCTCGAAAACGTGATCATCACAGCGATTGGCGGGGCGGCGGGAGCGGTGGTGGCGGGGGCCATCTTCACGCTGCCGGCGCTCTATATTCTGAATCTCGATCCGCACCCGGTGCAGACAATCTTCATTTGCCTGGCTGGCGGTGTGCTGGGGGTTCTGTTCCTGATCCCGCTGCGCAGGTATTTTGTGCGCGAAATGCACGGCAAACTGCCGTATCCGGAGGCGACGGCGATCACCGAGGTACTGGTGACGGGCGAAAAGGGTGGGTCGCAGGCCATGCTGCTGCTGCAGGCGACGTTCATTTCGGGGATCTACGACCTGTTTGTGACGACCTTCCAGGTGTGGAAGGAGTATGTGGATTTCAAATTTCTGCCGGTGGTGCAGGGGCTGGCGGATCGGGCGCGGATGGTTCTGCGATTCGATGCAATCGGATTCATTCTGGGGCTCGGATACGTGATGGGACTGCGGAGCTCGCTGATCCTTTGCGCGGGCGGAGTGCTTTCAAATCTTGTTCTGGTCCCGCTGATCTGGTTTGTGGGTCGTCATCTGGGGACGGCGGTGTATCCGGCGACGATGCCGATCGACCACATGACTGCGACGGATATTTATCGCAGCTACGTGCGGTTCATAGGCGTGGGAGCGATTGCGACGGCGGGGATTGTGGGGATCATCAAGTCGCTGCGCGTGGTGGCGGGGTCGTTTGGAATTGCGCTGAAAACATTCCGGCACGGAGAGGTTGCCACGACGGAGCGGACAGATCGCGATATACCGATGGTGACGATCCTGGTGGGCGTGTTGATTAGTTCACTTGCCGTCGGGCTGTTTCTGGGAAGCCGACAGGCGGGCTGGGGCGCGCTTGCGGTGGGCCTTGGGCTGGTGCTGCTATTCTCGTTCTTCTTTACGTCGGTGGCGGCGAATGCGATTGCGACGACGGCGCGAAATCCGGTGAGCGGGATGACGATGCTGACCATTATTTTGTCGTCGGCGGTGTTGCTTCGGTTTGGGCTATCTGGGACGACGGGCATGTTTTTTGTGATGGCGATTGCGGGGATGGTGTGTACGGCGCTGTCGGTGTCGGGACAGGCGATTACGGATTTGAAAGTTGGCTACTGGCTGGGGTCGACACCGGCAGCACAAGAGAAGGTGAAGTTTCTGGGGGTGACGGCGTCGGCGATTGCGGTGGGGCTGACGATAGGGATGCTGGCGCATACGTTTCAATTTGGCGAGGCAGTGGCGGGAGACATGCGGCCGGTGCTGGCGAGCCCGCAGGCGTCAATCATGAAGGCGCTGGTGCAGGGGTTCATGAGCCATCAGCCGATTGCGTATTTGCTGTTTGCAGCGGGGGCGATGGTGACGCTGGTGATGGAGATGCTGGGGCAGCCGTCGCTGGTGTTTGCGCTGGGGATGTATTTGCCGCTCGAGCTGAATGCGCCGGCGCTGGTGGGCGGATTTCTTTCGCATTTCCTGGACAAGAAGTCGGAGAAGACGGGCGGCGCGAGTGGACGCAGGATTCGCGAGCGGGGCGTGGTGGTGGCTTCGGGACTGATGGCGGGCGGCGCGCTGGGCGGCGTGCTGGGCGCGGCGATGCGGCTGATTCCGGGGTTCAGCGAGGGATGGGTCACGACGCCGTTCTATGCGAATGAGCCGGTGTCGCAGACGGTTTCGGCGGCAGCGTTTGTGGGTCTGTGCGGATATGTGTGGTGGGCCGCGACGCGAAAAGAAAGGGTGTAGTGATGGATCAGGTTGGGCGGTACATTGCAGATGCGGTGCTGGGGATCGACACGCTGTGGGGCGGAGACGTGATGTGCGCCTCGGGGACGGGAAGGTTTATTGCGGACTCGTGGTTTTCGGACGAGGCTTTGCCCGTGGCGTATACGCATGGCGCCGCGGCGCGGCTGCGGGCGTGCGGAGGAGTTGCGGCGAAGGAGCTGGATCGGGAGTCGCTTGGGGAGTATTCGCACGCGGTGGATTTGCCGAGGGCAATTGCGGGCTTGAGCGCCGAGGCCGGGAAGATCGGCGGGCTGCGCGGGGCGTATCTCGATGGGCTGGCGGTGAGCCTTGAGGTGATGTTCGATTTGGCGATGGAGACTGCGGGCAAGGGCGAGAAGGTGCCGTACGAGCGGGCGGTTGTGGCTTCGACAGGGAAGGCGCCGGAGCCGAGCCAACCGGCTGAGAAGCGCGAGCGCCTGGCGGAGCTGCTGGGCAGGGTTGGCTATGACGTGGAGACATGGGGTGGGGGAGGGCTGTTGGGCTCTGTGGACGCATGGCGGATGAGCCGGCGGATTCCGATGGCCTCGGTGCGCGGGCTGGGCGCGGCGGTGATCGCGAAGTTCGACGCGCTGAGCGCAAAGAATCTGATGCCGTATCTGCCGAAGGACCTTGCAGAGGTGCCGCGAGCGAACATTGAGTTTCTGCCCATTCGCGATGCGTGGTTTTCGGGCTCTATGAACTACATTGGGCGGGCGCGGAAGGAGGATGGAAGCCCGGAGTACGAGGCGACGTACGAGATCAACGCCTCGCTGGAGATGAGTTATCCGGAGTTTGAACAACTGGTGAGCCACGAAGTGGTGCCGGGGCATGTGACGACTTTTGCATACTTGCAGAACGAATATGTGCGCGGCAACGCGGGGTTCGAGGCGACGATTCTGACGATGAACACGCGGGCAGCGACGCTGTTTGAAGGGATTGCGAACAACGCGATCCTGATGGCGCATGGTGTGACGGAGATTGAAGCGCTGCCCGACGAGGACGCGCAGATTGGCGTGCTGCTGGCGCTGCTGCAGGACGACGCGAAAAACCAATCGTCCTATATGACGTGGGGCGAAGGGCGCGCGCAGGCCGAGGTGGCAGAGACGCTGCGCAGGGATTTTCTGGTGACGGCGGAGCGGGCGGAGAAGCTGAGCGGAGCGTGGGGACGGCATCCGCTGCTAGGCAGGATGTATCTTCCCGCGTACCGGGCGGGGACAGAAAAAGTTGCAGAGCTGCGTCGGAGGCATGCTCCGGAGAAGGTGCTGCCGGCGATCTACGGATGCGCGGGGCTGGTGGACATTGTGACGGTGGAGCGGGTGCTGGCCGGCGATTGAACCGAAGGGCGAACGTGAGACGGCAAACCATCTTAGAGCGGAGACTCTTTCGTGGAGAATTGGTGATCGAAAGCAGCCGCGAAGGCCAGGAGACGAATCTCATATTTGGGAGGTGAGCACACATGATGAAAAAGACTGGTTCGCAGAAACTTGAATCTGCATCGAGCTTGTCCTGGTCCGATTTGATCGACGCGAGGATCCAGGGGCTTGGCGACTGGCGCGGCGAGATGCTTGCGAGCCTTCGCGCCGTGATCAGGCAGGCCGACCCTGAAGTCCAGGAGGAGTGCAAGTGGGTGAAGCCTTCGAATCCGTGGGGGGTACCTGTGTGGTCGCACACCGGAATCCTCTGCACTGGCGAGACGTACAAGGCTGCTGTGAAGTTGACTTTCGCCAAGGGCGCGTTCCTGAATGACCCCGCTGGTCTCTTTAATTCGAGCCTCGATGGAAACGTGAGGCGGGCGATCGATTTCCGCGAAGGCGACAAGGTGAACGAGAAGGCTCTGAAGGCTCTCATTCGCGCTGCAGTGGCGCTGAACACGGCGAAGGCCCCAAAACGCTGACAGAAAACCGGCGAGCCTGCTTCCTCGACGCCTCATCGTCTTCATCAACCGGATTCCCTCGGAATCCTCGAATCCAGTGCCGTTGTTCCCGCCCCTGAAACAGAACTTCGTACGGCCCGAACCGCCGTCGGCGTGAACTGTTCGTTTTCGAGCATCACTGTCCACAGTTGGACAGACCCGGCCTGCTCGGAATCGCCTATCTCCCAAGAATTCAATTTGTTAGATGCGATTTCATTTGGCTGAAGAATTGCCCCCTGTGTTCTCGAATGTTTCTCCCTGAATCCGGGATTCACAGAGAAATCGAGGGCAGATAGATTCCCCGGCACGGAAGGCAACGAAACTTACTGCAGCCAAATTGCGTAGAGCTATGCATTCATGAAAGGAAGTGACAAGTGGCACACCGCGCCGTCCCCCTGGGTATGAAAATGCGCTTCATGATCCATCGAAGCAAGTTGATGCTCCCGGCTCTTTTAATCGCCCTATTATCTTGCTCCCCGGTTTCGCGTGGCCAGCAGCCAAGCGATGCGACCCATGCAATCGTCCAGAAGATCGCATACGAAGCGGGTTGGTATGTCGGCTCAAGCACCGGAGGCGGCGGTTCACTGGTTGAGGGTAACGAGAATCAGGCAACCCAGCGGGCTAAAGCCAGTATCTACGTCGCGGACCCTGTTGGATCGAAGCCGCGGTGGATCGACGAAGGCGAATACCCAACATGGTCTCAAGACGGAGCGCGCCTGGCATATTGCACAACAATCGGACCGAATTACGGTCAAATTCGGATTGCGAACGCCGACGGCAAGGGAAAGCGCCAGTTGACGCATCTGAAAACCGGTGCGTGCTTCCCTGACTGGTCGCCGGATGGAAAAGAGATCGCGATCACCCTTTTTGAGACGGGCTCGACAAGCGTTGCAGTTGTCGATGAGAACGGGACGCTCCTCCGCAGCCTGGGCCCTGGCAGCGAGGCGCACTGGTCGCCCGACGGCAAGCAGATCTTAATCCTGCGCCCAATGCCCCGCTCGCAAAACGGTAGTTCAATCTGGATTATGCGAGCCGACGGCTCCGATGCAAAAGAAGTCCTGGAAGATAGCTCGCACGCGGTGGAGGCGAACTGGCTTCCGGATGGGAAGGGCATCGTTTTCGCGTCGGAGCGGGACAGGCTGGCCGCCATTTACGCGGCCGATCTCGAAGGGAAGAACGTGCGAAGGGTCGTGTCGGATCCTTCGATGAACCTGTTGCGTCCGGTGGAGTCGCCGGATGGAGGCAGTATCGTCATGGATGCGTCCACGCCAGCCGGTTCGGTCAACTTGAGACTAACCGTGTTGCAAATGGACGCTCGCACGCACAACGCGAAGGTGCTTGTGCCGGCCGGCGATCATTTCAGCGTGTTCTGGGGTAAGGCGGCGGAGGCGAATCAGGACAAGGCGGAGAAGAAGACGCCTCCGGCTCCATAGAGCATTTTCGTAGCTGCTGCTCTGGCGCTTTATGCGGCAGCCCCGCTTTTTGCCTTGAAAAGCACGCCGACGACGCGGCTTGGAGGGCGCAGCGCCCACGATGCCACAAGAATTCCAGCAATGATGAGAGGGGCTAAGACGTGGAAGCCGTAAGCGCCGTAGCCGCCCACGAGAGCGCAGGAAGCGGCTGCGCCTGTGAGGTCGAAGAAGATGCCCGCATAGGCCCATTCCTTGAGCCGCGGAAAGCCCGGCACGATGATGGCAATGGCGCCAAGCACCTTCCAAACGCCGATGATGGCGAAGAAGTACATTGGATAGCCAAGCTCGGGCACGACGGCGTGGGGGTTGTGGAGATACTGCGCCACCTGCGTGGCGCCGCCTGTCATAAAAAACGCTACGAGGACGGTGGTTGTCCAATAAGCAATGGGCTTTGCTTTCATGGTCAGTCCAACCTTTCTACAACGTTGTCAAGTTTACTGAGGAAATTTGTCCAGCCATATTTCGCGCCCTTGTAGTTCTGGTCCTGGTCGGGTCCGAATCCGGATTGCTCAAGGCGAAGATGCGTGCCGTTGTCCGTCGGTGTCAATGTGAAGGTGACGGCGGTGCCGAGTCCCAAAGTACCCCAGCTATACGAGAGCCGGGCATTGGGTTCAACTACCAGGACCTCACATTCGATGATTCCGCTCCAACCTGGCACGGGCGTTGCGCGGAAGGTGAAACGGTGGCCGACGACTGGCTTGAAGTCATTGGTCATCAGCCACTCTTCCATCAAGGCGCCCTCGGTAAGGGCACGCCAGATTTTTTCAGGAGGATGCGGCATCTCGCGATCGATAACGAGGGTGCGGGTCTGGGCGGTGATTGGGGCGATGTCGGTCATTTGTCCATCCTGTTGAGCAGGTCTTCAAGGCGATCGAGCCGGGTGCGCCAGAAAGCGCCGTAGATATCGAGCCAGTCCACCATGGGCGCCAGGGCTTGCGGCTGCGCGCTGTAGTGGTTTTCGCGTCCCTCGTGGCGGTGCCGCACCAGCTTTGCCCGCTTGAGCACCGTGAGGTGCTTTGAGACAGCAGGTTGCGATACCCCGGCGCGCTCTGTCAAGGCGTGAACCGATTGTTCGCCGTCGCGCGCGAGATGCTCAAAGATCGCCCGGCGCGTGGGGTCGGCGAGGGCCCTGAAGACATTGTTTGCTCCGGCTAGCATCGAGAGCCCTCCCCTTGCATCCAGTTGCGCGTTGCGGGGCAATCTTTCGGGGGAATTAGCTGGCGGATTACCGAGCAAGCTACCGGCCAATTTACCAAACGGCTTACCTGATAATCTACGAGGCAATTTACCAGTCGAGGTGTGTGATCTGAATGAGATTGCCGCAGGTATCGTCAAGCAATGCGATGGTCGACCCGGTGGTTTTGGTTGGCTGCTTTGTGAACGTGACGCCGAGCCCATTCAGCCTTTCGTATTCCTTTTGCACGTCGGCTACGAAAAAGTTAGCGGCGGCGGTGCCGTTTTTGAACGTCTCCTGCTGATAGGACTTCGCGGCAGGGTTCCAGCCATTGTTGGGCTCGAGAACCAGTTGCACGCCTTCAGGTTCTTCGGGAGAAACGACAGTGAGCCATTTGTGCGGTCCGGCCGGGAATTCATGTTTCTTCTGGAACCCCAGAACGTCGGTGTAGAACTTGAGGGCCTTGTCCTGGTCGTCAACGTAGACGCTGGTGAGTTTGATTTGCATGATTATGTCCTCCTTGGGTCATTGATTACGAGTTTGTGCAGATATTGCGATTGATTTTGGAGCCGGTGAGGGGCCTTGAAAGCTCTGTTTCCGGCTCACAGTCAAAACCATAACCATTTGGCTATGAATTGTCAAATGCTTTTTTTGCGCGAACGGGTTTCGGGCGTGGGGAGTGGATTGCTTCGGGCGGGATTTGACCCTAGACTTGATATGTGCGGCTTGTTGAATGAGCCGCGCGTGGCGCCGGTGCAATGGCGGTGCCGCCAGAGTGTGCGGAAGTGGTGAAATGGCAAACACACTAGCCTTAGGAGCTAGCGCCGCGAGGCTTGCGGGTTCAAGTCCCGCCTTCCGCACCAAAGAGCCAGCTTTCAGCCCTCAGGTTTCAGCCTTCAGCTTTCAGCTTCCAGCCGACTGCACGGCTGGGGCCTGACTGCACCGAATGTCGTGTGCAGACGGGCGATTTGGGGCCTTGAAACCTGAAGCTGAGCGAATCTGGCAGATCCCGCAAAGGCAAATCTCGCGACAACAAAAGCGAGCAGGAAAAAGATCCCTACAATATTTGTGTCCGTGTTCCGTCTGGGAAAGCAGATGAGCGCGCAGGCGACAGTGACGGCGATGATGGAGCAGGATGATCGCATTGAGGAAGTCGTGGCGCGCGAGGGCGGGCGTCTGCGCAGCTTCATTCGCAGGCGGGTGGACGACGCGGCCGACGTGGAAGACGTTCTGCAGGACGTGCTGTTTGAGCTGGTGCGCGCGAACCGGATGCTGGTGCCGATCGAGTTTGTGACCGGTTGGCTGTTCAGGGTGGCGCGGAACCGGATTACGGACCTGTTTCGCAAGCAGAGGCCGGAGAGCTGGGCGGACGCGGGCGGCGCGGACGAGATGGGAGAGCCGCGGCTGCTGGAGGAGGTTTTGCCTTCGCCGGAGGGTGGGCCGGAAGCGATGGCGATGCGGCATGCGCTGTTGGAGGAGCTGGACCGGGCAATTGGAGCGCTGCCCGAGGAACAAAGAGCGGTGTTTGTAGCGCATGAAATCGAGGGTTTGAGCTTCAAGGAGATTGCCGAAGAGACTGGCGTGAATGTGAACACGCTGCTCTCGCGGAAGCGGTATGCGGTGATGGAGCTGCGCAGGCGGCTCAAGCGGATTCACGAAGAGTTCAAGAGGAGTTGAGGAGGAGACGATGAAGAAGGGATTATGGGTTGGGCTGTTGGCGCCGCCGGCGATTGTGCTGTTTGCGTGGCTGTGTGGCGAGGTGGTGATGCACCTGTGGAACTGGCTGCTGCCGCCGCTGTTCGGATGGCATGTGGTGACATTCTGGCAGGCGCTAGGGCTGTTGGTGCTGACGAGAATCTTGTTTGGCGGGCATGGCATGGGCAGCAAGAGCGGCGGCGGCCGGCATCGGTGGAACCAGCGAAAATGGGACCGGATGACGCCGGAAGAGAGGGAGAAGTTCCGCGGGCGTTACCAGGGATGGTGCGGACCACGGCCGACGGCGGAAGCGCCGGGGGCGGAGGAGTAGGTCGCTGAGCGCGTGAATGACTGCTCTGCGATGGAATTCTTCGTATCCCACCCTTGGCACAAAAACAAAGACGTGCCAAGGATGGGGCACCCGATCATTCTGGGAGATCGAAGGAGGGCGGGGCGAAGATTGTGGATTCCCACCCTAGCCGCAAGAGCAAAGACGCGGCTAGGATGGGGCACCCGAAGTGTCTTGGGCCAGTGGCCGGACACTGGTGGGCGAGGACGCTGGCTTCGACCGGGGCGCTGGAGTTGGGAGCGGGCGGCGGAGTAAGCTGGGGGAACGATGAATCCAACAGAGAAACAGCCGCAATTGACAATGGCCCAGTCGCCGGATTTTCGCGAAGCGTACGCCAACAGCGTTCAGGTCCGGGTGAGCGTGTGGGACTTTCAACTGGTGTTCGGGCTGGCTTCGAGCGAGAGCCCGGAGACGGTGACCGTGCGCAACCACAGTGCGATTATCATGAGCCCGCAACAGGCCAAGGCACTGTTGAACGTGCTGGGGCAGAACATTGCCCAGTATGAGCAGGCCTTCGGGACGCTGAATCTCGAACCACATGGGCATAACTTTCCCTCGGGGCCCGTGAATTGAAAAACAGTGGTTAGTGATTAGGAACAGGGACCAAGGGCTGAGGAACAGACCTTTCCTCGCCGGTGTCTAACTCTGCAGGGTTGAGTATTTACTCGTCAGGGACGGATTGTCGCAAGCGCCGCGCGGCGTGGGGGAGCGGGGAGCGAGAGGTTGAATTTACGCAGGCTGATCGAACCCCGAAGAGATGCGCCGCTGCCGCTGTGGATGATCTTTCCGGTGGTGTTTTCGGCGCTTTATGCGAGCCACTTTACGCTCTTGCGGCTGCCCTACTATTGGGATGAGGCGGGGTACTACATTCCGGCGGCGTGGGATTTCTTCAGGACCGGCTCGCTGATTCCGCAGACGACACTGACCAATGCGCATCCGCCTTTGCCGAGCATTTATCTCGCGCTGTGGTGGAAGCTTTCGGGGTTTCATCCGGCGGTGACGCGCGAGGCGGTGCTGATGGTGGCGTCGCTGGGGCTGCTGGGCGTGTGGCGGCTGGCGATGCGGCTGGTTGGCGTGGGGGCGGTGGCGTTCTGGGCCGTGGTGCTGACAGGGTTGTACCCGATCTGGTTTGCGCAGAGCTCGCTGGCGCATGCGGACATTTTTGCGGCGGCGTGCACGCTTTGGGGGCTGGTGTACGCGCTTCCCGAGCGGGGGCGCAGGCCATGGGTGGCGGCGGCGTGGTTTGCGGCAGCGGCTCTGTGCAAGGAGACGGCAATCGCCGTGCCGCTGACGCTGGCGCTGGTGGATGGAGTGGAGGCGGTGAGAACGAAGTTTGGGATGGGGGCGGGCTCCCACCTTAGCGACAAAGAGTTACAAGAAGCAGGTCCTTCGCCTCCGCTGAAATACGCTTCGCTCAGGATGACAACGGCGAGGGTGGGGCACCCGCTGACGCTGGGGTCGCGGGCGAAGCTACTGGAAGAGGCGGCTCTGTTTGTCGCGTGCGCGTTGCCGTTGTGTTGCTGGTACGCGTGGCACTACGCGAAGACCGGGTTTCTGTTTGGCAATCCGGAGTATCTGCGCTACAACGCGGAGGCGAATTTCGATCTGGTGCGGATTGCGGCGGCGCTGGGACATCGCGTGCTGCACCTGACGGCGCACATTAACATGTTTGTGCCGGTGGGAACGATGGCTGCGGCGCTGCTGCTGTTGCAGCCGAGGCCGGATGCGGAGGGGCACGAGAGGGCGGGGATCGGCAAGGGCGCTGCGCTGCGAATTCTGGCCCTGCTTTCGGTGAATGCAGTGCTGTTCAGCGTGCTTGGCGGGGCCTTGCTGACGCGGTATCTGCTGCCGATGTATCCGCTGGTGCTGCTGGGGGCGGTGACGACGTTTTATCGGCGGGTTCCGCTGTGGCAGGGGATGGCGGTGCTGTCGGCGGCGGCATTTGTGGCGGGGTTGTTTGTGAATCCGCCGTATGGGTTTGCGCCGGAGGACAATCTTGCATACGCGCATGTGGTGCGGCTGCACTTGGCGGGGATCGGGCAACTGAAGAAACAGTTTCCGGGGAGCACTGTATTGACGGCGTGGCCGATGAGCGATGAGCTGACCAAACCGGAGCTTGGATACCTGAAGGAGCCGTTCGCGGTGTACCGGCTGGAGGACTTCAGCGAGGCGCAGATTGCGCGCGCAGCGCAGGAGCCGGAGGAGTATTCGACAGCGCTTGTGTTTTCGACCAAGGACGAGCCGAAGAGGCCGCTGCCGTGGCTCACTTCCGGGTGGATGGAAGAGCGATACTTCGGCCTTCATCACGATCTGGAGCCGGAGACAATTGCGCGGCAGTTAGGCGGAGCGCTGGTGTGGAAGAAGGAAGATCAGGGCGAGTGGGTGGGGCTGATCCGGTTTAATCGGGCGATGGATGCGAAGGTGGATGGGGGGCCAGTCGTCAAGGGCGAGTGAAACGGGTAGAAGGCAATGGTCTCTCACCCATTCCGCACAAAACGCGGAATGGATGGGGCACGGCACATTGTGTGCGGGTTGTCTGATTGAGGCTCGGATGGGCGATGCCGCAACACCTATAATCAGGCTGTGGTTTTCTTCAGGAATTGCGCAAGTGAATCGAGTCGGATAAAGGTGCTGGCGGCGGTGTGCGCGGCGGCGGTGCTCGTGACAGGCGCGATGGGCGCCGAGGGGCAGAGCGGGGAAGCTGCGGCGGATAAAGGGCGGATTCTGCTGGTGCTGCCGTTTGACAACCGCACCGGCGCAGCCGAATCTGGAGTGGATGCGCGAGGCGGCAGCGGAGATTCTGAGCAGCCGGTTCCGGTCGGCCGGCTTTGCGCCGATGAGCCGGCCGGACCGCATGTATGCGCTGGATCATCTGGGGTTGCCGCAGGGGTTTCATCCGTCGCGGGCGAGTTCGCTGAAGCTGGCCGAGACGCTGGACGCGGATTCGATCATTGTGGGCAGTTACGTCACGGACGGCACAGGGATTGTGGCTCGAGGCGCAGAGTGGTGGACGTGCCCCACCTGCGCATGAGCGACGAGGTGCAGGCGCGCGGCGAGATGCGGGAGATGATGCAGGTCTTCGACTCGCTGGCATGGAAGCTGACGCGGCAGATGGACCCCAGCTTCAGCGCGCCCGAAGAGACCTTTCTGGCGGCGGGGCGTGGGTTGCAACTGACCGCTTTTGAGCAGTACATCCGCGGGATCACGGAGCCGGACCAGGCGGAGCGTCTGCGGCACCTGAATCAGGCGGTGACGCTGAGCCCGGAATATGGCGAGGCCTGGATGGCGCTGGGGCGCGAGGAATACAACGGTCAGCAATACGAGCAGGCTGCCAAGGCGTTTGCGCGTGTGGGGTCGGGGTCGGCGGATGCGTTGGAGGCGGGGTTCTTTCGCGGGCTGGCGCTGGTGTTTCAGGGCGACTATGCGCAGGCGGAGAAGTCATTTGCCGGGGTGGCGCAGGCTTTGCCGCTGGCCGAGGTTGTGAACGACGAGGGCGTTGCGGCGAGCCGGCAAGGGCACGATGGGACGGCGCTGTTCCGGCAGGCGGAGGCAGCGGACCCGAACAATGCGGATTACCGGTTCAATCTGGCGGTGAGCCTGAAGCGGCACGGGGCGACGGCGGAGGCACTGGCGGAGCTGGGGCAGTGTGAGCGGCTGCGCCCCAACGACAGCGAGGCGCTGGCGCTGGACCAGGCGTGGGGTCATACGGGAGCGGGGGCAAGCGCAGCGGCGGGCGTGGATGCGGCCGGAAGGCCCGATCCGCTGGAGCGGATTGCGAGGAACTTTGACGCGGCGGCGTTTCGGCAGGCCGTTGCGGTGATGGACCAGATGGCCGCGGCGCGGCTGGCCGCGATGAAGCCGGAAGATCAGGCGGCGGAGATGGTCGCGCAGGGGAACGGATATCTGGAACGTGGGCTTCTGAGTGAAGCGGGGCGGATGTACAACGCTGGCGCTGTCGGTTGCTCCGAACGACGCGGAGGCTCACGCAGGGCTGGCGGAGGTGAAGGAGCGCGCGGGCGACGCTGAAGGAGCGCGGCGCGAGGCGCGAGCGGCACTTGTGCAGAAGCCGGTGCTTCAGGCGTATCTTGTGCTGGGAAGGCTTGACCTGGCCGCCGGCGAGCTGAGCCGGTCGAATAATGAGGCGAGCGCCGCGTTGAGCCTGGACCCGAAGAACCGCAAGGCGCTCGAACTGCGGACAGAGGTGGAGGCGCGGGAGGCGGGAAAGAAGTAAGGGGGCGGGGCAGAGGTTATGGACCCCCCAGGTCTCAAGGTCGAGACCTGGGGCTCCCGAGGATTGGTGAGGCAAGGAGGCAACCGATGAGACAGCGCAGAGGCAGTTGGGCGAGTGTGTTGGGGATGGTTGCGCTTGGATGCGGCGTGGTCGGAGTGGCCAGTGCGCTGTTGGGCGGGTTTGGTGCGAGTGCCCAGCAGCCGACGATGCAAGTGTCGATCTCTCGTCAAGCTGTTGTGGAGAAGCTGATACTCGATGACACGATTCAGCCGGTGAGCGCGGGGCAGTTGGAGCGGGCGATCGATCAGGCGAAGACGGACGGGGCGGAAGTGCTGATTGTGGAGCTGAACACGCCGGGGGGATTGCTGGAGTCGACGCGGGAGATGGTGGGCGCAATGCTGAGCTCGCGGGTTCCGGTGGTTGTGTACGTGGCTCCGGCGGGAGCGAGGGCCGGTTCGGCGGGGTTCTTTCTGCTGGAGGCCGCGGACGTGGCGGCGATGGCGCCGGGGACCAACGCGGGAGCGGCGCATCCGGTGATGGAGTTGGGCGGCCAGCCGGATGCGATCATGAGCCAGAAGATCGAGAACGACACCGAGGCGTTTCTGCGGTCGTTTACGGCCAAGCGGGGCCGCAATGCCGAGGCGGCGGAGGCTGCGGTTCATTCGTCGCACTCCTACACGGCAGAAGAGGCGCTGGATCAGCATCTGATCGACCTGATTGAGCCGAGCGAGGGGCAACTGCTGGCGGCGCTGGATGGGCGCACGATTACGCGCATGGATGGGGCGAAGACAACGCTGCACACGGGCGGGGCGCGCGTGGTAGAGGTGAAGCCGACACTGCGGGAAGAGCTGCTGGGCTGGCTGGTGGATCCGGACATCGCGATTCTGCTGGGGATTGGCGGGGCGCTGCTGATTTATCTCGAATTCAATACGCCGGGGACGATTGTTCCGGGGGCGCTGGGCACGCTGATGGTGCTGCTGGCGATGTTCGGGCTGGGGCTTCTGCCGATCCGATTTACGGCGGTGCTGCTGCTGGTGGCGGCGCTGGGACTGCTGGTGCTGGAGGCCAAATTTGGCGGGCACGGGGCGCTGGCGATTGCCGGGATTGTGTGCCTTGCGTTTGGAATGCTGACGCTGGTGGCTGCGCCGGTTCCGGAGCTTGGCGTCAGTCCGGCAGTGGCGATTGGTGTGAGCCTGGCGTTTGGCGGGATCACGGTGATGCTGGTGAGGCTGGCCTTCAAGGCGCGGCAGATGAAGTCGCGGCTCGGAGCAGATGCGCTGGTGGGAGCGCGTGCGACGGCGATGGAGGAACTGACGCCGGAAGGACATGTGCTGGTGGAGGGTGAGATCTGGCGCGCGACGGCCGCTGAGCGCGTAGAGAAGGGCGCGCCGCTGCGTGTGACGGGGCATGAAGCGTATCTGCTGCGGGTGAAGCGGGGCTATTAGCGGGCAGTCCGGGTCGCGGGGCAGGAGTACAATCCGCTGCTGAGTGGGGGAACGGATCATGCTGACAGTCTGTTCTGGTTGCAATCGCAATCGTTGTTCTTTATTTGCTGAATTCCATCAAGATTCTGCGCGAGTATGAGCGCGGAGTGATCTTCCGGCTGGGACGCGCGCTGCCGGCGCCCAAGGGGCCGGGTATCATTCTTGTTTTCCGGCCGTTCGACCAGATGGTTCGGATCTCGCTGCGGCAGGAGGTGCTGGAAGTTCCGCCGCAGGACGTGATCACGCGCGACAACGTGACGCATCAAGGTGAACGCGGTGGTGACGCTCTATGTGGTCGATCCGAACAACGCGGCGATCAAAGTTTCGAATTATGTGTACCAGACCTCGCAGTTTGCGCAGACGACGCTGCGGTCGGTGCTGGGCGAGGTGGAGCTGGATGAGCTGCTGAGCCATCGGGACAAGCTGAACCTGAAGATTCAGACGATCATCGACCAGCGGACGGAGCCGTTCGGGGTGAAGGTGACTTCGGTGGAAGTGAAGCAGGTGGACCTGCCCGAGTCAGATGCTGCGTGCCATGGCCAAGCAGGCGGAGGCGGAGCGCGAGAAGCGCGCGAAGGTCATTCACGCCGGGGGCGAGTTCGACGCGGCGCAAAAGCTGGTGGATGCGGCAGCGCTGCTGGCCACCGAGCCGATGACGCTGCAACTGCGCTACCTGCAGACGCTGACGGAGATTGGCGTCGAGAAGAATACCACCATCGTTTTCCCGCTGCCCTTGGAGATGATGACGCTCTTCAACAAGCTGGGGCCGAAGAAGGAATAATTCCGGGGACCAGGGACCAGGGACCAGGGACCAGGGACCAGGGACGGGGGCCGGGAGGGAATCGTTTCGGTTTGGGGAGCGGGATGCGGGGAGTGTTTGACGAGCGCGAGGCGGAGCGGGACCGGCGGAAGCGAAACCGCGAAGACCGGGATGAAGTGAAGCGGGATCGCGAATTCACGCTGGGGTCGTTCACCCTGCTGGCAATTCTCCTCGGGCTGGTGGTGCTGTGCGGGCTGTCGTTCGGGCTGGGGTACGTAGTAGGGCGGCGGGAACCGACGGACTCGTCGACGGTGCTGGAACCGAAGCCGATTGCGGCGCAGGGGGATACAGCAAAGGGCAAGCCATCGGGTGGAACTGGGGGCGGCTCCGGCGGTGGTGCGGCGGATGGGGCTTCGAGTGGCGAAGGCAGCGAAGCGGAAAGCACACAGCCAGGCAGCGATCAAACGGATTCGCGGGCCGCAGGCGGCGGGGCCGACGCGAGCAAGGGCGCTCAGCAGACAACGCAAAGTGGAACGGCCGCAGGCCGAGTCCAGCCGGTGCTCTCCGCGGGTAATCCCGCGACCAAGCCCGAGCAAGTGCAGGCATTCACTGTGCACCCAGCGCCCGGGCAAGCCACGACGAAGGCGCAGCCGTCGGATTCCGACGCGCTCATGGTGCAAGTTGCGACGCTCGCGCACCAGGAGGACGCAGACGTGCTGGTGGAGGCGCTGCAGCGGAAGGGATTCGCAGTGGCCGCGCACCGGGACGCAGTGGACGGAATGGTCCATGTGCGCGTCGGGCCGTTTGCGAGCCGCGAAGTGGCCAACCAATGGAGACAGAAGCTGCTGAACGATGGGTACAACGCGATGGTGGAATCGCAGTAGGGGCGAGGCCATTGATATCAGCCAGTCGGGCGCAGACCCTTCAACCGCCAGCTTGACGACTGAGTTTCTACCCGCGCATCCACTCCGGCAGGGCCGAAGCGATGGCGGTGCGGACGGCTTCGAGTAGGTCTTCGCGGGTGGCGTAGTCGGCGGGGTAAACGGGCGGATGGAAGACGAGGTGGGCCACGCCGGGAGTGATGCGGACTGAGCCCTTTTTCATCATCGATTCGGTGCCCCAGAGAGAGACGGGGACGCAGGGCGCGCCGGTTTCCATTGCCAGGTAGAACGGACCTTTCTTGAAGGGCAGCATGCGGCCGTCGCGCGAGCGCGTGCCTTCGACGAAAGTGGTGATATGGACGCCGGACTCGAGGACACGGCGGGCGGCGGCGACGCTCTCCTGCGCGTGGACGGCGCTGCCAGTGCGGTCGACGGGGATGAAGTTGCCGAGTTTGAAGCCCCAGCCGAGGACGGGGATGCGCATAAGTGAGCGCTTGAGGAATGCGGAGGTGCGGCCGGGAATGAAGGGGAGAAGCGCGGGCGGGTCGAGGTTGGAGACGTGGTTAGCCATGAAGATGCAGGCTGTGCCGGGGGGAACGGTTTCGAGGCCTGTTGCAACGATGCGGATGCCGGCAAGCCGGAAGGCGGTGCGGATGATGGCCATGGCGGCGTTGTAGAGGGGCAGAGGATTGCCTGTGAGTACGGCCCAGGGTATGAAGAGGAGGGTTACAGGGATGCTGAGCAGGACGATGGTGAAGAGGAGGGTGAGAGAGGCGAGCATGAGGGGCTAATTAGATGATAAATGGGGTGTGGGGTCCAGGGCATGGGGTGTAGGAAATAGGGGCTGGGGGTCTAGTTGTGGAAGCGCGCCGTGAGGGCGGCGGGGAGTTTCAAGTAGATGCCGTCGAAGCCGCCGTTGGAGAGGATGGCGACGACGTCGCCGGGAGCGAATTGGGACGTGATGGCGCGGACGATCGAGTCGGCGTCGGGGTAAAGCTCGGCCTTGGCGGGATCCGATGCGTTGAGGGCTTCGATGACGTCCTGGGGGTGAAGGCGCTCGGCGTCGGGGATGCGCTGTTGCTGGTAGACGCCGGCGAGGACGACGCGGTCCGCGAGGCGCAGGCTGGCGACGAGATCGGCTTCGAGGACCTTGCGGCGGAGTGTGTTGGAGCGCGGCTCGAGGACTGCCCAGAGGCGGGAATTGGGGTAGACGGCACGGAGCGCGCGCAGGGTTTCGCGAATGGCAGTGGGGTGGTGGGCGAAGTCGTCGATGAGAGTGATTCCGCCGATGACAGCGCGGACTTCAAGGCGGCGCTTGACGCTCTTGAAGGAGGCAAGCGCAGCGAGGATGGCGTCTTTGGGGATGCCCTGGCCAAAGGCGAGCGCAGCAGCGGCTGTGGCGTTGAGAGCGTTGTGCTCGCCGGCGAGAGGAAGCTCTGAGGGCAGCCCAGGGTGTGTTGTCGTGCGCAAGATCCCATCGTGTGAGGCCGTCTTCGTGGCGCAGGCTACTCATGCGCCAGTGGGCTGAGGATGAGAAGCCGTAGCGCTCAACGCGGCAGAGCGCCGGTTCCAGGCACTCATCGACGTTGGGGTTGGCGTCGTAGGCGACGATGAGGCCGCGGCGGGGAACCAGATTGACGAGACGCTTAAATGCGGTTTTGACGGCGGCGAGATCGGCGTAGATATCGGCGTGGTCGAATTCGACGCTGGTGAGAATGAGCGCGTCAGGGAAGTAGTGGAGAAACTTGGGGCCTTTGTCGAAGAAGGCGGTGTCGTACTCGTCGCCTTCGACGATGAAGGTGCGGGTGGGACGGAGCTGAAAGCTCGAGGAGAAATTCTCGGCGACGCCGCCAATGAGGAAAGACGGCTCGAGTGCGGGGTCGGCAAGCGGAGGCGCACTGGTAGATCCAAGCGAGCATGCTGGTGGTGGTGGTTTTGCCGTGGGTTCCGGCGACGACGAGCGAGTCGCGGCCACGTGGAGCCGGTTTTGAGAGGAATTCTTCGCGGAGCAGCGCGGCCATTGAGGCGAAGGGGATGCGCTGATCGAGGACGTATTCGATCTCGGGATTGCCGCGGGAGAGCGCGTTGCCGATGACGACGAGGTCGGGGCGCGGGGAGAGGTTGCGCTCGGAGTAGGGTTCGAGGACGGGGATATTGAGAGAGCGAAGCAGGTCGCTCATGGGCGGGTAGGCGGCTTTGTCAGAGCCGGTGATGCGATGGCCCTGAAGCTGAAGAAGGCCGGCGAGCGAGGCCATGGCTGTTCCGCAGATGCCGATGAGGTGAATGTGGCGAGGGGATTCGCTCATGCGATGACTGCGGGCTCGAGGAGTTCGAGGCGGGGTTCGCCCGCGGTGTGAAGTTCGGCCTGAACGCCAAAGGTGAGGGTGACGTTGGGGCCTGTGACGTGGCCGCTGCTGAGGCCGAATGCGACCGGGAAGTCGAGACCGTCGAGAGCGCTGAGGATGGCTTCTTCGAGCAATTCAGGGGCGGCA
Organism: uncultured Acidobacteriaceae bacterium; assembly: GCA_963783065.1. GTDB lineage: Bacteria > Acidobacteriota > Terriglobia > Terriglobales > Acidobacteriaceae > Telmatobacter. The sequence goes on along the minus strand of CAWAMG010000002.1, from coordinate 359,863 downwards.
GAGGCTCCGCAGTTGAGCATCTCGCCAAAGATGATGCCGACGACGCCGTCGAGTTTGCCGGCGTGGCGCAACTGCCAGATCATGCGGTCGATCTGATGAGGCTTTGCGCCGGTGTCTTCGATGAAGAGAAGCTTGCCTTCGGTTTGGGGCTCCCAGGGGGTACCGAGGAGAGCAACGAGGATGCTGAGGCAGCCGCCATAGAGGGTTCCATGGACGACTCCGCGAGAGGGCTCGGTTTTGATCAAGCGGAGCCCTTCAGCGGGGCTGACGCCATAAGGTTGGCCGGCGAGCGCGGCCAGGAAGCTGGGCATGTGGACACCGTCTTCGCGGTCGAAGTCGGCCGCGACCATGGGGCCGTGGAAGGCAGGAAGGCCGAGCTGATCGAGCAGGTAGAGCTGGACGGCGGTGAGGTCGCTGTAGCCGAGGAACGGCTTGGGGTGCCTGCGAATGAGCTCAAGGTTGAGGCCGGAGAGCAAGTAGTTGGATCCGTAGCCGCCGCGGATGGCTGCGATGAGAGATGTGTTGGGGTTCGAAGAATGCGCCGTGGAGGTCATCGAGGCGATGGCCGGCCGTTCCGGCGAAGAAGACGGGTCCGCGCTCGAGAGCGTGGGGTCCGAGACGCGGCTCAAAGCCGAGTTCGCAGAGACTGTCGAGCCCTTCTTCGATGTGCTCCTCGTTGGCATAGGAGGCGGGCGAGAGTACGGAGATGCCGGCGCCTGAGGTTGGCGCAGGCGGGCGAAGCAGTGGGATAGATGGGGTCATGAGGGCCAGGCTTCTCCGCGAGCGATTAGGCTGGCTGGACCGGTGAGTTTTAGCTCCGAGCCGGGGCCAGACCAGATGACAGTTTGTTCGCCGCCAGGGGCGACGACGGTGAGGGGCGAGGTGCAGTCGTGGAAGGCAATGGAGGCAGCGGCGGTGGCTGAAGTCCCGGTGCCGGACGAGGTAGTCGGGCCGACGCCGCGCTCGAAGATGCGAATCTCGATGCGCGAGGACGAAAGGATGCGGACGAACTCGACGTTGGTCTGGTAGTGGAAGTCGGGGTGGAAGCAGATCTGTTGGCCGATGCTGGCCCAAGCCTGATTGTCGACTTTGAAGTCCGGGTTGTCGACGAAGATGACGAAGTGGGGATTGCCAGCAGAGACATCAACGCCGGAGATCTGAACACCGCCGGGAATGGTGACGGTGCGATGCAGTGAGGCGCGGGACGCCCATGCCTGTGGTGACCTGAACGGTGAATTCATCGGAGTGCTCAATGGCGTCGATGTGGCAGATGCGCGGGCCGGCGTCGGTGAGGATTTCGAGATCGTCGCCAGGCTTTGAGTTGAAGGCTTCTGCCATGCAGGCGGCGACGCAGCGGGTGCCGTTGCCGCTGATCTCGGCGATGGAGCCGTCGGCGTTGAAGAGGCGGATGCGGGCGGAAGCGGGGCCGGTGAGCGCCAGGAACTCGATGCCATCCGCGCCGACACCGGTCGAGCGCGCGCAGAGACGCCGGGTGAGATCGACGGGATCGAATCCGAGCGCGGCGTCTTCGGTGATGATGAGAAAGTCGTTGCCGCAGGCGTGGGCCTTGGTGAAGGGGATCAATCGTCCTCCGGTTCGGGGAAGGTGAGGATCTGCGTGATGCCCGGCTGGGCACTGAGCTGGCTGCGCAACTGGTCGTGCTGGCGGTTGGTGGCGTTGAGCGGGAAGATGATGCGCTGAAGATCGCCGATGGCGATGCAGTCTCCACGTCGGCGAGGCGCTGGTGCTCTTTGTCGAGGGCAGCGAGAATTCCCTGGAGCATGAGCGAGCTGATCTGCGCCGCGGGCCTCATAGGTGACGGAGTAGGGCTTCACGTTGGCGCGCTGCTCAAGGATAGCCGACCAGCATCATGGCGAGAATGACGATTAACGCGGCGACGGTTGCGGGAGCGTAGAGACCCGCACCGCAGGCCATGCCGATGGAGGCGACCACCCAGATGCTGGCGGCGCTGGCCAGTCCGCTGAGGCGGCTGCGGTTGTGGAGGATGAGTCCCGCGCCGAGGAAGCCGATGCCCTGGACGATGTTGGAGGCGACCTGGCCCTTGTTGCCGCCTTCGCCGGCGATGACCGAAGAGAGGACGGTGAAAAACGCTGCGCCCATGCAGATGAGGAGGTTGGTGCGAACGCCTGCGGGCTTCTTGGCGAGCTCCCGCTCAAGGCCGATAGCGCCGCCGAGCAGGCAGGCCAGCAGAAGGCGGCCGACAGCGCTATTGACGAAGCCCATCTGATCGAGCCAGTCGAATGCAGCGGGCGGCGAGATGAGGGCGAGTTGGGAGGCCAGGGCGATCACGAGGAATTCCTTGGGAGATGCTAGAGCGGAACCAGAGCAACCGTGTCATTTCGAGTTTAGCGCAGGGTCGCCGCTCCCTGGTGGTCGCGTCGACTTGAGCGTCCAGGCTTCGGGATGCACCTGCTCTGGTTCCGCTGTCACACCGGGTGGAGTCAGTTGGGTGGTGCGGCCCGCGAAGGAGAATCGGAGGCGTAAATCGTGGCGGCGGGTTGGCAGGGGGCGGTGAAGCGTTGGACGACCGTGAGGTGTTCGGGATGCGCGCGGACGGCGTGGTCGATGTCGTCGCCATCGAAGGCGAGAATGAACGCGGCGTGGGAGGCGGGAGCGGCGAGGGCAGCGTCGTAGATCCAGAGGTCGCTTTCGTTGATGGTCTGGCGGAGGGGAATGCCGGTGCGGGCGATGATCTCCGGGTCGAGTGAGGTAATGGTAAGCAGTGGCGCTCCGGGGCGCGTGGCGAGGAGAGTGCGAAGAACAGGAGGGATGGCGAGCTCGTAGGGTCGGTGGGCCTGGATGTTTTTGGTGCCTTCGACGTAGACGGGCGGGCGCTCGCGGAGCATCTGGAGTGAGTTGATGAGGCAAAGGGCGAGGAGGACGGCGATGGCCCGCGATTGCCATGCGGCGGCCGCAGCGAGCCTGGGCTTGAATTCGCGAACCACGTGGCGAGAGCAAACTGAGCGGCAAACCCGATGGCGAGCGCGAAGGCGGGCAGCAGTTCGAGGCCGTAGCGAAGGTTGTAGTAAGAGTGCGGCCACCAGACGGGGAGAAAGATGGGAACCGAGCCAAAGGAGATGGAGTAAGCGTAAAAGGGAACGGGGAACCAGAGAAGCAGAAGCGCCCAGGAGACGGCTCGGCGGCGGGCTGTGAGCCAGGACCATGCTGCGCCGAAGATTGTGGTGAGCAGGAGAAAGGTTCCGCAGCCGACCGGTGCCGCGTCGAGCTCGGCGCATTTGACGAAAAAGATGAGGGAGACCCAGGGGTTGTGCCAGCCGGGGTGGGGCGGGAAGCCGGGAGCCGAGGTGCGGACCTCGATGGCAGCGGCGGAGTAAGGGCCTCGGGCGAAGTAAAGCCAGTCGTGGAAGGCAGTGGCGTTGTAGGCAAACCAGAAGATGGGTGCGGCGCCAACAAGGACGCTGGCCAGCCAGAAGGCGCGGGAACGCAGAAGGCCGCGGCGCAGCAGAAGCAGGCCGATGCCGGTCCAGGCAAGGAGGGCCATGATCCAGCCGTCGTAGCGGGTGAAGATGGCGGCGACAAGGACGAGGGCGATGGCGAGGAGTTTCTTCCGCGAGTCGGAGTTGAGTCGGGTCTGGGGTATCGGGTATCGGGTGTCGGGTGTCACGGTGAGACCATTGCGGAATTCGACCATCCAGAGGGCGAGCCAGACCATTTCGCAGAGGAAGAGCGGCTCGGTCATGGCGGTGGTCTGGAGATAGAGCAGATTGGGATTGAGCGCGAAGAAGGCGAGCGCGACGACGGCGGGTGCGGACGCGAGCCAGATGCGGGCGAGGCGATAGAGGCCGAGGCAGGCCGCGAGGTAAGCCAGGGCGGAGGGGATGACGCCGGCGATGCCATTGGCCCACCAGCTGTAGACCTGGACAAAAGGGATCATGAGGATGTGGGGCAACGGCAGCCACACGGAGCCGAGCTCAGAGAAGCGTGGGATGCGGGAATCGAAGACGCGGCGGGCGATGTTGAGATGGGCGACCGCGTCGCCGTAGTTGAGCAGCGCGTGGTGACGCCAGCTCCAGGCGATGGCGACGAATGAAAGCCCCGCGCAGCCGGCCAGGGTGAGGAGGCTTTCGCGGCGCGGGATGGGGCTCGCAGGCATGGAGCTAGGGCCTGCTCACACTACGCGGGCTAGCGGCGACGGGAGCCGGTTTTGCGCAGATCGAGAAGTGAGGAGCGACGGATAGCGGGCCTATCCTAGCGACGAGCGAAAAAGAGATGGGGAAAACCGGCCCCGTCCCTTCGGGCTGCGGCGAAAATCCGGGGTCCCCGGCGACAGATCTTCGTCGCTGGGGTGGGAATCGCCTCATACTTCGTTGTCGTCCTAGCCTTGGAATGGCCAAAGCCTCCGTCCTCCGCCTCGTCTGAGACGATTTTCGCACGCAGCGCTTGCCGCTCGGGTAGTGTGAACAGGCCCTAGTCGAGGTGCGTGAGGCGGCGGAAGTGTATGAAGCGGTCGTCAATCTCCTTGGTGGAGAGCTGCTGGAGGCGTTCGGTGCCGAAGCGTTCACATGCAAACGAGCCCATCACGCTGCCGTAGAACATGGCGCGGCGATAGACGTCGGGGGTGATTTCGGGTTGGGAGGCGAGGTAGCCGAAGAAGCCTCCGGCAAAGCTGTCGCCCGCGCCTGTGGGGTCGACGACCTCTTCAAGCAGCATGGCCGGCGCGCGAAATGTGTGTTGCTCGATTGCGCCGGTTTTGGGATTGGCCTTGTGGAAGAGCGTTGCGCCGTATTCGCCGTGCTTGACCACGAGCGAACCTGGGCCGAGGGCCATCACAGCCCGCGCGGCCTGCAGCAGACTTGGTTTGCCTGAGATCATCCGGGCTTCGGTGTCGTTGATGAGGAGGATGTCGAGGCCCTTGAGAACTTCGAGTAGGGCGGGGCGATGATCCTTGATCCAGTAGTTCATGGTGTCGCCGGCGACGAGTTTGACGTCGGGCATAGCCTCGCGGACGCGGCGCTGTAGAACGGGATCGATGTTGGCGAGGAAGAGGAAGTCGGAGTCGGCGTAGGCGGCGGGGATCTTGGGCTCGAAGGTGGCGAAGACGTTGAGCTCGGTGTTGTGGGTCTTGGCTTCGTTCAGGTTTTCGAGATACGACCCTTCCCAGAAGAAGCTTTTGCCGGGGGCGTGCTCGATGCCCTGGATGTCGATTCCGCGGGCGTGGAAGACGGCTTCCTGCTCGGGACCGAAGTCTTCGCCGACAACGGCGATGACGCGGACGGGAGCGAAGAAGCTGGCGGCGAGGGAGAAGTACGTGGCAGCGCCTGCGAGCTTGCGGTCATAGCGGCCTGCGGGGGTTTCAACGGAGTCATAGGCGACGCTGCCGACGACGGTAATGGGCATGGGTTCCTCGTTCTCGATCAGTGGGTTGGTTAAGTAACTGAGGCGACTGCCAGACCTTTGCGACGAGCTAAGAGCCGAAGTACTTTCCGAAAAGGAGTTGGAGCTTCTCTTTGGTGGATGCGGGGATGGCTTCTTTGGCGGTGAGGACGGCGTATTTTGCGGCGGAGGCGCAGGCGCAAGTTCGTTCGGTCGGGAGCGCGGCGACGGCGGCCTTGACGACGTGGGCGGCGTTCGCGGCGTTCTGATGGAGGACGCGGACGATCTCTTCGATGGTGACCGAGTCGTGGCCTTCGCGCCAGCAATCGTAGTCGGTGACCATGGCGATGGTGGCGTAGCAGATTTCGGCTTCGCGGGCGAGCTTCGCCTCTTGAAGATTTGTCATGCCGATTACGTCTGCACCCCAGCTTCGGTAAAGGTGGGACTCGGCCTTGGTGGAGAACTGCGGGCCCTCCATGCAGACGTAGGTGCCGCCGAGCTTGCCGACCACATCGACGGCGGCGCAGGCATCGGCCGCGGCCTTGGCGACGGTGGCGCAGACGGGATCGCCGAATGCAACGTGGCCGACGATTCCTTCGCCGAAGAAGGTGGAGGCGCGATGGAAGGTGCGATCGATGAACTGGTCGGGAACGACGAAGTCGGTGGGCTTGTGCTCCTCTTTGAGCGAGCCGACGGCGGAGACGGAGAGGATGCGCTCGACGCCGAGCGACTTGAAGGCGTAGATGTTGGCGCGGAAGTTGAGCTCGGAGGGCAGGATGCGATGTCCGCGGCCGTGGCGGGCGAGAAAGGCGACCTTGCGGCCCTCGAGCTCGCCGAGGACGAATGGGATCGGAGGGCGGGCCGAAGGGTGTTTCGATGGTCTCTTCGTGAACGTTAGTGAAGCCGGGCATGGAATAGAGCCCGCTGCCGCCGATAATGCCGATCTCTGCCTGAGGCACTTACATGCTCCTTCTTTGCCGGCCTGATCGGCCAGTCTGATAGTGAGTTGCAAACATCCCAGTATAAAGGGAGGGCCTATGCGGCGCGGGCCAGGTGCTTGGGGCGAAAGGTGCGGGCGAAGAGGTAGACGATGAGCTCGAGGATCAGTGCGCCCGAGCAATCGATGAGAACGTCCCAGGCCGAGCCGGTGCGGTTGGGGAGGAAGGTCTGGTGGATCTCGTCGGCAGAGGCAATAAGAGCTGTTCCGAGAAGCGCGAGGCCGGCGTCGGCGAAGAATCGGGATTTGGGCAGCGTCATCCACCAGGCGCGCAACCAGGCGAGTCCGATGAAGCCATAGGCAAAGAAGTGGCCGCACTTGCGAAGGATGTGGTGAACCACATCCCAGCGAGGATCGGTGACGACGCCAAAGATCGCTTCCCATAGACGGCGGAGCGGGCCACTGGTGTGGTTAGCGCCGAAAGCCTCGGTAGACTCGATGGCGATCATGATGATGCCGATGAGGACGGGGAGCCAGGCGCTTGTCCAGAATTTGAGAGCCTTGCTTCGAGATTCGAACCGCCATTCGGAGCTCGTCCCTGTGCGCGATCGGCCCGGCTTTCTATTCGACATGATAGTTGGGGGCCTCACGCGTGATGATGACGTCGTGGACGTGGCTTTCGCGTAGACCTGCGCCGGAGATGCGGACGAAGCGGGCTTTCTCCTGAAGCTCGGCGATGGTGCCGCAGCCGAGGTAGCCCATGCCGGAGCGGAGTCCGCCGACGAGTTGGAAGACCATCGACTCGAGCGGTCCGCGATAGGGCACGCGGCCCTCAATGCCCTCAGGGACGAATTTTGCGAGGCGATTCTGGCCGGAACGCTCGCGCTGGACGACCCCTTCGGTGTTGATTTCAGCATCGGCGAGGTCGGAGGAGCTCTGGAAGTAGCGCTCGCCGGAGCCCTGGCTCATGGCCGTGAGCGAGCCCATGCCCCGATAGGTCTTGAAGCTGCGGCCCTGGTAGAGGATTGTTTCGCCCGGGCTTTCGTCGACGCCGGCGAAGAGGGAACCGATCATGATGGTGCTGGCTCCGGCGGCGATGGCCTTCGTGATTTCGCCGGAGTACTTGATGCCGCCGTCGGCGATGACGGGAATGTCATGCTCGCGGGCGGCGCGCGCAGCGTCGGCGATGGCGGTGATCTGAGGCATTCCTGCGCCAGTAACCATGCGGGTGGTGCAGATGGAGCCGGGACCGATGCCAACCTTGACGGCGTCGGTACCTGCGTCAATGAGGGCGAGTGAGCCCTCGTAGGTGGCGACGTTGCCGGCGAGAAGGCCGATATGCGGATAGGCCTTCTTGACCTGACGGACGGCGTCGAGTACCCGTGAGGAGTGGCCGTGGGCGGAGTCGATGGCGAGGACATCGGCGCCGGCGCGGACAAGCTCTGCGGCACGCTCGAGAAAATCTCCGGTTGCGCCAATGGCTCCGCCCACGCGCAGGCGACCCTTTTCGTCCTTGCTGGCCATGGGGTACTTGAGCTTCTTCTGGATGTCTTTGACGGTGATGAGGCCTTTGAGCTCGTACTGGTCGTTGACGACGAGGAGCTTTTCGATGCGGTGCTCGTGGAGGATAAGTTCTGCTTCCTCAAGGGTGGTGCCGACGGGGACCGTGACGAGGTTAGTCCGGGTCATCACGGTTCCAATGGGGATGTCGGTGCGGGTTTCGAAGCGGAGATCGCGATTGGTAAGGATGCCGACGAGTTTCTTGCCCTGGGTGACGGGGACGCCCGAGATCTTGTAGCGGCGCATCACTTCGAGGGCGTCGGAGATGAGCTGGTCGGGGCCGATGGTGACGGGATCGACGATCATGCCACTTTCGGATCGCTTGACCTTGTCGATTTCGCCTGCCTGCTCTGTGATGGAGAGGTTGCGATGGACGATGCCGATGCCGCCCTGCTGAGCCATGGCGATGGCCATGCGCGACTCGGTGACGGTATCCATGGCGGAGGAGAGCAGGGGTGTGTTGAGAAGGATGTCGCGGGTGAGGCGGGTCTGCGTGGAGACCTGAGCGGGCACGACGTCGCTGTAAGCGGGGACGAGGAGGACGTCGTCGAAGGTAAGGGCTTCAGGAAGATTTGCAGCGAGCATAGGGATTTGATGCGCCGGTCGGGCCGGGGATTGGAATCGGCGCGGCGGGCGGTTCGCTCTATTGTAGCGGAGGGGGGCGGGATCAATCCGCGGTGCCGTCGCCGCCGTGCTTCACGTGTTCACGGGTCAGGTACGTGCGCCAGATGTCAGCGGAGATCTGGGGCCACTTGATCGCTCCGAATGCAACCCAGGCATCGCGATAGCCTATCCATGCTCGTTCCATTGCACGCAAGTCAGCCCGGGAGGCACAAAGCTCCGAGTAATTGTCGCTACCCTGCGGAGCGCATTTTGCCGGAAACGTGGTGAGTGACGCCCGGTAGGCTTTGTTCAGCGCCGCATCCGCATCGGCAAAATCGCTCGCAGTAAAGGACGGGAAGCCCGCGTTTCTGAATCCTTCGGCGATGATCAGGAATGCATAGTTGATGCGTGCCTCTTCCTGAACCAGCATTGCGCCGCAGGAGTTGCCTCCCCCACAGCCCACCGTATGCAGATGCAGTTGCAGTGCGCGGTACCTCTCAAATGCCGCCACCAGCTCGGCGTATGCAGCGGATTCGGCTTTGCTGGTCTTTGCCTCAGATACGCGCAAGGCCGCAAACTCAGAGTTCTCTATTTTCTTGTCGAATTCGCCGCAATTCAGCATCCAGCCTCTGCTGGCAATAATCGAGTCGTCTTCCGGCGGTCCTATTGCTGTTTCGCACGTCCCGGACGCAGTCGGATCGAATGATTTCAGCTTTTTTGCGTTTTTCTGTGCGGCAGCATGAGCGGCAATCGAGAACACTGCTATGGCTATGACTGCATGGCGCAAACTCATCGGTCATCCCCTTGACGGTCGATTCGTTACGTGAATGCGTAGGGGCACGAATCAGGTTTCTTCCAATTCCAGTTTCGTTCTACGACGTATGGTGCTACTTGCCCAGATCTTCGAACTTCACATTCAGGATCGGATATTGCTTCCAGTCCTTGTAATCGAAGTGCCACCACTCGGTGGAGTAGACCGTGAAGCCCTTCTTTTCCATGGCATGGCGCAGCAGTGCGCGGCGGGCGCGTTGCTCGGTTGTGCCGCCGGCGTAGTCGGGGTAAGCTCGTTCGCTCATCTCGTCGTAACCGCTGGGCATCTCGACTTCCGCGCCGGTTTTCAAATCGTACAAGGACAGATCGACGGCGCAACCGCGATTGTGTCTCGAACCCTGCTGGGGATTGGCTACGAAGATCTTCTTGTCGTCGGGTGTCGCGTCCCAGAAGATTCTGGTGACGTACCAGGGGCGATATCCATCGTGGATGATGAGGCCGTAGCCCTGCGCCTTGAGCTCGCGATGGGCGCGAACGAGGGCCTCGGCGGCGGGCCGCTGCAGGAATGCGCGCGCCTGCGTGTAGAGAGGCGTGCTGAGATAGTTGTTAGTGGTGGCGTAGCGAATGTCGAGCTTGATGGTGGGGTCGAGCGTGATGAGTTCGACCAGGTCGGGCTTGAGAAACGGTCCCTGCTCGTGTGGCGGCTGCTGCTGGAGCGCTTCCGCGCGGAGTTCTTCGACGGGACGCAGGGGCGTGACGTGGAAGCTGACCTGTTGGGCGAAGACAGGCGGCAGCAGGACGAGAAGGAAAGCGCAGAGATGAAGAGGGCGGGGTTTCAAGGGGTGGGGGCCTTTCGGTGAGGAATTGGGCGGTTGCAGCGGCTTGGACGATTAAGGGATCGCGGAGAGCGCAGCGATGCGGGCAATGACGTGTTCGCGGATGAGGCGGACGGTGGTGATCGCCGCCTGACGATTGAGGACATGGAACTCCGGAATATCGTCGTATCGGTTGGTGACCGCGAAGGCGCCAATCCTGGAGAAATCCTCAAGGCCTGTAGGGAGAGCCTCACCCGCGTCCCTGAGTTGGAGTTCGAGCTGATTCAGGTCATGGGTTAACTTGTACTCAATCGATAACTGAGACAACAAGGCATTGAGAAGCTTTTCGACGGCCTGCTGCACATGGAACCCGAAGGGTCCGTCTGGAATTCCGGCGGCGGAGAGAACGGTCTCATCCTCGGCTGCCTTGATGAGCAGGACTTGCGCGTGCCTATCGATTCCCGCTGTCATAGACCAGCTTCCCTTGGTGCAGGATCTTATAGTAGACGCTGTTGACCGACGAGATGAACTCTGCCGCGTAGCCTTCCGAGGCGACGACCAAATCAATGCTCATGCGAATGTCCTTGATCGCGCGGGAGATTTCCTTGCGTAGCTCGCCCAGCTCGGACTTTCGGTCGTCAGGGAAGAATACGGCCAGGTCCAGATCGCTCGAGTCCGTGGCCTCTCCACGCGCCCAGGAACCGAAGATGAAGACGCGCGAGGGGCGGAGACCTCAATGGCCGCTTTGACCGCAAGATCGACCTTCTCCGCTGTGGGGCGCCAGCTCTTGCGAAGGTCTTCGAGTTTTTCGGCGGTCAGCATGGTGGACATGGAAGTAGTGTAGCTCTATTTCTTCCCCTTCGACTCGGCAAAGGTCTCGCTGAGGGTGTCGAATTTGGGTTCCGGAGAAGGCCCGGAGGGATCAGGAATGCGTTCCAAAAGACCAAGATTGCGCGCCAAGCGCTCTGAGATACGCATTGGGATTTGCTCCTGCCCGCCGAGGGTGAGAACGACGTACCGGAACCCCCAATGAGTGGTCCTCCCGAAGCGGATTTCCGTCCAGGGAATGCTGAGTGGAGGATGGCCGATGCGGAACAGGAAGCTAACGGAAAGATAGAGGGCATCGGCGGCAGCAGTCAGACGAATCACACTGCTGTACCCAATCCAAAACCGCATCGAAACGGTGTAGAAAAATGGGCCAGCGGTGCGGGTGTCTCCGTAAGGCTCAGTTTGTGCAAGAAACCGCTTGGACAGCGCGTTCCATCCGCTGATCCGCGCGGGAAGGAAGCAAGACAATGCCCAGACGGTCGCAGCGAAAAACGGAAATAGAAATGGAAGGTAAGGAACTAGCTCTCTTTGAGCGTTCTGCAAGCGGCACCTCTCGGATCCGGCAAATCAAGCCGCGGGAGCGACCTTCTTGGCTGCCCTTAGCAGGAGGCGGGGAGCCTCGTTTACGGAATAGGCGTCGGGGAAAGCAGCGGCTACGTCGGGGGCGATGGGTACCATGACAACATCGCCCTTGAAGCGACGAGCGTATTTCCCCGAATTCCACCGCTCATGTCGTACTCGGGTCGCATGGTGTCTTTGAGTTTTGCGGATTCCTTTGTCTTCATGGGTATTTCGCAGGCTCTGATGTGAGCGACCGGATTCTTCCGTTACACGCCGACCGGGAAGGGTTTGGGGCTGGATTCGTCGGTGTTGGCGCCGCCGGAGCGCCAGCGCTCAAATCGGCCTTGCAGCAGGCTCATGAGTCCGGTGTACCAGTAGCCGATTACGAAGAGGATGAGGAACGGCGCGGTGAAGTAGTTGTGATTGGAAAATGTGTAGAGAATGGCGAGGAAGAAGTAGGCGCCAAGGAGGAGTTCAATCCAGGGGGCGAAGACCAGACGCTTGCGGTATTTGGAGGCCTGGGACTTTTCGCCCTTTTTGGCGACGCGGAATTTGGGGGTGCGTACGAAGGCGCTCTTGATGCCGAGAAGGGCTTCCATGACGGCCTTGGTGTTAGTGACGGTGAGGCCGATGCCGAGTGCCATGAGGAAAGGCAGATAGAGGAGGGACTTCATCCAGGTTTTGGGGAAGAGCTCGCGCTGGCTCATGGAATAGAAGACGGCGATGGAGAATGTGGAGGCAGTAAAGAGGGGCACATCGATGAGCAGCATCTGGAACCAGCCCTGGTAGAAGCGGCAGATCATGGCCGGGAGGAGCGCGGCAGACATGAGGACCATGAGCGGGTAGCTGAGGTTTGCGGTGAGGTGATAGACAGCCTCGACCTTCATGCGGCGCGGCACGTCGGAGCGAAAGATTTTAGGCAGCACCTTGATGCTGGTCTGGATGAGGCCTTTGGCCCAGCGCGCCTGCTGGGTTTTGAAGGCGGTCATCTCGATGGGCAACTCGGAGGGGCATTCAATGTTGGGCAGGTACTTGAACTTCCATCCGGCAAGCTGCGAGCGGTAGCTGAGGTCGGTGTCTTCAGTGAGCGTGTCGTGCTGCCAGCCGCCGCCGTCGCGGATGGCTTGGATGCGCCACATGCCGGCTGTGCCGTTGAAGTTGAAGAAGTCGCCGGAACGGTAGCGCGCGCCGTGCTCGAGGACGAAGTGGCCGTCGAGGAGGATGGCCTCGATCTGGGTGAGAATGCTGTAGTCGCGGTTGAGGTGGGTCCAGCGGGTCTGGACCATGCCGATCTCGGGCTCAGCGAAGTGGTGGATGACCTGCATGAGCCAGTCGGGAGGGGGGACAAAGTCGGCGTCGAAGATGGCGACAAACTCACCATTGGCGACGTTAAGACCGGCGTCGAGGGCGCCCGCCTTGAATCCGTGGCGGTTGGTGCGATGAATGTACTGGATGGGATGGCCGAGCGCGGCGTAGCGGTCGACGATGGCCGCGGCGACCTGCTGGGTTTCGTCGGTTGAATCGTCGAGGACCTGAATTTCGAGCTTGTCGCGCGGGTATTCCATGGCGCAGACGGCCTCGATGAGGCGATCGATGACAAACTGTTCGTTGAAGATGGGGAGCTGGACGGTGACGCGGGGCAGATCGTCGAAATGAAGGGGCGGCGGGCCGGCGGCGTTCTTGCGGTATTTGAAGTAGAGGTAGCAGAGGGTGTAGCGGTGGACACCGTAGATGGCCAGCAGGATCATCACGGCGAAGTAGGGCAGGAGGATGGCGGCGTCGAATGCGTTCCAGTGGTAGAGGTGCTTGAAAGTGGTGTCGGTGTCCTGCATGGCCTTGAAGTAGTGGCGCAGGCCGTTATTGGACGCGAAGGCGAGGAACGCTGAGAGGCGCAGGGTGAGGGCGGCGGCCAGGTTAAGAAAGGGATTGAGGGTTACAGCCAGGATGAGCCTCCGGCGACGCGCTACCGGATATTGTACGAGATAGGGAAAGCAGGGGTTGCTGGGCGGGGACGGGCGTTTGCCGCTTTTGGGCAGACCGGGGCCTCGCGCCAACGATCCCGCTGGCGCGCTCGGGCGCGGCGCAAATCAAGATGCTCTAGAAACGCTTGTCGAGTCCCACAGAAACTGCCTTGAGGTGACCGCCAGCCCAGCAATGGGGATTGCTAAGCTGATTGCCCGCCGTATCGGAAGCATCGTGGCAATCGGTGGTGACGCCGCGGCCGCCGGCTCCCAGGTCGAAATGGGCGTATTGATCATTGAAAGTTCCCGCCCAGTCGGTGTAGATGTCCAGTCCATCGCCGATGCGATGGCGATAGGCGACCGTGAACATGTTGGCTTCGTTGTCCATGGCACGACCGCCGGTCATATCGCCGTCGGCCGGCGCGGAGTAAGGCGCGGTCTGGAAGCAATCGTTGTGCTGGCAGGGATCGCCCGGCGTGCGATATGCGCGAGCCCAGCCGAAGGACAGACTGTCAAGGGTGCCGATGGCCTGTGTGGCCGCAAGCCAACTGCCCAAACGCTGACGTTCATTCTGCCATTCGAGGTAACCCGGCACGTAGCGGTGCATGGTCTCGATGATGGCGCTGATTACGGTCTTCGTATTAAAGAGTCCATATTGGATTCCCACCTTGCCTGCATCTTCATCGGCGACTTCGGCGTTGTAGAAGGGCGTTGGCACCCAAAACAGATACCCGGGGCTGTTGACGAACGTAGAGCTTGCCGCGGTGTAAGTGGGATCGTTGGTGGTGATGGGACCGTTGTAAAGGGAGGGCGGAGCGCTGGAATAGATGCCGGTCATATCGCTCTGGCGGTTGACCTTCATGTGGCGCTCGTAGGCCGCGGTGATGTAGAGCGGCTCGCGCGTGTAAGAGAGGTTGGCGCTGACGACGTCAGAGAATCCGCCGTCGTTGCAGGCGATCGGAGACAAGCCGCCATCGCCCGGGTTATCGCCGCCGTTGCAGTCGGGCTCGCCAGCGGGCAGGTTGCCGCTGTCGTTGGCGCGATCCTGGCCGGGAGAAAAGAATGCGTTGAATTGGTAGCCACGCAGGCGGGGCGACGTGTACCAGATGGAGTGATCGAGACGGTAGCCAAACTCAACGCGATTGTCTCCTCCGGTATTGCCCATGATGACACCGTAGTCTCCCTCCATTCCGTTGAAGGGATTCATGCGGGAAGTGGACTGCTTGTAAGGCGGGTCTGTCTTGCCGACGAGCAACGCACCCCACTTTACCTTGCCGAGTCCGATGTAGCTGTTGCGGGTAAACAGCGTGCCGTCGACGGTGTCCTGCTCCTGGCTGTTGCTTTCATGAAGGCCCGGCGCGGTGGAGATGTTGACTGACGTCTCCAACTGAAAGATGAAGTTGGTGTCTTTAAGGCCGGTCACCTGCGTTCCGCGCACGCCAACGTAGGCAAGGTTGGTGGAGAGATCTTCGAGCCAGCCCATGTTGCCGACTGGTGGGTTGCCATTTCCATCGAGCATGTTCCTGATTCCCTTGGTGGCCGTGTCGACCGAGACATCGAGATTTCCGTAGACGGTGATTTCACCGGTTTTGGTGTAGAAGGTGAGGTCTTTGCCCGGCTTGCGCTCGAAGAACTTGTGATGAGTCTGTTCGGCGGTGGTCGGCTGCTTTGCTCCGAGCGTGAGGTTATAGACCGCGGCGGGATCGACGCCGCTCACGGAAGGCGTTGTGGAGCCGGGTCGGGTGCCGGGCGCTACGGGGCTCGGCAAAGAAGGGTCGGACGCTGGAGCGATGGTTGACTGGGTTGCGTTTGCGCTCCCAGATTTGGCGGGCTCAGCCGGAGCCGCCTGCGCAGCGGCATTCTTGAGAGCCGCAGCGTCTCGCTCCGCCGCATTCTCCTGGTCCGCCGCGGTGGGTTGTGAAGCGGACTTCTTTTCGAATGCGTCCATGCGTGCCTGGAGTTCGGCAAGGGCTTTGGTAAGTTGATCGACTTTATCCCGCAGAGCTTGCTTGTCGTCCGGGGCCTGGGCGCGGGCCGCAGCAGGTGCTCCAACCAACTGAAGAGAAACCAGAGCGGCCGCGATCATTGAGGCGTATCTGAACCACTCGTCCCGTTGCAGCCAGGAGGATTTTGGGGCCTTCGTGCAATGCGGAGCCGCCGTGTGGACAACGAGAACCGGATGGAGGAATGTTGTCGAAGAGACAGGCAAGCGTGCGGCTTCAGTTCCAAGTGCCATTGCGATTTCCTTTCGAGTGGACCTCTCTTGAGGCGAGAGAGACAGAGCTCTTTTTGGCGAAATTCGTGCGCGCCGACCGGAGAGACCTGAATACCCTTCCTTCAGTAGCGGCGCATGCTTGCGCAACGGCAATGCGCAGCGCGGGAAAATCTTTTGCCGGCGCCGATTGCGCAGCAAAACTGGGAAGAAAGGCCATTTCGGGAAAGTGGGGAAGTGAGCAGTATTCGGCCGCCGGTTTTGACCGGGGTTCGGTCTGCTCCCGAGCTTTGTGGAGGCTGTTCTAGATGTGGAACTGCTGGAGGATGGCACTGAGCTGGTCGGCCAGTTCAGAGAAGTTTCTGCAAGCCTCGGCTGTCTCCTGGGCGACCTGGGCGTTTTCAAGAGAGACGGCGGAGAGCTTGCCGGCGGACTCGGAGATCTCGTTGGAGGCGGATGTCTGCTCGGTCGCCGCAGTGGCGATCATGTGAATCTGGTACTCGACCTGCCGGGAGGCTTCGATGACGGTCTCGAGGCCGGTGCGGGCGCGGGCAGTTTCCCCGATGCCTTCTTCGACCGCCGTTCGGCTCACGGACATCACTGCGAGGGTCTGGTTGGTCTCATTCTGAATGGTTTGAATGCTTCCGGCGATCTCTTCGGTGGCGCTCTTGGTGCGCTCGGCCAGGCGTCGCACTTCGCCTGCCACGACTGCAAAGCCCTTGCCGTGTTCACCAGCCCGGGCGGCCTCAATGGCCGCATTGAGGGCCAGCAGATTGGTCTGCCCACTGATGTCCTGAATCACCTTGACGACTTTGCCAATCTCAGTGGAACGGAGAGCGAGCGAAGTCATCTTGTCGGCGACAGACGAAGAAGCGCCGGCGATCTTTTCCATGGTGGAGGAGGCGTCTCGCATGACCTGGCCGCCGTGGTTTGCGGCCTCGGCTGAATTACGGCTGGCCAGAGCCGAGGATTCAGCGTTTTGACTGATTTCGCCAATGGTCGCGGTCATCTGCTGCGCGGCGGCGGCAATCTGGTTGATGCTGCCGGCCTGTGCATTGGCGTGCTCGCTGGACTCAGTGGACTTGACGATCAGGATTGCTGCGGTGGCGGAGAGCATTTCCGCACTTTGGGCCACAGATTGGAGAACGCTGCGCATAGCCGCCACAGTGGCGTTCAATGCCACCGAAAGTCGGCCCAACTCATCGCTTCTGCCCTCTTCGACCGTCACCGTAAGATTCTTCGCGGCCACCTGCTCCAGAGCAGCGGTAACAGCCATCAGCGGAGGCCCTATCGACCGCGTCAGGATGGCACCGATCGCGCCACACAATACCACTGCAATTCCCATCAGGATGCAGATCGAAATCGTGGCCTTCTGAACCATCGCCAGGGCGTTGGCTCCCTCCACCTCGCCCTGCCCATGATTCAGCTTCACATCGGCTTCCACCGCATCCACTGCCGCATTGAAGACCTTCACCGCCTCCCCTTGGAGCAGAATCTCGCCGGCTTCATCCAATTGGCCGGCCTCGGCAAGACCCCGGCTTCGATCGCTCAACACAAGATACGCCGCGGTATTCTTGCGGATTGCTTCGTACAAATCCCGTTCTTTTTCTGTGGTAACCACGGGCTGGTATGTCACCATCGCAGACTGGTACGCAGCGATGTACGACTTGCGCTTTGGGGCCAGGCGCTTCACGCAATCGTCGTCTTTGCACAACAGCAGCAGCGCGTCCGTTCGCCGGATGGTGGCCACCGAGTAGCGGACATCTCCAAGCGCATTAATGGAGGGCATCGAATCGCCTACGATGCTTTTCAGGTTCGACCTGACGGCGAGAAAGCCGGCCACCGCGCCAATGCCAAGCACCGCGCAGAGAAGGCAAACGGAACCAAAGGCATAGGTAAACTTAAGCGAGATGCGAAGATTGCGCAGATCGAGCATCCGATTCGTGTCCCCTTGAGCAAGCACGGCTCGTCCAGATGACGGAGCGCCGCCCTGAGTCATTTCACTTATCGGCAGTCAAGAAGAGAAGTTGAAAGAAATTGGCTGAACCTGGGCGAACTCGCTTTTGCAGGATTTGCCCTGCGCAATCGGTCTATCCTACTGTTTGGGCAGTTGGAGGGACTTTTCTTATGACTACGCTTACTTCGTCCCCGATTGTTGCGGCCGCGGGCGGGAGTTTTCTGCTGGAGACGCGGATGCCGGCCGAAGTGTTTACGCCGGAGGACCTGACGGAGGAGCAGAGGCAGATAGCGGCGACAGCGGCTCGATTTGCGCGGGAGGAGATTTTGCCGGCTGCGGCGGCGATTGAGGCGAAGGAGCCGGGGGTGCTGGCGGCGACGCTGAGGAAGGCAGGGGAGCTGGGGTTCACGGGGGTGGACATTCCCGAGGAGTACGGCGGGTTGGGCATGGACAAGATTTCGTCGACGTTGATCACCGACCACATTTCGGTGCTGGCGAGTTTTTCGACGGCGTTTGGGGCGCATGTTGGGATTGGGGCGCTGCCGCTGGTCTGGTACGGAACGGAGGAGCAGAAACAGCGGTATCTGCCGAAACTGGCGACGGCGGAGTGGATCGCGGCGTATTCGCTCTCGGAGTCGAGTTCGGGGTCGGATGCGATGAACGTGCGGACGCGAGCAAGGCTCTCAGAGGATGGGAGCGAGTACATTCTGACCGGCGAAAAGATGTGGACGACCAACTGCGGCATCGCCGACCTGTTCACGGTGTTTGCGAAGGTGGATGGGGAGAAGTTTTCGGCGTTTCTGGTGGAGCGGACGACGCCGGGGCTGACGGTGGGGGCGGAGGAGCACAAGCTGGGGATTCGGGGCTCGTCGACCTGTCCCCTGGTATTGGATGGGTGCAGGATTCCGGCGGGAAATCTGCTGGGCGAGGTGGGCAAGGGCCACCACATTGCATTCAATGTGCTGAATGTGGGGCGGTTCAAGCTGGGAGTGGCGTGCGTGGGCGGCGCGCGGCATGCGCTGGGCGAGATGATCGGCTACGCCAAAGAGCGGATGGCGTTTGGGAAACCGATTGCGGAGTTCGGGCTGATTCAAAAAAAGATTGCGACATCGGCTACGCGGCTCTACGCGGCCGAGAGCATGGCCTATCGGACGGTGGGGATGATTGAGGCGTCGCTTGAGGCGATGACCGGAGAAGAGAAGCGCCAGCCGAGGGAGACGCAGCGGCGAATCGAAGAGTATGCGGTTGAGTGCTCGATTCTGAAGGTATACGGGTCAGAGATGCTGACGACGGTTGCGGATGAACTGGTGGCGACGATGGGCGGGTATGGGTATGTGGAGGAGTATCCGGCGGAGCGCTTCTACCGCGATGCGCGCATCAACCGGATATTTGAGGGGACGAACGAGATTAACAGGCTGATTATTACAGGCTGGCTGATGAAGCGGGCGATGAAGGGGCAGCTACCATTGCTGGGCGCGATCAAGAAAGTGATGGACGAGGTGACGGCGCCGCCGAGCTTTGATGGGGGACCGGAAGAGGGCGGCCCGCTGGCGCGGGAAACGGGTGCGCTGGCGGCTGCAAAGAAGCTCACGCTGTTTGCGGCGGGCGTGGCGAGCCAGCGGTTCATGACCGCTCTTGAGGAGCAGCAGGAAGTGATGGCCGAGCTGGCGGACATGATCGCGCAGGTGTTTGCGCTGGAGTCGGCGCTGCTGCGGACGCAGAAGCTGGCGGAGGCGGGAAAGAGCTCGGCAGAGGCCGCACGGGCGATGACGGGACTGTTGGCAGAGGAGACGATGACTATGGCGGAGCAGGGTGCGCGGCGAGTGGTGGCGGCTTGCGCGGAGGGGGACATGCTGCGGACGCAGTTGGCGATTCTGCGCAGGATTGCGAAGTACACGCCGGCCGACTCGGTGGGATTGAGCCGGGCAGCGGCAGGGCACTGCGTGAGGGTTGGGAAGTATCCGGTCTCTTGATCGCTTCAGGAACAGTGATGTTCGATCCCACCCATTTCGCAAAGATCGCGAAATGGATGGGGCACCCGGCGTTTGGGGGCGGGGCGCAGGCGGACCGATGAGAATTAGTATCGTTCTTGATTGTGGAGGGGGACGATGGAGGACTTGAGCGCGAGCGTGAAGGCGCAGGGCAGTCTTCGCTGGGATGCGGTGAGCCTGGGTGAGGTGATGCTGCGGCTTGATCCGGGCGAGGAACGGATTCACACGGCGAGGACGATGCGGGTGTGGGAGGGCGGAGGCGAGTACAACGTGGCGCGCGGGCTGCGGCGGTGCTTCGGATTGAAGACTGCGATTGCGACGGCGTTGGCGGCGAATCCCGTGGGGCTGCTGGTGGAAGACCTGATGCTGCAGGGCGGAGTTGACCAGGAGCTCGTGCGCTGGGTTCCGTATGACGGCGTGGGGCGGAAGGTGCGCAACGGGCTGAATTTTACAGAGCGAGGATTCGGCGTGAGGGCGGCGGTGGGTTGCTCGGATCGCGGTCATACAGCGGTGTCACAGCTGAAGCAGGGGGACTACGACTGGAAGGCTGTGTTTGGCGCGGGGATGGGATCGCGGTGGTTCCATACGGGCGGGATTTTTACCGCGCTGTCGGACACGACAACGGGCGTAGCGAGCGATGCGATGGACGCGGCGCGGGCTGCGGGGACGGTTGTTTCCTACGATTTGAATTACCGCGACTCGCTGTGGAAGTCGATTGGCGGCAAGGCGCGCGCACAGGAAGTGAATTGCGAACTGGTGCGCAAGGTGGATGTGCTGTTTGGGAATGAGGAAGATTTTTCCGCGATGCTCGGGGTTGAGATTGAGGGCGTGGGGAAGGATTTCGACGAACTGCCGGTGGAGAGCTATGCGAAGATGCTGCGCGAACTGGCGAGCATGTATCCCAACCTCAAACTGATCGCTTCGACGCTGCGGACGGCGCACACGGCTTCAGAAAATTCCTGGGGAGCGATTGCGCTTTCTGGCGGAACGATTGCGCACGTGGCGCAGCGGAATGTCGACATTCTGGACCGCGTGGGCGGTGGGGACTCGTTTGCATCGGGGCTGATCTACGGAATGCTGGCGGGCAAAGGCGCGCGGTGGGCCGTGGAGTGTGGCGTGGCGCATGGGGCGCTGGCCATGACAACGCCGGGCGATACGAGTACGGCATCGCTGAGTGAAGTGCTGCGCGTGATGGGCGGCGGTGCGGCACGGATTGCGCGGTAAAGGCAAGACGGAAAGGATCGTAGCTTCCCACCCTGGCCACAAGAACAACAACGTGACGAGGGCGGGGCACCCGCAGTTTCGTCCCCCGGTGGTTGGGCGAAGCGCGTAGACGACTAGAGCAGAAAGGTGAACGAGATGAAGATTTTGCAGATGGCGGACCTGGTGCGGTTTCGAACGATGACCACGGCGGAGTTGCGCGAGACGTTTTTGATCGGCGACCTGTTTCAACCGGGGCGCATCGAGATGCGCTATGTAGATCTGGACCGGACGGTGATCGGGTCCGCGGTGCCTACCGGGAAGACGCTGAAGCTTGAGACCGACTACGTGCTGAAGGCGGATTACTTTCTGGAGCGGCGCGAACTCGGTGTGCTGAACGTGGGCGGCGCGGGAACTGTGACAGTGAATGGCGAGAAGTTTTCGCTGGGCAAGCTGGATGCGCTCTATGCGGGCCGCGGCAACGAAGAGGTGGTGTTCGTGAGCGATAGCCCGGAGGAGCCGGCGGAGTTTTATCTGTTGAGCTATCCGGCGCACGCGGTGTACCCGACCGAGCTGATCAATGCGGCCGAGCAGGGGAGTACGCCGCTGGGCAAGATGGAGAATGCGAACCTGCGCGCGATCACCAAGCTGATTCACCTTGAAGGGACGCGCAGCAGCCAACTGGTGATGGGCTTCACGCAACTTGCACCGGGAAACGTATGGAATACGATGCCCCCGCATACGCATATGCGACGGTCGGAGGTGTACTTCTACTTCGATATTCCTGCGGACCAGAGGGTGATTCACCTGATGGGCCCGGGGCAGGAGACGCGCAACGTTGTGGTGGCAAACAAGCAGGTGGTGGTGTCGCCGGGGTGGTCGATTCACGCGGGCGTGGGGACGAGCAACTACACGTTCTGCTGGGGAATGGGCGGCGAGAACCAGGTGTACAGCGACATGGACGCGCTGGCGATTGCGGATTTGCTGTGAGGGCACGGCGGCGCAGTTTTTTCGATGTGCTGGGCGTTACCTTCAACGTTTCTTTGGGGCAAGAGACTTCGCCAGGATGTCGACCTGGGAGGCGGCGAGAAGGAAGCTGCCGACTCCGTAGACATAGCTGGCGGAGGGCTTGAAGACGCCGGGCTGGCCATCGATGGGCTGAATGGAACCAAGACGGCCGTCTGCGTAGATGTGGGAGATGAGCCCGGCCCAGGCGCGCGCGACGACCGGGAGGAATCTGGCGCGATCGAGGAGGCCATTGTCGATGCCCCAGGCCATGGCATAGGTGAAGAAGGCCGAGCCGGAGACTTCGGGCAGGTCATAGGAGTCGGGATCGAGAAGGCCGCTGCGCCAGAGGCCGTCTTTGCTTTGGATGGAGGCGAGGCGGTCGGCCATCTGGCGGAATTGTTCGACGTATTTGGGGCGGGCGGGGTAGTCGGCGGGCATTGCGGATAGGACTTTGACGAAGCTGCCCATGACCCAGCCGTTTCCGCGCGACCAGAAGATCTTCTGGCCGTTTTTCTGTTTCTGGGTGAAGTAGCGGCTGTCGCGGAAGTAGAGGTGTTCGACGGGGTCGTAGAGGCTGGCCGAGGTCTCCCACCATTCCTTGTCCATGTAGTCAAGGTAGTGGCGGTCGCCAGTGGCTACGGCCATTTCGGCGAGTACGGGCGGCGCCATGTAGAGCGCATCACACCACCACCAGAGGAGTTTCGCGGGATCGTCGGGGCGGGTAAGCAGTTGGTCGAGGACCTCTTTGGTGTGGGCCATGCGGACGTGATCGTGCGATCCCAAACCAGGGTCGAGATAAAGGTTCATGTAGGCCTTGCCGAGGGCCATATCGTCGGCGTGAGGAAAGCGGTCGTTGATGAGCTCCCAGCCGAAGGCTTCGGACATGTGGACCATGGCGTCGTGGAAGCGCGGGTCCCCGGTGGTTTTTGAGGCGGCGAGGAAGCCGTCGTAGAGAGCGGCGTAGGTCCAGAGCCGGTTGAAGGAGGGCTGGGTGCGGGCGAGTTCCCAGGAGGCGACCTTTTCGGCGGCGGCGCTGACGGCGGCGTGGGTGATCGCAGGGGAGACGTCGGTGGCGAGCGGGCCCGGGTCGTCCGGGGCATCGCCGACGGTCGATTGCTCCAGTTTTGAGGCTGCGTTGGCGGATGCGGCTGTCGGCTGAGGAGATTGGGCACTGAGGCCGGCGAGGAGAAAGGCTGCCGCGAGGGTGAGAAGGAAAAGAGCTCGGAGGGTGCCGATGCGCCGATGCGGTGCGGACTGCCGATAGGGAAGCTGGGGCGAAGAAAAGGGCACGAAGGTCCTCGTGAATTGCCTTGAAAACTGCGTGGGCCAAGCCGTTCCAATCTTGCCGCAAGACGGGCACTGAGGCACTTGCGCTGGAGGCTTGCCGGGGTTAGGTTAGTTCGGACAGCAAATTATAGGCCAGTCGGACGATCAAAATCGAATACGGTCAGCAAAGAGCGTGGGGGTAATGTGCAGGGTCGGCGGGAATTTGCAAGGTCGGTGGCAGGTGCGGGGTTGGCGTTGGCGGCCAAGGTGGGAAGGGAAATCCAGCCGGCGCTGAACGATGCAGAGGGTTACCGGCTTGTGGCGCGAACGGATCGAGAGCGGATCCTGCGTGCGGCGCGGGAGTATTTGGGGTGAAGCCGGTGACGATCACGGCGTTTCCGACGAATCGAAGCGCTGGAGGGCTGCACGATTACTTTTCGCAGGCGGACTACTTCTGGCCGAATCCGCAGGACCCGAAAGGGCCCTATGTGAATCGCGACGGGCAGAGCAATCCAGACAACTTTGACGACCACCGAAAGGTGATGATCGCGCTGTCAAAACAGATGCCCGCGCTGACGGCTGCGTGGATGCTCACCGGAGAATCGGCGGTATGCGGAGCGGGCGTGCGACCACCTGACGGCGTGGTTTGTGAACGCCGAGACGCGGATGAACCCGAATCTGCGATACGCGCAGGCAGTCATCGGAGTTTCGACGGGGCGGTCGTATGGGATTATCGATACGCTGCATCTGGTGGAGGTGGCGCGGGCAGCGTCGCTGGTGGCGCCGGAGGGGATGAATCAAATGAGCGCGCGGCGATGATCGAATGGTTTGCGCAGTATCTGGAACTGGCTGTCGAACGAGCGAGCTAGGCCATGGCGGAGCGGGACGCGAAAAACAATCACGCGATGTGCTGGGCACTGCAGGCGGCGGAGTATGCGCGGTTGATTGGGAACGAAGGTGTTCGCAGGAGGTCTACCGGCGCTATCGAGAGACTCTGCTGCCGGATCAGGAGGCAGTCGATGGGTCGTTTCCGAAGGAGTTGGCGCGGACGAAGCCTTATAGCTACTCGATCTTCAACTTCGATGTGATGGCGGGGCTGTGCCAATCGCTGGGGATCTGGTGCCGGATGCCACGCGGATTTGCGCTTGCGGATGGGCGCGGGATTAAGAAAGGCAGCAGAGTTCATTTATCCGTATCTCAGGACAAGAGCGCATGGAAATGGGCGAAGGACGTTGAACATTTGATGCGCTGCCGGTACGGTCGCCGGGATTGCTGTTTGCGGGGTTGGCGTTCAAAGAGCAGCGGTATACGGAGCTGTGGAAGCGGCTGAATCCTGACCCGACGGATAAAGAAATCGTGCGCAATTATCCGATCCGGCAGCCGCTTTTGTGGGTTTGACAGTTGAATAGCGAGGGAAGACCGATGACGGACATGGGATGTGGTTTATGCGGCGACGGACGCAACGACGGTTACGATGCCAGAAGAAGGACTCAAGCGGCAAGTACTGGCATATAACGAGCGACTGATGCTGGTGCGCCATCTCCTGGCGAAGGGATGGAAAGGAACGCGGCACAAACATCCGCACGACCAACTGGTGTACGTGGTGCGGGGCGCAATTGTGTTCAGCGGCGGCGGAAAACGCTGGAAATGCGCGGCGGAGACAGCGCAGTGGTTTCGGGCAATGTGGAGCATGAGGCGCGGGCCCTGGAAGAGACTGAAGTGCTGGATGTGTTCACGCCGTATCGGGAGGACTACGCGTAAGGGAGGGCGCATGCGCGGGAGGTGTTTTGAGCGCCAGAGGGTGAAAAGGGTAGGCTGGTGGTCGCTGGGTGGAGCGAGCTCGGTGGAGTCCTGATAAGGATTGAGGGATATGGATGAAAGCGCTAGCTTCTTTCCGATTACAGGAAGTTGGAGTGGTGGAATTGCCGCGGCCCGAAGCGCGCGAAGGCGAGTTGCTGATCCGCATTCACGCATGCGGCATCTGCGGGAGTGACGTGCATGGCTACGATGGGAGCACGGGCAGGCGGCTGCCGCCAATCGTGATGGGCCACGAGGCGGCGGGGGTCGTGGAGAGCGTTGGGAGCGGCGTTACGGAGTTTGGCGTGGGCGATCGCGTGACCTTTGACTCGACGGTGTATTGCGGGAAGTGTTTCTACTGCAAACGGGGTGAGGTAAACCTGTGCGACGACCGCGAGGTGGTGGGGGTTTCAACGCCGCTGTTCAAGCGAATGGGCGCATTTGCCGAATATGTGGCGGTCCCGGCGCGGATTGCTTACAAGCTGCCGGACGGGATGCCGTTTGCGCATGCTGCGCTGATTGAGGCTGTGTCAGTTGCCGTTCATGCGGTTGGGCTGACTCCGATTGCTCTGGATGACACAGTGGTTGTCGTGGGTGCGGGGATGATTGGGCTATTGACACTGCAGGCGGCGCGGTTGGC
This sequence comes from uncultured Acidobacteriaceae bacterium, assembly GCA_963783065.1. Classification (GTDB taxonomy): domain Bacteria; phylum Acidobacteriota; class Terriglobia; order Terriglobales; family Acidobacteriaceae; genus Telmatobacter. Next base: position 334,401 of record CAWAMG010000002.1, on the reverse strand, counting down.
GGGCGCGGGGCGGGTGTTTGTGATGGATGTGGACGAGACGCGGCTTGAGCTGGCCCGCAAACTGGGGGCGACGGCGACGTTCAATACGCAGGGGGATGCGGCGGCACGGGAGAGCGTGGCGGAGATTGTTGAGATGACGCATGGGCGCGGGGCAGATGCGGCCCTGGAGTGCGTGGGAGCAACTGCGCCTGTGAGGCTGGCGCTTGATTCAGTGAGAAAAGGCGCGACGGCGACGCTGGTGGGCAACGTTGCGCCGACTATCGAACTGGGGCTTCAGTCGACGGTGACGCGGCAGATCCGGCTGCAGGGCTCCTGCGCGTCGGCTGGGGAGTATCCCGCGTGCATTGCGATGATGGCGCGTGGAGCGATTCGAGGTAGAGCCGCTGGTGTCGGCGGTTGCGCCGCTTGAGGACGGAGCGGCGTGGTTCAAGCGGCTCTATGAGCGGGAGCCGGGGCTGCTGAAAGTGGTGTTGGAGCCGTAAGGAGTTGGGATGGTGCGGTGAGGCGTGTTGCATCCCACCCTAGGCGCAAAAACAGAGACGCGCCTAGGATGGGGCACCCGCAGTTGGTTGGAAACTGAGGACCTTTTTGATGCGCAATGGATTGTTCGATCTGACGGGAAGAATTGCGCTGGTGACGGGGACGAGCCGGGGGCTGGGCCAGTACTTTGCTCGGGCGCTGGCGCGAGCGGGCGCGGACATCGCGATGACCAGCAGGGAGATGGGCAAGCTGGCGGGGTTTGCAGCGGAGATTGAGAAGCTGGGGCGGAGGAGCTTTCAGGTAGAACTCGACGTGCGCGAGCAGGCGAGCATTGAGCGGGCGGTGGGACGGGTTGAAGAGGGGTTTGGGCCGATTGACATTCTGGTCAACAATGCGGGTTGCAACATACGGAAGCCGGCGCTCGAGGTGACCTGGGAGGATTGGAACACAATTCTGGATACGAATCTGCGCGGGTCGTTCTTTGTGGCGCAGGCGGCGGCGCGGGGGATGGTAAAGCGCGGGTATGGGCGGATCGTCAACATCGGCTCGGTGACGAGCGTGGCGGGCTACGCAGGGCTCGCGGCCTATGGTGCAAGCCGCGGAGGAATCAAGCAGCTGACGATGAGCCTGGCGGACGATTGGGGCAGGAACGGGGTCACTGTGAACTGTCTGGCGCCGGGATGGTTTGAGACGGCGCAGAATCGGGTGATGTATGAGAATTCGGCGTGGGTGGAGTACCTGAAGGAGCGGATTCCGCTGAAGCGGCCGGGGTTGCCGAGTGATTTGGACGGGGCGATTGTGTTTCTGGCGTCGGAGTCGAGCCGGTATGTGACCGGGCAGACACTGCTGGTGGATGGGGGCATCTCGGTGGGGGCGGTGAAGGCGACGCTGGATTGATCGGGCCCTAAATTAGTGGGACGAATTCCCACCCTAGGCGCAAGAACAAAGGCGCGCCGAGGGTGGGGCACCCAGCATGATGGGTCGGTTTCCCACCCTTCCGCGACGAGGCTGCAGAAGGATGTGGCGCCCAGCTGTTTGGGGGAGTACAAGGGTTCACACGGGCATTCAGCCAACCGATGAGTCATTTCTGATCGGGTTTCCGCAGCTTAGGTGAAGCGGAAAATCGAGCGGAAGCAGAGGAGCTGTGTCCCGGCAGATTTCTGTCGGGTGCAATGTCCCTGGTTCGCTGGGGAAGGTTTGCCCGCTGGAGGAGATCCCGATGCTGAACGCGCTGAAGAAGTCTGCTGGGTTGTTGGCTGGGTTGGGGATGGTGTGTGCGTTTGCGTTGGGAGCAGGCGCACAGACGGCGCAGTTCAGCGCGAACGCGAACTTTGGCTCGGTGGCGATAGGAAAGACGAACCTGCCGGTGATGCTGACGGCGACGTTCTCGGCGGCTGAGACCATCGGGGCTCCGCAGGCTCTGACATTGGGCGCGGCGGGCATGGACTACGCGGTGAGCGGGGGAACGTGCACGGCAGGGCAGAGCTATGCGGCGGGGACACTCGTGCACTGTGTCGGTGACGTTTACGCCGAAGTATGCAGGCACGCGCAACGGCGCCGTGGTGCTGCAGGACCAGTCGGGGAACACGCTGGGCACGGCTTATCTGCAGGGCATCGGGACCGGGCCGCAGGCGGGGTTCCAGGTGCAGCCGGGTTCAATAACATCGTTTCCCGGGAAACGTGATCTTTCCAGACCGCGGGATCGCGGTGGACGGGGCCGGAGACATCTTTGTAGGGAACCTGAACCAGGACGGCTTCGGCGACACCATGGTAGAGGTGCCGGCGGGTTGCGTGCAGGCCGCGTGTGTGAAGCAACTGCCGGGTAAGCATGACGGGGTTTGGGGCGTTGCTGTGGATGGCGCGGGGAACGTGTTTGTGGCGGATGTGTCCCAGCCCGGCCAGATCACCGAGATTCCAGCTACGGCCGGCTACACGACAGCGAAGACTTTGACTGGGAACTTTGGCCTGGTGCAGGCATTGGCCGTGGACGGAAGCGGCAACGTGTTTGTGTCGGACTTCACTAGACGGCGCAATCAAGGAAATGACGGCGGCAAACGGCTACGCGACCGCAACGACAGTGGTGAACGGATTTACGAGCCCGGACGGGGTGGCAGTCGACGGAAGCGGTGATTTGTTTTTGACCGCTGGCGGGAATGTGAATGAGATCGTTGCAGTCAATGGCAGTGATTCCTGCGATCGCCGAGCGATCAAAGTGCTGGGAAGCGGCTTTAAGAACCCGATCGCCCTGGTGCTGGATGCAAGCGGCAACGTCTATGTGATCGATTCGAATATCAATCACGATGGGGTGTATGAGATTTTGGCGGCGGGCGGCTATACGACGGTGACTAATTTCGCCGACGGATTTACAGCGCCAAGCGGTATCGCAATCGACTCTGCCAGCAACATGTATGTTGTGGACTTGTTTGCGGACGATGGGTTTGGGTTTAGCGGGGACTTCCTGGACATTCTGCCGAGGGGCGAGGCGGAGGGAATCGCGTTTCCGACCCCAGCGCCTCCGGGGTCGACGGAAAGCGGCGGGTTTTCCGACATACTTACCAATGTGGGCAATGCACCTCTGGACGTGTCGGCGCTGACGTTCTCGAGCAAAAACTTTGTGTCAGATGCCGGAATAACGACGTGCACGGCGTCGATTGTGCTGGCGCCGGGAGCGAACTGCGTGCTGGGCGTGGACTTTACGCCTCAGGCTGTAGGGGGCTCGATCAACGGGACGCTGACGGTGACCGACAACAGCATGAACGTGGCGGGTTCGACGCAGCCGGTCGCGCTGAGTGGGCAGGCGCTCTATACGCCGACGGTTACGGTGTCTTCGGCCCCGAATGTCGCGATTGGCGCAAACGCTGACGGTGACAATTACGGTGCAGGCGGCGGGCGGCAACCCAACACCGACCGGAACAGTGCAACTGAACACGGGGACCGACCCTGTCGAGATCCGACGGCGCTGGTGAACGGGAGCGCAACGTTCATGTTGCCGGCAGCTTCGTTGGTTCCTGGAGCTGTTCCACCGGGCACGGGCATAGTGGCAAGCATTTCACTCGCAGGGATCTACGCGCCGGACGCAGCAAGCGCGAATTTTTATGCGGGCAATATCGGCCAGAATACGGTGACGGTGACGTCGACCGCGCTGACGCTTCCGGCGGTGACCGTGACGCCGCAGTTGCCAACAGTTGCGTCGACGCAGCCGGTCACGCTGATGGCGACGGTGGTAGGCGGAGGCGGCAATCCGACGCCCACGGGCTCGGTGACGCTGAATCCGGTGGATACACATCCTCGCCTGTGACCTTGGTAAACGGCAGTGCGAACATCTTGATTCCGGGCGGAGCATTGGCGGTCGGTACCGACGCTGTGAATGTCACGTACGTGCCGGATGCCGCAGGCTCGAATACATATCTACCGGCATCGGGAGGCGATTGGGTTACGGTTTCGGCGCCGCCGCCGCCGGTGAGCCCGGTGACGCCGGGATTCGGGAATGCGGCGATGGGGCAGACCAGCGCGCCAACCACGGTGACGCTGACGTTTGCAGCGAACACCACGATCGGAAGCATATCGGCGATGACGCAAGGCGCGCCGGGACTGGACTTTGCCATTGTGCCGGGCGGAACGTGCATGGTGGGCGCGAGCTACACCTCGGGCCAGAGCTGCACGGTGGACGTGACCTTCACGGCGAAGTACGCGGGCCTGCGCAATGGCGGCATTGTGGTGCTGGACGATACGGGAACGCTGCAGGCGCAGGCCTATGTGCATGGGACGGGTACGGGACCGCAGATGATCTTCTTCGACGAGCCTTACTACTACGGCGGCGATGGGTTCCTGGCGAACTATCCAGAGAGCGACTTCTTAATTGGGGATGGATTCAGTCACCCGGGCGCGACGGTGGACGGCGCAGGCAACGTCTTCATTGCGGATGAAGGGAACAATGCGATCAAGGAGATCCCGGCCGGGTGCACCCAGGATAGCTGCCAGAAGGTGGTGATGAGTGGATTGGCCAGCCCGTGGGCGGTGGCGGTGGACGGCGCTGGGAACCTGTTTGTGGCCTCCCTCGGCTATAACGCGGTGTTTGAGATTCCGATCGGGTGCCAGACGCTGAGTTGCCTGGTGCAGGTCGGGAGCGGGTTCAACCAGCCGTATGGAGTGGCGCTGGACTCGAGCGACAACGTATTCGTGGCGGATGGAGGAAACTCGGCTATCAAGGAAGTGCTGGCAGCCGGCGGCTACACGACAACGAACACGCTGGTGTCGGGGCTCAACGATCCGTGGAGCGTGGTGGTGGACGCGAACGAGAACCTGTTTGTGGGCGAGGGCGGCAACCAGTGCCAGGTCTACCTGCTGGACTTGCAACCCGATCAACACGCTGGTGGTGGAGATTCCAGCGGCCAACGACTACTCACAGACGAATGTGCTGGGGTCCGGTGTATTTGGCAAGCCGATGGGGCTGGCAATTGACGGCAGCGGAAATGTGTTTGTGGGCGACTTTGGCGACCAGTGCCCCTTCGAATTCCTCGATTGGGAATGGCTATACGGGGGCCACGCGCCTGTGCACGTCCAGTTTTCTTGAGTATGAGGAAAGCATCGCGGTGAGGGGAATGGGAACCTGATTCTGCCTAACGTGCTCACCGGTGGGGTGGAAAAGCTGGACTTTGTCGATCCGCCGACTCTGACATTCAGGATATCCGGCGCTGGTGGGCGAGTTGGACAACGCCGACGGAGACCAGACTTTCGCCGTGCAGAACCAGGGCAACGCACCGCTGACGTTCACCTCGATCGTCCTCTCCAATCCTTCGTTCCAGATTCGACCCGGCGACAATTCGACCTGCTCGGTCGCAAAGCCGGTAGCGCCGGGCGGAAATTGCATGTCGAGCTTGTTCTTCGAGCCGACGACAACGGGGCTTCAGAATGCGACGCTGACACTGACCGACAACAACCTGGCCAGATGTGAGCTCGGCGACGCAGGTGATTCAGATTTCGGCCGACTCGCTTGCCGCCCGCCGCCGACGATCCTGACCGAACCGGCGAACCCGACAGGTGTGAATTCGGCGACGTTCACCTTCAGCGATACACAAGCGAACGTGACGTTTGAGTGCAGCATCGATGGGCTTGCTTTCGGTCCCTGCGCGAGCGGAGTCGTTTATTCGCCGGTGAGCGCGGGGCAGCACAGCTTCCAGGTGAGAGCTCTGGACCCGAACAACTTCCTGAGCCCGGCATCGGTGTATAGCTGGACCGTGACCGGAGTGGCCGTGACGCCGCCGACGATCACGAGCGGACCGGGCCACATTACGAGCGCGACCACGGCGACATTCAGCTTCACAGATACTCGAGGCGGGCGCGACATTCCTGTGCAGCCTGGATGGAGCGGCGTTTACGGCGTGCACGAGCGGGGTGAATTACGCGAATCTAGGGGTACCTCAGCCGCCCAAGGTTACATTCGTGATTCATAGCTTTGTCGTCGAGGCCGAAGTGGGCGGGAACATCAGCCAGCCGACGTCGTACGCGTTTACGGTCACGCTGGATACGGTTGACGTTGTGTCGACGGACTTTGGCGCTGTGCCGGTGGGGCAGACGAGCGCGCCGCAGACGGTGAACTTTGCCTTTGCCCAGTTCGAGCTCATTCCGGCGGGCGGCGACTCGATTGCGAACGATCGACGCCACCACGCTGGGTATTACGGGGCTGGATTATGCGGTGTCGAACCCGGGAACCTGCGCGGTGGGTACAGCGCTGACTGAAGCCAGCACCTGCTCGATGCAGGTGACGTTTAAGCCCGCGCACGCAGGCCAGCGGAAGGGCGCGATCATCCTGCTTGATCCGGCCGGCAACGGGATCGGCGAGGCTTATCTGAATGGAACGGGAACCGCGCCGCAGGTAACGTTTACGCCGTATACGCCGGTGAACTTTACGATTTTGCCGCCGCAGAACAATCCCGAACCCGGGCAAGGATCTTGAGACCATAGCGGACAGATTCGACAATGGACGGCGCCGGGAACCTCTACGTGATCGATGCTCTGATTGCGAGCGTGGATGGAACGGTTAACCAGAGTGTTGGCGACGTGTGGGAGTTCCCGGCCGGGTGCACGACAGCCGCGTGCAGCAAGCTGTTTGCAACGACCGGTTCGCTTCAGCTGGACCTGGCGTTGGGACTCGCAATGGACGGCGCAGGGGAGATCTTTGAAGGAGGCTTCTATCTGGGAGGCGGAGAAGCGTCGACGGTGGGCAGTTGGACTCCGCCGGATTGCGGCAGCGGCGTTGAGCTGGGCTTTAACGGGAGAGGAACAGCAGCCGGCCGTGGATGGCTGGGGCCAGGTGTACTACATCGGGGACGGAGATTCTGAACCATCTGCGGCGGACAACTGGGCACGGCTGGGAACCGACGTGGTTCGAGGGAAGGGGCATCTGCCGAAAGCGCCCGGCAGCAAAGCCGAAGCCTCAGGCCGGCGGGAACACGGGGAGCTTCGACTTCAGCGGGACGGCCGACAGCCTGGCGGTGGATCCGCAGGGAAATATCTGGGTAGCGGACACGGGCAACAACGCGGTGAAGGAAGTGCTGGCGTCGAGCGGATTCGCTGATCTCGCAAGTAGTGGGCAGCGGATTCAAGAATCCGGAGAGCGTAGCGTCGGATGCTTTCGGCAACATCTTTGTGAATGATGCGGGCAATGGCGCGATCAAAGAGATGACGGCGTCGAGCGGGTACACGACGATCCTGACAGTCGCATCTACTCCCGGTCAATACGACGTTTTTCAACGACAACATGAGCGTGGATGCGCAGGGCAATGTGTATGTGCCGAACCAGGTGGGCGCAGCTATCTGGGCGTGATTGAGAAGCTGGACTTTCCGATGCGCCGGCGCTCGTGTTTCCGACGCCGACCAAGGTGGCAACGAAGGACACGACCGACGGAACGATGACGGCAACGGTGAACAACAGCGGCAATGCGCCGTTGACGATCTCGGGCCTGGCGATCACGGGCAACAGCTTCCAGATCGACAGCGGCGCGACGACCTGCTCGGCTTCGACGACGCTGGCGGTGGGCGGATCGTGCACGGTGGGCGTGTTCTTTCGACCGAATGCGGTTGGCGCGCAGACCGGGACACTGACCGTAACGGACAACGCGCTGAATGCAAATGGAGTCGACACAGACCTTTGCGCTGAGCGGGACGGGATTCATTACACCGACAACGGCTCAACGCCGACAGTGACGGTGATGCCGGCGTCGAACTCGATCAATACGTCGCAGACGCTGAATGTGACGGTGACGGTGGCGGGGAAGAACCCGACGCCGGTGCCGACGGGCGTGGTGACGCTGTCGAGCGGGAGGCTATAACTCCGCGACAACGACGCTGACGGGCGGAACGGCGACGATTACGATTCCGGCGGGCGTGCTGGCGGCGGGCAGCGATACGCTGACGGCGATCTATGCGCCGGACCAGGCGGCTTCGACGACGTATAACGATGGCGCGGGATTCGCAACCGTTACGGTAACGGCGGCCACAAAGACGACGCCGACGGTGAAGGTGACTCCTTCGCCGGCGACCGTGACTATCGCGCAGGATTTCTCGGTCATGGTGACGGTGGCTGGGGGCGGAGGCAATCCAACGCCGAGCGGCACGGTGACGCTGCTGAGCGGAGGGTTCTCGTCGGGGCAGGTGGTGCTGAGCAATGGCAGCGCGACGATTCCGGTTCCGGCCAGGACGCTGGCTCGCGGGCACGGACACGCTGACGGTGAACTATGCGCCTGACACGACGAGCGCGGCGAACTACAACAACGCAACGGGAGCGGCAACGGAAACGGTGCAGGCGATCGCGAAAACGACGCCTGCAGTTACAGTGACGCCGTCGCCGAAGCAGATCTCGGTGAAGCAGGCTCTGACGGTGACCGTGACTCTGAACGGTGGGCTAGGCAATCCTTCGCCATCGGGCACGGTGACGCTGACGGGCGGCGGCTTTACTTCGGTGGCGGTAACGCTGAGCGGCGGAAGTGCGTCGATTCCGATTCCGGAAGGGTCGCTCTCGCTGGGCAGCGACACGCTGACGGCGAACTTACTCGCCGGACGTGGCGGGCGCTCAGACGTATACGAACGCGGCGGGCGCGAACACGGTGACGGTGAACTCAGCGACGAGCTCCAATGTGCTGACTGCAAGCGCGACGAATGTGGTGGTTGGAACTAGCGTGACGTTCACGGCGACGGTGACGCCGCCAACGGGAGGGATAACGCCGACGGGCAGCGTGACGTTCATGGACGGGGCAGCGACGCTGGGCACCGGGATGCTGAACGGCTCGGGCGTGGCGACGTTTGCGACTTCGATGCTGCCTCTCGGGGCGAATTCGGTCACCGCGGTGTATGGCGGCGACAGCAACAACGCAGGAAGTACATCGAATGCTGTGACGGTGACGGTGACGGCGATGCAGGCGCAGACTGGGAACTTCGGCACAATCCCTGTGGGGCAAACCAGCCCGGCGGAGACGCTGACATTTACATTTGCGAGCAGCACGACCATCGGCAGCGTGACCGCGATGATGCAGGGCGCTCCGACGCTGGACTTTGCTGTGGTTAGCGCGGGGACCTGCAACGCTGGCGCAAGCATCATCGCTGGCGGCACCTGCACGGCAAACGTTGTCTTCTCGCCACAACTCGCCGGGCTGCGCTACGGAGCGGTGATTGTCAAAGACGGCTCAGGCAACACGGTTGCCACGGATCTCGTCAACGGCATCGGCTCAGGGCCGCAGGTGAGATTGGTGCCCAGACTCCCGCGCATCACTCCGCCCTGGCCTACCGTGGGCGGCAGCACCGCCGGCGATAACGTAGGCAGCGGTGCGGTCGATGGGATCGGGGACGTCTTCTACCTCAAGCCCAACCTGAATACCGTGTCTGTGATGGAGGTTCCAGCCGGCTGCACTTCGGCAGCCTGCGTGATGACCCTGGCGCCCAACACTACGATTCCCGGCGGTCCGTACAGTTTGGCTCTGGATTTTAGCGGCAATCTCTTCATCACTGTTGGAACCGGCAATATCGGCCAAATCGGCTCAATATGGGAACTCACAGCGGCGGGCGGCTACCAGACCGCTACCAAGTTGCCCGTCACCTTTGGCGCTGGCGACCTGACAGGGATCGCGCTGGACCAGAGCGGCAACATCTTTGTTGCTCTCTCTGGCTCTGCGTCGCTACAAAGTGGGGCTCTCGGTCTCTATGAGGTTCCCGTTAACGGCGGTTACTCAACGGCCAATCCGATTGCCAGCGCTATGCCGAACCCTTATACGCTGACAATCGATATGAGCGGGAATCTCTTCGTCTCAGGCGCCACTGCGACCGCAGCCGGGGTGTATGAGGTTTTGGCGTCCGGCGGTTACACGACGGTCAACCTCCTGGGCAACGGGTTCAGTTTTCCAGGCTTCGGCTGAGTACCCTTCCCCCTCTTGTAACCACGGACCAGAACGGGGATGTCTTCTTCATCGATGAAATCACCTTCAACAGCATTGACGAGATTCTGGCTTCGGGCGGATACCAGACAGTCGACACCATTCTGACAGGCATCAGCCCGTCTTCCGCCGACGTAGATGCCAGCGACAACTTCTACTTTTTCGAGGGGAATGCGATAGACAAAGTGGAATTCAACGATGCCTACGTAACCTACTTCGTCCCAACCCTGGATGGAACGACGGACACCACCGATGCCCAGCGTTGGGTAACGGTCGAGAACATCGGCAACGCGCCGTTGAATCTGACCAGCATTGCGCCGCCCAGCGCGAACTTCGTCATCGATTCCGGCACGACTACCTGCTCCATTTCCACTCCTGTTGCCGCCGGCGCTTCCTGCGTGGTCGGCATGGACTTTGAACCAACCGCGGTGGGCGCACTCACCGGCACTCTAACGCTGACCGACAACTCACTCAACGTGGCCGGGGCGACCCAGAATGTGTACCTTTCCGGTACCGGGACCGCAACGCCCACGGTGACGGTGACGCCGTCTGCGTCGAGCATCACAACGACGCAGGCCCTGACGGTGACAGTGACTGTAAGCGGTGGAGGCGGCAACCCAACTCCCACTGGCACGGTCACGCTCACCAGCGGAAGCTATACCTCTGCCGTGGTAACCCTGACCAACGGCAGCGCCACCGTCAACATTCCTGCCAATTCCCTCGCAAAGGGCTCCGACACACTTACTGCAACCTACACGCCAGACGTGGCGGGCGCTCAGACGTATACGAGCGCGACGGGCGCCAGCTTGGTAACGGTTAATTCGGCGAGCAGCGGAACGACGCTGGTGGCGAGCGCGACGAGCGTGACTGCGGGCACGAGCGTGACATTCACGGCTACGGTGACGCCGCCAACAGGGGGAACAACACCTACGGGCAGTGTGACGTTCATGGATGGGGCGACGATGCTGGGTACCGGCACGCTGAACGGCTCGGGCGTGGCAACGTTCACGACTTCAACGCTGGCGGTCGGGCAGCACTCGATAACCGCAGTGTATGGCGGCGACAGCAATAACGCAGGCAGCACCTCGAATGCAGTGACAGTGACGGTGAGCGTGGCGCAGACGTCGACGGCGATGATGGCGAGCTCGTTGAACCCGGCGGTGGGCGCGAGCGTGACCTTCACGGCGACTGTGACGCAGAACCCAGGAAGCGGCGTGCCGACGGGCACAGTGGCTTTCATGGATGGGGCGACGATGCTGGGGACGGGCACGCTGAACGGCTCGGGCGTGGCGACCTACTCGACGTCATCGCTGGCGCTGGGGGCGAATTCGGTGACCGCGGTGTATGGCGGCGACTCGAACAATGCGGGCAGTACATCGGCTGCTGTGACGGTGACGGTCACGGTGGCGCAGGTGCTTTCGGCAACGCTGACGCCGGGAACACTGACGTTCACAGGCGTGGTGGGCACGACGAGCGCTGCGCAGACGGCGACGCTGACCAACACGGGCAATGCGGCGCTGTCGCTTACGGGGATCAGCATAACCGGGACGAATCTCAGCGACTTTGCCGAAACGAACGAGTGCCCGAATTCACTGGCACCGCAACAGACATGCACAATCAGTGTGACGTTTGCGCCCGTATCGGCAGGGAGCCTGACGGCGACGCTCTCGGTGGCGGACAACGCGACCGGCGCTCCACAAACGGTGACGTTGAACGGAACGGGATCGCCTGCGCCGACGTTCACTGTCAGCTCGCCCACGGGGCCGCAGACGATTTCGGGAGGTGGGTCGGCGATATACACGATCACGGTGACGCCGCAAAACGGGTCGTTCAACAACGCGGTGACGTTTGCGGTGAGCGGGTTGCCGGCGGGCGCAATCGGGACCTTCCAGCCGACGAGTGTAACGCCAGGCAGTTCTCCGGCGAGTTCGACGCTCACGATCCAGATGGGCACATTGCAGACGGCTGCGTTGAAGGTGGGATGGCCGCTGGCCGCGCCGGCACTGGCAGCGCTGGGGCTGCTCTTCATACCGGGCAAGCGACGCAGGCGTTGGATCACGATGGCCGTGCTGTTGCTGGGCTCGATTGGAGCGGTGACGGCAATGACTGGCTGCGGGGGCGGCTTTGCGATTCCCAAGGCGTCGGCCCAGGCCTACACCGTGACGGTGACCGCGACGAGCGGGAGTATTCAACAGACAACAACCGTGCAACTGACGGTGCAATAAAAGGAGACGCGTATGCGATTCAGAGTTGAATGGGCATGGATGCTTCTTGCGATCGCCGCGGTCTCACACGGGCCGAGGGTTGCGGGGGCGCAGGCAGCGACGGCAATCAATGACACGGCCCGGCCGGAGCTGGCGCTTGGCTACAGCTACGTGCGCAGTAATGCGCCGCCGGGAGGATGCACTTGCTTCAACCAGAACGGCGGAAGCGCGGAGTTTGCGTGGCCGCTTGGGAGCGGGCAGTTTGCCCTGGTGGGCGACGTGACGGCGGTATACGCGGGTGGGATCGCGGGCGGAAGTTACATCTTGACGCCGACCGCATACGCTGCCGGGATGGTTAGCGGCAGCGCCAGCCTGACGGCGAGCACCTACGCTACTAGCGTTGCGACCAGCAGTTACGGGTTGACGATGAGCACCTACACGGGAGGGATCCGCTATGTGCCGCCGATGCGCTCCGCGCTGAAGCCTTTTGGGCAAGTGCTGGTGGGGATTGGGCACGCAAGCGGGTCGCTGGTGACCGGACCGGACACGAACGTGGGGAATGCGGGAGTGGCGTTTGCGTCGATCATGGGCGGAGGCGTGGACTGGCGTTTGAACGGGCGGTGGTCGATCCGGCTGGCGGAGGCCGACTACCTGCTGACGACGTTTGATAACGGAAGCAACAACCACCAGAACAACCTGCGGATCAACACAGGGGTGGTGGTGCGGTTCTGAAGCCGCGGTAGCTGTGAGGTCGTAAACGGAACCGCGGATTTGGGGGGCCGGCTCCGCGCTGGGGGGCGCGGAGCCGGAGCTGTTTCCAGCGCTAGCTGAGCATGTAGGGCGAGCGCTGCGGACGGGCGAGCATGCTGTCGGCTTCGTGGTCGTTGTGGAAGCGCTCGCGGACCGGGTCCCAGTAGAGCTTGCGCTTGAGCACCATTGCCATGTCGTGAAGCAGGCAGGTGGTGCAGGCGCGATGGCCAAGCTCGGCGGGCGAGATGGGCTCTTTGCGCTGGAGGATGCATTCGATCCAGTTAGCGTGCTGCTCGTCGCTCTTATAGAGGTGAATCTCGTCGGGGCCGATGACGGACTTGATGATCGCGGGGTCGCTTGAGGCGAGGGCCGTCGCGTCGTTCAGCTTGGCGACGGGGTCGCTTTTGGTGACCTGATCGTTGCCGCGCGAGACGAAGATCCAACCCTTGGAGCCGTAGAACTTGATGCCGTTGGGGTAGTCGCCGCTTACGCTCATGCGAACGCCGTTGGCGTAGAGGGCTTCTGTCTTGAAGGAGCCGTGGACATCCCACAGGCCGTGATCGGGAAATTCAGCGTGGCCCCAGATCTCGATGGGGCCGGTGTACTCGGTGTCCATGCCCCAGTGCGCGCTGTCGATATGATGCGCGCCCCAGCCAGTGATCATGCCCGCTCCGAACTGGCGGCAGCGCAGCCATCCGGGACGGCCGTAGCCCTTGGGCGGGTGGACGCGATCGACGGTGTAGAAGACCGAGGGCGTTTCGCCGAGCCACATGTCGTAGTTGAAGCCGTCGGGGACTGGCATGGGGGTCTTGTCGCCGCCGGGAGGGTCGCCGGGCAAGCCAACCTCGACCCGCTCAAGGTTGCCGATGCGGCCGTTGCGGACGAGCTCGGCGGCGTAGCGGAACTGCACGGTGGAGCGCTGCTGGCTGCCGATCTGAAGGATGCGTCCCGAGGCCTGAACGGCGTTGGACATGGCGCGGCCCTCGGCGATGGTGAGCGAAGCGGGCTTCTGCAGGTAGACGTGCTTGCCGGCGCGGACAGCGTCGATGGCGATGAGCGCGTGCCAATGGTCGGGCGTGCTGACAAGGACGGCGTCGATGTCTTTGTTGGCGAGCAGGTCGTGGTAGTTGCTGTAGCCGGTGACGCCATCGTAGGGCTTGCCGAATTTGGCGGCGTAGGTTTCGTTGACGAGTTTTTTGCCGTCTTCAACGCGGTCGGCATCGAGGTCGCAGACGGCGACGATACGGGCATTGTTGAGAGGGAAGATGTTGGCCATGTCGTGGCCGCGCGAGATGCGGCCAGCACCGATGGCGCCGATATTGATCTGTTTGCTCGGCGCGTATTGGCCGAGGAGGCGCGCGGGAACAAAGGTGGGAAACCCGGCGACGGCGACGGACGCGAGCGAGGCTTTGAGGAACGAGCGGCGGGAGCGAGGGGATGCGGATTTGTGAGCCATGAGGATGTCCTTCTTCGGAGATGCTGACAGTTTGCCTAAGAGATTGTCGTATCCCACCCTAGCCGCGAAATGAAAGACGCGGCGAGGGTGGGGCACCCAAATTTGTTGGTGGTCAACTTTCGAGACCCTAGTCTTTCAGTGTTACCCATTTTGCACCCACCTGGGCCTTGATGACCAGTTCTGCAGCGAGCAGGCACTGCTCCTGATCCTGGGCGGTGTGGGTGCGGTTGAGGATATCGTCGACAAACTGCGGGCCGAACGGCAGCGGCATAGCGTTGCAATCGATATAGCGAGCCTGCTTGTTGTCGACGATGAAGAGGTTGTTGCCTTGTTTCTTAACGGCAACATCGGTGTACTTGCGGATTTCAATATAACCATCTGTCCCAAGGATGAAGAGGCGCCCGTCACCCCATGTTCCGAGACCGTCGGGGGTGAACCAGTCGAGGCGCACGTAGCCGAGGCCGCGATCGCCGCGCAGGACCATGTCACCGAAGTCCTGGAAGTGCGGGCGATTGGGATGGCGGACGTTGGCGATCTGCGACTCGACGACTTCGGCTTGTTTTGAGCCGGTGTAGAAGAGGAACTGGTCGACCTGATGCGAGCCGATGTCGCAGAGGATGCCGCCGTAGAGCGCGGGGTCCCAGAACCATTCGGGCCGGCCGGTGCCGCCTCCGGCATCGCCGTGACCCTGGACGATCTGGTGGGGCGCGATGTTGATGGTCTGGATGACTTTGCCGATAGCGCCATGCTGCACGAGGTCGCCTGCGTAGACGGCAGCCTTCACCTCGAGGCGCTCGCTGTACATGATGGCGTAGATGCGCTTGGTTTCGGCGATGGTCTTACGGACTTCAGCAAGCTGCGCGAGGGTGGTGATGCCGGGCTTGTCAGCGAGGAAGTCTTTGCCATGGCGCATGGCGCGAACGCCGAGCGGAGCGCGCTCGCTGGCGACCTGTGAACTGAGGACGAGTTGGACCGCGGGATCGTCGATGATCTCGTCCTGGGTGGCGACGATTTTGACGTTTGGGAAGCGGCCCTTAAATGTGGCGAGTTTGTCTGGCTCACCGGCCCATGCGGCTACGAATTCACCGCCGCCGCGCATGATGGCGAGGATCATGCCATAGATGTGGTCGTGGCTCATTCCGCAGACGGCGAACTTGATGCGATTTTTGGCGGCGGGTTCGGCCGGGGTCTGAAGCGCTTCTTCCGTGGGTGTGGTATTCGCGCCACCAAAGGCCAAAGCGCCCTGGGGAAATGCCGCCATCATGGCGGCCGAACCCACGAAACCTGCCCGCTTGAGGAAGTCGCGCCGAACGGTCGATTTCATTGCTGTCTCTCCTTTTGAGGTGCATGAATCGTTCGATATGGCTGAAGTGGGCGTCGTACCCGGCAACCGTACCGTCGCGGAATCGTCCTCAATTCATTACGTCAGAGAGTATAGAGCGCCGGTGGCGGGTTTTGCAGGCAAGAATCCGTTGATATGGGGCGAACAGGTGAACGCTAAACCGGCGGCCGGCGCGGCGTCTCGCCGGGGCGACTGCGCGGCTACGGCTCTCCGCCGGTCTGACTACGGTTTCGGACGGATACGCTTGCAGTCCTTTCGTGCTGTTCAGGACCAGGGTTGACCCTCTATATAATCCACGGAATGAACGAACCTTCCAGTTGCACCCCCATCGACACAATCAAAAAGATGCAGACGCGCGAGGCGCGGATCGGCATCATTGGCATGGGCTACGTCGGACTACCGCTGGCCCTTCTTTTCAGCGATGAACGCTTTCAGGTGACAGGATTCGACATTGACCCGGCGAAGGTGAGCGCGCTGAACGCAGGCGGATCGTACATTGTGCGCATTGCGCCGGAGACGATCAAGAAAGCACAGCTGGCGGGGTTTAGCGCGACGGCCGATTACGCGGAGATCGAGAAAATGGACGCTGTGATCGTCTGCGTGCCGACACCGCTGGACGAGCATAACGATCCCGATCTCAGCTACGTGAGGGGGACGATCGAGTCGATTGCGCCGCATGTTCGCGAAGGGCAGCTCATCGTGCTGGAGAGCACGACTTATCCGGGGACGACGGAAGAGATTGTGATTCCGCTGCTTGAGGCGGGAAACTCGAATGGACTCAAAGCAGCGCGAAGTGAAGAGCAGACGGGATTTCACGTGGGTTTTTCGCCGGAGCGGGAAGACCCTGGCAACGAAACCGTCGCGCGGCACGACATTCCCAAGGTGGTGGGCGGATGCGGGCCGGTTGCAGTGGAGCTGGCGACGGTGATGTACGGCGCAATCTTTCGCCGCGTGGTGCGGGTGAGCAGCACTTCAGTGGCAGAGATGACGAAGCTGCTTGAGAACATCTACCGCTGCGTAAATATCGCGCTGGTGAATGAGCTGAAGCAGCTTTGCATGCGGATGGGGATCGACATTCACGAGGTGATTGACGCAGCGAAGACGAAGCCATTCGGGTTCCAGGCTTTTTATCCGGGGCCGGGGCTGGGTGGCCACTGCATACCGATCGATCCTTTTTATCTTTCGTGGAAGGCGAGGGAGTTCGACTTCAGAACGCGGTTTATCGAGCTGGCGGGCGAGCTGAATGCGCGAATGCCTTATTTTGTTGTGGACCAGGTTATCGCCGGACTGAACGAGCAGTCGAAAAGCGTGAAGGGCGCGAAGATTCTGGTGTTGGGGCTCGCTTACAAGCGCGACATCGACGATCTGCGCGAGTCGCCATCGCTGACGATCATTGAGCTGCTGCGGTCGCGTGGAGCAGAGGTTGCGTACAACGATCCGTATTTCCCGACGGTCGGGCGTGGGCGGCACTACGACCTGAACATGGTGAGTACGCCGTTGGGCGAGATCGAGAGCTTTGATGCGACGGTGATTGTGACCGACCACTCGAGCTACGACTACCGGGCGATTGTAGAAAAGTCGAAGCTGGTGGTGGATACGCGCAACGCAACGAAGGGAATCGAGTCGGCGAACATCGTACGGTGTTGAAGGATGGAGCGGCCGAGTGGGTAATGCCCAGGGCGGACTTCGGGCAAAATGGTTCCGGTGGAGTGCCGGGAATCGTCGAATTTCGCGAAAAGGGCCGCTACCGGAAGCTTCGTGTAAATTGACCGGCTGAAACCGATGTCACACTGCGTCCGCGTGCAGGGGAAGGCGCGGTTGATAGAATCACTTCGGAAATCGTCGCTGTCCTAGCTGCGTAATGTGGCTGGAGTTTTGGCGGCGAATTATAGGAGGCATCATGTCCAACGAAGCGAAGTGCCCTTTTTCGGGCGGGACGAACACGGCACTCGGGGCCAAGGGCAACCGGGTCTGGTGGCCGAATCAGCTGGATCCGGGAATCCTGCATCAGCACTCGTCGCTGTCGAATCCGATGGGCGAGGAATTCGACTACGCCGAGGCGTTCAAGAGCCTCGACCTGGATGCGGTGGCGAAGGACCTGCATGCGCTGATGACGGACTCGCAGGAGTGGTGGCCGGCGGACTTTGGGCACTATGGGGGGCTGTTCATCCGCATGGCGTGGCATGCCGCGGGAACGTACAGAATTCATGACGGGCGAGGCGGCGCGGGAAGGGGCTCGCAGCGGTTCGCTCCGCTGAACAGCTGGCCGGATAACGTGAATCTGGATAAAGCGCGGCGGCTACTTTGGCCGATCAAGCAAAAGTATGGGAAGAATCTCTCGTGGGCCGACCTGCTGGTGCTGACGGGCAATGTGGCGCTGGAATCGATGGGCTTCAAGACGTTTGGGTTTGGTGGAGGGCGCGAGGACATCTGGGAGCCGGAAGAGGAGATCAATTGGGGCCCGGAGACGACGTGGCTGGGGGACGAGCGGTACAGCGGCGACCGCGAACTGGCAAATCCGCTGGGCGCGGTGCAGATGGGTCTGATCTATGTGAACCCTGAGGGCCCGAATGGGAACCCTGATCCAGTGGCAGCGGCGCGGGACATCCGCGAGACGTTTGCGCGCATGGCGATGAACGATGAAGAGACGGTGGCACTGATTGCCGGCGGGCACACATTCGGCAAGACGCACGGCGCGGGCCCGGCGAGCCACGTGGGCGTTGAGCCCGAGGGCGCAAGCCTCGAAGAGCAGGGGCTGGGCTGGAAAAACAGCTTCGGGACCGGCAAGGGCGGCGATGCGATCACGAGCGGGATTGAAGTGACCTGGAGCTCGACGCCGACGAAGTGGAGCAGCGGCTTCTTTGACAATCTCTTTGGATTTGAATGGGAGCTGACAAAGAGCCCGGCGGGCGCGCACCAGTGGAAGCCGAAGGGCGAGGTCGCCGCGGACGATATGGTCCCGGATGCGCACGACTCGAGCAAGAAGCACCCGCCACAAATGTTGACGACCGATCTCTCGTTGCGGTTCGATCCGGCCTACGAGAAGATCTCGCGGCGGTTCCACCAACATCCGGAGGAGTTTGCCGAAGCCTTTGCGCTGGCATGGTTCAAGCTGACGCATCGCGACATGGGCCCGCGAGCGCGCTACCTGGGCAAGCTGGTGCCGAAGGAAGATCTGATCTGGCAGGATCCGGTTCCGGCCGTGGATCATATTCTGATCAACGAAAAAGATGCTGAGGCGCTGAAGGCAGAGGTGCTGGCGAGCGGGCTCACCACGCCGCAGCTCGTAAAGACGGCCTGGGCCGCGGCGTCGAGCTTCCGCGGCAGCGACAAGCGCGGCGGCGCCAACGGCGCGCGCATCCGGCTGGCCCCTCAAAAGGACTGGGAGGCGAACGAACCGGCGGAACTGGCCAAGGTGCTGACGACGCTGGAAGGAATCCAAAAGAAGTTCAACGCGGCACAGACCGGCGGCAAGAAGGTTTCGCTGGCCGACCTGATTGTGCTGGCAGGCGATGCGGCGGTGGAGGTCGCGGCGAAAAAGGCTGGTCATGACGTGAAGATCCCCTTTGCGCCGGGACGGACGGACGCGTCCGCGGAGCAGACCGATGTTGCATCGTTTGCCGTGCTTGAGCCGCGGGCCGATGGATTCCGCAACTACGCGCGCAACGGGCTTGAGGCGCATGCGGCGAATCTGCTGCTTGACAAGGCGCTACTGCTCACGCTCACCGCGCCGGAAATGACCGTGCTGATCGGCGGATTGCGCGCGCTGAATGCGAACTATGGCGGCGCGCAGCACGGCGTGTTCACCAAGCGGCCGGAGACGCTGACCAACGACTTCTTTGTGAACCTGCTGGATATGGGTACGAAGTGGGAGAAAGCGGCGAATGGAGCTCTGGAGGGCCGAGACCGTAAGACTAGCGCGCTGAAGTGGACAGCCACGCAAGTAGATTTGGTCTTCGGGTCGAATTCGCAGCTTCGGGCGCTGGCCGAGGTCTACGCAAGCAGCGATGGAGAAAAGATCTTTGTCGAAGAGTTTGTTGCAGCCTGGGCAAAGGTGATGAACCTGGACCGCTTCGAACTGAAGTGAGGCCGAAAGAGGCGACGGGGAAGTTCGATAGAAAAAGGGTGTGGCCCGGATCGATAACGATTCGGGCCACGTTTCGTTTGGAGCGGCTTGCGTGCGATTCCGCAATCGGCGGGCGCCTCGGCAACAAGCGCGGGGTTACCTTCGCAACGAGGCCTCAAGATCGGGAACGAACATGTCCTGGGCGCCGGGGTCGAGGGTGGCGCGGGCGAGTGAGAGTGCTTGCTCCAATTGCTGGCGAGACTCCTCTCTGTGACCCGTTCCGGCAAGCGCCCACCCAAGCGTTTGATGGGCCATGATCGACGACGGATCGATGGCAACGGCCTCTTGCGCCAGTGGGAGAGCTGAGGCGGCGTCTCCATGCCAGACAAACTGAGAGGCGAGTTCCACACGCGAGAGCGCGGCGGACCGGCGCATGTCGAAGCGGCCATGGTAGACGAAGACGGCGTGATCGATGGCCTCTGTTGGCTTAATGCCGCGGAAGTTGTCGAAGGGATTGAGCGAAGCGGCAGGCCACTCACAGCCTGAGAGGTCGCCCGCGCTGATCAGGATTGTCCCATCGATGACGGGGGGAACCTTTTCCGCACCGCCCGACCAGTAGACGTCGAGCGTTGGAAGGTGATGGCAGCGGATGCCGTATGTTTCTGGTTCGATCTCGGGATACGCGAAGTAAGCAAACCAGCACTCTTCTCCGGGGTGGCGATCCTGCCAGGCCTTGACCTGGAAAAGCTGTTGAGCCCAATCGACGCTTGCATCACTGAGCAGATTGTGGATGTTGGCTGCGCCTCCCCAGGCTTCGTTAGCGTAGGGCATGTAGCTGGGGAAGTTGATGAGGGAAGAAAAGATGTGCGCGGCGAGAAGGACGGAACAGGCGACCAGCCAGCGGCGGCTCTGCGCGGCGAGTGCAGCGGCGCCAGCGCCGGCCAGGATGAAGCAATAGGCGTAGAAGGGAAGCAGGTGGCGCGCGCCGATGTTCATGCCTGAGGCCATGGCGACAGCCAGATAGAAGAGCGCGGGAACGAGCAGAA
Source organism: uncultured Acidobacteriaceae bacterium (assembly GCA_963783065.1). Taxonomy (GTDB): domain Bacteria; phylum Acidobacteriota; class Terriglobia; order Terriglobales; family Acidobacteriaceae; genus Telmatobacter. The sequence continues at coordinate 313,632 of CAWAMG010000002.1, read as the reverse complement.
AAGTAAGCTCACGGCCCCAGCGGAGCCTGCGCGTGGCGATGGCAAAGAGGGTGAGAGCAAGAAGCCCGAGAAGGCCGAGGGTGGTCTTGATGGCGATGACGCACGGGAAGTACCACCAGACGCCGTGCGAATAGTTGGTGTTGAAGAGGAAGGTGGGATAGTAGATTGCCACCCGCTTCACATCGACCAAGCCGATGAGATAGGACTCGGGCAGAAGACGGAGGCTTGCCGTTCCATTGACGATGGCGGCTGTGTGTGGCCCGAGGGGCGCAACATATTGGGCGATGGTGGTGCTCATTTGGAGGCCTGCGGGGCGAGCCGCATATCGGAAGCCATAGAAGCTCCAGAGCACGGCGACGCCGAGGACGCCGATCACGCAAAATGCGCCGGACAGACGCAGGGCCATGCGCAGGCGGGATCCTTTTTGGGCAGCGAGCACCTCGCAGGCAATGAGCAACAGCAGCATGGGAGCCAACAGGATGCCCGAGTGCTTCGTTGCGAGCAGAAGGCCAGCGTCGAGGGAGGCGAGAAGGAGGCGCGTCCATGAAGGCTTGCGGACGTAGTGATAAAAGGCCCAAATGCTGGAGAGAAAGAAGAGGGATACGCCGATATCGGTGGTGACAAGGGCGGAGTGAGCCAGGATGTTGGGATCAAGAGCGGCAAGGGAAAGTGCGGCCAGCGCGGCCCAATCGCCGAAGAGGTCGCGGGCGGCGAAGAAAACAACGAGCGAGAAGGCGATTGCGAGCAGACCGGCAGTGAGACGCATCTGAAAGACGAGCTGATTGCGATCGCCATCGTTGCGGGCCAGCCAATCGCGGCCGTCGAGGTAGGCTTCCGCTTTGAAGTCACGACCCTTGAGCGGCGGTACCCATAGATCACGGCCCAGCATGGGAATCGTGGCAAGAAGCTTGACGAGGGGCGGATGCTCGGGATTGAGGCCGTAATCGCCTGTATGCCACATCATATAGCCGGCGAACATGTGATTGCCTTCGTCAAAGGTGAGAGACTCGCGGTGAACGACGAGGACCGTGATGAGCGCCTGAATAGCGATGAGCGTGGCAGCCACTCCCCATAGAGCACGCGCTGGCAAAGGTTTCAAAGCTGACTCCTCATTGACGGATCGGCTCGGGCCGGTGGACCGTTATTTGACCTCGGCCACCCAACTGGCGAAAGGGGCGAGGGTGATGCTCTTGAGGGAATTCGCGCTGTTGAGCGCCGGATCGCTGGTGACAAGGGTCGTAAGACGATTGCCTTTGATGCCGGTGCTGCCCAGGTCGAGGGTGATAGTGCGGGGAATTGCGGAGCAGTTGACCGCGACGACGACTCCGCTGCCGTCGGTGGCCGTGCGTGCGTAGGCGACGACGTCGGGAGTGCCAGAGTCCAGCATGGTCATTGAGCCCCCATGCAACGCGGCATTGGAGCGACGCAGCGCCACGAGTCTCATGAACCAGGTCAACTGCGAATTGCGATCTGAGGACTCGACTTCGACGTTGGTCGCTTTGTAGCTTGCCGGGATGGGCAGCCACGTGTGCGGGTTGGTGCTGAAGCCGGCCTGCGGTCCGGGGGTCCACTGCATGGGCGTGCGCTCGCCGTCGCGGCCTTTCTCCCACGGCCAACCGGTAATGCCGATGGGGTCCTTCACGTCTTCCTTGCGCGCTGGTGTGGAGGTGACCATGCCGATCTCTTCGCCGTAATACATGAGAGCTGTGGCGCGCGAGGTAAGCAGCAGGGTAGAGATGATTTTGGCGATCTGCGCGTTGTGAAGGCCGTCGCCGAACCGATCCCAGCTGCGGTCGTTGTCGTGATTGTCAAAGACGAGGAGGGGCCAGTTGGTTCCAAGCTCGGTCTCCATTTCGCCGATGGTGGTGCGGAGATGGTTGGCGTTGAGCTTCACGTTCGCAGAGCTTGGGCCGCCGCCTTCGGAATGGAAGCCGACCAGCATGTCCATGGGGAGATGCAACTCGTCGTGTTCGGCTCCATACCACTTGAGGAGTTCACGCGTGTCGGGCAGGTAGGTCTCACCGATCAGGACGCGATCGCCGGGATAACTGTCGACGAGCTGACGCATGCGGCGCAGCACCTCGTGCACTTCGGGCAGCATGTTGGTGTAGATGTCGCTGAGGTTGGGGTCGCCCTGTGCGTTGACGCCGCCGAGTTCGGGCTCGTTCCGGAGTTGCTCATCTTCAAACAGCACGGGGATGGCATCAAGGCGGAAGCCGGCAACGCCCTTGTCGAGCCAGAAGCGCATGGCGCCGAAGCAGGCTTTCTCGACCGCGGGGTTGCGCCAGTTGAGGTCGGGCTGCTGCTTGTAGAACTTGTGGTAGTAGAACTGGTGGACGGCCGGGACCCACTCCCACGCTGAGCCTCCGAAGAGCGAGACCCAGTTGTTGGGCGGAACGCGGCCTTCGTGCTCGTACTTCTTCTGGTATGCGGTGACGCCGTGCGAATCAGCCGGGATGCCGTCATTCCACACGTACCAGTCGTGCTTGGGGTTGGTGCGCGAACTGGACGATGCGATAAACCAGGCATGCTTGTCAGAGGTGTGGTTGAGCACCATGTCGAGGATCACGCGAATGTGGTGCTCCCTGGCCTTGGCAATCAGGTGATCCATGTCGGCCATGGTTCCGTACTCAGGGTCAACAGCATCGTAGTCGGAGATGTCGTAGCCGAAGTCAACCTGCGGTGAAGGATAAATGGGGGCGATCCAGATGGCATCGACACCAAGCTTCTCGAGGTAGTCGAGGCGAGAAGTGATTCCGATCAGGTCTCCCACGCCGTCGCCGTTGGAATCCTGGAAGGAGCGCGGGTAGATTTCGTAAATGAGGGCGTGCTTCCACCAGGGATCCTGGGATGGAGCGCTATGCGCGGGCAGCAAGGGAAGTAGGGTGGCGATAAGCAAGACAATGGGGTCGCGCAATGCCATGGCAATTGACGTTACCACACCCCATTATAAGGACGGAAATGCCGGGGCATCTGCAGGAATCTGGCCGGGCGATGCTCCTGGGAGCGTTACGCTGGTATCGCCATCCTGCGATGGGCGTGAGGGGTTCATAGTGCAACGTAAGGACGAAGGGGGTCAAGCCCGGGCCAACTGAGGCGGCCGATTCCTGCCCCTGGGCCTCGTAAGCCGCCCCTGAGTGCCTGTTTCCAGAGCGTCAATCGTCGCTCATGGTGGCATTTCATATGTAATTCAATTGTCAAAGAAACGTCACCGGGGTAGTTATGGAAGCCGGCTGATTTACCCTTGAATCAATCGGATGCTGCTCTGGACTGCCGTTGCAAGTGCGTGCGTTGAAAGGCTATCGCACTCAAGAATGAGCATTGCGACACGGGACAAACACCATGCCATTGCCCTCCCCCAATAACAGGTAGTGCCTGGTGAACTGGAGAGAAGAAGATGAAAACCATTGTCGCTATCGAGGATGATCCAAGAATCCAAAAGGCTTTGATGCGGCTTTTTGTCTCCGAAGGGTATCAGGTCGAGGTGGAAGCCGAGGGAAAGGCCGGATTGGCATTGAGCCGGCGGTTGCGGCCTTCCGCTGTCGTGCTCGACCTGATGCTTCCAGGCATCAGCGGACGTGATCTTTGCCGCATGATGAAGGACAGGCAGCCGGAGACGCCGGTTGTGATTCTCAGCGCGGTGAGCGATGTGGCTGACAAGGTGCTGCTTCTGGAGATGGGAGCGGACGACTATGTGACCAAGCCGTTCAGCCCGAGAGAGTTGCTGGCGCGCGTCGAGGCGGCGATCCGGCGGTCTTCGAAGTCGGGCACGGCAAGACTGACGCAGTTTGGAGAGATCTCAATCGATGTGGCCAAAATGGAGGTTCGCCGCGACGGAATTGCGGTGACCCTCACCGCCCATGAGTTCAAGCTGCTGCGATATTTTGTTGAGAACGCCGGGCGAGTCTTGTCGCGCGCAGAATTGCTCAACGACGTTTGGGGCTACGACTCCTATCCCAATACGCGCACGGTGGACAATCAGATCTTGAAGCTGCGCCAAAAGCTGGAGCGCGATCCGGCCCAGCCGCACCACTTTCTTACTGTGCATGGGGCCGGGTATAAATTTGTGAGCGAGGCTTGAGGCGATGACCGGAAGCTCTGTTCGGATTCCTGTTTGAACGAATCGAGGCCGTGCGCGGTGCCTCTTCAGGAGGGAAAAACCACTCGTGCCTCGAGACTTCGGTTTATAGTGGCAGGAAAACCGATCGACCTGCCGCGAATAGGCTGCGCATCTTGACAGGAGTGCGGAGAAGCGCCGACGGCGACTAAGGGTTGGGAAACGGTGGGCTCTTGAAGATGCGTTCGTGGCGAATGCGCTCAATGCTGCTTCTGTCGCTGGTGGCGCTCGCCCTGGCCATGACCGCCATCTTTCTCGTCATGGTTCGCCTCACCACCGAGCGCCAGGTGCGCAGCGATCTTGCGCTCGACATGCAACACTCGCTGGCGACCTTTCACAATTTACGGGTGCAGCGACAGAAGTTGCTGCTCAGGGAATCCTCGTTGCTTTCAGAGTTGCCAAGCCTGAAGGCCACCATGACATCCTCTGACGCTCGCACGATCAGCGACTCCGGTGTCGAATTCTGGCGCATGAGCGGTAACGATTTCTTCGCATTGATGAGCCCGGAGGCCAGGCTCGAGGTTTTCTATAACCAGGGCCCTGCATTAACGCGAAGCCACGTTGAGGATGCGCTGCGCGAGTCGCTCAAGTTCCCCGGATCTACCTGCCTGTTCACAACGGATGGCAGGCTATTTGAGATAACGTCGCGACCGATTACATTCGGTTCCGGCGAACAGATGACGGGGCTTGGTTACGTAACTATCGGCTATGCTCTCGACGAGAATGTGGCACGAGAGGTAAGCGAATCAGCCGCAGCAGAGGTGGTGTTTGCGGTGGATGGCAGGATTGTGGCCGGAACGCTTCCGCAGGCTCTGCGTCAAGAGCTGGGCGTGAGGCAGGGCGGATTGCTTCAAGAGCCGATGGAGAGCCGGGAGATGCAGCATCGGCGGAGAGCGCTACCTGGCTTCGTCGGTCCAGTTGCAGGCGGCAACTGCATCCGAGCGGCGCGGTTCAGGTAGTCGTGTTCAAGTCGTTTGCCGAGGAGCAACAGATTCTGACTAGGTTGAACCGGCTGATCGCCGTGCTGGGAGTTCTTGCTGCCTTGTTGGGCATGGCATTTGCCGGCTTTAATCTCGCGCACGGTTACGCGCCCCCTGGAGTCGCTGATTGGCGGGACGCGCGCGCTCAGCCGCGGGGACTTTACCCATAAGGTTCGCGAAGAGGGCGCGGTGGAGGTTCGCGAGTTGAGCCGAGCGTTCGATCGCATGCGCAGCCAGATGCAGAAGGCGCAGCAGGAACTGCTGGCCGCCGAACGGATGGCAACGATCGGCCAGATGGCGAGCTCGATTTCCCACGATCTTCGCCACTATCTCTCGGCCGTCTATGCCAATGCGGAGTTCCTGGCAGACCCGCGCATCAGCAACGAAGAGCGCGAGGAATTGTTCGCGGATATTCGCGGCGGCGTGCAGGGCATGACGGAGATGCTCGATTCGCTGCTGGTGTTTGGGAGAACCGGCCTGCAGTTGCGCACGCGCACCGAGTCGCTGGTGTCACTTGTGGAGCGGACTGCGGCGGCGGTTCGCTCACATCCCGATGCCCGGGGAGTCGATCTGAGAGTAGAGCCGGTTTTACCGCTATGGATTGAGGTAGACGAGAAGGAACTGCGCCGCGCGCTCTATAACCTGCTGCTGAATGCGTGCCAGGCAGTGAGGGGATGCGAGCCCCCAGCATGAGTAACCCTGGAGACCGCTATCGATGCGGATGGCGTGTCGATTACGGTTCGCGATACTGGGCCGGGGATACCGAGCGCCATTCGCGCCACGCTCTTTCAACCGTTTGTCAGCGAGGGGAAACAGAGTGGCGTAGGGCTGGGGCTGGCGCTTTGCAAGCGCATTGCAGAGGCTCACGGCGGAAGCATCCGCCTGGAGGAATTCGGTTTCCGGTCATACGGCATTCACCATTACATTGCCCCGGGAGAGCATCATTGAAGAAAGCTCTCGCCAGGCCGCGGAGAGACGATGAGCGTGTTCCATTCAACGATGCAGCTAGCTCGGCTAGCGAGCGTGTGGCTAATTTCGCCGGTCATCTTGTTCGCGCAGTCGACCGGGCACATCGAGCCCGATCCCCGTCCCAGCCGACCAGATTCAGGCTCTTGAGCAACGCATCGACAAGCTTGCGGAGAACCTGACAACGGCCCAGCGCCAGGTGGAGGAAGACCGCCTGAAGGATGCAGTCGATGCAGGCGGAGCTCGACGATCTGCGCAAGACTGTGGCAGCAGGGAGCAGCGATCCCGCCGGCGCGGCGAATGCAGGCGCAGTCGAAACATTGCAGCAAGCCGTTACGCAGATTCGCGACGAACAGGATGTAATCGCTTCTGAAGTGAGACAACACGAGCAGACCAAGCTGGAGAGTGCCTCAAAGCTTCCTGTTGCGCCTATCCGGGATGGTCCTTTTCAACGCATTTGTGAATGAGGGCGTGGTGGATCAGCCGGATCTTCCCACCCTGGCCCTGTATCGAGCGCCTGGAGAAAGCCACGGGAGCGTGGGCGCGGGAGTGCGGCAGACGATGCTGAATTTTGACGGGCGCGGTCCGAAGCTTTGGAATGGCCGACTTTCGGCGGACGTGTCGCTCGACTTCTTTGGGGGCGTCACGGCGGGAACGGAGAGCGCGCCGGCGGGGATCGTGCGAATGCGTACGGCGGGGATTGCCTGGGAGTCGCAGAACGATTTGCTGCGATTGGGCTACGATGGGCCGTTGATCTCTCCGCTTTCGCCAACATCGTTGGCAACCATCGCGGAACCGGCGCTGGCGTGGTCTGGAAATCTGTGGACGTGGGCGCCGCAACTTCGATGGGAGCATCGATTCACGCTCTCGGACGACCGACAGGTTGGATTCGAATTTGGATTGTATGATCCCTCGTACACAGCCGAGGATGCAATCGAAGCCGTGCGATCTGTCAGCCCTGGAGAGGCCGCGCGCCAGCCTGGCTATGAAACGCGGTTCTCTTACCGAGCAGGGAAGGACGAACGGGCGCTGCAACTGGGGTTCGCCGGTTACTACGACCGCAAGAACTATGGGAGCGGCGAGACGCTGGACACGTGGGCCGGTGCGGCGGACTGGGAGCTGCCTGTGACCGCGCACGGACAATGGAGCGGTGAATTCTACCGCGGCCGAGGAGTCGGCTCTCTTGGCGGGGGCGCATACTATGACTTCTACAGGTACACCGATCCGGATTCAGGCGCGCAGGAGATTAGCGGTCTGGACTCGACCGGCGGCTGGACGCAATGGAATTGGAGATTCAGCCAAACCATGCAACTGAACGCAGTAGCCGGTCAGGACAGCGGCTACGCGAGCGAACTTCGCCAAAGCGTTCCGGCAAGTTACGATCCGTTGGATTACTACGCGAGGAACCGGACATTGATGGCGAACTTCATCTATCGGCCGTGGCTATCCTTTGTTCTGTCTCCGGAGTTCCGCCGCATCTCAAGCTGGCCGATAACCGGTTATGTGCATACAGCAAATGTCTACACACTCTCAGCAGGCTACGAGTTTTGAGGTTGACCGGAATGGTTCGTTTTTTTCGCATGGGTCACGGCCGTAGTTGGCGAAAGCAGGTCCTCTTTTGCGCGGTCCTTTGGATCGGCGTGACTGTGGGCGCATGTTTCGCGCAGAATGCCAGCGTAACCCTGCGAGTGGACTTCGCACCGGCTGCGGGCAAGGGTCATGTCTTCCGCTCCGCCTCCAGTTGCTGTGGCCTGGCTGACTCCGCTCGGCGGCAATGGCGCACCGACGCTGGCCGCAGAGAAGCGGACCTACCGGATGGTGCAAAAGAACAAGCAATTCGATCCGCATTTGCTGGTTGTTCCCGTTGGCAGCCTGGTGCAGTTTCCCAACCATGACCCGTTCTTTCACAATGTGTTTTCGCTTTACAACGGCAAACGATTCGATCTGGGTTTGTATGAAACAGGAAGCGAACGCGGTGTGCGTTTCAGCCGCGAAGGGGTCTCCTACATCTTCTGCAACATTCATCCTGAGATGGGCGCGGTGATTCTAGCTGTTTCCACGCCTTACTATGCAGTTTCGGCAGATGGGGCAATCGCAATCCCCGCTGTGCCGCCGGGAAGATACACATTGAACCTGTGGTCAGAGGGCGCCACGCAAGAGAGTATGAACGCAGCGCGCCAAATGGTGATCGTGGGGCCGGATCGAACCGATCTTGGAAGGGTTTTTCTGGTTGCGACACCAAGCCCCCTGGAGCATCACGCCAACAAGTTTGGCGAGCCGTATCCGCCGGCCAAGGACGCCGATTCACCGGGCAAGGCGTATTGACGCCGAACCGACCGCAAAGACGGTAGCCAGCACCGCGATGTGGACCCATAAGTAGAGCCGCAGAATATTCTGATTGAATTGCAAGATAGCCCATTCGAAAGCCAGCGACAGTACCAGTGCCCGCAGCCATGCGGCTTGATAGGTGGACGCAGTGCGCGCCAACCTAAGCGGCACGAGCAGGTAGAGGGCTACGAAACAAAAGAACGGGATTGAGCCGGGTATTCCGCTTGCCGCGACAACTTCGGCGAACGATACTTTGGCCCTCAAACCGCTTGGTCTCCTCAAAGTTCTGTGGCTTGAAGCCTACATAACTTGCAATCGACTCGGTCACTCCTCCCAGGCTTGATCCAATCCAGGGATGGTCGGCGATGGTCTTCAGATGTGTCTTCAAAGTGGTCCTCACGCTCCTCGCACAGAGTGTGAAGGAGTGCCGAGCAAACCGGTCCCTCTCAGCAATGACGCGGAACGTTTCTGGATCGTCTGCCAAACCAGTCAATAACCTCGTCGACCGCGGCGTAAGCGAACCAAACGCAGACGGCCGCAATCAGAAGCCTCTTGGCGGAAACATGAAACTTGAGCACAAGACTTGGCCTTCTCACGATTTTCGCCAGAAAGCGCAGAGGCTGAATGGACAGCTCCAGAAGGACGAAGGCGATTCCGATTCTGCTGGAGCAAAGAATCATGGCAACGATCATGAGAAGGTAAGAAAGGGTCCAACCTCGGGTTCGAAACTCGCTGAACTCCTGACCTTCGAAGCGATCCGAGGCAAACGAGTCCCATGATGAGGTAGGTGGCATAGTAGGAAGGTTCGAAGCTGAATCCGTTCACTCTGGGCACCCTGCCGAGCAACCACCACTGCTCTACCAGGAGCGCCGGTCCACCCATGATGGGCAGCGCAAACTGAATGATCCCAAAGCTCGCAACGAAAACAAACGAGCCTAGATAAAGCTTGAGCAAGGTCTGGAGCCGCGAAGAATTGCCGGCAAAGAGATTTACCATTGCAAAACACAATGCGATATTCAGTGCGAGCCAGATGCAATAGGCGAGGCTCTTTTGCCAGAAATCGGCCACCGGCACAAACGCTAGTTGTATTCCGCACCATGCAAGGAGCAAGGGCGCGCCCAGCGGCATCTCCAGGTTCAGGCCCAAACGATGCGTGATCATTGCCGCGGCGACGAGGGCCAGTGAGACCAACTGCGCGAGTCGCATGTTCGGTCCGAGATCTATGTTGAGAAAGATGTCGAACGAGCTGGTGAAGAAGAGGACCGCGGCCGCGAAGATGAGAATCCAGAAAGGGCGATTCATATGCATTCAACCCTCCAATCGGCGAGGGGATTCTGAAGCACCTGTTCGATTGCTTCAGCTGCTCGTTGGGGTGTGATGGAGGTCATGCATTCATTTGCACCACAACGGGCGAAGGTGCTGCCGTCGTAGCAAGGCCTGCATGGCAACTTTTCTCCTCCCCAGAGGGCAAAGACTCCGGGACGGCGAGGGAGAGCCTTTGACGGTGCGGTCGGCCCGAAGAGCGCAACGAGGCCGCATTTGACCAATCCGGCAAGATGCAATGGGCCGGTGTCGTGCGTAACCACGCAGTCGCAGGATTGGTAGAACGCCAAAGTTTGCGGAATCGACATTTGAGCAATGCAGTTGAGTACCTTGAGCCTGTCAAAAGGCTCCGCCGCCCAACTGTCTCCCGGGCCACCGCTCAGCACGACCTCGATAACCTCGTCGCTGAGGTTCGCTGGCCAGCGCAACATATGCGTCCAGAGGCCAACGCCTTTGTGGATCATCGCGAAGCAGGTTGCGCGCCCCGCCCGGGACCAGCGCAATGCGTGTTTTTCCGTTCCTCGGTAATGGATTTGGCGGAAGCATGTCGGGCGCTACGGGAGTGATATTCTCGGTGCGGTGCTCATCCGGCAGTTCGGAAAGAATGCGCGCAAACTCGGCCGAATGGTGCCGCTCTCCCACCAGTTTGAATGCGCGGTCCTCACGATCCAGGGCAATCGATCGGCTAGCACGCACTGGAAGGGTGAGAAGCCGATAACGGCGGTCATATTGCAATACAGCGCAAAGTTCGTAGGACGAACCGAACAGTTCAAGCCAGGTCAGCAGCGTCTCCCAGATTGCGCTCAAGCGTCGCCCTCCCAGGAGAGCGTATCGTCAACAACAATGGGGTGTATCCAGCTATAGCAGGAAAGCAACGGCGCGACCGTTTTACCGCACAGCCAGTCGATCTCCAGCCCGGCCCGGTGCAACTTCCACGCCGCAGGCAAGACGGCGGCGACGTCGCCGATGGCGCCCAGCTTCACGATCAAAGTCTTGCGTGTCATAAAGGCCTCAAGCGCATCAGCCCGACTTCAAGTTCTCTGCGTGCTCCGAGAAACCTAGTTCTTCGTTCAAGCGTGGCCACGCTGTTGCCCGCTCCGGATGTCTGGTGCGCCGAACCGAATCCGTCCTGCTGGCCGCAAAGCTAACGGACCGCGCGCAACACATCTTCTACGGGAATCTTCTCCATTGTGTCTGTCGCATGGCCGTGGAACTCAAAGCCCAGATCAAGAAACCCTCCGCTGCCGTCGCGGGGGCAAACATTTGCGACTCTTGGACCGACAGGACCCCAGCGATGCGCTGATGTGGGACCGTTCAACGACAGGGTTGGCACTCCGAGAATTGCGCCCAGATGCATGATCCCCGTATTTACGCTCACGAGGACCTCAGCATGGGTGAGCACGCGAGCAATCTGATCCAATCCGGTCTTGTCCAATGAGAACCTCGGCAGCGGATCCCTGCTCAACAAGACGCCGGCACAGCGCGTAGCAGCGCGCTTCATCCGCGGGTGAACCAGAAAAGAGGAAGATCATCCCGGGCGCCGCGAGATGCCGAGCCAGATTGACCCAGTTTTTCTCAGGCCATTCCCGCAGCCTGCGTTGCGACCCGCTGGCCCAGGGATGAAACACAACAATCCGCCGGCCCTGCAAGACTGCTTGCGGCAGCGGCCCGCCGGGGATTAGCTAGCTTTGGCGCATGCATTGAATGAGATCCGAGAGATTGGGTCAAACGTCGAAGGTTGTCCAATTCGTGACAATCTCCACGGTGAGGAACCGACCTGTCATAACCTCGATGGCGGTATTGTTTCTCTCGCTCGAATCCAACCTTGTACCGGGCGCCTGAGAGGAGTGAGTACATCGCGGTGAGCCTTTGCCATGCTGTGAAATCCAGCATCAAGTCCAGTTTGCAATTGCGGAGAATGCGAATCGCCCTGAGAGGCCTCGTAATGGGCAGGAGTTCTATCGAGTCGACCGCGGGCAGCAGCTTTGCAGCGCCTAGATTCGAGCTGGCGGCAAACAGGATGAGGGTCGATTCAGGGAAGAGATCTCGAATGTCTTGAATCGCAGCGGACGCAAGAAGTGTGTCGCCAAGCGCTGGATTGAACAGAAGGCCGATCCGGGTTGGACGATCAGGGAATGCGCTCTTCGCTCGCAATGCATGCAAGGAGATTGAGCAGGGGTATTCCCATATAGAAATCGAGAATCCGGTTCAACGCTTTGCCCCGCCGCATCTTTCTCCTCTTATCTCACTGGCTCGTTGTTGCCTGGGGTGGTTCGCTGGGATCGCCAAATTCATCGCCGCTGTAGGCCTTTGGATCGCCGAGACTGCCGGTTGGGGGCAAATGGCGGATGTAAATCACGATTTGCCACATCTCTTCGTCGCTGAGAATCCCCTTGGAAGCCGGCATTCCCGATGGAAATATCCCCGATTCGATCACGCGCTTCAACTGACCGTCGGTGTATGTTTGAACGGCTGGAGACGACAGCAGAGGAATGGGTGGATCGATTGAGCTTGCAAAGGGCACTCCTGTGTTTTGCCCATCTCGCCCATGACATGCGACGCAATAGCTGCCGAAGGCCTGCTTGCCTGCCTCAATTGTGGCCGGTGTTGTCTGCAGCGGGTTTCGATCCTGCTTGCCGCCCACCGTCATGTGGTGCTTTATCCAGTTAATCGTGCTGGTCTGTGGCTTGCCTGGATGGCCCGCCTTGCAGCCCGCGACAGTTATGAGCCCGCATAGCGCGAGCCCCAGAAGCAATGCGGGTTTCATTGAACGTCGTTGCACGACCCTACCCCGTTACATGAATGACAAAACGCATTCCCCCGTGGCCCACACCGCAGAATCTGCCGCATCGCCCAGGGAAGTCGCCGATCTTGTCGGGCGTTATTGTGACCTGGTTAGGATGCCCCTTGGAGACAGCGGCATTCACGCCCAAGCCCTCAATCAACAGACTGTGGGGGACATCATCGGAGACAAGCGACAATGTAACGGTCTCGCCTTTCCTGACCGTGATTTCCGCGGGGGAAAACGCGAAGCGCTTGGCATGGATCTCGATGACGCGTTTCTCGCTTTGTGCGGGCACCAATCGAGCCGCGGCCATAGACAGAGATAAGACAAGCGCGGCAAAAGACGAGAGTTTCACAGACAATCCTTTCTATGAATGCGTTAGCTTGCGTGAAAATGAATGAAAGCGATGATGCCGATTCATTCCCGGTTGGCGATTCAGCAGTGCTGCGATCTCGAGTTATGGGGCAAGATACTTCAGCAGCAGTTGCTCGTCTTTGCGGGTGAGCCGCGCACGAACGCGCATGTGTGCCACCACGGTTCCTGTAGCGCTGGGCCGGAGTGTCATTGGGGGCGTGTGGCAGCGGGCGCAATTTGCGATGAACACTTTTTCGCCGTCGCTTGATGCAGCGACAGGGCTCCCCTGATGGGACTTGTTGTCAGCGGCGGGAGCTGCCTGGCCCGCAGCAAAGAGAGCGGCGGCAGAGCAAACCAAGCACGCTCCAAGAGCAAGCCAATGAATACGCAGTTGAGTGTTCATGATTTCCTCCCGGGCAAGAGCGGCCAAACGAATCGGTAAGTAAGTCCAAAGTTCCAAATGTTGCGATCGCCATTCGCGCTGTAAAGCCGTCCATAACTTGAAATCAGCTTCCAATCATCGTGGATCAGATAATTCAAGCCGACCTCGGGGCGTTGCTCGTTAACGCGCGACAGCCCATCGCCGCCGCCATTCCGCACAAAGTACTGTTCGCCGCGGCCCACCAGTTGGAGGCTGCGAAAGAATTCCGGTGCAACAAAAAAGTGTTGGGGAGAATAGGCGGCCTGTATCCAGTAGCCGTCACCATAGTGATTGCGGTCGTACTCGGCTTTAAGGTCGAGGCCACTCCCGTTTGGCTGCCAGCTAAGATATGCGGCCTCGTTGTTGAGCTGATAACCCTCAAGCGAGCGCTGATAAGACAGGCCGCCTTCAAAACGAGACGATGGAAAGAAGACGCTGGTATCACCACCCACCAGTCGAGCTGCCGCCAACTGGTTGACTGAGTAGTGCGCCGAGTAATACGCGGAGTACTGAATGTTGGCCGACTTCAGACTGGCCGCAACTCCCCGCAGCATTCCGCCGTCTCCAAAGCCGTCAGGATTTGTTCCGATGCCGCCGGTGAGAGGAGAATCCTGCAGGTCGGCGATCCATACAGGCGTCAACCGTTCGTGGTAAAGGCCGAAGGGCAGGATATAGCGCCCGCCGACAACGATCATGTGCGAATCGGCAAGCCAGTCCAGCTGGGCGTCCTCAATGGTTTTGAACACCTCGCCGCCGTAAGAACCCGATTTGGAGTTCTTGCGAGCGAATAAGCCGGTAAAATCGACGTGCGCATCCAGCAGCAGGGAATGGCCCATCGGAACAAGGAGAACGGGATTGACCTGTGGCCCGAGATTCTGCGTTCCGCCGCTGGCGTTTTGAATGTAGGCAAATGCGCCCGATATTACCGGAACGTATCCGGCCGAATTCTTCTCCGACGTGTCGTCTTGTGCGTTTGATTGAACCGAGGCCGCCAGAACACAGAACAGGATCGGCGTAAGCCCCATGAGCACTCGCAGGGACAGGCGGAAGTGCTTCTCCACGCTCCGCATTCTGCCCAGATGAATTGCACAGTTTGTCATCGCTTGATTCACCACGCCCTCTGGCTTTCGTTCGCATCGGGAAGTGTTCTGCTCTTGTCTCAGCCCGTTGCTTGTCAGCTTTTGTTAGTGCTGTCAGCGTCCGACTCGCATAATCCCTCGCGCACTTTTTGGGGATTGTTGCAAGTCAAATTCATGACCCCGCTGGGTCACTCGAAAGCTAGTATAGGCAGGGATTCGATTCGATCTGTCTTCGCTGTGTCGGAGACTTGTCATTGGTTTGTCAATTCTGCAGAGTCGCGCCTAAAGGCTCCTGGATGGACGGAATGTGACTCACCTTCAACCCCTCTGGAGGCGCAGCAACATGCCATCGATGACCGTATCGTTCAATCGGGAGCTGACTCGCCCAAGGGGTTTCTTCGATGCGGGCGATTGAATTCTTCAGAAGTAACCGTAAACCGTCCTTCGTGCATGACTGCAGCCAGATCGCATCGCTCGAGAGTGGCAAGGCTCTCGCAGGGGGTCAGGCCTCTGTCGCGAAGAATCATGAGATCCGCTACGCCCGTTTCGGAGATGGTGCCCTCGTGAGAGACAGCCGCAGAAGCCTCGCAGGACGGGTAGTAACCATCTGATACAAGAGATCCGATGGAAGGTCGAGAATCGCGCGCGCGGCCTGGAATTCAACGAGCAGATCGCCCGCGGCAGAGATAGGCGAGTCGCTTCCCAACGCAATGAATGGATAATCGAGCAACAGGTCGCGCGCGAGCGTGCATCCGAGAATATGCAGATTGGAGGTGGGGCACCAGACGATCCATGCCATGGCCGTCTGCAGCTTCGGCCAACTCCGCTGCGTTACACCAACGGCATGTACGAGGACGACGCGGTCATCCAAAGCGATGCTGCGTCGAAGCCTGAGCGCCTCGCGGCGAGAACGAGGATCCACGCCTTCTGCAAAATGAACGATGAATGGCCAATCCGCGGGTGTTTGCTGAATAGCGCTCGACCCAGTCCGCGTCGTCGAGAGAGTGGGCCCAGCCAAAATTGGGATGAACCTTGACCGGGAGATCGGAGCATTTGTAAGAAACGGATGAGGCTTGTCGTGGTGGCACACGGTGGTGACACCCGCGAGCACGTTGCGGACGATCCCCCACCAGAGCCGCTCCTCCTTTGGGATCTCCAGCAGGCCGCTGAGCGGCGGCTTTTCGGGATGGTAGATATCGACGGCCCACTCACGCCAACTCGGATACGGGCCTTGTCCGAGCCGCGGGAAAATGCCGAAATGCAGATGATCATGAGCATTAACAAGCCCTGGAAGCAGAAGGTGACCGCTGAGGTCAATGACTTGCGTTTGGCCTGCAAGGGTAACGGGCGGGCTTTCGCCGGGAAGAATTGACGCGATCCTCCCATTGCGCACCAGAATGGAGGCTCGGATGGTGTTCCATGGATCGAGAGCCACTCTTGCATTGCAAAGCAGGGGGTCCTTAGGGTGCCTTGCATTAAGCGATGGCTGGCTCGGCGAACTCACGCTCCGCTCCTGCGAAAGCCGGCGACAAACAACACGGGAAGGCTCTGAACGCGGAAAAACAGATCGGCCCGGCCAGCATCGATGTAAATATGCTGCTCTTCTTCGCCGAAGGCGATTTCGTGAAGAAACGTCGGCTCAAAACCTGCTTCTTCCATGGCCCGCTGGAGGTCTTCAAGCTGATACACGTGAGATTGAATCTCAATCACGTTGATCAGTGGAGCGAAAAGTTCTCCGCCATCCGTAGTTTCTTGTTGTCGGGATGGACGTCAGAGATCAGAATCGATCCTCCGGTGCGGGCGATTCTCGCGACCTCGCAGGCAAACCCTCGCAGATCTTCCAAATAGGAAAGCAGGAACGAGGCCAGGATCCAGTCGCTTGAACGATCGGTAAGTGGAGAGGCCAAGCAATCCGCCTGCACCAGGCGCACACCGGGAGCGAGTTTCACTGATGCCTGCGCCAGCATCTCCTCTGAGAAATCGATGCCGATCATCGATCGCGGATTTGCCTTGGAGAGTTGCGCCAGCCATCGCCCTGTCCCACAGCCCAGATCGACTACATCGCAGCCTGTTGCGGAGTGGAGCATCGGAGCAAGACTGCGTTGCTCGAGTGAGAGCAGCGGATTCGGTGTCGCGTCGTAGTGAGGCGCCCACAGTCGATACGCCTCTTTCACCGGCGTGCATTGCGCCGACGCGGGCAACGCTCATATGCTCTCGACCTTGGGCCTGCGGAGCTGAATAAACTCATGGGCTAAATGCAATTCGAAGCGGAAAACCATAGAGGCGAAGCGCATACCGCCAGGAACTGAGCAACTTGAGCATCGTCCTGCTCCAAGCGGTAGCCTGCAGGTCTTGCACTGTGGGCCAACGACAGGCCACAACCATCTCGAAGTTATCGATGAGCTTTCGGGTTGAATCCTTCATCCAGGGCATGGAGGGGTTGACTCGCACCGTGAAGTCATACCATCTTTTCGTCGCCCACTCTTCCGGTGTCGATGGGAAGTTCACTTTTGCCTCGACATTTCCATACATGGCTTTTGGCTGCGGAACTGGAGTGTAGTGCTGAATGATGATTTCGGTAGCGGGATTGAGCCGCTTGATGCGGCGAATGAAGGCAATCGTCTCCCGCGCATCGCGCTCCGGATCGTTCGGATTTCCGAGCACGAATGAAAACTCGGGCACAATTCCGACTTCCGCCATGCGAATCGCAACTTCGATGGTTTGCTCAGTCGTGATGCCCTTGTTCATCTCCTTGAGCACCCAATCGGAGCCCGATTCGGCACCGAAGAAGATCATGGTGCAACCACCGCGCCGAATCGCGTTGAGGGTTGAGGGAGAGTAGCGGGAGATCGTGTCGATCCTGCCCTCGCACCACCAATGCAGATTCAATGGCGCGAGCCGTTCCATTAACTCTACCGTGTGGTCTTCGCGCATGAAGAAATTCATGTCGAAGAACTGCACACCGTCGATACCATAGTTCTCAACCAGATGGCGCATGATGGCCTCAGTGCGAGCCGGCGACTCCATCTTTTCCTTGTTCCCGAAGGCCACACCGATGGCGCAGAAACGGCATTGGAAAGGGCATCCGATGCTGGCCTGGTGCACCGCAGTCCGTTTGCCAAAGTAGGAAGGGCGCAGATACTTCTCCACGGGCAGACGATGAAATGGGCTCCAGGGAAACGCGTCGGGGCCAAGCATCGCTCGTTCGCAGTTATGATGGTGCCGACCATCGGAGTCCTTGTAGGAGAGGCCCGCGACGGTGGATAAGTCTCGCACTGCCGCGCAGAGCTTCGATCAGCTCGAGCAGGGTGTTCTCGCCCTGTCCGCGCACCGACAAAATCAACATATTCCGCGTTGAGTGCGGCGTCTTTGTACACCGATGGGAAATAGCCGCCCCATACGATGGGTACGCGCGAAAACTCAACGCGCAAGATCCTGCAACTCTTCATGGCAGAGACCATTTGAGGTCCCGGCATCACGCTCACCGCGAGCAACTCAACCCGGTGGCTGCGGCAAAGAGCACGAATGACGGCATCGGGGTCTGGCTCGAGGTTGCCATCTACGATTTGATAGTCCTCGCGCCCTTCAAGCACAGCGGCAAGGGCTAGAACCGACAGCGGAAACCTGCGGTTTTTCGGCTTGCAGAGCTTTGGATAGTAGAGAATGATCATTCCGTCTCCATCGTGGCGGGCCAGAGCCTCATACAGATCCTTCAGAACCCGCCGCCCTTGTATGCAGGCTCATTCGCTCATTTGCGATCTGCGCCTTCAGGGATTCAGCTTTAGCCTGTAACGATGGATCCGCATCTGCATCCATCCCCACCAGTTCCACTTCGTGCCTGAGAAGCTGATTGGCAATCTGATAGAAATCTCCGCTGCGCCTTCCAATAATCTCCAGTTCCCGGTCGGAGCTTTCGGCCCACGGTCGAATCTGGCGAATGCGCCCCTGCTCCTCGACACGCTTGAAGTAAGGTGTTCCCTTGATCGGATACGCGACGGTTGTAAGAAAGACATCCGGGTTTGAAGCGCGTACATGCGCGATGGTGGCCTCAATGTCCTCCAACTCTTCGCCCTCGTAGCCCCACATGAGAAACATTCCGCTCTTGATGCCGTATTTACGGCATAACTTCGTCGCCGCCTGAACAGACTCGACCGTCACCCCGCGCTGCATGCGGTCGAGGATGCGCTGAGAACCGCTCTCCGAGCCGATCCAAAGACGAAAGCATCCCAACTCGGCGAGTGTGCGAACCACTTCGTCAGTCAGGCGATCGGCGCGCGAGATGCACTCGAATGGGATATGAAGGGATCGCGAGCGAACCTGTTCAAGCCATTCCTGCAACCACCCGTGGTGGATGGTGAAGACATCGTCGGCAACCCACAGCATGTCTGGTTTGTATCGCTGCTTGAGCCATTCAAGCTCGTCGGCAACCAGACGCGGCTTGCGGCGTCGATGTGTCTGGCCGTAAACCTGATGGCTGCACCACTCGCAGCGGAAAGGGCAGCCCCGCGCCGTAATAATTGAGATTGATCCCATGCCGTGATGAGTGCGCCACGTTTCAACGTAACGCGCAGTATCGATTGCCTCCCTCGCCGGCCATGGTTGCGCGTCGAGATCCTGAATCTGCGGCCGCGGCGGCGTGCGAACTATTTCTTCGTTACCGTTCAGGAACGCAATGCCGCGCACATCGTCGAGGGGGGCGGATTTGCCAGCCAGCAGAAGAGGCAGCAGTTCTTCAACCGTAACCTCGCCCTCACCCAGGACCACAACTTCTGCACCGGCATGCAAATACTCATCGACGTACGCGCCTGGTTCAGGCCCGCCAACAATGGTTCTCCATCCGTTCTGTTTTGCCTCCGCCAGTATCTTCACAACTTTGGGACGCGTCATCAGATTGGCGTAAACACCCAATACAGATGGCGATTGTTCTCTCAGGCGTTTGTACAAGGCCTCCTGCGTTGAGAAGGTGCTGTCATGCACTTCAACCGAAAACCCGCGGGCGCGCAGATGAGAGCAGATATAGAGAATCCCCAATGGCGGATAGGGCTTCATGATCTGCTGTTCCTTGGGATCTTCCTCAAGAAAGTAGCCATGCGTGAGCAAAAGATCGGTCATCCGCTCGCCTCCGTTCCGGGAATCCTTTCATCAGCCAATGACCGCATCGGCAACCTCGCATCCTGGCGGAATCACCGGCGCAGCCTGCGGATAGATGGGCAGGCTCGTGGGCTGTGGAGTTCTGCAGACGGCCTCAAGTGCATAGACTTCGCTCCACAGCCGAATTGATTCCGTCGGCGACCTGTGCTCTCGCGAGAGATGTTCCTGCTCTACCTCAAAGTGCAACGCGTTGCGCAAACTGCGATAAAACTCTGTGCTATATGCGGAGCGAAACATCATACTGAGCTCTCCGCTGTCTATCCAATTGCGCTTGGCGCCAAGCTGCTCACTCACCCTGTCGTAAAAAGTGGTGTTGGGCAATGGATATGAGACGGAAACGCCAATGTCATCCGGTTTGGTCGAACGAACCAGGTCGATCGTCGCTTCAATCTCTTTCAAGCCCTCTCCGGGGTATCCAAACTGGAGGAAATAGCACGCCCTTATCCCATGCTTTCGCAAAAGCTCTCTTGCGCCTGCAACCGCGTCTACACGCAGACCCTTGTCCATCGCGTTCAAAACGCTTTGCGATCCCGACTCAACGCCCATCCAGACCTCGTTGCATCCAGCCCGCGCCAAACTGGTTACTGTATCGGGGCTCATAAGGTCGGCCCTGCTCTGAATTTTGAAAGGGATTACCACGTCATCGCGCACCATCGCATCGGCGAAGTCGCGCGTCCACTGGCCATTCAAGGCAAAAATGTCATCCGCGAACCAGATGTGGTCGATGCCATAAGAGCTTTTCAACTCAGCGATCTCAGCCACCACCGACTCGGCAGGACGCAATGAATACTTATTGCCAAATATGGGCTTCGCGCACCAGTTGCAGCGAAATGGGCACCCGCGGCTCGCGACAACGTTGGTGGATACGTAACCGCTGCTTTGCCGCCAGACCTCAGCATAAGCGGCGATGGGCGCAAGATCCCGAGCGGGGAAGGGAATGCGGGAAAGATCGCGCTCGACCGGGCGCGGCGAGGTCTTTATCACGCGACCTGACACCTTGTCGCGCCATACCATTCCTGGAATGTTCGAGTGTGCCGATTGTCCGCGTCGTAAGACTGCATCAAGCACCTCGCACGCAGTCTGCTCCCCTTCGCCCAGCAACACGGCGCTAAAGCCATGGTCGAGATAATCCTCGGTGTGGTCCGCCGCGTCGGAACCGTGAGCCATCACCAAGGCCCCGGCGGCCTTTGCCACTGAACACATCTTCCAGCTCAGTTCACGCGATCGAAGCAGGCACATCTTGGAAAGAAAGTTGAAGCTGTCTTCGTACAGGATCACGACGCGCGGCTTGTGAATCTCAAGCGCGCGTGCAAATCCCGTCTCTGGGTCTTCCAACATGCTGTCGAAGACGGCAACACGGAACCCCTTACTGCGCGCCATGGCCGCCGCGTAGAGCGTTCCAAGAGGAGGATAAGGCCTGCCGCGCTTGAGCTGTTTGGGGTCGTGCGCGAGGTGGTAGGCATGCGTAAACAACACGTCAGCCGGACGAAGCATGGGAACCGATGAATGCCTGTTTTGCATCGTTTGCACAGGAGTCTCTCTTCGCTCGATTCGATTATGCTTTCGATTTTTTCCGTGCTTGTCACAGGGTTGTCATCCCTTTGTCATTTCGGATTGGCCCGCGTTTTTCGAAGAATTATTCGGGCTATGCTGAATCCACACGGAGACGGAAATGAGCATGGTTGCGGGTCAATTCACCGAAGGAAGAATGCACCCGATTCCCCTCGTCATGGCTGGCTGTCAGTTGACTCTGCACACGGATTCGGTGAGGCTTCGGGAGATCACTACCGATTTCTTCCCGTCGCACGGCGCGCAATCACGCCATTGTTCGCACGCGTCTCTTTCGATGCGCGTAAGCAAGCGGAAAAAGGCCTCTCGCACCGGCCGCGAGTTCCCCATCTTCCGCGGCAGAAGAGAATATGTTCACGCAGATTACGGAAACGACGGCTCAGTTTGGTTCGATTTAAAGGCGAGGGCGGTGTCGGCTGTTTTGTCGGATGAGCTGATTGCCGATGCGGAGTTTTTTCGGCGCGCGGTACTGGCGGTCATTGCGGGCGTTCTCGCGCCATCATTAGGTCTGGCTTGCTTGCACGCAGGCTGCGTCATTCGCAATGGCAAAGCTGTTTTGTTGAGCGCTGCTTCGGGTGTTGGCAAGTCGACGCTGACACTGGCTCTTGCCAGGCGCGGATGGAGCCTGCTCTCAGACGAGTGGACTTTCGTGACCAGGACCGAAACGGGGCTGCGCACATGGGGCATGCGGACTTCGATTAAGCTGATGCCGGATGCCGCGCGCTACTTCCCCGAGCTTTCACGTCTTTCCCTTGCGCCGGCCTTGAATGGTGAGTTGTCGTTCGAAGTGGAACCCTGGAATGTGTTTGGAGTCGACCGCGCCATCGAGGCCGAACCGAAGGCGATCGTTCTTCTCGAACGCGATTCCCGGCCATGCCTCGGGCCCCGCTGCCAAGTCAGGCGTTGTGACCCTGAGCAGACGCGGACGGCCTTACTGCGAGATCTTGAGGAGCAACCCGCAGAGGCGAATGGGGGCAATTACGCTTGTTTATCGCTGATGGAGAGCCTCTGCGCAATCCCGTCTTTGAATGCTCGCTTCTGCGGCCACCCAGCTGAAGTTGCTGCTCAACTCGACCCAATTCTCACGGAGCTCGTCTGTGATTGAACCGAGAAATGCTGCGACATCTCAAGCCCAGTTCGCGGCAACCGACATGCTGCACAGGAGAGTTCCGCTGTCCTCCCACTTTCACGTTGTGCTGGGGGACAGGGCAGTCCGCATCAAGACAGATTCCTGGTTGATCGGCAAAGCAATCCGCAGCGTCAAATTGCCCACCCACCCTCCTTCAGAATCCGGCGTCGCGGAGTGGGAAATCTCCGTTGAGGTTCGTAATGGCTCCCTGGCGCCGCCAATCGATTCGGAGGGAGAACAGGTTGAGACCCACTGTTTCGGGCCCAGTTGCTCAGTCCGGTTGGCCGACGGATCATGGTTCGCTCACACGCCGCCCTCCTTAAACGGCGTCGGTTTCGCGATGGTCACCGGCGATGATTGCCACCAGGTTCAGCAGCTCGCGATCTATCTGAAAACGATTCAGCGCTTTGTCGCCGAGAACACAACTCAAACTAATCGCTCCACGGAATGCGAGGTCAACCCATGAGTAACAGATTCCTTGAAACGGCTGTAGCCGCGCTCCACACGCTTCGCTGCGACCCGGGCTTCGCAAACCCGGGAACTCGTGTTGAGCGCGATCTATTCAGCTTCTCGCATCTCGAGTGGATGAGGCATATTGGAGTGCTGGACCGCACCGGGCTCACCCTCCCTCTTTACGCGCGAATGCTGACGAGTGGCGATTGGAGCCGTCTCCCCTCGGCGACGATCAAGACTCTTGAAAAACGGCGCAGGGACAATGAGATCAGAATGCAGGGAATGCAGGAGACGTTTGGCCACGCTGCACGGGCGCTACAGCAGGCGGGCGTTCAATTTGTTTGTGTCAAGGGATTCAGCCTTTTCCCGGAGTTTCTTGAGGAGCCCTGGCAGCGCCATCAAATTGATATTGACTTGATCGTTGCGCCGGCGGACACAATCCGAGCACAGGCAGCGCTTGAGGATACCGGTTATGAGGTCACGGCTGTTGCCGAAGACGGTGAACGCAGACTGCGAATTCCAGTTGCAAAGGCGCTTTCGCAGGACGCGTATCTCTACCAGCAGCAGCAGGGCGGGGCAATCGAACTGCATTCCAGGTTCTGGGAAGGGGGAGCGGAAGAATTTCGGCTCAACTGCCCTGTGGACGTATTTGAGCACGCCGAAATGCACACGCTCGGCTCGATTTCATTTTTGCGGCTTCCACTGGCCGAAGCGTTTTTTTATCAGGTGCTGCATGTGTTCAGGCATTTCCTGGGGTCGTGGGTGCGCCCGCTTTGGCTGTACGAGATTGCAAGGTTCATCGATCGTCATCGCGACAATGAAGCGCTTTGGCAGCGCGTACGCATGATGCTTCTGGAAGATCCCAACACAGCCAGGGCAGCGGCGCTGGTATTGCTGACCACGAATGAGCTTTTTGCCTGTTTCATCCCAACAGCACTTGAAGGTGTCTGCGCCTTGCCTGACGATTCTCCCATCCGGCTCTGGATTCGCCATTATGCGCGGCGGTGGGTACTGACCGACATGGCCGGGAATAAGCTAAACCTTCTTCTGCAGCGGCATTTCTTTTCAGATGACCGTAAGTGGCGCCGGTACCTGGCCGGCCGGCTGATGCCAGTGGGCGCACGTCCAGTGTTGTGCGAAGGGATGGATCAAGGCATCGCAAATGGGTTTCGCTATCGCGCTGCCAATCTGCGCTATCGGGTGAGACGCGTTTGGCATCACCTGAGCACCGACGCGGGGTTTGCGGTTGCGAATATTTTGTGGGAAATGCAACTGCGGTCAAGACAGAATGCGCGGGTAGTACCTCAGCTTCGTGGGAGCCAGTCGTGAATTCCAGCGGAAACAGAGCGGCGCCAGTGGGCCGGCTTCTGCTGCTAGTTGAGCTCGGTGCGCTGATTTCGCTGCTTGCGCTCTTCGTGGCCAAGGCGCTGATTCCCGCGTGGATCACGCTGCGCACCGATTTCCCCAACTACTACATCGTGGCGCGCTTGCTGCGTGAGCATTACTCACTCGACAGAATCTACGACTGGATTTGGCTCCAGCGGGTGAAGGATCATTGGTCAATACCGCACCCGTTAGTTGGATTTGTTGGACTCACGCCGTTTTCTGCACTGCCACTGGTCCCGTTTACCTGGCTCGATGCAATCGAGGCGAAGCGAGCCTGGCTGGCAGTAAATCTTGCTGTTCTTGCTGCATCGCTTTATGGCTTGCAGAGGCTCACCGGCCTTGGGTTTCGCCGAGTTGCGCTCATCGCACTTCTCGCCATCATCCCGCTGCGTAACAACTTTCTGCTGGGACAGATGCATCTCGTCGTGCTAGGACTCCTGCTGCTTGCCTTCTGGCTCAATGTCCGCGGCAAGTGGTTGAGCTGCGCGTTCGCCCTTTCAGTAGCGGCATCGCTCAAGATCTATCCGTTGTTCTTTGTGTTTTACTTCGCGCGAAAACATCAATGGAAATCGGCGACTGCTCTGGCCGTGTCAACGCTCGCCTTCTTCGCGGGGTGCTTTCTGATATTTGGGGAGCCCGTGATGCGTGCATTCCTATTGGAACAGTTCCCCCGGATGCTGCGCGGCGAAGCCATGGACCCATTCAGCCTGACTGCTCCGTCAGCGTCGAGCGTGTTTCATCGCGTTTTCCTGTTTCAACCGGAAACAAATCCACATCCCGTTCTTCCCTCCCCATTGCTTTATGCAATGCTTTATCCGCTATGGCAACTCGGTCTGTTCTTCGTTACGCTGCTTACGATTGCTCCCACGAATAGAGATCCACGACGCCAGGGCCTGGAATGGGCGACCTGGGTCTGCTTGCTGCTTGCCTTGTCGACCGAGCCGGCTTCATACCACCGAGTCGTGCTGATTCTTGTGGCCGTATTCGCAGTGCAAGCAATCGAGAGAACCTGGCACAAGGCGCTCTTGCTCGGTTGTTACTTTGTGGCTTGCAACGCGCATCCGGCTGCAATGCCACAGCATCCCGTGCTGGCCCTCCTGGTCGACTTTGTTCCTTATTGGGCGACACTGGGGTTGCTCGCGTGTCTTCTTACTGCGTTGCGATCTGCCCAATTTGGAACAGCCAGGGTCCCCGTGGCCGGCCTTTCATGGTCAGGCGCGCGCTTAGCCTGGGCTATCGGCACTTTCACTCTAATATGGGCAGGTGTGTCAACTAGTACATTCATGCATGCAAGAACGCTGAGTGACGCCCCGTTTCTGATTGATCGCACAAGCGCAGTCTTTGCTCAGTTCAGCCCACACGTAGCTGGCGGTCATTTGCTTACCATTGCAATGCTGCTGGATGGTTTTCGCGTTGAAGGCGAGAATGGCGCGCTTTACCATACTTGGATTTCTGGAATCGAGGACGACCAACTCGCCGTCGCTTCGAGAGAGAGCAGCAACCGCATTTGGATTGAAGCGGTGAATGGAGGGCGTTCGCGGCTGATTGAGGTTGAGGCAGACCCAGGTAGCGCCACAGTGGTTCCGATCGCGACTATTTTCGATGCCGAATCGCCGGCACTCTCTCCAGATGGCAGCAGCCTGGTATTTCTTCGCGAAAATCGAGGGAAGGGCAGGGCGTGGGGCGTTCAGCTCGACGAGAATGGGCAGCCGCTAACCATCCCGGCACCCATCAGCCCGCCAGAGATGAACGTTTGGGCCGTCCAATTCTCCGATTCGAATGGGATCGTGCTCTCCGCCGCAGAGAATGGACGGGTGCATCTCTTTGCGATGCGCAATGGGGCCCTGCAACGACTCTCCACAGATGGCGATTCGGTGGAAGGACTTGCAACCCATGAGGGAAACAGTGTCGTTGTTCGCGAACGGAGGAACGACGGAACCTGGCGCTTGTATCGCTCGGATTCAACGGGCGAAGGCGAGAAGCAATTGACGTTTGGCGACTGCAATGCGTACGACCCTGCGTGGCTGGGAAAAAACAGACTGGTCTACATCAGCGATTGCGGCCGAGGCAAGGGGATGGGCGCGCTCGCGGAGATTGATATGGGAATCGCCACCAGTGCGGAGAAGAAGACATTAGCAGATATTCCGCGCACCCGGTGGCCACAAGGAGATTTACAAGAATGAATAGTGCTACCGGTCCAATTCCAGAAGGCTCTCCGGGCTGGGCACGCGCAACGGCCAGCGGCTACGCGCGTCCGCCGCTGACGGTGTTGGAGTTGCTGACTCTTCTCGGGCGACACTGGCGTTTTCTCGCCAAGGTGGCGTTGGCGGGAGCGGTCTGTGGACTGGCGCTCGCGTTTCTGTTGCCAGTGCGATACACAGCGGTAACGACGGTTCTTCCTACGGGGTCTTCGTCTTCGTTGGCATCCGCATTTGCAGCGCAGTCGGGCGAGTTGGGTCTGCTCGCAAATATTGCCGGGAGCAGTCTTGGATTCCACAATCCGGCCGAGGTCTGCCTGCTGATGTTAAGAAGCCGAAGCGTGGAAGACGCTGTGATTCAGCGCTTCCAACTGTTGCAGGAGTACCACAAGAAGCGGCTTTCGGACACCCGCCTTGCTCTGGAGCGCACCACATCGGTGACGCTGAATCTGAAGACGGGAATCATTGCAATTTCGGCGAAAGACCGCGACCCGGTACGCGCTGCCGAACTTGCGAATGGCTACGTTGACGAATTCAAGAAGTTTACCGGCTCGCTCGCAATCACTGAAGCGGGCCAGCGCCGCATGTTCTTTGAACAACAGCTTCTTGAAGCAACGGGCGACCTGAATCGGGCTGACGAAGAGTTTAGAAATACGCAGCAGCACACCGGGATGCTCGACCCCGCCAGCGCTACAAAGGCCGATCTTGAAAGCGCTGTTGCAATCCGCGATGAGATCGCGACTCGGGAAGTGCAGTTGCGCACAATGCTTTCCTATTCAACCGAGCAGAACCCTGCGGTGGTTCGCGCGCGACAGGAGGTCGCTGGGCTACAGACGCAACTCGCCGAATTGACCGGAAGCAAACACGATGTGGCAGACGACCCCCTTGTTCCCAAAGATAGAATCCCCGAAGCGGGATCTGAATACCTAAGGCGATTGCGCGACGTGAAGTACAACGAAGCTGTCGTTGCTGTGCTGGCCAAGCAACTGGAGATCGCGCGCCTTGACGAGGCCAGGCAAAGTCAAGCCGTCCAAGTTGTCGATATTGCAGTCACCCCAGACAAGCGTTCGTCGCCGCAACGGATGGTGATTCTGTTGTCAAGCACGATGCTCGCCCTCTGCGCGGCGAGCCTCTGGGTCATTTACACAATGAAGGAATCGACGGTTCCGTCCGGCCGATTCGCGGGAAGCGCAGTGGCAATTCTTCTTCTAATGTTGACGTCGGCTCCGGCCTTGCGCGCGCAGACACAGGAGCCGCAGGGGCAACCCACTGACTGTTTAGATAGCCAGAACAGCTCTTTGGAGGATCCGTGCTCCACACAGGACCAAAATGCGGCCAGATATCCTTCAGGGAACGCGACGCTGAACAACCGTATTGAAACTTCGACCGATTTGACGCGCGATGGGCGGGACAAGCGCGACGATCAAGACAGGGCCGCAAATCCAAATTCAAGAGATGGGAGCGTGCAACGAAATCTCCACGCGCAGCCCCCGCAACCGCAGACCGAGTTTGAACAGATGGTGGCAGACTCGGCTGGCCGGCCGCTTGTGGTCTTCGGCCGCTCCCTGTTCTCTCAGCCGCCAGAGACCTTTGCGCCTGTCAACGAGGTGCAGGTGCCAAGCGATTATATGATTGGCCCGGGCGATGAGTTGCGCATCCACATCTGGGGTCAGATCGATGCGGAATTACGCACGGAGGTTGATCGTTCAGGGCGGATATATATCCCAAAAGTGGGCGAGGTCGTAGTCACTGGAGTCCGCTATGGCGAGCTGGAGCACTATCTCAAGCAGGCCGTCGATCGCGTCTTCAAAGACTTCAGCCTGGCGGTTTCAATTGGCCGTCTTCACTCCATCCAGGTATTTGTAGTCGGGCAGGCAATGGCTCCCGGAGTTTATACCATCAGCTCTCTGAGCACCCTGATCAATGCCGTGTTTGCATCGGGAGGACCGTCCCATCAGGGCTCGTTGCGTCACCTCCAGTTGCGGCGCGGCGACAGCGTTGTGAAAGAATTCGACTTGTATGACCTGCTGGTGAAGGGAGACAAGTCGCACGATGCTTCACTGCAATCCGGCGACGTGGTGTTCGTCCCAACCGTAGGGCCGCTGGTTGGAGTGACGGGCTCTGTGAATACGCCTGCCATTTATGAACTCAAAGACGACACCTCTCTCGGCAGCTTGATTGAGACGGCGGGTGGCCTTAACGTGCTGGCAGATGGTAGCAGAGCAACCATCGAGCGCATTGTCGACAACCAAGCGAGGACCGTGCTTGAATTTCCCCTCGACGCAGCCGGTCTTGCCTTCGCGGTCAAGGGCGGCGACATAATCCACATCTCCAGCATTGTTCCTCGCTTTGACAACACAATCACGCTACGCGGCTATGTTGCCAACCCCGGACGATTTCCATTTGCGCCCGGGATGCACGTGCGCGATCTGCTGCCCAACGCAAAAGCCCTTCTGCCACGCGAGTATTGGCTCAACCGCGCCAGCACCACCGACGCCCGTCAAACGGCGTATCCAGTGCGTACGCGCGATCAGAATCCGGCCGGGGCCGCGGCCATGCAACAGCCGCAGCCAGGCGCGCAATTGCAGCAGCAATCGCAATCGGGTTCCACACTCGCGAGCGCCAATCCGGCCCGCGAGGAAAGCATTTCGGAGTATTTCCAGAATCTTCGACGATCTGAAACCGTAACCGATCCTGAAGCGGACGAGTCGCGGAGCCAGGGCAGCAGCCCAAACCATCAATCGGACCAGTTGACGCGCGAATTGCTCAAGCTGGTTCCGGCAATCAACTGGCGGTATGCGCTCATTCAGCGCGTCGATGCCGCAACGCTGATGACGCAACTAGTCCCATTCGACCTTGGCAAGGCTGTTATCGACGGCGATCCGGTAAACAACGTGGCCCTTCAACCTGGCGACATTGTGACCGTGTTTTCAGAGCAGGACATTGTGGCGCCAGAGCAATCACAAACTCGTTATGTGAAGGTTGAGGGTGAGGTTTCGCACCCGGGAGTTTACGAACTTGCGGAGCAAGAGACGCTCAAAGATCTGGTCCAATTTGCCGGGGGACTGACCTCGAGAGCCTACCCCTATGGTTCACGCTTGACGCGAGAGTCAGCGCGGGTGGAGCAGCAAAAAGGGATTGACGAGATGGTACGCACTGCCGAAGCAGGGCTTCGCGCCTCCAAGGCATCTGCCGTCTCATCGGGTTCCGATGCAGGCTCACTTGCAGCCGGTGAGGCGGCCCAACAATCTCTGCTTGCCAGCCTAAGATCGATTCGCGCGACAGGCAGAGTCGTACTCGCAATGAGTCCAGACGCAAACAGTGTCGCAGGTTTTCCGGAAATGGCGTTGGAAGACGGTGATCGTATTGTTATTCCCGCTCGTTCCAACACCGTTACAGTCTCGGGCGCCGTCTACAACCCCGCCTCCTTTGTCTACGACGCGCAGCGAAAAGTCGGAGACTACTTGCAGCTCGCCGGCAAAGGGGCACTTAACTCGAATCAGAGCCACGCCTTCGTGCTCCGTGCGGATGGAACGGTCATCAGCCGGCAAGAAGCTCGCGGCGTTTTCCACTCGGGCTTTGACAATCTGCCTATGCATCCTGGTGACCAGATCGTAGTCCCGGAAAAGGTTGAGAACGGTGTGGCGCGCGCCATACGCGACTGGGGACAGTTAATTACGCCCCTGGCCCTTACCACGCTCGCCATATCCAATGCTGTGAACTGACGCGCAGTAGACAAAGAAGGAATCGATGTCCAGCCGATCCACCGCATTTCGCAAAGCATCAGCGCCGGTAATTCCAGGACTGGCATTAGTGCGCCGTCTGGAAGGGCCTGTCTCGACCGGTCCGGAGTCTTCGGCGCGTGCGCTTCCGCGTGTTTGCCTTTATGCATTGCCCGCGATTTGGGGAATGCTCACGCAGTTGTGGATGCGCATCGCAGGGGTGAACGACGCCCAATTTTCGGCGCATCTCCAATTTCTTCTGGTCTTCCTGTTCGCCTGGATCGCCGCAATCGAGTGCTTTCACACGGGCCAAATCGTGGGTACCAACCGCGAACACACCGGTGCGATGGCAATTCTGAAATCGGTTTGCAGCGCAGCTGGCGCCGCGCTGCTTCTGTTGTGGCTACTTGGACATCCCCTGCCGAGCGCGGCAAACTGTTTGATCGATTGTGCCGTGTTCCTGCTGGCGTCCATTGCCATCAAGCACGGGTTCCGTGCCATTGAGGGCGCGCACCGGTCGCCAACCCGTCTGCTATTGGCAGTCGCACGTGGATGTGACGATGTCGCTTCGTGGGAATACGTGCGGAGGGAGGCTTCGAGCCATTGCATCTCCGGCGCAATTGTCCTGGAGGATATCGATGCGTCCAATCTGGCAGTTGGCCCGCTCTCCACCAAGAACCTGGTAAGTGCAATTCGCCGGGAACGAGTGGATGGCGTACTCATCTCCGCTACACCTGATGTTGTGTCCAACCTCTCGCGGGAGATTGAATCCTGCGGTGGATTGGACACGCCGGTCCGATTTTTTATCGGCCTTCCAGGCAGCCAGCGCCTGCGCGATCCCGCTTCCAGTGCCGGGTGCCTTTACATATTGAATACGGGCGCCGAACCGACGAAGGCGGTGAACTACCGATTCTTAAAAAGGGCATTTGACATTGCGTTTTCTATAGTGGTGATCACCGCCGGCCTGCCTCTTTTTCTCCTCATCGCGTTGGCGATAAAAGTGAGTTCCAGTGGAACAATCTTCTTTGTCCAGGATCGAGTCGGATGGAACGGACGTGTGTTTCGAATGTACAAGTTTCGCACCATGCGCACAGCTCCCGTCCTGGACAGCGACACACTGTGGACGTCTGCAAACGATCCGCGCCGCACTCCAGTTGGCCAATTCCTTCGCAAGTATTCTCTTGACGAATTGCCGCAGTTCTTCAATGTGCTCAAAGGGGATATGAGCGTTGTCGGTCCGCGCCCCGAGCGGCCCTCCTTTGTGAGCAGCTTCAGACGGCAAATTGATGAATATCACCGCAGGCACCAACTGAGAGTTGGAATTACCGGATGGGCGCAGGTGAACGGGCTACGCGGCGACACGTGTATTCGTACGCGACTCTTGTATGACCTCTACTACCTGCAAAACTGGGGGCTGATTTTTGACCTTAGGATCATTCTGAGCACCGTGTTTTGCATGCTCAAAGGCAAAAATGCCTATTGAGTCCATCTTTGCCATCCATGCCTTTTAGAAAATGTCCGCGATGCATCTCCACTTTGCGTTACCATCCCGTCTTCGATTTCCAATAAAGGCTCGCTGCGAGTCTTTCCAGCCAGGACCGGCTTATTCCTATTCTTTGCCTGAGTAGCAACACCCGGGTGGTCGGCCATCCGCGCGCGACCGGCCTGTGGATTCAGAAAATGCTCCCTCCTGCTATCATCGTCGTTTCCAACGGAGCAGCCATGCGCAAGTTCATTCTCTCTTCCCTTCTCCTGACGTTCTCAAGCGCCGTTCTCCACGCCCAGCAGTACGACCTCGTACTTGAAGGCGGACGTGTCATGGATCCTGAGACTGGCATGGATGCCACGCGAAACGTCGGAATCCGCGACGGAAAGATTGTCCGCATCTCGTCCGAGTCGTTGAGCGCCCGCCGTGTGATTGATGCCAGCGGTTTGGTGGTCGCTCCTGGGTTCATCGACCTGCATCAGCACAGTCAGGACCTCGCAAGCCAGCGCGTCAAGGCACTTGATGGTGTTACTACCGCGCTCGAACTGGAGATCGGCGCGCCTGACGTCGCAGAGTTCCTGAAAGCTAAACAAGGCCGCTCGCTGATTCACTACGGCACCTCGGCGAGCCACGTGGCGGCGCGATCGCTCGTATTCGGCGCCCCGCTGCCGGTGACAGAGATTCTGCCAAAGAGCGGACCCGCAACACAGCAACCCGCCACGCCCGAACAAATTAACAAAATCCTGGAACGCCTGCGTGAGGAACTGGACGCTGGCGGCCTGGCCATCGGGATGGGCATCGAGTACACGCCCGGCGCATCCAGGTCGGAAGTGATCGACACCTTTCGCCTCGCCGCTGAACGGAGGCTGCCGGTCTACACACATGTGCGCAGCTCCGGGCGCGTCGAGCCCGGCTCCTCCATTGAGTCTGTCAGTGAAGTCATCGCCGCAGCCGCCATTACCGGCGCATCGTTACACATTGTGCATCTGAACAGCAGTTGCTCGCGCGACTCGCTGGAATGCCTCTCGATGATCGAAGGCGCGCGCGCCCGCGGCCTCGACGTCACCACCGAGGCGTATCCGTACACCGCCGGCATGACCGCCATCAACTCAGCAGTCTTCAACCCCGGCTGGCGGGAGAGGAAGGGAATCGACTATGGCAACCTCGTGCTTCCCGACACCGGAGAACACCTCACTAAAGAACGCTTTGATGCATTGCATAATTCCAGCGAGACACGCTTCGTGCTTGTATTCGGCTATCCGCAGGAGGTGCTCGACAAGGTGATTCCGAGCCCCCTGGTGATGATTGCCAGTGATGGCCTCGCAGGACATCCCCGTAACGCAGGAACGTACTCGCGTGTGCTGGCTCAATACGTACGCGGAAAGGGAACGATCACGCTCATGGATGCGCTACGCAAAATGAGCCTGATGCCGGCGGAGATGCTGGAACGTTCAACGCCGGCGGCAAGAGAAAAAGGCCGCTTGCAGGAAGGCGCTGACGCGGACATTGTCGTCTTCGATCCTGCAACCATCATCGACAACTCGACCTTCGAGAAGCCCATGGAGCCGAGCACGGGCGTGCACTATTTGCTGGTCGCGGGAACGTTGCTCGTCGACCAAGGCAGGCTCGTGCCGGATGTATTCCCAGGCCGCGCACTTGTGGGCCCCGGAAAGCGCACCGAATAGTGCGGCCAGCAACTTTGCGCAGCGAACGATCGACCCTGAATCACGATTTCCTGGCTCTGGAGGTTAACCTTGAGATCATAAGCACGCAGTTGATCGTTTCGCGTTTCCAGTCAACTCACCAGATCGACCCCTCGACACATGACGATAATCAACCAGACTCCTTCTTCCCACGTTGATCCGGATTCAGCCCTCGCACATTGGCTCCAAACAAGGCGCAAGGGCATTTTCGTTCTTGCAATGCTTGCAGCGGCATTCTGGACTGTCATCTATCTTCAATTCACCGTTGACGACGCATTCATCAGCTTCCGGTACGGCAAGAATCTGATCGAACACCATGTGTGGAATTGGAACGCTTTCGGCATCCACGAGGAAGCCTATACCAGCCTTGTCTACGCAGTGCTCTCCATTGTTCCAGCGCTCCTCCACATCTCTCCATCGCTTTTCTTCAAGTTGATTGGGTTGGCCTGCATCGGGGCCATCCTCTATCGCCTGCGCACGGCCGCCTCAAGCCAATTTGGATTCCTCCTGGGCGTAATCAGCGTCGCGGTCAATCCATGGTTCTGGCTGCATGCATATGCAGGGCTTGAAACTCCGCTCTATATCTTTCTGTTGCTCGAAATGGCGATTTGCGTCCACCGGGCGCCCAGCACATCCCCGTGGCGTGTCTACGCGCTGTTCCTGCTGCTTCCGCTCACGCGGCCGGAGGGCATCCTCTTTGCCTGCGTCGGGGTTGGCCTCTTCTGGATTCGCCGGGGCCCTGGCCGGAAGTTCTGGCTGTTTGCGGTCGCCCTGTCGCTCGGCGTCATCTACTTTCTTGCACGCTGGCACTACTTCCACCATCTGCTGCCCAATCCCTATTACCTCAAGCTTGCGCACACCGACTGGAGCCGCACGCGCACAAACCTCTTGAATAACCTGAATGAATCCAAGGGATATTTTCTGGTGTTGCTCCTGATTGGGCTTTTGGCTCGCAAGCACTACACGCGCATCTTTGCTTCATGCGGATTCCTCCTGCTCTTGTTGCTTTACGCGCCGCACGACATGCAGATGAACTACGCCGACCGATTCTACTTCCAGGTAGCCTGTCCGTTTCTCCTGTTCTTTTTCATCGCGGAAGACCTAGTTTCCCTGGCGCGAGTAGCTTCGATCGTCGCGGCAATCTTTCTTTTTTCCATCAACATTCCATACCTGATGACCGCGCTCAACTACTTTCCCTTTCGCACGCAGGCGGATATCGATCTGGCCCAACGGTTGACTCCGTTTGCAATGAACCACACTGTTCTCACTCCGAACGCGGGCGCAATTCCTTATTACTCCGACTGGCTTGCTTATGATTTCTTCGGGCTTGGCACGTATCGGATTGGTCCAGACAAGCTCACTCTGTCTTTCTTGAATGAGATCCATCCAGACCTCATTCTCGTCGAGAGCACTGAGCCTGGCCTCAAAGACTTCTGGAGCCTCGGCACATACCCAAACAAGTCGATTGAGATTGAATTCCTCAAGGAGTCGAGCGAGTACGAATACGTTGGCGAATCAGGCTGCCGGGGGCTTTATAACGTGGAGTTCCTGCGCAAGGATACCCCTCAACACAATCAGATAGTTCGCGCTCTACAGCAGAACATTCAAACCTCCTCAAAATCGAGCCATTCGTGGAAGGACCTACTTTTGCAGCGCTACGTCCGCTGGAAGGATTGATATTTAAGAGGAATAGCAAGAGAGTGCAAACGCAGGGGCCGGACGGGATTCAAGCTTCAGGCGGTGGAGCAGCTCCACGCAGCATTCGGTTCATTGGCTCGGAGTACCAGCGCGCGACGCACGCGCCGAGCGGGACGCACAGCAGGACCTCAGCGCCAATCCAAACCAGCGGCGAACCACGCTCAACCCTTACATAGAGTGCGGTCATCCACACAACGATAAACTGATGCGTAAGGTACACCTCGTAGCTTCGCCTGCCGAACCAGCGTATCGGCTTGCTCCACACACGGCCTCTGCGCCCACGAAGAACGGTCGCCAAAATAAACAGACAGGTCCCCAGCGCAAGTACCGAGTCTTCAGCGCCGCTGCGGCCCAGCAGGCTCGCCCCATTCCAAGCCGGCCTCAGGATGATTGGAAGCATGATCAGAACAGCGACAATCTGCAGTATCGATAGAAAATATGAATCGCGGTGAATCCGGTTTGTCCGCTGCAATCGATCTGTGACCAGTGCCGTAAGGCATCCGAGGGCAATGCTGCTCATTCCGCCCAGATAAGAGTCGCTCTGCCAGATTGGGTTTGCCGTCCAGGCAGCGCGCGCGAACGGCCCCATGGCGAAAAGGCCGAGAAGAAGCAAAGCAAAGACCGGCATTCCGCGCCGCCAGCGCAGCAACAGAGTGCAAGCGAGCGGGAAGAACAGATAAAACATCTCTTCGATTGAAAGCGACCAGAGTACATCCCAGTTAGCAGGCAAATATCCATGCACCGCCTCCAGCCAGTTCAAGTGGAATGTAAGTGCGGCAACGAGCGCCCGCGGGAGAGTTGCGCAGGTGCTGGGAATACGAAACCCCGGAACGTGAATCAGGTGCAATAAACTCAACACGGCCAGTAAGAGAAGCAATAGCGGGGCTATCCTCGCAAAGCGAATGCGGTAAAAAGCAGGGGGACGCATTCTAGCGAGCGAGCCGAAGCGGCGAAGCGAACTGATCGTTATGAGAAACCCTGATATCGAAAAGAATGCCGTGACACCGTTGCCGCCATTGTCAAAAAGAACGAGGAAGAGCCAGTGAGGGACCAGGTTTTCGATGGAAATAGAATTGTTGAAGAGCATGCGGAGCTGTCCGTGGAGCAGCACCACGGAGATGATGGAAAATCCCCGCAGGACGTCTATTCCATCAAAGCGCAGCGTTGCGGCGGGTTCGGCATAGCGCTCCGGTTGCGTGTTGCGTGGCATGAGAGTCCTTGAGAGCAGTTGTGGAATCTGGCGGACACAATCCTGTTCCTGTGGAGGCTACAAACTTTCTGGACTCCCTTTGCTTTTACTGAGCCGTCCTCAGTCCCAACGCTCGCGCTATAGCGGAATCCGGCACGATTTCGCCGTCCTTTCGGGTGACGAGCCCGAAGTTACCGCTCCAATCCCACATCGCCCAACCGATTCCCTGTTTCTCCAGGCCGGTGCGCACATCCTCCAGATAGCGCGCCCGTGAATCTGCAGGGGTCGTGTCTCGATAGGCACCAAATTCGTTGCATAGCACGGGAACATGGCGTTCGCGGCCCCAATCGGCGGCAAAGGCGAGGCGCTGGCTGATTCCTGTCCGATTCCAGCCACCTGCGCCGTAAAGGTAGAGCCTGTAGCGCGCCTTATCGCCAGATATGGATTTAAGTCTTTGCGCGATCAACTCCGGAGTGGCAGGGTAGGGAATGTTCTTGTAATAAGGAAAATCTGACTCCGCCCAGGTTGCTCCCTGATGAGTGAACGGATACGGGTCATAGAAATGAAAGGTATAGATGATATTCGGATCGGGCAATGCTTCCGTATCAAGCAAGTCTTCCAGGCCATCCCAATTGGCGCCGGACGCAAGGATGGTGTGTTGCTGGTCGATTTGACGAATAGCCCTTACCACCTGATCCTGAATCCCGATCCATCTGTACCGATCCTGCACCTTCGGTTCATTGATAAGTTCGAAGAAAAAACGATCCGGATTGCGTCCTGCGAAATGTTTAGACAAGGCCTGCCATAGGAGGATGAACTGTTTGACGCCTTCCTGTGTCCCGAGTTGATCCTTGTAACTGTCAGTTGGGAACACAACGAAGTCGATGGCGAGTCCCGCACTTTGGACCATATCGAGTGCGCCGTCAAGGCGCTTCCACATCTGTTCGTTTCCGGGGGAAACAGAGCCGTCCTGCATAAGCAGTGCCGGGTCAAACGGGAATCGGACGTAATTGATTCCCATGGCACGCATAACTCGCAGGTCGGTAATGGTGACGTATGTCGAAGTGTGCTTGAGTGAATAATCGATCGAGCCTCCAAACCAGCTCGAGGTGTTCATGCCTCGAGTCAGGGTCGCGGCGCGCCGAAACACAGCTACGCTCCCCTCTACCTTGCGCTGAACGACCGGCGGTCGAGTGCCCGGCTCTGGGCGCGCCGCGGCATAGAGCAGCAGCGCACACAACACCGCCGCGTGCCGCAGCGCGGTTCCGGTCATAGCCACGCTCCAACCCTTACGATTGCCATCAAGATCCGCAATTCCTTCCTATTTGGTTTCGCTAAGCCCTCGCTCGTCTACGCGATTCTACAGATCACAAAACTTCTAGACAATGATTCGTCGAGGGAGAATCCGCTCCGTTGAATCGATCAGTAACTGATAGAGAAACGGCGTGCGAGCCGCAAGAGCGCAGATTTGAAGCCCGGCTTTGGCGAGCGGGGTGCGAGCGAGCCAACATATGCGTCGAGGTAAGCCGTGATATCGGAACAGAGCGAACCACCAAACCGCGGGTTGATTTCAAAAATGACTGGCCTCCCGTCGACTACCTTGTAGTCGATGCAGGCAGTGCCTTCGAATTCGAGCCGGGAGAGCATCTCTGAAAACAAATCAAGAAAGATGCAACTGCGCATGAACCCGGAGTGCAAAGGCGAATCATTGACCCCGTTGACGAGAGCGCCCGCGGCCATTTTGTGAACGTATGTGGATACATACCGAATTTGACCCCGAACACGCAAAATGTGCGTGGCGAATTCAACCTCGCCCGGCACGAGTTCCTGCGAGAACCAGTCGTCGTCGTTCGGGTTGAGGTCGCTTTCGTCTTGAGGCCCATTCACGATGCGACAATGCATGCCCCACCAGCCGCGCCGCTTCTTCCATACATAGGGATACGGCGCACCGGCAGATCTCAGGCGCGGAACGAACTCTCCAAATCCCTCAGCCGCTAGAAACTGGGAAAGGTTCAGCTTGTCGTCGCAGAGGGACACAACCTGCGTAGACGGATGAAGGAATTTCGTTCCCCACAACCGTGGATGACGCTTCAATGGCCCGTAGTGGCTGAGTTGCAGAGGAATAACCGCGTCAAACTCAGACAAACGGGCTCGCGATAAGTCAAGAAAGCTTGCCGCATATCGCGCGCCCAGGTGCGGACGAATCAACTTCTCCCAATTGGGGCAGTCGCCAAAAACCACACGCACAGGGATTTCGGCTGCGTTCAAATCCTCTACCGGCCGCGGACTCCCCAATTTGCTCATGGCACAGAACCCTCAATCCACGTTGCGCGATGGACGTGGCTAGTTCAGGACCGGACGATAGATCGAATCCAGAGCTGCCTCGACATTCGCGACAGTATGATTCCGGAAAACCCATTCATAGGCGGAGCCGACCATCCGATCGCGCATCGCATGATCCGTCATCAATGTCGCACATGCTCTCGCCATGGCCTCCGGTTCATCCGCAAGGAGCAACTGCTCCCCGTCCTTCACGGCCAACCCCTCCGCGCCAAGGTGAGTAGAAACCACCGGGCGACGGTAACTGAAAGCTTCAAGGATCTTGATGCGAGTACCGCTTCCCACGCGGAGCGGAACAATGCAGAGATTCGCCTTCTCGTAGAACGGAGCCACAGCCGGCACATTTGGATGAATCGTCACCGAAGGATTCTGGGCAAGCTGTGTCACCCGGCGCGGCGGGTCAGCTCCTACCACGCGAAGAGTTACAGAACCATTTGTCATCTCCTGGACGATGGGCAGAACTTGCTCGACGAAGTAACAAATGCCATCGGCGTTTGGGGCATAGTAGAGGGCGCCCACAAAGAGAATGTTAGCCTCAGGGGTTCGCTCGAAATGGACTGCGCGAACCTCTGAGTTATCCGGAATGTCTATCGCATTTGGCAGATGGTGTACGGCGATGCGTGGATATCGAGCCTGAACCACGGAACAATCGTCGATGCCGGCCAGGCAGATGGCATTGAACCTGGGCGCCATCATCTTCTCCAGCATCCGCAAATGCACCTCGTGTGCTCTCCCGTTCTTCACCGCCTCCACGTCGCTATCCTGCTCCATACGGTCCAACACGCGCGCGCCGCGGGTGCACTCATCGTCGTCGAGATCCAGTACCAGGTAAGGATGTGCGCCTTTCATGCTTGCCAAGACGCCCACGGCCACTCGCGCCATCACGAGCTTGAAGGTATGAATGGCGACAAAATCGACGCCCGGGAAAAATCTATCCAACAGAGTCGAGGTATCGACATCTCCTTGTACATTTGGCAATTCAGCATATGAGGCCGCGCGGTTGAGCAGGAATGAAGGTCTTCCTGAACCCCATGACCAATTGTTGAAGTTCAGCACGTGCACTCGAAAGCGCTTCCTCAGGGCTTCGAGCGTCATCGCGGCTCGCAACATCGAACCAGTGCCGAGCGGGCTGGGCATGGAGGGCGTGATGAACAAAAGGTTGGGCAGACTCATATCGTTCGATCGGAAATCGGGCCGGAAGGGTCGTAGCGCACTGACCAGTCAAGTTTGGGCCGGACAACGGCGTTGATGTAGTCGGTGTAGACGCCGCGCGCCGTCGATCCGTCCGCGCCTTCTGTCACCAGGAATCGCACCGCATCGGGGGCATTGAAATGGTCTCGCTTCGGCGCCAGCGACGTCATTGCTGCCGTGATGGTCATGGTTCCTTCGGCCAGCAGATCCCCAGGGACGCGCACGCTTGCGAGATAAAAGCCAGGCTGGCGTGGCCGTCCATGGCTCGGCGTGCCCGAGTCTGTGGACCAGAGCACGGTGGTCCCCCATTCGTTGCTGATGGTGACAGAAGGAAACAGGATGACGTCCCCGGCAAAGACCTCGAACTCCATGTCAATGTCGAGAGGTTCGTCAACGGCGATATTGGTTCGAGTCTCTCCCGATCTGTCGCGCACGCGGATGCAAATAAGACGCGCGACATCGTCGCCTGGCGCATCGGCGCGGGAATCCCAGACGCGTTCGCCGGCGCAGGTTGTATTGCCGAGAAGATAGCTTGCCATCACGTCGCCCACCGCGCCCTGGCTGACAAGCTTGCCATGATCGAGCAGGATGGCGCGGCTGCACAGGCGGGCGATGGCCACCGTGTTGTGCGAGACGAAGACGACGCCTTGTCCATCGCGCCCCAGCTTCCTCAGCCGTTCAAGGCACTTTTTCTGGAACTCCGCATCGCCCACGGCCAGGACTTCGTCCACCAGCAGAATGTCGGGCTGGAGATGCGCAGCTACGGCAAAAGCCAACCGCATGTACATACCGCTGGAGTAAACGCGCACCGGCGCGTCAAGGAAGGCTCCCACACCTGAAAAATCGACGATTTCGTCGAAGCACCGTCGAATCTCACTGTCTTTGAGGCCCAGGATTGCCGCACTCAGAAATACATTCTCCCGCCCCGTCAGATCGGGATGAAATCCCACTCCAACTTCGAGCAGGCTGCCCACGCGCCCTCGCAGCACGGCGCGGCCGGAGGTCGGCCGGATCACGCGTGACAGGATCTTGAGCAGAGTCGATTTTCCCGCGCCATTGCTGCCCAGGATTCCGAGCACCTCGCCTGCGGCAAGCTCAAAGCTCACGTCATCGAGAGCGAGAAATGCGCCTTTCTCTCCGCTCCGTGTCATAAGCGGATAGCGCTTGGTCAAACCTGCGACGGACATCAGTGTCATACTGACTCCGCTAATTCGTGCTGAAGTCGCTGGAATATGACGATTCCAGCGATAGCCGCCAACCCTCCGGCACACGCTGACGCAGCCGCCAAACGAACGTCGAACGGCATTCCAAAAAGCACACTGCGAAACCCGAGCACGATGCCGGTCATCGGATTCAGGCCGAGCAGCCAGCGCCACTTCTCCGGCACCAACTGGGGAGAATAGAGAATCGGCGTTGCGTACATCCAGACCTGCAACAGGAATGGGAGAGCGTGACGGATGTCGCGGTAGAGCACGTTCAGAGACGCTATTCCAATCGAGATGAGGAAAGCCAGAAGCGCGGTGCAAACGAAGAACGCCGGCAGACCCAACCAGCTAAGGCGGATTGGATAGCCGGCAACCATTGCCCAACCACCAAGGATCACGCATCCGGCAATGAATTCGACGCAGGCGGCGAGCACTGAGGCGGCGGGCAAAACGGCCCGCGGGAAGTAAACCTTTGTAAGAATGTAGCCATTCGAAACGAAAGCTCCGCTAGCCGCGTTAACGGCACTGGAAAGAAAACTCCACGGCACCAGTCCCGACAGCAGGAAGAGAGCGTAAGGCACGCTATAGCCCTTGCCGCCGCTGAGAGTGCGGGAGAAGACTGCGCCAAGAATCAGCGCGGGAAGCAGCGGTTGCGCGATCGACCAGACAATGCCAAGAGTTGTCTGACGGTACCGTACTTTCAGCTCTCTCACGACCAAGTGCCAGAGCAGGCCGCGGTACTCCCAATACTCAGCCAACTGGCTCGTGAGGGCAGGGCCCTTGGCATCGATCACGCTTTCCAAAGAGACCTCCCCCACGTGCGAAGCTTGTCAAATCTCCAGCGATTATCATCCGGCGCTATCGCGCTCGAATTCCACTGACTGCTTGCTGAGTCCATTTCTGGAATGGGCAAATCCCAATCACGGCGCAACTCCATTAATCGCCCCAGCGGAACTACGGGTTCAAAGAAAGATGCGAAACGAGCTGCAAGTCTGGCAAGGCGAGGCCACTCTACGTCGGCAAATGTCAACATGAGCACGTCTGCCTGCCAAGGCACCGGATCCCAGTGCGGCCGATCGGTGAGACGGTGCAGCAAATCGGCTTCAGGCGACAAAGTTTGAAACTCGTAGCCATTCCATGCCACCGGCCTTGACCGTTGCATCAACGCATCTTCAAACTCGATTGCCTCTTTGGCCGAAGTCGGAAACAGCCGCCAGTGAAGGTGTAGAGTCACGTCATCTTTCGTGAGTGCAAGGTTTGAGGACCAGTCGAGCGTATCGGCGTCAGGGTGCGGGCTGCGCAACTCCCAGCCTTGCCCAGTCAAAGCGGCGACGGCCTTGAATAAATGATGGCGAGGAATCAGCATGGTGAGGTCTGGAATCGTGCGGATGCAGCCCTCCTCGCGTGCCAACAGCGACCAGGCCAAGGGTCCGGTGATCAGAACCGGTATCCCCGATTTCTTCAGGAGCGTCTGATGCAACTCAGCGGCCTTGTGGAGACGTACCTGGTTACGGCTCCATGCCATCTTCACAATTCCGTTGATGCGCGCCGCTTCGTTGTCGTCTTCAAGCAACTGAGGAAGACACGGGGCCAGGG
This sequence comes from uncultured Acidobacteriaceae bacterium, assembly GCA_963783065.1. Classification (GTDB taxonomy): domain Bacteria; phylum Acidobacteriota; class Terriglobia; order Terriglobales; family Acidobacteriaceae; genus Telmatobacter. Next base: position 271,263 of record CAWAMG010000002.1, on the reverse strand, counting down.
CCGGAAGCGTTTGCAGGCACTCATAGGACATTCGATCAAGATTCAACTTTGCCCGCCAGTGGCGCCAGGCTTCCGTTCTCGCCGGTTCGGGCAATATCAATGTGCCGATGGGGAAGTCAGTTACAGCCGCCATAGCTACAATTCCTTCTTACGATCCAGAACCATTTTGGCCGCCCGGAGCAGGTCGGCGCGATGTGCCTCAATCCGAGTGGAGTTGGATAAGTGGACTCTTCGCATAAAGAGCACTTCTGGAATCACCTCAGATCGCAATCCCATGGAAAGAGCCAATCCATACCAGGCAATAAACTCGCCTTCGTGCAGATCGGGAAGCTCACCAACCCTGACAAATGATTCTCGCCGAGCCAGCATCGTACTTGGAATGATGAATGGGCCAGGCCCGGGCAGATAACTCACTACGCGGCCTTGTGCCTCGGTCAATTCAGGACTCAGGAAGTTCTCGCCGAAGGTGAAGACCATATCCAGGTCGTGCTTCGCTTCCAATTCTGCCAGTTGCCTTTCCAACTTTCCCGGCGACCATACATCGTCTGCATCAAGAAAAGCCAGGTATTCTCCACGCGCCAGCCGTACACCTGCATTCCTCGCGTGAGCGGCCCCTGGGCGCAACTCTTCGATCACTCTGACTGGCATGCCAAAGCTCTCTGCGAGCGCGCGGCTGGCATCTGTTGAACCGTTGTCGACAACGATCACATCAACTTCAACCTGCTCTTGCAGCAGAACGCTTCGGATCGCTTCACCCAGATACCTGACCCCGTTGCGAACCGGAATCACCACGCTCACAAGTCCGTGCATTTGTCAGTCCAAATCCATTACGTCCGGGCCCCTGCCAAAGTACTCAGGCCAGGACACCCGTCGCGGGCTTTTCGGGTCGTACTCGCCGCGTTCGATCCGTTCGATTCGCTTCCTGAAAGCTCGCACCGTTCCGAAGTCGGCTCCCTGGAGCCCACGCGTCATGTTTCCCGGATGCCGCCGGTACAAGAGAACCAGCTTATCTATCAAGACCTTCGGAATATCCCGCTCCCAGCATCTCATGAAGAAGTCCAGGTCTTCACAATAGCGCAGCGATTCATCGAACAAACCGAGCTTTTCAAAAACCGCGCGTCTCCAAATCCCAGAACCAATGTTGATATAGCGGTAAGGCCTTGTGAAAATGTTCAGAGTGCCGTTCGGCCGAACCTTGAAGTTCTGAACATAGCCCTGCGCAAAGCCGGCGTCGGGCTGGCCGAGCAGCGCCTCCACCGCCGAATGAAACGCGCCTGGGCCCAGTAAGTCATCGGCGTCAAGAAACATCAGCATATCGGAATGGGACTCCCGAATCGCCAGGTTCCTAGCTCCGGCCGGACCAATTGCCGGCGCCTCCAGCACACGGCACACTTCGATGCTTCGCGCAAGGTCTCCTGACCCGTCGGTTGACCTGTCATCCACAACGACGATCTCCACCGATGAATACTCTTGCGCGGCGACGCACTCGATCGTCTCTCGGAGATGGGTCTTTCCGTTGCGGACCGGAATGATCACAGTGATGGAGGGCATGGTCATGGCGAATGAAGGAGTGCTATCAGGATGAAAGATGACTCATCAATGAGATTCGTGCAGGTCTGCCGTCTGCACGCTTTGCAGTCAGGATAAGTCCTGGACGTCGGGACTCTTGCCGAGGTACTCAGGCCAACTCACGTGCCGAGGGACATTCGGATCGTATTCTCCCCGGCGAATGCGCTCGATTCTCTTCCGGTAAACACCCATCAACCCAAACTGTGCTCCTTTGAGTCCCCGCGTCATATTCCCTTCGTGACGGCGATAGTAGAGCATGACGGCATCCAACAGTTCTCGTGAGATATCCTGCTCCCAGCATCGCATGAAAAAGTCCTGGTCTTCTCCCAGCCGCAAAGACTCGTCGAAGAGTCCCACGGATTCAAAGACGCTACGCCTCCATAGACCCGATCCAAGGTTGATGAACCGGTAGGGCCTGGTGTCAAGATGAATTGCGCCGTCCGTTTTGGCGGAAAAGTTCTGAATGCATCCCTGTGCGAATCCTGCATCGGGCGCGGTTTCGAGGGCCTCGACGGCCCGGTGCAATGCCATGGGAGCGAGCAGGTCATCGGCGTCGAGAAACAGAAGCAAATCAGAATTCGACGCTCGAATACCTGCGTTGCGCGCACCCGCAGGTCCAACGCCTGGTGTTTCAAGCACCCGGCAGCTTCCAGTGTGGCGCGCAAAATCGCCTGAACCGTCTGTGGAACCGTCATTCACAACTACGATTTCCATTGCGGCATACTTCTGCGCAAGCAGGCATTCGATGGCGTCGCGAAGGTAGGGCATGCCATTGCGGACCGGCGTAATGACGGCGATGGATGGCCACTGCATACCGAGAAGCCTCAGCGCAGAGCGCTCCGCACAACCTCTGGAATCTGCGCAAGATCGGATCCCAGATGCAGGGTAAAAGCGGGAAGTTTTGAAGCGATCGAAACCATGCGGTCCATGTCAATCTGAGTCGAATTAGGCAACTGCGCCACGGTGCTGGGAGCGATTGCGGCTAGCACCGCTGCCGGCCCACATGGTGTCAGGTGCGTGTCGATCAGACCGCTCACCTGCGGAATGAGCAGGGCTCGCAGCGCGAATCCGGAGCTCATCCGCTCAGGCGCCAAATCGGTGAGGAAGAAGGTAGCTTTGTCGGAACTGTTTTCAACCAGCGCTTGCGGGTTGAAAATGCGCTGGCGGAGTTGCGGAAAGCGGTCCAGGTCCTGCGGCAACAGTTTTGCGGTGTTGTAGAGACTGTGCAGGCGGAACGGCGCGTTAGGGTCGACGGCGCAATAGTCGTCACCCGCGTAATCCATGCCGGCGTTCAGGCAAAGCAGCGTTGTGGTGGATTTTCCCGAGCCTCCCCGAGCGGCCAAAAGGACACCGCTGCCATTTTCTCCCACCGCGCCACCGTGCACAAACTGCAGCCCGCATGTCGAAAGCCAACAGTGGAGAATGGCTCGAAAAGGCGATCCAGCCTCCCAATAGGGGAGCGGAGAACTATCTCTCTTGAGGAAGAATGCTTTTCCGCTCGCGGCGTCGACAAGATTCAGGACGTCGGGACCAGGCATGTAGAACGCCGGCACTGCAGGGGAATGAAAGCCTCGCAATTCCCCGCGCGTGCCGCAGTTTGTTGTCCAGTCCCGATAGAGCGTTTGAAGATAAGAGGCGAGCAGGGAATTGGACGGAGGCCCGGCCACTTCGCCGTCCCATACGTTGATTGTGAAATCGCCGTCCCCAATGAACTCATTCCGTAGATGCGAAAGCGCCATGCTCAGGTGGCGGCTGTGAATCTCGTCGAGGCAACGAATGCGAAGCCGACGCCCTGCCACCAGCAGTTTGGTCTCGGAGACCGGGACCCGCATGCTGGCTTCCTCGAAATACTCTTCCAGAACCGTCGAGAGCTGTCTTCCCCTCGAAACCGGCTCGGGTGGAGTTGGCTTGCCGCCCGGATATAGAAAGAGCTGCTCCCGCAGATCGTGCCGCATGTCCACTGAAAAGGTCTCGAATCGAACCCGATTCGGCTTTTCTTCCTTAAGCGTCGAAACTCCGATTCCCTCCGGGCTTGCAGGCTCCGCGGTCGCCACGCCGATGCCGATGAAATTCTGCAACAGCACGATCACCGCGGCTACCAGCTCTGGCCGTCTGACCTCATAGATCGATTCAAGCGCGGAGACAATCTCGCTTGCCGTTGGCTCGTGATCGAGCATCTCAAAGACACGAGCAGCGGTCGAATTCAAGACAAAATAGACACCTCGGATGAGGTGGACCGCAATTGCTCCGTCCTTTGCAAAAGCTACAAGGTTCTCTGCCCGATTGAGACGGAATTTCTTCTTCTTAGACAGCAACGATGAGGCTGCCTCAGTATCTGAGTTAGCCAACTCCGTAGCCGGAGCGTCTCGATACATCTCAAGGTCCGGCGGATGAAAAGTCAATCCCTCACCGGGCTTCGCTAACGCAAGTGAGCGGGCCTCCGCGCCGTCTTCAATCTCTTCAGCAATCACGAGGTCGGTTTGAACCAGGCGAGCCAGAAACCGATCGGCCGCCTCGCGCAATTGTGCGCGCGGGGCGTCGTATTTCGTCTCCAGCGCCTTCACAATCTCCTCCGCCGTAGGCCCCTCGTTCACCAGCAAAAGGATGTCTTCGGCTGAGCCAGAGAAGCTGAAATACGCCCCCGTATTCAGGTTGAGGGCGATGGTCGCTTCCTCAAATTGTTCGAACAGGCATCTTTCCGCTGCGAAGCGATAGCGCATGGGCCCGCAGGGCGAGGGCTCAGGTTGATTCTTCAGTTGCGGCCAGCCTGCTTCTCCCGCCTCATGAATCGGGTCTACAAGGAAGAGATTTTCCAGGTCGCGATGGGAGTGAACCTCAAGCGCCAAATAAGGCGCGCGGGCTCCGCTGAGTTCCGTCGGCGCGTCGAGGCTGTGCGCAGTGGCCTGCTTCTCCTCGACAACCAGCGATTCATCTTTCAGTTGGCTCAGAAATATGACCAGATCCGCTTCGATTGATTCGGCGGGCGCATCGTATCTTGCCGAGAGCGCCTTTGCTAATTCCGCAACCGTCGGGGCCTTGGCAAGCAGCAGAAACGCGTCCCCGGCTGCCCCTGGAAGGCTATAGTAGCGACCCGTTCCGAGATGGATTGCAACGACCTCCTCACCAAACTGTTCAAAGATTACACTTGTGCCACTGTGACCGAGACGTGTATTTGCATTCATTTATCTTTCCTCGGGGAAGTGCAGATAAATTCGTAAGTAATCAAGGAGTTATTCTATCTTCCAACCTCTTGTCCGACAACGGGATCAGCCTCGCGATGGAACTATCGACAGCGCAAACCCTCTGCCACAGCCGCCGCATTGATCGTTGCCCAGGGAGAGTGAACGACCGATGCTCACTCTCCAATCACTGTCCTCTGTACTTAACCAGAGCGAGCGCCCGTGCCATTCGCAATGCTTTTTGGCTCGGAATCGACCTGGCAAAACCCGAAATCCGCTTCAGCAGCGAGTGATCCTCTCCGAGTTGATCCTCCATGGCCTCCATGCTGCGCCGGTATCCCGCCCAATCTCCGCCAAATCCCTTGAGGATCTGCCGCCAGGGACGCAAATGAACCAGGAACATTACATCTTTCCCCAGCCGGCCATTCCCCAACTGATAGTGAAAGAGATCGATCAGCCGCTCAGCTGAGCGCCGCTCAGCCCCGCTCGCCTCAGCGCGCAGCAATTCGGCGGCGCGAGCTGCCGCCGTCGTATCGTCGTAGCCGCGCAGCAGGCTGGTTACCGCTAGTGCTGCAACCCTGGAACCTGCGCGAACTGCCCGGTTCATTCCTTCTTCTAGCTGCCGCGATCCCTCCATATGCTCACACCATAGGCGCGCATCCAGCAGATCCCGGCATATGCTCTCAATCCCAAGATCCTCGCGAATTGCATGATGCACGGTAAGCAGAAATCCATCTTTCGCGTTCACTACGGGAATCTGAGATCCCAGCAGTTCGGCACTCACCGATCGGTCAAGCAATTCTTCAACTCGTAAACCCGACCCAGCCACCTGCCAATGAAGATCGATCTCACTTCCATCTTCTCCGTACACAGCGATCGCCTGGTTGCCGGCAAAGCGCGGCGCGTTTTCGACAAAACTCAAATACTGATGGAGTGTGTCTGTGCCCTTGCGCGCCAGGCCTTTCCTCTCGAGGCAAGCCAGTGCCCTCGCGAGATCCGCTCGCAGAATGAGCAGGTCTCCATCTCCAATTGTGCGATGCTTTGGACCACCGTAGAGCAAAGCCATGGCCGCGATCCCTTTGAACGCAACCACCCGAATTCCTGCCTGCGCGAGTTCATGGATGGCAGCAACCGTTCTTGACGCGCGCAGAGATGAATTGCCGCTCGCTTTAAGAAACTCGCGTCTCAGTGTCCAGGTGTTTTCGGCATCTAATCTCACTCCCAGCTTTTGCAACCGTGCAGCAAGCTGGGGAATAACCTTCCATGCAATGGCGAGCGCAAGCACCGCCGGCCACGCCGTCGCCGCCGATACGCATTGGGCCGCAGCGCCAGCCTTGGCATCTTGTGCCAATAGCAGTTCGGCCGTCCAGGTTGCTGGGGACGTCTTGACCGAGCCGCCGGAGTTTTGAGTTTCGCCCATTCCTTGCGCCTTGCAATTCAGCTTACATCCGGAAGCCGTCTTCAGATGCAATGCGGAAGTATCCAGCACAAAGGACGATCGTGCCTCCGACCCCTCGAGACCTGGGCATAGCAAGGGGCCACTTCTGGCCAAACCCGGGCTTGCGAGCAGCAAGACCTGAATGCAGCATCTGCCACCGATTTTATTTTGCAGCCTTGAATAGGAGCGCAAACGCCACCCAAATTGCCAGCAACAGGAACCGAATCACAGCCGTTTCTTTGGGGAGATGTCCGGTTTAGCGGCAATCCACCCGGAACCCCGAAGGGACCCGGGAACGGTTGAGAATCCGATCGAAGCATCAGAAGCCAGCACTCACCGATCGCCCAGTCGGAATACGATGCCTGCGCCGATGCGGATGTTGTTCTGGTGGTTGTTGCTGCCTTTGTCGAAGGTAGTCAGCAGGTAATCGGCTGCGACGAGGCGGATGGAAAACTGCGGGCCGGCACGCAGGTCAAGGCCGCCGCCGATGTTCGCCGCAAAAAGCCGCACCTGCGTTGGCGGTACCGGAGTTCGATCCCTGGACAAGAGTGCCGCTGGAGTGTGCAAGTCCGATGAGCGCCTGGCCGATGCCAGCGCCCAGCAGAATTGATGGCCCATCGCGTTTCAACCGCCTTGATCGGCAACCTGTGTATCCCAATTCAGCAAGTACAACGGCGGGTTCGACCATTTGGGGCTGAATTCCGCAGAGGCCAAGTTGTTGCGAACCTCGACTAGAGGCCCCGACGTCCGGCGATCAGGTTGTAGATCAGAACGATGACAGCAATGACGATCAGAATGTGAATCAGTCCGCCGCCGATATGGAGCGTAAAGCCGAGCAGCCATAGAACGACGAGAACTACGAAGATTGTCCAAAGCATGACTGCTCCTTATGGATCGTGTTTGTATCGTGGGCGCCCGAATTTTGAATTGGCTTCCGGACGCCCGCGAGCATTCTGAAAGAGTGATTAGTTCGAAGCGATGGCCTGAGCCTTTGCATTCATGACCGCGTCAAGGAACGAAGTGGCCGAGGTCGGAACCGCAATCTCTCCGCTTAGGATGCGGCGGGTTGAGATTTCGTGCCCGTAGAAGGCCTCTGTGGAATCGCTGTCGCGGCGAATGGCTGCGCCGGTCAAAGTAAGTCCGGCAAAGAGGCCGTTGGCGCGCGAGTAAGTGAGGACTTCGGTGTTGAGCTTCCAATCGGTATCTGCGGAAGCATGACGACCTACCGGTCCGGCCGCAGCTGAGGCATCGCCGCCCAGTTGAAAGTTGCTGTTGATCAAATGCCTCATCCCATCTTCGTTCTGGATGATCATGACCAGATCTACGCCTTCGACGCCAATCTGCAATCCCCAGCTTCCGCCGGTAATGGTAAAGAATGCAGGGGCGCTCCAGCCGGTGGGTGTGCGGCAGGTGGCAACGCCACGGCCGTTCTCTGCACCAAAGACAAATCCGCCCTTGAGCATGTGGGGTACAACGGCAATGCACTTGGCATGTTCCAGAACCTCTTCCGGAATGCCTTTATCCGGCGCGGACATGATCTCGTGTATGACCCGGCCTGCATGATCCAGGCGATCGTCGGTTGCTTCGCGATTGCTTCCCGCCCAGGCAATGCTCGAGACGCCGAGGATTGCTACCAATGTCATAAGTTTCTTCATGTGTTTCACCTTTTTTCTACCCATGCGCAACGGCTGGTTCGATCCGCGCACTGAGGCGCACAAGGTAACTCCAACACTAGATCGAAGGCAGCATGCCGTCTGAGCAAGAAAGCTCACTGCATGAACAGGCCGGAGGCATGCATCATGTATATCGCCAGTGGTCTGAACTGCTCAGACCAACATGCTTGCGGTCGCTAGGCTGAGAGAGGTTGAGGCAGTATCCCGGCAGTTTCGCCGATACCACATTCACCAGACAGACAAAGGAGAACCAATGGACAGCAATCGCGTGAAGGGCACTGTTGATGAACTGGTGGGAATCGCCAAGAAGAAGACAGGCAATTTGACGGGAAGCACCAAGCTGCAGATCGAAGGAACTGCTCAACAAATGAAAGGCAAGCTGGAGAACGCCCTCGGCAAGGCGAAGGACGCTGTCAGCGACGCAAAGGGCAACGCGAAAGACGCGTTTTACGACGCGAAAAAGAGCGCCTCCGCGGGCTCCAAGCGTGTTGTATAACTGGCGACAGGCCCTCCAGTCCTGGGAGGCGACATTGAAGCGGATGGCATCTATACATGAGAAGCCGAGTCTTGCCTGGATCGATCTTCAGGTTCTCGCTTTCACCATGCTGCTTCGATTTGCGCGTTGACCGCCGAGGTGCCCACGCCGGACCCAACTCTATCTAAGAATGGGCCATCGCGATGGGTTCGGTCCGTTCTGAAGTCGCTCGGCCCCGGCATCATTACCGGGGCTGCCGACGACGATCCCTCGGGCATTGCGACATACTCCGTTGCCGGCGCGCAGCTCGGCACTAAACTCCTTTGGACAGCACTTGTGACGTGGCCGCTGATGGCCGCGGTGCAAATGATGTGCGCACGCATTGGCAAGGTGACCGGCCAGGGGCTTGCCGCCAACTTCAAGCAGCGATTTCCCAAATGGGTCCTCTTCTTATTCGTCTTCGCCCTTCTCGCTGCCAACACGATCAACATCGGGGCGGATCTGGCCGGCATGGCGGATGCTGCCGCGATGCTGTCGGGCATCAATTCCCACTGGTTTGTGATCGCGTTTGCGGTCTTGATTTCATGGGCGACCGTGAAGCTGCAATACAAGCAGATTGCGGACGTGTTGAAGTGGCTGGTGCTGGTTCTGTTTGCGTATCCCGTTACTGCGTTTGTGGTGGGAGCCGATTGGGGCCATGTGCTGCGCGATACTTTCGTTCCAACGATGCCGCACAGCCAGGGCGAGTGGGCAACCCTGGTGGCGATTCTCGGAACCACAATCAGTCCTTATTTGTTTTTTTGGCAGGCGAGCGAGGAAGTTGAAGAGGAGAAGTCGGCCGGCCAGAGCACACTCGCCAAGCGCCGCGGCGCCACCGCCGAGGAGCTCAGGCTCAGAAACATCGACGTGGGTGTTGGCGCATTTTTTTCGAACCTGGTGATGTTCTTCATCATCCTTACCACTGCCATTACCCTGAACCGGCACGGCATCACACACATTGAAACATCTCGCGAGGCTGCCGAGGCGCTGCGGCCTTTTGCAGGCAGGTTCGCCACAACCCTGTTCACGCTGGGGATTGTTGGCGTTGGATTTCTCGCCATCCCCACGCTGGCGGGATCGACCGCATACGCTTTTGCCGAGACGCTGGGATGGCGCGAGGGCCTGAGCCTGAAGTTGCGCCAGGCGCGATGGTTTTACGCTCTCATTCTGGTCTCCACCGGTGTAGGCGTGGCGCTGGACTTTATCGGGATCAACCCGGTGAAGGCGCTTTACTGGACAGCCGTCATCAACGGACTGGTCGCGCCCTTTCTTCTGGTCGCGATTCTTGTTGTTGCGGCGGACAAAAAGCTCATGCATGGCCAGCCGAGTTCCCGCCTGGGATGGATTGTCGTGGCAATCACGACAGCGGCCATGTTCGTCGCGGGCGTTGCTATGTTCATTTTCTAGGAACTGTGGACAGGCCCCTGTTCGCCGATCGGGCAGGATTGCGAACGGTGAGCAGTTGAATACAGCCTTTGCCAGGCTCACGTGGAAGTCTTGATCAGGGCGCGCAATCCGCGTCGCTTACCATCCTTCGCAACCTGCATTGACTGATCTGAGGACAGCTATCGAAGGATGGCATGACAAGGAGATTCGTATGCGAACTATCCGGTTCCTGTTAGCGCTTTTGATATTGGCCATTCCGGCTGCTTCGTTCGGCCAGTTTGGCATTCGGATCGCGATCGGCCCGCCTGCGCTTCCGATTTACGACCAGCCCCTATGTCCCGGCGATGGCTATCTCTGGACTCCCGGCTACTGGGCCTATGACAACAGCGTCTCCGACTACTACTGGGTTCCCGGTACGTGGGTGATGGCGCCTGAAGAAGGCTATCTCTGGACTCCGGGCTATTGGGGCTGGGGCGAGGGCGGTTTTCTCTTCAATGAAGGCTACTGGGGGCCGACCGTCGGGTTCTATGGCGGCATCAACTACGGCTTCGGCTATTGGGGCGGAGGCTACGGCGGCGGACGCTGGGATGGCGGACACTTCTTCTACAACACATCAGTGAACAACCTGAATGGCGGTAGTTTCCACAATGTTTATAACGAGCGGGTCGAGGTCAGCACGGAGAGCCGTGGAGCTTCAACGGCGGAAACGGCGGGATCGAGGCGCGTCCTACTTCTGAACAGCAGGCAGCGGCAAGCCAACGCCATCTTCCGGCCGGGCAAGCGCAAATGCTTCATGCGCAGGCTGCCCGCGCCAATCCAGAACAGCGTGCCGGCGTAAATCACGGAAACCCGTCGATCGCAGCAACTGCAAGGCCTGCGGATTTCAGCGGACAGCACGGGGCGGTAAGCTCAGCGGGGGCAGCAGAACCTATGAGGGCCACAGCCGGGGGTACGGCAACCGATGCTCGCACGGCAGTCCATCCCAAAGACCTTCCGGCCATCTCTCGTCCAGCGCCAGTCAACTCAGGGAATGCGAGAGCTGACCAGCAGTATGAGCAAAAGCAAGACCAGTTGATCGCAAGGCAAACCCAGGAGCGCCAGCAGCTTCAACAGAGGCAGGACACAGAACATCAGAATCCAAATGCGAATGCACAGAGGCTGGAACAGAAGCACCAGCAGCAGACGCAGCAGCTGGTCCAGAAACACACGGCGCAGCAGCAGTCGTTGCAGGCCCGGCAACCCCAGGCTCGTTCGCCGGGGGCAAAGGGCCGGTAACCTTTCTGTCATCTCGCAAGACACTTATCGTAAATTGAAGCGACTACGGCCGGGTGAATCATACCCGGCCATTTGTTTTGCGTCGCCAGCGGCCCGCGGTTCGATCCAAATCAAAAGCAAAGGCGAGTGTCAGAAAGCGCGGGACCGCGCACCCCAAAATAGCGCGAACAGGCTCTAGCCGGCCCGCGTTCCCGCGCTCTGCAGCTCGCGGCTCTCCGCGACGTCGGCCTTGGGCAGGCTTCGGGCCTTCCACACACCGAAGCAAATTCCACCCAACATGAGCGCACCAAAGATCCAAAGCAAAGGAGCCGACCAGGCCTGAAGCGTGCTCGACCACATACGGACTACGTGGCGACCATAGGTGACGGCGAGCCAGGCCACCAGGGAGTACCGCAGGGTACGCGCGACGCCGTAAGCCAGCAGAAAGCGGTTGCGCGAGACGCCCAGCGCACCGGATGCGAGCAGAAATGGCGACAGCGGAATGGGCGGAGGGAGGATGGCGGGCAGAAAGACCGATAAGATGGGGTGGTGCTCAACCCAGGCATTGACTCGCCCGAGCAGCCGTTTGGAGACGTAGTGGCGCAGTGCTGCCTCGCCGCCCCTGCGGCCGATGTGCCACGTGATGTAGCCCCCAAGGATGCTGCCGGTGACGGCACTCAAGACAAGCAACCAGGGCTCGCCGGTGTGCGCCACGAGCCACAGCAGCAGCAAATCGGTGCTGCCGGGGATGGGCAGAGGAATCGGGGAAGAATCAAAGACTGCAACAGCAAGGAGGCCCAGCGGTCCCAGGTGGACGAGCCAATGCGGCAGAACCGGATGATGTGCATGCGGCACTGGCGACTGAGCCGGTTGACCGATGAGCGCACTCATGTTTTCCTCACTGGGCTTTCGCTTCCGGTGGCTTCCGACCTAAGACCTTGGACGGTGAGGAGTGAACGCGGGGAAGCAAACCTGCTGCTCTTTTCTTTCGCACCAGGGAAAGTTTTCCGGCAATGTGAATCGGCGAGAACTCATTGTGCCGTTGCGCCGCGCAAGCTGATCCAGTAGTACCGGCGCCAGCAAAAAATGCAGCGCACGGGGCGCACCGCAAACATCGCCAGCAATCCATCGATTGTGCGCATTTCTGCTTGCTTAAACTTCACGGAGTCGCAGCGCGGGCATTTCCGCTGGAAGCAAAGCACGTGCGGCAGCCAATCGGGCCAATCCTGTCGTGAATTGCTCATTTATCTCGCTCCTCCCGGCCATCGCTTCGCTTCAAGCTATAGGGCGATCGCATCGGCCGGGCTCGAATGCTCGTCCAACCAGGAGAGCAGACACCGGATACTGCCCGTGGCCAAAGCGACGCTGGAATCAGCCGCCCCGTAATAGAGATGGATCGTGTCTCCGTCCGCGCCGATGGTTTGTCCGCAGGGAAACACAACATCCTTCACATCTCCACTGCGTTCATACGGCTCTTCGGGGCCAAACATCCATGAGTCTCCGCGTTGCAGGCAGATCTCGGGTTGCTCCAGGTCAAAGAGTGCCAGGCCCAGGCGGTAGATGCTTCCCGAAGCCGTCTGGCGGACGCCGTGATAGATCGTCAGCCATCCCTTTGCAGTTTCAATGGGCGGAGAACAAAGCCCGATCTTGTTTGCGTCCCACCAGCCGCCGCGCCGCGCCGCCAGCATGATCTTGTGACTTCCCCAGTGATGCAGGTCGGGCGAGTAGGAGATCCACATATGTGCGCCAAGCGTCGTCACGGGCCGGTGGATCAGCGCCCAATTACCGCCAATCCTTCGGGGCAGCAGAGCCGCGTCCTTATCCTCCGGCTGCATGATGACGCCGAATCGGTCGAAACTCCTGAAGTCCTTCGTAAGTGCCAGTGACACTCCTGGACCTCCGCGCGAAAAGGAGGTGTAAACCACAGCATATTTCTCAAGTTCGGGGACATAGGTGATGCGCGGATCCTCAATGCCCCATATCTCCTCAGGAAACTCCAGAGGATTCGCCATCAAGGTCGGATGGGGGTCGATTCGCCACCCATCGACGCCGTTCGTGGAACGGGCAGCGCAGAGATGCGACAGGCCGGTCCGGTCCTCAACGCGACACAGCAGCAAGGTATCTCCGTCGGGGAGCATGACCGCTGCCGCATTAAAGACACTGTTGATGGGATAGGGCCAGTGTTCCCTGCTGAGGATCGGATTGGCGGAATGACGCGTGAAAAGAGGAAGGTCCAAACATGCCCCAAGAATTGGTTCGTCCCGGACGCCAGCCTCGAGTAACTCAGCCGGCACAATTGGTGGATTCAAAAGGTGACACTCGCTTCCTTTTCCAGTTCATCTGCGTTGGCTACGGTGGCTGCCTCCATTTCGAGCAGCGCCATCAGGAACGAGAGAGTCGACTCCGCCCCCTGGTTTTCGTTGATGCGGTCTGGGTGAAGGCCATCCCTGCAACCGCCAGTTGTCGCGTCATAAATCGGAACCTGCAAGTCGTTCCGGCCCAGAAACCAGCCGAACACGCGCTGAGCTTCCTCAAGCCAGGATCGCTCTTCCGTCAGCCTGAAGACTTCGAGGCAGGCGGAGATTGTTGCGCAGGCTTCTACAGGCTGTTGATCGAAGCGCGCTTTGTCGCTTCCTTCGACAAAGAAGCCGTTCGATCCAATGGGGACAAAAACTTCAGGATCTTCCCGGTGTTGCTCGGCAACGAGCCACTTCAGGGAATCCATGCCAACCTCGATCATACGCTGGTTGTCGCTTCGCCATCCCGCAAGCAGCAGCGCGTGGGACAGTCTTGCGTTCGAGTAAGAAAGGCTCTTCTCGAACCACGGCCATGTTGTTGAGTGGCTGCGCTCGTAGATGTCCAGCAGTCGATTGGCCAGAGTATTGCGCGCGCCCTGGATGGTTCTGTCTCCAGGAAACCAGTCAAGATAGGCTTGCATGCCCAGAATGCTGTATGCCCACGCGCGCGGACTGGAGAATGCGAGGGTTGCAGGCACCGCAGCTTCGAACAGCCGTCCAGCGGCTCCGCGCAGGCCTGCGTTCCTGCGAGTGCCCGAGAACCGTTCCAAGCGCCCAAAGGGCACGCCCATGGCTGTCGTCCGAGCCAACGTCCTCAAGCCATTTGCGTTCATAACTGAGAAAATTTCTAAACCTCCCTGTGTCGGTGTGAAATGCGAGCCAGAGGAAAGAGAGATAGCGATGGGAGAGATTTGCAAGTCTGCGCTTGCCCGCACGCTTTGAGTCCTTGTCAAGAAACGTCGAGACGATGAGAGCGCGAGCATTGTCGTCGGTGGTGTATCCCTCGCTGGTGTTGGGGACGGAATAGATGGCATGCTGCAGCATCCCCGTGTCGTCAGTCATCCTCAACATGTGAGCGGTCTTCAGTGCGGGCAGGCTGCCCGTGGTTTTGTCGAGCCAATCGCTCGTCCGTGCAGCTCTTGGCTGCAAAGATCGCTCGAAGCGAGCCCGCTGAAAGCTCGCCATGTAGGCTTGAGCCGTTTTGGGCCAGGTGGTCCCGCGCGAGTGCAGGTAGGCTCTCTTCCGCATTGCGTGGCGTTCCGCATCGTTCTCAAGCAACCCAAGAACTGCCTCCGCAATGGCATCGGGGCTGTCGAATGGAACGATCACGCCTCTCTTGTCTGCCAGCAACTCTCTGGCATGCCAGTATGGAGTGGAAACGATCGCTTTGCCCGCGCCAAGCGCAATGGCCAGCGTGCCGGAGACAATCTGCGCCTCCTGCCGATAAGGCGTGATGTAGATGTCCGCGGCTCCGACGTGCTCCACAAGCTCTTCCGCGCTCACAAAGCGATTGTTCAAGATCAACTGCGCAGAGACGCCCAGCTCCTCAGCCAGCGCTACGAGTCCTTCGCGGTAGCGTTCGCCTTCGCGCCGCCGAATGTGCGGGTGGGTGACTCCAGACACCAGGTAGACGACGTTCGGGTGCTTGGCGCGAATCGCGGGCAAAGCCCGAATTACATTCTCAATGCCTTTGTTCGGCGAAAGAAGCCCGAATGTGAGCAGTACCGACTTGCCTTCGGTGCCGAACCGGTCTTTGAAATAGTTGGGATCCATGAATGGCAGGTCCGGGACTCCGTGTGGGATCACATCGATCTTGCCGCCTGGAACCGCGTACACTTCGCGAAGCATCTGAGCCGCCAGCTCGCTCATGACCACAATGCGATCGGAAAGCTGCGCAATCTCCTCGAGGACCAGACGCTGACCTGCATCCGGTTCGCGCAGTACGGTGTGCAGCGTTGTGACCAAGGGCATTTTCAGCTTCCGCAACAAGGCCAGCACATGGCGTCCGGCGGTGCCGCCGTAGATGCCGTATTCATGCTGGAGGCAGACGAGATCGTTGCCGTTAAAATTCAAGAAATCGGCGGCACGCTCATAGGAGGAAACATCTTCCTGCGCGAGTTCGAGCCTCACTTTGTCAGGGTACTCATAGCTCGAGTCCGGATCGTTGACGGGAATAGCAAATAAGCGCTCGTGTCCAAATTCAGCTCCGAGCGCGGTGCACAAGTCAGTTGTAAACGTCGCAATGCCGCACTCGCGCGGCAAGTAGTTTCCGATAAACGCGATGCGGGTCGGCAGAGGCAACAGGCAGACGTTGCTTGTGCTTTTCATGTTTGCCTCCTGAGTCGCCCGTCCAGCGGGCTTCTCGGGGTAGATCATCTCGGGGAACGACATATCCCCTGCTCTTTTCGTTTACTTCTAACGGAATCCCTGAGGGGACCATGATCAGGATCGATCTGACAATGGACACGGCCCGCTTTCTCGCATCCCGTTGGGCCCGCGCTGCGGTCCCTTGCCGGGGACCGCAGCAGTTCTGCGGTTGTGCTACTGCAAGCTTCCGGTGGTTGCATTCACTGGGCTGCCGATTACGTCGCCAGATACGACGAGCTCGACTCTGCGGTTTTCCTGCCTGCCGGCGGAGTTGTCGTTCGAGGCAACCGGCGACGTATTGCCGAAGCCTTGTGCGGTGACTGAGTTCGTGGAAACGCCCTCTTCGACAAGGTAGCTTCGCACCGATCCGGCACGATTCTCTGACAGAGTCTGGTTCATCGCATCGCCGCCTACGTTATCGGTGTAGCCGCCAACTGCAATGTTCAACCCAGGGTATGCGATCAGAATCCCGGCAACCTTCGCCAGCTTCTCCCGAGCTCCCGCCTTTAGCGAATACTGCCCGGTGTCGAATAACACATCGGACATGCTGACGATGAGCCCGCGCGCGCTGTCGCGTGTCTCGAGGATTTTGTTCAACTGCTCCGACAACTGAGCGCGCATGGCAGCCTTGTCGCTGTTTGCCCGGTCTGCGCTTGCCAGGGCTAGTTGCGCATTCAGGCGAGCCTGATCCGCGTCGGCCTGTGCCGCAGTGACTGCCGCTGCCGATGCGGTCTGGTTTGCGGCGTTGTCGGCCTGTGCCTTGGCGGTATCCAACTGCGCGGAAGTCAGCGCTGCGTCAGAGGCTGCCTGGTTGGCAGCCATGTTTGCCTGTGCGTTTGCGGCGTCGGCTTGTGCAGCCGAGACTGCCGCGGTTGCGGCCGTCTGGTTTGCTGCCATGTCAGCCCTCGCCCTGTCGGCGGAGGCTTGTGCGCTTGCCGCATTGGCCTGAGCCTGGGCCGTCAGACGGGCTGCATCGTCGGCTTGAATCTGCAGCCGGCCCTGCGTGTCACTTGCTGACTGACGCTCAGATGCCAGACGAGCCTCGTCAATTTTCTTGACGGCAATCTCGCGCGCATCTTCGGCGGTCTGAACCGCCTGGCGTGAAATCGCAATCAGGGACGGCATATCGTGGTGCTTCTCGATCGCATAGTCGTCGGCGTTCTTCATGAGCGCGCTGGCGTGCCGGTAGCTCTCAGCTGCGTAGGTTTCCGCACCCTCTGACTGAGCGATGCGCAGGGCATTGCGCGCTTCGTAGAACTCGAGGGGCAGCCTGGCATTCAGAACCAATGGGTCGAATTTGTACCCCGTGGGAAGATATCCGCCACGCTCCATCAGCTCATACTTCGCGTTCACTTCCTCGCTGGTGCCTTTGGTATCCGGCTGCACGATGTTCTCCAATACGACCACATTGCTCGGTTGGCGCACCGCATAGTAGGGTTCTGCGGTAACGATCAGAGCAAACGCCTGGAGATCGGTGGTTGCGGTCAGCTTGCTGCGATCGTTGCCGCCAACAAGCACTTCTCCAAGATTCACGGCCCGGCCTTCAGGGGAGATGGCCCACATTACGTAGGTAAGATACTCACCGCCAAACGTCGTAGGCGCCTGCAGGTTGCCAAACTCCGCTTCAACTTCCATGGTGCCGCGCTTGGTGCGCACCTTGGCTTTGCCGTCCGCGGAAGGCATCAGGGCCGTTCCGGCGAATTCGACATCTGTGGCCTCGCCGCGATGGCGGTAGTTAATCGCCTGAACCGTGCGGCTGACTACCACCACGCGAAAGGTGGGGGCGGGGCCCGAGGATTCGACCACCGTAGTCTGAGGACTGGCTTGAGCAAGCATGCTCAGCGCCATTGCACTTCCAATCGCAAGCATCAACTTGAGTTTCACTTGTATCTCCTGGCAGGCAGGAATCTGCTGTGGTGCGCTGCACGTGCGTTCTTGTCTTCCGAGTGCGACTTCTTCTGCAAAGGCAGCGCGTTTTAGAGATGGCCGACTTGGAACTGAGTGAGATAGCCGAAGAGCCCGAATACCTTCAGAAGCCAAACGCACACGGCAATTACAACAATGCCATTCAGGATTCCTTTGATCTGTCCCTGCATGGGGATGAAGCGGTTGACGAGCCATAACAGAACGCCAACGACGATAAGGGTGAGAACCAGAGTGACAAGAGGCATATGCTTTTCTCCAATCGAGGTACTGAAGCTAGCGAGCTCGGGCGAATTCTCCATCGGCTCAGCTTCATTTGTTCTACTTTTCCGGGTGCTTGGATTCTTCTTTTGGCTCTGCTTTTTGAGCTGGAGCGGAGTGTTGTGCGGGTGCCGCATGCTGCGCTGGCTGCGCGTGTTGCGCTGGCGCTGCATGTTGCGCGGGTGCTGAATGTTGCTCAGGGACTGCTTGCCGCGCCGGGGCGGTATGAGCCACAGTTGCAACGTGAGCCGGGGGTGCCGCGTGGTGCTGAATCTGCGGGTTCGGTTTGCTTTGTACCGCCGGCCGGGTTTCTGTCCTCGCTACTGCCGGCGCGGCATGGGCCGCGGGCGCAGTGTGCCGCTGAACCTCAGTCTTTGGCTCGCTTTGTGTCGCCGGCCGGGTTTCTGTCCTCGCCACTGCTGGCGCGGCATGGGCCGCGGGCGCAGTGTGCCGCTGAACCTCAGTCTTTGGCTCGCTTTGTGTCGCCGGCCGGGTTTCTGTCCTCGCCACTGCTGGCGCGGCATGGACGGCGTGTGCGGAATGCTGCTGAGCCTGAGCCTTCGGAGCATTTTGCTCTTCGGGCCGGGAACTCGCCTTTGCGCCAGCTGGCGTAGCGGCCTTTTCTTGAGTCAGCGGCTTCGCGGCCACGTTGGCCGGATGGCCTCCGTTCGCTTTTGCGAACGAGGTTTTGTCAGTCTGAGCCTTAGCGGCGTATTGTCTCTGGGCCGTGGTTGGGCCCGTGTGCTGCTCTTTTACCGCCACCTGCTCCGCAGGGGTTGCCGTGTGCTGAATTCCGCCCGGGCCGCCGTTGTATGAAACATGGTTGGGGTTAGCCACAATACCGGCCTGCACAATTGACTGGTTCACATAAGTGGTGTGGACTATGTTTACATTCACCGCCGCGACTGAGGTGTTATAGGCAAAAGTGCCGCCTCTCCATTCGCCGCCCGCAAATCCGATGCCGCCGAATCCAAAGCCATAATCGACGCCGCCGTAATAGCCCACATGCCGGCCCCAGTAGCCGTCATGGAATCCGTAGCGACCGCCGTTCCATCCCCAGTAGGGAGGAGTCCAAAGCGCTCCGAGGTAGGGAGCGGGCACCCATTCGCCCGGCACCCAATAGTAGCCACCTTCGTTGTTGGAGTAGGCCCAATAGCCCGGCGTCCACATCAGGTTTGGCTGCGGGCACATCGGCTGCGTATAAATGGGCAGCGCAGGGGGAGCAAACCCGACATTGATACTGATGCCGACTTGCGCATGCAAAGAGGCAGCGGTAACCGACACCAGCAGAGCAAGCAGGACGAAACGCATCGTACGAAACAATTGCATGGGAAGAACCTCCTGGTTCTTTCAGGCCCTCACCGCTGAGCGAGTGATTTCGCTCGAAGCAACACGTGGGCTTGGAGAGCTACATCTTCAGGCTAGGCGGAACGCCGGTCCCAGTCTGGTCAAAGAAGCTCTATGGCTTTGCGCCGGGGTCCGCGGAAGCATGCATCGGTTGATCCGCGTCGGATCCTTTGGAAATCGCGACCGGCGGTTTGCTCGCAGGGGGAATGCTGGCGCCAACTGGGAAAACGAGAATCTGAATCGTACCCCAATCGGCTGCGTTCGCACTTGGCTGCTTGCCCATTCCCAGCGTCTTGAGCTGACTGTCGTCGAAGCCGAAGTTGTCCACGAGGTAATTGCGGACAACCATCGCCCTAGCCTCAGTGAGCACCAGCTCCTGCTGTGTATCGCCTTCCATACCTGTGGACACCACAATAACGGCAAAACCGAATTGATTGTCGGCCAAAAACGCACCGCCGGCATCGAGCGCTTTCTGGTTCTTCAGCTTGGCGGAGTCGCGACCGTCGAATAGCTGCTTTGCCGCAAACGTGAAGGTCTTGAGAGGCGTGCCCTGAGGAAGCGCGCTAACACCATTTGCTGCAAGGTCCGCTTCGTCTTCGTAGCCGCGCTTTTTGAAGAATCCGCTCAACAGGAAATTGTGCTTCAGGGCCTCCATGTTTTCCTGGAAGTCCGTGACGCCGGTCTGTGCCTGAAGCATTGTGTCGTGGAGGGTTGTCGTGGTCTGTTCGAGGTTGTCATAGAGCTGCTTGTCATTTATCAGCGCGCCGACGGTTCCGTCCCCCTGATCGATCTTTGTGGTTACCGAGGCGATGTGCGCCGTGGCAACAGTTACGTTCTGGACGGCCTGTTGGCTGCTGTTCAGAATGTCGTTCGCCTTGTTGAGCATGTCGGCCATCAACAGCGGCGGCTGGCTGTTGATGATCTGTCCATTCTTCACCTCGCCTTGACCTGCGGAACCAAAAGAGATGGCCACATACTGGTTTCCCAGCATTCCCTCAGTTTCAATCGAAGCCACTGAGTCCTGCTTGATAATCTCGTGCGTCGACTTGTCAAGGTCCATCAGCACCGTAACTTTTTCGCCGGGCTTGTGAGGCAGCTCGATGCTCTTCACCGTACCGCTGTGAACGCCGCCCACCTGGACGTCTGCTCCGTCAGACAGCCCCGCAACATTGTCGAATTGCGCCTTCAATTGGTAGGTGGAGCGAAACAGATACTCCTTGCTCCCGATGATGAAGACCCCGGTGGCAAGAATTGCCAGTGTCCCGAAGATGAATATGCCCAGCCTTGCCACTCGCGTCATGTTGCCTCCTACGACTGCTTCAGAAACTGCTTCACAAATTCGATATCGCTATGTTCGAGATCCTCAAACCGGCCTTCAATCACCACGTTGCCCTTATCCAGGAGCGCCAGCCGGTTGGCAATTGTCCTGGCGCTATGCAAGTCGTGCGTCACTACGATCGACGCCATCTGATGCTCCCGCTGCAGCCTGAGGATTAGCTCGTCGATCTCGCCCGAACTGATGGGATCAAGACCGGCCGTGGGCTCGTCCAGGAGCATAATCTCCGGTTCCAAAGCAAGCGCGCGCGCCAGTCCAACTCGCTTCTGCATTCCGCCGGAGATATCGGAGGGCATCTTGTCCAAGTTGCCTTCCATGCCCACCTCGGCCAGGAGTTGCCTTACCCGGTCGCCGCGCTCGGATTTGGACAAGTCTTTCCGATGGTGTTCAAGAGGGAACGCCACGTTCTCGCCGACTGTGAGCGAGTCGTAGAGAGCAGATTGCTGGAAAAGGAAACCCATCTTCATGCGAACCGCGTTGAGCCCGTCGAGCGACAACACGGCGATGTTTTGACCTTGGATGCTGACAGAACCAGAATCGGGGGTTTCAAGACCGACAATCAGCCTGAGCAATACGCTCTTGCCTGTCCCACTGCGGCCAAGGACCGCAAGGGTTTCGCCGCGCCTGATTGTCAAGCTGATTCCATTCAGGACGACACGGCCATCGAAGGCCTTGCCCAAATTCTCAACAGCAACGACGGATGCACTGAAGTGCTCTTCCGGATCCTGCAGGCTCATCGGGATTTCATAGGCTGCTGCCATATTCTTCTTCCTTCCTGCTGCGCGGTGGACTATTGGAAGACGACAAGGATGAGTTTCACAAGCACAACGTCGGCCAGGATGACGAAAAGGGACGCGAGAACCACAGAGTTTGTTGCCGCTCGGCCCACGCCAGCCGCGCCGCCGCGTGTGCGCATCCCCTGAAAGGACGCGATGAGGCCAATGATCAGGCCGAAAACCGCCGTCTTGAATGTAGGAGGCAGAAAGTCTTTCAGGGTCGAGCCGCGGAAGCCTGTATCTATAAACTGATGGAACGAGATGGGCTGAACCAGAGTCTGCGCAACCCAGCCCATCAAAACGCCGCTTGCGTCCGCTGCAACAGTCAACAGCGGCAGCATCAGGATGCATGCGAGAATGCGCGTTGACGCAAGGAGCCTGAAGGGATTAATCGCCGAGACTTCGATTGCGTCGATCTGCTCCGTCACCTTCATCGATGCCAGCTCCGCGCCAATGCCCGCCCCCACTCGCCCACTTACCACGAGCCCGGTGATGGTTGGGCCCATCTCCTGGATGACTGAGAAGACAACCGCTGAAGGAAGCAACGCTGTCGCTCCAAAGCGAGTCATGCTGGAGCGAACTTCCATGGAGAGCACAGCGCCGACGGCGGCGCCGGCCAGCGCAACCAGCGGCAGAGATTGCGATCCCACTTCGTCAAGTTGACGGAGGAGTTCGCGCCACTCATAGGGTGGCGTAACAGCAGCCCTCAGAACCCTCCAGAAGAAGATGCCGAGGCTGCCGAACCACTCGAAAAACCCCGTCACCAATCCGACTCTTGGAACTGCGGTGCGCGCAGGATGAGCGCTTGAGTGGCCCGGAATCACCGGGTGCGTGTCCGCGACAGGAGTGATCGCTTGAACGTTCAATGGTTCGGTCCTTCCACAGGGGCTGCGTGTGTGTCATTCGCAAGGGCGATCTTTGCCTCATTCGATGGGGCGGCGTGTGTGTCATTCAAATGCATGCGTGAGAGCAGAGAGTGAGGTCCGCTATAGACAAACTCAAGGGCGATGTTTCCTCCCAGGTTGGCTAGCAGTGTGTAGTTGCCCATGCGGAATGCATCCTTGGCTCCGAAACGATTTGGGTACCACCCGTAGACAGCGGTAAAGGAACCGGCGTAGGGAGCCAAAAGCGCAGGAACCGAGAATACGCGGTGGCCGTCCTCTCCGCGCCGCGCCGTCAATGTGGAAAGCGCGGCATGGGCCAACCTTGGCAATACGCCCGAGCATGCGCAGCGGTAGTAAAGCGTATCTTCCTTGAAGGCCTCCGCCAATCCATAGCGGACGGTGGTTCCAGTCGCGGCAATGCCGAAGTCGGAGCCCATTCGCTTGCCGAAGCCTTGGGCGCCCTGACCCCACTCCGGCGGAGAATTGTTCAACTGACCGATACCGCCTGCCAGCGCAGCGCCGAAGATCGGGTACGGACCGTACGCATCAAACACATAGTTCCTGAGCTTTGTTTTCTGAGTCGGGCGCGTGTAGTTCAGATCAAACTTCGCTGTCAGCGTGCTTGCTGCCACGACGGAGGGCTCTCCCGATGCAGCGAGAGATTGCGATCTCACCGTAATTGGCAATGTTGCAAATGACGCCACAATAGTTAACAGGGGTATCGCCAGGCGAATTTGGCTGATTGATGGCCGGACAACTGACTTGAGGCCCCGCATCAACACGGTGTCTGCGCGGCCATCGCCGATCGGTCCTGGGTCTTTTCTCAGCATTGAGCGGCTCGCGGCTTCCTCTCCAAGCCCCATCCTGTCTTCGAGATAGATGCTGGAGATATTGGGCCAATTCTTGCACTGGGTGGCATCCCTAACGATGGTGCCAGAGCTGGCACGTCCCGGGATGGTCACATTAGCTCTCCATGATCGCGAGCTCGCTCTTGCTGGCATTTTGGACCGAATCAGAAAAAGTGAGCAAAACAGACCAGACGCGAGCCCACGGCAAGCGCGGACAATTGAGGTACTTGAGTGTAACCGTGCTCGAGTGCGGGGCAATCCGCCCCCGATGGAAGGCCCAATCCCTCCCCGATGGATCCGGGATTGGGTTGCCAATGCCAGGATGCGCGCTGCGAGTGGAGACTCTCAATCAAGCCGCATCTTCAAGTCGTTCTTGATGAATTCGCCACAATCACCGGTCATTCTCAATCTCAGGTGGCGATTCCCGGGCATTCACCCTTCAAACCGGCTAAACCGTTTAGAACCGAGGGTATATCTTGACGAACACCGACCGAAATGGTGGATTCGATTGCGTCGCATTCCTTGCCGATGCAGGCCTCGGTCGCAGGATCGTGGAATTGCAACCCAGAGATACCTTCTTCTCGCAAGGAGACCCTGCCGACACAGTCTTCTATCTGCAAAAGGGGCGCGCAAAGTTGACTGTAGTTTCTCAAGCCGGCAAGGAGGCTACGATCACGCTCCTGGCTGAAGGCGACTTCGTCGGTGAGGAATCGCTTGCATCCATCCCCGGACTGCGACTTGCCACGGCCTCGGCTGTCAACACCTGCTCGGCGCTCAAAATCACGAGGGAAGAAATGACCCGTGTGATGCATAATGAGCCTGACTTTGCCGACTTGTTTCTGAAGTTCATGCTGGCGCGCAGCATGCGCACGCAAGCCGATCTTGTCGATCAGCTCTTCAACTCGAGCGAAAAACGCCTGGCGCGAATCCTGCTGCTGATGGCCGAATTTACCACGCCGGGGGAACGGCAGATCTTCATTCCACCCATAACGCAGGAAACCCTGGCTGAGATGATCGGCACTACGCGATCTCGCGTCAGCTTCTTCATGAATCGATTCCGCACCCTGGGTTATATCAACTACAACGGACGCATTCAGGTGAACAAGTCTCTGCTCAACGTCGTTCTTCTCGATCAATTGCACGAAGAGAACGCCCAAAAGCCGGCCCTTCCGGTCATTTGATCCATTCTGAAGCCGGTCCCCGCATTGGTAGCGACCGCTCTGAAGCCATTCATCCCCATCGTGAAGCAGATCATCCCTATGGTCAAAGCGATGAAACGAAGATTGTCGATGGATGAAAAGGGCGCTTGAAATCGACGAACTCGTCTGGCAATCGCCGGCCTTTACAGGTTCGGCTCGTTGTATTTACGAGCGTCCAAAGCCAGCCTCGCCTTCGTCGCGAAATCGCCTACATGGCTCCCATGGCAAGCAGTGCCCCGGTCAGCGGCCAGGCAAAGTCGTCCTATCAGATAACGCCAAACAGATAGCACAAAAGCACAATCACCAGCACGGAGCCAAGCCCTATGCCCGCTCCTCCGCGAGTGCCCCAGCGGCTGTATCCGTAGTATCCGCCGCCTCCGCCGAACACGAGCAACAAGACAATAATCAGGATGATGAGCATCGTTTGGTTTCCTTCAATGCGCGTTGAATTTCATTGGTTAAGTCACCGATCGACAGAGGATATCTTTTTTAGCTCCGTCGGATTTATCAAGCAGGTTGCAACCTGGCGCAGTTCCATCTGAAGTCTCAGTCACCATCTCCCGGGCAGGCTGTTGCAGCGGGGGTCTTCCATCCGAATCGTCACGGCATTGCAGCGGTGGTCTTCGACTTCAAGCGCCATTCTATGGTTGAGATTTCTGCACCGCTGGTCCTCCAATTCAACTACAACGCTGTGGACCAGGAGCTGGCACCGGGAGTCTTCCGCTCCGGCCGCCGCGATTCTGCACCGATGTTCTTCCATTCCGGCCACCTAGTTCCCGGGGATGTTCTCGCGTCTTATCGCTTCTCCCACGAGGTGAATTCAGCCTGAACCGGTCTGCCGCACGAGGGCTGCTCAAAAGCGCACACCTCGCACTGCCTCCCACTCGGACTTCGAACTGAGCAGTTTTGAGCAGCGTTCGTTTTTCAGCCGCTTCACACTCCTGGTGAGTTCGCCGCTGGCGCAAGATTGCGCTCTGGCTGTTGCGAACCTCCAAATGCAAAGGAGAATGCGATGTACCACTTCACCAATGCCCAATTGCTGGTTGGAGTCCTTGCACTCCTCCTTGTTGTCGTCCTCGCGGTCAGATCGATTCTCGGAGATCGCGAAGAAAAGTCCGGACCCTTTCGCAACCACTTCGGCTCCGGGTACCAAAGCGAACTCCTCCGGCACAGCGATCTGAGCGAAAGCGAAGACTGGCGGGCCGATCGGCAATCCCGCTTCACGCCCTTCCGTCTCCGCGATCCCGATGCTATCCAGCCCAGAGCAAAAGTCAGCGGCGGAAAAGAATGGGATCGCGAAGCAGACTGAGCCAGAGTGCGATTGCAAAAAAATACAACGAAGATCGACCCCTGGTGCACTTTTGCAGCAGTCCCCACCCCGCGGTGGTTTTCTCCCGTTCTCAAACGCGCGAATCCTCACTCACGGTATGAGCAATTGTGGGCATCCATTATGAGGATGGGCGGTGATGATGAAGTCCATAAGCCCTCCCCCGGGCGACCAACGTCAAGCAGCAACCTCATGCCGTTGCGGAGAGTTCTGCACAGGAGAATGCAATGGATTATCAGTTCATGGGCTACCAATTCACGGGCACACAACTCATTGTCGCCATCGTCGTACTTGTCGTCCTGGTCGTCATCGCTGTCGGCGCATATGTTGACAGGCGGAAAACGAAAACCGCGGCCTTACGCGGTCGTTTTGGCTCGGAGTATGCGCGGGCCGTTGAAAAGCACGGCTCTGCCCGCGAAGCTGAAGCCCGGCTGTCTGAGCGGGAGACACGTGTGGCAGCGCTGTCGATCCGACAACTCGGCGTCACCGAGCAGGAGCGCTTTGTTACCGAATGGCACACCGTCCAAGCCCGCTTCCTCGATCACCCCAGGTTGGCCGTTACTGAAGCAGACGACCTGATCAATGCACTCCTTGAGGCCCGCGGCTATCCGCAGACCGGCTTTGAGCAGCGCGCTGCCGATGTCTCCGTCCACTATCCACGCGTCATGCAAGACTACCGGCATGCTCACTCGATCGCATTCCGTCTCGGCAAGGTCGAAGCCAGTACTGAAGAGCTCCGCACCGCGATGATCGAGTATCGCGCCATCTTCGATGACCTCCTTCAGGCCAAAACGCACATCGAAGTCAGGACCGCCGCATAATTCGATCCTTGCGGCGCGCGGGGGCCCGACCAGACCCTGGAGGATCGCAAAAATGGGAACAAATACAAGCGCAATTCGAGCCGCTCGGAGATCGGGATTGCCCCTCGGGGTGCTGCTGGCCACCTTCACTCTGGGAACCACTCCGGGGTTGGCCGGCAACCCGAACTACGAAACAATTCAGGCCACATACGCTCTTGCCGGGAACAGCGTAAACGTAGCGCTGACCGTCTATAACTACTCGACTCCCGCGGACCTGATGGTTCTTTCACAGGCATTCCAGGAGGGCCAGGATCGGGGATTGGCCACCGCGCTTTCCAAAACCAAAGCTGCGGGGCAGTGCTCGATTACCGGGGCTGTCAGCTATGACGTAGCCTTCATCCAGATGGTTCCGACGCCGACAGGGCGAAGGATCATCTTTATCACCAACCGCCCGCGTCGACTGAATGAAGCCGACCCCCCCGCGCCGTTCCTGACCTTCGATCTGGCGGTTGGCCAATTCGACATCAACGACGCAGACCCGGCTAAAAGCACGGGATTTTTGTTTCCAGCAAGCAAGCTGGTTATCGATCAGCAGGGAGAGTTTCACTACGATCTGGCAGGGAGCCCATGGGCGCTCGAAAATGTTCTCGATTCCCAGGGGACGCCGGCATAGGCCCTGCCGCATCTAAAACGGCCCCTATGACACAGTCCCTGTACGCTTCTTCTCAGAGTGCAGAACTGTACATCCAGCCCAAATGATTGGGGGTAGAGTCAGGCGATGATGAATCCCCTGCTTGGCCGCATCCTTCGACTTGGACCTCCTGCTAGAGATGTGTTCGTGTCGGCTGTCGGGTGCTTCGTGATGACGCGAGGCTTCCGTCTGGTTGTAACGGATGAAGGCCCCAAGACCGCGTCACCCCACAGCGTGGATGAAACATCCCGCGAGCGTCGAGCGGGCATTGGCGCAGCACTGTTCCTTCTGGCCTTCATCGCAAGTGAGGCGCAGCTGACCCTTGATGCGTTTAGACGCTGATCACAGTTATCGATTAGACGAAGTTGCGCTGAGTGCGCGCCGCAGCCAGCCCCCAGAACGGCAATCTCAAGCTTCCGACTTGGGCTCGGGCACGTTATCGAGCAGGACTAAATTCAGCAGCGATTTGTGCACCACGATGCCACCGTTATAACTGACAAAACCAAGCTTGCGGAACCGATTCATGAAGAAGCTCACACGGGAACGCGTGGTGCCAATCATCTCCGCCAGAGTCTCCTGCGTGATCGGTGGGATGTAGGTCTCCGGCTCTCCGGGCTTGCCAAATTCCGTCATCAACAGCAGAATTCGCGCCAGCCGCTTTTCGCTGGAGTTGAAGAGCTGATCGACCAGGTCGGCCTGGGCGCGCATGCTACGGGCCAGCAGAAACTTGAAGAACAAGTCGGACAAGCCATGCTCTTCATGCATGACGCGGATCATCTCTTCCCTGTCAATCATAAGCGCCGTGCATCTATTTACAGCGACGGCCGTGGCCAGGCGCAGTCCAGACACAGACGCAAGGGACTCTTCTCCTACGAATTCGCCGGCGGAAATGAACCCAATGGTGGCTTCCTTTCCGACCTGCGAGACGACGGTAAGTTTTGCCCGGCCTTTCTGAAGATAAAAAACGGAGTCCGCCGGGTCTCCCTGGCAGAAGAAAGTCTCTTTCGGCTTCAGGTTGACAATTCTTCGGCCCAGTCCCGCATTTGCAAGAAAAGAAGCCGGGTCGAATGCCGATTTGTTGTCACCCGCCATGAACAGAACCCCCCCTTCGAAGCAGTCCCGACGATGGATTTCGGCCTGCCCCAGTGTTTGGACCAGCAGAGGGCAGTTGAGCGCGAAAGAGAAAGGTTACAAATAATCGTACTCGTAGTGGTGGGGTGGATGGAAGAGAGAAGATCGAGGATCGAAGCCCGAGAGCTCTGACAATGCGTTGAAATCGAGCCTGTAGCACGCAGCGCGCTTCGGGCTTTCAGGCACGAAGACCCCGTTTAATGAAGATTTCAAATGAGTTTGCGGTCGTGAGCAATATTTGCTGTCGTGAGCAATACTGGACAGACTGGGGACCCCGCACTGTCCTAGCCTTCGATCAAAGAGGCATCTACAATCTACTCCACGCTGTAAGAGTTTTCCTATCCCGCCCAACTCCCCCCGCAAATCATTACCCCCGCAGTCCAGCCCTTCCTGAATGCCTTTGGAGCGGGTTCGCCGGAAGGCGGACCCATTTCTCCGCTCTATGCAAACCAGTGCCCTGTGCTCTCTCGGTCGGTAAGCTGCCGCGCGAATACGAAAAGAATCGAAAGCTGGAATGTCGCGAAGCTTTACTAACCCCCTCTTCCAATGGCGTGTCAGAAACCCGAATTGGAGGATCTGAGCTTGACGAGAGGAAAAGCGCCACCGATCGCTTCACAGTAGACGGCTCAGTTGACCGCGGAATCGGCTGTAGAGCGCAGAGACGAGAATCAGCGCGGCCCCAAGCACGATGAAAGTGATATATCGACTACGCTCATCGAGCTGCCACGCGTCGCGAAACACAATCTTGCCAATGCAAAGCACGAGAAGTGTGAGTCCAGTGATGCGGTAGCTGCGCTGACTCGTGAGCATACCCAAGAAAATGACTGCGAGCCCGACAATGGCCCAGGCCAGCGTCACCATGCCTGGATCCATGTTGACCGCGATCGTGACAGCGATAAGCAGAACCGGAGCGAAGAACAAGATCTGGTCGGGCCTGCGCGCCCCGAGATACTGTGCGAGGAACAAACCACGCGGGCGCTCACGGTAGCGCGTGCGGATTCTGAAAGCGAGTGGCAGTGCAGCGAAGAGCAACGCGGAGGTCAGCGAGAGAATGGAGGACGCACCGCGCCATCCCCCGTCATTGATATAGCTGGCCCCAAAGATGTTGTAAGCCAGCCCCCGCACGACAACTCCAGCGGTGAGCAGCGCGGTTTGCTCGAGGAAGATTTCTTTATCGAGTACGAGCGCTGCGACCATGAGCGCCACGACCACCAGCGCCCAGCCGGCGATGATCCATTCCGGAGCGAGCTGGTAATAGAGGAGCGCAACGGCGGAGCCTGTGCCGAAATAAGCGATGAGATTGTTTGCGGACCATCGGCCAAACTCGGGCTGCGAGCTTGGCCGCTGCAATCGCGCCCAGACGTAGAAGTAAATAAGTGTGAGCGGTACGACCGTGTAGATGCTGCGGCCAATTAACTCGCCAGTCAGTGTAGCCGCACCGAGATTCAACACGAAAATGCGCAGGAACGATGCCGCCAGCATTACATAGGCTTGCAGGCGCAGTTGCCTCTGCCCTCGCCAGACGCCTATCTCGAAGAGCAGCAGGGCAAAGATGCCGAGGCCCGGCGCAACGCTGATGGGCTGCAACTCGCACAACAGCAGCCACGCCGCAAACCCGCTGCCTAACCAGGTGTAGGCATGTCGAGCATCTGTGTTTTCCAGCGATTTCGGCATGCGTGTCAATAACGCCAGGCCGTAAAGAGCTGCAACGAGGATGGAAACCGTAATCAGGCGGAGATCGAAGCCATGCAGCCTGTCTGTGATTTGGAAATTGAGTGTAGCAGCGCGGACGACGGCGAGCAGCGCGAGTATGTGCGCTTGCAGCGGCAGCTCCT
Source organism: uncultured Acidobacteriaceae bacterium (assembly GCA_963783065.1). Classification (GTDB taxonomy): domain Bacteria; phylum Acidobacteriota; class Terriglobia; order Terriglobales; family Acidobacteriaceae; genus Telmatobacter. The sequence goes on along the minus strand of CAWAMG010000002.1, from coordinate 241,228 downwards.
CAACGGTGAAAACACGATCGACAATCGCGAGAGAGAGTGCAAACAGTACCCAGATGACGGCAAGCCACGGTTGCGAAGACTCGTGCCATGCAAGGGCAGCAAGGAGCGCGGTCGCAGTCCATGTGTGCAGCCAGGCGGCGGTTCGGCGATACGGCGCGCCTTTCTGCGTCGAGAAGCGCGAGACGGAGTAAAAAGCTGCGGCGCAGCCAATCAGCGGTAGATAGCGATCGAATGCGCGCGTGGCGTCCAGATTGAATATGAAGAGTGCGACAACGGTGGCGGCAGCGAGCACGTGTTCCTGAAGAGAGAAGTCGCGTAGTTGAAACCTTCTCCCCAGGAGACATAGGCAGACGGCGAGCGCTGCCCACACAAGCGCAATCCAGACGGTGGGCAGCTCGACTGAGGCGAGTGCTGCGAGAAGAGCGGTTCCGGCCCAGAGCGAGACGCTTCGCAAGACACGCGCTGGGGAAGTTTCATCGTCCAGCACCCACCGAGTGCTATAGAAAACCAGCGCAAGCAGCGGCATGGTGAGAATCCGCATTGCCACGTGATGTGGAAACGGATCGTCGAAATGCCAATTAAAAATCGCCGCGCGAATAACGACGGCACCGGCCAATATCCATGCCTGCAGCAAGAGCGAGCGGTTCTTGAGGTAGCGCAAGCCGAACGCGACGCCAAGCAGCAGCGCCGCCCAGCCAACGGCGGTCCAGTCAGACGGAAAGAGAGCCCACACGCCGAGGAACGCGGTGACGCAGCCGAGATGACTTTGCGCCGTGGCCAGGCCGCTATCGAACTTACCGAAAAGCTCCCTCCACCTGCCGCGGAGGTAAAGTGAATTGAGATAAAAGAGCGTGCTCGATGTAAGCAGCAGGATACCGTCCTTCACCGGGAGCGTCTCGGAAGAAATGCGAACTTCGATGATGCTGCTTGCCTCATAGACGATGAGCAAACCCGTCACAACGCCGGAGAGCAAACCCAGGCGCCGGAAGAGGATTTCCTTCTGCGCAATGCCGGCTATGAGCAGCGCTTCGGCTGCGATCATCCAGAACAAAGCGATGTTGTTGCCGCTGAACTTGAAAGGCACGGCGGCAAAGACCAACAGTGTACCGACTACAGTGAGCAGGGTGAATGCCGCTTTTCGGCGACGCGTGACGGGCAGTTGGCCGAATATGAATTCCAGCGCGCCGATCCCAAGCAACGCGCAAAACGCAAGCTCGGGATGCGTGGCTTGAAACTTCATGACGGCGAGCAACAGCATCGTGTTGGCCAGCGCGGCGATCGTCGAGAAGGACTCCTGGCGAGGCGAATCGACTTTACGCGCCACGTACGAAATGCGGAAAGTAACCCAGTAGAGAACCAGGATGATTGCGCTGGGCCAAAACTGCGGAAAGTCACGACCGGCAGTGCCGTCGGGGTAGAGCTTGTAGAGCCAGTAGAAGTGGTTCCCGTAACTCGCGAGGATGCCAAAGATCTCAAGTTCGAACCAGCTCATGCGCAGCGTAATAACGGCGATACCAAGGGCGAGAATGACACCGGCGACAAGGGCGTAGACGGTGTCCTGGCTGAGCGCGATCGTGGAAAAGCCGAGCAGGAAGGCAAGGCCCGTGACCAGTTGCGAGCGATAACGCAGCGTGTGCGCGACCATCGCGACGGCGACGATAAGCATAAGAATGCAGTCGAGCGTGTTGGAGCGGAGCACGGTCATGGGCGCGACGTGATGTATGGCGTAGGTCGTAAAAAAGAGCAGCGCCCAGCCGCCCCCGATGCCGGTGCGACCCAGGAGCCGGTAACGCTCGCGGCGTTCGAGCCAGATGCCGCCGCCGAGCATCGCCGCGGCGATCGAGTAGGTGAGCGCGACGCGCAACCCCGGCCCCATGGCGATGAGCGCGATGCGGCCAAGCAATGCCAGACCCAGCACCAGCAGGACGATGCCAACCTTGGCGAACAGATTCATGCCAAGAAACTGCTCGAGAGGCAGGTTCGTCCTGAGGCGCTGAAAGACGCTTTCTCGCGGCGTCGCGGGTTCGGATGCTGCGAATGAGGGAATCGATGGCGTGGCCGGAATTGCCGATCTTGATGATGTCACCGGGCTCGGCGCGACTGAGGCTGTCGCATGGAAAACGCGCTCTTCCCTCTTCGCGGCTTCTGGCGCGGCGGGTGCATTGAATGCGGCGATTCCGGCAGGGCCAGGGTGCAATGCGTCCCCGATACGGGCCGCAGCCGTCGGTGAAGCTACGGGCTCGCTGAGCGGTGCAACGGTTGTCGGATTGGGCCGCGATGCTGCAGCGGCAGGTTGCGAAGGCTGCACGGTCGCGGCTTTGAATTCTTCTGCCACTGCAGGCGCGATAACAGTCTTGAGAGGGACCGGGATTTGGCTTGCTTCTCGATCCTCCGCGCGGGGAACAACCGTGGGGGGCTGCAACTTTAAAACTCGATCCGAAAGCGCTGCTAACTCACGCCGCAAGCCGGCGATGTCGCCCTCGAGTCCCGAGATCTTGTACCATCCCTCCTCAGCTTGTCTTGCGGCGGTCCGGCTTCGCACCAGGGCAACAATCGCGATGGCCGGAATTGCGAGGGCAATCCCTATTGCCAACAGACCGATGATTTCCATGGAATCACCTCAACTTTGCGCCGCTGCTTCAACCGCAGCGGCCTGTGAAGTTGCAAGCGCCCTTATGGCGCGGAGATCCATCTTTCCCGTACCCAGAGTGGGAATCGATTCGACACAAACAAACTGATTTGCCTTCGGCCTCCACAACGCGGGCAGATCGCACTGCGACAGCTTTTCCAAAACCGTTGTCAGTTTTGCTTCCGGCAGGGTGTGAATGACGATGATTCGTTCTCCCTTCTTGTCGTCGGGCACCGCAGTCACCGCGAATGTTTGTTCCGTTGTGTCGGCCAGTTCGTGCAGCTTTTCCTCGATGCGGATGTGCGGTACCATCTCGCCTGCGATCTTGCTGAAACGCGAGAGCCGGTCGGTTATGGTGACGAAGCCATCCTCCTCGATCGTTCCGACGTCGCCTGTGGTGTACCAGCCATCGTGCAGCACCTCCGCTGTCTTTCCGGGTTTGCCCAGGTAGCCGCGCATCACGTTCGGTCCCTTCACGAGCAACATTCCGGAGTTGCCGGGCGCCACCGGCTGTCCAGTTTCGATATCGACTACTTTGATCGAAATTCCGGGCAGCGGATGGCCAATCTTTCCGCGCCTTCCGCCCACCTGCCGGAATCCTGGAGCACGATAGTCTTTGCCATTCATAGTCACCACCGGAGAGCACTCCGTGCAGCCATAGCCTTCCAATGGGCGAATTCCGAATTGATCTTCAAATGCCGATGCCACACGTTCCGACAGCTTTTCCGCTCCAACCAGAACATACTGCAGTGAACCGAAACTCTCAGGCGTGCAACGCCGCATGTATGCCTGCAAGAATGTAGGCGTCGCAATCAGGAACGTAACCTTGTATTTCTGCACGAGCGCTCCAATCGCTTGCGCATCGAGCGGATTCGGATGGAACACCACGCCTATGCCCTGTACCGCAGGCAACCAGAGCCCGGCAGTAAATCCGAATGAGTGAAAGAACGGCAGAATGCCGAGTACCTTGTCGCGTCCATCAAGCATGAAGACCTGGCTCACCTGGCTGATGTTCGACATGATGTTGAAATGCGTCAGCATCACGCCCTTCGGGTCACCGGTGCTTCCGCTGGAGAAGATCACGGTGGCCAGTTCATCCATCGGCGAAACTTTGCCCGCTGCTGTCGCAACCATCGCCTCGCTCATCGGTTTGGCGCTACCAGCGCCGAGCGCACGCTTCAGCAGCGCCGCCGGCGTGAGCCACGCCAACGCCAGCGCACTCAGCTTTTCGATGAAACGCGGCGCAGCGAGCGCATCCTCCAGCAGCAAAGTCCGCCCCGGAATCGACATGTGCGGAAAGCGCTCGACGAATGCTTTCGACGTGATGATCACATCCAACTCGCATTGTTCGGCGCAGCTCGCGATTGTCTCATTCGACGATGTGTAGTTCAGATTTACAGGCACACGTCCCATCAGCATCAGTGCATAGTTCGTCAGCGCGCCGCCCACCGATGGCGGAAGCAGCACTCCAACCATCGGTTGCTCCCCAACTTGCCGTCTCAATCTGCGCGCAATGTAGACGGTCTTGTTAAGAGCGGCCCCGAACGAAACCTTCGGCGTCTTTCCGTCGGCCATGAAGAACCGCCATGCTCGCTGCCGTGCGGTGCGCACAAAGGCACGGTCCAATGTTTTCATGCGCGGCTTTCGCGCTTCGAAGGCCGATGCGTGCAGTTCCTGCACCGCAGAGCGCACCTCGATCGCGGTCGATGTGGGAGGCATCGGCTTGCCGAAGCTCACAGTGACTCGATACGGAATCCTGCGCGGCATCTTCCACAGGAATCGCCCGCGTTCAAAGCTGAAGATGCTGCCCCATACGCCGTCAAGGTTCACCGGGATAATCGGGACCTCGACGCCCTTCATGATCCGCTCCAGACCGCGCCGGAATGGGAGCAACTGTCCAGTACGAGTGATCTGCCCTTCGGCAAAGATGCATACGATCTCGCCCTTGCGCAGCGCATCGCTCGCCACCTTCAACGAGTGCAGCATCTCCCGCGGATGCTGCTCGCTCGAAATCGGGATCGCCTTCACCATTTTGGCGAACGGTTTGATGAGGGGGTGGTTGTAAATGTCCAGGTACATCACGAAGCGAATGGGCCGGTCCGTCGCCGCCACCAACAGAGCAACATCGACGAACGACATGTGGTTGCACACCAGCAGCGCGCCCGTCTTCTCAGGAAAGTTGTCGCGGCCGATCGTGCGCACGCGGTACACGGTTCGTGTTGCGAAGAACAGAATCAGCCGCCCAAACCACTCCGGCAAAAGGTACAGAACATACGCTGTGCTGAGCGCCGTAATACACGATGCCGCCACAATGACACCGCGCGGATCGAGATGAATGTAGGCGGTGAATACGAAGTACACGCCCGATGAGATCGCAATGCCCACGAACGACAGCAGATTTGCCGCGGCAATGATTCCGCCTTTGTCCTGTTCAGCGGGCTGGTGCTGGATGAGGGCATTCACCGGCACCGCAAAGAATCCCGCGAAGAAGCCCAGCATTCCCAGCAGAGCCGCGGACCCGGCCATTCCGTGTGGCACAATGCCGAGCACCAATCCAGTGCACGTCATGCCGATCGACCCAAGAGGAATCAGCCCATACTCGATCTTGTTCTCGCTTAACCATCCGGCGGCCATGCTGCCGATGCCGATGCCTACCGCCAGCATCGCATTCAGATAACCGGTCTTGGTTTGCCCGATGTGCAGCACGTCGGGTCCATAGATAACGATCGTGGAAAAAAGCAGGGAACCCAGAAACCAGAAATAGGCATTGCCGAGCACTGCCAGAAACAACGCCCGATCCTTGCGCATCTTTCCGATCTGCGCCCAGAGGTCTCCAACGACATTCAGCCTGAACGGTTTTTCGGGCGCCGCAGCTCGCACCTTGTCGATACTCAGGCTCGTCAGGTACCCAATCACCGAGAGCCCCAGCAGCACATATCCGGCGTACACTTCGTGACCGCTGAAATGCTCGCCCATCCATGCGCCCGCAACCGTTCCGATGATGATTGCGAGAAACGTACCCAGCTCGATTACGCCATTACCCCATGAGAGGCTCTTCTCGGGAAGCAGTTCGGGCAAAAGGCCATATTTCGATGGTCCGAACAGCGCCGCCTGGCTCGCTACCAGCGTCAATGCAGCCAGCGAGAGCGGCAACGAATGAGTGGCCAGCCCCGCAGTCGCCAGCAGCATGGAGCCGAACTCCATCAACTTTGTCCAGATCGTGATTTGGCGCTTGCTGAACCGGTCTGCAAGCCAGCCACCCGGCATGCTCAGAATGAGGAACGGCACGGAGAAGAGAAACGTCACGACGGAAACGAACGTCTCCCGTTCGCTCTTCGCCAGGTTCATCCCGACGATCATCGAGAGCAACAGATTGCGCAGAATGTTGTCGCTGAAGGCGCCCTGGAACTGCGTGGCAATAAGGGCCCAGAAGCCCTGACGGCTGCGCGGCGCGTCGATCGCTAAAGAATCGATTCGGCCCATCAGAACAGGATCACTCGAAACGGTGCTCATCGGATTTGCCTCCTCCGGGGGAGCGGAGATGGTCTGAGATTAGCCATCTTCCATAACCGAAAAAGGCCGTTCCAGACAGTTTCGCGAGTGTCACAAAAATTGCGAGCCAGCCGAGAATTTGCTTAGTTCGGCCTGGAACGCGTCGGCCAGCAGCGAAAACATGAATACGCGCGGCCTGGTCGGCAATTCGCGCGTGGCCGCCGTGTGGGCGTCGCAGATGATTGCGCCAGTCTGGTCGAGTCCCCGCTGCCAGCGGGGACGCTTTGGGTTGCGCACCACGAGCAGGTCCGGATCTACCCCGGCTGCCGCCAGCATCGTTCGCGCAATCTCGCGGAAGTCCACCCAGCTCGACACTACGCCAATCAGCTTTCCCTTCAAGGACGGCAGCTCAGGATCCAGCCATTTGTTCGCGGAACGAATTTGCAGCGTTATCAGCTCCGTCCCTGCCGGCAGAGCTGCGCGCACCATCTTGGTCTTGCTCGGCCGGCACAGTGGAATTGCCGCCAGCACCGCGTCCGGCTTCGCAGCCTCCTCCATCGAAATCGCCGATGCCGGCCACGTGGTAAGGCTGCGAATCTCCGTCAGCAGAATCTCGCGAGCATCCGTGTCCGGATCGATCAGCACAAAATGGTCCGGCGGCGGCGCGGCAATCCACTCCGCCACGCGCTGCCTGATTGCTATAGCCGGCAGCCTCAGCTCCCGCACTGCCTTGAAAAACGCCACAATGTGCTGGTCGAGTATCTGTTCGGGCGTCTGCGCAGGGGCCGCTTCGCTCTGGATGTAGACGCCGCTCCCGTGCCGGTACTCCACCCACCCATCGCGCAAGAGTTGCCGGTAGCCCGCGCTCACCGTATTCGGATGAATGCTGAAGCGACGCGCCAGCTCACGCGTGCTCGGCAGGCGTTCGCCCGGCTTCAGGTCGCCGCTCAATATGGCAAGCTGCACCTGCGTCGCCAGTTGCCGGTAGATCGGAACCTCGCTCGCAGACGAAAACCAAAGCCTCAATTGTCAGTCTCCAGGAAACTTGAACCCGGGGATTTTTGTGACACTTTGAAAAGTGTATGGTAAGCCCTTTCCCGCTACTTTGATCAGGATAATCTCGGGCCATTCCGATCTCCCGAGGAGGGACAAGGTCGATGGTCACATACCTGATAGTGCGCACCGTTCGCCGAGTAGCCAATCGCCTATTCGTATTGAGCAATCAACACAGCTCGCTCATCGAAAGCATCCTCACTGGCCTCGGCTTGTTTGGGCTTGCCTCAACTGGGATGTGTCTTGCTGCACTGGCGCACTCTCATCACGAGGACTCGAAATGCGGCCTCGCGGCCGGGAGGTAACATATGCTGACGATCCGGCCAGTGCATCCGGGATTCACGCTCTTTGGTGCTACCCACGTGGCGATTCTCTGCGCGGTGCTGGCATTGGCGGGCGCGCTGAGTTTCGTACATCGCCGATTTCCGGCAGCGAGGAACTTCATCCGATTGGGTTTCGCGACGATCCTGCTGGTGGACAACGCCGTCTACTACAAATGGCAGATCAGCCACCACAATCTGACATTTCCCGATCACTTGCCACTCGAACTCTGCGATGCGTCAATGGCTTTTATCGTTCTCAGCATGTTTTTTTTGCGACCGCTCCTCTTTGATCTGGCATACTACTGGGCGATTGCGGGGGCCTCGATGGCACTGCTGACACCTGATTTGCTTGAGCCATTTCCATCGTTTGGCACGGTGCAGTTCTTTATGTCGCACGGGTTGACTGTGGCAGGTGTGCTTTACATGGTTTGGTCGGGACAGGCCTGCCCGAGACCGTGGTCAGTGGCGCGCGCCATGATTGGAATCAATGTCTTTGCCGCTCTCGTGGGCCCGTTCGATTACTTCTACAAGACCAACTACTTTTACCTTCGCTCCAAGCCTGCGAATCCATCGATGCTGGATTTTCTGGGTCCCTGGCCCATCTACCTCGCCGGTACAGAAGCTTTCGCGCTCGTCTTATTCCTGATGCTTTATTTGCCCGTGCGATATTCCCGGCGCAAGATCAAGTCTGCCGCAACCGAGGCGGCCTCCGCCTTGAGTTGTGCGACGACGCAACCAAGCCAAACGCCGTAAGCGTTGAATGCAAAAGGAACCGTTCTGAGGAGTTTGCGGCAGCACGAGGGGAATGGCGATACCCGAGGGCAGGACCACGAAGTCGCGCAAACCGCGAGGCGCCGGCTGTCACCGTTTCACTAAGAATTCCGCCGTTCGTCGGGTTCCTGGCGGATAACCGGCGTTCTGGCCATGTGACCGGCCATCCGGAAAGAACCCAGGCCATTGCCTGCCGGCATCGATGGTGTAGCCGGAAGCAATGACGTATCTTGGAGGATGTGGAAGCGGCTACCCCACAGCCCGGCGATCTTGTCCTTCCTCTGGAAACTGCGACCTATCCAACTGGCGAGCCTGAGACTGAAGCGAATCCTCTCTCGGCCGTCAATCCGGCAATGGCTGAAGATTTGGTTGAGAGACTTTGGCGCACCGCGGAGGGCGGCGCCTGCGGCATCTCATCAAAGGATTTCGCTAACATTCTCGACACAGTCGGGAGACGATGCAATCACGGCTTGTCTGCGGAGATTGATCCAAGCCCAAGCCAGAAAATAGAGTTCTATAGCGCACTGCGGTTGGCGGAGCTTGCGCTGGCCCACGCCTGCGCGATGGGATATGAGGTAGCCTGGGAGCGCTTCCTGAGCCAATATCGCAATTCTGTCACGCAGGCGGCCACGGCGATCACACGGTCGGCTTCTCTTGGTCAGGATCTGGCCGATTCGCTGTATGCGGAGTTATTCGGACTAAAGGACCGTGAAGGACGCCGGATTTCTCCATTGGCGAGTTACTCCGGGCGCGGATCGCTGATGGGTTGGTTGCGCACCACACTGGTCCAGCGGAATATCGATTTTCACCGCCGCACACACCGGGAGGAACCGCTCGAGGACTTTGACCCGCCGGCCTCGCCGCTCGAGCCAGCAACCCAGGAGATCGATTTTCTTGGCCGGGCAGTTGCCCGGACTTTGAAGGCGCTGGACGCCACGGATTGCTTTCTGCTTTCGTCTTACTTTTTGGATCGCCGCACATTAAGTGAGATTGCACGCCTGCTGAAAGTGCATGAGGCAACAATCAGCCGCAGGCTCAAGCGTTTGGTTGAAGAGACGCGGAGGCAATTGTTGCAGAACCTCCGCGCGGAAGGACTGAGCGAACGGCAGGCCGAGGAGTCGCTGGGGGCCGACCCGCGCGATCTTGAAATAAACCTGCGCAGCATGCTGCAAAAATCTTCATCGGCTGCGTTCCCAGATCAGAGGGAACCGGCGAGGCCGGAACCACGATGAGCGAACTTTTCCAACCCGGCCAGCACCCTGATGCAGACCAGCTTAGTGCGTTTGCTGAGCGGGCGCTGCCTGCGAACGAGCAGGAACTGATGTTGGTGCATCTGGCACACTGCGCCCGATGCCGCGAGATTGCGTACCTGGCCCAGGAGGCGGCGCTTGAAGAACTGACTCCAGCGCATCTGGCTTCCGCGCATGGTCCAGGGCTGAGCAAGGCACGGATTCCAGGGTGGTTCTCGGGCTGGAACCTGGCCTGGGCTGCGGGAGCAGCGATTGCCTGCCTGATCGTTTTGGGAGTCCAACTGCAACTCTTCACGGCCCGGAAGAACGGAGCAACTCCACTCACGGTCGCTTCGAATTTGCCTGCGTCAAAGATCGCGGCGGTAGCTTCGCAGGCCACACCGGGAAACCAGACGGCCAAGCCGAAGGGGAAGACAACGAGCGGTCCATTGATGAAGGTCCCCACTCGCAAAGATGTTGATGCGAATTCGGAACCGGTGACGACTACGATTTCGCCGGAGATGGTGGGCTCGGCGACCTTGACCGGGCAAAACGCCGCCGAGCTGGTGCGCATGATGCCTGCGCCTGCGACATCCGCGGAAAATCCTGTTGCTGCAGAAAATCCTGTGGTCTCGATGAAGTCACAGGCCGCCGCCGGCGCAATGACAGTTGTAACTGGTGCCGATGCTGAGGTGCCGATCGATACTGCGGAGGTCTCTGCAACACTCAAGAATGAATTGGTCGATTCAGCGGTGCCTTCTCAAACACCGCTTAAACTTCCAAGTCATTTGGCCGCTGTTTCAACGGTTTCAAACGGGCGCATCGCGTTGGCAATTGATTCGGCGGGCGCATTGTTCGCCAGCAAAGATGCCGGAAAGCATTGGAAGGCCGTCTCGCCGCAGTGGGCGGGCCGCCCGGTAAGGGTTGCATATGTCTCTGCGAGGCAGCCGGAGATACACGCCCCTGCCATTGCTCCGTATAACCAGGCCGCAACTGTCAGGTCGGCTCCGGCCCCGACTGCTTCACCGGCACCAGCCGCAACTGCCAATCCAGCTTCAGGGGCCGAGCCGTTGCGCGAGACGCTAAAAGCAATTCCGACCGGAAACTCGACGGTTTCAGGCATCGTCACCGATCAGACTGGCGCGCGGATTCCTGGCGCCAGAGTGACGCTCATCAAAGTCGACAGCGGCGATCGACGCGACCTGAGAACGGATCAGAATGGCAGCTATGCATTCGATCGGCTTGTGCCTGGCGAGTATGCGTTGGAATTGACAGCGAAGGGATTCTCGCCTGGGCGACAAACCGGAATCCAGGTATCCGTTTCGCAGCCCACGATCGCGAATGCAATGCTCAAGGTAGGCGCTGAAAATGCGGCGGTCACAGTCGTGTCAGAACCCATGGCTTTGCAAACCGATTCCAACACGGTTTCAACCACGATCAAAGAAGAACCGGTAACCGCAGGGCCTGAGCTCTTTCAGCTGACCACGGACACCGGCGCCGTATGGACAAGTCCCGATGGACGCCACTGGAAGCGCAAATAGATATCTACTGATGTCCGGGCGCTCCGGGGCACCGATTCCTCACCAAATACAAAACAGACAATCCCACCTAAAACGCCGCCCCCAAAATTAATTTGCTTCCCGGTGCAAGATTCTCATCGGCTTCCGTTCCCCTCTCAGAGACGAAGTTTTCTCGCCGTCTCGCAACTCTGAGTTTCTGTTGGGGGAGTGTCCATGAGAGTCATTCGCTTGCTGCTGTTGTTGCTGCTGTCTGTCCTGCTCTTCGCAAATCTGATTGGAGGGGCTGAAACCGCCCAGCTGTCGCCGACCGCCACTTATGGCCGCGGAGCGTTGTCTTTGCAGATTCCGATTCATAGCGTGCGCATCCGGCCTGGAAGATTCACCGTGGATATCCTCGATCCGGAAGATCATTTGCTGGGTCACACTGAGAAAGCGGTTGGGGCCGATGCCAACGACGGCCCATGGCTCGAGAGAGTAGCAATCGATTGTCACATGCCGTTCAACGATCTGATCTGGAACCGGATCCGGTATCGTCTCATCTACGACGGCGACGAAAATCCATCTGTCGAAGGAACAGAATCCATCTCACATATTCTCCTGCGGCCCGTCGTGCGGATTCTCGGTCAGAAGTCGTATCTGGCGGGCAGTGAGGCGGCGATGCGCATCCTGGTTACGGACTCAAACAACAAGGAGATTCGCGGCAGGGGTTCTGTGAAGGTTGAGTTGCTGATTCCCGGGGGCAAATCGGAATTGCTCTTCGAGGGCGGATTGAATCGCGGCGGGAGCGCCGCACAACTCCACTTTCCCGGAAACCTTACCGGCAGCTATCAGTTGCATTTCATTGCCGAGACAGCTCTTGGCTCCGCAGAATCTACCGAGAGTGTGGAACTAAGAGACAAAGCTTCGATCCTGCTGACCACCGAAAAGCCGATCTATCAGCCGGGGCAGACGATTCATGTGCGCGCACTGGCGCTGGATCGCGCGGATCACGCCGCAGCCGGTGAACGGGGCTTGACCTTCGAACTGGAGGACTCGCGCGGCAATAAGGTCTTCAAGAAAGCCACGCAAGACCGACAGATTTGGCGTTGCTTCAGCGCCGAATTTGCGCTGGCGGACGAGGTGAACCTCGGCGCGTATCATCTGCGGGCGTTGATGGGCGAAGCAGGTGCGGAACCTGCCAGTCGCGCGGAAGTAACAGTGAATGTTGAGCGATATGTGCTGCCGAAATTCAAGGTCGCTGTCGATTTCACCGAGAAAAACGGCAAACCCCAAAAGGATTATCGCCCCGGCGATCATGTTACCGGAACTGTGCGTGCAAATTATTTCTTCGGCAAGCCGGTAGATAACGCAGAGATCGACATCAAAGCTTCTGCGATGGATGTAGCGATCTTTGACGCTGCAACGCCAATCGGGCAAAACTGACAAAGACGGAAATTATCATTTTGATCTGACGCTTGCCGGATTATTTTGCTGGGCGTCCCGTTGAGCGCGCGGCGCGGCCAGAGTGCTGGTCGAGGCTACAGTAAAAGACTCGGCCAGCCACTACGAGACGCGCGGAGAGCCAATCACGGTCAGCGCGTCCTCACTGCTGATTACGGCAATTCCCGAGAGCGGCAACCCTGATTCCGGAGGTTGACAATCAGGTCTTCATTCTCAGCTTCCTATCCGGACGGAACGCCGGCTCGGACCAGCCTGACAATTTATCGCCACGGCGTGCCGGATCGGCGCGACCGCAGACAGTCCGGCGTCGCGATGATTCATCTGCCTGCGCGGATGGGCGACGATCCTCCAGTCACATGGGGGCATGGTAAAGAGGCGCTGCATATCGAGGCAGAAGATCATCGCGGCAACCGGGCGGCGACGAAATTCGATCTTGATTACCGCGCGGGCGCAGATCAGATTTTGCTGCGCACAGAACGCGCGCTTTATCGCGCCGGCGATGTGATGCATCTGGAGGTCTTCTCCACGCATGACGTGGCGCGGCGTATGTGGACATTGTGAAAGATGGACAGACGATCTTGACGCGCGATGTTGAGATTCGAAGATGGAAGGCCGATCTCGACTGTGCCGGTCACGCCGGATATGGCAGGTACGCTCGACTTTGACGCTTATCTCTTTGGTCGCGATGCGCAGCCGGTTGGAGATCACCGGTTGATCTTTGTTCAACCTGCCGATGAACTGCACATTGAAACAGTGACCGATGCCGCGGAGTATAAGCCGGGAGCCGAGGCGCGGGTCGCATTTCCGCGTGACCAACGCGAACGGCCAGGGCGTAAGCGCGGCGCTGGGCGTGCAGGTTGTGGATGAGGCTGTGTTTGCGCTGGCCGAAAAGCAGCCGGGCTTTGCCAAGGTCTTCTTCTATCTGGAGCAGGAGGTGATGAAGCCGCGTTTTGAGATTCATTCACTCTCGATGGAAGATATTGTTGCGCCGGTGAGCATCGCAGCCGATAAGCGTAGAAGAGCCGACCAGCAGAAAGACCTTGCAGCGCGAGCGTTGTTTTCGGCGACCGAGATGACCAGCCCGGAGAAACTGGATACGGAGTTCGGCAGAGCACTGCCGCAGAGAAACGTGCCCAATCGTATCGCATCGCTATCAAGCGTCTTTGATGAGCAGGTCGGAGCGGATTGCTGCGCAGCTCAACTGATGAAACGGCGAAGAACTCAACACCGAAAGAGACACCATTCGATTATTTGCGCGACCTTCTCGCGGAATACCAATCCGCATCCAGCTCGATGCGTGGGGAAAAGCGTTGCGACTTGAGCCGACAGGCTGGTGCAAGCCAGGACGACGCTATTATCATTGTGCGCAGCGCCGGGCCGGATCAGCGTTTAACACTGCTGACGATCTTACCCGGATACGTCGTAATTCAAACTGGTGCGGCCCCGGCCAGCGCGGGAACAGTCCGTTGGTCAATCTGGTGATCGAGCACGATCGTGGACCCTTCAATGGACGTGCGGAAGTGTCTGGCATCGTGACCGATGTGACCGGGGCATCGATTCCTGGCGCAAAGATTGAATTGCGGAAATTGCCGGCACGAAGCTGCCGCAAGCGAGGGCAGATGAACAGGGAGTTTCGTGTTTTCGCTGTTCCCCCGGGCAGGTATGAAATCAGGATTACGGCGAGGGGCTTTGAGGTTTCATCCCTGCAATCTACCTTGGAGCCGCGCGACTGGGCGGTTCTTACGGTGCAGCTCAGGATTGCCTCGGAATCGGCGGCTGTAACAGTTGTAACCGGGGCGGATGCGGAGGTGCCTGTGCGACACTGGCCGAGGTTGTTTCAACATTGAACGAATGAGTTTGCCGGGTCCGCCCAGTTGACGGGCAGGGATGCGGCGGAGCTCGTGCGCATGGCGCCCCAGGCAGCGCCCCAGGCAGGAGAAGCCAAGCTGCCGGCCAGTCCGGTGCGGCCGCTCCGCACAGTCCGCTCTTATTTCCCCGAGGCACTCTACATCAATCCGGAGATCATTACCGATGGCAAAGGCAACGCGGACATTACGATTCCGATTGCCGACTCGATCACCACCTGGCGGATGGCGATGCTGGCCTCCACGGAATCCGGCGCGCTGGGAACCAGAACTTCAAGCCTGAAAGTCTTTCAGGATTTCTTTGTCGATCTGGACCTGCCGGTTACGCTGACGCAGGGCGATCGGGTTTCGATTCCCGTCGCGATCTATAACTACTCTGGCAAGGCCGGCGAGGTGAGCCTGAAGCTCGATGAAGATGATTGGTTTTCGCTGGTCAACGACAGTCCAGAAAAGACAGTAACTGTTGATTCGGGCCGTGTGGGCAGCGCTCAGTTCACTGTAGAAGCGAAGCGAATCGGCAAATTCAAGCTCACGATCTCCGCAAAGATGGACGGGGGGAAAGCAAGACATTGTCGTGCGCGAAATCGAGGTCATTCCGAATGGGCGCGAGCAGAATATGGTTTTCAATGGCCGATTGGAAGACACCGTCAAACACGATGTCCAGTTTCCGTCGAACTCCATTCCCGATGCAAGCAAACTTTTTGTCCGGCTTTATCCAGGGCCGCTGAGCCAGATCATCGAAGGAATGGACAGCATTCTGCGCATGCCCGGCGGATGCTTTGAACAGACGTCGTCGAGTACATATCCGAATGTCCTAGCGCTTGACTATATGAAGCGAACGAAGAAGCTCACGCCCGAAGTTCATGCAAAGGCCGAGGGATATATTGCCAATGGTTATCAGCGGCTGCTGACCTTTGAGGTTCCAGGCGGGGGATTCTCCTGGTTCGGGCAAGCCCCGGCAAACAAGATTCTGACTGCGTACGGGCTGATGGAATTCAACGATATGGCGAAGGTCTATGACGTTGATCCAAAGCTCATTGCACGCACTCAGGATTGGCTGGCCAGCCGGCAGCAAGCGGATGGAAGCTGGAAGCCTGACACGCAATTTATCAACGAAGGCGCTACCAATCGCTTCAACAGCGACGCGCTGCGCATCACGGCTTACATCGCCTGGGCGCTGGTAGACACAAGCTACAAGGGAGTGGCTGCAGAACGGGCGCAGAAGTATATCGAGGACAATCTCACGGCCCAGGCAGATGCCTATACGCTCGCGGTAATTGCGAACTTTGCCGTGGATTACGCGAAGGATCACGAGTTTACCCAACGCGCAATGGAGTTGCTGCTGAACGCGCGCACAACCAAGGATGATCAGTCGTGGTGGAGCGCTGAGGAGACGGGAGTCTATTCGACCGGATCGAGCGCGGCGATTGAAACCACCGGGGTGGCTGCCCAGGCACTGCTCAAGTGGGGCCAATCTGCGGCGGTGGCGCGCCAGGCGCTTGCGTTCATTGCGTCGAAGAAGGATGCGACCGGCGCGTGGGGCTCGACGCAAGCGACCATTGTTGCACTTCGCGCGATAATTCTCGGTACTGGGGCAAAGGCCTCCGATGCTCGCGGAACCGTCGAGATCGTATTGAATGGAAAAACGGCGCAGACGCTGCAATTGAATTCCGATAACTCAGATCTTTTCCATCAATACGTTTTCAAGGGAGGAGAGATTACTGGCGGGAACTCGGTCGGAATCAGATTTGATGGCACGGGCGGTCTTGGTTATCAGGTTGTCGGGCAGTATTTCGTTCCATGGCCGGCGCCGACGCGTGATGCGCTTTCGATTGATGTTGCTTACGACCGCACCAGACTTGCGCAGAACGATATTGCCACTGCGACCGCAACAGTGCGGAACAATCTTGATAAGACCGCGAAGATGGTGATGATCGATCTGGGAATTCCGCCGGGATTTGAATTGCTGAGCGAAGATTTGCAGGAGTTGCAGGAGGCGACTGCGCATCAGGCAAGCGGAAGGCTGGAGAAGTTCTCTCTGACCGCAACTCAGGCGATCCTCTATCTGAACGCGCTGACTCCTGGCCAGACCATCACAGTGACGTTCAGGCTCCGTGCAAAGTATCCTATCCGCGCGAAAACTTTTCAGTCGCGCGCCTACGAGTATTACGATCCGGAAGTCAGCACGACGGCCGCTCCCGCGGAACTGGAGGTTGTCCAAAAAGATTCGCAATGAGGCAGCATTGTGCCGGTACCCGAGAGGCCGAGCCAACTGCTGCTCGGAATCGGTCGGAATTCGGAAACGTCCATTCCGGGAAACCTCTCAGGGTCCAGAAATGGTGTTTTGCCGGGTTGGTTGCCAATCCGCAAATAACCGAGAACTTTCCCTGGGGGCGACCTCGGGGGCACGAAAGCTGAGTTCTGTCCGGATGGCCGTTCATGCGCCCGGGACCAGGTTCAATCCACGAAAACATCCTACAAGCCTGTGGATTCGCCCCGGAGACGTCCGGGGGGCTCGGATTCTCACTCTAAGTTGTTGATTATAGTTGCTTTATGGCGGAGAGCGAGGGATTCGAACCCCCGATACCCTTTCGGGTACGTCGGTTTTCAAGACCGATGCCATCAACCACTCGGCCAGCTCTCCGCGGCGGGGATGCCGATGACTGGAATCAGTTTACCGTAAGTGCGATCCTGCAACGTTCCGGGGATCCAAAGGTCTGTCTGCGGGCGGAACACCAAACAAAACGATCATGGTCTCGCTTTGTTCCAGGCCTTTCGCAAACGGATTAGCTGCTTCATGTAGTCGAGCGAGCGAGCGCCGGTTGCCTTGCTTGCCCCGCGTTCGCGCTCGCGCATCTGGTAGGGCATTTCGGCGATGGTGCGAACCCTGCCACGGACCATGATTTCGATGAGGCTCTTGTAGCCGAGGGGGTTCAGCTCTACATTCACAATCGCCTGCCGGCGGAACATGTAACAGCCGCTGAGTGGGTCGGTGACGCGGTTATAAACCTGAGGAAGAATGATCTGGCCCATCATTGTGGCGCCGCGGGAGAGAATTCTTCGTGAGATCGACCAGTTGCCCACGCCGCCACCTTTGCAATAGCGGCTGGCGACGACGAGGTCGTTTGTCTGGAGCAGTTGCCAAAGCCCGGCGATAAGCGCAGGCGGATGCTGAAAGTCCGCATTGATTGTAGAGAGGGCCTGACCGCGTGCAAGCTGCCAGCCCCGGATTACGGCGGTGGCGAGCTCGCGCTTGTTGACTCGCTTGACCAGACGAATTTGAGGGCGGGATGCAGCGACTGCCCCGGCAACTTCGAGCGTGCCGTCGGGACTATCGTCATCCATCACGACGATCTCGTAAGCGCCGAGGAGAACAGGGTCGAGCGAATCGCACAGGGCTTCAAGGAAGAGGCCGATGTTTTCGGACTCTTTATAGGTGGGCACGACCACTGAAAGCGCGAGCGCATCGTCGGAGGGTGGGATGATGAGGGGGCCGTCGGGCGCGAGGGCGATCCGGGCCCCGCTCACACATTGACTCCCATGAGCCCCGGTGCAAAGACCGAGGAGCCGGAGAGGTCGAGGATGGGAAGACCGCTGGCGTGAATCCGACGGATGGTTTCAGGGGCCGCAGATTGCGTGAGGGCGATTCCATCGATGGAACTGAGCCATGCCTCAAGGTTGGGTGAGAGGCGATTGAGAACATCCTCGGCAACCGTGATATTGGGAGAGTTCTCCTGAACCTCAAGGATCGTGGGGTCGAAGAGGTGAACTTCGATGCCGCGACGGTCGAGCTCTCTGACGAGCGTGAGGGCGGGGCTCTGGCGGAAGTCGTCGGTGCCGCCCTTGAAGGAGATGCCGTAGACGCCGATGCGCTTGAGGCCGAGTTCGGCAACAGCATCGATGGCGCGGTGGAGATGAAGATCGTTGCTGGGCAAGATGGAGGCGAGCAGCGGGAGGTCGAGGGCAAGGTCGGTAGCGCACACGTGGAGAGCGCGTGTGTCCTTGGGCAGGCAATAGCCACCGAATGCGAATCCGGGGCGGAGATAGGCCGCTGACGCATTCAATTTTGTGTCACTGCGCAGAACCTCCATCACACGCTGGCCGTCGATCTTAAGTGCGCTGCAGAGATCACCCAACTCATTGGCAAATGAGATCTTGAGCGCGTGAAAGACGTTGCAGGCGTACTTGATAATCTCTGCTTCACCCAGGCCAACGACGGTGACGCCACAGTCCATCGACGAGTAGAGAGCGGCGACGGGCTTTATGTGCTCAGGATTTTCGCCTCCAACGACGATGATGGAGGGCTCCATGAAGTCCTTGACGGAGGAGCCTTCGCGCAGGAACTCGGGGTTAGAGGCAAGCCCGAGCTTGGATGAGCGGAGCATGGGCAGGAGCAGCCGATCGCAGGTGCCGGGTGGAACCGTGCTCCGAATCACGATAGTGCCCTTGAAGATGCCGTCGCGGTGGGCCTGAATGATGTCGCTGACAAGGTCGACGAGGCCTCGGAGGCCAGGATCGGTGACCGAGGGGGCTTCGGTATTGATGCAGATCATCGCGATGGAGGAGTGGGAGAGCGCAAGGCGCAGATCGACAGTCGCAGTGAGCGTTCCTGCCTTGATGGCACGTTCGATGATCGGCTGCAGGAGATTCTCGTGGAAGGGGGTGTGGCCGGCGGCAACGGAAGCTACGCGGTCGGCGTTGGAGTCGACTCCCCAAACGCGGTGGCCTGTCTCAGCAAAGCAACCCGCCGTCACACAGCCAATGCGGCCCAGGCCAATGACGGTGATGCAGTCTTGCGCAACTTTTTTTGAATGCATTCGGACTCTTTCGTCAGACCCGTCTTTCAAACTGTAGCCGGAGCACCGGCGAATTAGACGAAACTTTCGCTTCCGGGATGACGCTGAACTGAATTTGAACCCCTACAGTTTCGAAATCGAGCATCGGCCAAGGGAATCGGCGGGACGTATACATCCGGGCCTGCGTGCCCCGGCCTAGCGTGCGTTGGAGTCTTTCAGGGGCGACCACATCGAAATATCAGAACCATTATAAATCCTGAAATGTGAATTGTTTGCACAGGGTGATCACTGGGTAAACCGGGCGCCGAATGAAATTGGGCCAGATACCGGCATCCGGGTGTTACAACATTGGACTATGACCAAACGAGTGAACCAGGGCGCGGAACCACAACCCGGGCAGCCGATCAGCTTGAGGACGCTGGGAGAGTACCTGAACCTGTCTCCGGCGACGATCTCGCTGGTGCTGAACAACGCGCCCGGAGTGCGATCGATTCCGCAGGAGACGCGGGACCGGGTGAAAGATGCGGCGGCGAAGTTCGGTTACCGGCCCAGCTTCTATGCGCGGTCGCTGCGGAAACGGCAGAGCTTCTCGGTGGGCGTGCTGGTACCTGATCTGAACGATCAGTATGCGACACAGGTTTTGAGCGGCGTGGAGGAGTTGCTGATCGAGGAGGGGTACTTCTACCTGACGGCCAGCCACCGGCGCAAGCCTGACCTGATTGAAGAATATCCGCGCTTGCTGCTCGATCGGGCTGTGGAGGGGTTCATCCTGGTGGACACAGTGCTGGAGCACAGCATGAGCGTTCCGGTAGTCGCCGTCGCGGGCCACAGGCAGATTCAAGGCGTGACCAACGTGGTGCTTGACCAGCGCCGCGCCGCCGAGCTTCTGCTACGCCACCTGTATCAGCTGGGGCACCGGAAGATTGCGTTCATGCGCGGAGGGAGCCACAGCTCGGATGCCGACGAGCGTTGGGCGTGCCTGATGGCAGTCGCCAAAGAGCTGAAGCTGGAAGTTCCGCAGTCGATGATGGCGGCGATTGAAACGCGGGAGTCCTCTCCCGCCATGGGCGTGGGACCGGTGACGGAGCTGGTAAACCGCGGCGCCGAGTTCACGGCACTGGTCTGCTACAACGACATGTCGGCCTTTGGAGCGATTCGGGCGCTGAAGGATCACGGCTCGATCGTTCCCGAGGATGTGTCTGTGGTGGGGTTTGACGACATTCAGGGCGCGGCTTATCACAACCCAAGCCTGACGACCATTCGCCAGCCTCTGCAGCACATGGGCAAAGTGGCGGCAAGGATCCTGTTGCAGAGGATTCGTGGTCAGGCGACCTTCCCCGACTCGGTGCCGATTTTGCCCGAGCTGGTGATTCGTGAGTCGACGTGCCCGCCGCGACAGAAACGCCCCAAACGGCCCTGAGCGAGCAAGGCCGCAGACGGGAGCGCCATTAAGAAGGGGGAGGGGAGTCGTGACGGCCCCCCTCTTGCTTTGAACGGGTGCGGGCTGCGCCTTTGCGCGGGTTATTTGCCCTGGATTTCGTCGGCAAGAGCGCCCGCGCCGTAGATCTTGCGCAGCGCTTCGATCATTCCGGAAGAGTGGACGGCAACGGTGCGATTCTTTGTGCCGTCGTAGACGAAGTCACCGGCCAGGGACTCGATGTTGCCATCGAAGACGAGGCCGACGAGTTCGCCGTCGCGGTTGACCACGGGTGAACCGGAGTTGCCGCCGATGATGTCGCCAGTGGTGACAAAATCGAGCGGAGTTGTGAGGTCGAGCTTGTCGCGAGCGGCCTCTTCCTTTGGCGTCAGGTCGAATGGCGGCTTGTCACTGAAGCTGTAGGCGCGGTCGTAGAGGCCGTAAAAGGTGGTGAATGGCGGGGCGACGGTGCCGTTGTAGGGGTATCCCTCGACGGTGCCATAGCTGAGGCGCAGAGTGAAGGTGGCATCGGGATAGTGGTCCTTGCCGTAGACCAGAAAGCGCGCCTTGCCGAGTTCCTCTTCAGCCGGGGTGATAACGCTGGCGATGGTGTCGTGGATGTGGTGGTAGTTGGCGCGCATCATGGGATCGACGCGGCGGGCAGCCACGATCATGGGATCGGTTGACGCTGCGACCGCGGCCTCTCCGCCATCGAGGAGGGATTTGCGGAACTGCGGGATCGCCGAGCTTGGTGCCGTCAATCAGGGCATCGACGGTGGAATCCACCGGTTGGCCCTGCAGAATCGCCTGGATGTAGGGATCGTTGTTGCCGAGTTTTTCCTGGCCCATCTTGAGGGCGGCCTTCATGTAGAGCTTCTCGGTGGAGACGTAGATCGGGCGCAGGCGATTTGAGCCGGAAGAGGAGTGACTCGAGTCCCGCGTCGTAGAACTGCGGCAGGCGCTCGCCGTCAGGCTTCTTGATCTCGGCGACGTATTGCACAATGCTGAGCGCGAAGCCGAAGAGCTGGCTGTCGGTGCGGCGGAAGAACTGTCCCTTGAACTCCGGCAGGTACGCCTCCTCGCCATGAGCGATCGTGTCCCATGCGTCGCCGTACTCCTTCTTCCATTCGGGATTCGCATCGACTTTGGCGCGGAAGTCTTCCTCCTCGGCCTGCTTCTTGGCCAGGATTGCCTTGTCGGCGAGGGCTTCGCGGCGGCCGTAGTAGACCTTCAGGCTGTTTTGCAGGCCGAAGATCGTGCTGCCAACGAGCCGCGCCTGCTCCGGCGCTTTGTGCGGCGAAAGCCTGGGCGGTCGCGATGCGGCGCTCAAGATACTCGGTGAGGGCGGGCCCAAAGACATCGCGCTGCATCAGCAGCTGGGCGACGGTGTCGTCGCGCTCGGTCGAGCCCGGATGGCCGGAGATGAAGATCAGCTCGCCGGGCGCTGCGCCCTTGGCGCTCCACTTGAGGAAGTTATCGGTGTGCAGCGGCTTGCCGTTTCGTAGACGCGGAAGAGCGCCATGTCCAGGTCATAGCGCGGATAAGTGAAGTTATCCGGGTCGCCGCCGAAGAAGGCTGCCTGCTGCTCGGGCGCAAAGACCAGGCGCACGTCGGTGTAGGCCTTGTACTGGTAGAGCCAGTACTCGCCGCCGTTGTAGAAGGAGACGACGTCGGAGCGGAGGCCGGCTATGTCCTTGCTTTCCTTTTCGATGGCGGCAATCTTCGGCGTCGCGGGCCTTCAGGGCCTTGGCTCGGTCGGCTGATTCCCTTGGCCGCGCCCTGCACGCGCGCGGTCACGTCCTTCATGGCGACCAGCACGTTGACTTCCAGGTCGGGAGACTTCATCTCCTGATCGGGAGTTGATGGCATAGAAGCCGTCGCGGCAGATAGTTGTGCTCGGCTGTGGAGTTCTTCTGCAGCTGGCCGCGCGCCACGTGATGATTGGTGAGCAGCAGGCCGTTGGGGCTCACGAACGAGCCCGATCCGCCGTCGTTGAGCCGGACGCTGGAGAGGCGCAGATGATCGAGCCATGCCTGGCGTGGGAGCGAAGTTGTATTTTTCCTTCAACAGTTTCAAGGGCGGGTTGTCGAAGGTCCACATGCCTTCTTCGGCGTGGAGCACGGGCAGCGGCGGCCACGAGAAACGCGGCCGGAAGCAGAACGACGGAGCGAAATGTGCGAGTTTTCATGGGATACCTCAGTTAGTTTGGTGAGTGAGAATCGGCCGGCAACCACACTCGTCTGGCCGAAACATTCATTATCACGCGTGCCCCCTTGGACGGGCGCGTAAATGTGCCAGAATGCCCCCGCGTTGCGATCAGCCTTGCGGCAGCACCAGCACTTCGACGCCGGAGGCTGCATCCTTCTGGCGGAATATCTGCTCGGTGGCCTTCTGGAAGTCCGCCGGTTTGGCGTTGGGAATGTCGGTGAAGGTTTGCGGATTGCGATCGGTGAGCGGGAACCAGGAGCTTTGCACCTGGACCATGATGCGATGGCCGCGGCGGAAGGTGTGGAAGAGATCGGGCATGGTGAAGTCGATGTCGGCCTCTTTGCCGGGCGACGAGCGGCTCGGGCTTCTCCCAGCTGTTACGGAACTTGGCGCGGAAGGGTTCCCCGCGCAGCAACTGCTGGTAGCCGCCCATGTGCAGGGGCGGCGCATCGAGGATGCGCTTGTTGCCGTTGAGCGAGTCGTCGGGGTCGGGATAGTTCTCCGGATAAACGTCGATGAGCTTGACGTCGAAATCGGAGTCGGTGCCGGAGCTGGCGATCTTGAGCTTCGGCGAGATGGGACCGGCGATGGTCACATCCTCTTCAAGCGGATCGGTCTGATAGACCAGCACGTCGGGCCGGTAGCTGGCGAAGCGCTGGTCGTCGACCATGTAGCGCTGCGGCACGGTGTCGGTGGTGTAGCCGACAAAAGGCACGGGGTGGTTGGGATCGCTGACGTACTCATCCAGCGCCTTTTGCTTCGGCGGGCGGGTCGAAGCTGAGCTTGCCGCCGGCGTGGAAGTAGAGGGTCTTGGGCGTGGCGGCCTTCGGCGGCCAGGCGTCGAAGCTGCGCCAGACGTTGGTTCCGGTCTCAAAGACGACGGCCTTGGGCTGAGCGCGCGCCCTTGCCTTTGAGGTAGTGCTCGAAGAAAGGGAACTGGATGTTGGCGCGGAAGTACTCAGCTGGTCTTGGCGTTGAACTGCACATCGCCCAGGTGGCTGCCGTCGCCGCGCGCCCAGCCGCCGTGGACCCAGGGGCCTTCGACCAGCGTGGTGGGCGTGTCGGGGTTGAATTTGTTGATGGCGTAGAAGGTGCGGTAGGGGCCGGACAGGTCCTCGGCGTCGTACCAGCCGCCCACCACCAGCACGGCGCATTTCACGTTCTTCATGTGGCGCGAAAGGTCGCGCGCCTGCCAGTAGGCGTCGTAGGTGTCGTGCTTGAGCTGGTCGTTGAAGAGCCAGTTGGAGCCCTTCAGGTAGAGCTTGTCGAGGTTGGCGATGTTGCCGGCGTTGAGGATAGAACTTGTAGTGGTCCGGGGTGCCGAAGTCGAAGGGGACGGTGGGCTTGGGGGTCTGCGGACCGTCCTGCGGATGGAAGAACGGCGCATAAAAGCCGAAGTTGGCCGAGAGCATGAAGGCTCCGCCGTGGTAGCCGTCGTCGCCCAGGAAGAGGTCGGTCATGGGCGCCTGCGGGCTGGCCGCGACCAGGGCCGGGATGGGAGTCGATGATGGAGGCCGAGGTGTAGAAGCCGGGATAGGAGATGCCCCAGATGCCAACCTTGCCGTTGTTGTTGGGCACATGCTTGAGCAGGAACTCGATGGTGTCGTAGGTGTCGGAGGCGTCGTCGACATCCTGCGGAGATTTCTTTTCGTCGATGTGGGGACGCATCTCGACGAACTCGCCTTCGCTCATCCAGCGGCCGCGCACATCCTGGTAGACGAAGATGTAGCCGCTGTTCTCGAACTCGTCGCGAAGGGCCGAGGAGCGTCGGATAGCTGGTCTTCGCCGTAGGGGCCGACGCTGTAGGGCGTGCGGTCCATCAGGAACGGATAAGGGCCGGCCGGCGGCGTCCTTGGGCACGTAGACGGCGGTGAACAGGCGCTTGCCGTCGCGCATGGGGATGCGGAACTCGTACTTGGTGTAGTGGGCGCGGACGGCGTCTTCGGGCGGAGGGGTGGGCGGAGTTGGTGGGGCCTGTGCAGCGAATATGGAGTGGGGCAGCAACGGTGATGAGGAACAGCGCGTGCGCGGCAACCGGCGGGTTAAATAGACGCATGAGTCTGAACGGCCTCCTGTATGAGACCAGATTAGATTGAGCCAGAGAAATGGGTGGGCCCATCGGGGTGAACGGACGGGCCGATCATGCGGTTCATCCTGATGGCTCTCTGACGCCCCATGTGTTAAACCAAAGAAACAGGGCTGGATCGAGATGGGTTGCAGAGCGGAAAGCCGGGTTTAGGAGCTTCTTCCAGCGGCAATCGGTTTGAGGTCGAGACCTTGAATTCCAGATAATGGAAGCCGCAGGCACGCATGAGCGCTGGACCCACCGTGGAACTGGAGTCTCTTTTCGGAGACTATCCGCTGGACAAGGCATTCGACGAGATGCGCGAGTCCACCGGCGAAGTGCGCCCACATTATCGGGCGCTGGCCGAGACCCTGGCCAAGCTGCCGCAGGAGGAACTGCAGCGGCGCAAGCAGTCGGCCGATCTCTCGTTTCTCACCCAGGGCATCACGTTTACCGTCTACGGGCGCGACGAGGGCACCGAGCGCATCTTTCCCTACGACCTGCTGCCGCGGCTGGTGACGGCGGCCGAATGGGACCGCATTGAGCGCGGGCTGACGCAGCGCATCACGGCGCTGAATCACTTTCTGCAGGACGTCTACTCCGACGCGAAGATCCTGAACGACAGGGTTGTGCCACGCGACCTGGTCTACAGCTGCAAGCACTACCGGCGCCAGATGCGCGGGCTGCAGGTGCCGCGCAACGTCTACATCGCGGTGGTGGGCAGCGACCTGCTGCGCGTGGGCGAGGGCGAGTACGTGGTGCTCGAAGACAATCTGCGCGTGCCATCGGGCGTGAGCTACATGCTCACCAACCGGCGCGTGATGAAGCGGACCTTTCCCGCAACTGTTCCACAGCTACGGCGTGCGGCCGATCGAGCACTATCCGCAACTGCTGCTGGCCACGCTGCGCTCGCTTGCGCCGGAGGGACGGCCCGAGCCGAACATCGTGCTGCTGACGCCGGGCGTATTCAACTCGGCCTACTTCGAGCACACCTACCTGGCGCGGCAGATGGGCATCGACCTGGTGGAAGGCCGCGATCTGGTGACGCACGACAACGTGGTCTACATGCGCACCACCGACGGGCTGAAGCGCGTGGACGTGATCTATCGCCGCGTGGACGACGACTTCAGCGATCCGCTGATCTTCCGCGTCGGATTCGGCGCTGGGCTGCGCGGGCCTGTTCAACGCGTATCGCGCCGGCAATGTGACCGTGACCAATGCATTCGGGACCGGGCTCGCGGACGACAAGGCGGTCTATGCCTATGTGCCGAAGATCATCAGGTACTACCTGAACGAGGATCCGATTCTGCCCAACGTGGAGACCTATCTGCTGGGCGAAGAGAAGCAACGGCAGCATGTGCTGGCCAATCTGGACAAGCTGGTGGTGAAGGCGGTGGGCGAGAGCGGCGGCTACGGGATGCTGATCGGGCCGCAGTCGACGGCGCGGCAGCGCGAGGAGTTTGCGCGCCAGATCGAGGCGAATCCGCGCAACTACATTGCGCAGCCGACGCTGGACTTTTCGCGCGCGCCCTGCCTGATCGGCAATCATCTTGAGCCGCGCCACGTGGACCTGCGGCCTTATGTTCTCTTTGGCGACAAGGTGAACATCGTGCCGGGCGGACTGACGCGCGTGGCTCTGGAAAAAGGTTCGCTGGTGGTGAACTCGTCGCAGGGCGGCGGCAGCAAAGATACCTGGGTACTGGAAAACTAGGCACTGGAATCACGCGGTCGAGAGGGCAGGAAGATGTTATCGCGGGTTGCCGACAGTTTGTATTGGATGAGCCGCTACCTTGAGCGCGCCGAGAACACCGTGCGCCAGCTCGACGTGACCATGGGCCTGATGCTCGACACGGGCGGCACTTCGCTGGAAGAACGCTGGCAGCGGCTGATGACGGCTCTTGGGCCGGCCGGATGAGATGGAGTGGAACGGCGATCTGGAAGCGATGGCGCGGGAGCTGTCTTTCGACAGCCTGAACCCGCTTTCGGTGACGTTCGCGGTGAATGGGGCCCGCGAAAATGCGCGCCAGGTGCGCGAAGAAATTTCGAGCGAGCAGTGGCAGCGGCTCAACCGGCTCTTCCACCAGATGCACTCGCCGCATGCGCAGGCGCAGTTCCGCACCAGCATCAACGACGCGCTGGCTTCGATCGTCGATGGGATTCACCTGTTCAAGGGGTCAGCGACACAACCATGATCCATGGGCAGGGGTGGCAGTTCATCCGGCTTGGGCGCTACCTGGAGCGGGCCTATGCCACCGCCACGCTGCTGGAGATCTACCAGCCCCATCTGCTCCATGAGCACGAGCGCGATCACTCCGGCTACCAGTACCTTGAAATGGTGGGGCTGCTGCGCTG
This sequence comes from uncultured Acidobacteriaceae bacterium, assembly GCA_963783065.1. Classification (GTDB taxonomy): domain Bacteria; phylum Acidobacteriota; class Terriglobia; order Terriglobales; family Acidobacteriaceae; genus Telmatobacter. The sequence goes on along the minus strand of CAWAMG010000002.1, from coordinate 214,068 downwards.
CTGCACGTCGTTCGAAGCTTATTGCCAGGTGTATACCGCGGATGTTTCGCCGGACCGCATCCTGGAATTTCTGCTGCTGAACGAGGATTTTCCCCATGCGATCCGCTATACGGTCGACGGCATGCGCGACGCGGTCAATGGGATTCAGCGGACCGGAGGGCGGCGGGCGTCGGACGAGCTGATCGCGGTGATTGGGCGGCTGCAGGCCAGCCTCGGCTACACCACCATCGGCGAGATTCTTGCCGGCGACCCGGCCGCGTTTCTGCACAAGATCCGCGAGCAGTGCATGCGCATTCACGACCTGATCTACCGCTATTATGTGCAGTACTCGATTCAGTCGGCGCTGGCCAGTTAGAGCGAGAAAACGCAGTCTAGGAAGGCAAAGATGAACTTCTACTCGATCCGGCATCTGACGCGGTTCCGCTACTCGAGCCCGATCAGCGAGAGCATCATGGAAGCGCGCATGAACCCGCGTTCCGACACGCATCAGCACTGCCTGGCGTTTTCGCTTTCGGTGAGCCCGCGCTGCCGCGTCTTCAGCTATCGCGATCACCTGGGCAACAACGTGCACCACTTCGACATTCCCGGCGAACATAATCAGCTGGTGATCGTGGGCGAGGCCGTGGTGGAAGCACAGGTGCTGCCGGATGTGCCGGCATTTCTTTCGCCCGACGCCTGGGGCGCGCTCGACGAGATGGTTGAGCAGGGCGACTACTGGGAGATGCTGCTGCCGAGCACTTTTGCCGTGGAGACACCGGCGCTGACGCAACTGGCCAAGCAGATGGACGTGGTGCGGCGCGACGATCCGCTGATGCTGGTGCAGGAGCTGAATCAAAAGCTGTTTGACTACTTTGACTACGAGCCGCGCTCCACGCGGGTCGATTCGCCGATCGATGAGGCGATTCTGAGCGGCAAGGGCGTGTGCCAGGACTTTGCCCACACCATGATTGCGCTGCTGCGGCATGTGAGGATTCCGGCGCGCTATGTTTCGGGATATCTCTACCGCAGCCGCGAGGACCACGACCGCTCGACGCCGGACGCGACGCATGCGTGGGTGGACGTGCTGCTGCCGCACTTGGGGTGGGTGGGGTTCGACCCGACCAACAACCTGGTGGCGCACCACCGGCATATTCGCACCGCGGTGGGGCGCGACTACTCCGACGTTCCGCCGACGCACGGAATCTTTCGCGGCAAGACCGCCAGCGAGCTATATGTTGCCGTGCACGTGGAGGCGAGTGCCGAGCCCCCAGCTCTCGATCGCAAAATGCCGATCCCCGAGGACTGGAGCGTGCTGGTGGAGAAGGCGCAGCAGCCGCCGGAGCCCGTGCTGCCGTTCATGGATCTGCAGCAGATGCAGCAACAACAGTGAAGCAGTGGACAGTGAACAGTGAACAGTTGGCCGAGCGCCGATGAGCGCCCGAATGGGTCGCGGCGTCGTTCTCTCAACTATGATGAGTCGGGCGATGACCAGTTGCACGAGGATCAATCGAACGATGGCGACACTGAGTTCAACCGATGCGCAGCTTCTTGAGATCGCAAGCAATGCGGCTCCGGGGTCTATTGCGGACGTTGCGGCGGTGATGGAGAGTATTGACGCGATTTTGCCGGGCAGCGACGGGTTGAAGTGGTTCAACCAGCTTTATTTGATGGTTACGCAGCAGGTTGACCTGCAGCCGCAGGCGGGCGGGTGGAAGGATCCGGCTTGGTTGACGCGGCTGGATGTGGTGTTTGCCGGGTTTTACTTTTCGGCGATTGCAGATGGGCTCAGTGGGAGTGCAAAAGGCGGGAGCGCGAAGACGGCAAATGCGTGGGACGCGCTGTTTGAAGCGCGCAACCGGGCGGGGATCGATCGGATACAGTTTGCGCTGGCGGGCATGAACGCGCACATCAATCACGATCTGGCGCTGGCCCTGCTGCAGACGGATGATGACCTGGGGCTGGCTCCTGGAATAGATAGCCCGGAGCACGACGACTATGAGAGCGTGAACGGATTGCTCGAGAAGGTGTTGCCCGCGGCGTTGACGTTCCTGGCGAACGGCGTGCTGGGCGAGTTGGCGCAGGATACCGGCAATGTGGGGCGCCTGCTGGCGATCTGGGACGTGAGCGCGGCGCGCGACCTGGCCTGGGGCTTCGCCGATCATCTTCGCAATCTGACGGGTGTGGATCGAGACGTTGCTCTTGACGCCCAGGACCAGCTCACCGGCGTCATAGGCCGCGCTTTGCTGCTGCCCATCTAGCGGCTGCAGCTTGGGGAGCGTCCCGTCTGGTCCACGGGTTTCTGTCGCCGGGTTTGGACACTTTTTCGTTAAAAATGATGGAAGTTGAAGCGCGTAAAGTCTTTGTAATGAGTAAAGTACTGAAATACAAGAACTGTAAAATGACTCACTGTAACGCCGCAAGCGGTTGAAAGCAAGCGGTTTGAGTGGGTTTTACAGTTTTACAGGAGGGTTGGCGTTTCAGTGAAAAAGAGGGGGATGGATGGACCTATCTGATTGAAGAGAAAAGAGTTATTGGCACAATTTGGACGCGCAGCAGCTTGGGTTTCAGTAGCTTGGGGGTTGGCGGAAGTAACTGAGGGCGCAGCAGTTAGGTAGAGCTCGGGATCGACGGCTACGGTGACGTTGCGAACGGTTCTCATGGTGGGCACTCCCGGTGCTAGTGATCAGTGATCAGTGATCAGTGGTCAGTGATCGGTGGACAGAAGGGCAGTGAAGCAGTGAAAAAGTGAAGGGGTGAAAATCGGCTGTTTTGGCATTCATGGGCAGATTATGCGCCGGGAGGGCGTAATTATGTGCAAGAGACAGGGAACAGGGAAAAGGGAAAAGGGGGTAGAGACCGGAGGGCCGAGGGGTGATCTCAAGAAGTGTTGGCGACCTGCGGGAGTGATCGGTCGTGAACTCGGGCGATGGCGGGTTGGCGTGAGGCGAGGGGGCTCCCGGTGATTCGGGGGGCCGGTTCTCCGATTCCCGCCCTAGCTGGCTAGGACGGGGCACCCTCATTCTGGTTAGGTGGGCCAGCCGCCTGTCAAGAATTGGGGTTCGAGTTGAGAACGTTGTTGACAAATCCAAACAGCACGTTGGTGTCCGCCCAGGTCAGATTGAAGGGCAGAATTGTTTCCACTCCGGCCTTGTCCTTGCTGTGCACCAGGAACTGAATAAGGACGTTTGGTTTGGAATAGGACAGGTCAACGGTGCAGGAAATGTCTACAACACCGTTAGGATTGTTCGGATCGACCATGTTGTTGAAGATCATAAGTCCGCCAAGCATTGCTGCTCCTTTTGAAATTGATTTTTTGGTGCCGGTTAAGTTCTTCAGTTTCCATCGTGTAGCGCTCAAGTGCAGTCGCATCCGGCGCGCCATCGGGCTACCCGCAATGCACAAGACCGCTGCGCCGCTGGCCAGGGGGCCTGTCATTGCAAGGCTATTTGGATCAATAAGCTGATGTTTGAAAATAATCGGCGTTGTAACTCGTGTCAAGCGAAGATTGCGTTTCAATAATGCGAGTCGCTTAGGTGCCGCCTTCCAAATCGATCCAGGCGGCGTGCTGGGCGAGTTGGCGCAAGATACCGGCAAGGTAGGGCGGCTGCTGGCAATCTGGAACGTCAGCGCGGCGCGCGACCTGGCCGCGCGGCGGCGCGTGAAAACTGCGGCCCGGATTCTTTCGGTATTGTTGAAGGTTCTTGCGGTGAGCAGCGCGACTATGCCTGAGCCGGGCTAGAATTGGCGAGCAGTAACGCCGCATCGGGCGAACGGACCAATTCACCGGGCCATATGGAGAGCTTCTCGTTAACGGTATTCGTCGAACTACTGTTTTACGGCAGTCCCCGATAACAAAGCCGTGCTGTCGGTTTCTGCAAAGAGCAGCGTCGCTCCTTGCTGCCCGGCCGCGATGGCGAACGCAATCGAACGATTTGGGCGACAAGGACCAGTTCCGCTTGTTAGCGTCGACTTTGTTGTTACCGAAGCCGTTCCGGCAGCCGAGCTTTGAAGGCTATATGTACCGGTGATCGCAATTGCGCAGACCGTCGTGTCGCCTGCCTCACGTTCAGTTAATGAGCCACTGGTGATGTTGCCATTGCCGTCGGCGCTAAACGATCCAATAGATTCGGTGTATCCGAGCCCGTCGGGGTTGTTGTACGGAGAAGCAAGAACTATCGAATAGGTTCCGGAGATGCTGGAATTTGAGTATCCTGCTTGGGCTTGGACAGGCGGAATGATCGATGTGCCGGTGCTCCCGTGGCTACAGCTCGAGAGCAAAAACGCGCCAGGGATTAGTAACATGACCGAGATGCGGCTCACAGTATGCAATCCTCCTGATTCTCGAAGTTAGATTAGGCAGATTGTACTCTTCCAACTATCGCGGGGCTTCGGAAGGCAAACTCAGCCAGCTTTCCGAACTTCGGCGGCGATGCGGCGAAGGTCAGGCAATATGCGGCCGAGGGGGAGGGGGGCGGCGGTGCGGGTGCCGAGGGCGAAGTAGACGTCGCGGTAGAGGTGGTAGAGCTGTTCGTATACGGCGGCGGATTTGGGGTCGGGGTTGACGGTGCGGAGGGGGAGGCAGACGGCGGCCTGGGCTTCTTCGATGGTGGAGTAGGCTCCGGCGGCGAGGAGCGCAAAGATGCCTGAGCCGAGGGAGGTGGGGCCGCGCCCGGTGGATTGCGGCCATGAGGCGCAGGGGCTGAAGCCCGGGTCACTTTGGGCGCTTGATACGGCGCGACTGAAGTCGCGCCCTGATACAGAACTTTGGAAGCCTGTTGCGGCGCGAGTAAACTCGCGCCCTGATGCGAGACTCATTTTGGGAGCCCTGTTGCGGCACGACTGAAGTCGTGCCCTGTACGAATCTCATTGGCATGGTGGCGTGAGGTTCTGCCATTGCGGCGTAAGGTTTGACCGTATCGCGGGGGTGGCGGCTATGAGGCGCAGGGGCTGAAGCCCACGTCATTTTTGGCGGCTGTTGCGGCGCGACTGAAGTCGCGCCCTGATACAGAACTTTGGAAGCCTGTTGCGGCGTGAGATGTGGCCGCGCCGGGTGGATTGCGGCCATGAGGCGCAGGGGCTGAAGCCCGCTGTCATTTTGGTGGCCATATTGGCGCGACTGAAGTCGCGCCCTGATACAGGGCTAATGGGCAATTTCGAATGGGGTTTGGTGGTGGCGTCGAAATTGGGACTAAGATGGGAGCACAGATTTCGATCAGCTTGATTTGTATCAGGGCGCGGCTTTGAGCCGCGCCGGAGTGCGTTTGGATTAAGGAGTCGGGGCTTTAGCCCCTGCTATGGCACGGCCCGTTCGCAATGCGCCGCAAGAAAATGCGCTGAGCTCTCGGCGAACATTTTTCGCCACAACCAAGACCCACGCGGGACGACGGCTGCTGCAATCTGAACGAAACGCGACGCTGTTGATCGATGTTCTGCGTTCGTATATGGCTGCGGGAAAGTTCAGCGTGCAGGATTTCGTCGTGATGCCGGATCATTTGCATGTGCTGTTGAGCGTTGGCGGGGATACGACGATTGAAAAGGCCATGCAGCTGATCAAGGGAGGATTTTCGTATCGGCTGAAGCATGAATGCGGCTATTTGGGCGAGGTTTGGCAAGTTGGATTTTCGGAGTCGCGGGCGGACGATGCGGCGAGTTTCGAGGGGTATCGAAGGTATATTGCGGAGAATCCGGTGAAGGCTGGGCTGGCGGAGCGGGTGGGCGAGTATCCGTATTGCTATGGCTATTTGGCGGAGAAGAAGCGCAGGGGCTGAAGCCCGGGTCATTTTGGTGGCCTTATTGGCTTGGCTGAAGCCAAGCCCTGATACAAAGCTGATTTTTGCGGTTCTATTGGCTTGGCTGAAGCCAAGCCCCGATACAGAGCTCATTTTGGGGCCGTGTTGCAGCGTGAGATGTGGCCGCGCCCGGTGGATTGCGGTCATGAGGCGCAGGGGCTGAAGCCCGCGGTCATTTTGGTGGTCTCATCGGCGCGACTGAAGTCGCGCCCTGATACAAAGCTGATTTTTGCGGTTCTATTGGCTTGGCTGAAGCCAAGCCCTGATACAAAACTCATTTTGGGCGCGTGTTGCGGCGCGAGTGAACTCGCGCCCTGATACAGAGCTCATTTTGGGGCCGTGTTGCGGCGCGTGCAAACTCGCGCCCTGATACGAGACTCAGTCTGCTTTCCGCACGCCGGTGGCGATTTTGCGGAGTTCGGGGAGGATGCGGCCGAGGGGGAGGGGGGCGGCGGTGCGGGTGCCGAGGGCGAAGTAGATGTCGCGATAGAGGTGGTAGAGCTGTTCGTAAACGGCGACTGCCTGGGGCTGTGGGTGGACGGTGCGGAGGGGGAGGCAGACGGCGGCCTGGGCTTCTTCGATGGTCTGGTAGGCTCCTGCGGCGAGGAGGGCGAAGATGCCTGAGCCGAGGCTGGTGGGGACGCCGGCGGGGACGAGGACGGGTTTGTTGAGGACGTTGGCGTAGATCTGGTTGAGGACCTCGTTTTTTTGGGGGATGCCGCCGGCATTGATGACGCGGTCGATGCGGACGCCGTGCTGGGCCATGCGTTCGAGGATGATGCGGGTGTGGAAGGCGGTGCCTTCGATGGCGGCGAAGAGCTCGTCCTGCGCGGTGTGGACGAGGTTCCAGCCAAGGGTGACGCCGCCGAGTTCGGGGTTGACGAGGACGGTGCGGTCGCCGTTGTCCCAGGAGAGGCGGAGGAGGCCGGTTTGGCCGGCGCGGTAGGACTCGAGGCCTGCGGAGAGGGCGGCGAGGGGGGTGTTGGCGCGGCGGGCGATGGCGTCGAAGATGTCTCCGACGGCGGAGAGGCCGGCCTCGATGCCGGTGTATGCGGGATGGACGCTGCCGGGAACGACGCCGCAGACGCCGGGGACGAGCTCAGCCTGGCGGGCCATGGCGATGATGCAGGTGGAGGTGCCGACGACGTTGACGGCGTCGCCTTCGCGGATGTTGGAGCCGATGGCGTCCCAGTGGGCGTCGAATGCGCCGACGGGGATGGGGATGCCGGCGCGAAGGCCGAGGGCCGCGGCCCACTGGGGCGAGAGATGGCCGGCGAGCTGGTCGGAGGTGAGGTAGGCGCCGTTGAGCTTGGCGCGGATGCCGGCGAAGAGGGGGTCGACGGCGACGAGGAAGTCTTCGGGGGGCAGGCCGTTCCATTTGGGGTTCCACATCCACTTGTGGCCCATGGCGCAGATGCTGCGCTTGATGTCTTCGGGGCGGGTGATGCCGCAGAGCGTGGCGGCGACCATGTCGCAGTGCTCGAGGGCGGTGACCAGGTTGGCGCGCATGTCGGGGTTGTGGCGCAGCCAGTGAAGGAGCTTGGCGAATCCCCACTCGTGGGAGTAGACGCCGCCGCACCACCGGATGCCTTCGAAGCCGAGGGCATGAGCCTTTTGAGTGATGAGTTCGGCCTCAGCGTGGGCGCGATGGTCGCACCAGAGGTAGTAGTCGTCGAGGGGCTCGAGGCCCTCGCCGACGGGAATCACGCTGGAGCCGGTGGTGTCGAGGGCCATGGCGGCGATGGATTGGCCGTCGACGCCGGTGGCAGCGAGGACGTCGCGAGTTGCGGCGGCGAGGGCGGACATCTGGTCGGCGTGGGACTGGGTGGCGAAGTCGGGATCTTCGCGGCGGCGATGGAGCGGGTAGGAGGCAGCGGCGGTGCCGATGGGACCGCGCGTGCTGTCGACAAGGGTGACGCGCACGCTGAGAGTGCCGAAGTCAACGCCGGCGACGATGGACATGGAATGGAAGCCTCCGAGAAAACGCTTTCTTTCCGCCCTCCAGAGTAAACCATTTTATCCATGGGCCAACTCGAATGTGCGGACAGTGCTGCTGGATTTGAGATACACTTCTGTTCCCCGGGCTTGAGTGCTGCCTGGAATGGCACTAAGCCGGAGCGCTGGACAAAGCCTGCCGATTGAGGCCAGGAGGTTCGATGAAGATAACCGACACGATTGGATTGGTGCTCAAAGCCAAGGGCGACGTATCAACTATGTCGATCAAGCCGGAGCAGTTGGTCTTTGAAGCGCTGGAGACAATGGCCAAGTACAACATCGGCGCACTGCTTGTGATCGAAGACGAGCGGCTGGTCGGAATCTTCTCTGAGCGCGACTACGCGCGCAAGGGCGTTCTGCTTGGGCATCTTTCGAAGGAAACTCAGGTACAGCAGATCATGACGACGCCGGTAATGTATGTGAGCCCGAAGCACTCGGTAGATGATTGCATGGCGATGATGGCACAACGGCACATCCGCCATCTGCCGGTGCTTGAAGGGGACAAGGTTGTGGGTGTGGTGTCGATCGGCGACCTGGTGAAGTGGGTGATCTCCGGGCAGGAGCAGCAAATTCAGGAGCTGGAGGGATTCATCAGCGGGGCGTACCCGGCGTAATGCGGCGGGTGCTGATGGGGCCGTATGCGGGCCGGCGACAGGAACGGGCGATTCAAGCGGGAACTACATGCGGATGGTGGTGCCGTGCTCGCCGACGACGGCAAAGACCGATAGAAGATTGGTGAGGCTCAGCAGTTCGCGGACACGCTTGCCCAGATTCACCAGCTCAAGCGTGATGCCTCTGGATTTACAGGAAGCGTAGAGGCGGGCCAGCGTGCCGAGTCCCATGCTGTCCATGTAGGCGAGGTCTGAGAGGTCAAGGACGATGCGCTTTGCGGTGGGGAAATAATGACTGACCCGATTGTAGAGAACATCGGTCACGCCCGACACGAGTTTTCCGTGGCACTTGATGACGACCACTTCACCGGCAGTTTCCACTTCGAGGGTGAGAAGGTTGGCGAGTCCGGGTTCGGGCATGAGGCACGTCCTTGCTGGGAAGTTCTAAGGTCCGGGGAATCCGCGATGCAGGGATTCTCTCATAGATTGTTGGGCGTTGTAACGGGTTGCGCGGGCGAATGGCGTGAGGCGGGGTAGCCGCAAGATGGGCAGTGGTGCGGTTTGCAGCAAGCCGCTGGCGCATTTCCTTGAAAGCTGCGGCGTCAGGACTCTGCTGAAGGATGATTTTGGCGGTCATTTTTTCTTGGATCAGGGCAGCCTTTAGTCTAAATCGGCCAGTGAATTTGCCGGCGATCGGTCCGGCTTCAAGCGCGGCGTTGGAGCCCGGACCTCTAAAAGCCAGTCAGCCTTGTATCAGGGCGCGAGTTTACTCGCGCCACAACAGGCCCCAAAAATGATATGGGCTTTAGCCCCTGCGCTTCTTCTCCGCCAGATAGCCATAGCAGTACGGATATTCGCCAGCCCGCTCCGCCAACCCCGCCTTTACCGGATTCTGCGCAATATACCTCTGATACCGTTCCAAACTCGCCGCATCGTCGGCTCGCGACTCCGAAAATCCAACTTGCCAGACCTCTCCTAAATAGCCGCATTCATGCTTCAGCCGATACGAAAATCGCCCCTTGATCAGCTGCATAGCTTTTTCAATCGTCGTATCTCCGCCAACGCTCAGAAGCACATGCAAGTGATCCGGCATCACCACGAAATCCCGCACGTTGAACTTTCCCGCAGCCATGTAAGAACGCAGAACATCGATCAACAGCGTCGCGTTTCGTTCAGATTGCAGCAGCTGTCGTCCCGCGTGGGTCTTGGTTGTGGCGAAAAATGTCCGCCAAGAGCATGGCGCATTTTCTTGCGGCGCATTGCGAACAGGCCGTGCCATAGCAGGGGCTAAAGCCCCGACTCCTTATCTAGAAGCGCATTGCGGCGCGGCTGAAGCCGCGCCCTGATACAAGTTAAGATGGTCGAAGTCTGTGCTCCCATCTTAGCCGCAATCTGAGCGATAGGGTCAAGCCTCACGCAGCAAAAGCTGATGAGCTCTGTATCAGGGCACGGCTTCAGCTGTGCCGTAAGGAACCGTCAGAAATGTTGGGTTTTAGCCCCTGAGAGTCGGTTCGATCTCCGGCTGAAATGAATGACCTTCATGAGGAAGGGCTTTCGAAATACTTCTCAAAACTCAGAAGCCTGCACGCCATACTTCGGTGCTGAGGCGGAGACTCTTCTCGAGCGGCGGCTGCAATGTGTATATCCGTGGGCGCTGGGCGAATAAATGAACCCGATAGATGCACCAATCGGTAGGCCTCTCGCAGGAGAGCTCAAATTCATTGCGGCTAATGAAGAACGGCGTCCGAGCAGCGCCATTGGTTGTCTTTACTTCGATCAGACGAGTCACGCCGTCTAAGGTGAAGGAGTGAATATCGTATCCAGCGCCATTGCCCTCGTCTTTTGAAACCCACCTGATCTGCCCTACGAGATCCGTATGCCCTGCATGGCTTAGCCTAGTCCGCTCGGATTGGAAGACGAATGCCTCAGGGTTTCACCCTGGGCTATTCTCGTAGCCTCCCTCCGGGAGGCACGGCGGCCCTATGCGGGCGTTCGTTCCGCGTGGGGTCTTGGCATGCTGACGGAGGATGCTTACTTCTTCTTGCCGGGCAGCAGGCTCTTGAGCTTGTCGAGGAGGCCGGGTTTGGGCGCAGTTGATGCGGCGGCTGGGGTGGCGGCGGAGGGTTTGGGTGGAGGGGTGGTTTGCGCGGCGGGCGAAGCGGCGGAGGCAGGCGCGGCGGATGAGGCTCCGGCAGATTTCGCACCGGGCGAAGTGGCGGCGGGAGAAGCGCTGGACTTCTGGGCGTTTGAACTGGATGAACTGGGTGGATTGGTTGAGTTTGACTGCTTCTGGCTGAGGGCCTCGGCTTTGGGTGTGCCGGGCAACGGGGTCGAGCCGTTGACCACCTTGTCTGCGAAGATGATCGGCACGTTTTCGGTTTCGTTTTTGACGAGGATGGAGATGCGCCGGTTGGAGGGGTCGGTGGGGTTTTCTTTTACGCGCAGCATCTGGTCGGCGTAGCCGCGCACCTGGGTGACCTGATTGGGGCGAACCCCGTCCTGCTGAAGAAGCCTGCGGGCGGAGTTGGCGCGATCGGCGGAGAGCTCCCAGTTGCTGTATGCGTTCTGTTCGCTATAGGGGGTAGAGTCTGTGTGGCCTTCAATGAGCAACAGGTTGAGCAGGGTTTTGAGCTCCGAGGCCAGGAGGCTGAGAAGTTCCTGTCCGTTCTGGCTGAGCTTGGCGCTGCCCAGTTCGTAGAAGGTCCCGTTCTTGTCTTCAAGGAGCTCGATGCGCAGGCCCTCGGGAGTGACTTTGATCTCAATTTGCTTCGAGAGCTTCTCCAGTTCCTTGCGGGCTTTGATCTCCTGCTCGAGTTTTTCCTTGAGCTTTTCGAGGTCCTTGGTGTCGACCTGGGAGATGGTCGTGCCGGTGCCGGTCATGGTGGTGCCGAGCTGGCTAGCGGTGCCTTTGGGATCGTTGAAGTAGCCGGCGACGGCGCGCTTGACCTTCTCGCTGGAGCCCATGAGCCAGAGCACAATGAAGAGCGACATCATGGCGGTGACGAAGTCGGCGTAGGCAACCTTCCATGCGCCGCCGTGGTGGCCGCCGTGGCCGCCTTTCTTTTTGATGACGATGATCGGTTGTGCCTTGGCCGACATTGATTCCTCGAAGCGGGTTGCGGTTGAGAAGCAGGGCGATGCTATTCAGCGGCCGGGGGCGCGCCACCCTTGCAGGATTTCTCCATCTCGTCGAAGCTGGGCCGCACGTGAGCCGGTACGGCCCGGCGGGCAAGTTCGATGGCGATCATGGGCGCCGAGCCCTTGAGAAAGGAGAGCAGCAACACGCGCAACACGTGGAGATATTCGTTATGGTCGTCGGCTGTCTTGCTCATGTTGGAACTAAGCGGTCCAACCACGCCATAGCAAAGCAGAATGCCAAGAAAAGTGCCGACCAGCGCTGCTGCGACCTTTTCGCCGATCTGCTCGGGCGGCCCGCCGAGCGCGCCCATGGTGATGACCACGCCGAGCACCGCAGCCACAATACCGAGGCCGGGAAGCGCGTCGGCAACAGTCGATAGCGCGGTGACGCGCTGCATGGCGGCGTGGTGGTGAACCTCCATGTCGAGTTCCATCATCTGGTCCATGTCGAAGGGCTCAACGCCGCCTGTAATCGCGGTCCTGAGCGTATCGCAGACGAACTCGCGCGCGTGGTGGTCGCTGAGAAACTCGGGATAGTTCTTGAAGATGGAACTCTCGGACGGCTTTTCAACGTCCATCTCCACCGAGAGCAGGCCTTCTTTGCGGACCTTGTTGAGGAACTGGTACATCATGCGGAGCGTGCTCAGGTAGCGGGCTTTCCCGAAGGGCGAGCCCTTGAACGCGCTGCCGAGCCCGCCGGCTACTCCCTTGATGATGTGCATAGGGTTGGCAGTGAGGAAAGTTCCGGTGGCGGCGCCAGCGATTATGAGCAGCTCGGCTGGCTGGATGAGTACGGCAATATGGCCCTTCTCCATGAGAAAGCCGCCAATGACTGCGACAAAAACAAGAACGATTCCTATGATGGCAAACATGCCGTTCCTTCCGTCGCGGATGTGATCTGGTTTCCGCCTGCAAGAAAGCTGGTGGTCATGGCCGATTGGGCTTTGCCGAGCAGGTCGGGCAGAGTCGCCGTCCTATCAGCCTGAGCGGCTCCAACGCTGACCGTGATCGAGATGCGGTCGCCCCACCAGCGAAAGTCGGCGGTGCGCGCCAGGCCGGCCAGCTTTTGTGCGTGATCGGCCAGCATGGCGGGCGTTCGTTCGTGAGAGATGACGAGAAACTCGTTCTGGCCCCATCGACCAAGATTTTCGCCGGGCCGCAATCCGGGAATGAGGGCTTTTTCTACCTTGGTCAGCATGGTTTCGCATGCGCCCGCTCCATGCGTCCTGCGGAGGTCATGAGCCTGATCGACGCTAATCCAGAGAACCCCAAAGGCAGGCGCGCCTCGGATGTGATCGGCAATCAGGTCCTGAAGACGGTCTTCAAGCTCTGTCTGACTGGATTCAACCGACTCATCTTCGCCGGATTCGCCGCGAGGCAGAGCGTCAAGGAGTTCAGCGGGGTGAAAGAGGATGCCCAAGCCGATGCGCTGCCCGAAGCCATCGCGGAGACCCAGATATCGGACGATGACCGAAACTTCATGGCCCAGCTTGTGGCGGATGCGAGCCAGGAACCCGCGCTCTGAACGCCTTGCGGAATCGACATTGGTCTCGTCCTGGGTGCAGTCCGGAATTGGGCCGTCACCCAGCAGCGCCTGCAGAGTTTCAGGAACGACGCGCCCCATGAGCTCTACCCCGGTGTGGCCGGTGATGGCTACGGCCGCCTGATTCCAGAAGACCACCTTCCGTGGCTCGCAGGAATCCCCATGCAGAAGGGCTAACCCTTCTGGTAGGCTATCGATAGCGGCTTCATAAAGTTCGAAGCGGTCTGTCATCCGGGTCCCAACCCCCCTCCCACTACCATCGGCACGCTACGAAGCAACTTCACCGGTGGTCATTCTGTGGGAAACGGGAGAATTGGATTTTTCCCATGTGGGCTTTGGGGCGACAAGTCCGTTTGGGAGGTCCAATGGACCAGCAGGACCAGGAAAACTCGTTATCTGACCGATTCAGGGTCTTTCGCAAGGCCCTGCACCTCGAGTCACCGCTCGAATTCTCGGTGGTCCTGTTCGTGGTGGTGTGCCTGCTGGGCGCAGCGGGAATCTGGCTGAGAGTTCCCAACCACCGGTGGTACCTGACTCACGATCTGTTGGGGCAGATCCTTCATCCCAAGCAGCGCAAGGGCGAAGCGGGCGGCGGACAGGCGGACGCCGGAGCGGTTCAGCCACCTCCGGCTGATTCTGCTGGTGCTGCACCCGGTGTAATCAGGATTACAAAGCAGAAGCCGGTGGGAACAACCAACAACGAACTGCCGAACGGGCTGGAGATTGTGCTCGTTCCCGACCGGATTATGACTCCGGCCGCCATGACGCTGAAGTTCACCGGGGAAGTGGGCGAGATTCATTCGAGCATCGACAGCGCAGACGTGATCGATGCGCAGAGCGGCATTTTGATCAGCAGCCCGGATACGGTTGTGCTGGAGTGGCGGACGCCGCCCTTCGGCCCGTTTTCTCCGCTGCTGCTGACGGTCTTCTCGAAGGACAAGATCAAGCTGGAAAAGGCAGTGAGCATCCCCTATCGCTATCCGTACGAGGGCGGGGATTTGGAGTAGGGCGAGCGCCCGAGAGCTATTCTTTCACGCCGTCTAGAATCCGCGCGCAGTCCATGCGCAGGGTTCCGCTGTCGTTGAAGACCAGCCCATAGAAGCGCATAAGGGAGCCAACGGCGATTGGCTGGGTGTTGAGCGACTGCACGTTGCTGTCGGCGTAGACAACCGCCGTCGAAGGGTCGGTGAGCAGCGTGGTCTGGTAAGTTGGCTGCACAGCGAGTTGAGGAAAAGCGTCGTAGGGCGCGAGCGTTACTGTATAGGCTTGGAACGCGCCCTCGCCGGATATGGCTGTCACTGTGCCATTGATGGTTTGCGGCAAAAGCGTGACCGTAGCCAGTTCCGGAGAGCTCGGAGCGTAGCCCCAGACGGTTGCGTGCGAGGTCGTGGCAACGTTTTGCCCGGCCACCATGTTCTGCGCCGTAAAACTCGGGGTGAACGGAAGGCTCTGCAAATTCGAGAGCTGGCTCGTAATCCCAAAGACAGCCTGGTCGTAGCTAAATGGGGCTGAGGCACCTTCCTGGCCGCCGCCATCCCATAGGATTCCCGATGCCCCCTGAGTTAGGAGCATGAGCGTTGGCTCAAATGAAATCACCTCCATCAAAGGACCTACGGAGAGGGTCAAATCGGTTGGGTCCGCGTCGTCAACCTCGATGCGGGTCGCCAAGAGCGAGCCGTCGGGCTGCGGCGCGGCGTCGAGATTGATGGCCATCCCGACCGTGAGAGAGGCAACGCCCGGAATTCCCTCAAAGGATGTGCTTGCGCCCGTATTCAGTTGCCAAAGGTTGGGGCCCGCCGCCGCGTCCGTCTGATCGTTATCCGCGGCGGAGACCGTGAAGCTGCCCGCCCCGGCACCGACCGAGGAGACGACCCCTTCGAGGCCCCGCAGTGCCACGGCGGGCTCGGCGGTAAAGCTGAAAGTGGGAGATAGCCCGAAAGTGTCTTTGGTACCAGGGTTGGCGCAATTGAATGGAAAGCTCGCCGACTGCGACACCAAAAGGTCGAGCGACAGGCCCATGCTCTCACCCGTGATGGTAATTGGAGAGGAAAACTCCGCCGCATCAGCGAGGGTATACCCCTCAAGCAAATAGTGGTCAGTGGTATTTGTTCCGGCGGAGTTGCCCGACACGCAGGTGAAACTGGCGTCCCCGACCGTAACCTTCGCGGAGGTATAGGCGCCTTGAGGGACATCCAGTTCCGCCAGCGGCTCGGTGCTGCCGTTCAGGTGGCTGAACTCCACATGTGCGCCGCCAGGAAGCAGGTTCACGCTGGTTCCCGACTGGGTCGTCAGCGTGACCCCCAATAAGTCCAGATCGAATCCCGTCAACTGATCGTTGGCGGTGCTCGTTGCGAGCAGGTTCACCGTAGTGGTCTTGTCCGGGGCCGGAGGCGTCGAACTTGAAATGCTCGAGCTGCACCCCGCTATAAACAGAGCGGATACTGCGAGGCCGACTCCAGCAAGCGAAGCGCGATAGTGCGAGGGGGTAGTCATGTGCCATCTCCTAGTGGGCTGTCCATTCGCCCTTACTCTTACGCGAATGGACAGCCCCATTACCGTTTGGGAAGCTCCCCAAACCTAAAGCCCTGCGCGAGCCGCCCTTTCCGCCGACAGCTAATCCTGAAGTGGAAAGAACATGTATGTGCCATAGACCGTGTCCTGCCACACTGCGAAGTGAACCGGCCCGCTGTAGCCCTGACTTGATGTCGGCTCCTGGACGTAAGAGGTGGACGTCTGCCCGACGGTCTGCGATTGCGTCGAGCTCCACTTGCTCGTCCAGGTGAGCGTATTCTGCGTTTTCAGCCCGAGGTTAAATATCTTTTCGAAGTCCCCCGTCGCACTCAGGGTGTAGCTGAGCGAGTACTGGTACTGCCCTGCCTGGCCCTGGCTTGAGGTCGCCGTCACCGAGAACTGGTATTCCTGCCACGTCCCGAGGGATTCAAATTGCACGGTCTGCGCGGCGGTCGGGGTAAAGCGCGTCAAGTCGACGCCGATACTCTGGGCGCAGCTGACGTTGCTGTTACATGTGTTGAAGGGATCGGCGCCGAGGATCGCCGGGTACTCCGCGGACGTGATCCCGTGATTCGCCAGGATGGTTGCCCCATTGACATCCAGGCTCTCCTGGTACTGCGTCAGCGGCTCGGTTTCAAGCGTGTAATACGCCGACGGCGAGGGCGCCGACGAAGCCGGCGACTGCGCCGGGGCCGAAGGGGCTAGCGCTGCAAACAGGGCGGCGGCTGCGGAGAGAACCAAGAGGGCTGGCGCCCCCAAGCACGTCGGAAAACTTCCGGGCGGCCATCGTGAATGGGCTGCAGTTCCTGGCAAAATTCATGAGTTCGCATAATTGTCCTCATGACGACTCGCGCTTGGTATCCTGTCCAGCCCAATCCGATGGCGATCAGGTTCACCGGTGGGCGACGTGAGCTTGGCACAGGCCTTGGCTGACCAGTTTTGAGGGTCCAGGCCGGCGGTCCTTCCGAAGGAGACTCGCGGGCGGGGCGGCCGAGAAGTCCACGGGGGCCCGGTTTGATCCTGGAAACGGACCGAGTCCCCGCCGCGACCCCATCCGCATTCCGGCATGAGGATAGGCCTGCAGCGGCCCCATGTCTGTGACGGCGGATAGAACCGCCCCCGAAAATGCCATGAGGATCTACCTACGCTGGGTCGACGGCGGTGTGCCCCGCAAAAAATCCCATCCGAGGAGGAACGAGCAGGAGAATTTCAAACAGCCTCAGCGGGCCCAGGGGCTTGACGCACGGCGTCTTCTATCGCTTGGCTTCCGTCGCGGCGGGCGTTTCCATCGGCAGACGCACGATGAATGTGGTCCTGCCAGGTTCCGAGTCAACTTTGATGGAGCCGGCGAACTTTTGCGACACGATGCGATTCACGATCTCGAGGCCGAGACCGGTGCCTGAACCCTGGGGCTTGGTGGTGAAGAAGGGCTCGAAGATATGGGGCAGCACGTCGGGCGGGATGCCGGGGCCATGGTCCGTGATCGACACAGTGAGAAATCCGGGCTCATTCCAGGTGTCGATTTCGATGGAGCCGGCTTCAGGGGACGCGTCGGCGGCGTTGTCGATCAGGTTGGTCCAAACCTGGCTGAGCATCATGCCGCGGGTTTGAATCGTGGAGGGATCGGCACGGAAGCTCTTTTGCGCGGTAATGCCTTTGACTCTGAGCTTGTGGCCGAGAATGGTCAGCGTGCTCTGCAGGCTATCGTGAACGTCAAGAGCTTTGCCGCCGGCGCGATCGTCATAGGCGTACTTCTTGACCGCCATCACCAGCTCGGAGACGCGGGAGATGCCTTCTTCGATGGTGCAAACAAGCGTCACGCTGGACACAAGGGCCTCAAGCCAGTTGAGCGCGTCAGAGAAGCCCTGCGGGGGAAAGGCTTCTTTGGCGCATTCGAGCTCGGGCTGCCTGAGTCCGACCGCGACCAGCGGCGGGGCGATTTGGTAGGCATTCTCCACGCCCGCCGACTCAAGGAATCGGGCCATCGATTCTTCAGCGTCCATCTGTTCGACCGAGCTCATCGCCGGCGCGCTGCAGCTCTCGAGGGTTTGCTCGAGGAGGCTGCGCATGCAGTCGAGCTGCGCATGAGTTTTGGGCGCGTCACTGAAACGCAGGCTGAGCTGCTGGAGCCGGTAGAGATTCTGGCGGAGCTGGGAGGCTGCGCGCTTGGCGGCTGAGCCGGGATTGTGCAGCTCATGCATCAGGCCTGCGGCGAGGGTTCCAAGCGCGACCAGCTTTTCGCGATGCAACGCCTCAACCTGAAATGACTGCAGGCGCTTGGCTACGTCCAACAGCACGGTTGCGCGGAAGCCAGGGCAGCAGGCCATCAGGTTCCAGAAGGCCTGGGCGGGGAAGCGCAGGATTACCGAGTCGCGGCGCGCAGAGACGAAAAAGCCTGTGGTGCGCTTGCCGGTGAGGAATGCGGCTTCGCCGAAACCGTCACCGGCGTTGGCAACACCAATCGCTGTGCGCGAGCCATCGCGTTCCGGCCGCTCGGCCTGGGTTTCGCCTTCGAGCAGGACGAAGTAGTGTTCGAATGGCTGGTCGGGTTCTACGAGCACGACACCCGCGGGCACTTGCAGTCGATCGATGGTCAGGTCTGGATTTCCATCGCCGGCTTTGAGCGCGGCGCGGATTGCGTCGGAAGAAGTACCCGCAAAGGGGTGTGTCTGAGTGAGAGCTTCCGCGAGGTCCCCAAATGGAACCTTTTCTATCATGACCGATTTATCGTCCGTGTTCATTGTTATGGTTAATCTCTCTAGAAGCCCGCCAAATACTGGTGGGCAAACTGAACCGCAATGGAGCCCTCCCCGACTGCCGAGGCGACGCGCTTGACCGAGCCGTGGCGGACGTCTCCGGCCACGAAGATACCGGGTACGCTGGTCTCGAGAAGGAAAGGTTCCCGCTGTTCTTTCCAGTTCTCGGGAAGCTTTCCTTTGCCGCGGAGGTCGGGTCCTGCCAGCACAAACCCATTCTCGTCGCGAAGGATGCACTCCGGCAGCCAATTTGTCCCCGGTACCGCTCCTATAAACACGAACAGCGAACCGGCAGGCACCTGATACTCTCCCCTGGGGCCGAATAACCGCAGCGTTTCGAGATGTTCCTCGCCAAGCGCTTCGACGACCTGGGTCAACGGCTCCAGCACAATATTGGATGTGTGGGCGATCTCATCGATCAAGTATTTTGACATGGTGGCCGAGAGGCCGGGACCGCGGACCAGGATGGTGACCTTGCAGGCGAAGCGGGCGAAGTGAAGGGCGGCCTGGCCGGCGGAGTTTGCGCCGCCGACAATGTAGACCTCCTCATCCTTGCAGGCGGCGGCTTCCACGATGGCAGCGCCGTAGTAGATGCCGCGCCCGGCGAGGCGTTCGGCGCCGGGTATATCGAGCCTGCGGTAATGAACGCCAAAGGCGAGCAGCACTACGTGAGTAGAGACCTCCTTGCCGTCAGCAAGCTGAACGATGCGGTACTGACCCTCCACGCGCAGGCCCGTGGCGCGCTGGGTGATGAACTCCGCTCCGAATCGCGAGGCCTGAATATGGGCGCGGCGGCCGAGATCGGCTCCGCTGACGCCGGCGGGAAAGCCAAGATAATTCTCGATTTTTGAGCTGGAGCCGGCCTGTCCGCCGGGCGCGTCGGGCTCGATGACCAGCGTGCGCAGGCCCTCGCTGGCGCCATAAACGCCGGCAGCCAGGCCGGCTGGACCGGCGCCGACGACCACCATGTCGTAGAACTCCTGCGTTGCCTGAATGCTGAGGCCGACCCGGGAGGCCAGAACGCCTGGCTCGGGGGCGACCAGAGACGAACCGTCGGGAAAGAGCACGACGGGCAACTGATC
The DNA here is from genome assembly GCA_963783065.1 of uncultured Acidobacteriaceae bacterium. Taxonomy (GTDB): domain Bacteria; phylum Acidobacteriota; class Terriglobia; order Terriglobales; family Acidobacteriaceae; genus Telmatobacter. The sequence goes on along the minus strand of CAWAMG010000002.1, from coordinate 194,664 downwards.
GGGGTCGAGGTTGTGTTCGCGGAGCAGGGTGAGAGCCTCGGGGCTCGATGTGACGTCGAGCCAGCGATAGGGCACATGATTGCGCGAGAGGAAGGTGCGCAACTTGTGGTCCTTGGGCGACCAGCGGAGGCCGATTACTCGCAGGCCTTCGAATGAAGGCCGGTGGCCGGCTTTCCAGTCCTCGAGCAGGTCATTGAGAGCGGGATAGAGCTTCTCTTCAGGCGGGTCCCAGGGCTTGTTGAGGTAATAGTGGATGCGGGCAGAGTTGATGGCCTTGATGGCGGCCTCGTTGTCGGCGTAGGCGGTGAGCAGGACCCGCCGCGCGTCGGGATGGATGGTCCGCGCGCGCTCGAGGAAGTCGACGCCGGTCATGCCGGGCATGCGCTGGTCGCTGACAAGAAGCGCTACAGGCTCCTGTCGGGTCTTGAGCTGGGCCAGGATGTCCAGAGCAGCCTGTCCGCTGGCCGCGCGCATTACCCGGTAATTCGCGCCGTATTCCCGGCGCAGGTCCTGCACCACGGCTTCCAGGACATTGACGTCGTCATCGACGGCCAGCAGAATCGGTCTCGCCATACAGTTTCAGTTTAGAACCTTGCATCCGCCTCGTCCCGCGGGCCTGGGCAGATGTTGAATCGGACCGAAAGGAATACCCCAAAAGCGTTAACAATCCTGACGCCTTTGCAGGGAGATTTTGGTGATGGCCGAGGCCGCCAGGTTGTAAGCTCATTGATAAGAGTGGAGTTCAGGATGCTGCCGATTCAGCTGGGGTCCGGAGTGGCCAAGGCAAGGGATCAGACAGTGTCGCGATTACAGGCAGTCGAAAACTTTTCCTAGATCTGCCGATAGGTCCACAAGGGTGGAACGGGTAGCCCGGACGCAAGCGAGCGGCTGTAATGTTTTGATGCAGACGCAAACGAGCGGAATGGGGAAGCGATTCACAGCTCATTGGCAGACGAGGCGAACATCATGAACAAGATCATCCTGGCGGATTCGCAGGCAATATTTAGGGCAGGCACAGCGAAGGTGCTGGCCATGGACGAGGAAATGCGAATCATTGCCCAGTGTACGGATCTGGATCGCATGCACCATGCAATCACGACATTTCCCGGTTCCGTGGTGGTGTTTGCGTCGTCGATGCGGCCTGACCTGACAAGACTGCGAATGCTTCTGGAAACGACAGGCAGCCGGGGAATTGTGATTGCGGAAAACAGTGAATCGGCAGCGACGTTTCTTCAGCAGGGATTTCGCGGGGTGGTTTTCCGCAACGTGAACGGGCCGACGCTGGTGGAGTGCGTGCATCGGGTAGCATCGGGCGAGACGTGGATTCCACCGCAACTGATGCGCAACGAATCGGTCGAGGATGACATGGTGGGCACGCGCGTGCGCGACCGGCTGACGCCGAAGGAAATGCGCATTGTGGCGCTGATCGTGCAGGGCTGCAAGAACCGCGAGATCGCGATGCGGCTGAAGACGACCGAACAGGTGATCAAGAACTATCTTCGCTCAATCTACGACAAGACCGGCGTGAGCGACCGGTTGGAGCTGGCGCTGTTTACGATTCATCACCGCGTGCTGGCACAGGCCGCCGCGGAGATGGGCAGCCGCCTTGAAGTTGAGGAGCAGCAGACGGCGCCGCCGGCAGTGGCGTAAAGCCAGGGTTCAGGGTTTAGGGGTCAGGGTTCAGTGCCCTTCGACAGGGATTGGCCAGCGCAACTCTTGATGCGATTTCTCCCGGAAGTCTACGCTGTGTGCGATCCTGCCGTTTGAACGGCTTTGGCCTTCATTCGGGTCAGCGTTGCGCCCACGAACAAAGCGCCGGTAACCATCAGCAGCAGGCTCGACGGCTCTGGAGTCTCTGTGAACTCGCCGCTTGTGTAGGGCTCAGAGTAAATGCCACCATAGGTGTAGGTGCTTTTTGCCCCGTCGAAGCATGGGTTATCTGTGGAGCAGATCGGCCCGCCGTCGTAGCCGACCAGAGAATCGACCGGAAGCAGGAGATCGACGCTGAGTACGGTGTCGCTGTCAGGGTCGCACCCGTCGGAACCGACACACCACTGCTGGGCGATCTCGAAGAAAGCATTCGGTGCAGTGCCGAAGAAGCCGTCTTCTATGCCTAAGGACGCCGATGCTGGTTCATCGTTGAAACCGAGATTGATTGCATCGACGGCTCCGGTTGTCAAATCGACGGAGATTTGACCCAGGAAAATGGGAGTTGGGTCTGCGCTGGTCGTAACATTCAGGTTGAAATTCCGGATCTCGTCTGCAAGGGCATTTGAAGCCATGAGCAATAGAACGGCCGCAATGCCGGCCGCGAAAGCCTGATTTCCCAGTTGTTTCATCCGATCGCCTCCCCCATTTGTTGGAAACAGAGAATAATACAAGGAGTGGATTGACGAATCGCAACGATTATGGAGGTCAGCCTGATTAGACGGAGGTCTGGCCTCCTAGTTGAGGTCTAACCCGCATTTCTCACATGCGACTCTCCGAGGAGGAATTCGAGGTCTGGCGAGGTCTCGGAGGGTCTGGCGACCCTCCGGACAGCCGGCGAGGACGCCGGCGCTACGGTTTTGGGGTCCCTGTGAAAAATCCGGGCTAAAGCTTCTCGGCGACGGATTTTGCCTGGGTGAACAAGTAGAGGTAGTCCGGGCCGCCGGCCTTCGAGTCGGTGCCGCTCATGTTGAAGCCGCCGAATGGATGCGCGCCGACCATCGCTGCCATGCATCTGCGGTTGAATTAGAGAATTCCGACGTAAAACTCTGTGCGGGCGCGGTACGGCTCAGCAGCTGGATTTGGCCCTTTTTTGGCGCAGGGCGGCGCCGATGCCCAAAGCACCGGTAATCGCAAGCAGCAGGCTCGATGGCTCTGGAGAAAGTTCCAGGGTGCCGCTGGTGTAGTAGCCGTAGGACTCGCCAATTAGGAAGAAGCTGCCTGCACCTCCGGGACATGGGTTTTCTGTCGAACAGATCAGCCCGCCCGCGTAGCCGGCCAGAGAATCGACCGGAAGCAGGATTTCGAGGTCGTAAACGCCGTCGCCGTATAGACCGCTCCAACCCTCGGAGATATCAATGAAATCATCCGGTGCAGGGCCCCAGGGACCGTAGAATGTGTCGGGTGGGTACGTGGAAACTGCTGATGCGTTCGCAAAATCAAGATTGATCGCATCGATGACGCCAGTCGTCGTGTCGATAACGATTTGACCTGATGCATCGTAAAAACTTGCTGGTTGACCATAAGGCATCGATGCAGTTGTCGCGACGAGATCGAAAGTTTGGATCTCGTCTGCAAGGGCATTTGAAGCCATGAGCAATAGAACGGCCGCAATGCCGGCCGCGAAAGCCTGATTTCCCAGTTGTTTCATCCGATCGCCTCCCCCATTTGTTGGAAACAGAGAATAATACAAGGAGTGGATTGACGAATCGCAACGATTATGGAGGTCAGCCTGATTAGACGGAGGTCTGGCCTCCTAGTTGAGGTCTAACCCGCATTTCTCACATGCGACTCTCCGAGGAGGAATTCGAGGTCTGGCGAGGTCTCGGAGGGTCTGGCGACCCTCCGGACAGCCGGCGAGGACGCCGGCGCTACGGTTTTGGGGTCCCTGTGAAAAATCCGGGCTAAAGCTTCTCCGCCACGCTCTTGGCCTGGGTGAAGAGGTAGAGGTAGTCCGGGCCGCCGGCCTTGGAGTCGGTGCCGCTCATGTTGAAGCCGCCGAAGGGATGCGCGCCGACCATTGCGCCGGTGCACTTGCGGTTGAAGTAGAGATTGCCCACGTGAAACTCGCGTGCGGGCGCGTGTCGAGCTTTTCGCGGTCGGCGGTGTAGATGCGCGCCGGTCAGGCCGTACTCGGTGTTGTTGGCCACGGCCAGGCCTTCCTCGAAGTTGTCGACCTTGATGAGCGCCAGCACCGGGCCGAAGATCTCTTCCTGGGCCAGCACGCGCGTCGGGCGCGATGTCGGCAAAGACGGTGGGCTCGAGGAAGTAGCCGCCGTCGGCGGTCTCGGGGCGCGTTGCCGCCGGCGATCAGCCGGCCTTCCTTCTTGCCGATCTCGATGTAGCCGAGCATGGAGTCGAGCGCCGCCTTGTTGACCACCGGGCCGAGGTTGGAGTTGCTCGCCGGGTCGCCGACGGTGAGCTTGGCGACGCGCTCGCGGACGCGCTCGACAAATACGTCGTAGAGCGGAGCTTCGACGATGGCGCGCGAGCAGGCGGAGCACTTCTGGCCGCTGAAGCCGAAGGCCGAGGCGACGACGCCCTCAACGGCCGCATCCAGATCGGCATCGGCGCAGACCAGGATCGAGTCCTTGCCGCCCATCTCCAGAATTGTCCGCTTGATCCAGATCTGGCCGGGCTGGGTGTGGGCGGCGCGCTCGTGAATCTCGAGGCCGACGGCCTTTGAGCCGGTGAAGGCGATGAAGCGGGTCTTGGGATGCTCGACGATGGCGTTGCCGAAGGTGGCGCCGGAGCCGGGGCAGAAGTTGACCACGCCGGCGGGCATGCCGGCCTCTTCAAGCACCTCAACAAACTTGGCGGCGATGGTGGGCGAGTCGCTGGAGGGCTTGAGGATCACGGTGTTGCCGGTGACGATGGAGGCCGCGGTCATGCCGGCCATGATGGCGAAGGGGAAGTTCCACGGAGGAATCACCGCGCCCACGCCGAGCGGGATGTAGAGCAGCTCGTTGCGCTCGCCGGGGATACTGGATGGGCGTGGTGGCGGCGGCCAGGCGCAGGGCCTCGCGGGCGTAGAACTCGAGGAAGTCGATGGTTTCGCCCACGTCGGCGTCGGCCTCGGCCCAGTTCTTGCCCACTTCATAGGTGAGCCAGGCGCAGAACTCGAATTTGCGGCTGCGGATGATCTCGGCGGCGTTCAGCAGCAGGGAGACGCGCGTCTCGACGGGAGTGCGGCTCCAGGATTCAAAGGCGCGGAGCGCGGCGTCCATGGCCTGCTTCGGCGTGCTCGGCGCCGGCTTTCTGGTGGATGCCGACGACCTGGGCGGGGCGGGCCGGATTGAGGGAGCGGATCTTGCCCTCGGTGCTGCAGCCGTTCGCCGCCGATGACCAGGTCGTATTCGCGGCCGAGCTGGCTGCCAACACTGGTCGAGCGCGGCCTGCATGGCGCGGGCGTTCTCGGGGGCTTTGAAGTCGTGAAATGTTTCGTTGACGAACGGTCCCTGCGGGGTGCGGGGCTGAATGCGCGTGGAGAGGGAGACGGAAGCCATAACAAGTCCAGTTTAGCGCTGCGGGCGGCAAAACAAATGCCTGCGCGCTCCAAGATCAATGGGAGTGGGGGGCAAAGTGCGCCCCGAGGCGCGGTCGCCCAAGCCCTGGACCAGGACACGTCACGGAAGCAGACGCAGCTCAAAAGGGGCAGGCTGCGCTTCCGCGAGCGATGGTTTTGTGCAACGTGAATTCGCCAGCTGCGCTGCCTGGAGCACCGAATCGGTAGCCCAGCGCGGATGCTGGCGGTTAGCCTTCCTTCTTGCGGGAAGAGACAAACCTCACGAAGAAGAACACCACTGCGCCGATCAGCAGGAAGTAGAAGGTGCTGCCCTCGGGGACTCGGGACTTGCGCGTCGGGTGTGCCGGGGCGCTGGTCTTGACCGGGTTGCGATGGCCTGCTTCGCTGTTCGGGTCGTTGTTGATTGGCGGGGTGGTTGTGGGGCTGTATAGACAAGGCGGATTCGCGCAGTTGGCGGACTGCGTCGAGTCGTGCGTCTTGATTGCCGCTCCGTTGGCTGTCAACGTGCCTGCGGAAGCGGAACCAGAAGCCAGAAATACAAGCAGAGCAACGGTGGGAATACACCGCAAAAGGAACGCTTTCATCGACTACCTCCCATTGCTGTGGTGGGCGAGCGATCCGTGCTGGAAGCGGTTTTAATGGTGCATCGAAGCGACTGCAGGGAAATGCGGGGGGAGCATTCGACGCCTAATTTAGTCACAGTATCCCACCAAAGTGGTAAATTGCAAGGGGTTTTTTGGGGAATCTTCATTAGCATCCTATTAAAACAATAGAACTTAGGGGGCGAAGGGAAAGCGGCAGTCTTCAGGCTGGAAGCGGACTGAGTGTCGGTCCAGCTCCCCGTCGCGTCGGCGGGATTGGGAAGATCGCTGGAGTCGCCGCGGTTGAATGAGGCCTGGCCGGGGTTCGAAGCGGAGAGGGCGATTTCTGCCGGGCAGAACAAGGGCGCTGACGACTCAGGGCGTCTCTGTAATGGCTTCGGTGGCTTTTGACATCTTTGCCGTTCGCTGAATTTTGTCCCAGTTGAATGGCTTGCCGTCGATGGCGCGCTTGACTGTTTTGGCGAGGACAAGCGAGAAGAGCTGACGATAGGCGAAGCGCTGCAGCCAGATATGGAAGAGCAGCCAGCCATCGCCCTTGTTGGCGGGGTGGCGGCGCTCAAGCGAGAAGGCGATCGCCGAGGTGACGAAGTCGATGAGCAGGAAGGCGCCAAAGTAGGCAAGCAGCTTCTCGAAGCTGGCGGCGCTTGCGGCCTCGGGGTGGTAGTAGCGGTCGACAAAGTAATTGAAGATGCCGGCCAGGAACATCAGGTCGATAAAGGGCGAGACGAGGGGCAAAAACATCTGGAAGATGACGATGTTTGGCAGCGCGAAGAGGCCCATGGCCTTGTTGCGGACGAAGGCGAGCTTGTGCTTCCAGACCGCCTGCAGGATGCCAAAGGACCAGCGGAAGCGCTGCCGCATGAGGCCACGGGCGTTAATGGGGGCTTCAGTGAAGGCAAGCGAGCGGTCCTCATAGTCGACGCGCCAACCTGACTCGAGAAGGCTCATGGTGAGGTCGGCGTCTTCGGCGACGGTGTTGAGGGGGTAGCCGCCGGCAGCTTTCACGGGACCGGTGCGCCAGGCACCGATGGCGCCTGGAACAACTGTTACGACATGGAAGAGGTCAAGCGCGCGGCGCTCGAAGTTCTGGCTGGTGATGTATTCGAGAGCCTGCCAACTGGTCCAGAGGTTGACACGATTTCCGACCTTGGCGTTTCCGGCCATTGCGCCGATGCGCGAATCTTCGAAGTGTGGGATGAGCTTGGAAATGGCGTCAGCGGCGATAACGGTATCGGCATCGATGCCGACGTAGATTTCCTCGCTGATGCGGTCGAGGGCGAAGTTCAATGCGGAGGCCTTTCCCTCGTTCGGTTTGGAGAAGACCTGGACGTGACCCGCGGCGATCTCGCCCGGCGTAGGCGGTGCGGGCGATCTCGGCGGTCGAGTCGTCGGAGCCATCATCGATGACGATGATGTGGAGGTTTTTGTAGTCGGAGTTGAGAACGGAGCGAATGGTGCGAACGATGACGGTCTCCTCATTGTAACGCGGGAATGAGGACGGCGACGCGCGGGTTGTAGCCGGGAGAAGCGGAACGGTGTGGCTTGCGGAAGCGATCGACGATGGCGAAGAGTCCGACGAGAAGAAGACGACCGCTCATGAGGATATCGCCAAGAAAGAAGACCAGGATGATGAACTTTTGAACGATGGCGACGGAAGAAAAGGCGACCGAGTCAGGAATGGAGCGCAGGAACTGAGGAAACGTGAGCTGGGGCATGACGTCGGCAGTGGTTTTGCCCATGAGCGCGGAGACGGGAACGATGGTGTAGCCGTGTGTGCGCAGCGTGTCGATCAGCCCGGGAAGCGCGGCGACGGTGACCGAGCGGTCGCCGCCGCCGTCGTGGAGCAGGATGACGGAGCCCCGAAACTGCGGCTTGCCCTTCATGACGTCGAGCTGGGCGAGGATAGACGAGACGATCTCGGCTGTGGTCTTTTTGGGATGCTCGTTCCAGTCGCTGGTGTCGAGCTTGCTGCCGATGATGGTGTATCCGTCTTTCTGGATTTGCACCGACGGGCGCGGCCTGGTCGTCGGTGTCGGGCTCCTCGTCGATGTCGTACGGCGGACGGAAGTAGAGAGGCTGCACGCCGAGCTTGCTGGCGAACAGGCGCTCGGTGAGCTGCACTTCAAGATCGAGCCGTCGCGGCGGGATTTCGCTGATGTCGGGATGCGTATAGGTGTGGTTGCCGATCTCGTGGCCTTCGCGCATCACGCGCTTCATCACGCTTACGTTCTCAGCAGCCTCGGCGCCGATCATGAAGAACGTGCCCTTGGCGTTTTTCTGCTTGAGGATGTCGAGGATTTTCGGAGTCCACTTGGGATCGGGCCCGTCATCGAATGAGAGCGCGATCTCATTGGCGTGGTAGCCGTAGTATTCGACGGTGTAGGTGCGGGGATAGACCTCCATGTGCTCGTCGATGATGAGCTTGCGCTGGGGTCGGGCTCGTCGGTGTCGACTGTGACGGTGCGCTTGCCTGGCTGGGGCAGCCCGGTGACGCGCAGGATGTCGCCGTCGCCCTCGTTGTCCACGTCGTGGCCCGGTTGGACGGAGCCCAAAGCCTGGGGCGAGTCTGCGCTGGAGGGCTTGTCCCAGATGTTCCACAGCGAGTTGTCCTCCTCGCCGAGCCGCCAGAGCGCGAATGTCTGCAGGCCGAGGGCGCGAGCGGCGCGCAGCTCGTTGAGCATGGTGACGCCATCGAGGAACCAGACAACGTGGCGCTGGTTAGAGTCCTCGTCGATGTACTCGAAGTGGGGATTGAGGGAGTCGTAGTCGAGATCGAGGTCGGCGTCGGAGTCCGACGCACGCTGCCAGGCCTCGGAGACGGGAAAATCCTCGGTGTTCACGACGCGGGGCTTGGGATGCTTGCGGTCCTTGGGGTTGGGGATGGTGAGAGCCCAGTCGTAGCCGTAGTTGCCGACGGCGCAGATGATTTTCTCTTTGGGAATGATTTTGAGGACGCGGGTAAGATTGCCGACGAACCAGTCCTGGCTGGCGATGGGGCCGGGATCGCTGGTGGTCTGGTGCTGGTCGTAGTTCATCAGGATGATGCCGTCGGAGTTTTGCGGCGATGGCCTTGAGGTCGGCATCGGGGGTAGCCACGGCGGTGTTGACGTAGAGGCGCAGGTTGCAGCGGGTGAAGGTCGCCTTAGAGCTCGTGGATGAAGGCCAGGTAGGCCGGAGCGGCGTCGTCGGGAAGGCTTTCAAAGTCCAGCGACAGGCCGCGATAAACGGGGTACGCAGTGAAGAAGCGCACCAGTTGCTGGCGCAGCGCGGCGCGCTTTGCCAGGGTCTTCAAGCAGTGCGCCCATTCCCGCGTCCCAGCACGGCGTCGCATCGGTACCGTTGTAGTTGTTCAGGTGCGGATAAACTTCGGTGTCTTCCTTCGCAGCCTGGATGACGTGCTTTACCTTGTCGCCATCGTCGGGGTCGTGGACGCCGGAAGCGTCGACGATGGCGAAGTCGCGATGTGTTTCAGGGTTGTTGCCCATCAAGGCGCCCTGCGGCGAGACGGCATGAAGCCACTGCGGAAAAAGCAAGTCAATCTGGTGGACGTGCTCCTTGAGCGAGGAGTAGCTGGCCGCGTCGTCCTGCACGTAGTAGGCGGCGCGCAGACCTTCACCCGTGTTGAAGGGAATGTCGGAGGGCTTGCGATCGGTCTTGCGCCGGGCAGGGCGCGGCATAGCGCACGTCCGGGATGCACGTCGGGCAGAGCCTTGTAGTTGTGTTTCGGGACGTCCAGCAGCAGCAGCTCGGAAGCTGCTGAAAGCGAAGAACGTTGAAGATAAAGCCGGCCAGAACGAGTGTAAAAACCACGGCGGCAATGTCGAGAATGCGGCGAAGGCGCTTCCATCGCTTGCGTTGAGGGTCGAAGAATATCTGACGGTCGGGCATGCGGGACGCGGGTAACCTATTGGGCAATGGGCCTATAGGACAGTCTACGGTATACAGTACGAATCGTATGGAAGCGCGGTGGTGCCCTAAGATTGCGTTGCTGGACTATCGGCGTCTGCGCTCTGCAAGTGCCGTGGATTTTTCAACGCGTTCTTTTCGTTGATCTCTTTTCGCAACCACAAACACCGCCGCAAGGGTGGCCAGGCTGCCGATGACGGCGGATATTCCATAAATACTCTTCCCCATCCCAATCAGCACGAAGCCCCCAACGATGGTGATGAGACAGATGATGAAGGCATAATGCGACCCACGCGCCTGACTGGCGACGTTGGCTTCTATAACCTTGGCTTCCAGGGATTCGCGGTGGGCGCTCTGCCGTTCCGCCATTGCCATTATGCGCTCAGCGCCATTGGGTATCGCGTCGTTATATCTTGCTAAAAGGCCTGGTGGCGGCAGAGGACCAGAAAATGAGGCCGATTGTGTGAGTGTAGCGATTCCGGAATTTGGCGGAGGTGCTGGAGGGTTATTACGTTGGGGCTTAGTCACAGAGTCTCAAGCTGCCTGCATTTCAGACTCATTCTGCTCAATTGCATCAGCCAGATCCTGCCCGACGACGATCCAATCCGAAGCGATTGCCTTAGCATCTGCTTCTTCGGGCGTCTCGCTTCGGTTGTATTCGTCGAATTGACCAAACAGGTCGAAAACACGTGCTGCGCCTGACGCGAAGGAGGGCTGCGCGAATAGAAAATCTGAGTTTACTTTGTTTCCCATTGTCTCCCCAGCTCTTGTATCGGCTCAATGCGCCCATCTGCTTAGATGGGGTTGAGCGCAAAAAGTTTCCTTGCGGATCCTTCGCGTGGCCGGAACCATTGGGTTCGACAGCCCATTTCGCCCTCAGTATTTAATACTTACTGAGGAAAAGTCTACCAGAATAGTGGAGAAGTATAGCAAAAGTGTCAAATCAACAATTCGCTAAACTCCAAAACAAGGTCCGTAATCCCACATTCCATAGCAGGCGTCATACGTAACGTCTTGTGTATCCTGCAAAAGTTGCAGAACGCAAACGATAGAGAATAAGCGACTTCCAGGCCCTACCTGGAAGCACGGAAAGAGAGTCAATTGAACGTCATGCCGGGTACGACCCAGGGCCCAGGCAGGAGCGGTCTGCGTTGGCGGGTTGGCGCCGCACTGGCGCTGGCCTGCGGGGCGGCGTTGCGGCTGTGGATGATGAAGGCGATACCTCAGGTGGAGGGCGACACGCTGCTCTATGGAAATCTGGCCGGAAATCTGCTGCTCCACGGGCGATTTGCCATGGCGGATGGCAGTGGCGTGCTGCACGAGACGCTGATCCGGCTGCCGGGGTATCCGCTTTTCCTGGCGGCCTGTTTCCGGCTCTTCGGAGTGGGGAATTACAACGCGGTCATCCTGATACAGATCGCCATGGAGCTCGTGGGTTGCGTGCTGCTGGCGGGGTTTGCCGAGCGGATTGCAGGCGAGCGCATGGGCAGGGCCGCGGCGCAGGCCACGCTGTGGCTGGCGGCGTTGTGCCCTTTTACGGCTTCCTATGCGGCGGCGCCGTTAACGGAGACGGCCACCTTGTTTGCGATTGCGCTGGCGCTCTGGGCAATGAGCGGGCTTCACGCGGGGGGCAGGTTTCAGGCGCGGCCCCAGCTCCACTCAGGTTTCGGATGGGCGCGCGCGCTGGCGTTTACGTTTGCGGTTAGCTTTGCGGCGCTCCTTCGGCCGGATGGAGCTCTGGTGGGCGCGGCGCTTGTGCCGGGACTGCTGCTGGGGCTGGCCGCCGAATTGAGGGGCAACACAGTTTCTGTTGGGCGGCTTGCTCGCATGGGAGCGGTATGCGTGTTGCTGGCCATTCTGCCTTTTGCCGTCTGGACGGCGCGTAACTGGAGGGTCTTTCACGTCTTCGAGCCGCTCGCGCCGCGTTATGCCAACAATCCCGATGAGCCGGTGAACCCTGGCTGGCAGCGCTGGATGAAGACGTGGTGCCTGGATTTCGTTTCGACCGATGAGATCTATTGGAACGTGCCGGATGGGCCCTTCGACGTGAGCAGGCTGCCGGCGCGGGCGTTCGACACACCGGCAGAGAGAGCGGAGACGGAGGCACTGGCGGCAGCTTACAACGATAACGGGCAGGATCTGTCACCGGCGATCGACGCGGGTTTTGCGCGGCTGGCGGAGGGGCGGGTGAAGGCCAATCCGCTGCGCTATTACCTGTGGCTGCCGATGGGACGGATGGCTGATATGTGGCTCAGGCCGCGCGTTGAGAACCTGAACATCGATCTCGACTGGTGGGTCTACGCGCATCACAACGACGAGACGATCTTCAGCTGGTCGTATGCGGCGCTGAACGCGGTTTACCTGCTTCTGGGGGTGGTTGGGCTGTGCCTGCGGCCTAAATACTGGCCCTGGATGCTGCTCTACATGTTGCTGCGCAGTGTTTTGCTGATGACTCTGGAGGCCCCGGAAGCGCGCTATACGCTGGAGTGCTTTCCGATGCTGTTTGTGCTGGGCGGAGTTGCGATCGCGAGGATGCTTGGGGAGAGGCGACCGAGATTCGGCAGGTCAACTCCACGCCAGGTCCAGGAGAACGCACATGAGGGCTAAATCCTCGACGCGCGACCGCGCAGTCGGACACCTAAGAACTCCGTTTGTGCGCGCGCATCTCTCGTTCAACTATTGCGGCGCCATCCCTTCCGGCCAGGGTCCACCGCAACTCTGAGGCAGGAGGATGGTGGGAGTTCCCCGAATGTTCGCGTCGGCGCAATTAAAGCTTTGATTCGCACTCTGGATTGCACGGTTGGTTTCTCCATTGATCACACTCGCAGCGTAATTGGCCTGCGCAGCAGACATGCCAGAGTTCCCCGACGCCTGGCGCGCCTGGCCGGCGATTGCAGCCTGGTCTTGCGGATTAAGGACGGGCGCGATCAGCTTCTGCAGCCAGGCGGGCGGAATCTTGTAGCTGCCGAAGATGGCGAGCGCGGTTGGAGCCGATTGGGCCGCGGTTGCAACCGGGGCCTGCGCCTGGATGAGGATGTTCTTGTAGAACCCAGCGGCATCTACCGGCAAGGAGCAGTAGAAGGCCATCGCCTTTAATGGGGCAATCTGGCCCTGAGCGGTCTTGCCCGTGAAATTGAACACGAATTTACCGCACTGGCCGAGTACCTGCGGCACTTGCACTGGGGTTGCAGAGGCGATCACGACCTGAGGATTCGAATGGCCTTGCAGGGCTGCACCCTGCTGGTTCAACATGGCGAGTTTCTGGGAGAGCGTGGCCGAGTATGGCATGGACACGGCAGCGGGAGCGAGGGCCTTTTGCCCCGGCTGGAATGCACTATTGTGAGCGACGATCGTGAATCCAAGGACGACAGTTTCGCCCTGCGGGCCGGTCATGCTGATTTCGGTGTTACCGGACTGGGTGACTTTCCAACCGGCAGGCACGCCGGCCGTTGCAGATTGGTCGGACGCGGTGAAGGGTGTGAGCGGGATCGCGGGTGTAGTGGCCGCTGACTTTGCGGGGGCGTTGGTCTGGGCCAGGGCAGTGGCGGTCAGTGTGAGTGTGAGTGCGGGGAGAATTACGAGGGACGACAAGCGGAATTTGGCGGGGGTAGGCACGTGGAGGCTCCTGGGAGGAACTGGGAATTGTAACCTGGCCCTGGCCGGCACGAAAGGGAAGGCTGCCGGCTGGGATGACTCACAGCCTACCATTGATTCAACTGAGCTTACCAGCATTTATTATTGCGTGCGGTAGGCGGTTTTGCTATCGGTCTTGAACTTGAAGGCGTCAGAAGGGACGCCCTGGTTCACCTTGAAGTTGGAGTAGAGGCAGACGCGCGAGCTGGTGGGGGACAGCGTGAAGATCTGCTTGAGACTGACGGCGCGGTCAGGATCAATCCAGATGGTGACCTTGAGCAGGTTCTTGCGCAGCTCAGGGTCCTTGGGGACCAGCTCGAGCTTCTCGGTCTTGACCTGGGCCTTGCCGTCGGAGAGCATCTCTGAGCCAAGGTAGGCGATGTTCCACTTGGCTTCGAGGTCGCGGCCGCTGGCGCCAAAACCAAGAACGATGTAGCCTTGGAACTTGTCTGCCTTGGCGACGGTGGTGACCGTATCTTCGCCGGGCTCGAAGAGCTTCACCGCGCCATCGATAAAGGTGAGAGCCTTGCCTGAGGGTCGATTGTTGTGCTTCTCAAAGTGAACGCCCATTTTGATGGAAGAATTGGTGCGCTCGTAATAGGCGACACCGGTTTGGACATCCTTGTCGTAGACGGGGTCGGTCTCGATGATGTCGAACTCAACGTCGGCAGAGGCTGAATGGAAGGCGCCGGCAGACTGGTTGAGGCGCTCGAGGACTTTAGCCTTTTCGTCGTCGGAGGGTGGAACAGCCGCGGCGCGAAGGGCGGGCACAAAGATACAGGCAGACAAGCCCGCAAAAGCGACCGCGACAAGTGCGGGCGCAGCGGGGACGAGACTGGATCGAAGGCGCATGATTATCATTATTCAATTCGACGCCGGAACACAGCGGAAGAAGCGGAAAAAAGCGAGAAAAGGGCGCAGAATCAGCGATGTGCCCAAACCTTCCACACCACATGCCCCTGCGAGTCGGTGGACGTCTCCCAGTGCTCGATGAAGACATCGTCGCCGGTGACCGGTTCAATGGCCTTGCGCAGTGCCTTCTTGACCGCGAGGTAGGGGGCGGGCGAATGCAGATCGAGTTCCACATCCGTGGCTTGCACCGTGACGATCACCCCATGGCCGTCGTTACCGATGACCTGGATGGGATGGAGCGGTCCGCCGATCGGGGATGGCCTGTCGCCGTAGCTCCAGAGCCAGGGCGTGATGAAGATGAAGGCAAGGATCAGTGTGACCATGATGTCGTAGTGAAACGTGCCGCGCGTGTAGGTCCAGTAGAAGTAGCTGAGGAGGACTTCCTTCAGCGTGCGGCGAGGTCGAGCGGCGGCGCCGGTTGGTTGATTCACGATTGCTTCTCGATTCGTTGCAGTCCGCCCATGTAAGGTTGCAGGGCTTCGGGGATGAGCACCGTGCCGTCGGGCTGCTGGTAGTTTTCAAGGATGGCGAGCCATGTGCGGCCCACGGCGAGGCCGGAGCCGTTTATGGTGTGGACAAACTCTGGCTTCGCCTTGGCGGACTTTTCCGCCCTGTCCATTTTATTCGGCTCCGGCCGGTAGCGGATGTTGGCGCGGCGGGCCTGAAAGCCTTCAAAGTTGGAGCAGGAGGAGATTTCGCGGTAGAGCTGCTGGCCGGGCAGCCAGACCTCGAGGTCGAATGTCTTTGCTGAGGAGAAGCCGGTGTCACCCGCGCAGAGCAGGACGCGGCGATAGGGCAGGCCGAGGGCTTCGAGAATCTCTTCGGCATCGCGGGTGAGCTGCTCGTGCTCGCGGTCGGAGTCCTCGGGCCTGGTGAACTTGACCAGCTCGACTTTTTGGAACTGATGCTGGCGGATGATGCCGCGCGTGTCTTTGCCGGCGGCGCCAGCCTCGGCGCGGAAGCAGGGTGTGTAGGCCGTAAGCGCGATGGGCAGGCGGGCTTCGTCGAGGATTTCGTCGCGATAGAGGTTGGTAACGGGGACCTCGGCGGTGGGGATGAGCCAGTGGTCGGAGAATCGTCCTAAATCACCGACCGACTCGCCGCTGCCCTCGAATGCGTTCTCGATCATAATTCGGACGGCGTCGCCATCTGGCAGGGTTTCGGCGCAACGGAATAGATCATCTTCGAACTTGGGCAGTTGGCCGGTACCGAAGAGCGACTTTGAATTGACCATGAAAGGTGGTAGAACTTCCGTGTAGCCGTGATTCGCTGTGTGGAAGTCGAGCATGAAGTTGATGAGCGCGCGCTCCAGCCGTGCGCCCGCGCCCATGTAAACGGCGAACCGCGCACCGGAGAGCTTGGCGGCGCGTTCAAGGTCGAGAATGCCGAGGGACTCGCCGATCTCCCAGTGGGGTTTGGGCGTGAATTCCCATGTGCGATGGGCCGCGTCGGGGAGGTGGGTCTTGACGACCACGTTTTCCTCTTCGGATTTGCCGGCGGGGACCTCGTCGCGCGTGAGGTTGGGGATGCTGGCGAGCAGCTTCTTGATTTCCTCATCGATTTCAGTGGCAGTCCTGTCAAGTTCATCGATGGCCCTCTTCTGCGTGCGGACCTTCTCTTGCACATCCGCGGCCTCTTCAACCTTTCCGGCCTTCAAGAGCGCGCCCACCTCGCGCGAGAGTGCGTTGTTCCGAGCCCTCGCCCCCTCCACTTCCGTGAAGAGCGTGCGACGCAACAAGTCACGCTTACGGAAATCTCCCAGCAGGGCGGCGGGATCTGCGCCGCGCGCGCGGAGCTTTGCTTCTACCAACCCAAGGTTGGCGCGGACAAATTGCAGGTCGAACATACTCTTCCAGTTTAAATGACGGACGGGAGCAGTTGGACGGGCAGGGGCCCCAAGTGTCCTGAGTCGAAAGCTCGTTGCATAATTTCCGAAGTGCAACCGCATATCCTTCGACTCACCACCCCCAAACTGAAGGGCGTTTGGGGCCCCGTTCCCCACCCCAGTGACGAAGACCTGTCACCGGGGACCCCGGTTCGCTCAGGATGACAGCGCTAATGTTTAGCGAACTTCAGACTCAGGACACTAGCTCGGCGGAGGCGAACTGGGCCGCGATTTCTCCGGCCAGCCGGGCAGGCTCTGGTCCCCGGTGATGAGGCGCGCGCCGCGGGAAAACGTGAAGTAGGTCCAGACCCAGGCGGCGAATACTGACAGGCGATTGCGGAAGCCGATGAGGAAGAAGATGTGGACGGTGATCCAGGTGAACCAGGCGGGGAAGCCGTGGAGGTGTGCCTTGAATGGCCACTCGACCTTGGCGACGGCGTCCATGCGGCCAATGGTGGCTATGTCTCCTTTGTCGAAGTAACGGAATTTGGGCCGGGGCACGCCCTCGAGATCGGCGGCGATGATGCGGGTGGCGTGGGTTCCCATCTGCATGGCCGGCTGCGCGACGCCGGGCACCTGCCGGCCGTCCTGCTCGAAATGGGCGAGGTCGCCGGTGATGAAGACGTTGGGCAGGCCGGCGGGATTCAGGTAGCTGTCGACGAAGACAGCGCCGCGCTTGTCGAGCTGGACGCTTGATGGCGGAACCGCCAGGAGCTTGCCCAGCGGGGAGGCTTGCACGCCGGCGGCCCAAAGTGTGACAACCGCGTCGATGCGCCTGGTGATGTCGCCGTGCTTTGCCTCGACCCAGCCTGGGCCGAGGCTGGTGACTTGCGTTGCGGTGTGGACTTCTACGCCGAGGCGGGTGAGCGACTCTTCGGCTTTGGCCGAGAGGTCGTCAGGATAGGCGGCGAGGACGCGCGGCGAGCCTTCGAGCAGGATGATACGCGACTTGGTTGGATCGATGTGGCGGAAGTCGCGGCGCATATAGAGGCGGGTGATGTCGGCGATAGCGCCGGCGAGTTCTACGCCTGTGGGCCCTCCCCCAACAACGACGAAATTAAGCGGCGGATGCGTGCCCTGCTCGACCATCTGCCGCTCCGCAAGCTCAAAGGCGAGCAGGACGCGGCGTCGAATTTCGGTGGCGTCTTCGATGGTTTTGAGGCCCGGCGCGAGAGGCGCCCAATCGTCGTGGCCGAAGTAGGAGTGCGTTGCGCCGGTGGCGAGGATGAGGTAGTCGTAAGCGAGAGTCGCGCCGGAGGCACAAGTGACCGAGCGGGCAGAAGTGTCGATGCCAACGACTTCGTCCATGAGCACGACGGTGTTGGTCTGCTTGCGCAGAATGGTGCGGATGGGCTGGGCAATATCGGCGGGCGAGAGAACGGCGAGCGCGACCTGGTAGAGCAGCGGCTGAAAGGTGTAGTGATTGCTGCGATCGATCAGCGTGACGTCGACAGGCAGATGGGCCAGACCGCGCGCGGCGTTGAGGCCGGCGAAGCCGCCACCGATGATTAGAACGCGGGGACGGGCGGCGGGAGGCGGTTTGCTTGGCTCGGGGGCTTGGGACACGGTCGGAACCTCCTGCTCTCTTTTAATGGATGCGCCCGGAGAGGGTTCCGGGGCAAAGAAGTGGGGCGTGCGACGATAGAATGTCGCAATGTGGTTCGTCAGATTGAGGCGACTTTCCTGGAGGCGTCGACTGGCTGAAGGCGAGATTAGGCTGGGCTTGCGATTGGAAGAGCTATGAAACTTCCGAATGGGCATGCCTCAATCGTCGAAATTGAGAAAATCCGAGACTAGTGCCTGAGTCTGGATCATCCGCGCGGACGCCACAAGGCTCGGGTATTCCTGTCGGCGTTTGGTATGACCGAGGCGGATTCTGAGGAACTGCGCGTTTACCTCCTGGACGCTGCCACCGAGAGAGAGATGCCATCTTGGGGACTATCGATGAATACGGAGCTCGGTACATGATAGATTTTGAGTTGAAAAGAGGAGAAAGGAGCGCGGAAATTCGCAGTTGCTGGATCGTTCGCAAGGGCGAAACGTTCCCGCGGTATGTGACATCTTATGTCCTCTAGGAATCGCGATATGTCGAATCTTGAACCCCTTGCAGTGGTTGCTTTGCTCAAGGACTTTCCCGAGCATGGACTGGTTCGTGGCCAGGTGGGGACGGTTGTCGAGCTCTTGGCTCCTTCCGTCGCCGAAGTGGAGTTCTCCGGTGAGCTGGGTCGGACCTACGCGATGGTTGCGCTGCGGGCAGAAGAGCTAATGCGTCTGCATCATCGGCCTTCTGAATTGGTGGCCTAGGGCGCCCGTCCCGAGCCTGTCTCTGATCGAACCATTTTGCCAGTTACATCACGGGGCCGCATTCCTGGGCTTAGGAACATGCCAGGTCTGACTACGATGCACTGAACTTACAGACGAGCAAGGTCATGTCGTCAAACTGGGGCGCGCCGGCGGCGAAGTTGGTGGCCTCATCGAGCAGGGCGCGCAGTAGAGCATCGGCAGCGAGCGCGGCGTGGGATTCCAGGCAGGCGATCATGCGCTCTTCGCCCCATTCTTCCTGGTCCACGGTCATCGATTCGCTGATGCCGTCGGTGAATGCGAGCAGAGTGTCGCCGGGCTGGATTGTAAGGCTCGACTCCGTGAATTCCGCGTCGCGCAGCAGCCCAACGACGGGGCCGGAGAGCTCAAGGCGCAAGGCCTCATAGCGCGGGCCGCCGGAGCCCGGGTTGGGCCGGATTAAAACAGGCGCGTTGTGGCCGGCGTTGACGTAGCATAGCCGGCGAGTGCGCGGGTCGTACTGCGCATAAAAGAATGTGGCGTAGCGGTTGACGGCTGAGGCTTCAAAGACGAGCAGGTTGATTTCGCGCATCATCGCGGCGAGGTCGTGGTTTGAGGTCCGGGTCATTCCGCGGAGCGAGGCGCGCAGGCTGGCCATGAGCAACGCGGCGGAGATGCCTTTGCCGCTCACGTCGCCGATGGCGATGCCGAGAGGGCGCGAGCCATCGGGGCTGGTTGGGAGCTCGAAGAAATCGTAGTAATCCCCGCCGACGCCGAGCGCGGGCCGACAGTGTCCGGCGTAGTCCATTCCGGGGACCGCGGGGAGCGTTTGCGGGAACATGCGCTCCTGCACTTCGCGGGCGATCTCCATTTCGCGGTTAATGCGCTCGCGATGCGCGGCCTCGGCAGCGAGGGAGTGGAGGAGTTCGCTGTTCTCGATAGCGAGGCCGGTGTGGAGGGCGACGGACTGGAGGAGATTGCGGTCGGCCTTGGAATAGGGCTCTTCACTGCGTTTGGGTCCGAGAGCGAGAACGCCGGAGAGGCGCGAGCGCCCGGGCAGCGGAATCAGAATCTCCGCGCCGAGTTCTTTCAAGGCAGCTCGTTCGGCCTCGGTGGCAGCGACGGCCCAGTCCTGCGGGCCGTCAAGGCGCAGATTCGGTGCGGGACCCTTGGCGTGAGAGAGCGCGTTGATGGTTTCAGAGCCTGCGGATAGCGCGATCTCATTTCCAGGGTCGAAGTTGGCGGCGTTGACGCCGGTAGTCATTTGCAGGCGGAAGACGTCGCCGGTGCGCAAAAGGATTGCGATGCGATCCACGTGCATCGCGTCTCCGATGCACTTGGCCACGGTATCCATCAAGGGGCGGGTGTCGGTGAAGTTCTGCACCTGGGTGGCGAGCTCGGCGAGGATCAGCTCGGAGGAGTAAGACTCGCGGAAGAAGCGCTTGTCGATGAATGTGGAGAGAGTTTTTGCCGCTCGAAACCGCCAGGCGAAGAGGAGCACGGCAAATCCAGCGGCCTGTACCTGGTCCACGAGGCGTTGAGGGTTGTGCGCAATGGCTCTGGTGACGGACCAGCCAAGGCCGGTGCCGAGCGCGATGCGGATGATCCAAATCCCTGTGCGTGCGAGTGCGTATTGCGAGCCCTGACGCAGCAGATTGCGGAGTTCCATGGCGCGTTGCACGACGACAGCGTAGGCAAGGGAGAGCGGGAAGAGGGTAAAGACGAGCAGCGCGGAAAGCAGAATCCAGCCAGGCACACTGTCGCCGAAGTCCCGGCCTGAGAGGAGCGCGAACAGGACGACGCCCATCATCGGGATGCATCCGACGAAGGATCCCCAATAAATGATCTTCAGGCGGCGTCGCTGGTCGGGGGGAGTGCCTTTATAGAATGCCTTGCGCGCGATTGCGTTGAAGTAGATGCAGATGGGGACCATGAGGAACCAGACCTGCACCTGGAAGTGCTTGAGCAGAATTGGAGACAGCCACGCAACCGAGTCAAAGTTGAAGCCGAATCCGAAGAGCCAGATGATATCGAAGACGTTGAATCCGGCAACGGCGGCAACGATGATCCATTTGAACCAGGGGAAGCGGCGGTCGAGACCGGAACGCTGAGGAAAGTAAATCCCAAAGAGCATGATGGACAGCGGCCCGAGCCCTTGAACGAAGACGTTCGATAGCCCGGTGAGCACATGAAGGGCAGGTCCCCAGTATCCGGAATTCACGAAGATGAACGAGAAATAGGTGAGGATCCCGAGAAAGAACCAGGCATTCTTGTCGGTGGGTTTCGAGAGGACTACCCAGAAGCCGAGCATAAGGCCGCCCAGCGGGAAGGCGATGATAAGAAAGTAAAGCGGTATCAGCAGGCGGAAAAACCCGGGCGCGTGCGGGGTTATCGGTTCGAGCTTGATGGTTACGGTGCGGGGCGGTCCGTCCTGAGTGAGTTCGAGGTGGCCGACAAAGTTGGAGTTGCCCGAGTCAGGGGTCTTCCGAGCGTCAGCTGGTGCGGGACGGGGGATGAAGGTGACGGTGAGCGGATCGCCGGCCTTTGCCTTGCTTAGCTCCTGCAGATAGATGTCGTAGCCGGCGAATGGGCGGCCATTGATGGCTGTGACGAGGTCGCCCCAGCGGATGCCGGCTTTCCACGATTCCGGCATGTTGCCGGAGATCATATTTCGGTGGAAGCCGAAGTACATGGGCTTGCGCGGCACGGTCGGGTCGTAAGTGGACTGGATGGAGAAGTCAACGGAACTGATGTAGCAGGTGAGCGACACCGCCGCCACCAGCGCGAGAAGAATGTATTGGAGTCGAGGGGAGCGCATGGGCGTTGTGCCGAGATGCCCATGCTAGCAGATTGAGGCGTTGGGAAGGCACCGCGCGGGAATGAGTTGGAGGCGCGTCCGAGTTCGCATTAGGGCTCGTGTCAGGATGCGTCTTAAGGATGCTGCTCAATCGCGATGTTCACGCTGGCGGTGTTTCCAGTCGTAGCGAGCGCCTGCAGAGTCGTGGGGATGCCGGCGAGGGAAATCGGGGTAAAGTTGACCGTGCCGTCGATAGCGGAAGTTGCGGTGGTGACCTGCGTGGCGAGGAGATTCGGGGGCGGGCAGACCTGGTGCGCGGCGCAGGGTGGAGTCCAGGAATAGAGCGCCTGGTAGAGCGCGACGGAGCCGCCGGCCATGGGGTTGCCATCCATGTCGATGACGCGGAGGGTGATCTGGGCTGGCGTTGCCTGAACGGAGATGCTCTGGCTTACACCGGAGACGGCATTGAGTGAGGCGTACTCGGGGCGAGCGCCGAGCGCGGTGTAGGTGACGCACTGGTTGGTTCCGTTGAGGCACGCGTTGACGGTGGCCACCTGACCCTCGGCGAGCGGGCCGACGGCGAGCTGGCGCGTGGCGAGGCCGCTCGGCGTGGTGATCGCGCCCGACGTGTCCTGTGCAGAGAGGCCGGAGGTTCCGGATTGCCAGAAGACCGATTGTCCGGCGGCGGGCCGGCCGTTGTTGAGGACAAGAGCCTGGACGGTCCACGGGAGCGTGACACCGGCCGCGATGGAGAGCGAGGGCGTGAGTGCGGCAATCACGGGAGGCGTTCCGCCGGAGAATTGCGCCTGGAGGCTGGCGCCGTTGGTGAGCGCGGCAGTGACGATGGAGAGATTGGCGTCAACGGCAGTGGCGTTGATGGAGGCGCGGCCGTCGCCCGATGAGGTGACCGAGCAGGTTGGCAAGCCGCAGGACAGCGTGGCAGTTCCGGAGATTACGGTGTAGACGACCGTGACGCCGCCCGCGGGGCTCAGGTCAGAGCCGAGGGCCTCGACCGAAAAGGGAATCGGCACGCCGATAGGCACGGTATTGGCGGGCGCGGAGAGGAGGGTGAGCGAATCTCCTGCACCCGAGTCGTAACTGACACCGCCGAGGACGATGGTGGCCGCATAGAAGCTTGGCTGATCGTCGACTTCGACATTGACCGATCCGGTGACGCCGGATGCCGCGGCAGGAGCAATTGCAGTGATCTCGTTGGGAGAGATGCTGGTGACGAGGGCAGCCTGGCCGCCGACGAGGACTGTGTCGGTGGAGTGGAAGCCCATGCCGCGAATGACGATGGGAGCGCCGCCGGCAGGGATGCGCGATGGGGCGACAGTGTCTGCATAGAGCAGGAATCCGGCGTAGGCATAGTCGGGCCGGCCGTCTCCGCGCTCATCGGCGATGCCGATGCGCACGATGTCGTCGCCTGAAGCCGCGACGCGCAGCCATGTCTCGCCAGGCGCGAGGCCGTTGAGCCCGGGGGAAGCGCCAACGGCGCTGGCGGTGGTTGCGTCGAAGCCGTCCCACACGCCGATGGCGGGCATGGCCTTGGAGTTGGTTGGCGCGCCAGTCTCGTCAAGGGCCTGGGTCACGATGGTGAATACGCGATTGCCGCGCACCGGGATGCTGAACCAATCGGTTTGGGCGACCTGCGACAGTCGGCCCATCCACATGCCTGAGCCGGGCACGACGCGTGGAGCGTTTACGGTTCCAATTGCGTCCTGAAAGCCGGCAGATGCGGAGCCGGCGGACGTGACCGCGAGGGTGGTTGCGCCGCCCGCTGCGAGCGCGGGGACCGAGAGCGTGGGGAGGGTTCCGGAGGGAGTCACCTGGCCGTCGGCGTAGGGCCCGACAGAGGCAGTGAGGATGTAAAGCGGGTCGATGGCCTCGAAGGTGACCTGATAGCTGGCCGACGAGACTCCGGGCGGCAGCGGCATGCCACTGAGGTCGAAGAATCCCTGAACCGACGTGTCTGTGGACCCCCACGTGGTGAGCGGCGTGCCGTTTTGGTCGGTGTACCCGTTCACGGGATTGCCGTGATTTCCACTGAATGTGGCTCCGGAGATCGCAGTGACCGTGTACTGGTAAAGGGGGTTTCCGTTCTCATCGAGGGGGCGCGCGACAACGTTCACGCCCTGCATCCCGTATCCGCTGCGGAAAGTGATGGTGCCTTGAATGGAGACGGTGTTCGCCGCCGTGATCTGCTTGCCGGGGAAGCCGGCGAGGTTCGCCGAAGTGATGGGATAGATGCGGTTGAGCGCGGCGATATCGTCGTAGCGGAGCGTGGCGGGGTTGGGAATGCAG
Source organism: uncultured Acidobacteriaceae bacterium (assembly GCA_963783065.1). GTDB lineage: Bacteria > Acidobacteriota > Terriglobia > Terriglobales > Acidobacteriaceae > Telmatobacter. Next base: position 171,112 of record CAWAMG010000002.1, on the reverse strand, counting down.
TCGCCGCCGGACGCGGAGCAAGTTCCGCTCATGGGTTGCATCACCGGCCAACCCTGCGTTCCGCCGGGCAGCGAATCTGTGAGCGCGGTGGGGTTCACCTGCGAGTAGTCGAGGCCAAGCACGCGGCCAAATGCGCGCTCGATCTCAAAGCTCATCATGGCGACCTGGCTGGGAGTGGTAGCGCACAGTCCATTGAGCAGCAGGACGGCGTGGGCGATGGTGGCATCGGGATTGATGGTGTCGAGCCATACATAGACGCCGTTGTTCTGGCAGGTGTCGGGGTTGCTGGTCCCGGAGCCGAAGATCGTGTCGATGACGGAGCCGTCGGCGTCGTAGATGACTGCCAGTGGATAGTTGGTGGCCGTGGGCGTGACGTCGGCCGGCGCGGTTATGACGCCGACGGTGGCGGCGATATTGAGGCTGCTGACGTCCTCATTCAGCGATCCCATGTCGGTGAGCGTGACGCCGGCGGTGGGGACTGCGCTCCAGATCGATGCTGCTGCATCGACCATGGCCGTGGCCTGCTGATTCGAGATCGAAGAGTTGAGCGGGCCCCGATCGACGTAATAGTTCACTTGGCCGCCGCCCCAATGCACCGGCTGGCCGAGCACAGCAGAGTTGAAATAGGTTGCTCCAGCGATGTACTTGGGACCGCCTGCGCAGGCTGGTTGAAGAGAGAGGCCGGTCAACAGTGCGGCAAAAATTGACGCACGGGGGGTCTGACGCAGAAATGCTGCGTTAAAAAAAGCCATGACGAGTGCTCCGGGAGCGGATTGCCGAGCCGTTGCTCCCGGTGCTTGAGCGGACAGGCCGCGCAAAGACCGGAAGGCGGAGACACAAGCCTTATCGGATGTCGCAAAGTGAGCCTAGAAGCACGGGAATAATTCGCGCGGGCTCATAGTTGGTTCGGCCATCACAACCCAATGTGCGCTGGCTGAGCGCGCGTTTGCCAACTTGAGGAGAATGAAGCGAAGGCCGATTCAAAGCTCGGGTTGGGATGGATTTCTGCTGGGCGGGAACGAGGAGGGGACGAAGGATTGGCGGAGGAAAACACAGAAGTGTGACTCAACATGGAACATGTAAACAGCGGATCAATCACCAAGGCTGCTGAGGATGATGGGGAAGCGTAGCGGAATGAGACAGCAGGTGATTTGAGGCAAAGAACCGATGTATATGACCCATTCAGGCCATTTTCGCGGGCTTGGAAATCTCGCTAGGATAAATTGCTGGCCATTCTTGTTACCTCTGGGAAGAAATACCTGGTTTAAATGGCGAGTGCGCACGAATGTCCGATAAGAAAGTACGAGAAGCAAAGAGTACTGGCAGGGGGGCGTCATCGGAAACCAGGTGCGTCTAGGCGATCTTCTGATTCGCGCCAATCTGATCACCGAAGAGGATGTTCAGAAGGCGTTGGCGCGGCAGCGCGAGCATGGCGGGCGCCTCGGCGATAGCCTGGTTGCAATTGGGGCGATTTCGCAACAGGACCTGAACGCGTTCGTCTACAAGATTCCCGCCGCCCCTTCGGATATTGAAGCCACCGGCCTCGAGACCTCCGACCTGATCGGCCTGTTGATGAAGCTGATCTACACCGAGAGGCTGGAGACGGTTCGCCAGTTCAAGAATGCAATCAAGCTGCCGTATCACCTGGTGCTGGAACTGGTCCGGCTGGCGGTTGACAACAAGATGCTGCGCAGCCTGGGAGCCGGGCAATCCGACAGCCCCATCGATCTCAGCTACGCATTCACAGAGGAAGGGCGACGGTACACGCTCGATGCGCTGGAGCAGCAGCGGTATGCCGGCCCCGCGCCGGTGACGCTCGAAGACTTTACTCACCAGGTCTGCCTGCAGCGGCCGACGAACGAGCTGGTGACGGTGAAGGGAATCACAGAGGCGATCGGCGACCTGGTGGTTTCGTCGGAATTGCTGGAGCAGTGTGGGCCGGCGTTGAACTCAGGCCGCGCGATTCTGCTCTATGGCGCGCCAGGCAACGGCAAGAGCTCGGTAGCGCGGAAATTTGCCAGTATCTACAGAGACGTAATCTACATTCCCTATGCGGTAACGGTGGACGGGCAGATCATTCGTGTTCACGATCCGAGCATTCACTTTCCAGTGGAACCGGCGGCGGGGGGGGATGACGGCGAGAACACGTTCCTTCGCGAGGATGAGGTGGACGAGCGCTGGGTTCCCTGCAAGAGGCCGTTCGTGATCACGGGTGGCGAATTGACACTCGACATGCTCGACCTGCGCTACGACACAAACGGCAACTTCTATGAAGCGCCGCTGCACATGAAGGCCCTGGGCGGTTGCTTCATGATTGACGACTTCGGCCGCCAGTTAGTAAGCCCCAAGGACCTGCTCAACCGCTGGATTGTTCCGCTTGAGAATCGTGTGGACTACCTGAAGCTGCACACCGGCAAGAGCTTCTTGATTCCGTTTGAGGAGTTGATCATCTTCTCCACCAACCTGGAGCCGGAAGACCTGATGGATCCAGCGTTTCTGAGGCGGCTTCCATACAAGATCGAGGTCGGGCCACCGAAGCTCGCGCTGTATCAACAGATTTTTGAAATGGAGTGCGAACGCCAGGGATTAGAACTGCCCGGATTTGTCTTCGACACCATTGTGCACAAGATCCGGGATGAAATCTTGATGGATCTGGCTGCGTATCAGCCTCGATTCATTGTGGACCAGGTGGTGGCTACCTGCCGGTTCCTCGGCGAGCCGGCGCACTTTGAGCCGCGGTTCATCGACTACGCAGTCAGAAATCTCGGCGTGCGGCGCGCGCACCCTGTAGAAGCGCATTCAGCCTCGGCGCATGTCGCCGCAGATCACACTGCCGTTACACATCTCCCGCAGGTGCACATAGACACGCACGCGGGCCCGGCGCTGGTTGGGCGACACTGAGTCGTCGCTCTTAGAGTGGCATCGGGGCAAGCCCGCTCTCTGCTTTATATCTCCGGGTAAAAACTGAAAAACGCGTCGAGGCTCTGCTTGAGCTGCTTCTCGATCTCCTCGCGCGAGCCCTCGATAACGTGCATGGTCACATGCGCCTCGTGGCCGTTTGCCAGCTTGAGCGTAGCGTCCTTGATTTCTGTCACTTCACCCTCGGGCAGCAGGCGAAGACCGTAGATGAGAGTCAGATTGGCCATGAATTACATCATATAGAGGGGCCAGCGATCAGCGGCCGGGGATCGAGGGGCCAAGGTCACGGCGGACAATGCACTTCATTTCCGCAAACAGCCCTTTGGCCGGCCACCGTCGACCACCAGCCGGAAAACTGAGAACTGACAACTGACCACTGACAACTGATTAGAATGGATAGGGCGGAAAGAGGATTCATGAGCGAGATTCGCGACACGGTAATTCTGGGCTCGGGATGCGCCGGGCTTACGGCGGCCATTTACACAGCACGCGCTGGGCTGAAGCCGCTGGTGCTGGAAGGCCACGAGCCCGGCGGACAGCTTTCGATCACCACGCTGGTGGAGAACTTTCCGGGCTGGCCCGAGGGCATTCAGGGGCCGGAGCTGATCGACAACATGAAGAAGCAGGCGGAGCGATTTGGCGCGACGTTTGAGCTCGGCCATCTGAAGCCGCGTGGAGCTGGGCGCGCATCCCATCAAGCTGCATACGTCGGGCGGCGAAATTCACACGCGCACGCTGATTGTGGCATCGGGCGCGAGCGCGCGCTGGCTGGGATTGCCGAGCGAGCAGGCGCTGATCGGGCACGGCGTTTCGAGCTGCGCCACCTGCGATGGCTTCTTCTTCCGCGGCAAGGAGATTGCGGTGGTGGGCGGCGGCGACTCGGCGATGGAAGAGGCGCTGTTTCTTGACGCGCTTTGCCACCAAGGTGACGCTGCTGCACCGGCGCGAGCAGTTCCGCGCCTCGAAGATCATGCTGGAGCGGGCGATTGCGCACCCGAATATCGAACTGCGCACCAACACGACTGTGGAAGAGGTGCTGGGCGTGGAAGAGAAGGAAGTGCGCGGCCTGCGGCTGAAGGATGCGAAGACCGGCGAGGAGGACGAGCTGCGCGATCAGCGGCCTCTTTCTCGGCATCGGCCACGAGCCGAACGCGAAGATGTTTGCGGGGCAGATGGATCTCGACGAGGACGGCTACATCAAGACCACCGGCAATGTGCTGACGACGCTAAACGGGCAGGTGATTCCGGGCGTGTTTGCCTGCGGCGACGTGCAGGACCGGCGCTACCGGCAGGCGATTACGGCGGCAGGCTCGGGCTGCATGGCGGCGCTCGAGGCGGAGAAGTATCTTGGAAGAGCACGGGCACTGAGGCGGGCAGACGCGGCAATCGCCTTCGGCCGAGCGTTGCAGGCGGATTGGATGCGCACCAAGCGCCTACCAGTTGTGGAAGACGAAAAATGCCGCGGCCACGAGGCACACTGCGGCTGCGGCGTGGTTCCAGCGCAGATGCGCGCCGAAGTAGAAGGTTGTGAAGACGCGCGAAGACTGAGATGGTGATGATCTCCTGCATCACCTTGAGCTGGACGGGCGAGAATCGCGCTGCGCCGATGCGGTTGGCCGGGACCTGGAGCAGATACTCAAAGAAGGCGATGCCCCAGCTGATGAGGATGACCTTCCAGAGGGCCTCCTGCCGGTACTTCAGGTGGCCGTACCAGGCAATGGTCATGAAGATGTTGGAGAAGATGAGAAGAATTACTGTCCACATTTTCCAATTAGACACGAGCCGAGAGTTACGGGTTGTCTTTGGGGCAGGAAGGTGAGCAGGGACGGAATGACAGCGCTGGCTGAGAATCTCGCTCGGCTCGAAGATGCGATTGCGGCTGCGTGCCGGCGTGCGGGGCGGTCGCGCAGCGAAGTCGAGCTGATGGCCGTCTCGAAGACGTTTCCTGCGCGAGCGATTGTCGAGGCTGCTGAGCTGGGGCTGAGGCTGTTTGGCGAGAGCCGCGTGCAGGAGTTTGCGGCTGAAGGCGCCCGAACTGGCGGGGTGGCGTGCGGAGGGAAGCAATGCCGCTGCCGATGCGCCAGTTCTGGTCCATCTGATCGGGCATTTGCAGTCGAACAAGGCGGCGCGGGCGGCGGAGCTGTTTGACGCGGTGGACTCGGTGGATTCGCTGCGGCTGGCCGAGCGGCTGAACGAAGCTGCCGGGAAGCTGGGCAAGCGGCTGCCGGTGCTGATCGAGGTGAAGCTGAGTCCGGAGGAGACGAAGGCCGGGCTTGGAGCCGGAGTCGGCGGAGGCGGCGGAGCTGCTGGAACGGTTGCCGGATCTGGAGCATCTTGACATGCGCAGGGGCTGATGACGATTGCGCCGTGGGGCGTGGCGGAGAGATGTGACGCGGGCGTGCTTCCGCAGTTTGCGGAGTGGCGGGACCGGTGGGCGGCGGCGCATCCAAGGCTGGATCTGCGTGTGCTCTCGATGGGGATGAGCGGGGATTTTGCGCTGGCGATTGCGGAAGGCGCGACGCGCATTCGCATCGGGACGGCGCTGTTTGGCAAGCGGCCGCCGATGGCGGCGCAGTTGAAGGCTTATCCGGAGGAGCGGGAGAGTGAGCGGCGTGGCGGGTCGAAGAACGATTGCGGGTGCGATTCGGCATGAGAGCTTCCTGCGGGCTGTGCCGGATGGCGTGACGCTGGCCGTGCGCGCGCAGCCGGGAGCGAAGAAGACGGCGATTGTGGGCGTTTACGGCGAGGGCGATGCGGCGCAGCTGAAGATCCAAGTGCACGCGCCGCCGATTGAAGGGCGAGCCAACGCGGCGCTGATCGAGTTTCTTGCGGAGATGTTCTCTTTGCCTCGGAAGAGTGTCGAGTTGGTAAGTGGGGAGTCATCGCGAAGCAAGGTGTTTCTGCTGCGCGGTGCGAGCGCGGCAGAAGTTAAATCGAAGACTGACGAGCGGATCGCAGGCTGACGTGCTTTGTCAGCGGCGGGTCGGCAGCCAACGCGGCGGCGAGGGCTTCTTCGGGCTCGGGGCGGACGCGGAAGTCGGCGTGGGCCTCGGCGAAGAGGATCCTTCCGTCCTTGGCGATGACGTAAGTGGCGGGGATGGGCAGGCGCCAGCTCTTTTCGCCGTTGATGAAGGGGATATTGACGAGGATGGAGCGGTAGTAGTCCTGGTGGTACTCGGGGATGGAGTAGACGAGGCCGAACTGCTCGGCGACGAGGTTGCCGGGGTCGTGGAGGACGGGGAAGGGCAGGCCGTGCTGGCCGGCCATGAAGTCGCTCTGGCGCTGGGTTTGCGGGCCGATGGCGACCATGAGGCATTCGTGCTCGCGGAGGGTGCCGTAGAGGTCGCGCCAGGCTTCGAGTTCGGTGACGCAATAGGAGCACCAGCGGCCGCGGAAGAACTTGATGACCAGTGGGCCGAGGGCCAGCAGGTCGGCCGAGCGGACGAGCTTGCCGTTCGCGTCTTTGAGGGCGAACTCGGGAGCGATTGCGCCAACGGGAAGGATCTGCTCTTCGATGCCTGAGGCAAAGAGCTCGGCGACGGCCCGTTCGCCGACGGCCAAGCGCGCAGCCGGGACCAGGTGGCGGGTGTTGGCGGTGATCTCGTCGAGTTGGTCCTGGAGAAGGGTCATCATCTTTTGCCTGTGAAGGTTTCAAACTTGTATTCCTTCAAACCACTCTTTCCCATATCGAGCCAGATTTTGTGTTTCGCAAGCAGCTTTGCCTTCATGTTATCCAGCATTGTTGATCTTATGGGCGAGCGCGTGAAGACGATTAATCCGCCGATTTTTGCCGAGCACGAAGGAATCCTCTTCCAAACGGCATGAGTCGCAAGAATCTGCTTAACGCCATGGTCAATGTCCTTCCCCTTGAGTTCGATAATCACATCCACAACACCGGGCTTGCATAAGAGGAAATCGGCTTTGGCATCGTCGGTTGAAGGGAGCCAACAGTCGATGTCAACTTTGTGGATTGCTGCTCTCTCCGAATTCACGAATGTAGCAGTGCGCCCAGATGCCCTGACGGTGATTCGCGGATGGCTCAACTTCTCGGTGCACCTTTCCAGCGCCGAGCTACGATTCGACATAGCCGAGCCTCAACAATTCATCGAATTCCACGCCGATGGTTTCGGAAACGCTGTCGAGGTAATTGGCACTGGCGAGACCTGTTTCCTGATCCATGATGGATTCGAGATTTCCATCGTGAATGCAATAGGCCTTGAAGTCACTCGACTTAAGCCAGTAGCGCTTGGGAATGAGTTTTGCGACTTCGTCCTTCAACTCAGGTTTTGAACGAGCCACTTGGCCCGCCTCAATCAGATTGTTGAACGCAGAAAGAATGTATGGGCTGTGGGTGGTGATCGTGAAATACGATTTGAATTCTGTCTCGTTTGAAAGGCCGGCGATCTCTCTGACAAGATCATATTGAGTTTGCGGGAAAATGCTGGCCTCGGGTTCTTCAATGGTTAAGTCGTCAAATCTGTAAAGCTTGTCGCCATTATGTTTTTGGGAAAGCCAGCTTGATCCCGCGCCGCGACGCCGAAACTCAAATAGATCTAGCATCGATAGGATGGGGAGGATCTCTTTGCTCCCGCTCGAAAGGAGATTGATTGGCAATAAACGGCCATCGTCAAAGGAGACAGCAACCCCATCCGGACCATGCACGAGTTCAGCGTTCAAGAATCTCTTCAGACGCGGCTTCGGAACATCGCGATTCATGCTGTCCGCGAAGACGACCGAGAACTGTGCCGAGACCGGGTCAGCGTCTGCCGCGAGTACACGATAGCCCTTTTGCATGTCCACGAAAAAGGACCGTTCCAACGGAATGTAAGTCGCGGCGTCCCAAATTCCACGGCCAGCCAGTCGCAGAAATCGAGTCGCCGCAATCGAGCGCAGCGCAGGCGTTAGGAGGAATCCACTCTGGCTTTTTTCCTCGATAGATTCCTCAATCCTTTTGAGGTATTCATGCCTAAATGCGTCGCAAAACGTTAGAACGGGCTCAGACGATAATTCGGAGGTAGCGAATTCAGCAATCGAAATGCTGTACTGTTCAGCACGGTATTCGAGATCCCAGTTCCACTTCCCCCATCCGTCCTGAGGAAACCACTTTAGGAATTCTCGTTTCACGGCATCATTGAACTCCGAAAACTCGCTGAGCCTCACAACGTGGTCCATCGCTATTTCAAATACGACTCGGCCCATGAAGAATGCAAGTTTGCAAAGTAGGCTCTTGCCGCTGGATTGTGGGCCGATGAGGACGGTGATCTTGCCGAATTCGAGCTTGGCCTCTTTGATGACGGAGAAGTTCTTGACGGTGAGGGTGCGCACCGGGCGTGACTGATTCCCGTTGTCTGTCATTGCATCCCTCCTTTCTTGGCCGAAAGACAACCGCAGATCCTTCGGCTTCGCTGCGCTCCGCTCAGGATGACAGCTTTGGTGGTGGTGCGGTGGGTTTGGCCGGGTTCGATAGGGTCAACCTAGCCTCACACTTACAGATTCTACCGCCCAAATCGCTGCTTGGCGCCCATGCCCATGGCGCCCATGCCGCCGCGCATCATCTTTGCGCCCAGGCCGCCTTTGCCCATCTGCTTGAACATCTTGGCCATCTGCGCGTACTGGCGCAGGAGCTGGTTCACGTCCTGCACCGTTGTCCCGGAGCCCTTGGCGATGCGCTTGCGGCGCGTGCCGGAGATGATCTCGTGGTTGCGGCGCTCCATGGGCGTCATCGAATTGATGATGGCTTCGAGACGCGTGAACTGCTTTTCGTCGACGCTGGCTTGCGGCCTGCTGCATGCCGGCGAAGGGGCCGACTGAGGGAAGCATCTTGAGGATCGACTCCATCGAGCCCATCTTCTTGATCTGAAGCAGCTGCTCGCGGAAGTCGTCGAGCGTGAAGCCGTCGCCGAGCAGAGCTTTCTTGGCGAATGTCCTCGGATTTCTTGCGGTCGAGGGTGGACTCGGCCCTCTCGATGAGCGACATCATGTCGCCCATGCCGAGGATGCGGCCGACGATGCGGTCGGGATGGAAGGGCTCGAAGGCGTCGGGCTTTTCGCCTACGCCGATGAACTTGATGGGCTGGCCGGTGACGTGGCGAATGGAGAGCGCTGCGCCGCCGCGTGCATCGCCGTCCATCTTGGTGAGGATGACGCCGGTGAGGCCGAGGCGCGAATGAAAATCCTGCGCGGAGTTGACGGCGTCCTGGCCGGTCATGGCGTCGGCGATGAACAAGAATCTCGCTGGGATTGAGGAGCTTCTTCAGCCGCTCCATCTCGTCCATCAGCTCTTCGTCGATGTGCAGGCGGCCGGCGGTGTCGACGATGAGCGTGTCGCAGCCCATGATGACGGCTTCGCGACGCGCTTCTTTGGCCAGGCGCTCGACGAGCGCCGAACCGGGCGTTTCGCCCTTCAGGTCGCCTTCGTAGATGCGGCCTTCGATGGACTTGGCGACGACCTTGAGCTGCTCGCGCGCGGCGGGCCGGTAGACGTCGACCGAGACCAGCATGGGACGGTGGCCGCCCTTCTTGAGCCAGGCCGCCAGCTTGCCGCTGGTGGTGGTTTTGCCAGAGCCCTGCAGGCCGGCCATCAGAATGACCGTGGGCGGCTGCGAAGAGAATCTTGAAGCGCGCCGTGTCTTTGCCGAGCAGGGTGATCAGCTCGTCGCGGACGATCTTGATGACCTGTTCGGAGGGCGAAAGCGCGGTGAGGACTTCGGTTCCGACGGCCTTGACGCGAATCTGCTCGATCAGGTCATCGTGCGACTTTGAGGTTGACGTCGGCCTCAAGCAGCGCAACGCGAATTTCGCGCAAAGCATCGGCGATGTTCTCTTCGGTGAGCGTTCCCTGGCCGCGGAGGGTTTTGAAGGCGCGCTGGAGTTTGTCTGTAAGGTTTTCAAACATAGGTCAATTCCCAGTTTAACGGAGTCGCGCCGAGCGTTGCGAACGCCGGTCGAGGAGCTGCGCCCCGGGCTCATTCCCCGAGAAAGCGGACCACGTGGCCCCAGTAGGAGATGTGCGGCTTGTGGAAGGGCTCGCTGTGGCCGAGGTTTGGAACGACTACAAGCTTGCTCGTGTGCACGAGCGCGGCGAGGTCGCGAGACATTTGAACAGGGAAGAGGCGGTCTTTTTCGCCGTGGACGAGGAGGACGGGTACGGGACAATCGGCGAGCGTTTCGTCCGTCGTCCAGACGGGAGGAACGAGCGGCAGGAGAAAAGCGGGAAGACCGATGGAGCGCGCGCCGGCGCGAAACGAGGTGCAGGAAGCGCAAAGGATCAGCCGGTGGGCCGCGATGCGGTGGATGACGGCAGCGGCGATGCCTGTGCCCATGGAGAAGCCGAGGATCGAGACGGGCATCGGAGAGACGAGGCGTTGAAGCGATTCGAATGCGGCGACGGCGTCGTCTTCCCACTGCGTCCAGTTGGCGATGCCGGGGCTGCGTCCGTAGCCTGAGTAATCGAAGATCAGCGAGGCTGTGCCATGCTGCGCGAGTAGGCACTGCACGGGGAACCATTGGTCGACGACTTCGCCGATGCCGTGGCAAAGGAGAACTGCTGCATTGGGCGGCCCGTGCTCGGGTTGAACGAAAACCGCGTCGAGAAGGTTGTCGCCACTGAGAAAGGGCTGATGCGAAGCGGCGACGCCGGTAAAGCCGCCTCGATGTCCCTCGCCGACGCGGCCCAGAATGCGCTCGCGAAGGGCGAACACGCGGCTGATTGCACTCATGGCGAAGCTGAAGATCTCACGATGCGGGGGCATAGTTATTCGGATGGAGCGATCAGGTATTGCTCGAGTTTGCCGTCGGGATAGGTGTAGGTGGTGAGTGAGAGATGTTTGGATGGATACACGATCGTGAAGGCATGAAAAGTCATGCCGCCGCGCAGGGACTCGCGCACTTGCTTGAAGCTGAGCGGCTCGCCCAGCGGGGCAAGGCTCGATTGAAAGTCGGCGATGGCTTCTGGAGTGAAATAGTCGTTGAGGTTGGGAGCCAACAGGCTGCGGTCGATGCGGCCCTGCTGCAAGCCCCGATAGATATCGATCGCCTGTTGCTCGGGCGCGGTCGGCGGCGTGCCCTCGAGAACGGGAAGCGCGAGCTTGGCAATGGTTGATGCCGCACCTACGGCATCCTGATTGGTGAGTACGGCGATGGCGATGCCCTCGTCGACGAGCACCGCGTTGTCGGAGACAAAGCCCGAGACCTCGCCACCATGCTCGATGAGGGTGTGCCCGTTTTGGTCACGAACGAATACGCCCAGGCCGTAGTGCGTGCTCTTGCCGTCGTTCAGCTTCACCTCAGTGAACATTCTTTTATAACTTTCGGATGAAAGTAATGACGCGCCGATCAAGCTCTCGTCCCACAGAGCGAGGTCGTGCGCGGTCATGGCCAGTTCGCCGGCAGCAAACATCCAGCCGCGTCCCTCCTTGGGAGCCGGGCGCAGCGGACCAAGGGCATTGCGGTAATAGGGCGTCGCGTCCACCTGGGTCAGCTTCACCTCGTCCGAGTTCCACACGGAATGCATGCCCAGGGGGCGAAAGACACGGTTGACGAGGAAGTCCATCAGCGGGTGACCCGTGATGGTTTCCACGATGCGGCCGGCGATGACGAAGTTGGTGTTGGAATATTGCCACTGGGTTCCAGGCTCAAAGTCGAGGGCTTTTTTGCCCCATGTGTCGAGAATCTGCTGCGCTGATTCGGGCTGCAGCATGGGCGTCATCACGTAGTCCTCGGGCCAGTAATCCTGGTAGCCGGAGGTGTGCGAGAGCACCTGGCGAATCGTCACCTTGTCGCCTTGCGTGAGGCCGGAAATGTATTTGCCAACGGCGTCGTCGAGCGAGAGTTTGCCATCCTGCTGCAATAGCAGAATCGCAGCCGCCGTGAACTGCTTGGAAATGGAGCCGATGGAGTAGCGCATGTCAGGCGTGGCGGGGATGGCGGGAATGTCGGACGGGCCCGGCAGGCCGGGGTCGTGCGTGAGAACAGCCAACCGCGCGCTGCCGTAGGCATGGGTGTAGATGAGCTTACCGCTCTTGACGACGGCCACCGATGCCGAGGGCACGCCGGTTTGCTCGAGCACCTGCGAGGCAATCCGGTCGATGCGGGCCCTGAGGACCGGATCGATCGAATCGACGGTTTGAGCCGCGAGGGTGAGCGGGGAGGCGAGGATGAGTGCTAAAAGGATGGGGCGGATCATTGGTGGAGGTTGCCTCTTGATGGGTGGGGTTGGGATGTGGTCTCCCACCCTTGGGACAAGGACAAAGACGTCCCAAGGATGGGGCACCCGGCGATCGTGCGGATTGTGCTTGGGCGCATGGGTGCTGTGCAATTCCTCTATGCCGAATGGTAAACGAATGCGTCAGGCGGTGCGGGCCAATGTGAGGGCGGTGATGTCGTCGTCCTGGCCGAACAGCTCCGCTGCTGTGGCGATTTGGTCGGCGGATTGGCTGGAGATGGCGGCGGCGCGATCGAAGCCGAACAGTTTCCCTGCTTTGTCGCGGGCTTCGACAACACCGTCGGTAAACAGGGTGAGCTGCTGGCCCTCGGCCAACTGGAATGAAGACTCGATGTAGACGGAGTCGGCAGCCAGTCCGAGCGGGAGGTTATTTTCGACCGGCAGTTCCTTGCCGGCCAGGTAGGGCGCAATGTGGCCCGCGTTGGCCACGGTGAGTTTGCCTCCGGGGTCGGCGCGCAGCACGAGGCAGGTGGTGAATCCGCCGCCGCTGCGGGCCATCATGCGCTGGTTCATGGCGGCGAGGATTTCGCCAGGGCTATGGTGTAGTGGGCGAGGGTGCGAACGGTGCCGACGAGCAGCGATACGGTCATGGCGGCAGGCATTCCCTTGCCGCTGACGTCGCCGATGACCACCAGAACGCCGCCGCCTTCGACGGGAAGGAATCTGGAAGAAGTCGCCGCCCACCTGGCCTGCGGGCCTGTAGATGCTGTGCAGCGCGAAGCCGGGAATGACCGGAATCTCGTCCGGGATGAGCACCTGCTGCACGGTCCGCGCAGCTTCAAGTTCAGCGGCAGACACGGGCGCGGTCGCGGGCAATGCCGATCGGTGCGCAGCACCAGGAACAGCAGCATGGTGACGCAGTAAACGGTGTCCCACACGTCCCAGAGGTCCGCCGTGTAGCTGCCAAAATGGAAGTACGGCATGGAGGGGAATCTCAGCATTATTGGAAAGACGATGGATAGAATGGTCAGGAAGTTCCAGCAATTCAGGAGGCCGATAAATGCGAACGGGGGAACGAACAGGCGCGCATCGCGGTTGCCGCCCAGCGCGGCCCAGATCAGCAGCGAGGGTAACAGCGCAAATACGACCAGCGACGGAATAAAGAACACTGCGAGAGCGAACAAGAGGGAAGCATAATTTCCGCCCAGGACGCCGATATCGAGCAGGGGCACTCCAAAGTAGCTCAGGAATAGTACGATCTCCAGCGCCAGCAGCCAGCGCGAGCGTCGCAAGTGAACAATCAGGCGAACAAAATCGATGGCCGCAACATTCGCAATGCCAATCGCAAAATAGCTCAAAAAGTCAGCAGTTGCAGTGAAGCCGTGGAGATGGTTCCAGATGATTACGGCCGCCTTAGAGCTGTTGGCAAGCAACGCAATGGAGATGGCCAGATACTCCGGCTGACTGCGCATGGCCAGGTAGAGCGCGAGAGCAACGATGCCAACAATCAGGTTGAGACCGAGAACAACGAAGTAGGTCGCAGTCTGGTGGGCTGCCTCATAGCTTTCGTCGCGCCGCGCCGCGTCGCGGCTGGCCAGAAAGATCGAATCGGAGGTGAGGGGCGTGCTGGTGCCGGGCTCCCTAGGGCCCATTCGGTCAATGGCGAAGCGAATGGCGATGACCAGATCGCCATTGGGGGCAATCATGCTGTCAGGAATGTTGTAAGCGGTCAGGTAGTCCTGACTGGACTCAAGCATCCCCACCATCTTGCCGTTCGCGCCGATGCGCACGCCGTTGACGTAGAGTTCGTAACTGCCAGTGATGTATTGAACCTCGACCGCCGCGTCCCGCACCCGGGGGTCAACGTGAACATGCATGCGATACCAGGCATAGGGGATGTCGTGGATGCCGTAGTCGGTCAGTTGCTTCTTTGTGGAGACAGTTCTCCAGCTGCTGTCGTCGAATGTCGGCGAGGCGTAGGCGGGGTTGTCAGTAGGCGAGAATAGCCAGTCGGGGCCGAGGTCCACGCGGGCTCCCAGCCAGAAGGCATCGAAGTGGCGCGGACTAAGCTGCTCCGGCGTGGGCTGAGCGATGGCCGGGGCAGTCGCGGCAAAGGCGCAACACAGGACGGCCAGGAAGCAGACCACGTGGCCAAGGCGTCGAGCGATCACAGGACCTCACTTGCGGGGAAGAGCCATGAAGGAACTATACCGGCCATCAAGCACCGCTGACATGGTCTTTCTGCGTCAATTGTCGGGGCTGTGGCAGCGCTACGCGGTGCGGGCGAGGGTCAGTGCCGTGATGTCGTCCTGCTGGCCGAAGGCTTTGGCTGTGTCGGCGATTTCGCGGGCGGATTTGAGTGTGAGCAAGGCGAGGCGATCGAAGCCCAAAAGTTCGCCACTGGCGGAACGGGCCTCAAGAACGCCGTCGGAAACGAGGACGATCTTCTGGCTGGCCTGCAAGACGCCAGAGACGGGCGTGTAGTGCTGATCGGAAGAGATGCCGAGCGGAAGGCCCGGGCCGGTGGGGATCTCTTTGCCATCAATGTAAGGGTAAAGGTGGCCGGCGTTGGCCAGGGAGTAGCGGCCATCCTGCTCGATGCGGACACAGCATGCGGTGGTGAATCCGTGCTCCTCGTGGGTGAGCAGAGCTTCGTTCAAGTTGTGCAGGACGTCGGCTGGTTCCCAGGAGTCCTCGCGGCGCAGAACGCCGAGAATCATGGCAACACGCATGGCGGCGATGAGGCCTTTGCCGGAGACGTCGCCGACGATGGCGATGAGGCCGCCGTTGGGGCTGGAGGAGACGAGGAAGAAATCGCCGCCGACTTCGCTGGCGGGGTGGTAGACGCTCTCAACATGGAAGCCGGGAGTGGGCTGCGAGGAGCGGGCGAGGAGAAGTTGCTGAGTAGTGTGTGCAGCCTCGAGTTCGGCTGCGGCGTGGGCGCGCTCGCGGGCGATGGCCACGGTGCGCAGCACGAGGAAGAGGAGCATGGTGACGTAGAAGACGAAGTCTCCAATGTCGGCCAGGGTGAAGCGGTAGCTGCCGATGGGAAGGGCTGGGAGCGAATGAGAGGTGGGGAAGATGTGCACGTAGAAGGCAAGAGTATTGAGGAAACCCCAATACTGGCCGAAACCTAGAACGACGACCGCGGGCAAAAGCACGCGTGCCTCTCGGTTTCCCCGTCGCCAGCCGCGGACAAGCATCACCAGCAGCAGAGTGTCGACAAGAAGCAGGGGCAAGTAGAAGGTGAAGAAGCCGAGGTAGACGCTGCCGCCGATTCCAGAGACAGCCAGCAACGATCCGCATGGCGCGCCGAGAGCGACCGCCTGAAGAGTGAGCAGCCAGCGGGTGCGCGGCCGGCGCAGGACCAGGCGGACGAACTCGATGATGGCAACGTCGGCTGTGCCATGGAAGATGGCCACGAGCACGTAGCGGGGCAGTGTGTATGCGTGCGAATCGTCCCAGAACCAGACGCAGTAATAGGCGCTCGAAGCTAAGAGATAGATGGTGGCGGCCAGGTACTCGCGTTGGGAGCGCATGGCAAGGCAGAGGGCCAGGGCAACAAGACCGGCCAGCAAGCTGAGACTGCCAAGGAGGATGTCGTCGTAGGTGGTGTGGGCGTTGGCGTAGCTCACTTCGCGCGGAGCGGCCTCGCGGCTGATGAGATAGACACCGGAGGCAGTGACCGGATTGTCGGTGCGGAGGGGCGAACTGGTGCCACGGCCGTGCGCGCTACTTGAAACGTCCACCGAAAAGCGAAGCGCGAGGACCAGGTCGCCATTGGGCGCGAGCATACTGTCAGAAACCGGGTAAGTGACGAGTGTCCGCTGGGCGAAGTGCACCATGCCGGCCATATCGCCGTTTGAGCCGACACTCACGCCGTTCACGTAGACCTCGTAGCTACCCGAGGTACGTTCGAGGGCGATCGTGAGGTTGCGGGCGCCAGGTCGCAGATGGATGTGGATTCGGTACCATCCATAGCGGATGTCGCGGATGCCGTAGTCGAGCAGTAGCTTGTTTGTGGAAATGGTCTTCCAGCCGCTGTCGTCGAAGCCCGGCGAGGCCCAGGCCGGATCGTCCCCGGCCGCGAACAGCCAGTTGGGGCCGAGGGAGATGCGTCCGCCGAACTGGGTGGCATCGGTATTACGTGGGTCATCGCCTACCAACCCCTTCGTCTGGGCACAGGCCATCGCGCCGCTGGCGGCGGCGAGGAGCAGACAAATTGCGCTGCGAAACGTGCGGGGAAGCATGGAGCCAACTATATCGCAGCCGATATGCAGCAAGCAGGTGGAATCAGGTGCCTCGTGATAGGGCCGATCGAGCGAATCGCTAGACGAGCGCGTCAGGCGGTTCGCGCCAGCGTAAGCGCGGTAATGTCGTCTTCCTGGCCGAACAGTTCCGCTGCATGAGCGATTTGGTCGGCGGATTGGCCAGTGATAGCGGCTGTGCGGTCAAAGCCAAACATCACGCCGGTCTTGTCACGCGCCTCCACCACACCGTCACTCAGCAGGGTGAGCTGATCGCCTGCGGCGAGTTGGAAGACGGACTCGGGATAAGAGGTCTCCGCAGCCAGTCGCAGCGGGAGGCCGTTTTCGAGGGAGAGTTCCTTGCCTGCAAGGTAAGGGTATAGATGTCCTGCGTTGGCGATGGTAAGCGTTCCGTCGGGATCGGCCCGTAGAACCAGGCAAGTGGTGAACCCTCCGCTGCTGCGGGCCAGCATGCGCTGGTTCATCGCCTCCAGAATTTTGCCCGGACTCTGCGTGTAGTGCGCGAGCGTGCGTACCGTTCCCACCAGGAGAGAAACGGTCATGGCCGCGGGCATGCCCTTGCCGCTTACATCGCCAATCACCACGAGCACGCCGCCGCCTTTCATCGGAAGGATCTGGAAGAAATCGCCACCGACCTGGCCTGCTGGTCTATAAGTGCTGTGCAGCACGAAGCCGGGAATGACCGGAATTTCTTCTGGGATGAGGACTTGCTGCACGGTGCGGGCAGCTTCAAGTTCAGCCGCCGCCTGGGAGCGTTCACGGGCGATGCGGACGGTGCGCTGAACGAGGAAGAATAGAATGGCAAAATCAAAAATGAAGTCGCCGAGGCGGTAGAAATCGATTCTATAGCTTCCCAGGGTAATGCTGAATGGCAACACGGGCAGCACAGCCTCGAGATTGAAGTAGACGGCCAAATCGAGTAAGAACTGCCAGTAATCTGCCAAGGCGCCGATGAGGATAGCGGGCAGCAGCAGCCCCGCTTCCCGGTTGCCGCGTCGCCATGCGCTGAACAGGAGCAAGGGCAAGACGACCTTCACCACAAGGACTGGAACGAAGAAGCCTGTAAACAGAACGCTGTGCGGGACGAGTCCCAGTGAATGTACCGGATAGACGAGGAACGCAAGCGGAACAGCGATCTCCAGCGCCAACAGCCAGCGTGTCCTGGGTAGGTGCAACACCAGTCGAACGAATTCGATGAGTGCAAAAGTTTCTCCGCCCAGAACGAGAAACATGGCGAAGAATGCTGGGTAGGTGAACTCGCCGAGGGTTGTCCACAGGATGAAACCTGCCACTACGGAAGAGCAGAGCAGATAAATGCCAATGGCGAGATATTCCCGTTGCCGGCGCAGCGCAAAAAACAACGCAAAAGAAATACAGCTGGCGAGCAGGCTCAGGCAACAAAGGAGAAATGTTGGGCCGCCGTTGTGAGCATCTATGTAGCCCGCAAAATAAGGTGCAGACTCGCCGCTGATGAGGTAGACAGAGTCCACCCACAAGGGGTGCTCGTGCCGTGGCCCTGGCTTGATCCCCAATTGAGTCTGATACGAACAGCCAGCACCAGGTCGCCCCGCGAGCCAATCAGGTTGTCGGGAACTGCATACGAGATGAGGGAACTTTGGGCCGCTAAGAGCTCGCCGACCATCCCATTGGTTCCACCGATGCGGACGCCATTCGCGAAGATCTCGTATTTCCCACTCATGTCCGCAGTCGCAACCATCAGGTTCTGTGTGCCGGGGCGCAAGTGGATGTGGATGCGATACCAGGCGAAAGGAACATCGCGGACGCCATAATGGAGCAGAGACGTGTCGGTGGCGATGGTCTTCCAGCCGCTGTCGTCGAATGTAGTCGAGGCCCACGCGGGGTCGTCTCCGGCGGCGAACAGCCATTCAGGGCCGAGCGTAATGCGCTCGCCAAACCGGCTGGCGTCAAAATTCCGCGGATCGACTGAGGGTTGGGTGCGCTTGGCGGGTCCCAGGGGGCTGACGACCTGCGCGAAGACGGAAAGGGCGGCGCACATGGCGGCAACCAGCAGAAACCAAACAGCCATGCAACGAGCAAGCCGCATGGACGTAACTATATCGCAACTGCAATGCGATAGGCTGGTGCAGGTGGTTCGGATTTCGAAAGGGGTCAGTCAGGGCTATGGATCGGTTGGTCGCAGGGCACAAACGTTTCTTGCAGGAGATTTTTCCTGGGCGGAGGGAGCAGTTCAAGCTGCTGTCTGACCGGCAGGCGCCGGAGTGGTTGTTTATTACCTGCTCTGACTCGCGGGTGGTGCCGGATTTGATTCTCGGCACCGGGCCGGGCGACCTGTTCATCACGCGGAACGCCGGCAATGTGGTGCCGATTACCGGGAATGATGTGGACGGGGTGACGGCGACAATTGAATATGCGGTGGACGTGCTGCGGGTGAAAGCCGCGATCCTCTGTGGGCACTCCGACTGCGGCGCGCTGAAGGCGGCGCTGGACAAGGCGGCGCTCGAAAAGCTGCCCAAGGCGAAGCGCTGGCTGCAGCATGTTGAGAGCGCCTTCAGCCATCGGCAGCCTATGGACCCGAAGGACGGCGAGCATGCGGAACTCGGATCATTGATTCGCGGCAACGTGGTGGCGCAGTTGCGGAACCTGAAGATGCAGCCTGCGGTGGCGCGAGCGATGGCGGAAGGGCGTCTGACCGTGCACGGTTGGTACTACGACATCCTGAGCGGACGGATCGAGGTTTACGACGAGGCGCGAGGCCGATTCGTTGCTCTCGTTGAATAAGCCGTGCCAAGCGCTCAATTATACTTGCCGCGCGGTGAGCGCCGCAGAAACGGAGGCTCAGGATGGCGCCAGTTACCGATCCCTATCTGGTCTCGAATTTCAGAGTCGAGATCGACCAAATTGCATCGGCTACCTTCAGTGAGGTTCTCGGGCTCGATCTTTCCATCGACATCGTCGACTATCGGACCGGAACATCCGTCCCACTGGCGGCCGAAAAACTTCCAGGCCTGGCGCGCTACCAGAACATCACGTTGAAGCGTGGCCTCACGCAGAATCTCGATCTGTGGACCTGGGTCAAGAACATTCTCAATGGCGTCTCCGACAAGCGAAACGTCACGATTGTGCTTCAGGATGCCCAGCACAACGATGTAATCCGCTGGAATGTGTCGAACGCGTGGCCATGCCGCTGGTCGGGGCCTGTTCTCAAAGCTGGATCGAGTGAGGTGGCAATCGAGTCACTGGAGATCTGTCACGAGGGGTTTGCGCTGGCCGTGGGCTGAGGCCGTTCAAGAGGGTGCTCGTCGTGCGCCAATGAGGAAACGGGCCGCCCAAATGGACGGCCCGATTTAGCTTTGACGTTATGTGGTCTGGTTCACGGTTGAGGATTCGAGACGCCAGTCCGGTCAGGAGGAAGCTCAGGCTGCGTGGATGCGGTGGTCTGGCCAGCCTGGACGCGCTGAGGGCCAGGAGCAGGCTGAATCTCCGAATTCGCTCCGGGCTCGCTTTGGTCAATGCCGATTGCGTTGCCCGAGACGACTAACTCAACGCGGCGATTCTCGGCTCGTCCCGCGCTGGTTGAGTTATCGGCGACCGGATGGGATTTGCCGAACCCAGCGGCTGTAACATTGCTATCCGTGACACTTTGCGAAACCAGGTAAGTGCGAACGCTATCCGCGCGTTCTTCCGATAACTTCTGGTTATATTCCTCTGACCCGATGTTATCTGTGTACCCCTCCACCTGGAGCTTCAGATTCGGATAGCCGAGCAGGATGCCGGAGACCTTGGCCAGCTTTTCGCGGGCTTCGGGCTTCAGCGTGTACTTGTTGAAGTCGAAGAGTACGTCCGACATATTCACGATAAGGCCCCGCGCGGTCTCCGTCGTCTGGAGAACCTGGTTCAACTGCGCTCTGAGCCGCTCACGCGTCTGCTGGGCCTGCATCGTTGCCTGTTGTGCACTCTGTTCAGCCGCCAGTTGCGCCTCGCGGGCCTGCCGTGCGCGTGCTTCAGCTTCGGCTGCCGCGGCATTTGCCCGTGCGCGCTCTTCTGACTGCTGTTCCGCGACGGCCTGTGCCTGCTGGGCAGCTAGTTGCGCTTGCTGTGCGTCTTGCTGCGCCTGCTGCGCCGTCTGTTCAGCATTTATCCGGGCCTGCTGATTGGCGGCATCATCTTCTGCCTTGATCTTGCGAATAGTGATGATGCGCGCGTCTTCAGCGGCCTGCACGGCTTCGCGAGCGTAGGTAATCTCCTGCTTGCGGTCGCCTTTGTGGGCATCCATATCCGATGCATTCTGCAGGTCGGTCTTCGCGGTATTCATGGTGTCCGCGGCGTACTTGTCGGCTCCGCCAGCCGAGGCGATCTGTATCGCGTTCTCAGCTTCGTAGAGTTCCAAAGGTGACTGTTCATTGCGTGTGATGGGATTGAGCACCGTGTGCCGACCCGCGGTCTCGGCATAGGCTCCGCGCGGCAACAGGGAATAGTGCGCAACGATCGGCTCAATCACGCCGTTCGTCTTATCTTCAATGACGAAGTTCTGCATCACGACCAGGTCGCTGGGCATGGTGACCGCGAAGTAGGGCTCGGCTGTCACGATCAACCCAAATGCCTGCAGGTTGGTGGTCACCGTGAAATGGTCGCCTTCTCTGCCGCCGGAAGGCAGCACTTCGCCCAGATTCACGGGCCGTCCCTCGGGCGTGATCGCCCACAGGACGTAGGTGAGATACTCCGGACCGAAACCGTTGGCGGGGCTCAATCCGCGGAAGTCCGCATCGATCACGGTGCGGCCCAGCTTGCTGTCGACCTTGGCCTCACCTTTAGCCCGCGGCAGA
The DNA here is from genome assembly GCA_963783065.1 of uncultured Acidobacteriaceae bacterium. GTDB lineage: Bacteria > Acidobacteriota > Terriglobia > Terriglobales > Acidobacteriaceae > Telmatobacter. The sequence continues at coordinate 149,957 of CAWAMG010000002.1, read as the reverse complement.
AGGCTGGTGCCCTGGAAGCCCACGTGCGTGGCGTCGCTGCGATGGAAGTAGTTGATGGCCGGGATGTCGCGGGACACCACTTCAATTTTGTAGAGCGGTACGTTGTCGGCCGTACCGGCCTGCGTCATGGAGGAGGTCTGCACGGTTGACAAATAATCGGTTGCTGGGTAGGATTGGGCTCCTGCGCAGATAAAAGGGTCGCAACGGCGAGCGGGAAAACGAAAAGGCAAATGCCGGATCTGTTCTTAATCATCTCGATATACTCCTCGGTCGCTGGGTGGCGACTGCCGATTGGGGGATCGATTGCAACGCCCAAAAGCAAACTTTGCTACGCGCAAATGCAAACTTTCAAACGCACAGTTCGGCCGGCAAACTTTCAGCCGTACATATACTTCTTGATGCCCTCGCATGGTGCAGAGTTGTCCCCGGCGGGAATTGGGCGTCCGCATGGGCCGAATTCGACGTTTGATTTCATTGGGCTTATGGGGTTGCCGATGGCAGGCGTAAGGGCCCGAATGTGTCTGAAGGGAAATGAGATTCAGGCAGAAACGGTGGACCAGATTCTGGTTTTCTATTGTTAATTCAGATAAACTAGTTGTTAGGCTAGTTGATTTGATCGTCGAGATTCGAGAAGAAGAGGACTTATGCCAACTGCGGAGAATCAATTTACAGAGATCGGCGCCTTTGACGCCAAGACGCGGCTCTCTGAGTTGCTGCGAAAGGTGGACCAGGGCGAGCGGTTCACGATTACGGTGCGCGGACGGGCGGTAGCGCAACTGATTCCGGCAAAGTCTGAGCATGATCAGGTGCGAGTCGATGAAGCGGTCAAGAGCCTGTTGAACTTTCCCAGAGTTGAGGGCATCTCAGGCGAGACGGTTCTTGAGTGGATTCGCGAGGGACGAAAGTAAATGGCGGCTCGGCCTCTGGTGCTGGACGCCTCGACAACTTTGGCTTGGTTGGTGCGCCGGCTGAAACCTGACGAAGACCGCCTGGCAGATGAGACGCTGTTGCGAATCCAGGGCAGCGGCGCCTTCGTTCCCGCGCTGTGGTTTCCTGAAGTTGCCAATGGCATTCTTGTAGCCGAGCGGCGCGGCGGAGTCTCCCTTTCCACTTCGGCTTCGTTCCTGGGATTTGTTGAAGCGCTGCCCATTGAGCAGGACAGCGTCGGCCCGTCCTCCGTGTTCAAGACGGTTCTCCTGCTGGCCCGATCGTTCGGGCTGACGAGCTATGACGCCGTATACCTTGAGCTCGTTCTCCGTACTCGCGGAACTCTCGCCACGTTTGACGGCCAGTTGGCGGAAGCTGTGCGGAAGGCCGGCGGCAAGGTGTTCGGTGATGCGGCGTAGGATGTTTCTTGATATCCCGTGATTGATAGGAGAGGGTCTTCAATATGCGTTCCGACTGGTTCTCGCGATGATGATCCTATGTGCGGCAAATGGAATGACCCAGTCGCCGGAAGATGGAAAAGTGACGGGTGATTCCTACACGAATTCCTTTTTCAAGTTTTCTTACAGCTGGCCAAAGATATTGCAGCCGTACGACACCTCGGCCCTTCAGCTTCCACCGAATTCCGCTTATGCAAACGAGTTCCTTCTCTTCTCGGCGAGACAGGGTGATGCGGCGTTTGGTGTTGTCGTTGTGGCGGAACGGATGAGCCCCACACCGCACAACCGGGGCTTTCGAGATGGCGCCGATTTCTTAGACCGAATAGTGAGCAGCTTCAAGCCAGAGGAGCACGCGCGATTCCAGCCTAGAAAGCACTTCACAAATCCGCATGGGATTACATTCGACGAAGCCGACTACACCGACGACAGCGGCATTAATTCCGCAATGGTTACGCAAGTCGAGGGATTCATCATCCTATTCAAATCGAACGCGAGGTCAGCCGCCGATCTCGCAGAAATGACAAAGTCGATCAGCGAACTGCGGCCAGCGAAATAAAAAGTGAAAAGCGCGCCTCGCCCTCAGTGCGCCCCCGGCGGTGGCCCCGAACCCTTTTTCGGCTTCTTGAAGAGCCAGGCGGCGGCGGCGCAGAAGAATGCCAGCAGCGCGGTCCAGCGGAAGACATCGACGTAGGCCATCAGGGCGGACTGTTGTTCCATCAGACCGTAGAGCATGCCGAAGGAGCCTCCGCGGGCTTGCGCCGGGCCGACGTGGTGCGCGAGGTAGTGGCCCAGCGCCATTGACCGCTGCTGAAGGATGGGGTTCGACGGCGACAGTCCTGCGCCGATCTCATTTTGATGAAGTGCAGCGCGGCGGATAAGGGCCGTGGTGGCCATGGAGATTCCGATGGAGCCGCCAATGTTGCGCAGCATGTTGAACAGGCCGGTTGCGTTGCCCATCTCTTCGCGGGGAACGGTTGAAGTGGCCATGGTGGCGAGCGGCACAAAGACAAAGCTGAGCGCAAAGCCGGTGATCATGATCGGGATCAGCAGCGTGTAGGGACCAATGTCGAGGTTGACCGTTCCGAACGTGAGCGCACAGACGCCAAAGGTGAGGAAGCCTGCGCAGAGCAGCTTGCGCTGGTCCATGCGGCTGCCGAGAAAGCCGACCACTGGCGATCCGAGAAACGAGCCGATGCCGCGCGGGCCCACGACCAGGCCGGCAGAGAAGGCGGTGTAGCCGAGCACCTCCTGGTAGTAGAGCGGCAAAATGGCGATGGTGATGTAGATGGCCATGCCCAGCATGGCGATCAAGAAGCAGCCGGTGCGGAAGTTGCGGTCTTTGAGAATGTGCAGGTCGACCAGGCCTTTGGGATGCGTCCACGAGTGCCACACCCAGCCGATGAGTGCAATGACCAGCGCCGCCACGGCGCAGCGCACCCACAGAGCGCCGAACCAGTCGTCTTCCTGGCCCTTGTCGAGCACGATCTGCAGAGCGCCGGTCCAGACCATGAGCAGGCCGAAGCCGATGTTGTCGAAGGGGCCGACCTTGGCGTTTTTGATCCACGGCGGGTCGTACACAAAGCGCATGATGAGGAAGAACGCAAGGATGCCGACCGGAATGTTGATGTAGAAGGCATAGCGCCAACTGAAAGTGTCTGTGAGCCATCCGCCCAGCGTCGGGCCGAGCACGGGCGCGAGCACGATGCCCAGGCCGTAGGCGGCCATTGACTGAGAGCGCTTTTCGACCGGGAAACTTTCCAGCAGGATGGACTGCGAAAGCGGCTGCAAAGCGCCGCCCCCTGCGCCCTGCAGCACGCGGGCGAGCAGGATCACGGACAGCGAAGGCGCTGCTCCGCAGAAGAAAGAGGCAACGGTGAAGATGACGACGCAGAAGAGCAGGAAGCGCTTGCGGCCGAAGCGCCGCGCGAACCAGTTGGATGCGGGCAGGATGACAGCGTTGGCCACCAGGTAGCTGGTGAGCACCCATGTTGCTTCAGAGTTGGTTGCCGAAAGCGAGCCGGCAATGTAAGGCAGCGCTACTGAGGCAATTGCTGTGTCCAGCACCTCCATAAAGGTGGGCAGCATAACGGCGACAACGACCAGCCACGGGTTGATGCCCTGTGTGAGCGGATAGCGAGCTTGAAGGGCTGGGTTGGTCATCGGTTGCCGGACCCGATGAGGGTAACCGATCAAACAGTCTGTGAAAAGTGACAGCTGCCACCGCGTTTCAAATCTGACCCTTTGTGAAACTGAGAACTTTCCGTCTTTCACCTGAACATGGCCAGTCACTTCCCGCTGAAGGTGCAGGCAAGTTGCTGGAAACCACTAGACGGAACTCTTGAATGAGTACTATGATGCGATGCCTGAACCGAAAGTCCAAATCGGAGATTCCGGTTCAAAGGAGGCAAACTCAAATGGCGAAACATGAGTCTGAGTTGCGAATCGTAGAGGTGAAGGGGTCACTCCCCACGCGACAACTGCCGAAACCGGCGCCCGCGAGGCCGCAATCAGGTCGCGCCCCGACTCGCGAAGATGCCCTTGAAGCGGTACGGTCAATGAAGGGCGCGGCGTCTGTGCTCGAACGCGTATCGAAGCTCGGGGATATTAATTCTTGGAGTGAGGTTGCCTTTTGGAGTCCCCTGGAGCAGACAGGCGCAGAGCTCGCAACCCCGGTGGGCATTTTCTTGTGGCACTGCGATTTCACCTTTAGTTTCGAACTGAGCCTCGCGAATGGCAACCCTGCTGGAACAGGAATGGCGTACTTTGCTGGAACGGAACCACAATATGGTCCCGGCGGGAGCGTGTATCCCCCCGCCGAACCTCTCACCGGGCAGGTTTGGTGCTACCTGGATGTACCCGGACGGCTGGGCCTTGGAGTTCCGGTCAGCAACTTCTACGTGTTCATCGCTCAAGTGGGGACAAACCAGGATCCACCCAATGACACGGCCACTATCGAATGCGGGATCGACGCGACGTCCCTTGGCCAGGTAACCGTCCCAACTTTACAGGAACATCCGGGGGGCGGGCCGTACAATTGTCCCTTCGTCGCGCAGCTTTCCCCTGGTCTTCACAGGTTCCGGATAATGCAAGTCGCTGGGGATTTGTATTTCTTTAGCCTCTCCGCATGGCAAATTCCTTATCCAGTGATCGTCACAAAATCCTGATAAAGCGAGTTACTCGGGCAATATATTCACAAAGCCTCGCCGCGTGGCACACGTGAATGCGAAAGACGGGCGCATTTTGAGCGAACTCTGTCTTGCTCGGATTTCGTTTTGAAATGGTAGCGGCCGCCGAAGGTGGGAACCTCCAGCGGCCGACGTATGTTGCCTGGTTGTGAGTTGGCCGATTACTCGCCGTTGTCGCCGCTCTGCGCGGGATGCACAACGCGATAGCTTGCGCCGCCATTCGACCAGACGAGGAGCAGAATGTCCTTGCCTGCCGGTGCGGCGTGGACTTCGCTGGCGAACTTCTCCGCATTCGCCACGGGGTGACGGTTGACTTCGAGGATGACGTCGCCGGGCTGCGAGGCCTGCTTCTTCAGCGGGGCTGGCGGGACGCACGCTCTCGATGGCCGCGCCGTTGACGCGCTCAGGCAGATTGAGCTGCTGACGCAACTGCGGTGAGAGATCGTCCACCGCCAGGCCGAGCTTTCCGCCATTGTGCGGATCGGAGCCTGCGTTGTCCGCGACTTCAGCGTCGGCGTGGAACTCGCCGACCTTGACTTCGACGTTCTCCGCCTTGCCATCGCGCAGAATGCCGAGGTGAATGGTGGTGTTCGGCGAGACCTGGCTCACTGCTACCTGCAGCGCGCCGCCGTTGACGATCTTTTTGCCGTTGATCTCGCGCAGCACGTCGCCGTTCTTGAGTCCGGCGTGGCTGGCCGGTGAGTCGGGCGTGACCTGGCTGACGATTGCGCCGGTCGCGTCGGGCAGGTTGAAGAAGCTGCGCGTTCTCGGGCGTCACGTCGTTCATGCTGATGCCGAGATAGCCGTGGTGGACGCTGCCGGTCTTGATGATCTCGTCGGCGGTGGCCTTGACGATCTGCGAGGGAATGGCGAAGCCCGCGCCGGCGAAGGAGCCGCTGCCGGAGATGATGAAGGTGTTGATGCCGACCAGTTCGCCATGCGCATTCACCAGCGGTCCGCCGGAGTTGCCGGGGTTGATGGCGGCGTCGGTCTGGATGAAGTCGCCGGGCTTGCGGCGGTCTTCGTCAGTAGGGGTTGGGCCGGTCGAGCGCGCTGACGATGCCGCGCGTGACGGAGAACTGGAAGTAGCCGAAGGGGCTGCCGAAGGCGAGCACGGTCTGGCCGGGATGCAGCTTGGTGGAGTCGCCCCAGGCGATGCAGGGCAGGTCGTGGGCGTCGATCTTGATGACGGCGAGGTCGTTGAGCTTGTCGACGCCGACGAGCTTGGCGGGGAAGACGCGGCGGTCGTTCAGGGTGACGTTGATCTGCATGGCGCTGTCGACTACGTGGTCGTTGGTGACGATGTAGCCGTCTGGCGAGATGATGATGCCGCTGCCGATGCCGTGCTCAATCTGGCGGCCAGGCATCTGACCATGGCCGTTGCCCCCTTGCCCGAAGAACTTGCGGAATTCGGGAGGCAGAGCGCCTTCCGGAATCCCCGGCATCTGGCCGTCTTCGCCTTCCGCCTGCTCGGACTGCCGAGAGGTAACCGAGACGTTGACCACCGCAGGCGTCACGCGCGCGGCAACGGCCTCGACTGCATTGTCGAGCGCGACGAGAGAAGAGACGCTGTTGTCGTCCATGGGTGTTGCGCCGTTGCCCGCGGCCGCGGCGTGCACGGCGGGGTGTGCGACGAAGATGGTGAGGGCGAGGCCAAGCGCGGCCACCACTCCGGCGGGAGCGGCGAAACGCTTTGCCTTGGCTACTAATGAATTAGTTGATGCGGGTCTAATAGGTGCATTCATGTCATTCTCTCCGTTGGGTTGAAACGACTGTTTAGAGTTGGGTAACGAACCACCAATCGCGATAAGCAATTGCGACGGGCTGAGACGAGTTGGAATTTGGCTGGGCGTTTGAAGCAGGTGAGGTGTTGGAATTCGGGCGACTGTTGGTCGACGAAGGGTCGTTCGATGCAGGTGGACCGAAGCGCAGCACCAGCTGCGTGACGCGGACGCTCGTGAATGCTGTGGCTCCGCGACTGCTTGATTGTGTGGAGGGCTCCCTGGCGACGGTGTCCCCTTGCGCATCTTCACTGGAGCCGGCGGTCTGGACCTCTTCGAAGGTGGTTAGGACGAGGAAACTGGTTTGGGTTGCGGCAGAATCAGGTGAGGCGGTCAGCTTTGCGTTGGTTTGAATTGCTTGAGGCGCCGCAGACTTGGAGATCTCTCCGGCTCTCATTCGTGCAGCGACGGCTTCCGGCACAAGCGACGCAAGGGAGTGGCTAGTTCCGATCGAATTCCCGGTCTGCTGGGCCCGGTTCACCGGGCTGGGCGAGCTCGGCCGCGGAGTTACGTTGCTGGTATGCAACATCGATATTGGTCGCCCTGCTGGAAGGACGGCCAGTGTCTTTACCGCGCGATAGGACTGGACGCTGTGCTCGGCAAATGCCGCGGGACCCCGCGCGAACCCGGTGTCGACCTGGCCCTGCTGAGCGCCAAGCATGTTCGCAGACTCCACGAGTGCATCTGCGGGCGGATTCGCCGGAGCGACGAACGCGACCAACTGTGGCGAATGCGCCAGAGCAAACGTTCCCGCCACCAGGCCGCATCCAACGACAGCCACCGCTCCCCAGGATGCGACAGGGCTCAAGACCTGTGGGCGGCGAAGCAGTCGATGGACCCGCGTAGCCAAATCGCTCCGGCGCTGCCAGGCCCCAAGCGAAAGCGCTTCGCGCAGCCGCAGAGCCTCGCGGTTCTCAAATCCGCGCTCGGCAAGTCCGGCGAGGCAAGCGGCGTATGCTCGCGGGGCTTTCGTCCGGCGGACTACGCCGTCGTCACACGCTATCTCGCGCTCGGCGCAGAGGCGGCGCTCGAGCCACCAGAGCGCTGGATTGAGCGGGAAGGCGGCCAGGCAGAGCTTCTGCAGCAGGTTTGCCCAGTCGTCCCCGCGACGAAGATGCTCCGTCTCGTGCAGCACAACCTGCTCAAGCTCAGCCGGGGTGAGCCGGCTCAGCAGCCAGGCGGGAATCAGGATGCGCGGGCGGAAGAAGCCGATGACGCAGGGGCGGTCGAGATTGCTGGTCACGCAGATCTCTACCGGGGCGGCCCTGCGGGCGGCAACACTCTGCCGCAAAACACCGCCGTGCGCAGCATTCATTGGACTGGCCGAGTTCCATAGACGCCGCATCCGGACTGCGTGTGCGGCCAGGCTGGTGGCGCGCAGGAGGGAAGCCGCCAGCCACAGTGCGCCGATGGCCAGGCTCCAGCGCGCGTCAAGTGCGATGAATGTGTGCTGCGTCAAGGCGTGAGAGCTGGATTCAGAAGCCACGCCGAATTCCGCGGCCAGGCCGAGCGAATGGGCAGGCGCAGCGAGGAATCCGATTGGGGTCAGGCGCTCGATCAGCGCAGGCAGAAACGGCAGGCAGAAGAGTGCGCCGAACCCCGCTGCCCAAACCCCATAGCGCAGACGTGCGGGTATGCTCGGGGCCAGGCGCATGCAGAGGCCGAGACCGCAGGCAACAATCGCACCTTGCCATAAGCTGCCGATAAGGATGGAGGCGGCCGATTCAGACCAGACCTGTGCAGCCGCACTCCAGGCCGGGCCGGCCCGAAGGGCCCAGACAATTAGATTGAGAATCGCTGTCGGTTCCATCGTCAGGCCTTCCCGCGCAAGTTCGCACTCAACCCGGTTCCGTCGCCGGGCCGCACACTGTCGGGTTCGGCGTCGCGGATGGCATCCTTCATGCGCTGAATCTCCTCGGGCGAGACTTCGTCGTCGCCTAAGAGTGATAACAGCAGTTGCTCGCGAGAGTTGCCAAAAAAACGACTGAGCACGTGACGAATCTCTGTGCGGCTGGCCTCGCGTTCGGCCACGGCAGGCCTGTAAATGAAGGCGCGACCTTCCTGGCGATGCTCGACATAGCCTTTCTGCTCCAGGATCCGCAGGGTGGTCAAGACCGAGTTATAGGCCAGAGTTTCCTCGCTGGGGATTGCGGCCACCAGGTCGCTGACGGCTGAATCGCCGCGCTGCCACAGCAGCTTCATCAGCCTTAGCTCAGCTTCAGTCAGCGTGTTTGACTTTCTGGGAGGCATGGCGATCTCTTCAGGCCCAAAAACCGTGATTCTGTTGAATTCAAAGCGTCTGTTGAATCTAAAGGGCTAACCGGCGCAGCCCTTTGCCGTTCACCAAGTTAGACGATCAACTAAAGGATTAGTTAACACCAATCGACGAAAGATTGCAAGACCCGGCACGGGCCGACGGAATTTCCGGCAGCTGGATGGACTGGCGGCCGGCACCTTACTGAAGTTTAATCAAATAAAGTTGACACTAAGTCACTCAATCATGCATCTTATGAGTGTCAGTATTTCAGCAGCCTGGAGGCGGGAGCAGAACCATGGGAAAAATTATTGGTATCGACCTGGGCACGACCAATTCGTGCGTTGCAGTCCTGGAGGGCGGTGAGCCCAAAGTGATTCCGAATGAAGAGGGTGCGCGGACCACGCCCTCGATCGTCGCGTTTTCAAAGAGCGGCGAGCGGCTGGTGGGCCAGGTGGCCAAGCGCCAGGCCATCACCAACCCCGAAAACACGATCTTCTCGATCAAGCGGTTCATGGGACGCCGCTACAACGAAGTCAACGACGAGATGAAGATGGTCCCCTACAAGGTTGTCCAGAAGGGCGACCACGTCGACGTAATTGCGCAGGGCAAGGAGTACACTCCGCCCGAAATCTCGGCCATGATCCTGCAGAAGCTGAAGAAGAGCGCCGAGGCCTACCTGGGCGAAACGGTGACCGAAGCTGTGATCACGGTTCCGGCGTACTTCAACGACGCGCAGCGCCAGGCCACCAAGGACGCGGGCAAGATTGCCGGCCTCGACGTGAAGCGCATCGTCAACGAGCCGACGGCGGCCGCGCTGGCCTACGGGCTCGACAAGAAGAAGGACGAGACGATTGCCGTGTATGACTTCGGCGGCGGCACATTTGATATTTCCATTCTCGAAGTGGGCGAAGGCGTGATCGAGGTGAAGTCGACCAATGGCGACACGCACCTGGGCGGCGACAATCTCGACCAGCGCATCGTGGAGTGGCTGATTGCCGAGTTCAAGCAGGAGACGGGGCTTGACCTGGGCTCGAAGGGCAACGAGATGGCGCTGCAGCGTTTGAAAGACGCCGCGGAAAAGGCCAAGATCGAGCTCTCGACCACGGTCGAGACCGAGATCAACCTGCCCTTTGTCACCGCCGATGCAAGCGGACCGAAGCACCTGGTTCGCAAGCTGACCCGCGCCAAGCTGGAGCAGTTGGTCGGAGACCTGATCGATCGGTCGCTTGAGCCGTGCAAGAAGGCCATGGCCGATGCCGGCGTGACGGCGAGCCAGATTGACGAAGTGGTTCTGGTGGGCGGCCAGACGCGCATGCCCAAGATTCAGGAGCTGGTGAAGAAGCTCTTCGGCAAGGAGCCGCATCGCGGCGTGAACCCGGATGAAGTGGTCGCCATCGGCGCTGCCGTGCAGGCGGGCGTGCTGGCCGGCGAGGTCAAGGACCTGTTGCTGCTCGACGTGACGCCGCTGACCCTGGCGATTGAAACGCTGGGCGGCGTGGCCACGCAGATGATTCCGCGCAACACCACGATTCCGACCAAGAAGACGGAGACGTTTTCGACGGCTGCCGACTCGCAGACCGAGGTCGAGGTCCACGTGCTGCAGGGCGAGCGTCCTCTGGCGGCGCAGAACCGCACGCTGGGCAAGTTCAAGCTGGGCGGAATTCCTCCGGCGCCACGCGGCGTGCCGCAGATCGAGGTCACTTTCGACATCGATGCCAACGGCATTCTGAACGTGACGGCGAAGGACAACGCCACCGGCAAGGACACGCGCATCACGATCACTTCGAGCTCGGGCCTGAGCAAGGACGAGGTCGAAAAGATGGCCAAGGAAGCCGAGGCCCACGCAGCCGAGGACAAGGAGAAGCGCGAAGAGATCGACGCGCGCAACTCGCTCGACTCGCTGGTCTACAACATCGAGAAGATGCTGAAGGACTCCGGCGAAAAGGTGCAGGCTGCCGACAAGACCGACGTGGAAGCCGCTCTTGCCGAGGCCAAGAAGACGCTCGAAGGCACGCCAAGCTCAAGCGATCTGAAGGCCGCGCACGAGAAGCTGACCCACGCCAGCCACAAGCTGGCCGAGGTGCTCTACAAGGCCATCGCAGCCGAAGCGGCTGCTGCGCAGGGCGCACCTTCGGACGGGGCTCCTGCAGAAGAAGCGAAGAAGGACGAAGGCGTGATCGACGCGGAGTACGTGGACGTGGACGACAAGAAGTAAGCGGGGCAGCAGGTCGGCAAGTCAGCGGGGTGGGCGAGACACATGTCGCCCACCCCAAACTTTTTCAGAAATGTTACGCAGGAACGCCATCGCAGCGAGTATTTCACTATAGGGGTTTTCTACATTACGGAGAGCCTACTTTACTCCAGGAAGCTTAACTATGGTGATGTTTCATCGCAAAATGCACAAGGACTCGGAACCTGACGAAAATGGCCGCTACCACTTCGACTGCGACGCTTGTCTGTGGCCTGGCATTGATTTACCCGCAGGCAATGAGGAACAGGCAAGTGAGGCCTTCGCAGCGCACAAGTGCAATAACTGGATTAGTGCAGGAGAAATCCAGGGAAAGCTCTCGACGTTTTAAGCGGTTGTGCATTCGGATGCCCCTGGCCTCGATTTTGAGACCCGGGGTATCCATGATCATTTGCATCTGGTCGACCAAACCTCCCGTTCGAGAATTGCCGGCGGTAGTGCAATGCACTACAATAGCTCTTGCCGCAAGCTGGCCCAATCACGGTAGTCGAAACGGACGAGTTTCTCGCGGCGACGAAGAAGCTGATGGATGACGCGGATAGGGCGGAACTGGTTCGGTACCTGGCCTGGAACCCAACGGCGGGCGATGTAATTCCGGGCTCGGGCGGCGTAAGAAAGGTTCGTTGGGGACTTGAAGGGCGCGGCAAGCGTGGAGGAGCGCGAGTGATTTATTTCTTTCACGATATGGAGATGCCGTTGCTGCTTTTAAAGGCCTACGCCAAGAACGATCAAGCTGATCTTTCATCCGGCGAATTGAAGACTTTAAAACGGATTACGACGCAGATGGTTGAAGAGGTAAAGAGACGGAGGCGGGCGCGATGAGCAAAGTTGGTGAAGGGATCATTCGAGGACTTGAACAGGCGCTGGCATTCGTGGATGGAACAGGCGACCCCAGCACATACGTCGTTCATATTCCGCACGAGATCGACGTGCGTCGGATTCGGGGCAAGCTCGGACTGACGCAGCATGAGTTTGCTGTCCGCTTCGGCTTCAATATCAATACGCTGCGGCACTGGGAGCAAGGCCGACGCGTTCCCGAAGGGCCAACGCGCGCCTATCTGATGGTCATCGACCGCGAACCCCAGGCAGTTGCCAAGGCGCTTCGCATTGCATGAGCAATTGCCGGGGCGCCCTTGCCGTCATTACAGAATTCATACAGCAGCCATTAGCCGGCTTCGCTCGTAGCCCTTGCCCGCTGCTGATTCCGCACCCACTCCCACCACATCTCCCTGAACGTGTCATCCCAGATCAGCGCGGCGTGTGGCTTGATCTTCGACTTTGACGTATCGATCGTGTGATTCACCGCGGCCTCGTCGCGGGCGAAGCTCCACGGCATCTTTACGTCCGACGCGGCCCATTGCATCCAATCGCGCGCGGCAGAGATGTTGTAGAAATTCTGGATATTTCTTCCTGGCATGTAGGCGTCGCGCAGAAGGGTCGGCTTGTTCAACGTAATCAAAATATCTATCGGTTTCGCCAATCCAAGTTGAGAGGCGGCCAGAGCGACATTTCCGCCGTGACTGTGAGCAATGATGTTGAGCATTTCCCCCGTCGCGAAGCGATGATCCGCAACCATCTTTCGCAATTTCCCAGCGGCTGCGATTCGATGAGCGTGATTGTTGCCGCTTGGATCCCACGAAAGGAACTGCGTGCAATCCTCGACGCAGCTTCCTCGCAGCACGCTGTTCGCAAAGCCGAACAGAGCGTTGTCCGGCCCCCAACCGCCGTGGCGTTGCCAGCTAGAACCTGGAATCAAAATCGTCACGAGGCCGCCCCCTTAACAGAGATGGATCGAAAATCGAGTTGCCGAGCGTCGCAGCCTCAAACGCACGGGTTCCCTATTCGACCAGCCTGACGACAGTTGAAAGCGAGCCAGGGGAGACGATTTGGAATCTGATCGTGATCGTCGTCTCCATCTCTGCCGCATCGCCATTCGCTTGGACTGGCTTGAAGGTCCACTTCCTCAATGCATCAAGTGCCGTACCCTGCAACGTCAACGGTCCACTCACGAGCCCGGCATTGATGACATGCCCATCCACATCGACCCAAACCTTGCAAACGACGTCGCCAGATGCCTGGAGTACTTTCGCGATCGCTGGATACTCAGGCATTGGGTGGTTTAGAAGAAGCGCCTTGGCTTCTTTCCCTGAAAGAGTGACCTTTGCCGGGGCAACCGGGGTGCCGGGAGGAGGGTCAATTTGCTTAGCGTCTTCGTCCTTGAGCCCTTCGAGCTGCTCCACCTGCACCGACCAAATCCGCTGCGGATTGTGGCCTCCGGGCACATCGAGAGTGTATTCAACCTGTTTGGCGATGTATCTGCCTTCAAAAAGAACGATGTGATTCCGGAAATCGCGGCCCGAACCATTGGGAGCCGCGCCCATGCGGAGAATCGGATGATCGGCATCGAGGCAATAAATCCAGGGTGGAGCTTTGACTGTTGTCGGGGTGGTTTTGCCCATTTCGGTAGCGAGGCAGGAGAAGCGCGCATCGCCTACCTTCCGTTCGGCTTGATTGACGCTCAGTGAGGGGACTGCATCTTCGGGGATGTTGATGGGCCGAATGACGGCGTTGAGAACGTTTGAGTAGATTGGCGGCGCTGCGCTCCGGACGCCTGCCCGTTTGAGGCCCGACTCCGTGCCGTATTGGGTCTGCGTGAATGTCTTGCCCGTAATCGTCCTCTTGTAGTGTGTGTCGCTGATCCACCATTCTTCGATTGTGCCGGTGTCGGCGTCTTGCAGAAACGCGGCAGCCACATCGAAGGATATCCTGATGTGCCAGGGCTTCTGTCCTTCTCCAGTGAGACCGTTGGAGCGAATCGCCTGCAAGAGCAACTGATTCGCGTCGGCGGAAGCCGCGGAAGCGGCAGGTGCTTGCGGCATGGCCCCGCCTGGGGCAAACACGACCGCAACCAGCCCCACACTGGCCGCGGTCCAAATGCATCGCTTTTTCATGCCAGCACCATAGCATAGAGGGTCGGAGGCGATATCTGACACTTCCTCGTTGGCATGCCTTCTGCACCCAACCGCTCGCTTTTGCATCTAAAAGTTGAGCATAATTCACTCACATCTGGCAGAATAGTTGCAATGATTAGTGTCTTCTGCTCAAGTTTGGGCCCAAATCGTCCAGGAATTGCTTTCCTCAAGCGGATGCTGGCCGGCTCACACGCAGGGACTCTATAAGGGACAAATGGCGACGACTGCAAACAAGGACTACTACGCGACGCTTGGCGTAAAGAAGACGGCCACGGCGGAGGAGATTCGCAAGGCCTTTCGGAAGGCTGCGCGCAAGTACCACCCGGACGTGAACCCGAACGACAAGAAGGCTGAGGAGAAGTTCAAGGAAATCTCCGAGGCCAACGACGTGCTGAGCGACGAGAAGAAGCGCAAGATCTACGACCAGGTCGGCTTCTACTCCGACCAGATTGACCCGGCGACCGCGGAGGCGTATGCGCGGCAGCAGAGCGCGGGCGGGCAGCCTCCGGTGGACTTTGGCGGTTTCGATTTCTCTGGGTTTCAGGGCGGGCCGGGCTCTGGCGGAGGACCGCAGACGGGCGGGAACTCGGCTGGCTGGGGCAGCTTCAAGGACATTTTCTCCGGCATCTTTTCCGGGGCGCAGCAGCCGCAGCGGCCGCGCGGTCCGCAGCCGGGAACGGATCTCGAGTACCAGGCCACGGTGGACTTCTGGACGGCGATTCGCGGCGGGCAGGCGCGCATCCAGGTGAATCGGCAGGAGACCTGCCCAACCTGCCATGGGCAGGCCTCAACGGGCGGCGCGATGCAGTGCCCGGAGTGCAACGGGACGGGCCAGGTGACGCAGATGGGCGGGCGAATGAAGTTCAACATCTCCTGCCCGCGCTGCAACGGGACGGGTCGGATTTCAAACGACTGCGCCACCTGCCACGGCGAAGGTGTGGTGACCAAAACCGAGTCGGTGGATTTCCGCATCAAGGCGGGGACGCGCGATGGGCAGCGGATTCGCCTGCAGGGCAAGGGCAACGCGGGCATGAACGGCGGGGCTGCCGGGGATCTGTTCCTGATTGTGCGGACGGGGACGCACCCGGTGTTTACGCGCGTGGGCGACGATATTCACCTGACCGTGCCGGTGACGATTGCCGAGGCCAGCCTGGGCGCGAAGGTGGATGTGCCGACGATCGACGGGCGGGCGCAGTTGAAGATTCCGCCGGGCACGCAGAGCGGGCAGAAGCTGCGCATGCGGGAGCGCGGCGTGGAGAATGCGCAGCAGCCGGGCAAGCGCGGCGACGAGATTGTGACCGTGGAAGTGGTGGTGCCGACGCTCAACGACGAGCGCAGCCGGGAGATCATGCGCGAGTTGGCGAAGCTGAATACGCAGGACCCGCGGGTGGCGCTGTTTGAGAAAATGGGATGAAGGCAGGGACTGCGGGACCGAGGGACTAAAGAAGACAGCGGACGTGAGATAAGCTGGTCGCAGAAAGATTATGGCAGCAAAACGCAAATCGAAGGGCGCGTACATGATCTCGGCGGTGGCCGAGATGTACGAGATTCATCCGCAGACGCTGCGCCTGTATGAGCGCGAAGGGTTGCTGAAGCCGTCGCGCACCGAAGGCAACACGCGCTCTATACCGACGAGGATCTGGAGCGGCTGGAGTTCATCCTGAACCTGGCGCGCGACCTGGGCGTGAACATCGCGGGCATCGGCATCATTCTGCAGATGCGCGAGCGGATGGAAGAGATGAACCGGCAGATGCAGAGCTTTGTGGAGTATGTGCGCAGCGAGATGCTGACGCGGTTCCAGCAGGCCGCCCCGGGCGCAGCGGGAGCGATTGTGCCGATTCGCAGGCCGACGGTTGTGGCCAAGCCGACAACGTCTCGCAAGCCGTAGACTCCGCGACCATCCAGACATAAACTTGCTGCGGCGAAGAGTTGGAGCCTCCGCGTCTGAAAGGGCCATTTTCAGAGCCGGCGACTGGCCGCTGAAGGGTATTCTTGAACCTGCATGTTGTACGTTCTTCTTGGTTTGGGCGTCTTCGGGCTGTTGACTTCCACGGTGTTTGCGGGGATGGTGCTGTGGGCTGTGCCCGGCTATCTGCGGGAGCGGCGTCGGCGCTTTGGATGCGGCCGCGCGACCCGGATTTACGCCGCCGCTGAGCCTGCTGAAGCCGCTGCATGGGGCCGAACCGGGGCTCGAGGGCACATCGAGAGCTTCTTCCGGCAGGACTATCCCAACTACGAGATTCTGTTCTGCGCGCGATCGACGGACGATGCGGGCTTGGACATTGCGCGGCGTGTGGCGGCGCGGTACCCGGACGATCCCTGCGAAGTTCTTTCGACGGGCGGACGAGCCGGACTACATCAACGCCAAAGTCGCCTCGATGGAGTTGATGGAGGCCGCGGCGGCGTACGACATTCTCGTGATCAGCGACAGCGATGTGCGCGTGACGCCGGATTATCTTGCGCGCGGTGGCGCTGCCCTTTGCCGTTGCCCCAGGTGGGCGCGATGACCTGCCCGTATCGCGGCGTGGCGGCGGAGGGCGGGCTGTGGGCGCGGCTTGAGGCTGTGGGCATGAGTGTGGAGATGACCGCGGGCGTTCTGGCGGCGCGCGCGGTGGAGGGGATGAGATTCGTCCTCGGGCCGACCATGGCATTCCGGCGCGAAACGATCCAGCGCATGGGCGGATTCAAGGTGACGGCTGATTACTATGCTGACGATTTCGTGCTCGGCAACGAGACCTGCAAGCTGGGGGAGACGGTGGTGCTGAGCCACCACGCGATCGATCACATGGTGATCAATTCGAGCTTCTGGGCGTCGATGAAGCACCAGGTGCGGTGGATGAAGTCGACGCGCTTTTCGCGGCCGGCCGGGCACTTTGGTACGGCGCTCACATTCAGCGTGCCGTTTGGACTGCTGGCGCTGGCCGGCGCCGCGGCGCTGGGGCATTGGGGCGTTGGGTTGGGGCTGCTCGGCTGGGCTCTGGCTACGCGCTGGGCGCTGGCGATTGCGGTGGGCCGCATGGTGGTTGAGGATCGAAGCTGGTTTGGACTGCTGGTGCTTTATCCGGTGCGCGATCTGATGGGGTTCTGCTTCTGGGCGGCGAGCTACTGGGGCCGGCGAATTCTGTGGCGCGGCAGAGTCTTTGAGTTGCTGCCGGGCGGAAAGATGCGGGCGGCGGAGTAAGGATCTCAACTCTGAGACAAGTCGAAGGCCGGCACCGTCAAAAGTTTCCGGCATCAGTTGTCTCACCCCGACGGATACGGCGTTTGCGTTTGGCGGCCTACGGCAGCGGCCGGTCGGTCCACAGGGCCTTGTCGGCCACGTTCTGCACCAGATACAAGCGGCCAGCGAGAAGGCTCTCGGCCTTTGGCTGGTTGGTGTCCTGGGCGAAGAGCCACTTTCGCTCGCCGGTACCCCAGATCTTTGCGAGCTTGTCTTCGCTGAGGAAGATGTCCGGAGCATCGGGGTAGCAGGATCCCCACAGCAAGCTCGAGCCCTCGCCGTGCTGGCCGCAGCGCGGATATACGAGCAGCGCCGGCCGCCCGTTGAAGAAGTGGTGCGTGTAAAAGTCGACCGAAGAGGCATCCGAGTGGTCGCCGAAGATGATGAAGGTGTCGGCGGGCGTGCCCTTGTCCATAATGGTGTCGGCCATTGGCTTGGAGCTGAGCATGGGCGCAAAGCGCGCAAAGGCGATGTGCGCGGCGACGAGGAAGACCGCCGAGGTGAGCGCGACGCTGACGGTTGCGGCGATATGTTTCTGTTTCAGGCGCAGACCCCACCCGACCGGCGGCCCGATGAGCAGCGCGATGGCGGCCATCAAGGCGGGCAGGCGCAGCGCGGCAAACGACGCGCCGGTGAGGTCGAAGAAGTGGGACATCGAAAGCGTGTAGTCGCCGACGCCGCGATGCGCGAGAACGGTGCCGATGTCGGGGACGAAGGGCAGGTTGCGCGAGTTCCAAAGGGCCCAGCCGAGGACCGCAGCCGAAAGAACGCCCACCGCGGCAAAGACCGCTTGTGCCCCTGTTAGCCAGCCGGTAGATAGCAGCGGCTGGTCATCCGATTCCTTTGCGCTGTTCTTCAATGGCCGCAAGGACAGCGGCGATGAGAATGAGGAGCGCCGGCCACACCGGAAAGGTGTAGTACTCCTGATTGGATGAGAGCGAGAAGAAGAGCAAGGTAAAGGCGGAGTACAGGCTCAGCAGCCAGAGGGTCCGGACCTGGAACTTGAGATGGGCAACGTAGCTGGCCACATCTTCGCGCGCGGCATTGTCGATATAAAAGTCGACGGTGTGGCCGGCATCGCGGCCCAGGTGCTGCAGCCAATTGCGGCGCGTCTTCCATGCGACCACGAGAACCGCCGGCACGAAGAGGCTCCACGGAAAGAGCCAGAGAAGTTGGAGCAGCCAGTAGAGTGCGAAGGGCAGCTTGTTGTAGTCGTGCGGGTAGCGCAAGGAGAAGAAGCGGAAGACGTGCTCGTTGATGAAGTAGAAATAAAAGAAGCCATGAACGTTGCCGATGGTGGGGTGGTTGCCCACGGCAAGGCCCTGATCGGGGTTGGCCAGGCTGCAGAGGATGTGCCATGGCGCGGCAATGGCAAGGAAGAGCAGTGTCCCGGTGAAGAGCCTGAGCTCGCGCCAGCGGCGCCACTGGCCAGTGAGCAGCAGGTAGGGCACCGCCGCGCCAATGAAAAATACCGGCGCCATAAGCCCCTTGGTCAAAGTGGCGAGCGCCAATCCGATGGCACACCAGTAGAAGCGGTTTGGCTTGCTCAGTTCAAGGCCTGTGATGAGCCCGTAGAGCGCCCAAAGCATGAACAGCGCAAAGTAGGACTCTGGAATAAAGAAGCGCGTAAAAAGAAATGGACCGATGGAAGTTAGAACGGCCAGGCCCGCATAGAGGCCTGCACGCTCGCCCCAGGCACGGCGCGCCCAGGCCCACGCGAGCCAGCAAAGCCCCAGCATGGCCAGAGCGTTTGGCAGGTGAGTGGAAGCCGTGCTCTCGCCGAAGATCTTGTAGCAAATGCCGACCGCCCAGTAAGGCAGCGGTGGTTTCTCAATGTAGCGGATGCCGTCGATCTTCAGCGTAACCCAGTCGCCGCTTTCGACGGCGTGCTGGGCAGCCTCTGCGTGCCCCGCGTCCACGTCGTCGAGCAGGGGCGGCGTGAAGAGGGACCCTATCTGGACGGCGAAAAAAACGGCAAGAAAGAGCAGCCAGGTGGCCCACACAGTAGGTATCTGCGCAGGCCGATGGCGAGTCACATCAGGGCTAAAATATGAAGAAGATGCCATTGAAAGAAGGATATCAGCAGGTGTGAGACGACGTTCCACAGATCGGAATTGGATATTGAAACCGTGGCCGCCTTAGACTGAACTGCTGCTACTGTCGACGGACCAGCCGCCGATATCGCAGCCAGAGCAGGAATCCCGGAACCCCGAGAATCGCGAGCCAGATGAGAGTGGTGGGGACTGCCTCTTCGAGGAACAGCAATATCCAAAGCAGCGTTGCAGCGCCGTGCCGCAGGCCTGCCACGAAGGCGTTGCGGATCTGCATCGGCACAGAGGCGGACTGTTCGCTGAGCTGTTCGCGATACTGCTCGGTGAGCTGCAATTCAATGGTGGCGAAGTCGACGCGATGCTCGAGGACTTTTTGCTCCGCCTCCATCTGCTCGATCTCGCCGCGGACGCGGGAGATCTCTTCTTCCACCTGGAGAATGTCGTCGATCTTCCCAGTGTGCTGGGCGAGCAGCTCGCGCAGGCGCTGCTCGGTTTCGCGGGAGTTCTGCAGGCGGGCGACCAGGTCGGCATGCTGCTGCGTTACCTCTTCGCCCGACTGGTTCTCGGTTTCAACGCGGCCCAGCGCGCGCATCTCGGCGATGGCTGCGGCCAGGTTTGCGTCCGGGACGCGCAGAGAGCTCTGCAGGCTGCGCGGCGAGCCCTCTGCGGTGTTCACCGTGAGTTGTGCTGCGTACCCGTGGTGGCGCGTGAGCAGTGCATCAAGCGCTGCGCGGGACGCGGCAAGGTCGCGAACCTGAACTGTGAGCGAAACGGAGTGCGCGATCATGGGAGCGGCTGTGGGGGCGATTTGCGCCGCAAGCCCATTCGATTTTGCCTCCAGGGCTTCGGCACGAGGAGTGCGGCTGCGATGCTCGGCGAGGTTGCCGGCGACGACCCCGGGCGCGAGCGCAACGAGTTGGTCAACCTGTCTGCCATTCATGGGCTGATTTGCGGTGGGCGGCGGCGGCGGCGCGGGCATCGGCAGGCTGACGGAGTCGCCGACAGCACTCCGCGATTCGGTGGGGAGAGCTTTCTGTGCGGCGAACGGCTGGGAGTAGACTGCGCGCGAACGGCTCTGGTAGCGCATGGTCATGCCGACTGCGAAAAGCAACAACACCGCAGCCACCGCGCTCAACTGCGCGACCGACCAGCGACGGCCGCCAGGGAATTTGGCGCGAGCAGATGTTGCTGCCTGCTTCCCGCCGCCTGCCTCTGCGATAGATGTTGCAACCGATGCATTCAGGCTCGGCGGAGCAGCTGGAACTGTCCACTTTGCGAACGCGACCGAGGTTGCGGCGAACTGCGCGGCCAGGCCTGCGCACTCAGTGCATTCGGCGATGTGCGCGGCAACTGCCGAGGCCTCCGCGACGGAAAGTTCCCCATCGGCAAGCGCCATCACTTCTTCTGGAGAGACGGGATGAGTGGTAGCAATCATGCGCGCACCTCCGCAGCGGGAGCGTTGGTTGGTCGTGATGGAGCCGGAGCTCCGAGCAGGTCGTGAAGCGCCGTACGGGCCCTGAAGAGCCGCGAACGGACTGTGTTCAATGGCAGTGCGAGGACCTCGGCGATTTCGGCGTAGCTGAGTTCTTCGAATTCGCGCAACAGCAGCACCTCTCGATCGGTCCGGTCGAGCCTGGACACCGCATCGCGCATCATCAGGTCGATAACGGGATCGGATTCGCTGGCAGGCTCGCGGCCCGCTGGCTGCTCGCCGAAGAATGTGGCGCGAAAAGCGGCCTTGCGCCGATAGGCGCGGAGAATTCCGAACGCGATGGCGTAGAGAAACGTGCGAAAGAGGGCGCTGGGCTGATAGCGAGGGGCAGAACGCAGAACAGCGATGAAGGTTTCCTGCGCCAGCTCCTCCGCCTGTGCGGGATCGGCAAGACGCCGGCGAAAGAAGCCGAAGAGCGGCTGCTTATAGCGTTCAAAGAGAGCAGAGAATGCCTCGCCTTGGCCGGCGGCGAAGGCCAGCATGAGCTGTTCGTCTGATTCCTGCGATTCGGATTGCCTGTCGGTCGCCAGGACCGTCTCGTCCGTCGGGATCGTGTCGTCCATTGAGCGCCGCCTGACCCTTTCACGACTGGTAATGCGCCGAGTGGCCAAAAAGTTCCGTGCACAGAGTCTATTTCTTTGACGTTTTTAGCAGCGATGCCGCGCTCGTGCAAGCCGGCCAATCAGGACCGCGCCAGCGACGGGTCCGGGTGGTGGCGAAGATCTATCCCAAGCGTGTGTACCTGGAGTTGAAGCCGGGCCGGACAGGTGCGGAGCTGGAGCTGTGGTCGCCGTGCAAAGAGGCAGGCTACTTCCGCGAGGTCTTCGGGCGGGAGCTCTTGCCTGTGCTCACGTAGATGGCTCGTGCCATACGCGGATCGATGAGCCAGCGCAGCAGCGCCGGGTGGCGATCCATGTCGACGCGGGCGATGGAGCCTTTGCGCATGCGGATGGCGGCTCCGCCGTTGCCGGTAATCATGCGGCCGAGGAACTGGAAGAGATTTGGGTTGTGGCCAACCACAAGCACCCCTTCACGGTCGGCGTAGCGCGAAAGCATCCTTTGAAAATCGGCATAGCTGCCGTTCAGCCCGAGAGCGGGGCTCACCTCGACCGTGCCTTCGTAGCCAAGCTCAGTGCCAATCATCTGGGCGGTCTGCATAGCGCGCTTCAGCGGGCTGGCGACGATAACGTCAACCTGCACCTTGAAGGCCGAGAGCATGCGCGCCATGAGCATGCACTGATCCTTGCCCTCCTTGATGAGAGCTCGCTTGGCATCGAGAGTTGGACTTTCGCGCGGGACGCCGGCATTGGCGTGGCGCATGAGGTAGAGATTCATAGCGATCGCATGGGCGGGAAATACAGGGGCCCGTTTCCGCTCACCCAGAAGAGAGATGTTAACACAACTGTAACAATCTGGTGGGTTTGAGGCTCCGGAGCGAGATTCAGGGGCGGGATTGAGGCCTGTTATTTTCCCCCAGGGATGCAGGAGAATTTGCCCGGCGATTCAGCATCCGAATGGCCCGCGGCAGCCCAGAGTTCACTCACCAGCAGGCCGCCGAGACGGGTGTGGCGGGCGAGGCAGATGAATCCGGCAGTCCTGAGAGCGGAAGCGTAGTCGGGGAGGGCACGCGCCTGCAGTCCGGTGAGTAGCCCGAAGCCAAGGTAGAGTCCGCGCACGATGGTCGCGGCGACGAGCCTGCCAAACCAGCCCTGCGGTACACCGAATTCCGAGACAACCCACAACGCATTCGGAGAGACGTTTGGCCTGATCAGCCGGGCAAGCGCCAGGACTCCGCTAGCGGAAAGACAGTCGAGCACGAAGTGGGTGACGACCAGGTCATAGAGTGCGGTGGGGGCAGGCGCTGGCCGCCAGGCGCGCAGGTCGGCGGTCTCGATTGTGAGGCGGATTGCGTTTGAGCTGCAGGCGCGACTAAGGGTGGCGAGCATCGCAGGGCTCGCATCGACGGCGTGAACTCGAATGTGTGGATTTGCGCGCAGCAGCCGGGCCGCGAAGCGGCCGTCGCCGTCGCCGAGGACGAGAGCATTGCTGCATTGGGTGAGACGGGGCAGAAAGGTGGTTCGACAGAGGCCGAGAAATGGTCCGAAGCTCGCCCATTCCATCCAGCGGTAGGCGCGGGCAAGGCGGTCGAAGTTGGGCGCGGAATTGGGCGCGACGGAACCCATAGGCGAGTGATTCTCGGGCGCTGCATTCATAAATGAAGGCTGAGGGCTCGCCATGGAACGAATAAAGCAAGAGAAACGAACAGGACCTGTGGAAGGAGCAATGCAAGGTCCGCGGACGCGCGCAGTGCGAGCGGAGTCAGCCGGATGCTATTCCGGTTGAGGATCGCGAGCAGCAAGGCGCTGCCGGCCGCCGAGGCGACGATGACCGCGACTGAAGGAAAGCCAGCCCGAAGGGTCGCTGCAAGTCCAAGGCCCGTGAGCGCGAGTAACGACCCGGCAAGTGTAATGTGTTCGGCGGGTGCGCCGGCTTCCCAGCGGCCAATGGCATGGTAGTTGAGCCAGGCCAGCAGCATGAAGAATGCGGCAACCACTGCGAGTGGCCAGAGTGGTGCGGGCAGCAGCCTGGCGCGCGGCCAAACCGGCAACATGCAGCCGCAAGTAAATATCGCCGCGACGAGGATTTCGTTGCCGATCTGGTTGAAGGGGAGGCGCTCAACGATTTTGCCAGGTGTAGGCAGCCAGCCGAGCCGCGAGCCCAGTCGCGAGCCCGGATTGCGGCGCGCATGCACCCCGGAGAAGTAGGCGATGGTGGCGAGGCCGAGGGCTGCGCCGCGATCGCGCGCCGCTGTTGGAACAGAAACAACAACGAGGCCCAAGGCGACCGAGGCCGAAGCGATTGCCAGCGAGCCGAGCAGACGGCGGTTACGCCAGTGAAACCGATGGCGATGGCGCAGGCGGCTCGGCTGCCTGGCGGCCAGAGCCGAGCGGGCATCAAGCAGGCGATCGCCGATGTAGACGGCCCACGTGACAAGGCCAACAAGAGCTGGAGCCCACAGCGGCAGCCTCACGCCCGCTGCAAAGCCAAAGCCGAGCGTCCACAGAACGGCGACGGTTGGCGCGTCGAGCGAGGCCATGTGCCAGATGGCAAGCGGATGCGGCGCGTCGAGCGTACTTAGGCGCGGCCGGCCGTCCAAAATGGGATCGGCAATGGGGTGCAGGATAGGGCGCAGGTTGGGAAGGGTCCGCAGCACTGTCCCGATTGTAAGAGATGGCTGGATTGAGAGCTTAAGCGAGGGCCGGCTTACGTCATAAGTCAGGCCAGTTTGTTCGCTGCGGTTGTCGGCTCAAGTTGATCGACGTCGGCAGTCTCCCGAACAAGCGCCTCGATTTTGGCGGTCAATTCTTCGGGCTTGAGGAAGAACGGCGTGCGAAGCAATTGGATGACGAGCAGGCGCGACTCAGGCGTGTAATTCCAGGTGACTTCCACGCCGAGCCGCGAGGCGGTGCCGGAATTTCCGCTCAATGCAAGGCCGGCTGCATTGGCTTTGGCAAGAAGGACGGCGTAGTGCTGGGGCGTAATGCCCTGAAAGGTCATCGGTGCTGAGGATTTCATAGCGCGCCTGGTAGGTCGTCCGGAGATCGGAAAGGGTTTCTGCTGTCAAAACTGCAGGGGAGGGCTGCCCAGAGCGGAATCAGAGTACGCATAGCCCGACAAATAGCCTTGAGGGTGGCTTTTACTTCCACCCCACGGACATCGACCAGTCCGCGGGGACCCCGGAGGGAAAAAAGCCATTTGGCTGCGGTGGTTCCGGGGTACATCTACTCTGGTTCCGCTTTCGCGATCTCCGAACGCAACCGTAGGCTAGCAGCAATGCTTGAAATTATGTGCAAACCGGGCAAGAATTCTTTGTGTATTCGAGGTGACTTTGGTACACCTCTCCAATCGCGGTGGGCCAAGGCAAGGGCGCGTTCGTTGGTCTTTGATTTTGCCTACCGACGAATCCAGCCTGGAGTACGATTGGGATAATTACGCGACCGGAAAGGGGAGGGAAGATGGCGACTACTTCGCAAATTTCAATCGATACCTATTTGACCACTTCCTATCGGCCGGACGTCGACTATGTCGATGGGGTGCTGGAAGACCGGAACGTGGGCGAGTACGATCATAACGTGGTGCAGATGGCCATAGTTTTTTGGTTTTACTTGCATGAACGTGAGTGGCGCATCCGGTCGATTCAGGAACAGAGGACGAGGGTCGGAGCAACGAGGGTGCGGATTCCCGACGTATGTGTGTTTTCCCGCGAAGCGCCCATTGAGCAGGTCTTTGCCAGGCCCCAGTTGATCGCCATCGAGATTCTGTCGCCCCAGGATCGCCGCTCCCGCATCGAGGCGAGGTTGAATAACCTCCGCGACTTCGGCGTGCCAAACCTCTGGGTCGTGGACCCGCAAACGCGTTCCGGCTGGGATCTGAGCGACCGAAACTGGGTAGGCAAGGAGCGATTTGAGGTGGCGGGCTCGCCGATCTACCTTTCGCTGTCGGAGCTATTCGCGAAGATCGATGAAGATAACACGGACTGAGGGCCTTACCTTGCCAAGTCTCAGTATCGCTGCCGTGGCAGTAGGCTAGTTGGGCGCACGAATCTAAAATTCAGTCGGCCGCAGTGGCCTTCTTTGCAGCAGTCCGTGCGCGAACCTTTGCGGCGACGGACGAGGCAGCAACAGGCGCGGCGAACTGGCTCCAGACGGCCGGACCGGGAATTGCATCGAGATCGACCTTCCCTTCGGCCAGTTGCGTGAGAAACTCCTGACTGGAGAAAGCAGGCGCGTCCTTGAGGACCTTGCTGGCGCGAAGGTAAGTGCCATCAGGCTGCTGCAGCCGCGCCTTGGTGGTATCGGCCATCAATGCAGGCAGAATCTCGGTGTGAATGCGATCGAGCGCCGCTGCGTCTTTCACCGGGAAGACTACTTCGCAGCGCTCGAAGAGGTTGCGGGGCATCCAGTCGGCTGAGCCCAAATAGATCTCGCTGCTGCCGCCGTTGGCAAAGTGGTAGATGCGCGAGTGCTCAAGGAAGCGCCCGACGATGGACCGCACGCGGATGTTTTCCGACATTCCCTTCACGCCGGGCCGCAGGATGGAAAGGCCGCGCACGATCAAGTCGATCTGCACGCCGGCCTGCGAAGCCGCGTAGAGGGCTTCGATGACTGAAGGCTCGAGCAGTGCGTTCATCTTGGCGATGATGTGGGCCGGGCGGCCTGCCTGGGCATGTTCCTGCTCGCGGCGAATGAGCCGGAGGAAGCTCTCCGCCATGGTGAGCGGCGCAACGAGCAGCGGGCTGTAGTCGTCGATTTCGGCGTGAGCCGTCAGATAGTTGAACACCATGTGGACCTTTTCGGTGATCTGTGGGTCCGCGGTCAGCAGGCTGAGGTCGGTGTAGAACCGGGCGGTGACGGGGTTGTAGTTGCCCGTGCCGAGGTGGCAATACCGGCGGGTGACGCCGTCTTCGTCGTGGCGCACCAGCAAGGCCAGCTTGCAATGGGTCTTCAGCCCGACCACGCCGTGAAAAACCTGCACGCCGGCGTCTTCCATTGAGCGCGCCCAGCGAATGTTCGAAGCTTCATCGAAGCGCGCCATCAGCTCGACCACCAGTGTCGCTTCCTTGCTGGCTCCCGCCTCGATCAGCGACTGGAACATCGGCGAGTCGTTGCTGGTGCGGTAGAGCGTCTGCTTGATGGTCAGAACGGCGGGGTCCTTTGCGCCCAGCTCGATGAACTCGACAACCGGATCGTAGGAGTCGTAAGGGTGATGGAGCAGAATGTCGCGCTGGCGCAACTCGTCGAAGACGTTGGCGGACTTGCGGCTGATATGGAGCGGCTTGGGCGTAAAGGGAACGAACTTGAGTTCCGGGCGGCTGACGTCGCCCGCAAGGAACATCAGGCGCGACAGATTCACTGGCCCGTCGCAGCGAAAGACCTGGTCGGGGTCGAGCTCGAAGTTCACCCGCAGCCGTTCCACGATCTCGGCATCCGCTCCGGCTTCAATCTCGAGGCGGACAGCGTCGCCCTTGCGCCGGTTATGCAACTCAAACCGGATGGTCTCCAGAAGCGACCGCGCTTCCTCTTCTTCAAAATAGAGATTGGAGTTGCGGGTGACGCGGAAGGCGGCGTGCGCGAGCACCGCGTAGCCGCGATACATGCCGCCAAGATTCTGCGCGATCAGGTCCTGGAGCAGCAGGTAGTCGAAGCCGCCGTCGGGCGAAGGCAGGCGTACGAATCGAGGCAAAGCACGTGGAACGGTGACCACGCCCAGCACCTGTGGCCCGGAACTGCGCCGCTTGGCCCTGAGCAGCAGCGCCAGGCAAAGCGCCTTGTTGAGCACGCGGGGGAACGGATGTGCCGGGTCAATCGAGACGGGCGTCAGCAGAGGGTCCACGTCGCGCTGGAAGTAGTTCTGCGCAAAGGCGCGCTGGTCTTCTGAGAGTTCTGTCCATTCCAGCAGGCGTATGCCATTCTTGCGCAGCTCGGGGACGAGTTGCTCGTTCCAGCAGCGATATTGCGCCGCAACGAAGTCGTGAATCTCGGCCGTGAGCGCGGCGAGCGACTCGTCCGGGCGCAGGCCGTCATAGCCGCGCTCCTCATACCCGTCTTCAATGCGCTGCATCAGCCCAGCCTGGCGAATCTCAACGTATTCATCCAAATTGGAGCCCGTAATGGCCAGAAACTTCACCCGCTCAAGCAGCGGGTTCGTGGGGTCTTCGGCCTCTTCGAGCACACGCCGGTTGAACTGCATCCAGGAGTGGTCCCGGCCGTTGAAAAGCTTCTGTTTTGGGGAAGTTTTAGCCATGCGCTCCGGTCAAGGGCACCGTGTTGGAAGTCTACAGGTTCTGGGGCGGTAGCTGCATGGTTTGAGGTTTACGGTCCGATGAATAATGCTTGACAGCGAAGCTATTACGTCATACGGTATATTACGTGAAAAGTAATAGCTACCTCAGCCCGCCCTTGCTCGTCCTTTCAAGCCTTGCGGACGGCGATAAGCACGGTTACGCCATGATGGAAGACATAGAGCGTTTCGCAGGAGTCCGGCTCGGCGCCGGAACTCTGTATGGCGCAATTACGCGCCTGGAGCAGCGCGGCTGGATTCGCCCGGTCGACCCGGTGGATCGCCGCCAGCCGTATACGATCACCGGCGCAGGCCGCGAGTATTTGCGCGACCAGCTGGCTGAGCTTGAGCGTCTTGTTCGCACCGGTCAGCGGAGGCTCAAACACACATGAAATCCATTGTGAGGAATCTTGCGAGGCTTTATCCGGCAAGCTGGCGCGCGCGCTATGGCGCAGAGTTTGATGCCCTGCTTGAAGATGTCCGACCGTCGGCACGGCAAGCCCTGGACGTGTTTCTAGGAGCAATGAGCATGCAGATGACGACCTGGAACTTCGGCAAGATTGTTGCGGTCAGCGCGGTTGCTGGGTTGGGATTGGCGTCGATTGGCGCCTTCCTCAAGCCCGCCCAATATGACTCTTCAACAAAAATTGAAATCTATGGAAGCGACAGTGCGGCGCTGTCTGCGATCGATGGTATTTCCAGGGTAATTTTGAGCCGCGAGTCGCTGACCGCCGTCATCCAAAAATACAACCTCTATCCACGCGAGCGGCGTCATGAGTCTCTCGATGAGTTGGTCACCACGATGGAAAACGCGATTGCGCTTCACTCCGTCATGGGCAACCCCCCAGCGCGGAACCTCGCGCTCGACTTCAAGTATTCCGACCCGAAAGTCGCTCAGGAGGTAAATGCAGACCTGGTGCGTATGTTCTTGCAAGACGACTTTAAGATGGCAATGGCCCACCCTGACGGCCCACATCACATGCTTTTTGTTCCGGAGGCTCCAACCCTCCACATCATCCCATCCGGGCCTGCCGAGTATGACTCTTCTGCAAAAGTTGAAATCTATGGAACAGACAACGCAGCGCAGTTGTTGATCGACGATCTTTTCAAGAGCACTTTGAATCGCGAGTCGCTCGCGGAGGTCATCGAAAGGCATAACCTTTATCCAGATGAACGGGATCACGCGTCACCCGACCAGCTGGTCACCAGGATGGAAAAAGCCATTTCATTTCACTCCGCCACAGTGAGTGGTTCTGAAGCGTCTGAAGTGCGGAACCTCACCGTCGACTTCAAATACTCCGACCCAAAGATTGCGCAGCGGGTTGATGGGGACCTGGTGAGTCAGTTTGTGAGCCGCAACCTGACAGCGGCAGAGGCTTCCCCCGACCCATACCTCACATTTCGAGTTCAGGACGCTCCAACCCTTCCGCTCAAGCCCTCCGGGCCTGGCTGGCCATTGGTTACGGTGGGCAGCGCGATGGCCGGAGCGCTTTGTGGACTCGTGGTTGCCTCGTTGTTGTGGTTCGGGCGGAGGTCCAGTCCGGGCGTTCCATAATGGACTTCAGGTTGCGTTTTCGTTGAGGCCAAGATTTGCAGGGGCTAAAGCCCGGCTCATATTGTCAGCCTTATCGGCACGGCTGAAGCCATGCCCTGATACAAAGCCTCGAATCCGCGGAGTCTTTCCGCAGAGAGTAAGGCCCGCCGTATTTGCTTGCCGTAGACTCCGTCGAAAGTTGACTCCCCGGCGCGATAGGTTGAGGATAAAAGCTCAGACAGCGCGCCTGAAGACCCCATGTGAGGAGTCGACTTTATGCCGCAGCAAGCTGCATCCCCCCAGAGTAGCCTGATTCCGCCGCAGCCAATCCCTGAGTGTGCCGAGGAGTTTAATGACCGGGTCAGGGGATTGCTCGACGGCAGGCAAAAAGACGAAGCGACTGTCGCCAAAGCATTCGAAGGCATGGACGCCCGTGGCATGGATGACCTGATCCATAAGATTGCCGCCGGCCTTTACACCATGGCCTCGATGCTGGTGGGCGAAGGAGAAGACAGTGTGCGTTTGGTGGAAACGGCCATTGCCACCGCAGATGTGGCTTCCTGTTCGGACGCGACTGTCGCTCGCCAGAGCTCGCGACGCGCTCTGTGCGAGGCGGCTCTGGACTTGCTGGCCCGGCGCGATGCGAACAGCCTCGATGCTCCCCAAGGCCTGGAGCATGTAGCCACATGTATCGAGGACGACGACCTGGATTCGGTAGGCGATGCGGCGGGCGTTTCGCGCGAAGAGCTGGAGCGGATGATGGCGGGTCCTGACCGCGAACGGGTTCGTACCTGGTTGAACAGCCTTCCGGGAGCCTTGCGGACCATCTTCGTGCTGCGGGCGGTGGCGGGTTTTACGGCCGCTGAAACCGCCGGGATGCTGGCCGCTCACGGCGGACCTCGTGCCGAGGGCTGGACTCCAGAAGCGGTGCGCGAGCTCTTCAGGCAGGGGCTCTGCTCGCTGGCCTCGCAGATGATCCAGGCCTCGGCGCGGGCCTGAAACTTCCTCCCGTACGGTCTGGAGTTCCTGCGCAGGCCCAGGCCCGATTTCGGGGCCAGAAAGCCCCCACTCCTGTCGGCCCGGTCACAGGTTTTCCTGTGCCAGTTCGATACAATCCATTTACGAACCCTTCTGGCCGGTTTCGGCATCCATTAAGAGCGAACATCTTCATGCAGAAGCGCCTGGCAAGGGTAAATTTAGGGCGACTTCGCACCTCTGTGAGTTGAACAACCTTGATCTCACCTGAATTCTCATCAAATCTCGAATTTCGCACCGTAATGGCGGCGCGTCCGCCTCGCGGTCTCGCAGCGCTGGTCGGTCTCGCGGCCATCTGGGCAGCGCCCGGCGCCATGGCGCAGCAGGCAATCGGCCTTCAGCCGCCGCAGGCAGCCGGGCCCAATGCGCAGAGCTTTCAGGGCAGCGTGGTGAGCGGGCAGGCGACTGGCGGTGTACTGGACCTTTCGCTCGACGATGCCATGCAGCGCGGCCTGAAGAACAATCTCGGCGTGATCCTGAGCGGCACGCAGAGCGCCTCGGCTCGGGGCGCGCGCATGAGCGACCTGCAGAATCTGTTGCCTGAAATTGACGCCAGCGGCAAAGAGACCGTAACCCAGGTGGACCTGGCCGCCGAAGGCCTGCGGTTCTCCGGTTTTCCCAAGGTGATCGGTCCATTCGGCTACACAGATGTCCGTGCAACGCTCAACTGGTCGCTGGTAGACGTGGCATCGCTGCGCGGCTATCTGGCCGCGCGCCATAACTTCAACGCCACGCAGCTCTCGGCCGATGACGCCCGCGACCTGGTAGTGCTCACGGTTGGCAATGCGTATCTGCTGGTGATCGCAGATGAGACCGAAGTGGAAAGCGTAGAGGCGCAGGTCGCTACGGCAAAGGTCTCGCTCGATCAGGCGAAAGCCAATCATCAGGCCGGTACCGCGCCGCTGCTCGATGAACTGCGCGCGCGCGTCGATTCCCAAACCCTGGACCAGCAGTTGATCGTGGCCAGGAACTCCCTTGAAAAAGACAAGCTCGCGCTGGCTCGGACCATCGGACTGCCGTTGGACCAGAAGTTCAATCTGACGGACAAAGCGCCCTACGCGGCTTTTGACCAGTTGGATGTGGACACGACGATTGCCCAGGCCCATGCCAACCGCAAGGACCTGGCAGCGATGGTGGAGATGACCAAGGCCGCCGAGGAACAGCGAAAGCAGGCCACGGCCGACCGGCTGCCAAAGATCACCTTCAACGGCGACTACGGCGACATCGGGCCGACACTGGGGCACTCGCATGGCACGGGCAATGCGACCGGGACCCTCACCGTACCCGTGTTCGCTGAGTTTGCGCTGCGCGGCGTGGCCGATCAGGCGCAGGCGCAACTCGATCTTCAGCGCGCCGAGTTGAGCGACAAGAACGCGCAGGTGGACGCCGATGTGCGCGATGCGCTGCTTGACATCGCTTCATCGC
Organism: uncultured Acidobacteriaceae bacterium; assembly: GCA_963783065.1. Classification (GTDB taxonomy): domain Bacteria; phylum Acidobacteriota; class Terriglobia; order Terriglobales; family Acidobacteriaceae; genus Telmatobacter. Next base: position 118,532 of record CAWAMG010000002.1, on the reverse strand, counting down.
AGAAGCAAGTAGAAGTGGCGCGTTCCACCGTAGACCTTTCTAATGAAGCATTGAAGGAAGCGCAGGAGCGCTATGCCAACGGCGTGAGCGACAACCTGGCGGTGAGCCAGGCTGAGCAGTCGGTTGCCCAGGCAAACGGCCAGTATGTGGCCAGCCTTTACCGGCACAATGTGGCCAAGCTGAGCCTGGCGCGGGCCCTGGGAGCGGGGCAAAGCTACAAAGATTATTTGGGAGGAAAGTAACAGTGGCGGATTCGACAGAAACACCAAAAGAAACAGGGCAAGCGGCCGAACCGGAAGCCCCACCGCAAAAGAGCCGCAGGGGCATCCTGGTGGTTGTGGGGCTCGTAGTCATCGCAGTCGCGCTCGGGCTGTGGTGGCGGTCCACGTTGACCGAAGACACCGACGATGCGCAGGTGAACGGCCACCTGATCCAAGTGAGCTCGCGCATCAACGGGCACGTGCTCAAGGTGGACGTGGAAGAGAACCAGGTGGTGAACAAGGGCGACGTCATCGCCGAGCTTGACCCGCGCGATTATCAGATTGCGGTGGAGAATGCCGAGGCCGCCCTGGCCAACGCGCAAGCGAATGCAGCCGCGGCCAACGTGAATGTTCCGCTGACGTCGATCAACACCGGCAGTACGCTGCGGTCAGCGGATGCCGATGTGAGCGGAGCGAACTCCAGCGTGGGGGAGGCTGAGCAGCAATTGGAGGCGGCACACGCGACGGTGACCCAGGCGTTGGCCAACCTGACCAAGGCCGAGGCAGATCTTGAGCGTTACAAGCCGCTCGTGGAGAAGGACGTAATCAGCAAGCAGCAGTTCGACGCGGCGGTTGCTGCGCGGGATGGAGCGAAGGCGGCTCTGGCCAATGCTCAGGCCAGCGAGCGGGCTGCAACCGACGGCGTGCGGGTGGCTCAGGATCGCGAGACGCAGGCACAGGCGCAACTGAAGTCTGCTCAGACAGGGCCGCAACAGGTGGCAGTGCAAAGCGCGCGCGCCAAGGCGGCGCAGGCCCAGGTGGAGGAGGCCAGGGCGCAACTCGATCAGGCCAACCTGAATTTGAGTTATACCAAGATTGTGGCTCCGGCGGCCGGAATCATCACGCGCAAGAGCGTCGAGATCGACCAGAACCTTTCGACGGGCCAGAACATTCTGACGCTGGTTTCGCTTGAAGATCTGTGGGTGACCGCCAACTTCAAGGAGACGCAGCTACGGCATATGGCCGCGGGCCAGGAAGTCGAGATCGAGGTGGACGCGACCGGCAAAACCTACCACGGCAAGGTGACGCAGATTGGCGGCGCGACGGGCTCGGTGCTTTCGCTCTTTCCGCCCGAGAACGCGACCGGCAACTACGTCAAGGTTGTGCAGCGCGTTCCGGTGCGCATCGACTTCTCCGACCTGAAGGACGAAGACCCGAACCATAATCTGCGGCCGGGCCTGAGCGTGGAGCCGAAGGTGCGGGTGAAGTGAAAAGCAGTGGTTAGTGATTAGGGGTTAGTGATTAGGGGTTAGTGATTTGCCCCCGGCTCTGCATAGTGCTGGGGGCTTTGATTTTTGGGGTTGTGTCCTGACCCCACATCAAGCTAAAGAGACGGGACCTCGACATAGTGCTCTACGGTCGGGAGCGGGTCGTAAAAATGGTGAAGCAGTGCGCGCCATTCCTCATACCGTTGCGATTGCCGAAACTCGACCGTATGGGCTTCAAGCGACCTCCACGATACCAATAGCAAATACCGATTTGGCGTTTCAATGCATCTGCGTACAACGATGCTTACAAATCCCTCCGTCGCTTCAATCAACGGTCGGGCCTTCGTCATCGCGGCCTCAAATTCGGCCTCTCGGCCTGGCCGGATATTCAGAATTGCCGCCTCGAGAATCATCGTGAGACCCCCTTCAAGCCGCTCTTCGCGCGCTACTTCCCGGCCGGCTGATCCAGCGGATAGAACTCCACTTCGCGGACGCGGGCGGGAGCCGATCCGGGCGGGGTGGGCGAGGCGTAGAAGGCAAGACCGCGACTAGTGGCCGCTGGAAAGATGAGGCTGGTGAAGACAGTCTCTCCATCCTCGGCAAAGACCTCGATGGAGTTGTGGTCGACCACGATCTCGAAAGGAATCTGCGTGGCTTGCGGGTGCCTGAGTGGCACGGATACGCGGCCCGTGAAGTCCGGACCAAAGTTGGTCTGGCCTGAGTGAGATGCGGTCGACAAAGATTCTGCCGGTGGTGAGATCGATGCCGACAACGGTCTCTTCGCTGGCCGCGGCGTTGGCATCCGTTGTGCTGCGGCGAAGACGAATGCCACACTCGGCTGAGTCGCCGGGCTCGAGCATCAGGCGCAGAAGGTAAGCGCTGCCCTCAAGCTTCGCCGCGGTCAAATGCGCGTTGGCCTCGTCCACGGGGAGGAATGGCTCGTTGCCGAACCATGCCGTGTCTGCCTTGTGCGCGGGAACCGGCAGCACCGGATGCTGGATGAGCGTGAGCGGTTCCTGCGAGGACGTGATTCGAGGATAGCCAGGCGCCTGGCGCAGCGAAATGCTGCGCGCAACCGACATCTCTCCGCGGCCCGGCAGGGATGGGAGCGCTGCCGCGTACTGCCAGTTACTCATCCAGCCGATCCACAAACGGTCCTGATCGGGCGGAGTGTTGGAGAACGTTGTGGAAGCATAAAAGTCCTTGCCGCGATCGGCCCAGTGAGAGCCGGAGCCGGGATGATCTTCAGTGAATCGGAATCCATCGAACTGGCCAACAAAGTACTGGTCGGCCGAGCCGCCTACCGGCCCGCCGGGATTGATGTTGACGTTCATCACCCAACGGCTTCCGTCCTGTTTTTGCATGCGCTTGCCCTTCGCGTCGCGCACCGGGAGTTCAAAGAGGTCGGGGCACTCCCACGCGCCGGAGACCGCGCCTGCCGGGCCGAATTCGCTGGCCAGTTCCCATTTCTTCAGGTCTTTTGACCGGTAGATGCGCACCTTGTGCTCCGCGGGCAGTGCCACCACCATCACCCAGCTCGAAGTGGGAGCGTGCCAAAAAACCTTGGGGTCGCGGAAGTCCTTGAGGCCAGAGTCGAGCACTGGATTGCCCGCGAATTTCGTCCAGGTTGTACCGTCGTCGCGGCTCACGGCGAGGTTCTGATTTTGCCGGCCCGTGGAAGCGCCGGTATAGATCGCGACGAGGCAGTTGGGCGTCTTCTGTGCGGCGTCGGCGCAGAGGCCGCTGGTGTTGGCGCCATCTTCTACGGTTGAACCACCGAAGATCATCACGCCGTTCTCTTCAGCCAATGCGACGGGCAACTGCTTCCAGTGAGCGAGGTCGGATGAGACGGCGTGACCCCAGCTTATGTGGCCCGCTTGGTCGCCGAATGGGTTCAATTGGAAGAAGAGGTGGTACTGGCCATCGAGAAGGATGGGCCCGTTCGGATCGTTGACCCAGTTGGGAGCGGCATTGAAGTGAATGGCCGGCTGCCAGGGAGTGGGCGCGGAGGTCTGCACTTGCTGGGCAGGTGCCTGCGAGAATCCGGCCGGCGATATCGCAACGAGAAACGCGGTTACGAGGCTGAACAGATTCTTCCTGCATGCGGGACGGGGGACTTTCCGGAACATAGATTGATTCTACTGAGCCTGAGAGGGAGCTATTTGTCAGGCTGGAAGCCTGGTACACCAAACTGCCAGAACAGGAAGCTCCATTCGTCGGCCTGCTTTTGCTGGGCCTCATTCTCCCCACTGCCTCCGCCATGTCCGCCGCCGTAATCCACGCGTAGCAGCACTGGCTTGCCGCTCGACGTGGCAGCCTGCAACCGCGCAGTCATTTTTGCCGGAGCCCAGGGGTCGACACGCGGGTCGTTCATGCCGGTGGTCAGCAATACAGCCGGATAGCGCGTTCCATCCTTAACGTGGAGGTACGAGTCCATTTCCAGCAGTATCTTGAAGCCATCTTCAGTTTTTACACTTCCCAGCTCAGGGATGTTTGTCTCGCCGTTGGAAGTGAGCTCAAAGCGCACGGGGTTCAATACTCCAACTTGAATGATGGCTGCGCCGAAGATGTCGGGGCGCGCAGTAATAGCCCTGCCAATCAGGATTCCGCCTGCGCTGGTACCCGTTCCGGCCAGCTTCGGCGTTGAGGTGTATTGCTTGTCGATGAGGTATTGAGCGCAGGCGATAAAGTCGAGCCACGTGTTGGGCTTGGTTTTTCCTTTGCCCGCCAGGTGCCAGTCCTCTCCATATTCCCCGCCGCCGCGCACATGACAGGTTGCGGAAACTCCGCCCAACTCAAACCAGGCGATGCTCTCCGGATCGAAGTACGGATTGATGGAGATTGCGTAGCCTCCGTAGCCTTCAATCAGCGTCGGGTTCGATCCATCCAGCTTCAGCCCTTTCTTGTGGACGATCGACAATGGCACCATCACGCCATCGTGACTACGAACCCTCACCTCCTCCGACTCCAGATTACCTGGATCGTCATAAGGGCCCGTTGGTTGCAGTTTGGTGTCGGTCACCTGTCTTGTCCTGGGGTCGTAGGCGTAGATCTTGAAAGCCTTTGTCCACGACGTTACGTAAAGCATCGCTCCCGGTATGCGCGGATCGGTGCCGACGTAAGCAGTGCCGTCAAAGGGAAGCGCCACCGGCTCGGGTTTCGCATTCGCGCCGAAGGGAATGCGCTGCAACTTGTCGATGCCGCCATCCATCGAGCGCACATAAAGTCCATCCTCCGCGGGATTGATGCTTTCAATCACCGCTTCGCTCGGCGCAACCACTGTTTGCGCGGTCGCCAAGTTAGGCTTGCGCGCGTCCAAGCGGATCGCCTGGTATCGCGACGCATTCTTGTAGGTGAGCACATAGAGATCGTCGCCGTGAATATCAATGTCCGTGACTCCGTCAGCGAAGTCGGCCACCTTGCGCCAAGGCGTGTTCGGTTTTCCAATCGAGTCAACCGGAGCAATGTAGTACGCACTGTTCGGCGTAACGCTTCCGTTCAGCACGCCGAGCGCATACTTCGATCCCCGTGGAATCTGGATTGACGCAATGATGCTGGGGTCAACGGCAATCCCCGCCACCACGCCGGCTCCGAAGACAGGCACATCCTTCGCCGGGTCCGTTCCCATCACGTGCAGATATGCGCGGAAATTCTGCCTTTCCTGAGCGACCGGCGCATTGGCAGGCAGATCCTGCGTGCGCCCATACACGAAGGCATGGCCATCAGGCAGCCAATAGGGATACCACGCCTCAGCTCCCACGTGATGAGCAATTACATCCCCAGTCTCATGGCCGGTCGCCATTTCAATCACATGGATTTCCGAATTACCTTCTGACCCGCCCGGAACAATGCCCAGCGCCATGAATCGGCCATCGTCTGAGATGGCAGAGCCCGCCACTCCGCTCTTGCCCTTGGCCTGATTTTCCGGTGCGAGCTTGATCATTGCCGGATCGACGAGCAGTTGATCGGTCCCGTCCAATCCATGCCGCACATATAGCTTGCCGACATCTTCGTTGGGCAGTCGCTTCTAAACCACGTACAGGTCGCCGGGAAAGCGCTCCGCATCCACCAGTGGGACCGATTGATCGAGCTCTTGAATCCGCGCCAGCAACTTTGCCCTTCCCGGAAGGGCAGCAAGCGTTGCACGCGCATAGTCGTTCTGCCCCTTGAACCACGCCTGCACCTCTGGATCCTTCAGGGCCTCCATGTATCGATACGGGTCGCTAACCTTCGTGCCGAAGTAGTCGTCGACCACCGGCTTTACCGCTGCAACCGGGAGTGCAATTGCCGCGGAACCGCTTGCAGGCTGCGCCTGAATCGCAACTGAAAAGGCGGCCAGAGAAACCGCTGAAAATGCCAGGACGCAGAAACAGACCTTTCGTCGCATGGTGCCTCCGGGAATTCAGCAAGACTACCATGGCCGATCGATGAACAGAGCCCCAGCCACGCAGGTTTGGCAACCTGCTCGGCCAGCTTTTGCATTGTCACGGCATGATAGAAGCCGATGAAAAGAATAGACTGATCTCTACACCTCCATGAAAGACTCCCTGCACGTATCGAAAGAGAACTACCTCAAGGCAGTTCTCGAGGCCGAGGCTGAAGGCCACCAGGTGATCCCGGCCATGCTGGCGCATTGGCTTGAGGTGTCAGCGCCGGCGGTCACCATGGCGCTGAAGCGTCTAAAGCGCGACGGCCTGGTCGAGGTGGGCGCGGACGGAATCGTCCGGCTGACAGCGACTGGTCGCGAGACGGCCTATCGCACTGCGCTGCGGCACCATCTGATTGAGCGAATGCTGAGCGAGGTCTTCGGAATGGAGTGGTACGAGATCCACGAAGAGGCCGAGCGGCTGGAGCACGCGGTCTCGCCCGCCTTTGAAGCCAAGCTGCGCGAGAAACTCGGCGAGGGCGGCGCCTGCCCGCACGGGAATGCGGTGCTGCCGAGGAACCCCGGCGAACGAAAGAAAAATGGGGAAGTTCCGCTGTCGGAGGCGGCCTCAGGCAAAAGCTACGTGGTCACCAGCCTGCAGGAGCGGGACCCCAAGCTGCTGCTTTTTCTGCACGACGCCGGTATCGGCCCTGGGCAGAAGCTGCGGGTGGTGAGCCAGAACTACGATCAAACTGTTTCGATTGAGCTACTTAGCGGAACTTCGATTCTGGGCAGGCCGGCCGCGGAGGCAGTTTGGCTGCGGTCAATATGAATGGGTAATTAAATATAAGAAAAGATATTAACTATGATTAAGTAGCTGTGGCATACTTGAGTTGAGGGCCCCCACCCGGCATCGTCCGGCGGCCTTCACCCATTCACCTATGTCCACTGAGGCAATTCCACGGCTCTCCATTCCTGAACCGTCGCTTCCCGAGGTGCACTCGAGCGTTGGCATCTCGCGCTCGCGCGTGCCGTGGCGGCGGCTGCTGGGCTTTCTGGGGCCGGGATTCCTGATCTCCGTCGGCTACATGGACCCCGGCAACTGGGCCACCGACATTGCCGGCGGCTCGCAGTTCGGCTACACGCTGCTTTCCGTCATCATGGTGTCGAACCTGATGGCGATTCTGCTGCAGAGCCTGAGCCTGAAGCTGGGCGTGGCTACGGAGCGCGACCTGGCGCAGCTCTGCCACGAGCGCTATGGCAAGGGTGTGAGCTTTTTCCTCTGGGTGGGCGCGGAGATCGCCATCGCGGCCTGCGACCTGGCCGAGGTCATCGGTTCGGCAATCGCGCTCAACCTGCTCTTCCACATTCCGCTTTTCTACGGCGTGCTCATCACCGGGCTCGACGTGCTGCTGATCCTGATGCTGCAGCGCTGGGGATTCCGCTGGATTGAAGCGCTGGTGATTACGCTCATCGGCACCATCATCGCCATGTTCGGCGTGCAGCTGTTCCTGTCGCGGCCTGAGTACGCGGCTACCTTCGGCAACCTGTTCATCCCTTCGGCCCAGATCATCACCAACCCAGCGATGCTCTACATCGCCATCGGCATGCTTGGGCGCGACGGTGATGCCGCACAATCTCTATCTGCACTCGTCCATTGTGCAGAGCCGCCGCTACAAGCGGACCCCAGAAGGCAAGCGCGAAGCCATCTTCATGGCCAACGTTGACTCGGCGCTGGCGCTGACCGTGGCGCTGTTTGTGAATGCGGCCATCCTGGTGGTGGCGGCGGCGGTCTTCTACCGCAGCGGCCACTATGAGGTTGCGGCCATCCAGGACGCGTACAAGCTGCTGAGCCCTCTGGTGGGCGCTGCCGGCGCGAGCACCCTGTTTGCCATCGCGCTGCTGGCCAGCGGCCAGAACTCCTCGATCACCGGCACGCTCGCCGGCCAGGTGGTGATGGAGGGCTTCATCAACATCAAGCTTCCGCCGTGGCTGCGGCGGATGATCACGCGCACGCTTGCCATCATCCCCACCATCATCGTGGTTGCCATTCACGGGCGAGCGCGGCACAGAGAAGCTGCTGATCCTGAGCCAGGTGATTCTGCGCCTGCAGCTCAGCTTTGCCGTTGTGCCGCTGGTGATCTTCACCGGCAGCCGCAAGGTGATGGGCGAGTTTGTCAACAGCCGCTGGCTGCAAGGGCTTTCGTGGTTCGTCGCCGCGCTGATCGCCGGGCTGAATGCGTGGTTTCTTGTATTGATGATCCGGTCTTGAGAATCCGGTCCTGATGTTGAGGAGCATCCAGCCCCTCCATTCCCCAGTGAGGTCACCAATGCTTTACGAGGGCAAGATTCGACATAAGTGCATCCTCATTGCCTTGTTAACTGTGGCTAACCAGGGGTTATCGCGGGCGCAGAGCGGAACCTCGAGCGCAATCTCCGGGACGGTGAGCGATGCCAAGGGAGCCGTGCTGGTGAGAGCCACTGTTACTGCATCCAATGTTGACACGCATGCCACGCGCACGGGAGAGACCAATGCCACGGGGCGGTTTCTGTTTTCGCAAGTGAATCCGGGAACCTACATTGTCACGGTGAGCGCGCCTGGGTTTGCGGAGCAGAGATCGCGTTCGGTGGCCGTCGAGGTCGGGCGCACAGTGACGCTTAATTTCACAGTTACTGTGGCGTCGGCTTCGCAGACCGTCGAGGTCACGGCGCAACAGGCGCTGGTGACTCTGGAGAATCCGAATACCACGACAACGATTGAGTCAAAAACAATTGAGAATCTGCCAAATCCGGGTCAGGACCTGACATTTGTCGCACAGTTTGCACCGGGCGCGCTGATGAACACGGCCGGGTCGTCGAACGACGCCAAGGCCTCTGGCGGCTATGGGAATGTTGAGTTCAACGGGCTTCCAGCGACTTCAAACGGATACATTCTGGATGGATACGACAGCAACGACCCGTGGTTGGGGTTGAATATCGGGTTGTCGACGAATCTTGTGATTGGCTTGGATGCCGTGGAGGAGGCAACGGTCAACACGAACTCCTATGCAGTAGATCAGGGAAGATATGGCGCATCGCAAGTGAATTACTTTACCAAGTCAGGGACAAATCGATTTCACGGCGATGCCTATGAGTTATGGAATGGATCGCTGCTGAACGCGGAGGATTACTTTCTGCATGGGAACGACACAGCGGATAGCATTGCCAGAAAGCCGCGATCGACCGTGAACGAGTTTGGCGTGAGCGTGGGTGGACCTGTGCGGCAAGGCAAGCTGTTCTTTTTCGCGCACTATGAGGGAATCCGCATTGCGCTGCCCTTGGTGACTCAGGCCACATTCCCATCGGCCGCCTATCAGCAATATGTGCTGCAACAACTGCCGCTCGGCGGAATCGACACGATCACCGGGGCTAGGCTGCCGGCGCAGCCGCAGGAGGTCGGATTCTACCAGCAGATGTTCGCGCTCTACAGCAATGTTTCGGGCACGCCCACGCCTGTTCTCAGTTGTCCGTTCGACGCGCCTGGAGTGCCTGCCGGAGGTTGCGCCAACCAACGGCAGGTATCGATGACAAACGACGATACCGAGAACCTCATCGTAGTAAAAATCGACCACACAATCGATCGCGATAACAGCATCTGGTACCGTTTTCAGCAGGACACAGGGTTGCAGGCAGCGTTTACCGACCCTATCGACGCGATCTTCAACTCCTATTCGCCACAACCGCAGCGGACGCTGGTGGTGGGTTATACACATATCTTCAATCCGCGGCTGGTAAACCAGTTCAATCCTGGCGCGAGCTGGTACTCGAGTATCTTCGAGCCAAATAACTTTGCCCAAGTCCAGCAGACTTTTCCCATCGTTCTCACACCGGGTACGAACAACGCTCCCTTTACCCCCATCGGAGGAAACGACAGCACCTATCCGCAGGGCCGGAACGTGACGCAGTGGCAGATCAACGACAATCTGATCTGGACCAGAGACAAAAGCACATACAAGTTTGGCGTGAATACGCGGCGGATGGATGTGAGCGACTACGATCTGGGCGAGGGAACGGTACCCACAGTGACTTATAACGATCTGGCCGAGTTTACTTACGGAGCCGCTTATACGGCCAGCGAAACATTTCCGATTGCGCTGAAGGAACGCGTGGCTGCAGGCAACCTGGACCTGTATGCGATGGATACCGTGAAGCCGACGGCGAGAATGACACTCAATATGGGCGTGCGGGCAACATGGAATACCGATCCAGTGAACCAGCAAGGGCTGTTTGCGCGTCCTGCAGGATCGTTTCTTGAGTTATCGCACCAGATAAGTCAGCCGCTCGACCAGGTTCTCCAGACCAATGTTCGCGGATTGTTTCCAGGTACACCGCCCATCGTGTGGCAACCGCGAGTTTCAGCGGCGTATGAGTTGAGAGCGGGGACGGTCATTCATACGGGAATTGGTGTGTTCAACGACATTATTCCGGCACAGGTTGCGGATCTGGCCGCGACCAATGCGCCCTACTCTCCGACGTTTGTGGGCGGCATTGGCGGGCAGGTGGGCGGAATTGGAATTGCGCCCGGCGTGAACGGGAGCGGGGTGGATGCTGCGGTGAACGCGGAGCGCAGTTTCGAATCGGTGTTTGCCGCGGGCGGCGCACCGTGCAGTGGGATTGCCGCGGGTGCGGCGACCTGCCCGTTGGCGGTAAGCCTGAACACGTTTTCGAGTGGAATGCTGAAGACGCCCATCTACTACCAGTTCAACTTCGGGATCGAGCAGCAGACTGGCGCGCACGGGTCGGTGCGCGTCGACTATGTGGGAACCCGCGGCCAACACGAACCCTACCAAGTGGAACTGAACGGCTACCAGACGGTCTGCGCGGGATGCTTTGCTCCGTTTGCGTACGGACAGCCGCTGGACCAGAGGTTTGGAAGCGTCAACCAATTTCAAACCGGTGCCGGCAGTAAGTACTCGGGGCTTCAGACGAGCCTTACAGAAAAGTTAGGTGCACTAACGCTGCGAGCTAACTACACGCTGAGCCATTGCCTGGATGAAGTCTCGAACGGCGGGTTGCTTCCGTTTTCGACGCAGGGGATTCTTTCGCCCTTGCCAGGGGAACTTCATCGCCAGTATGGGGACTGCGACTACGACGTACGGAACAATGTTTCGGCATTTGGCGTCTACCAGATTCCGTTCCGTTCACATCGCGCAGCTCTCCGCACGATTCTGGAGGGATGGTCGTTTTCAGAGACTGCGTTTCTGCATTCGGGAGTGCCATTCACGGTGCTGAGCCAGCCGTACACTGCCAACGGCAACGGTGTGTTTCAGGCAAGCGGGCCGCAATTTGCGCGGCGGGTTCCCGGCGTGCCCGTGTACCGCAAGGCTGCGTATTCCGGAGTGACCGTGGCGGGGACGAAGCAATGGCTGAATCCGGATGCGTTGGTTTCCGTCGTCGACCCGGAGACGGGTGCATGCACGGGAGGCGACTCGACGACCGACTGCCAGTTCGGCGATGCCGGCCGAAACACCGTTCGCGGGCCGCACTTCACCTACTCGGATATGTACCTGACGAAGAGATTTTCGTTGACCGAGCGCCTCACTCTTCGGTTTGATACACAGTTATTCAATGCGTTTAACCATCCCAACTTCGCCCTGCCCAGCAGTGTCGAGGCGGGTGTGCCGGGCGAGTCGATTCCGGCGAAGTTCGGGACGCTGGAAGGCACCATCTCGCCGCCGACTGGGTTGCTGGGCGTTGGGCTGGGCGGAGACAGTTCTCCGCGCATGATTGCGTTTCAGGCGCGAATCGAGTTCTGACTTCCATCCGGCACCATTATCCCGATGCAAGCACTCTCCGCCGTGCCCATCGCCGGCTTGGACGTATGGCTGCTGGTGCTGATGATCTGACTCCCTGCTATGCTGAGGAAGGGGGTGCAATGAGCGAGATTGTCTTCCAGGTTGAGCAGGAGGCGGACGGCGGATTTGTTGCCGAGGCCATTGGCGAGAACATCGTTACCCAGGGTGACTCATGGGATGAGCTGCGCGTCAACGTCCGCGACGCCGTCGAGGCCTTCCACTTCGACTCCGCTCCGCCGGCCTCCATCCGGCTGCACCTGGTTCGCGACGAGGTGATGGCGGTTGCATGAAGCTGCCGAGGAATCTCAACGGCGTCGATCTTGCGGAACATCTTGTGAAGAACTGGGACTACCGGCGAATTCACCAGACCGGCAGCCATATCATCCTCGAAACCGAGTCGCCTGCTCATCAGCGTGTTTCGATTCCAGCCCATAAGCCGCTCCGCACCGGCACGCTGGCCAAGATCCTCCAACTCGTGGCGGGTCACAACAGGCACGATGACGGACGGTGTGCTAGCTCAAATGTGGGAAAAAACTCCCAACTCAGGGGGCAACTACTTCCTCACACAGGACACCTATTTCCCCAATGGATCGGTCGGCGCGATCTCTGCTTCACTGAGTGGATCATCTATCGGAATTCCCGGCCTGACCTACGCCGTGGATGGCGAAGGACGCCTCTACTCCGCAACCGATGCGACGAACAGTCTGAATCTGGTCACCGCGACGGCCTACAGCTCTGCCAGTTCTCCAACCAGCATCACCTATGGAAATGCCAGCACGGGTTCCGCTAACGACGTTGACAGCTTCACCTACGATTCAAACACCTACCGGCCCACAAATCTGACGTACGCCATCAATCGGTCTTCCAGCCCGTACTCTGTGACTACCGCCCTCACCTGGAACGCCAACTGGTCGCTGCAGAAGATGGTCTACACAGACGGAAGCCCGAGCCCACTCAGCCAAACCTGTACCTACTCGGCAGACGACCTCAGCCGCATCGCGTCCACCAGCTGCGGAACTTCCACGTGGGGACAGACGTTCTCCTACGATCCCTTTGGCAACATTAGCAAGACGGTTCCCAGCGGCTACGGGGGCACAGCATATGCAGCAGCCTACAGCACGGTTACCAACCAGGTGTCGAGCGGCGTCTCTCCGACGCCCACCTATGACGCCAATGGTAACCAGCTGACGAGCATTCCGGCCACGCTCACCTGGAATGCGCTCAACCTGCCGATCAGCGTGAACTCGACCACGGCAACGTACGATGCGCTGGGGCGGATGGTCGAGAAGGGCCTGAGCGGAATCTACACGCAGTTCGTCTACCGGCCATCCGGCGCAATGCTGGCCGTCTTTAGCGGTAGCTTGAGCAAAGGCACAATTGCACTTCCCGGCGGCTCAACGGCGGTCTATAATTCGAGTGGATTGAATTACATTCGCCACAAAGACTGGCTCGGATCGAGCCGCCTCGCCACATTGTGGACGACGCATGCCGTCTACTCGAAGGAGGCTTACGCCCCCTTTGGCGAAACCTACAACGAGGCAGGGACAGCTGACCGCAGCTTCACCGGCCAGGACCAGAATGTCGCCACGGGGCCGTTGGGAACGGGAGCCTACGACTTCCTCTTCCGCAAGTACGATCCCTCTGCGGGGCGGTGGCTGAGCCCCGATCCGGGAGGGTGGAACGTAGTAGACCAAACGGATCCACAATCTCTCGATCGCTATGCATATGTTGAAAATCAACCATTAACGGCAATCGATCCATCTGGGTTGAACGGTTGTATTAGTACTGATAGCCAACAGTCATTCATTAATACTGGTACGGGCAACGCCTGCCCGGCTGGCTGGATTGATATCGGGGAAGAGGTTATTGTAATGAATAGCTGCCCCACATGCTTTACCCAACCTCCGCCTGCTCTGACTGACTTTACTGATAGTTTTGATGCCCTGCCTGATTTGGGCCCTGTCGTACATCCCGGCGTCCCAAGTACTGGGGTAATTCGGCCATGGAACAGGATCGATTGCGCTGCTACCGTCGCTGACAATGAGTACAGCCTTGCTGCATACACGAGTGGGACGTCACCTGACAACTTCATAGTTAAGGCATTTCTCGGGAATTCGGTCAGTGGAGTAGTGAAACTGTTCACAAGCAATGAAAACCCCTTACCGAATCTGATTGCGGGAGGATGGAACCCGGGAATTCCGCGGGTTGCTGCCCCGGAGATTGCTGGTGTAACACTTGATGGCGGGCTAACCGGCGTGGCAACCCGACTCGCTTTCGGAGCGTCAACAGACGCAATAGGGTTGCTCAAATTTGGGTACGATGCGGCTACTGTCGGGTACGCCTATGTGAAACGCTGTAGTTAGAATGCAACGATCCGAGGCGGGAAACCATAAAGAGTTAACATGAGCGATCTGAACATGAGCGGGCTAATTCAAGACATCGGGGTGTCCTTTGGGCTCCCACTTCTCTTTCTCCTGCTTGCGTTGGCAAACATCAAGTTTTCGCGTCGCAAGTACAGTGGACTGAAATTGCGCTTCTCGTTGATTTTCGTCATAGGCCTGTTCGCCTATCTCATCTGCACGCTCATGTTCCAGGATCGAGCGGTGCTAAAAGCCATATGGCAAAGCAGCCCGACCGTCTATTCTCTTGCGTATGGTCTTGGCGTTATTCTGGTCCTCTTTGGTATTGGGGCGCTGATTTACTGGAAACTTAGGCCCGCGATGTGGCAAGCGAAGAACAACGAATCCACAGAGTGAATTATGTGAATGCCCAAAGTAACGCGTACACAAAAGACGGGACAAACAAGCTTAAACAGAACTGCCAGAATAACTTCAACATTTCGCTGGGGGGAAAGGCCATCAACTTCTTAAGCCCGTTTTCAATGATTCCCGGCATCGGACCTGTGTGGCAGAGCAGCATGGCAGAGAAATTTGGCGGCAGTGCCGCAAAGTACGTTGCCTTCGAATTCTTCCGAGGTGCAGGCGCGAAGTGGGCTGGTACAGGTATCGGGTGATCGGAAGAACGGTGTATGTCACTATTGAGGGCGTTCAGAGAGTGTTCTGGCTCCGGTTGCCGAAGTCTCTTCTGCCGTTCGCTTCGGAGGACATCTTGGCCGCTATCTCGCGTTCAACTGACACGTTTTAATAGTGAATGGAGGCTTCGATGGCCGAACTCAGGGAGCCAGTTCTCCAGAGAATAATCCAAAGATGCTCCCGCCTACTGCTGTGGGTGGGAGCGACTGTCTCCTTGGTTGGAGATGCGTTCCTTTATGAAATCAAGCAGGTGAACTTCTTCGTGTGCGCAGCGATTGGCATTTCTGGAGGAGTGTTACTGATGCTGTTGGGGCGGGAATCGGAGTCGCGAGCAAGTCTCCAAGGCCGGGGCGGCACTTTGATTGGAGTCATACACTATCCAGAATGGCCAGCATGGCTACAGATGTTAATCATGGTGCCGAATACCCTGCTGTCGGGATACGCATTCTGGGCATGGTGGCCGAAGTCGAAGCGCGAATGGAACCGATTTGGTTGGGTGATTGCATATCTGGTTATCTTCTTTTCGACGATGATATTTGTTTTCCATTTGAGATGATGACGGCAAGCTTTAATGAGCGCCGCTCCCGTTGTGCATCTGAGCCAGCAACCTGAAACCCGTACTGCCAACGGCATTTGTTGTAAGGGTGAGACGTCATCCGGCGCGGACTGCTGCGAGACTGCCGCAGGTTACCGAAGCGGGAAACTATTGAAAGCGGGCGGGTAAGCTCAAATAGTTCTGGAAACGAGTTACTCTGCGGAGGACTTGGAATTGTTGAGAGGGTAACCCGATGACGACGCCGGCTTGCCCTGTTGTTGCTATCTCGAACTTCATGGAGCGAAACGTGGACATTTTGAAACGGACGCGGAGATTTGGAATGTCGTGGCTGTCACAGAAGTGGTTATTTGCGGGCTGTTCACTGCTGCTGTTTGTTCACGGAGTGGCGCAACAGATACGGACTAACAATCCGCTGACCGAAGCCGAAGCGTTGGGATATTCGGCAGACTCTCGCCTCCTCGTGATCCAAGCCGAAGACCTCGGTATGGCCCACTCCATCGACAAGGCATCCTTCGAAGCGTTGGAGAAGCGCTGGGTGACGACTGCGGGGATTCTGGTTCCCGGTCCGTGGTTTCCCGAAGTTTTACGCTGGTCGCGAAGCCATCCGAATGCCGATTTGGGCATTCGCTTGGACCTCAATGCGGACTGGTCAAGCTATCGATGGCGCCCAATCTCCGATGTGCAGAAAGGATCTGGACTGACCGACTCTGGGGGATATCTGTCGAGCAGCCAGATCCTTATTGCGCGACATGCAACACCAACGGAAGTGGAGAACGAGCTTCGAGCACAGATCGACATGGCCAAGCGCACTGGAATGCCGATCACACATCTCGATCATCACATGCGCGTCATGATGGTGACTCCGGCCTTATTCCAGGCATACTGGAAAATGGGCCAGGAGTATTCGTTGCCGATTGTCCTGCCAAATCAACAAGTCGAGCTGAAAGGCGTGGTCACACAAAAGCCCGGAGTCCTCAAGTTTGGCGGGATCGACGTTGACATGGCTAACCTGCCGATTGACCGCGAACTGGAGATAATGCCTGGGCTTGCCAAGCAAGACTGGCTGAGCGCCTATGAGAAGACGCTTGATGCGCTGCCGCCGGGGGTTTACTTGCTCAGTGTTCACCTGGGATACAACGACGACGAGTTGCAGGCCATGACCTGGGACCATCCGAACTGGGGCGCTGAGTGGCGACAGAACGACCTGGACGTAGTGAGCAGCCCCGAATTCGAGAAATTCCTCAAGGACAAAGGCTTTATTCTGGTGAGTTGGAAGGACCTGGCGAAGTCGATGCCCGCCCAACAACCCAAGTCGAAATAGGAATCCCCAATGGCGAGGCTTGAATCGTCAATTCACATGCGCTGCGGGCGAGAGCGCGGGCTCACGCTGGTGGAGCTGATCATCACGATTGCGCTTCTCTCCATCCTGACATCGGCCGCGGTGCCGGTGACGATATTTGCGTTAAAGCGCGACAAGGAGCGCGAGCTGCGCCGCGACTTGTGGGAGATGCGTGACGCAATTGAGCTTCCCCCGGCTGAGTGGTACCTCCGAGGCGGAGCCTATGTTCCGGATCTCATCGTAAGTTCGGGTGAGTCGATTCAGGGAAACACAGCAGCAACATGTACTCGGTTCCCATCGGTACCGCTACGCCAGGCGTCTGAAGGGGCCGTGGGGACTCCAGGTCGCGTTTCTACCCCAAGAGGAAGCTGCGGAGAAGGAACGGTTGATGGACTTTCGATTCTCGTGCATTACGCATCTGCTTCCCTGTCAAAATGAGCGCGAAATCCTGCCGGAGGGCGCTAACCTGCTTGAAGAGAGTG
Organism: uncultured Acidobacteriaceae bacterium; assembly: GCA_963783065.1. Classification (GTDB taxonomy): domain Bacteria; phylum Acidobacteriota; class Terriglobia; order Terriglobales; family Acidobacteriaceae; genus Telmatobacter. The sequence continues at coordinate 101,455 of CAWAMG010000002.1, read as the reverse complement.
AGCGGCCGTAGACCCCCGTCACACACAAGTTTGTCTTCCGGTTCCCAGCTGCAGCGAGTCCCATGGGACTACGATTGGAATCATGAGGGCACTCACAGCCGCCGAGATGCAGGCCTGCGACCGCGCCACCAGCGAAGTGTACGGTGTGCCTTCGCTCGATCTGATGCGGAACGCAGCGCGAGCCGTCGCGGACGTTGCGCAGAGCCAGTTTCCTCAATCGCGGCGGGTCGTGGTGCTTTGCGGACGGGGCAATAACGGCGGCGACGGCTTAATGACGGCGCGGCTGCTGGACGAGGCGGGCCTGGCCGTTACCGTTGTCCTTCTTGGCGGTGCCGACGGGCTCAAGGGCGATTCGGCAGAAGCCTGGCGCGAGCTCGCCGAAGCCGGACAGTGCGCGATCCACACGCCTGATTCGGATGCCGACTTGGAAGCGACCCTGGCGGCTCTCAGTACCGATCTCGTCATCGACGCAGTGGTTGGAACCGGATTCGCGCCTCCGCTGCGCGGACTGGCTCTCACAGCGCTTGCCTGGGTGAACAGAATCTCCGCGCCCGTGCTGGCCGTCGATCTGCCCTCTGGTTGGGCCGCGGACTCGACTTCGCCCGATCCGTCCGGCCCGGTTTTTCCAGCCGATGGGGTGGTCACCTTCACCGCTCCCAAGCCGGCGCACCTTTTTGGCCAACTCACCCGCGAGTGGAATCAGCCGGTGATCGTCGCACCCATCGGCTCACCCGATGCGGCGATTGTGTCGGGACTTTCACTTGCCTGGGCCGGATCTTCGCTTGCCCTCGTCCAGGCGCCGCGCCCGGTTGCTTCCAACAAGGGCAGCTTCGGCCATGTGCTGGTGGTGGGCGGATCAACAGGCAAGTGGGGTGCGCCGGCAATGGGCTCCCTCGCTGCGATGCGTGCCGGCGCGGGGTTGGTTACCGCAGCGGTTCCCGCTTCGGGGCTCGGCGTAGTCTCGGGATTTGCGCCGGAGCTGATGACCTGGCCCATGGAAGTCGGACAAGACGGCCTGATGATGGGCACCACGTTCAGCGCCGAAGCTCAGGCACGGCTTGTTGCCGGCAAGTCAGTGCTTGCGCTTGGTCCAGGGCTCGGCGAAAGCGAACAGACGCTCCAGCTCGTCCGCGGGCTGCTCTCCGGAACACGCGTCCCAGTTGTGATCGACGCCGACGCTCTGAATCTGCTCGCCTCGCATCGCAATCTGCTCGACGAGCTGGGAAAAAGCGCGAAAGAAGGACGAACCGTCGTCCTGACGCCGCATCCTGGCGAAATGGCGCGGCTGACAGGGCTGACCGTCGCCGAGGTTCAGGGCAGGCGGCTCGAAGTGGCTCGCGACTTTGCCCAGAGGCTGGGCGTGACCTTGGTACTCAAAGGCGCGCGAACGCTGATTGCCCATTCGGATGGGCGGGTGGCCGTGAATACCTCTGGCAATCCGGCAATGGCTAAGGGCGGGAGTGGCGATCTGCTCACGGGACTGGTGGCGGGCTTGCTTGCGCAGTATCCCGAACAGGCTGGGCTGGCCGTGGAGGCTGCCGTCTGCCTGCACGGATTGGCAGCCGACCTGGCCGTAACCGAGGGCGATCAACATACCCTGTTGGCAACGGACAGTCTTCAACAATTTTCTCGGGCTTTTCGGTTTTGTTTTTCGGGCCGGAACGGGTATGTTTGGTTGCAGGGGCTCCCGGCGAATTCGTTGCCCGGCGCTGCCTCCCGTGGGGGAGCTCAATGACCAACGCCGCACCTACCGCCGCAGGCCGGATTCACGAGTTCACCACCCACAGCGGGGCAGACACGATTGAAGTGGGCCGCAAGCTGGCCCGGCTGCTGACACCACCGCAGCTGCTGATCCTGCGCGGCGACCTGGGCACGGGGAAGACCACGCTGGTCAAGGGCATTGCCGAGGCGCTCGACGCCGCGGAAGCCGACGAGGTCACGAGCCCGACCTTCACCCTCGTACACGAATACGACGGATCGCTTGATGGCAAGCAGGTGAAGCTGTTTCACCTGGACGTGTATCGCCTGGAAGGCGAACGTCAGCTTGAATCGCTGGGGCTGGACGACCTGCTCAAGCCCGACGCGCTGGTGCTGGTGGAGTGGGGAGAAAAGTTCAAGAGCATTCGGAAGAGATCGACTGGGGAGATTTCAATCACGTCTACCGGCGGCGATGCGCGAAAGATCACAGTTACTATGAAGGACTAGCCCGCCTGGCTGTGGTAGCTTCGCTTGCCAGAGTTCCGCCAGCTACGTTGGAGCGGTCGCAGTCCGCGATTCCCGGCAAATCCAGGATTCAACTTTTGGAGGTACCAATGCGCGCGATTGAAAACGCCGCAAAGCATTCCCTTTTCGTTGTTCTTTTGATGGTTCTTTCGGTGTTGGCTCCGCGCGCACTCGCGGCCCCCGAAAAACCGCACATCTTTCAGCGCCCCGCATTGAGCAAGGACCTGATCGTCTTCGGCTATGCAGGCGATTTGTGGAGCGTGCCGCGCTCCGGCGGACGGGCCACCCGGCTCACCACCGGCGTGGGAATTGAAACAGCCCCGGTCTTCTCGCCAGATGGGAGCGCCATCGCGTTTGCCGGCGAATACGACGGAAACACCGACGTGTTCACGATTCCAGCCGTCGGCGGAGTTCCATTCCGCGTCACCTATCATCCTGCCGCCGATGTTGCAGTGGGTTGGAGCCCGGACGGAAAACGGATTCTCTTCCGCTCGACGCGCCTGTCGTTCAGCCGCTACACGCAGCTCTACTCGATTCCCGCGCAGGGCGGCGTAGCCGAGGTGCTGCCTCTTCCCATGGCATACCAGGGCCAATACGCGCCCGATGGCAAGCAGATCGCCTACACTCCGCTGCCCCCGGCTTTCGGATTCGATTATCGGAGCTTTGTGGCGTGGGGCAATTACCACGGCGGCCTTGCGGGAACGGTCTGGATTACTTCGTTGCCCGGGCTTGACTCGGTCGAGGTTCCACACGAGCAGGCGGCGGACTTCAGCCCTGTCTTTGTCGATGGAAAAGTCTACTTCCTCTCCGGCCGCAATGGGCCGCATCGGCATCTTCAGCTACGACCCTGCGACAAAGACGGTCACCGAGGCATTGCACAACGCTGGACCCGACTTCGCACGCTCGCGGCAAACGGCAGCACGCTCGTCTACGATCAGCTCGGCGAAATCTACCTCTTTGACACGGCGACCGGCAAGAGCCACAAGGTGCCGATCGAGATCGACGCGGATCTGCCCGAGGTGCGCCCGCACTTTGAGAGCGTTGGCGACGAAATTGAGCACACGTCGGTCTCGCCCACCGGACTGCGCGCAGCGATCGAAGCACACGGCGACATCTTTACCGTGGCCGCCAAGCATGGCCCCACGCGCGACATCACCAGCACTCCCGGAGTGATGGAGCGCTAGCCCGAGTGGTCGCCCGATGGGCAGTCGATCGCGTACTTCTCCGATGAATCGGGCCTCTATGCACTGCATGTGGCTCCGCAAACGGGCACAGCCGTGGCCGGCGCCGCAGCGGTAAAGAAGTTTCCGCTCGCTCCCGAACCCGCGTATTACTTCGATCCCGTGTGGTCGCCCGACTCAAAGCGCATCGCGTTCCACGACAATCGCCAGCGTCTTTACATGCTCGACACGACGACTGGGCAAGCTGACCACCCTTGTGGAGCCCGATGCGACAGGAAGCAACGGCTATGGCGGGGGGCAGGCGACGTTTCGTGGTCGAGCGACTCGAAGTGGCTAGCGTATCCTCACACCGGCATCAACATGCTTTCATCGCTCTTCCTTTACTCGGTGGAGAGCGGCAAAGCAACTCCGATTACCGATCCGCTGGTCGATTCTTCGCAACCGGCATTTGATCGCGAGGGCAAGTATCTCTACTTTGTGGCGAGCACAAACTCCGGCGCGACCCAGTTCGGCCTCGACATGACGAGCGACCTTTACCAGGTGAATTCGAGCGTCTATGCAGTCGTGCTCGCGGCGGGCACGCCGTCTCCACTCGCACCGGAACTTGAAGATGAAAAGGTTGGCGGCGACGCAAAGGCGGATGGCAAAGAGGGCGAGAATCCCGAAGGTGACGAGAAGGGCAAGGACGTTGCGAAGGACGCAACAAAAGATGCAGCGAAGGATTCGGGGAAGGATTCCGGCAAAGAGGCTGGCAAGGAAGGCGACGCCAAGGCAAAGCCTCCCGCTCCACCCAAACCTGTGAAGATCGATCTCGCGGGGATCGAGTCGCGCATCGTCGCGCTGCCTTTTCCTGCTTCGGTCTATCTGTCGCTGGCTACCGGCCCCAAGGGCAGCCTCTATCTGCTCGATCAGCCGCAGTCGGGCCGGTTTGCCGAACCCGGCGCCACGCTCACGCGCTGGACGCTTGAGGAGAAAAAGCCAGAGAAGCTCGCCGACCATGTGGACCACTTCGAACTCACGGCCGACGGCAAGAAGATGCTGCTCAGCATCAGCAATCGCAAGCCTGACAGCGATATGCCGGGCGGTGGTGGCCCTCCGTCGTGGTACATCGTGCCCTCGACCACGCCTTTCAAGCCAGGCGAAGGGCAGCTCACCTTTACTGACGTCAAGCTCCGTGTCGATCCCACGGCTGAGTGGAATCAGATGTACCACGAGGTGTGGCGCATCGAGCGGGCCTTCTTCTACGACCCGCACTTCCACGGAACCGACACCTTTGCCGATGAGAAGCGCCTCGAGCCGTATGTGGCCTCGATCGCCTCGCGCGCCGACCTTAACTACATCTTCCAGGAGATGCTGACGGCCTTCTCCGTGGGCCATCTGCGCGGCAACGGCGGCGCGATTCCCGATGCACAGCACGTGGCCGGAGGCCTGCTGGGCGCGGACTTTGCCATTAAGGACAATCGCTACTGCTTTTCAAAGATTTACACCGGAGGATCGTTTAATCCGCGCATCAAAGCGCCTCTTGCCCAGCCAGGATTGAACGTCTCCGCGGGCGATTGCATCCTTGCGATCAACGGCCAGGACGTGACCGCGGCCCTTGATCTGCAGGAGCCACTCGATGGCACCGCCGGTCGTCTTATCAACCTGCGAATCGCCTCGGCCGACGGAAAGAATCCCCGCGACATCAACGTGACGCCCGTGCCGAGCGAGGCCCAGTTGCGCAACGTCGACTGGATCGAGGGTAATCAGCGCAAGGTCGATCAGCTCTCCGGCGGAAAGCTGGCATATGTGTATCTGCCCGATACGGCCGGCGGTGGGTTTACGAACTTCAATCGCTACTACTTCGCGCAGATCGACAAGCAGGGCGCGATCATCGACGAGCGATTCAACTCAGGCGGCCAGGTGGCCGACTACTTTGTCGAAGTGATGAGCCGCCACATCGAGTCGTATTGGTCGGCGCGCTACGGGCCCATCAACCACACGCCAAACGCCGGCATCTACGGGCCAAAGGTGATGATCGCCAACGAATTCTCCGGCTCCGGCGGCGATGCGCTGCCCTGGCTCTTCAAGCATGGCAACGTGGGCCCGCTGGTGGGCAAGCGCACCTGGGGCGGGCTGGTGGGCATCGGCGGCATCCCTGTGCTGATGGACGGCGGCCACGTCACCTCGCCCAGCTTCGGGTTCTTCTCGCCGAAGGGTGAGTGGGACGTTGAGAATCACGGCGTCGATCCGGACTACGTGGTGGAGCAGGACCCGAAGGCTGTGAGCGAGGGGCACGATCCGCAGCTCGAGAAGGCAGTCGCCCTGGCGATGGAAGAGCTAGCCAAGCATCCGGTGAAACCGGTTGAGAGGCCAGCCTACCCGAACTACCACAAGTAGCCACCTGCGGTGGGGCAGACCGCGCTTGCGCGCCCTAGGCTTCGCCGCGTGTGTAGGAATCGCGAGCTAGGAGTTGTTCGAGCCACATCAGCCGGAACGCACGATGAACGCATGCCTCACGGGTGCACAACGCCGTTCTGCGCCTGAAAAATCAGGCCAACCAACCCGGATAGACGGCCCGGGTCCACGTCGCTGACAGCAATTGCATCGAGGTCACGTGTGTTGAAGCCGGCCACGTGAAAGCCCGCGTGGTCGCTGGGCGGTCCAATCACCACTTTCGAATCGGTCCTTTGCGTGACGAACACAGAGACTCGATGTTTACCGATGGAGTAAAGCAGCTGAGCCGCGGGCTGGCCGTGAATGTAAGTAAGGTCGGCCCCTTCAAGCTTTGTATCGGCCGGCAAGTTCTCGGGCAGATTGAAGCTGAAGGGCAGCTTGCCCTGGAACCATGGCTTCACGGTGTGCCTGTCAGACGAGATCACTTCGGGCGGTGAATTCGCGGCAAGCGTGGCGATGTGCTGATCGATCATCTCCGTCTCAAGTGCGGCGCGATTGGCTGAGGCAATTGCAGGCTCGGATGGATGCCGGCCCCAAAATGCCGTGCCCGCAATGCTGACGGCCAGCAGCATGACGGCGGCGGCAGCAAGCCCGAGCCCCAAGCGGCCTCCATCAGATTGACCTGCGCGTTGACTGGATGACGAATGCTGTTTGACGATCGCGGCCATGCGGTCTTCGAGAGCCCCAGTCGGCGCGTAGCGAAGGCCGGCCTTCTTCGTTGCGGCCTTGAGCAGGCTCTGCGCCAGCGCTTGCGAAGTGCAGCGCGCACACTCATCCAGATGCTGCTTCACAAGTGCAATTTCATCGCGCGTCAACTCTCCGTCGACGAGCGCGTTCAGTTGCAGCGAAGAAATGTGTTCGCTCATGAGCGGCTCTCCTTCACAGATGCCGATGGTGGCTCAAGCAGACTGCGCAGCGCCGCACGGCCGCGCGCAATCCGCGACATCACGGTACCGATGGGAAGCTCGAGAATCGTGGCGATCTCCTTGTACTTCATCTCTTCAACATCGCAGAGCAGAATCACCTCGAGCAGAGGCGCGGGCAGCTTTTCCATTGCGGCCTGCAGCGCCGCTCGATCGCTCAACAGCAGCAGATTCATCTCCGGCGTCAAGCGATCAATCGCGCCTTCGGGATAGACCGCTCCGCCTTCAACACCCAATTCAGTTTCAAGCGCGACCGTGCGCGTCGCTGCGAGTCCCGTGACAGAGGTCAGATAAGAATTGCGCAGGATCCGAAAAATCCACGCCTTGAAGTTGCTGCCCGGCTCAAACGCCGCGAAGCCACGAAGCGCTTTAAGAATGGTCTCCTGCACGAGATCTTCAGCGTCGGCGGAGTTGCGCGAGAGCCAGAAGGCCAGATTGTAGAGCGACGGAACGAGAGGCATCGCTAGATCCTCAAACGTGGGCGTTTGAGGGCCGGGCGGGGCCGTTCGCTTCCAGGGCAGCAACGTCATCTGAAAAGAACTATACCTCTGTCCGATTGGTCCAGGCTCAAATTGCCTCAGGCTCCTCCAATTGCTCCCCACAGATGAGAACCCGCGGACGGCGAAATTATTCCCGAATCTCCGGGAATAAATCTCGCGATGTCCAGTTTGCTTAGGTGGAGGGATCAACCCATGGAGAAAACGCAAAATCATTTGCCTGCGCAGGCGCCGGTGGCATCGGGCCATGCAACCATCTCAGAAAACAACAGCTCTGCCGCCAACATCGGAGCCACCAATGAAGGTTCCGCAGACGCTGGACCCCGAAACGATGGAATCGACCGGCGCAATTTTCTAAGCTGCATGGCCTGGGCCGGGACAGGCCTGCTCTGGACGATGGCCGGCGGCGTGCCGACGTCAAGACTGTTTGCCGCGACGCCGAGCGGCGGGCAAGCGCCCTCTTCCCATGGCGGATTCAGCTTCGTGCAGATCAGCGACAGCCACATCGGCTTCAACAAGCCGGCCAACCAGGACGTAACGGCCACGCTGAAAATCGCCCTCGACAAGATCAATGCATTCCCCGGAAAACCCGATTTGCTGCTGCACACGGGCGACATTACGCACTCGTCGAAGCCCGGCGAATTCGACACCGCGCAGCAGATGATCAAGGCCGTGAAGGCCGGCGAAACATTCTACGTCCCAGGCGAACACGATATCGCGACCGACGATGGTGCGCAGTACCTGGAACGCTTCGGCAAAGGCACAAAGGGCAAAGGCTGGTACAGCTTTACGCACAAGGGCGTGCACTTCATCGGGCTCAACAACTGCCAGCAGGTTGATGCGATGGGCAAGCTTGGCGCCGACCAGCTCGCATGGCTCAAGGCCGATCTCGCGCAGCTTTCGGCTTCGACCCCCATCGTGATCTTTGCGCATATTCCGCTGTGGATGGTGTATCCGGAGTGGGGTTGGGGCACGCCCGATGCTCAGGAGGCGTTGGGTTGGCTCAAGCGCTTCGGTTCCGTTACGGTGCTGAATGGGCACATTCACCAGGTGGTGCAAAAGGTCGAGGGCAACGTCGCGTTTCACACCGCGACATCGACGGCGTTTCCGCAGCCCGCGCCGGGTTCTGCGCCACACGCGGGGCCCATGGTGGTCCCGGCGGGCAAGCTGAAGAGTGTGCTTGGTATTACAGAGGTCAGGTACATCGGCCGTCACAGCCACCTTGCAATCGTCGACTCCTCGCTCGAGGACTTGGCGTGAACAAGGGAGCGATCGCAGGGGTCGGCTGCGCGCTCGCGCTGGTAGCTTCACTTGTGCTGGCTCGCGTTCATCCATTCGGAGACGCGGGCCTGTACGCGGCGAATGGCGGCGGGCCGCGGGTTGTGGGCGATCAACAAATGCCGTCTGAGGTCCACGCGATTCTGGCGGAAAAGTGTGCCGACTGCCACTCGAGCCAGACGCGCGCCCCGTTCTATGGGCACTTCGCACCCATCTCGTGGTTGATGGAGCGAGACATCGTTGAAGCGCGGAAAGCGATGAATCTTTCGCAGTGGGCGAGCTATTCGGCGGACCAACAGCAGACCTATGCGGCCAAGATCGTTCAGGAGGTCAAATCGCACGACATGCCGCCGCTTCAGTATCGGATAATCCACTTTGACGCGAGAACCTCGGACGCAGACCTGGCCGCAGTTGCCGCGTGGGCGCACGGGCTGCAGACGTCGCAGGCAGGTTCGGCGGCTGCCGCAGCGGGCGATGCGACGCGCGGACAGGCGCTCTTTGAGAAGCGCTGCACGGGTTGCCATTCGCTCGACCGGAACAAACAGGGACCGACGCTGCAAGGGGTCTATGGCCGAACATCAGGCACGGCTGCAGGCTATGCGTACTCCGACGCGCTTAAACAGGCCGCGATTGTTTGGGATGACAAATCGCTCGACAAGTGGCTCAGCGATCCCGATCAGTTCATCTCCGGCAACAACATGGACTTTTTGGTGGCGAAGCCGCAGGAGCGGGCGGACGTGATCGCTTTTCTTAGAAAGGCTTCAGCACGATAGTAGAGATGGAGAGCATTCCAGTTAACGACCACGCGTCGTTGCGGGTGGGTTGAGAAGGGAAGTTCAAGATCATTCCGAAGAGATCGGCCAGGGGGACTGCAATCACGCCTGCTGGCGGCGACGCGCAAGAGATTACGGTGACGCTGAAAGCGTAGCGGACCGCCTAGAATACTAGATCCCTGTGGTGCCCTTTAAAGTCCGGTAGCCCCGTTACAAGTTCGTTCTTCTTGATGAAGTCAAAGAACGCCCTCTTGAACTTATGTTGATGGTTTTCCGGATTTTTGAACCATTCGCCGTGCAGGTTGGCCTCGTAAATGATGATGCATTCCCAGGTCTTGAGCAGTTCCGGCTTGTTCTCGCTGTAATCGTAGATTGCCTCAATGAAATTCCAAACGTTGAAGGCGAACGCATCGTATTGGACAAGTTGCTCATTGGTCTTTCCGGTCGAATGAGGCATCACCAGATGCGGATGTTCAACAATTTGCTTCTGAATATCGGAATAGGTCGCATCAAGCGTCGCGTAATAAGATAAGCTCTCCTGACGGTTGGAAATCGACAGAGTCCAGGGGAGACCAATGGCCAGCACTACGGTCCCTATAGCGATGACGACATTTGCAAGATCAGACCAATGTGCCCAATGTTGGAAATCCACGGGACCCTCCGTGTTAGATCAGTTGCAGATTGTCTGGAAGATTCTTCAGCATCGCTTCGATGGGTTCGTCCGTTGCACTCCGATCGTAGACCTGAACATAGCAGTCTTTCAGCCAGTCCTCAACCGCAGACTTTTTGATTGATTCGGGCAGCGCACTCTTGTAAACCATCAAATCCATCGGTGGCGGCACCGCTTCCGATACTTGTGGCATAACGTAGTTGAGGCATTCGATCTCTTTGCACCCGAGCCGCCGGTAGAGGTTCTTTCTCCGTGCGCTGATCTGCTGGTGTGGCGAAGGCAGTTTGTCCGATTCAACCTCAATAAGCAGAAAGCGGTCCGCAATTTGGCTAAAACGTGTGGCTGCGTTGAAGATCAGCTGTCCTAAACCCTGTCCCCGAAGTTCGTGCTCGACTGCGAAATACTCAAGCAGCCCGGCATCGGAGTTCTTAAACGCGATCATGATTACGAAGCCAACAAGGGAGCCTTCAAGCAAAGCGCCGAGAAAAATATATTCCGGGCGCTGGATCATGGTGGCAAGGCGGGAGGGTGCCTTCCGCTCGCTGCCAGGAAATGCTTCTTTGTAAATCTGCTGAAGGCGATCGAAGTCAGCGGCATCGCTCCATCGAATGCGACGGAGTTTCAACGAACTGAAGTCTGCCGGCGTGTTCAAAGTGATCGACCTTCGGTGGCAAACGAAACCTGATGCGAGAATGTGAAGGCTAGAAGCCCATCACGTTGTAGCCGCAATCGACGTAGATCACCTCGCCGGTAACGGCACTGGCCAGGTTGCTCGCAAGGTAGGCCGCCGTGCCGCCCACTTCGAGCTGATCGACGTTGCGGCCGAGGGGCGCGCGCGCGGCATGGGCGCGCATCATCTCCGTCAGGTCGCCGACACCGCGGGCGGCCAGCGTCTTGATCGGTCCGGCAGAGATGGCATTGACGCGAATGTTCTTCGGCCCGAGGTTCCACGCAAGGTAGCGCACCGTGCATTCCAGGCCGGCCTTGGCGATTGCCATCACGTTGTAGTTGGGGACGACCTTTTCCGCGGCGTAGTAGGTCATGGTCATGATGCTGCCGCCGTCGGTCATCAGAGGCACAGCGCCGCGAGTAACGGCGATGAGCGAGTAGACGCTTACGTCCATCGCGGTGCGGAAACCCTCGCGTGTGGTCGCGAGGAACTCGCCGCGCAGCTCTGAGGCGGGGGCGAAGGCCACTGCGTGGACCAGGATGTCGATCTTGCTGTACTTCTCTTTGAGCGCCTCGAACAGGCTATCGATCTCCGCGTCGACAGAAACGTCGCACTGGAAGCCGCTGGCGCCTGTCAGCTCGGCGATCAGGTCCTGCGCCTCGGCCTTCATCCGTTCGTTCTGGTAACAGATGGCCAGGGTTGCTCCGGCCTCGTGAAGTTTCTGGGCGACGCCCCAGGCGATAGATCGCTTGTTGGCCAGCCCGAAGACCACGGCCGTTTTCCCTGCCAGATTAATCATTCTTGCTTTTCTTCCTCCGTGGCCCATGCGCGGTGGACGCAGCAGCGGCCAAATAACAGAATATCAGCAGGAAAGGACTCGCTAGCCGCCCAGGTCCACAAGCTCGACTGCGCCGACAGGGCGGCCGAGGAAGCGCGAGCCGAGCCGCTCGAATTTCTCGACGGAATCGGTCGCGAAGCAGCGGACGACGGGGTCCGAAGCACCGTTGGGGACCGAGCATGCAGGGCCGGCACCGAGATTCTGGCCGAATTGCCTCACAGCAGCCTCCGCGGCGGCCTCAGCCGAGTCGATCACCCTCATGCCGGAGGGAACGGCCGCCTCAATGAGCGGACGCAGCAGCGGGTAGTGGGTGCAGCCGAGCACCAACGTATCCGGGCGCATGCCCTGCCTCGCCGCCTCCGCGTCGAGCTCGTCAAGATAGATGCGGATGACCTCGGCGGTGACAGGATGGTCGGTCCAGCCCTCTTCCACAAGCGGAACCAGCAGCGGACAGGCCTTCTCAAGGACGCGCAGGCCAGGTGCACTGCAGGCGGCGGCGTAGGCATGGCTGTGGACGGTAGCGTCCGTTGCGATCACCAGCACATCGCCGGTCCGGCTGGCGGCGCGGGCGGCCGTCGCCCCCGGCTCAATGACGCCAAGCACGGGCTGGGGCACAGCCTCTTGAATTGCGTCGAGGGCGAGCGCGCTGGCGGTGTTGCACGCAATGACGAGGAAGTCGGCGGACTGCTCTTCGACGAGGAACCGCGCGCTCTGGGCAGCATACCGAGCGATGGTCCGTCGCGATTTGGAGCCATAGGGCAGCCGGGCGGTGTCGCCAATGAAGGCAAACTGCGCTCCCGGCAAACGCTGGATGAGCGCGCGCAGAACCGTAAGGCCGCCAAAGCCGGAATCGAAAACGCCGATGGTGGGGGTCATGGTTCTGAGACCTCGGGTCGGGTCAGGCGGATGAAATCCGCAAGGGCCTTGGATAACCTGCACAATCTGCGGTCCCCGCCCGGGATTTCGGAAGCGAGATGTGGTACCAGATCTAGTTGAAAAAGTCCTACGATGTAAGCGATGTAGAGGCTGCGAAATTCTTCGTCGTAAGGGATGTTCAGGAAAACGCCGTTTGGATCAGGCAGCGGAGGCACGCTTGCGCCTCTTTTCCGGTTCGATCGAGTTCACAGATGCTTCTTCCTGATTAGAAAGCTGAGCCTTAAACTCGTCCACAAGTGCCTGCAACGCTCTCTCGCTAGCCTTGGAGATACGGAAGTGCTTCTCCAATTCCTCAAGAGTTGGCCTAGGCGCCGTGATGTAAATTGGCTTGCGCATATCCACGTTCTCATCATACTGCGGATTCTGGCGTATGGAAACAGCTACGATGTCGCGCGGCGACCAGGGGCGAGCGACGTTGGCTCGAGCCCGAGAGGAACGGAAAAACGGGAAAATCGAAAGCCATGTTTCCCGGTTGCAAGAGCAGACACCAGTTTAATGCTTCGAATCCGGCGCTGACTCCGCGTCCACCGCTTCCTGACGCATGTATGTGTTGACCTCGTCCGCCGCCGGCGCAACAGCACAGCCCCCGGGACGCTTCAACACGCAGATTTGGTTCCAGCATTCTGTCTTCGTGAAAGCGCCCGGCAAGCCAGGGCTGTTTTCCGGGGCGAGTAATACATTGACATCGCCGGAGTCTGCTTCCAACCGGGACGGGGAATCAAGCTCAAGAAGCGGGACGTTGTGATGCAGATAGGTTTCACCGCCAGTGCTCCACCAGGGAACGTTGTACAACCCGACTCCGCAGACATTCTCTTCGCGGCTGAGCGCAGCCATCGCTCGCATTGCCCCCATGGATTTGACTTTGCCGCGAATGGCATAGAGGGAGAAAAGCGACGAGATGAGGATGACAACAAGACTGGTGGCGAAGATCGCGCGGGATCCAAGCCGGAGAACAAACTTGAGTTTTGATTTCGAAAGCAGCTCAACAAAACCCACCGACGCCAGAGTGAGTGCGATGGGCACCACCGGGTAGATGAAACGGATTTCCTTGTGGGCAAGGAAGCTGTGCGAGACGACGATTATAAGTACGATCGCGGCCAGAAAAGGGCTTCGCCGCGCGCCGTGCCAGATAAACAGGAGCCACGGTCCTAGAAGCCGAAGCAGATCTTCCGCATAAGCGTACCAGGGGTCGGTGCCATACGTGGAGGCTCGCCCGCGCACGACATTCATGACGAAGTACACCACAAAGGACTGCCATGGATAGGACCAGGTGATCTTGTCAACCAGGCCGAATAGCAACACAGGCAAAACGAAGCCGCCCAGTACAGGAAGGCACCGCTGACGCCAGCGCGGATAAAGGAAGTAGACGATGGCGACGAGCACTGCGGGAGCGAGTTGGAGCCTCAGGCAGACAGCCAGGCCGCAAAGCGCGCCGGCAAGGAACAGGCGGCTCTTCTCATGTTTTCCTTCAGCAAACGAACCAAAGTAGAGGCCAGGCAAGAGCACATGCGCGGCGACTACCTCACTGAATGCCCTGGGCGAAAAATACACAAGAGTGAAATGAAGCGCGCAGGCCAGCGCGGCGATCCATGCGGCCAGAACGCCGCTCACGCGGCGAGCCCATGCATAGGCAAACCAGACCGATGTCAGCGATAGAACAGAAAGAGCGACGGTGACGCCGAAGCGATAGCCTGAGGATCCAGCTCCCATCCACCCTGTGAGTCGCATGACCGCGGCGAGAAAGAAAGGCAGGACCCAGGACCTCATGCCGACGATCCATTCCCATGTAACTATCCCGTAACCGTAGGTCAGGCGGTGCGCAGGTTCAAGACTCTGAAAGATCTCATCCGGCTGAAAGACGGTCGTGATCGATTCAGCAAGGCCGACGCGAAGACCAAGCGCAATCAGAACGAGGAGCAGGCAGCCGGCAATCGCCTGGTTTCTCGAGAAGGCGCCCGGCTGGACCTGCGAGTCCTTGAGTTCGCGCGGATTATCTTGCACGTGAAACGGCCTCCAAAGCGATTTTTCCAATGGTCTACCGGGACTTCGAATACGGCCGGAAATCAGGCAGGTGCAGGCGCTCTGAGTGTACCAACGTCAAGGGCACTTTCTTACTCTCAGCGCAATTCGGATACCTGGATCACTCTTGAATCAGGTAGGTGCGGGTCAGATCGGCGTGTCCGGCCAGAGTGGCGCGGGGCTGGCCGTCCACCAGAAAACGAACCTGCGTGACGCGCGGCAGGTTGGCATGAAGTGTTCCACAAATGGAGAGCATGGTCAGCGTTTCGGGCTCAATGCCCGAAGGATGAGAGGCCACGAATGCGGAGGTCAGGTTGACGACGGCCAACTGTGGACCTCCGTCCGGCGCAGCGGTTGCTTCGGTCCGTTGAGCGCCGTTTGAGTGGGCCGGAGAAGAGCCGTGTGGGGCAGCAATGGCGGATGCGGCCAATCCGGGATTGCGCCGCGCGACGGCGCCTGCAGGGGATGCAGCCAGGTCGATCGCGGGAAGCAGAAAGACCTGCCCGATGGACGCCGCCCCGCCTGGAACCGGATGGGCGGCATCGGGAAGGGCATAGAGGTCCATCAGCTTTCCCAGGATGACGCGAGCGCGCGAGCCCATATCCTGGGGCAGTGGCAGGGTCAGCTCCTGAGGTTGCATCGAGCTGTCGGTATCATTGGCCACCATCAACGTAGCGCGTTCCTCAGGCGAGACCGCGGGCGCCGGAGTTGGAGCCGAATCCTGACCGGCGAGCAGGCGCTGGTGGGCGCGCTCAAGCAATTGCCACAGCACGATTCCCATGGCCACCGACGCAAGCAGCAGCAGGATGAAGAGCCAGGTCTGGAAGCGGCGGATCATGGCTGGTGCACCTCCGCCTGCCAGGCCAGCAACCCCGCCGCCAGTGCTTCGGCGAGCCGCGCCTGATAGGCCGGGTCGTCGAGCGCTGACGCTGGCGTGCCGCCTTTTGGAGCAATTTCAGGAGCAAACTCGACCGCGATGGCCGGACAAGTCATGCTGTCGAGCGAGGGAAGGGCGGCGCGGCCCATGGTCACATTCATCCCCGCCTGCAGGAGCGCGGAGTTGAGCACGCCCTCGAGAGCGAGACTGCGCGTCACCCATGCCGATTGTGCGGTCTTCCACGCGGCAATGCGGGCCGGGTTCTGCGGGGCCAGCGACGAGACGAACATGTGCACGCCCGATCCGGTTTGCGTGGCGTGGAGCGAGAGGCAGGCTTGCGCAGCGGCGTGGTTCGCAATCTCGGTCCGCCGCTCCGGCAGAACGGTCGCATCGGATTCGCGGGTGGTGACCACGGCGATGCCGCGTGCCACGAGCAGCGAACGCAGGCGCACGCTGAGAGCGAGGGCCAGGTCCTTTTCGGTGAGGGCACCGAATTTGCCGCCCGGGTCGTCGCCGCCATGGGCCGCGTCCAACACCACCACAAAGCGTGGCGCGGGCGGCGCGCTTGCCGGCTTGGGCGCGAGCGGGGGGGCCGGGGTTTGAGTCTGAACCGGAGCGGGTTGCTGGCCGGCCAGACAGGCGGGAGCGAGAAGGATGGCCGCTGCGACCAAGAAGCGGAGAGACCGGATTGCGAGCCGATCGGACAAACAACGTACCTCTGGGGCCTTGGACACGCTGATTCTGTGCGCTTTCAGCAAATGCAGAAAACCCGGCCCGATAGTCTACAGCGACCACACGCCATGCTCGCTGTTGGCTGCGTGCATCGCGTCGGGAGCAAGATCCAGTTCCCCTGGCCACGATACGGCGCCGTAATCGAGCTTGACTTGGGCAAACAGAGCTGGGTCCGCAAGCGCGGCGAACACTCCGGCCCGCGACGAATGAACCAGTCCAGACAATTCAACAGTCCCCGTCAGACCGTCGGCAAACGCAACCCGCAGCCGGAAGTCCGGCAGCGCTTCGACTTCAGTTACGCGCCAAGGAGACCTCGGAGTGACCTCATCCGCCAAGGCGTTTAAGGTATGCTCGTTGCCGTTCGATTCTGAGGGCATCACCCAATCTCTCCAATTCCAACAATCTAGTCCAGTGAATAAATCGTCAGCCCGCTCATCAGCTTGGGAAAGAAGTCGGTGGACTTCTGCGGCATCACGTCGCCGGCAAAGGCTACCTCCCGCAACTGCTCCATGGTGACCGGGTTGGTGAGGAACGTGACATTGGCCTCGCCGCGCCGCACCAGTTCCACGGCCTCGCCCGCATCGCGCAGGTAGCGGATGTTGGTCTGTTCGCGGACCTTCTCGGCGTCGAGTCCAAGCAGACGGTCGAGCACGATCGTGTGCAGATAGCTCAAGTCGAGCTGGCGCTGGCGTTCCGGCAGAACGGCCAGCAAAGGCGCACAAGTTTCCGCCTTGGCGCGGAGCAGGTAAGCTCCATCGCGGAGCATGGCAACAAACGCTGGGCTCTTTTCCGTGCCGAGAGCACCCATGTATCCGGTTGCATCGCTCTCCGCGAGCTTCTCGATGGTGAAGAACTCCGCTGCCTTGGCGAGAAAAGCGCTGGGATCGAAACCACCCAGACTGTGGACCACCCGATGGGTGGGCAGAATCACCAGGCCATCGGAGTCCATATTCACAAACGTCATCATCACCGCGGCTTCCGGGTAAGCGGGCTGGAGCAGGTCGGAGGTGCTGTGCTCGGCCCTGGAGGAAGTCCTGGCTTCATGCTCCCCACCATGTTCCCTGGAATAATTGAGCGCCGTCTCGTAGCGATGATGGCCGTCGGCGATGATCAGCTTTCTGTCGGCCATTGCAGTGGTCAGCAGATTGATGACGGCTGGATCGGCGACCCGCCACAATCGGTGCAAGACGCCGTACTCGTCGGTCACCTCCGCATCGGCCGTGCCATTGCCTTCGTACAAGATCTTTTCCACGCTGCCGGCCGGATCGGAGTAGAGCATGAAAATCTGGCCGAAGTGCGCGTGAGTTGCCTTGAGCAGGTTCAGCCGGTCGCTTTTGGGCTTCGAGAGCGTCTGCTCATGGCGGAAGACGACCTGCTCGGAGTAGTCGTGGAGCTTTCCCAGCGCTATAAAGCCGCGGCGCTCCTTCACGTCCTCGGTGCCGGGAACTTTGAACCGCTGCGAGTAAGCGAAGATGCAGGGGTCTTTTTCCTGCATGAGAATGCCTTGTTCGCGCCATGCATTGAAATCTCGCGCGGCGCGCGTGTATACGCTTTCGCCCCTCTCTGCGTCGAAGAGTTCAGGGAGCCCGAGAATGATGCGGACCAGATTGTATGGGCTGCGCTGGTAATAGGCCTGCTGCATGGCAGGAGAAATTTTGTCATACGGCTGTGTGACAACATCGTCAAGGCGAACCGCAGAAGGGTTGTAGCGCCATGCGCGGAAGGGGTAAATACGAGCCATAAGTCGGGATTAGCTCCGCAGTTCAGCGAGAGATCGGCGCATGGGATTCCCGTCGCAAAGGAGATGGGATGAACGCGCTTCCAGGCTCGATTGTATCGCAGCGGAAAGAGCGCTCCGTTGCGGCAGGCGAAGAGGTTACGGCGCCGGATGGCTGCTGTCACACACGCATTACCGCATGCGTGCTACACTCGCGTTCTAATCTGGGAATTCTTCAATGATGAGACTTCCTCGGCAACGCAGGTTCTTCTCCAGCCGGTCGAGCCGGTGGAGACTGCTCTCGGGAGTTTGGGCCCTGGGAGTGGCGCTGTGTTACGTGGGCGCGGCCAGGGCGCAGGACGACCAGCTCAACAAGGTCCATGTTCCGCCGCCGAACTCTTCAACACCAGCCAACGCCAGTGAACCGAAAGGCGCTGAGGCCCCGGCAGCCACCGGGACTGACGCGCTCAAGATTCATCCCGGTTCCAGGATCCGGATGAACGTGGACATGGTCCTGGTTCCGGTAACGGTGACCGACCCTATGAACCGTCTTGTAACGGGTCTTGAGCAGACGGATTTCCAGGTATACGAGAACAACAACGGGCAGACGATCAGCACCTTTGCCAGTGAGGACGCGCCGGTCTCGATCGGGATCATCTTCGACCTTTCCGGCTCGATGTCGTCCAAGCTCATCCGCGCGCGCGAATCGATCTTGCAGTTCATCAAGACGGCGAATCCGCAGGACGAGTTTTTTGTGATCGGGTTCAACGACCGGCCTGAGCTGATCGAGGACTTCACGAATTCTGTGGAGGATATACAGGCAAGGCTGGCCACCGTGCGCAGCGGCCATCGGACCGCGCTGCTGGACGCGATCTACTTTGGGCTCACCAAGATGAGGGACGCGCGGCACGAGCGCAAGGCTTTGCTGGTGGTAAGCGATGGCGGCGACAACCGCTCGCGCTACACGGAAGGGGAGTTGCGAGCGCAGGTGCGGGAAGCAGACGTTGAAATCTATTCGATCGGAATCTTCGACCCGGCCGCTCCCACGCCGGAGGAGCGCTCGGGCCCGCAATTGCTCGACGATCTGAGCGAAGAGACAGGCGGACGGCTCTTCCGCGTGGACGACATTACGGAGATGGGCGATATCGCCGAGAAGATCTCCACCGAGCTGCGCAACCAATATGTAATCGGCTACCGGCCCAAGGATCTGACCCGCGACGGCAAGTGGCGTAAAGTGAGGGTGAAGGTCAATCCCCCGGCGGGATTGCCACCGCTCACTGTCCATGCCCGCACCGGTTACTATGCGCCCTTGCAATAACGCACGCTTCGCGGCTCTTTTTGCCCTGGCCTCGCTCACGCTTGGCGCGCAAACGACGCTTACGCCGTCGACAGACGCGCAGGCCGGTCCTCGCACAGTATTCCTGCCGGTCCTTGTAACCGATCGCAACGACCGGCCGATTCCCGGGCTTGGGAAAGATAACTTTAAGATTTTCGAGAATGACCGGCCGCAGGAGATTGCCAGTATTGCCACGCGAGAGGAGCCAATGTCGATCGGGATCATTCTCGATCGTTCCGCATCGATGCGGACGAAGATGAATTCGATGGTGCAGGTAATTCGGCGGATCGTTCAGCAAGCAAATCCTTCCGACGAGTTCTTCGTGATCGGATTCAACGACCAGGTGGAATTGATCCAGGATTTCACAAGCTCTGCCGAAGACATTCGGGCAAGCCTGGCCACGGTTCGAAACGAGGGCAAAACGGCGCTGCGGGACGCGATTTACTCTGGGATTGCCAAAATGAAAGAAGCGCGGCAAGGCCACAAAGCCATGCTTATACTCAGCGACGGCGACGACAATCGCTCGCGCCATACGGAGGGAGAATTGCTAGCGCAGGCGCGTCAAGCAGACGTTGAAATCGACTCGATCGGGATATTCGATCCCTATGCGCCCACGCCCGAGGAGCGGGCGGGCCCGCAGTTGCTCGACGAGGTGAGCGAGGAAACAGGCGGAAGGCTCTTCCGCGTGGACGACATTGCGGAGATGGGCGACATCGCCGAAAAGATCTCCACCGATCTGCGCAATCAATATCTCATCGCCTACACGCCCAGCGATCTTTCGCGCAATGGCAAGTGGCGTAATGTTAAAGTGAAGGTCAATCGTCCGGCAGGATCGCCTCCGCTCTCAGTCCATGCTCGCACCGGCTACTATGCTCCCTCGCAATAACGCACCCTTCGCCCTTCTTTTTGCGGCTTTCTGTGTTGGCTTCGCTTCTCTCGCATTCAGCCAGCAAGCGCCCAGCGCCCCCCTATCCCAACAGGCTCCGCCGGCGGTCGACCGCGACCCAGTGCGATCGCCCGACGCTGAGCCCCCCTCAACGGCTGCTGGGGCGATGCGCAAGCAGGGGGAAGGCTACGTTCTGCACACCGACGTCGAAGAGGTGGTGCTCAACTGCTCGGTCCTTGACGGCAACCGGCTGGTGCAGGACCTGAAGCGGGACAACTTTGAGGTCTTCGAAGACGGCGTCAAGCAGAATCTCATCAGCTTTCAACACACTGACCTGCCGGTATCGATTGCGCTGGTGATCGACAACTCCGGCTCCATGTCGCGCAAGCGGCCATCGGTGAACAAGAGCGCACTCGACCTGATCCAGGCGTCGAACCCCGACGACGAAGCGTTCGTGGTGAACTTCTCCGACGAGGCGTTCATCGACCAGGAATTCACCTCCAACGTGAACAAGCTGCGAGATGGCCTTGGGAAAACCGAGTCGCGCGGCGGCACTGCGCTCTACGACGCTGTGGCGGCGTCGGCTGACAAGCTGGTGGCCGACGCAAAACATCCCAAGCAGGTGCTGATCCTGATCACGGATGGCGAGGATAACGCATCGACTCTCGACCTGGAGCCGACAATCCACAAAGTGCAAAACCTTTCCGGGCCGGTTATCTACTCAATTGGATTGCTCTTTGGCGATGAGATGAGCCGCGCCGAGGTAAAGCATGCTCGGCGTGCGCTGGATTTGCTGTCGACGGAGACGGGCGGAGTGGCGTACTTTCCCAAATCGATTGACCAGGTGGACCAGATTGCCGCCGAGGTGGCCCATGACATTCGCAGCCAATACACGTTGGGCTATCACTCCTCCAAGCCGACCACTGAGCCGGGCTTCCGGCACGTTCAGGTGGATGCTACGGAAAAGGGAAAGGGCAAGCTGACGGTGCGAACGCGCACTGGCTACTTCCCGGTTGTGCGCGTAGCAAAACAGGGCACCGTCGAGGAAAAGAAATAGTTGGCTGCTTTGGGCTAGACTTGGTTGCGATGGCACTCCCCAAGACCGCTACGACCCTCATGAACCCGGCACTCCGCATAGCTTCCGACATCACTGACCTCGTTGGCTCAACGCCCATGGTTCAATTGAGGCGCGTCGTGCCAGCGACTGCCGGCCTGGTCTTTGCCAAACTTGAGTTTCTGAATCCCGGGGGAAGCGTGAAAGACCGCGCCGCATTGGGCATGATTCTCGACGCGGAGCGGTGTGGCCTTCTGCATCCGGGGTCGACGATCGTCGAAGCCACGGCCGGCAATACCGGAGTCGGGCTGGCGCTGATCGGCGTCAATCGCGGCTACAAGGTGAAGCTGTTTGTGCCTGAGGGATTCGCCGAGGAGAAGTGCATCCTGATGCGCGGTTTCGGCGCGGAAGTGATTCGCACGCCTGAGGACGAGGGCATGGCCGGCGCAATTCGACGCGCGCGGGCGGCCGGCGCGGAAATTGAGGGATCGTTCACGGCGATGCAGTTTGAGAATCAGGCCAATCCGCAGTTCCACCACGACACCACGGCCGTGGAAATATGGCAGCAGATGGAAGGCCGTGTCGACGGCTTCGTCGCCGGCGTGGGAACAGGCGGAACCTTCTCGGGCGTGGCGCGGTTCCTGAAGGAGAAGAATCCAGCGGTGGTGAACGTTGCTGTCGAGACGCAAGGCTCCATCCTGCAGGGGGGCGCGCCCGGCCAGCACAAGGTCGAAGGCATCGGCGTGCACTTCATTCCGAAGACATTTCATCGCGATGTTTGCGACCGTGTCTCGATGGTCAACGATGAAGAAGCCTTCGCGATGGTCAAGCGGCTGGCCGCTGAAGAAGGCCTTCTTGCAGGGTCAAGTTCAGGAGCAGCGGTGTACGCCGCTGTCGAGTTGGCGAAGGAACTCGGCGCCGGCAAGCGGATCGCTGTGATCATTCCCGACTCCGCGGAGCGGTATCTGTCAAAGAAGATCTTTGAGGGTGGGGCGTAGAACCGAAATCCGACCAAGTGAATTCGAAAGGTCCAATACGATGGTTTCGCTTCGGCGACTGAACTCCCCAAGCGCCGCCACGATAAGCTAGAGGCTAGGAGCCAGAAGCTAACAGCTTACTTATGCCCTCACAAAAACTCTCCACCCTCGTCGTTCACGCCGGCCAGCACCCCGATCCGCAGACGGGCGCTGTCAACGTGCCGCTTTATCTCTCCTCCACGTTTGAGCTCACCGGCATCGGCACCGACAAGGGCTGGGACTACTCGCGCGCAGGCAACCCCACGCGTGATCGCCTTGAAGAAGCGCTGGCCGTCCTCGAAGGCGGGACCAGCGGGCACGCCTTCTCAAGCGGCATGGCCGCCATCTACGCGCTCGTCGCCACGCTCAAGGCCGGCGACCATCTCATCTGCTCCCGCAACGTTTATGGCGGAACGGCGCGGCTGTTCAACCAGATCATCCAGCACTACGGCATCGAGATCGAGTATGTTGACACGGGCAACCTGGCCGCCGTCGAAGCCGCCATCAAGCCGAACACGCGCCTGATGCACATTGAGACGCCGACCAATCCGCTCATGGTGCTCACCGACATTGCCGCGATCTGCAAGATCGCTCATCGCAGCGGCGTCGAAGTCAGCGTGGACAACACGTTCCTGTCGCCGGTGCTGCAGAGCCCTATCGCGCTGGGCGCGGACATCGTGATGCACTCGACAACGAAGTTCTTCAACGGCCACTCCGACGGCCTCGGCGGCGCGCTCATCGGCACCAAACCCGAACACAAGGATCGCTTTCTGGCTGGTGCAGAAAGCGGCAGGCGGCATCCTGTCGCCATTCGAGTGCTATCCTCGTCCTGCGCGGCATCAAGACTCTCGCCGTGCGCATGAAGGCGCACGAAGAAAACGGGCGCGCCGTGGCGGAGTTCCTTGCGACTCAGCCGAAGGTAAAACGCCTTGCATATCCCGGCCTCAAGAGCCATCCGCAGCACGACCTTGCCGTGCGCCAGCAGAAGGGATTCGGCTCAATGCTGAGCTTCGACCTCGGCACGCGCGAAGCAGCGGGCAGATTCCTGGCGGCAATCAAGCTGTTTCTCTCGGCCGAGTCGCTGGGCGGCGTCGAATCGCTCGCGTCGCACTCGGCCACCACCACCCACGCGGCGCTGAGCGACGCAGAGCGCGAAACTCTAGGCATCACCCAGGGCCTGGTACGGCTCTCGTGCGGGATCGAAGACAAGGATGACCTGGTCGCGGATCTGGAGCAGGCGCTGGCCGCGGTGTAGGTGGAATCTGACCGGCTTTGGGAGTATTCTGGTGGCGTGGGCTCGTACCGATTCGATCGAGTCACTTTCCGTGTGTACCCGGAAGATCACGATCCTCCGCACGTTCATAGCCGATACCAAGGGTTTGTTGTCATCCTCGAATTGGGCGAAGATGGACGTGTGCGCATCGCCGAACGTTGGGACGCCATCCAGCCGGCTGATGCAAAGAGGAATCATGTGCGGCACGTGCTCAATGTGGCCACTGCGCACTTCGACGATCTGATGGAGTTGTGGGAGGAAGCACATGCCTGAGGTTATAAGAGCTGTAACCACCGATGCTGAGATCGATGCAGCACTTGAGCGCGCGCACAAGTATGCGAAATATGATCGAAGGGTCGTGAAGGCCGCCTACTCGAAGGCGTCAGACAGGCTTCGACTGGTTCTCGACGACGGCGTGACGAGTAGTATTCCCTGCCAGTTGATTCAGGGGCTTGCCGGAGCTCAAGTGAAGGAGCTTAGCCGGATCCAAATGCTCGGCGCCGGCACGGGCCTTCTCTGGCCGCTTCTCGATGTCGCGCACTACGTTCCAGCGCTGCTTCAAGGCGTCTATGGGTCAGAGAAATGGATGGCGGCCCTATACAAGCAAAGACGGAAGCTGAAGCTAGTTGATACAACGCGCAAGCGTAAATGAACACGTGGCGGGTTGCTCGACAAAATAGAGGAGAAGACGATGGGAACCGGATTGAACGGCCGTCACCGCGATAAAAACGGGCGAGTCGAAGAGAAGCGGGGAGACACGCTTGTCCGCACTCTGCGGGAAGAGTACGGAGAAGATTTCTTGCGTGATTGGCGGAGCAACGCCAAGCTGGCTACGGTTCGCGAAAGACTCAGATATGTCATTGACAGAACTGGTACGCCAGCACCAGCGCGAGAAGAATTAGCTCATCCCTCAATGCCCCATCGGCGCCGGTGCAGCCTTCTTTCGGCCGGCGCATCAGGAACGGCAGCGGGATCAGGATCGCCGTAAGCCCGACCATGATCCAGATGACATCCACATACGACAGCAACCGGGCCTGGATCTGGGCCATGCCGTAGATCTGCGCGCCTGCGCGCTGCGTGGCGTCGGGCATGGCGCAGCCGCGTTCGCATCCACGCCCCGGTCAGGCCCGTGCGCAGTAGCCTCAAACGGGCCGTTGCCGCTGACCGTGTTGCGCGGCGAGCATGGCCAGGTGCTTCTGCGTCAGGCGGGCCAGCAGCGTGGTCACAAAGCTGATGCCGACGCTGCCGCCCAGATTGCGCATCAGCGCGGACATGCCGCTCACCTCGTTGTACTTCTCCTGGGGAATGCCCGCGTAGCAGAGCGTATTGATGGGGATGAACAGGAACGGCAGCCCCAGCGCAATCACCACGCGCCAGCTGACCGCCATATGGAAAGGGATATTGAGGCTCACGTTGCGTCATGCGGTAAAGGCCGAAGGTGGTGATGGTGAATCCAATGGCAACCAGCCAGCGGGGATCGAATTTGGGCGCAAGGAAGCCGGCCACGGGAAACAGAAACATGAGCGCGATGCCGCCGGAAGAGACGGCCATGCCGGCCTGCTCGGCGGAGTAGCCCATGATCTCCTGCAGAAACTGCGGAATCAGCACGGTACGACGAATAGAGCGAGACGCCCACCATGAACATCACGAACATCGTCGTGCCCACGTTGCGCTGCGCGAACAGGCGCAGGTCGAGGATGGGATGCTCGACGTTGAGCTGCCGGCAGATGAAGACCACCAGCCCGATGGCGGAGACGACACAGCAGGTGATGATGAAGCGGGAGCTGAACCAGTCGTCTTCCTGGCCCTTGTCGAGCATGGTCTGCAGTGCGCCGATGGTGACCACCAGCAGGCCCAGGCCCCAGTAGTCGATGCCCTCGCTGCGCTTGCGAATTTCGGCCAGATAGGGCGGGTCCTCGACCACGCGGTTGGTCAGATAGAAGCGAAAGAATGCCGACCGGAATGTTGATGAAAAAGATCCAGCGCCAACTGTAGTTGTCGACGATCCATCCGCCGACGGTGGGGCCAAGCACCGGCGCCAGCACCACCGCCATGCCGTAAACGGCGAAGGCCATGCTGCGCTTTTGCGGCGAAAAGGTGTCGGCCAGGATCGACTGCTCGCTGGGCTGCAGGCCGCCGCCGGCCGCGCCTTGCAGCACGCGGAAGAAGACCAGCATGCCGAGGGTGGGCGCGAGGCCGCACAGCAGCGAGGCCATCGTGAAGAGGAAGACGCAGGTCATGTAAAAGCGCTTGCGGCCGATGCGGTTGGCGATCCATCCGCTGATGGGCAGGACCACGGCGTTGGCAACCAGATAGCTGGTCAGCACCCAGGTCGCTTCATCGCGGCTGGCCGAGAGCGAACCGCCGATGTGGGGCATGGCCACGTTGGCAATCGAGGTGTCCAGGGCCTCCATGAAGGTGGCCAGGGTCACGGTGATAGCAATGACCCACGGATTGGCGCGAGGCCGCCAGGTGTCGTGGAACGAGAGTGTAGCGGCAGCGGCCAAGCGGGGCTGTCTCCATTCTTTCCTGGGGCTGGTCTTACCAGAGGCTCAATTGCGCCGGAGCCATGCCCGGGGGAGCAGTAAAGTTGGCTCAGAAGGCGCTTTGAACAGAGTAACGGATGAGGCCTGAAGCGGCTGGTGGAAGGGCTGGAATTGGAGATGCGGAGCGCCTGAGAGGCGAGGAGAAAAAGAGCGCGGCGGAGATGAGGCAAGCCAGGAGAGGCCGCTTCGTCTTCGCCGCGCGGATGGAGGCCCAGAGGCTGGCAGGCCGGCGCTATTGACCGGCGCGCGGCGCGTCCTCAAGCACCAGACTGAAGTCGTGGAGCTGAATCGACTGCAGAACGGGGACCTTTCCGGAGGTCTCTGCCGAAATGCTGCTTAAGCCCTTGGCCTGGATTTCTTTTGCGGTGAAGCTTGCGACAGTCTTCTTGCCCTGGTTGAGTGCGACCTGAACCTCAGGTCCCGCACCGGTTATGGAGAGGCTGTAGTTGCCCGCCGGGATCAGCGTGGAGCCGACTTCGACCTGTTCGGGGATGTTAACGGATGGGTTCCTGTTGCCCGCGAAGGCAGGCGTCGAAACCAGGACGAGCGTAGATGCGAGTAGAAGTGCTTTCTTCATAGTTATCTCCTCCAGTGCCCCGGGTTGGCGTTTCATGGGGCGATAAGTGAAGTAAACAACTGGCGGATGAAGCAGGCCTTAAGAGTCGAAAGAAAAATACGAAGATCGAACTTAACCTGCACTTAGAACTTTAGACGCATGATAGAACGCAGCCGCGAACCTTAAGATACGTTTAAGGCGGATGAAGAATAATTGAGTTATTGAACCAGTTGTCTGATATCAGCCTTTCGAGCCGCGGCGATCGAGCTGAGCTTCCGCCATGCTAGCGCGGAAATAACTGAAACTGCCGGATTGCGATCTTGGGCCCAACCAGGGCGCGGGATTCGTCTGAAAGCAGCATGACAGTAATCTCGTTGAATTTGCGGATTTTTGCGGTGGGAGGGATCGTAAACTCAAGGGTCTCAAAGGCAGGTGCAGGCTTCACGAGGGGCGCTGAATCGATCGAAGTGAGTTCCAGCTGCTTAGACGGGATTGGCTGTTGGCCGAGGTAAAGTTCTGAATTCCCGCCTGTCGATGAATCGGAAAGCAGGACGGCCATTTGGATGGAGCCGAGGTGATCGTCGCGGTTTTCGATTTCGACCTGAATCTCGCGGCAGCGGGCGATCGGGATCGACGTTCCAAGGGGCTGATGGGCGGCCATGACGAGGGGAAGCTCGTTGATGGAGCGGATCCCCGCGCTGAGCGGGGTGCCGTGCGCCTCGTGCGCGGCGGGGCCAGGCCGATTGTTCGGGGGCTGAAGATACCAGTACGGTCCGTCAAAGCGAATGATCAGCGGCTGCGTTGCTCCGGGGCCGAAGAAAGAAAGGTGCGCAGGGACGGGCGGGACGATCTGCGTCTTCTCCGGGAAAGGCCCGAGAATCAGGCTCTCGTAGCCGCCGGCGCCCGTCGAGGCGGCTTGTTGCCGAGTTCGCTGAGAGGGATCTACAAGTGCTGCCTGTGTGCGATCCTCAGGCGGGATCCCGGCGACCTTAACGCGGTTGCGATGAGCAACGCCGTCGAGCAATGCCCACACCGTGACCAGGATGGCGGGAACGGCAACCAGCGCGAGCCGTACGGCCGATTGCCTAAACGGACGGACGGGTCGGAAGGGCGAAACGAACGTCCCCTTCCATGCGAACAGGAAAGTGCTGGTCGCGAGCAGAGCGGCGGCAGCGAGATTCTGACGCGTGGCGAGGGCGAAAATCGACGCCGTGAGGCTGATCGCGATGACGTAGCCGTGTGCTTCTCCGCGCTGCCGATGGAGTGACTCGGCGAAGATGTCGAATTTCTCGTGGCCCTCGACAGAGACGGCCCGTGGCTCCGGCGCAAAGAGAGAAAAAGTAGATTGCCGGAGCCCGATAGCGAGAAGCGAGGCTCCTGCTCCGGCCACCAGCGCGGCTGCTCCTGAGATCTGTTCATAAAAAAGCGCCAAGGAGGGCGCCCACACCCAGCCGGCCGCGCAAACAAAAGCAAAGAGCGAGAAGGGCAGCGGAGGGTCGTTGCGGAAGGGGTTTGCCGGGCTGTACCAGTAGAGATAGGTTCCGATCACGCCGGCAACCGCACCAACGGCCACGTACAGAATTGCCCGCGCGAAAATGGACTGCAAGGTTGGTGTGTACGATGCCGGCAGGCGACACAGGGCGAAGGCCGCAATCATTGCATTGATGAGGCCCGCACTGGTCATAAACGCGAAAAAGCGTTGGAGGGTGCGCGGGGAAAGTGTATCGGAAGTTGTCTGGGCGGCTGAACCGGGCCGCTGCGAGCCGGCAAGGAGTGCCTGCGATGCGCGCGCGGGCTGAGGAACCAGATTCCAAAGAGCGCTAGTGAGCGCGATGAAAAAAGGCAGGCGTATTACGTCGGCCAGCATCCGTAAATCGGCAATCTGGCCGAGGGGTGTGGTGGCCAGCTTCGCGTTCGCGAAAAACGAATACCAATACAGGGCGCCCCAGACCATCGTTGCGCCATAAACTGGCGCGAAGACGACGGGCGCCAGAAGGAACGAGCGGCTAATCCTGGCGCGTCGAAAGCCTCTTCCGAGACTTGTGTGGGCGGCGTAAAAAACCAGGATTCCGGCCCAGAGAAAGATGGAATGGAGAAGCAGCCAACCGGCAAGCGCAACGATGACCCAGAGAGGACCGAAGTATGACAGAAGCAAGTCGAACCCCTGCGCGTTATCAAGCCCGTCAACGAATGTTTTCCACGCCGGGGCCAACATCGACCACACGAGCGCGAAGAGCAGCAACGGCATCCGCGCACGAAGGCCCTCTGCCCATGAGACTGCGCACGCCGAGAGTGTTTGCTGCCAGAACCAACTGTCAGACCGCCCTGCGCGAAAGTTTTCCAGCAAATCCCCGGCGAGCGCGTCGGCATGGTCCGCCGAAACGCAATGCTCCAGCATCCATGTGGCGAAGGCCGGCGGCTCTGTGCGTCTCATGCGCGCTCCTCAAGTGAACGTCGACAATCCCTCACTAACTTAGACACCACGCTGCGAATTCTTGAATCCGATCTGCCGGGTTCAACTCCGGCAGTTTTCGCCATAGCTCGGTGAGGACGCGGCGCGTTTCATGCACCTGCCGCAGACCCTCTTTGGTGATGCGAAAGTAGCGCTTCGCTTTTCCGCCGCGCTCGGGGGTTGGGTTGCCGAGGGTTGAGACGACAAGGCCCTTGGCTTCCAGACGCTCAAGCGCTGCGTAGACGCTGCCCAGGGAGACATCACGGCCGCGATGCGCCTCAAGCTCTCGCGAGATGGGAACACCGTAAGCATCGTCGCCGAGATGAACCACTGCGAGGAGGAGCATGAGTTCGAACTCTCCGAGGTAGCTGCGGCTCGTCATTAATTCAATAATAGCGAAGAAATCGAAACCTGGCCACACAAAAATCGGAGACGAGTCAGTGAGTTGATGGACTGTCCACTTACCAATAATCACAGATCACTGATTTTGCGCATTATTTAAGTCCCCCGGCGCACAATCGAATCGTGAATGCCCAAAAGTCCATTTCGCCTCGGTTCTTCGCCCCGGACCCTGAACCCCCGCTCTAAAGCTTGTACCCCAAGAAGCGCTCCGCCAGCCGGCATTGATAAAAAACAACTTAGCAATTTGCCGAGGTTAGAGTTCGTTGAAAATAAACAAGTTACATCCAACGCAAGAACCAAGAAACCTGATGATTCCCGGTTAAAAACCGCACATTTTTTGTCGGGAGTCGTCGGAGAATCGTCGGAAAATCCACCCTTTCACCCTGATTTCTGTCGCCTCGCCACGCCTCCGCTCGTTCAATGTGTCGGCGCTCCCTTCGACCCTTCAAGCTCTCGTCGCCCCGGCCAACGTCCGCGCTGGAAGCACCAGATCGGCTGTGTCATGCTGAGGGGATATGGAAAGTTCGCAGAGCGATACGGCAGGTTCAAGAATGCTGGTATTGGCCATCGATACCTGTGGACCAACGGGATCGGTGGCACTGGGACGACTGGCCGGGGGTGGAGTCGAATCGCTTCCGGACGCGGGAAGGGAAGTGGAGATTCTCGGCGAGATCGAGCTCGAGGGCCGAAGCTATTCCTCTACGCTGGTTGCGGCGGTGGGCGATCTCCTCAACGCCGCGGGCGCGAGCCTGACGGATGTGGGCGCAATCGCGGCCGTAAGCGGGCCAGGCAGCTTTACCGGGGTGCGCGTGGGGCTGAGCGCGGTGAAGGGCCTGGCCGAGGTTTCGCGGATTCCAGTTGTCGCTGTCTCGCGGCTCGAAGTCCTGGCGGCGAAGGCTGGCGTTGAGGCTGCAGCACTCGATGCGCATCGTGCGGAGGTTTTCCTGCGAATAGGCCGCCGCGTAGCAAGAGGGGTCGCGGCCGGACCAGTCGAGATCCTGGCCGGTGCTTCGGAACTCAAGACAATTTCGCCGGCTCCAGTGCAGGCGGCCACGTGCGATGAGGCAGCTGCGGCGCTCCTGAAATCGGCATGGCCCTCCACTGAGCTGCTGCACGCAGTGCCGCCAACAGCGGCAGATGCGTTGCGCCTGGCTGCTTCCAGATTGGCCGAGGGCGCGTTCGTTGATCTCGCCCTACTCGACGGGAACTATCTGCGCCGCTCCGACGCGGAGATCTTCGGCGAGGTCACTGAGGCGCAGCGCGGATGACGAGCCATGCTGACTGTCTCATCCGCCCGATGCAGGTCGAGGACATACCGCGCGTCGCGGAGATTGCCAATAGCCTGCCCGATGCTCCCCGTTGGCCGGCTGCCGCCTACGAGGCTGCCCTGAATCCCAATTCAGAGCCTCGTCGGATTGCGCTGGTTGCCGAAGCCCACAAATTGAATTCGGCGGAGTCGGAGACGCCGGAATCCCGACTTTCGTCCGGGCTGGTTGTCGGGTTCGTGGTCGCAAGCCTGGTGGCCGGCGAGGCCGAGCTCGAGTCGATTGCTGTGGTTGCCGCGGCGCAACGGCGCGGCGTTGCGGGGCAAATCTTGAGCCAGTTGTTCGCCGCCCTGAGGGAACATCGGGTGACCCGGATCAATCTCGAGGTGCGCGCCTCCAACCGGCCGGCTCTCGCGTTCTATCGGCGGCACGGCTTCAAGGAGGCGGGCAGACGCATTGGCTACTACGCTGATCCCGTTGAGGATGCAGTGCTGATGGATATTGACCTTGGCGGACCAAATTCCGGCTGAATGGTGATTCCCGTCACTTGGAATTCGGTCCATTCGTGAAATCCACAGCCCTAAGGTAATTTGGCGCGTTTTCTCTCTTGCCGGGTGTCCACCGATGGAGCTATATGTAAATGTTCTGTTACCTACGGAGGTGCTTGATGGACGAAGTACAGGATCCAACGCTGAGCGAAGAGATAGATCGCCTGCATGCCGAACACCATCGCTACGCTCAGCGGCTGGAAGATTTGCTTCAAAAGCCCTACCTCTCCGACGACGAACAGCTCGAAGAAGTTCGCCTGAAAAAGCTGAAACTCCATGCCAAGGACCTGATTTTTGCCTTGGAGCGCCGTCTGCCTTGCACGGCTTAAGGCGCAAAATCAGTTCGATTTAGGCGCAACCATCGCTCGAGCCGGGCCATCCCGGACCGCCTTGCTCATGGTGTGCGCCAAGGTATGAAAAGCAGCAGATGGCCAGCAGTGACAGCGGAACCAGAGTAGATGTATCCCGAATCCGGGGCATTCAAGTCGACGCGACCTAGAGGGAGCGGCGACCGCACGTGATTGTCGCTAAGCCAGAGTTACCCTGGTTCCGCTTTGGAATCACCGTATAATCGTTGGGAACCATGGTTCGTGACGGTTACATCTACGGTGTCAGTCTTCTGGCGGTCGCTGCGGCGACTTTCTGGCTCACGGGAGGCTGGACTTGGAGCGTCGCCCCCGTGCTCCTGGCGGCCTTTTTCCTCTGGTTTTTCCGCGATCCTGAACGTGCCATCCCTGCGGGAGCGGGGCTGATTGTCTCCCCCGGCGACGGCCTTGTCACCGAAACGGTTGCCATCAACACCCCAGACGGTCCCCGCCAGCGGATCAGCATCTTCCTCAGTGTCTTCGATGTTCATGTGAATCGCTCGCCGATCGGCGGGGTGATCACCCGTGTCCGCTACCAGAAGGGACATTATCTGAACGCCATGAATCCCGCCTCCGCCGAGCGCAACGAGCAAAACGTGGTGACGGTGCGCGGCGAGGGGTTCGAAGTGACCTTCAAGCAGATCGCCGGGCTGCATGGCGCGGCGCATCGTCTTCAACTTCGCCGAAGGCGCGCAGGTGGAGCGCGGGCAGCGCGTCGGGCTCATCAAGTTCGGCTCGCGGGTGGATGTGGTTCTGCCCCGACTGCCGAACTCCGCGTGAAGGTGGGCCAGCGCGTCAAAGGCGGGGCAAGCGTTCTGGCTGCGATGCCTGATGGAGCTGGCCAGTGAACGGGCGCGACCCAGAGCTGGCCAAAGCGCGTGCACAGGCCCGGCTGCGCCGCGGCATGTTCCTGCTGCCTTCGCTGTTTACCTGCGGCAACATCGCGGCCGGGTTCTTTTCCATCACCGAGACCATCAAGGCGATCAGCGGCGACGCGCCAACGCATCTGGACTGGGCGGCCATCGCCATCATCTTCGCCATTCCGTTCGACGCGCTCGACGGGCGCATCGCGCGCATGACCAACACGGCCAGCGACTTCGGCAAGGAGCTGGATTCGCTGGCCGATGCCATCACGTTTGGCGTGGCGCCCGCGCTGCTGGCGCTGATCTGGGGCTTCCACTTCCTGCCCGATTACCGGAAATCCGCAACTCCTCGAGCACCTGCACCAGGCCGGCGGCTTCATCTGCTTTCTGTTCTTGATTGGCGGTGTTTCGCGGCTGGCGCGCTTCAACATCAGCCACGACGCGCAGCCGCGCAACCCGGGGCGTCCGGGCCGGAAATACTTTGTCGGGATGCCGATTCCTGCGGCGGCGGGGCTGGTGGCTTCGACGGTCCACTTTGTCGGAGGCATTCCAGTTCCGAACTGGTGGGTTGCGCTCCTCTGGCTTGCGCTGGTGGGGCTGTGCGGGTTCCTGATGGTGAGCACGTGGCGCTTCTGGTCGGGCAAGGAGATCAACTTCTCCCGCGCCCATCCATTTCAGTTGCTGTTTGTGCTGGCGATCGTGTTTTACGTCATGGTCCGGTACTCCAATGTGGTTTTCTTCGGCATCGGAATCACGTACATGTTCTCGGGCATCTGGGCGCGGGCGGCCTACGGTTGGTCGCGGCGCAGGCGCAGAGGGGCGGCCCGTTGCCGATGCCCACGGCGTTGAAGCCGAATCCGCAAAACTGTTGTAGTTTCACAATCTGACAACAAGGAATCCTGTGTACAAGATTGCCATTGCCGGAGCCTCCACGCTGCTGGGCCGCGAACTGAAGGACGCGCTCGCCGAGTCGGCGCTTGCGACGGCCAACTTTGTTCTGCTCGACGCGGACCAGGCCCACGGCAAGTTGGACCAGGTGGGCGACGAAGTGACCTTTGTCCAGGCCATTACGGCCGACTCGTTCGAGCACGTGGACTTCACCTTCTTTTGCGGCACTGAAGAGCTGACGCGCAGGCACTGGCGCGAGGCGCTGCGCGCAGGCTCGACGGTGCTCGATCTTTCCGGCGCGCTCGACCAGGAGAATGGCGTGCTGGTGCGGGCGCCGTGGCTTGGTTCGACGGCCAATCCTGACCTGTTCACCCCGGCAATTGTTCCAGCGCACCCGAGCGCCGTGACGATTGCCCTGCTGCTGGAGCGGCTGCAACTCTCCGCGGCGGTTCGAACCGCGGCAGCCACCGTGCTGGTGCCGGCGAGCGAGTTCGGCACGGGCCGCCATGGATGAGCTCCACCAGCAGACGGTGAACCTGCTCAGCTTCCAGGGGCTGCCTCGACCGGTGTTTGACGCGCAGGTGGCCTACAACCTGCTGAGCGGACTGGGCGAGAACGCGGTTGCCAGCCTGAGTAACCTGGAGGCCCGCATTCGCCGCCATTACGAAGCGCTGGGGGCCGGACGCTGGCCGGCACTGGCCCTGCAGGTGATCCAGGCGCCGGTTTTTCACGGGCTCACATTTTCGATTGCTGTTGAGTTCGACCGGCTGGTGGAGATCTCTCTGATCGAGGACGCGCTGAGCGGCGAGCACGTCGACCTGGTTCTTGAGGACACGGATTCGCCCTCGAACCTTGCCGCCACGGGGCAGAACGACGTGCTGGTGCGGCTGCGGCCGGAAAAGGGAGGCCGCAATCCCAACGAGGCCTCGCGCATCTGGCTGTGGGCGGCCTCGGACAATCTGCGGCTGCACGCGCAAAACGCCGTGGAGTGCGCGCTGGACCTGCGCAGGCTGCGGCCCCAGGGCAAAGTGCAGTAGGGGAAAAGCTGGACGGTCAAAGGTTCTGCTCGTCCTATTCGGATCGACCGCTACGAGGCGTCGGGCTTGGCTCCTGGCAGACGCTTGCGCAGCATGGCGATCTGGCCGGTGTGGTGGGCCTCATGCTCGCAGACGTGGAACCACTTGCAGTAGTTGTTGGTAGGGCCCCAGGGCCAGTCCTTGTCGACGGCGAGCAGCCATGCGTCGTCCCGCTTGGCGAATTCGGCGAGGGACTTCTCGCGCACCTCGCGGAGGATGTTGACGTAATAATCTCGGTCGTGTCCCTTGATGGTCTTGCGGCCGGCGTCGCCCAGTTCCATGGCCGGATCCCACTTCTGCTTGATCTCCTGAGGCCAACTGCCCCACTTGAGCCCTTGAAACGTATGCAGCCCATAGTAGGTTTCTGTTGCTGCAAGGTGCAGCATGAGCGCGCCGATGGAGTTGGCATTGGCGTCGAATAGGAAATCGAGGTCAGCTTGAGACAACCCCTTGGTCGCGGACAGAATGCCATTTGCATCGCGCATCCAGGTGAGCATTGAGACCAGTGTGCCGACCTGGGGCGAATAGCCCGGCTTAGGACCGATGATGTCGAGGCCCGTAGCGTCGGCAGCCTGTGCGGGCGGAGCCACCGCGAGCGAAGCGCAAAGGCTGGCGGTTACCGTTGCCGCGGTTGCGCCGAGAAAACCTCGGCGGGTGGGCAGGGATGTGCGCGTTGCTTCACCGAGTGCAGTCATGGGTGCCTCACGTTCAAGAACAGGATACATGCAGTTAGGGTTTGCTCAATTGAGGTAAGGTCAGACCTTCCGATCGTTTATTCTTACCCGTGGAACAATTCTTACCTGTGGAATCAAATCTTACTTGGGTTATGATGTAAGACATGAAGAAGTATTACGCCAAAATGAGCAGCAAGGGACAGGTTGTTGTTCCCGCGCCGATCCGGGAATCTTTCGGCATCGAAGCCGGGACGCGAGTCGCGTTTTTGACCGAAGGCTCCCGCCTGGTCCTGGAACCGGAGACTGTTGCGTCCAAGCTGAGGCAGATCGAAGAGATCAGGGGCTGCACGGCGGGCGGGCCATCGGGCACCGACTTGCTGCTGGTGGAGCGGCGGCTTGAGCGCGAGCGGGAGCTCAGAGAAGAAGGCTGGTAAAGCCGGCCCATGACGACATACGTGCTTGACTCCTCTGCTCTCATTCGCTACATCGACGACGAAGCCGGTGCGGATCGCGTGGAAGCAATTCTAAAGGCGTGTGTCGCCGGGAAAGCCAAGGTCTGGATTTCGGCCGTGCAGTGGGGCGAGGTTGCCGGAAATCTGCGCAGCCGGTTTGGCGCATCGAGGGAGCAAGGCGTGCTTAGCGTCGTTTTGCCAAGCGAAGCCGAGATCGTCTCCGCCAGCGGGGATCGGGCGGTGCGAGCCGGGGACGTGAAGGTCGATCGCAAGATTCCATACGCAGACGCGTTCGCGCTTGATTTGGCGATGGACTCAGCCGATCACGTACTTGTCACGGCTGATTACGAATTCAAGTCCGTTGCGGACCTGGCGTCAATTGAGTTCCTTCCTGTGAAGTAGGGCGACTTGTTAGCGAATCTGATCGGCCTACGCAGTTGGCGTTAGTTTGCCTAGCGGATTCCGATGATTTGCGCATCGAAGTGCTATCGTAGCGTCAGGTTTTTGCTATGGCAGAGTCGATCGCGCTGTATCTACACTTTCCCTGCTTCGATGGAGTTGTGTCCGCAGTCCTGGCGAGCGAATACCTCGAAAGGAAGCGTGGCTGGACGACCGGCGAGATCGTTCCGGTCAACTACGATCGCCAATCTACCTGGGCAAAATCCAAACTTCTGCCAAATGCGGTTGTGGTGGATTTTCTCTACCATCCCAAAGCGATCTTCTGGGCCGACCATCATCAGACCACATTCACATCCGATGCGCTGAAGAAGGAATTCGAGGAGCACAAATCGCCCGATCAACTTTATGACCCGAACGCGCCATCGTGCGCTGAAGTTGTCTGGCGCAGGGCCTACCGGCTGCTGCGTGAGCCGCACTTTCGCGAACTGGTCGGCTGGGCGCACCGCATTGACGCTGCGCGCTATCGTTCGGTCGAGGAGGCCGTGCTGGGCGATGCTCCGGCGCTTCGCATCAACCAAAGTATGATGAAGGACTCGTCCGCCGAGTACTGCCGCTTCCTGGTGGAAAGTCTGCGGGAAACGCCTCTCGCTGAAGTTGCACGGTCGGCGATGGTTCGCGAGCGGTCGACCCCGGCGCGCAAGGCGATACAGCATGGCCAGAGACTCTTCAAGGCGGCTTCGCACATCGAGGGCAACGGCATTGTTGTCTTCCAGATTCCCGATCGGGGCGACGATACGATGGTCAGCCGCTACGCGCCTTATCTTGCCTATCCTCGCGCGCGCTACTCGGTTGGTGTCACCCACAGCGGCTCCGGGGCGAAGATCACCGCCATGCGCAATCCGTGGATGCGTTTTAAAAGTGTTCCCCTCGGCGAAATCTTCCGGCATTATGGAGGCGGCGGCCACCAGCGCGTGGCATCCGTGCTGGTGCCGCGGGCCAGCGACGCGGAAACCACACTGGGCGCCATTGTCCGCGACATTGAGAGCCAGTCCGCCCGAGCGGCGGTCAAGTCGAAAAGGAGCGTGAGTACATGATCGATCGCTTCAACTTCTACGACATCTATGGATTCGTATTGCCCGGAACGCTGCTGGTCGCGATCTTCTGGCTTCCGTTTGGCCTGGCGACAAGCAGCCTTCCCTCCAGCGAGATTTCGACCACACTCCTCTTGCTGGTTCTCGCTTACATCGCAGGGCAGCTTCTGCAGATGTTCGCGGAGGTAGTGGTGCCTTCCAAGGTGCGCGATTCGAAGGGGAATCTGCGTGAGCGCTCCAGCCTGATCATCGACATGGACAACCAAGTCTTTGGCGAGAAATTCAAGACGAATCTGGGCGAGCAGATCAGTTCCGCATTCGGCGTGAAGATATTTGACGATAAGGACGCGATGGCGAACCGGAGGTCCGCCTTCTTTGAGGCGAGGACCTACCTGCTCGAAAACAAAACGACCGGCTATGTGGAGCAGTTCGAGGGGCTCTATGCGATGATGCGGGGATTTGGCTGTGCGTTCTTTGTGGGCTGCGCCTACCTGGTGGGCTGGGGGTTGTCGTTCCATTGGGCGGTTCAGGGGATGCCACTGGGAGTTTGGCTGGTGCTGATGGCTTCGATCGCCGGGGCTTTGATTGCGACCGGGTTCACGATCTACTTTGAGGCAAAGGTTCTTCCGGCCGTTAAGACGCAGCCCGGCAAGCTTGAGGCGAATCCGGCCGATGAGGCGGAGCAAGAAGCGATTGAGGCAGAGCAGAAGGCCTATGAGGCGGCGCGCGAAAAGCTCGAGGAGAACAAGAAGGCAAGTTACGTGCGCGTTTCGGTATTCATGCTGTTTTTCGTGGCCGGGTTGGGATATTTTCTTGGAACCTGGAAGCCCGCGGGGGCGCAGATTGAATTCTTCCTCTGGGCAGCGTTGCCGGTAGGATTGATCGCCGGCATCCGCTGCCTGCACGCATATGCCGGGTATGCAGAGAACTTTGCCGAGACGGTGTGGAGAGATTTCTCCGCGTCGTATAAGCCCGACTCGCCAGCTAAGCCGGAAAAGGCGAAGCCTCCGGCAGGTGCTCATGCGGGAGCGCACGCCGATGGACCGGGCGGAGCGCACCCCGATGCGCCGGCCGGCCCTAAAGGACAACATGCTGCAGGCGGCGGCGGAGGCCACGGACATGAGGGCGCAGCGAAGCCGGAACATCCGCAAGGGCACGGCGGAGAGCACGGTGGTCACCAGAAAGCGCATTGATAACGGTGAAACTGACGCCTACACCTCGTACGGCAGGCGGTCGGGGTGGACCCCGATGTAGTCCGGTTCCGGATCTTGCGTGAAGCGCACCGCTTGAATGGCTTCCATTCCAAGATTGAGAGCTTTGCAAACGCGGTGCATTCCATCCATTACACGGCCATCGCTCGACAAGATGATGGGAAAGCGCAGGTCACATTCTGCAATAAGACGGGCGTGACCTGCGATCTCGCGGCAGGTGATTGGATGCTCATTCGCCGCCATTCCAGAAGGGCTCGTCGAGTTCGCCAATCGCCGAAAGCTGCACCTGTTGCGGAACCAAACCTCGCGACAACTCGACAAGGCGT
Source organism: uncultured Acidobacteriaceae bacterium (assembly GCA_963783065.1). Classification (GTDB taxonomy): domain Bacteria; phylum Acidobacteriota; class Terriglobia; order Terriglobales; family Acidobacteriaceae; genus Telmatobacter. The sequence continues at coordinate 63,006 of CAWAMG010000002.1, read as the reverse complement.
TGGATGCTCCAGGCGCGGAGTCCCTGCGGAGAGTCGCGGAAATGGTACTGGCGGCGCATGGTGTCTCCTCTACCCGGCAATCAGCGGGCGGCGAACCGCATCAGCCTGTGGCAAAACGCAGCCAAAGCTGCTGAATAAAACTGTCGGTCATGCCGGCGATGTAATCGGTGACGGTGCGCGCCAGGCCCTCGGTGGCGATCTGCTCCTGGTGATCGGCGGGCAGATGCGTGGGGTCGGCCATGAGCGCGGCAAAGAGCTCCCGGACAACCCGCTCGGCGTGCTCGTGAGTCTTCTCCATGCCGGGTGAGTTGTAAAGCCGGCTGTAGAGAAACTGCTTGGCCTGGCGCGGTCGGCTTCCATGGCCGGGCTGAAGCAGAGCGATCCGCGACGGGGCGCTGCGAATGTCCTCGAGCGTTTCAGCGCCGAGACTGCCGCACCTGCGCGCGCATCTCGTCGAGCATGTCGGTGACCATCGCATTCAGAACCCGCCGCAGCGTCTCATTGACCGCAATTTTGTTCGATGCGGCGGGATACAAGTCCGACCACCGCATCGTGAAAACGCCGGAAGAGCGGAACCCCATCGCGGACCTCGTCGAGCGTGAGAATGCCGGAGTCGATGCCGTCGTCGAGATCGGCTGTCAGGTAAGCGATTTCGTCGGCCAGATCGATCATCTGCGCTTCGAGCGGAGGAAAGCGGTCGAGGAAGTACTCGGCGAGTTCGGGATGGTCGTCCGGCGAGTAGTCGCGCGAGTGCTTCACGATGCCCTCGCGCACAGCGAGGGTGAGGTTGAGGCCGCGCATGGCGGCGTAGCGCTCTTCAAACCAGGTGACGATGCGCAGCGCGTGCAGATTGTGATCGAAGGCGAGCCCATGCGCTTGAAGACTTTGATCGAGAGCTTTCTCGCCGGCGTGACCAAAGGGCGGGTGGCCGATATCGTGCACCAGGGCCAGCGCCTCGGCCAACTCAGTGTTGAGGCCAAGCGCAGCAGCAGCAGTGCGGGCAATCTGCGAGACCTCAAGCGTGTGTGTGAGACGGCTGCGGAAGTGGTCGGACTGCGAAGCCTCGGGCAGATGAGTAAAGACCTGGGTCTTGCCGGCCAGCCGTCGAAATGCGCGCGAGTGAAGGATGCGCGCGGCGTCGCGAGCAAAGGGGGTGCGATAGGGGTGGGGAGGCTGCAGGTAAGCGCGGCACGTGAGCGGGTCGTCCGCCGTGCCCCGAACGGCGATCCCGCCAGGCAAACGTGCAATCGAGATGGGGTGCGGGTCAGCCATGCGCAGGTTTCTGGTCTGGTTATACCGCAGAAGGGGCCGCCGCTGCTTGAATGCGGACGGGCTGCGTGCGTCCGGTCACACGCCGCGGCAACCGGCAGGTGTACCGTGCTTGCGAGAGCAAGTGGTGGACAACGGCGATCGGCTGGGAGTACCATCCTGCCGGAATTTGCGGGGTGCGGGCCGACACTACGAAATTCAGCCTTGCTTCCAAATCCCGCCTTGGGTCAAGGTCCCGTTTCTTGGGCACATCCACCACAGGAGTGAAAGCAGACATGAAGACGAATCGGCGAATCGCGTTGGGAGTTCTTACGGTGGCTGCTGCGTTCCTCGCGGGCTGCGGCGCACGGCACTCGGACAAAGAGGTGTATTACCTGATCTCCGCTAACTCGGCACTTCCTTATTGGCAGGCTGCCGCAGCCGGATTCAAGCAGGCCGCCGTGCAGTACAAGGTGACGGCCAAAGTGGCGGGGCCCGACGGTTACGACCCGCAGGCTGAACTTGCGGAGCTGCAGAAAGCCGTCGCGGCCAAGCCGGCAGGCATCCTGATCTCGGTGTCGGACGCCTCTGTGTTGCAACCCGGCATTGACGCCGCCGTAAATGCGGGCATTCCAGTGATCACAATGGACTCGGACGCCGCGGGGAGCCGCCGGCTCTACTTCATTGGAACCAACAATCTGCAGGCGGGGCAACTGGGCGGACGCCGTGTGATTCAGAAGCTGGGCGGAAAGGGCAATGTGGTCTTCTTCACGCTCACCGGCCAGCCCAATACCGAGGAACGGCTGAAGGGATTCAAGGATGTCTTCGAGAGCCGCCCCGACATCAAGATTGCCGAGGTGGTTGATGTCCGCGGCGACCCGAGGATCGCCTTTGACAAGACGCAGGAGCTGATGGCGCTGAGCGGGCCGAAGAAGATCAATGCATTTGTGTGTCTGGATTCTGCCTCCGGCAAGTTGGTTGCGGACGCGATAAAACGCAGCAATGAAACCGACCGCGTCCTGGTGGCCTGGGACATCAATCAGGACACGCTGGACGGAATCAAGGCCGGGACCATCGACGCAACGATCGTGCAGAAACCGTACACCATGGCCTATGTGGGCCTGAAGGCACTGGATGAGGTCTTCCATGATCCTCCGGCGAATCTCGCCAAGGACTATAGCGCCGATGGGTTTTCGCCGTATCCGGTGTTTGTCGACACCGGCACCGAGTTGGTGGACAAGAGCAACGTCGACCTCTATATCGCGTCGGCTGCGCAGGATACGAAGTAGGCGAGGCGGTCGAGGCGATCCAACTTTGATTGACGCGGACGATGAAGGTCCACGAGCGACGGGCAGCTCAGGCGCGCACGCCGGTTCTTTGCAGCGCAAAGACTGACGCCGTGGATGATGGAATCATCCACGGCGTCGGAGCGGAGTAGCACCGGTTTCTTTCGGGGCCCAGGTTTATTCAGGCTTTGGCTGGCCGACAGCACTGTCCTGCTTGGCAAGCCTGACGCGCGCGGTTTCCAGCTTGTGCTGGACCTTGGCCACATCGGTGGGTTCCACGTCAGCTGCGGCCGACTTTGCGTATTCGGCTAGCGACATCTCCCACTGCGCGGCAGCCAGGCGGATGCGCCCGGTCTTTTCGTAGAGATCGCCGAGGTGGTCGTGGACGGTCGGGTCGGTCTGGTCGCGCTGGACGGCCTGGCGCAGATTCTCTTCGGCCAGCTCATATTGGCCGAGCTTGAAGTAGACCCAGCCGAGTGAATCGAGGTAGGCCCCGTTCATCGGTTCCAGTTCGACGGCCTTGCTTGATGAGCTTGAGCGCCTCCGGCAGCCGAACACCCTTTTCTCCCTTGTCGGCGAGCATGTACCCCAGGTAGTTGAGGGTCATGGGTTATCGGGATCCAGGTCCAGCACCTGGCGGAAGAACTGCTCGGCGGGCTCGTAGTGCTTCTGGCGCTCGGCCAATTCGCCTCTCATAAAGAGCAGGTAGGTGCGATCGTCTTTCTTGGTCGTCAGCGGCTCAGCCTTGTTCAGGGCGTCGTCGGCGTCCTTCCAGCGGTGCAGCTGAATATTGAACTGGCCCAGGCGCATCCAGACGGCGCGGTCCTTGTCAGTGTTGTCGAGCATGGCCTTGACCATCGCCATGCCTTCGTCGATCTTGCCCTGCTCGACCAAAGCCCCGGCGAGCATCATCTTCATATCCGGGTCCTTGGGATTGGCATCGGCGGCTTTGTGTGCGACCTCGGCGGCTTTGTCGAACATCTTGGCCTCGCCGTAGGCCTCTACATCGAGTTCATAGCCGCGGACCGCCTGTTCCCCGCCCATGTCGATCATCTTCTGGTAGGCGGCGACTGCCTGGTCGGTCTTGTTCTGCTCGATGAAGGATTGCGCCCAGCTTCTCCAGGAAAAAAGCCGCGGTTGCTCTTCTCTTCGCGGCGTATAGGCGCCGTTGGCGTGCGAGGTGACCTCCACCATCTTCTCGTAGGTCTGGGTGGCTTCGTCGAAGCGCCCCAGCACGTCAAGGATCAATCCTTCGTTGAAGCCGGCTTCCAGCAAAGTTGGATCCTGTTTGCGCGCCTTTCGGATTGTTGCGAGCGCATCCTCATACTTTCCCTGCCGGCGCTGAATCTCTGCGATGTGCACCAGCGCGCTTGTGTCCTCGGGATCGGCATCGGACAGCATCTTGAACTGCTTGAGCGCTTCGTCGAGCTGGTTGTCGTTGAGCAGAGCCTGCCCGAGCGCGTCGATGGTATGGGCGTCAGAGGGGTCAAGATCGGCTGCGCGCTGATAAGCGGCAATGGCGTCCTTGGGGCGCTTCAGCTGGTCATAAGCCGCGCCCAGCGCGAACTCCATCTTCGGAGTCCGATCCGTAACCGGAACCGCTTCGATCACCTTGATGGCATGATCCAGATCGTTGCTCTCCGCGTACAGGCGGGCCAGGTTGAGGACCACTTCCTCCGATTCGGGCTCGATGGCCTGCGCCGTCTTGAACTGGTCTTCGGCCTTCTTTGAATCGTGCTTGACGGTGTAGAGCTGGCCAAGAACCATGCGGTCTTCAACGCTCCGCGGCTGAAGCGAAACGATCTTTTCAAACTCGGCGATGGCCAGGTCGAGGACGTTGCCGGAGGGGGACGAAGAGGAAACGGCATTCGAGCCGTCGCTCAACTGGCGGAGGTAGATCCTGCCCAGCAGCTTGTGCGCGTCAACATCGTCGGGCGAGCTCTTGAGCAAGCCGCGAGCCGTCGCCTCGGCCTCACGCATGCGGCCGATCCTGAAGTAGAGTTCGGCCAACCCGTCGTTGAGCTGGGGCGAGGCCGGGTCCGCGTTGATCGCGGATTTGTATTCTTCGACAGCGAGGCGTGCGTCTTCCGTGTTGCCGGTCTCGCCGGCCTCGCTTTCGTAAATGTTCGCCAGACCAACATGGAAATACGCTGTGGCACGGTCAGGAGCGGGTGTCGCCGGTTCAGCTGCGGCAGCCTGCGGCCAAACCGCGGGAGGCACGCTCGCCGTGCTCGTTTGCGCGTGAGTGGGCAAAGCCGCCGAAAGGAGCACTGCGGAGGCGAATGCGGGCAGCCAGGGGAGATTCAAAGAGAGTTTTAGTTTCATCATTATTCAGAGATTTCCCTGCCACATCAGCCGAGTTTAGAGAAAAAACCGGCCCGGTTTGCTGTTTGGCAGCCAAGACAGTCGAACTGAGAGTCGCTGCCTGCTATTAAAGACGATTTTACCTGCGATTCGTCGCAAAAGAAGGCGGGGTGGCGAGTTTTTCTGAGAATCGCGCGAACCCCACCGTGCAATTGCCCCAAGTTTGGACGTAAGGCATAAGGAATTCTTTGCTAATGAGCAGCCCCGGGTTCTGCGCGCCATGATGAGCGCAGTCCGCGAGATCTGCCCAGCTAATGCGAGGCCCAATCTCTTGCGCAGCCAGCCGGTGTGCAGGCTGGCCAAAAGACTTCAGCAGGAGGTTCGTTCGTCGTTTGCGCCGCTGTCCTCAATGCCGGAAGTGGCGGATGCCGGTGAAGACCATGGCGACGCCGCAGAGCGTCGGCGGTGGCGATGACTTCCTGGTCCTTGACGCTGCCGCCGGGCTGGATCACGGCAGTGGCGCCAGCCGCCGCAACGGCCTCAAGGCCATCGGGGAAGGGGAAGAAGGCGTCGGAGGCGGCGACGCAGCCCTTGAGCGGCAGAACAGCCTTCATTGCACCAAACTTCGCGGCATCCACGCGGCTCATCTGCCCGGCGCCGACGCCGAGGGTCTGACCGTCTTTGGCGTAGACGATTGCGTTGGACTTGACGTGCTTGCAGACGCGCCAGGCAAAGAGCAGGCTGCGCAGCTCTTCTGCGGTAGGCGGACGCCAGGTGACGATCTTCAGTTCGGTCTGGTTCATACGCGCAGTGTCGGCGTCCTGCAGCAGGAGCCCGCCGGAGACATGCTTGACAACGGGCCTGCACGGAGCCGCATGGACCTCGACAAGGCGAAGGTTTTTCTTTGCGGCAAAGCGCTGCAGGGCCTCCTCAGTGAAGGCTGGCGCGGCGATGGCTTCGACAAAGAGCTTGGCGATTTCTTCCGCAGTCGCGGCGTCCACCGGCCGATTGATGCCGATCACGCCGCCAAATGCGGAGACGGGATCGGCAGCCAGCGCCTTCTGGTAGGCCTCGAAGCACCGACGCGCCGGTTGCCGCACCGCAGGGGTTGGTGTGCTTGACGATGACTACTGCCGGCTCGTCAAACTCCTGCGCCAGTTCCCAGCAGGCGTCCAGATCGACAAGGTTGTTGAAGCTCAGCTCTTTGCCCTGCAATTGCCGCGCCCCGGCGATGCCCAGGCCCGAGCCATCCGCGTAGAGGGCCGCGCGCTGATGCGGGTTTTCGCCGTAGCGCAGGGATTGGGCCAGCGGCAGGTTGATGCGGAGGGTGGAAGGCAACTTTTCGACGCTGGGCGAAGCCGGTTCGGCGGGCAGCGGTGCTTGCTCGATTGCATCCAGGGTATTGGCGATCGCGGTGTCGTAAGCCGCAGTTGTGGCAAAGGCCTGGCGCGCAAGCCGCCAGCGCGTTTCGCGCGATAACGCGGCGCCGTTGGCGCTCTTCATTTCCTTGATCAGATCTGGATAGTCCGAAACGCGGGTGACGATGGCGACGTCTTCGAAGTTTTTCGCCGCGGAGCGGACCATGGAAGGCCCGCCGATGTCGATGTTTTCGATCAGATGGCCAAAAGCCACGCCGGGCTGAGCCGCGGTCTTTTCAAAGGCGTAGAGGTTAACCACCACCATGTCGATGGGCTGGATTGAGTGTGCTGCCACCGCCGCCTCATGCTCGGCGTTGCCGCGGATGTAGAGCAGGCCGCCATGAACCAGAGGGTGCAGAGTCTTGACGCGGCCGTCGAGCATCTCCGGAAAGCCGGTCAGCTCACTGATGTCCTTGACCGAAAGGCCGGCTGCACGAAGCGCCGCAGCGGTGCCGCCAGTGGAGACGAGTTCGACGCCAAAGCTCGCCAGCACGCGGGCAAACTCAACCAGTCCGGTCTTGTCCGTAACGCTGAGTAAGGCTCGACGGATGGGTTTCACGGCAGTGAGGCGATCGCTCACGAAGACAGCTCCTTATGGGGCTTGCCGCATCGCAACGCGATGCGTTTGCGATGCGCGCAATCAACCCTTTCCAGAGTACAACGCGGCCTCGCGAAGGCCTGCAGGTGGAAAAGTCGGTTAAATTCCAAGAAGGACCTGGCCTAATTGCGGCTAACTTACCGAGTTTGGGGAAATGCTTTACTGTTATCACATGGGAAGTTATCCCCCCCATCTCCCGCACCGCCGTCTCGTTCGTCTGGAACGGTCGATGACGATGACCTCGCGCTGCCAGAGGTCCTGCCTCCATCGGGCGCGACCATGGATGCGCCTCCTGTCCGTCAATCGCGGTCGAGATGGCTCGCAGCACCCGCCACGTATTTGCTGGTTGCGATCAACTGCGGCGTATTTCTGTGGATGGTTTCTCGCGGCGTAAGCCCGATGAGCCCAACCGTGGATCAGCTCATGCACTTCGGGGCAGACAATGCAGGAAACGTCCTTGTAGCTGGCGAGTGGTCGCGCATCGTAACAGCCATGTTCGTCCACGTGGGCTTTCTCCACCTTGCCACCAACATGTGGTGCCTGTGGAATCTCGGACTGCTGGCCGAGCCTCTCATCGGCTCGATAGGGTTCTTGCGGTCTACATCCTTACCGGCGCGGCGGGAAATCTGCTTTCGACAGGGGTCAACTGGTTTTGGTGGAACTCGGATTGGGTCAACTCGCACGATCTGGCCGCCTTCCCGGCCGGAGCAGGCGCTTCGGGAGCCGTCTTCGGCATCGCCGGCGCACTGATTGTGCTGTTGAAGTCGGATCGCTTGCCGGTGCCGCCCATCGAACTCAAGAAGCTGCGACGGTCAGTGATCTACTTCGCGGCCATCAACCTGGTGATTGGTGTTTCGATCAGCGTTGGCAACCTGGCTCTGCACTCTGGACTGAACATCGACAACATGGCCCACGTGGGCGGTTTCAGTTGCGGCTTGCTTTTTGCTTTGCCGCTGGTCCCGCGGCTGGGCTCGCCGCGCAGGCTGTTTAACTTCCGCCTGCGAGTGGCCATCGCCATGGTGGTTGGGATTCTGGTGTTGTTCGGGTTTTTCTTGACGAAGTTTGCGGGGTAAAGGGCTGACTAGCGAACTGCGGTCGCGGCAAACTTCTTGACCATTGCCATTAGTAGCTTCCGGTCGCTCTCGTTCAGGTTCGACGAGTAGCGGCGAATTTGCGTGAGGAATCGCAACTCCTCATCGTTGAGCTTCTGGGTGTTGAACTGGTGGTTCAGCGAGTCATCGGCAAAGAACTGGGCGATGGGCAGGTCAAGGGCAGTGGCAATCTTCGACAACGTGTCGAGCGAGGGCACCGTGTGGCCGTTCTCAACCCGGGACAGGTAGCAGCGCAAAAGACCCGTCTTCTTTTCGATGTCTCCCTGAGACAGACCCTTCTGCAGCCTGTGGGCGCGAATTGTTGTTCCGATTTTCATGGGATCGCTTTCCGTCTGCCGGCCAAGGGGGTTACTCACTTGGCAGCAATCAAAAGATTATTGGCTTAATAGTTAACACGCCCGGCGCAGGAATGCAAGTGAGAACCTCGCGATTCGACGTGTGCGGAGCCTCCAATCAAATACACGTGAAAATCACCGGATCTAAAATCCGTGCGTCTCGCGATCAAAGGTGCTTGACCATCCAGGCCAGCTCTTTCACAGGGTTGTCGTTGTAGCAAGGGCAAGGTTCGAAGCCCATGGAAAGATACAACCGGTGGGCGGTTCCCATGACGGCGGGCGCGGTGTCTAAGTAAATAGCCTTGCGGCGTGCCTTTTTGGCGCGGTCTATGACATCCTGAGTCAGAGTCCGGCCCAGGTTCAGGCCGCGCGCCAGCGGGCGAACCCAGAGACGCTTGAGCTCCCACGCGTCCGTCGCGACGCCAGCAGGAACCGCGCGCCAGGCGACAAATCCTGCAGGTTCATCGTCCACACGAGCCACCAGGCAGCCGCCCTGTTTTTCGATATAGGAGAAGGGCAAACGCGCTGCCTCCTGCTCGAGTGTTCCGTAACAGAAGCCTGCCGATTCAGGGTGCGCAATAACAAATCGCCCATACTCAAGCAGCAGCTCCCGCGCGGCGAACAGAGTTTTTGCAGCGGTATCGGCTGTGATTTCTTCCAGATGAATGGCCCTTGCGGGAGCCGGTTGGGCGTCCATGCCTAAGTGTACGATCTGGCTCGGAGCGGTCGCCCTGGTAAACCTTCGCAGCGGCTGGCCCGTCTGACTCAATACGAGTGCCAAGGGCGGTGGAGAGGGAATGAGGCGGACGGCGAGCTGGTTAATTGCGGCTGGGATAGTGGTGTGCAGCTCGCTCGCGGGCGCGCAGTCTGCTTCGTCGGCTGGCACACCGTCGAGCGGTGCTGGTGCGCAAGGCCCCGCAGCGGCCGATCCACAGAGTCCCGCGACTCCAACCTCTCAGAATGCAGCATCGCCGGCCTCCCAAAGTTCAGCGGACCAAGCGGTAACAGGCGGCAAGCTTCGTGGCGTAGTCAAGAGCGGGACCACCGCACTCCCCGGCGTTACCGTGACAGCGCAAAACACACTGACCGGCAAACGCTACTCCACAACAACTGACATCAACGGCGCGTGGATGCTGAGCATTCCGCAGAATGGCCGCTATGTTGTCCGGACCCAGTTCGCCGCATTTGCACCCGGCTCGCAGGAAGCTGTGTTCAACGCGACGAGCAGCCACGACCAGACAGTGACATTCTCACTGATGCTTGCCTCGCGCGCCGCCGCGCAGCAGGCGCAGCAACAAGCGCAGGAGGCCCGACAGCAGGGAACAGCAGGTGAGGCGACCGGCGCTGCCGCCGACGTCATTCGACAGCTTGCTGCAAACGGCGCGCAGACACTCAGCCTGGTGAATGCGATGAGCGGCGATACAGAAAACCAGCAGGGTACAGGCGGCGCTGCAGGAGCGGCGCTTCCCTCGGTGGCCTCGAATGCCGACTTTGGCGGAGACTCCGTCGCCTTTAGCGGGCAGACAGGACAGGTGAGCCCGCTTGCTGGTGTGGATGTGGACCGGATTCGCGATCTGATGGAGACGGCTCGTGCGAATGGCACACTGCCGCAAGCTGCAGGCGGGCTTTTTGGCGGAGGGGGCGGTGGGGGATTCGGCAACGGAGGTTTTGGCGGCGGTGGTGGCTTTGGAGGTGGATTCGGCGGCGGAGGTTTTGGCGGGGGTCGAGGCAATTTCAGAGGATTCAATCCCGGCCAACCACATGGGGCCATCTTCTGGATCGGCAGCAACTCCGCGCTCAATGCGGAGCCTTTTGCGCTGAACGGCCAGCAGCAGGAGCAGCCAGCTTCGGGGACCAACCGATTCGGCATCACGTTCATGAGCGCGCCGTACATTCCGCATCTGACCAAGCCGAGCGGGAAGGATACTTTGTTCCTGACGCTCTCGGGAACGCGCAGTTCGAGTCCGATCGATGAGTACGCGATCGTTCCCACAGATGCGGAACGGGGCGGAGATTTTTCCGCCGCAGGGCTGCCCACGATTTACGATCCATCGACGGGGCAGCAGTTTGCGTCGAACGGCGTTGCAAATGCGATTCCGGGAACAAGGATCGCTTCTCAGGCGACGGCTCTGCTTCAGTACTTTCCTGAGCCCAATCTCGCCGCCAACTCGAACTCGAGCGGATATAACTACCACGAACTTACGACCGCGCAGACAAACTCCACCCAAGTCGGGGTTCGCTACCTGAGGACTCTGGGCAAGAACGCCACGCTCACGGGTGGGGGTCGTGGCGGCGGAGGTGGACGCGGCGGCGGAGGCGGCGGCAGGAACCAGAACCAGGGACTCAGGCAGAGCATCAATTTCAACTACAACTGGGGCGGGACAGCGGCTGACAATGTGAACATCTTTCCTCAGCTTGGCGGAAAGCACTCGAGCAACTCAAACAGCTTCCAGGCGGGCTACACGGTGGGCTACAAGAAGTTCACCAACATCCTCAACGCCAACTGGAATCAAACTACGAGCCAGACAACCAACTTCTTCACGAACATTACGGATATTGCTACGACCCTTGGCGTTCTCGGGCCTGACGGCCCACTGAACGAGCTTCCTACCAACTATGGAGTGCCGAGTGTCTCTCTTGGACCCATTCAGGGGCTGAGCGAACTCCAGCCGGCGTTTTCGCTTTCGCAGACGGTCTCCATGAGCGAAACCCTCAGCTGGATTCACGGCAAGCACAATCTGCGCTTCGGTGGCGACTATCGCCGGGTGCATCGCAACTTCCTCGGAGGATCCAACTCGACCGGCAGCTTTACCTTCAGCGGCAAGTTCACCGAGGATGCGACGCTTGACCCAACAACAGGCTCGGCGCTGGCCGATTTTCTGCTCGGGCTTCCCCAGGAGACGAACATTGATGCGCCGACAGCCAAGAGCTATCTGCGCGACAACGTTTATGACCTCTATGCCACAGACGACTGGCGCGCGCGCCCCAGCCTTACGCTCAATTATGGGCTGCGCTATGAGTTCTTCTCGCCGTATACCGAGAAATACGGCCGGCTCTCCGTTATCGACACCAACCCTGAGGGCGGCTTCACCGAACTGGCCGAATTTCAGTCCGGCAGCACGGCGCCGTTCACAGGCGGAGCGCTTCCGACGTCACTCGTTTATCCGTTCCACCTGGCGCTTGCGCCGCGCCTGGGCCTTGCCTGGCGCGTTCCCAAGCTCAAACAGATGGTAGTGCGGGCGGGCTACGGCGTGAACTACTCGGTTGGCCAGTACGGCAGCTTCGCCTCGACTACCGCGTTGCAGCCCATGGTCCTGCAGCCAGCGTTTGTGAACGAGCAAACCAACGAGGCTGTGCAGGCGGGTGAGTTTACGCTGGCCAACGGATTCCCCACAACGCCGACCTCGGCCACGCTGGGCAGTTATTCTGTCAATCCGCACTATGAGCTCCCGCTTATTCAGGCCTACAACCTCGATGTGCAGAAGACGCTGCCCTGGGGCATCGTACTCAACGTCGGGTACAACGGATCGATGGGCTCAAGGCTCGATGTGAAGAGTACGCCGCGCCGCAACCTGAGCAGCCCTGACACAAACTACAACCCTGTCACCGGGCTTCCCTACGCAACGTTCATCTACGACCAGTCAGCAGCGTTTTCGCGGTTCAACGCGGGAACCGTGCGCGTGAACAAGCGGCTCACGGGCGGCATCGCACTTGGTGCGAACTACCAATACTCGCACTCCATCGACGACGCATCGAGCAACGTTCAAAACTGGCAGGACATCCTCGCGGAGGAAGGAAACTCCTCCTTCGACATCCGCCACCAGGTGAGCGGAACCTATCTGTATGAGCTTCCGTTCGGGCAGGACAAGCGATGGGTGACCAGCGGCGCCGGCGCGCACATCCTCGAGGGGTTTTCGATCTCGGGCACGTTCAACTTTGCCACAGGCGCACCCTTGACGCCGGACTATCCAGCGGCAGTCTCCGATGTTTCTCGCGGCGTGGCCGGAACTCTGCGCCCTGACTATGTTCCCGGTATCTCGCCCACTGCTGGCGGCGGCACCAAAGACCGCTGGTTTAATGTGGCCGCGTTTACACAGCCGACGCCCGACGCCTTTGGCAACGCCTTCGGCGATGTTTCGCGCAACTCACTTCGGGGGCCCGGGACGGTGTCGAACAATATGTCGCTCGCCAAGACCACGCAATTTGGCGAAACGCGGAGCCTGGAGATTCGCGCGACGGCCAACAACGTTTTCAATACCGTGCAATATTCGGGTGTGGGTACAAGCCTGAACACGCCCACCGCGGGCCAGATCACTTCGGCTGCGGCGATGCGGTCGTTTCAGTTCACTGCCCGGTTCAGATTCTAGATTGATCGGGTTTTGCGCGGCTGGTCGCGCGCAAACGCAAGTTGGGAAATTCGCAGGAGCTTTGAGGCAAAGGCATGAGACAAGTTGTGCAGCGGATTGGGGCAGGAGTCGCAGCGTTGGCATTCATGCTGCCGGCGAGCCCTTCTGCGCTGGCACAATCTGCTCAGAACGCGCCTGCCCAAGTGTCGAACACGCCGCAGGGCGGCTACATACTAAAGATGAACGGTGAGCTCGTGCTGACGAATGTTGTTCCGCGCGACGCGAAGACCGGCGAAGTCGTGCTGGGTCTCAAGCAGAGCGATTTCACGATCCTCGAGAACGGCAAGCCCCAACGAATTGACACATTCGACTTTGAGACGGTGGACAAGGCGACCCCGCTCAACGAGGCAACCGTCAGCGGGCTGGCCATTGGCGCGACGGGCCCGAGATCGAAGGCCGTGGTTGCGAAGCCGGAGGACCTGCGCAACCACAGGCTGATTGTGATGTTCTTTGACCTGACTTCGATGCAGCCGGAAGACCTGGACCGTTGTGTCACGGCCGCGCAGGATTTTCTGAAAACGAAGATGCAGCCCGCGGATCTTGTGGCGCTTGTTTCGCTCGGCGACACTCTCGCGGTTGACCAGGACTTTACCGCGGACAAGAATGCGCTGATCAACGAGGTAGGGGTTTACAACGGAACGGAAGGGCAGGGCTTTGCCCAGGGAGCCACGGCCAACAGCAACCAGGTGGAAGACACCACCGGGTATACGCCGGACGAGAGCGAGTACAACGACCTGAACACGGATCGTGAGCTCTTCGCGCTGCGGGCGGTCTCGAAAGCACTCGAAAAAATCAACGAGAAGAAGTCGATGCTCTACTTTTCCGGCGGCATTCAGCGCGATGGAATCGAGAACCAGGCTTCGCTTCGTTCCGCCATCAACGCAGCAGTGCGCGCCAATCTCGCCATCTACAGCGTAGACACGCGCGGACTGCAGGCGGTCTCGCCGCTGGGCGATGCGTCGGTGGGCAGCCTGCGCGGCAACGGAGCCGCCAACGGCGGTGCGCTGCAGAACAACATGCAGAGCAACTTTGCCACTCAGGAAGTGATGGCGACACTCAGCACCGACACCGGCGGAAAGGCATTCTTTGACTCCAACGACTTTGCTCCGGCCTTCGCGCAGGTACAGCGGGACACCTCAGCGTACTACGCCATCGGCTTTCACAGCGCGAATCCGGCACGCGACGGCAGGTTCCGCAAGCTGACGATCAAGATCAATCGTCCAGGAATCAAACTGGAATATCGTCCCGGCTACTATGCGCCGGCGGACTTCCAGCATTCGGGCCACGAAGACCGCGAGCAGGAGCTCAGCGACCAACTGGCCAGCGACCTGCCGGCCACCGACATGGCCGTGTACATGGATGCGCTCTACTTCCGGCTCGATGAGAATCGGTTCTATGTCCCGGTATCAATCATCGTGCCGGGATCGCAGATTCCCTTCGTGAAGGGCGGCGACAAGGACAAGGCGACGCTCGACATCGTTGGCTCGGTGATCGACGAAGTGAATCGGCCCATCGGCCATGTGCGCGATACCGTGAAGCTCAATCTCGATCCGGCCCTGCAGGCGCGGCAGAAGAACATCCAATACACAACGAGCTTTGATCTGCCCCCCGGCAAATATCAGATGAAGTTTGTGGTACGCGAAAACCAGACCGGACGCATGGGTTCGTTTGTCGCTTCAATCACGCTGCCCGACATGAAGAAGTCGCCGCTGAAGATGAGCTCGATTCTGTTGGCCTCGGCGCGCGTTCCCAGCAAGAAGACCACCCCGCTGGTGCACGATGGGCAAGAGTACGTGCTCAACATCAGCCACGTCTTCCGCCAGGATCAGCATCTCTATCTGTACTACGAGATCTACAACCCGACACGCGAGAAACCGGCAGAGAATCAGCCCAAGGGAACCAAGCCCGGGATCAGCCTGCTGAGCAGCCTGGAACTGATTCAGGGCGCAACCAAGGTCTACGAGACGCCGCTGGTGCAGGCCAAATCGATCAACGTGGAGGGCAGGGACGCGGTAGCGATTGAGTTGGATGTGCCGTTGACAGGGCTCAAGCCGGGGCAGTACCTGTGCCAGTTGAACGTGATTGACGACGCGGGCGGGAGCTTCGCGTTTCCGCGATTTGCCGTGCTGGTCAAGCAACCGGTAGCAGCGGCGAGCGCGGCGGCACCCGCTACGGGAACGGGTTCAGAGTAGACGGAAACGATGGGAAATGCGACCTGCCGGCTCGATGATAGGCGCGGCAGATCGCAGAGCCTTTAGTGCTGGCCATCGGAGTTTTCAGTTTTATAAGGGCAATGACGGCAGCCCGAGCCGCAACACGTGCCGCGTTTCAGGTGGTAGATGGCCGTGAACACAAGGTTGTTGCCCTCGAAGTAGTAGTCCTCGGGCTCGAGTGCAGGCGGCGGGTTGAGCGGGCGAGATGGGCTGCCTTCCATGTTTCTATTCTCTCCCAATAGGCGTGTTGGTGAAGGCAAGCATGCAGTGGGTAGAATCGAAGCATGAGCCTGAATGCCGAAGAACGCGCACGGCGCATCAAGATCATTCTGTTTGACGTTGACGGCGTGCTGACCGATGGCAGCATCTGGATTGTTCCTGTACCTCTGGCCGCACCAGACGGGACTGTCTCGACGCGGATGGTGGAGGTGAAGGGCTTCAGTGCGCACGATGGCGCGGGCATGACGCTTGCACGGCTCGGCGGCATGAAGCTTGGCGTGATCACCAAGCGCATCAGCGAAACTGTCGCATTGCGCATGCGCGACCTGAAGATTGAGTTCGTGTATCAGGGCGAAGCCTTCAAGATGCGGCCAGTGCGGGAAATCATGGAGAAGGAAGGCGTCACGCTCGACGAGATTGCGTACGTTGGCGACGACGTGATCGATTTGCCGGTGATGCGGCAGTGCGGCTTTGCGGTCGCGGTGGCCAATGCCCGCCAGCAGGTGAAGGACGAGGCGCACTACGTCACTCCGCATCGCGGCGGCGACGGAGCAGGGCGCGATGCAATCGAGTTCATCCTCGCGGCAAAGGGACTGCTCGAAAAATGCATTGCGGCTTCGATCGATGAGGGCAATCCTTTGCCGCCTTCCATGGATATTGGGAAGGGCGGGGACTTGAAGTAAGCTGCGTTGGCGAAATGTTGAATTGGGCACTGCAATCTCGCGAAACGGATTTGATCGGAATGATGAGCACCAGGGGCAGGAACGAGCATGCAGGCTGAGAAGAAAAAGGCGGTGGTGCTGTTGAGTGGCGGCCTGGACTCGGCCACGGTGCTGGCGATTGCGCGCAGCCAGAGTTACGAGCTCTATGCGCTCTCATTCTCCTATGGGCAGCGCCACATCTTCGAGCTGGAAGCGGCGGCCCGCGTTGCGGCATCCATCGGCGTGGCGGCGCATCGCACCGCAACTGTCGATCTACGCGCGTTCGGGGGCTCGGCACTGACGGCTGATATCGAAGTACCCAAGGGACGCACGGCGGGCGAGATGTCGCATGGGATTCCGATCACCTACGTTCCGGCGCGGAACACGATCTTTCTTTCGTTTGCGCTGGCTTGGGCCGAGGTGCTGGGCGCGAGCGATATCTTCATCGGCGTGAATGCGCTCGACTACTCGGGCTACCCCGATTGCAGGCCGGCGTTCATTGAGGCCTTTGAACGGATGGCCAACCTGGCGACGAAAGCCGGAGTGGAAGGCCGGCAGGCGCTGAAGATTCACACGCCCTTGATTGCGATGTCGAAGGCTGAGATCATTCGCACGGGGATCGAACTCGGCGTGGACTACGGCCTCACCAGCAGCTGCTACGATCCTTCGCCGAGTGGCGAACCATGCGGAAGCTGCGACTCGTGCCTGCTGAGGCAAAAGGGATTCAGCGAAAATGGCATCGACGACCCGCTGCGATGCCCGAAGACCAGCCCTTAGCTTTCAGCCTTCAGCTTTCAGCCGTTAGATTCCGACTTTTTCGTACCTGATCGGTCTCATCAACCGGCGCACAATGGAACTATGGACTGAGTACCAGAAGTCAGAACTAAGAACTATGAACTGAAAGCTGAGAGCTGAGGGCTGAAAGCTGGTTTCTATGGGCTACGCGGTGAAGGAAATCTTCTACACGTTGCAGGGCGAGGGCGCGCAGGCGGGGCGGCCAGCGGTGTTTTGCCGGTTTGCCGGCTGCAATCTTTGGTCAGGGCGAGAGGCCGATCGTGCGTCGGCGATTTGTAAGTTTTGCGATACAGAGTTTGTAGGCGTGGATGGAACGGGCGGTGGTCGCTTCGACTCCGCAGAGGCGCTCGCGGCCGCAGTTGCCGGCAAATGGCCTGCGGGTTCGACCAGCCATCGTTTTGTGGTGTGCACGGGAGGCGAGCCTTTGCTGCAACTCGACACCGCGTTGATTGCGACGCTGCATGAACACGGCTTTGAAATTGCGGTCGAGACCAACGGGACGATCGCCGCGCCGCGCGGGATCGACTGGATCTGCGTGAGCCCGAAGGCGGCAACCGAATTGGTGCAGCGCACTGGCGACGAACTCAAGCTGGTCTATCCACAGATTGAGGCCGAGGCTGCCCCGGCGCGATTTGAAGGGCTGGCGTTCCGGCATTTTTTTCTGCAACCGATGGATGGTTTGCGCCGCGAGGAGAACACGCAACTCGCACTGCATTACTGTCTGGAACATCCGCGCTGGAAGCTCAGCCTGCAGACCCACAAGCTGCTAGGCATTCCGTAGATCGTTCCTTCGTCAGTTTGCGGAGTAGGGCGTGACGCGAGTCGGTGTCGCGTCTGGTTCCACCAGCCAGGCCTTTCTGTCGGTGTAGTGGCGAAGCAGCTCCTGATTGTTGTTGGCATCCATATCTCGCGCCCAGATGACTCTTGACCCATCGATATCTGCTGCGTTGTAGACCCATTCGTCGATGGGGCTATGACCGGGCGCGTAACGAACAATGGCGAGTTGCCTGCCGGGCATTGCTTCGAGGTTCTGCTCGGCCTGTGCGCGGGGAAGGCCGAGCCTGCCGGGGCCGTACCATTCGGATGCCCACGCAGCACTGGGCCATGGCGCAAGCGCCAGGTGGAGCGGTTCTGCGCAGAGTCGAATGCCTGCGAGCGCCACGCAGGACACAAGCGAAAAGCGCAGCAGTGCAGCACCCGCCGGTTGGCCGCTGAGGCGAACCTGGCGCAGATGGCGCATCGCCTGCAGGCCGATGGCGTAGAGGCAGGGCGTGATTGCGGCCCAGTAATGGGGGATGAGCCAGGTCTCGAACGATACGCCGCCGATCACGAGCGCCGTGCACACCAAGAGGAAGCGGATGCGACGGTCGAGGAGCACGCGACGCGTCATCACCAGGAGCGGCAAGAAGAGAACTCCAGAAAAGAAGAGCAGCGCCCGCAGCGGTTTGAAGAGGAAAGTTTCTTCCAGAAAGCCCGCCGTTGTGTGGAGGTGATTGGCATAAGCCAGTTCGAAGCCGACGTAGAACTCGCGCATCAACGCATGGCGGTAGGCCGGCTCCGGGCGCGGAGATTGCCAGATCCAGTAGGGCGCAGCAGCGTAGGCCTGGCGATCGGCCGAGTAGGGCAGAGTAAACGGGTTTCCGAAGGCACGCGCGTCGTAATATCCAAGCCAGGCGACGGCGGCGACGAGCAGGGCAACGGGAACCAGGCTGCGGCGAAGGAGCACCGCAGCGGGCGGGCGATTGCCGCCCCGCATGATCCAGCGAACCAGAACAAACAAGACCGGCAAGCAGAGGAGCAGTCCTTCGAAGGGCCGGCTAAGGCCGAGGGTGGCTATACCGGATGCGAGCAACAGGCAGTCGCGCGGCTTCGCGCCACGGCGCATGATGCGCGGCAAAGCGCCAAGCACGAGCGCGGCTCCAAGGCACGCGATTGATCCAGCGCCCGAGTAGGTGTTGATCCAATAGCTGAACAGGGAGATGCGCAGAATCGCCAGCACGCCGCCGAGCAAGGCCCATGCGGGCGGCAGCCACGCCTGCAGCATCCAGCAGAGGGCAGCGCACATGAGCGCGTTGACAGGAGCAACCCAAACCAGGGATGACCGAAGAGCACTTTGCCCGCGGCCAGAATCAGCCCCTGCGCGGGAAAGTACATCGACATATACGTCGGCTGCATGGTGATCTGGACGCTTTCAAAGTGCTGCCACATCGCGGGTGTCGGGTTGGTAAGATGGCCCGAGGCGAAGGTATCGGCAGCGAGCAGAAAACTGAAGTCGTCCTGCACAAAAGGCAGCGGAATGGGGCAGATGGGAAGGATGGCCAGACGCAGGAGCAGCGCGGCTGCGCCGACCGAGGCAACCGAGAGCCGGCGTCTGAATGCGAGCCGTTGAAAGCCATTGACAAGCGGAGCAAAGGCGGATGAACCAAGTCGAGGCAGGGCGAGGGCGATAGCGATCGAGACGACCATGAACCCGGCTTCAACCAGGAGCAGCGAAGGTCCGTCCTCATTGCTGGCGACAAGGATCATGTGGGCCTAGGATAGCGCGCCGACCAGGCCTTGGCACTCAATGAGGCCAACGCAACCTTAGTGCTACTCCCTTGGAGGGTTCTAATACGTTCGTGTCATTCTCAAAGGCACTCCAAGATCATATAAAGGTCGTGCCAAGCCTGTTAGGAATCGTCCGGGTGGAATTATGCTGCGTATTGTTATCCCGTCCCTCTTTCCATTATTCTGGGTGTACTGATTCCATGCAGCGGCTTCTTCATGAGTATCCTCGGGCTTCGCCGACGCTGAAGCGATTTGAAAGGGAGACAGAGTGGACATAAACGCCCAATACAATGTCGCTGCTCCCGATTCGATCCCAATCAAGATAGCGGGCTACCAGCGACGCCGGATGTTTGATGAGTTCGTCGCTAAAACCGGGATTCAACAGGAAGATACGGTGCTCGACATCGGGGTCACGAGCGACCGGACATACAGCCATTCGAATTACTTTGAACTCTGGTATCCCCACAAAGATCGGATTACTGCGGTCAGCACGGGTGATGCGGCATTTCTTGAAGATTTACATCCTGGATTGAAGTTTGTACTTGCAGACGGCCGCAATCTCCCGTTTGCCGATCAGGAATTCGACTACGTCCACTCAAGCGCGGTCCTGGAGCATGTTGGCAGTCGAGAGAAACAGACTGCTCTGCTTTCTGAGGCGTGGCGCGTCGCGCGTAAGGGAGTATTTGTCACTACCCCAAATCGCTGGTTCCCGGTCGAGTTTCACACGGCGATGCCCTTCGTGCATTGGCTTCCGACAAAAGCATTTCGAAAGTTGTGCGATCTGACAGGCCTGGAGTTCTTTGCTTCTGAGGATAACTTGAACCTGCTTTCCGGTTCGCAGTTGAGGCTGATCGCCGCAAAGGCAGGATTGGAAGAATTCGAGGTGACATCTGTGGGATTGGCCGGCTGGCCTTCCAATTTGTTACTTTCGGCCCGACGGCCGGTATGCCAGGAATCGGAGCTGGTCGAATTCGCTTGCATGGCTTCCTCGGCCGCTTGAGAGGGGATGATTCTTGAACGTCGCCGGCGCCCTTCCAGAGTCTCAAGCTAAAGAACGCCTCAAAAACCAGCCGCGGCTTTCGGGTTCCTGGCAAGTCCAGAATCGCGTGACGCTCCCAATCTACGTCGTCGCCCTTGCCGTATCGATTTCCACCTGGTTCATCGCCATCCGCGCCCCACTGCGGCTTGATGAGACGGGATCGTTTTGGCAGATAAGTGCGGGCTTCTCGCAAATATGGCCTCGCCAATTCGCGGCCATATCTCTTTCATTCCCCGCATACAACTACATACTTTGGCTCTCGACCAAGCTGATCGGGACCAGCGAGATCGCACTCAGGATTCCCTCGGTTATCGCTATGCTGGGGGCGGTCTATCTGCTGTACCTCGCCGCACGCGAGATATTCGAGCGCGAGATCGCGATCATTGCCGCCATAATCTTCTGTCTTCACCCCATTGTTGCTTTTGAAGCAATCGACATTCGACCCTACGCGTTCGGAGTGCTGGCAACGAATGCGGCCATCTTAATCCTGCTTCGCTTGAGGCGCAACAGTTCAAATTGGCTGGCAGCGCTGTTTGGCCTCACGGCAGCATGGATTATCTGGTTTCATTATCTACTTGGAGTGATTCTGCCGGCCCTTGTTCTCTGCTTTATCGTCTTCAAGTTTCATGACCGCAAGACCCTCCTGAGGCAGTTCAGCGTCGCTTTCGCCGCGTTTGCGTTGGCCATTCCACCCGTGATTCCTGGGTTGATAGATTTGTTTCATACCAGCCGAACCCACGTTTGTGAACTGCCTCCCGATCTGGCGGACTTGGCCAGGACGCTCCTAACAGCGTATCTCTTCTTCACATTGTGCGGGACCGCTTTTGTTGCCTTTCTCGTCTTCGCTGCCGGAGGGCGACGCAATACGGTCGACCGGTTTGAAGGATGGCATCTCCTGGTTTGCATATCCCTGGCCTTCATCCCATTGTCGATCCTCTATGGCGTGAGCGTGGGAACGCCGATTCATATGTTTACCCCCCGTCACCGTCTGGAGGCGGTTCCTGGGATTGCGCTCTGCTGGGCTTTCGTGGTTAGTCGCTTCCACTCGCGCACCATACGATTGTTGTTTTGCGTGACGCTGGTCGCAACGACGGCCTTCCAGTGCTTCACATCACCGCCTGACAGATACCGTGAGAACGCATTGAAATATGCTCTCGACTTGGTCGAACGAAATGCATCCGTCGATGACGCTCCCGTGGTGATATGCAGCGGCTTTATCGAGTCGGACTATTCCGCCATGCCGTCGAGGGAGACGGCCAAAAGCAGCCAATTTTTTGCGCCGCTCTCTTACTACAAGCTCAACGTACCAGTCGTGCCTCTGCCGCAGGGACTGAACGACGAGGCGATTCGGGACGCTTCGCGGTTCTTGCAGGAGGCCACGCAGAAGCATGAGCGATTTCTGGTCGTTGCATATCGGTTGAATAGTTATGGAGCACTCGATTGGTTTGCCGACAATGCTGCTGCAACGCACTCAGTCCACAAGTTAGGTGTATTCGAACAAATTGAGGTACTAGAGTTCGTGCCGCGCGAGCCCCGAACTTAGTTGCCTCCCGCCGCTCGCTGGCCCCACGGAACGGGCCCGGGCGTGGGCGCAATGAGCGACGCGGCAAAAGCCAACCCCGCGCTGGGGAATGCATCGGCACGTAGATTGGCTGCATACTGATCTTGACGCCTTCAAAGTGTGCACCCCGACAGGCGATATGCCCGCCATCGGAAATGGTCGAATTCGCTTGCATCGATTCCACGGACGTCTGCTAGGAGGTGCTTCTTGAAAGCTTTGGGTGCTCGATCAGGGTCCCGGACTAAGGAGCCTCCGAAAACCCACCCGCAACCCCCAGGCTCCTGGCGAGTCCAGAATCACGTATCCCTCCCAATCTACGCCGTCGCTCTTGCTGTATCGATTTCCACCTGGTTCATCGCCATCCGCGCCCCACTATGGCGGGATGAGGCGGTATCGTATTGGCAGATTGCCGCCGGCTTCTCGCAAATATGGCCGCGCCAGTTCGTGGCTCTTTCATTTCCCGCGTATTCCTACATCCTCTGGCTATCGACCAAGCTGATCGGGACCAGCGAGATCGCACTCAGGATTCCCTCGGTCATCGCCATGCTGGGGGCGGTCTATTTGCTGTACCTGGCCGCACGCGAGATATTCGAACGCGAGATCGCGATCATCGCAGCCGTAATCTTCTGTCTTCACCCCATTGTTGTTTTTGCCGCCATCGACATTCGACCCTACGCGTTCGGAGTGCTTGTAACGAATGCGGCGATTCTAATCCTGCTTCGCTTGAGGCGCAGCGGTTCAAATTGGCTGACAGTGTTGTTTGGCCTCACGGCAGCATGGATTATCTGGTTCCATTTCCTGATGGGAGTGATTCTGCCGGCACTTCTTTTTTGTTTCATCGTCTTCAAGTTTCGAGACCGTAAGACCCTATTGAGGCAGTTCAGCGTCGCTTTCGCCGCCTTTGCATTGGCCATTCTGCCCGTGATCCCTGGGTTGATCGATTTGTTTCGTACCAGCCGAGTCCACGTTTGTGAACCGGCTCCCGATCTGGCAGACTTGGCCAGTACGCTCCTATCAGCGAATCTCCTCTTCACTTTGTGCGGGGCCGCTCTTGTTGTCTTTCTCGTCTTCGCCGCAAGAGGGCGACGCAATACGGTCGACCGGATTGAAGGATGGCATCTCTTACTTTGCATGTCCCTGGCCTTCATCCCATTGTTGATCCTCTTTGGCGTTAGCGTGGGAACGCCGATTCATATGTTTACCCCCCGTCACCGTCTGGAGGCGGTTCCTGGGATTGCGCTCTGCTGGGCTTTCGTGGTTAGTCGCTTCCACTCGCGCACCATACGATTGTTGTTCTGCGTGACGCTGGTCGCAACGACGGCCTTCCAGTGCTTCACTTCGCCGCTTCCCAGGCACCATGAAGTCTCAATGAAATATGCTCTTGACTTAGTCGAACGAAATGCATCCGTCGATGACGCTCCCGTGGTGATATGCAGCGTCTTTATCGAGTCTGACAGTTGGGCTATTCCGTCGATGGAGACTGTCAAAGGCAACGTGTTGTTTGCACCGCTCCTTTACTACAAACTCAGCGTCCCGGTTGTGCCTCTGCCCCAGTCTCTGACCGACGGCGCGATTCAGGAGGCTTCGCGGTTCTTGCGAGAAGCCGCCCAGAATCACGTACGCTTTCTGGTAGTTGCAGATCAAGAGCTGAGTTATAAGACTCTTGATTGGTTCGCTCACAATGCCGTTGCGACGCACTCTATGCATAAGTTAGGGGTTTTTGACGGAATGGAAGTGGTAGAGTTTGTTCCGCGGGCCGGCAGTTGAAGTTGGCACCCAGCATCTCCCTAGCGACCCAATCGCTTAAACGACAGAGAGACCGCCAGGAATAATGGTTGTGTGATTTGCCAGGTTGGCCAGCAACACAAGTAGCACCGTGGCTAGCCGGGTTCCATCGAGGACTTGTTCGAGCGTCAGCATCTTTGCGTCGATGCTCGAAACCTGGTCGGCGCCCCGGGCATGCTGGTCGATTTTGCCTGAGGGAGTTCCCTGTAGTAGGCGGTCGGATTGATGACTATAATGGTGCCCTAAGCGACCAACCTGATGACGCTGTGGGATGCCAACCCGGGAACCACAGCCCCCATTGCGAAGTCCCAATGTTGGTCGTCGCATACCGTTTGTTGAGGTGTAGTTGAATGGGTTCCGAATCGTCGCCCGTGGAGGCGCAACTTCCAAGCCGGACAGTTGCAGACGCGGAAGTATCCGCTCAATCGGCTCAACGAGTTTCTTGCCCAAGTTTAACTCTTGTGGTCCCTTGCCACAACGAGGAACAGGTGTTGCCTGAGACCGTGGCTCGCCTAGGGGCTGTGCTGGATGAACTAGCTCGAGCGGTGTTGATAGTTCAGGCATTCATCTTCTTCGTGGATGATGGTTCGACGGACGGCACCTGGACCACGATTGAGCGCTTGGCAAGCGAAGACGCACGCATCCACGGGCTCAAGCTGTCGCGCAATTTCGGCCAACAGAGTGCGATCCTTGCGGGATTGCTCACTTCCCCGGGCGACATTCTCATCACCATTGACGCCGATCTCCAGGATGACGTTGCCGCAATAGACGAGATGGTGCGCGCCTACTTGCGCGGCGCTGAGGTGGTGTACGGAGTCAGGCGAAGCCGCCAGACAGATCGCCTCTTCAAACGCGCTTCGGCGGAAGGTTTCTACAAACTGCTCCAGGCAATGGGTGTGCAAATCATGTTCAATCACGCTGATTTTCGGCTGATGAGCCGCCGAGTAGTGGAAGAGCTGCGCTGTTGCAAGGAGAGCAACCTGTTGCTAAGGGGATTAATTCCACAACTCGGCTTTCCGTCCGCACTGGTTTATTACGACAGGCAAGTGCGTTTCGCCGGCGAGACCAAGTACTCGGTCTCCAAGATGATTGCGCTGGCATTGGATGGCATTACGTCTTTTACCGAGATCCCGCTTAAGATCATCACAGTCCTCGGCATGTTTGTGTCTTTTTTTAGCTTTGGCCTAGCCGCATGGGCATTGATCGCCAGGTTCTTCCGCGTAGCCGAGGTCCCCGGCTGGGCTTCCATCGTAATTCCGCTTTACATGCTTGGCGGAATCCAACTGCTATGCCTTGGAGTTATCGGGCAGTATCTTGCGAAAATGTACGCGGAAACGAAGGCCAGGCCTCGATTTATCGTTGAGAAGAGCCTGTAAAACCGGATGCCTTCATTCAGGCGAGAGCGGGGCTGCTCGCGATGCCGACCACGGTGCTCATTTCAATCTGTCTTAATCCGGCTAAAGGCTCGTCCTGGTTTCGGGCGACCGCGCCAGAAATGCGTATTGTCCACCGAATGGAAGTTTAGAGAACGTTCTCTCGACAGCGCCAAACCTGTCAAAAACTCTCTCTGGGAGATAGAGAAAGTACTCGGTTTTGAGCGCTATGAAACCGGACCTCTCAAGCAGACGGCGCGTTTGGTGCGCGGTGAGAAGTTCCGCGTCAACGTCAACCGGACATCTCCTGACAACCGTCCGCGTTACGGGATTCCACGGATTGTGCTCAATGATGAAGCACAATCCCCGCGGCTTTAGAACTCGCCGGATTTCATCTGCCAGAAGTGTTCGGTCGAGCCCATGCACGTGGTGCAGGACACAAACGGCAGTTACAAGATCGACTGAGTGATCTTCAAACGGCAACTCTGAGAGGGAAGGCTGCTCAAATGTCTTGAAAGAAGCATTCAAACTCAACATGCCAGCCGATGGGTCGCACCCTGAAGCCGTAGCGAAATTGCCGCCCGCCAGTTCCAGCAGTTCGCCCCTGCCGCAGCCGACGTCGAGCCAGCTTTTTGTCCCTGGAGTTACACCGACCTTCCGCAAGAGCCTTTCGAGGACATACCACTTTCTCCGGTGGAAATGGAGGGGGTCGCGCGCAAATCGATTTCTGATAGGGTCGTGGAGCAGCTCACTGTATAAAGAAGCATACTGGTCGAACTCAGGCGGTTTTTGAGGGTCAGTTTGCAGGCGTAACCTCAATTCGTTCCAGTATCCGGATTCCGTGGTCGTCGTTCACCAGTTTATAGTGGGATTCGAGATAGGGTTCAACGATAAGTTCGGTGGTGCTTTTGGGCAGCGATCCCGGGAAATTGTAGTCCATCCTGGATAGTTGAGCCGTGTCCCAAATTACGTACTTGACTTGTTCTCGATCGAGGATACTGACAGCTTCCTGAAACTGGGATGGGGTGTTGTAGTTGTAGAGAAGAAGACTATAGGGCGTTGGATTCGTTGTTCCCGACAGAAAATAGTATGTGGGACTGTAGGGGTAAACGAAGATGTTTTCTCCGGGGGACGTATGGTCAATCAGGAACCTGAGTGTCCGAGTTGAATCGTGCGTCATGACATTGCCAGCGCGGGTAGGGGTGGATTGGGCAATTGCAACCGCAAGGAGATTGAAGCCAGCCAGGCACACTGCGCTAATACCGAGGATCTGTACGGTAATGTCGACAAATCTGGCTTGGAATTGACCCAGCATATGAAAGCACAAGATGGCGGCCAAGGGCGATCCCCAAACGAGATGGTAAATGTCTCTGCGATGAAGCTCCGCCGCCCAAAGAGCCGCTCCGCAAAGCCAAAGAAGCACAATCTCGGGCGACATGGATTTCCATTTGCATCTCAGGCCCAGGAGCAGCAGCAACAGGGGCAGAGTCGCGACAAAGAGAAAAGGCAAGATAAGGAATGCTGCCATTAGCGGCGACCATTGCCAACTTCCCATTCCAACCCAAAGGTTCCAATAACCTTCGATGCCTTGGGCGTAGGCGACGACGTTCACCTTGGAATAGTGCTGTGCCGGGTAAATGAAGTTGTCGAAAACAAGGCTGCCAAGGGCTCCCTGGCTCCAGAAATACGCCAACACCAGGCCGATGAAGCTGAAATAGCCTGCCGCCAGCAGCGCAATCTTCAAAAGCGGCGCAGGAACCTCTCGACGCCGAAGCCAAAGCCAGACGAGAAGCGCGCCAAACAGGAGAACTCCTTTTGGTTGCAGAATGCAGGTCACCGCGCCAGCGAGAATGCCGGCGAAGATCAACAGCGCGTTTCGGGGTTTCTCATGCCAGAGAATCAAGCAGAGGATCGAAAGCAACGCGAAGAAGTTGCTGTCTATGTGGTGGCTTACTCCCTGGGTGGGCATACCAAAATATGGTCCCGCCAGAATAAGGCATGGCATGACCTGGTATCGCGAGTTGACTCGCCGAGACAGAAAATACAGGGTCAGAGCTGTCCCCATTAATGAAACAAACACGCAGATGCGCGCTGCCAGGAAAGTGACGCCAAATACCTTAAAGAACGCTGCTAACCAATACAACGTCCCGGGCCCCATTACCTCAAAGAAATCGCGTGCGAAGACCTGCCCACGGGCGATCCGCGCGCCGCCACAAAGCAACGTGCCTTCATCTGTGCCGAGGAAGATGGATCGCATAAATGGAAGGAGGTATATGCCCGCGCAGAGCGCAAAGAGGCCATAATTCAGGAATGGAGCAAACCTCTGGTGAGCGTGTGCCTGGGCAGGCTTGGAGGCCAGAGCGACATTCATTTCGGCATCGTCACTTCATGAAGGAAGACTGCCATCTGGAGAAAGGACCTTTCCCGGCGATCTCAACCCCAGGTGCGGGGCACCCCATATCCCGTCCGAGTGAAAGGCGGTATATCGGGTCCAAGACACACTAGGAGCCATGCGTGATTTGGCGATAATACTCGCTGGTGACTTTTCTTCCGCTGGCGCCGAAAAGGGGCGAGCGGATGATACCAGCTTTGTGAGCGACAAGGCGCGCAGTAGTGGCGATCACGCCCAGTCCGTATTCAACGCTGCGCTTGAAGTTGATGGAGGAAGCCTCTTCAAAATACTTCGTCGGGCAGGAGATCTCGCCGATCTTGAAGCCGAACATCACAGCCTGCGCGATCATCTGGTTGTCGAAGACGAAGTCGTCGGAGTTTTCGAGCAGGGGCAGGGTCTCGAGCAACTCGCGCGAGAAGGCGCGGAAGCCGGTGTGATACTCCGAGAGCTTCACGCCGAGAAAGAGGTTCTGGAAGGCGGTGAGGAAACGGTTGGCGATGTACTTGTAAAGCGGCATGCCGCCCTTGAGGGCTCCGGCGCCAAGAATGCGCGAACCGAGGACCATGTCGTAGACGCCGCTGGCGACCATGCCGGCCATGGCCGGGACCAGCGACGGGGTGTACTGGTAGTCGGGGTGGACCATGACGACGATGTCCGCGCCGGCGGCCAGGGCCTCACGGTAGCAGGTCTGCTGGTTGCGCCCGTAGCCGTAATTCGCGTCGTGGACGAAGGTCTGGACGCCCAGCTTGCGGGAGAGTGCGGCGGTCCGGTCCTTGCTGGAGTCGTCGACCAGGATCTTGATGTCCACCAGGTCGGACAGCTCGCGAACCGTCTTTTCAAGGGTCTTCTCGGCGTTGTAGGCGGGCATGACAACCGCGATGCGCTTCCCGTTGATCATGGGGATCTCCTGCTGCAGTTATACTCTTTTGCTTCTTTCCTCTTGCGTAGGATCTCAGTGGACGGCTGGAGCCGGGGGCTCAGATGCCTGCCAGGGCGAAACGACGGCCGGGAGCGAATCAGGCTGGACCAGCCAGACAGTCCTATCCTGAAAGTAACTTATCAACTCCCGATTATCGGTACTATCCATCTCCCTTGCCCATACGACTTTCGCATCAATTATATCGGCGCCGTTGTAAACCCATTCGTCCAAGGGGTTGTGTTTGTCCGAATACCGTACAAGGACCAGTTGACGGCCCGGCTGGCGATCGAGACTGGCCTGGACCCGGGCTCGCTCAGTTCCAAAGTGGTCGGGCCCATACCAGCGGTCGGTCCAATTGGAGGCCGGCCACTCGGGCAAGGCCAGGTGCAGGGGTCCCGCAAAGGGCCGGAGCGCCGCCAGGATCAGGCAACTGACGACGATGAAGCGGACCAGGGCTTTGCCCACCGGCTGATCGCCGGGCCGCCAAACACGGAGGTGCCGCATCGCCTGCAGGCCGATGGCATAAAAGGCAGCCAGGAAGGGCGCCAGGTAGTGAGCGATGAGAAAGTTCTCAATGACCATTCCCGCGGCCAGGACCAGCGTGCACATCACGAGGAAGCGAATCCGGCGATCAAGAAAGACGCGTCGAATCATGATGAGCGGGACAAGCAGCGCAATCCCGGCGAAGAACTCAAATGTGCGCACCAGCTTGGCCAGAGTCTCGGGCAGGAAGCCGGCGAGCGAATGAATCTTCTTGAATGCCTCCAACTCATTAAAAGAGTAGAAGCGGCGCATCACGTCGTGGTGATAGGCCGGCGCCGGCCGCGGCGGCTGCCACACGTAGTAGGGGGCCATCGCGTATTGGGCGCGGTTCACGGCGTAGGGGAGCGTAAGGGGGTTCTGGAAAGCGCGATAGTCGTACCATGCCAGCCAGGCCACTGCGACCAGAACAATCAGAAGGGTAAGCGCGCCGAGACGAGCAAGCTGCGCCCGGGGGGGGCGATTGTTGCCCATGATGGCCCAATGGCCGAGGTACGCAGTCACCGGGAGGCAAAGAAGCACGCCCTCGTAGGGCCTGGAAATGACGAGCAAACCCATCCCGATGCCCAGCAGAATCGCTTCCAGTGCGCGTGGCCTGCGCCTCAGTCGCGGCACAGCGCCCAGGACCATCGCTCCGCCCAGCGCGGCGAGCGAGCTTGCGGCGGAGTAGCTGTTGATCCAGTAGCTGAAGAGACCGATGCGCAGAATGACGAGGATTCCGCCCAGCAGAGCCCATCCTGGAGGCAGCCAGGCCTGCAGCATCCAGCAGACGGCGGCGCACATCAGCGCCGTGACCAGAAGAACAGCAAACCAGGGGCAGCCGAAGAAAACCTTCCCGGCCGCGAGCACCAGTCCACCGGCTGGAAAGTACATCGACATGTAGGTGGGCTGCATGGAGACGTGGATGGTCTCAAAGTGGACCCACATGGGTGGAGTGGGATTGGCGAGGCGACCGTGCGCAAACGTATCGGCGGCGAGCAAGAAGCTGAAGTCATCGGGAACAAAAGGCAGAGGAACGGGGATAAGAGGAAATAACGCAAGCCTCATCAGAAAGGCAGCGATGCCGACCGCTGCTACCGCCAATCCGCGCCGGCGTGCCAATGCCATGAACGCCTGCTCGACCCGTGAGAAGACAGAGGAACCAAGCTTAGGAAGGGCAAAGGCGAGTCCGATCGAGATTACGGTCAGGCCGCTCTCGATGAGCATCAGGGAGATGCCGGAGTTGTCAGAGGACGAAGCAACAAGCATGGCAGCTCAGGGTCACAGCGGAATCGGACTCATGAGGGCACGAGGCGCCAGGATCCGCGAGCACGTGAGGCCAGCCGGCGCCCGCCCCCAAAAGCGAGCGTTCCCAGAACTGAAGCTAGCATGATTCGTGGCCTGATTTGTTTGCTGCGCCTGAAGCAATGAGCCGGGGGAGCATTGCTAGGCAACATATCAGGGAGCAGGCCAACCGTGCGCTTCCATCGCAATATATGAAGCTATGTCACGTAAGTATTGAGATTCGTGCTGATGTTGTCGTAGGCCTTGTTTACCCCACCGGCAACGTTCCTCATCCCGGCGGTTGCACCGAAGGCAATCAAGGCAACCACGAGGGCGTATTCGACCATGTCTTGTCCAAGTTCTTCGGTCAAGAAGCGCTTAAGTTTTGAGCTGATTTGATGAATGACGCGGTGCATCGAGCGAATCTCCAAGGAAAAAGATCAGATATTGAATGCGGGCGAACAATATAGGTGCTGCCATTCGGGAGAGTTACGACTTGGAACCGGGCGGTTTAAGCGTCTCTCTCCCGAACTGGACTGTATCGAGGTGTGGGGTTAAATTACCAGAAGGCAACATCGAACACTAGGTGATGTAGCTGGCCAGTGTCGTGCTGACGTTGTTGAAGGCTGTATTGATGCCGCCTGCAAGAGCTTGCATGCCAGCAGTGCATCCAAAGGCGATCAGAGCCAAGACCAGGGCGTATTCGACCAGATCCTGACCCGTCTCTTCCGCCAGCAGTCCCTTCAACCGCAGAACAATCAGAAAAATCTTCTTATCCATTTGCGGTTCTCCTGTGACTGTGCGTTTGTTAGCGAACCCTCAGTTCGGGAGAGAATGCCGCGTGTGGGTGTGGAGCGCGCATCTCTCCCGGAGAGGATCGACAGTTGGTGTGAGTGTGGAACTGACTTTGCCGAAAAACTACGTGATGTAGGTGGCCAGTGTGGTGCTGATGTTGTTGAATGCGGTGTTGAGGCCGCCGGCCAGAGCCTTCATGCCTGCAGTTGCGCCGAAAGCGATCAGAGCAACGACCAGAGCATATTCGACCAGATCCTGACCTTCTTCGCGGCTGGCCAGGTCCTGGAACTTCACATACATCTTGAGGAGCATCTTGTTCATCGTGGGTTCTCTCCGTGGGTTGATTTCCCAGCCCTGGGCCGGGTCACCTGATTCATTGCAAGTGACGTGCCAATTCGGCGTTGACCGCTGTTTCCAAAAAAATCAACAACTTAGAGACGACTAATAGAACTGCCCGCTCACGGTAGGTGTAAACAACCGTTTACACCTACTGGTCCGAGTTGCGGAGCCGTATACATGCCATGAAAGTGCTATTTAGGAGATTACCCTGAAAAATCAGAGCTTTGGCCATTGCTTCGGAAGGCACTCGCAGAGGCGGAAGTGGCCCGTCCTTTGGGTATAGTCGTACCGGCGCGCACGTACAATAGCGCTCATGGCCGGTACCGCCCAGCCCCTTCAATCCAGAAAGAAACCAGATTTTGCCGAGCTCTCGATCGTGCTCGCGGGTGGATTAGCATTCAGCTTGACGACGCTGTTTCTCTGCGTAGCGCCCTTGACGGGCAAGATCGCCGGCGCTCGGGACTTTGTGGTTTATTGGGCCACGGGACAACAACTGGCCCACCACGCCAACCCCTACGAAACCGAAGCCATGGGCCGGCTTGAGCGCGGGGCTGGGCTCGACCCGGGCTACGGCATCCTTTATATGAGGAATCCGCCATGGGGGCTCCCTATTGCCCTGCCACTCGGGCTGGTCGGGGTGCGATTTGGAGCTTTGCTGTGGTCGCTCACGCTGCTTGGGTGCCTCTTGCTCTCCGTACGAATTCTCGGGGATCTGCACGGACAGCCGCGAAGCCTGCTCAACTGGCTGGGGTACTCGTTCGCTCCGGCGCTGATGTGCGTAATCATTGGCCAAACTTCGCTGTTTGCGCTTCTCGGGCTGGCTTTGTTTCTTCGCCTTCTTGAACGGCGTCCGTTTCTGGCCGGCATGGCGCTGTGGCTTTGCACGCTGAAGCCGCATTTGTTCCTCGCATTCGCGCTGGTGCTCGCGATCTGGATCGTTTTGGAGAGGTCCTACCGTGTCGTTCTGGGCCTGGCGGTTGCCATGGCGGCCAGTCTAGGCCTCACCTGGCTGATTGCCCCTGCGGCGTGGACGCAATACGAGCATATGATTCGCATCTCGGGAATCGAAGAGCAGTTCATCCCTTGTGTGGGTGTGGCGCTGCGCTTGTGGGTCAATCCGCAGTCCAGGCTGCTGCAGTACCTGCCTGCCATTGCCGGATGCACCTGGGGCGTGGTCTGGTACTGGAGGAAGCGCGGCAGTTGGGACTGGAAGTCGGATGGAAACCTGCTGATGCTGGTGTCTCTGGCCTCTGCGCCGTATTGCTGGCTCTTCGATCAGGCGCTGGCCATTCCGGCCCTGCTCTTTGGCGCATACGTGACGAGATCGCGGGTGCTGTTGGCGGCGCTTGCGCTGGGGAGCGTAGCAATTGAAGCGGCGCTGATCATGGGCGTGAAGTTGCCATCGCCGCTCTTCGTCTGGACCGCTCCACTCTGGCTGTGCTGGTATCTGCTGGCGACCGCTCTCAGGAAGAGTCCAGTCAGCGACGCAACGGCGCCGGCGCGGTAGGCTCTCTGGCGCTCAGGCAGGGGACGGCGAAAGCTCAAGGATATCGCCCTTCTGGGTCTGCGAACTCACCACAACGCCGGCTGGCAACTCAAGAATGGAGTGCGCAGTGAGGCAGACGGAAACTCTCCATGGCCCTACCGCTCTGCGCACTTTGCACACGCGCTTGCTGCGGTCGAGATAAACAAGGTCGATTGGAAACCGCATAAAGAATGTGTGCACCGATTCGCAGGGAACGATCCAGAGGCCGCCACCTGGCTCAAGACCATTTCGGCCGAGCAGTCCCTTATTGCGCTTGGGCCCACTGTCAGCGACCTCGAGTCGGGTCGAGAGCACGGTCTGGCGAGTCAGGTTCCTGACTATGAGGTGCGCCTCAGCTGCGGGCTCGGTTGTCGTATTTCCGTTCATCGGAGGCCATGGGACTCTTCTGCGCAGGGTTGGGAGAGGCTTGCGCTTTAGCTGTCAAGCAGACTGTACTCGACAAGCCGTCAAGTTTCTACCGGCACGCTCACGCCTGCTTTCGCCCTGATTGCGTCAGCCGCAAATTCCTTTGTTTCGCGCATCAATGTGCTGGCGGAGGAGCAGGCGCCGGGGCGGCCGTACTGGCGGCCGTCGACTGCGACGCGGTTCCGAAGCTGCCCGACGCGCCTTCGATCACCAGCGGCTTCTCGCTGTTCAGGCTGTCGATGAGCGCCTCCAGCGGAATCGAGGGCGGCGCAGTTGCCGCTGTTGCGCCTGCGGGCTTCTCGTCCGGATTGTGCATCGCAATGCCTGTGTTTGGCGGCAGGAACGGAGTCGGATACTTGAGTTCCGGTAGAGTCACGCCAGCTTGAATCGGCTGCACGATCGAGGGCGTAACAATGACGATGAGCTCGGTGTTCGTCTTGGTCCTCGACATTGACTGGAAGAATTTGCCAAGGATAGGAATATCGCCCAGGAAAGGAATCTTCTCGAATGTCTCGGTCTCTTCGTTGTCGAGCAGGCCACCGATGACAAAGCTCTGTCCGTCGGCGAGTTCGACTTCGTCATTCACCTTGCGGGAGGTGAGCGCCGGGACTTCCGCGCCGGCGATTTCGACTGCGTGCGCGTAATCGAGAGCGCTCACTTCCGGTGCTACCTGCAGCCGGATTGTGCCCCTCGGCGTGATGGTGGGGATGAAGTTCAGTCGAATGCCGTATTGTTTGAACTCGATGGTGATAGCGGCCGATCCACCCGTCCCGCCTTGCGCTATGGGGATGGGGAATTCGCCGCCGGCGAGGAAGCTTGCCTGCTTGCCGTTCGATGTCACTATGTTTGGCTCGGCGAGAGTCTCGGAGATTCCTCTTTGCTCCAGCGCTTCGAGCGTCGCGCCCAGGTTCAGTCCCGGCAGAAATGCAAACAGGTTCAGCTGGTTCGAAATGGTTGGAGCCGTCGAGGCGGTACCGCTTGGGAGAGCGAGCGAGGGCGGTGAGAACTGGCCGGTGTTGATTCCGGCTATGGTGTTGCCAAAGCCTGAGCTGAAAAGATTGATGCCGGCCTGGATGCCTTTGTTGCGGTCAATACTTGCAAAGCGAACCTTGAGCAGGATTTGCGGATCGGCGGCCGGCACTTCGATATTCAGGAGGTTCACGACCTTGCCGGCGGTGCCAGCTATCTGGGCGGCGCGCGATGCACTACTCAGGTTCCTGACTGTGCCCCGAAGGAAAATAATGTCGCGGTCGGCAGAGATGCGCAGCGGCTGCCCGGGCAGTTCCATCTGCAACTGGCGGCGGACGGATTCCAGGCGGTCACCCGAGATTGCAGCGGGCGGCCGAACCGTGACGTTGAAGAACTGGCGGTTGCCTTTGGTGTCCCAGAGAATGAGGCTGGTCTCGCCGGCCCCCTTCCCGTTGACCATGATCTCGGTGGGGCTTATAACGGAAGCCTCAGCAACTTCGGGCGCTCCGATTGCCACCCGCGAAACGGGCTTGGCGCAATCGATCAGGACTGTCTTGCCCACCGAGACGGACAGTTCGTTGGCCGAGTCCTGGTTGGGCGCGCCGACCGATTGAGAAACGCCAGGCGCATTCTGGGCGGCGAGTCCCAGGCTGGCAGACAAAGCGAGCGACAGAGCGCTGATAATTGCGTTGAATATGCCGGCCTTGGCTCTCACTGTTTATTGTCCTCGAGAGGCGGAAACTTCTCCACGCTCTGCTTCGATCCGTTGATCACAACGACTGAGAATGGTTTGGGCTTGGGCTTCTGTTTCACAACCCGGCGGGGCCCTGGCTGATTTGTGCTCTTTATGGGAGCAGCATTCTGGTCGAAGATGTTCAGCATGGCGGAGCCCGGAATTGGATCCGTTTTCGTGTCCAGCGGGTTGCGCAGCACGAGCTGGATTTTGACTCCGTTGTTGCTGCTGGCCAGGCTGAGCATCTCAGCTTGTTCGGGGGTTACAAGCAAGTTGACCACCTGTACCTGCTGCGGCTTGCCCTCAGCGTCTTTCTGGATGTTGACGCCTGCCGAGAGCACCTGGATGTTCTGCAGGATGGTGCGGACCTGGGTGCCCTCTGCTTGCATCTGAGTGGTCTGGCTTGAATTGGGTGGAGTGCCTGAGGCGAGCACGTCGACACGCTGTCCGGGGGTTACGAATCCGGCGACGCCCACCACCTCGTCCACCTTGACAGCGCATGCGCGCATGCCTGTTGGAATGGTCGCGGCCAGACCTCCGCCCGAACCTGCCGGGGCAAGGCGGCTCTCGAGAACGGGTTCGCCCTGATAGAGATCGGAAACAACGCCGCGGCCAATGAGTGTCCCTTTGTCTTTTTCGAGGAAGGAGCCCTTCGGCGCCCCTCCGGCGACCTCGATGGAAGTCATGTCGTTGGCGGCGAGAACTGTTCCGAGCTTGATGTCCTGCGCGGCGGCGACGACGCGGGTAGTGGGAGTGGGCCGGGAGGCAACGATGCGATTGCCCATAATGCGATAGACCAGAAAAGCACAGGCACCGGCAATGATGAAAGCCAGAAGGAGGATTGTGAGCAGTCGTTTGTTCATCTGGAAGCCTGTCTGAACTGGCTACCCGGCCAGCTCCACGTTTCTGGCCCTTGGGGCAACTCTCAATTCCGTTCGGGCGTGGCGCAAAAACGCTCCGAATCGGGTTTGAGTTTACTGAAAGCCAGCAAGAGTTAATGTGCAACTTTAGTGTATTCCTTGGTTAACCCCCAAAGAATACGAGAAAAAGAGGTTGAATCATGCTGAGGAACCAAAAGAGCTATGAGCGGAACGGGAATCAGGGAGGAGACTGGAGGGAGGAACTCGAGATTTTCCTCTTCTGGCAGAGAGGTGTGATCATCTCACGGGTTCGCGACAGCATAATAGGAAGAAGAACGAGGCGGCGCGAGGGTTCAACTGGGCATGCGATCTTCCCGCACAATCACACTCTTCTCCGAGCGCCCGGAACCCGCCCAGCGGTCCTCTTCATTTCTTGTTTCGGTTTTAGCCCATGCAGCGGCCATCAGCGTGCTGTCGTACGGCATCATTCACGCGCCTGTGACCAAAGATCCTGAGCCCACCCGGAACTATACGGTTCGCCATCTTGATCTGCACACGCCTGACCCGAAACCGCAGGCATCCAACAAAGGTGAGGTTCTCTATCCCGGCCCCCACGTTGAGCAGAAGAAAACCGCAGAAGGTGGAAACCCGGTGCCGCACCGGGCCGCGCTCCGTCTGACTGCCGATGCAGAACCGGGGCCCCAAACGCTGGTTCAGCCCGACATTTCTCACCCCGCGCATTTGAAAGAAGAGACTCCGATACCCACCGTGGTGATCTGGGCTCCCAAGAAACAAGTGGTCAAGAACGTTGTCGCTCCACTTCCGGAGCCCGCTACCGCGTCCGACGTGAAGCCGTCAGTGCAGGCTCCGAATGAAGAAGTGAACCTGACCGACCTTTCGGTTGCAGCTAGCGATACGCCTTCGAGACTCCAATTCATTCCTTCCAGCACAACGTCGCCTCTGATGGTTCACGGGCCAGAAAAGGCGCAGTTGCCGCCAGTGACCGCATCGCAGACCTCGGCCACTCCGACACCCGCTGCGGTGATGTCGCTTTCCGACCTCAAGATGAAGAATGGCCCCGTCACGCTACCCCCGGTGAATGAGACGGCCCTTAAGAAGGAGGAGGGACCTTTAACGGAGGGCCAGGTAGAGAAACCGTCGGTGCCGGGGCAAGGCAATCCTGAGGGCACGGCGGGAGGCGCCGGGTCAGGAACTGGTGCGCCATCAGCGACTGCCGCGACAACAAAGGTTGCGGAGGCAAAGGATTCTTCTGCTTCCCCAGCTCAGCGGCCCGCGGCCTCGACAACAACGGTTGCGGAGGCAAGGGATTCTCCGGCTTCCCCAGTTCAGCGGCCCGCGGTCTCGACAACAACCGTTTCGCAGGCAACGGTCTCTCCGGCTTCCCCGGTTCAGCGGCCCGCGGCCTCGACTGACGCGAGGACCTATCCGCCGCCAGGAAGTCCCGAAGCCAAAGACGAAAGCTACCCGCCGACATCCCATTTTGTGCTGCCGAAGGACGGTCAGTTTGGCGCAGTGGTGGTAGGCGCAACGATGAAGGAGGAGTATCCCGAGGTTCCAGGCATGTGGGGCGGGCGGCTGGCCTATACCGTTTACCTGCATGTAGGCCTGGAGAAAAGCTGGATTCTTCAGTATTCGATTCCGAGGGCGGTGGATGCGGAGGCGGGTGGCAATGCTCCGAGGCTGGAAGCGCCGTGGCCCTACGATATCGTGCGGCCGAATCTGGCAGCCGGCGCCATCAACGCGGACGCTCTGATGGTGCACGGCTTCGTGAATGAAGCGGGCCACTTTGAATCGCTGGCGGTGGCTTTCCCGCCGGAGTTTTTGCAGGCACAGTATGTGTTGGGCGCTCTTTCCCAATGGCAGTTCCGGCCTGCGGCACAAAACGGCCGGCCGGCAAAAGTGGAAGTGGTTCTTATCATCCCGGAAGTCGACGAGTAGGCGGAATTCCTTAGACTGAAAGGCCCGGGTAGCCTGGCAACGACGAATTTACGCCGCATGGCCAATGCATCATGCCGGTTGTTCGGGCTACGGCATTTTAGGAATTACCGTGGACTTTTGAAATGGTTGAAGGTGGATTTTTCTTGAGGAAAGATCCACTTTGCTCCAACCGCTTCGGTCTACACCCATTCCTAAAATGCTTTAGCGCGTCAGGACGTGCCGTTCGGGATCAATCGCACCACCAGCAGGTCGTTGAGGACTGCCGTGAAGATGTCGTTGAGGGCCGTCACCGAGGTTCCGGGCGATTCGCAGGTGCTGCTCGATCCGCTCTGGTTGTAGTCGGAATAGAAGTAAGTGGAACCGGAAGCCATCTCCGACATCACCTGGCAGGGGGTAATATTTATCTGGTTAATCGGGGACATATTCGTCGTGTCGGTGGTGCATCCGGATGACTCCGAGCCATACCCAATTGCGTAGACGATGGTGCCCTGTCCTTTGGCGTAATCGGCCGCCTCCACCGCCTGCTGGCACTGATCGAGCGCAGAGGGATAGGTACCATTGTTGTTCCACGCTGCGTTGGACGAGGAGTTCATCTTATTTGCGTTGGCATTGGCTTCACCATCCGAGAGGACGATCATGATGTTCTGCGGGATCGGATTTGCGTTGGCGCCGCCTTCGGCGGTGTACTCCTGTGTCAACGCAGCCTGCGCTGCATAGATTACCGCTGCGTAGTATGTTCCATCCCCGCCCGGTGCGGCCATGCCGGAGCAGTTGTTGCCGCTCTTCACGCCGGCTCCCACGGCCATGGAGAGATCGGAGCTGGTGCTGATCGAGGTTGCCGAATCGGAGGAGCGGTAGTCGCTGAGGAAACCGGTGACCTGGTAGGTGCCGTAGTTATTGCCCGATGGAGCGTAGGTAGTGGCGTTGTAGGACGGCAATTCATACGGGACGATCGTGGGGTTGTTTCCGCTGCAGTTGGTGTCGTTGGCGACCGTTCCCATGGTCACGTTGGGAAAAGTGAAGACGCTTACCTGGTCAAGGGCTCCAGAGGCCACACCGTTGGTGACGGTGCAAGTGCCGGCAGCGGGGGAACACGGAGAAAGACCACTCAGCAATACCTGCACGCCACCCAGGGCGCATTCAATACGTGTGTTTCCGCAGTTGGAGTCGACTGTCTTCATCGACGCGGTAGTGTCGATGACGATGGCTATATTCATCGGAGTGGCGCGCGCGCCAACCACGGCGGCTGTCGAGGTCGCCGTCAACGTCATCTGGCCGACTCCGAAGACCTCTGAAAAGAATGTGGGAATGGTGGCCTGTTCGATGACCTGGACTGCGTTTGCGCCAGTGGGGGAGTTATTGGGAGCAATGCAGCCTATTCCCATACTGGTGATGGTGCTGAGGCACTCAAACTTGGGGTAG
The DNA here is from genome assembly GCA_963783065.1 of uncultured Acidobacteriaceae bacterium. Lineage (GTDB taxonomy): Bacteria > Acidobacteriota > Terriglobia > Terriglobales > Acidobacteriaceae > Telmatobacter. The sequence continues at coordinate 23,924 of CAWAMG010000002.1, read as the reverse complement.
CCGGTGAGCATGGTCACCGAAGTAAAAAAGCTGCTCTGAGCGTTCAGCTTTCCGGTCAAGGCGCTGTAATTCTTGGCGATCGTCGAGGCGGTGCTCGATTTCATGTTCTGAGCTCCGGCCAGCGCGGCGGCGTCGGTGGCTGACTGCAGCGAACGATAACCGAGGTAGGCTCTACCCAGGTCGAGGACCAGGCCGGCGAACCCGAGCAGGATTGTGCCCATCATCGCCACCCAGGGAATGACCTGGCCGTTCTGTTCGCGAAGAAGGCGGAGCGGGGCAGAAGCGACTCTCGAAGTCATTGGACCATCTCCACGGTAGTCGCCTTGATGGCGCAGCCGGCCGGCGTGATGCTCCGGCCGAAGATCATGAGGTTGCAGGGATAGCTCGCGGTGACGGAGGCGGTGGTGCCGCCGGCAAGATTGCCCGCTGCGCCCGTAACCAGGGAGGTGCTGAGGCAGGTAGTTCCGCTGTATGGCGTACCGTTGAACGAATAGCTGAACGTCAACTGTGAGGCGTTGAGCCCTGGCGCGGCAGCGATGATGGCCGATGAGGCAACACTGCATGGGTCGAGCGTGACGCCTCCGTTGACGGCGACTGTGCGGGCGCCAATGTCTACCGCGTTGATCAGTTGCATCTGATTGGACATGAACGAGCCCATGCTCATCATGAGAGTCAACAGCGGGAACAGCAGCATCGACGAGACGAGTGCAAACTCGACCAGCGTCGCGCCCTTTTCCTCAGAGGCCAGCAGGTGGGCAAGGCGGAAAATGGCGCGGGCTGCTGGATGCGACCGCGCTGCAAACGAGGCGGTGGCGCGGAGCGCTTGCGCCCGGGAAGGGGTTAGAATCTCTATTAACACATTCATAATCATCACTCGGTTCGCTCCCGATGTCCAGCCTATGCCGCGGCAGCGCCCCTTTGGTTGAAGCCTAAAGAGCTCCCGGGCGCCGCGTTCTAACCCCGACTCTTCCTTAGGCGATGCAGGAAGCGATCCAGTTCCTTTCTGTCGGCGGGCTTCACCATCAGGCCGCCCTGGCTCTGCACTTCCTGGTTCTTGGCCAGAACAAACTGCAGGCCGACGCCGTCATTTCCCCAGCGCACCGCGCGGGAATGCACCGTGATGGAACGCTCCTCAATCTCCTCGACGCCGTCCATAATCTGCAGCGTCATTAGGATGAGCGTTCCGGGATACCAGCGTTCTTCGGTTACAACATAGAGGCCCGTAGCGCTTACATCGCGGATTGGATGCGCCTCGGTGGGTCCACCGGTCCAGTAGTATGCTGCCAGGCCGTCTGCAACTTCACGGGGCGCTTTGCGCGGATCCGGCGACCACCAGCGGTCCAGCCACTTCTTTGGAGGTTTCACTGCTTTCGTCCCCGGCTGGATAAGTCCCATCACATGCGGTTTCTCGTGCGCCGGGTTTTCTTCGCCGGAGCGGTCTTCAAGTTCGAGCAGGCCGGGCCCTCCGCTCCAGAGGGGGTTCTTTCTTAATAACGCTGCGCTTTGCACATCGGTCGAGGTCGCCGCGGCCTTTGCCGGGGAGCCGGAGTTGCTCAGGTTCGCCAGGCACTGTTCCATCTCCTCAGCCCTGCACACCACGAGTTGATCGCCGGGCTGCGTTTGCGAGAAGTAAATGGAGTGCGCCGGGAGGGCCAGCATACTCGCCGGACGGGGGGCGGTCGCACTGCCGTGGAGCGATGGCAAGGATTCAATGACTTCGGTGACACGGCAATCTTCGTCAAGATAGAGCAGGTCAAGCACAACGTGCAAACCCGCCTCAGGCAGGCCGGTGAACGGGTTGAGCCACAGGCCCTGGCCGGATCTGAGGGTGAGGGCATTTACCCTCTCCTTGGGATCGGCTTTGGTAAAGTCCGCGAGATGTACATCGAGACCGAGAAAGCACTCGCGTGTCTGGTTATAAGCACAAAGCTTTTGTGAATCCATGTTGCCTCCCGCGCCAGGCGGTTGCCCGGCTTCCTGGCGCCGGACGGTCGTGTCGATTGACTGCTCGAATTCGAAAACCTGTCGCATTGGTGCAATTCCTGTCTGCCGGCGCTTTAAGGGAGGCAAACGATCCTCCGTAATCCCTAAAACACCCGAATAAGATCCAGTTTTTGGCCATAAAATCCCGTTCCCGTTGCCAGGGCTTAAGACGGAGTCGCACGAATGACACGCAATCCAGTCCCAGCCAACGGGATTTCGAGTTGGTCGGCGCCTTGAAGAGGACCACGAATCCGCCGCGAATCCAACCAGGCCTGTTTTAACCCGGCTGCATCGTGCAACGGCAAATGGGCCGTGCTTGAGCAGCGCAAATCAATGCGCCGTCTGCAATTCCCATCCGCGTGGTACCTTCCATTTCGCGTTCCTTTCTCTCGAAGTCGAGATCAGATCCATTGATGAAGCGTTGCCGGCCTGCCTCGGTCCGGCCGAGCAAAGACCGCAATTGCAGCAGTCGAGTCGCTCCTCGGCACAAGTAAGGTGACACCGGCGTCCACAGTCCAGGGCAGCAGCGTTACTAAAAATCCCTCCGGAGCCGCCGTTACTTGATGCGAGTGCGGCGACGCTGGATGAGGATAATCAGCACGATCACAAACAAGACACCGGCGACAATCCGAATAATGGTGGTGTTGTCCATTTCGATTTTCCTTTCCTTTCGACGCTAGAGTTTCACTTGCCCAGGGCCGGTCCTGAAGATAAGAACGGGTGCTATCCGAGCGGCACTGTTCTTACTTCCCGGAGAACGCGGAGCCGAAGCTGAAGCTGGTCGAAGTGCATGAGTCGCCGGAGAAGTTAAGCAACCCAGGCTTACTTAACTGAAGTGCGACGGCGCTGGATGAGAATCCCCAGCACGATCACAAACAGAACGCCGGAAATAATCCGAATGAGCGTAACGTTGTCCATGTCGAGCCCCTTTCTCTTAAAGATTGTGTTGCAATGGGCAGAGTATTCAACCCCAGAGCCCTGCCCCAAACCTGTGTTTGCCGGCCGCCTTCCACTTGACCAATGCGCGGCGCCAGCCGATCACCATACCCAGAACGATCACGAACAGAACGCCGGAAACAACCTGAATCATCGTGGTGCTGTCCATCGATCTTGCCTCTAATCAGTTGCCGAAAAACGTTTTGAACGCCTCCATCATCATGATGACCGAGGGCCCGAGTACAACCAGGAACAACGCGGGAAAGATGAAAAACACCAACGGAAAAATGAGCTTGATGGTGGTCTTGGCTGCAGCTTCTTCCACCTGCTGGACGCGCTTGGTTCTCAACGTGTCGGAGTGGGTGCGAAGGGTTTTTCCGACACTGGTGCCAAACTGCTCAGACTGGATCAGCATCGAGGTTAAATTGCGTATCGCGTCAACGTCGGTGCGCTCTGACAGGTGCTTCCAGGCCTCGTCGCGCGGGCGACCTGCGCGCTGTTCAAGCACCACGACGCTCAGCTCATCGCAGAGTTCCGGCTGGGCGTAGCTCAGCTCCTCGGATGCGCGGACAGTGGCCTGATCGAGGCTGAGGCCGGCCTCGATGCAGATAACGAGCAGATCGAGGACATCAGGCAGGCCCTTGCGAAGCAGCGATTGGCGCTTCTTGATGCGATTGCTGAGCCAGAAGTCGGGGGCCAGGAATCCGAGCCCAAGGCTGCAGGCGTAGACGAAGAACGGAGTCAGCTTGTAGAGGCCTGTGGTCCATGCGATGGCACAGCAGGCGATGGGCGTCAGAAACTTGGCGCCGTTGAAGATCCTGATCGCGCTCTCTGTGCGGTAGCCTGCGCGGATGAGCCGGGCTTTCACCACCGAAACCTCGGCCTGCGATTTGGGGATCACACTGTTGAAGTGCTCAACGAGGCTGCCAACGGAGAAGCCTGACTCCTGAATCTGGCCGAGCAATCCTTTCTTCTTTGCTGAGGGGTTGATCACTTCGGTGATGCGCTGCAACATGGCTTCGCGATAGAACAGCAGGAGGCCTCCGCTGGCTATCAAAACGAAGATGGCGAGAAACGCTGTGACTGCAAATCCCATATTCTGCCTTTACACGTCCATGTTGACGATCTTGCGGATGATCAGGCCACCGACAACGATCATGCCGACGGCGGTCCATATGAGCTTGATTCCGATCTCGCGCTTCCAGAGGATGCTCATCATATCGGGGTTCACGGTGTAGAGCGCGAAGGCGAGAGCAACCGGCAGCAGAGTGAGGATCCATCCGGTGAGGCGTCCCTGCGCCGTATGCGTCGCCACCTGGCGCTTCAGCCGGAAGCGCTCGCGAATCACGTGCGCCGTCTTGTCCAGCACCTCGGCGAGATTGCCGCCGCTCTCCTTCTGGATCATGATGGCGGTGCAGACAATCCGCAGATCCTGCAGCGGGACGCGCGCCAGAAGGTTGTCGAGTGCGTTCTTGAGTTCGAGGCCGAAGTTCTGTTCCTCAAAGCACGCCTTGAACTCGATTCCGACCGGATCGGCGCACTCACGCGAGACCAGGCCCATGGCGGCAATCAAGCTGTGTCCCGCGCGCAGCGCGCTCACCATCAGGTCCAGTGCTTCCGGCAATCCTTCCTGGAACGAATGGAAGCGCTTGCCGCGCTTGAAGAAGACCACCATGAAAGGAAGCGAGCCGGTTAGAAGTCCCACACCACACGCAATGAGCAGGTTGCCAAAGCGCAGGTTGACGAGGAATGCCGGGACCATAAAGCTGGCGGCGCACATCGAGAGCAGTCCGCCAACCGTCCATTTCAGGTTGGCCTGGTGAAGCAGGTTCTGGATATACGGGCCAAGTTGCGCGCTTAGAAGCTTCTGATTGAGCCATGGGATTCCGCTCATGGCGTCTTTCTTGCGGAGGTTGAGGATCTGTTCGCGGGTCTCTCTGCTCTCGGTAGCCAGCGCTGAGTCGAGCGTTGCGAGAACCTGCTTCTGCTGCTGAGCCCTTCCGCTGCCCGTGGCGATCAGCAGCAATGCGACGACAGCGAAAACGCCGGCGAAAACAAGGACGATTACCAATCCCATAACTGTTGATCCTCCTTTCCTGCTAGCAATTAACCGGTGTGTCCTTCTCGAAGAGGGTGGGCGGAAGAATGATTCCGGAAACCCGCAGCCGATCAAGGAACTTGGGACGAATGCGGCTGGGCTGGAATATGCCGATCACTTTGCCGTCCGGCCCGATGCCCTTCTTGTTGAAGGCGAAGATCTCCTGCATGCTGATGACGTTCTCTTCCATGCCGGTGATCTCGGAGATGCTGGTAACTTTGCGCGTTCCGTCGCTCAGGCGCGTGGCCTGCACCACGATGGTGATGGCCGATGAGATCTGCTGACGGACTGACTTCTCCGGCATATTCATGTTGCCCATGGCCACCATCGACTCCAGACGCGAGATGGCGTCGCGCGGCGTGTTGGCGTGAACCGTTGTCATGGACCCTTCGTGGCCGGTGTTCATGGCCTGCAGCATGTCAAAGGCTTCTTCACCGCGGACCTCGCCCATGATGATGCGGTCGGGACGCATACGCAGGCAGTTGATGAGCAACTGCCTCTGCATGATGGCTCCCTTTCCTTCGATGTTGGCCGGGCGTGTTTCCAGGCGGACGATGTTCTCCTGAGCCAGCCGCAATTCGGCTGCGTCTTCAATCGTGACCAGGCGCTCTCCGTTGGGAATGTACTGCGACATGATGTTCAGCAGGGTCGTCTTACCGGAGCCGGTGCCGCCGGAGATGACAATGCTGATGCGCGCCTTTACCGCGCAGGCAAGCACTTCCATCATTTCGGCGGAGATGGTCTTGAGTTCGACCAGCTGATTTGCGCCGAGCGGGCCAGTGCCGAAGCGGCGGATCGACAGCGACGGGCCGTCGAGAGCGAGTGGAGGAATGATGGCGTTTACACGGGAGCCGTCGGGCAGGCGGGCGTCGACCATCGGAGAAGACTCGTCGACGCGCCGCCCGACACGGGAAACGATGCGGTCGATGATCTGCAGCAGGTGACGATCGTCGCGGAATGAAACGGAAGCACGCGAAAGAAGGCCGCTCTTTTCAATAAAGACATGGTCTTTGTTGTTGACCATGATGTCGGATATCTTGGGATCGCGCAGCAGCGTTTCGAGAGGCCCGAGGCCGAAGACCTCGTCGAGAAGGTCAGACTGGATCTTCTCCTGCTCGTCATAATTGAGGGGAACGCGCTGGTCGGCGATGATCTCCTTGACGATGCCGGAAACGGCCTGGCGCGCCTGCGTGGAATTCACGCGCGAAAGCTTTTCGAGATCGAGCTTGGAGATCAGCGTTCGATGGATTTCCGATTTGTAGTTTTCCAGATTGAGAAGTTCCACGTCGTCCGATCCACGATTTAGAGTTTTGCCGGATACACCGGCGTTACTTTCCGAACAGCTTGAAGGCCTTCTTCTTTGGTTCCTCTTCGGTCACGCCGGAAACGGTCCGGGCCATCTTCTTAATGAGCCGCGCGATTGGCGAATCGGCGGCGACCAGCGGTGTTGCGGTGTTTTGCATGCGGCGGACCGCCGGATAGTCGTTGGGGATCTTCCAATGTGCCGGCCGGGTGAGCGCCTTGGTGATGTGCTCGTCGGTTACACCGAGCGCCCTGGGCTCATAGCGATTCAGCACGACTTCGAGCTTTTTATCACCCGCCGGGAAGTACTGCGAGATGAGCCGGTTCGAGTTGCGCAATTCGGGGATACCGGCCTGCGTCACAAGATAGACTCCCGTGGCTTCGCGATAAAGCAGGGTCCCGGTGGAGTCGAACTTGGAGCCGACATCAACGACGACGTTGTCGAATCCCAGCCTGGCTACGGTGATCAGCTTGTCGATGGCTTCGATGGAGGGATTGAAGGTGGGGAACTTTCCCGGCGCGGCCAGCACCCACACACTCGAACTGTGCTTGACGATGAGCTTTTCGAGCAAAGCCGGGTCGAGGCGGTTGTAGTCCTGCAGTGCGTTGACGGTAGAGTATTCGGCGATGATGCCGAGGTTGAGCGCTGCGTCTCCGAGGGGCAGATCGAGATCGATCAGCAGGGTACTCTGGCCGGAGTCCTGCGCCAGCGCCACGGCGAAGTTGCAGGCCACGGTGGTGACGCCGGTGCCACCCTTGGCGCCGAGAAAAACGAGCAGCTTGCCGCGAGTCTTTTTCTGCGTGCGGCTGGCAGGACGGCGAGCCGCTGCGCGTACCAGTGCTTCGGCCATGGTGGCCTGCGCATACGGGGGAGTCAAAAACTCGCGCGCGCCGGCGCGCATGCAACGTACCAGCATTTCAGAATCCGGCTTTGAAGAGAAGACCATCACCGTCGCCGAACCGTTGGCGCAGAGGCTCTCCACCAGCTCCAGGGCGTATTCGGGGTTTGAGTCGAGGTCGATGATGATCACGTCGTACTGCTGGTCGAGAAGCTTGGGCACTTCGTCCAGATCGGCCGGATAGGCATCAAACTCGCGGATTTCGTTCCCGCGGCCCTGGCGCAGCGCTTCGCTGGCCGTTCGCCGGGTCAGTTCGTCGGGGCCGATGAGCGCGATCGTCAGCGCTTCGGTCGACAACGAATCTGCAAAGGGTGTGTCAGTGGGCGAACTCGTATTGTGCGTCATGGAGGCGCTGCCTCTCGCCGGTCGCGGTGTTTTCACCGGATCAGTGAAGTACTGGTAGGTTTTGTCAGTCTCAGACATCTCTCCGTTGCAACCTCAGCGTGAAAAGAACGAGATGAGAGTGCCAACCGCAATCGCCGGTGCGTACGGCATCTTGCGCTTGAGAAAAGTAGCGAGAGCCGGTTTCTGTTCGCCTTCGGAGTCTTTGCTCCGATTTACCAGCCTCTTGATGCCAAATGCCCAAAGAGCCCAGAGAAGAATCATCACGCCGCCTGCCATGGCGGTGACGATCAGTGCGATAAACAACTGGTCGGGGCCGATCCATGCTCCAATTGCGGCCGCCAGCTTGACGTCCCCGGCACCCATGCCACCCACCCAGAAAAGAAACCCGTAAATCAAAATCCCCAGGCCAAGTCCTGCAAAACTGTGTCCAAGCCCATGCCACCCACCGATCCATGCCGAGGCCACCAAGCCAGCCAGCATAAACGGAAGCACCAACCAGTTGGGGATTCGGCGGCTGCGCAGGTCAGTGAATGTCGCCACTGCGAGCACAATCAGCGTCGGCCACCAGGCGAATGAGTGCATTCTTAAAAGCTCCCTTGGGTCCCCGGGGCTGCTGGGAACACCCCGATGAGTGCAATCGCTCAACCAAAATGACCCACTCTCAAATTGCTTAAAATCAAGAAAATAGCTTGCTCCGGACCCGGAAGTGTACACGCGTGTATACGAAAAACCAGGGCAGTGGAGCGGGGCGTATACACCAGCATACGCAGAATTTATGCCATTTTTCGAAATATTATATTTCGCCGGGCATTTTGCCGAGCCGCCGCTCCTCCCACCCCACCGACGAAGACATGTCCGGCGGGACCCCGGCCTTAAGGTCGCGCCGGCTTGAGCGCCGTGGCATCGGGAGCACCTTTTCCCAAAATGCTATCGCCAGCAGCGAGGGGTCCGGGAGGGAAAAGCAGCGGCAGATCGCAAATGGGGGCCGTTACAAAAGGGTGGCCGTTGAGAACCGTGGTCTGTAAATCCTTGGCAGGCAGGAGTTTGACTACATCGTCGACGTAGTGCGCGTACTCCGCATTGCCGGCCGGAAGGGGAAAAAGAACGAAGCGCGACCAAGCCCCTGCGGGCAGGGCCGGCAAGAGCTCGGTGCTTCGGCCCTGCATCGCGAAGATGCGCGTGCCCTCTGCCAGGTGAGCCTCGGGATACTCGATCGTGAGGTAGCTCGGAAGGTAATATCCGGCGTGGCGATAGCCGAGGAAATGATTGTCAAAGCTGACGACAAGCAGATCGCTGGGCGCGCCCACTTGCGGCATCGCTTCCTTCACCCCGTTGAGTTCGGCTTCGAAGCGGCGGACCGAGCGAAAAGAGCAGTATGCGGGAAAGGCCAGAAATATGGCGACATTGACCGCCGCGCAGAGGGTGAGGAGGGTGAGTCGCACGGCGCGCGGCCATCTGGCGCGATCGTACCAATCGGCGATCCAGTGACCAATCCAGACGCATCCAGGCACGGCGACGAGTAACAGGTAGCCGCTGTTGACGAATTTGAGATAGATGAAAGTAAAGAAGCAAAGCGCGGGCAACACCCACACAGCGGTGAAGACGGTGCGTGTCTTCTGCGAAACCTCCGGCTCGCGGGGTGCGAGCAGCGGAGCCAGAGATGCGAAACCGAAGCAGAGGAAGTAGATGAAAGCGATAAAACAGGCTCGGGCGAGCGAATTGGCAAGTGGTGAGTTGAACACAGTGTTCTTCGAGGGAACCATCCGCCACAGCGAAACCAGAGCGCCAAAGTAGTTCTCGAAGCCGCCGCTGATTTGAATCATGGGCAGGAACCAGGCAGCGCCCGTGAGCGCGAGGACGCTGAGGCCCAGAAGACTTTTCCTGATCGGCACCGACCACAATGAGAAGAGAAACAGCGGACCGAGGAAGAGCAGAGACGACGGGCGAATGCCGGCGGAAACTCCTAGCGCAATGGCCGCCGGAACCACAAAGGCCGCGGCCCCTTTATGGATGCGCCAGCAAAGATAGCCGAGCAGAGCGGAGAAGGCAGCCTCCACGCTGTAAGTAAGGGCAACGGTGCCGTGGAACCAGGCGAGGGGCGACAGCAGAAAAAGGATTCCGGCGACCTGTGCTGCGCGGGTGCCGAACCATTCCTGGGCAAGCAGATAGATGATGGCCACAGTGGCCATGCTGGCCGCAACGCTGACCAGCACGAGCGCGAGATTCGCATCGTGGACGAGCAGGTTTACCAGCCTGCCGATGCAAATGTAGAGGAAGTAGCCCGGAGGGTGCGGCTGGTGGATGCGTGTATCGAAATGATCCATTCCGAGGGCGAAGTTGACCGAGTCGAGGTCGTATAGATCGCGGCTGCGAAACGTGAGTCGAGTGACGGCAACTGCGCCAACAAGGAGCGAAATCTCAAGTTTTTGTCGCGCGGTCACTCTCCGAATCGTAGCAACTGCGACGCCAATTGAGCTTTTTGGGGGAATCAAGATACGAAATGCACCTGTCGTACTGTTACCGCTGGTGAGTCGTAATAACACAAATGTGTTAGACTCAAGCCACAACCCACATTGCTGCATCGAACCGCCATTTGCTCTCTTTACGCAACCGAGAAGCAGGCTTAACCCACACAAAATGAGCCGGCTATCGAGCGAGGAACGTCAGCCTCAGAATGGACGATTCTGAATTCAATGCAGAGCTGAAAGGGCTTTTTGTTTCGCGTTAAGCAACAAATGGGGTGGGGATGTTACGGAGGTGTCATTGACCGTCCATGTTCGGGTGGCTAACTTCGGAGGTACAGTTCTACGAGCAATCGATATCATCATGAATCGGCGTGCGAAAGCAGGGGGTACCTCGAGGGATCTCCCGGGTGCCGGGAAGCTCGCGCCACCCCATTACTAGTCACCGGAATCCACGGATTACCAAGGTTGCACAAACCTAACGCAAAACAGGCATTGGCGGCGCTGGAGCCGATAACCAACACTAGTTTACGTCGCCATTGGGCCACTCATCCGACGGGCAGCAGAGACAAGAAAAGGCCGCGCGGGCATGATCAAAATTGGACTTTATTCTGAAGACCGAACCATTCACCCACTCCTCTCGTCTGCATTGGGGAAGGAATTCCAGATTTGGCTGGAATCCGACCAGGAAGGGATGAACACGCTGATCGCTGCAGGCGAATGCGACGTCGTGATCCTCGACCTCAGTTCCGACCACGATTCGCTGCGCGAGCGGATTGACTATTCCCGCCGATTGATCGAGCTGAACCTTCCTTCCATCGTAATGGCCGACGACGGCCTTCGTTCCACCGCATTTGAGCTTGTGCGCACCGGGGCATTTGGCTACTGTCGCAAGCCGCCCTCCATTCGCGAACTGAAGACGATGCTTAGCCGGGCCTATGAGACCTCGCTTCTAAAGCGTCAGCTCCATTCTGTTCAGCAGCGGCTTGAGGAACCCGGCACATGCGACCGGTTGATCGGATCGAGCCCCCAGATGCAGCGGGTCTACGAGCTGATCCAGCGCGTGACCAATCTGAACGCCGCGGTACTGGTAAACGGCCCCAGCGGAACCGGCAAAGAGCTTATCGCCCGCGCCATTCACAACCTGGGCGCACGGGCCAATCGTCCATTTGTTGCCGTCTCCTGCGGCGCGATTCCTGAGACCCTGATTGAAGCCGAGCTCTTCGGCCACGAAAAGGGGGCTTTCACCGGTACGGTAGGTTCTCGCGAGGGATACTTCGAGCAGGCCAGCGATGGAACACTGTTTCTGGATGAGATTGGGGACCTGAGCCTCTTTACGCAGGTCAAGCTGTTGCGGGTTCTGCAGCAGATGGAATTCAGCCGCCTGGGCAGCAACAAGCTGATTCCCCTGCGCGCCCGTCTCGTCTTCGCGACGCACCGCGACCTGGCCAAACTGGTGGCCGAAGGCAAGTTCCGCCAAGATCTTTATTACCGCATCAACGTGATGCGCATCGACTCGCCTGCGCTGCAGGATCATGCCGAAGATATTCCCAGAATCGTGCGTCATTTTCTGCGCCACTACGCGTCGATGTTTCAGAAGCCGATGGATGGCGTTGAACCCGAGGCAATGGGACTGCTCGAGAATTACGGCTGGCCGGGCAACGTGCGCGAGCTTGAAAACGTTATGCAAAGGGCGATCATTCTGGCTCCCGGCCAGATGGTGCGCGCTGAAGATCTAACGCTGAACAGTGAAGAGGTCGAAGGCGGGGAACTGGAAGATGTGGTCGACATCAGTGACTACAATCCGGCCAGCTCCTTCGAGCGCCAGTTGCGCGACTACAAGGTGAAGCTGGCTGTGAATGCCGTGCGCGACAACAACGGGAATAAGACGCTGGCGGCGCGCAGCCTGTGCATCTCGCGCGCCTATCTGCACCGACTGATCCGCCTGGCCGAGTCCGATGCCGTCTTTGATCCCGAGCTACGACAAACGGTAAATGGCTAGGTTGATTCGCAACGGATCCAAGGGCAAACCAAGGGCGTGTTGCGTGAGGTTCATCGCGGGATCCAAGGGAACAATCGCGTTTTTCCGGTGATAAGATGCACCCTATGCTCACGCAAGTTCTCCGCAGGGTGTTCTCTTTTCCTGTTGTGTTGGCCGGAGCCTTGCTGGTTCTTGCAGTGCTGACCGTCCAATCGCGCCTCAGCGACCCGGATCTCTGGTGGCACCTCAAGATGGGTCAGGTAATTTGGACGACTCACTCCATTCCGGCCACCGATCTCTTTTCTTCGACCGTCCGCAATCAAGCCATCGTGCCCCAGGAATGGCTCGCCCAGACTGCCATTTATGCCGCCTACTTATGGGGAGGCTATACCGGACTTATGCTCTGGCTCTGTTTTCTCACCGCGGCTCTTCTATGCGCTGCCTATCTCCTTTGCTCGCTTTACTCCGGCAATCCCAAGGTAGCCTTCCTCGGAGCCATGACCGTCTGGTTCTTTGCGGGCATAGCACTTACGATCCGGCCGCAGTTGATCGCATATCTGCTTCTCGTTGTGGAACTGCTCCTCATCCATCTGGGACGAACCCGAAATCCTCGTTGGTTTTTCTTTCTTCCACCGCTCTTCGCTCTGTGGATCAACTGCCACGGTTCATTTGTTCTCGGCATAGCAGTGGCCGGAGTCTTTCTCTTTTCATCGTTGTTTCGCTTCGAAATTGGTTCCCTCGTTGCGCAACCGTGGGATACGCGATCCCGCAAGCTGTTTCAGCTGGCCATGATCCTCTCTGTTGCCGCCTTGTTCCTTAATCCCGCCGGCATCCGCCAGATCCTCTATCCCTTCGACACCCTGTTCAATATGCATCTCCTGATGGCCGATGTAGAGGAGTGGGCGCCGCTTCAAATGAACTCGCCGAGCGGCGTTGCCCTGTTGGCTATTCTTCTCTGCTGTTTTCTGCTTCCCATGCTTCGGCGAGGTGTCCTGTTTTGGCATGAGTTGTTGCTGCTGGTTCTGGGCACGTGGCTTGCCGTCAGTCATGTGCGCATGTTAGCTGCATTCGGAATATTGGCCGCCCCCGTTTTTGTCCGCCAGTTATCGGGTTTCTGGGAAGGATATAACTTCCAGGAAGACCGCATTTGGATCAACGCGGTATTTCTGTCCGTGTCGCTGACGATCGCGTTCCTGGTCTTCCCCAACCGAACCAGCCTCGAGGCTCAGGTGGAGGACCAAAACCCTGTCAAGGCGGTCAAGTTCCTTGAGGCCAGCCGCCTCCCTGGGCCCATGCTGAACGACTACACGTTTGGCGGCTATTTGATCTGGGCCGCGCCGCAGTACCCGGTGATGATAGACGGCCGGACGGATCTTTACGAATGGTCGGGTTTTCTCGGCGAGTTTGGAAGCTGGGCCTCACTTAAGAGCGACCCGCACCTGCTGCTCGATAAGTACAAGGTGAACTTCTGTCTCCTGAATCGCGAATCACCCATGGCTCGCGTTCTGCCACTCTTGCAGGGATGGAAGCAAATCTATTCGGACAATAACTCTGTGATCTTTGCACGCGTCGAATCGGGGCACCCCGCCCCATAGATACCGACTATCGAGCACTGCCTGTCCGGAGGGGTGACCGTTAAGTCGAGCTTGCGCTACGTGTGCGAGTTGTAGCCGGGCGGACCGGCAATCACCATGCCGCTCTTCTGGCGGCCGTGAATATACCAGCAACACCAGTTGGTCTCGTGTTCGTTAGCTTCCCGCGGCGCGACCAGGTCGCGGTAAACGATTCTTCCATGCAGGAAGATCTTCTCGTCCCAGTTCTCGATCCGCTTGAATCGTTCCTCTGACTCACAGATTGCCGGCACGTCGTCGCGCGAGAAGACCTTGATCGGCGTTGACTCGCCGGGAACCAGAGTCACGGGAATCATAGGCGGCGACCCCTGCTGTTCGTCATATTCGGGGACTGCGGGAAGATGCGATTCGTCGGTCTTGATGCCGACCTGATCAACCATCATTGCAATCGTTGCGGGGGTTCTCCCCTTGTTAGTGGCGGTGATGGTAAAGCTGTTGGGCTTGTTGATGGCGAGCTCAACCGCCACGAGAATCCACGGACGCTCAGAAAGCAGAATGGCCTGCGCAGTGGCCAGTGCAGCTTGCGAGGCATCCAGGGCCGCCTGGGCTGTTGTCTCAGCCAGCGCCGTGTTGCGCTCGATCTTCTTCAGGGTTGAGAGCGCCACCATGACGCCGACGTAGCCAACCAACGCGAGCAGCAGGTAGGCACCCCAGCTGATCCGCTCACGCAGCAGCCAGGGTTGCACGGGCTGCTGAGGAAGAGTGACAATCAACTGCTTCTGGTCGCACGGGACGCCATTGCAGTCGGCCTTCACGGGTTCGGTTTGCGAGGAGGACTCGGGTTCGGCCGGGACGGAGCTTTGCTGAGTGCTGGAGCTTTGCTGCGCAGTCGAAGCATGGGCGGCAGCGGGAGCAGTTCCGGAGGCGGGCTTGGGCGCATTCGCCTGAACCAGGGACAAAAGCACGGCCAACGAAGCCAGACCCCGAACCATCATGGCGCAACTCTACCACACGTTCGACGGAGGGTGACTCCGGCACAATTTGCTTGATAGACGCCCCGCGAAAGGGGCTGGAAATGGGGTGGGCGCATTCCCAGGAGCTGGGGCCCTACCGCACGAACGTACTGTTGCGCGTTCGGAACCGAATTGTGCCCGCAGGGCCGTTTTGTTACTATGAGTCAAGAGATGATTTGCGCTTCCCTAAGACGTTTCTGTTGTTGCCTTTCGAACACCTTCGACGGGTGGAACGCCTAGTCTGTGATCTCCAAGCGCAACTGATCCAGAAGACGCACCCGAAGCTGAGTTGCCGGGTTTTGTCTTCGCTTCCTTCCGGCCTTCAGCAGTGAATCTGCAAGTGAAGAGGCCTGCATGCCGGTAGCCGCAAATGGTACATCGTCCCTCCCATCGCCAGCCAACGGCTCGCCGCGCTTGAGCCATCTTCGTTTGCTCGAAGCCGAAAGTATCCACATCCTCCGCGAAGTTGCCTCTGAGTTCGAACGTCCGGTCATGCTTTACTCGATCGGCAAGGACTCTTCGGTGATGCTCCGCCTGGCGCAGAAGGCGTTCTACCCCGCGCCGCTTCCGTTCCCCTTGCTGCACATCGATACCGGGTTCAAATTTCGCGAGATGATTGAGTTTCGCGACCAGACGGCCCGCTCCGTCGGAGCCGAGCTGCTGGTGTGGCGCAACGAGCCTGCCATTGCGGCGGGTACCAATCCGATTGTTCTCGACACCAAACGCTGCTGCGGTTTGCTGAAGACGCAGGCGCTGCTCGATGCGTTGCGCCATTACAACTTCGACGCCGCGTTTGGAGGCGCGCGCCGCGACGAGGAAAAGTCGCGCGCCAAGGAGCGCATCTACTCGTTCCGCGACAACATGGGCCAGTGGGATCCGAAGAATCAGCGCCCTGAACTGTGGAATCTCTACAACGCGCGGGTGCATCCGGGTGAATCAATTCGAGTCTTTCCGCTATCAAACTGGACGGAGATGGACGTGTGGCAGTACATCCACGAAGAGAAGATTCCGGTGGTCGATTTATACTTCGCCGCGGAGCGCCCGATGTATGTGCGCGGAGACGTGCTACTGCCCATTGAGCAGGATTTCATGGCGCTTCCCGGCGAAAAGCCGCAGATGGTCAAATGCCGGCTGCGCTCGTTAGGTTGCTCGCCGTGCACCGGCGCCATTCGCTCGGACGCGGAGACGCTGCCCGACATCATCGCCGAGCTGATTTCGTTCCGGAACTCGGAACGCGCAAACCGTGTGATCGATCACGACCAGGAAGGTTCGATGGAGATCAAGAAGCGGGAGGGCTACTTCTAGGTGTCAGCGCCCCTGGTTTCCCCATTCTCCATTCAGGAATTCCTTGCCGAGGAGCGGGAGAAGGATCTTCTCCGTTTCTCGACGGCGGGCAGCGTTGACGACGGAAAGTCGACGCTGATCGGAAGGCTCCTCTACGACACGCAGTCGGTATACGAGGACCAGGTGCGCTCGATTCAGGGCAAAGGCACCACGGCGCCCGGGCAGATCGATTTTGCGCTGCTCACCGATGGCCTGCGCGCCGAGCGCGAGCAAGGGATCACCATCGACGTTGCCTATCGCTACTTCTCTACCGCCCGACGCAAGTTCATCATTGCCGACACGCCCGGCCACGAGCAGTACACGCGCAACATGGCCACGGGCGCATCCACGGCCGATGCAGCCGTCGTGCTCATCGACGCAAGCAAAGGCGTGCTCATCCAGTCGCGCCGTCATGCCTACATCGCGTCTCTGCTTCGCGTGCGCCATGTGATTGTAGCGGTCAACAAGATGGATCTGATCGGCTACAACGAGGCAACATTCCAAGTCATCGAATCGGATTTTCGCAAGCTCCTTGAGCAGATCGCCACCGACACGGGAAACCCGGTGGAGGCTGCGTTTGTGCCCGTGAGCGCGCTCGCGGGCGACAACGTCGTCCACCGCTCGCAGGCCATGCCCTGGTACAACGGACCATCCCTGCTCGAGTTGCTTGAATCCCTGCCTTCGTCGGCAGACACGCGGCAAGCGCCGTTGCGATTTCCAGTGCAGCGTGTTCTGCGTCCAAACCACACGTTTCGGGGCTTTGCCGGGCAGATCGGTTCCGGAACCGTGCGTCCAGGCGACACGATCACCGTTCTTCCTTCGGGCCGAACTGCCGAGGTGCAACGCATTGTCACCTTTGATGGCGATCTTGAAGAGGCGTACGCGCCCTTGTCGGTGACGCTGGTTCTCGATCGCGAGGTCGACATCAGCCGCGGCGACCTGATTGTTTCCGCGAGAACCCCGGCCAGGGTGGCCAGAAGCGTCCAGGCGTCGCTGGTGTGGATGGATCAGCGGCCGCTGTTGCTTGGCGGGCGCTATCTGCTCAAGCACACCAGCCAGACCGTTCCCGTGTTTCTCTCCGCGTTGCACCACCGCACCGACGTCGGCACGCTTTTGCGCGAACCTGCGCAGACGCTGCATATGAACGACATCGGCGCGGTCAGCCTGACGGTCCTGCGGCCGATCGCTCTCGATCCATACGGAGAAAACCGCGCAACGGGCGCATTCATCCTGATCGATGCCGACACCAACAGCACGGTGGCCGCGGGCATGATCACTTCGGCTGTGACCGATGAAGGAAAGAGCGCCGGAACGGGCCTAGTAGAGGGTTGGGGACCGGTCACGGCAGGGGAGCGCGATGCGCGCTGGGGTCATCGCGGCGGGGTGCTCGAAGTCACCGGCCCGGCTGAACTGCTCGACGCTGTTGAACGCTCGCTTTTCTCGGTCGGCGTGGTCTCCTGCCGTATCGATGCAGACGACGACGCGTTTATCCTTCACCCGAGTCTGCTTGAGATCATCACGCGCATTCAGTTCCAGTCGGGCTTGCTTGCGCTGGTGGTGAGGGTGGATGAGTCGAGCGCGGCTACGGCACGGACCGAAGGCGAGCAAGTCTTGCTCGACGCAATGGACTCCCGCAAGGCCATCGCCCAGGTGCACCAATTGCTGCACTCTGCGGGCATCTTCATTCCATCGGAAAAGGCGGGTTTGTAATGAGCACAGCAGCAATCAACACAGAGGTGGAAGCAAAGCTCGAAGAGGTGCGCAGCGCCCTTGCACGCGAGATCACCGGGAAGGGGGACGTCTGTGTCACCTGCAGCTTTCAGGCCGAGGATATGCTCCTGACCAGACTCGCGCTCGACTTGGATCCGGCGATCCCGGTTCTGTTTCTCGACACCGGCTATCACTTTGCAGAGACGTATGCGTATCGCGACCGGATGGCGCGCGCGTGGAACATGAACCTCATCAACCTGCTTCCTGAAAAGACAGTAGCCCAGCAGGAGTCGCAGTTTGGCATCCTCTACCAGACGGCGCCCGATCAGTGCTGCAAGCTGCGCAAGGTCGAGCCGCTATTCAAGGCTGTGGCCAACTATCGCGTCTGGGTTACGGGGCTGCGGCGCGAGCAGGCGAAGAGCCGCGCGGCTCTCGAAGAGTCGGCGATGTTTGCGCTTCCCGGCGGCAAGCAGGTGCTCAAGCTTGCGCCTCTGGCCTCGTGGACCACGCGCGATGTCTGGTACGGCTGCGAGCAACTCGAGATTCCTCTGCTGCCTCTCTACGAGCGCGGCTACTCCTCAATCGGCTGCGAGCCATGTACGATGCTTCCGATCGATCCAAACGACCCGCGTTCCGGGCGTTGGGCGGGCCGCAAGGTCGAATGCGGCATTCACATCGAAGCGGACCCGCAGTGAGCGGGCCAACAAGCATGAGGCACTCGCAGAATCTGAGGTAAGGCAATGCACTATGTTATTGGTTTCCTCATCGCCCTGTTTATCGCATTGACGGGCGTTGGGGCAGGCACGATTACGGTTCCGGTCCTGGTTTTGTTTCTCGGGGTTCCAGCGCAGATTGCGGTTGGCATCGGGCTGATGTTTTCTACCGCGGTGAAGCTCATCCTGGTTCCGGCGCAGATCGCGCGGAAGAATGTGGTGTGGCGGACGCTTGGATTCATGCTTTTGGGCGGGGCGCCCGGCGTTCTGATTGGCTCTCTATTTCTCAAGCACCTGGTGACGACCGGCTCGCAGAATATGCTCAACGCGTTGCTTGGGTTCATTCTTGTCACCACCGCGGGTTATCAGATTCTCTTCTCGTTCAACAAGCCAAAGGAAGTCCGGGAGCGCCGCGATCGCAGCCCGCTGCTCGCGTGGCTCATGTTTCCGGTGGGAGCAGAAGTCGGATTCTCGTCTGCCGGAGCAGGCGCGCTGGGCAGCGCCGCGTTGCTGAGCCTTACGCCGCTGTCGCCGGCACAGGTTGTCGGCACCGACATTGCGTTCGGGTTTCTGGTTTCGCTTATTGGCAGTGGAGCGCACTGGTTCTCTCATGCGTCGAATCCGCAACTGCTCACGGAGCTGATCATCGGCGGCGTTTTTGGCGCCATCTGCGGCACGTTCCTGAGCGCGCGCATTCCGCGCCGGCCTTTGCGCTTCGCGCTTCTGGTCTGGCTGCTGATCCTGGGCGGCCAGTTCCTCTACAACAGCTACGGAGTCTGGAAGAATCCGCCGGCGAAGAGCGCGGTTCCCGCTTCGATGACGCAGAAGTAGGACCCCTCAAGCTTTTCCGCAAGAACCGAACCCAACAAACCTGCGCGACTCAACTTTCCGCACGAGTGACTTGGGTGGGGAGCGCCGCTACGACGGCAGGCCGGTGTAGTGTTCGCGAGCGTGAACGCTTTCGTGGTCTTCTTCCGCCTCCATGTGCGTGATAACCTCGGTAGGCATCGTGAGTTCGGCGGCGAGCCTCTCTTCCACGGCGGTTGCGAGCGCATGCGCGTTCCCGAGCTCAGTCGCTCGCGGAAACAGCAGGTGGACCTCAACCATCTGGCGGCAGCCGGTGGCGCGGAAGCGCACTCCGTGATACTTGATCCCCAGCTCCGTGCAGATGGAGTCGAGCCGCTCGCGAATCTGGTGGCCAATTGCCGGATCGGAATAGTCGAGCAGGCCGACCGCCGCGCGCCACACCAACATTCCCCCCGACCAGAGGATGTTCACGGCCACCAGCAAGGCGATGATTGGGTCAAAGGGCTTCCAGTGCGTGCCGATGACGAGTATCAGGCCGAGCACGACGCCGAAGCTCGTCCAGGAATCGGTGAGCACGTGTTTGCCGTCGGCTTCGAGAATCAGCGAGTTCAGGCGGCGACCGGTGCGGACCAGGTACCAGCCGAGTGCGGCGTTCAGGGCGCCGGCGGCAAGCAGCAACAGCGTTCCCGCGCCGAGATTTTCGAATTGAAGCCCGGCGAGCCATTTCTGAATTGCCGTGATCAGGATGTAGATGGCTGCGAGCACGATCATCGCGCCTTCAAATCCGGCGGAGAGGAAGGCGATGCGCTCGTAGCCGTAGAGGAATTTGGGGGCGGCGGGCTTTTGGCTCAACCGCAGGCTGAAGGCTGCAAAAGCGACCGCAAGGACGTGGACTACCGACTCCGCTGCGTCGGCCAGGATCGCGGTTGAACCTGTCATGATCCAGGCAGCGACCTTGCCAGTAAACATCACCACGCCCACGATCAGCGACACGCGGATGGCAAACCATGCGTCCCGGACTTCCGGCCGATCTGTCACTGGCGGCAGGTCGCGGTGCGTTGTTTGCGGGGGCGTCTGATTCAACAATTCTCCTCAGCTGGAGCGACAAGGCTCCAGCTGAGCCGATGCTCTCACCCAGATTCGGCGAAAGCTGTGACTGTGCACACTGACAGTGGTCTCGAGCGAGCGAAACCGCGCCTTTCCCGCTAGCTGGCGAACTGCACTTCGATGCGCTGCTCTTCCGCTTCGCCGGCGCCCGGCTCACCGAAATCAAATCGATCGAATACCGGCGCGAACTCGCGCACGATCTGTTCGCGGGTGAAGCCCATCGCTTCAAGCTGGTAGACGTGGTTGCTCTTGTAGGTTCGGGCTTCCTCTGCCGCATCGCGCAGAATCGACTCCACCGCTTCGCTCTCCGGATAGCCGAGCTCGTCGTAGATCCGGCCAAGGACATGATCCGGCCGTTGCATCAGATCCTCATAGCGGACGATCATGCACCGCCCGGATCGGTCATGATCGATGATATCGAGCGGGTGCTCATACCAGTACTTTGTCCAGGCCAGGATCTTTTCGGCGTGCGGAAAGCGCACGGGAGGCTGGCTAAAAAGCCGCCACGCATAGTGGAAGAGCGAGACGCTGGATGGCACGGCTTCCAGCGGGTCACGCACGAGGTAAACAACGCGCGCATCGGGAAACATATCGAGCAGCGACTCGATCTTTGCGCTGAGCAAAGGATTCTTGGCGAGGTAGAATCGGCCCCCTGTTGCGTAGAGATGGCGCTGGATGCAGGCCTTGTAGAAGGCCATGATCTGTTTCCGCTCAGCGCGGGGAATCGCTGAATCGAAGTACTGATACTGTGGCAGTTCGCCGAGATAAGGGAAGACGAAGCCGGCGAGCAGCGTGCGCCACGCGTAAAACAGGAGATGTTCGTCCTCTTCAGGATCGAAGAGGCTGAAGGGATGCAGCTTAAGCCGGCGCAGCGTTCGCGCGTCGAGGCCCCGCAGCAACTTCTCGCACCGCCCGCCAAGAAGCGCATCCAGCCGTGCCAGAAGGCCGAAGATTCGGCGCTGCGTAATCGAGGGCATCAGGTAAATGTGTCCCATCTTCATAGTGCTGAAGTTGGGGTCGCGGGCAAGAGTCCGATGCACAAATGTCGAGCCGCTGCGGAACGGGGACACGATGAAAAGCGGTCTTTCGACGGGCTGGCGCCGGTAGCCGGAATAGAAGATCTCATCGAGCAGAAAGCCTGTCCATGCGGAGAGCGCGAGTATGCCCCAGATGGGGTAGAAGCAGATCAGAAACGTGAGGCGATTGCGATCGAGCGGCCCGTAGGTGCCGGCGGTTCGGTGGAAGGCCCGGAATGTCATGCGCCAGAATAGGCGGAAGTTGAAGATCATTAAGAGCCGCGGTCTCCTCGAAAAAGTCGCGGTGCCGGCAGGACACAGCGCGAGGATGGAGCACCTTGCGGCCTAGAAGCCGCTCAGGGTGCATTCCTGGACTGGAAGATTGCCGTTCCTCCAAGGTCTATGGAGTGGACAGGTTGTGTCAAGGGGAGAAAATTACCTACGGCGGCAAATGGAGGAGTCAGAGCATCGGGGAATTGTGGAGGATTGGTGGAGCAAGTCGTGAGCGAACGATTCTTCGCCGCCGAGTTCTCTTCAATGGCCCCAATTTGGGGCCGAACTGGTGCCCTTGCCGGTTATACGGCCAAAAGGCGTCAATGAGTGCATCGGCGATTTATCACTCACCGAGGTTCAAATGCACTTCTAACCTCCGGGTGGGACGATACAACCCGAACCGACCCAGAACGCCTGTCGATTGCCTGGTCTAACCCGCTAAATCGGATTCTGTGTTCCGGACAACACTTGTGCTGGCGCACCGCAGTCCTCGCGGGACCTAGCGAAAGGCGAAGTCCAGGGGCGGCGTCTGAGAGTGCTAGACACGGAGCCTCTCCGTGCTCGGCGCCCCGGAACATGCCGGTGTGTTGGACCGCCCCGAAACCACTCGGACCACCAATCTCCGAAAAGTCTTGCCCAATGCCGCTTTCGAGCATACCCTTTCAGCGTTAGACAAGCCTAGATGGAAATCGCGGCCTGCAACTTGCAGCGCGATTTGGCTCTAAGCGATGTCTTACAGCCGCGATCATTGGAGGAGATGCATCATGCCCCTAGGTAGCAGCAACAACTCGATCCTCGTCGCCAATTGTGAGAGTCTAAAAAACCCAATTGTGACCTTCCATGTCGCCCTCGACATGATCACGGAGGGGAATAATGGATTCTCGCTGCAAATGAATTGCTATCCACAGACCAAACCTCAGGCTACTTATAATGGCAAGCCATTGAATTGGTTTCAGTACGTAATTGCCGTAGAAAACAACTCGGTTCAGTGGGGCATCCAGTACTGGTCCGAGGTAAAGGGTTTTGGCTTTAGCCCTCCCGGCAATTATTCCTCATTCGCCTCTGCATCATCGAATCAGGTGCCAGCGGGCTCGGTGATGAGAATTAGCCTCCAAACTGATTCCGCCAACAACGTGATAAGTGCGACATTCAGTATTACCGATCCCTCGGGTAATCTTTCGGACTACACGTACACGTTCCCTTCTGACTGCCTGTGCCAGCTTTATGGCTTTCAGGTCGATATCGTGGGACCGCCGACCGGCACCCACACCTGCAATTTCACATCAGGATTGGGGGTCCTGACCTACTGGCTAGGTGGAGGCACGCTTGCGGTGCAGAGTACGAATACCTGCGGCGGCTCTCAGCCGGGCACGGGTGAGACGTCGAATACGCTGTACGGCAATATTGTGCCTCCTTCAGGCCAGCAGGTGTTCCAACTGGTCGTTGGAACTTGAAGGCCGTGGTTTTAACCTGATCGGGGCGGAATACCTTGATGGCGCAAGATGGTATTTCGGCCCTGCGATTTGCAGTACGATTTCGCTCTACGCGATGTCTTACAGCCACGATCATTGGAGGAGATTCATCATGCCCCTGGGTAGCAGCAACAACTCGATCCTCGTCGCGAATTGTGAGAGTCTAAAAAACCCAATTGTGACCTTCCATGTCTCCCTCGACATGATCACGGAGGGGAATAATGGATTCTCGCTGCAAATGAATTGCTATCCACAGACCAAACCTCAGGCTACTTATAATGGCAATGCATTGAATTGGTTTCAGTATGTAATCGCCGTAGAAAACAACTCGGTTCAGTGGGGCATCCAGTACTGGTCCGAGGTAAAGGGTTTTGGTTTTGGCCCCCCCGGCAGTTATTCCTCATTCGCCTCTGCATCATCGAATCAGGTGCCGGCGGGCTCGGTGATGAGAATTAGTCTCCAAACTGATTCCGCCAACAATGTGATAAGCGCGACATTCAGTATTACCGATCCCTCGGGCAATCTTTCGGACTACACGTACACGTTCCCTTCTGATTGCCAGTGCCAGATTTATGGCTTTCAGGTCGATGTCGTGGGGCCGCCCAGCGGCACCCACAGCTGCAAATTCACATCAGGATTGGGGGTCCTGACCTACTGGCTAGGGGGAGGCACGCTTGCGGTGCAGAGTACAAACACCTGCGGCGGCTCTCAGCCGGGCACGGCTGAGACGTCGAATACTCTGTACGGCGATGTTGTGCCGGCTTCCGGACAGCAGGTGTTCCAGCTGGTCGTTGGAGCCTGAAGGCCGTGGTTTTAACCTGATCGGGATCGAACCGATGACCTTCCCGGCAGGCCGGGACGCCCCAGGATTTTGAGGTCTCGATTAGCTTCTGAGTTGAGCGATGAGATTTTG
>CAWAMG010000001.1:0-990049 GCA_963783065.1 uncultured Acidobacteriaceae bacterium | reverse complement strand
TCAGGCCACCAGTTCTTCGGAGCCGCTCTCCGACTTCGACTTTCGAGGCCCTGCTAAGATAATTCTGCGCCCAACACACGAGGCACAGGATAGCAACTGAACTCTTCATCAAAGGCTTTAGGGCAGACATTGATTCTCCGGCTAGTACGGGAATGTAGCTCTTCCCGTCTCACTCCCACACGGGTGGTTTATCTTTCGCGCTCTTTCCGTTCTTTGCAGCTTTTTGGGAGTCTCTTGCCCAGTTCCGACTGTCCTTCGCATCTCCGGACTTGTTGATCTTAAGCGCGGATTCGAGATTGGAGATGGCCTGCTCCCACTGGCCGAGCATTCCGTAGGAGATGCCCATGCCCCAATATGCTGTCGCAATATCAGCCTTGAGCGTAAGCGCGCTCTGCGCCGCGCGACGCTCTCCTGATACTGGCCCGCCTGAAACGCCAATCGCGCTTTGTTGAGTGGGACGATGTTCTTAAGCGTTTGAACGTCTGGAACGGGATGATTAACCTGAGCATCCTTGGCGATGTGGAGAAGATCGGCTTCTAGCGGGCGAGTACAGAGCGCATAGTTCCGATCAGATATCCTCGAACGCAATTCGTGGCCCCCCACTGGATGCTTGCAGAACATTCCCCACGGATCGTACGGCCCCATGTATACCGACCATTTCTGATTGTCGCTGACAGAAGTTGATGTCCAGATATGCGTTCCGATGGTCGTCGAAACCCCTCCCTCGAAACCCAGTAAGACGGCGGTTCCCCCTCCCTACCTCCGCGCCAAGTCAACGGGATAGAGGTATTCGTCGCCCCTCGTCTCGTCGAGCGTTGGCATTCTCCAATCAGTGAAGCCTCCGAGAGACAAGGAGGCGCAATAGCTGCTGGCCTGCTCCCAGGTCATAGCGCCTGGGTGGGGCGAAGTGGACTGACCAGCCCACATGAGGCCGGTGGCCGGATCGGGCCACCAGGTTGTTGGTCCACTAGGGGACGTCTGTGCCGGACAGAGTATTGTGCCCCAAGAAACGAGACACAACAAAAAAGCCGAGCCTCTGAGGAGGCTGTTTGAGACAGACATGAGGCCACTCCGAATGACCGATTCGATCATCCTCCGGAAGGATATTTCCTAAAATCCATCTAAGCTGGAATCTCCTTTTTCAGCTCTGATTCGCCTGAATTGTACCGCTGGTAGCCGGTTTTGCAAGGCCAAACTCCCTTCTGCGGTTGAAAAGCTGAGTGATTCGGTGCCGTCGTGGCTTCCGATGCGTCATCGAGAGCATTTCCCATCGATTTCTCCGACACTTCTCCCTCCTCACGGATTTTTAGTGATTCGATTTGCGTTCTATGCCACCAGCCGTTAGCTCGACGGAAGCGGCAGCATCGCGATCCGCCGCAGCATCGCTGCGAACCGCCCTCGCGTCAGATGCCCTTCCGCCAGCATCAGCCAGTAGTACCGGGCATGCTTTACGAGTCGCCCACCCGTTTTCACCAGCCTCTGCTGCACGCTGGTCAGTGACCAGTCTTCGATCCCGTCCGGCAGAGCCAGCCGCCGCCAGAGGTTGCCCAGGTTGTAGGCGAGAATGCTAAGCCACAACCGAACCTCATTGCCTCGGAACCGATGACAGGACAGCCGCGTCATCTTCACCGCCTGCTTGCCCTCCTTGATCCATTGCTCCGCCTTGCCGCGCTTGTTGTAGAACTGGACGACCTTCCGGTTCCTGAGCTGCGTGTTGGTTACAATGAAGCCCACACGCGGGAACAACTCCCCGGCATGGAACTCCACCTTGGCAACCACCCTCCGCGCCGTCTTCCAAGTGGCCGCCTGATAGAGGAAGCCCTTGTACCACACAACTGGTTTGTGAGCCGGACGACCCACCGGCCGAGTCAGCAACTCTTCAATATCACGCATCAAGCAGTCGTTGGCCGGAATACGAATCGCGTACTTTGCTCCACGCTCTTCCAGTGCTTCGTAGATGTCCGGTTTGGCAAACGCCGCATCGGCCCGGAACCAGACTTCTTTACCCAGCTTCTGTTGCCGCTCGATCTCCGGCAGCAGGAGTTGCTCCCAACCATCGGCGCTGTGAACGTTGCCGGGGCGCAGTTGCGCGGCAACGCAGTCGCCCGCACTGTTGAACAGCAGCAGCGGGTGATAGCAGGTCGATTCGTAGTGTTTGTTATAGGCGCTCTGTTCCTGCTCGCCGTAGACCGGAATCTCGGTGCTGTCCATGTCCAGCACTGCTCGCCACGACCACTCCCGTCCTTCGACTCGCGCAATTAGTTCCCGGTTCATTGTTGCCAGACCGTGGAGGTTTGCAGATTGCGTCAGTACCTCGGTCTCAAACCAGTGCAGGCGTGAGGGCAAAGCCGCCCCGCGTTCCCATATCTTCTCGGAGCCGATCAAGCGGAAGGTTGGGTCCTGCGACAGGCGCTCGGCGTCGTTGAGGTCTTCATAGCCAGCCAGGCGGCTGTACACCGATTGGCGCAACAGATCGGACAAGGGCAGTTGCGTGTTCTTGCCGCGACGGGCGTCGGTCAGGTTCTCACAAATTAACTTGTCCAGCCCGAGACGCTCGTCCAACTCGCGGACCAGCAGCAGGCCAGCGTCGGAGGTGACTTGTGATCCTTGGAAATCAGCCTTCAGAGAGGAACAAAAAGAGAAGCAAAACGCCTGATTTTGTGTTTCACCCACTGGGTGGAGGCCTCCGGATGAGTTTTCTGACCTTCAAAGCCGCATGAACACTGGTGTTGCCGCCATCATAAAGGCAATGGCTTCAATTTCAAAAAGGAAATCCGGGTTGGAACGCGGTGGAACGGCACTAACCCTGCCAGAAACTCCAGTTCATCCGGGTCTACAACTGGATTCAGGTTGATGTCAGGGATGGACAGCGCCTTGGCCTGGCTGTGGAACACGCTCCCCCGCACGGCTTGGGCGTGATCGACAAGCTCTTCAAGGGTGAACGTGCGTCCGGGGCAAGAGAGTAACTCGTACATCGATCAGTCCTTTCTCGCAGTTCCCGCGTCGTACCGTTCAGCTAGGCAGGTTGGATTGCGAACAAATCTGTTCTACTCTTGCCAGCATCTCAGGCGGAGGAAGTGGTTTCTGCAGAACTTCGAAATCGAAACCCTTCGCCCTCGCCTTCTCCAAAAGGTCATCGCAGCAAACATTGCCCGAAATGAAGAACACCTTGCACAGGGGCAGCACACCCAAAATCTCCATTGCTGCCTCGACGCCATTCATCGCCCCCATCGCAATGTCACTCACAATGCAATCGGGCTGGAACAAGCTGGCCACTCGAACCGCTTCTTCTCCGCTGTACGCTGTGGCTGTCTCGTAGTTTCGAGACTCAAGGATTGAGGCGCGTGCTGAGGCTATGGCTTGTTCGTCATCGACCACCAGAATTTTGTGCTTCTTCAGCATGGCAGTCCTCTTCCTGTGGCAACGAATCCGAGTGGCCGATGGCCGTATTTATTGGCACTGCTGCCTCTGCATCGACGGGACTCCGTGCCCACATGAAACTGGTTCATGCAGAGTTCCCATGTCTGTTTATTTGGTTGGAATCTATTCCAAAGTATATCCGGCAGAAACTCTGAATTCAATGTTTAACTGTGCTGTTTCAAGCCAATAGTAACCACACGGAATGACGATCAAATCCACACTGCTTGAGTCCATGCTACGAGCGGCTGAATGATAGGAACATTGCACCGGGGTGCGTGCAGATCATGCGTGGGCGTTCGAGCGGAAGGATGGCGGGATTTTCACTGGCTCCGCAGTCGCTTTAGTTTGCTCCGGGGTAGAATTCCTAGATGCAAGACCTCAACCAACCCCTGACCGACGACGAGTTTGAGTGTCTAGCTGATTTCCTTTACGGCCTGCATGGGGCAGCAATGACGCTCGAAGAGTTGGACGGCTTCTTCTGTGCCCTCATCTGCGGCCCGGAGCTGGTGCCGCCCAGCGAGTACTTGCCTCACGTCTGGGGCGGTGAACTCTATCAAGGGGGCGATGCGAGCGACAGCGAGGAAGTGCAGTGCATAATGACGCTCCTCACTCGCCATTGGAACACCATCGCCGGAACATTGCTTCGGGGCGAGGTATACGAGCCAATGATCTTCGACAACGAGGACGGCATCGCCAAGGGCAATGAATGGGCGATTGGCTTTGAACATGGCATAGACCTGCGGCGGCATAGTTGGCGAAAACTGGTGGATGACGACGAGGACTGGGAAAAACTGGCTCCGGTGATCCTGCTGGCGCATGAGCACGATCCCGACTCGAAGATGCGTAGCGATGTGTTCATCACACCAGACAAGAGAGAGGAAATCCTTTGCCAGATGGCGGGGTGTACGCTCTTGATTTATGACTTCTTCAGAGAATGGACGCAGGGTAAGGCGACACAGAAGAACCCAAGCAGGAGGAAGCGCCGGGACGAGCAGTGATCCTGCGTGCCCGCCCCAGTCTCCGGTTACACAGCCGTCGCGCACGCGGCATCATCGTTCTTCACCACATTTACCCGGCTGCTGACCTCGTACCGCCGCATCAATGCCGTGCCGAAAGTCTGTGAGAGGCTTCGATACAGGGATTTGCGCGGGAGCAATGTTGTAGCGCGGAACCCAGTCGTCTTCGGGCTCGATGTAGAAGCGTCCGGCCAGTTTGTCGGGGCGGGTGAGGCGGTAGCGTCCGCACATGGAAGAATTCTACCATCTTCGCTATTTGTTCGCCATCTCGATTACAATCGATTGCCGTGCGACTCCTGCCAGCAATCGCGGAAGGTTCGGCTCCCACCGTGGAGTGGCTCTTCCTTGACCTGAACTCCTACTTCGCCTCGGTGGAGCAGCAGGAGCGCCCGGAACTGCGGGGGCGTCCCATCGGCATCGTTCCGCTCATCACCGAGCACACCTGCTGCATCGCCGCCTCCTACGAAGCCAAGGCATACGGCGTGAAGACGGGCGTCAGCGTGGAGGAGGCCA
This sequence comes from uncultured Acidobacteriaceae bacterium, assembly GCA_963783065.1. Taxonomy (GTDB): domain Bacteria; phylum Acidobacteriota; class Terriglobia; order Terriglobales; family Acidobacteriaceae; genus Telmatobacter. The sequence continues at coordinate 985,100 of CAWAMG010000001.1, read as the reverse complement.
AGCAGCGATGCCCCCACATTCAGCTCGTAGAAGCCCGCCCTAAGCTCTACGTCGAGTACCACCACCGGATCGTAGAGGCCGTCAACTCCTGCATCCCGGTAACCTGTGTGATGTCCGTGGACGAGATGGCGTGCAGGTTGATGGGGCGGGAGCGTGCCCTGCCCAACGCCACGACCATCGCGGTCGATATCAAGCAGTCTCTCCGCACTGTGGGGTTAACGCTGCGCTGTTCGGTCGGACTGGCTCCCAACCGATACCTTTCAAAGATCGCCTCCGACCTTTGCAAGCCGGATGGCCTGACGGTGTTCCTCCTCCGTGATCTGCCGCAAGCTCTCTACTGCCTGAAGCTATCGGACTTGGTAGGCGTCGGCCACGCCATGGAGAAGCGAATCCACGGCGGCGGCATTACCACGGTGGAGCAGTTGTGCCAGCTTTCTCCGGAACAGATGCGCCGGATATGGAACTCCGTCCTTGGAGAGCGCCTCTGGCATTGGCTACGGGGAGCCGACTTTCACGACCCGGAGTTCCAGCGCAAAAGTCTCGGCAAGCAGCATGTGCTGGCTCCCAAGTATCGCACGCGGGAGCAAGCATATTGTGTGGCTCTTAAGCTGCTGCACGTCTCCGCCGCCAACCTGAGGAAGTTGAAGATGTGGGCGGGCGGCATCGGGGCAATGGTGGAATTTCTGCAGGAAGCGTCCGGCGAGGTTCGGCGAGGAAGGCGTGGATGTTCCCGCATGGAAGGCTCACATGCGGATTCATGAGTGCCGGGATACGGTGATCCTCCAGCGGCACCTGACCAAGTTGTGGGAATCGTGCCCGGCGCAGGAGCCATTGCAGGTCGGCGTCTGGCTCTTCAATCTGGTGCCGGATGAGCTGCACACGCTGTCGTTGTTCGAGGACGACGAGAAGCGATACCGGATCAGCACGGTGGTCGATGAGTTGAACCAGCGATATGGGCAGAATGCTGTCTACTTTGGTGGTGTTCATTCCGTGCTGGACTCTGCTCCAACAAGAATCTCGTTCTCGACCATTCCGGACGTGGAGGACTTCTGATCCCGTTGGAGAAGTCGCCACACCGTGGCGGGGTATGCGAACACCGAAGGGCTGGCAGGCACGGCTGGGGGCTGGGTGCTGAACTATGCCCAAACTATGCCCATTGTGCCCAAACTATGCCCATTCAAACTCAAAATGTTTACATAAGACTAAACAGTTCGAAACAGGCTTAAGTCCCAGAGCAAGTGTAGTTTTGGCGTCTTTACTGCAAAAACTGAACGCAGTGAGTTTGACTTAGAAGGCAGATGCTCTTTGTGGTGGGGAGAGCCGGTTGGGGTGGGGAACGACTTGCGACGATGCTTGTGAAACTGAATAGGCAACTCCCTCTTGAGAGGTCGAGGAGAACCGCAAACGCCATTGCTCAGTCGTTAGTCAGTGCAACTGAGATTGCAAGAACTGCCAATCCGATCGTAATCCACCAACGGCCACCGTGATCCGTGTCGGCTGAAACCGCTCGCACGGTGAGGCGGCGAAGTTCGACAATTGACGGTGACTCCACCTTGAACCGCTGTGGGTCTAGCTCCCAGCGTCTGCAATGGTCGCATACTTGCTCTGCGGCCTGCCGGCTCAGAACCGAAAAAACCGGCGCACCTGCGAGCACGCCTCGGGCTTGTTCGAGATGTGCAGCATCGAGCAGGGACGTCAGGTGTGCTTCCAGCGTGCGACGGTCAAGGTAATAGCGAAGGGCGGCAACCTGGATGTGTTTCTTCTGGTCAGTGAGGTTTTCTGCTGTGGTATTCGTAGTCCCGCTCCTTTCTGTGCTTGCATCTCCGCCCCTCACAGCTTGAGAAGTGGTTGAGTCAACCCACCCCGTACCAGCAGCAACACCAACCAGAGACTTCTTGGCGCCACTACGACGTTGTAAGCGAGTTCTGCGTAGCCGGCAAGCTTCCAAAGCGACTTTGAGGGCGACCGCTCGGTTGGGCACGCTGATCATAAAGGGAAGTTTGAGGCCCGGCGTTGGGGTACCTGGTGCGAACGATGCTGAACTCCCCGAGGAAGGGAATCTGCCCGGACAATGCAATCGGTTAATGGGTGGCGGTGGCAACCCCAACCCAGTTGGGCGGGACCAGCGGCGCGGGAAGCGGCTCAAAGCAGCTTCGAGCATGTGTTCGAGCAAAGGCCAGTCGGCCTCGCGGAAGGGCTGCGCCATCATGCGAAGCTGACGGCAGAGAGAGAGTGCGCGCTCAAGCCGACGGCCGATGGAGAGAAAGTGCCAGCCGGGGCCGCGATGGATGTTCTCGCGCTCAAGGCCTGCGAAGGAGGCGAGGAGCTCCATGCAGTTGGAAAGAAGGAGGGGATAGTCGTCGAGAGATTGCGACTCCTGAGGCAAGCAAGAGCGAAGCTTGTTAAGCAGGTGGACCATGTCGAGCGACAGGCGCTCGCGGACTCGGTTGCCCGACTGGTAGGCGCGCTCGATGGACCAGGCGAGGCCATCGACACGAGCGTGGTCGGAGAGGACGGAAAGGAGTTCCCGCCGGAAGCGCGAGGGAAGCGTGCGCGCATTTTTGTCCTTGGGCAGCTTGCTTGCGCTCAATCCGAGCGAGTTGTGCAGGCGGACGAGACACTGCAGCTCGTTCCAGCCGGCATGGGGAAAGCGCGTGACGACGGTGCGGAGGACGCGGGTGGCGACCTCGGAGCGTTCAACGTAGCGGCCGAGCCAGAAGAAGCTGAGCGCGGTGCTGGAGGGGAGCGGAGGCGTGTCGTGGCGCAGCTCAATGGGGACGTTGCGTGGGCGGAGAAGGCTGAAGCGGTCGACGGGTTCGTTAGAGAGCACCCATGCGTCTTTGCTGTGGCCGCCGCGCTGCATGGAGACGACGTTGCCATCTTCGCCAGCGACGCGGACCAGGCCTCCGGGCATGACGGCGAAGCCGTTGCCGGTGTTGAGCACGTAGGTGCGGAAGACGAGCGGGCGGGATTCGAGGGAGCTGGATCGCGCGGGCTGGATTCGCGCGGTGTCGCTTCCCAGACCGGGAGGCGCGGAGAGGGTGACCTGCTCCTGCGCGACGAAGGCGTGGGGCTCGGCTTCGATCCGCGCGGTGAGGGCGGCGCGGGCATAGGCGTCGAGATTGGCGGCGAAGACCGGCTCCATACGGCGCGAAGGGAAGGCGGGCTTGACCACGACGGAGTCGAGATTGTTGAGGACCCAGTTACGGGCGGAGGGCTGGCCGCACCACCAGGTGGCGACCGATGGCAGGCGGAGCTTTTCTCCGCGGAGCTCCTGGCAAAGACCCGGCAAGAAGGGCATGATGGAAGCCGACTCAATGACGCCGCTGCCAAGTGCGTTGGCGAGGCACACGTTGCCTGCAAGGACAGCATCGACGAGGCCGGGAACGCCGAGAAGCGAGTCGCCGCGGAGCTCGAGGGGATCGCAGAAGCTGTCGTCGACACGGCGAAGAATAACGTCGACTTTCTGCAGGCCGGTGAAGGTTTTGAGAAAGACGGTTCGATCGCGGACGGTGAGGTCCATGCCCTCGACGAGCGTGAAGCCGAGATAGCGCGCGATGTAGGAGTGCTCGAAGTAGGTTTCGTTTAGCGGGCCTGGCGTGAGGAGAACGATGCGCGGATCGCGGGATGGGCTGAGAGTTTGCAGAGCTTCGCGCTGAGCGCGGAAGAACTGCGCAAGCAGCCGCACCTGCGAGCTGTGGAAGAGGTCGGGCAGGACGTCGGAGATGATGGTGCGGTTTTCGAGAGCGTAGCCTGCGCCGGATGGCGCCTGGGTGCGGTCGGCGAGCACCCACCATTGGCCGTCGGGCGAGCGCGCAAGGTCGACGGCGAGCATATGGAGGTAGCTGGCGGCAGGGGTGGGCGCGCCGACCATGGGCCGCAGGAAGGCGGGGTTGGCGAGGAGGAGTTCGGGGGGCAGAAGACCGCTCTTCACCAGCCGCTGCTCGCAGTAGATGTCCTTGAGAATCTCGCTGAGCAGGGCGGCGCGCTGGATGAGTCCCGCCTCGATCTCCGCCCACTGGTCAGGTGGAATCAAGAGGGGAATCATATCGATCTTCCAGGGGCGGTCGGTGCCCTGGGGATCGCCATAGACGTTGTAGGTGACGCCGTTCTCTCGGATGCGGCGCTCGGCGCGTGCCCACCGGCGTGCCAGTTCGGCGGTGCCGATTTCGTTGAGCGCGTGCATGAGCGGGGCCCAATGCGGGCGAGGCTGGCCGCTCTCAGTGGCCTCGTCGTAAGGTTCCCGATGCACGAGGGGTGGGTGGTAGAGGTCAACCGCCGCCATCGGCTGCGTGGGACGATTCGAAGGGAACGAAGGGAACGCGAAGCTGTGCCGCTCACGATGGCCTCACCGGGGGAATCCTCAGATCGAGCGTGCCGGGAAAGAACGGATTGGGTTCGAGGGCTGGGAGCTTGAAGGGTTGAGCCCGAAGGCAAGACCTTGAAGCGCTCGGCTCTGCGATCGGCTGCCGCACGTTCATCTGCCGGCAACCCCGTAGTACGCGGGACCTGAGGGATTGATCACATGATATAGGCATCGGCCGATGGAACGTTCGGACCAGCGATCGACAAGGTCAAACGTTAAGGGGGCGTGCACAGGAATCATGGGCAGGAGCGAGGCGCGGAGGTTGCGGGCGCGGAAACGGACGCCGGCGAACAAGGGGCGCCAGCCTGGCCGTGCAAAGCCCCGTCAGGTTGAAGTGGAACGCGCCGGCCGTTGCAGCAGACGGCGTAGCGCTCGGGATCTTCGACGCCTTCGAGGGTGACCTGAACGCGCTCAAGCGAAGCGTCGACGCTGCGGACGGTGCTGCCGGAGACTGATTCTTCGGCAAGGACGTTCCAGGGCTCGAGGGCCTTGCGCAGCTCCATGCGCAGCGGGCCGGACTGGACAACGCCGAGGCGCGGGAAGCGGAATTCGAGGTGAGCACCGAACCAGGCGTCTTCAAAAGCGAAGCCGGAGGCGCGGAAGAAGGAAAGCACGTCTTTGAGGTCTCGTTCGATGACGGCAGGAAGCATGAAACGATCGTGGAGGGCGGTGCCCCAGCGAACGAGGTCACGTGATGTAGGGTTTCTTCCAGAAGGCTGCGAACGCGGCGCGGACTACGAGCATCTGGAGCAGGTTCATGCGGACGTGGGGAGCCATCTCGAATGCGCGCAGCTCAAGCAGGCCGAGTTTGAGGCCCACGCCCTCGGGCGGGTAGAGCTTGTCGACGCAGAACTCGGCGCGATGCGTGTTGCCGGTGAGGTCGGCGAGCAGATTGCGGAAGAGACCGTCGAGGAACGCGGGTTCGGGGCTGCTTCCTCGGAGGGCAGATTGCGGAAGGCAACCTCCAGCTCGTAGAGGGAGTCGGAGCGCGCTTCGTCGATGCGCGGGTACTGGCTGGTGGGGCCGACGTAGGTGCCGGAGAAGAGGTAGGAGAGCGAGGGATGGTTCTGCCAGAAGGTGAGCAGGCTACGCAGGAGGTCGGGACGGCGGAGCAGAGGGCTGTCAGCGACGGAAGGGCCTCCAACGACGATGTGGCTGCCGCCTCCGGTGGACTGGAGGTCACCATTCCTGGCGAATTTGCAGGTGGTGAGGCGGTGGTTGAAGGCCTCTTCGTCGAGGAGGGTATTGATGGACTCGAGATCGTCCCAATTTCTCGCGGGAGGCAGGTTGATTTCGAGGACTCCCGGGTCGGGGGTGACGCTGAAGTTCAGTACGCGCGAGTCGGCAGAGGGAGCGTAGCCTTCAAGCCAGACGGGCATCTGGAGATGACGGCAGGTATCTTCGACGGCGGAGATGAGGTCGAGATAATCGGCGAGCACGGCGAGGAAGGGAAGGAAGATATGGAGGCGCCCCTCACGGACCTGGACGCAGAGGGCGGAGCGGATGAGGACCGGGGCATCTTCAGGCTCGCGCGTGATGGGCGGGAGCGGATCGGGCGCAGATTCGAGGTCGAAGAGCTCTGGGTGGCGAGACGGCGGTTGCAGTTTTGCCTTGTCGGCGAATGGGCCGGCGTCCATTTCGTAGGTGAGTTCATCGGGGGCGACCCAGGGGACGGCCTCCACTGGAATCCTGAATCCGATAGGCGAGTCGCCGGAGGTGAGGATCAGGCGCTCAGGCCGCGGAAACCAGAGCTGGCTTGACCAGACGAGATTGCCGTTAGGCTGGCGGCGGCGAATGGGCAGCACAAACCCTGCGGGAGTGGTGGCTTTTGGAGAACTTTCTTCGGGCTCGAATGCGGGGAGGATGCTTTTGGTTTCGATCGCAGAGGCGACGGGCGAGCGCGGTGATGAATCGCTCTGCCTCGGCGAGGCCGTAGCCATATTCGACTTCATCGTTGGCGATGAGAGCGCAGTCCTCCCAGATGGGCAGGCCGTCGACACGCCAGTGACAGCTGAGAATCCAGCGGGGCAGGGGCTCGCCGGGGTACCACTTGCCCATGCCGTAGTGGAGCAACGCGCCGCGGCCCATGCGCTTGAGCAGGCCTGGACCAGCGCCATGCCTCGGCTGCGTTTGGCCGGCCCGTGTGCATCGAGATTCCACTCGGGGCTCTCCGGCTTGTCGATGCCGACAAAGGTTGGCTCGCCGCCCATGGTCAGGCGCGCGTCTCCGGCTTCGATTTCGGCGTCGATCACGTGCGCAACGGCGCGAACGCGCTCCCACTCCGAGTCCGTCAGGGGCTTTGTCACGCGGCGTGGCTCGTTGAGGCGCTGAAGACGGAAGCTGTAGGAAAACTCGGTCTTCACGGGCTCGACGGTGCCCTCGATGGGCGCGGCCTCCTCTGGTGTGGGTGTGCAGACGAGGGGGATGTGGCCTTCAGCGGTCATCTGGCCGGAGGTTGGGTCAAGACCCACCCAGCCTGCGCCAGGAAGAAAGACCTCGGCCCAGGCGTGCAGCTCGACATGATCTTCGGTGAGGAGGTTGGGCTCGGCAATATTGCGCAGGTCGGGCGCCAACTGGATGAGGTAACCGGAGACGAAACGCGCCGCAATGCCCATGACGCGAAACGCCTGAACAAGCAGCCAGGCCATGTCGCGGCAGGAGCCCGACTTCAAAGAAAGGGTCTGCTCGGGAGTTTGAGTTCCAAGCTCATACCGGAGCTGGTAATTGATCACCCCGGTGACGCGGCGGTTTACGGCGAGCACATAGTCGACGGTGGGGGAAGAAGTGCTCGCAAGGGGTCCCAGGAGGGCGAGCAGACGGGCTTGCTGCGCACTGACGGCGAGCCAGGGGGTGAGATCGTTGCGGAGAGCCTCGGGATAGTGAAAGGGAAAGTTCTCAAAGCCGGGATCGAGGAGGAAATCGAAGGGATTGATGGGCTCGAGGTCGGCGACGAGGTCAACCTCGACGTTGAGTTCCGGAGAGGGATCAGAAAAGAGCGCATAGGCCTGCTGATTTTGGTGCGGATCGAGCCGCCACTTGATCAGGCCGGCGGGGGTGAGGCTTAACTCGTACTTGAGGATAGGGGTTCGGCAATGGAGCGCCGGACGAAGCTGAATGGTCTGCGGGCCGATGAGGATAGGTCTTTGATATTGATAGTGGGTCCGGTGGTGGAGAGCGACTTTCAATCCCATATCACCCTATTATCAGCCCTGTCATAAATAGGCCATGGTGTTCGAATGATCCTGAGGGGCCGCTGCTTAAGAAGATTGTTGCGATTCCGTACAAGATGGGGGTCGCCGTGAGCCGAATGTGCGACGGATAAATCGATTGATTTGGGGGCGATGGAGGGCATAAAGTGGATTGGATCGGGAAAGCGGCAGGAGACGGCCGGTAAGCTGGATTCGTCGGCATCGGAATGAAAGCGTTTGCATCCCCGACGAGGCGAGGCACATTCATTTACGGGGCGTTGCACACCGAAAAGATTCTGGGGCATGAATTCAATTGAGACAAATGGAACAAAGGGGTCAGGGATGAATCGAATTGCGAAGTTGCTGGCAATATGCTCTCTTTCGGTGGTTGGCCTTTCATTTAACGGATGCGGCAGCGGGGGAAGCGGCGGCGGAGGGGGCAATCAGAATCCGACGACTCCCACGGTGACGGTGACGCCCGCCTCGAACAGCATTACGACGGCGCAGAGCCTGGCGGTGACAGTGACCGTCACCGGCAGCGGCGGGGTTGCGACGGGATCCGTAATTTTGAGTAGCGGAGCCTACACATCGGCTTCGACAACGCTGGTAGCCGGTTCGACGACGATCACTGTTGCGGCGGGATCGCTGGCCGTGGGCTCCGATAATTTAAGCGCGGCGTATACGCCCGACTCCAGTAGTTCGTCGAAGTACAACAGCGCCTCGGGTACGGCGACATCGGCTGTGGCCGTGACGGTGCCATTGTTGACGCCGACGGTGACGGTTACGCCAGCAGTGGGCACGGTTGCGATTACGCAGAGCCTGAATGTTGCGGTTGCGGTTGCAGGCGCAGGTGGGACGCCTACCGGGTCGGTGGTTCTGTCGAGCGGAGCTTACATGTCCAGTTCGACCCCCTTAGTGGCAGGTTCGGCGACCATTACGATAGCCGCCGGTTCACTTGCAGTGGGAACTGACTCGCTGGCAGCGATGTACACTCCTGACGCTAATAGCAGTTCGATTTACGGCAGCGGATCAGGGAAGGGATCTGTCATCGTGACGCAGGCGGCCGCAGCCGTCACAGTCACCATCAACACGCTTGCCAACCGGCATACGATCAGCCCCTTTGTGTACGGTGGCAATTTCAGCGATGCTACGAATGTCGCCGATTCTGGAGCGACGCTGGGCCGCTGGGGTGGGAACGCCTCGTCAACGTACAACTGGCTATTGCACACCTACAACGCCGACAACGACTACTACTTTGAGGACTACAACACCGACGGTGGCGCGCCGGACGGCGTTTCTACTCAGTTCATTACGGATATTCAAAATGCGGGGGGCTTTCCGCTGACCACGATGGCGACGCTTGGGTGGGCGGCGCAGACCGCTGAGAACGGTTCCAACGGTCACTGGAGCTTCTCCGTGAAGACCTTTGGACCGCAATGCTCCGTCGATCAATACAACACCGACGCCGGCAATGGGCTGATTGCAGGTTCGACTGGCAACTGTGCGACAAGTACGGCGCCGGTAACCACCGTGGCACAGACCTCCGCGGCCTACTATCCGGTGGTCGACACGCCCGCCGACTGCCCGCAGGGAACCACAGATGGAAGTACATGCATCGATCGGCAGACCTGGGCGCAGGCGCTGGCAACGGCATTTGGCAACAAGGCATGCACGGTGCCCTACTCGGATATCACGTCGTGCCACTTCTACGACATGGATAATGAGGTCGATATCTGGGGAGGGACGCACAGGGATGTTCATCCGGCCCAGTCTGGATACGACGAGCTTGCCAACATGTTTGAGAGCGAGGGGTCAGCCCTGAAGACATGGGATCCGGCGGCGGTGCGGTTTGGTCCGGTATCGTGCTGCTGGTATTTCTACTGGGCTCCAGCGAATGGCACCGACAGGGCCTCACACGGCGGGGTGGACTTTTTGCCGTGGTGGCTGAATGAGATTAACTGGATGGACCAGATCAATGGAGCGCGGACGCTGGATGTTTTCGATATTCACGCGTATGCAGAGGCCAATACAACGGGGCTCACAAACGCGCAACTGCAGGCGGCCTCGGCGTCGGTCTATCGCGACTACTGGGACCCGACCTACGTGAGCACCGCGGGCGATATCAACCAGATTTACACAACGACGGTGGAGCCCAACTATACCGTTCCATTCCGGATTCCGCGCATGAAAGCTCTGGTGAATGAGATCTACCCGGGAACACCGATGTCGTTCACGGAATGGAGCGCGGCGCTCTACAACGAAGATGACTTCTCGACGGCGCTGGGCGACTCCGAGGCCTATGGCATCTTCGGGCGTGAGGGATTGACGTTTGCAACGCGCTGGGGCGCGCCGATGAACACCAACCCAAATTACCAGGCGCTGAAGATGTACACCAACTACGATGGCGCGCATCACGGATTCGGGACGGTCTCGATTTCTGACCTGAGCACCGGCAATCCGAATCTGTCGAATGTGTTTTCGAGCTACGCAGCGCTCAATGCAACGGGCACACAGATGACGATCATGGTGTTGAACGAGGATCCCGCGAACGCGGCGCAGGTCACGTTCAACCTGAACGGGTTCAGCGCGACTACTTATACCGCGTACACAATTTCCCAATCGGCCGCGACATCGATATCTGCCTCGAGTTCGGCGGCATGGAACGGGACGCAGACGTTTGCGCCCTGGACCATCACGCTGCTGGTGGTGAATGGGAGCGAAGGTTCGACACCCGCGTCGGAGTGGTACCTGAATCCAGACGATCTGATGGTTCCCGCCACGGAGACGGCAATGCTTCATCCGGCTATCTCGAGCGGGAGCGCTAATGTGACGCTTACATCGGCGGTCTTCGATGCGTATGAGGGCGCAGCGGCCTGCACCGGCGGATCGTTGACGTTGACCAATGCGACAATTACGCCCGCGCAGATGGGAACTATCACAGTGACAGCCCCCAGCACGCCCGGTTTCTGCCACTACACAGTGACCGGAAACGATGGCACTGCTACGGAGACACAGGGTGGGTGGATTGTTGTTGGGAATCCTCCGGCGACGCTTACACCGGGCGGCAACAACCAGTCGGCCAACGCTGGGACGGCTTTAGCCAATCCTTTGACCGTTACGATCAATCCAGGGCAGTCCGGGCCTGTGACGGGAGCGGGCATTCTGTTCACGACGTCGGCGGGAACGCTTTCGAATGGAACTACGAGCGGGAAGAGCGTGATTGCGACGACGAATGCTTCGGGAGTTGCCTCGGTTACGTTGACATTGCCTGCGGCGAAAGGACCTGTGACCATCACCGGGCAGGATATGCTCGCCCTGGGCGGAACAACGGTGACATTTACCGCGACGGCAAATTGACACGATCAGTATTACAAGACTTTCCTGGCGCACACAGCGCCAGGAAGGCCATTTGGTTGAATGGTCCGGATCATCCGGCTGATGACAGGCGGGCGTCGAGCGGCATTCGTCTGTTCCCGATCGCTAAAAGCAAAGAGAGCAAGCGGGGTGAGAGATTCATGTTCGGTCTATTTTCGCGGCGAGACTTAGCAGTTCTGGCCGGTCCTCTTGCCTTGATGTTTGTATCGTTTGGAGTTGCGCAAACGCCGCAGCCGAACGCGCGCGTGATTGTGGCAGATATCAAGAAGACAACGGGCCCGGTCGATCGTTTCTTCGACCTTTCGGTGGGGTCCGACTATCCGGGTACGCTGATTCGCGATGACAGCCAGGCGCAGCTTAAGACGGTAGTGGATGAGCTTGGGTTTCGGTATATCCGGTTTCATGCGATCTTTCACGACGTGCTGGGGACGGTGCGCGTTGAGAACGGGAAGACGGTGTATGACTGGACGAAGATCGACCAGCTTTACGACGATCTGCTTGCCCGGCACATCAGGCCGTTTGTGGAACTGGGCTTTACGCCGAAGGCGCTGGCCACCTCGGGCAACAGCATCTTTTATTGGAATGGAAACACGTCGCATCCAAAGCCCGACGGCTGGAAGGACCTGATCGAGGCATTCATTCGGCATATTGAAGATCGCTATGGAAAGGATGAGGTGCGGAGCTGGTTCTTCGAGGTGTGGAATGAACCGAATCTCTCGGGCTTCTGGGAAGGCGCGGATGAGAAGGCATATTTCGCGCTTTACGATCTGACGGCGAAGACGATCAAGGCGATCGATCCGCAACTGCGGGTGGGCGGACCAAGCACCGCAGGCGCCGCATGGGTGCCTGAGTTTCTGGCACATGTAAAGCAGAGCGGGGCCGGCGTGGATTTTGTGACGACGCATACCTATGGGGTCGATGGCGGATTTCTGGATGAGGAGGGCAAATCGGATACGAAGCTGTCGCCCTCGCCGAATGCGATTGTGGGAGATGTTCAACGGGTTCGAAAGGAGATCGCGGCGTCGCCGTATCCAGGACTGCCGCTTTACTTCACCGAGTGGAGCACGAGTTACACGCCGCGTGACTTTGTGCACGATTCGTATATCAGCGCGGCGTACATTCTGGCGAAGCTGAAGGCCAGCCAGGGGCTGCTCGAGGGGATGAGTTATTGGACGTACACGGACCTGTTTGAAGAGCCGGGCCCGCCGCACGAATCGTTCCACGGAGGGTTTGGGCTTTTGAATCGCGAGGGGATTCGGAAGCCGGCCTACTTTGCTTACAAGTACCTCCATGCGTTGCAGGGCGAGAGTGTGGCAACGAGCGATCCGCAGGCGATGCTGGCGGTGAAGGATGGCAATGTGAGCGCGGTGATCTGGGAGTTTGAGCAGCCGGAACAAAAGGTCAGCAATCGGCCGTTCTACACCAAGCTGGTGCCCGCACATGCGACTGCGCCGGTGCGGCTGGTGGTGAGGCATTTGACGCCCGGTGCTGAATACCGGCTGGAAGTTCGGCGGACGGGATACAGGAAGAACGACCCACTATCGGAGTACATCGATATGGGCAGGCCGAAGGATCTGACAGAGGAACAGCTGAAGCGGATGAGAGAGCTGACGCAGGACTTGCCGGAGACGGACAAGGTGGTTCGCGGTGGAACGGACGGCACGCTCGAATGCACTGTTCCGATGAACAGCAATGACGTTGTGCTGGTGACGCTGACGAAGGCGGGCAGGTAGGCGGAGAATTACAAGTGTGGGGCCGGCAGGGCGAGGGGCTGACTAACTCACCCGCTGCGCTAGCGTTTCCATCCGGCGGGTCTTCCATTGGGAGAAGAGAAACACTGCTACACCTGCTCCGATCAGGACAAGGGTTCCTCCCACCACCTTCGCGATCGCGAGCGGCTTGTTCGGCTCGTCGGCGGCGGGGATTGCGGAGAGAACGATTGTCATGCTTGTGCTGGCGAGGCCGACGGACGCGAGCGCAATCGCCACCGGCTTGCCACCAGGAACACGCCGTACTTCAGGGCCGACGGGCGTGCTTTGCAGGCGGATCATGGCGCCGAAGAGAAACAGGTAGGGCACAAAGTAGGAGATGATGCCCATGCTTACCAACACTTCATAGGCTCCGCGTACCGAGGTTCCAGTCTGGCCGAGGAGCGTGACGGCCATGCCGGCCAATCCGTAAACGCCGATAGCGACCCAGGGGGTGCGATAGCGCGGATGAATTCGGCCAAAGGCCGACGGCAGGCAATGATGGATCCCAGCGACAAAGGGCAGGCGGGAAGTGGATGAGAGATAGGCAGCCGCTCCGCCGACCGCGTTGAGAGCCACGAAGAGCGCGACCGGGGCCAGCAAGCCTGCTATGCCGAGGTGCGCGCTCATGAGGCGGATGCCGTTGACAAGGCCATCGGGTCCGCCGACAGCGGAGCTGGGCAGAGCCACGAGCAGAGCGCCGGTTCCTGCGATGTAGCCGATGGCGAGGACGCTTCCGCCAACAAGAATGGCCCAGGGAATGACGCGGCGGGGATTCTGGATCTCGTCTCCCATGGCGCTGCCGGCCTCAACGCCGCCGAAGGCAAAAAACACGCTCGACCAGAAGACGGCGTTGTTGAGGCGACCAATGCGGGACCAGGCTGCCGAGCGGTGAAGTGCGTGGCCGCGCCGAAGCGCGCGTAGGAGGCGGCGGCAAGCAGGATGAGCACGGCGAGCGGCAGCAGGCTGCCCAGCGCGCTGATGTTGTTGAGCCATTTGCCGGCATCGACGCCGCGGATATTGAGCAGGGTAATGATGGCCAGCCAGAGCGATGGAGAAGGCGACATAATAGAGCGGGCTTGGCGGCGAGCGCCTGGGCGCGCGGGCCGAAGGCGAACAATGCCGACGCCGCGCCGAAGTAAAGCACGCCGGGAAAGAAGGGGAGATTGCTCATCCAGTAGGTCCAGGCGGCAGATGAAGCCGGAGAAGTCGCCGAAGGCCTCGCGGGTCCAGACGTAGATGCCGCCCTCGTCGGGATGGCGCGAGGAGAGTTCCATGACGCTGGCAGCAAGCGGAATGAAGAAGCAGGTGAGCGCGGCGACCCATACGACAAGAATGCTTGGACCGGCGGCGGCGGCCATTGCGGTCCAGCGCAACGCTCATTCCACTGACGACGTAGAAGAGCGCCAGATCGCGGAATCGGATGCCACGCTTGAGTGCGGGTGGTACGGGCATGTAGGGCGCAGCATAGCAAAGTTTCGTGCGCGAAGAAGCTAATTTCTTTAGTCGGCGAGGACGGCCATGGCGGCATTGCGGCCGTTGATGCCGATGACGCTGCCGCCGGGATGGGTGCATGCTCCGCACAGATACACGCCCTGCATGGGGGTGCGCGGCGCGAGCCGGTTGGCCCACATATAGGGAGGCAGGCACTCGCCCTGAAAGATATGGCCGCCGGTGAGGCCGACTTTCTGCTCGATGTCGGGCGGCCCGAGGACCTGCGCGTCGATGACCGCAGCGGGGATGTTGGAACAGAAGCGGGCGAGAGATTTGAGGGCGAGGTTGCGGACTTCGGCGCGCCGTGTATCCCAGTTACCACGCGCAAAGTTATATGGGACATACTGGGCAAAGACGCTCATGGTGTGCTCGTTCGGTGGGAACGACCGATGTGTCATGGACGCTCTGGAAATATAACTCGCACCATAGATGCTCGGGTAACTCGCCGCGGCGGGCGGCAGCAAAGCCGGCCTTCCACTCCTGCTTAGTCAGCGGAGCGTTGATCTGGCCATAGTGGTGGGGTTGATTGGCGCCCGGACGCGCGACAAAGTTGGGCAGCTCGCGCAGGTGAACGTTCAGCTTCACCGTGCAGCCTTCGATTGGCACTTGTTCCACTTGTGCTTTGCCAGGCGGCATCGGCTTTCGCGCCGAGGAGTCGGAGTGTCTGGCGCGGATCGGCATTGGAGACGACGTTATGGGCGGCAATTCGCTCACCGCCTTCGAGGCGCACGCCTTCGCCGGGCAAGATCTCGGCTACGGGAACGCCAGAGATCACGGTCGCACCGGCCTCGCGCGCCGCGTCGCAAAAATAGAACGAGACCATCCCCATGCCGCCGCGTACATAGCCCCACATTCCCGGCAGCCACCCAGCCGCCCACTCGCATGATGGAATCGTATCGAAGCTGTCCCGGCGTCGAAGGGGCTTGCGTTGGTCCCAATCACTCCCTGGCCCAGATAGGCAATCTGCAATCGCTCGTCGTCGATGTAGCTTCTCCACAAATTCGGCCATCGACCAATCGAAAAGGACAGCACGCGCTTCGGTGTCGCCTGCCAGCCGATCTTCCAACTGATCCCGCGCCGGCGCTTCGCCTACCCAGAGGTCGCCTGTATACGCACCCGCTCCGTTGCGAGTTTTATCCGGCGCCGGCCTGAGCTTATCCCGCAGCCGTTGAATCACATCGCACATCGCGCGCCAACCCTCGACGTCGCGGGGAGCCAGCGCGCGCACTTCCGCGGCGCACTTATCGTCGTCGTCCCAGAGTTGAATGCTTGTCCTATCAAGGAATGGAACAAACAGCCCATTGACCGCCGGAGTCCATGCGAAGCCGCGCCGCTCCAACTCCAGCTCTTCAACGACGAGAGGATGCAGGAGGCCGGCGAGGTAAGCGCAGGGAGACATCCGCACTCCGGGGAATGGCTCCTCAATGGTGCATGCGCCGCCCACGCGCGTTCGGCTCTCGATAACCAGAACCCTTTGGCCAGCGCGCGCCAGGTAGGTCGCGCAGGCCAGCCCATTGTGCCCAGCGCCCACCACAATCGTGTCCCAGGTCTTAGCGGCGAGCGCGCTCACCGGCATCGCCAGCCCAACCTCACCCATTAACTCAGCCGTTGGAGAACTCATATCCGCTCCAGGCTAGTATCTCCCATTTCGAGCGCGCACTGGACGCTCCGAATGCCTCCAAACTTGGCTAGCCGATCGTGATGGCCGCAACTTCGTAGTCTCCAACTCGAGGGATAACGAAGTGCAGTATCTGGTCTGCGATGTGAAACGGCACAGGCTGGTCTGCGCACAACAACTCGATGGATTTGGCCCTCACGCCGGGCGGAAGCTTAAGGCTTACCGTCTGGGGCCCGAGGGGATAAACGGACTGCATCCAGCCGTGATGAGCGTTGGGGCTAGTGTAGTTGAGCAGGTGAACGGCGTATCCGGGGTTCGTCTCCCATGCAAACACTTCGACGAACCCGTCGCCTTCAACGTTGACCATACGTACACCGCCAGTGATCCACCGGATGGTGTTGTGCATCAGGCGCAGCAGGTCGCCATGGCCGGTAAGCCAATAGGTGCGCTCAATATCTCCAGGAAAGTAAGCGATGCGGCTTGAGCCAATCTCCCGCAACACAACTGCCGGCTCGTTTGTATGAGATTCGGGTGGGTAAGCCAACTCCGGCGGATACCGAACGAAGCCGGGCACAACCGTGAGCACAGCGTCCTCGACAGGCTTCAGCGGAATTCGATTCTGCGCGCCGGGCAGCCAGTTTGTGTTGGCAAAGCCTTCAAGAATCGGGTGCTGGCGCTCAATCCTGGAGTAATACGCGTTGCCGTTGGTTCCGATGGCGTCTCCGTTCCTGGTGATACCCAAAAGATCTGCAAGTCCAAAGTCCGCCCTCGGCTTGAGGTTTTCGTCGTAGAGGCTGGTTTCAAAGCTGGCCATTATCGACCCGCCCTGGCGCACATACTCTCGTATCTGGTTGCACTGACGCTCGCTGAGCATGGCGATGTTGGGTAGCAACAGCGCCCGGTACTTGCTTAGCCGTTCCGTTTCAAGCCGTTCTTCGTGAACGTAGTCGAAGGCAAACCGTCCAGCAAGCAAGGTCTCATAGATGCCATGGGTGGTGTCGCGCATATAGGTGCGTGAGTGCGCCGCTGCCGGCCCTTGATAAAGAAGTTGCGTGCTCTGCCCTATCACCACGCCAACGTTGGCGATGGAGCGGCGAACCTTGAAATGAGCGTCATGCTTTGCAGTCCACTTGAAGTAATCCGCGCCGACTTTTTGCCAACGCCGATCTTCGCCGAAGCCATTCTCCGAACCGACGAAGTGGTAATACGGAACAAGCCCGCTGGCGATTGTCTCGTTAAACCACATCCTGGCTTCGGCCGGATTCTTGGCTGCATTGCGCCACGGCACCTCGCTGGTTGAATAACCGGCGGTAATATTTGTCGCGAATTTCCCGTCCAGTACCGCGTTGCACACGCGGCCCTGCAGCGTGGCGCCCCACACCGCTGGGTCTTCATTGGTTCGGCCCTGATTGTCTCCCTGAAACCAGACAGCGGTTCGGCCGAGCCGGTCGAGATTGGGTCCAGCATGGACGTTGCCGCCAAGATTTGCAAAGTAAAAGCTATCGGGCCTTTTCTCTTTGGCAATTGCGTCGTACTTATTCCATAGCTCAAACAGGCGGTCATTGAATGTGCGCCAGTAGGCCACAGTGTTTGCCGGGGGAAGCTTGCTGCAAATATCGCAGTGGCACTCAGGCAGGCTGCCGAGCGGCGGCCAGCCATTGCTATAGAAGCAGTCCACGTCGTAGAGCGAGTTCACTTCGCGCATAATTGCCGGGACGTAGTCGTCCATATAGGTGGAGAACATGCATGTCTTGAAGAGGCGCGGCTCCTCGCCACTGAATTGAACCAAGCCATCCTTGTTGCGCATGGCCCACTCGGGGTGCGCTTCAAGCGCATCGCCCCAGTTGAGGTCCGGACTCATGCGCGCCACCACACGCATGCCGCGCTTTTTGGCCGCGGATACACACTCGCCGAAAAAGTCCCGACCGTTGAGGAACTTTCCATGGCGGTGGAATTTTACTTTTGAGGGGTAAAAAGCAAGAATACCGGTGACACTGATGTAAACAATATCGGTACCGCATCCGTGCCAATAGTCGGCCCACTCCTCGATGTTCATCACTGCGGGGTCGTGCTCAGTCATGTTGCTTTGTCCGACGCGCCGAATCCCCTGTTGCCAGGGCTCTTTCGCTGGATCAACGAAAGCCAGCCGCGCCGGAAGAGGCATCAGATTCGATGCAGCGAACTTCGCGGAATCATCCGTTGCGTCTGCAAGCGCGCCCTTTGGATCGAATGGCCCGAATGCGGCCGCCAATGGGAGTGATGCTGCACCCGTTGTCAGCCCAGTCTTCAGAAATGTACGCCGGTTGAACATTGATTGAGGCCCTCATTCCAACAGCCATGAAAGTGTACCTGCTGGCGTCGCCGCTGCACTAGAAAAAGGATTATCGCCCGGGAGACGCAATTCGAATCACAGATCGATCGCAACAACTTCATGATCGAGGATGGAAGGCACATGAACTGTGAGCACCGAGCCAGAACGCGATAGATCAACGTTGGTGTCGGCCACCAGCAGCCTGCCGTGGGTTGGATGCAGATCGCTTGGCAGGCTGAGGCGCAGCGTAAGTGGGCCGACGGGAAAGAAGGTGCGATAAGGGCCCTTCATCGCCATCGGGTTGGTCAGGTTAACCAGGTGAATCGTGATGGAACCGGGATTACGCCATAAGGTCACGTCGAGGAGCCCAGGCCCGTCGACCTGGATGATAGGTGGTTCGTTGTTGGCCCAAAGCACAGTGTTGCGCAGCACCTTGAGATGGTCGGCGCATAAGACTTCCCAAAAAGTCCGGTCAATATCGAAAGGGAAGTACGCGACGCGCCCTGCGGGTTGGCGCAGATAGAGGCAGGAGATATCTGTCTTTGGAGTACGCGGATAGACCTTTTCCATAGGCAGGTCGGGGTAGCTGGGGATGAGTGTGAATGGAACTTCAGGAAATGTCGCGCGGGCGGTGACGTTCAGGCGCGACACACCGTTGATAATGCGCGGCGCATCTTCAAGGCCGGCAAAGATCGCATGATGCGGCAAGGCTTCGATGCTCCAGGCGAATATACGAATTGAGCATCGGACCCTCGATCTTGCCGGCGAAGTCTACGCCGAAGAGATCAGCGAGTGCGAAATTCGGCCGGCGATTGCCGTGCTCATCGTAGAGGCTGGTTTCATAGGTGGCAATCAGGCTGCCGCCGTTGCGGACAAAGGCGCGCAACTGGTCGCATTGCGCATCGCTGAGTGCCGCCACATTGGGCAGGATCAGGGTCTTGAAATTTGCCAGGTGCGAGCGATCGAGAAGCTGGTCGTGCACCAATTCAAACGGAATGCGCGACTCGATGAGTGCCTGGTACCAGCCGAGCGCATGATTCTCGACCTTGCTGTCTGCGTGTTCGTCGCCGTAGTACCAAGCCGTTTGCTGCGAGAAGACGAGGCCAACGCGGGCCAGAGGCTGCTGGTGAGTAAGGTAGTGGCGATTTTTCTCTGTCCACAGGTAGATTTCCTCCACACCATTGAGCCAGCGTTCGTCGTGAAGAGTGGCGGAGAACTTGCTGCACCATGGGCGCATGCCGTTGGCGATTGCATCCAGCACCCAGATGCGGATTTCCGCATTGCTGGTAACGCTGTCTTTCCAACGATAGGGCTCTTCCAGACCCACGCCGAACAGACCAATCACCGGCTTGCTGCCCATGGTCGCACGAAACTCCTTAGCCGTTTTGCCAATTAACCACGGCGCGGCGAGCCCGCGACGAGCCTGCCGGTCAGCAACAAGCATTGGCGCGCGCCGGCTAGTCTCCCTCGTATCGAGAGGATTCAGCGCCCCGCCCCCGTTGTTTGGGATCATGCAAGCTTCCGGATTGATCTTGCGAATCTCGGCGTTCCAAATATCGAGCAGGCTCATAAGCCGCTGCTGTCGCCACACCATCCACGCGCGGCGGGCAGGGTCTTGGCTGCTGGTCGAGCGCGGCAGATCAAAGCCAGTGGCCGCTTGGAAGTTTTCATTGCAGTGCCGGCAATAGCAGACGCCATTCCCGTCCCAGCGGTTGAGAAAGATTCCGTCGACGCGATAGCGCGACATGATCTCTTTGTGGACCGCGGTCATGAATTCGAAGTTGTATGGGCCATAGGCGCAGGTGACCCACATTTCAGGCGATGCCCAGTGACGGCGGGGCTTGCCGTCTGCATCCACGGCAATCCAGTCGGGGTGCGCCGCCTGAACGTCGTCGTAGGTGGCGTGAGGATCGGTCCGGACGAGCACGGACATGCCGAGTTGGCGAGCAGCCGGCGATCAGATCGCCGAGCACATCGCGATCCCCGAGCCATGCGCTGCGATGGTGAAAAGGGATCTTCGGTTGGATAGTAGGCAACGCAACCGCCGCCGCTGAGGCACGCACCTTCAGAGCGCGTGCGCTTGAAGTAGCTGAGCCAGAAAGCAAGGTCGAAGTGTGCGGGATCATCTTCCACCAGCGTGAGCTGCATCCAGCGCATGGGGTTTGCGGCCCAGCTGGGGACTGGCCCTCCGCCGCCGGACGGTCCGGCTTGATCCCAGAAGCGCTTATACGGAAAAGGTGCGAATGCGGCGGCGGTGCCTGCCGTTGATTGGAGGAACTCCCGGCGAGTGAGGGAAACGGGCTTCATCCGAGTAATGGTAGTTCACGCACTCGCCGTTCGCCATTGGGCCTGATCACCGTGGAAATGAGGAGTACCCGGATTGCCCGAGAAACCGGAATGGAAGTCGCGGTTGGAGCGAATCTCGAGTGCGACCTCGAGGTGCTCAAACTAGAAGTTGATTTTCACAGCGAGTTGTACCAGGCGGGGTGAGGCGGCGCTGACGATGCTTCCGAAGTGCTGGGTGTCGTCCACCTGTCCGTCCACCGATGCAGGGCCGTAAAACTGCGTGTGATTAAAGGCGTTGAACGCCTCTGCCCTGAACTCAAGAGAATTGCTCTCGGTCAACCGAAGGCTTTTTCTCAACGTCATATCGAAGTTCTCGATGCCTGGCCCATAAAAAACTCGGCGCTTCGCATTGCCAAGCGTGCCGTAGGGTTCGATTGGAAACAGCGACGTATTAAACGCGGGCTTGCCGTTGCGACCGTTGGTATTGATATGGAGCGGACCCGGCAACTGCCGCGGGGTGTCGAGCAAATAGTTATTGATGCCGTTCCCGAGAGTGCCAAGCAGCGAGTTGTCGGAGTTGTCGGTCAGCGTGACGGGAAATCCAGTAGCGAATCGGGTTGTTCCCGAGATGCTCCAGTCGTCGGTCAGGCGATTGGATTTGCGGAGTAAGCTCGCGACTGGCAAGGCGAGCGTATAGCTGGCGACAAAGGAGTTTCTCTGGTCCCATGCAGAGATGGTTCGTTGCTGCCGCGGGTTCCTCGGGTCCATCTGCTCGCCGAGATTGGAACCTTGATCGATTGACTTTGCATACGTGTAACTAAGAAGAATCTGCGAGTTACTGTGCTGATAACGCAAGGTGGTTTCAAGCGCGTTGTAGTTGGAGTTGGCGACCGTGCTTTGGGAAGAGTTTTCGCCGTAATTCTCGCTTGAAGCGATGGGCGCTCCGAATGTGTTCTGATCGCCGGGGAGGTTGCGAGTTCCGTAGATAGGATTGCCGGAAGGGCTCGAATAGTTGTTGTCTTCACCGAAGGGGCCGCAACCCTGGCTCGTCAGTTGCAGGCAGAGAGCGGGATTGCCAAGGTTCGCATCAACCACGGCGAGGATGCGGTGACCCTGATTGCCCACATAGCTCATGGTCAATAGAGCGCTTGCGGTGATTTGGCGCTGGATCGAGAACATGTAGTTGTTGATGTAGGGCGCTCTATCCCGGTAGTTGAAGAACGGATCGGCAGCCAGCGGCGCAAAGTTGGCCCAGTTGATGGATGAGTCCGGGTGGGACGCGGAGACATTGTGTGGCGGAAAGGGAAATGGGAAGCGCTGAACGTTGTTTACACCGGTGGCAGCAGTAATGAATGGAGTCGCCAACAGTGGCGGAGCCGGACTGAGGTAGTTGTACCCGAAGGGAGGCACGCCGTACATGACTCCAGCTGCAAGGCCGGGAAACTCCGTGTTGAAGACGCCATAACTGGCCCGAATGCTGCTCTTACCGTCAGGTCCCAAGAGCGCCTTCAAGAATCCGTGATCGAATCTCGGCGCATAGGCGAACCCGATTCTCGGCGCGAAGTTACCGTAGCCGGTGGGGGCGAGGGTCTGTGGAATGCCTGGATCGCCGGCGACAACCAAACCGGGAAGAGCGCCTGGGTAAAGCGTGGAAGTTGAGCCTGGAATCCAGGTCTGAATCTGGTTGTACTTCTCCCAGAAGGGCATGATTACGTCCCAGCGAAGGCCGGCATTGATAGTCAGGTTGCTTCGAGCACGCCAACTGTCCTGTCCATAGACGCCCTCGTAGCGGTTGCGCAGATAAAGAGGCGAGCCCGACGACTGTGTGAAGTTGCTGGCGACTCCAAGGAGCAAATCGGCAAACGGATCTCCTGTTTCGGTCCCGTCGATGTTGAATGTTCCGTTGAATGTTCCGTTGGGATAGTCGTTCACCTGGTCGACATGGATTTGAGCGCCAAACTTGAGTGTGTGTGCGCCGATGACTCGCGATAGGCCATCGCTCACGTAGTAAGTGTTGTTGAATTGCGTCATGTTGGTGGTGGGAACACCCATGACGAAGGTGGGAAACGTAACATTCTCGACGCCCTCAAACTCGGGGGCCTGCACATCGATTCCCGGGCCTCCGTTGGCGCCGGAGGCGAAGCCCTGAGAGGCGAGGCTCACGCCAAGACCACCCTTGGGCTGCCCGATGACATTTGCGTTGCGCAGATATCCGAGGTGGAACTCGTTGACAGTGGTTGAACCGATCACTTTGTTATCGCCAACGGCAAATAACTGAGCACGGCCAAAGTACAGGGCATCGAAGCCGGGAATGCTGGCTCCCGCAACGGAGCCTGGATAGGGGTTATCGAGGTC
The DNA here is from genome assembly GCA_963783065.1 of uncultured Acidobacteriaceae bacterium. Taxonomy (GTDB): domain Bacteria; phylum Acidobacteriota; class Terriglobia; order Terriglobales; family Acidobacteriaceae; genus Telmatobacter. The sequence continues at coordinate 962,359 of CAWAMG010000001.1, read as the reverse complement.
ATAGTTATCGATGAAGTAGTAGCCTGAGAGCTGGCCCAGCCGTGTGTTCGCATCGATGCGGGATGCGGCCTTGTCGTCGCGTACCTTCTGCTCAAAGGCAGCCGATGAAAACTGGGTTGCGCCGATGTTGGGAGTTGGAATGTACTTGAGCAGATTCGTGCCGGGCGTCGACCACGCTCGTTGAGGAATCGAGCCCGCTGGAAAGACCGCAGGCCTGTCGGGAGTGCATCCGGTAGACAGGTTGGAATAGGGATCCCCAGCTTGAACGGAACTGTCCAATTCTTGCGAAAGAATGCCTGCCAGGTAGGGGCCGCTGACGCAGCCGGCCAGGTCGTTGAAGATACCCATGTGATTGTCAGCCGTTGGCACAGTGATCTTGCCGGTCGGGATACCCTGGGCGGTGCGTGTTCCCTGATAGTCGAAAAAGAAGAAGACCCGGTCGCGCTTGACCGGTCCGCCGAGAGTGCCACCGAACTGATTTTGCTTGAATGCCGCTTTGCTCACATCGAAATAGCCTTTAGCATCAAGCGCCGTGTTGCGCAGAAACTCGAAGGCGTCCCCGTGAAGTCTGTTGCCTCCCTGCTTGCTTACAACGGTGACCATGCCGCCGTTGTAGTTTCCGTACTCGGGATCGAAGTTGTTGGTCAACACGCGAAACTCCTCGATCGAGTCGAGGTTGGGTATGGCGGCAGTGCCTCCGTTCATGTGCTCCTGCACATCGATGCCGTTGACCATAAACCCGTTCGACGACTCGCGCTGGCCATCAATGGACAAGTTGCCGGGATTCTCGTCGCCTGACGGGTCAATACTTCCGGTGACGCCCGCCATGATGACCGAATTTGGCAACAGGGTGGAAATCGGCGCCACCCCCGGTTGAATAGCCAGCAAGTCCGTATAGCTTCTCCCATTCAACGGGAGCGCGGTCATCTGCGCACTCGAAATGACCTCGCCAAGGTGGGTTGTAGTTGTATCGACCTCCACGCCTGCGCCCGCATCGCTCGTGACAAGCACTGTGTCTGACCGCATGGCGACCGCAAGGGCGGCATCTACTCGAAGAGCGGAGTCGGTGTCCACGGGCAAATCTGTCTTTTGTTGGGGCGTGAATCCAACGGCCGAGATGGTCAGATCGTAATGGCCGACCGGGAGATTGGGAAATGAATACGATCCCTGTCTGTCAGATGCAGCTTTATAGACCGTTTGTTGAGCCGAGTTGACCAGCTTGAGGGAAGCTGCCGAAATGGCGGCTCCGGTGGAATCCACAATCGTCCCCGAGATGCTTCCCCCGGTGGCCGCACGCAAAGGCAGAATGCCAGCAAGGAGGGACACCACCACGAGACATATCTGGCGCGTCAACATGTTGGCAATTTGGCGAAGAGGCCTGGCTGCAGGCATTTGGACCTCGATGAAACAGGCCGCGAATGGAGGGGCTCGCGACACCGGACTACCTTCAAGGGCTCCTTACGTCGACAGGCCTCTCATTGCTTAACTGTGCTACGAAATCATACTTCGTGCTACTGGAGCGCGCAAGGGGACGATGAAAATGCGGGGCATATTTCCTTGATTGTCAGCTGGACGACGGTTCTTCGGTTCTCGAGCCAGAACCTCGCGGTGAAGGCTTCTGCACGATGTTACTGGTACGTGATGGCCCGGGCCGTTGGATTTCGAAAATTCGAAGAATCCAATTTTATTCCTTCGATGCAATCCAATTCCGACGATCAGGCGTACCTGAGTCATCGAAACCAACGGCGGCTCCATGGGCCTTCCCTATCTGCCCCGCCTGGCTCAGGACTCGCCGTTCTCCACCTCACCAAAATTCACAAGGAGAACCCAATGTCAAAACTGAGGTCTGCAATCGGACTCGTGTTGAGTCTGATGATTGCAATTCCGCCGGGCGCTTTCGCATCAAGCCACCGGGAAGCGCCCATTACCGCGCTGGATCACGCAGCCGACATCACTGATTTTTACGCGTTTGTCAGCTACGATCATCCGGATCGGGTCACCTTCATCATGAACGTAGATCCGTTTCTGCAGCCGAGCAACGGGCCGAACTACTTCCCCTTCGACCCGAGTATTCTGTATCAGATCAACATCGACAACTCGCAGAGCGCTAAGGCTAACATCAGCTTCTCGTTCCAGTTCCAAACCAACATCCTGGCCCCCACGGTATTCACGGGATTTGTGGGCGCCGGGAATGGCATTGACGCGCCAGCCAATTCTCCGGCGCCAGTAGCTCCGGGCACGCCGATCGTGCCGCCGGCCATCACCTCTCTCACCGGACCAGGGGCCGCGGGTCTGAGCTTGCAGCAGACGTTCAAGGTGTCTGCGAATGTAAACGGGAAGGTCATTGCTCTGACCAATACAAGCGGGAGCCCCCTGATTGCGGTTCCCAGCAACGCAGGCCCGCGCACCATGCCGGATTATGATGCGTTGGCGGCGCAAGGTGTCTACACACTCGCGGTCCCTAACGACACCGAGACTATTCGGGTCTTCGCGGGAACGGTCGCAGATCCATTTTTCATCGACCTTGGCGCAACCTTCGATAGCCTCAACTTCCGTCCCAGCGCGGGAGGTGGAGTGCTGACAGCGGCGCAGGATGCTGACAACTACTCGAACATCGCCCCGAACTCCGTTGCAGGTTTCAACGTGAACACAATTGCAATCGAAGTCCCGATCAATCTGCTAACCAGCGATCACAAAATCCATGCCGCCACCGATCCGAAAGGAACCATCGGCGCATGGGCCACAACCTCAAGGCCGCAGACCACGATTCGGAATTCCCCAAATCCTGTGCAATCGGAGGGCGGGTACGCCCAGGTTCAGCGTCTTGGCAATCCGCTGATCAACGAATTGATCATTGGCACGGGAAGCAAGGACTTCTGGAGCATGTCGCAACCGATTAACGACAGCCAGTTTGCCCCGATGGACCTCGATCCGCTTCTGGCGAGGGTTCTCAACGCGATCTACGGCATCGCCATCCCAACACCACCGCGCAACGACCTGCTCTTCCTGGTAACGTATGCCCCTCCCATTGCCCCAGCGGGCACCCCGGCCGGACCGGTTGCGGACTTGCTGCGGCTGAACACCGGAGTCGCTCCCACACCGCTTGCCAGCCGCAGCCGACTGGGGCTACTCGCCGGCGATGCGGCAGGATTCCCCAATGGCCGCCGCCTGACTGACGATGTGGTTGACATCGCGTCGCGGGCGGTAGCGGGCATTCTGGCCGGTTCACAGTACAACTACCGCATTGGCGATGGCGTCAATGCACCTGACGTCCCACCCCAGGAGACGTTCCCCTACATTCACTACGCCTACAGTGGCCGCGATAGCCGCCACATCAGCGCGGGCGATCCAACCGGTTGCGGAGACCAGCCGAATCCTTCGAGCGCACAGAACTCGGACGCTCCGCCGCTCAACCAGGGTGGTCCTTCGGCCTGCCCCGTCAACTAGCAGCCGGAGAACTCCGGAACTGTTGCTTGTCAATACCCGGTTCTCTGCGTGGAATAAATCCCCGCGCAGAGAACCGATTTCCAAGTCTCTCAACCACAGGTGCCTCATGACATCCCTGCAGAAAAGATTCCTTATCTTCGGCTTGCTCCTATCCGGGACTGCAACCGCTGAGCGTACCTTCGCGGCACAAACAGTTGAGCCGGACTTGGGGGACCCTGCAATCGCTCAGCAGGACAGTCCGGCACAGGAGCGAATTGCAGCGGCCAGGCAACAGCTCAAAGCCGATCCGAAGAAGATTCAGGCCTATAACGAACTGGCAATCGCCTACCTTCGGCGAGCCCGCGAGACCTCTGACCCCATCTGGCTGAACTCGGCCGAAGCCGCTCTTGCTCAGGGGCTAAAGCTGGACTCGACAGACTTTCCGCTGCAGCGGACTCAAGTAGCACTGATGCTGAGCAGGCATCAATATTCGCAGGCGAAAGAACTTGCCTCAGCCCTTCGTCGCCGAGTACCCGACGATGTACTGACCTTCGGCTATCTTGCCGAAGCGGAGATGGGGATGGGTGATTACGACGGAGCAAATTTCAACGCGCAATGGATGATGAATATGCGCCCCAACAACACTCCAGCGTTGTTGCTTGGGGCCAGATTGCGTGTGTTCTACGGTGATAGCCATGGAGCTATCGAGTTCCTCAACCGTGCGGCTGCACAAACATCGCCCACCGAAGTAGAAGAGCAGGCCTGGATCACAAATCAGATTGCTTCGGTTCTGATCGATTCCGGACAGACTGCGCAGGCAGAACGGACACTTCAGCAAGCGGCACAGCTCTTTCCAAACTATCCAACTACGATGGAGAATCTTGCGCGCGTTCGGATGGCGCAGAATCGGGCCGCCGATGCGGTGCAACTGTGGCTGCAGGCCCCAGGGCTCGATCGCGATCCGCACGTTCTTTATCAACTTGCCATGGCGCAGCAGGCCGCGGGACAAACGCGGGAGGCTCGCGCGACGCTTGAAGAGTTCAAACACCTTGCCGACGATCCGGTTCGGGCTACCGAAGAGTCAAGGTGCGACCTGATTCTGATGCTTTCCGAAAGCCCTGATACCGCACCCGAGGCGCTCAAGCTTGCTCAGGCTGAGATCCAAGCGCGGCAGGATGTGTGGACGCTCGATGCATACGCGTGGGGGCTCTTTGCCAATGCGAAGTATCCGGAAGCGGACGCCGCGGTGCAGAAGGCCATTGCAATTGGAATCCAAAGCGCGCAGATCTTCGATCATGCAGGACACATTGCGCAGAAGCTCAACCACGGCGATGACGCAGCCAGATATTTCAAACTCGCCGTTCAATCCAACCCCGCGTCGAAGTTTGCCGAGGATGCTATTAAGTCCGCAAGCCTGGCTCAGGCGGCGATCGATTCGCGGCCGAACACCACACTTACTCCGCAGGCGCCCAACCCATTGACGTTGGCGGATACGAATACGTCGCAGCCAACAACGGGTCATGCACCGGGGGCTGTTGTGTCCGCACGCCCAGCACGTGCAACGTATGCGGCGGCGTTTGCCCCTGTACCGGAAAACCTGCTCACCCCCGAACCGACTGACACCAGCCGCTCTATTCAAAAGGCACAGTCGAATTTGGCGCGAAATCCGAAGGATCCACGAGAGTACGCGGGCCTTGGGGCAGCATACTTCCAGCACGCCAGGGAGACTGGCGACGTGAGCGACTATCAGTTGGCTGAAGAGGCTCTTGACAAGTCGCTCGACCTCGATTCATCGGACTTCTCCGCAGCAGATGCCCTGGGAACCTTGGCTGAAGTCTGCATGGGAGAGCATCGCTTTGCCGATGCACTGAGCTATGCGCAGAAGGCGCTGTCGCTCGGCACTGGGGACGTTTCGCCCTTCGCGATCGTCGGCGACGCCTATGCAGACATGGGTGAGTACGACAGAGCGGCCGCGGCCTATGCCAAGTTGACGCCACGAGATATGACACTTTCTCCCCATGCAGCGTACGCGCGCGACAGCCGGCTTGCCTATCTCAAGTTCGTTGCGGGCGACACGGACGAGGCGATCGAGCTGATGAGGCAATCGGTCGCCGAGGGTGTTGAAGCTCAACTGCCGCGCGAAAACATGGCGTGGTTGTATTTCGAGCTGGGAGAGTTTGAGACCCAGGCCGGCGACACTTCCTCGGCCGATGCGGCCTATCTTGCCGCGTTGAACACGCACAGGGGCGACTATCGCGCTCTGGCGGCGCTTGGCAAGCTGCGGGCAAACAACGGCAGGTTTGCGGAAGCAATCGTGCTTTACCAGAAGGCCATTGCAGTTGTGCCGATGCCGATCTTCATCGCAGAGCTTGGCGACCTCTATGCACGGACGGGAAACCAGGCAGAAGCTCAGAAGCAATACGCGCTGGTTGAATATATAGGGCTGCTTGGAAAGATCAATCAGGTCCTGCACAATCGCGATCTTGCGCTTTTTTATGCAGACCACGACATGAAGCTGCCGGAGGCAGTTGACCTTGCGCAGAAAGAGCTTGAAGTGAGGCATGACATCTACACATGGGATGCGCTGTCGTGGGCTCTCTTCAAGAATGGCAGGTTGCAAGAAGCGGCCTCGGCAAGCGAGAAAGCCATGCGCATGGGCACGAATGATCCAATGCTGCTCTATCACGCCGGAATGATTGCCGATGGGCTTGGGCAACGAGAAAAGGCACTCAGCGAACTAAGAAGAGCGCTTCAGATCAATCCGCATTTCCATCTGGTCTACGCAAAGGCAGCGAGTGAAAAGCTTGCCGCACTGGAACCCCAAATGGCATCAAAGGGAGGTTCGAATGACATCGCCCGTTAAACGGATTGCTCAATTCCTGTCCCTCATTTTCCTGGCAGGCCTCTGCCATTCGGCGGCGGCCCACCCCATGGGCAATTTCAGCGTGAACCACTACTCAAAGATCGCGGTAGAAAGCGACCGAATCCGCATTCGTTACATCATCGATCTGGCTGAGATCCCGACCTATCAGGAGTTGCAGAGAGCGGGCATTTCGCCAACAGCAATCGATGCGAAGTCCACGACGGTGATGAAGTATTTGTCTGCCCGAGGGGCGGAACTGGGACGCGGCCTCACGCTCACTCTGGACGGCAAACCGGCTGCTCTCCGCGTCGTCTCCACCGATGTGATTTTCCCTCCCGGTGCGGGTGGTCTGCCAACGATGAAGATGGGATTTGTTTTCGAAGCGTCAAGCCCATCGACTTCAACAAATTCAGACCGGCAACTCAAGATTCAATTTGCGGATGACAACTATGCGGGACAAAGTGGATGGAAGGAGGTGGTTGCCTCCTCTAGCGCAGGCTCAATGGTGAGCACTTCGGTGCCTGCGACAGATCGCAGCGGCGAATTGAGCAACTATCCAACCGATCTGTTGACCAGCCCGCCGCAGGTTCTCGATGCGTCTCTGGTTGTCGCACTGCCGTCGTTCGCTCCGGCAGTTGCAGTTGCCCAGCCTGTGCGCGTGGCGCATTCGACAACCGCATCCACAACGGAACCGAAGCCAGAGTCCAGCCGAACAAATGCAGAGTCCCGCGTCGCGGTGATCCAAAGCGTTTCGCCGAGTCGCGGGACGGCTTCTGAATTCTCTCAAGGGGCACATACAGAGCAGCCTGCCATCCACCTACAAGCCAACCAACAGCAGACGCCCCGCAGCAAATTCACGGAGTTGATTCAAGCCGAGCATCTCAGCCCATGGTTCTTGTTCACCGCTGCCCTGATTGCGATTGGACTGGGCGGGCTGCACGCTCTCGAGCCTGGCCACGGCAAGACAATTGTTGCCGCTTATCTGGTCGGCTCCAAAGGAACCGCACGTCACGCGGCGCTTCTCGGCGTCATCGTCACCGCATCGCACACAGTCGGTGTCTTCGCCCTCGGCGCGATCACCTTATACGCTTCGCGGTACATCGTTCCCGAGCAGCTTTATCCCTGGCTTGGCGCATTCTCCGGCATCACCATCGCCGGCCTCGGCATCTATATGCTTTTGCGCCGTTGGACAGGCACGGCTACGGAACACTCTCATCTACCGGGCGAAGGCCACAGTCATTCTCATTTTCCGCGACTGTTTCATTCTCATGCGCAGCCGCACGCACACACTCACGGCGACTCTGGCGCGACCAATCATGACCACTCACATAGACACGGCCACCAGCAACCTCACTTTCACGATCATTTCCCTGATGCTGAAGCGCGCAAGTCCACTCCGGCGCCTTCCGTTAGCCTGACGCAGCTCTTTACCCTCGGCATCACTGGCGGAATTATCCCCTGCCCGGCTGCCCTGGTCGTGCTTCTGAGCGCGGCGGCACTGCACAGAATCGGCCTGGGGCTTTTCCTTATCGTCGCCTTCAGCATGGGGCTTGCTGCCGTTCTTATCATCTTTGGCATGGCCATGGTCTACGCGCGGCGATTCATGTCGTGTCTTCAGGTTGACGGCCCGCTGATCAAGCGCTGGCTTCCTGTAGCATCCTCAGCGTTCATCACGGTTCTTGGCCTGATACTCGCCGTGCAGTCCCTTTCGACGGTTCACTTCACCGTGAACCTGATTTCCAAAGAGAGACTTGGACCTGCCCTGTTCGTTATCGGCCTGGGCCTGATTCTCGGCATGCGTCACTCCACCGACGCCGATCACGTGGTCGCCATTTCAACCATCGTCAGCAAGCAGCGAAGCATCCGCAATGCCGCCTTGATCGGTTCTGTCTGGGGATTGGGGCACACCATTACCATCTTCATCGTCGGAGCGCTCATCATTCTATTTGGAGTCGAGATTCCACCCCGCCTGGGCCTCTCCATGGAGTTCAGCGTTGCCCTCATGCTCATTTTGCTGGGCGTGCTCAACCTCACCGGCGTAATGCGGAAGATTACGACCTACCTCACGCCGGCGATTCCTGGACCTGCAATTGCATCCGGAACTGAAACCCAGGTCGGTACACGAATGGACAGATGGTTGGAGCAATCGGTGGGAAGGCTTGGTCTCTATCAATGCCTGAGACCGTTGTTCATCGGGTTAGTTCATGGACTTGCGGGCTCGGCAGCCGTGGCGCTTCTGGTTCTATCTACGATTCACAACCCCGCCTGGGCGACTGCCTATCTGCTCATCTTCGGCGCAGGAACAATGATTGGAATGATGTCCATGACTGCGGCAATCGCTGTTCCGCTCACGTTCGCCGGAGACCGTTTCACTCGTCTGAGCAAATATCTTGGCGCTGCCTCGGGTATCGTGAGCCTTTGCTTTGGGTCATTCCTGGTGTATCAACTTGGATTTATCGGAGGACTCTTTACGAGTCATCCTGAATGGACTCCGAGGTAGTTCTGCCCTCGCATTGGTTTGATCCGCGCTGCCGGCCTGTCCCGTTCTCTCAGACACCGATGATTGGAGATTCGCGTCTTTGAATGAGTCGAGGATCGGCCTGGCGGTGCTGAAGCTCAGGGCCTGGAGGCCGTCGCAGGCCTGGGAGCGGGCTTTGAAGCAGGCGTCAGCTTCTCAGATGTGAGGTTGGGTGAGCCCTCCACCAGCGTGATGAGCCTGTCGACTGGGAGATCTTTGTGCATGTCGACGCTCCCCATCGGCCAACGGACTTCGATGTCGGCGACTGCAGCAGCGCCGAGCCCGAAGTGAAGACGTGGGTCATTGCTGGAAACGTAACTCGACTGACTCATGAGTTCCTGCACCTGTACCTTGCGGCCGCAGCGAACGGTGACCCTTGCGCCGAGTGCACTGCGGTTGCTCTTGGTGCCGTGGAGGCGAATCTTGATCCAGTGATTCTGTGGAGGTGCGTCATTGCGCAGCAGGGAGGGTGGCTCGTTCTGATTCATGATCAGAATGTCAAGATCGCCATCGTTGTCGAAGTCTCCAAAGGCGCATCCGCGGCTCACATGGCGAGCGTTCAGAGCCGGCTGGCTTTGTTCGGGAATCTGGAGAAAGGTTCCATTGCCGAGATTGCGGAAAAGAATGCGCGGACCTTTCCGCGGATACCTGGGGTTTACGGCCTCAAGTTCGAGATAGACCTGGCCAGTAACGAGAAAGATATCGGGGTTGCCGTCATTGTCGAGGTCGAGCATGCCGACGCCCCAACTCACAAATCGTCGCTCGTGGATCAGGCCGGCGCGGTTGGTTACATCCTCGTATTGACCCTTTCCCAGATTGTGATAAAGGCCCGTGGCCTGGTTCATGTAGTGGGTGCGCACCACATCGAGCCGCCCATCGCAATCGTAGTCGGCAACGCCAACGCCCATTCCGGCCATCTCTCTTCCGTCGTCGCTTAGAGCGAGACCTCGGAGCAGACCCTCTTCACGGAAGGTGCCGTCATGATTGTTCATCAGCACAAGACTGGGCGTTGAGTCGCAGGCCACCAAGATGTCGGGCCATCCATCGTCATCGACGTCAAAGGCCGCAGCGGTAAGGCCGTAGGAGCCACGCATGGCCGCTACTCCCGATTCTTTGGAGACGTCGGTGAAGGCGCCGTTTCCGTTGTTGCGATACAGGAGGTGTGTGGGCAAGGGCAGACCGCTGGGGCCACAGTTGACGGGAACTCCGAGGTAGTTGCAATTGGGGCGTTCGAGCGAGGGAGTTGGCATTTTGGCAAGATCGACGTCGGCGTAGTTGGAGACGAACAGGTCGAGCCAACCGTCGCGGTTGTAGTCAACGAAGGTGCAACCAGAGCCGAAGCGAACTGAGGCGGAGGCAAGGCCCGCCTGTTGGGTTACATCGGTGAAGGTTCCGTTGCCGTTGTTGCGATAGAGGCGGTTCTGGCCGAAGTAAGTGAGGAAAAGATCTTCGAACCCGTCGTTGTTGTAATCGCCGACACAGACGCCTACGGCCCATCCTGCGTCGATCAATCCGGCTTGCGCGGTAACGTCGGTGAAGGTGCCGTCGCGGTTGTTTCGGTAGAGGCGGTTGCTGGCGCCTGCGGGCACGCTCTCAAGCCGCCGGCCGCCGAGGATGAAAACGTCCATCCATCCGTCGTTGTCATAGTCGAAGAATGCGCATCCTCCGCCCATGATCTCGGTGAGATACGTGGCCCTCGTTCCCTCGCCGTAAAACATTACCTGGTTGAGGCCGGCAGCCTCGGCCACATCGACGAATCTAGAGAACTCGGTATCGACTGGCGAGGTTTGCATGGCCAACAGCGGGGTCGGCAGCACCGCGGTTGCCAGGACTCCGGGCGTCGCTTGCAGAAGCCGACGACGGGACCATCGATTGCTGAGGTTGGAATCGGCGTGTTGCGAGAATCGCTTGGTCATGGTCCCGGATGAGCCTCGGTGATGGCCTGGCTGAGGCTCCGAGCCTGGGCGTTGTCGGGGTCAATTTCAAGCGCGCGGCCCACTGCCTGCTTCGCATCGTCCCATTTGGCTTCGCTGGCCAAGGTCGCGGCCAGATTGATCCAGCCAACGACCTGCGAGGGAGAGGCCTTGACCGCGGCCCGAAAATACCCTTCTGCTTCGCCGACATTTCCAGCCCGTGCGGAAAGGAACCCCATCTGGATTTGCGCTTCAGCGAGATTTGGATTGAGTTGAATGGCCTGGTGCAGAGCTGCACGTTCGCCGTCAATGTCGCTGGCCTTGTCGAGCGCTCGACTGAGCTTGTAATAGAGGAGCGGCTCATCGGGGTTGTTCTCGAGGGCTTCTTTGTACAGCGCTATCGCAGTCGTGGCATCGCCGGTCTTCATCGCCTCGTCTCCAACCTCAGCCTTGCCGGCGGCCTGGGTTTTTTGAGATTGAGCTGTCTTCAACTTCTGATAGATTGCCAGCTTCTCAGTTGCCTGGGCAGTATCGCCAAGACGCTTCAGAACCTGGGCGAGGTCGAATTGCACCTCAGGCTGGTCGTCGCCCAGGGCGATCGCTTTTTCCAGGTGCTCTCGCGCGGCGGGCAACTCGCCAAGACTAGAAAGCACGCTGCCTAACTGGTGTTGCGCCTGACTGGACGTGGGATTGAGGGCAACAGAGCGTTCAAGATGAGCGCGTGCCAACGCGAAGTCTCCTTCGCGCGCTTCAAGAACAGCATTCAGAGACAAAACCTCCCATTGGTCCGGATCAGCGGCAAGGAGCTTTCTTGCCAGATCAGCCGCCTTTTCTGAGTGACTCGAGACCAGCGTGTGCAGGTAGAGAATCTTGGTAGGGAGGTCGTCAGGGTGCTTCGCAAGCGCGAGATCGAAGACCGCATACGCTTGATCGTCGCGACCGACAAGCATGAGCAGCACCGCCAGTTCATTGGCAATCGGCAGCGAGTCTGGGTTGTTGTTCAGTCCTTCGCGGAGCACCATGACTGCCTTGTCGAGCTCAACTCTGCCCGCATAGGCGACTCCAAGATTGAGGCATTGCACAGGCGTTCGTATTCGCTCCTTGCCGGGCTTGTCGAGCAGGACAACCACGGATCCGTAATCTTTTGTGTCAATCAGATCCTGGGAGAGGCTATCGAGGGCAATTGCCGAGTCAGGATCGATGGCCAGCGCAGCACGCCACTCGGTCTCAGCATCGGCTGTTCTCTTTAGCCGGTCGAAAACCCCACCGAGGACCAGATGGGGACGGATATCGGTCCGATCCATCCGAATGGCCTTGTCGAGTGGGTCAAGTGCCGCGGCGTCTTGACCTGCAGAATAGAGGCTGAGCCCCCAAAGGTAAGCAAGGGAAGCAGATTGGGGCTGCAGTCCAGAGGCCGATCGAAAGGACACGGCTGCGCAGTCAAATTGCTTTTTCTCGGCAAACCAGTTGCCCAGGCTGGAGTAGGTCTCAGCTGAGGGATTGGCCTTGAGACGGGCTTCGAGCGCAGGCGGCCCAATGCATTGGGCAGCTGAAAGCGCGCAGGTTCCGATTGACAGGCCAATTCCCGCCAGCGCGTGAATTGTCGAAGATCGGGCAACGACCCGCTTCAATTTTCTCAGCGCACCGATTTGAAGACAATCCATAGCCGATCAGACTCCGCACCCACAAGAATACCCTTCTGCGAAGAGATGGTGAGAGCGCTCTCGGGAGTCTACATCTCGCAAAGTTGAGGGCCATCCGACCAAAGTCGGATTCGAGGATTATCCTCTTCGGTCTTCCAAATAAGCTTGCGGGAGCTCCTCTTACGCGTTCCGGAGAGCGCGTATGCCGGGAGTCTCTTCAACTCTCCATCCGTTTTGTATGTGCAATGAAATCAATGCATTTCAGCGTATTGGTGAAGCAGAAGACAGTTACGACCTGAACTTCTGGATGCATGGGAAGCGACCGCATTGGCCAAGCAGCGCTCCCGCGAAAAAAAGCGGACCAATCCGACTTTTGGCGGATACAAGGCGTTGTGTGGCAAGAGTAACGTTCGTTTCGCCGTACAAATTCGAAAATCATTCAACGGCAATCAGGAGACAGGCGAGATCTGGAATCGAGATTCTCGTCTTTTTGGGCCCCTGCGGTCAGCGAAAAATGAAAACGGTTTCAGAACGCTCTCAGGTTTTCTTCGAGCGCGTGCGAAACCGGCACTCGCATCGTCGAGCGATCACTTCAGGAGGTAGCATGCAGTTGACCAACGCAAAACGCTTACGAGCTCTACTACTCGTCCTCGTCGTCGGGCTCTTTGCTTCCGTCGTCGTTGTCCAGGGACAGGGCACAACCGGGAGCTTGACGGGCCAGGTAACGGATCCGTCGGGGGCGGCCATTGCCGGGGCGGCCGTTACCTTGACCGATGTTGACACCAATTTCCCAGAGTCCTTGAAGACGGACAACACAGGTGTTTATGGGTTCCAACTGGTGCCACCCGGCCATTACTCGTTATCGATTTCCGCGAGCGGCTTTGCGGACTACCTGCAGAAAGGCATCGTCATCAATGCCAACCTGTATGCCACGCAGAACGTGCAGTTGAAGCTGGCGAGTGCCGGCGCGACTGTCAGCGTTACCGCGGATGCAGAGCTGATTGACACCACAACGCCCGAGCTGGGCATGACGATCAACCAGGATGCAGTGAGCGAATTGCCATTGGACGGCCGCGACCCGTCGGCCCTGGCGCTGCTTTCGCCGGGCATTGTGGATGGCAACAAGGCCGGCGTTGCTTGGCAGCAAAGCGGCTTTTCTTTCCCGAATGAGTCGGTGACCTCATCGAATGGCGGCCGCGTCGGCAGCACCTTCTACATGCTTGACGGCGTTACGAACATGGATACATATCTGGGTTCCAACTCGCCAACACCCAATTCCGACGCAACACAGGAGTTTCGTCTCATCTCCAGCAACTTCAGCGCTGTTTACGGCTTCTCATCGGGCGGCGTGGTTTCAATGGCCACCAAGAGCGGCAGCAATCAGTGGCACGGCGGCCTGTTCGAGTTCATGCGCAACGGTGATTTCGATGCACCGAATTGGAGCAACCACCAACAGGACACTTATCGGCGCAACCAGTTCGGCGGCTTCGTTGGCGGACCGGCCCTGAAGAACAAGCTGTTCTTCTTCTTCAACTACCAGGGAACAATTCAGGTGGGCGGCCCCGGGACTACGACGAATTCGACTACAACCCCCACCCAGCAGATGTTGAACGGGGACTTTAGCGGGCTCATCACCTATGCACAGGCCCACAACAGCAACTGCGGTTCGGGCTTTGGCGTGGCTCCCGCGCTGCAGACAACCAATTGCGGCTGGCTGAACGGGCCGTTCACAATTGTTGACGGGCTTCCTAACCAGCTCATCGGGGGCGCATCTGGCCTCGATCCGGTGGCCGTGCAATTTACCACCCTTGGGCTGCCAGGACACACTGCCCCGGCTTCAGGGACCGCGGCTCCGACCTCCGGCGCCCAGAATCTGGCCGGAGGAATGCTCTACGGATCGGCCAATCTGGCGAATACCGATATCGACGAGTACACGGCCAGGGTTGACTACGATGTGACCAAGAGCCAGCGCGTCACTCTTCGATCGTTCGTCGATAAATACGTGCAGCCCGCCGGCGACACTCCGGGGAATGTTCTCTCTGTGTTGAACCTGAACACCTGGAACCAGACGTTCGGGATACAGTTCTGGTATTTCAACGAGTTAGCACAGCACACCTGGACAATAAACCCCAGCACAGTTAACACGTTCACAGGTTTCTGGACCCAGCAGAGCGCGCATAACTCGACAGCGGTGCTTGACAGCAATGGCAAACAAATGTGCTGGTCGCGCTTCATTTCAGTTGTTGAGCCGGCCTGCTATATGGAAGGCGCAACCTTCGGCGGCGCCAACGGCGGATGGACTGAGCCCTCGGCTGAAGTCCGTGGCACCCTCGGCTTCTCCGACACGCTGATCCAGACCGTTCACCGCCATACGATCTCGGCGGGCATCGATCTGATCCATCAGCGGGCGGTCGAATCAACCCAGTATCCGCAAGACTCCATTATCGGCTTCGGCAGCAGTTACACCGGCAATAGTGAGTCCGACTGGCTGCTTGGTTACATGAGCAGCTTCGAGCAGGGAGCCGGCGAGCTGTCCGACGTTCAGGGATGGCTTATCGACCCCTACGTGAATGACGAGTATCGGATCAAGCCAGGCTTGACTCTTACTCTTGGCTTGCGCTGGGATCCGGATCTGGCGCCGGCTGAGGTCGGGGGCCGTGGAGCTGCCTTCGTGGCAGGCCAGCAGAGCTACATCTATCCCGGCGCACCGATGGGACTGATTTATCCCGGCGACACCAATATGACTGCCGGCCTACGCCCAAGCGACGACAAGTTCTTTGAGCCTCGCGTCGGGGTGGCTTATCAACCCAAAAACATGCCCCGCACGTCGTTCCACGCCGCATTTGGAATGTTCAGCGCTCCGGTGGCCTACGCGAACTACAACCACACCGTCGATCTGGCGCCGTTTGCTCCGACGTTCTCTCCGCCTACGCCGTCGAATACTCCGATTTGCAACGGTGGAGCTACCTGTACGCCGAACACCGGCCAGACGATTACGGGATTCGAAGACTTCCACAATCCATGGGCAACCTCGTCGTTCGATACGCCCGATGGCTCCCCATTCGGCACCGGCGCGGGCAAGATCCCATGGGCCACACCTAACTACAAGGCCCCGCTCAACTCGGTGATTGCGCTTCCGGTCAGTTTAGGGGCGTCTTTCAGCCGGCAATTCAAAGCACCCATGAGCCAGGCGTGGAACGCCTCAGTGGAGCAACAGATCGATTCAGTGACTGCGGTTCGCGTGGCCTATGTTGGCAGCGAGTCGTATCACCAGAGCTAGGTGCAGGATGACAACATCGCCAGCTACAGCTACTGCACCTACTACAACAACCCGAGCTGCGCGCTGCCAACAGCAACAAACCTCACGAATGGCACGCTTAAGGGGCCTCAAGCTCCTTACTCCAACTTCACCGGCATTCTGGAGTATGACAGCGGGGCAACGGCCAGCTATCAGTCACTGCAGGCGACGGTCCAGAGGCATTTGTCTCACGGTCTCCAGGCGCAGTCCAGCTTTACCTGGGAAAAGTCGATTGACGTGGCCAGCGTCGCCAACCTTTCAAATGGCGATGAGATGAACAATCCCCGGAACCTGCACTGGAGCCATGGGATTTCCAATTCGAATCTTCCATTCATCTGGATAAGCAACTTTATCTACAACAGTCCGGCGTTGAGTGGGCAGAATCTGCTGGTACGTGAAGTGCTTGCGGGCTGGGAGATAAGCCCCATTATCAGCTGGCAGTCGGGATCGCCGTTCAGCATTAATCCGGGAAATGATCAACGCTGCATTATGGCGAACTGAACAAAGGCAGTGGCTGCCTACAGGACTGCGCCAGCGACCGGGCCGACCGCGTCCCAGGAGTACCTCTCAACGTTCGTCAAGGCGGGCGAGCCCACTGGACGGAGCAATACTTCAACCCCGCTGCGTTTATCACACGTCACGACGGAACCTTCGGCGACAGCGGCCGCAACCTGATCCAAGGGCCTCCCGGCTTCAACGTGGACGCGGCGCTGATGAAGAACTGGTCGATCCTGGAACGTTACCGCTTCAGTTCCGATTCGAGTTCTTCAACGCCACCAACCATCCGATCATGGCTAATCCATATGCCCAGCCGGGCGATTCGGGTGGTGGACCCTCACAAATCAACGGCGGCAATGGCGGCTTTGGCGGCACCAACAACACAACGCGTGTTGGCCAGGCTGCTCTCAAACTAACCTTCTAACTCGGTTTCAAAACGGCCTGGGCGGCGATTTGATCGCTGCTCAGGCCTTCTTTATTTTGGGCGGTTCTGCAAGTGGACTGTTCAGCAGCGCTTTCGATCCACAAATTGACGATTCATCAGCGTCGCAGGTGGCATTTACTTCCACCCCAGCGACGAGGACCTGTCGCCGGGGACCCCGGGGAAAATGCCACTTTGCTGCTTGGTTTCTGTAAACATTTGGATCGAAAGCGCTGTAGCAGGCCCCGCAGCGCGTCTGCTGAAACGAGTAAAGTGAAGGGTGGTCACAGCATGAGCGTGGCTCTTGGGGAGGAAGAATGGTCGCTCGCGGGTCCCGATCTTGGGTTGGATCACGGCGCCTTGTCCCCGTCGCTTTTCTTATCGTTAGCGCAATTCTGGTCTTTGCTTCCTTCTCTCCCATTCGTGGAGTACGCGGCCAGTCGGCCCTGTGGCCGATCGCCATCGACTATCCAGAGGACGGCTCCATCTTTCCCCCTGGCATTACAGCGCCGACTTTCCTTTGGCGGGACGGTCCTGCTGCGGCCTGGACCATCGAGGTGACATTCGCAGACGAGACGCCATCGATTCACGTTCAGGCGAAGGGCGAGAGGATGCGCGTCGGCGAGATCGATCCCGATGCGGTAAGCAACACAAATGAGCTGCCGCAACTCACTCCGCGGCAAGCGGCATCGTGGACCTGGACTCCAGATGCGGGTACCTGGAAGAGAATTCAGGCGCACTCGACCGCGAAACCGGCTACCGTGACGATTACTGGCTATCGCGACCAGACTGCAAGTTTCCGTCGCAAGCGTCACGCTCACGACGTCGATCGATCCGGTGGGCGCACCCATCTTTTACCGCGATGTTCCGCTCATGCCCAGCGAAGGCGCGAACGGCACGGTGCAGCCCCTATCGCCCGCGGCCATTCATCTGATTCGCTGGCGTCTGCGCGATATCCGCCAACCCGAGAGCCGCACCGTGCTCACTGGCATGCCCACCTGCGCCAATTGCCACTCGTTTTCAGGCGACGGCAAGACCATGGGCATCGACGTGGATGGTCCGGCAAACGACAAGGGTCTGTACGCACTGGTCCCAGTTCAACGGCACATCTCGATCCAGAACAAGGACGTCATCCAGTGGAACAAGGATGGCGAGCCAGGCACGATCGCGAGTGGGATTCATGTCGCAGGTCTCCCCCGACGGACGCTACGTGATCAGCACGTTTGCCCCGCCGTCGCTCGATGTCCCCCGTACGTACTACATCACGAATTTCAAGGACTACCGGTTTCTGCAGGTCTTCTTTCCCACCCGCGGAATCCTGGAGTGGTACGACCGGGCGACCGGGACGCGTCAGCCATTGCCGGGTGCCGATGATCCTCGCTACGTGCAGACCGACGGCGTGTGGTCACCGGACGGGAAGACGATCGTCTTTGCACGGGCCGAGGCACGAGATCCCTATCGGCCGGGTCAACTGCCCGCGTTGCATGCGAACGATCCAAATGAATCGCAGATCCAATACGACCTTTACCGAATACCGTTCAACAACGGGCATGGAGGAGTGCCGGAGCCGATTGCTGGAGCTTCAAAGAACGGAATGAGCAACAACTTTCCCAAGGTCTCACCCGATGGCAAGTGGATTGTCTTCGTGCAATGCCGGAACGGGCAGTTGATGCGGCCCGATAGCCAGCTGTACATCGTTCCGCTCGCCGGTGGTGAGGCGAGACGCCTGCGTGCCAATACATCCCTGATGAACTCATGGCACAGTTTTTCTCCCAATGGACGTTGGCTTGTCTTCTCATCGAAGGCCTGTTCACCCTACACGCAGATGTATCTCACCCACCTCGATGAAGAGGGCAACTCCAGCCCAGCAATTCTGATAGACAACTCGACCGCCGCAAATCGCGCGGTGAACCTTCCCGAGTTCATCAATACCGCCGGCGATGGCATTGAGGATATCGGGGTTCCGGCGGTTGAGTTGTACAAGCTGATCGACCAGGCCACTCAACTTGAAGAAGAGGGCAAGAATCGTGAAGCACTCGACATCTGGAAGAAGGCGGCTGGTATTGAACCCGAGAATGCAAAGGTGCAGAACGGGCTTGGCATCTCGCTCTACGTCGAGGGTGAAACGGAGCAAGGCTTCGATCACCTGCGTCACTCGGTGCGGCTCAATCCGCGCTGGCTGGAAAGCCATCTCGTGTTAGGCAAGTTTCTGGTCGAACAGGGGCGCGCTCAAGAGGCTGTCGCTGAGTTGCAGACTGCAATCGCAATCAAGCCGCGATTTGCACCCGCAGAGGAGGCCCTGGCAAGTGCACTTGAAGCAACTGGCGACTGGTCAGGCGCTCTTGGGCATTGGCGGAGGGCGATTGCGATTGATCCAGCGCGAAGGAGCGCGATGCTGGGTACCGCGTGGCTGCTTGCCACTGCGCCCGACGCAGCAGTGCGAGATGGGGCGGAATCGGAGAAGCTAGCCGAGCAGGCAAATGGCCAAGGTGCCGAAGTCGACGAGAATGCGCTGGATGTTCTGGCCGCCGCGCACGCCGAGGAAGGCGACTTCACGCGCGCCGCAGAACTTGCCGCGCACGCCCTCGATCTGGCCGATCAGCGCAACGAAAAGGCGCTCGCCTCAGCTATTCGTTCGCGCCTGGCGCTCTACAAGGACAAGAAGCCCTATCGGGAATCGCAAAGAGATGCGGCACTTCAGGCCCGCAGGGGTGTTCAAGCTGCGCCAGTCGCTCCATGATGAGAAAGCAATGGTTGCGATGAATTCTTCGCGACGGCCCAGGTCTCTCAAGGGCTAAGAACAGCGCTTCAAGAATGGCGGGTCAGACGCGCATCAATGCGTGACGTGCCAGCTACGCTTGTCAGCCGAATCTTCCCACGCACTGCGGCGACTAGACGGTATGGTTTCATGGTAACGGCCTGTGAAGCGTGTCTCACGCGATTGTGCGATGCTCCTCGAATTTCTTGCACCATTCCGACTTTTGGCGGATTCGAGTGGAGTGAATAAGGGACTAGAGTTGTCTTTCTTACTCGCGATGGGGCAATCAGTCTATATCGGAGAAAGACCCACAGTTACGGAGCCATCTTCAATGTTTTTTCTTCATCGGTCTCATGATCGGCACTCGGCTTGCTTCGGCATCTTCCAAAGAGTCAGCTTATTTCTGTTCGCGTTCGGCTTCCTGGTTCCAGGGACACAATTACCTGGACAGAATGTGAACACAATTCGCATCGATGCCAGCGCTTCTTCCAGCGACCCTGCACCCGCGTCCTATGAACCGGGCTCTGCAAAGTCCCCAATTGGCGCCAAGATCGGACTCAACAGCCGCTTTCTCACGCTGAACGGCGCGCCCTGGTTGCCCGTGATGGGGGAGTTTCACTTCTCACGCTACCCTCGCGCTCAATGGGAAGAAGAGATCCTCAAGATGAAATCGGCGGGAGTGAACATCATCGCGGCCTACATCATTTGGATCCACCACGAGGAGACAAAGGGTCAACCCGATTGGACCGGGCAACGCGATCTGCGAGCGTTTACCGAACTGTGCTCCAAGCATGGGTTGATGCTTGTTGCCCGTATCGGTCCATGGGACCATGCCGAGGTACGCAATGGAGGGCTCCCCGATTGGGTCCTTGCACAGGGACCAACCCGGGTGAACGATCCGGATTACCTTCGTTCGGTTGACCACTGGTATCAGGAGGTAGGCAAACAACTCAACGGCTTGCTCTGGAAGGATGGCGGTCCGGTCATTGGCATACAACTGGAGAATGAGTACTCTCAGCGTGGACCAGGGGCAGGGGAGGAACATATCCTCAAACTCAAAGAGCTCGCGCTTAAGAATGGGCTGGATGTGCCGCTCTATTTTGTGACTGGATGGGACAACGCAGTGGTGCCGCAAGGAGCAGTGCTGCCCGTCTTCGGTGGATACCCCGCAGCGCCATGGGACAGCTCGAGAGGCAAGCTTCCGCCGCAGGAGGTCTACGCTTTCCGCTTCAGTGACCGCGTGACCGCCGATATCAGCGCGGCGGGCAATCCTGGAACGGATCACCACCCGAAGCCAGTGTCGAGCACCCTTCCCTATCTGACCGCGGAGATTGGTGGAGGCAATGAAGATACTTACCACCGCCGTCCAGTGATTGGGCCCGACGACATCGCGGCCATGTTCCCGGTGCTTCTTGGATCGGGTGTGAATCTCTATGGAACCTACATGTTCCAGGGCGGCGAAAACCCTGATGGGCGGCTTTCAACTCTTCAGGAATCGCAGGCCACAGGCTATCCGAACGATGTGCCTATCAAGTCCTACGACTTCCAGGCACCCCTTGGGGAATTTGGTCAGGAACGCGAATCCTTCCGCAAGCTCAAGGTCTTTCAATATTTTCTCAACGACTACGGATCGTATCTTGCGCCGATGGTGGTGCATGCCCCGGAGTCTTCTCCGAAGGATCCCGGCGACTTTACCGTGACGCGCACAGCTGTTCGCTCCAGCGGGAACTCGGGATTTCTTTTCGTTAACAACTATGTGCGAGGTTACCCAATGCCTGCGCGCGGGGCGGTGCAGTTTGAGATTCGAACTCCCGACGGAGTTCTGCGCGTTCCTTCGCATCCTGTAGACCTCGAATCCGGCACGTACTTCATCTGGCCCTTCAATCTCAACCTTGACGGAATCAACTTGCGCTATGCCAGCGCTCAACTGTTCACACGCCTCGGAGCCGCTCCTGTCGATACGATGTATTTCGTTCAGACCGGCGGAATCCCCACGGAGTTTGCTTTCGACGCAGCCAAAATCCGAACAGTGCAAGCATCGAGTGGAGAAACGGTGACCGATGCGGGCTCGATATTTGTCCGCGGAATGACTGCAGGCGAGAAATCGTGGATCGATCTTGTATCCAGCGAGGGGAAGGAGATTCGCATTGTCCTTCTGAAACCAGACGAGGCGGAGAATGCCTGGAAGATTCGAATCTCCGGCAAAGATCACTTACTGTTTACATCGCAGGATTTCTTCAGCGACCCGGATTCACAACCCAGCCGCGCCTGGCTTCGTTCTCGCGACGTTCCGAGTTTTGCATTTGACATAGAACCTCCTCCGGCGGGTCCCCTGGACGCAAGCCTGCCGCTGTCGGACGAAGCCAGCTCGACGTTGCTTGCTTCGTTCACTGCAAAAGCCGAAGTGACCACCATTGCGCTCGATCATCGCCTGCTTCAGCCGGTAGCGGATGCTCCTCCGGTCAGGCTCGGGCCTGAGTTCTCATGGCGGAAGCATGGCGTGGCACAGGCTCCAGCCGAGTCAGAGTTGGCCTTGGCGGCCAAATGGGCGATCACCGTGCCTCCAACGAACATGTCTCACCTGAGCGAGTTGTTCCTCGAAGTCAAATACGAGGGCGATGTCGCACGGCTTTACGAAGATCATCGGCTGCTGACGGACGATTTCTACAACGGCCAGCCGTGGTCCATCGGGCTGCGCCGATTTCTCGACCCGAAGGGTGCAGGCAAATTTGAATTGCACATTCTACCGCTCCGAAAAGACGCGCCGGTCTATCTTGAGCTCTCAAATCCAGCGCAATTCTCTGCCAACGGTCAGGCGGCAAAACTGGATTCAATCCGGCTGGTACCCGAATACGAGCTCGAGATTAAAACGGAAAGTCAATAGCCGTAGTCTCCTCGAATCTGTACACATCTTTGATTTGGAGACCGGGCTTCCGGGCCGGAAATCGAGCAGATTCTTCCAAATGTGCCAAAGGGATGCGTGTTTGCCCGGCCGCTAGCGGGACTACGGCCGGCACCATTCCGCATGTGACAAGACGCTCATGGATCTGCGACTGCCCGGAATGAGCGGAGTCGAGGCGATCAGGACACTTGTCTGCCGCCATCGAAGCGCCTTGGGTATCGGCTAAGAAGAAATTCCCCGAATGTGCCAATTCGAAAAATGCTTCCCGGATGGAATCGAGATATCCCCCAGGAGCACACAGCGGGGCGTGGCTTCCCCAGAAGAGGGATGTACAGTTAAAGAAGAGAAAATCTCTGTTTTCATCGGGGGTTTGAATGGTGCTGGATGTTGCGGGATGTTCTTGAACAACTGATTGGCGAAAAAGAAGGGATTCAAACCCAGATAGCCTTGCGAGTGCGACTGATTCAGGCCGCCATTTTCGGCCTCGGCACCCCTGAACCGCAGTACAATCTACCCAGACACACCACTGCCACAAGAGGATTCCAAATCAATTTGAGACTATTGCCCAGCTTTGGTCCAAATGAGGACCTCCTGGAAGGGTTCTGGCCAATTTCCCAGCATGGCTACAGCGCATTTAGCACGATCTCTGCGATGCTCGGTCTCCTCGGAGCGACGAGCTCCATTGCGGACAGACACCCCCAACTACGAAAGGACTGACCTCGTGTCGGCACAGAACCAGTCGATCGCTCGCATGTACAAGGCTCCAATCATGGAATTGCTGAATGGAATCTGGCGCGGAATCCCAATGCGCTTACTTTTCTCCGCCGTAGTGGTTCTGCCGCTGGCCCTGGCCGGCACGGTATCGGCTCAGACCGGCGATCCTGCGCCCGAGAGCGCTTCCGGAACTCAGCTCAGGGAGCACCCACGAGTACCCGCGCGGCCCAGCACCCTGCCCAAGCCGAGGCTGATTGGCGAGGACGCCACGCGCCTGGCGCGCCTGTACAGCGGCAGGCACATTGATGTGACAACCTTTCACTACGACCAAATGCGCACCGGATGGAACCAAAACGAAACGGACCTGACGCCCGCCACCGTCGCCTCCTCGAGTTTCGGCCTGATCACGACATTAACAGTGGATGGCAACGTGTTTGCGCAGCCGTTGCTGGTCTCAGGCTTCGTCATGCCGGACAGCAGCATACATGATGTGCTGATCATCGCCACGGGCCACAACAGCGTGTATGCATACGACGCACAGACCTACGCCATTCTCTGGCAGGTCAACCTGGGCCCTTCGCAATCGTCCAACGACGTGGGCTGCACCGACGTGCTACCGGAATATGGAATATCCAGCACTCCGGTGATCGTCCGGACCGCTGCCAATGCCGCGACGATCTATTTGGTCGCGGCCACCGAGCCCTCGAAGAACCAATTCGTGGCGAGCGTTCACGCCCTCAACCTCGCCACCGGGGCCGATGCCATCGCCCCGACCGTAATCGCCCCCACGGCCACCCTCAGCAACGGGAAAACCTTGGTCTTCCAGCCCCAAAACCAATGGAATCGCGTCGGCCTTGCCTACAATCAGGGGTCCCTCTACGTGGCGATCGGTTCGCACTGTGACAATAATTCAGATGGGATAACCGGCTGGCTGCTGGCCTATAACGCAAATCTGAAGTTGCAAAACGCATTTCACACCATCGAGACGCCAAACGGCAACGGCGCCCTCGAACTGGCGAGCATCTGGATGTCCGGCTTCGCCCCGGCAATCGATGAGAGCGGCAACGTCTATGTGGCCACTGGAAACGGCGCCTTCGGCGCTGGCCAGAACAACTGGGGCCAAAGTGTGATCAAGCTGCCGCCCGGGCTCACCAGCGTGACGAGTTACTTTACCCCTTCTGCATGGGAAACCTTGAATGCAGGCGACAAGGATTTCGGCGCTGGCGGTGTCATGCTGCTGCCGGCCGTAGCAGGCCAGACCGGGCCGCCGCTCGCAGTTGCCATGGGCAAAAGCGCCACCCTATATCTGCTCAACCGAAACAGCCTTGGTGGCATCGAGCCGAACGATACCGGCGCACTGCAGGCGCTAAACGCCGGCCTCGGCGGCGCTGGTGTGTGGGGTGGCCCGGCGTTCTACAACGGGCCCTCCGGCCCCACCGTCTTGCTCCAGACAAGTAGCGATGCCCTGCGTGCCTGGAAACTTGCCGCCAACGGCACTCCTTCGCTCACGAAAGACGTTAGCGGTACTTCCGTAGGCGGTTTCGGCGGAACGATGCCGATTGTTTCCTCCAACGGCGCGCTCGCCAATACGGGAGTGGTTTGGATGATCCATCGCGCATACGATCCTTTCGACATCGAGGCCTACGATGCAGTCAAGCTCGGCGCTCCAATTTTCAGCGCGCAAATCGGTAAATGGTCCAACGCCGGCCATAGCAACGTGTTCCTGACGCCAATGGAGGCGAATGGGCGCGTGTATGCGCCGGGTTACCTGGTAGTTCAGGTTTACGGCCTCACTCCATAGGGGACTGACCCAAAACCCAAGAACCAAGCCGTTTCGAAGTTGAGAAATCGAGGGCAGGTCAGAGGCAATGCCGAACCGGCCTCCATATATAGGTACAGTCGAGCGCCCGTGAAACGAGTTTTCCCGGGCATGGCATTAGTTGACCGTTGCCGATCTTCCGGAAGTGATGTTGGAGAGGCCTGTAACAAGCAGAATATATGGTAGTCATTTCGATTCTTGTCTGCTCCCTGCATTGGTCGCGAGATTCGTGCAGGAGTCAATTCTGCCACCAGCTGCGTTTCGATGGTGCCATCGACACTGTCGGGGCGCCCAGGGCACTCAACGCGCTGGAGGTGTGTGAGGTAGTGAACAAGTAGTGAGGGGCGGGCGGTGCTAGCCCGGAGCCCAATAGTCTTGAAGGCTCCATGCCGGCGATGATTCAAAAGGGTTGTTGAAAATGGACCAGCGGCAACGCCCTTTTGGAATGGCAAAATGGCAAGAGAATCCGCGAATCCTGTTCTGGAAGGCCTCCAATATCACTCCCACCATCGCGCTGATAACAAACGGCGAACGAGCGCGAGAGAGGCGTTCCAAAACCTAGGGGTCAAAAGACAGAGTTTCTTCGCTTCACCGATTGCCAAGCCGGAATACTATGCCTGCTCCGATGCGGATGTTGTTCTGGTGGTTGTTGGAGCCGTTGTCGAAGGTAGTGAGCAGGTAGTCGGCCTCGACGAGTCGGATCGCGAACCGGGGACCGGCGCGAAGATCGAGGCCGCCGCCCATATTTGTTGCAAAGGCTGCGCCGGCGTTGGCCGAGCCGGGATTCGGCCCCTGGACCAGGGTTCCACTAGAGTGGGCGAGTCCGATGAGCACCTGGCCGAAGGGCTGCCAGGCTGAGTGGCCAATGTGAGGAAGATAGCGTCCTCCGGCGGTGTAGGTGCTCAGGGTGAGGCTGTTGCCAGTGTTGGAAGCGGAGCCGGCATAAACCACATTGATGTCTCCGGCGAGGGCGAACCTCCCCGATCCGAGCGGCCATGCAAAAGTGGCGTTGCCGCCGTTGAGCGAAAAGCAGCCGCAGCCGCCCGGAGGCACGTTGCTGTGCACGTAGGCGTAGCCCAGTGCCAGCTCAGGGCGAGGCGCGTCCTGCTGCGCAGGTGTGGCCTGTGCCAGAGAAGCAGCGGGCAGAGCGGAGACCGCGGCGATGGCCAGCAACAGAACGATATGGGAGTTACTCGTGAGTCGCATGTTAGTCTCCTTTATTCGACTGTGAGCTGGACGGTGGTTGTTTGGACTTCCGTTCCGCTGGTTCCGGTGACGGTGATGGTGTAGGACTGCGGCGCAGCTGTGAGCCCGAAGCCTCCACCGCATGCGGTGAGGCCTGTGAACGCGCCCAGAGAGGCGATCAGCAGCAAAGCCATCGTGATCCAGCGGCGGTGACGTCTACCCGGCACAAGGCACAGGCCGATAAGTGCGAGAGCCGAAGTGGCGAAGGGCCAGGTCGAGTTATGGCTGGAGTTATGGCGAGTTACAGCTGCTGTGTTGGCGGCCCCGGTCTGAATGCTGAGCGTAGAGTTAGCCGACGAACTGCCCGGCGTAACGGAGGCTGGCGTGAATGTAGCGATGGCGCCGGCAGGAAGTCCGCTGGCCATGAGAGCGACAGCGTTGGAGAACGTGCCGTTCTGCGCGGTGGCTGTGATGGTGAACTGCGCAGTGCCGCCGGGTTGAATGGTCTGCGGCGCTGTGGGCGAACTGAGAGTGAAGGTTGGAAGTGGGGTTCCAGTTCCGGTCAGGCTCGCGGTCTGCGGCGATCCGGCCGCGTTGTCGGCAACGGAGAGCGTGGCCGAGAAAGTCGTCGCGGATGCAGGAGTGAAGGTGACATAGATGAAGCAATTCGCGCCCGCGGCCAGCGTGGTTCCGCAGGCGCTCTCGCCGGTGGCGATTGCGAAGTCGGTCGGGTTGGTTCCAGTGATGGTGATGCCGGTGATGTTCAGCGTAGCGTTGCCGGAGTTAGTGAGCGTGGCGCTCTGCGCAGCGCTGGTGGTTCCTACGGTGGCCGTAAATGTGAGCGGGGATACGGACGACAACCCGGCTACTGGAGTCGAGTTAGCCGCAGCGCCAAAGATCGCGGTTACGCTCTCGGGCGCGTTCATGGTCACGGTGGTTGATGCGCTATTAGCGCTGGCCACGCTGCCGGTCCAGTTCGTGAAGGAGAAGCCGGCGTTCGCCGTGGCCGTAAGGTTAACCACGGTTCCTGGCGCATAAAAAGTGCCGGTGGCTGGAGTTACGATTCCGTCGGCAGAAGGGCTGGCGGCAGTGGTCAATTGATAGGCCGTTGCAGTGAAGGTGGCGGTGTAGGTCGTGGTGGTGGACGAGGCAGTTACCGAGTGCGACAGGGCCCCGCCGTCGGACCAGGCAGAGAATGAGTCTTGTGTGCCGGCAAGAGTCTGCGGCGTGGTTGTTGCGAGGGTGTGGCTGGCGCCGACGGTCCAGGTTAGAGTCTGCGTAGCGGAGTAGCTTGTTCCATCCACGCTGAATGAGAGCCCGGCTGGGCTGGTACCGATTGTTACCTGCACGGTTGCTGCTGTAACGGTAACCGTGTTCGAGCCGGTCGCGGAGTTATACGTTGTTGAGCTCGAGGAGTCGGGCGTGTAAGTGACCGTAAGCGTATCTGTATTCACGGCCAGCGATCCTGCGGGGATGTTGATGGTGGCACTGCCGGAGCTGAGAGTGACGGCTCCCGAGTTATAGGCGCCGCTTGTCAACGTTACTGAGCCGGTCGGTGTCGGATTACCGTTTCCGCCGCTGAGAGCGACCGTCACCGATAATGCCTGCGCCGTTGTGACGCTGGATGGGGACGGCGTTACTGTCACCGTTGGCGTGATCAACGCCGGGGAGGTCACCGCGACCGTATTCGATCCCGTCGCCGATGTGTACGTGGCGGAGCTGGCGGCGTCAGGCGTGTAGTTTGCCGTCAACGTGTCGGTGCCCTTGGCAAGCGACCCGGCTGGAATGTTGATGGTCGCGCTGCCGCTGCTGAGGGTCACTGCGCCTGATGAATAGGTGCCGCTTGTCAGTGTGACCGAGCCGGTTGGCGTTGGCGTGCCGCTGACAGTTACCGTCACCGTAGTTCCCTGCGCGGTTGTAATGCTGGCAGGCGAGGGAGTTACCGTCACGGTGGGCGCGGTCGCGGCCGAGGTCACCGTTACCGTGTTCGAACCGGTGGCCGATGAGTATGTGGCGGAGCTGGCGGCGTCCGGCGTGTAAGTAGCCGTCAACGTGTCGGTGCCCTTGGCAAGCGATCCGGCTGGAATGTTGATGGTGGCGCTGCCGGCGCTGAGGGTCACTGCCCCCGATGAATAAGTGCCGCTGGTTAGTGTTACCGAGCCGGTGGGAGTGGCGCTGCTGCTGCAACTGCCCGCGCTGACCGTGACCGTTACCGTCAAAGCTTGCGTGTTGGCAATGGTTGACGTGGATGGCGATACTACGACCGTGGGCGTGATCATTCCCGCCGAGTTGCCCGTGCCCTGCGAGGTGCTCACACCAGACAGATATTCCCAAAGATCGTTGAGGTCGCCGCCACCGTTGGTCGTACAGTCGGCGCCGCTACCCCCGAAGAGCCAGAAATGGCCGCCCTTGTCGACCCAGGAGGAAGCTTCCGAGCGTCCCCCGGGGATGTTGGTAGGATTGGGAGCTCCCTTTACTCCGTACATTCCCGGTTGGCCAGTGCCATTACCGGCCGTGTTGCTACCGCCTGTCCAGGTCCATTCATTCGTGGAAGGAGAGAACTCCCAGACATCGTTGAAATTGCTACTCGTGACACCTCCGTCGTAGCCGGCCCCGCCAAAGAGCCAGAAGTTGCCGCTGCTATCGGTCCAGGCGGAGGCTCCGTGACGCCCTCCAGGAATGTTTGCAGGCGCAGGAGTTCCCAACGTCCCATACGTTCCGGGCTGGCCAACGCAGGAAGAGGCATTGCATTGGCTGTTGACGGGGTTGGTGCCACCCATCCATGTCCATTCCATGGTTGAAGGGGTGAACTCCCAAAGATCGTTGAAATCACCAACCGGGCCGTAAGCCAAGCCCGGAGCCAAGCTAAATGCCCCCTGGCCGCCAAAAAGCCAGAGGTTGCCGCTGCTGTCCACCCAGGTCGAACCCAACGCGCGGCCTCCCGGGAGGTTTGCCGCTGAGGGAGTGCCCAGGGTTCCGTATACGGCGGGTTGGGTTGCGGAGGTAGTGCTTCCGCTCATCCATGTCCATTCCAACGTGGAGGGATTGAACTCCCACAAGTCATGCAAGTATCCAAATGCGCCATCCTCAAAGGTTGAGTCTGCGCCGATTCCCCCAAAGAGCCAGAAATTGCCTTTGCTATCGGTCCAGGTCATGGCGGAAATCCGACCTCCCGGGATGTTTCCGGGCGCAGGTACCCCAAGCGTTCCATATACCCCATTTGGTCCATTTCCTACAAACACATCGCTTCCAGCAATCCAGGTCCACTCGTTGGTGGAAATATTGAACTCCCAAAGATCGTTTAAACCACTGAGGGTGCCATTGATGTCGAACGCGTCGCCGCCAAAGAGCCAGAGATTGCCCTTGCTATCGGTCCAGGTCGCAGCGCCAGAGCGGCTTCCCGGGAAGTTTCCAGGGGCAGGGACTCCTTGCGTGCCGTATACGCCGGCTTGGGCATTGAGGCTTGTGTTAGTGGAACCGCCCATCCAGGTCCACAGGTTCGCAGCAGGGTTGAACTGCCAAAAGTCGTCGAGATAGCCGGGCACTCCGGCGTCATCCCCGCCGAGAGTGCCTGCCCCGCCAAGGAGCCAGAAATTGCCGTTGCCATCAATCCAGGATGAGGCGGCGTGCCGGCCTCCCGGAGTGTCTCCGATTGCGGCGGTTCCCAGCGTGCCAAATGTAGATGGTTGGTTGGCCATGTCGCTGCCGTTCATCCAGATCCAACCAGTCGTGCCACCACCCGAGGAGGCTGCGTTGACGCTTACCGTGTTCGATCCAGTGGCTGTTGTGTACGTCGATGCGCTTGAAGCATCGGGTGTGTAGGTGACAGTGAGCGTGTCGGTGCCGACCGGAAGAGAGCCAGCAGGCACGCCGATCGTGGCGATCCCGGAGAGGATGCCAGGGCTGAGAGTGACCGCGGCGGAGGTGTAAGTGCCGCTGGTAAGCACAACTGAGCCAGTGGGGGAAGGGCTTCCGGAGACTATGACTGCCACGCCTAGACCCACGGCTGTCGTAATGTTTGGCGCAGACGGCGTGACTGTGACGGTGGGCGTGGTTGCGGCTGCGGTTACATTCTCTGTGCTCACTCCCGAGGCCGAGCTATAGGTCGCGGAGCTTGATGAGTCAGGCGTATAGCTTGCAGTGAGCGTATCTGTGCCCGAAGCCAGCGAACCACCAGGAACGTTGATCGTCGCGCTGCCACCGCTAAGCGTCACCGCTCCTGACGAATAACTGCCGCTTGTCAGCGTCACCGAACCGGTTGGCGTTGGCGTTCCCCCAACCGTTACGGTCACAGTCAACGCCTGCGCCGTCGTGATGCTGGCTGGCGAGGGAGTCACCTTAACCGTGGGCGTTGTAGCTGCGGCGGTCACTGCAACTACGTTCGTTCCCGTGGCGTTGGTGTAGATAGAAGAGCTGCTGGAATCCGGTGTATAGGTTGCAGTCAAGGTATCCGTGCCCTTGGCCAGAGAACCTGCCGGAATACTGATCGTCGCGGCTCCCCCGTTGAGCGCGACTGCGCCTGACGAATAAGTGCCGCTGGTGAGTGTTGCCGAGCCGGTGGGCGTGGGATTGCCGTTTCCGCCGCTGACGGTTACCGTCACCGCATCAGTCTGCGCCGTTGTAATGCTGGCAGGAGACGGCGTTACTGTAACTGTGGGCGTCAATCCGGCGCTGGCTACCTGAAGTGTAAGCACAAGGCTGTGCAGGAGCCCGCCGGCAGTCTGACCGGTTAGAGTGATCGGGAAATCTCCAGCTCCCAACGAGGAGGCTGAGGCGATCACGACCTGGATGTTCTGGCTGCCTCCGGCAGGGATGGTAACCGAGGCCGGAAATTGGACGCCCAATGCCATATTGCCGCTGATAGAGAAGGCGATTTGGCCGCTGAAGCCATTTTCCGAGGTGACCGTAACCGGGAAGGTCCCGGAGTCGCCCGCCTGTGTCACGTCCTCGACGGGGGTCGACGTAGTTATCGTGAAGTCAGGCGAGTTTTCGGCGGGGCGGTACTTAAACAAGTCGTTCATAGAGCCAACATGGTCGTCAGCATCCCAGGCATTGCCGCCAAACATCCAAAAGAAGCCGCTCTTGTCGACAAAGCCCGCGCCGCCATCCCGGCCGCCGGAGGTGTTTGCGGGATCGGGCACGCCTATCGTCCCGTAAATCCCGCGCCACGCGCCAGAAGGTACCCCAGGTGCCAAAACCGGCGATCCACTCATCCAGGTCCACATCTTTGTGGAGGGATTGAACTCCCACAGGTCGTTCAGATCCGTGGGCCCATTATTGTTGGCATCGATGCCGTCGCCACCAAACAGCCAGAAATTGCCGCTGCCATCGGTCCAGTATTCGGGATAGGAGCGTGCGCCGGGGACGTTTGTGGCAGCGGGAGTGCCCACTGTGCCGTATACCCCGGGCTGGCCATTCTTAGCTCCAACTGTGTTGCTTCCGCCGATCCATGCCCATTGGTTTGTGGTGGGGTTGAACTCCCACAGGTCGTTAAGTTCGCCCGGTTTATCGTTGGCGTCCCAACCTGATCCCCCGAACAGCCAGATGTTGCCCTGCGAGTCTGTCCAGTTGGCAGAACCTTGACGGGCCCCCGGAATATTGGTGGCCGCAAATGTCTGGAAGGTGCCGTAGACGCCCGGGGGCGGAGCAATAAACTCCTGGTCCTGGCAGGTCGGTACATCGGATGGATTGGTGCCGCCCATCCAGGCCCATTCCGAAGTGGAAGGATTAAACATCCACAGGTCATTGACAACATTGACGGTATAGATAACAAGACAAGAAGTTGCAGGAGTCCATGGGACAACACCTCCGAACATCCAAAAATTGCCGTTCTTGTCCATCCATGCCGAGGCTCCCTGCCGCGCCGGAGGCATGTTGCCCGGGGCCGGCTTACCAAGAGTTCCGAAGACTCCAGGAAGGGGCCCGGTGTTCCCTGTATACAAGTTGCTGCCACTGATCCAGGCCCATTGGTTTTTGGCGGGATCGTACTCCCAAAGATCGCTGAGCGAACCGCCATTGTTGGCGGAATCAACACCTTCGCCCCCATACATCCAGAAGTGGCCGGCACCGTCGATGGCGGACTGGGCCTCGAAGCGCCCTCCGGGGACATTCCCGGGGGCGAAAGCGCCCAATGTGCCATACGAGGCTGGTGCATAAGCATTGTTGTCTAACTTCGATGTGTCGCCACTATTGTTGCCGTTGACCCAGGTCCATTGGCCGGATGTTGAATTGAATTCCCATAGGTCGTTCATCCAGGCAATGTGGTTGATTGAGTTGCTACCCTGGCCACCAAACATCCAGAAGTTGCCATTGTTGTCTGACCATGAGGAGAAGGATGTGCGGCCGCCGGGCCAGCTATCCGGCGAGGCGTCGCCCTGGGTGCCGTAGACGCCAAACTGACCATCGACTCCCGGCAGGATGTCGTTCCCGCCCATCCATGTCCAATCGAGCCCGTTCGCCGGCTGAACATTGACCAGGACATTGGCAGTTCCGCTGGAGACGCTCAGGCTTTCCGCACTCGTGGCGTCGGGAGTAAAGGTCGCCGTTATCTCGCCGGGCCCGGCGGGAAGAGATCCGGCGGGAATCTCGAAGTTCGCCCATCCGGCGAACTGTGCAGCACCGATGAGCGGGGCCGGTGCCGAGGTGTAGCTGCCTGCGGTAAGGACAACTGAGCCGCTTGGGATCAGGTTGCCGACTCCAACTACCTCGACTGTTACCGGAAGAGCCTGCGTGGTCCAAATGGCGTACGCAACAGGCTGAACGAGAACAAATGCCGGATTCTGTGAGGTGGCTGCCACGTCTTCAGTTGCCGATCCGTTTGCGCTCGTGTAGACGGAAGCGCTGGCTGCATCCGGCGTGTAGTAGGCAGTAAGAGAGTCGGCCGCAGCCTCAAGCGAGCGGGCTGCAACGGTGATGACGACGCTGCCGCCGCTGAGCGCGGTTGCCTGGGAGGTGTAGAACCCGCTGGTCAGCGTGATCGTGCCGGTAGGCGTTGGATTGCCGCCGCCCCCGCTGACCGTGATCGTCACCGTCAATGCCTGGGCAGTGGTGATGCTCGACGGGGAGGGCGAAACGGTAACCGTGGGCGTGATGGCAGGCGGAGTGCCCGAGGCAGGCTGATACTCCCAGAGGTCGTTGAGGTATCCGTAGCTGCCCGCGCTGTCAACGCCTGTGCCGCCAAATATCCAGAGGTGGCCGTTGGCGTCAGTCCAACTGGCAGAGTTGACGCGCCCGCCAGGCACATTTGCCGGGCCCTGAGTTCCCAGCGTGCCGTAGACACCAGCCTGGCTGCACGAGTAGCAAGCGGCGATGTTTAACCCCATCCACGCCCATTCGTTTTTCGGAAGGCTGTATTCCCAGACATCATTGAAGAAACCCGTCTCTCCGAATCCCTGGAGGTCGACGCCGCCAAACAGCCAGAGGTCTCCGCTGGAGTCCTTCCATCCAGCGGCGCTGTTGCGGCCCTGGGGCAGGTTGTCGGCGGCGAAGGTCCCAAGCGTTCCGTACACTCCCAGATCGGTTCCCGCTGGGCTGGTGGATCCGACGTAGCCACCCATCCAGGTCCATTCGTTGGTCTCAGGGCTGAACTCCCAGAGGTCGTTCATGGTATTGAGGTAGTCGAATGCGTTGAAGCCATACCCGCCATAGAGCCAGAAGTTGCCATTGTTGTCGATCCAGCTTGTTGCCAGTTCCCGGCCACCGGGCTGATTGGTAGCGGCAGCCGCTCCCTGCGTGCCATAGACGCCGGGATTTCCACCCTCAAACAGGTCGCTGCTTCCTCCTTCCCAGGTCCATTCGCCCGTTGAAGGGGTGAACTTCCACAAGTCATCGAGGAGGCCTACTGAACCCGTTGTGAAGGTGGAAACGAAATAATCGGCCTGAGAGTCTTCTCCAGCTCCGCCGAAGAGCCAGAGGTTGCCCTGGCTGTCGATCCAAGCGGAGGCAGCATACCGGCCGCCTGGAACGTTCTGGGGCGAAGGAACGCCCAGGGTGCCGTAGACGCCGGCCTGGCCTTTCGTGAGCTGGACGCTGGCGACCACGTTGCTTCCGCTCATCCACGTCCATTTCATGGTGGATGTATTGAACTCCCACAGATCGTTCAGAGGGCCTGTTGCCCCGACGGAGTCGTAGCCGTACCCGCCAAAGAGCCAGAGATTTCCACTGCCGTCTATCCAGGTGGCGGCGGAGTAGCGAGCGCCGGGGATGTTTCCGGCGGCAGCGGTGTTCAATGAGCCGTAGACGCCGGACTCTCCGCAAGTGTTGGGGATGATTATGGTGCAAGAGGGAATCGTGTTGCTGCCGCCCATCCACGCCCATTGCTTCGTGGCTGGGTTGAGTTCCCACAGGTCGTTGAGATAGCCAAGTGTGCCGCTTCCGTCGTAGCCATTGCCGCCGAAGAGCCAGAGATTGCCCTTGCTGTCAGTCCATGTAGCAGCTTCCTGACGAGCCCCGGGAAGATTATCTGCGGCAAATTGGGTCAACGTGCCATAAACGCCAGTCGCGCCGCAGACTCCCGTCTTGCAGGCAGGAATCGTGTTGCCGCCCGCCATCCACGCCCAGTCGTCAGGCGCCGTCTGGGCAGATGCGATTGCGGCGAACAGTCCAAGTGCGAGAACCGCAAGACGACGGATGGATTTCCTGGCAGCCATGGGGAAGCTCCTTTAGGAATGTGACCTTCGTGAAGAGCGTTGCAGGGGCTGCATGGGGGCAGCTCGCCGCCGCGACCGTTCTTGAATGCAAATTCCTGCTTATCCGATACGGCGTGAAAATGCGGAAAAGAACGTCAGGCCCGGCGGCGGGAATGCGCGAACTCAACGGGATCAGGGCTTTTGTGATCTTTGTAGGTCAACCTCGCCGCTGCTTCACATCCCGATCCGGCAGGCCACTGGCGTTGAGTCTGGGCGAGGCGGCGCCACTCTCGGAAATTCGAGCGCCGCCGTCGAGGTCATCGCCAGCGTGTGGCCGAAGCCGCCTAACACCTTTGTTCACGTGCAACTTGCTTAAACTTGTGCGATCTTCTGAGTACCACTTTCACCCGATCCTGGAGCAGCCAATTCCCCTGAGGAGGTGTTTGCGGATGACAGATGCGCTCATCATCGACGGTCCATCAGAAGATCTCGACGTTTTCGATTGCCCTAACTGCAGGCAGACGATCGACACGTCAGCAGATGTTTGTCGATTCTGTGGCGCCAAAGTTAACCATGAGGCAGCGCAAAAGGCAGCTCACCTTCTGGCGAAGGTCGATCAGGCGTGCAGCGACGCGAGCGTTCTTCGGTACACGGCGGCTACCGCATTCTGCTTACCCCTGGGCGTTGTGCTTGGGCTCTTGCGTAACCCTCGCTTCATTGAGCACGTTGGATTTCAAAACGTCGTTTTTGGCTTTTGCGTTCTGGTCCTGATCGTATCGTTGCCATTTCCTATCTGGTCGCTGCTCTGGTGGGGAAAAAACGCGAATCTCGCGAGTGACGACGAGGAGTTTCAGAATGCCCGCGGCACGGTGCGGGCTGCGGGATTTATCGCAACCGCCTCATTAGTGACTTTTGGTTCGCTCTTGTGCCTGGTTCTCATCCTCAAGTCCACCCATGGATAAGCTCAAGAGGTGTTTCAATCTTTGGAAGCCGCCCGCGAGTGTTGCCGGCGATGTGGCCAAGATAGGGATTGTCACCGATGCGGGAGTATCGCCATCTTGAACTCACAAATGCAACCGCAGATTCCTCACTGCGTTCAGGATGACAGTGCATTCGAGATAACGGTCGCGGACGGAGCCGGCGTCGAGGGTGGATTGTTGCCAATCCGGAA
Source organism: uncultured Acidobacteriaceae bacterium (assembly GCA_963783065.1). Lineage (GTDB taxonomy): Bacteria > Acidobacteriota > Terriglobia > Terriglobales > Acidobacteriaceae > Telmatobacter. Next base: position 926,603 of record CAWAMG010000001.1, on the reverse strand, counting down.
GTGACCGCGCCTTGAAGGAGTAAGGTGCGGATTGGTGGTCGTCCGGAACCCCGAATCCGTCTCCCGGACACTCGATTCGAGTCCCAGCGATAATGCGTCAACTGAGCTGGGCCGACGAGCGGTCAGTGCCCACGAACCGTGCGATGAGGCAACGGGCGTATCATTTTCCAACATGTCAAATAAGCTGGCTGCAGGGCTTCTTCTCTGTGCGTCGATGTGTATACGCGCGGATTCTCAAAAGGGTTTAGCAGGCTAAATCGCGATGAGCAGTTCCTTCTGTAACAGTGTTCGCAACCGGTCAAAACGCCAACGAATATGGGAACTTGAAGGACCAGGGGGTACTATGCGGCCGTCCTGTTTGAATCACCGTCACAAGATCATCGATCTCAACCTGATGCTGGCCATGGGAGCACTGTCCGGCGCCCTCGCCGCCGCGCAGGACATCAAGCTCAACGTGACCTATGTCTGCAACGGCGAGCGCATGTACATGGAGAGCTGCAACATCCGCGATCTCTCTGACACCTCCACGTGTATGGTCGCGCATCCCGACCGCCCCCAACACAACGGCTTCATGGCTTACACGACGGAGACTCGCGGCGCACTAAAAAAGCTCTTACCTACTTGCACGCAGCCCACAGCGCAGGAGATCGCCAAGGAAGAAGCATTCAAGAAAAAGCAGCAGGAAATCTACGACGCCAACCTAGCCAAAGCTAATCCCCAAGCCGCCGCCCAGAATTCGCAGCGGGCTTCCACTAATCAAGCAGGCATGAATGCTTCCCAGGTCGCGCCTCCGAAGAACGCTGAAGAGCGCGCCATGCGCCGCTGCGTCTCCTCGGGGAGGCTTGTGGCCACCTGCACCGGCAACGGACTACTCGGCGCATTTACCAATATGATTTCCAAGGTCCTGCCTGGCGCAGACAAAACACCTCAGCAACCCGGCCCTAACATGGCAGGCGTCTTCCAAGGCGCCGGCCACTGGCGTCTCGACTTTATTGACGAGGGCGTCCTGGTCAACTGCGCAGACCTCTCGCCCAACCAGGAAAGCTACACCCTCGACGTGAAAAGCGGACACGCGAATCTCACTATCAACACCACTCCACGGCCACTCATTCTCGCCGTCCATGGCGATGGAACCATTACCGGGCCGCCCGGCCCCGTTACCATCAACGGAGTCATCGCCGCGGGCTACGTGAGCGGCGCCGCGGGCACTGGCGCCACGCAACGGGACTCAGCCGGCAACCTCTACGATTCTGCCGGCAATCGCGTCGCCGGCAACGCCAACGCCGGCTATACCAGATTTGAGCCCAAACGCGTGACATGCCCGGCCATCAGTCTCTCCTCCAAGGGAGCGGACGTCGGCGTACAGACCATGGAGACCGATCTTCTCAAGTCGGTGGTTGGCGGCGACAAGGGCCCTCCCACTCCGCCCGGCATTCGCATGCACGGCATCTTCGCCGCCTCGACCGGTTTCAGCGTCCAGTTCTTCCCTGAATCCGCGATCCTGGGCTGCGGCCCTGACGCCGCCCGCGCCTATCCCTACACGGTGGAGGTCACTGGATCCGGCGCAGCTGTCAAAATCGCCGCACCCGATCACCCGCTCACCCTCGCCTTCAGACCTGACGGATCGCTCGATCCCGGCGGCTCGGGCGCTTACCAGGTCCATGGACGCATTGTGACCGGCCAGGATGACAATGACGACTTTACGTTCGCTCCCATGGAGCTCACCTGCAACCTTGCGGTTCTTGCACCCAGCCAGCAAATCCCCCCAAGCGGTGGCGCCGCTGCAATGATGAATGCATCTGGAAGCAATTCAGGGGGCGCATCAGCCACAGTCAATGGGGCCGGTGGTGTTTCTACTTCCGCAGCGCCCCTCGGTAACGCCGTTCTGTCTGTTATTCCTGGACTTCCAGCGCAACCCGGTGCTCCCAATCCCCTCGCGGGCCGTCCATATGTCCTGCTGCGCTCCCGCTACGCCGACGCAATAGCAAAAGGCGGCGTCTCCGTTCCACTCGGAGTGTCGCCCTATGTGTATGTAGGCACTACCTGCGGCAACAGGACGCCCGATTGTCAAAAAATCATGGATGCCATCAAGGCAGACGCCGCCTCATCGGTCCGCGCCGATGCAAACGGCAGAGGCACCTTTCCCGGAGTGCCTCCTGGTGTCTACTACCTGATGATCTCCACTGTTTACAACAGCAAGCCCTTCGCCTGGGGCCAGGCCGTCCAGCTCAAACCCGGAGCAAACTCCGTAACCCTCGACCTCAGCAACGCAACTCCGATCAAGTAAGGCGAAGATGCTGGTTGAGTTTGAGAGCTGCTCGTTGTGGAGCAAGCGCTCCCGAAGTCCACGGTTGTTTGCGAATTGTCGATCTGGACCATGAACGGATGCCGGGCCATAGCAGGACCAGTCGCCAGAGTGAAATCCCGCACGTTTTCAGAGCCACCCAGAAGCCGACCAAAGCTGAAAGCACGATTCAGTGCCAAGGCTGAATCAATTTGCAGATCTGGCCGCCTCGCAGATCGACGGAGCTTGATCAGCTTTAGTGTTATCTGATTCTTCTTCATGCAGGCTCGTGAGATTCACAAATCGGTATGTCATCGGGCTGGACAAATCATGCGCTCGGCCGGCTGTTCATTCCGGAACGTTCCCGTTGCCGGGATTATGCCAAGAGCCGTTTGCCGCGATGAGCGCGTCAGCCGCTTTTGGCCCCCAGCTAAAACGCTTGTATGGGCGAACACGGTGATGGGTCTTGAGGACCCGATCGACAACCACCCACGCGGCCTCGATCGCATCTTCACGCGTGAAGAGCGCGCCGTCCCCGGCCATGGCATCGCCGAGTAGTCTCTCGTAGGGCGTTTCGTCTCCCGTCCGTTCTTCAGACAGGTAGAGCTCTTGCTGCTCTCCGACAAACTCCTGGCCCGCGAGCTTGACGCGCGCTGCAAGGGCGATTGCCGGGTTGGGTGAGAGGCGGAAGCGAAAGTAGTTTGATCGGCCGACAAACGGCGTCGAGTCGGCAAAGAGCCTTTGCGGCGCGGGTTTCAACTCTACCAGGACCTCGGTCGCGGTGTCTGGCAGGTATTTCCCTGAACGCAAGAAAAACGGCACCCCCTCCCACCGCCACGAGTCAATGAACAGCCGCACGGCGCAGAAGGTCTCGACGTCTGAGTTCTTCGCAACGTCCGGCTCATTCCGGTATCCGGCATATTGCCCGCGAACCACATCGTCAGGCGTCAGAGGTCGCATGGCTTGAAAGACCTTATCCTTCTCGTTGTGCACTGCGCTAAAGTGGCGGCCCGAAGGTGGTTCCATTGCAAGGAGCGCAACGACCTGGAACAGGTGATTCTGGATTACGTCGCGCAAGCACCCTGCAGACTCGTAAAACGCACCACGTTTCCCCACGCCGAATCTCTCCGAGAGAGTGATTTGCACGCTGGCCACGTAGTTACGGTTCCAGATCGGCTCAAGAAACGAATTGGCAAAACGGAAGTAGAGGATATTCATGATCGCTTCCTTTCCGAGGAAGTGATCAATGCGGAAGATTGAGTCTTCTGGAAACACCGAATGCGCCACCTTATTGAGCTGTCGGGCCGAGGCCAGGTCGCGCCCAAACGGCTTTTCGACAATGACGCGCGCATTATGGGCCAGGTTCGCCGTGCCGAGACCTTCGATTACTGTTTCAAAAAGCGAAGGCGGAATGGCAAGATAGTACGCCGGCCGATGCGCCTTACCCAGCACTTGTTTGATCGCGGTGAACGTGTCTGGGTTTTTGTAGTCTCCGCTCACATACCTGAGCAGGGAGAGAAGATGTTTCAATGCGCCCTTATTATTAATTCCGCCCGATCGCTCAATGCTGTCGGTCACACGCCGGTGCAATCGCTCCATGCTCCACTTTGGAAAGGCGACGCCGATGACCGGAACATTGAGGGCGCCCTTTTTTACCATTGCATAGAGCGCGGGGAAGATCATCTTGTGGGCCAGATCGCCTGTCACGCCGAAAATCACCAGTACGTCGGAATGGGAGCGGGCCATCAGTCGCCACCCTTGCTTTCAGCGGCCTTCTCTTTGTGCCCACCGAACTGAAAGCGCAGGGCGGACAGCACCTTCTCGGCAAAATCGTCTTCGCCACGCGAGCTGAAACGCTCGTAGAGCGCGGCACTCAGCACAGGAGCTGGAACAGACTCGTCGATGGCAGCCTTGATGGTCCACCTGCCTTCGCCGGAATCCGAAACACGCCCTGAAAACTTTGCCAGGTCCGGGCTATCGAGCAGAGAGATGGCGGTAAGGTCAAGCAGCCACGAAGCAATGACGCTGCCGCGACGCCAGACCTCGGCAATGTCTGCGACGTTCAAGTCGTATAAGTAGTACTCAGGGTTGCGCAGCGGCGTGGTCTCGGCATCCTCGGTCTGCTTCTGCTTGCCCACGTTGGCATGGTGAAGAATGTTCAACCCTTCCGCGTAGGAGGCCATGATGCCGTATTCGATGCCGTTGTGGACCATCTTGACAAAATGCCCGGCACCGCTCGGACCGCAATGAAGATAGCCGTGCTCGGCGGTTCCACCGACGTTTTCGCGGCCTGGCGTGCGTGGCGCTGAATCGATGCTCGGCGCCAGTGCAGAAAAGATGGGGTCGAGACGCTGCACCACGTCGCTTTCCCCGCCGATCATCAGGCAGTAACCGCGCTCCGCTCCCCAAACGCCACCGCTGGTTCCGGCATCGACATAGTGAATGCCCTTCTGCTTCAGGTCGGCAGCACGGCGGATGTCATCGTGATAGTAGGAGTTTCCGCCATCGATGACTACGTCGTCTTTTTCGAGGAAAGGCAGGAGTGTGTTCAGCGTCTCATCGACCACGGCGGCGGGCACCATCATCCAGATGGCGCGAGGCGCTTTCAACTTCCTGGCGAAATCTTCAATGGATGTTGCGCTGACTGCGCCGTCTTTGACGAGCGCTTGCGCGGCTTCAGGGTGGACGTCGTAAGCAACACACTGGTGACCGGCCCGCAGAAGGCGTTGCACCATGTTGGCTCCCATTCTCCCAAGCCCGATCATTCCCAGTTCCATCAAGTCTCCTTCTGTGAGGTGCAAAACCCATACTACACAATGGTGTCAGATGCATCGGTCAACTTGAAAGGTGTCCAGCGCCGTCACTTGTCGACCCTCCCCCGGGTGTCGAGTCGCGTTGCTGAAGCGAGCCTTCTGGAACAGCTCACTTACCACACCATTTCCGGCCTGCTGTTTGCCGGGCGGGATGAAGTAATCCAGATCATCTATTGAGCTCACTTGCCGCCCAGGCAGGCAAGGATCGTCTTGATGACAAGGTTGGTTTCGTCAGGTCCTTTGACGGGAATCGACACGACGCCAGCCTGCTCCACGGGGTAATCGTTCCCGCCCGGGAACAGCGCATCGCCGACGTAGACCATCTCAGCGAGGGAAATGGAAGGGTATCGCGCAGCTTGCCAATGCCATAGGCTTTGTCGATGCCGGGCTTGGTCGTGTCGATTGAGGTTGCGCCGCCCATGCGGATGGAAAACTCGGGGATCAGATTCTCCAGGGTCGCTGTAATCTTCTTCCGTTTGGCGAAATCGGGATCCCACTTTTCCTTTTCGGACAGAGGAGCTTGCTGACCTGGCGCGGAAAATGTTATCTGGCTTCCCCGGTCCTCGATCACATCGCCCGACACTTTCTTTTCCCGATAGCCCGCTTCTCCCGCTGCCTTATCCAGTGAGTCGATGATCTTCTTTCTCTGCTCAGCGGTAAGATCCTCGGAATAAAGTTCTATCCAGTTGCCCTTGAATTGAAGAAACTTTGTTCCACATGTAGGAAGCAGCGAGAGATTCGCGGGGTCGGCGTTCTGGGGAAGGTTGGTTAGAATCTGTGTTTCAAATTGCGCCCACGCGCCTCCTGAGATGACGGCCACCTTGAGGATGCCGAGAAAGTCGCGCGGAGACGCCTCACGCGAGATCATCGGCCTTTCGACCTGCGATTGATTCCTGGGATCGCAACATCAAGGATTGATCGGCCGGAGAGATTGCGTCTTATCGATGGCCCCATGGAACCCAGGCAAGGTCGCCGGTGAGGACGTAAATTGCCAGCGCTGCAGCGAGGAGAACGGCGCCAACCCAGAAGCGCCAATCACGATGCATGCGTCGCCAATACGGACCTGGATCGGGCTCGCCGCTGTCGCTGCTGTTTCCTTCCCGGTTGTGCTTGTTTCCTGTCATTGCGCCTCCATTGCCGCGGTGTATTCGCCGCGTCGAGCAGCCTGATTGCACCGCGCCCGATGAAGAAGAGCCTGTTGCGCAATCTGGACATTTGCATCCTTGCCGTCCCATGCCTCCAATGCAGGCTGCTGAATGGCGCGAGAAAACGAGAAAGCCAACGCCCATGGAAGCCGCGTTTTGAATCTGAGATTCATTGCATTCAAGCGAGCGGAAGCCAGCTCAGCGGATTGTCCGCCCGATAGGAAGGCAATCGCGGGAACAGCAGCGGGGACGGTGCGCAGGAAGCAGTTCACCGTTGCATCGGCCACTTCATCTACAGTCTCTTGCCGCGGGCAGGTCAATCCGGGGACCACCATGTTTGGCTTCAGGATCATTCCTTCCAGCATGACTCGCTGCGAAAACAGCTCCCTGAATACAAACCGGAGCACTTCGTCCGTGACTTTGTTACATTGCTCCAGCGTGTGGTCACCATCCATAAGAACTTCCGGCTCTACGATTGGAACCAGGCCGGCCTCCTGGCACAGAGCGGCATATCGAGCCAGTGCGTGCGCATTTGCTTCGATGCAACCTCGGCTGGGGATGCCGTCACCAATCGCGATCACTGCGCGCCACTTGGCAAAGCGTGCGCCCATCGTAACGTACTCAGCGAGGCGATCACGCAATCCGTCGAGCCCTTCGGTGACCTTCTCGCCGGGAAACCCCGCGAGATTCTTTGCGCTCTCATCGACCTTGATTCCCGGAACGATCCCGCTATCGACAAGGACTTTGAGAAACGTGGTGCCGTCCTTTTTCTGTTGGCGGATCGTCTCGTCGAAGAGAATGGCCCCGCCGATGGATTCGCCCAGCCCGGGAGTTGTAACGATCATCTCGCGATATGCACGCCGCGCCTCAACCGTCTGAGGAATTCCAAGCGCGGCAAACCGCCTGTTACAGGTCGGAATGCTCTCGTCCATTGCCAGCAGGCCCTTGCCGTCTGTGAAGAGTGCCTGCGCGGTGTCCTTCAGTGGTTGCGGATTCATCTGGGAGCGCTCCGATTCCAAAGTCTATCGTCCGAATCTATTCTAGGCCGGTCGGCCTCCGTTTGTTGAGCCCGCCGGCTCTCACCTGCCCCTGCCCCAAAACCCAGAAACTAAGCCGCTTTGAAGTTGAGATGTCGGGGGCAGGTCAGAAGGATGCTCAACTGTAACTGTGACTGGAATTGAGCTCAGAGGGTGCCGGAATCAGATGCGATGGGGAGATTCGTTTGCTTCGGAAGATCGGCTTTCTGCTTCATCAGTTCCTGAAACCGAGGGTCGTCAGCCAGTTTGAGGCCAATCGCACGCACCCCTTGCGGAGAATCGGAATTGAACGCAGTCCTGAAGTCCTCAAATTCCTTCTCCCGATGGGCACTTGCTTCCTCAAGAAGTTGCAGCGGTTCGCCGCTCGCCGACACCCTGAATCGTGGGCCTCACACAATTACGCTGACCGCGGCGGATTCTGATGGCAACCCAATCCCCGCGACATCGGGAACGCTCACGCTCACCACGCCGATTTCGATCGCGGTCGAATGATGGGTGGACGGTGGCAGAGGCACGATTCGGAGCGAGGCTTGGTTGTCTACGACGGCCGCATAGAAACTCGATTTTATTTTAAGTTGTCACTTCTAAGCTGGCGGAGAGAGTGGGATTCGAACCCCGCCGCGTCTAATGGAATCTGTAACTTACAGATTCTAAGAAGCACGAAAAGCACAAAAGGCACGTCATGCACAGGGCCGTAGCACAAATTAGCACAAATCCCCTGATATGCTTCCCGGCTCCACAGCATGACCGGCGTCCGGTGCAAGCGCAGCTTGCCAGTCTTCACTACAGAGGCGGCTATTTATCATCTCGAATGCTAGTCGTCACTTCTATGGCCCGTTCCCTCGAATACTTATGGTCCCGGACGTATTCCTCAACGCGCTTGTTAAACGCCACTTGGGAACCGGAACGGATGGCCTTGTTCTCTTTTGCATCTCGCCGCCAAGCCAAGAACAAAGCAATGATGTATCCGAGGACCGCCAGAGCGAACAGGAAATACGGCCAACCAATTTTCTCAACTACCGGCTGAAATGTCTCGACCAGGAAACCCATTGCGGCGGGCGCGGCGTATCGAATGAGGACGCAAAGAAAGAAGATCCCGGTAAGCACTCGCACCGTTTGCTGCCTTCGCTCCCGTGGCTCACACAAGAGAATGACAATCACGATTTGAAGCACGATAATGAACGCCGTGGCACTCAAGCCTACCTCACGATTGACTCGTGTCTCTTAGATAACCGGGGCCTCACTGACAAGGCCCGGCTTTTTCGGGTGTGATCTACACACTACCGCGAACAATCCCGGCTTGAATTCCTGAATCTCAAATTGGCAAAGATGTGTCCCAACGGCAACCTTCATTTCTGTCAAAACGTCCCGCCATTGAGTTGCAGAATCAAGGGCACTGAAATGCCAATCCGGGTTGACGCTGTAGTCAACTAGATGGCCGAAAGGTCGATCATCAACCGGCTTGGGATGAATGCGAACAACGTAAGCGGGCATACGCGGAGTATAGTGCCGTCCGCCAAAGTATCAATGGGGCGGTGTACCTTCCTGTGTAACAGTCACGCCCCCGTTTTCCACCGAAGCGTGTTATACGATCAGCCCTATCCTCAAAGCAGAGGGAGGGTACATGTCGATCATCCCATCTCAAGCACTCGCTGCGGCACAGCTAGTCAACGGCGTGGTGGCAACAGTCAAAACTGCCCGCGACATTATCAAGGATTCTTCGAACCACGAATTGAAGGCCGTCATCAACGACCTCTATGACGGAGTGATTGACCTCAAAGGACGAGTCATCGACCAAGATGACGAAATCCGCCGATTACGCGAAGAGCTGGCACGCCGGGATGAAATTGTTGGACCGGACGGTGACCACGGATATTTCTACCTCAAAGACGATATGACCAAACCACTTTGTCCAAAATGTGCGCAGCAAAATCCTCGCAACGCGGTATTCATGTGCCCGTCAAAAGGGTGGAGCGGCGGTACGGTGCGCACATGCCCCGTCTGCAAATTTGAGGTGTGGGAAGAGCCAATGCATACGAGGCCAGCAATGATTCTAGGTCCTTCAACGAGGGCACGCCTAGATGGGTACACGCGCTAATGCGCAGGGAGGAATAATGCCAACTAGAGAAGATGCTCTCGCCGAGCGCACCTTTAAGCAGGACGGCCTTGAATTGGAGAAACGGATTTACTACACGTTGCACGGAGAGGACGGGACGCCCAAACGGGAAGAATTGCAAAACCACCGTAACAGTAAGGCGATTGCGCTGCTTTTCAAGGCCCTCATTGACAGGCACATCATGAATGAAGAGCAACTTGATGAGATTCTGCTAGAGGCGACTTTTTGACCAATTCAGAAAGGTGTACCACTTGAAAGTCATCATTGCCGGGTCACGGGGTATAAAGGCCAAGCCGGGACGTGAGCTGCTTGAGATGGCCGTCGATGACGCCCGCAAGCATGGCATTTCAGTCACAGAGGTTGTGTGCGGGAATGGCCGGGCCGGGATGGATAAGTGTGCGAGAGAATGGGCCGCTGACAATTTGCTGCCGGTGACAACATTCGGCGCGGACTATGACACGAATCGGGCCTTTGCCGGATACATGCGTAATGATGAATTGGTAAAGCGCGGTGACGCCTTGATTGTCATCACCACCGGCACTACCGGCACTGAGCACTTGATTCACACCGCACGCTCAAAGGGGATGCCCGTATTTGAAATCGCAGTGACCCATGTACACGCTGGACAGTCCAGGGCGACACGGGAAGCGGTTACGTGATTCCGAAAATTTGGCAAAATTGCCACAAGACAGAGTAGGTCTTATGACCTTTTGACGGCAGATTCTACTAAAAACCATAGAATCGGGCAGACTCTCCCAAATTTCATAGGTTTTTGGGAATTGTTCGTCTATGTAAATAAAAGGATTGCGGCGCTCTTTTGAGACATTGCTTTAGAGATTCGACCCCACCCCCTATCTCATTGGCAGCATGGTGGTTAATCCGCTCACCCAAAGCTAAATATGCGCTTGGTTTGGCGTTGCTCTCTTGCTGGTACACCATGACTGCATCTCTCGTGTGGAAGCAGCAACAATACAGCGCCCATAAGCCCATCACTGTCCCCTGTAAACCCAACCCCTTGGGGTTACGGGGGTGGGGATGGGATTTGTTGTTACATTACGGAGAGTCACCCACAACACCCTGTCTTAGGTGGAGTGCGGTGACTTTTGCACCGCTAAGTCCTTTAGATTTGCGGTACAGTTTTGTTACATTTTGCACGCCAAATTCTGTTTTCGGAGTCCATGTTGACTTTGAATCGCCTGTCTGGCCTTTGCTGTACAGTCAACGTGTTGCCCTTGGCACGCATCGGCAGACGCTTTTTGCCCACCCAATTGACACTCCGTCTGATCCCGGCCTCAGATAGCCTTTGCACCAACTTGGTACAGCTTTCCTCCACATGGTCCCGGATGATTGACAGCGCCGTGTCCTCTTTGCCGTCCTTGTTTGCCCGCATAGTGATTCGCTCATCTGAATTCTTGTCATAGGCACTTGATACCAGCCTGTAAAAGGCTCGGGTGCCACCATTGGGCAATGGAAGCACTTGGACAAGCATGTATCGGTTGACTTCACAGGGCCGATTGAGCAGTACGCGGGCCTCATCTTCTGAGGCAGCGGGCGGAACGTCCACAACTTCAATCACGGTCATGTCTGACCTTCGCTTTCTTTCGCCTACAATGCCCCGCAATCGAGCTACAAGGCCCGTAGGCGCGTTGGTGAGAATTGCCGGTCGGATACCGCATCGATTATCGGCGGGTCATCCGAATCTGAAAATGCCCGGCTCCGCTCTCCCGCTCACTCGCCCATGAGTAAGCAGACAGAGCCGGGTACATGGAGACGCCACACAGTTGACTGGCCCTTGCGGGCTTGCGGGGCTGTGCGGCGGGTTGTCCCCGCAATCCTGAAACCTGAAAAAAATACCGCGCATAGTGGAGGTGGGCGAGTGAAGCCCGGCAGGGTCTATGCGCGGGAATAGGTCCCCGCCTTGGAAAACCTAATCTCTCGGGACGGCCCTCTTGATTGGACCGTCCCTGATTGGTCAGAGTCCCGCTTAGACGGCGGACGCAAACGCCGGGCGCGGTGCAACGGGTAACCGGCCTCTGACTGCCGGAAAAAGGGACCGCGCCTAATGTGTGGCTACTCCGGCCCACCGCTCCCCATATTGCTCGGTGGGCCGTTTCGCTCAAACGTCAGTTATGCCCGACTGACGGCGGGATTAGGAGTGAGATACCTTGACAGACTGGATTGCCTCAGCCAGGCGCACCCTTGCGTCAAGACGGCGGTAGGCAAGGATTCCCACCAAGCCCTGTGCGGCCTGTGGCTGGTCAAGAATCTTGACGTTGATGCCAGCTCCACCACGGACGCCGATGAGGTATCCGGCCTTGAAGTCCCCGTACAGGATCGGCAGCACGCCCGCTGTGGTTGCGGTGGGGAGTGCCGGGGCATTCACGTCATAAAAAACAGGCTTGCCAAGGATGCGCTCCGTGCCGTCCGCGTCCACCGTGGCAACGGGCGCAAACAGGTTGGTTTGCATCTGAGCGCGGCGGATTGCCAAGCCGGTTGCACGGCTCATCACCCATACCGCGTTAGCTTGGTAGGCCCCTTTCAACGTGCTAGTCACGTCAAACAGAGAATTGAGCAACGTCTGCCCATCCGCTGCGGTCCCGGCAAGCTGGTATGCCGTGCCGGTGCCGGTGCCCGTATTGCCAAAGACGCCCTGTGCCTGATTGGTCCCGGTGCCGCTGGCAAGCAACGAGTCCTCAAGGATGCGCTGACCCTTCAGAAGGTCATCTACCACGAACTGCTGAAACATCTGTACATCCTGTAGCAGTTCCCAACTCACCCACCGAAGGCCGCCCGCCATGTATGCGTCTAGCTCAATCTGTCCCAAAGTCGGGTCAGTGCCGCCAAACGTGGCAACGGTGCCGGTGGATTCCGCTTTAATCGCGGACGCGCCAAAGGCAGTTTGCACGGGGATTTTGATGGCTGTGCTGGTAGGAATCACCATTGAGGCATCGAAGATTCCAAGGTCCGGCAGAGCCAACGGAGCAACTTGCTGGACAGTCGGAACGCTCACCGCGTACCCGCCAGCCCCGTTTGAACCACCGTCCGGGGTGCCTTCGTACATGGCCGCGCCCATCGTTGGGATAGACCCATTGGCGTTGCGCTGCCGTGTGAAGTGCTCAGAGCCAGGCATGTAAAACCCGCCCGCGCCATCAGCGCCAACTGCCAGATCTTCACCGTGGGCCTTGCCGCCAGATTTGAGGAAGCTATGAATCGCCCTTGCATACTCGGGAGAGCGTGTTTCAGCCGACAACGGGGAGACGGAAACAGGATTCATAAGCCCCGCTGCCCCTTCCTCACCGGAGCCAAGAAACGGGCCGCCCGCGATGGGAGCGCCGTTGCGGAAAAAGGTACGGATGGTGTTCTGTTTTTCACGGGCCGCAATAGTATTGGTAACGGCCTGATAGTCCGCCATAGCAACGTTGTAGCCTTCATTTTCTGCCGTGGTCAGCACGTGGTCAGCGGAGCCAAGCAGGGCTTGAGCCTTGTCCAGTGCCGCCTTCTGCTGTTTCTTCAGTTCAAAGAGATTCATTTTGAGTTCCTTCGGATGAAATTCTCGGGTTGCCCCGGTCCCGCATCCGAGTCACCCGCGCCGTACTGACGGGGCTTCCACGGCCCACACGTGCATTTTCACGTGCGGGGTTATGGCGGCCTCCCCTGCCGCGTTCACAGCCACAACCGCACGTGTCCACACCGCGTACTGCGGGCGCTCTCGTGCCATGACCCGGCGCTTTTTCACCGGGCAGCCAAACTTGTGTGCGATTGATCGAAGACGAAAGGCGAGAATCGAAGGCTGGTTAATTCATGCGAGGGTCTTGGACCGCATACAGACGTTCGCACCATTCCACGCTGTCATCATTGCGCTGTGTCTCTGCGGCCTCACAGTAGTCTGTGTAGGCGACTAACAGCGCGGCAAGCTGGATATGGTCAAACGGTACTTTCAAGGCCATGTTGATACGTCCATCCGCCAGACGGCCAATCACGCCTACACCACGGAGGTCACGTCCAGGCCAACGGGCAGCAAGGCTCTCACGTTCTGAGTCAGACACCATCGGCTTCAAGTTGAGAAACTCAATCTCACTTGCGTCCGGGCTTGCCATGACGTAAACCGCAAGAGTTGCATCGGCGGCCAACTGCAACATGTGATTCATACGCTGCCTCTCCCTTCAAGCCGCAAAGACACGGCAACTGCGGGTCCTTCCAAAAACTCATGTTGGGCGTGATCGAATGGCGAGGTATTACAAATTCACGATAGCGCGGCACATCTGCTAATCCGAATAGCTGCGGCACAAATCCATCTGAATCAAGCATACCGTCAGCGTTACGCTAACCCGCCAACTTCCCGCGATTTTCTTTCGTTGGCGTTTCAGGCCATCTACTTTCAAGCCTACCGCCAGCGTCATGCTAATACGACACGTTGAGGCACTTTTCATTGGGCTGTGTCTCGCCTCCGTGATGACCGTCACAAGCGCAGCGCCCTCACGATGTTGCATCTACGTCCACTCTACCGCCAGCGTTACGCTAATGGGTCACGGTGAGGCCCTTTTCTTTGGGCTGTGTCTCGCCTCCGTGATGGCAGTCACATAGCGTAGCTGCCCCGCAAGCGGCGCTTTTCCACTCCCTCCCCCTCAACACGAAGCCGTATAACGGAACCGTTTGCTTGTCAACTTGCCGGTGAGCGGACCCGCTCTTCTCCCCCTCTAACTCAAAGCCTTAACGTAGGAACGTCACGCCGTCAACACAGAAAGGGCGTCCTTGGGGGACGCCACGGAAAATTTCTTTTGTCAATGACGGACGCTTCCTTGTGTTCTGACAGCAAGCCGAAAGGCGGCCCTGCTCGTGGGGCGCTTGTCGTGGAAAAGCCGCGCACTGTCACCCCATGCACGAACTGGATTAGAAAGTAGCGCATGGCGGCAACAGTTAGTGGCTCCAACCCGAGCATTGAGCAGTTCTCTGAGCAGTGGCTCTCTGAGATCATCGAAGGCAACCCTTCAACCGTTGAACTTGGGCATCGGTTTGCGCGCAAATTGATAGTCCAGTGGCTAGACCTCGACGAATCCACCGGGGAGGTTATCTACTGCGACGGCGCGGGCGATGGTGGGATTGACGCGGCGTATCTGGACACGGGTCAAGACGAAGCAAACGAGGAGGGCACCCAAGGCCACACTTGGTATCTGATTCAGAGCAAGTATGGCAAGGCGTTTCAGGGTACTACCACCTTGCTGCAAGAAGGTCAGAAAGTCATTGACACGCTCGATGGGAAACACGGTCGCTTGAGCAGTCTTGCGATGGGGCTTCTGGAGCAGCTCACGAATTTTCGCAAACAATCGTCTGAGCGGGACAAGATTGTTCTAGTCTTTGCCACGATTGCACCCCTTAATGAAGAGCAAGCGCGTGTTCTCAACGATCTTCGCGCTATGGGCCGGAGCCGACTAGGAACGGGATTTGACTGTGAGTCTTTTTCACTTGCTGCACTGTTCCAAAGAACAATTGACGAACCCTTGAAGTTTGGTGAGCAAGTCAAAGTTGTCGTGAAGGGCAATCTTACGCAGTCCGGCCAGGGGCTTTTGGTCGGGTCAATTTCTTTGATTGATCTGTACACATTCCTCAAGACCTATCGGCAAAAGACTCAGGACCTCGACCAGCTCTATGAAAAGAACGTCCGCCGTTTCTTGGGGGGACGTGGCAAAGTCAACAAGGGGATTCAAGACACCCTCAATGCTCATCCTGAGAACTTTGGCCTTTACAACAACGGCATCACGATTGTTGTAGAGGAATACCACCCTCAAGGCGATTCCCAATTTGAGTTAATAGACCCATTCGTTGTAAACGGCTGTCAGACAACGAGAACTATTTGGGACGTTTTCTTCCGTAAGCTCGATTCCGGGGGTACGGGTACGAATCCTACGCTTGAAGATTGGAAGCAGCGAGCTGCGCAAGGGGTGGTTGTCACCAAAATCGCGCAAGTGGGTAGCAAGGGTGAGGACTTGCTAGAAAAGATCACGCGCTACACCAACAGTCAGAACGCCGTAAAAGAAAAGGACTTCCTCGCCCTAACTTCAGACTTCAGAACTTGGGCTAAAGAAATGGAAGATGAATATAATATCTTCTTGGAAATTCAGCGCGGCGCTTGGGACTCTCGTCTTGCTTTGCAGAAGCAACGGCCCGACATTAAGCAGTTCAAAGTGATGTGTAACGCATTCGACCTCGTTAAAGTGTATGGCTCGGGATGGCTTGGCGAAGCTGGAACTGCTGCCAACAAGAACGGCCCGTTCCAGCCCAATGGCACGATTTTCAAGCGAATCGTCAATCAGGAAGAATTGAACATCGACGACAGATTTGACATACGTGACCTTTACGCATCGTATCTCCTCAAGACCGCAGCGGACTCCTATAGCTTTGGGCGCAAAGGCAATCCGAGCAGACGCCAAACTCGTTTCTTGTTCTACTTTGTGGTTATCGAGTTGCTCAGAGACATCCTAGTGAGGATGGGAGGCGAGACGAGCAACAAGGCAGTGACCCGTGCGATGGTGAAGCTCTACAGCGCGGACGGGCAAGCATGGAAGGAATTGATGGACGCATCCATTGAGGTAATTGATTCCTATATGACCCCCGGCACCGACAACTGCGTCTTCGATGAACCTATCCTCAAGAACACCTACAACAGTGACTTAGGCAACTTCATGAAGTGGGACCAGCTAACAAAGGCAAAAGACAAGACGCCGATGCTGATTCAACTTCTTGAAGTGACAAAGATGTCGCTTCGGAAAGCCAAGCCGGGCGAACAATCCACCCGAGACCTTGTTCAGAAAGCGTTGCAGCCAACGGCATAACCCATCTCTAGAACGCGGCCCGTATGCGGATACGGGGCGTTTAACCATTAGGAAGCCGCTCACCGTTTTCGTTTCTTGACCGGTGCTGCCCACGTCCCCACAACAAGCGCGTCAAGCCGGTCTTGCCGCCCCTTCACCCACTTTGCGTAATGGCGTTCCGTGGTCTTGATGGACTCGTGCCCTAGCAGCTTAGAGACCTCTTCCAACGGCACGCCTTTCGAGAGCAAGTCCACCGCGAACGTATCCCGGAGCCGATGGGACATCATGTGCCCTTGGCCTGTAAGCCCCGCCGCTTTGAAGACCGGGGCGATATAGTATTTGGCCCAATTCTTCGTGACGCTTTCCTCTTCCCCGTTGCCGGACCAAAACACATACCTGTCATTTCCGTTGGTGACCTCTAGCAGCTCTTTGGCAACTCCGGGAGGGATAGGCACGCTCACGGGCGTGCCTGTCTTCTGGCGGGCGGTTACGATGCGATACAGCCGCTTTGTGGCGTCATGTTGAATCTCATTGCGCTCAAGTGTGAGCGCATCCCGGACGGCAAGGCCACTGTAGCGCATGAGCTGAAAGAGAGCACGTGCCCGGTCAGCCTGTGCCCTGTCTGCAATTCGTCCGTACACCGCGTCTAGTAGCCGCTTGTATTCATCATCGGAAAGCGGCAACGTGGGAGGCTCTTCCACACGAATCTTTGGCAATACCGGGATGCGCTCTAGCCATTTGGCCTCAAAGCAGTAGCGAAGGAATGACCGGCACCGTTCACGGACTTTGGAGCGCGTGTAGCTGCTTGGATATGCGTCCTCCCATGTGCCACAGAAACCAGTGAGCAGTTCCCGCGTGATTCCTTGTACGGTGAAAACACCTTGACGCTCACAATACTCACGGAGCCGGTCCAACTCGCGTGTATATTTGCCAAGCACACTCCGCGTGATCCCCTGGACATTCTTGTCCGCTATGAAAACGTCTATGGCAGCTTTGAGAGTGCGGGTGCTGTCCTCCGGCCTTGTGTCCGGCGTGCGTCCGGCCAATTGGTCTTGGAGCTGCCGCTTGATTTCCTCCGCTGCCTCCCAAGAGCGGGTCCCGGCCTTGCGGCGGTATTGGGTCCCGTTCTGAGTCCAGCGAAAATGCTTCGGGCAATTGCAGCGGCGGGCGAATTCGTCCCCTGTGTACTTGCATGGCTTGCCGTTTTGAATTCCATGCCTAACGAAGATGGTGATTACGGGCGTGCTCATTCCGTGTCCTCCAAATGCGGGAGCATGGTAGCACAAAATTAGCACGTTTTTCTATCTATTTCTATAATCTATTGATTTTATTATACTTATTTATGGCGGAGAGAGTGGGATTCGAACCCACGTTAGAGTTTCCCCTAAACACGCTTTCCAAGCGTGCGCCTTCAGCCACTCGGCCATCTCTCCGATGCGCCCAATCGCCAAGCGGAGGGCTCATTGCCTCATTGAGTCTAGCAGAGTTGGAGAGGTAAGAACTGACTGGAGGAGGGCCAGGATTTGCGTGGCCCTCACGGAGTTGCTGAAGGATACGACGCCTAAGGCTGGAGGCGCGTGTCGTCGTCTGGCCTTTTGCGTGCCACGTAGTACCAGGCGGTCGCGCGCGTCCCCTTTTTGGGTCAATTGCGCCGATGAAATCGTTTACAACGCCGGGTCGGGTCATTTATAGTTCGGCGTTGCCGAGTGCGCCTCGAAGAATCTCGTCTCAGCGAGACGCCGTTAAGATCGACTCGGAAAGATTCGATTGAGAAACCCAAGAAGGGGTCACACATGTCCGACATTTCGCGCAGAAATTTGCTTCGAACTGGAATCGTTCTTTCGGCTTCGTCGGTGCTTGCACGGAGGGCGTGGGGCGGAGTTCTGCCGGGCTATCAGGACATGTCGGTGGAAGCGCCGCGCGAGAAGCTGCTCTTCGACTTTGGCTGGAAGTTCCAGTTTGGGGACGGGTCGGACCCGGCGCGTGACCTCGGATTTGGAAAGGGGCAGGGAGACTTTGCAAAGACCGGAGACTTTGAATTCTCGAAGGCCAAGTTCGACGACTCGAAATGGCGGCCGCTGAACCTGCCTCACGATTGGGCGGTAGAGTTGCCGTTCGTGCGCGATGAGGAGCTGAACTCGCATGGGTACAAGCCTCTCGGCCGCCGCTATCCGGAGACGAGCGTGGGCTGGTATCGGCGGGAGTTCGAGATTCCTGCGTCCGACCTGGGTCGGCGAATCTCAGTTGAATTCGATGGGGCGTTTCGCGATGTGCTGGTGTTTCTGAATGGGTGCTTCATCGGGCGGAACAACAATGGCTACGCGCCATTCAGCTTCGATCTGACCGACTTTTTGAGCTATGGAGCGAAGAACTACATTGTGGCGCGTGTGGACGCGAGCTTCGGCGACGGATGGTTCTATGAGGGTGCGGGCATCTACCGTCACGTGTGGCTTACCAAGACGGATGCTCTGCACCTGGGCGCGCTGGAGAGCTGGGTACGGCCGGCGGTGAGCGGCGAGACGGCGACGTTGAGCCTGGGGACGATTGTCGAGAACGAAGGCAAGCAGGCTGAAACGGCCAGGGTGGCGTGGAAGATTCTTGACGCCGCGGGCAAGACCGTGGCGATGGCGGAGGCCGCTGGGCAGAAGATCGATGTCGATGGGACGGCGTATTACACCGCGACCGCCAAGCTGGAGAATCCGGCGCTGTGGAGCGTGGATACACCGAACCTCTATTCGGCTGTTTTGTCGGTTGAGGCAGCCGGCAAGGTGCGCGATGCAGAGCGCGTGAGCTTCGGCGTGCGAACCGTGCTGTTCGACGCCGACAAGGGATTCTTTCTGAACGGAAAGAGCCTGAAGATTCAGGGGACATGCAACCACCAGGACCACGCGGGGGTGGGCGCGGCGCTGCCCGACGGGCTGCAATGGTTCCGGTTGAATGTGCTGCGCGGGATGGGGTGCAACGCGGTGAGAACGTCGCACAACATGCCGACACCAGAGTGGGTGGAGGGTTGTGACCGGCTGGGGCTGATGATGATGTGCGAGACGCGGCAGATGAGTTCGAACCCGGAGGGCCTTGCGCAGCTCGCGGCGATGGTGAAGCGCTATCGCAACTCGCCGTCGATCATCCTTTGGTCGGTCGGCAATGAGGAGTGGCAGCTGCAGAATGCTGAGGCCGAACAGGGCGCGAAGATTGGCGCAACGATGGTGAAACTTTGCCACGAACTCGACCCAACGCGCGTTGTTTCTGCTGCCGTCAACGGCGACAACGAGAAAGGCGTCTCTGACGCGTTCGACATTATTGGCTTCAACTACGGACTCAATCGCCCCGACGGCTACCACAAGGAGCATCCGAAGAGGCCGATCTACGGGTCAGAAACATCGAGCGCTATTTCGACGCGTGGCATGTACACTACCGACCCGCTGCGCAACCTTGTGAACGACTACAACGGCGTGGTGACGTGGGGCGAGACAGCCGAAGAGTGGTGGAAGTTCTACGGCACGCGCGAGTGGGAAGCGGGCGGGTTTGCGTGGACGGGATTCGATTATCGCGGCGAGCCGACACCGTACGGTTGGCCGTCGATCAACTCGGAGTTCGGCATTGTGGATATGTGCGGCTTTCCGAAGGACACCTACTACTACTACAAGGCGTGGTGGCGGAAGGAACCTTCGCTGCACTTGTTTCCGCACTGGAACTTCGAAGGCGAAGAGGGAAGAACGATTCCGGTGTGGGTTTACACCAACCTTGACGAGGTGGAGCTGTTCGTCAACGGGAAGAGCGTGGGGAGTCAGAAGGTTCCCAGCCTGGGCCACGTGGAGTGGAAGGTGCAGTATGAGCCGGGCACGATCGAGGCGCGTGCATCGAGGGAGGGGAAGGTCGTATTGATTGAGAAGCGCGAAACAACCGGCGCGACGACGCAGATCCGGCTGACCGTGGACAGAACGACCATTGACGCAGATGGCGAAGATGTTGCGGTTGTGACCGTCGAGGCGCTGGACAAGGAAGGCCGTCCGGTTCCGACGGCAATGAACAAGATCGCGTTCAACATCTCGGGCGATGGACACTTTTTGGGAGCGGGCAACGGCGACCCGAACTGCCAGGAAAGCGACAAGGAGCCGAAGCGGAGCCTTTTCAACGGGCTCGCGCAGGTGATTGTGCAGTCGACCAAGCGCGAGGGCGAAGTTCGGATCGAGGCGGTGAAGGACGGCTGGGACGGTCCGGAACTGACGCCGGCAAAGATCGCGATCACGACCAGGAAGGCCATGGGGCGTGCGTTTGTTGCATTTGGCCGCCCGAGCTGAAGGCTTGATTTGGTGATCAACGCCAGAGTTGGGAGTTGGGCCGGCACCAGCATTAGATGTGCGGCGGGAGGGTCAAAACGATGCGCCGGCCCCCTGACTGCTGCCGGAGGATCCGGGGTTACTTGAGGGGATATAATGGAGTTACCCCGGAGTGATGGAGGGACTTGAAGGTGCGGCATTTTCTTAGGAATCGTTCAGGATCCGTGAGACTTCGATGCTATACTCGGTCCTAGATCGGAAAGATTATGGTTCGCCAGCGAGCGAAACCGCCCGATCACTGCCCTGGGGAGGAGACCCGATGAAGAGGAATTGGCTGAGGTTTGCACTTTTTCTTTCCGGCTTTGCGTTTTGCGTAACACAAACGGCTCATGCGGCGGTTGTGTTCTACCCGACGCCCGAGGTTGATCCCACCCTGGCAATTGGCGCTCTCACACTGGTGGCGGGGACAGTGGCTGTACTTCGTGCGCGGCGCAGCAAGTAAGAGGGAACGGAGACGGGATGGGCGGATTGCCGTCTGACCGTGCGAAGTGAACACCCACAAAACACATACAACAAGATTGGATCGCCTGCTGCCCCACCACCTGGTGGGGCGCTTGTATTTGATCGCAGCAATTCTGGCCCTGGAATTGATGGTGCGTTGGCCGCTCGTGGCGCATCCTGATCTGGCGCAGGCGGCGACGGTTCCGGCGATTGTGGCGTATGCGCTGTTCCTGGGGCTTGGACAGGCGCGCTTACGGGAAATCAAAGAAAGTTTGCGATTTGGCTGGGCGCTCTTCGTGGGGCATGCCGTTTGCTTTGCGGCGTACGCGGCGGGAACGGTGGCAGTAGTGCGCGGCACCGCAACGCCGGCCCCCCTGTTTCTGGTTGGATTGGGATGCGTTCATCTTGCGGCGGTGGTGCTGCTGGGTCTGGCGTGCGTTCCGGCACACGCGTGGGTTGAGATGGTTCGGCGGAACGGCGCGATCGGTGCGTGGGCGTGCGCGGGCGGGCTGGCTGCGTGGCTGGCGCGTTCTCCCTTGGAGAATTTGTGGAAAGGGGCGGCGAGCTGGCCGGTTCGATGGCTTCAGGGGATCACGTACAGCTCGGTTCGGGCGTTGCTCGGGTGGTGGCTGCCCGACGTGACCGGGGACCCCGCGAATTTCACGGTCGGCGCTGGGCACTTTGTGGCGCAGGTAAACGACGTTTGCTCAGGCGTCGAAGGACTGGGGCTGGTGCTGATTTTTACGGGCTTGTGGCTGTGGTTTTTCCGGCGGGAGATCCGATTTCCGCGGGCGATGCTGCTGGTGCCTCTGGCGCTGGCGACGATGTGGGCTCTGAATGTTGTGCGGATTGCGGTGCTGGTGGTTTTGGGAGTTCGGTGGAACAGCGACGCGGCGCTTTATGCATTCCATTCAGAGGCGGGGTGGATTGCGTTCACGGCCGTTGCCTTGGGTTTTTCGCTGGCGATGCTTCGGGTCCCGTGGATGCGACGGGATGGGATGCTGGGCGACGCCCTCGACCCGGGGGGTGAGGTCGCTGACGCGTCGGCTGGTGGCGCAGCGGGGACGAAGGAAGCTGCGGCGACGCCGGCATATCTGGTGCCATTTCTGGCGATCATTGCGGCGAGCTATGCATCGAGGCTGCTGGGCGGAGGTGCTGGAGCGGGCTTTGAATCGCTGTATTGGCTGAGATTTGCAGCGGCGGCGACGGCGCTGTGGGTTTTTCGGGAAGAGCTTAGAAAACTGGACTGGCGGTTTGGATGGAGAGGGCCAGCGGTGGGGGCGGCGGTGTTTGCCGTGTGGGTGGCACCGGAGATGTGGGGGCACACACCGGCAGCGAGTGGGCTGGGTGCGGCCCTGGCCGCTTTGCCGGCGTGGGAGCGGCTGGGTTGGCTGACGGTGCGGGTGACGGCGGCAGTGATTACTGTGCCAATTGCCGAGGAGTTGGCCTTTCGAGGGTATTTGGCGCGCAGGCTGATGGACCGCGAGTTTGATCAAGTTGCGTTTCGAAATCTGGGCGTGGTGCCGATTGTAGTGTCGTCGATGGCGTTTGGGGCGATGCACGGAGCGCAATGGGTGGTGGGAATTGTGGCGGGCATGGCCTATGCATTCGTTGTAAAGCGGACCGGACGCTTTGGCGAAGCTGTAGCAGCGCATGCGACCAGCAACCTGCTGTTGGCTGCGTGGGTGCTCGGGCGTGGCGATTGGGGAATGTGGTAGGGGAAGAATGAATGGATGGATTTGTGGTTGGTCGAATCCTAGGCGGGTTAAAAAAATTGGGCCCCGATCTGAAGGAGATGATCGGGGCCCGATTAGAGTAGGGTTGCAACTTTGTGGACGCTGACGTCCGAATATGTTTTGAGGCGACGGCAATGACGCTCGATTTTAAAGGCTTTGTGATGCGGGCTTGATGGGTATGCGCCCGTCGATGTCATTGCCGTTGTGGATGGGAAGCAGCGAGTTCTGGGAAAGGGCCAGCCTCATTTGGATTTGGGAATTGAGGCTGCAGTTTTTCAGCGTGGTGCCGATGGGGGTGACGATTTGGTTGGTGAGGCTCTCGCTCAGACCGAGGTTGAAGTACACGGAGGTCGTGTCAATGCCCTGCGCTCCAGCCGAAGGGGTCGCAACGGAGAGGTGGGCAGGGCAGGAGAGCCTTCCTGTGCGGCGGAGCGCGTCGAGCATTGGGGGAGACCCCCTTTCTTGCATCGAGAAGCCGGATTGAGTGGGGGCTCAATCGACAGCTCTCACGAGTAGTGTGGTGGCATCCGACCAGAAAGTAAACAGAAAAATGTTACCTTTGTGGGATTATTCTTACACTTTAGTGTTACATCCTTAGGTAACCTATCCATTTGAAGACACCGAAGCGCGTGCTCTTTCCGGCAAGCGCTGGATCCAAATGGAAAGGAAGGTCGGCCAGGGAAAGGCGGCTCAGAGAGAGGCCATGCAGACTTGCGTAACTAATTGAAACAATGGGCTTGGCGGGAGGCGATGCTGGGGATCAGTCCTCGTCTTCCGCGTAGAGAGCGGCTCCGAGAACGGTCCCGACGACGATTTCGACCAGGGCTCCGAGCGTGGTGAAGATGGTGAGTTGGCGGTCGAAGAGCCTGAGGACACCCATGAAATCGAAGTTCGGGATTGCGCTGGTGAGGAGCCAGACGGCAATTCCGGCGTAGATGGCCGTAAGCGGGCCTGCGCCAAAACGCGGACGGATTCCCACGTAGATCCAGACAGCGACCATGCCGCCCAACAGACCGGCCAGGTTGAACCCGATCCACTGGATAAGAGTGAACTGTGGATGGCCGAGGAGAATCATTCCATCGGACCATCTTTCGGAGAGGAGGACCCCGTCGACAAGGTAGCCCAAGGCGTCAGCCACGAGTCCCGCGACGAGGCCGGCGAGAATCAGACGTCCGATGTTGATCCTGCCCATTGTGCCTCCAGAAGGAACTTGCGCAGTATAGCAAAGGCATTGCATGCAGCGGGCGCACTTGGCGCGCGCGCCGTTGAGAAAGGTGCCGTGGGAGCTGTTGTGGCCGACGAGGAGCTAGCTGCCGTTGTTGCGCTCGATGACGGCGTGGCGGTCGCGTCCACACGAATGCTCAGATTTCGGGAAACCTCAACTCTTGTTCCGTTGCAGGACTGCGGGGAGAACGGAGAAATGAGAGCACGCGGGAGAGGGTGATGGTTGAACGGAAACGAGCGCAGAATTCCTTCTTTTGTTCCGCAATTCCCGGGGTGAATTGGGATGACTCAAAAGGGTTACAGGCGGGCTGAGAATTGAGACGCTGCAGTTGGAAAATGACTATAATCACATGGGACGGAAAAGGCCGTAAGTCTCAAATGGTGGGACGACGGTTCAAGAGAGAATACTCGGAAGGGATCCCGCCACATGGCGACAGGCGACCTGGCCCTGGGGGAATTGCAAAGGGCAACGAACACGCGCGAACGCGTGATAAACGACTTCAGCATCAACGTAGCAACGGTGAACGGGTCCGGCTCGCAATCCGCCAATAGCGTGCTGCTGAAAAGCATCTTCGGGATGGGGGTTCCGGTCAGCGGCAAGAACCTCTTCCCGTCGAACATCGCCGGACTTCCCACCTGGTACACCATCCGCGCCAGCAAAGACGGATACGTAGCGCGCAAGCGCGACGCCGAGGTGCTGGTCGCGCTCAATCCGGAGACGGCGAAGCAGGATGCGCTGTCGCTGCCGACTGGCGGCGTGGCCATCTACGAGGAGAACCTGAACCTCAAGCAGTATCGCGACGACGTGGTTTTCTATCCGGTGCCGTTCGACAAGATCACTGCCGGCATCTGCCCTGAAGCCAAGCTGCGCAAGCTGGTCAAGAACATGGTGTATGTGGGCGCGGCGGCGCAACTGCTCTCAGATCGATCTTGAGCGTGGTGGAGAGCGGGCTGCGCAAGCAGTTTGCGAAGAAGCAGAAGGTCTTCGATCTGAACTTTGGCGCGGTGAAGGCCGGGCTACGACTACGCGGCGGAGAAGTTCACCAAGCAGGACCCCTACTTCATCGAGCGGATGAACCAGACGGCGGGCAAGATCATCATCGACGGCAACGCGGCGTGCGGCATGGGCGCGGTGTTTGCGGGCGTGACGGTGGTGGCGTGGTATCCGATTACGCCTTCGACCTCGGTGGTGGAAGCGACCACCGATCTGCTGAAGAAGTTTCGCGTGACGCCGGAAGGCAAGGCGACATTTGCCGTGGTGCAGGCCGAGGATGAGCTGGCGGCGATCGGCATGGTGCTGGGCGCGGGCTGGGCCGGCGCGCGGTCGATGACGGCGACGTCGGGGCCTGGCATTTCGCTGATGGCGGAGTTTGCCGGCCTGGGCTACTACGCCGAGATTCCGGGCGTGATCTTCGATGTGCAGCGCACCGGGCCTTCGACGGGCATGCCGACGCGCACTTCGCAGGCTGATCTGCTGAGCGTGGCGTTTCTTTCCCACGGCGACACCAAGCATGTTGTGCTGCTGCCGGGGAACGTGAGGGAGTGCTTCGAGTTCGGCTACGCGGCATTCGACCTGGCGGAGCGGATGCAGACGCCGGTGTTTGTGCTGAGCGATCTGGACCTGGGCATGAACAACTGGATGTCGGAGCACGTTTGAGTATCCGACGAAGCCGCTGGATCGCGGCAAGGTGCTGACGGCGGAAGATCTGGAGCGGCTGGGCGGATTTGCGCGCTACCAGGATGTGGATGGCGATGCGCATCGGCTGGCGGACGCTGCCCGGCACGCGGCACCCCAAGGCCGCGTTACTTTACGCGCGGCATCGGGACACAACGATGCGGCGGGCTACACCGAGAAGCCGGATGAATACGTTGAGGTGATGGAGCGGCTGGCGCGCAAGTTTGAGAATGCGCGCAAGCTGGTTCCGGCTCCGGTGACGGTGAAGAACGGAAGCTCGAAGATTGGGATTCTGGCTTATGGCAGTTCGGATTTTGCCATTCGCGAGAGGCTGGACCTGATCAAGAAGCAATATGGGCAGGACGTGGATTACATGCGCATCCGGGCCTATCCGTTTGCGCACGAGATTCACGACTTTGTGGCCTCGCACGAGCGCGTTTACGTGGTGGAACAGAACCGCGATGCGCAACTGGCGAGCCTGCTGAAGCTGGACCTTCCGGCCGAGCAGGTAGTGAAGCTGCGCAGCATTCTGCATTACAACGGACTGCCGCTGGACGCGCAGACGGTTATCGAAGAGTTCGCGACCAAGGAGGGCTTCAGGCTATTTCTCCTACGCATGTCGAGGACGTGGAAGCGCACGAGGGGGCGGTTGCATCATGAAATCGCGACTCGTATTTTTTGGGGCGTCATTGGAGAGCAGAAGGGGAATCGCTAAATGGCTACAGCAGCACCAGCACCAAAAGTGAATCACATCGGCCTTCCGGTTCTTGAGTATCGCGGCGGCAAGATCGACGCTCTGCGCAGGTTGCGGACACAACGCGATCTCGGAGCGCATTATCGACGCGATGTACCAGATGGGCGTGGAGCCGGAACGGGTGATGAAGATGAGCGGCATCGGCTGCTCGTCGAAGAGCCCGGCCTACTTCATGAGCCGCGCGCACAGCTTCAACAGCGTGCACGGGCGCATGCCGTCGGTTTCGACGGGCGCGATCCTGGCCAACCACACGATGACGACGCTGGGCGTCTCCGGCGACGGCGATACGGCATCGATCGGCATGGGGCAGTTTGTGCACCTGCTGCGCCGCAATCTGCCGATGATCTACATCATCGAAGACAACGGCGTGTATGGATTGACCAAGGGCCAGTTCTCAGCGACGGCCGATCTGGGCTCGAAGCTGAAGACCGGCGTGATCAACGATCTGCCGGCCATCGACACCTGCGCGCTGGCGATTCAGTTGGGCGCGACGTTCGTGGGCCGGTCGTTCTCGCGGCGACAAGAAGCAACTGCTGTCCATGCTGAAGGCGGCGATTGCGCACAAGGGCACAGTGATGCTGGACGTGATCAGCCCCTGCGTGACCTTCAACGATCACGAGGGATCGACGAAGAGCTACAAGTTCATGCAGGACAACGACGAGCCGATCAACGAAGTGGACTTTGTGGCCAGCTTCGACGAGATCGAAGTGGACTACGACTCGGGCGAAGTGTACGAAGTGGAGATGCACGACGGCTCGAGCCTGCGGCTGCGGAAGCTGCAGGAGGACTACGATCCGACGGACAAGGCGAACGCAGTGAGGACGCTGATGGAGGCGCACACGAACAATGAGGTGCTGACCGGCGTGTTCTACATCGATACGCAGAAGCCGACGTTCATCGACCTGCTGAACCTGGTGGATGAGCCGCTGGGGCAGTTGCCGGAGAGCGTGACGCGGCCGCCGAAGTCGGCGCTGGATGGGCTGATGGCGAGCCTGCAGTATTGAGAGCTCGTTAACAAGCACCAAGGCAGAAGACAGGAAACAGAAAACCCCGCCGAGTGCGGGGTTTTCTGTTGCCCGAGGCTGGGAGTTCGGGTTAGTGAGCGAGCAGTTTGCCGATCATGAAGCCGACGATGAGTGCGATGAGGAGGCCGCAAGCGGCGGTCAGGGCGAGGCCGAGGAGCGTTTCAACCGCGGATTGGCCCGACTGCCCGGAGAAATCACGGTATTCAGTGAGAGCCCTGTGGGTGCGGCGAAAGGCCAGCCAGAGGTTGAGGAGAAAGAGGAAGGGAAGCGGGAGAAGAGGAATGAGAGGCCAGTAATTGCGGGGACCAAAGGTGAGGAACTTGGTGAGGATGATCGCCATGAGGACTGCGACAAAGATGAAGCAGGTGCGTGTCCAGTTGTAATAGCGTTCGACTTGGGACTGCTCAGGCATGGTCGGGTCTTTCAGGCTTAGAGCTGCGGTAGCCCCAAAGGCCGTGCATCCGGAGCCTTTGAGAGTCTGAAGTGAAGCGTATTGAAAGGATATCGCAGATTACAAATCGCAGATGACAGCTGGCGATCACTGGCTGAATGGGGTTCCTGGATTCCCACCGTTTCCGCAAAAAACGCGCGGAGAGGATAGGGGACCCCGCGTTTATCGCAGAGGGCAGGACAACCCGAGAATTTGTTTCCCGGAGGTAGAACTGAGGGCTGGGAAGCCCACAGGAAATTCGGCCGACCACGCCACGGAAGGAGACCTGTGAGTGGGCACTCCTGCTGAACAGCTGCGGCCGGAGACCTGTCCTTGGGGACCCCGACCGAAACGCCGGCGCTTCTAACTTCGGCCGCCTGTGCTCAAGGCGCTAGTGGGCGGCGGGTGCGGCAGCGGTTGGAGTGATTCGGACGCCCATAGCCCGTTGAGCTTGGAGCGGGCCTGCGCGGCTTCAGGGGTCTGCGGGTGGCGCTGAATGAGCAGGCGCAGCTCGTGGATCCCGGCGTCCTTCTTGTTGAGGGCAAGCAGGGCGAGGCCCTTGCGCAACTGCGCGGCGGGGGCTTTGGGGCTGCCCGGGAAGCCTTCGAGAACGGCGTTGTAGGCCTTCACGGCGTCGGCGTAGTTTTGCTGGCGGTAGGCGATCTCGCCGAGGTAGAACTGCGCAGTGCCGGCCAGGTCGTCCATCGGATAGAAGTGAATCACGTCCTGGAATTCGCCGGCGGCAACGTCATAATGGGCGGAGTTGTAGTCGCGAACGCCGGCCTGAAAGGTGTCGGCGAGCGGCGGGGCCTGTGAGGCTGCGGGGGCCTGCGCGGCGCCGGGACGTGGCGGCTGCATGCCGGGCTGGAGGCTGGCCGGAGTTGCGCCGGGTGCCGGGCTGCGCGGGGGCGGGCGGAGCGGATCTGGATGTTCTGAAGCTGGGTTTGCATATCCTGGATCGATTTGTCGAGCTTGGCGATGCGGGACTTGAGCTCGTCAACCGAATCGTTGAGCGACTGCACCTGGCCGGAGACAGTGTCCATCTTGCCGTTGGCCGCTTCGTTCTGCGCATTGATTTTCTTTTCGAGCGTGCTGACGGTGGCGGAGATCTGGTTGGCGTTGTCGGCCGTCTGCTCGACCAGATGCTGGAGGACTCCGAAGCGCTGTGTCGAGCGTGGACTGGAGGCGCTGCACCATGTCGAGCAACTGCTGGACCTGGGTCTGCAGCTCGATCATTTCCTTTGAGGCAGCATGCGCAGGCATGCGGCAGCGCGAGCATAGCAAGAGAGACGGCAGCGAGGAGACAGCGGGGTAGCTTGACGAGTGTGCGCATCGTTCACCTTCTGGTGCGACAGTGGTTGATGAAGCAGGAATCGTAGTCATGTGAATTCGAGGTATCCCAGGTCTCAGAATCGAGACCTGGGGCACCCAGAGTTTTTGGCCGGTGTGGAAGGCCTCACTGAATTCATTCTAGCGGTCGAGGAGAATCCGGCGCGGCGATTTTGCTGCCAGCACTCCTCAGTGGACTCGGAGCAGAAGGGCTTCTCCTTGCCATAGCTGACGACGCGGATGCGGCTTGCCGCCACACCGGCAGCGACCAGGGCGTTCTTGGCGGCGTCGGCGCGATTCTGGCCGAGGGCGAGGTTATATTCGCTTGATCCGCGCTCGTCGCAGTATCCGCCGATGACGATCTTCACGTCAGGATGGGCGACGAGGAATGAGGCATCGCGGACCAGGACTGCCTGTGCGTCGGCACGAATGTCGTATGTGTCGTAGTCGAAGAACGCATCCTGGACGCCGGCCTTGAACTCGTCTTCGATGCTTATCGTGGTGGAGGGAACGACGACGGCAGGCGGTGCGTTGACAGTGACGTGGCCGTGGCGTCGGCGTTCCACCTTCGCCGCGGGCGACGAGGTGATAGCTGGTGGAGGCGGTGGGCGTAACGGTCTTGACACCGGAGGTGGGCACGTCGCCGATGCCGTCAATGGAGACGCTGGTGGCGTCTGCGGTGCGCCAGGTGAGAACAACCTGGTCGCCGGCGGAGATGACGTTGGACGTGGCGGTGATCTGCGCGACGGGCGCAGGCGCTGGAGCGCGGTGGCGGCGGGTGCTGTGGCCGCGGTGGGCGGCGGGGGCGCCTGCTTCTTCGAGCAACCTGCAATTGCGACCAGAGAACGGCGAGAAGAACAAAACTCAAAGCACGAAACGTCGATTTCAAGGGAGTGCTCCTTCAGTGAATTCAGAAACTCGAGGTCATAAAGCACGCCGACTGTTCGATTCGAGTCGTCCGGACGCTGCGGCGATGGGCGATGAGGCACATATCTTTGGATGCAAGTTAATCCAATTTCGATGTTCAAGGGCAGAGCAGAGGGCGAAAGAAGCTGATACCCGCTTCAGCGCGGGCCTCACAAGAAAATCGGATTCTAACGCACCATAGAATCATAGTTCAAAACCGAGGAATCATAGATCAGAACGGGCAATGGAGGAGCTACTTCCAACTCCAGTTGGGCATGGTGTTGTTGCCGGCCGAGGTGAGTTGGCGCTGTTGGGTTCCGTCGGCGAGCATGGTCCAGATCTGGGTGTGGCCGCCGATGTTGCGCTCGAAGACGATGTGGCGGCCGTCGGGCGCCCAGGAAGGATAGTCGTTGGTGCCAGCCTCGTGGGTGACCTGGAGCCAGCGCATGGAAGCAATGTCCATGACGTAGATGTCCTGGCCGCCGGGGTCGCCGGGGCCGTACTTGCGATTCCAACTGAAGGTCAGCAACGCACCGTTGGGCGCCCATGAGGGGGAGACGGCGTAGCCGCTGTCGGTGAGCCGCTGCACGTTTCCGCCATCGACGTCCATGGTGTAGATCTGCGGCTCGCCTGTGCGGCCGCCGGCCCAGGCAATTTGCGCGTTGGTGCGGGGGTTGAAAGTGGGCGCGACGTTGGGGCCCTTGAAAGAGGTGAGGCGGTGAAGATTTCCACCGCTTGCATCGGCGAGCCAAATCTCAGAGTCGCCGGAGCGCGAGGAGGAGAAGGCGATGTGAGCGCCATCGGCCGACCATGCGGGGGATTGGTTGCTGCCGCCGGCGATGCCTGCGGGAAAGGCGACGAGACGGTTGAGTTCGAGCGAGTACATGCGGACGGCCCAGCCTTCGCGGCCGAGCGAGGCAAAAGCGATGCGGGAGTTATCGGGCGAGACGCGCGGCGAGAGCGAGATGGAGCCGAGGTGCGTGACCTGGTGCTGATTCTGGCCGTCGTAGTCCATGCACCAGATTTCCTTGCTGCCGGTGCGGGTGCTGATGAAGTAGATCTTGGTTTCGGCGATGCCGTTGATGCCTCCGCCGAGGCGAAGGATGATTTCGTCGGCGAATTGATGAGCGATGAGGCGTGCCGCGTCCTGCGATGGCAGCGTTGGTGTACTGCTTGCCGAGAACCTGAGGGCTGACGGTGTTGCGGGCGTCAAAGAGCCAACCCTGGACGGTGAGATGGCCGCCGGAGGCGGAGAGCGATCCGAAGGCGACCATGGCGGCGTTGGCCGGCGGCGCGGACCACTGCGGAAGGTTGATCTCCTGCGGCGAGCCGGGGGTGGTTTGCGGAGTCGATGGAGCGGGAGACGATGTCGAAGATGCCAGCGGAGGAAAGATCGCTATAGAGGGTCGCGTCGAAGACGGCCTTGAGCGCGGGTGTTTGCGGGTCAGGCGGAGAGCGGCTTGAACTCGGCGGCGGCGAGACGGATGCGATCCTGGCCGAGGTTGGTGCCGGTGTGGACCCAGTCCTGTGCGTAAAGGAAGGAGGAAGAAAGAAGGAGGAGAGCGATGAAAGCCTGAGAAAAGAGGCGGAAAAAAGGTTTCATGCTTCGAGTTTTCCTTCGTTGTTCGACGGATTGGCTGGATTTGAGCTGGCCAACGTTGGAGGGGCTTCAGAGGCGCTTCACGCGCATCGCGAAAAAACTTCAGTAGGTACAATCATAGGCCACGTCGAGCCACTGATCGTTGGAGTCGCGGGGCAGGTCGCCAAAGGTGTCAACACGCTCGGTAGCGAGCAGGCAGGAACGATCGAGGGTGGGGCTGCCGCTGGCGGTGCTGATGCGAAAGCCGGAGGGCGTGCCCTGGCGACTGACTTTGAAGTAGATCTCGACGGTTGCGCCCTTGGGCGTGCGGGGATCGACCTGGCCGCGAATCCAATTCTGGCTCACTTTGCGTTTGATGCCTTCTACGTACCAGGGGAAGCGTGTGCCGAAGTCGCCGTTGGTGATGCTCACCGGCTGGGTGGAGGCTGTGGGCTGGGCCATGGTGGCGCGGGGCATGCTTGCGCCAGACTGTTCGCCAAATTGAGCGCGGTTGTCCGGGCGCGGCGGAGGCTGGTGGAGCTGGGTCTTCGGCGCGGTTTGAACGTCCTTCTTCGGCTGGGTCTTCTGCTCTTTTCCGGAGATGGGAATCGCGGTTTGGTCGACAGCCTGCTGGGCTTTGGGCGTGGGCGGCGCTGGGGCCTCGCTGGGTTTTTCAGTAGTGAGGACGTTTTCGTTGTTGGGGTGGTCGGCGGGAAGAGGCAAGGCGTTGGAGACGAGGCTTACCTGGATGGAGCTGCCTGGGCCGGGGTTTCCCCAGAAGCTGTGATGGAAGAGGCCGCCGAGAAATGTGTAAACAAGCAGGACGCCGACGATAAGAATGTGAAGAAGGATTGCGCCGAATGCTGGGCGAGCAAGGGGTTCGCCGGCAAGATCTCCGAGGAGCTCTCGTTCGAGGTTTGCCGAGCCTTCAGAGAAGAGAGTCTGCATGGCACGTGGGCTTTGGGCCTAGAGTCCCGGCGGCGCGGCCGGTTTGGATTCGAGCGGTTGGGTGACGATGGAGACGTTGGTGATGCCGGCCTGTTTAACGGCATCCATGACGGCGGCGAATGCGCCGAAGGGGACGTTTTCGTCGGCGCGGAGATAGATGATCTGATGGGCGGGATCGGCGCCCATCTCATGGAGCTTGCGAGCAAGGTCGTGGACATTGATGGGAGTGTCGCCGAGGAAAACTTGCTGGCTGCGGTCGATGGTGACGACCGTACGCTGCTCGGTGATCTCTTTGACGGTGCGAGTTTTTGGGACGGCGACTTCGATGCCAGACTGCAGCACGGGCGCAGTGATCATGAAGATCACGAGCAGCACGAGGACGACGTCGACCAGCGGAGTGATGTTGATATCCGCGAGGGATGAACGGGTCTGGCCGGTGCTGGTGGTGAAGGCCACGGCTAAGGCATTTCCCGAAATACTGTGAACTTTCTGATGGTGGTGAATGTCGATTTTCTTAAGGAAAATCGACTCGGCTTTGGTGGCTCCGGTCTAAAGCGTCTCGGAAAATGCATTAGCGCCCTCCCTGGACCTGACCTGTCAAGGGGCCTGCCATGGATTCGGGGCCCGGCTGCCGGGCGGCCTGTGCGGAGCGAACGGGAATCTCTTCAAGGGAGTTGAGGAGCTCGCGGCAGAAGTCGTCGGTGGCGGCGGCGAAGATGCGGATGCGGGCGGTGAACTGGTTGTATGCAACCACCGCGGGAACGGCGACAAAGAGACCGGCAGCGGTGGTGATGAGGGCTTCAGAGATGCCGGGAGCGACCGCGCGGAGCGTAGCCGCGCCGGCTGTGCCCAGGCCATGGAAGGCATCGATGATGCCGATCACGGTGCCGAAAAGGCCGACAAATGGGCTGGTTGATGCAATGGTGGCGAGCCAGGTGAGGCGGCGCTCGAGATTGGTGATGGACTCACTCGCGGCAGTCTGAGCGGAGCGCTCGAGCGGCGTGAGGTTGCGCGGAGGGCCCGAGCCGCCGGTCTGGCGCTTGTAGGTCTCGTAGACATCTTCAAAGACCATGGCCAGAGGGCTGGCTTTGCATTTCGGGGCGAGTGCGGCGATTTCCTGCAGCCGGGTCGCCTTGCGGAACTCGCGGATGAAACGCTTGCTCTCTTTGGTGGCGCGAGAGAAGGAGGAGATTTTCCCGAGGATGATGGTCCAGGAGTAAAGGCTGGCGATGAGCAGAAGTACGAGCACGCACATAGCGGCAGCACCGACGTTGCTCATCATTTCGACGATGCCGCTGGTGGCCTGGGATGAGATGGGGGCCGTGGCGCTGTCGGACTGGAATACGAAGAGAAGCAATGCAGTCAAAGCGGGCGAGCACCTCAGTCTTCACGGTATCAGACGGCGAGAAGCAGACCTAGTTATTGATGGGATGCGGGGGCAGAGTTAGAGGCTGCGCTCGCGCGGCAGATTGTGGAGCTCGCGCGAGGCGAGATGTCTTGTTTTGGGACAGATTCTTCGGGGGAATGGCGGGGCGAAATGAGGCGGATCGAGTGGTGAAAAAACTTGAGGAAGTACTTGACAACAGACACTGTATAGCATACAGTAGTTGATGTACAGTGTATGGAGTACAGGATGACCATTTCAGAAAACCTGTTTGAGAGTCTTCGGATGGAATTGCGGCGTGGATCGCTCACGCTGGCGGTCCTGGCGCAATTGAGGCAGGAGCGGTATGGCTATACGTTGCGCAAAGCATTGGCAGAGCGGGGTTTGGAGATCGACGAAAGCACGCTTTACCCGCTGCTTCGGAGGCTTGAGGCGCAGGGGCTGCTGGCGAGCGAGTGGCGCGAGGAAGAAAAGCGCAACAAGCGGTTTTATCGGCTGAACGAGGACGGGGAGCGGATGCTGGGCCAACTGCTGGAGGAGTGGCAGGCCCTAAATGCGGCGATAACGGCGTCGCTGGTGGCGGACGGGCCCAAGGCCGCGGCAAAGATTGGCGATACGGGGAATGGGGATGCCAGCGGTTAGCCCCGGAGAGAGAAATGGCGGGCTGGGTGCTCCTGGCGGGTTCTACGGCAACAAGAACAGCGGCGACACAACATTTGAAGGGCGAAGGGAAAAAGCGATGGAACTTCTTGAGCGGTATTTGGAAGCTGTAAGAAAGCATCTGCCGTGGGAACGGCAGGACGACATTATTGCGGAACTGAGGGCCAACCTGGAGGCACAGCTGGAGGAAAAAGAGGCTGCTCTGGGCCGGCCGCTGACTACGGCCGAGATGGAAGACTGGCTCAAGACGCTGGGGCTACCGATCCAGGTGGCCGCGGGTTATCAGCCGCAGAGATACCTGATTGGGCCGGGATTTTTCCCGATTTACTGGTATGTGCTGAAGATGGCGCTTGGATGGGCGGCGGTTATCTATTCGATTGTGACGGTGGTGACGCTTTTTGCCCAAACGATACCGAGCGCAACGGAGTGGGTGGGAGCGGTTGTGCGGATCCCGTGGGTGCTTATGATAACGGCGGCGTGGGTGACGGCGATATTTGCAGCGGTTGAATTCTGGGCCCCGCGAAAAGGGATCGACGCAATAGGATTTTCCGCCGCAAAATCCGGTTGGACGCCGGGGACTATTCCGCCAATTGCGAGCAGGGGAATGGAAGAAAAGAAACCGCGAAGTTATGCGCAGGCCGTTGCCGAAGTGGTGTTTGGAATTCTATTTCTTGGGTGGCTCCTGCTGCTGCCGAATCATCCATGGCTGATTATGGGGCCGGGCTCATACATCCTGCGTGTTTCGCCTTACGAGCTGAGTCCCGCGCTCTGGCAGTTCTTCTGGTGCGTGGTGGCGCTGAACGTCCTCCAGTTGGGATGGAAGGTCGTTGACCTGTTCCGCGGCACATGGCGGGTACAGAACCGGCTGCAGACCCTTGTATTCAGTTTGTCGGGGCTGTTTCCCCTAGGTTTCCTGCTCAGCGTACCAAACCACATGTTTGTCCTGCTGAAGCATCCGGAACTGGACCAGGCAAGGCTGGGAGCGGATCTCGATACGACCAACGGGGGGATTTACAAAGCGCTGCTGCTGATTTGTGCCATTGTTGTGCTGCAGCTTACATGGGAGATTGTGCGGAGGAGCATGGACGCGTATCGCAGGCGCGTGGCAGCGCGGTAGAAGGGCGGCGCGGCTGTTGCCCACTTCAGAATGGCCGGGGTGGGCGCCGGCCGGAGCGAACGCACATGGGGTGGGGTTCCCGCAATGGTTCCGACGGATTGTCACCGGAGAGGCGCTCGCCTAGTATGGTGCCAGTTGCGGAATCAGTCCCACGAGGTTTCACCCCATGCTTGTTGAGCTGCGCGCGGAGAACTATGCGGTGATCGATCACGCGATCGCATCGTTCGGGCCGGGACTGAACCTGCTGACGGGCGAGACGGGCGCGGGCAAGTCGATCCTGGTGGATGCACTGGCGCTGCTGATGGGGGGAAAAGGTTCGTCGGAGGTGGTGAGGCACGGCGCGGACAAGGCGGTTGTGTCGTGCGTGTTTGAGTGGACGCCGGGATCCGAGCAGATTCTCGAGGAGAACGGGATCGATTCCACGGGATCGGAAGTGATTCTGCGGCGGGAGATTCTTGAGTCGGGCAAAGGGCGCGTGTTCGTAAACAATCAGCCTGCGGCGGTGGCCCTTCTGAAGCTGCTGGCGCCGGAGCTGGCGCTGGTACATGCGCAGAGCGAGACGCTGAGCAGCTTTGACCAGGCGCAACAGAGGATTTTGCTGGATCGTTTCGGCGGGGTTGCATCGGAAGCCGTGGAGGCGGCGCATCGTGAGTGGCGCGCGGCGGCGGAGAGGCTTGCAGAGCTGGTGGAGGGCGAGCAGGACCGGCTGCGCATGGTGGATTTGTGGAGCTATCAAAAGAAAGAGATCGATCAGGCACAGCTGAAAGCCGCCGAGGATGAGGCGCTCGAAACCGAGAAGCGCGTGCTGGCGAATAGCGAAAAACTCTATACGGCAGCGATGGGCGGGTTTGAGCAGCTCTACGAAGGCGGGGCGTCGGCTGAGGGCGCGCTAAGGGCGGCGGCGAAGAATGTGCAGGAGCTGGCTCGCTACGACGGGAAATTTGCCGAGGCCGTGCAGCAACTGGAGAGCGCGCGGGCAACGGTAGGCGATGTGGCGGCGAGTTTGCGGGATTATGCGGAGGGGATCAACGCGAGCCCCGAGCGGCTGGCTGAAATTGAGGACCGGCTTGCGGCGCTGGATCGGCTCAAACGGAAGTACGGCAAGACGGTGGCCGAGGTGATCGCGTTTGGCGAAGACGTGACGCGGAGGATTGGCGAGGTGGAAGACCGCGAGGGGACGCTGAAGGAATTGGAGGCAGCGCTTGCGAGGGCGGCGGGGGAGTACAAGGCTGCGGCTGGTGTGCTTCATAAGGAACGCAAGACAGCAGCGGAGAACCTGGCCAGGCTGGCCGAGGCGCAGATCAACTCGCTTGCGATGAAGGTGAAGTTTGAGATCGAAGTGAAGGCGGCGGAACGCGAGACGGGTTGGACGTCGGCTGGGTGGGACGAGGTGACTTATCGCATCGCGACCAATCCTGGAGAGCCTCTGAAGGCGCTGGATGAAATTGCTTCGGGCGGCGAGATGAGCCGCGTGATGCTGGCGCTGAAGGTTGCCGTGGAGGAAGGTACTTCGAAAACGGCAAAGAATCCGACGCCGCGGACGCTGGTGTTTGATGAGATTGACATCGGCATTGGCGGGCGCGCGGCCGAGGCCGTGGGGCGCAAACTGAAGGCGCTGAGCAAGGGGCAGCAGGTGCTGTGCGTGACGCACCTGCCGCAGATTGCGGCGTTTGCCGATCAGCATTTCCTGGTAGACAAACGCGAAGCGGATGGACGAACAAAGATGCAGGTGCGGCTGCTGGACGATCGGGCGCGGATGCATGAAGTGGCGCGGATGCTGAGCGGGGCGAAGGTGACGGAGACGAGCCTGCAGCACGCAGGGCAGATGATTGCGGCGAGCCGATGACAAAGAGGAAGAATTCGGAGGCAATCGGTCCGATCTACCGACTTCAAGGCGTCAACCGAAAAGCTCGCTGTGTGAACCAAGCCGGGCCAACCGTAAGATATTGGCGTCGGGCTTGCGGTAAATAAGCAGAAGGTCGGGCTTGATGTGGCACTCTCGATAGCCGGCCCAATCGCCACTCAGTTCGTGGTCGCGTTGTTTCGGCGCCAAGGTTTGGTCATCCGCCAATGCGGCCAGAAGGGGCACCAGATCCGAGTCAAGAGTGGCGCGATGTTGGCCCCTGGCCTCACGCTTGTAGTCGCGCTTGAATGCTGATGAACGCTCAATCGTCCGCATGGAGATCGGTCATCAGTGCATCCACGCTGGCGAATCGCTTGCCTTTGCCGGATTCCAATTCGGTAAGTGCTCTGCGAGTGATCGCGTTGGGAACCTTCACCTCGAAGGGCAGGCGGCGCTCGTCGGCTATACGAAGCATCAGTAGTCGGATGGCGTCCGAGATGGAAAGACCCATCGTTTCCAGCGCGTCGGCTGCCCGTTCCTTGGTCTTGCTGTCAATCCGTGCTCGGACATAGGTATCGGAGATCATGAGGGCTGCCTTCCCTGGGTTTGTCGCCTGGATCCATTGTAGTCACATTGAGACTACAGCGCAAGGCCCGCGATTGACGGCCTCGTAACGCCCGAAGGATAAAGATCAGCGGCTGGAGAAGACGAACTCGTTGCCGTCGGGGTCTTTGAACTTGGCCATGGTTCCCCAGACTTCTTTTTTGGGCTCGTCAATCTCCACGCCATTGGCCTTGAGAGCGGCGGCGGTGGCAAAGACGTCGTCGGTCCAGAAGGTGACCGGCTGAAAGCCGCCGATGCGGTTTTCGTGGCCGGGCGGGGTGAAAAGGGCGAGGTTGACGTCGGAGCCGGGGATGAGGAGCTCGATCCAGCGCTGACCAGGGCCGAATGCCTGGTCGGTGGCGACTTTGAAGCCGAGTTTATCTGTGTAGAAAGCAAGAGCGAGATCCTGGTCGCTGACCGGGATGCTGACGATTTTGACGCCACGAATCATTTGAAACCTCCGGGATGAGATGAGCGGACT
Source organism: uncultured Acidobacteriaceae bacterium (assembly GCA_963783065.1). Taxonomy (GTDB): domain Bacteria; phylum Acidobacteriota; class Terriglobia; order Terriglobales; family Acidobacteriaceae; genus Telmatobacter. The sequence goes on along the minus strand of CAWAMG010000001.1, from coordinate 887,924 downwards.
ATAACCGCGTATGGGCGGGGACGCAATCTGGTAGAAATCGCTATACTGATGATCGGTATAGAGACGGTCTGAACCAGTCAGACCGAGCGAGCTGAACCATCCCTCGGGGGCTAAAGTCCACGGATTTTGTGAGTTCCAGCAGCACGACTGAAGTCGTGCCCTTTCAAAACATGGCTTAATGGGAGCATCCATAGCGATGACGCAGATCGACGAGTATGTGACGGATGTGCTGATGCGGGACCTTGTGGGCCACGACAAGAGGCCGGCAAGTTTCCTTGTTTACATGTGGCTGGCGGCGGAGGGACAGCGACGGGGCGGGGCGGTGCAGATCAGCTATCAGGAGCTGGCGGAGTCGATTGGTTTATCGAAGAGCTCGGCGCAGACGGGGGTGGGATGGCTGGTGAGGCGGAAGCTGCTGAAGGCAACCAAGGCGAATGCGACGGCGGTGCCATGCTACGAGGTGCAAAGTCCGTGGAGGAGCCGAGGAGTGAGGTCGTAGAAGATCTCTTCGGCGGCGGGCATTGGTGCAGATCCCGCTAATGCGGTGATTCAGGCATCAGTAGAGCTTGGGACGTTCGGAAGATCATCTTTGTGCAGCGTGGTCTACGATCGATTGCTGAATTCAGGAGCAAAGCGACCCTTATCCGCTCCGCATCTATACTGGGGCTGTGACTTCACCGCCCAGCCAGCAAGCGCCCAAACCAAATTATTGGACTGGTTTCCAGGGACTGTATGCACGTTTCTACGCATGGCTGCTTGGCCGCTTGCCAAGCGAGCGGCAGCGGCTGCTGGCGGTCACCATTCTGGCCGGCGGGCTCTGCGGACTGGCCGCCGTAGCCTTCCACATGAGCGTCTGGGGGCTTGAGGCCCTGTTAATTGATCGTGCCAATGCTGCCTCGGGCCATAGCTGGATCTGGTGGACCATCCTTTGTCCCACCATTGGCGGGCTGATTGCCGGTGTAGGCCTGACCTACTTTGCCCCGGCCGCGGCAGGGAGCGGCATTCCGCAAGTGGAGGTGGCTTACTCCCTGCGGGACGGCGAGGTCACAGTGCGCGAAACAATCGGCAAGTTTGTTTTGTGCGCCATTCAAATTGGCTCGGGAGCTTCGCTGGGCGTTGAAGGACCCACTGTGCAAGTCTGCGCAGGGGTCAGCAGCATATTGGCGCGGATGGCCCGCCTCGGCCCGAAGAATTCCCGGCGTATGGCTTCAGTGGGCATGGCGGCGGGCATCGCCGCTGCCTTCAACGCGCCGATTGCCGCCGTTACTTTCACGCTCGAAGAGCTGGTGGGCGACCTCGACCAGACCATGCTCTCCGGCATCATTGTCGCCGCCGCTCTTGCCGCTGTAGTTGAACACTCGATTCTGGGCTCATACCCCGTGTTCCACCTGCAGGGCAACTACGCGCTAACCAAATCTTCTTCGCTTGTGGGGTATGCGCTGCTTGGCCTTCTGGCGGCCATAGTTTCAGTTGCCTTCACCGATTCGCTGCTGGCCCTTCGTGCCTGGTTCCGGCGGCTGACCGCAGTGCCGCGCTGGGTGCATCCGGCAATAGGCGGCGCAGCCACAGGAGGAATGGCGGTGGCGGCGCTGGCGCTGTTCCACCTCAACGGCATTGCCGGGGACCCATACAAGACCCTTACGCTGGCGCTCACAGGCAAAATGACGGTAACCGCCATGGCCGTCTTCTGTGTCCTCAAGCTTGCTTCGACAGTCAGTTCCTACTCGAGCGGCGGCTCGGGCGGCATTTTTGCGCCAACGCTTTTCATGGGCGCCATGCTGGGCGGCGCGGTAGGCTACCTGGATGTCATCGTCTTCCATCATTCGGCCGACAACATCGGCGCATTTGCTGTGGTCGGCATGGGAGCTGTCTTTGCCGGCACCATTCGCGCCCCCATGACATCGGTCCTGATCATCTTTGAGATGACCGGGGGCTACGGCCTGGTTCTGCCCCTGATGATTGCCAACATGAGCGCCTTCGCCCTGGCCCGCCACTGGAGGCGCACGTCGATCTACGAAGCATTACTGGCCCAGGATGGTATTTACCTTCCCCATACAAGCGGTTCGCTTGACCCCGGCGACAACGAACGCCTGCCCGGAATGGATGTCGACCCATCGCCTTGAATGCCTGTTTGGGCCATGAATTCTGTCTGAGTCAGGATTCTTGTACTACACCCTCGAATTGCGGGCTCCGATGGGGTCGTTGCCTACCAGGAAACTGCATCGATACCTGGAGGCAGAATTGCTGTCATTTCAATGAACCGGTTGGTATACTTGATGGTGTGACGACTACGACTCTTGATTCGGTCCCCAACGGCACACCCATCGAAGCTTCCCCCAGCGAGAAGAGAGTTTTGCTGCTTAAGCCGAGGGGCTTTTGCGCGGGTGTGGTGCGCGCCATTGATATTGTCAAAATCGCTCTGGACACGTTCGGAGCGCCCATTTACGTGCGCCGCGAGATTGTGCATAACCGCTATGTTGTGAATGAGTTGGCGGAAAAAGGCGCGATTTTTGTGCATGAAATCGACGACGTTCCGGATGGGCAGAGGGTGATTTACTCGGCGCACGGGGTGAGCCCGGCAGTGCGGGAGCGTTCGAAGGGACGAAACCTGAGGGTTATTGATGCGACCTGCCCGCTGGTGACCAAGGTGCACATTGAAGCGGTGAAGTTTGCCAAGCAGGGCTACTCGCTGGTGCTGATTGGCCACCGCGACCACGATGAGATTGAAGGCACGCTGGGCGAGGCGCCTAATGTGACGCAGGTGGTTTCGAGCGTGGGCGAAGTGGCGACGCTTGAGGTTCCCGACCCGAACCGCGTGGCCTATCTGACTCAGACGACGCTCAGCCTGGACGAGGCGCGGGACATTATCCACGCGCTGAAGGAAAAATTCCCGAATATTGCCGAGCCGCACTCGCAGGATATCTGCTATGCCACGGAGAACCGGCAGGTGGCGGTGCGCAACGTGGCGCACAACGCAGACCTTGTGCTGGTGGTTGGCTCGACGAACAGCTCGAATTCGAATCGGCTGGTTGAGGTTTCAAGGAATCTGGGAACGATTGGGTATCTGATTGATAACTCGCAGGCAATCGACGCGCGCTGGCTTGACGGCGTGAAGACGGTTGCGGTGACGGCCGGCGCTTCGGCCCCCGAAGTGCTGGTGGAAGACGTCGTGAATTATTTGCGACTGAACGGTTACAACAGCGTCGAAGAAATAGAAGTGATGCCGGAGAATGTTCGATTCGGGTTGCCTCCGGAGATTGTTCAAGCGATCGGCGGCGCGGGCGGCGGAGAAGCCGTTGCGGTGCGATAGGCCTGGATCCGGAACCATGGGGATCGGGCAGAAGATGGGCCACGGCACGCATCGAAATCGATGGGTGTGAGGGGCGCATTTGAGCGGGATCGGGGAACAAGAGCGATTCGGGACCACCCGGGCGCATGAGGCGACAGAAAACAAGATGGATAGACAACAAGCGACAACGGAATCCGCGCGAGTGAGGGGGTCAAGTCACGCGACTCCGCGATTCGGGCGCATCGATGCGGATCTCCGCGAAGTCGAGAAGGCAATCGAGGGCTCGACTGAGCACCTGCTGAGCTTGCAGCATCAAGAGGGCTACTGGAGCGGTGAACTCGAAGCGGATGCCATGCTTGAAGCCGACTACATCTATCTGCACACGGTGCTGGAGAGCGGCGATGCTGGGCGGCTCAATCGGGCGTGCACTGAGATGATGCGCTACCAGAATGAAGATGGAAGCTGGAGCATCTTCCCGGGCGGCCCAGGCAATATATCGCTCTCGGTCAAGTGCTACGCGTCGGCAAAACTGATGGGCATGAGCGCTGAAGATCCGCGGCTGGCGAAGTGCCGCGAGTGGGTGCTCGCGCACGGCGGCGTGGTGGAGTGCAACACCTTCACCAAGATGTATCTCTGCTCACTGGGAGAATACGACTACGATGCGGTCCCGGCGATTCCGCCGGAGATCGTGCTGTTTCCGAATTGGTTCTACTTCAACATCTACGAGATTTCGGCGTGGTCCCGGTCCATTCTTGTGCCGCTTGCGATCATGTACGCAAAGAAGCCGTTCAAGAAGATTACTGCGGAGCAGGGAATCGACGAGTTGTATGTGGGCGGGCGCGCCAACGCGAAGCTTCGTCTGCGGCTCGATCGCAAGCGGACTGGTTTCATGGCGCAACTTTTTCGTCATTTTGGACAGGATTCTGCACTTTGCGGAGCGGGTGCACCTGCGGCCGGTGCGGACCCTGGCGCTGAAGCGAGCGGAAGCGTGGATGCTGGAACGGCTCGAAATGACGGACGGGCTGGGCGCGATTTATCCGGCGATGCTGAACGCGATTATTGCGCTGCGCTGCCTGGGCTATTCCGAAGACGATCCGCAGGTGATTCGCGCGCGGGACGAGTTTGAGAAGCTGGGCATTGAAGAGCCCGCCAACGAAGTGATGCCGGAGCCGACCTTCCGCATGCAGCCGTGCGTTTCGCCGGTATGGGATACGGCGCAGGCGGTGTATGCGCTGGGCGAGGCGGGAGTGTCGCGCACCGATCCGCGGATGCTCAAGGCAGCGGACTGGCTGCTGTCGAAAGAAGTCCGGCACAAGGGCGACTGGGCCATGAAGGTGAAGAACACCGAGGCGGGCGGCTGGTACTTCGAATTCAACAACGAATTCTATCCGGACACGGACGATACGGCGCAGGTGCTGATGGCGCTGAACAAGGTGGACAATCCGCGCGAGCGCTACCAGCATCAGGTGGCGCAGCGGGCCATCGAGTGGGAGTTCGCGATGCAGTGCCGCAACGGCGGCTGGGGCAGCTTCGACAAAGACAACACGAAGATGATCTTCCAGTACATTCCGTTTGCCGACCACAACGCGATGCTCGATCCGCCGACGGTAGACATTACGGGCCGCATGCTTGAGATGCTGGCGATGTACGGTTACACGCGCGCGGACAAGCGCGTGGAGAAGGCGGTGCAGTTCATCTTCAGCGAGCAGGAGCCGGACGGAAGCTGGTTTGGCCGCTGGGGCGTGAACTACATCTATGGAACATTCCTGGTGCTGCGCGGGCTTGATGCGATCGGCGTGGATCATCTGGAGCCGCAGGTGCAGCAGGCGGCCGAGTGGATCAGGATGGTGCAGAATCCCGATGGCGGCTGGGGCGAGATGTGCGGCAGCTACGACGATCCGGACACGCGCGGCGTGGGCGCGAGCACCCCTTCGCAGACAGCATGGGCGCTGCTGGGTTTGCTGGCGGCGGGCGACGACCGGTCGGATTCGGTGGCCAAGGGCGTGCGCTGGCTGCTTACGCGGCAGCTGCCCGATGGCAGTTGGGATGAGAGCATGCGCGAGGGAGCGAAGCGCGAGAGCATCATCACGGGCACGGGTTTTCCGAAGGTTTTTTATCTTGCGTATACGCTATACAGGCAGTACTTTCCGCTGCTGGCATTGACGACTTATAAGCGGGCAATGCAACGCGCCGCATAACGAATCAAGACGCGCCGCGAGCAATTGGCTTGGGCGCATGGAGGAAATCGAAACGATGGCAGTTCCAATCTCCCAGATGTGGACGGTTGCCACCTATGTGTTGAAGAAGAGGATGGCGGGCGACAAGCGGTATCCGCTGGTGCTGATGCTGGAGCCTCTCTTCCGCTGCAACCTGGCGTGCGCCGGGTGCGGCAAGGTGCAGTATCCGCCGCATATTCTGAAGAAGCATGCTTACCCCCGAGGAGTGCTTTGCGCGCGGTAGAAGAGTGCGGCGCGCCGATGGTGTCGCATTCCTGGCGGCGAGCCGCTGCTGCATCCGCAGATTGTGGAGATTGTGAACGGGCTGGTGGCGCGGAAGAAGTACATCTACCTGTGCACGAATGCGCTGGAACTGAAGCGGAGGCTGCCGGAGTTCACGCCGTCGAAGTACCTGACCTTCTCGGTTCATCTGGATGGGCAACGCGATCATCACGACTTCAGCGTGTGCCGCGAGGGCGGATACGACATTGCCGTCGAGGGCATCAAAGAAGCGGTGAAGCGCGGCTTCCGCGTGACGACCGAACGCGACGTTCTTTGATGGGACCGACCCGAACAGCGTGCGCGCCTTCTTTGATGAAGTGATGGCCATGGGCGTGGAGGGCGTGGTGCTTTCGCCGGGATACAGCTACGACAAAGCGCCGGATCAGAGACACTTCATGGGCCGTGCGCGCGTGCGGAGGCTGTTCCGCGCTGCTCTGTCGAACCGCAAGAAGAGCGTGGAAGTTCAACATGTCGCCGCTGTTTCTTGAGTTCTCTGATGGGCGACCGCAACTACGAATGCACGCCATGGGGCTCGCCGGCCTACAACATCTTTGGATGGCAGAAGCCATGCTACCTGCTTGCAGGATGGGTACGCAGAGACGTTCAAGGAGCTGATGGAGACGACAAAGTGGGAAGAGTACGGCGTGGCCAGCGGGAATCCGAAGTGCGCGAACTGCATGGTGAGTTGCGGGTATGAGCCGAGGCGGTGATTGACGGGTTCGGCAGCATGAGGGGATTCTGGGGGATGGTGAAGGGGACCTTCAGCCTGTACAAAGACGAGCACGCGCAGAAGTTGCTGAACGAGTGGGGCACGCATGGGAGCGGGCCGCTGGTAACAGATCACCGAGCCGGAGCGGGTGCTCGAGGAGACCAACGCATGAGCGCGGAAGTGCTGAAATACACGCGGGAGCAGGTGGAGGCGCTGGAAGTTGCTCCGGGCACCGAGCATGAGAACTGGAGGGCTGGGTTCCGGAGTTGGCAGTCGGATGAGGATTTGCGCAAGGCGCTGGAAAAGGCGTTTGACTATCGCGGCGATGTGACGCTGACGCTGAAGTCGGGCGAGCGTGATGGAGGCGTACATATTCAACCGGCAGAGCGGGGCGACGCTGGCCGAGTCGTTTGTGCAGTACTTCACCCCGGCGGCCGCTGACAAGCGCAAGTTGAGCTATGCGGAGATTGCGCGGCTTGAGTTTAGCGGCAAGGATCGCGCTGCGGGCAAGCACTGGGAAGACTGGGTGGAGAAGTACAACGCGAAGAAGGCGGCGGGGGAGAAGAATATTCAGCTCGTGCCGGAGACGCTGGAGTAGCGATTTTTCAGTAGTTCGCGGGTAAAGACTTAAACCGGGAACTCCGTCCCAACCGCTCCTGTCCCAAACTGCTTGAACCCGCTGCAAGATTGCTTCGGACATCCTGTTTTTCCAGACATCGCCCAGGAGCTTTGCAAATGACGGGACCAGTCTTGCTTCCGACTCGACGCGGTCCGTGAAGTCCTCCCCGTGCAGGGCGAGGAGGTTCTCGAGCGGTCCAGCAGAGAGCACCTGCTTGATGTGAACCGATTGGTCGCGCTTGTGGATGGCAAGGATCATCGCCCAGAGGATCTCCGGATGATGATATTCGATGTCATGGAATTTCATTGCAAGGTCGAAGTCCTCGCGCTCAGGTGAGTTTTCTGGGGCTCGCCAATATCGAATCCAATCCTCGGCAAGTTCCGTTACCGCGTCCAGCGTCATGTCCGCCGCTCCGTCTAAAGCGATTTCAGTAGCCGGGACTTTATGCCCAGGTTTGTCAACACATCCACGGCTTTCTTATCGAACGAGACGAAAACCTCCCCTCCAGCCATTCGACTCTCGTATGCGATAACCGCGTCGGCGAAGTCCGCTCCGGACCGCATCGACTCCAGTCCCGCTTCCACGGCGAGCTTGTCGACAATTACTCCTTCAACTCCGCACAGGTTTTCAATTGCCAGAATGATCTGTGCTCGCGAGAAACGATACCTTGAACGCAGCACCCAAGCCATCTCGCAGAGCGCGTGGAGGCTAACGATCACGAACTCGGCTGCCTGAACGGTTCTGGCAGCAACTCGCTTCTGGCCAGGATCATCATCGACCGCCAGACGCACCAGCAGGTTGGTATCGGCGATGATCTTCACCGCTTCAGCCCGGCTTCATACTCTTCGACGATACCCGCGCCGATTCCCTCGTTGATTTCCTCAATCCTCAAACGGGCCTTGGTTTTGCCGGCAAGGCAGCCGATAAAGTCGTTCCAGCTCCCCTTGGGCAGGGCACTTTCCAGGGTCAACTTTCCTGGTGTCTTCCCAACCTCGATCTTGTCGCCCGGCTTGATGCCCAAATGTTGCAGATATTCCTTCCGCAGCGTCACTTGTCCACGAGACGTTAACGTAAGAGTCGCCATTGTTGCACCTCTTATTTCATTATAATGCAAAAGTGCATTATTTGCGTACAGACCTTGAAACGGCAAATGCTAATGAAAACTCCGCGTTACCCTCTGAGCGTAAGTGGCGACCCCGACGCCAATTAGAATGAAGATTCGTGGGTAGCCAAGAATGAAAGTCTTTCTTACAGGCGCGACGGGATTTGTGGGCCATCATGTGGCGCGGGCGGCTGCGGCGGAGGGCGCGGAGTTGCGGCTGCTGGTGCGCAAAACCAGCAATTTGAAAAACCTCGAAGGCATTCGCGGCGAAACACATTTGGGCGATCTCGCCGATCCCGCATCGATCAAGCCGGCTCTTGAGGGCTGCGATGCGGTGATGCATGTGGCGGCGGACTACAGGCTGTGGATTCCGAATCCGGACGAGATGTACAAGGCCAACGTCGAGGGGACGCGGGAACTGCTGCGCATGGCGCGCGAGGCGGGCGTGAGGCGGTTTGTTTACACATCGAGCGTTGCCACGATGCACTTTCGGACCGATGGGATTGTGATCAACGAGGACACACCGGTTTCGATCAAGGACATGGTGGGGCACTACAAGCGTTCCAAATTCATGGCCGAACAAGAGGCGATCAAGGCGGCAGAAGGCGGGCAGCAGGTGATGATTCTTAATCCGACTACGCCGATCGGGCCGAATGACTGGAAGCCGACGCCGACGGGGCGGATCTTTGTGGATTTTCTGAAGGGCAAATTTCCGGCCTATATGGATACGGGGCTGAACCTGGTGGACGTGGCTGAGGTGGCGCGGACGCATGTTGCTGCGTTGACGGTTGGCACGCCGGGCCGGCGGTACATCCTGGGCGGGGAGAACCTGACGCTCAAACAGATTCTGGACAAGATGTCGGCGATCACGGGGATTCCTTCGCCGACGGTGAAGATTCCATTTGGCGTGGCCGCGACGTACGCATTTTTTGAGGAAATGATCACGGGGCGCATCCGGGGCAAGGAGCCTCGGGCGACGCTGGAAGAAGTGCGGATGGGGCGGAAAAAGATGTTTGCCTCGAGCGCTCGGGCGCAGCAGGAGCTGGATTTTCGCATTGTGCCGGTGTATCCGGCGATGCGGGCGGCGATTGAATGGTTCCGGATGAACGGGTACGCGCCGTGAGGTCTTGCAAGATGTAGAACTCAGTGTTATAGTTCTGAGTGTTAGCGGGACCCTGTGCGAGTTTTCTGTACGAAGTGGATGGCTCGGTATGCGCGACGTGAGGGCATTTCCGACGCGAATTTAAGCGAGGCAATTGCGCGAGCGGAGATGGGCCTGATTGATGCCGATCTCGGCGGCGGGCTTATCAAGCAAAGGATAGCCCGCGCCGGAAAAGGACGATCAGGCGGATACCGCACGATCATCGCGTATCGGCGGGCCGGGAGGGCAGTGTTCCTTCTTGGATTTGCAAAGAGTGAACGCGACAATATCGGGAACAATGAATTAGGCGAGCTGCGAATGATCGGCCTGAATTGGCTTAATGCTTCAAAGGAAACGATGGAAGAGGCTCTTGAAGAGAAGTCTTTGCAGGAGGTGAGCGCGTGACGACGAAGAAGAAGTTGAGCAATCTCAGCAGTGCCATTTTGGAGATGGCCGCTGACCAGCGCCGTATCGGACTGATGGATGATGCCACCTATAGGAAGATCACGGTGCGCCATTTGGGTGAGGGAGCCAGTCATCTCGCGCAGCCTATCAGCCCGGAGGAGATCCGCGCATTGCGCGAGCGGGCCAAGATGAGCCAGGCGGCCCTCGCACAGACCTTGAATCTCACGGTCGGTTATCTCTCCCAACTCGAGCGCGGCGTGAAGCAGCCGAAGGGGCCGTCTCTGGCCCTGCTCAACATAGTTCGCAACAAGGGCATTGAGGCGATCCTGTGATCAGGTTGGATTCTCCGGCAATGCGGGCGGCGATCGAGTGGTTTCGGGCAAACGGGTATGCGCCGTGACGCGGACTGCGATCATTGCCGCCATGGCGGGTGAGTTGAAGCCGCTGGTTCGGGGGTGGAAGCGCGAGCGCGTGGATGGGGTCGACGTGTGGAAGCATCGCGATGACAACCTCTACGTAGCGGCGTGCGCCGGTGTGGGGCAGGCGGCAGCAACGCGAGCTTTTGCGGCAGTTGAGCGAGATGCTCCGGTCGACCTTTTGTTTTCGTATGGCTGGGCTGGGGCGTTGCGGGCGGACCTTGCGGTGGGCACAGCCTGGAATATGGCCGGAATAATCGATGCGCGAACTGGGGAGCGCTTTCGGTGCGACGCCGGGGCTGGTGAGGAGTGGCTGGTGACGAGCCCGGTCGTCGCGGACGCGGCAGAAAAACGGCGGCTGGCGGCGGCATATGGGGCAGGATTGGTGGATATGGAGGCGGCGGCGATCGGCGCGGCTGGCTCAGATGCGCGGGATTCCGTTCTATTGCATCAAGGGGGTGAGCGACGGAGCTGGGGGCGCGACTGCCTGATTTCAATCGGTTTATCGGGGACGATGGCGGTTTCAGGCTGGGCAGTTTGGTACTTTTTGCATTGCTGCGGCCGAAGTACTGGCCCGAATTGATTCGGATGGGCGAGAATAGCAGCAAGGCTTCAGAAGAGATGGCGAAGGCCTTCCGTGAGTTTCTGGAAGGCTACCAGGCGTAGGGCCTGATCACCCTACCCGAGCCGCCAGCCCTCGTAGTGTGAACAGACCCTAGATTCCCCAGGAGATTTTCGGAACAAAATGGCGACACAGATTTCCAACCCTGAAACCGGGCTGCGAAGCGCGATTCCTGCAACCATGACCGCGGTAGTCTATCGCGGTGTCAACGACATGCGCGTGGAGACGGTGCCAGTGCCGAAGATCGGGCCGGGGAGCTCCTGGTGAAGGTGGCGACGTGCGGCGTGTGCGGCACGGACCTGAAGAAGATTCACACCGGCTCGCACTCGGCGCCGCGGATCTTCGGCCACGAGATGGCGGGGACGGTGGCGGCTGTTGGCGAGGGCGTGACGCGGTTCGAAGTCGGCGACCGGGTGATGACCTTCCACCATGTGCCGTGCGGGAAGTGCTACTACTGCCGGAAGCAGACGCCGACGCAGTGCGAGCTTTATAAGAAAGTCGGAGTGACGGCGGGGTTTGAGCCCTCGGGCGGCGGGTTTGCCGAGTACATCCGCATCATGGATTGGATTGTGTCTGGACGTGGCGTGGTGCGCGTGCCTCAAGGGGTTCCCTTTGAGCAGGCCGCGTTTGTAGAGCCAGTGAACACGGTTCTGAAGGGTGTGAAGCAGTTGAATCTGCAGGCGGACGATACGGTGCTGGTGATCGGGCAGGGGCCGATCGGGCTGATGCACGCGGTGCTGGCGCAGCGGACGGGCGCGCGCGTGCTTACAAGCGACCTGTATGCGGAACGGCATGCGATTGCGGCGCAATATGGGCTGAAGGATCCGATTCACGCGGGCAGCGAGAATGTTGTCGAAAGGGTGTTTGCGGCGACCGAAGGGCGTGGAGCTGACGCAGTGATCCTGGCCGTAGGCGGAAACGCGCTGATCAAGACGGCGATGGACGCGGTGCGCATGGGCGGAAAGGTGCTGCTGTTTGCTCAGACGCAGCACGGAGAGGCGACCTTCGACCCCGGTGCGGTTTGCATGGACGAGAAGACGCTGATGGGCTCGTACTCTTCGTCGTTCGAGATCCTGGACGAAGTGACTGATATTGTTTTCGATGGATACCGCAACGGATTCGATCTGACGCGGCTGATTTCGCATCGCTACACACTGGAAGAAGCGGTGGAAGCGATTGATGTGGCATCGCACCCCAAGGGAGACTCAATGAAGATTATGATTGAGCCTGCCCGAGGCGGGGGCGCGCAGTAAGGAGGCACTGATGGCTACGACGATGAAGGCCGCAGTCCTCCACGGCCGAGAAGATGTACGGATTGAGCACGTGCCAGTGCCGGAAGCGCTGCCGGGCGAGCTGATTGTGCGGGTTGGCGCGGCGCTGACCTGCGGAACAGACCTGAAGGTTTTCAGGCGCGGCTACCATGCGCGAATGATTGTGCCGCCAGCGCTTTTTGGGCATGAACTGGCAGGTACGGTGGTGCAGGCCGGCGAAGGCGTGAGTGATTTTGTGCCGGGCGATCGAGTGGTGGCGCTCAATTCCGCTCCGTGCGGGGAGTGTTTTTTCTGCAAGCGCGGGCAAGAGAATCTCTGCGACGATCTGTTGTTCAACAACGGCGCGTATGCGGAGTTCATTCGAATTCCGGCGCGGATTGTGGCGAAGAATACATTGCATGTGCCGGACCATGTGCCTCTGGAGCATGCGGCGCTTACCGAACCCCTGGCGTGTGCGGTGCATGGATTTGAGGATTCGCGGCCGCGGCCTGGAGATACCGTGGCGGTGATCGGCGGAGGGCCGCTGGGATTGATGATTCTGCACGTGGCCGCGCTGATGGGCTGCGAGACGATCGCGATTGTGAAGCACGACGGGCAGGTAGAGGCGGCGCGGCAACTGGGCGCGCGCCACGTGGTGCAGGCAACGAGCATTCGCCGGGCGATCAAGGAGACACGGGCTGCTGACCGAGAAGAATCGCGGCGTGGATATTGCGATTGAAGCGGTGGGCGTGCCGGATGCATGGCAAGAGGCAGTGGAGATCGTGCGCAAGGGCGGGACAGTGAACTTCTTTGGTGGCTGCGCGGTGGGCACAGACGTTACGCTGGACACGAATCGCATCCACTACAGCGACATCACGCTGCGCGCAACGTTTCATCACACGCCGGCGATCTGCCGGAAAGCGCTGGACTTGATTGCCGGCGGACGCTTTCAGGCGCAGTTGTTCATTACGGGCCACGCACATCTCTACGAACTGAACCGCGTGTTTGAGAAGCTGATGAAGCGCAGCAGTGAGATCAAGACAGCCATCGTACCCTGAGGCGAGGCGATGAAGACGACAGAGATCGAGGACGACTCGGGCGGCGAATGGAAAGTGCTGGCGGAGTTGCTTGGCATCGATGGGCCTGTCGGGGCCAGCCGGCCGAATCCGCCGGAGAAGCCGCCTGCGGCCAAGGGGCATGTGCTGGTGATGCCGGTGAGACCGCATCAGGCGAGTGAAAGTACCGCCGAGGAAGAGCCTGCGCAGGCCGAGGGGGCGCAGGTCTGAGACTGCGCAGGAGGAGGCGGCGCCAGCGGACAAACAGACGTTGCTGCGTCGCGGATGGGCGGCCCTCCCGGAGGGCTATCGGATGCCGGAGGCGGCGCCCACCGTCGAGGAGGCGCAGGCGTGGTGCAGGCATCTGGCCGAGACGCACTACGAGAACTTTCATGTCGCGAGCTGGTTTTTGCCGAAGGCGTTCAGGCCGCACTTCTACTCGATCTATGCGTACTGCCGGGTTTCGGACGACCTGGGAGATGAGGTGGGCGATCCCGAAGTTGCGATGGCGCTTCTTGAAGCGTGGGGCGAAGAGCTGGATGCCTGCTACGCCGGGAGCGCGCGGCATCCGGTCTTTGTGGCGCTTGCAGAGACCATCAAGGCATGCTCCATTCCGAAGGAGCCGTTTGCGGATCTGCTGACTGCGTTTCGGCAGGACCAGACGGTGACTCGCTACGCGACGATGGAGGACGTGCTCGGGTATTGCAAGTATTCGGCAAACCCGGTGGGCCGGCTGGTGCTCTACGCGACTGGCGAAGCGGAGATAGACCGCGAGGAAAAGTTCAGGCTGTCGGACAAGACCTGCACGGCGTTGCAACTGGCGAACTTCTGGCAGGATGTGCGCGACGACTGGAGCCGCGGGCGAGTGTATATTCCGCAGAAGGATATGGAAATTTTCCACGTGACCGAGGCTACGATTGCCGAGGGAATTACTACGGACCAGTTTCGTGGGCTGCTGAGGACCGAGGTAGAGTATGCGCGCGAGTTGTTCGAAGACGGCCTGCCGCTGATTGGGATGGTGGACCGGGAACTCGCGATTGACCTGGATCTTTTCAGCCGCGGAGGTTTGGAGATTCTGCGTGCGATTGAAGAGCGGGAGTACGACGTGCTAAGCGAGCGGCCGGCCATTGCGAAAAGCCGAAAGGCGGGGCTCGCGATGCGCGCAGTTGCGGCCAAGGTACTGCCGTTTCTGAGCCTGGGCGCGGGGCGGCGCTAGAGCGGAACCAGAGTAACCTTGTTCTGGTGGGTTTCGAACGAGGTCGCCGCTCGCTGTTCCACCCCAACGACGAAGACCTGTCATTGGGGACCCCGGGCTGTTGGTCGCGTCGACTTGGACTCCGCGGTTTCGCGATACATCAACTCTGGTTCCGCTTTGAGAGCCGCCGGATTGACGACGGGAGCTATGGAAAAAGATGCGCCGGGCACGATGACCCTTGCCGCGGCCTACGCCGAATGCAGGGCGATTGCGCGGCGCGAGGCGAAGAATTTCTACTACGCATTTGTTGCGTTGCCCGAGGCGCGGCGCAACGCCATCTGCGCGATCTATGCGTTCATGCGACGTGCGGACGACCTGGCCGACGATGAATCTCAGTCGCGCGTGGAACGACGGGAGAAGCTGGACGCGTGGATTGCGGATTGGCACGGATCGAGTAAGGGAGGTGCGACGAGCGACCCGGTGTTTGTGGCGGTGAGAGACGCGACCGAGCGGTTTGCGATTCCCGGTTCGCTGCTTGATGAGCTGGTGGCCGGGGTCACCATGGATCTCGAAGCCGCGGAGAGCACTGAGCCGGCTACCTATGCGACGTTTGCCGAGCTTTACCGATATTGCTACCTGGTTGCATCGGTGGTGGGGCTGGTGTGCATCCACATCTTTGGCTACTCTGACCCACGGGCTGAGAAGCTGGCCGAGGAGACGGGAATTGCTTTCCAACTGACGAACATTCTGCGTGACGTGGCGGAGGATGCGGAGCGAAGGCGCGTGTATCTGCCGTTGGACATGTTGGCGCGGCATGGTGTGACGGTTGAGGGGTTGGTGGGCCGGAAAGCGTACGCGCCGCCCAGCGAAAACGAACGGGTGCTGCTGAAAGAGATGGGCACGCGGGCCGAGGAGTATTACCGGTCGGCGCAGGATCTGCTGCCGCTGATTGATCGAGAGAGCCGGCCGGCGATGTGGGTGCTGGTGCGGATCTATCACGGTCTGCTCAAGCGGATCGAAGCCGCGGATTACGATGTGTTTTCGCGGCGGGCAAGCGTGCCGATGGCTGAGAAACTGGGTGTTCTCGGCCTGGGGATGGCGCGGATGGGGTGGGCACGTGTCAGGCGCGGCTGAGCAGGTAATCTAGACAGGGTGAGCGAGACAGCAGACAAGACGGTGACCGTAGTTGGAGCGGGTGTGGCAGGCATGAGCGCAGCCTGCGCGCTGGCAGAGGCGGGATTTGCCGTACGGCTGGTGGAGCGGCGCGGCTATCTCGGTGGGCGGGCGAGCTCTTACCTGCATCCGGGCGTGGATGCAGTAATCGATAACTGCCAGCATGTGGTCTTCGGCTGTTGCACAAATGTGATGGGGTTCTATCGGCGAATCGGGGTCGAGGAGAAGATTTATTTCGCTGGCGAGATGACGATGATTGAGCCGGGCGGCCGGCGGTCTATGCTCGGGCCTTCTCGATTGGGCGGGCTCACGCTGCCGCCGCCGCTGCATGCGCTGCCGAAGCTGATGATGGCGAATGCTTTTACATGGGCCGACAAGATGGCGCTGGCGAGGGCATTCGGAGCGGTTGCGCGCGGGGACGCGAAGAATCCAAACGAAAACCTGGCCGACTGGCTGAAGCGGCACAAGCAGACGCGGGGCGCGATTGAGAGGTTTTGGCGGCTGGTGATTGCCAGCGCTCTGAATGCGGAGATTGAGGCGATTTCGGTTCCGTACGCGGCGATGGTGATTCGCGGGCTCTTCATGGATTCGGTGTTTGGCGGCGCCATGGGAATGAGCCGCGTGCCACTGAGCGAGTTGTATGCGGGGGTGGGGGATTTCCTGCAATCCCGCGGCGGCGAACTGGCACTTAACACAACGATCGAAGGCGGCGAAAAGGACGAAGAGACCTCGCAGTGGATTCTGCGCACGCGGGCGAGCGCGGCGGGAGCGGGTGAGCTGCGCAGCGATTATGTTGTGGTGGCGCTGCCATTTGAGGGGATGGCCGGGCTGTTGACGGGGTTGCCGCCAACTGAGGCCGCGGATGCGCTGGCCGGCCAGATTGAGAAGCACGAGCATTGGCCGCTTTGCAGCGTGCACTTGTGGTTTGACCGGGAGATTACGGAACTCGATCATGCAGTGCTGCTCGACCGCGAGATTCACTGGCTCTACAACCAGTCGCGGATTCAAGGGCGGCCAACGGATGATGGTCACTACATTGAGCTGGTGATCAGCGCGACGAGAGCCTTTGCGGCTCTGACACGCGAAGCGGCGATTGAGCAGGCGTTGCGTGAGCTGGCGGAGTTTTTTCCAGTCGTGAAAGAAGCAAAGTTGATCAAGGCGGCATTGGTGAAGGAAGTGAGGGCGACATTTGGCGTGCCGCCCGGGATTGATGCGGCACGGCCGGTAGCGATTTCGCCGTGGCCGGGACTGTTTCTTGCAGGGGACTGGGTGCGGACGGGCTGGCCGTCAACGATGGAGAGCGCCGCGCGAAGCGGGCACCTGGCTGCCGAAGCTTTATGCAGGGCGGCGGGGCGGGCGCAAACTTTTCTGGTTCCGGATTTGAAGCCGCAGGGGCTGATGCGGTGGATGAAGGCAGGGAAAAGGGAGTAGGGAAAAGGTAGTAGGGAACAGGGAACAGGGAACAGGGAACGGGGAACCGATTCCGGCTCAGAAACCGAAGGCCGCACGCAGGACTTTGGCTCGCTGGTCGGCTTCTGATTTGAGCCGTTGCCATTCGACGGAATCGTGAATGTAAGAGGCGGGAGTAATGGTTCCAGGGCAGGTGAACTTCAGGCTCGAGCGGATGCGGTTGATCTTGGCATCGGCTTCATCAGATGGGATGTAGATCTCCGCGATCGTCTCGGTCGTGGTGGCGCATAGGGTCTGAAGAAGGATGCCGAAGCCGGTTTTGAGGCCCGCGTGGTATTGCCTCTCAGCTACGGCGCGACTTTCCTCAGCGGCAATCGCGTGGACCACATACTCGCCGTCTTCGGTTTGAAAAATCTGGTCTGGGGTGGTCCAGCGAATCTGGGTGGGATAGTTGTTGGAGGCGAGGTACTCGCGAAACATTTCAGCAGCCTCAGTGAGGGTCGAGGGTGGGAAGGATTCCAGGTCGGGCATAGTTCGGATTCTCTTGGCTTGTGAAGGGAAAAGCAAACGCGGAGTGCGTCGGCTCAGTGCGCGAGGAGGTAGACCCCGACGCAGATGAGGGCGGCGGCGGTCCAGCGGCGGCGGTCGACATTTTCTTTCAGGAAGAGCTTGGCGGCGACGGAGTTGGTGATGACAGTGAGCGAGGCCGAGGCGGGGCCGACAAGAGAAAGCGTGAGGTGGTTGAGGGCGAAGAGCAGCGAGAAGAACGCGAGGGCGAGGAAGAAGACTCCGGCAAAGAAGCGCGGGCAAGTGAGGACGGCGCGGATGGCTCCGGGAATGCCGGAGTGGGCGCGGATGTCGTCGAGGTCGCCGAGCGACTTCATGGCGCCGGCGATGAGGACTTCGCCGGCGGTGGAAGCGAGGACGATGGCTGCGATCATGCCCGTAGCGGCGAGTGGGCCTGTGGCGGCGAAGGGGCCGGTCATGAAGCCTCCGATGCTGTGCGAGCCGGCGTGGGAGGCTGGGCTGAAACCTGGGTTGGGTGCGTGGTGAGCGAGGGACCCTGGGCGACAAAGCCGACGGCGGCGGTGATGAGGAAGACGCCGAGCCAGCGCTGCCACGAGACGTGCTCATGGAGCCAGAAATAGGAGATGAGCTCGATGATGACGTTGCCGAAGGCTGTGGCGGGAAGGACGAATGTTAGGTCGGCCCAGGAGAGCGCAGCGAGGTAGCTGGCAAAAAAGCCGATGAGCAGCGCGATGCCGAGTGCGATCCAAGGGGTGAAGATGGCGGCGATGAGCGCGGCGGGGTGATTCAGGGTGATGGGCGGTTGGAGGGTCATGCCGCGCTTCAGGCAGGAGTCCCCCAGCGGAGCGCAGATCATTACAGCGAAGAGCACCAAGTACTGATCGGGTTTGAGACGGTGGGACATGTTTGCAGTGGACAGTGAACTGTGGACTGCGGATGGTGCTAACACTGCCGCTGTCTTTAGTTTACGGCTGTGGCGTGAGGATTGGATAGGGAGGCGAGAAAGCAAAAGGCGGACGCCGGGGCGTCCGCCTTCGAGTGTGCCCGAGTCAGGTTATGCGCCGGCCTTGACGGGGGTTTGCTGTTCGGCTTTTTGGATGCGCGATTCCTTGACCATCCTGTTGCGCTGGGCGCGGAGCTTGAGGAATGCCTTGGCTTCGACGTAGAGTCGAGGAACGTCGCGGTTGACGACGGCCTTCCAGATCACGCGGAATGCAGCCTTGGGGCGGAAGTAATACTCGTCGTAAAACTTATGCACCATCTCCATGACGTAGTCGGTGGGAAGGCCGGGATACTCGATGTGGGCCATCTGATGGCCGCCGCCGTCTTCCATCCGCTCGTTGGTGATGAAGCCGTTGGCCTTGGCGTAGTCGTAGAACTCAGTGCCCGGATAAGCGTGGGCGATAGAGACCTGGATGGTTTCGCAGTCGAGGCTCTTGGCGAAGTTGATGGTGTTGCGGATGGACTCCCGGGTCTCGCCGGGCAGGCCGAGAATGAAGTCGCCATGAACGGTGAGGCCGAGCTTGTGGCAGTCGCGGGCAAAGTCGCGCGCACGCTCCACAGTAGCGCCCTTCTTGATGTTTTTGAGGATCTGCGGGTCACCAGACTCAAAGCCGACTATGAGGAGGCGGCAGCCGGCCTCGCGCATCGCCTTGAGGGTGTCGTAGTCGGTGGTGACGCGCGAAGTGCAGGACCAGGTGAGGTTGAGCGGTTTCAACTTTTCGCAGAGCTCAACGGTGCGGACCTTCTGAATGTTGAAGGTGTCATCGTCGAAGAAAAACTCCTTGACCTCAGGGAAGTTCTCCTTGGCCCACTTGAGCTCGGCCGCCACATCATCTGTCGACCGCTTGCGCCATGCGTGACCGCTGAGGGTCTGCGGCCAGAGGCAGAAGGTGCACTGCGCGGGGCAGCCGCGCGTGGAGTAGAGCGCGATGTAAGGGTGAAGCAGGAAAGGGACGTTGTAACGTGTGACGTCCATGTCGCGCTTGTAGATTTTGGTGGCCCAGGGCATGGCATCCAGGTCTTCAATCTGAGGACGGTCGGGGTTGTGGACAACCTTGCCATTGAGCGTGTAGCTGATGCCGAGGATCTCGTTCAGGGGCTTGCCCTGGGCGTATTCGACGACAGAGAAGTCGAACTCGCGGCGGCAGATGAAGTCGAGGACTGTGCACTCGTTGAGGGCGCGGTCGGGATCGGTAGTGACCGGCGGCCCAACGAAGGCGATATGGATGGAGGGATTTGCAGCCTTGATGGCCTCGGCGAGGCGCTGGTCGCCTTCCCAGCCGACGGTGGAGGTGAAGAGGACGAGAAACTCAAAGTCCTTGCAGATCTTGATGGTTTCGTCGGCGGAGACGTGATGGGGCGGGGCATCGAGGACGCGTGAGCCCTCAAGCAAACCGGCCGGATAGGTGAGCCAGACGGGGTACCAGTAGGATTCAATCTCGCGGGTGGCGGGCCAGCGCGAGCTCGCGCCACCGTCGAAGTTCTCGAACGAAGGCGGATTCAAAAAGAGGGTTTTCAGAGGCATAGGCATCCCTTTAATTCTAACATTTGGACGATTCCTGGACCGTTCTGATTCAAATACCTTCAAACAGGGCGTGCCGCGCTAATTACCCGGGCCGCTTGCCGCTCGAAAATGTCGTTTCTAAAGCCGCCTGATAGGGTGTTTGGTCAGGGAAGAAGAGGGATTGGGATGGTAACTCCAGTGCGATGCTCACTTTAACATGTGCTTCCTTGTCCTATACTTCAAGGTTCCCATCAAGGAGCTATCCGCAAGTCATGAAGATCCGCATTCTTACTGTATTCATTCTCGCCGCCTGCGCACAGGCTCCTGCGCAACCAGGGGTTTCCCGCGCCACCGTCCAGCAGTCGCTCGGCTTCGAAGATCAAACCGGCACGGCGCTGACCGGCTGGTGGGCAAATCCGCCGGGCACTGTCAGCGCGGACAATAGCATCGTCCACAGCGGCCGATGGTCCGTGCGGCTTGAGCGCGATGCTCAGTCTGCGGAGACTTTTTCTGTCATCACTCGCATGCTGCCTGTCGACTTTCAAGGCGGCACAGTTGAGCTTAGCGGATACCTGCGGCTCAAGGATGTTTCGGGGAACGCGGGACTATGGATGCGGCAGGACGGCGGCGGCCAGATGCTCTCGATCGAGAACATGGATTCGCAGCAGGTGAAAGGGACGCACGACTGGGCTCAATATAGGATCACGCTGCCACTGAATCCGAAGGCGGAGCAGCTTAATTTTGGGGTCCTCGTCTCCGGAACCGGCACGTTATGGGCCGACGACCTGGAGTTGCTGGTGGATGGGAAGCCTATTGCAGAGGCAGTGCCGATTGCAATCAATGGGGGCGGGACTGACGACCATGAGTTCGACTCCGGGTCTCGAGTCGTGGTCAGCGACCTCACGCCCATACAGGTTTTCAACCTGCTGACGCTCGCGCGTGTGTGGGGTTTTCTCAAGTATCACCACCCAGCCGTCACTGCTGGCCAGCGGCACTGGGATTACGACCTGTTCCGCGTTATGCCTGCGGTTCTTGCCGCGCCCGACCGCACCCAAGCCGATGATGCGATTGCCGCCTGGATCGACAAGCTCGGCCCGGTTCCGCACTGCAGCCCATGCGTTCCGGCACCAGCCGGAGATCTCGATATCGGTCCCGCGATTGACTGGATTCACGACCGAACAAGCCTGAAACGGGGGATTGGCGCGCCTCTCAGCGAGCGTCTTGAATCGATCTATGCCAACCGGACGGGGAAGCAGTTCTACGTCAAGAAAGCCCTTGGCGCCGGGAACCCCAGCTTCGATCACGAGCCCGACGAACCCCAGATCGGGCTTCTCGACTCCGGCTATCAGCTTCTGGCGTTGTTTCGCTGGTGGAACATCATGCAGTATTGGGCGCCCGACCGTGATGTGGCAGGCCAGAACTGGCCCGATGTTCTTTCCGAATTCATTCCGAAGTTGGCTCTGGCCAAAGACAAGACGGCCTACCAACTTGCGCTACTGGAGCTTGTCGCGAAGGCCCACGATACGCACGCCAATCTTTGGGGTTCGCTGGGTGCGCGGCCGCCCGCGGGGGATTGCGCGCTGCCGGGGATGTTGCGGTTCGTTGGCGACAAGCTTGTCGTCTACAGGGCGGACTCGGCGAATAACGACCTTCAACCTGGCGACATCGTCGACAAACTCGACGGTGCGACCATCCAATCTCTTATCGGCAAATGGGCAAAGTATTATGCGGACTCGAACAACGCCGCACGTCGCCGGGATTTGGCGGCCTATTTTACGCGGGGCGCTTGTGGACCAGCTTCGCTAGAGATCATTCGTGGCGGACGCACGATGCAGTTATCCGCCGCACGCACGCCGTGGAAATACACTCCTGTCACTCACGATCAGCCAGGGGACACCTTTCGGCTGCTGTCGCCGGACGTTGCTTACATCAAGCTCTCGAGCATCAAAGCCGCCGACCTGCCCGGTTACTTCGAAAAGGCAAAGAACACCAAAGGTCTGATCGTGGACATTCGCAACTACCCGTCAGATTTCATGCCGTTCGCGATGGGCGCTTACTTCGCTACCAAGCCCACGTCCTTTGTCACCTTCACGTTCGCCGATCTGGCAAATCCCGGGGCGTTTTCCTTTGGGGACGGCCCGCTCATCCAGCCCGGCCCGGTTCACTACGGCGGCAAAGTCGTCATTCTGGTGGATGAGACAACGCAAAGCCAGGCGGAATACACGGCCATGGCGCTGCGCGCGATGCCGAATTCAGTTGTTGTGGGCAGTATGACGGCCGGCGCTGACGGAAACGTTTCGCGGATACCGCTGCCCGGTCAGCTCAACACGATCATCAGCGGGCTGGGCGTGTTCTATCCGGATCGGCGGCCTACCCAGCGCGTAGGAATAGTGCCGGACCTTGAAGCCAAACCAACGGTCGAGGGCATCGCGGCGGGACGCGATGAGGTTTTGGAGGCCGCGATTCGCCTGATTGCGGAGAGCTGATCGCGGCGCTTCGATCGCACACTTGAATCGCGGCAGAAGGTGAGCCAGATTTCGAACCTAACTCGAACGCGGAACGGTGAGATGTAACTGCGCCGTCATTCGATTGTCATTTCTTGAGGCGGAAGCTGATTCGTGACCGGCCATTAATTGCAGCTCGCTATATTGGAAAGGAGCTGCTGCGGTGTCTCTTGTGACTGCGCACAGAATGGTGAAGACCAAAGAGGGCAGATGCGGGCTACCCTAAATTCAAGACTCAAGAAACACGCCCCAGGGATGCATCAGTTTCTCAAGAGCGGTCTCGCGCGAACCGGAGTGCCGGTGCCCAAAATGCTCTTTGGCAGGCCAGTGTGGACACACTCTCAGCTTTTGAATCGCGAACTAACTGAGCCGCATGTTTACCGCTGGATCGCGAATCATCTCCGCAAAGGAGATGTTTTTTTCGATGTCGGCGCACATCAAGGCTGGATGTCGATGTTTGCGGCGCGAAGAACTGGACGCGCAGGCAAAGTCGTGGCCTTTGAGCCGTCTCCTCCGTCGCTCGGGTTCTTGTCTTATCACAAGAAGGTGAACCGGCTGTCACAGATAGACATCATCCCCAAGGCAGTTATGAATAGGGACGCCAAAATTCCCTTCTACCTGGTCGGGGACGGGGATGGGTACATGAATTCTCTTTTCGGCACGGACACTCCGGAGATTTCGGCGCGAGGCAAGACAGTTATCGAGATTGAAGCTACTACTTTGGATACATTTTCACGCGAATCCGGGCTCATTCCAAATATGGTCAAGATTGATGCCGAGGGAGCGGAGATATGGGTGTGCGAAGGCGCAAAGAATCTCCTCGCCCACCACCATCCTGCTTTGATTATTGCGACACATCCGTTGTGGCTCCCGGAAGGGCAGGAGATAGAAGATCTATTCAACCTCTTGAACGGCTTTGGATATCGAGTCATGGACTCAGATGTCTACAAATACAACGGAGCGGATTTTGGGGACTACTTATGCGTTGCTCGCTGAGCCAGTCTTCCATGGGACCGAGGGCGTGGTCTGAGATTCGAAGCATTGGTACTTGGAGGCTGGCAAAAAAGGGGGCGGGGTGTGTCGGAGTTGGTGGATCGAGTAGCACGCGAAAAGGCCGCGCACGACGGCGGCTCTATCCGTGAGGAGAGCCGGAAGCTGCACGATCGCTTCTATCACGTCTTCCGTTGCCCAAACTCAAAGCGGGCTGAACGCTACTTTGCTGACACTGTTGCCGGGTACGCCAAAGACAGGGACATTCTGGATTACGGCTGTTACAACGGGTGGATAACGCCGCGTTATGTGGAATTGGGCCCGCGCAGTATCACCGGGCTGGATATCTCGGAATCTGCCATTGCCGAAGCGGTAGCGCGATACGGCCAGTTTGGCAAATTCCATGCAGGCGACGCTCACCATATGGAGTTTGCCGATGAGTCCTTCGACCTTGTAGTGGGGCGGGGCATCCTTCACCATCTCGAATTCGACCTTGCGCTGAAAGAAATTCAACGAGTGTTGCGGCCGGGGGGTGCGGCCGTCTTTATCGAGCCATTGGCCGACAACCCTGGCGCGAAACTCATGCGAGCGCTCACGCCGGGGTACAGGACCATCGATGAGGCGCCATTGTCGCGCGAGAAAATCGTTCGAGCGGATTCTTTGTTCAGCTCATCTTCTCACCTGTTTTACAGTCTGGTTTCTGTGCCAGCGGGTATGCTCACTTCGCTGACCCCCCTGGGGCCTGATAATTTTCTCTTGCGGTTGGCGGACATTCCCGACCGGATAATGGCTCGGACGCGATTGAAGTACTGGATGCGGAACGTGGTGCTGGTGTGGTTGAAATCCTGATCTTTAACCTGTGCAAGCTATTCGCCTCTATTTAATGATTAAGGAAAAGAATGCAACGAAGTCTACCGCCGAGTGGATTCCCGCGACCTACTTGCCATGCAGTTCATGGACCCAGTCTTCCATGTGGCCCAGGGCGCGGAGAAGGCCGAGTCGGGCTTTTGCAAGATCGAAGGATGCGTCGAGCGCGTCTTCGAATTTCTGACGTTCGTCGATGCGGGCGAGCTGCTCTGCCTTTGGACTTTGCTGGGGCTGAGCATTGGGGCCTGAGGAGGCTCCATTGCCGAGCTCGAGCTGGGCGAGAACGGCCTTGAGTTGTTCGGATGCGATCTGCTGTTTGAGGCTGGCGACTTCGGCAAGCGCATCGAGCTCGCGGAGGCTGTCGTTGAGCGAGGCGATCTGGATATCGTTTTGACGCTGCGCCTGTTCAGCCTCGACTGTGGCGCGCAGGGCTTCGGCAGCCGAGGCGCGGGCGTTGGCGCGCTGGCCCAGATCGAACAGGGGCAGCTCGATTGAGATTCCCGAACTGAAGTTGTTGGCCGGGAGCGACTTGGCGAAGTAGGAGTTCACGTTGTTCAAGAGGGTGGTGTTGCGGTTGTACTGGGCGCCGAAGCTGAGCTGGGGAAAGTAACTTAGCTCGTGGTCGCCTCTGGCTTTCATCTGCTTTGAACGGGCGAGCAACTGCGCCGAGCCAACCCCGGCGAGGGTGCGTGGCTGGGCATCGCCAGAGACCTGGGGAATCTCTGGAATGCTATCGTGATCGGGCAAAATGGCGCCAACGGGCATGCCGGTAAGCGCGGCGAGTTGACTAGCGAGTCGGGAGAAGCGGGCCTCGAGGCGGATGCGGGCAAGCTTTAATTGGGAGGCGGTGAGCTGGGCCTGCAAGAGGTCAGCGAGCGAGTCGACGCCCGCTTCGGCACGCTCGGATTCGATGCGGACCAGGTTCCTGGCGAACTCCTCCTGCTGGCGAGCAGCGGCGAGTTCGGAGTTGACGGTGTCCATTTCGATGTAGGCGGTGGAAGCGTCGAGGGCAACCTGCTCCTGGGTGTCTTTCAGATTGGAAAGTGCGGCCTGTGTGCCGAGCGAAGCCGCGCTGATGTAGCGGTTTTGGGGAAGACCGTAAACAAGCGATTGCACGGTTGCCGACCAGATGGAAGGCGGGTTTCCTGTGAAGCCAACTTCTGGGAAGATGGGCAGGCCGGTGCGGGCAAGGATGGAGGGGATGACCGCGTCCCTGGTGGCGGCATAACTGGCGCGGGCTTTGGCGACGTCGGCCTGAGCGATGCGGACGGCGGGAGAGTTGCGCTGAGCGAGATCGACGACTGTTGCGAGCGAGACCTGTGCGGAGACGAGGGTGGGCGCGGCAAGAATGATCCCAAGGCCGAAGAAGGCCGAGAGCAGATTGCTGCGCGAGATGTGCGAGGCGGTCGCTGTCATGTTGCGGTTCGTTTGCTTAGTCCTTTGCGGGTTTATATTCGTGCGCGAGGGCGGAGGCGGCAATGCGATCGCGTGCCGCGCCGGCAGCATCGCCGAGTTGAGACTCGACGCGGGCGAGGCGCAGATGAGCAACAAAGGCCGGTGCATCTTCTGTCTTGTCGGGGCTGGCCAGGTAATCGTTGAGCATCTTTGCAGCGAGAGTGGGGTTGCGATTGGCTTCGATAAGCACGCTGGCTCCGTCAAAGAGGGCCTCCGCGGCATGTCGGTCGCGAGCGGCCGAGGACTGTGCGCTGCGGACGGCGGACTCCATATCGTCGAAGCGTTTTTGGTGCCGATAGAAGCTGGCGAGGCCGGTCCACTCGAGGGCGGGATGCGGACTGTAAGCGATAGCCTGCTTAAACTCGCGCTCCGCGCTTGAGAAATCCTTTTGCCCGTTGGCGATGTCAGCGCGCAGGTGATGTGCGCCGGCAGGATCGATCTTGTCGAGCTGGGCGGCAATGGCCTGCGCCTTGTCGATGCCGCCGCCGATAGCGCCAGGAGCCTCGCGGTAAAAGTGTCCCAGGTCAGCGAGAGCTTCAGCGTTGCGCGGATTCAGGCGTACGGCCTCTTCAAATTCCGCACGGGCTCTACGGGCGAGGCCGAAGGCGTTGAGAAAGTTGGCCGCTCCGGCCTTCTGGCCCACTGCCCGTGCGAGCCAGAGGTGAAAGTCGGAGTTATTGGCTGCAAGGTGCACAGCCTGTTCGCATTCATTCACGGCTGCGTCCCACTCATCGAGAGTCAGGCGAACGCGGCAGGCGAGATTGTGTGCAAGGGCCTGGTCGATGCCGGAGGAAGGCAGAGAGCCAAGCAGCGCGAGCGCCTTGTCGGCTTCGCCGGCCTGGAGAGAACGGTTGGCCTCGGCGAGGGGATCGTGTGCTTCAGGAGGGGCGGGCTTCGTCGGAGCGGCGAGAGGGTAGACAGGCGTTGCAAATGACGCGAGGACAGCAGTCGCCAGGCAAGCGAATCTCAGGCACGTAGATCTGGATCGGAGTCCGCTCACCGCACAACCTTGATGGGCACGCCCTCCTGCAAGGGGAGTCCGTTGGTGGAGCCGGTGGCTACGAAGTCGCCTTCGTGCAGGCCGGAGAGGATGGGGGCGAGACTCAGGTTGGGGGTTCCGATGGTGACGGCCGTGCGGACGAGCTGGCCATTCACCACCTTGAAGACGTAGGGTTTGCCATTTTCCGAATGAAGCGCCTCGCGCGGCACAGCGAGTGTGTTGGGTTCGCTTGAGGTGGTCACGGTGACATTGACATTGGTGTTGGGCAGCAGCTCAGTGGCAGGACTGTCGATTGCGACGAGGGTTTCGCCGACGTTGCGCGTGGCGCCATAGGTGATGATGGTGGTCGGAGTCTGGATGATGTGGCCGTCCCATGAGTGGCCGGGTTTGGCTTCCCACTTGATCACGATCTTCTGGCCGACTGCAAGCTGGCCGATGGCGGGTTCGTCAAAGTAGGCGCGGATGCGCTCGTGGCTCAGATCGGCGATCTCCATCAGAGTTTTGCCCTCTTCGGCAAATTCGGTTCGGCTGGTAGAGAGGCTATAGACGGTTCCGGCGATGGGCGAGCGCGGAGCGGTTTGCGCAAGGACCTCGTTGGCAGCGGCCAGGCCGGATTGGGCGTCGGCAAGCTGGGCTCGGACGCGGTCGATGTCGGCTGAAGAATAACGAGTTTGAGCACCCTGCTCGGCTGCGTGGAGGGCGGCTTGCGTCGAATCGAGCCGTTCCCGCGCCGCGGCGACTTCCGACGCGGAGGCAGCTCCGGTCGTATTGAGCCGGGTGAGCGCGTCGAGGTCGTGCTGGGCCTGGTCGCGCTCGATGCGCGCGCGGGCAATGTCCGCGGCCGAAGCCTGGCGCTCCTGCAGAGATCCGTTGTGCAAAGCTGCATCGAGGGCTGCCTGGGCCGATTTCACGCCGCTTTCAGCAGAGGAGACGCGCGCGCGGGCCTGGACGTCGTCGAGTTGAAGCAGGAGCTTGCCGGCAGGGACCTGCTCCCCTTGGGTGACGTAGACAGTCTTGACGGTGGAGGAAATTGGGCTGTGAATCTCGTAGTTAGCCAGGGGTTCTACGCGGGCATTGGTGCTGACGGTATTCAGCACTTCCTGGTGACTGACGCGCACTTCGCGAACCGGGAGTTGGTCTCGCAAAAAGTACCGAGCCGCAAAGAAGACTAAAACCAGCAGAATCGCGGAGCTTCTCCAGAACCAAAGCCGGAGGGTATTCTTTCTCTCTTCAGCCATTTATCTCGTACCCAGGTCAGTATATAAGACTCGAAAATCGGCACGAGGGAGCGGGAAAAATACGGAGCGGGCGCCAAGGGTTCTGAGCTCGAACAGGATTGGCGGAGACGGTGAGGCTTCGCGGCGGGATTCGAGCGCCGGGTACAATTTGGATATGGCACTGGAACCGCGCTACACCGATGAACACGCAAAGGCTGGCCTCGACTTCAAGTTCCCGCCGATTGAGACCTGGGAGAACCAGTTTCCGGGCTACGAGATCGTGATCGACGACCCGGAACTGACCTCGGTTTGCCCCAAGACGGGGCTGCCAGACTTTGGCTTGCTGACGATCCGCTACATGCCGCGCGAGCGCTGCCTGGAGCTGAAGTCGCTTAAAGAGTACCTTTTTTGCTACCGCAACCTGGGAATCTTCCAGGAAAACATCGTGAACCAGGTGCTGGAAGACGTGGTGAAAGCGTGTGACCCGGTCTGGACGATTGTGAAGGGGGTGTTCCGGCCGCGCGGCGGCATCGGAACGACGGTTGAGGCGAAGTGGCCGCGGCCATAGCGGTTCACCCCAAGGGGAGTTGAATTTTGGGCTTGACGACGTAAGTCTATATATGTAGATTTATCTTCATGGACAGGAAACCTCGCAGCTCCAAGCAGACAAGACAACTTCTGGCGGCGATGATGCGTGACGCAGGGCGCTGGCGACACGGCTACGAGATATCGCATCAGACTGGCCTAAAATCTGGAACTCTCTATCCCCTGCTGATCCGCCTGAGCGACCTGGGGTATCTCGAGGCGCGATGGACCGAGCCCGAGCGAGAGGGGAGACCCCGACGTCATGAATACCGATTGACGGGAGTAGGGATGGAGACGGCGAGGGAGCTGGTTGCGGCAGAGGTTAAACAGACAAAAACGTCGATGAAGGGAGCGGTACCGGCATGAGTCTTGCGCGCAGGATTTCGCATTTGCTGATGAACCACGCCCGCACAGTGATGCCGCAGAGCCGGGGCTTCTGGGCCGCGGGAATGGAAAACGAGCTGGACCACATTAAGGACGATGGAGAGGCTCAGCGCTGGGCCGCAGGAGCCGTGATGACCGCGTATCTTGAAATGGCCTCCGCAGTCTTCGGATCGGCTCCCGTGCGCGGGCTTTTGATGCTTCCATTGCTATTTGAAGTGATGCAGGTGGTGTTTGCTCAAACGATGACGCTCGCGTGGCGGCTGGGAGCGACGGGAGTGTTGAGCGTGATGGGCGCGCAGACTCCAGGTGATGATTACCACCGATTCATTCCTCTGCTTCAACTGGTGCCCGATTGGTATGTGGCGGCTGGATTCATTGCGGGTGCTCTGATTCTGGCGTCGGGTGTACAACTGTTGCGGCGGCGGCCATCGGCGGTGTTCCTGTTTCTCGCGGGAATCGTTGTTGGGATCGTGGCTGAAGCGATGGTGCACATGGTTCCGGGCTATAACGATGCGGCGCGTCAGGTATTCGAATTCAAGGATGTACGCACGATGCGCGATATGGTGATTCCGATGGCAACCATGTTGATGCCGGTTCTTGTTGCATGCGGGCTTTGGCTGGCGACGCGAGGAACGAGGCCAAGAGCCGGAGCCGCCAGCTAGGACCGGGCGGTCGGGTGCATTCGCCGGGAATGGCGCAGGCGGATTGTGATATTCATGAGGCTCTCGGGGTGAGTGAGGGCCAACTGGATTGAAGGATACGAGCAGAGCGGCGAGGGCGTGGGCGAATCCGGCGGTGATCACGCTTGTGCTGCTGATCGGGCTGAACCTGCTGAACTACATTGACCGGTACATTCTGCCGGGCGAAGTGTCGCTGATCAAAAGCGAGTTTCACGCGACCGATCAGCAAATGGGAGCGCTGACAACCGCGCTCTTTGTGGTCTACATGATCGCGGCGCCGCTCACCGGATGGCTGGGTGACAGATTCAGGCGCAAACCGCTGATTATTGCCGGCGCGGTGCTGTGGAGCCTGGCGACGCTGGCCACTGTGTGGGTGCACGATTACTGGACGCTCTACATTCGGCATGCGCTGGTGGGCGTAGGCGAGGCGACATTCGGGATTTTTGCGCCGGCGGTTCTGGCGGATTTCTATCCCGAGCGCGAGCGCAACCGGATTTTCTCAATCTTCTACCTTGCCATTCCGGTGGGCGCGGCACTGGGTTACATGGCGGGCGGGAAGATGGGGTCGTTATGGGGTTGGAGAGCGCCGTTCTTCATCTGCGCTGTGCCGGGCCTGGTGATTGCCGCGCTGTATTGGGTTCTGGGACGAGAGCCGGAGCGTGGAGCAAGCGACCACGTGAAAGCCACAGCCGATCGCAGCACAGTTCTGGGGCTATTCAGGAATCCCGCGTTTCTGACGGGGACGTTTGGGCTGGCCATGCTGACTTTTGCGATGGGCGGGATTTCGAGCTGGATCCCAGAGTATCTGAGGCGATCTGCCGGTATGTCGGTGGCCCATTCAAGCTTTGTGGTTGGGTTGGTGACGGTGGTGGACGGCATTGCAGGAACTGCCGTGGGCGGATGGCTGGCGCAGCGCTGGCTGCGGACGGACCACCGCGCGCTCTACCTGCTCTCGTTCTGGAGTGTGGCGTTGACGCTGCCGTGCGGTGCTTTGTTGTTCTTCGGGCCGCGCGCGTGGGTCGTGCCGGTGCTTTTTGTGACGGAGTTCTTTCTCTTCCTGAACACGGGACCGCTCAATGCTGCGATTGCAAACTCGGTTTCAGCGCCAGTGCGGGCGACGGCGATTTCGCTCAACCTTTTCATCATTCACGCATTTGGCGACACGTTTTCTCCGCAGATTATTGGAGCGATCTCTGACCGGACGAATCTGCGCCTTGCGCTGGGGACAACGCTGATCTTTGTGGCGATTTCGGGCGTGATTCTGCGCTATGGCGCGCGGTTTGCGCCACGGCTGGATGATGGTGTGGGAGCCAGGGTCTAGGGTGTGGGGTGTAGAGTGTGGGCGGTGTGATTCCGTGATGCGAGAGTTTGGAGATCACAGCGAGCGGACTGGGGCGTCGGCGATACTGGCTGTATGGTTGCTTGGCACATTGCACTTGGTTCAATTCTGGTTCTGAGTTGGCTGCTTGCGTTGTGCTGGATGTTTCAGGGAGTCACTGGAATAGTTGGGATGGCAACGCTGCCAGATCTCACTCGGATCGACGCGACAGACCTGGCGGAACTTGAAGCAAGTGGAAGGCCAGACCTGACGGTTGTTGCGCCCGCCTGCAACGAAGAAGAAGCTATCGAGGCGACGTTGCGGTCGCTGCTTGCCTCAACCGGGATCAGGCTGCAGATTGTGGCCGTGAACGATCGGTCGATCGACCGGACTGGCGAACGGATGGATGTTGTTGCGGCAGGGGCGCGTGGCGGAACTCATGAGATTGAAGTGATCCACAACCATGAGTTGGCCTCTGGATGGCTAGGCAAAACTCATGCGCTGTATCTGGGCGTTGAGAGGTCACGCGCGCCGTGGGTTCTGATGACCGATGGAGATGTGACCTTCTCGCCAGCGGTGCTGGGATTGGCGCTGCGACATGCCATGTCAGTGGGGACCGACCATCTGGTTCTGATTCCGACGCTGCTTTGGGACGGGATTGGAGAGGGCGCAATGCACGGGACGATCCAGGCACTTGCACAATGGGCAGTGCGGTTGTGGAAAGTGAAGGATCAAGGATCGAAGGACGCGCTGGGAGTGGGTGGATTCACGCTGATTCGGCGGGAGACTTTGGACGCAGTCGGTGGCGTGAAACGGATGCGGATGGAGGTTGTGGAGGATGTGAGCCTGGGGTTTCTGGTGAAGGGGGCGGGCTACAGATCGAGCGTTGCCCTTGGGCCAGGACTGGTAAAGATTCGGTGGATGAGGGGGTTTCTTGGAATCGTTGGAAATATGGAGAAGAACGGCTTTGCAGGTTTTCGTTATAGGTTGCGGGTGGCAGTAGCGGCGGTGCTGGCGCTCTTGATTCAGGCGGTGATCCCGCTGGCAGCCATGTTCCTGGGTGGGTGGGGGCTTGCCGCTGGATTGATTAACTATGTGGGCATCACGTTGACGATGATCGGAACGAGGAAGCTGAGCGGGATTTCGCCAATTGCTTCGTTGCTTTATGCACCATGCATTCTTGTGGTTGCCTGGGCGTTGGGGCGGTCGACGGTGCTGACAATCTGGCGCGGCGGAGTGGTGTGGCGGGGGACTTACTATCCGCTGAGCGAGCTGCGGAAGAACGCCGTGCAATGGAAGCAGCCGGGCTGACACTTCCTTGTTGCGAATTGCTATTTGCGGGGCATCGGTTCCTGATCGCGCGTGTTCATGAACGCGCGGGCGCTGCCTTGAGCGCGTAGATTGGGATCGCGGATGGGAGGGCGGGACTCTTCTGCATTGAAACCGCGGGCAAGCATGGGGCTTGGTTTGAAGCGAGGCGGCCCGCCGTGGAACTGACGAGCGTGGGAGAGCACCATTCCGGCGCGGCCGTGCATGGGCTGGACGATGCCTCGGACCTGGACCTCCATGTCGCGGTACTTCGTGAGCTCGCCGACCAGGTCGTGGTCTTCCCAGGGGCTGATGATGGTGAAGCGGCAGTCGTCGTCGGAGGTTTTGGGAGAACAGACATCGAGGAAGCGAGTGCCGTCGGGAAGTTGAACCACGTCATAGATATATGCCGAAACGCAAATGTCTTTGTTGAGCATTTTGGAGGCCTGGTCGGCGGGGACGCAGGGCTTGGGTTGGGCGGCGAGGGCGGGCAGAGAGGAAATTGCGGCGAGAAGAAGCAGGCAATGGAGCACACGCGGAGGCATTGGGTTTTTCCCCGGAGAATTGGGAAGATGCTAGCGCAATCTGCGAGACCTGGGAAGGTTACGCAAGGCCAAGAAGCGCCAAACTATTCCCAGCGAAAGACGCGCGCTGACAGAGCAGTGCAAACGAGGAAGACCAGAGCGAGGGCGGCCAGGTCGCCGCTGTGTGCGAGCCAGGGGTCGCCGATCCAGATGCCCTGGAGGAGGCTGACAGCGTAGGTGAAGGGATTGAAGCGCGCGACCATCTGGAGGGCTGGGGGGAACAAAGCGAGGGGAACGAAGAGGCCGGAGATTCCGACCAGAGGATAAAGAATGACAGCGCCAATGGGCTGCGCAAATCGGGCCGTGGGCACGATGCTGGCGATGAGGAAGCCGATGGAGAGGATGCTGAGCGTGCTGATGAGGAGAGCAAGCGTGAAGGAAACGAGATGCACATGGACGCCTGGAGTGGAGTATCGCTTGCCGGCAAGGAACATGAGGACGAGGGTTGCGGCGGTGAGGAGGAGTTTGACAATGACATGCGCTGAGAGGATGGTTTGCGGGCGCAGGGGAGTGGCACGGAGGCGCTTGAGAATGCCGCCTTCACGATAGATGGAGACGATGGTGACGAGCGAGAGCACGGTGTTGATAGAGATAAAAAGTGCGACGAGAACGGGGAGATGAACCGCTGAATAGCCGGCAGCGGCAAAGGAAGACGAGCCCGGTTTGGACGGGATGAAGTGGCCGAGCACTAGATAGAGCAGGACGGGCACACCGATTGTTCCGAATGCGCCCATGGGCTCGCGCATGAATACCTTGATCTCAATCCACGTCAATTTGGCGAGGCCATGAAGCATGATGGTTCGTCCTATTCGCGAATGGAGCGGCCGGTGAGTTTGATGAACACATCTTCAAGGTTGGGGAGGATGGCGCGAAAATCGGTAACCCGGATGCGGTGCTCAGAGAGACAAGTGATGACGGCGGTGACGAGGTCGTCGCCGCTTCCGCGGATGGTGAACTCATTGCCGGCGCACTCGACGGAATCGACGTTGGGGATGCCGCGAAAGGGAGCGGGGTCGGTTGGCCCTGAGGTGGAAAGAACAACGGTGCGTTCGGGGCAGTGGCGTGCGACGAGGCCGGCAGGAGTGTCGATGTCGATGATGCGGCCGTGTTCCATGATGGCGACGCGATCGCAGAGTCGCTCGGCCTCTTCCATCAGATGAGTGGTGAGGAAGACTGTTTTGCCGCGGGCGCGGATGTCGCGGACTAAATCCCAAATCGCCCGGCGCGCTTGCGGATCGAGCCCGGTGGTGAGCTCGTCGAGGAAGACGACTTCGGGGTCGTTGATGAGCGCGAGGGCGATGAAGAGGCGCTGGCGCTGGCCGCCGGAGAGATTCATGAACCAGGTGTTGCGTTTGTCGGTGAGGCCGAGTTGCTGGAGCAGTCGCTCGGCGTCAGCGGACTTCTTGTTGTAGAGCGATGCCCAGAGGTCGATTGCTTCCCAGACCTTAATGCGCTTTTGCAACTGGGCCTGCTGAAGCTGCACGCCGATGCGGTCCTGCAGCTTGTAGACCTGGCGGAAGGGATCGAGGCCGAGGACGGCGATGGAGCCCGAGTCGGGCTTGCGCAGGCCCTCGATGCACTCCATGGTGGTGGTTTTTCCCGCGCCGTTGGGGCCGATGAGGCCGAAGATTTCGCCTTGGTCGACTTCGAACGATGCCTCGTCGACGGCGACGGTACGGCCGTAGGTCTTGCGGACAGAGGAGACTTGGATGACTGGCGGCATCGCGGCTAACGTGCGCCGACGAGTTGTTCGCGTTTTGCGCCCTGGCCGTAGTGGGACTCGACGTATTTGTCGAGGATCTGCTTGAACTCGGCGACGATGGTGTCGCCGCGCAGGGTGGTGGCGAGTTTGCCATCGACGTAGACGGGGGCGACGGGATCTTCGAAGGTGCCGGGGAGGCTGATGCCGAGGTTGGCGTGCTTGGATTCGCCGGGGCCGTTGACGACGCAGCCCATGACGGCGAGCTTGAGCTCTTCGACGCCGGGGTAGTGCTTGCGCCACTCGGGCATGGTGGCGCGGAGGTAGCTCTGGATCTGCTCGGCGAGTTCCTGAAAGTACGTGCTGGTGGTGCGGCCGCAGCCGGGGCAACTGGTGACCTGGGGCATGAAGCTGCGGATGGAGAGCGACTGGAGAATCTGCTGCGCGGCCTGGACCTCTTCAGTGCGGTCGCCGCCGGGCTTGGGCGTGAGGCTGACGCGGATGGTGTCGCCGATGCCGGCAAGAAGAAGCGGGGCGAGGCCGGCGGTGGAGGCGATGAGGCCCTTGGGACCCATGCCGGCTTCGGTGAGGCCGAGGTGGAGGGCGTAGTCGCAGCGCGCAGCGAGGTTGGTGTAGACGTCGATGAGGTCGCGGACGCCGGAGACCTTAGCGGAGAGGATGATCTGGTCGGGGCGCAGGCCGTAGTGCTCGGCGGCCTTGGCGGAGTCGAGCGCGGAGACGACCATGGCTTCCATCATGACGTCGCGGGCGGGCAGGGGCTCGGCGAGTTTGGAGTTCGCGTCCATCATGCGGGTGAGCAGAGCTTGGTCGAGCGAGCCCCAGTTGACGCCGATGCGGACGGGCTTCTGATTTTCGACGGCGCACTCCACCATGACCTGGAAGTTGTCGTTATCTTTCTTGCCGATGGAGGCGTTGCCGGGATTGATGCGGTACTTGGCGAGGGCGCGGGCGGTGGCGGGAAATTTTTTGAGCAGGAGATGGCCGTTGTAGTGGAAGTCGCCGACGATGGGGACGCGGAGGCCGCGCTTGTCGAGACCTTCGACGATGTAGGGAACGGCGGCGGCGGCGTCTTCGTTGTTGACGGTGACGCGAACGATCTCAGAGCCGGCGAGGGCGAGAGCGGCGACCTGCTCGATGGTGCCGGCGATGTCGGCCGTGTCGGTGTTGGTCATGGATTGAACGAGGACCGGGACCTCCCAGCCGACGCGGACGTGGCCAATTTTGACCGTAGGTGTTTTTCTGCGCTGAATCTCCGCCATGGTTCTAGTTTACCCGGATTTGAGTCAGCGAGTCAGCTTGTCAGCAAGTCAGCGGGTCGGCGATGGAGCCGATTTTGATGGAAATGACTAGCTGACGGTGGAAGAGGCGCTGCGAATGTGCCGCATTGTTTTATACACGGGATCTGGTTGGAATCGATCGAGACGGCAGCTTGAGTAGAAACGCCGCCAGACCTCACCAATCGAAAGCTCATCTACTGGCAAGCCGTGGCCGGTACCCCCGGACTCCTGGTCACGCAGTCGTTGTTCGGGTCCCAGTTGTTCACCACGCCCGCCCATCGCTCCGCCGCATCAAAGAAAGTCCCCGGCGGAACCGTGAGGCACCGGCCGCCATAGGTGGCCGTCGAGCTGTCGAGCGACGTATTCCCCGATACCGTGTTGTCGTTTGCGGAGGTGTTGAACGTAATCCCGTCTCCGCAGTTGCCAACCACATCATTGTTCAAAACCAGGTTGTGCGTGGCCGTTCCGCCTTCGATAGCGATTCCAGCGTCGTACTCGGGGAACATGAATTGCCACGTCCCGGGCCAGTTGAACTCGTATACATTGTTGCCATTACGGAATACCCGGTTGTCAGAGAACACATTGCGATCGCTCACAGGCCAGGGACTCGCCTGCCCTGTCGACAGGATTCCGTAGACGAAAAATGACTTGTGCGAGCCGGTATTGTCGTGAATGAAATTGTTCTTCACGACGGCGCAAGATACGGCGGCCATCCAGATGCCGATACTTTGATTGGAAATATCGCTGGATTCGATTGTGATGGAACGCTGCTGTGGCACATCGACATTGCACTGCCCCGCGGTTACGTCGATGCCCGCGGCAAAACTGCGGCCGGGATTTACCAGAGAGGGCGGATGGTCGTCGACCGGGCCGGTAATGGTAACGTGATCGATTGTGACATCGAACCCACCAGTCACACTTATGCCATATTCAAAGCCGTAGATTTCTCCCGGCCCGTTAATCTGGATGTTGTCGATCACGGGGCCTCCCAACGTCCATCCGTTGGGCGCCACCTGAATCCCGGAATTGCCGATCGCTTGCCCCACGTTCGGGGCCTGGCACGACCCCTCGTAACCCGAGGCCGACTGGCAGCGGATCGTATGGCCGTTGAGATTGATCGTGACACGGTTCGATTGTACGATCAGCCCCGTACTGTTCTGACAGTCGAGATCCGCCGTGAGCGTCACGACACCGGTGACCACCTGTCCGCATGTCAAAGCGTGCGCCGGCGTCGTGAAAATCAGCGCGGCCGCCAGTACCATCCAAGCTCCGAGTGGCCCTCGCACGGTTCCGGCCAGCGCAGTACGTAATGAATTCGGCATGATTTTCCTCCAATTGGAATGTTGTCTGCTGCCCTCAGCGCGCGGCGTGGCCGATTTTGATCGTGGGTGTTTATCCGCGCTCGATCTCCGCCTTGCGCCCATCTTACCGGATTTCCTGTTCAAGATCGGATTGGGGCGAGACTGAAACGCGGATTGAATGAGAGCGTGAGGGGAAGGAGGCGGCCAGGAGTTGTGGCGGTCTGTTGTCGGACTGTTGATGGAATTGAAAGTGAAATCGGTTAATCTGGGTCGATGACGGAAGAGGCACAGTTAGGGCGCGGGCAGGTGGCGACGAGCGATGCGAACGGGCCGGCGCTGCTGATTCGCGGTCTGCGCAAGGTCTTTGCAGACGTTGTGGCCGTGGATGGACTTGACCTGGAAGTAGCTCGGGGCGAGTGTTTTGGGCTGCTGGGGCCGAACGGCGCGGGAAAAACAACGACGATTGAGATTTGCGAAGGGCTGACGACGCCGGACAGCGGCAAGGTCGCGCTGCTGGGGCTCGATTGGCAAACGGCGGCGAAGGAGCTGCGGCAACGGATTGGGATTCAACTGCAGGAGACGCAGTTCCCAGAGAAGCTGCTGGTGGAGGAGACGCTGGCGCTCTTCCGCAGTTTCTACAAGCGCGGGATTTCGGTGGATGAGTCGATAAAGGCCGCGCAGCTTGAAGAGAAGCGGCGATCGAGGGTGGGTGGGCTGAGCGGAGGGCAGAAGCAACGGCTGGCGATGGCTTGTGCGCTGGTAGGCGATCCGGAGTTGCTGTTTCTGGATGAGCCGACCACGGGGCTCGATCCACAAGCGAGGCGCCACCTTTGGGACCTGGTTGACGAATTGAAGAAGTCGGGCCGGACGATTATTTTGACGACGCACTACATGGATGAGGCGCGAGCGGCTGTGCGACCGCGTGGCGATTATGGATCACGGTAAGGTGATTGCGCTGGGAACGCCGCAGCAACTGATTGCGACGCTGGGCGGAGAAGACATTGTGGAGTTCGCAGTGGACGGGACGGCGCGAGTCGATGTGGCAGCGCTGACGGCGATTGAGGGAGTGCAATCGCATCGCGTGGATGCGGGGCTGCACCAGCTTTCGGTGAGCGGGCTGCACAGGGCGATGCCGCTCGATCTTTGCGGCGCTGACCAGCGCGGGGTTGCACCTGAGCGAATTTCGGACGCACTCGGCGACGCTTGAAGACGTGTTTGTGGCGCTGACGGGAAGGAATCTGCGCGATGAATAAGCTTGAGCTTGAGCAGCCTCTATCAACTGACGATGGCGCGGTTCCGGCTATTTCTGCGCGAGCCGGAGGCGATTTTCTGGATTTTCATTTTTCCGATTCTGCTTGCGATGGGATTGGGGATTGCATTCCGGAACCGACCGGCCGATGTGCTGCAGGTGGGCGCGACGACGGCGCAATTGACGCAGGCGCTGGCAGCGGACAAGGGCCTAACGGCGACGACGGTGGACGAGCCGGAGGGAACGCACGAACTGGCTACGGGGAAGATTCTGCTGCTGGCGATTCAAAGGCCGGACGGCGTGGCGTACAAGTACGACGACACGAATCCCGATGCGCGGACGGCGCGGATTGCTGGCGGATCGCGCAGATTCAGACAGCGGCGGGGCGGCACGATGCCGTACGGGCACAACAATGAACTGGTGCACGAGACGGGCGCGCGGTACATCGACTTTGTGGTGCCGGGGCTGCTGGGGATGAATCTGATGGGTTCGGCGATGTGGGGGATGGGTTTTGCGATTGTGGAGGCGCGCCAGAAAAAGCTGCTTGAAGCGGATGGTGGCGTCGCCTATGCCGAAGTGGCAATATCTGGGTTCGTTCATCCTGTCGCGGCTGGCGATGCAGATCATCGAGGTGGTGGTGTTTCTCGGATTTGCGCGAGTGGTGTTTGGCGTGCCGTTTCGCGGATCGGTTGGCGCAACTGGGATTTCTGTGCCTGATCACTTCGCTGGCGTTTTTGGCGCTGGGGCTGCTGGTTTCGTCGCGCGCCAAAACCACCGAGGCGGTCTCAGGGCTGATGAACCTGGTGATGCTGCCTATGTGGATTTTGTCGGGTGTATTCTTTTCTGCGTCGCGATTTCCCGGCGATGGTTCAGCCGGTGGTGCGGGCGCTGCCGCTTACGGCGGCGATTGAAGCGATGCGCGGGAACATGCTGCAGGGTCAGAACCTTGGGCAGATGGCGAGTGCAGGTGGCGATCCTGCTGGCGTGGTTCGTGGTGCCGTTTGCGGTGTCGTTGCGGATATTTCGCTGGAGATAGCTGCTGCTCGCAGGGCGAACGTTTTGCATCTGCTACGCGGGACGAACGTCGCTGGGCCGAGAGGCCGGCCGCAGGAACCGCACATGTGCGGAGAACTGAATTCAGGCCAACCCAGGCGGAAGCGCGGGGCTAACAAATTTGCGCCAACGGCGCAGAGCGAGGGGTTCCCACTCATTCCGCATTTTTTCCTCGAAAAACCGCGGAATAAATGGGTCACGGTTCAGAGCAGGCTATTTGGCTTGTGCGTTGAGCTGGTCGATGGTGCGCTTCAGGTCGTCGAGCTTCTGGCCGGCTTCGGAGAGTTTGCCCTCGGAGGTGAGGCGTTGGTAGTCGGAGAAGTCTCGGCCGGCCTGCGCGGCAAGGCTCTTCGTATCTGTGGCCGAAGCGGGGCCGGCGGGGTTTGGCTGAGGGTGTGGGCGGCGCTTCGGATGCTCTGAGCGTCGACTGTTCCGAACCGAAGAGCGAGGCAAGCGCTGCCTCGAAGGTGGGGGCGTAGGCGAGCTTGTCCTGAAGGGCCAGTACGACGAGGCGCAGCTCGGGCATGGGGCTGCGTTCGGCCTGCAGGTAGATGGGCTCCGCGTAGAGCAGGGCCTTGCCGCAGGGAATGACGAGCAGGCTGCCGCGGCGGACGTGCGAGCCCTGCTGATTCCAGAGCGTGAGCTGGCCGGAGAGCTGGGCGTTCTGGTCGATGCGCGACTCGATCTGCTGCGGGCCGTCGACCAGGCGGGTCTTGGGGAAGTCGTAGACCACGGCTGTGCCGTAGTGCGCGCCGTCGCTGCGGCCGGCGATCCAGCCGATGAGGTTGTTGCGATTGGCGGGGGTGAAGGGCAGAATCTCGACGAATTCGAGGCCGTCTTCGCCGGGCAGCTTCATGAGAACAAAGTTTGGCTCCATGGGGGCGGTGGATTGCTCTGCCGGCGTTCGAGCGGGTCTCAGAGGCGACGGTCCACAGGTCTTCGCGGTTGTAGAAGACCTCGGGGTTGGTCATGTGATAGAGGCCGTAGACCTGGGCCTGGACGCTGAGCATCAGCTCCGGGATAGCGGATGTGGGCGTTGAGCCAAGCGGGCATGGCGGAGCGATCTTTGAAGAGGCTGGGAAAGATGCCGCGATAGGCGGCGAGGATGGGGTCGGTGGAGTCGAAGACGTAAAACGTTGTGGTGCCGTCGTAGGCGTCGATGACGGCCTTGACGCTGTTGCGCATGTAGTTGATGGGGTGGTTGTCAATGGCGCTGTGAGTGGAGTAGGGGTAGTTGTCGGAGGTGGTGAAGGCATCCATGACCCAAGAGAGGCGGCCGTCTTCGCCGACGACGATGTAGGGGTCCTGGTCGAAGGTGAGGAAGGGCGCAAGGGCGGCGACGCGGTCGCGGAGGTTGCGGCGCATGAGCAGGCGGCTGTCGGCGTTGACGTCGTCGCTGAAGGGCAGCTTGGCGATATCGCCGCGATCGAAGGCGAGCAGCATGCGGCGCAGGAAGCCGCCGAGGTCAATGCCGCCGTTGCCCTCGTAGGAGGTGAGGTTGTTGGCCTCGCCCTCGGGGTAGTTGAACTCCTGCTGGCGGGTTTTGACGTAGACGTCGGTGTCGGTCATCTCGCCGAAGTAGATTTCGGGGCGGGTGACCTTGAGGCCCGGGACGGTGCTCTGCACGGGCATATTGGAGAGCATGAACGTGGGCAGGCCTTCGGAGGTAAAGCCGTTGACGGGGTTCATGGTGATGCC
This sequence comes from uncultured Acidobacteriaceae bacterium, assembly GCA_963783065.1. GTDB lineage: Bacteria > Acidobacteriota > Terriglobia > Terriglobales > Acidobacteriaceae > Telmatobacter. The sequence continues at coordinate 846,816 of CAWAMG010000001.1, read as the reverse complement.
GTAGCCGTGGGTGTAGATGAGCTTTTCGTTGATCCAGTTGCGGCTGCTCTCGGGAAGCTTCTCGACGTTGAGCTCGCGGGTGCCGAGCATGACTTCGCGCATGGCGCCGTCAATCACATAACGGTCGATGTCGATGTCGGGGAAGTCGTAGTAGGTGCGAATCTCCTGGATCTGGCGGAGGGTATCTTTGAGGGCCTGCACGTCCCAAAGGCGGATGTTCTGGAGGGTGGCCTGGTTGTTGGCCGGATCGGTTGCGCCGACGGTGGTTTCCGCGGGGAACTCGCGCTGGTAAAGAGGTCGAGTCCGTAGGCGCGGCGGGTGAGCTCGATGTTGTTGGCGATGTAAGGCGTCTCGCGGACGAGTTCGTTGGGCTTGACGAGGAAGCTGGTGACGTACCAGCCGATGAGGGCCACGCCGACGTAGCAGACAATGGCGGGGGCGACGGCGAGAACAAGCCAGCGGCCGCGCGGGCGGAAGAGACCGGCAGCGATGGCAAGGATTGCGCCGAGAAACAGGGCCGCGGCAACGACGAGCATGCCGATTACGCTGACATGGGCGTCGGTGTAGGTGACGCCGTCGAAGATGGTGTGGTGCTCGAAGAGAAGCTCAAGGCGGCCGATGTAAGTGCGAAATGAGAGGACGAGAAGCAGAAAGCCGAGGGCAAGCGAGGGCCCACGCCAGGGAAGCGGGTTCGCGTCACGAAGGTGGCCGGTGAGCGCGCGCGAGCCACCGGTAACCACGAGGAAGAAGCCGGCCATGATGCAAAGAAGGATGGCAAGGGTCAGAAGCCAGCCGGCGAGAAGCTGCCAGGCGGGCAGGGTGAAGAGATAGAAAGTAAGCGGGCGGCCGAAGATGGGGTCGAGGACGGCGGAGGGCCCAGCGGGCGCGGGCGCATACCAATAAAGCGCGAGCGTGGGCCATTGCGCCTGCATGGATGCTCCAGTGCCAAGGGCGACAATGGCGGAGATTACACCGGCAGCGGCGCGAAGGACCGGGGCGATGGGCAGTTCAATCGGGTTTCCGCCGATGAAGATGGTGTGGCTGGCGGGAAGATCGGCCAGGTGAGCCCTGCGAAGCAATGAAAATGTGCCATAAAGGATGAAAAACGTAAAGACCACGAAGCTGGCGAAGATGCCCCACTGGAGCATCTGTGTCGTCCAGAAGACCTGCCCGTAGCCGAGCGAACGGAACCAGAGCAGGTCGACCCAAAGGGAGAGCAAGGTCCGGGCCGAGAACAGCAGCACGACGATGATGAGAGCGATGACGATGAAGAGCACGCGGTTGCGGGGCCGCGTGGGATTTGATTTGGAAGGCCAATCGATGGAATGTGCCACAGTTTTTATCCTGCCTTGCGTGCTGCCGGTTCGAGTCTGGTGCGGGATGGCGCCGAGGATCGGCTTGCATGCGTCGGTCTCGGCAAAAGTCCCGCAGCGTTACCACGATCACTCTAGTCCATTTGGGTAGATTGTGCAGTGCTGGAGGTGTGCGTGGCAGAGTTGAGGGCGGGTGCCGAGCGAGGAGTAAGTGAGACAAATAGAGGCGGATACGCGGCATTCACAATTTTTGATATGGTTTCAGGCCGATTCAAGACGGGGGGTGTGGTTATGGGTTCTAGTGGGAATATCCGAACGTGTCGGACCGTGCAGTCCTGTCCAGGAACATTTTTAGGGGGGGGTGAATTGATGGGGCTATTCCGCCGCCGTCCCAAACCCGATGCAGGCTCCGGTCAGGATGAAGCGCCCGATGCGCATGCGCCCGTTTCAGCGCGCAGGACAGTGCATGAGCGCATTGAGGTGACCGTGGAGCGGGAGTGGGTTTCGATGGTGGTGCGGAATCCGAGGCCGGCAGATACGGCGGATGGAGAAAACGCGGGGCCCCGTGTGGTTTTGGAGGCTAAGGTCGAGACCGAACCAAAATCAGAGCTTCTGGGTCTGGAGCGGCCCCGTGACGATTGCTGACTGTCTCCTCATCCGGAATAATTCCTTCCACACGCTAGCCGCAACGATAAAAACGCGGCGACGGCGGGGTAACAGCGAGAACCTTGCCGCTCAACACGAGAGAATGGCGATGGAGGCTCCTGGGAAACCGACGTCCGGGGGGAAATAAAGGCTCTTGATTTCGCGACAGCCGGTTGGGAGTTCAATCGGTCTCCCAGCTGCCATCATCCATGGCCGGGCCCGGAGGTTGATCTGCTTCAGTTCCGGCATCCATTTTTAGGTATTGAGCGGGGCAAAACTGCCGGCAAAGTCGCGAAACGATAGACGATATACTTGGAGGTGGTGGCTCCGTAGCTCAGGTGGCTTCGGCCAGCAGGGCCGTCGAGAAAGGTCCAACGGTTTCCTGAAACCGCTGCGCGAGAATGTAAGTAGTGGCCCCGTAGCTCAGGTGGATAGAGCAACGGTTTCCTAAACCGCAGGTCGGAAGTTCGAATCTTCCCGGGGTCACCATCCGCATCGAACCCGCAAATCCTGGCAAAGTCCAGAATTCAAAGCACAAACGCAGTTGAGTATGTCTCCGATTTTCGATTACATCGGTTGACCGCGCAGGATTCCGAGAAATCCCTTGAACAACGTCGGATCGGCAATACCAATGGCGCGTTCTTGAACAGAGAACTTTCCTCGCCGGCGTTCCTTCTTGTCCTGAAAGATGAAGTGGAAGCCGACGCCGTCGTTGCCCCAGCGCATGACGACCGCGTTGGCTGTGAAGGAGCGTTCGGCGGTGGGTTCACGCTGGTCGGTCAGCGTCATGCGTACGACCGTGCCGGGATACCAGCGCTCGTCGGTGATGACGTAGACTCCGGTTTCGCTGATGTCGCGGATGCCATGCGGAACCGGTGCGCCGCCGGTAAAGAAGAAGGCGGTAAGGCCGGGGATTGACTCGCGGAGAGCGCTGCGCTTGTCTTCGGGTTTTACAGAGAGAAAGCGCTCGAGCCAACTCTTCTTCTTCATTGGCTGGGATTCGAGGCTCGCGGCGGCGGGCGGCGGAGCCAACTCGGGAACGGGCTCGGCCTCGAGTTCGGCGGCGGCCTGCGCCGGGGGTTCTGAGGTAAAGTCGCGAGGAGCGCCGGTCCATTCCAGGGCGGACGGAAGGTCCGGGGTGGAGGGCAGATCCGGAGAGGACGGCAGAGACTCATTCCGCGATTGGGCCTTCCAGGAGAGGACCTGCTGCACGCCCTGCCCCTGGCCCGCAGGGGAGGCTTGTGCGTCCAAGCGGTCTGGCTGGTCCTCCGCTTTGGCCATTGCCAGTTGCTCGAGCAAGAGCTTCATCTCGGCGGGCGGCCGAAAGATGAGTTGATCTCCAACGCGGGTGCCTGTGGCGGCGATGGATTTTGCGGGCAGCACCAGGACGGTTGCCGCAGGGCGACTCGAGGCGGAGACGCGGAAGATTGGGAAGGACTCGACGGCCTCGATTACTACGCACTCCCGGTCAAGGTAGAGCAGGTCGAGTGGCATGCGGATGCTGGTGGGCGAGATTCCACGGAATGGCACGAGCCAAAGTGCCATAGCCGCAGTAGGAGAGAGGTTTTGCAAGCGCTTTTCAAGGCCGGAAACCGTAAAGTCGGCGGCTTCCACAACGGCGCTCAGGAACCGTTCACTGGTCTGGTTGTAGACACAACACTCGCCCGACTCGCCAAGGGGTCCGGATGGCCAGAAATTGTCGATTTGGTCGATTTGCCACACCCTCAAACCCATCGTCTCACGACCGCCGCGGGAGCTCAGCAAAAAATCACCGAATTGCTCCTGCCTGGCAGCCATTATCCCTCCGATTTCATTGCCCAATCAACGAGTGTCGCAATCCAACCAACCCCAGGCTGTGATCCCGCTCAGTTCATTTAACGCATTTTTGGGTATCTAAGTCACGGTGAAAATCGACCGTTTTGAACAGGGATTCCCTAAAGAGGCAACAGAGGGCCCGGCCAGCCAAAATGGCACAAATCCGGCCAGATGACGACCCCACTTTCGCGCCGACAGGGCTCATAAAGTGGCGCTTAGCACCATGTGGGTGATCCGGCTATCGGCAGACTGAGCAGGGAGGGCAGGCCCAGAGGTTGCTTTGACTTCGCGGTCGGCTACGGGCTATAAATGTTGATGTCACTGAAAACCGTTTCAGGACTTTTTGGGGCTGAAGGATCGTGCGCAGCCCGCTCAAGAACAACGATCGCCAGGATGCTCGGGAAGGCGGTGAAATTCCGCCACTGCCCCGCAACTGTGAGCGCTTTATGCCGGGATGCCAAGTCATTCAGGCAGGGTTTCAGCCAAGGTTTCTTCCTCGTTTTTTGGAAGAGATCGTCGAACCACTGACGGATGGGCCACGCGGCCTGCTGTTGGGAAGGTGGATGAAACGGGCGCAAGTCAGGAGACCGGTCCTTTGAGCGAAACCAGAGTAACTATGCCCTTGCAAGTGTCGTAGAAGGTCGCCGCTCCCTGATGGTCGCGTCGACTTGGAATTTGCGGCCTCGGGATACATCCACTCTGGTTCCGCTGTTGGCGCATTCACCCGCTTGCGTTCCGAGGGGAACGAAGGAGCCACTATGCGATTTCCCGCCTTGACGAAGGCTCGCCCGAGCCGACCCGCATTTTTTCTTCTGACAATTTTGATTTCTTCAGTCGCCGTGTGTCAGGCCGCGTCGATTCGCGGCGTGGTGACCGACGCATCCGGGGCAAAGGTGACCGGTGCTGTCGTTAGTCTGCTTGCTGGGGGCAAAGTGGTGGGCACGGCGGTGTCAACGGCCGACGGCAGCTATCAGATTACGACTGGGAACGAGGGGCGATTCTTTCTGGTGGTTACGGCGAAGAGCTTCAGGCAGTTGGAGACGCCGGTGTTCTATGCCGGCAAGCTGGATAACGTGGAGCGCAGCGTGGTGCTGGAGCCGGAGTGGGTGCGGGAGTCGATTGTGGTGGCAGCCACGGGCACACCGACTCCGCAGCCGCAGACAAGCGAGGCGACCACCGTGATTGGGCCAACTGAGCTGGAGAACGCAGACAGCCTGGGGAGTTCGCTTCGATTGATGCCCGGGACCTTTGTGGTGCAGACCGGGCAGATGGGCGCGCAGACATCGCTGTTTGTGCGCGGCGGGGACTCGGACGCAACGTCGGTGCTGCTCGATGGGGTCGACGTGGGGGAGATGGGGAATCAATTTGACTTTGGGCAACTTTCGACGACCGCCGTCGAGAGAGCTGAGGTGTATCGCGGAACGAATTCGAATCTGTACGGGGCAGGGGCGGAGACAGGAGTGGTGAATCTGACCACGCCGCGAGGGACAACAAGTTTTCCATCGGTGATATTTCACGGTGACATTGGCAATCTGTCGACGGCCCGCGAGGAGCTGGAGCTGGCGGGCGCGCACAACAAGTTCGACTACCTGGGCGCATATAGCTGGTTGCAGACCTATAACGACTTGCCCAACGATGAATACCACCTGGGGACGGCCGCGGCGAACCTTGGCTGGCAGCCGAACGGGGCCACGCAGATTCGCGGGACGGCGCACTATGGCGTAGCCGGGACGGGCGTGCCGAATGCTTGGGACTTCTATCACGTGGCGGACAGCGCAACGCAGAAGGACCAGAACCTGTACGTCAGCGGGTCGGTGGACAACCAGACGACGCCGGACTTTCACCAGAGCCTGCGGTACGGCGGAACGCGGAAGCGGGAGCAATACACGCTGTGGTCGCCTTCAGGGGAGTTGCTGACCTATGACGACTTTGGCGACCAGGCTTACTACGGGAATGTCGTGACCATCGCGGGCGCGAACGGATACTCGGTTACCGGCCAGGCGCAGCTCGATTTTCCGGGGACGTACAATCCGTATCCGCAAGAGAGCCAGAGCGTGAACAATCGCGATGAAGCGGTTTACGAGGGCGACTACCGCTTCACGCCGCACTTTACCGCGATGATTGGGGCGCGATACGAGAACGAGCGCGGAGCGGAACCGAACAGCACGCTGTATCCGCCTGTAACCGCGACCAATTATGTGTATCTCGCCGGCATGCACGGCGACTTCAAGAATCGGTTCTTTTACACGCTGGGCGGGAGCGTGGAGCAATACTCGCTGTTCGGGGTGCAGGGCTCTCCGCGGGTTGGGCTTTCCTACAATGCGCTGAAGCCGCGCAATGGAATCTTCAGCGGCACGAGGGTGCTCTTCAACTTTGGCAATGCAGTGCGCGAGCCGAAGCTGACGGATGAGGACGGATCGCTCTATACATTCCTTGAGGAGAATGGCGGGCAGTCGACGCTCCAGCAACTCAAGCTGGGGCGGCTTGCGGCGCCGACCACGCGCACGTATGAGGGCGGAGTGGAACAGACCTTCCTCAGCGAGCACATTCTCTTCCGCGCCACCTATTTCCATAACGAGTTCGGCCGGGAGATTGAATACGTCGGCCTGGACCTGATTCCGGAGCTTCTACCGAATCTGTCGCAGGCGCAGCAACAGCTACTGGAGCAGACGCTGCAGAGCGATTTTGCCTACGAGCTGACGCTTAATTCGCTGGCCTTCAGGGCGCAGGGAATCGAGTCCACGGTTGAGGGCGGGATCGGCAAGAGCATTTTTCTTCGCGGAGGTTACACATATCTGGATGCGGTGGTGCAGCGGTCGTTTACGAATGACGACGAGGCGCTTCTGGGACCGATTCCGACCTTCAGCAACGGCATTCCGATTGGGCCGTATTCGCCGCTCGAGGGAGCGCGGCCATTTCGCCGAGCGCCGCACACAGGGTTCTTTGTGGCGACTTACTCGAAGGGCAAGCTGACGGGACTATTCAACGCGGCGTTTGCGAGCCGGAGCGACGACTCAACTTATCTAGAGTATGAGGATGTGAATGGCGGGAACAGCCTGCTGCTGCCAAACCGGAATCTTGACCACGGATACGCCAAGCTGGACCTGGGCGCGAGTTACAACTTGTTTTCATGGCTGGGGATTTATGGCCGGGCCGAGAACCTGACGGACAATCAGCACATTGCGCCGATTGGGTACCCGAGCTTGCCGTTTACGGTGCGGATCGGGGCGAGGATAGCGTGGGGGATTGGGGCGGGGAAGCAATAGGGTATCGGGTGTCGGGTTGGCCGGAAAGGGTTGACTCGACTACGGCCTAGCCGTAGTATCTGTTCATGCGGTACGAGTGGGATCCGGAGAAGGATGCCCGGAACAGGCGCAAGCACGGGTATTCTCTCGCGCAAGGAGCCCGTGCCCTCGAAGACGCGAACAAAGTTGCGTGGTTCGACGATCGCTTTGATTATGGAGAAGAGAGGGTCCTGACCATCGGCCTCAACCAGCAGAATGTCCTGTTTGTTGTGTCCACTGAGAGAATTGCAGAAGTCACACGGATCATTTCCGTTCGAAAGGCCAAGAGAGATGAAGAGCGAATCTACTTTCGTGCAGATTGAGCACAATCCTGGTGAGCCGCTGCCTGATACCGGGACCGACTGGGCCCGAGTGGACGCTTTCACCGAGGAAGAGCTTCACGCGAATGCGCTGTCGGACCCGGATAACCAGCCAATTCCGTTCGGAACTGACGAGGAACTGGCGAAGCTGGGGCTGCATCGAATCCCCAACGTGAAGAGACTCCGTGAGAAGCTGGGGCTGACGCAGGAAGAGTTTGCTGCGACATACAGGATTCCGGTGGGGACATTGCGGGACTGGGAACAGGCGAGGAAGAATCCGGACGCGACGGCGCGGGCCTATCTGACGGTGATTGCGCGGAATCCGGAGGCGGTGGCGGAGTGGTTGCGGGCGGCGTGAGTTTGGGGTGCGGGGTATAGGGTCTGGGGGCTCGTAGCGCCCCTTCGGGGTGTCACGTTTGAGCAGCCAACATTTTGGTTTCCCACCCTTCGCGAGAAAAAAGCGAAGGATGGGGCACCCTCAGTATTTTGGCGGGTTGAAAGTTGGGTACCGAAAAATGTCGGGGCACCAGACGATCAATGGCTCAAACGATTGGCGTGATCGCGGTGGGAGAAGAGATTTCCAGGGCTTGGGATCGAGCTAGGCGATTCTTCAACCAAGTGTCTGGAAACACAAGTCCGGCAGAGGCGGAGATCACGGCAGATCCGAAAATCCAATAATGATTCGGCATGTGGTCGATTATCCAAAACACCCCGAGCGCTACTCCTGCGAAATACAAGACCCAGCGAAGCCGCTTGACGCGTGAGATCTGAGTCTTGAGCTCATCTTGCGACCGTGGGTTCGCAAAATAGAGAATGAGCCAAAAGAAAAAAGGCGAAGTTGCGATTAACAGCACGATACAGATCGCCGAGAGCTTCTCTTGGGTCATTTGCGGACCTCTTGTCTCTATCCTCGCACGAGGTCTTTGGCTTTCTGGATGAGCACGTCGCGGCTCATGTCGCTGATGGCTTCGGTGAGGGGCAGGCCCTTGGGGCAGATTTCGACGCAGTTCTGGGCGAAGCCGCATTCCTGGATGCCGCCGTCGCCGGCGAGGGCGCGGAGGCGCTCCTCTTTGAGGACGCTGCCGGTGGGGTGGTTGTTGAAGAGCTTGACCTGGGCGATGGTGGCTGCGCCGACGAAGCCGGTGACGTCATTGAACTGCGGGCAGACTTCCATGCAGCAGCAGCAGGAGATGCAGTTGGAGAGCGGGTAGTTGGCTTCCTGCTGTTGCGGGAAGACGCGGGGGCCGGGGCCGAGATCGTATGTTCCGTCTACGGGGACCCAGGCCTTGACTGCTTTGAGGTTTTCGAAGAGGACGGAGCGATCGACCTGGAGGTCGCGGACGAGGGGGAATTTTGACAGAGGCTCGATGCGGATGGGCTGCTCGAGATTGTCGACGAGCGAGGAGCAGGCCATGCGGGCTTTGCCGTTGATGCGCATGGCGCAGGAGCCGCAGATCTCCTCGAGACAATTGGAGTCGTAGGTGATGGGCGTGGTTTCGCGGCCGTCGGCGGTGACGGGGTTGGCGGCGATCTCCATCATGGCGGAGATGACGTTCATGCCGGGACGCCAGGGGAGCTCGAAGCGTTCCCATACGGCGGGGGAGTCGGGGTCGGCCTGGCGCTTGATTTCGAGTGCTACGGTTTTGGTTGCCATGATGTTTGTGTTCCCTTCGATACGGAAAAAGAGTGATCGGCCTTTTGCTGCTTTGGTTCAGAGTCGATGCGCTTTCGCAGAGCGCAGTAAACATCCCAAGTTTGAAACATAAAGAGAGCGAGCCCGACGAATCCGCGCTTGTTCATGCCACCGCGTACCAGAGCATGAATGCGTCCAAGAGTATGAAAAGGAACAGGCCGAAGCCCAGTATCGCAATCCATATTCTTCTGGCCATTGTGCTCTCCAGAATTACCGCAGGGGCTGAAGCCCGTCGTTTCAGTTCATCGTTGCGGCCTGACTAAAGTCAGGCCCTGACTCATGATTCCTCGCATTGGCACGAGTAAACTCGTGCCCTTTCAAAACAATCTCCGGGACTAAAGCCCGGTTCCGATTTGGTTCCTGGTCTCCCACCCTAGCCGCAAAAGCAAGAACGCGGCGAGGATGGGGCACCCGTTTTCTGTTTAAGGTTGTGGTCTCCCAGGTCCCCAATTGCGAGGGACCTGGGGCACCCAACATTTGCGGAACATCACACAAAACTACTTTGTTGCGTCGTAGCGGCGTGGGCGCGGTTTGATGTAGCTGGATGTCTACTTCTTCCCACTCGAAGGCGGGGCGTCGGCGTCCTGAAGGCGGCTTTGGTGGTTTTCAGGAACTTTTCGTCGTTGCGGTCGGGGAAGTCGGGCTTGTAGTGGGCGCCGCGGGACTCGTCGCGGAGGCGCGCGCCCTGGACGATGACGCGGCCGAGCTCAAGCATGTTCTTCAGAGCTGGCGGGTGAAGGCGAAGCTGGTGTTGGCCCACTGGCTCTTGTCGGAGAGGTTGACGTTTTTGGTAGCGGTCGAGGAGTTCGACGATCTTTGCGTCGGCCTCGTCGAGGCCCTGCGTTGTAGCGGATGATGGTGGCGTGCTTGGTCATGGTGTCGCCGAGTTCGCGCCAGATCTTGAAGGGGTTTTCGGTGCCCTTGTTGTTGAGGAGGGCGTTGTTGATCTCGCTTCTGGCGGGGGAGTTCGGCGGCGTGGCCACCGTCGCCTTCCGGCGCGGGCGAGGTTCTTGGCGTAGGCATGGCTTGCGGGCCGGCGACGAAGCCTCCGTAGATGCAGCAGAGCGAGGGAGTTGGCGCCGAGGCGGTTGGCGCCGTGGATGGAGTAGTCGGCCTCGCCGGCAGCGAAGACGCCGGGGATGTTGGTCTGCTGGTTGAAGTCGACCCAGAGGCCGCCCATGGTGTAGTGCATGCCGGGGAAGATCTTCATGGGGACTTCGCGGGGATCGTCGCCGACGAACTTCTCGTAGATTTCGAGGATGCCTTCGAGCTTGCGGTTGAGGGTCGCGCGATCGATGTGGGTGAGGTCGAGGTAGACCATGGGCTGGCCGTCGATGCCCAGGCCGTGCTCGTAGACGACCTTGAAGATGGCGCGGGTGGCGATGTCGCGGGGGACGAGGTTGCCGTACTTGGGGTACCACTCTTCGAGGAAGTACCAGCGGTCGGCCTCGGGGATGGACTTGAGCGGCGCGCTTGTCGTTCTTGTCGTTGGGGACCCAGACGCGGCCGCCTTCGCCGCGGGCTGACTCGGACATGAGGCGGAGCTTGTCTTCGCCGGGGATGGCGGTGGGGTGGACCTGGATGAACTCGCCGTTGGCGTAGTAGGCGCCCTGCTGGTAGAGCGCGGATTGAGCGGAGCCGGTGCAGACGACGGAGTTGGTGGACTTGCCGAAGATGGCTCCGTTGCCGCCGGTGCAGACGATGATGGCGTCGGCGGGGAAGGTGCGGGTCTCCATGGTGCGGAGGTCCATGGCGGTGATGCCGCGGCAGGCGCCTTTGGAGTCGAGGACGGCGGAGAGGAACTCCCAGCCTTCGTACTTCTTGACTTTGCCTTCGGACTCGTAGCGGCGGACCTGTTCGTCGAGGGCGTAGAGGAGCTGCTGGCCGGTGGTGGCTCCGGCGAAGGCGGTGCGGTGGTAGAGCGTGCCGCCGAAGCGGCGGAAGTCGAGCAGGCCTTCGGGGGTGCGGTTGAAGGGGACGCCCATGCGGTCGAGGAGGTCGATGATGGCGGGGCCCTGCGCGATCATGTCCTTGACGGGGGTCTGGTTGGCGAGGAAGTCGCCGCCGTAGATGGTGTCGTCGAAGTGCTTGTAGGCGGTGTCGCCCTCGCCCTTGAGGTTCTTGGCGGCGTTGATGCCGCCCTGGGCGCAGACGGAGTGCGAGCGCTTGACGGGGACGATGGAGAAGAGGTCGACCGTTGCCGCCGGCTTCGGCGATCTTGATGACGGCGGCGAGTCCGGCTAGGCCTCCGCCTACTACGATGATTCTGGGTGCTGCCATGGATGTAACCTTTCAGTGGACAGTGAACAGTGGACAGCTTCTAGCTACTAGCTTCGAGTAAGAAGCTCGAACGTTGAAGCTGTGCGATCACTGAATTCAGTAATCGCGATTGACAAAACCCGTGCGGCTAGGGCCGCCCATCAAACTCCAAATTGCTTCAAATGATGATCGAGATGGATGTAATTCAATGCCGACCACTCTTCCGGCGTCATGATTCCAAAAGAACTGTGCGGATGCTTCGTGCACTTGTCGGGGCCGCCGGATTGGAAGCGGTCAATCAAGACGGCAAGCCTCTGGCGCTCGACATTCAGATCCCGATCATCTGCTCACGATGAAGCTCTTTTCGGTGGGTATATTGCAGCCGATCGGCCTGCCGCTGAGCATGTCCTTTGGCAATCTTGCCAAAGATCTTGCCTGCGGATATCTGACGCAGCACTTTGTCTCCCACAGAGACTTCCATTGCGGCTGCGCAATGCGCGAGCATCTGTGCCGAGGCCATTTTGCCCATAGCCGCGGGGTTTCCGGTGCGAGCAACGCCATGCGCCGCTTCACTTCGATTGCCGCCGCTGGGTCAAAGATGCTCGTTCAGCCGGTGAATTGCTGCAGGGAGAGAAGCGTGAGGCTGCGTCGGGCATGACGTCTTCGGGGGCGTTGGTGGTGCGGCCGACGAAGGCGTAGATGCTGGCGAGGCCCATGAGGCAGAGGGCGAGGCCGAAGACGGCGCAGACGTAGCCGAAGCGCTTGCGGGCGCTTCGCCGGGGGTGATGCCCCACTTGGCGGCGAAGAGCCAGATGCCGTAGGCGAAGTGCCAGCAGGTGGCGATCATGGCGATGACGTAGATGGCGAGCATCCAGGGGTTGGCGAGTTCGTGCTGGACCTTGGCGAAGGCTGCGCCGGGGTGCTCGGGGAGCTGAGACGCCGCATGAAGCGCTGGCGCCAGACGTGCTGGATGATGTAGAGGAAGGCGATGAGGCCGGTGATGCGCTGGGCGAGTGTACATCCAGTTGCCGGCCCAGGGGTAGAGTTGACGTTGGACGCGGCCGCGGAGGCGATGAAGACTCCGTAGAGGGCGTGGAAGGCGAGGGGGATGAAGATGAAGGCCCACTCGAGGACGCGGACGAGGGGCAGGGAGTTGAGGAACTTGACCTGCTTGGCGTAGGCGAGGGGGCCGTTGAGGGTTTCGAAGTTGGAGATGATGTGCTCGATGAGGAAGGCGCCGATGGGGACGATGCCGAGAGGGAGTGGAGCTTGCGGAAGAAGAATTCGTTTCCCTGGGCGGCGCGAAGTGGAGGCACGCCTTTGCGGACAGTGGGGATGGCGCGGGGCGGGGCTGGTTGTTGAGCAGTTGCCATGGAAATCGAGGCTCCTCAGGGTCCGGCGCGGAGTTCCGGCGGAATCGGTATCAGATAAAGAGACGGAATCGCGAGGGTTTGTCCCCAAGCATTATTGGAGTCGCTGATAAGGGTAGTCAAGGCGGGGAGGGGCTTTGTTCGTCATGCATTGGGACGAAACGAAGGAACCTGCACAAATCGGTGTGTTTTGTAATGGCCGAGCCGCAATGTTTCTTGAGGGCGGAATACGAAATCAGTTTGGAGAGGGCCGTTCCGCGTTGTCGACGACCAGCGCTTGAACCGGGCCTCGTGTCGCGGTCAGCTTGAGGCCGAGTTGCTGCTGAATGGCTGTGAAAAGAGGTGCGCTGGGGGCGTCGTCGGGAGCGGCCGGCACATCGCCGCCGAACTGGGTTTCGTCCGGAGCCCACTCTAGATCGAAGTCAAACCGTCCAGTGAGGCCCGTTTTGTCGACCACCGGATGGTCGAGGATGGCACGCTGCAGGACGGATACAAAGTCGCCCATCGTGGCGTTGCGGGCGGGCATCAGCATGCGATGCGGAAAAACCGTGCTGATGGTTTGAGGAGGGTCGTCTGGGGCCGACGCGCTCGGCTTGAGTTTGGGGCCGTTTTTGGCGACGGTGAGCTCGTAGATGGAAAACTCCTTCGTTTCGCGATGGAAAGTCAGCTTGAATCTGTCGGCCAGAAGGTTACGCAGCATCGCCATCTGCTCGGCGTGGGTGGGGCGAACGTCTCCGGGAGTAACGGCTGCGATGTCGAAGTGATCGGACTCGAGCCAGGACGGGCCTCCCGAGATCTCGCGCGAGTTGAGCTCGTATGCGGCGGCAATCATCAGCTTGAGGGTGTAGTCCTTGCAGACGAAGTGGTTATTGCCCTGCATAACGATGTAGCGGCCGCCCTTGGGGTCGTACTCAACAGGCTTGATGGCAGCTACTTCGAATTGGTCGAATTTGGGGCGGGGGGCTGAAGTCTCAGGGCGCGGCGTGGGGGTCAGCGAGGGCGGCGCGGCAGTCTGGGCGGCTGAGGCGGACGCAGAAAGAGCGAGAGTTGCGAGAGGGAGGATTCGAAGCAAAACACTGCACCTCGGGGAAATGTCCATATGGTCTCCGAGGTCCCTAGATGCGAGGGTGTCAAGTGCCGGGACATCCTTTACGTGGGACCTGGGGCACCCGATTTTCAGTGTTGCAGATTCATTCTCTCACCGGGCCGTCTTCGAAATTCGAGTCTCGATTGGTCGCGGCGATGCTACCAGGTGCGATTGAAGTTGGTGAAAAGGCAGCCGGGATTGTCGGAGACGAGAACGCCTTCATGGTGACCGCCCTGATCGAGGAAGAGTTGCTGGATTGCGCCGTCGTGGAGGACGTTGTCGCGGAGAACTGCGTTCCGCAGCGCGCGGTAAATGATTCCGTAAGAGGGCGACCATGCGCCTTTGGGGCCATCGTCACGGCCGGTTTGAAAGGTGTTGCCGATGCAGGTGACGCCCTCTGCGCCGTCGAGAAGCAGGTTGGCCGAATTGAGCGGCGTGGAGGAGGCATTTTTGCCGGCGCGCTTGAAAAAGTTTCCGGTGATGGTGATCTGCGTGGACGGATTGCGGCTGCTGCGGATGGCGAGTCCGATGGTGCCGGCGCGGTCAAAGAAGTTGCCGGTGATCTGATAGCCGTCGGCGCTGTCGATGACCATGTTTTCTTCGGCGTTCCACTCGATGCGGTTGGCGGTGAAGGTGACGGAGGCATTTTCCTGGCGGGCGGCATAGCCGGCGCGGCCATTGCCGGAGAACCAGTTGTCGAGAAGGAAGCCATCCCAGCCGCGCAGGCTGAGGCCGTCGCCGTGGTTGGCGAAGAACTCGCAATGGCGGACGCTGAAGCACCAGGCGCACTCGAGATGAGCGCCGTCGCCGGAGAACCTGCCCACCTGGCTGCGCTCGATGCGGAATCCATCTTCGTGTTCGCCCCACTTGTCGCGCCGCGTGGCGATGCCGTGAACTCCCTTGCCAAGATAACCGCCGTCGAGTGCGATGCCGTCGACTGTTGCTCCGAGGGCCTCGGTGAGGTTGAGAAGACAGAAATCATCGGGTGAGGCGAGCTTAAGGACGGAGCCTCCGGCGGAGGAGTATCGCCAGGCCGGTGTGCCGATGAGTGCGGTTCGCTCGTGCATGTGCAACTCGCGGGTGAGGTAGACGCCGGGCGTGAGCTGGACTGCTCCGCCCGATGCGCCGGCGGTATCGAGGGCTTTCTGGAGCGCCGCGGTGTCGTCGGTTTTGCCGTCGCCTGTTGCGCCGAATTGGCGGGCGTCGAGTTGAGTCGGAGGCGCGGTGTCGGCAGGAGTGGCGGGTGCGCTTGAGGCGAAGAGGGCAGCTGCACTGCCGAATAGGGCGGAACGGGCGATTTGACGGCGATTCGGGAGGGGATTCATGTCGGATTCATGCTAGGCCTCGGGTTGCAGGACGGCAAGCAAGGCACGGAGGGCGCGGCCGCGATGGCTGAGGGTGAGCTTGGTTTCGATGTCGATTTCAGCCATGGTGCGGTCGAACTCGGGAAGAAAGAAGAGCGGATCGTAGCCAAAGCCTCCGGTGCCGAGCGGGGCGTCGAGGATGACGCCTTCGACGGAGCCGTCGGCGGTGTGGAGGGCCGCGCCGTCGCGGGCGGCGACGAGGACGCAATGATACCGGGCGGTTCGAAGGCTGGTTGGGACATTGGCCATACTTTGCAAGAGGATCATGTTGTTCCAGACGTCGGTGTTGTCGTTGGCGTCGGGCGAGTCAATGAGGCCGGAGTCAGCGGCGAAGCGGGCCGAGCGGACGCCAGGCGCGCCGTCGAGGGCATCCACTTCGAGGCCGGAGTCGTCTGCAACGACCAGTTCTCCTGGGGCGAAACGCGAGTAGTAGACGGCCTTCAGGGTGGCGTTGTCGGCGAAGGTTGCGCCGTTCTCTTCGGGCGCGGCGATTTTGTCGAGTCGTGGAAGGGGTTCAATATCGATGGAATGAGCCTGTGCGGCGGTGCGGAAGTCGCGCAGCTTGCCGGCGCTGGTGGTAGCGGCGAAGAGCCGAAGGGGCATGGGGACAGTGTAACGGGGCGAGTGTCGGTTGGCGGCGGTGAGGGCCATTGAGTCGAACTCAGACCAGCTCGTCGATCACTGTGTCGAGATTGTTTTCAGCAGACATCTCGCTGGTGCCGGAGGCGGTGGCGCCGGGCAAATTCGGCACCGAGACTGTATAGACACCGTCGCTCTCTTCAACGGTGCCTGCGTATTGTTGGCCACCGACGGTGGTTGAATAGACTCCGATGAGCTGCTCGACGGTGCTGGCAGTGCTGGCTGCGGCTGCCTCTGCAACTGCGGCACCGGCTCCGCCGCTGCCATGCGGACGAGGGGCAGGGGCGGCGGCAGTGACGGGTGGTGCAGGCGGCGGGGGAGGCGGAGTACCGGGTTGAGAGGCGTTGGGTGTTTCGCTGGCCGGAGTGTTTGCCAAAGCGCTGGTCGCGGTAGACGCGGGATTCACGGCGAGCACCGGGTTAAAGGCCGACTGGATCGGGCTTATTGAGGAGATGGCACCAATCTGCATCGTTATTGCCTCCGCATCGTGAGCATTGGGGGGCAAGCTGGAAGCCGCCCATTCGTTCATCGGCACGAGCGAAGAGAACGTTAGAACAAAAATAAAAAAACTTTGACGCCGAGCTGCAATCTACTTTTCGGGGCCGGCAAGGGACCGGGGCGGTTGTGTCTGCCCATGCAGCAGAGCCGATGATATTCTTTCTTTCCTATGGGAATGAGGATGCAGTGCGCGATTTATGCGGCGGGTTTGCTTGCTGTTGCATCGGCAGCGCAGGGGCAGGTGGCTGCGTCTGCGCCGGACGCGTCAGCGAAGACAGTTCGATTCGATGATTCGTCGACGGCGACGCTTGTCCTCAAGGCGCGCGGCGAGGGTGTGCAGGTTTATACGTGCGTGAAGGGCGATGACTGGGCGTGGAAGTTGAAGGGGCCCGATGCAACGCTGTTCGACGATAACCACAAGGCCATTGGCAAGCACTTTACAGGACCAACGTGGCGGCTCGATGACGGCAGCGAGGTGCAGGGGAAGATGGTTGAGAGCAAGCCGCAGGCGGGGACGATTCCGTTGCTGATTCTCTCGGCAAAGTCCACGGGCGGGGAAGGCCGCTTGAGCCATGTGGATGCTGTCCGGCGGACAGAAACTCAGGGTGGTGTGGCGCCGGCGACTGGGTGCGACGCGGAGCACGCGGGTGCGGAGGCGCGCGTGGCGTATTCAGCGACCTATAGTTTCTTCGATACAAAGTAACGTCCGGGATTGCATCCCCCTTACAATGAAAGGTTGGTGCCAGCGCTGTGGAATGTGCGGCCGGCGGGGAGAGAACTTTGATCGAGCGCTACACGCGAGCGGCGATGGGCCGCATCTGGACCGAACAGAATAAGTACAGTTGCTGGCTGCAGGTGGAGGCAGCGGCGAGCGTGGTGCTGGCTGAGGACGGGGTGATTCCGGCGGACGCAGCGTTCGCGATCGCGCAGAAGGCCAGCTTCAGCGTGGCGCGAATCCAGGAGATTGAGGCCGATGTGAAGCACGACGTGATCGCCTTCACAACGGCGGTGGCCGAATCGCTGAAGGGGCAGGGGCTGGAGAGCCAGTCGCGCTGGCTGCACTATGGGTTGACGTCGAACGATGTGGTGGATACCGCGCAGGCGCTGCAGGTGAAGGAAGCGTCGACGATCATTCGCAGCGGGCTGGTGGAGATGTTAGCCGTGCTTAAGCGGAGGGCGGTTGAGTTCAAGCACACGCCGACGATCGGGCGGACGCACGG
This sequence comes from uncultured Acidobacteriaceae bacterium, assembly GCA_963783065.1. Taxonomy (GTDB): domain Bacteria; phylum Acidobacteriota; class Terriglobia; order Terriglobales; family Acidobacteriaceae; genus Telmatobacter. The sequence continues at coordinate 829,309 of CAWAMG010000001.1, read as the reverse complement.
GATTCATGCCGAACCGACGACCTTCGGACTGAAACTGCTGAACTGGTATGCGGAGATGGAGCGGAACCTGACGCGATTTGATGCGGCGGCCGAGGACATGCGGGTCGGCAAGCTGTCGGGCGCTGTGGGTACGTTTGGCCACCTGAAGCCGGAGCACGAGGAGCGGATCTGCGAGCGGCTGGGGCTGAAGCCCGCGCTGGTGGCGACGCAGGTGATCCAGCGCGACCGGCACGCGGCGTATATATCGACGCTGGCGCTGATTGGCAGCACGCTCGACAAGATTGCTATAGAGGTGCGGCATCTGCAGCGGACCGAGGTGCGCGAGGCGCAGGAGTACTTCAGCGAGGGGCAGAAGGGCTCTTCGTCGATGCCGCACAAAAAGAATCCGATCACGAGCGAGCAGATCAGCGGGCTGGCGCGCGTGCTGCGCGGAAACACGCAAGCCGCGTTCGAGAATATCGCGCTGTGGCACGAGCGCGACATTTCGCACTCTTCGGTGGAGCGGGTGATCTTTCCGGACTCGACGATTCTGGTGGATTATCTGCTGGCCAAAGCCGAGAACCTGATTGAGCAACTGCTGGTTTATCCGGAGCGGATGAAGAAGAATCTCGAATCGACGGGCGGCCTGATTTTCAGCGGGCAGTTGCTGCTGGATTTGGCGGAGGCGGGGATGACTCGCGAAGAGGCTTACACGCTGGTGCAGGCGCACGCCATGCGCGCGTGGAAAGAGGACCTGGTGTTTCGCGATGAGGTGGCGAAGGACCCGGCGATCAAGAGGCTGCTCTCAGCGGAGAAACTGGCGAAGACGTTTGACTACACGCGGCAGCTGGGGAATGTGGATGCGATCTTTGAGAGGGTGCTGGGGTGAGGCAGCAATGGACAAGCCGTTGCGATCGCTTTACGTAATCATTTGCGTTCTATTTGTGGGGGCAATTGCTTCGCCACAATCGAAGGTCAAGAAGATTACTGCCGAGCCCACCTCTTTCTATGAGGAGTGCGCCGACGGGCCTCCGTGTTCATTTGATAGTCCGGTGGTGATTCCTTAGAACGTGCTTGATGCGCTGCGCACGAGTAGGGATGCGAGATCAGTTCAGGATGATCTGAAAGAGTTGAATAGAGAGCAATTTGCGCGTCTTTTCAGGGCGGTGAAGGTTCATCTGTGTGGTCCGCAAGAGCTTGACTATGTCGTTCTAAGCGAATTCCCGATGGGGGGTGCGGATGCTCCATGGTTCTGGATTGTCCGTTTCAATCGAACAAAACCGAAGGTGATCTTCTTTACGTTTGCGAATGAATTTCAAATCCTGAAGACCGCGAACAATGGTTATCCCGACATTCGCAGCCTCGCATTTGCGGGGGGTGTGACATACACAAACATCTATCATTACGACGGTGAGCGATACAGGCTCGTGCATAAATATCAGAAGGAGACGCCACCCTAGACTTGAAACAAGTCACGCGAGACTGAATCGAGCTTGTAGAATGATGGCGCGTAGGAACGGTGCAGGATGGCGCACACATATTCGAGCAATTTCATTCATTGTGTCTTCAGCACGAAAAATCGCCGCTCCCTCATTCCTGAGGCCCGCAAAACCGAACTCTTTGCCTATCTTGGCGGCGTTGCGCGCGACGAGGGTTTCTCGCTGATCGCCGCCGGTGGGACGGCGAATCATGTTCATTTGCTTTTTAGCTTGCTAGCGACTTCATCCGTCGCCCACTCTGTTCAGAAGCTCAAGGGAAGCTCGTCCCGGTGGATGGGAAGTGGATTTTCCTGGCAGGAGGGCTATGGCGCGTTCAGCGTGAGCCCTTCGCAGGTTTCGGTCGTGAAGAGATACATTGATACCCAGGAGGAGCATCACAAGAAGCGAAGTTTTGAAGAGGAGTTCGTGGCCCTTCTCCAGAATTGCGGAATCGAGTACGACGAAAGGTACGTGTTCGGATAATTGCACCGGCGTCGTCCCTACGGGACACGGATCTTTTTATTGCCTTATACCCCACGCTGAAGCGCGGGGCTAACAAACGTTGCGCCTACGGCGCGTTTCATCATTAGCGGGTCTGCGAATGGGACTATCAATTATTGCGGGTGCGGCGGGAGGGTAATGAGCCGGGTGACAAAATGAACCTCACCATCGCAATTACGGGAGCGTCGGGCGCGATCTTTGGGCGAGAGATGCTCCGTGCATTGGAGGCGGACGAGCGGGTTGCGCGGGTGCATTTTGTGGCGAGCGAAAACTCGCTGCGGGTGATGGCGGAGGAGCTGGGGTTGAGTGGGCGGAACGGTCTGGTGGAAAAACTGCTGGGCCACGAGCCCGTTAAGACGTTTCAGCATCCGGATGCGAACATTGGCGCGGCAATCGCAAGCGGGAGCCATCCTTCGAACGGGATGGTTGTGCTGCCGTGCTCGATGGGAACGCTGGCGGCGATTGCGAATGGGCTGGCCAACTCGCTGATTGCCCGAGCTGCCGACGTGACGCTGAAGGAGCGGCGGCCGCTGGTGCTTTGCGTGCGGGAGACGCCGTTTAATCGGATCCACCTGCGCAATATGACGCTGGCCGCAGAGGCCGGAGCCACAATTTTCCCGTGTATCCCTGCGTTTTATAACCATCCGGTCGACACCGCGGAGATGGCGCGGCAGTTTGTCTATCGCGTGCTCGGGCACATCGGGCTGCCGCAGGCGGGGGCTTACGTCTGGGGGGCAGGCGAGGCCGGGTAAGAAAGTTCAGAATTGTTGTCTCCCTGGTCCCCAAATGCGAGGGATCTCAACACCACGGACGAAGACCAATCCATTCACCCCAGCGACGAAGACCTGTCGCCGGGGACCCTTGAGATTCTGGGGCATCCGGCGGGTAGAAACAGCCGACTGGGAACCTTTTCTGGGTTGCGGTGTCAAATGGATGTATGGGGTGGGTGCATGGTCGGGCACTCAAGCCACTGTTTCTGGGTCGTTTCTCCAAATTCGTTGCTTGTCAGGGTGGGCGGGTCTTTCTATAATCAAATCTCACCGCAGTGGAATCCGTGGTTTGGTTCGCCCCGTCGCCTTGGTATGCAATCGGCATAGTGGAATAGATTGCGATGTCCGCCCGCGAGTGCTTGATTTTTGATTCCCATTCGAGTTTTCCCAGGAGCACTAAATGAAGAAGTTAGTCTTTGCGTCTGTGATGGCACTGGCGAGCCTGAGCCTCGTTTCAGCGCCAGCGCTACGAGCCCAGGACCTTACCATCAAGGATCCGGCCGAGTTCAACTCCTATCAGATGGCAACCACGCAGTCCGACCCCAAGGCGAAGGCCGCGGCTCTAGAGAGCTTTCTGACGACTTATCCGCAAAGCATTGTGAAAAAACCCGTGCTGGTGATGCTTCTGGAGACCTACCAGGGCCTGGGCGACGCGGATCACATTGTGAGCACGGCAACCCGCGTGCTGCAAGTGGACCCTAACAACTTTGAAGCAATTGCGTATTCGGTGGGGATCAAGCGCATCCAGTGCACGCGGTCGATCGATCCGAAGACGGGGAAGACCAACGATGCGCAGACCTGCGATGACGGCGCGACGATAGCCGCAAAGGGTCTGACGGTTGGCAAGCCTGATGGCGTATCCGATGACGACTGGAAGAAACAGACCGGCGCGGTCTATCCGATCTTCCACTCGATGATAGCGCTGGACGACGTTGTTTCAAAGGGTGACACGAAGGCCGGCATCTCGGAGTACCGCAACGAGCTGATGTTGTTTTTGCCGGAACAGACGCAGAGCGGCCCGGGCCTGGTGGATACGCTGAACCTGGCTGAAGCTTATGTGAAAGTTGCACCGCCGGACATGATCAACGCGGTGTGGTTTTACGCGAGAGCATGGGATTTTGCTCCCGCAGGCTACAAGGCCGTGATCGAGAAGAAGCTGGACTACTGGTACAACAGGTACCACGGTGGCCTGGACGGGTTGGACGCGATCAAGCAGCAGGCGCAGGCGACGGTGTTTCCTCCCGGAACGCTTATGATCACCCCGGCGGACACCCCGGCGCAGAAGATTCACAAAATCCTGGCCAACACGCCTGATCTGAGCACGCTTGCTCTTGCCGACAAGGAATTGGTGCTGGCGTATGGCTCCAAGGAAGATGCCGACAAGCTTTGGGCGATTCTCAAGGATCAGCAGACCCCGGTTCCGGGAATCGTGATCGAGGCTACTGCTTCGGTGATTAAAGTGGCCGTGACGGACGACGCAAAGCAGGCAAAGACGCCTGATTTCATCGTCAACCTGAAGACCACAATCATGGTGGACAAGGACATTCCGGCGGTTGGATCGGAATTCAAGCTACAACCGGCGGCGGAACTGGACGGAACTTACGACAGCTACACGCAGATTCCGGCCACCGATACGGTACCGCAGTCAGTGCAGATTGTGCTGCGCGACGGCTTCATCCAGCCGGAGAAGAAGAAAGTTGTACCGGCGCACAAGCCAACGGCTGCACACCATCCGGCAGCAGCGGCTCACTAACGAATTGCGCCGGGGGCTTTGGGTTCCGGCGAGCAAGCAAAACTCTTCTGGGTATAAGAAAGGCAGTTCGCACAAGCGGGCTGCCTTTTCTGTCTCTGGGAGAGTTGCGACGTCCCATCCATTTCGCAAAAAACGCGAAATGGATGGGGCACGGGGCACCTGTCTCTTCGGGACGTATCAATATGACCTGCGCGCGAGGACGGCTGATAATCTAGGGGCAGAATGGTGCGCTTGAGAGATCGACGGTTTGTGGCAGTTTTGGTCTTGGGGTTCTTGTGCGTTGGAGTGAATACGCTCAAGTCCCAGTCCGTGCCGCTCGAGAAGCCGATCACAGCACCTGAACGGACAATGCTGTTTGCGACGGATCCGGTAAAGGCTGGGACGACGGATCGGGTCTGGTTCCGATCAGGGGAAGAGATGACGGCGCAGGACCGCGCGGAAGCGGCAAATGCGGAGGCCGCAATCGGCGAGAAGGCCGGGTTCATGGGGCTGGGGTACGACCAGGGAAAGTGGACCTACAGGCAGGTCGTTTGCCCCGCTCTGCCCAATCATCTGTTTCTGCAGTACACGCGCAACAACGGCGTGGGCGACGTGAGCCTGTTCTCGGCATCGGTGCCGCGCGGAGGCGAGGGGCGGGTGCGAATTATCCCCATTCAGATGCGCGGGTACTCGCTGTTTTCTCCTGCGCCGATCAACGCGCTGACGATTTCTGCGTTCAATCACATTCGGGCGGAGGAGCGTGCGGCGGGCGAGGATGCTCCGGACTGGTTGGGAACGGCGCTCTGCTATGCGGCGCTGGCCGGCGGTCATCCACAGGCAGCACATCTGCCGGGCGCGGACGAGAGCGCGAAGGCTGAAGCCGCGCCGCCGGCAACGCTCGAGGTCGAGGTAGATGGCGCAGCAACGATCGATTTCGTGGATGTGGCGGCTTTGGCACGACCGATGGATTGGACGATGATCTTCGACAAGAAAGGAACCTTGTTGAAGGCGCGCCATGCTCCGGCGGGACTGGTGACGGTGCACAAGTTGAATCCTGCGCCAGTGGACGAAAAGGGAAGGGCGAGGCAGTAAGGGCGGGACCTAGCGCGAGGGGCCTATTCGCCGAGCATGATGCGCTGGATGGCGGAGGCGCGGCCGGTATGCGGGTCGCATGCGATGAGCGCGGCGCACATCTTTGGATTTCCTTTGGCGGCTTCGAATTTGCCGGGCATGCCGGTGCGGAACTTGTGCAGCACGAGGTCGCGCTCGACACCGATCACTCCATCGTATGGGCCGCTCATGCCCACGTCGGTTTGGTAGGCTGTGCCGCCGGGAAGGACGCGCTCATCGGCAGTGGGCACATGGGTGTGCGTACCGAGGACCGCGGTGACGCGACCGTCGAGATGCCAGCCCATGGCAACCTTCTCACTGGTGGCCTCGGCGTGAAAGTCGACGAGGATCACCTTCGCACCGGAGCGGGAGGCGATGCCGGCAACGAGTGTGTCGGCGGCCTCGAATGGATCGTTGGTGGAGTTCATGAACACGCGGCCGGCCAGGTTGGCTACCGCGTAGGGGACGCCGCTCGAGGTGACGCCCTCGTAGACGCCGTAGCCGGGCACGCCGCGCTGGTAGTTGATGGGGCGCAAAACTCGGCGGGGGCGCTCGTGGCTGGACTCGGGGACGGAGGTCATGTAGTCGATGAGCTCGCGCTTGTCCCAGACGTGGTTGCCGGTGGTGAGCACGTCCGCGCCCAGGTCGAAGAGGTCTTCGGCGATCTGCGGCGTGACGCCGAAGCCGCCGGCGGCGTTTTCAGCGTTGATGACGAGAAGCTCGACGTTGTGGGCTTCGCGGAGATGGCCGAGATGCTCGCGCACAATTTTGCGTCCCGCGCTGCCGAAGATGTCGCCGACGAAGAGAATATTCAAATGGCGCTCCTGAGAAAGTGGGGACCATGGGACCAGGGGACCGAGGGACCAAGACGATGGGGACTACGGCACTATGGCGCCGCATGCTTGGCGCGAAGGGAGTTCATTAGCGCGCTGAGCAGTCGACTTCCATCATGGCACATGGCTTCTGAGGATTCGAGGTCTGGCGCAGTGCCAAAGCCGAGCTTTCTTGCGATGACGAGTTGTGTCTCGAGTTCGGAGCATGAGCCGCGTGCGTGGCCAACGAATTGAACGTATTCGCTTGGGGTGCGCGACCATAGCCTTCGGCAGTGTTGCTTGCAATCGAGACCGCGGCCCTGCGCATCTGGTTGGTGAGCCCGAACTTCTCTGCGGCAGGGAAGTTTGCCGTGAGCTTATAGACTTCGGTTGTTAGCTCGATGGCGTGATGCCACACGAGAAGATCTTTGAAGGATTGTCCCATTTAGGCTCCTAACTCGTGCTTGTGCCTTTGTCCCTCGGTCCCTCGGTCCCCTGGTCCCTGCTTCTCATCAACGGAAACAGAATCACGTCGCGGATGGATTTGGAGCCGGTTAGGAGCATGACGAGGCGGTCGACGCCGAGGCCTTCGCCGCCGGTGGGGGGCAGTCCGTAGGCGAGGGCGCGGACGTAGTCTTCATCCATCTGATGAGCTTCGTCGTCGCCTCGGTCGCGCTCGGCCAGTTGGTCGCGGAAACGCTTTTCCTGCTCGACCGGATCGTTGAGCTCGCTGAAGGCGTTGCCGAGCTCGAAGCCGCCGGCGAAGAACTCGAAGCGCTCGACGTGGTCGGGATCGTCGGGCTTCTGCTTGGAGAGCGGGGAGACGACGGTTGGGTAGTCGTAGATGATGGTGGGCTGGATGAGGTTGGGCTCGACGAGGGCTTCGAAGAGGTGGTAGATGATTTTGCCGAGGGGCGCTCCGCCGTCGATCTCCCGCAATGCTCCCTCAAATCCGAAATGGGCGGCGATAAGTATCTTGGTTCGTAGCGCATTTTCGGACTTCATATCAAGCAGTTCAGGATTGGCGTCATCTTCCGGCGTTTCAGCGGCGCCTTGAATCTCCCCGTCGTCTTCCCGTGGTGCATCTCCCCAACCTAGGTAGTCGCGCAATTCGGTTAAGGAACTTGCTAAGCGTTCGCGAAGCGATTCAACAGAACAGAGGTGAGCGGGCGTAGACTTTGCGCCAGATTCTTCCGGCCACCACTTGATGATCGCCTCCAGCATGGTCAGCCGCGTCCACTTGCCGAGGTCAATTGGATTGCCTGAGGGATCGAGCCTTGGAATCGAATTGCCGTCTTCGTCCATCTCGCCGGACGGCAGGATCGTGGTGCCGTTCACTTCTTGCGCGACGAAGGCGATTAGCTCTTCGGTGATCTGCATCAGGTCGTGGTAGTTGGCGTAGGCCTGGTAGAACTCGAGCATGGTGAACTCGGGGTTGTGCTGGGTGCTGACGCCCTCGTTGCGGAAGTTGCGATTGATTTCGTAGACACGATCGAGGCCGCCGACGACGAGGCGCTTGAGATAGAGCTCGGGCGCGATGCGCAGAAAGAGATCCATGTCGAGCGCGTTGTGATGGGTGGTGAATGGGCGCGCTGCTGCGCCACCGGCGACCTGCTGCATCATCGGTGTTTCGACTTCAAGATAGCCGCGGTCGTCGAAGAACTTGCGGAGGGCCTTCAGCGCTTTGGCACGCTTGACGAAGACTTCGCGGGCGTCGAGGTTGGAGAAGAGGTCGACATAGCGCTGGCGATAGCGAAGCTCGACGTCGGCGAGGCCGTGGAACTTCTCGGGCATGGCGAGCATGGCCTTGGAGAGGAAGGTGATGCGCTCGACGTGGATAGTGAGCTCGCCAGTGCGGGTGCGGAATAGATAGCCGGCGACGCCGATGTGGTCGCCGAGGTCGAGGAGCTTGTAGAGAGCAAAGCCGTCTTCGCCGACGGCGTCGAGGCGGACATAGATTTGCAGCCGCTGGCCGTCCTGCTGGAGCGTGGCGAAGCCGGCCTTGCCCTGGGCGCGGATGGCCATGATGCGGCCAGCGACCGCCGCCGCCGGGGGCGGTTTTACCTCTTGGAGTTCTTCTGCGGTAGTGCCATCCCATTTGGCGCGGACTTCGGGGATGGTGCTTGCTGTTTCATCTTGCGCAGAGGGGAAGCGGTTGGGATAGACGGGATAGCCCAGGCGGGCAATCTCTTCGAGCTTGCCGCGGCGCAGCTCGAAGAGACCCTTCTCAAACTCTGATTCGAACACGGGGATTCCTTTGGATTAGCTGCAAGGGGCAACAGTCAGTATATCGCCCGGGTGATGGCGGCGCGGAGGGCTCGGTGGGAAGGTTCAAAGTGCCCTTACGGGGCGCGTAAATTCTAACCGAGTGGCGAGGGGGGCATTAAAGTCGTTGACCTCGGCACTCGCCTGCCGTTTAGGATGGTTGGAATGAAAATCAAATTGATTGTGTTCCTCATCTGTGCGGCGCTAGCCCCAGCGGCGCAAGGTCGGCCAAAAGCTGTTCTGCCGGATTCATGCGGCAGCGACAGTGTGAAATTCGATGTGAAGGCAGAGAAGGATCAGCCACCTCCGGGTGTTCCCGCGGATGGGAAGGTGCAGATCGTCTTAGTCGGCAGCGTTCCTTTCGAGGGGCCGATGGCGAGGTTTCCGGTGATCCGCTTCGGCGTGAACGGAGCGTGGGTGGGCGCGAACAAAGGCAATTCGTACTTCACCGTGGATGTGTCCCCTGGGGAACAGAATGTTTGCGTGAGTGCGCAAGGGGTTATGCCAGGAGTAGCGAAAGATTTCATCGACATGCAAAGCTTCACCGCCGAGGCAGGGAAGGTTTACTACTACGAGGCGCGGTTCGGGATGGTCGGCGGCGGAAACGGTGGGGGCGTTGTTACTTTCGGCCTCGCGCCGTTGAGTGAGAATGAGGGCAAGTACCGGGTAAAAGCCTGGAAGCTGGCGACCTGGAAGACCGACAAATAGGGCGGGACAGGTTGGGCTGCGCACACGCGGCCGACAGCGTCTGCAGTCAGGGGCATCCATCGTGTATAACCACGAATGGATGGCCTTCAATCGTCCCATTCCGGAGAACATGCGTGGCGAGATGCACGGCGGGCGGAAGCAGCCAAGCGGCTTCAAGCTCTACGTGCAGGCGGAAAAGATGCTGCAGATCGCCTTTGTGCTGCCGTGCGCGCTGGTGATCGGGTGGGTGCTTGGCGCGTGGGCAGATCGCTGGCTTCATCAGTCGTGGATGACGATTGCCGGGGTGGTCCTGGGGTGCGTCTCGGGGTTGGTATTCGTGATTCGGATGGCGCTGGCCGCCGAGAAGGATACCAAGCCGGATGGGGTAAAGGGGCCGGACGCGGCTGCTAGCGCCGAAAAGAGGGACGACAGCGAGAGCCGCAGCGCATGACGGAAAAGGCTCAACAGATGTTTGACCTGGGCGACCAGGCGGCGCAGGAGCTTTTGGGGAAGGCCTTGCGCAATACGCTGATTGTGGGGGCGCTGGGGGCCGTTGCGGTTTGGATTGGCGCAGGCTGGCGAGATGCGGCGATGCTGCTGACGGGAACGATCATTTCCGGGGCGAGCATTCTGGAATGGCAGCGGCTGGCGAAGGTGATCAGTGCCGCTTTGGACCAGAATAGAATTCCTCGGAACGCACCGGGCGTGGTGGTGCTCTTTGTGCTGCGCCTCACGCTGTATGCGGGGGCCATTTATGGTAGCCTAAGGTGTTTCAAGGGCTCAGTTGTGGCTCTCCTGTGCGGCCTGGGACTGGCGGCCTTGGCAATCTTGTGGCAGGCGATTCGCCTGCTGCTGGACTGAGATGGTCGGGCGTTTTGGGCGGGGCCGATTTCAACGGCAGGTTTGAGCTGGGCAGGGACCTGAAACGGAAAGAACTTAAGCCTTCATGCATGGATCCTTCTTTTTGACGCACTTCCTCGACCAGACACTTGGTGGCATCGAGACGAGCGCCTTCCGGTCAATTGTGGGCCTGAGCGCGAGCGATGCCGCGGAGAAGGCCACCGGCGTGAACGGTGCGCTTTCGCTGGAGCTTCTGGTGGTGGGAGGGATGATTGCTTTCTTCCTCTTCGTCCGGATGACGCTCTCGGTGGAAAGGCCCAATCCCGCGCAGCAGGTGGCTGAGATGGTCGGCGAGTTCACCGGCGGCCTGGGTGAGCAGATCATCGGCCATGGCTATGAGAAGTACCAGGCGTTCTTGACATGCATCTTCTTGTTTGTGCTTCTCAACAATTTGATCGGGCTGATTCCCGGGGTTCCGCCGCCGACCGTGTCGCCGTGGGTGCCGCTGGGCCTGGCGTTGCCGACGTTCATTTACTACAACTACCAGGGCTTCCGCGCGCAAGGGTTCATCGGCTACCTCAAGCACTTTGCAGGGCCACTGTGGTGGATGGCGTGGCTGTTGCTGCCGATCGAGCTGGTGTCGCACTTTGCGCGCATCATGTCGCTCACCATTCGCCTTTACGCCAACATGTATGCCAGCGATATGGTGACGCTGGGCTTCTTCTCGCTGATCCCCGTGGGCGTTCCGGCGATTTTCCTGGGGCTGCACGCGTTTGTATCCATAATTCAGGCGTTCGTCTTCATGCTGCTGACGATGATTTACATCTCGCTGGCGACGACGCACGAGCATTGAGTTTGGTCTTCACGTCGGAGTTCGGTGGGCGCATAGTTTAGTGGTCTCCCAGGTCCCCAATGGCGAGGGACCTGGGGCACCCGAACATGAGCGCTAGGTTTCGATTCGCTCGTCCCAGTCGAGAACGAGACGGGACGAGAAAAGAATTCGCCGGAGAGCGCTTCCGCTCCGGATCAACGATAGGCCGCAAGTGTGAGGGGGCCAGCACGGTGAGCCTCAACCACCCACTGGCGGCCAATTCAAAGGAGGCAGGAGAACAATGCGGAAACTTCAATACCTGTTCATGATGCTGGCGGTGCTTTGCTTTGCCGTTCCAGCGTTCGCGGATGGCGGCTCGGCCGCGATCAACCTTGTGCCGATCGGCGCAGGCATCGGCATGGCGCTGGCCGCAGGCCTTTGCGGACTGGGCCAGGGCAAGGCCACTGCTTCGGCTTGCGAGGCTCTGGCGCGCAACCCGGGCGCTCGCGGCGGACTGATGATCTTCCTGGTCCTCGGCCTGGCGCTTATCGAATCTCTTACCCTGTTCACCCTGGTCATCATCCTGGTCAAGGTGAAGTAGTTCAGGCTTCAGGGAAAACGGACGCGGCCTCGCCTTTGGGCGGGGCCGTTCTGCGTATGGGCCTGGAATGTCTAATGGGTGCCCTGTGCGGCGGGCCAGGAGTTGGAGCGCAGCAGTTGAATTGCGTCCTTGTAATTCAAATTGGCGGGGACCGGCGCAAAATCAGAGTATTCCTGCACGGAGTCAGAGGGCTTGATCTTGATGAGCTCGCGGATATTCATCTTCAACTTCAGGTGCACAATCCGCCACTGGAGGCCGCCGACATCGGCCTGTGCGATCTCGATCGAGCCTCCCTTGTCCAATTCGCCGAGGCCCCAGTAGAGCAGCTTGTCCTGTTGCAGGCTGCCGGCCAGGCGCACCACCCGCTCCTCGACGGGATCGACCCAGATCTCTCCAGCCATGGCGGTGAGCACGCCCGTCTCCGTGTCCGGTGGATCGAAATGCGGATTGGGTTTGAAGGTGAATCTCGCCACCGTTCCGTTGGGCGTTCCGCCTGGAATTCCGTTGGGGGTTGAGATGGTGCCCGCGAACTGATAAAGAAATGCCGAGGGCAGCACGCGCAAGACTTTCAGAGCCCGCTCTGTGTCGCTGCCTTCACTTTGTTTGCGGTGCTGCTGGAGGCCTGGATTGTCGAGCAGCGATTGCAGGCGAGCCTGCTCCTTTTGCTCGTCGGCTTGGCTCAGGGGCTGGTCGTTGATGGAGATGAGGCGGGCCACGTCGCCGTCCCTGGTCTCAACGATCTCCTTGGTGGAGGTGAGGTTGGGGCTGGTCTTGCGCAGGCGGTAGCGCATGGGATGGCCGACGTGGCTCAGGTCCTGGGCCGCATGGGATTCAGTGGCAAGGGCACGCTGGACCAAAGCCTGGGCTTGGGCTGGAGAAAGCGCGGGTGCGGGGGCCTGGCCGGCGGAGCGAGCAGCGGAGAGCGCCGAGCCTGGCAAGAAGACCAGGGGCAGGAAGAACACAGCGACAAAAGTCGGGGTGAGAAGGGCCAAGGCCTGACGAGCCAGGGGAGAGCGGGTGAGGATCTTGAACCTGCCATGCACAGCCTCTAGTTTAACGGGCAAGAGGTCACTCTCGATTCGTTGGGTTTTCCGATAAAGGTTAGACGGAAGACACTCTGGCGAGGTTGGGGCGAGTTTGGCCGATTGATGCAATGCGCCCCGCATGCGTATAGTTCGGGCAGGAGCTTCTTTTTGCTCCCGGAAGGAAAAAGAATCATGGCAGGGGAGACGACTCCAGCGCGCATCGGCAAAAGCGTCGTGATTTGCGGCGAAGTGAAGGGCAGTGAAGACCTGATTGTGGATGGGCGCGTAGAGGGTACGTTGACCCTCACAGAGAGCCGATTGACCATCGGCCCCACCGCCAACGTGGCGGCCGACGTGACCGCGAAGGATGTATTGATTCTGGGCCATGTGCAGGGCAACGTGGTAGCCAGCGGGCGCGTGGAGCTGCGCGCCGGCTGCGTGGTGGAAGGCGATATTCGAGCGCTGCGGCTGGCCGTGGAAGACAACGCAGTTTTTCGCGGAAAGGTAGACCTTACCCAGGCTGTCGCGCGGCCGGCTGAGGGCTCCGGCGGGTCTCAGTCCGGCGGCGTGATTTAGAGCGGCGGTCCCTGGATAGGAGACCTGCGCATTGCATCTCGCTGATAAGGGCCGCCGGTAAGAGGATTCAAGATTGCTGAGCCGCTGGTTCGAAAAGAAGCCGGACAATCCCCCACCCGGGTCTATACCTGGGTTCTCCGGCCCCAAATATCCGCGTCATTCCGGCGGATGGGCGGCGTTGCGCAAGCGCCTGCAAAGTGAGCCGGGGCTGTGCATTGTCGACGTAGGATATACGTCGCCATCGAACATCAACTACCTGACCAGCCTTGGACACAGCGTGTATCTGGCGGACCTGGTTTACGACGCGTGCACAAACGACTGGAAGAAGGGCGAAGATGAGGAAGGCAATCCCATATGGGACGTCGAGGGCCTTCTTGAACAATCTCTGAACTTCTCGGGCAGGATGTTTGACGTAGTGCTGCTGTGGACGGCACTGGATTATCTGCCGGAGCCTTTTGTGCAGCCGGTGGTGAATCACTTCCGATCGTCAATGAATCTGGGTGGCCAGGTGCTGGCGCTGTTTCACACTCGCACCCAGGGTGAGGAGATTCTGCGCTGCCGATACCATGTGACGCCCACCGACGAAGTGGAGATGCAACTCGCCCAGCAGTTTCCCATCAAGCGAGCGTTTACCAACCGAAGTATCGAGCGATTGTTTGCCGGATGGTCAGGTCACCGTCAGTTTCTGGCCAAGGACAGTGTTTCGGAAGTCATCATGACGCGCTAGAGATCGAGAATCTGCGAACGACGGGTCGCCAAATGGACCGAGCGGTCGAGACGGCGTGTTCGTCGAAGAGACGGCCCTGACGGTTTGGAGGGTCTCCGCATCGAAGGCTGCATGGAGGCAGTATGAGCAAATCTGAGGGAACAAGAATTACCTGGCTGGGCCACTCGACCGTTCTTGTGCAAACCGCCAAGGGCACCAATTTGCTGATTGATCCGTTTATCGCGCACAATCCGATGTACCCGAAGGGGTTCGCGCTGCCAGCCAAGATCCACTACATCCTGCTCACCCATGGTCACATGGATCATATGTCCGACGCGGTGCCGGTGGCTCAACGTCTTGGATCCACTGTTGTGGCCATCTATGAGCTTGCCGACTATGTGGCGAAGAAGGGCGCGCCGAACACGATCGGCATGAATCTCGGTGGCACGGTCCAACTGGATGACGTAGCCGCGACCATGGTGGAGGCAAAGCACTCAGCGGGCGTGCAGGATGAAAACGGAACGCACTATGTGGGCGTTGCCGCCGGATACGTGCTCACCATCAAGGATGGGCCGGTGGTCTATCACGCAGGAGATACGGCGGTATTCTCGGATATGAAGCTCATTGGCGAGCTCTATCAGCCCGAGCTGGCGATGCTTCCCATCGGCGGGCATTACACAATGGGGCCCAAAGAGGCCGCGCTTGCAGTGAAGATGCTGGGATCAAAGAAGGTTCTTCCGCTGCATTTTGGAACCTTCCCACCGCTAAAGGTAACGCCGGAGCAGTTAGCTGCGCTTGTCGGGAAGGATGTGGAGGTCGTCCGAATTGCGCCTGGGGAATCTATCTAGACGGAAGCGGACAGATGTTTCCTCACAGCTAAACAAAAGCAGTGCGACGGAGTCTCATGAATCGAAGATAGGCCGACTCATTGGTCGGCCTATCTTCCTATCTGGTGGAATTTTATTTTTGCCCTGCGGCCTTCTTTTGCTCGGCCCAGCGCCGCCTGACGGCTTCCGCGATCCGCTTCCGGCCTTCCGGAGTTAGGTTCCGTTTCTTCTTCCTCTTCCCGGGCTTTGATCTGGAGCAGAGACCGGGGCTCCTTTCTTCGGTGTGATGCCGGCTTGCCTGCAAGCAAGGCGCGAACATGCTGTAATTGCGCTATCTCGCGATCAATCTGTTCAACTATCTCTGAAATTCCCACGGTACCTCCCTTTGGGCCCATTCGTGATGTAATTGCCGATTCCAGGTTGTTGATCCCGCGGCGTCAACCCTTTTCCTGCGAAACAACATACGTAACTCTAGACTATTTTACAAATAAAAAACAAATCGACCGTTGCCGAATCTTCCTCGCGCAACAATGGCGATTTATCTGTTCAGCCCAGGATCGATATAGGTTGGGATGCCGAAGAGGCCTGTGAAAATCCACGGGAAGAGTTCCGTCGAATGAGTTGACGGCCCGAAGACTCTATCTGGAGACGGGGAGGGCGAACCTGGGAGATTGCGCGGAGCTGCAGGGTTTGACCCGCGCAGGATTGCTGGGGTCTTCAGGTTTTCCTCACCTGCGGAGTCCAGCGATCTTGCCTGGGACGAAGGCATTGGAAAACGCATCGGCACACTGGTGCCCGCAGCGGGAGTAGTTACTCGCGCGAGGCTTTCACTCCCGTTGTCACGGCCAGCGGGAGCCGGATCGGACGGAAGCTCTTTCGCGCCGAGAGCAGGGGAACCAGAAGACTCGCTGGCGCGATAACAGCGCAGCTCGCGGAGAATCTCCTGCTTTTCGCGGGCGTATTGGCCGGCCAGCCGGGTGAGCGCATAAGTGATGATGTCGCTGTGGTGCAGATCCTGCATGGCAGGGATCGCGGCGCATATTGAGCCAGAGGCGATGGACTAAGCTGAACGTCGTCGGGACGCAGGTTGGGCGCGTGGGGTCCGATGTAGAAGACCTTCATTCTGCCCTGGCCGTCGACCACATAGAAGTTGAACTGCCGCTTGGGCTCGGGGAGGGCTTCCCAGGCCTGGCCCATGTGAAAGGCCTGATCCTCGGCGGTCATCTTGGTGGAGACACCGGAGACGACGGAATCGACTTCAAGGGAATTGGCGCTTTGCACCAAAGCGGCAAATACGTCGCCGGCGGGCACGACGAGCAGAGAGACCTTCTTGCCGAAGCTTTCGGCGACGGAGAACGGCCTTGGTGAAGACCATCTGCTCGTGCTCGGTGAAGATCTGCTCCTCGGGGCCCAGAAACTCGGGTCCGCCGACGCCCATCATGCGGACGCTGATAACGACGACATCCTGCTCGTCGGTGCTGGTGCGGGAGAGTGCCCATTTGAGCGCGAAGGGGTTGGCGGCGTCGCGCATGGTGACCATGACGCCGCCGGGACGGATGGCGGCCGATTCGCGGCTGACTATGTCCTGATGGTCGAGCTGGAAGTGGTCTTTCATCTGCCGCGCGGTGATGGCGTGCTGCTTCTGGTTTTGCTTCTCCGAGACGGAGAAGATGACGAAGAAGGCGGCGGCGAAAATGATGCCGCTGACGGTGGCCACCGACTTGGTGAACAGGTTGACGATGGCCGTGGTGAGGAGCACCAGGAAGACCGAGACCAGGCCGATGGGAATCTCTGTCTTGCCGATGCGGAAATTCGGTGGAACCTTCCAGCCGCGTTCGCCGTGGTACTTCCAGCGCAGCACGAGCATGGCAAGGCTGTTGAAGGTGAAGGACCAGATGACGCCAAAAGCGTACGCCTCGCCGAGCATGATGACGTTGCCTCGGGTGACGAGGATGGTGAACATCTGCAGCCCGAAGACGAGGTTGATGATGCGATAGCTGGTGCCGAAGCGGTGGTGCGGCTTGCGGAACCAGTCGGTGAGGACGCCGTCTTCAGCGACGCGCATCAGCACGCCGGTGGAGCCGATCATGGAGGTGTTGATGGCGCCGGAAAGGATGAGAAAGCCGACGAGCACGACGAAGATGCGGAAGCCGATGCGCCAGAAGAGCGGGGCCGACCATGTACATGGCGAGGCCGGCGATCAGGTTGTCCTGATAGAGGTGCACGCGCCCTTGTCGGGGATGAGCATGGAGGCCAGCAGGGTGGCGCCGCCGGTGAAGACCAGGCTGTAGATGGCGATGACGATGGCGGCGCGCTTGAGGTTCTTGAGCTTGGGATGCTGGATTTCGCGGTTGACCTGGGCGAGGGTTTCCTCGCCGCTCATGGCCAGTACGGAGTGGCCGAAGGCCATCAGGATGCCGAAGAGGCCGAGCACTAGCGGAACGAACCTCGTCCCTTTGAGGAAGCCGAGTGCGTCCTGGCTGAACCTCAGGTTGGCGGCGATCGGCAGCGGAGGCAGATGGGCGCCCTTGACGAGCACGGAATAAACGCCCCAGACCAGCAGGATGACCACCATGACGGTGGTGATCTGCATGACCTTCATGGCTTTTTCGCTGGACTCTTCGATGCCTTTGATGTTCTCCCACCAGTAGTAGATGGTGACCGCGGCGGCGAAAACCGCCGAGGTGTAGTTCATGTTGAACTGGAAGGGGGTGCCGTTGGCGTAGAGCGAGGGCGGGCGGCAGCCAGTGGCTGGTGTTGGCCACGGTCATCAGCTCGTTCAGCAGGCCGGTGATGTATTGTCCGGCGGATACGCCGGAGATGGGGCCGGTGAGGATGTAATCGAACATCAGCGCGGAGACGCTGAGCTTGGCGAATGTGCCGCCGAGGGCCTCTTTGACGACGCGGTAGACGCCGCCGCGGGTGAACATGGAACAGCTCTCGACGTAGACCGCGCGCACGGCGAAGCTGAAGAGCATGACGCCGAGGATGAACCAGGGAGCGGCCGCGCCGACGGCCTCTTCGGCGATGCCGCCGGCGTAAAAGGCTGAAGAGCCCAGATCGCAGAGAACGATGGAGGCAGCGCGCCAGAAGGAGATGAACGTGAGCATCACGGAGGATGCCACAATGAGCCGCACGCGGTTGGATGGAGGGGCTACGGTCGTTCGGGAAGATGCCATTCGCGCGGGTGCCGGGAAAGATTCAGCGGCGTTCCAAATTGGAGAAGGCGAATCACCGCCTGCCCTTCGGTGAGTTTAAGTCTGGATGAATGGGCTGTCAATCAAAATGAACGGTATCTTTAGGCGGTCGTTAGGTGACCATTAGGGCGTTAATTATTCGTCTTTGCCGAATAGCTCTTTGCCATCTTCGATAAAGCTGATGAGGACCACGACGGATGAGCCGACGAGGCCAGCAAAAAAGGCAATCTCCAGGAGATGCATTCCGAAAAGTACCAAGTGTGTAGACCATACGCGGATTGTAGCGCGTTTTCCGGCGACGGGTGGACTTGGATCTGCGGGGGACGCGAAAGTTCGAACGTGGAAAACGCCGTAATGCATGGCGATTCACCGGAATGCGATAAACTCGGCGCTGTATGCGCGCGACCCTTTTCACGCAGAAGACCTGGATGCTGTGGGCAGCGGCGGTGCTTTCGGCCGTGTTGCTGGAGTTGCCGTTTCCGCTGGCCGGGCCGATGCCGCCCTGGCGGTCGATCTTTGCCTGGTTTGGGCTTGTTCCGCTGCTGGGAGCACTGCTGTCGCAGGTGTGCGTTGGAGGGAAGAAGCCGCTGCGCACGGCGTTTCTGATTGGGTACCTGTGCGGGTTTCTTTGGTACGCGGGGAACTGTTACTGGGTACGCAACACAATGATGAAGTACGGCGACATGCCACCGTTGGCGCCGACGCTGCTGCTTATCGGGTATAGCGCTGTACTGGGGTTGTATTGGGGCGTTTTTGGTTGGGCCGTGGTGCTTGTTCGGCGAGCGAGCGGGAATACCCGAATTGCGCTGGCGGCCGCGCCGGTTTTATGGACGGCACTGGAACTGGTGGCCGCACGGTTCACCAGTGTGCCGTGGGATCAGTTGGGGTATTCCCAGGTGGACAACGCGCTGGTAAATCAGCTTGCTCCGTGGACTGGGGTATATGGAATCAGCTTTGTGCTGGTGGCGGCTAACGCGCTCATCGCCGGGGGGCTTCTCCTGGATTGCCGGAAGGTGCATCGCTTCAGCGACCGGCAGATTTCGGGCGTGGCGGGAGTGGTGCTCATGTGTTGCGGCGGGATTGGTGTGACGATTCCCCCGGAACGGCCCGTGGCGACAGTGACGGCTGTGCTTATTCAGCCGAACCTGGATGTTGGCAATGAAAGCCGTTGGAATGGGCCGGGCGAGTGGGAAGAGCACATTGCCGAGTTTCAGAGGCTGGCGAGCGAGCAGTGCGAGGGCTTCGTCGCTGGGATTCCTGACACGGGCGCGCCAGGCGGCGAAGTTGATTGCCTGCCGTACGAGGCGCATTCCGCGCTGATTGCGTGGCCTGAGTCGCCTGCGCCGTTCGACGAGAGCTGATCCGCGCTTTCTGGATTCTCTGCGCAAGATGGCACAGAGCATTCACGCTCCCATTATCACCGGGGGCATTGGATGGAGTCTCGATCAACCAGACAACGAATGGGACTACTTCAACTCTGCGATCGTCTTCGGAGCGGACGGTGAAAAGGTTGGACGGTACGACAAGATCCACCTTGTGCCGTTTGGCGAGTACGTTCCATTCGAAAATCTGCTCACGTTTGCGCGGAAACTTACCGGACGAGTGTCAAAGTTTACGCGCGGCACGGAGCGGAAGGTCTTCCGTTTGGGCGGGCATCGCTACGGAGTCTTTATTTGTTATGAGGCCGTGTTTGCCGACGAGGTGAGGCATTTTGCGCAGCTCGGGGCTGAGGTGCTGGTGAACATCAGCGACGACGGATGGTATGGCGACACGAGCGCGGCCTGGCAGCACCTGAACATGGCGCGCATGCGGGCGATCGAGAATCGGCGCTGGATCTTGCGGGATACCAACACCGGCGTGACGTGCGTGATCGACCCCTACGGAGTGGTGCGGCAGAGCATTCCGCGGCATCAGACCGATGCGCTGCCTGCTGAGTTTGGTTTCCGCGACGATGTGACGTTCTATACCGAGCATGGGGACGTTTTTGGGTGGGCCTGTGTGCTGTTTTCAATGGTGTGGGTGGGCTGGGCTTTGCGGGCCAATCTCAGGATGTATATCCGAGTCAGGTCGTAGGGTTGAGGGCAACTGGGAACAAAGTATGTCCTCAAAAGCGATGCTATTCTAAAGTAGGAAATCGAAACTGCTTGATAGTTCAAAAAAGTCAGGTCAAAGGAAAGAGCAAAACGATGTCGTTGAACGATCTCGAATTCGCTTATGCCCCTGTGCGCGTCCAAGTGCGCGACCTGCGGGAGTATCTTTGACCCCGCACGGCTCCGTCGTGAGTTAGCCGACATTGAAGCGAAGCTGGCCGATCCGGCCATGTGGAGCAACCAAGAAGCAGGCAAACCGCTGATGCGCGACCGCAAGCGCCTTGAAAAGCTTGTGGCCGACGACGATGCACTTGTGCGCCGCACTGGCGACATTGAGGCCTACTTCGAGCTGGGGCGCGAGGGCGAAGATATTCTGGCCGAGCTTGAAGTGAGCATCAAAGAGCTCGCCGTGTTTGCCGAGGAGCTGGAAGCACGGACGATGCTGCAAGGCGAGACCGATCCGCTGAATGCGATTGTGACGGTACATCCCGGTGCGGGCGGAACGGAGAGCCAGGACTGGGCCGAGATGCTGATGCGCATGTATCTGCGCTGGGCAGAGCAGCAAGGCTTCAAGACAGAGATGAACGACTACCAGGACGGCGACGAGGCCGGGATCAAGTCGGCGACGTTTACGATCATCGGCGAGTATGCGTTTGGGCAACTGGCGGGAGAGAGCGGTGTGCATCGGCTGGTTAGGATTTCTCCGTTCGACTCGGCCAAGCGGCGGCACACGTCGTTTGCGTCGGTGTATGTGTCGCCTGAGATTGACGATACGATCCAGGTGGACGTGAAGCTGGAAGACCTGCGCATCGATACCTATCGCTCCGGCGGCAAGGGCGGGCAGCATGTGAATACCACGGATTCGGCCGTGCGCATGACGCACTTGCCGACGGGGATCGTGGTGCAGTGCCAGAACGAGCGCAGCCAGCACAAGAACCGCGAGAAGGCGATGAAGATGCTGCGCTCGCGGCTCTATGAGTACGAACTGGCGAAGAAGCATGCGGCGACGAAGAAGGTCGAAGACTCGAAGCTCGACATCAACTTCGGCTCGCAGATTCGCTCGTATGTGTTGCAGCCCTATCGCATTGCAAAGGACCATCGGACGAAGGTTGAAGTGGGCGACGTAGACAAGGTGCTGGATGGGTACCTGGAGCCGTTCTTGCGTGGGTATCTGCTGGCCAAGCGGCGCGGCACGGCAACGGGTGGCGATGGCGACGATCTGGACGTGTAAGAGCAGTGGACAGTGGTCAGTGGTCAGTGGTCAGTGAACAGGCGGCTTGACTAAGGGGCTGAGGAATTCGCGGATGAGCAACGATTCGGTTTTGATTGACGAGATGCTGCGCGAGGCTCAGACGATTGCCGTGGTGGGCATGAGCGACAAGACGTGGCGCGCGAGCCACAACATTGGCAGGTATCTGAAGGAGAACGGCTATCGCGTGGTTCCAGTGAACCCTGCGCTCAGCGAGGTGATCGGCCTGAAGTGCCATCCGGACCTGGATGCGGCCGATGCGGCGGCGCGAGCCGAGTCCGGCAAGGGGATCGATCTGGTGAATGTGTTTCGCGCTTCGCAGTATGTGCCGGCGATTGTGGACGACGTGATACGGCTGGGGATTCCTTACCTGTGGCTGCAGGATGGGGTGATTCACGACGAAGCGGTGGCGAAGGCGCGTGCGGCCGGGGTGAAGTGTGTGCAAGACGATTGCATCTTCAGGGAGCACGCGGCGAGACCGGAGTTGCATGGAGAATGAGAGTTCAAAGGACTGTAGATATCCCAGGTTAGCTCGACCGCTGGGGCGGTCTCGCGAACCTGGGGCACCCAGGTCCTCGGCGAATTGCTAAGACGATCGGACTATCAGGTAAATCCAAAGGACAGGCAATTGAGTCCAAGGTAGAGGGGATTGCGTTCTTTAGCCATGGGTCGAGTGCGGTTCATTATCGGATTGATTTTGCTGTGCTGGTTGGGCGTGCCCGCGCGCGCGGATTCCAGCTCGGCAGATCGGCCGCATGTGCATGTGGCGCTGGTCGTTGTTCCCCAGGCTCTCAACCGTGGTGAAGCGGCTGAAGCAGGGCTCTATTTCAAGATCGATCCCGGCTGGCACGTTTACTGGAAGAATCCAGGTGACGCCGGCGAACCGCCGCACATCAATTGGACGCTGCCAGAAGGCGTTACCGCTGGGCCGCTGCAATATCCAGCACCGAAACGGCTCCCACTTGGTCCTCTGATGGACTATGGCTACGAGGACGAGGTGCTGTTTCCTTTCGCGTTGAACGTGGCGCAGACGGCGAAACCAGGCCAGGCGGTGCTTCATGCAAAGGTCGATTGGCTGGTGTGCAGTTCTAGCTGCATTCCGGGCAAAGCAGAACTGGAGATAAGCCGAAATCTGCTCGATCACCCAGGCAAGCCTGTTTCATTGGCTTCCGATTGGGCGCTCTTCGAGCGCTTTATTGGCCGTGTTCCCAAACCTCCACCAGCAAGAGTGAAGGTGGCATTTCAGCCCACAAAGGAGGGCTTTCGTCTTTCCGTCGATACAGGGAAGCGAGAGAACGAGGCTTCTTTC
The DNA here is from genome assembly GCA_963783065.1 of uncultured Acidobacteriaceae bacterium. Lineage (GTDB taxonomy): Bacteria > Acidobacteriota > Terriglobia > Terriglobales > Acidobacteriaceae > Telmatobacter. The sequence continues at coordinate 806,744 of CAWAMG010000001.1, read as the reverse complement.
TTTCCTGCCGATCAGGATGTGGTGGACAATCCAGCGCCGCAGAAGTTCACTGCGAGCGCGCAGGGCTTCACGCTTGATCTCAAGAAAGACGGGAATCTTACGGCAAATCCCGCTCAATTGAGGGGAGTTGTCGAGCTTTCCGGTAGACGAGCGTACGAGATCGTTGCGCTGCCGGGGGCCGGGGCAGCGGGTGCGATTGCAACGACGCCTGGAAGCCCTGCTCCGAGTGCGGCTGCAACGCCTGGGACCGCCGTAGCGCAGCAGGGAGCTGCGACATCGTCGAATACTGCGGCAGGGACACCTTTCGCTACGGTGCCTGTAACGAGTGCTGCACCTACGGCAACTTCCACAACGCCGAGTGCTGTTTCTGAAGTGGTTTCTTCGGCTCCCTCGGCGGCTTCAAGTGTTGCTTCAACTTCTGGCAGCAGTGCACAGAAGAAAACCGGCCTGTTGGAGGCGCTTGGGCTCGCATTTGTGGGTGGGCTGCTGCTGAACCTGATGCCGTGCGTGTTTCCGGTACTTTTCCTGAAAGGGTTATCGCTGGTGCACACAGGGCACAAGGAGTTGCACCGGTTGCGCACCCATGGTCTAGTCTATGCCGCCGGAATTCTTGCCTCGTTCTGGGTGCTGGTGGGGACGCTGCTTGCGCTCAAGGCCGCGGGGAGCACGATCGGGTGGGGGTTCCAGTTTCAGTCGCCTGTGGTGCTGATGCTGATGGCGGGGTTGCTGTTCTTCCTTGGGCTTTCGCTGGCGGGACAGTTTGAGATCGGGCTGACGCTGACGAGCGCGGGCGGGTCGCTGGCGGCGAAACAGGGCTACGCGGGGAGTTTCTTTACGGGCGTACTGGCTGTGGTGGTGGCCACGCCCTGCACGGCGCCGCTGATGGGAGCAGCGATTGGCTACGCTCTGTCGCAGAGCGCAGTGGTGAGTTTTGCGGTGTTTACCACACTGGCGCTTGGGCTCGCTGCGCCCTATGTGGCACTCACACTGCATCCGGCGTGGGCGCGCCTGCTGCCCAAGCCCGGCGCATGGATGGACGTGCTGAAGCAAGCAGTGGCCGTGCCCATCTTTGGCACGGTGATCTGGCTGGCGTGGGTGCTGGCGGAGGCCTACGGCGCGGGGCTGCTGGCGATATTGCTGGCGAGCTTTTTGTTGCTGGCGATTGCGGGATGGTTCCTGGGAAGATGGCCGTTGAAGCGGTGGGCGAGCGCTGTGGCTGGGCTGGTTTTGGTAGGGGTGGTCGGGCTTGGATTCTTCGGCGAGCGGCTGGCTTCGGCGACGGAGACGGCGACTAGTTCGGCGGGCAGGCCGGGCGGGGGCAATGCCGGAACTGCGAGCGCGGACGGCTGGGAGCCGTGGTCATCCGATGCGGTGAGCGGCTATTTGGCCGAAGGGCGGCCGGTGTTTGTCGACTTCACGGCGAAGTGGTGCCTGAGCTGCCAGGTGAATGAGCGCGTGGCACTAACGAGGCCAGAGGTGATGGAGGCGTTTCGAGAGCACGGAGTGGTGCTGCTGAAGGCCGATTGGACGCGGCATGACGAGGCAATTACGCACGCGCTTGAGGGACTCGGTCGAAGTGGCGTTCCTACGTATGTCCTGTACACGCCGGGTCAGGCTGATCCGGAGTTGCTGCCTGAGGTGCTGACGCCGGGAATTGTCACGGATGCGCTGGCGAAGCTGCCCAAGGCTGCAACCCAGGAAGACGCGTCCGCGTCCAATCGAGAGTGAGCCCGCGGAACGCCCATCGGGCGATCGACCGACTTCCATTTGGAGGTTCGCTGCCATGAAACTCAGCATTGGTCTATTGGGATTCGCGGTTCTTGGAGCCGTTCTGCTATCTATCTCTACTGACGCGCAGGAGGTGCGGGTGGGTGCGGCGGCCCCGGCCTTCACCGCGGCCGACTCGCACGGCCAAACCGAATCCCTGGCGCAGAATCGCGGCAAGTATGTGGTGCTGGAGTGGCACAACCAGGGCGGCCCGTTCACCAGGAAGCACTATGTGTCAGGCAACATGCAGGCCTTGCAGAAGGAGTGGACCGCGAAGGGCGTCGTGTGGTTCACGGTGATCTCGTCGGCGCCCGGGCAACAGGGCTACCTCACATCGAGTGAGGAGAACGCGTACCTCGAGAACGTGCACGCGGCACCGACGGCCGTGTTGATGGATCGGGAGGGCGAGCTGGGGCGGCTTTACAGCGCGAAGACCACGCCGCAGATGGTCGTGATCGATCCTACGGGCAAGGTGATCTACGACGGCGCGATTGACGACCGGCCTACGACCGACCCTGGGGATGTTCGCGGCGCGCGGAATTACGTTTCTGAAGCGCTGACAGAGGCGATGGCGGGCAAGCCGGTAGCGATGCCGTACACGCGGCCTTACGGCTGCGGGGTGAAGTATCCGGAAACGAATTGAAGGGCGGGCGGCGGGACTTGTAGCAAGCAAATCATTGCGAATGTTTGCCGGTGCGGATGCGGCGAATCTCTTCCATGCGCTGCGCGAGAAGTTTTTCGCGGCCCTCTTGAGTGGGCTTGTAGTAACTGCGGCCACGCAGCGAGTCGGGCAGGCAGTCCATGTCGGCGACCTTTCCCTCTTCGTCGTGGGCGTATACGTAGCCCTTGCCGTATTCAAGCTCTTTCATTAAGCGCGTGGGCGCGTTGCGGAGATGCAGGGGCACAGGTTCCTGGCGGGTGTGCTCGATCTCAGCCTGGACTGCGCCGTAGGCCGTGTAGACGGAGTTCGACTTGGGCGCGAGGCAGAGATAGACGACCGCTTCGGCGAGTGCGAGATCGCCTTCGGGTGAGCCGAGAAAGTCGATGGCCTCCTTGGCGGAGAGGCAGAGGTTGAGGGCTTCGGGTGCGGCGAGGCCGATGTCTTCGACGGCCATGCGGACGACGCGGCGGGCGAGGTAGAGCGGGTCTTCGCCGGCGGCGAACATTCGGGCGAGCCAATAAAGAGCGGCGTCGGGGTCGGAGTTGCGCACGCTCTTGTGGAGCGCGGAGATGAGGTTGTAGTGCTCTTCGCCGTTCTTGTCGTACATGAGGACGCGCTGCTGGACGGCTTCGGTGGCGAGGGCTGTGTCGATGCGCGTGACATTCGCTGCGGCGGCCAGTTGCGCGGCGACTTCGAGAGTGTTGTAGGCGGCGCGGCAGTCGCCGCTGGAGTAGCTGGCAATGAGCGCGAGGGCATCGTCGTCGGCGGTGAGGTTGAGGGCGCCGAGGCCGCGGTCTGTATCCGCAAGCGCGCGCTGGAGAAGCTGGCCGATGTGCTCTTCGCTGAGCGGATGGAGGACGTAGACGCGGCAGCGCGAGAGCAGCGCGGAGATGATCTCGAAGGATGGGTTCTCAGTGGTTGCGCCGATGAGGCGAATGGTGCCGCGCTCGACGTAGGGCAGGAAAGCGTCCTGCTGTGCCTTGTTGAAGCGGTGAATTTCGTCGACGAAGAGGATGGTGCGGGAGTGCATCTCGGCGGCCTGCGCGGCGGCGGCCATCACCTGCTTGATCTCCTTGATTCCGCTCATGACGGCGGAGAATTCGACGAAGTTCGCCTGCGTGGTTTCGGCGATGATCTTGGCGAGGGTGGTTTTGCCGGAGCCGGGAGGGCCCCAAAGGATCATCGAGCCTGTTCCGGACGATTTGAGGTCGTCGCGCTCGATCTGGACTCGGAGGGGCTTGCCGGGGCCGAGCAGATGCTCCTGGCCGCTGTACTCGGCAAGGGTGCGGGGACGCATGCGCTCGGCGAGCGGCTGCGCTGCGAGAGGGACGCCTTTGGAGGCCGCGAGGCCGTCGGGTTGGCCGTCAAAGAGGCTCATCGCGCGCCTCGCCGGTGTGCAAGTGGCCCACCGCTGCCAAAAGATCGCTGTCGAGCGGCCTCGTAGAGAAGGATGCTGGCCGCGACTGCTGCATTGAGGCTCTCCACCGGGCCAGGGCAGGGAATCGTGAGCGCACCGTCGGCCTTCCTAACCAGGTCAAATGGGACACCGTTGCCTTCGTTGCCGATGATGAACGCCACCGGCCCCGCCAAATCCACTGAATCGGCCGGCTGCGCACCCCGCATCGTGGTGGTCCAGGTTTTCACCCCGGCTTCCCACAGCCTTTCAATCGAGGTCCGTTCGCTGGCCTCCAATATGGGAAGCCGGAAGACGCTTCCGGCGGAGGCGCGGATTGCTTTTGGATTCCAGGGGCTGACGGTTCCGGGCAGGCTCACCACGCCGGTTGCGCCGAAGGCCTCGGCCGAACGAAGGATAGTGCCGAGGTTGCCGGGGTCTTGCAGGCCGGCGAGGACGAGAAAGAGGGGAGCGGTCGCGCCGCGAGGGCTCAGGAGATCATCCCAGGACCAGGACGGCATCGGCACCAGCGCGGCCACGGGCTGAGGCGATTCGGTTTGGACGATCGAATCAAATACCGGGGCGGGGACAATCAAGACTTCGATGTCATCGGCGTTCGGGTCTTTGATCGAGACCGCCGCCCCTTCGTCGCCCGCTCGAACAAAGACACACGCAGGCCGCAGGCCGCTGCGGACCGCCTCTTCCAGCAGATTTGGTCCTTCGATCGCAATCAGTCCGTGCGGGTCCCGGCCTGGCCGAGCATAGGCACGGCGCAGTTCTTTCAAACGCGCATTCTGCTTGCTATGTACAATGCGGACAGGCATCGTGAGCGAACCCAAGAGTCGCTAAGGCGATTCTATTCTGATTGTTGACCGCGAAGGCACGGGAAAACCCGGTTAACTTGCCCGCCGATGCGGGCTGTGATAGTTTCCGTCTTTGTGGCCTAATTGTTCCCGGGAACTGAGGTAGACCTTCTTGTCCGCGGAGATATTGCGCGTCCATCCCGATGAACCACAGGCTGATCGGATTGACTATATCGTCTCCTGCCTGCGCAAAGGCGATGTGATCGCCATCCCGACGGATACTTTCTACGGGCTTGCTGTGGATCCCGTCAACCTGCACGCGGTTGAGAGCATCTACCAGATCAAAAGCCGCCAGAAGCACAAGCCGCTTTCACTGCTGATTTCTGGGCTGGCGCAGGCGTATACGCTGGCGCGCGATACCGATCCGTTGCTTGACAAGCTGGCCGATAAGTTCTGGCCGGGACCGTTGACGGTGATTGTGAGGGCGGGCACCAAGCTGCCGTTGCGGTCCACTGCTAACACAGGGAATGTGGCCCTGCGTGTGCCGGACGCGGCGATTCCGCGGGCCGTGGTGGAGCGCTTCGGGCTGCCCATTACCGCAACTTCGGCCAACCTTCAGGGCGCTACGGAGTGTACACACGCCGCATGTGTCCGCGACCAGATTGGCGACCGCATTCCGCTGATTGTCGACGGCGGCCCGACGGCTCGATCGCTTCCAACCACCATCGTCGACCTATCGCTCGGGCCCGGCCGCTGGGAGATTCTGCGTGAGGGCGCTATCCCGACGCATGAGATTGTGATGGTCTTGCAGCGTTAGAAAGCCGCGACAAGCAATTGAGCCAAAGAAGGTGCGCATGAGGCGGACCGCTCCTAAGAAGGAGAGAAAGAATCGGCCGAGGTTGCGAGGGCGGCCTCGCGAACGGGCGGGTTCGCAACGGGCGATTCGTGCCGTGCTGCTGCTGATTCTTCTTCTTGTGGTGGGCGCGTGCGGATGGTGCTGGTGGGTCTACGCACAGATTGAGGATTACGCGAGTGAGGACCAGGCTGCGCCGTCTGATGCGATTGGAGTCTTCGGCGCGGCGGAGTACGACGGGCGGCCGTCGCCGGTTTACCGCGCGCGACTGGACCACGCGCTCTCTCTCTACCATCGCGAGATTGCTCCGCTGATTATTACTCTGGGAGGGGCCGGGGGCGACGATTACACCGAGGGCGCTGTCGGCGAACAGTATCTGAAGGGCATGGGCGTGCCCGAAGAAGCGATCATCGCGGAGACGGAGAGCCGCAACACTGAGGAGTCGGCGCGGCGCATTGCGGTGATTGCGCGCGCCAATGGTCTGCGCAGGCTGGTGATTGTGAGCGACGGAACTCACCTGTTCCGGATTCACGAGATTTGCGCGGCGGACGGATTGAATGTGCTCACTTCGCCGCGGCCGCGGGTGGTGGTGGAAGGCGGCTCGCAGGAGTTTGAGAGAATTGCTCACGAGATTCTGAGTTACACGCTGTGGCGGCTCCATTTGCACTAGGGGGGTTACGCTAGTGCAGTAGATTCTCCGGCAAGGCCGCCAACAGAGCGAGCGCAAAGGCAGCCGCGCTGGCGGTGGAGAGGAAGTTCACTGCGTCGTTGTTGAGCCAGCCGCGCCGCTCGAGCGTTGCTCCGAGAAGGCTGTCGAATAGGAGACCGAAGACGGCTCCGGCGCAGGAGATTGAGAAGGAGGCCAACCCACCTCCAACGGCCCACGCGCCCGCACCGGCGATCACGGCAGCGGCAGCGATGCCGGCGAAAGTGCCTGTGAGGCTGATAGCGCCGTCGGTTCCAGGATCCGCGAAGCGCAAGGTGGTGATCATGCGCGGGCGGACGCCAAGAACCTGGCCGATTTCGGAAGAGACGGTATCGGCGGCGGCTTCGGCGAGGGCGGCAAGGCCCGCGACGAAGAAGATTCCAGGCGTTGCAGCGAGGCGAACGGCGAGGCCGGCGTTAGCAAGGGCCGGTTGGACGAAGTCATTCGAGACGAGCATAGCGATACCGAGGTTGGCGGCGACCTGCGACGCGGCCCGGCCATCGCGCTTCTCGGCTGTTCCCAATTGTTCTTTCTTCTTGCGGCCGAAGCGCGTGGCGACGAACGCGAGGAGCGAGACGCCGAGCGTGGGAACGAGCGCGGTATGCCAGGGCAGGTAGGGAACGGTGACGGTGGAGAACACGAGGCTGGCGGTGATGACTACGCCAACGAAAGCGGCTGCGGGTGTGGCTGCTCGGAGCCAAAGCACGACGATGCCGAGAATCAGGCTGAGGCCGAGGGTCCAGATGGCGACCGCTGGAACCCGCGATGCCCAAAAGTGGGCCTGGAGCAGCGTGTAGGCCGCGGCAAATGGGACGACCAGCAGCAGAATCAATTTGGATTGCCAGGGAATTTTGCGTTGAGCCACGCTTCATGGTAGCGCGATGCGCGAGAGCGGCCAGGAATCGTTTAGACTCAAGTGCGCGGCGGCTTTGAGGGCCAGGGCCAGTGTCTGTGCGAGTGAGTGTGGGTGTACATGAGGTTACAAATGAAAAGGTTTTCTCTGTTGGCAGCGGCTGTTTCTGTCGCCCTTTCGGGATCGATGAGTTTTTCAGGCTTGGCGTTTGCCCAGGATCAAGGCCAGCGGCTTGAACTGGATCGCAAGGGCGAGACGATTGTGCTCGAACCGTATGCCGACAACATACTGCGCGTTACGCTCAGCCTGAAGAGCGGGCCGGCACTTGCCGGACCCGGCTACGGAATTATCGGGACTCCCGCGACAACGGGCTGGAGCGCCTCTGAGACGGCGAAGGCCAATGTCTACAGCTCATCGCGCGTGGTGGTTACGGTGGACAAGGATATGCCGAGAACCGAGCCCATGTTGCGCACGCAAGCGGACATTGCCAAGTTCTTCAATGGCTCCACGCCGGGGACGCACATTACCCTGCGCACTCCAGAAGGCAAGACACTGCTTGAACTCAAAGGCTGGGCGCAGGACGAGCCGAACGTCAAAGAGGGCACTGCTGCCATACTTCGCGACCGGCGGCCCGGCGATGCGGAGTTCTACACCGTGGGCGCCACATTTGCCGCGCCCGACGATGAGCATTACTACGGCCTGGGCGAGAACCAGGAGGGATTCCTCGACCATCGCGGCCACACGGTTCGCTGCTGGAACGACTACCTGGCCCCTGCTGCGCCCAGTACGTGTGTGCCGTTCCTGGTGACGAACAAGGGCTATGGTCTTCTGTGGGATAACCCTTCAAGAACCACGATTGAGACGGGATTCAACGAACGGACCAAGTGGACGTCAGAGGCGGGCGACCGTGTGTCGTTCTTCGTGATTGCCGGCGCGACGGCGGACGAGATCTACGCTGGATACAAACTGCTGACCGGGCCAACACACCTGCTGCCAAAGGCCGCGTATGGCTACATCCAATGCAAACAACGCTACCTGACGCAGAAGGAGTTATTGACCGCGGCTCAAGGCTATCGCGACAGGCATTTGCCTGCGGACGTGATGGTGGTGGACTGGTTTCACTACACAAAGATGGGGCAGATCGACATGGACCCGAAAGACTGGCCCGACCCTGTAGCCATGAACAAGCAGCTACACGCGATGGGCTTTGAAACGATGATCAGCGTGTGGCCCCGGTTCATTCCTGAGGACCGTTACTACTCGCTGCTCCGCGAAAATGGGTGGTTTACTCATCTGGCGGACGGAACGCCAATCGACGGGCTGCCGTACGATCGCGCCGGATCGGACATCGACACGACCAACCCGGACGCGGCCCGCGTGGTGGTGGAAGACCATCCACGAGAACATCATGAGCCTGGGATTTGACTCGCTCTGGGCCGATCAGACTGAGCCTGACCTGCCTGTCAATGGCGCCTACTTCCATATTGGCCCGGGCACGCAGTTCTTCAACGTCTATCCGCTGTTCCACACCGCCGCGCTTTATAACGGCTTTCGCAAGGACGAGCCCGGCAAGCGCGCGCTGATTCTTTCGCGGGACGCCTATACGGGCGCGCAGGCAAACGGAGCGTTTTTCTGGTCCTCTGATATTCAGCCGACTTGGGACACGCTCAAGCGCCAGATACCTACCGGGCTGAATTTTGCGGCATCCGGGGTGACCTACTGGTCGAACGACACCGGCGGCTGGGAATACCTGCCTGCCGAGCACCATCCGGCGCACCCGCCGCTGCTCAACCCGAGCGATGCGCGAGCCAACGTGGGCGGTTACGACGATTATCCGGAGCTCTACACGCGGTGGTTTGAGTACGCGTCGTTTCTGCCCATCTTTCGGGCGCACGGAAGCCGCTTGACCAACGAGGTCTGGTCGTATGGCAGCCAGGCTGAGCCGATTCTCGAGAAGTACCTGCGTCTGCGCTACGCGCTGATGCCGTATATCTATTCGCTCGGGTACCACACGTGGCTGACGGGCGCGCCGTTTATGCGGGCGCTGCCGCTGGACTTTCCCAACGACCCGAAGGTCACCGACCTGCGCGACGAGTACATGTTCGGACCGGCGTTCCTGGTGGCGCCGGTGACGGAGCAGGGCGCGACCCGGCGGGAAGTGTATCTGCCTGCGGGCACGGACTGGTACAACTACTGGACCAATGCACGGGTGAAGGGCGGGCAAACGATCATGGTCGACGCGCCCATCGACAGGATTCCGCTGTTTGTGCGGGCCGGCTCGATCGTTCCGTTGGGAACGGCGGTGGAGAGCACACACGAGGCTCAGGCGATTGAGAAGGTGAAAGTGTATCCGGGCGCGGACGGGAGCTTCACACTGTTTAGCGACGATGGAAAGACCTACGCGTACGAACAGGGCGCGGGCTCGATCACGGAACTGAAGTGGAACCAGGCAACGGGACACTTGACGCAGACGGGCAGCCCGGCATGGAGTGGCTCCGACTCCGCGATTGTGGAAATTGTGGGGCGGTAGGGATTCGACCGAAGGGTCGTGATGTTGTATCGCACCATTTCTCAAAGTGCGCGAAATGGATGGGGGCACGGAGCCGCGGACGGCGGTTGGCGCCATGTGCAAGCGTGCATTGGGCGATACCCTTCCGCCCATCTGGTTCGTCCAACTGATTTACAATCACTTTGGAAGCAGGAACGTACTGAATGAGGCTTTTTCCGAGGATATTAGGCCAGGCGCGCGCGCGATTGGCCCATGTTGGGGCCGGTTTGCGCGGCTGCTGCTCTGATTTCAGGCTGTGGAACGAACTATCGGCCGGTGATCACCCCAGTTTCGAGCACGGGTCCGGCAGCACAGCCGGGCTCGTTTGCCATTGTGGTCTCTGCTCCGGCCGTCACATCGCCCGGCATCGCCACGGTGATTGACTACTCTGGCGACACCGTGCTGGCCCAGGCGCCCATCGGCCCCGGGCCGTCGACCTTCACGATCGACTGGTTTGGCGCCAACGGGTACACGCTTAATTCCGACGGAACGCTGAGCAACTTCCCGCTCAGCCAGACGCTGCAGGCCAAGTACGTGAGCTATACAACGTTGGAGACGACCTTTCAGCCGTTAAACTTCTTTACGCCTTCCGCGGGTTTGTACGCCACCGACCTGAGCACCAACTCGGTGGACGTATTCAGCGGATTTCCCCAGACGTACAAGCTCTCAGTTCCGGTGGCTCCGACGCCTGTGACCATGACGGGACCTGCGCAGGTGGGACAGCGCGACTTTGTGATCAGCCAGGGCAACAGCCAGGGAGGTAACGTGGCAAGCGGGGTTACCTGCAACCAAGCGCCATCGACTGCTCCCCTTGGGGAGGCAGATTCGATGGAAGTCGCCTCGCTCACCATCTCGGCGAAAATCCCTACCGGGAGATGCCCTGTTTATGCGATTGAGAGCCCAGACTCCAGGCGCGTGTTTGTGCTTAACCGAGGCGACGACACGATCACAGTGATCAACGCGCAGAATAATACAGCCGACTCGTGCGTCCCCTTCACGGACCAGACGGGAGCGACCGTCACCTGCCACCCGGTATTGCCGCTTTCACTCAATTCAGTCACGGCTACGGGCGTGACCCCTCCCAACGGAACAACCGGGATGACCGCTGTCGCCGGGTCCGGTGTATGCGGAGTACAACGCGGCAACCAGCCAGCTTGTGGTCGCCAATTACGATGGCAGCACCGTGAGCGTGATCGATGTCAGCCTCGATGAGTACGGCAACGACAGCACTACCTTCGGCACCACCTTTACGATCCCGGTGGGCAACAACCCAGCCAGCGTAACCGCGCTGGCCGACGGAAGCCGTGCCTACACGGCCAACCAGTCCGACGGTACGGTCAGCATCGTCAACCTGACCAGTCACACCTTTGAGAAGACGCTTCCCGTCAACGGCCATCCGCGGACTGTCGTCTCAACGCAGAATTCACTCTACGGCAAGGTCTATGCAGCTTCGCCCGACAGCCCGTTTCTGACCATCATCCGGACGGATTTGGACCTTGTGGATACCACGGTGCTGGTGGAGGGCAACATCGTGGACGTGCGCGTGACCACGCAGACCGGCTGCACAAGGGAATATTTTTATTACGAGCCGGGTGCCGGGCTATGGACAGCCGTGCAATATTCCACTCCCAGCGCCGGGCCAGCGATATCCCGCGGGCTTCACCCTGCAGGATTGTCAGGCATTGCCGTAGCCGGTCCAGGAACCTTCAGAGCAGACTTATGGGCCGATCCTCGACGGTCCAACTTCAAGCAGGCCGTTCCTCCAAAGGGAACGGCCCGTTTTGCATGTGCTGATGAATGGGGCCGCGGCCGGAAGCCAGATCAACCTTGCAAGACTCCATGTGACCGCCACTACAGACGCTCTCACGGCCGCGCATAAACCATAGACCCGGTAGTATCCTTGGGACCGACGCGGGCATCGTGCCTGCTGTTGCACAGTTGCTCGCCATTTCGTTAGAACCCGGTGGCGGATTTGGCTCGGGCAGAAGGGAAATCGCGGATGGATGATGGGGGCAAATCGCAAGACGTGACCCGGCGGCAGTTTGTGGCCCTTGGCACGCTGGGCGGCGCGGCGCTGGCCGCCGGATGCGGCTCGAAAGCGAGCGGCGGGTTGGGAGTTCCTGAGGGATGCGCAGGCGACCACGCTCAAAGCCATCTGCGACCAGATTATTCCAAAGGACGATTATCCATCAGCTTCAGAAGCGGGTGTGCTCAACTACATCGATCGGCAGCTTGGTGAGGCACTATCAGGCCGCATCAGGACGCGTATCGCGACGGGCTGGAGCAGGCGGAAGCTCAAAGCCGCAAGCGATTTGGAAAGGGCTCGCAGAGCTTGGCGCGTCGATCAATTGGCTGTGGTGACGGACATGGAGCGCGATCACCACTCGTTCTTTGAGATGGTGCGCGACCACACGCTGGAGGGCTACTATGGGTCGCCGCGGCATGGGGGGAATCGCGACGAGATTGAGTTGGAAGATGCTGGGGCTCGGCGACCCGCCGCTGCTGGGCCGCGCGCAATACGACATTACTCGTGAGCAACGGGCGACCCGTCAGAGACGAAGGAGCCGCAGCCATGAACCGCGTGAATGCGGTAGTGGTGGGAGCAGGCGCGGCGGGGGCATCGTCGCCAAGGAACTGGCGGTTGCCGGGCTCAGCGTGGTGCTGCTGGAGCGCGGCAAATGGTACACGGCGGCCGATTGCCGCAAAGACGACCTGCGCAACCAGCGCAATACACAATTGGGCAACGCGTTTGGGCCGGAGGACAAGGGCAACCCGCGCGTGTGGGTGGATGCGAAGGGCGCAGCGCACATAGGTGGTGGCGAGCGATGGCGCTTACTCAAACAACGCGGCGTGCGTGGGCGGCGGAACGCTGAGCTGGGGCGCGCAGGCATGGCGGTTCATGCCGCAGGACTTCAAGATGCGCATCGACCTATGGAGCGCCGGCGGGAAGTTCGCTGGAGGACTGGCCCATTTCGTATGACGATCTTGAGCCGTTCTACGACAAGGCCGAGTATGAGATTGGCGTCTCAGGCGACTACTGCGGCACGCCGTTTCACGCGCCGCGAAAGCGGCCGCTGCCGATGCCGCCGTTGCCGCCGAATCGCGAATTCGGGATTCTGGAGCCGGCGGCGAAGCGGCTTGGGCTTCATCCGCTGCACATTCCGATGGCGCGCAACAGCGTTCCCTACAACGGCCGCGGCCCCTGCATGCGCTGCCGCTGGTGCGTGGGGTTTGTGTGCGAGGTGGACGCGAAGAACGGATCGCAGAACACTGTGATCCCCGTGGCGCTGAACACAGGCAACTGCGAACTGCGCACTGAGTGCCAGGTGAAAGAGATTTTGACCGACGAGCGCGGCCGGGCGCGCGGGGTGAGCTACTTTGACGAGCGAGGCCGGCTGCAGGAGCAGCTTTGCGGACCTGGTGGTCGTCTCGGCTTGCGCTACCGAGTCGGCGCGGCTGCTGCTCAACTCGCGGAGCAAGCTCTATCCGGACGGAATCGGCAATCGCTACGATCAGGTGGGCCGCAATCTGCAAGGTCACTACTACTCGGGCGCGATTGGGCTTCTTTGACCGACGAAACCTACGACGACCTGGGACCGGGCGCGAGTATTGCCGTGATGGATTACAACCATGGAACGCCTGGGCTCGTCGGCGGCGGCATGCTGGCCAACGAGTTTATCCGGCTGCCGATCCAGATGGTCGATCGCATGCCGCAAGGTACGCCGCGCTGGGGCCTGGGCCACAAGCAGGCGATGCGCAAGCTATTACAAGCGGAATATCGCGGTGATGGGGCCTACGCAGCAGATTCCATCGGCGGATGCGCGGGTCACGCTCGACCCGGATGTGCGCGACAGTACGGCATTGCCGTGGTACGGATCTCGGGCAACGTGCATCCGCACACATTTGAGATTGGCGCGATGCAGGCGCAGCGGGCGGAGGCCTGGCTCAAGGAAGCGGGGCGATTGCTACGCAGCTGCACGGGCGGATCGGCCGGAGGTGGTCCAGGCTGGGCAGCACCAGGCGGGAACCTGCCGGATGGGCAACGATCCGAGGAGTTCGGTGGTCGACCGGACTTGTCGAGTGCATGATGTGGACAATGTGTTCGTGATCGACTCGAGCGTGCATGTGAATAACGGCGGATTCAATCCTGCGCTGACCATCATGGCCATTGCTTACTACGCTTCGGATGCGCTGGTGAAGGGCTGGAAGGGCGGGGGCTACCGGGCATGATGCGCTGGATACGGTTTGCGCTGGCGGCTTGTGTTCTGATGGCGTGTTGGCTGTGGCGGCGGTCTTTGGCGCGTCGGCCTACTACTCGTCAGAGCGCGGACAGGGCTGCGCGAGTTGCCATGAGATGGCGGCGGTGGTGGCAGCGGTTCACGGCTCGCAACACCGCACGTGTCGGCTGCATGCAATGCCATCGCGCCAGCCTTCCACCGAAGCTGCGCCACATCCGCGTTCATCTGTTTGGGCCGATGCCCGAAGCAATCCGAGTTGCGCAATGCGGACGTGATGGAGATGACCACGGACTGCCAGGGCTGCCACCGCAAGGAGTACGCCGACTGGCACGCGGGGCCGCACAGCGCGACATTACAGCGACATCTTTGCTGGATGCGTCGCAGAACCGAAAACAGCGGCTGATGGACGATTGCCTGCGCTGCCATGGGATGTACTTCGAGGCGGGATTCGCAATTTGGTTCAGCCGCAGGACGCAAAAGGCCCGTGGCGGCTGATGCGGCCCGAGGCTGGCGAACAAGCCGACCATTCCGTGCATGGCCTGCCACCAGGTTCATCGCGAAGGAGATGTGGCGACGAAACCACAGTCGCGCTTCTCCGTGGCAGGGCCGGGCAAAGACGTGTCGCTGGCCTTCTACGATCGGCGCGAGAGGATGCACATTGCTGCCGCGGCGTTGCCGCTGCCGGTGGTCTTCGATGGTGTGCGCCGGTGAACGTGAGCCCGGACCCGCGGCAGGGTGTCTGCTACCAGTGCCACGCGCCGCGTCCGCCCGACACCGGAAGCGTGGCAGCGGCGAAGGGCTGGGGCCGGCAGGGGGTTCAGGAGATGATCGGACGCCGATGGGCGTGCATGAGGGAATGAGCTGCCTTGCCTGCCACCAGCGGCACAACCAGAGTGCGCGGGCTCGTGCAAGAACTGCCATCCGCAGATGTCGCACTGCGGCATTGATGTGGAAAAGATGGACACGACGTTTTGAGCGCTGCCAGCCCGCATAATATTCACTGGGTGAAGTGCACGGATTGCCATCAGCATGGCATTCCGGCGGTGAAGGCGCGCCGAACCGGTGCATGACAGGCAACTGCAAAAATCCGGATTGATCTGCTGCTTGTTGAGCGGGGCCTGGTGCCGAGCCGCGAGCGGGCGCGCGCCATGATTCTTGCGGGGCGGGTGATGGTGGCGGAGCAGAAGGTGGACAAGCCGGGAGCGACGGTGGCGGCGGATGCGCCGATTCGGCTGCTGGGCGAGGATCAGCCGTATGTGAGCCGGGGCGGGCTGAAGCTGGCTGCGGCGCTGGACCATTGGCAGATCGATGTGAAGGGCCGCTGGTGCCTGGATGTGGGCGCTTCGACGGGCGGGTTCACCGACTGCCTGCTGCAGCATGGCGCGGCTCATGTGACCGCGGTCGATACGGGGTTTGGGCAGATTGCGATGGCGCTGCGACAGGACGCGCGGGTGCGGCTGATGGAACGAACCAATGCGCGGCTGATTGGAGCCGGGCGCGCTGGCGGCGAAGGAGCGGGGAAGAGCTGACGCTGCTGGTGATGGATGTGTCGTTCATTTCGGCGACGCTGGTGTTGCCGCCGGTGATTGCCGCGGCGCCGAGGCTGACGGAGGCGGTGGTGCTGGTGAAGCCGCAGTTTGAGGCGGGGCGCGAGCATGTGGGCAAGGGAGGGATTGTGCGCGATCCCGAGGCGCATCAGTTGGCGATCGACAAGGTGGCGGCGTGCGTTGAATCGCTGGGCTGGCAGGTGGTGGAGACGATTCCATCGCCGATTACGGGGATGGAAGGGAACAAGGAGTTTCTGCTTTACGCGCGGCGGGGCTGAGGCTTATCTCTGCGCCCCGCAACTGCTGCAGTATTGGGAGCCCGGTGGCAACATGGCACCGCACGTCCTGCAGGCGGCAATCTGATCGATTGTCGGCCACAGGCGGAACAGATGCTGGCTGAGCATACAATCCCGTGAGCGATAGGGCGTGTTCGCGGCGAAGGCGGCGGGGAACTGATCAGGATACTTGGGACTCGGCCCGTATTCGTTGGTGCCGGGAACGCTGTCCTGACACAGGAAGACGATCTGGATCGACTGCGCTGATCAACCCGACAACGGGAATGATGCCCAGCACAACAAAGAGCAGGAGCATCCAGCCGCTTCTGCCGGTGTCGTGGAAGCGTCGAACCGTTACGGCGATCGCGGGAATGATCGCGGCCAGCCAGTAGAGGGAAAACGGAAAGAACAGGACGCACGCCGTAGTTGATGATTGATGGCGATCCCGATGCCTCCCACAACAGCGAGGGCAACAAGGCCAGGAGGTTAAACAGAATAAACATCCAGTACTCCTGGCGGCGGGCGCGGCCGTCGAATTCGGCGTACTTCCTCCAGACCATCAAGTACCATTCCATGCCGTTCCTCCGTTCTCTGGTGTCGCATTCAACAAAATGGGCGCCAGTCGTCCAGTGTGCCCAATTCAAGGCACAGTCGACGATGAGTGTTCGATTATTAGATTCGAGCCAATATACAACCTGAACTCCGCGTTCTGACACAAAGTTTGTTTCGCTCTGCAATATTGGGCGGAATGTCGCGAAGCGGCAGGGGGCATTCCGTTACACTGGGACCGCATGAAACGCGTCGCGATTGTCTGCAAGCCGAACAGGGAAGAACTCACGCGGCTGTTGCCGGAATTGATCGGCTGGCTGCGCGATCACGGCTACGAGCCGGTGCTGGACGAAGAGGCGGGCAAGTATACGGACGCGGCTCCGGCCTGCGACCGCAGCCAGGCTGCCCGAGTCTGAAGCCAGGGCTGGTGATCGTGCTGGGCGGCGACGGGACGCTGCTCTCTGTGGCGCGGACGTTTGCGGCGACGGAGACGCCGATTCTCAGCGTGAATCTCGGTATCTCTGGGTTTCTCACCGAGGTGCGGCTGGGCGATCTCTATTCCACGCTGGAGGGCTGGTGCGACGGCTGCCACGCAGATCGACGAGCGGGCGATGCTGCACGCAGAGCTGTGGCGCGAGGGAGCGCGGCTGGCGAGCCACGAGGCGCTGAACGAGATTGTGGTATCCAAAGGCGACATTGCGCGCATGGGCGATTTCACGGTGGAGCTGGATGGGCGGAAGGTGGCGCGGTTCCGCGCGGATGGCGTGATTGTTTCGACGCCGACCGGGTCGACGGCGTATACGCTGGCCGCGAACGGGCCGATTCTTACGCCGGATGTGGACGCGATGGTGGTGACGCCGATTTGTCCGCACCTGCTGACGCTGCGGCCCATCGTGGTGCGCGGGGACGCGAAGCTGATGGTGCGTGTGGAGGGGGTGCCTGACCAGGCGCTGCTGACCGTGGATGGGCAGCAGGCGGTGCAGATGCTGCGCGGCGATGAGGTGCATTGCCGGCGGTCGAGCCACACGGTGCGGCTGGTGCGGCTGAGCGAGAGCGGGTTCTTTGAGGCGCTGAGAAGCAAGCTGAGCTGGGGCGAGCGGTAACCAAGGGCAGGGAAGAGGGAACAGGGAGAAGGGAACCCAGGCAGGGCTGTCGGACAGGAATCTCAGCTTCAGTAAATTTCGTTTGCAGGAATGTTTAGCTTGGCGAGATCAAAAGCAAGCAGCATTCCCAGATCGTGAGCGACCCCTTTACTCGGGGACCACCTATCGACCACGTGGTACTTTCCATTCCTCACTCCCTCAATGATCCACTGCGAACCGTCCGTTCCTTCCTGGTCGTTCACCGGGTTTGGGGCTGCCCAGAATCCGCTTTTCTCGACTTTGACGAGGAAGGCGTCCACTTCAGCCTTGGCCAGTGTTCTGGATTTATCTTGAGTTAAAGTTCCGGGGCTGTATCCGCCCGCGCCGTTCGCGACCTTCGTCGTCAGGATTCCCGTTCCATCGGGCTTCAGTTCGATCCTGACTGCAATCGGGTGATGAAATGTCCGAAGCCATAGAAATCGGAAGGCGTGCGTGGAGGGACTGCTTTTCATCTCCCACAGTGATGGCTCATTGAGCGCCTGGAGCTGATGTGAGTACCACTTCGCTTTGAAGTCATCTTTTCTTTCGTCAAGGGAATTCTTAGGAAAGAACTGCGCTGCACAGGTGGCGGCGCAGAGGGAGATGGTGACTACGAGAGTGCACTTGTTCCGCATATTTGGGTAGACACCGTGACCTTGTGAGATGTTCCCGATGAGGGCCTTTAGCATTGACAAGTGCATGCGCTGGATTGGCATGCGGCTTGAGTGCGGATTCGGCGTCATTCAGCCCGCCTTTTCGGTGAGTTCGGCCCAGCGGGCGTAGAGGGCGTCGCTTTCGTGCTGTGCGGCGTCGAGTTCGGCGAGGGCTTGCTGGAGGGCTGCGGCGTCGGTGGCGATATCCGGGTGTTCGACGCGTTCGCGGGCGGCGTGAAGGCGGGCGTCGGACTGCTTCGACGTGCTTCTCGATGGCGGCGAACTCGCGGGCTTCGAGGTAGGAGAGTTTTTTCTTTGCGGAGTTAGCGGAGTTAGCGGCGTTGGCGGAGTTAGCCTGGGATTGTCTGGCGCGAGAGCTGGAGCCGTCGGCGCGGCGCTGGGTCTTGCCGGAGCTTGTCGAATTCTGGGCCAAACTTCGGGCCGATTCCTGTTCGTCGAGCCAGTCTTCCCACTGCGCGTAGTCGGCGAACCGGCCGATGCTGCCGCGGCCGTCGAGGCCGAGCACGGTCGACGAGACGCGATTGAGCAGATAGCGGTCGTGAGTGACCAGGACCAGCGCGCCGGGAAACTCGAGCAGATTCTCTTCGAGGATTTCGAGCGTGGGAATGTCGAGGTCGTTGGTGGGCTCGTCGAGCAGCAGCACATCGGCGGGCTCGAGCATGAGTTTGGCGATGAGCACGCGGGCGCGCTCGCCGCCGGAGAGGTTGCGGACCGGCTGGTTGAGCTGTTCGCCGGTGAAGAGGAAGCGCGCGGCCCAACTGGCGACGTGAACGGTGCGGCCCTGGTAGATTGACGCCGTCGCCTTCCGGCGCAAGTGCGCGGCGCAGGGTCAGGCTCTCGTCCAGCTCGCGCATCTGGCTGAAGTAGACCAGGCGCAGCGCTTCGGCGCGCTTGATGGTCCCCTCGGCCGGCTCGATCTCGCCGCGCAGCAGGCGCAGCAGGGTGGTCTTGCCGCTGCCGTTGGGGCCGACGAGGCCGACTTTCATGCCGGCGGTGAGAATGAAGTTGAGGCCGGAGAAGAGGGTGCGGGGGGATGGTGAGGCCGCAGGGGCTAAAGCCCCGTTGTTCCCCTTTCGCGAATGCGTCCGGACTAAAGCCCGGACCTACCGGCTTCGCTAGGAACGCACACACGCGACGTTGTCGAATTCGACGAGGCGCTTGGTCTTGCGCATGCTGGCTTCGAAGTCGATGCCGGCGGAGTTGACGGCGGTGCGGGAGTCCATGGCCGCGAGCTGGCCGATCATGGCGTTGGCGGTGTCGATGCGGGCCTTGGATTTGGTGGTGCGCGCCTTGGGGCCGCGGCGCAGCCATTCGATCTCGGTTCGGACGCGGTTGCGCAGGCTCTCCTGCTGGCGGCTCTGCGACTCGAGATAGGCCTGCTTCTCTTCAAGAAAGCGGCTGAAGGTGCCCTTCACGCGGAAGAGGCCGTCGGCAAAGATGCGATTCAGCTCGACGATCTGGCTGGAGGTGGATTCGAGAAAGTAGCGGTCGTGGCTGACGGTGACGGCGGCGAAAGGGGCGATGGCGCAGCAGCTCTTCGAGCCACTCGATCCCGGCCAGGTCGAGGTGGTTGGTGGGCTCGTCGAGCAGCATCACCTCGGGCTCGATGACCATGGCTTCGGTGATGGCGAGCCGCTTGCGCCAGCCGCCGGAGAGCGAGGCTGCCTCGGCGTTGAGATCGGCAAAGCCGGCGCGGCCGGCCAGTTCGCGCAGGCGGCCTTCGCGTTCGGACTCGTTGACGTGGGCTGCGGCGAGAGCCTGCTCCAGCACCTGGCGGATGGTGAGGCCGGGGGCGAAGCGCGAGTCCTGCGGAACGTAGGCGGCGCGGGCCCGTTTGCGGACGGCGAGTTCGCCGGAGTCGGGCTCGACCTGGCCGGCGAGCAGGGCCAGCAGGGTCGACTTTCCCGCGCCGTTGGGGCCGATGAGGCCGATGCGGTCGCCGTCTTCGACGGTGAGGGAGATGTCTTTGAAGAGGGGGACTGCGCCGAACTGCTTGGTGACGGATTGTGCGTTGAGAATCGGGGGCATTCTTCTACTAGGGTATCGTGCGGGGGTTTGGGGTGATGCAGCCGCGTGAGACGCATGGTCGCGCAGGGTCGTAGACTGGAGCGATGCTGGACTTTGAGATTTCACCGAGACGATGCCGCCGCAATGCTGAAAGAGGGCAACGCCCGTCTGATCGATGTGCGCGAACCGTGGGAGTTTGCGACGGCCAAGATCGAGGGAAGCGTTTTGATTCCTATGGGCGATGTGCCGGCGCGGGCCAACCAGGAACTCGACCCCGACGAGCGGCTGGTGGTGCTCTGCCATCACGGGGCCCGGTCGTTGAATGTGACGGTGTGGCTGCGCAACCAGGGATTTGAGAATGCACAGTCGCTGCGGGGAGGGATTGACGCGTGGTCGGCGGAGGTGGATGCGAAGGTACCGCGGTACTAGGTCACATCAACGGCCGAAGGAATACGTGACTTGAATGACTCCGTTGTCGATGCCGGGGTTCTCCGGAGCTGTCCCGTGGTTTGAGATGTGGTGGTAGCGGTATTCGGCGCGGATGGAGCGGCCTCGAGATTGAAACAGCTCGAAACCGGCACCGAGATCGAATGTGAAGTTGAATGAGCCTGCATCATTGATGGGTATTGGCTGAGTGGAATACATGTAGCCGCCGTGGCCGATGACAATGGGCTGTAGTTTCTTTCGCGGCATGAAATTCCACTGAAAGCCGATTGGGGAGATGGCTTCTCCGATGACCCAGCGGCGAGAGCAGGTAAGAACGTTGACAATTGTCTCCGTGCCGATGAGAGTCTGCGTGGGAATTTGATAGATCGAGAGGGTATGGGTCGAGGTGGAAGAGGCGCAGGCGAGGGCGGTCGGACTGCTTTGCACATACATGAAGGTCTCTGTGGGCATACCGTTGTTGAAGACCAAAGTGTTTGTCTGGTTGTTGACCTGCACCGGATCGCTATTGAGCGCGACGGGGAGGATTTCGAAACTGTATTGCCAGTTGACGACGCGGTCGACGAAGAGGCGGCGGCTGTAGCCCGCGCCGATATCGACCAGTCTGCGGTTCTCGGCGACTCCCAGAAGAATGTGGCTGGAGTCGTTGGAGTAGGCGCCGAAAAAGGAGAGTGTGTTCTTGCGAGCGAAGTAGGGGTTGGCGTCGGGAGCCTGGGAGATGGCGGCCGTGGTAACGGAGGTTAGAAGGAGAAGGAGGAGAAGAGGACAAATGTGTGAGACTGCTCGGTTAATGGCGGCTCGCGCAAGGAGCAATAGAATACCTCGCTTTCGCTGGGGGACTTGGTTGCATTGTAGGGCCTATACTTTTTCTTTGACTTCGAAATCCATTTTACGGGAGCCATTCAATGCCTTCGTCCGCAGTCGATTACGCACGCGCGAACCATCCACGCTTTTTGCATGAGCTCAAGGCTCTGCTGCGGATTCCATCGGTGTCAACGCTTCCCGAGCACAAGGGCGACTGCCATTTCGCCGCTGAAGTGCTGGCTGCCGACCTGGCGAAGATCGGAATGGAAAACGTGCGGTTGATCGAGACCGGTGAGGAGCGTGGGGGTGGGCATCCTCTGGTGTACGCGGAGTGGTTGCACGCTGCGGGCAAGCCCACGGTGCTGGTGTACGGGCACTACGATGTGCAGCCGCCCGATCCGCTGGATGAATGGGTCTCGCCGCCGTTTGAGCCGGAAGAGCGGAACGGCAATTTGTACGCGCGGGGCGCTGTGGACGACAAGGGCCAGGTGATGGCGCAGGTGAAGGCGCTGGAGTCGCTGTTGGCGCCAAATGGAAAGCTGCCGCTGAACGTACGCGTTCTGTTCGAGGGCGAGGAGGAGGTAGGCGGGGAGGGAATTGCGAATTACGTCGCCTCGAACCCTGCCGAGTTGAAGTCGGACTTCGCGCTTATCTCCGATACCGAGCTCTTTGCGGACGGGCTGCCCACGCTGTGCGTTGGGCTGCGCGGCATGATCTATACGGAGCTCGAAGTTCGGGGCGCGAAGACCGATCTCCATTCCGGGATGTATGGCGGAGCTGCGCCGAATCCGTTTTTTTCGCTGGCGCAGATCCTGGCCAAGCTGAAGGACGACAACGGGCACATTTTGATTCCCGGCTTCTACGACGACATCATTCCGCCGAGCGCCGAAGAACTGGCAGCCTGGCGGAGCCTTCCGTTCGACGAGGAGCATTACCGAATGACCGAGGTTGGGTCAAAGCAGTTGGTGGGTGAGGCAGGCTACAGCGTACTGGAGCGGACCTGGGCGCGGCCGACGCTCGACGTGCACGGGATCCCCGGGGGATTTACGGGCGCAGGCGCGAAAACCGTGATTCCGGCGAAGGCTGTGGCGAAGGTTTCAATGCGGCTGGTTCCGGGGATGACTCCTGCACACTCCTTTGCGCTCTACAAGAGCTACGTGGAAAAAATTGCGCCGGCGGGCGTAGATGTCGATGTGCGGTTGATCCATTCTGGGGAAGCGAGCCTGATCCCGGTCGATAATCCCTACATTCGCGCCGCAACGCGGGCGCTCAAAGAAGTCTGGGGCAAGGACACGGTGTTTATCCGCTCTGGCGGTTCGATTCCGATCGTAGGCGACTTCGACCGGCACCTCGGAATTCCCAGCGTGATGATGGGGTTTGGGCTGCCGGACGACAACCTCCACGCGCCCAATGAGAAGTTCAAGCTGAAGAACTTCGAACTGGGGATCGAATCGCTGATCCGCTTTCTGGAGGTGGCGGGGGGGTGACGGGGCACACAGCCGCGATGAGAGCCGTTCTCGACACATCCGTGATTTTTTCGGCGATGCGGAGCCGGTATGGCGCCAGCAACCGGTTGCTCCAATTGGCCTATGCGCGCTCGTTTCAGATGTTGGCTACGCCGGCCCTTTTCCTGGAGTATGAGGATGTGCTTGGGCGCGGCGAGCAGCGCGCCGTTCACGGTATGTCGCTAGAGCGAACTTCGGCATTCCTGATTGGAGTTGCTGGTATCATTGAGCCAGTCAAGGTCTACTAGCGCTGGAGACCGCAGATGCAGGATGTGGACGACGAGATGGTGCTCGATGCTGCGGTCAACGGGCGGGCGGACGTGATCGTTACACATAATCTCAGGGATTTCGTTTCTGCAGCTTCACGATTCAACCTGCGTCTTGTGAGTCCGGCGAGTTTCGTAGATGAGGTGCTGAAATGAGCAGGTCAACGATTCCGGTCAAGCTGCCCCCCTCGCTGGGGAATGCAGCGAAGAAGCTCGCCGAAGAAGACGGTGTTTCCCTGAACCAGTGGGTCTCCCTGGCGGTTGCGCAAAAGATAAGTTCAGTAGAGACCGCCGAGGCGTTCTTTGCGCGGAGGTCGCAGGGCGCGGATCAAGTGGATTTCTTGGAGATTCTGCGCAACGCCCCCGACCAGGCACCGGATTCGGGAGATGAACTGGCCTCTGCGATCTGAGCGTAGAGTCGGTTACTTCAAAGAAGAGAAAATGACCACACCGGCTCGACCTCCGGAGGCTGGATTCGTCCTTGCGGGCGGACAGTCGAGCCGGATGGGCCGAGACAAGGCGCTGGAACTGTTTGGCGGGCGGTCGCTGATTGAGATCGCCCTTGAAACGCTGCGGCAGGCTGGCGTAGATGCTGCGATTGCGGGGGCGCGGTCGGAGCTGAGCGGATTTGCCCCGGTGGTCGAAGATCGTGAGCCGGATCAGGGGCCTCTGGCCGGGATCTGCGCGGCTCTGAGCGCGACATCCGCTGAGCGGGTTGCTTTCGTCTCGGTCGACCTGCCCCTCCTGCCTGCTTCCCTGGTTGCATACATGGTCCGGCATGCCCGAATTACAGACCAGGCCATAACGCTCGCCTCCGTGAACGGGTTCGTGCAGACCTTTCCCGCCGTTTTGGGCCGAGCAGCCCTGCCTTCCCTCAAGCAGAGACTCCACTCGGGCCAGCGCGGCTGCCATGCGGCTTTTCAAGCGGCTGCCGCGGCTCTGAATCAACCCGTCTCCGTACTGCCAGTCGAAGTCCTGGCGCAGTCCGGCCAGGTCGCCCATCCAGGTGCCTTGCCTTCCGCCTGGTGGTTCCTCAACGTCAACTCTCGGGCCGAACTGGCGCGGGCGGAGTCAATCTGGATGGGATTGAAGTGCTGGCCGGTTGGTGGCGGCCGCGGCTTGATCGCGTAATCTGGACTTATCGTTATGGCTGACCCGACGCCCAATTCCAATCTGTATGCTTCAGGCCCCGGAGATCTCCCGATCGCTGAGGCCACGGCAGACCGCGACACCGAGCCGATCATCAGCTTCAAGAATGTTTCGGTAGGGTTCAATGGTCGCGCGGTTCTTGAGAATGTGAGTTTTTATGTCGACCGCGGTCAGACGCTCTGCATTCTGGGCCGCAGCGGGGTGGGCAAATCGGTATCGCTGCGCATGCTGATGGGCTTTCTCAAGCCCGATTCCGGCTCGATCCATGTGGAGGGTCGGGAGATTACCGGGCTCAGCGAGAACGAGATGCAAGCCATTCGGAGGAAAGTCACCATGGTCTTCCAGAATGGAGCGCTCTTCGATTCGATGAGTGTACGCGAGAATGTTGCATTCCCTCTCCGCGAACGGGGCGGCCTGGATGAAGAGCAGGTGGTGCAGATTGTGGATCGGCTGATCAAGATGGTGGGCGCGGAGGACGTCTCGGACAACCTGCCCTCGGGGCTTTCCACCGGGCGCAAGCGGGCCGTGGCGATTGCGCGGGCGCTGGCCTCGCAGCCGGAGGTTGTGCTCTACGACGAGCCCACCACGATGGTCGATCCGATTATTGCCCGCCGTCTGGGGGACCTGATCCAGAGGCTCAAGCGGCAGCTCGGGTTCACCAGCATCGTTGTGACCCACGACATGCGGTTTGCGGAGCGGCTGGCCGACCTGGTGCTTTTCCTGCACGAGGGGCGAGCCCAGTATTTTGGCCCGTTGCCGGGCTTTGTTGCTTCCCAGGATCCATTTATCCAGCAGTTTCTAACGCTGGATGCTTACGTATTGCCCAATGACTGATCAAAACATTCAGAGGCTGCTCCCATCAGGCGGTTCGTCGTATAGAAATTGAAGGGATATTGTTGCCGGGTGTTCGAAAGGGCAGCTATTCTGTTCTTTTTAGTACAGTTCCGCGGGCGTACGCAGGCGTAGTATCGCGCAGAACGAATGAGTTTCGGGGGCTCTCGATCGCAGGGGTTTTTTGCTATAATTGCTTTGTTGTCATTGATTTCGCATTGCGATTCGAGGTTTCCGGGCGGATTTTGATTGCTGCGTTTTGCCGCTCCTGGCCTGCGGTTCTTAGAAGAGTTGCGGGGCGCTGGTGAAGTCACGAAGACCCGTTGGCACCGGTTAAGCCCTGCCATTCGTGGTTCGGCGCAGACAACGGCTCTTTCATAAACGCGAACCAATACAAGGCGAATCCGTCGGATTGGTTCAGTGATGGCAGCAGGGCAGATTGCCAGACTCAGGCAACCCTGGACCGAGGGAGAATATCCCAACAGAAGAGGTCCACGCCCTATTCACTTCGGGTTTGTTCCTTCACCGATTCACAAATTTGGGGAGGCTGTCCCATCCCCAACTCCTGACGTCTTGAAGCTCTGAGGTCTGCGAAATTCAAATGGCCACATCGGATTTCTGGGAACGTGTATCGGCTTCTGTAGATTCATCCACTGACTGGGCCGGGGGAACCTCCAGGCAATCCGGTCGTGTGCCCAGAGGCACTGCGAAGCTGTGGATGGTGCTCGATGGCGTGACCATCTTTGGCGCGGCGGCGCTTGCCACCCTCTACAGGACGCACACGAGTCCGCTCGCCGGGGTACAGGGTTTCTGGCACGGCACCCTTATCTACGGCAGGTCGATGGGAATTTTGCTGGCACTTCTGGCCGGCTTTACTGCCGCTCTGATCTTGACCAGCCGGCGGCTTCAGCTCTACACCCCCATTCGGATTACCAGCATTCTCCGCGAGCAGCGGCTCAGCCTGCAGGCCTGCTTTACTTCCGGCTTGCTGCTTACCGGCACGCTCTACCTGATTCATGGCCAGGACATTTCCCGGACCTCGTGCTGATCACGATCGGCCTGGTGACGGTGTCTCTGAGCGTGCGCCGGCTTATCTACCGCCTACTCATCTACCGGCGGTTTGAGCGCGGAGTAGGCACCCGCAATGTATTGATTGTGGGAACCGGCCCGGAGGCGCAAGCGCTTCGCCATCATCTGGAGAGCATTCGCCACCTGGGCTACACCTTCAAGGGATTCATCGATTTTCCCGGCACGAACTCGCGCTTTACATCCACTTCCGGCGATGTGGTTGGGACGCTCGACACGCTGTTCGCGCACGCCCGCAAACAGTTTGTCGACGAGATCTTCTTCACCACTGCCTGCGAGCGCGGCATTGTGCAGGACGTGCTGGAGAAGGCCCGGACACACGGCGTCGACCTGCGGGTGGTGCCCGACATGTACGACGGGCTGGCCTGGAACAGCCCGATCGAGTACATCGGCCAGTTCCCGACGATTCCGCTGCATAGCGGGCACGTGCCCGAGGTGGGCCTGCTGTTCAAGCGGGTGCTCGATGTTGTGCTGTCTGCAATTACGGTGCTTGCGATTTCGCCTCTGCTGCTTGCCGTGGCGATCGCCATCAAGCTCGATTCGCGCGGTCCGGTCCTCTACTCTTCCGAGCGCATCGGCAAGAGAGGGCGGGTCTTCCGCTGCATCAAGTTTCGCACCATGGTGCGTGACGCGGAAGGTCGCCGCGCCGACGTGATGCACATGAACGAGCGCGAAGGCGTGCTTTTCAAGATTTCGAACGATCCGCGCATCACCCGGCTGGGCCGCTTCTTGCGCAAGTACTCGCTGGATGAGCTTCCGCAGTTCTTCAATGTGCTGCGCGGCGACATGAGCATTGTGGGCCCGCGACCGCCCCTGGCCAGCGAGGTGAGGGAGTACAAGCTCAACCACCTGCGCCGGCTCGACGTGATGCCCGGCATCACCGGCCTGTGGCAGGTGCAGGGCCGCCAGGATCCGTCGTTCGACAGCTACATCTCGCTGGATGTCACCTACATCGAGAACTGGAGCATCTGGCTGGACCTGAAGATTATTGGGCGGACGATCGGCGTGGTGCTGGCAGGGACGGGGTCCTAGAGCAAGCCGGGGATCTGAGTGGGGCGTGTTTGTGTGCGCCGTCGGGGCCGTCGTTGCAGCCGAGGGCGTAGAGCCGGTTCATCGCCACGGATTAAACTGGAAGTGTGAAGATTGCACTCGCCCAGATCAATCCCACGGTCGGGGATTTCAACGGAAATCTGGAAAAGATCGTTGCAGCCAGCCGCCGGGCTGCCGGGCTCGGTGCGCGGCTGACGGTCTTCTCCGAACTGGCGATCTGCGGCTATCCTCCGGCCGACTTTCTTGAAAAGCCAAGCTTTCTGGCCCGCTGCCGCACCGCAGTCGAGGAGCTGGCCGCAGCCACAGCCGAGTCTATCGACCGCGGTTCTGGCCGGCGTGGCGCTGCCGGCTGAGCGTGGCTCGGGCAAGCCGGCCGTGAATGCGGCTGTTCTGCTGGACCAGGGCAACCTCATGCTCGAGCAGCACAAGCGGCTGCTGCCGTTCTACGACGTCTTCGACGAGCAGCGTTACTTCTCTCCGGCAAAGCGGCAACAGGTGGTCGAGCTGGACGGCGTGCGGCTGGCGATCACCATCTGCGAAGACGCCTGGAACGACAAGAACTTCTGGCAGCGGCGGCTCTACAAAGTCGATCCGATGGAAGAGCTGATGAGCCAGCACCCGGCCGTGCATATCAACCTCTCGTCGTCGCCGTTCTGGCACGGCAAGCGGGCCATGCGCCGCGAGATGCTGGCGGCGATTGCCCGGCGCGACGGAATTCCGGTGCTGATGTGCAACCAGGTGGGCGGCAACGACAGCCTGATCTTCGACGGCTCCTCGCTGGCCCTCAACGCGCACGGCGAGCTGATTGCGCAGGCTGCCTCGTTCGAAGAGGATCTGGTTGTGGTCGATCCATTCGACGCTCCGGCGTATCCGCAGCCCCGCTGGAAGACGACACAGCAGCTGCCTACCAGGGCTTGGTGCTGGGCACGCGCGATTATGTGCGCAAGTGCGGGTTTCAGCAAGGTGCTGGTGGCGCTGAGCGGCGGCATCGATTCCGCGCTGGTGGCGGCCATCGCCACAGATGCTCTGGGCGCGGAGAATGTGCTGGGCATCGGCATGCCCAGCCCCTACTCTTCTGCCGGCTCGATCGACGACAGCCGCCAGCTGGCGGCGAACCTTGGCATTCGCTTTGAGGTGATCGGCATCAGCGGCCTCTTCGAGGAGTATCACGCAGGCACTGGAGCCGCTGTTTGCGGGAACAAAGCCCGACACGACCGAGGAGAACATCCAGTCGCGCATTCGCGGAATGCTGCTGATGGCGCTCTCGAACAAGTTCTCGGCGCTGGTGCTGACCACCGGCAACAAGTCGGAGATGGCGGTGGGCTACTGCACGCTCTACGGCGACATGGTGGGCGCGCTGGCGGTGATCGGCGACCTGGTGAAGACGCGCGTCTACGCGGTCTGCCGCTGGCTGAACCGCGACCGCGAGGTGATTCCCCAGGCGATTCTCGAAAAGCCGCCTTCGGCGGAGCTGCGGCCCGACCAGAAGGATACCGACTCGCTGCCGCCCTACGAGGTGCTCGATCCCATTCTTGAAGCCTATGTGGAGCGCTACGAGACTCCGGAGCAAATTGCGCGAAGCAAACGGATTCTCTCTTGCACTCGTCCAACAGGTGGTGCGCCTGGTGGAGCGATCGGAGTACAAGCGCCAGCAGGCCGCGCCGGTGCTGAAAGTCACCTCGAAGTCCTTTGGCATGGGCCGCAGATTTCCCATCGCCGTCAAAGTCGAGGTATAAGCTAGAACGTGGGAACATTCGCATTACAACCAAGGAGAAACAGCTTGATTCGTCTGTCCATCCGTCATTCCAGCGCTCGTTGCATCGCCGCAGCGGTTCTGATTGTTGCATCATCGCTCGCATTTCATGCCGCCGCCCAGCAGCAGGTGCCTCCTGCGCCTGCAGATATCAATGCCCCTTCAGCGCCGGCGCCGGCTGCTTCCGCGGTTCCCGTGTTTCCCAAGCCCGACCCGGCCAACTTCACCGCCGCCTCGCCCACCAAGGAAGTGGTCAATGCCTTCCTGAATGACAAGCTGGGGCTACGACGAAAATCGCGTCTGGCAGGTGGAGGCAATCTTCAAGACGCCGGTCGATGGCGTCAGCAAGGTGGTCGTTTACGTGGGCGACAAGACCGGCAAGAAGAAAGCCTGCGGGAATGCAGTTCTTTGTGATGCCGGACGGCAAGCACATCATTGCCGGCGACGAGATTATTCCCTTTGGCGAGCATCCCTTTGCGGAATACCGCGCGGCGTTGCAGCAGAAGGCCGACGGCCCCTATCGCGGCGCTGCATCGAAGGATTTGGAGATGGTGGAGTTTGCCGACTTCCAGTGCCCGCACTGCAAAGAGGCGCAGGCCAACATGGACAAGCTCGCCACCGACTTTCCCAAGGCGCGCATTGTCTTCCAGAACTTCCCTCTACCGATGCACCCGGCGGCGGCAGGTGCGGCAGCCTACGGCGTCTGCGTGAACAAGCTGGGCGGCAGCAACGCGTTCTTCCAGTTTGCCTCGGCGGTTTTTGACGGCCAGGACGGTCTGAACCGGGGCGCTGACAGCGCCACCCTCACCCTGAACAGCGCGGTGACCAAGGCGGGGCTCGATCCGGCCAAGGTGGAAGCCTGCTCAAAGACGCCTGAGGTTGCAGCCCAGGTGAAGGCTTCGACCGAACTGGCGAAGAACTGAACGTGAACCAGACGCCCGCTCTGCTGGTCAACGGACGCCAGATTCCTGCGAACGCGCCTTACGACTTGATCAAGCAGATCATTCTTTTTCAGGAGAAGCTGGACGCGATCAAGCAGTAATTTGCGGAATGGCTTGCGCCAGGATTCCCCATGGCTAAAAACGGGAAGGGCCGCTAACGCGCTGGAGGGTTCTTGTCGATGCGAAACATCGGCGAGTGACCGGCGGCCTGCGGTCCGCGAATCACATGGGGCGTCATGATAATCAGCAGCGTGGCATAGCTCTGCTGATTGTTATTGGACGTCACGTCGTTCAACCCCGGAATCTCGCTAACGCCCGGCAATCCGCTGATGGCGCTCATTTGCTGCTTGTCGATGTCGCTGACCACAACCACACCCTCGCCCTGCTTCAGGGTCACGATGCCGGAATAAGCCCGATTGGTCAAGATCGGGTTGCCGTTGATTGAAGTGCCGGTCAACGCGGTGAGCTTCAGATCGATGGTGAGAGCCACATCGTTGTTGCGGATGACTTTGGGAGTGGCTTTTAGCGTCAGGCCCAGGTCCTGGTACTCCACCTGCGGGATGTTCGGCACGCTGCTACTCAGGCTGGAGAGCAAGCCAGCCAGGCTGCTCGAATTGCCAACTCCGGTTAGCCCTGGAATCGACGGCAAGCTTGAACCCAAGCCAGAGAAGGACGAGGTCTGAATAGGGTAACGGGTTCCAGATCGCACCGTCCCCGCTTCGCCGTCGCCCAGGCGCAACTGAAGCGCGTCAAGCTCGCGCGAGTCAGAGGAGTTGAGGTTCAAGTTGAACGAGGCGGTTCCCGGCGCAAGGGCAGACTGCGTGAGGCCGCCGCCGAAGAGCGCAACGCCGTTGGTGAGATTCGGGGCTGAGACCTGCCCCGATGCGAGCAGGATGCCCAGGATGGCCAGCGTATCGCCGGGCGCGGCGAGTCCCGAGGAGATAATCTGCTGCACCAGACTCTGGTTAGCGTTGAGGATCGACTGCTCTTCGGCATAGACGTTGAAGGCAGTGATCGATTGCGAAGGCTGCACGCCGGTTCGGCGCTGGCCTTGATGCGCAACCTGGATCATGCGCACCTCGAGCATCACCTGGCTGTGCCCGTCCATGACCTGGCGAATGGTCTCATTGAAGGCGTTCAAGGTCTTTGCAGGCGCGCGAAGCAGGATTGTTCCCGCCATGGAGTCGGTGGCTACCTGCTGCACATCGAAGACATTCTTCGCAATGTTCGTCACATCGGTGAGCTCGGTGGGCGTGAGGCCGGGAAGATAAACCGTCTCGAAGTCTTCGCGGACAAGCTGCCTTCGATTTTCCGGCGTGTCTCGCGCTACAAGGGCACGATGCGGATCGAGAGGCACGTAAAACGTGTTGGTCACAAGAGCAAGAGCTCTTGTGGCTTCGGCGAAGGTTACGTCGTCCAGATCAAAATGCACAGGGGCAAGGCGGACGCTTTCGTCGACGGTTGCCTCCAGGCCGTAGGCTTTGAAGACCTGCTGCACCACCTGGCGCTGGTCGACGCGGAGATGAAAGCTGTGCACAGAGGGGGTTGGCTCGAGCGCGATATCCGGCCCCAGGTCAGTGGATGTGCGGCCGCCGGAACCGGGATTGACGATAGCATCGTCTCCGCTGCGCGCAGCATCTTCGCCCATCTCGTGCAGGTGTTCCGTGACCTGAATGTTTTTGGGATCGAGCTCGAGCGCTTGCTCCAACGCTGCTCGCTCGGCGGCCGCGCCTCCGCGAATCCGGTCCTTTGCGGCCTGCTGAATGAGAGCCGTGACGAGGTGGCTGCGAGCCAGTTGGGCGGCGAGCTGGTAGTTAGGATTGGAGGGATCAAGCTGAGCCGCTCGCTGGTAAGAGTGCATGGCTTGCTCGAAGTCTTCCTTCTGGAACTGCTTGCTCGCTTCGAGAAAGAGACTTGCCGCACGCCGGCGGGCGCTTCCGTTGGCAGGGGTCGCCGCTGTTGCCTGGTCGTCCGTAGCAGGTTTCTGGCCCGGGGCTGACGAGCTTGCGGAGCCGGATTGCGGTTGCACCGCGCCGGCAGCATGAGCCGCAACGGAACCGGTTGGGACGGCAAATGCGAAAACCGCAGAAAGGAGCAACGCAGGCCCCTGAGGCGCACGACGGAGCGCCTTGCTTAAGGGCCTGGGATTCGCGCTCACTTTTCAACCTGCGTGGCTGCCAGAAGGTCGGCCAATGAAGTTACGCAAGCCTCGGGATCGTGTTCAAGGAGTTGGTCGTAGCTGTAGTGGCCGGTTGCCACGGCAATCACAGGCAGATGGTTGGCGCGCGCGGCTGCAATGTCCCGCGGCGTATCGCCCACGACGCAGATGCTGACCGCATGGCCAGCAAGCTCGCGCGCCTTTTGTGCGGCGTGGCCGATCAAC
This sequence comes from uncultured Acidobacteriaceae bacterium, assembly GCA_963783065.1. Classification (GTDB taxonomy): domain Bacteria; phylum Acidobacteriota; class Terriglobia; order Terriglobales; family Acidobacteriaceae; genus Telmatobacter. The sequence goes on along the minus strand of CAWAMG010000001.1, from coordinate 774,537 downwards.
TCGGGCCGGGAAGGGAAGCAGTCGCTGAAGCCGCCGAAGCGGAACCATTCGCGAAGCCCCGCCTGCTCCACCTTGATCCAGCCGATCATCTCCAGATTCCCCGTGGCCACGCCCAGCAGCGCGCCGCGCGCGGCCAGATGCCGCAGCAAGTCTTCCACGCCCGGCATGCGGACCAGGCGCATCTCGTGGCGGCGCTCAGCCACCGTGCGGCCCATTGCCTCGAGAATTGCACTGAGCTGATCTTCAAGCAGCTCGGGTGCAATCCCAGCCTGCAGCCAGGCCTCGCGCAGAATTGCCGTGTCGGTGCTGCCGTGAATGGTTACGCCTTCCAGAGCGATCTCAAAGCCGGTCACCCGCTTAATGCTGCTGGCAAAGGCGTCGAAGTGGATGCGGTCAGGGTCGCGCAGCAGCGTGCCGTCGATGTCGAACAGGTAGGCGTCCTGCGCGTCCCAGGCAAAGCCCGGGCGCAGATGGACCTGCGCTGCCGTGTGCGATTCCGATTTCTGCATTTCCTCGGGTCGGCCGCTAACCCTGGCGATACAGGGAGCGGACCGTGCTGAGTACTGGACGTTCGCTGCGCGGCGGACGCTTGAGCGTGGCGCGCACTTCTGCCAGGTCAAGCCCAAGCTCGGCCATGGCGCGGCTCAGGGTGTTGCGATGCATGCCCAGCTCTTCGGCTGCTTTACACTGGTTTCCCCGGTGCGCTACCAGGACTTCCCTGAGATACTGCCTCTTGAAATCGCGAACTGCTTCCTCATAGCGAAGCCCGCTTGAGTGCATCTGCGTGATCAGGCTTTCTAATTCTCGTTTCACGTCAACCTCTTACTTGATCTGCCAGCTTGCCGCCGCCAGGCAACGCACCGTAAAGAATCTATGGCTTGCCGGTGTGTAAGTGCATCCACGCCGGGGTTCCTTCCTGCAAAAGCTTCAGGCCCAATCGCACCCGCGCAGCCAATTCGTCCGGGCTGATCCGCGTGCTCAAGTGGAGGGCGCCAAAAAAGTGCTTGGGCAGCTTTCCGTCCGCCAGCCAGTGCGCGTCAGGGAAAAATGCAACCGCCACCAGGATGATGATCGTTACTAAGAGTACACCCTGCAGAAGTCCGAATGCTCCACCCGCCAAACTGTCGAGCCAGCCCAGCCCGATTTTCTGAAAAGTCTTCGACAAAACCGAGCCAACCAAGCCGGCCACCACCATCACCAGCACCGCGATCAGCAGAAAGGCGATGGCATCGGCGATCTCCACAACTTTGACGAATGGCTTGAAGAGTGCGCCCACCCAGATGTAGTTCCATGCTGCCAGTGCAAGACCGAAAAGGAGCCCGACGAGGGAACAGATGGAACGCAGGAACCCTTGCGCCAGCCCGCTCAGAACCGCGCTGGCAACGACGACGACGATGACCCAGTCGACCCATGTCATGCCTGCAGTCAGACTCTCCATGCGGCTCTCCGGTTCCTCTCGCGCTTCGTTCCCATCAACAACTGCATCAAGTCCTTTGATGCATAAATCACAGGATCAACTGCCGGCCAGTAAGCCTGAAGAATGCTTCAAGATACTTTGCCTGGGTGCGCTCCACCACGTCGCCGGGCAGGCCCGGCGCGGGCGCCTGCTTGTTCCAGCGGATGGATTCCAGATAGTCTCGCACGAACTGCTTGTCGAATGAAGGCTGGGGCCCGCCGGGCTTCCAGGCCGACCGGTCCCAGAAGCGGGAGGAGTCCGGCGTGAGAACCTCATCGGCAAGGATAATCCCTTCCGGCGTTCTGCCAAACTCAAATTTTGTGTCGGCCAGAATCAGTCCTCTGGATTCGGCGTGGCGGGCGGCCCGGGCGTAGAGGTCGAGTGTCAGGCGCCGCAGCTCAGCGGCATCGGATGGGCCGACGAGCTGCGCTGCTATGGCGAAGGAGATGTTCTCGTCGTGCGCCCCATCCTGGCTCTTGGTTGCGGGAGTGAACAGGGGTTCAGGAAGACGCGATCCGTCTTGCAGACCTGCGGGAAGCGGCAGTCCGCACACGGTACCAGTCGCCTGATACTCCTTCCAGCCTGAGCCTGCCAGGTAGCCGCGGGCCACACACTCGACGGGAAACATCAACGCGCGCTTGACGAGCATCGAACGGCCTTCGAGCTGGTCTGCGATAAGGGTGAAGCGTGGCCGGATACTGGTCCACATCCGCAGCGATCACGTGATTGGGGACGGAGTCCGAGAGCAAATCAAACCAGAAGAGCGAAATCTGAGTGAGGATCTTGCCTTTGCCCGGGATACCGGTGGCCAGAACGTGATCGAAGGCCGAGATGCGGTCAGTGGCCACCAGCAGAAGCGCGTCTCCGACAGCGTAGAGGTCGCGCACTTTGCCGCGGCCCAGCAAGTGGCAGTTCGCCCAGGTTCGTGGTCATTAGAGCTGTCACAGGAGGCCTTCCGAGGGGTGAGCTGAATCTTCGATTGTCCGGCGCGCGGTGGGGTTTGTCAATGCGGGCCGCGAGACGCGGCCGAGGCAGACGCGCAAAACCAAAAAGAGGGTGGAACGGCAGGGCGCGGAGCAGCTGAATTGCCCGAAAACGCGGTCGCGGAGCGATGGTGGACGGCATGCACGCAGGTGTGTGACGGCTGTCACAGAGCGAGTTTCAAAGTTGGGAGACACTCCAGTTGTCAACATGGTTCGGGGGGCAAGTTCGAACGCCCCCTTAGAGCCGGGCGACACGAGGCAGCAGTGGAAAGGGGAAGCCGCGGCTAGCTTCGTTTAATACAGGGATCACCAGTAGCCGCGCGCTACCGACCTCCAGCGCCGGCTACTGGTACCCGTAAGCTATCTTGTGAACGGCAAGCGCCTCCGAGGCGAAGTGTTCCTTCGGAGGTGTTTTTTTATGCTCGCAGATTCTCCCATCTCCCCACTTATCCCGCGTTCATGTCCCGACTTGCGACGAATTCCTCCGACCCCCCATCTCTTTCTCGCGCAATCCGAAACTCTTCAGGCGCCAGAGTAAACCGCTTTGCTAGAATTCCGATGTTTGACAACTGTGGGCTGGGAAACCTACTTTCCGGGTGATCGAGTTTCCGCCGAGGACCATGGGTGCGCCCACGCCGGACCGTTTCCTGTCGGTAATTCGGCACAAGATTCAGGAGAATCATGAGAATTCCAAGGTTTCGCACGACAGCCAGCAGCAACGCGCTCTTAGGCGTTGCCCTGGTGGCATTTGCGGGTGTAGCCGCAGCTCAATCCGCCGCTCAGCCCGATTACCTGAACCCGAATCTTCCGCCGGAGCAGCGCGCCGCCGACCTTGTGAAGCGCATGACGCTCGAGGAGAAAGCTTCGCAGCTCGTCAACCAGGCCCGCGCCATCCCGCGCCTCAACATTCCGCAGTACGACTGGTGGTCTGAGGCTCTGCATGGCGTCATCAACAGTGGAGTCACCGAGTTTCCAGAGCCAATCGGCCTGGCCGCAACGTTTGACGCGCCGGCTGTTCACGAGATGGCCGAGGCCATCGGCGTCGAGGGACGCATCAAGCACGAGCAGGCAGTTCGTGAAAAGCGCGCCAGCATGTTTTTTCAGGGGCTCGACTTCTGGGCGCCAAACATCAACATCTTCCGCGATCCTCGATGGGGCCGCGGGCAGGAGACCTATGGCGAGGACCCGTTCCTGACCGGCCGCATGGGCGTCGCCTTCGTCTACAGGGATGCAGGGCGACGATCCGCACTACTACCGCGCCATTGCGACTCCCAAACACTTCGCTGTGCACTCTGGTCCTGAGCCAACGCGGCACAACGCGGACGTGACGGTGAGCAAGCACGACGAGCTCGACACCTATCTGCCCGCATTCCGCGCCGCTGTGACCGAGGGCAAGGCCGGATCGGTGATGTGCGCTTACAACTCCATCAACGGCCAGCCCGCATGCGCGAACGACTTCACGCTGGTAGACCAGCTGCGCGGCAAGTGGGGATTCAACGGATACGTGGTTTCCGATTGCGGCGCCGTGATCGACATCTTCCACGGCCATCATTACAAGCCGTCGCAGCCGGAGGCCTCGGCGACCAGCCTGAAGCACGGCATGGATAACGAGTGCGTCGACGGCGGCTCGCTGGTGAAGGGCGACTTCGACTACAAGCCCTACCTGGATGCTGTCGCGCAGGGCTTTCTGAAAGAATCCGACATTGACGTGAGCTTGATTCGCCTTTACACCGCGCGGATGAAGCTCGGCATGTTCGATCCTCCGGAGCTCGATCCCTACTCACGCATCTCCGGCAGCGAGCTGGACTCGCCTGAGCATCGAGCGCTGGCCCGCAAGATCGCGAAGGAGTCGATGGTCCTGCTGAAGAACGACGGCGTGCTTCCGATCAGGAACGTTGGAATCAATATCGCTGTGATCGGCCCGCTCGCAGAGCAGAGCGCAGTTCTGCTGGGGAACTACAACGGGCAACCCTCGCACACGGTCACGATTCTGGAAGGCATCAGGAAGGAGTTCGTTGGAGCGAACGTTAACTTCGAGGCCGGCACGATGTTCCTGAGCAAGGAGGCCGTGCCTGTTCCGGCCTCGGCGCTCACCGTCGACGGCAAGCCGGGCACAAAGGTCGACTTCGCGCAGATGGATACGAGCGACATCAACCACCCCAAGCGAACCGCAAGCTTTGCCGCGCGAGTTGATCCAGTTGTCGATATTTCGGTTGCGCCGTTGCCGGAGGGAGCCAAGGGGGTTCGTCAGCTTTCGGTGCAATGGACGGCCGACCTGACCGCGTCAGAAGCCGGGGACTACAACCTCGGGATGATCTCCTCAGGTTTCTTTCGGCTTCGACTGAACGGAAGGCCCGTGACGTCAGGGTGGGAAACGAACGATGGTGAGGCCAAGGTGGGCCGTGTGCACCTGGAGGCGGGCAAGCCGGCAAAGCTTGAGGTGAATTACACGCCGCGAGATGGCTCCGAGCCGGTGGCGAAGCTGGTTTGGGCCAAGGTGGATATGAAGCCACAGCCTGAGGCGATTGAGGCGGCCAGGAAGGCGGACGTGGTGGTGGTCGTTGTTGGCATCACTAGCGAACTGGAAGGCGAAGAGATGCAGGTGGACGAGCCGGGTTTCAAAGGCGGCGATCGCACGAGTCTCGACTTGCCTGCGCCCGAGGAAGCGCTGATTGAGGCACTCGCGGCGGCGGGGAAGCCGCTGGTCGTGGTCCTGACCAACGGCTCGGCTCTCGGTGTGAATTGGGCGAAAGAACACGCCAATGCCATTCTCGAAGCGTGGTATCCGGGCGAGGAAGGCGGCACCGCGGTCGCCGAGACTTTGAGCGGCGCCAATAACCCGGCAGGCAGGTTGCCGGTGACATTCTACAAGGACGTTGCGCAGCTTCCGCCCTTCGCGGACTACGCGATGAAGGGCCGTACGTACCGTTACTTTGAAGGCCAGCCGCTCTATCCTTTCGGCTACGGGTTGAGCTACACCACTTTTGCCTACAAAGACCTGAAGCTGCCGGGCAAGCCGCTCGTTGCCGGCGAAGACCTGTCCGCGAGTGTCACGGTGACCAACACCGGCAAGGTGGCTGGGGACGAGGTTGTTCAGCTTTATCTGAAGTTCCCCGGCGTGGACGGAGCGCCGAACAAGGCCCTGCGCGGATTCCAGCGGATCCATCTTGAGCCAGGCGCTTCGCAGGAGCTTCACTTCGACTTAAGGCCACGCGACTTGAGCCTTGTGACCGACGCGGGCGAGCCCGAGGTGCCGACCGGTGAGTTCACTGTCTCAGTGGGCGGAGGTCAACCTGGTACAGGTGCGACAACCGTGGCTGGCACGTTCAAGGTGAAGGAGACGCAGGCGCTGCCGGAGTGAATCTTGAAAAGGTGTGGACCCGGAACGAATGAGCTCTCGAACGATGATTGTTTGGGATCATGAGGCTCCCGGCCATGGGGATCCTGGTCTCCCAACCATTTCGCATCATTTCCTTGAGAAGCCGCGAAATGGATGGGGCGCCCGAAAGCTGTGGTTGGTTGGAGCATGGGCGCCTAGGCTGTGGCGCGCTGTGGCTCCTGGTTGCCCAGTCGCACACTGACTACCTTTGAGACGCCGGGCTCCTGCATGGTCACGCCATAGATCATGTCCGCGGTCTGCATCATGCGTCTGGAGTGAGTCACGAGCAAAAACTGCGTGTCCTTGCTGAGGGTATGGAGCAGGTCGGCAAGGCGACCGACGTTCGTCTCGTCCAGCGGAGCATCCACTTCGTCGAGCACGCAGAAGGGGCTCGGCTGGAACTGAAATATGCCGACCAGTAGCGCGAGGGCGGTGAGGGCCTTTTCGCCACCGGAAAGCAGCAAAACGTTCTGGAGTTTCTTGCCCGGCGGCGAGGCCACGATGTCGAGCCCACTCTCAGCCTGGTTTTCAGCGTCGGTGAGGCGCAGGAAGGCCTGCCCACCCTGAAAGAGGCGCGAGAAGACCTGGGCGAAGTTTTCGTTGATGCGCGCGAAGGCTTCGTCGAACTTTGAGCGCGAAATCTGATCGATCTCCTTGATTGTCTCTACAGTGTTGTCGATCGACTCGATCAGGTCGGCGCGCTGCACCTCCAGGAAGCCGTGCCGCTCGGCAGTCTCCTTGTACTCGTCAAGCGCCATCATGTTGACCGGACCGATCTGTTCAAGCCTTTCGCGGAGCGACCGGCAGGTCTCTTCTTCCTGGGCCAATGCTTCGTCGACAAGCCGCTCGATGGCCCCATCAGCGCGGAGCGCTGCTGCATCCTGGTTGACCTCGGTAAGGCAGCTTCCCTCGAGGTGCTCCAGGTCGGCCTGCAGCTTGGCGGCGGCGCTGGAGCAGGCAGCGCGATCCTCGCGAATTTGGTCGAGCGCCATTCGGCCGGTCTTGAGCTCGGTTTCGAGTGCGGCCAACTGCTGTCGAAGAGACTGGGCCTGGGTTGCGATGGTTTGTGCCTGGGCCAAAGCCGCGGTGCGCGCCTCTGCCAGATCTTTCTGCCGCTCCGCAAGGCCAGCGTTTTCGCCCAGCCGCTGCTCGCGTTCCGCTTCTGCTCCTGCTCGGGCTTGATTGAGTTGCAACACGCGCCGTTCGAGATCGCCGTGCACGCGGTCGATGCGCTGGAAGCTTGCCTCGGCGCCCCGGCGGCGCTCCTCAAGGCCGGCCAGTTCCGCAGTTACGCGCGCGGCCTCCTGCTGCAGTTCCTCGCGTTTGCTGCGAAGGATCTGCTGCTGTGCCTGCAGTTCGTCCAGGCCGGATTCTGCACGCGTGTGCTCCGTTTCAAGCCGCACCGCTTCTTCCCTGTGCTGGGCTATTGACGAGTTTTTGACTTCGCGTGCATCCATGTTGCGCGCGGCTTGCTGCGTCCATTCCGCGAGCCGTCGCTCGACGCGCTGTTCTTCTGCTTCGAGTTGCTTCAGCGCCGCGCCCTGATTTGCCGACTCGGTCTCTGCCTGCCGACGCTCTATACTGCGCGCCTCGAGCTGAACGGTCAGCTCTTCAGCCTCGCGGGCCAACGTGGCAGCATCCGATTCCGCCTGAGCCAGGCTCGTTTCGAGATTCGCCACCCGTGCCTCTGTTTCGCGCAACTCGCGCTTAAGCGCCAACGGACCTTCGCTGGCTGGTTTGCCTCCAGTCACAGTCGCATTGTGAAAGCATTCACCCTCTGGAGTCAGAAAGTAGGCATGTGTGTGACGCAAGGCAAGCCGCTGCGCCTCTGCCGGGTCGGCGACGAGAAAGCTCGATTTCAGTTTGGGAAGAATCTCCCCGAGGGTCCGGCCGAACCCATTGAGCACGCGGATGGAATCCTTGAGCGGCGTTACTCCCGGCCCCGCGATGCCGCCGTTCGCCTCATCTGAACCGGCCCCAGCCTCGGCGTGCGCAGGATGAATCAGGAATGTGGCGCGGCCGTCTACGCCCGACTTGAGCAGGCGCACACCCTGCTCAGCCGCGACCCAGCTCTCGACCACCACATAATTCAGCTCCTCTCGCAGGAACTCATCCACCACGCCCTCATGCTCACCGCTGACCTCGAGAAAATCGGCAAGCGTGCCAACTGGCGCCACGCCCTGGCCGAGCGCTCCGGGCTTAAGCAGTCGCCGGACCGTGTCGGTGGAGTAGCTGTGGTTTCGAATGAGTGCGGTGAGCGCATCGTGCCGTCCGGTTACGGCTGCCTGCTCGCTGCGCATCTGGTTCGCCTGCGCGCGCTGCGCATTTTCGCCGGCTCGCCTGGCCTGAAGCGATTCGCGCAGGGCAGCGATTTCAGCCTCAAAGCGATTGAGCGCGTCGATTGCGGAGAGGTGCTTTTCGCGAACGCGGCCGCTTTCGATGCCGAGGCTCTCCTGCTCATTTTTGGCTCCAGAGATTTCGGCGTCGAGCCTTTCTGCCTCCCTTTCGAGCGCGGCGAGGCTCTCTTCTCCTTGCGCCGTGTGGCTGCGGGCATTGGCGGCGAGGGTCAGCAGGTGCATCGCGTGGCGGCGGCTCGACTCCAACTGCCGTTCCGAAACGAACACAGCTTCGGCTGCGGCTCGAGCCTGCTGCTGGCGAGTCTCCACCTGTTCGCGGAAGCCACGTGCTTCGCCTGCGGCCGTCTCAAGGAAGAGACGTTGCTGCTCGCGCTCGTCGGCAATTCCCTTGAGCTGTGTTGCGGTCGTTTCAAGCTCGGCAGCCGAGCCGGCGATGCGCGCTTCGAGATCTGCCACCCGCTCGCGATTGGCATGCTCACGGGCGATGGTGCGCTCCAGTTCGAGCGCTGCTTCGTTAGCCCGGCCCTGTGTTTCCTGCCCTTCGCGGTCGAGTTCGTAGCCGCGCTCGGTGAGGTTGTGCTGGCTGGTTTCAAGCGTGCCAATTGTTGCCGCCGACTCGTTGATGTGCTCGGTCAGCGCCCCAATCTCTTTCTCCAGACGGGCCTGTTCCGCGTCCATCAGCGCCATGCGGCTGGCCAGCACGACACGCAGTCGGCCGCGCAACTCGTCTCGAACAGCTGCAAATCGCTCTGCCTTGGCTGCCTGACGCTTCAGGCTGTTCATCTGACGCGTAACCTCCTCGAAGATGTCTTCGAGGCGAGCGAGGTTTTGCTTTGCGCTCTCAAGCCGCAGTTCGGCGAGCCGTTTCTTGGTCTTAAAGCGAGTGATACCGGCGGCCTCTTCAATGATGGCGCGGCGATCGTGCGGCTTCGAGCTGAGCAACTGGCCAATGCGCTCCTGGCCGATGATGGCGTAGCTTTCCGGGCCCAGGCCCGTGCCCATGAAGATGTCTTGAATGTCGCGCAGGCGGCAGAGCTTGCCATTCAGCAGGTATTCGCTTTCGCTGGTCCGGAACAGCCGGCGCGTGATGATGATCTCGCCCTTCTGCGGCGTGCGGTGGAATTTGCGCCGGCGAATTTTGAGAACGACAGGCTGGGGCCCGGCACCTTCAATGGATTCCGGCCCGGCATCCTCGATTTCCAAACCAGGTTGCTCGGCCGCGATGATTTCTTCGGCCTCGGCGGCGCGCGCACGGCGCATCTCTTCCTCATCCCAATCCGCCGAGCCGCTTTGATCAACAAATACTTCGGGCTCGACCGGAATGGGGCCCTCATAAACCTCGGGATCAGCCAGGGTCAGAGTCACCTCGGCCATACCGAGCGGCTTGCGGTCGCGGGTACCGGAAAAGATCACGTCCTGCATATTGCTTCCGCGAAGAGACTTGGCGCTCTGTTCGCCCAACACCCAGCTCACCCCGTCGAGGATGTTGGACTTTCCGCATCCGTTCGGTCCCACCACCACGGCGATGCCCGAGCCCGGTAACGAAAGTTCGGTACGGTCGCAGAAGCTCTTGAAGCCGAGGATGTGGATCTTTTTCAGTTTCAGCATGTTCACTCCGGCGTGAGGGGCCGTGCAATGCGAAAACGCGGAAACCGCCGCGAGCGCATGCCGATGGCGGTGCGTTTTGTTGCTACCCGATTAATGACTCTAAGGAGGCTGGAGTGCAGGGTCAACGGCGCGACGTCGGGTTTTTGTGGATAAACGAGGCCGGAATTGACCTTCTCCTGGAAACATGAGTAAGCAGTGGAAAAGAGGGCCGAATTGCTCGATTTCATCCGGTGTATAAGCCGCAACGGAAGCGCTTTGCAAATTATGAGGGACCGGCGAATACGGGTGTCCCTTGAGAAGGTACCAGGGGGCTACGAGTCCGGCTTCCCTCGACTGTCGAACGAATTATTGTGCGATGGAAGAGAGCTGATGGGTTGGCTCAATGTAACAATCTGGCCTGCGGAATGGGCTAAATAATCGTGCGCTCAATGCGGACCTTCAGTGCCCTGCATTAGAATCAAAATGAACGCTTTGCCTGCCGGAACATCCGCACTCGAGTGACAGGGAATATTGGGTCGAAAGCTAAATTTGTGTTTGATCCCGGAACGTTCCGATGCCCTGAATCATGAGTCCGGGGCGGTATGCAGCCGGGTTTTTCCGGATGACTCAACCATAAAGCTCATCTGGGTTCGTCGCATTTGTTCGGCAGGAACGCCGCGGTAGTTCCGCATCGCCGAACCTGCCTCATAGACTCTTCTCCGGCAGTTGTGAACATCGAGAGGTTTGATTGCAACAGTCCGATCGCGCCACGAACGATTCTCTAAGTCCCGCAAAGGAAGATCTGGTTCTCACCGATCTCTGGCTGGTTGTCCGAAAGAGGCGGATCCTGCTGGCAAGCGCGGCCATCGGGCTCGCACTTCTGGTCGGGGCCTACGGGCTATTTCGCGGAGAGATGTTCACGGCGACGGGGGAAATTCAGATTCAACCTGACTCGGCTGCTGAACTGAAGCAGTCGATCAACTCGGTTCTTTCCGGCGGCAGCCAGTTGGATGTGATCATCGAGAGCGACAGCCGGATACTGGCGAGCGAAAAACTGCTGACCACCGTTGCCCGCACTTTGAAGTTGCAGGATAACGCCTGCTTCATGGGCAACAAGGCCGCGTGCAGAATGGGTTTCCTGAAGGGCGAGGCAGCGACTACCGTCCATGGAAACCTGGACGACCCCCGCGAGCGCAGTGCAATCGTAGGCAACCTGCGCGGCCACCTTACGATTGCGCGTGTGCCACGTACGCAGATGATCACCATCTCATATGTGAGTCTGAGTCCGCAGCTTTCCGCGGACATTGTGAACGCGTTGGAGAGCGAGTTCATCAAGAACAACTTTGTGGCGCACTACAGCAACACGCAACAGGTGACGAACTGGCTGACGGGCCAAATCGACGATCTCCGTGCCATCGTGCAGCAATCGCAGGACAAGATGGTCGATCTGCAAAAAAAGCTGGGAATCTCGGCTCTCGATCCCAGTCATAGCATGATCGTGCAGGAGATATCGAATCTCGAGAAGGGCGCATCCGATGCCACCGAGCAGCGTGTACTCGAAGAGGCACGGTTCAGGATCCTGCAATCGCTTCCGCCGGAGAGAATCCAGGACGGCCCAACTCCCGTCAGTATGACGGGCTCGGGAGGGATGCTCGAGAGTCTGCGCTCACAACGGGCCGGGGCAGCCGCGGAGCTTTCCCACCTGGAGCCGGTCTATGGTCCGAACTATCCAAGTGTTAAGCAGCTAAACGGTCGAATCAATGCCCTCGACCGCGAAATCGCCCTGCAGGAAACCGCTGTTGTAAACAAGGCAAAGGATGCGTATGGAATCGCCCATTCCGCAGAAGACCAGGCAAAGGTGGTTCTGGATACCCGCGTTCGCGAGCTCTATGGGCAGCGAGATGACATCGTCAAGTATGAGCTGCTGACCGAGGAGTACGAATCAAACCGGCACATGTATGAGAGCATCCTGGCGCGCCTTCGCGAGGCTGCGGTCGATGCAGGGCTTGATTCCGCGGATATCAGCGTCGTCGATCTCGCATCGCTTCCTATGCAGCCGTCAAGCATGTCGCCCATGACAATGGCCGAGCTTGGCTTTGTCTTCGGACTGTTTGCGGGCCTGGCCCTGGCGCTGTTGCTGGAGCGCATGGATACGAGGATGCGCGACTCGAAGCAGATTCAGGATTTGCTTGGCGTGCCCGCGATCGCGATCGTTCCTCAAACGAATTGGAAAATCAAGGGCGCCGAGCCGGACCCAGGTTCGGGCCCGGAAATTCTGTGGGACTCGCGGTCGTCGTTTGCCGAATCAATGCGAATCTTCCGGACCTCGATTCAGCTTTCGAGCACGTCACGTGAATCCAGAGTGATTGCGATAACAAGCTGCCAGCCCGGGGAAGGGAAGTCCACACTGTCGATGAACCTGGCAGCCGCGCTTGCACAGGGTGGCAAGAAGGCGGTTTTGGTCGATACGGACATGCGCCGGCCAAGCGTCTACTGGAGACTTGGCCTGAGCGACCGGAAGGGTTTGTCTGAGTACCTTACCGGCCTCGAGCCCCTGGACGGAATCATCGAGACTCACAAGGCGCTCCCCTCCCTGGATGTGATTCCTTCGGGAACCTGCCCGCCGCTGCCTGCGGATCTGCTGGCGTCGGGTCAAATGAAGAAATTTGTCGAGGAGCTTCGCAAGCGCTATGAGTATGTAATCTTCGACTCTCCGCCGGCGCTGTCAGTTACGGATCCTCTGGTGGTTGCTTCGCTGGCAGATGGCCTGGTTCTCGTCATTCGTCAGGGTTATTGCACGCGAGGTATGCTTACACGCGCCAGCGAGATCTTCCGCGACGTGGGTGTGAAGGTTTACGGCTTTGTTCTGAACGGCGTCGATGCAAGCCTGCCGGAGTACTACGGGTATCTAGGCTACTACTCGTATGACTACAAGAAGTAACTTGCAACGATTGAGCACGGATCGAGGAGGTAGGATGACCAGAAGATTGAGTTACGATCGACGCATCCTGTTTCTTGCAGCGTCTGCATTCGGTTTCTGCGTTCCGGCATCGGGGCAGTATATGGGCGCAGCTCCGACGTCGCCGCCACGTTTGGCGAGCGTGCCGGAGTCGGCGATGCACGTGGATTATGACGATGTCGAGATCGCGCCAGGCGACGTGATTTCCATTGCCACTTATGGAGTTCCGGAACTTACGACCACTGGCCAGACTTCGACCGGAACGATCTACGGCCCGGTGTCTGGCGCGATTCAAGGGATCAAGGTTGGCGCAACAGGCTATGTGGTGCTGCCCTATCTCGGCACTGTCAAGCTCGGCGGCCTCACCATCTCTGCAGCCGCCGCGTATCTGAAGAAGGCGCTGAAAGACGGCGGCTATTTGACTGACCCGCAAGTCGCCGTGGGGTTCGTCGATTCACCCACGCGTGCCATTACAGTGCTGGGCGAGGTGATGAAGCCGGCACCCGTTCCCGCACAAGGGCAGATTAGGCTGCTGGACGCGATCAGCGCGTGCGGGGGCTTTACTCCTTTGGCCAGCCACACGATCACAGTCAAGCGCAAAGGCTCCGCGGATCCGATTACCGTTGAGCTTGGCGCAGATCCCAGTGCAGCCGGAACCATCAATATTCCCCTGCTTCCCGGTGATACGGTGCTTGTGTCGAAGGTCGGCAGCGTGTTTGTGCTTGGTCAGGTGAAGACGCCGTCCGCGATTCCGCTCGCCTATAACTCTCCGATTACCGTGCTGCGCGCGCTGGCGATAGCCGGCGGAGTGAATTACGGGGCCGGGCTTTCAAAGGCAAGGATCATCCGCACAAATGCCGACAATCAGCACGTGGAGATCTTGCTCGATCTGAAGAAGATCATGTTCGGCAAGCAACAGGATGTCGCACTTCGCTCTGACGATGTTCTGTTCATTCCATCCAATGCCTTCAAGGCAGCGCTTGCAGCTGGCGGCGTCGCAGTTGCGATACAGGCATTTTACGATGCGGCGCTGCTGAAATGAATCCAGGAAGCTGAGTTGTGATTCCTTCGAATTGTCACCGGTAAGTCAGGAAGAGACATCAGGACAGGGACGTCATGAACAGACCATTCAGAATAACCGCCACGATGCTGTTTACCGCCATTACTTTTCTGGTGGCTGGGGAACTCGCGTCTGGAACTCATCCTGAATTTGTCGCCATGATGGCAGGAACCATGTTGTGCATCGCGGTGACATTCAACCTTCTTGGCGGTCTCAAGACAATAAGTGGAATTGGATTCACAGGGTTCGCTCTATGTACGATTGTCATCTCCCAATTCGCTAAGGTGTTGTTCTTTGAAGCGGCTGACAAGAACCTTGAGGCTCCCTACCTTACCATCAAGGTCTATCTGGTTTTCTACTTCTTCATAATGATGGGCACATTTGTTTACGGTCGGCTGCGTGTAAGGTTACCGAAGCCCATGGAGCCCGAAACTCCTGCGCAGGTTGAGCTGCAATACGCAATTTCACTGACTGTTGGCCTCATTGCCAGCACTCTTTTCGCCTACTACGAAGCACAATCCGCCTCCGGCGGGCAGGAAGCTGGGGGGCACGGCCTTGGGATTGCGCTGTCCGGCCTGCTGATGTATTCCCTGGTGCTTGCGGTCATAACCAGGATTCGGGAGACAGGGGGCAGGCATAGCTTCGGATTCAAGGCGGTTGTTCCATGGCTTGCGATCACGATCTTTGGCGTAATTCGAACCTCCCGCGGGGCTTTCCTGCTTCCGAGTCTGACTTACCTTGTGGCTTGTTATACGAGCGGCTACCGATTTCGAAGAAGACACTACATAGCCGGCGCTGTCGGCCTGACCCTCTTTATTGCCTTCATCTCGCCACTTGAGATCTATACCCGGATCAATATGGATACTGGGGACTTGAACGGTCGAATCGCGAGTGTCGTTGGCATGATGCGCTCCAGACCCAGTTGGGAAGTCATCAGGCAAAGCAGCGAGGGAGGTTCGCAAACCGGGTCGCGTGAGGAGTACTACGACCGCCCAGGAACGTTTGTGCTGAGCCGCATCTCAGGGATCCGCGCCGACAGCAATATGATTAGCGCCACCTCGACGGGCTTTCACTATGGGTTTACGGCGCTTAAAATTGACGCCCTCCACAGCATTCCCCACTTTCTTTACAAAGACAAGCCGCAGGAAGATGCAGGCTGGTATCTTGGCCGGGTCACGGGCCTAAACCCAGACTCCGTCGAAAATGGGGAGTTGATGATTACTGCGGTTAGCGACAGCTACGGAGCGTTTGGCTGGCTCGGCGTTGTTGTCGTGGGCGGACTTGTGTTCCCGGCATGTTTCGTTTTGTACGAGAGCCTCTTCGATTTGACGAAGCCATGGGGTGTCGTAGCACTTGGGGGTTTTGCCGCAGTGTTTATCGAGATAGACCTGGGCTCATTGCTGCAGACTCTTACACGTACCCCACTCGCCCTGATCGCGTTGTCGTATGCGATAGGTGGCCTCGTGAGCATAATCCCGGTGAAGGGCGATCAGGGCGTAAGAATGCGCAGCGCGCCGGCTTCGTAGACCCGGACCCTAGTATCGGTTGGTCTGGTCGGCCGATGGGTGTTATTCCCAAAGGCACACGACTCGGCATACACGTGGAGAAGGTATTCATGCGGAAGAGTTTTACCCTTGATGGCCTTCGAGCCATTCTCGCCTTCGACAACTGGCCAACGGTCCTTTTTGCGCGATTATTCGATCGCGGAACCGGATTCGTGGCCTATCGCAAGAACGGTTTCGACATTCTGATCGATCATCGCGGCGGCGACGAGAATGGGACGCGGAGTTGCATCGCCAGCAACATGTACCGCAGGTACCTTCCGTTCTTCGATCTGCCCCGACCCGCTCGCGTTCTTGATCTTGGAGCGAATGGCGGCGGATTTCCCCTTATGTTGAGAATTGAGGGCATCCAGCTTGCCCGCGTCGTGAGCGTCGAAATGAATCCGCTCACCTTTTTGCGCCTTCAGCTCAACTTGGTTACCAATCTCGGCGCTGCCGCCATTGCAATCAATGCCGCAGCATGCGGCATGTCCACGGGCCCCGAATTGTCTTTCAAGACTAGCCGGGGAGGCACCGCCGAAGGAATCTATACCTCTAGTGCAGATTCCTCCGGTCCTCACGTTCTTGTCCAAAAGAGGACGTTAGAAGCGCTGTACGATGAGCATTTTGAGAATGAGCTTTTAGACATTTGCAAGGTAGACATCGAAGGCGCGGAATACGATGTTTTCACATCGTGCCCGGACGGCCTAATCTGCAAGATACGGTACATTGTGATTGAATTCCATGATCCAGCCCAAACGCCCGCCTTCGTCGAACGAATTACAGATCTTGGGTTCACGGAGATTTTAGCGGAAGCAGGCCGTTCGCAGGATGAATTTGGAGACGTTCGAGCATTTCGCGGTCCGGCAGCCTGATTCCGGCTGAAAACTACCCGCTGCCTGCCCGATCTACGATTGCTAGTATCGAGGTGATGTCCAGTGGAGGAACTGATCGCGAGGCATGAGCCTCGAGCGCAACGAGGAGGCCGATGGTGAGGGCCGGTTCCGGAGCAAATACACCCCGATGAAAAGACGCGGCCTTGTTCGAGTTTTGACGATTTGCTCGGTGGTGATTGTCGTTCTGTTTGGAGCCGTCGAAGGTGTTTTGCGATTTGTGTTCGGCCTGGGCAACCCAGTTTTGATTACGCCGGATTCCGCGTGCGAGTACATTCTCAAGCCAGACCAGAGGATTTACAGGTTTTTTGCACACACGAGGACAAACCATTATGGAATGCGTTCGGAGGAGGTCTCGACGAGCCGTGTCCCGGGACGGTTGCGCATTCTGTTTGTGGGAGACTCTCTGACTTATGGCACAAGCCAGGTGGATCAGAGCCAGATTTTTACAGAGATTCTGCATAGGGACTTACCTTCAATTGTTCACAAACCGGTTGAAGTTCTGAATGCCTCGGCCGGAGCGTGGGCCCCGGACAATGAAGTGTCCTACATTCGCTCGCGCGGAATCTTCCAGTCGGATCTGGTGGTATTTGTTCTGAATGATGGCGACGTTTCGCAGTCTCGCGCGACCATGAGCGATGTTGGCGATGGACTGCCTTCCAAACGCCCGGCAACCGCCATTGGCGAGCTTTGGACGCGCTACCTGAAGCCGCGGCTGTTGCAATCGGCAGGGAAGAGCGACGCGGGGACGACCATTCCGCCGAATGCGGATCAAGTGGTGCAGGCGAACCTGCGAGACCTGGACGCGGCCGACTCGCTCGTGATTGGGCAAGGAGCACGGATGATGATCGTCTTTCTGCCATTCCGGCTTGATATCCCCGACAAGAGCGCACAGGCGCAGTCAACCCTTCGAGACTGGTGTGCCGCACATCATGTGCCGATGCTCGACATGACGGCGGCGGAACTGCCCTACTCGATCAGCCAGATCGATCTCGACAACGGGTACCACTTCAACGCCAGGGGGAATGCAGTTGTCGCAGAAGGGATTCTGAAGCTCTGGCCGCAGACTATTGGTCAACCCTAGGATGCAAGGGCCAATATCCATATCATGGTCTTTGAGATGTCGCATGAAGTGCTGCGGCTGGCTCAATGCGCTCGAGCTAAGTGGCGCATTCAAAGCGATTCGACGGGATTTATGGGAGGAAAGGTGAAGCGAATTGTCATTACCGGGGGATCGGGTTTTATTGGTACTAACCTCATAGAAAGTCTTTTCCAAGCAGGTAATGAAGTTATTAACTTCGATCGCAATTCTCCTCGAAATCCGGAACATGCGCAGTTTTTCCGACAGGGGGACATTCTGGACGGAGCGCAGCTAAGCGCCGTGATGCACGACTTCAGGCCAGAGTTATGCGTGCACCTTGCTGCCAGGACCGATTTGGACGGAGCTACAATGGAGGATTACGACGCCAATACAATTGGCGTAAAGAACATGATTGCCGCTGCACGGACTGTTGGTTCAGTGAGGAGGATTCTGTTTGCGTCATCCCGCTATGTCCATCGCACTGAGGTCTTTCCCAAGCACGATGAGGATTACTCCCCCTTCACGCTTTACGGCCAAAGCAAAGTAGACGGCGAAAGAATCGTTCGGAGCAGCGGGCTCGAGATTCCCTGGGCCATATTTCGCCCGACCTCCATCTGGGGCCCGTGGTTTGGCGTCCCATATCGAACGTTTTTCGATGCTGTGCGCAGAGGGGTCTATGTGCACCCAAGGGGCCGTAGAATCTTAAAGTCGTATGGGTATATCGGGAACGTCGTACATCAGATTGCGCAATTCCTTTCTGTCGATACATCCAAAATCGATAAGCGGACATTTTATGTCTCCGATGACCAGAACATGGACGTTCTCGAATTTGCGCAGCTTATTCGGCGAACTTTTGGAGCACCTCCAGTACGGGAGGTCCCGTTGGCGGTTTTGCAGGGACTGGCGATTGCTGGAGACGTTTTAAAGAGGATGGGTGTTTCCAATCCGCCGATAACTTCATTTCGGCTTTCCAACCTTTTGACACCCATGGGTTATGACCTATCCTTAACGAGACAGGTTGCGGGACCCGCGCCCTATACTCTGAGAGCGGGCGTTCAATCGACAGTCGAGTGGATTCTGAGTCATGGATGAAAAAAGACAGTTTCAGGATTTAAGCCTCTTCCGCATGCCCGCAGGATTTCGTGGGCGGTCCGCGGTTGTGGTTCAGGTTTGGTGGATCGTGCAGGCCACACTCTTCCGCATGTCTCCGCTAATCCTGTACGGCTGGAGAAATCTCCTGCTGAGAGCATTCGGAGCCAGGATAGGCAAAGGAGTCCGGATTCGTTCGACCACACGCGTGACCTATCCATGGAAGCTGACCATTGGCGACTACGTATGGGTTGGAGATGATTGTGTTTTTTACAACCTCGGCGAGATCGTGTTGGGCTCGCATGTCGCCATTGCTCATGACGTGTACTTTTGCACGGGGCTTCACGATTATCAAAAGATAGATTTTCCAATTGGTCAAAAACCAATCCGGATTGAAGACGAGGTGTGGATACCGAATGATGTTTTCATTGGTCCGGGAGTTACAGTTGGCAAGGGTTCGATTGTAGGGGCCAGGAGCACTGTTCTCCACGACCTTCCAGGCGGGATGATCTGCTATGGAAACCCCGCGAAAGCTGTCAGGCCGAGAAATGGTCTGACGGACCATTAAGGCCGTGTAACGCAGGGAGCGCCCCGTACAGTTGGACAGCCGTGGCATAGGCCACAGGATGTCTTCAAACCAAACCCAAGGCCGGGTCTCCCGCTATAACTCGGTTTGAGGAACGGATCCCGAAAACTTGAGGAGTTGTTTCGAGACAATGTTAAGGAACACCCTGCCGCCCAGTGTGGCAAGAAAGATTATCCACCCCATCGCCGCACCTAGCGCGACCTTGCTTGAATCAAGCTGGGTCGATATCTCATGCAAATAGCCATTCCCCTTCCCTTTGATCAATGCTTTGATACCAATATCTCTGTGGTAAGAGATGTAGTTGATTGTGACTTCAAGACGAAGCAAAATGGATGGGTAGCCCTTGCGGATCAAATTGTCATAAAGAGTCTCGAGAATCTGACGCACCTGAGGGAACAACTCCCCGCGTCTATTTAAAAAGTTGGATGCTTGCCCTGGATGGGCGCGGACATGCGCAACGTTTGTTCTGGAGATTGCCCATGAATTAGAACGCCCTGCGCGGCTCCAAAACTCGAAATCCCCGGCATAGGGTAGGTCGGTCCGAAACCACCCAGTTCTCTTCACGAGTTCCGTGCGAACGCTCACATTCGATAAAATGCCGGGGATACAGCCAAAAATAAATAAAAACAGGTCAGACTGTTCGGGTTTCACAATGGAGGGCAGCACGGATACCGCAAACCGGTCGTGCCTTGAGTTACAATCCAGCAGTTGATTAAAGCGCACAAAAGCAATCTCTGGCGGTAAGCTGGACCACTCTTTCAAAAGCCTGTCGACAGACCCCTCGTCGATGAAGTAATCATCCTGGCAAAGAATCTGGGTCAATTCACAGCTTGCCATGGAGAAAAGAAAATTCAGGTTTCCAAAAATGCCCACATTGTGTTCTTGGAGGTAGACGGTAATGCGGGGATCCTTAAGCTCCGACAGAAACTCTCGAGTTCCGTCGCTAGAGTCGTCGTCGCTTATAATCAGTTCCCAGTCTTGATATCTCTGCGCCAACACGGAATCAACGGCCTGTTTCAAATACTTCATTCCGTTATAAGTCGGCATTACAATCGAAATCGGCATGAAGTGTTCCTATTGTATACTTCGTTCCAATGAAATCGTAGACTTTGCAGGGACCCGCCTGGAGATTAAGCCGCAGATGGCTGGAAACGATGACGCCGGTGATTTGGGTCGTGCCGGATTATCGGCAGAGATGCAGTTAGTGTAACGCAAGCGACGGTCTCGGTCGAAAGACGTGATT
The DNA here is from genome assembly GCA_963783065.1 of uncultured Acidobacteriaceae bacterium. Lineage (GTDB taxonomy): Bacteria > Acidobacteriota > Terriglobia > Terriglobales > Acidobacteriaceae > Telmatobacter. The sequence continues at coordinate 754,323 of CAWAMG010000001.1, read as the reverse complement.
GCAATTGTCACCCGGACCAGGAAAACCGGCGCATGCTCACGGATAGAGGAGAATTGAGCGGCAATCCGGAAGCAAGGCGAGAGTCGTCTTGGTGGGGCGTTTACGCGGAAGGAGAGTGAACGCGATGCGCTTGGGATCTTGGACCAATTAGCCCAGCGGGCCAGAGCGCAGTAGACTGAAGACTGTGGGAAGGGTCGAAGGGATCTCCGGGGATTAATGGCAGGAGGAGATTACTCAACGAGTGGATTGAATGAGAGTGCATTGAACAGGCGGAAATGTTCCATAGAATTCTAAAAATGCTCGGAGCCCTTTTCACCGGATTGGGGCTCACTGTTGCAACGCAGCTTCTTTTGCCGCCCGCCTTTCTCCATTTTTATGGAGTAAGTCGGTACGGCGAGTGGCTCGTACTGTCTGGAACTCTCGGCTATCTCTCTACGCTGAATTTCGGAATTACAACGTATGCGAGCAATGAGCTAACCATGCTGCACAGGCGCGGGGAGAAATCGAAATACCGGGAGCTGCAAGGCAGCACTCTGGCTCTCGCCCTGGGGACGATCAGTTTAGGTATTCTGCTTTCAGCGTTTGTCTTTGTCATCCCAATTGGGAAGCTGTTGCATCTTTCGACGATGAGTCAAGCCGAAGTCGCGCTGACAGCGTTTTTTCTTGGCCTGCAAGCCATGGTGGCCATCATCGCCGGGTACTATGCCAGCTTGTTCATGGTCATAGAGGAGGCTCATCGCGGGCTTACCTGGGGCAACATTAATTCCTTGGGCGGAACCGTAGCGGCCGTCGGCCTCGCTGTATTCAGAGTTAGGTTTTCGATGATTGCACTTGGACAGTTTCTTTTCGTCCTTCTTCTGACGCTATTCTTAATCTACGATCTGAAGCGGAGAATGGGCGATTTGCCGCTTGGATTGCACGGAGCCAACTGGAAAACCGCGAAGTCGATTCTCGCTCCAAGTGGGATGTTCGGCATGATCTATGCCCAGCAGTTTTTAATCTTTCAGGCGCCAGTGATCATGTTGCAGTGGATCGTAGGACCTTCGGTGGTTGTGCTTTTCAGCACTTGCAGGACGATTCTGTCGACGGCGCGGCAGTCTCTTGGCAAGTTCACCAATGCCATTGCGCCGGAGATCACGTTCAGCTACGCACACCAGAATATGAAGAGGCTGCTGAACATCTTCCATTATTCCGAGAAGGTCGTGTTTGCGGGCATCCCGGTGGCGAATCTCGGCGCGTACCTTCTTGCACCCGTTCTGCTGCAGATTTGGCTGCGCCGGCCCTCACTCTTCGATAGTTATACCTATGGCCTGATGGCATTGATCTCCGGCGCCATGAGCATGCGCGACCACAAGCAGTATTTCCAGTATTCAACGAACATGCACAAGCGCCTCTCAATCATTGTCTTTTTCGGGAACCTTTTGATGATCGCGTTGAGCATTCCGCTCACGATAAAGCTGGGACTCAATGGATTTCTCTATACCTGGCTGCTTTCAGAGCTGGGGCAAATGGCGCTTATTTACTTTGAGAACAAGAAGCTGTTCAACGGCGATCCATCCATCACCATGGGCCCGGTCCTGAAATTGGGCGCAGTCATGGTAGTCTCGCTCCCGATATGCGCGGCAATGCTCCACTTCGCGCGGCAACGGTCGCTGGCGGTGGTATCAATCGTGGCCGTTGCGGGGATCCTTGGCCTGATGATCGAGTCGTACTTTGTTTTCGGGCTCAAGGAAGTTTGGGAGGAGCTGCGCCATAGGATGCAGAGCCGGGCGATTGAAATCACTTAATGCACATAGGACCGTTTGACGTGATCTTGTGCGGGGCCTTCGGGTTTGTCGGGAACGCGCTCCGGAACGGCGGTGAGCAGCTTGAAATCGATGCGCGCATGGATCTCGGCTTGGAACGTCCTGGCGGTCGAGCCGTAACGCGGGAACTTGCAAGAGCGCGAACGGGCAGGAAAACAGGCTGCATTCAATACGAGGGAAAGTTTAGGACTCCATGCTCGGGTTTTTTGGGGGAGCTGCCTCGGCCCGTTTGTCGGAGCTACGGAATTTGTCCCATTCGGCGGCGCCAGAGCAGAAACTGTTATAAGTCTCGGACATGACATCGACCCATTTCATTGACAGTTTCTCCGTAATCTCATTGAATGGACCCATGGGTATAAAGCGCGTAGCTTTTCGGTCTATCAATCGGGCACTTTCCGCTTTCGGCATGCGTTTAAACCTCATCGAATTGGATTTTGATTCGTACCCGTTGAATGCGACCTTTCAGAACTCGCTCTTTCGCGAACTCGCCCAGTACGCAGACACATGGATCAAGAACCAGGCTTTGTTCAATGCGGTCAACTTCGACACGGAAGCAACGGTAAGAGAGCTATTCTTCGCTTACATGAAGTCTCCATTTCGGGAGCCAGGCGGCGGAAGCCGGTTTAATAATCTGGTATGGCTTTCTCTCCTTGCGCGTGCATTCAATCCTGCCGTGATTGTCGATAGCGGAACATTTAGGGGCGCGAGCGCCTGGGCACTGAAGTTTGGTGCGCCGAATGCCGAGGTGTGGAGCTTTGATATCGATATGTCTCGAATCGAGTTGCGCACGCCCGGAGTGGAGTACCGCGAGCAGGATTGGACGACCTTCGATTTTGGCGAGCGCATGGGCCCGCAGACGCTCGTCTATTTCGACGATCATCTCGACCAAGTGCGACGGCTCTCTGAGGCGCACAAAAGGAATGTCGGGCTGGCAGTATTCGACGACGATTTTCCTGTTGTTCCTGCGCTGCCTATGTTCGGCGAAGGTATGGCATTTCCCAAGATCGAATTCGTATTGAGTGACGAGCTCCGTAACGAAAAGGAGATCGTCTGGAAATCGGGCAGCCGCACGCTTCGATGGCCCGTCGATGCCGCCTATTTGGAACGCGGGCGCAATCTCATTGCCGTAACGGATCGCTTGCCGAACACGTCACTGGTCACTGGACTCCACCAGACTCCATATCGGGTCGTGAAGCCGAAGCCGTTGTTCTGAGGCGGAGGCTCCGGAGCGCGCATCGGAGGCAATGCACCAACCGGCAATCAGCAGGCTAGGCGCGCTGACCTGGGTCAAGTGGGCGAGTTCGGCGAGCGTTGTGTAAAGCACTTCCTGTGCCGGCTGACCTGCGCGCGAGATGACGGCGCAGGGGAAGTCGGCGGGCAGCCCTTCCTGTAACCACTGCTCGGCTAGCAACTTCAGGTCGCGGCCGGGCATGTAGACGACGCGGGTCGCGTCTTCGATTTGGGGAAGCGGAGCATCGTTGTGCGATTGAGCGTGGTGGCCGGTGGAGAAGACCACGTTCGATGCACAGCGGCGATCGGTGAGCGAGCGGCCCACCGCGGCAGCGGCGGCAAAGGCGGCGGTGATTCCGGGAACGATCTCAAAGGGAATGCCGGCAGCATTGAGTGCGTCAATCTCCTCGGCAGCGCGGCCAAAGATGAGTGGATCACCGCTCTTGAGCCGAACGACCGCCCGGTTCTTGCGCGCATGCTCGATCATCATTGTGTTTAGCTCCTGCTGCGTGATGCTCTTTGTTCCGCAGCGCTTGCCCACGTTCAGCACCTGAGCCTGCGGTGAGGCCAGCGCGAGGATCGCGGGGGGAATAAGATCGTCGTGAAGAATGACTTCGGCCTTCTGGATGGCACGAAGCGCCTTCAGAGTGAGAAGCTCGGGGTCGCCGGGGCCAGCGCCGACAAGAGACACGGTCCCACGCGCGGCTGCGTCCTGACCGGCGAGCGGTGCGCGGGCCATGAGGCGCGAAGGGCAGGCATCCGAATCGCAAATCTGCCGCTCGGCCAGCTGGTGAAGCAGAGCCTTGCGTGCTTCGCCGTGCGGATGGGTCGCCAGGACTTCGCGGCGGAGATTTCCAAGCGATTCAAGCCAGGGGCCAAGATCCTGAGGGAGCTGCTGGTCAATCTCGCGGCGCAGGCGCTGAGCGAGGGCGGGGCTCTGGCCGGCAGTTGAGATTGCGATCTGCAGGTCGCCACGGCTCACAACGGAACCGAAGTAGAAATCGCAATTCGGAACATCGTCGACGCTGTTGCAGAGGATCTGGCGTCTCAGTGGCTGCGCGATAGACAGCCTGATTCACTTCAGGATCGTTCGTAGCCGCAATGACAAGGAACATTCCATTGAGGTCTGAAGGCTCAAAACTCTTCTTGACCCACTCAACCGCGCCTTCCGCGGCCATCCGGCGGATTTCAGGAGTTGTTTCCGGCGCAACGATGCGAAGGCGAAGCCCGGTCGCGAGCAGTGTCCCAATCTTTTCAAGCGCAATGGTTCCCGCGCCGACCAGGAGGCAGTCGCGGCCGTCGAGTTTAAGAAAGATGGGAAGCATCTTCATTGCGGGTCCTTCAATCGGCGACGCCGTGGGGTACCTGTCCCGTAGGCAGATCGCGTTCAGCGAACTCAAGCGGGCCTCCGCTCAGGTAACTATGCAGCTCTTCGTTTGTATGGCGCGTGAACCATGCGCGCAGGTTCTCGCCCCGATTGCGAGAAGAGAGATACGTGCGCAGGAGGCGTTCAATCGAGTCGGGCACATCGGTTGCAAGGCAGCGATATCCGGCGGGCTCGGCAACGGCCGCGTGCAGACCGACGGAGCCGCCCAGGCAGAAGTAGTAAGCGTCAACCAGACCGCCCTCGTGCTTGATCTTCTTGCCTTCAAGGCCAATGTCGGCGATCCAATGCTGGCCGCATCCATTGGGGCAGCCGGTCACGTTCAGGCGCAGTTGCTGATCGAACCCTGGCAGACGATCTTCGAGCTCATCCACCAGCCAGCGCGTAAAGCCCTTGGTTTCCGTAATAGCGAGCTTGCAGAACTCGGTGCCAGTGCAGGCGACAGCGCCGCGCCAAAACGAAGAGCCGTCGACGTGCAGGCCAAGCAGGTTGAGCTTTCCGGCCAATTCGGCGGTCTTGTGGTTCGGGACGTCGACAATGACAAAGTTCTGCGAGACCGTGGTTCGCAGTGAGCCACTGGCGTATGCATCGGACAGGTCGGCAACCGCAACCAACTGGTCTCCACTCATGCGGCCGCGCAGCACCGAGGCGCCCACGTAACTTAGTCCGGGTGTGCGTTGCGGGTGAATTCCGGTGTGGTCGCGGTAGATGTCATCGGGAACATGCTCCGGAGCGGCGGGGAGCAGCTTGAAATCGATGTGGGCATGAATTTCGTCGAGGAATGTTCTGGCGGTCCAGCCGTGACGCAGGAAGAGAAACTTCAAACGGGCGCGCTCGCGGCTCTCGCGCAGGACCTGCTGCTCGCGGAAGATCTCGACGATGGCGCGAACCACCGGCAACACCTGATCGGGAAGAATAAAGGCGTCGAGACGAACGGCGAGATGCGGATCTCTCGACAGCCCTCCGCCGACGCGCAGGGAATAGCCGACCTGGCCATTGTGTTCCACAGCCGTGAGGGCAATATCGTTGATCTCGGGGTGTGAGCACCATGAGGGGCAGCCGGTGACCGAAATCTTGAATTTGCGCGGCAGGTTGTAGAAGTCCGCATTCCCGCTCAGCAGGCGCGAAATCTCAAGGGCGACGGGCGAAGCGTCGACGATTTCGTCGGCGGCCACTCCGGCCAGAGGGCAACCGGTTACATTGCGCACAACATCGCCACATGCGCCCATGGGCGACAGGCCGATGGCATCGAGCGCGTCCACCACTTCGGGCAATGACTCGATGGTGAGCCAGTGGAGCTGGATCGCCTGGCGGACGGTGATGTCGGCCAGATTGCGCGCGTATTTGCGGGTGAGTTCTCCGATCACGCGCATCTGGTGGGACGTGAGAATTCCATTGGGAATGCCGATGCGCATCATGAAGTATTCGGTGGCGAGGCCTTCGCCGCCTTTGCCGCCGGTAGCGCCGACTCCGTCGCCCTGCGTATAGATTCCCCACCACTTGAAGTAGAAGCTGGCCCACTCCGGAACCACGCTCGAGCGGCCTTCGCGCGCGAATGCACGCACCTCATCGAAGACCTCCCAGGGATTCTTTTCGCGCTTCAGGCGTTCGGCTTTCTGGGCCTTTGTCTCTTTGGTTGGAACGACTTCGCTCATGGAGTCCTCTTCGAGCTGAAAATAGAAAACCCGCGGCAGCATGGCTGAGTCGCGGGCACTTTTAAAACCTTGGATTTCGATCGGAGACTCAGACCCAGGTCACCTGCGCGCGCGAAGCGACGATACAGCAGCGACAACAGGGCTGAACTTGCATAGAGAGATGATAGCGACAAAACAGAAGAAAAAGCAAATGCAATCGGCTGCGGGAGGGCTAGGCCGCTGAGGAAGCTGTGACATCCGCGCCGACATGCAACTCGTCGAGAATCATCCGGGTAGCTACGGCGACGGCCTGTTCCGCCCCCGGCGACAGGCTCATGCGGATCGGCTGGCTCGGGTCGATGGTGATGGCGTAGAGAATGATCTCGTGGTCGCCGCCCTGGATGTAGAACATGTCGAGCAGGTCTTTCATGCCGACATCGTGGGCGGTGAGCGTGGGCGGATAGTCGCGCGAGAAGCGCGGCGTGGTGCGGGTGACGGTGCCGATCGGGTTGCCGTCGTCCGCCGCGTCGATCAGGATGATGCGGTCGGCGTTCTCCAGCGGCTCCAGCAGCGTAAAGCCGCCGGTGCCGCCGTCGAGGCACTCCACGTCGGGCGGGAGAGGGTGCTTCTCGAGCGCCCTCACCACGTAAACGCCGATGCCTTCGTCGCCCATGAGGACGTTGCCCAGGCCGAGCACCAGCGTCTTGTCTGGTTTGGCTATTTGTCACTCTTCTCCACCTTGTCGAACTTCCATCCGCCGATGATCGAGGATACCGTGCCGCGGCCCTCGATGTAGTCGTGATAGAAGGCAAGATAGATGTGAATGATGATGAAGGTGACAAAGAACCACAGGAACGAGGTGGTGCCAGAAGCGCACGCCGAACTCGCCGCCCATCAGCGGAACGATCCAGGTAAACATCCGCGGCAGCCAGGAGTTGCTCATGCTGGAGTAGAGGGCGAAGCCGGTGATGGTCTGGAAGACGAACGCCAGGAAGGTGAAGAAGTAGATCAGGCCGGCCAGCGCGTTGTGCCCGGTGGAGATGGGCCCGTGCATCTTGGTTTCAAGACGTCGGCCTTGATGACGTCGACGATCTCCTGCCGCTGCGATCGCTTGAACGGGAAGAAGGCGCGCCAACTGGAGTACTTGTTGCCGACGAAGCCCCAGTAGAGCCGCGCCAGAAAGTTGAAGACGTAGACGAACGCGGCAGCGAAGTGGATGAAGCGCACCCAGCCGAACCAGTACTGCTGGTAGGCCTCAGCCGCGTAGAACAGGCGGATCGGGGCGCCGATCAGGTAGCCGGTGACGCAGAGCAGCCACCAGGGCCACCGCGTTGATCCAGTGGTAGACGCGCACCGGCAGTTCCCACACATAGATCCGCCGGTATTCGACGGGCGCGCTGCCATTCGCTGTGAAGACGTCTTTGACGCCAATGCCTTGGGTACTCATAGCCCTCACTCGAAGGAAACCTGGTGAAGGTGCCGGCCCTGCGGATCGTACAGATGCACGGCGCAGGCCAGGCACGGGTCAAAGGAATGGATGGTGCGGATGATCTCGACCGGCTCTTCGAGGTTGGCCACCGGCGTGCCGATCAGCGCCGGCCTCAAACGACGAGCGCTGCTGCTTGGCATCGCGCGGGCGAACCGTTCCATGTGGTCGGCACAACCAGCTGATAGTTGTCGATGGCGCCGTTCTTGATCTTGATCCAGTGCGCCAGCGCGCCGCGCGGAGCTTCGGCAAGGCCAACGCCTTCGGCATTCCGCCGGCCAGCTCTTCGGTTCCCAGTACTCGCCGTTGAAGGTGGAGACTTCGTTGATCTTCACGCGCTCCATCAGCTCGGCCGAAGAACTCCTTGAGCCAGATCATGGCCAGCGCCGCATCCAGGCCGCGAGCCGCGGTGCGGCCCAGCGTGGAGAACAGCGCGGCCACCGGAACGTTGAGCTTGCCCAGGGTGTCCTTCACCAGTTCCTGCACGTCGGTGTGGCCGGAGGCATAGGCGACCAGCAGCCGCGCCAGCGGACCCACTTCCATCGGGTTTTCTTTCCAGCGCGGAGTCTTCAGGAACGAATACTTCTGGTAGCCTTCGAGGGTCTCGAAGGGAGGCTTGGGTCCGGTGTAGTTGATCTTGCGTTTCGCCGGCCCAGGGATGGATGCCGACGTTGTCGCCGCCCTCGTAGCTGTACCAGGAGCTGGCGATGTATTCCTTGATCTCCTGCGAGTCGCGTGGCGTTGACCGGATGCACCGTGCTGAGGTCGCGATTGAGCACCACGCCGCGCGGATACTTGAACGCCTCCGGCTGGCCGTAGCCCTTGGTGGGAAACTCGCCATAGCTGAGGTAGTTGGTCAGTCCGCCGCCCCAGCTGGCCCAGTCCTTGTAGAACGAGGCCACGGCCAGCAGATCGGGAATGTAGACCTGGTTGACGAATTCGTCGGCCTGGCTGATGAGTCGCGAGACCAGGTTCAGCCGCTCGGAGTTGATGGCCGCCACTTCATTCATGTTGATGGAGCAGGGAACGCCGCCCACCAGGTAATTCGGATGCGGATTCTTGCCGCCGAAGACGGCGTGGATCTTGACGATCTCCTTCTGCCATTCGAGGGCGTCCAGGTAGTGCGCCACGGCGATCAGGTTCACCTCGGGCGGCAGCTTGTAGGCCGGATGGCCCCAATAGCCGTTGGCGAAGATGCCCAGGCCGCTGGCGGCGAAGGCCTTGATCTTGTCCTGCACCTCGGTGAAATAGGCGGGCGTGTTCTTGTCCCACTTGGAGAAGGACTGCGCCAGCTCCGCGGCCTTCTTGGGATCGGCCTTGAGCGCGTTGACGATGTCCACCCAGTCCAGCGCGTGCAGGTGATAGAAGTGAATCACGTGATCCTGCACGTACTGCGTGGTCATCATGATGTTGCGGATCAGCTCGGCGGTGGGCGGAACGGTGATGCCGAGCGCGTTTTCAACGGCGCGCACGCTGGTCAGGGCATGCACGGTGGTGCAGACGCCGCAAACGCGCTCGGTGATGGCCCAGGCGTCGCGCGGATCGCGGCCGATGAGAATCTTCTCCAGGCCGCGCACCATGGTGCCTGAGCTGAATGCGTCGGTGATGACGCCGTTTTCCACCACTGCCTCAACGCGCAGGTGGCCTTCAATACGAGTTACGGGATCGACGACGACGCGTGTCATAGCTCTCTACGACTCCTTTTGATCTTCAGCGTGGACTTCCGCGATCACGCTTGCGCTTGCGAATGTTGGTGACCACCGCGTGCGCCGCAACTCCGGCCAGCGTGGCCACGCCCACCACCGTGCCCACCGTGTCGGCCGTGCTCTCGATGCCGAAGCCGGGGAACGAGGCCAGATGCTGGTAGAACGGGCCGTTGTCCCAGAAGCCCTCTTCGCTGCAACCGATGCAGCCGTGGCCCGACTGGATGGGATAGCTGGTGCCTTCGTTCCACTTGACCACCGAGCAGGCGTTGTAGGTGACCGGCCCGCGGCAGCCCATCTTGTAAAGGCAATAGCCCTTGCGCGCGTTCTCGTCGTCCCACGACTCGACGAACAGGCCGGCATCGTAGTTGGGGCGGCGATAGCAGGTGTCGTGAACGCGGCGGCCGTAGAACTCCTTGGGCCGGCCCTGGCTGTCCAGCGCCGGAACCTGTCCGAGCACCAGCAGGTGGGTGACCACGGCCATCATCACGTCGGCGATCGGCGGGCAGCCGGGCACATTGATGACCGGCTTGTCGACCAGCTTGTAGATCGGCGTGGCGCCGGTCGGATTCGGCTTGGCGGCCTGCACGCAACCGTTCGAGGCGCAACTGCCCCAGGCCACAATCGCGGCCGCGTCCTTGGCCACGGTCTGCAGAATCGATTCCGCGGTCTTGCCGCCGATCATGCAGTAGACGCCGTCGTCCTTGGTGGGCACCGCGCCCTCGACCAGCACGATGTACTTGCCCTTGTTGTTCTTGATGGTGTCGTTCAGGCTCTTTTCCGCCTGGAAGCCGGAGGCGGCCATCAGCGTCTCGGTGTAGTTCAGCGACAGCACGTCCAGCAGCGCATCGACCACGATGGGGTGCGAAGCGCGAATGAACGACTCGCTGCAGCAGGTGCACTCCTGAAAGTGCATCCAGACCACGGCCGGTTTTTCTTTCTTTTCGAATGCCGAGACAACCTGGGCGACGCCGGATTGACCGAACCCGGCCACCGTTGCGGCTGCGGCGCAGAACTGCAAGAAGTCTCTGCGGCTGTAGCCCTTCTGCTGCATTGATTTCCAAATTGACTGACCCATGCCTACCTCGCTCTAATTGCAGGTTCTGGTGACGCGGCTCACGGCCGAGTGCTGAAGTCGAGGTACATCACCGTCTGACGAGAGCGAAGGTACGCATTCAAAACAACGGTCGGCTGTGCGCTCCATCACACGTTTGTGGTCAGCAGTCTTTGTGATCAGGACCCGGGCGAAGGATCACGAATCGAGGCTGGGGTGCATGCAGTATTGTGTGAGATGTCTCACATTTAGAGGGAGTTGTCCCTGAATGGAGGCAGGAGCAGGTTCAACGTGCGCTGAGGCTCACTTAACGCTTTCGGGTTCTCTAGAGCTCCCGTGAGGCTCGCCACCCGCTCGACCTGTGGCTGCGGCACCAGGACTCGAGGCCCCGCGCCAGCCGCTCGACGGCGCGCGGGTCGGCATAGCTGGCGGTGCCCACCTGGACGGCTGTCGCGCCGGCAAGCAGAAACTCCACCGCATCTTCCGGAGTGACGATCCCGCCCATGCCGAGGATGGGGATGGAGACGGCGCGCGCTGTTTCGTAGACCATGCGCAGGGCGATGGGCTTGATGGCCGGCCCGGAGAGGCCGCCGGTGATGTTGCTGAGCCGGGGCTGGCGGGTCTCGGCGTCGATGGACATGGCGAGGAAGGTATTGGTGAGGCTGACCGCGTCGGCGCCGGCTGTCGGCGCAGATCTTGGCCATGTGGGCGATGGAGGTGACGTTGGGCGAGAGCTTGACGATCAGCGGGCGGCTGTGCGGCCGCGCTTGCGCCCGGCTGACCAGGTACTCGAGCGAGCCGGGATCGGAGCCGAAGGCCATGCCGCCGGCGTGAACGTTGGGGCAGGAGACGTTCAGCTCGTAGGCGGCGATGCCCTCGGCCTGGTTGAGCCGCTCGATGACCGCGATGTATTCGCCGACCGTGTAGCCGAAGACGTTGACGATGACCTTGCGCTGGCGGATAGCGCTTGCAGCGGCGGCAGCTTGCGCTGGATGAACTCTTCGACGCCGACGTTTTGCAGGCCGATGGCGTTGAGCATGCCGGCGGCGGTCTGGATGATGCGCGGCGGCGGGATGGCCGGCCATGGGCTCCAGAGAGATGCCCTTGGTGACGAAGCCGCCGATCCGCTCCAGCGAGACGATCTCTTCAAATTCGATGCCGTAGCCGAAGGTGCCGCTGGCGGCGATGACCGGGTTCGACCAGTTCGAGGCCGGCCAACGAAACTCTCATGTCGGGTTTCACGCTCGCCGATCTTCCTCCTGAATTGAACTACTGGCTGCCTCCCGGACGGGCGGGCTAGATTGCCTCGGTGAGCACGCGGCCGACGGCGGCCGAAGGGAGGTTCACGCCGTCAAGCGACGAAAGTGTAGCAGCCAGATCCAACCAAACTACACTCTCATGATACGCGCCGCTCTCACGCACCAAAGATTTCTCCATTTGTGCGAGTGGCGGGCGGATTTAACTGTTCCCCTTGACATTCGACAAGTGCCCATGTCAGCCTGTTGTCGAATGCCGAGGGGTGAGCGAATGCCGGATTCGACCGATCTCTTGCAGGGGACGCTTGACGTGCTGATTCTGCAGACGCTGGCCGCAGGACCGATGCATGGCTGGGGAGTGGCGCAGCGGATTCAGCAGGTTTCAAAGGAAGTGCTGCAGATTGGGCAGGGGTCGCTTTATCCGGCGCTGCACCGGCTTGAGTACAAGGGCTGGATTGGGTCGGACTGGGGAGTTTCGGAGAACAATCGGCGGGCGAAGTACTACCGACTAACGGCGACGGGACGGAAGCAACTGGCAACAGAACTGGCCACCTGGGATCGTCTTTCGGCGGCAATCGCACTTGTTCTTGGACGAGGCGCGGAGGTGCAGGCATGATCCGCGAAATCCTCAGCCAGCTTCGCTTGTTGCTTCAAGGCAAACCAAAGAGCGAGATAGACGATGAAGTTCAATTTCATATTGAACGGGCTACGGATGCCAACATCGATGCCGGCATGAAGCCTGCCGAAGCGCGAAGGCAGGCGTTGATTGAATTCGGCGGAGTCGAAAGAACACGGGAGCAGTGCCACGAGCAGCGGCCGTGGAGGTGGCTGGAAACCCTGGGCCAGGATGTGCGGTACGCGGTGCGGGGCTTTCGGAGGAATCCAGTGTTTACGATCACGGTGATTGCGACGCTTGCAGTGGGGATTGGGGCAACCACCGCGGTGTTTAGCGTAGTGGATCGGATTCTGTTTCGTCCGCTGCCGTATGCGCACGACGACCGGCTTGTGTCGGTCGGGCTGGTTGCGCCGATTCTCCCGCAGGAGTTCATGCTGGGCGGGTCGTACTACGAGTGGCGTGACAATCAGAAGGCGTTTGATGCGTTCACGTCAGAGACTGGCGCCAACAGCTGCGATCTGACGGAGAGGAATCCGGCGCGGCTGAGCTGCGCGAGCGTGGAGCAGAACTTTTTGCCGACGCTGGGGGTTACGCCAATTCTCGGGCGCAATTTTCTGCCCGAGGAAGATCGACCGAAAGGGCCCAAGGTCGCGCTGATCTCCTACGGATTGTGGCGCGCACATTACGGCCTCGATTCCGGCATCGTGAACCGGTTGATCGACATCGATGGCACGCAGGTGCGTGTAGTAGGGGTGTTGCCCCGAGAGTTCGAGATGCCTGCGCTGGAGGCCGCGGACATCGTTCTTCCCCAGGCATTGGATGAGGGGGAGCAGAGAAAGGCCGACCCGGGCAGGGTGATGTATGCCTTTGCGCGACTCAAGCCCGGGGTTTCGATCGCGCAGGCTGAGGCGGCCTTGCAACCTGTCTTCAATTACTCGCTCATGCTGGCCCCGGCTCCGTTCCGCAAGGAGGTTCATTTGCGGGTGCGGTCAATTCGCGACCTGCAGATGCACGACGTAAGGCTGGCAGCGTGGGTGCTGCTCGGCGCGGTGCTTGCGGTGCTGCTGATTGCCTGCGCCAACGTCTCAAGCCTGCTGATAGCGCGAGCTGCACAGCGCGAAAGGGAGCTGGCCGTGCGCTCAGCTCTGGGCGCGAGCCGCATGAGACTTCTGCGCCAAACGCTGACCGAAGCGCTGCTTCTGTCGCTGGCTGGAGCGGCGGCTGGTCGCGTGTTGGCGGAAGTGCTTCTGCACGTCTTCGTCGGCCTTGCGCCGTCGGGGATTACATTGCTGAACCACGCCCAGTTGGACGCGCGCATTATCGGTTTCAGCCTCCTGGTTTCAATGGCATGCGGGGTCGTGTTTGGCGTCTTACCTTCACTGCAAGCGCCGAGGTCAGTTGCTGCGATAACACGTGCCACGGGCTCTGGCCATGCCGTTCTGCTGCGAAGGGTATTGGTCGTGGCACAGATTGCGGTGAGCATGATGCTGCTGAGCGGGGCAGCGCTGCTGGCACGCAGTTTCAGGAACATCGAGCAGCAGGGCATGGGGATTGAGGCAAATGGAGTGCTCTCAGTGCGTATCCCCCTCCCTCGTTACCGGTACACGACGCCGCAACAGCGGATGGAGTTTTTCCTGCAGGCGGAACAGGCCATGCGCCGGCTGCCCGGTGTGTTGGCGGTGGGCACGAGCGACTCGCTACCGCCCGGAGGGCCGCACGGCGAGCAGATTTACAACAACATTGCCGTTAACGGCAGACCGCGGACAGCAGAAGGTACAGGAGGAATGGTTGCTTGGCGCTCCGTGAGTCCGGAATATTTCAGGGCGCTTGGAATTCCAATCGTTCGCGGGCAGGGATTCACGGCGCAGCAGAGAACTTCGAAGGATCATTTTCTGGTTCTGAGCAACCTGCTTGCGGCTCGCATGTTTGGAGAGGATGATCCGGTTGGAATGCGAATGCAGCCTGTCCCAAGCGGTCCCTGGTTTGTGGTTGCGGGGGTGGCCGCGAATGTGAAGAACGCAGGACTCACCGCAGTCGACGAGCCGGAGTACTATCGCCTTCGTCGCGACCTCGCCGAGGACTGGAATGCGGACGCCGTCCTGGTGGTGAAGACCTCGCTGAACCCTGCGGCGGCGACTCCCTGGATACGCACTCAGATCGCGCAGATCGATCCTACTGTTCCGATTCAGATAGAGACGCTCAGCCAGCAGGTGAGCAAACTGGCCGACCGGCCGCGCTTCGAGACGGCGCTGCTGGGATTCTTCGCACTTTGCGGCTTGCTGATGGCGGTGATAGGGCTGTACGGCGTGATTTCATTCGTCGCAACGCAGCGGACGCAGGAGATTGGCGTGCGCATGGCGCTGGGCGCGACGCGTGGGGATATTCTGCGGCTGATTGCGGGCGAGGGCGTGCGGCTGATTGTTCTGGGCGGTGTGCTGGGAATGGGCGCGGCGCTGGCTACGGCGCAACTGCTCAAGAGCTTGCTGTTCAACGTGGGGCCGCGCGACCCGATGACCTATGCGGCAGTGATGGCGCTGCTCGGAGTGGTAGCGCTGACGGCCACGTTGATCCCGGCACGGGCCGCCATGAGGGTTGAGCCGGTGGTGGCGCTGCGGTATGAGTGATAGAGACAGTGAACAGTGGACGGTGAACTGTGGACAGCTGATCGGGGCGGGTGTTGAGTTCGTGGCTGCTCGGCGAATGAATGAGCCGGAGAAAAATTAAGGGCGTCCGCGGTGACGGCCGCCCCTAGTGTCGATCGCGAGATAAGCTCTACGCGGTGACAGGCACTGCGGCTTCGACCTTGACAGGGGTGAGCCAGCCGAAGCGATCGGGCTTGAGGCCGTTGGCGATGCCGAAGAACTCGTCGGCGATGCTCCTGGTGATTTCGCCGGGCTTGCCATCGCCGATGACGATGCGGTCGATGGAGCGGATCGGTGAGACCTCCGCGGCGGTTCCGGTGAAGAAGACCTCGTCCGAAATGTAAAGGAGCTCACGCGGCAGGGCCTGCTCAACCACCGGCAGACCGAGATGGCGAGCGATGGTCAGCACCGAGTCGCGGGTGATGCCGGAGAGCGCCGAGTTGGAGAGCGGCGGGGTGTAGAGAACGCCGTTGCGCACAACGAAGACATTCTCGCCGGAGCCTTCGCTGACCAGCCCGTTTACATCGAGGGCAATCCCTTCCTGGTAACCGTTTACGTCGGCTTCCATGTGGATGAGCTGCGAATTCATGTAGTTGGCACCGGACTTGGCAAGCGCAGGCAATGTGTTGGGGGCCATGCGGTTCCAACTGGAGACGCAGACATCGGCACCGCCGTGCCCGGCAATGTACTTGCCCCATGGGAAGTTGGCGATGTAGACCTCGATGGGCGAGCCCTTCGGGCTGACGCCGATTTCGCCGTAGCCACGCAGGACGATGGGACGGATGTAGCAGGGAGCGACGTCGTTGGCTTCAATCAGATCGACGACAGCGGCGCAGAGCTCTTCGAGGGTGTAAGGAACCTCCATCCGATAGATCTTGGCCGAGTCGAGCAGCCGCTGCATGTGTTCCGGAAGGCGGAAGACGGCGGAGCCGTGGGGCTGGCCATAGCAGCGAACTCCCTCAAACACGCTTGAGCCGTAGTGGATCACGTGGCTCATGACGTGGAGGGTCGCATTCTCCCATGGGATGAGATTTCCGTTGTGCCAGATGTTCGGGGTAGTCTGAATGGGCATTGGGGTTGGAGCGCTCCTTAGTACGCTTCGAGCACAGATATCTAACAGCGTAACGCGATTCGCGGTTGGCTGTCACGGAGCGAATCTGCACCGTTTGGGTGGGGGTTACCAGATATGGCACCTCTCCACTGCTCCGGGCGGCCGCCAACATGATCAAGCTGGCCGGAGTGAATGTCTGGGATGGCCTTGAATCAGCTCAGGATCCAGGCGCGTGATTGCGATACATACTCTTGGCCGGGCGGAACTGGGTGTCGAGCAACGCGCCGAAGACAACAGCGAACCAATATGCAGCGATGTCGGTGAAAGAAAAGAGTCGACCCAGGATAAGCGTTCCCGGCAGCGTGTAGCGGAAGGCCTCAAGATCGGGCGTGTGATAGAGCTTGAGAAACTCAATGGCGGTGGCCATGAGGCCCGCAATCATGGCCGAGGCAACCAGACTCTCGCGGGAGATAAACGTGGAGACGAACCAGTAGATTGCCAGGGCCCACAGCATCGAGCCTCCGTATTTGACGACGAGCGGGGGCAGGTCCAACTCGAGCATGCGAACGATCATTCCGGCAACGATGGTGACAAAGAGCAGCACCAGGGAAAGCAGGAAAGGTCGTGGACGCACCGAAAGCCTCCGAAAGCTGCAGATTGAGGACGATTCTACCCCGGAGATCCGGGTTTGTCGCAGTTTATTGAACGACTTGTAACCAAATTTGAGGGGAATCGGGCCGGATCGAACCCTTTGGACTTTGGTGGTGTGGGGTGCGTAGAATGATGCTGATCCGAGTCTTCCCCGTACCAATGTCTGAAACCCCTTTCAATCCGATTGGAGCTCACACTCGTTCCTTGCATGAGGACGGAGAAGAGCTTCGCCAGTCCGGCACTTACGCGACGAGCGAGCAACTCCTGATGGAGCGTATCCGTATCCACGACCAGATGGCGATGGCTGAGGTTTTCGACCGGTATGGAGGATTGGTGTATTCGGTGGCTCTTCGTGTGTTGAAGGAACCGGCGCAGGCGGAAGATGTGATGCAGGAGATCTTCTTCCAACTTTGGAAGGGAGCCGGTTCGTACGCGGAGGGTCGCGGTTCGCTTGGCGCGTGGCTTGCAGTGGTGGCACGCAATCGGGCAATCGACAGCCTGCGCCGCAGGAAGCCCACCGACTCGGTAGACGATGTTGTGTTGCCGGCAAAGACGGACTTGTCCTCGGAGATCGAGCAAAATCTGATGATCGAAAAGGTCCGCTCGGTGATGAAAGAGTTGCCGCCAGAGCAGCAGAGGATGGTGGAGTTGGCGTTTTTTGAAGGGATGAGCCATTCGGAGATTGCCGCAAAGACAGGCGATGCGCTGGGAACAGTGAAGACGCGAATCCGATCGGCGCTGATGAGTTTACGGAAGGGGGTTCAGGGGTGACGAACGGGTCGCACATTTCCGGGGACGATCTCGCTCTCCACGCGATGCAGGCACTGACGGCCGAGGAGTCGGCCGCGGTGCAGGCACATGTGGCGGAGTGCGAGATTTGCCGCGAGGAACTGGCGCGGCCATGGGCGATCTTGCTCTGGTGGCCCTGAGCGCGGAACAGCAACCCCTTCCCGAAGGCGCGCGGGAGCGATTCCTGAGCCGCGTTGCAGAGGATGCGAAGCAAGCCGAATCACCACGCCAAACTCGCGAAGATCATTCCGTTCAATCCAGCCAGAGCGGGCAAAGTCTCCGTTTGGGCGCCGCGGGTGGCAGTTGCTGCCTTGCTGATCATTTCCGCCGGATTGAGTTGGGAAGTCAAGCATCTGGACGAGAGGCTTCGCGATGAGTCTGCAACGCTGCGAAATATGGCGGAAAAGAACGCCTGGGCGCAGGCCGTTGTGGACTTGTTGAATGCGCCGGCGGCACAACGCGTGTTGTTGACGGCGGCCAAGACCCCTCCAGCCCCGTCGGGCCGTGCTGTCTACCTGCCCTCGACGGGCGCACTTGTCTTCCAGGGAAACAATCTTGCTTCTTTGGCGGCCGACAAGACTTACGAGCTTTGGGTGATTCCGGCGAACGGCACAGCTCCGATCCCCGCCGGGCTGTTCCGGCCCGATGCGGCGGGAAATGCCAGCGTCTTGCTGCCGGATCTGCCGAAGGGCGTTCCTGCCAAGGCATTTGGCGTCACGGTAGAGAAGGCGAGCGGCAGCGACACGCCGACCGCACCGATTCTGCTGGTCGGCGCCGCACCTTCCGCGGGCGAATGAGGATTCCTCTGGGCCTCGCTGCGGTTGTGCTACGTTCAATCCGTGAAAGTTGAAGCGCGAGCAGTAGACGTAACCCGGAGGTCCAGGAGGCTTCCCGGGCTGGCAGTGAAGGACGGGTACACCGTACATCCCTTCGATGAGGAGTTCGGCGTTCGGACCAGCGGCCTGATCGCCGGCAGAGCATCTTGAAAAGCGGTCATCGGCATGACCGGCACTCGACAGCCTACTTTGGTGTTGCGCCCTCGGTCTTTGCGACGCTGATGCGGCGATGGAGACGGCCTGAAGCCTGCGGCTTGCGTGGAGGAGACGGCATTTCGTCGATGTCGGCGCAGGCATGGGCAGGGCGGTATTGCTTGCAGAGCAGATGCCCTTCAAAGAAGTGGTCGGGATCGAACTCCATCCCGCCCTGGCGCGGATTGCGCGACGGAATCTCGCTCGGTTGGCGCGCAGAAGGCCGTGTCAAGGCAAGAAAGGTTGCGCATTGTGGAAGGAGATGCGGTCGAGTTCCGGCTTCCCGCTTCGCCGACCGTCGCGTTTCTCTTCAATCCGTTCGGCGGCGCGGTGATGAAGAGGCTCCTGAAGAACTGGAATGAAGCTTTGCGGATACGCTCTAACCGTCTGGACCTCATTTACGTGAACAACGAGCAGGAGAGCACGCTCGAGGAAGTCCAGGGATTCACCCGCCTCTTTCTTGGGAAGGTTGCGCGATCGCGGGCCGATGCCATTGCCGACCACAGGATCATGGCCAATCAACCTGAAGGCGAATACACGTCCTCCAACTTTGAAGATTGCTCCATCTGGCGGTGGAGCGGGCCCAGGTCGAGAATCCCGCCAAGATAAACTGGCAGGGCATGGAAAAGCCATCAAGCAAGTCCCATCTGATTCTCGGGCTGGGAGAGCTGCTTTGGGACATCTTGCCTGATGGGCCGCGGCTGGGCGGTGCTCCGGCGAACTTTGCCGTTATGGCCGGGCGACTGGGCAATCATGCGGCGGTCCTCAGCCGCGTGGGCTGGGACGACCTCGGAAAGCGGGCTCTCGATCGGCTGGAGTCTCTCCCCGTCGATGCAAGCCTGGTACAGGTTGACTCGCGGTACGAGACCGGCCGCGTTACCGTGCTCCTCGAACAAGGCCAGCCGCAGTACACCATCCATCGACCGGCGGCTTGGGACTCGCTCGAATTAACCGAGGAGTGGGTGCGAATTGCGAGCCGGGCCGATGCAGTCTGTTTCGGTTCCCTCGCACAACGCTGCCTGGAGTCCCGACAGACCATCCAGGCACTTGTTGCACAGACTTCGCCGAATTGCGTGCGGGTATTTGACGTAAACCTGCGCAAGCCGTTCTACACAAGCGAGATCGTCGAGGAGTCGCTCGAGCTGGCGACAGTGGTCAAGATGAACGACACTGAGTTGCCTCTTGTGCTCGAACTTCTGGGATTGCCGATCGATGGCGACTCACAGACCGGCGAGAATTTGCGGCTCGGCGCAAAAAGATTGTTGGAGGAGTTTGCGGCACTCAAACTGATTGCGGTGACACGCGGCGGCCAAGGAAGCTTGCTGGCGACGAGAAGAGGCTTGATTGAGCATCCCGGTATCCCCACACGGGTGGTGGACACCATTGGCGCCGGCGATGCATTTACCGCGGCGTTGACCCACTATCTTTTACTTGGCGCAGACCTTGCGACGCTGAGCGAGGCCGGTAATCGATCGGGAAGCTGGGTCGCATCGCAAACCGGCTCCATGCCGGAACTTCCTTAGGGCGTTGATGACGCGATCGGCGCGGCCATCGGAGCGAAAAGGCTGAGATGCCGGGGGCCTATAATGGGAGAAAATCATTGGTCGCAAATGCACCGTAAATCAACGCATATCGGCCTTCATGATGTCTGTTGACCGAGGCCAGATTATTTGAATGAAGAATCCTGAATTGATCTTGATCACCGGCGCAACCGGCTTTCTCGGAACCCAACTGGTACGCGAGTTGCTGGTTCGCCAGCCGGATGCCTCGCTCGCCCTCCTTATTCGCGACAGGCCCGGACAGCCCGGCCAACAGCGTGCCGACCAGATTGTCCCTGAAGAATATCAGGTCGCGCATCCAGGTCTACGCAGGCGATGTGGGCCTGCCCAACTGCGGGCTCGACGCCCCGACTTGGGACAGGCTTTCGGCGGAAGTCACGCGCGTGATCCATTCAGCCGCAACAGTTCGCTTCGATCACACACTTGACGAAGCCCGCCGAATCAACGTGGAAGGAACGCGGCGCCTTCTCGACTTCGCTGCGGGAGCCCGCGACCTGAAATGCATGGCCTATGTGGGCACGGCCTACGTGGCCGGTGAGCGCTCCGGCCTGGTGCGCGAGGACGAGCTCGACGTCGGGCAGAGCTTTCGCAACACCTACGAGCAGACCAAATCCGAGGCGGAGGCGCTGGTTCGCTCGCGGCTCGGATCACTTCCCGCCGTCATTTTGCGTCCCAGCATCATTGTTGGCGACTCCCGTACCGGAGAGACTTCGAGCTTCAAGATGATGTACTGGCCGCTCAAGATCTATGCGCGGCGGCTTTGGCGCACCGTGCCGGGCTATCCCGATGCTGTGCTCGACATCGTGCCGGTCGATTACGTGGCAGCGGCGGTCGCATGCCTCGCGTTTAACGAGGCTGCCCTGGGCAGCGCGGTTCATCTCTGTGCCGGCCCTCACGGGGCCGCAACCATTCAGCAGATTGCGAAGCGCGCGGCTGAATTCTTTCACGTGCGCGAACCGCGCTACGTCGATCCCAATCTCTTCTTTGCGACGGTCCGGCCGATCCTGTTCATGGCTCTTTGGGGCCGCAAGAGGCGGGTATTGCGTGACGGAAGGGCCTATCGCGATTACTTCACCATGAAGATGCAGTTCGATACCAGCAACGCCGAACGGTCTGCTTGGGCCCGTCGGCCTTACGCCGCCTCCGGTTCTCGATTACCTCGATCGCCTCTTTCACTATTGCGTGGCCAGCGACTGGGGCCGCAAACCAGTCACCGTCGAATGAATATCTTTCGCCGTTATCAACTTGCAAAAGACCCGGGCCTGACGGTCTCGAATCTTCTGGATGAGTTACTGCGCCGCAGGGGAGACGGCGAGGCGTCCGTCGGCGACAACGGGGCTGTCCGGCTCTCCGAGCTGCACCATGACGTGTGCGCTATCGATGCTTTTCTGCGCCGGACGGTCGGGCTTCAGCCGGGGCAGGCCGTCGCGGTGTATCGAACCAACGACCGCAGCTGTTTCCACTGGTTCCTCGCCATAGCCCGGGCCGGCGGCATCGCCATGCCGCTGAACCCGATGCTTTCGCTGCCGGAAGTCCGCCGCATTCTCGATAACAGCTCGATCGAGATTCTGGTGACCGACAAGGCCTGCTTCGATCGCACGATTCGCACGCGTGAATCGGTGCGCGTGAAGACCTGGATTCAAGTGGAGAATGAGTTGGCCCCGCCCGTCGAGAAGATGGAAGGCTTCCTTGAAAAGAAGGACGACCGGCGAGTTCTTTCCGCCCTCCACCATCGATCCAACCGCGACGATCGCGGTTTTCCACACCTCGGGAACGAGCGGCTTTCCCAAGGGAGCGGCGCTCTCGAGCAACGCGCTGCTGGGCGGCCGCTCATCCACGGTGCTGGCGAGCTTTTTTCTCGGGCCGAAGGACCTGGCGCTGATCGCGCTCCCCTGGTCGCACATCATGGCCATCAGCATCGCTCTCAACGGCCTGGTGGCCGGCATTCGCGGATGCCTGCTCGATCGATTCGATGTTGATCGTGCTCTGGATGCGATGGAGCGATTTGGAATCACCGCGGTAGTTGGCGTACCTGAGATGTTCACCCGGATCGTCAACAGCAACCCCGACCCGGCCAGGCTGAAGAGCATTCGCGTGTGGCTTTCGGCCAGCGATCATTTGCCTGGTGAGACGCGGGAGAAACTCCGCGAGTTCGGCGGGCTGGTTCGCCTGCCCTTCGGCCGCCGCATTCCGCCGGTGCTCTTGAATGGTTATGGGATGGTGGAGCTTGGGGGTCTGGCCATGATGGGAGTCGATCTTTCATTCATGCCGGGGAGCGGGGATTTCTGCCTTCCCGTTCCGCCGTTCCGCATTCGTGTCATCGATGACGACGGGCGCGAATTGAAGAACGGCCAGGTGGGTGAATTGCAAATTCGCCGTCGCGGTCTGCGCCCACACTATTGGAAGGACAAGGGCGACAGCCAGGACCTGTTGACTGCCGACGGCTGGATTCGAACCGGAGATCTGGCGACGCGGAACTGGCTGGGCCTGATCCGGCTGGTTGGGCGCAGCAAGGACGTGATCAAGTCGGGCGGTTACTCGATCTATGTCGCGCGAGTTGGAAGAGGCCGTGCTGGCGCATCCGCATGGTGGCGCGTGCAGCGGCCTTCGGCCTTCCGCACAAGGAGAAAGGCGAGATCGCCGTGGCGGCAGTGGAGCTGCATGCCGGCGCGAGCGTTGGCGAGACCGAGTTGGTGAATTGGTGCCGGCAGAATCTTGCGGCCTACAAGGCACCGAGGCGTATCTGGATTCTTGATGCAGGTTCGATGCCGCAAAACCACAACGGCAAGACGCTTCGGAGGGAGTTGCGCGAGCGATTTGCCGCGGAGATCAACTAAAAGGCTCCTCTTGATTCGGCGCGGTTTCCGGTACATTGGAAGCACAGTGATTATCAACCTGGCCAGGCGCGCGCACGACCACAACTGGGAGCTTGACCCGATTACCCGGTCGCTGCTCGACATCGACTTCTACAAGTTGCTGATGCTTCAGTTCATCTGGAAGCATTTCCCCACCACGCAGACTTCGTTCACGTTGCTGAATCGAACCAGCCAAGTGCGGTTGGGCGATGTGATTGTTGTGGACGAGCTTCGTGAGCAACTGGAAGCGACGCGGAGGCTTCGCTTTCACAAGTCGGAGCTGATCTGGCTCGCTGGAAACACCTTTTATGGCAAGCGCGGAATCTTCGAACCGGCTTTCCTCGAGTGGCTGGAGAATGATTTCCAGCTCTCGGAGTTTGAGTTGTCGACCGAAGACGGTCAACTGGTGCTGAAATTCCAAGGTCCGTGGACGCAGACCACGCTCTGGGAGATCTATGCGCTTTCGGCGATCGACGAGCTGAAGACCCGCGCCAGCCTGAAGAAGCTGAGCGAGTTCGAGCTCGACATTCTTTACGCGAGGGCCAAAACGCGGCTTTGGGAGAAGATGGAGCGTCTACGCGGGGTTCCAGGGCTCAATGTGAGCGACTTCGGAACGCGCCGCCGGCATAGCTTCTTATGGCACGAATTTGTGGTCATCGCCATGACCGATGTGCTGGGAGGGAGCTTTGCAGGCAGTTCGAATACGTACCTCGCCTATAAGCATGATCTGGAGGCGATCGGGACCAACGCGCACGAACTGCCCATGGCGCTGGCTGCCATGGCGAACAGCGTCGAGGAGCTGCGCCAGGCGCAATATCGAATCCTCGAGCTTTGGCAGCAAAGTTATCAAGGCGAACTGCTCATTCTGCTTCCCGACACTTTCGGCACAACGCAGTTTCTTGAGGGCGCGCCAGAATGGGTGGCCGACTGGACCGGGCAACGTGTGGATTCGAAGGACCCCTATGTGGCTGGCGACGAATACATCGCATGGCTTGAGAAGCAAGGAAAAGACCCCCGGAAGAAGCGCTTGATCGCGAGCGATGCCTTGGACGTCGACCGGATTCTCGGCCTCCATGCGTACTTCGGAGGAACGATCCTGAACGGCGCCGGACCGGGGGATTTCCAGCGCGCGAGCGACTTTGAGGACAAACAGCGATGGGAACGCGGCAGGAGAATCCGGTTCAGCGCAGGCTGGGGAACCTTTCTGACCAACGATTTTCGCAACTGCAAGCCGGGGGGCGGGGAAGAGTTCAACCCCATCAGCCTGGTATGCAAGCTGACTGAAGTGGATGGCCGCCCGGCGGTTAAGCTGTCTGATAACTATCTGAAAGCAATGGGGCCTGCGACCGAGATCGAACGCTATCGGCGTGTATTTGGGACCGCAGGCGTGGCCGACGAGCCGGTTTTAGTCTGAGTCGATCGCGGACAGATTTTCAGCAGTTGCCCGCTTGCGCAGGAGTCTGATTTCTTTTCTAAAAATTTAGTTGCATCTTGGGAATAAATCGATTATTTTAGAAATGACTGAGTAAGCGCTCAATTATCAAACGGCTGAAGGGACCCCCTTGTCCAGGCCAAAAAGTGATGACAAACGAACCGCGATCCTGGATGCCGCTCTGCGTGTTTTTGCCGAGCGGGGAAATCTGAGCGCTCCAACTTCGGCAATCTCGGAAGCCGCAGGAGTGGCGGAAGGAACGCTGTTCACGTACTTCAAGAGCAAAGACGACCTGGTGAATCATCTCTATATGCATTTGCGGGCACGATTCGACCAGGTCCTGATCGACTATCCCTACCAGGCAGACGCCCAAACGCGGCTCCGGCATGTGTGGGATCGACTTATTGACAGGCACCTGGCTCAGCCTGAGTTGCTAACGCTCATGGTTCAGTTGCGCAGCTCGGGAAGGCTTTTCAAGGAGAACGAGGTCCCTACGGTTGCCATCACGGAAAGTTTGAGCGCAACCCGGGAGTTGGTGCAGGGCGGAAAGTTTGAGAACGCGCCCCTTGAGCTGATGGTGCTCATGGTTCGAGGGCAGTGTGAGGCAACCGTGGGCTACATTCAGGCGCACCCGGAGCAGGAATCGATCAGCCGGGAATTGGGCTTTCAAATGATTTTGAACGGGCTTCAAGGACGATAAATCGAATCTGCTGTGAATGATTGAGTTTTCAAGCATTACATAGACAGAAGATACAAAGAGGCAAACGAAATAAGAAACAAGCTAGATTCCTTCCCTAAACCTTGGACAACCGCAGAGATTCCCCCTCAGTGGGGCAGATTGGCAATCGTAACCGGCGGAGCGAGCGGAGTGGGCTACGAAACCGCACTCGCGTTAGCGACTGCCGGAGCAGACGTTGTCATCGCAGACCGCAACGAAGCACAGGCGCACTGGGCCGTCGGCAGAATTCGCGCCGTCGCTCCGGCGGCTCTGGTTCGGTTCGAAAGAGTCGATCTGGCGGAGATCAACTCGATTGCCGCCTTCGCAGAGCGCCTGAAAAAAGGCGGAACTCCAGTTGATCTGCTCGTTAACAATGCGGGCGTATTCGCCTTGCCTCGCCGAGAGGTGAACTTCACAGGAGCAGAGATGCAGTTCGCCGTGAACTATCTTGGACCGTTCGCCCTGACAGGAATGCTGTTCCCTTTGCTTGCCGCCAGTTCTCAACCGCGTGTCGTGCAGGTCACGAGCATCTCATACAAGTTGGGCTCCATCCAGCTCGATGACCTGCAGATGGAACGGGGCTACACGCGCTGGAAGGCCTACTCTCAGTCGAAGTTGGCCCTGTTGCTCTTCACGCGGGAGCTGGCGCGCCGCAGCAGGGAAGCGGGATGGCGCATTCTGGCAGCGGCAGTCCATCCGGGTTATGCCCGCACAAGTCTCATCTCCAGTAGTTTTGGGGAGGCAAGCCTGTTTAACCTGCTGCATCGGACCGTCGGGGCGCACTTGAGCCATACGGCGGAGCAGGGAGCGTTGCCGACTCTTTATGCCGCGACGGACCCCGGGATTCAGGCGGGCGGATTATATGGTCCGACCGGCTGGCTGGGGTTGGTTGGCGACCCAGGCGAAGTCCCTATCGCCCCCAAGGGGCGGGACACCGAAATGGGGCGGTTGCTCTGGGAGCGATCGGAGCAATTGACCGGAGTTGAGTGGCCTAAGGCGTAGATGCTCTCACTTCGGAACCTTCTTGAGCGCCCAACCTGTTACTGAGCAGCAGGTGTGGACGCGGGCGCCGGTGCAGGCGCATCGGGCAATACGGGCTTGTGCTTTGCCCGCAGGTAGGCGACCAACTGGGCGATCTGCGCGTCGGTGAGCGAGTCGCCGAAGGGCGGCATCTTCTGTCCGCCATTCAGAATCTGGTGCGTGATCTTTTCCGGCGGCCAATCTTTGTTCTTGCGCAGGTTGGTCAGGGGTGGGGCTTTTTTTCCGCCAATCCCCTCCGGGCCGTGGCAGTGTGCACAGTCCTGTTGGCGGAAAAGGAGCGCGCCTGCTTGCTCGTCGGCCTTTGTTGAATGAGCTGCGCCGGCGGCCAGGACGGAATGGGACAAGGCCGCGGCGAAGGCAATCGCAAGTGCCGCATGAGCTGGTTTACGCCAAACATTCACAGGTCCAATTTTCTCATTTGCGCGTGAGGCGCTGCCTCCACCCTTTTGTGGAGAGCCTGCGCCCGGTCCTTTTGGCGGTCGATTTCCCGTGATTGTCCACAAAACCAACCGGCCGCGCCGGGAAGATGCCCTGGCGCGGCCGGAAAGCATTACGGTTCCATCTCTGAAACGCGGGTGATCTTTGGTTGCCGGTGCTATTTGCGCTCGGTTGGTGCAAACCCGAACGTCACTGAGACCGAGAAGCTGCGGCCTGCCATCAGGCTCGGTGCGTCCGCGCCGCTGATCGGCGTGGGCCCGTTGGTGAGGAAGGCGTCGGTGTAGGTTGTTCCGGGAATCGGCTGCGTGACCACCGATCCACCCAACGAGTCGGTCTGGATGTTGTGAGCGTCGAGCAGGTTGGTTCCGCTGAGGCGGATCTTGGTTTGGTCGAACAGGGAGTGGTTACGGATGGTGAAGTTGACGTAGCCGTCGAGCGTGCTGAAAGGCTGAATTATCGCCTGATTGTGGTAGACGCCGTTGTCCAAACGCTCTTCGCCAATGCGCTTGTTAAAGATGCCCAGATCGAAGCCATGCTTCTGGTAAGTGAGGCCCTGCGTTTCAGTATCAGACGGCGTTTGTGCAACCCAGAGTCCGGCGGGAGCTTGCTCGTAGTAGGGCGCAGCCAATGTGCCAACGTTCATTGAGCCGTGATAGAAGGCATTGCTGGCGGTGCCATTCAGATACAAGTTCAGGCCGGGATGCAGAACCAACGTTGATTCGAATTCCAGGCCCTGCGAAATCGAACTGGGTTGCAGATAGTAGATCGTGTCGCCGAAGTCTGGGTCTCCCGCAGTGTTGTCGATTGTGGACGAGAAACCGCTTTGGAAGCGGATGTAATAGGCGTCTGCATCGAGGGTGATTCTCTGTCCCTTATAAACGCTTCCCACCTGGTAGGTGGTGTTCTTTTGCTGCTTGGGAGGCGTTGCCAGTGTTGGAAGCGTGCTGGTGCTGGACTCAATCGTTTGAATGTAATCGTATGTCGCGCTGGGCGGGACCACGCTGCCTGTGGCGACTTGCGCGTAAACCGACCAGTTCGACAGAGCGCGATAGTTGATATCAAACGAAGGCAGCAAGGCCAGAAAGCTGCCCGTGTTCTCAGCAGTGGCAGAGCAGGCCGCAGTTGTGTTTGGGTAGCAGGAGAGTTCGCCCACGGTTGCGCCGTCGTCGGCGTGGTGCAGAACGTCAAACGTATAGTAGGCCAGCTTGCCGCCGGGCGTGATGTTGAGCTTGGGCGTTACGTGGAACTCATATTCCACGAAGGGCTGATAGCTATTGGTCCAATACGACTCGTTGAACTTCGGCAAAGGCTGGTCTGCCCAGCCATTGGCCGGATCGCTCGGATACTGATGCCTGTTTGTGTCGGCCCACTCGTACCACATGCCTGCGCGGAAGACGCCAAATCCCGAAGTCTGGGTAATCGTTGAAGTCTCGCCGTATTTGCGGTAGCTGTTGTATTTGTCGATGCCGCACGGGAGAGCGGTGATGCCCTTCTTGGTGACACCCACGTCGCAAGGGGTAATGGCCACCCCGTCGTAGTAGGCCACGGCCTTGGCGCCGGTTCCGACGACCATTGTGCCGGGGACCAGGGAGGAGTTGGCAACAGCCTGGGCCTGGGTAACCTCGGTAATTGCCGTGGCGTTGGAGTACTTTTCTCCGTTGTCGTAATTGTAGGTATAGGGCTTCACTTCAAAGTACCAGCCCTTGCCGAACTCCGACTTCAAACTGCCATACTCGAAGTCCGTGGGCACCTGGTAGAGGTTGTACTGATAGTCGAACCAGCTTGCAGAATCGGAGTTGTTGGTGAGAAGGAACTTGATGCCGGCCCCGGTGAAGGGCAGAAGGCCGCTCGCTGTGTTAGCGCTGGTGCAGGAATAAGCGTTGGTTGCAGAGACGCCATAGAGCATGCAGCGGGTCGAGCTGATATTCGGGCCGTTCGAGTTGAGGCGAACAACACCTGAGAAACCAGTGAGGACGGTCTTGGGCGAGAACGTGTACTGATAGAGCAAGGATCCGGCGCTGCGCTCGTTGTAGTTGAACGACTGGTAGCCGTCAGAAGACATATGGTGTACGTCGACGAACAGGTTCGACTTCTTTTCGCCGCCGAAGAGGCCAAAGTTGCCGGTGTTGTACGCCGCATCGTAGAGCTTTGTGTTCCATGTGCCGTAGGAGAAGGTGCCGCGGATGTCGGTTTCGCTGATGAGCGGCTTGGAGAGCAGATGGATGGACCCGCCAAAGGGCGTGGGCCCGATGGTTGAGGCTGTTCCGGGGCTGCGATCGAAGTCCACCCCGCCGACCCACTGCGAGGGAAAGAAGGCCCAGGAGTGATGCGTCGGCGTATTTGTGTCGTAGAAGGGAATTCCGTCGAAATCGATGTCGTAGTCGCCATCGGGGAATCCGCGGAAGTAGGTCTTACTCTGTCCGAGCCCGACGCCGTTTGAGCTCGTGGTAAACGCGCCAGGAACGATCTGGACGAGTTCGCCGAAGTCGGCGATTGGCGCTGTGAAGTTTTCAATATATGTATCCGAGATGAGGGACTGCGCCGAGCGCTCTTCAATAAAGCCGCCGCTTGGAGCCGACTCGGACGCGATCGAATCGATCCCCGCATTGACCGTAATCATTTCGGTCAGGGCGTTGATCGTAAGCGTCAGGGGAACACGCTGCGACTGGCCATCGGTGAGGGTAATCGAAGCTTTTGAAACTTTGCCGAAGCCGCCCGCGGTGGCTTCAACGCTGTACTGGCCTGCTGCGAGACCTTCATATGAGTAAGCACCATCGGCGTTGGTGCGCGTCACCATGCTTGCCCCGGTAGCACTGTTGGTCAGTGTTACAGCGGCATCGACAACAGCCTTTCCCTGTGCGTCCAGGACAGTTCCCTCGAGCTTCGCGGTGTTTGTTTGCGCGAAGATCGCGGCGGGAACCAGCAGAAGCAGAGAAAAGACGAGTGCGAACAGGCGGGTGCGCCCGCTCAGCAGAGTGTGTGTCACGATAAAACCTCCAGGAATTGTTCAAAACAGTAGATGATCGGCTTGAAAGCAACCGTCGTGCGTTGCTGGGCCCACACTTCAACGGCGGGTCTTGCTCATACCACCACTGAACCTAGCAAGCATTTGTGAAATGAAAGTTACACTGCAGTTACGGCTCTGTAACGAACGGTGGAAAAACGTCTTCAATTGAATTTGGAGTAACATTCCGCGCGGAACGGAACGCATCGGAACGGGACCATTCATACGCATGAACTTAGTCCGCTACTCATCGGAACTGCGGCGTGAGCTTGGCGAGCGCAGCCGCATCTGGGCGCAGGGGCGGGCGCATGTCGAGAGCTACGGCGATCCGTCGGTGGTCGTCTTTGCTCCGGAGAACGGCAGGCACGGCAACTTCTACGAGCCTTCCTACGCCGCCATCTGCGCGCGTCCCGACTGGCTGTGCCGCTTCGACAAGGTTCACGCGCAGGGACGGTCGCTTCCCAAGACGGAGCCGGGACCGAATGGCGAGCCGCCGCGTCGCTGGCGTGAGCTTGACTCTTCAATGAGCTCGGATGCGCTGTTGATGAATATCTTCTGTGCGCCGGGTGTCGCGGAAGATCGTTTGGTTCGCGATGCGCTTGGCGTCGAGGGCGATGCGACACCGGAATTCGGCTGGAAGGCGCGGGTTCCGCTGAAAAACGGCCGGTTTGACCGCACGGAAGTCGATCTCCGCTGGGGCGGCTTGCTGGTGGAAGCGAAACTGACCGAGGCTGATTTTCAAACGAGGGCGGCGGCGATTGTAGAGGGGTACCGCGACTTCGGCGACGTTTTTGACAAGGAACGATTGCCTCGCGTGGAGATCCGCGCGTCGCGAAGGAAGAACGCGGTCGAGTTTGCCGAGGAGTTTACGCAGGAGTGGGAAGATGTGGGGCACGCCGAGGCGGATTTGCAGGCGGCAGGAGCGGTGTCGCGCGAGTTTCAGGCGGCGATCGCTGAACGGGCGAGGGAGGCGGAGCCGTTCGAGGCGGGTTTCCGTGGCTACCAGTTGATCCGCAACGTGCTGGCCGCCTATGCCGAGGGATCGAGCTTCTGTGTGGTTCACGATGAGCGGCGGCCCGACCTGCGCGAGATGTGGTTCGAGGTGATGGCGGCGGTGAAGATCGCCGAGATGCGGGTGCGGTGCAAGGTGCTTACGTGGCAGGAACTGGCGAGGCTGGTGCCTGAGGAACTGCAGGGGTTTCTTGAGCTAAAGTATGGGATCCGGTGAACTGCGGGCGTCGACGCTGAATTCTACCGCTCGGATCTTTGAATGGGCGCTCCTTCCGACAAGTCGGCGCCAACCGATGGACGCGACTGTCGCTTTCTGCATCGAATGGACCGAAAATCCGTTACCTTTGCGCTCATCCTTCTCATGCGGTGCTGCATCTTTCGTCCGTTCTCTCCGATACGCCTTCTGAATGGCCGTCCCGGCTTTTGAGTGGGGAAGGATAAGTGCTCCTATTGCACTCGGGCTAAGGAAGAAGGAAAGAATGGGCAACCGCGGGCAAGTCCTTGGTCTACTTGGTGGGCTTTGTCTTCTCATTGTGTCCGGCTGCGGTGGAAGCAGCAACAATCCCGGATTGACCAACCCCGGAACGCCGCCAACCACCGACAGCGTTTTCGGCACCGTGCAGTTCAAAGGGGCCCCGTTAGCCGGGGTCACCGTGACTGCTTGGCTCACGAATTCAAATACAGTAGTTGGTACGGTTCAAACGGACGCATCTGGCAACTACAACTTTTCCGGGCTCTCAACATCGGGAGATTCGACAGCGGTCTACCAGTTCTGGGCGGCCAAGCCGGGATACGGTTTCTATCCATCTGCGAGCAGCCCCGGCGAGGTCATTCGCTTCGATCACACTGGCGACTACACGGAAACGGGCGGACCGGTTACCCCGATCGACTTTACGGTGATCCAGTTCAGTTCATTACCCAATTCGTCCTTGAGCGGGGCCGACTTCAACGCGTACGACGGCACCAACCCACGGGTCAGCCTCGCCGCGACGGGGCAGGCAATCAGTTATGTACCTGGCGATGACGGCGCGCTGAAGAAGGGAAGCGCTGGAGCCGGCGCACGATTTACCGACAATGGAGACGGCACAGTGACAGATTCATTGACCGGCTTGATTTGGCTGAAGAATGCAGCTTGCTTCAGCCCAACCGTGTGGGTGACGGCGCTGACCGAGGCGAACCAACTGGCCAGCGGCGCCTGCGGGCTGAGCGATGGGTCGAAGGCGGGCGACTGGCGGATGCCCAACCTGAACGAGCTGGAGAGTATGGTCGATGCTTCAGCGAGCAATCCAGCGCTGTCCGCAGGGAGTCCTTTTGTGAATGTAGCGGAAGACAACTACTGGACTTCGACAACCTACTTTGGAGGCGACGAGGGTTCCCCGACAGCCTGGGTCATCCGCATGAGCGATGGACGCTATATCAACGACGGCGTTCTCAACGTGAAGGCTGTTTCGAACAACGAAGTCTGGGCCGTAAAAGGAACGGGCGGCGGCACGATCAAGCTGCAATCGACGGGAGCATACGTTGCATTCAACAGCGGTGACGACGGGACGATTCAAGCCGGCGTTGCCCCGACGTTTGAGCGGTGGGTGGATAACGGAAATGGAACGCTGACCGACACCGTCACGGGGCTAGTGTGGCTGAAGATGGCCAACTGCATCCAGGCAGACTGGGCGGGCGCTGTTGCAGCGGTGAATTCGCTGGCCAGTGGGCAATGCGGATTGACCGATGGCTCCGCAGCGGGAAGCTGGAGAATGCCGAACCGGAATGAGTTGCAGAGCCTCTCCGACAGAATGGAGACAAACCACGCGGACTTCTTCAACGTCACAGTGCTGAACAGCGATAATTCAGTTTTCCGCGCGCCGATCTTCGCCAGCTTCGTTGTGAGTCAATACTACTGGACCTCGACCACCGATGCATCGAACACGAGCGTGGCCTGGACGGTCTTCAGCTGCGACTTCGGAGTATATGACACGCCGAAGAGCAACCAGGGCTTTACGCTGGCCCTGCGGTGACGACGAACAGGAGCAAATGAACAGCACGCAAACACTGAATGCCACAGCTACGTCGTATTTGTGACGCGACGGGTAGTGGGTCTCAGGGAATCGCCGTCTACATGCCCGCGCCGGGAATGTATTTGTACTCGATCTTCTGCGGCTCTTTGGGCTTGTCGCCGGTGAGGTCGTGGGTGTGCCAGACGACTGACTCGCTGGCCACTTCGGGGTGCTTGCGCAGGAACTCAGCGCATAGTCGCTGGCCGTCGGATCGTCCTTCTGGTCGGCGAACTTTGCGGACTCGATGCGCAGCCTTGGCTTTGTCGCCGAGGCGGCGATAGAGAATGGCCAGCTGATAGTGCGCGGCCAGGTCGTCGGGATCGACGCCCTGCAGGCGCTGATAGGTGTCGCGGGCCTTGGCGTAGTCGTGCTGCTGGTAGTAGCTGAAGCCGAGTTCGCGCAGGCCATCCTTGAAGCGCGGATACTTGGCGAGCAGGCCTGCAGGTCGGCGATGGCTTCCTTGATCTGGCCGGCGTTGCGCTCGACGAGGGCGCGATAGTAAAGGGCGCGCGGATCGCCGGGCAGAAGCGTCAGAGCCTTGGCCAGGTTGGGCTTGGCGTCGTCGTACTTTTCCCACGAGATTTCGACGACGGCCATGTTGGTGTAGGCGTCGGCATAGTCGGGGCGCAGCGCGGCGACGCGCTCGAAGGCGTGGACGGAGGCCGGATACTGCTGGGCGTCGAGCAGGCCGATGCCGTAGTTGTTCCAGCGCATCCACTCCTTGTTCTCCGAGGGGTCGGGCGGGACGGGCGCGTTGTCGCCGATCTTGAAGGTCTTGGTCTCCGTGGCCATGTCGATGATCGGCATGGGATAGTGCTGGCCGGGCTTCTGATCCATGGCGTAGTCGATGAAGTGCTGGTTGAAGCGGCGGTACTTGACCGTGGCGGTGAGGGTGACCTGGCCGGTGATGTCCTTGGGCAGGCGGAAGCGGTAGCGGACCAGCTGCGAGCGGCCCGACTGGATCGTGTTGTTGTAAGCCAGCACGCGGTTGTGCCAGATCTGGTGCAGGTCGTTGAGCTCGCCCTTGACGTTGATGAGGCGGTTGGTGAAGGAGTGGGCGGAGGGGTCGAGGTAGCCGTCGGGCTGGAGGAATCCGCTTTCGGCGATGGTCTTGCCGGCGCCGTCCTTGACCGTGAAGTCGACCCAGGCCTCGTAGAAGTCGCGCTGCTCGGGGAATGAAGGAGTGGCCGATGCCTTTGTTCTGGATGACGACATCGGCGATCAGGGTTTCGCCGGCGGCGAGCGAGAAGCTGGTGAGGCCGAGCGGCGCAACCAGCACCTGATCTTTGGGCGTAGCCGCAGCGCCCTCTTTTTCGAGGGCGAAGATGTCGACGTTGAAGACGCCCTTGCCGTGCGCGCCATTCTTCAGGAAGGCCGCAAGCTTCTCGGCCTGCTCGGCGTATTTGTAGTACTGCGGGCATGAGCGTGTTGCCGCCCAGCCAGCGATGGGAGACGAACTTGCCGTCCTTGGCGCCGGGTTCGTGATGCCGGCGGGCAGCAGGCTCGCGGAACATGTGGCAGGTCTGGCAGGTGGAGACGGCGTCTTTGCGGTAGAAGGGAAGCGGCGACTGCTTGGTGAAGCTGGCGCCCTGCCACTCGTCGTAAAGAGAGATGGCGCGGAGCCATTTGTAGTCGTCGAGGGTGCGCGGGATGGCCGCCTTGTGGCAGGCGGCGCAGAACTCGGCGGTCTGGTAGAGCGGCCGCATCACCGCCTTGGAATGGCGATCGAGATGGGCCAGGATCTCCGCGTCGGAGACGGGCCCGGTGATGGGCGCGCCCTTTTCATCGACCAGCACGGCCGGGATTCCCATGACATAGCTGCCGGTTCCGATGGTGTCGGTGGACTGGATGGAGTGGCAGGTCGAGCAGGTGACGCCCTCGTCCTCAAAGGGCCGCTTCTTCGGCATGCCCTGCGAAAGGTCGCCGCTGAGGCAGCGCCACGGGGTTGTGGCAGCCTTCGCAGTGGCGCGAGAACTGCACGCCCTTCTCGTCGATGAGCGATGTTCACGTTCTTCAGGTACCACGGAGCGCGGAAGCTGTTGGAGTGAACCGACTGGCGCCACTGGTGGTATGCCTCCTGGTGGCAATGGCCGCAGTACTGAGCGGTGGGGAAGGCCTTGGGGCTGATGAACTGGCCGTTGACCGTGGTCGCGTTCGAGGGCAGGAAAGGCGTGTCCTTGCCGAAGGCGTAGTTGTAGCGGGAGCTCACCGAGTCGTGGAACGCCGAAGTCGGGCCGGAGACTGTGTTCGACGGCGCGTAGGCATCGGTAGGGGCAGGCGCGGGGTTGGCCGTTTCGGTCGACGGTTTCATGGCAGTGTCAGAGGCAACTGGGGCCGGAGATGGGGAGCTGGATGCGGAGTCGTTCGAGGCGCGCACGGCCCAAGTGACCGAAGGTGCAAGAAGCGCCAGCGTGATCGTGGTCAGGGAGGGGCGCAGCAATCTTTTCAGCCTAGTCCGTATCAACATTGTCCGGCGATCTCCAGGGAAGCCTCTAAACGCCCGCGTAGCGGTGGCAGGGAAAGCCCGCGGGGACACTTGAACGGTAGCAGGGAGCAGGTTGGCCCTGTCTTCCATCTAAAGATGGAGGCGATGGGCGCGCCGTGATGGCCGCAGCGTGCCCCCCGGCGAGACGATCCCGGGCCTCAAATTGCGCTTGTCGCAGCGAATGGTTCACAGAGTGGGATGAGTGGGGAAAAATGGGGTTGTGTGGTGTGAGATGCCTCACATCAGCTTAGCCAAAACGGGGCGCAAACTGGTACGGTTGTTCTAAAGGATGCATTCTCTGCAGATGGCCTCAAGTCCTTATTTTTCTCTTGGTGTTCTGTTCCTTGTAGCTCTGGGCTTTGGACTCACGCCTCTCGCGTTGGCCTGGCTTTGGGCAAAGGCGTTTTCGCCCGCCAAGCCGAACGCCATCAAGAATGCCATCTATGAATGCGGCCTGGTCTCCAAAGGCGATGCCTGGGTCCAGTTCCACTCGGCCTACTACCTGTACGCCATCATTTTCATGATCTTTGATGTGGAGGCAGTCTTCCTGCTTCCATTTGCCGTTGCATTTACGGGACTCGGGTTATCGGCCTGCCTGGCGATGCTGGTCTTTTTGCTGTTGCTTATTGAGGGGCTTGCCTGGGCGTGGGCCAAGGGCATTCTCACGTGGGCGTAGGAGCGTAGCGACGATGGCTGTGGATGAGCGACTGAAGATTGAGCTTGGCAAGCAGGGCATCTTCGTTACGACCATCGAAGAGCTGTACAACTGGGGTCGCCGCAATTCGATCTGGCCGATGCAGTTCGGGCTGGCGTGCTGCGCGATCGAGATGATCGCAACCACGATGGCCCGTTACGATCTTGCGCGCTTTGGCGCAGAGGTCTTCAGGCCATCTCCCCGGCAGGCCGACATGATGATCATCTCCGGCACCGTGACCAAGAAGATGGCGCCGCAGGTGGTGAGGCTCTATAACCAGATGGCCGAGCCCAAGTATGTGATCGCCATGGGGGCCTGTGCCATCTCCGGCGGGCCTTTCAAGCAGGGGTACAACGTGCTGAAAGGGATCGACCGGTACATCCCTGTGGACGTGCACATTCCGGGTTGCCCACCGCGGCCAGAGGCTCTGATTCACGCATTCATGACGCTGCAGAAGAAGATCGCCGGGCAGCCCCTGACCGGGGAAGGACGCCCACGTCATCTGGATGCGAATGCGCCAGGCGAGTTCCCGGTTCCGGTGCAGGGCGCGCACGATCTGGAGCCCCCTGCGAATGGATTGGTTTGGCCGCTTCCGGCGCCAAAAGCAGGGTCAAGGGATGCAGGGACCAGGGACTAGACACAACAGGCTGGCTGAGGAAAATCGCGTTGAAGAGCGTTGAGGAAATCAAAGCGGCGATTGAAGCTGCGGTGCCGGAGGCAGGGGTCGAGATTCAGACGAACCCCAGCGTCTCGGGGCAGCACTCGCTCAGGCTCGCGCCCAGCCACGCGGTTGAGGTGGCAACATTCCTCCGCGACGATCCTGAAATGGCGCTTGATTTCCTTTCCAACGCGACCGGCGTCGACTGGCCCGACAAGGAGATCACGGAGAAGGTGAAAGTCACGCGCACCGTAACCAAAACGGTCGACGGCGTGGAGCAGCTGGTGGAAGAGACCGTCGACGAGACGAAGAAACGCATTGAGCCGGGTTGCCTTGAAGCGGTATATCACCTGTATTCGATGGCCAAGGGGCACGGACCGGTCGTGTTTCGCATGAAGACCGTGAATCGGACCGACCAGGTGGAGCTTCCCTCGCTCACGCCGGTGTGGCGTTCAGCAGAGTTTCAGGAACGGGAAATCTTCGACTTGTTTGGCATTGTGTTCAAGGGGCATCCGGACCTGCGCCGCCTGCTGATGTGGGACGAGTTCAAGGATCATCCGATGCGCCGCGACTACGTGGATCCCGATGACTTTGAGTACGAGCCCACCGCGCACGACGAAGTGATGAAGCGGGCGCAGGAGCACAAGAACAGGGAACAGGGAACAGGGATCAGGGATCAGCAAACCGCAGCGAAGGCGGAACAATGACTTCATCTGCTACAGACATTTCGGTTAGCTTGGGAAGGCCCGAAGGCTGGAACCGTCCGCCGATCATCGAGCCGGAGAATGACGGCGATCTGCTTGAAGTAGCCATGGGCCCGCACCATCCGTCGACGCACGGAGTCTTCCGCATGGATGTGGCGCTCGATGGAGAGCGGGTGATCCGCCTGAAACCGGTTTTTGGCTACCTGCACCGCAATCACGAGAAGCTTGCTGAGGGCATGAGCTACTTGGGGTCGATGCCGTTCACTGACCGGCTCGACTACATCTGCCCGATGACCAACAACTGGGCGTACGCGATTGCCGTGGAGAAGCTCACAGGCCAGGAAGTGCCGGAACGAGCCCAATACCTCCGCGTGATCGTAGGCGAGCTGACGCGCCTGCAGAATCATGCGTCGGCCATTGGCTTTCTCATTCAGGAGATGGGCGCCAGTGGAACGCCGCTGATGTATGCCTTCAAGGCGCGCGAAAAAATCCTCGATCTGTTTGAGGAACTCACCGGCGCGCGCATGATGGTGAACTACATGCGCTTCGGCGGCTGCCGCGTGGATGCGACTCCGCAGTGGCTGGCCGCGACGCGCAAAGTAGTGGACGAGTTGCCCCAGTTTGTTGATGAGTTTGAGAACCTGCTCACCGGGAACGAGATTTTGATGGCGCGCACGCAGGGCATTGGCATCCTTCCGGCTGAACTGGCGGTAAACGCCGGCGTCACCGGGCCGATGCTCCGCGCATCCGGCGTGAACTACGACATTCGCAAGGTCGACAAGTACGGCGTCTACGACCGTTTCAAGTTCCGTGTTCCGCTCGGCGAACGCGGCGATGTGTACGACCGGTTCATGATTCGCTTCCTTGAGATTAAAGAGTGTCTTGCAATTCTCGATCAGGCGCTCAAGCAGATTCCCGGCGGCCCGGTGATGGATCCGAAGGCGAAGATTCGCGGATTTCGTCCCAAGCCCGGTGAAGCATATGGCCGGATCGAAGCACCGAAGGGCGAGCTTGGCTTTTATCTAATCAGCGATGGAGGGCCGAATCCGTATCGTTATAGGGTTCGCCCGCCAAGCCTGATTAACCTGACGATTCTCGAGGACATGTGCCTCGGGCAGAACGTGGCCGATGTGGTGCTGATCTTTGGAAGCGTGGATATTGTGCTGGGAGAAGTGGATCGATAGTTTTGAGTTATCAGTGATCAGTTGTCAGTAACACCGGCCGGCTAGTGCTTTTGACTGACACTGACAACTGTTAACTGGCAACTTTCCGGGAGGGGTACTTGTTCGGCGAAGGAATACTAAAAGGGCTGGCGGAGACGGCGCGCAACTTTGCGGGGAGCTTCGTCTCCGCGGAGCGCCTGACGACGGTCCAGTATCCCGAGCAGCGCATCGCGCCGATCGAGGCCACGCGCGACTTCCCGTTCCTTGTCTACGATGGCGCAGACTGGGAGGCCGGGCTGCGCTGCGTCGCATGCCAGATCTGCGAAAAGGAATGCCCGCCGAAGTGCATCTACATTGAGAAGTCGGTCGACAAGAAGCCGGACTTTACCGGCAGGCCGCAGATTTACCCTACGCGTTTCGACATCGACATCTCTGTCTGCATGAGTTGCCAGATCTGCGTCGAGGTCTGCCCATTCGAAGCCATCAAGATGGACACGGAGTTCGAGTTGAGCACGACGGACCGATTCGGCGGACTGCTCTACGACCGCAAAGAACTTGCCAAATCGAACGAACACTACCACAAGATTCATCCCACTGAAGCCGCCGAGGTGGATGCGCGGCTGGCCGAAGAGAAGGCCAAGGCCGAAGCCAAGGCGAAGACGGCGGCCGAGGCGGCCGCGGCCAAGGCAGCAGCAGCGGCAACTGTTGCGAAGCCCGCTGGTGGTAGCGAGAGCCACCCTGAGGAGGAGAGGAAAATATGATCAAGAACGCGGATCAGGTTTTTGTCCTCCTTCAGCACTGGGTGATGAGTTTCTTTCCACCGGCATTCCAGCCCATTGTCGGGTTGCTGCTCGCCGTTGTTGCGATCGTCTGTGTATTTCCGGGTTTGTTTGCGGTAGCAGTCCTGCTGGAGCGCAAGGGCCTGGGCCGCATGCAGAATCGTTACGGCCCCAATCGTGTTGGCCCATTGGGAATCTTGCAGCCAGTCGCCGATGGACTCAAATCGCTGACCAAGGAAGACATTGTTCCTACCAGCGCAGACGCGGTGGTTCACTTTCTGGCGCCGGTGTTCCTGGTTGTGATTGTCTTCATGGGCTACGCCGTGCTGCCCATGGGCCGCAACATGACGCTGGTGAATCTGGATTCAGGCCTGCTGTTCTTCTTTGCCATGGGAG
Organism: uncultured Acidobacteriaceae bacterium; assembly: GCA_963783065.1. GTDB lineage: Bacteria > Acidobacteriota > Terriglobia > Terriglobales > Acidobacteriaceae > Telmatobacter. Next base: position 715,006 of record CAWAMG010000001.1, on the reverse strand, counting down.
CGTCCACGGAGCTGTCTGTTTTCATGGCCGGCTGGTCGAGCCGCAACAAGTATTCGCTGCTGGGCGCGATGCGCGCCGTGGCGCAGATGATCAGCTATGAGGTGCCGCTGCTTCTGGCAAGCCTGGTGGTGGTAATGATGACCGGCTCAATGAACCTTGGCCGGATTGTTGCCGTGCAGAACCAATACACTTGGGGTTTGCCGCACTGGTACATCTTTACGCCCTGGGGGTTTGCCGCCTTCCTGCTGTATGCCACTGCGACAACCGCGGAAAGCAACCGATCGCCATTCGATCTGCCTGAAGGCGAGTCCGAATTGGTGGCGGGCTATTTCACCGAGTACTCCGGCTTCAAGTTCGCGCTTTTTTTTCTTGGCGAGTATGTGGGTATGCTGTCGGTTTCAGGTTTGGGCGCCACGCTGTTCCTCGGCGGCTGGTCGGCTCCGTTCAGCTTTCTCACCTGGGTTCCGTCCTGGATATGGTTCTTCGGCAAGGTGATGCTTTCGATCTGCGTCTTCATCTGGTTGCGCGGCACGCTGCCCCGTCTTCGCCAGGACCAGCTGATGAACTTTGCGTGGAAGTTTGTGCTGCCGCTTTCGCTGCTCAACGTGTTTGTCGCCGGCCTGTGGAGGTTTATGGGCGATGGACTCTCGCGCTGGGCTGTTTGTTCGGGGATTTTATTGATTGCTTATGTTGTGATGGCCCGGGTGGGCATGCGCAGCGAAGATTTCGGGCCAAGGAGTTACCGGTATGCGGAGTAAGAATTGCAGGTGCCGGGAATGACGATTGCTTTTTATCTGATCGCCGCGATTACGATCGCCGGCGCTTTGGCCGCGGTGCTCTTGAGGAATACGGTGCATTGCGCGCTGGCGCTCACGGTGGCCTTTGCCGGGCTGGCAATTGCGTTTCTTGAACTCGATGCCCAGTTCGCAGGATTCGCGCAGATTCTTGTCTACATTGGCGCCGTTGCGATACTGGTGGTCTTCGCCATTCTGCTTACGCGCGGTTCGGAGACGCCCAAAGAAGGCGTATTCAGCAAGAGTTGGCTTGCCGGCATGGCGATTGCGGCGATGATCTTCGCGGTGCTGGGTTGGGCGGTGTTGAGCAGCACGAGTGCTCTGCCCAACGAGACGGCAAGGCCCGCCGTGAACGTTCTTCAGATCGGCAACGCGCTGATGGGACGCTACGTACTTCCGCTTGAGATTGTCGCAGTTCTGCTGACTTCTGCCTTGATTGGCGCAGTGATCGTGGCCAGGCACGAGAAGGGAAGTGCGAAGTAATGGGACCTATAACCCCACTTCAGGGCTATCTGCTGCTTGCCGCACTGATCTTTGCCATAGGATTGGCCGGCGCGCTCACGCGGCGCAACGCAATCCTTGTGCTCATCGGCATTGAGCTGATGCTCAACGCGGCCAATCTGAATTTGATTGCGTTCTGGCGCTACGGACCCCATCCCGAGGCGCTGACCGGAATGATGTTTGCGATTTTTTCCATTGCGGTGGCGGCGGCCGAAGCTGCCGTGGGACTGGGTCTGGTGATTCACATTTATCGCTTCACCCACACCACGGACATAGACCAGATGAACAGGATGAAGGGGTGAGCGCATGATTGATCCGAATGACCTGCTCATCCTGAGGGAAATAGCAAAGAGTGCGCCGATGCCGCCACAAGCATGGATCGTTAGATGGCTCTGGTTGATTCCCGCTCTTCCTGTGCTTGCGTCTGGCGTCATTGCTCTGCTGAAACAGCCCCGTCGTAAGATGTCAGCTTGCTTGGCGATCGGATCGCTTTGCTTCTCACTGCTTCTTTCTCTCGTCGCGTTCGGGGATGTACTGAGCGGTAGATGGCTGCTCCTTCATTTCGGTTTTGATGCGAGCGCTCCCGAGGTCGTCAACTTTACCTGGTTTCACGTTGGCACAACCAACATTGACCTCGGCTGGGTGCTCGATCCGCTCTCAGCCGTGATGCTGGTGATGGTCTGCTTTGTGGGCCTGCTCATCTTCATCTACTCCACCGGCTACATGGCTCACGACGAGAACTACACACGCTTCTTCTGCTTCCTGAGCCTCTTTGCAGGAGCGATGTTGGGCGTGGTGATTTCGAACTCGCTCCTGCTGCTGTTCATGTGTTGGGAACTGGTCGGCCTGACTTCGTATCTGCTCATCGGCTTCTGGTACCAGAAGCCTTCTGCGGCAGCCGCTGCGAAGAAAGCTTTTCTCACCACGCGCGTCGGCGATATTTTCTTTCTGCTTGGCATGGTCTGGCTGGCGAGTGGGACGGGGACACTGCTCTTCTACAACAACGGCGGCGGGTCAATGGAAGCTGGAGCACTGGCGAGCCTGCTCGGCCAGCACGCATGCTGGGGATTGACGGCTGCCGGAGCGATTGGTTTGCTAATCTTTGCCGGGGCGGCAGGGAAGAGCGGCCAATTTCCGTTGCACGTGTGGCTTCCCGATGCAATGGAGGGCCCTACACCCGTCTCCGCGTTGATTCACGCGGCAACCATGGTGGCTGCCGGCGTTTATCTCGTCGCGCGCGTTTACCCGTTGATGGCCGCGGGCTCACTTTTAGGCGGATCGACGACGGCGCTCACCGTGATCACATGGGTCGGCGCGTTCACCGCCGTCTTTGCCGCGCTCATCGCCGTCGCGCAGGACGACATCAAGCGGATTCTCGCGTACTCGACAGTTTCGCAACTCGGATACATGATGGCCGGCCTGGGCATGGGCGGCGTGGCCGTGGGAATGTTCCACCTGATCACCCACGCATTCTTTAAGGCGCTGCTCTTCATGGGGGCGGGATCGGTGATTCACGGCTGCCACGAAGAGCAGAACATCCGCAAGATGGGCGGCCTCAAAGCCGATATGCCGGTGACGTTTGTTACCTACGCAGCCGGCATGCTGGCGCTCTGCGGCGTGCCCATATTTGCCGGATTCTGGTCGAAGGACGGAATTCTTGAGGCCGGCTCACATTGGAGTGTCTCAAAGGGACCTGTGGCGCTCCTGGTATTCGGCGCGCTGCTGACGGCGTTCTACATGACGCGGCAGGTGGCATACGTATTCTTCGGCCACTGGCGCGGCCAAAAGCCCGCGCACGGGAGCCCCGCTGTGATGACGATGCCGCTGGTAGTTCTCGCCTTCTTTGCCTGTGTTCTTGGACTGTTTGGGACGCCTGCATGGCCGTGGTTCCAGAGCTTTCTGGATGGACGAACAGCTCCCCTAAAGGTTGGCGCCCTGCTGGAATCGAATGTCCTGCTTGTGATGGGCGCGTCAACGGTTGTGGTCTTGCTCGGTATCGTGCTGGCTTGGTCGATCTATGGAGGCAGGTCTCCCAAGGCCGAAGCGCCCGACGTTCTCGAGAAGGTCGCACCTTTGCCGTGGGCATGGCTGCGCAACCGGCTCTACATTGATGAGATTTACGGTGCGACATTCATCGCGTTTTACGCGTGGTGGGGGCGCGTGGCCGACTGGCTCGACCGACGCGTCTGGGGCGGAGCCGTGAACGGCGTTGCGTTCCTTTTCCGCGCATGGGCGCAACTGAATCGGCTGCTCGACGTGAATGTTGTGGACGGAACGTTCGACAAGGGCTGCGAGGAGCTGTCAACCGGCGGCGGACTTCTGTCGCGCATGCAAAACGGCCAGGTTCAAGCCTATCTCCGATGGCTGGCCCTGGCGGTGGTTGTGCTGGCCGCGATCTTGATCTGGAGCAGCCGGGCATGAGCGGATCCCATATATTGACGCTGCTGACGATGCTGCCTGCTGTGGGCGCAGCAGTTGCGCTTCTTTCCGGAAAACACGCACGTCTTGTCGCTTTGGCGGCTACGCTGGCGAGCCTCGCGGTTGCTGTTTATGTATGGACGCATCTGCCGGCGGGTGGCGGCATGGGAATGGTGGAGAGTGCGGCATGGGCGCCCTCTATCGGGATTGAGTACCAACTTGGCGTGGACGGGCTCGGCGCTCTGATGCTGGTTCTTTCTGCAATCGTTACCTTAATGAGCGTGGACGCGGCGCATCGCGTGCATCATCAACCGGGGCTCTACTTTGCTCTGGTGCTGCTTCTTGAGTCAGGGCTGTTCGGCACGTTCACTGCGCTCAATTTCTTCCACTGGTTTCTGTTCTGGGAGTTGAGTCTGATCCCCGCATTCTTTCTTATCAAGTTGTGGGGCGGGGCAAAACGCGGCCCGGCAGCTACGCAGTTTTTTGTCTACACCATGGTTGGCTCCGTTGCGCTGCTCGTCGCAATGCTGGCTGTTTTTCTCTCCACAGGCAGCATGGACTTCCAGCATCTGACCTTGCTGGCTTCGACGGGCGAACTGGAGCAGATGGTCGTGAACCATCTCGGTTCCGTGATCCTGGGTGGACCGGTGATGATGTGGCTCGCCGCCGGCGTGCTGCTTGGTTTCGCCGTCAAGGTGCCTCTGTTTCCTTTCCATACATGGCTGCCCGCGGCATACAGCGAAGCTCCGTCGCCGGTGACCATGCTTCTGACGGGCGCGATGTCGAAGATGGGCGTTTATGGGCTGTTGCGCATCGCCGTTCCGCTGTTTGGCCCGCAGATAGCCCAGATGCGCACACCGTTGCTTGTGCTGGCTGTGGCTACCGTAGTGATGGGCGCATGGGCCGCTGTTCAGCAGAAGGATCTGAAGCGCGTCTTCGCCTACTCGAGCGTGAACCACCTCGGCTACTGTCTGCTCGGCATCTTTGCTCTTGCCGTGCCGGTCGCCGCCGGAGATGCGGGCGCTCAAGCAAGCCAGTACGCTGCGTTGAACGGGGTCATTTTGCAGATGTTCAACCATGGCCTCACAGCTGCCACGCTGTTCTGGTTTGTCGCGATCCTGCAGATGCGCACCGGCGGTCATCGGGGCATCGATCAGTTTGGCGGCCTGCGCAAGCCAGCGCCGGTGCTTGCCGGCTTAATGGGCATTGCGCTCTTCAGTTCGCTGGGACTGCCCGGGCTGAACGGATTCGTTGGCGAGTTCCTCATCTTTCGCGGAGTCTTCCCGCTGGCCTGGGTCGCAGCGACGGTTTCAATCCTTGGCCTGCTGGTGACCGCGGCCGTGATTCTCAATGTGATTCAGAAGGTTTTTTCTGGCCCGACTCCGGAGCACTGCGCGAACTTTCCCGATCTCGATCACGGCGAGCGGATCGCGCTTGCGCCTGTGATCGGCCTGATGTTTCTGCTCGGTATCCTGCCGCAGCTCATTGTGGACAGCGTGAACCCAACGGTCAAGAACCTGCTGGCGCACTGGAGATTTTAGATGTTGGCGTGGACGATTTATCTCTCGTTTGCCGGCGCGGTGCTTGAGGCTCTGATGCCCAAGGGCAAGAATGCGCTTGCACGCTGGTTTGCGCTGTTGGTCGCGGCAGCCGGCCTTGCGATCGGCGTGCGCGGGTTCATCTCCGGAATCGGCCTGGGCCGGGTTGTCCTTGTCGATATCAACTGGGTTCCGTCGATGGGCATTCACTACCTGCTCGCGGCCGACGGCATTAGCCGCGTGCTGGTGCTCCTTACGGGTCTTGCCGCAGTGGCAGGCGTACTCTTCAGTTGGAACATCGAGCTCCGTACCAACGAGTTTTTCGCCTTCTTTCTTGCGCTCATCGGCGGCGTGTATGGGGTTTTCCTCAGCTACGATCTTTTTCTGCTCTTCGTCTTCTACGAAATTGCGATTGTTCCGAAGTACTTCCTGATCGCCATTTGGGGATCGACGCGCCGTGAATACGCCGCGATGAAGCTCGCGCTCTACTCCTTTGCCGGATCGGCGATGGTGTTGATCGGGCTGCTCGCGGCCTATGCTACGGCTGGAAGTCAATCGACCGGGCTCGTTGCTCTGGGGCATGCGAATCTGCCCGTCAGCTTCCAGATGTGGTGTTTCCCGCTGGTGTTTGTAGGCTTCGCAATCCTGGCCGGCATGTGGCCGTTCCACACCTGGGCGCCGACCGGCCACGTCGCCGCGCCAACCGCCGCTTCAATGCTGCTTGCTGGCGTGGTGATGAAGCTGGGAGCGTACGGCTGCCTGCGCGTGGGGATCGGATTATTTCCGCATGGGCTCGATCCCTGGGGATGGTCGATGCTTGGGATTGGCTCGTGGCGCGACGTCTTTGCGGTTCTTGCCGTTATCGGCATCGTCTACGGCGCGCTGGTGGCGCTGGCGCAAACTGACTTCAAGTTTGTCATCGGCTATTCGAGCGTGAGCCACATGGGCTTTGTGCTTCTGGGGCTGATGACGCTCAACCAGATTGGCGTGACCGGCGCGGTGCTGCAGATGTTCTCGCACGGCGTCATCGCGGGACTGCTCTTCGCGATTGTAGGGCGCATTGTGTACGACCGCACGCATACGCGTCAGTTGGCGGAGCTCGAAACGATGCATCTGGGTCGCAGGCTTCCGTTCGCGGCGTGGGCCTTTGTCATCGCGGGCATGGCCTCAATGGGCTTGCCTGGCTTCTCCGGCTTTGTCGCGGAGTTCCAGGTTCTGGTTGGCGCATGGGCGGCGCGGCCCTGGTGGACGATGGCTGCCGGAGTGGGAATCCTCGTGGGTGTGGCGTACACCTGGAGGGCGTTGCAAAAGGCCTTCTTCAGCGATCGGCACCCCACTGTCCACGAACTCGAGGCCGAACATTCGCACCCGTTTGCGGCGATTACCTGGCCAGAAGTTACAGGTGTGGTGCTGCTGGCAGGGGTGTCGCTCTGGGTCGGCGTTTATCCGCGCATTCTGCTCGATGCAATCGAACCGGCCGTGAAGGCGCTGCTTGCGGGAGGTGGGCGATGAACTACGCAGACCTCTTCCGCGCTACGCTGCCTGAGACGGCGCTCGAAGTCGCAGCGCTGCTGGTGCTGGTCGTCGATCTCGGACTGCTGCGCAAGGCGTCGTTGAAGGTGCGCGCGGCTGTGGCTGCGCTGCTTGGAGTTGCTGGATGTACCGCGGCCGTCTGGGCGATGTGGGCTACCGGGGCCCCAGGATTTGCCGTGGGCGATTCTGCATTGCTCGGTGAAGGCGGGTTCATCGCAGCCGCGCAGGCGGGCATTCTGGTACTGACCGCGCTTACGCTTCTGCTGCTGATCGATTCCGACTTCACCCAAAATGTGGGCGAGTTTGTAGCCGTTGTGCTGATGGCGGCCACGGGTGGCCTGCTCATCGCCGCTGCCCAGGACCTGCTGGTGATCTTCATTGGGCTTGAGTTGCTGAGCCTGGGTCTGTACATTCTTACGGCATTCGCGAAGGCATCGGCCAGAAGTGCCGAGTCGGCGATGAAGTACTACCTTTTCGGCGGGATGTCGGCGGCGTTTCTGCTCTTCGGGTTCAGCTACTTCTACGGGCTGAGCGGCACAACCAGCCTGGCAGGAATTCAGCAGGCCATCACAAATTCCGGATCAAGTCCATTGCTGTATGTCGCGTGGATTTTGGTGGTCGCCGGGCTCGGGTTCAAAGTTGCGGCGGTCCCGTTTCATCTTTGGGCGCCGGACACGTATGAAGGTGCGCCGGCTCCAGCGGCAGCGTTCATCGCGTCCGTCTCGAAGGTGGCCAGCTTTACGCTGCTGCTTACGATTGGCGCGAACTGGCTGACCTTCCACCAGGACTTTGCGCTATCCCCCAGAGCGCTCACCCAGGTCGTGCACCAGACTGAAGCTGCCTGGAGTCCGCTGGCTTCGATCCTGCTGCTTGTTGCCGCGGCATCCATGGTCGTGGGCAACCTGGCGGCGCTCGCGCAGGTGAGCGTGAGGCGACTGCTCGCCTACTCGGCGATCGCACACGCGGGATACATCCTGCTCGGTGTTGCCACGTTCCCGCATTCCACCGGGGCAGAGCAAAGCTTTGAATCGGTGATGCAGTCGATCACGCAGACCGACATTACGGCCAACGCCGTCCTCTACTACGTCCTCAGCTACGGCCTGACGACCATCGGCGCCTTCGGAGTGGTAGGCGTGGTGGAACGTGCTACGGGCAGCGACAAGCTCGATGCATTCCTTGGCCTTCACAAGCGGAATCCGTTGCTTGCGGCGGTCGTATTGATCCTGTTCCTTTCGCTCGCAGGCATTCCTCCGCTGGTGGGCTTCTGGGCCAAGTTCAATCTGTTTGCCGCGGTGCTCTCGAACTCTGCCGGCCCGGTTCCGTTCGCCCTGGTTGCGCTGGCTGTCGCCTTGAGCGCCGTGAGCCTCTACTACTACCTGCAGGTGCTCAAGCGCGCGTATGTGATGAAGCCGGTTGATGAAGCCCCGATTCGAGTTCACCCGGTAACACTTCTCGTGTTACTTGTGATTGCGGCGGCTGTGGTTGTGCTGGGATGTTTTCCAGCGTTGCTGCAAAATTGGATATCCGGTTTTTATCTCATCAATTAGAAACGGCGAAATTGGGCCGTCCCGCGCCGTCCCGCTCTACCAATCAAGGTTTGCAATTCAATTCGCGTCGAATTCGGTGAACAATGCATCCGGGATTCGGGCGACTTTTCCACAGCGAGGCGGACTCGACGCCTGCGGCAGATTGCTCCGCACCGGATCTTTTCTGTTTTGTGCGAGATTTTCATTGTCAACTGATGATTTTTGATTAGAATCTAGGCCAAGCAGGCCCCCAAAAACCCCGACCGTGGGCGATACCAGTCCGATCGCACCTCGCCTGCGTATTTACACAACTACGATTCCAAGCAAGTAGAGAGGTTAATAATGAGCCGATCTTTCTGGAGGAGTGTCGTCTGCTGTGGTCTGTTCGCTCTGGCCATGGTTCTTAGTCCGCTTCAGGCAACCGCGCAGCAAACCCTTGGATCATTGAACGGAACCGTGGTGGACCCATCCGGGGCCGCCATTGGCGGAGCGACGGTTTCGGTGACGAATACCGCGGTCAATACTACAGAGACGACAACGACGCAGAAGACGGGATCCTTTCAGATCTTCAATCTGCAAATCGGCGTTTATTCGATCAAGGTGAGTCACGACGGTTTTGAGACCACCACTATTCCGGCGGTGACGGTGCAGGAAGCCCGCGCGACCACGATGAATGTGACCCTCAAGGTGGGTAACGCTTCGGAATCGATTGAGGTCGTCGCCAATCCGCTGCTCAACGCAACGGATGTGACGAACGGCTACACGCTGGATCAGGCGCAGATTCAGCTCACACCACTGGCCACGGGGAGCTTCACGCAACTGGCGGTCCTGTCGCCCGGCGTGAGCGCTGAACTGCTCGCCAACCTTGACACGAATGCCGGCCTTGGCAACCAGAACATCTGTGGCCAACGGACAGCGCGCCACTTCCAATACGTTTCAGGTGAATGGCGTCGATGTTACCAACCTGTTCAACGGCATGAGTTCGAGCGGCGACGCTTCGCAGCGCTACAACTTCGGCGTCGGCGAGACTCCTACGGTCGGCGGCGAGTATGGGACGGGAACGTCGGTCTACGAGTCCAACGGCAACAGCCTGCCTTCGCCTCCGCCGGAGTTCATGCAGGAACTTCGCGTGAACACCTCGATGTACGACGCGCAGCAGGGCGCTACCGCCGGTGCGCAGATCGATGCGAACACGATGACCGGAACGAACAAGCTCCACGGCCAGGTTTACGGTACGTTTGCCAACAATTCTCTGAATGCCGATCCGTTCTTCTTCAAGCAGGAAGCGCTTCTGACTTCACAGCAGGGAATTGGTGCATTTCCCGATGTTCATGGCGAATCCGGCGTTGCACCGCTGGACCACCGGCGGGACGCTCGGCGGCCCGATCGTCAAGGACAAGCTCTTCTTCTTCATTGCCTATCAGCACGGGTACAACTCGGATCAGGCGACGGGCCTGTCGCAATTGACGGTGCCCTCAGGGCTCACCGACGACCGCTCCACTGCCGGCCTGGAAAGCGCCCTCGCCAGTTGGAACAACGGGAAGGCAACGACCATCACGATCAATCCATGCAGCCATGGCAGTCATGAACGCAAAGCTGCCGGACGGGTCAGTACATGATTCCCTCAGCGCAAACCAGCGCGCCTTACTCGTACGGCGTTCCCAACGTAACACTGGTAGGGACATTCGACGCTGGTCGCCGATCAGGCAAATGGCTCCATCGACTACGATCTGAGCCATGCGCGACCGGCTTTCGTTCAAGTACTTCTACCAGAACGACCCGGTGAATAAGCCCTACGGACTGTCGCAGACCGGCGGGTTCCCGCTGACGCAGGAGAACGGTTCGCAGGTTGGAGCGCTCGACAACACCATCTCCATCGGATCGCGGCTCAACTGGGAACAGCGCCTCGGCTACGTGCGCATGTTCTCCAACAGCTACGATCATCAGACGGCTCTTCCCGATCCGACCCTTGGTCCCAGCTTTGGAATTGGTTCCGGCGATACGACAGGACTCTTTGCAACTGGCAGCATGCCCGGCCTTGATATCCCGGAATTCGCCATCGAAGGCGTTCTTCTCGACTCTCCATCTCTGTATGTCGGCCCATACAGCACGGAAAGCACAACCGTTAACACGGGGTACTTTCAGAATCGCCTGAACCCGTCGACCAACGTCGATTTTTCCGCTCGGAAAGCACACCCTGGTTGCCGGCGGCGGATACAGCTACACGCAGTTAAATATCGAGAACAATCGGCAAGGACTACTGAATATCAAGTCCAAGAACGGCTTTGAGGACTTCCTCGAGGGAGAAGTGACAAGCATCCAACGTGCTCGACAGCGTCGACCCTGCCACCAAGAGGAACAATTCGGACCGCTACTATCGGTCGAATGAAATCGGAGATCTATGTGCAGGACAAATGGCAGTTGCTCACGAACCTGAGCATCACCGCCGGCGTTCGCTACGACTACCACGGCGGGCTCACCGAAAAATACGGCAACCTGTTCAACTTCGATCCCTCGCTCTACAGCGTTACCGGAACCAGCACGACCGGCTTTATGGTGAACAACGCCGGCTTCGTGGTGGCGCCGAACAATCATTACGCCAGCAGCATTCCCAAGTCCAACCTCGCCGGCAGCGATTCGACGCTGACCGGCCGGCAGTGGGGCATCTCCCCGCGGCTTGGCTTTGCCTGGTCGCCCAAGCAGTATTGACGGCAAGGTGGTTGTGCGCGGCGGCGGCGGACTTTACTACGATCGCGGTGAACTGTTCAGCTATCTCTCGCAGCCCTATGGCGCGGCGGGCGGCGGTGGCGTTTTCGGTGTCACGCAGGCCCAGCCCCTCGTAACTCTCGTGCAAGGCAAGGGCAAGACTCTGGCCAATCCGCTGGGTACGCCTTCGTATACGTCCGCCCAGCGCCAACCCCGCCAATATCAACGTCGCACTGCAGACCCAGCTGAACAACATGACTGGCAGCGATCGCACCTTTTGGTCCCGAACTGCGGCGCGATCGATGACCAGGAAAACTATCACGGATTGCACGCGCAACGATCGACTTTGGCGCCTACGACAAGAACAATGTGCTGCCGTACACCATCAACTACAATTTCGATGTTCAGTGGCAGCCACGCAACGATCTGGCCATCACTATCGGATATGTAGGCAATCGCGGCCGGCATTCCAGTCATTCCCAATCCCCTTCAATGAGCCTGGCATCGCAACGCCCAGCAATCCAATCTGGGGTGAAACGTCCAGTTATGGCTGGCAGGTACTCAACGCCGAACAACACCTATACGGACGAGTACGGCACCGTCGATTTCAATTCCATCGCCGGAGAGCCTTGGGACACGGCCAGCGGCGGCAATATCGACTTCCGCGTGCCCTATGTGGGCTATAACTTCAACGCGGCCGCTCTTCAAGTCAGTCGGCATCTCTGCTTACGATGCCCTGCAGGCCCATGTCGAGAAGCGGCTCTCGCATGACTTCCAGGGAGGCGCCAGCTACACTTAGAGCCACGCGCTCGACGAGCAAAGCGACATGGGCATCTTCTTCACCGGCGACAACCCCGAACAACCTGCGGATTCTTACGGCTCTGCCGACTTCGACCGCAACAATGTCTTCACCGCCAACTTCCAGGCCATACTTCCCGACAAGGCCCGGCCGTACTCGCTGCTGTCGTACTTCACCAATGGCTGGAATATGACCGGCATCATCGTGGCGCAGAGCGGGGAGCCCTACTCCCTCTATGAGTTCTACGGGGCCTCGGGCAGCCTGTACGTCGGCAACTACCCGAACCTCATGAACCCGATTCTGCCAATCAAAGCACCCCGACAATCCGTCTACCGCATTTACAGGCAACAAAGGCAACCTCCGCGGCTCAGGTGGAAGCTATATGCCCGCAATCGATCCCATCCCAGATCGCGATCAACTTCCTGCAGCCGGGTGAAAAGGGCATCCCTGTTTCCACCGGAAGCGATCCGCAGGACATCTACGAAACCGACTTTGCTCCCAGCGATCAGCGCAACATCTTCCGCCAGTCGTTCCAGAAGCGGATGGACCTCTCGTTGCGGAAGAGCTTCAAGATATCCGAGCGCATCAGCTTGCTCTACGCGTTCAACGTCTTCAATCTGTTCAACACTGCCAGCCTCGACGTTCCCCAGAACCAGACGCAGATTGCGCAAAGCTATGCCTGTTCCAACGCCGCTGCAAATCTGAGCCCCACTGCGGCCCTGAGCGGGGACAATACTTGCCCCCAGAACAGCAGCTATCTGCAGTACGGCCAAATCGCGACCACCAACAACTCCGCAGACCAACAATCCGCACTGTCGAACGAATTCGTTCTTCCGGTCGCAAATGGAACCGGGAAGAGCACAACGATTCCTACGACCCTCACCGCCGGCCAGGGAACCTGCACTTCGTACAGTTACGCATCCTCGGCGGGCTGCCCCAACAACGGAGCAACCTTCGGTTCGGTCACCGGCCTGATCGGCGGAAACCGTGCCATCACGATGGGAATGCACCTCACGTTCTAGCGAGGCTGCAGATCCTGCATTTCACTGCCGGAGCCCTTAAAGGGGCTCCGGTTTTGTCTGGGGCCCTTTTTTTGCACAGGAGACCAATCGTGCCAAACAAGGCCAATTGAGCGGATTCAGCGCAGAATCAATAAGTTTCTGAGGTGAAAAGTAAATTGACATCATGAAAGCTAAGTTTTGAACAGGCGAAGAATATTTGCACAGATGCCCGTTCTGACCAGCTTGGGCTATTGAAAACTCCACCCGCGGGGGATTAGATTTGTGCTTCCCCAGTTAGTTCTGGTTACTGCTTCCCCTGTTTTGCCTGTCCGGCCGAGGTAAATCCATGGTCTGTCCGAAGTGTCAGTCTACGTCCGTCTCCGTGATTCCCGCAGAGGTTCGCCTTTACCGCAACACCCTTCGCACGCTCGGCCATCCTCCCATGACACCTTCCCCCGATGTCGTCGTCTGCCTTGATTGCGGCTGGGGGGAGTTTTCCATTCCGAAAGGCTGGTTGTCGGCCGGTTGGCTCCGTGGGCTCCGCTCCCAGGTGGCCGTGAGCAATCTCGGCACTGGTCCGCGGGCAGCATAGGCGGGGCACGGTTAAGCTGAGTCCATGCGGGGAGGGAAGTTTCCGCGAACTGGACACGTGCGTGAATCTCGATTCGTTGCGCGCGCTGAGATCTTTAATTGGCTTCAAATAGAAAGGCCCCCAGCCGAAGCTGGAGGCCTTTTAGTTTGGTTGGTTTCTTTCGCGCCGAAGGCGCAGCTGCCTGGATGGCAAATCAAAACGGGGTCCCCGGCGACGGGTCTTCGTCGATGGGGTGTTAGTACATGCCGTCCATGCCGCCGCCGTGACCGCCGCCTGCCGGGGCAGCCTTCTGCTCCGGAATCTCAACCACCAGAGCTTCGGTGGTGAGCAGGAGTCCGGCAATCGAGGCTGCGTTCTGCAGCGCCGTGCGGGTCACCTTGGTGGGGTCGATGACGCCGGCCTTCACCAAGTCTTCGAACGCACCGGTCTGGGCGTTGTAGCCGAAGTGCTGGCTCTTGGATTCGAGCACCTTGGCCACCACTACCGCACCTTCTTCGCCGGCATTTGCAACGATCTGGCGCAGTGGCTCTTCGAGAGCGCGGCGCACGATCTGGGCACCGATCTTCTCATCGCCCTCCAGCGTCTTGATCAGCTCGTCGACCGCGGGGATGGCGCGCACCAGAGCGACGCCGCCTCCGGGTACGATGCCTTCCTCGACTGCCGCGCGGGTTGCGTGCAGAGCGTCCTCAACGCGAGCTTTCTTCTCCTTCAGCTCGGTCTCGGTGGCCGCGCCAACCTTGATGATGGCAACGCCGCCCACCAGCTTGGCCAGCCGTTCCTGCAGTTTTTCCTTGTCGTAGTCCGAAGTGGTCTTCTCGATCTGCGCACGAATCTCCCGCACGCGGCCTTCGATCTCTGAAGACTTTCCTGCGCCATCAACGATGGTGGTGTTGTCTTTGTCGATGGTGATGCGCTTGGCCTTGCCCAGATCCTCGAGCTTCACGCCTTCCAGCTTGATGCCGAGGTCTTCGGTGATGGCCTTGCCGCCGGTCAGCGTGGCGATGTCGCCCAGGATGGCCTTGCGGCGATCGCCGAAGCCCGGAGCCTTGACGGCAGCAACGTTGAGCGTGCCGCGCAGCTTGTTCACCACGAGAGTGGCAAGCGCTTCGCCTTCCACGTCCTCGGCGATGATCAACAGCGGCTTGCCTCCACGGGCAACCTGCTCGAGCAAGGGAAGCAGATCTTTCATCGCACTGATCTTCTTCTCGTAGATCAGGATGTACGGATCGTCGAGGGCCACTTCAAGGCGCTCGGCGTCGGTGACGAAGTAGGGGCTCAGGTAGCCGCGGTCAAACTGCATGCCGTCGACCGTCTCCAGACCGGTGTGCATGGTCTTGGACTCTTCGATCGTGATGACGCCATCCTTGCCCACAACCTTCACAGCGTGAGCGATGATGTCGCCGATCTCCTGATCGCCGTTAGCGGAGATGGCGCCCACCTGGGCAACGGAGCCTTCGTCAACGGGTTTGGAGAGCTTGCCAAGGGCTCCGCCCTCGGTCCACTTTCCGTCCTTGTCGCGAGTGCCGATGATCGTGATGACGGCTTTGTCAATGCCGCGCTTGAGGGCAGTCGGGTTCGCGCCTGCTGCGACGGTCTTGACGCCTTCCTTGAAGATGGACTGGGCCAGAACAGTTGCGGTGGTGGTGCCGTCGCCCGCAACATCAGAGGTCTTGGAGGCGACTTCGCGCACGAGCTGCGCGCCGACGTTCTCCAGCGGATCCTTGAGGTCGATTTCCTTCGCGACGGTCACGCCGTCTTTGGTGATGGTGGGTGAGCCAAACTTCTTCTCGATGACCACATTGCGGCCCTTGGGGCCGAGCGTGGCCTTGACGGCGTCGGCGAGGATGTTGACTCCGCGCAGAATCGCCTGACGGGATTCTTCACCGTGTAGGATTTGCTTTGCCATTGTCTTGTGTCTCCTTAATCAGTTGTCAGTGATCAGTTGTCAGTTGCCAGTCCTTTTGTCTCCCTGTCATCGGATGCAGCCCACAAAGTAGCGGGCGTGCTGACAACTGAGAACTGAAAACTGACGACTTGTCCGCGGCGGCGGACGTGGCTACTTCTTGACGATTCCGAGGACTTCTTCCTCACGCATGATGAGGAACTCCTCGCCGTCGATCTTGATCTCGGTGCCTGAGTACTTGCCGAAGAGGATCTTGTCGCCGGCCTTGACGTCGAGAGGGAAGACCTTGCCTTCGTCGTTCGACTTGCCTTTGCCAACGGAGATGACTTCGCCTTCCTGAGGCTTTTCTTTGGCGCTGTCGGGGATGATGATGCCGCCTCGGACGGTTTCGCCTTCTTCAAGACGGCGGACGAGGATGCGGTCATGGAGCGGGGTGAACGTTGTTGCTACGGATGTTGATGCCATTTCTTCGCTTCTCCTTCAGATCTCGGCCAGGATCTCCCTGCCGGTGATTGAATTGCGTGTTGCTGGAAAGTCCGCGGAAGGCGCCGGAGCCGTGAGCCCGGGCAAGACAGCCGGCTGTACTTCAGGCAATCGCTGCCAGCGGGACGCTAGCAGTCGCCCCTTCCAATTGCTAAAGATAGGACAGTCGATTTGTGTTTGTCAAGGCCGTAACACATTAAAAGTTGAGCGTAATACGCTCATAAAATCGCACTCGCTCAATCAAAAAGGGTTAGTGGCAACTCAGGAAGCTGGAGCAACCGAACGGAACACAAATTGCTCTTTCCCCATTGTCCGCGAAGCAAACATTACCCTCATTTCGATTTTCTTTGGGTTTGTGCTCATGAGATCTCTCTTCGCGGGCCGATAAGTGACCACGGACGTTCAATTCTGCGCGTCGCCAGGAGATCCAGCTATGGGAGGGTTGGGCAAGGTTTTGAAAGAAAGTCTCGGCCAATCGGCCGTCTGGCTTGCGGCCTTTCTCGGCTTGCTGGCTCTCGGATTCATGGCCCTGGCGATCGACACTGGCTACTTCTTCCACGAGAAGCGCATGGCGCAATCGGCGGCGGATGCCGCCGCAGTCGCCGCCGCCGAAGAAGCGACCGCAGGACGATTCCGGCAACATGCAGACCGTGGCGAACGCCATCTCGAAGATGAACGGCTTCGATCCGGGGGCGGCGACGAATCCTGCAACCGTGCAGATCAACAGCCCGCCCAAATACGGAAGCTACGCAGGCAGTTCCGGCTATACCGAGGTCATCGTCTCCCGCCAATTGCCAACGCTCCTGCTTGGCGTCTTCAATCCCTCGCGAAGCACGATGTCGGTGGGTGCGCGTGCCGTGTCCGGTGGCGGGCAGTCGAGCCCCACCTGTATCTGCCTTGAGGCAGGTACCGGCCAAGGCCTCAACATGAGCAATAACGCGCAGATCTCCGCTTCCAGTTGCGGGATCACAGTGGATTCAATCAGCAACAATGCGGTTGGTGTGGTGGGCAGCGCAGGCATCAATGCGCTATCGCTGGGAACCGTCTCAACCAACTGGGACAATTCCAGCAATGTGAACAATAACGGAACCATCTCTTCAACACACCAAGGTGGTCACCGGCGTTGCCGCATGCAGTCCCACGATCGCTGCGCCCACGCTGCCCAACGGCACGCCGTGTTATGCGAACCCGATTCAGGGCTGGACCGCAGCAAAACAACTATACGGGCGTCTATACCCTGCCGATGTCGGGCGAAACCGTGGTCAATAATACGGTCTGCTATACGAGCCTCGACACCAGCGATGCGGCATCGGTGACGTTTTCGTCGGGGTACACCTACTACATTCAGGGGAGCTTCACGACGGGCGGAGGCGCGCCTGTTTCCGGGAACAGTGTGACTTTCTATGTAGGCGGAACGGTCAACATTGCAAACGGTGTAACGGCAACGCTCTCCGCACCAACCGTCAGCAGTGTTCCGCAGACGCTGTTTTATATCGCGGGCAACACGGTGACAATCCAGGGTGGGTCCAACTCCAGCTTCTCCGGACTTGTTTATGCGCCGAGTGCCGCGGTCACGTTGAACAACGGCACGAGCACGACGTTGAACATGGACTTTGTGGCGCAGACGCTGACCATGGCCGGCGGAGCAACCCTCAACAGTTACGCCAGTTCGAGCCTGGGCACGATGAATTCGTCCGTGGCCAAGCTGGTGGAGTAATCCATGAAAAATGGACTTCCAAAATACGTACAAGCTGTTCCGAAGCCGCGCTCTCTGGGCCGGGAATCCGCTCTCAAGGTTATTGGGATGCGGTGCTGGAAACGTCTGCTTGGTGCGGAGTCGGGCGGGGCCCTCGTCGAAATGGCCCTTTGCCTCTCTTTGCTTGGTGCACCGCTGCTCATAGGCACAGTTGAAATGGGGTTGATTCTCTACGACTCGATCGAGGTCTCGAACGCCGCCCATGCCGGAACAGCTTACGGGATGATCAGCTCCACATTCGCGGCGAATTCATCCGGGATGATCGCCGCGGCCGAGGGCGAAGCACCGGACATTGGGAACGCTCTCACCGCAACGCCCACCACCTACTTCGCTTGCTCGCAATCCATAGGAGGCACGCAGTACACAAGCCAGTCTGCCGCGAATTCAGCCTGCACCGGTTCGTTGAATCACAGCCTCGAGTTCGTACAGATGAACACAAGCGCCACAGTGCCAGTACCCTTCAACGTTCCCGGGCTCCCCACCAGCTTCAAGCTGACCGCGATTTCGGTGATGGAAGTGGAGGAGTAGCCGTGAGCGCAACGTTGAACCGGGTTTTCGCGCTGGGCGGCCGAAGAGCCGGTTCTCCCGCAGACAGTTTCCGACGGGGAGGGAAGCAGTGTCCTTCGAATCGGGCGCGCAAATCGTGGTCCCGCCAGGAAGGCAGTTCCCTTGTAGAATTCGCGGTTTCGGTCCCGGTGCTTCTTACGTTTTTCTTCGGCCTGATCCAGGTGTGCATCGCCAGCTATACGCGTGCCGCAATCTCAGAGTGCGCGCGGGAGGGAACTCGATATGCGATAGTTCATGGATCGACTTGCCAAACCGCCAGCGGCGCTTCCTGCACCTCGACGGCGTCTGTCATTAACTCCTATGTTTCCTCGGAGCCCTGGCCAAACATCGGCGGCGGCCCCATAACCGTGAACACAACCTTTCCGGACGGAAACGAGAACCCTGGAAGCCGTGTCCAGGTCGCTGTCACCTATGCATTTCCGCTCAGCATCCCATGGATCCCCAGGAGCACGCTCACCATGAGCAGTACATCCGTGATGTACATCGTTCAGTAGGGTCTGGGTTTCAGTCGCCCGATTCCCACCTCAGCCGCCAAACGTCTACAATGAACAAATGGTACGCAGCACCGTCTTCCGTCTCACAGTCTGCCTGGCCGGCCTGGGCCTGGCCACCTGCTCGCTCTCCTCGTATGGCCAGAGTGACAACAGCTCTCGTGGCCGCAAGTACAAGGCACCGCCGCCGACCGCGCGGATCGAGGTGACGATTCTCAAGGACGTGAACGGCAAGCCCATTGAAAATGCAGCTGTGATCTTTCATCCCATGCAGGGTGAAAAAGACGAGGGCAACATGGAGCTGAAGACCAATGAAGACGGCAAGACAATCATCGATGTGCTGCCGATTGGGGGCACGGTACGGATGCAGGTGATTGCCAAAGGATTTCGGACCTTCGGCGACGACTACGTGGTCGACAAGGCGGAGATGGCCATCGAGATTCGCATGAAGCGGCCCGGCGAGCAATACTCCATCTACAAGAAGCACGACGCGGTTCAGGAGGGTGGCAGAGACACGACGCCCGCAAAGGCTCCCGACTCGTCGGCACCTGCGAATTCGAATCCGCCTTCGAGTTCGTCTCCGCCCTCTGATTCCGGTGCGCCACCGAAGTGAAGCAGCTCAATTCCGTCCTGACCGGTGTTGAAAGTGCGATGGGAAATCGACTCCTGAGCGGCAAAACGGCACTGGTCACCGGCGGAGCGCGACGTATTGGCCGCGCCATAGCACTTGCGCTGGCCGCTGAAGGCGCAAACGTCGCCATCACCTATTTAAAGTCTGGGCAAGAAGCTGAGGAGACTGCTCGCGCAATCGAGTCTCTCGGCGTAAGTGCCGCTGCGCTGGAGTGTGACGTCCGGTCGGAAGCCTCTGTCAAGGCCGCGGTGGCTGCGGCGGTGGATCGCTTTGGCCGCCTGGATGTGCTCGTCAACAATGCCGCTGTTTTTGAGCGTGCGCCCCTCGATCAGCTGAGCATGGCCGCGTGGGATGCCGTCTTCGAGACCAACGCCCGAGGGCCATTTCTGGTGGCGCGTGAGGCTCTGGCGCACCTGAGAGCAGTACAGGGCCGCATCATCAATATCGGCTCCCTGGGCGGCAGCCACGCCTGGGCTGACCACGCGCACTACTGCAGCTCAAAGGCCGCGCTGCACATGCTTACGCAGGCAATGGCTAGGGGATTCGCCCCGGAGGTCAGCGTGAACTGCGTCGCACCTGGATGGATTGAGGTGGGCGAGAGCGGCGACGCCGGGACGCGATTTGCCGCGCGCACGCCGATGGGACGAAACGGTACCGCGGAGGACGTGGCACAGGCCGTGCTCTTCTTTGCTACTGGTCCCAATTTCGTTACTGGTCAGACATTGGGCGTGGATGGCGGGCTTGGCTTGGTCTAACGGAAGCCCTTGCCAGCATCGGCTCTCATTCTTATTTGCCAAAGATGCGCCCCCAGAACCCTTTGCTGGATTCGGCTTCGTCGCCCGGCAGTCCAGTGCGCCTGCGCAACTGCGTGCGCTTTGACTCGCGCGGGATCTGGCTCAGATCGAACTTCAGCGGAACGTATTCCCACAGGCCGCTCGGTTCGGGTTGCTGGGGCCATTTTGAGCCTTCAAGCGCCGCGCGGGGATTCGCGACGAACAGCCGTTGCGCGGTTTCGACGCCAGCTTTGTCGGCGACGAAGTCATAAGCCTTTTTCAGGTGCGGCGGCCGCCATTTGGGATTATGAGCGTCGGTGGCGATGAAGTGGATCCAGTTGCGCTCCAGCAGCTCGAGCGAAAAGGCTTCGGCGGCCTTGCCGAAGCGGCCGTAGAGCGAGCCTGCCGTCACCTGCACAAGGCAGCCAGTGCGCATCCATTCGGCCAACAGGTCGTGCCGTTGGTAGAGCACCTGGTTCCGCTCAGGGTGCGTAATGACGATGGTGTATCCGACGCCCTGCAGGCGGCGCATGGCCTCAGTCAGTTGCGGAGGGATTACCATCTCCGGCAGCTCGACCAACAGATAGCCCTTGCCGTCGATCGAGAAGCTGAGCGGGTTCTCCAAAGCATCAATAATATTGTCGGCATTCAGATGAAAATCGCAGCCAAGGGTCAGCCGGACCAGATTGCCGAGCTGGCTTCGCAACTCTTCAAGCCGCTCCTGATTCAGGGCCTTCTGGTAGGGGTAGGTATCGCTCGCGTGCGGGGTGCAGACGATGTCGGTTACGCCCTCGTCAGCCGCTTCGTGGGCCATGGCCAGAGAAATGGCCAGTTCTTGAGGTCCGTCATCTACGCCGTAAATCAGATGATGATGTATGTCGATCATGGGGCACTTATCAGGAGATGCAACAGGAGCACTAGCGTGTTGCCAGCGCCTCTACCATCGAGGCAAAGATCTTCCATCCATCTGCCGATCCGAGCAATTGCTCGCTCGACCGATCGGGGTGGGGCATCATGCCCAGTACGTTGCGTCCGGGATTCAGGATTCCAGCGATGTTTCCAAGCGATCCGTTCGGATTCGCGTCCAACGTGATCTCGCCCTTGGGCGTCGAATATCGGAAGGCGATGCGATCTTCCGACTCGAGCCGGTGCAACTCCTCCGGCGTACAGAAGTAGTTGCCTTCCATGTGGCCGATGGGAATCCTTAGCACCTCGCCTTTGCTCAGTTGGCGGGTGAAGGGGCTCTCAGTGGTCTCGACGCGCAGATGCACCTGCTTGCAGATGTATTTAAGTCCTGCGTTTCGCGTTAGTGCGCCGGGGAGCAGGCCGGCTTCGGTGAGAATCTGGAATCCATTGCAGATGCCGAGCACCGATCCTCCGCCGGCAGCAAAGCGCTGGACTGCTTGCATGACCGGTGAGAACCGGGCGATCGCTCCGGTCCTCAGGTAATCGCCATAGGCAAATCCGCCCGGGACCAGCACTGCATCGACTCCGGCGAGATCCTCAGAGTCATGCCAGAGAAAGGTCACCGGCTGGTGAGCGATCTCGGCAATTACGTTGTAGGTGTCGTGGTCGCAGTTGGAGCCGGGAAAGACCAATACCCCGAATTTCATGGTTCTAGCCTAGCAGCTTCAGCCCCGCGGCGGATGTACGAAGCGATGGTATAATCAGGGGGTTAGTCGCGTGTTTGCGAAGGTGTATTCACCAGCCAAGAGGGTCTATGTCCGGCCATTCCAAATGGGCCACAATCAAGCACAAGAAGGGCGCGCTCGATGCAAAGCGCGGCAAGATATTCACCCGCCTGTTGAAGGAAATCGCCGTCGCAGCCAAAGGCGGCGGCAACCCTGACACCAATGCCCGGCTGCGCACCGCGGTGGCCGCGGCAAAGGCCGAGAATATGCCGCAGGATAATATCAAACGCGCCATTCAGCGCGGCACCGGCGAACTCGAGGGCGTGAACTACGAAGAGATCAGTTTTGAGGGCTACGGCCCTGGCGGAGTCGCGATTATTGTCGATGTGCTCACCGACAACCGCAACCGCGCTGTAAGCGAGATCCGGCACGCATTCTCAAAGAATGGCGGAAACCTGGGCGAGTCCGGGTCGGTTCGATTTATGTTCTCGAAGAAGGGCGTATTGGCGGTCGAAAAAAATGCGGCCACCGAAGAGCAGCTGATGGACATCGTTCTCGAGCACGGCGGCGAGGACCTGAACGACGAAGGCGACACCTGGGAGATCCTTACCGACCCAGCGTCGTACGAGACCGTCTCCGCGGCGATCAAGGCAGCGGGCATTGCGACCGTGATGAGCGAGGTGACGATGGTGGCTTCGACCTATACCAAGCTCGAAGGCGCGCAGGCAAACCAGATGGTGCGGCTGCTTGAGGCGCTTGAAGAGAGCGACGACACGCAGAACGTATTTTCAAACTTCGATATGGATGCGGAACAGTTGGAGCACGCAGCCGGCTGATTCATCTGAATTCAGGATTCAGGAGAGGCCGCCCCCACGTGGCGGCCTTTTCTGTGATGATTGGTGCGATTCTCAACGGAGAAAGGGACCGGATTTGATTCAACGCATGAGGTTTGCCCTGTTGATTGCCCTGGCGGGGACGCTGATGGCCAGCGCCGAGACGCCGAATACAGATTCCCCGACGGACGCGGACAACCCCGTTGCACAGGTACGCAACAACAAGGATTGGGAGTACGGTCCCTTTGTGAATTATGGGAACGGCGTTGGCAATCGCGACAACTTTCAGTTTCTGAGGGCCGGTTTCCAGCTAAGCAAGATCATTACGCGCCCACTGCATAGTTGGCCGTTTCCCGGCCAGTTCGAGTTGGGCGGCAGCATCATGCCGCTATGGCTTGCCTTTACGCCGCCTCCCCATCAGGAACTCTTCGACTATAACGGCCAATCGTATTACGCGCCGGTAGGCGGCGGCACCTACATCGGTGTCAGCGTAATGCCGGTCATTTTTCGCTGGAACTTTCTGACGAAGTCCCGGCGCATTCAGCCCTGGTTCCAGGCGGCCGGTGGAGTGATTTACACCACCCACAAATTTCCCCCGGACGTATTGGTGCCCCATGGCACACCCGGAGGCACCTCCGTGTGGAACTTCTCTCCGCAGGGCGGCTTCGGCATTCACTACTTCAAACGGTCCGGACGGTCGATCGACATTGGGGTCAATGGCGTACATATCTCCTCTGCTTCGCTCGGCGACCGAAATCCGGGTGTGAACGCCAGCGTCGAAGTGCAGGTGGGCTACACATTTTGGAAGTAACAGGCTCGAGTCAATAGGGCAGACAAGTAGACCATGATCGGACCGGTTGTTGAGTGCGTACCAAACTTCTCCGAGGGCAGGGATGCCCAGCGGGTCGAAGCCATTGTGGCGGCGATGCGCGTGGAGGGTGTGCACCTGCTCGACTGGTCGATGGATGCAGACCACAATCGCTCGGTCGTGACGATTGCCGGCGAGCCCGGTGCCGTTGTCGAGGCGGCAATCCGTGGCGCGGGCAAGGCCGTAGACCTGATCGACCTGACCCGGCAGGAGGGGGTCCATCCCCGAATTGGCGCGGCCGACGTCATTCCGTTTGTGCCGGTCTCAGGCATCAAGCTCGAGCAGTGCGTGCTGCTTGCCCGCCAGGCCGGCCTTGAGATCTGGCGGCGCTACGGGGTTCCCGTTTTCTTTTATGAGGCGGCAGCTTCGCGCCCTGATCGGGCCAATCTTGAGGACGTGCGGCGCGGACAGTTTGAAGGGCTTCGCGACGCGGTACGCAAGGAATCAGCACGCCGGCCGGACCTGGGCGGCCCGGGCCTGCATCCCACAGCGGGAGCCTGTGCCGTGGGCGCTCGCAAGTTCCTGGTGGCCTATAACATCTATTTCGACTCGCCTGACGTTTCAATCGTGCGGGCGGTCGCGCGAGAGATTCGTGCAGCTTCAGGCGGCCTCAACGGGGTGAAGGCAATGGGAGTCATGGCCCATGGCCGGGCGCAGCTCTCAATGAATATCACGGACTTCAAAGCAACCCCGATCTCGCAGGTTTTCTCCGCGGTCGCGAAGCTCGCTCACCGGCACAAGGTCCCCCTGGCCGAAGGCGAGGTGATCGGGCTGATTCCTGAGGCGGCCTGTGAGCGGGAAAGCGAGTGGATGCGTCTATTAAGCGGGTTCGATCCGCAGACCAAGATTCTGGAGCATCGGCTTGAAGCTCCGCTTGGCTGGCCGAAAGAGCCGTAAAATGAAAGGGGCCAGAAGGAATGGGCCCAAACTGAATTGGCCCGGATTGAATTGGTCCGGGCGAAAGGCTCGCTCCCACGAGCCCGGAAACAGCTAGGCGATGCTCTTGGAGCCAGAAGGTCGAAGAGCATCGTAGTCAGACGGAGGAAGAAATTGTTGAAGACCCTGTTTAAGGTTTCAGTAGTTCCAGTGCTGGTGGCTGCTGCGTCGCTCGCGCAGGCGGCCCAGTTGTCCACCGATGCGCGGACGGCCATACCACGCGATGTACAGCAGTTGGTGGTGATCGACTATAAGGCGATGCAAAACTCTACGGCCGCGATGGACCTGCGCGAACGCGTTATGCCTCCCGACTTGAAGCAGTTTGACGATGCGCTGCGCAAGTCCGGCTTGAACGACAACCACGATGTCGATCAGCTCGCGTTTGCTCTCTTCCGGCCCTCGGCCACAAGCGAAGGCCTCACCACCCTCGGCCTTGCCCAGGGGCAGTTTCCCATGCAGGATATTCTGGCCAACTTCCGCAAAGACAAGGTGCGTGCCGCGCTGGTGCGGACCAATCGCGTCTACCCGATGGCAAAGACCGGAATGGTCATCTGCTTTGTCGATCCCTCTACCATGGTCTTCGGCTCGAAGGACGCCGTGGACAAGGCGCTCGACGCGCGCGACGGCATCGGCCAAAGCCTGCTCAACAATGCCCCAATGATGGATGCGATGAAGAGCGTCGACTCCCAGCCGCTGTGGAGCATCCTCGACGAAAAGGGCACCCAGACGATGATGCGCCAGGTTTTGGGCGAGGCCGGATCGTTGACCGACTTCGAGTCGGTGCGCAAGCGGCTGATTGGTTCCTGGTACGGGATGGACTTCCAGCACGGAGTCAAATTCGACCTGACCATATCTACCGGCGACTCGTTCGCGGCAGCCACTATTTCGTCCCTGCTTACCGCGGCGGTGCTGGTGCGCAAGATGAGCGGTTCCGATGCGGAGAAGTCAGCGCTGAAGTCGACGGACATCTCGTCGGATTCCGGGAGGTTGGGCATCCACTTCGCAACGTCCGACTCGGAGTTCGACAATCTGCTCCACTCGCCGCTCTTCCAAAGCATGGTGCGGTAGCGGATCTGATAGCTCTTGCAGGCTTGCGACTTTCGATGGGCGGGAGTTCTGGACGGACGTTTACGGCGCCGGCGTGAGCGCCGGGTGGAACTCCGCTTGGCCGCCGGAAAGAAGAACGATCCGCAGCTGCCCCTCCTGCTTCTCTGCTACGCGGGGACCGTCGATTGAGATCTGCCGCCCATCGTCGGCCGTGTAGGTGACTTTGATCGGTCCCGAGTTCCGAAACTGCATTTGATACGAATAGACCGCGCCTGATTCCAGCTGCCCTGTGCCGAAGCTCGCACTCGGATAGTCCACTTCAAGCAGCTTCACGGGCTTTCCTGTACGGTTTTCAACCGTCGTATCGACATGGTAGGAATGGCAACCCACGAGCGCCAGGAATCCCAAAAAAACCAGGGTTGCGAGCAGCAGGCGGAGCGAAGTCTTCATCGCCAGGCGCATGCCGGCGTGAATGGTTTCTGTCATTGGCCGGCTCCCTGATCCCGTGGCGAGTCTTCGTCTGAACTACTCGTCTCAACCTGCTGGCGCGGTTCCTGTGATTCCACTTTCCTCTCAAGCCGGTCGAGCCGCTTGAGCAGCTCCGGCAGCCGCTGAAAAATCGCCGCAGCCCGCAGCCATATCCGATTGTCGAATCCGGGAGATCCAGAGATCATCTTACCGGGCGGAATGTCGTGCGAGACCGCCGACTGCGCCGTCAGGATTACGCCATCGCCCACCGTGCAGTGGCCTGCAACCCCGGTCTGGCCGGCAAGAATTACGTTGCTTCCGACCACCGACGATCCAGCCAGCCCGGTCTGCGCGCAAACCAGCGTGTTCTCGCCCACCTTTGACCCATGACCGATCTGCACGAGGTTATCGATCTTGGTTCCGTCACCAATCAGCGTAGAGCCCACCGTCGCGCGGTCGATGCAGGCATTGGCCTGCACATCCACGCGATCACCTAGTTTCACAGGCCCCGACTGCGGAATCTTTTCCCATTGGCCGGCCTCGTTCTTGGCGAACCCAAACCCGTCCGATCCCACAATCGCGCCATTCTCGAGTGTCACGTAATCGCCGAGAACACAGTTCTCCCGGACTACCGCGTGGGCATGGGCAAAGAGATGGCTTCCCGCCCGAACCCCGGGATAGATCACCACATGGGGCAGCAGCGTGGCATGGGGTCCAAGCCGGACCTGCGCACCCACGACGACGTACGCCCCGATATGGGCTCCTTCGCCAACCTCGGCGGAAGGTTCGACAACGGCGGTTGGATGAATCCCTGGCGGATAGGCCGGGGGCTTGTGGAAAAACGCCAAGGCCCGTGAAAAGGCCAGGTACGGGTTCTTGATCCGGAGGGTAGCTGTGGCCAGCTCTTGAAACCCCGGTTCAACAAGCACGACGGCCGCTTTGGTGGTGCGCGCGAGGCCGGCGTAGCGGGGATTGGCAACGAAGGTCACGTCGCCTGGCCCTGCCTCCTCAATTCCTTTGACACCGGTCACTTCCAGCTCCGCGTCTCCGCGTAGTTCGGCCCCAAGGTTGACTGCAAGCTCCCCTAGCTTCATCGGTACCGATTGTACCGGATGCCCGGGCCCTGCGTTCTTGCCTCAACCTTGCGCTGTGTCCAGATCGGCGGGGAACAGCTCGGGCTGCCCAGTGGCCGCTGATGTCGGAGCTTTACGGCTCGCCGCCCCAATCAGGCTGACAACCTCGAGCGTCTGTATCGAGCTCCTTGGTACATACACGCGCTGGGTGTTCGACCGTGTGTCAGGAGGCGTCAACAGAAGCCCTGCCCCATCGACCAGCGATCGGTCGTTCGCTGCCAGGCCCTCCAGCTCCTCGCCGTCGGTCAAAGTCATCCGCAGCCACAGGCCGGCCGTCCGCGGGCGCGTGGCAAACCGCTTCTGCATCAGTCGCTCAGGATAGGCCGATTCGCCCTGAGGGAAGTCGCGCACGTAGCAGACCCATTTCACCTCGACCCAGGGAATCCGCAACACTTTGCCCGTTACGTCCAGGAGCTCGCAGTCGGCGGAATCTGGTGACGTAACCCCGACCGCGTATCCTGCCGACCAGTCGCGGGAGAACTTGCGTACGATGACGGGCTTGCGTGCGGAGGACATCGCATTGATTGTCGCACGGGCCGATTGTAGCAACGATGGTGCAAAGGGTGCGCCGGAACAAATCCGCAATACGAGACCCAATCGAGAGCGAATAACGCGCCGGGGCGAGCTCTCAAACTCTAGCCAAAGCAACAACTTTGTGTTAATGTACTGGTTGCTGTCTCAGCCGGATTGCGCTGTAAGGGCAACCAGATCAGGTACTTGGGATTGTGATTCTGGCCCGCAGGCTGAGACGCCAAACATGTGGAGGGGGATGGCGGACTACATCTATCTTCTGGAAAACCGGCTGTCGCCGGATCAGCAAAACGCGCTTCGGCGTCTGCGCGAGGTCGCACGCGAGGCAGGTTTCCTTGTCTTTCTTACGGGTGACTCCGTTCGCGACCTCACCAGCGGCCACGCTGTGCGCGATCTTGAAGTGTCGGTTCATGGAAATGCTCTCAAACTGAAGAAACCAATTGAGAAGGCCAATGGCAAGATCTGGGGCGAAGACGAACTGTCAAAGAGCCTCTTTGTCTGTTTTCCCGGGACCGTGCGCGTCGACGTCGTCAGCACCCACCGGGTCGAATACCCGAAGCCGGGCAAGGCCGTCTATCATCCCGCAACCATCCTCGATGATCTTCGCCGGCGCGACTTCACGGTTAACGCCATGGCCATCTCGCTGAATGAAGGCTCGTTCGGCCTGCTCATGGACCCGCTCAACGGGGTTGCGGACATCGAGACCCGGAGCTTGCGGCTCGTGTCAAACTACGGTTTTCTTGAGGAACCCGCCCTTCTCATCCGCGCCACCCGCTTCCAGGTTCGTCTTGGTTGGGAACTTGACCCCAAGACCCGTACGCGCTATGAAAACGCGGTCACGGAGGGCGTTATCGAGCACCTTTCGGCAACCGCCCGGAGTCAGGAGCTCGAGCAGATCGGTCATGAAGAGGAAGGGCTGAAGGTCCTGCAGGCACTTGAGGCTGCCGGATGGATGAAAGTACTCTTTCCTGCCTGGACTTCGGCCAAGGCAGACGCTGAAAAGCTTGGGGCGCTACACCATCTCGCGGTGGAGCTGCTCGTCCAGGGAGTTCATCCGGACATATCTGCCGCTCAGATGCAGTTGCTCACGTCCAAGCTGGCGCCGAAAGACCTGTCCTCGCTCAAGAAGGCGATGCTGCGTCCTGGTTTCGTTGAGGAGTGGAACAGCCTGGACGCATTGGCTACCAAATTCGCCAAGGTTCTGCTGTCGAAAGAAAACGCAAAGCCCTCGGCGGCCTTCAAGCTCTTCACCAGCTATGATCCGGAAGCGATACTTTGGCTTGGGTTTACAACCAAGGATGCTGCGGTAAAGGAACGCTTTAACCAGTTCCTGAAGGTCTGGCCCGACGCTCGCCAGCGGATTCCTCATGCCCTGATGCAGGAGATGCGTATCACGCCTGAGCTTGCGAACTACAAGGATGTTGTCCACCAGATATTCTTACAGTTGATCGACGGCAAACTGGAGACGCCGGAGGAGATGCGCGCCTTCCTCGAGCCGTACTCACCGCCCGCGCCGCCTCCTCAGATCACCATCAAGCGCACCCGCGCCAAGCGCTCGGAAGCCAAGGTGAAGGAGCGCTCGTTTGACGACGACGAAGAAGGTGAGGATGGGCTCGAAGCCGACGACGAGCTTGAAGAGGTCGAGGGGGAGGACGAGGAACTGGACCTGACAATTGCGCTGCCCAAAGGCGATCTTGACGTTGACCTGGAGGAGGAGCCGGAGCCGGGAGACGACGACCTTGACGCCGAGGACGAGGAACCGGCTCGGAAGCGTGGCGCCAAGGCAGTTCCCCCGGCAAAAGGGAAGAAAGGTGCCGCGGCCGAGTCGGCCAAGGCAAAACAGGCGGCCGCAACACCGGTCCTGAAAGCCCCTGTGCAAGCAAAACCAGCCACTGCTCAGCAGAAACCCGCACCGCTGGCACCGCCCGCAAAGCCAGCAGTCCAGGCTGCGCCCAAGCCGGTCGCTAAGTCAGAACCCAAGCCAGCGCCTAGACCCGCCCCAAAGCCAGCTCCGAGGCCGGCACCCAAACCTGCTCCGAAGCCGATCCCCAAACCAGCCCTTCGAGCGCCAGCCAAAGTAACCGCGAAAGCGGCGCTGCACAAGCCGGTGGCCAAAGCCAAACCTGCGCCCAAGCCCAAGTCAAAAGCCTCCTCGAAACCGGCGGCGAAGTCTGCCGCGGGAAAGAAGCTGTCTCCTGCGAAGGCGTCAAGGGCAGCCAGGCCTGCGCCCAAAAAGGCGCATGTGAGATCGGGCAAGAAGAAGTAGTCGTAGGACGCGCTTAGCGGTTCAGGCTTCAGCAAAGCATCACTGATTGGGAAGGTTACAGGCAGGCCGTCAGCCCTTGTGACCGACTCTCGTCCGTCGTGCTAGCTTAGGAAAATCCTGGAGGTTTTTCGATGCGCTTTCTGCCTGCCTTCATGCACTCTGTCCGCTTCCTGTTTTCCAGCGCCATTGTGTTCGCCTCATTAAGTGCGGGCACTCTCAGAGCGAACCCCCCAGGCAACGACGCGGCATCCGAGACCCAGTCGGGGCCCGGCTACCGATTCGATAAGGGCGGCTGGACTTACGTGCATCTCGAGGGCACGCCCACGGAGATCGGCTTTCAACACGGACAGCTTCTGGCCACTGAAATTGCCGACATGCTTGCGGTCATCAAACTGGAAAACACCCACGATACGAAGCGCAATTGGGAGTTCTTTCGCGAAGCAAGCCGCAAAATGCTGTGGCCGCACATCGATGCGGAGTATCAGCAGGAGTTGCAAGGGATCGCGCGCGGCGTGCAGTCCCGTGGCGTCAAGCTCGATGTTTGGGACATTGTGGCTCTGAACGGCGGCATTGAGCTTCCGCAATACTACGTTCCCTGGCTCAACAAGCGAGAGAAGGCTGAGAATGCCCCGCAGATCTGGCCGTCGGGCCGCTGCTCGGCCTTCATCGCGACCGGTAGCTACACCAAGGGCGGCAAAATCGTCATCGCCCACAACAATTGGTCGAGCTACGCCGAGGGCGAGCGCTGGACTGTGATGTTCGACATTCAGCCCGCTCAAGGCCATCGCATGATGATGGACGGGGCTCCCGGGATCATCACCAGCCAGGATGACTTCGGCGTCAACGACGCCGGGATCATGATCACGGAGACGACCATCACCCAGTTTGTCGGCTGGGATCCGGAAGGTACGCCCGAGTTTGTGCGCTCCCGCCGCGCCTTGCAATATGCGGATTCGATCGACGAATACGTGAAGCTTATCAAGCAGGGCAACAACGGCGGATACGCCAACGATTGGCTGATTGGCGACCGCAAGACGGGCGAGATCGGCTACCTCGAACTCGGCCTCAAGAACACGCCGCTCTGGCGATCGAAGGATGGCTACTTCATCAGCACCAACTTCGCGCGCGATTCATCCTTGATCAAGGATGAGACCGACGGCTTTGACCCGAAGAACCTGTCGAGCTCGCCGAATGCTCGCCGCATCACAGCGGAAAAAGAGATTGAGAGGGCCAAGGGACAGATCGACGTGAAGCTCGCTGAACAGTTCCTCTCTGACCATGTCGACAGCTATACGGGCAAGGTGGAGGCCGATCAGCGCTCGCTGTGCGGACACGTGGACAAGGTGAAAGAGGGTGTTCCTGTCTTTGACTGGGGGCCGTACTTCCCGGGTGGCGCAGTTACCGGGAAAGTGACAGACTCGGAACTGGCCGGAAAACTCTCGCTCATTGGCCATGCCGGCCATCCCTGCGGCGAAGACTTTCTGGCCGCGCCGTTCCTCGCAGCCCATCCCGAATACGACTGGCTCAGGCCCATTCTGAAAGACATGAAGGCCGGCCCATGGACTCAGTTCGCCGCGGGTGAAAAGCAGTAGGGCTATCTGAATTGAGCCTTGCGCCGAGCGCCTGCGGACTATCCGACGGCAGCAACGGGTTCCATTGCCGCGGCCACCATGGTGCGGATCGAGTCAACCACGAGGTCGGGCTCGTCGAGATGAATCCAGTGCGCGCTCGCGTGAGCGATCACCTGCTCGATATTGTCGCCGATGCGGCTTAACCGCTCTGGCGAGAGTGGCGTCGACTTGCCCGGCGTGAGGACCAGAACCGGGATATCGTGGATGGGATCGGCATCCTTCATCTCGCGGACTGTGGCGGGCACTGCCTCCACGTGCGACCGCATGCCCACGTAGTAGCCGGGACGCGACCAGTGCGCGGCTACCACCGGCCACACCTCGCGCGGCATCTTGCCAACCTCTTCGGTAACGCGCGCAAGAACATGGCGGCCACCGTGTCCCGCGGCGTCTGCGAGTTGTCCCGAAATCTTGCCTGACCGGCAGAGCAGGGAAGTGACGGCGAGCCGGGCCAAGCCCACCCGCGCAATCGGGACTGCAAATTTGCTCAGCTTGCTGCCGCGATCGATTTCCTTTTGCTTTTCAGGGGCGAGCGGAGGCCATTCCTCGCAGCGCATCGGATCAACCAGTACAACCCCCGCAACGTCCTCTGGATATGTCAGCGCAAAGCGGCGCATGACGAGTCCTCCGAAGGAATGGCCAACCATGATGTAGGGCGGCTTGATCCCGGCCCGCATCAGGCCTTCATGAAGTTCCTGGGCAATGTTGCCCGGGGTCCGCGGAGTCCGGCTCGGGCTGCTCCAGCCCAGACCGCATCGATCGTACGACGCGGTTCCGGTGAAGCGCGAAACCACCTCTTGAACGTGACACCAATTCAGGTTGGTTGCCGCAATCCCGGCTTCAAAGATTACCGTCGGTCCCCCCGAACCCTTCTCCAGCATGTACAACCGGGAACCGTGGCCAATCTTTACCCAGCGCCCCGTCTTCGCGAAGCGAATGCGATCGCGGTGAGCGCCAATCCACTGATAAAGGAATCCGACGGCGATGAGGGCGACTAAGGGGGTGATAAACCAAAGAACAAAATGCATGAACGATCCTAATGGTTCATGGGAACCGGGTAAATTTCTCGGGACTGAAGTCCCCAGGGCCTAAGTTTGCTTTTGGGCTGCCTCTGTCAATGATAAGGAGTGTTGATCCTGTTTGGCCATGGTTTTTTTCTTCAATCTGGTTGGCAGACCAGACTCCCCCCTCATGCCGAAGCCCGTAGTAGGTGTATTCGCGAACAAGCGCAGTCTTTCGGGGTGTCTTTTCAACGTATACGGGAAACCCGATACCGCTGTCCAGCCAGGATCTGACCTCGGAGTAGCCAGTACGATCCGAGGGTCCGGGCGTGCTTTTGACCAGATCGCAGTCGCGCGCGCCATACTTCACGTGTTCGGTGACTGACTGCCCCGCCCAGAAGTATTGCTGCTCAAGAAAGTCTTCATAGGTAAACCCCGTCCCAGCAAGGCCTTCCGTCCATCGCTCCACTGGGAGGAGCGTTGCTGCAGCGTCTCCCTGGTGCGCTACCTTGATTGTAGTTTGGCCACTTCGGCCGCAGTTCCAGCAGGACGTGCACCGGCGCAGTGTGTGCCGTCGCCGGCGTCGAGCCGGAGGGCTGGGCAACTTCGACCAGAACCCGCAGCACGCCGGGGAACCAGTGGGCCTTGAGACTGATTGGATAGCTTGTGCGCGTCCCGCCGGGGTCCACGCGAACCAGATGACCTGTCGCTCGAAAGTCAGCCTTCTCGACGGCCTGGCGCGGGATGTTCAGAATGGCGTTCGCGCTCTCGCCGGCTGCTGCAGCCGCCAGCACCGGAATCATCAATGCGGAAAGAGCAGCTCTCATGATTCGATTCTTCCGTCGCGGATGCGAATGTGTCGCGGCGCCGCGTTGGCAATATCGTTTTCGTGGGTAACGACCACCAGAGTCATTCCGCGGTCTTTCTGAATCCCCCTCAGCAATTCCATCACGTGCGCCGAGTTCACGCTGTCGAGATTCCCGGTTGGCTCATCGGCCAAGAGCACGGAGGGATTGTTGGCCAGAGCACGCGCGATGGCCACTCTCTGCCGCTCTCCCGCCGAAAGCTCATTCGGATACTGGTTGAGACGATGTTGCGAGTCCCATCTCCAACCAGCAGCGCCTCTGCGCGAGTGGCCCGGGTTGACGCATCGGTGCCGGTTGCCAGCATCGGTACCTGCACATTCTCAATCGCGCGCAGTGTCGGGATCAGGTGGAACGCCTGGAAGATGAAACCAAGCTGTCGCGCCCGATAGTCATCGAGACCAATATGGTCGAGGGTCTGGCCTTTGAACAGGACCTGTCCGCTGGTCGGCACATCCAGCCCGCCAAGGAGGTGCAGCAACGTGGATTTTCCGCTGCCGCTCGCCCCGCTGATCGCGATGTAGTTCGCCCGCCTCAATGGAGAGATCGACTCCGCGCAGCGCCTCGATCCTTCCATCGTCGTAGCTTTTGCGCAGGTCGCGAACTTCAAGCTGCGGTGCCGCGATCGATTCTCAGTCATGGCGCAGCGCCTCCACCGGCGAAAGGTGCGAGCCTCGCCATGCCGGATACGCACCCGCCAGCAGCCCCGATAGCACCGCGATGACCATCGACTGCAGAAGATGAGATGGCGTCAACGATGTGTGGACAAGTATATTCGTCTTCGGCACCCAGGAAAGCAGATGCAGCGCGCCCCATCCAACGCCAATTCCAAGGACACCTCCGGCCAGGCCGAGCACTGCGGCCTCCACCTCGATCAGCAGCATCACGCGCCCGACTTCCAGCCGATGGCGCGCAGAATGCCGATCTCCCTGGTCCGTTCAAACACCGACATGGCCATTGTGTTTGCGATGCCGAGAATCCCCATCGCCAGCGCTATGGCCGAGGTGCCCCAGGCGACAGCGTGCGCCAGGTCGACGAACTGATTATTGCTGGCGCGATCTGCTGGCCAGCTGCGCGTTCAGACCGGGAAGCGCGGCCTCGATCTCAGCCTGTGCGCGCTTCAAATAGTGTTCGGCCGACTCGCCCGACGGCGCAGGGCGCAGCCGGACGTGAAACCCCGAGACCTTTCCCTGCATGCTGGTAAGCTGCTGCATTTGATCGAGGGGCAAAATCACCGCGCCTGCCTCCAGCGCCGTGCCGCCGTGGAAGATGCCCGACCACTGTGAAGGTCGACCCCTGCATGTTCAGGGTGTCGCCCACTTTCTTGTTCAGGTTCTTCGCCAGCAGGCTTCCAAGAATGACCTCGGGCTTGTTGTTATGAAACTTGCCGCCCGACTCAAAGGTGAGGGAATCGAATTCATAGGTGTCGTCGAGCCAGCCGAAGGCAATCGCATTCACCTCAGGAGTGAGATCCATGAGGTTGAAGATCATCGGGGCTGCTCTGCTCAACAACGGGCACAGCACGGAGCTTTGTCGGTCAGCGACTGGTTCACCGAGGAGTTGAGAAAGTTCTTCTCTACAACTGCAATATCGGTGCCGCTCGAGGAGTAGAGCCGCATCCATTCGCCTTCAAACGAGCGCGAAAACCCCACCAAAGCAACAAATGCCCCAATCGCCAGGCTGATGCCACACAGGGTCAACAGTGTTCTGAGGCGTCTCCGCCAAAGGTTCTTCCACGCAAATCCGGTGAACGAAAGCTGGGAGGCCATTATTTCGAAACGCTTCCTTAGAACCACAGAAGATCGAGTGGCTAAGACGGTCAGTTTATCGGGCCGCGTGCCACTCTACACAACTTCGATCTCAAAATGGCATCTCAGCCTCATGCAGATGCTTATCTCATGCGCAACGAGAGACAATTTGATCAGCGCTCGGGTTCTGAGTTTGGCGAGTTTGCTCTTTCAGCAAGAGGAACAACGAGAGAAAGCCTCGAGTGACGAGGCTTTCCTGTGGTAGAACAGCCTACCAGACCATTGGACACTGCTGTCGAAACCGGTGTCTGATCTGATTTGACCAGAATGGCGAAGAAGTGGCCTTCGCAGTTGTTAGCGCCCGCGGTCCCGGAAACCGCCGCCTCCACCGCCGCTGCCTTTGCGCGCCTGGTAGCAATCCCGGCAAAACACCGGGCGATCGCCACGAGGCTCAAAAGGTACGGTTGTAGGCTGGCCACATCCCGAACAAATCACAGGAGTACCCTGCGCTGGAGCCGAACGGTAACCGGAGCCCCCGCCACCTTGATCGTTCTTCTTTGCCTGACGGCAAGCCTTGCAACGCTTTGGGGTCGAATAACCACGTTCCTGAAAGAACGTCTGATCCGCAGCGGTGAAAGTGAAGTCTTGCCCGCAGTCACTGCACGTAAGTTGCATATCTCCGGCCATGGGTCTCCTCGTGGTGATTGTACAGCGCAATCAGAACTTTGCGTAAAAAGTTACGATAATTGCAATAAGTTTATTGTAAGGAAACGTTTGCAGGCCTTCCATGCATTGCCTCAGGCGGGTCCGATTCGGCAGTTGGTGTCTATCAGCGTTCTACCAGCGCCCTCAGCCCTTTACCATCCAGGTATGCGGGGAGCAGGTAATAAGGAACGCTGATCATCCCCGCGGAGCCCTGATGAAGCCGCCCAACCCGGAATTCGAGGCCGAATGCATCCGCCGCATTCTTGGCGGGCGAAAAGCAACTGTTTCACGACCTCATCCGTCCCTGCGAGCGCGCCATCTACTTTCTGCTCCTTTCGCTGCTGCGCAATGAGGCCGAAGCCGAAGACGCGGCGCAGGACACGGCGATCAAGGTCTATCCAGAATCTGAAAAATTTCCGCGGCGACGCGCAGTTTCGCACCTGGGTGCTCTCGATTGCGCGCAACGAAGGGCTTGGCCGGCTGCGCAAGGCCGGAACTCGCCGCGAAGACTCGCTTGACGCCGAGACCGACGATCAACCGGAGATTACACGCCGGCCATCCTGACCAGTTGGCGCGAGGTGCCCCAGAAGCGCTGGAACGGAAGGAGCTGGGCGCGATGCTGCGGCAGGCCATCGAGGGCCTGCCCGAGATTTACCGTAACGTCGTGCTGCTCAGGGACATCGAAGAGATGGATGTGCGTGAGACGGCGGCCGCGCTGGGGATCACCGAGGGAGCCGTGAAAGTAAGGCTGCACCGGGCACGGGCCCTGCTGCAGAGGGAACTGGCTCCAAAACTGGAAGGGTTTGCGCCCAAACGGAAGGGTCTGTTTGGGTGGGCGAGATGAGGATTGACTGCAAACACGTCTGGGAACACATCTCCGCCTACATCGACGGCGAGGTGGACGCGGCTCTGCGCGCGAAGATCGACCGCCATCTGGAGACCTGCGAGATCTGCTCGGCGGTTCTCGACTCCACGCGTAATGTGGTGGTGCTTGTGGCCGACGACCGTGTTTCGAGCTGCCCGCCGGCTTCAGCGAGCGGCTGCACGCGCGGCTTCAGAGAGAACTGGAGCTTTCGGAACTCTCGTAGTTGCTCTTCCGGTGGGAGAAAGTGCAGATGTGGAAACGGAATGCGAGTTCGGCGGCGGCCCCGTCCGATGGATCATCGGATGGGTCCAGGTCTCCAGACCAACCAGAATCAGCGTCACAATCGCCAGCGCGATCTGAAGCCGCTCCGAACGCCGTTGCTTCCATGTTGGCTCAGTGCTGACGCCATTGCGCCGCGGGTCTGCGCGCGCAGATGCCAGATCCACGCGATCACGGCCAGGTTCACAACCGCGCCAATAGTGGCCAAAATCAACATTGGAATGCGGATCGCGTCCTGATGAAATCCCCGCGCCGGCGCGTAGATGCCGCTCACGGCTGCCAGTGCCGTGAGTCCAATCGCCAACCGGACCCCGCTGACGACAAAGACAGCGGTGCAGAGGCTTTGCAGCGAGCGCCAGAAAGAAGCTGGCTCCGCCCAAGAGCGCGCATGCGATTCGGATTTTCGAGGAATCTCTGGCGCATGCTCCGGATATCCAGCTGTCGAGGGCGAAATCATCTGCTGCGGAACCGCATTCAGAGTAGCGCATGAGAGCGAATTGCGAGCCAATCGCAGATGTTGCCCGGATCTGGCCAATCCGAATGCGGCAGCCAGACGTACCTAATGGCAGTCTTGGGAGCAGGCGAGATTTTCATGGACTCCCGATGCGAATCCCTGTAACTTTTCGCTAAGGGGCCTACTCCTAGTGTGCGTGACACGGAATGCGGGTGCCGGCTCCCTGCCGAACCCGCAAGGCCACAACCCGCGGACCCATTCCGCCCCAACCCCCAAACGAGGTCAAAAAATGAAGAACCAACTGAATGCTCTGCTGCTGACGGCGGCGCTTTCCGGCCTGGTCGGTGGAACGTCGGTTGCGGCCAATGCCGCCACCAACCCCAGCCTGTCCAAGACCACCGTCGCCAAGGCCGGCCTGCTCCGCGCGGGCAGAGACACCGCACCTGCCAAGCACTCCTGTAAAGGCAAGAACGATTGCAAGGGAAGCGGCGGCTGCAAGTCCAGCGACCAAGGCTGCAAGGGCAAGAACACCTGCAAGGGCAAGGGCGGCTGCGCCACCGACGGCTCCAAGCCACCCAGCTTCGTCTAACTCTCAGCGCCAAACCAACTGGCGCGGCAGGCACGCAAATCCCATCCGTCCTTCACCTGCCGCGCCATCCCTTTGCCTCAGATCCTTGCTAGACTGATCAACATCTCGATCTACATTCGCGACCCACTGAGTCAACCAGACCTTATGGCCGGCAATCGCTTCAATGCGTTTCGGATCACGGCGTCGGCATCGGGCTGCGGATTCCGCACTACGAGCACATCTTCTCGCGCAAGCCGGTGGTCGACTGGTTTGAGATCATCTCGGAAAACTTCATGTGCGACGCGGGCCGGCCGCTCGCCGTGCTCGATGACATCCTGGAGCAGTATCGCGTTGTGCAGCACGGAGTCTCCATGTACTTTGGCTCCGTGACCGCGCCCGATCCCGAGCACCTGAAACGCCTCAAGTCGCTTGTCCGCCGGACCAAAACTCCCTGGCTCAGCGACCATCTCTGCTGGGGCAGCGTCGACGGCACTTACACCCACGACCTGCTGCCGCTCCCGTATACCTGGGAGGCCGTCGAGCGCACCGTTGAGCGCGTTCGCATGGTCCAGGACTACTCTTGAGATTCCTGTCGCCGTCGAGAACGTGAGCAGCTATGCCGCGTTCACCGGCTCGGAAATGACCGAGTGGGAGTTCCTGACCGAAGTTGTTGAGCGCGCCGACTGCGGCATCCTGCTCGACGTGAACAACATCTATGTCTCCTCGGTGAATCACGAGTTCAACCCGATGGATTATGTGAACGCGGTTCCCGCCGAGCGCGTGGCGCAGATTCACATCGCCGGGCACTCGCGCTACGAGAAGTACATTCTCGACACGCACGATCATCCCGTCATCGATCCGGTCTGGGAGCTCTACGCGCGCGCCATTGAGCGCTGCGGTCCCACGCCCACGCTGCTCGAATGGGACGCGCACATCCCCACCTTCGATGAAGTACATGCCGAAGCGAAGAAGGCCGAGAAGTATCTCAATCGCCGCCCGGCTGCTTGCCGGCGCCGGAAGCCGAATTAGCGGAGGCTGCGCTAGATGAGCACTTCGAACTGCAAGGACCACCGCGAACGAGCAGCAGATGAGCCTCCTCGAGATCCAGCGCGCCATGGCCGCGGCTGTCATGATGCCGCTCACCCCAGACGAAGACATGCAGCCGGTCGCTCCCGATGGCCGCGACATGCACGCCGTTGCCGAGACCTTTATCGCGCCAACATACCCATCTGACGGCCTTCGAACGTCTCGAACTCTACAACCGCCAGTACTGGTATCGCCTGCTCGATGCGCTGGCCGACGATTTTCCCGCGCTGCGCGCCGTTGTCGGGCCGTCGCCGGTTCGAGGCCCTGTCGATCGCTTATCTCCTCGACCATCCGAGCCGATCGTTTTCGCTCCGCAATCTCGGCTCCAGCCTCATCGGGTGGATGGCAGAGCACCCCATACATTCTGGCCGGCGTCACCGGCTGGCTCTGGATGTTGCCCGCATCGAGTGGGCCTTTGTCGAGGCCTTTGACAATGCGGAACACAAGCCCTTGACATTGGACCAGATTCGAGCATCTGAGTGGTGAATCGCGCCTTGCGCTTCAGCCGCACGTGCGGCTCCTGGCCCTCGATCATCCGGCGATTGACCTTGTTTTGGCGCTCCACAGCCGCCAGAGGCGCGACTCAAGCGAAGCGGGCGTCCGGCACGAAACGAGCGACGTTTCCGCCGGCAAGCTTCCCCGCGTCTCTCGGCGCCCGACTGGGTCGTTGCGCATCGAGTCGACAACTCGGTCTACTATCGCAGTCTCGCGCACGAAGAATTCCTTACGCTGACGGCAATTCAAGATGGTCTGCCCCTTGGCCCAGGCGCTGGAAGCGGGCTTTGTTGGTACCCGCAGGCCCATGTCCCAGTGGGCGAAGATGGTTGAGCTGTGGTTCGCGGACTGGGCAGAGTTTGGCTGGATTTGCGCGCGGTCCTGAACCCTTGAGTCGGACAGAGTGTTTCGCCGCTCGGAAGGTCGACATTCCGAGGCCCGAACTTCGCGCTCCGGAGCCGGGCATGCGGGGATGCAGTACCCTTGAAGGAGAACGATGAGAAAGCTGATTGCCACCATTCACGCCGCCCACGGCTGGTTCATCAAAGTCTGCAAACCTGCTGCAGAGCCCACTGCTGCTCGCCATTCGTCTCTATTGGGGCTTTCAGTTTATGCAGGACGGATGGGGCAAGATGATGCACCTTGACAAGGTGGCTCAGTTCTTCGCTACGCTCGGTCTGCCCATGCCCGGCAATGACGGCCTTCATGGTTGCCTTTATCGAACTCGTTGGCGGCTTCCTCTTCACTTTTGGCATCTTCTCGCGGCTCACATCCGTCGTCCTGTTTGTGAATATGACCATGGCTTATCTCAGCGTGCCCGACGATCGGACCAACTTCTTTCACATCCTCTCCAATCCGAGCGATTTCTATGGCGCAACGCCGTACACCTACTGGTTCGCCGCGTTGCTCATTTTGGTGTTTGGCCCTGGATTGTTTGCTGTGGATTCGGTCCTCGGCCACTTTGCAAAACGGAAGCCAATCACAATTGACGGACGGTTTAAACACCGACTTCCTGACTGTCGGCGTTTAAGATGGTTCCGCTGGAATGTGAGGCGGAATGCGGATCGTCTATGTGCTCACTTCCCTTGGCATGGGGGGAGCGGAGAAGCAGGTTGTGGCGCTGGCAGCCAGGATGGCTGAGCGGGGGCACACCGTCTCACTGATCTCCCTGATGGGGCGCAAGGCGGAGGAATGGCCGGCTCCCGTCGAGGTGCTCTACCTGAACATCCGAAAGACCCCATGGTCTGCATGGGCAGGGCTGATGCGGGCGCGGGCGTTCCTGCGCGACTTTCGGCCCGAACATCGTTCACAGCCACAGCTTCCACGCCAACATGCTGGCGCGCCTGCTGGTGCTGCTCGCCCCCGCGAACCGCGGTCATCTCCACCATTCACAACGTGTACGAAGGCGGCGTGCTGCGGATGCTCGCCTATCGGTTCACCGATCGCCTGTGCCTCCGCACGATTGCTGTGAGCCAGGCAGCGGCCGATCGACTTCATAGCGGCTCGGCGCTGTTCAAGCGGAGCGCTTGCCGTTATCGTCACAAATGGCATCGATACCCAGGAGTTTTCTCCTGACCGGGAGAGGCGCGCCCGCATGAGGCAGGAGATGGGCGTAGAACTCCAGGTTTGTCTGGCTGGCGTCCGCCCGCATCGTCGCCGCAAAGGATTATCCCAATCTTCTGCGCGCGCTTGTGATCCTGGGCGAGTCGCACTCGCATATGCGAGGTTTGGATCGCTGGCGGCTGGGCCGACAGGGAGATGGAGCGGCTCATCGAGCTTCCCGAATTCCATCAGGTTGAACCCATAGTTCGCTGGCTGGGCCTTCGCCGGGATTTGCCCGCGCTCCTTGACGCAGCAGATGGCTTCGTCTCTTCTTCGGCCTGGGAGGGCATGCCGCTCGCGGTAGGTGAGGCGATGGCGATGGAGAAACAGGTGGTCGCAACGGATGTGGGCGGAGTTCGAGAATTGGTTGGATACGAGGGGCGCCTCGTTCCGCCGCGGAATCCTGTGGCGCTGGCAGCGGCCATGCGCGAAGTCATGCAGACAAATGTCTCCGCTGGAATTGCAAGAGGCCGCGAGTCGCGAGAGCGCATCTGCTCGTGCTTCAGCATGAACACGAAGCCGCTCGAGTGGGAGAGGCTTTACCGAGAGGCTCTCAGCGGCAATCGGCCCGCCGCCGATGGATAAGGTGTTAACCTTATCGGCGGTTTTGATGAGCGGTTATGGCTGGCTGGAGTCCTTTCTGGCCAGGCGCATTCAGGCTGGACCGGCAGGGAATAAAGCGAGACAGGGGAAAGAGAATGGGAAGGAAAGCGTGGCTGGCGACATTGGATCTTGTTTTCTCGCTTTGATTGAGCGTGGGTGCGAGTGCAACGACTGGGCAGACGCGCAGACTAGACTATCCGGGCAGAATGCAACGTCTTGGCGCTTGATAAGGGTTGGGAGTTCCGGCAGGTGCAGGCCGGGCAGGCTGCAGAAGACGGCTGGCTTCCCGCCAACGTCCCCGGCGATGTGCATCTCGATCTGCTGGCCAACAAGAAGATCGACGATCCCTTCTTTCGCGACAACGAATCGAAGCTGCAATGGATTGAAAAAGCGAGCTGGGAGTACCGTTCGAC
This sequence comes from uncultured Acidobacteriaceae bacterium, assembly GCA_963783065.1. Lineage (GTDB taxonomy): Bacteria > Acidobacteriota > Terriglobia > Terriglobales > Acidobacteriaceae > Telmatobacter. The sequence goes on along the minus strand of CAWAMG010000001.1, from coordinate 672,971 downwards.
CTTCGACGTGCCTGCCTCGCTGCTGGCGCACAGAAACGTCGATCTGGTCTTCGACGGCCTCGACGCAGCCTGCGATGTTTTGCTGAATGGCGTTGAGGTGCTCAAGGCCAACAACATTTTTCGCGTCTGGCGCGTTCCTGCGAAGGCCAATCTGCACGCGGGCAAGAACCTTCTGCGCGTTGTTTTTCCGTCGCCCATCACGGCGGCCGCCGAGGTGGCCGCCGGCGACCCATTCCGGCTGCAATCGAAGACCGAAGACAAGACCTACATCCGCAAGCCAGCCTATGAATATGGCTGGGACTGGGGTCCGCGCTTTGTGACCAGCGGCATCTGGCGGCCGGCGCGGCTTGGAGGCGTGGGACAACGTGCGCATCGCAGGACTTTGCGATTCGCCAGCGCGACGTGAGCAAGGAAGTGGCTCATGCTGGATGCGGAAGTGGAAGTCGAGGCTGCGTCAGCGGTCCGGCACGGGTCAGCGTGACGTTACAGGCCGATGGAGCGCCATAGCCGGTCGTGGCCCCATCACGTAGTCGAACAGTGAGCCTGCATGCCGGCGGCAACGTGATCGATCTGCCAGTCGAGATTCGCCAGCCCAAGCTCTGGTATCCAGCGGGCTATGGCGATCAGCCGCTTTATGAATTCACGGCGCAGGTGGGCTCAGGCACTGCTGCACCGGCAGCCGAATCGCGCAAGGTCAAGGTCGGGCTGCGCTCCATCGTGCTTCATCGCGAGCTGGATAAGTGGGGCCGCAGTTTTGAGCTGGTGGTCAATGGGATTCCTGTCTTTGCCAAGGGCGCGGACGTGATTCCCTTCGACAGCTTCCCCAATCGCGTCACCACGGCGGACTATCGCCGCATTCTGGCAGTCGGCGCGCGACGCCAACATGAACACGATTCGCCATTGGGGCGGCGGCTACTACGAAACCGACGAGTTCTATCCGATCTGCGACGAACTGGGCATCATGGTGTGGCAGGACTTCATGTTTGGCAACGACTGGCAGCCGGGCACCTATGCCTTCAAGCTGAACATCGAGGCCGAGGCCGAAGACCAGGTGCGGCGGCTGCGCAACCATCCCAGCATCGTCGTCTGGTGCGGCAACAACGAGACCGAAGCAGCCTTCAGCTGGGGCCCGCGGCCAGCGTCTGCCGCGGAGGTACGGCGCCAGATGTGGCAGGACTACCTCACCGAGTTCAGCGGCATTCTGCCCCGCGTTGTTGCGCGGCTGAACGCGGAGACGCCTTATTGGCCCAGCTCGCCCAGCGCCGACTATGAGCCACTCACCGACACTTTCCAAAGCGGCGATGCGCACATCTGGGATGTGTGGCATGGGCGCGTTCCGTTCTCGACCTACGAAACCCATCACTCAGCGGTTTGTCACGGAGTACGGATTCCAGTCGTTCCCGGAGATGCGGACGGTGGAAGCTTCACCCAACCGGAAGATCGCACCAGCATCTTTACGCCGGTGATGCTGGCCCATCAGAAGAACAATGAAGGCAACTCGATCATTCACGATTACCTGCTCAGGATTATCCCGAGCCGAAGGACTTCGCCAGTTTTCTTTACGTCAGCCAGGTGCTTCAGGCCGAAGGCATCAAGATTGGCGCGGAGCACTTCCGGCGCAGCCGGCCCGAGACCATGGGCTCGATCTTCTGGCAGTTGAACGACTGCTGGCCGGTGGCCTCCTGGTCGTCGATCGATTACTACGGCCGCTGGAAGGCGCTGCAGTACTATGCGCGGCGCTTCTATGCGCCCATTCTGGTTTCGCCGCACTGTCGAGGATGGTTCGGTGAAGGTCTACATCGTCTCCGACAAGACTGCCGCGACGCAGGCCACGCTCCGCGTGCGGCTGATGGACTTCGACGGGAAGTCTTTCTGGAAGAGAAACAAGCCGTTGATGTTTCTCCGCTTTCCAGCAAGGTCTATCTCGACTTGGCCGCTGAAGAAGCTCACGGACGCGGGCGCGGCGGACACTTCGCGCGTATTTGTGGTCGCCGATCTGCAAACCGGCGGAGCAGCTGATTACGTCATGAACGGCAATGAGATCTCGCGAAACCTGATCTATCTTGCGCCGGTGAAGCAGATTCAGCTCAAACCCGCGACGCTGAAGGTCGAAGCAACCGGCGAGAAGGGAAGCTACGAGATGCGGATCAGCGCTGCGGTCCTCGCGCGTGACGTTTATCTCTCTTTCGGCAACCTCGACGTGAAGGTTTCGGACAACTATCTTCGACCTTCTTCCCGGAGAAACGACCGAGATCATAGTCACCAGCGCTGCGACTTTGGCCGACATCAAAGCGCAGATGAAGGTGATCTCGCTAACGGATGCTTTTGGCCCGCAGCCGGGGCAAGCGGTGCTCAGCGCCGCAAAGTAAGGCCATCGTCAGCACGAAAAGCAAAAAGACCGGATCAAAACGATCCGGCCCTCCGCGTTTGCCTTCATTCAGAAACCCGTGAGTAGCGGTCCCGCTTAGAAGTTGAACGCAGCCTGGAAGAAGATGCGGCGCGATGCCGAACCAGAGGGCGAGGCGAAGATGCCGCCCGCGAGGCTTGTGGACTTGTCAAAGCGGGCTCCGGGGCCATATTCGGTCGTCGATCCGGGAAGCAGCGTGGGAACCACGCTCCCCGACGGAGTCCCGTAGTTGATGTCGTTGAAGAGATTCAACGCCTGGGCGCTGAAGGTGAGCGAATACTTGCGGCCAGTGTTCGCCGCAGGCGGTCCATATCCGCCCCCGCCACCGCCGCCGTCCTCCACCACCACCGCCTGGGCCGCCATATCCGCCCATAGGGCCGCCGGGGCCTCCCTGGACGCTGACCACCTGGGCCAGCTCGCTCCATTCTGCGACGGGAGCTTGGGGCCAATTCCAAACGACCGGCTCACGCGCAGGTTGAGCGCGACCGAGGCAGGGCTGTTGCCGATGTTTGCCGGGAGCAATGTCGCTCCTGATTGCGGATTGGCGTCGAGGCAGCCGAATGAAGTCTGAACGTACTCGGACAAACCCGCGCCGCACGAGGCCGTGCTCGCTGCATACGCCGGACGATCGTTGAAGAAGTCATCGCCGGTCAGGTCGACATCCGTGGTGACGTTGAAGGGCCGGCCCGACTGTGCGATCAGGAACGGGTTAAACGTGATGCCCCAGGGCCCGGTGTAATTTCCCATCAGGAAGACCATATTGCGCCGAACGAATCCGGCGCGTCCATAGTCCTGCCTCAGGTTGTAGGAGTTTGACGCCGTTCCCGTGTCGCCATCGGCAAAGTTCGCGGTGTAGAACCCTATGAAGCTGAGCGTCGGCTTCAGCCGCGCGTTGACATTCACGATCAGCTGGTTCTGCTTGAAGACGGCTTCGGGATAAATCTCATCCACGGGTCCAAGCGAAGAATCCGGCCTGGGCCCCGTCGTGCTGTTGTAGAAGGCTGTCCCCGACAGCGGCTCATAGGCGTTCGAGTCGCGCGTAGCCATCTGGTGTACGCCATTCGTGTGCAGGTAAGTGAACGTCAAAGTCGTTGTCTTGGTCAACTGCCGTTCCAGGCTCGTTCCCACTTGCTCGTTATACGGGGAATGGTAGGTCGGATCGAGCTGCTGAACCTGCGGTGGATTCGCCGAACTCGCGGTGCAGTTGGAGTCCGGCGTGTTCAGCGCAGCGGTAAGACTGGTCGCGCTGAAGCAGGTCGGATTGATCACCACCGTCTGCACCTCGGTGTTGGGCCCGGTCTGTCCGTTGGGTCCGATGCCGAATCGCTCCAGTCCCATCAGGCCGCCAATTTGAAAGCGGTCGTAGAAGAGTCCGAATCCCCCGCGCAGGACTGTCTTGGCCGTTGTGCCCTTCTTGTGACCGTCGAGCGCGTAGGCAAAAGCCACGCGCGGAGCCCAGTCGCTGTGGTCGGCGACATGATTCTGGCCCTCCCAGCGCAGGCCGCCGGAGAACGTCAGGAATTGGTTCACCTTCCAGTCGTCCTGGAAGAACGCCGCCGCGTCGAAGACATTGCCAACATAAGACGTTTTGCCCGAACTCCCTGTTGCCGTGTATGTGAGTATGTTCGGTGTGCAGGTGCCCGGTTGGAGACATGCCGCCGCGATTTGCTGGATCGTCTGCCCCTGCGCCAAGCCGTTCAGCGTGTCGACATACGCATTGATCGAGGGAAAGCTGAAGGACCCGTTGAATCCGCCCAGGGAAGTGTTGGCGTCGCGGTTGTCGCGCAGCCATCCTCCGATCTTGATGGCCTGAGCGCCCGCGGAGATGGTGCTGATGTTCTGCAGTTCGATGTGCGTGCTGCGGTCAGAAGAGTACCCGCCGCCGTTGCCCCCGCCTGAAAAATAGCCCGGCACGCCAATTGACGGCGTCGTGCTCACCGGGGTAGTCACCGTTGGAGCTAGCCGGTATTGCATCCGCGTCTCATTCACAAAGTGATCGTTGATAATCTGCGAATCCATCAGTTGGACCGAGTGTTCGCTGGTGCTTGAAGCGGTGGCCTGCGAAGGCAGCGACGTCGATCCGATGCTCCCGCTTGACGATTGGTACACATATTGGTAGCGAACGGTGAGGGTGTTCTTCTGTCCAAGTTGCAGGTCGAGGCGCGGCGAAACCGATATGCGGTTGCCCGTGCTGTGAAGCGCACCGGTCGTTGGGGCCGTCGGTATTGTATACAGCCCGGTTGTTTCGTCCAACACCGGAATATCCACCGAATAGATGCTTGCGTCCGGGCTGTTGCGGCCTTCAACGCTCAGAAAGTAAGAAGCTGTCTTGTTGAGGGCTCCGCTGACGGTGCCGTTGTACTGGATGCTGTGATACGCAGGTGGCGGAGCAAAGGGATTCTCGGTGTTGAAGGAGCTGTCGTTGCCCTGAACGAATCCGCGCCCGTGCAGTGTATCGGTGCCTGGCTTGGTCAGAATCTCAATGCGGCCGTATCCGATGTGGTCGAACTCGGCGGAGAAGGGATTCTGATTAATGCGAATCTCGCGGATCGCCGACTTGGGTGGAAGTGTCCCGCCGGTGAATCCGTCGATGTAGATTTGCCCGCCATTGGGGCCCGCCGAAGGACCGGCCAGAGCGGTCAACTCGTTCGATAACTCATCGGGATCATCCGACAGTGCTTCGAGATCTTTGCCCTTCAGCACAATTGCGCTGGCATTACTGGCCGCATCTGTACTCACGGTCGGCGCATCGTCGGTCACCACCACCTGCTGCTGCGCCACCTCGACTGCCATCGCGATATCGACTCGCTTGGACTGCCCCGCGGCAAGCTGGATGGTCGCAGAAATAAAATCAGCGAACCCCTGGTAGGTCGCCTGCACGACGTAGCCGCCGGCCGCAAGGCCGCTGACCGAATAAGCTCCCAGGGCGTCAGCCGTTGTGGTCTTGACGGTTGTGCCCGCTCCATTGGTAATGGTCACAGCCGCTCCCGGAATCAAAGCACCAGTCTGGTCGGCAATGTGTCCGCGTAATGTTCCGGTGCTTGTCGACGCCGTAGCCGGGGCCGACGGCGCGGGAGTCTGCAATGGCGGCGTCGCCTGCTGACCAGGCGCCCCTACGGAGGCGAGCAGAATTGCCAAGAAACAAATTGAGGTATGAAGCTGGATTCCTCTTAGGTACACGTGTCCCTCACTGAGATCGATGAAATGATTTCGTAAAATTACTGCGCCATGCCGGCATCCGGCGCGCCTGAGCCCATGCTCCAATTGTTGAGTAGAGTCTGGCTGGCCGCGGGAGCTTCGAGCAGCGGTTCAACGCCTGCCAGGAGGGTGATGGCCGTGAAGTCCGTGGTGCCATCCGTAGCCACCAGCATTACCGCGTCGCCCTTCTTCAGGTCGCCAACCTGGATGGGAGGCAGCCGGGTGAGCATCTGGTTCGGGTCGCCGCCACCACCGCCACCGCCTTGTCCGGCCCATTGACCACCACCCTGACCGGATGACGGTGCGCCGCCGCTTCTTGGTGCTCCGGAACCTGAGCCCGCTCCTGGCCCGGACGCCGCGCCTGTACCTGCACCTTGCGCATAAGCAGCCCTAGCCCCCGCGCCGTTCGCAGATGCTCCCGAGAGCCGCGCAGCCAACATGCGGGCCATCATGTCGGGCAGCCGCCGCATCTGTGCATCCTTCGGCACGTGAATGGTCACAACTTTCTTCGTTGCCAGATCTTTCAGCGTGAATGTTGCCGAAGCCGGATCAATCGAGCTGACCGCACCGGAGATATTGCGGAATGTTCCGGATACGATCTCCTCAGCCGCAATCTGATTTCCATCTGCGCTCTTTGCGCCACGAGCGCGAAGTTGGTCGCCGGCATGAATCGCATCGATGGGGGCGGGTGTGGCTGAGTCGTAGCTGATCGATGCCGGCGCATAGCGCTTGAGGACGGTCGCTTTCGACGTATTCACGGTGATCGTCTTCGCCGTGGAGCCTGCGCCGCTCGTTACGAGAATGACGCCTGACGCCGGGTCAACGCTCTTCACCAGTCCGCCGATGCTGCGGCGTGCCCAGTCATCGCGCTCCTTTGCCTGCTTGGCGGCCACATCGGCCTGCTTGATGGCGATAATTCGCACCGCCACTGAATTCGGACCCGTCGCGTTGGGATCGACCTTCACCAGCACGCGATCGCCTGTAGCAATTTCACCAAAAGTCATGTCCGCTGCGGCGCTCAAGTCCTTTTGTCCGGGCGCAATGCGCTTCAGTGTGGCGTCGGCGGGAACATCCACCTGGCGCGTATCTCCCGCATCGGTCTTCACCGTGATCGTCGTGCCATTGATGCTGGTCACAGTGCCCGGAAACTGCGCGGGAGCCTGGGCAGAAGCAACCAAGGTTGACGTAGCCGCCGTCGCAAGGGCTACGAGCAAGGCAGCTGCGCGGAGTCCGTCCACGCGGTGCGCAATTGAAGAAAACCGGATTCCGATCTTGCTCGTCATTGTCGATCTCTCCACCGGCGCTGGCTGCCGGCCGCGGATTCCCTAAGTGCTTCTTCTACTCGGGTAGACGAGCCATCCGGGCAAAAGGTTGAACGCTGGATGCATTCGAAGGATGGATTGCCTGAGTTTCTCACAGAATGTGGATAAACATAGAAGGTTCTTCGGTTTGCGCTGATCAACCTTAACGCAACCTTAAGGTCTGGTTGAGTCCTGGAAGGGCCCTGGCTGGCTGCGCCGGAGCGATGGACTCATGGTCAGTTTCTCAACTCCGGAGCCTCGAGACCGGCCGTTTCCAGAAAGGTGTAGCTGCCGGAGGGGGAAGGCGTCACGCCTGTGAGTCTTCGATTGTGCACAATCACTGTGTCGCGATACCAGAGATTGATGGCGGGCAGATCGCGCTCGAGAATCTGCTGCGCTGCCAGATAGTCGGCGCGCCGGCGAGCCGAATCAGGGCTTCCGGCCGCATCGTCGAGCAGCGCATCGAGTCGCGAATTCGAGTAATGGCTCCGATTCGCGCCTTTGGGCGAGAAGCTCGAGGTGGAAAAAACGTAGCTGAAGATATCTGGCTGCTCGTTGCCGCCAATCCAGCGCAGGGAATACATCTGAAAGGCGCCGTTCCGCACGTCTGAGAGAAATGTCGCGGCCTCATAGCTGCGGATGTCGAGAGCTATGCCCACTGCGCTCAACTGCTGCTGCAGCACGGCCGCCAGCAGGCGCGCGCTTTCGTCGGTGCTCGTCTTCATGTTCAGGTGGAAACGAACCCCGCCGGCGCCGGCAGGGTAGCCCGCCTGGTCCAGCAACTGAGCGGCCCTTGCCGGGCCGTACAAATACTTTTGCACATCGCCCGTCCACGCCCAATGCGAAACAGGTAAGAGACTATCCGCGGGCTGGGCCTTGCCCAACTGAAGAGTGCGGATAATCAACTCGCGGTTGATGGCGCAGGCGATTGCCTGGCGCACGCGCAAGTCCTTAAGCACCGGATCGCGCAGGTTGAGGCCGAGATACTGGACCTCGGTCCCTGGCACCTCTTCGATGGCCAGGTTCGGCCTTGCGGCGAGAATCGGCAACGAATCCATCGGAAGGGAATTGATAGCTACGTCGCCGGAACCCTTTTCGAGTTCGAGCGATTCTGTGGTTGCGTCCGGAACGACGGCAAAGCGCACCCGCTGGACCTTCGGCGTCACCGACCAACTGGCCGTGTTGCGCTCGAGAATTACATTTTGATCGATCTGCTGGCTGACGAACCGAAAAGGTCCTGTGCCAATTGGGTGCTGCCAGAAATCGGCGCCGCTTGCTTCGGGAACAATGCCGATCGCGCCCGTGGAGAGATTCGTCAGCAGAAAGTTATCCGGCTGTTTCAGATGCAGGATCACGGTTTGATTGTTGGGCGCGTCGATCGCAGTGATGGCGGCGTAGGACCTGGCCTTTGGAGAGATGATGCCCGAGTGTTTGCCGTCGATCATGGACTCAAGGGTCCACTTCACGTCCTTCGCATTGAGGGCGCGGCCATCGTGGAAATGAACATCGTGTCGCAGGTGGAAGACAAGCGTCAGAGGATCGGGTTGTTCCCAGCTTTCGGCGAGTGCGGGCGTGAAGTGGAAGCTCGCATTGCGTGTGACAAGACCGTCGAAGATGAGCGCATCGATCCGCTGCGACTGCGCGTCAGTTCCGACACGCGGATCGAGATTGGCGGGGCTGCTTTCAATCAGGACGACCACGGTGTTGGGGTCGCGCCGGGCCGAGCCGCAACCCGCCAGCGCGATAAGCGCAGCCATTGCGAGCAGCCTACGCATGAGAAGCCCGTCCCGCGTAGGTGATCTGTCCGAGGATTACCGGATAAGCCGCGCCCGTGGCAGAAGGAAGATTCCCCGGCTGATGATGGAAAGTCTGCCAGGCCAAAAGCGCGAAGGCGGCGGCCTCTTTGGCTTCAGCGGGCAACCCAAACGCATTGCTCGAATCAACCTTGCAGCCGAGGGGTTCGAGATGATTCTTGAGCATCCTCATCAGCGCAGAGTTGTGCGCCCCGCCACCGGAGACAATGAAGTCAATCCCCTTGGGCTTGCTTCTTGTCAGCATTGGCTGGATGAACTCACGATAGCTTCTCGCGATTGTCTCTGCGGTTAGAGCAGTTGCTGTGGCAAGCGCGTCTTCGGGCTTCCTGCTGTGCTGGCGACACTCGTTGAGGAACTTCGCCGCATACTCGCGTCCAAACTGCTCGCGCCCGGCGGTGCGCGGCGGCACGCGGCGAAAGTAGGGGTTGCGGAGAGCCGACGCCAGTACAGGAAGAATCACCGCCCCCCGCGCTGCCGCAGCGCCGTTGCGATCGAAGGACCGCTTCAAAAGCTCGAGAGCCAGTGCGTCGATCAGCATGTTTCCCGGACCGGTGTCGAAGGCGATCACGCTTGAAGGTTCTCCCGAAGCAGGAATCGCAGTGAGGTTTGCGATGCCGCCGATGTTCTGCAGCACGCGCGCGCGAGTTGGGTGCGCGAACAGCGTGTAGTCCAGCAGTGGAACCAGCGGAGCGCCCTGCCCGCCGGCCAGCATGTCGGCAGGGCGGAAGTTTGAAACCACTGGCACGCCGAGGGCCGCAGCCACCACCTGCGCCTCCCCCGCCTGCCATGTGCATGCGAAGTGCCGGCCCGCGTATGCTTCCGGCCGCGGCTGATGATAGAGCGTTTGGCCATGGCAGCCGAGCAGATCCAGTTTTGCAGGATGCTTTTTGAGCGCCTCGGCCACTGCCTCGCTGCAGGCAATCCCCAGCCGCCAGCCCAGCTGTGCAAGCTCGGCAGTTGAAGTAGAGCTGGCATTCATCGCCGCCAGCACCGCGGTTCGCAGAGCGCGAGGAAACCGTACGCCATAATGCGCCAGCAATTTCAGTTTCGGCAAAGTCTTAGCCCCTTTCGGAGCAGTGATCCGTACGATCGCGACGTCGATCCCATCTGCGGAGGTTCCGCTCATGATGCCGGCAACGGTCATTGACCGCAAAGTCATCACTTTGCGCCCTCCATCTGGGGCTCTTGAGCGGCAACAGTTGCAGCAAAGCGGTTGATCTCGTCGCGAAGCGCGGCGAATTGCTTTGCCGAAAGAGCCAGTGGCGTGGGCATGGAGAGTTGTTGTGCTCGCAGCCGAGTTGACCGCTTTGATCGCGCAAGCAGCATTGCCCGGAAGGCAGCGGAACGTTCCGCCTCGGCGATCAGCGCTTCATAGGTGCGCAGGATCAGCTCCGGGCTGTGGCAAATCTCGATCAAATCCATCCCTGCGCGAATTGCCTCAATCGCTGCGCCCTCAATGGGGAGAAACTTGAGCACCCCACCCATCTCGAGATCATCCGAGAAGATGAGACCGCGATAGCCGATGCGCCTGCGGAGAATTGTCGTAATCCAATACGGCGAAACCGATGCAGGGCGGCTCCCGCCCGGCGTCTTCGGATACGAAGCGTGGCTCACCATGATCATCGGAAGCAGATCGCGCAGTTCGCAGTAGGGATAGAGATCGTCATTCATCATTTCGCGCATGGTTCGATCGATGGACGGCGTTTCCAGGTGTGAGTCCAGAGTTCCTCCGCCGAGCCCGGGGAAGTGCTTTCCGCAGCCCGCGACCGTATGTGCCGCGAGCCCGGAAAGAAACTGCCTGCCATACTCAGTTACTGCCTTTGGATTCGCCGAGACGACGCGCGTCCCCATCACCTGCGCAGAAACAGGCAGTCCAAGGTCCAGCACCGGGGCCAGCGTGGTGTTGAATCCCAATGCCTTCACAGCGCGCGCTACCAATTCGCCATGCTCCCGCATCAACTTTGGTTTTCGCGCCGTCTGCGCAGCCGCAAACACAGCTTGCGCCGAAGGCAAGGGCGCAAGCGCAGCTCGGCAGCCGGTCCACCGTTCCGCCTTCCACGTCGACACATCGAAGACTGTGCGGCGCAGCATTGTTCCGTAGCCTGCGCCAGCAATGCACGTGTCTGCGCAGCGTCGTGGATGCTCCGCTGAAATAGGATCACGCCCGCAGGACGAATCAACTTGAGCCAGGCGCGCTCCAGTCCCGTCAGCTCCGTCCCGGAGATCCCCACCACCATCGCGCTGCCGGCTGCTCGGCGCAGACTCTGCGTCATGCCTTCTCCTTCAGTTCCTGTTTCAGCTCTTCAATCAGGTTCAGCGCCTGCAGTGGGGTGAGGGAATTGACGTCCGTCGCTTCAATGCGGTCCACGATCCGCTGCGAGAGCGGCGTGAAGATCGTTAACTGCACAGGATCGGCCGTCTCCACCTGGACTGACTGACGTTCGGCTTTCTCGTGCTGGCGCAGCACGCGCCTGGCTCGCTCAAGCACGCTGGCGGGCAACCCAGCCAGCCGCGCCACTTCAATGCCATAGCTCTTGCTGGCCGCGCCGGGCTCGATCGTGTGCAGAAAGACGATGCCGTTCGCCGCCTCTTTCACGCCGACGCGCAGATTGCGCACCCTGGGCAGTTTCTCTGCCAGCATGGTCAGCTCATGATAGTGCGTCGCAAACAGACTGCGCGCGCCGATCTCCGCGTGCAGGATATTCCACGGTCGCCCACGCCAGCGACAGGCCATCGAAGGTGGCCGTGCCGCGGCCCATCTCATCGAGCAGGATCAGCGAGCGGTTGGTGGCTGTGTTCAGGATGGTTGCCGTCTCGGTCATCTCCACCATGAAGGTCGATCGCCCGCGGGCTACGTTGTCGCTGGCGCCAATACGCGTGTAGATGCGGTCAACCAGGCCGTAGCGCATTCGATCAGCGGGGACGAAGCTGCCCATCTGCGCCAGCAGAACCAGCATCGCTGCCTGACGCAGATAGGTGCTCTTCCCGCCCATGTTTGGGCCGGTAATCAGCAGCAGGCTCGGGCCCCCGCTGGCGTCCGCGTCCGCAGCCGCGTTCAGATAAACATCGTTTGCAATGAAGCGCCCCTCGCGCGTCTCCTCCATCCACTGCTCGATCACCGGATGACGCGCCGCGACCACCTCAAGAACCGGTTCAGGATCGATGGTGGGCCGCACATACCGGCGCAGCGCGGCCAGATGCGCGAAGTTCGCCAGCAGGTCTGCCTCGGCAACCGCGGCCGAGCTCCGCCGGATGCGGCCGGATGCCGCAAGCACCGTCTGGCGCAACTCCACAAAAATGCGCTTCTCAATCTCGATGGAACGATCGTGCGCAGTGAGAATCTTGCGTTCGTACTCCTTCAGCTCCGGCGTGGTGAACCGCTCCGCATTCACCAGCGTCTGCTTGCGCTCGTAGTCCGCCGGGCGCCAGCGCGAGGTTGGACTTGGTGATCTCGATGTAGTACCCGAAGACCGAGTTGTAGCGCACCTTGAGTGAGCCGATCCCGGTGCGCTGGCGCTCGCGCTCTTCGATGGCCGCAATCGACTGCCGGCCCGTGGACGAAATCTGCCGCAACTCATCGAGTTCGGCGTCCACGCCCGGCGCAATCGCTCCACCATCGACGAGCGTCAGCGGCGGCTCTGCCACGATCGTCTTTTCAATCAGCGCGGCAATCTCATCGAGCTGGTCCAGCCGCTGGGTGATCGCACTGCCAAAGCGGCGCCTCCATCGCGGCGAGCGCCTTCATGCAGCCCGGGCAGCCGGGCAAGACTTGCCGCGAGCGCTCGCAAGTCGCGCGGGCCGGCCGAGTCGAGCGAGAGCCGCGCCAGCAACCGCTCCAGATCGAGAATCCCGCCAAACGCGCGCCGAATCTCCTCGCGCTTCATCAGATCCGATGCGGCCTCCGCCACGGCCTCGTATCGCGCTTCAAGCGCTGTCGGCATCCATCAGCGGTCGCAGAATCGTCGAGCGCAGCAGCCGCTTGCCCATCGGCGTCTGGCATGCATCGAGAGTGTGGAAGAGCGTGGCGCGTTCGTCCTGTCCGGAGAAGAGCGGCTCGACCAACTCCAGGTTGCGGACCGTCACCTGGTCGAGTTGCAGCGCCGTTGCGTGCTCCTCAAAGCGCAGGCTGTCTACGTGCAGCGCTTCGTTCTTCTGCGTCGTGCGCACATAGTGAATCACAGCTCCAGCGGCAATCGCGGCCGCCGGATGATTGCTCAGCCCGAATCCCTCCAGGCTGCGCACATTCATCTGCCGCTCGACAAGCGGAACCGCAAAATCGCAGGTCCACACCCAGTCCTCCACGCGCGTGCGCGTCGGCAGCCGCTTCGAGCGCAGCAGCCAGCACAGCGCTCGCCGGATACAGCACCTCGCTTGACCCTGCCTTCACGATCTCGTCGGCAGCCTTCTGGCTACCGTCCGGCCCCTTGAAACTCGGCAGTCCTGAACTCACCTGTTGAGAGATCGAGCAGCGCAACCGCATAGATGGGCTCGCGTTCAGAACCGGCTGGGAAAAATGCCGCGAGAAAGTTGTTCTGCTCCTGTCCAAGCCCGTTATCGAGCGCCGTGCCCGGCGTCAGCACCCGCGTCACTTCGCGCCGAACGATCTTTTTCGTGAGCTTGGGATCCTCCATCTGGTCGCAGATGGCAATGCGGTATCCCTTGCGCAGCAGCCGGGTCAGGTACTGCTCCACGGCGTGATACGGCACGCCGCACATGGGCTGCGACTTCTCCCGATCCCGCGCCGTCAGGGTCAGTTGCAGCTCCCGGCTCACGGTCACGGCATCGTCGTAGAAGAGCTCGTAGAAGTCGCCCATGCGGAAGAAGAGCAGGGCATCGGGATTCTCGCGCTTGGCTGCCGTCCACTGGCGCATGAAGGGAGTGAGATCGGCCATTGCCGCGTCTGCGGGCGGCATGTTTGGGGCAGCCACGTCAGGTTGGGGTGCGTCCTTGATCACGTTGCCTTTAAGACTATCGTGGGAGCACGGGCCGGTCATAGACGCGCAGGCTGTGCAAAGCAGCGTCAAAACCGCCAGTCGGCGCTTGACTCGATTAGCGGAATTGGCCGATAAAGGAGCCCACCCATTGTTCGCTCATTCGAGCTGTCGAAGGAGGTCCCATGAACTTTCTCCGCATCTTCCTGGCCGCGCTTGCCGCTTTTGTTGTCTACATGGCCTTCGGCGGAATCGCCTTCGCTGCCCTCCCATCACTCAAGACCGAATTCCTGAAGTATCCCGCGGTTTACCGCGACCAGAGCGGCCAAATGAGCCACATGCCCATCGGCATGCTCGGGTTGTTCGTCTCGATGGGGGCGCTTGCGGTGCTTTATGTCTATTCCTACCAGGGCGGCTCCGGACTCGCTGCGGGCGCACGCTTTGGAGCGATCGTCGGCGTGTTTGCGCTAGGCGCTTTCGTCCTGCACAACTATGTCAACCTGAACGTTGGCCTCGCGGGTACGCTGCAACAGTGCGTGATGTATTTCATCGAATGGACACTGGTGGGAATCGTGATCGGCCTCGTCTATCGGCCGGCCCTGGCCCACTAGCGTGAGCGGAGCGTAGCGCCCGCCTGGTTTGGCCAGCTCCGACTTCCGCCCGGTAGAATGCTCCCGAGACTCTGGCCCGCCCCTTGCGGGCAATCTGGTCTACGGAGAAAAACTCAATGAAGATTCGGCTTAACAGAGCGCACGTTGCAATCGCCGCGATGCTTGTTCTCTGCACCTTCACAACTCTGGGTCAAAAGGCTGCCAAGTCCATGTCGCCAAAGAAGCTCGATGCATTTGAGCAGACCGCCCTCACTGCCATGAAGGCCAAGGCCGCCGAGTTGAAGGTAACCGGCGTTGCGGTGGCCAGCTTTGCGCCCGGTGAAACCGTCGAAGAGTGGACCTCGAAGATGGCCGTTGTCGGCCGCATGACCGACCCCGCGGCCACCGATGGCAGGGGCAACAACATGCTCGGCATAGCTTATGCCAAGTCAGCGGAGATGGCGCGCACCCTTGTGAATAGTGGATCTGCCCCGGGCAAACCCATGGTGGCCGAATTCTACTGGCAGGGCGGCGCAATCCAGAAGGTCAAGGGCGGCTGGATCGTTGTTGCCTTCAGCGGGGCAACGGGTGAACAGGACTTCCAGGTCTCGCAGGCCGGGCTCGCAGCGATGAAGGCGGGACTTCAATAGGCCGAGGTTCAACGCCCAAGTCAAAGCGGCAACTCAGCAGCGGGCATAAAGGCTAAACCCTTGGCCAAACGGGCGTTACGTCTACTCACTGCGCTCTGGCTCATTGCCTCCGATCCTTGGTTTAAGTGATTTGGATCACAGTATACTGAGGGGTTGCACCGTTAAGGTGAAGTCGTTATGTATCTGCTTTGGCTACGGGTTGCGACAATTCTCTACGCGGCGGCGAGCGTCACCATCTTCCCCGCCGTGTTATCGAGCGACCCTGCGCGCCGAGCCGGGCCATGGCGGCAATGGTGCGTCCATCTGGGCGGGCTGGCCTTCATATTTCACTTTGTTTCGGCGGCCGAGATGCTCCTCGAAGCCCACCGTTGGGTCCCGATGGGCTTCCGCGAGGTGGAGTCGCTGCTGGGGTTCACGGTAGCCGCGCTTTTCTTCCTGGTCTGGTGGCTTTACGACGCGATTCCCCTCGGCCTATTTGCCCTGCCGGTCACCTTTTTCATGGTCTTTGTGCCGGCTCTCGGACCCGACCGATACGCGTTTCCTTCGGAGGGTGTGCGTACAAACTGGTTGATTGCCCACATTGCCGCTCTTCTGTTGGCCTACGCGGCCCTCGGCTTCAGCCTGCTGGCCTCGGTTCTTTATTTGGTTCAGGAGCGGCGCATCAAAAGCAAGCCCGGGCTTCGGATGGCCTCAGGTTCCGATTCGCGGTGGGCCCCGCTCGACTGGCTTCCGCCCCTCGACACGCTTGAGCGCATCTCGGAGTCCATGCTTGAGTTTGGCTTTCCCTGCATGACGGTTGGGCTGGTGATTGGCGCAGTGCTTGCTCAGGAAACAGCCCTCGGAGCGGCCTATTTTCTTGATCCAAAGATCATCGCGGCTTTTGTGAGCTGGGCGATCTATGTGCTGCTGCTCCTGGTTCGCAGGTCTGCCGGACTTCGCGGGCGCAAGGCAGCCTATCTTTCCGGCGCCGTCTTTATCGTCATGATGGTGGTGTGGACCGCCAACCTCTTCAGCCACGTCCACGGGTTCGGTGCGCCATGAGCCTGACCCTGGTTGGAGTCAACTACAAGACGGCGCCCATTGAGCTGCGCGAGAAAATTGCGATCTCACGCGACGAGTTGGCTGAGACCACTCGCGCGCTGGCGGAGCTACCTGGCGTACAGGAGTGCATGATCGTCTCCACCTGCAATCGCGTGGAGCTGCTGGCAGCCGTCGACGGCCCTCAAACCGACATTGCCGAGTTTCTGCATCACCAGTTCGGCCTCGACCGCGAGCTGCTTGCCCCGCATATCTACGAGCAGCGAGATCAGGGAGCTGTCCGCCACCTCTTCCGTGTTGCAGCCAGTCTGGATTCGATGGTGGTGGGCGAGCCGCAGATTCTCGGGCAGGTGAAGGAAGCATTTGCCGTTGCGCGAGCTTCAGGCACCGTTGCCGGACAGCTCGAACACCTGCTGCAGAGCGCCTTTGCCGCGGCAAAGAAGGTCCGCTCCGAAACCGAGATCGGTTCCAACTCAGTTTCCATTGCATCGGTCGCCGTTGAACTGGCGCAAAAGATATTCGGCAACCTGCAAGGCCGGACGGTGTTCCTGGTGGGCGCGGGCAAGATGAGCGAACTCGCTGCCCGCCATCTCGTCCAACAGGGAGCAGGAACAATTCTTGTTTCAAACCGGACCCAGGCGCGTGCCGAGCGCATGGCCGAGACTTTCAAGGGAAGAGTGATCCCTTACGAAGAGATGTACGACGCGGCCGTCGATGCCGACATCGTCATCAGCTCCACTGGCGCTCCGCACCCCATCTTCCGAAAGGAGCATGGGCAGCGGTTCATGCAGCGCCGCAAAAATCGGCCCATGTTCTTCATTGACATCGCCGTCCCGCGCGACGTGGATGCAGCCATGGGCAAGCTTGAGGGCATCTTCGTCTACGACATCGACGACCTGCAGGCTGTGGCTGCTGCGCATCTTGAAGAGCGCAGCCGGCAGGCAGGAGACGCCGAGACTCTCATCGCTGCGGAAGTTGAACGCTTCCACCAGAAACAAAGGACCTTCAATGCTGCGCCCGTGATTGTAGCCATGCAGAAACAGGCAGAAGAGACCCGCCAAGCTGAAATGAAAAGGCTGCAATCGCGTCTTGAGGGCTTGACAGCGGAACAACTTGCCGCGGTCGAGGCCATTACGCGCGGGCTGGTGAACAAGCTCCTCCACCCGCCCATGCAGGCCATTAAACAGGCTGCGCGCGAAAACAACCAGGTTCGCATTGACGCGCTCTGCGAAGCATGGCAAATCGCGGTCGGTGGCACGCTCGAGGCGGCCGCCGAGCCTTCCGCGGCAGCTTCAGTGGCAGCACCCACCACGAACAGTTCCACAACGCAAGCCAGCGAGAAAGCGAGCGAGCTTGCCAACGAGGTTGTGACGCGGGCAGGCGTGGAGAGCCATCGATGAAGCTGCGCATCGGAAGCCGCGGATCTCAACTTGCTCTATGGCAGGCGAACCATATCGCGGGGCTGCTCCGTGGCGCGGGCCACGAGGTCGAAATCGAGATCATCAAGACCACCGGCGACCGCCTTCAGGAGGTCACCTTCGCCCAGGTCGGTTCGAAGGGCATGTTCACCAAGGAAATTGAAGAAGCGCTGGCCGAAGGTCGCGTCGACCTGGCCGTTCACTCGCTCAAAGACCTGCCCACCGAGCTTCCCGAGCCCTTTGCCCTTGCGGCCACCCCGCCGCGCGTTGATCCGCGCGATGTCCTTGTCTCGGTTCGGTACCACAGCCTTTCGGAGTTGCCTGCCGGCGCTCGTGTTGGCACCAGCAGCCAGCGCCGCCGCGCACAATTGAAGGCAGTCCGGCCCGATATTGAAGCTGTCGAGTTTCGCGGCAACGTGGACACACGACTGCGCAAGCTTGCAGAGGGCCAGGTGGATGCGATCCTGCTGGCCGCTGCCGGTCTTGACAGGCTCGAGAAAACCGAGTGGGTCAGGGAACGGCTTGAGCCGAAGGACTTTTGCCCCGCGGCTGGGCAGGGATCGCTTGGAATCGAAGCCCGGAAGGATGATGCGGCTACCCTGGAGGCGCTTCGGTTTCTCGACGATAAGGACACGCACTTCGCGGTCACGGTTGAGCGTGCGGCCCTTGCCGCGCTCGGAGGCGGCTGCCAGGTTCCTATCGGGGTTCATTGCCGGCCGGCAAGTGAGGGATCGATCGAAGTCTTTGCCGTTGTCGCTGCTCCGGAGACAGGGGCCGCTATCCGCGTTTATCTGGAGGGTCGACTCGATTCAGTCGATCCTGTGGAACTTGGGAGAACAGTAGCTGAAAAGCTCATTGAGTCAGGAGCGGGGCCATTGCTTGAGGCCGTAAGCGGAGCCTCGCGGTGACCGCTGACTCGGGTCCGCTCGCTGGTCGCCGCATTCTGGTCACCCGTGCGGCGCATCAGATCGGGAAGCTAAGCGACAAACTTCGCGAAGTCGGAATGATTCCGGTGGAGGTTCCTGTTCTCGAGATTCAGCCCCCGGAGAGTTTTGACGATCTTGACGCTGCATTGCGGGGGATATCGAGCTACGATTGGCTGATTTTGACCAGCGCGAACACCGTTCGATCTCTGGCAGACCGTGCGAATCAGCTTGGGCTGACGCTGGGGCAGCCTGAGTCGCTCAATGTAGCTGCCATTGGGGAAGGAACCGCCAAGGTCGCAACGGAAGTAGGACTGAAAGTTACTATTGTACCGGTTCTTTACGTGGCCGAAAGTTTGGTTTCTGAGCTTGTTGGCCAGATTTCTGGTGCCCGCGTCCTCCTCGCCCGCGCGGCTGTTGCGCGCGACGTCATTCCGGTTGCTTTGCGGGAGGCAGGAGCGCAGGTCGATGTCGTGGATGTCTATCGGAACGGAATTCCGGCAGGGGCGGCCGATCAATTGCGTCAGGCTCTGGCGGACGGCCTGGATGCGGCGACGTTTACGAGTTCAACGAGCGTGACGCACCTGAAGGCAGCGGCCACGGCTGCTGAGCTTGCCTGGCCGTTCCCTGGAGTTGCGGCCATTTCCATCGGGCCCATCACGAGCAGGACTCTTCGCGAGCAGGGTTGGGAACCAGCGGCAGAGGCCGAGGTCTCCGACATCCCTGGATTGGTCGAAGCCGCGGCAGAGTATTTTGCTGCAGTCTGATGCTTCCGAGCGGGATTCCGGACAGAATACCGGTCAACTCTCCTTGCGATAGAGCATGTCGCGCATGGCCTTTCGGCGGGCCGCGGCAGCCTCGCGATCCCCGCTCAGCGGATCAGCCCCTGCAGCGGTTGTGCCTTCTTCTTCCGGCTCGCTGCATGTTGGGCAGCGGTTCGCGAATCCTGGTTTACCGGGCCGCAACTCAAACTCCTCACCGCACACAACGCACACTTTAATCGGAAATCCCATAACCGTATATTTTAGCGCGGGCGAGCGCGTCTACGGAACCCTACGGCGTTGTTGAAACCTGAGTTGATGCGGTGAATTCGCGGCGATTAGCTCGACCACGTCTTGTCCTTCGCGTGGCACAGTTGCTCCAGGTTGCAACGATCGCATTGTGGCTTGCGCGCAAAGCAAACCTGGCGCCCATGGTGGATTAGCTGATGCGAAAACGCGATCCAGCGATCCTGCGGCAGAACCCGCATCAACTCCTGCTCAACCTTTTGTGGCGTGTCCCCTTTGGCAAGGCCGAGCCGCCGTGCAATCCGAAAGACGTGTGTGTCCACCACCACACCCTCGGCCTTGCCGAAGCAGACACCGAGCACCACGTTCGCCGTCTTGCGCGCGGCGCCGGGAATCGTAATCAGCTCCTCCAGGGTCTCCGGCACTTTTCCCCCGAAGTCCGCCACAACCTTTTGCGCAGCACCTTTGATCGACTTGGCCTTGTTGCGGAAGAACCCGGTTGTGCGAATCAACGCTTCCAGTCGCGCCAGAGTTGCCTTAGTCAACGCCTCCGGTGTAGGAAATAGCCTAAACAGCTCCGGCGTGACCATGTTCACGCGGACGTCCGTGCATTGCGCCGACAAGATGGTCGCCACGAGCAGCTCCCACGGCGATGTGTGAATGAGCGCGCAGATAGCCTCGGGGTAAGCTTCATCCAGGCCGCTGAGAATGCCGGCGATGCGCTCGGGTGCGAGGTCGCCGCGCTTCGTATTAGCTTTGCCCGGTGACGCTGATCTTTTTTTGAGGTTCGTTTTCCTGGACTGACTGCTTGCGGGCATCGGGATCCTCGCGGAATCGGCTAAAGTAGTTTTCTGCCTCTGGCGCACACCCAGCCTCTCTCGTAATCCTCAAAAACCTGGACATCGGAGAAGCCAGTTTTTGAAAACAGGTCGCGGTGTTCGGCGATGCTCAAGTGAGCAAATTTCAGATCTCCGCGCAACTTGTCCAGCTTCTTGAGCCTCTCATCGTATTTGCCTCCTTTGTAGGCTTCCGCAATGAGAATAAACGTTCCGCCAAGCTTCAATACGCGTTGAACCTCTCGCACATCAGCGATCAAGTCAGGCCAGAAGTAGTGCGTCTCCACGGCGGTGACAAGATCGAACATGCGGTCGGGGAAGGGCAGATGCGAGACGGAACCCAGGACGATCTCGACCTGGCCAAGAGCTCTCTTCTCCTGGTTCTCCTTGCGGGACGCGGCAACGCTCTCCGCTGAGTAATCGATCCCATAGATCTTGCCCTCGGGCGCCAAAGTGGCCAGGCGAGCTACTGTAACCCCTCCACCACAACCCACATCGAGAATCGTGTCGCGGCTTTGGATCGAAACATGACTCAATCCCCATGCCGTCAGCGCAGCATGGCCACGGTTCATATTCCGCAGAGTAATTCGGCCGTGCCAGCCTTTGGGCTTGCTGCACTGGCTGAGCAATATTTTAACCAGACTCATTTGGATTGACTCTTAATCCTCTTTGGTTTTCCGCCGACCAGTTGAAGGGCTTCTTCGTAGCCACCCCCAAACTCTACGCGGGTGATTTCGCGCAACGGAACTGAGGTAAGTTCCTCATCCCAAATTGCATCTGGACCGATTTCGTGCAGGAGTAGGCGGTCCTCATTTATGGAAACTGCGCGCCCGATCTCGCAGATGCCGGGTCTTGTCTTTTCTCTATGAATTGTGATGAGGGGAAAGAGCCGATTTGCCGTTTGCAGAACTTCAAGTAGGCAAGAGAGGTTGATGTTCGGCTTCTTGCGAATGATCTGACCTCGTTTTCGGAGTGCAGCAACGACAAAGTCCGCGTACGGTGCGGGCACTTTCAGCCTGCGCATTTCTGAAATGCGCGAACAATGAAACCCGTTGAGCTTCTGGTATTCATCAATGACCGCGAGTAAGAAGAATTTTGGCCCAATGTCCAACACGAAGCCGTCAACCCATCCCGGTTCATACGCACTCGAAAACCGTACGACGAGTTGGTGGTTGAGAGCATCGGCAAGTTGTGACGCTTTCTTGCTGCCCATGTTGGGAGATCTCCGCAGAGATTTGCACTCTATTCAGGCTTCGGATTTTGCATCAGATTGAACACCGGGCTGTCTGCAGTTTGCCGCTCAACCAATCCGGCAGCTTTTCGATCGGCAGCCGAATGCCGAGGTAGAACTGCCCGAAGAGCGCATACACCGCGCTCACCTCGTCGAATCGCATCTCGTAGATTAGCTTCTTGAAGACCACCGGGTCCTCGGAAAAGAGCGTGACGCCCCACTCCCAATCGTCCATGCCGATCGAACCGGAGATAATCTGCTTTACCACGTCGCCGTACTTGCGCCCGATCATGCCATGCAGGTGCATCATTCGCTGGCGCTCGGCAAAGGGCACCGAGTACCAGTTCTTGTCTTCGCCGCGCAGCCGATCCATCGGATAGAAGCAGATGTATTTGGCATTGGGGATTGCTGGAAAGAGCCTGGGCGCCATCGCTGTTGCGGCGCGCTTCATGCTCTCGTTCACCTCGGACTGAAACTCCGGCGAACCTGGCTCCAGTCCCTTGGCGGCCGCAGCCTCCCAGGTCTTGCGGCTCGACTCGTACAGTCCCAGCTCGACCACTGAAACATACGAGTGGCGCAGCTCAATGAAGTCATAGATTGGCAGTTGCGCCAGATCGAGCTCCACCTGGTTCAGCTGCTCAAAGTTCTCGCGGAAGTGGATAAAGATGAGGTCGCCTTTGTGCCCGAGCTGCGAGAATATGGCGCTATGGGCCGGCGCGTCGGCGGTTGGCCGCTCCAGACTTTGGAGTGCCCTGACAGCATCGGCGGCAATCTTTTTACGTTCGTCGTCCGCGCAGGACCGCCAGGCCTTCCAGTCGAAGCGGAAGAACTGGTGGAGAACAGCAGAGCCTTCAAGAGTGAGGGGGACTGGCGAGAACTCGGGCACGGAGCATACCTCGTTGCGGACTGCTTCATCCTAACAAAGCTCATCCGCGGTCAGTTGCGCAGATCGCTCTCCAGGCTTGCGGCTCCCGGAGCGAAGGCGGCGTACTGCTCCCCCCAGGCCTTCATGGCAATGAGAATCGGGTTCAGCGCGCGGCCTTTACGCGTCAGCATGTATTCCGGCCGTGGCGGATGATCGGCATAGAGACGGCTGGTGAGGATGCCGTGCGCGGTTAGTTCTTTGATGCGGGCCGATAGCACGCTTGGGGTGAGCCCGGGAAGGCTGGATTCAAAGTCCTGAAAGCGCCGTGTCGGGTGCAGGAACAGGTCGCGCAGGATGAGGATCGTCCAGCGGTCGCCGATGATGTCGAGTGTGCTGGCAATCGAACAGCGCATGGAGTATTTTCTTGCCATCTGGTTTCCTGTGACATTTATACCATAGTGACTATGATATATAGACCTTTTAAAGAAAACCGTAAATCGCGCGAATTCCTTGAATAGAAGGCGAACTTGCCGGCTCGGGAGCGGCAAACAGCAGCATCGCGACAGCAATGACAAAATGCACCGGCTATACTCGCTAAGGCATGATCGAAAAATTTATCGCGCTCCTCGGAGAGTGGGTCAAAAGCGTCATCAGCGCTGGCGGATACAAGGGCATCGTCGCGCTTTTGGCTCTCAATTCATCCGGCATTCCCGATCCCGTCGGAAGTGATTCTGCCGTTCTCCGGATACCTGGTCCATCAGGGCCGTTTCAACCTCATTCTTGTGGCCATCATGCGGAACAATTGGCTGCAATATCGGCTCCGCCATTGCTTATTGGATTGGCGCAAAGGGCGGCAGGCCATTGGTCGAGCGGTACGGCAAATGGGTGCTGATGAGCCATCACGATCTGGACCGCATGAGCGGTTTTTTCGATCGTTACGGTTCGATCACGATTTTGATCGGCCGCATGCTGCCAATCGTGCAGACATACGTCGCTTTCCCCGCGGGCATCGCGAGGATGTCGCGTCTCCGTTTTCACATTTACACCACGGTGGGCTCGCTGATCTGGTACTTCTGCCTGGCCTGGGCTGGCATGAAGCTGGGGGCAGCGTGGGATACAGACCCGCGAATGCACGAGTGGTTTCATCGGTTTCATCTGGTCGTGGTCGGGCACTGGCGCTGGGCGTCGTCTGGTTTGTCTGGAGCCACGTCATCAGGGCGCGAGGGCAAAAGAGCTCCTGAGGTCATGACCGCATTGGTGCGGGCAGGATCGCGGGGAGCGTGGGGTTGGATTTGGTGATTGCACAGCGAAGATCCAGCTCCCATTTTCGGGTAAGACTTCAACCGTTGAAACAAGCGAAGGAAAGGGATCAATACATGGCAACGAAGAAGAAGAGCGCTGGAGGGCGCAAAGCATCCAGCAAGGTCGCGCCGGCGAAGGGCAAGCTGGGCGTGATGGTGGTGGGCCTGGGCGCTGTTGCCACCACGATGATTGCCGGCGTTGAAGCCGTGCGGCGCGGACTGGCCAAACCCATTGGATCGCTCACGCAAATGGGCACCATTCGCCTGGGCAAGCGCACCGACAACAAGTCGCCGCTGATCAAGGACTTCGTCCCGCTTGCCGACTTGAACGACGTCGTCTTTACCGGCTGGGACATCTTCAAGGACAACGTGTACGAAGCCGCCGCGCACGCAGCCGTTCTCGACAAGGAGACGCTGGCCAAGCTCAAGCCCTACCTCGAAACCATCAAGCCGCTGCCGGCCGTTTTCGACCAGTACTACGTCAAGCGGCTCCACGGCACGCACGTGAAGAAGGGCAAGAACAAGCGCGACCTGGCCGACCAGGTCATCGCCGATATTCGCAACTTCAAGAAGACTGTCGATCGCGTGGTGATGATCTGGTGCCGGATCAACCGAGATCTTCCTCGAGCCTACCGCCGTGCATCAGTCGCTCGCCGCGTTTGAAAAGGGTCTCGAGACCGACGACATCGGCATCGCGCCCTCGCAGATTTACGCTTATGCGGCGCTGAGCGAAGGCGTGCCCTTCGCCAACGGCGCGCCGAATCTCACGGTGGATACGCCGGCTCTGATCGAGCTCTCGAAGAAGAACTCCGCGCCCATCTGCGGCAAGGACTTCAAGACCGGCCAGACCTTCATGAAGACGGTCCTCGCGCCGGCCTTCAAGGCGAGAATGATCGGCGTCTCGGGCTGGTTCTCCACCAACATCCTCGGCAATCGCGACGGCGAAGTGCTCGACGATCCGCAGTCGTTCAAGACCAAGGAAGAGTCGAAGCTCGGCTCGCTCGAGTACATCTTCCAGCCCGAGCTTTATCCCGATCTCTACAAGGACATCTACCACAAGATCCGCATCAACTATTACCCGCCGCGCGGCGACGACAAGGAAGCCTGGGACAACATCGACATCTTTGGCTGGCTCGGCTACCCGATGCAGCTCAAGGTGAACTTCCTCTGCCGTGACTCGATCCTAGCCGCACCCATTGCGCTCGACCTGGTGCTGTTCCTCGACCTTGCCAAGCGCACCCCGTCGCTCAAGTCGATCGGCATTCAGGAGTGGCTGAGCTTCTATCTCAAATCGCCGCAGACCGCCGAAGGGCTCTACCCCGAGCACGATTTGTTCATTCAGTCGATGAAGCTGAAGAACACGCTGCGCCACATCATGGGCGCGGACTTGATCACGCACCTTGGCCTCGAATACTACGACTGACCACCTGCGGTGGGGCAGCCCGCTCCCGTTGGTTGCAAACAGCAAAAGCCCCATTCGCAGAGGGTGGGGCGGTTGCTTTTAGGCGTGACGAGCGCTGAGTTCTCCGTCCGTTTCGAAAGCCAGCTCCGACGGACGGACTACTTCGCGGTCGCGTGCGGTTTGATCAGCTCGTCGAGATAGTCCGGTTTCTGCTCGACGCGCTCGAGATGGGGAATCCGTTCGCCTCCGTGGTAGTTCACATGGAAGGTCCGGAAATAGTCGTCGGACTCAACCAGAAGCGAGATGGGTTGGGAGCTGTCTTTAGAAGCCTTGATAGCATCCAACAGCACGTCCGGCGTGTAGACGTGATCATTCACGGCCATCACCTTCATGTTCGAAGAGATTCCGGCCTCGAAGGCTGGACTGCCCACAATGGAATCGATCACAGTCCCGTCCTCTTTCAACTGCAACCCGATTGAGTAGAGTTGGCTGAAGTTGTTGCGCCGCCCCTCCAGCTTCAGCGGCTTGTCATTGTAGATAACCTTCCATCCGCTATTCTCGATGCCGCCCACAGGCGCTTCCGCGGAAGTTGAATCCAGGCGGGCTGCGGAAAAATGCCGCCCAGTCGTAGGGCGCAATCGCGTTCAGGGCGGTCATCAGTTGCATCAAATGTGTAGGTCTTCACCTCGGGGCCGTTGTTCGGGCCGCCGTGGAAGGCCTGAGTGAAATCATCGATCGATTTCTTGCCGCCGGTTTCATGATGGATGATGGTGGCCACCTCGAGCCAAATCAGGTCGCCCTCATCGTAGTAATCGACCCCCCGCCGCCAGTTGAACCAGCCGGTTGGACCGCGAGAAGGGCCTTGTCCCGGTTCCGCGATGGCAGTATCGAGCAAGGGTCTCCAGGTTCGGCCCGGCCGCCCCGGTCCTAGCGCAGCCGCAATGCTCGCCATGTAGTCGTGGTATTGCTCATTGGTCCACAAGCCGCTGCGGGCGGCCAGCAGGGGGCCGAGGTAGTCCGTCAGCCCTTCGTAGCACCACAACAGGTCAGTCTCCTCCGGCTGCTCATAGTACGGAGCAGTGAGGTCGGCGGGGCGGCGGAACTTCCCGTTCCACGAGTGCATAAACTCATGCGAAAGCAGGCCCCCAACCAGATAGCCTGCCCCGGGTCCGAGCAGCACGCGCTCCGGCAGCCGGCTGTCGTTTGACTCATGGTGCTCAAGGCCGAAGTGCGCCACATGATCGCTCAGAGTCAGCAGGAAGTGGTAGTCGCGGTAGTGTCGCGCGCCGAAAAGCTTGCCCGACTCAGCCACCAGGTTGGTCATTCCCTTCTCGGTCTCGGGGCTGATGGCGAGGGCTGCTTCGCTGTCGGCTACGAGATCGAGTTCATGGTGAATCGGCTCGCCTGCGGGCGTAATGTCAATGGCGCGATAGAACTCCCCGGCAATCACCGGTGAATCGACCAGCAGGTCGAGTGAGATGGGCTTGAATGCGATCTTGTTGCCGGCCGCGCTGGCGATGGGAAGGGAAGTACCGAACTTCCATCCTTCCGGCAGCAACAGAGTCGCTTCGTAGTTCAGTTGTTCGGCTGGAGTATCTGCCGGGTAAAGCAGCACCGCGTTCCATTCGAGAACCGTCAGCTTGTCGGTCGCCGACTCGCCCTCCGGCTCGATGTAATCGTACGTCGCTTCGAGTTCGCTCACGCCAGGCGGAATCTCCAAATGGAATGTGAACACGTCGAGCAGGTCGCGCTTCCACGGGATTATCTTCCCGCCGCCTTCAAACTTCAGGCCGGCCAGATCTGCGATCGGTCCGCTCGGCGAGTGTTCGCCAGGAATCCATTTCGGGTAATAGAGCGTGAGAGCCCCGGCCTTCACCGGCATCGTCAGGTGAGTGCGGAGAAACTTCTGCTGGGTCTTGGTGGCATCCACCGTGACCTGGATGGATTCGCCTGCGCTCTGTATTCCAGCGTGTGCGAACGTTGTGGTCAGGCTCAGGAGTGCGAGCAGAGACAGGGAAAGCCGGGTGCGGCTTGGCGCCATTGATAAGCTCCTTGAAATGGTCCCGGGGGGAAGCCCCATCCCCGCATCATACTCAGAGCCTGAACTGGCACACAACATCGCTCAGCCTTTTGGCGGCTAACCGAACGTCCTTCATGCTCGATGCGACTCCGGCGGAGCAGATCAGCGAACCTACTGCAAGCTCAGCCACTTCAGCTGCGTCGGCGGCGATCTCTCCGCTTGTCGTTGAGTGCTCGGTGGCCGAGCGTGTAGTTTCAACGGCGAGCGAAGCTGTCTGGTCGGCGCGCTCAATCACCAGCTCAAGAAGCTGATCGGCCTCCTCGGTCCTCAAACGTCCATCCTCAATGCTGGCCTGGCTGGCTTTGATCGCGCAAGTCGTGCTTGCCGTTTCCTGCTGGATGCTGGTAACCATACCCGCAATCTCTTCCGTTGCGGTCCGCGTGTGCTCCGCCAGCCGCCGCACTTCGCCCGTAACTACAGCAAATCCACGCCCCTGTTCGCCTGCGCGCGCAGCTTCAATCGCGGCGTTCAGCGCCAGCAGGTTGGTGTTTTCAGAGATTTCGCGAATTGAAGTGATGACCTTTCCAATCTCCTGTGCGCGGCTATCCAGGCGGATCATCAGATCTCCGATTGTCGTCGATGAAGAGGCAATCTGGCTCATCGTCTCGTTTGCCCGCGACATTGCCTCGCGTCCGCGCGCCGCGGTCTCCGACGATTCTCGACTCGCTTTTGAGGTCTCTTCAGAGTTGCTCACAATCTTCGTCTCATTGGCGCTCGCCTGACGCGTGGCCATTAGAACTTTTTGCGCAAGATCCCGCTGTTCCTGGCACTTCGTCGAATTATTCACGGCTGCCTCTGAAAGCTCCGCAGCCAGCGACTCGAGCGCCGCCGAGGCCTCTGTGAGATCGGCCAAAACGCCATGGAGCGAGGCAATCGTCCGGTTCAGCGCCAGTCCCATTTGGCCTACTTCGTCCGTTGACTCAATCGTCGCCTGCACCGTCAGGTCGCGGTGCGAGAGAGCTTCCAGTACTTTGCAAGCGTTCAGAATCGGGTGACTGATGATATGCGCCAGCCGCCACGCCATCGCGCAATCAACCAGCAGAATAAGGCCGGTCAGGCCCAAAACGAGCCTCAGGAAGCCTGAGGTCGTCTTCTCCGCGGCATCTGCTAGGGTCGCTGTCCGGCTTTTGTTTACCGCATCCGCCGCATGCGTCGTGGTAGCCACGGAAATGGCCTGTTGGTCGGCAATCTGCTTGATCCGGACGAGCCCTCCCACGCAGACAGCCGCCAGGATGGCTGTGAACAGGCACATCCATCCGAACGAGATATACAGCTTCGCCTTCAAAGGGAGGTTGCCGAACCAGCTTAGACACAACTCAAAGAGCCTAACCATGCGTCGCTTCTCCAGGGCGCAGGTCGAGCTCACTCCTGCTGAGTTTTGTCATCGGCAGGATTCTGAACAGAATCAAGATGTTCTGGGTTGAATTTCCGTCTCAATCCTGGCGCGGTTCATGCAGCCATCGCCTGGGCGAGCCGCCGCACCGTCAGCACAGTTATGTCATCTTCCTGGCCGAAGGCCTTCGCCGCATCCGCGATGTAGAAGGCAGATTGGCCCGAAAGGTTGTGCACTCGATCGAAGCCGAACAGCTCACCGGAGCCCGAGCGCGCTTCCACCACCCCATCTGACATCAGCAGCAGACGGTCGCCCGGATGAAGATAAACATGCACTTCTTCGTATGTCACCTCGGGGATGAAACCGAGCGGCAATCCTCCCGGCAGCGCCACTTCCTGGCTGTTCAAGTAGGGAGGCAGGTGGCCGGCGTTTGCCATGACTACCTCGCCATCGCCCTTGAACCAAACCGCCTGGCAGGTGGTAAAGCTGTCGCCACCCACGAGCACGCGGTTGAGCGACTCCAGAATCCGCGCCGGGCTGTGGTCGACCGTCCGCCGCAGCGCTCCCATGAGCATGGAGACGTTCATCGCTGCGCGCAGGCCCTTGCCCGCAACGTCACCCAGCACCACCAGCAGCCCGCCATCGCCAGTCGACTGCACGTGGAAGAAGTCGCCGCCCACTTCGTTTGCCGGTGTGTAGATGGACTCCACTTCAAACCCCGGCGTGTTGATGTTCTCGTGCGGGATCATCAGCTCTTGCACGCTGCGGGCAGCCGCCAGCTCGCTTGAAGCCCGCTCCTGGTCGCGGTTGATGCGCAGGAATCGCACAAAGATGATCAGCACGATCACGAGGATGCCCACAAAATCGGCAATTGCAGCAAAATGGATCGGAACCGGCCCTGCCTGAAGCGTCAACGGCGAACGATAATTCTCGTGACCCATGGATGTGATCGCAGCAATGATGATCGGCTCGATCATGCCCACCAGGCTCAGAACGAGCGGAATCAGCAGCAGCCCTGCCTCGAAGTTGCGCCGCACCGTAGCCACAATCAAAGTGAGGAAGACGAAGATGGTCCACACCATGACCCACAGCAGGCTGAATAGTCCTACCGCCACCAGCAGAATCCAGATCCACGTGCTATGCCCCACCAGCAATACCGTTGGAGCCGCGGCAAGCAGAACCGGCGAAGAATAACGCAAAAACCAGATGTACCAGCGACGCCGCAGACTGAGAAACGCGATGAGGAATTCGAAGTAAAGATAGGCGGAGATGAGAAATAACTGGAAGTAGATCGCTACGTACCAGAGACTGTCGAGATGCGCTGAGCTTCCGGCAAGCTCGATGAACGCCAGCGGCGCCATCACCAGCTCATGCAGCCCCAACCAAAGGTATTCAGGGTGTCCCTTCTGCGTGAAATAGAGCGCAAAAAGAAACATCGCCAGCACCAGCAGGAGGATGGAGATCACGATGCGCGGCAGCCGTTCAAAAAGTCCATGAACATTCCATAACTCGAGCGCGCGGTCGAGCTCATCGGGATTGCCAAGCCGGAATTTTCGGTTAGCAAAGAACGAGGTATATGCGTGGTAGCCGAATGGCCGGTAGTCGGTCCGGGTCACCAGAGTCAGGTTGGTCTCGTCGGCAGGCACCTTCAGGTTGTAGAGCCGCGAAATCGGCTGGTAGTGTTCGGGGGTGTCCGCGTGCGGACCCTCCGGGTGAATCTCGTTGCCGTTGGCGAAAACATCGAAGCCGGGTCCCGATGAGGTGATATTTATCGCCGTACTCTGTGAGGTGGGCAATTCCACGAGCAGGTAGACCGGGCCATGATGCTCCGGAAGCTTGATGTGGAGGCGAAACCAGGCGTACTTTCGCGGGCCGGAGTCCGGTTTGAAGCTTCCCGGCTTGATGTCGTCGTCATCTTCGGAGTGATCGCCAGCATGGCGGTCTTCCTCGACATCTCCAAAGGCCTCGTCGGCGTCCCGAACAGCCCACTTTGAGTCGTCAAAATCGGGTCGTGCAGCGGCAGAGTCGGTCGTAACGCCCACCCGCCAGCCCTTTTCAAGCAAGAGCGGCGGACCGAGGCGGGTAGCGTCGAAGATCACTTCGGCCGGCGGTTGGATTTGCGCGGTCTTATGGTGCCCGTAAGTCGGGCCAAAGCCGACATCGACATGAGTTTCCCCGGTTTTGGGCGCAGGCTGGGTCTGCGCCGCAGCCGGAGCCTGACGCTCTTTCGGGGTCTGGGGCGAAGCCGGGCTTGGCGGCTGAGCTGCAAGCGAGAGGGCGGTTACGGCGGCCAAGGCTGCAATCGCGAGGGTTATCCGGCGCACGTAGGTCTCCCCGATGCTGTTGGTGCTGCTGGTCTTTTCACTATCGCTCTAATGGTTGCTGCTGTCTGCTCGGGCGCTCTTGGTACCGCTTGTTCCACGTGCAATCCACTTTACTTCAGAAGGCAGGGTGGTTCAAAAGTGGACCGCAGGCCTGCTCGAGTGCCTGTCCTGCCGCTAAATCCAGCCGCAACCCCGCACGCGTCACTAGACGGCGGGAAAGCGGGAATACGAACCAGCCGGAACAATACACCTGCCCTCAAATCCGGAATCTTCTTTCCTTCCGTTGCCAAACAGGGGGATACTAACGTCTAACTAGGCGGAGCGGTGCGGGCTGTCTGGTGGTGTCAGTCCAGGCGCTGGTCGGGAGGCGGAAAGATGCGAGCAGGACAAATGAGATTGAGAACTTTCGCGCTGGGCGTTCTTGCAATGGCCCTCACGGGCTGGGCGCTTGGCCAATCGACCCCCTCCAGTTCGGCACCGGCTTCCGCCCAGGACCGTTCGCAAGCGGGCGCACCTGCACCCGGAACTTCACCCGTTGCGGGCGACCAGCAGGCCCCCGCGCAGCCGGCGGCGAGCCAGCCGACAGGCCAGACCGGAGCCCAGTCCCCGGCCCAGTCCACGCCTTCTGCCGGCCAGGGTTCCACCCCAGGCGCTGCCCCGGTAAGCGGCGACGCTCCCGCCAAGTCCGACTCCAAAGACAACTCGAAAGACGGCAAGCCGGCTCCCGGCACAACCCCCGTCGAAGGCGACGTTGCAGCCCCTGCCACAGCCGTTAACCCCGACAAGGTGGTTGAGGTCGGAAGCCAGAAGATCAACGTAAAACCCGGCAGCATCCAGGACGTGAACGCGGTGGGGAACCGCGACATTGGTGCACGAGGAATTGGCAACTGGTACTCGGTTGACTTCGAGATCAAGATGGGCAAGATGTACGCCACCGAGCTTGAAAAGAGCACCAAGCTGATTACTGACCCGGTGGTGGTGGAATACGTTAACCGCATCGGCCAGAACATCGTCAAGAACTCTGATTGCAAGGTCCCGTTCACCATCAAGGTCATCGACTCCGACGAGATCAACGCCATGGCTCTGCCAGGAGGCTTCTTCTATGTCAACTCCGGCCTGATCCTCAACGCCGACGAAGAGGCTGAACTGGCTGGCGTAATGGCACATGAGACCGCTCACGTTTGCGCGCACCACATTGCCCGCGAGATGACACGCTCAAACTATGCGCAGATCGGGATGATCCCGCTGATCTTCATTGGTGGATGGACCGGTTACGGCATCTACGAAGCGGCTCAAATTGGTATTCCAATGACCTTCCTCAAGTTCTCGCGCGAGTTCGAGTCCCAGGCCGACTACCTGGGCGTGCAGTACATGTATCGCGCCGGCTACGATCCGCAGGCTTTCATTGCGTTCTTTGAGAAGATCCAGGCGCTGGAAAAGCGCAAGCCCGGTCTGATCGCCAAGGCCTTTAGCGACCATCCGCAAACGCCGGACCGCATCCTCCACTCGCAGGAAGAGATTGCGCAGATTCTCCCCGCGCGCGATGAGTACACGGTGACCACCTCGGAGTTCGACGACGTCAAGGCTCGCCTGGCTCGCATCGAGAACAAGCGCCGCCTGAACGACTCCAAGGATACGAAGAAGCCATCGCTGCGCCGTGCAGGCACCTCCACCGGCGACGCCACTGGAACAGCCGGTGCATCTACACCGTCTGACACCTCTGGCGGCGACGACCAGCCTACGCTCCATCGCCGCGACGACCAAAACTGAGCCCCTGACCGGCTTCTAGATCAAGCCAAAAAACGAACTCTGGCCCCTTCTGGCCCCTTCTGGGACCGTTCATCCCATTCGCCTCTGCAAAGACAATGGGATCGATTGAGCTGCGCCCGCTACCGGCCTACGCTCGTTCCAGGAGAGAGAAGCCGCCTGGGCAAGGAGCTCGGATTGGACCGGTGATCCCACCCGCCTTCTGTTGTTGTAATGTCGCGGACCGCCTCCTCTCCTCGGCGGTGAACTCCGCAGGTGAAGAAGATCGCGATCAGTGTAGCCGCCTTTGTGACGATCCTGGTGCTTACCAGGATCGCAAACCAGGTGCCCACGGACCCTCCGGCAGGCACCACGTTTTCCCTCAAGGCGCAACCGGTGATTGAGTGCACACTCGATGACATCACTCCGATCGATAATCTCAATGGAGCGGCCAACCTCCGGAAAGACTCCAGTTGGCCCGAATGCAGCGTCTTCCACAAGGACGATGTCCTCGAGTTTTACCTCTCCCGCGGCGAGAAAACTCACTTCCTGGGCCTTGAGAAGACCGCCTGGTGGCGCAAGTTTAGGTGATTCGTACTGGGCTCCCTCGACCGCCCGTTCTGAAGCCGCCTGATCCGTACCCACGCTTCATCCGATTGCCCGGCGTTGGCGGGCCCATTCCTCTCCTCGCACCATCCGTCGTAACGCCCCCAGCGCTTGGGGCTTCCCAGCCTGCGGCCACAAGCGGCTGGATTTCCAGCCGGTGGCCTACCTCACCGGTCAGGCAGACGCTTCCCGAAAGCACGTTAATTTCCGGTAACTGCCTGAAATTCCTTGAATTCACAGGCGAAACCGCGATATATACAAGAACACCGGCAGATTTGCCGGAATTCCGACCCGAGGCACGTCTGCCTCCTGGAGGCCCAAAATGCGCAATGCCGCCGCCCGTTCGAATCTGCTGGTTCCTGAGGTGCGCGAGGTGATGGACATTCGCCAGGCCTCGGACTATCTTGGCATCTCGCCCGACACGCTCTACAAATACGCTTCAGAGGGCTTTGTGCCCGCCTTCAAGCTGGGCAATCGCTGGCGCTTCAAGCGCTCCCGCCTCGACGAGTGGATGGACCGCCAGTCCGATATTCATGCCGCCGATGCCGAACTCGACCCGCACCAGAAGAAGCCCGTCCGGCCGGCGATGTAAGAGCACGGAACGCGGGATCGGCCACCGGACAGCCACGCTTGACCATCGCTTCGTGAGCTGCCCTGTTATCCTCATCCGGTGAACCATCCTCGCCGCATCGGCCTGTTGCGCCGCCGCATGACGAAAGCCGGCCTTTCCGGCCTGCTCGTCACCCATCTTCCCGACCTGCGCTATCTTTGCGGCTTTACGGGATCGAGCGCCGCACTTGCCGTCACGCGCAGGCACGCGCGCCTGTTCACCGACGGACGCTACACCACGCAGGCCGCCGAAGAAGTGCGCGGCGCAAGTGTTGGGATCGTCACTGGGCCACCCGCAGTCGCAGGCCTCGAGTGGCTCCGCACCAGCCTGGCGTCGAGACTGCGGCCTTTGACCCGAGCTCGACCACCGTGGCCGAACTCAACCGCTGGAGGGCCTCGCTGCCTGCTCGCCTGCGAAGAAGCTTTCTGCGGGAACTTGCCCGAGCCCCTCGTTCAGCCGCTGCGCATGGTCAAGGATGAAGACGAACTGGCCGCTCATCTCAGAGGCAGCACTGGATAGGCTGCCGGCTCTTCGAGCACATTCTAAGCATCATCCGGCCCGGCCTGCGCGAGATCGACGTTGCCGCCGAGCTGGAGTATAAGGCCCGTCAACGCGGCGCGGAAGGAATGTCATTCGAGACCATCGTCGCCTCCGGCGAGCGATCGGCGCTGCCGCACGGTCGCGCTACCGCCGCACTCCTGCCCCGCAAGGGCTTTCTGACCCTCGACTTCGGTATAATCCACAAGGGTTACTTGAGCGACATGACCCGCACCGTCTACCTGGGGCATCCCACCGCAAAAGAGCGGGAAGCCTATGAGGCAGTGCTTGAAGCGCAGGAAGCTGGGAGTAGGGGCCGTGCGCGGAGGAGCACGCTGCGGGGATGTGGATGAAGCAGCCCGCAGCGTATTGCGAAAGGCGGGATTGGCAGAAGCTTTTACCCACTCCAGTGGCCACGGCGTCGGTCTGGAGATTCACGAGCCGCCACGGATTGGAACGGGACAGACAACCAGGCTGCTTCCGGGCATGGTTGTGACGATTGAGCCGGGGGTTTACCTGGCAGGCCAGTTTGGCATTCGCATTGAGGATATGGTGGCAGTTACACGAACCGGCGGCCAGGTGCTGACGCCAGCACCCAAGGCCCTGATTCAACTTTGAACAAGGACAGCGCCGGCCTTCAGATCGGAATGCGCTGCGAGTAACTGAAAAAAGGAACGAATGAAACAGGAAGATATTGAAGATCTGAAACAACTGATTGAGTTCCTCAAGGAACATCAGGTAGCCGAGTTTGAAGTGGACCGCGGCGGCCTGAAGATCCGGCTCAAATTCAGAGCAGCCCGAGGGTTCCGGCGCGCGATTCGGCGACCTTGCCCAGCTTGTGGCCGCGGCCCGCCCAGCAGGTTCTGCGAGCGGGCGCTGCGGCGGCTTCCGGCAGCAGCCTGCCGCGGAGCCTGCTGCAGATCCAGATGCCGGATTGCACGTAGTCAAATCGCCCATTGTCGGCACGTTACTATGGTTCGCCTTCGCCTGGCGCTGCGCCCTTCGTCTCGCCCGGCGAGCGCGTGGAGAAGGGCCAGGTTATCTGCATCGTCGAAGCCATGAAGCTGATGAATGAGATTGAGTCCGACGCTGCAGGCGAAATTGTGAAGTGTCTTGTATCCAACGGCCAGCCCATCGAGTTTGGGC
The DNA here is from genome assembly GCA_963783065.1 of uncultured Acidobacteriaceae bacterium. Lineage (GTDB taxonomy): Bacteria > Acidobacteriota > Terriglobia > Terriglobales > Acidobacteriaceae > Telmatobacter. The sequence goes on along the minus strand of CAWAMG010000001.1, from coordinate 637,677 downwards.
AGCCCCTGTTTTCTGTGCGTACGGCGTAGGGAACATTTGAGCGGTTCGGCCGTTCGAAGCTGGCGGGTGGAGGTCGTATTCACTCGATCGGCAACTCGACAAACACGGACAGTTCCGCCAACCCCGCTCACGCCGCTTAAAGGTTATGCATGTTTCGTAAGGTTCTGATTGCCAATCGCGGTGAAATCGCGCTCCGCGTCATCAATGCCTGCCGGGAACTCGGCATCCGCACGGTGGCCGTTTACAGCGAAGCCGACCGCAACTCCCTTCATGTCAAGTTTGCCGACGAGGCCATCTGCATCGGCCCGCCGCGCCCTGCGGACAGCTATCTGAATGTCCCTGCCGTTATCTCCGCAGCCGAGATTGCAGATGTCGACGCTATTCATCCCGGCTACGGCCTGCTCAGCGAGAACGCCAACTTCGCCGAGGTCTGCCGCGCTTCAAATATCAAGTTCATCGGACCTCCGCCCGAAGTTACGCGCCTGATGGGCGAAAAGGAAAAAGCACGCCAGGCGATGAAGAAGGCCAAGAGTGCCGATCCTCCCCGGATCAGACGGCGTCATCGCCTCGGAAGACGAGGCGCTCAAGTGGGCAAAGGAAGTTGGCTACCCGGTCATCCTGAAGGCCAAGGCCGGCGGCGGTGGGCGCGGCATGCGCATCGTTCGCACCGCTGAAGAACTGCCCAATCTTTACCACGCGGCGTCAACTGAAGCAGCAAACGCCTTCGGCAACGGCGAGCTCTACATGGAGAAGTTCATTGAGCAGCCGCGCCACATTGAGTTCCAGATCCTGGCCGACGAGCACGGCAAAGTGGTTTCCCTCTTCGAGCGCGAGTGCTCCATTCAGCGCCGCCATCAGAAGCTGATTGAAGAGGCGCCTTCGCTCCAGGTGACGCCGAAGATGCGCGAGGAGATTGGCAATACGCTCTGCCGCTGCCTCGCAGAAATCGGCTACCAGAACGCAGGTACGGTTGAGTTCCTCATGGACACCGACGGCCAGCTCTACTTCATTGAGATGAATACGCGCATCCAGGTTGAGCACCCAGTCACCGAAGCCATCACCGGCATCGACCTGGTCAAGGCGCAGTTGCGCATCGCTGCAGGCGAAAAGCTCGAATCGATTCTGCCACCCAAGTCTCGAGATTCGCGGCCACGCCATCGAGTGCCGCATCAATGCCGAGCACCCACAAAAGTTCACCCCCTCTGCCGGCAAGATCACCGCCTTCAACGTGCCCGGCGGCAACGGAGTGCGAGTGGATACTGCGCAGTATGCCGAGGGCGTCGTCCCGCCCTACTACGATTCGCTGATCGCCAAGCTCATCGTCCATGGCGTAGACCGCGCCGAAGCCATTGCCAAAATGGAGCGCGCGCTCGGGCAGTTCATCGTGCAGGGAATTGATACTTCGATCTCGCTGCACCAGGAGATCTTTGCCGACGAGGACTTCCGCAGCGGCAAGTTCGACACCAAGTTCATGGAGCGGTTTTTGGCGGCGAAGAGAGGCTGAGCTCAACGCACAGGCGCGTTTGAGTCGAAGCTCTGCCGAGATGCGCTAGGATTCTGAAGTGATGAAAGTCCTCCGTATCGCGCAGATCGCTTCGGCGCTCCTCCTGCTCTTCGCGGCCGCATGCTTCGCCCAAAGCAAAGCCGCTCATGCCAAATCTGGTCAGGGCGGAGTCGTCCCCAAAAACGTCGACTGGTCCGCCTATAACGGCGGCATCGACGGCGACCACTACTCGCCCCTCAGCCAGATTCACCGCGGCAACGTAAAACATTTGGCGCAGGCCTGGGTCTTCGACACGGGCGAAAAGGGCGGCATTCAGACCAATCCGCTCATCGTCAACAGCACGCTCTTCGCGTTCACCCCCACGCAGAAAGTGATTGCTCTCGACGCCGCCACGGGCAGCTCAAGTGGAAGTTCGACTCAGGCGTCGGGGGCACGCAGCCGGCGCGCGGGATTCGCCTGGTGGACCGGCGGCGGAGAAGCCCGGCTCTTTGCCGGCATCATGAACTATCTCTATTGCCTCGATCCCGCCACCGGCAAACCGATTCCGAGTTTTGGCGAAAATGGCCGCATCGACCTGCGCAAGGACCTGCGCGAGCCCTGGCAGGAGCAGTCGATCGTCCTCACCACGCCGGGAATCATCTACAAGGACCTGATTATCGTCGGAGGCCGCAACCCTGAGACGCACCCCGCCCCGCCTGGAGACGTACGCGCCTTCGATGTGCGCACCGGCAAGACTGGTCTGGATCTTCCACACCATCCCGCGTCCCGGTGAGCCCGGCTACGAGACCTGGCCGGCCGACGCCTGGAAGACCGCCGGCGCAGCCAACAACTGGGCCGGCATGACCCTCGACGCCGCGCGAGGCATTGTCTTCGTTCCCACCGGCTCGGCCGTCTTCGACTTCTACGGCGGCGACCGAATGGGCAACGATCTCTACGCCGACTGCGAGCTGGCTCTCGACGCAGCCACAGGCAAACGCCTCTGGCACTTTCAGGGCGTGCACCACGACATCTGGGATCGCGATTTTTCTTCGCCGCCCGCGCTCTTTACCTTCAGGCGCGAGCGGCAAAACGGTGGATGCGCTAGCGCAAACCAGCAAGCAGGGGCACATCTACGTCTTCGAACGCGAGACCGGCAAGCCGCTCTTCCCGATTGCGGAACGCCGCTATCCGGCCAGCACCGTCCCCGGCGAAGCTGCCTCGCAACCATGCAACCCCTGCCGGTTGCGCCTGAGCCCTTTGCCCGCCAGCGCCTCACCGAAGACATGCTCACCACACGCACGCCCGAGGCACACGCCTGGGCGGTGAAGGAGTTCCGAGACCCTTCGCAGCGATGGTCAGTTTCTCCCATTTGCTGTGGGCAGTCAGACCGTTGTATTCCCGGGATTTGATGGCGGCGGCGAGTGGGGCGGCCCGGCCATCGACCCGCGCACCAACATCCTCTACGTCAACGCGAACGAAATGGCCTGGACGGGCGGCCTGATCCCGGCAAAGCACTCCGGCAGCCCGGGAGCGCTCGTTTACCAGAGCCAGTGCGCTATGTGCCACGGCACTGAGCGAGCCGGACAGCCGCCTGCATTCCCATCTCTGGTCGACGTTGCGAAGCGCCTTGCTCCGGACAAGATCGCGGACAACATTCAGCACGGCAAAGGCCGCATGCCGTCCTTTCCGAACATCGACGATGCGCACTTGGCCGCCCTCCTTGACTTCCTTCGGACCGATGCCAACGCGGCGAATGCCAGCCCGGCGAATCCCGGTTCGGCCAGCCCCAATGCGACGAGTAAGGAACTCGCACCAGTTGCCGCCGCGAAGATGGCCTCACAGATCCCGGCAAATGCGCCCGGCGCGGCCGTTTATCGCCAGCGCTGCGCAGCATGCCACGGGCAACAACAGCAAGGCGTGCCGCCGGCCATACCCATGGTCCTCGGGGTAGGGAACAGGCTCTCAGTTGCGCAGGTCACTGACATCATTCACAAGGGCAAGGGCAAGATGCCGGGCAAACCCGATTTCGTTGGCCCCGATCTCGACGCGCTGCTTGCGTTTCTTGGCGTCGACGACCACGCAATGCACGCGATCGAAGAGAGTGAGCCTGCGGATGCATATACTTTCACCGGCTATCGCAAATTTCTCGACCCCGACGGCTATCCAGCCATTGCTCCGCCATGGGGTACGCTCAGCGCCATCGACCTCACCACGGGCAAGTATGTGTGGCAGATTCCCCTCGGCGAATTTCCTGAGTTGGCCAGGAATGGCCTCACGAATACCGGCTCGGAGAACTACGGCGGCCCCATCGTTACAGCGGGCGGAGTTATCTTTATCGGCGCAACCATCTACGACCACAAGTTCCGCGCCTTTGACAGCCGAACAGGCAAGCTTCTGTGGGAGTCGCAGCTGCCCTACTCCGGCGTTGCTACTCCCGCGACTTATATGGTCGGTGGGCGTCAGTATGTGGTCATCGCCGCAAGCGGGGCTCGCGATGCTAAAGGGCCGCAGGGCGGGGCATATGTGGCCTTTGCGTTGCCGCGGTAGGGATTGGGCCCAACGAGGGCAGAGCTTAGAATTGAGCCATGGCTGCTCGAGACACGATTCCAAAGCGCGAAACGATCGCCGAGATGATTGACTCGATGATGAAGCCGCGTCCCAAAGTCGATGGGGAGTCGGACGCCGACAGGAAGAAGCGGATCGCTGAAAATGCCTATGAAACGAAGATCCGCAGGCTGGCGAAGAAGCACGGCCTTGGCGCAGGCGCGGAAGGAGTGCATTACATTCTGGATGGAAAGGATAATCCCTTGGTTCAGGCAGCAAACGAAGTGTTTGCGAAGGCGCGAAGGCGCAAGGTGAACTAAATGGTGACATCAGAATCATTGGGTCCCAGCCGTCGGGCTCCGTGAATGTGCCTTCCAGCATGCCCTTCGGTAATTTGGCTAATCCGGCAAAGGCAAATGGGATAGCAATCGGCTAAAGGCTTCGTCATCTTGCTCATCCAGCCTCTTTAGCAATTGACTCCGAAAGCCGGCGCCTTGTTCTTGCTGTCGAGCTACCTCCTCTTGTAATCCGCGACCATATTGCAGCCCGACGTCGGGATTTCGGATTGTCCCCCGGCTTAACAGAGCGCGCGAGGCGCGATCTCGGATTTGAATATCAAAATAATCTGTGAGCAAACGACGGAGAAGGTTTCGATCAACAAGAATCTCAGACATTAGAATGCCCCTATTCTTTTTTGTACACCTGAGATTAGAAGGCCATTTCTCCCACTACAATGAACCAAGTCTTGCGTGGTCATTTACTTCCCTTGTAGAGGTCGAAACAAAGCGTCAGTGCATTTGGGCTGTTGGCCGCGGGATTGCAGTACCGGCCAGTTTTTGTGTCCAGCGCGATGCCTACCTCGACCGATACGAAACGCTGATAGGACCCGCAGCATCCAGTTATCACAATGATAATCAGACAACAGAGAAGAAGTTTCATCTTGCTCCTTAAGAGGTATGGTCGGCACGATGAAGCGCGAAGGACCGGGGGGCCGCACTCTGACAGCGAGAAAAGGCCGCTATCTCGTTCGGCCGCAATTCTAGTGCGCCACGGGCACCGGCGTCATGATGTCCTCGGTTGCCTTGGGGTCGCCGACTGCTGGACCGTGCCACACGCTGCCGCCGAAGGTCGTGATGTAGATCTGCGACGGGTCCTGCGGGTCAACGATTACGCGATGCCCCCATTTGAAGTTGTAGCCCTGGATCCGCTGCCAATGCGCCCCAGCGTCGGTTGACCTCCACGCGCCCGCGTCAAATCCTGCGATGTAGAGCGTGTCCGGCGACTTCGGGTCGATGGTTAGGTCGTACACGTGCTGCGACTCGCCAAACGACTCCGTCCACGTGCGGCCGCCATCGGTGGTCAGATACACCCCCCCGCCCAAATCCACGTTGGCGTGTTCCTGTCCCCATGCGGCCAGATACATGCGCTTACTGTCACGCGGGTCGATCGCCAGGCCAATCGGCCCATTCACGTTCGTCGGGAGCTGGAGTTGTCTCCAGTGCTCTCCCTCATCGATCGATCGATAGAGCGCGCCATCGCCCACTCCCTGGCCCAGCCCCGCGATCGCCTTATCCCCGTATCGTCCCTCGTTGCTGCGCGCGACAATCAGATACAGCACCCCGTCCGAGCTGCGCACGATCCGCCACGCATAGGGGTTTTGCTGCTGAATCCCGAGGTTTTTCAGCTCCCAGGTCTTACCGTTGTCCACTGACTTGTAAACGCCCTTCCCGAATCCGCATGCATAGAGGTAGCGCGACCCAACCGGGCTGACCGGATCGACGAGGATATGCGTGACGGCCGTCTGATCCATTCCGTCGATCGACACGGCCCAGTGCTTGCCGCCGTCGGTGGAGACCTCCACGCCACCCGTGAAGTCTGTGGCATCCATGTGACGCCACATCTTTGGGTGGGGAAGATCGTGAACCAGGCTGAATGCGCCCCACATCAGCCCCTTCACATCCGGATCGAAGGCCAGCCAGTAGGTGGTGTTCCTCCACTCTTCTTCAACGCCGTTGGTCGCAGTTTCCCACGATTGGCCCCCGTCGTAACTTTGAAAGGCTCCGATGTCGGTGTAGTCGATGAAGATGTGCTTCGGGTCGAAGGGATCGAACTGCACGCCGTAGCTTGTCGTTACGTCGAGTCCGCGGGTGGTCCAGCGATTATCGCCCACGCGCACGGAGTTTACCTGCGCCCAGGTCTTGCCGCCGTCCAGCGTTCGGTAGGTGCGAAACATATCTGTGGCGTAAACAACCTCAGGGTGTCCTGGCGCGACGGCCAGGCCGTCGGGCGCGTCGAAGATGATGCTCTTGCTGCCTTCGAAGTTGCTGCTGTTGGCCCGCTGCTCAATCCACGAACCCTCCAGATTGCTCGCGGGTTTGGTCGACTCTTTGAATACGATCGACCAGGTCTTTCCTCCATCAGTTGTTTTTGCAATTCCGTTGTAGAAGTCCTCGACCCGTTCCCCCAGCTTCATGTCTCGAAAGCCTACGTAGGCAATCTGACCGTTATCGTTTGCTGCTGCCACGGCGCCAAACTGCGCCCCCTGCTGCCCGAGCTGAGGCGTTCTCACCTGCCAGCTTCGCCCCTCGTCCTCTGAGACCGACAATCCGCCATCGCTTGTCGTGGCGTAGAGCATTATTCGGCCGGTCGATTCGCCGCCCGTTGCGTGCGTGATCTTCAGATCGGAGCCGCCAATTGGGCGCGTCTTCTCCAACTGAAGGGTGTTCACCCCGCGCAACCCAAGCGCCAGCCGGTTTCCATCGTTGTAGGAGACAAACATCAGGCCGTCGCCGGGAAAATCGACCTCGCGTTGAAAATTGGCTCCGCCATCTTTCGAAACAAGCAGCAAGGTTGCGTTCTGGCCTTTATCCCAGAAGGCGATGTGTACGCTCGAGTCTTTCGGGTCGACCGCGATCATGCCGATCCACATGCCGGTCACATAGTTCGGATCTTCTGTTGTCAGGCTGTAGTCGCCGTGGTCGCCATTCTGGTGTTCCACAGTCTTCTTTGCGGGATCAGGAAAGACCATGCTCCAGGTTGCCCCGGTGTCATCGCTGCGCCACAGGGCAGCACCGCCGGCATAGATCCGCTTGGGGTTGTTCGGGTCGAAGGCAAAGCTTGCCAGGCCGGTCCGCAGGTTGAACATGCGCCAGGAATTTCCGCCATCGTGGGTGATGTAGGCACCGGACATGTCGCAACGGAGCACCACCAGCTTTGGGTCGTTCGGGCTGATCGTTGGGCTGGCGGTCGGTACCCCCACCCCCCGGACCAATCACCTTCCACGCGTCGAGCCGGGGAGCGGGACCGGGGGTCTGGGCCGAGGCGCCCGCTGCCGCAAGAATGGCGGCAAGAAGCAGAAAAGAAAGAGCTTTCAAGCAAAACCTCTCGTTAGCATTCCGCGCAAAGAACGGGACGGCCATCGCTTGCATTGTAGCGGAGGAGGGGTGGTGCGAAATTTATCGCTTTTTCTTCGCCTTTTCTTCCCAGTTCGGATATGCTGGCTTGGCAACTTGGAGGTTGCAGCATGGACTTCAAACAGAAACTCATCGCCGAATACGATCGCGAGACCGCAACCACGCGCAAAATGCTTGAAGCGGTTCCTGCAGACGCTGACTTCAACTACAAGCCCCACGAAAAGTCTGGGAAGCTCGGATGGTTGCTCGGGCATCTTTCCGACACCGCGGGCGATTGGGCCATTCATACCCTCACCACCGACAAGCTCGAGTTCCCTGAAGGCCATAAGTTTGAGCCGTACATTCCCGCGTCGAAGGAAGCGATGCTCGCACAGTTTGACAAGCAGGTGGCTGAGGCCAAGGCTGCTCTCGCTGCATTCGACGACTCCAAGTGGGACGAACACTGGAAATTTGTGGCCGGCGGTCAGGCATGGATCGACGAGCCGAAGTACGACGTCTGGCGCACCTGGGTGGTGAACCACATGATCCATCATCGTGCGCAGGCCGGAGTCTATCTCAGGCTGTTGGGGCAGAAAATTCCCGGCTCATACGGCCCATCGGCCGACGAGATGTAGGCCAGCGGAATCCTTGATCCAATTCACCAGGGGACGAGGGGATTGCAGCCACTCATTCGATTCAAGTGGCGCGTCGTTGGTCCGTCACAGACAAATGACCGCCGTCCCTTCTACCCTAGCTGAATGCCGCACTCATTTCCTCGCGTTTATCCGATTCTTGACGCTTCGATCCTTCCCGTTGTCGATCGCGCTGCGTTCATCCGGGGCCTTGGCGGCGAACTCACAGACGCCGGCGTGACGCTTCTTGAGTACCGCAACAAGACGGGCAGCGACTCTGAACTGATTCCCGATTGCGAGGCCTTGCGCTCCGTCATGCCAGCAGGCAAAGTGCGGCTGATCCTCGACGACCGGGCCGACCTCGTGGATCGGCTCCAGTTTGATGGCGTTCACGTGGACGCCGGCGACGTTTCGCCCGAGGAAGCGCGGCGCCTGCTCGGGCCCAATCGCATCGTTGGCACATTCGGCGGCAGCGAAGCGCTCGTCGAAGACATTCTGCTCGCACCTGTCGACTACCTCTCTATCGGGCCGGTTTTTGCGACCCGTACCAAGCAGACATCCCGCCTGCCAATCGGACCAGACGGGGTAAAGTGGCTGCGGGCGCAGGCCGGGCCGGGCCCAGTGCTTGTTGCGGTCGGCGGCATTACGCGTGCAACTGCCGCGCAGGTGATTCTCGCCGGAGCTGACGTTGTCGCAGTTTCCGAAGGCATCTTCGGCCATTCCGATCCCGCCGCCGAGTTCCGCGCATGGCTTGCTGAGTTTGAGGGTTAGCGCAACTGCTATCGCGGCCCAACCCCCGCAGGGGGCGCAACAGGGCACAGAGCCCCCAAGAAAAAGAAAGACAGTTGCGCCAAATTCCATTACAACTAATCAGTAAGTGAGCCGATCAAACCTGACTCCATTCCCCAAACCTGCTTCCTCGCCCGACGCTCGGCGGCCTGATGCTCCAAAGCACGACGGGGTGGGGATGATCCAGAGCCTTGGTCTATTCAGTTCTACTGCGCTCGTCATTGGGTCAATGATCGGTTCGGGCATCTTCATTGTGGATGCCGATATCGCGCGTGGCACCAACTCGCCGGCGTTGTTTCTGGGCGCCTGGGTGCTCACCGGAGTTCTCACCATCATCGCTGCGCTCAGCTACGGCGAACTCGCATCCATGATGCCCAAGGCTGGAGGTCAATACGTTTACCTGCGCGAGTCGCTTGGCCCGTTGTGGGGATTTCTCTACGGCTGGACTCTGTTCCTCGTCATCCAGACGGGTACCATCGCCGCTGTCTGCGTCGCCTTCGGCAAGTTTCTTGGCGTCTTCTTCCCATCCATCTCAACCACCCACTGGCTTTGGCATATCGCCCATGTTCCGGCGCTCCCGGTCGGTCCCATGGTGCTCGGCAACATGGAGATCGGCGTAAGCACCGCCAACCTGACCGCTATTGTCATCGTCTTTTTTCTGGCTGTCGTGAACATCTTCGGCGTCCGACTCGGCGCAATGATCCAGAATGTCTTCACCTCTGCCAAGGCACTGTCATTGGCCGCTCTGATCCTGCTTGCATTTACGATCGGCCGCAATTCGATCGCGGCTGCTGCCAACTTCGGTCCCGGGCTGAGCGATTTCTGGAAGAACTCCGGCTGGAGTTCGCTCCATCCCGTTCAGGTGGGCATCGGCGGGCCGATCGTGCTGGTGAATCTGGCTGTGATTCTCGCCGTGGTGCAGGTCGGGTCGCTCTTCTCCGCCGATGCGTGGAACAACATCACGTTTACTGCCGGCGAAGTGAAGAACCCCAAACGCAATATCCCGCTGTCTCTCATCCTTGGCACTGGATTCGTGCTGACAGTCTACTTTCTGGCTTCTCTTTCGTATTTGCTTGTGTTGCCGATGCGCGGGGATCCGCACGGAGCCACTGTCCTGGCGCGCGGCATTCAATACGCAGCTGAAGACCGCGTCGGCACGGCTGCTCTCGAGCAGATATTCAGCTCGGGTGGAGCGTGGCTGATGGCAGGAGCGATTCTCATATCAACCTTCGGTTGCGCCAACGGTATGACCCTTGCCGGTGCGCGTGTCTACTACGCAATGAGCCAGGACGGACTCTTCTTCAAGTCCGTCGGGAAGCTTCACCCGCGCTACAAGACGCCTGTTGCCGCACTGCTGGTCCAGGCAGTATGGACCACGGTGCTCTGCGTTTCAGGCTCATATGGTCAATTGCTCGACTACATTATCTTTGCCGTGCTGGTCTTCTACATCCTCACCATCGCCGGGCTTTTCGTTCTGCGGGTGAAGCGCCCCGACGCGCCGCGCCCCTACAAGGCCCTCGGCTATCCGATACTTCCTGCCGCATACATCCTGCTGGCCTCATGGATCTGTATCGTATTATTGCGATACAAGCCGCAGTACACATGGCCCGGACTTGGCATTGGTGCTGCTCGGCATCCCCGTCTATCTGTTCTGGTCGAAAGCAAATCGAAGAATCTTGAGCGACTAACCCAACCCTGTTGTGCTCAAAGGAGCTATCCATCCGCATGGCGAATATTTTCAGAAGAAAACCTCTGCATCTGATTGTCTCGGAAGCGAAAGAAGAGGGGGATGAGCACCTCAAGCGATCTCTTGGACCGATATCGCTGACGGCGCTGGGAGTCGGCGCGGTGATTGGCGCGGGCATCTTCGTGATGGCAGGTTTAGGTGCGCACGAGGCAGGGCCGGCACTAACACTGTCCTTTCTGATGTGCGGAGTCGCCTGTACCTTCGCGGGCCTGTGCTATGCGGAGTTTGCGGCCATGATTCCCCTGGCAGGGTCGGCTTATACCTACTCGTATGCGACGCTGGGAGAACTATTCGCCTGGATTATCGGATGGGATCTGACGCTTGAATACGCCATGGGCGCGAGCACGGTGAGTTCCGGCTGGTCGAACAACTTTGTCGAGTTTCTCAAGATGTTTGGGCTCAGGATTCCACTCTGGCTAAGCTACGACCATTGGACCGGCATCAGTCAGGGACAGAAGATTGCTGCGCGCGAGTTCCTTACCCAGGTGCATCCGGAACTGGCGGTAGGATCGAACGGATATCTGGACGCATTAAAGGACTTGATGGCTCACCCACCGGCTGCAATTATCGAACGCGGCCACCAGTTGCTGAATGCGCCGCATCTGTTTGGCGTTGAAATCGGATTCAACCTGCCGGCTTTTCTCATTGCGCTCATCATTACCGCAATTCTTGTGATTGGCATTCAAGAGAGCGCCAAGTTCAACGCGACAATTGTCATCATCAAGGTCTCGGTTGTGCTGTTTGTTCTTGCGCTCGGTTCACGTTACATCCATCCGGGGAATTGGGGCCATGACTGGAGCAGCTTCGCTCCCTTCGGTGTTGCCGGAATCAGCGCGGCCGCGGCGTATATCTTCTTCGCGTTCATTGGTTTTGACGCGGTCTCAACCACAGCGCAGGAAGCAAGGAATCCGCAGCGCGATTTGCCCATCGGCATTATCTGTTCCTTGTTGATCTGCACGCTGCTCTATGTGGGCGTGGCTGCCGTGCTTACCGGCATGGTGCCCTGGCAACTGGTCAACATTGAGGCGCCGCTCACGCATGCTTTCCTGGATCACAACATTGGCTGGGCGAGCGACATTATCACTTGCGGCGCGTTGGCCGGCCTGACTTCGGTGATGTTGGTGATGCTCATCGGCCAGACGCGCGTGCTCTACGCGATGGCCTCTGATGGGCTGTTGCCGAAGAAGTTCTTTGCCGCGATTCATCCCAGGTTTCACACGCCGTGGAAAAACACAATTCTGGTTGGACTCGTGGCCGCCAGCATCGGATCCGTTACACCGATCAACAAAATAGGGGAGATGGTGAATATTGGCACGCTGCTGGCGTTCGTGATGGTGTGCGCTTCGATCATAGTGCTTCGCATCAAGTCGCCTGATCAGCCAAGGCCGTTCCGCACGCCGGGCATTTTCTTAGACGGGAAGTTGCCGGTCGTGCCGGCCCTCGGCATCCTGGCCAACGGATACCTGATGTATCACCTGGGGCTTGGGAATTGGATACGCCTGATTGTGTGGCTGATTATCGGGCTGTTTGTGTATTTCCTATATTCCGTCAAGCACAGTCGTGTGCAGGCATTGCCTTCGAGTACACAGGGTATGTAGGCCAGCCTGAGTAGAGCACAAGAACGCGACGGCCTCCTCGCTAGGGCCGGGCGGAAGGCGCGGCCTCCGGCGCACTTTGGTGGTCGTAGCTGATCTCTCGCGAGATTTGCCATGAACCGTTCTGTAAGCGCCAGACACTGATGAACTTCGCTTCGCCGATTCCGTCTTCTGGATTGTGCGGATGATAGAAGCGATGAACGCCCATCTCAACAGCGCCATAATTCGCCAGCCGATGGACCTCCATGGTGCCTGCGACAAGCTCGCGCCGGACCTTCCCACAGATGTTATTTTGAATCGCATCCAGGAAGGTTTTCTTGCCGATGGCCAGACCTGTTTTGTCGTGGTAAAACTCAAGATCGTCGGTCACAAGGCTGCCCATCGTTCCGAGGTCGCAGTTGTTATATGCGTCGAAAAGCTTCTTGTCGAGAGCGGCGACTGTGGCGAAGAGCTGATCTGGCATGTGTGCGACGGCAACGGAGGAGCGCCACTCGGAATCCGCCGGGCGCACGTCGACAGCAATGCTCGAGCCGGGCTCCACCTGAAGTCCATTGGCTGAGCCATGGAGACGATCCGGTTCAATCGAGAGATCGAACTGAACCGACTTGCCAGCGCCCACATCGATGGCAAACCGAAGGTGAACGCCCTCAATGCTCCCGCTTGTGATTGGGGACTGGTGTTCGGGGCTCTCGCCCGCGGAGCCAGTGATTGCCGTGCCTGCCTGCGTAAGGAAGATATAGGCTGGGCCCGGTTCAACATTGCCGTCGGCGTGGACGACATCGAAGATTCCGACCCAGTGTCCATTGACATTGGGTGCTGCGGGCTGTGCGCCTGCGATTCCGGTTGCACAGGCCAGGGCAATTGCATAAAGTCCACTGGCAAAAAGCGCACGGGGGGAAGAGTTCGAATTCATCATGAAACGGAGGTACGTCACCTCCGCTCAAGTTGTTCCATCAGCCGCGGAGCGCAGCTTGGAACGACCGGCTCTACGCCGTCGTTTTGGCGCAGAACTCGTCGAAGGCGCGAATCAGCTCACCCGCAATCTGTTGCGCGGTCGCCTGCTCAATCACGAACCGCTGCATGATGTAGACCAGCTTGCCGTCGCGGAGAAGCGCGATGGCTGGCGAAGTCGGGGGGTTTGGTTCGAAGTAGCTGCGCGCGCGCTCAGTAGCCTCGCGATCCTGGCCCGCGAACACGGTAATCTTGTGGTCGGGCGCATTGGCCGTGTTGGCCAGGGCCAACCGCACGCCGGGGCGCATCTTGCCGGCCGCGCAACCGCAGATGGAGTTCACAACCAGCAGTGTGGCGCCAGACTTGGCGAGCGCCGCGTCCACTTCCTCAGCGGTGCGGGTTTCTTCGATTCCGGCGCGCGTCAGTTCCTCGCGCATGGGAATTACCATCAGTTCAGGGTACATGTATGCCTCCGGCTGAGAAGTTGCCTGTCCCCATTCTAGCTTGAAACTGCCTCTGTGGTCTTATAAGCATGCAGATCGAAGAGAACAAGCCGCTCGCCCCCTTCACGACCTTAGGCATCGGCGGTCCTGCGCGCTGGTTTGTTGCGGCCGAAAACGAAGACGACGTCGTTGAGGCAGCCGGCTGGGCGCGGAGCCGGGGACTGCCGCTGTTTGTGCTTGGCGGCGGCAGCAACCTGCTGGTTTCTGACTCCGGATTTCCAGGCTTGGTGCTTAATACAGTATTAAAGGGAATCGGGATTGCCAAGGTTGGCGAGACTTGGCTCTACAGAGTCGCAGCCGGCGAGGACTGGGACCAGTTTGTCCAGCGCGACAGTCGACGATGGCTGCGCGGGTATTGAATGCCTTGCGGGTATTCCCGGCACCGTCGGTGGAACGCCCGTCCAAAACGTAGGCGCCTACGGGCAGGAGGTCTCGTCAACCATCGACCGCGGTGCGTGTATTCGATCTGCGTGAGGGGGTTTTTCGTTTGTTCGCGCAATTCGAATGCGGGTTTGGGTATCGCAGGAGCCGCTTTAACACGGTGGATCGCGATCGCTACCTGGTCACGCGCGTGAAGTACCGGCTTAGGCTCGTGGCGGCGCGCCGGAGATCAAATACACCGAGTTGAAATGGGCACTGGATGCGGTGACGCCAGCCGGAGTACAGCCAACGCTCGCCGCTACGTCGGAGGCCGTTCGTCGGTTGCGTCAGAACAAAGGAATGCTGCTCGTCGATGGCGACCCGGATTGCAGGAGCGCAGGCAGTTTCTTCAAGAACCCTGTGGTGACCGAGGATCAACTCGCCCGGATCCGGCAAGTTTCTTGGCAGAATCCGCCGCAATTCCCGGCTGAACCCGGCCCCGGCATCGCACCGCGAACGAAGGTCCCTGCGGCATGGCTCATCGAGCAGGCAGGTTTCGCGAAAGGCTATCGTCGGGGAGCAGCGGGAATCTCTTCGCGCCACACGCTTGCGTTGGTCAATCTCGGCAGTGCTACGGCGCAGGAGATTCTTGATCTTGCCGCGCGCATCATCGAAGCTGTCGAGTCCCGGTTCAGCATCCGGCTCGAACGGGAACCCGTGCTCGTCGGATTCGACTGAGGCCGGCTTGGCTCGAAACGGCCTGCGCCTATCCTCCGCCAATCCGCGCAAGAAGCCTCTGTCGCTCATGGGCAAGCACCTGGTTAGCCGGTCCGAGAGCCTCAAGCTTTCCATCCATCAGCAATGCAACCGCGGCATGCGTTGCAAATGCATCCGTCGCATCGTGAGTTGCCATCAAAGTCTGTACACGATATGCAGGCAGCCAATTCTCCAGGCGCGCCAGCAGCGCGTCGCTAGCAGCGCCGTCAAGCGCGGAGAAGGGCTCATCCAACAGCAGCAACCGCGGTCGCGGCGCAAGCGCGCGCGCCAGAGCAATGCGTTGAGCCTCGCCGCCTGAAAGCTCCCTGGTCCGCCGCTTCACCAGGGCATTTGCGTCAACCAACTCCAGCATCTCCTCTACGCGCGTCTTCCGGGTCTTGCGATCGAGGTGGCGTAGTCCATATTCGATGTTTGCAACAACACTCAAATGCGGAAACAACGATGGCTGCTGCGCGACTAGAGACGTCTGCCGCCGGCCGGGCGAAATTGCAAATCCGTTTGCCGAATCCGTCAGCGTTTGTCCATCCAGCGAAATCCGCGCCTGCTCATGCCCATGAGCCGCCGGCTGGTCCAGGCCGGCCATAATGCGCAGAAGCGTGCTCTTGCCTGAGCCTGAGGGCCCGAACAGTACTGTCCACTCGGAGAGGAACACGCATTCCACTTCCAGTTGGAAGCTGCCCCGGCGCGCTTTTACTGAGATCTCAACCACGGCGTGCTCCGCCTGGCCGCGCCGCGTATATGGCGCCCAGAGCCAAAACACTGAGCGCAAAAAGAACCGCCGAAGTCTGGGCCGCCGCTGTGTAGTCGAAGTTCTCCACCTGGTTGTACAGGACGATGGAGACCGTGCGCGTCGCCCCAGGAATGTCCCCGCCCAGCATCAGGACGACGCCAAACTCTCCGACAGTGTGGAGAAAGCTGAGGATCGCTGCAGCCAACACCGACCTTCGCGCAAGCGGAACCAGCAGGCTCAGAACCATACGCACCGGACCTGCTCCCAGCAGCCGCGCGGCATCCACATAGGCAGTCTCGACCGCCGCGAACCCCGCTACCAGCGGCTGCACGGCAAATGGCAGACTGTAAATGACCGATCCGACCACGAGGCCGGAGAAGGAAAACGCCAGCGGATGGCCCAGGAGCGCGGCAATAAAACGTCCAACCATGGTTCGCGGCCCCAGCAGAACCAGGAGGAAGAATCCCAGCACTGTGGGCGGAAGCACGAGCGGAAGTGCAGCAACCGCCTCAACCGCCCCGCGCCAACGGCTATGGCCCAGCACCAGCCAGCCTGCCAACGGAACGGCCACGGCAATGAGAATCGCAGTTGTTGTTGCAGCGAGCTTGAGAGTGAGTGCGAATGCTTGCCAGTCCATGAGTTCTACTTGACAGGCGTCAGCCCGGCTTTGGCAAGCTGCGCCTGGATCGGGCCTGAGAGGAGAAAGTCGAGCAACTTGTGAGCCGCGGGGCGCTGGCTCGTTTTGCTCACGATTACCGCGCCCTGCTCAATCGGCGGATACAGCTCGCGCGGAATCAAGAAGTAAGTTCCCGCGGCCGAGAGCCGTGGCGTTAGCGCGGAGGTCAGCGAGATCAGTCCCGCATCGGCATTGCCCGAATCCACAAACTGTGCTGCTCTGCGCGATGTTCTCCGCAGTCACAAGCCGGGGTTTGAGGCTGTCGTAGAGCTTCAGGCTGGTCAACGCAGCAACCGCTGCGCGGCCGTAGGGCGCACGGTCGGGATTGGCAATTGCCAGGCGCTTCAACTCCGGCCCACGCAGTAAATCCAGCGACGGTGCGGGCAGATGCGAGTCTTTGCGCGTCCACAGGACCAGCGTTCCCCGCGCATAAATAATCGGCGTGGTTGAGTCGGCAGTGCCCGCCGCGTCCGCCACTCCTGCATCGATCAATCGCTTGGGATAGCCGAGATCTGCGGAGAGGAACAGGTCGAATGGCGCGCCATTCTGAATCTGCGTGGCCAGGGCGGCCGATGCCTGGAAGGTTGCCTCCGCGTGAATTCCTGTTGCCTGCTGGAACTGTTCCAGAATTGGCGGTAGCAGCGGCTCAAGGTCCGCCGCCGCGGCGACGCGCAGTGGCGTCTGAGCCGGAGAAGGGAAGGTCGATCCCGCAAGCGCAATCATCACGGCAAAGACGCGGAACAGAGCTCGCGGCTTTCTAAATCGAGAAGCACGAATCAGGAGCGCAAACGGAATCAAGCATCGGTCGGATCAGTCCTCTCGCACAAGCGCAAAATCGAGCCTGCGCTGTTAGGCTAGCATCAGGATAATTGAACTACTTGGGCATGAACGACAATCTTCATCAGTTACGCTGTTTCGGCTGCGGCTCGCAGATCGTGGCCTCCGATTCCAAACCTGACTTTCGTTGCTCCATTTGCGGGGATCTGTTTGAAGTGGAGTACCCGGGTTGGCATGCGCGAAAGGGCCCCGATCGCCCCAACGCCGGCGCATTGAAGTGGCTTTGGCGCGAACGCCGCATGTCCTCCGAGGCACTCGATCAATCCGGCGTCTGGCGCTTTCGCGAGCTGCTACCGATTCTCAACAACTTCGGCAATGCCGTAACCCTGCGCGAGGGCAATACTCCGCTCTACCACCTTCCTCGCGCCGCGCGAGCCCTCGGCATCGACCAGCTCTACGCCAAGCATCAGGGAATGAACCCGACCGGATCGTTTAAAGACACCGGCATGACGACGGCGCTCAGCGTGGCGCGCGAGCGTGGGTTCGAGTGGGTTGCCTGCGCGTCCACCGGCAATACCTCTGCGGCCATGGCCGCCTATGCCGCGCGCGCCGGCCTGCGCAGTCTTGTGCTGATTCCTGACGGCAAAATCGCCTGGGGCAAAGCTGGCCCAGGCCATGGACTACGGCGCCGTCACCTGCCAGGTCAAGACCGACTTCGATGGCTGCGTTCGCGTGCTTACGCAGGTCGTCAAGGCCGCACACATCTACCTGCTCAACTCGGTGAACCCGTATCGCCTCGAAGGCCAAAAGACCCCTGCATTCGAGTTGGCCGAGGCTTTCGATTGGAACGTTCCCGACCACTTGATCGTGCCCGGAGGGAATCTCGCCAACAGCTCGGCGCTTGCAAAGGGCTTTCGCGAGATGCACGAGCTGGGCCTGGTTGCGCGCATGCCGCGTATCTCCGTGATTCAGGCTGCTGGAGCGAATCCGCTGGCGCGGAGCTTTCAAGAGAATGCAGGCACCGCGATGACCCCGGTTCAGGCGCACACGCGCGCTACCGCCATTCGGATCGGCAATCCGGCCTCGTGGCGCAAAGCCGCGCGGGCTATTCAGGAGACGGGCGGCTGGTGCCTGGATGTCAGCGAGGCTGAGATCGCCATTGCCAAGGCGGAGATCGGCGCTGAAGGCCTTGGTTGCGAGCCGGCCTCTGCGGTCACCCTTGCCGGGCTGAAGAAGCTGCGCGCACAAGGGGCGATTTCCTCCAGCGAAACAGTGGTGCTCATCCTCACGGGCCACTCGCTCAAGGATGCCGACTACACCATCGAGTTCCATCGCGACGAGTTGTTGCGCGAGGAAGAGAAGGCCGGCCACGAGGATGAGATTGAAAAGCTGCGCCGCAATGCCATCTCTGTGGAACCCACCATGGATGCGGTGCTCGCTGCGTTACGGGGCGTTGTGGGATGAGCGCCGGCTCAAGCCTGAATCCGCTCGCCTCCGCGGCCGGAAAGATTCACCTTCGCATGCCGGCAACCTCGGCGAATCTTGGCCCGGGTTTTGACGCAGCCGCCGTGGCCCTCGACTTCGCGCTGGAGATCGACGCGGAGCCCGCAGCCGAGTTCTCCATTCAGGCCACTGGCCGCGATGCGGAGCGCTGCGCGCAACTCGAAGACAATCTGATTCTCGAGATCTATCAAAGAACTTCTTCTGAGCCACGGAAGGCCAGTCATTCCTCTTGCGATTCACATGGAAAACGGCATTCCTCTCGGCATGGGCTGCGGCTCTTCGGCAGCAGGTCGTCTGGCCGGCAATTGTCCTCGCCGTGCATTTCGGCGAGCTAGGCTGGAGTTCCGAGCGCATTCTCGAAGAGGCCTGCGTTCTGGAAGGGCATCCTGACAACGCCGCTGCCTGCTGGCTGGGCGGGTTCGTCGCTGCCGCCAGCGAGGGCAGGACCGTTCACGTCGCGCGCGTCGAGCCTCCCGGCGGAGTGGCGCGCCGTCATCGCGATCCCTTCGGAGCCATTGGCCACGAGCAAGGCCCGTGCCGTGCTGCCCGCCAGCTACTCCCGCGCCGATGCGGTTCTGAACATTCAGTCGGCCGCACTCCTCGGGCTTGCGTTTGCGCAGGGCACGTGGGGACCTGCTCCGGGTGGCCATGCGGGACCGGATTCACCAGCCGTATCGGGGACCCATCTGCCCGCTGTCTGCCCCGGCTTCTTGCCCCTTGCCGGCCAAATTGGCATCATGGGTGCGGCATTGAGCGGTGCCGGGCCCTCTGTCCTTCTGATTGTCGAGAACGAACAGTGCCTGGACCGGCGATTGCCTGCTATTCGCGCAAGCTATCAATGATCTACATGAGGATGTGGAGCTTCGCATTTCGCGCTTTGAGACGCAAGGGTGGGCCGCGACTCATTTCGCAGCTTCTCGCTCTGATTGCAGTTCAGGTGCGCGAACCGATACAGATAATTGCTGGTTACCCAGTATCGCTCAGTCAATTCCCAATTGTGGTTATTAACTAAGTGCTTAATCACCCAACGGTCATTACTATTTTGCATTACTGAAGTTTTCTTGATATTCGAAGAGGGAACACATACATTCGCAGCGTGGGCAGTTCTGGGGGAGGGCTGCTCTAGCGCCCGTGGTCCTAATCAGGATCCGGGCGCTTCTGATTTGAGCCTGAGGAAAGGTTTACCATCCGGTAAGCTCTCAGCTTCAGTGGCCTGTTGTGCGCCGTCTCGGGAACGTCATCACATCTCGCATCACTTTCTTGTGTCCAGGTCCGCATTGCGACTTTCGCAGCACTCGTGCGCATCTCACAGGAGCGCTGTTGCCGATATACTGGATCGGATGCGGGAATTGCGGGATTGAGTTACATGCGGTGAAAGCAAGGAGGAGCATGGCAGGAGCAGGAGTTTTGGAAGTAAGCGACGCAACGTTCGATAAGGAAGTGCTGCAGAGCGAGCAGCCGGTTTTGGTGGATTTCTGGGCGGTTTGGTGTGGCCCCTGCAAGGCGATCGCGCCCATTGTGGACAGCGTTGCCGCATCCTATGCAGGCAAGCTCAAGGTTGCCAAGGTGAATGTGGATGAGAACGGCGCCACCCCCTCGCGCTACGGCATTCGCGGCATCCCAGCGCTGTTGTTCTTCAAGGGCGGCAAGGTCGCCGACCAGGTTGTCGGCTACGTTCCGCAGGATGTGATCGATCAAGAAGGTCCAACATCTTCTGGCCTGATCTTTCTCGATATTTGCAAGGCCAAAGGCCCGGCTTCGGTCGGGCTTTGCTGTGTTGGCGGGTTGTTTTGGATCGCTTAGTCTGCAGCCGCGATCGCCGACACTGCTCGCCGGGTCCAATTGACGCAACCGGGCGAAGTGGGCTCTAGTAGCCGGCCGGTGAGAGTGCCCCCGCCGGCACTGCAATTGGTCTCAAGGCCAAGCCGATTGCGGCAATCGTCCAGCATCTCCTTGGTGCGGGTTGCTCCCACGCGCGTTACGCCGATGGCGCGGACAGCGAGCAGCGCGTCCAGGTCGCGAATTCCGCCTGCTGCCTTTACCTGCACCCGGGCTGTTGCATGCTTGCGCATAAGCTGAAGGTCCGCCATGGTGGCCCCGCTGGCGGCATATCCCGTGGAGGTTTTTACCCAATCGACGCCAATCTCGCTGCAGATGAGGCAAAGCCGCTGCTTTGCGGCATCGTCAAAGTACGCGTTCTCAAAGATCACTTTGATCTTGGCGCCGCTGCCGTGAATCAACCCCGTCAACGTGGACAATTCACTCTTCACATACGCCCAGTCGCCGCTTCGCGCCTTGCTGATGTTGATCACCACATCCAGCTCTTTGCCGCCGTCGATCAAGCGCCTGCTTCGCTTCAGCCATCTTGGTTGCTGTCGCGTGGCCCCCGTGCGGAAAACCGATGGTCGTGCTCGGAACGACCGAGGTGCCGCCAAGCCGCTGCGATGCTTTGGGCAGGTAGTACGGCAGAATGCAGACACTTGCCACGTTGTACCGGACCGCAAGCGTGATTCCGTCGTCCAGTTCTTTGGTCGTCAGGGCCGGATTCAGCAACGAATGGTCGATCATCTTCGCGATTTCGCGGTAACTATATGCAGGAGGCACGCTTTCTCCGTCTGTTCAAGAGTTGAATGTCCGAAACCCGGACAGCGGCGGGCTGAGAAGGGATGCCACCGCATTCAAGACGAGTGTACATCCGGGGTCCGTCTGGCTGCGATACCAGAAGGTCAATTGAAATCCGGTGGGGGAGCAGCAGGGAAGAGGCAGAAGCGGTCTTCCATCGGCGAGACAATTCGGACCAATCAAGACCAATCAGCCCGCCAGGGACCAAAAGAATCGTCTCCCGCAGGCACGATTCATTTGTACTTGCGAAGTACTCCAAGAACGCGTCCCTGAATCGCCACCTGTCCGGCCGGAACATAAATGGGCTCCATCTCGCTGTTGGCCGGTTGCAGACGCACCTGGCTCCCCTCGGAGTAGAACCGCTTGAGCGTAGTTTCGGCACCGTGAACCAGCGCCACTACGATCTCTCCCTGCCGCGCTGTGCGCGTCCGCTCCACCAGCACATAGTCGCCGCTGATGATGTGCTCGTCGCGCATCGAGTCGCCCCGCACCTCGAGCGCAAACACATCGCGATTGCCGACAACGTCATGCAGCGAAATGGTCTCCGGATTCTCGGTGGTTTCCACGGGTTGCCCTGCGGCGATCCGCCCTGCGAGAGGCAAGCGATCGCTGGTCCGGGTCCGGGTTCCCGGCGGCACTACATCAATTGAGCGACTGCGGTTGTGCACACGGTCGAGCAACCCCTTTTTCTCGAGGTTGGTAATGTGCTTGTGCACAGTGGCCAGGCTCTTGAGGCCCATGCCGCGTGCAATCTCCTCAAACGAAGGAGAATAGCCGTTGCGCCCTACGAAGGACTCCAGAAAATCGAGGATCTCTTTTTGCCTGCGCGTGACTGCCATGGGAAAAGTATAGCGAATAAAAAGCGAATCAGACAGAAATTATGTCTCTTTGCGTTGGTTTTAGGTAACCGAGCAGGTTCCTCCCATTTGGGGAACGCATTGTGCGGATTCGAATGTGGACCGATGCGTCCAGCTATCACCCGGAGGTCACTTCCAGGTTGATGGCGCGTTCCGGATTTGCCGATGGAGTCTACGACTACTCGCAGGTGTCGCAAATCTCAACGCGGAGCAAATGCGCCGATGATTTCGCCGAAGAAGTACCTCGATTCCGTTCCATCCGATCTGCCCAAAGTGATTCCCCAGGACCCCCGGGAGGTCTTGCCGGCGGCGATTAGAGCCTACCGCTCAGCCCTTGTCGAGATGGGGACCTGCAGCACCCACGCTTGCCCCGCGCTCGGCAACGATCTCAAGCGCGAACTGGGCCGGCTCGAAGCCGGTCTGGCAAGCGTCATCAACCGGGAACGGGTGGAGAGCACAGAAAAAAGCGTGCAGGACCAATTGCAGGACTGGGGCCGGCGCACCGCTGCTCACTACAGGCAGACGACAAACGAGGTGAAGGACCTGCTGCTGGTGATGGCTCGCGCCGCCGAAGCGGTCGGCGAGCGCGATCAGCGCTGTGCAGGACAGCTCAACAACGTCACCACTCGTCTGGAGCGTATTGCGAGCCTCGAAGATCTGGCGGAGATTCGCGCCTCCATCGAAGAGAGCGCAACCGAATTGAAGAGCTCTCTCGATCGCATGGCGGCTGAAGGCAAAGCAGCCGTCGAACAGTTGCGAGCGGAAGTCTCGCTCTACCAGGCCAAGCTTGAGATTGCCGAAGAGACGGCCTCGCGCGATGCGCTCACGGGTCTGCGCAACCGCGCCTGGGTGGAGGCGCAGATTGAGCGCCGGCTCGCGCGGAACAGTCCACTCACTCTGGCCATTGTCGACATCGACGGGTTCAAGGCCGTGAACGACGAGCACGGCCACCTGGTCGGAGACGAACTGCTTCGCATGTTTGGCGGCGAATTGCAGGCCGCCTCCCGATCCACGGACCTGATCGGCCGCTGGGGCGGTGACGAATTCATCCTCGCGCTCGATTGCAGCTTCGAGGAAGCAAAGACCCAGGTTGACCGGCTCAGTGCATGGGCATGCGGGGGTTACAAGATCGGCGCCGGCATCGCACCTGTCGAGGTGAAGGTCGAAGCCTCTGTCGGCCTGGCCGAACGCGCCCCCAACGAGACCATGGCCGAGCTGCTGACTCGGGCCGATGCCGACATGTACAAGCACAAGCACGCCTCACAAGGCGGCCGCAAACGTCTCTCGAGCTGACTCTCGGTCAGTTGCGACCCAACATAGCGCCGTGTAGGAGTTCGGCGTTCCTTGCTCCCATTTCGGGATTTGATTCTTCCATGAATCCAACTCCGGAATGCGTCGTGAATCTTTCTTCGTTCCAATCTTGAGTTCCTCACCCTCCAGAGAGAAGGTGAATGTGTGCCTTGGCTAATGCCGGTTGGGTCACGGGTTTGGTGGCTGGCGAAGACATCCCATTCCGGGCACGGGAGACGAAGGAAAGGTTGCGATGAGGCTACTAATCGCCGAAGACGACAGCGCGTTGGGATTGTTTTTGAGCCGCGGCCTTGAGGCGGATGGCCACCGCGTTCGACTGGCCCCCGATGGCGGAGCCGCCGTGGAAGCATTCCGTCAGGAATCGCCGGACCTGACCATCCTCGACCTGAACCTGCCGGTCAAGGACGGAGAGCAGGTTCTCGAGGAGTTCCGCGCCATTGATCCTGATTCGCCGGTGCTCGTTCTCACCGCCCGCCAGGAGGTCGATACCCGGGTCCGCTGCCTCGATCGGGGCGCCGACGACCTGATGATCAAGCCCTTCAGCCTGCATGAGCTGCGCGCACGCTGCCGCGCCCTGTTGCGCCGCAAGCGGGATACGCGACTGCAGTTGCGCGCCGGCAATCTGGAGCTCGACCGGCTCGATCACACTGCCCGCCGCGATGGGCTGCCCATTCTGCTCACCAACAAGGAATTTGCCCTGCTCGAGCGCCTGATGCTCAACCGCGGCCAGTGTGTCTCGCGGGTTGAGCTTCTGGATACGGTGTGGAACATGGAGCCGGCGCAGACCACCAACATTGTGGATGTGTACGTGAACTACCTGCGCCGCAAGCTCCACGATCCGCCGCCGGGGCTGCTGATTCGCACCGTGCGCGGGCAGGGATACATGGTCCCCTCCGATGCGGAGCTTGCGATTCTCGGGGCCGCGTCCGCCCATTGCGTTCCTTTACAGCCGTCCGACGCCCTCCCTGTCGCTGAAGTCCTCTGACCGATCTCAACCGATTCCCGCCGAGGTGAAGACCCATGCAGTCTGTTCCCGTTCCCATGCTTACTCCCAGTCAGGCGCGCCCGCGCTCGCGTACGGCCCTTGTCGCCAGTGCCGATCGCAGCTTTCGCCAACGGATCGCCGAGACTCTTACTGGACTGCGCTGGCAGGTCCGCGAAGCCGAAGGCGGCGCCCAGGCCTGGGCTGAATCCGAGGCTGCCACTCCGGAGGCCATCATCGTCGATTCGTGGTTGCCGGACCTTGAATTGAACGAGTTCCTCAAGGAGTTTCGCGGGAGCTTCCCCAACGTCGATGTGGTCACGTCAGATGGAGAGCCCGATCTGGATGCTTTTCGCGGGCCTTATCGCCAGGAACTGCTCTACGCGCTTCGCCGTTCCCAGGACAACGACACGGCGGTCTGGAATGCGGCTCCGATGTTGTCGGAACCGAACCAGACTCCAGCTCGCGTTGCGTCTGTTTCGACTCTCCCCTCCACGCATTCCAGTCAAGCCTCCAAAACAGCAATCGGCGCAGCGGGTTCAGTCTTCCTTGCGGGTTCTGCTTCGACGCAAGGAAAGACCGTGTCCATTCGGCCGCCGGCTGCCGGCGCGGCCCCATTCTCATCGCCCGCTGAACGGCTCCCGGAGCTGGTCGGCAACGATCCCTGCATGCTCGAGGTCAGCCGCCGCGTGCGGCTGGTGGCTCCGCGCATGGCGCCGGTGCTGATCGAGGGGCCGACCGGGTCGGGCAAGGAACTGGTTGCCGAAGCGCTTCACCGGCTTTCGACGCGCAGCCGCAAGCCTTTCGTCGCCATCAACTGCGCGGCGATTCCCGAGTCGCTTCTTGAAGCCGAGCTCTTTGGCCATACGCGCGGCGCGTTTACCGGCGCGGTGCAGGGCCGGGTCGGGCGCATCGAGGCGGCCGACGGCGGGACCCTTTTTCTCGACGAAATTGGCGAGATGCCGCTTGCGCTTCAATCCAAGCTGCTGCGCTTTGTCGAGTGCGGCGAACTGCAGCGGGTTGGCGACAACGAGACCGTGAAGGTGGACGTGCGGATTATCGCCGCGACTCATCGGCATCTTGCCCAGCAGACGCAGACCGGCGCATTTCGCGCCGATCTCTACTACCGGCTGGCGGTCTTCCTTATCCGCACGCCCGCGCTGGCCGAGCATCCGGCAGATCTCTCGATGCTGGTCGACCACTTCCTCGCGCGCCTTGGCCGCGAAGCACCGGTCAAGCGCATCGAAGCTGCCGCGCTCGCGAAGCTTGCTGCGCACGACTGGCCGGGCAATGTACGGGAGCTTGAACACGTGCTTGAGCGTGCCGCCATCCTGGCCGGCGATGAGCCGGTGGTGAGCGCCCGCGAAATTGACTTCGGCCTTGACATCAACTGACCCACGGGGGTGGGGGGGTTGAAGGGGTCAAAGCAGGGCCGGGCTAATGCCGGGTTAATTTGGGCCGACATGAGGGTGAGGCAGGAGAGTCTGGAGGCTTGAAGGATGAACGTTGAAACCCCGATGGGCGAAGCGATCGGCCGCTACCTCGATCTGGCCACCAGCGAGATCAAGCTCACGGCGATCAATATGGCCAACATCGATACTCCGGGCTACAAAGCGGTGGGACTCGATTTTGAGGCCGAGATGCGCCAGGCGCTCAGCGATGTCAATAAGGGAAGCCCAGCGCGCGCGCCACGCGTTCGGGTGGTCGACGGCCTGATCGCGCGGCCTGACGGCAACGATGTTTCGATGGACCGCGAGGGCCTCAACCTGGCCGAAGCGCAGTTGAAGTTCCGGGTCGGCGTGACCCTGCTACGCGCGGAAGATCAGCGAGTGATGGACGCAATCCGCGCCGACAGCAAGTAGCCGGGCGAGAGTTTTGAGTCCCGAAATTGCTGAGCGCTGTGAGTAGGGTTGGGAGCCGGCGGCGGCTTGGAATCTTGAATAAGAGAAAGGCAGCGATGAATCTCTTTGCGATGATGGATACCTCGGGCGGTGCGATGCAGGCTGCCATCACCTACACTCAGACCGCGACAAATACGTGGAGCTACTCGGTGGCTCTTCCTGCCGCTGACTTTCTCAACGGTGTTTCTGTGCCTGTAACCGGTACCATGGCCTTCGATCAGAACGGCAACCTCAGCTCAATCACACCGGCGGGCGGCGCCGCCACACCGGTCGGGACGGCCGCCGGCGATATTTCGTCCATTCCCCTCTCGTTTAACGGGCTGACCGACAAGGCCGCGAACCTCGCCATCTCCTGGAATCTCCTCGGCCCGAGCGGCACTCCGACCATCAGTCAGGTGGATACGGCCTCCGCCGTCTCCGCAACCACTCAGGATGGTTACTCCAGCGGCCAATATCAGAGCTTTACGGTCGGCTCGGACGGTACGGTCACCGCAACCTTCTCGAATGGACAGAAGCTCAACGTGGGACAACTCGCGCTGGGCAATGTAACCAACCTCCAGGGTCTTCAACTGCTTGGAGACGGCGACTACGCGGCCACGCTTGCCAGCGGCATTCCGGCAATCGCCCCCTCGGGAACGGATGGACTCGGCACACTGCAGGACGGAGCACTCGAGGGCTCGAACGTCAATATCTCCTCCGAGTTTTCTGAACTCATCATTGCGCAACGAGGCTTTGAAGCGAACTCGAAAACCGTCACCACCTTCGACACCATCACCGACGAAACCATCAACATGATTCATTAGCCCTTCATTATGCTCCGCGGGCGACCGAAGGCGATCGTCCGCGGATCAAGCCGCGCGCCATGTAAACTGAAGCGAATTCGTCCATCTCTGAACCGATTGCTGCGCCTCACAGTGCGGCAATCTCACTCAGTCGTAGACGATCGGTTCGAGCTTTCAACGGCAAATCCAGGATCAAGGCGGCGCGCAACCATGGCGGTGGAACAGGCAGGCCACTGGCCCGCACGGGCTCCCTCAATGCTTGATGACCCGCTCCTCCAGCGGGAGTGGCTTGCCATGGCCTGGTCAAGCGAGATCCCGCTCTACGGGCTTCTTGGTCGCAGGATCATGGGCCGGGACCTCGTTCTTTGGCGCTCGACGGAGGGTCTCCACTGCTGGCGCGACCTCTGCATCCACCGGGGCGCGCGTTTGTCGCTCGGCAGAGTGCGGCCTGCGGACTGCTCGCGGCAAGCCTCCAATTCAATTGCGAACGCTCTAGCTTCCCCAACCTCTACTCCCGTACGGGACTGCCTCATCTGCCCATACCACGCTTGGGAGTACGCTCCCACCGGCGAGTGTGTTCGCTTCCCCTCGCATCCTGAGCTTGTGCCCCCGGCCAAGGCTCACGCAGAAACCTACCTGGTTCAAGAACGATTTGGGGTGGTTTGGATCGCGATGACAGATCCTGGCCGCCCGGTTCCTGATTTTCCAATCGCCGAAGACGCAAACTTTCGCACCCTGCTTGCCGGGCCGTACCGCTTCCGTGCGCTGGGTCCACGTGTAGTTGAGAACCTGCTCGACGTCGCGCATCTCGGCTTTGTTCATGCTGGCCTGCTCGGCGATCCGATGCGTGGCGAGGTTCTGGAATATGCTGTGACTCCCGGCAGCCTTGAACCGAATGGACCGGGCCCTGAGGCCAGAGAGATTCCCATGTGGCAGCCCGACCCCGATGGCACGGGCCAGCCCGCGCTCGTCACATATCACTATTGGGTGAATACGCCGCTCACCGCCGGTCTCATCAAGTCGCACGGCGATCAGCGCTTCGGCATCCTTGC
This sequence comes from uncultured Acidobacteriaceae bacterium, assembly GCA_963783065.1. Lineage (GTDB taxonomy): Bacteria > Acidobacteriota > Terriglobia > Terriglobales > Acidobacteriaceae > Telmatobacter. The sequence continues at coordinate 609,711 of CAWAMG010000001.1, read as the reverse complement.
CCAGGTTGCTCCGATCGATGAAGAGTACTGCGAGTCGCGGCTGATCATGTGCCTGAATTACGGCGATCAGATTTCCGCTGAAGAACTCGTCAGCTTTCAGGATCGCGTCACCGAGCAGGATCGCATCATCGTCGAATCGCAGCGGCCCGAACTGCTCCCGCTCGATCTTCAGGCTGAACTCCACCTTCGTTCCGATCGCATGGCCATCGCGTATCGCAAGTGGCTGCAGGCCATCGGATTCACGTACGGAACCGCATGAGCGCAGCCGGAACCTCCCAACCCGTCCAATCCGCGCACCGGATCCCGTACTTCACGTCTGGCGATCTGGACGGATTCTTTGGGCTCTTCTTCTCCGGCTTTCCCGATCTGCTGCTGATCGTCGGCCTCGCGCCGGTCTGCGGATTTCCCGCCGAGTTTGTCACACGCCGGGTTCTCCCCGCGGTTGCCATCTCGGTGCTCGCCGGCAACCTTTTCTACGCCTGGCAGGCGAGGCGACTCGCCCGCCAGACTGGCCGTGACGACGTCACTGCGATTCCATTCGGCGTCAATACACCCACCATCTTCGCTTATGTCTTCCTCATCATGGGCCCTGTCTACACGCGGACCCATTCGAGCACCCTCGCCTGGCAGGCCGGCGTGTTTGCCAGCCTGCTCAGCGGCGTGGTGCAAACCGTAGGCGCCTTTTGCACCGACTGGTTGCGCCGGCACACGCCCCGCGCCGCGCTGCTCTGTCCGCTTGCCGGACTGGCGCTCTCTTATCTCTGCCTCGGCTTCATCTTCGGCGTATTCGATCAGGCTTCCATCGCGCTCTTCCCCATGCTGATACTCTTCACGCTCTATGGATCGCGTCTCAAGCTGCCCTGGCCGCATCCCTCCCGGTCTGGTCGCCATCGGGATCGGCGCACTGCTCGTTGCGGTCCTTCGCGCCCTCCATCTCTACTCGGGCTCCTGGCCTGAACTCGCCGCACCCGGCCTCTACCTGCCGCACCCTGCAAATCTCGTGGCGATTTTCAGCCAGCGTGAGTGGTGGAACTACCTCACCATCATCCTTCCCCTTGCCTCGCTCGACACACTTGCCTCTCTGCAAATTCTCGAGAGCGTCAAAATAGCGGGCGACGATTACAAAACCACGCCATCGCTGCTGATGAATGGCATAGGAACCCTTGTGGCCGCAGCTCTAGGCAGCCCCTTCCCGACCACACTCTACGTTGGCCACGCCGCACACAAAGCCAACGGCGCGCGCTCCGGCTACTCGGCACTGAACGGCCTGGTTACGCTCGCGCTTTGCACCACCGGCCTGCTTCCCCTTGTCTTGCGCATTGTGCCCCTTGAGGTCGCGGGCCCCGCGATTGTCTGGTTCGGCCTGGTCACGGTTGCGCAGGCGTTCACCGAGGTTCCGCGCACGCATGCCATCGCGGTGGTTCTTGGCCTCATCCCCATCGTGGCGCAGTGGGCTTCGAGTATTGCCGATGCGGTCGCGCGCGCTGCAGGCAGTTCGCTCGTTCAGATCCTGCCTCGCATCGGAAGCGAACTCGCTCTCGGCGGACTGATCGCGCTTGGGCAGGGAGGTCTGCTAACCTCAATGATCTGGGCCGCCGCGCTCGCACTGGTCATCGATCGCCGCTTCGTTTCTGCCGCAGGCTGGCTTGCTGCCGCTGCGGTCTTCTCTGGGTTCGGGGTGATGCACGCCTACACACTCACCTCGGCCGGCATCGAGGGCCGCATCGGCTGGGGTTCGGCGCCCGCCTTTGCCTGCTCCTATGCGGCTGGCGCTGTTTTCCTGCTGCTTTGCCAGGTCTACGCGAATCGATCGGGCCAGAGTGGAATTACCAGCGTTGCGCAGCCTTAGGCTGCACTCGTTCGCAGCCCGCGACAACACGGTTTCTGCGCCCCTCAGACCCGAGAGCCCGCTGCTACGATTCAGGAAGGGATGAAATCAAAAGGGGAAGCCCTTTGTGTTCCTGACCCCGTTTGCCGGAGTTCATTGATGCGCATCACCGTTTTTGTTTTAGCCGCCGCTCTTTTCCTGCCCTCAATCGTCGTAGCTCAGACCATCCCCGTCGGCGTGCAGTCTACTCCAGCGGAGGCTCGCCTTCCTGCGGCCATTTACACTGACCCGCCATCGGACAAGGCTCATCCGGCCGCGATGGATGTGCTGCACATTCCCACTCATGGCCTGCTCATCAACGGCCTCATCTACAAGCCGGCCGGAGTTGGCCCGCACCCAACCCTGGTCATTTGTCACGGGCTTCCCGGAAATGAGAAAAACCTCGACCTTGCGCAGGCGGTCCGTCGCGCGGGTTGGAATGCCGTGACCTTCAACTATCGCGGCTCGTGGGGCAGCCCGGGCTCCTTCCGCTTCGCACAAAACCTTGAAGATGCAGATGCCGTCCTCGCGTACCTGCGCGATCCAGCCAACGCCGCCCGGTTGGGCATCGATCCGAAACGCATTGCTCTCGCCGGACACAGCATGGGTGGATGGGTAACAGCCCAGGTTGCCGCGCACGATCACGCTCTTCTTGGCGCCATCCTCATCAGCGCTGCCGACATGGGAGGCGGCGCTGACGTTCGTCCGAGGGCAGACGTCGTTGCAATGATGAAGGATGACATGGAGTCTCTGGCAGGTGTCACCGCCGAGAGCATGGCAGACGAAGTCATTACACACGCCAAAGAGTTCCGCTTCAGCGGCAATGTCGACGGCCTGGCGCAGATCCCGCTGCTTGTTCTTTCCGCGGACGATGGACTCGCGCCCATGACGGATGCGCTCGTGAAAGACATCACTGCGAAGGGAAATAAGCAGGTCACCGCAATTCATATCGCGACGGACCACGCCTGGTCCGATCACCGCATTTACCTTGAGAGCACGATCATCACGTGGCTGAGTACCCTCGAGTAGCAAACGCATTCAACTCGCGTCTGCCGCCTGAGTACATTTCCCTTAACCTTCATTCACCCGCGGTTTCACCTCGATGAAAAGGCCCTTGCCCAGAGCCAGTTCCGACCCAACGGAATTCAGAATCCGGGCCTGCACCCAATGTTTGCGGCCTTCGCTCGAGAGGATTTTGCCCTCCATCCGAATCGGCACACCCGATGGAACCGGCCGCGCATAATCAACTTCAAGATTGCGCGTCATCGCCACGAGTCCGTGGGCCCGGACCGCCTTGCTCATGGCCTCGTCGAGCAGCGTCGCGATAATCCCGCCATGGAGGTAGCCTGGCGGCCCCTCAAAGCTGTCGGTAATCGTCGCCAGAGACACCACCGATCCATCCTCTGCCAACAGGAACTCAAGCTGCAGCCCGGTTTCGTTGGCCCGCCCGCATCCGAAGCAGCGATTCTGGGCACCATGCGCCATCGGTGTCAGGTTTTCTGCATTGGTTGTCATTGCACCCTCGTCACAGCTCACCCGCCAGCACCTGGGCGTACAAATCCATATCGACGTTTCCGCCCGTCAAAACAATTCCAATCCGTCTTCCGTGGTTGAGTTGTTTCTCGGCCAGTGCCGCAGCGACTCCGGCCGCTCCCGCACCCTCTACCAGGTTGTGCGTGTCTTCGTAGACCGCCCGCATCGCAGCGGCGATCTCTGCATCCGTCACTTCAACGATTCTGGCCACGTTCTTCCATATGAATTCCATCGCCTGCGCATTCGGCTTACGGCAGGCGAGGCCATCGGCAATCTTCGTCACCGAGGGGGCCTCCACCACAGTGCGTTGGCTAAAACTCAACGCATACGACGGTGAAGCCGTGGACACGACGCCCACGATCTCTGTCGAACGGCCTAGCGCGTTGCGAGCAGCCGCCATGCCGCAGATCGACGATCCCAGCCCGATCGGCACGTAGACTGTCTCAAGCGACGGCGCTCCCTCGAGGAACTCCTTGGCGTAAGTCGCGGTCCCCATCACTAGCCGCTCGTGAAACGACTCGACCTTCGTATATCCACGCTCGGCAGCCAGTTCAGCGGCATATTCAAGCGACGCCTGAAAGTCGTCCCCATGCACAATCAGATCGGCTCCCTGGGCGGCCATTGCGTGGTCCTTCTCTTTGCTGTTTCCACGCGGAACCACAATCACGGCCTTCAATCCATGCAGTCGCGCTGCCATTGCCACACCTTGGCCGTGATTGCCCCGCGTGGCAGCCACAACGCCCTGGGTCTCGGGCTTCGACTTCTTCAGCCAGTCCATATAGACCAGTGCGCCGCGCAGCTTGAACGCGCCCACAGGCGAGTGGTTCTCATGTTTCAGCCACGCCTCGGTCCCCAGGCGCTGATTCATAAGCGGCCAGGTGTACTGCGGCGTCGGGGGCATGTGCGCATAGACCACTCGCTGCGCTTGCTCGATCTCTGCTAAAGAGGGAAGTTCCATACCTCCAGCATAGCGAATTCGCGCCGATCGACGGGTACAAGGCCGTTCCTTTCGACCCCTTGCCCGTCCGAATCCGGCACACATGCTAGATTGACCTCCATGACGGTCAACATCCGCAGAGCGACAAGGGAAGACTCGGCTGCTATCGCACGCGTCCATGTGACCACCTGGCAAACCACTTATGCGGGTCTCATTCCTGAATCGTTCCTTGCGGCCTTGGACACCGAGGAGCGCGGCCGCCAGTGGGATCTCCTCATCGAGGCGGGAAAGGACTTCTTCCATGTCGCCGAAGACGATACCGGCGTCTTCGGTTTCGCCAGTGGAGGCGCAATCCGCGAGCCTGTGAGTGGCTACGACGCCGAACTTCAAACCATCTATCTGCTCCGCGACCGCCAGGGCAACGGTACAGGCCGCCGCCTGGTCGAGACCGTCGTCCGTGACTTGCGTGGCGCAGGTTTCCACAGCATGGTCGTTTGGGTTCTCGCGCAGAATCCAGCCATCCACTTCTACCAGCGTTTAGGCGCGATCGAAATTGCCGGCAAAACAGTCGAAATCGGCGGTGCTACGCTCGACGACCGAGTTCTGGGCTGGCCGGACCTCAGTCTTTCCTTCTAAGCAATTTCTGAAAGATTGTGGACCGAAGCTGCGAACGTAAAGGCAAAGCGACCAACAGGGAGCGGTGACCCTCCACGACTCAGCAAGGGCACACTATTTCCGAAAATGCCGTAGAATCCCCATGTCGCTCGAAGCGCGGTCTTCTCCACCTCGAATTTCAGATTGTCCTCTACCCAACCCCATTGAAGATCAAACCCATTGGAGGTTCTAACGATCATGATGAACCGGCGAACTGCAATCAAGCATCTGGGCGGCGCGGCCAGCGCGCTGATCCTCGCGGAAACTCTCCCTGCCGAAACGCCTTCCGGTGGTCAGGCTTCGGCAGCGGCTCCATCCCCGGCTCCGGCCGCAGCGCCCACAGGCCCTTTCACCCTCCCGCCTTTGCCCTACGCCTACGATGCGCTCGAGCCCAGCTTCGACGCGGCCACCATGCACCTGCACCACGACAAGCACCACCAGGCCTATGTGAACAATCTCAACATCGCCGTCGCCGGGCACCCCGAAGTTGCCGGCAAGACGGTGTATGAGCTGGTCGCCGGCCTCAGCTCCGTTCCTGAATCCATTCGCACAGCGGTCCGAGAACAATGGCGGCGGCCACGCCAACCACTCCTTCTGGTGGCCCACGCTTGGCAAGGGCGGTTCGGCCCCCACCGGCGAGCTGGCCAAGGCCATTGATGCCAAATTCGGCTCGCTCACTGATTTTCAGGCAAAGCTGACCGACGCCGCCATGCACGTCTTCGGCAGCGGATGGGCCTGGCTGGTCAAATTGCCTGACGGCTCCGTTGCTATTGAGAGCACTCCGAACCAGGACAGCCCGCTCACAACAGGCCACAGCCCAGTCATCGGCATCGACGTCTGGGAGCACGCCTACTATCTGAAGTACCAGAACAAGCGCGCCGACTACGTGAAGGCCTACTTCACCGTGCTCAACTGGGACTACGTCAGTGGGAAGTTTGCCGAGAAGGCGTAGGCGAAAATCAGAATGGGATTTTTTCGTACCCGCGAGTTGAGGGGCGGGGCGGCGGCGCTGGCCGTGATGGCCGCCTGCGTCGTCCTTGCGCTTTCGGGCTGCGGGCCGGATCCGCTGACAAAGCAGCAATTGCTTGGACTATCGCTTTACAAGCAGCGTTGCGCCCACTGCCACGAGGACAACGACCTCGCCCTCAAGAAGGTCCCACCCGACCTCCACGGCATCTTTGCCCGCTCAACGCTGCCCAGCGGCGCCCCCGCCACCGACGCCGAGGTCGAGCGGGTGGTGCTGGCAGGGAAGGGGCTCATGCCCGGTTTTGCCGGCAGGTTCGACCAGGAACAGATGGCAGCGCTGGTCGCCTATCTGCATACCGGGCTTCGCTGAAATCAAATCACGGTATACTTGGCTTGCTATGGCAACCGAAAAAACCTTCTACCTTGAGACCTTCGGCTGCCAGATGAATGCCCATGACTCCGAAAAGGTGATTGGCACATTGCAGCAGCAGGGCTACCGCCAGGTTGAGCACGAAGAAGACGCCGGCCTGATCCTCTACAACACCTGCTCCATCCGCGACAAAGCCGAGCAAAAGGTCTTCAACCGCCTCAACGACTACAAAAAGCTGCACAAGGCCGGCAAGCGCTTCGGCGTGCTGGGCTGCGTGGCGCAGCAGGAGGGCGAAAAGATCTTCGAGCGGGCGCCCTATGTCTCGCTGGTCTCCGGATCGGCCTCCTACCGCAAGCTGCCCGAGATGCTCAGCCGCCTTGAGGCCGGCGAGACCCGCATCACCGGCCTCGACGACCGCCAGACCGACGAGACCTTCGAGACCGAGTTCACCGCCCGCCAGAACCCCTATCGCGGCTACATCACCATCATCGAGGGCTGCGACAAGTTCTGCTCCTACTGCGTGGTGCCGTATACCCGCGGCAAGGAGCGCAGCCGGTCGGCTCCTCGGTGCTCGCCGAGGCGCGCCGCATCGCCGACCTGGGCTATACCGAGATTCAGCTGCTGGGCCAGAACGTGAACAGCTACCGCGACCCGGAAGGGAAGCTGAGCTTCGCCGAACTGCTGGCCGCCGTGGGCCAGGTCGCCGGAATCCGCCGCGTCCGCTTCACCACCAGCCATCCGCGCCACTTTACCCGCGACATTGTCGAGGCCATCGACGCCTATCCCACCCTCTGCGACCATGTCCATCTGCCGGTGCAGTCCGGCTCCGCGCGCATTCTCAAGATCATGGCCCGGGAGTACACCCCGGAGTGGTACCTGGAGCGGATCGCCTGGATCAAGGCCGCCCGGCGGCCGATCTCGATTTCGACCGACATCATTGTCGGATTTCCCGGCGAGACCGCCAGACGACTTCATCCAGACCATGGACCTGCTGGCCGAGGTGGAGTACGATTGCGTCTTCGGTTTCAAGTACTCGGCCCGGCCCAATACGCCGGCCCTGGTCATGATCGATTCCATTCCGGATGCGGAGAAAGCGCAGCGGCTTCAAGTGCTGCTTGACCGCCAGCGCGAGATTCAAAGGATCAATTATGCCAAGCACTTAGGGGAAATTATGGAAGTGATGGTTGAGGGAATGAATCCGGCGCGCGGGCAGATCAACGGGCGCAGCAGCCAGAACAAGCCGGTGAACTTCACCTGCGCGCAGCCCATCGCGCCGGCCCCGGGCAGCTATCTCCAGGTAAAAATTACGGCTACGCATCCGAACAGTCTGGTGGGCGAAGCCGTCTAATGGATCGAGAAAGTTGCAGGCAGGGAAGAAGGTCGCCATGGATATCGAAGTGAGAATTCGCGGACTGATGATGGACCCGGCCACCAATATGCCCATCGTGGTGCTCAAGGATGTGGCCTCGGACACGGTGATGCCCATCTGGGTGGGGATCTTTGAGGCCAACGCCATCGCCATTGAGATTGAGAAGGTCGCCGCACCGCGGCCGATGACCCACGACCTGACCAGAAACCTCATCCATCACTTGAATGCCCAGCTGGAACGCGTTGTAATTACTGAACTTAAAGACGATACATTTCTTGCGTCCCTGTGGCTGCGGCAGGGAGATGAGCCGGTCACCGTCGACGCCCGGCCCTCCGACGCCATCGCGCTGGCGCTGCGCGCGGATTGCCCGATCTACGTCTCGGAGCAGGTGATGCAGACCGCCAAGTTGAACATCCATGGCCAGCCCGAGGGCCCGGCAGCCGAGCAATTGCGCGGCTGGCTGGAAGGGCTGAATGACGAGGATCTGGGCCGCTACAAGATGTGAACGATGGGGGGGGGGAGGGAAAACAGAACAAGGGCCCCGGGGCCTCTTTCTTTGTTCTCTCCTCTTACTTTACAGAATATCTGTTATCGGACATTAATTCTGCTTTGATCTTCTAACGTGCGAGCCAAATAACTATTGAGTATCAACGACTTATACTGCCTAAATGAAGTGGTGTTTGAAGAGTATCGCGGCTCAGCCCGTTGGTGGAAATCGGCACATAAGCCAAATCTCCTGCTTGGTTTGCCGTCTGCATCCTTGCATGCGGCACTACCAGGCTTGCCATGATGAGCGAGCAGTTCGCGTCCTGATCGCACTTGTAGTGCAAATTCGAGGGGATCTGCTGCGAACGAACCAATGGGGTTGCATCTTGAGGCTTCTCAATCAGAAACAGTCCCGCCCCTTCCGTTGAGACCACTCCCGCCTGAGCATCGTAGGCGACTGCTGTCTGGTCCCCCTCGATGGTGAAGCGGAAACGTTCGTCTGGGATCTCAAGCCTGGCTTCCTCGATCGGCGCCGGTGTCTGGACCTTAGGGAGAGCTATGCGCGCAAGTGCCGTTCTGCGCCTTAACCCGTGGCGGTGGCGCACTCCGATCCGTCTCCCGGTCAAAGTTGCCGAGACGAGACGCGGCCGGATGATCTGCTTAATAGTCGTTGTCTGGGCAACTGGGGAGGGTTTGGTGTCCGAATTCTTGTTCCCTGCTGTCGTCTGGGTCGTGGCTGAAGCTCCCGCTACATTCGAGACACCCGAGCCTGGTTGAGCTCCGGTTTTCACTGTCGTGGTCTGAGCGGTTGTTGTCCTGCTTGCGGTTGCCGGTCCGCCGGCTGGAGTTTGGTTAGCTGCCGGTGCTGGGGCTGCTGACTGCAGGGTGTCCGCTGGAAACGTTCGGCCAGCAAGAAACACTCCTACGCCAATGCCAAGTCCTGTTCCTACCACCGCAACAAATACCGCCTGCAGAACTTTCTCTGCGGGCGAAACCACCTTCTTCAGTACGGGTGGATGATAGGCAAGCTCTTCTTGAAATCGTGGCCTTGGCAACATAACGAGAGTCCTCCTCCTGGCGTACCCCAGCTGAAGCGAAACTTCTGTTTCGACTCAGCCAAGGACAACGCTCCTGGATTGCATCTAGGATGCGCTCGGTTACTCCACCAGCCTATAACACTTTTGGGCCGAAACAGCCGAGATTTCAACCGGCTTGGTAACCTGTCTGGAAAGCATTTCGGTAACTAAGAATCCCAGCCGCGGTTTCCACATCCAAGTTGACGCAAACTGCGCATTTGTAGAATGTGTCTGGGCCGCGCAAGGTCTCTCCATCGAACATTGAGTTCCCCGCCCCACACCAGACCTTCATCGGCTGGGTCCGTTACACGCTTTAGTTTCGGATGGAAGCGAGCAGCTGTTCGATCTCGGCCTTCTCCACTGACGTGACCGGCAGAAGTGGCGCGCGGGCTCGCCCACCATAATACCCATTGAAGTCGCACGCTGCCTTTACGCCACTGATTCCAAGCTGGCCGACCACCCGCTGACTGACGGCGGCAATCCTTTCCTGCTTGGCCTCGGCCAGCTTCAGGTCGTGGTCCTTCCAGGCAAGGTATACCTCCTGGCATGCCTGCGGAGCGCACGCCCCGAACCCTAGAACCGCCCCACTCGCCCCAGCATTCAGCGAATCGAGCATGATCGCTGCCGAGCCCGTAAGCACCTGAAAACCGATCTCCTTGACCCGCGTCTTCATCGGCTCAATTGGGGGGCAGCAGCCACTGCAACCCCGCCGGCAAGGTCGCTTGCGGCCACAAACGTCGCGTCTGCCACCACCCTGGCGGTCAACATCCGCTCTGTCACAGCCTCAAAAACCGGCGTTACGGTGACTGTGTGCTTTGGAGCCTCGGTCATCGCTTCAATTGTTGATCTTATTCTTTCAATACTGCCACTCGAATCTTTGATTCCAATAATGTTAGGGTGGAACGCCAGTTCGGCAATCACTTCGATCGGAATCGGATAGGGCACACAGCGCGGGATGTTATAGAGCAACACCGGCAGCGGCGAACGATCTGCCACGCTTCGGAAGTAGTGCAGAACTGCCTCCGTCGACAATTGGCTTGAGTAATAGGTAGGCGTTCGAACGAGAACAGCGTCATACCGGTACCGAGCTGCCACTTCGGCCAGCTCCACGGTGGCCTTTACGCTCTCTTTCCCTACCCCGGCGATCAGCACTTTCTCCGGGGCGGCCGCCTCCGCCGCCACCCGTAGAACCTCGGTCGACTCCTGATCGCTCAACGCGACTGCCTCGCCGGTCGAGCCAAGCAGGAGCACACCTGACAGCAGGCTCCGCGAATAGCGCGCTATATTGGCTTCCAACTTTCTGTAGTAGACCTGCTCGTCGGGATAGAACGGCGTAGTGACCGCGGCGAAGATTCCTTCCATCAGCATGGACTCATTGTAAAGCCGGCACTCTTCGGCCGGTGACAGCCGTTCCGCTTCCAGACATCGGTTCTCTCCTTGGATGCGTGTCACCCATCTTCGCCAACTCCGATCTTGAATACGCTATAGTGTTGAGCCAGGATTAACCTGCAGAATTGGGTTTACTAGGAGCAGGCAGGATGGAGCCTTTCGCACATGCAGACCAGGAGGCGCCAGTCCAGGTTAGTTTGACGCAGCAGGCTTTCTGGTTCTTCGTACACACACTCCTCGGCCTCGCCGCCTGGGGACTGCTGATGGTTCTCGGCTATATCATTCAACCCAGCGGAGTTCCGCAGACGCTGATCCTGCTCTTTTCAATTCTTGTCCCGCTTGGCGCCGGCTTTCTCGTGAACAAGTTCCGCCAGGATGAAATTGCAACGCTCGTATGGCTCCTCGGCCTCACCTGGATCATGATCATCGCCCTTTGGATTCTCGATATGCCCACCGGGCCCAACGCCTGCGTCCAATGCGACGCCGCCGAAAAGATCACCCGCACCTTCTTCAGCCTGCCTGGCCCGAGCGGCCTGATCGACGACGATGGCCCCTTCATCGGGACATGGCCTGCCGCCGCTCTATTTGGATACGCGCTTGGCGCGAGGTTGGCCTTTCGGAAGCACTCCGCCTGAGCTTCGGGTACCTTCCTAGCTCAAAATCCAAACTGGGGCAAGTCGGTCTACGCTGAACCTGTCGGAAGAACAATACGCCTCCGCCCCGGTTGGTCTCAGGCGAAGGTTGCTGCGTGGAGCGTCTGCAGCGCGTAGACGGTGATGTGCTTCTTCTGCAGTGCCGCTATCCCCTCAGCAGCAGCCTGCGCGGCGGCAATCGTTGTAATTGTCGGGATCCGCGCCGTCACTGCCGCTCGCCGGATCGCCTTTTCGTCGAAAAACGTGTCCTGCCCCCGCGGCGTGTTCACGATCAGCTGGATCCGGTCTCCCTTGATCAGGTCCACCACGTTCGGCCGACCCTCTTTCACTTTGAAGACCCGTTCCACGATCATGCCCGCTTTCTCCAATACATTGGCTGTGCCTTCGGTGGCCACAATCTTGAATCCCAACTCCACATACCGCCGAACCAGCTCAATCGCCGCCGGCTTGTCGTGGTCGTTCACGCTGAAAAAGACCGTACCCTTGGTGGGCAGCACCTGCCCGGCCGAAAGCTGCGCCTTCGCAAACGCCTCCCCAAATGTGCTCGCCACGCCCATTACCTCGCCGGTTGAACGCATCTCCGGGCCAAGAACTGTATCCACCCCCGAGAACTTCGACCACGGGAACACCGGCGACTTCACGTAATAATGGGCTCCGGTCTCGAGGTCCTTGCCGGACTGCAACTGTGCTGGTAGCAGCTCTTTCAACTTGCGGCCAGTCATCAACCTTGCAGCCACTTTGGCCAGTGGGATTCCCGTCGCCTTCGAGACATAAGGAACCGTCCGCGATGCCCGCGGGTTCACTTCGATGACATAAACGTGATCCTTGCCTGCCGAATCTCGCTGAATCGCAAACTGCAGGTTCACGAGCCCCACCACCTTCAGCGCGAGCGCCAGTTTCCTTGTGTACTTCCGCAGCGTCTCCAGCGTCTCCGGCCGAATGTCGACCGCCGGCAGCACGCATGAAGAGTCGCCTGAGTGGATCCCGGCTTCTTCAATGTGCTGCATGATGCCGGCAATAATTACATCTTCGGAGTCGCACAGCGCGTCAACATCGACCTCGACTGCGCTTTCGAGGAAGTGATCCACCAGCACCGGCCGCTCCTGGGAATATTCAACAGCCTGCTTCATGTACTCCGAAACCGCCTCCGCATCGTAGGCAATAACCATTGCGCGCCCACCGAGCACGTAGCTTGGCCGCACCAGCACCGGGTAGCCGATCCGCTCAGCCACCGCCAGGGCCTCGTCCACGCTCGTCGCCGTCCCGCCCGGAGGCTGTGGAATTCCGAGCTCCTCAAGCAGCTTTCCAAACCGCTTGCGGTCCTCGGCTAGGTCGATCGATTCAGGCGACGTCCCGATGATCGGCACTCCTGCCGCGCGCAGGCGCTGAGCCAGGTTCAGCGGGGTCTGCCCGCCAAACTGCACGATCATCCCCATCGGCGCGCCAGAAGACCGCTCGTGGTTATAAACCGCCAGTACATCTTCCAGCGTCAGCGGCTCAAAGTAGAGCCTGTCGCTGGTGTCGTAGTCGGTGGAGACGGTTTCCGGGTTGCAGTTCACCATGATTGTCTCGTAACCGTCGTCTTTCAGCGCGAAGGCCGCGTGGCAGCAGCAGTAGTCGAACTCAATTCCCTGCCCGATGCGGTTTGGCCCCGAGCCAAGGATGATGATCTTGTGCTTGTCGGTGGGCGGCGCCTCATCCTCTTCGTCATAGGTCGAGTAGAGGTAAGGCGTCATCGACTCAAACTCCGCCGCGCAGGTATCCACCAGCTTGAACACCGGTCGAATCCCCATCCCCTCGCGCAGTTCCCTCACCCGCTGCGTTCCGGCGTGGCCTTCGAGTTTCCACTCGGTCGCAATCCGCTCATCGCTCAGGCCCAGCCGTTTCAGACGCAACATGCGCTCGGCGCTCATTTCCTCCGGAGCCGTTTGCGAGATGGTCAACTGCTCCAGCGTGATCTCACGAATCTGGTGCAGGAACCAAGGGTCCATCCTTGTGAGCCGCGCAACCTCGCGCACGCTCATCCCGCGTTCAAAGGCATAGCGGATGTAGCCCAGCCGCTCGGGCTGCGGCGTCACCAGCCGCTGCGTCAGCCGCCGCGGCTCAAGGTTGATCTCCGCGCCGGTCTTTTTGCCGGTTTCGAGCGCGCGCCACGCCTTCATCAGCGATTCCTTGAAGGTGCGCCCAATCGCCATCACCTCGCCCACCGACTTCATCTGCGGGCCGAGCGTCTCATCGGAGCCTGGGAACTTCTCAAACTGCCACTTCGGAATCTTCACCACCACGTAGTCGATCGTGGGCTCAAAGCAGGCAGGCGTCTTGCGCGTGATGTCGTTGGGAATCTCGTCGAGCGTGTAGCCGACGGCCAGCTTCGCGGCAATCTTGGCAATCGGGAATCCGGTAGCCTTCGACGCCAGCGCAGACGACCGCGAGACGCGCGGATTCATCTCAATCACCGTCATGCGTCCGTCTACCGGGTTTACTGCAAACTGCACATTCGATCCGCCGGTTTCGACGCCAATTTCACGCATTACGGCAATCGCAGCATCGCGCATCTTCTGGTATTCGCGATCGGTCAGCGTCTGCGCCGGAGCTACGGTGATGGAGTCGCCTGTGTGGACGCCCATCGGGTCAAAGTTCTCAATCGAGCAGATGATGATGACGTTATCCGCCAGATCGCGCATCACCTCGAGCTCATACTCCTTCCACCCGAGCACGCTCTCTTCAATCAGACACTCGTGCACCGGCGAGAGATCGAGCCCGCGAGCCAGAATCTCCATCAGCTCTTCGCGGTTGTAGGCAATGCCGCCGCCCGTTCCGCCCAGCGTAAAGCTCGGACGGATGAGCACCGGGAAACCCAACTTCGAGGCAAAGTCCAGCCCATCGCGCAGATTATTCACCAGCGCCGACTTCGAAACTTCCAGGCCGATGCGCAGCATGGCGTCTTTGAACAGCAGACGGTCCTCGGCCTTTTTGATCGCCTCGAGCTTCGCGCCGATCAGCTCCACGTTATAGCGATCCAGAATTCCGGCATCGGCCAGATCGACGGCAAGGTTCAGCGCTGTCTGCCCACCCACTGTCGGCAACAGGGCAAACTTGCCCGGAAGGTTTGTTCCTGCAACGTCTTTGCCGTTTCCACCCGAGGCAAGGCCGGGTCCGTCGGCCAGCATCTCCGCCTCAATTCGGATGATCTCTTCTACATACTCGCGGGTAAGCGGCTCAATGTAGGTGCGGTCGGCCAGCTCGGGGTCCGTCATGATGGTGGCCGGGTTCGAGTTCACCAGCACCACCTCGTAGCCCTCCTGGCGGAGGGCCTTGCAGGCCTGCGTGCCGGAGTAGTCGAACTCCGCCGATTGCCCAATCACAATCGGCCCGGAGCCGATCACCAATATCTTCTGTATGTCATTTCTGCGTGGCATTTTTCGACCGTATCCTAGTTGTGGCTTGCTTTGAGTTCCAAAACCGCGCGATCAAGCTGCTTTCTGCTTGTGAAAATCGGAGAAGTACAGTCCGAGCAATTGCCAGGATTGATCATCACGAAGATTGGCCCTCGATGAAACAGGGCTCGCAGGCCTACTCCAACGACGATCAGGCGGTCCGCTAATGCGGAACCCGGTATCTTCACGTGGAACAGGTATTCACCTTTTGTATCGGGGAAATCGAAAAATCCCCTTACGTCTGTATCCAAAGCTTGCGAAGGCGGACCTCCGCTGGCGAGTACGACTTGAACGCCAGCTAACGGCGTCCCTGTTTCGCTTAAGACGTAACCGTACACGCGCGAGAGGTGGAGCGGCTTCAAAACCGTGATTTGCGCGTCAACAGATCGGGCCGTGAGGGCGACCATGCAGGCGAGTGCAAAACCGGAGCTCAAAAAACAGCGGAGCCAAAAGCCCCGCTGTCTTGAACTGCCCAATCTCTTTTGCAACATCCTGCTCATCCCTTCCACTCCTCCATCATCGTGCGGAAGTCGCGGAACAGATAGTGCGAGTCGTGCGGCCCGGGCGCGGCCTCGGGATGATACTGGACGCTGAACAGCGGCAGCGTCTTGTGCCGCAATCCCTCGAGCGTCTGATCGTTCAGGTCCACGTGCGTCAACTCCACTTCATTGGCATTGATCGAGTCCGGATCGACCGCGAAGTTGTGGTTATGCGCCGTAATCTCCACCTTGCCTGTCGCATTGTTGCGCACCGGATGATTGCCGCCGTGATGGCCGAACTTGAGCTTGTAGGTCTTCCCGCCCAGCGCCAGCCCGCAGAGCTGATGCCCCAGGCAAATCCCGAAGACCGGCACGCGCCCCAGGAACTGCCGAATCGACTTCACCGCATACTCCACCGGCTCCGGATCGCCCGGCCCGTTCGAGAGGAACACCCCATCCGGCTTCATCGCCAGTACATCGTCCGCGCTCGTCTCCGCCGGAACCACCGTCACCCGGCAGCCCTGGCGTGTGAGCATGCGCAGAATGTTCAGCTTCATCCCGAAGTCATACGCCACCACATGCAGCTTGCGCTGTTTTGCGTTTTGGTCGAGAGCGTTGGAAAGAAAGGGATCTCCGCTCTGATTGCGGCCGTCGTTCTCGTCGAACGTGAAAATCGTCTTGGTCGAAACCACCTTCGCCAGGTCCGTTCCCTCCATCTTGCGAATGCTTCGCGCCCGCGCCAACCAGCTTGTCGGCGTCGGTCTCGGAGGTCGATATGACTCCGCGCATCACGCCATGATTGCGCAGATGCCGCACCAGTGCGCGCGTGTCGATCTCGGCCAGCACCGGAACCTGGTACCGCTCCATGTACTCGTCGGTTACCTGCTCCGAGCGCCAGTTCGAACTGATCGCCGAAAACTCGCGCACGATCAGCCCTTCGATAAATGGGCGCGCTGCCTCGTTGTCTGCTGCGTTGGTGCCGTAATTTCCAATTTGGGGGTTGGTGAGAACGACGATTTGCCCGGCATAGGAGGGATCGGTGGCGATTTCCTGGTATCCGGTAAGGGAAGTATTGAAAACAACTTCTCCCTGGCATTCGCCAGGGGAGCCATAGCCGTGGCCGCGGAAGATGCGCCCGTCTTCGAGCGCCAGGATCGCCTGCATCGCGTCTCCGGGGAGTGGATTCAATCGATTTTAGCAGGTTTGCACGGTGGAATTTCGGGTACTTTTGGAGGACTAATGCACCACCCCGGCATCCTTGGTCGGCCAATACACAAACACGGCCTTACCGTAGATAAGCGAACGCTCCACGGGGCCGAATTCCCGGCTATCCGTCGAAACGCAGCGGTGGTCGCCGAGGACAAAGTAGTAGTTCGGCGCCAGAGTGATCTCCCTGAATGACTTGTAATCCCGGAACTCTTCCGGCACGTAGGCCTCATCCACTCGTTTGCCGTTCACATACACCGTTCCCTGGTCGATCCGGAAATGGTCGCCAGGAAGCGCGATCACTCGCTTGATGTAACTGTTCTCCGGGTCGAGCGGATAGTGAAACACGACCACATCCCCGCGCTCAATGGCCGAGATTCGATAAACAAGCTTGTTGATGAACAGCCGGTCGCTGTCTTCCAGCCTCGGCAGCATGCTGGTGCCTTCCACCCGCACCGGCTGATACAGAAATGTAATGATCAGGATCGAAGCAACAGCAGACACAAGCAGGTCTCGCACCCACAGGGCAAAGCCCTCCGGCTTCGGCGCCGGCGCAAGCGGCGGAGAAGTATCCGGCAGGCCTGGACCGATCTCATCCGCGGCAGCTGGGTTAGGAACAGGTTCCAAGTCGTTGGCTTCCGTGCGCATCTGATTCTTATCTTAGTTGAACCGCGCCTTTTTTGATTAACTGCAGCCGAGCCCTCCGCTCGGGCACAAAATCTCCGCCTTTGCTGGTTTGGCCATCGGCATTGGCTGCTGCGCCGAAGGAACCAGCTCCTTTCCTGAGCCCTGTGCCGCGAGATTCGCCTCCTCAAGCAGCAGCGGCCGCTGCAGCACCATCTCCACTTGCGCGCCGCTCTCAATACTTACATCGGCGCCTCGGGTGAACAGCGACACCAGGCCCACCGTCGCCGCTCCGGCCGCCAGTCCGACAAGTCCTCCTTCGAGCGGGTGACCTGAACCAAGCCCTGCAATTGTACCCACCGTACCTCCGGTCGGAATCGCCACTTTGGCCGTCTCGCCCGCGTTGCGTCCCTTATCGCCGTTCTGCTCAATCGTTCCTTCGCCGTCGTCCTTCACGCGCTGCTTGCTGGCTCCGGGGAGATTGTTGACGAGCCCTGGGATCTCCACCACCGAGCCGTTGGGAAAAATGATCGAGGTAAAGTGCATATCAAGCTGCGCCCGTCCCTTCACGCGCCCTGCTCGCTGTACCCTGTCTACTACGCCTTGCACGTAGACGCCGGACGGAATCATTACCCGAGTTCCGACCACCACCGGGAACGTAGACGCGAGGTACACGCCATCCCCGGGCTTTGCGCTCTTGGTATTCACAGCGCTCCGCAACTGCAGCAGCACTTTCGTCCCCGCCGGAACGGTATAGGTCACCTTTTCGGGTGCCGCTGTACCTGCCTGGCTCGCTGGCGCCGTTGCCGATGATTGCGCTGGCCCCGTTTGCTCCTGCGCGGGCGTCGCTCCGGCTCCCTGTCCAGACGCTTGCGGTTGCTGCGCTCCCGTTTGCGCCGCCAGACTCACTGCAAGCAGGATTGCCGTCGTCCGCGCACTTGTCTGCCAAATCTCTCTCATCCCGTTCGTCCCCCCACCTCTATTGACGCCCGCAGCCCCGCCCCGGATAGCTGAAGACAGGATAGCCCGGAAACGAAGAAGCCACGAGGACAACTTTGCCGCAGGGCGCGTCGACGAGCCAACTCCTCCCGAGTTTTGTATCGAGCCTGGGGGAATCAAACCCGACAACCGCTGTTCCACTTCCCGGAACCCCCGACTTGCCCGGAACGTATGCCATGAAGGAGGGTCCTATTGCATTCCACATCTCGCCGAATTGATGTTGCCTCTGAGTCGCCGGAAAGTTTTTCGCTCCCCTACTGGTTCCGGTCTCTCACAATTGTCATCTGGCTCGCTGCGTGTGTCATTCCGTTTCTGCCTTTCGCTGTTAGCACCTCTCCGCTGGATGCGGTCCTGCTCCATGTGCCAGGCAATCAGGGCAACTGGTGGCACTTCCTTGCCGGCCTGCCCTTTTTTTTGTCCTTCCCTTTACTTTGGCTCAGCATTCAAACACTGTTGGGCAGCAAAATTGAAGGCGGGATTCGACTTCTTACCGGCTTCGCGGCACTATCTGCGCTGGGCACAACCCTCGTGGAGGTTCCATTTCTGCTACACCTCGCGGGCACGAGTGCTTGGCAAAGCTTCACGGTTCTGAGCCTTGGGTTTGGCATCCTCCTTGTCAGCGCCGCTGTTATCATTTTCCGACGGCGTTCAATTCTTGTGCAGGATTTGTGCATCTCAACGCTTCTTGCGGCCTACCTCGCCAATGCGTCTCTTTGCCTCGTTGTTTACGCTTCAGCTCCTGGGGCTGCATCGACCCGGAGTGGCTGGTTCGTCACCGTAGTTCTCGTCTGGCCGATGGCTCTCGAGCTCTTGTTTCTTCTTGCTCGCAACATTAGACCGCGTCATAACGCATTCGCGCCGTTTTTCTAGGGCGAATATCAAGGTCAAGCGCAGAAAGAAACAACCTGATGCCTCTGGCCCATCATCTTCGGCGACAATAACCCGTAAGGCAACATGCCGCCGACCGCTCCCACGATCGATTTCTCTCGCGCACGCGCAGTCCTCGGCGACGCAATCGCCGCGCGCGCCTTCCCCGGCTGTGCGTTCGGCGTCTTTTCCGCCGGCCAGCCGGTTCTTGTCGATGGCCTCGGTCGCTTCACTTATGAGCCGGACTCGCTTCCGGTCCAGCCGGACACGGTCTACGATGTTGCCAGCCTGACGAAGGTCATCGTCACCACGGCTCTCGCGATGCTCCTGCATCAGCAACGCCAGCTCGATCTTGAGCAGCCGCTCGGCGATCTGCTTCCCGGCTTTGTTGTGGGCCGCGAGTCCGGCAGCGCCGCCCGCCGTGTCACCCTCCGCCACCTGCTTGCCCACAACTCCGGTTTGCCCGGCTACGTCGAGTTCTTCCGTACCACCAACACACCAGCCGCACTCTTTCGCACATGCATCGAATTACCTCTTGAAGCCGAGCCGGGCACGCGCGCTGAGTACTCCGACCCCGGCTTTATCCTTCTTGGTAAGGCCCTTGAAGTCCTCAAGCATGAATACCTGAGTCCCTGGGGAAGCCGCGAGCTCTTTGAACCTCTGGGCATGACCCTCACAAGCTTCTGCCCCCCTCCCGCTGCACAAGCCCTCATCCCGCCGACGGAAGAAGACTCCACTTTTCGAATGCGCCGTATCCAGGGCGAAGTACAGGACGAGAATGCATGCGTTCTCAAAGGCGCCGCCGGCCACGCCGGGCTTTTCTCCAATGTTCCCGACTTGCTTCTCTTCGCTGCCGAAATCCTGGCCGCGGCCCGGGGTGCAGGCTGCCTATTCGATGCTTTGACCATCGAGCTCTTCTCACAACGGCAGGTTCCGCCCGCAAGCTGCCGCGCCCTCGGCTGGGATACGCCATCCCCCAACTCCTCAGCCGGCCACCATTTCTCGCCCCATTCAATCGGCCACCTTGGCTACAGCGGTTGCTCCCTCTGGATCGATCTCGATGCGCATATCGCTGTGGTCCTGCTTACCAACCGGACCTGGCCCGATCGAAAAAGCCAGTTGATCCGTGAGGTCCGGCCGGCTTTTCACGATGCCATCCGCGAGGAACTGGGCACCGCAACGCTTTAACGATTTAGCGACAGAAGAGTTGGAATCGAGATTACTCCCTGCAGAATTCTTTCGGCAGTTGCATGTTTACAAGCTACAATTCCTAATTGGGGGCATACGCATGCTGACGAGTTCCGCGATTCAGGAAGCGGCCGGCACCCAAAGAAACGACTTCAAAAAAGATCCGGCCTCCCTGCTTCAAGAGTTGACCACCGAGAGCCAAAATGAGGCATCTCAAGGGTTTGACACAAAATCCGCTCTCGATATTGCCCGCATCATCAACCACGAAGACGCCAAAGTAGCTGCCGCTGTCAAAAAGGCGCTTCCTGAGATTTCCCAGGTTATCGACCAGGTGGCACGCTGTCTCCGCGATGGCGGCCGCCTTATATATATTGGTGCGGGCTCCAGCGGTCGAATCGCAGCTCTCGACGCCTCAGAATGCCCGCCAACCTACTCCACCGCGCCGGGCCAGGTGCAGTACATCATGGCGGGCGGACCTAAGGCTCTGGCTTCCGCCGTTGAAGTAAATGAAGACTCAGAGGAACTCGGCCAGCGCGATATCGCCCGCCGCCGCCCCACCCGCAAAGACGTTGTCATCGGCCTCTCAGCCTCTGGCCGCACCCCCTACGTTGTCGCCGCTGTTGCATACGCCCGCGCACGCGGCGCCCACACGGCTGCCGTTACCTGCAACCACGACGCGCCCATTGCTGCCGCTGCCGATATCCTGATCGTCGCTGAGGTCGGTCCCGAGGTCATCTCCGGCTCCACCCGCATGAAGGCTGGAACCGCCCAGAAGATGGTCCTGAATATGATCACCACGGGCGCGATGACGCGCATGGGCTATGTGTACGAGAACCTCATGGTCAACGTGCACATGCAGAACTCCAAGCTGGTCGAGCGCGGCATCCGCATTCTTATGTCAGCATGCAAAATCGACCGTCCCACAGCCGTCGAGACCATCAAGAGCGCCGGCCGCAGCGTACCCGTTGCGCTGGTCATGCTCAAGGCGCGGGTCGACAAGCCTGAAGCTGTCCGCCGCCTGGCCAAGTCCGACGGCAATGTGCGTCTTGCCATCGAAGACAATACCCTCGAGTTGTAAAGATTTGAAAGGGCACGGCTTCAGCCGTGCCGCAGAGACGGCTCAATCGCTTGAAAGTAGATTCTGAAATCATCAGGCAGGCCTGGAATCGGGCCTGCTTGATTTGTTTTTAGAGACTGCGACAAGGGCCCAGACAACAACCAGCAATATATCAAGAACCACGAAGTAAAAGAGCTTCTCCGCAAGGCCGTCTACATCGCCATGCAGCGTTTGATACCAGCTCCGCCACCCCAACGCTGAAAGTCCGCCGCGAGTTCATACGTGTAGGTCTGGATTCGATGAAGTCCTAGCCCAGTAGTAATCAATGCCGGAAGAAGGAGGACATGCGTCCAAAAAATGACCCTCCACTTGTTCATGGCGAACCGGCGCTGCATCATCCACGAGTGCACCAGCAGGGCTGAACAAATTAGGACGCCGAAACCATAGAGGAATATCAGTGTCAGAACGAGCTTTGATGGATCTTGATTTTCGATCGGGTCTGGGACCCGATCAATTTGGGAGTCCATAATCGGGATCAAGGACGCGATAACCAGACTCCAATACCGCCTCAACAATTTTCTTGCCGTGCTCATACTCTCATCGCTACCCAACGAATCGGTCTGGGAGCATCCTAGCAGCAAGCGAAGAGCTCTTCGATGCGGTTGAAGCAGATCACTCGCGGGTACGAACAGGGTTCTAGTACGTCGTCAGCTTCACCCGTAGCAGCACATTCTCATCCGCTTTCAGGTTCAGCCCATAGTCCGTCTGGTCCCCGTTCCAGATGCGCGTCATCTTCCAGTTCCCAGCCGCGTCGTAGCTGCCTTCCTCCACCTTCATAAACAGGCGCTTCTTCCCCGGCGCAAATGTTGGCTTGAAGTCCACTCGCACGTGGTGGCCGGCAATCAGATACTCGTCCTGCCCGAGTTCCAGAATCACCGCTCCGCCATCGGGCGGCGTGTTCCCCTTCGGCTTCATCCAGTTGCCGAAGCTCGGCATGCCATACTCGAGCACCACCTGCCAGCGCTCAAATTCCAGCGTCTGGGTGTGATTGTCGGGATCCTCGCTTGCCCCGCGAACCTTGCCCGCCAGATTTCCCGCTGCCAGCTTCCGCGCGATCGGCGCAAGCAGCGCGTACTGCGCCGCTACCGGAGCCAGCGCACTCTTTTCCATGGCCTCAGGTCCCGAGGTTTGATTGCTGTAGCGCGTCAAATCGAGTCCAAATGGCGCCCAGCCAATCGCCCCCTGTCCGATGGCCGCAAATACATAGCGCGCGAATGCCGCCGAGTTCCCTGTCTCCGGTATCAGCAGCGGATTGTTGCTCCGCTTGTATAGGTCCATCACCTTCATGTACTTCGCGTAATCGGCAAGGTAGATATCCGGCGCAACTACGCAGATCGATGGCGCGGCAATCTTCCACAGCTCGATGTTGTTATCGGTCGGAGCTCCCGATTCGTAGCCCGGCGCCTTGCCCGGTTTGAACGGGTCGCGCAGCGCTGCATTCACATACAACGGAAGCGCATACTCCTGCTTGCCCGCTGCGGCCACCTGCTCGATATAGGTCGCAATGTACCAGGCCATAAAGGTCTCGTCGGCGTCGTCGCCAAACACCTGGCTCCATGTTCCGGGTTGCTTGCCCAGTTCCGTTACCAGCGCATCCGGAACCGCGCCTGCGAAAGCCTTTTCCGCTGTCGCACCGTAATCGCGCACTCCGCCCCACTCACCCGCCTCGTTCTCTACCTGCACCATGATTACGGTGCGCTGCGCATCCACGCTAGCCAGATGCCGCATCAGCGCGCGAAACGCCGCCTTGTCCGCCTCAAGCCGCGCCGGAGCAAATGGCGACGGCGAATCCACCGTTTGCCCGTCCTTCCCCACCACGAATGGATATTTCTCCTGGTCGGCCTTGATCCAATCGGGCGTATAGTGCGAGCTGCCGTTCTTCCACGTCCCAAACCACAGCAGCACCAGCCGCACATGGTGCTCGCGCGCTTGTTTCAGAATCAAATCCACCACGCTGAAGTCGAACTTGCCCCGCACCGCCTCCAATTGCTCCCAATAAATCGGCAATTCAACGGTATTCGCGTGCAGCGTCTCGGCAGCGGGCCACACCTTGTCCAAATACGCCGGCCACGCGCTTGAGTTGTTGGCCTGTACGCCCAGTTCAAGATAGGGCGCGCCATCCACCATCAACGCGTAATGTCCGTCCTTCTGCACAATCGACGGGATCGATCCGGAAGCGGGGATGGCAGCCGGTGCAGCCTGAGAGTGAGCGACCGCGTGTCCTGCAAGCGATTCCATTGCTGACAAAGCCAGCACCGCAATAACAAGCGGGCGAACCCGATCACTGCATCCCATCATTTCGCATTCTCCTCTGAGCCTGGTTTCGCCGGGATTCCAAACAGCTCACAAAGTATACCCGCGCCCACATCGGACCCGGCCATTCACATTTACACTGGCCATGGGGCAAGTCGTCATTCATGGATAAGTTCGTCATTCGCGGGGGCAATCCGCTGGTCGGCACGGTGCGCGTCTCCGGTGCAAAGAACTCGGCGCTTCCCTGCATGGCGGCCGCCATCCTTACCGAAGAAGAGGTCATCCTCGAGAACATCCCCCAGGTTCGCGACATCGAAACCCAGCGCAAGCTGCTCTCCTCGATGGGAGCCGAAGTCGAACTCGGCTATGGCCGGGCCCAACATCGCACCACCATCAGTTGCCGCGTCCTCTCTGAACCGGAAGCCAAGTACGAGATCGTCAAAACCATGCGCGCCAGTTCGCTGGTGCTCGGCCCACTGGTTGCACGTGCCGGTATTGCCCGTGTCGCCATGCCCGGGGGATGCGCCATCGGCGGCCGCCCAATCGATCTCCACATCAAGGGCCTTGAGCAGATGGGCGCCACCATCACCCAGGCTCACGGCTATCTTGACGCCCGTGCTGAACGCCTCAAGGGCGCGCATCTGGTATTCGATCGCATTACCGTAACCGGTACGGAAGACCTGCTCATGGCCGCCGTCCTCGCCGAAGGTGAGACTCTCATGGAGAACTGCGCGTGCGAGCCTGAAGTGAGTGATCTGGCCGCCCTGCTCTCGGCGATGGGCGCGAAGATTGAAGGAGCCGGAACGTCCACGATCCGGGTTCATGGCGTCTCACGGCTTCACGGCGCGCGGCACCGCATCAATCCCGACCGAATTGAAGCGGGGACGCTGCTCGTTGCCGGGGCGATCACGCAAGGCGATCTCATCGTCGCCAACTGCAACCCCTCTCATCTGGGCGCGATCATTGCCAAGCTTCAGGAAGCGGGCGCCCGCATCGACATTCTGGGTCCCGACGCCGTGCGCGTCCGCGCCGACGGGCTTCTTCGCGCCGCCGACATTTCTACCGAAGAGTATCCCGGCTTTCCCACCGACATGCAGGCCCAGTACATGGCGATTACTACCCAGGCTGAAGGTGTCAGCATCGTCAAAGAGAACATCTTCGAGAATCGATTCATGCACGTGCAGGAGCTGGTTCGCATGGGCGCAAACATCAAGGTCGATGGCAGCACGGCGACTGTACGAGGAGCCTCGCGTTTATCTGCCGCCGCCGTGATGTGCTCTGATCTGCGCGCCTCGGCCTCCCTCGTTCTGGCCGCTCTCGTTGCAGATGGCGAGTCCATTCTCGACCGCGTCTACCACATGGATCGCGGCTATGAACGCATCGAAGAGAAGCTGCGCGGCGTGGGTGCGCAGATTCGCCGCATGGGAAACGTTTTTCCTTCGAGGGAAGAATAACGGGAATCTATTTCGTCAATGGCAACGGGTGCCTTTAAAACCAACTCACCGCCAGGTGCCAGCGCAACCCATAGAGCGACGTTTTAGCAAGTACGTGCTCATATTCTCGTAATTCCGAAAGCACACCATCGGTCTCAGATCCGAGGGCCGTTGGGCTCTCTTCAAGAAATCCGATCAGCGCCCGAACCGTGATCAGTCCGTCAGGCGCTTGAAACCACTGGGCTTGCGGCAGGTGCTTGCCCCATTCCGGGTCCCCTGCACCTTGCTCCCAAAGGAGTGCCATGGAGTTCTCGTCCGCCGAAAAGAACTCGAGAAGTGGCGCTGTTCCTAGCTGCAGCGCCATCCGCTCCAGCGCGTCCTCATTGCGAGCCAATGCCTGCCCGTTAACGAAAATGTCGAAGCCAGGGTCGTCCCCCTCCACGACGATGTATAGGCTGGCTGCCATTGCGTTGAGTTTAGCGGAGATGTAATCTAGGGCATGACCAAATCGATTCAACGGTCACCTGGATCATTACCCTTTGATGACCATGGGGTAACCACCCAAGTTTACCCTTAAGTTATTCCCCTAATACCAAAGGGTTATGGCAACTCCCTCGAATTGGTCGATGCTAGTAAAAGCAAGGAAATCGCCTGAGGTGATTGCGGTGAACTGGAGTGCTCTACCGGATCTGGCTGCGGTCGGTCTGTTGACCGTGGCCTTCGCTTCAGTTGCAAAGCGTAACCAGACCAGCAACTCCTCCGGATGGCTCATCGGCTGGCTGATGATCGCTCTCCACTTCGCCGCCGCACTTTTTCAGAATCTTCCTGGCAACGCCGGCACCTGGGCCCAACTGATCTCCATCGTTGCGCTGGGATGGAGCGGCATCCTCTTCATGTGGGCGTCAGTTCCCTATCGCAAAAAGCAGACGTCCAGTCGATGGATATTGGTTGGTCTTCTCGCAGCCTGCACTCTCTACTTCTCCCTGTATGCTTTTGCTCCGCCCAACTCCTGGGCATTTGTTCCCGCTGCATCGTTATTCGGCCTATTTCCGTTGGCGGTCGGCGCCGTTTCATATCCGCAGAGTCAACCACGTCCTGCGCTGGACCATCGTTCTGCTGTTTACCGGCCTTTCAGTGTTTCTCCTCCTCGTGCAATACCGCCCGGAAAATGGACAGGATCTGGCCGTAAACGGGATCCTGTTCACGGTCTTCTTCGGCTGCTGTGTTCACTTCGGCTATGCCTACCGCCGCTCGAGCGCGGGCCCCATCATTACGACCTTTGGCTTTCTCGCCTGGGCCTGCGTCTTTCTTGTTGGCCCCTTCATACAGATGAACTACCCCTCGATTCATGTTGAGGCCGAAGTCTGGAACCTGCCCAAGTACCTTGTTGCAGTGGGCATGATTCTTCTGCTGCTTGAAGATCAGTTGGAGCACAATCGCCATCTTGCGCTGCACGACCATCTCACCGGACTGCCGAACCGCCGCCTCTATCAAGATCGTCTTGCGAACGCTCTCGAGCGTGCTCGCCGGAGTGCGACCCATGCCGCGTTGCTGGTCGTCGATTTGAACGGTTTCAAGCAGGTAAACGACAGCTTTGGCCACCATGTCGGCGATCTCGTCCTGCAACGAGTGGGCGAACTCTTTTCCTCCCGCGTACGCCGCTCCGATACTGTTGCCCGCACCGGAGGCGACGAGTTCACGATTATCCTCGAAGAGCCAACCAGCTCCGCGGCCGCCAAACACGTGGCCGTGACCTTGATGCACCTGCTCGATCAGCCGCTCCTGATCGGCGAGCACACGGTCCAGATCGGCGCCAGCGTCGGCATTGCCGTCTTCCCAGAGGACGCGCGCGACATGGAGTCCCTTTGCATTGCCGCCGATCTTCGCATGTACAACATCAAGCACGGCGCTGCTGAAGGCGATCCGGTACCGGCCTTTTCAACTGCCGGATCATTTCCCTCACTCCAGCAGGGCATGGAGCCCGGATTTCAGGTGGCTGACTAGGACTACCTCAACGCCGTGGGTTGGAACAAACGTACACGATCTGGACCGTAATGAAGCACGACCGATCAGACCAAAAACAATGGCCCGAACTCAAAGTTCGGGCCATTGTTTCTTGTGCTGAGTGATGTTCCCTTACGCCTGGTGCCCGCCGCCTCCAGGCCTGGGTCCACCGCCGCCGCCCGGGCGGCGACGCCGCCGACGCCGATTGTTTGCAGCCGCTGGCGGCCGTCCTGCACCGGTCGGCGGTCCAGCCGTCACCGGAACACCATCGGCCCGGTTGAAGTTTGGTTCGTCGCCTTCTTCGATTTCCACCGTCCCCTCGTCCTCGTCAAAGTCACCCCCTTCGATCAGGATGGTGCTCTGGTTGGAGCGAGGCTGTTTCTCGTCATACTCGTGGCGAGGCCGTGCTGGAGCGGATGGCGCTGCCGGCGGGGCAACCGGCGCCTCGGCCTCAGAAACTTCTTCGGCCGCGGGGCTGGTCTGCGCCAGCTTGGCTTTCTGCTCGCGAATCAGCGCCTTGCGGCTCAGCTTGATGCGGTTGCCCTCAATCGCGAGCACCTTCACCATCACCTGGTCGCCTTCGCGCAGTTCGTCCTTCACTTCCTTCACGCGATGCTCGGCAATCTCCGAGATGTGCAGAAGTCCATCTGTGCCGGGGAAGAGCTCGACAAACGCGCCGAACTCCGCAAGCCGAACCACCTTGCCCAGGTAAACCTTGCCGATCTCGGGAACAGCAGTGATATTGCCGATGATCTCGAGTGCCCGCTTGAGACCGTCTGCGTCGCTTGACGCAACGCTCACCTTCCCGGAGTCGTCCACGTCGATCTTCGCGCCGGTCTGCTCGATGATGCCGCGGATGGTCGCGCCGCCCTTGCCGATCAGGTCGCGAATCTTGTCGGTCGGGATCATGATCGTTTCAATGCGCGGAGCGTAGGCCGACCGCTCCTTGCGCGGTCCGTCCAATACAGCATCCATCTTATCCAGAAGGAACAGGCGCCCGCGGCGCGCCTGTTCCATCGCCTGTTGAAGAATCTCGCGCGTCAGCCCGCCGATCTTGATGTCCATCTGCAGCGCGGTAATTCCCTTGCGGGTACCTGCAACCTTGAAGTCCATGTCGCCATAGTGATCTTCCGCGCCGGCAATGTCGGTGAGGATGGCGTAGTCGTCGCCTTCCTTCACCAGGCCCATTGCAACGCCGGCCACGGAGCCCTTGAGCGGAATGCCAGAGTCGTAGAGCGCCAGGCTTGCTCCGCAAACCGACGCCATTGACGAAGAACCATTCGACTCAAGAATGTCGCGAGACAATGCGCATGGAATACGGCGACTCTTCGATGCTGGGCAGAACCGCGGAGATAGCGCGCTCGGCCAGTGCACCGTGGCCAATCTCGCGACGGCCAGTGCCCGTCATGCGGCCCGTCTCGCCAACGCTGAACGGCGGAAAGTTGTAGTGCAGCATGAAGTTTTTCCGCTGCTCGCCTTCATAGCTTTCCAGCCGCTGTCCGTCGTCGGCTGTGCCCAGGGTTGCCGTTACCAGCGCCTGCGTCTCACCGCGCGTAAACAACGCCGAGCCGTGCGTGCGGGGCAGAACGCTGGTCTCGATGGTGATGGGGCGAATCTCGTCGAAGGCGCGGCGGTCGGGACGGATGCGCTCCTTGGTCACCTGCTCGCGGAAAGTCCGCTCGCGCAACAGTTCGTAATAAGTTGAAAGCTTCTTCTTTGCGTTTGGATCGTCGGCCGGCAGCTCCGCTGCCAACTCGTCCTTGATTGTCTTCACCAGCGCGTAGCTTTCAGTCTTCGCGTGCTTGTGGGTGTCGAGAGCATCCATCAGCCGTTCGCCGATCTTGGCCTTCAACTCCTCGTAATAGGCCTCGTCGGTGGTCGGCGCGGTGAATGCACGCTTCGGCTTGCCGGCAACAGCAACCAGCTCGTCGATCGCAGCAACAATCTTCTTGATCTGCTCGTGGGCAAACTCGATCGCGGCCAGGATAACGTCTTCGGTCTCTTCTTTGGCGCCTGACTCGATCATCACAATGCCGTCCTTGTGCCCGACGACCATGATGTTCACAGTTGTCTCAGCTCGCTCGGCGTACGTGGGATTGATGACAAACTCGCTATTGATGCGGCCCACGCGGACCGCGCCAACCGTGGCGCTGAAGGGAATGTCTGACAGAGCGAGTGCGCAGGCGGCCGCATTGATGCCGACCACGTCAGGATCGTTTTCCTTGTCGGCAGAGAAAACCAGCGCAATAACCTGGGTCTCGTTGCGGAACCCATCGGGGAAAAGCGGGCGGATGGGGCGATCGATCTGACGGCAGGTCAGAACTTCTTTTTCGCTCGGCCGGCCTTCGCGCTTGATAAACCCGCCGGGAATGCGTCCGCCGGCGTAAGTGTACTCGCGATAGTCCACAGTGAGGGGAAAAAAATCGATGCCTTCCCGGGGATCGGGAGAGGCGACTGCTGTTGCCAGGACAACGGTTTCGCCGGTTGTCACCAGGGCTGCGCCGGAGGCCTGCTTGGCCATGCGCCCGGTCTCAAAGACAAGGCGCTTGCCGCCGGCAAGCTCGACGGTTACTTCATGCTTAGACATAGAGTCCTCGTTTCGTTTTTTCACTTGGGAAACTTTTTCGAAAGGGTCGCGCCGCGGATGAAAAGGCGGATAGGAATTGGGAATTCCCTCTCGCAACTACCTTGGTACGAGCAATGAATTGGAAATCGCGCAGCGGAACGCATTCGGCTTGCCCCAATTGCGGGAGCGGAGCCATGCTCGAGCGTATCCTCGAATCGCATTCGTACCCTGAGTGGTTGCGAATCGCGTCAGATACACATCGACCGCAGGTTCTTGATAGAACGAGGGCCGTGACCATCGGTCGGTCTGGGCGCTTCCGGGTCAAAGTTTGCTTTCCGGCTACTTGCGGATTCCGAGCTTGCCGATTACGTCGCGATAGCGGTCCGTATCGTGCGTCTTCAGGTAATCCAGCAGGCGGCGGCGCTTGCTCACCAGCATGAGAAGTCCGCGCCGGGAGGCGTGGTCCTTCTTGTGGGTTTTAAAGTGTTCGGTTAGCTCGCCAATCCGCTCGCTCAAAATCGCAATCTGAACTTCGGGGGAACCGGTGTCCGATTCATGGGTGCGGAAACGCTCAATCAGAGATGTTTTCTTTGCGGTCGCCAGCACGGCGTGTGTTACTCCTCTTTTCTTCTCAGGTCCACTCTCAAGTGTCTGGTGTCAGACTACCATGAATCGGCTTCCCCGCGCTATCGCCTGAATCCCGGCCAACCCAATATCTCTCAATGGAATCCCATTCGCGAGCATGTCCTAGGACGGAGGGACCTCATAGACTGCGTCCACCACGGTGTCCGCGCTCATGTTCACTGTGCAGGTCTCGGTTATCGCCAGAGTGCAGCCATCCCAGGAGTCGAACTTGTTTGGTCCGTCGGTTGCCGGGGCCGTAATCGTCACGGTAGTTCCTGCCTCATAGCTACGCTCGAATGGGCTTACACCATTGCCTGTTCCGTTGAAATCATTGGGGGTGACCACCATCATGACTCCCTTGGTCGGATTGGTGGTGTTGATGGTCAGGGTATACATGGGTGTCGATTCAGCCACCTGTCCATTCTTGTTTCCTTTTCGGCATCCGGTTCCCAGCCCGAAGACTGCCAACCCTATACATAGAACCGCAACCCGTCTCTTCGATCCCATGACCTCTTCTACCCTCCCCGTTTAACCTTCTTCGGCGCCCATCCAGCGGTCGAATTTTCTTCTGCTACGGCTGTTCTTGTACCAGCCAGTAGTTGGCTCGCGCAACAATCCGCGCGCCATAATCTTCCACCGTCCGGACCCGGATCGTATGCAACCCGGGCGTCGGATCCGACGGACTGAACGAGATCAGATATCGGTTCCGCGCGTGCTTCGCTGCATCTACGACCCGCTGCTCGAAGCCCTTGTCGCCGGTGAAGGTCGTATACTCCCCGCCGCTCATGTGGGCTACTTCTTTGGCCACATTCTTTTTGAATGCCTGAACGATCATAGCAACAGTTGAGAAAAGGTTCATCGTCCGGTCTTCGCCCGTGCTGTCTTTCGAGTCGTGGATCAGCTCCGCCCGGGACGGCGAAAAGCAAACGCTCAAGATCAGCACATCCGACCGCCCGATTCTCTCCACCAGTTGATCCGGCTTGGTGTGCTTGCTCCCGTGGTCGCGCTCCTCGCTTACCAGAAGCAGCACCCGGCGATACTCTTTCGGCTGCGTCTCCAGCAGGTCAACTGCGTAACTCACCGTGTCCAGAATCGCATCGCCGCCGTTGCCCTGCTCCAGATGCTTGAGATCCTCATCCAGCACTTCACTGTGCCGCGTAAAGTCCCTGATCAGGTTGGGCCGCGAGTCAAATCCCACAAGCGCCGCCTCGCTTCGGCCCTCCGACAGAAACAGATCGAGCAGCGGACCCAGCTTGGCCAGCTTGCTGAACTCCAGCGCGCTCACCCCGCCCTCTTCCACTGCCACCACGAGAGCGACCGGCGCCGAATCCATCTCCTCCTGAACGCGGATCTTCTGCGCTTCGCCGTTGTCCTCAAGGACGAAGTCCCCCGCCCGAAGGCCGTACACAACCTCGCCGTCGTGCTTCTCCACGAGCGTCGGAACCAGCACTTCATTGGTGGTCACGCGGATTGTCGGGGATTGTTCGTGCGCACTCGGAAGCGGCTTGGGAGGCTCAATGGGAGGAAGCTGTTGCGCTCTGCCTTGCGCGCTGGCCGCAAGCAGCGCCAGAGATGCCAGCGACCCAACCAACAGAAACTCCAGCCTCATAGGAAAGAGAACTCCACGAATCTATACTCAATTGCGGATTGTGACAGCAGACTGGTTCAAACCGGCTTGTGGACGTCGTTCTCCAGCCGGCCCGTCCAGGCCAGAAAGCTCAAAAGCTCCCAACGCTGCAACCACAGGAAGCTGAAAATCTTCCGCGTGGTCAGCGTCTCAGCCTTCTGCCCGGAGTAGGTCTCCACGCGCCAGCGCAGATAATCGCTCCGCCACGGAGCCAGACGGTGGCCGCGGGTCGCATTCCAGATGAATCGGATGGGGGCGAACAAGCTGTGTCCTTTGCTTCGAGTATAGACGGAGCCAGCCGTGTTCGGGTTGCTTACTGGAGCTTGGTGAACAGGTCGTTCGATGAGGAATCCAGCTGCGCGATCACGTCTTCGAGCGCCGTCTGCTGGGTCTCGGAGAGCGAAAGTTGCGTCGATACCTGCCCCACATCCGCTTGCATCAGGGTGGTCTGCGCGCTGGTCAGTTGCGTCTGCGCGCTGGTCACAGCGTCGCCGGCTGCCGTCACCTGGCTCACCGAGTTGTCAATCGTCACCCGCTGCTGAGACACATAATTCAACGCCGTGCTCAGTGCAGACGTATCGCTCACCGCTTGAGCGGTGTCCACTGTGCCACTGGAGTAATCAGCCACCAGGGCGTTCAATGCGCCAAAGACACTGTTCGCGCCGGCCCCCAGAAAGATTTGGCTGCCCGGAACATTCAACTGAATCTTCTGCCCGTTCGGCGTCACCAGGTAGTTGATGTCTGCGTCGCCGTTGTACGTGGTCACTTCCGGAGAGATACCATTCGACGTCGTGAACGGCGTTGTGGAGGTTTGCCCGCCCGAGAAGATGTACTGCCCCTGGTAGCTCGTATTGGCCAGCGATTGCACCTCGTCCACAATTCCAGAAATCTGGTTCGAAATCGACTTCACATCGCTCGCGTTCTGCGTGCCGTTGTTGGCCTGCGTGGCCAGCGAAATCGCCTGCGTCAACTGCGCAACCACACTGCCCAGTGTTGAGTCCGCTACCGGGCTGAGCGTGAGTACTTTCGCTCGGCGCTGCTCGGACCGGATGCTCTCGATTCGCAGTTGGGCCGCACGGTGAACAACTTTGGCCTGCTGGGCGGCGATCGGCTGAACATGGCGCAGGGAGCCCTTGCGCAGACGGGCAATCCACTTGATCTGGCGATTGAGGGAGAAGGCTTCTTTCAGGTTCAGACGCCGAACGGTCCGCGCTATACCCGCGATGGCAGCTTTCATCGCGCACCGGGGGGGCTGCTGGTCACCGCCGATGGCACGCCCGTGCTCTCGGCGGCGGGGAAGACCATCGCTGTGCCACCAGGCGAGCCCTCAGTAGGAGCCAACGGCGCGCTCTCGGTGGCGGGCGGGGTGGTGGCCACGGTCGGGGTCTTCAGCTTTCCGGTCGGAGCTTACCTTACCCCGGAGGGGGCCAATCGGTACGTTGCGCCGAGCGGCATCGATCCCAAGGTAGCAGCCAGTGCCTCGATCCATCAGGGCGCGATTGAGCAGTCAAACCAGGACGTGATCCAGGGCACGATGGATCTGATCGTCATGCAGCGCCAGGCCGAGATGATGCAGCGGGCGCTGACCGTCTTTCACACCGAGTTCACCCCCGCCCAGCGGGCTTCGGCCTTGATCTCCTCGGCCAGCAAATTCCGGCCCTTGGCCAGAACCCGCGGGGTCTCCATGGTCTTGAAGTCAAATCCCAGCGCGACGGCGTAGTGGGTCGGGTTGGTTACCACGACTGCGGCGCGCGAGACGTCGGCCTTTACCCGGCGGCGGCGCATCTGGCGCTGCAGGCTGCGGATGCGGCTGCGCGTCTGCGGGCTGCCTTCGGTCTTCCACTTCCTGCGCCAGGCGCTGGGAACGCAGACCGCGCCTTCGAATCCGACGCTGATGGGGCTGGCGCTGATGATGACGTGGTTTCTGATGACTCCGGTGCTCAGCCAGGTGGATCAGCAGGCCGTTGAGCCCTACCGCGCCGGCCAGATCACGGGCCTGGAGGCAATCGATCGCGGTTCGCAGCCGGTGAAGATATTCCTGCTCCGCTATGCACGAGAGAAAGACCTGGCCCTATTTGCCGCCGCCGGCCAGGTGCAGCGCCCGAACACGGCCGGCGATCTGCCCCTGCGGGTGGTCGTTCCCGCCTACATCCTTTCGGAACTGAAGGCGGGATTCGCCATTGGCGCCGTGCTTTACCTGCCGTTTCTGCTCATCGATATGGTGACGGCCTCGATCACGACCTCGATCGGCATGTTTCAACTGCCCCCGGTCGTGGTCTCAACCCCGCTCAAGATTCTGCTGTTTGTGATGGTCGATGGCTGGAACCTGCTGGCCGGTTCCTTGCTGAAGAGTTTTTGACCCCGGGCATGTGTCGCTGAGGAACTTTGGGCCAGCGTTGAACGGCGGAGACCGGAAAGGATGAGGGGAGCGAAGCAAAACATGACGCCCGACATGGTTGCCGAACTGTTGCGCCAGTTGATGCGGGAGACCACCAGCAGCCGCACCATCGGCGTCATCGCCATCAGGATCGCGGGGAGCAGCGTGATAATCGTCAGGACAAAGACGATCGTCCATGGCGTCGAGTCGGATGGGTGCAGGCGGCTGTTGAGATCGGGCAGCAGCGGCGCCGGAGCGTTTGCAGTTGCGGCCAAGAGCGCCGCCAGCCGGACTACCATGAGACCCTCCCCCTTGAATCCCGATCCGGCCCTTTGCCCCGCCCTCCATCTTGTCTGCCGCGCCCTCCAACCGGGTAGAACGCAGGCGTGCCATCCGCTGAAGTGGCCACCAGCAGCCTCTCGCCGCTTGCCTCAATCAGCGTCAGCGACTGCCGCGGCGCGAGCGTGATCCGCTCAAGAATCGACAACTGCGACTGTGGGCGCCCCTCGCCCCGCAGCCTCCTCAGCAACCAGCCGGTCAGGCCGCCAATCGGCTTTCTCCAGCCGAGCCCTTTTGCTTCTGTTTCCAATCCGGCCCTCCTGCTTCCAGTTCCTGCCTTCGTACGTTCTCGCATGGCCTTCCCGACTGACCGGCTGGTCTCATCCCAGCCTGGTAATTCGTACTGCCAGCCCCGACTCGATGACTTCAAACTCGGTCCACGCTACCTGCACCCCGCCAGAGGAAAGCGGAACATCCTCTCCGCTCGGCCAGCGCGCCTCAATCAGCTGTCCCGGGGCCAGTGCCAGCAGGTTTCTCACCCGGAAGTCCGGAATCGGAATCGCCACATCGAGCTCCACCGGCATGCGCGCCAGCGGGGCGCTCAGCACCAGCCCCCCCGGCGGCTGATCTCGCACGCCCGATGGAATTAACGCTACCTCCGCCGCGGCTGCGCCTGCCGCAAGCTCGCCGTCCGGCTCAGGAAAGCGGGCCTGGTCGTGTCCGGATAGCCGCCCGGCTGAGGCTCCCGGCTCGCGGCCCGATTCCCTCCCCAGAGGATTTCCCGGAGCGATACCCCTGGACGCTGCTGGAGGAGACACTGTCGGTGAGGTGGCCATCGCTGAGAGTTGAGGCAGAAAGATGACCAGAAGTGGGACAAGAGGGTTGGGAAAGACTCATGAGAAAGTCCGCCGCCGCTTCTCCCAACACAATCCCGCCCTTCAATACTCCTAACGCGACTCGCTGCTACACTGGAGTGTGTTCGATTGCGCGCTCTGCGCAGCTCCTTTTGCGGGGCTGATTGCCGTGGATCTTGCGCAAACCGAGGTCGAAACCATGACAGAAAAGAACGGAACCCATCCGACAGCTTCCACCAGCCTCCGCCTCAAGGTGGGCCTCGCCGAGATGCTCAAAGGCGGCGTCATCATGGACGTGATGAACGTCGAGCAAGCGCGGATCGCAGAAGAAGCCGGCGCGACCTCCGTCATGGCCCTCGAGCGCGTTCCCGCCATGATTCGCGCCGAGGGTGGCGTGGCCCGGATGGCCAAGCCGGCGCTCATCAAGCAGATCATCGCGGCCGTCTCCATTCCCGTCATGGCCAAGGCCCGCATCGGCCACTTCGTCGAGGCCCAGATCCTCGAGCAGCTCGGCGTCGACTTTATCGATGAGAGCGAGGTGCTAACACCCGCCGACGAAGCTCACCATATCGACAAGCACGCGTTCAAGACTCCATTTGTCTGCGGCGCGCGCAATCTGGGCGAGGCCCTCCGCCGCATCGCCGAAGGCGCGGCCATGATTCGCACCAAGGGCGAAGCCGGCACCGGTGACGTGGTCCATGCCGTCCAGCACATGCGCCAGATCACCAGCGAGATGCGCGCCCTCACCGTTCTCTCCGACCAGGAGCTCTACGCCGCTGCCAAGAATCACCAGGCGCCGTATGAGCTGGTCCGCATGGTCGCCCAAACCGGCAAGCTTCCCGTGCCCAACTTCTCGGCTGGCGGCATTGCCACCCCTGCCGATGCAGCCCTCATGATGCAGCTCGGCGCAGAAGCAATCTTCGTCGGCTCAGGCATCTTCATGAAGGAACGCGCCACGCCGCTCGATGTCGAGAATAATCCTGAAGAAAGAGCCGAGGCCGTTTCCCGCGCCCGCGCCATCGTCATGGCCACTACGCATTACAACGACCCCAAGATTCTCGCCGAAGTATCCGAGCAGGTCACCGGCACCATGAAGGGTCTGGCCGCCGCCGGTCTCGAAGAGTCGCAGCTTCTGCAGACCCGCGGCTGGTAGCACTGCGTGCCGCAGCCGCCCACTCCCCGCGCGCTCCTTGCTGAGAGCGTCTGCCCCACCCCAGGTGGTTGACACTGTAAACTAAACAGTCTACACTGCGAAAATGATCGGCACCTTCAGGCGCAAAGGACTTGAAGAGATCTACCTCACCGGTAAGTCCCGCCGAATTGACGCCGATCAACTCAGAAAGTGCGTTCGAATCCTGCAATTGTTGGAAGTTGCCAGTCTCCCCGAGGAATTAAACATTGCAGGCTTTCACTTCCACAGCCTGCAGGGCAAACCGAAACGATCGTCGGTGCGCGTGACCGGGAACTACCGGGTAACCTTCGGCTGGACTGGCGAGACGGCCCTGGATGTTGACCTTGAGGATTACCACTAACTGCCGGCAACGCGGCCGTTCTCGGAGGATGGAATGGACAGGAAGAATGGACTGCCGCCCGTTCACCCGGGCGAGATTCTAAAAGAAGACGTTTTGCCGTCTGCCGGTCTCTCCGTAACGGCGGCGGCGAAGGCTTTAGGCGTCTCACGTCAGATGCTTCACGACATCCTGTCGGAGCGTAAGCCGCTCTCCACTGTCATGTGCCTCAAAGTTGCACGATTGCTGGGCGGCTCGCCGGCCGTGTGGATGCGATTGCAGGCGGCCTACGACCTGAAGATGGCGGAACAGGACAAGAGGGTCATGAAACGAGTCGCGCAGATCAGCCCGCTCAGCCTTACGGAAAAAGTGCCCGCCTGAGCCAATGACCGCTTAGCTCCAAAGCGCGAATCATTTTGTCCGCCGAAACGCTGCGGGGCAGTTTCACGTTGCCACAATCGACATGGTCATATGACTAGTGATATGACTATATTGAGAGGTTGGATATGGCTTGGCAGGTCTATGACGCAAAAGCCCGATTCAGTGAATTTCTTGAGGCGACCCTCAAGGAAGGTCCCCAGGTCCTCACCCGCCGAGGGGTGGAGACAGCTGTTCTTGTTTCAATGGATGAGTGGAACCACCTCAAGGGGCGGGCACTGCAGTCCATTCCGGACCCTTTGCTCGATCCGAACGCTCCGCATGACATTCCCATCGGTCCTCGCCGGCCTTTCAAACTGCGCCCCTTCAGCTTCGATGATGGCGAATCGGAGTGAGATTTCTTCTCGACAACAACGTCGTGTCAGAGCTTCGAAAGAATCGGCCACACGGGGCAGTTTTGTCCTGGAGGAGATCAGTTCCCTTGCATGTACTCGCTGTCCCCGGTGTGGTTGTCGCAGAAATTCAAGAAGGAATCGAGCTCACACGGACTCAGGATGCATCGAAGGCCAGGGAGCTCGATGATTGGCTCGACAGCGTCGTGAGCTATTACACAATTGTTCCCGCTGACGGCGCTATCTATCGGGAGTGGGCGCGCCTGATGCACGGAAGATCTGACTCCCTCGCTGGAGATGCCATGATCGCAGCGACCGCCCGCGTATTGCAACTCGTTGTGGTCACGCGCAATGTGAAAGACTTTCATCAATTCCGCGTTGAAATCTTGAATCCCTTCGATCACCCGCGCGCAGACTGAAAAAGAGAACAGACAGATTGACCGAGCCCACAAATCCAAATATTGGCGTCCTCGCCATCCAGGGCGACTACGCAGCCCACGCACAAGCGCTCACCGAGGCCGGTGCCGCACCTTCGCTCGTCAGAAAACCCGATGACCTCCGCCTGGACGGCAAGTCCCTCGACGGCCTGATCCTCCCCGGTGGCGAGTCAACCACTGTCCTTCGGTTTCTCGAGAAGCAAAATTTCTTCGAGGCCCTGCACCAGTTCTGTTACCAGAAGCCTGTTTTTGGCACGTGCGCGGGCGCCATCCTGCTCGCGCGCGAGGTTGTGAATCCACCGCAGCGCTCTATGGGCCTGCTTGACGCAGTCGTAGAGCGCAACGCCTACGGGCGTCAGATCGATTCGACCATTCTTACGGCCGAAACCGCTCTTCCCGGCGGCCCGCTCGAAATGGTCTTCATTCGCGCTCCAAAAATCATCGAGGCAGGCCCCGGCGTCGAGGTCCTCGCAAGCCGGGAGGGTTCGCCTGTACTGGTCCGCCAGGGGAATCTCCTCGCCGCCACATTTCACCCCGAGCTCTCTGCCGATCGCCGCGTCCACCGGCTCTTCGTCGATCTCGTCCGCTCAGCCTCCGGCCAAAAACCGTCCTGAAACTTCCCCTTGCCCAAAAATCTCTCTTTCCGGATGAATCCCCTCCGAATTCGGATGCGTCCAAGCGGTCAGGGGAGTAATCTCTTCTCCTAAAGAGGCCGACGATGCCCTCCATCTTCACGCCATCCCCCGCGGAGATAGAACGCAGGAAGCCTGGTACCGGCGGCAAACCTCCCGTAACGCGTCGGCCCACCGGCGGCGGAGGAGGCGGGGGCGACGACGATTACAAAAATGAAAACCGAGGTCCGGGTCAGCTTCTTCGCCGCGTGCGTTTCTTTGTCTTCTTTGCGCTCGCCGGAGACGTGTTCTTCTTCGGCACCGTAGTTCTGGCATTCTTCGTCAGTCACGCCGGCATTGTCATGGACCCCCGCAGCCACACCTTTTCCCCCAATTGGCACGCTGTCATCCTGCCCCGGATTCTCTACCTCAACACCGTTCTTCTCCTTGTCAGCTGTGTCACCATGGAACTCGCGAGGCGCCACATATTCCGCGAGATCGACGTCCTCGAAGAGTGGCTGGGCCTGGGCCGACCCGCGCTGCGCAACACCCTCCCCTGGATTGCGGCCACGCTCACTCTCGGTGCCCTCTTCCTCCTCGGACAGGGGCTCGCATGGAGACAGCTCAGCCGATCGGGATTCTCGTTTGACCGCTACCACGTCACTCCGGCCAGCTACTTCTTCTACCTCATCACCGGGATGCACGCCGCCCATCTTCTGCTCGGCGTTCTCGCTCTTGCTGGCTGTCTCTGCATCCTGGGTCTCTTCAAGCGGGTCGAATTCCGACAGGTCGCGGTTGACTCCACGGCCTGGTTCTGGCACGTCATGGGAGTCATGTGGCTTGTATTGTTTGCCGTCCTCGCCCTCGGGCAGTGATTCCGTAGCCTCCTGGGCAATCCCCTCAACCAAACTTTAGTCTGCTTTGTACCCCTAATGCTTCGACGTCGTCGCCTTGGTCTTCGCCTTTGCCGGCGGAGCCGGCGCAACCAGCGTGAACTCGTCCTGCGCCTCCACGGCCAGCGTGCTTGCGCCGGGATCTTTCACACGCCACATCGTTGCGTGCAGGGACCGCCCGTTCACATCGAGCGTCAGATAGTGGTACACCGGATGCCCGCGCGGATGATCGTGATAGAGATCTGCCGCCCCGCGAATAAACAGCGGATACGGCTCCGCCCCGCCGCCTCCCGTTACAACGTACTCCACGCCGTGATTTTCAAACCGCTCGTAGTTGTGAATGTGCCCGTTCAAAACCAGCACCCGCGCCCGCAACTGATCCAGGTGCGCTTCCAGCACTTTCCTGTATAGAAGCGCATCAGCGGAGGGCAAATGTAACAGCGTTTCGGTCTGTTCATCCGCCATCCACGGCAAGTGGTAGAGGATCATCAGGAAATCCACCTGGGGTGGCACATGATCCAACTGCTGTCCAAACCACACAACCTGCTTGTCGGTGTCTGCGCCCTGGCTGTTCATATCCATCGAGATCACTTCCACATTGCCCAGCAGCGCGGAGTAGTTCCGATGCCGTTCGATCTCCGGGAAATGATCCAGGTAATTCGTTATCCCCTGACTTGCGCCGCCATATACTTCGTGATTGCCTGTCGTCGGCAACACCAGGATCCCTTCCTTGCGCCACGGTTCCGTCTCCCGATCAAACACCTTCCAGTCGTCCACGCTTGCCCCGTGAAACGGCGTGTCCCCTGTAATCAGTAATATCGGCGGATGCTCTTCGGCAATGCGGTCCACAAGCCACTTGCGGACGCGCGGATTTGTACCCGATGTCACCGCCGGATCGGTAAATCTGCAGTCTCCATAGGCCACCATATGCATCGGTTTGCCCGCTGAAAACTGCCTGAAGTTCAACGTGATTCCGGGCTTGAGGGCGTTCTCCGGCAATTCTTCGCCCGCCCCGCCGCAACGCAGGCAACACCCCAACGCCGCCACCACCGCCAGCGCCCGGTAAATCCAATCGAATCTGCGCAACCGACGCGTGTACACGCCTCAGAGTAGCATCCGCGCAGAATCTCCACCTCAAGAGCGGGTCGTCGTGCCTGGTCCTCAATCTCGTGAAAGCAAAAAAAGCAGTACGGCACCCTTTCGGAAGGCACCGTACTGCAAATCGCCTTGCTTTCTGGTTTTCCCCTTTGTAGGAGCTTGTGCTGCTAATCCCTTTTGTTTCGAATTTCCTCGTGTTCCTAATTCGTTGCCCGATGCAGCAGGCTGCGCAGCATTTCGCCCAGCGTCGGCACTTCCGGGCACTCGAAGTAAACTCTCCGGTTCAGCGCCATCAACAGTTGCACAGCCTCGAGCTGCGAATTGTTCGCCGAGAAAGAATCGCCGCTCTGCACGAATTCGTCGGTGAGGTACTCGATCGCATGGCCCAGCTTTTCCAGCGCCTTTCCTGCCTGCGGTGTGATCTGCCGCCTGGGTCTACGCGCGAACTGTCCCGTTAATGCCCGGCTCGGTGCCGCATGCTCGGAGAATCCTGTTGTCGAAAGAGCCGCCATGCATTTCATCCTCACCTGTTTCTTCGGCGCCGCACGGTTTTCTTTTCAGAGTACGAACGTACCGATTCCCAATTGCGAACGAAGAAATATCGCGTTTTGTTTTGGGAATCGAGGTTCTGTCAATCACCTCATCACCCTTCGAGGGTCCAAACGACCCATCCCCGCACTCCGCAGCCTTCCAACTCGCCCGTTTCACCGCCAGTGAACCCTCCATCGGCAGTTTCCAGGTTCGCCTCAACAATTCAGCCTCACATAAACCGTTGAAATAATGTGCAAACTTTCTTGAGCGCAAACCTTGCCCGGCAATCCTTGTGTTTTCGTCCGTTTCGAAGCCCCAGACTCGGAGCCGTCCAGTGCTCCGTTGCCTTGACGGGACGAGGCTGAAAACCTAATCTCAAACCAGCATCCTGTTTGAATGGCACGCAGGCC
The DNA here is from genome assembly GCA_963783065.1 of uncultured Acidobacteriaceae bacterium. Classification (GTDB taxonomy): domain Bacteria; phylum Acidobacteriota; class Terriglobia; order Terriglobales; family Acidobacteriaceae; genus Telmatobacter. The sequence continues at coordinate 568,219 of CAWAMG010000001.1, read as the reverse complement.
GGCCTTCAAAACCGGGTGGAATTTTTCTCGTCTTTTTTTGAGATCGGGTGGCCATGGCTCCCAACGTCCCGTACTACTGGCAGTACCTTCCGCTGATGATGCAGATTCTGGCCGCGCTTCTTCTCGGGCTGGTCATCGTAGTTTCCTCGTGGTTTGTTGGCCGTCATCGCAACACCGCCACCAAGCTGGCTGCCTACGAGTGCGGCATTGTCGCCAGCGGCGACGCCCGCGGCCGCTTCAGTGTCCGCTTCTACCTGGTTGCCGTACTGTTCATCCTGTTCGATGTCGAAGCGGTATTCATCATGCCCTGGGCGCTGATCTACCGCAAACTGCCCACACTCCTGGAGTCGACAGGCTCTTCGGCTTCTGGGAGATGATCGTTTACCTCGGCTTCGTCGCTGTCGGCCTCTACTACATCGTGCGCAAGGGCGTCCTCAACTGGAGCCAGGATCGGGGAGACCTCTAGGATGCCCGTTCCCGCCAACGATCTGCTCACCAAAGCCGCCGTACTCGAAGGCCTGCCCGACCATCCCGCCATCAAGGCACTGCTTGCATTTAATCCTGAGGCTCTGAACGACGCCCGCTTCGACTTCGGCGAGCTCACCCTGACAATCGCGACTGAGCACATCCTGGGCGCTGCCTTGGCTGTGAAAGCTGCCGGCTACAACGCCTTTGAAGATGTGACTGCCGTTGACTGGTTTCCTTCTTCGCCGCGCTTTCAGGTCAGTTATCACATCCTGTCGCACGCGCACAAAGAGCGCATCCGCCTGCGCGCGATGCTCCCAGCCGAGGACCCCGCCGTTGAGACCGTCACCTCCGTCTGGCCCGGCGCAAACTACTACGAGCGGGAAGTATTCGATCTATTCGGTATCCGCTTTGAAGGCCATCCGAATCTCCGCCGCATCATGATGCCGGAAGACTGGAACGGACACCCTTTGCGCAAGGATTACCCCGTGGAGGGCTATCGCTGATATGACCGAAACAGCCGGCACGCCCATCCTCGAAGCTCCTCAGGCCGTTGGCGCTCACGATCAGCACATGGTCCTGAACATGGGGCCGCAGCACCCTTCGATGCACGGCGTTCTGCGCCTGGTGGTCGAGATCGACGGCGAAATCGTGGTTCGCCTCTATCCCGAGATCGGCTATCTGCATACCGGCATCGAAAAAACCTGCGAGGCCAAGTTCTATCAGCAGGTCGTCCCGCTCACCGACCGCATCGACTACCTCAGCCCGATGGCCAACAATCTGTGCTATTGCCTGGCCGTTGAAAAGCTCCTGCAGCTGGAGATCCCCGAGAAGGCGCAGTGGATTCGCGTTCTTCTCACCGAGCTCACCCGCCTGAACTCCCATCTGATCTGGCTCGGCACCCACGCCATGGACATTGGCGCGCTCACTGTCTTCCTCTATTGCTTCCGCGAACGCGAAGACATCCTGCGCATCTTCGAGGCCGTAGCCGGCCAGCGCATGATGACCAGCTACTTCCGCATCGGCGGGCTCTCCATGGAGCCGCCCCTCGACTTCTTTGATCGCGTGCAGGCCTTCATCAATATCTTCCCTGAGAAGATCGACGAATATTCGAACCTGCTCACCGGCAACCCCATCTTCCGCAATCGCCTGATGGGCGTCGGCGTTCTCTCCGCAGAAGATGCTGTCGCCCTCGGCGTTACCGGCCCCAACATGCGCGGATCGGGCGTCGACTTCGATCTCCGCCGCGACATGCCCTACTCCAGCTATCGAGAAGTTCCAGTTCAAGGTGCCCGGTCGCAACCGCCGGCGACTGCTGGGCGCGTTACGAGGTTCGCCTTGAAGAAGATGCGCGAGAGCGTCAAGATCATCCAGCAGGCCCTGGACGGCATGCCCGAGGGCCCCATCAAGGCCGACGCTCCCAAGATTGTTCTGCCCGATCGCGAGAAGATGAAGACGCAGATGGAAGCTCTGATCCATCACTTCAAGATCGTGACAGAAGGCTTCGCCGTGCCTGCCGGCGAGGTCTACCAGGGCATCGAGAGTCCGCGCGGACAGATGGGCTACTACGTCGTCTCCGACGGCACGGCCAAGCCCTATCGCGTTCACATGCGCAACCCCTCGTTCGCAACCCTGCAGGCAATTGAAACCATGGCCAAAGGCCGCATGCTCGCCGACGTGGTCGCCGTGGTCGGCTCCATCGACATTGTTTTGGGAGAGATTGACAGATAACTAGAGCCTTCTGCGAAGATGTTTTGAAAGTACACGTTGGTCGTGCCGCTGACGGCACGGAAAAGCTTTCGGGCTTAAGCCCGAGCGTAATTGGATTTGGGTCAGGAGGATCTATGTCGAACCATGGTGTCGACGATGAAAAGCTATGTCGAGCTGTGGGTCTCTCTGCGTCCCTGCTCGCAGCTACACCGCGGCGCACGGTCTCAACGGCAACCGCCAGGCAACGGTCGAGCTCGGCGAAGAAAGGATCCTGGTTCGGCACGGGGATGAATGGCTAAGTCTCGAGCGTATCGGCGCTCACGTACGCTGGCAGCGGCAGGATGGAAGAATAGGGCAACTGGAGTTTACTGAGGCCGGCCAACTGCGCGGCGAAACAGGCGAGGAAGGTCTCGTGGGCAAGGAAGGACTCAAGGAGATGGACATGATCGCCGAACGTCTGGGCGCGGGAGCTGATGCGGGAGCCGCAGCAATGAGCGCTGAAACCATGAGCGTCTTTTCTCCCGCGCTGGCTGCGCGCTTTGACCTCCTGGTCAAGAAGTATCCCGTGCGCCGCTCCGCCCTCGTCCCCATGCTGCTCTACGCGCAGGACGAAGTCGGCTACCTCTCCGACGCCGTCATCTCTGAGATCGCCCATCGCATCGGCATCACCGAGCTCGATGTTCGCAACGTCGCCACCTACTACTCCATGCTTCGCTTCAAGCCTGTCGGCCGCTACAACATCCAGGTCTGCACCAACATCAGCTGCATGCTGCGCGGCGCCTACGATCTCTTTGATCGCTTTCAGGAAGAGCTCGGCATCGGCAACAAGGGCATCACGCCCGACGGCGTCTTCTCGCTCGAAGAGGTTGAGTGCATCGGCGCATGCTGCTGGGCTCCGGCCATCCAGGTCAACTACGACTTCCACGACGAGCTCAAGCCCGATCTCGTCTCCGGCCTGCTCGACGGCTATCGCGGCCGGGCCCAGGCCGAAGGGGAGGCGAAAAGATGCCTAGGCTCGTCTCCCATCCCGATGAAGTCAAGATCGTCACCAGCCGCTTCGGTCAGGGCGCGGCCAAGATCGATCGCTACCTCGAGCTCGGCGGCTACGAGGCCGCGAAGAAGTGCCTCGCGCAAGGCCCCGAATGGATCATCGAAGAGATGAAGGCCTCCAGCCTGCGGGGCCGCGGCGGCGCAGGCTTCCCCACTGGCATGAAGTGGTCCTTCGTTCCCAAGCAGTCGGCCAAGCCAAAATACGTCCTCGTCAACGGCGACGAGAGCGAGCCCGGCACCTGCAAGGATCACCTCATCTTCCTTCACGATCCGCACGCGGTCATTGAAGGCACCATCATCGCCGGCCTCGCCATCGGCTCCAAAGCTCGGCTTCATCTACCTGCGCGGCGAGTATCGCTACCTGCTCGAGATCATGGAAAAGGCCGTCGCCGACGCCTACGCCAAAGGCTTCCTGGGCAAGAACATCTTCGGCTCCGATACCGAATTCAACATCATCACGCAGACCGGCGCAGGCGCATACGAAGTCGGCGAAGAATCCGCGCTGATGGAGTCGCTCGAAGGCAAGCGCGGCATTCCGCGCATCAAGCCGCCCTTCCCTGCCGTCGTCGGCCTCTACGGTGGCCCCACGGTCATCAACAACGCCGAGACCATCGCCACCGTGCCTCACGTTATCGACGATGGGCGGCGCGGCCTACGCCGCTGTGGGCACGCCGCGCAACGGCGGAACGCGCCTCTTCTGGCATCAGCGGCCACGTCGAGCGCCCCGGCGTCTACGAGCTGCCCATGGGCTACAACCTCAAGAAGATGATCTACGAGGTCGCCGGCGGCATTCGCGGCGGACGCACGCTCAAAGCCGTTGTCCCCGGCGGCTCGTCCACTCCGGTTCTGCTGCCCGAAGAGATCGAAATCGGCATGGACTTCGACCAGGTCGGCAAAGCCGGCTCCATGCTCGGCTCCGGCGGCGTCGTCGTCATCGACGACCAGACCTGCATCGTCGAATTCGCCCTGCGCACCATCAGCTTCTACCAGCACGAATCCTGCGGCTGGTGCATCCCCTGCCGCGAAGGAACCGACTGGCTGAAGAAGTCGCTCACCCGCTTCCACGCCGGATTCGGCGAGGCCAAAGACATCGACAACATTCAATACCTCGCCGAAAACATGATGGGCCGCACCTTCTGCCCGCTCGGCGACGCAGCCGCGATGCCCACACTTGGATTCGTCAAGAAGTTTCGCAAGGAATTTGAAGACCACCTGAACGGCAAGCCCTGCCCGTTCGCAAAACATGTTGAACTGGCCGTTGATTTAAGGGCGCTGGAGACAGATGGCAGACGTAACCTTCACAGTCGACGGAAAGAAGCTCACCGCCCCCGCGGGCACGCTGCTCATTGACGCATGCCGCAAAGCAGGCATCGAGATTCCCGCCTTCTGCTATTACCCCGGCCTCAGCCTTCAGGCCGCCTGCCGCATGTGCGTCGTGCGCCAGGAGAAAGTTCCCAAGCTCCAGACCGCCTGCACCACCACCGTCGCCGAAGGCCAGGTCTTCATCACCGAGTCGCCTGAGATTGCGCAGGCTCGCAAGGCCACCATCGAACTGCTGCTCGGCAACCACCCGCTCGACTGCCCGGTCTGCGATGCGGGCGGCGAATGCGAACTGCAGGACATGACCTTCAAGTACGGCGCGGGCGAAAGCCTCTACGCCGAAGCCAAAGCCCATCGCGAAGAGCAGCAGTGGTCGCCCGCAGTCTACTACGACCGTCCCCGCTGCATCCTCTGCTATCGCTGCATCCGCATGTGCGGCGAAGGCATGGACGTCTGGGCGCTCGGCGTACAGAATCGCGGCGTCAGTTCCGTCATCGCCCCCAACGACCCGGCGGAAAGGGCCACGTCGACCAGCTCGACTGCGAACAGTGCGGCATGTGCATCGATGTTTGCCCTGTCGGCGCTCTGACCAGCGGCAGCTATCGCTACAAGACTCGCCCGTGGGAGATGAATCACGTCTCAACCGTGTGCACACATTGCGCCGACGGCTGCAAGGTCACGCTCGGCGTGCGCCAGTCGAACGACGGCTCTGAGATCGTCCGCGCCGACAACCGCGACAAGAGCGGCATCAACAACGACTTTCTTTGCGCCAAAGGCCGCTTCGGCTTCGACTTTGTCGAGAGCAAGGAACGCCTGAACACGCCGCTCGTTCGCAACGCACAGGGAAAGCTCGAGCCCGCGACCTGGGATCACGCACTGCGCGCCGCTGCCGCAAAGCTGAAAGAAGTTCGCGACACACGCGGCGGCTCTGCCATCGGCGTTATCGGCTCCAACCACACCACCAACGAAGAAAACTACCTGCTTCAGAAGTTCGCGCGCACTGTTCTCGGCACCAACAACATCGACCACGAGCGCACCACTGACTATGCCTCCTTTGCCCGCGCACTCGCCGGACACAAGGGGCGCGCCGCCAGCCTGCGCGACCTCGCTTCCGCTCCGGCCATTCTCCTTGTCGGCGGCGATCCCACCAACGAGCACCCGCTGCTTGCCTGGCAGCTGCGCACCAACGTCCGCCTCAATCGCGCTCGCCTCTATGTCGCCAGTTCAAAGCCCATCAAGCTTGAGCGCCAGGCCAAGGCCGTCTATCGCCTTCCCGAAAATGGCTACACCGGCCTCGCCGGATTTCTCGAAGCCAACGACGTCAAGCACGCTCACGCCGACTTCAGCGCCGCCGTCCTCGCCGAAGAATCTCTCGTTGTTGTTTTCGGCCAGGAATTCCGCGGAGCCGACATCGAAGCCCTTGTCGCCTGGGGCCTCAAGCGCCCCAACGTCCGCTTCGCCTACCTCGGCGACTTCGCCAACTCGCGCGGCGCAGCCGACATGGGTCTGCACCCCGACCTGCTTCCCGGCTACGTCCCTCTGTCGGCGCCAGGCGCATTTTCTGAATACGCGAATCTGCCGCAAGCCCCGGGCAAGGATTGGCGCGAGATATGCGATGCGGCAGGTAGGCGAGAGTTCGGCGCATTACTTGTAGTAGGTGCTAATCCGATACAGACTCTCGGGATTTCGAACGCAAATCCATTCAAAGACACCTTCTTGGTTGTGCAGGACATCTTCCTCACTGAGACCGCTGCGCTCGCCGATATAGTATTTCCCGCCGCCAGCCTCTACGAGAAGACCGGCACAGTCACCAACGCTTTTGGCGATGTCCAACTCGTCAAGAAAGCGGCCGATCGCGCCGGCGTAAAGCCCGACTTCGAAATCCTCGTTCGTCTCGCCGGAGCCATGGGCGTCGATGTCAAGACACTCGTTCCTTTCGGCACAGCCGGTGTCACGGCTGATCTCGGTCAATCGCGCGGTGCACAGGCCGGCGAGGCCGACCGCCACGCCGTCTGGCTCGCCGCCAACAATCTCGAGCCAAAACTTAGCCCCTTCGATCCGCTTGCTGTTTTGGACGAGATTGCCCGCCTCGTACCCGGCTACGCGCTGGATCGCATCAACCTCTTCACCGGCAACGACGTGCCCACTGAGCCCGGCTTCGTGCCCGTCTCCACACTCGCTTCTCAACCCGCATTCATCACGCCCGCGCACACGGGACTCTTTACCGCTGGCACGCTTGGCCGCTACAGCACGGCACTTCAACAGCTTGAACACCATCAGCAACACGAACTGGCAGAATCCGCGGCCGATTAAGGAACATCTGAATGGGTCGATGTTTTTGAATCTTAGTAAGTCGATGTTTTGAAAGGGCACGACTTCAGTCGCGCCGAAGAAACAGAAAAAACAGACCTGGGGCTTTGGCCCCTGAGGGATGGTTTGAAAGCGATCTTGAAACTGGATCATTTGTTCCTCGGAGCCGCAAAGAAGTTGCACGATTACGAGGCAGAAGAGAAGTGACGATTCTCGAGTTTTTCCTCTGGAATTTACTCAAAGTGGCCGTGATTACGGTGATGTTCCTCATGGGCATCGCATACACTGTGCTGCTCGAACGCAAGCTGGTGGGCCGCATCCAGAACCGCTGGGGACCCAGCCGTGTCGGCCCTTTCGGCCTGCTCCAGCCGCTGGTCGATGGGGCGAAGTCCTTCCTAAAGGAAGACATGATCCCCTCCGGCGTCTACAAGCCTCTCTATCTCCTTGCTCCCATCCTCTCGCTCGGCTGCGCGTGCATGTCCATCGCGGTTATTCCTTTCGGCGAGCCCAAGGCCGGTCCTGGCGGAGTCGACCTCTTTGAAATCGCGAACGTCAACATCGGCCTGCTTGTCCTCCTCGGCGTTACCTCCGTCGGCGTATACGGCATCGCGCTTGCTGGCTGGTCTTCAAACAATAAGTACTCTCTGCTCGGCTCGCTTCGGTCTTCAGCGCAGATGATCAGCTACGAGCTCGCACTCGGCCTCTCGCTGGTTGGCGTCGTCCTGCGCTCTGGCACCTTCAATCTCCGCAAGATCGTCGAGCAGCAGGCCACCCAGGGCATCGCCACCTGGAACATCTTCGGTGGCCTCCAGTTCATCGCGTTCTTCGTCTACCTCATCGCTGCATACGCTGAGACCAACCGTTCCCCCTTCGATCTGCCTGAGGCCGAAAGCGAACTCACCGGGGGTTACCACACCGAATACAGCTCCATGAAGTTCGCCATGTTCTTCATGGCCGAATACGGCAACATGATTACTGTCGGCTGCGTTGCCACGCTGCTCTTTCTTGGCGGTTGGACCAGTCCACTGGGCGATCTCCTGGGCCCATTCCAAAGCAACCTCGTCAACGCTCTGCTCTCGCTCTTCTGGTTCGTGAGCAAGGTCTTCTGTTTCCTCTGTCTCTACGTCTGGGTCCGCGGAACGCTGCCGCGTTTTCGCTACGACCAGCTTATGAACTTTGGATGGCGCGTGCTGCTTCCAGTAGCCATTCTCAACATTGTCGGCACAAGCCTCTGGCTCGCCTACCGCTGATTTACAATCGGAAGGGATTTTCACCTACGAAGCACCTGCAACGACGTTCTTTCCTCTAACCAGCCGGGCTTTTCCCGGCTCTAGCCAAGTACTCAGGGAACGATGCACCTGATCCTGTTTCTCTTGTTTGCCGGATTTTGTCTGGCTGGGGCCATCAACCTCCTGCTCCAGAGCCATCCCATCGCGAGCGCCCTCTCGCTCATCGTGGTCATGGTCTCACTGGCGGTGCTCTACCTGCTGCTCGGAGCAGAATTTCTCGCTGTCGCCCAGGTCATCGTCTACGCCGGCGCCATCATGGTCCTCTTCACCTTTGTGGTCATGCTGCTAAATGCCGGCCGCGAAGAGCGCACCATGGGCAGCCGTACCGCCCGCTCCATCGGCTTTCCAGCCGTCGTTGCTCTTTTCGCCATCTTTGCCACCGTCATTTTGAAGACACCCGGCCTCGGCATCATCGGCTCACAGGACGCCATCACCTCAACCGAAGACCTCAGCCGCGTCCTCTTTCACGAGCTGCTGCTGCCCTTTGAGGTCACCTCGGTTTTGATTCTGATCGCGATCCTCGGCGCTGTGGCACTTGCCAGCCACGGGCACGGCGACCCACATGGAAACGAGGAAAGGGCTCCCAAATGACCGATCAGGTTCCCATCTCCTGGTACCTCATCCTAAGCGCGATTCTCTTCGTGCTCGGCGTCCTCGGCTTTCTCATCAAGCGCAACCTCATCACTGTCTTCATGTCTATCGAGCTCATGCTCAACGGCGTCAACCTGTCCTTCGTCACCTTCGCTCACCAATGGCACGCGGTTAAAGGACAGATCTTCGTCTTCTTCGTCATGATGGTCGCCGCGGCTGAGGCTGCAGTCGGCCTCGCCATCATCATTGCTATCTTCCGTGCTCGCGCAACCCTGGCCGTCGACCGAATCGATTTGATGAAACTATGAACGCGCCTCTCCATCTCTGGCTTATCCCGCTTCTGCCCTTCGCGGGATTCCTCATCAACGGACTCTTCGGCAGGCGTCTGCCAAAGGCACTGGTTACGGCGACTGCGTTGCTTGCGCCGCTGGGCGCGTTTGCTGTCGTACTTCGCTACACGCTGTTTAATTGGCATTCAATTTGGCCTTGCGACACATGCAGGATCTACGCGAGTTACCCGTGGCAGGTTCTTCCCTACTCTGAAACCTTCGGCTCCTGGCTCAGCGTTGGCACGCTTCACGTCGATTTCACCTTTGTCCTCGACCAGCTTTCACTCGTCATGCTGCTCGTCGTCACCGGCGTCGGTTTCCTCATCCACATCTACTCCGTCGGCTACATGGCTCACGAAGAGGGCTACGCGCGCTACTTCAGCTACCTCAACCTCTTTCTCTTCTTCATGACCGTGCTGGTCCTCGCAGGCAACGCCTTGGTGATGTTTGTCGGTTGGGAGGGCGTCGGCCTCGCATCTTATCTGCTTATCGGCTTCTGGTTCACCAAAGATTCTGCTGCCAACGCCGGCAAGAAAGCCTTCATCGTCAATCGCATCGGCGACTTTGGCTTCCTCATCGCCATGTTTATGCTGCTGGCGAAATTCGGAACGCTCACCTTCAGTGAGATCGCCGCAAAGTTAGCCGCAAGCCCCGCATGGACGGGTGGCGTGCTCACCTGCATCGCCCTCTGCCTCATGCTTGGAGCGGCCGGCAAGAGCGCGCAACTCCCGCTCTATGTCTGGCTCCCCGACGCCATGGAAGGCCCCACGCCGGTCTCTGCCCTCATTCATGCGGCAACCATGGTCACCGCCGGTGTCTACCTCGTCGCGCGCATGCACTTCCTGTTCGATCGCGCACCCATTGCGCTGGCAGTCATCGCCATCGTCGGCGCAACAACGGCGCTCTTTGCTGCCACCATCGCCCTGGTCCAAACTGACATCAAGCGAGTCCTCGCCTACTCCACCATCTCGCAGCTTGGCTACATGTTTCTGGGTTGTGGCGTTGCGGCCTACTCCGCCGCCATCTTCCATCTGATGACTCACGCTTTCTTCAAGGCCCTGCTCTTTCTCGCTGCTGGCTCCGTCATCCACGGCCTGGGCGGCGAACAGGACCTGCGCAGGATGGGCGGCTTGAGCAAGAAACTCCCCATCACCTTCGCAACCATGACCATGGGCGTAATCGCCATCGCAGGCATACCGCCCTGGGCCGGGTTCTTTTCAAAAGACGCAATTCTCTATGCCGCATTCCAGCAAGGAACTCTCGGCAAGGTTCTCTGGTTTGTCGGCCTGGTCACCGCCGCGCTCACGGCCTTTTACATGTTCCGTCTCTGGTACCTGACGTTTATGGGCGAGTCGCGCAACTCAAATGCGCATCCGCACGAGAGCCCGTGGTCGATGCTCGGGCCTCTGGTAATTCTCGCATTGCTTTCTCTCTGCGGTGGATGGGTCGCCCATGGGGGCGCATTCTACAACTATCTCGCGCCCGCCGTCGGAGCGCATCCAGAGGGCGCTCCCGGCGATCGACTCGAAGGCTTCCTAAGTATTCTCGCCATTGTCGTAGCCGTGCTGGGGTGGTTTGTCTCGCGCAGCTTCTACAAGCAGAAGTCCGCGCGCCCCGCTGAGCTTGCCGCCGCCTTGCCCGGCCCGTATAACCTGCTCGTCCACAAGTACTATGTCGAAGAGATTTATACGGCAGTAATCGTCAAGCCGCTCCTCGCTTTCTCCACCTATGTGCTCGGCTGGGTGGTCGACAATGCCCTCCTCGGTGGCCTGGCGTGGCTTCTCGGCGGCATTGCTACATTCGCTGGTGCGCTTCTGCAGCGCTGGCAATCCGGCAATCTCCGCTCTTATGCAGCGTGGCTCGCGGCAGGCGCCGCGGCGCTGCTGCTATTTCTGTTTGCACCCGCAATCTTTGGCTGCGTACGGAATTTCACTCGCATGGAAGGGTTGGTAGAAGATGAACTCAATCGACCAATCCATCCTCACGCTGCTGCTTCTTGTTCCCCTTGCCGGAGCCGTGCTCGTTGCGCTCCTGCCCGACCGCGCCAAGCTACCAAATTGGATCGCGCTCCTCACGTCCCTCGTCACCTTTGGCCTCACGCTTCATCTTCCTGCGCACTTTGTCGCCGGCCAATCGGGGTTCCAGTTTGAAATCAACCGTTCGTGGATAGAACGCCCCGCGATCTTCTACCACGTCGGCATCGACGGCCTCAGCCTCTGGCTGGTCGTTCTCGTCGGCCTGCTCGCGCCCGTCGGCGTAGTCGCCAGTTGGAACGCCATCAAGGAACGCCGCAAGGTCTTCTTTGCGCTCTTCCTCATCCAGCAGACCGCCATGCTCGGCGTCTTTCTTTCGCTCGACCTGATGCTCTACTACGGCTTCTGGGAGCTTTCACTCGTTCCCATGGCCATCCTCATCGCCATGTACGGCCGCAAGGACGGCCCAAAAGCTGCGACCAAATTCTTCCTCTTCACCTTCATCCCGTCAGCGCCTTTCCTGGTCGCAATCCTCTGGCTCTACTCCACTACCGGCAGCTTCGACTTCGTCACACTTCAAATCCTTATCGCGCATGGTCAGTTCCCCGCAAGCGCCCTCTGCTGGTGTTCCCTTGCTTTTCTTTTCGCCTTTGCGGTCAAGGTCCCTATCTTCCCGCTGCACGGCTGGCTCGCCGACTCGTTCAGCGAAGCACCCGTTGCCCTCGCCATGGTTATCGCTGGAAAGCTCGGCCTTTATTCCCTGCTGCGCTTCCACATCGGCCTCTTCCCGGTCCAGGCTCGCGCCGCTGCGCCCTACCTCATCGCTCTCGCCGTCGTCGGCATCCTCTACGGCGCATGTTTGGCCCTCGCGCAGCGTGACTTCTGGCGTCTGCTCGCATTTGCCGCGCTCAGTCACCTCAGCCTCATCGTTCTCGGACTCTACGGCTTTACGCTGATCGGTTCTACGGGCGCAATCTATCAGATCCTCAGCCACGGCCTCGCCGATGCCACGCTTTTCCTTCTTTTGGGCTTTCTCTATGATAGCTGCTCGACCAGCCAGATCAATGCCTACGGCGGTCTGGCAGCCAGGCTGCCTCGCACCGCTACTCTCTTCGTCATCGCTACACTTGCGATGATTGGCCTGCCCTTGTTGAGTGGCTTCGTCGGCGAGTTTCTTGTCCTCTCCAGCACCTTTGGCGGTGTCAGCCGGACTGGGGCAACGCTTGCAACACTTGGAGTAATTTTGGGAGCAGCCTATATGCTCTGGCTGGTGCAGCGCCTCTTCTACGGTTCCCTTTCAGATCTCACCTCCGAGCGCCCGGCACTCGATCTCGGTCTCGGCCAGCTCCTGGTCCTATGCCCGCTGGCCGTGCTGATGCTCGTGCTCGGACTTGCACCCAACCTTTGGTTGCCTTCTATCCAATTCGGCGTGCATCCGCCTCAGGCGCGCCCGGCGGTAACAACTCAACAAGAGAGCCTGAACCTTGAGCTCAACAGGGAGGTCCAGCGGTGAGCCCAGTTCCCGACATCGACCGCGTCCTTCCCGAGCTTGTTCTAGCGTGCACGGGCGTTCTGGTAATGCTGATTGACGCGAGCCTTCCCTCTCGTACTGCCCGTCGTCCACTCGGTTGGGTCGCTGCCCTCGGCACAACCTTCGCTCTCTGGGCCAGTCTGTGGCAGCTTTCCCTGCCTCAAGGCACGGGTTTCTACGATACCGTCGAGACCAGCGCCTTCACAGTCTTCTTCCATGTGCTCATCTGCGGCATCGTCCTAGTCTCACTGCTGCTCACGCTCGACACCCTGCCCGCCGACAGTCACCACCAGGGCGAGTTTTACGCCCTCATCGTCTTCGGTGCAGTGGGCATGTGCTTACTTACATCGGCCGTCGAACTCCTCGTCGTCTTCATTGCACTCGAAATCTCTTCCATCTCCACATACATTCTTGCCGGCTACCGCAAGAGCACAGCCCGCGGCCCCGAAGCTGCCATCAAGTACTTCCTGCTTGGCTCCTTTGCCACCGGTTTCCTGCTCTATGGCATCGCCCTTGCCTTCGGCGCTACCGGCACCACGCAGGTCTACGAGGCCTCTCGCCTGATCACTGCCGCCCCCGACCGCACTTTCGTCGTCGCCGGTCTCGGCCTGATGCTCATCGGTATCCTCTTCAAGGTCTCTGCCGCGCCGTTCCACATCTGGACCCCTGACGTTTATGAGGGCGCCCCTACCCCTGCCGTGGCGCTCCTTTCCACCGGGCCCAAGGCCGCCGCCTTTGCGCTTCTGCTGCGCGTCGTATACGAGCTATTCCCCACCCTTCACTCTCTGTGGCAACCCCTGCTATGGGTCGTTGCTGTGCTCTCCATGACGGTTGGCAATCTAGCCGCCCTGCGTCAGCAGAACGTCAAGCGCATGCTTGCCTACTCCTCCATAGCGCATGCCGGCTATCTGCTGGCTGCCTTCGCAGGCCTCGGAACAAGCGGCATTGCCGCTGCGGCTTTTTACACCGCGGCCTACGCTGCCATGAATGTGGGTATCTTCGCTGTGATCACGCTCGTTGGCGGCTACGACGAGGCCCGCAGCATGGTTGAGGACTACCGCGGCCTCATCTATCGGGCGCCGCTGCTCGGCAGTCTGCTCATCTTCTTCCTCGTCTCGCTTGTCGGGATTCCGTTCACAGGCGGCTTTTTCGGCAAGTTCTATTCGTTCTCTGCTGCCGTCGACGGCGGCGCGGTTGTGCTCGCCATCATCGGCCTGCTCAACTCAGGTCTGGCTGCCGCCTACTATCTCCGCCTTGCCCTAACCGCCGCGCAGCGTCCCGTGGGCTCAGCAGAGTCAGCACGCCCCACACCTGAAATCGGCATCGCCGTCGGAGCGGCCCTCCTACTTTCTGTCGCCGCCACCCTGTGCCTCGGAATTGTTCCCAATGAAGTCTTGCGTGCCGCCGAATCCGCCGCCCACACGCTTCAGTCCCCACCCGGCCCGGTCTCTAATCCCGCTCAATCCCCCGGCGACCTTACTGAGCCGCCGTTGCGACCTTGACCGCGTAGCTGCCAGGTTGCTGCGGCCCCTCCTCAAGCAGGCTCTTGTAGTAGCTTGTCAGCAACCCCAGCACGCGCTCGTTCGTATAGTGCTGCAGTACCCACTTTCTTGCGGCCGCTCCCATCCGCAGCCGCTGCTCACGATTCAGCAGAAGCTTCAGTACCGCCTCGCTGATTGCCTCCGGATATCCGGGCGGAATCAACAGCCCCGTCACCTCCGGCACAACCGAATCACGCGACCCTGTGCACAACGTCGTCACGACCGGGATCTCTGTGGCTGCAGCCTCCAGCACCGCATTGGGAAACCCCTCGCGCCACGTCGGCAGCACCATTACGTCCATCGCCCGATAGTAACGCGCGGTGTCCACCACATACCCCGTGCAATGAATGCGCGGATGATTCTCGATCCGCCTCCGTACCTCCTGATTCAGCGCGTCTTCCGCTGCATCGAACCACCCCACCAGCAGCAGATGCGCCTCCGGTACGCGCCTCAGGATCGCATCAAATGCCTCGATCAGTTCCGGCACACCCTTGTCTTTGGTCAACCTCCCAACAAACCCCACAACCAGTGAATCCGCGGGGATCTCCAGCCGGCCTCGGACATCGGAAGGGCCAGGTGAGAATCGGGTCAGGTCCACACCGTTGCTGCTTCCGTCCCCCAGGACCTTCAGCTTGTTTGCCGGTGCAATGCCCAGAGCCAATGCTTCGTTCCGCATACTCTCGCTGTTGCACAACACAACCTGCGAACACCATGCCGCAACTTTCTCGGTCACCAGGAGAATCTTCCGCTTCAGTCCACTGGTCGACTCTAGTTTGAGCCCGCGCAGCATGTAAACCCGTTTCGGAACCCCCGCCAGCTTCGACGCGATGCTCCCCAGGAGCCCCGCCTTGGGCGTGCTGAACTCGGTCAGGTCCGGCTGACGAACAGTCAGCAGCCACCACAGCCGCACCAGAGAAACCAGGTCGGCCCACGGCGCAATGATTCGCTTGATCGGAACCGGTGCCGCCTCCGCACCTTGCTCCCGCGCCGTCCGGTCAAGCAGATCGCCCGGGCTCGAGGTCAACGTAACTCGAAAGCCCGCATCCCGCAGCGCTGACAGACGCCCAGTGAGGTTCAAGCAGGTTTGTGAGCTGGTGATCCCGACCACAATATGGGGGAGCTGGCAGGGCAGGATGGAGTGGTTCGCAATCGCCGGGCGGCGTACTTCTTGAACATGCATTGGACGTTCTTCGCTCCCTGCAGGAATCCGGCACCGTTCGAAAGCTTGCCAAAAATCCTGCGTAACTTGCTGGGGTAAAGATCCGCCATCGCTTGCGCACTGACGAGAAAATCAAGGCCAAATGCAACAGTTCAAATGCAGGACTCGCTATGAGCCAGCCCTGTGGAAAAACAGTAGCTTTTAAAGCTCTTTTTACATGTACCACATTTGCACAGTTCAGTTGCTATCGGGCAACCACACGAAGGTATTGGTTACGGAAAAAGAATTGCCGAATGCACCTATACTCGCCCTATCCGCGCTCCGATTTGCACCATGACCGAATCTTCTCAACCCGATACGCGTACCCGATTGCTGCTGCTAATTCCCCATCTCGGTGGCGGAGGCGCAGAGCAAGTCACCGCACTGCTCGCTCGCGGCCTCTCGCCGCAGAAATATGAACTGCACCTCGCACTCATCACCCAAACCGTTGGCGTCCCCGAACATGCCTCCTCGACCCTCCCCGGGTGGGTGACGGTGCACCCGCTCGGTGCGCCACGTGTGCGCGCTGCCGCTCTCCCTTTGCTTCGTCTCCTCCGCGAACTCCGCCCCCAGCTGATTCTTTCCGGCATGTTTCATCTCAACTTCCTGGTGCTGCTCCTCCGCCCCTTTCTACGTTTCCCCGTCCGTATCTTGATCCGCCAGAACGGCACCGCGTCGGCTGCGCTGGCTGAGCTTCCCCGCTACAACAGACTCCTCTACCGTTTGCTCTATCGCCGGGCCGACCGTGTCGTCTGCCAATCTGCCGCCATGGCCCGCGATCTCCGCGATTCGTTTGCGGTTCCCGAGAGCCGCCTGGCCGTCCTTCCCAACCCGATCGACTCTCAAGCCATTCGGTCAACCAATTCAGCTTCCGCAGATAAATGGCCGGATTCCGGCCCTCACCTGCTTGCCGTCGGAAGACTCTCCCACGAGAAGGGCTTCGATCTCCTCCTCGAATCCCTCGCCCTCGTTCGCGAACTATTTCCCTCAGCCGACCTGCTCCTTGCCGGCTCAGGCGCAGAGGAGTCCTCCTTGAGAGCTCTCTGCCGGAAACTCTCTCTCGACTCTGCAGTCTGCTTTCTTGGCCGAGTTGCCGCACCGGCGGCTTACTTTCCCCACGCAACGCTCTTTGTGTTGTCTTCGCGTCATGAGGGCCTTCCCAACGCACTGCTTGAGGCTGCTTCCGCAGGTCTCCCGATCGTTTGCGCTCCCGCATCGGAAGGCCTTGTAGAACTCATCCGTCAGCAACCAGGAGTTTGGCTCGCACCGGGGCCGACTGCAGAAGCCCTCGCCGATACCCTGATCACCGCCCTCACTGTAGTAAAGCCTGGCCAGCGCTTCCTCCACGCGTTCGTCGAGCCCTTTCGCCTCAACGCCGCTCTTGCCGCATGGGAACAACTCATCGATCGCCTTCTCGCCGGCGTCCCAGCCGCCGACCTTCCTGCGCAACCTGGCCGTGCCCCCCTGCGAACCCCGAGCAGGCTCTAGTTTGCGCGGCTCTGTCCATGCCCATGCAATAACCGCTTCTTCAGCCGGGATGCCTGAATCCGCAGAAGCGTCAATTTCTCGTAGACCCGTTCTGCCGTTCCCAATTCACACGGTTCATACTCTGCCAGTACCCGCTCGACCGACGTAAAGCTCCGTGCGTTCCGGCGAAGGAAGGCGGCCAGCGCATCCACCTCCGTGCTGCGCGCCGAGTTGCAATGCATACAGATCGTCCATAGGCCTCTTCGTTTATCAACCGGACCCCATAGCTGCTGTGGAATCCAGGTCAGCCCGCCCCGCCTGAACGGAATCCGCGTCAGCCCGTCCGATAATACCTTGATCCCTTCTGCTCCAAGCGCCCGCAGCGTCGCCCGGTCAAATCCATGCCGCGGTGCAACCCAGATCTTCGGATTCAGTCCTCGCGCGCGCAGCATCGTCAAACCTGTCCGAATCCACTGCCTCTGCGTGTGTTCGTCCACGCCCGCGAACTCCGAGCGCTCATGCAGCGGCACCAGGCTCTTGCCCACATTCCTGCACAAATGCCGAAACCCATGTAGCGCGATCGTCGCTCCCGAGGCCTCGAGCGACCGCATCCCCGTCCAGAATGCCGGGTCGGCAGGCATCTGCAGCAATTCACGATCCTGATTGTCAGGAACGATCGCCAGAATTGGCCGGATTCCCAGTTCCTCAATCAAGGGCAAAAGCCTGCCCCACTGTCCCTGCCGCATGGTCGGGCAGAGGTCGTCGAATCGTAATAAATACTGGGCTGGGCCGGGAACCACCGTACGCTACCTCCTCTGAGCTAGGTCCTCTGTGCGTCTGCCGCCGTCAAGAGCCGCCGAGTCCAATACCACAGAAAGAAAAATGTGCTCACCGTCCAGAGAGAGGTAGCCAAGGCAATTCCAGCAACGCCAAGGGGGCGCATTAATACAAGATTCAGAACCACATCCAACGCTAAATTCAGCATGCCGCAATAAAGAATCAGATCGGTCCTCCGCATCGCCACAAGGAATCGGTAGAAAACGCGGCTGCAGACAAAGAACGGAATCTGAATGGCATACATGGCCAGGACTGGCGCGACCACCGCCGTGTCCTGCCTGCCGAATGCGCCCCGCTCAAACGCCACGCGAATCAGCAGGTGCGAGCCCACAATCAGCGCCACGGCAATCGGCACCGATACCGCCGCCGTCAAACCCACCCATGTCCTCAGCGTGTGCCGGCAGCCTTGCCAGTCCCTCTGCGCGACCATGTGCGAAAAGTAGGGCGCCACCGCCGTTCCTACAGCGCCTGCCAGCAGCGTCAACACCACGCTCACAAACCGGTTCGCATAGACCAGCGCCGCCACGCTCCCCGAGGTCAGCGAGGCCGCCATCGACTGGTCTACAAGCAGTCCGCCCGACGCAAGAATTCCTCCAAGAAGCACCGGCCCATATTGACCGGCCACTTCACGCGTTCCCTCGGTCATCCCGTGCCAGCGCAGCTCAAATTTGTAGCCGTGGGCATTCATCATCCAGGCCACAACTCCCGCATGGGCCAACGAGCCAGCCAGCGTCGAGTACACCAGCGCCCAGATTCCCAGCCGCCCGCCAAACGCCAGCGACCCCACGATAATTGCAAGAGAAATTGCCATGGGCGCCAGCGCCGGCAAGGCAAAACGATCGAATGTATTCAGCACCGCGGTGCAGTTGCTCGCCACGCCCGTCAGCAGCACCACCGGCAGCATCGCGTAGAAAAGCCGAATTGCGAGCGCCAGTTTTTCTGGAGGGAAATGCGATGCGATGAGGGGGAACATCCCCCTTGCTCCCAGGCCCGCGAGAATGGAAACAGCACCCAGCAGCATGCACATCCAAAGCATCGAGTTCGAAAGCAGTTGCTGCGCGCGTTCGTGCCCATGCTGCGCCCGGACTCGCACCAGTGTCGGCACAAGAGACTGATTCATCGATTCCGAGACCAGATTGATCAGCAGGCTCGGAATCAGAGCGGCCGCCAGAAATGCCTCCATCGCGTCCGACCGCCCATAGATCCCCGCCAGTACCACTTCCTTGAATGTGGCCACCACTTTCACGATGATTCCCGCTGCCGTCACCGACGCGGCAGCACGAAAGATGCGGCGATTGACGCTGCTTCCTTGGAACAGGTGCCCCACCTGAGCTGTCACGGACATCCGGCGCCCCCTGCTTCCAGCGCGCCTTCACCTGCCGCGCGGCCGTCTTCCCGCTCCGTTTCGTCCGTCCTTGTTGGTTCAACTGAAATTCCAAAGCACCGCTCCAGGGCCCGCGAGTCTTCCACCGCCATTCTTCCCGCAGCGGCAATCACCCCAATCAGCAGCCACGTTGAGCGATTCTCTTCCACGGTTGCAACCAGCGACGTCGCCATCCATCCAAGCAGAGCAGTAGCAAGTGCTAACTGAATCGGTCCGCGCATCTGAAATACCGTGCGCACAGTGAGCACCAGGATCGCCGCTGCGACAAACAGCGCTATCAGGCCTCCATCGGCAAGCAGCGACAGTGCGGTGTTGTGCGCCGTGTCCACTGGATTCAGTCCCGCTGCGCTCACAAATGACCCCGCTCCCGTGCCCACAACAGGCGCATGGACAAAGGCTTGCCAGCCCGCATCCCAGATATTCCAACGTTGGTTCAGGTCCCCGCGATTCAGCTCTTCCGGAATCGTGGCCAACCGCTCAAAAGTTCCATGTGGAACAACGAACCACACACCCAATGCGAGCGCTGGCAACAATGCGATAGCACCCGCTCCCGCGCGCCGATAACGCCGCAGGAGCAGAAGCCCGCATCCAAACAGTGCAATGAGCGCCGCGACAAACCCCTCGCGCGAGGCTGTCACCACCACCGCAATTAATCCGAGCGGAAGATAGCCCGCCGCAAGAATTCGTGCAACGCTCCGCCGTTCGCAGGTCACAAGCAGGGCCGCCATCGGAAGCCCCATATCCAGATAGCGCGCCATGTCGTTCGCGTCCTGTCCTTCGGCCACGAATCGAATCTGGTCTGCTTCCGACCCGCCTGCAACAAGACTTCCCAGCGTCAAAAGCGCCAGCACCCACGCTCCCGCCACATAAGCCCGCATCAGGCTGCGCACATCCTCAGGGCTCTCAGCGAACTCCCAGACCAGCCAGACGATCATCAGCTCCTGGAAGAATCCCCGCATCTTCTCAAACGTCGCATCCGGTGCGATCGACCAGAGGTAACTCGTGCACATCCAGAGATAGAAAGCCAGCACCAGCCACTGAATCGGCCCAGGCGTGCGCACGTGCCCTTGCTGCAGCACCGCCAGAATCGCCGCCAGCAGCACCAGAATTCCCGCGATTCGCGCCACGTGACCAAACGGCTCGCCAAGGTTCAGCGAATACTCCCACGGAATCGTGAACGCAAACGCCACCAGCAGTCCCCACGCCACGCGTCTCATCCGTTAAAACCTCTGCGAATAAACCATCGCGGCGTAGATCGAAACCCCGACCACCGACTGAATCGCCGACTCCAGGGTCCTGTTCCACAGGTTCTTCGCCGTCGAATCCGGCACAAACAAAATGTCTCGGTCCCGGATCGGCTGGTCCGGCTCCTGCCCGTGAAGCATCCTTCCCAGATTCAGCGTCGTCAGCGTCCGTCCTCCCTTTTGCTCACGAATCAGCAGCGCCTTACCCGTGGCCGCGTTCTGGCTTGGCCCCCATGCCAGCGACAGCGCCTGCACCACCGTCAGCCCCTGCGCAGGGTCCACCGGAAAACCTCCCGGACGCACCACGTCGCCAATCACATACACCAGTCCCGCCCGGCTCACCTGCACCGTGTCCCCCGGCATTAGCTCCGGATTGTGGTCTGAACCCGTATCGGTTCCACCCGGGTCAAGCACCACCGGGTACGGGGTCTGCGGATCGTTGCGATGAAAGACATTCACCAGCCGTCCTGCCGACTGCGAGAGCCCCGATGCCGCTGAGATCAAATCCAGCAGCCGATGATGAAGTCGTGTAGGGATACACCCCAGGCCGAGCCACCTCGCCCAACACGCTCACGTCCTGCCCAGCTTGCCCCATCACGAACACCGATACGTGCGGGTGCAGCAGCATTCCCTTTTCGACCAGCGCTTCTTCAATCTTCTTTTCCGCTCCCCGCTCGTCCAGCCCCTGCAAGCTGACTTCGTCCACCATCGGCAGCGTCACTGTCCCGGCTGCGCTTACCCGCGCAACAGACCGAAACCCCGGCGTGTGAAACTCGTTGATCTCGAGCAGATCTCCCGGCCCGATCGGCCCCGACATCGGCGTCTCCATGAGCCCTGGAGGGTTCGAAGTTTGCGTTTGCACAGTACTGGCCGCGGCATCTGCTGCCTGCGCCCCGGCATCCCTGGTCCCGAGTCCACGATTGTCTTCCGTGGTAATGGGATGCGCCACCCCCGATGGCAACCCCGATGTCGTCGGCGTAGGAGGCTGTCCATGCGCCATCGTGCTCGCAATCACCAGTAGCCCGACTACCGCCGCTCCTCGACCCGCAGAACTCATCGATTCCATCGCCAACACACACCCCACTGCCAGCCACAGGCCGGCAAAAAACGTGATCGCCAGATACACCAAAAGATCGGGCGCCGCGGCCTTCGCCGGCTCACGCGCAACGTCAAGCACCGAAATGCCCGAGTTGTGAACTCCTGCATTGAGCGCTGCCTCTTCTACCTTCCCTTCAACCCGCGCGTAGAGCTCTCCGCTGGTTCGAGTCTCCTGCATCATCACCAGCGCCTGCGTCGCCGCTTCGTTCATCTTCAAATCCTGCGTGGTCACGGCCTCCAGGCTCTTCCGGACTTCGTTCTCCCGCTCCTGAGCCATCTGCCAGGTCTTTCGAAAATGCTCCACCAGCTTGGCGTCCTCGGCGTGCCGCTGCTTCTCCAGTTCGTCCAGTTCCTTGCGGATTTCCACCACGCGCGGGAAGTTCGGCCCGTGCTCAGTGCTCAGTTGCGCTTGCTCCTCTTCCAGACCGCTGCGTTGCGTCCGAATCTGCCCCAGCAATGCCGTCTCCAGATTGCCGACGCCCTCCGCGGTGCCTCGCCGCGTCTCTGCAACCACCTCCGGGTCCCCTTCGCTCGCTGCTCGATACGCTGCCTCACTCACGATCCGGTCCGTCGTCGCAGCTACGAGCTCCCGGTCCAGTTCAACCAGCTGAACCAGCATCGGGTTGTTTGCGCCCTGATCCTTCTGTCCGTCCTCGGTCGCTGGCGAGGTCAAAATCGAGTGCGCCTCCTCAAACGCCGACAGCCGGGCCTGGTTGGCCTCCATCCGCGCTTTCAAATCCTTCAACTGATCCCGCAGCCAGCTCGAATCCTCGCTGGTGGCTCGTATGCGTGCTTCGTTCTCTTGTTCCTCGTACGCGCGGATCAGTCCATTCACCACTGCCGCCGACAGAGCGGGATCTTTTGAGCGAAAACGGATCTGCAGCACAAGGGTCCGCGGCACCGCCTCCACCAGCAGTTGCCGCTTGAATCGCGTCAGCAGCCACTCGCGTCCGCCCGGGCCTGGGGCATTCATGTTGAACCCGGGAAACTTCTTCTGAAACCTTCCACAAAATCCGGGCGCTTCATCGAGCTTCAGCTCGGTGATTGTTCTCCACGCCAGCCGCTCACTTCTGAAGACGTTCGCCAGCGTTTCCAGTTCCAGCGGCGCTCCCAGCAACGAAATAGATGCAACCGGACGCGTCGTCTGGTCTTCCAAAGTCGACGCGGGCGATTCCCGCAGAGCCACCTTCGCGGTCGCGTCATACTGATTGGGAGCAATCAGGCAGTAGAGCAGGCACACCAGCAACAGCCCGCCCAGCACACTCAGCCCAAGACGCCATCTGCGAACCAGAATGCGCGCAGAGTTCACGCAGAGAAGTCGTAGAACCATGCCTGATGAGGGCCAGTTGCTGTTCGGATTGGCGCGGCGATGGGTCCGGAAGAGCCGTTTGCTCCGGCAAAGGTTAATTACCTCGATCCAGGGTGCAGAGTGAGTTCGAGTACGCCTCGGCGATCTCTCCAGACGCGGCTTTTGCCGCAGTCCAAGTCGATGACTCACAACGCGGGAGAGCTCATCCGGGTCTATGCCCGGCGGCCCGTCCCCTGGGAAACTCCAATCGCCTCAAGCGCATAGAACAGATCGCAGAGGGCCATGGATCGAGTACGGCAAACCTCTCTCAGCGTCAAGGCGCCTCTTCAAGCGCACAACAGCCAATTCGAGGAATTCCCCACATTGTGATGGATTGAATTACTTTAGTCAATGACCCAGGTCACGAGAGAAATCCAGCCGCGTCGAACCTGACCAGGGGCGCAGAGGGATTCGAGCAAAGGAAGCTTGACCGTCAGACCGGCTGCCTTCCTATGCCCCGTTGCGGTACCACTCCACCGTCCGCCGCAGAGCCTCGCGGAAGTCGACTTTGGGCTCATAGCCCAGCAGTTCTCTGGCCAGGCTGATGTCGGCGTGAGAGTGTCGAATGTCACCGGCCCTCGCCGCCGCGTACACCGGTTCCCCTTTGAATCCTGTCAATTCCTTCAGGATTTCAAAGGTTTCCTTGAGCGTGTAGCGCGCTCCGGTCGCCGCATTCATCATCCGCCCCGTGACCTTGTCCGAGGAAGCCGACGCAGCCAGCAGATTGGCATTCACCACATCGTCAATATAGGTGAAATCCCGGCTCTGCATCCCGTCGCCGTAAATCGTCGGCTGGTCGCCGGCCAGCATCTTCCTGCAAAAGATGGCCAGCACGCCGGAGTACGTCGAACCCGGATCCTGATAGGGCCCGAAAACGTTGAAGTACCGCAGCACCACCGTCTCCATCCCATATACCCGGGCAAAACTCTGCATGTAGTACTCTGCCGCCAGCTTCGCCGACGCATACGGCGAAATCGGATTCGGCAGCATCCCCTCATGCTTCGGCAAGGTCGGTGTATCGCCATACGCTGAAGACGATCCGGCAAACACCACCCGCCGCACACCCGCAGCACGCGACGCCACCAGCAAATTCAGCGTGGCGTCTACGCAGTTCACGTTCGTTGCCACCGGATCGCTCACCGAGCGCGGCACCGAGGCAAGAGCGGCCTCGTGAAACACCGTATCCACGCCGGCGCAGGCCCGCGCGCAAGCCGCCGGATCCGCCAGATCCCCTTCCTGAAACTCCATTCCGTCCAGTCCCAGCAGGTTCGCCCGCCGGCCGGTAATAAAACTGTCGATCCCCCGAACGCTCTCGCCTCGCGCCAGCAATGCCGCTGCGATCGACCGCCCGATAAATCCGCCAACTCCGGTAACAAGATACTTCGCCAAAACTGAACCCCATGGCAATAAATGTTCAGGCGGCGGGGAACGCCGCTCTCCTAAGTTAACAGACCGGGCCCGGGCCAAAACCCCGCCTGCATCTCAATTGAAAACAGCGAGGTGGCGCAAACCTGAATGAACTCCGACAGCAGCCGTTTTCCTTTATCGGGAACCGCGGGTCTTCGCCCGCCTTCACTGTCAAGACTGCCCAAACTAAAGTAACTCACTCACCTCATTCGCGCCTTGTCTCTGTTCGTCTCTTCCTTGCCTTCCTCTCATCGTCCCGGCAAGTCTGTGATCCTGTTCACGGCTGCCCTCTCCATTCGCGGCAGTTTCCGAAGATTTCCTGTATCGTTGGCCTGTACCTACGCTTCGTCCGCCATGCTCACCGCGCTCTCAATCCTTCCCATCCTGGCTGAGCCTTCAACCTTCTCGCCCTACGAGAAGATGCTCTTCATCGCCTTGGCTGTTGCATCCGGATGGGGTTTTTGGCGGCGATTTAACTTCGTTCTCCAGCGCATTCTCCGCTCCAAACCCGACCCCGGCTTTCATCTCTCCCATCATCGGCAAGCGCCTCTGGGACTTCTTCTGGGAAGTTCTCTGCCAGGCCAAGGTCATCCGCGAGCGCCCGCTGCCCGGCCTCGCCCACGCCTTCGTCTTCTGGGCCTTCTGCGCCTTCGCGCTGGTCACGCTCAACCACTGCGCCGCCGGTCTCGGCCTTGGCTTTCTCTCGCCCGGCGGCATCTTTGGCCGCTTCTACTTCTACCTCGCAGCCCTCTTTGCTCTGGCCTGCGCCGTCTGCATCCTCGGCCTCTTCGTCCGCCGCTTCCTCGTCCGCCCCATCTGGCTCGGCGCAAGCTCTCCTGGGAATCCGGCTTCATCGCCCTGCTGATCTTCGCTCCTCATGGCCACCTATCTGGCCTCCTTCTTCGTTCGCTTCCGCCAGTCCCGCTGCCCGCGTCCTCTGGTGGACTCACACGCTCGCCCTGCTCGCCTTTCTGCCCCTCATCCCCCACACCAAGCACCTGCATCTGGTCCTCAGCCCGGCCACCATCTTTCTTTCGCGCGGCAGCTTCGCCAGATTCCGCCCCTCGCTGGCGATGAAGACTTCGGCCTCGTCGCCGGCACCGACCTCACCCAGCTCGTCAGCCTCCAGGCCTACTCCTGCGTCGAGTGCGGCCGCTGCACCGAGCACTGCCCCGCCGCCAACACCGGCAAGCTGCTCAACCCCAAGGAAATCGTCCTCGGCCTGCGCGGCTATCTCAACGACCTCGGCCCCAGCATCCGACCGAGCCGCTCCTCGGCAAATACAACTCGCAGGAAGCCGTCTTCCAGTGCACCACCTGCGGCGCATGCGAGTTCCAGTGCCCGGTCGGCATCGAGCACGTGCCCATCCTCGTCGGCCTGCGCCGCGGAGCGGTCAACACCGGCGCATGGGAAGACTCGCACGGCTCCAAGCTCTTCCTCGCCCTTGAGCGCGGCTGCAACGCCCTCGGCCTCAGCCCCACCGAACGCGACAAATTCATCGAGAAGCAGGCCCTGCCCATCTTCGACGGCACGCAGGAGTACTGCCTCTGGCTAGGCTGCATGGGCGGATACGACCCCAAGGGCCGCGAGATCATCGCCGACTTCGCCCGCGTGATGAACTACCTCGGCACAAGCTACGGCGTCCTGCGCAAGGAGAAATGCACCGGCGACCCCGTTCGCCGTCTCGGCAACGACCTGCTCTTCCAGCAACTCGCCGAAGCCAACCTCAAAGCCCTCGCGCAGAACAAGGTCAAGAAGATCGTCACCATCTGCCCCCACTGCGTCCGCACCATCCAGGAAGACTGGAAGGAGTACGGCACGCCGCCTGAAGTCGAGCACCACAGCGAGTTCCTGGCCCGCTTCGCCGATAAACTTCCATCGCGGACACCACAACTTACGTCGAAGACACCCGAGTCCATGAGTCAGGGCACGACTTCAGTCGTGCCGATCAGGCCACCAATTGATCGGGGGCTTTAGCCCCGGCAGTCAATTCTGCACAAACGAAAAGATCGTCTTCCACGATCCCTGCTATCTGGGCCGCTATCGCAACGTCTACGACGAGCCCCGCGCCATCGTCGCCCAATCGGGCCAACTCGTCGAAGCTCCACGCAACCACGAGCGCAGCTTCTGCTGCGGAGCCGGCGGCGGCCTCGCCTTCCTCGGCGAAGAAACCGGCGAGCGCGTCAGCCACGACCGCGTTCAGGAACTCGATCGCAACCGGCGCAACGACCATCGCCGCCGCCTGCCCCTTCTGCAACACCATGTTCCGCGACGCCCTCGCCGCCACCGGCGATAGCCGCGCCCCAACTCCTCGACATCGCGCAACTCGCTGCACGTGGACTCCCGCGGAGCTAGGCCCCATCAGGTAACATTCCCATTGACGGAGGGATGGAAAGATGGAGAACGAGAAATCGAATCCTGATGATCCAGCAGCCGGGCTCATCCCGCTGGTACAAGGTTCCGGCGCTGTGGTCGCTGCCCTTTTTGCCCTGTTCGCTTTGATCGAGGTCGATTTCCTCGCAGATCTCTACAGTCTCCTGGTACGGCATGCAATTTTGGACTCCTTGACTGCGGCCATCGGCTTTCAGATGAGCCTCATTGTCTCGCTGGTGTGCTTTTGGCGTCTCTGGAGGAAGAAGTTCGTATTCCAAATCGGACTGACCAGACAGAGTTTCTACGCCATGTACCTCTCGCTCGCGTTGGTAAGCCTCCTCGGCTCGATCCTCCTCTTCCGCGAGATTGGGCTAAACCTCTACAAAGCAAAACTGTACATTGCTCCATAAGTTGACTTCACCATGAGTCAAAGCGCTCTGAGTACTAAAAGCCATACAGCATGAAAATCATCGTCGCCATCAAGCAAGTCCCTGAACGCGATGCCCCCATCCGCATCGACGCCGCCGGCAAATGGATTGAGGAATCCGACCTTCAGTGGGCACTCAACGAGTCGGACGCCTACGCCCTCGAAGAAGCTCTGCTGCTCAAAGAGAAATCCGGCGATCCCGCCAGCGAGGTCATCGTCCTCTCCGCCGGCCCTGAGCGCGTCGGAGTCACGCTGCGCGAAGCTCTCGCCAAGGGCGCAGATCGCGCCATTCACATCCTCGCCGACGATCTAGCCTCGCGCGACGCCCTCGGCCTTGCCCGCCTCCTCGCCGCCGCCATCGCGCCCGAGAAGCCCGACCTCATCCTTACCGGCCTGCAGTCGGAAGACCTCGGCCTCGGCCAAACCGGCGTCATCCTCGCAGAACTCCTCGGCCTGCCCCACGCTTCGCTGATCTTGCAAGTTGAAGTCTTGCAGTCCGGACCTCAAGCTCAGATCAAAGCCAAGCGCGAACTCGAAGAGGGCTGGTTCCAGGAGATTACCCTTCCCATGCCTGCCCTGCTCACCATCCAGTCCGGCGGCAACAAGCTGCGCTACGCCACGCTGATGGGCATCAAGCGCGCCAAGACGAAGGAGTGCCGCATTCTTCCGGCCGCCGATCTCGCACCTTCGTCCGCTCCCGTCGTCACTCTCAATTCTGTCTCACTTCCACACAAACAGAAGTCGACGCAAATCCTCACCGGCTCGCCAGACGAAGTCGCCGCGGCACTCGTCGAAAAACTCAAAACGGAGGCGCGCGTCCTATGAGCGTCTTTGTCATTCTCGAGAATCGCAACGGCAAGATCACGCGCAACAGTCTTGAAGCGATAACCGCTGGGCTTGTCCTGAAAATGGATGCCCCATCCGTCCAGGGAGTCGCAAGGACGGTCAGTGCGATCGTCGTTGCCCCAATTGCCGGAGCCGTACTCGACGAACTCACCGGCCTCGGCCTCGACAAGATCATCGTCGTCGAGCAACCGCTCCTGGAGCGCTACTCGGCCGACGGGTACATCACTGCTCTTTCCCAGTTGATCAAGTCGGAAACCCCAGCGTACACAGTATTTCCGCATTCCTACCAGGTCCGCGACTTCGCCCCGCGTCTCGCGACAAGCTTTGGCCAGGTGCTCATCAGCGACGTGATTGCCCTCGAGCCCGGCCCCAAATTTGTTCGCCAGCTCTTCCAGGGGCGGATGAACGCAACTTATCAACCCTCAAGCCCCGGTCCCTGCTTCGTTTCCGTGCAGGCTGGCGCATTTCGCGCCACAGCCCCATCCTCAGGCAACGCCGCGGCCGTCGAAACCTTCGTCCCCGAGCTTGCCTCCACCGACATCCGAACCACCGCCGGCGAGCCCTTCCGCGCTTCCTCCCAAACCGTCGACCTCGGCTCCGCGCAGCTGATCGTCGGCGTCGGCCGCGGCATCAAAGACGCCGCCAACATTCCCCTTGTCCAGGACCTCGCAACCGCACTCGGCGCGGAGCTCGCCGCATCACGCCCCATCTGCGATGCAGGTTGGCTTCCCATGGAGCGCCAGGTCGGCAGCTCCGGTCAAACCGTCGCGCCCAAGCTCTATCTCGCCATCGGAATCTCTGGCGCCATCCAGCATCTCGTCGGCATCAAGGGCTCACAGTTCATCGTCGCAATCAACAAAGACCCCCACGCCCCGATCCTCGAGATTGCCGACTACGCCATCGTCGGCGACTTGTTTGAAGTGGTGCCCGCATTGACGGCCGCAATCAAAGCAGCTCGGCAATAGTCGAACGGAGACTCGTGCAGGAACCACCTGAACAATTGGTAAGCTCAGTCCGCGTAATCCCAGCCGCTCGCGAGCAAGAGCCAATCCTGGCCAACCTCGTGGAACTCTACATCCATGACTTCAGCGCATTCCACCCCATGGACCTGGGACCAGACGGCAGGTTCGGCTACAAGCACCTCCCTGACTATTGGACCGAGCCCGGCCACCATCCCCTCCTGGTCACCGTCGACGATCAACTCTCTGGTTTCGCCCTGGTAAAAAGAGTTCGCGCACTCTTCCCCGACGTTCAGGTCGGCGAACAGCCGGTCTGGGATATGGCCGAGTTCATCGTCGTCCGCGCTCACCGCCGGAACGGTGTCGGACTCACAGCCGCGCATCAGGTTTGGCAACTCTTCCTAGGACCGTGGCAGGTGCGGGTTATGCACTCCAATCGCCCTGCCTTGCTCTTCTGGCAGCGCGCCATCGACACCTTCACCGGGCGCTCTGTTGATCCTGCCTCCACCGAGCGCGGCGGGAAGCCCTGGGCTGTCTTCACCTTTGAAAGCGTGGATCGCGGCAACGGTTGAAGCCGGAGCCGCGATCATCCCGTTCCGATGAAGAGTACAAAGCAGCCCTGCAGGGCCGCCATTCGCTACTGCTTGATAATGTCGAAGGAAGTAGTCCTGTTCGACAGTGTGTCTAGGGCTGTGCCCTTGGCGGATTTGCCGTCGGCCGCAACTGTCATTTTCCAGATGCCGATCACCTTGCCGTCGCGCTTATCGGTCTCCTCGACGGTGCTCTTGCCAATCATCTTCACCGACACGCTGGAGGTGCCCGGATCGCCCTTCATCGGCGCGTCTGTGCCATCCAGCTTGGCCGTGTACGACTGGCCAGTTGGATTGGTCATCGTGACCGCATTGCCACTCACTTTGTAGGTCCAGACGATGGCATTGTCTGAAATTCCCTCAATCGATTTGGCCACCCACGAACCGGACACCGCATGCGACCCCGCCGGCCCCTTTGCTGTGCGCGTCGCGGTCCCTTTCCCGGTTACCGGTGGGCCGCCGTTGGTCGCGGTGCTGTCGCTGAATGTACTCGTCTCCGTGCCGCCATCCGGCGAAATGATCGTCGTCGCGGTGGCAACAACCTTTCCGCCCTTCTTGTTCGTTTCCTGAATCTCGTGATCGTTCACTACCGTGATCGCAATCGTGTCGTAGTAGGGATGGCCGGTCACAGCCTGATCCGTGCCGTCGGCCTTGACCTTGATTAGTGGCACGCAGGTCTTGCACTCATACATGCCGCCCTGCAGTACGATTACATCCGGTTTCTTCGAGAAGTCCACTTTGCTTGGGTCGATCTTCCATGTGCCGTCGATAGCACTCTGAGCCAACAGAGCCGGCATAGACAGAACCGCGAGAGCAATGGTGATAAGCAGCTTTTTCATCCTGAACCTCCTTTGATTTCCGTTGGGCCACCAAATATAACAGGGTCAGCGGACAAAAGTCGGCAATCAAAAAGCAAATTAATTCGCGGATTTCCAACCTCCGCTCTCAAAAAACTGCCGCGCCCAGCCCCAACCCGCTACTCCAGCGCCTTCAGCGAACCCACGCCCAGCCGCTCGGCCAACTGTGCTTTATAGAGACTCTCCGGGAGCACCCGATGGTTCGGCGACTCGATATACCCCTGCGGTTCGCTCGGACCCGCGTCGCGAGGATGCACGCCAATGATCTTCATCGCCTCTTTCCCCTCAGGTCCCGTTGTGCCGATCGACCAGTTTGCCGCGCCGGGCGGGTTTTGCATCACCAGGCTCGCCGCCGAACTGTTCCAGACCACGCCCCAACCCATCGCCCACCCGTGCCCCGAGCCCATCTCGCCGCGATTCTTCATGTCGATCCCGCCTTGCGGCAAATTGACGCTGTCCACCAGAAAGCCGGTAGCCCACCGTTGATGCGGCTGGATGCGGCCATCCCCATGAAACACGGAGTCGAGCACCACATTGGGTCCCTGGTTGCGCGCTCCGGTCCATGCATAGAACAGGTTGTTGCCGCTCGAACCGCACTTGTAGACCAGGATCTGCGTTCCGCGCAGTCCAAAATCCGCCGGTTTGGCTGGACTCGTGATCTCTGTGGTGTGACGGAAGACAACATTCTCAATCGTGATCCGCGCGGTGTATTGGTTCACATCGATCCCGTTTGTCGTTTCGTCAATCAGCAAATCGCGCACCCACCCATCGCGCAAATTGGTCAGGTCCACGGCCCCAAAGAGCGGATCGTCCAAAGAAACAGTCCGCGCCGGAGCAACAATGTGCAACGACTCCACAGCGTCCTGCTCAATCGTCCCGGTAATCTCAACCTTCGCCACCTCCGCGCCTTCCGGCTGCAGATATTCGCGGTCATACGAGTCGGTCACGGGCACATCGAGCGTCAGCACGTTGCCCTTGCGCGCCGCAACCTTGCGCAACGTAGCAATGCGCGGACCCACCCAGGTCTCCGCTTTCCCATCGCGGACCATCTTATCCATACCCATCAAGTGCAGCCACTTGGGCGTTGTCTCCCGCGTAATCCGGATGCTGTCTCCCGGAGCGAACACTGACCCATCATCCACCGTGATCGTCAGCGCCCCCGACGGGACATACGGCTCAACAATATGCGCCGGCGTCCCCACTACTTTCTCCTCGTGATTCCCCGCGATCGAAATCGCCACGTGCGGCTCGCCAGTCAGCTTCAGCGTCGTGCCGCCCTCGGTCGGTCCGCTCCCGTGCAGAATCACCCCCGAAGCAGTAATATTCGGCGTCGCGCTGCACTGAAATGTCCCCGCCTTCAGCAAAACCGCCCCGCGAATCCCCTCCTTCAACGGCATCGCCGAGACTTCATCAATCGCCTTCTGAATTGCCGCTGTATCGTCTCCACCTGAAGGAGCAACTGCCATCCCCATCGGCAGACGCGACGGCAAAGGCACTCCACCCCCCATGTACCCCGCGTAGGAAAAATCCACAATGCGATCGCCCCGCGGCAGCGTCCGATAGACCAACCGCCCCGACGAATCAAGCGCGACCCAGGGAGTTTCGGCTTCGATTCGGCTAGATGAAACAGCCAACGTGAACATCAGCGACGCAGCCATCAATCCGATGCGTATCATTGCAAGCAATCTCCAGTGAAGCGGCTTTAGATGATTTGATGCGACAGCACTCCATCCCGTTTGCACTCATATAGCTCCAGGCATTATCGTTCCCTGTTCACGCCCAAAGCAGTTCGAACGAGGCCAACGCTCATGTTTACTCCTCAGACCTACCAGGTCGCGCTTGCCCTCATGATCCTCACCATGCTCTGTTGGGGATCGTGGGCCAACACCCTCAAGCTCTGTCCCGGCTATCGCTTCCAGCTCTTTTACTGGGACTACGCCATCGGCCTGCCGTCGCTCGCCGTCTTCTGGGGACTCACCGCGGGCAGCCACGGCCACGCCGGCACAGCCTTTCTCCCCGACATTGTCCAGGCCCCCCTACCGCCATCGTTCTATCGCCGCTGTTCGGCGGTGTCATCTTCAACATCGCCAACCTGCTGCTGGTCGCCGCCATCGATGTGGCCGGCCTCGCTGTCGCCTTCCCCGTCGGCATCGGCCTGGCGCTGATCGTCGGCGCGGTTTCCAGTTACCTCGTCCGCCCCGCGGCCAATCCCCTGCTCCTCTTCGGCGGAGTTGCCCTGGTTACCGTGGCCATCCTCCTCGACGCCGCCGCTTACCGCCAACGCGAGGCCAACGCCAAGGCCGCCACCACGCGCGGTATCGTGCTCTCGCTCGTCGCCGGCCTGCTGATGGGCACGTTTTATCCGCTGGTCGCCACGCGCCTCGCCGCCCACCGGCACCCGCGTTCACCCCAGCCCGGCCCCTACGCCATCGACTTTCTTCTTCGCCTTCGGCGTGCTGCTCTCCACCGTTCCCGCCAATCTGCTGCTGATGTGCCAAGCCTCTCGACGGCAAGCCGCCCGTCATCGCTCTCCGGCTACTGGAACGCCCCGCTTCATTGGCACCTCGCAGGCCTCCTGGGCGGAGCCATCTGGTGCACCGGGCGGTCGCTCCAACTTCGTCGCCTCGGGAGCGCATCTTGTCGGCCCCGCTGTCTCCTACTCCATCGGCCAGGGCGCAACCATGGTCTCCGCCTGCTGGGGCGTCTTCGTCTGGCACGAATTCGCCGGCGCGCCCCGCTCGGCCACGGCGATTCCTCGCTTTCATGTTCATCTTTTTTGCGCTTGGGCTGGGCGCCGTCGCGCTGGCGCCGCTCTATTAACGCCTCACAGCCTTGAATTGGCACGGTTTTGAAGGGTACCGGCTTTAGCCCCTGAGGGAATGCAAAACGGCGCAACCGCTGTTTCACAAGTCCCCGAGAAGGAGAGCGTCGCCCATTGACCACCACGCAAACCCATCGTCGTCGTCGGCAGCATCAACATGGACCTGGTGGCCCACACGCCACAGATCCCTGTCGCTCGGCCAGACCGTCATCGGCACCGGCTTTGACACCACCCCCGGCGGCAAGGGCGCCAACCAGGCCGTCGCCGCGGCACGGCTGGGCTACCCGGTGCAGATGGTGGGCGCGGTCGGGGAACGACGTCTTCGGCCAGGCTCTGCTCGACAACCTTGCCGAGCGCCGGCGTGGGAACCGATGCCGTTGTGCGCGTGATCCGGCCCTTCGGGCGTCGCGCCCATCTTTCTGGCCGACAACGGCGAAAATGCGATCGTCGTTGTTCCCGGCGCCAACGGCAAAGTCGATCACCGCCGCCGTCGATCGCCAGGCCGCCCTCATTCGCTCCGCCGGCATGGTCCTCTGCCAGCTTGAACTGCCCATGGACACCATCAGCCACACCTTGCCCTCTGCGCTGAAGCCGGCGTTCCCGTGATGCTCGATCCTGCTCCCGCCGCGCCGCTTCCCGACGACATCTTCGCCTCAGTTCGCATGGTTCACGCCCAACGAAACCGAAGCCGCTTTCTACATCGGCCACAACGCCAGCCCCGAGACCGCCGCAAAGCGAGCTCCTCGCCAGAGGCCTGAAAGGCGTCGTCCTCAAGCGCGGCGCGGAAGGCGCATACGTGGCCACCGCGCGGGCCTCACCGCCTGGGTCAAGCCCTTCAAGTCGCAGGCCATCGACACCGTCGGCGCGGGCGACTGCTTCAACGGCGCATTTGCCGTCGCGCTTGCTTGAAGGCACTCGACCCCATGGGCCGCGGCGCGATTCGCCTCCGCCGCCGCCGCCATCTCCGTCACCCGCCGCGGCGCGCAAGCCTCCATGCCCTCCCGCGCTGAAGTCGAAGCATTTCTTGCCGAGCACAATGATCCCAGGCTTGAATCTCCATTCGTCAAGGCCAACGCAATCTAGTGCGAGCGCAACGCCCATGCTCCGCACCTGAGTCTTGGACTCGTCACCGCCATTGCGCTCGCCGCCGCTCGCCCAGGACACGCAGTACCCCCCGCGCGGGCAGCAAATTCCCGTCGCCCGACTGCATGAACCTGCACAACGCCTGGGATGGCGTTCTGACCGCCGCCTGCTCTCCCTACACGCACGAGCGCTGGCTCCGCGACATCCAGCACTGGCGCGCCGAGCGCCGCATCCGCATCGCCTACGATCCCACCCGCTACAACCTCCCCGCGCTCCAATGGACACAGTCCAGCTTCATCCAGCCGCAGATGATGGTGCACGACCGCTACTTCTACGATCCCGTCGCCGGCCGCTACACCGTCGACCGCTATCTCGACGATCTTGAGCAAGCGCTACGGCGGCATCGATGCCGTGCTCATCTGGTCCACCTATCCAAACATGGGCATCGACGACCGCAACCAGCTTGCAGATGGTCGAGTCCATGCCCGGCGGCATTGAAGGCGTGCGCCAGATGGTCGCCGACTTCCACCGCCGCGGCGTTCGCGTGCTCTTTCCCATGATGATGTGGGACGAAGGAACGCACCCGCCGCCCGGCGCCCGGACAGCACCGCTGGCCCGACGCCATCGCCGCCCTCATGAAGCAGATCGGCGCCGACGGCATCAACGGCGACACGCAGGACGGCGTTCCCCTGGGCTTCTCCGCTCGCCGCCGAAAAGATTGGCCATCCGCTCGCCTTTCGAGCCTGAAGGCAGCCCCAGCGACGAAGCCCTCGCCTGGAACGTGATGACCTGGGGCCAGTACAGCTTCCCCTTCATCCCCATGGTCGACCGCTACAAGTGGCTTGAGACCCGCCACATGGTCAACATCAGCGACCGCTGGAACCCCGACAAGACCGACGACCTGCAATTCGCCTTCTTCAACGGCGTCGGCTGGGAGAGCTGGGAAAACGTCTGGGGCATCTGGATCGGCATCAAGCCGCGCGATGCCGAAGCCACGCGCCGCGTTGCCACAATCGAGCGCGCCGTCGCGCCGTTCCTCGTCAGCCCTGACTGGGAGCCGCTCTACCCCATGCGACAACTACGGCGTCTACGCCAGCCGCTGGCCGCTGAAGGACGAAACTGTCTGGACCATCGTCAATCGCAACCCCTACCCACATCTCCGACCGCCAGATCGCCATCCCTTTCACCCCCGGCCTGCGCTTCTTCGACCTCTATCACGGCGCCGAGCTCAAGCCGGAGATCGAGGGCTCCAACGCAGTCCTCAGCTTCGACCTCGAAGCCAACGGCTATGGCGCCATTCTCGCCACCTCCGGCGAGCCCTCCGCGCAATCTCAAAGCCCTGATGCAGCGCATGGCCACGCTCACCGCGAAGCCCCTCTCCAGCTACTCGCACGAGCCGGCCGTCCTGCATCAGACCCTTGTCCCCATCGCTCCCACCACGCCCACCGCAGAAGCGCCCGACGGCATGATCAAGATTCCCGGCGGCAGCTTCGTCTTCAGCGTGCAGGGCACTGAGATCGAGGGCGGCGCCTCCAACATGGTCGACGTTCAGTACCCCTGGGAAGACACGCCGCGCCGCTTCCACGAGCACGAAATGACCGTGGTCGCCCTTCTACATCGACAAGTATCCCGTGACCAACGCCCAGTTCAAGCAGTTCCTCGACGCCACGCACTACGCGCCCAAAGACACCATCAACTTCCTCCGCGACTGGAAGAACGGCACGTATCCAGCATGGCTGGGACAACCGCCCGGTCACCTGGGTTTCGCTTGAAGATGCGCGCGCCTATGCAGCCTGGGCCGGCAAGCGCCTGCCCCACGAGTGGGAGTGGCAACTCGCCGCGCAGGGCACAGATGGCCGTGCCTTCCCGTGGGGCCAGTACTGGCTCACCTGCCAATGTCCCCACGCCTGTCACTGGCCGCTCCATGCCCGGTCCCGATCCTGTCGACGCTCACCCTGCTGGCGCCAGCCCCTACGGCGTGATGGACATGGTCGGCAACGTCTGGCAGTGGACCGACGAGTACGTCGACGAGCACACCCGCGCCGCCATCCTGCGCGGCGGCGAGTACTACCAGCCGCAGGGCTCCATCTGGTACTTCCCCCAGGCCTACCGCAACGACGAGCACAGCAAGCTGCTGCTGATGGCTCCCGGCTACGACCGCTCCGGCGGCGTCGGCTTCCGCTGCGTCAAGGACGCCCAATAGGCACTCGAACTTGCCATTTTTTCCTTCAGTTGGCGTCACCCTGGCCGCGAAGCTGTGTGCGCTTCTTAGCGAGCACTTTCACTTGCGGGCTGTAACTTGCTCGTATTAAAGCAATTACTTTTAATCTCTCTCTCCCTTTGACACCGCCCCCATTTTGCGTCATGATAGCGAAGAAAAGGCGAAACTATGCCCTCAGCTTCCGCCCTGCGCAAACAGATCGAACTCTCCCTCGAGCGCCGCTTCCCCGCCGCGCTCACCCCTCAGCCGCGTACATTCCGCGAAACTGTCTCCACCGGCATCCCGCAAATCGACTCTCTCCTCAACGGCGGTCTCCCCGTCGGCGCAATCAGCGAGCTTACTGGCCCTGAATCCTCCGGTCGCACATCGCTTGCTCTCTCATTCCTCGCCGAGCTCACCCGTGAGCCGCGCGTCTGTGCCTGGGTCGACGCCTCCGACGCCTTTGACGCGGAGTCCGCCGCCGCAACCGGTCTGAGTCTGCGTCAGTTGCTTTGGATTCGCTGCCAGCCCCGCAACGGCTCCGCTCACACCGGCAACTCTAAGCGTCCAACCTCATTCCGCCCCAACTCCATCACTCCCAGCCTCCAGACTCTCGACCAGGCCATCCGCGCTACCGATCTGCTGCTCCAGGCCGGCGGCTTCTCAGCCCTTGTGCTCGATCTTGCCTCCACGCCGCCCGAGCATGGCTACCGTATCCCGCTCGCCACCTGGTTTCGCTTCCGTCAGGCCGCCGACCGCACCCGCTGTTCGCTTCTCGTCCTCGCACCTCGGCCCTTCGCCCAGTCCAGCGCAGCCCTGGTCCTCGAGTGCTCGTCAGTAAGTGCTCACACCGCCGGATCCACCGTCCTCAACGGCTTCTCCTACCAGGTGCTTACCGGCCGCGAGCGCTTTGCGCCAGCCCACACCCCGGCCCAGACACCAGCCCTCACTCTTGTACCCTCCCCCGCGCTTGTCCCCACGCTTGTCTCCGCGAGTACGGTCTCCGCCCGCAAGCCCCCTCTATCCACATGGTCTGCCAACGCCTCATGGGCCAATGTCTCAAAGAAGGAGTCCGCATGAAACCCCATCTCTATGCATGCATCCACGCCGCCGAGTTCCCCGCCCAGAGCCTGCTCCGCCTACGCCCCGAGCTCGAATCCCTGCCCGTCGCCGTGCTCGACGGCCGGCCGCCCATGCAGATCCTCTGCTCGCTCAACCACCACGCTCATCTCGAAGGCGCATCGCTCGGCATGTCCCGTCTTGAAGCCGAATCCATCGTCAACCTCCGCCTTCTCCAGCGCTCCATTGAAACTGAGGCCGCCGCCCGCGCTGTCCTGCTCGAATGCGCCGCCCAGTTCTCGCCCCGCATCGAGTTCCTTCCCCAGCCGAATGCTGCCTCCTGCGTCCTCGACATCGCAGGCACAGAGCGTCTCTTTGGGCCGCCTGAAACTCTCGCCCAACGCTTGCGAGCCTCACTCCAGGCAGCCGGTCTGCGCGTTTCTGTGGCAGTAAGCACTAACTTCCACACCGCACGCCTCAAAGCCGCCGCCTCGCGCGGAATCACCGTCATTCCCAATGGCCAGGAACCCGCTGCCCTCGCCAAACTCCCGCTCTGTGTCCTCGATCTTCCCGCCGATCACGCTGAAACGTTCACTCTCTGGGGCATTCGCACCCTCGGCGAACTCGGCGCCCTCCCCGTCACCGATCTCGTCGCGCGCCTCGGCCCGCAGGCCATCGCCTGGCGCGATCTTGCTCTCGGCGCACACCCCCACACCCTCCAGCCCATCGAAGCCGAGTTCTCACTCCGCGAGTTCTGCGCCTTCGACACCCCTGTTGAAGACAGCGGCTCGCTGCTCTTCATCGGCGCGCGCATCATTGACTGCCTCGCTGCACGCGCCGCCTCACGCGCCCTCGCGCTTGCCTCGCTTACTGTCCAGATGCAGCTAGAAGGCAATCAAACCTACCAGCGCATCATCCGCCCAGCCCTCCCCACCATCGACCGCAAATTCCTGCTCAAACTCCTGCAGCTTGAGATTGCTGCGCACCCGCCCCAGGCCGCGATCCTCTCGCTTGCCCTCTCTGCCGAAGCAGGCCAGTCCAGCAAAGTCCAACTCGGCCTCTTCGCTCCTCAAACCCCCGAGCCCTCGCGTCTCGACGTCACCATCGCCCGCCTCAAGGCCATCACCGGCGACGACCGCGTTGGCTCGCCTGTCCTCCAGGACACGCATCGCCCCGCCAGCTTCCGCATGAAGGAGTTCAGCCTCAACGAACTGCCCCACGCCGTCACACCCTCCCCCACGCCCCGTCTCGCCCTCCGTCGCATGCGTCCGCCTGTTCCTGTGCGCGTGCAACTCTCCGCGCTCCAGCCCGTCGCCTTTCGCGATCGCGACAGCAGCTTCTCCATCTCCGCCGCCTACGGCCCCTGGCGTACCAGTGGCAACTGGTGGTCCACCGATGGCTGGAACGCAGAAGAGTGGGACGTTCTCGCTGAGTCGGCGGGTGGCTCTTCGGTGGCCTGCCTCCTGGTCCACGATTGCGCCCAGAACCGATGGCAGCTTGAAGCGCTCTATGACTAACCGAAGTTATTGCGACCTACTGACAAAAAGTTAGCTATTAGTCATCGGCTTCTAACTGTCCACTGTCCTCTGTTTTTTGCCATGGAATACATCGAACTTCACGCGGCCAGCGCCTTCAGCTTCCTCGCCGCTGCATCGCAGCCGGAGGCGCTCATCGACCGTGCTGCCGCTCTCGGCATGCCCGCGCTCGCTCTCGCCGACCGCAATGGCCTCTACGGCGTCGCGCGCTTCCACACCGCCGCCACAAAAACCGGCGTCCAGGCCCACATCGGCGCGGAGATCTCTGTAAGCACTTACGGCAACCGTCTCACGCCGCCTTCCTGGCTGCCCCATCAGCACCCTGAAGAGCCGCCGCGCCTGCTTCTGCTCTGCGCCTCGCAAACCGGCTATCAAAACCTCTGCCAGCTCATCACCCGCTTCAAAATGCGCGAGACCACCAAAGCCGAGGGCGCGGCCACCCTCGACGACCTCGCCGAATTCTCTGCCGGTCTCATCTGCCTCACCGGCGGAGACGAAGGCCCGCTGGCTGCAGCTCTCGCGAATCACGGCCTCGACGAGGCCCGCACACTCGCCGATCGCCTCAGCTCCATCTACGGCCCTGCCAATCTCTATCTCGAGCTTCAGCGCCACCAGCTCCGCGATGAAGAATGCCGCAATCAGGCCCTTCTCTCGCTCGCCTCATCGCTCCATCTGCCCGTCGTCGCCACCAACGGCGTCCTATACGCCACAGAAAAAGACCGCGAGATCCAGGACGTCCTCACCACCATTCACCACCACACATCTCTCGACCGCGCCGGACGCTTATTATCCGCCAACAACGCGCGGCATCTTCGCTGCATTGCAATGCTTCGCTGACATCCCAGAGGCCATCGCCAACACGCGCATCGTCAGCCAGCGTCTCGAGTTCACGCTCAACAGCCTCGGCTACGAGTTCCCCCACTACCCCGTCTCCGCAGGCGAATCGATGGACTCATTCCTCGCGCACCGTGTTGAGGAAGGTGTCGTCAAGCGTTACGGCTCACCCGCCAAGCAGCATCGCTCCTCGCCAAAGCCCGCGCCCAGGTCGCGCACGAGCTCAAGCTCATCGCCAAACTCGGCTTCGCCGGCTACTTTCTCATCGTCTGGGATCTCATTCGCTACTGCCAGCGTCACGGCATCCTCGTTCAGGGCCGCGGCTCGGCCGCCAACTCTGCCGTCTGCTACGCGCTCGAGATCACCGCCGTCGATCCCGTTGGCATGGAACTGCTCTTCGAGCGTTTCCTCAGCGAAAACCGCGGCGAATGGCCCGACATCGATCTCGACCTGCCCTCCGGCGATCAGCGCGAGCAGGTCATCCAGTACGTCTACGAGCGATACGGCAACCTCGGCGCTGCCATGACCGCCAACGTCATCAGCTACCGCGGCCGCTCTGCTGCGCGCGAGGTCGGCAAGGCCCTCGACTTCGAAGAGGACCAGCTCGCCCGCCTCTCCTCGCTCGTCGGCCACTGGGAGTGGCGCGGCGAAAACGACACCATGGCCCGCAACTTCGCCCAGGCCGGCTTTGACGCTAAACATCCCCGCATTGCACGCTATCTCGACCTCTGCATGCGCATGCAGAACCTGCCTCGCCATCTCGGCCAGCACTCCGGCGGCATGGTCATCTGCGCCGGCATGCTCAACCGTGTCGTCCCGCTCGAGCGCGCCTCCATGCCCGGCCGCACCGTCATCCAGTGGGACAAGGAAGACTGCGCCGACATGGGGCTCATCAAGGTCGATCTCCTCGGCCTCGGCATGATGGCCGTTCTCAAGGACTGCATCGAACTCATCCCCGCACACTACAACCGCACCGTCGACCTCGCCACACTCCCTGAAGATCCGCTCGTCTACCAGACACTCTGCAAGGCCGACACCGTCGGCATGTTCCAGGTGGAAAGCCGCGCCCAGATGGCCTCCATCCCGCACAACGCGCCGGTGCGCTTCTACGATCTCGTCGTCCAGGTCGCCATCATCCGCCCCGGCCCCATCGTCGGCAAAATGATGCAGCCCTATATCCGCCGCCGACAGGGCAAGGAAGTAGTCACTTACCCCCACCAGTCCCTCGAGCCCGTACTCAAACGCACTCTCGGCGTCCCGCTCTTTCAGGAGCAGCTTTTGCGCATGGCCATGGTAGTCGCCAGCTTCTCGGGAGCCGAAGCCGAAGAGCTTCGCCGCGCTGTCGGGATGCGCCGATCCATGCAGCGCATGAAAGATCTTGAAGGACGCCTGCGCTCCGGCATGGCCCTTAACGGCATCGGCCCTGAAGCACAGGACAACATCGTCCAGGGCATCTCCTCCTTCGCCATGTACGGCTTCCCCGAGTCGCACGCCGCCAGCTTCGCCCTCATCGCCTACGCCTCGGCCTACCTCAAGGTCCACTTCCTCGCCGCCTTCACCTGCGGCCTGCTCAACAACCAGCCCATGGGCTTCTACTCCCCCGCTGTACTCATCAAAGACGCCCAGCGCCACGGCCTCCGCGTTCGCCCCATCGATGTTCTGCGTTCCGATTGGCTTTGCACGCTGGAGGATGAGCCCGCTGGTCCCGCCCTTCGCATCGGTTTCAACTACGTCAAAGATCTCCGCCAATCCTCTGCTGAAGCGATCCTCGCCGCCCGCAATCTCCACGGCCCTTTCAGCTCAGTCGACGAACTCGCCGCCCGCGTCCCTGCGCTCAACCGCAAGGAACTCGTCGCCCTCGCCCAGGTCGGCGCACTCAATACGCTTGGCGAGGTGGAGCATCGCCGCGATGCTCTCTGGCAGGTCGAGCAGGCTGGCCGCCCCGTCGGTCCGCTTCTGCGCAGTGCTGCACCCACCGGCCCAGCCGCCAACCCACTCCGCAAAATGACCACCGACGAGCGGCTCGCAGCCGACTATGCCGGAACCGGCATCACCACCGGCCCGCACCCCATGGCCTATCAGCGCGAGAGCCTCCGGCGCCTCGGCATTCTCTCCGCCGCCGAGCTCGAATCGGCGCGCTCCGATCAGTTCGTCCGCGCCGCGGGCCGTGTCATCGCCCGCCAACGCCCCGGCACCGCCAAGGGCTTCGTCTTCCTCTCCCTCGAAGACGAAACCGGCATCGCCAACATCATCCTTGCACCCGACGTCTTCGAGGCAAACCGCATCGTCGTCACCCGCACGCGCTTCCTGCTCATCGCCGGCA
The DNA here is from genome assembly GCA_963783065.1 of uncultured Acidobacteriaceae bacterium. Classification (GTDB taxonomy): domain Bacteria; phylum Acidobacteriota; class Terriglobia; order Terriglobales; family Acidobacteriaceae; genus Telmatobacter. Next base: position 526,220 of record CAWAMG010000001.1, on the reverse strand, counting down.
AGCTGCAGAATCAGGACGGAGTCGTTCACGTCAAAGCCCGCCACTTCGAGCCCCTCGAAACCTCTCTTGAACCCGTCGTCGAAGCACCCCACAGTTGGAGGTGAATGAAATGTCAGTCAAAAGGAAAAAGGGCAGACACCATCTCCACGCCTGCCCCTCATCTCAACTCAACGCCTACGCAAATCCGCCGCCCTTGGCACACACCCTACCGCCCGCAGAGCCCGTTGCACAGGCCCAGAAACTCCTGCGTCTTGCCGCTCCAGTCGTTTTGCCGCGCATGCTCCAAGCCATTCGCTCCAAATCTATCCCTCAACTCTCGGTCCTCGAACAGCTTGATGCACGCAGCCGCAATCGCATCCACCGAGGTCCCATCCACCAGAAAACCCGTCTCCCCATCACGAATTGCATCCGGTACGCCGCCGGCCTTGCCGCCGATCACCGCCTTGCCGCACGCCCCCGCTTCCAGAAACACCAGCCCGAAGCCCTCCGTATCGCCTGTTCCGGTTGTTCTGTTCGGCATCGCATACACATCGCAGGTCCTGTAGTACTCGAGCACATCGTCATCTGAAACCCCGCCCGTAAACAACACTGTGCTTTCCAAGCGCAACTCTGAAACCAGCTTCCACAACCGCTCCATCATGTTGCCTTCGCCGACCACCAGGTACGCCAGGTCCGGCACCGCTTCCAAAATCTTCGGAATGGCCCGAATCATCATGTCCTGCCCCTTGCGCTCATCGAGCCGCGCCAGTGTGAGCAGAATCCGCCTACTTCCCAGCCTGAACCTATCCACGATCGCCTCACTCTTCGGCCCCGGCTTGAATCGCGTTGTGTCCACGCCGTTATTGATCACGACGACTTTGTCCGGATCCAGCCCCACCCCAACCAGCGCACTCTTCGTATACGAACTCACCGCCACCACGCGGTCGCCTGCTTTCAGCGCCTCCAGCGCCTTTTTGCCGTGGTAGCCCCTGCCGTCAGGAACCTCTTCGCCGTGAACGTAAAAAGCCAACTTCGCCTGGGGCCTCCACCGGCGGATCACTTCGCCCGCCCAGTAGCAGAAACTCGTATTTACGCAAACGAGGTCCGGCCCGATCGCTTCAAGAATCCGCGTCAGCTCGCGCCCTGCACTCGGCTGCAGAATCCAGCCATCGTTGATCGCCTTGACAATCGCCCGCAGTTTCCCCGGCGGCATCCACGGGAGCGAGTCGGCAAACCGCTTCAACCGCGCGATCGTCTCAGGTTGCTGGGGGTCGTGCATCTCCCAGGCCAGCCGCCGGCCATCCTGGTCGAACTTGCAGGTCACAATCGAGATCTGATCCGGAGCATGGGTCGCCAGGCTGTGCATCACAGCTCCAGCACCCCCAACGATCGGGGGATAAATCCCTGTCACAATGGCAATTTTCATCAGGCTGTTCGTCTCGTAGCAGGATTGTAACGGCTGCAGCCCTATTTAGGGCAACGACTGAGCACAGATTGCGCGCACCCTCGCCCAAGCGTGTTCCTCTGGCCCTCTTCGTCCCGCCCTGCCATCGATCCCCACGGCCGACTCAGGACCCCCCGCTACGCCACGAGTTCAAACGCTCGAATCTGTTCCTTGCGCACCGTCAACTGCTCTACAAGGTCGGTCTTCACCTCATAGCCCCGGCCCGGCGAATCGGGAATCTCAATCTCGCCTGCCTTTGAGACCGTGATCTCCGGCTCCACGATGTCTTCCTTCCAATAGCGCGCCGATGCCGACACATCCCCCGGCAACGAGAAGTTTTCCAGCGTCGACAGCGCAATGTTGTGCGCCCGTCCGATTCCCGACTCCAGCATTCCGCCGCACCACACGGGAACACCGCGCTCCTGCGCTGCGTTGTGTACTGCAATCGCTTCAGAGAAGCCGCCCACCCGGCCCAGCTTGATGTTGATAATCCGGCAAGACTCCATCTCGATCGCCGCCAGCACGTCCCGCCGATTCCGGATCGATTCATCAAGGCAGATTGGCGTGTTCATCCGCTTCTGCAGCATCGAATGGTAATAGAAGTCGTCGTACCAAAGCGGTTGCTCGATCATTAGCAGGTCAAACGCATCGAAGCTCGCAACGTGATCCGAATCCCTGAACTTGTACGCCGAGTTAGCGTCGCAGCTCAGCATGATCTCCGGCCATCGGTTCCTGACCCGGTCAAAAACCTCTACATCCCAGCCCGGCTTGCACTTCAGCTTGATCCGCTGATAACCCGCCGCCAGCTCCTTTTCGATCACCGCCATCAGCTCTTGAATGTTCGGCTGAATCCCCAGCGAAACCCCGCACGGAATCGTCTCCCGCACGCCGCCAATCAACTGCGCCAGCGGCAATCCTTCGCGTTGCGCCTCCAGATCCCATATCGCATTCTCCAGCGCGGCTTTGGCCATTGGGTTTCCGCGCACCTGGCGAAATATCCCCGGACACTCCCCGCCGTGCTCCGGTTCGCTCGAAGCCAGCATCGGCCCCAGCTCGTTCAGAATCACCTGCCAGGCGCTGTCGGTCGACTCGCCGGAGAAGAACGGCCGCTCTCCCGCCGTGCACTCGCCCCAGCCAGTCAACCCCTCTGACTGAACTTCCGCAAGCAGGATTCTTCGTTGACGTGTCACCCCAAAACTGGTTTCAAACGGATGCAGCAGGGGCATATGCACTTCACGCAGCACAATCGAATCAATCTTCATAATGATCGCGTTCCTTCGGATATCATTCCAGCTTCGACGGGTCCGTGGGGATACGGCCCAGTTCGAAGACTCCATTACCATCCGCATCCCTCAGGAAGCCAAGTACGGTCATTCCGTCGTTGAATGCTTCTTGAAACGTCCGGCGGTTCTCCAATTGAATGGCTTTTGCGCGGCCCCGGCTCGCCTCCGCGGCCTTCCATTCGGAAAGGTCAGCCGGGACAACGATCCGTCTATCTATAGCGTAATTCTCTGCATTGCGCCCATCCATCCGGTCTCGAACTCGAGACGAATTCAAATACCACTCCGCCACCAGTCGATCCGTCGGCAGACCACCCTGCAGTCGAGATGAGGATAAACCATAAAAATTCACGTGATACGTCGAAACTATAGCTCCCAGCCTGTGGATATTTATAAAAGCGTTCTTGATTTCGAGCGGATCGAAGGTCCACTCCATCTTCATGATTCCGCGAGAAAGTGCCTCTCTGCGCTGACTTAGCTTCAGTTCCACGCCAATCCCGCGGTTGCGGTAGGCCTGTTTCACCGCCAGCATATGCGAGTGCAAATAAGGCGCTGCAATTCCTTGTTTCGATTTCAGACCTGGCAAAGAAAACGCGAATCCGACCAGCGCTTCCGGTCTCCCAATAACCGGCCCACCTTCGATCCCCTGTTCCGCCCTCCCTTCTCCCTTTTCCCTATTTCCTGCTTTTTCAAAAGCTCCCAGAACCTGTCCGCCTATCTTTTGCGCCACCAGAAATGCCCTGCGCGGAATCACATCTGCTGCGTCATAGCCCCAGGTCTCCACCTGCAAGCGAACGCATGCTTCCAGTTCATCGAGTCCTGAACATTCGCGAATCTGAACGGAGCGCGCCTGTGTTTCGAATCGCATGTTCGCTGGCCACCCTTCCCTCGAATCAAACCGCTCGATCATCGGGCCGGCTCAGGAGTATTCAGCTTCTTCTTCGCAGCCGCCCACAGCACTTCCAACTCTTCAGGCTCCAGCTCTTCGAGTGGCTTCTCCGCCGTTCGCTCCATTTCATGAAAGCGCCGCCGAAACCGCAGATTGCAACCGCGCAGCGCCATCTCTGCATCCACGCCCAGATGCCTGCCAAGATTCACCACCGTAAAAAGCAAATCTCCAAGCTCCGCCTCGACGCGCGCCATGCGCGCCGGATCCGCGCTGGCTGCCTCGGCCTCCAGTTCCGCAACCTCTTCGGCCACCTTCGGAAGTAGTTCCCGCCAGCTTTGCCAGTCGAATCCTGCCTTCTGCGCCTTTGCTCCCAGCTTCGCTGCCTCACTCAAGGCCGGCATCGCGCGCATCACGCCGTCAAGACGCGAAGCCCTGCTCTCTTCCTCGCCTGCGAGCGGCTTCTTCTCCGCCAGCTTGATCTCTTCCCAGTTCCGCAGCACTGCCGATGCCGCCCCATCCGCTGCATTTTCCACCGCCGCGTCGACGTTGGCCTCGTTGCCCGCCGCTCTCGATGCCTCCTCGCCAAACACATGCGGATGCCGCCGCACCAGCTTCCGGTTCAGATGATCGAGCACGTCTGCGATTGTGAACTCACCCTCGTTGGCTGCCATCTCCGCATAAAACAGTACCTGCAGCAGCAAATCCCCCAACTCCTCGGCAAGGTGAGGAAAGTCCCTGCGTTCGATCGCATCGAAGACCTCGTAGGCCTCCTCCAGCGTGTATTTCTTTATCGTGTCGAAGGTCTGCTCCCGGTCCCACGGACAGCCGCCCGGCGCGCGCAGCCGCGCCATAATCCTCACCGACTCCTCAAACCGCTCCGCCGCCCTAACCGGATCGGTCTCTTGCTCCTCGACTGGCATTTTCGTGCCGGACTCGTCCTCAAGCGCGCTCATCTGCATCCAGTCTACCCCGCATTGGAGCCATCACTGGCCATGCGGAATCCAACCGAATGCTCACTTCCCCTGCGCACTTTCTGATGTCCCTGCGGCGTCGATTACGAAATCGTGTGCGCGGCCAGGTTCACCGTCACAACATCGTCCGGCGTCTTGGTCGTGCCGCCGTCGCTCTGCGGATGGTATTCAATGGTGAGCGTCGTCGCATTCACCACCACGCGCAGGTAGCCGTAATCGGTGGCGTCCACGCTGTTGAGCGTGAGCGTGCTGTTGATCTGGTAAGGCGTACGCACCGTGGTCCGCATGGGCGAGAGCGGGTTGTGCCCGCCGCAGCCGGCCACAATATACGGGGTCTGCATGCCTTTCATCGTGCGCGTATAGCGCTGATAGTTGTGCGAGTGGCCAGAGAAGACCGCATGCGGCCACACGCCCGCGGCTGTGCAGCAGGCGTCGATATCGGCAAGCATCAGCGGGCTGGCTCCATGCTCTGAGCCACCTGTGAAGGGCGGATGGTGCACCGCGATGATCACCGCGCCTGTGAATCCTTGCGTCTTGATGCGATTCAGGGCCGCAGTAAGAAAGTCCACCTGGCGCGAGTCAAGAACCGTGTTGGGACTCGCCGTGCCGGTCTGCGCGGAGATCGCGCCCGGATCTTCCAGCACATTGCTGTAAAGTCCAAGCAGGCGCACGAACGGCGCCTCGAACGTAAAGTAGACCGCGGGCTGGATCATCGCCGTCCGATTCAGGCTGCCTGCGTCCGGCGGGTGAATCGGCGATGCCGCGCAAAAGTTCGCGACAAACCCATCCAGGCTCTTGGCCGTGTCGTTGGCATAAACCACCCCATCGTGATTGCCGGGAATTGCAACTATCGGCGCCGGATACTCGCGGAACGGCTCATAAAACTGGTCGAAATAGTAAGTGGCCTCGCCAAAGTAATAGACCACATCGCCCAGATGGTAAAAGAAGCTGGGCACATCGGCTGGGTTGGCCTCGTTGAAGTCGGTCACCATCTTATCCGCGATCAGCGACTCGGTCTCCGGTCCTGTCACGCTGCCCGTATCGCCCACGGAGTGGAAGACAATTTGGCCGGCTTTCGTAATGGCAGACACCTTTCTGGCGCCGGCCGAGCCATACACCTGCGCCAGGGTCAGCACCGGTTCCACCAGCACCGCGGGATTCGGCCCGCTCGCCGGCAGAGGCTCCAACTGGTTCAGCCCAACAGCATTCTTGTCCGTCACCGGCTTGGTGAACGACTTGGGGTCCGGCGATGGTTTCGGTTGGCTGAACACGGGTTGCCCGGCCGGAGCAGACGGGCTCCCCGTACCGGGGGGCCTGGGTGCCGATTTGCCTTTTGTCGGCTTGCTGGGTGCTGGATGCTTCACTGCGGGGGGAGTAGCTTTCTTCGCCGCCATCTTTGGCCTCCTGCTGCGCCGTCAAATACGAGTGCAGGAAGAATAGCGCACAAGCGACACGTAATGACGAAATTATTGTCGTACCATACCCGATGCATTCGTTTATTGCCGCATTCATTTCAAGGCGGCCAATTCATGAGCGTGCATCGAAATCCGCGCAATCCGCCCGACCATGCGTTCCTCGTATACTCACCTCAACTATGATCCGTCCCCTCGGCACCGCCTTTGCCGCATTCCTGGGCCTCATCTTCGGCAGCTTTCTCAACGTCTGCATCAGCCGCTGGCCCGTCGGCGAAAGCATCTCTCAGTCCGGCTCGCACTGCCGCCACTGCGACCATGACATTCCCTGGTATGAAAACATCCCCCTCCTCAGCTTCCTCACCCTCGGCGGCCGCTGCCGCAAGTGCAACCACCCAATTGGTCTGCGCTATCCCATCGTTGAAGCAGGAATTGCGCTGCTTTGGGGCTACTCCGCCTGGCAAATCCCTCTCGGTCTCTTCGATCCCGCCTTGCCCAAGGTACTCGTCGACAACACGCTGATGGTCTTCGCCGGCAAGCTACTCTTTTACTGGCTCATCGTCGCCCTCGCATTTCTCGACTGGGAAAACCTCTGGCTGCCCGACTGGCTCACCCTCCCCGGCGCGGCCATCGGCTTTGCCTTCACTGTGCTCTCCGCGCTTCTGCTCGGCAACTGGGGAGCCTTGTTGCCCCTGCCCTACTACGACCTCACCGGCTTCATCGCCGACACGCTTCTCGGCATCGGCGGCGCTGCGCTGCTCATCCTTCTCATCCGCTGGTTCTACTTTCTCGTCCGACGCCGCGAGGGCATCGGCCTCGGAGACGCCAAGCTCATGGCTCTGCTTGCCGCCTGGATGGGCCTGCCTCTCGCCCTGCTTTCTTTTGGAATCGGTGTAATTCTCGCCGCTGTCGCCGGCATCGTCCTGCTTGCCCGGCCACGCCGAACGCCGCAAGAATCCACCAGCGCTGCCGAACCAACACACGGCTCAGCCTCGGTCCCAGCCAGCCCTGCCGGCGCACGCAATTTCTCAAAGCTCCCTCTGGGAACCTTCCTTTGCATTGGCGGCATCGTCGCGCACCTATGGGGACAGCGCATTCTCGCCACCTACCTTCAAATGTTTCACTTTTAGCAGAGCTCAGGGTGCCCCATCCTCTTCGCGTATCTTTGCGAAAAGGGTGGGATGCGAATTCAGTGTTTTGTGGCTGCGCCTGCCTCAGCCACCGGCGCAGCCGCCTGCGCATTCGCAATCAGCGGATCGCTTAACGCCTTGCGCGCAGCCTTCCCGTGTGGACCGTCCGGATCGTAGTCAAGCAGCTTCTTGTAATTCGCGCGCGCCTCCGCAAACTGCCCCAGCCTCCGTTCACTTTCCGCCAACCCCCAGTACACTTCCGGATCCTCCGGCGACAGAACCAGCGCCGATTCAAACCGCGACAGCGCCGCCTTCCAGTTCTTCCGCTCCATCTCGAACTTCCCTACTTCGATGTCCTCGCCCGGCGTTTCTTTATGCTCAGCGGGGCTCACCCCATACTTATCGCCACTGCGCTCTTTCTTTTTCGCCGCCTGTTGATCCTCGTCGTCCGCCTTATCGATAATCTTGTCCAGACCCGGAATGTTCGAGCTCGAAAAGCCCTGGCGATCTGCCGTGCTCTCGGCCACGGGATCATCGGGACTCTTCACTGGATCGGCATCGTCATTGGGAAGGCCAATATTGGCAGCCGCATCATCTCCGCGGTACGTCCGCTCGGGCAGCGCGGGCGTTCCTTTCGACGGCATCACCGGCACATTGCCCGTGTCTCCCGGAAACTGATTCGTCCCGCCAGCCGCACCCGCACCCGATCCCCCGCCCGACCCCGGACTTTGCCCCGCGTCCTGTCCCGCGCCAGGCGCTGGAGCGGCAGGCGGATTTGGATTCTCCCTGGACGGCATTACGGGCACATTGTTTGTGTCGCCCGGAAACGGATTCCCACCACCCGGCGAGCTGCTCCCTCCCTGCTGCGCAGGCGGCGCAGGCTTCTGCCCGTCCGGCGACTGCGCGCTCGCCTCCAGCACGCAAACGCAGACCACCGCAACCCCTGCCACAAGCAACGCCCTGAATCCACCCCAACTCATTCCAAAAATCCTCACCCTTTCAATGGTACGATGCGGCCATGCGCATTCAAAGTCAGGACGCCCCCACGCACCCCATGGCCCTCATCATTCGCTCTTCTGTCATCCATGCCGCTGGCTGCTACACCACCACCCGCATCCGCAGGGGCGCGCGCGTCGCAGAGTACACCGGCCCCCATATCCCCAAAGATCAGGCCGACGCCGACTACGAGGACGCCCCCATCACCTACCTCTTTGGACTGGGCGACGGCGCCATCGTCATCGAGGGCCACTCCATGGCCATGTTCATCAACCACAGCTGCGACCCCAACTGCGAAACTGAGGAGATCGACGGGCGCGTCTGGATCAACGCCATCAAACACATCCCTGCGGGCGCTGAGATCACCTACGACTACTGCCTCTACGACGGCGGCGGCGACGAAGCCATTTGCAATTGCGGCGCACGCACCTGCCGCGGCACCATGTACTCCCCCGAAGAGGTCAGACGCCGCAAAGCCGCATCATCAAAGACCCTCAAGACGCCCTTGCATAGAAACGGCACCCGCGCAGAATCGAAGAGAACATGAATTGAATGCAAGCGTAACCCGTCTGCGTTCGCGGGCTTGTGTCGCATCCCGACAAATTCTATCTGCCCCTGTCCAAATGGCCCCGCTGCGAACGTCATTGTTGCAGCGGACCATCATGGCCGCACACAACCTACCACGGAGGTTTCCCATGCAATATCTTCTTCTGCTCAACGCCCAGGAATCCGGCTTTGCCAAAATGACCCCAACTGAACAGCAACAGGGAATGGCGGCCTATATGGCCTACACTGAGGCCCTTAAGACGGCCGGCGCCTACCTCGGTTCCAACCGCTTGCAACCGGTCTCCACAGCCACGACCGTTCGCATTGTGGACGGCAAGACACAGGTGCTCGACGGCCCCTACGCCGACTCCAAAGAGCAGCTTGGCGGCTATTTCCTGATTGACGCGCCCGATCTCGATGCGGCCTTGTCCTGGGCGGCCCGTTGCCCCGGCGCAGGCCACGGCATCATTGAAGTTCGCCCCATCTGGGCGATGCAGAGTTGATCTGCCACAGGTGCCCGGCTTCATGAACCCACTGAAAGGCGACGAGCAGGCGCGCGTCACGGCCGATGCTGTGGCGCGCCGCAGTTACGGCAAACTCGTCGCTTTTCTCGCTGTTCGCACCCACGATCTGTCCGCTGCCGAAGATGCGCTCTCTGAGGCCTTCGCATCGGCCTCGCTCGTTGGCCGCGCACGGCTGCCCCGGAATCCAGAAGGGTGGCTCCTGACTGTGGCTCGCCGCAAGATGATCGATGTTCTCCGCAGGCACAGCCGAGATCAGCTCGGATCACAGGATTTGCAGGCTCTCGCCGATGTGCTGGCCGCCGCGCCCTCCGATTCCGAGATCCCGGATGAACGGCTCGCCATGATGTTTGCATGCGCTCACCCGGCCATTGAAGCAGGCATTCGCGCGCCCATGATTCTTGCAGGCGGTGATGGGGCTCGATGCGGCAAGAATAGCTTCCGCCTTTCTCGTCTCGCCGGCTGCCATGGGCAAGCGCCTGGTCCGGGCCAAAGATAAGATCCGCCACTCCGGCATTCCCTTCCGTGTTCCCGGGCGCGAAGAGCTTCCTGCCCGTCTCGACGCGGTGCTCTATGCCATCTATGCGGCATTCACTGAGGGTTGGACTGACCCCGGCGGCGTCGACGTGATTCGTCGCGATCTGGCCGAAGAGGCCTTATTCCTTTCCGGGCTGGTCGCCGAATTGTTGCCCGCAGAACCCGAGGCGCTCGGCCTGCTTGCTCTCGTGCTGCATGCCGAGGCCCGACGAGGGGCGCGCCGTAGCCCGGCTGGCGAGTTCGTCCCCCTCGCCCAGCAGGATCCGGCCTTGTGGAATGCTCAGCAGATAGCTCATGCCGAAACATTGCTACGCCGCGCCAGCGCTCTGGGAGCTTTCGGCCGCTTTCAGTTGGAGGCTGCGATTCAGTCTGCCATGTCGATCGCTGCCGCACCGGACGAAAAACTGGGACGGGTGCTGGAGCTCTACGACGCGCTCTTGGCACTCGCCGGTTCGCCCGTGATCGCCATCAATCGCGCCTTGGCCGTCGCAGAAGTGCAAGGCGCAGCCGCGGGTCTGAAGCGCATTGCCCGATCTGTCAGTAGACAACCGGCTCGCCCAATATCAGCCCTATTGGGCTACCCGCGCCGAGCTTTTGGCCAGGGACGGAGCTTACGAGGAAGCTCGCCATTCTTACGGGATCGCCATCGGACTGGAGCACGATCCCGCGGTCTGCCGCTTCCTCGATCTGCGGAGGTCCGCGCTGCCCGCTCCCCCTGATCCGGGGCGTTACAATCCCCTCTAGGCCGCCCATCGCCCACGAGGCTGGTCAAAGGAGCGCGCACCCATGGGTTATCAGGTTCTGGCCAGCAAATATCGTCCGCAGCGCTTTGCCGACGTCGCCGGCCAGGACCACGTCACCCGCACCCTCCTCAACGCCCTCACCCAGAACCGCATCGCCCACGGCTACATCTTTTCCGGCCATCGCGGCATCGGCAAAACCACCATCGCCCGCATCCTGGCCATGGCCCTCAACTGCCGCACCGAAATCGGCACGCCGAGACCCGCCCCACCGCCGAGCCCTGCGGCGTCATGCGACTCCTGCATCGAAATCCGCCAGGGCAACGCCGTCGACGTCATCGAGATCGACGCCGCCACCAACCGCGGCATCGACGAGATTCGCGAACTGCGCGACGCCGCCCGCTACGCCCCGCCGCGCGACCGCTACAAGATCTACATCCTCGACGAAGCCCACCAGATCACCGACGCCGCCTTCAACGCCCTGCTCAAGACCCTCGAAGAGCCGCCCGCGCACGTCATCTTCATGATGGCCACCACCGAGCCCGAGAACATTCCCCAGACCATCCGCTCCCGCTGCCAGCACTTCAGCTTTCACGCCGTCAAATTCGACGACATTCTCGCCCAGCTCAAGATGATCGCCGGCCACGAAGAAGTCGACGCCGAAGACGCCGCCCTGGCTCTGCTGGCCGAGGCCGGCGACGGCTCCATGCGCGACGCGCTCTCCATCATGGACCAGGCCATCGCCTCGGCGCCGGTCGAAAACGGCCGCGCCGTCCTCTGCCGCCGACGCAGATTCGCGAGCTCATGGGCTCGGTTCCCAACGCCGTCTTCGAGCGCCTGCTTGAAGCCGTCGCCGCCGGCCAGAGCGCCGAGCTGATGGAGCAGCTGAACCTGCTGCTCAACGCCGGCCACAGCCCCTCCTCGCTCGCCCGCCAGATGGTCCGCTACCTGCGCAACGCCCTCATGGCCAAGCTCGGCGGCGAACAGACCGAGCTGCTGCAAATCTCCGGCGACGAACGCGCCCGCGCCGCCCGCACCGCCCTGCTGTTCACCGAAGAAGAGCTCACGCGCAACCTGCAGATCGTCCTGCGCACCTTCGACGATCTCAACTACCGCCAGGAGCAGCGCTTCCACCTCGAGCTCGGCCTGCTCAAGCTCATCCACGCCCAGCGCCTCCTGCCCGCTGGAAGAACTCCTGAGCGGCGTTTCTTCGTCAGGCGCGCGCGCCAGCCGCTTCATCCGCGCCCTCGCGGGCAACTCAGCCGCCCGCCGCCATCATCGTGCCCGCCTCGCGGCCTGCATCTCCGCCTCAGTCCGCCCCACGCGCCGAATCAGCCAGCTCCTTCGATCTCGCCCTTCGGCCCTTCATCCGGCGGCTGGTCCTCCGGCCCGCGCCAAAGCAGCCGAGCCAACGACTACATCGCCACGATCGACCGTCTGCCATCCGCCGTCGCCGCACCCCGCGCCACCTGAGCGCGGCCTCGCCAGCCCGTTCTCCGCCGCCAACACCCTTTCCCGCTGCGGCCAGCCCCACCCCCGGTTATGGCTCGGTCACATCGATCACCGAGGGCGCTCTCGCCAAAGCCCCCGAAACCAACTCCAGCCCGGCCAGGCGCCCTCACATCGAATCCATCCGCCACGCCGTCGGCTCCGCGCTGGTCGAAGCCGGCCACGTTCCGCCGCCCAGCTGCTCGGCGCAGCCAATTGGACCCTCGACGGCTCCAGCCTGCGCATCGAAGTCCCCGGCATGGGCAAAAAGATGCTCTCCCTCACCATCAACGCCAACGCAGAGAAAATCATCCGCCAGGAACTGCAGCGGCTCGGCGCGCCCACGCGCTTCCTCGTTGTTCCCGGCGAGGCGACTCGCCCACCGGCCAGGCACCCGCGGCTGCGCCCATTTCCGGCAGCATTCAGGAAGCCGCACTCTGCCATCCCTTCGTCCAGCGCGCCAAAGAACTCTTCAACGCCGAAGTCCTCAGCGTCATCGATCTGCGTCAAAAGAACTAGACTCTGAGATAGAGACTGGCGCCGTCGCACTTCCATGAGCGACCCCACAGGAATCAAATCATGATCAACCCACTCAAATTCGCTGAGATGCTCTCCCAGGCCAACGAATGCAGGAAGAAGTCCAGCGCAAGCTCGGCGAGACCGTCGTCGAGGGCTCCAGCGGCGGCGGCGCAGTCACCGCAACCATGAACGGCAAGAAGCAGCTCCTCAAGCTCCACATCGATCCCGCGGCGGTCGTCAGCCTCGAGCGGCAACCAGCCCGACGTTGAAATGCTCGAGGACCTGGTCGTCGCCGCAGTCAACGAAGCCGGCCGCAAAGCCGACGACGCCATCAAGTCCAATGTCCAGGGCATGCTCGGCGGCCTCAAAATTCCTGGCCTCGAATAACCTGCTTTCCAGGGGACTTCCCCCTGCCAGCGATTTTTCAATCGTCGCAGCTTTCTCTCTCTGGGCGCAGCCCGTACCCAATCTCGCGACCGCAATTACCGCAGCACCGCGAAGTGCGTCCACTCAATGTGCTTCAGCGGGTAGTTGGGCAACAGTTCGTGCAGGTACTCATAAACTCCTGGGTACCACACGCAGTAGTCATGCCACAAAATGACCCCGCCGGGCCGAAGCATGGCCAGCGCCTTGGTCGTATCGCTGCGAACGTAATCGTAGGAATGTGCCGCATCCACCAGGATCAGATCGACCTTCCCGTTGAACGCCGACTCGTCAAACAGCGCCGAGTCGCCCCACAGTTGTTCGATCTTCCCGCTCACCGGCGTGTCGCGGAAGTAAATCCCGCTTTCATCGCGAAGGTGGAGTTCGACGTCGACCTGATCCAGGCTGTGTTGCGTCTCCCCGGGATCGGCAAGGTCGAGCGTGTAGATCTTCGTCTCCGCCGGCGTATTCGCTGCTAGGTTCAGCGTCGTTCGCCCGTTGAACGTGCCAAATTCAAAGACCACCAATGGCTTCAGCCACTGGCAGATCAGCGCCATCGCGGCCAGTTCGTCGGCTGTCAGATTGCCGATCGCACGCGGAAAGCTCCGCTCCAGATGAATCGGAAGTTTCGAAGTGCCTGGAAACAGCTCCTCCAGCGAAACCGTCGGCAGCTTCTTGCGGCCGGACTGAAACCACGCCCTGTTGTGCATTTGGGCCAGCAGACTTTCCTTGCCGCGCAGCGCCATCCCGACCTTCCGGAAGCCGTACCCTGCGATAGTGGCGAGTTCGGTCACGCGTTCCATCATTCTTTTTCCGTTCTCCGTAGAAGACCCCGCTAAGCTACCGATTCAGGCAATGGCCATGAACTGAGCAGGGAGCTTGCCCACGATTCGGTGCTCCTCCACGCCGCAACTCGCACTTCATCCTGCCGGTTTCAACTTGAATTCTTACACACCGGTCGCCGACGCAACCTGAGCCAATTTGCGCGCCGGCCAGACCCTCGACACGTGATTGGATTGCTAAACTGGTACTCAGGTTTGGTCCCGGCGATTAGGCTCGTCAACTCTTCGCGGCGCTGAGAGGCAGGAACTATCGATGGCACGCTATGCCGAGCCCATGGCCCGGCTCATTGAAGAATTGAAGAAGCTGCCCGGCGTCGGCTCAAAGACCGCGCAGCGCTTCGCCTTCTACATCCTCCGCTCCACCGACGACGATGCCGCCGCCCTTGCCGAAGCCGTGCGCGGCCTCAAGGCCAGCCTCCGCCTCTGCTCCATCTGCAACAACATCACTGACGTCGATCCCTGCGCCTACTGCGCAAGCCCCACACGCAATCAGCGTCTTGTCTGCGTGGTCGAGGAACCCACCAACATCGACGCCATCGAGCGCACCCGCTACCAGGGCGTCTACCACGTCCTCCACGGAACGCTCTCGCCTCTGCACGGCGTCGGCCCGGACCAGCTCCGCACCCGCACCCTGCTGGCCCGCGTCGAGCACGGCGATGTCGACGAAGTCATCCTCGCCACCAGCCCCACGCTCGAGGGTGAAGCCACTGCCTCCTGGCTCGGAGCTGCGCTCCGCAACTTTTCGGTCAAGATCACTCGGATTGCAACGGGCGTCCCCGCCGGCAGCGACATCGACTACGCCGACGAGGTCACCATGACGCGCGCTCTCGAAGGCCGCCGCGACCTCTAAGCTGCTTTTGGGGCAGCGGAGATTGCCGCACTTCCCAACACTGGGGCGTCTCTGAGGACTGATCCGGAACTCGTCCAACTAAGATTCGCGCGGAGAAGCCTGTGAAAGACGCATCGGTTGTTCGCAGGTCACCGCGGCGGTGCGTCCTTGACGTACTTGTCAAACCACCGAATCATCTCGTAGATGAGTTGTTCGTTTGACTCCATGGCCGAGTACCAATGCGGCTCATGCGGAAGGATCACCAGTCGAGTTGTCCCGCCGTTTCCTCGAATCGCCTCATAGAGCTTTTGCGATTGAAGGGGCGTCGTGCCTGGGTTAGCGTCTTCCCCGCCGTGCACGATGAGAAGCGGAATCTTCAACTTGTCGGCCGAGAAAAATGGCGACACCTTCAGGTAAACATCCGGCGCCTCCCAAACCGATCGCCGCTCGCTCTGGAATCCGAATGGCGTAAGAGTCTTGTTATAGGAGCCACTGGTTGCAACGCCGGCGCGGAACAGATCGGAATGGGCCACCAGATTTACGGTCATTAAAGCGCCGTGGCTGTGACCCGTGACCCCAATCCGGTTGGGGTCCGCAACCCCAAGCCGCACCGCCTCGTCGACCGCGGCCTTGGCATCGGCCACCAGCTGTTCAAGATAAGTGTCATAAGCCTTCTTCGGATCGCCGATGATGGGGAACGATGCGTCGTCGATGATCGCGTAGCCGGCCAGAAGCAACAACCTATATTCGTATAGCCGCGTGAAGGTCTCCTGCGAACCAACAACCTGGCCGGCCTTTGAAGGGTCAGCGTAGTCCAGCGGATACGCATAGAGAATGGTCGGTACGCGTGTGCCTTCCTGATAGCCGGGAGGCGTATACAGCGTGAACGACAAGTCAAGTCCGTCGGCGCGTTTGTACTTGACCAGTTGCTTCTTGATTGCACGCACCTCAGGCGTCGGATCGGGAATGTGGGTGATCGCAACGCTCGTTGATGCGTACAACGCTTCTCCCGCGGGCGCGGCAAGCTGTCCCCCCAGCGTTCGCTTAAATGCATTCGGCGGATCGGTCGGGGATTGATGCCAGGTGAGAATCGTCCGTGTGTCCGGCCCGGTGAACGAAAGGAAGCGCCCGTAGCTGGTCCTGTCGCTGCGAAACAGCCGCTCATATTTCAGCGTGCTCAGGTTCAGCCGATCGAGAAACGGCCGATCCCCGTCGGGCGAAGATCCATCTCCTGAAAGGAAGATCGAATCACCATCCTGGCGAAGCACCTTGACCCCATTCGCGAGCTGGCGTTCCACTGGATCACCTGGATCCGCATAATGCTCGTCCATTGAAAGATCCCAAAGCAGTTGAGGCTTGCGCACGTGATCGTCTACGTCGATAACAAACGTCTTTTGCCAGTGCCGGTTCTCATCGTATTCGCCCAGAAGTGCGATATCCGGATGCTCGCTCCAATGGAAGCCCGCATAATGTTGCTCGATGCGTGCAACCTCGACTGCGGGTGAGGTGAAGGGCGAATTCTGCAGCATGATCTTGTCCCGGAACGGAACATTCACATTCCAGTCGCCTCCATCCAGTGCTTCTGCCCAAACCAGCGTCGCTGGTTCGGTGGCGCGCCACGAAAAATCGCGCGGACCTAACGGCACACCTTGGATGGGGACGCGGTCCGCGAGTGGAAGCGATGCGACTGTATGAACATCGACGACTGCGCCGCTGGACAAATCCCACACCTCCACGTTGTGTGGGAATCGACGGTACGTGGTGACATAGGAATATGGCTTGTGAATTGCGGTGACCAGTAGATGCTGCCCATCCGGCGCGGGACCTACCAGGTCGTAGTTCCCCGGCTTTCCCACCGGTGTGATCGCGTCCGTCGCTGCATTCACCAAAGCAATTTGCGAAGCTGCGTAGTAATCAAAGACATCCTCGTCGTGCCTGTTGGTGAGCGTGTCGCGGTTTTCATATGTGCTGCTTTGCCCGCTTCGCCCATCCGACTCCTGAATACTCGGGCCATCCGGCAAAATTGGCGCGGGAGGCGGCTCGCCCATCCCATCAGGCACCAGCTTCACCAGCAGCGTCTTCTGGTCCGGCATCCATTGCAACTCGTGTTCGAACATGGGGTTCAGGCGCGCTCCGGATACCTGGTGAATCTTCCCGGTCGCTGCGTCGCCAATCCAGAGTTCCACCGAGTCGGTCGCGAGGTTCACAAACGCAAATCGCTTTCCGTCAGCCGACCAGGCCGGCATGCCCGGGCACGCCCCCGCGGGAAGTGCAATCTGAACCTGCGCACCATCCCGGACGCGTGCCAGCGCAAGCGCCGTGGCGCATGGCGTAACCCCGTAACCACCCGGCGTGTCGTGCTTGCTGTGATTCTTCGGCTCGACGCGCACGCCCGCCAGCCGAAGGAATGGAGTCGCCACGC
Organism: uncultured Acidobacteriaceae bacterium; assembly: GCA_963783065.1. GTDB lineage: Bacteria > Acidobacteriota > Terriglobia > Terriglobales > Acidobacteriaceae > Telmatobacter. Next base: position 509,252 of record CAWAMG010000001.1, on the reverse strand, counting down.
GTGCAATTGAAGGGTTAATTTGCCACGTGACAAGCAGAATCGCGTCCATCGTCGGGCTCACTATGGGTTGGGGCGGCGCGGGCGCGTGCATCACGTCCAGAATGTTTTTCGGCGGCTGATTGTATCCGCTTGGTCCCACGCTCGCGGTCACTGCTGGCGACGTCATGTTCGGCAACGGCGAAGCTGATTGCGCTGCCAAATATAGCGACGTGCCTAAGGCAAATAACCCTCCGGCCAGGCGAAACTTCCAGGTTTTCGGAACTAACATGACTTTCCTCCGCTTCAATACACCGGCAAAATCTCAGAGTGATTAAGATAGCCCATGCCCCGGCATACAGATCAAATCTTGAGCGCACGTTCCCCATCATGGCCGCCATCGGATCTCATAAGGACTTCCATCTTCGGGCCTGCGCCTCTGCGGCTGCCCTTTTTCGGCGCCCTGCTCCTTCTACCCCATCAATTAGCATTCTTCGCCCAACGGTGGCCTTCAAGCCGCAGGTTATGAAAGCGGCCCCCGCGAGCTCATGGGGCGGAATAGAAAAACGCCGCAGCTTCGCATGGATGGTCTCTCGCTCAGCGCAGAATCGCCGATGCGCTATCCCAAACGCAGGCGGAACGGTATTCAAGAAGTTGGCTTTTGGTAAGTCTCACTTGTAGTCGGCAGAACCACCATCCCGCTCTACCCCCGCAGCTTATTCAACAAATCCTGCGGGTGCACCGGCTTCGCCAAAATCTCAAACTCATACCCCTTCTTGTGCGCGTCATCCAGCAGATCCGCGGTCGCCGCCTGGCCGCTGAACAGCAGAATCTTGATCTTCGGCAGCAGTTCCCTGATCCGAATCGCCGCGTCGATCCCGTTCAGATCGGACATGATCACGTCGGAGATCAGCATGTCCGGCTCAAACGACGCCGCTATCTCCACCGCGCCCTCGCCCGAGTAGATCGCCCGCGCATGAAAGCCGCTCTGATTCAGAATCATCGCCAGCGTATCGGCGATCACCCGCTCATCGTCCACCACCAGCACCTTCGGTCTGACCGCGTTCTCAGGCATACTCTCCCTGTCCTTCAGGATTCGATGTTCTGGTTCCACTTATGGGACGCTCTTCTGGCCCGATAGGACGCTTTGCGCCCGGTTGTCATTCCTGAATCGTGCCCAGCTCCCGCGCTCCGATTCAGATCCTTGGCTTCTTGCCCGTCCCCCCACCCTCATGGTAATGATACCCTCTGGGCAAGCCGCTGCGACCACCACTCATCAGGACTCGCCCCTTTGGGCCCCCACTTCGCGTTCAAGACCCTGGCACGATTTCCCTTTCGCCGCATTGTTCCGCGGCCCGGTTACTAACTCTCGCAGGCTGAGCCGCTTTCATCTGGGTGAAACCCAGCGCACATACACTGCAACAGCAACCGGCCGCTTCCCTTGATCCTCAGCGGACCTTCACCGGAGAACCTCGCATGCCCCAGGTAGGCATCCCCACCGCCGGCCCAACCGCCGCCCCTCCAGCGGCCGTCGAGCCCATCATCCGCGCCGAAAAGATCGAGAAGTACTACGCCCAGCCCAGCCAGAACCGCATCCAGGTCATCTCCGCGACCGACCTTTCCGTCGTCCCGGGCGAAATCCTCGCCCTGCTCGGCCCCTCCGGCTCCGGCAAATCCACCATGCTGCGCATGCTCACCGGCCTCTCCACCCCCTCCGCCGGCCAGGTTTACTGGCACGAGAAGCCCATCGCCGAATCCGAAATCAACGTCTCCATCGTCTTCCAGAGCTTTGCCCTCTTCCCCTGGCTCACCGTGCTTGAGAATGTCGAAGCCCCGCTCCAGGCTCGCGGCGTGCCCCCGGAACAGCGCCGCGAACGCAGCATGAAGATGCTCGACACCGTCGGCCTCGACGGCTTCGAGGCCGCCTACCCCAAAGAGCTCTCCGGCGGCATGCGCCAGCGCGTCGGCTTTGCCCGCGCCCTGGTCGTCGAGCCGGAAGTCCTCTTCATGGACGAGCCTTTCTCCGCTCTCGACGTCCTCACCGCCGAAAACCTTCGCTCCGAACTCCTCGAGCTCTGGGCCAACAAGACCATGCCCACCAAGGCCGTCTTCATCGTCACCCACAACATCGAAGAAGCCGTCCTGCTCGCCGATCGCATCATCGTTCTTGGCCGCAATCCCGGCCACATTCGCACCGACTTCCGCGTCCAGCTCCCGCAGCCGCGCGACCGCAAATCCGAGCCTTTTACCCAGCTTGTCGACTACATCTACAAGGTCCTCACCCGGCCCGACGTTCCCGCCGCCGAGGCCCCCGACCATCAGCACCGCCGCCCGCGCGCGCGACCAGCGCCAGATGCACTACCAGATGCTGCCCCACGCCCGCCCCGGCGGCATCGCCGGCCTTCTTGAATTGCTCCTCGACAAGGGCGGACGCGACGACATCTATCGCCTCGCCGACGATCTCGGCCTTCGAAATCGACGACCTCCTCCCCATCGTCGACGCCGCCCAGCTGCTCGGCTTCCTCAACATCGAAGAAGGCGACGCCGCCATCACCCACTACCGGCACCGAGTTCGCCAACTCCGAGATTCTCCGCCAGAAGGAACTCTTCCGCGACCGCCGCCACCGAAAACGTCCTGCTCCTGCGCCAGATTCGCCGCGCACTCGAGTCCAAGAGCGACCACACCGTCCCCGAAGACTTCTTCCTCGACATGCTCGACGAGCAGTTCACTGAGGAAGAGAGCCGCGCGCCAGATGGAAACCGCCGTCACCTGGGGCCGCTACGCCGAGCTCTTCGACTTCGACGCCGCCCGCCGCCGCTTCGTCCTTCCCGATGCGCAGAGAAGAGGTCGCCGCCATCAGGAGGACGCCGAAGTGAACCTCGCCTCATCCTCTTGCGCGCACGCTCGTCACCCCTCGCACCTGGCCCTTCCTCATCGACGTGGGCGTCGCCGCCTGCGGCCTGGCCATCTTCTTCGCCATCGTCAGCACCGGAACCTACTGGCTGGGCAAGCCCGTCCCTGTTGTCCCCATCTCCCACTCCATCGCGGCGCTTCCGGCCTACGCCTTTTACTCCATCGTCCGCATCTGCATCGCCTACCTCCTGTCACTCGCCTTCGCCATCGGCTATGGCTACACTCGCCGCCTACAACCCGCGCGTCGAGCCCTGGATGGTCGCCGTCCTCGACATCCTTCAGTCCATCCCCGTCCTCAGCTTTCTGCCTCCCGTCGTGCTCGCCATGGTCGCCCTCGTCCCCGGCCATCAGCTGGGAATCGAGATGGGCGTCATCCTGCTCATCTTCACCGGACAAGTCTGGAACCTCGCCTTCAGTTTCTATTCCTCGCTCAAATCCATCCCGCGGGAGATGCTCGAAGCCTCGCGCATCTACCGCTACTCCGCCTGGCAGCGCTTCTGGCAGCTTGAAATGCCCTACGCCGCCATCGGCCTGGTCTGGAACTCCATCGTCTCCGTCGCCGGCGGATGGTTCGCCCTCATCGCCTGCGAAATGTTCACCATGGGCGAACCGCAACTTCCAGCTCCCCGGCCTCGGCAGCTATCTCCAGACCGCCACCAACTCCGGCGACGTACAAGGCCCTCATGTCGGCATCGCCGTCGTCATCCTCATCGTCGTCGCCACCGATCAGCTCGTCTGGCGCCCGCTCATCGCCTGGAGCGACAAATTCAAATTCGAGCAGGTCGAGTCCGCCGACCGCGTCACCTCGCCCATTCTTGAGCTGCTGCGCCGCTCCACTCTCTTCAGCTCAATCCCCGGCCGCATCTGCGCCCGAGTCGAAGAGCCCATCTACCGCCGCTTTGCCCGCACCAGGAGCGCCCGATCGTTCATCCTCTCGACGACGAAACAAGAGCCAAAGCCCTCGCCCGTCCTCTGGACCCTGGCCGTCTGCGGCTTCAGCTTCGTGGCCTGGGGAGCAGGCCAGGCCATTCTCATGCTCCGCACTGTCACCTGGCCCGATCTGCAAGCTCCTCCTCGAAGGCGCCGCCGCCACCTTCCTCCGCGTCAACGCCTCCCTGCTCATCTCCGCCGCTTGGACCATCCCCGTCGGCGTCGCCATCGGCTTCAATCCCAAGCTCGCCCGCATCGTCCAGCCCATCGCCCAGGTCCTGGCCTCCGTCCCCGCCACCGCCTTCTTCCCCATCCTGCTCATCGGCCTGGTCAAGATCGGCGGCGGCCTCGGCATCGGCTCCATCGCGCTCATGCTGCTCGGCACCCAGTGGTACATCCTCTTCAACGTCATCGCCGGAGCCATGTCCATCCCCTCCGACCTGCGCGAAGTCAGCTCGCTCTTCCACTTCACCCGCTGGCAGCGCTGGACCAAGCTGATCCTCCCCGGCATCTTTCCCTACCTCATCACCGGCATGGTCACCGCCTCCGGCGGCGCATGGAATGCCTCTGTCTTCGCCGAATACTCCCACCTCAAAGACAGCACCCTCCAAACCATCGGCCTCGGTCGCGAGATCAGCGCCGCCACCGACAGCGGCCGCTTCCCCATCCTCCTCCTCGCCACCATCCTCATCTCCCTCATGGTCGTCACCATGAACCGCCTCGTCTGGCGCCGCCTCTACCGCCTGGCCGAAACCAGGTATAAACTCGAAGGTTAATTCTGGGCTTTGAGCCCTCCGTGGGTGCTTCATGATTCGAGTTGGTCTCATCGGCTTTGGCATGGCCGGCCGCGTCTTTCACGGCCCGCTCATCTCGTCGGTCGACGGCCTTGAGCTCGCCGCCGTCCTTGAACGCTCCTCCGACAACGCCGCCAGGCGCTACCCGCGCATCACCACCTACCGCTCGCTCGACGCCATGCTCGCCGACTCTTCACTCGGCCTCTTCGTCGTCGCAACGCCCAGCGGAACCCACTTCGACGTCGCGGCCCAGGTTCTTCAAGCCGGCAAGCACGTAATCGTTGATAAGCCAGTGTCCACAACCTCGGCCCAGGTCGCCGAACTGATTCAGCTTTCCACAGCCAAAAACTGCCTCCTTATCCCTTTCCATAACCGCCGCTGGGACAGTGACTTCCTGACAATTCAAAAACTATTGCATGAGGGTTCGGTTGCCCGGCTCGTCTTCCTCGAATCCCGATTCGACCGCTGGCGTCCCAACCCACCCTCGGACCGCCTGTGGAAAGAAGATCCTTCTGTCGGCGGCGGTGTCCTCATGGACCTGGGTACCCACCTCGCCGACCAGGCTCTGCATCTCTTTGGCCTTCCCGAGGCCGTCTCTGCAGACGTTTTGTGCGAACGCGAATGGGCCCGCGCCAACGACGCATTCCAGCTCCGTCTTCGCTACCCCGGATTCACCGTCGCCCTCGGCGCAAACAGCCTCTCCATGCCCCCACGTCCCCGCTTTCATATTCGTGGAACCAAAGGAAACTTCTGGAAGTGGGGACTCGACCCTCAGGAGGCTGCCCTCAATCAAATCGTCCGCATCGCCGATCCCGGCTGGGGCCGCGAGCTGCCCGAGAACTGGGGCACGCTCAATGTCGATGTTGAAGGAGGCTCGGTCAGCCGCCCAGTCGCGCCCGTCCTCGGCGACTACCGTCTGTACTACGCCGGCGTCCGCGACGCCATCCTCGGCAAAGCGCCTGCGCCTGTCGCCGCCGTCGACGCCTGGCGCGTCGCCCGCCTTCTTGAATGGGCCGTTGAAAGCTCAGAACTGCGCCGGGAAGTCCTCTGCAACTGGCCCCTCCCGCCGAATTAGCCGCCCACTCCCGCACCGAAAATCGGCCGCGCACAGAGTCTCTCGAGCCCGGAGCTGGTCCGCCTCAAAACCCCTCCAGCCCGTGCGGAAGCAACGTCCCAGTCGTGCGGTGGTCTCCTGTGTCCCCGGCCAGTCTCTGTTCTACCGGTTCTCTTTCCACCAGCGGCACCCAGAACCTGAAAGTCGTTCCCTTGCCCGGCGTCGACCGCACTTCAATCCCACCGTCGTGCGCACCCAGGATCGCCCGCGTGATCGCAAGTCCCATCCCCGAGCCCTTGCCCTTCGATCCCCGCTTCCTCCCCCGATAGAACTTCTCAAAGATCAGCGGCACATCGATCGCATCGATCCCCGGCCCTGTATCCTCCACGCTGAACTCCAGTCGCTTCTTGTCTCGCCAGCTCTTCACCATCACCCGTGTCCCTGCCGGGGTGTGCATCGCCGCATTCTCCAGCAAATGCCTCAGTACCCGTCCAAGCAGGTGCGGATCGAACCACGCCGGCTCATCTCCATCCTCCACATCGACAGTCACTCTGTGCTCTGCCAGAGCCTTGCGCGACTCCTCCACCGCCTGATCCAGCAGCGCCCGCGGATGTTGCGGCTCCAGGTGGACCTGGACAACGTTTGCCTCCACCTCCGCCATCTCGACTGCCTCTCCAATCAGGATGTCCAGCCGCGAGGCCTCCTCATCCACAATCGACACCAGGTCCATCCGTCCTGCTTCATCCAGCCCTTCGGTCTGCATCAGTGTCGTTGCTGCCGCGCGAATTGAGGTCAGCGGCGTCCGCAGTTCGTGGGTCAGCGAATCGATCAGCGCCGTTCGCAGCCGCTCTCCTTCTCGTGCTGCCTCCATGCGCGCCGAGGTCTCCACCGCGATCAACCGTGCAAGCGCAATCGAAACCTGCGCGCTCATCGCCACGGCCACCTCACGTGACAGCGTTGACGGCCTCCATCCCAGCGCGCCCACCGGCCGCATCCCAAGCATCAGAGCCGTGGTAAAGAAACCCGCGTGCTCGTGCAACGTCGGGTTCTGTCCCTGCGTCAGCCCCCGCATCGTTTCCTTCACCCCCTCGGGCAGTTTCACCGTCGACGCGTAGAACTGATCCTGGTCGCACACATACAGAACCACACCGTCCAGCGCAAAAATCCTGTCGATCATCCGCGGCAGGTCGTGGATCAGCCCCTCCGCATCCTCGTGCAGCATCATCTGCTGGCTCAGCTCGTACAAGCCGCTCGACATCTTCACGCCGCTGCTCGGCTTGACGCGTCTGCTTCCGCGCCATCTCCGCCACGCGGCCCACCACCAGGCAGCAGGCCACAAACGAGAACATCGCCACCCATTCCTGCACCCCTGCCAGCCGCAGCGTCCGGTAGGGCTGCAAGAAAGAAATAGTCGAACGCAAGCGCGCAAAGAACCGCCTCGAACAGCGCAAGCCCAGATCCCCGCCTGCGTCGCCGACCATACCACCAGCACCAGAAACACCATTCCCGCTGCCGTCGAGTTCGCCCCCAGCTTCACCAGCACCAGCGTCGTCAGCAGCGACAGCGCCGTCGCCGCCAGCAGCCGGGCTCCTTTCGCCGAATAGGTCCGTCGCGTCCATCACTCTCCTTCCCCGCATCATACCCCCGCCCTGCTACCCTCGCCGCTCAAACATCGCGCCCGTCACCGGCTTTCAATGGCCCGATGATGTAATCTTCCGTTGAAAGAGTGTGTCCTATGCCAGGCAGAATTCTCATCATCGACGACGAACCCCAGATCACCCGCGTTCTCCGCGCCGCTCTATCCGCACAGGGCTACGATCTCCGCACCGCGAACGATCCCGAAGAAGGCCTCGAGATCTATCGCGAGTGGTCCCCCGACCTCGTCGTTACCGACCTCATGATGCCCGGACTGTCCGGCGTCGAAGTCACCCGCGCCATTCGTGTGCGCTTCTCCACGCCCATCATCATCCTCTCTGTTCGCGACCACGAGCGTTCCAAGGTCGAAGCCCTCGATGCCGGAGCAGATGACTACGTCACCAAGCCCTTCAGCATCCAGGAACTCCTCGCCCGCATCCGCGCCCATCTCCGGCGCGCTCCCGAGCGCACCTCGGCCGCCCTCGAAACAGGCGACTTTGTCGTCGATGCCAACGCCCATTCCATCACCGTGCTCGGCAAGCCCATTCACCTCACCCCCAAGGAATTTGACCTTCTTCTCCATCTCTCTCGTCACGCCGGAAAGGTGATAACGCACCGCGCCTGCTCACGGCGGTCTGGGGCGCGCAGTCCGCCCACCAGCCTGAATACCTCCGCGTTTTCATCGGGCAGCTCCGCAAGAAACTCGAGGCCGAGACCGGCAAGCAGTACATTCAGACCGAGCCCTGGGTCGGCTACCGCTTCATTCCGGAAGGAATCGGAAGCACGGGAGAATAACCCCTCGCATTACAAGCGCCATTCAGAATCCGCTCCCACCGGCGTCAGTATCCCGCTAAACGGTATTTCGACCCTTATGTCTTATTTAGAAATTCTTGTCGGCATTCAAAGTAAACTTGATCGAAGATAAATCCTGTATAGGAAGCTTCGGCGGCCCTCCGCCGCGCGGAAAAGTGAGAACTGCCATGCAAGATGCAATCATGCTGCTGTTCACCGTAGTCTTCTTCGCCGTGGCGTTTCTCTACGTCAAGGCCTGCCAGAAGCTGAGGTAGCGCTCCCATGCACATCGATGTCATCACCGTGATCGCCCTGATCCTTTCTGTCCTCCTTCTGGCATACCTTACCCTCACCCTGCTCTTCCCGGAGAAGTTCTGACATGTCCGTTAACGGCTGGTTGCAGTTTGCAATCTATTGCCTTGTTCTGCTTGCGACCGTTCGCCCGGTGGGCATCTACATGGCTCGGGTAATCGAGGGAGAACGCACCTGGCTCGATCCTATCCTTCGGCCCATTGAGCGGATTCTCTACAAACTCTGTGGCATCAATGCCAAAGAAGAGATGAACTGGCGCCAGTATGCCTTTGCGATGCTCGGCTTCTCCGCGGTCAGCATGCTGGTCACCTACGCCATAGAGCGCTTGCAGGCGTATCTGCCGTGGAACCCCCAGCATCTGCCCAATGTCGCTACCGATCTGGCCTGGAACACCGCTGCTAGCTTTACGACGAACACGAACTGGCAGTTCTACACACCCGAAGCCACCATGAGCTATCTCACCGAGATGGCCGGGCTTGCCACCCACAACTTCTTTTCCGCCGCCGTGGGCATCGTTGTAGCCATTGCCCTCGTGCGCGGCATCAAGCGTACAAGCTCCTCCACCATTGGCAATTTCTGGGTAGACACCACGCGCACCCTGCTCTACATCCTGCTTCCTGGGTCTATCATTTACGCGCTGCTCCTCGTCGCCCAGGGCGTCCCCCAGAATCTGCACGCCTACACCACCGCACACCCACTGGAGCAGCCCACCCAGACCCAGACCATTGGCCAGGGCCCCGTGGCTTCTCAGGAAGCCATCAAGATGCTGGGCACCAACGGCGGCGGATTCTTCAACGCCAACAGTGCACACCCCTTCGAGAATCCCACCCCATTTTCAAACTTCCTGCAGATCCTCTCCATCTTCATCATCCCGGCCGGCCTCACTTACACTCTTGGGACGGATGACCGGCTCACAGGGGCATGGCTGGGCCGTTCTGGCAGCCATGTTCGTCCTCTTCGCAGCAGGGTTCACTGCGCTCTACTGGGCCGAGTCCCAGCCTCATCCGATGATTCATGGTGCGGCCCAGGGTCATTCGGCAACCGCGCCCGGCGGCAACATGGAGGGCAAGGAAGTACGCAACGGCATCGCCGAGTCTGCACTCTTCGCGACAATCACCACCGACGCCAGTTGCGGAGCGGTCAACGGCATGCACGACAGCTTCACGCCGCTCGGCGGCATGATCCCGCTCACCAATATCATGCTCGGCGAGGTCATCTTCGGCGGGGTCGGCGCAGGCCTCTACGGGATTCTCATCTTTGTCGTCCAGGCCGTCTTCATCGCTGGCCTCATGGTCGGCCGGACTCCGGAGTATCTCGGCAAGAAAATCGAAGGCTACGACGTAAAAATGTGCATGCTCTACGTGCTCATCTTCCCGCTCGTCATCCTGTCTCTAACTGCCGTCTTTGTTCTCTCGCCCACCATTGGGCTCCCCAGCCTCACAAACCAGGGCCCGCATGGCCTTACCGAGATCCTCTACGCCTTCACCTCCGGCGCAGGCAACAACGGCTCCGCCTTCGCCGGCCTCAACCCAAACTGGTGGTACAACATCGCGCTTGGATGGGACATGCTCATCGGCCGCTTCCTCATGATGCTCCCCGTTCTCGCTCTGGCCGGCAACCTGGCCTTGAAGAAGAGCGTTCCGCCGTCGCCCGGCACGTTTCCCGTTGACACCCCGCTCTTCACGGTTCTGCTGGTTGGCGTGGTCCTCATTCTCGGCGCGCTCACTTTCTTCCCGGCCCTCAGCCTTGGGCCTATCCTCGAACACCTGTTGCTGCAATCCGGCAAACTTTTCTAACCCGACTGGCACGAGGCGAAACGAATACCCATGGCTGAAAAACAAAGTCTTTGGAACACTGAAATCATCGGTACGGCATTCCTGGATTCTGTGCGCAAGCTCGATCCTCGCGGCATGGTCAAGAACCCCGTCATGTTCGTTGTCGAGGTCGGCAGCGTACTCACCTCGGCTCTGCTTATTGACAACGCAGTCCACCATCGCCCCGGCTTCGGCTTCAATCTTCAGATCACCCTCTGGCTCTGGTTTACCGTGCTCTTCGCCAATTTTGCAGAGGCTATGGCCGAGGGCCGGGGCAAAGCCCAGGCCGACACTCTCCGCAAGGCGAAGGGCGAGACTGTTGCCCGCCGCTACAAGGCCGACAACTCCCTCGAAGAGGTGGCCAGCGGTCTGCTGCGCTCTGGCGATATCATCTACGTCGCAGCCGGAAACTACATCGCAGGCGACGGCGAAGTGATCGAGGGCGTTGCCTCCGTCGACGAATCGGCCATTACCGGAGAGTCCGCTCCAGTCATTCGCGAGGCCGGCGGCGACCGCAGCGCTGTCACCGGTGGGACCAAGGTTCTGTCCGATTGGATCAAGGTCAAAATCACCTCCAACCCCGGCGAAACCTTTCTCGATCGCATGATCGCTCTGGTCGAAGGCGCAACCCGTCAGAAGACCCCCAACGAGATCGCACTGAGCATTCTCCTCTCCGGCCTCACCATCATCTTTCTGCTTGCTGTGGTCACGCTTCAGCCGTTCGCCATGTACTCAAAGGCCCCGCAGACCGTCTTCGTTCTCGTCTCGCTGCTCGTCTGCCTCATCCCCACCACCATCGGCGGACTGCTCTCCGCCATCGGCATCGCCGGCATGGATCGCCTCGTGCAGTACAACGTACTTGCCATGAGCGGCCGCGCCGTCGAGGCCGCTGGCGACGTAAACACCCTCCTCCTCGACAAAACCGGAACCATTACCCTCGGCAATCGTCAGGCCGCCGACTTTATTCCCGCTCCCGACGTCAGCCAGGAGCGGCTGGCCAACGCAGCCCAGCTTTCATCGCTCTCCGATGAGACTCCCGAGGGCCGCTCCATCGTTGTCCTCGCCAAGGAGCGGTATAACCTGCGCGGCCGGGACCTCAGCGGCATTCACGCCGAGTTTGTTCCCTTCAGCGCGCAGACCCGCATGAGCGGCGTCAATCTGCCCGGAACCCGCATCCGCAAGGGCTCGGCAGACGCCATCGCCCGCTTCCTCGAGGAGCAGGGAGCACAGCTCCCGCAAAAGGTCCGCGAGAACGTGGAGGAGATCGCTCGGCTCGGGGGTACGCCGCTCGTCGTTGCGGAAAACGCTACCGCTCTCGGCGTCATCTACCTCAAGGACATCGTCAAAGGCGGCCTCAAGGATCGCCTCGCCCGGCTCCGCGCCATGGGCATTCGCACCATCATGATCACCGGCGACAACCCCCTAACCGCAGCCGTCATTGCCCGCGAGGCCGGCGTCGACGACTTCCTCGCCGAAGCCAAGCCCAAAGACAAGATGGACCTGATAAAGCGAGAGCAGGCCAAGGGCAAACTCGTCGCCATGACCGGCGACGGCACCAACGACGCGCCCGCCCTCGCTCAAGCCGACGTGGGAGTCGCCATGAACTCCGGTACCCAGGCCGCCAAGGAAGCCGGCAACATGGTCGACCTCGATTCCAATCCCACAAAGCTCATCGAGATCGTCGAGATCGGCAAGCAGCTCCTCATGACCCGCGGCGCGCTCACCACCTTCTCCATCGCGAACGACGTGGCCAAGTACTTCGCCATCATCCCCGCCATGTTCATGGCCGTCTTCCCTGCGCTGAAGGTGCTCAACATCATGTACCTTCACTCGCCAGAGTCGGCCATTCTTTCCGCAGTCATCTTCAACGCGGTCATCATCGTCGCGCTCATCCCACTGGCTCTCAAAGGCGTCAAGTACGAGCCCAAGCCCGCGGATGCGCTCCTCCGCCGCAACCTGCTCATCTATGGCGTCGGCGGCATCATCATTCCGTTCATCGGCATCAAGGCCATTGACATGCTCCTCGTCTTCACTCATCTGGCCTAGTATTCACTCGTTCGCGTCTCTGCTTTTGAACTTAGAAAACTCAAACCCCGGGACCTCAACCCCATCGGAACTGGAGATTGACCGTGCAACCCGCCACACAGCCCCAACCTCAAGCGCAAGCCAACCACTCCGTCTGGCTCACGTCCATTCGCTTCACCATCGTGACCACCATCCTGGTCGGTCTTGCTTATCCGCTCGCCATTACGGTTGTGGCTCATTATGTCTTCCCGCGAAAGGCCGCCGGAAGCCTCATCGTCCGCAACGGGCAAGTCATCGGCTCCGAACTCCTCGCCCAGAGCTTCACGTCCGACAAATACTTCCACCCCCGCCCCTCGGCCGCGGGCAATGGCTACGACGCCACCGCTTCAGGCGGCTCAAACCTCGCTCAGTCAAACAAGGCGCTCGTCGATCGCGTCCAGGGTTCCATCAACACACTCGCCGCGGAAAACCCCTCCCAGCCCGTCCCCATCGATCTTGTCACCACCTCTGGCTCCGGCCTCGACCCCGACATCACGCCCGACGCAGCCTGGTTCCAGGTTCCACGCATCGCAAAGGCACGCAAGCTGCCTGAAGACACCATCCGCAAGCTCGTCGACTCGCACATCGCTCCGCGCCAGCTTGGCGTACTTGGTGAACCCCGCGTCAACGTACTGCGCCTGAACATCGACCTCGACAAGCTCTCGAAATAGCCCCTTCGCATCTCGGAAACAGCCTCAAAGCAACACGCAATGAAAACGATGACGGCATACACCGGAACCAGAGCAGATGTCCCCGGATCCGACGCGGATGCGCTTCGATCTAGTTTTCAACCAAATGGAAAAGGGCATGGTCAAAGCCATGCCCTTCTCTGTCCAGGGTCCAATCTCTCCACGCTCTGGAGAGCCCGATTGTCCTAGTTCACCGTCACCGTAAACGTCGTCGATACAGCTGGCGTCACCGACGGTGTACCGGTTGCCTGTATCAGGAACGTATAGGTGCCGGCAGCTGTTCCGGGGTCGTTATTGCCCGTGGTCGTGCTCGAACTGCCACCGCAGGCTGACAAGCTGCCCAGTGCCGCGAACAACATCAACATCCCGAGCATGGCTCGCCAGCTCCGACGCCGCGCGGGAATTCCCAGGAACATCAGAAGCGCCAGAAGTGCGCCGCCACCTGCTCCCGCCCAGCCGCCGGGCGAACCTTTGCCCTTGCCGTGCACATTCGGATAGACGAGCGACGCATTGCCGCCGGGCGCGGTTGTGCCGATGGTGTAAGTGGCCGAGCCGCTGGACCCGCTGCCAGTCAAGCTAACTGCCCCGGTCCCGCCAGTGAAACAAGTGGCTCCATCGCCCGTGCTTGGCGAGGGGTCCGTCTCCTGGCACGTCAATGTTACCGTTCCCGAATACCCTCCCGACGAAGCTACGGTCACCACCGCACTGGCTGCGGCTCCCGGAGCGATGGTGGTGGGGCTCACGGCGACGGCCGGTGTGGTCAAAGTAAATGTAGCTTCCGTCACCGTGATCGTCGCCATTCCGTTTGCTGTGCCATAGACCCCATCCGTGCTGGAGTACGTAACAGTGAGGGGATCAGATCCTGCGGTTGTAAAGCCGCCTGCCGGGACGTTGAAGGTGTAGGCGCCGTTAACCAGCGTCTCCGACACTGAGCTATAGCCACCGCCGGAAAGGGTCACAGATCCGGATGGCGTGACGCTGCCTGTCGGGCCAGCAACGGTAACAGCCACCGTTATGGCTGAGCTCGAGTTGACGTTCGTCGAAGAGGGCGTTACCGTCACTGTGGGCGTGATTGCCGCTATGACGGTTACGGTAACCGTGTTCGTGCCTTTGGCCGTGCCATAGATGCTGTCGCCGCTATAGGTTGCGGTAAGAGTATCCATTCCCGCAGCCAGGCCGTCTTCGGGAATGGTGAAGGTTGCGCTGCCGTTGCTTGAAAGGGCCATCGCCGTTGAAGTGTAACCCCCTCCGGAAAGCGTTACGCTTCCGGTCGGTGTTGCACCGCCGGCTGCGCTGCTGGCCACTGTAACCGTCACGCTCAGAGTCTCGTTTGAAGTGATTGCCTGTTGCCCGGGGGTCACTGTGACGGTCGCACCCGCAGTGCCTACCGCCGCTACCCAGGCGCTCACCACGTTGGCCACATTCAGCGATCCCAGGCCGGTAGCCAGGTCAAAGCCGGTCGTCGCGCTGTACCCGCTTGCGATCCCTACAGTGTCGCCGGTGTGGATCACGGTGCAATTCGGCGAGAGGATTCCTTCATACTGCTGCGTCGGCACATATTCGCCGAACTCCGGTTCATATTCCGCGCCGCCCTCGGGAGCGCCATAGTCGCACGGCATGGCGTTGGTGCCCGTGTCGATATCGTTGAACATGCATGAACCGGCGGCTGCCAGCTGTCCGTTTCCACGCTCGGCGCTGCAACTGGAATAAGTCTGGGTTGCGGCCAGTCCGTAAAGGCCCGGATTGGCCAATCCTTGCGCCTCACCGGTCTTCTCGTTGATCAGCGCCATCACGCCCGCCATGGCCGGCGTTGCCACCGATGTTCCGCCCACTTCCTCGGCCGTCGGTTCGCTCTTGCTGGAATAGCTGCAGGTTGCTACCTCGGATACGCAGATCAGGTATGCGCTGCTGCTTAGGAAACCGTCGGAAGCGAAAAAGGACACGTCGGGTATGTCGCGAACCTGGTCGTTCGGAATTCCGGTTACGCCCGTCTGCCAGCTCGGCTTCGGCCAGCCATTGTTTACAACAGTCAGAGAGCCTTGTGCCGCACTATTGTCCGGATTCGTGGTGGAACCGGTGCTCGTCGAGCCGCTTGTGCATGTCCCCAGGGTGTCGTTGGTAATAGCGGAGGAAGTGCTATTGACAACACAGTTGCTCGCGCCGCCGCTGCCGCCTATCGTATCGACTACGGTTTCTGCGCCCAGCGATGCATACCCCTCTTCAAAATCCTCGACCAGTAATTCGTAGTCATTTATGAAGGCGTTGCAACCCGTCTCGGCATCGGTCACTGTCGCGACCCCGTTCCAGTAGTACTCCATCCACGGCAGAGCGAGCGGGCTGGTGCAGGTATCGTTCCACGGAACCTCAGGCACATATCCCAGCGCGTTGTAACTGGCGACAGTGCTTCCCGGCACAGTCTTGTTGGTTGCGCTCCAATAGGGACCTGCCGGGCACACGTTTGAAGAAGTGGTTGCATTCACAGCCGTCAACAGCGGGCACCAGTTGAAATCCGTCCCGCCAACCGCCGTATTCCAGGGGGTAGAAGCGAGGCCGCTCACGGTCGTCCCGTATTGGGCTGTATAGGGGTTCCCAATTTCGTCCCCGCCATCGTCGCAGGAGGCTGAACCGGAATCCCCGGCTGCCACAAACACCGAGATGCCCTCGGACGCGGCCGTTTGCCACATATCGTAGTATTCAACGTTGCCTGCCGTGCCCAGGGCAAGTTCGCACTCGCCATAACTTACGTTCATGATCCGAGCTGTGACGTTGCTGACAATGTAGTTCTCCGAGTCGAAAAGATTATCGTCCGTCGCCGATTTTGGATACGAGGAAACCAGAATGATCTGCGCGTTCTTCGCAATCGATCCAGACCACTCCACGTCCAGCGAGTTCTCCAGCAGGTCATCGATCCCGCAAGGCGCCGTCGCGTAGGGTTCCGTCCCCGTTTCATCTATACAGACAGTAAGCGGTTGGCCGTTGCCCGAAATCTGGATAGGAGTATTGGCCGGATTGCCCGTTGGCAGGCCGAAAAAGTTACGGAATGTGGCAACGTCGTTGTTGCTGTTCGAATTCAGCAGGGCTGTCCCGTTCGGAACGGGGGAATCGATGGCGCTGGTCCCGGCGATGGCAATCGTCTGGCCGGTCCCGTCGATCGGCGTGGCGGCATTCCACAGGGGGAGAATGTCGTAGATGGTGGCAAAATCGTAGGGTCCCACATCCTCAACTTCGTAGGGGCTTCCCCCCGAGCTTCCGGTGATGCCGAATTTCGGAGTCGGCCGCAATTCCGGACGTGCGCCGGTTGCGATCGCGGGCTTGGTTGTGGTCCCGTTTGAACCCGACGCCGCCACGATAGCGGCTGTCCGCTTCCACATCCCGCTCTGGGCATCCCGTTGAACAAGGCTGCCCATGTGGTGCAGTGGGCGAGGGAAGAAGTTGTGCAGCGACTTCACGCCCACCACGACCGGTGTCAGCGCTGCGGGAATCTGCGGGTCGCTCATGTTGCCGATATGCTGCTCGCCGTGTACAAGAAGTTTGTGAATCTCCGTGTGGAATGTGCTTTCCACCTGCGCCGCGGTGCCGTCGAATCGAATCGACATGCGGTCCGGCGTGACCTGGGTGACGTTGAATCCGTGGCCGGTAAGCCAGTTCGTGATGGTCGAGATGTCGGTCTGCGATGGTCCGAAGTTCTCGCCCACCTGCTGCGGTGTGAGCCACTGGTGATAATTCGGCGAGGCCGAGCTGTATTGGCTGGCCACGAACTGCTCAAATGCGGCCTGCTGGGCGGGGTCCCGGTTCAGCACCAGGATCAAATCGCTCATCGCCAGTGTGTCGCTTACCTTGCCCACGTCGTTCTTCGCCGTCGCCGCCGGATGCGTGTTGCCTTTCAGCGCCACCAGGTTCGTTTCGTCAATCGCATCTACGATCCGCACCTTCGGTGCAGCACTTTCGGCCTTTGCTGTCATCGAAATTGCCGCCATGGCCAGGACAAAGAGGGGGAGACTACGCAGCACTCGCACCATTTTTATTGACTTCCTTTCATTCCTGAAGCGCCCTTGAACACTTTCCAACACTGGAACTCTCTTAAAGTTGCGCCGTTTGGCAACACTCAATCCTACCGCTATTGACCCCCAGCCTTCATTTCCGTGAGCGGCGATAATGGCTTTCTCATCAAAAACTTCAGCCAACCCGACAAAGCGTCGCCTCTTTCCGCATGCACTCAAATCAAGCTCCAATTAAGCTCCGTTTTGATTAGACGGAATTCCGTTTCGCGAGTTGAGGCAACTGCATTGAACACTCGTGCATGCCTTCAACCCGGGAGCGCTACCCTCCACTCGTTCACCCATCATTCATACGAAGGGGATTCCCGCCTGGATGTCCGGTCAATGTTGCACATCGGCCCGGTTGCATTCTCGCACCCGGCAAGTGCTCCAATCCTCTCAATCGCCGGTCCCTCGTCCCTGATCTTTGACACCTGGCCCCCTGAACCCTTACGCAGGTATATTCTGTATTGAAACCTTCGCCCGTTGAACGCCTCCGCGGAGAATCTCTTGCCTAAAGCCAGGATCAAGCGGCTCTACCTCATCCCTATCCTCTCCAAGGCCCTCGACGTCATCGAGCTTCTCGAAGGAAACAACGCCCCCGTCTCACTCGAAGACGTCTACCAGAAGACTCGCATCTCCAAGACCAGCGTCTACCGTATTCTCAAGACCCTCGTCCATCGCGGCTACGTCGCCCAGTCGCAGGACGGCCGCTACCGCCTCGTCTCCCGCCCCCGCCGTCTCCGTTTCGGGTTCGCCGTCCAAAGCGCTGACATGCCCTTCTCCGTCGCCGTAGCCCACTCCGTCACATCCGCCGCTGCCGCCTCCGGCATCGAACTCCTCGTCCTCGACAACCGCTACGACCCCGATGTTGCTGTCCGGAATGCCGCGGAATTCGTCTCTCGCCGTGTCGACCTTGTCCTCGAGTTCCAGGTGGAGGAAGCAGTCGCCCCGCGCATCTCTCACATCTTCAAGCAGGCTGACATCCCTCTCGTCGCCATCGACGTTCCCCACCCCAACTCCACCTACTTCGGCGTCGACAACTTCGAGTGCGGTTTCGAGGCTGGGTCGCTCCTCGCCCAGTTCGCTCTCCGCAAATGGAAGGGAAAAGTCGATTGGGTCCTCGGTATGGGCTTTAGCGAAGCGGGCAGCTTCGTCCAGAGCCGCATTAGCGGAGCCTTTGACAGCATTCACCAGCGCATCGCCAACATCCCCGACGACCGCTTTGTTCAACTGGAAGGCCGTGGCATGCGCCAGGCCAGCCAGGCCGCTGCCATCAAGTTCCTGGCCAAACATCGCAAGGGCGAGCGCGTCCTAGTCGCTGCCGCCACTGACTCATCCGCCCTCGGCGTTCTCGATGCCGCTCGCCAGGCCGGCCGCGAGCCAGATTTCGCCATCGTCGGCCAGGACTGTATCCCCGAAGCCCTCGCCGAAATGCGCACCGGGAAAAGCGGCCTCATCGGCTCCATCTCCCACGAAGTCGAAACCTACGGCCCAAGGCTTATCCAGCTCGGCATCGCACTCCTCCGCGGCCACTCCGTTCCGCCATATAACTACGTGCGCCACAAGGCAGTCACGTCAGAGTCTCTAAGCGCGTCAGATAGTTAGGGAGACCACGCAGGCTATTCAATGTGTGGCTGACTCATCTTGTGTGCGGCCAGATTATCAGTTTCCAAATTGCGGCAAGCGCAACCACAGCCGCGACCGTCGCAAGAGCCCAGGCGCGTCCCTTTTGAAATTTCTCGTGGTCGATCATCTACCACCTCGAAGCAATAATGCCACAGAAAAAGGGTACAGAGAGGAATTCGCCAATTTGCCTCGGTCTCGATCGATTGTAAATCTGAATAATCCTATAGAGAAGTATTGTTCCTATTGCTGACCGTGATACCTTGATGTTGTTCTATAAACTCCTCGTAGAGTGTGTATATGACCATGGCCACTGCCACCGCGCCCGCCGCAACCCTCAAGTTTCTCGAAGATCGCTGGGATCCAACCCTTGCCGCTACGCTCGACGAGCCCGAACTCCTCCGCTATCGCTCCAATCTTCTCGGCTCCGATCTCCGCATCACCAACTTCGCCGGCGGCAACACCAGTTCCAAAGTCAAAGACGTCGATCCGCTCACCGGCGAGTCTGTCGAAGTCCTCTGGGTCAAAGGCTCCGGCGGCGATCTCGGCAGCATCAAGCGCGCCGGTTTTGCCACGCTCTATCAGCAAAAGTTTCTCTCCCTCGATTCCTCAGCTACAAGGGCGTCGAACACGAAGACGAGCATGGTGGCGATGTATCCGCTTTGCGCCTTCCGCAACAACCCCGTCGCCGCCTCCATCGACACGCCGCTGCACGGCTTCCTGCCCTTCCCGCACGTCGATCATCTTCATCCCGACTGGGGCATCGCTCTTGCCGCCTCAGGCAACGGCAACGCAAAGATGCACGAGTTCAATCGCGAATTCAACCACTCCCTGGTCTGGGTTCCCTGGCAGCGTCCCGGCTTCGAGCTCGGCCTGATGATGCGCAAAGCCATCGCCGACAACCCCGGCTGCGACGGCATCGTCCTCGGCGGCCACGGCCTTTTCACCTGGGGCCAAACCCAGCGCGAGTGCTACCTGAACACCATCACCACTCATCGACCAGATCGGCCAGTTCATCGCACAATCACGGCCTCGCCAAAGGCCCCATCCGCTTCGGCGGAGAAGCCGTTCCCGCCCGCGCCGATCGCGCTTCCATCGCCGTCCAGATCGCGCCCTACCTGCGCGGTCGCGTCAGTGCTCAAAACATCGCTGGATCGCCAGCTTCACCGACGCACCCGACGTGCTCCAGTTCGTCAATTCCGCCCACGCCAAGGAGCTTGCCTTCCTCGGCACCAGTTGCCCCGACCACTTCATCCGCACCAAAATCCGGCCCCTCTTCATCCCCTGGCCAGCCAATGCGGATCTAACCGCCCTCAAGGACGCAAATCGACGTCTCCCTCGCCGAGTACCGTGCGCAGTACGCCGACTACTACCACTCCTTCGCCACGCCTGACTCACCCGCCCTGCGCGATCCGAACCCCACCATCGTCCTCATCCAGGGCCTCGGCATGTTCAGCTTCGGCAAGAACAAGACCGAATCCCGCATCACTGGCGAGTTCTATACCAACGCCATTCACGTAATGGAAGGCGCAACGCTCCTCGCCGAAGGCGAACTCAAGGGCACGCTCCCGCAGTGCGGCCCCGGCCAGGAACCTGCCAGCTTCAAGGTCTTCACCAACTACGTCGCCCTGCCCGCCATCGAGGCCTTCCGCATCGAATACTGGGCCATGGAAGAGGCAAAGATTCGCCGCCAGCCGCCCGAAAAGGAGCTCAGCCGCCGCATCGCTCTCATCGTTGGCGGGGGCAACGGCATTGGCCGCGAAGTTGCCCTTCTCGCTGCCGAACGCGGAGCCCACGTCGTCGTCGCCGACCTCAACGAATCCGCCGCCTCCACCGTTGCCGGCGAGCTCAAGGCCGTAACCTCATCCGAATCCGTTCTCACCTCGGCCATCGACATCCGTTCAGCGCGAAGCCATCGCGCAATCCATTCGCGCCACCATCGCCGCCTTCGGCGGCCTCGATATCCTCATCAACACCGCGGCTCTTTTTCCCTCTTCGCCTGACGGTGTGGTTCCCGACTCCATGTGGGCCACCACCCTCGACATTAACGTGACGGCCAATTATCTGCTTGCCGACGAAGCAGGCAAGATCCTCAAGGAACAAGGCCTCGACGGCGTCATTGTCCTCACCAGTTCCGCCAACGCAGTCGTCCCCAAGCGCGGCAGCGAGGCCTACGACGTCAGCAAGGCCGCTCTCTCTCACCTGGTTCGCGAACTCGCCGTCGGTCTCGCCCCTAACGTTCGCGTCAACGGCATCAGTCCAGCCACCGTCGTCAAAGGCTCAACCATGTTCCCGCGCGATCGCGTCCGCGCCTCCCTCACCAAGTGCAAGATCGCTTTTGAAGAATCAATGTCCGACGACGAGCTCCGCAGCCTTCTCGCTGATTTTTACGCTGAGCGCACTCTGACGCGACAACCCATCGACCCTAAGGACTGCGCTGAGGCCATCCTTTTCCTCGCCGGACCCCGCACGCGCTGCACCTCCGGCCATCTCTTCCCCGTCGACGGCGGCCTCGCCGACGCATTCCTCCGCTAACTTCAAATCGATGGCAACCGCAAGCTCCTCCGCGCAACAACCTGCCCGCATCGCCATCGATCTCGGCGCGGAAAGCTGTCGTGTCTCGCTGCTTCGCTTCATCGACGGCAGCCCTACCATCGAAGTCGTCCACCGCATCCCCAACGGTCCCGTTCATCGCGGATCAACCTTGCGCTGGCCTCTCAACGCCATCCTTGCCGGCCTCGATGAAGGCCTGCGCAAAGCCGCCCACACCGCACCCGGGGGCATTGCCTCCATCGCCGTCGACTCATGGGGCGTCGACTACGTTCGCCTCAACCCTGACGGCTCCGCCCTCTCAGAGCCTTTCTGTTATCGCGATGAGCGCACCGTCGTCACCAAAGCAGATGTCGACGCTCTCATCCCGCCGCTCGAACTCTTCGCTCGCACCGGCGTCCTGCCCCATCGCATCAACACCATCTGCCAACTTCTCGCCGATCCCGTCGCCGGCATCGATCCCAGTGCTCCCTGGCTCATGATGCCGGAGTTCGTTCTCCACCATCTTGGCGCGCGCCCCGTCTCCGAATACACCCACGCCACGCATACCGGACTCGTCAATCTTCAAACTCGCGACTGGGATCGCGACCTTTTCAAGCTTCTGCAAATCCCCATCGAAGCCGCGCCGCCCATCGTCCACCCGGGTTCCATCGTTGGCCGTCTCCAGGGCCCGCTCGCCTCCCTCGACGCGTTCCGCGAGACCCTCCTCATCGCGCCTGCCTGCCACGACACCGCATCCGCAATCGCCGGCATACCCACCAGTCTCGACTACACGCTCTACATCAGTTCCGGAACCTGGTCTCTCGTCGGCACTCTCACGGGCACACCCGTTACCACTCAGGCCGCCTTCGACGCCTCATACACCAACCTCGGCGCAGCCACCGGCGACCTCCTCTTTCATTCGCTCGTCAACAGCATGTGGGTCCTCAAGCAGTGTATGGACGCATGGGCCGCCGAAGGCCGCCCGTGGTTCATCGAGGATCTCATCCGCGAGGCCGCAGACGCGCCCGCTCCAGTCTGCCTGCTCGACATGGACGCCCCCTCGCTCATGCTCGACTCCGGCATGACTCAGCGCATCAACGATGAGATTGAGCTCCTCGGCGGCCCACCCATCGCCGACACCCCCGGCAACGAGCCTCGCTTCGCACGCCTGATCTTTGAGAGCCTCGCCGCCCGCTACGCCTCGGCCCTCGCCAGCCTTGAGCAAATGCTCGGCCGCAAACTCCAGCGTATTCACATTCTCGGAGGCGCCAGCCGCAACAAGCTTCTCATCGCGCTCACCCAGCAGCGCACCGGCCTTCCCGTCTCCATCGGACACCCTGAGAGCACTACCATCGGCAACTTTGCCGTTCAGCTCGCCGCTGCCGAATCGAATGGCGAGCCCCCAAAATCCGCTTCCATCCGCAACTGGGCCGCCGTCCTCTGCCAGAGTTAACCGATGCGCTCCGCGACCGGCCGCTCCGATTCTTTCCCCGGCCCTCCGACTATCCCTCGGGAAAGCCCTGATCAGTAAGCAGTCCCGTCCCCGTGCGTCTGTGTCTGCTGCGTCCATGTTCCGGGCAGCACACCGTTGGGGTTTGCATTCACATCGTTGGTCTGGTAACTCGTCTTCCCCGTCGAATCCACCCACGTGTGTGTGTACGAACTCGAAACCTTGCTCAACTGCCCGGTGCTCGGGTCCACCACCGTCTGCCGATCCAGTGCATAGTCCACCCAATCCGACGTTGCCGTGCTCCGCGCATTCATGCTGGCCTGCGTGCGCGCCATTGACATATCCGTTCCTCGCTGCAACGTCTGCATGAATTGCTCGTGCATCTGTTGCCGCACCGCCTGGTCGTGCTCAAACTGCGCATGCTGCGCGGCCATCTGCGCGTTCGACTGCCTGATCATGTTGTTGATCATCTGCTGCGACTGCTGCTGATTCCTCTGCACCCACGCCTGCTGCCATTCATCCAGCAATTTTGAGCCCATCTTGTTCGTGTCCCAGTTCTTTACCAGCGCAGCATATTGGCTCTCCGGCGCGGCGGTGTAGTTGACGTTCGCCGTACACTTGTCAACCGTCGATGGCGGCCGATCCGCCATTCCCCTCAATATCGACTTCATTCCCGGGTAATACGTCTCCATGCAGTCCACATTCACCGTCAGCCGCCCCTTCATCGTAAAGGTCCCGTTTTTCGAGCTCACAACCGCCCGCGCCAACTCAACCGTCTCCTTCGGAGGCTTGGTGTTCGTCGCCGCATACTTCGGCGCATACACTGCCTCAGCGTCCGACAGATTCTTCTGCACCTGTGCGTTAATCTCCGGCGGCACAGGCTCATCGGCCACGTAGTTCAGCTTCATGGTTGCTGCCAGATACTTCGTAAATTCCTGCGCGCTCATCGGACCCTTCATGGGCAGGCAGTCGTTCTTGGGCATGTACGTTACAAACGGCCCTGTTCCCCAGAACCATCCGAGCGGCGGCAGCCGCTCCACAAAGCTCAACCCGTCAGGGCTCGTGGTCCGGAACACGGGCGACGGTATCGTCACGCAGTTTCCTCCCTGATAAAGCACACCCTGAAAATGCCAGCTCCCGGGAACTGTCACCTCCGCCGCATTCATTCCGTTCAGAGTTGGATCGGTAATGTACGCCTTCTGTGACCCGCTTGCGTAGGATGCCTTGGTGCCTCCGCCCTCCGCCGCCATCGCGGCCCCTCCGTCGCCCCCTCCTTTTGCCGCTGCCGCCGTCGGCTGTCCGCTCTTGCATCCCAAAAGTCCCGCCACAAGAATCATCACGACTGCTCTTCGGTCCATCGCCATGTTGCAACGCCTCCCGGGGTATCTCTCCGCATACTACTCGCCGTTCTCCCGTCCCGTGAACAGCTCTTTTTGCGGCAGGCGCTTCTACAAGAAAAGACCCCTGGCCTCACGGCCAGGGGAGATCACAAGCTTCACTTTTTCAGCTCAAACCGAAACCGCTCATTTCAATTGCAAGTTGAATGACACCGAAGCCGTATACGCCGCAGTGCTGCTCGGGCTTCCATTGCTCCCGGTCGATGCTGCAACACTCACGCTCCAGCTTCCCGTTTTTGCCGACGAGCTTCCCGTCAGCGTCATGGGAGCGCTGAAGACCCCCGAGTTCGACAGGCTCCCCTGCCCAAACGACGGAGTCACTCCCGTTGGCAGCCCGCTTATTTGGATCCCTATTCCTGTTAGCTGCAGCCCACCCACCGGCGTCACGCTCACAGTAATCTGGCTTGTACTCGAGTGCGTCATCGACACCGATGTCGCGCTCAGCCCAATCGTCAGCCCGGGCGCTGGCTGCACCTGGACCGCCACCGTCTTGGTGGCAGTCACGCCATCCCCGCTCGCTGTCACGGTGATTGTTGTGGTGCTCACCGTTGCCTTGGCTGCAGCCGTCAAAGTCAGCGTCGAACTTCCGCTTCCATTCGCCAGAGTGATCCCATTCGCGCTCCACGACGCCGTAACGCCGCTGGGCAATCCGCTCACGCTCAGCGTCACTGCTCCGCTGAATGTTCCGTTCGCGGCAAGGCTGAACGCGTCCGTCGACGTCTTGCCCTGCACTACGCTCACTGGGCTTGATGCCGCCGCCAGCGTAAGCGTGGGCGGCGTCTGCGAAACGGTCAGCGGCAAGTTTGCGCTCACCGTCAGCGCGGAGCCGCTTTTCGGCACAAGCTTTGCCGAAAGCCCTAGTGTTGCCGTTCCTGCCGCGGCGGTCGAACTTCCCGTCAGTGTCAGTGTCCAAACCACCGCTCCCGCCGAAGTCACCGACGCAGAACTCCAGCTCGCTGTAACTCCCTTCGGCAGCCCGGATGCCACACTGATGCTCGATCCAGCAGCCCCGCTCGCCACAGCAGCTCCGCCAGCCGGCGTCGCCGCCACCGTCACGATGGTCGAACCCGCCGACTGCATCGAAGCCGCCGTCGGAGTGACCGCCAGCGTGAAGCCCGGCGCCGGCGTCACCTGCAGCGTCATCTTGCCTGTCGCCGTCAGCCCATCGCCGCTCGCCGTCACCGTCACTGTCGAACTTCCCGCCCCCACCGATGCGCTCGCCGCCAGCGTCAACGTTGCGCTCGCCGATCCGGAGGCCGGGCTCACTGGATTCGCCGACCAGGTTGCCGTTACACCGCTCGGCAGCCCGCTCAAGCTCAGACTCACGTTGCCCGTGAACGATCCGCCCGTACTTACCGCAAAGCTGACTGGCGCGCTTGCCCCCTGCGCTACTGTCGCCACGCTCGAAGCCGCGCTCAAAGTCAGCGTCGGTGGTGCGGTCACCGTGAGCGCGTAACTTACCGTCTGGGTTCCCGTCGCATCCGTTCCCGTCACCGCAATGGACTGCACGCCTGCCGAGGCCGTTGAACCTATTGTGAGCGTCACAGTCGCCGTCGTTCCGGGCGTGATCGATGTCGGCGAAATCGTAACGCTCACTCCTGATGCGCTCTTCGCCGACAGCGCAATCGCGTTCTTCCCGCTGCCGGTCTCCGTCGCGCTCAATGTGAATTTTGCCGTAGCGCCCGTCTGCGCTGAACCGGAGCTCGCCGACTCACTCAACGCAAAATCCACGCTGGTCGGCGTCAACGGGCTGCCCCAGTCGTTCACCAGCACCGCTCCATCCACCGACCCCAGCCCCGTCCCGAGGTTGTATGTTCCTCCACTCGCCGTAAATCCGGTCACACCCGGAACGCTGTTATTGCCGGAAGGTGTCGGATGGAATGGCCCCGAAGCCTTGCCAGCCAGAGCGTACAGACTGGGGTTCGCATTGCCCTGCCCCTTGCCGCCGCGCGCCTGCACCAGCAGCGCCATCAGTCCGGCAAACGACGGAGATGCCGCCGATGTCCCCGCAATCGAGTAGAAATTCCCGTCTTCTACGATGACGTATGCGTCGTGCCCGGCCGCGCTCATCGCGATGTCCGGCACCGCGCGCATCCCGTTCGCCACCGCAGTCCCGCTCACGCCCTTCTGCCAGCTCGGCTGCTGATACACCACGCTCGCGCCGCCGCCCGAAGCCCAAAGCCCACTTCCACCCGCCACCGAGCCGCTCTCGTTCCACACCTCTTCCGGAATGTAGCCCAGGGCCGACTCGTCCGTGCTCTTGTTGTTCGTCGCCGACCAATACTCCGAGCTGTTCGATCCCTCCTTAAACTCAGTCCCGCCCACGCATGTTGAGTTCGGCGAACTGCACAGCCCATTGACCCCGGTTCCTGCTCCCGTTGTCGACGAGCCGCCATAACAGCCCGCTGCTCCTGAGTCTCCCGACGACACAAATGCCGAGATCCCCTCCGCCGCCGCCTGTTGCCATAGCCCGTTGTAGAACGCCAGCTCCGTCGTACCCATATCCTGTTCGCAGCTTCCGTAACTCGTGCTCACCACCGGTGCCGTGGTGTGGTTCACAATGTACTGCGCCGACAGGTCCACTCCATCCGTCGTCCCGTCGACGCGCCCACCACAAACTTCACCGTCGCTCCCTGCGCAATCGCTCCGCTCCACTCCACGTCCAGCGTCGATTCGTCCTGGTCGCCGCCCACCAACCCCGGATCTGTGCTCACCAGCACCACCGTTGGCTGATTCGCCGGCAGTCCCGATGTAGAGCGAAACAGCGCCACATCCGACAACACGATGTCGCTGCGGCCAACAATTGCAATCGACGTACCCTTGCCTGTCACGCCTCCGGCATAGAGGGAATTCAGGTCGTAGATCGTTGCCCAGTCCGCCGGAAACAGATAATTCGACCCTCCGGTCGAGTACTCAGGCGATGCCGCCCTCAGCGCTCTCCGCGCCGTGCTCTGGCTCTGCCTTCTGAAGTCGTGCAGCGAGACCACGCCCCCCACCACCCCGGCCAGCGCTGCCGGAATCTGCGGGTCGAGCGCATTTGCTACGTGCTCCACTCCGCCCACGTCGTACAGGTGCAACGCCGGGTGAAACGTCTCCTCTACCTGCTCGGCGGTTCCCGAAAAAATCACCAGACGGCTGCCGAATGGAACCTCATCAATCCTGAAACCATGTCCTGCGAGCCAGCCGAGAATCTTCGCCAAATCGCCTGGGCTCACGCCGAATCGCGTCCCATATTCCTCTGGCGTCAACCACTGCTGGTAAAGCGGTGATCCCGGATCGTGCTGCGCCTCCACCAATTGGTCAAGTTCTGCCTGCTGCGCTGCCGACGGCTCAAGCTCCAGCACTAACTTTTCCAGCTGCATCTCCCCGCTCACAGCGCCGCGGTCAAACTCGCCACGCGCCATCGGATGCACATTCCCCTGCAGCGTCACCACCCGCGCTTCGTCAATTGGGCTGACAATCCGGTTAACTCTCTGCTGCGCACCGCCAAGACTTGCCAGCATCAACGCACATCCCAACCCAATCCATGAGCGGACTCTTACTTCTGCAGCCATATCTTGCTCTCCGAAAGCGAAGTCGGAACACCGGCACGGCTCAACCCACCGCCGTCTTAGTGTTCCCTCATCCCATCGGCTCTCAAACCCACCACCTGAATCCCCAATCGTAATTTCTTAGCCCACTCGGCTTACGAAAGTAATGGGTCCGCCCCTCAACCACAGCTTCGCACCAAAAAAACGGCGGCCGCCCGAGAGCGACCGCCGCACCGTCCATTTTTACTCGACGGCAACTGCCTTGAGAACCACCTTGATCCTATGCGCCCGCGTCGTTACTTCATGTCGCCAAGGACAGGCCTGAGGAGGATCGGTTTGACGGCCAGTTTGAGGTGGATACGCTCGGTTACCGCGTAGGTGTCGGCCAAGTGGGTGATGCCAGTGGCCTGCACGTCGAAAACGCAGCTTGAGTGCAGGTTTGCGTCGCGAATGGTCTTGCAGGCTTCTTCGGCTTCCGCCGCGGTGACCGGTACTGCCGCTTTCTGAGTTGGAACAGTGCACGATTTGGCATTCTCCACGGGCCAGGCCGCAGTGGTAAAGGTCGCCGTTGACGTGCCCGGCGCATAGTCGAAGAGGCTTTTGCTCTTTGTCACGCGCCAGGCATTGCCGAACGTTTGGTTCAGTGTGACGTAGCGGGCATGCAGAGAGGCCGGCATGGCGCCCACTGCTGCACCGCTGGGGAGCCTGGGCAACCAATTGGCATTGGGAACAAAGCCCGCCAGTCCACTCTCTGACGCTCCAGCGCTCTTGCTCACAACACCGAGGCTTGAGAAATCAAGGGTGAGATAGGGCAAGGACCCCGACACGCTCAAGAATTTGCCGTCGGGGAAATGAATTTCGATGCCGTCGGAGGTGGTTTCAACGCTGCCGCCATCGCCGAAATTCTCTCCCGTCGTGGCAATTTTGCCGTCGATGCGAAGTTGCAGACCGGTGGGGTTGGGGACGCCGAAGCTGGGCTCATAGGTAACGCGGTGTGTACCCACGCGAGCGGCCACGGCCGTATTCGAGCTCAAGCAACTGCTGAGCCCGTCATTCTGGTACTTTGCTCCGGCGGCGGGGGCCCAGTTCCCCGGAGCGGCGCCAGCAATGGGCGATTGGCGCACCTGAACTTCTGTTCCATCAGGATCCTGGAGAGAGATGTACTCTCCAGCGCCCTGGAAGTCGTAGATCGTTCCGTCAACGGTGGTGATGTGCGGGTCGCCCCAGGTGATCGGAGCAGGGCACAGCGCCCACTCGTTGGGATTATTGCTCTCCACGAACTGGATGCCCGGCGACGCTCCCTGGATGCCCGGCGTCCCTCCCTTGTAGGCACAGCATGTCGGCGAGGTGGTACCCGGAGCCGGCGCAAAGTTGAGATTGTTTGTTTCGCCTGTCGTTCCAGCGTTCTGTACACAAGTTGGCGCGCTCATCGAACTATTCGTGTATGTCACTGCGCTCTGCACAACAACGGTAGAACCGTTGTTAGCGGTAGCCGGTGTAGGGCTGTTAAATACGGCTTCCGAGGAGCCGGCATTTCCCACCACATTGAATTCAGCCTGGTTCCAGATGCTCGCGATATCGGTAGTGCTGTCTGAGACCGTTGCATTATAACCAAGACCGTTATAGGTCAATGTGGCCTCATCGTTTCCACCGGCTGTCGCCGAGCCCGACAATGACAGGTCAGCAAGATCGGTAATCGGTAACTGGCCGAGGTTTGTTGGGGGGTTCCAAGGGATCGTGTGCGCCGGGCTGTTCTGAATACAATCGTCACCACCCCCCCCGAGAAAATCCGGACCATTATCGATGAAGCCGCTCGGGCAGATGTTGGGCTCCCATCCTTCGCCAGAGACCAATCCCCCGCCGCCAGTGTCCGTGCCGTAGTTGAATAACCAATACTCGATAAAGACCTGCGTCTGGCTCGTTAATGGGCAGCTATATGGAGGAGTGATGCATGGCGGGAGGGATACCGGCGTATTCGTTGCCATCACAAACTGCACCCAGGCGACACAGTTCGTGGAACTACCGCAACCAGTGGTGTGAGCGCTATTGGTGTTCAGCTGCAGCGAATATTCATTTGCGCCAGACGAGATTCCACTGGCGTCTGATTCTGATGTGACACCATTCACCGTAGGAAAACTGCCAACAACAGTACTGAACAAATCTCCCGAGGGGGCCTGAACAACAATGTCACTGTTGAGCAGGAGGGAAACAGGACCAAGCTCCCCGTGGCCGCCATTTTCCGTCTTTCGTTTCCCTGGCAGAATCGACCGCCATCCGTTCGGTGGAGCGCATTGAACTTCTTGCCATTGGGTGCTGGGATACGAAGACTCGAAGCATCCTACCTTGGGTGCGTGTGTGTGATGCATTGTCTTTGCCCACTCCTTAAGAAGCTCGGGAGATGCGGCCACCGGCTGCTTGACGATTGGTAGTGTTTTCGGCGCTGGCGCCGCTGGTGCGGGAGCCTGTGCCAGGAGTTGAGCCGAGCCGCTGTCCTTTGAATCGGCTTGAACGCCCAGGGCGACGGCCGGCAAGCACATGGCGAACGCAACCGGGCAGCTTGCAACGACTAATTTGCTGAAGTGTATTACCCGATAGAATACTTGCTTCTTCATCATTTCTTTCATGACCCGTCCCTTTCTCTGGACACGCTTCACCGCGCCACACCCCGCATTTCGTCAGGCGGGGCTCTCCCGTTGCCGCGGCGTTTGCACACCGCGGCATCCCGGTTTCTAAACTCGGCCCCGCTCCCTCAGCGCACATTGCGCCAGGGTGGGCTACTGTTTTTCTCCTTCGTTTGACGCCATCGCTGCTGGTGAGTGTATGTGGGGGGGAAGCAACGTTGACCGCGCCGCTGGTCAGTCCTGCAGCAACACAATGCGATCCGCGATGTTCGCAGACAGCCGCAATCTTGATCGCACTCTCATGCGATGTCAAGACAATTCTGGCTCTCCTGCATCAAAACATTTTAGGTAACTCAGTGTATTGACTAATTAGGTATTAATTGTATCCAAGCCACGAAACCCATGTATTCATGCGGCGTTTGCACTCTATGTTATTCACACGCTTTGTCAAGCACCCACTGACGTCGCACATGCTTTCCAAACCAATCCTCATTATCCCACCGCCTGCACCGTCCCCTTGCCCACCAGCTCTTCCACCCGCTCCACCCATCCGCGATCCGCCGCCACGCTCATCCCCTCCGGCTCCAGCATCACCGCATACTCGCCCTTCTTTTCCAGATGCAGCATCACCTTGCCCGGCCCCGGCGCGGCATCCGCCGCGCTCTTCAGCCCGGCAAGCATCTCCTCCGTCGCCCGATCCAGGTTCACTCGGATCCGCACTCCCGTCGGCAGCTTCACCTGCACCTCTTCGAGCGCCTCGATCGGGCTCACCGCAATCTTCGGCGCCGCATCGTCTCCGCCCATCAGCACGCCGCGCACCAGCACCGGCGCCTCCATCTTCAGCTGCTCGCCCAGCCGCTCGTAGTCCCGCGAAAAGCAGATCAGCTCAATCTTCCCCGTCGCGTCCTCCAGCGCCCCCTGCGCATACAGCTTCTGGTCCCTTCTGCTCTTCTGCACCTGCACGCCCATAATCATTCCCGCCACCTGAATCTCATCCGCCGGGTCCGCCTGCGCGCCCCAGCGCCTCTCCGGCGGCTTTCGCTCCAGCGCCTCCGCCGTCGAAATCACGCCCGTCAGATTCCGCAGCTTCTCCGCATACTTATCCAGCGGATGCCCCGACACAAAAAACCCCAGCACCTCTTTCTCATTCGCCAGCCGCTCGCCCTCTTCCCAATCCGCAACCTTCGGCAAATCGTCGGCCGCGTGCGCCTTCGCCGGTCCCTCGTCGAAGAGCCCAAACAGCCCGGTCTGTCCCTGCGCCGCATCCTTCTGCGCCTTCTGCGCGCGCTCCATCGCCTTGTCCACCGCGGCCATCAGCTGCCCGCGCCGTGCCCAGCGAATCCAGCGCCCCGGCCTTGATCAGCGACTCAATCACCCGCTTGTTCATCACGCGCAGATCGACCTTCTCGCAGAACTCCCAGAAGCTCTTGAACCGCCCGCCCACCTCCGCTGCGCGCCTTCATAATCGACTCGATCGCATTGCCGCCCACATTCTTCACCGCCGCCAGGCCAAACCGGATCGCCTCACCTTCCGCCGTCACCAGCGGCGTAAACTGCGCGCCGGAAATCTGCACATCCGGCGGCTCCACCTTGATGCCCATCTCCCTGCACTCGCCGATATACTTCACCACGCTCTCCGGCTTCGATGTTTCCGACGTCAGCAGCGCCGCCATGAACTCCACCGGATAATGCGTCTTCAAATAAGCCGTCTGGTACGCCACCAGCGCATAAGCCGCCGAGTGCGACTTGTTGAATCCGTACCCGGAAAACTTCTCCATCTGGTCGAAGATCTGCTCGGCCACCGCCTTCGGATGCCCCAGCGCCGCCGCGCCGCTCATGAAGCGGTCGCGCTGCTCGGCCATCTCCTCGGGATCTTTCTTTCCCATCGCGCGCCGCAGCAGATCCGCCTCGCCCAGCGAGTAGCTCGCCAGCACGTTGGCAATCTGCATCACCTGTTCCTGGTAGACGATCACCCCCAGCGTCTCCTTCAGGATCCCTTCAAGCTCCGGCAGCATGTACTCCACCTTGCGCCGCCCCACTTGCGCTCGATGAAGTCGTCGATCATGTCCATCGGCCCCGGCCGGTACAGCGCATTCAACGCCGTCAGCTCCTCCACGCGATCCGGCTTGTACCGCCGCAAAATGTCCCGCATCCCGCTCGACTCAAACTGAAACACCCCCGACGTCAGCGCCGTGTGAAACACCTTCTTGAATGTCTCCTCGTCGTCCGGCGGAATCGTTTCAATGTCCAGCTTCTCTCCGCGGCTCTGCTCGATCAGCTTCAGGCAATCGTCGATCACCGTCAGCGTCGTCAGCCCCAGGAAGTCCATCTTCAGCAGGCCCATCTTCTCGACGGCCTTCATGTCGTAGGCGGTCACAATTTCGTCGTTCTTGGTCTTGGTCAGCGGCACCAGTTCCGTCAGCGGCCGCGGCGCAATCACCACCGCCGACGCGTGCACGCCCGGCCCGCGCACCAGCCCCTCCAGCTTCTTCGCCGTATCGATCAGCTCGCGATTCACCGTCTTGTCGCTGTCGTAGGCCTTCCGCAGCTCCGGCACTTCTTCCAGCGCCTTGTCCAGCGTCATGCCCACCGTCGCCGGAACCAGCTTCGCAATCCGGTCCACGTCGCCATACGGCATATCCAGCGCGCGCCCGCAATCCTTGATCGCCGCCTTCGCCGCCATGGTGTTGAACGTGATGATCTGCGCCACCTGCTCGCGCCCATACTTCCGCGTCACATAGTCGATCACCTCGCCGCGCCGGTTCTTGCAAAAGTCCACGTCGATATCCGGCATCGTACACGCGCTCCGGATTCAGAAACCGCTCAAACAGCAGCCCATTCTGCAGCGGGTCGATATTGGTGATCTCCATCGCATACGCCACCAGCGACCCCGTCGCCGACCCGCGCCCCGGCCCCACCGGAATCCCATTGTCCCGCGCATACTTGATGAAGTCCCACACAATCAGGAAGTACCCCGAGTACTTCATCTGCTTGATGATGCCGATCTCGTAGTTCCAGCCGCGCCTCGTACTCATGCGGCTCGCGCCCGGCGCACCCCGCGCAGCTCCAGCTGCCGCACCGCCGTCTCCAGCCGCTTCTTCAACCCTCGCCGGCAAACCTCCTCAAAGTAGCTGTCGATCGTGTGCCCCTCCGGCACCGCAAACTCCGGAAACGGATTGTCCACCTTGGTCAGCTTCAGATTGCAGCGCTCGGCAATCTCCTTCGTCCGCGTCAGCACCTCCGGCGCATCCTTGAACAGCCGCCCCATCTCGTCCGCGCTCTTCACAAAAAACTGGTCGCTGTCGAACCGGAACCGCTCCTTGTCGTGAACCTTCGCGCCCGTCTGCACGCACAGCATCACGTCGTGCGCATGCGAGTCCTCCCCGCACAGATAATGCGAGTCGTTCGTCGCCACCAGCGGAATCCCCAGCTCCCGCTCCAGCCGGAACAGCGCCTCATGAATCTTCTTCTCGTCCTCCAGCCCCTGGTCCTGAATCTCAAGAAAGAAATTCCCCTTGCCGAAGATATCCTCATACTGCTGCCGCCACGCGCTCGCGCCTTCTCGTAGCGCCCCGCCACCAGCTCCTCGCACAGCTCCCCGCTCAGGCAGCCTGAAAACCCAATCAGCCCCTTCGCATGTTCCGCCAGGTACTTCTTGCTCACGCGCGGCTTGCGGTAGAACCCATGCAGCGAAGCCTCCGAAGTAATCCGGATCAGGTTCCGGTACCCCTCTTCGTTCTCCGCCAGCACCAGCAGGTGGTTGTTCTCGTCGCCCTCGCCCGGCGCGCGATGATCCTCGTTCTTGCGAGATGTAAAGCTCGCACCCCAGAATCGGCTTGACGCCCTTGGCCTTGGCCGCATCGAAAAAGTGCACCGCCCCATAAATATTCCCGTGGTCCGTCATCGCCACGGACTTCTGCCCCAGCGCCGCCACCCGGTCCACCAGCTTGGTAACGTCGCAAGCCCCATCCAGCAGCGAGTACTCCGTATGCAAATGCAGATGCGTAAATTCAGCCATGATTGATTACGATTCTAGTCGTCCTGCCCACCAGCTAGATCCATCAAACCGTCGGTTGAAATCCCGCTCAGCTGAGGAAAACCAGATTCCGAATCCAGGAGAAGGAATTGCCGCCTGCCGGTGGGAAGGTGGACAAGAGGTCTTGGGTCGTGCAGCAAAATAGTCCCAAGCAATGTACGATAGTTGGCAAATTCAAAATGAAGGTTTGGTCATGGCCACCTTTTGTCATAGCTGCGGCGCTAAGCTGCAAATCAACACGCGGTTTTGCCCCGAGTGCGGCGCAGCATTATCCGCTCCCGCGCCTGCGGCATTAACTGAGGAAGCATCCCAGCGCTCCAACAACAGATGGCCCAAAATCTTTTTTGGGGCACTGGTGGCGCTTCCCATCGTGGTGGCCATTGTCATCCTTGCCAACCGTACGCCTCCTGGCGGCAATAAGGTCGTGCAGGAGGAGCAGGCACAACAGAACCTGTCCTCGGTTCTGCCGAGTTCCGAAGCAAGCCTCGTCAGGATCGTGACCGGCGCTCAAGACGAAGCACGAGGAACTCAAAACGACATGCAAAAGGGCGGAGTCAAGAGCTCGAGGGACAGGGCGATTTGTGCGGCGATGCCGTCTCTCCAAGTGCACGACTGGGTCGGAACCGTAAAGACCATCGATTCGAACAGCGACGGCAAAGGCGTGCTGGCCGTCTCGATAGCACCCGATGTGGTGGTCACCACTTGGAACAATTCCATTTCTGACTTCGAGGATCACACCTTGATTGAACCAGGCACATCTGTATTTCAAACAGCGTCCGCGATGAAGCCCGGACAACTCGCAACCTTCTCGGGAAGATTCTTTCCAGGAACAGATGGCGATTGCATTAAGGAAAGCAGCATCACTCTCGATGGAAAAGTGGCATCCCCTGACTTTGTCTTTCAATTCTCAGACGTGTCGCCCTACCATTACGATCAATCACCATCCGTCTCAGAAACCTCCAAGCCCTCGGCCTACCAGACCCAAAACCCGCCAGCCAGCACAGCCCTTGAAGCTAGCCAAGCTGACGCACCAATCGAGAATGCAGGTTCGAATGCAGCCTCAGTACAGGCAGATACTGGAACAGCGACGGATGCGGCCCACGAGCAAATCGATCAGACTCTCCAGAACTGGGCATCCGCCTACCAATCGAACGACCCAACAGCGATCTCAAATTGCTATGCTAAACAGGTCGATCGTTTTTTCTTGAGTCAGAATGTTTCGAATACATTCATACGCGACTATTGGAGTGCCTGGTTCAACGCACACATTGATCGAGTGTCATTATTTAAGATCAAGAATTTGGCATACGAAGAAGAGACCGCAGACAGAGTGACAATTAGGCTTGTGAAGCAAGTGGTAACAATGGAGAACGGAGGAGTTGCAGAGCGCTTGACGCCTTCTGAGTTAACACTAACAAGAGCGGACGGGCTCTGGAAGATCACCAGCGAGCGAGATTTCAAATAATTCCCCAACTCACGTCTGGCGGACTAATCCCGTCGTGGGGGGCCAGATCTCGCCGATGAGTCCTGGGATTCCAATCAATACGTATCTTCCCGCCGCAGCCCGCAATACAGCAGCACCACCTCACGCCCCGCAACATCATAGCGAAAGCGGAATCTCCCCGAGCGCAGCCGGTACTGCCCTTCGCCTGCGGGAACGTTCGTCAGCTTCTTGATCCGATGTTTATGGCCCTTACTGGCTCTGTTCATGCATTTCGGATTGGATTACGATGGGGGAGGGAGCCGATCCATGGCAAACGCCGAAACCGAAATCGAGATCGACTGGACCGCCTGCGAGCTGATCGAACGAGTCCCTGGCAAGGTCTCCGGAAGGCCCGTAGTGCGCGGCACGCGCATCCTGCCCGACGCCATTGTAGGCAGCTACGACCTCGGTGAGACCATCGATGAGCTGCGCGAGGGCTTTCCCGCACTGTCCGTCGACCAGATCAAGCGCCTGATTGAATTTGCCCACACTCAGCGAGGACACGGCCTTCAGTGAAAGTCCTGCTCGACGAAAACCTGGACCACGCCCTGCGCAATCTCTTGGCGCCCCACGAAATCATCACTGTCACCTACATGGGCTGGGCAGGACTCCAGAACGGCGAACTCCTCAGCGCAGCGGAGGACCACGGTTTCGATGTTCTCCTCACCGGCGACCAAACACTCTACTTCGAGCAGAATCTAATTGGGAGGGGACTGGCCATCGTTGCCCTCTCCGCCATTCAGTTGCCCATCCTCAAAGAGAACCTTCCGAAGATCATCGCAGCAATCGATAGTGCCGCACCCGGAACCTTTCAGGAAGTCGACTGCGGCAAATTCAGCCGAAGGAGAAATTCTGAAGCGTAGGGCCTAGCACACCGGCACAAACCCCGCCTGCCGCACCGTCATTTTGTCGAAGGTCAGAGTGCTCGCGCAGCCGGCCCACGCTCCCAGCGCTCCAATCGGTGATTCCCAAGGTAACTCCTAACTTGCCGTTCACCCACACCTTGATCTTTCCGGATGCCAGTAGTACGCTTTCTCCAACCTGAAAACGGAATACAAGCGGGCATCCGTGGCCGTCTGCGTGACACCGTGACCGCTCAGCGCTGCGCCTTCTTTGCGCAGATGAATGCCATTCCCGGGATCACGTTCACCGTCGAGGAAAGCAATGCGGAGAACTCTTTTAGTTTTAGGCCTCATCCTCGCCGCCTCATCTCTCTTTTCCAACGTTCATGCCCAGAATCAGCCGGCGCAAGGCAGCGCCGCCGAGCCGAGTCAATCCCCTGTTGTCGACGTCGAGAGGGAGAAACTTCCGGCGCCTGGGACCAGCTCAGGGCTAACCGCGGACTACCCGCTTGATCGAGCAGGGGTCTTCATCCAGGGCGCCCAGTGGACGGCGGTTACGAATCAATCACCCTCTAAAACCAAAGCCGCACATGGAATCGCAGCGTCGCTCTCCTACGGAATCGTTCCTGTCAAAATCGTAGCGGAATACGAGGGCGAGCATGCTTCCGCTCAGGTAGAGGCCGGCCGGCCCATCATCTGCCTTTGTCACTTCGTGTCGATCCCCGGCGCTCCCGTGCTGGTCAGGCTGCATCCCAAAAAGGATGCGCGCGAGCTCGACGGCGGCAGAATGATCGCTTATCCCGTGGTCGGGAACTCCAAGATGGTCGATGCGAACAAGACCGATCTCATCTCGGCCGATGTATCCCATCCAGACCCGCAGGTCTGGCTGATTCGTCCTCAGTCGACCCTCGAGCCCGGAGAGTACGCCCTGATGCTCGGAACTCAAAACATTGCAATCTTTCCGTTTACAGTCGTCGCCGCTTCTGTTCATCCAAGTGGCACGAACTGAAGATTCAGACACGGCCCACCCCTGCCGCAGCCCCCATTCCTCTCGACACCAGCCCAAACTCGGATTAGCATGGCCCAGCCGGGCTCCCGATCAATCCAACAGGATCTCGCGATACGCGCAACTCTAGCTCTCCGTCCGCTTATCAGGGAGCCCATCGACTCCGACATCGCGAGCCACAGGCGCGCCCAACGGGCGCGCGTCGCCTGCGCTTTCCGGGCCGGATTTAAGGCAGCTTGCGCCCCCAATCCCATGACGCTTACCGTGACCCGAAAGAACCAATCTGGTCACCCAATTTCCGCTTGACCCTCTTTGTATCCCGAGCGTAGTTTTCTTAGCGGAGGAAATCACATGAATCTGCGCAAGTCCCTTGCCGTGTGCATTCTTGGCCTTGGCATCACCACTATTGGCGTTTCGCTCGCTCAACCTGCCCAGAATGTCAACGCTGGTCGGCACCCCAACCTGGCCGCCGCTCAACGACTCTCCGAACAGGCCTATCAGAAGATCATCGCCGCTCAGCAGGCCAACGAGTGGGACATGCAAGGTCACGCCGCCAAGGCCAAGGACCTTCTCGACCAGGCCAACAATGAACTCAAACAAGCCGCGCAAGCCGCCAACAAGAACAAGAAGTAGATTATCCCTTCAACCCCACGCACCGGGCCCGTCCCAACTGGCCCGGCCTGCCTTCGCATCGAGCTCCTACGCCCTTCACTTTTTTCACTGCCGCACTTCTTCACCTCTTCACTGCTGCATTGCTGCCGCGTTATACACTTTCCCCAAGCCTATGACCGCCCGCGCCGCTTTCGCTCTTCTGCTTCTCGCGTCCCCTTTGCTCATCGCCCAGACCCAGAACGCCC
This sequence comes from uncultured Acidobacteriaceae bacterium, assembly GCA_963783065.1. Lineage (GTDB taxonomy): Bacteria > Acidobacteriota > Terriglobia > Terriglobales > Acidobacteriaceae > Telmatobacter. The sequence continues at coordinate 470,861 of CAWAMG010000001.1, read as the reverse complement.
CACCCGCCAATATGCCCTCCAAAACGCAAAGCCCCGAAGCAGTCCACCATTCCGCCCTCGTCATCGATACTCATGCCGACACACCTCAGCGCTTTCTCGACGAGCACTTTGATCTCGCCGATCCGCTCAACGGCGGCAATCTCAATCTCGACTCCATCCACAAGGGCAATCTCGGCGCTGAGTTCTTTTCCATCTGGGTCGAGCCCAAGCTATACAAAGGACAATACGCCCGTCGCACCCTTGAGCTCATCGACTCCGTCAAGCAACAGGTCGCGCGCCACCCCGATCAGATCCAGTTCGTCACCTCTCCCGAAGGCATTGAAGAGGCCCATCGCAACCACAAATTCGCCGCGCTCATGGGAATCGAGGGGGGCCACTCCATCGAAAACTCCCTCGCCCTGCTCCGCCAGTACTACGCTCTCGGCGTTCGCTACATGACGCTCACCTGGTCCAACTCCAACGACTGGGCCGACAGCTCCGGCGACATCGACGACACCTCCATCCCTCACACCAAAGAGGGCCTCACGGAATTTGGCAAAGACGTTGTCTACGAGATGAACCGCCTCGGCATGATGGTCGACATCTCCCACGTCTCCGACGCCACCTTTTATCGCACGCTCCGTATCAGCCGCGCTCCCGTCATTGCCTCCCACTCCGGCGCGCGCGCTTTGTGCAACGCACCGCGCAACATGACCGACGATATGATTCGCGCCGTGGCCACCTACGGCGGCGGTCCCAATTCAAAAGGCGGCGTTGTTCAGGTCAACTTCTTCTCCGGTTTCGTCTCGCAGGCCTACTGGGACGCGCTGAAGGCACAGAAGCCCGAGGTCAAAAAGGCCATCGCCGAGGCCAAAGATAAGGCAAAGGCCGAAGGCCGAGAATTCAAATCCGCCGACGAAGACAAGATCCACGCGCAGCTACATCGATCGCATTCCCCGTCCTCCGCTCTCCATGCTCATCGATCACATCGACCACATCGCCAAGGTGGCCGGTGTCGACCATGTTGGCCTCGGCTCCGACTTCGACGGCGTCAGCGGCCAGCTCCCCGAGGGCCTCGACTCACCCGCCGATCTGCCCAAAGATCACCGCGGCCCTCATGGCTCGTGGCTACTCGGCCGAGGACTGCCGCAAGATCCTCGGCGGCAACCTCCTCCGCGTCTTTCGCGAAGTTGAGATGGTATCGAAGCAGCTCCAAGCAGAAACTCGTCCCAGGATCACCGACAAACAGCCGTTCGATAAACCAGCAAAATAGCGGACCGTGCAACACTCGGGCCCCGTACCTCTTGAATCGATGGCCAAGCCAGCCCCCGCGCCTCGGCACTATACTGTCTCTTCGCTCAATCCCCACCCTTGGAGACCACCCAATGCGCTTTACTCCCCGCCTTGCAGCAGCCTCTGCAACCGCTTTCTTCATGCTCGTGCCCGCCTTCTCCATCGCCCAGGACAAGAAGGATGACAAAAAGGACGACAAGGCCGCCGCGCAAACTGAAAAGGACAAAGCCGTCGAAAAAGCCATTTACGCGGACTCCACGACTCAAGGCACCGTTGAAGTCGCTGGCCAAAACATCGCCTACACAGCCGTCGTCGGAGTCCTCACCGTCGCCTCCACTAACTCCGACGACGCCCAGCTCGGACTCGATGGCAAGCCCCTTCCCGGCAGCGAGCTTGCCCTGGAAGAACCCAAAGAGCCAAAGGATGCAATCCCCACAGCACGTATTTCTTACGTCGCTTACTTTAAGAAAGATGCGAAGGCTGAAGATCGCCCCATCACCTTCTTCTATAACGGCGGCCCGGGCCAGCCTCGGTTTGGCTTCATATGGGCTCACTCGGCCCCAAGCATGTAGTCACTGAAGGCGACCAGCATCTGCCCGCCGCGCCCTACAAGCTCGTCGACAACCCCTAATCCCTCCTCGACACCAGCGACCTCGTTTTCATTGACATGCCTGGCACCGGCTTTGGCCGCCTCATCGGCAAAGACCCCGGCAAGGCCTTCTGGGGCATCGACGAAGACGCCAACGCCTTCGCCCGCTTCATTGTCCGCTTCATCACCAAGTACAACCGCTGGAACTCGCCCAAGTTCCTCTTCGGCGAGAGCTACGGCACCACCCGCTCCGCCGTCCTCGCTGACATCCTCCAGAACAACATGAGCGTCGATCTGAACGGCGTCATCCTGCTCTCGCAGATCTTCAACTTCACCACCGACATCGACGAGCCCGCCGCGAATCCCGGCGTTGACCTGCCCTACGTTCTCGCCCTTCCCACCTATGCCGCCACCGCCTGGTACCACAAGAAGCGCCCCAACCCACAGCCGGCCGCACTCGAACCCTTTCTGAAGGAAGTGGAAGACTACGCGATGGGCCCCTACTCTCACGCTCTGGCCCTCGGCACCGACCTCTCCGATGCTGAAAAACAAGCCGTCGCCGAGAAGCTCCACGACTACTCCGGCCTTCCCGTCGCCTACTGCTCAAGGCCAACCTGCGCGTCTCAGGCGGCGAGTTCACCAAAACCCTTCAGGACGACCAGAACCTCACCACCGGCCGCCTCGATACGCGCTTCTCCGGCCCCACCCTCGATCCACTCAGCGAGGGCGCGGATTACGATCCGCAGTCCTCCGCCATCTCCTCGGCCTACGTCTCGCTCTTCAACGACTACGTCCGCCGCGAGCTCAAATACGGCGAAGGCCAGACCTACCTGCCCCGAGCCCTCTTCGGCGGCACGCATTGGGACGAGAAGCACGATGGCAACACCTCCAGCACCAATGTCGCAAACGACCTCGCCGAAGCCCTCAAGACCAATCCCCGCCTCAAGGTCATGGTCAACGGCGGCTACTACGATCTCGCCACGCCCTTTCTTCGCCGCCCAGTACGAGGAAAAGCACCTGCCCATCCCTCAGTCTCTCGCCAAAAACATCGAGTACGACTGGTATGAGTCGGGCCACATGGTCTACGTCCGCGACGAATCCCTCAAGCAACTCCACGACCGCGTCGCCGCGTTCATCAAAAGCACTCTCGCCGACAACAAGTAGCGCCTGACTGGTCCGGCCCAATATCGCTCACCCTCCATGCCCCATCCATTTAGCGGCCCATCAAAGAACAATCCGAAATGGGTGGGAAACCGTCGCCCGTAACCTGCGCAACACCGTGCAGTCCCGGACCCTAAACCCTGGACCCTGAACCCTGGACCCTCGTGCCCCTGTCTCACTCCCGTACAACCTAACTCCCCTCCCTTCAATCCTTTCCGCAAATCCTCAAGCTTGAGCCCTTCTCATCCGAAATAGCTCCTATCTGGCCCGAAGTGTGTTCGGTTCAGGTCGAGGTGCACACGATGCCCCTCGAAATCACTTCCCGGAGCCGAGATCCATGTTCTCTTCCCCAATGACTTTTCATGCCCCGCCTCAGTCCGTTCCTCACCAAACCCGCCACTGGCTCACCGCATGGCTGCCCGTTCTCGCCTGCTTGCTTGTCTTCGCTCTTGAATCCACTCCATGGGGCGGCGCAGATCACACCAGCGCTCCTCTCCGCCGCATCGCCGAGGCGCTCTTTGGCTTCGATCGGCTCGCCTACTGGGAGCCCGTCCACTTCGCCATCCGCAAAACCGGCCACTTCGTGGGCTACGGCCTTTTCTCGCTCGTATGCTTTCGCGCCTTCCGCTTGATTCAGCGCCAACCGGCCCGCCGCCTCGGTGACCGCCTCTCCGCCCACGGCCTGGCCATAGCCGCCACATTCCTCGTCGCCGGCGCCGACGAATTCCACCAGACCTTCTTGCCCAATCGAAACGGCTGCTTCAGTGACGTTCTGCTTGACACTTCCGGTGCCGTCGCGCTCGGCCTTCTGCTCTTCCTTGCCACGGTTGCAGTCGGTCTCTTCCGCGCCGCGCCAGTTCCCGCTCCCATGCCTGCGTCCGCACGCCGCGAAGACGATCAGGCCGCACCGGTGCAAAAGAAGGGCCCTGCGCTTGTATAGTAGCCAGCATGAAGCGCACAGCCCTGGCCCTCTTTCTCGCATTGCCCATCTTCGTTGCGGCGCAGTCCTTCACCGTCACCTTCCCTAAGGAAGCCAGCGCGGCCCCGATGGATGGCCGCCTGCTGCTCGTCCTCTCCACCGACTCCAGCGACGAGCCCCGCAATCAGATCGACGACTCGCCTCGCACCCAGATTGTCTTCGGCATGAACGTCGACGGATGGCAGCCAGGCCAGCCAGTCACTGTCGACAGCTCCGCCTTCGGCTACCCCATCCGCAGCCTCAATCAAGTTCCAGCCGGCGACTATTTCGTTCAGGCCGTCCTCAACCGGTACGAGACCTTCCACCGGGCAGATGAAAAGGTCGTAAAGCTCCACATGGACCAGGGCGAAGGCCAGCATTGGAACTCTTCGCCCGGCAATCTCTACTCCAAAGCCGTCAAGCTTCACGTCGCCCCAGGTGGCGCGCCCATTCCGATCTCGCTTGATCAAGTCATTCCCCCCATCCCCACCCCCGCCGACACCAAATACGTCCGCCATCTCCGTATTCAGAGCGATGTCCTCACCAAGTTCTGGGGCCGCCCCATCTTTCTCTCTGCCATCGTCCTCGTCCCTGAAGGATTCGACGATCACCCCAACGCCCATTTCCCCCTCATGATCAACCACGGCCACTTCCCCGACGCCTTCGACGACTTCCGCACCACGCCGCCCGACCCCAATCTCAAGCCCGACTACAGCGAGCGCTTCCACCTCGCCGGCTATAACCGCATCCAGCAGCAGGAGGCCTACGCCTTTTATCAGAAATGGATCGCCCCCGGCTTCCCCCGCTATCTCGTCCTGCAGATTCAGCACGCCAACCCCTTCTACGACGACTCGTACGCCGTCGACTCCGCCAACGTCGGCCCCTACGGCACCGCCATTGAAACCGAGCTGATCCCCGCCGTCGAAAAGCAGTTCCGCGCCATCGGCCAGGGCTGGGCGCGCTTCACCTATGGTGGCTCGACCGGCGGATGGGAGGCCCTCGCCGTCCAGGTCTTCTATCCCACGCACTACAACGGCGCGTTCGTTGCCTGCCCCGACCCCGTCGACTTCCACGAATTCATGAACGTCGATCTCTACCACGACAAGAACGCCTTCTACCTCGAGGGAGCGCACAAACGCGTATCCCAGCCCGCCATGCGCGACTATCTTGGCCACACCTTCATCACCTGGGAAGACAACAATGCCTACGAGCTCGCCCTCGGCGATCACGGCCGTTCCGGCGAACAGTTTGACATCTGGCAGGCTGTCTACGGTCCCGTCGGCCCCGATGGTTACCCCGCACAAATCTTCGACAAACACACCGGCGATATCGACCCCACCGTCGCCAACTACTGGCATCAGCACTACGATCTCGAAGCCATCCTCGAGCGCGACTGGGCCACACTCGGCCCGCAGCTCGCCGGCAAAATCCATATCTACGTCGGCTCCGACGACACGTACTTCCTCAACGACGCCGTCTACCGCATGCAGGACTTTCTCGACTCCACCACAAACCCACCCTATGGTGGCGAAGTCACCTACGGTCCCCGCGCCGAGCACTGCTGGAACGGCGATCCCAACCTGCCCAACGCCTACTCGCGCCTCCACTACGACTTCCAGTACCTGCCCAAGATTCTCGACCAGATCCAGAAGACCGCCCCACCCGGCGCCGACCTCACCAGCTGGCGTTACTGAATGCTGGTTTCGAAATTCCTGTTTTGAAAGGGCACGGTTTCGCAGCTTGCTCAGAAACTCTTCCGTTCGAGGCTTGAGACGAGAAGCCAAAAGCTGCCGGGGCAAATCAGCCAGTCTGCCCGATGAATGCGCGCCCAATCCTGAGCCACCATTCGGGCCTGTTTTGCCAAATGAAAACGGCTCCAAGCTGCAGCAAGACCAACGAAGGAACGAACCATGCGTAAGCTGGGTGAACCCGGCGGTTGATGAGGAGATCGCGGAGCACACCGAGCAGAATCAGGCCATCGACTCCGAGATAAAACCTGAGATAGGGATTGTGCGAGTGCGGCAGACGCCCGAAGGCCGCCGCCGTCAAAGTGCAGGCAGCCAGCAGCACCAGCCTGCGGTGGTACTCAGGCCGCTTGCGCAACAAGATGGCAAGCCCGAACGCAACCGTGAAACCCACCATGTCGAGCCACTGAGTAATTGAAAAAGCCGTGAGCTCATTCACGTTAACGTGCAATTGAGAAATATAAATCCTGTAAATCACCCGGGTAATCGAGATGCCGAGCACGGGAATCATCGCCCCCAGCCCGGCAAAGTACCAGCCCAGCAGCATGTGCAGCTTCACCCTGTGCACCCTTACGAGTGCCGACTGAAGTACAAAGAACAAAATCCAGGCAAAAAATACGATCCCATGCACCCAAAGCAACACTGGAGGATCGAAGGCCGGGTGCAGCAGGCCGTGATCGATGCTGCGGCTGAACGCTGAGACTACGACCGTCGTCACCAGCAGAGACATGAAAAGGTAGAAGTATTTGTCGATCAAACCGCCGGGGCTGACGAGGCGCTTGAGTCTGCCTGGATGGGCGGCGTAGGTTGTCGTCATTGCTCACCTTCTGGATTGGGGAAAATCGCAAGGTTGGCGATGGGCAGGATTCTAGCAGAGCTGCGGTCTGCCCGCTTTCTGTTAACCGGTTGGGTCCTGTCAGGTATTGAGCAACTTTCAGACACGATTGCAGCTCGTCAAACAGATCGTTATTTATCCAAGAGGCTGTTCTTCAGCTCGCCATCGCCGCGTGCCGCTTCTCGTAAATCCTCTTCGCCCGGTCGAGCGCCGCCTGTATATTCGGCATGATGTTTTCCCTGCCCACATGCTCCACAAACCGGCTGCCCATCAGCAGCTTCGATGGCTGCTGCATCGCGCCGCACAACAGCATCGTCCGCCCCGATTCGTGCAGCCGCTGTGCAAAGCTTTCGATCGCGTGGATTCCCGTCGCGTCAATCGCCGTCATGTTTCGCAGCCGCAATATCACCACCGGCGAGAACGCCTCCAGATTGGCCGACGCCTCCACCAGCTTTTCTGTCGTCCCAAACAAGAACGGCCCATGAATCCGCAGCAGCGTTACATACGGCGGGATGATCCGCCCCTGCAAAACGTGCGGCAGCCCATCGCGAATGTAATCGTCCGTCACCGGCGTCACGGTCGTCGTATCCGCCACGCGATAGATATAGAGCAGCGCCGCCAGGCTCATACCCACTGCTACCGCCACCGTCAGATCGGCGAACACCGTAAGCCCGAAAGTCACCACCCACACCGAGATCGCGGTGAAGTCCAGTCGCAGAATTCCGCCAATTTCGTTCCACTCGCCCATCCGATACGCCACCACAAACAGAATCGCCGCCAGTGCTGCAAGCGGAATGTAGCTAGCCAGCGGCGCAGCAACCATCAGGATCAGCAACAGCATGAGTGCGTGCACCATCCCCGCGATAGGCGACCGGGCCCCCGAGCGAATGTTCGTCGCTGTCCGCGCAATCGCCCCCGTCGCCGGAATCCCGCCGAACAGGGGCGACAGTATATTCGCAATTCCCTGCGCTGCAAGTTCCACATTCGGGTTGTGCCGGTCGCCCGTCATCCCGTCCGCAACCACCGCAGATAGCATGCTCTCCAGCGCCGCCAGCAGCGCCACCGTAAACGCCGATGGAATCAGCGGCAGAATGTGCTCGGAATGAAAATCAGGAATCGCAAACGGCGGCAGCCCGCGCGGAATCCCGCCAAACTTCGTTCCAATGGTCTCTACCGGCAGATGAAACACCACCGCCACGCTTGTGCACAGCAGCAGCGCCACAATCGACGGTGGCACGTGTTTGGTCAACTTCGGCAGCAGCAACAGGACCGCCAGCGCTCCCACGCCCAGCCCGAGCGCTGCCCAGTTTATCGTCTCTCCCGCCGCCGCCAGCATCTTCATTCTTGGCAGAAATTCGCTCGGCACAGCGCCGGTCTTCAAGCCGAAAAAGTCCTTGATCTGCGTCGACGCGATCAGAATCGCGATCCCATTCGTAAACCCGATCACCACCATCCGCGGAATGAACTTCACCGCTGCGCCCAGACCGGTCAATCCCATCAAGAGCAGCAAGACGCCGGCCATTGCCGTCACCATGGCCAGCCCGCTCATCCCAAACCGCGCCACAATCCCGGCCACAATCACCACAAACGCCCCGGTCGGCCCGCCGATCTGCGTCCTTGACCCGCCCAGCGCCGAAATCAGGAACCCCGCCACCACCGCCGTATACAGGCCCGCCTGCGGAGTCACGCCCGACGCAATCCCAAACGCCATGGCCAGCGGCAATGCCACCAGGCCGACAGTTACGCCGGCAACCAGATCGTGCTGCAGCATTGTGAGGTTGTAATTTCGCAGAGCCTGAATCGACTTCGGAATGTTTGGATTGCTGATGGACATGGGTTTTCTTAAAGTTTACTGCCTTTCCGCAATCCACCGTCCCATTCAACCCTGTGCCCTACGGCGCCGCCAGCCTCTTCGCATACACCTCCGCCGTGCGTCCTTCGGGATAATACCCCTCCACTCGCCCTTGCCGCTCAAATCCATGCGCCCGATAGAGGCCGATAGCAGCCGCGTTCTCCGCGTCCACATGAAGCCACACCGACTCCGCCCCCGCCGCTCGGGCCGACTCCTCGCACCGCCGAAGCAACTCGCCGCCCGTCCCCCTCCCGCGCAACTCCGGACTCACTTCCAGCGTTTCGAGGTAGGCGATCAACCCGCCTCGCTTTTGCTCCCAATGCACAATCGAGAACCCCGCAATCGCTCCCTCATCCTCCGCGATCCACTTGCATGCGTTCTCGCGCCTCATCAGGCTCCGCATATACTTTCGCCCAAACTGGAAAGGCGGACGAAAGCAAGCCTCCTCCAGCGCATACACCGCCTCAAAATCCTCCGGTTTGTACGGTCGATACTCCACAGCCATTCTGTGCGGCACCCTTTGCGAGAAAAAGATATCCGACCTCAACTGCTATAGTCTTTCACCATTCATGGCGACGAATTGTGACCAGGTATCGAATGATGATCCAGCCACATGTCATCCATCATTCCCGGTGGAACGGCGACAGGCAACTTGCAGGTGTATAGTCGTGCTCGCCAAATAGTGCTTGACAATTGGAGCAGCCCCTCACAAACTCTCTGTCTACCCTCCCCCGCAACCAACTAAGTCGCCAATCATACGGAGAACCCATGACAAGTCAAAAGTCAATCGGCTCCGTGCTCATTTTCGTGGGGTGTACGCTCCGCTGCTTTCTGCCATTCGTAACTGTATCGTGCGGCGGCGGTTGTTCAGCCAATCGCATTACGAGGTGATAAATGAACTGTCCTAAGTGCGGCCAACCGCTTAACCCAGGGGGTGTTTTCTGCGGCAATTGCGGAACTGCCACCTCGGAAGCGAAACCGGAATCCGCCGGACAAGGCGATAGGCTCAATGGCCTCGCTGTTCAGGCATGGAGGGTTCTTCTGGCCGCGTTTCTGAACCCCGTCGAGAACCTGTTTCCTAACTACGAGAGGCTCACAAAGCAAGAAGTTTTGGGGGTTGGGTTCGCCTTTGCAGTCCTGTTTGACCTTTGTGCTGTCTTTGGCATTTACAGGATGCTGCCCCACTGGGCGGGTGGCCCCGGGATTGCGGTTATTCTCAAGATTCTGCTTTTCGGCTTTGTGCCCACCGCAGCGCTAGCCGGCGCTGGCTTCCTGGCCCGGAAGGTTTTTCGCGCCACAGGAGGAACCATCGAAAGCGACGTCTTTATCGCGGGGATATCCCTGGTTCCGACCGCCATCCTTTTGCTATTATCCGGGGTCCTCGGAATCTCTAACCCCGAGGTGACCGGGCTGGTCTCCGTCGTCGCGACCTCTTATACGATCCTGACCCTGTTCACTGCCTGCACCCGAATCTCTGGAATCGCAATCGTTCGCGCCGTGCCTGCGGTTCCAATCATCCTCCTCGTCACAGCGTGGCTGTCCAAGGTTGTCTTCGCGGCAATGCTGTAATCCGTCATGCGCAACAGGAGGGTGGCTTTCAGCTCAAACAAACCAGGCCGACGCTTTACACCTTCGCTTCCAGATCCTTGATCACATCGAAGAACCGCTGATCCAGCTTCCGATTCGTCGCGATTGCTTCCTTGATCGTGATGTCCGTGATGTCCAGCCCCTTGAGCACAGCAATCCGTCCCCACTTACCTTCGTGCACCATGTCGATCGCGTGCAGCCCATAGCGCTGCCCCAGCACCCGGTCGTACGCTGTCGGAACCCCGCCGCGCTGTGTGTGGCCGAGGTTCACTGAGCGCGTCTCAAAGCCTGTGTTCTTCTCAATCAGCTCCGCAAGCGCTTCGCCGATCCCCGACAGCCGCGCATGCCCGAATGAGTCCACCTTCGCGCCTTCGTCGACCACCTGCCCCTTTTCCGGCAGATGGCAGCCCTCGGCCACCACCACCACCCCGTAGTGCTTGCCGTGATCGTAGTTGTACTTCAGCAGCGCGCATACATGGTCCAGATCGATCTCCTGCTCGGGCACCAAAACCACGTGCGCCCCGCCCGCCGTGCCCGCCGCGTAAGCGATCCATCCCGCATCGCGCCCCATCACTTCCACCACGATCACGCGATTGTGCGAATCTGCCGTCGTGTGGATGCGATCGATCGCTTCCGTCGCAATCATCACCGCCGTGTCAAATCCGAAGGTCTGGTCGGTCCCGCTGATGTCGTTGTCGATTGTCTTCGGCACACCAACGCTCGGCACTCCATGCTCGCTCAGAAACAGCGTCACCGACTGCGTATCGTCCCCGCCCAGCGCAATCAGCGCATCGATCTTGTTCAGCTTCAAAACCTCCTGCACCTTCTCGATCCCGCCCGGAATCTTCTTCACGTTGGTCCGTGACGAGTGCAGAATCGTTCCGCCCCTCAGTTGAATCCCATCCGTGTTCTCCAGCGTCAGCGGAATGAAGTTGTTGTCCAGCACCCCGCGCCATCCGTTCAGGAACCCGATGAACTCGTCGCCGTAGTGGTTAATGCCCTTGCGCACGGCCGCATAGATCACAGCGTTCAATCCGGGGCAGTCCCCGCCACCGGTCAAGAGTGCAACTCGCATCGTCAAAGTCTCCTGTTCTTCAGTTCCTGGCCGTCACGGCCCAGATCGATCTCCCCGTACTCTTCCCGGGTTCTTGAAACTTGCCTCATCGGCATCAACGCCTGTCTCGACGCCTTATCCAGTGTAAACCGCCCCTGTAAAGCAAAATCGTGATCGCGCTCACCCTGCTCCAAAAACTTTCAGGACTTCCTCTTGCCCCTCGAATCTCCCGGGCTCAGAGTGTTTCAATGGGTAAATGGTTATCGGACAAGGCGCGTTGATTCTCCTCCTCTTTGCAGCCATTGTTGTCGCCGCCCTGCTGCTGCTCCTCCATCTCACGCGCATCGGTTTTCTCATCCGCGCCACCATCCCCGACCGCCCGCGCCGGCGTCTCTTCATCTCCTCTTTCGCCTTTGTCGTCACGTTTCTCGGCGTGCGCATCCTGGTCGGCCTCATCACGCACAACGTCGGCCCGTTTCACTGGGTGATGGTCGGCGGACGTCACATCCATCACCTCGTCTGGGGGATCCTCATCCTCCTGTTCATCGGCTATGGATGGCTTCTTGATCTGGGCCGCAAGCATACGCCGATTTCCATCTTCTTCAGCCGCCTGATGGCCGTCAGTTATGGCGCCGGCGCCGCTCTCACCCTCGACGAGTTCGCCCTCTGGCTCAACCTCGACCCGGATGCCTATTGGACGCGCCAAGGCCGCGCCAGCATCGACGCTGTCATCTTGTTTGCAGGTCTGCTGGCTGCCGGCGCATGGGGCGCGCCCTTCTTCCGCGGTCTCAAACGTCTCTGGGAAATGCGCTCTGCCCTCGAAGGCCCGCTCAAGAGCCCGCTTCGCCTCGTGCGGTTGCTTCGTCCGCGTAGAGCTCGGCAATCACCGCCGCGTATCGAGCCGTAATCGCACGCCGTTTCAGCTTCATTGAGGGCGTCAGCTCCCCCGATTCCTGCGTCCACTCCTCGGCCACGATACGGAACCGCTTCATTGTCTCGAAGTTCGCCAGCGCTCCGTTGACCTCGCGCACGATCCCACCGTACAGCGCAATCACCTGCGTATCGGTCACCAGCTCCGAGCGCGTCTTCCCCTCAATCCCCCGTTGCCGCGCCCATGCCTCAAGCGCCGCAAAGTTCGGTGCCAGCAGCGCAGAAATAAACTTGTGCTTATCGCCCACCAGCGCTGCCTGAGCCACCAGCACATTGTTCTTCAGCTTGTTCTCAATCGGCTGCGGCGCAACCAGCTTCCCGCCCGACGTCTTCAGCAATTCCTTCTTCCGGTCGGTGATCGACAAGTATCCATCCTCGTCGATCGCCCCAATATCGCCAGTCCGGAACCAACCCCCCCCATCAAAGCACGCCGCCGTCTCCTGCGGTTTCTGCCAGTAGCCCACAAATACTGCCGGCCCGCGCGTCAGCAGTTCGCCGTCTTCGGCAAGTTTCACCTCAACGTTCGACAGAATCTTGCCCACCGTTCCCATCCGGTGGTTCACCGGGTTGTTCAGCGCGATCACCGGCGAGGTCTCCGTCAATCCATACCCCTCCCACAGCGCAATGCCCGCCGAAGCAAACCACCTTGCCGTATCCACCCCAAGCGGCGCGCCGCCCGACACGAAAACCCGCACCCGGCCCCCAAAAGCCTCCATCACCTTCGAATAGCAGAGCTTGTTCGCCAGCTTCCACATCACGGAATCTGGCTTGCGCCCGCCGTACACCGTATCCACGTGCCTGTCGCCCAGGCCCACCGCCCACTTGAGCACCCGCTTCTTCACCGGCGACGCCGCCGATTTCTGCTCCACTGCCTGCCGTATCTTTTCGTACACGCGCGGAACGCCCACAATCACCGTCGGCCTCACCTCTTTCATCGCCTGCGGCAGCTTGTCGAACTGCGAGCAGTACGCCACCTGAGCCCCGTGGTTGTACATCACGTAGTCCAGCGCGCGCGCCGTTATGTGCGACAGCGGCAGGAACGAAATGCACGAGTCCGTCTCATTGAATCCGAACTCCACGGCCGTCGTGTTCTGGTTCGACGCAACATTGCCGTGTGTCAGCATCACGCCCTTTGGCTCGCCCGTCGTCCCCGACGTATAAATCAGCGTGGCCAGGTCCTTCGGTTCCACGCGCCGCACCAGCTCGTCGAAGACCGCATCCCGGCTGCTCCCCTTTTCGTCAGCCCCCGCCAGCAGGCTGCTCAACGAAACTGCCCCCTCTGACGGTATCGCCGGGTCCATCATCACAATCTTCTCGACATCCGTCTTCGCCCGCACCGCCTGTAGCTTGTCAAACTGAGCTCGAGTCGACACCACCGCAATCCGGCAACCTGCATCTTTCAGCAGCCCCGCCACCTGCTCGTCCGTCAACGTCGGATAAATCGGCACATTTGCCGCGCCAATCGCCAGCGAAGCAAAATCCGTAACCATCCACTCCCAGCGGTTCTCCGCGATCAGGCCAATCCGATCGCCCTGGCGCGCACCCCAGCCCAAAAACGCCTCAGCCAGCGCTCGAACCCGCTGATAAACCTGGTCCGACGAGATCGGCTGCCACTGCCCAAACTCATCCTGCCAGAGCACCGCGCGCGGGTTTCCAGCCCCCGCCACCCGCAAAAAAAGGTCGTTGATTGTCGAGATCGGTGTAATTCTTGTCATTGTTTTATTTTGAGAGCCCCTTCGCAATCCACTCGCGGCCAGTCGAGAGTGTATCAGCGCCGCAGCCCGCAAGAAAGCCTTTCCATCTGTGCTCCCATCTCGCTCACAGTAACCAGAATCCCCCAACCGTAACCCCGGATTTGCGCACTAGTGGGTACTCCTGACCAAAGGCTTTCAAACTCCACTCGTTGTGTGCCTTGCGGCAATATAGGATGTTCTGCAGGAGGAACTACCCGGCACCGAAAATCAACCTGCACTTCCTTAACGCCATAATGCCCAAGTTCACGCCCGCCTTATCACCGAACGAACCCGACGCAGCCCTGTTGGACCTGATCGGTCTCTTCGAACGCGTCTGCCTCATCGCCGTCGAAGGGGTCGCCCTGCTGTCCTGCTGCGGCTGGCTGATCCCCAGTCTCGGCCACTTCCTCCAAACCAGTGGTGATCTGATGAATCGGTCAGACGCCGCCAGCGTGCTCATTGCTGCCGTCAGCTTCCAGCTTTCCTCGCCGGACCGCGGCCGGCGCTCCCGCCGTGCTGGATTCTTCCTTGCCTGCTTCGTCGCCCTCCTTGGCGCCACCGCCTGCATCGCCCATTTCATTCCGATCTACCTCGGCCGGCATGAGGTCTCGGTCGCAGCCACCCATCCCACGCCAGGCCACCTCATAGGCGCCTTCGTCGCGGTGATCTTCACTCTGCTTGGCGTCTCGATGGCCCTCACCCAATCTGGACTCCGCTTCGCCTCCCGCAGCGCCGACGTTGTCGTCAGCCTCCTTTGCTTCATCGCGCTGGTTCTAGTCTCAGGCCACCTCTTCCGTTTCATCGAGGATCCCCGTCATCTGTACAGCAGCTCCACCGCCCCCGAAACCCTCTTTTGCATCGCCCTTCTCTCCCTCATCGCAGTCTTCCGCCAGGCGCCGTCGGGCATGTTCGCACCTTTTCTCGGTCGCGGTATTGCCGGACGCATCGCCCGATTCGTAGCGCCGTTCCTCATTCTCCTTCCCTTCATTCGGGAGGGGTCACGCATCTTATTCATCGCAGCCGGTCGCGTCCCGTCCGGTTTCTCCAGCGCTGGCCTCGCCTCCATCGCTTCGTTTCTCTCCATGTGCCTGCTCGTTTACGTCGCCGGGCGCATCAGCAGCATGGAGTCCGAGATCCACGAGCTCTCGCTCCGCGACGAGCTCACCGGCCTGGCTAACCTGCGCGGCTTCCGCCTTCTCGCGGAGCAGGCCCTGCGCATGGCCCGCCGCAGCCACCTGCCCTTCTCTCTCCTCTTCATCGATCTCGACCAACTGAAGGAGATCAACGACACCTCCGGCCACAGCGTCGGCTCCAACATCCTCTCCGACACCGGCAAAATCCTCCGTGCAACCTTCCGTGAGTCCGATGTCCTCGGCCGTGTCGGTGGAGACGAGTTCGCCGTAGCCGGGAACTTCAGTCAGGCCGCTATCACAGTCGCCATTCACCGCCTCCTCGAAGCCGTCGCTCAGCGCAATACCCACTACGCGCAGAAGCCGCTCCTCAGTCTCAGCCTCGGCCATGTCACATCTGAGCCTGACGCCATCGAAACCCTCGACGACCTCCTCGAGAAGGCCGATTTCGCCATGTACGAGGATAAGCGTCTCAAAAAGTCCCGCACCGCCTGAGCCAAACCCCCTTGCACATCCCCGCCTGCCATTACCTCGCTTGATTCCCATCCATCGTTATTGTCTGCATGACCTCTACAAATTCCCATTGCATAGTTATTCATTTCTGTTGTATATTTATTCAAGTGCGGCCGCGATCCTGCGAGCCGCGCTTTCTTGTTTGCCCGCAATCCGGCATACCGCCCCAAATGAGCGTCTTCCCGGGAATCCGGCCGAATCGACCTGAGAAACACCCATGAAGCTGCAACGCCACAATGCGATTCGCGATCTGCTCTCGAGCTCCCTGGTCACCAACCAGGACGATCTCCGGCGCAAGCTGCGCCGCCGCGGCTTTGCCGTCACCCAGGCCACGCTCTCCCGCGACATTCACGAGCTGCGCCTCTCCAAAGGCCCCGGCGGTTACTCGCTCCCCAACGGCAACGGCTCCAACGGCCAAGCCACCACAGCTGAAGACGACGCCCCGCCCTCCGTCGAGGAGATGATCGAGAGCTTCGGCATGCGCGTCCGTCAGGCCATGAACCAGGTGGTCGTCGGCACCGTCATGGGCGGAGCTCAGCCCTTCGCCGCCTCGCTCGACCACGCCGGATGGCCCGGAGTTGTCGGCACCATCGCAGGCGACGACACCGTACTCATCATCTGCCCTGACGTCCGCCACGCGACCGAGGTCGAGACCCGCATAAGAAAGCTGCTCGAATCGTGACCACCCCCATCCAAACCGCGGTCATCGGTGTCACGGGCTATGCCGGCGGCGAACTTGCCCGGCTCCTGCTCCACCACCCACGCCTCCAGGGCGCGCCCCCGGTCTTTGCCGGCCGTGTCGACCCCCAGGACGCGGCCCGCGGCGGTGTGCCTCTCATCGAGATCCATCCCCAGCTCGCCAACAACAAAGGCGCCGCTGGCCTTAAGCAGGAGCCTTTTTCTTGGCAGCTCCTCGCTGATCGCGGCACGCAGATTCTCTTCCTCGCGACGCCTCACGAGCAATCGCGCGAGTGGGTCCCTGAAGCCCTCGCCCGCGGCATCCGCGTAATCGATCTCAGCGGCGCATGGCGGCTCACCAATCCCGCTAACCGCTCCGTCTACGCGTTCTCCGACGAAGGCACACCGCAGGCTGCCTCCGTTCAATCGCAGGCCGTCTACGGCATGCCCGAGCTTCATCGCGCGGAGATCGCCGGCGCGCGCCTCATCGCCAACCCCGGCTGCTACGCCACCTCGGTCATCCTTGCCCTGCGGCCTCTCGTCGCCGCCGGTCTCGTCGATCTCGACCACGGCATTGTTGCCGACTCCAAGAGCGGCGTCAGCGGCGCAGGCAAAGCAGCCACCGCCAAGACCCACTTCATGTACGCGGCCGACAACCTTTCCGCCTACGGCGTCTTCACCCATCGCCACACCGGCGAACTGCTCGAGCAAATCGGCATCGGGACAAATCAGATCGTCTTCACGCCTCATCTACTCCCCATTCCGCGTGGCATCCTGTCCACGAATTACGTGCATTTTCTTGCGCCGCAGACGCCCGAGTCTGTCTCCGCCGTTTACCATAAATTCTTTGCGGCTTCGCCCATGGTCCGCCTGTATGACCATGCGCTGCCGCAGATTCAGTTCTCCGTTCGCACCAATTTCTGCGATATCGGCTTTCAGTTGTCCCCCGATGGTCGCCGCGCCGTCGTTGTCAGTTGTCTCGATAACCTGCTCAAGGGCGCGTCCTCTCAGGCCGTGCAGAACATGAACCTCATGCTCGGCTATGGCGAACCCGAAGGTCTCGAATGAAGCCTGAAGTGGAGGGCCAGGAATGAAGTTTGTCGTTAAACTCGGCGGCGCAGGGCTTGAGAATCCTGCACTCCTCGAAGGCTGCACGCGCGCCATCGCCGAACTCGTTCGCGACGGCCATCAGGTAGCCGTCGTGCACGGCGGCGGTGTGCAGCTCACCCGCACCCTCAAGGCCCTCGGCAAGCAGAGCGAGTTCATCGCCGGCTTCCGCGTTACAGATGCTGAAACCCGCGATGTCGCGCTCATGGTTCTCGCCGGCAAGGTAAACAAGTCTCT
Organism: uncultured Acidobacteriaceae bacterium; assembly: GCA_963783065.1. GTDB lineage: Bacteria > Acidobacteriota > Terriglobia > Terriglobales > Acidobacteriaceae > Telmatobacter. The sequence goes on along the minus strand of CAWAMG010000001.1, from coordinate 453,480 downwards.
CGTCGCCGCGCTCGGCTCCATCGGCCAGCCGGCTGTAGGCCTCTCAGGAGGCGACGGCCTGCTCTTCCGCGCGCGGAAAAAGCGTGCCCTGCACGATGTAGATGGACCCGACCTCGGCTTTGTCGGCGAAATTGCCGCCAGCGATACGCGTCTGCTCGACGCCGTCTGGAAGCTCAAAGCCGTGCCCGTGCTTAGCTCCATGGCTCTCGGCTTCGACAGCGAGTACTACAACGTCAACGCCGACGAAATGGCCGCCGCATGCGCCATCGCTTGCCGAGCCGATGCCCTCGTCTTCCTCACCGACGTACCTGGCGTAAAGGGCGCAAACGGCGAGGTGCTCCGATGGCTCTCAATCGATCAGATCGCCGATATGGCTAAAACCGCCATCATCTCCGGCGGCATGTTGCCCAAGCTTAGCGCCTGCCGTGAAGCCCTCTTGAACGGCGTCAAGCGCGTAAGAATTCTTCCCGCTGAAGCTGCAGCTTCGCTTCCCGACCTTTGCAGCTCACGCGTATCCCACGGCACCGAAGTCATGGTGGCCTGAAGATTGCTTCATCGAACAGTTTTGACGATCGCTCCATCAAGCAGTTTTGAGTCAGGGCACGACTTCAGTCGTGCCCAAAACGAATTAGACAACTCTCGGGCTTTAGCCCCTGAGAAATCGCTCAAAGAAATGCCGGGCCTCAACAAACACCCGAGCATTTCGAACAGCAGGAGAAATTGAATTGACCAAACTCGATCAGATTCGCGCAGTGGAGTCCAAACTGCTGCTCACCACCTACGAACGCTTCCCCGTCCTGTTCACTCACGGCGAAGGCGTCCACATTATTGATGAGAACGGTACGAAGTACCTCGATCTGCTCAGCGGCATCGGCGTCAATGCTCTAGGGTACGGGAGCCCCATCATCGAAAACGCCATCGCCGAGCAGAGCCGCAAGCTCATCCACACCTCCAACCTCTTCTACCACGAGGGTCAGGCCGAGCTCGCCCTGCGCCTCACCGAACGCAGCGGCCTCGATCGCGCCTTCTTCGCCAACACCGGCACTGAAGCCTGGGAGGGCGCACTCAAGCTCGCCCGCGCTCACGCCGGCCTGCTGCGGTCAGAAGGCAAAACCATCGGCACCAAGTTCCTCGCCCTCGAGCAGAGCTTCCACGGCCGCACCTTCGGCTCCGTCTCAACCACGCACAAGGCAAAGTACCGCGAGCCTTTCGGTCCCGTTGTCCCCGGCGTCGAGTTCGTCCGCTTCAACGACGTCGCCGACCTGCGCGCCAAATTCTCCACCGACGTCTGCGCCATCCTTGTCGAAGCCATCCAGGGCGAGGGCGGAATTCGCCCCCTCGCGCAGGAGTTCTTCTTTGAAGCTCGCGCTTTGGCCAGCTCCACCGGCGCATTGCTCATCGTTGACGAGATCCAGTCCGGCCTCGGCCGCACGGGCAAGTGGTTTGCCTATCAGCACTACGGCATTCGCCCCGATGTGATAACAGTCGCCAAACCAATTGCTGGCGGTCTTCCGCTCGGCGCTGTTCTCTGCACAGAAGAAGCCGCTCGCGCCATCCACGCCGGCATGCACGGCACAACATTCGGCGGAGGCCCCCTCGCCTGCGCCGTCGCCATCGCGGTCATCGACCACATCGAGAAATCAAATCTTCTCGCCCACGCCACTGAAGTCGGCAACTACTTCCAGGCCCAGCTCCGCTCGCTCGCCTCGCGTCACAGCGCCATCGTCGACGTTCGCGGTCGCGGTCTCATGCTCGCCGCCGAGCTCGATTCCGCCGACCTCGCCAAAGAGGTCGTCAGCCAGATGCTCAAGCGGCACATCATCATCAACTGCACCAGCGACACCGTGCTGCGCTTCCTACCGCCTTATATTCTGGAACGCACCCATGTCGACACCGCCATCGCGGCATTGGACGAAATCCTCACCGAACACGCCGGCGCAGTCAGCGCATCGCCCGCCGCCGCGCAATCCGCAGGAGGTTTGAACCATGGCTAGCAAAATCCTCGAACCACAGGAGGCCGTCATTCCAGTCCAGAAAGATTCCGACGTCCTCGCCGCCGCCGCACGCCTCGCCGGAGAAGACATGTGCTCCATTGCCGATCTCTCCAGCGGCGAAGTGCGCGCGATTATGAAGCTCGGCCATGAGGTCAAGCGCAACCCGCGCGAGTATCGCCACGCCCTCGACGCAAAGCAGATGGTTCTTATGTTTGAGAAGGCCAGCCTGCGCACGCGCCTCAGCTTCGAGACCGGCATCAACACCATGGGCGGCAACGCGATCTTTCTCGACCACACCAATTCGCCCCTCGGCGAGCGCGAGTCTGTCTCCGACGTCGCAAAGAACGTCGAACGCTGGGTCGACATCATCGTCCTGCGCACCTACGCGCACGACACCATCACCGAGATGGCCGCCAACTCGCGCGTCCCTGTCGTCAACGCGCTCTCCGACTTCGAGCACCCCTGTCAGGCTCTCGCCGACTTCATGACCCTGCAGGAGCACTTTGGCACCGCCAAGGGCCTCAACTTCACCTACCTTGGCGACGGCAACAACGTCTGTCACTCGCTCATGCTCACCGGCGCGCAGCTTGGCGCGAACGTCACCATCGCCACGCCGCGCGGCTATTCTCCGGATATAGAAATCGTCACTCAAGCCCGCGAAATCGCCGCGTCCAACGGCTGCGAAGTGCGTTTGACGCAGGACGCGCAGGCCTCCGTCGAAGGCGCCGATGCAGTCTACACCGACGTCTGCGTCTCCATGGGCATGGAGCATGAATCCACCAAGCGCGCGCCCATCTTCCGACCCTTCCAGGTCAACGAAGCCCTCATGCAGAAAGCGCAGCCGCACGCGGTCTTCATGCACTGTCTGCCCGCGCGCCGCAACGCCGAAGTCACCGACCAGGTTCTCGACGGACCGCAGTCCATCGTCTTTGACCAGGCCGAAAACCGCATGCACGCGCAGAAAGCCCTGCTCCTGCTCCTGCTCGGCGGCTTGGCAAATACGGCGAGTTTTCAGTAGCGAGTTCATCTTTCGTAGTTCACGGTTGTGTGGAAGTGGTACGTTACGTCAGCAAAAACTGTGAACTGCGAACTATGGACTGTGAACTTCAAGGAGAGGCATGTCCGTAATTCTCGAATCCCTGCCCGTCGGCCAAAAGGTTGGCATTGCCTTCTCCGGCGGGCTCGACACCTCCGCCGCGCTCCACTGGATGCGGCTCAAGGGTGCCATCCCTTACGCCTACACGGCCAACCTCGGCCAGCCCGACGAATCCGACTACGACGAGATCCCTCGCAAGGCCCTCGAATACGGCGCGGAAAAAGCCCGCCTCATCGACTGCCGCGGCCCGCTCGTTCGCGAAGGCATCGCCGCCCTCCAGGCCGGCGCATTCCACATCACTACTGCCGGCGTCCCCTACTTCAACACCACCCCCATCGGCCGCGCTGTCACCGGGACCATGCTCGTCGCTTCGATGAAGGAGGACGACGTCCACATCTGGGGCGACGGCTCCACCTTCAAGGGCAACGACATCGAGCGCTTCTATCGCTACGGCCTGCTCGTCAATCCCGACCTCAAGGTCTACAAGCCCTGGCTCGACGCCGCTTTCATCGACGAGCTCGGCGGTCGCGCCGAGATGTCCGCCTTCATGAAGCACGCACGGCTTCGCCTACAAGATGTCCGCCGAGAAGGCCTACTCCACCGACTCCAACATCCTCGGCGCAACCCACGAAGCAAAAGACCTCGAGCACCTTTCCACCTCCATCAAAATCGTCGATCCCATCATGGGCACAGCCTTCTGGCGCGACGATGTCGAGATCAAGCCGCGAACAAGTCGCCATCCGCTTTGAAGAAGGCTTTCCCGTCGCACTCAACGGCGGTCATTTCGACGACCCGGTCGAGCCTCCTTCTTGAAGCCAATCGCATCGGTGGCCGTCACGGCCTCGGCATGTCCGACCAGATCGAGAACCGCATCATCGAAGCCAAATCCCGCGGCATCTACGAGGCGCCCGGCCTCGCCCTGCTCTTCATCGCCTACGAGCGCCTCATCACCGGCATTCACAACGAAGACACCATCGAGCAGTACCGCGACAATGGCCGCAAGCTCGGCCGCCTTCTCTACCAGGGCCGCTGGTTCGACTCGCAGTCCATCATGCTCCGCGAATCCGCCCAGCGCTGGGTCGCCAAACCCATCACCGGCGAAGTCACACTCGAGCTGCGCCGCGGCAACGACTACTCCATTCTCAACACCGAGTCGCCCAACCTCACCTTCCATCCCGAGCGCCTCAGCATGGAGAAGACCGAATCCACCTTCTCCCCGCGCGACCGCATCGGCCAACTCACCATGCGCAATCTCGACATCACCGACACCCGCGACAAGCTCCTCACCTACGCCAAGGCCGGCCTCCTCACCCTAAGCAAAGGCAGCGAAATGCCAAAACTCAACAGCACCAGCGACAAGGACTAGCGTGCGGTAGGCCGGGGATTTATCCCCGGCACGAGACCATCAAAACCAAATGGGGCTTTAGCCTCCGAGGCATGCTTCCAAAAAAGCCAACTGAACGGAAGGCTGAGGAATCGGAAACAGCTCAATGTCCAACGAACAACAACCCGTAAAAATGTGGTCCGGCCGCTTCCGCGAACCGCTCGACCCCGACTTCGAACGCTGGCAGCGCTCCATCGTCTTCGACTGGCGGCTTCTCCCGCAGGAAGTCGCCGCCAGCAAGGCCCACGCCTCCGCGCTCATCGCCGCCGGCATCCTGACCGCCGTGAAGGCGCGGAAATCCGCGACAGCCCTCGACTCTATCGCCGCCGATCACGCCTCCGAAGCAGGCCAGGCCCTCGTCCGCAATCATCCAACCGCCGAAGACATCCACCACTTCGTCGAACTCGCCCTCGTCGAACGGTCGGCTCCCTCGGCCTCAAGCTCCACACCGGCCGCAGCCGCAACGAGCAGATCGCCACCGACCTGCGCCTCTACGTCCGCGCCGAAATCGCCCGCGTCATCAACGCGCTCGCAGCCTGGGCCAGCGCTCTTGTCGCCCAGGCCACCAGCGCCGGCGAAGCCGTCATGCCCAGCTACACCCACCTCCAGCGCGCCGAGCCCGTCCTCGTCGCCCACTGGCTTCTCGCCTACGTCGAGATGACCCTCCGCGACGTCTCGCGCCTTCAGGACTGCGCCGCCCGCCTCAACTTCTGCCCGCTCGGCTCCGGCGCAGTCGCCGGCGCAACCCTCGCTCTCGACCGCACCATCGCCGCCAGCGAGCTCGGCTTCACCGCGCCCACAGCCAACTCCATCGACGCCACCAGCGATCGCGACTTCATCCTCGACTATCTCCATGCGCTCACCTACGTCGGCCTTCACCTCAGCCGCTTTGCCGAAGAGATCACCCTCTTCGCCACCGCCGAGTTCAGCTTCGTCCTGCTGCCCGAGCCTTCTCCACCGGCTCCAGCGCCATGCCGCAGAAGAAGAACCCCGACCTCACCGAGCTCTTGCGCGCCAAAGTCGGCCGCATCCACGGCGCAGCGCAGGCCGTCACGCTGCTCCTCAAAGGCCTGCCCTTGGCCTACAATAAAGACATGCAGGAAACTCAGGAGCCGGCATTTTCAGTCGAATTCGTGCCGGATCTTCTCTCACTCGTGGCGCGCTTCACCGCCGCGCTCCAATTCAATCTTCCCCGCATGAACGAAGCCGCGCAATCCGGCTACCTCAACGCCATGGCCGCGGCCACCTACCTCGTCCACAAGGGCGTTCCCTTCCGCACCGCGCACGAGAAGATCGGCAACGCCGTTCGCTTTGCTCTTGGAAAAAGGCGTGGAACTCAACACGCTTTCCCTCGACGAGCTGCGCCAGTTTGGCCCTGAGTTCGACACCGACTTCTTCGCCGCCATCGACCTCACTCGACCCTCGATTGCCACGACGTCATCGGCGGCACCGCCCGCCCTCGCGTCCGTCAGGCTCTCGCCGACGCCTCCGCCCGCATCGCGGCGCTCACCTCTACCACCCCGGAGGCCGCTCATGCTGGTGCGTAAGGCCCGCCTTCACGACGCCTCCAACGTCTACGACCTCGTCAACTCGCTCTCCACCGACGGCACGCTCCTCAAGCGCCCCTTCGCCGAGATCTGCGAGAACATCCGCGACTTCACCGTCGCCATCTCCGACGGCGGCATCTTCCTCGGCTGCGGCGCGCTCCATCTCTACGGCCCGCACCTCTGCGAAGTCCGCTCCATCGTCGTCAAGCCCGAGGCCAAGGGCCAGGGCGCCGGCGGCCGCATCCTCGGCACGCTCATCGAAGAAGCCGAAGAGCACGGCATCCAGTCCGTCTGCCTCTTCACCCGCATCCCAGACTTCTTCTTCAAATACGGCTTCCGCACCGTCGAAGACAAGTCCGAGCTGCCTGACAAGATCTTCAAGGACTGCCAGAACTGCCCGCGTCTGCATCGCTGCGACGAAGTCGCCATGGTCCGCGGCCGCATCCCCCGCATGTCCATCCTCGGCCCCCGCGAAGAAGCCCAGCAGCTCGTCCGAATCTCCGGCTAGCAACGACTCAAGAAGCCTTCGCTACCTTGACGAAAGACTGCCTCGCTAACAAGAAATGCGGATCACCTGCGTTGCGTATCTGCTCGTGCGGATATAGTTCATCGCGAACTCATCTAAGAGTGCGCTTAAGGCTGAGAGCAATTAGATTACCGGGGCTCTTCAAGTGCTAGAATTCAGCCGTCTCTAAAACTTCGACAATGTCGCCGCTGAAGCCTGGTCCGGCATTTGCTTCGGCACTTCAGACTGGCAGGAGAGAGTTATATGTCCTCATCTATCCCTGGAATGGCCGCTCTGTGCATTGTTGTAATGACCAGTCTCGCCGGCTGTGGCGGAGGCTCCAATAGCAGTTCTTCGGGTGGCGGCGGAGGCGGGCAAAGCCCAACGACGGTGACTTACACCTTCACGGGGGCCGCGCCAACCGCAGTAGCCTCACGGGTCGGCTCCGGCGCTTACGCGGCGGCAACGCTGCAATCCAGCAAGCTGACCCTCAGCATCCCCAACGGCACAACGGAATACGCAGTTGCCTTCGCATGTCCGAATACCTCCCTGGGAATCGTGAACTTCTCTTCAAATGAAGAGTTCGTGGTCCAGAGGAGCATCCTGGACGGTACGTCTTTTACAGAATTCTGCACCAACCCGACCCCGCTCCAAGTGGGCCTGGCTTCAGCCCAGGTAAACGCATCCGCCATTCCCGACACATCCTTTGTCGGCATTACGGCAGCCGGGTTCACGACGCCCCTGCCCTGGCTTGGCAGCACCCTCACCGTAAGTAGCCCGATGGTTACTGGAACCTCCGACGTGTTCGTTGTAGCGTACGATTCCACAGGTTTATACCCGCTGGCTGTCAGGGTCTTGCGCGCGCAGACAATTCCTGGTGCGCTGAATGGGGGCAATCCCGTGGTTTTAACGGCCAACGATGAGACAACGAAACAAACGATTACTTTTGACAATCTACCTTCGGGCGAATCTCCCATCGAGGTTCCGCAAGTGACTTTCTACACCTCCGGAGGGCAATACCTCCAACTCCAGACAGGCACTCCGGCACTACCCGCTACGCAATATCCCGCCATGCCGGCTGGCGCCGTTCAAAACGGCGACTATTACACTTTCTTTTCTTCCGCCACGGCTGGCCCCGCCGGAGGAGCGGTGGGTTTTGAATCGGCTACATCCGAAGGCGGTCCCCAGACAATTACCTACCCTTCTCCATGGACGTATTCGGGCCCCTCGGCGGCGGCTCTGCCCACATTCAATTTCAGTTACACGGGGTTTTCCGGACCGCAGCCTGTTGTAGAGACCGCCACAATCCAGTGGATTCTGGGTGCCACGCTGGCCAACCCGATTGGTACATCCTTCAATTCGATTCAGGTGTCTGCGACGCAGAACTATCAGAATGGCGCAACCACGCTTACCATTCCCGATCTCTCCGGCCTGGCAGGATTTATTCCGTCGCCGCCCTCAGGCGCAGCTCTGGATTGGGATGCGGGAATCGCTCAGGGCACAGGCTTTCAAACAACTCCCCCCAACGGAACCGTGCAAACGGTCGTGAATGCAGGGAGTTTTACCGTCCCGTGAGCTCTCTTTTTCAGTGGGATCAGGCGCGCCAAGTATCCGCAGCGTGTTGAAAAGCGGCGGCAAGAACTCCTTAAGCAATTCGCTTATTGTCCCGACTTCATTGAGTTAGCCGCGCCGTCGCCACCGCCACCTGTCCATAACTCAGCCCGCCATCCCCCGGGCTCACCTTTCTCGGCACATAGACGCGAAACCCCTCCGCCTCCAGCTTTTCTCTAAGCAGCCGCGTCAGCCTGCGATTGTGCAGGCACCCTCCGCTCATCGCCACCTGACCAATGCCCGTCGCCTTTCGCGCCGCCACCGCCGCCTTCACAAACCCCTCCGCCACGCCTGCATGGAACCGCGCCCCAATTTGCGCCTTGCCCACGCCCGCCCATAGATCTTTCATCAACTCACGCCACATCTCACCCGTCGTCAGCAGCATCGGCTCACGGCGCGCCCAGTCTCCATCAAGCTCAATCGTGTACCCGCTCTTCTCCTCAGCAAACAGCGAAATCCCCTCCAATTCAATCGCCGCCTGCGCCTCGTAGTCCACCGCCCGCCGTCCCAGCACTACCGCCGCAACCGCATCGAACAGTCTTCCCAGGCTCGACGTCATCGGCGCATTCAGCTCCCGCTCCATCATCCGCAGCAGCACCTTCGCCTCGCGCTCCTTGCCCGCAATCAACGCCGCAACCTCCGCCGAATCCGACTCAAACCCCGCGCCCACCAGCGCTCCCAGCGCCATCCGCCACGGCTCCTTCACGGCCGCATCTCCGCCCGCCATCGGCACATACTCCAGGTGCGCAAACCGCTCAAATCCATCCAGTCGCGCAATCAGCACCTCTCCGCCCCAGATCTTTCCATCGGTCCCGTAGCCCGTCCCATCCAGCGCCAGCCCAATCGCCTCGCCACCGGGGTCCCCACGGACAGGTCCTCGTCCGTGGGGTGGCAATCCATGTTCCGCCATGCAGCCGGCCACGTGCGCATGATGATGCTGCACACTTACTAGCGGCAGCCCGCGTTCACCCGCCCACTTCTTCGCCCACTCCGTCGACAGATAACCCGGATGCAGATCGTGCGCCACAACTTCCGGATTAATCTCGAACGTCTTCATCAAATGCGCCAGCGACTCTTCAAAAAACGCAAGCCCCGTCAGATTTTCGAGATCCCCCAAGTGCTGGCTTTGATAAACCTTCCGCCCATGCGCCAGCGTCAGCACATTCTTCAGGTGCCCACCCACCGCCAGCATGTGCGGCGCGTTCATTCCCTCCGGCAGTTCCAACCCCAGGGGCACAAACCCCCGCGCCCGCCGAATGATTTGCGGCGCTCCATCCACCACCGCCATCACCGAGTCGTCGCACCGCTGCAGAATCTCTCGATCGTGCAACACCAGCGCATCCGCAATCCCGCCCAGCCTCCGCCGCGCCTCTTCGTTGTCAATCGCTATCGGCTCTTCGCTCAGGTTCGCGCTCGTCATCACCAGTGCCCGCAGCCGCCCATCCGCAAACAGCAAATGCTGCAGCGGCGCATACGGCAGAAACACACCCAGCCACGGAATCCCCGGCGCTACCCCCGTCGCAATCCCGCTCCCTTCCTTCTTCCGCGCCAGCACAATCGGCCGCGCCACCGTCATCAGCAGCGCCTCTTCCTCGGCCGTCAACTCACACAACTCCCGCGCCGCCGCAAGATCCTTCACCATCACCGCGAAGGGCTTCCCATACCGCTGTTTCCGCTCCCGCAGCCGCATCACTCCTGTATCGCTCGTTGCATCAACCGCCAGGTGGAATCCGCCAATCCCTTTGATCGCCAGAATCGCGCCCCCTGCCAGCCGGCTCACGCACGACTCCATCGCCTCGTCGCCCGCGATCTCCGTGCCACCCGGTCCGGAGAGCCACAGCCACGGCCCGCACTCCCAGCACGCATTTGGTTGCGCATGGAATCGCCTGTTCGCCGGGTCGTCGTATTCCGCCTGGCAATTCGCGCACATCGTGAAGCGCGCCATCGACGTCTGCGGCCGGTCGTACGGAATCCTGCGCGTAATCGTGTACCGCGGCCCGCAATTCGTGCAGTTCAAAAACGGATAGCGGTACCGCCTATCCTTCTCATCCAGCAACTCCCTCCGGCAGTCCGCGCACGTCGCCGCATCCGCAGGAATCCCTGTATGCACAAGCCCCAGCACTTCACTTGCGACAATCCGGAATCCGCTCTCGCCCTTCGCTTCAAGCTCCGCCACCACTACTGAATCGATCCGCGCCAAAGGTGGAGCTTCTGCCCTTAGCCGAAGAAGAAAAGCCTCCACCCGCGCCGTCGCACCCTCTGCCTCGATCGTCACGCCCTCCGTGTCGTTCCCGATGAACCCCGCCAGCCCCTCTTCATGAGCCAGCCGAAAGACAAACGGCCTGAACCCCACCCCCTGCACCACTCCACGCACCGCCACCCCGCGACGCACAATCGTTTCCACCTCGCCCACTCGTTCTTGCGATCCTTCCTTCACCCGTCCCCCATCCATCGCACACAAGCATAGCGTACCTCTCGCACCACTTGACTCATCGTGCGCTCACCCCTGAAATCCGAGCCCGTCAGAACGAATAGAGCATCGAGCCGCAACCCGGCCCCACGTCTAGCCTCGACCCGCTAATCTGGAGTCAGATGCTTCCTGCTATGAACTCGCTTCGCGAATTGCGCCGCTTCACCCCAATCGCCGCATGCCGCTTTTCCGCCTTCGTCTCGGCCGCTCTCTTTTCCACCGCATTCATCTCGATCCCCTTACAATCTCAAATTCCATTGCCGTTGCCCGCCCAGACTCCCGATGAAGCCACTGTCATCCGCGGTGTCGACGCTGCGGTCCATCATCGCGTCGACTCAATCGCTGGCTACACCGTCACCGAAAGCTACAAGCTCTTCCGCGGCAGCGACCTCACTCACCCAGCGGCCGAAATGACCGTCCAAACCACCTACTCCCGCGAAACCGGAAAATCCTACAAAATTCTTTCTGAAGACGGCTCGCACATCCTCCGCAGTGCCGTCTTCTCGCCATTGCTCGACAACGAACAGCGAATCAATCTTCCCGGCAATGTCGAAGCCTCCTGGCTCATCTCCGCCAACTACGAGATGCGCCTGCAGCCCGGTGGCCAGCAACAGATCAATGGCCGCGCCTGTTACGCCCTCGCCATCCACCCACGGCAGAAAATGCCCAACCTCATCGAAGGAACGCTCTGGGTCGACGCCCGCGATTACGGTATCGTCAAAATTGAAGGCCACGGCTCCAGGAGCGCCTCCTGGATCACATTCCCATCCCAGGTTATGCGTGTCTACGAACCCATCGATGGCTTTGCCATGGCCACCCACGCAAAAGCGGTCACCGAGAGCGACCTCCTAGGCCCCACCACCGTCACCATCGACTACACCGATTACAAGATCCGCCTGCTTCAACCGCACTGATCCAACAGCGCCCCATTCACAGCGTCCCCTCTCTCTCACGGCCGGTGCGAAGCTTCACGCACGCACACGTCTCCTCGTAGCGTAGGGAATCCAACCCACTCCGTCACAACCCGTTCATTCCGTTCCCGAAATGCTGCACACGGTGCCGCAATCTGGAACCCCTTATCGCCCCGTGTGTCCATCATCACCTCAAAACTTTGCCGACGGCAGTACAACTGCATCAGGCATGGTCGAAGGCCTGATCCACAAGGACTCCCCTCCGCCCATTCGCCGACAGCGGAACCAGAGTAGATGTGCTCCGGAACCAACGCGGCCAAGTGGCTTTTTCCCCAAGAAAAAGCCACCCTCAATGCTCTATGCGAGGCTACGTTTACTCCGGTTCCGCTTTGAATAGGGAGGAACCGTGCCAGCCTTCACACCTCCGCCGCTGCCCAGCGACGACAAACGTTGGAAGATCGTGAACGGCACCATGCGCAAGAATGGCTTTGCCCGTCACGCCCTCATTGAAACCCTCCACACCGTCCAGTCTTCGTTCGGCTATCTTGACGACAACGCCATCACCTTTGTCGCCAAGTCCCTGCGCGTTCCTCTCAGCCAGGCCTATGGCGTAGTCACGTTCTATCACTACTTCAGCCTCAAGCCGCCCGGTAAGCACACCATGACCATCTGCTCCGGCACGGCCTGCTACATCAAAGGCTCCGACAAACTTATCGCCGCTGCTCAAAAGCGGCTCGGCATCCCGCAGGGCCAGACCACAACGGACGGCAAGATCAGTCTCATGACCGCCCGCTGCGTCGGCGCTTGCGGACGCGCACCTGTCGTTCTTACCGACGGCGAGCTCTGCGGCCAGATGGAAAACGGGCAGATGATCGAGCAACTCGAAAGGTGGGCCGTCGAATGACCATCGAAGAACTGGATCAAATCGCTGAATCGGTTCGAGCCGCCAACGCAAAGTTCGACTACGAGGTCAACGTCTGCATGGGAACCGGCTGTCTCAGCCAGCACTCCGATCAATTGAAAGACGCTCTCGTTAAAGAAGCCGAAGCCCAGGGCAAAAACGCCCTCATCCGCCGCACCGGCTGCATGGGCCTCTGCGCCGCCGGCCCGCTCGTTCTCTGCGACCCCGACGAAATCCTCTATCAACACGTTAAGGCAGACAATGCGAGCCAGGTCGTCGCCAGCCTCGGTGGGCAACCCATCCCCGAGCTCCAATGCGAGCTCCGCGATCACTTCGACAGCCAAGTCCACATAGTCCTCGAGAACTCCGGCCACATCGACCCTGAGCGCATCGACGACTACATCGCCCACGACGGCTATCGCGCCCTTCTCACAGCACTCAACGACATGACCCCCAACGGCGTCGTTCGCCAGATCACCGAGAGTGGACTGCGCGGACGCGGCGGCGGCGGCTATCCCACCGGCCTCAAGTGGAACACCGTGGCCAAAGCTCCCGGCGACGTCAAATACGTCATCTGCAACGGCGACGAGGGCGATCCCGGCGCATTCATGGATCGCAGCGTTCTCGAGAGCGATCCGCAGCGCGTCATCGAGGGCATGGCCATCGCCGCCTACGCTGTCGGCGCCAGCAAGGGCTTCGTTTACGTGCGCGCCGAGTATCCGCTCGCCGTCGCCCGTCTCACTGCCTGCCTGCGCGATGCGCGCCGCCGCGGCCTTCTCGGCAACAACATCGGCAACACCCCCTTCAGCTTCGACGTTGAAATCCGTCTCGGCGCCGGCGCGTTCGTCTGCGGCGAAGAAACGGCGCTCATCGCCTCCATCGAGGGCCGCCGCGGCACACCTCGCCCGCGTCCTCCCTACCCTGCGGTCAGCGGCCTGTATGGCAAGCCCACCCTCATCAATAACGTCGAGACCTTCGCCAACATCGCGCCCATCATCCGCAAAGGTGGCCGCTGGTTCGCCTCCATCGGCTCAGAACGCAGCAAAGGCACCAAGGTTTTCGCCCTCACCGGAAAAATCACCAACACCGGCCTGGTCGAAGTCCCTATGGGCATCAAGCTCCGCGAGATCATTGAGGTCATCGGCGGTGGTGTGCCCGGCGGGCACAAGTTCAAGGCCGTCCAAACCGGCGGGCCCTCTGGCGGCTGCCTCCCTGAAGAGATGCTCGACATCGGCGTCAGCTATGACGCTCTCGTCAAGGTCGGCTCCATCATGGGTTCTGGCGGCATGATCGTCATGGACGACACCTCCTGCATGGTCAACGTTGCCCGCTTCTTCATCGAGTTCTGCATGACCGAGTCCTGCGGCAAGTGCATCCCCTGCCGCGCCGGCACCGCTCAAATGTTCCGGCTTCTCACCCGCATCTGCGAGGGCGAGGGCACCATGGACGATCTCGAACTCCTTGTCGAGCTCTCCGACACCATCAAGAGCACCAGCCTCTGCGGTCTTGGCCAGACGGCGCCCAATCCCGTCCTCAGCACCCTCAAGTACTTCCGCAGCGAATACATCGACCACATCTTGCACAAGCGTTGCCCGGCAGGCGTGTGCAACATTCACGCTCCCCAGCCCGAGCCCGCGGCCCATCAGGAGGTTCTGGCATGACCGACTCCGTCGACGTCAAAACACTTACCATTGACGGCCACGAAGTCAGCGGCCGACGCGGGCAAACCATCCTCGAAGTTGCTCGCGAGCACGACATCGACATCCCCACTCTCTGCCATCTCGATGGACTTGGCGATGTCGGCGCGTGCCGCATCTGCCTGGTCGAAGTCGCCGGCTCCAACAAGCTGCTCCCGGCCTGCGTCGCCACCATCTTCGAGGGCATGGATGTCCTCACCAACACCGAGCGCCTGCAGAAATATCGCCGCAACATCCTCGAGCTGCTCTTCACCGAGCGCAATCACGTCTGTTCGGTCTGCGTCTCGAACGGCCACTGCGAGCTACAGTCCCTCGCCCAGAAGCAGGGCCTCACCCACGTTCGCCTGCCCTATCGCAACCCGCAGCTCCCCGTCGATGCCTCGCACGAGCGCTTCACCCTCGACCACAACCGCTGCATCCTCTGCACCCGTTGCGTTCGCGTCTGCGCCGAAATCGAAGGCGCGCACGTCTGGGACGTCATGGGCCGCGGCATCGACTGCACCATCATCTCCGACCTCCACCAGGACTGGGGCTCCTCCAGTTGCACGCGCTGCGGCAAGTGCGTCCAGGTCTGTCCCACCGGCGCCCTCTTCGACAAGAGCAAGATCGGCTCCGACCACCCCAAGTATCCCGATTTTCTGCCCTACCTGAACCTGATGAGGGAAGCGCAATGAGCAAACTCAAACTAGCTACCGTTTGGCTCGATGGTTGTTCCGGATGCCACATGTCCATCCTCGACATGGATGAGCGCCTCATCGATCTTGCTGAGCTGGTCGACTTCGTCTATAGCCCCATCGTCGACACCAAGGTCTTTCCCGAATACGTCGACATCGCGCTCGTCGAGGGCGCGGTCGCCTCCGTCGACGATGAAGCCAAGATCAAAAAGGTTCGCGCTCACTCGCGCATCCTTGTCGCCATGGGCGACTGCGCCATCACCGGCAACGTCCCATCCATGCGCAATCCCATCGGCCCCGACGCCGTCCTCCATCGCGCCTATATCGAGAACGCCTCAGCGCAGCAGCAGATTCCCTGCGTCGTCGTGCCAAGGCTTCTCGCCGTCGTCCGCCCAATTCACGAATTCGTGAAGGTGGACGTTTTTCTTCCCGGCTGCCCGCCCTCGGCCGACACATTTCACACCGCGCTCACCGCCCTGATTACCGGTGAGCCGCTCGACATTCCCGCGCTCACCCGCTTTGGAGCCTAGCTTCGGAGATTGCCCCATGACCCAGACCATCACCATCGACCCAGTCACTCGCCTCGAAGGCCACGGCAAGATCACCATCCATCTCGATAACAAGGGCCAGGTTGAAGACGCGCACTTCCACGTCACCCAGGTTCGCGGATTCGAAAAATTCTCTGAGGGCCGTCCCTTCTACGAGATGCCCAGTCTCATGGCGCGCATCTGCGGCATCTGTCCCGTCTCGCACCTCATCGCCTCGGCCAAGGCTTGCGAGGCCATCATGTCCGTTCGCATCCCCCACACCGCCGCCCAGTTGCGCCGCATGTTAAACCTCGCGCAGATGGTCCAGTCCCACGCGCTCAGCTTCTTCTATCTCGCCTCGCCCGACCTGCTCCTCGGCATGGAATCCAACCCCGCCTCCCGCCACATCTTTGGCGTCGTGGCCGCCAGGCCTGAGCTTGGACGTGCCGGCGTCGGCCTGCGCCGCTTCGGCCAGCACATCATCGAGCTTCTCGGCAAAAAACGCATCCATCCCGGCTGGGTCATTCCCGGCGGCGTCACCGAGCCTCTCGAATCCGCCAAGCGCGACGAAATCCTCGCTCTCATTCCTGAGGCCTACAAAAACGTCACCCTCGCCCTCGACGCTTACAAGAAGATCGCCAGCTCCTTCCGCGCCGAGATCGAAGTATTCGCCAACTTCCCCTCCAACTACCTCTCGCTTGTCAATGAAGACGACTCCATCGAGTTTACCGACGGCACTCTCCGCCTCATCGGCTCCCAGGGCGGCGTCATTGAAGAAGGCATCACCGCCGCCCGCTTCACTGAAGCCTTCGGCGAAGCCGTCGAGCCGTACTCCTACACCAAGTTCGCCTACTACAAGCCGCTCGGCTACCCCGGTGGATCCTACCGCGTGGGCCCGCTTGCCCGCCTCAACATCGTCGACTCCATGGGCACTCCACGCGCCGACAAAGAGCTCGCCGAGTTCAAACAGATCGAAATGGGGCCCGTGCAAAGCTCGTTCCACTATCACTACGCGCGACTCATCGAGATGCTTTACGGCATCGAGAAAATCGCGCAGATCCTCTCTGATCCGGACATTCTCTCCACGCACGTCCGTGCCACTGCCGGCGTTAATCGTCTCGAGGGCGCAGGCCAGGCTGAAGCCCCGCGCGGCACCCTGGTGCATCATTACAAGGTCGACGAAAACGGCCTCATCACCTGGGCCAACCTCGTCATCGCCACCGGCCAGAACAACCATGCAATGAACGAGGGCGTGTTCCAGGCCGCGAAGGAGTACGTCAGAGGCGGAAAATTCACCGCCGGCGCTCTCAACCGCATCGAGGCCGTGATCCGCACCTTCGATCCCTGCCTCAGTTGCTCCACCCACGCCTTCGGCCAGATGCCCCTCGCCGTAACCCTCCTCAACGCCGCCGGCGAAACCGTCGACCAAGTCGTTCGCGGCTAGCCTGCATCAGTAGCGCCGGACTCCTGTCCGGCTGTCGGGTGGGCCTCCCGGCCCACGCCAGGTGCCCAATGCTCGCCGCGTTTTTGTCTTTGCGGCTAGGGTGGGCGTGTGAGCCTGTAGAGCAGAATCGCTTTGTATCAGGGCATGACTTCAGTCGTGCCGATAAAATGGCAAAATGAGACTTGGGCTTTAGCCCCTGAGGGGATCCTCACCCGGCCGGCACTCATTGATGACCCAACTCAACATCCGCACCCTCATCCTCGCCTGCGGCAACACCCTCCGCTCCGACGACGGCATTGGCCCTCATCTCGCAGCGTGGGCCGAACAACACTATCGCGCAGACCCCTCCATCCGCGTGATCTCACGCCAGCAATGGACCCCCGACCTCGCAGAAGACCTCGCTCACGCCGAATTTGCCCTCTTCATCGACTGCTCCATCGACGCGCCCCCCGGCTCGATCCAGATCCGAAAAGTCCACCCCGCTTCGCCCGCCGCTACACCGCCAAATGCCCTCTCCACACATCACCTCGGCGCGCCCGAACTCCTCTCACTCACTCTTGAGCTCTACGGCTCCGCTCCCCGCTCCGCCCAGCTCCTCACCATCGGCGCCGCCTCCCTTGAGCTCGGCGAAGCCTTCCGCCCTGAAGTCAGCGCCGCCATCCCCGAGGTCCGCTGGTTGATCGAAGAGACACTTCTGCGCATGATCGCGGAGTAATTTTGGGAATTGAAAGAGGTGAGTAATCTTTCATGGTCTCCCATCCATGCGACGAGAGCTTCGCCTGGATGGCACCCGGCAACGTGCCATAATGAGAATTATGAGGGTTATAGTTGTCGCAACATCAGTCGTCCTGCTTGCCGGGTGCAGACTGTCTCCAAATATCGACAAGGTTGGTGCAGATGCGAAGGCTCAGTTTCAGAGCCAGTTAAACCACGAGTACGGTGATACGCACGCGATAGTGCAGAAAGTCAGCGTTGTGAAGACAGTCGCGCCGAAATATGAGGCCGAGGCGACAATAATTGTCTACAATTCGACATTTACTGTTCCTCTGACGGTTACGTCAGATGGTAACACTACCCTCGTAACAGCAGGCGATCAGAAGCTAGCTGCCGAATTCGGGTCAGCACTTCAACGTGAACTCGCCAACCTACAGGGAAAATATTCGGATTACATTATCAACCCAGCTATGTTTGATATGATGCCTTCTTCATTGAAAGCGGCCAAATCCGATTTCGTTGCGAGGCTTAATGTTGTCACTCCAATTGACTCCGAGGGCCGTTATTATTTCGGGACTGGCTGCGCGCCGCACGAATGCACGATGAATGAAGCGGCCTGGGCCATAGACAAAATGACAGGCAAGGGCACAGCAGTGATTATGAAATATGTTCCAGATTTGCCGGGAGTCAGCGCGTCAGATCAGCGAGCCCATCACTTCGGCGACCTAGCCCAGTCTATTGCCACGAATGATGCCGCCGCAAAGACGTCTCTAGCCTCTCACGAGACCTTCTTACTGTTTGGCGCGACAATGGATAACCTTCCTCCGCCACTCGCCGCTTGGGCGGAGCAGCATGGCCTTACGGGAATGAACGTGGTGAATGATATTCCCGCTTATCAACCGCCGCAGAAATGAGCGTAAATTTCGTCTCCACGGGTTGTTGCGAACCTGAAGCTGAATGCCCCAGTTCCCGCTCATGGGATCTGACACTCTCACCTTCAACCCGTCGGACCTGGAGCGCCCGGCTATCCAAACAACTTCCAGCCCTTAATGTTTGTAAATTGAATGTATTTCTTGAGTTGTTGTTCAAACAGTGTGAGATTACTTGTGAATTCATCCCGCGCTCTTATACTTGAGCTATGCAGGGCGGAAAGAGCATCACGATCACTGCTTTCTCCGTTTTCTATATCGCTTTTCATTTTTTCATAACCATAAATCGTTGCTGCATTTTGCTGAATTTTCCCCAACGTCTCATATACTCCATCTTTTACATCAAACAAGAAAGAAGACTCGCGGTATGATCTGGTAAATTCAATTGATTTGCCCCTAATTCTTTCATGCGTTTCATGCCAAGTTGCTTGATATAAATCAAGAGCCGTCAAATATATATTAAATCTTTTGTTGTATAGGTCTAGCTTTGTCCTGACGCTAGCAATTCTCATTTGTGAATAGGCAATGAAAAAGCTGGCAATACTTACCGATACCACCAACGCCGATGATATGCACACGATGGTTGAGACCAAGTCCTTGTCCATATGAGTTCCCTTGCCTATTATGATGTGGCGTCAATCCTGCGACTGACAGGTAACTGCCGGGCGCCCAGGCCTTTTTTTTAAGACTCGGGCGTATCGCTGGACGCGAAGTCCTAAAAAGCCGCAACCGTCTGCCGAAGCGTATAAGAGCTCAGCGTCTTGATGTAGTTCCCGCGGTCGAACGGCGAAGTATCCGGAACCGATCGCCGGCTCAAACATCCCCGCGTCTCCCACAGCGAACTGTACTCACGCTTCTCCAGCCAGTAATTGATGTCCGCCAGTACGCGCCCGATATGTTCAATCCCGTGAATGTGCAGCGCCGACGCCATCATCGTCACGCCCGCCCCAGCCATGATCCCCTTCAGCACGTCTTCCGCCGAATGTACCCCGCCCGAGATCGCCAGATCCAGCTTCATCTGCCCGAACAGAATCGCCGACCAGTGCAGCCGTGGCAGCAGTTCCGAAGGCGTCGAGAAGTGCAGCATCGGCCGCACCTCCAGCGTCTCAATGTCAAACTCCGGCTGATAGAACCGGTTGAACAAGACCACGCCTTTTGCCCCAGCATCCTCAAGCCGCGCCACCAGGTGCGGTAGGCTCGTGAACGACTGTGAAAGCTTCACAGAAACTGGAATCTTCACGGCGCCCTTCACCGCGGTCACCAACTCCAGAAGTTGCAGCTCCAGCTCCGCCGAAGTCTGGCTTCGCTCCGTCGCCAACGCATAAGTGTTCAGCTCGATCGCGTCCGCGCCGGCTTCTTCCATGTCCTTCGCGTAGCGCACCCATCCGCCCGTCGTCGCCCCGTTCAGGCTCGCCAGAATCGGAATGTCCACTGCTATCTTTGCCCGGCGAAGATGCTCGAGATACACCTCCTGCGTCATCCGGTAGTCATCCATCTCCGGCAAGTAGCCGAGCGACTCGGCAAACGATTCGGTCCCGCGCGAAAGGTCCTCCGTCCAGTGCCCGCGACTCCAGTGCCAGTTGCTCTTCAAACAGCGATGTCAGAACCACCGCCGCCGCTCCTGCGTCTTCCATCCGCCGAATGTTGTCCACCGACTCCGACAGAGGCGTCGACGAAACCACAATCGGGCCGCTCAGCTTGAGCCCCAGGTACCGCGTTGAAAAATCGATCATTCCGCACCTCCTGTCGGCAACGCCGACCAGCTTGTCTTCCTTCTGCTCTAGCGGCGCGATGTTCGGCGTCTCGCTGCGGCCCGCCATCGCCGCGCGCGCCGAATAGACCCGCCACTGCCGCTCCACATCGTCCTGCGCCTCGGTCAGCAGCTTCGCTGCCAGCTTCGGATTGCTCCGCGCCAGCATCGTGTACCGCGCCTCGCGATAGATGTAATCCTTCAGCCGGATTGCAGGAGCCTTCGAATCCAGTTGGAACGGATTCTTGCCCGTCTCGCGCAGCGCGGGGTTGTAGCGCATCAAGGGCCAGTATCCCGACTGCACCGCAAGTTTCTGCTGCTCCAGCCCGTGCACCAGGTCGTATCCATGCGCAATGCAGCTCGCATAGGCCAGGATGATCGACGGCCCATCGTGTGCCTCGGCCTCCTGGAATGCCTTCACCACGTGGCTGTCGTTTCCGCCCAGCGCCACGCGCGCCACATACACTGAACCGTAGCTCACCGCTTCCATCGCGAGGTCTTTCTTGCTCGTGCCCTTGCCGCTTGCGGCAAACTTCGCCACTGCGCCTCTCGGCGTCGACTTCGAGGCCTGGCCGCCGGTGTTCGAATACACCTCTGTATCCAGCACCAGCACGTTCACGTTCTTCCCCGAGCCCAGCACGTGATCCAAACCGCCGAAGCCGATGTCGTAGGCCCACCCGTCGCCGCCCAGGATCCACACGCTCTTCCGCACCAGACCGTCAGCAATCGCCAGCAGGTTCCGCGCGTCCGAGCTATCAATCCCAATCAGCTTTTTCTTCAGCGTATCCACGCGGAAACGCTGCTGGTTGATCTCCGTCTCCGTCTGCTGCTTGCATCGAGCAACGCCGTCACCAGCTCACCATCCAACACCGGCGCCACCCGCTTCAGCAGCGTCTCGGCAAAATCATGCTGCTGATCGAGCGCCGTCCGCATTCCGAATCCGAACTCCGCATTGTCCTCAAACAGCGAATTCGCCCAGGTCGGTCCACGTCCCTGCGCGTTCTTGCTGTACGGCGTCGTCGGCAGGTTCCCGCCGTAGATCGACGAGCAGCCCGTCGCATTCGCAATGTACAGCCGGTCGCCGAAGAGTTGCGTCAACAGTTTTATGTACGCCGTCTCGCCGCAGCCCGCGCACGCCCCGCTGAACTCAAACAGCGGCTGCAACAGTTGAATGTCCTTCACCTGGCCGTGCGACAGCCTTGTGCGATCCACCTCGGGAAGCCCCAGGAAGTACTCCCAGTTCTCCCGCTCGGCCTCGCGCAGCGCTGCTTGCGGCGCCATGTTGATCGCTTTCCGGCTCGCATCACTCTTGCTCTTCACCGGGCACACTTCCACGCAAACTCCGCAGCCCGTGCAATCCTCCGGAGCCACCTGCAGCGTATACCGGTCCTGCTCCATACCTTTCCACTTCGGCTTCGCCCACTCGAATGTCGCCGGAGCCTTGTCTCCCAGCTCTGCGCTGTACACCTTTGACCGGATCACCGCATGGGGGCACACCATCACGCACTTGCCGCACTGGATGCACAGGTCTTTGTCCCACACCGGAATAAACTGCGCAATGTTCCGCTTCTCCCACTGCGCCGTTCCGGTCGGAAACGCTCCACCCGCAGGCATCGCGCTCACCGGAAGCTTGTCTCCGTGTCCTGCTGCGATCTGTCCAAGAACGTCGCGCACAAACTCCGGCGCATTGCTCGAGATCGCCGGAATCAGGTCGAAGTTAGCAGTCGCTCCCGCGGGCAGCGTCACCTTTTCCAGGTGCGCCAGTGCCGCATCCACTGCGGCGTAGTTCTTTTCCACCACCGCTTCACCGCGCTTGCCATAGGTCTTGTAGATCGCCTTCTTGATCTGCTCGATCGCCTCTTCCCTCGGCAACACGCCGCTGATCGCAAAGAAGCACGTCTGCATGATTGTATTGATGCGCGTTCCCATGCCGGCCTCGCGCGCCACCTTGTATCCATCGATCACATAAAACTCAATCTTCTTGCGCAGAATCTCCTGCTGCGTGCTCTTCGGAATGTGGTTCCACACCTCCGCTGCAGGAAACGGCGAGTTCAACAGGAACACCGCGCCCGGCATCGCCGCTTCCACCACATCCATCTTCTCCAGGAAGCTGAAGTTGTGGCACGCCACGAAACTCGCCTGGGTAATCAGGTAGCTCGACCGGATAGGGTTCGGCCCAAACCGCAAATGCGACGTCGTCATCGACCCCGACTTCTTTGAGTCGTACACAAAGTAACCCTGCGCGTAGTTGTCCGTCTCGCTCCCGATGATCTTGATCGAGTTCTTGTTCGCGCCCACTGTTCCGTCCGAGCCCAGCCCATAAAACAACGCCCGCACGGTCTTCGGATCTTCAGTCGAAAACGCCGGATCGTATGTCAGGCTCGTATGCGTCACATCGTCGTTGATGCCGATCGTGAAATGGTTCTTCGGCTCCGGCTTCTTAAGCTCGTCGTAGATTCCCTTCACCATCGCCGGCGTGAACTCCTTCGAAGAGAGCCCATATCGCCCGCCAATCACCGTCGGCTTCACGGCAAATGGCATCTCCGCGTTCTCCGCCAGCACCGTCACGATGTCCATATACAGCGGCTCGCCCGCTGCGCCCGGTTCCTTGCAGCGATCCAGATACAGCAATCGACTTCACCGTCGCCGGCAGCGCGGCCAGAAACGCCTTCGCATCGAATGGCTTGTAGAGCCGCACCTTCAACAGGCCCAGCTTCTCGCCCTGCTTGTTCAGCAGATCCACGGCCTCTTCCGCCGCCTCAGCGCCTGAGCCCATCATCACCATCACTCGCTCCGCATCCGGCGCGCCGCAGTAATCAAACAGGTGATACGCCCGTCCCGTCAGCGTCGCAAACCGGTCCATCACGATCTGCACAACTCCCGGCACCGCTGCATGGAACGGGTTGCACGCCTCGCGCGCCTGGAAGAACACATCCGGATTCTGCGCCGTGCCTCGAATCACCGGCCGGTCCGGGCTCAGCGCCCGTTGCCGGAATTCGATAATGTACTTGTCGTCCACCATCGCGCGAATCGTCTCGTCCGCGATCGGCAGAATCTTTCCTACCTCGTGCGAAGTCCTGAACCCATCAAAGAAATGAATGAACGGAATCCGCGACTCCAGGGTGGCAATCTGTGCCACCAGCGCCATGTCCGCAACCTCCTGCACCGAGTTCGAGCACAGCATCGCCCAGCCCGTTGCACGGCAGGTCATCACATCCGAGTGATCGCCAAAAATCGACAGTGCATGCGTCGCAAGCGTCCGCGCCGTCACATGCATCGTCGCCGGGGTCAGCTCACCGGCAATCTTGAACATATTGGGAATCATCAGCAGCAGCCCCTGCGACGCGGTAAACGTCGTCGCAAACGCGCCCGCCTGCAGCGCCCCATGCAGCGCGCCTGCTGCGCCGCCCTCGCTCTGCAACTCCTCCACGATCGGCAGCGCGCCCCAGATGTTCTTCTTCCCCTCCGACCTCCACTGATCCGCCCACTCGGCCATCGGAGACGAAGGCGTGATGGGATAAATCGCAACCACTTCAGCCAACCGATAGGCCACCGAGGCCGCCGCCTCGTTCCCATCCAGAATCACCATCTTGCTGCCCGTCTTTACTTCGCTCATTCCTGCTCCTCACACCGCGGCTCGCTAGGGTTCTGCCGCCAGTGTGAGTCTCTTCTCAGCCCCATTTCGGCCGCAGTGATGGGAGACACACGGCGGGTCCGCATCCCACATTGTGGACTTTGGTTCCAGGAGTGGAGACCAACTCCTCCATTCCATCGGATGTCGAGAGAGGCTATGACCAAAGCGAGGGCGAGAACATGGCATCTTTCGATTGGTTCGATTGCCCGTTGGTTGAAATCATCCCGGCAAAGTGAGCGGCGCCCCGCTGCTCAAGAACACGCGCTCGTCTGTGGACGCCATCACCGGAAACTATGATGCCTTCCGTGATGAGGGATTGTCGCACGACGAGGCCATCGCGGAGACGACTCGATTGCTACCCTGAAGCCGGTGTGGACGCCATTAAAACAATTCTCAACTATCGCGCTGTGCACCAGTTCCAGGCACAGCTTTGAAGATTCTCTTCGATGAGGATATGCCAGGCAAACTAATACTCTCTTTGCCCGATTATGAAATTCATACGGTCGTCGGCATGCAATGGTGTGGAGCCAAGAACGGCGACCTGCTGACGCTGATCGAGCAGTAGCGCTTTGACATTTTCCTTACCGGCGACAAGAACATGGAGAAACAGCAACGGCTCCAGGGGCGTCCTTTTGCCGTCCTGACTATGTCTGCAATTAACTGGCCTGTAGTCAAGCCACACATTCCAAAGATCTCCGCCGCGCTCGACCAGGCGGAGCCCGGTACGGTGAAGACAATTGATTGCGGTGTGTTCATTCCCCACTCGAAACGCCCAAATGCATAAGCTGAACCCGCCGTTCTAATGTCGCCGTCACCCCAGCCCCTCCACCAGCGCCTCCCACTCCGCCTCCAGCGTCTCCCGCCTGAACCGCCTCCCCGCTCGCTTGTACCAGTAGTCCGCATTCCACGCCTCACCCTCTTTACGATGCAGATACGCGTGAACCGCCATCCCCTCAGCTGTCTCGAGCTCATCCACCAGCCCATGCGCCCGCGCCCAATCCCCTTTCGCATCCCACCAGAGCGCCTGCATCGGCGCTGACAACCCCATCGGCGGCTCACTGTCCGCAAGCGTCCCGCGAAACTCCTCAGCCTTCATCGAACTCCCCTCCTTGCATCATTCTCCTCCCAACCATCCTGCTTCGAATACTTCTCCAAGGTGATCCAGATCACTTTCCCCGCACGCTTTCCATTGATAGAAATCGACTCATCGACCCGATGAAGCAACTAAGGGTAGATCAGGGAAACCCAGCAGACCTCAAGCCGCACCGGAAGCCGGCGTTCCCCGAGCGGAGGCCATCGTATGTTGTTCCATCGACTACGTCCACTCGTCATTTGCAACTCAGACCGATTTGGTCCTATACTGAATTCCGACCTTTCTGGTCGTAATTTCGCGGTTTCGGTTCGTATTTCCGGGTCTTGCCTTTTCGCAGGCCCGCAGGAGTCGTCGGCAGGTGAGTATTCTCAGCCAACTCAAAGTCGGTGAAAGCGCGGTCCTGGTGGCCCTCAACCTGCCCGAATCCGTTCAGAACCACCTGATGCATATGGGCTTTGTCCCCGGCGCACTGGTCACGGTCCTCCGCCGCGCCCCCGCCGGCGACCCCACCGTCTACCTCATCGACGGCATGGAGATCGCCCTCCGCCACGAAACCGCGGAGGCCATCGCCGTCCGCCCTTGCGACCCCGCTCAGGCGATCCAGATCCGGCCCTCCTTCCACGCCCGCCCGATCGAAGACAGTCGCCCCGCAGCTCCTTGAGGCCCGTCGGATGAGCGCCTGCTGCGACACGCCGGTCTTTGTTCCCCCGCCGCCAGTCCCAGGCTCCGTCGCGCTCTGCGCACCGTCGTCCTCATCGGCCCTCCAAACTCCGGCAAGTCCACGCTCTTCAACCGCCTCACTGGCCTCCGCCAGAAAGTTGCCAACTACCCCGGCGTCACCGTCGAGCAGCGCATGGGCCTCATGGCCGGCGTTGGCCGCGAAGACCTCACCCTCATCGACCTGCCCGGCATCTACTCCCTTACTCCCTACTCTGAAGATGCGCGCGTCTCCATCGACGTGCTCCGCGGCCGCATGCCCGGCACTCCCAAGCCCGACGCCGTTCTCATCGTTCTCGACTCGCAACATCTCACGCGCCAGCTCATGCTCGCCGCGCCTGTCCTTGCCGTCGGCCTGCCCACGCTTGTGCTGCTCAACATGTCCGACCTCATGGAGTCCCGCGGCGGCCACATCGATCCCCTGCAGCTTGCCCGCGAGCTCGGCGCGCCAGTCGCCCGCATCAGCGCCACCCACGGCACCGGACTCGACGCGGTCTCGCTCTTCCTCAACCAGCCCGGCAACGGCACGGTCGCCCCTCCGCTCACGCTTCCAGTCCTCGGCAACGCCGCCAGCGCCCACACCTGGGCCGCCCAGGTCAGCCGGCGCACCGGCTATCAAGCCCCTTTGAGCGTCGAAGGCACCCGCAAGATCGACAACATCCTGC
The DNA here is from genome assembly GCA_963783065.1 of uncultured Acidobacteriaceae bacterium. GTDB lineage: Bacteria > Acidobacteriota > Terriglobia > Terriglobales > Acidobacteriaceae > Telmatobacter. The sequence continues at coordinate 427,217 of CAWAMG010000001.1, read as the reverse complement.
TCCATCGCATCTGGGGCCCCCTGCTCTTTCTCATGGTTGTCATCGGAGTCTTTGAAGTCGTCTTCTCCATCGGCCAGCCCCTCTCCGACGGCTTTGGCGACCTGCTCAACCACGGCGCCGATCTCATCCGTCCCCTGCTCCCTGCCGGCTGGATCCAGTCCCTCCTCCTCGACGGCGCATGGAAGGGCATCTCTTCCGTTCTCGTCTTCCTCCCCCAAATCCTCTTGCTCTTCCTTTTCATCGGAGTCCTCGAAGACTCCGGCTACCTGGCTCGTGCCGCGCTCATCGCCGACCGCGTCATGCGCACCACGGGCCTCAACGGCAAAGCATTCATCCCGCTGCTCTCCGCCTACGCCTGCGCCATCCCCGCCATCATGGCCACGCGCACCATCGAGAACAAGCGCGACCGCATGGCCACCATCCTCGTCACGCCCTTCATGACCTGCTCGGCCCGCCTGCCCGTCTACATGCTTTTGATCGCCGCATTCATTCCCAACATCGTCTTCCTTCACGGCTTCCTCGGCCTGCGCACCATCGTCATGCTCAGCCTCTATCTCGCCGGCTTCGTCGGCGCCATGACCACCGCCTGGCTCCTCAAGAGCTCCATCCTCAAGTCCAGCGAAACCCCCTTCATCCTTGAACTGCCCCAGTACCGAATGCCCACTCTGCGTTCCCTGGGCATGCGCCTCGTTGACCGCGGCAGCGTCTTCCTCCGCCAGGCCGGAACCATCATCCTCTCCGTCACGCTCGCCCTCTGGGTCCTTGCCCATGTCCCGGTCATTCACACGCAAAGCGGCTCCTGGTCCGCCCCCGAGCTCGCCGACTCCATGATTGGACGCCTCGGCCACTTCATCGAGCCCGCCATCGCGCCCCTCGGCTTCAACTGGAAGATCGGCATCGGCCTGCTCTCATCGGTCCTCGCTCGCGAAGTCATGGTCAGCACCATGGGCACCCTCTACGGCGCAGACCCCGACACCCAGGCCATGCACCTGCAGACCGCACTCCATCACGATATGACCCTCGGCGGCGCGCTCGCCCTCATGATCTTCTTCGCCTTTGCCATGCAGTGCACATCCACCATGGCCGTCGTACGCCGCGAAACAAACTCCTGGAAGTGGCCGGCCATTCAGTTCCTCTACATGCTCGCCCTCGCCTACGGCGCAGCCTTTCTGGTCAACCACATCACGATGGCCTTTCTCGGGTAGGCCGGCCTCGCTGGCATTCATTGCCCCTGCTGCTTCCCACTCTCTACCTGTGAGAAACTAGAAGAGCCAGCGTTGTTAGGGCCTCGTCCGCGTGCGCCCCCAACCACTCATCCAATTCACTCTTACCCCGGCCCGCGCGGCCTTTACACTACTGCGGCCTGCCCTCAAGGAAACAAATCCACCCAATGATCTCCTGCAGCAATGTCTCCATGCGCTACGGCGCAAAGATTCTTTTCGAAGATGTCTCGGTCGCCTTCATCTCCGGCCGCCGCTATGGCCTCACCGGTCCCAACGGCTCCGGCAAATCCACATTTATGAAGGTCCTCACCGGCGAGCTTGACGCGCAGAAAGGCAGCGTCGTCCGCCCCCGCAAGTTCGGCGTTCTCCGTCAAGACCAGTTCGCCTTCGATGCCTATCGCGTCATCGACACCGTCATCATGGGCAACCGCCCGCTCTGGGCAGCTCTCGAAGAGCGTGATCGCATCTACGAGAAAGCCGAAATGACCGACGAGGACGGCATGAGGTTAGGCGAGCTCGAAGGCGTCATCGGCGACGAAGACGGCTACACCGCCGAGGCCGACGCTGCCATTCTCCTCGATGGTCTCGACATCCCCGAAGCGATCCACGAGCGCAAGATGTCCGAGTTGCAGGGCGGCCAAAAGGTTCGCGTCCTGCTCGCCCAGGCCCTCTTCGGCAAGCCCGAAGCTCTGCTGCTCGACGAGCCCACCAACTACCTCGATCTCGAGTCCATCCACTGGCTTCAGGACTTCCTGCTCAACTACGACGGCACCCTCATCGCCATCTCTCACGACCGCCACTTCCTCAACTCCGTCACCACGCACACCGCCGACATCGATTACGAAACCATCATCGTCTACACCGGCGGCTACGACGACATGGTCATGGCCAAGACTCAGATCCGCTCCACGCTCGAGTCGCAAATCTCGCAGCGCGAAAAGAAGATCGCTCAGCTCAACGACTTCATCGCCCGTTTCGCAGCCGGCACGCGCTCGTCCCAAGTCACCAGCCGCCGCAAAGAAGTCGAACGCCTCCAGACCAACGAGCTCGCCCGCTCCAACATTCAGCGCCCGTACATCAAATTCGACCAGGTCCGCCCCTCAGGCAAGCACGTGCTCGAGTTCAAGCACATCACCAAGCTCTACGACGACCACAAGGTCCTCGACGGCTTCACTGCCAACTGTATCCGCGGCGAAAAGATCTGTCTCATGGGCCGCAACGGCGCAGGCAAAACCACCCTCATCAAGAGCCTGCTTGCCAACTATCCTGGCCTCGCCGACAAGGACTTTGCTCTCGACTCAGGCTCCGTCTTCTGGGGCCACGAAGCCCAGATCGGCTACTTCCCTCAGGACGTCGGCGCACTTATCGAGCATGGCCTTACCGTCGCCGAGTGGCTCCATCGCTGGAAGCCCGACGCCCACGTCGAAGACATCCGCGGCATTCTCGGTCAAATGTTATTCAGCGGCGAAGAAGGCGAGAAGCAAACCAAAGCTCTCTCCGGCGGAGAACAGGCTCGCCTCGTCTTCTGCAAGCTCATCCTCACCAAGCCCAACATCCTCATCTTCGACGAGCCCACCAACCACCTCGACCTCGAAGCCATCAACGCCCTCAACATCGCGCTCCAGCGCTACGAAGGCACGGTCCTGTTAGTAACTCACGACCACGACCTCATCGACGAAGTCGCCACCCGCCTCTGGAACTTCACTCCCGACGGCATCGAAGACTTCCAGGGCCCCTACGCCGAGTGGAAAGGCAAACACAACTAGGTAGCGCCGGCCTCAGAACTCGTAGCGCCAGTCCCGGAACTTGTAGCGCCAGTACCAGAACCTGTAGCGCCGATCTCCAGATCGGCTGTCCGGCGGGCGTCCTCGCCCGCCTTCCAATCCACCTCCCCGCCCGCGCTCCAAACCCACCTCCATCCCTTCAACCCAGCCTTCTCCGGATTCCTCACCACATACCGCACAGCCCGCTCCAACTCGTCCCCATCGCGAATTAGCCGGTCATAATACTCACGCTGCCAAAACGCGCCGCTGCGCCCGAGAATCTCATTCGCCTTCTTTGCCGTGAAGGACTTCCAGCCTTGCAACACCTTACTCAAGCTTTGCCCCGGCAGCAACCGGCAAACCACATGCACATGATTCGGCATGACACACCACGCCACCAGCCTGTACCGCTTTCCATTCCAATAGCGCAGTCCGTCGGCCATGAGCTCGCCAATGTGCGGATCGCGTAGCCAACACGCGCCCGCGCCGCGATCGAAATACTCCTCGAGCTTTGCCGGACTGAATCCGGCAACCAACAGCTCTTGAGACGGCAGCAGACGAGCGCCCACTCGCTTGGCCGCCATTAGAATGCGATGACGTTCCGCTATCTTTTCGAGCACAGGTTCCGGCAGGGAATCCGCGAGGCGGAAGGTAATGAAGTAAAGTCCCGAATCCTTCTCCCAGTGGGGAAGGCGCCCGCGTTCCCTGATGCGCACATCAACGAACCGAGGTTGAACTGCACCCTGAACGATCGCAGCGGTTGGACGGCTGGATGCGGCATCTCTATTGGCCATGAACGCGAATTCTACGCCGAACGGATGTGTGCGGGCGGTGACGCCCGCACGACAGGCGGGTGGCCCTAGTCTGACTAGTCGAAAATGATCGGGTGCCCCAGGTCTCGCTCCTGAGACCTGGGAAACTTACTCTTCTCACGCCGCCTCTTGCGCCTTCGTCGTCAACTGCACCCCCAGTGCTTTCATCACCGCCAGCGTCGTCTTCAGCGTCGGATTCCCCTTCGCACTAAACGACCGGTAGAGTTGCTCTCGCGAAAGCCCGGTTTTCCCCGCGATCTGCGCCATTCCCTTCGCCCGCGCCACCACTCCCAGCGCGTGCGAGATGTAGGCAACGTCGTTCGTCTGAAACGCCTCCGCCATGAACACCGCAATCGCCTCGTCCGATCCCAGATCTTCTGCCGGGTCGTAGTTCGTGAGCTTCGCTCGCGCTGTTTTCCTAGTCATTTTCCTCCCTCCATTCCTTCGCCAGCCACTTGGCCGTCTTGATGTCCTTCTCCTGCGTGTCTTTGTCGCCGCCGCACAGCAGAATGATCATCTCCTCGCCCCGCCTCAGAAAGTACACCCGGTATCCAGGCCCGTGATCGATGCGTAACTCGCTGACTCCCTGCCCCACAGGCCTCACATCTCCGGCATTCCCAAACGCCAGCCGGTCCAGCCGCGATGCGATCAAAGCCCTCGCCCGCTCATCTCTCAACCGTGTCCGCCACTTCCGAAACGTTTCGGTTTGCTTGAAATCAATCACTTCAGGCCTTGTAGTTTATATACTACTCCAAAATCGCCGCGCGGCTTGGAGACTTTGGAAACCTGGGGACAGACGGGAAGTTCCCCAGGCCTTTCAAAGCACAGCGTATTCCTCGTCAACACGTTCATCCCGCACCGCGCCGAACACGCCTTGCTCTTCAATCCCATCGAGTGTACACTTTCAATGCGTACACTGCGAGACGCCCCCATGCCCCGCCCAGCCGTTGAAGACAACAGCCGCATGTCCGTCCGCCTTCGTCCCGACGAGAAGGCCCTCCTGGTCCGCGCCGTAGCACTCGACCGCACCGACCTCACAGATTTCGTCCTCCGCCATGCACTCACCGCCGCCCGAGCCGTCATCCGGGATGCGGAACACGTCCAACTCTCCGGCCGCGACAGCCTCCGCGTGCTCGAAATGCTCGAAAATCCACCCGCTCCAAATCTCAGACTCATCGCCGCCGCCAAAGCTCTTCCGAAACACAGATGACTCCAACGGCCTGGCACGAAGAGCCGATCTCAAAACACCATGATCGCGACACCTTCGACTGCGGCGAAGAGCCCTTGAACGACTTTTTGCGTCGCTACGCCCGCAAAAGCCACGACCTCGGCGGAGCCAAGACGTTTCTCGCCATCAACGACGCCGACAACAAATCCATCCTTGGCTATTACAGCCTATGTCCCGCTTCGGTTGAATATGCTCGCACTCCAGAAGTCCTTCGCCGTGGCCTGGCTCGTTATGACGTACCGGGCTTCCGTCTTGCCCGATTGGCCGTCGATCGCAGGTTTCAAGGGCACGGCCTCGGCGGTCAACTTCTACTCGCGGCCGGCCGCCGCTGCCTGCTGGCGTCCGCGCAGGTTGGCGGCGTCGCCTTGGTCATCGACGCGAAAAATCAGCGCGTTGCCTCTTGGTATTCAAGCTACGGCGCAATTCCGCTTCTGGATGCGTCCTTGATTCTTATGCTCCCACTGGAAACCATCCGGTCCGCGCTCGAAAAGGCCGGGGAGATCGGATGAAGCACAGTCTCCCCTAGCCCTCACCCCACCCGCCATTGCAACGGGCAAAACTGCGCAATCCTCTCAAAATCCCGCGCGTTCGCCGTCAACACGGTGATGCCGCACCGCGCCGCGCTCGCCGCGATCAGCGCATCGTTCGTTAGCCGCCCTTGCCCAATTCGCTCGTACCCATAATTCGCGCCAATCGTCGCCAGAATCCTCCCGGTCTGCGCCCAGTCGCTCAAATTCGGAACCAGCACCCTCCGGGCTCTCTCAAAATCCCTCCCTAGCTTTTCTATGAGCTTGGTTCCCGCCGCATCCGCCCCCGCATAGAGCTCTTCCAGCACCACCGAGCTCACCCAGATCGGCGCACTCCTCCGCCAGCGCTCGAAGGTCAGACCGGCGTCCCGATTCCCCCGAAACGCGCCTATGTACACCGAAGCGTCGAACAGAACTTGCATGCGCCCTACTCAAGCACGCCGTACACATCACGAATCGTAGCCTTCGAGCGAACAAACCGTTCATGCGCTTGATTCGCGATGCGGTTTCGCTCGTGCTCCAGAATCGCAAGGTCGATCGCCCGCTCCACCGTCTCGGTCTCCGTCGGAGCATCCATCAACTTCTGCGCGCGCTTCAGCTTTGCCGCGTCCAGCCGAAAATGCTTGTGAACCACCGCTGCCCTCGCCGTTCCCATGCCGCCCTCCACGCACTCATCGTATCAGGCATGTGTACAAATGCCATATTCATGTACACGCGGCTGACCGGCCATCGAGCGCACTCATCCTCGCCCTTATGTCCTTGAACCTTCAAAGGCAGCCCCCTTCCCCATCCCACACCTACCCGCAACCGTGCTAGCATCAGGCCAGCAAGTGCGTACTTGTCTCTTCCCCCAGGAGGCACCGGATGTGCGCGTACTCACGTCGCAAGTTTATTCAGTCCAGCCTCGCCGCCGGAGCAGCCGTTAGTGCGGCCACCCTGCCCCTGCGCGCAGAATTCGATACCCCCGCCGATACGGCACCGCCCAAGACGCCCGAAACCGCCACCAGCCTCACCACCCTCGGCAACTCTGGCCTCAAGGTCACCCGCCTCGCCTTCGGCAAACCTCCTGAACACAAGCGCATCACTCAGGAAGAGTTCACCACCCTCGTCCGCCACGCCTACGACCGCGGCATCCGCTTCTTTGAGACCGCCGAGATCTACCCTCCGTCCTCTGCCATGCTCGCCAACGCTCTCCACGGCCTCCCGCGCGAGAGCTACGTCCTCATGAATCAGGTCGAAACCGACGGCAAGGACAACCCGAAAAAGCACCTCGACGAGTTGCGTCGCATCTCACGCACCGAATACTTCGATGCCGTGTCCCTCCACTGCATGCACTTTCCTAACTGGGACTCGGAAACTGAGGTATGGCAGGAAGCTCTCCTCCATGAACAGGAAAAGAAGACCATCTACCATCACGGCGTTTCCGTTCACGGTCTTCCCGCTCTCCGCCAGATCGCGGGCAACCAATGGGTTGAGATCGCCATGATCCGCATGAATCATGTCGGCCACTGCATGGATTCCGAAGACTGGCTCGCCGAAGACGAGGGCAAAGTCGAAGAAGTTGTTGCCCACGTCCACCAGATCCGCTCTCAGGGCATCGGCGTCATCGGCGCGAAGCTGATCGGCGCAGGAACCCTTACCCGGCGCGAAGACCGCGCCACCGCCATCAAGTTCGCATTCAAGCAGGGCGGGATCGACTGTGGCATTGTCGGCTTCAAATCAACCGGCGAAATCGACGAAGCTGTCGAAAACGTCAACGCCGCACTCGCCTAGCCTTTCGTCGGCGCGCCATGAGGGCCCATCACCAACGGACCTCAGAAACAGTCATTGACCGTTTAACTCCGTCGGTCACCGCAGCCCCCCATTCCCTCCCACCTTTCTTTAACACGCTTACCCGTGCTAGCATCAGCGAAGCAGGCCCATTGCTGACCCTTTTCCTACGGAGCTACCCCGATGTGCGCCTACTCTCGTCGCAAGTTCCTCCAGTCCAGCCTCGCCGCCGGAGTTGCAGTTGGCGCGGCCAGCCTGCCCCTGCCCGCCCAGGCTGAAACCGCCACCAGCCTGACAACGCTCGGAAGCACCGGCCTCAAGGTCACGCGCCTCACCTTTGGCACACCAGCCGGTTTCAGAACCGTCACTCAGGAGCACTTCACCACTCTCGTCCGCCACGCTTACGATCGCGGCATCCGCTTCTTTGAAACCGCGGAAATCTACCACCCCGCCCCTGCCATGCTCGCCAATGCTCTCCGTGGAATACCTCGCGAGAGCTACGCCCTGATGAACAAGATTGAAACCACCGGCCAGGACGACCCTAAGAAGCATCTCGACGAGTTACGCCGAGTCTCACGCACCGAATACTTCGACGCCGTGCTCTTCCACTTCATGCACTTCCCCAACTGGGATACCGAAACCGAAGCATGGCAGGAAGCACTCCTCCACGAACAGGAAAAGAAGACCATTCATCATCACGGCGTTTCCGTTCATGGTCTTCCCGCCCTCCGCCTGATCTCTGGCAGCCAGTGGGTCGAGATCGCTATGGTCCGCATGAACCACACGGGCCACTCTATGGACTCGGAAGACTGGCAGGCCGAGAGCGAGGGCAAGGTCAGCGAGGTTGTCTCCCATGTCCACCAAATCCGCTCGCAGGGCATCGGTGTCATCGGCATGAAATTGATTGGTGCCGGAGCGTTCACCCGCCGCGAAGACCGCGCGGCATCTTTCAAGTTCGCGTTCCAGCAGGGCGCTGTTGACGCCACTAGCGTAAGCTTCAACAGCACCGACGAAATCGACGAAGCCATCGAAAACGTCAACGCCGCGCTGGCCTGAGGTTCGCGAGGGCGCGTCCTTCGCGCCTTGCCGCAAATCATGGCGCCTTGCCCGCGTTTGACACCGCATCCCTCCGAGCCTTGTAATGGAGGTACATCGATGCGGTGATGGAGTTCACCCTTAACTGCTGCCCCTCCTCTCTGTGAGCGGGGCAGATGATGACTCCTGACAGGGGAACCTGTCGCGGAGCCGCATCCCGCCGCAAATCCCCGAGTACATCTTCAAGGAGCATGAGTCCATGGATAATGCATGGGTTCTCTCGGCCGTGTGGATCGGCCTTGCGCTAGTCGCAACACTGCTTGCCATCTGGTTTCGCATCTCGACTGCGCTCTCTGAGATCGTTATCGGCACCGTCGCTCAGCTTGCTATTGGCGCGTTTCTCGGCACGGGCGGCCTGCTTGCGAGCACACAATGGGTCACTTACCTCGCCGGAACTGGCGCCATCGTCCTCACCTTCCTCGCGGGCGCGGAACTTGAACCCGGCATCTTCAAGGCCAAATGGAAGGAGTCACTGACCGTCGGACTCGCCGGGTTTATCGGCCCTTTTCTTGGCTGCACGCTCGTCGGCCACTACATCCTTGGCTGGACCATGCGCTCAAGCTGGCTTTGCGGCGTCGCGCTTTCCACCACCTCCGTTGCCGTGGTCTACGCCGTCATGCTCGAGCTTGGCTTCAATGTCACTGACTACGGCAAATCCATCCTCGCCGCCTGCTTCGTAAATGACCTGGGAACAGTCATCGCGCTCGGCCTGATCTTTTCTCCCTTCACGGTCAAATCGCTCATCTTTGTGGGAGTCTGTGCCGCGCTTTTCGTTGTCCTGCCGTTTACCACCAGATGGTTTTTCAAGAGATACGGCGGCCGCGTCTCCGAACTGGAAACGAAGTACATTCTTTTTCTGCTCTTCTCCCTCGGCGGCCTCGCCGCGTGGGCCGGAAGTGAAGCTGTTCTTCCCGCCTACATGATCGGCGCGGTGTTGGCCGGGACTGTTGGCAAGGACCACATGCTTGTCCGCCGCCTCCGCACCCTCACCTTTGGCCTGCTCACGCCCTTCTACTTCATCCGCGCCGGCTCCTTTGTCTCCGTCCCCGCATTGGTCGCGGCGCCGGCCACTTTGCTGATTCTCTTCCTGGCGAAGATGGCTTCCAAGACCGCGTTCGTATTCCCCGCGGTGCGGGCCAACAACCATACCGGACACGCAGGCACGTACTACACGCTCATGATGTCCACAGGCCTCACCTTCGGGACAATCTCCGCGCTATTCGGCCTCAATCACCAGATCATCACCCAGTCCCAGTACTCATTCCTGGTGGCTGCTGTCATCTGCAGCGCCGTTTTCCCAACAATGATCGCGAACCAATTCTTCCTGCCTCGCCACCTGCTCCCGCGCAAGCAGGTGGCCGAGAACACCCTCGTCCCTTTTCAAGCACCGGCCGAGGCAGGAGAAAAAGCATGACCCGCACGGGCCGCGCGCTCGGCACATCCTGGCGTAAGCCGCTTCACTGCCCGCTCTGGCAGCCCCGCTGCTGCGCTGAAAGAACCTTGTAATCTGAACCAGGGAGAACGAATCATTGCAGAAGTATCTCTTAATCGCCATCGGCGGAGCACTCGGCTCCATCGCCCGCTACTGGGTTGGTTCGTCCATTGCCGGCCGCATGGGCATCAAGTTCCCTTACGGAACCCTCGTCGTCAATCTCAGCGCCTGCCTCATCATCGGATTCACGCTCACCTACCTGGGCAAGCGCGCCGACCTGAACCCGGCCTGGCGATTCCTCGTTCCCGTCGGCTTCATCGGCGCTTACTCCACCTTCTCCACCTATGAGTGGGAGACTCTCTCCACGCTCCGCTCCGGAGCATGGCTCCTCGCCGCCCTCTACGCCGGCGGCAGCCTCGTGCTCGGCCTGGCTGCCACATGGGCGGGCGCAGCGCTGGCGGAGATCGTCTAAACTCTCATCGCCAACTCGATCTCCCGGTTCGTCTTCACCGCCGCGATCTTGTCCGTCATGTAACGCAATGAGATCTCGTGGTGCTCGCGGTCGTAAGAGTCGATGCAGTCAACAGCAAGGATCACCGGCCAATCGCGCTGGTATGCGTCGATTGCCGTCATGCGGATGCACGCGTGTGTATTGATGCCGGCAACAATCACCGCATCGGGTCGAATATCACTTAGGCACTCGTCGAGATCCGTGCCAAAGAAGGCGCTATACCGTTTCTTGACGATAACCGCATCCGCCGGAGCGATGGCCAGCCCCGAGTCCAGCTTGCAGCCCTCGGTCCCCTTGATCGCAACATGAATTCTCTTCGCTTTCATTTCGGGGTACGCATCACTCAAGTCGAGCTCGAACTCCTGCCGAATCCAAATCACCGCGCCGCCAGCCATGCGAAGAATCCCAACCAGTTCATTGGTCGCTTCAATCAACGCCGCTCGCCTTCCCGGTTCCCATTGCTCAAGGAAATCGTTTAGTAGATCGATAACAAGAAGCACCGGCTTCTTCATGCGGGAAGCATAACAGACAAACTTATACAACTAGCAGACTCGCCGCCGCCCGGTCTTACATCCCACACCCCACACCCCATTTCCTGTCCTGTCCCCCTTGCCAACCGCTCCCCCGCAGTGCTCCAATCCGAATGCTTGAAGACACTGTTGTCTCCGCAACACAAGGAGCGCCTATGCTCACCTCCGGACCGGCCGTCAAACTCTCCATCTACCTCAGCGACGGAGCCAAACACCTCGGCATTCCCGTCTACACCAGCCTCCTCGATTTCCTCTTCAAGAACGGCGTCTACGGCGCATCGGTTTTCAAAGGCGTCGCCGGCTTCGGCTCCACCCATCGCATCCACTCCGCCCACATCCTCGAGATCTCTGACCATCTGCCCATCAAAATCGAGATCTTTGAGACCCGTGAGAAGATCGAAGCGCATCCTCCCCGAGATCCAAAAGCGTACCGGCTCCGGCATCATCGAAATCCAGGACACAACCGTCCTCGTTCCTGCGAAGAAGTGAATCTCACAGGAGTACGAATCAGCTCATGAGCAGACGCGAAACTGCATTCCTCCTGATCGGACTGGGTTTCGGTCTGATGCTTGCAGTTGTCTTCATCGTCGAATACGTCATGATGTTCCATCACATGTTCGTTATCGGCATCGCGTGGAACCCGAAGTCAATCCTGCTGTTGCTCCCATTCTTGCTCGTCGGGATCGGCTTGGCCCTCCTCAGGTGCAGGGGCCCCAACACCTAGATCAACTCGCGGAGGTGTTGGCCAACGACTCGCTCGCCCGTCCTGGTACCTGGTCCCCAGCCCCCGGCCCCTGGTCACTGCACCGACGTAAACGGCGACGCCGGCAGCCCCTCCCCATTGAACAAATTGCACTGCGGACTGCTCGCCCACCCATAGCGCACAAGCCTGGGCTCCGTCACCCCGTCGCTCGTCACCACCACCGTATCGCCATCGATCTTCGCCGTTGCGGTCACAAACTTCCCATCCGCTCCTGCGACCTCCCAACCCGTCAGTTCCCCGCCCTTGGCCACCAGCCCTTTCGCATGGTGCTCAAACCAGACCCGAATCGAGCTCCCTTCCGGCGTTGCCTGCCGGAACAGCGGCCCGGAGTAGTTCACATCCTCGCCATAGCTCAGCGCCCGCGCCCACAGCGCAAGCCTGTGCCCTACCTCGGCCTTGTTCGTCGGGTGAAGATCGTCCGGGTTTCCAATGTCGATCGTCACGGCCATCCCGGTGTTGGCCAGCCCCAGCGTCTTCAGTTGCTGATCCCGCAGGTTGGCCCAGTTATCTCCCGCCCCAGTCTTCCAGTTCGCAATCTGCGTAAACAGAAATGGAAACGCGCCCACGCCCCACTGCTTCCGCCAGTCTTCAATCAACGCCCGCATTGTCTTGTCATAGATCGGATAACGGTCCCCTCCGGAATTGCTCTCGCCCTGGTACCAGATCACGCCCCGAATCGCCATCGGCGTCAGTGGCGCAATCATCCCGTTCCATAGCTGCCCCGGCCCATAGCTCAGCAGATCCGGATGCCACGAAAACTGCGGCTCCGGCTTCCCCGCCGCCTTGGCCCCGTCCTTCTGCCGTTGCTCGTCCTTCTGGCTCAATTCGGTATCCGTCTCAACGTCCGTCCTCTTGCCCCATAACGCAAACACCGAGTTCAGAGACGCATCCTCGCCCAGCGCCCCAACCCGCGTCCACGACTCCGCAGGCGTCCCGCCCCACGTTGAATCAATTACGCCCACCGGCACATTTTCTTTCTCCGCAATCTCCCGCGCAAAGAACCACGCCACCGCCGAGAAGTCCTTCGCCGTCTCCGGTGTCGATTCGGTCCAACCCTTGGTCTCGATATCGTCCTGTGCAAACTCCGCCGGCTTCCGTCCCACCACCAGCAGTCGAATCCGTGGATTGGCCGCATTTGGCAAATCCGTCGCGGCCGTCGATGCGCGCTTAAGCGGAAACTCCATGTTCGACTGGCCTGATGCCACCCACACATCGCCCACCAGCACGTCGTCCATCGTAACTGTTTCCTCCGCGCCTCCCCCGGCCGGCGTCCCCTTCACCGTCATCGTGAACGGACCACCCGCGGCTCCCGGCTTCAGATACAAGCCCCACCGCCCCAGTTTGCTTGCCGTCGTCGATTCCGTCTCCCCGCGAAAGCTCACACTCACCGCTTCCCCTGCGCCTGCCATCCCCCACACATGCACCGGCAGATCTCTCTGCATCACCATGTGGCTCGCCAGCACCTTCGGCAGAGTTACCTGCGCAGCCGAATAAGTCACGGCATTCAGCGCCAACGACGCAAAGAGAAACACAACCGAACCTCTCAACCTCATCATGAACTCCACTCTTGATTTCATTTGCATCCTTCCGTCCTGATCGCCCGCTGCGCAAAAACAGAACACTACCAGACCACCCCTTGCCGCGTCAGCCTTTCGCTGAATTCCTCACTCCCTCCCCTGCACGCCCGACCTGTTGCAACGAACGCGTGTCATTCCTCGCCGCGCTGCACGCCCCCGCACTTGGGCTGGCACGTCTGTGTTAGTTGCCCTTCACCTCCGTGCATTGACATACCTCGCGCACCCCACGCACAATCTTCGCAGCGTGGGTTTTCAGGTCTCCCGCGCCGCTGCGTGCTGCTCCCCCGATGTCGTCCCGTTAAGTCAGCCAACATCGGCCTGAGAGAAACGAAGGAATCCCATGAGCGACCAATCCCCACAGAGTCTCAAGAAACATGCCCGCCTCGACCCGCCGTTCCACATGATTCTGCTCACCGCGGTTGTTGTGAACCTCGTCGTCAGCCTCAATTTCGCTTACGACCTTCGCAAGCTCGGCCTCAATCACTGGCTTGCCTATGCCGAGTGGCTCGTCATTCTATCCATCGTGGTGTTCATCCCGGTTCTTCGCATTCGAACCTACCCTCTTAAGGTCCAGGATCGCGTCATTCGGCTTGAGGAACGGATTCGTCTGCAGGCTCTCGCGCCCACCGAGTGGCACACCCAGATCTACAAGCTCTCTGAAGACCAGCTCATCGGTCTCCGCTTCGCCGCCGATGACGAGGTAGTTGAGCTCGCCAAGCAGGCCCTCGAGCACAACCTTAATCGCAAGCAGATCAAGGAACGCATCAAGGAATGGCGTCCCGACAACTGGCGCGTCTGACCTAAGTCCACTAAAAGACAAGAGAGGGGGAGCGCCAAAAATGGCCGCTCCCCTTTTTTTGCTTGGTCGGGTGTACATTGTTCCCATGAACCGGATTCGAGCCTTGTCATTCTTTCTTCTTACCGTTACCTTGCCTTCCTTAGCACACGTTCGATCAAGCGACCAATTGACTCCAGCTCTACCCGTTGCAGATGGTGTGTACATGGGGCTCGAACCGATGGCGAGCATGAACCCCCACGCGCCGGATGCACTGTGGTTCCACGAAAACTCTATTCTGGTCAGGAATGGCGATTTCATTCTGGATCAATTGCCAATTCAGATACAGGGCGGGGAAAGGACGCAATCGGCGTCGGACGGTGGTTTTATCACCTACCGCGGGCGCTTTCTCTCGAAGAACGGAAGATTCTATGCTTCGCGACGCCCCTTCATGAGCGACTACGTTTTCTTCAACACCGGTCCCACCGCTTGCGAAGCATACAGCCAAATTGATATCTATCCAATCAAAGTGACCGGGCAGGGATTCTGGCTCAACGGCGTGCTCTACAAGCCGACGAGCGTAGAAGCACGACGCTTCAAAGAACTTGAAACGACTCTTAAATCAGAGCCGATTGAATACGACGGGAAGCACCCCTACTACTCGAAGAAACACTTCCCGAATTGCAAGCCAAACGACCTGAGCGTCCTCGACGACTAATCCGCACAGATCGCCAGCGTGTCTTTCGTCCCTAGACCCTATACCCGATGCCCTAGACCCTGTCTTCGTCATCCGCCCCGTGCTCGTGCTTGTACTTCTCCACCGGCATCTTTCCATCCCACCACGCCATGTTCATCGGATACACATCCGGATCGAAGATGACCTGGTAGAAATGCCACACCACAATCGCCAGCGTGGCTAGAATTGCCTCGTAGTAGTGCACCGCCGTCGCCGCATCCACCCACCACCGCGCCAGCAGGTTTCCTACCCACACCTTGGCCCACAGCATTACACCCGTCAGACCCATCAGCGCCGTTCCCCACACTAGCGCCCAATACTCCGCCTTCTCCGCGTAGTTAAACCGCGCATACTGCGGCCGCTCTTTCCTCAGCCCCAGGTGATAGAGCATCGTCCCCCACGCGTCTGTCACGTCTTTCGGCCGCGGCGCCAGGTCCCAGATTAGCTTCCTGCCTTCCGCCAGCATCGCCAGGTAGAACACGTGATAAATTCCCGCGCCGATCAGTACTACGCCGGCAATCCGATGCACGATGCTCCGTGTCTGCTCGCTCATCGCCAGCACTTCAGCCAGCCACGAGTGCGGGAATTTCAGCGCGAACCCTGTAATCACCAGCACAACAAAACTGGCCAGCAGCACAAGATGCTGCCACCGCTGATGCGTGCTCATTCGCACCATCATTGGGTTCTGCATACCCCGGATCTTTCGTGCCTTGCTCCGCCAGATGATTGCGTTATGCAGCGCCATCGCACCAATTACGGCGAAGATCAGCACCAAGTAGATGCGGCGAATCCATCCCACCACGATCGACCCAACGTCCTTCGAAACCTCGCGATCCATGTGCACTTTGGTTTGCGTAAACTTCTGCGATACGCCCTTGTGGCACTGCCCGCACGTCGCGTCCAGATTCGCCTTGTTAATGGTTGAACGCGGATCGCTCGATGGCAAAATGTTGTGTACGCCATGGCAGCTCGCGCAATTCGCCACCACCACCGATCCACCTTGCGTCGCCAAGCCATGATAGCTGTCCAGGTAAGTCGACTCGCGATTCCCGGCAACGCCAAACTCCTGCGAAAGCCTCACGCCTTCATGGCACCGCGCGCACGTCGTCCGCGCCACATTCTGCTCGCTCACCGAAGAGTTCGGATCCGCATGCGCCTTGATCGAGTGAATTCCATGGCAGTCCGTGCACACCGGCGCAAGCCCGTTCCCCTTAGCAATTCCCTGCCCGTGAATGCTCTGCATGAATGTCTGCGAAATCTGCGCATGGCATTTTCCACAAGTTTGCGGCACGTTGAACTTGTAGATCGGCGACCTCTCCTCGTTCGCCGCTAGAATCTCGTGGTCCCCATGGCAATCCGTGCACACCGCAGCCCGCGTCGACCCGTTCGCAATCGCCTTCCCGTGCACGCTCTCCTGGTAGCTCATGTAGGTCTGCGTGCTCACGCCGTCAGCGCCCACCACAAACTTCTGCCCGTGGCACCGCCCGCACGTCGCCGGAATCATCGCGTGATTTACGAGCGATTTTGGATCGCCTCCGCCCGTAATCTGGTGCGCGTCTCCATGGCAGTCCATGCACGACGCGCCCTTGCTCTTATCCCGCGCGTGCATGCTCCGTTCCCACGCAGCCTGCTCCCGCTCGTGGCACGTGCCGCACTCCACCTTCTTTGGCGGCGTCGTGTGCGGCGATTCCTTCACATCGGCGTGGCAGTCCACACATCCGAACATCCGGCTGTGCGTCGAGTGCTTGAACCTGTCGCCATCCACAAACAGGCTTCCCGCATTGCCGTTCTCCGTTGTTGTGAGCGTCTTATCCCCGTGACAGACAAGACACTCTCCGTCGTTCGGCTTAAGGCCCTTCGGCTTCTGCGCTGCACTCAATCCGCTCGCAACGCCCGCCACCAGCGCGAAAACAACACAGCAACGAATCGCCCGCATTACGGCTGACGATTCATGCATCACCGTTACCACTCGAAAGAAGACACTTCCGGCCCTGTTCACGACTACGAGGAGAGCCCCCTTCGCGCCGCAAGGCAGTGACTCGAGTCACCACCCGCAAACACATCCTCCGCCCCAATCGACACTGACCCCCGCGCCCCGCCCGCGTTCTCAAATTGATCCACCGCGCTGCGCGCTGCTAACTCGCCTATTCACAACTCTCTAACTTGCTAACTCAACAAATCCGCGCACCAACAACTCCTATTGCCTATTGTTTTCGTCCCTCAACTGAAGTACGCACTCAGCGTCAACACCAGCAGAGTCAGCCCGATAACAATGGCCGTGAACCCGATCACCCGCGCGAAGTTGACCCACCATGTTGCCGGAGCCGGTCCAAGTCGCGACTCCAGCTTCCCTGCCTTCACCAGCGCATCGAACTCCTCGGGCCGCTTGTGCTTGAACTCCTCCTCGGTCTCCACGCCCGTAAAGATCACCATGTCCATGGGGAATGTGTCCGGCCGAAGGTGTGTATTCACAAAATGAATCGAGAAGATGAACAGGATCGCCAGCAATCCCTCTTCACTGTGCACCACCAGCACCGCGTTCAGCGCCCAGCCGGGAAGAAAGCGCGCAAAGAACGGCGCAAACCACATCGCATAGCCCGAGAAGCCGATGATCATCATCCCCCAGAACACCGCCCAGTAGTCGAACTTCTCCCAGTACGCATAGCGCCCGAATGTCGGCCGCTTGCCCAGCCCTACAAACCACCGCAGGTGCCCCACAATGTCCTTCACGTCCTTCCAGTTGGCAACCATCGAGTTCGGCCCCCAGAAGATGCCCCTCTCACGGTTCACGATCCCACGCTGGAAGAGGTCCTTCAAATGGATCAGGAATGCGACTGTCAGCACCAGCGCGCATAGCTTGTGGAAGAAGATGATCGCTCCGAACCCTCCTACCCCCGCCGCAAACTTCCGCGCCCAGAAGCTCTGGCTGAAGCGCATCGGCAGCCCCGTTGCCGCAAGCCCAAGAAACGAACTGAACAGCACGCCGTGCATCCATCTCTGCGCGGAGGTGAAGCGGGTAATAAATCGCCCGCTCTCTGCCGCACTCCCATTGCCGCCTGTTGCCGCTTGCTCCAGATCAGGCATTGTGTCCTCCATCAGTCGACTTCCTCTTCACCTGTTCCAGGCGTTGGCGGATCAACCACAAAATCGTATGAATCAAGAAGAATGTCAGCACGCTCACCAGCAGCAGGTTCATAAACAACCCGATGTAGTAGAGCGCCGGATTCAGTTTCCTGTTGTGCGCGTTCGCGTGCGGCTGATACTGCACAAAGCTCGCATTCGCTCCCGCATGGCACCTCCCGCAGGTCGCCACCAGGTTGGCCGGATTCACTGGCGACCGCGGATCGCTTGTCGGCAAAATCCCGTGCGCTCCATGG
This sequence comes from uncultured Acidobacteriaceae bacterium, assembly GCA_963783065.1. GTDB lineage: Bacteria > Acidobacteriota > Terriglobia > Terriglobales > Acidobacteriaceae > Telmatobacter. Next base: position 409,098 of record CAWAMG010000001.1, on the reverse strand, counting down.
CAGTCCCAGCACCGCGCCGTCTCAACATATCCACCCAGCGCGCCCAGTTGCGAGTGGAACGTGTCCCGGTAAGTGGAGAACTTCTCCTGTGTGGCAGTTCCCGCAGATCGGTGTCGACTGCATGCGGAACGCCGCCGCCGTCGGCTGCTCAATCGCATGGGCCGTATGGCAATCCGAGCATACCGGCGCCTTCATGTTCCCCGACGCCACAGCCTTGCCATGAACGCCCGTCATGTAATCGGTCTGGATGCCGGCGTGACACTTTCCGCACGTCTCCGGAACATTTGCCTTGTACGTCGAGCTCTGCGGATCTGTTCGGCTCAGAATGTGATGAGACCCGTGGCAGCTCGTGCAATTGGCCGCCACCAGCAGGCCTTCTTTGCTTAGCGCGAAGCCGTGAATCGAGTCCATGTATAGCGGATACACGCTGGCCAGTCCATGCTTCTTGGCCATCCCCTCGGTCCCGTGGCAGTTCCCGCAAGTCTTCGGTACGTTCAGCGGGTATACCGCCGAACGCGGATCGGTCTTGGGCTGAATCTCATGCGCGTTTCCGTGGCAGCTCGTGCACGGATGCTCTTTTCCATCCTCATGAACGCTGCCCACCAGGCCCTTGGCCTCGTCCGCGTGACAGGTCTCGCACTTTACCGGAGCAATCTTGTCCGGGTGCGGATACCCCTTGATATCCCCGTGGCAGTTCGTGCACTCCAGTGGCCCATGAATGCTTCCATGAAACTTGTCTCCATCCACGGCGATCGAGTGCCCCGAAGAATCCTGCATGCTCGCGTCTCCGTGGCATGTCAGGCACTCTGAACTAGTCTGTGCCCCGCTGCGTGCTGATCCTGTTGCCAACAAACCGGCAGCAAGCACACCCGTTGCAATCATCGCGAAAATCGGCGAATCGTTTCTCATCTTGGCTCCGGCATCTTATCCCGGTGCCTGCGCGCGCTCTGGGGGAATTGAGCCGGGGACCCGAGCGCTTTAGGAAATGGAGTATCCGGGGCCACAGCTGCCCAGCCGACGCGACCCCAAGAAGCGGCGGCCTTCCTCAAACCTTCGTTCGGATAAGTTCTTTCCTAAAGCGCTCCTGCGTCCCCAACTCCTCGGTCACGGCCGGCATTCAGGCCTGGCCTGTTCGGTCGTCTTACTTCTGCAGCGTGCGGATGTAACCGATTACGTCCTTGATCTGCGCGTCGGTCAGCTTGCCTTCATACGCGGGCATCTTCCCCTTGCCCTTCGTCGTCGATGCAATCATCTCCGCATCGCTCAGCTTCACCTGTGCCGGATCCTTAAACGAAACAATCTTGAACATCTTGCCCATCGGCGTCGCCGCCAACCCATCGGCCCCGTGGCAGCTTGCGCACTTGGCCTTGTAATCTGCATCACCGGTTCCTGCTGCGAAAGCCGGCATGGCTACACTTGCGGCCAACACCATCACGGCCGCCAATCTCTTTCCCTGCGTCATCTTCCTGGCTCCTGCCGCCGGCTGAACACATCTCCGGCAACAGTGATTGATAATCGCTTTCATGTGTCCTCGCCAGTGATGCGAGTCACAGTCCGATGTGCCCCACGACCAAGGATTGTGATAAGGGTCTTGTCCTTCGCCGGATACATCCCCTTTCCTTCCCGCTCACTCTCACTCCAGCACGTGATTCCGCTCACAACTCACGCCGTTGAAGCTCACACTTCCGCGGCCCGCAGAAACGCTGCGCTCACCCTTCTGAGCTTTGGCGTGTGGCCCGCCCTAAGCTTTTTTGATGTTCGTTCGCTCTTGATGTGGGTGCCCCGTTCTAGCTTTGCTAGGGCGGGAGGCTGAGACTCCGCCATCGTCAACCCGAATCGCCTCTTAGACCTTCAACCCCGACGGCAGCGCGAGCGACGCCATCATCTCTTTCATGGCTTCCTCGTCGTTTCCAATCCTCGCCAACAGCCTGTCCTTCAGCGCCTCGCGCTTTCCATAGAGCCGCAGCGGCTCCGGCGGGTTGTGCAGCAGCTCTTTCCCCACCAGCGCCCGCACAAGAAACGGCATGTAAGTCGAGTAATCCCCCTGCATGCTCACCGTCTGCGTCGTGTACGTCTCAGGATTCACCTTCCCCCACGACACCGCCTCGCTCGGCGCGCACGACGACAAGCTTCCATCCGTAACTGGCGAGGAAACAATCTGCGCATCGTAGTCGTAGCCGCGAATGTCTTTGAGAAAGAAGATCTGCGACAGCATTGGCTCCGGCTGCAGCGAGTAGTTCTTCGGAACGCCGCCTCCCAGAATCAAAATCGCCAGCGACTTCGCCTCTGAATCAAACAGCCCCCAGTGGTGGTACGCGCACGATTCAAATACATCCTCGTGCAGGTCGTAGTCGAAACCGTATTTGATCTTTCCCAGCCGCGCCAGGGTCCACAACTTCACCGAATTCAAAAACAAACTGCCGTCCGCCGGCGCTCCAATAAATACGGGCAAATCCATCTCTGCGCAGGTGCTCAGCAGGCCGGGCGCAACCCCAAGCGCCTTTTCCCGTCTGCCAAATTCTTTGCCCAGCAGGTAGTTCCGCTCGGTGGTCGTCATCCGCTTCTGAAACTCTTGTCTTTGCAGAATCTCCGTTGCCACTGCGTCCTGGTCAAACAACACCTGTTCCGCAAAGCCGGTATCGGCCACGCGAATCACGCCGTTCTCGCGAAGTTCCGCGTCGTCTCCAAACAACTCCACCTCGCGAATCGGCCGTTCGACTGTTTTCTGAAGGCAGTCGTGCCCATCGTGGTAGCAGATCGCGTCTGTGACTGTAATGTATGCCGTGTTCGCCGCCTTCAGCAGCGGAATGAGCCAGGCCCTATGCTGATCGGAAACCGTGATCGGTCCCGCGCAAGTCACCACCAGCGGGATGCGCTTTTCAATCACCGCCTCCAGCGCGTCATACACTCGCCGTAGGTAAGCCCCGCCGAAAGCCGGAAGAGACGCCTTGAACACCTCGCTCAAATCCGCGCACTCCGTCACCGGCTTCCCTGTCACCGCCCCGCCCATCAACCCCTTCGCCCCAGAACACTCGCTCATTACCTTCGCCTCACCTCGTATGGAAGTTTCGTGTGGAAGCCACTCTCCAGTTTCCCACACCCGGTCCTCGCGTCCTGAGTCCGAACTCCACATCACAAGAAAGCCCCGCGTCACACGAAGACTTCGCATCACGAAAAAGCCTGTCATCCTGAACGAAAGGGGCCCCGGCGTTCCCTTCAGCCTGGGGGTGGTGAGTGAAGGATCCGCGGTTGCACTTCGGAATTATCGAAGGCACTCAGGCCTAGGACACGCGCGTAGTACCCTAATCAATCTTCAAATCTCGTTGCCGTGTGCCCCATGTCCCGCTTCTAAGACATAGGAGACCACGCCGTAAACCTGCCCGCTAAAAATTGATCGCATCCCGGCCAGCCGGCGTGGTACGCTCCTCTAATCCGCGATTCAAATTCGGCTCCCCGCCGCCAAGTCACATTTGGAGAGAATCCACTATGCGCTACACCAGGAATCTTGTTCGCTGGAGTCTCTGTGCCGTGATCGTCTTCGGAATCATGGCAATCGATGTCGTGGCCCAGGCCCCGTCAGGAGACGCGGCAGCCCAAATTGACGCACTCGAAAAGCAGGAACAGGCGCTCCAGAGCCAGGGATTAAATGCTGAAGCCGTGGCAGCCTATTACAATGCCGCTATTCTGGGCTGCATCTTTTGTATGAATCAACTGGCAAATATTTACTTTGGACAGTTTCCTTTTATCAAAGGCCCTGTAATCCCGGTGAACTTCGCGCAAGCCTATTACTGGTTCCAGAAGGAGGATGCGGCGGGGAGAGCGTTGGGTACCCAGGACGGATTGATAGCTGCGACCGGCGCAGAACGTGAGATTGGGGCAATGTTTTCCAAGGGTGGCCCAGGCCTGCCAGCAGACCCGGTTCAGGCTCGGGCGTGGTTCCAGAAAGCCGCGGCCCAAGGTGATCAGTACTCAATTAATGCACTCGCACAGATGAATCCACCCGCCACCCAGCCCGCACCCGCGCAGCCCGCCGCCGCCCCGCAACAAACCGCCCCACAGCAAGGCCAAGGCACCTGCGCCGCAGTCTACATAGTAGTTGGCGAGGACAACACTTATGGTCAGCATTATTTTTACGGTGCGGCCTGGAGTCGTTCTTCCTATGACGATGCTTTAGCTGGCGCAAAATCCGAGCTCATGAACTATGCAGGCGCCGGGGACGACATCGATCCTCGGCAGCTTCCGGACGCGGGCGGCCAATACGCAGCAAAGCCGGTCGAGGGCAGCGGCTGTACCTATGCGCACGACGCGGTAGCGGGAGCACTGAAAATTGCTCCTTCCGGTGGAAGCATGTGGAATCCTGGGGGCGCTGCCGGTACAAGCATTCTGGGCGCTGGCGTCTACGACAAGATTAATGCCAGTTTCTCTGACTCCACCGATGCAGCCGCCTCCGCAGCAATATCGGAATGCCAGACGAATCACGTCGCCAGCGGTGACAATGACCACGAGATCTGCAAAGCGCTTGAACAGTGGTGAGTTGATAGTTAGCGGCGCAATGGCGATTCCCCTGCGTGCCGACCTCGACCACCCTCTAAAACCTCCTCAAACCCACTCAACCGCCCCGCCCTCCGATCAAACGTCAACGTCTTCCCACACCCCGCCCACGCATTCACCGCCCCGATCAGCGCATCTTCAAACTCGCCCATCCCGCGCTTCAGCGCAAACGCCGCCTCAAAAACCTGCTGCTCGTTCTGAACCACCAGCGAATCCGCCGCCAAAAGGTGCTCAAGATGCGCTGCAATCTCCACCGCACCCTGCCGCAGCAGACTGCGCAGCACCCACACAATCTCCAGCACACAAACAAGGCTCAGGAATCCCGGTTCCTGCTCGCTCAGCCGCCCATCGATGATTTCATTCGCCTGCCACGTCTGTTCCGGATCATCCTGCAGCAGATACCGCAACACCACATTCGTGTCGAGCCCGGTCACCGCCCCAACCCATCTTTGAAGCGCTCCACCGCTCCCGCCGCAATCGCCACATCCATCTCCTCTTGAGAGACAGGCCGATCAAGCTTCGGCACGCTGCCCTTCAACCGCGACACGGGAATCTGCGGCAGAATCACCACCGCCCCATCCGGCTGCAAGAAGAACTTGAACCTGTCGCCCGCCCTCAGGTTCAGATACTCCCGCACCGATTTCGGAATCGTGGCCTGATTCTTGCTGCTGAGCGTCGCTTCCATGGAAGATCCTCCTTCCTTTACTTTATACCGAATGTAAAGCGGACGCCTCATGCCGTCTTCGGATTCACTCGTTCACTTCTTCACCGATTCACTCGAACTTAACCTTGACATTCAATTTAACAGCGTTATACTTTGAATTATCGTTATAGAAATCGGCAGAAAATGGGAACCAGAGAACGCAGAGAACGCGAAAAGGACCAGGTCCGCGCCGCCATCCTCGACGCAGCGCGCGAACTCTTCGTTGCGCAGGGCTACGAAGGCGTCTCCATGCGCGCCATCGCCGAGAAGATCGAGTACTCGCCCACTGTCATTTACAACTACTTCAAAGACAAAGACGCCCTCATCCTCGAGCTTTGCCAGTCCGACTTCGGCAGGCTCGCAGATTATATGCAGGAGGCCGCCCAGCTCCCCGACCCCGTCGAGCGGCTCCGCCAGTGTGGCCGTGAGTATGTCCGTTTTGCGCTCTCCTACCCCAACCACTATCGCCTCATGTTCATGACGCCCTATCCCCTGCGCGCCGACGACCCGGAATTCGGCCAGCACAAGGCCGAAGTCAAGGGCAATCCTGAAACCGACGCCTACGCCTTCGTCACCATCCTTGTTCAGCAGGTTGCCGCAGCCGGCCGCCTTCGCTCGCCCCATCCCAACATCGAGCTCATCGCCCAAACCCTCTGGGCCGGCCTGCATGGCGTCATATCCCTTGAAATCGCAATGGGGTGCGATGGATGGACCGATTGGCAACCGATCGAGATGCGCACCGAGGCCATGCTGGACACATTCACCTTCGGCCTCTTCACTCCCGCACCCGCACCCCATCCAACAACCCCCAACGCAGAAGAGCCCCTCAACCCGAAGCAGGCCCTCTGATGCCGCCCCTCGCCCGCCGCAATCTCTTCCACGACCGCGTTCGCCTCATCGTTACGCTTACCGGCATCGCCTTCAGCGTGGTCCTCATGGTGGTGCAATGGGGTTTGTTCCAGGGCTTCTCCACCAGCACCGCCGCCATCATCGACCACTCCGGCGCGGACATCTGGATCGCGGCAAAAGACACCGCCTACCTCGAGCAGGCCGTCCCCTTCAACGAACGCAAGTACTACCAGGTCCTCGCCACACCCGGTGTCGCTCAAGCCGTTAAGTACATAGTCCGCTGGTCCATCTGGAAACAGCCCGGCGGCCGCGCTGAGTCAGTCGCCATCGTCGGCTGCGATCCCGACTCAGCCATGGGCGGCCCGTTCAACCTCGTCTCCGGCGACGCCCAGCAGCTCAAGCAGCCCAATGCCATCATCATCGACCGCATCTACGCCGACAAGCTCGATGCCCACAAGCTCGGCGACATGGTCGAGATCAACGGCTATCGCGCCAAGGTGGTCGGATTCACCGAAGGCATCCGCGCCTTCACCACATCGCCCTACGTCTTCACCACCTTCAAGCGCGCCCAGGACTACGTCGTCATCGATGACGACCACCTCAACTTCGTCCTCGTCAAAGCCGCGCCCGATGTCGACATCAAAAAGCTGCAGGCCGATCTCAAGTCTCGCCTTCCTGACAACGAGGTCTTCACCACCGCCGAGTTCAGCCAAATGACGCGCCACTACTGGATGTTCACCACCGGCGCAGGCATCGCAGTACTCATGGCCGCTGCGCTCGGTCTCATCGTAGGCATCGCCGTCGTCGCGCAAACCATCTACGCCACCACCATGGACCACATCCGCGAATATGGCACACTCAAGGCCATGGGCGCGCCCAACAGCTACGTCCTCAGCGTCATCATGCAGCAGGCAGCCATCGCGGCCGTTCTTGGCTACGTCATCGGCATGACCGTCAGCATCATCGTCGTCCACGGCGCGTCCAGCGGGGGCGCCAACATCATCCTCGACACTCCAACCGCCATCGAAATCTTCTTCCTCACCCTCGCCATGTGCGCCACCGCCGCCGTGGTCTCCGTCAAGAAAATCCTCTCGCTCGATCCCGCAATGGTCTTCAAGGAATAGGCACCGTCATGTCCTTCGCAATCGAAGCACGCGGCGTCACCAAGCAATACGTCCAGGGAGAAGCGAGCACGCTCGCTCTTGCCGGCATCGACCTCACCGTTAGCCGTGGAGAAGTCGTCCTCCTCATGGGCCCTTCCGGCAGCGGCAAAACCACTCTGCTCTCCATCATGGGCTGCATCCTGCGCCCCACCGCCGGCCAGGTCTTTCTCGAGGGCAACGACGTCACCGCCATGAGTGAAAAAGACCTGCCGCAAATGCGCCTCAAGCACATCGGCTTTGTCTTTCAGGGCTTCAATCTCTTCCCCACGCTCTCGGCTGGCGAGAATGTCGAGCTCAGTCTCTCCCTCAAAGGCTTCCGCGGTCGCGACGCAAAAAAAGAAGCTCATCGCCTCCTCGATCTCGTCGGCATCGAGCACAAGTACCAGTCCTTCCCTGCCGACATCAGTGGCGGCCAAAAACAGCGTGTCGCCATCGCCCGCGCCGTTGCCGGCTCGCCCGTGGCCATCCTCGCCGACGAGCCCACCGCCGCGCTCGACTCGCACACCGGCAAATCCGTCGTCGAAATGATGGCCCGGCTCGCTCACCAGGAAAACCGCGCCGTCGTCATCGTCACCCACGACGGCCGCCTCGCTGAATTTGCCGACCGCATCGTCTGGATGGAAGACGGTCTCCTCGCTCAAGTCCCCGACAAGACAACAGATCACGTCCACCTCCACGCAACGCCGACCCCCGCCCAGGTCCAACCCGGCATCTGAACATGAATCCTTCCCAAAGGCAGGACCCATCATGAAGCTCAACTTGAATAAAACTCAATGGATCATTGCAGCCGTTGCACTTCTCGCCGCGACGGCTGGCGCTCTATTTCTTCATCAGCGCGCATCGCAGCGGGTCTCCGCCGCCTCTACCGCGTCCGCCGCGGATCAGGCGCCCATCACCAAATCCATCGTTGCCGGCCCCGGCCTCGTTGAGCCCGACTCCGAAAACGTCCAGATCGGCTCCGAGCTTGCCGGCAAGCTCAAGCAAGTCCTCGCCGAGGAAGGAGACGTCGTCAAGAAGGGCCAGATCCTCGCCATTCTCGTCAACGACGACTACCACGCGCAGGTCGAATCCAGCAGCGCCCAGGTCCACCAGGCTGAAGCCAACTACGAAAAGGTTCTCAACGGCTCACGCGAGCAGGAGCGCGGCGAATCCGCTGCCGCCATGCATCAGGCCGAGGCCGTCGAAGCCTCTGCACGCCTCGACTGGGAGCGCAGCCAGAAGCTCTTCGACGACGGCATCATCTCCCGTGAAGAGCTCGACCATTACCACCGCGACTTCAACGTCGCCGAGGGGCAATTCGAAGCCTCAAAACAGCACTTCCACCTGATCGACGATCGCCAGCGCAACGAGGACATCGCTTCCCTCAAGGCGCAGCTTGAAAACGCCCGTGCACAGCTCGACAATTCACAAGCCGTCTACGCCAAGACCTTCATGCGCGCGCCCTTCGACGGCACCATCCTCCGCAAGCACCACCGCACCGGTGAAAGCATCACCAACTCCAGCGTCACGCCCGACCCCGTCTTCACCATGGGCGACGTTGGCGGCCTGCGCGTTCGCGTCGATGTCGATGAGACCGATGTCAGCCGCGTCGCCGATGGCCAGCGCGTCTACTGCACCGCCAACGCTTACGGCAACCAGAAGTTCTGGGGCCACGTTATCCGCGTCGCCGGCCAGCTCGGCCACAAGAACCTCCGCACCGACGAGCCCAATGAGAAAACCGATACCAAGATCCTCGAAACCCTCGTCCAGCTCGATCCCGGCGTCCACCTCCCCGTCGGCCTCCGCGTCGACGCCTACATCCAAACCCAATAGACGCTGAGATTGCCTGCCCCGAGTCGACGGGAGTTTTGAAAGGGCACCACTTTACAGCTTGCTGAAAGATTCACTCGGAGCGGCGGTTTTGAAAGGGCACGACTTCAGTCGTGCCACAGAATCGCCAATAAAACTGCGGGCTTTAGCTCCTGAGGGATGTATTTACGATCGCGAATCGCATCTATGAGACCGCTCCCAGGAATCATCCCCCTCACGGCTTCAGCATCAGCCACGACACCCCATACCCGCCCACGTTTACCGTCATCCGCGCCGCTGGCGTCACACTCACCGCGGTCGCCGGCCCCGTCGTTGCGCTCGTCGTCGTATCAATCGTCAACACGCTAGCCGAACTGAAATTCCCCAGCGCCGACACATCCACAATAACCGTCCTTGGCGAGCCTGCCCCGTTGTTGTCTGTCGGCGAAGCCACCGCATGGTCATCCACCATCACCACCACTGATCCATCCGCATTCTTCGTTGCCAGCGTCTCCACCGTGGTCGTATCCGTTGCTGTCAACTCCAGAATCTCTGGCCCCGCCTCGCTCGGCGTCGATGGGTAAAGTGTCGCCAGCGTCTTGTCTACCCAGTAGCTCAAATAGGTGTTCCCGCTTCCGTCTACCTCGCCATACTGCTGGTCGCCGTCATACGCCCAGTGGTAGAGCGCCTGATTGCCCACCTTCCCCAGCGCCGAAAACACATAGGGCCGCCACGCAGCAAAAAACGCGCTCGTTCCTCGGTGATCATCCACAAACACCTGGTTCGGGTTGCACGTGCTCATGCCGTTCGCGCCCTCATAATCGGCGTTCACGTTGTTCTCCGTCACCCACACCGGCACATCCGCCAAATCCGCCCGCGTCTTCAGCTCCTGGTAGAAATAGCTCACATTCGCCGCAAACTGCGGCACCGAAGCCATCAGTTGCGTGTCCGGATTCGTTTGGTCGCAGCTGCTGTAGAAGTGCGTCGAGACAATATTCACCTGCGCATTCTCCCCGCCTGCATTCGCCGCCGCCACAAATGTCGGCAGATAGGTCATCGGGTCGCCCCCATCGCCCGTTCCCAACCCATAATCGGAATACTCAATCGCCGAAAGCTTGATCGTCGGATCAACCGCCAGCATCGCCGGAACCACCGTGTTGTAAATCGTCACATACTGCGCGGCGTCAATCCCGTTCCCATTCGGCTCGTTGAATATCCCCCACCACGTAATCGGCAACCCGCTCGGCGACTGGAAATGCGTCCCGCCCCAGTCGAACCCGCCCTTGTTGTAGTAGCGCACCAGGTTCGCCGCATACGCCGCAAAGTCTTTCACGTGGTTGGTCACATCCAGTTGCCCGTTGCTAAAGCACATCCACGCCGGCGCAGTCGCAATCTGAAACTCCGGACTATGATCCGCCGACGCCAGCACCGGCTGCACAGTCTGATCCATGATCGTAAAGTTCCAGTCCGCCGCCGTCCCCGTATTTGTCGACATCGCCACGCCCTGGCTCACCGTCTGCAGCCGGATGTGCTGGGGACCCATCGTAGTCATCGTGCTCTCCAGCGAGCTCGCGTTCCCGCTGCCGAAGTAATCCCCATCCCACTCAGCCACCTGGAACGAGGTCGACATGAACTCCTTCAGCACGCCGTCCACGCCCATCGTCGTGTCAACGCTGCTGCCCACCTTGGCCACCACCGCGCTCACCAGCGTGAACGGCGCAGAAGCATTCTGCCCTGCCGTGCTCACGGCAACCGCCGGAGAATAGCTCCCTGCCGCCGCCTGCGCGCTTCCTGTCAGCGTCAAACTCCCTGAAGGCCCGCCGCCCACCGGCGTAAACTGCTCCGTCACTCCAGTCGGCAGCGCCGGTACGGTAACGGTCGGCGTTCCGCTCGCATTCGTAATCGTCACTGTTATCGTCACCGGAGTTCCGTCCTGAGGCACCACCACTGTCGAGCTGCCCAGCGTCACACTCAGTGCCGGAGGCGGAGTTTTCGTGCCGCTCCCGCCACAACCAGCCGTGAAAACCAGGCCCATCGCCGCAACCATCCCCAAACACCGTCGCATCCATCCCATCATGGCCACCTCTGCGCCCACGTCCGGCGCAAACCTATCCTCGCAACGCCGCCAATTATAGTCGCTCAGCGCGAGCCGAAAAGACCACGTAGACTCAGCAGATGCCGCTTGCCGACCGCAAATACGACATCGTTCTCTATGGGGCCTCGGGATTCACCGGCAGGCAGACGGTCGAGTACTTCCGGCAATTCGCGCCACCAGAATTGCGATGGGCCATCGCAGGACGAAATCGGCCGAAGCTCGATTCCGTGAACTCAGCCGATGTAGATGTTCTTGTCGCCGATGCTCAGGATGAAAACGCCCTAACCCTTCTTGCGGCGCAGACTCGTGTCGTAGCCACCACTGCCGGTCCATTCAGCCTCTACGGTACGAAGTTGGTCGATGCCTGCGTTGGCAATCGTACTGACTATTGCGACATCAACGGCGAAACGCCCTGGATTCGCGGCCTGATCGACCGCCATCACGCGCGAGCCGCGGCCAGTGGCACGCGAATCGTCATCTGCTGCGGCTACGATTCGATTCCATCCGACGTCGGAGCTTGGCTCGTCTCGCGTCATATCCGCGAAGTGTTGCACTCTGACTGCGTTGGCGTCGCGGGATACTTCCGGATGGACGGAGGCGGGGGCATCAACGGAGGCACACTGGCGGCGGTTTTCAATCTGGCAGATACAGGCCAGATCGAAATCACCCGCGATCCATTTCTGCTGGACCCTGATCCGTCGTCGCACACTGCAGAGGAACGCCTCCGCAATGCCGACCCAGCTGGCGTCCACTACGACACCGATGTTCAAGCCTGGGTGACCCCCTTTCTGATGGGCTCGATTAACACACGCGTCGTGCGCCGAACCCAGGCGCTGCTCGGTGAGCGATTTGAATATCAGGAGTATGCGCGATTTGACGGCTCCAAAGTAGCGCGGATGGCCACATTCGGAGGCAATGTCTTCGGCTTCATTCTCGGGTCGGGCTTTGCACGCCGACTCATCAAACCGCTTCTGCCCAAGCCCGGCCAGGGACCATCCGAAAAGGCCATGAATGAAGGTACCGTCGAATGCGAATTCATTGGCACTGCCAAGTCCGGCGCGCGCGTTCGCGGAGTTCTCAAGGCACGGGGAGACGCGGGGAACAGGTTCACAGTGAAATGTCTCTGTGAGTCGGCCTTCGTCCTGGCGCTGTCAGATCAAACTCATTCCGCAGCAAATCCGCGCTCCGGCGGCGTATTGACACCCGTCGCCGGATTGGGTGACGACCTGGTAGTGCGGTTGCGCACCGCGGGGATAAGTTTCGAGATCGTTTGACTCCGATGTTCATCTGCGATTCGGACCACCAGACCCCAAAATCGCCACGCATGCGAGAGATGTCTCGCAACCAGGATGGCAAATGCAAAACGGGCCCTGCATCGCCGGACCCGCTTTGCTTCAAAAACACTTCGCTTACTGATTCGGGAAGATCACCAGCGGTCCGACCGTCTCCGGGCCGTCCACCCCTGCAAACGCCGCCTGCCCCAGCGCCGGCAAGCCAATCTCCCACTTCGGCCCTTCCAACTCCGGCATCGGCCGTGCCTGAAACAGCTTCTTGCACTGTTTCGCCGTCCACTTCGCCCACTTCTTCGACTTCTTCCGCCGCGCGCTGTCGGTCGAAATCCCCGTCCCTGCATACATCTGCCGGTAAAGCTTCGACAAAAACATGAATGCGATCCGCGCCTTCAAATTCGGCGTGCAGGCCGACCGCTCCCAGATCGCGCCCCAGTTATAGAAACGGTCCCAAACCTTCTGCGTCCGCTCCCTGATCTCGTCCGAGCTCATCGTCGGATGCGGCGTAAACATCTTCGGCCTCACCTCTGTCGGAATCAGCCAGTACCGCGTAATCGGCACGTCGCCCACCATCGTCGGATTCAGCGACTGCTCCTTCTCCCACTTCCCAAAATCCACCGTCCCCGGAAACGGCGTCATCATCACAAACTGCGCAAATGTCACGCCCGCCTTGATGGCCATCTCCACCGTCGCATCAAACGTCGCCGGCCTGTCCGTCGGCAGCCCGAAGATGAACGACCCCAGCACATGCACCCCATGCTTCTTGAACGTCTGCAACTGCTTGGCCAGCGCCTCGCCGGAATAGTTCCAATCCTTGAATACCGCCTTCAGCCCCTCCGGCGTCACCGCCTCCACCCCCACCAGCGCGCCCTTGATATTGGCCCGCCGCATCGCGTCCAGGTACTCGCCGTCCTCGCCCGCCTCCATCGTCATCTGCGTAAAGAACACCATGTCCTTCGGCAGCTTGGCCAACTCTTCCATCAGTGCAAACCGCTCGGCGCGAATCTGCGTCAGCTCTTCCACCTTGGCCGTATTGTCCCTGCTCCCTCGCCAGCCGCAGATCCGTAAATGTCACCGGATAAAAATTGTCGTCCGCCAGCGCAATAAACCGGAACCCCAGCCGCCGCAGCGACACGATCTCATCAATCACGCTTTGGAACTTCCGCTGCCGCGGCTTCTGCCCATCCGTCCGCCACACGCTGCAAAACGAGCAGTGCTTCGGGCATCCGCGAATCGTCTGCACCGACGCCCACATATACTTCGCCGGATCCATCAGGTCCCAGCGCGCCGCCAGAAACTGGCTCCCCTCAATCCGGCCGCCCTCGTATACACGCTGCAGCTTGCCGGCCAGGCAATCCATCACCGCCTTGCCCCAGGCAATATCGCCGTCGCCCTTCACCACCGCGTGCCCTTCGCCCGTCTCCAGCGCCTCCTCCGGAAACAGCGTCGCGTGAATCCCGCCATAGATCACCCACGCGCCCCGGGCCCGCGCCATCCGGCCCACCTGGTAGCCGCGCAGCGCATTGCCCGTATGCACGCTGATGCCCACAATATCGCCGGCATGGATCGTCTCCGGATCGATCTGCTCCAGCGACTCATCCACCAGAATCGGGTCGCCCACCGCCTGCGGCGTTGCCGCTGCAAGCACAAAAAGCCATCGCGGCGTAATCACCGCGGTTCCAAACGAATTGTCGCTGGGATTGACCAGATGAACGCTCATCGGATCCAACCTTTCCTCGTGCAGGTGCGGTGGTCTCTGAGAGCGTCTTTGTGATCGAAAATGCCATCCGGAAGACGCGGCTTCCCTCTATGGCCGACCAAAGATATTCCCGACGGACATTTTTTCTGAAACTACAGATTTGTCAGGACGGAGAATGGTCAATTTTGACCACTTTTTAGGCTCGACTCACTTATTTTTCTTCATAAGCCCAATCATCGCAGATCGAGGCGGCATGCGCGCGGCCGCCCCGCAGAATTCCTCCGTCCCATTCGCCGTTCGTGCTTTCCCAACTCTCGCTGGCGTCAAATTGCCCGGCTGCATTCCGCCACCGGAATCGCCACCTGCTCCACAATCTCCAGCCCAAACCCTTCCAGCGCCGGAATATGCATGGGCGTATTCGACAGCAGGCGGATCCGCTGAATCCCCAGGTCCGATAGAATCTGCCCGCCCAGCCCGATCGCGCGCAGAATGCGCCCCGTGCGCGCCTGCGACCCTTCGCGCTCGCGCAGTTCCTGGTGCAGAACCAGCCGCCCGGCTCCCGATTCGTGTGCCGCCGCGCGTGCGCCGCCGCCCCGCCCGGCTCAAACGCCGCCGCCGGCTCCGGCATCCGCGTCAATCTCAAATCCGCGCGAAGTATTGTGCAGATACAGCACCGCGCCGCAGCCCTCCTCGGCAATCATCCGCATCGACTGGTCCAGCGTCTCGCGGCAATGGCAATCGGCCGCAAACACATCTCCCGCCGTGCAGCGCGTGTGCACCCGCACCAGCACCGCATGGCTGCATGGCGGCCGCACCGCCTCAAACTGTCGCCGGCACCAGCCCTGCGTCGCCTCGCAAGCCGCACTGCCGGCCCGCTCATGGACTGCCGGACAATCCGTCGCACAGATCGCCCGCGCACCAGCGCAATGTGGCTCTCGCCGCCGTTCACTTCGCTCTCGTAGGCAATCATGCGGAACTCGCCGTACTTCGTCTGAATGCGGCTCTCCCCGGCGCGCACAATGTAGCGCTCGTTCCGCAGCCGGTAGCGGATCAGCTCCGCCACCGTAAGAATCAGCAGCCCGTGCTCCCTGCAGAACGGGATCAGGTCCGGAATCCGCGCCATCTCCCCGTCGTCGCGCATGATCTCGCAGATCACGCCAGACGGATTCAGCCCCGCCAGCCGCGCCAGATCCACTGAAGCCTCCGTCTGCCCCGCACGCACCAGCACTCCGCCCTGCGCGCCCGCAGCGGAAACACGTGCCCCGGCCGCGCCAGATCCGTATAGCTTGCACCTGGGCATCGATCGCCGTCCGGATCGTATGCGCCCGGTCCGCCGCCGAAATCCCCGTCGTCACCCCCTCGCGCGCCTCAATCGTCTCCGTAAACGCCGTCCCAAAGCGCGACGAGTTCTGCTGCGTCATCGGGAACAGCCGCAGATGGTCGGCCCGCTCCTCGGTCAGCGTCAGGCAGATCAGCCCCCGCCCGTACCGCGCCATGAAGTTGATCGCCTCCGGCGTCACATGTTCCGCGGCCAGCGTCAGGTCGCCCTCGTTCTCGCGATCCTCGTCGTCCACCACCACCACCATCCGCCCGGCGCGAATCTCCGCCAGCGCGCCGGGAACGTCGGTAAACGGCGGCTCGAATGTCGTGGACTGTTTGCCATCGCTGTCCTTCATTCTCCTCTATCCCCCACACGATCAGCAAAAACCTCGATTCCAAACAAAAAGCGCCGCCCGAAGGCGGCGCTTTTGGTCCTGCAGAAGCAAATCTGGCCTACAACGTCGATTCAATCTCAAAGCCCCAGGCCTCCAGCAGCGCCTCGGGGATGTACTTCGAGTTCTTGTTCCGCCGAGCCCACTCCCGCAAACGGGTGGACCGGATATACTGGTCTGGGCTGAGCTTGAACTCCTTCACGATCTGTTCGAAGGAGGTCACAGTGGGCACTACCGGGCCGATGGGCTCCGGCTTGCCCCAGTTTGGATTTCCACGACGCTTTGCCATTGATTTTGTGTCCTTAGAAAGGGGTTTTTTGCGATTGCATCCTCAAGGACTGGTTGGGGTAGCCTGTCACTTCTGAGGTCATACTAGAGTCTTATTTTACATATATTTTCTATAATTATCAATAGCAAACTAAAGGAATCTCGTCTCGATTTTCGTTCCTTGACCAAACCTCGTCGCTGCCGCCCAAAACCAACAGAATCAACAGCATTCATCTCGGCCCTGACTCCCTCCCATCTCCCGCTCCGGCCTCTTCCATCCCATCCAATTCGCCCCCGGCCAGCCCGTCGTGGCACGATACTACTATGACAACATCCTGGAGGCTTCTCGCAGCCCTCCTTCTTCTGTGCGCCCTACCGCGCTGCCCGGCCGTCGAGTTGCACGTCAGCCGCGAAGCCCTCGAGCGCACCCTCAAGCAGCAGCTTTTTGGGGGCCCAGACGGCCGTTATTATGTTAAGGGAACCGCTCAGACCCCCTGTTTCACCTACGCCGACGACCCCAAACTCCGCTTCGTGACCGACCACGGCGAAACCCGCATCGTTGTCACTCTGAAAACCCACTCGAAACTGGGCCAGAAGGTTGGCGGATCGTGCATCGGCATCTCCCTGGCGCTCCCCGCGGAAGTCTCTCTCGCCCCCGAGGGCGACGGCGAGACCATCGGCTTCCGCGACGCCCGCATCGACCGCATCAGCAGCCATCAGGAGCTCAACTTCATCCTCCAGCCGTTCCTTTCTCACCAGGTCCCCTCCAGTATGAAGGTCAACGCCGCCGATCTCCTGCGCCAGTCCCTCGCCGGTTCCACAGCCTCCTCCGGCTACAAGGTCACCCTCGACCGCCTCAAGATCCACTCCGTCCAAATCCAGGGAGACGATCTCGTCGTCGACGTCGACGCCAACATCAGCATCCGCTAGACGCCCTGCCTTCGATTCGCATGCCAAACACCGATCGGGTGCCCCATCCTAACCGCGCCCTTTTGCGGTTAGGGTGGGAATCCATGAACCCCGCGTGCGCGAGCACCGCCTTCTCCACCGCACGTGCTTCGGTCCGCTATCCTTACTCTCGAAGCAAACCGAGGTCCCCACCCATGTCCAACTTCACCCGTCGCGACTTTGCCCGGCTCTCCGCCCTCACCCTTGCTGCCGGCTTCGCGCCAACCCTCCGCGCCGAGAACTCCACAACGCAAGACTCCGCAACCCCCGCCACCGACCGCAAAATCGGCTACGCCGTCATCGGTCTCGGCCGCATCGCCGGCCACTTCATGCCCGGCGTCCAGCTCACCACCAACTCCCAGATCACCGCGCTTGTCAGCGGCCATCGCGACAAAGCCGCCCGCATCGCCGCCCAGTACGGCGTCCCCACCGGCTCCATCTACAACTACGAAAACTTCGACGAAATCGCCCACAACCCCGCCGTCGACGCCGTCTACGTCGCCCTGCCCAACTCCATGCACGCCGAGTACACCATCCGCGCCGCCAAGGCCGGCAAGCACGTCCTTTGCGAGAAGCCCATGGCCACCACCGTCGCCGATTGCGAAGCCATGATCGCCGCCTGCAAGGCCGCCAACGTCAAGCTCATGATCGCCTACCGCTGCCACTACGAGCCCACCAACCTCAAGGCCGTCCAGCATCATCCGCGACGGCGCGCTCGGCAAGGTCCAGGCCATCGAATCCGCCTTCGGCTTCAACATCTCGCCCCAGCGAATGGCGTCTCTCAACAAGAAACTCGCCGGCGGCGGCCCGCTCTTCGACGTCGGCATCTACTCCCTCAACGCCTGCCGCTATCTCACCGGCGAAGAGCCCGAGCACATCTCCGCCTTCGCCTCCACCATCGATCGCGACGGCCGCTTCAGCGAAGTAGAGGAGAACGTCTCCTGGACCATGCAGCTTCCCCTCCGGCATCGTCGCCACGTGCCTCACCACCTACGGCGCAAACATGCCCGGCTACTACCGCGTCTACGGCTCCAAGGGCTGGCTCCAGGTCGATCAGGCTTTTGTCTATGAAGGCCTCCGCCTCCGCGCCGAGTGGCCCGGCACCGCAATCGACGAGCTCAACCCCGCCAAAGATCCCTCTCACTTCATGGCCGAAGCCGCCCACTTCTCCCGCGACATCCAAACCAATCAGGAGCCCCGCGCCAACGGCCAGGAAGGCCTCCGCGACTTGACCTACATCACCCAAATCTACAAATCCGCCGGGATCAAGATCTAGGTGCGCGAAGACATCGAACGCCGTCCCAAACCAAATAGATCGGATAGCGTCCAACCCGAAGAAAATCAATGAGGCAATCGCCGGTCGCCAATTCCCGCGTGCTATCGAACTGAGACAGACCATTTAGGAAAGTGAGAAAGACGCCTTGAAACCATCCAGAGTCAAACGAATGAAGGCAGTTCCAATCGCACTTTGCGCCGCCTTCTTCTCCTTGCCAGGCCTGTGCTTCGCCCAGGATGCTCCAGCCGCGCAACCAGCCGAATCGCCTACCAATCAGTTCTCGTCCTCAAACAGCCTTGATCTCCCAAATGCTCCAGAACCCGTTCTGCAACAGACCCAGACGCCCGCCACAAATCAAAATCAGCAACCTCAGCAGCCCACCCCCCCGGATCAGACGAAGCCTGCCAGCGCTCCATCCTTGGGAGACTTGGGTTTCACCCCGCAACAAACGCAGGCCGATGCGCAATTGCAGGCGCTGCTCAACAAGCGAACACACATGCTCAAGATTCACCAGGAACTGGGCGCGTACACCTTGATTCCAATGGCCGCAACACTGATTACCGGTCCCATGGCCAAGGCGAAGGGCCACGAAGGCCAAACCATCACGGAGCCGAGTCAAGCCAACCTCGCCTTTCACGCCGCATTGGGCGGCGTGACAGCGGGCATGTATTTCACCACCGCCTCTTACGCCATCTTTGCCCCCAAAATACCTGGCAACAAGCGGCGCGGCGCAATTCGCTGGCACGAAGCGCTGGCCTTCATTCATGGGCCGGGAATGATCGCAACCCCGATCCTCGGAGCTATGGCGTTCAAGCAGGAGCAAGCGGGAGAAAAAGTCCACGGCCTTGCATCCCTTCACGGAACAGTGGCATGGACCACGATTTCTGCATACGGAGCCGCGATTGTCGCCGTATCGTGGCCGATCAAATTTCATCTCTGAGGGGTCATTCGTGAACCGGACGCTTCTGCTGGCACTTCTGCTCTCTACGCTCCCTGCCCTCTCACAAACCAGCTCCCAATGGGTCCTTGAGCGGTCGACGCTGAGCTACCACATGTCGCACCCCATGCATCAAGTGGACGGCGTAAGCCATGCAGCAAAGGGCAAAGGCACATGCCATGACGGGCAATGCGATTTTCTCATCGCGGCGCCCGTCAACAGCTTCGACTCCGGCGACAGCAATCGCGATCTGCACATGGTTCAGGTAACCCGCGGCGCGCAGTTCCCCATGGTCATTGTCCGCACACGGCTGCCCGAAGCTACGCCGCCTTCGGGAACCATCTACGCCGATCTCGAAGTGCAATTTGCCGGGCAGACCGTCCACTACAATCACGTCGCCTTTCAGAAGACGACAAATACCAAAGATGTCACGATCACCGGCACAGTACCCGCCACCTGCACGGACTTCAAGATCGATCCCCCCTCGTTCCTCACAATTCCCATCAAAAACGAGATTCCGGTCCGTGTTGAAGCAACCTGGCAGCCGATGTAACGCAGCTACCTCAGCCCCAGCACCCGCTTATTCTTCGCCGCGTCCGCCCCGCCCCCGGCAAAATCGTCAAACGCCTTCTCCGTCACGCGAATGATCTTCTCCCGAATAAACTTCGCCCCCTCCGCCGCGCCATCCTCCGGATGCTTCAGGCAGCACTCCCACTCCAGCACCGCCCACCCCGGAAAATCGTACTGCGCCATCTTCGAGAAAATCGCATTGAAGTCGATCTGCCCATCGCCCAGTGACCGGAATCGTCCCGCCCGGTCGATCCAGGCCTGATAGCCGCCATACACGCCGCTCCGCCCGCTCGGCCTATACTCCGCATCCTTCACATGAAACGCCCGCACCCGCTCGTGATAAATGTCCAGAAACTCCAGATAATCCATCTGCTGCAAAATCATGTGGCTCGGGTCATACAAAATATTCGCCCGCTTGTGCCCGCCCACCGCATCCAGGAACCGCTCAAACGTCACCCCATCGTGCAGGTCCTCGCCCGGATGCAGCTCATAGCACGCATCCACGCCCGCATCCTCAAACGCATTCAGAATCGGCAGCCACCGCCGTCCCAGCTCGGCAAACGCCTCCTCCACCAGCCCCGCCGGCCTTTGCGGCCACGGATAAAAAAACGGCCACGCCAGCGCGCCGCTGAACGTCGCATGCGCAGTCAGCCCCATCCGCCGGCTCGCCTTCGCCGCGCACAGAAGCTGATCCACGGCCCACGCCTGCCGCTCATCTGCATCGCCGCGCAACGCCGCCGGAGCAAAGTCCGCGAACAGTTCGTTGTACGCCGGATGGCATGCAACCAACTGCCCCTGCAGGTGCGTCGAAAGCTCCGTCACCTCGAGGCCAGCGGTACGCACCACGCCCAGCACCTCGTCGCAATAATCCTGGCTCTCGGCAGCCTTCTTCAAATCGAACAGCCGCCCATCCCAGCTCGGAATCTGCACTCCGACAAACCCCAGCTCTGACGCCCAATCGGCCATCCCGCCCAGCGTGTTGAACGGAGCATCATCCCCCGCAAACTGCGCCAGAAAAATCCCCGGTCCCTTGATCGTCTTCATAATGCTCTCCCTGAACAGATTCATACGCACCGCGTATGATCCCTTTTCCCTACTGCCTATTCCCTATTGCCCACTAGATAGTCCATGCCTTCAAAACTCCACCCACCCACCCACTCTGTTGCTCTCAATCGCCCGCTCAATGAACAGCATCCCCCGCACACCCGCCCGAATCCCCGGCAACGTCGCAGGAGCCTTGTTCTCTCCCCCCGCCTTCCACACCGTCACCCAATCCGCAAACTCCCGATACAACACCGCGAACGCCTCAATATACCCCTCCGGATGCCCGCCCGGTAGCCGCATCACTGCCCGCGCATCGTTCGCCAGGTATTGCATGCCCGCATGCCGCGTCTCATCCGGCCCGCTGTTCCGCCGAATCGTCAACGTATTCGGCGTCTCCTGCGCCCAGTGCAACGACGCTTTCTCGCCATACACGCGAATCCTCAGCCCATTTCCCTCGCCGGCCGCAATCTGCGACGCCATCAGCACGCCCTCCGCCCCATTAATCATTTTCAACAGTACCGTGCAGTCATCATCCACCTTCCGCCCCGCCACCACCGAACGCAGCGTTCCATGCAGCGCCGTCACATCGAGGCCAGTCACATATTCGACCAGATGAAACGCATGCGTCCCGATATCGCCAATGCATCCGCCCGGCCCGCTCACCGCCGGATCCACGCGCCACCCTGCCTGCTTCTGCCCCATGCTCTCCAGCGGCTGGCTCAACCACCCCTGCAGATACTCAACAGCCACCTTGCGAATCTCACCCAGCTCCCCACTCGCGCAGATCGCCCGTGCATCCCGCACCAACTGGTACCCCGCATACGTATGCGTCAACCCATACGGCAACCCCGCCTTCACCACCACCTTTTCCAACTCCAGCACCTGGTCATACGTCGCCGTCGCTGGCTTGTCGCTCATCACCGCAATCCCCGCCTTGAGCGCTGCCTCGGCCACCGGCAGGTGTGTGCTGTTCGGCGTAGCAATCACCACAAAATCGATCCCATCCTCGCGGCTTCGCTCCGCCTCAAACATCGCCGCATAGCTCGCGTACGCCCGCGCCGGATCGATCCCGTAACTCGCCCCCGCCTCTTTCGACCGCTCCGCCGACTGCGAAAACGCGCCCGCCACGAGCTCGATCCGTCCGTCCAGCTCCGCCGCCATCCTGTGCACCGGCCCGATAAACGCTCCCGGACCACCGCCCACCATCCCCATCCGAAGTTTCCTGGCCATCACTCCTCCAAAATTCCGCCGCCCCTGCCTAATCTCTTCTCCGAATCTCTCCTGCACGGAGTGCCTGCATGCAATGCCCAAATCGCCGCCGCGCGGAGCGCCTACCAGATCATCGGTACCAATCTGAATCTCACTTTGTTGCGATACTCTGCGTATCCCGGCAGATTCTTTACCAGGAACCTCTCCTCGTCCGTCAGTCTCCACATCAGAACCACCAACATCGGCAAAATCATCAGCAAGCCCCACCACGATCCCAGCGCAACGGGCGCTCCAGCCAGAAGAATCAGCGCTCCCGCATACATCGGGTGCCTGACCACCGCATACAGCCCCGTCGATACTACCTCCTGGCCTTCGCCCACCTCAATGACTCCCGAAGTAAAGCTATTCTCCTTGAACACTCGATACACAATGAAGAATCCGGCGGCGACCAGACAGTCCCCGGCAACCGAAGCAATCCAGCAAACCTGAGACCATCGAAACCGATGATCGAGGGCCGGCAAAACCATTGTTGAAATAAATGCCAGTCCGGCAACGCCCTGAATCACCTTTTGAGCAATCCTCTTCTCCGCGGTCACGCCAGCCTTCACCCGTCGCTCGAGGAGTCTCGGATCGGCCTTCATAAGATACAAGGTAATTGCCAGCGATGACCCCATAAACGCTGCAATAAATACCCAGCCCTGCCAGTAGTTCAACGTCCACGCGGCTCCAAAGATCAAGAGCCCAAGGCAAATCGTAAGATTCAGCAGCCCGCCAAACGCCTTAAGATTGAGGCTGCTCATCTTTCTCCCATAGGCATTACCAATCCGTCAGCGTCCCATCCAGCTTCCGATTCACCGGCAGATACGCCCGCTGGTACGGATACTTCGCCGCCAGCTTCTCGTCCAGGTCCACGCCCAGCCCCGGCCCATCCCCCGGATACATCATTCCGTCCTTGAAGTAATACTGGTGCGGAAACACCGGTCCGTCTCTTCGTTGTGCGGCATCAGCTCCTGAATGCCGAAGTTATGAATTGCCGTGTCAAAGTGCAGCGCCGCCGCCATCGTCACCGGCGACAAATCCGTCGCGCCATGGAATCCCGTCCGCACGTGATACATCGCCGCAAATTCCGCCGCCTTCTTCAGCGCCGTCAGTCCGCCGCCATGCACAATCGTCATCCGCAAATAATCGATCCACTGGTTGCGAATCAGGTCGTGCGCATCCCACACCGAGTTGAACACCTCGCCCACCGCAATCGGCGTCGTCGTGTGCTCGCGAATCACCTTGAACCCCTCCTGCAACTCGGCCGGCGTGGGGTCCTCCATCCAGAAAAGGTGAAACGGCTCCAGCTCCTTGCCCAGTCGAGCCGCCTCAATCGGCGTCAGCCGGTGATGGCAATCGTGCAGCAGGTGCAGCTCCTCGCCAAACTGTCTCCCGCACCCGCGCAAACAGCTTCGGCACATGCCGCAGATAATGTTCCGTCGACCACTCCGCTTCGCTCGGCAATCCGCGCTCCGCCGGCTCATACCGCCCGTCGCCCTTGGCAATTCCATACGTCGTACGAATCCCCGGAATCCCGCTCTGCACGCGGATCGCCTTGAACCCCGCTTCCTTGTGCCGCGCAACATCTTCCAGCGCCGCCTCCGTATCCTTCCCGTTCGCGTGCCCATACACCAGCACGCCCTCGCGGCTCTTGCCGCCCAGCAGGTTGTACACCGGCGTCTTCAGCGCCTTGCCCTTTGATGTCCCACAGCGCCACATCCACCGCCGCAATCGCCGACATCGTCACCGGCCCGCGCCGCCAATACGCTCCGCGATAGAGATACTGCCACAGATCCTCGGTCTGGAACGGATCGCGCCCAATCATGCATGGAATCACATGGTCCGTCAGATAGCTCGCCACCGCCAGCTCGCGGCCGTTCAGCGTCCCGTCGCCCAGCCCGTAGATTCCCTCATCGGTCTCCACCTTGAGCGTCACAAAGTTCCGCCCCGGCGAAGTTACATTCACGGTTGCCTTCGTAATCTTCATAATGTCCTTCGCTCCAGCTCTAATCCCTAATCACTAACCACTAATCACTGCACTACCGATTCACCCCGCTCGCCAGAAATCCTCCATCCACCGCAATCACCTGTCCAGTCACAAACGATGCGCCCTCCGACGCCAGAAACACCGCCGCTCCGCCCAACTCGCCGGTCTCACCAAATCGGCCCATAGGCGTGCGCATGATAAGTTCGGTCCCGCGCAGAGTTCCCTCAATGATGCTCCCGGTTCAGCGGCGTAGGAAACACCCCCGGCGCAATCGCGTTTACTGTCACTCCCGTCCTCCCCAACTCCACCGCAAGCGACCGCGTGAGGGATGCCACCGCCGCCTTGCTCGCCGAGTACGCCGCCACCTGGTAAAAGCTCGCAAACGTGGAAAGCGATGCAATGTTGATGATGCGTCCAAAGCCAGCATTCACCATGGCGGGCCCAAACGCCTGGCAAGCGCGAAGCGTGCCGGTAAGATTCACGTTCATCACCCGTTCCCAGTCTTCATCTGACAGCTCTTCGGTAGGCGCCTTGTCTGTAATTCCAGCCGCGTTCACCAGAATGTCGACCTTTCCGAACTCCTCCGTCGATGTCTGCTGAAGCGCGACCACCTCGCTCGTGCGGGAAACATCGCAGGTCACCCGCATCGTCCGGCGTCCCAGCGCTTCAATCTCTCTGGCAACCGTGACCACCTGGTCGATGCGGCGCGACGTTGCCACCACGTCCGCTCCCGCCGCCGCCAGTCCCAGCGCAATCGCCTTGCCCAGCCCGGTCGTCCCGCCCATCACCACCGCAACCCGCCCGCTCAATTCCAATTTCCCGGGGCTCATAATCCTTCTTTCATTCGCACAATCCCGCGGCAATCCTTGATTGGGTATCTCATCATCGATCAGGTGCCTCATCCTTGGCGCGCCTTTGTCCATGTGCCATGGGTGGGATACCAGACTCTAAGGCTGGGTGCCCCATCCTTCGCCTCTCTTCTGGCGAAGGGTGGGAGACCATACCTCCGACTGGCCCGATCTTCAACGCAGTCTCGCGGGCAAAGCCACTCGCTCCGAGCCCTTCCCAACCCCAAACATTATCACGTCGGTAATGGCGCGCGTGTCCTCCATCACGGGCCTGCGTCTGCTTCATTGGGTTACAGTGTTTGAGACGTTTGCGCGCCTGCCCGAGCCCTCACAGTCGTCCGCGAGCCGCAATCCCGGAGCCACATCAACCCGACCCTCGCCGGAGACCCGCCATGCCAGAAACCACCGCCCAGATCCTCGAACGCGTAGGCCTCATCCCCGTCCTGCGCGCCCGCAATGCCGGCCAGGCCCACGCCGTCGTCCAGGCCATGCTCGCCGGCGGCGTCACCGTCGTCGAAGTCACCATGACCGTTCCCGGAGCTGTTGACGTGCTGAAAGAACTCAAGAACGAGTACGGCACGAAGTGCCTTCTTGGCTCCGGCACCGTCACCACCGCCGACCAGGCCCAGGCCACCATCGACGCTGGCGCGGAGTTCGTCGTCAGCCCCAGCCTCCATCCCGCCGTAATCGCCCGCACCAAATCCAACAACAAAATCAGCATCCCCGGCGCGCTCACTCCCACCGAAATCATCACCGCCTGGAACGAAGGCGCGGACTACGTCAAAGTCTTCCCTTGCTCGGCCATGGGCGGCGCTCCCTACCTCAAGTCCATCCTCGCGCCCTTCCCGCATCTCAAGCTCATCCCCACCGGCGGCGTCACTCAGCAAACCGCCGAAGCCTTCCTCAAGTCCGGCGCAAAGGCCCTCGGCGTCGGCGCAGACCTCGTCAACCTCGCCGCCATCGACAACGGCACCCCCGAACTAATCACCGATGCCGCCCGCGCCTACCTTAAAATCATCGCCCAGTTTCGCGAGGCATCAGGTTCCCCAAGGTGAAATACTCTTCGCAGAGAACCAACGACGGGAGCTAGAGGATTGCGTCTAAAGTTCACACCACAAAGAACTGTCATCCCGAGCGCAGTTGGGCGCGCACTTTGTGCCCAACGGAGTCGAAGGACCTGCGGTTGCATTTCGGAAATCATTTAACGGACTTCTGACTCAGGACAATTACAGAAGCCCAGAATCGAAGGTGCCTGAATGCAGCGATCTGCAAAAGAATTGAAGCAACGCATCCATTGGGAATCGATGAAGGAGCAAGGCCACATACCATACGTGCTCCAATGCATCCTCACCTTGATAGGATCTTCCGTACTTGTCGACCTGGCTCACCTATCATGCTCTAAATTGGGCAATAATTACCTTGACTCCACCACTGATTTCCGCTATAGTTTTGACAGTGGGGGACGTTATGAACACCGAACCAAAGAGTCTTCAAGAGGCAATCGTATACTTCTCGAATCCTGATAACTGCGTTGCTCACCTTGTGGCGCAACGCTGGCCCGACGGTGTTGTAAAGTGCCCTATCTGCGGCAATGAAAAGGTGAATTACAGGGCGCATCGCCGGACTTGGACTTGCTCCAGCCATCACGCAAAGCGTGAGTTCTCTATCAAGGTTGGGACCATGATGGAAGATTCGCCCATCGGCCTCGATAAATGGCTCACCGCAACTTGGCTTCTCACCAATTGCAAAAACGGGATCAGCAGCTACGAGATTGCGCGGGATGTGAAGGTTTCCCAAAAGGCCGCATGGTTTATGCTCCATCGGATTCGGCTGGCCATGCAAGACGATTCCTTTGGGAGCAAGTTCGGCGGGGAAGTCGAGGCCGATGAGACTTTCATTGGTGGCAAGTCGCGGAACATGCACATCAGCAAGCGTGAGCGCCGGATCACTGGTACCGGCGGCAAGGACAAAACTGCTGTTATGGGCATCCTTGAGCGTGGCGGAGAGGTTCGGACCGCAATCATCCCCAGCCGTCGCAAGGCTGTCATTCAGGCTGAGGTCCGCAAGCATGTTGAAGCTGGCGCGGCTCTCTACACTGATGCGCTGCCCTCCTATAGCGGACTTGCCAACGAATATGCTCATGCGGTTGTGGATCACGCGGTCGAATACGTCAACGGTCGCATCCACACCAACGGGCTCGAAAACTTCTGGAGCCTCTTGAAGCGCGGGATCAATGGAACCTATGTGAGCATCGAACCGTTTCATCTTTTCCGTTACCTCGACGAACAGACCTTCCGTTACAACAACCGCAAGAACCTTGATGACGCTGGCCGTTTCAATCGTGTTCTCTCTCAGATTGTAGGCAAGCGGTTGACCTTCGCCGAACTCACTGGTAAAGGACTAGAAACAGCGTCCTGCTAATCCTTTAAGATTGAAGCGCGGGAAGCGAGCGAAAGTCTAGCTCGCTTTTTTCGCGCCCGTTCCCTCTTCCACTCTTTCTCACGTCTAATCAACTCTTCGCGTGGAACGGAAAGAATTTTCCGCAAAACAGCGTTAAACCTGTCGAGTTCAGTATTTGATTGCATCGATAGCTTCATTTCTAGCTGCCTCCAGATGTTGCAAAAGCTGCTCTTCGCGAAACATAGAAAATGAATAAATGGAATGATATTTAACCATCGTTTCAAATTCCACTCTTTGATTACATCCTCTCATTATGTTTAAAGTGTGGCACCGCCCTTCATACGCACAGATATCCGCCATTTGCAAAGCTGGAGTTTTTTTATCGTCAGCATGAGTTACGGATACAATGCGAGCAGAAAATCGGGAGTTGTTTTTCAACAATCGATAAGATTCTTCCGCCTCTTTCCATTTTGAATGATCGTCAAAAATGAAGGCTAATTCGGGGTGAAACTCCGGCATGTCTCGAATCATCAAACCAACACAGTGAATGATGAAATGTTTGAACATATAAACGCAATAATCCTCAGTTTCAAAATAACTGGAAAAATCCTTCTGTTCAGAGATGACCTTTCTAAAATCCTTGATGTCGAGACTGAGGGAGATTCCGCCAATCTTCTCTTGCACAAAAATCTGACCGAGATCGTAACGCACACTTTCGGCAAAAGCCCGAGCAGCGCGAGGGGTCATCATTAATTTCAAGGGATCAAATTCCCCATAAAGGCTTTCAGCCTCGCTCGCTTTGAAATAAGAAAGGTTCTGGCTTCGGAGATACGCATCCCATTTGATTTCCGCTTTCTCGAACATATGGGGGTAACCCATAAATCCCCCAACAGTGAATACGGTCTCTTGGCGAGCATCGGCGCTGTCATCTGCATATACCATCAGAATCAGCATGATCCCCGACCTTCTCCCAAAAACAATGGGTATTAAATCGCGCATTGAAATCATCGCGCACCACCGTTGGTGGAGTCAAGGTAATTATTGCCCTAAATTGGGCTGGCTGAGTCCACCGACCTCCACCTCGATAGGTGACCTGCTCATCACTTCGGCGGTAGTGGGATTTTGCTTGGGCCAAATACACTGGTCCGATATGAAGCGCAAGTTCGATACCCTCCCGCCCGGAGAAGATTGGACGATGAAGTAGCCTTCAAAACTGGCCCGTCAAGTCGACCGCCCCACAAATTTCTTGGAGCAGGATTCCAATGAACGCCGCCGAAAGCCAAGCTCCTTTCCGCCTCGACAACCGCCACGCACTCGTCACCGGCGGCGCAAGCGGCATCGGCGAAGCCACCGTCCGCGAGCTCGTTCGAGCCGGCGCTTTCGTCTGGATCGCCGACATCAACATCGCCGCCGCCGAAGCCCTCGCCGCATCACTTCCCTCCACCGAATTCCTTCACCTCGACGTCACCAGCCCCACTTCCATCGCCGCAGCCGTCGCTCGCATCGCCCGCCTCGACATCCTCGTCAACAACGCCGGCATCGGCCACGTCGGCTCCATCGAAGCCACCGAGCCCGAAGACTTCGACCGCCTCCTCAACGTCAACGTCCGCTCCGTCTACCTCGTCACGCGCGCCTTCATGCCATTACTGCTGGCTGAACGACCCGAAGGCGATAAGAGCGCCCACGGCGCCGTAATCGTCAACATCGCCTCCATCGCCGGCCTGGTCGGCGTCAAAGATCGCTTCGCCTACTGCGCCACCAAGGGCGCGGTCATCGCCATGACCCGCCAGCTCGCCGTCGACTACCCCAAGACCCTGCGCGTCAACGCCATCTGCCCCGGCACCGTCGACACTCCCTTCGTCGAGGGCTACCTCGAAAAGTTCCACAGCCACAACAAGGAAGAGACCCGCGCAGAACTCCGCGCCCGCCAGCCCGTCGGCCGCCTCGGCCGCCCGCACGAGATCGCCTCCATGGTCCGCTACCTCGCCTCCGACGAGGCCTCCTTTGTCACCGGCTCGTTGTTTACCATAGATGGTGGCTGGACCGCCGCATGACAAGCATCTGATCGACTCCGCTCTGTAACAAGGGCACGGCTCCAGCCTGGCCGATGAAACATCAAGACAAGTGAATTCGTATTGTTTCGCGCACTTGCTTTGTATCAGGGCACGACTTCAGTCGTGCCGATAACGACCGAAAAATGTGTGGGCTTCAGCCCCTGCAGATGACGGCACCACCGTAAATCGCGCTATTGCCGTCCCACCCGCCCCAAGCCCCGCAAATAGGAGGATTTTTATGAAACTGGTCTCTTTTTCCCGGAACGACGGCCTCATCCGCCCCGGCGCACTGCTCGAAGACGGCAACCTCGTGCTCGACTTCTCAGGCGCTTATAAGGACACGCTCGACATCATCTCAGCCGGCCTCAACTCCCCGCCCGTCGGTGTAACCTACCGCTCCTTCCCGCTCGCCGAAGTCCGCATCCACGCCCCGCTCGCCAACCCGCCGCGCATCCTCTGCATCGGCGCCAACTACAGCGAACACGCCAAAGAAACCGGCCACGCCGTCAGCGAAGTCCCAGTCGTCTTCCTCAAGATGACTACCGCCATCATCGGCCCCGGCGACCCCATCGTCCTGCCCGTCAACTCCGCCGAGCCCGACTACGAAGCCGAGCTCGCCTTCGTCATCGGCCACGGCGGATTCCGCATCGCCGCCGATGACTGGCATCGTCACGTCTACGGCTACACCATCGTCAACGACGTCAGCGCACGCGACATCCAGCGCGCCACCTCGCAGTGGTCCCTCGCCAAAAGCTTCCCCACCTTCTGCCCCATGGGCCCGGCCATCGTCACTGCCGACGAAGTCTGCGACCCCCATTCGCTCGAAATTCGCCTCACCATCGACGGCGAAACCCTCCAACACGCCAGCACAAATCAATTCGTCTTCCAGATTCCGCGCCTTATCGAATACATCTCCTCCATCACCCCGCTGCTCCCCGGCGACATCGTCTCCACCGGCACGCCCGCCGGCGTCGGCATCGGCCGCACCCCCAAGCGCTGGCTTCGCCCCGGCGAATCCGTCACCATCTCAATCGAACACCTCGGCACCCTCACCAACCCCGTCATCGCGGAGTGAGGCCGCGGGCCCAAGGAGACACAGAAGCTTAGGATGATAAGCAAGACTTCGGCTTCACGCGTGCCTCAACAGAAGTCACACAATCAATGACCTGCAGAGAGTTTGAAGGCGCAATGCACTTGGTGTTTGCAGATGCAGATGCCGTTCACTTCCGGGATTTAATCGTCAGGGGGTATTGGGACGAACTCCCCACTTCCGAGCACTTCAACCATCTCAAAGGCTGCACAGATTGTCAGACAAGTCTTTGGTGGTTCTTCGATATCAGAAACCGGGTCGATTATTTGTCCCAGCCGTGTTTTCACGTTGCATATTTCTCGGCAGACATTCCTGATCGCTGTCTCGACAGAAGTCTTGGGCTGTACTCCATTGCAACAATGGATAAGTCGGGAAACGGAATCGTTATTGCTGTATGCCCTTGGTGTGGGGTTAAGCTTCAGACCGGAGCCAAATAGTGGAAGGTTTCGCTGTGTATCCCGCGCCGTAGGCGCGACGTTTGTTAGCCCCGCGCTTCAGCGTGGGGAATGCAATTAATAAGGATTATCAGTCCTGTAGGGACGACGCACAGCTTCCGGACCACACTGCTAACTCGCTGACCTGCTGACTTGCTGCTCTTTCGCCTCTCCCCCAAACCACGCATACAGCGCTACACAAGCAAAGCACACCACCGGCACCACATACGCCATCTGCAAATTGCTCACATCCGCCAGCATCCCCATCACCTTCGTCAGCGCCGCGCCGCCAAGAATCGCCATCACTAGCAGCGATCCCGCCGTCTTGGTCTTGTCCCCCATCCCCTTCAGCCCCATCGCAAAAATCGTCGGAAACATGATCGACATGAACAGATTCGTCGCCAGCAGGCACCACGTGCCCACCCAGTTCGGCTGCACTACGGCAACCAGCCCCAGCACCACATTCACTAGGGAATAAGCCCCCAGCATCGTTCGCGCATGGAAATGTTTCATCAGCCACGGCGAGCTGAACCGTCCCACAGCAAACATCGCCAGCGCGCCCGTCAACATGCTGCCCGCGAACTTGTCCCCCATTCCCGTTGCAGACCGCACGTAGAGAATGAAGTAACTCCACGACCCCACCTGCGCACCCACGTACAGAAACTGCGCGAGTACCGCGAGCACAAAGTGCCGCTGGAACAAGCTCACATGCTTTGCCGGTCCTGCATCCTCACGCGACACATCTTCCTTCGCCGCGTCTGGAAACTTCGTGATCAGCACCATCAGCGCCCACAACAGCGCCACCGTTCCCAGCGCCAGATACGTAGGAACCACGCGCATCGTCTCGCTGTGCAAATATGCCTGCATAGTGCCCGCCGCATGCTTTGCCGCCGTCTCCGCCCCCGTATACTCCACGCCAGAGAAGATGAAGACCGTCCCCACCAGCCCCGCAGTAATCGACCCCAGCGGATTGAACGCCTGCGACAAATTCAGCCGCCGCTCGCTCGAAGCACTCGGCCCAAGCTGCGAAATGAACGAGTTCGCGCCCGTCTCCAGGCACGACAGTCCACACCCGATCACGAACTGCGCGATGACAAAAGCATCGTACGGCCCTAGTTCCGTGTGGCTTCTAAATACAGACAACAGCCACATCAGGGCCGAATAAATGACGCCGACCGGGTGCCAGAAGAACGCGAATTGATCAAAATTCGCCGCAGGGTAGAACATCCAGCACCCCGTCCCCATCAGCACCAAGCCCAGCAACAGCCCGGTCTTGTACCCAAACCACCGCATGATCTGCCCGGCGGGAATCGCCATCAGAAAGTACCCGATGAAGATCCCGATCTGCAGTTGAGCCGCGCCCGACCGGTTGATCTCAAACGACTTCATAAACTGCCGAATCAAAAAATCGGTCAGGTTATTCGGAATCGCCCACAGGAAAAATAGCGGCGTCACCACCAGAAACGGAATCAGCCGCCCATGCGGAATCAGCGGCGCTTCTAGATCGTCCTCGTCTTTGGCTCGAATCGACCCGCTTATAGATTCACTTGAAATCGTCAATGCTCTCGCTCCCTCTACACGATCAAAAACTAGCACTCCCCGCGCCCGGCACAGGAATCGCTTCCGTCCCCGCGCAACCGCTTTTATCCCCCGGCAACCCCAACCGCCTGGTTATCGTTCCACCAGTTCTACTCAATCTCTATAGCCGCTGACAAATACAGTTCCCCAAATCCAAGCAATGCCCGCCCTGTTATTGCCAGAGACGCTTAGCCTCGGCACAAAACGTCTCCACCTATGTGCTAGACTAGACCAGACCAAGTCGAGGACGCGCTCCAATGGCCACGACAACCAACGCAAAACATACCGTCAACATCTACGAAGCCAAAACCCAGCTCTCCAAGCTCGTCGACCTCGCAGCCGCCGGACAAGACATCGTCATCGCCCGCGCCGGTAAGCCTGTCGCTCGCCTGACCACGATCGACCAGCCAAAGAAGAAGTCAATCGTCTACGGCCTCCTCGAGGGAAAGGGCTGGATCGCCGACGATTTTGACGACCCGCTTCCAGAGGAAATTCAAAAGTATTTTGAAGGGGGCGGCGAAGACGAATGAGGATTCTGCTCGATACGCACATCTTCTACTGGCTTTTCTACGACCAGCAAAAACTTCCATCGGCGGCACGCGCGATTCTCGACGATGCCGACGCTGTATTTGTCTCGGCCGTGTCCCTCTGGGAGATTGCCATCAAAGCCAGAGTAGGCAAGTTGAAGGCCGACATTCCTGAACTGCTTCGCAACCTCGAAGCTGCGAACCTGCATGAACTCCCAGTCCTTGCGCGGCATACGCCGCTCGTTTCAATCCTGCCCCGCCACCACTCCGATCCCTTCGACCGCCTTCTCGTCGCTCAGGCCATGACCGAGCCTATGCACCTGCTCACTGCGGACCCACAACTAAAGCAATACAGCGATCTCGTCATCCAAGTTTAAGTCGACCCGCCCTGCTTCCCATTCGTGCTTCCGCTCGTCATTCCTTCAGCACAGGGCAATTGTCCCTCAGCCCCACCCGCACCCGGAGGTCTTCTTCTATGCGGCTCGTAATTCTCGCCCTGTTGCTCTCTGCCGTTTCCATAGCCAATGGTCAATCAAATCCTTCGCTCTCGCAAAACACCGATCCACATTCTTGCGATTCGTCTCTAAAATTGATCTCGCCAGACACCTGTGTTATTTCCATCTCTCCCGCCATTTCAATTCTGCCCGCCGCCCCGTCAAATCTGAACCAGACCGGCCGAGCCGCGCCGCAGGTAAAGCCGGCGATCGCAGCTCAGCTCTTCACCCGCGGCCAGAATCCCGTTCTGTTTCTTGCCCTCAATCAGCCTGCCCCGCCCGTCGCGCCGAAAAGTTCGTCGCGCGCCAAGCCCCTGCCAATTCCGACCACCTTTCCGAATGCGCATGTTGAGAGAATTCCCACCAATTGGCCCGGGCTCGAATTCCTGTTGATTGATCAGCCGCCATCTACGACCGCGACGACGGATCCAATGAAAAAATAGCCGTTTGGAAAACGCCGCTTGATCTGCGCGTAAGGCCCAAAATGCGAACACACTCATCAAGCTCTCGCAATTCAAACAATTCCATTTTGCGATTTGCTCAGTTGAGCCTCTTCATCCTGCTCACTGCGGTGCCGGCGCCTCTCGTCGCACAGACAACTCAAACGCCTTCTGCGGCCGGAATCGATCGCCATGGCAACATCTTCGTCTCGTCCGAAGGCGGCCACCCAATCATCATGGCTTCGCAGGCACACTGCCTTGAAGCGCTTGGCACAATCGACGGACAGACCATGCTCTGCCTCGTCTCTCGCGGTCTCGGCCAAAACGGCTTTCTGCCCCAACTACGTATCGAAGTCTATTTGAGAGGTGGGAAGCAAGTTGCCATCGAACCTGGAGGGCCAATCAGGGATTGGCATCTTTGGAACGGCGACCACGCCATCGCTGTTTCCTTCGACGATGAGAACGGTCACGCTAGGGACTCACTCTTCGAACTCGCAACCGGAAACCGCATCGACACCATCGATGAGCCTTCCGATCCCAGCAAATTGCCCCAATGGGCCAAAAGCCGCGCGGAGATCCAGGATGAAGCAGTTTCATCGAGCCCCGATCTCGCTCTTCAGAGGACCGCCTGGATCGCAAAGACCTTTCGACAGATTCATGCCATTCACCCGGGCATGCGCCGCAAAGATCTCGCCCCGCTCTTTCAAACCGAAGGTGGCATATCGACCAGAACTCAGCAAACCTATGTGCTCGCGGAATGTCCCTACATACAGGTCGTTGTTCATTTCAAACCGCCCGCTGATACTGATACTTCGCCGTGGGGACAGCCCGAGGACGTCATCGAATCAATCTCGACACCGTTTCTTGGATACGGTATCTTCGACTAGTTGAGTAGCTGAGTCTCGCTCGAAGGTGATTCTTCCCCCCTACAGCACCCTCCCCAGCCACTTCCCCGTATGCGACAGCAGATTCCCCGCCACCTCCTCCGGCGTCCCCTCCGCCACAATCTGCCCGCCGCCTTCGATCCGCCCTCCGGCCCCAGGTCGATCACCCAATCCGCGCACTTGATCACATCCAGATTGTGCTCGATCACAATCAGCGACCCGCCCCCGTCGATCAGCTTGCGAAACGCCGTCAGCAGCTTCGAAACATCGTCGAAGTGCAGCCCCGTCGTCGGCTCGTCCAGAATGTAGAGCACGCGGCTGGCCTGCGATGGCTTGGCCGTCGCATTCGCCGCCCGCACCTGCGCCAGATGCGCCGCCAGCTTCACGCGCTGCGCCTCGCCGCCTGACAGCGTAGTCGCGCTCTGCCCCAGCCGCAAATATCCCAGCCCAATCTCATCCAGCACCGCCAGCTTTTCCAGCAGCTTCGTCTGCCCGGCAAAGAAGCGCAGCGCCTCCTTCACCGTCATCTGCAGCACTTCGTGGATGTTCTTGCCCTTGTACTGCACCTCCAGCACCTTCGCCTGGTAGCGCGTCCCGTTGCACTCCTCGCAGGGCAGCTCCACATCGGCCAGAAACTGCATCTCCACCGTCACCGTGCCGTCGCCCTCGCAGGTGTTGCATCGCCCGCCCGGCACGTTGAACGAAAAATGCCCCGGCGTCAGCGACAAGCCGCTTCGCCTCCGGCTGCGACGCAAACAGCTCGCGCACCAGGTCGAATCCCTTGATGTAAGTAATCGGATTCGAGCGCGGCGTCCGCCCAATCGGCGTCTGGTCCACCAGCACCACGTCGTTCAGCCGCTCCACGCCGGTCAGGCTCTTGAACAGCCCCGTCGGATCGGCGCCATCGCTCTGCCCCAGCGCCCGCGCCACGCGCCCGATACAGCACCTGGTGCACCAGCGTCGACTTCCCCGACCCCGAAACTCCGGTGATCGCCACCAGCAGCCCCAGCGGAATCTCCACGTCCAGCCCATGCAGGTTATTCGCCTCGGCTCCGCGCAGCACCAGCTTCTCGCGTCCCGGCGCACGCCGCCGCGTCGGCACTGGAATCGAAATCTGTCCTGAAAGATACCGCCCCGTCAGCGAATTGGGATTGGCCTCAATCTCCGCCAGAACTCCCTCGGCCAGCAGCTTGCCGCCAAACTCCCCCGCTCCCGGCCCCAGATCCAGCAGGTGATCCGCCGCGCGCAGCACATCCGCATCGTGCTCCACCACCAGGATCGTGTTGCCCAGGTCGCGCAGCTCTTCCAGGATCCGAATCAGCCGCGCCGTATCCCGCGTGTGCAGCCCGATCGACGGCTCATCCAGCACATACAGCGCGCCCACCAGCCGCGACCCCAGCGAAGTCGCCAGTTGAATCCGCTGCGCCTCGCCGCCCGACAAGCGTCGACGCCAGCCGGTCCAGGGTCAGGTACTCCAGCCCCACCGCATCCAGAAAGCTCAGCCGCTGCCGCACCTCTTCCAGAATCGGCCCGGCAATCTCCTCCTGCATCGGCGTCAGCTTCAGCGCGTCGAAAAACTCCTTCGCCTGCGCGATCGTCAGCGCCGTCGCCTGGCAGATGTTCTTGCCCGTTCGATCCGCACGCTCCGCGCCTCAGCCCGCAGCCGCTGCCCGCGGCAATCCGGGCACTCCGCATAGCCGCGATACTTGCTCAGCATCACCCGCACATGCAGCTTGTACTTCTTGCGCTCCATCTGCGCAAAGAATCCAAACACCCCCTCAAAGCTTCCCTTGCCGCGCAGCACTGTCTCCCGCGCCGCCTCGGGCATCTCGCGCCACGGCACATCCAGCGGAACCCCCAGCTCCGGCGCCTGCTTCCTCAACTCCGTGAACCACGGCCGGTACTTCGGCCGGTTCCACGGATCGATCGCCCCATCGGCCAGCGTCAGCCCCTTGTCCGGAATCACCAGGTTCAGATCGAAGTCCACCGTATTTCCGAATCCCTGGCAGCGCGGACACGCTCCAAAGGGATTGTTGAAGCTGAACAGCCGCGGCTCCGGCTCCTTGCCCGGCCGGTGGCAGCTCTTGCACTCATACGCCGCCGAAAATCTCGATGCCTGCTTGCCAGCGCCGCTCGTCCTCAGACGTCTCCTCGCGCGGCACCTCTTCGAAGATCACCTCGCCGGCCTCGCGATACGCAATCTCCGCCGCATCCACAATGCGCGCGCGGTTCTCCGCGCTCACCACAATCCTGTCCAAAAGAACAAAGACCGGCAGTGTAAAGTCCAGCTCCAGCAGCGACTCCGGCGTCGAAAACTCGACGATCTTGCCCTGCTGGTAGAGCCGGTTGAACCCGCCCGCCCGCAACTCCGTCAGCCGCGCCTTCAGGTCTCCGTATGCGGCGAATCGCCTCCCGTCACCACGCGGCTTGCCCTTGCCGCAGCTTTCCCTGCCCGCCTTGCAGCCTTCGCCGGCTTAGTCGCTTCGCTGCCGCTTCCGCCTCCGCCGCCGGCGTCGCACGTCGCCACCGGAAACAGCACCTGCAGCCGCGTTCCCTCGCCCAGCGCCAGCACCGCCTCGGCAATCTCGTCCATCGAGTCGCGCTTCACCAGCCCGTCGCAATAGACGCAATGCACCGTCCCGCAGCGCGCATACAGCAGGCGCAGGTAGTCGTAGATCTCCGTCGCCGTGGCCACCGTCGAGCGCGGATTCCGCGTCGAGTTTTTCTGCTTGATCGCAATCGCCGGAGCCAGCCCGTCGATCAGGTCCACATCCGGCTTTTCAATCCGCTCCAGAAACTGCCGCGCATACGCCGACAGCGACTCCACATACCGCCGCTGCCCCTCGGCATAGATCGTGTCGAAGGCCAGCGAACGACTTCCCCGACCCCGAGACGCCGCTGACCACCGTCAGCTTCCATGGGGAATCTCGCAGGAGATGTTCTTCAGGTTGTGTGTCCGCGCGCCGCGGATCACGATCGCGTCATTCTCGGGAATCCTGGAATTCAAGGGGAGGCACCGGCTCGTCAGGCGTCCAGCCGCGCCAAAATCCCGTCTGAGCGGTTCATCAACCCCTCAGACGGGTTCAGAGCGCATCTGGCCATTCTCTATTATAAAGCGCGCCCCATCCCCGCCTTCCGCCCGTCGGAAAGGTGGTTCAAATCCTGGTTTTGCCTTTATTGAAGCTGACGACGCTTTGCCCTTCGGCGCCCAATCGCCCACGCGCCATTCCGGCCGGATCTGCATTGAAAAGGACCTGAATTGGAAAAGGGGATCGAAGAGAACCACCGCGGCCGCAAAACTTTGAAGAAAAAGTAGGCAGACCTTCTATTTCCCCTGCGGTACACCGCGACCTCAGACTCTGCTTAAGCTATGGCTTTCTCGTTTGTTCTCTTTACATGCGTCTTCGGCGTCTGACGCCTTGCTGCAAAACTGGACCGCCTCCGTATGTCATGACGCTGCATCGTCAAGACACCGCCTGCTGCCGATTCACGATTGAGTACACCGGCCAGGCCCATCAAGGCCGGCGACGCGCACGCCGGGCACTGACTCGCGCAATT
Organism: uncultured Acidobacteriaceae bacterium; assembly: GCA_963783065.1. Taxonomy (GTDB): domain Bacteria; phylum Acidobacteriota; class Terriglobia; order Terriglobales; family Acidobacteriaceae; genus Telmatobacter. The sequence continues at coordinate 370,665 of CAWAMG010000001.1, read as the reverse complement.
ACCAATGCTCTCGCAATCCTGGCACAAATATGCGTACGTAAGAGGCATATGCTGTAATGCTTCATGCTTCATGGATTCACCCCACTGGTCTCGTCTTTTTCAAACAGAGATCGTGCATTCGAACCCTTTCATACACTCTCCAGCTTGTTCTTGCCCATCAGGATGGATGCGTGTCCATCTCCCGGAGTTGTTTCCTCGGAGGGCAACGCTTACCGGACTTTTCATCGATCCTTGCTTTTGCTCGCTAAAGCATTTTAGGAATGGGTGTAGACCGAAGCGATCGGAGCAAAGTGGATTTTTCCTCAAGAAAAATCCGCCTTCAACCATTTCAAAAGTCCACAGTAATTCCTAAAATGCCGCGGACCGCGAAACATGCAACACGACCTGGTCAGCATGCATCCAAAACCGAGCTACGAATTAACTTGTCTCTCTTCACCTTTTCATCCCCTGAAGTAGGCTCGGAGCAATCGTCTCACTCGCGCTCAATCCCTCGCGCTTGCGCATTCTCTACGCCTCAAGCCGCCAGCGCGGTAACCAGGAACAAACTCGACTCCAAACCCTGTTCTCTCCGGTTAAACACCCCTGCCAGGCCCAGTAGTACACTCGACGCGCAGGCAGGGCATCGCATTGAGCTGTTGCCCACTGCATCGCAGTCCTGGCAAAGGTAAGCCGAATTGAGCGGAAAATGATTCATCAGATCGATTTTCATCATTTCACCGGCTCCTTCTGGCAAATACCGGGTCCCTCTCTGCCCTTTTCATACTGGGTAGAAAGCCCCGGAATGCCTGCTAGATCGTAAAAATCGGGCGCTCCCCGTCGTACTCCTTTTCTGTATTCGCGGCTTTCGTAGCGGCTTTCTCGGCAACGCGATCGATTCTCTTCTCCGCCGAAGTCTCCGACTCCGTCTCATCTCCCAGCTTTGTCGCTTCAGGATTCTCAAATTGCTCGGGCATGGTTGATCTCCTGTTTCATGTATCAGTCCAACTATCGCTCCGCGGGCCTGCGCAAGAATGGTCACTTCTGCTCTGCTCAGCCCGGATCGCCTGGAGATTCGCCTGCTGCGCCACTGCAGGCCGCGCTTCATCGATTAAGAGGAGCCTCTTCCTCACCCGCCGAGCCGCCCCGTCCCCGCCACTCGCCCGTACCAAAGCCCTGAGGCAAAGCCTCCACGCGCCGATTCTCACAGCAATGCGTCCAACCCCCAATCGCCCCTTTCCTATCCGCCCCATTAAACTGATATTCGAGGTACTTCGTGTTTCGTTCCACTCTGTTCATGCTTCTTTGCGTCTCATTCGCAGCCGTCGTCCCAGCGCAATCCCCCTCCCCGCTGCCCCCATCGAACGCACCGCAAGTTCCCGAATCGAAGACCCTGGAAACGCCAGCCCCGGCAACGCCTGCCCCTGATTCGTCCGCGTCTGCTGCCCCTCGCCTGCTCTCTGAACAGGTCGCCGCCGCTGAAGCATCCATCGTCAAATCCGACTGGAAATCCGCCGCCTCCCAGCTCAATGCCTGGCTGGCCGCGCATCCCACCGACCCGCGCGCCCTCTTCGACGCCGGCTATGTCGCCGACAACCTTGACCACCTCGATGAAGCCACCGCCTTCTATCGCCGCGCCATCAACGCCAATCCAAACTCCTTTGAAGCCCATCTCTCCCTTGGCCTGCTGCTCGCTCGCCAGAAAAACCTCGAAGACGCCCGCCCCGAACTCGAGGCCGCTTCCCAACTCGATCCCGGCGAGGCCGGCCCTGCCGCCAAAGCCCAGGCATGGCGCGCCCTCGCCCGCATCGACAGCAAAGACGACCCGACCGAGGCCTCCACCGAACTGATCGAAGCACTCAAGATCACTCCGGAGACTGCTTCCGATACGCTCCTCAGCGCCCATATCGCCGAGAACGCCGGCGAGCCCGACATCGCCGAAGCCGCTTACCGCCGCGTCCTTGGCCAAAGACCCCAACTCCAGCGACCGCCACATCCGATCTCGCCCACCTGCTCATCGCGCGGCAGAAGTATCCCGAAGCCGAAACCCTCCTCCGCGCCGCCCTCCAGAACTCCCCCGACGACCCTGCGCTCACCGCCCAGCTCGCCACCGTCCTGGTCGGCGAAGACAAGGCCGAGGCCCTTCCCCTCATCCAGAAGCTCCACGACCAGCACCCCAACGACGACGCCATCACCCGCATGCTCGCCCGGATTCTAGCTGACGCTGGAGACTCCGCCGGCTCCGATCACCTCTACCTCGCCCTCCTCAAAGCCTCGCCCAACGATCCGGCCCTTCTCGTCGCCCACGGCCAGAACCTGATCCGCCAGCTCCAGTTCGTTCCCGCCTTCGCCGTCTTCGACAAGGCTACCCAGCTCGACCCCGCCAACGGCGATGCCTGGAGCGGTCTCGCCTTTGCTGCCTCCCGCACCAACCAGCCTGCCGTTACCCTGCACGCCCTTACCATGCGGTCAAAATATCTTCCTGAACTTCCCTCCACTTACTTCCTCTGGGCAACCGCCTACGACAATCTTCATCAAAAGGAGCAGGCCGCTGCGTACTACCATCACTTTTTGGATGCGTCGGCCGGCAAATTCCCCGATCAGGAATGGCAGGCTCGGCAGCGTCTCAAATTGCTCGAAAAGTAGATCTGCATCCAGGCCATAATGCTGCCTTAAGGTCAGGGTTCTCACCCCAAAGGTCAGCTCACTGGGTTGCATCCACAGCAAGATTTCCCTTGCGGAATCTCTCAAATGCACCCATAATCACCGCCAAGGGGAGTTCTCCAGCCACTGCGGAGGTCGCTCATGCCGTACAAGGCAAAGTTGGCGCTGTTCGTCCTCGTCTTCTCTCGCCACACTCCCCGCTTGCGCCTCCAGCTTCGATGACAAGCCAATCGACCAGCAGACCATCGATGACCTGAAGGCCAAAGCCCTTCTCGCACAGCCCCGCGACCAGTGTTTCCTCTACGCTCAGATCGTCCACCAGATGACCGAGCTCAGCCTCCGCCAGTACGCCGCCGGCGACGAGGAAAAAGCCTCAGCCCTCCTCAAGAACATCCAGGAATTCGCCCACAAAATCCATCTCTCCGTCCCCAACGACAACAAGCGGCTGAAGGACGCCGAGATGCTCCTCCGCCACACCGCCTTCCGCCTCAACGAGATGCTCCACAACAGCAGCTTTGAAGACCGCCCCCTCGTGGCCGAGACCCTCTCCCAGGTCAGCCAGGCTCAAAACGAGGCCATGATGCAGGTCTTCCGCAAGTAGGCCCCACTCTTCCTTGCCAATTTCCTCTTCCTTGCCAACTCTCCCACATCTTCAAGCCTTCCTGTGCTTCAATGGACCCCCTTGTGGTTCAATGAGGGACAGGAATGTTGCGTCCAGCGATGTGCTCCCAAATGTCCGTTCCGGCGTCCGTCCAGACCTCCTCCTCTTTGCGCCATAAGCCGCGATGCAATCCTCGTCTCTGGCGAGCACACATACTGCGCTCGCTCATCCTCGCGTTCACCCTCATTTCACTGGCCCCCAGCCTCATCGCCCAGAAAGAAAAGCGCCAGCCCCTCACCGAAGCCGAGATCGAGCAAATTCGCGACGCCGGCATCGATCCCTCCGCCCGCATCGCCCTTTACACCAAATTCCTCAACGAGCACGCTGAAGTCATCAAAAGCCTCACCAACCGCGCCAAGTCCACGGCCCGCGCAAAGCACCTCGACGACGAACTGCAGGACTTCACCGCCCTCCTCGATGAGCTTGGCGACAACCTCGACCAGTACGCCGACCGCAAGGCCGACCTCCGCCCCGCACTCAAGCCCCTGAACGAAGCCGCGCCCCGCTGGCTCAACATTCTTCGCGCCCTCGCCGGCGAGCCCGCCTTCGACGAAGCCCGCAAGGAGGCAATCGAAAGTGGCGAAGAACTTGCCGACCAGGCCAAGCGCATCCTCTCCGAACAGACCGAGTACTTCAACCTCCACAAGGACGAGAAAGACCAGGAACGCGCCGAGCCGAAGTGATGAGCGTGCCGAATTCGCAATGTTAGCTCAGCGGATTGCGGCAGGCAGCGAATTCCAGACCTTCGATTCCCACCCGCCAGCTCCAGCGCCTCGAAAGTCCGGTCTGCATATGTCAAGGGAGGGCTATTCGTTGTGGGACCTGCACTTGGACCTCGCGCGATGCGGTTAGATTTGTGCAGCCGTTCAACTCCGCCAGCGCCGTTGCCAGGCACAAGTTCTGGGCCCTGATATCGGTTTGCCTCGAGCAGTAGCTCATGTTCGAGACGTACTGCGACTGGCAAGCATCATTCCTTGCTTTCCCGCTGCCGCCCTTTGGCGGCTTGGTGCATTTCTGTTTCACGGCCCCTGTGCATGTGTTCCCCTCCGTGCAGCCGTTGTATTGGCACAAAGCCTGCTCGGCCTTAGGTAGACCGCTGCAGCTCCTTTGCAGCCCATTCTGAACAAGGGAACAGAACGCTGCTGCGCTTGAAGGAGTGTCCCCGCCGCCGTAGGAGTTCGGGTCGGTGTTCTGCGTTGTTGGATCTGGAACAATAGTGCCCCCTGGGGCCGACGGCGGGTAGCACCCTGAATAGTCTGACGAGCAGATGGCAGGAGCGCTGGAGCCGCAATCGTCAGGGTCTGTGTCATCGGTCCCGGAGCAGGTGTTGGGGGTAGACGGCCCTTCCTGGCATGTGGTTCCACATTGCGTAGACGGCGTAGTGTTGTCTCCTCCGCCGCCGGAGACCGATTTGCATTCATGCGGCTCGCTGGGCGTCACGGTGTTCAGGTAAAGAATGCACGTAATGCTTGGGGCTGGGGAGCCCGTCGGTGCCGCGCTCGCTGCAAAAAGAGTCCTGTGAACCGGAGCCCTTGCAGGAAAGGTCTTGTTGATCTTTACACGCGCGGCAGTCGGCGCAGGCGTCGCGGGCTGCTGCGCGCCCAGGCTCGCCCCCACCGCCAGCATCGAGCAAAAAACAATCATCGAACGAATTACATCGAATCGTGATCTCATAAACTAATCTCCTCACAAACGGATTCGAGTCTTCTGCCGCCCCCGCGAACTCTGCGCTTGCGAGAACAGCAGTCAGGCACGCTCCTCCGGTCCCCGGCTCAAGAGCCGCAGCAACATGCGCGTTCGCTTCAGTTCTCTGTCAGATAGCCGTAGATGTCTACTTCTGCGCTGCAGCCAGCTGTGGTTTGGTTCAGGTCCATATCGATGGTCATGCCTGGCGCGAGCGAGAACCCCGGCGGGTAGGTGAAATGTGTGGTTGGCGCATTTGCAGCGAGGGTCCAACCATACCTAGAGAGGGTGTCAACCCCGATCTTTGTCGCAAATTGTATGTTTGTCGGCGTTGAACAAGGTATCCACGGATTGTTCTTATACGAGTTCACGTCCGCCGCGGTAATCACCATGTATCGATTCGCAGGCACCGTGAAAGGGGAAAATTCCTGGGGCGGGTTGCCGCCCTCCATATATTGAAGGCAGGAAAGGGCACCTGCCCTGCCGCTGATGCAAGAAAGGTATATCATCTGCGATGCCGACTGTCCGATGTCCTGCGTCACCGCCGGGTTGGCTGAGGTGTTGGTGATCTGGACGAGGGCCGCGGCAACGGCGTGAACGGTTCGTGGGGCCGTGAGGGTGAGCACGATTGCGATGACGAAGATGCCCACGACAGTGAGGACATATTTGGGTGGACGAATCATTGAATGAGATCTCCTCTTGCTTCGAGTCAAAGCCGAATTCAGTCGGTCGTTAGATACCCATAAAGATCAACATCCTCCTGCGAAAAAATGGCGCAGTTTCCTGCAAGCTGCCCCGTGGCTGCGTTGAAGATGGAACCGCTCGCATAGACTCCGGTATTCGGACCAATCACAATGCCGGATGGCGGCGGATAAGTGAAATGGGTAGTAACCGGAGCGTTTGATGTGGCCAGGCTGAGGAAGTTTATTGCGTAGGGCGATTTACTCAAACTTACGATGCTTGCAACATAGACTCCGGGGCACTCTGCGTTTCCTCCTCCCCACGGACCAGGAAAAACGTCAACAGCCGTGATGACGAAGTTGCTTCCACTGGGAACTGTATAGGGGATATTAGGGCCTTCAAAGTTGAAGGTACCCGAAGACGTGATTTGCCAACACGGGTTGTTTTGCCCGTAGACCAAATTGAACGTGCAATTCAGATGCAGCATGTTCGTTGCCTGCGCACCGGTAGTCTGCGTAACCACCGGATTGGCCGCGGTGTTCGTAATCTGCACCAACGCAGCGGCAACTGCCTGCACGGTGCGCGGAGCAGCAAGGATGAAGAGCCCGAGGGCAACAACTACACCAACAGGAAGAAAAATCTTCGATAAACGATTCATGATGTCTCGATCTCCTTTTGCCTCTAACCGGTTGATTTGTTGAGAATCTTTTCGTGCTTCCCTCGAATCATTCTGTTGCTCGTCCAGCGCCATGCGGCCGCGAAAGCTATCCCCAGCCCGGCCAGGTCTGCCGAAGGAGGCTCGGGCACCGGGGAGGGTCCGCCTGACTCTCCGGCTGTGGTGATATCCAGCGCCCAATTCGCCGTGTCTGCATTGCAGTCGTTTGTGTCAAAGCAGGTCTGGAACACGCCTCCGGTCAGGTCGGCATATCCATCACCGAGCAACCCCGGAGACGCTTCAAAGACCGCGTTGGGAATGTAATCGCCGTCTGTCAATAGAACCGTGTAGGTTCCGGCCGACAATGTGGGGAACTGAAGGTTGACGTCGCCGCATTGACCGGGAACGCTTCCAATTGCGATGGTGCCGGCCGGAGGGCAGCCTGGAGAATAGGTCGTGAGGATGTCAGAAGTTCCATTGATGAATAACGCGTTCGGACCAGTTCCGGAGAACAGGCCGACGAATGGATCGAACCCGCCAGACGGAATCACGGTTCCTGCCCCGTTTGTCCCGCCCCCGAACCCGTAGGTCTGCAAGGTGACTGACCCGCCGGAAGCGAGTGTAAGATCAATCAATACCGTGTCCTCGGGATTTGCCAGGGCGCCGGTATAGGAGATCGTCCCCGCGTAAGCGGTTGCCAAAGTGGAAGCGACTACCCCTATCAGGGCGGCCGCTCGAAAGAGGCGCTGGGTCATGGCTTTACCCCGGCCAGCGTGTTGTAGATTCTCCTCATGTCATCTCTCCGCTTTCGGGCCAGGATTCCCGCCTGCCACCGAGCTAACCCCACTTCGCTCGCATCACGCAATGAAGAAGCGGTGAAGTCCGAGGTGAAGTTTCGGTGAAGTGGTAAATTAAACAAACAACGAGACATCGCGTCGCCTGAACATTCGCTGCCGCGTCAACTACTTCCCCCGGGGTGCACTCCAGTGGCCGCAAGAGTCTTCGAATTCGGCGCCTTTCGGCTCGATTGCGACCGCTTGGAGCTCTACTGCACCTGGATTGCAATGAAGGCGCCGCTTAAGCCCGCCTGTAAGTTTGTTGACGCTCCATTGGCAAAACACTCGAGCCAAATCGACGTATTCGCCTCAGCAGCAACCCAAATGCCGTTGACGGGAAGAGTGGCCTCTGCCCAACCTCCAATAGATTGGTAAGGATTAGGAGCGAGTACCTGGGTGTATCCTTGAGCGTCCAAAACAGTGCAACCTACTAAAGTCCCGCTCGATTCGTTATTGGCGACAACAATTTGTCCCGAAAGGAAGTAGGTTCCCGGGTTCGCCAGCGTAACAACACTAAACCTGCCCGCCGTAGAAGCAGGGGGAATATCCGTATCCAGCACTCCATTTGCCGAAAACGACAAAACTCCCTTCGGACCCTGAGGTCCTGTTGGACCTGTCGGGCCAGTCGGACCGGACGGCCCTGCAGGCCCCACAACTCCCTGAGCCCCCTGCGCACCTTGCGGCCCTGCAGGCCCTTTTGCTCCGGCGGCCCCTTGCGGCCCCATTGGTCCCTGCGGGCCGTCGGCGCCGTAGGCCAGATCGAATACAGTGGAACCTCCCTCACTGTTTACAACCGTCAACGTGTATGTCCCTGCCGGAGTCTTGGCCGGTAGAGTCGCAACGACCTGCGCATTGGTGAAGGAGTCCACCGTCAACGCGGCGCCGTTGAGCTTCACTGTCGGGGCCTTCGAAGCGGGATCGAATCCTGAGCCCTGAAGAGTCACCCGGTTCGTGGCATAGTTGATTGTGCCGCTGTTCACTGCCGGCTCGATCACCGTTGCACCAAGCAAGCCTTGCGCGCCCAGCGCCAACAACAAAACTGCAAATCCGCGTACTTTCATCTCTTCTCCTCCGGCGGCGTTGATCCCCGCCTGCCCGGGTCGGGGTTGGTTTCGGTTTTGTTTCAACATTGAACGATTGAAGGCGCCCAGCGCTGACTGCCTGCATCTATACCGGAGCCGATTGGCGCGCGCAGCTACTGCGATCACCAAAGCGACTTGAAGGAGATTCACGACCATCGCTTTACCCCGGTCAGCGTGTTGTAGATTCTCCTCATGTCATCTCTCCGCTTTCGGGCCAGGATTCCCGCCTGCCACCGAGCTAACCCCACTTCGCTCGCATCACGCAATGAAGAAGCGGTGAAGTCCGAGGTGAAGTTTCGGTGAAGTGGTAAATTAAACAAACAACGAGACATCGCGTCGCCTAAACATTCGCTGCCGCGTCAACTACTTCCCCCGGGGTGCACTCCAGTGGCCGCAAGAGTCTTCGAATTCGGCGCCTTTCGGCTCGATTGCGACCGCTTCGAGCTGTCGAGTGCCGGACGCAGCCTGAAGCTCGAACGCAAACCGATGGAGTTGCTCATCCTTCTGGCTGCGCGCGATGGCCAGCTTGTCACCAGGGCTGAAATCGCCCAGTACATCTGGGGATCCGAAGTATTCGTTGACACGGAGCACGGCATCAACACCGCCGTCCGCAAGATCCGTCTGGCTCTCGGCGACGACCCCGAAAATCCCCGCTTCGTGCAAACAGTAACCGGCAAGGGCTACCGATTTTCAGCCCCCTTGGCCCCCCTTGCCCCCGTCATGCCTTCCGCGCCCGCCGCTGTTCAACCAAATGCCACCATCGCCTCGCCCCCTCTTCACCGCCAAAAACCAATCGCCCTGTTCATCGCGCTAGCCCTCTGTGCATTGCTGGCAGTCTCCGCCATCGCCTTCTATCGCTCCCGCCAGCACCCTCATGAGCTCCGATACACGCAGCTCACCGACTTCACCGATTCCGCCGTTTCGCCCGCTCTATCGCCGGACGGCCGAATGCTCGCCTTCATCCGCGGAAGCGATGCCTTCCTGAGCCCCGATCAGATCTACGTGAAAATGCTACCCGATGGCGAAACCAGGCGGCTCACAGACGATAGCCGTCTCAAGTACGGGCTGGCCTTCTCGCCCGATGGAGCCGAGATCGCCTACACCGTCATGGATCCGCCCAGCTTCACGACATACACCGTTTCCGTTCTTGGAGGCGAATCGCACCTCTTACTGAAGAACGCCGCAGGGCTGACCTGGCTCGACCCAAATCAACTTCTCTTCTCCGAGATCCGTTCCGGAATCCATCTTGGTTTGGTTACCGCCACGTCGACGCGTTCGGACCTCCGCGACATCTATTTCCCCGTTCATGAGCGCGGAATGGCCCACTACTCTTATCCTTCTCCTGACCATCAACGGGCCTTAGTGGTCGAGATGGACGGCAACGGAGATTGGGCGCCCTGCCGCCTTGTTTCGCTCGACGGCCGCTCAGAGTCAAGAACCGTCGGCCCCGACGGCGCTTGCACCTCGGCCGGCTGGTCACCCGACGGCTCATGGATGTACTTCACAGCTTACGTCCAGGGACGAAGCCATGTATGGCGGCAACGCTTTCCCGATGGATCGCCCCAGCAGATCACCCACGGCCCGATGGAAGAAGAAGGAATCGCAGTAGAGCAGACAGGCAATTCCTTGATCACCTCCATCGGCGTGCATCAGAACGCGATTTGGATTCACGACAATCGCGGGGACCGGTCTCTCTCATCGGAAGGCGATGTTGTAGACAACTGGTCGGCACCGACCTTTAGCCCAGATGGCTCGATCCTCTATTACCTGCTGCGCCATGGGCAAGACGATTCGCCTCCGGAGCTTTGGCGCACCACTATGCAATTTGAAAAGAGCGAACCAGTCCTCCCGGGGATTTCGATGCTGTCATTCGATCTCTCTACGGATGGCAGGCAAGTGGTCTACGCAGAGCCCGACAATTCCGGAAAATCGCAGATTTGGTTGGCATCTGTTGATCGAAGTTCAGCCCCCAGGACTGTTGGTCCTTCGGGGGCAACCGCCCCGCATTTCGGAGCTCCAGGACAGATCCTGTTTCAGCAAGCAGAAGGAAGCTCGAATTTTCTCGAACGAATGAACCTGGACGGTTCAGGCCGTTCGAAGGTTGTTCCGTTTCCCATCATTGAGATTCAAAGCGTCTCGCCAGGGGGCCGCTGGGTCATGGCGATGGTTCCCAATTCGCCCGGAACCGGTGGTCCAGCCCCGACTGCGATTCCCTTGGATGGTGGACCTCCACGACGCATGTGCGTGAGCTACTGCATCCCAACATGGTCCCGGAACGGAAAGTTCCTGTTTATCGCGGTCGAACCCGCGACGAGGACAAGTGATGGCCGAAGCTTGGCTATTCCTGTTGGCCCGGACGAAAGCTTGCCCGCGTTTCCCCCAGCCGGGATCCCACTCAACGCCGAATCCAGCATCATAAAGGGCGCTCAGTCCGTGCCGCGCGAGAGCCTGGTTCCCAGCAAAGACCCCTCCGAATACGCTTATGTGCGCACAACCGTTCACCGGAACCTCTACCGCGTCTCACTCCCTTGAGATGGTGCCATGACGAGTCCGTCACCCGGCAACTGACAACTGTTAACTGACAACTGTAATCTGTATTTCGTGTCTCCCGATTTCGTCCCCATCTTCCAACACGAATATCGCGCCCTCCGGCCTCGCGCTCCCATGCCGCCCATCACCATCCGTTTTCGCCGCTTCACCTCGCTCAACACCACCATCCGCCTTCGCGAAGGCAACATCCACGTCAGCCTCTCCGATCTGCTCGAAGGCGCTCCTGAGTCCGTCCTTCACGCCATCGCCCACATCCTGCTCGCCAAGCTCTACAAAAAGCCCATCGACGCTGCCCACAGCCTTCGCTACAAGCGCTTCGCCTCCTCGGCCGCTGTAACACGCCAAACCGAGCTCATCCGCTACGCCCGCGGCACCAAGCGCATCTCCGGCCCCGAAGGCCGCTTCTTCCATCTCGAAGAAGTCTTCGACCATCTGAACCAGCGCTTTTTCGGAAGCTTGCTCGGCCGGCCCAACCTCACCTGGAGCGAGCACCACGCCAAGCGTTCCCTCGGCCATTACGACGCCGCTCACAACACCATCGTCGTTAGCAAAGTCTTCGACCGCCCCTCCAGCCCGCGCTACGCTCTCGAATACCTGCTCTACCACGAGATGCTCCACCTCAAGCATCCCGTGCGATGCGCGGACTCCGCCGCTGTGTCCACTCCGCCGCTTTCAAGGCCGAAGAAGCGCTCTTCCCTCAACTCCCCGAAGCCCTCGCCTTCATCAAACGGCTCTAGAGTCTTTGCCGACAGCACTGAAAAGGAGCTCAATGGCCAACACATTCGGCAAAGATATTCTCATCCAGGCGCCCAATCCCTCAGCGGCCGCGGCATTTTACGTGGAGAAGCTCGGCTTCACCATCACCGACCCAAACCCCGGGATGATTGAGCTCAGCGGCAAAAACATCAACCTCTACATCGAGCCCGGCCCCGCACTGGGGCCGGTCTTTGAAGTGCCTGTCGGCGATGTGGCAGAAGCGACGCGCCTTCTGGTTGCCAGCGGCTGCGAGGTGATCAAAAATGAGCCTGAGTTTCCCCGAACCTACGTCCGCGACCCTTACGGGCTCATCTACAACCTCACTCGCTAGCCCTTATTCATACCGCGCGCCTTTACCCCAGCCCGGTCGCGGAATTACATCGCCGGCACTTTCAGCAATGCGAGAAGCTTTTAGCTACACTTTCTTCATGGCGACCCTCACCCTCCGCAATCTCGATGAAAAGGTGAAACGCAAACTCCAGGTCGCCGCAATTCTCTTCGCGCTAATCTTCGCCTGCGCCCGCCCGCTTGCCGCTTACTCCCTGCTCACCCACGAGCAGCTCATCGACCTCACCTGGCAAGACTCCATCGTCCCGCTTCTCCTCAGCCGCTATCCCAACCTCACCCCGGCCGATCTCGAACACACGCGGGCTTATGCCTATGGCGGCTGCGTCATTCAGGACATCGGTTACTATCCCTTTGGCGACAAATCTTTCTCCAACCTTACCCACTATGTGCGCACCGGCGATTTCGTCGTCAACCTCTTCCGCAATGCCAATAACGCCAATGAGCTCGCCTTCGCCGTCGGCGCGCTCTCTCACTACATCGGCGACTCAATCGGCCACTCCGAGGCCACCAACCTCGCTGTCCCTGTCGAATTCCCCGCCCTCGCCCGCAAATATGGCAGCGTCGTCAACTACGCCGAAGGACGTCACCAGCACGTCCAGACCGAATTCGCATTCGACATCGACCAGATCGCCCATCATCGTTTCGCCCCCGTTCACTATCTGCGCCATGTTGGCCTGCGCGTCCCAGTCCGCCAGCTCGGCCTCGCCTATTTCCAGACCTACGGCATCACCGAGGACTTCGGAAAAACCGGCCGTCGCTTCAACGTAAGCGGGCTATCGTTTCGCGGTCCACGCCTTCATTCCCCGCGTCGCCTACGCAGTCACGCTCCTCCATCGCGGCCACGAGCCGCCTGAGACTACATCCCCCGACCTCGACACGATACAAAAGGAGGTCGCCATCGTCGCGGCCCGCGAAGACTGGGACCATTGGCGTCGAAAAGCCGGCATCGGAACCTACCTTCTCGCCGGCATCCTGTTTGTCATTCCCAAATTCGGTCCCCTCTCGATCGTCGCCATCAAAGGTCCCACCAACGCAACCGAGGCGGAATACCTTCACAGCGTCGTCCAGTCTACCGACGTGCTCCGTCGTGCATTAGCACGCTTTACACCCTCGTCGCCAACCTCCGCGTCAACCGCGGCTTCTATTGGCAGAGATCCGTCCGACCAACCAGTCAGGCAAGCGAACCTGCCTCTCGCTCCCGATCCCGCCTCGTTCGCAACTTTTTTTAGTCAATCCCGTGATCCCCACCATCCCCTGCCGAACCGCGATTTGGACACTGGCAACGTCGTCAAGCTCGGCGGCTATCCCTCACCGACCTCACTTACGCTTCCCTCCTGCACCAACTCACGCGTCAGCCTGGCCAGCCAATTCCCCCCGGAATCAAGACAGAAGTCCAAACCTACTTCGCCAACCCGCCCGCTGAAGTCGTCGAACACGAGCCGGCCCAGCTATGGGCCCAGGTCCAGGCCGATCTCGTCGTCCTCGCCACCATGCCCACCAGCAATGAGCCAGAGCCCTACCCTACATACGGCGAAGGCCTCAATACAGCCAATTGACCTCTCGGAATCCCCGGGGCATCCCTGACCTCTGACCCTGAATCCACGGTGCTGGCATTGCTGGCAATGACAGCAATGCTAGCAGAATCGTGCTACACTTGCCTCATGGCCACCATCACCATCCGCAATCTCGACGAGAAAGTGAAGCGCGAGCTTCAAGTCCGCGCCGCCCTCAACGGCCGCTCCATGGAAGCCGAAGCGCGCGCCGCCCTCTCCCAGGTTGTCAACAAGAGCCGGACTATCCCCAGGCAGCGCATGGGGACCGCAATCCGCAATCGTTTTGCTCGCTTTGGCGGGGTTGAACTTCAGATTCCGCCTCGTCAATTCTCCAGCCGCCCGATTCCTAAGTTCGACGAATGATTCTGCTCGACACAAATGTGATCTCAGAGTTGTTGCGCAAGCGCCCGGAACCAGCAGTTGCCGAGTGGCTCGACAAGCAACCACCTGAAGAGCTTTGGACTGCATCCGTTGTCCTCGCCGAACTCCTTTCCGGCATCGCGCTCATGCCGGCGGGAAAAAAGCAAAAAGCTTTGGGTGAGGAGGTCGAGTCCATGATCTCCGAGGACTTTCAAGACCAGGTTCTGGACTTCGATCATGGCGGCAGCCCGCGAGTACGGCAAGATTCTCGCATCGCGAAACAAAATCGGGCGCCCAATTCGCGAATTCGACGCACAGATTGCCGCAATCGCCCGCGTTCACCATGCGGCTGTGGCCACCCGAGACCTGAACGGCTTCGATCGGATTGCGGTTTGATCGTCATCGATCCTTGGACTTCAAAGTCTTAAGCGAGCCCACCGGCTCTCTTCCCTTAAGCCGCCCGCTCCATCGCCGCAGCCTCATCCGGACCTTCCGCAGGCCGCCGCGCCGCCCACATAATCAACCCAATCCCCACCGCCACGCTTCCCGCGCTGGCCAGTTGCGCATTCGATAACCCCCACAGTACCTTTGGGTTGCGCCGCATAAATTCAACCAGAAAACGAGCTATTCCGCTCAGCACCAGATACTGCCCCACAATCGCGCCCGTTCCATGCTGCTTGCCGCCCCGCCACCACAGCCACGCCCCAATCAGCCAGCCCCGCGCCCAGCTCATACAGCGGCGTCGGATGCACCGGAACCAGCGTCGGCTCAATTCCGTTCGGAAACCTCATTCCCCAGGGCAGCTTCGTCGGAATCCCGTAGCAGCCGTCCCCGGAAAGAAAGCACCCGATCCGCCCGATCCCGTAGCCGATCGCCGCCGCCGGCGCCGCCAGGTCCAGCGTCCTCAGCATGCCGATCTTCGCCCACCAGCCCTGAAACATCAGCGCCGAGATGCCAAATATCAGCCCGCCAAACCACGCAAATCCTGCCGTATCCCACAGCACCCGCCAGCCATACTCCCGAAACTCCATCGGCGTATCGAGCACGTGCCACAGCTTCGCCCCACAATCCCCAGCAGCGCCGCCACCGCCACCATCCCCACGGCATCCGCATCGATCTGCCACCGCTTGAAGCCCCGGTCCATCACAAACGCCGCCGCCACCACTGCCAGCCACAGCATCAACCCAAAAGTCGGCACATTCAGGTGCCAGATATGCAGATACGGCAGCATTCATTCCCCTTTTGTCGGGCCTCTTCATTCGTTGCAGGCCCTTCTTGAGTATAGACGTCGCTGCGCTCTCGCCTGTTTCGCGCGCGGCCCGTAGCGCCGGTCTCTAGACCGGCTGTCCTGGAGGCGTCCGCCCCGCCAACCGATCACCGTCCACTGACAACTGTCCACTGACGGCTGAATGCTCCCTCTACGCCACGATTTGCACAGCTTGCCCCTGCCCGCTTTCCAGCGATTCGCGCGATACTGTCTTCATGGCCACCTCAACCACGCCCATTGCGCAGGGACTCGAGGTCCTCTTCACCCGCCAGCAGATCGCCGAACGCGTCGCCGAGATGGGCGCGCAGATCACCCAAGACCTCAACGGCGAAAAGCTCGTCATGGTCGGCGTCCTCAAGGGCGCTGCCCCCTTCCTCGCCGATCTCTCCCGCGCCATCCAGGCCGACGCCACCTTCGACTTCGTCGCCGTCTCCAGCTACGGCAAGGGCAAGCGCACCTCCGGCGCCGTCAAGCTCATCAAGGATCTCGACGAGCCCATCGAGGGCAAAAACGTGCTCATCGTCGAAGACATTCTCGACACCGGCCTCACCCTCGCCTACCTGCGCAAGCTCTTCCTCCAGCACCACCCCAAAACCCTGCGCATCGCCGCCCTGCTCGACAAGCCCTCCCGCCGCATCGAACACATCGAGGCCGACTACGTGGGCTTCTCCATTCCCAACCTCTTCGTCATCGGCTACGGCATGGACTACGCCGAGCGCTACCGCAACCTGCCCGACATCTGCCTCATGCCCACCGATCATCCTTAGCCAGAAGCGCGAGCACTCCGCCCCATCACCCCACCAGTTGCGCCTTCCTCACCCGTGCACCCCTCGCCTTCAACTCGGCCTTGCCGTCCCTGCGATCCGTGCTGTCTTCCTTCCCCTGCGCCGCCTGCGCCATCAGCAGATGCTGCTCCATCATCCGCCGCGCCTCTTCCTGGTTCCTTGACCGAATCGCCCGAAAGATCTCCCTGTGCATCTCCGCCGACTCTCGCAGGTCGATCGCCCGCTCTACCGTCCTCCTGCGGTGCTCATAAAGTGACGATGTGATCGTCTCCATAAGCGCAGCCAGAATCGGATTCCCCGACGCCTGTGCCACGATCCTGTGAAACAGCACGTCGTGGATCAGGAACTCCGATGGATTTTCGAGCGAAGCAAATATCTCCGCCACCTCTTCTGCCAGCGCTGTGTAGTGCTCCTCCGTCCCGCGCTCGGCCGCCAGCGCCGCCAGGTTGCTTTCAATCAGCAGCCGCGCCTCGAACATCTGCCACGACTGGAATCCGTGCAGCGCCCCCATCATGCTCACGGACTCCTTGCCGAATGCTGCCGGCTCATCGGCAACAAATGTCCCAACGCCGTGCTTCACCTTCATCAGGCCCATCGCCGCCAGATAGCCGATCCCCGTCCGCAGGCTCGCCCGGCTCACCTTCAACTGATGCGCAAACTCCCGCTCCGGCGGAATCTTGTCCCCGGGCCGCAGCGAACCATTCTCAATCATCGACCGGATGTGATTCACCACATGCATCGTTCGGTGCGTATCCGGCACTTCCTGCTTCAGTCGAGCCATAAATGCGAAGTACTCTCTTTCCCTGCATTCAACCGCGGTTCACGGCCAGTCCTGCTCGCCGATAATAACTCCCGCTCAATTCACTGCAATTGTATCCCTATGGATTGCATTCTGTGGTTTGATGTGTATACTTGTGGTCTGACCACATTTCGGGACTCGCCTGTCCGCTTCTACTTTTTGGGGCCGTCCGTCACGAAAGCGATTCAGCAAGTCGATAAACCGCGAATTTCCTTGCCTCAAGCGCCGGCAAGGGGCTTGATGGTATGGGTGAATCAGGATTGAGGCTAAGCAAGTACTCTGTCGGCACGGGCGATCGGTTCGCCCATCAGGCAAAGGCCCAGTTACAGGCGTGCATCCAGGCTCTTCATGCCGGCATCGAGGTCATACCGGTCTGGAACAAGTCCAACCGCGAACACAACATCATCGGTTCCGAACCCTCCTCCGTTCGCGCCGCTGCTGATGCCGCCGTTCGCACCCTAAACTGGACCCTCCCTTACTTCCTCGACGCCGACCACATCACGCTCGAAACGGTCGAACGTTTCCTCGCCCCCTGCGACTTCTACACCATCGATGTCGCCGATTTCATAGGCCAGCCGGCCGACTCGGCAGACATCGACGAATTCGTCCGCCGCCGCGCCAATCTCGCCGGACGCATCCGGCTCCCCGGTGTCGACGATCCCTTCCAAATCACTGCCGACGACCTCCGGCAGACCGCACATAAGTTTCTTGCCGCCGTCAAAAAAGCAGGCCAGGTCTATCGCGTCATCCTCGCCGCCAAAGGCGAGGGCAACTTCATCCCTGAAGTCTCAATGGATGAAACCGACCGCGCCCAGAGCCCTGTCGAACTCCTCATCATCCTTGCTGCCATTGCCGACGAAGGCATACCCATCCAGACCATCGCTCCCAAGTTCAGCGGCCGGTTCAACAAGGGTGTCGACTATGTTGGCGACCTCCCGCAATTCCACCGCGAATTCGCCCTCGACGTCGCCGCCATCCGCCACGCTGTTGCCCACTTCGGACTTCCCTCCAACCTCAAGCTGAGCATCCACTCCGGCAGTGACAAGTTCTCCATCTACCCCGCCATCCACGCCACCATGAAGCAGTTCGACGTCGGCGTTCACCTCAAAACTGCCGGCACCACCTGGCTCGAAGAGCTCATCGGCCTTGCCGAGTCCGGCGGAGACGGCCTCGCTCTCGCCAAAGAGATCTACGCTGAAGCCTTCTCCCATCGCGAGGAGCTTTGCGCCCCCTATGCCACCGTCATCGACATCGATCCTCCGCGCCTTCCCTCACCCACCGAAGTCGATGCATGGACATCCGAGCAATACACCTCGGCACTCCGCCATGTCCCCGGCAACAAGGCCTACAACAGCAGCCTCCGCCAGCTTCTTCACGTCGGCTTCAAGGTTGCCGCCAAAATGGGCCCCCGCTACCTCAGCCTCCTCGAGTCAAACGAGACAATCGTCGCACTCAACGTCACCGAGAACCTCTACAATCGCCACATCGCTCCCGTCTTCCTCGGCCGCACCGCATGATAGACCACCCACAGCTTCCCGAGTACGTCTTACACCCATCGTTCGGATTCTCAGGTTGCGGAAGAACTCGCGGTAGGCGAAGCAATGTGTCAGGGCACGACTTCAGTCGTGCCGATAGAGCCGATAAAACTGATCGGGCTTTAGCCCCCGCGGGATGTTTTTCTGAACGATTCCCTGCACTTCTCTCTTTTCTCGCAACCTGTCCTGCCGACTGCTAACCAATCGACGTATGATGCAAAGTCGACATAGTTCATAGTCCGAATCAACATCTTCGAAGACTTCGAAATTCAGATTTGTGGAGCACTACAAACTTATGACCAACCCACTCAACATCTCCCCTGAAGCCGGCCTCGACTTCCTCTCCCTCGGCGCGCTCGTCCATCGCCTCGACCCCGGAATCATCCCCTTTCGCAAGGCCACCGAATGCAAAATTCACGTCTCAGGCGGCGAGTTCAATGTAGCCGCAAATCTCTCCGACTGCTTCGGCCTGCGCACCGCCGTCGCGTCCGCCATGTCCGACTATCCCATCGGCGACCTAATCGCCGAGCGCGTCCGCGCCATGGGCGTCAAGCCTTTCTACAAGCACTTCAAGCACGATGGCGTCACCGGCCCCAACATGGCCGCTGTCTATAGCGACCGAGGCTTCGGCGTTCGCGCTCCCGTCGTCTTTTACAACCGCGCCAACGAGGCCGCCGCCCAGCTCAAGCCCGGCGACTTCGACTGGCCGGCCATCTTCGCCAACGGCGTCAAGTGGGTCCACTCCGGCGGCATCTTTGCCGCCCTCTCGCCCACCACCGCGCCCCTCGCCGCTGAAATGATGCGGGCCGCCAAGGCCGCCGGCGCAGTCACCTCCTTCGACCTCAACTTCCGTGAAAAACTTTGGAAGATCCACGGCGGCAACGAGCGTGCCGTTGAAACCATCGCCACCATCGTCGAGAACGTCGATGTCCTCGTCGGCAACGAAGAAGATCTCCAGAAGGGTCTCGGCGTGACCGGCCCTGAAGTCGCCGCCAAGTCCAAACTCGACCCCACCGTCTTCTTCGGCATGATCGACGCCGTCGTCAAAAAGCACCCCCACGTCAAAGCCGTCGCCACAACGCTGCGTGAGGTCCACTCCACAAATCACCACAGCTGGAGCGCCGTAGCCTGGATCAACGGCACCACCTACTCTGCACCCACCGCCGAGCTCGACGTCTACGACCGCGTTGGCGGCGGCGATGGCTTCGCCGCCGGCTTTATCTACGGTCTCATCTCCAGCGAGGAGCCCGAAGAAGCCGTCAAACTCGGCTGGGCCCACGGCGCGCTCCTAACCACCTTCCCCGGAGACACCACCATGGCCACCCTCGACCAGGTCCGCGCCTTCGCCAAAGGCGGCTCCGCCCGCATCCAGCGCTAGCGTGCTGTGCCCGTCTTGCGCCCGTGTAGCGCCGGCTTCCCAGCCGGCTGTCCTGGCGGCATCCCTGCCGCCAGATCCTCGTCGCCCATTTGTTCCTGCTCTCGTTGCTGCTTTTCGCACGCACTACAACGACGTGTCATCCTGAGCGAAGTCCGCCGCAGCGACCGAAGTCGAAGGATCTGCGGTTGCTTTTGTGGCTGCCTTTTCTCAGCTCGCACCACAACAATGCTGTCATCCTGATCGAACGGGGCCCCGAACGCTTTTCAGTTCGGGGGTGGTGAGCGAAGGATCTGCGGTTGCTTTTGTCGTTGCATTTTCTCCGCACCAAAATGAAGCCGGGTGCCCCATCCTAGCCGCGCATTTGTCTTTCGCGGCTAGGGTGGGAAACCAACGATGCCAAGATCCGAGCCTCTCGCACATCGCCGATAGCCGCCCGGGACGGGAGCAGATTTTTCCGAGGTCGCGGAGTGAGGAGCGACGGATACCGGGAGTATCCGAGCGACGAGAGACAAAGAGATCGGGAAAATATGCCCCTCACTTCCCCGTCACCTTCCCGCCCTCCACCATCACAATCCCCTTCCCATCCGCCGACTCCACACTCAGCCCATCCGCCGTCACGTCCGCAAACCCGATCGTCATCCCTTTCTGCGCGGATATCTTCACGTTCTTCAGCACAATATTCTTCACCGGCGACTCCGGCAGCCCCACAATCGCTCCCGCATTCTCGATTCCCGTCGCCGTCACATTCTCGAGCAGAATGTCATGAAAATGCGGAGTCAGCCGCGTCACTGGCAGCGCTGTATCTCCCTCCGGCGGCAGCACCTTCGGGTAGTACTCGCTCACAATCACCGCATTCTTCACGTTCTTCATCGTGATATCGCGAAACACCAGGTTCCCCACATCGTTCCCGCGATCCCGGTTCGCCTTCACCCGAATTCCGTTGTCGGTCCCATCAAAGCTGATCCGTTCCGCCAAAATATTCTTGGCGCCCCCCGCAATTTCGCTGCCCACGCTGAGCCCGTGCCCGTGCAGAAACGTGCAGTCCCGAATAACAATGTCCGTGCTCGGATCGTCCGGCCCCGCCGACCCGATCGCTCCCGACTTGATCGCCACGTTGTCGTCGCCCACATCCGCCAGCACGTGATCAATCACCACATGCGAACTCGAAAACGGATCGATCGCATCCGTATTCGGCGATCGCGCCGGCGCAAGTATCTTCACATTCCGAATAATCACGTCGTCGCTGTAATACGGCACCAACTGCCACATCGGCGAATTCTGAATCGTCACCCCCTCCACCACCACGTGCTTGCAGTGGTCAAACACCACTAGCCTCGGCCGCGGATTTACGCCCATCACGCCGGCATCCTTCACCTTCCGCGCCTCCGCCCACCACGCCTCGCCCGCCCCGTCAATCGTTCCCTCGCCGGTTATCGTCACGTCCATTGCATTGGTTGCGCTCACCAGCGACTGCAACCCCGGCGTCCGAAACTCTGTCTTCGCCGGATAGTCCTTCATATCCTGCGACCCCAGTAGCGTCGCGCCTTTCTCCAGCTTCAGCGTCGTCCCGCTCTTCAAAACAATCGGCGCACTCAAATAGGTTCCAGCCGTCAACCGAACCGTCCCTCCACCGGCCTGCCCCGCCTTGCCCGCGCACGCATCAATCGCCGCCTGTATCGCCGTCGTATCTTTCGTCGCGCCGTCGCCCTTCGCGCCAAACGCCCTTGCATCGCACACTCTCTCAGCGCCCTTGGCCCCCGCCGCTGCCATCACCAGCATCGCAACCAAAACCATTGCCCCATTCGCCATTCGACCTCTCACCGCTCCCTCCGCTGTTTCAGTCTCGCCCTCAGCCTGGCCTGCGTTTCCCGACGATCATACAATTTTTCAGCGGCCACTGGTCATACCACTAAATCCGCACCCCATCCACGTCGCTCCCATCCACAACCCTCCGCCATCGCGTTCACCATCTCCCGTCCCCTCAGGCAACCCATCCACGGCGTCCGCCTTCGAATCATTTGGCCCGGCCCTCCTTGGATTCCACCTGCGCCAGGTTCTATACTCATCTCCCGGAGAGCACGTCTTGGCCCCGGCAATTCCTATTCACCGGGCGAAGGAGCACTTCTCATGGCCGCTATCACGCCCATCAACTCAGCGGACCTCGAATTTGACAATGGCAGTTGGGACGCCGAAGGCTTCACTGCCCTGACGCTGTCCTCATGGCAGTCCCTTGCCTCCGTCATCGACCACACTCTGCTCAAGCCCGACGCCACCCACACCCAGATGAGCACCCTTTGCGCCGAAGCCATCCGCTACCGCTTCGCCTGCGCCATGGTCAACCCCGTCTGGGCCGCCAACGCCGTCGCGCAGCTTGCCGGCTCCGGCATTCCGGTCGGCGTCGTCATCGGTTTCCCGCTTGGTGCCTCACTCGTCTCGACTCTCCGCCATGAGGCCGCGGCCCTCACCAGGCTCGGTGTCCGCGAACTCGATATGGTCATCCCCATCGGACCCCTCAAGAGCGGCAATCACCACGCCGTCCATCATGCCGTCCATGCCGCGGCCACTGTCGCTCATCACAACGGCGCAATTCTCAAGGTCATCCTCGAAACCTGCCTGCTCACCGTCGAAGAAAAGCTTCGCGCCTCAGAGATCGCCATCCAGGCGGGCGCTGACTTCCTCAAAACCTCCACGGGATTTTCAACTGGCGGCGCAACACCCGCCGATGTCGCGCTCCTGCGCGGTGTCGCCGGCGCGCGCTGCGGCGTCAAAGCCTCAGGCGGCATTCGCACCCTCGCCGACGTCCGCGCCATGCTTGAAGCCGGCGCCAATCGTATCGGCGCATCCGCCTCCGTCGCCATCCTCCGCGAACTCGGCGCAGAGTAGCCTCAACTATTGCCTATTGCATGGTCCCTATTGCCTGGAACCTACTCCCTCATCCGGTAGATCCCGCTCTCAATCGCTCGTGTCAGCTCCTGACGCTCATACTTGTCCTCGCCCGCCACATCCTTGATCACGAACGCATCAATCTGCGGCGAGTTCACCGCCGGATTCGCCCGATAGTGCTCCATCCCCGCACGGGTCATCTCACTTCGCCTGCCCAGCTTTTCGTATGCCTGCGCGTCCTTCACAACACAGAACGCCGTTGCTGCAACCAGCGCCGCCGGATAGAAAAATCTCCACCATCCCCCTGTCTTTATTGCCGCGCGATCGGCCAAAAACGCATAGCAGAACACCAGCATCAGGCATGAGTAGATGCTGTAACGCGATGCAATCACCACTCCTGTCGAGCCTCGCACCCATGCCACCGGCAACGCCGACAGCAGCACCCACACTGTCCAATAAACTCCAACTGGATTCTCGTGTACATACCCCACCCTGAGCGCCCACACCACCACCGCGGCCACTGCAAACCCCGTCACCAGCGCTCCCCAGAACGATCCCGCCGCCATACCCAGAAACGCGAACACTTCCAGCGGCCGTGCCACGTAATAGAGGCCGCTCGTAGCCCGAGGCACCTTCACATAGTGATAGAGATATGCCGCCAGCGGAATCACAAAGCTCGCACCCCACCCAACGCACGCCCAATACGCCCGCCTCCGCCACAGAATCCACGCCCCCACCACTGCCGCCAAGAATCCATTCGCCGACGAAAACGCCGCCAGCGCCCCCGCCGCGCACGCCCACCCCCAATTCACGGGTGCCCCAGGTTCGCGAGACCGTGCAAGCGGTCGAGCTAACCTGGGATATCTATAGTCTTTCGTCTTTCGTCTTTCGTCTTTCGTTCTTCGTCTCCACTCACTCCCCCCGGGTGCCCCAGGTCCCGCTTTTGAGACCTGGGAGTCAACGATCGTTTCCCCGCCCGCCAGCAAATAAATCGACAGCAGGCTGAAAAAAACCACCGGCAGATTCTGCAAACCCGCCATCGCCCAATTCACCGTCTCCCAGTAAGCCAGTCCAAAGAAGATCAAGCTC
This sequence comes from uncultured Acidobacteriaceae bacterium, assembly GCA_963783065.1. Lineage (GTDB taxonomy): Bacteria > Acidobacteriota > Terriglobia > Terriglobales > Acidobacteriaceae > Telmatobacter. The sequence continues at coordinate 347,124 of CAWAMG010000001.1, read as the reverse complement.
GCCGGCAGAAAACGCACCAACCCCGCCCGCACGCTCTTCTCGCGTCCCACTCCATATGTCAGCCACAGCAGCCACCCAATAGGAAGGAGAAACAGATCGCCTGCCAACTGCAAGAAAGAGAAATCAACTCGCCGCGTCAACTCGAGCTCTGCCGCAATCACCGCATGCTCAAACACCAGCTTGTACTCGGTGTGCTGCGCCGCCGCCACCAGCAGCACCTTATCCTTCACGCTGTGCAACTGTTCAAAGTCGCCTGCAAAAGCAAGCACCGCGTGATAGTCGTCCTGAAACGGAGCCGTATACGCCCGCATCCACAAAATCGCGAACGCCGCAATCACCGGCGCAAGCACGGCGATCAACAAAACACCCGTTACAATGGGAGAAGAGCCTTCCGCGCCCTTGCTTCCAGCTTCGCCCATTTCATCACCCTTCCCCTTTCCCCGTTTTTTCCAACGCCGCTGTCCGAGTCCCCTTCTTATACCGTGCTCCATTCCACTTCACAAGTAACCCGCCGGATGCTTGCTTCACGACCGACCCCATCCGCTATCATTCCCTTCGACACGCATGCCCGCTAATCCTCCATCGTCCGCCCCATCCGCACGAGCTTGAGGGCGACTATCGCCCCGCCGACCCAGCCAATCCGCACGCTCATCTCGACCCCGTCAACGCCCGTGTCGAAACCGCCGACCTCAACTACCTTCTCCGCCTGGCCGACGCGCTCAACACCACGCTCGACCTCGAAACCCTTCTCAAGCGCACCGCCGAGCTCGTTCGCGCCGTCATCCACTACCGCATCTTCGCCATCCTCCTCCTCAACGACCGCAGCCACGACCTGCGCATGCGCTTCCAGATCGGCCACACCCCCGAGGCCGAGCGCATGCGCATCCCGCTCGGCCGCGGCGTCGTCGGCCAGGTCGCCCTCACCCGCCAGCGCCATCCTCCTCAACGACGTCACCACCTCCGACATCTACGTCACCGCCAATCCCGAGGTCCGCTCCGAGCTCGCCGTCCCTCTCATCGCCAAAAACCGCCTCATCGGCGTCATGGACCTCGAGAGCGAGCAGGCCGGCTACTTCCGCCCCGAGCACCTCCACCTGCTCACCCTCACCGCCTCGCGCATCGCCCAGGCCATCGAGAACGCCCGCCTCTACGCCCGCGTCTCCCGCCAGGCGCAGACCCTCGACGTCCTCAACGAAATCGCCGTCGAGCTCACCTCCATCCTCGACCTCGACCCGCTCCTCGAACGCGTCGGCCAGCTCCTGCGCCGCCTCATCGACTACCAGATGTTCACCATCATGCTGCTCGACGAGAAAGGCGAAACCCTCATCACCCGCTACGCCTGGCGCTTCGGCTACGCCCATGCCCCGCTGCGCCGTCTCCCCATCACCGCGGGCCTGGTCGGCGCAGCCGTCCGCGAATGGCGCACTCATCAACGTCCCCGACGTCCGCAAAGACTCACGCTACCTGCCCGATGAATCCCGAGACGCGCTCCGAGCTGATCGTGCCTCTCTTCTACAAGGGCCGCGTCATCGGCGTTCTCGACCTCGAACACACGCGCACCCACTTCTTCAATGAAGAGCACGAGCGCATGCTCACCACGCTCGCCGCGCAGGTCGCCATCGCCATCGAAAACGCCCGCCTCTACCAGGCCGTCCGCCGCCAGGAAGCCCAACTGGAGCAGCGACATCGCCATGGCCCGCGAGGTCCAGCTCCGCCTGCTGCCGCCCGACCGCCCCAGACCATGCCCACGCCGAATTGGCCGTCCGCTTTCTTCCCGCCCGCTCCATCGGCGGCGACCTCTACGACTTCCTCGACTACGGCCCCAACCGCACCGCCATCGTCCTCGGCGACGTCAGCGGCAAAGCCGCGCCGGCCGCCCTCTTCGCCGCCCTGGTCAGCGGCATCATGCGCTCCGCCGCCGTCCAGCGTCCCGAGCCCGGCCGACATGCTCGCCCTGCTCAACGACGCCCTTCAGGAGCGCAAGCTCGACTCGCAATACGTCACCCTGCTCTTCGCCGCTCTGGAACGACGAAAACCAGACCCTCCAGGTCGCCAACTCCGGCGCCGTCCAGCCCATCTTCTGCCGCGGCGGCGAGTCCATCACCGTCAAGGCTGAAGGCTTCCCCCTCGGCCTCTTCCCCGACGTCACATACGAAGAGATTCACCGTCGCCACCCAGCCCGGCGACGCCATCATCTTCGTCTCCGACGGCATCCTCGACGCCGAAAACGCCACGGCGAGATGTACGGCGAAGAACGCCTCTGCCAGCCTGCTCTGCGCGCACCGCGACCATCCGCGCCCAGCGAAATCGCCGACGCCATCCTCGCCGACGTCGCCCGCTTCCAGGGCGGCCACGACCGCTTCGACGACGAAACCATCATCGTCCTCAAAGTCCGTTAGCCCCGCAGGCCCCTGAAATCAATCATGAGTCAGGGCTCGACTTCAGTCGAGCCGCAAGACCCCCAATAAAGACGCGGGCTTTAGCCCCTGCACCCTCTCCAACTATCCGCGCCATCGCAAACGCGCTACAATTCCCCGTCCGGGTTTCACCCCTCCCCACCGTGAGACCAGCTACAGGAGCTGATAATGCTGCGTCTCTCGCGTTTGGTCTTTCTCCCTGCTCTTTTGCTGCTCGCCCTTCCCGCCCTTCCGCAACCCGCCTCCAGCCCTCGCCCTGACCTCGTCCTTCAGGGCGGTCACGCATTCGTGGTCACCGGCATGGCCTTTTCACCGGACGGCAGCCTTCTCGTCACCGCCTCGGCTGACACCACTCTCGCTCTCTGGGACGTCGCCTCCTCCCGCGAACTCCGCGTCCTCGCCGGCCACTCCGCCCCGGTCACCGCGCTCGCATTCTCGCCCAACGGCCGCTACCTCGCCTCCGCATCGAAAGACAACACCGTCCGCCTCTGGGAAATCGTCTCCGGCCGCGCTCTTCTCACTCTCACCGCCCCAGCCGCCCAGGGCGAACTCCCCGGTTTCACATCGGTTGCCTTCTCACCCGACGGCCTTACCCTCTATGCCGGCAACATGGACAGTTCCATTCACATCTGGCAGATTCCTTCGGGCCAGGAACTCCCCATGCTCGCTCCTCCGCCCGCAGCCACACCGGACGCGCAAGCCCTGCTCGGTGTCGCCGCCATCGCTGTCAGCCCCGATGGACAATCTCTTCTTGCCTGCCTCTCCGACGGCGCGATTCAGCTCTGGGATCTCCGTACCTCCCGCATCGCTCACACACTCGTCCAGCACAAGCCCTTTAAGCCCTCACCCGCCGCCAAGGCGCTATCCGACGAAATGCAGAAAGATGTACAGGCCGCGCAACAGGCCAACCCCCAGCCCGAAACCCCCGTCAATCCCGATGTCCTGAAGGCCATGGAATCCATCACCGGCGCACTCGGCAACACTCTCCAGGCCGGAGCCCAGGCTGCTGCATTTCTTCCCGACGGCCGTTCCGTCGCCGCCCCTGTCGAAGGCACCGCCGTAAAAGTCTGGGATGTCGCCACTGGCCGCCTTTTGCGCTCCGTCCCTCTCACTGTTGAGGCAAACCCCATGGCCGCGGGTCTTGAGAAGGATCTCGGCGCTGCCATGCCGCCGCCCTCCACCGGTCTGCTTGACTTCAGTGCCAACGGAGCCCGCATCGCCTACCAGAGCGGCATTGACTCCCTGACCGTCGTCGATCTCGCCAGCGGCCGCCGCGTCTCAGCCATCAAGCTCCCATCCGCGCCAGACAGCATGCCCATGCCTCTCGCCATCGCCCTCAACCGCAACGGCTCACGCATCGCCTCCGCCGACCTCAACAACACTCTCACCCTCTTCTCCGTCTCCGATGCGCAGTTGCTCACTACGCTCCCCAGCACACGCGAAGTCGTTACCGCGCTCGCCTTCTCGCCCGACGGCCGATTTCTCTCCACAAATCACGGCGAATCCACCAGCGTCTGGGACCTGATTGCCGGCACTCAGTCCCTCACTCTTTCCACCGCCGTCGCCGCTCCGTCCGCCCTGGCTTTCACGGCCGACTCCGCCGCGCTCATTGTTCCCGCCACCGATGAGCTCATCAAGCTCTGGAATCCCGCCACGCGCGAGCAGATTCGCTCCGTCCCAATTGAAGCTGCCGGTCTCACCGCCCCCGTCGCCGTAAGCCCCGACGGCCGCCTGCTCGCCTTCCAGCACAAGGGCGGAACCGAAATCCAGATCCTCGATGTCGCCTCCGCAGCCCCTCTCCGCACCCTCCCTGGCAACGACATTGGAATCTCTGCCCTCACTTTTTCTCCCAACGGCCGCCTCCTCGCCTCCGGCGCAATGGATGGCTCCCTCAAGCTCTGGGATGTCACTACAGGCGCTGAGCTCCACTCTCTTTCCGGCTCCGGCCTCCAATCAACTTCCTCTGAAGGTCATCACGGCATTGTCTCCTGGATCGTATTCAGTCCTGACTCCAGTCTTCTTGCTTCGGTGGCCTCTGCCGACAAGAACATCAAGCTCTGGAACCTCGCCGACGGCACCGAAAGAACCGGCCTCGCCATTCCCGCCAGCGCTGCCGTCCCGGCCTTCTCGCCCGATAGCCACTTCCTGGTCACAGCAGGCGCTGGAACCTCGCTCAACGTATGGGATCTCACCAAAGGAACCCTCCTCGGCGCACTTGCCTCCAACACCGGCGCTGCTAACGTCCTCGCGTTCTCTCCCAATGGCCAGTTTCTCGCCGCTGGCACAGCCGATGGCGCCGTCGCCCTTTTCAGCACCTCCAACGGCGACCAGCTTCTCACTCTCGTCTCCAATGCCCGCTCGCTCGATTGGCTCGCCGCCGCGCCCGACGGACTATTTGACGGTTCACCCGCCGCTTACAAACAGATTCTCTGGCGATTCAACAACGACACCTTCGACCTCGCGCCCGTCGAAATCTTCTTTGACGACTTCTTTTTCCCCTCCCTTCTCGCCGATGTCGCTGCGGGCAAGAATCCCCACGCATCCGCCTCCATCGCTGCCAAAGATCGCCGCCAGCCCACAGTTCAGCTCGGCCTTGACCCCACTACTGCCACTGGCCCCATCTCCACGCGCACCGTTCAACTCCAGATCACCGTCACCGCGGCTCCCCGCGACAATCAGCACCTTTCCAGCGGCGTGCGCGGCCTGCGGCTCTTTCGCAACGGCTCTCTGGTTCGCGCCTGGCCCGGCACGCTCACACTTGATGCCTCGGGATCAGCCACCCTTCCCGCCTCAGTCGATCTCGTCGCCGGAGAAAACCTCCTCACTGCCTACGCCTTCAACAATGACAACGTCAAGAGTCAGGACGCTGCGCTCACCGTCACCGGCAGTGACTCGCTTGCACGCAAGGGAACCGCCTGGATTCTCGCCATCGGCATCAATACATACTCCAACTCCGATTTCGATCTCAACTTTGCTGAAGCCGACGCACGCGACTTCGCCAACCGCCTCTCCGCCAGCCAGACCGCCCTAGGTTCCTTCGCATCCGTTCAGGTCATCCGCCTTTTGAACGTCGACGCCACCCGCAGCAACATCCTCGCCGCGCTCGCCCGTCTCGCCGGCACGCCCGGTTCCCCCGACGATCTCCCTGCCCTCGCAGCCCTCCAGAAGGCCCAGCCCGAAGATGCTCTTTTTCTCTTCTTCGCCGGCCACGGCCTCGCCGCCAATCCCCGGTTCTTCCTCGTCCCAACCGATCTCGGTTATACCGGACCCCGCAAGTCCCTCAACGATGCCGCCCGCATGACCATCGCTTCCAATGGTGTCTCCGACCTCGACCTCGAATCGGCCCTGCGCGCCATCGATGTCGGCCTCGCCGTCCTCGTCATCGACGCCTGCAACTCCGGTCAGGCTCTCGACTCAGCCGAGGCCCGTCGCGGTCCCATGAACTCCACCGGCCTCGCCCAGCTCGCCTACGAAAAAGGCATGTATCTCCTCACAGCCGCCCAGGACTACCAGGAAGCCCAGGAGATCACGCAGCTCGGCCACGGTCTGCTCACCTTCGCCCTTGTCGACGAAGGCCTCAACGACGGCAAAGCTGCCCGCGGCTCGCAGGATATCTACCTCCGCGACTGGCTCGATTACCCACTCCTCGAAGTCCCTCGTCTCCAGTTCGACTGGCTCCACGATCAGCTTGAAAAAGGCCGCGGGTTCAACATCCCCAAACCGACCGACCCCGCCCAGATCGGCCTCCAGCGTCCCCGCGTCTTCTATCGTCGCGACCCCGAAACCCACCCCTTCGTCGTCGCCCACGCCCCTGCTGCAAACTAGCGCCGCTCTCACTTCCCGGGTGCCCCATCCATTCGCAGCTTCATTGCGAATGGGTGGGAGACGATAATGCTTATCGCGCTCCCTCGGACGAGAATCATGCTCGGGTGCCCCACATCTCGATTTTGAGATGTGGGAGTCCACAATCCCCGGGTGCCCCATCCATTCGCAGCTTCATCGCGAATGGGTGGGAGACGACAATGCTTATCGCGCTCCCTCGGACGAGAATCATGCTCGGGTGCCCCACATCTCGATTTTGAGATGTGGGAGTCCACAATCCCCGGGTGCCCATCCATTCGCAGCTTCATCGCGAATGGGCGGGAGTCCGTACACTCTCAGTTCCCCTTCGCTGCCAGCCGTCCCCCCACCCAGGTCTCCCGCACCACCGTCTTCAAAATCTGCGGCGCATCCACCGTGTAGAGATCGCGATCCACCAGAATGAAGTCCGCATCGTACCCAGGCGCCAGCTTCCCCTTGCGCTTCTCCGCAAACTCCGCATACGCCGAGCCCTGCGTGTACGCATAAAGCGCCTGCCCCCGCGTGATCTTGTTCTCCGGGAAGTACTCCTTCGTCCCCGCCTCATTCTTCCGCGTCACCGCCGCATACAGGCCCCGAAACGGCGTGATCGGCTCGACCGGATAGTCAGTCCCAAATGCCAGCGGCACGCCGGCATCCAGAAACTCCTTCCACGCATAGGAGTACTGCCGCGCGTTCCGGCCCAAGCCGGTGCCTCCGCCCAGTTCATATCCGTCAACAGATGGCTCGGCTGCATCGACGCAATCACGCCTTCTAGCCTGAAATCGGTAATTTCGCCCTGGTCAACCACCTGCGCGTGCTCGATGCGGTCCCGCCCGCGATGGTGCTGCTCAGGGCAACGCATCTTCTCGTCCATCGGCTGCGGCGCTTGCCCGGTCGGCCGACAGGAATAGGCTTGGCTCGTTACGCCTTTCGCGTGGTTCAATGCCTCCAGCGCCATCGCATTCGCCTTGTCCCCAATCGCGTGAAACCCTAACTGAAAACCCGCCTGCGCCCGCTCCACCGCCATCTTGTTCAGCTCGTCTTGCGTGTACTGCGGCAGCCCCGTATTCCCCGGTCATCCGAATACGGCGCCTTCATCGCCGCCGTCCGCGACCCCAGCGACCCATCCATGAACCCCTTCAACATTCCTGTGTGCAGCATCTCGTCGTTCTCGTCATGATGCGCCCGCATCTTCGATCAGTTCCGGTCAGCGGCAGCTTGAACGGCAGCCACTCGCTGATCCGCAGATGCAGCTTGCCCTCCTTCTCCATCTCCTCGTAAACCAGAAAATCCTGCCAGTCGCTGAAGTCCTGCACGCTCGTCACGCCATGCGACAGCGCATCGGCCATCACCAGTTCCGCGCCACTTCGCCGATCCTCATGGCTCGGCGGCGGAATCACCGCACTTCACCAGCGCCTTGCGCCGACTCGCGCAGAATCCCCGTCGGCTCGCCCGTTCGCATCCAGATCAATCGCCCCGCCCTGCGGCGGCACGGTCTTTCCCGTAATCCCCGCAGCCTTCAGCGCGGCCGTATTCGCAATCGCAATATGCCCATCAATCCGGCTCAGAAACGCCGGATGCCCGCCCGTCACCTTGTCCAGATCCTGCCGCGTCGGCAGCTTCTTCTCCGCCCACAGCGTGTGGTCCCAGTTGCCGCCCGTCAGCCAATGCTCTGGCGCGGCTTTCTCCGCATACCCCTGAACCTTCTCGAGCATCGCCGCCAGCGACGAAACGCCCGTCAGGTCCACATTCAGCTTCGTCTGCCCCGCGCTCCCCATGTGCGTATGCGCATCGTTGAATCCAGGGAACACAACCGTCCCCGTCCCCTTCAGATCGCGCACCGTCGTCTTCGGCCCCGCCAGCCGCGCAATCTCCGCCGAGCTCCCCACGGCCAGAACCCTGCCCCCGCCCACCGCCATCGCCTCCACAACCCGCGGCTTGTTCCTGTCAAACCCCTCGCCCGTGTAAATCACCCCATGAATCAGAATCAGATCCGGGGCCATCCGTTCCAGGCTCGTCTGCGGCGACGCCTGACCAAATCCACATTGGTTGTGAGAGAAACGCCGCGACAATTGCAAACGCGAAAACTACAAGGAATTGAACCCTTCTGGAACGCATGCGCGGAGTTTAGCAGACGACACGCCCGCCCCATTCAACTCTGCCTTTACAGCGGGAACAGTGCGATCAGGGGCCATCGTTCAATGCCGTCCACGCAGCCAGAGAATCCATGTAGTCTCTCCAATGCACGATCTTTCGGTTTTCAATCGTGACCACCGCGATCAACCTGTTGTCATATGAATTGCCGTTTGAAAGAATCCGGCCATGTACCTCATATTCGACAACGACGACGCGACCGTCTCGCGAGGGATGCACCACGAGCCCGTCACCGGCCTGAAGCTCAATGCTCTTGCCGTATCCGGAGTAAAGCGCCACCAGATTGTCGCGTCCTCTGACCTTCAACGGCCAACCGGGAAAGTGATAGCGGAACTCAAAGACCGCATCGTCGGCAATCATGTCAAAGTAGTGATCGCCGTCAACGAATTCCTTAAGGCCACACTGAACGACCTCGAAAAATGGGCCGAGCGCCTCAAAGCCTGCATACTTGTCATCTGGCATCATCGGTTTTCCCCTTACTGCTCCGCCGCCCACTCCGCCATAGCCAGCGTCAGCAGCATCACGCGCCGCAGCCCAACTTCCCGGTCCTTCGCCGAATACCACTCAGCCAGCGTGTGCGCTCCGCCTCCCTCACCGCCCGCGCCCATCGACAGCGCAGGCACCCGCAGCGACATCGGCAGATTCGCATCCGTCGAGCCCACCCTCAGGTCCGTTCGTAGTCCCAGGTGCCGATCCACCGCCCGCAACGCATCGAGCAGCGGCGAGTTCGCCGGCAGAGTCGCAGCCGGCCGGTCGCCAATCTTCTCAATCGCAAAAGTCAGCAGCCCCATTCTCTTCGCCGAAGGCGTCTTGACCGCCCGATTCGTTTCCTCCACTGCGTCTTCCATAGACCGGTGCAGAGCCACTTCCAGGCGAACCAGCTCCTCGCGGCTCGTCGACCGGAAATCAATCGCCGCCTTCGCGTTCTCCGGAATCGAGTTCACGCTGTTCCCGCCCTGAATCGTCCCCACATTCATCGTTGTTCTCGGATCGTCCGGCAGCGGAACCTCGGCCAGCCTCACCAGCCCCAGCGCCAGCGCATTGATCGGATTCGGCCTGCCCGAGTCCGTAAAGCTGTGCCCGCCCGGCCCCTTGACCGTCACGCGGAACCGCCAGCTTCCCAGCCCCTGCGTCACCGCCGAATCCGCACCGGCCCCATCCAGCACAATGTGCGCAGCAATCCTCCCGGTCAATGGATCCGTCTGATACAAGTGCCGCACACCGCGCAGATCGCCCTCGCCCTCTTCTCCCACGTTGCCCAGAAAGACAAGCGGCGCAGGCAACTCCACATTTGACCGAACCAGCGCCTGCGCAAGCGCCAACATTCCCGCCACCCCCGCGCCGTTGTCGCAGCTTCCCGGTGCATCCAACCGGTCACCATTCACGCGCGGATTCAACTCCGTCTCTCGAGGGAATACCGTGTCCAAATGCGCCGACAACACCACCACAGGCCCCGTGCTCTCATCCGGCAACCCCGCCGCGGCTATCCTCCCGAATACATTTCCCACCGCATCTATCCGAACGTCGCTCAGACCGGCCTCGGTAAATCGCCCCGCCAGCCACTCGCTGCGCGCCTGTTCGCCAAACGGCGGCGCGGGAATCCTCACCAGGTCTGCCTGCCAATCCATGATCAGCCCTGGGTTCCGATGCAGCCACGCAAACGCCGCATGCACCGCCCGCCGCGATGCGAGACTTGTCACGCATGAGAAGGCCGAACTTTGGGTAAAGTGTGCCATGCCCTGGCCTCCAGCGTAGCAGGCGGCCTCTTCAATGAACGCCACCGCTAGCGCCCGCTCCGCAATTCCCTTTCATTTCAACCATTAGGCCTCGTCTGGCCGGTTTTCCCCTTCCACCAGGTTGTACCCATCCTCACTCGCCAGGCCGTCTTCACAGGCTGCGGACGAACCTGGTTGAGTCGGAGCTTTGAAAGGGCACGACTTCAGTCGCGCCAATAAGGCCAATAAAATGCGCGGGGCTTCAGCCCCTTGAGGGATGGTTTTCTCCGCAGTTTCCGAAGTTTCCTCCCATTTTCCTGTAGTGTCTCAGTTTGCTTTTCTGGCCTTCAATATCCAAACCAGCAGGGCAATCCATCCGGCGAGCGCACCGACACTTGCAGCGAACCAAATATAAATGCGGGGCCACCAGAGGGAGTTGTTTGAGGGGTCTGCGGCAGTTCTCCAAACAAAAAACAGCAGCCAGTAAACAGCTTCAAGGCCGGCAAGAGTAACCAGAACAAGAAGAAAAATCCCGATCAACCTCCGCTCATTCGCAGCCATGCCAGCCATACTCGCATACCCCTATTGCGTAACGCGCGATTTCTTCATAGCTCCAAACGTGCTCAGAGATCTCAGCAGACATCGCGGACGTGATCGTAACGGGTTGTGGATCCGGGCGAATGTTGTAATAAATAAGTGTGGCGCCACCCATTTTCCACACCGCCGCCTCACCCCTCGTCCGCCCGCTCGTACCCGTCCGGATACTCCACCGACTTCAGAAACAGCCCCTGCGCCGGCGCCGTCGGTCCCGCCGCCATCCTTGCCCGCGCCGCCAGAATCCCGCGAATCTCGCTCGCCGCCGTCCGTCCCCGTCCCACGTCCAGCATCGTCCCCACCATGTTCCGAACCATATGATGCAAAAATCCGTTCCCCCGCACCCGGTAGATCAAAAGCTGCCTTGGCTCCGATTCCACCCGATCCCACTCCGACGAAAGAACCCTCCGCACCGTCCCTTTGCCCGTCCCTTTTGCCCCAGTGCTGCCCGTCTCGTCCTCGTCCCCCTCCTCGCCCGCCGCGCCCATGCGCGTGGCCAGGTCCGGCTCGGTCGCCGCAAAGCTCAAAAAGTCATGCTCGCCAACAAACTGCTGTGCCGCCTTCTGCAACGCCTCCATGTCCATCGGCCACGCGCATGCATGAACATACCGCGCCACAAACGGCGGACAGATCGCCTCCTGAAACACCCGGTACTCATACGTCTTCGCCACCGCCGAATGCCGCGCATGGAAATCGCTCCGCACTCTCTTCGCTTCCACAACGCGAATAGCCGCAGGCAAGGTCCGATTCAGAGCGCGTTGCAGATTCTCCGCCGGAATCGGCGCTGCCAGCTCAAAGCTTGCCACCTGTCCCAGCGCGTGTACCCCGGCATCCGTTCGCCCCGACCCCTGTGGCAGCGGCCGCTCGCCCGTCACCCGTCCCACCGCCGCCTGCAGTTCGCCCTGGATCGTCACCTCTCCCGGCTGCACCTGCCAGCCGCTGAACCCCGTACCGTCGTAGGCAACAGTCAGCTTCCACATTTGCAGATTGGTTACGGATTGGCTGGCTTCGGGCAACGAATCGCAACTCCCATGATTCAAATCCCAAGAGCAATGATCTAAAGCAATGATCTAACAGGTTACTTGACTCACCGCACTCAGCAATCAGGCACTTCCAGTGAGATATACTCAGCTTTTCCCTGGCTTTCGCCTTCCGGCAACGTGCAGGACAGAATTTCAGTCTTTGCTCACCGGTGGGAACTGCCTGGAACAAAAGGTGTCGCGGCCCGCGTAGTCGTTGAAGATCCCGCTGACCGGGCCCAGGAACGAGGCAGGGATCGGGTACTGCCCCGGCCATCACAGGATTTGCGTCCAGGGGATTCGCCGGCCGTCTTCAAGTAAATCAATGGCAACCCACATGCCTCAACAAACCGTGGAGAAGAATCATGCATTCGTTCGGTACAAGTGTGTTTGAACAGCAGCAGACCGCACGCGGCAATCAGCGTCAAGCCAAGCCCGAAAATAACGGGAACTCCCGCATGGCCAGCAACCTGCGCGCCATCGCGGCCGTCCTGCTGACGCTCGCCGCCGGCATGCCCTCGGGATTCAGCCAGCAGGCGGCCAGCGGCAGCACCGCCACTGACAAGGCGGCCTCCGATCTTCCCCCGGAGCCGGCTCCCGTTCTCACCCAGCCCCTCGATCTTCGTACCTCCTCGCGGGACTTCTCCAAACCCTCGGCCCGTATTCTCGCCAATCCCATCGGCACATTCACGCCCACCACCATCCCCAAGGCCAGCTTCGCCAACTCTGTTCGCCTCACCGACCTGGTCAAGGACGGCAAAATCTATCTCAGCCTTTCCGATGCCATCGCGCTGGCGCTTGAGAATAACTACGACATCGCGATCGCCCGCTACAACCTCGACATTGCCGACACCGATATCCTTCGCACCCGGACCGGCGCGTCGCCTCTCGGCGTCAACTCCGGCCTCATCACCAACACCCTCGGCGGCTCGGCCTCCACGCTCACCGCAGGCGGCGGCCCCGGCGGTTCCACGGTTGGTTCCGGCGGCGCTGGCTCCGGCGCGGCTGGCCTTTCGCTCACCACGGCCGGCGCAGGTCCAACCCCCGAAGCCCTTGAGCCCTCCGTCGCGGGCGGCCATCCAGATCGATCGCGCCACCATCCCTTCCAGCAGCTTCTTCTCCGGCGGCAAAACCGGCTCCAACACCTACGACTTCACCTACAACCAGGGCTTTGTCACCGGCACCGCATTCCAATTCGCCTTCAACAACACCGACGCCACAACCACCAACGCGCACAACCCTTTTCAGCCCGCAGCTCAACTCCAGCTTCAAGGCGCACCGTCACCCAGCATCTGCTCCAGGGCGCCGGCATCTGGGTCAACAAGCGCTTCATGTACCAGGCCCTCAACGACCGCCGCATCGCCGACTCCGGCTTCCGCCAGCAGATCCTCTACACCGTCAACCAGGTAGAGAGCATCTACTGGGGCCTCGTTCAGGCCTATGAAGACGTGCAGGCCAAAGAGCGCGCCCTCGAGCAGAGCAGCAAGGTCGCCAGCGACAACCGCAAGCAGCTTGAGATCGGCACCATGGCGCCCGCTCGACGTTCTCAACGCCGATCAGCAGCGTCGCCTCCGACAAGCAGGCCCTCATCCTCTCGCAAAGCAGCCTCAACTACCAGCAGCAGATCATCAAGCAGGCCATCGCCCGCAACCTCAACGATCCCGCTCTGGTCGCAGCCGCCGTAATCCCCACCGATCGCGTCGACATCGACCAGATTCCCGAGGAGAACGCAGCCCATCGAAGCCCTGGTCCAGGCTGCCTTCCAGCAGCGCCCCGAACTCGAACAGGCCGTCCTCACCCTCCGCAACGACGAAATCACCCTCAGCGGCGCGCGCAACGGTCTGCTCCCGCAGGTCGATGTCTTCGCCTATCTGGGCGGAGCGGGCATCGCCGGCACTGAGCAACTCGAAGCTCTCTTGCAGCTTCTATGGGGGCACTTGCCCGGTCATTCCACCGACTGGCTACGGCACCGCCTTCGAGAGACGCCTTCAATAACTCAGCCCCCGACAAGGGCGTCGGCTTCAACGTCAACATCCCCATCGGCAACAAGTTCGCCCAGTCCGTCCAGGCGCGCTCGCTGATGGAGTACCGCCAGGCCGAGCTTCGCCTCGAGCAGCTCTATACCCAGATCCGCATGCAGGTCGTCAACCAGATGTTCGCCTTAGCAACGACCGCGCCCAGGTCGAAGCCTCCGTCGCCGCCCGCGACTTCAACAAGGAGAGCCTCGAAGACGAACAGAAGAAGCTCAAGCTCGGCGCCTCCACCACCGCCCTCGTTCTCGCCCAGCAGCGCAGCCTGGCCCTCGCCGAAAACAACCTGATCGCTGCCAACGCGCAGCTACGCCAAGGACCGCGCCGGCCTCTATCAGATTCTCGCCTCAACCCTCCAGCACTACGGCATCAACCTCACCGAAGCAGCCTCCGGCAACATCAACACCACGCCTGTCGTCCCCGGAGTCGAGCAGGCTCCGCCAGGCAACGAACCCACCACCACTCCGCCCGCTTCGCGCTAACAGCGTAAGGTCCGGGTGGACTCAAGCGTTCAAATACGCGCATGGCGGAATTACCAATGCATGAGGAAAGGGCCAAGTATGTTAGCGATAACGTCAAGAATGTTTTCTTTGGCCGGGTGCCCCATCCTATCCGCGCACTTTGCGGATAGGGTGGGAACCAAGCTGCCCATGCGAGCGACAAGCGAGCCGCTGCTCCATGCAATGGTTACCGCTCCGCCACCTGCTCCAGCAGGTCGAAGAACTCCGGAAAGCTGATCCCCGCCGACTCCGCGCCCTGAATCAGCGTCTCCCCCTCGGCGCGCAGCGCCGCCACGCTGAAGGCCATCGCAATCCGATGATCCCCGCCCGAGTCAATCGTCGCCCCATGCAGCGTCTGCCCGCCCGGAACATCCACCCCATCCTCAAACTCCTCCACCTCGGCCCCCATCGCGCGCAGATTCTTCACCACCAGCGCAATTCGGTCCGACTCCTTCACGCGCAGCTCCTTCGCATCGCGTATGCGAATCCCCCCGCTCGTGTAAGGCGCAATCGCCGCCAGCACCGGCAGCTCGTCAATCAACTGCGCCGCCAGGCCCCCGCTCACCGTCGTCGATCCCAGCCCCTCCGGCGGCGACGTGATCTGCACCGTCCCCACCAGCTCCGCGTTCTTCTCCTCCAGGTCGAGCACCGCAATATGCGCGCCCAGCGCCGTCAACACATCCAGCAGCGCGGCCCGTGTCGGATTCAGCCCCAGCGACACCAGCACCAGATTCGACCCCGGAAACAGCGCCGCCGCGCAAAGAAAGAACGCCGCCGAAGAGATATCTCCCGGAACCGCCCCATCAATCGCATGAAGCGCCTGCGGCCCCGCAATCGAAACCGAATCCGCCTGTCCGCGTCAGCTTCGCGCCAAACGCCCGCAGCGCCAGCTCGCTGTGGTCGCGCGTCCTCACCGCCTCGCGCACCGTCGTCGTCCCTTCGGTCTGCAATCCCGCCAGCAGAATGCACGTCTTCACCTGCGCGCTCGGCACCGGCGTCGTGTAGTCCATCGCCTTCAGCGCGCTTCCCATGAATCGTCACCGGCGCGTGCCCTTCGGTCAGCACAACCTCCGCTCCCATCTCAGCAAGCGGTTTGCGAATCCGCTCCATCGGCCGCCGCGAGAGCGACTCATCGCCCACCAGCGTGAAGCTTCCCTCCTGCGCCGCCAGCAGCCCGCTCATCATCCGCATCGTCGAGCCCGAGTTCCCGCAATCCAGCGCATTCCCCGCCGGCACAACCCTCCCCGCCACGCCCGTCACCTCAATCGCGCCCTCCGCGGTCCTCGTCACCTTCGCGCCCAGCGCCTCCATGCAGGCCAGCGTCGACGCGCAGTCCGCACCCGTCGAGAAGTTCGTAGAACCGCGACGTCCCCTCGGCAAACGCCGCAAGCATCCCGTAGCGATGGCTGATCGATTTGTCGCCCGGCAGGCGAAGGCTGCCCACAATATTCCGTGCCGGCCGAATCAAACGCTCTTCTGTAGTAGTAGACATAACTGCAACTAGTTTATCGGGCCGATTTCACTCGCATTCTTGAATGCGTCCGTCCCAACCAGCCCGGGTGCCCCACCCTCGCCGCGTATTTGTTTTTTGCGGCTAGGGTGGGAGTCCACGAACCCCTCGCGTACCCTATCGCGGCGCCGCCTCCGCCGAATCCGCCAGCGCATACGCCAGCACCGTCACCACCGCGGCATTCTCGTTCAGATACTTTGGATTCACCTTGTCAAACGTGTCCGCGGGCGTGTGGTGATAGTTGAAATAGAACCGGCTGTCCTGTATCGGCGCAAAGCTCGGCACGCCCGCGCGCCGTCAGCTCGGCTATATCCTCGCCCGTCTCCTGCGCCGAATCCAGCGTCTCTGCGCCGATCGGCTCCAGCACCGCGGAGAGAGGCCGCAGCCATCCCCCCAGCGCATCCTTGCCCGCGTAATAAATCCCCGATGGATGGTCCGCGCCCAGATCGGTTTCGATCGCGCCTGTATGGTGCGCCGTCTCGTCCTTGTGCTCGGCCATGTAGGCAGCCGCCCCCTGCGAGCCTTCCTCCTCGCTCATCCAGGCGATAAATCGCACCGTCCGCTTCGGGTGAATGCCCAGCTCCTTCAGCAGGTGAATCGCCTGCATTGACACCACCACCCCCGCGCCATCGTCAATCGATCCTGTACCCAGATCCCACGAGTCCAGATGCCCCGAAACGATCACCACGTCCTCTGGATGCTCGGTCCCCTTCCAGTCCGCAATCACGTTATAGCTATCCGCGTCAGCCAGCGTCTCCGGCGTCAGCATCAGATGCATCGTCACTGGCCCCTCGCTCGCCAGCGCCTTCAACATATCGGCATCTTCTGCCGTCACCGCCGCCGCCGGAACTTTCGCAACTCCCGGCGCATACGCCGTCTGCCCCGTATGCGGAATCCGATAATCCGCCCCGCCTACTGACCGCACCAGCACCGCCGCTGCCCCCAGCGCGCCTCCCGCTATCGGACCCGCGCCGCGATACACCACGCTCCCGCCATACGCGGCCATCCCATTCCCCACGGCAGCCAGTTCCTTGTCAAACTTATGGTTGAACACCAGTATCTTCCCCTTAACCGCGCCCGGCTGAAGCGCGTGCAATTGATCCCAGTCGTCCACCACCACCACCTCAGCCGTAATTCCCTCTGGCGGCGTCGCCACGCTCCCCCCAAGCGCCGTCAACACCACCTTCTGCGTCGTCCCCGCCGCCTGACCCGGCCAGCTCACCAGCTCTGCCTTCTCCTCGCCACGCACCCAATGCGGAACCTTCGCCTTCTCCAGCGTCACCTCCGCGCCCAGCGCCCGCATCTCGCCCGCAACATACTCCACTGCCTTGGCCGCCTGCGGAGATCCGCTCAACCGCGGTCCGATGTTGTAGCTCAGGTGCCGCAACTCGTCCAGCGCATAATCGTCCTTCATCGCCGCATCCCGAAGCCGCTCCATCGTGGATAGCTGCTCCGGCGTCCACGCGCTCTTGCCGCCGGCCATCATCGCCTGCAGCCGATCCAGCATGCCCTGGCCCGGCGCACGCCCTGTCGCGTCCGCAGCGGGAACCGCCCCATTCTGCCCCCAGGCCGAAACCATTCCTATCGACCCAGCCAATACCGCCATCGCCACAACAACAACGTGGCTAATTCTCTTGCTCATCTCTTTTGAGAAAACCATGCCGGATGTTACCACGCGAACACGCCCGTCTCCCCTTCTGCGACTCTTTCCGCGTCCCTCCGTCTATACCCACAGACCGGGAATGCGAACCGGCAATTCCCCTGCGAAATGAATCAGATGGTTGCACCAATCGAATCTGGCGCAAGGTCAGCTCCAGCTACACCGCCCCATGCCCCAATCGATATACTGGTAGTTGGTGCAGTCCACGAATACCAGCCCATGGCTGGTGATCAAATGAGGATGTGAAAAAAATGAACTCCCTCCTTGCGCGGCTTCGCGACCGCCGGCTCGCTTCGGTCTTTGTCCTGCTTGCAACCTTTACGGCCGCCATCGTGGCCGGTTCCTTCGCCGCCCACGGTGTCCGCGGACAGGAAAGCAAGAACGACAGCGCCGACGCCACACCGCTCCACGTAGTCGATTCGCCTGTCGCCCCCAATGAATTCGTCAAGATCGCCAAAGAGGTAGGTCCGGCCGTCGTCAATATCAACACTGAGACGCTCCCCAAGCAGTCCACAACTCCCCGCCGCCGCAATCCCCATGGCCGCATCCAGCCCACCCCCCAAAATCCCGATGACGATCAGGACGACGAACAGGGCGGTCAGCAAGGCGGCCAGAACAACTTCCAGGACTTTTTCAATCACTTCTTCGGCGGCCAGATCCCCGACCAGGATGGAGATGACGGCAGCGTGCGCGAGTCCCTCGGCTCCGGCTTCATCGTCGACCCCAAGGGCTACATCATTACCAACAATCACGTCATTGAGAAAGCCGACAAGATCTACGTCAAGCTCTCCACCGACCCTGACTCGCAGGACCTCGGCCGTCCCGCTCACGTCATCGGCGTCGACAAAGCCACCGACCTCGCAGTCATCAAAATCGACACCAGCTCGCCGCTTCCCATCGTCAAGCTCGGCAACTCCGACGCCACTCAGGTTGGCGACTGGGTCGAAGCCATCGGCAGTCCATTTGCTCTCTCCCAGACCGTCACGGCCGGCATCATCTCCGCCAAAAACCGCACCATTGAGCCCGGCGCCAGCGGCCAGTTCCAGCACTTCATCCAGACCGACGCCGCCATCAACCCGGGCAACTCCGGTGGTCCGCTGCTCAACATGAACGGCGAAGTCATCGGCGTCAACACCGCCATCTACACCCAGTCCGCCGGCTACCAGGGCATCGGCTTTGCCATGCCCTCTAACACTGTCGTGCAGATTTACAACGACCTCATCAGCGCCGGCCACAAGGTCACCCGCGGCTCCATCGGCATTCGCTTCAACCAGGGCCTTCCTTCGGCCGTCAACCGCGTCTATGGCTTCAAAAACGGTGTCCTCGTCCAGAGTGTGGCGCCCGGTGGCCCCGCTGAAAAAGCCGGCCTCAAGGGCGGCGACATCATCGTCTCAGTCGATGGCCGCTCCATCAAGGACGGCGACGACCTCGTCAACGAGATCACCAGCCGCCACCCCGGCTCAACCATTCGCATCGGCTATCTCCGCGACGGCAAACAGGCTGACGCCTCAGTCACCATCGGCGACCTCGACAAGGTCTTTGCCGACGCAGCCGCCCGGCCATCCGACAGCGCCCCCGACGAGCGCGCCGACGCAGGAGAAACCAGGCTCGGCCTGGTCGTCCGCGACGTACCCCCTGCAATTGCCTCCAAGCTCCACACTCCCGGCGTCATGGTCCAGTCCGTCCGCACCGGCTCCTTCGCCGATCTCAAGGGACTTGAGCCCGGCCTCATCATCACCCACATCAACCGCCAGCCCACCGGGATCGAAGGACCAGTACGACGCCGTGGTCGGCAAACTCAAAACCGGCGATGACGTCGTCTTCGAAGTCGTCGACCCGCGCCGCCCCGACCTTGGCACAAACTATCTGGGCGGCACGCTCGAATAACCGCGAACGGGGAGCCGGCTCGGAGCAACAGAAAATCCTGTCTCCTTCGGCTCCCAGTTCCGATTGGGTTTCGCCCTGCGATTCCGTCCCCACTTTCCGCTTGTCGCTTTGCCGTACGCTTGGCTAGACTTCTACTTAATCGCTCGCAACCATACAGTTTTTCTCCGAAGGGTACCCCGCTTGATTCTTTCTCGGGCAAACGCGGCCATACTCATCTTTGCGGCGCTCATTTGTTCCAACGCATTCGCCGCCACCACCGCCCATCGCTCCGCCTCATCGAAACCCGGTTCGTCGCTCTCCGCTGCCCACAAATCCACTACCGGCTCCCGCACCGGAAAAAAGACCGCAGCCCGCTCCCGGCGTCTCCACGGACAACAGGCCATCGACTCCGAACGCGTCACGGAGATTCAAACCGCCCTCATCCACGCGCACTACCTCGGCAAGGAAGCCGACGGCCGTTGGGACACCACCACCGAAGCCGCTATGCAGAAATATCAGGCCGATCACGGATGGCAGACCAAACTCATGCCCGACGCCCGCGCCATCAAAGCCCTCGGACTCGGCCCCGACTACTCCAACGCCATCAACGCCAAAAACGCCTCTTTTGCCGCGCCCCCGCCCGTCACCACCATCCCGCCCAGTGTCGCCGCCGGCTTCGCTGAGGGCTCCGGCGTCGTCCACTAGCTTCCCGCCTCTAAAAAACCCCGCCGCCGGGTGCCCCATCCTTGGCACGTACTTGTCTTTTGTGCCAAGGGTGGGAAACCAAGAACTCAACCCCGCTGCCTCATCAACCTTCGGAGAATCGAACGCGCCAAGGTCGTGAGTCAGGGCCCGGCTTCGGTCTCGCTGAAAAAGCCAGAAAACCCGCAGGGCTTCAGCCCCTGAGGGATGTTCTTCTTCTCACCACCAACAAACATGCGCCAGTTAATACCTCGGCCCCGGCATCCCCTCCACCAAAAACTCATACCGCGCACGCAGCTTGTCCGGCCCCGACGTAATCGTCGTATCCAGATGAATCAACGTGTCGTCCTTGTCGTACTTCGGCCACACCGGCAGCCCCGGTCCATTCGGATCACCTGTTTTCGCAAAGTTCGTCCAGTAGCTCATCATCTCTTCGCTCAGCTTCCTGTCCTCCGGCCGAACTGTCCAGCCCGGCCGTGTATCCAGCGTTCCGAACACATACTCGATGTCGTCGGAGTGGAATGCCCACGTGCCCTGATGGAACTTGCTCGGCGTCGCCCGCAGCTCAAAGTGATAGCGATAGACAGGTTCCCCGCTCGTCTTGCGTTGCGCTTCAAGCCACTTCCACGTGCTAAAAGCTATAAACGAATCGGCGCCAAAGTCCCCCGCAGCTTCCACTGCCTGCTCATCGGTCTCACCCGCATAGAGCTTCAGGAACGCGTCAGACCGGTCGCCAAACAACATCTTCGCGCGTGCCTTCCACTTCTCCGCAGTCATTCCGATCGATTGGTAGTAGCCCTCATCGCGATTCCATCCCGCAATCAGCGGCACCTTCGCCTGCGTCCCCGCGGCGTACACAGCCGCCACCGGCTCAGTCAGGAACTTCCCATCTACATCCGGCCCGAATCCAACCATGCCCCGGCTCTTGGCCGCCGCTGCAATCACTTTGTCGGCCGGCATGGCACGCAGCTCCGCCAGCGACTTCGCACCGGTCGACGCCATCCACTTCGTCGTCCCTCTTCGTCCTCGCCTCCAGCAGATCCTGACCCAGCAAGCCCGTCCCCAGCGCACCGCCGCTCTCGCCGATTCCCTTCTCAAACAGCCCCTTCGCCATCGGAGAAGCAATCAGCGTGCTCACCGCGGCCGACCCTGCGCTCTCGCCAAAGATCGTCACGTTCCCCGCATCACCGCCAAACTCGCCAATGTTGGCCTTCACCCACTCAAGCGCCGCCACCATGTCCATCAGCCCGTAGTTTCCCGCAACCCCGTTCGCTTCCTTCGCCTGTTCCGACGTCGCCAGGAACCCCATCACGCCGAGCCTGTAGTTGATCGTCACCAGCACCACGCCCTTCAGCGGCAGAAAGTCGCCGTTGTGCCGCGGTTCGTCGCCCGATCCGCCCGCGTACCCCCCGCCGTGAATCCAGAACATCACCGGCAGCTTGCTCTTCTTCGTCGCATCCGCCGGCGCATAGACATTCAGGCTCAGGCAGTCCTCGCTTTCGCCGTTGTCCTGGAAGATCATGTCGTCAAACACGTGTCCCTGTGCGCAGTGCGCCCCAAACTTCGTCGCATCGCGCTCGCCCGTCCACTTGGCCGCCGGCCCCGGTGCCTTCCAGCGCAGATCGCCTACCGGAGGCGCCGCATACGGCAGCCCTAGAAACGCCTTCACTTTTCCATCGTTAATCGTCTTGCCGTGCACCTTGCCCTGCTCGGTCTTCACCGTCAACGAATCCGCGTGAACAGCCACACTCATCCCCAGCGCCAGCCCCGCAACCGCCAGCGCGCGCACCAATTCCATCCCCATTTGCATTGTGAAATTCTCCCGGGCTACACGTTATCAGGACGGGCGGCAACTTGTCCGGGTTTCAGCTGTTTGGGAGATCGCATTGCGAGGACAATTATTTGCGGCGCAGGATCAACACGGAGGATTCCCTGTTCAAGAGGAAGTCCGCAATCCGAACGGCCTGACTGCGAATCAGGCTCTCGACCGCGGCAGTTCCGAAGTTACACCGTTCGATGTAAATAACCTTGGGTGGATGGCCGTGAGAGATTGCAAGTTCGTAGAAATCCCGATCCGCCGTAAGGATGGCAAACCCATTCTCTCTCGCGAATCGCCACACCAACGAGTCGGGAGTCTCCAACAGCCCCGGCGCGACCACATGAATGGAATCGGGAAAAGATCGGCGACACGCTGTGGGAGCCGACGCGAGAGGTCCTCGTCAAATAGCAGCTTCACAGCACTATACGCCGACCCATGCGGGCGGCAAATTCAAACACCGCAGGAAAATCCTCGGGCTCCAGCTCCGGGTACTCTTCCAGAATCGTCTCTTGCGTTCCACCCGTCGCCAGCCATCCCAGAACATCCCAAACGGTGATCCGCAAGCCGCGGATACACGGCTGCCCAGAGCGCTTGCCGGGCTCAATGGTAATGCGCGACTCGGACGCTGTTGCCATAGGTCGGATGATACTCCGAACTAATCTTCAAATTCAATCCATGGGCGTTCGGATAGCCCTCAGCGCGGCTCTTCGATTCGATCAAGAACCCGGTCGAATTTAATCCCACCCATGACACTGGCAAAAGCAGCGGGGCTCTGCGCAGTCCTATCGCCGGCAAGCTTCATTGCGGCCGGCGTCCATGGTCACCTGATGTGCGCCGACGACCTTACCGTTGTTCTTCTGGCTTCCTTCCTACTCTTTGCGCTCGCAAGCCCGATTTGCCTCGTTACCGGCCTCCTGCGATCAAAAGCAGGTTCCAGACGGTCCCAATCAACTGGCGGTTGATTTGACATCGAATTTGTCGGCACTCCAACAAGCAGTCCCCGGCTTCCGCTGATCTAGAGTATCTCCGGCCCCAACAGATCCGCCATCGTCTCTCTCCGCCGGATCAGCCGCGCCTTCCCGCCCTCCACCAGCACCTCCGCCGCCCGCGGCCTCGTGTTGTAGTTCGAGGCCTGCGCCATCCCATACGCCCCTGCGTCGAGCAGCGCCACAAGGTCCCCAGCCTCCACCGGCGCCAGCTTCCGGTCCCGCGCAAAAAAATCCCCCGTCTCGCACACCGGCCCCACCACATCCACCACTCGGGCTCTCCCCGCCCTTCGCCGCACCGGCACAATCTCGTGATGCGCCTGGTAAAGCGCCGGCCTGATCAGGTCATTCATCGCCGCGTCCGTAATCACAAACGTCTTCTTCCCGTTCCTCTTCACCGTCACCACGCGCGCCACCAGCGCGCCCGCCTGCGCCACAATGAACCGCCCCGGCTCCAGCAGCAGCTTCCCCCTGAAACCACCCAGCGCCTTCTCCAGCGCCGCCGCATACTCCTTCACCTTCGCCGCCGCGTCAAAACTGCCGCCGTGATAATCGATCCCCAGCCCGCCGCCCGCATCAATCGTCCCCACCGCAATCCCTTCCTGCTCCAACTGCCCCACCAGCTTCGCCACCCGCTCCATCGCTGCCCCAAACGGAGCCGCACTCCGTATCTGCGAACCGATATGCACGCTCACGCCATGCGCCTCAAGCCATTTATCCCCGGCCACGCTCGTATACATCGCCAACGCCTTGCGAATATCGATCCCGAACTTGTGCTCCCGCAGCCCCGTCGAAATATACGGGTGCGTCTCCGCAAACACATCCGGATTCACGCGCAGCGCAAACTCGCGCCTTCACCTTCATCTTCCGCGCGCACTGGGCCAAGAGCGCCAGCTCCGCCTTCGCTCTCCACGTTGAATTGCAATATCCCCGCCGCAAGCGCCAGCCGGATCTCCTCCGCCGTCTTGCCCACGCCGGAGAAAACCACCCGCCCCAGCGCCTCCGGAGCAGCCGCCTTCACGCGCTCCAACTCCCCGCCCGAAACAATGTCGAACCCCGCCCCCCGATCCGCCAACAGCTTCAAAATCGCCAGCGCCGAGTTCGCCTTCACCGCATAGCAGATCAGGTGCTCCCGCCCCTTGAGCGCCTCTTCAAAAAGCCCCAGCCGCTCCACAATCTGATCGCCCGAATACACGTAAAGCGGCGTCCCAAACTTCTTCGCCAGTCCCTCCAGCGAAACCTTGCCGCAATGCAGCGCGCTCTCGCGCGTAGGACGAACAAACGGCCGTGCAGACGGTGTCAAAGGCTGTGTCAATTTAGGCTTCCAAAGGGAATTTTGTCTTCACTTGAGCCTACAGCATTTCACCCCGAGCATCGCGGCTTCACGCCGCCCCGCTGGTCTATACTTGTTTCGACTCCACGCCGGTACCCAATTGTGTCCACTCGTCTGCTCATCCGCGCGTCTCAATTATTCTTCGCCTCTGCATTCCTTCTCGCGGCGTCGAGCTCCACGACCGCCCAGCAGACTGCCCAACCCGATCCCAACCGAAAGATCACCGGATTCGCCGTCATCGATCAGCTAATCACGCCCGGTGCCGAACCCGTCTTCCGCGCCGAAGGATACACGCTGCGTGTGAATTCGGCGACCAACCTGCGGTTCACGTCTGGCCCAGCTTCGCTAGCTGACCTCGGCCCGAATGTCTGGGTCCGCTATGAAGGCAGGCGCAACGACTCGGCCGAAATTGTCTTGAGCTCCGCCGAGTTCATCAAGCCGTCGCTGCACACGCCCAAGCGCGACCCCAACGTGTCAGTGGCCCAGGTGAGAACTTTCCCACACGGAAGCATGATCGACTTCGACGGCAGCTTTCGCACCGATAGCTTCAAGCGCAGGCTCGAGGATAAGGGAGGAGCGTGCGGCACCGGCTGGTTTCCAGTGGCTGAAAACGCTGAGTTGCAGGAACGTGTGCGACGCATTGGTGTGCGCCTCGTGCCGCAATACCAGCGCGATCTGCCCGACGATGACCCCGCGAAGGTTCCCTTCCGGTTCTATGCCATACAAGAGGGCTACATACGTTCCGCCCTGGGATGCGAGGATGGATTGGTGCTCGTCCCCACACCTGTGGTAGGCCGCATGCAGAACGACAATGAACTTGCCGCGGTGCTGGCCGATGCGGTGGCCGTAATTCTACAGCGGCAGAACGTGCGACTTCAGGTGGACTTGAAATGGATGGTGGCGGCAGAGGCGGCAGCGTACGTGGGTGCAGGTCTCGCAGGCGTCACTGGCGCGGCGATTGCCATGCATCCAATCCTCCGCAAGATCGAGGAGCAGCGCGGACGCATGGCCCTGGCCCTCATGGCAGATGCGGGGTTCGATCCCTGGCAGGCGCCTGAGGCCTGGCGCATGCTGGCTCCAATCGATTTCCCCAAGCATCCCTCAAAGCTTAAGTATCCCGAGCGAAGCAAGTACCAACTCGAGATTCTCCAGTTGCAATACCAACCTGCATCGGGTTCCACGGGCACACAGATTCGAGCTCAAGCTCCATCGGCGCGATAGGCTCTCAGTCTCCGCATCCCGGAGGGATGCAACGAATTCAGCCCCGGGTGAAACCCGGGGTGAATGCCCAACAGTGCACATTCGCCCCGGAGCGGCGATGTGAACGCCCGCCCCCGCCCGCCTTGACACCCCATACGCGCCGCCGCTATGTTTGCGCCCATTGATCGCAATGCAATCTCATAGGATTCCGATGACATTTTCCAAGAAGGCCACGGCCATTCTCGCCGACTCCCACTTCCTCATTCCCCTCGCCGTCTTCTTCATCGGCCTCACACTCCTCATCACTCTGCATTAGGCTCGTCGCTAAGGGCACGGATTTCCTTCATATCTCCGTTGAGTCAAGAAAATGAGTCAGGGCCCGACTTCAGTCGGGCCGACCAGGCCAAGAAGATGCTCTTGGGCTTTAGCCCCCGAGGAAGAGATGCCCGAAAATTCAACCATCTCCGCCAACCCCCAACCCGCCTTCACTTCCGTCCATTCCCTCGGCGTAGCCTGTGCCCTTGCCGCCGGCGTCTGGCTCGGCGCTGCCGAAGCCCCCACCAAGCTCGTCAACACCGGCCTCTCGCCCTTCGCCATCTCGCTCGCCATGGTCGCCGGAGTCTTCACCGCCCGCTGGACCATCCCCACCCTCCTCAAAGGAACCACCTCCGTCTTCGCCGACCTCAGCCGCAACCGCCATCTCATCCCCATCGCCGTCCTCGCCGGCATGCTCTGGGCCGTCGCCAACACCCTCACCGTCTTCGCCATTCGCGACGTCGGCCTCACCATCGCCTTCCCCCTCTGGAACGCCAACTCCCTCGTCGGCATCTTCTGGGGCTGGCTGCTCTTCGGCGAACTCCGCGGCGCAAGCCCCCGCAACCGTCGCCAAAGTCGTCCTCGGCGCTATCGCGATCCTCGCCGCCGCTATCATGCTCGGCTTCTCCACCCTGCACGCCGACACCCGCAAGGCCAGCTCACATCCAGGGGCCACGCCCTCTCCGGCATCCTCGCCGCCGTAGGCGCCAGCCTCCTCTGGGGAACCATGTACGTCCCCTACCGCAAGGCCTACATCAGCGGCATGAGCCCGCTTTCATTCGTCACCATCTTCTCCATCGGCGAACTCATCACCTGTTTCGCCCTCGTCTCTCGCCCTCGACGGCGGAACCTGAACGCCCCGATCTTCCACTCGCCCGAAATCGGCCATGTCCTCTTCTGGCTATTCCTCGGCGGCTTCGTCTGGGTCATCGGCGACATCTTCCAGCAGTACGCCGCCAAGTATCTCGGCATCGGCCGCGGCATCCCCCTCGCCAACACCAACCAGCTCTGGGGACTCGCCTGGGGCGCTCTCGTCTTCGGCGAACTCGCCCACGCCGACTGGCCTCACCGCCTGCTCGTCGTCTTCGGCTCCCTCGTCATGATCGTCGGAGCACTCGCCATCTCCACCGCCGTCGCCTCAGCAAAGGAAAACGCCTCCACCAACGCCGCCATCCTTCGCGAATGCCGGCGCTATGGCCTCGACTACGACCGCGTCCTCACCACCCAAACCAGCCTCCCGCAAGCCGCGCCCGATCCACCTTCAGCGCCCGCGCAGATGAAACCTCTGGCCACGCGCACGCCAGGTCACCCCGCTTTGTATCAGGGCACGACTTCAGTCGTGCCGATAGCGACCAAAAACGACGAGGGCTTTAGCCCCTGCGCAAAAATGGAAGCCCCAAAAACACCATTTCCGCAAAGCTCCCGACACGCCTCCTCCGACCGCCGCTGGTGGGACTACCTGATCGTCGTCCTCGCCGTCGGCGTCTTCGTCTGGCTCGGCCTCCAGGCCCGCATTCCTGCCCTCGCGATGAACTTCGTCTGGCTCGCCGTACTCGCCACCATCCTCGTCGCTTCCGCGCTCGCCGCCGGCTACGGCCTCTGGCGCGCCAACCGCTTCTCCTAGTCAAGGAAAGACTCGGGGCATTTATGGAAATGAGCACAAGCATTCTTGCCCCGATCTCGGGCATTTATCGGAGGGAGCAGGGGCATTCATGCCCCTGAATAGCTGCCGAAAACATTGCCGGCTTTAGCCGCGGCCCAGTGGGCGACGACACTGCGAAACCAGGAGGAGTGGTGTAGTTTCCGGTTTGCCGGTGATACAGGAGTCACTCACGGAACCGCTTATCGCAGTCGCGACTCCAGCAAACGATCAATCAGAGGACTCAGACTCTTAAATCCGTCCATCAAGCCGAGTATTTCCTTTTCAAAATGGTCAGAGTTAGTCTTGATCCATCCCTCTATCAAAGTTTGCGGTCCGTGGTCCACGCTCACATTTGGTCACGCGCCGCGCATAGACGCAAAGGCATTTCTGAAATCGAAGGCGAAATCGAGACTCTTGATCGAGTATCCCTTCAGGTCCCTCAATTTCAAGGCATGGATGTTGTAGTTCGCCTGATTTTTCATTATCGATTTATCGTTCGTCCATATAGAAAAGAAGATTCCCGACGTGTTCTCCAGCCTGTCCATTGGGTCATTGGTCCAGGAAGGCTTTTGCAACTTCAATACCGAACAGGCTTTGTAGGACCCTTGTTTGCAGATGAGCCCACTGCGGCTTTGCTCATCGAAACGGGCCTCGATATTTGCGAATACTGCGTCAAACTCTTGCTCGGCGCCAGGTTCCATCGGTCAATCTCCTCCTTTCACCAACGATACGCGCTGATGGTGTCCAGGCAGGCGGTCGCCTACTCGGAAGTCACACCACATCAAACCCCTTGAACCCGTCCCCGTCGTACAATTCAATCCAATCCCGAGCCGCGCGAATGACTTCCCTAAACGCGCACCCAATCTTCCCGAGGGTCCCATGCACACCGCCCTTGCCATCAGCTTCTTCCAGCTCTCGCGCGTCCCCCTCGCCATGTGCGTCGCCGGGATCGTTGTAATCCTCATCGCTCTCTGGGGCGCCCGAACCGACCTCGCCCGCGCCCCCGGCCTCGACAAGATCGTCGCCCTCGCCAACCTGGCCTTCGCCGCACCGATGGCCGTCTTCGGCGCGCTTCACATCTGGGCTGTCGGCTTCGTTCTGCCCATGGTCCCGTCCTACATGCCATGGCACCTGTTCTGGGCCTACTTCGTCGGCGTCGCGCTCATCGCCGCATCCCTCAGCATCGCCACCAAGGTCCTCGTCCGCTGGTCCGGCCTGCTCCTGGCCCTCATGATGCTGCTCTTCGTCGTCATGATGGACATTCCCGGAGCCTTCTCCACTCCAGGCGACCGCTTCGGCTGGACACTCCTCCTCCGCGAACTCGCCTTCGCCGCCGGAGGATGGCTCTTCGCCGCGCCCTACTTGCCCGTCCGCCTCAAATCCATCCTTGTCCCTGCCGGCCGCGTCGTCCTCGCCATCACTGCCCTCTTTTGGGGCGTTGAGCAGGTCCTTCACCCGCACGCATGCCCCGTCGTCCCGCTCGAAAAGCTGATGCCCGCCTTCATCCCCGCGCAACTCCTCATCGGCTATCTCTCCGGCGCATTTCTCCTCGTGGCCGGAGCTCTCATGCTCCTTGGCAAGCGCACACGTCTCGCCGCAACCTGTCTCGGCGGTTGGACCCTCCTGATGGTCCTCATCGTCTACGGACCCATCCTCATCTCGGCCCTATCCGTCGCAGACGCGGATGTCAATATCGAGGGCATCAACTACTTTTTCGACACGCTCTACTTCGGCGGAGCCGTCCTCGCCCTCGCCAAGGCTACGCCGGCCGACTCCACTCCGGCGCGCTAACTCGCTGTCTCGCTAACCTGCTGTCTTGCTGACCCGCTGTCTTCAAATCCCCGCAAACCACGCGTACCCGCCCTCCGGCGCTGCCGACCCCAGCCCCTTGCCAAAATTCTTCATCGAATCGGTCACCGTCAGCCGCGTAACGTATTTCACACTCTTGTAGCCCAGCTGCCGCGGAACCCTCAGCCTCAGCGGTCCGCCAAACCCCACCGGCAAATCGCCATCGTTCATCGCCCACGTCAGCAGCGTCTGCTCGTGCCGCGCATCGGCCATGTCGATCGAGTCCCACCAGTCTTTCTCAATCGAGAAATACGCCACATACCGCGCCTGCGGCAGCACCCCCACCGCGTTCAACACCTCGCTCAGCGGCGTCCCAATCCACTCCGCGATATACGACCACCCCTCTTCGCACACCACCTCGGTAATCTGGCTGCGCACCGGCAGGCTCTTCAGCTCCGAGATCGAATACACTCCCGGCCGCGCCACCATCCCGTCCACCGCCAGCCGCCAATCCTTGAAATCACCTGCCTGCAACTTGTTGAACTCATCGCTCGGCGGCGCAGTCTCATTCCTGAATGGAGTCTTCGAAATCATGCTCCGTGGAAATTCCCTTGCCAGCGAATGCGTCGTCAGCAGCCGCTGCGCCGCATAGGTCAGCGTCTCGCCCGGTCCGTAGATGCCCTTGCAGTCCGGAGGAACCAGCCCATACCGGCCTGCAATCCGCGCCGCCGCAGACAACCCCGCCACGCCCGCCGTCGCTGCAACTCCACCCGTAATCAGCCTGCGCCTTGAGATCGGATTCATATGCGCTCCTTTTCGACCCGCCCGTTAACTCTGGGTGCCCCATCCTCGCCGCGTTCTTGTTTTTTGCGGCTAGGGTGGGAAACCAACACTCTACTGGTGAGCCGGGTCAACAGGCCCCATCGTCTCTCCCGTAATCATCGACTTCGTCCTGCTCCAGAATCCCGCCATCCAAACCATCCCCACGTGCGCCACCAGAAACACCACCAGCGCCCCCGACACAATAAAATGCAGCGTCCGCGCACTCTGCCGTCCGCCCAGAACATTCACCCAGAATGGAAACGCCGAATTAAACGACGGAGACAACGCCAGCCCCGTCCAGATCACCAATGGAAACAAAATAAAAATTACCCCGAGATACGCCGCCTTCTGCATCACGTTATACGAGCGCGCATCCGCTTCGCCCGGCGGCGCGCGGCGCCAATATCTCGCCATCACATCCTTGAATGCCCGCCAACTCCGCTCACCCTGCCCCGGCGCCAGGTCCCTGCGAAAGTGTCCGCTCACCAGGCTCGCAATCCCATACACTAACCCGGTCAACACCACCACCCACGCCGCCTCAAAGTGCAAGTAACGGCTCCATCCATTCTGGTCCGGCATCACGTAGCCGTATCCCGTCGGCACCGTATCCCGCGACGACGCAATCGGTATCGTGAACAGCGGCTTCATGTTCACATTGCCCGTCTCGCCCCAGTAAAACCGCGGATGGCTGATCACAATCTCCGCGCCCGTAATCAGCAGCGCAAAAAAGCACACCACGGTGATCCAGTGCGTAATACGCACAACCACACTATGCCGCGGCGCCCGCGCAGCATCGCGCCCCTCCTCTCGCACAGCATCCATCCGTGTCGTATCGGAGTTTAAGGGCTGCGTGGTGGATTGCACGGCTGGAGAATAGCACAAAACAATCCCAATCCATCGTTTTTCGCCGGGTGCCCCAGGTCCCTCGCATCTGGGGACCTGGGATGAACTGCCCAACTCTCACGCACCCTTCATCCCAGCCCAACAGCCCTTTACAATTACCCCGTGACCCCACCCCCACAAGTTGATCTCGTCGGCGTCGGGCTCAACGCCACCGACACCCTCATCACGCTTCCCGCCTTCCCCGAGCGCGGCTCCAAGGTCGAGTATTCCACCCGGACGCTTCTGCCCGGCGGCCAGGCCGCCACCACCGTCGTCGCCTGCCAGACCTGGGGCCTCCGCACCCGCTACGTCGGCAAGCTCGGCGAAGACGACGCTGCCCGCCTTCATCGCGACGCCTTCGCCCACGCGGGCGTCGACGCACAGATCGTCACTGTCCCCGGCGCAACCAGCCTTCAATCTCATCATGGTCGACGAAGGCGAGCGCACCGTGCTCTGCCAGCGCGACGAGCGCATGGTCCTGCAGCCCGAGGAGCTCAGGCACGAGTGGATTACGTCAGCCCGCGCCCTGCACGTCGACGGCCTCGACACCGCCGCCGCCACGCTTGCCGCCACCTGGGCCCGCGAAGCCGGCATCCCCGTCATTGCCGATCTCGACGAGACTCTATCCCGGCGTGGAAGACCTTCTCGAGAACATCGACTACCTCATCGTGAGCCGCGACTTCCCCTGCCGCCTCATCGGCGAGCCCTATCTCGAGAGCGCCCTCCGCATCATGCATCGCCGCTACGGCTACCGCCTCACCGCCGCAACCCTGGGCAGCGGACGGCGTCCTCGCCTGGGACGGCAAACGCACGCTCCACCGCTCCCGCCTCCGAGTCCCTGTCGTCGATACCACCGGCGCGGGCGACATCTTCCACGCCGGCTTCATCTACGGCGCTGCTGCGGGAGTGGCCTCTCCAGCGCCAACTCGACTTCGCCTGCGCCGCCGCCGCCATGAACTGCATGTTCTCCGGCGCCCGTGGCGGCATCCGCTCCGTGCAGCATCGAAGAACTCATGGCCACCGCTCGCCGCTACCAGCCAGACGAACATCCCATTCCAACTGGATAGCCGCTACTCTTCCTCACCCACCAGAAGGAATTGCCGCTTGGTTCCATCCGGAAGCAGGAATTCGTAGGTAATCTGATCTTCATACGAAGACGGATCGGCTGCCTGCCCCATGCGTGTCTTGCCGACGCCACTCTTTACAACCCTGGCTTTGTAGTCGCCCGTGTGCAACACGGCCATCCGAAGCCTTGTTTCCACAAGCTCCACTTTCTTTCC
Source organism: uncultured Acidobacteriaceae bacterium (assembly GCA_963783065.1). Taxonomy (GTDB): domain Bacteria; phylum Acidobacteriota; class Terriglobia; order Terriglobales; family Acidobacteriaceae; genus Telmatobacter. Next base: position 315,050 of record CAWAMG010000001.1, on the reverse strand, counting down.
CGCGATCGTCCCTTCAAGATGGGCAAAGTAGTTACACAGCCCTGAAGAGCACTGCAAAACAAGCTTCGACTGCGTCACGTGCACTGGAATGTCATAATCTGCCGGCTGCGATGTGGGCGCCGCAAACGAAGCGATTGGAAAGAGAAATAATCCGAGTACAACTAACTTCTTCATGCATCCCCCTGCTCGTTGGACGCGATTGCTCCCCGATAAGTCCAAACCTTCATGAGTCTCAATATTGGCTCAAGTTAAGTGCTCGGGCCTATAGCTCGCCGTTCAGTCCATCAATTGCTCATGCCAGGCCCGGAAAATCCGCGCCACCTCATCCGGCTTCTCATACGCCGCAAAGTGGCCCGCGTCCTCGATCACGTGAAGCGCGCACCTGCCCCGCGCTGCCTTGAATGCTTCCATCTCCGCCGCCGTCACGCCCGGGTCTTCCCCGCCCGCAATCGCCAGCACCGGTACATAAATCCGAGCAATATCCGGCACCGAATCCGGCCGCACCGCCAGCCCAGCCTGCACGGCCACAGCCGCCTCCGCTGAATCCGTCATCCGCGCCCGCAACTCACCCACAATCTCCGGCCGCGCACTTCGAGAGCTCGCCCCAATCAGGCTCTGCGCCAGTCCATCAAGAAACTTCCCAGTCCCTTCCGCCCTCACCTGCTCAATGTTCGCCCTCCGCTGCGCCCGGTTCGCCGCCGCGTCCGGCTGCGCCTTCGAACACACAAACGCCAGCCCCCTCATCCGCTCCGGCGCCCTGCGCACCAGCTCCATCAGCACGTATCCGCCAATCGAGCAGCCTGCAAAATACGCGCTTCCTGGATTTCCAAATGATCCATCAGACCAAGCACATCCGTGCCCAGTTGCTCCATCGTCAGCACCTGCGCATCCGCGACCTCCGCGAATCCCGCCCACAGGAAGCCCGTCGCCCAGCCCAACTAACTGAGACGCCCCATGTCCGCGAAGATCGGGCACAATCGCCCGCACCCCATGCAACCGCTCCACCACCGGCAGCCAATAAAAATGATCGAGCGGAGTCGGATGCAGAAACACCACCGGCACGCCCTCGCCCGGTCTTCAAACGCCAGCCTCGCCCCGCCCGACTCGTACCAGCCTTTCATCCGCTCTTCCGCCCTCCACACCCTCACACACACACTCGCACTCACACCCACACCCACACTCACACTTACACTCAAATTCCGGGAGGATACACGCCCGGCGCATTCATCCCCTCCTCCGGGATCCCGATCCAGCACGCCAGGTACGCCACCCCGACCATGCCGCCCGAGAAAAACGTCCCCAGCACAGTGATCACGCGAACCAACCCCACATCCCACCCGTAGGTCTGCGACAGCCCAATGCACACGCCGGCAATTTGCCGTCCCATCAGCGGCCTTACCAGCCGCTTCGTAGGCATCCCATACACCGCGGCCGGAACGCCACCTCCGCATTTCGAACAGAACCGCGCGCTGTGGGGCAGCACCGTTCCGCATTGGTTGCAATAAATCGCCATCTCTCTAACCTCCAGGCACTCTTTGCTTCAGCCAAACTATACGAAATCCCACCCGCTTCAGTTCCCCCACCCATCCGCTCACGATTCCCGGTACGGTTCCCGCAATCTCTTCCTCGCAATATCCGCACGTGACGTATTCGGACCCGCATCAATCGCCGCCCTGTAGTCCTTCACCGCCAGCTCCCGTTCCCCGTTTGCATCGTGGCACTCCCCTGCCCCCAGCAGCGTCCGAACCTTCAGCTCTCGCCCCACGCCCGTCGTCGACGCCGCCTGCTCATAGGCCTGCGCCGCCTCGGCAAAGTGCCGCTGCCCGCGCAGCGCATCGCCCAGCCCAAAGTACGTCAACTCCATCCGCGCCGACGAGAAATACCCCGGCTTCGCATTCGTCGCAATGATCTCCCGGTAAGCCGCCACCACGCCCATTCCCTCGCCCGCATCCTTGCGCAGGTTCGCCTCCTCCAGCCAGAAAAGATAATCCCGCGGATACTCCGCCTTCAGCTTCTCCACCACCGTGATCGCTTCCTTGTAACGTCCCTCCCGCCGCAAGAACAAGCAAATCGTTGTCCGCGCCTCCACGTTGGTCATGATCCCGCGGTTCCCGTCGTCCGTCAGCATCCGCCAGCCCCTTGCTCTTCGACCCCGTCACCCCCGCAAACCCGATCAGCAGTTTGAACGCAAAAGGCAGCGCTCCCACCACGTACTGGTACACCCCCACCACCAGCTTTGCATCCACATACTCGGGGTCAAGCTGCAATACGCGCTCATGGTCGTCTTTCGCGCCCGTCGCCAGTCGGAACCCCCTCCAGTATGCCCGCTCCACCATCGCCACATACGCGCAGGTCAGCGCCCGCGCCCATCCCCGCGCGTACAGCGCATCCACATCATTCTCGTTCTTCCCCAGCCGCCCATCCGCCTCGCGGATCGTCTCCTCAGAAAGCGCCATGATCCGGTCCCGCACCTTTTCGGGTCCTCTTCGGTCACATGCCTGCCGGTCAGAAAACCGTCATTGGCATAGAAAGTCGTATCCAGCAGGTCCTCGCGATAGAGCTCCTGAAACACCATCGCCTCCAGCAGCATCGCCGTCGCCTGCGGATCGCCCGAATGCGCCGCATGGAATCGCTCAAACCGCTCCACAGCTCCCGGATAATCCAGATCGTAGAAGTGCGCGTAGGCTTCCTTCACCAGCGGATCGCAGATTCAATGGATTTGTGTGCACTTCGCCGGCCCACGCCGTCGCCGCCACCGCCACTAGAACCACACCGCACCACCAGCCCATCGCCCAACGTCTTCCCGTCCTCAAATCTCTTAACCTCATGTACTGCGGGTGCCCCATCCTAAACGCGCACTTTGCGTTTAGGGTGGGAGACGATCAACTCAACCGCGGGTGCCCCAGGTCTCGCTTCCGAGACCTGGGAATCCATGCATTCAAACCGATTGGAATTCCCAATCCATCGTTCTCACCGCCCCAAAAAGGAAACTCCCCACCTTTTTACGTTACACACATTGAACGACTCCCCCGATTGATCTCCACACCGGTCCCTCTTTGCAGCACGTGTGCATTTGGCTTTGAACTCCCTTCAACCCCATGAGGTCTGCTGAAATGAATCGCAAAGAACTCCTGCGTTTGCTCCTCAATCAGGCTCAGTTTAACGGATTCGAGTTCCGCCGCTGGTTTCAGTCCCATGTACGTCCAGGCTGGGATGGCGCCGAGCAGGCGCTTACCCTGCTCGCCTCTGAAGGCCGCCATTTCACCCTCATCTTCTCTCACGAATTCGCGCGCTGCTTCTGGCGCACCGGGTCCCATATGAGCTTCATGGTCCCCTCCATCACCTACCCCCGCGTCAACTCCTATGGAGAAGTCATCCAGGTCACCCGCAAGCCCTTCACCCGTCGCACCATCAAGCCCGATGTCTGGAAGTATCACCTGCGCCAGATGGCCGGCTCCGACGATCCCATCGACTATCTCTGCCGCTTCCTCCCTCAGCAGGATCAGGAGAAGCTAAGCTCCGCCAACGACCCCGCGATCGCCGTCGAGGCTTGACCCTCACCCCCGATCCCTGTTCACCGATCTCTCCTCTCTGATCTAACCCCGGTCTGGAGTGACCTATCATTTCTCTCCACAGCTCACTGTCCACTGTCCACTGTCCACTGTTCTCTGGCTTACCATAGAGCCATGCCCATTCCCGAGCGCCTGAACCCGACCTTCGCCACCGCCGAACCTCCAGCAATCAATCGGCTCGAACTCGCTCGCGAAAAGCTGATCGTCGCCCTCGACGTTCCCGACGCGTCTTCGGCCGCCGACCTCGTTGCCAGGCTCGACGGCACCTGTCTCTGGTTCAAAGTCGGCCTCGAGCTATTCACCGCCGCAGGCCCCGCTGTTCTCGACCCCATCCTCAAGCGCGGCCACTCCGTCTTCCTCGACCTCAAATTCCACGACATCCCCAACACTGTCGCCGGGGCAGTCCGCTCAGCCGCCCGCCTCGGTGCCCGCATGCTCAACGTCCACGCCGCCGGTGGTCCCGCCATGCTCGCCGCCGCCCACGCCGCACTCGCTGCCATCCCCGACCCGCCTCTGCTGCTCGCCGTCACCATGCTCACCAGCATCGACCAGGCGCAGGCCCACGCCATCGGCTTCTCTCAATCTCCCAGCGACCAGGCCCTCGCCCTGGCCCGCATGAGCCTCGAATCAGGGGTCGACGGCTTTGTCTGCTCATCGCTGGAGGTTGAAGCCATCCGTGCCCTCGCCGGACCCGAATCTGTCCTCGTCGTTCCCGGAGTCCGCCCCAGGGGTGCCGATCTCGCCGATCAAAGACGCGTGGGCACTCCTGCTGAAACCCTCCGTCTCGGCGCAAGCTACCTCGTTGTCGGCCGCCCCATCACCCAGGCGCCCGATCCCGCCCGCGCCGCTTCCCGCATCCTCGACGAAATGGCCGAAGCCCTCTAGACCCCACACCCCATACCCTATTCCCCACGCCCTACACCCCCTCCGGCTCCCGGTGCACCAGGTACTCATCCAGCAGCACCGCCACCAGCACCGCCGTCGGCACACTCACCATCGCGCCCAGAACCCCCTCCAGCGCTGACCCAATCAGCAACGCCACCAGGATCGCCCATCCCGGCAGGTTCACGCTCGACTTCATGATCCGTGGTGTCAAAAACGAGTTCTCCACGTTCAGATAAATCAGGTAGAACACCGCCACCGCAATCACCCTACCCCACGAGTCAATCGCCGCCACCAGCAGCGCCAGCCCCACACACACCGCCGCGCCCACCACCGGAATGATGTTCAGCAGCCCCGTCAGGAAACCCAGCGCATACGCATAGCGCACATTGAATCCCACATACACAATCGTGCTCGCCACGCCCAGAATCAGCATCAGGCTTCCCTGTCCCACCAGCCATCTGCCCATCCGCGTCTCTGCCCGCCGTAGCGCGCCGTCCAGCCGTCCCCGCTGCCCCGGCGGAAGAAACGCCAGAAACCACGCGTATGCTTGATCTCCCTCCAGGATGAAGTAGATCGTCAGCACAATGCCCATCACCACATCGAACAGCTTGCCCGCCCAGTCCTTCATCGAATACAGCAGATAGGTCGCCGCGTTGCTCACCATATCTTGCGCCTTCGCGCTGATCGCCGCAGCCTGCGGCCCCTCCAAAATGCCCAGCTTCTTCACCTGCGCCAGAATGGCCGGCAAGCGCGTCGGCAACTCCTGTCCAAACGATTGCAGGTCGCTGATCACCGGCGGCAGCGCCAGAAATCCAAACAGCACCAGCCCGCCCGCCGCAGCCACCAGCAGCACCAGCACCCCGATCCCCTTGAACGGTCGCCACCGCCCAATCTTCACAGCCGAAACCGCCTGCACCAGCGGCGTCAGCACCACGGCAAACAGCGCGCTCACATAGAGCAGGAACAGGACATCGCGCACCATCCACGCCACCCACGCGGCCAGTGCCAGCCCAAACCCAAACACAATGTCGCCGCGCAGGCTCCGCCCGCCTTCCGTCTCGCTCATGCTTCCCATCCCCAAGCGCGTCTTCCTGGCATGCGCGTCTCCTCGGCCATTGCGTCCGATGCCCCTGCCTCCGACTACAGCGATACCAGAGTTGATGTCTCCCGAAACCGCGGAATTCAAGTCGACGCGACCATCAGGGGTCGGCGACCTTGTACAAAACTCGAAAGGACACAGTTACTCCGGTTCCGCTCTAGTGTAATCCCCAGCGAATGCGCCCTCATCCATTGGATTCAGCGTTCTCTCGATGCTGCGCCGTCCAGCCTTCGCATCCCGCGGATGGACATCCGCCTCTGTCCTTCCACCGGGCCGTGACTCATATTGAGACACATGAACGCCTCCCACTCATTAAGAAATTCGATTCTTCGTCGCCGATCGCCTCATCTCGCGTCACCGTCACTCTCGGCCGCCCCTCGATGAGCGTACCGAAAAATGACGATTTCTCTCGTCTACCACCGATCAGGCTCTAGACTCTGACCTTAGCTGACGATAAATACCGTGAGAGCCCGTGGGCTACAGCGCTTTAGGAAATGGTGTATCCGAGGCCACAACAGCTGAGCCGACGCGACCCAGGCGAGCGTCGGCCTTCTTCAAAAGGTCACTCGGACACATTCTTTTCTAAAGCGCTCAAGATCCGCGTGCATAGGGTTAAGCTTGGTGCGGTCCGGCGCAATTCGGATGCTGGCCTTTTGGCTTGCAATCTCCACCTCCATGCAGGCGCAGCAGTATGTCTTTCGCGCTTTCAGGCAGGCCGAGGGGCTCAAGAATCTTGCCATCAACGACCTGGCGGCCGACCATCACGGGTTTTTCTGGGTGGCAACTGAAAACGGCCTCTATCGCCTTCTCGGTTCAGGCTTTGAACGTTTTGGCCCCGAGCAGGGCATCGCCGAGCTCAATGTCCGCGCTGTCCTGGTCACCCCCGATGACACAGTTTGGGCGGCCACATTCTCTAACCTCTACCGTTGGGATGGACATCGCTTCGTCGCTGCCGGAAGCCGCCCAATTCCGATAGCCTCCCGCAGCAACATCGTTGTTGAAGATGCGCGCCATCTGCTCATCGTCGATGGGAAATACCTTTATCGCCTCGAGCACGATGATCGCGGCCGCATGATTTCCTTTCTTCCTGTATTCTCCGCCAGTCAGGAAACGGCCATGCCTGACCTCGCACTGGTTTCCAGCGTGAACGTGGTTCGCTCGCCCGCCACCGGCGCTCATATCTTTGTCGGATGCGGCAAGAAGCTTTATTCCTGGGTCGACCGGGAAACGGCAAGCGGATTGCATCTGCCGCCTGACAAGATCGTCGAATGGGGAAACGAACAGGGCCTTCCCGACGATCTCTGGGAGGGCGTGTTTTTGGATCATGCAGGCACCTTGTGGGCCGGGGGTCGGAATCATGTTGCCGTCCTGCTCCGCCAGTCCAGGCGATTCGCAGATCGAAGTATCCCAGGCTCCAGCGCCGGCAACCCCTATTTGCATGCCCCGTTTATCGAGGATCAGGAGGGCCGGGTGCTTGTTCCGTCCGAAGATGGAATTGCTCGATGGGACGGAAGCCGGTGGCGAAACGTTGGTCGAGCAAACGGCCTCCCGCTCACCGGTCGTGTTGTCCGCATCGTATTCGATACGGCTGGTGACCCATGGATTGCGACCTATGGAGACGGCCTGTTCAACTGGGTAGGATATGAAAACTGGGAGGGGTGGAACGACACCGCGTCTCTGCCCTCGGCTGTGATCTGGGCCATCGTCCCATCCCGCGGCGATCGCGTCTTCCTGGGAACCGACAAAGGACCGGCATGGATTAACACTCGCACCGGCAACGCCGGTTCCTTGTCGCAATTGCGTCCTTGGCCCTTCGGTCAGTTGTTCACCCTGGGAACAAACAACGATGGCACCCTGTGGGGCGGGACCAATTCCGCCGCCGTTCTTCACATCGATCCAGCAAACGGAAAGACTCTACAGATCGCAAAGCTTCCTGCTCTGATTACCCGCTCGGTCAGCGATCAGGCAGGCCGTGTCTTCTTTACCACCAACCAGGGCATCTACGTTCGCGCATCCGGAAAGACCATGGCTGTCCCCCAGCGCGATAAGGACGCTGACCTGCTTTTGCAGGCTTCAATCCAGGTGAACGCTGGTTGTCAATCCCTTGGCGGCGCCGTCTGGTTCACCACCACCAGCCGTTTGATCCGGCTCCAGAACGGCCGCTGGACCGCACCTGTGATTCGCGGAGAGCCCAGGCCGCCCGGAATCTTGCTCGATTCCGCCTGTCCCTCCGATGGCAGCGTCTGGATTACCGGGGAGCAAACAGGCACATGGCAGATCAAGCCAGGAATCGATGGGATGGATTCCTGGCAACTAAAACTACCCGCAGACCTGCAGGCGCTTACCCCGGTTGCCATCGCTGTAGACCGCCGCGGATGGGTATGGTTGGGAACCGACGCCGGCCTTTTGGTCTGGAACGGGCAAGACTGGCGTCAGTTGACCCAGGAAAGCGGCCTCCTTTGGAACGATGTCAATCAGGGAGCGATGACCATCGCGGCCGACGGCTCACTCTGGATTGGAACCAGCGGCGGAATCGCGCACCTGCTCCATCCGGAACGCGTCTTCGATCCGGTTCCCCTGAGTGCTGAAGTCACCACGATTCGCCGCGGTGAGAATATTTACCCGGTCGAGAAGGCGATCCAGTTGCCCTGGTCGCAACTCCCCCTGAGTTTCCAGTTATCTTCTCCCGCAATGCGCAATCGCAGCCAGTTGGTCTTCGAATATCGAATCGATGGCTTGCATTCCGATTGGATCGAAAGTCGCGACGGCATTGCCGTCTTCGCCGGCCTTCCACCTGGCAAATATACCTTCACCGCCATGGCCCGAAACCTGGGCCTCAATTCCTTCTCGCCGCCAATGAAGGTCCAGGTCCGCGTGCTTCCACCTTGGTGGAAGACCTGGTGGTTCAATTCGCTCTGCGTCCTCGCTTGCATCCTTCTCTTTATTGCCGGCGACAGGTTTCGTGAACGGCACTTGCTCAAAAGAAGCCGCGAACTTGAATTTCAGGTCAGAAAACGAACCAGGGAACTCGAGGACCGGGTCACCGAGGTCCGAGTCGCCGAGGAGAAGATCAAGAAGCTCGCCTTTTACGACCCCTTGACTCATCTGCCCAACCGGCGGTTGCTCGCTGAAAAACTCACCCAAATATTGGATGCCGGCACGCAAAGCAAGCTCATGGGAGCACTGCTCTACATCGACGTCGACAATTTCAAGGCGCTCAACGACACCCACGGCCATAAAACAGGCGACCTCCTCCTTCAGGAAGTCGCCCGGCGCCTTGGCGCCTGTGTCCGCGATGACGATCTTGTAGCCCGATGGGGTGGGGACGAGTTTGTCGTGATTCTTTCAGCGCTGAGCCGCCGTCCCCTTGAGGCTGCCGCTCAGGCCAGGATCGTCGCCGAGAAGATTCTTGCTCTCTTGTGCCAGACATACCGGCTCAACGGCCGTGAATGCCACTGCACCTCCAGCATCGGAATTACGGTAATCGGAGAACACTCCGACAGCGTCGACGATGTGCTTCAGCGCGCCGACATTGCCATGTACCAGGCCAAGGAGAATGGCGGCCAGTCCTTGCATTTCTTTGACCCGGCATTAAGGGCCGTCATGAATGCCCGGGCTGCCATGGAAGCCGATATTCGCCAGGCAATCCGAGTCAACGAGTTTGCGCTCTTCTACCAGCCTCAATTGGACGCTGGCCGCCTCGCTGGCGCAGAGGCTCTCATCCGCTGGAACCATCCCCGGCGCGGCCTCCTCGGCCCAGGCGCCTTCATTTCCCTGGCTGAGGAAACGGGGCTGATTCTACCCCTCGGAGAATGGGTCCTTGAAACCGCATGCGCTCAGATTGCTGCCTGGGCAAACCAAGAGAGGACCCAGCACCTGACAGTGGCCGTCAATATCAGCGCGCGCCAATTGCGTGAACCCGACTTCGTCAGCCGCGTCTTGGCAGCCCTCCACCACAGCGGCGCAAATCCAGCCAGGCTCAAGCTCGAACTCACCGAGAGCATGCTGGTCGACAACATTGAGAGCGTCATTGCCAAAATGACCGAGATCAAAGCCAATGGCATTGGCCTCTCCCTCGACGACTTTGGCACTGGGTACTCGTCGCTCTCCTATCTCAAGCGCTTGCCGCTCGACCAACTTAAGATCGACCGCTCCTTCGTCCGCGATATCGTGGAAGACCTCAGCAGCCGCGCCATCGCTCAATCCGTCATCTCCCTGGGACAGGTAATGAACAGGAGCGTTATCGCCGAAGGCGTTGAAACCCAACAGCAACTGGATTGCCTCATGGAGCTCGGTTGTCATGCATTCCAGGGTTTCCTCTTTGGCTCCCCCCTGCCCTTGGAAGACTTCGAGCTATTGATCCCGGTATTCGGGGATTCCATTGGCGAAACTCCCGCTCAGGACATCTCACATGAGTTGGATCACGCCACTCACCCTCAGCCGGCAGCATCGTCTTCCCGGTCTCAGTTCTGAGATTTGCCGCCCCGCTCACACCCGCGCTCAAGGAGTCGCAACGCAACCACCCCGCGCCCTCACTCCTCCCTGCCTTTCTCCCTCCTCACTGCCTTTCTCCCTCCTCCCTGCCTTTCTCCCTCCTCCCTGCTCTTGCTCCCCGAGTATCATTTCCCAATGCTTCCGCGCATAATAGTCGCCCTCTTCACCGGCGCCTCACTGCCCCCGTTCCAACAGTTCTTTCCGCCCATGCCGCCGGCGCAGCAGTTGCAGCAGACTCCATTCCTCATGATTTGCGTTTTGATGCTCTCCCTTGCCGCCGCCTACCTGGCGTTATGGCGAGCCGCGCCCGATTTTCGAGCGTTTCGCACTCTGGGCACCTATTTCGCATTCGTTGCCCTGCAACAACTAATCCTTTATGCCGGCGGCCAGGTCCCTTACTGGTCTCTCAGAGCCATAACTTCGGGCATGCTCGTTGCCACTGCGGGCGATGCAATGCAGATCCCGCGTCGCCGATGGACAATGCTCTTCTGGCCGGTTTATGCCTTTGTCTGCATCTCCGCGTGGTTCCCTTACTTTGCTTTCGCCGCCGATTGGTCGATGCTTTCATCCGAGATTCCGCTCGCCATCCTGATCGTCCAGGGCCTCCGCCGCAACAGCCCACGCGACAGAATGATCGCCGCCGCTTTCCTTTTCTATTGGTTCGTGCGTCTCTCAGTCACCAGCACTTTCCAGCACCTCACAGGCATCAAGCCCTACGCGACCATCGGCGGCTGGCACTGGCAGTACTCAACCATCACCTTGACCATGTTGGGAGTCGCCACTCTCGCCATCTTTGCTCGCGACCTCATCCGCGACCGCCGCGAGAAAGAGCGCCTCGCCGCTGAACTCGCCGCCGGCCGTGCCGTCCAGCAAGTCCTCATCCCTGAAGTGACTCCATCTATCCCCGGCTTCAACATTCAATCCGCCTACAAGCCCTTCGGGGAAGTCGGCGGCGACTTCTTCCAGATCATCGCCACGGCAAACGGCGGCGTTCTCGTTGTCATCGGCGACGTCAGTGGCAAAGGCCTGCCCGCCGCCATGACCGTCTCGCTGCTCGTCGGCACCATCCGCACTCTCGCCCACTTCACCCAGAGCCCCGGTGAAATCCTCGCCGCCATGAACCACCGCATGTTGGCGCGCAGCGACGGCGGATTCACCACCTGCCTTGCCCTCCGCGCCGATGCCGATGGCGCGCTCACCATCGCCAACGCCGGCCACATCGCGCCCTACCTTGATGGCCGAGAGCTCCCGCTCCACAACGGCCTTCCCTTGGGAATCTCCGCCGCCACAACCTATCCCGAAGCCGCCTTCCAACTGGCCCCAGGCCGGCAGCTCACCCTGCTCACCGACGGCGTCGTCGAAGCCCGTGACAAAGCCGGCGCTCTGTTCGGATTCGACCGCACTCTTGCCGCGTCCACCGAACCCTCCGAAGAAATCGCCCGCCGCGCGCAGCACTTCGGACAGGACGACGACATCACCGTCCTCTCCATCCTCCTGTCGCCGCGCGCGGGGTGAGCCAGATTGCTCAGACAGAGCTCCCGGCCAATCCGCACACTCCAAATTACTATGAGAAACGATATGAGTATCGCAGCAATCGCATTCTTCGCACTCGGGTCGACCGCGATCGCAACAGCTGCTCCAAGTCCAGCGCCGGTCAACCTCAGGTCAGCCGGCGGTTTTGTGATTCTTACTAAGTCGGGAATTACAGATGTCCCAACTTCTGCGATCACTGGAGATGTGGGGACCAGCCCGATAACCGGGGCCGCCGACCTTCTCACCTGTACAGAAGTGAAGGGGATTGTCTACTCGGTGAACGCAGCCGGACCCGATCCATGCAGCATCAAGAATCCAGCTAAGCTCACCACGGCGATCCTCGACATGGAAACCGCATACACCGATGCCGCAGGGCGCCCGAACCCCGATGTCCTCAACCTGCGCAGGGGAGATATCGGCGGCATGGTGCTGGCCCCCGGCCTCTACAAGTGGGACAGCAACGTTCTTCTTGCAACCAGCATCACCCTCGACGGCTCTGCCAACGATGTGTGGATCTTCCAGATCTCAGGCAATCTCACTCTGGGTAACGCCGTTGCCGTTAACCTCTCTGGCGGGGCCAAGGCCGAAAACATCTTCTGGCAAGTCGCCGGCGTAACCGCGGTCGGGACCACCGCGCACCTTCAGGGAATCGTCCTTGCCAAGACCGTGATCGCGCTCAAGACGAACGCACGGGTGACCGGCCGCCTCCTCTCGCAGACCGCTGTAACCCTCGAGAAGAATGCGATTGACCAATTAAGCCCTGAATAGCGATAGCATTTTTCGAAAAGGTCTGCCCTGCTCCATCGCTCTCGAGTCGACGCACCCCAAAGAAGCGGCGGCCTCTTCGCCGAGCGAATATAACAACCTTTGTTATATCGCCAGCCCAAAAAGACCTCTAGCGCATCGATTCAGGTGGTGTTTTCACCTCATTTCCTACATAAAACACGCTCATTTCTCTTGATTTTGAGCTGAAACATGCCTTTTTCTCACCTGTATTCGCGTTGAATTCGGCCCGGCTCCCCTCATTTCCGTCGCCTCGGCACCGCCCGGCCTGCCCCGGGGCCTTCTCCCTCTTCCCTTCTCCCTCCTCCCTGTCCTTTTCCCCGAATTGTCCCCTGTTCACCGTCCACTGTTCACTGCTCACTGTTCACTGTTTGTTTGCGCATAATTAAACCGATTCGGCGCACAATCTTGCCATCTATGCCAAACTCCCCAGCGCTGCCGCCAGTTCACTGTCCACTGCCTTCCCACACCCAACACCCCACACTCTACACACTGGACAAGCCAACGCTTCAATACCTCCTACTGATAACAAAGGGCTTATAGTCGAACACTTTTTAAGGCCAATAATATCAATAACCTGCAGGGGCAATAATATACTTGACAGACACTAAATTTCGATCTATTCTCAAACCATGAAGCCGCCAAAGACTTTACAGCAAGCGATTCAGTTCTTTACTGATTACGAGAATTGCCGTCAGTTCATGATCGCGATCCGCTGGGATGATGGGCAGGTGCGCTGCCCTCAGTGCGACTCGATTAAGGTCAGTTACATTGAGAGCGAGCGCGTGTATCGCTGCCACTCAAAGCACCCCAAACAGAAGTTTTCTCTCAAGGTTGGCACCGTGATGGAAGACTCACCCATCGGCCTGGATAAGTGGCTTCCGGTCATGTGGATGATGGTGAATTGCAAGAACGGCATCAGTAGTTATGAGGTTGCGCGGTCCATTGGGATCACACAGAAATCGGCTTGGTTCATGCTGCACCGGATTCGCACTTCACTCAAAGACAACTCGCTCCCCAAGATCGACGGCGACGGCGGGCCCATTGAAGTCGATGAAACATTCATTGGAGGGAAGTACCAGAACATGCACAGATCGCGCCGGATGGGCCTGGGGAACGGCCTGAAGGCCGACAGGGGTAAGGCCGTGGTTATGGGGATGCTGGAGCGGGATGTGCGCCGGGTTCGGGCCAAGGTGATTCCTGACGTGACCCGCGAAACTCTTCAAAACGAGATACTCAACCAGATTGAGCGGAAATCGACCGTCTACACAGATGGGGCAGTCGGATACGACCGGCTGAAGGTCAATGATTTTGTGCACGAGACCGTCAATCATGTCGAAGAGTATGTGCGCGAACAGGTTCACACCCAAGGGATTGAGAACTTCTGGTCATTGCTCAAGAGGGGCCTCAAAGGCACCTATGTTGCCGTAGAGCCGTTCCATCTAGATGCCTACGTGGATGAGCAGGTTTTCAGGTACAACAATCGCGCCACACGGGACAACCCACTGGCGGATTCGGATAGATTTGTGCTGGCTGTATCGCAGATAGTGGGCAAGCGCCTTACCTATGCAGAACTGACCGGCAAGGTGTCGGGCTCCGAAGCCTTCTAACCAACCCGTTTGGATGATGCGCCAGAGACGCGGGAAACGGAAGTCTTAGCAATTCGCTTGGCTTCCTTTTCCGCGTCCAACTGGGCTTTGATTTGGGAATGCGGCACACGAACGACGCGCCGCGCAAAATCTTTGAAGCGCTCAAAATCGCCCGTGTCATTCTTCGCGGGATTGACGGGTTGACTGAGCACGGTATCCCTCAGAAATGAGGGTATACCCGTGGTGTATCTGCGTCAACAAAACACCATTCCTGTTAGACGATTGTGGGAAGGATTCAACCCGCTCGGCGTTAATGAGGGCATATTTGTGTTGCTTCGCGGCTATATCGACGAGAGCTACGACAAAGACCAAAAGATATTTGCTCTCTCTTGCCTACTTGCGCCAGGCAAAGCGTGGACAGAGATCGAACGTGTTTGGAAACTTCACCTGCGGGCGAAGAATAAAGAACTGGCGAAGGCAGGGAGACCAGCAATCAGTAGATATCATGCTTCCGATTGCAATGGCCGGAGGGGAGAATTCAAGGGTTGGAACGAGGACGAGAGAAATGAATTTGTGGTCGGTCTACTGGGGATAATGAAGCAATATCCGCTTCACACTGTTGCCTATGACGTTGACCTAAACGCCTTGCGTGAGACGTTTCCAGAGTTCGCGAAGGATCGGCTGGAACTCGCATACTCTTTGCTCATCGGATTCTTAATGCACACCATCGGCGCTGATTTCCAAGGCATGGCGCAAGGTGCTCCGGTCAAAATTACCCTATTCCATGATCGAACATCTAAATACGATCCAGCGATTTTGCGGGCATTTAATCGCGAAATGGCCGACCCTGCATTTCCCCATGCCTCGTATTTCACCTCGATCACCTCGTTAGCCTGGACCGATTGCATAGTTCTCCAACCGGCCGATTTGGTGGCCTTTGAAATCTTCAGGGAAGCGGAAAACAGAGCCAAGGCACGCAAAACTAGAAAGTCGTTCTCTGCGCTTTTTGAGATGGAGGGCTTCGGAATCCATGCGAAGTCCTTCGTTGATAAGGCGACTATGTTGAAGTTGAGGGAATTGGCAGAAAGACACAATGCACAGCGATTGCGAGAGGAACAGGATAATGGATGAGAAAGTAGCCACGGGAATCATGAGCACTATCGAGGCTCTGGACCTTGAGAACCTGGCGCTGAAAAGCTACCTCAAAACCTGCGCTCAGCCGCTGACTGATTCTCAGATTGAGCGGCTGGTCGAGGAGGCACAGAGCCTTCCTGGCCTTCAAGAAAAAGTCGCTGCGCGATGGAAGCGACTGCGCGATCAAATTCAATCTGATCGGGCTTTGGAAGAGGCTCTTTCCAGATACTCCAAAATAGCTCTACCACCGAGAGATGTGAATTGACTGTTTTCATAGGGCACCTCAAGCGCACTGTAGCACACTGTCGGCCAAGTATATTATTGCCCCTGCAGGCAGACCAAAAGTCGCAAATCTGGATATTTCGTCGGAAACCCCGTTTACCCCTCTCGGAAATTGTCGGAAAATCCACCCTCGATTGCCTCTGATCCCTATTCACTGTCCACTGTTCACTGTCCACTGTCATCGCAAACAAAAACGCCGCCCGAAGGCGGCGCTTTTTGCTCTGCAATGGCTAGAGCTTCTCGTAGAAGTCGCACACTGAGCACGAGATGTAAACTCCGCCCGGAACGCCGCGCTCGCGGTCCTTCACGCGCTTGACGATGCGCGTTGCCTTGTTGCACTTCGGACAGTCCGTCGACTTCGTCGTGTCCATCACTTTCTTGCGGTCACCGGTCTTTGCGATCTTTGCCATGATTCGGGTGTTTCTCCTTCTGGGTTTGTCTCTGCACACACGCGCAACTTGCTTGCGCCCGGCTTCAACGGCGCGGTTCTTAAGCTGGCCTCTTGTCGCAAGGAGTTTGCAACGGAAGCGAGCAGCACTCGCTCCCTCAAGTTTACAACAACGGTCGATGTCGCCTAGCGGCTGCCCGCCACTGCCGTGCTTTGCACAAATTGCTGCGCAGGCGGCCCGCTCGCCGGCTGTTGCCCGGGCGGCGTCGCAGGCTGCTTCGCCGGAGTCGTCGTCGGGCTCGGCTGCGATGCATCCGGCAGCGGAGCGCCGCTGTTGGCTGGCGTCGCCGCCGGTTCACCGTCAGGATTGTCTCCCGGCTGAGCTGCCGGCTTCGGCGCGGGGAATCGTACCGGCCTCATTTCCCCAACGCGCTGGCTGTCCGGGTCTTGATCCTCGCTGGGCAGCGTCTCGCCCGGCTTGCGCAGGCGTGGGTGGCGGAGCCGCCTCTTGCGTGTTCGGATCGCGCTGCACATCGCCGTTTTTGGCTACGCGCGCCTGTGCCGCCGGATCCAACGGCGTGCCGTCCGTCCGCATCAGCCCTTCCACCTCATCCTTCGTGAAGATCTCCGGCTTCTCGCCCATCTTGGCGATCTCCACCCGAATCACCCGATTCCCATTCACCCGCACGAACTCCACCACCTGCGGCGGCTTGCCGTAGATCCACTCCTCAAACGGCATCTGCCCTTCCATCTCGCGCGACTTCCCCTCGCGGCTGCCCCTTGGCATAGAGCACCATGTCCGTGCTCATCCCCACCCAAACCTCGTGGTTCAGAATTGCATCCTTCAGCTTCTGCGGCAGCGTATCGGTATAGGCCTGAATCGGCGTCTTCACGTCGAACGAGATCAGCGGCGCAAGCAGCGCCTTTACATCCTTCCCGGTCAATTCGGGCACGTGCCCCCTTGAAAGTCAGCGTCAGCCGCGCCCCCGTCGGATCCGCCTCATTGTCCGCACCACCGGGGCCATCGGCCCCATCCCGCCAATCTCAATGTGCCGCAGTATCCGATGCTTCAGGTCCGGGCCCACCATTGAGTTGAAGCTCAATTCGCGAGTGATCGATCTTGATGTCCGACAGCACCAGCCGGTCGCCCGGCTTCGCGCTCAGGCCCTCGCTGGTCACCATGTTCAGGTAGGCTTCGCCCGCCGGTTCCAGCTTCCCGTTTGCCTCCAGGGTCAACCCCTTGTGCCCCTTCGGAAACGGCCGCATCGCAAATCCCTGCTCCGACTGCAAGGTTCGAATCAGATCCAGACGGCCCTTCGCATCCAGTTCGCCCTTGGGAAGATCGACTTTGGTTGGTGTTATCTGCTGGAATCGCCGGTCCACGGGTGCCGCAATCGTTTTCTCGCCCTCGGTCACAGCGCCAGTCTTCGAGTCGATCGTAACCACTTGGCTCCGCGCAACGACCGCGGTGAATCCTGCTGCAAAAGCCAGCCCGCACAGCATAGCCAGTCCCGCCGCACCCCCGCCAAGCCTCATGCCCGGCCCGGCTGCGCGGACTTCTGACCATTGATTTTTCTCAGCAACGTCCCCGGCGTGCCTCAAGCAAACGATCATGGGAGCCTCCCATGCATGCAACTAGCATTGAAGCAAAAGATAGACCTTTTCTTGCACGATTTGCAAATGCCTGCCGCCCGCTTCACCCTTTTCGTGACCACTCACCCCGCATCTATTCTGAAGCGGATTCCTCAGCCGACGATGCCCCGCGCTCCTCACTAGTCAGTCCCAGCGCCGAATTGGGCGTAGCCGCTACTGGCGCAATCTGTACCAGCGAGGGCGCTGCAGGCTCAGCTGTCCCCATCGCTGCCTCGTGCTGCCGCTTCGCCGCCGCGTCCAGGTCCACTGGAATCCCTCCGGGCACCAGCACCGGAGCGTTGTACTTGTAGTCCAGATCGCGCGTCACTCTGAACAGCACCGGAATCGACAGCAGCAATACGGCAAATGCCAGCCAGCTGCCGTCCAGGCCATACCCTCCGCCCGTCAGCCAGAACGGACCCATCGGATCCCCCTGCACAACCGGCGAATGGCTGCTGTCCCCGTGCACCGCCAAACCAAACAGCAGCGCGCGGCTGGCCTTCCATCCAAAGTTCAATCCCCAGCTCAGCCAGAGCGCCCGCGTTCGCAGGTAGGCAGTCGAGAGCAGCAACCCCAGCGCAATCGATACTGCAACGCTCGCCCTGTCCGACCCGTGCACAAGGGACTGCACAATCGCAAAGTAGGCCGCGAATCCAATCGCCGCTCCCAGCCCCCCAACCGAATCTTCAAACCGCTGGAAAGCGTATCCTCGAAACGCAACCTCTTCCACCAACGCCAGCACGGCAAAATAGGCCGCATCGGCCACAAGCCATCCCCACGCCGAAGGCTGCGTTGTCAAATAAATCACGATCCCGCCGATCGCCACCATCGGCAGCACGCAGATTACCGCCAGAGCCCAGCCAAATGCGAACCCCGTGGCCGCCTCGCCGTCCGAGCCCGCGCGCTGCGGAAATCCCTGGTTGCGAATCGGATTCTCTTGCCGGTTGAGCCAGAATCCCAGTCCTGCGTAGCCCACCACCAGCAGAAAAGCCAGCATCGCCTGCTCTACCAGTGGAGCCCATTGCTCGTCCGAGAACCCCTGCGCCCCATGCCGCGCCAGCGTCCGTGCCAGAAAAAAGTAAAGCACCGCCGCAATGAACTGGAAATAGGCCTGAACGCGCCCGACCGTACCCCGCACAGGGCCGTTCGCCCCACCCGTCGGGCCAATCGCCCCCCGCATAGGGCCAATCGATGGCGCTGTGCTCATCCCCTCAGCCTTCCGTGTAACACCGGGCAATCTTGCGAAACTTCTCTTGCCTTGCGGCCACCAGCTCATTCGACGGCAGAGCTTTCAGCTCCGCCAGATGTCTCTTCAGCGCGCTTCCAAGCAGCCCGCTCCCCGTTTCATGACTCGAGTGCAGACCCTCCGGCGGCTCCTGAACAATCTCGTCCACGCAGCCCAGCGCCGCCACCTCCGGCGCGGAGATGCGCATCGACTCGGCCGCCGCATCTTTCCTATTCGGATCGTTCCACATGATTGCCGCACAGCCCTCGGGCGAGATCACAAAGTACAGCGCATTCTCCAGAATCAGCACCCTGTCGCTTACCGCCAGTGCCAGCGCCCCGCCCGATCCGCCCTCGCCCGTGATCACCGAAATCGTCGGCACCTTCAGCCGCGCCATCTCCAGCAGGTTTCGCGCAATCGCCTCCGCCTGCCCGCGCTCCTCTGCACCCAGCCCCGGATACGCTCCCGGCAGATCGATCAGGCTGATCACTGGCCGTCCAAACTTCTCCGCGATCCGCATGCACCGGAGCGCCTTTCGATACCCCTCCGGATGCGGCATCCCGAAGTTCCGGCGTACCCGCTCCTTGGTGCTCCCGCCCTTGCGATTCGCGATCACCATCACCTCGTCCTCGCCCAGACGAGCCATGCCGCACGCCACGGCCTCATCGTCGCCAAAGGCACGATCCCCGTGAATCTCGCTGAAATCCGTAAAGATCCGCTCGATAAAGTCCATGGGATAAGGCCGCTGGGGATGCCGCGCCCGCTCAACTCTGCTCCACGCAGGCGATATCGCCCGCGGCTGGTTCGAACTCCCTGTTTCCTGCTCGCTCATTGACTCCAAATCCAAATCCGGGCCCGCTGCGGGCAGCGCCCCGGGCCGACCCTCATGTGATTCTACGGGCTGCACCCGGTTGGGACAAATGAACTTCCCCTTCGTACACTGTCTCTGAAGGATTGCAAGCCTTTGGTTCGAATCTCGCAAGTCCAGGGTTCGCACAAAAACGAGTTGCCATAAAGAACGAAGCGTACAGAATGAGCTGTGCCCCATTCATCGCAGCCTTATCGCGATGAGTGGGCGGGCCGTGTGGGTAGTCGAAGGGGACATGCAGTTATCGTTTGTAGCGCCTTCGCTATTTGCCAGCTCTGAGTTTGCACAA
Organism: uncultured Acidobacteriaceae bacterium; assembly: GCA_963783065.1. GTDB lineage: Bacteria > Acidobacteriota > Terriglobia > Terriglobales > Acidobacteriaceae > Telmatobacter. The sequence goes on along the minus strand of CAWAMG010000001.1, from coordinate 295,277 downwards.
GGAGATCGGACTTGACGACCGCAGCATCCATCCCGGCCATCGACTTCCGCAATGTCTCCTTCGCCCTGCCGGGTGGCAATCTCCTGCTCGACCGCATCTCTCTTACTCTCGGCGAAGGCACCACCACCGCAATTCTCGGCCGCAGCGGCTCCGGCAAAACAACCCTCCTCCGCACCAGTCAATCGCCTCCTCGAGCCAACCAGCGGCGAAGTCCTCCTCGGCGGCCAGAACGCCCGCGACCGCGAGCTCATCGCCCTTCGCCGCTCCATCGGCTATGTCATTCAGGAGGTCGGCCTCTTCCCGCACTTCACCCTCGAGCGCAACGTCGCCCTCGTCCTCGAAGCCGAAGGCGTCGCCGCTCGACAAACGCATCCGCCGCGCCCACTCGACTCCTTGCCGCCGTCGGTCTCGATCCCCACCCCTTTGCCCACCGTTATCCCCGCCAGCTCTCCGGAGGCCAACGCCAGCGTGCCGGCCTCGCTCGCGCACTCGCCGCCGACCCGCCCATTCTCCTCATGGACGAGCCCTTCGGCGCGCTTGACCCCCTTACCCGCCTTGAAATGCAGCAGATGCTGCGCACCCTCCTCCGGCAATTCAAGAAGACCGTCCTTCTCGTCACCCACGACCTCGACGAAGCACTCTATCTCGCCGACCGCATCGTCCTGCTCGACTCCGGCTGCACCATCGCCAACCTCACGCCCGCAGAATTCCTCCACTCCGCCCAACCCGAGGTCCACGCCTACGTCCACGCCTTTCGCCGCGACGGTCTCGCCAACCCCACACCCGGCCCCGCAGTTCTCGGAGGCCGCATCATGAGCTTCCTCTCTCAAAACGCCTCCACCATCCTCACCCTCACAATCGAGCACCTCTGGCTCACCGGCGCGGCCATGTTCTTCGCCGCCGCCATCGCCATTCCCATCGGCATCTTCCTCGCCCGCTCGCCACGCTGGGCCCGCCCTGTCATCGGCCTCGCCAACATCCTGCAAACCATCCCCTCCCTCGCCATGTTCGGCTTTCTGCTTCCCCTCCCCTGGCTCGGAGACCGCGCCGCCCGCATCGCCATCGTCGCCCTCACCGCCTACGCCCTGCTCCCCATCCTCCGCAACACCTACGCCGGCATCCGCGGCATCGACCCCGCCCTCGTCGAAGTCGCCCGCGCCCTCGGCCTCACCAGCCGCCAGCGCCTCTTCAAAGTCGAGCTCCCCCTCGCCGCCTCGTTCATCCTCGCCGGCCTCCGCACCGCAACCGTCACCTGCGTCGGCATCGCCACCATCGCCGCCGCCGTCGGCGCAGGCGGCCTCGGCGAACTCATCTTCCGCGGCGTCGCCTCCGTCGACAACCGCCTGGTCCTCGCCGGAGCCATCCCCGCCGCACTCCTCGCCCTCGCCGCCGACGCCGCTCTCGGCCTCCTCGAACGCTGGACCAAGGTCCCCTCGGCATGACCCGCCCAAAATGTCGGGTGCCCCATTCTTGCCGCGTTTCGTGCGGCAAGGGTGGGATCCATTGACCCGGCTCCTGGTCCGAATCAACCGGAAGCCGGGTGCCCCAGGTCTCGCACCTGAGACCTGGGAGTCGACGACCCCCACACAGCTCCGTGCCCCATCCATTCGCAGCTTCATCGCGAATGGGTGGGAATCCATAATCTCAGGGTGCCCCACCCTCGCCGCGTCTTTGTTTTTGCGGCTAGGGTGGGATCCATTGACCCGGCTCCTGGTCCGACTCAATTCAAAGCTCTTTATCGTCTGTTCCCTTTTCACCCTCCTCACCGCCTGCTCCCCGCCCCGCCCCGACCACCCCGTCATCGGCGCAAAGAACTTCACCGAGCAAGTCGTCCTCGGCGAACTCCTCGCCCAGGAGATCGAAGCCAAATCCCATCTCCAAGTCGAGCGCCGCTTCTATCTCGCCGGCAGCTACATCTGCCACCAGGCTCTCGTCTCCGGCCGCATCGACGCCTATGTCGAGTACTCCGGCACCGCCCTCACCGCCATCCTCAAGCAACCTCTCGACCGCGACCCCGCCCGCGTCCTTCAACACCGTCCGCACCCTCTACGCCGAGCGCTACAACATCGTCGCCGCCCAGCCTCTCGGCTTTGAAAACACCTTCGCCATGGTCATTCGCGGTGACGATGCCCGCCGCCTTCAACTCACCACGCTCTCCCAGGCCGCCCGCTACACCCCCGAATGGCGTCTCGGCGTCGGCTATGAATTCGAGCAGCGCCCCGACGGCCTTCCCGGCCTCAGCTCAGCCTACGGCCTACGCTTCGCCGCCCCGCCCCGCACCATGGACCTCGGCCTGCTCTATCGCGCCCTCCAGGCCCACCAGGTCGACATGATCGCCGCGAACTCAACCGACGGCCCCATCCAGGCACTTGGCCTCACTGCTCTTGAAGACGACAAGCACTACTTCCCGCCCTATCAGGCCGTCCCTCTGGTCCGCGCCGAGGCCCTCCAACGCTGGCCCCAGATCCAAACCGCCCTCGACGCCCTCGCCGGCAAAATCACCGCCGAAGACATGCGCGCCATGAACGAAGCCATCGACGGCCAGCACCGCGACCCTGCCGAAGTCGTCCGCGAATTCCGCAAACGCAAGGGGTTGTGAGAACCCGCGGAAACCTCCAGCCCGGCGAACCACCGGTTGGTGCTCTAGGCCGGCACTGTCCACAATCACTTCCCACACCCAAAAAGCAGTGGTATGATTCCGCGTCAATTTCAAGTGCACGAGGAGGGACACGTGAATAAAGGTATTCTTCTGGCAATTGGCGGATTTCTGCTTCTGGCCGGCTGCAGTAACGCGGGAAACAAGGGCGCCGGCATTCCGGTTGAGCCGAAATGGAAAGGGCTCCCCTACCGCATTGCATTCGACACCAAGCCTGCCAAGCCGAGCCCAACGGGCGTTGACATTCCGCCCATCAAGTTCACTGCCAACCCTGACGCGCTTGAAACGAGGGCCGTTCTCGCTCTGAAGTTCTCTGCTCTATCAGCGCCGAATCAGGAGCCAACCGAGCACCTGCTCATCGGTACTGCATTGGATATCAGCGGGACCGAGGGAACGATCCCCGACGATTACATCGAATTGGCAAGGAAGGGTTTGTCGAACTATCTTGAAACGTATTGCCTCAAGGGCAAGGTCAACGTGTCCGTGGCATTGGCCAGATCATCCCTCAACCCTTCGGCTGAATTGGACCAGGTGGACCCCAAGCGCCTCTCCGACTGGCTGCCGCTCGAGATCACCTACAAGCCTCACCACTCAAAATGTAAGTAGATCTTGCTGAACTCTCGTGCGCGCCGGGCCCTAGAACGCAGGCCGCAAATCCGGTCTGTACGCTCGTCAAATTCCTTCATAGCATCCGGACCCCCGGAACGCTGTAATCTCGACTGCGGGAGTCTATTCAATGATCGTGTCGCCGCCTGTTTCCACGGTCCTTCGGGTCGTCCTCAAATGCGCTGTCCTGCTGGGCTGTGCACCCCTGGTTCTTCGTTCTTCTGCGCAGCAGCCGCTACAGACCCTCCTCGTCGGCGTCGATCACCGCACCGTCACCAGCCTCGACGGCGACTGGCACTACCTCGTCGACATGCCACCCGCCGGACAACTCTACACCGGCAACGGCCAGATCAACGACCACGGCTACGCCATGAACTCCCATCCCAACCTCGTGGGCAAGCACAACGCGGAGTATGATTTCGCCACCGCCCCCACCATCAAAGTCCCCGGCGACTGGAACACCCAAGTCCCGCAGCTCTTCAACTTCGAAGGCGTCCTCTGGTACCAGCGCGACTTTGACGCCCAGCCCCAGCCCGGCACGCGCACCTTTCTCCACATCGGCGCAGCCAATTACCGCTCGCACGTCTGGGTGAACCAGAAGCGCGTCTGCGACCACGAAGGCGGATACACACCCTTCGACTGCGAAGTCACCGCCCTCCTCCATCCCGGCTCCAACTTCGTAGTCATCGCCGTCGATTCCACCCGCCTTCAGGATGGCATTCCATCCGTCGGCTTCGACTGGTTCAACTACGGCGGTCTCACCCGCGACGTCTCTCTCGTCACCGTGCCCGCAGTCTTTTATCGACGATTACGACGTCCACCTCGCCCACGGCCCCACCTTCGACACCGCCAACACCCAACTCACCGGCTACGTCCATGTCCTCGACGCACCCGCCGGAACCCCTGTCACCATCGACATTCCAGAAGCAGCCGCAAGAACCACCGTCACAACCGACGCCGAAGGCAACGCACCCTTCAGCGTCAAAGCCGCCAAACTCGTTCTCTGGTCGCCCGATTCGCCCAAGCTCTACAAAGTCCACCTCGCCGCCGGTCAGGACCAACTCACCGACGACATTGGCTTTCGCGACATCCGCGTCGACGGCACGCGCATCCTGCTCAACGGCAAGGCCATCTTCCTCCAGGGCGCCAACATGCACGCGGAAGCGCCCGTCCGCGGCGGTCGCGCGTACTCGCAAGAAGATGCAGACCGCATCTTTGGCTACCTTCAGCGATCTACATGCCAACTTCGTTCGCCTCGCCCACTATCCCCACGACGAGCGAATGGAGCGCACCGCCGACCGCGATGGCATCCTCATCTGGTCTGAGATTCCCAACTGGCAACGCATCTCCTTTGACAAGCCCGAGGTCTACGCCAAAGCTGTCACCATGCTTCGCGAGATGATTCGCCGCGATCGCAACAAAGCGTCGGTGATTCTATGGTCCGTCTCCAACGAAACGGGCAACAATCCAACGCGCACCAAGTTTCTCAGCGACCTGGTTGTTGAGGCCCGCAAACTTGACGGCACGCGCCTGATCACCTCAGCGCTCAACTCAATTCGAGTCAACGGCAACGAGCGAGTGCAGGACGATCCTCTGTGCAATGTGCTCGACGTGATCGGCCAGAACGAGTACGTAGGCTGGTACGAAGGAACCCCGGAGGACGCCGACAACATCCATTGGACATTCCCGCAAAAGCCCGTAATCATGAGCGAATTTGGCGCCGAGGCCAAATTCGGAAACCGCGGGCCGGTCGACCAGCGCTGGACAGAAGACAACCAGGCCTACGTGCTCCTGAAACAGTTCGAAATGCTCCGCAAAATCCCGCAGCTCCGCGGCGCTACTCCCTGGATCTTGATGGACTTCCGCTCGCCCGGCCGCAATATTCCCCTGCTCCAGGACGGCTACAACCGCAAAGGCCTCATCTCAGAAAAGGGCGAAAGAAAGCAGGCCTTCTTGCTCTTCCAAAAGGCCTATGCTGAGCACTCAATCGGCAACGCCGAATAGGTTCAGGAGAGAACGCGAGCGCCTGCCTCGACCGGGCTCGCGCTCCGCCCTAAGCAGACCCCGGATCCGTCGCCTCGTCCTCAATCTCGGCCACACCCTCCAGCTCCTTCGTCACGACTTTGTCCTGCGCAGATCCGCTCTTCGCCAACTCGCCCACCGCGGTGTCCTTTTCTTCCTGCGTCTCTTCCTCGGTCTCGCTACTTCCCAGCATTGCATCAATCCGATACCCCGCCTGCTCAGCCGTCTCCAGAGCCTCCGCAATCTTCCTCCCCATCGCAGCCAGCGCCGCCCGATCCACTTGCGCCTCACCCGCAATCCGCAGCAGCGACGGCATCATCAGCCACCACAACAACTCCTCATACGGCTCGCGCACCACATACGCATGCCCCCCCGCCTCGTGCGTCCCCGTCAGCCAGCGCACATCCGGATCAAGCCACAACGCCGGCGACAGCGCCACTCGCCCATCCTCAACCGCGTCGCCTTTCTCGGCAGCCTTTGGCTCGACCCCTGCGTCCCGGTCGTCCGCTTTCTCTCGCGCCTCCACAACCTCTAGCGGTACCGCATGAAGCCCCTCTTCCTCCGCCTCTGAAATTGCCTCGATCTGCTCGATCTCCTCAGCGCCCATATTCGCTTCGGCTTCCTCTTCGGCCTCGGCTCCCACGCCTGCCCCGCTCAGCAGGGTCACCTTGATCCTCGCAGCCACGCGCCACGCCGCCTCGCCCTCAAACCCGAGCACCCCGAACGCCCGCGCAAACGGCTCCCGCAGCCGCAGTCGGTCAAACAAATCCAGCGCGACTTTCTCCTTCTGGCTCGCATCCACTGACTCCGCCAGCAGTTCCAGCACACACCACGCCAGCACCGGCCCCCATATCGCCGTCGCCGTTACATTCGGGCTTGGGCTTGGCAACACACGCCTAGCAGCCGCCGTCCACGGCGTCGGAAACGCAGCCTCCATCAACGGAATCCGCATCGCCGCCCGCAGACGCTCGCGAAACACCGGAGCCAACAGCGCCGGGTTCGTCGGCCTCTTCGCATCGCTCCGGCCCTCTGCCGGTCCCTGCGCCCCCACTCGCGCCACATACGCTTTCTGCGCCGTGCGCAGGAAGACCTCGCAGCTTGTCCACGCCCGATCGAAGAACTCACGTCGCTCCCGCTCCACGCGCCGATCCGTCTGGAATGCAGGCAACGCATGCGCCGGAGTGACCGTAGCCTTCCGCGCCTGCGGCCCTCGCACCACATCCTCCATCCGCGGATGTTCGGCAAGATCCGCCATCAACCGCACCGTTGCCGGCTCCAGCAGCCGTTCAAGCGCTTCGTGCACTGGACGTAGCTCCAGATTTACCAGCGCATCGTCCAGGCTCGGAACGCCTTTCCCGTTCAGCAAATCGCACAGCTTATCCCACGGCTGCTCCGCGGTCGCGCGCAGCTCCCGCCAATCGAGAAACACATGACACTGATAGGCGTGCAGCTCAACCCTCAGTCCCCCACCCGCAATCTGCTCAGCCCGCCGCAGATACTCAAGCCCGGTAAGCGAGTCGCGGTACGTCAAAATTAGGCTCGCGTCACCGCCCAGTCCCAACCCCTCGCTCAGCCGCTGCTGCCTCAGCTCCCCCGCCGCTTTGTCTGCATACGCCGCGGAAAAATCAATTGTCCCCTGCGTCGTTCCGTAGCGGTTGTTGTAGACCACCAGCGCCCGGTCATTCCCGTTGCGATTCGAGTACGCGAAAACGTTCTCATCCACCGAGCCCGAGTCGCGGAAGAAGTCGTAGAGCAAAAAGTTGCTGCTCTCCGCGAACAGCGATCGCCTGTGCAGCAGCGGCGCAATCTCACGTTCATGCCGCTCCACCATCCAGTGGTCCGCTGTCTCGTCGTAGCGCGGCCTGCTGGTACTCCATCCCGTACTTCTCTGTGAAGCCCTCAATCTGCCCATGCCCAAACATCGGCAGCCCCGGCAGCGTTGCCATCATCACTGTCACGCCAAAGCACTTGTCTCCCTTGCCAAACTGATCAATCGCCGTCCTTTCATCTGGATTGCTCATGAAGTTCACGTATCGCTTCATGATGTCCGCATCGAATTCCAGCGTGTTCTTGATAACTGACCTGTACTTCGCATTGTCCTCATCCCTCAGCATTACCATGAACGCCGAGTTGTACACGCGATGCATTCCCAGCGTGCGGACAAAGTACCCCTCCATCAGCCAGAACGCTTCCGCCAGCAGCAGCGTCCCCGGAACCTCCTCCGCCACGCGATCCACCACCTCGCGCCAGAACTCGTGCGGCATGTGCCGGTCAAACTCCGCCTGGCTCATCCCGTATTCGGCCCGCGATGGAATCGCCCCGCTCGCTCCCGGCCCTGGGAACCAAAGCCGATGAAAATGCCTCTTCGCCAGCGTCATCGCCGCGTCAAACCGGATCACCGGGAACAGCCGCGCTACGTGCAGAATCGTCTGGATCACCTGCTCCCGCACCGCCGCGTTCAGATAATTCAGCTGTGCCGTGTCGTTCCACGGAAAACTCGTCCCGTCGTTGCCGTGATAGATGTAGCGCGTCTCCCCGCTCGCCTTGTCGCGCCTGCGGAAGACCACCGCCGCATCCGACTGCTCATAATAGTGGTCCTCGATCTTGATCTCTACTCGCCCATCGCCCGAAAGATCCGGGCCATTGAAGCTGTACGCCGGATATGGCGATTCCGGCCGCGAAATGAACCACTCCGGATGCTCCACCACCCAGGGCGAATCGATGCCCATATGATTCGGCACCATGTCGCTCGCCAGCCGGACCCCATGCCGATACGCCCGATCGCGCAGGTTGATATACGCCGCTTCTCCGCCCAGGTCCTCGGCAATTCGATAGTCAAACAGCGAATACGCCGATGCCACAGCATCCGTATTCCCGCAAAGCTGCTTGATCGTCTTGCGATGCCCGGCTCCGCTCCCACAACACCAATCAACCACAGCGAGTTCAGCCCGCGTCGTGACAGCGTCGCCAACTCCTCATCAGGAATCTCATCCAGCCGCGCGATTCGCCGCCCATACTTCTTGCTCAATTGCGCCAGCCACACATAAGTGCTCTTCGCGATCAGCACCGTGTTCGGCATCCACGCCGTATCAGGGCTGAACTTCTCGTATTCGTGCGCCGGATCGCCAAAGGTCGGCACCTCCGCGGTGCTCACAATCGACGGCCACTGCTGCTGACCGCTCTCCCGCCGCCTTTGCGCTGCAGCTTCGGCAGCCGCATGTGCCTGCGCCGCGGGCGGATTGAACTGCATCCAGATCGCCAGCTCTTCTTCGTGCAAAATCTCCCCCGCCAGCATCAGGAATCGCTCCAGCCCTTCACCCAGCAACGGCTTCCACAATTTGCGAATCAGCGCCAGTTGATCGCTCAGCGACGTCGGCGATCCCACCGATGGCGCGCGCAACAGATCCAACAGGTTCATCGGAGCAGCGCCATCCACCGGAATCAGCGGCCGTGTCGCAAAGTATTCCGGCAACTGCTTTGTCACTTGCTTGTAAACCGTCTTCTCCGCCAGCGTTTTCTCTTCAAATAGCTCGTCAAACGGCCGAAACGCTTCATTCCGATTCGCCGTCCAAAGCAGCAGCATCTCTTCCAGCGCCGCCGCGCGATTCGGCAACCCGCCTGTCTCTGTCTCAAGCCACTGCTTCGGGGTCTGCTCTCCGCGAATCACGCTCGCCCCCGGAAACTGCTCCACAAACGTCAACAGCAGCTTATCCAGCGCCTCCGCGCCTACCTGCGCGCTAAACCAATCCAGTGCCGAGGTCATCACCTCCGGGTCAAACTGCTCGCGATAGCGCGCCATCAGTACGTGGCTCGCCTCATCAATCAATCCCATCGCATAGAGTTGCCCCGCATGCACGGCCGACTCAGGGTGCTTCTCCACCTCGCGTACCGTGTTCATCCGGTGGGCAAACGAGCGGCAAGCCGCCATGTTGGCGAACACAACGTTGCCTGTATAAGAAAAGAGCGTCCCCTCGAACTGATAGCGTTCCCGCGCCTGCCGTGAGATATGGAATTCCATCATCAGAGAACTTGCTCCCTTGCTACGCTTCGCCTGCGCCAACTCTTACACTGCCAGTCCTTCGCCCGAACTCGGCCAAAAAGTAAAGTATCATCCCCGCCTCTTACGGCGTGCAAACCAGCGAGCTGAATTGCACACCGCCGTCACTCGGCGAAGCACTTGCGCTTTGCGCCCCTGCGTCGCCATGAATGGCCGCAAGCGCATCCTTGTGCGTTACGATCTCCGCGCCAACGTTGAGAAGCTCGCCTCAATCTTCGCCGGGAACTTAGAGCCGTGACTCGGCCCGTAAATCATCAGGCCCCTGCGCCCCATCCTCCCGAGCGAAGCGAAGTCGAAGCATCTGCGGTTTGTAATAATCGCGAGAAGAGTGGGGAGCCCACGGCGCCCTCAAACCGCTCCTCCCGAGCCCACATCCGCAAGTGCGTGGTAAAAAGGAGAGTTACGGCGGCGCATCAACCATACCGCCCTTGATCCTGATCCCCGCTTCGCCTGTTGCAGCATCGACGCGAGCCAACCGAGTGCCAGGAGCACCCATGCAGAACGCCGGCAAGGTCCTCATCGTCGAAGACGAGCCCAACGCTCTCATGGGCCTCGCCGAGCTCATCTCCGGCTGGGGCTACCGCACTGAGACTGCGCGCGACGGCATCGAAGGCTGGGAAAAAGCTCGCGCCTGGTCCCCAGACATTGTCGTCACCGACCTCAAGATGCCCCGCATGGACGGTATCGGCCTGCTCACCAAACTCACTGAAGACGGCTCCGGCCTCCAGGCCAATCTCGTCGTCATCGTTCTCACCGCAATGGGCTCCATCGACCTTGCCGTAGACGCGATGAAGATGGGCGCATACGACTTTCTGCAGAAGCCCGTCGACGCCACCCGCCTGCGCACCATCCTCGCCAACGCAACACGCCAGCGGGAAACGGAAATCGAGCTCGAAGTCACGCGCCGCCGCCTCCGCGAAACCGGCGTTCTCGGCGGCCTGGTCGGAACTTCCCCGCCCATGCGCGAAATTCTCTCCCTCATCGAACGCATCGCGCCCTCCAGCGTCTCAGTGCTCATCACCGGCGAAAGCGGCACCGGCAAGGAACTGGTCGCGCGCACCCTTCACCTGCTCAGCCCGCGCAAGTCCCGCTCATTCGTCGCCGTCAACTGCGCCGCCATACCTGAAACCCTCATCGAAAGCGAGCTCTTCGGCCACGAGAAAGGCGCATTCACTGGCGCGGTCGAAAAACGCGCGGGCTGCTTCGAACTCGCTGCCGGTGGCATCCCTCCTCCTCGACGAGGTTGGCGAGATGCCCGCGCCCATCCAGGCCAAGCTCCTCCGCGTCCTCGAAGACCGCAAATTCCGCCGCCTCGGCGGACGCACCGAACAGGAGGTGGATGTCCGCGTCCTCGCCGCCACCAACCGCGATCCTGAAAAAGCTGTCGCCGAGGGCGATCTCCGGGCCGACCTTTTTTATCGCCTCAACGTCTTCCATATCGCCATGCCGCCGCTGCGCGACCACCTTGAAGACCTCCCCGCCATGGCCGACGCAATGATCGCCGAGATGAACGCCCGCCATTCCCGCAAAGTCACCGGCGTCGCTCCCTCCATGCTCGATCGCATGTTGGCCTATGACTGGCCCGGCAACGGCCGCGAACTCCGCAATGCCATTGAGCGCGCCGTCATTCTTTGCCCTGATGGCGCTCCGCTCGACGTCGGCCACCTGCCTCCCAACTTCGGCAAGTCCCACGCCTCTGCCGCTGCAGCCCTCGATGCAGGCCTCGTCCCTGTGCGCGTAGGATCAACCGTAGATGAGGGCGAACGCCTGCTGATTCTCCGCACTCTCGAGGCCACTGCCCAGAACAAAACGCGTGCCGCCGAAATCCTCGGCATCAGCCTCAAGACCCTCCACAACAAGCTCAAAGAGTACGGCAAGCCCGGCCCCGATTAACTTCCCCTTTCTCGCCCATGCGCCTCAAGACCAAACTCGTTATTGCAATCACCGCGCTGGTCTTCCTCATCTCCGGCATCGTCTCGCTCGTCTACGTCAGCCAGCTCCTTCACTCCACAGTCCATGAGTCCTACGTCACCAACCGCATGGTTGCCGACCAGGTCGTCTTCGCGGTTCGCAACGCCCTTGAGACAGGCCTTGCCGACCGCACTGTTGATCCCAACAATCCCGATGAGCTGCGCACCCTCTCTACCCAGGCCCTCCGCAACAACGCCACCCTTCAGGCAGTCGTCGAGTCCGTCAATCGATACTCCGACACCGTCTACGACATCAACATCGCCGACAGCCGGGCCATTACAATACTCAGTACCAACCCCGAAAACGAAGAAAAGCCGCTGCCCGTCCGCCGCGAATACAGCGACCTCCTGAGTGCCACTCCTTTTCAGTTGATGCGCGAATTCCTCGGCCCGCCCGCCGTCTTCGACATCGCCGTTCCAATTGAGCGCAACAAGCAGCCCTTCATCACCGTCAATGTCGGCGTCCGCACCACCCTTCTCGAAGAGCAATACCGGCCCTATATCCGTCGCGCACTCAACATCATGGGCCTCGTACTCGCCGCCGCTCTCGTCGCTGCCTTCCTGCTCTCGAATCTCGCCCTGCGACCGCTCCAGCTCATCAGCAAGCAGCTCGACACCTTCAACGCCCCCGGTGAACTCCTCCTCGAGGAGGACCGCAAGCGCCCCACCGACATGGCCGTCACGGTCTCACGCAAAATTGAGCGCATCGGTCAGCGCATGCGCAATGTCGAAGAAGTCTTCTCTGCATTGAGGGAAAACCTCGATCAAATCCTCGGCAACCTTCAGGACGGTATCGTGCTGTTCACCGCGGATCAGCGCGTCGTTCTCGTTTCCCAGGCTGCGCGGCGCTTTTTGTCTCTCGATCAGCGTCCGATCCTCGGCCTCCACGCCTTCGAAATCTTCGACGCCAGCACGCTGCTCGGCCGGGCCCTTCGCCAGGCCTTCGCGACTAGCGCTTCGCTGCCCCAGGAAGTCGTCGTCACTGAAGCCGGCCAGCGCATCGAACTCTCCTTCGAGTTCATTCATGACGGTAAGTCGCGTCAGGGACTGGGCGCGCTCCTCACCCTCCACGATCTCGAATCCGTCGAGGCCGTCGAGTCCGAGCTCGAGCTCTCCCGCCGCATGGCCGCCATCGGCCGCCTCACCTCCGGAGTGGGCCACGAAGTCAAGAACCCCATCAACGCCATCGTTGTTCACGTTGAGCTCCTCAAGGGCAAGCTCGCAGCCGCCGGCGCCGGCGCTCCTGCCTCCCGCCATCTCGAAATCATCGAATCCGAAATTCATCGTCTCGATCGCGTTGTGCAGATGCTCGTCGATTTTAGCCGGCCGGTCGAGCTTCAACTCCGCGAGCACGATCTCCGCGCCGTCGTCAGTGCCGTGCTCGCCCTTGCCGTTGAAGAGCTTTCTGCCCAAAACGTTACCCTCATTCGCTTACTCCCGCCCAATCCCCTCCTCGTGAACATCGACGCCGACCTCATCAAGCAGGCGGTGTTCAACGTCATCAAGAACGGCGCCCAGGCAATGCCTCAGGGCGGCACGCTCCGCGTAACCCTGGATGAAAGTAGAAGGGACGATACCCGAAAGGAAGAGAGCCGCCGCTTCGCCGTTCTCCGCATCTCCGACGAAGGTCCCGGCATCCCCGAAGAGATTCGCGAAAAGATCTTCGACCTCTACTTCACCACCAAATCCGGCGGCAGCGGTATCGGCCTCGCCATGACATACCGCATTCTTCAGCTCCACTACGGCAGCATAGAAGTACAATTAAATGGGGAGCGGGGCACGGAATTCGTCCTGCAAATCCCCCTCTCCGCCGCCGACTGGGGTCGCAGGCAGCTCGAACCGGGAACAGCTATCGATCCGCAATCGGCCCACGTCGAAACTGGGGACCACAGTCTGGCCAGCGATGGGGCTCATTCGAACGTAAGATCCAAAACTCCCGGTGAGCCTCGGATCGGCACCCTGAGCGAGGCTTTGGCCGAGCCCCCAAGCCATGTCCGGATCGAAGGACTTGGAAAAGTACGGATTGATGCCCAGAACGCGGCAAGGTCCGATGAAGGCCATGCGCTATGACGTTTCCTGCCAAACATCTCGCCCTCCTGGTCCCACTTCTGTTGACCGGGTGCATCTTCCACAAGAATCAGTCCCGGTCTGTCCAGGCGTTTGCTCCCCCAGTCTCCAAAGTTCCCAAGCCAGAACCCACTCACCCCGATCTTCCAGAATCTGCGACCACCATCCCTACAGAGCCAATCGAATCGGCCGATGACGACGACCTGCCCGTCAAGCCCGTTTACCACCACCGTTATTCCGCCAGGCCACCCCAGCAGACCACCAATCTACCCCCTGCCACCCCAGCATCTGACCCTCCCGCCGTTAGCGCCATTGGCGAGCTTTCCACCGGTGAGCCCTCCAGTCTTCGCCACTCTGTTGAGGAATCGATTGCCTCCACTGATCGCGGATTAAACAACATCGGCCGCTCTCTCAACTTTCAGGAACAGAAGACCGCCGCGCAAATTCACGGGTTCCTCAAGCAGGCCAGGGAGGCTCTCAACGCCGGAGACGTCGACGGCGCAAAGACCCTCGCCTCAAAAGCCAAGGTCCTCCTCTCCGAGCTGAACCAGTAGCTCCCACTCCGCGAGCAGCACCTTCCGCAGAAAAAACTACATAGTTCCCGGAATTCCTACACAGCGATCGCCTCGTTTCCCCAGTCTTCGCGCTTTCGTCCCAGCCCCGCCAGACTCCTGCAATCGCCACAATTCAAATCGGATAACAAGGCGCTCAACCGCCCCACTGAGTTTGGCGCGCCCCGTGCTACTTCTCTCCGCGAGCGGGCAGCCAAGCCCAGCCCGCACACCCAAGCGCTCTGCGCCGAACGGAATAAGAGGAGAAAAACCCACATGAACACACTTTCTACCCTATGCATTCCCCGTTCTTCCCTTCTGGCCACGCTGGCGCTCGCATCGGCTCTCGCCATCCCCGTGCTTGCGCAGGACGCCCAGCCCGCATCCTCACCGCAATCACAGGATACGTCCGCTACGACCTCCCAGCAGCCGCCGGCCGCCACTCATTCAACTCCCGCTCCTGCCAAAGAAGGATTCTGGGGCAGAATGAACCCGTTTGCCCGCAAGAAGTGGGTCAAGAAGCAGACCGATCCCATCAACGACCGGCTCACCGAACTGGATGAGGTCAACGCGAAGAACGCCACCGACATTCAAGCTACCGACAGCCGGGCGCAGGCAGGCATCCGCAACGCGCAATCGTCCGCCGACGCCGCCAATCAGGCAGCTACCGCTGCTGGCAGCCAGGCCCAGCAGGCACAAAGCACCGCTCAGGGCGCCTCTGACCACGTCTCCGCTCTCAACGGCACTGTCAACGGCCTCGATCAATACAAGCCAGTAACCGAGATCGATATCGCCTTCCGCGGCGGCCAGCCGATTCTCTCTGCTGACGCGAAGAAGCAGCTCGACGACTTCGCCGCCACGCTTGCTGATCAAAAGGGTTACGTCCTCGACGTCGAGTCGCACTCGCCTCTTGCCGGCAGCGCTGGTCTCCAGAGCTCTGAACGTCTCGGTGAGGCAGTCAATCGCTACCTCGTAACCCAACACGACATTCCCGTCTACCGCTTGCACATGGTCGCTCTCGGCAATGCGCCGTCCTCCACTGAGGACCCAGCCGCCCGCATCCGCAAGAGCACTGTGCATGTTCGGTTGATGGAAAACAGTTTGGCGGCCCAGGGAGGTCCACTACCCCAGGGTGGGTCTTCCTCGACTGGTGCGGAGCGGCCATAGGCTGCAGCCCTCCCCCCATAGGGCGCCTCCGCCCGGGCAGCGCTTGCTGCCCAGGCCGCCAAAACACCTCTCCGTAGAAGAGAGAACCAAAGCCAACTGGCCCCCGAGAACATCGGGGGCCGATTTTTTTCTGCTGCTCCGTCCTTCTTCGTCACTACGGGCCGGCAATGACATCGCTTCGTCTCGCAACCTCGTTCAGACAGCACAAGGCCAACCTCTTCGCGAAGTCTTTACACAACCGCGTAATAATTGCCGGAAGCATCTCCAATGAGACATCCCAAGAAATGACTTAAATACCTCTTCCAAAACAGTTTATGGCAATTCCTTGCATTGGCCCCTCATGTGCAATTTCAGGGGCGAACGGCCGGACCGTATCCCACGAAGAACGAGCCCGGAACCCCCGCCCAGGAACAAGGAGCTGACAATGAGCAACTATCGCTTTGCAGCAATGAGCCTGACGCTAAGCCTGGCCGCCTTTGGTGTCACAGGCTGCGCCACCAAGAACTACGTGCGGTCCCAAACTGCGCCCCTCATCGAGCACTCCGACCAGTTGGACGCGAAGACAGCGGCCAACAACGAGAAACTTCACGATGTCGATGAACGCGCCACCGCAGGCATCCGCCAGGCACAGTCCTCGGCTGACGCCGCCAACCAGAACGCGCAAAGCGCCACCACCGCAGCCGGGGCCGCGCAATCCGCTGCCGTTGATGTCGTTCACCGCGCCGACTCGCTTGATGCCGTTATTAAGGATCTTGATCACTACAAGCCCGTCTCCAACGTGACCGTGAACTTCGGCTTCGACAAGGCCGCACTCACCGCGGAAGACCGCTCTGCTCTCGACAACTTCGCCGCGCAGCTCGGTTCGGCGAAGAGCTACATTCTCGAAGTCACCGGCGGAACTGACTCCACTGGCCCCGCACAGTACAACTACGACCTGAGCCAGCGGCGCGCCGACGCAGTTGTCCAATACCTGGCCTCGAAGTATGGAATCGAAGCACACCGCTTCTATCTCATCGGCATCGGCAAGGACAAGGAAGTCGCCCCCAATACCACCGCCGATGGCCGCCACCAGAACCGCCGCGTTGACGTGCAGTTGCTCACCAACATGTCGGCCTCTGACAACCAAACCGCCAGCAGCCGTTAGCCGCTGCGAGCACGAGGTGCGCACATTATGAAGAACGATCGATATGAGCAATCTCACTCGCGGTCGCAAGCCCCCCAAAAAGATGAACCATGGGGTAACTTCCTGCTCACTTGCGAACGCGCGCTAACGCTCGCAAACCTTCTTTTCTTTCTTTCGTCAACTTGCCCCCAGGGCTCCGTTCATCCGGAGCGGAGCTAGGGGGAACCTCCGCGGGCTCCACGTCGACGCAGAGTTCCATCGAGGGTGGTTGGCTTGCTGCAGTTTCTGAACAGGCCTGCGTAGCCTGGGTGGCAAAGTGCAAGAGGTGGCTGATTTCCTCCTATTACCCCGCCACCATAAGTCTGCGGAAAATGCAGGGACGGAAAAACAACCGTTTCGGCGCACCATCCAGTCATCACCGCCCTCTGAATGGTCCCTCGGGTTTTATCGCGTCAACTTCATATCAAATCTTTCATACCTAATACCAAACGGGCCGATCCTATTCAGGATCGGCCCAAGCTCCATTACGCAATTTGCCATCAGCCGAACCCGCACTCCCCGGCCGGAAATCCCGACGCGTCTCCGCCAACACCTTCGATCCCTTTCGGCCGCTGTCGCCTCGACCTTCGACACGCAATACGATATCCTCGTAAAGGGTCCGGCGTTGCGCCCGCCACAACGCAATTCCAGCACCCGGTTGCCCGACGCGCCATCCCAAATGGCCACGTCGTTCAAACCAAAAGCGGAGAGGTGGCAGAGCCCGGTTGAATGCACCTGACTCGAAATCAGACGTACTCGCAAGGGTACCGGGGGTTCGAATCCCTCCCTCTCCGCCATAACTTACATTAAATAAAATACTTACAGACAATCAGCGCCGACATTTTAGCCTTCGTTTCTTGCGGCCAATTCAGGAGTGTGCCCAATTTTGTGCCCAACTGAGAGATTTCCGAAGGCTCACCGAAGAAGGCGCTCAATCGCTGTAAGCTCAATCCCGGACGCTGGGGCGTTTCGGTACCAATCGGCGCAGAACAGCCTCGAAACGTCCATTGGCCTGTTGTCGTCAATCGAGAATAATGTTCAAGCAGGTCGGCAAGGGTTAAGTAATGCCCTCGCTCGGGAAAAGGGCTTTTCGGGCGTTTTCTGTTAGGGTCTTCCGCTCACCTCCGGAACCCGCAGCTTCAGGCCCAGTCGCAACAGGAAACGCTCGGATCGCGGGGGTTTCCAAATCGAGCCCGTCAACGAAGGTGATTGGCAGCCTGGAGGGGAGCTGGATCGGATGCGGGAGCAGTTGCTGGACCTCCCGGGTAGGGGGGCAAGAGGGAGTTGAGCTGTTTCGCGAGCGCTTGGTAGCGCGGCTCATTTTGGAGAGTGATCAATTCAGGGTCCGACAAGCATGTCAGGACATCTCGCTCGTGGCGAGTCGAGGCCTCTTCGAGCAGGCGTAACGCTTCCTGTTTCTTACCCATCATCGTGCAGGTTCTGGCGAGCGCAGTACGCGAGAGTTTCCCCTGCGTGTAGTACTCATTCTGTTTGGCGAAGAGCGCGCTCAAGAGCCCTGAAGCACCGCCCCGGAGATACCCCTTCTGCGCCGAGGCCATGATGTCTTTGAGTTCGGGGTCGCTCATAATCTCCGCCGTCTTTTGTCCTTCCCTGAGATATCCCGGGAAGTCTCGCAGGTCAAAATCGACGAGCATGAGATAAGCATGAGGAGAGCGGAACTCCGGATTGATGCGCTCGACTTCGTTGAGTAAATCAATGCCTTCCTTCTGCTTGCCCGCATAGAACAGCAGAATTCCCTTGTCCGCGAGAGTCGTCTGGGAGGTCGGATCTAACTGCTGAGCTATATCCAACTGTTCAAGACTCTGTTGGTAGCGTCCGGGCATTGCAAAGGCATTCGCATACCAGCGTCTGGCGACAGGGTCCTTCGGTTCTAACTCGATGGCACGTTGAAACTCCTTGTCCGCGTCCACCAGATCCCAGGTACCGTACACCTCGGCATAAGCGAGGGCGCGATGCGCTTCGGAAAGGGAGTCGTCCAGCTCGATCGCTTTCCGTGCCGCATTGATGGCGCGTGTATAGGCGTCGTTGTCTGGCATGGTGGAGTACTGTCGCAGCATGTCATAAGTGTCCGCGAGGCCCGCGTACGCCGGCGCATAGCTGGAATCATGCACAATTGCCTGGGTAAACGAGTCCAGCGCCTGGTTGAGACTGTCTGGAGTGCGTTGATTCCACTCGTAACGGCCCTTGAGATAAAGGTCGCGCGCCAGCTTTTTCTCCGCATCGGACGGGACCTGCGAAGAGGATGGTGCAGCAGGCTGCTGCTCGCGGGGAAAGAGGACAGGCAGTGCCTGGGACAAGCGCGACCTGACACCGGGAATGGTGGCAGCAAATACGACCGATGCGACAAGAGCCAACGCAACCACGGCAACTGCCACCGACCAGCGTCGGCTCCGCGGCAGAGGCAGTCCGAACGCTGAGGCGTTGGACGGGTTGAATGCTCCTAAGGGTTCGGCAGGCGGCGCTGCGGGAAAGAGGTCTGGCCTGGACTCGGGAGAATCCGGCTCATCGCTCAGGCCCTCGAGTTCTACGCCCTCGCGGGTATGGAGCCAATCATCCAGTTCATTTGTGAATGCGTAGACAGAGGGCCTGCCTCCGCCTGGAACGCGATGCGTAGGCAGACGCCGTTCGGCCTCCCAGCGCTTGACCGTGCGGATCCCCCGCCTCAGATAACCAGCAACCTCTTTCCAGCCATCCAGACGCGTTCCAAGACCGGCGCTCTCCGTTCCTGAGCGGGTTGGCAAGGCTGGGGGCATGGAGGACATCTCCGTAAAAGAGGACAGCGGCAGCAGATGGCCCGATTTGGCCGAAGGCAGCACTTGTCATGGGAACGACTTGAGCTGATTATCGCATCTGCGAGAACCGCCGACAACGGTTCAAGAGCCCTGAGCCCTCGCTGAAATAAGCGATCTCTTCCCTTAATCGTGGGTTGTTTGGCTGCCCCAGACAGCTGGTCGCGGCTGTCCATCCCACACAGCTCACGGGCGACGCACTTCACCCTCCCACAACTCATCACCGACCGATGGAGTGAAAAATGGTCGTATTTCCCAATGCTTTTCCGGTTCGAATTCTGCTGGCAATCGGACTCCTTGCAGCCAGCCCATTGACCACGCTCTCCGCAACTCCGGTTTCCAGCGCGACACCTGCGCCCATCACCGCAGCGCAGCGAGCCATAACCGTTGCCATTCCCGACGATTGCGCCGGCGTCAGGTCAGCGGGGCCAATGGCGGTGCATGCCTCGACGGGCCCCCACGCGCTCAGCCTCTGCGAAGGCCACGTGCTCGGTCAGATCGCCGCATTGCGCGGGGCTCAGCCGCTCTCGCTGGCAGCCGCCGATCTGGACGAGGATGGGGTGCCCGATTTGGTGAGCGGCTTTGCGACCGGAAAAGGCGGTACGGTCGCGATCCACCGCGGCAACGTCCATGCCCTTTGGCCATACGGCCAATACCGGAACGCGCCTCCTCCCGCCTTCTACCCGGATGCGCGGACCTTCCCTGTTCCGGAAGCGCCGGATTTCCTGGTCACGGGCGACTTTGACGCCGACGGCCACTGGGACGTGATGACGGCGAAGCGCGGCGGCAACGCCTTGTACTTTCTGCGTGGCGATGGAAAGGGCGGCCTGCTGACGCCGCAGCGGATTCCTCTGGCAGGTACAGTCACCGTCATGATTGCCGGCGAGGTGAATCGCGCCGACGGTCTCACTGACATCGTAGTCGCCGTGAACACCGCTCAGGGCGCGCGTGTTCTGGTGTTCGAGTCTCCGATGGGAGCCGCGAAAGCCCAACCTGAGATCTTTTCGATCGGTCAACCGGTGACGGCCCTGGCGCTCGGCCATTTCTCTGGCGGAGCAATGAATGATCTGGCCATCGCTGCCGGCAATCAGATCGTGCTGGTGCAGGGCCGTGACCGCATGTTGTCCCTCGACTCAGCCCATCGCGCGACCGTGTCTCCCGCTCGCATCACCGCGCAGAGCTTTCCGTTTGCAATTACGGCTCTGGCAACCGGCGACTTTACCGGCGCCGGGCCGAGCATTGCCGCGCTCGGAGATGATGGCCGAGTGCACATCCTGGAGCACAGCGTCACAGAAACTACGCTGGTGGGGCGGGCTCTGACAGATCCGAATTTCCAGCCCACCATCCAGTTGGCGAGTACCGGCAAGGACGGCAAACCGGTGATCGTTGGCGCACCGATGTCAACGAGCCAGGCTGCAAGGCTCGCAGCGATACGCGAATTGGCGGATTCTGCCTCCGCCGAATGGACCGAGCGCAGCGTCATAGCTTTGCCTGCGGGTTTCAGCCAGGCTGCGCCTCGCCTCGTTGGGGCGCGAATTACGGGCTCGCAACAGGATGACCTCGTCGTTCCCGATGCCGGCAACAATCAAATCCACGTGCTTTCGACCACCTCGCACGCGCCCGCCGCTCGCAACCTGAAATTGACTGCGGGTTCCATCAATGCAGCGCAGACATCCATGGAGCTCCTCACCTCGCTCAACACGGAGAGTTCGCCCGCCGCGGTGTTGCCGATGCGGCTTAACAAGCACGGTCTGCATGGGCTGGTGACACTCCAGGCGGGCCAGACTACGCCTGCCCTCGCTCCTCAGGTTGTCCCCCCTGCAAACATTTTTACAGTGACCAACACGCTTGACGAGACGACGCCGGGCGGAATACCACCGCCTGGCTCGCTGCGCGCGGCCCTTGACAACGTGAACAACGAATGGAATATCAACAATCAGGCCGGCGAATACAGCATCGTCTTCAATATTCCCACTTCGGACCCGGGATACAACCCGGCAAACGGCGCATTCGTGATCAAGCCGATCTCCGATGGTACTAAAGATTATGCCCTCGATCCAAACTTCGCCACAGTCACCATCGATGGCTACACGCAACCCGGCGCCAGCCCCAATACACTCACCAACGGGGATAATGCCATAATCCTGATCCAGATCGACGGCAGTTCGGCGACGGTCCCCGGCGGCATCGGCATCTATGCCGCGGACTACGGTTCGGTCTATCGGGGTCTCGATTTCACAGGCTGGAATAATTATGAGCTTTCAGGTGGCGTTGCCCTTGGAGGCGAAGGATTCCTGGCCTATGGAATGGGGGACTTCATCGAGGGAAACTACGTGGGAACCGATCCCACCGGGAAGGTCGCGGAGGGAAACTTCTTTGGGATTCTCGTCACAAACGGTCCGATAGGCCCAATAGGGGCGGGCAATGTCGTGGGCGGAACTACGCCGCAGGCAAGGAATGTCATCTCCGCCAATTCTTCAGGTGTTGGCTTCGATGATGGTTACCTGGGCCAGTTGCAGGGCAACTTCATTGGAACCGACAGCACGGGCGGAAGTCTTTTGCCTAATCAATTTAACGGCGCCGACCTGAATTGCCCCACGGTCACCATCGGCGGCACGCTGCTGGGAGCGGGCAACGTAATCTCAGGCAGCGAGAACAATGTCGATATCAACGACATCACCGACGGCGGCATAGCCTTCGATTCGCTGGTGCAGGGAAATCTTATCGGCACCGATGTAACCGGTACGCGAGGCCTTGGTTTCGCCAATTCGAAAGGAGTTGGAATTACGTCGAACGCCTACGACATGACCATCGGTGGCACCACTCCGGCCGCGCGCAACATCATCTCAGGCAATGAATATGGCGTGTATATCTTCGATAATTCATATCTGAATATCATCCAGGGGAATTACATCGGGACAGACATCACCGGAAGCAAGCCTTTGGGCAACGGCGAACAGGGATACATCAGTGGAGACAAAGTGACCACAATTCCCGCGATCCTGAACACCATCGGCGGATCGGTGCCCGGCGCGGGCAACCTCATTTCAAACAATGGCGGAGACGGCATTGAAATCTCCGGCACGAGCCAGGTACCGGATGCTGGCCCGCAGTTCGACGGCAGCGTTATCCAGGGCAATTACATCGGCACCGATGTGACTGGCGCCGTTGCCATGCCGAATGCCGGAAACGGAATCTACCTCAACGAGGGCGCGACCAATAACACAATAGGAGGCATAGATCCTGGCTCCGGCAATCTGATCGCCAACAACGCGGTCAATGGCGTGCTGATCGATCCCGCTACGGCGAATCCGGGTCAGGGAATTGCAAACAACACCGTCGGCAACACCATCCTTTCGAATGGCGGCACGGGCGTGCGAATCAACAGCGGCAGCCAGAACCTGATCAGCGAGAACTCCATATTCGGAAATGGTGCGCTCGGCATCAACCTCGGCGGCCTGGGCACAAGCATCAACTCCAACTGCCAGTCAACTGTTACCGGGCCGAATAACTCCCAGAATGCGCCCGTGCTGACAGCGGGAACAGGTACAGCCTTCATTAGCGCAACTGCGACCGATCCGAATAGCAACACCTCGGAGTTCTCCAACGCCGTGCCGGCGTCAACCAGTGGAGACATTCTGAGCCTGCTGGGATCGTTCAATAGCCTACCAAACACAACATACACACTCGAGTTCTTCTCGAGCACTACCGCCGATCCCTCCGGTTACGGCCAGGGGCAAACCTATCTCGGCAACACCACCGTGACGACGGGCGCCAATTGCAACGTGGCCGTGAACAAACCGGTCAACCCGAACGATGCGGACATGAGCGTGACCCTGACAGGAACCTACGAGAATGTACTCGAGGTCGGACCGGATCTGGGCGGGGAATACTACACCGCCGCGGTGACGAATAACGGACCGTTGACCGCCAGCAATGTGGTGCTCACGGACCCGTTGCCGCCGCAGCTCGTGATCAGCTCGGAGTATTGCGACGTAGGCTCATGCCAAAGCCCGGTCACAACGTCACTGGGCAGTTGCACGGTGAGCGCCAATACGGTGACCTGCAATCTGGGCACGATGGCGGTGGGGGTAACAGCGAGCATCGCCATTCCCATCCAGGTGGTCGCGGCCGGAAGCATCACCAATACCGTTTCCGTCAGTGCGACGCAGCCCGATCCCAACCTGAGCAACAATACGGCCAGCGTGACAGAGAACGCGACGAGTTCCGGCATCCTTTTTCTCGGCTTGAATCCCGCGGCCGCGCTGGTCAACACTCCTGGTGGCGTGTTGCTCAACATTAGCGGAGACTACCTCTTCGCAGATACGGCGGTGACATTCAACGGGACAACGCTTCCCATCCAGGGCGTCCTCGATAACCAGGTCTGCATCGATGACACTCTTTGCTCCGATCTGGAAGTTCAGGTGCCCGCGTCTCTGCTCACAACCGCCGGAATGGCCACGGTTTCAGTGACGAATCCTGGCTCAGGCGGCAACCCAGGCAACACCGCAACGGCGCAATTTACCATTGAGTCGGCCTGCAGCTTCACAGTGATTGACGGATTCAACCCGCTCTCACAAGTTACGGCCGACGGCACCGACGATGAGCCTGCCGACGTCAGTGTCTCCTCTGACATCGCCACCTGCCCCTGGACCGCCACGTCCTCGGTTCCCTGGGCGACGATCGTGGAGTACTACCCTCTGCAAGGTCCGGGCTACGTTGGTTATTTCACCGGCGTCGACATCAACGTCGCACCGAATACCGGAGCGGCATCGCGCAGCGGCAGCGTTACCGTGGCAGGCCAGGTGTTCCCGTTCACTCAGCCCGGCGGATCCACATGCGACTATGCACTCGATCCGGCCTCGGTGACCATCTCCTCCGCCGGTGCAACGGGCACCGTCGCGGTGACGGCCACGTCATCCAGTTGCGCCTACGATGCGGCCCCGGATTCGCCTTGGATCACCATGCCCAACGGCGACTACGCATCGCCGACAGGGAACGCGGTTCTCAATTACACCGTTGGTCCCAACACCGGCGCAGCGCAGACGGGATACATTCTGGTTGGCGGTGAGCCGTTCCAGATCAATCAGCAGGCGCCGAGCTGCTATTTCACGCTCAGCGCGAACTCCGCGAACCTGGAAGGGAGCGGCGGCACTGGGTCGTTTGGTGTGACGCCCTCGTCGCCGAGCTGCACATGGACCGCGGCCTCAAGCAACACTTCGCTCGTATCCGTTACCTCCGGCGCTTCGGGCACGGGCAACGGGACGGTGAGCTACTCCGTCCCGGCGAATACCGGTGGTCCGCAGACACCCACGATCACCGTTGCTAATCCCAGCGGCGGGGCTGCCGTATTCACGGTGAATCAGGCGTCCGCGTTCGCCTGCACCTTCATCCTGAGTCAGACGTCGTATCAGCCTCCGTCCAGCACGAATCCACCCTCGATCGAGATCCCCGCATCTGGAGAATCAGGTCTCTTCGCCGTGAACCCTTCATTTACAGGTTGCAAATGGGTCGCGTCCTCCAACGATCCAGACTCCGTCACTCTCACCGCCAGTACCTCGGGCACGGGCCATGGGCCTGTGAATTATACTGTTGCGCCGAATCCCGGTGCGCCGCGCACGCTCACCATCACCGCCGGCTGCGTGCCATTCACCATTTATCAGGACGGCACGTTGACTTCAAATCCCGTTCCTGCGATCACGACGCTATCGCCGACGGGAGCTACGGCAGGCTCAGGTGCCTTCACTCTTACCGTGAATGGATCGGGCTTCATCAACGGCTCGGTGGTGAACTTCAACGGCAACGCGCGGACAACGACGTATGTTAGTGCCACTCAATTGACTGCTGCGATTTTGGCAACCGACGTGGCCAGCGTCGGAACTCCCCCGGTCACGGTCACGAATTCTGCGCCGGGGGGCGGAACATCGAACGCCGTGACCTTCAACGTCACCTCGGGGGCCGCAACCACGCCAACGGTCACGGTTACTCCGTCTCCAGCCAGCATCACGACGGCGCAGGGAACTTCGGTGACGGTAACTGTCAGCGGCACGCCAACGCCAACCGGCTCGGTAACATTGACCAGCGGAACGTATTCATCTGGCGCGATCACCCTCAGCAGCGGCAGCGCCACCATCAACATTCCAGCAGGGTCGCTGGCGAAGGGCACCGACACGCTCACGGCAAGCTACACGCCTGACGCCGCCAGCTCCGCCACATACTCATCGGCCACGGGCTCGAACACGGTGACGGTGACCTCGGCCGCAACCGCGCCGACCGTGACGGTAACTCCTTCGCCAGCAAGCATCACAACGGCTCAGGCGTTATCGGTGACGGTAACCGTCGGCGGTACGCCAACGCCAACTGGCTCGGTGACGTTGACCAGCGGCAGCTATTCGTCGGGAGCGGTCACTCTCAGCGCCGGCAGCGCCACCATCAACATTCCAGCCGGATCGCTTGCCAAGGGCACCGACACGCTCACGGCAAGCTACACGCCTGACGCCGCCAGCTCCGCCACATACTCATCGGCCACCGGTTCGAACACGGTAACGGTGACCTCGGCCGCGACCGCGCCCACCGTGACGGTAACTCCCTCGCCTGCCAGTATTACAACCGCGCAGGGAACTACGGTGACGGTAACTGTCAGCGGCACGCCAACGCCAACCGGCTCGGTCACACTGACAAGCGGCACCTATTCATCAGGCGCAGTGACCCTCAGCAGCGGCAGCGCGACCATCAACATTCCAGGCGGGTCGCTTGCCAAGGGCACCGACACGTTGACGGCAAACTACACGCCTGACGCCGCCAGCTCCGCCACGTACACATCGGCGACGGGATCGAATACGGTCGCGGTGACCTCCCCGGCGTTGATCACGCCAACGGTGACAGTAACGCCGTCCCCATCCAGCGTCACAACGGCGCAGGCATTATCGGTGACGGTCGCTCTCAGCGGCGGAAACGGTAATCCGACGCCGACCGGCTCCGTAACTCTGACCAGCGGGACTTACTCATCTGGAGCAGTTACTCTCAGCGGCGGTAGCGCCACCATCAACGTTCCAGCCGGATCGCTGGGAGTAGGCGCGGACACGCTGACGGCCACTTACACGCCCGACTCCTCGAGCTCAACAACGTATAACTCCGCGACGGGATCGAACACGGTTACCGTTACAGCAGCAACCGTGCAGGTAACAGTCGGCACTAATCCAGCCGGGCTCTCATTCAGTGTGGATGGAACAAGCTACTCCGCTACGCAGACTCTAACCTGGACCGTCGGCGCCAGCCACACCCTCGCAACAACCACGCCGCAGACTCTTGCCGGCACACAAGACTCATTCTCTGCCTGGTCCGACGGCGGGGCCCTGTCGCACTCGGTAACTGCCTCGTCCACCACCACGACCTACACCGCCACCTTCACTGCAACGGCCTATCAATTGACCACTGCCGCCAGCCCTTCTGCCGACGGAATCGTAACCCCAGCCACCGGCACTTTCTATGCGCCAGGAACCGTGGTTAACCTTACGGCCACGGCGAACGCCGGCTTCTCCTTCACGAACTGGACCGGCAGCGTGGCCAGCGCTAATAGCGCATCAACCACCGTGACCATGAACGCGCCCGAGAGCGTAACCGCGATCTTTGGCGCTGCGGCTAACTCGACTCCAGTAGCCGGGTTGTCGTCCGTATCCCCGCTCACATTTACGGCCACCGTAGGAACCACCAGCGCTGCGCAGAGCGCCACGCTCACTAACTCCGGCAACGCTACGCTGAACATCACCGGCATCACCATCACTGGAACCAACCCGACCGACTTCGCAATCGCCACCGGCGAGAGCGCCTGCGGAACCACGCTGGCCCCTGGCGCGAATTGCTTCATCTATGTCACCTTCACTCCTGCATCCGCGACGACTTTCTCGGCCACGCTCTCCGTTGCCGACAACGCGGCCGGATCGCCGCAGACCGCGAGCCTGACCGGAACTGGAACCCCACTTCCAACCTTCACTCTCAGTTCGCCCACAGCGCCGCAGACCATTCAACCCGGCGGCACTGCGCAGTTCACCATCACAGCCACCGCGCAGAACGGCACGTTCTCCAACGCTGTCGCTCTCATGGCCAGCGGACTTCCTGCCGGCGCCATCGCTACATTCACGCCAGCCTCCGTTACGCCGGGCAGTTCGTCGGCTAACTCTACGCTCAGCATTCAGACCGGGGCCGCCAACACAGCAGCTGTAACTCGCCATAACTCCAGCCATAACTCGACCTGGCCCTTCGCCACTTCGGCTCTCGCACTTATCGGCCTGTGCCTTGTGCCGGGTAGACGTCACCGCCGCTGGATCACGATGGCTTTGCTGCTGATCGCCTCTCTGGGCGCGTTCACAGGCCTCACCGCGTGCGGTGGCGGCTTCGGGCTCACAGCTGCGCCGCAGTCCTACACCATCACCGTCACCGGAACCAGCGGAACAGAAGTCCAAACAACCACCGTCCAGCTCACAGTCGAATAAAGGAGACTAACATGCGACTCACGAGTAACTCCCATATCGTTCTGTTGCTGGCCATCGCCGCGGTCTCCGCTCTGCCCGCTGCTTCTCTGGCACAGGCCACACCTGCGCAGCAAGACGCGCCTCGCCCTGAGCTGGCACTGGGCTACGCCTACGTGCACAGCAACGTGCCTCCGGGCGGCTGCGGCTGCTTTTCGCTCAACGGCGGCAACGCCACTTTTGCATGGCCGCTCGGATCGGGGAGGTTCGCCCTCGCCGGAGACATCAATGTGGTTCATGCCGGCTCCGCTTCCAACACTGGCAACAGCCTCACCCTGAGCACCTACACCGCCGGAGGACGCTATCTTCCTCACATTGGCCACTCAGCCTGGCAGCCCTTCGGCCAGGTGCTCATCGGACTCGCCCACTCTAGTGGAACCCTGGTCCAGGGGCCGAATCCCGGCTCGGCCAACGCCGGCGCAGCCTTTGCAACAAATATGGGCGGCGGCCTCGATCTTCGCGCCGGTCCCCGGTTCGCGATCCGACTCGTCGAGGCCGACTACCTGCTCACTACCTTCGACAACGGCTCCAACAACCACCAGAACAACATCCGCATCGGAGCAGGCATAGTATTCCGGCTTGGCAATCGGTGAGCGGCGCCGCTCAGGGTTTGGTCACGGCTGGGCAGCCGCTTGATAGCTTGTCTGATTGGTAGCCTTTGAGAGTCGCTTCAAATACTCGCCGCACCCGGGAAGGTTGGCTTCCCGTCTTAGGCACTTCGATCAGCGAGAGAGCCTGTTCGATTGAGCTGACCGCATTCTGCCGGTCGCGATTGATCCAATAGGCCTGGCCCAGCGTTTCAAGAACCACATAATCTTTGCCATTCCCGGCCTTGTTCGCCTGCTGCGCGAGTTCCAGCCCCAGGTGAGCATCGCAGAATTCGGGGAACTCCTCTTTGGTCATGAAGCGCGCCGCAAGGTTCAACTCCGAGGCGCTCGCGTCCTTTTGCATCGCCGTCTGCTTCAGCACCGGCAGGCCTGCACCAATCAGCTTTTCGGCTTCCGCATGGTGCCCCAGCTTCAGGCTTAGCAGCGCCGCATTTGCCTGAACGTCTGCAAGTGTCGTGCTAAAGTAGGGGTTATTTCCGTTTGCCGCCAGCATCTGCTCGTAGATAGAAATCGCTGTCTTATAGGCCGTCAGCGCCTCCGCAGTGCGTCCGGAATAGTCTTCGATCACGCCGAGATTGCGATAGATGCTTGCGCGAGCTTGTGGATAGATGCGATTCTGCGGATCTTCTTTCGCGAGCTGTTCCATCATTGTGCGCGCGTCGTTGATGGCTGCAATGCCTGCGTCAAACTCACCCTTGCTGCCCAGATTCCAGCCCATACCGAGCAGCACTTGTGCTCTCCTGCTGCGAATCGGCGCGCTTTGCTTCTCTGCCTCTGGTAGTTGATCGAGCACGGCGATGGCTTGGGAAAAATATGCCGCGGCGGCCGGACGGTCGTGCGTCTGTGTCAGCAGCGCCAGCCGATTAAAGCTCGTGGCGAGTTGAGAGACCGTTTCCGGATCGCCAGGCTTGAGTCGCAGTGCAGCGTTCGCATAGTCGATGGACTTCTTTAAATCGATGGCCGCGTCTTCGTGTCCGCCCGATGTGTAGCCGTCTGGCTGGCTCTTTGCAACGCCCAAAGATTCAAGTGCATCGGAGGCCGCACGCTGCATCTCGAAGTCTTGCGGTGCGGCATCTGCCATCTTCACCAAATCGCCCGCGGCGCTCTCCACAAACTTTCCACCTTGGTCCCACTTGTGATAGAAGATGAGGCTCATGCCCAGCATCAGGCGAGCACGCGCAAGCGCTCGGCGGGCGCGCTGATCCTGAGGATCACGCGCGACCACAGGCTCGAGCAGTGCGATAGCCTTCCCATAAATCTCGCGTGCCTGCGCCGCCTGCCCGAGGTTGGGCCTGAGCGGATGGCCGAGCACATCCGCAAGCTCCGTATAGCCTTCGGCCGTATCCACGCGCAAGGAGTCGTCAGTCGACTTCTCGGCGGCAATCTGATCGAGATAATCGAGCGAGTGCTTCACCATATCCGCCTTGATCGGAGTTGACCCCGGCAGCTTCTGGATGGAGTTCTGCAGCTCGAACATCATGTAGCGGATCAAACCGCGCGCGTCCTGGAATCTTCGTTCGGCTGCTGCGCGCTGGATTCGCGCTTCACGCGCCTCAAGCAGTGTGGCCACCACGCCGGCCGATAGCGATACAACCACCACCACTGCCGCGGCCACAGGAACCTTGTACCGGTTCACAAATTTCCGCGTCCTATAAAGCCACCCTCCTGCCACTGCCCGTACCGCGCGTCCTTCCAGATAACTTGACACGTCTTCGGCAAACGCCGCCACCGACGCATAGCGTTCCGTTGCCACCGCAGCCACTGATCGGAGCGCGATCGCGTCCAGATCTCCCTCAAGCATCCGACGCAGATTGCCTGCAGTCTCGCCACGCGCGTCGGCTACCTTCGCGGCCTCTGTCGGCTCCATTCCCCGCAGAACCACGCTCGCCCTGCGCGGCTCTGAGTGCAGCACCGAATCCACAATCTCCGCAGGCGTAGTGCCTTCCGAATTGAAGGGTCTTGCGCCAATCAAAAGTCTATAGAGCAGGATCCCGAGCGAATATACGTCGTCCGTAACCGCTGCCGCCTTGCCTCGAAGCACTTCCGGACTGGAGTAAAGCGGCGTAAAAAACAGCGTGGGATTGTCCTGCTTTGTCGCGGTCAGCTCCACTGACCGCGCCAGCCCGAAATCCAGCAGCTTCGGTTCGCCCGCCGCCGTGACCAGCAGATTGCTTGGCTTGATGTCGCGATGCACAATCAGCTGCCGGTGGGCGAAGTCCACCGCCGCGCACACCTTGAGAAAAATCTCCAGGCGCCGCCGCAGCGGCAACTTCTCAGCATCGCAATAGGCATCGATCGGTTGCCCATCGACGAGTTCCATCACCAGAAACGGCAGACCATCCTCGCCAAGGCCCCCATCCAGAAAGACCGCGATATGCGGGTGCCTCAACTGCGCCAGAATCTGCCGCTCCCGCCGCAGCCGTTCCCCCAGGACCGACGACCAGATGGGCGACGAGATCGACTTGACCGCGACCTCCATCGTGACCTCGCCGTCTTCGCGCGTGGCCCGGTAGACCGTGCCCATGCCGCCCCGGCCGATTACCTCGCGCGCGTGATAAGCACCGAAGCGTGGAAGCGCCTGCGTTGTCGTCTGCGCCGCCTGCTGCACAATCTCGTCCCGTTCCAGAAGCCTGCAGACATCTTCAACAAGCTCCGGATCGACGCTTTTCGACGTAAGCAGAAAAGCTTCCCGCGCCTCCCCAGCGGGAAGCTCGACCGCCTCCTGAAACAGGCGATCCAGCCGCGCGAAGTACTCCTGCGAATGAGGGCTCATAAGATGTACGGCGCAAACGCGCCTGGAAATGCGTCACTGCACCGGATGCAGCCGTTCGTGCAGCCAGGCCAGCGAAAATCGGATGTCGCGATCGATACTCGATGGGGAAACCGAAAGCAGCGTGGCCGCCTCGTCCACCGTGCACCCAAGAAAATAGCGCAGCTCCACGGCCTGCGCCTTCACGGGATTGAGCTCCCCAAGTTCATCGAGTGCCCGCGAAAGATCGATCGAGCTCTCATCGACGGGGGTGACCCACGCGAGCTCTGCTTCCAGCGGAACCCGCGTCAGGAATGCTCCCCGCTTGGCTGCATTCACGCGCCGCGCATGATCCACAAGCAGCCGCCGCATCAGCTTCGCTGAGAAAGTGTAGAAGTGCGCGCGATCTTTCACCGTAACCTTGCGCAACTTCAGCAGCTGGCCGAAAACTTCATTCACCAGCGCCGTGCCCTGCAGCGTGTGGTCCATGCGCTCGTTGCGCAACATGGATTGCGCCAGGCGGTGAAGCTGATCGTAAACCAGCGGGAGCAACTGATCCATCGCTCCCGGCTCACCGCGGCCCCAGCTATCCAAAAGCAGCGTGATCTCCCCGGCTTCTTCGCGCTTATCCATCGCTGACCACAATCTACCACGCGGGCTCAGGTGCGTTTGCGCAAGAGGACGCCGGAATGGCCGAGGAGGGCTGCGCCTGGGAGGAATTCGGCGGCAACGTTGCCGTTTCTTCACCCGTCTCGACCCAGGATTTGAAACGCACCAGGTCATTCCTGTTCGGCTCAATTTAATGCCGCGCCGTTTCCTCAATCTGAATCTCCGCGGGCGCGGTTGCTGTCATCTCAAGAAAGATCACCGCCTGGTCGCCTTCAAGATGATGCTCCATCCCCATGCGGACACGGACCTGCGCCTCTTTGCCGTCCATCCAGACCCGAACCTTCGTCGGCAAAACTTCGGCATCGATCACAAATGCCGGATTGACCAGCGGTCGATCTGCAGAGCTCTCGATCATCACTGTGAACGGTCCGCGCACCGCATCAGCTTTGCGATGCAAAACAAACGCCCGCTGCGCAGGGTCGTATTCCACCGTTCCCTCGCCGGGCACACTCAGCTTTGTTTCGGGCGGTGAAATCCATGACTTCGCAAGCGGCACCAGCCGCTTCGCCGCGCCATCCCTCGCCACCAGACCGCAAAGCAACAGCTTGGTCATACTCTCAGCGGTTCGCGCATACGGTTCCCAATACATGTGCGACAACGAGGAATGCGACGCGCGATCTGCCGCAATCG
The DNA here is from genome assembly GCA_963783065.1 of uncultured Acidobacteriaceae bacterium. Taxonomy (GTDB): domain Bacteria; phylum Acidobacteriota; class Terriglobia; order Terriglobales; family Acidobacteriaceae; genus Telmatobacter. The sequence goes on along the minus strand of CAWAMG010000001.1, from coordinate 263,025 downwards.
CAGGCCGCCCGCTCGATCCCACCTGCGCAACCGGCCAGTGATTCCACCACTCAAACATTGAATAGCTCGGCTCGCCGTTGTAGGTATCGAATGACACTCCCCGCGGCCACACGATCTCGAACGGATTCTGCGCAGATTTCAGGTGCACGATCTGGATATTCGCGTTGCTCGGCCGGTCAAGCTTCGCCGGCCCGTTGGGCAGCGAAAACGAACCGTCCGTCTTCGGCTCCCAGTGGTATGTCATCGTCTCGCCGGCCATATTCTCAAGCGTCAGCGCATCCGCCTCAATGTTGTCTTCCGGGCGCTGTCCCGGCCCGTTGATGGCGATCGTTTCTTGCCACTCATGCGGCTTATCTAGCGCCGAACTCCACAGCACCTGCTTGCGCACCGCCGTCCCATCTGGATAGACCGTCCAATACTCATCGGCCCAATCGAACCACCCCGACCGTGGATCTGGATTCGCACCCTCGTAGTTGCGCGCCTCGGCCAGCGCATACCGCCAATGAACGACCGCCCGCGCGTCCGACGACGCCAGCACACTCACATGCGAGTAGCGGCTCTGCTTATCCGACATTGGTTCGCAGTCGCCCGCCCCTCCACATCCATCGCCCCAGGTCTCGAGAAACTCGTCGGTGTACCACTTACCGTTCTCCGTCACCCACGCTGGGATGTAGTTGGTCCCCTGCCAGAAGACCAGCCGCATGGGTGACTTATCAAAGCGCACCACGACGTCCGACTCTGGTCCCAGCCGCCTCATCCGATCCCACGACGGAGAATAGCCCAGGCTCGCATACATTGCGCCAAAGGGCCCCGCTCCCGGCGGACCCGCGGGCAGCACAGCCCACGGAATCACCTCCCCGGCTGGCTTCGCGGCGCTCGCAATCTGCGCTCGAACCTCGTCTGCCGGGATCGCATGATCCAGCAACATTACATCGTCCAGGTCGCCATCAAACGAGTATTCGATCAAATCCTGCGGATGGCTGATCCACGCCGGAAAGGAATTGATCGGGTTGCGCACCCGTCCAATCACAAGCGAAGCATTCTTCGCCTGCCAGAAGCTCCCCGTCGTCTCCAAATGCCCCGCAGGCTTCCCATCGATCAGAATCGTTATCCCCGTGCCGCGCTGGAACGTCCCCGTCACATGAACCCACTTCTTGAGCGGAAGCTTCTCCGCACTCACCACCTGCTTCCAGACCCCATCGAACGACGCGCTCAATCCAACGTGCCCGAACGCATCGATCCCCAGCGAGAAACCCACCTGTTGAAACTCACTTTGATCGATGATCGGAACCCAGTTCCATGGATAGTTGTTCAGAGCCACCCACGCAGAAACGGAGAAGGCGTCGCCAAGTGAAGGAACATTCTTCCCTTCCCGAGTGATTCCTGTCGTGTACCCATCGAACTCCAGCGCCTGGCCCGTCACTCCGGGCACTAACCGCCAAGACCCCTTCAACGCGTCACCTGATTTCGCAAGGGACTGTTGCAACGCGTCGTCAGAGCCTGCGTCAAAGCTCCAACTGACTTCGCCGCCTCGCCCTTGAGCCTGCTGCCCGTCCGAATTTGCTTGCGCACTGCCGAATCCCGACGCCCCCAGCACGCAGGAGGCAACAACCAAAACCCGCGACATTTTCATCCAATTGGCCTCAAACCTCAACACACAACTCTGCCACAACTCCCTTACCTCGGGCGATTGGCCCGCAAATCACCCAAACCCCGCTGAGACCAGCTAACGGAATAAAGCGATTTACTCGGTTGTCAATTGCCGATTCCAGGCTGTATATTCCCAGTCCAGAGAACGTTTACCCAAAACCCCGGCTTCGGTTCTTCTTGCAACAGTACCCTTATGCCAAACGGCCCAAGAACATCGCAAACCGCAGCTTCACGGGAGACCCTCATGCAGCGCAAGATTCTCCACTCTGTTCGCTACGCACTCATGACTTCTCTTCTCCTGATTCTCCCGGCGATCGCGCAACAGCCCATTCAAGTGGTTATTAGCGCGGCAAAGACCGGACCTCCCATCTCGAAATACATCTACGGGCAATTCCTCGAGCACGGAGGAAACATTGTCAATGAGGGTGTGTGGGCAGAGATGCTGGAGGACCGCAAGTTCTTCAACCCCATCACCACGAAAGCTCCAGAAGCGCCCCCCGTGCCCGCATGGCGTCGCCGAGGATCGCCCCGTCGCTGGACCCCGATCGGCGGCGACGAAGTCGTCTTTATGGACACTGAGAATCCCTACACTGGAGACCACACACCATCGATCCAACTCAGCGTAGAGCCCCATGGAATCTTGCAAAGCGGGCTGGCGCTCCGCAAGGGCAAGGCTTACACAGGCCGCATTGTTCTCGCCGGCAGCCCATCAGCAGTTGTGAAAGTGGCTTTGATTTGGGGCAGCAACCCCGGCGAACGTCAAACCGCCACGATTCGGTCTCTCGGTTCGCAATACCGCAAATTTCCGCTGCATTTCTCCGCCGGCACAGACACAGAAGAAGCCCAACTCGAGATCACTGCCACCGGCAACGGCAATCTTCACGTCGGCACGATTTCTCTCATGCCGTCGGACAACATCGAGGGCTTCCGGTCCGAAGTAATCACCGCTCTCAAGCAGTTGCACTCCGGTGTATACCGCTTCCCGGGCGGCAACTTCGTCTCCGCATACGAGTGGCGCTACGGCGTTGGCAAGCGCGACAGGCGGCCGCCGATCTATGACCCGGTTTGGCATGCGGTCCAGCCCAACGATGTGGGCACAGATGAGTTCCTCACCCTTTGCCGTCTGCTCGGCGTCGATCCGTACATCACTGTGAATGCCGGCTTCGGCGACGCCTGGTCCGCTCGCGAACTGGTGGAATACACGAATGGTGCCACCACTACCCCAATGGGAAAATGGCGCGCTGCAAATGGCCATCCCCAGCCTTATAACGTAAAACTCTGGGGCATTGGCAACGAGCCATGGGGCGATTACCAGATGGGTTCAATGTCCATCGAGCAGTTTGAGCTTAAGCACAATCTCTTTGCCAAGGCCATGCGGCGGGTTGATCCGTCAATCAAGCTCATCGCCGGCGGCGCAATGCCCGACGTAATGACAGGCGCAAACCAGTCAAAGCGCATCGGTGGAAAGTTCGTGCCGGACTATCTTTCGACAGCGGACTGGAGTGGGCACATGCTCGCGCACTGTCTCGATAACGTCGACATGCTGAGTGAGCACTACTACTCGTCGAGCGACATGCACACCGATCTGAAGTTGGAGAAGAAAGTAAACATCGGTCCGCAGTCATTGATCGAATGGGAACGCGCGCCTGCAACACAGGTACGCGTCAAGTACGAGCACTACCAGGAGTACCTGAAGAGAATCCCGGCCTTGCGTGCAAAGCCGGTTCCCATCGCAATCGACGAGTGGGCATACATGGGCGGTGGGCCGAACTCCTACAAAGTCGTCCCGGCCTATGCATGGGCCTTTCACGAGATGTTCCGTCACTCCGACCTGTTTCAACTTGGCGCATTCACTTTTGCGACCGCCATGATGAGCCAAACTCGAACAGATGCAACTTTGAACCCGACGGGGCTCCTGTTCAAGATGTACCGCGATCATTTCGGCGTAATTCCGGTTGAAGTCTCCGGTAACTCGCCTCAGCCGAATCCGACCTTCCCCGCAGGAGGCGATCAGCCGGCGGTGAATCCTGGAAGCGACACGTACCCGCTCGACGTGAGCGCTGCCTGGAGCGAAGATCGCAAGTTTCTTACGATTGCCGTCCTGAATCCTTCTGATAGCGAACACAGCATGCAACTCAAGATCGACGGCGCTGCAATGGTTGCCCCCGGAAAGTTGTGGCAGATGGCGCCGAAGACTGTGGATGCTGTCGTAGCAGTCGGACAGAAGCCAGGAGTCGTGATTGACGAATCCGGCCTCGCATCGATCCCGGAGACCATCGTATCTCCTCCATTCAGCGTAAGCATCTATTCCTTTCCGGCGAAATGAAGCGACCAGGAGATCAAGCTCTACTCAAGAGAGGTACTCGCATGAAGAAAACTCAACTCACCTTTGCCACGCTCATCGCACTTTCGTTCTTACCTAGCCAATTCGTGGCCGCACAAGTGGAGACGATTGTGCCTCCAGTGATCGAGGGCGCAAAGCCCGTCACGGTAGACCACATCAAAGTTCACGGCGTCTCGCTTGAAGGAAATCTCGAAGGCGACGCGGTGGATCGCGACGTGATCGTCTTTCTTCCCCCCAGCTACAACAAGCAAACGCATCGCCGCTACCCAGTTGTCTACGCGCTCCACGGCTACTCAATCGGCGCCGAGCAGTGGACCCACGAGATTCACGTGCCGCAGACCATTGAGGGGGCCTTCGCGCAGGGCGCCAACGAGTTCATCGTCGTCCTCCCCGACTCGAAGACGATGCACAACGGTTCAATGTATTCCAGTTCGGTGACTACCGGCGATTTTGAAAACTTCATCGCCCACGACCTGGTCTCCTACATCGACGCTCACTATCGCACCATTCCCAAGCGGGCGAGCCGCGGTCTCGTGGGTCATTCCATGGGCGGCTACGGGGCCTCTCGCATCGGGATGAAGCATGCGGATGTCTTCGGCAGCTTATACATTATGAGCCCGTGTTGCATGTCGGCCCGCCCTGCCGGCCCGCCCAACATTGAACTTGAGAAGAAGCTCCTGGCGGTCAAGAACGCAGACGACTCGGCAAAGCTTTCCTTCTTCGAGCGCGCTCAGCTCGCTACCGCGGCGGCTTGGTCACCCGATCCGAAGAATCCCCCGCTCTACCTTGACCTTCCCACAAAGGACGGTGTTGCCCAGCCCGATGTTCTGGCCCGTTGGGCGGCCAATGCGCCGCTCGCTTTCATCGATCAGTACATCGGCAACTTGCGTGAGTACCATGCGATCTCGATTGATGTCGGCGACCAGGACGGTCTGCGCATCGATACCGCAAAGCTCCATGACATCTTGGACAATTATGGAATCGCGAACAGTCTTGAGCTGTACCACGGCACCCACACCAGCGCCGTCGCTGACCGTTTCCAGAATCACGTAATGCCGTTCTTCAGCAAGAACCTCTGCTTCACTGCAAACTGCCAGTAGGGCCTTAATACAACCATCGCGCTTAGTTCCTTCATCTGACTGAAAGGGAGGGAGTCCAATGGCAACCAAAAAAGCACCGCGGAAGTATAGCGAAGCAGCAAGCAGGAAAGTCGAAACCGAATTGAGAGCCATGAAAGATGGCACGCTGAGGAGCGGCAGCGGCCAGAAGGTCACAAACCGAAAGCAAGCCATCGCAATCGGATTGTCTGAAGCGCGCAAGGCCGGCATGAAGGCGCCCGCAAAGTCTGACTGAGCCTTCCAATGCTGGCTTCGAATAATGCCCGATTGCTTAGAAGATTCGCCTAAAGATTCAGTTTTCGCATCTCTTCCGCAAGGTGCTCCGAAGCGCGCATCGAGAGAGACAGGATCGTCATGGTCGGATTCTGCCAGCCCGCGCTCGTAAATCCCGCTCCATCCACCACGAACAGGTTCTTGTGGTCGTGGCTCTGCGACCATTTGTTCAGCACGCTCGTCTTCGGGTCATCGCCCATGCGGCAGGTTCCAACTTCATGAATGCTGTAGCCCGGCGGGTTGGGCGCTTCATTCTTTGAGAGCACTTCAAAGCCCGCCGACTCAACCACCTCGGTCGCTGTTTCCACTGCGTCCTTCGCCATGTTGTATTCGTTGTCTGTGTATTTGGTCTCGACGTGAAGCACCGGAATCCCCCACGCATCCACCTTGGCAGGGTTGATGCGTACATGGTTTTCCTTGCGTCCGAGCACCTCGCCCATAATCCCCATATGGAACGAGCTGCCGTGGTACTCCTCCATTTTTTGTTACAGCTCCGCGCCGAAGGCCGCAAAGTTTCGCGCCCCCACGCCTCCTGTGCTGCTGGTGACGTTGAATGCGTAGCCGCGCAAGAACTTGTCAGATTTTGTCGATATGTTTCGGAATCGCGGAACAATTGCCGCGCCGCCCATGATTCCCTTCCCTTTTCCTCCACGCGCTTCTGGCACAGAACAGACCAGGCCGGCTCCGTAAATCTGGTCCATCAAATAATGCCCGACCAGTCCGCTCGAATTCGCCAGTCCCGAGTTCAACAGAAGGCGCGTACTCTCAAGCGTCCCAGCCGCCAGCACCACCACGCGAGCCTTTACGCTCATCTCCTGCTGAGTGTGGCGATCGATAAAGATGCAACCATCGGGCAGGCCAGTGTTCTTGTCCACAGTCAGCTTGCGAACAACTGCGTTTGCGATCGATGTCAGCTTGCCCGTCTTCTCCGCATCCGGCAGCAGTAGATTCACCGAGCTGGCCAGGCCATCCCGGCCCATCGCGCGCCTCTGCTTGCAGACGGGTATCCCTTTGGGCGTTGCCGCTGCAATAAACCGCTGCATCGATGGCGTCCACGGATCGTCATCGACGACGAAGTTGCCGTCCGGCATCTGCGGTGGGCCGTCCAGTGCGCCGGCCACTTGAAAGATCTCTTCAACGCGGGAGTAGAATGGCGCGAGATCTGCAAGACTGATCGGCCAGTCCTCGCCAAACCCGTCATGAGACTTCGCTTTGAACTCGTAGTCGCTTAGCCGGAACGATTGGCGAGACCAAAACAGCGATCGACCTCCGAAGAGGCGCACCCGCACCCAGTTGTAGGGATGCTCTGTATCGAAGGTGTAAGGAACCTCCTGCTCATCGACCCACACATTCGCATTGAACTCGTTTGCCTGGAAGACATGTTCCACACGGCCAGGAGGAGTGAACCCGCGATACGGCAACTCATACGCCGGCGTGCGCGTCGTATCTTTGCTCACGTCCGCCACAGGTCCGGCATTCAACATCAGGCAACGGATGCCCTTCTCCGTCAGGATCTTCGCCGCCATCCCGCCCGCGTGTCCCGACCCGACAATCAATACATCGAAAACTTCGCTCTTCATTTTTTAGGTATTCCACCGCTCATTGGTTTCTGGCGTAATGTGTCGATTTCCCGGCTGACGTGCCTATCTCGGATAAACCGGCATCCCGGCTGCGCCCTTCGCCGCCTCAACATGCGGCTTTCCATTCTCGCCCGTCGCATGAGTGTCAGGGTCGATCGGCGACCAATAGATGCCTGTCGGAGGTCCTTCATGCCCGACTGTGGGCGGTGCCTCTGCCCATGCTTCTGAGTTGAATGTTGCCTCGCGAATATCGTCGTGAGCCACATTCACAAAATCGGCATGAGACTCGACCGGAGGGTGGTCGCTCATCCATGTGCGCAGCCACGGCTTCAGCATCGCGCTCGCTTGATCGTCTTCGAGTTTTGAAAACGGCAGCTTGTACCTCTTCTGCGCCTCCGCCTCCAGCCAGTCAACGCCGCCCGTGTAGATCGTTCTGCGCGGCTCCGGCGATTGCCCAATCAACATGTCAAGAAACTGCGGAGTCCCAGCCTCCACCGCGCCCGGCCTGCCGCCAATGGGCGGCACCAGAATCCCGCAAAGCCGCTTCAGTGTTTCCATCTGAGTCGCGGAAAAGAAACTCAGCTTTGCCTCGGCAATCCCTTCAGCAACCGTTGTGTGGGGGATGGGGGTCTTCGGGTTTAGACCCAGCGTCCATGGAACAGGCGCGGCGATTGGAAGTTGCGGTTTCGCGGCTTCCTGCGCCGACAGGCCTCGAGAGGCAAAGACAGCAGCGATGAGTGAACGAACGAAGTCTCGGCGGCGCATGAAGGGATCCTGGACGCGAACGGAATTGACTCTCCAAAACTACACTGCCGGGTTTTCCGCCGTCTACCCTATTCGCGGGCGCGAAAGAGCCGGAGCATCGCCTACCGCAATTCAATCCGCGCCGAAGCCACCGGCTCGAGGATGAATGCGGCCTTGGGACCGCACGATTAGGGTGGAATGCTCTTAATCCGCCGGGCCCTCAATCAAATTCAGAAGTGGAACACTGCGCCAACGCTGAGGCGCAGGTTGTACTGCCGCCCACTCGCCAAATTGTCAAAGTTCGTCATCAGCAAGTCGGCCTCAACCACACGCACGCTGAATCGCGGGCTCACGGGAACATCCACTCCCCCGCCCGCATTCATGGCAAAAGCAGCGCTCGCATTCTTAGCTTCGGGGTTGGGGTACTGGGCACCCGTGCCAGATGCGTGTGCGATCCCAAACAATGCCTGCCCATAAGGTTGAATTCTCATCTTCTTGACCGGCACGCGATAGCGCAACCCACCAGTGACGGCGACAACAGTCAGGTCATATCCCGTGCTGGCAATGGCGCCCGCGTTAACGACCGCCACGTCTCCAACCGCCGCAAAGCCGCGGTCTTTGATAGCCCACGCAAACGTGCCATTGCCGCCTTGCATGCCAAAACAGCCGCATGAGCCCGGAGGCTGATTGGCCATCAAGAAGGTGTATCCACCCTCGATCTCGAACGGCAGTGGCTTGTTGTCACCCGCCGCCTGAGCGGTTGAAGCAGCGCCTGTTGGAGGCGCGGCCTGTGCTCGAGCGGAGCGGACGGAGACTCCGGCGATGGGGATAACCAGGAGCAGGGCAAATATGGTCTTGATCCTTGATCGCATGGGTGGTTTCCTTTTACTCGACCGTGAGTTGCACGGTGGTTGAATGCGCATCTTCGCCGCTTGTGCCGGTAACGGTCAGCGTGTAGGTTTGCGGGGTTTGGACGAATCTGAATCCGCCACCGCAGCCGCTCAGCGCCGTCAGCGTGCCAAGCGAGGCCAGCAACAGCACGCCCAGCGCGATCCACCGTCGGCGTCGTTTGCCTGGGACAAAGAACAATCCGACAGCCGCCAGAACAGGTGCCGCTAGCGGCCACGCTGTATTGCGCGCCGTCTGCTGAGTCGATGAACTCGTCTGCACGGTCAACGTAGAGGGTGCGCCCGTCGATCCGGGGGTCACGCTCGGGGACGAGAAGGTGCCTGTTGCTCCGGCGGGAAGTCCACTCACCGTCAGCGCGACAGGATTAGTGAACGTCCCGCCGACCGATGAAACCGTCACAGCAAAGGTTGTCGATGCGCCAGGCAGCACGGTCTGCGATGCGGGCGTGACGCTCACACTAAAGTCCGCCGGATTGAGTCCGCTGCCGGAAAGAGCATCCGTCTGCGGCGAGCCGGCGGCATTATCCGCCACAGACAGCGTCGCCGAGAAGCTCCCGGCTGCGGGAGCAGTAAACGTCACATTGACGTTGCAGGAAGCACCGGCCGCAAGCGTACTGCCGCATGGGGTGCTGCCGGCCGTCATAGCGAAGTCGGTCGGATTGGTTCCCGTAATTGAGATCCCGGTGATCGACAACGTGGCGTTGCCACTGTTCGTCAGTGTCACCGTTGTTATACCGCTCGTCACTCCAATCGCCTGGCCTGCAAATACAACCGGGTTGGGCGCGAAAGTTACGGCGGGAGCAGGTGGAGATGTACCTGCGCCCGTAAGTGCTGAAGTCTGCGGCGAACCGGCCGCGTTGTCGGTCAGCTGGAGCGTGGCACTGAAGCTGGCCGCCGAAGCGGGCGTGAATGTGACGTAGAGGGAACAGCTGGCGCCGGCTGGCAGCAACGTAGTGCAGCTATTCGGTCCCGGTGTGAGCGCAAAGTCAGTGGGATTGGCCCCCGCAATCGCGATTTGGGAGACGGCCAGCGGCGCGTTCCCAGTGTTGGACAGGGTTGCTACTAACGCTGACGACGTGGTTCCCACGGTAGTACTCGGGAAGGCAAGGGAGGGTGTCAGCGTCACAGCGGGAGCGGCAGCTTGTGTTCCGGTGCCGGACAACTGCACGGTCGAGATGCTGGAGTTGAAAGGCAATTCCGTGTAGAAGGTGATGGTCCCCGTCCGCGCCCCGGAGGCGGTGGGCGAAAAGGTTACGTTCAAAATGCAACTCTGTCCGGGGCTCAAGCCATCGGAAGCGTCGATGTTGCAGGTTCCGCCAGGCGCAATCGCGAAGTCGCCCGTAATTGCGCTCACGCCGCCGCTGATGCCCTCTGGAGTAGCGCCGTGCGCAGCCGCCCTTAGGGCAGATGCCGTAAGGCGGTGCCTTCCGGTCACTACGCCCTCGTCGTTCGGATTGAAGAAAACAACGGGCGCATTGCCGGTATTGGTGAGAGTGAGAGGCATCGCTGCGCTGGTTGATCCGACGGCCAGACTGCCGAAGACCAGGTCGCCCTGGGGACCGTTCTCAGCTATCACGTGATTGTATGGATCGTTGACGTACAGATCGCCCTGTGCGTCGATGCCGATCCCTCCCGGATTGATGTTGGCGGCATTGGCGGGGATTCCAGAACCCGCTGTTTGGCCTCCGCCCGCGATCAAGGAGATCTGCTGGCTGGTATTGATGAAGTAAACCTGGGCCTGGCCGGATCCGGCTCCACCAACCACGTAGAGGTCGCCGTTCGGATCTGTCGCCAGAGCAATTGGACCTGCGTTCAGATTTACAGCGGTGGCCAACTGCGGTGTAGTCGTGACCGCGGAGGTCCCTCCACCGGCGTAGGTGGTGATAATTCCGTTCGTATTCACCTTACGCACCACGCCATTGGTAAAGTCCGCGATGTAGACGTTGCCGTTTAGGTCGGTAGCCACTTGCCGGACTTGTCCCAGCGTTGCCTGGGTAGCTGGTCCATTGTCTCCGGTATATCCCTCGACACCGGTGCCGGCAAATGGAGTGCCCGTGCCGCTTGGACTGATCTTGAAAACCGAAAAGTTGAGATTGCCGACGTACAGATTGCCCAGACTGTCGCTGGCCACACCAACCGGACTACTTAGCTCTCCCGCACTACCACCACACTGGGAGCAGCCCGGACCATAGAAGGTCGTGATCGTGCCTGCCGCGTTCACCTCGCGCACGGCGTTGTTAAACCGATCCGCGATATAGAGGTTTCCTGAGGGATCGAAGGCGATCTGTTCCGGATGGAAGAGCGTGGCGCTAACGGCTGGGCCGTTGTCCCCGGTATCGCTGCCCGCGCCGCCAGGAACGCCGGCAAAGACATTGATGTCTCCGCTGGTGTTGATTTCCCTCACGGTGTTCAAAATGTAGTCGCTGAAATAGAGATTGCCGGACTCATCCGACGTCACACCGTATCCGCCGTCGAGTGTTGCCGCGCTCGCGAGGCCTCCGTCGCCGGCTTCGCCCGGACCGTTTCCGCCTGGCGAGGATTCATTTCCGGCCACGATGTTGAATTGCGCGGGAAAGAACTGCAACTGACCGGCCGCACCAACGCCGGAGACCGTTATGGTTTGCGGCGAGTTAGGAGCGTTGTCAGCCACCGAGAGGGTTGCCGCAAAGGCGCCTGCGGTCCCCGGAAAGAACTGGACCGTAATGGTGCAGGAGGCGCCCGCCGGAAGAGGCAAATTGAAGTTGAGATACGTTGTGGTGCAACCGCCATTCGGGTAGACGGTGAACGGCGTGTTCGAGGGCCCGATGATGGTGAAGGGCTTGGCGCCGGTGAAGCTAAGGGGCGTGGTTCCATTATTGGTCAGCGTAATCGCAGATAAGCCGCCCTGGCCCGATTGAAGTCCTTGTTGCACAGTTGTTGCGGCGAAGACGTACGGGTTAGGGCTGAGGCTGGCCGTGGGCGGCGGTGGTGCAGTCCCTGTCCCGGTAAGCGCTGAAGTCTGGGGAGACCCCGAAGCATTGTCTGCAACCTGCAGAGTTGCGCTGAAACTGGCTCCCGATGCCGGAGTAAATGTGACGTAGATGAAGCAGCTGGCGTCCTCGGCCAATGTCGCGCCGCAGGCATTGCCTCCCGTTGCGACGGCGAAGTCGCTGGGATTGGCTCCTGCGATTGTGATCCCGGTAATGGTCAGCGTCGCATTGCCCGTGTTGGACAGCGTGGCTGTCAAGGCTGAGGACGTTGTCGTCGCTGCGGTGCTTGGGAAGGCGAGGGAGGGTGTCAGTGTTGCAACCGGAGCCGGCGCACCGGTGGCCGTGCCGCTCACCTGAATTGATTGTGTAGCACCACTGATTTCGAGGTTGTTGTCAGTGAGCACCACGGCCCCTGAAAGGCTACCTGAAGCAGTCGGCGTAAAGTTGACCGAAACATCGCAGCTTGCCCCCACATCGACCGTATCGTCTTCTGAGCATAGGTTGTTATCGCTACTGTTGACGGGGAAGTTGACCGGATACACAGGGTTGCTGAGCGATGCGCTGAAGTAGAGGCCAGCATTGCCGATGTTCCAGACCGTGACAGTTTGCGGACTGTTGCTGCTGGTCGAACCCACGTTGGTGCTGGCGAAGCTCAACGAGGGGCTGTCGGCGCGGTCGAGCTTATTGACCTGCTCCAACGAAAAGTCGGCTTCGTACAGGTTTCCGATTCCATCGATCGCCACATCCTGCGGAGCGCCCAGGCTAGTGAAAAGCGACAGGGGCGAACCGTAGGTGCTCCCCTGCAAAGTCATCTCCAGCACACTCCAATTGAGCGGATTGCTGACGAATCCCGCCTCCTGCGTAGCGATGTAGATGTCGCCGGCTGCGTCAATCGCCAAGCCCACGGGCCGCGGCAGTCCCGTTGCCACCGTTACCGGGGTTCCGAAACCGGCCGCCGTGAGGGGCAGCTCCAGAACCTGATCGTTAAAGGTATCGGCGACAAAGACGTTCCCCGAGCCGTCGACCGCGACGCCGTTGGGAGAGTTAAGCCCGGTGAAGGAGAGCGTAACCGGGGCGCCGAAGCCGGTCGCCGTTCGCGGCATTTCAACCACGGTGCTTCCCGCATAGTTGGCGAAGTAGACGTTTCCGAACCCATCCACCGCCACCTGCTTCGGCTGTATGGTGATGCCCGTCGTTGGCACAACAACCTGTGTTCCATAGGCGGTGCCGGTCCACGGAATCTCCACCAGCCGCTCATTTGCGTAGTCGCCCACGAACACGTTGCCTGCGCCGTCCACGGCCACGCCCACCGGTTCACTCCATCCGCTGCCCAGCGCCACCGGTGTCCCGTAGCTTGCGCCGTTCCAGGGCGTCTCGTAAACGCCGTTGGAATTGGACGTGGTAAAGTACACGTTGCCGCCGCCATCCACGGCCACACCCGTTGCGCCGTAGGTGTTAATCGGCGCCAGAATACCTGCCTGTTTCTTGCCGGGATTGAAGACAGCCTGCGGCCCGTAGCCGGTTCCGGGCAGCAGCGCGGTGCCCAGAATGTTGTTGCTCGCATCTTCGAGTACGATCGCGCCAAGGCGCGCGCCAGGGTATTTCGGATTGAAGATCACGTCGACAGTACAGATCACGCCAAGCGGGTAATCAGTTCCTACCGCGCACGATCCGCCTGGGGCCATGGTGAAGTCGAGATTGGGCGCGCCCTGCGTCAGTACATTGATGGTGCCTGCGGTGCCGGCGGTGCTGATGTAGACGCTCACCGGCTGCGCCGCTAAAGCAGTGCCCACATTGGAATCGAAGGAATCATAGGTCCCCGTCAGAGACGCCATCTGTGGCGAGGGGCTGGCATTGTCGGCAACTGAGAGCGTGGCCTGCAGGCTCCCTGTGTCGACCGGGGTAAATGTGATCCAGAAGTTGCAGCTTGAGCCGGCCGCGAGTGTGCTGCCGCACGCATTCATCCCGGTGGCGAGGATCGCGAAGTCGCGGGCGTTCGCACCAGTGAGAGTAGGCACAATGCCGGTAAGCGTGGCAGCGCCGGTATTAGAGAGTTTCACAGCCTGTGGCGAGCTGGTGGTGTTGCCGACCTGGCCGCCAAAGGCAAGCGGATTGGGGGAGAGCGAAGCGGCGGGCAGTCCCGCTGCCGTTCCTACGCCATCCAGTACCACGCCTATCTGTCCATAGTTGGCAATAGTCACGTTGAACGAGGCCGACGCGGTCGTGGTATTCGTCGGCGTGAACGTGATGTTGAACACGCAGCTGGCTCCCGAAGCCAGAGTCGCCGGGCTGGTCGGGCATGTAGTGCTGCTCACGGCGAATTCAGTCGGGTCGATGCCGCCAAAGGCGACCAAAGTGATGGTGACGGGCTCCTGGCCGTCGTTCGTGAGCGTAGCCGCCTGGGAGGCGCTCGTTTGCCCTACTGGAGCAGTGTACGACGGTCCTGGACCAACGAGGCTGGCCACAGTAGTCCCTGTGCCATCGCTCATCCCATAGAGGCTGATCGTTGAGGGTGAGCTGTTGGCGTTAGTCGTCAGCGTCAGGCTGCCCGGGTTCTTGTTGTCGTCTACGATGGGCGTGAATATGACGCCGATCGTGCAGGTCTCACCAGCCGACAGCGTTCCGGAGAAATTGCATGTTCCTGCCGATGCGCCGGTGGCCAGCGAATACGGACCTGTAATCGACGGCGTACCCTGGAAGTCAAGCGCAACGCCGCTGGGGTTCTCAACGGTTACATACTTGGCGCTACTGGGGTCAAAGACATTTGTTTCAGAGAAAATGTACTGCCCCGCTGTACCGGCGGTCGTGACAGCATTGCTTGAGCTGTCGGTCGCGATAATGTTGCCATCCTGGTCCAGAACAAAGTCGTAGATGCCGTTGGCCGGCCCGGAGTTGACAAAGTTCGCCTCAGTGTCGGGCCCGCCAATGCTGCTTGCGTTCAGACTTCCGAAGCCGTCGCCAAAGACAGTGTTGATGTTTCCCAGGGTATCCACAACACGGATGCGGTTGTTAAAAAAATCCGAGATGTACACGCGGCCTGCCGGATCGGCGTAGAGACCGGCTGGCAGGTCGAACCATGCACTCGTAGCCGGTCCTCCATCTCCTGCAAACCCAGGAGTCCTGAAGGTTCCGGCAAAGAGTGTCAGATTCCCGCTGTTGTCCACCTTGTAAATAACGTCGTTCTTCGTGTCTGTGACGTAGGCGTTGCCGAGTGAGTCAAACGCGACGCCCTGAGGAAAGCACAGGTGCGCCTGCAATGCAGTGTAGGGAGGAGCGCCCGTCGAATACTCGTTCGCGTTGCATGCGCTTACATCTGCGTTGTCGCCTGCAAACGTCGATAGATTCCCTGCCTGCGTGACCTTGCGGATCAGATTGTTGCCGGTATCGGCAATGTAGATGTTGTTACTGGAGTCAATCCCCAGAGCCCACGGGTTGCTGAACTCCGCGGCAGGCGCTGTCGCCGATCCGCCATCGCCGCCATAGCCGCTGGTGCCGCTACCGGCAAAGATCGAGATGACGCCCGCAGGCGTGATCTTGAAGACCACGTTATTGGAACGGTCAGCAACGTACACATTGTTGTTCGAGTCGACAACCAGGCCCGACGGACTTTGCATCTGGGCACTCGTCGCCACTCCGCCGCCGATGGAAAAACCCGGACTCGCTTCCTGCCCGGCAAACGTGCTGATGTCACCAGTCCCATGATCGATTCTGCGGACAACATGATTGGCCGAGTCGGCAATGAACAGGTTGCCCTTGGAGTCATAAGCAATGCCAATCGGGTAGCTGAGCATGGTCGTCGCTGAGTTGGCCGGTCCACCGTCTCCGCCGTAACCGGGACCATTCAACCCCGCCACAAGACCCAACGTCGCGGGCGCAAACAAGATCGCTGACGTGTTCCCCGACGCCGGAGGGCCGAATTGCTCTTGTGCCGTCAAACGAGGGGTGGTCAGAGAGATGAGCAGGACGACGGTGAACATCCACGCTTTGCGGATCATCTGAAGCTCCTTGAATTGGTTGCGAAGATTGAAGCGTTCGCCATGGCAAATCGTCAACGATACTGGGCTGATGCCCCATTCAACTCGGCCACGACGCTTCAAGGATGAGTGCATGAAGCAGGGCAAGCAGGATTTCCCTCGTTCCGGGTTGGCGGAGAACTGGAATCGAAACACGCTCTAACCTCCTGCGAATCGACAAAGTTCCTTGACCGGCCATTCGGCCTCTGCCCGTCGACGTCGGCCACGCTCTCCGCGGTTAAACTTTGCCTGCGAGCATGGGAATGAGGCTCGGGGGCTCCGATAGATAGAAGAGGACAATGCGGTCCACATGGCTGGGAGACCCATTGTGCCAGTCTTCGCTGGACTTTGACAGGACTAAATTCGCAGTCCTTTCTTGCAGGGCTGCCGCTCACCGATCGTCCGGGTGAGCGGTTTCTCGGCCCTGCCTGGGGGGAGGGCATGCGATTCAAGTGTCCCTACCCTAGCCGTCAAGAAATCGGAATGTCCACGAGTTGATTCTCAATCTTCCTGAATTCTTCTAAAAAGCTTTCAAGCTGTTGATTTATAATCACTTATATTTCCTATCCCGCTTCTGCGCGCGGCCCTTTTATTCGAATGAGGCGAAGAAGTTGGACGGGAGAACACGTTCTGCGCCCACCCGCCGGTCCGCCGTGGGAGAATCTCTGCCAAGGAGCGAGCGATGAAACCCGCAAAGCTTTTGCTGTTAGCCGGAGACTTCGTTGAAGACTACGAGATCATGGTGCCCTTCCAGGCATTGCAGATGGTCGGTCATTCCGTCGATGCAGTCTGCCCCGGCAAGAAAAAGGGCGAACAGGTTCGCACTGCGATCCATGATTTTGAGGGGGACCAAACCTACACCGAAAAGCGCGGCCACAACTTCACCCTCAACGCCACGTTCGACGAGATCGACCTTGCATCCTACGACGGCCTGGTCATCCCTGGAGGACGGGCTCCAGAGTACCTGCGGCTCAACGCTCGCGTCCTCGAAGTTGTTCGCCACTTCGACCGAACCGGCAAGCCCATTGCCGCGCTCTGCCACGGTCCCCAATTATTGGCCGCTGCCGGGGTCGTGAAAGGCCGAATGCTGAACGCCTACCCCGCATGCGCGCCGGAGGTCGAACTTGCCGGCGGCACCTTTGTGCCCGTCGACTTCTCTGAAGCTGTAGTGGATGGGAACCTCGTTACCGGCCCAGCCTGGACAGCCCATCCTGTCTGGTTGGCGCGCTTCCTTGAGGTTTTGGAAGCTCACCTGGCGAACAAGGCCGCATAGCCCCCAATTGAAGCGCGCAGATTCACGCGACGTCCGCATGCGGGACAGCGGAATCGTATCTCGCTGCATGTTAGGCCCGATTTGAAGAGTCAGCGGCACAGTTGGCCCATCGCCAATCTTCAACGCTAAGATCAAAATGGGTTGCTCAGAATTGCAGGTGCTTTGATTTTGGCGGTATCAACCTGGCGTCGCGGATGATCGAGAATATGGCAAGCGTACATTTGATCAATCCAGCGCGCGCGCTGGAATATCCTCATTGGACGAAGCATGGTGTAAGGGTGTATCACGCGCAAGGGATGGCTCGCAGTGAAATCCCGCATTGCCAGCATCTGACCGCATGACGGGTTATGCGTTTCCCACTGAACATCGTCCGCGTAAATAGTCACCCAATACAGATAATTCTCTGGATTTGACGAAGAGAAGACGTTCAACGCGTCGAGTGTGCTGCTGTAGTAATCCAGGTCCAACAAGACAAACCCGATTGGCGATGGGCAGGTTTTGAGGAATTGAGGAACAGTTTCAGAAACCTCACCGAATATGATCTTCGCCCGCCCTTCGAGACGTGACATGAGCGCGTCCCGGTCAGTCATGGGGTAGTCTCCGGTGAAGTAGCCTTCTGGATGATCCCGGAAATCAATTGGAGGTGGCAAGCCTTTCCCGGTATCGAATCCGAAGATATCGATCTTTACGCCAGTTTCCAGGGTCACCTTGCTTGCCAGGTCGGCCAAATTCGCAAGTCCCGCGCCATTCGCGACACCAAACTCAAGCGCGGTGATCCTGTTGATCCCCTCCTGTCTTGCCAGGTCTGCCGCCCGCAACAGGCCGTAGGCCGAATGGTGTCTCACGCAAAGATCGAAATCGACCTTCGTCCGAAACGAGCCAAAGAGGGCAACTGGTATCGACAGAAGGTTCAGGTGGATCGGCTCTGCCAAACGTTCGACAAAGATGCGCCGCCAAATATGTGGCTTCATCAACCGTCTTAAGATTGCATTCACTAGACTGATCTCAAAATTGGGCTAACAATGTCATCGAGGATATCCATTTTAGGCCCTCCGGCTTTCCAACAATCATACGGTGTGGGCAAAGCCAAGGGGTAGGCTTCCGGGTCTCCGAGCGGATCGTCGCCGATCCGGAAATAACCCCCTCCTGGTCGCGTAATGTTCGGATTTTCTCTTGAAACTACCTCTTTGGTTTTGCAATTCGAGCCAACGGGCCAACAATAGCCTGGAATTTGTTTTCAAACTGGAGATTCCAGTTGAACGGTGATTGTCAGTCTTAGTTGACAGAAAGGACCAGGCCCCTCGATGGACACCCGGCTGTTTGTTCTGAAGCTCTTTCGAAGCCTGCGTAGAAACGGCCTGCGCTTCACGCTGCGGGAAGGACTTAGGGCCATTAAGCTTTCCCGCGAAAAGGATGTCTTCGATGTGAAATACGGTACGGACACAGGCGGGATCGTTCAATTATGGAACTTCACAATTCGTTCTCCGAATGCACGCTTCGCGACGGCATACCTCGCCACAGATGAGCAGGCTCTGGTGGACGCGATAAGCGCTCTGCCCGACGACCCCCGCACCCTTACTTTTATCGACCTTGGCTGCGGAAAGGGAAGGGCTCTCCTCGTGGCTGCGAATTTGGGGTTTAAGCAGGTTATCGGTGTGGAGTTTGTGCACGAACTTGCAGAAACTGCGAAGAAGAATTTAAACATCCTGGGGATAACCAATGCTTTGGTGGAACATGCCGATGCCGCTGAGTACCGCTTTCCAGGCGGCGGCATCATCGTTTATCTCTATAACCCCTTCCATCAAGAAGTGATGCAAAAGGTGATTGCAAACTTGAAAAGATCGCTTCCAAAGAAGGTGCATGTGATTTACTGCAACCCAACGTGTGCAGCGCTGTTTGACTCTTGCGGCTTTCTGGCTCGCCTCAATTCCCCCAAAGAAATACCGAATATACAAATCTGGAGCGCGACAACACCGCTTTAGGCCATCGGCGCTCTTTTTCGGAAAGTACTCATTGATGCCATCAGACTGAGCCCGATTTAGACGAGGAGAGTTCGCTCTTCGTCTTTGTTCAAGGGGTCGCTAAACGCTCGGGTCTTGCATCCCCAGTTGAGGGTCACTTCCAGATTGTTTGGTGTTAAGTCAGTGAGAAGCGCGAGGTGTTGCATAAGCTGAACTCAGCCGCGACGCAACACCAGAGCGAAGCGGCCACTCAAGCCCAACAATGTCACTAAATGGTCACGATGGCCGCTCAGGTGACGCAAGCCCCACAGTAAGCGACCGGCCCGGCTGGCAATTTAAGTATTTTAGTTTCTATATCTTAAATGGTGCCCAGAGGGGGACTTGAACCCCCACGACTCGTTAGAGTCTGCGGATTTTAAGTCCGCTGCGTCTGCCAGTTTCGCCATCCGGGCCCATCACAGCGAGTCCCTCAACCATGGTAACCGAAAGGCGGACGCACAAATGGTCGAGGCCAAGCACGGCCAATCTGCGCCGCCTCCGGGCAACGCGCTCAGGCCAAGCTCGCAAACTCCGGTTACTGCACTTCTCGAAACTGGATGTTCTCGCCCTCAAGCCGATACTCCGCGGAGCAGACATCGCCGCCGCAGATCATCGTTTCCCCAGCGCAAAGCTGGCGCCGCGTAATAAGGCCCATGGTGCCGCATCGTGGGCACGACATCACTGCCACATACGGATTCTGGGCATTCCCCATCTTCGCCTGATTCTCCAGGACGAATACGGTTCCAGGATCCATTCTCTCGGGAATCCATTCTTCCAGAAACTGCAAGTCGGCTGACATCCTGCCCTCCGGTGGGTCGATGTAACCGAGCCAAAACCGAAGTTCCCGGCCGGCTTGGTTTTTTGCAACAACAGCAGGCTGCGAATGGCTTGCTCGAAGGCGAGGAACCTCCGATCGAACTCAGTGTTCATGGAAAGGGGCAGGCGAGTCAAATGGAATCGAAGCTGGGGAGTATCGTTTCCGATTCCTTTCCTGAATTTCGAGCGGCGCCTCCCCGTTCACGCCTCAATCTCGCTCGTCTACTCCGCCGCTCCCCGTGTTGCCTTTGCCTGCGCTGCGGCGTAGGCATCGATCGCTCTGTACGTCTCTTCGTTACGTAAGATGCTCTCCACATACTCGCGCGTTTGCGTAAAAGGGATGGACTCAACGAACTCATCCATCCCGTGGTACGGTCCGCCGGCCTGCCAATCCACCACGCGGCTGTCGCCAGCGTTGTAGGCCGCCAGCGCATACTCTTGCACCCCGCCAAATTTATCCATCATCTGGCGCAGATACCGGGTGCCCAGCCGGATGTTTGTTGCCGGGTCGAGCAACTGATAGTTCTCAAAGTGCGAAATTCCTTCTTCCCGAGCAAGCGTTCGACCGTTCACGGGCAACAGCTGCATCAGCCCCCACGCATTGGCGTACGAAACAACAGTGGGATCGAACTCCGATTCCTGCCGTATGAGCGAGGCCACAAGGTATGGATCGAGGCCATTCTTCGCGGATTCTGCCTTGATGGTGTCCCACCACGGCTCCGGAAAAAGGATGCGCCAATATGCAAGCGGAATCGCCTTGATGGACGCAGTCGCAGCATAAGGCAATGCCCGCTTCAGAGCGCGCATGGCGTGATACGGCTCGCCATACGATGCATAGATCTGAGCCTCCGCCAGGGCGCTCCACGAGGCCGAGTCCGGATCGGCCTGAATCTCCTGCGCAATGTATTCATTCAAGCCCGCATTCGCCAGCAACCGCGCCTTTGCCAGGTGCGGACTTTCAGTCGGGAAGCTCTCCTCGAGCACGGGCACGGGAGGAGCCTGCATCTGGTCAAGCTGCGGAACAACAGCCGGCGGTGCATCGCCCATTGCGGCCAGTCTCAGCCGCGCCATCTGCGCATAGAAGAAATGCTGGTACACGCGGACAATTGTGCGGTAATTCGCTGCCGCCAGCGCCGGTTTTTGATCCAGCGACTCATAAAGCCTTCCGCGCCAATAGAGCGCCGACACCGTCTCTGTCGCTGAGGGATAGAGCTTGATCTGTTCATCGAATATGCGAGCCGCCTCGGCGTACTGCCCCTGCCGGTAGCTCAACCAACCCGCTCTCCAGTGCGCGGCAGCCGCATTCTTGTTCCCGGGAAACTGCGCGGCAAGCTCGCTGTAGTACGTCACCGCCTGGCCGTAGTCGCGGCGCAGCATGTACATGTTTCCGCTCGAGAAAAGCGCTTCAGCGAGCCAGGGGCTGTGCGGAAAGTTTGTCTCCATTCTCGCCACGATGCGCTTCTGCTCGTCGCCATCGCTCTTGTTGCGGGCAAGTTCCATCAGCAGATACAAGCGCCGTGCGCCGTTCTCATCGTGCGTATCGGCCAGCGCCTCAGCCTCCGCGGTAGTCAGCTTTTTCAGCTTGAGTTCGCACGCCGCTTCAGCCACTGCAAATCCGTTACGCGTTGCGGCATCCAGGCCGGACTTCTGCGCCAGCGCACGATACTGCTCGGCAGCCTCCTGCGATCGGCCGGCGTTATAGTAGGCGTCTCCCAGGCTGCGGAGATCCGCCACCGTGAGCGAAGCTTCGGCCCCAAGCGAGGTCAGCTTCGCACGCGCCGCAGTCGCGTCGCTGCTCAATGGATGCGCCAGCAGAAGTTTCTTGAAGTCCTGAACTGCTTCTTCGTTTCCTCCCAGCGCCTGCGCAACCATCCCCTGCGTCAGTTGATAGCCGGTCCTGCCGGCGGAGCCGGGCGCCGCCGCTAGCACTCGTTGCGCAGCCGAGGCATTCCCGAGCGCGAGTTGCACACTTGCCTCGAGCTCCGGCGCTTCCGCATCGAAGATGCTGTCGGGATAGCGATTCGCAAATCCACTCAGCAGAAGTTCTGCTCCGTGATCGTTCCCCGATTCATGGCTGGCCTCGGCGCCAAGAAAGTCGGCATAGTCCGCCAGCTCACCACCCGCTTTGCGCGCCTCGCGCAGGCTTGATTCAGCGTCCGCATAGCGCTTGTCGAGCAGGTAGGCGTGGCCCAAAGCCAGGTAGGCCGCGGCGGCCGCATCTCCGCTATGCAGGTGCGCGAAGTTTGTCACCCCGGCATACGCGGCCGGCGTGCGCAGGGTTGCCAGTTGCTGGGCCATCGGCCGCAACTCCGTAGAGGCTACAAAGGCCTGATGAATTCTCGCCGTTCGTGCCGCTCGCGCCGCCCTGCTTGCCGTTGTCTTTGCAGGGGCCTTCTTGGCCGTCTTGGAGGTCGGCTGGGCCGAAGTCTTCGGCTTGCTTGCCTGGCCCTGACTGGCTTGCCCCTTGGCTGCCTGGGAAGCCGAAGAACTGATTGAAGATGTTGTGCCGCCGCCGGCCTGAGCGCTTGTGCCTGGCTCGGCTCGGCCCGGCAAGGTTGGACCGGGTCCGCCTTCTGCGGTGACTGGCGCAAGTGCCAACAGTGCAATCAATGCACTTGCCAGTCCACGAATGCCCATAGACGCGGGCCTGGGGGAAGTCAACTGGGGGGAGAAAACAACCATCATTCCTCCACTCTATGATGGTTTGAGTGGCCGGTGGCAAGCCAGAACCACCACCGTCAACGTTGTGGTCCCAATCCCGGCGGGCATCGCTTGGTTCCCTGCCCCCCTGTCCGGTAAACTCTGTCTTCAGGCCCCCGAGTCTTCGGGCCCCGTCGACTCTGCATCGAATCCCAGCCCCGGCCTCGACCGAACGGTTCGACCAAACCACAATGGATTTCCAACCGGCCATAACGATTTCCGCAACCAACTCCCATGGCGACCATCCAACCTATTGCTGGTGAACTCGAGCCGCATCCTGACGTAGCCCTCGTAGAGCGTGTGCGGGGTGGGGATGTATCGGCCTACGATGAGTTGGTCCGCAAGTACGAGCGTCAGGTCTTCCGCATTGCGCAGCATATTACGCAGAATCGCGAGGACGCTGAAGACGTAATGCAGGACGCATTCCTCAAGGCGTACGAGAAGCTCGAGCAATTCCAGGGGAACTCGAAGTTTTACACATGGTTGGTTCGGATCGCAGTCAACGAAAGTCTGATGCGCCTGCGCAAGCGACGCACTGGCAAGTTCGTCTCGATCGACGAGGACGTCGAAACCGAAGAGGGCAGCGTTCCTCGCGACCTGGCCGACTGGGCTCCCGATCCCGAGCAGAACTACACGCAGGCCGAGTTGGGTCGGATTCTGGAGAAAACCATCAAAGGACTGCCCCCAGGCTTCCGGGTTGTGTTCGAGTTGCGCGACGTGCAAGGGCTCTCCACCGAGGATACGGCCGAAGCGCTTGGGCTCAGCGTGCCAGCCGTGAAGTCTCGGCTGCTGCGGGCAAGATTGCAGCTCCGCGAACGCCTCAGCAGGTACTTCCGCAGGGGAAAGAATCGAAAGCAGCCAGCCGCGAAAGAGCCATCAGCCGCAAAAGAGTCGGGGGCTGAAGTATGACCTGCACCGAATTCCTCGCCATGTTGGACGACATGATTGACGGCTCGGTCTCGGCCAAGTTGCGAGCCGAGCTGCAACAGCACATGGGTTGCTGCGAGCACTGTGTGGTTACGCTCAACACGACGATCAAGACCATTGAAATCTACCGCTCCCATGAGCTCTACGATCTGCCCGCCGACCTCCGCGAGCGCCTTCACGCTGCAATCATGGCGCGCTGCAAAAAGGGCTGCTGATTCAGCCGCGCTCTTGGTCGTCGCACTCGCCCACACTCACACTCACACTCACACTTCCCCCACCCGAGCACCCGGGCGCGATTTTGCGTCTAAACTATCGTGGAGACGGCAGGAGCGGTTGAACGATCAGCGTTCTCGACCCAATGCCGCAACTAAAGCGTTCTTGCCGTGTCTTCACCAATGAGAGAGCTCGTTTGCGGAAACTCTCCCCCCTTGATCGGAGCAACAGATCATGGACCAACTCTCCCGGCTGAAGAGTTGTCTTGCTTCCCTGCTCTGTTCGAGCATGGTATTTTCGACCATCCCACTTCCCGCCCAGTCGCCGAGCAGTCCCGCACCCAACACTCATTCAACTTCGCGGCAACCATATCAGTCTTCCCGGCTGAGTGGCGACGAACGCATCCTCCACGTGCTCAATCGCTTCACATTCGGGCCGAAACCCGGTGATCTCGAAGCGGTTAAGGCGATGGGCCCAAATTCGGCCGGCCAGAATTCGCCGGCGCTGGACCGTTGGTTCGAGCAACAGCTTCATCCAGAATCGATCGATCAATCTGACCTGAATGCTCGCCTGGCCGAATACCCCGCAATGCAATTGTCCGCCCAGGACTTGATCGTCCGCTTCCCGACCAACGCCATCATTCGACAGACGATCGACAACAAGGTCCCTGAGCCGCAGAATCTGGCCCTGCGCAGGATTTACGACAAAGAGATCTTTCGCTACGATCAGCGCCAGCAGGATAAGCAGCAGAAGCAACAGCTTGCCGCATCGTTGACACCGCCGACTGCCGGCCCGGGCACGGCCACAGGTAAATCATCGGCCACTGTCGGCATGGACGGAAATATGACCATGGCCGATCAATCCTCCGTGGCCACTCCTACTTCCTTGTCTGCTTCAGGCGATCAAAACATGGCCAGCGCTTCCGCCTCACCCAACGGTCCCCCAAACGAGAGCGTCTTCAAGAAGAGGCCGCGTGCCCAGGTCGACCGAGATGCCGTTGATCCGGCGCTTGTAGCCGAAATCGCAGCCCTCCCTCCACAGCAGAGAATGGCCCGTCTGGCAGCAATGCCGGTGCCCGACCTGGACCCACTGCTGAAGGGATTAAGGCCTCCGCAGCGCGTTGCCATCGCCGCCGGACTCACGCCCGCGCAAAAAGAATATCTCGTTGCACTCGTCGCTCCGCAGCGCGTTGTGAACCAGGAGATCGCTGAACAGCGCCTTACGCGCGACATCTACTCCAACACCCAGCTCCTTGAAGTAATGACCGACTTCTGGCTCAACCACTTCAACGTCTACCTCCACAAGAACGACGAGACCCCTTCCTATCTGGTGAGCTTTGAGCGCGACGTGATTCGTCCCCATGCGCTGGGCAAGTTCGAAGACCTGCTTGAAGCCACGGCGCACAGCCCGGCGATGCTTCTCTACCTCGACAACTCGAGCAGCATGGGGCCTGATTCGTCGGCCGCGGAAAAAGCAAAAGTGAACGCAGCCCGGCACCCGAACGCAAAAAAGCAGAGCCCCGAGGGCCTCAATGAAAATTATGCTCGCGAACTGATGGAACTCCACACCCTGGGCGTCAATGGCGGCTACACACAGGCCGACGTGACGCAGGTGGCCCGCATCCTAACCGGCTGGACCGTCGACAAGCCTCAGCGCGGAGGCGAGTTCATCTTCGACCCGAACCGCCATGAGCCCGGCACAAAGAAAGTCCTCGGCAAGAAGTTCAAAGACAAGGGCGAGGAAGAAGGCCGCCAGCTTCTCCACATGCTGGCCTCCAGCCCCGCCACTGCACGCTTCCTTTCCCGCAAGATAGCCATCCGCTTTGTCGGCGACGATCCACCGCAATCTCTCGTCGATCATCTGGCAAAGTCCTACCTCTCCAGCGGCGGCGATATCTCCAAAGTCCTCCTCACGCTCTACCGCTCCCCGGAGTTCTGGTCCACAGACACCTACCGCGACAAGGTAAAGACGCCGCTTGAGTTCATCGCCTCGGCCGCGCGCGCGTCAAATCTCAGCGCCCTCAGCATGGAGCCGCTCGTCAACGCGCTGCGCGACATGGGCATGCCGCTCTATGGCGCGGTTCCCCCCACCGGCTATAACTGGCAGGCATCCACCTGGGTCAGCACCGGAGCCCTCGTCAATCGGATGAACTTCGCTCTCTCGCTGGCGGCCAACAAACTGAACGGCATTACAGTGAACTGGACCAGCACACCGGATTCCTTGCTTGGCGCTGCGTCCTCGCTCGGCACTGGATCAGGAGCATTGGCCCGGACGCCCGATCAAGGCAACCCATTGAGCACCACCGCGGCTGCGCCTTCTGCCCAATCCTCCGTTCAAACAACGGCCCAACCCTTCACTGTCGCAACCTTCACGCCTGAATCGGAAGAGCAACGTCTTGAGGCGCAGCTCGTCGCCGGCGGCCTCAGCGATGACACGCGCAAGGCTCTGCTCGATCAATTCAATCAACAGGCTCAGTTGAATCCGCAGGCCGCAATGAACACACAGCCCCAGAACGCGCCCTCGCAGCTCGCCCAGCGCGATTCGCAACGTGATCCAATGCTGAGGGCCGCTGCACAAACACCCGCAGCGCGCCCACTTGCCGCAAACCAGGCCAGCCAGAAGCAAGCCGCGAACGCACTTGAAAAGCAAGATCAATTGCTGGCGGGACTCTTGCTCGGCTCGCCGGAGTTTCAGAGAAGATAACGCTCCACCCGCGCAACGAAGACCCGCGCATCAGAGAGGTTTAGGAGAAGCACCATGCAGACCAACCGGAGATTCTTCCTGCGCAACGGAGCCCTCGCCATCGCGGGCACCACTGCCATCCCTAGCTTTCTCGTCCGCTCCGTGCTCGCTGAAGCCGCCGGCAATCCCGGACGCCGGCTGGTCGTCGTCTTCCAGCGTGGCGCAGCCGACGGCCTCAACGTCGTCGTGCCCTACCAGGAAAAGAATTACTACGCGATGCGGCCCACCATCGCCATCCCCCAGAACCAGGTTCTCGACCTCGACGGCTTCTTCGGCCTCCATCCCTCCCTTGCCGCCTTCAAACCGCTCTACGATCAGGGCCATCTGGCCGTCGTCCACGCCGCCGGCTCGCCCGACATGACCCGTTCCCACTTCGACGCGCAGGATTTCATGGAGTCCGGAACCCCGGGCGTCAAGAGCACCGAAGACGGCTGGCTCAACCGCGCGCTGCAGGCCGAGGATCTTAGCCAATCGGCCCTCCGTCACAACCGCGAGCACACAGCCTTTCGCGCTCTTGCCCTCGGCGCACAGGTCCCGCGCACGCTTGCCGGAAACGTCCCCGCAATCGCTCTATCCAATCTCAACAACTTCGCCGTCGGCGGCCACGGCCCCGCGCCTTCGCCCGCCGCAACCGCCTTTGCCGCTATGTATGGCGAGACCGGCGACCATCTCTTTCACACCACGGGCGAAGAAACATTCGAGGCCGTCAAGATGCTGCGCGATGCGAACCCCGCCCAGTACAAGCCCGCTGCCGGCATCGAATATCCCAACACCGAATTCGGCAACAACATGAAGCAGATCGCTCAATTGCTCAAAGCGAACCTCGGCGTTGAGGCCGCGTTTACCGATGTCGGCGGCTGGGATACGCATCAGAACCAGGGCGGGGTCGACGGCCAGCTCGCCGATCGCCTCAGCGACTTCTCCGCTTCCATCGCGGCCTTCTGGCGCGACCTGGGCGACGACGCCGAAAACGTCACTCTCGTCACCATGTCGGAGTTCGGGCGCACCGCCCGCCAGAATGGCACCGGCGGCACCGACCACGGCCACGCCAACGCCATGTTTGTCCTCGGCGGAAACGTCAAGGGCGGCAAAGTCTACGGCCGCTGGCCCGGCCTTGAAGATCACCAGTTGAACGAAGGCCGCGACCTCACCGTCACCACCGACTTCCGCCAGGTTCTCGGAGAAGCCGTCGCCAAAACCCTCGGCGCAAACAACCTCGACATGGTCTTCCCCGGCGCTCAGCTCCGCCAGGACCGCTTTCTGCGCATCATCTAGGGGTTTTTGATTTTGCGGGTCTTCGGCTTCGGCCTGAAGTTCACTTGACAGTCCGATACCCTACACCCCACACCCCATACCCCACACCCTGGTTCTACTCCGCCCTCAACGCCTCCGTAGGATTCACCGAAGCCGCGCGCCGCGCCGGAAAATAACTCGCCAGCATCGCCGACACTCCAAGCACCACAGCCACTCCCGCCAGCGTCTCCGCATCCCACGCCTGCACCCCAAACAGCAGCTTGCCCATCAGCATCGCCGCGCCAACCGATCCGGCCAGCCCCACTACGACGCCCACCCCAATCAACCGTCCCGCCTCGCCCAGCACCAGCTTGTATACCGAGCTCCTTTGCGCGCCCAGCGCCATCCGCACGCCAATCTCCCGCGTCCGCTGGCTCACCGAGTATGCAATCACCCCATATAGCCCCACCACCCCCAGCACCAGCGCCAACGCCGCAAATCCACCCACCAGATAAGCCGCTGACCGATGTAGGTACGCCGCATTCGAGTCGTCGATCAGCTGGGTCATGGTTGCCGGGTCTTCCACGCCTGCGTTCGGGTTCACTTCATGAACCAGCGGCAGTCAGCGCAGGCAGAATCGCGGCGGGCTCCTGCTTCGTCCGGACAACAAGAAAGAAATACGAGTCCGGAACCTGGTTGAAAGGCTCGTACTCCGCGGGCCATTGCTCCTGATCAAGACCTGCATCCTTGAAATCCTCAACCACCCCGACAATCTGCTTGAGAGACTTGGGAGTGAGCTCCGTGTCACCAATCTTCTTGCCGATTGGATCTTCGCCGGGGAAGTACTTCCGCGCAAACGCGTCATTGATCACAATCACCTTCGGGCTCGTTGCATCGTCCGCATCGGTAAAGAATCGCCCGCTCTCAATCGAGCGCCCAGCGTGGAGAACAAACCCGCGCTGATCTCGCGCTCATTCACCTCGTTGTGGATTCCGTTGTATGGCTTGCCCACAAACCGCACCCAGTCGGTATTGCAGTTGCAACTCACCGGCAGCACATTCGTAACCGCCACCGACTCCACGCCCGGCAACTGGCTCGCCCTCTGAATGACGTCCCGCTGAAATGCGACCACCTTTTCATCCGTCGGAAAACAACCCATCGGGCAACCCAATGTTCACTGTTGCCAGATGATCGGGATCGAAGCCAAGGTTCTCGTGCAGTAGTTGGTAGAGGCTCTTGCCGAGCAGCCCAGCGCCGGCCAGCAGCACCATGGCGGTCGCCAGTTCGATCACCACAAGGTTCGCGCCAACCCTGCGCCACAAAGTTCCGGCCGACCCGCGTCCACCCTCCGTCAAGCCGTCGCGCAAAGTCGAACGCCGCAGCTGAACGATCGGAGTGGCCGACGCCAGAAACGCCGCCAAAACCGCCAGGCCACAGGCAAACAGCAGCACATGCAAGTTAAGCCCGAGCCCATCGAGGAACGGCATGCCGACCAGCATGTCTTTCGAGATCAGTCGCAGCAGGAACTGCATTCCAATCCCCGCGATTCCCACGCCCAGCAGGCAGCCTGCAAGCGCAAGTGCCGACCCCTCGGTCACAAATTGCCGCGCCAGCCGCGCGCGCGAAGCTCCCAGCGCTCCTCGAACGGCAATCTCGCGCCGCCGGCTCTCGCTCCGCACCAGCAGCAGGCTCGACACATTCACGCAACTGATCAACAGCAACAGGCACGCCCCGCCAAGCAGCACCAGAAGAATCGGCTCGATATCGCCCAACGATCGCCTCCGACAAGCGGCATCACGCTCGCGCCTTGCCCCGATTCGAATCCGGATACTGCTTCTCAAGCTGATGCGCGATGTCTTTCATGTTCGCCAGTGCCGCTCTGCGGCGTCACGCCGTCCTTCAGCCGGCCGACGCCGTAAAGGTCGTGACAACTGCGCCGCTTCTCGCACTCCTTGTGGGTTGCAAGCGCCTCCCAGAACTCCGCATTGTCCGCGGAACGCAAACTGAAAATCTTTCGGCAGCACCCCGATAATCGTGTGTGCAACGCCGCTCAGGATTCACCGATCTGGCCGACAATGTCGGCTTCTCCCGCCAAACCGCCGCTGCCACGTTCCATAGCTCAGCAGAACCACCGGCGCCGCGCCGACCACATCCTCGCCGGCGCGAAAATCCCGGCCCAGCATGGGTCGAATCCCGAGCGTGCGGAAGAACCCCGCGCTCACCCGCTCGCCAGGCACAGGCTCCGTCCCCGAGGGCGTTTGCAGCCCGATAGCCGGTCCTGGTGTAACACGTCCAGCGAACTGAACGACGTTGTTCATCCGCTTCCAGTCCAGATAATCCGCATAGGACAGATTGCTCGCGCGGAAACAGCGCGAGGCTCTCCGTCACATCCACCAGCCGCGTCGGATTCGGATACGGCAGCGGCTTGATCAGCGCCGCATCCACAAACGCAAAAATCGCCACGCTGGCCCCAATCCCCAGCGCCAGAATCACAATCGCCGTCAGCGCGAATCCAGGATTCTTGCGCAACTGCCGCAGCGCGAACCGCAGGTCCTGCACCACCGTCTCAAAGCCGAATCCGACCACCTCGTGGCTCCTCTCCTTCAGCCGCGTGGCGTTGCCAAACTCCCGCCTCGCCGCAAACCGCGCCTGCTCCGGCCGTCATCCCCTGTGCGACAATCTCCTTCTCCGCCTGCTCGCGATGAAACTCATCTCTTCGTCCAGATCCGCCGCAAAACGCTCTCCGCCGGAAGAGCAACTCGATCCTTTTCGCAAGTCCATTCATCGTCTAAGCCTCCGCCGACCGCAATACTCGCCCGATGGCCGCAATCATCTGCTCGTATTCCGTCAGCTCGAGCCCCAACTGCTTCTTGCCGGCAGCCGTCAGCGTGTAAAAGCCGCGCCCGCCTGCCGCGTCTCCGTCATCTTCCACTCCGCTTTCACCCAGCCGGCAAGCAGCAACCGCTGCAGCGCCGGATAAAGCGACCCCTCTTCCACCGTCAGCACATCGTCTGACAGTCGCTTGATCGACAGCGCAATCCCGTACCCATGCAGCGGCGCGCGCGTGAGCGTCTTCAAGATCAACATGTCGAGGGTCCCAGGCAACAGGTCGGGTTTCTTGGCCATGACACCGATATATAGACTATCTATGGGTAGAACGTCAATGGCTGGCTCGCAAAGCTCCACTCGCTTTAGATAGAAAAGCTCTTGCGAGCGAATAGCGAGCCTCTGCCGCACCGCAGGTGCCTGGCAACCCTCCTGCCGCATGATTTACCCTCTAAGTCGGTATGAGATTCGTGCACTCACTCTTCGCGTCTGCTCTGGTTCTGGCATGCGCCATGTCCGCGTCCTCACCAGCTCCACCACTCCAGTCAAACCGGCCCTCGATCTTCCCGACGCCCCTGAGGCAACGCCCGCCGCCCGCACCGTCCCAAATGGCCCTACTGTCGTCATGGACACGTCCATGGGCCGCATCACCTGCCAGTTCTATCAGCGCCAGGCGCCCAAGGCAGTTGCCAACTTCATCGGCCTCGCCACCGGTACCATCGACTGGACCGATCCGAAGACCCACAAGAAGCAACACAACAAGCCTTACTACGATGGAACCATCTTCCATCGCGTCATTCCCGAGTTCATGGCCCAGGGTGGCGACCCCACAGGAACCGGCATGGCGACCCCGGCTACTCCTTCGACGACGAGGTCGATCCAAACCTCAACTTCGACCAGCCCGGCCGCCTTGCAATGGCCAACACAGGAGAGCCGAACACCAACGGAAGCCAGTTCTTCATCACCGAGCAGGCTTACGATTCGCTCGACCAGAAGTACACCCTCTTCGGCCAGTGCGATGATGCCAGCGTAGAGGTGGTCAAGGCCATCACCCACGTCGACCGCGACCGGCACGACAAGCCGCGCACCCCGGTTGTTCTCAAAAAAGTCACAATCGTTCCTGAGGGCCAGCCGCTTCCGCCCTTACCGGCCGATTCCGCACCGTCCGCACCCAAACCTTAACCATCGCTTCGCTCATTGCGAAAACTGCAAGACCAGGAGTTTCGATGTCACTCGCCGCTGGAACCTACGCCGTCTTCAACACTTCAGAAGGCAAAATCACTGTCCGGCTTTTTGAAGCCGACGCGCCCATCACCGTCAAGAACTTCATCGAACTCGCTGAGGGCGCCAAAGAATGGGTCCATCCCATCACCCGCGCCAAGTCAAAGGACAAGCTCTACGACGGGACCATCTTTCACCGCGTCATTCCTGACTTCATGATCCAGGGTGGCGACCCAGCCGGCAGCGGCATGGGCGGTCCCGGCTATCGCTTCCAGGATGAGACCATCGGCTCCCCGCACAAGTTCGATAAGCCGGGCAAGCTCGCCATGGCAAACTCCGGCCCTGGCACAAACGGCAGCCAGTTCTTTATCACGCTCGCGCCCACCGATTGGCTCACCGGCAAGCACACCATCTTCGGCGAAGTGGTAGAGGGGCAGGACATCGTGGTGAAGATCTCAAAGGTTGCGCGCAACTCGATGGACAAACCCCACAAGCCTGTCGTAGTCGAATCGCTCGTCATCGAGCGCGTTTAGAGCGGCAGCCCGCGCGCATTGGCGAATGCTAGGTTTTGACCACCCGGCCCGGGGAGATCAGCGTAAATGTAACGCTCCCTTCAGTGCTCCTCTTGTGCGGCATGCCACGCGGAATGATCAGCATGTCGCCCTTGCGGAGGGTCACTATCGCGGCTCCATCCGATGCTGGAGCCAGCCATTCGCCGGACTTTTGGCTGTGCGCATCCCTGGGCGTTCCACCCAACTCATAAACCGTGGTTCCGTCTATCACCTGCAGGATGTGATCGCGCTCGTCGTGCCACTCGAATTCTTTTGCGCTGTGAGCCTTCTCAGTGGTCAGCACCACGGTAAAGGCGCTCTGAGTGACGAGGCTGTTATTCCCTGGCGCCGACGCGAGCACTTTCACGTCGTTCAGAATTGTCTCCGCGGTGATCAACTGAAATCCCGCCGGCCCGGCCGCAGCACCGGCCTGCGCTGCTGCCTGCGCATACAACTGGGCCGGCTCAGCCAGCACCAGGCCTGTTGCCGCTGCTGCAAAGGCCGATACCAGAAACGCTCGGCGATCCGGCCTCTTCAATCCCTGCTCATCCATTTGACCCTCCCCAAACAGCGTTACACTCACTAGGAAGTAAAACATTCGTTCGGCTCATTTGTCAGCCCGCAATTCCCGTGCCCGGTTCGCTTTACAAATCCAACTCCGGCAAACGACATCGCTGCCGCGAATGCGAAACGGCCCCAGAAATCTCCGGAGCCGTTCAGCCTTACACGCCCGCATGAATGAAGTTTTGTCTAAGGCTTTGACTTTTCTGCTGGCTTGGCAGCGGCTGCGGCAGTTGACGCCTTGGCAGCAGCAGCCTTCGGCTTCCAGAAATCCGGATCAGACTTGATCACCGATTCATCCATATAGCTTTGTTTCGGATTGATGGCGAACAGCTCGTTGTGGCTGTCGTCGACCGTGTCGGCATACAGCTGTTCAAATCTCTTCCAGCCTTCGTCGCCCATCGCGTCGTGGAAGGCCTTGTTCTCTGT
Source organism: uncultured Acidobacteriaceae bacterium (assembly GCA_963783065.1). Lineage (GTDB taxonomy): Bacteria > Acidobacteriota > Terriglobia > Terriglobales > Acidobacteriaceae > Telmatobacter. The sequence goes on along the minus strand of CAWAMG010000001.1, from coordinate 229,934 downwards.
GAATCCATGATCGATGTCTGCCATCGACTTGTCTGCGCTGAGGATCAGGTAGGTTCCGCCATCCCCTCCAAACACAAGGTTCAGCATCGCCCAGTGTGCGCTCGTCCCGGCCTTCTCGTGAGCCGCAATCACCATCTTCGCCAGCTCTCTCCAGCCGCTTTCGTGGCCGCGCTTCACATGGTACTGAGACACCTCCATATATCGTGCGTGCGAAATGTCGGCATGGGGACGATAGCTCAATTCAGGATCGAAATAATAGACCGCCTGGTCCATCGAATCTAGCAGTTCGCCATCGGCAACAGCCGCCCGCTCCAATTCCGCCGAAAGGGCTGCATTCTTATTCACGGCATTGATGTCCTTCTCCCACGCATCAAACGACGCATACCAGGTCAGGTAAACGGCGCGGTTCTTGCCCGAAAGCGAATTCAGGGCCAAGTAGTGAGTCGGCTCCTTGGCGCGAGTCATTGCCTGGACAAATGCGCTTTCCGTCTTGTCATGCATCGCGCCGCCCTTTCCCGGCTTTGTGTACTCACGCGTAATCTGCAGGACATTGGGCAATGCTCCGGCGGTCGGCTTCTCTTGTGCTGAAGCAAACGTACCTGCTGCGATTGAGAGCGACAAACCCAATGCAAGCGAACTGATCTTTCTCATGTTGAACTTTCCTCCTGGATGTCCTCTGAAGTCGAACGCGAAAAAACTGCACGCCCCGAGAGAGCGCGTCGTTCAAAGGCAGACAGGATTATCCGGGCCCGGCCGATCGAATGTAAAGAAGTTTTCGATGAATTTGGTCGATTCAGAAACAATTGATTTTGCGCCCGCACCCAATTGATTCTCACGAAAAATGTCGCCTTTACAGCAGCGCCGGCTCGCATCGCACCACCGGGTCAAGGCCTGATTGTCTCCTGGTCGCTGAAGACCGTTAGACATTGGCGGGATTGATATCGGCTTCCGACGCGGGGACCAGGATCGAGAGGGCCCTCGATGCGGGCCTCGCAAGTGCCCCAGGCAGCATCCGCGTCAAGCTCTCAAATCGCAAGCGATCCTCGAGTTCGAGCACGCGGAAGAAGTAAAAGAGCACGAAGAATACAACCACCGACGCCAGCCCACCAAGAACAATTCCCCACAACGGAGCGAATTGCATGGCGACATAATGTGCCGCGAGTGAGGCCACAGTGCTGATGAGAGCCACCTTCGCCACGAAGAGCCAGGGCAAGCGAACGTTGAAAAGCTTGATGCTTACTACCCACATAATGCCCACCGCGGTTATCTGAGCCGCGCCGCTCGCAATGCATGCGCCCACCGCTCCGTGGGCCCGCACAAGAGACCAGGCAACACCGATATCGACGATGCCGGCAATTACAGTCGACCAGATCACGAAGCTCTGGCGCTCGTGGCTCTGCAAGATACTTTGTGCGGGCCGAACGAAGGCCTTGGGCAGGCAAAGCAAAGGTGCAAGCGTGGCAACGGCGGCGGCGCCCACCCATTTGGGGCCGGCAGCCAGAATCAGGGTGGGAGCCGCGAGAGAGATGGCAATAAAGTGCAGCGGAATTGCCATCAGCGCCAGGTAGCGAAATGTGGACGCTGTGATCAAGGGAAGCCGCGATTTGTCGCGCCCGTATTGCACAAAGATCGTAGTCGCCGTTGCCGAGCCAAAGATCGTGGATACGAGCAACAGCCTGTCGGCCAGGCTGAATGCGACCGAGTAATAAGAAATCTGCCGGATGTCGGGGCAGAGCGGCTTTAATAGGAAAACTTCAGACCGTTCCCACACAATAAGCGACACCACCATGGTGGTAACGCTCTGCCATGCAAAGCTGATCATCCGACTGCTCAGCCCGGGCGGCTGGACGTGTGTTGTTTCCCAACCCAGGACTCGCTTCATCGTCGGGATCAGGCGCACAAGAAAATCGACAGCACGCATAACAAAAAGAGCCGCCCCGATTCCAACAACCCCCCAATGCATCACCACGGAGGCACCGATTGCAAGGGCGTAAACGAGGGTCGAAGAGATCGAAGCAGGCAAGTTGGTGGCCAGATTCTCCGTGGCCATATTCGCCATCGAGGATATTTGGTTGACCATGGCGGGCCATATGCTGAGCACAACAAGAACCGCCGTGATGCGGTAGTCCGGCGGCGCATCGTGGAGAATCCAAAACACAACGCCCGCGGTCGCGGCGGTGGCAAGCAAGACCTGGAACAAAAGAGTGCGGAAGTAAATGTAGCGGGCGGTTCCGCGATCTCCCATCCCGATGAACTCAGCCATGTACTTGCTGGTCGTTGCCGGAATTCCGAGACCGCCCAGGTTGCTGGCAACATTTGCAATTTGGGAAACGTAAATCAGGTATGCATTATTGGTGGGGCCAAGCGTTCTCGCGATCGCTATTGTGGTAAACAGATTGGCGACAACGCCGACTGCCTGCTCGATCCCGTACCAGCCCGAGTTTCGAGCGATCGTCTTGGTGTTTGTCATGTCCTGGTCCAGGGGAGGGGATGCAGACTCATTTAATGGCTATGCTCGCAGAATCGTCGCCGGTGGACGGGCGCCGCCACCCGAGACGCACGTAATGCGGTAACACTCTTTTACCTATCCTATGGCCTGCAACGCGTCTTGTGAGTCCTTGGCGACTGGGGAGTTGGGGGCAAGCGAAATTGCTTTCTTGAGATGTGTGATTGCCGCGCTCCTGTTTGCAAGCCGCGAATACACCATGCCCAGATGGTATTCCATGGTCGCGTCGTTCTGCTGCTCTTTAGTCGCCTCTTCAAGCAGGTCTCGCGCGAAACCATACGCGCCCTTCGTGTAGTACGCCCACGCCAGGGTATCGGCTGTGCTGGGGGAATCCGGCAACGATCGCCGGGCGGTTTGCGCAAGCGTTAAGGCTACGTCGGCGTTTTCGCCGTTCATCAACATCATGTAGGCGAGGTTGTTTGCCGCAACCGCCTGCGACGGCTGTATCTGGAGTGCCTTCCTGTAGTAGCCCTCGGCCTTGGGCTTATTCGACCGCGATTCCTCGAGCATCCCAAGGACTGCCAGAGCGCTGGTGTCTCTGGGATGAGTCTTTAACCACTGTTCCCACACGCTGACCGCATTCGCTGTCTGCCCGCGCAACACCTGAATCTGTGCGTACAGCGAGACTGCGTCGCCATCGCCGGGATTGATCGTCATTGCCTTCTGGGCGCTGGCCGTCGCCTCGTCCAACTTCCTGGCTTGAGCTTGCAATGAAGCCAACAAATCGTAAAAGAAGCTGTTGCTCGGGCTCTTGGCGATTTGCGCCTCCACGCGCGCTTCAGCCTTGTCAGGCTGCTTCATGTACAAGTCGTAGCCGACCAGCATGCGCATCGAATCGATCGAGTTCGGATCGCGATCGAGAGCCTGTTCGAGAAGCGCTACGCCCTCCGGAAACTTTCGCTGCATGAACCGCAGCTTGCCCAGCTGAAGATAGGCCGGCGCACTTTCTGGCGCCAGGCTCATCGACGTCTTCAGGTCCGCTTCAGCCTTGTCCGGAGTATTGCGGCTTATCTCGACCACCCCGCGCCAGACATATCCGCCAGGAAACCGGGGGGCCGCTGCCACCGTGCTGTCCGCCACCGTTGCAAGCAGATTCATGTCCCCCCGAAGCACCGCCATATGGGCGAGTTCCGCCTGGGCTACCACTCTGCCAGGGGCAAGTTCCGTCGACTGTCTGAGCGAGGTTTCAGCCTGTGATAGATCGCCCTTCGCCAGCGCTGCCCTTCCCAGCCAGAACAAAACAAACGAATCCTTTGGATATTCCTTCGCGGCATTCATCAGAAAATTTTCGGCATCTTCTGGCTTGTTGTCTCGAAGCAGAACGATCCCGTTCAACGCAAGAATCTGCGGATCCTTCGGGTTCTTCTTCACCAGGTCCGTTATAGTCTTTAGCGCCGCGGCTTCATCGCCAACTTCAAGCAACGCGCGAACGTATCCCTCCTGCAGGGGGAGATTCCTGGGGTATTTTTCGGCCTCAGCCTGATATTCGGGCCTTGCCTTCTGCGCCTGGCCCGACCGCTCGTAGTATTCGGCCAGAACGCGAACCGCCGCAGGGTTGTCGTTCAGATCTTTCGTCGTCTGCTGGAACACTTGCTCTGCCTTCGCCTGGTTGCCTTCGCGCAAATAAAGCTGCGCCAGGTTATTGCGGACGCGCAGACTGGTTGGGTCGGCCTGGATCGCCCCCTCGGCAGACTGCTCCGCCTCAGGCCACCGCTTATTGGCTGCGTAGAAGTCCGCCAGCAACATGCGTGCGTTGATTGACTTCGGATCGAGCGCCACGGACTTCTTCAGCTCGTCCTCCACCGCGGATGCCTTGGTCGGATCGCTTCCTTCAAGCAGAGCCAGATCTTCATGAAACGCTGCGCGATTCGGTTCGATCGCGAGGGCTGCCTGAATCTCTTTCATTGCCTCGCCTCGCAGGCCCCTCTTCCCTGCGATCCCGGCAAGCAGAGCATGGAGATCCGCGTTATTCGGCTGCATCGCTTTCACTGCGTCTGCCTGCGCCTGCGCCTCATCCACCCTGCCCCCGGCCAGCAGGAGATTGCCCAGATCGAGCCGAGCCTTGTAGTTCGACGGTTGCAGAGTCACCGTATACATCAGCTCACTGTAGGCAACGCGAATCTGCCCCATGTGCATGTACGTCTTGGCCAGTTCGTAATGCCCGTCTGCATAGCTTTTATCGATCTTAAGTGCATTCGAAAACTGGATCACGGCCTCGTTGTACTTGCCCGCCGCGCTGTAGCGTTTTCCACTATCGAGATACTTCTGCTTGCGAACGTTCGGGTCCCCATGGCAGCCAGCCAGAAAGGCGATTGCCACGCTCAATCCAAGCGCGCAAAGTAGTCCTCGCCGCATGACGTTCTTCGTGCAACCAAAACCGGTATGAATCGACTCGATCTTACTCGTCATCATCTTCCATCCTTGCTGCCGCACCCAATCGGAGAAGACAGCTTCAAATCAAACCCGTCAAAAACCCACCCCACCCCAGTAAGAGTCTAATTGGGGATGAAACGCGGCAGTTGCGGCATCAGTTCCGCCGCAAATCCCTCGGCCCTGTCCTCTTGCCCCCGCAACACCGCTGGCCGCGTAGATTGGCGTGGTCACCCGAACCAGTGCGCCGTCGGTGCGATTCAACCGGATCGCATCTGAAACCAGGTATGCCTTGGCCTGGTATTCATTTGCAACGCTCCGGCCATGGGCCTGATACCAATAGATCACGAACTGCCGGTTGTTGCCATTGGCAATGATGTACTCCCCCACCCGGTGAGGCTTGCCGTTCAAATCATCCATCGTCACGTACTGCGAAGACTCGAACGACCACCCCGACCCCGGCAGGCAGTTCTTGGGAGAGTGCATCGTCGCTCCCGACCTTTGCGACGCGAAATAAGCGATGAATAGGCCAACCGGCGCACTCCGTCCTTCAATGCCATACACCCGCGAGAGGAAGTCGCCTTTGCCCAGAACATCGAGTTGCTCCTGGTCGATTGGCACATCCCTTCCATCCAGACCGGCAATCGTCTCTGGAACTCCCGACAGCGGTTCGCTCGAAACAATCGATTCCGAACTTCCCCGGCGGAAGAGCACCAGCGCCGTCACTCCCAGCAGAACAACAACTGTCCAGAAGCGAAGTCGATTCATTGAGACACCCGCTTTGGCGAAAACAGACAGAGTGCCTTATGGACGGCGAACAGGCAGCTCAATGAGACAAGGAAAACGACCCAGCCGGAAAACTCGTGAAAGAATCCCATCGCCTTATCTGGGTCCCAGTACTGTACGCACAGTCCAGTCCCGACGATGCGAATCGCGTTCGCCCCAATTGCGATTGGAATGCTGGAAAGCGCCAGCAGCGTTCGGCGCACAACCGATTTATCGAGAAAGTAGCCGTAGAAAATCGCAAGGGTAAAAAGACTGATCAGCGACCGGATGCCGCTGCAGGCCTCGGCTACTTCCAATCGCATCATCGGCAGATCAATGACATTCCCTTCCCGATAGACCGGAACGTTAAACATTGGAAGGATGGCGCTCGCAGCCTTCGAGGCCAGGATTTGCAGGGGAAACGTAATTTGGTTATAGATGATGGCCGGGAGCGGAATCGCGAGCACCAATACGAGCAGCGAAAAGCGAAGCTCCTTCAGCAAGTGCCAACCGCCAAAGCAAAGCGTTATCCCGGTCAGGACAACGACCAGGGATACTCGTGACAGAAAGAGTTCTGCGCCAAATTCACCCAGGATCAGCATCGCTAATCCAAACGCAATCACAGCCGCTCCAACCCAGGATGGCTCAATCTTTGCCGCGCGGATTCGGTCCCTGTTTGTCCAGGCAAGGTACGCGGCGAAAGGCGGCACAAGAAACCCGTGCGAAGTATCGGAGTCGTGCCACCATTCCGTGACCAGGCGTCCAAGAATCCGGAAGTAAAGCGCCGACAACAAGACGCCGATCAGGACCGATCCCCAAAGGACGGCATCATTGACGCCGAGCAGACGATTCCACGAGTTCTTCGTTAGGTCCACCCTCGGGGCCATGCTTTCCTGATGGGGAGTCGTCGCCATAGAAACTTGCGTCAATTCTAGCAGCAATTTAATTGCCCAATCTCCAACTGAAGTCACGCCCTCCTGCATCCTTCACGGCATGTTGGAATGGGGAATCGACTTCCTTCTTCGGGCGCGGCGATTCCCATCACGATCGCGAAACAGGTCATACAGGTGCGCCTATGCCCACGAATGCTCTCTGTGAGGAGCGGGTCTGCGCGCAATTCTCGAGCTCACTGAGCCCGGAATCAACGCCGCGTGAGACATCGACCAGGACCCGCGCCGGTCGAGGACATGCGTTCCTTGTTCACGCATCTCCAGCCGGCCGGCAAACCGCACCGCACTTTCACCCGGCAGGTTCGCGAAACAGTAACCCGACTGCCAATCTCAGGTCACCGAAAAACGCGCATGCTGCTTGACATCTTTCTTTCAGGCAGCGGTGGGAATCTGTCCCCGATTCTGACCGAGCTCTGCCGGCGGAGCTCTGTCGGAAGGAGGCTTCTTGGGGTTCGGTGCTCGATGGATGCCGCTCAAACGAAGTGTTCCTTCACCAGGAATCCCGCCTCAGATCAAACCTCGGGACGGAAGCAGAGTTTCATTTTTCCCACGGTTCTCGTGTAAAGCCGGCTTATCCAATTGATACAAATACCCTTAGCCACAAAACTAACGATCGGATCTGAAATGCCTTCGTTCCTATGCACTGCGACCGCCGTTGCGTTCGCATCCACGGCTCAAAACCTCTTTCTCCCGAGGCTGTCCTGGAAAAATGGATCCGCTCGAACTGCCTTGCCACGCCTCATTTGACCTCAAGACGGTGTTTTCCAGTCCTGGATACCCAGAAAGTGCGTCCGAGTGATTACCGACGGACTTCCATTCGATTATTCAGTCGATTTTGTTAGTCCCGGGCTGACCCCGAGCGATGCTATCATTGAGTTTCGGATGGAATCACGACGGCCTGAAGACTCTGCCGGACATCAAGAAATGGCCGTAAAGTCCTTTGTTTCCATCAAACACCAGTCTTTTTCCCTCGATACACACGAGGCTGGGGCGTCAACTGTCGAGCTCAATGAGCATCGTGGAATCCAAACCCTGAAGGAAGCCGCACGCGGGGCGTTCGCTTGAGATCGAGCGAAAGCTGATCCCCGAATTTCTTGTTTCCACTCGGGGAAAACCGATCGTAAACCGCCGGCAAACACGGCAATAGCTACTAAGCCCTGCTGCATTTGGTATAAGAAATTCGAATCAGAAAATCTCTTGGCATCCAACAGGAACGGAGTCGCAAAATGAATTTGAAGATCCTGCTCATTGCGGGAGTTTTGAGTACTGCTCTCTTATGCGAAGGTCAGGATCAAAAACCGGCCACGCCTGCTCCCGCTACGGCAGCCAGTTCAGCACCGGCAGGCTCGCAACCCGCGGCTCCTGCAAATGCCACCACATCCAGCCAGGCTCCGGTCTCTTTGGCCGCCGGCAAATTGGCTGATTCTTATGTGATCGGACCGAACGATGAATTGGCAATTAACACTTGGAAAGAACCAGCCTTCTCTGGACTTTTTACAGTTCGCCCGGATGGCATGATCACCGTGCCCCTTGTCGGGGACATCCTTGCGGCGGGATTCACACCCGCCGATCTCGGTGGCCAGATCATGGTGAAACTCCGCAAGTATCTCCAGGATCCGGTGGTCACGATTACTGTTGCTGCAATCAAAAGCAAGATGATCTATATCATGGGAGAGGGCGCCATGAAAAAAGGGCCGATGGAAATGACTCCCGGAATGACGGTTCTTCAGGCCATTGCCATAGCCGGCACCTCTGAAGATTCAAATCTAAAGAAGGCATATATGCTGCGCGACACGAATGGAGTGCGCACAAAGGTTCAAATTCATTACAAACAGGCGCTCAAAGGGGACCCTCAGTACGATTTCGCTCTCAAGCCCGGAGACACGATCGTTATTCCGTAGAGGCGGTCAAATGAACAAAAGATCAGTTGCTCTTCTAGGGTTTCTAGTCACGGTTTCGCTCACGGCATTTGCGCAGGTTGAGCCTGCGGCAACCGGGCCGTCGCGTCCTAATGGGACTTTCAACTATTCGCTGCATGATGCCGAGAGTACCTGGTGGAGCCAGGGCCTCGGCAATTCGCAGTCAAACACTGCTTCAGGAGTCGTAGGGTACATCAATGGAAGGGCGCGGCGGCCTTTTACGCTCAACTACTCGGGCGGCTACTCGTGGACTTTCTCTGGATCGACATATGGTTCAGGGTATTTTCAAAATCTCGGCCTGTCCCAGGCGTTCGTGGGACGTAAGTGGAGACTGAGCATCACCGATAACATTTCCTATCGCCCGCAAGCGCCCACATACGGATTCTCCGGCGTTCCCGGCACTGGGGAGCCGATCACCGGATCCGGGTCAACCGGAACGCCGACTGAAACGGTCTTGACGGAGAACACACACACGATCAACAACGGGACTCGTGTCTCATACAGCATGCCGCTGAGTTTTGCGATCAGCTTTTTCGCCGATGCGGCCTACAGCATCCTGGACTATCCGGACGGGAATGGCCTTGACACCAGTTCATTCCTCTGGAGCGCCGGAGTTTCTCGCCGCATCGCTGCCAGGACATCCCTGACGGCTATATTCCTGGAATCCAGGTTTACCTATCCCGGAACGCCTACTTCAATTACAACAACCGGCGTGCTTGGTACAGTCTCCCACGGATTTAGAAAAAAACTCACCGCGCACGTAAGTGCGGGGCCTGAATGGATAACGACCTCGGGAATCGCAAACATCCCTTCCTCCATCAATTACTCGCTATCTGCCGGACTTGTCTATACGCGCCGGTTCGATAATATGTCGGTTAACTTCGACCATGGAGACAATGGCGGATCCGGGATCTTCTATGGGGCCGAGTTCAACTCTGTCAACGCAACCTATACTCGAAGGGTTGAGAAGGATTACTCTTTCGCGGGCCGGTTTGGCTATCAAGAGACTGCCGGCCTGGAAACAGGCAGCGGATCGGCCAGTGGATATTTTGCCGGCGCATCGGCGTCAAGGCGGCTTGGCAAACTCTTTTCCCTCGGTGTGATCTACACCGCAGCGCAGCAGACAGCAAGTTCGCAGCTCCCCGGCAACACACTCAACACGCTGCTTCAGGGCGTATCCGTCAGTCTCGGATACGCACCTCGTGGCATGAAGCTTGAGCCATAGATAATGGAGGAATCTCATGTTAGGACATCGTGAACTGACGGCGGAAGACTATTTTGCAATTCTCAAGCGGCGGGCCCGGCTGATTGTTGTCTGCGCCATCGTCTTTCTGGGAGTCGGAATCGGTCTGACGTACGTGCTGCCCCCCGAGTATCTGTCGCAGACGCTGATCCTCATTGAGGAACAGAAGGTCCCGGAGAAGTATGTGGTGCCGGTAGTGACCGAGGATCTGGGCGCGCGCCTCTCCTCTATGAAGGAGCAAATCTTGAGCCGGTCCCGCGTACAGCCGATCATCGAGCGCTTCAACCTCTTCGCCGGAGCGGGTCGCACCCTGGACGATCGAATTGAGATGACCCAGAAGGCAATCGGCATCAAGGCCATCCAGTCCGCCCGCGGCATGCCAGGCTTCTTCATCTCATTCAAAGCGCAAGACGCCCGCACCGCCCAGCAGGTTTGCGGCGAAATCACTTCTCTGTTTGTCAGCGAGAACCTCAGCGCCCGCGAGCAATCGGCTGAGGGGACAACCGACTTTCTCAAGCAGCAGCTTGAGGACGCCAAGCGGAACCTGGATGACCAGGATGCAAAGCTTGCTGAGTTCGAGCGCAAGAACATCGGGAAGCTTCCCGGAGGCTCCATTAGTCTCGGCGGCACCAGCATCGCCACGGGTAGCGCAAACCAGAGCATGCTTCAATCGATGACTTCGCAGTTGGAAGCCTCAAATCAAGCCGTCGGCCGGCTGGAGCAAAGCGAGACGCTGCTGCAGGCGATGATCACTCAGGAAACTCAGAATCAGAAGAACGCCGAGCCTGGCGGCGCTGGATCGACGGATGAGCGTCGCGCTCAGTTGAAGGTTCTTATCAATCAACGAAACGAATTGCTCAACCAATATCAGCCGGACTATCCCGACGTTGTGGCCGTCAACCGCAAAATCTCTGATTTGCAGGTGGCCATAGCCCACCCCAATCCGGATGCCGCGTCCGTCGCGGCCCAACCAAAAAAAGATGGCGACTCACCGCAGCTGTTCCAGCTCAAGACCCAGCTCCGCGGCGAGCAGCAAAATCTGACTGCTGCAAAACAGGAGCAAGCTCGGATTCAGGAGCAGATTAAGGCTATTCAGGCGAAAATTGAGGCGAGTCCGGCAATTGAAGAAGAATACAAACAAGTTACCCGCGACCATGACATCGCCCTTGGGTTTTATAACAGCCTGCTCTCAAAAATGAACGAGTCGTCCATGGCCACGGCGCTCGAGCATCGCCAGCAGGGTGAGCAGTTCCATGTCATGGACGCTCCAAACCTTCCGGACTCGCCGACCTTCCCCAACCCTTATATCTTCGCGGGCGGCGGGCTCTTTGCTGGAATCATGATTGGCATATTCATTACAGCCTGGCTCGAATATCGCGACACCACCCTTCGCAACGAGAAGGACGTTTGGGCTTTCACTAAGCTTCCCACTCTTGCCACCATCTCCTTCATAAACGGATTGCCCCAGCCAAATAAAGACCGCAAGAGTTTGTGGCCTTTCTCTCGACCGCCCAAACCGCTTGAAACCACCCACGGATAAACATGTACAGATCGTTTTTCGGTATTCGTGCACTCCCGTTCGGATCCAGTCCGGACCCGCGGTTTCTTTACGTGATGCCGCAGATTCGGGAGACCCTCGCCTGCCTGCAATACGGCATTGCGGCGCGAAAAGGTTTTGTCGTGATGACGGGAGAAGTTGGAACCGGAAAGACCACTCTGCTCAAGACTGTCCTCAGCACATTCAGCAAAGGACGGGTATCCACCGCGTTTGTGTTCAATCCTCGCCTCGATGTGCTTGATTTTCTCGAGTTCGTTCTTACCGACTTCGGAATTGAACCGGCAAACAGAACCAAGTCGGGCATGCTGATTCAGCTCAACCGCTGGCTGGTTGAGCGGTACCGTGATCACGGCGTGTGCGTCATCGTTGTCGACGAGGCCCAGAATCTTTCCTGGGATTTACTTGAAGAGATTCGCCTGCTCACCAACCTTGAGACCTCGTCGGAGAAGCTTGTGCAGATTGTGCTATCCGGTCAACCGGAACTGGAAGAGAAGCTTCGCAACCCCGTTGTGCGGCAACTTCGCCAGCGTGTTTCGTTATGGTGCAAGACGAGACCGCTCACAAACGAAGAGACTCATGCCTACATCGCCGAAAGACTTCACATCGCCGGCGCGAGCGAGCCGGTGTTTTTGCCCGATGCAATCGAGCCCGTGCATCATTTCTCCAAAGGGATACCGCGCCTGATTAATCTCATTTGCGAACACGCATTGATCAGCGCATATGTTGAGCAGGTGAAGCCGATACCAGCGCGCATCGTTGAAGAGGTCAGCTCGGAGCTTGACCTGGAGACGCAGCCGTTTGTGCTCTCGTCCGCCGAACTCCCCGGTACAGCCGATGGCCCGCTGAATAACGAAATGCACTTTACAATCAAGCCTGCTATGAATGCTCACAACTCCAGGAAGGAAAACGAAATATGAGCCGCATTTACGAGGCATTGCAACGAGCTGAACTTGATCGGAAGGGCGCACCCGATCCGGTAGACGACCCGCTTGTTGCCCCCACGACCTTTGCCGAGCCTGAGGAGCCTGTCGCCCAAAGTGAACTGGATTGGAACAGGATCGCGCGCCATCCCTGGAGACCTAACATGCTGTCTCTTCCAACGCTTGCCGAGCGTGGCGAAGCTGTTGAGCAGTTCCGCAGTCTGCGCTCTCACGTCTATCAGTTGCGCTACCAGTCGGCGTTAAAAACCATCCTCGTTAGCAGCGGAACCCCTTCGGAAGGGAAATCCTTTGTTACAGCGAACCTCGCCGTCAGCCTTGCTCGAAACAACGAGCGCAGTGTTCTCCTTATCGATGGCGATCTGCGGCGTCCCACTGTTCACAAGCTGTTTGGCGGACCGAACACCTCGGGACTCAGTGACTTTCTGTCCGGAACCGCGGAAATCACTGATGTGATGCAGAGAAACGTCGAAGTCGGACTGAACGAAAACCCCGGCGTGCGCGACCTCTCCAATCTCGTCCTCATCACGGCTGGCACTTCCGGTCAGAACTCGCTTGAACTCGTGGGCAATCATCGCATTGAAGCATTGGTTGCAGCCGTGACCCCGCACTTCGACTGGATCCTTATCGATTCCCCACCCGTGCTCGCCGTTACTGACGCCGTTGACCTTGCCCGTGCCGCTGACGGCGTGCTCCTGGTCGCCCGCGGAACCTCTACCCCGTTTGATATTGCGCAAAGGGCCCAGCAGGCCTTCAGCAACTCCCGGCTCCTCGGCTTTGTGCTCAACGCTGTCAAGGATGCACCAAAGGGCGGCTACTACTACAACTACTACGGGTACCACGACTCCAGCGATCCGAAGCGGCGTAAAGATAAGCGGAGATAAGGATGATTCGGATCTTTAATGTTTACTACCCTACCAGGACGCTGGTCTTGCTTCTTTGCGAGGCGTTTCTGGCTGGAGGGTCATTCCTATTAGCAGCTGCTTATCTCTTCGGGCCCGATACTTACATTGAGCTGATCTACGAGAACGGCTTGATCAAGATCGTGGGCATCACCGTGCTCACGTTGCTCCTTTCTTACTACTTCGATCTCTACGAACCACAGCGCATTTCCAAAGGCTGGGAGGCTTACTTCCGGCTGCTCCTCGTCCTCAGTACCCTCTGTTTTCTTCTTGCAGGCATTATTTACGTCTTCCCCGATCTGTACATGGGACATGACGTCCTTACTTTTGGCATCTCCATCCTCACCATTTCCCTTATTCTCTGGCGATGGATTTACGAGTGGATCGTTGGGCTTTCGATCTTTCGCGATCGAGTCTATGTGATTGGCAACGGCGTACGCGCGCACCTGCTTGTAGAAACACTGAGGAGTCGCAGGGACGCCGGAATGGAGGTTGTCGGGTGGAGAGAGGATGGTGGGGCTGCCAGACAAAGAGACCGCTATGCGGCGGAGCTTCGAGCCTTCTGCACATCCGAGACGGCGCTGGATAGAGTCATTATCGCCATGGAAGAGCGGCGCGGTGTCTTGCCCATCCGCGAACTACTCGATCTAAGGCTTCGTGGTGTTGCCATTGAGGATGCCGGATCCGTACTGGAGCGGCTCCTCGGCAAAATCCCTCTGGAGGGCCTCTACCCCAGCGACTTGATTTTTACTCCCGGCTTCCGCGTAAAGGCTTCGCAGCAGATCGTGCGACGCATCGTTTCATTCTCTGTTGCCTTCATCGCTTTGTTAATCTGCTTGCCCTTTATTCCATTCATCATTCTGGCTGTCCGCCTTTCTTCGCCCGGACCGGTTTTTTTTAACCAGACGCGCGTCGGCCATCGTGGGCGCCTGTTTACTGCGCACAAATTTCGCACCATGCGGCAGGATGCTGAAGCGGCCGGCGCCGTCTGGGCCACCAAGGACGATCCGCGCATCACGCCTCTCGGCGGATTCATGCGCAAGACTCGACTCGACGAGATCCCGCAGCTCTGGAACGTTCTTCGAGGAGACATGGGGTTTGTCGGACCCCGGCCCGAGCGTCCCGAGTTTGTGCAGTGGCTCAGCGACGAGATTCCCTATTACGACCTGCGCCACATGATCCGTCCCGGCATCACCGGCTGGGCTCAGGTCCGCTACAGGTACGGCGCTACGCTTGAAGAGACCAAACGAAAGCTCGAATACGACCTTTACTACCTGAAGCACCTCTCGCTCGGCCTCGACATGCTCATCATGTTCGAGACAATCAAGACGATTGTGCTGCGCAGGGGTGCTCAATGAGGTTTGTCTTCTGGCTATCGCTGGTTGGCATCCTTTACACCTACATTGGCTACCCGGTCCTGATTTGGCTGCTCTCTCGGCTCTTTCCCCGGCGCTGGACCTTTCGTCCGATTACCCCCAGCGTGAGTATCGTCCTGGCAGTCCACAACGGGGCTTCACTGCTGCCAGGCAAAATCGCCCACCTCCTGAATCTCGACTATCCGGATATTCCCGAGATCATCCTCGTCTCCGACGGCTCGACCGACGAGACCAACCAGGTTGCTGGCGCAACAGAAACGATCCTCGCATCCGATCCATCATTCTCGAAGAGCATTCCGGTAAAGCGGTCGCCGTCAATGCTGGTGTCAAACTGGCAACATCCGACGTGATTCTTTTCGTGGACATTCGGCCGGAGATCGCTCCTGGATCGATTCAGGAACTGGTCAGCAACTTTGCCGATCCGAAGGTTGGGTGTGTTGCCGGCGAGCTCGTCCTTCGACAGTCCGGCCACGACGCGGCTACCGCTGCCATCGGCGGCCATTACTGGCGATATGAGCAGTGGATCAGAAGCTGCGAGTGTCTTTTTGACTCTCCGGTAGGCGTCTATGGCGGCTTCTACGCAGTCCGCCGAGAATTGGTAGTTCCCCAACCGCCGGGAACCATCCTCGATGACATGTTTCAGCCGCTCTCGATCATCCGCCAGGGATATCGCTCGGTTCTCGATCCACGCGCGCGCGTCTACGACACGTGGCCCACACAGGTCGAAGGGGAGTTCAACCGGAAAGTCCGCACCCTGGCGGGCAACTTCCAGCTCTTCCAACTCGCGCCTTGGTCCCTTCTACCGGCGAACCGCGTCCTGTTTCAGTTCATATCGCACAAGGTCATGCGGCTGATCGTCCCTTACCTGCTCATCGCGCTTCTCGTCTCTTCCATCGCGCTCTCATTTGCATCTCGACCCTACGCATTCATTGCCGGCGCGCAGATTCTCGGATGGATCTTTGCGACCATCGGCCTTAGAAACAAGACTCCCGCCCTTCATCGAATCGCCTCTCCCGCCAGCGCGCTCCTGGTCCTCAACGCCGCTGCGGTCGTCGGGCTCTATCGCTTCGTCATGACCCGCGGTCCGCTTTGGAAGATCTGGAGTTCCGGCCCAATCGTTTCAAGCGGCTTCGACTCCTGACACCGGGAAAATACTCCTGCCTGCGCCTTGGCCGGACATGTATCCTGTAGGAGTCCTGGCAAGGAAGCTACGAAGCAGGAGGAGCATACAACCGGCATGACTTACTCTAAGGCATTGTTATTTTCGATTCTGGGTATTGGGGCCGCGGTGGCTGGATTTGGGCTCCACAACCACATTGCGAAAGTCAAAGCCGCGAAGATGGAGCACACTGCCACGACTGCACCCTACTTCCCTGCGGGTGCTCCATGGACTCAGGACATCAGCCACGCGCAGCTCGACCCCAATTCCGACAAGATCATCACTTGGCTCGCGAGCGTTGGCGGGTGGGGCTTCGGGAGAATGCAGTCCGACTTCAGCATCCGGGTCATCCAGGCGACCCCGAACATGCCATTTGTCCCCTTCAAGAAAGGCCCCGTCTTTTACTTTCCGGATTCCGATGTTCCTTCCACGGTCCCCCTGCCTCCCGGTGGCGGCATGGAGGGCGAATCGGGGTACCAATGCCCGAGTTCAGAACAGGATTGCCATTACATCGTGGTTGATCGTCCCCATGGCAAGCTGTATGAGGCAGACGCCGCATCCTACGATGATGGAGTTCTTCATGCCGCTCTGCTCGCCGTTTGGGATCTGAACCGTGTATATCCCCCTTCGGGACGCGGAGAGCAATGTACCAGCGCGGATGCCGGTGGCCTGCCCATCGCCCC
The DNA here is from genome assembly GCA_963783065.1 of uncultured Acidobacteriaceae bacterium. Classification (GTDB taxonomy): domain Bacteria; phylum Acidobacteriota; class Terriglobia; order Terriglobales; family Acidobacteriaceae; genus Telmatobacter. The sequence continues at coordinate 213,565 of CAWAMG010000001.1, read as the reverse complement.
GCTCCTGTTCAACGCCGATGAAATCGCAGCGGGCAGCATCAATCACGCAATCCGCTTCATTCTGCCCAACCCCCGCATTCGGGCACATGTTTACGTCCACCCGGCAACCCACGCCGGAGGCCCCGAGGTCCGCCGAATGCGCCGGCCATGGGGGCACGGTTTCGGCTGAAGTCCTCGTTTGATATGTCCCAGTTGACGCCTGCAGCCCAGGTGGTTGCGCGCGCAATGCAGAAGTATGGAATGTTCCTCTCAGACGGTGGAAACATTACCCTGACAGCTCAAAGCGATCAGGATACGACTGCCAAGTACGCCACGCTCGATCTCGGATCGCACGACTTGCAGCCGATTAAGGTCACGGACTTCGAAGTCATTGATTCCGGCCCTGCGGTCCGCTTGTCTGATGATTGCCAGCGAAACAAATTCTAGGCAATCCTGAGAGCTCTCGTTCAAGGGGCTTTTCGTAGAGCTCCTTGAGGTTCCCTGGGCGCGAGAAGAATGACTTCGCGGTTGCTTGCGTGGCATTTCAATTGTTGTCTCGAGTTCGCGAATTGCGGGGTTTTAATAGCTGTTCTTTTGATTTGCTCCGCGGGAGTTCTCTGCAGCCAGTGTGTCCTCGGCCTCGCGGGAGGTGTTGGAGTATTCTGATAGTTTCAGACTGACCTAAGTGGAACCTTAGCGAATCACCGAAGAGGATTCGGGCGTCGCTTCTCGGCACAATTCAGACCCCATGCGCATCGTACAGTTCGTCAACAATCTCGATATGGGTGGCCTGGAAAGGCTGGTACTCGACCTCGCGCACTGTCAACTCGCGGACGGTCATCAGCCGTCCATCTACTGCCTCACCCATCCTGGCCGGTTGGCCGCGGAGGCAGAGAGCACTGGTGTAAAGATCCGTTTTTTTGAGAAACCGGCTGGCCCTCATTTTGGGACAGTTTTGAAGATCGCCCGGCAACTGCGAATCGATCGCCCGGATGTCCTTCACCTTCACAATCATCTTGTTCATCATTATGGTGTCGCAGCCGGCCTGCTCACAGGCGTTCCTGTTTTCGTCAATACTCGTCACCGTTCCGAACAAAAGCTCATTAGCTCGCCAAACGGATCCTCCATCAGTACAGCTCCCACCGACAGGCGGTCAGACCTGATCTTTCGCGCCACTTTGCCATTCGTGGGCGCCGTGGTCCTCATCTCCGAATCAACTCGCAAATTCTTCATTCAGCATTGTGGCGTGCCGGAATCCAAGGCTCGCGTAATCTTGAATGGAGCCCACCTGGAAAGATTTCTTGAGGCTCCCGCCAACCCAGGCGCCGCATCTCCTGCCATCAGGTTTGGCAATGCAGCACGTCTGGTCCCAGCCAAGGACCATTACACCCTGCTGCGCGCGTTTGCGCTCGTCGTTCGAGAGATTCCCCTTGCCGAATTGGCAATCGCCGGCGATGGCGTGCTTCGACAGGAGCTCGAAGCATTCACAAGAAAACTGGACCTTGCAGGCCGGGTGACCTTCGTCGGAGCCCTGCCGGATACTCCAAAGTTCCTCAGTGAGCTGGATATCTTCGTGCTCAGTTCTCTCAGCGAAGGTCTTCCAATTGCCCTGCTCGAAGCCATGGCCGCGGGCCTTCCCATTGTCGCCACCCGAGCCGGCGGGGTTGACGAGGCAGCGATCGAAGGACAGAATGCGTTCCTTGCCGAGCCTGCGGATGCAGAAGGTCTGGCACAAGCAATGATCAAGATGGCCAGACGCCCGGACCTGGCTGTGATGGGCGCTTCGGGCCGCGAAATGGTTAAGACCCGTTTCCGCATTGATCAATCCTGGGCAGAGTACTACAAGCTCTTTCTTTCCCTGGGCGCAAAACCCTAGCTCCTTTTCCGCTGCCTTTGAGATCCGTGCTTATCGCCGGGCCGCATAAAGCCCTGCATACGCCGACACTGCTGCCCGCAATGTAAAGTTGGCCTCGAATCCTGCTCGAGCGTTCTCCCCGAATAACGCTCGCTCGTCGGCATTTCCTGCGAGTCGAAGGATCGCTTCCGTCATCTCGGCTGAGTCGGTCTTTGAAACAATTAGGCCGGCCTTTGCCAGTCGAACTGCTTCCGCCATTCCTCCAACATCCGTCACAATGGCCGGCAGCCCGATCGAAAAGGCCTGCAGAAGGGAGATCGGCAACCCTTCCGATGTAGACGACATGATGAACGCGTCAGCAGCGGAGAAAAATGGCGCGGGATCGATTTGCTCCCCCCAGAATGTTGTCTTTGATGCAATTCCGCACGCCTGGGCCGAACTCTCCAGAGCCTGCCGCTCGCTTCCGTCGCCGACCAGCCACAAACTGAGATTTGGTTCGGTCTGCAAAGCTCCGTGAAACGCTTCAAGAAGCAGGCCGAGATTCTTGACCGGCGCAAGACGGCCAACATACACCAATGTGAAGCCCTTCTTCGCCGTCCACTCATCCTCCCGAACTCGCACAATCGGCAGAATCCCGTTGTAAACCCTCACCGTCTTCTTCGACTTGCTGCGATGGGCTTCCTTCAGGTTCATCACGGTTGCATCGCAAATGCCGGCGATCCAATCGCAAAACGTCGTTGAGCATGCATACTTCAGCTCGGTCGCTCTGCGTCGGGGCTTTCCAACGAGACTGTGCCGGGTCGAGACAACGCAAGGCACTCCGGCAGCCTTTGCTGCGAGCGAAGCATAGTTGGTCGGGGTCGGGTTGTGCAGATGAGCGACGTCTGGTCGGAGTTGATTCAGGATGCGATAGAACGTCCAGACAGCGCCCGGAAGACGGCAGCCCGAAACCACCCTCACATCGAATCCGTCGCGCAGCATCCGGTTCCCGAGCGGCCCCAGTGACCCAATTACTAGCACGATGGGCTCGTGCCCCAACTCCCGCTGCGCGCCGCACATCTGGGCCACCAGCGTTTCCACGCCGCCCACTTCCATGCTGTCCACTACATGCGCAATCTTCATGGCTGGCGAACCGCACAGAACGCGGCCTCGACCATACCTCAACCTTCTAGAGGATTGCAGACAGGGCTATGGAACAAGAAAATCAGTGCATCAGATTCAGGATTCGGACCAAAAGATACATTCCGGGAACCATCACAATCGTCAGAATGCCGGAGTATGCGAGAACTCGCCCAAACGGCAGTCTGGGGGCAATCATGCCTCGATCAAGAGCCATCTGGAAAACAACTTCAGCCACTCCCCCGAGCATGAAAAGCGTCATCACGAATGCGCGAGACAGGAACATCGCCGCAACCAGGAAGCCAACCAGGGAAAGCATGATCAAGCGTCCCATCTGGTTGATCTCCTCTTTGCTGAGGTTCTCCATTCTGATGGCGGAATATGCGTAGGGGCTCTCATCCACCGGCAACGGTGCCCCGTCGCTCAAACCGTTCGGAGAAGCCACTGCGAACGCATCTCGGACCGTCGGCAAAATGAAGAGCGACCAGAAGAAGAGCCCCAGAAAGCCAAGTTCAGCAGCGCACACAATTACGGTGTTATGCGCGGTCATGCCCAGCAGGTCTCCCATTTCGCCGTACCCTACCCCGAAGACCGGATGCGTCTTCAACATCTGCAAGCCATCGCCCCAAAGCGCAGTGCGGTCCTGGCCTGCACTGGCTGAGATTTCGCGCCCGCCGGTTGCGCCCATGGCCATGGCGCCTACAAGCAATCCGCCTCCCAGGATCAGAGAGGGAATTGCACCGATTTTGCGCCTGAAAGCAACAATAGCTACAGCCACGCTCGCCAACAGGGCCCCGCGCGAATGAGTCAGGTAGATCCCGAAACTGATCGTCGCCATCATCGGACCCACGATCGCGAGGTTCAGCACCAGCTGCCTCGGGCGCCAGAAGATAAAGGTCAGGGGGAGAACACAAACGAGAAGCTGACCAAAGTCGTTCGGATCGTTCAAAAAGTTCTGCCCCTTCAGGCGCCAGGTCACGCTGCCGTCCTTGTTCCACTGGGGCGTGAGATAGGTTATGACATCACTCTGGTTTTTCGCCTGAACTGCTTCAGGATCTATCTCTTTAAAGTCTTCGTCTTCATCCGAGCGCAACGGTACGAATCCCCCGTCTGCGCGTATCTCCGCAACTCCCTTCACAATCACAAACAGACAAACCCCAAATAGGAGCAGGGTCAGGATCTTCAAACGCAATCTTGTCCTGCAATGCAGAATAATCAGAAAGTAAGCGAAGGCATTTGGGAGGAATTCCTTGCACTCCGTGAAAGCGAAACGGGGATAGTGAAACCCAATTGCGATCGACAGGAACACTGCCACAGTAAGCCCCACCAGCGCCAGAGACTGGACGGTCTTTTGCACAAAAGCCTTCTGAAGCGCAGGGATTGAGGCGCAAAAGGTAAGTATTAAGAGCATTTCCTCAAAATGGTCATTACGCAGCGAGCCGAGAACGGTCTGCGAGCCGATGAAAGCCACCAACAGATATATGAGTGCAAGAGCGTACGCCATTTTGAACGGCCTTCAAAAACGGTTGGACGAAACAGGCAAACTCTGACGGCAAAGAGAGACCTTGTCCCATGCATCGAGCTGAGGACAGTTTTCCCCACGTCGCCCCAGAGCAAATACACCTTGATTGTAGCAAACGGTCATACTCGACCTCACCTAACCATCTGGCTGCATTTGATGGCACAACCCGCCTCAGGCCAGGGACAGAAACACCTTCAGAAATTCGGCGATGAGGGTGAGAACTCGAAGCCTGAAGCCTGTCTTTCTCGCACTCAGCTCCGGGGTTGCGGAGAAGGCATTTGGTTGCAATCCCAATCCCGGCAAAAGCCGGCATTCTAATCCCTCATTCGCTGTTCCCTCCTAGTCTGAATCCTCATCGAATGATGGCATTCTGCACGGCAGGAAGAGAACCTTGAAGGATTCCCCAAAATGGCACAAGCACCTCAAAATGAAAACGGCTCTGGCATTACTGAGAGAGTCGACGGCGTCACAAGTGTCCAGAACTGGGCCAGGAAAGACGGGATCAATCTTGTGGAACAACCCGACACGATCCTGATTGAAGCCGAAGAGGCGCTTCTGCTCTTTATTCCGAATGAGAAGAGCATTTCGAGCACGCGTGCCTCCATTGCCATCATCTTGGGCCACTGCTATCCTTAAGGCAAATGAGCGTAAGGCTTAAGATGCAGTCTTTGAAGGATCACCTTCACTTGGCGAGTCCCGATTTCGAAGCCGAGTTGACCGATGCCACGCGTGAAGCACGGGAATTCGCTGAGGTCTTACAGCTAGTAACCCTTCGTAAACGCGCTCTGCAAAAGGGCCTTCTCACAAAGAGGTCAAGTACGCGGCGTGTCGCCGTGGTTGGGGGTGCGAATCTGCGTCCCATGGTCGATTTCATCGAACACTTTGCCGATCTGCTCGGCGGGGTCCGCTGCGAATTCTGGACCGGGGAATACGACAATTACATCTCAGAGATTCTGGACGCGGAAAGCCCCCTCTACGAGTTTCGTCCCGATACCGTAATTGTGCTTCCGTCTGAGCGCCGTTGCGTCTACAACGGCGATTTTCCAAGTTCCAGATCCGAGCAAGAGGACGCTGGAAGGAGAGTCGCGAGCGAACTGCTTGACCTGTCCACCAAGATTCATGAGCAGTGCCGAGCGGAGGTCATTCTGGGAAACTTTCGTCTCCCTCCCTATTTTGACCCTGGACCGCTACGAAACACTGCTCTGGTTTCGGACTATGCCTTTCGGAAGTTTGTGAACCTGGAACTTGGATTCAGGCTGCCCAGTTATGCCCACATCTGCGACATTGAATTCCTGAGTAATAGGCGGGGAAACCTAGCCGGGGTGGATGTCCGAACCTGGTTTGAAAGCAAGCAGCCATTCGCAGCTGACCTTTTGGTTGATGTAGCGCGCGAGTTTGCCCATGTTCTTTCGCAAATTGGCCGTGCCGCAAAGAAGGTTTTGGTTCTCGATCTCGACAACACTCTTTGGGGCGGCGTAATTGGAGACGATGGCATCGAGGGAATAGAACTCGGAACAACCTCCCCTCGCGGCGAGGCGTTTCGCGATTTTCAGCGATGCATTTTGGAGTTAAGCAGTCGCGGTGTACTGCTCGCCGTGTGCAGCAAGAACGACTACGACAAAGCTGTGGAGCCGTTTGAAAAGCATCCTGAAATGCTGCTTCGGCTAAAAGATATCGTCAGCTTCAAAGCGAACTGGGAGCCAAAATCGGAAAACATCCGCCAAATTGCGCAAGATCTCAACCTTGGCCTGGATAGCCTGGTGTTCATCGACGATAATCGTGCGGAAATCGAGATCGTAAACCAATTCGTGCCGGAAGTGTCCACGATTTGGGCCGGAGACGATCCTTCTGAATTCGTTGCTAGGCTGAAGGACTCCAGGCTTTTTGAGGTGCAAAATGTTACTCAGGAAGACGCGCTTCGCGTGCAGCAATATAAGCAGGAGAATGAACGGCAACGGCTTCTGAATTCAAGCACCGATATGGGATGCTACTTGGCATCGCTGGAGATGGTGGGAGTCATCAAGCCATTTGACAGGATGGATGCCGCTCGCATCGCACAACTGATCGCAAAGAGCAACCAGTTCAATCTCACGACTCGCCGCAGGACCGAGGCTGAGGTTCTGGATATCTTGGAGGACCGGCAGTTTTCCTGTTTCACCATGCGTCTCGCCGACCGGTTTGGCGATCATGGCCTGATTGCGATCGTAATTGGATTGGCCAGCGGAAGGGATTTCGTGATTGACACCTGGCTCATGAGTTGCCGGGTGCTCAAGCGACAGGTCGAAGAGGAGGTCCTGAATGAAATCGTGCGCCTTGCTGACGAGCGCGAGTGCGTTCGGGTTGTTGGGCGGTACATTCCAACCGCAAAGAACGGTATGGTCCAGGACCTTTACCCCAAAATGGGATTTACGCACCTTTCCAGGGAAACCGAACTGACTCAGGTCTACGGACTCGAAGTTGCCCGATATCAGCCAAGCGCGACCAGGATCCAAGTGAAAAGGGAGACATATGCAACAGCAGGAAGTCATGTCGAAATTGCAGGAAGTCTTTGACGGAGCCTTTTTGCAACCGGTGGTTGTCACTCCGGAGTTATCCGCGCAAGACGTAGAAGAGTGGGATTCCTTGACGCACGTTTCTTTGATTCTTGCCGTCGAACAGGCATTTGGCATTCGTTTTCGTCTGGGAGAGGTGGAGGCAACCAAAAACGTGGGCGACCTGGCGAACCTGATCCTCAAACGAGTTACAAAAGGTTGATTGCGAATGTTGCCAGCTTTTCGGTCCACCTCTTCCGCCATTACTTTTTGCTTCTTGCTCATCACCCTGCTCAGTCTTCCGCTTGTCACGCTCTCGATCGGGCATCCACCGCGTGAGCAAGCCTATGCTGGACTTACATCCGAAGCCGGTCCCGTAGGAATGCATGTGCGTGAGATGTTTCGGGATCCTTCCGACGCGGACGTTCTGTTCTTGGGAAGTTCGCTCGTGAGGGCAGCTATTGATAAGCCAGCCCTTGAGCAAGCGCTTTCAACCCATCTCGGGCGGCCGGCGAAAGTAGATATATTGGCGCTCAATTGGCAAGGAATAGATCTGCAGTACTTCCTGCTTCGAGATTTCCTCCAGGCTCATCACGTCGGATTGATTGTCTGGAATCTTCCGGTACCGGGATCGCGAAGCCTCTTTCCGCACGTGGAGGCGTTCCGGTGGGCCCGGTTCGGAGAATACTCCGATGCGCTTTCAGGACTGCCCATTCGGTACCGCCTGGCCCTGTATGGAGACATGGTTCTTGGGGCGCCCCGAGAACTGCTTTCGCATTTACGTCCTAACCTACTGAGCCGCGAGGAATCTGATTTTCACGACCATGGTGTGGAGGCGGGGTATTACGGAGCAAAGTTCGTTCCTCAGCCTGCTGACCTGGGGTTCGTTCCGGCCCTTGGTCAGTTGTACGAGGCCCCGCCCTATCCTCAGGTTCGTCCCGTCGGTGCGCCGCTGAATCCATACGAAGATCATTTTGCAAGGAAGATTCTCGATCTGGCAAAACAGACGCAGACTACGATCGTGCTGCTTCACATTCCCATCGACTCTGAGCGGGGCATGGACTACATTCCAGAGCGGGCCCGCTGGTGCGACACGCTGCAGACGGACGCACCCATGATCGGTCCGACTTCAGAGGTTCTCTTCGAGGGAATCAGCCCGGCTGCCTTTTACGATTTCTATCGAGACCAGCATTTCAACGTGAACGGCACCAGGCTTTTCACCCGCAGTATTGTGCCGGCAATTCTAAGAGCCTATGATGACAGGAAAATCCATGAGTAGCACACCCCGGGGCGACAATGTCGCTAACCTTGAGAAAAGCCGGCTGCATTCTGTTGCTGTTGTTCTTGCAGTTGTCCTTTGCATTGTCTGCTGCACACTTTTCTTATTAATCCCCACAGCGTCGATCAATGTCGATACCGTATACCAGGGGTTTTAGGCAGAATGGACTTCGTCGATCGACTTCCCTTATACCCTCTGGTCTTCACGTTCTTGGTGTACCCGGCTGCGGCATGGGTTTTGCTCCGTCACACACCCAAGAAGATCACGATGCCGTGCTTTTGCTTGCTCAACCTTTCAGGCCTCGCGATTCTCTGCTGGTTGAGCGGCGCCATTGGCGTGCGCGTCAAGGTTGCCCTGGCGTACAGTCGAATACCTCTTCTGTTTTTTGCACTCTACGTTGGCGTCGTCGTGGTGAACTTCCTTCTGCTTCGACTTAGCCGTCGAGAAGGCACAATTTGGCCTGCAGCGGCGTTTTCCACCCCACTGCTTTTTCTTGCCTATGTCAAATTCGGCTCGAATTCCCTCAATCCGTTCACTCCGATACTAGCTCCCATCGGTTTATATCGCTTTGCTCCGTTCTTTATCGGGGTCTCCTATCTGTCATTCCGCCTCGTCCAATTGGTGCAAGAGGTGCGGAACGAGATTGTCGAAATGCCGACGCTTTCGGAATATCTCTCCTTTGCCTTCTTTGTACCCACCCTATCGGTTGGACCCATCAGTCCCTACAGCACATTCATTGCATCGGTCAGAAATCCGGATCGCCAAAAGACCCCTGTGGCGAGGTCTTTGCTGCGTATTGTTGTGGGATTTACAAAATACATATTCCTCGGCTCGTTGGTCGCGCAGTTCACTTATGCCGGCCTGTTGAGAGATGGCCATCCGCACGAGTTGATTGACCTGTTGATCGCGATCCCGGCGTATGCGATTTATCTTTACTGCAACTTTTCCGGGTATTGCGACATGGCCATTGGCGTATCTGGCTTGTTGGGGATTGAGGTTGCCGAGAATTTTGACCGCCCATTTTTAACCCGCAACCTTCAAGAGTTCTGGACCCGCTGGCACATGACTCTGTCCACCTGGTTTCGCGACCTGCTGTTTACACCACTCTCGAAATGGATGATGCGGCGATTTGGCCCGAAGTCGGCAAATCACGTGATCGCCGTTTCAATCATGATCACGTTTCTTGTTGTCGGCATCTGGCATGGCGAAGGAACCAATTTTCTGGTCTTTGGCGCTCTGCAAGGTTTGGGTATCGTAACCGTTCACTACTACACCTCGTGGTTGAAGAGAAGACTCGGGCGAGATGGCTTTGCTGCATACAGAAAGAGCTGGCTCGTCAAGGCGATTGCCACCTGTGCCACCTTTGCCTACTTTTCGTTCAGCCTGTTCTTTTTTGCCAACAACTGGAAGCAGATGCGGGCCATTTTCGATGTCCTCCAAACCACCGGCGCAGGCAGATGATGACTTGCCGGGATATTTGAGAGTAGTTAGCCGCACCTCCATCTTTGACACTCAATTGGACGATGTTCGATACTTCAAGTGGGAACCCCGTCGTTCATCCGCAAATCTCATCTTTATTGGCGACCTGCAAGGTGACACCCCCACTCCATGAAGCTCCCTCGACACGCTGAAATCTGGCTCCTGCCCTATCTCAAGGACCGTTTCCGAAGCAGTTCAAGGGCAGGCAGGGCCAAGCGCGTGTGGGTCGCAATCACCGACCATTTCGAACCCTGGGGCATGGGCGCTTCCCTCCAGGCCGCGCGCGCCCGTGTTGCGCTCTGGCGCGACAAATGGCCTCGAGTTGCCGAAGATGCTCCAGGAGACAGCGCTGGAAATCGCGCCCAATACACGTTCTTTTACCCGCAGGAGGAGTACCAGCGTGAACTGCTCGATGGGATCGCGGAGATCGTGCGTCTCGGCGTCGCCGATGTCGAAGTTCATCTCCATCACGACAACGAGAAGCGCGACTCCTTTATCCAAAAAGTGACGGAGTACTGCAACCGCCTGACCGACGATCACGGGCTCCTGCGCAAGTTGGACGGCCGCGCGGTCTTCGGCTTTATCCATGGCAACTGGGCGCTCGACAACTCCCGTCCCGACGGAAAGGGTTGCGGCCTTGCCGGGGAGATTGCCCTGCTCCGGGATCTGGGCTGCTATGCCGACTTCACCATGCCTTCTCTGCCCTCGGCCACCCAGGGGCGCATTGTCAACCAGATCTATTGGTGCACAAATAATCCTGACAACCGCCCCAAATCTTACGATCGCGGGATCGGGGCATCCGTCGGCGGAGGCAGACAGGGAGACCTGCTCATGATTACCGGACCGATCGGACTGCGATTTGGCGGCCGCATCAAGCCAAGGCTCGAAACCGGAGAGATCGCCGGCTACGACCCGCCGACACCTGAGCGGGTCAGCCGATGGCTCGATCTTGCTCCCACCATCGGGAGCGATCTCTTTCTTAAGCTGTACACGCACGGCGCCCAGGAAAGGAATCTCTTCCCGCTTCTGGAAAGCGGCCTTCCGAATCTCTTTCAGTGGATCAAGCAAGAGGCCGATAAAAGAGGAATGGAAGTCTACTGGACAACCGCGTGGCAAATGTACAAGGCCGCGGATGCTGTGATCCATGGCCGCGACCCCTTGGCGATTTCCGATTAGACTGTTCCACGAAAGACTGCGTGAGGGAGTCAATGAACGGAAAACGGTTCGATGCACTCGTGGTCGGGTCGGGCGCGGCCGGCAGTATTGCTGCGTGGGAGTTAACAAAGCGTGGCCTGGACGTGCTTCTGCTCGAAGCCGGCCCCAATATCACCGAGGCCGATTTCAAAGTGCCCGACACTCCCCGGCAGAAGGGGATCAATCTCACAGCGCGAGCCCTTGCGGTGCTGCGCGGCCAGTACATCCAGGCGAGAATCGGCTTTTTCGGCGAACAATTCAAGCACCTCTTCGTCAACGATCGCGAAAACCCCTACACAACTCCGTCCGATGCTTTTTACCTCTGGATTCGGGGCCGCCAGTTGGGTGGTCGGCTGCATCTCTATGGCCGCGTCCTGTTGCGCATGACCGATATCGACTTCAAAGCGGCAAGCCGAGACGGCTTTGGAGAAGACTGGCCGATCTCCTATGCCGATCTCGCGCCCCACTACGACCGCATCGAGCAGTTCCTCGGCGTCTATGGCGACGACGACAAGATTCCCAATCTCCCCACAGGCAAATACTCGGGCAAGCCCAAGCTCACCGCCGCCGAAACGGACTTCAAGGCAAAGGTTGAAGCGAAATGGCCCGGCCGCTCCGTGATCTCGTGGCGCTACGCGGCCCCCAACCTCAAGCGCGTCCCGCTCGGCATCCTGGCTGCAAAGGAGACCGGGCGCCTCACCATTCGCCCCAACGCGATCGTCAAGCGAATCACAGTCGACGACTCGACCGGCAAAGCCACCGGCGCTGAAATCATCGATCGTCTCACAAAGCAATCGGAGCGAGTCGAAGCGAATGTCGTCGTCGTTTGCGCATCGACCATCGAATCCGTTCGCCTTCTGCTCAACTCGGGTTCGGCAAAGCATCCCAACGGCCTCGCCAACTCCAACCGGCTCCTTGGCCGCTATTTTATGGATCAATGCCCGAGTCAAATCTATGGGTCGATCCCCGGCGTCTATGGTTCCGAGGGCGACGACTCTGCCCCTCCCGATCCCTTCTACGGGCCTGCCGGCGGCGTCTACATCCCCCGCTTCGAAAACCTCGAACGCGTGACCCATTCCAAGTTTCGACGCGGCTTTGGAGTGCAGGGAGCAATCGGCCGTGGCAACCTCTCCAGCGATCAACCTGCGATCTACGGCCTGATGGGCTTCGGCGAAACCCTGCCGCACGTTGACAACTGCCTCACCATCGACCCGAGACGCAAGGACGCCTGGGGCATCCCCGCTGTGCACATCAAATGCACCCTCGCCGAAAACGAGCGCGAACTACTCGTGGAACAAACCCGCTCCATTCGCGAAATGGTCGAGTCCTGCGGCTACAAAGTCACGTTCTCTGGCTCCGCGCTGGGTCTCGACAATCCAAAGGAAGTCTTCAAGGACGCGGGCTGGCTCAGCCGAACCATGTTCAAGGCAAACTTCAAAAAGAGCATGGCTGTGGGCGCTGCCATTCACGAGTGCGGCGGCGCACGCATGGGCTCCGACCCCGCAAAGTCCGTCGTGAACGAATACAACCAGGCATGGGACGTGAAAAATCTCTTCATCACCGACGGCAGTTGCTTTGTCTCCAGTGGAACCGTCGGGCCCGCGCTCACCATCATGGCGCTCACGTCCAGAGCCTGCGAGTACATCGCCGGAGAATACAAGAACGGCGGACTGTAATTCGGCCCGTTCTTCAGTTCTCAAGCCAGCTGCCGCAGCCTTCCCTGAATCAGCTTCAGCTGAGCCAATGTGAACCGGCACTTCTCCACCGCTCGAACGTTTGCCTCAAGATGATCGCGCCGCATCAACGAAAACACCAGGGTGTGCAGACCGGCCGCCTTCAGCCCAATCCCGAGCAGTGCCTCCAAAACCATCTGCTCGCCCCCGTCCTTCAACTTCTCACGTAATTCGCTGGGCACGGTCTCATCCCGGCTCGCTGCAGCCAGAGCCGCCGCAAACCGCCCCATGCGCTCCTCACTTCCAAACGGATGGTTCCCAATCAGCAGCATCTCCCGCTGATTACGTGCCGCAAAACTCGCCACCATCGGACTGAACGGATCAGCGCCGAACTGCGCTGCACTGATCACCCTGGGCGCATCCTCGATCGCAGCGTCAATCACTCCCGCTCCCGCATAAAGCCCCACACGCAGAATCTTGCCCGAACTCACCAACATGTCGAGCGCGGCCATCAGTTCATCATCGTGCAGAACGGCCTCTGTTGCCTCGTGGAGAAACAGAATATCGATGGAGTCGGTGCGCAGTTCGCGAAGGCTAATTTCGACCGACTCCTGCAACCCCGCCACTGAAAACTGCCCGAACGCCGCCGCTCCCGTCTCCTTGCCGCGTACCAGCCCGCGAACCCCCGGAACTTTGAATGCGGATCGCACAACTCCAACCGCCATCCGCTTTACGCTGCTCTGTCTTTGCGCCGGAATTCCGTACTTGGTCGCCACAACCGCGCGGTCCCGCTTCCCTTGCAGGAACTCCCCGAGAACCGCCTCCGCCTCGCCGAACCCGTAGCTCCGCGCCGTGTCGAACAACGTGATCCCGTTGTCCCATGCCGCATTCATTGCGCGCAACGAGGCATTGCGCCCCACGCGCCCCATTACCGATCCGCAGCCAAACCCCAGCACCGGCGTGCGTAGCTTCCCACAAACGCTCTCAATCATCGACCCCATTCTAACGGGTGCGATCTGATGAACTCACTTGCTTCCGCTCCTGCCGCGCTCAACGAGATGCGAACTCTCCATACGGTAAACTTTGAAGTGGAACCAATGCCTGCAGAACCATCTGATGACCCTTCGAAAGCAGATCGCACGATGAGCCTGAACGTCCTGCTCGTGAACTACACATTCCCCCCGGTCGGCGGGGTCAACGTGTTGCGCGTCGCGAGCCTCGCTCGATACCTCCCGTCTCACGGCATCCGTGTCGATGTCCTCACCACGCGCAATCCGTCTTCGGTCGGCACTGACCCATCCCTGCTCAACGACATTCCCGCTGAAGTTACCGTTCACCGCACAATCACGCTCGACCTTCCCTTCGGTGTCAAGAAAACCATCAAGCGTCTCCTCACCGGTTCTCGCCCTCCAACCGAGCAAGCCCCCAAAGAAGCCCCAGCCGGCAAGTCAAATCCACTCAAGCGAATCGTTCAGGACGCGCTGCTCCCCGATCCCCAGGTCACCTGGTTGCCCATTCTCACCCGTGCAGCTCCGCGCATTATCCGGGAACGGAAGATCGATCTCGTTCTCATCTCCTGCGCGCCATTTTCCACGCTCCGCCTTGCAGAGACGCTTCGGAAGCAATTCCCTCGCCTGCCCATCGTCCTCGACTTCCGCGATGAGTGGCTTTCCACCACCTTCGACGTCGCCAGCTTCAACTTCAGCCGCACCGAGCGCGCGCGGACCTTCTCCATCCGGGCCGAAGCTCGCGCCGTCGCCAGCGCCACAAGCGTCGTCTCGGTCACTGAAGCGGCCCGTTGCGAAATTCGTTCGCGTTATCCGCAGGAGCCCGAACAAAAGTTCAAATACATCCCCAACGGCTTCGATGCCACGCGCATCGCACCCACTCGAACCATCGCGACTACGCGCAAAGATTCGCGAATTGTCATCGCCTACGTGGGAAGCGTCTACGCCTCCACCGAGCCAACCAAACTGGTCGAAGCGCTCAAATCTCTGCCGGACGAAGCCCGTTCCCGTTTCCTCATCCGCTTCATCGGCCACATCGAAGAGCCGCGATATCGCACTGCCCTGCTCGAATTGCGCGATATGGTCGAGCTTCAGGGCTACCTGCCGCAGCGCGAAGCTCTGGCAGCGATGAATGATGCGGACTATGTTCTCCTCGTCACGCACGACCGCCTCAACGTCTCAGCAAAGTTTTACGATTACATCGGCGCGGGTAAGCCGATTCTCGCTTGCGTCCACCCAGAAGGCGATGCGCGCCGCCTGATCGAGCAACTGCGCGCTGGGTGGTGGGCCGACAGCCAGGATGTTGCCGCCATGCGCAGACTGTTTGAAGCCGCAGCCGATCGGGGCAATCCGCCCTTTGTCGGCTTCCGCCCGGACACCGCCGGCATCGCGGCCTACGAACGTAGCGTCATCGCCGCGCGCTACGCCGAGCTCCTTCATTCCATCGCAGACAGTTCCGCAACCGGTGGCGCAACCCAGCCTGCCATCCCAATCGAAGCGGTAAAGGCCTGACCATGCTAAGAATCGCGGTTGTCACGGCTCATTACCCCAGTTCATCAGAGCCGACTCGTGGCCGCCCCGCATACCAGACTCTGCGTGTACTCTCACGCCAGTGCGAAGTCGAGGTCTTCTACCCGCACGCTGCTTATCCGCCTCTTCTCAAGCCGCGGAGCCGCACCTACGATTCCCTTGACCACTCGTATTCCCTCCCCGGCGTCACCGCGCACTACTACGATTATTCCGTTCTGCCGCTGCTCTCCCGCCCCTTCAACGGTTTCGGTGCAGGCCGCGCGCTTCTGCCTCACGTCAGGCGCTTCAATCCCGATCTCGTCTTTAGTTACTGCCTCTATCCCGATGGCTACGCCGGCCTCACCGTCGCAAAAGCCCTCGACGTCCCCTTCGCTGCAATGGGCGTTGGATCGGACGTCCACAGCATTCATGACCGCTTCTCACTCAAGCATACAAAGACTCTTCTGCGCGAAGCCGACTTGCTCCTGGCCATCAGCGGAGATTTGCGGGAGCGCATGATCGCCATGGGAGCGCCGCCGGCGAAGACACGCACAGTCATCAGCGGCTCCGACCCCGAAGTCTTCTACCCTCGCGACCGCGACGCCGCCAGAGAGCAGCTCAAAATCGCACCCTCTGCCGAAGCCGTAGTCTTCATCGGGCGGATCGACCTGAAGAAGGGTCTGCGCGAGCTTATCGAGGCAGCTGCATCCCTGCACCCCAGGGCGCCCAACCTCCACATCTACCTCGTTGGCGATGGACCCGACGCATCCCTTGTCGAATCCGCAATCGCCGCCAGCAACGCGAACGAATTCATTCACATGGTCCCCGGCTGTGCGTTCGACCAGGTTGCCACGTGGATGGCGGCAGCCGACCTGGTCACGCTTCCCAGCTACATGGAAGGCTGCCCCAACGTCATTCTCGAAGCGCTTGCCTGCGGCCGTCCGGTGGTCGCAACCAACGTCGGCGGCATTCCGGAGATCATGAACGAAGCATGCGGCCGCCTTGTGCCTCCGCGCGACTCTGCGGCACTTGCGCAAGCTCTCGATTCAGTCCTCGACAGCAGTTGGGATGCGCCTGCCATTTCTGCGCACTGGAGCAGGAGCTGGAGCGTGGTCGCCGACGAACTGCTCGACGCGCTTCAAACAATTGTTCCCTCAGCGAAGGCCGAACAGCATGCCCAATAACTCCAAAACCCCACGCCAGACATGGCTCCGCCGACTGTACCGTTCGCTCGCGCGCCTCTGCGCAATCGTCGGCCTGGTCACAATCCTCGCCATCGCAACGCCGCTCGTGCACTGGTGGGCTCTCGCCGGCACAGGCCCCGCCCAGCATCCCAAAGGCGACGTCCTCATTGTCCTCAGCGCCGCCCGCGACCAGAACGGCGGCATGTCGTTCTCCTCATACTGGCGCGCCCGCGGGGCTGTCGACGCATGGAACAGTGGCGGGTTCACCACGGTTGTCGTCTGCGGTTCTGGCGTCCCGGCCATCTCCCAATATCTGGTTGCCGAAGGCATTCCGCCCGCATCAATCATCGCTGAAGGCAATTCGAAGAGCACCCGCGAAAATGCAATGAACACAGCGCAACTCATCCGGAACATCCCCGGAAAACGAGTGCTTCTCACCAGCGACTTTCACATGTTTCGCGCGCTGCGCACCTTCCGAAAGGCCGGCGTTGAAGCCGCTCCAATGCCCGTTGACGATGCAATCCGCAACTCTAAGGAATGGGGCGGACGTTTCTCCGCTCTGCAGAACCTGGTGGTTGAAAACTTCAAGATTGTCTATTACGCCGCCCGCGGCTGGATCTGACCCGCGTATGTTCCGCTCGTCAGCTCTGCGCGTTACTTGTTCGCTGACTGTGCACGCAGATACTCAAACGTCCGCATCATCCCTTCCTGCGTTGAAACCAGCGGTCGCCAACCCAACCCTCTGAGCTTTGCATTGCTGAACGTGTTCCCGCCCCACGCGGCCGCTGCCTTATAGCGCGTGATGATCGCTGGCAGTTGCCCCTGCGAACGCCGGTGATAGCCTTCCAGTCTGCCCGCTAAAAATCGAGTCGCAAAATACGGCAATCGAATCGACCGCAGATTCTTAACATTCCTCTTGTACGCGTGTAGGTACTGCGCCGCCGTGGGCATCTCGTCATCGTGCACGTTGTACGTCTGCCCTGCCGCATCCTTGTGAGTCGCTGCCACCACAATCGCTTCTGCGCAGTTCACCGCGTATGAAAGCGGCAGCAGGTTATTTCCGCCCGGGTGAACAAAGACCGGCCCCACCTGTATGCCGACCCGATTCGAAAACGCTCCCCCGCCCGGCCCGTAGATCACGCCGGGACGCAGCACCACCAACTCGAATCCGAGCTTCTGCTGGTACTCCCTTACCAACTGCTCCTGCCTCAGCTTTGAGTGCGAATAGGGATCGCGACGTTCGGGGAATTGCTCCAGCGGCGTCGATTCATCCACCAGCGCGCCTCGCCCGAGTGGAACCACCCCATACACACCGAACGAGCTCACCAGCAACACGCGCGTTTGCGCTATCGGTGGCTCGGCTCGCGCGCCCAGCGCCTCCAGCAGGTTCCGCGCCGTCACCACCGAATCTACAAACAACTCGGCCGGCGCGCCCTTCAGTCCCGCTGCCAGATGAATCACGATGCCCGCATCCGCCACAGCGCGCGCACAGTCCGCTTTGGACTTCAAGTTGCCATAGCAGATTTCCAGATTGCAGCCGGGATTCGCAGCCGCCAACGCCTCTATCCGCGCAGCCTTGCCCTTGTCGCGCAGAAAGCATCGAATGTCGCTGTGGCCGTGAGCCAGCAGCCGCTCCACCACGTTCACGCCAAGGAATCCACCCGCCCCGGTGACAAGGACCTTCACGCCTTCACCCCTGGATAGACCTCTGCGAAGACCCGCTCCATGATGGCGGAGACTCGCAATATGTCGCGATACGCAATGGGCGGATCGGTGTCCTTCTCAATGCACTGGTAGAACTCGTTCAGCAGCGTCCGCATGCCATCGAAAAAATGAAACCGATGCCGCCTGAATCGGCCCACATTCCGCAATCCCTGGCGGAAGTAGTCCCCCGCCACCTGAAATGGCGGGCGCAAACGTCCAAGTGCTGACGGGAACGACTGCTTACGCTCAAGCACGAGCGTCCGCGCATTGAAGTCGACGTGCGCCGTGTTCTTCGTTCCATACACCCGGAGCGTCTGCCCGACCGGGCGTGCATTCGCACAAAACGTAGCGTACGCGCTTGTCTGTTTGCCCTTGATGATCACCCGCAGTTCGTCCAGAATCTCAGCCGAGCCTGACTCAGCCGCCGCCCCATCGCGCTTGTACCCGATCGCGTGGATATACGGATCATCGTCATCGAGATACGGAACGATCTTGTTAAGTACATGATCCATCATGTTCTGGAAAAGCTTGCCCGGCAGCCGATGCACCCAATGGTCCGGGTCCCGCCTCAAAGCCAGTCCGAACTCGCCCGCAAGGTCATAACCGGTGTAGCTTTCAATATGCACCGCATCGCCCAGCACGCCCACATCGTAGAGTCTGTGCAGCTCCAGCGCCTGCACTTCAAAGTTCGGCCAATAATTCACGGTCAGCTTCTTCTTCGCTTCAACCACCGCGGCAACAAGGGCCTCAACGTCGGCATGCACCAAAGCTACAGGCTTCTCCATGAACACATGGCAGCCCGCCGCCACGGCTTGCCGCGTAAGCGCGAGGTGCGATTGCGGAGGCGTGGTAATGTGCAAAACGTTCGGGCTCTCCGCTGCGAGCATCTCAGCACAATCCGTATACCATCGCGGAACAGCATAACGGACTGCCAGTTGCTCCGCCATGATGGGCTCCTGATCGCAGACCGCGACCACTTCAACACCGGGAATCTTCCTGGCCTCCTCGACGTGCGCATCGGCAATCTTTCCGCACCCCACGATCGCCACTTTCAGGCCCATTCTTCGTTCCTCTCAACCCGCCACGCGCGACACAGATTCCCGGTCGTTGCCCTCATCCAGAATACTTGAGCCGATTGCACTTCCCTCTTATGCAATCGCCCAGGTCTCAAATGTCTTGTGATCGCTGTCGCGGTGTTCCGCGTCAACTCAGTTCGGCCAGGTCACTCACTTCGGGAGAATCCGAAGGCAAACTCTGTTCGAAATCGGTCTCCGCGCTCCTTGAAGCCGCGGCCGCTGCAAACACCGGCGACCCCTCCAGCTTGTAAAGAAGCGAACGATAGCTGATATTGAGCCACTTCGCCGTCTTCTGCCGGCTCCATCCATTCGCGCGAAGCACCTTGAGAATGATCTGTTGCTCCAGATTATGCGTCGCTTCCTTCGTGATCTGTTTGAGCGAAATTGGATTGGCCAGATCGATCTCCGGCGCCAGATCGCTCACGGCAGCCGGGACCAGTTCCGCTGCCAGTGCCTCTTCGCTGCCAATCAGAATGTAGCTGCGGATCAGGTTCTCCAGTTGCCGGATATTTCCCGGCCAGTTGAACTTCTGCATCAGGCGTTGCATCTCCTTGGATAGCGGCCTGGGCTCGCAATGAAGCGCCTTCGAGTGAACTTCAACAAAGTAGTCGATCAGCACCGGAAGATCCACAATCCGCTGCCGAAGGGGCGGCAGGTCGATGGTCACAGCATTAATACGAAAGAAAAAGTCCAGCCGAAAACTCCCTTCCTCGGCCCGCTGGCGAAGGTTCCCGTTTGCGGCAGACACAATTCGCGCGTTGATCTTCTTCGGTTCCTGCCCTCCGACCCGCACAAAGCTCCCGTCCTGCAGCAATTGCAGCAGCTTTGCCTGCACCGAAAGATCCAGGCTTCCAATTTCATCCAGAAACAGGGTTCCCTGGTGCGCCAGCTCAACACGTCCCCGCTTGCTCGCATACGCGCCGGTAAACGCGCCCTTCTCATAGCCAAAAAGCTCGCTCTCGATCAGAGTCCCCGGTATTGCCGGACAAATCACCTTGACGAACGGCGCATTGGAACGAATCGACCGGGCATGAAACAGCTTGGCCAGGATCTCTTTGCCCGTCCCGCATTCTCCCTGGATCAGCACCGGAACATTCGTGTCGGCCACGCGCTCGAGCTTTGACTTGGCAATCGCCATTTGCGGCGAATGCCCAAAGATCACCTCATCCGGAGGGAACTCCTGGAAATCAACCGACCCGTTCGTCCGCGCCAGCCGCATGCCTCTACCTCTTCGGTCCGCTTGGCCCTGCATTTAGCAACTCCCGTGCCAAACGGATCCGCCAGAGCAATCTGCCCCGGCTGGCCGTTTCATGCTCTCACAAGCAAGTGTTCCCTTTGAGGCCGATCACCTATCCACCATTACCTGAGTGATTCTCTACCGAAAAGCGGTAATTCCTTTCACACTTCTTGCAAACTTTTGCCCAATTGTCATGTTCTTGCGTAAGATTCCGCGCCGAAAACTGGGTAATCCTCAACATCGCTCTGATCAAGGAGTCGGCCCCCTATCTTGCTTGGATTCAATGCGTGGGAGCAGAAACTGGATCGATCGCTATAGTTTTTCACGGCCGGTCCGATGAACCCTTCAGTGTCTTGTTTTCTGAACGGCTCCCCGCTTCTCAGAAACAACCATTAGGGCGGTAAAAGGATCTTTGGATGGCGGCAACACTCTCTGAACCCGCGGCGGTGCCTGGGGCACGACGTGCTCCGCACGTGGCCGTTCTCGACTCAAACCCCGCCATTCTCGAATACGTCCGGCGCATCCTGGCCGACCGCTGCCAGTTGAGCCTGTTCAGCCGGCCGTCTGAGCTGATCGCCTGCGTCGGCCGGAATCCCCCTCCAGACCTCGTCCTCATGGACTGGCTCACGGCCGAAAACAACACCGGCGTCCACTCCCTGGGAATGCTCAAGAGGATTCTGGACTTAACCCCCTCGCTCCCAGTGGTCATGCTCTCGTGTTCCGCGGACCTGAAAGAAGTGGTCCAGGCCACGCGGATGGGCGCTGCCGACATCATCCTCAAACCGTTCAAGACCACCGACATTGAGTCGGCAGTTCAGAACCTGATCGCAGCGGACGAGCCCAGCTCAGAAGACTTCCACGAAACCCCCCTCGACGAGAACAACTCCTTCGTCCGTTCAAGCAAGCGGATGCTTGAGATCGAGCACCAGTGCACGCTGGTGGCTCGCACTGACATTCCCGTTCTGATCCTCGGCGAAAGCGGCACCGGCAAGGAAATCGCCGCCAAATTCATCCACAAGATGTCGGCCCGCAGCCAGCGCAGCTTCCTCAAGGTCAATTGCGCAGCCATGCCGCTTGACCTGTTGGAGAGCGAGCTCTTTGGTTATGAGCAGGGCGCGTTTACCGGCGCGGTGAAGGCCAAGCCGGGAAAGTTTGAAATCTGCAACAACGGAACCATCTTCCTCGACGAAATAGGCGAAATGGCATCGCCGCTCCAGGCCAAGCTCCTCCAGGTGCTTCAGGATGGGACCTTTTCCCGGCTCGGCAGCCGCAGTACCGTAACGGTCGATGTCCGGGTGATTGCAGCCACAAACATCAATATCAGGGCGGCAATCGCCCAGAAGACCTTCCGCGAAGATCTCTACTACCGGCTCAACGGCTTCAGCGTCAGCATGCCCCCGCTGCGCGAACGCCGCGTCGAAATCCCGGTCCTCACCAACTACTTCATGCGCAGAATCTCCGCCAGATTCGAGCGCAAGCCGCTCGCCATCTCCTCGCCTCTGATGCAGGCATTGTGCGGCTATTCATGGCCGGGGAATCTGCGCGAACTTGAGAACACCATCAAGCGCTATGTGGTTTTGGCCGATGAACAGGCCATCATCGAAGAACTCAATCCAGGCCGCGGCGCCGATGCAACTCGGACCTCATCGGATGGAGAAGCAAACCGGGGTGGTCTGAAACGGCTTGTTCGCGGGCTCAAGGACGACGCTGAATCCGCGGTGATCGCGCAAACGCTGGAAGGCACAGGATGGAATCGAAAAGCAGCCGCAATCGATCTGAAGATCAGTTACAAGGCGCTCTTGTACAAGATCAAGCAGTACAACCTATGCCAGCCGAAGCGAGCGTGAACGCCGTGCCCGAGCACCATGCCGGCTCGCGGATGCAGAAGGTCGTCATCCAGTTTGGCAATGCGCTCGTAAAAGGCCATCTGGAACCCCAAAGCTGGGACAGCATCGAAGGCGTTCTCCGCAACGCCCCGGAATTACCGCCTCGATCCTTTCGGGTACGCCCCCTCGGTTCCGACACTTTTCAAGAGTTCTCCACTGCGGACGCCAAGGCTATCTTTTACGTCAACGATTTCGACGGAGACAGTGAGCACCGTCCATTAAACTTTCATTCGCCAACCCCAATCGTGCATGGAATCTGGGTCAGGATCGAGTTCCTTGATGGCGAAGTGATGGAAGGGATCGTGCACAACACTCTGCGGTTCCTCGTCGACCCCGGATTCTTCCTGGTGCCCACCGATCCAGACAGCAATAATCGGCTCGTCTACGTCATGAAAACCTGGCTCAAGGATCACAGGATTCTGGGAGTTCGCAAGCTGTCCTGATCGGCCCAATCGAAATCGGCCTATCCCGTAATTGGAACGTGACGCTAAATGATGCTCCCTTCCCGTCTATGCCGCAGTCGGGCCAGAACGTGCTGACTGCCCATTCAGGATGCGATAGTCGAGGATCTCAGCGGCAATGCCAGGCTCATTCCGCGAGGTCAGCTCTGTGCGGGCAACCCGGCCTTGGCAGCGGATCAGGCACGAGTTCGAAAGCGTGATCTCGGGCGGCAACTCTACCACAAACTCGAATTCTTCTCCCGCATCAAGCCCCTCGCCCGCGCCCACGTAGAAGTAGACTCCCTTGTTGCTCAGATCCCGCGTAAACCCCGCAATCTCACGATTCCCAACAGTGATCGTCAGCGGCGCCTTGATCTGGAACCGTTGCGTTATTCGGCGATCGTCCACTGCCGCCTGACTCTTCTTCATGATCGCTTCCTGCCTGATCAATCCCGCATCCCCTTGCCGTCCTGGTCCCTCCGGCACGTTCCTTGGACCCCGCCGGCGCTCAATTCTCTTTTCAAAAACAAATTAGACAAACGTACCGCCCGGCTAGGTTACATTGCCGCCGGTAAAAGGTTACCAAGATAATAAGCAATTGCATTGCCAAAGCAAAACGAGATCAATGAGAGCTTTCTCAATATTTCCGCACCCGTTTGTGCAACTTCTTGCAGACTCCATGAGAAAACCAAACGGTGCTGAATTCCCCGGAGCGGTTTCGCGGTCGGACGGTAGGCCAACACGCAGCCACCGTTGCTCAGCCGGGGCCGCCAAAAAATAAACTCGAAAATTTTCCCCACACCCCGTCGATTTCCCCACACCACCATCGACGTACCAATAGAGCGAACAAATATGCTCTAACGAAAGGAGCGGCAATGCGATTTCCGTGCGTCTACGGGCCCGCCAAAGCCGAGGGCGTCCCACCCACTCCAGTCACCGAGATCCGCCGGCTCTACCAACAGCACGCAAATTAGCCCCGCGAGCCCTCGCCGCAGAATAAGGCGCGACACTTCCACATCTACCCCAACTCAGAGAGGACAAAGAAAATGCGATTCATGGTCATCGTCAAAGCAACCCCGGAGACAGAAAAAGAAGGCGCACTCCCTGATCCAGAGCTCCTGCTCGAGATGGGCAACTACAACGAGGAGCTGGCCAAGGCCGGCGTCCTGCTCGCCGCTGAGGGCCTGCAACCCACCTCAAAAGGCGCGCGCGTCAAGTTCTCCGGCAAGTCTTGCACCGTCACCGACGGCCCATTCACCGAGGCCAAGGAACTGATCGCCGGCTTCTCGATCTTGCAGGTCAAGTCCCTCGAAGAGGCCATAGAGTGGGTCAAGCGTGCCCCCAACTGCTGCCCTGGCGGCGAGGGCGAAGTCGAAGTCCGCCAGGTCTTCGAGATGGAAGACTTCGCGCCTGTCCTGACCGAAGAGCAGATCCAGCACAAAGTTCGCGCCCGCGCCGAGCTGCCAAATCAGACGCGAACAAATAGCTAAACCCGAGAACAAGCAATCCAACCTGCGACCCACCACCTGGCAAACCAAAGGAGATTCCACAATGCGATTCATGGTCATCGTCAAAGCATCGAAAAAATCCGAAGAAGGCGCACCTCCCGATCCACAACTCTTGCTCGAGATGGGCAAGTTCAACGAGGAGCTGATCAAGGCCGGCGTCGTTCTCGCCATGGATGGCCTCCATCCTAGTTCCAAAGGCGCACGCGTCAAGTTCTCCGGCAAGTCTCGCACCGTTATCGACGGCCCCTTCGCCGAGGCCAAGGAGCTCATTGCCGGCTTCTGGCTCTGGCAGGTGAAGAGCCTCGAAGAGGCCATCGAGTGGGTCAAGCGCAGCCCCTTCAGCTCCCAAGCCGGCGAGTGCGAAGTCGAAATCCGCCGGGTCTTTGAGATGGAAGACTTCGCCCCCGTCCTGACGGAAGAGCAGATCGAGCACAAAGTAAGCGCGCGCGCAGAACTAATCGGCCAGGCAAAAAAGTAGCCCCGCTTGCACTCCTCGTTTGAAACTGGTGTGATCGGTAGCAGTGTCCGCTACCGATCCACATCAGGCCCTGCACCGCACCATCGAAGCCGTCTGGCGCATCGAGTCCGCCCGCGTCATCGCCGGACTCACCCGACTCACTCGCGATGTCGGCCTGGCCGAAGACCTCGCCCAGGAGGCCCTCGTGGCCGCCCTCGAACAGTGGCCGCAAACCGGCGTCCCCGATAATCCCGGCGCGTGGCTCACCGCCACCGCCAAACGCCGCGCCATCGATCTCTTCCGTCGCAACGCCGTCGCCGAGCGCAAACACCAGGACCTCGCCCGCGACCTGGCCACGCTCGAGCAGACCGTGCCCGACCTCAGCTCCAACCTCGACGACCCCATCGGCGACGATCTCCTCCGCCTCGTCTTCATCTCCTGCCACCCCATCCTCTCCACCGAGTCCCGCGCCGCCCTCACCCTCCGCCTGCTCGGCGGCCTGACCACCCCAGAGATCGCCCGCGCCTTCCTCACACCCGAGCCCACAATCGCCCAGCGCATCGTGCGCGCCAAACGCGTCCTCGCAGAAAAACACGTCCCCTTCGAAGTCCCCCGAGGCGCAGAGCTTGCCGCCCGCCTCGCGTCTGTTTTGGAAGTCATCTACCTCATCTTCAACGAGGGCTACTCCGCCACCGCCGGCGACGACCTCATCCGCCCCACCCTTTGCGAAGACGCCCTCCGCCTCGGCCGCATCCTCGCCGAGCTTACCCCCAGCGAACCCGAGGTCCACGGCCTCCTGGCCCTCATGGAGATTCAGGCCTCTCGCACCCGAACCCGCGTCAGCCCCACCGGCGAACCCATCCTCCTGCTCGAACAGAACCGAGCTCATTGGGACCTCCTGCTCATCCACCGAGGCCTCACTGCCATCGACCGCGCCCAAAAGATCGGCAAGCCCCGCGGCCCCTACCTCCTGCAAGCCGAAATAGCCGCATGCCACGCCCGAGCCCGCACCCCCGAACAG
Source organism: uncultured Acidobacteriaceae bacterium (assembly GCA_963783065.1). Classification (GTDB taxonomy): domain Bacteria; phylum Acidobacteriota; class Terriglobia; order Terriglobales; family Acidobacteriaceae; genus Telmatobacter. Next base: position 187,905 of record CAWAMG010000001.1, on the reverse strand, counting down.
ACTGACTGGCCCCGCATCGTATCCCTCTACACCGAACTAGCCCACCTGACTCCATCCCCCGTCATCGAACTCAACCGAGCTGTAGCCGTCTCCATGGTCCACGGCCCTCAGGCCGCCCTCGACCTGGTAGAAGCCCTCGCTTCCGAAGCCTCTCTTGCTCGCTACCACCTTCTGCCAAGCGTCCGCGCCGACCTCCTCTGCAAACTCGGCCGCCACACCGAAGCCCGTCTCCACTTCGAACAAGCCGCCGCCTTGACCCAAAACACCCGCGAACGCACACTCCTGCTAAGCCGCGCCGCCGCCTGCCAAACAAGCTAAAGCTACTTCAGGAACCTATTAAGATCCTCCTCCAGACAGATCGCGCGGATAGATCTTGATCCAGTGGCTGCGGATTAAGGTATGCAGGCTCCGTCCCGCAGTCGTAGATACAATTGCGCTCGTCTCCTGCATCGGCATGTGGCAACCAATGCGCATGCGAACAATCCCGGCTCCAATCACGTGAGAGGCCCCGCAACTCTGCCATCGATGACAGTCGAGACAGCGATCCGAATAGTCTTCTGCATTGCGTTCCTTAACGTCAAACCCATGCCAGGGCAGCGAGATATTCGTGTGAGGAATCACAATGCGCTCGAACTTCGAATCGTCAAAGTCCGGTGCCTGGGCCCCTTCAACCTTTTCTGCCTTGAATCTCCAATTTCGGTTCATCGGCAGAACCGACCTGCCCGCATTCACGCGTTCTTCCGCTCCCGAACGCGCCGGCTTACCTGCTAACGCCGCGGTAGCCACAATCGTGCTTGTTTTTCTTATGAATTCGCGCCTGTCCAACGTTCCCTCCTATTCGAGATGTGATCTCAATATGAATTGAAGATCGAGGAAGATCAACGGATCATGCGCTCCTTAGCGGTCAACAGTGACCTCATACCAGGTCGTAACTGGGCTGCCCAGCGGAATCTTCCAGCCGTCTCCGCTCCTCGCCCCGTCGATCACTGGGCCCAGCGGTTGCCCTGCACCATCGATTGGTTGCAGATGAACAGCATGAACGCCTTGAAGGCGGCGAAGAGTCAGGCTGCCCTTTACCTGCTCAATCAGCGTAGGATTACCACCCCAGTTGGTCACATCTGTGCCTGCCGAATTCCATGTCTGTCCTGTGTTCTCAACGCGTCCCCCAGCTATAAGCAGCATCTTCGACGCATTCTCGATCGGGCGCTCATCGAGAGAACTCAACTGAATTGAACAAAACGAGTTTTCGACTTCTACTGCAAGGTTGTGAAGCGGCCTCTGAATTGAATTGACAAAACCAACAAGCCCCTGCGTTCGTGGGGTGTCGACGGTCACGAGCCCAGCGCGCTTCGACGAATGGTACCAGGTAAGTTGCCCCGTATCGGACACAATGGGGTCGGGCGCATGACTTTCAGGAAATGGTTGCGCCGGCTGCCCATCCAACGAAGTTATGCGGACTTCGTGCTCAAGCGGAAGGTCAAGTGGAAAACCCGGAGTAAAGTAAGGCCGTTCACTTGACGGAATCAGGATGCTGTCAAAGACCTGCTTTGAGGTATACGAACGCCCCTCCACCGTTTGAGCCTTTTCAACATCGCCCCGAAGAAAGGCTAAGGCGCCCGCTGCGAGTTCGGGCATCTTGACCGGATCGAGCGATAAATCAAATGGATCGCCCACGTAGGCCTTCCACTCAGGGTCCGGCTTCGGCTCAAATGTGTACCAGAATATCCCATCCCAATCCTGCATCGCTGCATAACTCGCGAGAATTGGGATTCCCTCACTGTCATAATCGTTGGGGAACGGGTTATTCACTTCACTTACGGTATATGGCTTTTCAGCCACTGCAGAGCGCGATAGCTCAACTACCGTAGAGTTAAACGGATCGTTGACCATTGGAGACTTCCGCACGTACATCTCAGGATGTTGCCAGTATGTGTGCCCGTCCATTACATCCGAAGCCAGGGTCGCCAACAGAACCGGATAACCGCTGCCAGAGTGGCTGTGGTCGGCCGTATCGATAATCAAAGACCTCGAGCCAAGGGTCTGTTTGATGTAATTTGTCATCTCCGCAAAATAGCTGCGCTCGGTGTCGTTGTAGAATTCTGCCTCGACGTAAAACCGTTCTGCGGGCGCAGTCGAGCCTACAGCCCGAAATCCGCTCATGAGTGGGATGGGAGCCTGATCGTCTTTGACGCCTGACATGTTGCGCAACACTGCAATCTGCTCGGGAGTACGGTGCTTTGATAGCCAGGTATCGTAGAGCTCGGTGAGTTCGTGCTGGTAAAACGGCGATGGAGCACGGAAGCCCATGTACAAAGCGTTCTCGTTGTTAATCTCGACGATTGCCACACCCGGATCTTCGGTGTATTTCAGCTTTGTATACGGATTTCTGTGAGCAAGAAGCTGCTCCGCATACTCTTTTTGCAGTTCAATCATTCGGCGGTCGAATAGGGATGTGCCCTTTGCTCCTTCACGCAGTAGATTTGCGTCTTGTACGCCATCGGCCGACTTGAACGGCCGCCCAACCAGCAAATTGAAATCGATATAAATTCCGCGCTTCTCCAGCTCGGCAATAAAGAAATCTTCCCTGTCCAACTGGTCGCCATCCATCGTTCGTGAACCTTGAGTGCGCCCGTCGAGCAGCCCGCGAGGAGCCTCTAGATCGAGAAATTGAAACCGTACGCAATTCACCCCAAAGCGCGCCAGTGTTGCCGCGATGTACCCTGCATCGCCCTTCGAAGGAATTTGCCGGGAGCCCCTGCTCCGATCCGTTATGTTGACTCCCCAAAACCGGATGCGCTTTCCATCTCCGGTTGCCAGGTGGCCGTCTACAACCCGCGTAAAGCCGTGCTTTCCCGCTGGCGCATCCAACAGGAAGGAGACATCGACCGGCGAATGCTTGAGCATGGCGGCCCGGTGATCCAGCGTAAATGGAACCATCCCGTCAGTCGACTGCCCATCAACGCCCAGACAGAATACAAGAACGGCAAACGCGAAGTTGACGACTGCCACGTGGCTGCGCATTGGCATTCCTTTCAACGAGCACTCTCAAAGTTACATACTGTTGGAATCAGGGCCTCGGAAAGGGGACAAATCGCATCTCCTCAGACCGTGCAACTATATGCCTTCAATGCGTGTCCTGAATCCTCCGAAAGTCGGATTCCACCCGTTGTCTTCATGTGTTGCAATACATTGGCGTCAAACTCTCGCTCCCAGTTGGCTACTATTGACTCAACCTGCGATGGCAGAGCCCCGAAGCTGGCCATGTCGATTCAATATGAAAGACCACGCCGTCACCAAACACGAGGTTTGTATCCAATGGCCCGCAGATCGCTTGACTCAGGCTGGCCTCGTCATTTCGACAAATGCAGCATGAGATCCCAAACCATTCCTGTCAGAGCGCTTGCCCCACCTCTCACCTGGACACAACCTCCCTCAACAATGGAGCAATTCACATGTCGCCTGCAAACGATATCAACTCCTCCTCAATAACACGCCGCGAGCTCATCACCCAGGCCGTGCGGGGAGCAGTACTTCTCTCTGCCGTTCCGCATTTAGGCTTTGCAGAGACACACGCTGTGCCTTCAATGCGGTCGAGAGATAGCTTCGACTATGGGTGGAAGTTCCTCAGGGACGACGCGCCGGGGGCACAGAATCCGGAGTTCAGCGATGCTGCATGGAGAGACCTTGACCTGCCCCATGATTGGAGCATCGAGGGCCCATTTGGAGAGAAGGAGCCGGCAGCCGGTCCGGGGGCCTATCTGCCCACGGGAGTCGGTTGGTACAGAAAAAGATTTCGTTTGCCTGAGATACACAACGATACGTCCGTGCTGCTCGAATTTGACGGGGTATACCAAAACAGCGATGTTTGGATCAATGGAACGCATCTTGGCCTACGCCCCTATGGTTATATCCCGTTTGCTTATAACCTCACCCCCTATCTCAACAGGGAGGGAGACAATGTTATCGCCGTGCGGGTAGACAATTCTCTCCAGACTAACTGCCGTTGGTATTCAGGTTCAGGCATCTATCGCCACACCTGGTTGGTAAGCACAGGTCCACTCCGAGTTGCGCATTGGGGCACCTACGTCACTTTTCCGCGGATCTCAAAAGACTCAGCCACGATCCAGGTCAAAACGACCGTTTCCAGCAGCCTCAACTTCGCGGCGCAGTGCTCATTGACCACAACGATTCTTGACAAAAACCAAATCGCCGTCACGGCAGCGGAACTTTCTCAGGAGGTTGGCGCAAACAGTGATTACGACGTTGTCCAGGATGTCGTTGTGAATAAGCCACATCTTTGGTCCCCAGGCGATCCATATCTCTACACCGTTCGTAGCACGGTTCGTCAATCCGGCGCCGTCGTGGATGAATACGACACGCCGATCGGAATACGGGAGGCCATCTTCGACACAAATCGAGGATTTCTTCTTAACGGGGACCACATCAAATTGAATGGCGTGTGCATTCACCACGACGCTGGAAGTGTCGGAGCCGCTGTCCCCGAGCGCGTATGGGAACGTCGGCTCCAGATACTTCAGGAAATGGGATGCAACGCAATCCGAACCAGTCACAACCCGTATTCCGCCGAGTTCATGGATCTGTGCGACAGGATGGGATTTCTAGTCATGGCTGAAGCCTTCGACGAATGGAAAGTTCCAAAGGGGCAGATCAAGAATGGATACAGTCTCCATTTTGACGAGTGGTATGAGCGGGATCTCAAGAACTTTATCCATAGAGACCGAAATCGCCCTTCAATTGTTCTGTGGAGCGCGGGGAACGAAATTGGCGATCAGTCTGACCCCAACGGCGCTGAAACGCTTCGAAAGCTACTCGCAGTATTTCATTCCGAGGATCCAACGCGCCTCGTAACAGCGGGTTGTGATCGAATTGCCTCCGAGCCGCCGTCAAACACGGCACGACCCGAATTCCTTGCCTTGCTCGACGTTGTCGGATACAACTATGTTGATCGTTGGCGCGACCGCGCCAACAAATACTACAGCATTGACCGTGAGGCATTTCCGCAACGACGTTTCATTGGCACTGAAAGCAGTGGAATGGGCAGTATCCGAGGCGACTATCGAGGCCTTTTCCCCGATGCCGCAGCGCCCAGCAATCGGCGAAGGTTCATGTTCGAAGGAAACCTCGACATAAACGTCGAGTCGCTCTGGAAATTTGTCAGGACTTATGACTACGTGGCAGGCGATTTCATGTGGACGGGCATTGACTATCTGGGCGAGGCCTTCTGGCCAATGAAGAGTTCGTTCGCTGGCGTGATCGACACATGTGGATTCAAGAAGGATGGATTCTATTTCTACCAAAGCCAATGGACAGAAAAGCCGATGCTTCACTTCTCCCCGCACTGGAATTGGAAGGGCAAAGAGGGGAAGCTGATCCCTGTGACTTGCTATACCAACTGCGACACCGTCGAGCTCTTTCTGAATGGCAAATCTCTGGGAGTCAAAGGCTATGAGTTTCCCCGCGCCGGGATGGAGGGAACCTGGGGAAATCTTCCCGCGCGCGCAAGAGCCCTGAAGACTACCTCTGACTTGCACCTGGCCTGGGATGTGCCTTTCGAGCCTGGAACTCTCAAGGCTGTCGCTATCAAAGACGGAAAAGTGGCTGCCACCGCGGAAGTGGCAACGACTGGTGAACCCGCGATTGTCTCTGTCTCTGTTGACCGGAACACAATCAGAAGGGACCGGCGGGATGTCGCTCACGTAACGGTTGACATTCGCGATGCGGAAGGCATCATTGTGCCAACCTCGAACAACCAAATCACATTCGAGGTCCTCGGCGAAGGCAGGCTTATCGGCGTTGACAACGGAGACCCGTTCAGTCATGAAGACTACAAGAGTAACAAGCGAAATACATTCAATGGTCTATGTCTTGCGATCATTCAATCTACGGCCAGAGCCGGGAACATAAGCGTTACCGCATCATCGCCGGGCCTTCGCACCGGTACTGTGACAATCGTAGCGAGCACCTGACCAAGGGGATTCCGCACTCGCAAAAGACTTGACCTGCCGCTTCGAGCGTTTCTCCTGCGGAACTTATGCGGATGCTTCTTTCGGATCGTACGGATTGCTTCGACGCCACTCCTCCCAGGGAAACGAAGATCCATCAGAGTTATGTCTGGGCGATGCCAATCAAACTGATCCCCCGCGTCTTCGCAGCTTGGCGCCTGGGCTATGGCAACCATGTCAGGCCGTCCGTTGATGATCGCAGCGATGCCGACGCGCATGATCGGATGATCGTCCACTATGAGTACCTTGATTTTGTCTGCAGTCTTTGCGCTCATGACGTCAACATCGCCCTTTGGTGTCGGATAGCCGCTTCGGAATCTGGATGAATACTCTTGTTGCTTTCTCAATTGCACTATCAAATCAAACCGTCCTCGTCCTTCCTCAGGCTGCAGGTGGTCCTCAGCTTTCGAAGTCTTTCTTCGTCACGGCTTTTCGTCGGACAGAACAGCGTCAGGCGACTTCGGCCTGCGGTTCATTTGGCGATACAGCTGTGCGATGCGGTCCTTTGTTGCTCGAATCTCCTCAAAGAGTTTCATTTGTTGGCGCTCTTCATCGGCAAGATGCAGTGTACGGCAAACGCGTGCCAGGCGGTAATGCGCGTTTGCATTCATAGGATCTGTTTTGACCGCTGATCTTGAGTACAGCAAAGCCTCTTCGGGTTGTCCCTGATCGGCCAAGGCAGTGGCAAGTCCCAATTGCGCTTCCACATCATTCGGGTTCAATTCAAAGGCCCGACGATAGTGCGGAAGCGCCGCATCGCTCCCTGCCTGCACCTGCGCAACGCGACCAAGCGCGCATTCAACTCTTGCGCTGTCTCCGTCACTCTGAATCGCCGCTTCGAGCTCCCTGCTTGCTGCTGCCTGCGTTTCGGCATTATTTGATGTTTCCAGAAGATGGTGAGCACGTCATCTCCAGCGTTCATCGTCCGTCCATTCTGCCTTACATGCCGCCTAAGTCCACACCCACCGGCGCGGCTGTACTAGTAATCCCCGGCGGCGGACATCGCGAGCTTTGGATGGATCACGAGGGCTACAACGTCGTCGCATGGCTAAGTCATCACGGTATTGCCGCATTTGTTCTCAAGTATCGGCTGGCCATGGAGGCCGGATCGTCGTATACCGTTGAGGGAACCGAACTAAGTGACGCGCAGCGCGCTCTTCGCTTGATTCGAAGCCGCTCTTCTGAATGGGGCGTCGACCCAAATCGGCTCGGCGTCATTGGCTTTTCCGCAGGTGGCGAGTTAGCAGCGCTGGCAAGCACACAGTTCGCAGATGGCCGTCCTGATTCTGCCGATCCAATCGAACGGCAGTCTTCACGGCCCGCTTTCCAGGCGCTGATTTATCCCGTAATTCCCAAAAACATCGCCCTGACCAAGGCTACGCCGCCGGCTTTTCTTGCATGTGGTGAAGAAGATCGCCCGGAAATTGCACAAGGTGTCCTTGAGCTCTATCTCGCACTCCGCAAGGCCGGAGTGTCCGCCGAACTGCACGTCTTCTCAAAGACTGGCCACGGATTCGGCCTGCGCGAAAGCAATCACGGCCCATTTGCGGTTTGGATTTCGCTTTTCTTCGAATGGATGAATGCGCGAGGATTACTGAAAGAGGTGAGTTTTGTCCATTCATCCGTTTGCACGCCGGCGGTTCATGTCGTTGATGCTTGCAGCTCCCTTCTGCGGGTCTGCGTTGCTGGCCGATGCGGAGTCTTCTGCGGAAGCCCTGATTACGGAATTCGGCGCGCGGCCTGATGGTGCAACCATAAACACCAAGGCCATCCAGGCGGCGATCGATCATTTGGCATCGCGCCGCGGAGGAACGGTCGTCATCCCGCAGGGCACGTTCGTGAGCGGTGCCCTGTTCTTCAAGCCGCATGTGAATCTTCACCTGCGGGCAGGAGCGGTGCTGCAGTGCTCGACGGATATTGCCAACTTCCCCGCCCAGCGCACCCGGATTGAGGGCCACTTCGAAGAGAAGTTCAATCCGGCCCTCATCAACGCAACCAACTGCGATGGCTTCCAGCTCACCGGCGAGGGGACGCTCGATGGAGCAGGCCGGCCGATATGGGACTTGTTCTGGAAACTGCGAAACGCGTCGCCCGCGCACGGGAACTTCCCCAACGTTGGTGTTCCACGCGCCCGCCTGGCGCTCATTGAAAGTTCGCGCAACGTGAAGATCGAGGGCATTACTTTCAAGGATTCGCAGTTCTGGAATCTCCATATCTACAACTGCGACGGCGTTTCCGTGAGCAAGACACGTTTCGAGGTTCCGGACGACTACAAGCAGGCTCCCAGCACAGACGGAATCGACCTGGACAGTTCTCGGAACGTCACGATCGACGGCTGCTTTTTCTCCGTTACAGACGATTGCATCGCGGCCAAGGGTTCCAAGGGACCCCATGCCATGGAAGACACAGACAGTCCGCCGGTGGAGCATATCCGCATCCGGGACTGCGTCTACAAGCGGGGCGGCGGCGTGCTGACGCTTGGATCCGAAGCCACGATCGTTCGCGATGTGGTCGTGGAAAACTGCAGGATCATCGGCAATGTCAGGATCGCAACATTGAAGCTGCGGCCGGACACGCCCCAGCATTATGAGGACATCGCGTTCCGCAACATCACCTCTGAAGCCACGGCCTCCGCGATTATTTCGGTGCAACCGTGGTCGCAGTATGCAAATCTGCAGGGTGAAGCGCCGCCGCGGTCTGTGGTTCGTAACCTGAGCTTCATCGGCGTCAAGGGCCGTTTCACAGCCTTCGGCACCATCAGGCCAAACCCTGGTCAAACAGACATCAGCAACATTTCCTTCAAGGATTTCGACGTGGTGCTTCAGCAGGAAAAGCTCGAGGCCAGCGGCGTCAAAGGTCTCAAGTTCGAGAATGTGATTGTAAACGGGCAGCCGCAGTCGGCTTGAGGGCTTCGAGGTTCGCTCGGTCGTGATCCAACCGCCCTGCTCGATCAATGAATGGATGGCGACTTTAAGTTATTGATTTTTTGGCTCCTCAGGTAGGACTCGAACCTACAACCCTTCGGTTAACAGCCGAATGCTCTGCCATTGAGCTACTGAGGAGTGATTTCAGCCAGAATGTCCCTATCAAAGGTAGCAGAGACCCCGGTTTGCGTCAAAAAACGACCCCGCATTTTTGACCCTCCGCAGTCCACCAATTCCCGCCAATTCCACCAGGATCGGAATAGGACCGGATCCGGAGCCCAACACTTCCCGGAACCGGAAAATCCGGCACGACAAACCCTCAAATTGAAGCCCCAGAGCGAGTGAGCCCGGCTGAGACCGCGTCTTCCGCTCAGGGCCAGCGCTGGGCCTGAGGGGTTCGCGAACGATACGATAGTGGTGTAACCCTGAGGAGGCAAAATGTCTCGAATCTCGCGTCTCGGCCGGAACGAAGTCACCCCAGACCTGGCGGCCCTTTTCGAAAAGGCCTTCGCCCAGCGCGGCAACGTCCCCAATATGTTCCGCGTGATGGCGCACCGGCCCGAGATCTTCGCTACCATGCAGGCGCACTTCGGCGCGGTCCTCAACACCGGCACGGTTTCAACCAAACTGAAAGAGCTGATCATCGTGCGAACCAGCCAGGTGAATGACACGCCATATTGCCTGGCCAGCCACACAATTCTGGCCCGCGGTTTGGGTTGGACCGACGACCAGCTCAACCATCTGGCCGAATGGAGCAAACGCGACGATTTTACTCCGGCCGAGAAGGCCGCGCTTCGGCTCGCCGAAACCGTCACCCGCGACGCGCATGCAGTAACGGACGAGCAGTTTGCCGAGCTCAGAACCTATTACTCAGAGGGCGAGATTGTTGAGCTGCTCTGCGCCATCGGGCTCTTCAACTACTTCAACCGTTTCAACAACGCCTTGCAGATGCAGCCCACCAAGCCCGGCGAGGGCGGCTGCGCGCCCGCAACTCCTGAGCCGGCCGCTGCAGCGTCAAAGGGCTGAACCGGACCATAAGCGGATTCGAGCGCAAGCGCCATAGCCCAGTCGCCAGGGAACCCATAATCGAAACTCGGCTCAAACCAGAAATTCATCCTCAACGAAGACCAAAGGAGATCCCTACCCGGATGATGCTTCCCATCCCTCCCGGCCTGTTCCGCGCCTATCTGTTTGACTGCGACGGCACCATTGTCGACTCGATGCCGCTGCACTACATTGCGTGGAAGACCGCTCTCGATGAGTGGAACTGCCCGTTTCCCGAGGAGCTTTTCTACGCATGGGGCGGCAAGCCGGTGGACGAGATCCTTTCCACGCTGAACCGCATGCACGGGCTCGCAATGCCCGTGGAAGCTGTCGGCAAGCGCAAAGAACGTCTCTACTTCGACCTCTTGCCGCAGTTGAAGTCGATCCCCGAGGTGGTGGAGCACATCAATCTCCAGTACGGCCGCGTACCCTTCGCTGTCGTTTCAGGTGGCCGTCGCGAGTCGGTAGTCCGGTCGCTCACGGCGACCCGCCTGATCGACAGGTTCGAGGCCATCGTCGCAGCGGAAGACTACAAAAACAGCAAGCCCGCGCCGGACGCATTCCTGATGGCGACCGAGCGCCTTGGCGTTGAGCCCAAAGCTTGCCTGGTCTTCGAGGACACCAGCCTCGGAATTCAGGCGGCAACCGCGGCAGGAATGGCTTCGGTGCTCGTCCCATCCCCAATGGAGCGTCGCGCGGCGATTCACGCGAAGCCGTAGCAGACGAACAGCGTAAATTGGGAGCATCGCCTCGATCTTCGACCAGCTCGAGGACTGACAGGGAGGGCCCGTGCCAGAACCCGCTTTCGCGCCCGATGCCGCTCAAGACGTAACCCCCGCAACCTCCTGGACAGGTATCGTCCTCGTGGCGCTCAGCGCGGCGGCGTTGCACATGGCCACCAACGGCCGCTACGGCTTCCATCGCGACGAGCTCCAATTCCTGAGCGACGCGCGTCATCTCGACTGGGGATATGTCCCTTATCCCCCGATGACTCCCTTCCTCGAACACATCCTTCTGAGCATCTTCGGACTCTCACTCATCGGACTTCGCCTCTTCTCGGTCATCGCGCAGACGCTCGTCATCGTCGTCAGCGGACTTATGGCCCGCGACCTCGGCGGCGGCCGCCTTGCCCAGATCGCCACTGGCCTCGCCGTTGCCCTCTCGCCGCTGCCCATCTTTGAAGCCACCGAATTCCAGTACACATCGTTCGCGTTTCTCTGGTGGGTGCTCGTCTCGTGGTTCACCATTCGCCTGCTTAAGACCGGCAATCCCCGCTGGTGGCTCGCCATCGGCGCGGCGTTGGGCTGCGGCCTGCTCACCAAATATGCGATCATCTTCTACATCGCCGGACTATTGGTCGGGATGGCATTCTCGCCCGCTCGCAGATTCTTCGCGTCAAAGTGGTTCTGGGCCGGCGTGGCCTTGGGTCTGCTCATCTTCTTGCCCAACCTCATTTGGCTGTTCCGCCACGACTTCATCTCCTACAGATTCCTTCAGCACATTCACGCGCGCGACGTCGGCGAGGGCCGTGCCGAAGGATTTCTCTTCGGCCAATTTCGGCCTGCGCCAATATCGTTGCCGCCCCGGTTTGGCTCATTGGCCTCTATGCATTCCTGCGCAATCGCCGCTATCGCATGGCCGCCTTTATGTATCTCGTCCCGCTGCTTGTCTTCTGGATCGACAAAGGCCGCTTCTACTATGTTGCCGAAGCCTACCCCATGTTGCTGGCCATGGGCGCCGCCACCTCCGAACGCTGGTTAGCGCGTATTCCACGCTGGTCCCAGCTCGCCGTTGAAGCTGTCTTCTTCGTCGGATTGTTCGTCGTCGGCGGCTACTTCTTTGCCGGCTGGGTTCCCCTCGCGTCCAGCGGTCCGCTGCGCAGTTTTGCCCTCGACCATAGCGGCGATCTGCGCGAGGAGATTGGCTGGGACGAGCTTGTAAAGACCGTCGCCGGCATTCGCGATTCCCTTCTGCCCGATCAGAAATCCAACTACGGCATCCTCGTTGCAAACTACGGGGAGCGAGGTTCCATCGAGATGCTGGGACCGGCATACAATCTGCCCACGCCCATCAACATGACCAATTCGGGCTGGCTGCGCGGTTATCCCACTCCTCCGCCTACTACGCTGATCGTTGTTGGTCTTTCGCGCGAATACGCTGACAAGACCTTCTCCGGTTGCCGTCTTGCCGGCCACAACGGCAACGCGGAAGGCGTGAAGAACGAAGAAAGCCAGGACCATCCGGACATTTTCGTCTGTGGTCCGCCACTCGACCCATGGCCGGTGTTCTGGGAGAAGCATCAGTGGTTCGGCTGATGAACCGGCACCGCGTGCCTCAACTGCGATGCGCCCCGCGCTCGTTCCCGCCCTAGTACAGAATCACCGCGACGCGATAGCTGGTGAATCCGGACTCGGAATCCTTGGGCGCGCAGGCCCCGACAACGGCTGACCGGTAGCGGCCCGACGCAACTTGTCCGGCCAGGTCGTGCGGAAGGGCAGAAATGTCGGAGTCCTCCCAGACCATAAGAAAGGCCGCGCGAAGAATGTCACGGGAGCCTGAGGGCACTGAGCCTGTAGCGCAGTAGCCGCGTGCGGCAGCCGGATCTCCCGCGTTCGACAATCCGGAGGACAGCACAAGGCCCGCGACCGTGGCCTCCACCTGTTCTCGGCTGAGAACAGGTACGGCGCGTGCGTAGTCGGCGACCGCGTAAAGCGCTCCACGGCCCGAGACCACGGCGATCCCGACCGAATCGACTTCCGGGTTGAGCAGATTTGCGCGGTGGCCGGGCGAGTTGAGCCAGCCTTGATGGATCCCTGCAACATACGACCCGAATGCCACGTTCTCTTCAATCAGGCTGAAGTGAGCGCCGGCGTTCTGCGCGCGCACAGACAGGTCGGCTTCGCCGCTATAGCGATGGGCGATCGGTCCTTCGACTACCATCCTCTCGCAGTGCAGCAGGGCGGCTGCGGCCAGCGCCGAATCCCATTTGAGTGGGCCGACTCCAGCCGCGGCGCGAGCCTGGTTGGCAAGAGCGAGCAACTGCTGTGCCGCTGCCGGAGGGTACGCGCCGGGCTGCAATGGCTGTTGACCCGAGGCTGCGGCTGAAGGCTCAGCCAGCGCCGCAGCCAGAGCCACCGAACACGCGATAATCCAACGGAAGCGCAGCATAGCTGATTCAACCCCACCGGCGGCAGAGAGTCGCTGTATTCTGGCTGTGCCCATGGCAAACGTTGCGATAGCCAGAATGATAGCCCGGATCGGACCGGCAATGCGCGGAGCGCAGCGTCAGCCGCTTGCGTGGTTCGGTGCGGCCATGCTTTTTCTGTTTGTCGCGGGCGGGGTGGCAGCGCCGTGGGTTGCACCGCGCAATCCGGCAGCAATTGATCTGGAACATCGGTTGGAAGGCCCGTCGGCATCGCACTGGGCGGGAACAGACGAATTGGGACGCGACACCTTGTCGCGTCTCGTGTGGGGTGCGCGACTGTCGCTGGCTGTGAGCGTTACCGTGGTTGCAATCTCGCTGGCGCTCGGCCTTTCCATCGGTGGGCTTGCCGGCTACCGCGGCGGTTGGATCGATACTGCGCTCACCACGTTCGCAATGAACACGTTTCTCGCGCTGCCGGGGATTCTGCTGGCCATCGCATTTGCCGCCTTTCTTGGGCCGGGATTCATCAACCTTGTCCTGGCACTCGCAATTGGCGGATGGGCTGGCTATGCGCGGCTGGTGCGGGCGCAGGTGATGGCCGTCCGCGAGAAAGAATATGTTGAAGCCGCGCGAGCGCTCGGCGCCAGCGGGATGCGGATCTTCTTCCGCCACATCCTGCCAAACATCGTCCAGCCCGTGCTGGTGCAGGCAGCCATTGGCATGGCGGGCGTAATCCTGGCCGAGGCCACGCTCTCGTTTCTTGGCTTGGGCATTCCTGCTCCCGCTCCAAGCTGGGGCTCCATGCTCAACGACGCGCGGTCGCACCTCTTCGATTCGCCCCACCTTGTGCTGGCTCCGGCAATCGCTGTGGCGGGGGCAGTGCTGGGCTTCAACTTTGTTGGCGATGCGCTGCGCGACCGCCTCGATCCTCGCACGCGCCTGGAGCTCGGGCTGTAGCGCCGGTCTCCTGACCGGCTGTCGCGCGGGCCTTCAGACCCGCACATCCAACTACCGCCTACTTCCACGGAGAAACCTGTCATCCTGAAAAGGTCATGAGAATTGGCGTCATCTCCGATACGCACGGCCTCCTCCGCCCTGAAGTCGCCCCCGCACTCGCCTGCGTCGACAACATCCTGCACCTCGGCGACGTCGGCAAAATCTCAATCTTGCGCGAGCTTGAGAAAATCGCTCCGGTCACCGCCATCCGCGGCAACATCGATCGCGAAGGCCCCTGCTCAAAGCTTCCGGAGACAGAAGTCTACCTCGCCGAAGGCCACTACATCTACATGCTGCACGACCTCAACACGCTGCACCTCGACCCCGCTGCAGGCAAGTTCGCGGCGGTGCTCTTCGGCCACACGCACGTGCCCAATTTCTACAGGAAAAAGGGCGTTCTCTACTTCAATCCCGGTTCTTGCGGCCCGCGTCGGTTTGAGCTGCCAGTCACCTTCGGCCTGCTGACCATCGACGCGGATGGCGAGCTTGCAGCAGAGATTGTGCCGCTCATCGGAGCGTGATTACCCCCGCATCCTCGGATTCACCCACCGGTACACCACATCAGTCAGCAGGTTCACCAGCACATAGGTCAACCCAATCGACAGCAGGCAGCCCTGCACCAGCGCGTAGTCGCGGTTCGAGATCGCGATGACGGTCAGCCGGCCCAGGCCCGGCCAACTGAAGATGGTTTCCGTCACAATCGCCCCGGCCAGCAGCGCGCCAAACTGCAACCCGACCACAGTCACAATCGGCACCAGCGCATTGGGCAGTGCGTGGCGGCAAACCACGGCGAGTCTCGCTCAGGCCCTTGGCGCGCGCCGTGCGGATGTAGTCCTGCCCAAGCTCCTCAAGCATCGCCGTTCGCACCATGCGCGTGAGAATCGCGGCCAGCGACGCTCCCATGGCAATCGACGGCAGCACCAGGTACCGCCATTCGATCGAGCCCTGTCCCCGTCGCATTCGCGCCCGAAACCGGCAGCCAGCCGAGCCGGATGGAAAAGACCAGAATCAGCACCGGGCCCAGCGCCAGGCCCGGCACCGAAAGCCCAAACAAGCTCACCACCGAAAGCGCCTGATCAACCAATCCGCCCGCGCCGCACGGCAGCCAGAATGCCGGCGGGAAGAGCCAACAGCAAGCCCGAGCCCAAGGGCCGTCAAGGTGAGTGCCAGCGTGTAAGGGTAGCGCTGCGCAATCAAGTGCGACACGGAATCATGCAGACGAATCGAACTGCCCAGGTCGCCGTGCAGCACGCCGGCCCAGTAGTGGAGATACTGCGTGCGCAGACGGCTGGTCAAGGCCGTACTGGTGGCGCAGCGCGTCCATATCGGCCGGCGTCGCGCCCTCGCCCAGCATCTGCAGAATGGGGTCGCCGGGAACCAGATGAATGAGCAGAAAACCAGCGAAACCACCAGCCAGACCACCGGGAACGGTAAGAGCGAGGCGGGTGAGAATCTGCTTCATGGGCTGCACATCAGATTACAGGGGAGCGGGACCAAGTGTGCAGCGCCAGCAGTCAATTCCGGCAGCTCTATCAGCGGTAAACGACCGGAATGAAGTGCTGCTCCTGGAAGGGCGGGCGCACGTACTCGGTCTTCACGATCGGCGGCAGCTCCAGCGGCTCGGGAGTCAGATCCTTGTAAGGAATCTTCGACAGCAGATGGCGGATCACGTTCAGCCGGGCGGCCTTCTTGTCCTCGGCGTTGACCACGAACCACGGGGCCTGCTTGTGGTCGGTGTGGTTGAACATCTCGTCCTTGGCGCGTGAATAATCCGCCCAGTGCTTGCGCGACTCCAGGTCCATCGGGCTGATCTTCCAGCGCTTGGTGGGCTTGTTCATGCGGTCCTGAAAGCGGCGCTCCTGCTCCGCGTCGCTCACCGAGAACCAGTACTTGATGAGGATGATGCCGGAGCGCACCAGCATGCGCTCGAACTCCGGGCAGGTCAGCAGAAACTCCTGATACTGCGCCTCGGTGCAGAAGCCCATCACGCGCTCGACGCCGGCGCGGTTATACCAGCTCCGGTCGAACAGCACCATCTCGCCCGCGGCCGGCAGGTGCGGAACATAGCGCTGAAAGTACCACTGCGTCTTTTCGCGCTCGGTGGGCGTGCCCAGCGCCACCACTTTGCAGATGCGAGGATTGAGCGATTCCGTAATGCGCTTGATGGCGCCGCCCTTGCCGGCCGCATCGCGGCCTTCAAACAGCACCACCACCTTCAGATGCTCGTGGCGAATCCACTCCTGCAGCTTCACCAGCTCGACTCTGCAGGCGGCGCAGTTCCTTCTCGTAGTCGCAGTCTTTGCCGATGCGCTTGGTTGGAATTTCTCCAGGATGCGACGAAACCGGGGCGTGAGCTTTGCCGTTGGCGAGCGGAGCTTTGCCGTTCACCACCGGAGCTTTCCCATTGGTAGGGACTTCCTTTTTCTTCTTCTTCTTGTCTCCCATTTCACCTCCTCGGATTGCGACGGGAAGGTTCTGCACGGGGGAAACTCAGATTGAATGGTGACTGGCGCGCAGGACCGCAGATCGCTAGTCATTTCATTCTTGCACGAATTTTGCTTTCTCATAAGAAATGCTGAAAGCTTGCGGCTCGGAGCTTTCGTTTCAACGTCCCAGAGCGGTACTCGCATTTCAAGGTGGTACGAAGATAATCATTGGCTCTTGCGGCGTTGCCGGGGGCCTGAGAAGGCAGCCAGCCGCTATACTGACGGCATTGCATCGCCCGAGGAAACTGGATGGAAACGCTGGCGCTGATCGGGTCGACACTGGGGCTTGGATTCCTCGCCGGGATTCGGCTCTATGCAACCGTGTTCCTGCTCGGGCTCTCGATTCGTCTCGGCTGGTTTCATCCAGCAGCCGGCAGCGCAGAGCTCACCGTACTTGCCCATCCAGCGGTGTTGATTGCCTCGGGCCTCGCGTGCCTCGTCGAGTTCACGGCCGATAAAATTCCCTGGCTCGACAGCCTCTGGGACTCCTTTCACACCATCATTCGCCCCATTGGGGCAGCGGTTCTGGCGGCGGCAGCGTTCGGCCATTTCGACCCGGTCGTGAAGGCCATTCTGATCATCCTCTGTGGCGGCGTCGCGCTGGCCAGCAACAGTTCGAAGGCCGCTACACGTCTCGCGGCGAACCACAGCCCTGAGCCGTTCTCAAATATTGGGTTGAGCCTGCTCGAAGACGCGCTGGTGCCCGCGGGCATGTGGGTCTCGCTCAAGCACCCCGAGGTTGCGCTGGGACTGGTCGCGGTTTTCTTGTTCTTGTTCCTTTGGCTCGCGCCCAAGATCTTTCGCGCGGTGCATCTGCAGTTGGCGGCGCTCGGCGCGTTGCTGCGCAGTTGGTTCGGAAATAATTTGGACGAATCCGCGCCAGACAGCGCCTCGCGTCACGAAGCCGGATTTGCGTACTCGGGCCCGTTCTCGAGCGCGCACGATGCGATCCGCGGGCTGGCGCGTGCGGCACGGCCGATCCCCGAAAAGCACGCCCGGCGGGTTGAAAAAGCCCTCAAGCTGGAGACACCGGCAAAAGGCGTTCGTGCGGCAGCCACAAAGAAAATTCGCGGACTGGGAAACTCTCTGGGCTATCTCGTTGTGACTGAAGACGGGCTCGCATTTGTCACGCGCCGCTGGTTCACGAATCGTGTGCATCGCATTCCGTTCGGCGAAATGGAAACCAGCCGGTGGAAGCGCGGGCTGTTGTTGAACCGTTTCGGCGTGGAAACGGCAATGGGCGATCGCGAGTTCTATATCTTCAAAGATGTGAACCTGGAGGAGGCCCCGGCGGTGGCGCGGGCCGAGGAAACGGCAAGACTCCAGGCCTGAGGCGGTCCTGATCCCAGTGCGGGAAGTTCTCAGCCGTGCCCATACGTCCGGCTCGTCTTGGCGGTCTCTACGCGAACAATTCGGCGTCGCGCAGCAATGCGCCCTTCCGGTCTTTCTCCGAAATAATCAGGTTCTCGGCAGCAACAGGCCACGCTATTGCCAGGTCGGGATCGTTCCAGGCGATGGTGCGCTCTCCCGAGGGCGAGTAGTAGTCGCTCACCTTGTAGGCAAAGTCGACTTCCATTGTGAGCGCAAGAAAGGCGTGGCCGAATCCGGCCGGGATCCACAGCATGTTTCCAGCTTCGCCGTTGAGTTCAACGGCCACATGACGGCCAAAATCTTGCGAGCTCCGCCGAAGATCGACGGCAACATCGAGCGCCGCCCCGCGGGTGACGCGCACCAGCTTTCCCTGCGGCTGAGTGATCTGGTAGTGGATGCCCCGCAGCACGTTCTTCCGCGAGCGGGAGAAGTTGTCCTGCACCCAGACGGTCGGCAGGCCGGCCTCGATCATGCGGCCGTGGTTGTAGGTCTCGAGGAATGCGCCGCGGTCGTCCCGATAGACCGTGTGCGTGAGCAGCAGAACGCCGGGCAAAGTTGTCTCAGTGATCGTCATTGCTGCGCGGGACCCTTGCTCCCGCTTCCTGAGCTCGGCTCGGCCAGACCCATTCCCGCCGAAAAGTGCGGCTCGCGCAGAAGGGCCAGCAGGTATTGGCCGTAGCCGCTCTTGCTGATGGGATGCGCGAGCGCCTCGAGCTGCGCGGCATCGATGAAGCCCTGGCGAAAAGCAATCTCCTCCGGGCTGGCAATGCTCAGGCCCTGGCGGCGTTCGATGGTGTGCACGAACAGTGCGGCCTCAAGCAGCGATTCGTGCGTGCCGGTGTCGAGCCAGGCCATGCCGCGGCTCATGATCTGGACGTTGAGCTTCCCTGCTTCAAGGTAAAGGCGGTTGAGGTCGGTGATCTCAAGCTCTCCCCGCGCCGATGGTTTCAGCTCCGAAGCGAGCCGAACCACATCGTGATCGTAGAAGTAGAGGCCGGTAACCGCGTAGCGGGACTTCGGCTGCTTCGGCTTTTCTTCAAGACTGATTGCATGTCCGGTTGAGTCAAATTCGACAACGCCGTAACGCTGAGGATCTTCCACGGGGTAGGCAAATACAGTCGCGCCTTGCTCCAGTTTTGCCGCCGTCTGCAGTTGATGTGAGAAGCCCTGGCCATAAAAGATGTTGTCGCCGAGGATCAGCGCGCTGGGCTGGCCCGCGATAAACTCGCGCCCGATTAGAAAGGCCTGGGCAAGCCCATCGGGACTCGGCTGAACGGCATACTGAAGATCGAGGCCCCAGTTGTGCCCGTCGCCAAGTAGTTCGGCGAAGCGGCCCGTGTCCTGTGGCGTGGAGATGATCAGAATCTCGCGCAGCCCCGCCAGCATCAGCGTGCTGAGCGGGTAGTAGATCATCGGCTTGTTGTACACCGGCAGCAGTTGCTTCGAAACCACGTGGGTGACGGGGTAGAGCCGCGTGCCTGATCCGCCGGCGAGAATGATTCCCTTCATAGCGCGGCACGCTCCGTGTAGTTCTTTGTGATCCACTCCAGATAAGCGCCGGTACGTACGTCACCCACCCAGTCAGGATGGTCGAGGTACCAGCGAACCGTCTTGCGCAGCCCCGACTCGAACTGCTGCACAGGCCTCCAGCCAAGCTCCCCGCAGATTTTCGTTGCGTCTATGGCGTAGCGCCGATCGTGGCCGGGGCGGTCGGCGACAAACGTGATCAGCTTACGCCGCGGACCGGCAGCCAGAGGCGCGGCCATCTCATCCACCAGATCGCACACCAGCTTCACAACGTCGAGGTTCGCCCTCTCGCTCGAGAAACCACCGCCAGGCCCGCCAACACTGGACCCTCCGATGTTGTAGGTCTCGCCAACCCGGCCCCCGGCAAGCACTGTGCGAATGGCCGAGCAGTGATCCTCGACGAACAGCCAGTCGCGCACGTTCTGGCCGTCGCCGTAGACGGGCAGCGGCTTGCCCTCAAGCGCGTTCAGAATCATCAGCGGAATGAGCTTCTCAGGAAACTGAAACGGCCCGTAGTTGTTCGAGCAGTTCGTTGTAAGCGTGGGCATGCCGAAGGTGTGCTGGTAGGCGCGCACCAGATGGTCCGCACCAGCCTTCGACGCGGCGTAGGGGCTGTTCGGCGCGTACGGAGTGATCTCGCAGAAGGCCGGATCGTCAGGCGCAAGCGAGCCGTATACCTCATCCGTCGAGACATGAAGAAATCGAAAACCGCTGCGCTCGGCCTCGGGCAGCGCCGACCAGTACGCCCGGACCTGGTCGAGAAGCACAAACGTTCCGTGCACGTTGGTGCGAATAAATGCGTCCGGCGACGCTATCGACCGATCCACGTGGCTTTCCGCGGCGAAGTGGACGATGGCCCGCGGCTGATGCTCCAGCAGGAGCCTCCGAACCAGCTCAGCGTCGCAGACATCACCATGGACGAGCTGATAGCGCGAACCGGCCTCGACCGAGGCAAGATTGGCAGGGTTCCCGGCGTAGGTCAGCAGATCGAGATTGACCACAGACGCGGACTCACCGGCCAGCCAGCTCAAAACGAAGTTTGAGCCGATGAATCCTGCACCGCCGGTGACCAAAATGCGATCGCGCATCCGCTGACTCCTGATTCTGCCTTCCAGCCCCGACTCCTCGCTCTACGAACACTATAGGCGATCGAGAGCCCGATCGCCGATGACCCAAATGGGGGGCAAAGGGTCAAGAATTCAAGGGTATAACAGGCCCGGGTCGTTTGCCTGAGTCCTCCTGCTCACCCCTCCTTTGCGCAATACCGGGGCGGTCCACCACCCCCACGCTCCACGTTCGCACCCAAATTCCGAATTTTTCGATAGTATTAATAATAGAGTCTGCTAAGTCCCTCACACGGCTGGGTGCTTGAGCGCCCCCTTTCAATGAAGTAAACAATCGATTCCCTCGCGGGAACCGCACGGGGTGAGTGTCTACCCGGCCTGCGAGGTCGCACACGAATAGACCATTCATCAGGAAGGCTGCCATGGACACACTCGATTATCGTCGTCGCATACCCGAAGCGCAGGGGCTTTACCACCCGCGGAATGAGCACGACAACTGCGGCATGGGCCTGGTCGCGAGCATTCGTGGCGAAAAGAGCCACGACATTATCCGCAAGGGTCTTGAGGTACTCATCAACCTGACCCACCGCGGTGCGGCGGGCTGCGACCCGGAAACGGGCGACGGCGCCGGAATCCTCATCCAGATTCCCCACAAGTTTTTCTCCAAGGTGTGCGTTGACCTGGGCTTGAAGCTGCCCGAAGCGGGTGCCTATGGCGTGGCCATGTGCTTTCTTCCCGTCGAGAAGCACAGCCGCCTCACGTGCGAGGGAGTGCTCGAGCGGATTGCCCAGGAAGAGGGCCTGAAGCTGATTGGCTGGCGCGACACGCCCGTAAATGGCGACGCAATCGGCCGCGAAGCGCGTGCGACTCAGCCGTATATCGAACAGCTTTTTGTGGCGCGCCCGCAAGGCATGAGCGAAGACGCCTTTGAGCGCCTGCTCTATCGAGTCCGCCGCCGCACCGAGAATGAGGTCGACCACTCCGACATCGAAGACAAGGATACGTTCTTCATTCCTTCGTTCTCCTGCCGGACCATCGTCTACAAGGGGCTGATGCTGGCTCCGCAAATCGAGAAGTTCTACTTTGAGCTGGCCAACCCGCTGGTCACCAGCGCGCTGTGCCTGGTGCATCAGCGCTTCTCCACCAACACCTTCCCCAGTTGGAAGCTGGCCCACCCCTACCGCTACGTCGCGCACAACGGCGAGATCAACACCATCCGCGGCAACGTGAGCTGGATGAACGCCCGGCAGTCGGTGCTGGAGAGCTCGGTCTACGACGGGCAAATCGACAAGCTCTATCCGGTGATCATGCCGAAGGGCAGCGACTCCGGCTTCGCTCGATAACGCAGTCGAGTTCCTCTATCAGTCGGGCCGCTCGCCTGCCGCACGTCATGGCCATGCTCATTCCCGAAGCGTGGGCCGGCAACCCGGACATGGACGAAGACAAGCGCGCCTTTTACGAGTACCACGCCTCGCTGATGGAGCCATGGGACGGCCCGGCGGCGATTGCCTTCACCGATGGCCGCGTGATCGGCGCAACGCTCGATCGCAACGGCCTGCGCCCCGGCCGCTACATCGTCACCAAGGACGATCTTGGTTGTGCTCGCCTCCGAGGCCGGCGTCCTCGAGGTTCCGGCTGAAGACGTCCGCAAGAAGGGCCGCCTGCAGCCGGGCCGCATGTTCCTGGTCGACACGGTCGAGAAGCGCATCATCTCCGACAAGGAGATCAAGAAGCAGCTGGCAGCACGGCAGCCTTACGCCGATTGGCTCAAGGAGCAGCAGGTCACGCTCGATCATCTGCCCGAGCCCTCGCGCGTGATCGCCTCGAATCCTGAGACCCTGCTCCGCCGGCAGCGCGCTTACGGCTATACCGAAGAAGATCTGCGCGTCCTGCTGGGCCCGATGGGCGCACAGGGCGAGGAGCCGGTCGGCTCCATGGGAACCGATACGCCGCTCGCCTGTCTCTCCGACCGTCCGCAGCCGCTGTTCAACTACTTCAAGCAGCTTTTTGCGCAGGTCACCAATCCGCCCATCGATCCCATCCGCGAAGAGCTGGTCATGTCGCTGATCAGCTACATCGGCACGGAG
Organism: uncultured Acidobacteriaceae bacterium; assembly: GCA_963783065.1. GTDB lineage: Bacteria > Acidobacteriota > Terriglobia > Terriglobales > Acidobacteriaceae > Telmatobacter. The sequence goes on along the minus strand of CAWAMG010000001.1, from coordinate 165,238 downwards.
CGCAACATTCTGGATGAAGCGCCGGAGAACTGCCACACGCTCAAGCTGCCGCATCCGATCCTGACCAACCGCGATCTGGAAAAGCTGCGCCGCGTCTCCTCCGGCGACCTGCTGGCCACGACGCTGCCCGCGCTCTTTCGCGCCGAGGATGGCGAGGCCGGCCTCAAGCACTCGCTCGACGACCTGAGCGCGCGCGCTGCGCACGCAGTCAACTCGGGCTACACGCTGCTGATTCTCTCCGACCGCGGCGTCGACCCGACCTATGCGCCCATTCCCAGCCTGCTGGCGATGGCCGCCGTGCACAACCGGCTGGTGAGCGAAAAGACGCGCACCCAGGTCGCGCTCATCATCGAGAGCGGCGAGCCGCGCGAGGTGATGCACTTCGCTCTTGCTCATCGGCTACGGCGCCAGCGCCATCAATCCCTACCTGGCCATCGAGACCCTCCACGACCTGGCGCGCCGCGGCTTGCTGCCCTGCGCACATCACCGGCGAATACGCCGAGAAGAACTTCATCAAGGCCATCAACAAGGGCCTGCTGAAGACCTTCTCGAAGATGGGCATCAGCACGCTGCAGAGCTATCGCGGCGCGCAGGTCTTTGAGGCCGTCGGCCTGAACAAGACGCTCATCGACGCTTACTTCGCGGGCACCGCTTCGCGCATCGAGGGCGTCGGCCTCGATGTGCTGGCCCGCGAAGCGCAGATGAAGCACGCTTACGCATTCCAGCCCTTCACCGAGTCAGAGACCGATCTGTCTGTCGGCGGAACGTATCAGTACCGCGAGGGCGGCGAGTATCACCTGCTGAACCCGCAGACGATCAGCAAGCTGCAGCACGCGGTGCGGGCAAACAACGCGGCAACCTTCCAGGAGTACACCGCTCTGCTCGACGATCAGAACCGCGAACTTTGCACGCTGCGCGGACTGCTCAAGCTCAAGTACGCCGACGAGCCGATTCCGATCGACGAAGTGGAGCCGGCCAAGGAGATCGTCAAGCGCTTCACGACCGGCGCCATGAGCTTCGGGTCCATCAGCAAAGAAGCGCACGAGACGCTCGCCATCGCCATGAATCGCATGGGCGGCATGTCGAACACCGGCGAGGGCGGCGAAGACGAAGAGCGCTTCACGCGCGACCCCAACGGCGACCTGCGCCGCAGGGCTGTCAAGCAGGTGGCCAGCGGACGCTTCGGCGTGACCACGAACTACCTGGTCAATGCCGACGAACTCCAGATCAAGATGGCGCAGGGCGCAAAGCCCGGCGAAGGCGGCCAGTTGCCCGGCCACAAGGTGGATGAGGTGATCGCCAAGACGCGCCACTCCATTCCCGGCGTCGGGCTGATCTCGCCGCCGCCGCACCACGACATCTATTCCATCGAAGATCTGGCGCAGCTGATCTACGACCTGAAGAACGTCAACCCGCAGGCGCGCATCGCCGTGAAGCTGGTCTCTGAAGTCGGCGTAGGCACGGTCGCCGCGGGCGTCTCCAAGGCGCATGCGGATGTGGTGCTGATCTCCGGCGACACCGGCGGCACCGGCGCTTCGCCGCTCAGCTCCATCAAGCATGCGGGCCTGCCCTGGGAGCTGGGCCTTGCCGAAACGCAGCAGGTGCTGCTGCTCAACGATCTGCGCAGCCGCATCAAGGTGCAGACCGACGGCAAGCTGCAGACCGGCCGCGACGTCGTCATCGCCGCGCTGCTGGGCGCTGAAGAGTTCGGCTTCGCCACCACGCCGCTGATCGCCATGGGCTGCATCATGATGCGCAAGTGCCACCTGAACACCTGTTCAGTGGGCATTGCCACGCAGGACCCGGTGCTGCGCGCGCGCTTCACCGGCCAGCCCGAGCACGTGATCAACTTCTTCTTCTTCATCGCCGAGCAGGTGCGGCAGCACATGGCCAAGCTGGGCTTCCGCACCGTCGACGAGATGGTGGGCCGCGTGGACAAGATCGATGCCGCCATTGCGCACGACCACTGGAAGGCCAAGGGCATCGACCTTTCGTCGATCCTCTACTCGCCGACGCTGCCCTCGCGCGTTGCGCGCCGCAAGATGCAGGCGCAGGATCACGGCCTGAGCACGGCGCTCGATCACCAGCTGATCGCCAAGGCCGCGCCGGCGCTCGAATCCAAGACTCCGGTCACGGGCAGCTTCGCCATCCGCAACGTGCACCGCACCGTGGGCGCGATGCTGGGCGGCGAGATCGCGCGGCGCTACGGCTCGGCTGGATTGCCCGACGGCACCATCCACTTCAAATTCAACGGCTCGGCCGGCCAGAGCTTTGGCGCGTTCGTTCCCAACGGCGTCACGCTCGAGCTCGAAGGCGACACCAACGATTATCTCGGCAAGGGCCTTTCCGGCGGCCGCATCATCGCCTATCCGCCCAAGACTTCGAGCTTCCTGCCCGAAGAAAGCATCCTGGTCGGCAACGTGGTGCTCTACGGCGCAACCACCGGCGAAGTCTTCCTCAACGGCATCGCCGGCGAGCGCTTTGCCGTGCGCAACTCCGGCGCAACGGCGGTGGTTGAAGGCGTGGGCGACCACGGCTGCGAATACATGACCAACGGCACGGTCGTCGTGCTCGGCACAACCGGCCGCAACTTTGCCGCCGGCATGAGCGGCGGCATCGCCTATGTCTACGACGACCAGGGCGACTTCTCCACGCGCCGCTGCAACCAGGCCAGCGTCGACCTGGAGCCGCTGGCCCATGACGAAGACGTCGACTGGTGCGCGGCCTGCTCGAGCGCCATCGCGACCTGACCGGCAGCCCGCGCGCGGCGTGGATTCTGGAGCACTGGGCCGACGCGCAGCCGCGCTTCATCAAGGTCTTCCCGCACGAGTACAAGCGCGTTCTGGGCACGGCTCGAGTAGAAGCTGTGTATTGTTCTCCGACAACCTCGTCGCCTCTGGTGACGGTTCCGACAGAGGTGCAGCATGGGTAAGGTGACCGGGTTTCTTGAGATCGAGCGCGAACAGCCGACGCGCCGCAAGGTCGAAGAGCGTGTCAAGGACTGGTTCGAAATCTACGAGCCCTTCCCCGAAGGAGAAGCAGCGCGAGCAGGGCGCGCGCTGCATGGATTGCGGCGTGCCCTTCTGCCACACCGGCTGCCCGGTCAACAACCTGATTCCCGACTGGAACGACCTGGTCTACAACGGCCGCTGGCGCAGCGCGATTCGCCGCCTCCACGCCACCAACAACTTTCCCGAGTTCACCGGCCGCATCTGCCCCGCGCCGTGCGAAGCCGCCTGCGTGCTGGGCATCGATCAGCCGCCCGTTTCCATCAAGCTCATTGAGCGCAGCATCGTCGAGCGCGCCTGGGACGAGGGCTGGATTCAGCCCGAGCCGCCCGAGAACAACACCGGCAAGCGCGTCGCCGTCGTCGGCAGCGGTCCGGCCGGCCTGGCCGCCGCGCAGCAGTTGCGCCGCGCCGGCCACTCCGTCACCGTCTATGAGAAGAACGACCGCATCGGCGGCCTGCTGCGCTACGGCATTCCCAACTTCAAGCTGGAAAAGCACGTCGTCGATCGCCGCATCGAGCAGATGCGGGCCGAAGGCGTCACCTTCATCACCAACGCGCATGTGGGCGTGAATGTCCCCGTCGAGGCGCTCACCGAGCACTACGACGCCATCCTGCTGTCCGGCGGCGCGGAGCAGCCGCGCAACCTCAACATCCCCGGGCGCGAGCTGAAGGGCATTCACTACGCCATGGAGTTCCTGCCCCAGCAGAACCGGCGCTGCGAGGGCGACTCGGTCGATGAGTCCATCGCCATCCTGGCCGCGGGCAAGCGCGTGGTCATCATCGGCGGCGGCGACACCGGCGCCGACTGCCTGGGCACCAGCCATCGCCAGGGCCCGCTGAGCGTGCACCAGTTCGAGATCATGCCCAAGCCGCCGGAGCAGCGCGCCGCCTCAACGCCGTGGCCGCTGTGGCCTCTGCAACTGCGCACCGAAGGCGCGCACGAAGAGGGCGGCATCCGCGACTGGAGCATCAACAGCATCAAGTTCACCGGCGACGAAAACGGCAACGTCAAGCAGTTGCACCTCGTCCGCGTCGGCCCGCCGCCCAAGTTTGAACCGATCGCCGGATCCGAGTTCATTCTCGAAGTCGATCTGGTGCTGCTGGCCATGGGCTTCCTCGGCCCCGTCAAGAACGGCATGATCGAGCAGCTTGGCGTGGCTCTCGATCCGCGCGGCAACGTCGCAGCCAACGCGAATTACATGACCTCAGTCGAGGGCATCTTTGCCGCCGGCGACATGCGCCGCGGCCAGTCGCTGGTCGTCTGGGCCATCTCCGAAGGCCGCAAAGCCGCCGCATCCATCGACAAATACTTGCGGTCTCACGCAGACGCCGGCATCAAGCGCGCCCGCGCAACCGCGTAAGAGCCACGCTGGGCGAAACCCCGTTGAGGGATCTATGCCGTCAACCAAAGTCTGAAGCTATAATTCCGTCGGAGGTCTGAGCATGTTCCCAGCGGTCTTTTCCCTGCTTTTTGCGCTGGTCGCCCTATTCGGGTTTCTTTTCTGGCTCTGGATGTTGGTCGACTGCGCCACCAAGGAGCCGGATCAGGGCAACACCAAGATCGTGTGGATTATCATCATCGTTTTTACAAACCTTGTGGGCGCTCTGGTCTACTTTTTCGTGCAGCGGGAGCGCCGGTTGGAAAACTACTACGAGTCAGCGGATCCGTCGCGGCCTGGCAACAGCACTTCTTGATCAAGTCAAGGTCTCCCCGCCAAGCCACCAGCTTCGGTAGAAGAGGGCCCCTAACGGCGCGCTCCCTTCGTCGGACTCCCATCGATACTCCTTGTCGTTCTTCCCCCGCCATCGGCTCCCGGCCCACCCTGAGCCGAACCATGTCGTATGAGTTGTAGCCGGCTTATCAGACCTTTTTCGCCTGGAGGGATTGTCGGCCGAAGAGGCGGATTCGTTGCCAGGGGGCCTAATAATGATTCAGTTCTATACGTCTGTGACTAACTGAAGCTATGTAGGGAAGGAATCGCACGAATCGTTCGTCAGTTCCTGCCAAATGACAACCAGCGCTCAAGCCGATCCGCGTAGGTGCGGCTCGAGCGATGCTCCGAGCCGTCAGAAAGCATCACCATAAACTCCCGATTCTCGATGGATCGCAATTCGATGATTAACCTTGACTGCACCATGCGGTAGCGGTGTATGCGGATAAATTTTGCCGGGTCAAGCCGCTGTTCGAGAGAAGTCATCGATTCGCGTAACAGGAAAGAACGCCCATTAGCGTGGAGTTCAACATAGTTGCCGGCAGACCCCACCCACTCAATATCCTCAGCAACGACGATTTGAATACGGGATCCGGTCTGGACTGCAAACCGGGACGCATATTGATCCGATGTGCCGTCCTGCATTTTCTTAACCCGCTGTGCCAGGTCGGTCTTTGATTTGGAATCGACCAGATCACGAGCTCGACTGATTGCCGCCGCGAAGCGTGTGGTGTCCACCGGCTTCAACAGGCAATGCAGTGGGTGGAAATCGAATGCCCGCAAAACGCGTTGATCATACGCTGTAAGAAAAATCACGGCCGGCATGCTTTCTATCGGCAACGCACGCAGAACGTCGAAACCGTCCATGCCCGGCATTTGGATGTCGAGGAATACAACATCCGGAGACCGTTCCAGAATCGTGTTCACAGCAGATCGCCCATCTCCGCATTCTCCAACAATATCGATATCCTTGAACCGGCGCAGCATGAGAGCCACGCCACGGCGCGCCAACGGCTCGTCATCGACGATCAGAGCCCGCATAGCGAAGCCTTCTGAAGGTGCGGAGCCCAGCGAAACGGCAACTCCAGTACGGCTTCGCATCCGCCCATTTCGAGCCATGCAAGCGAGAATTCAAAATCCGTCCCATAGAGTGTTTTCAGGCGCCCCTCCGCGTTTTCGAGACCGACTCCATTTCCGTTCTTGGCATGCTCGCCCTCAACTCGCCGTCCGGAGTTCCGGATGACAATTCGCAACCTGTCGGCTTCGAGCGGTCCTTGTTCCTTCCGCTTGTTGCGATCCGCCATCAACATCGATTCCAGTAAAGACCCGGTGCAGGCGGCACACAACGCTATACCTGCTACCAGCCCGCTCAGAGGGAGGTTACACACAGATATTGGCACGCGAAATTATTACTTTTCATTGACTTGCGGTTTGCTCGAATCCTGGCTCGCGTAACCATCTGGCAACGAAAAGGGGAGGTTAACTGCCGTTACATGGGCAGTTACATGCTCCACATACACCGAAAAAGAAGGCTGGCGACATATAAGTCGGCTACGCTGACATGCGGTTCGAACAATGAATGCCGTGGACCCCAGCAGAAAGAGTCGAATGATAAAGGTACAAACGACAGAATCGGCCGATCTGGAATCGCCACGCCGTCTCGCAGCATACTATGCGGGCGAGGGTAAATAAAGCTGAAGAGATAAGAGCAGCCCCATCCGATGATTTGGATTTTCCAAGAGGATCGCGGACTCAGGGCACCAAATCGATTCATGAATCGTATCTTCGCTCAGCCGAGGTAGGCACTTTCCATGACCCAGAACGCAAAACCCTCGACTCACCACATTTCTCCATCGTCCAGCGTCATCGGCCCAACTTTACCGGCATTCATCGGTCTAAATCTCTGAAAACGGTTCGGCGCTCGTTTCAAATCGGCGCAACAGCAACAAGCAATGCAGTGTTTGGTCCTGAACGAACTTGATGAGCCCGCGAACGTGCGGTCTGCAAGAAGCGGGTGCCACTCGCTGCACTTGGAAGCTGGATCCACAGCCCCAAAGGAGAAGAGACATAGGAGACGAAAGCACTTCTCAACATAAATTCATATACGTTGATATCAACGTATATGAATTTGCGAAGAACTACAAGAGCTTTGGGCCAAAAGGCCAGGGCTTTGTCGAAGACAGCTAACGTTCTCAACTGCGCCAATCTCCCAGCACCCTTGGACGGCTTGAACGACTCTACAAATTCGGGGAATCCAACTTAAACAGCTTCGACTTGAGCTAAGCCACTTGAGCCAGTCTCGTCACGCCTGGTTCAGGGCTTCGCAATCTGCCGTTCTTCGGCAGGGTCGCGCATGAGTGCCACTCAACCCTCAAGCAGGAAGCGACTCTTCCCTTTCCTGCTCAGCTTCGGATGGTTTGCGGTTCAGGCCAATTTTGGAGGTTCCTATGAGAACGCACGGTATATCCCCGTCCTTTCCACCGCCGCATGCTGTCGCAAATTCCGCTGGGGTGCAATCAGCCAGCGCGTTTTGACATCGGTACTCAGATTACAAAACAGACTTGTGGCGCCGGTTCTCGGAAGTTGCGGAGTGCGTGCCGGTGTCGGGAGTCAAAAACAGAACCAACATTCAGGAGGCAACAAATGCATTCAACAACAAGATTGTTAGGCCGGATAACATGGCTGCTCATCCCAGTCCTGCTTCTGTCCTTCCCAGTCGCCAGGGCGCAGGTCATCACTGCGACCTTGAGTGGAATTGCCGCAGACCAGACGGATGCCCGCATCCCGGGCGCCAAGGTCGTGTTGAAAAACGAGGCCTCAGGCGATACTCGCGACACCAAAGCCGACACCCAGGGCTTCTGGTCAGTCACCGCACTGGTCCCTGGAAGCTATTCGGTCAGCATCTCCGCCAAGGGATTCTCTCCCTGGGAAGAAACCGGAGTCGTCCTGAACCAGGGCGATAGCCGTACGGTCGCAAACATCCACCTCACGGTCGGCGCTGAAAACGCAGCCGTCACCGTCGTCTCCGGCGCCGATGCTGAAGTACCCGTCGATACAGCTGAAATCAGCCAGACGCTGAACAACGAACTGATCGACAGCGCGGTCCTCACTGGCCGTGGCGCTGGCGAACTCGTCAAGATGATGCCGGGCGTTACCTTCAACAACGGCGGCAGCGCTGGTGGCAACTTCAACAGCGGCAACGGAATCTCCACTGGCACCAACAACGGTCCTGCCGGCACCTTCTCCGCAAACGGCACCCAGCCTTACGGCTCCACGGCTCTCATGCTCGACGGCGCCATGCTGGTCGATCCGGGCAACGCCGGATCGCAGATCGCCAACATCAATCAGGACATGACCGACAGCGTCAAGTTCATGTCTGCCTCCTACGGCGCTGAGTACGCAAAGGGCCCCGCGGTCCTGCAGGCGTTCTCCAAGAGCGGCGGTCAGAAGTTCCACGGCGAGGGTTATCTCTATGCCCGCAACGCCGCCGTCGGTTTTGCCAACGACTGGTTCGCGAATGACACGGGAGCTCCGCTCTTTCCCTCCTACTACTACTACGTAGGCGGCAATGTCGGCGGTCCGATCTACTTCCCGCATTTCAACAAGAACAAGGACAAGCTGTTCTTCTGGGTCGGCTACGAAAAGATGATCCAGCACCCCTACGTCCCGACCTCGGACATGAACGTTCCCACCTCCGGCGTCTTCGGTGAGAACAGCCAGGTAGCCGGCGACTTCTCCAACACCAGCATCAACCCCAAAGTCATAAGCACATATTCCGACGCCTACGCACTGCCTTGCAACGGTGGCGACAACGGCTGGCAGGGTTGCAACTCCGCACTCACGCCCTGGAGCGGCAAAACCTTTACGGGCCTGAACCAGTACTTTGACCCGATCGGCACGATCGTCTCGAACCTGCAGCCGACCGAAAACCAGAAGCCAACCAGCCAAAACGGCTGGAACGACTACGGCTACACCCCGAACACTCCCCAGGACCGCTGGGAAGTTACCGGCAAGGTCAACTACTCGCTGAACGACAACAACAAGATCTGGGGTTCCTACACCTACCAGACAGAGCAAGACAATCATCCTATATCGATCTGGTGGGCGCCTCTCGGCACCATTCCATACCCCGGTAACCCGGTCGGTATCGAGACCGCGCACGTTTACCTGGCCAACTACACCCACGTGTTCAGCGCCAGCACCACCAACGAGTTCGTCTTTGCTGAAGCTGAGTTCGTCAACGACATCAGCCTGAGCAATCCGAAGGCGGTCAGCCGCACGGCCCTGGGCTTCCCGCAGGAGAGCCTCTTCGGCTCCTCGCACGAAGTCGACAGCATCCCTGACTTCGGCGGCGGCTGGGAAGACGGCGTCACCTGGATCGGCGACGAAGCCCAGAACCAGTACGACGGCGGACTATATGGCCCCAACAGCTTCGGCAAGACGGCCAAGGCTCCAAACATCAGCGATACCTTCACCAAAATCCTCGGCACCCACTCGATCAAGGCCGGCATGTACTGGGATACGCAAGAGAACATTGAATCCTCCGGAGCTCCCATCAACGGCTCCTTCAACGTGCAGACTTACAGCTCAGTCTCCACTTCCAACGGCACTCTTGATCGCTTGTTGGGCCGTAATGACAGCTACACCGAGCAGACCTCGGTACCCAACACGGACGCGCAGTGGCATCAGTGGTCGCTCTGGGCGCAGGACTCCTGGAAACTCAACCGCAAGCTGACCCTCAACTACGGCCTCCGCGCCGATCACATGGGCCAGTGGTACGACAGCACCGGCTCGCAGGTCTGGGATCCGGCAACCTACAGCAACGCTGCCAATGCTCCGGGGAACACCGGTATCGAGTGGCACTCGCTGCTCTCCAGCGTGCCGCAGTCCGGATGGGGCAGCAAGCTCTTCACCTACAACCCGCGCCTCGGCGCTGCCTATGACGTCTTCGGCACCGGTAAAACGGTTGTGCGCGGCGGCTTCGGCATCTACCAGTACCAGGTCTCCGGAGGTGACGGGAGCAACGCCATGGCCGGCCCGCAGGGCTCCTTCGGCTTTGGCACCGGCAACATCGGCAATACCGGTTTCAACAGCTACAACATCAACAACGGCCTGATCCAGGTCCTCAACAGTTCTCGTACAGGTTGGACGCCGTTGCAGATGACGGTTCCCACCGGCACAGCTGAAAACGGCGCTAACATCTCTGCCGACGTATTGGGCGACAGCAAGGTGCCCTATGCGGATACCTGGAGCTTCGGCGTGGCACAGGCATTGCCCTCCCACACCGTTATGGAAATCTCCTATGTTGGCAGCGCAAGCCGCAACCAGCTCGAGAATGGCAACAACGGGCACATCTATGACGCCAACGAGATTCCCTACGGCGCCTTCTACGATGAGCCTGATCTGAGGACCGGTCTGTACACCAATCCGAATCCGTGCGGACCGATCTACAATGCGAGTGCGGTTCTTCAGCCCGGTGGTTGCCCCAATAACCCAACAGGAAACATTCTCCCACCAACCGGAAGCGCATCGAACACTCCTCCTAACTTCAGCGAACCGACCATTGGAGCCATCAACACAAACGACTACCGTCCGCTGATCAACTACGATGCCATCTATCTTCTCGGTCACGGCGGCCTCGCCAACTACAACTCGCTGCAGGTTTCCGCCCAGAAGCAGTCCGGCAACCTGTACCTGTTCACCAACTTCACCTTCGGCAAGGTCCTCGGTACCCGCGACGGTTCCACCTCAAATGGAAACGGCAACGGCCCGGTGGTCGACCCCTTCAATCTGTATGCCAACTACGGCCCGCTTGAGTATGACCACACCAAGGTCTTCAACGTGTCGTTCAGCTACAAGCTGCCCAAGCCAATTCACAATAACGTGCTGGCAGGCCAGCTCATCAACGGGTGGCAGCTCTCCGGTTACACCACCTACGAAGATGGCGCTCCCTACCAGACCACTTCGCCCAACATGAACGGAACCTTCGACTCGCTCGGCCAGGCGCCTGGGAACACATCGGTTCAGAACCAGGTCTTCAACATCCCCGGCGGAACTGCGCAGTGGGTAGGTGGGGACCAGACTCAATCGATCGGCACCAACACCTGGTATGGTTCCAGCCAGTACGAGAACGGCCTTCAGGAAGTTCTCGTATGCGATCCTCGCAAGGGCACGAAGAGCGGTCAGTACTTCAACCCCGCCTGCTTCGTCTCGCCAATGGGTCCAACCTCCAGCTCGTTCGGACAGACGGCGCAGATCGTCTGGCCCTACATCCGGACGCCGCATTACTTCGGTAGCGACTTGGCGATCTTCAAGGCGTTCCGCATCACAGATGCGCAGCGTGCAGAAGTTCGCATCTCGGCAACCAACTGGCTCAACCACCCGAACGCGGAATTCGGCCAGAACGGGAACTCCGACAACTCGTTGCTCTTCTACGGCGCCAGCACCGGCTCCGGACTGGTCTACAACTCCAACACGAGCACCACCGGTACCCCCTCCACCAAGTCGGGCTATCGCTGGTTGCAATTCGCCGCGAAGTACTACTTCTAAGCGACCTCGAGTTGAACCTAATGAAGGGGTGGCCTCGTGCCACCCCTTCTTATTTGATCTCCCCTCTCCCGCTTCAGAGAATCACTGAGGCCGAAATCTCTCAACTTCAAAACGGCTCGGCACTTGGGTCTTGGGTCGCGCTTCACAGCACGCGAAACCAGGTAGGCGTATGCTCTAAATAGGGTTTCGCTTTTCCTTCTCGCCTTCGGCATTCCAGGCTTAGCTCCAGACGAGCGTCATGCAAGCACGCAAAGGAACGACTGGAGCCGCCATGAGTCTCGACGAAAAATCCGATGTCAGGAATCACCTTTCCGCCCGTCACCACACTCAGATACATCTGACTCCACCGGCAAGTCAGCCGGATGCAATCGGTGTCCCGCATGAGGAGAACACTGGCACAGGTCCAAAGGACAGCGGCTCAGATCGCAAACCGCTCCGGGTCTCCGTCCAAAATAGCCCGGGAAGCGGCCCGTACATCCTTTCCAAGACTGCGCCCGCGTGACGCTGCAATCGCGCCACGATGCATGTTTCTCGTTTCGCTGAAAGGGATTTCCAAATGAATTCTTCCACCTTGATTTGGCCGAATTGGCTGCCTCGTGTCCTGTTATTCCGGCGGGCATGCCCCTGTTGCAACTCGCGGCAATTCAAACCGGGTGAGTTGCAGGCGATGGACGAACTCTACAGTATGTTTGCTCTCCGGCCGGTTCGTTGCATGTTCTGTTGGCGGCGCTATCACTGGTTTTCCCTGAGATCCGCGGCTTGAGCACTCGACCATACAGGGAACTTCTTACGTCAAACGATCTCATGCGACGGCTTCTCGCGGAGCATGCCTCTGACAAACTGAATTACCAGATCGTTGCGCAGAGCGCCGAAGACGTGCGGAATATCGAGAATGCGCCAGCGGTCTGCATAGGACCTTACCTCGTCCAGTCCGGCCAGACAAGCCTTCTGAGAACACTCAGCATCTACAGTCTTCGCGGAGAGAGCAATGAGCAGATACGGCTGCTCTACATGAATGCTTCTGCGCTTCATATATGGGAACAGATGGGGAGAGTGCCGAAGATCATTGGCGCACGAACTCGCCCGCCGCGCGCAGCTTTGCTTGCCCTTGGTGTTCCCTTTGGTAGTTAGTGGTCCCATTTTTGTACTTAGGTTTGGAATCGTTCAGGAATCCGCATAACGGCAATGTCGATAAATCATTCGAAGTTATGTGATAGTTGCCCAGGCCAATAAGCTGGCTCGCATAGCTAACATGGTTTTCGTTTTGAGGACTCGATCAAGCTCTCCCGGACGTGAGAGTGCGAAGAAGCGCCGGCAAACACTCGTTTGGCTGCCCCCCCAGGCAGCTTCGGTCACTGAATCGAAACAACTTGCTATCCTATCCGCAGACAATACCCCGATCTGTACCCTTTGAATCTTTTCGGTCGATTTCGCTACAACACGGATCATTTGGAACACTCGCGGTATCGCAACAGCGTCGGCCAAAAGCAAGAAAGGGAGGGCCCGATTCTGAGCCCTGCCTTTAAACAATAAACTCCGAATTGAAAAGAGAAGAACCGATACCCGTGAAACAAAGCAGTCTGCATGACCTCGGCAACTAACGCCCAAGGCAAAGACCGCATGTCCAACTCATCGCCGCCCCGGGAGTTTTACCTGCTCAGCGAGATCCCACGCAGGTGCGGCGTGCAGGCCGGTTGCAGAGAATCAAAAGAATATACAGATTTTTCAAGATGAGAATTGCCTACCTTCTGGTAGTCTCTCGGAAACGCAAGTTTGGGCGAATACTTTGGGCTCAAGGCCCTCCGCGAGACCTGCGCACCAAATTGGCTGAGCCGACCTTAAGGCCCAAGCAGGTGGACCATTACCTTTGGGCTGCTCCGGGGCAGTTTTTCGATGAGAAACCCGGTCAATATCGGCTGAAGAGACCTTGTTGAATTGAGTTTTTCTCAGTGATTTACTGAGTATATTGGCTTTAGGTATATAGGACGAAAGTAATCAAAGGTAATTCTTTTAGGTTACGTCAGTGCCGCGCCAAATGGTAAACTCTTTACATAGTCTTCCAATACAACGGAGGAACAGGCGTACGCATGAGTCTCGTCATAGGATCGAATTCTCAACATTCTTCCTTTATTCCTGCCGGGCTGGATGCCGGACCCGCAAATTCCCCTTTGGCAGGGCGCGAAAACATCCGGCAACACTACCCGATGAATTGCGCCAGAGCCGCGAGGCGTCGCGTTCTTTGTGCAGCTTTACTTCTTTTTGTCTTAATCAGTCTGGGCGCAAAGGGTGCATTCGCCTCAGCAGCCCAGCTGTCCGCACTCACCTGCAACCAATCTACTTACACAGGTTCAGGGACCGATTCTTGCCTGGTCACGCTTAGCCAGGCAGCTCCTGCCGGCGGGCTCAGTGTGAGCCTATCCAGTACCAGTGGCGCCGTAACCGTGCCTGCCTCCATTAAGGTGCCGGCCAATGCGAGCAACGCCGCGTTTACGGCAAAGGTGTCGTCGACCTCGGAAAACAGGACAGCGACTCTTGAAGCGAAGGCGGGAGGCGTTACGGAGAGCTTCCTCTTGCAGTTGAACGCAGCGATTTCCGCGCTAAGTATCAGCCCGTCCAGCGTGGCCTTCGGCAGCGTAGCGTTGAACACTCCAACGACACATTCAGTGACATTGACTTCCACAGGCAACGTGCCGGTGACGATCAACTCGGCGACGCTGACGGGGACCGAGTATTCGATGACGGGGGCTGGCCTCCCGGTGACGTTAAGCCCAGGTCAGGCGGCGACGCTGCTCGTGCAGTTCGATCCGACCGTGCTATATGTCGCATCGGGCAAGATCACCGTAAGCAGCAATGCTTCGAGCAGCCCCAACGCATCGATCGCGCTCACCGGAAATGGTACGGCGCCGGCAGTGAGTCTTGCTGACCTGTCATGCAGCAGCCCTTCGATGACGGGACCAGGCGCTTTGGCCTGCTCTGTAACGTTGAATTCCAAAAACACGAGCGGCAGTATGACTGTGAACCTTGCCAGCAACAATTCTGCAGTGACGGTGCCGGCCAAAGTCGTTGTTCCACAGTATGCGAGCAGCGCCGGCTTTGCTGCCACGGTATCGTCTGTGCCGACAACGCAGCCGGCGACCTTGTCGGCAAGCGCGAATGGCGTTTCCCAGGCCTTCACATTGCAATTGAATGCAGCGATACCCGCGCTGAGTGCCAGCACGAGCGGCCTGGCGTTTGGCAACGTTCAGGTGAACGCGGCCAGCATGGGGTCCATCACCTTGACGTCTACCGGAAACGTGCCGGTAACCGTGAGCGCGGCGGGGCTGACCGGAACAGGTTTCTCGCTGTCGGGAGCCAGTTTCCCGCTGACGTTGAACCCCAACCAGTCAGCCACAGTGAATGTGCAGTTCGAGCCAACTGCTGCGGGATCGGCAACGGGTCAACTGGCCGTCACCAGCAACAGTACGACCGGCTCCCCCATGATGATCGGCCTGAGCGGAACGGGTTTGGCGCAAGTGAGTGTGCTCGCCTGCGGCAGTGGTTCGATGACTGGCTCGGGGACGGAGGCCTGCACCGTGACGCTGAATGCGGCCGCGCCGGCTGGAGGGCAGGTTGTAAACCTGTCGAGCAACAACGCGGCGGTGTCGGTTCCGGCAATGGCAACGGTTCCGGCCACTGCGGCCAGCATCGGTTTCTCAGCCACGGTATCGCCTGTTGCCACCACGCAGGCAGCGACGCTGACCGCGACTGCGAATGGGATTTCGCAGATCTTTGGCCTGCAGTTGAACGCGGACGTGCCAACGCTCTCCGTGGCCACTTCAAGCTCGCCATCCAGCTATGGCAGCGCGGTGACTTTCATCGCAACAATCTCAAATGGCCCCACCGGCACCTTGACGTTCTATGACGGCGTCAACGCGATCGGAACCGGGACGATCAACGGGACAACTGCGACATTCGTAACAAGCTCGCTGGTTGCCGGATCCCACATCATTACTGCCGCCTGGCTCGGGAACAGCAGCTGCGCTGCCGTTACATCCGGCGCCGTGACGCAAGTCGTGAACCAGGCCACGCCTTCCATCAGCTGGGCCGCGCCTGCAGCCCTCAGCTACGGAACGGCACTAGGGAGCACGCAGCTAAACGCTAATTCGACCGTGGCCGGAACCTTCAACTACTCGCCGGCAGCGGGCATTGTGCTGACGGCGGGTGCGCACACGCTCACGGTCACCTTTACGCCCACCGATACGACGGATTACGCAACCGCAACGAGTTCCGTCTCCATCACTGTTGGCCAGGCCACGCCGGCCATCGCCTGGGCCGCGCCGACAGCAATCACTTACGGAACGGCTCTAGGCAGCACGCAGCTAAACGCTACTTCGACCGTGGCCGGAACCTTCAGCTACTCGCCGGCAGCTGGCACGGTATTGACCGCGGGCAGCAACACACTCATGGCAACCTTCACGCCAACCGATTCGACCGACTACGCGACGGCGACTGCAACCGTCGTGCTGACCGTAAATACAGCCGCTCCGGCCATTACCTGGGCCGCACCAGCAGCCATCACTTACGGAACGGCGCTCAGCGCAATCCAGCTTGACGCCGGCTCCACCATGGCAGGAACCTTCGGCTATTCACCAGCTGCGGGCACTGTGTTGACGGCGGGTACGCACACGCTCACGGTTACCTTGACGCCCACCGACACCACCGACTACGCAACTGCAACCAGTTCGGTCTCCATCACTGTTGGCCAGGCCACGCCGGCCATCGCCTGGGCCGCCCCGGCAGCCATCAGCTATGGCACGGCTCTAAGCAGCACGCAGTTAAACGCTACTTCGACCGTAGCTGGAATATTCAGCTACTCGCCGGCTGCCGGCACTGTGTTGACAGCGGGTACGCACACGCTCTCAGTCACCTTCACGCCCACGGATACGACGGATTACGCAACCGCAACGAGTTCCGTCTCCATCACTGTTGGCCAGGCCACGCCGGCCATCGCCTGGGCCGCCCCGGCAGCCATCAGCTATGGCACGGCTCTAAGCAGCACGCAGTTAAACGCTACTTCGACCGTCGCTGGAACCTTCAGCTACTCGCCGGCAGCGGGCGCGGTATTGACCGCGGGCAGCAACACGCTCACTGCGACCTTCACGCCAACCGATTCGACCGACTATGCAACGGCGACAGCCACCGTTCCGCTCACGGTGAGCATCGCCACGCCCACTATCACCTGGGCAACGCCTGCTGCCATCACGTACGGCATTGCGCTAAGCGCCACACAGCTCAATGCCACGGCCAGCGTGGCGGGGACTTTCGCCTATTCGCCCGCCGTCGGAACGGTGCTCACCGCTGGATCGCAGACGCTGTCCGTCACCTTCACGCCCACCAACACCACCGACTACAAAACCGCAACCGCCAGTGTCGCGCTCACCATCAACAAAGCGACCCCCACAATCACCTGGTCAACGCCGGCGGCAATCGTCAACGGCACCGCGCTGAGCGCCACACAGCTGGATGCGACGGCAAGCGTACCAGGAACGTTTGCCTACTCGCCGGCTTCCGGTACAGTGCCCGCAACTGGCTCACAGATCCTCACAGTTACCTTCACGCCGACGGACACCACCGACTACAACACTGCCTCGGATTCCATCACGCTTACCGTCAACGCGGCCACATCCACGCTGAGCATCAACGCCATCACTGTGGCATTCGGTAACGTGGATTTAAACACGCCCGCCGCGCAGACCGTGATTCTGACCTCCTCTGGCACCGGCTCCCTAACAGTCAACTCAGTCACGCTCGCGGGCATCGGCTTCTCACTTTCCGGTCCCACGTTCCCTGCGACACTCGCCACCGGCCAGACAGCGACTCTCGGCATTGAGTTCGATCCCACCGTAACCGGTGCGGCCTCCGGCACGCTCACCGTCGTCAGCACCTCTTCGACCAATCCCACGGCGACAGTTCCGCTCACAGGCACGGGAATCGCAACGTCTTATATGGTCAACCTCAGCTGGGATGCGCCCACGGATTCTGCCGTTCCGGTCGCAGGCTATAACATTTACAGAGCCGTGAGCGGCAGTCCCACATACACGCTCGTGAATCCCTCTGTCGATATCCTGACAAGTTACACGGACTCCTCAGTTCAAAGCGGGACGGTTTACAATTACGAAGTCGAAAGCGTCGACGCTGCCGGAGTTGCAAGCGCTCCCACCAGCCCCATCTCGGTGACAGTCCCCTAGCCCAACGGCGCAGCGGACAGATTTGAAGCCATCTGCGAGCGCTATGTGGTCTCGGACGTAATTGGTTGTCGTCTGAATGTCTGAATGTGCGTTTGAGACTTTGAATTCGAGGTCCAATGAGATAGAAGTAAGAGCTTCGTAAGGCTACCGTAATTCAGCAATCACTCACACACCCAATGTAAGTCGGCCATCAGATAAAGTTGCTTTGTTGGGAACGTCAAAAGTTGCTTTCCAGGAATGTGAGCACCCTACCAGCCGTTGCTCAGCGGAGTCAGTCTGCTGAAGCCATTGCCAATATATAAAGAGCAGTACTGCAGAAAGACACGTGTGGCTTCGGGAATCCGGAACCCAACGTCCGGGAAACATTTTGCCTGAAGCTTTTTTGCTGGAGCCGTCTCGAAGACCTTTCCGAGGTTCTTCTAAGAAGGTCCGCCCTATTAGTCTCTGCTTATAGGTATCACTCTGAGCTAACCGTTCAACATTAAGTCGGGATCAAAAATCGAAATCTTCGCATCGCCAGTCAAACTGACTGAACCCTACGTTTTGAGACCGATCAACTCCTTCTTGATTTCGGCGGCGGCGGGGTAGTTGGGATTGATCTTCAGGACTTGTTCAAAATGTTGCCGGGCGAGCGCTGTTTGCTTCGTCTTCTCATAAGCCCATCCCAGGTGATAATGAAGATCTGGGCTGTCGGCTGTCTTGTTCTTATCCTGAAGCTTAAGCGCTTCCTGGAGGGAGTCGATCGCCAATGCGTACACCCCCTTCCGATAATAGATCCACCCTAAGGTGTCGGCTGGGCCCGGAAAATCTGGCAGCCCCCTTCGCGCCGTCCGCGCCAGCGAGAGAGCGATATCGAGGTTCCCGCCAGTGCCTAGCATCACTCGGGCAAGGCCATTGGAAGCGACAGGATTCTGCGAATCGAGCGCCAGCGCATGCTGATAGGCATCTTCCGCTCGCTTCCAGTCCAACTTGGACTGATACAGATCCCCTACCAATATATATAGGCCTGTTTGACGGTCGTTTTCCTGGAGCGACTGCTCGCCCGTTGCGATCGCCTTATCGATCTCTCCCTTAGCGGCGCGTACCTGGCACAGTTCGATCATGGCATCGGAGTTCTGCTTGTCCAGCGCGGCGGATTTCTCCAGCGCAGCTTCGGCTCCGTTCAGGTCTTTCTTGCTTTGGAAAAGAACGCTGCCTAGCAAGAAATAGAACTTGCTGTTGTTGGGCGATTTGAGGATTTGCGCATTTGCTGCGCCGATGGCCTTGTCGATTTGTTTTTCTGCAACATATATGCTCATCAGGCCGCGCAGCGAGTCTGTCGAATTGGGATTCAGGTCAAGGGCCTGCCGGTAAGCCGTTTCAGCCTCACCATACTGCTGCTGCACGAATTTCAGGTTCCCCAACTGCACGTAGCCCAACGAATTCTGCGGGCCCAGCGCGATCGCCTTGCGAATATCCGCCTCGGCATCGTTATAGTGCTTGCTATTGATGTTGGCCAATCCGCGCAGGGCGTAGCCCTCGTACGACCCGGGTTGCAACCGGATTAATTGGTTGGCGGCATCGCGCAGAGCATTCATGTCTCCCCGCGTTTGTCAAGGGCGGAGAAAAAAGGAACCAGTGAGGCGGAGTAAAAGGGAGCCAGTGACAGGAGTAAGAGTTGGAGGGTGTTTTCGGGGTAGGAAAGGGCTCTGGAGCGTAGCGGAAGAGGCCTTTCCTACCCCGAGCGGCGCCGGGAGGGGAGCCCGTGGTCAGAGTCTTTTTCGCCGGCTTTGCTTGAGGCGGTAGCTATCGGCGTTCATCTCCAGGATGTGTACGTGGTGGGTAATGCGATCGAGCAGTGCGCCGGTGAGCCGCTCGGAGCCGAAGATCTCGGTCCATTCATCGAAGGGCAGGTTGCTGGTGATCAGTGTCGAGGCGCGCTCGTAGCGCTGGCTGAAGGTCTCGAAGAGCAGCTCGGCGCCGGTTTTCGACAGCGGCACATAACCCAGCTCATCGACGATCAGCAGTTCGTGGGCGGCGATCTGCTTCTGGAAGCGAAGCAGGCGTTTCTCATCGCGGGCCTCGATCAGTTCGCCGACCAGGGCGGCGGCGGTGATGAAGCGAACGCGATGGCCACGCTGACATGCGGCCAGGCCCAGAGCCAGGGCGATGTGCGACTTGCCGGTGCCGCTGTTGCCGAGCAGCAGGATGTTTTCCTTGCGGGTGAGATACTCGCATCTGGCCAGTTCAAGCACCAGGGTCTTGTTCAGCGCGGGGATGGCGAGGAAGTCGAAGCTGTCGAGGCTCTTCACAACCGGGAACTTCGCCTGCCGGATGCGGCGCTCGGTGGCACGGCGGTCGCGGTCCAGCAGTTCGAGTTCGGTGAGGCGCAGCAGATAGTGTGGAAAAGCCGCCTTTTCAACCGCGCAGGTACGCGCCAGCTTGTCGTACTCGCGCAGCATGGTGGGCAGGCGCAGGGCCTTCAGGTGATGTTCGAGCAGAACCTGCGGCGTATCCGGTGTCGTTGTGCTCATAGCGTTGCCTCCTGCGTGGAAGGCTCAACTCCCGGGGTGCACAACAGGCTCATGTAGTCCCGGGCACGCGTGGTGCGCACCTGGGCCGAGGGTAGGTGCGGCCAGTTGGCCATGTCCAGCCGCGGTGGCCTGCGCTCGACGCGGCACAGCACCAGATGCCGCACGGCATCGAAGCTGATCGTGTTCAGCCCAAGCGCCTGCTCGATGGCGGCGGTGACCTCGGGAAGAGCAAACATCTCCAGCAGCCGCAGCACCTGGATATACTCACGGGCGGCATGCTTGCGCAGCCGCGCCTCCAGCATCCGGCGGAGTTGCGCAAAGCACCCGGGCAACTGCCATCCGGCCAATGGCGCGGCCTGATCCAGAGCCCGGCTCTTGTGTTCGAGCAAGGCCAGATAGTGCAGCGGATCGTAGACCGTGGCCTCGCGTTCGTAGCTGCGCCGGTGTTCGGCGATCACCTCGCTGCCGCATACGATCACAACATGGTGGACGTATGCCTTGACCAGCACCTGGCGGTGGCCGAACTGAGTCGGAACCGAGTAATCGTTGGTGCGGTAGCGCGCCAGCGAGATCGAGCTGACGCGCACCGTCGTCTTGTCGCAGGCCTCGAAGCCGGCTGCAGGCAGCGGCAGGAATGCGGCGCGGTCCCGCTCGAAGCGTTCGGCGATGGTCTCCTTGTGGCCGCGCATACGCCGGGCGCGGCGGGTATGGCAGTCAGAGGCCAGTTGCTCGTTCAGGTCTTCCCAGCTGGCGGCGCGCGGAATCGGCACCATGAAGTTGCGACGCGCATAGCCGATCAGGTTCTCCACCTTCCCCTTGTCGTTGCCCTTGGCCGGACGGCCGAACTTCTCCGCGAACAGGTAATGGCTCTGCAACTCTGAAAATGCCCGCGTCCTCTGCCGCCGGCCATCGCCGAGGATCTTGGCTACGGCCAGCTTGGTGTTGTCATAGAGAATCCGCGTGGGCACGCCGCCGAAGTAGGCGAAGGCCTGCACATGGCCTTCCAGAAACGCTTCCGTCGTTTCGCCTGGAAAGGCAATGACGAAGCAGTCGTCCGAGTGCGGCAGATCCATGGTGAAAAAGTGCGCCTTCGCTTCCAACCCGGCGATCACCACCACGGCTTCGCCGAAGTCCACCTGGGCTTCTCCCGGTGTGTGGCGCAACGGGATGAACATCTCCCGGCTGCTCAGCTTCGCGGCTCGAACATGATCCTTCACGATGGTATAGCCGCCGGTGAATCCATGCTCGGCCCGCAGCCGCTCAAAGATGCGCTTGGCTGTGTGTCGCTGCTTGGTTGGCCCGCGCTTGTCATCTTCGAGAATCGCGTCGATGACGCCCTGCCATGGACCCAGCTTCGGCCGCCGCACAGGCTGCTGCCGCTTGTAGCCCGGCGGCAAAGAATACTCCAGCATCTTGTGTACGGTTTTGCGTGCCAGCCCAAACTCCCGCGCCGCCGTTCGCCGGCTCATCCCTTCCACCAACACAGCACGCCGCACTCTTGCGTACAGTTCCACTGTGTACATGCCTCCGGTATCCCACGGAAAACAAGCCCCCAATCGGCGGCGAACCTGACTCGCCAACCCAAAAGAGAACTTGCTTGTCCCGTGAATCATCGACTAGGCGGGGTGGACTACTTTTACTCCGCCACGATCCGGCGCTCACGCGCCGCTTCGTGGTCTATTTTTGCGCCGCCGCGTACACAAAGGCGACGTGCGATTCCAAATCGGACTTATGCCGCTGAATTAGCTAGTCCCAGAAGCTAGAACCCCAACATTTGGGATGGAATAATTCCTTCAAGTGCTAGTGGCACTCGCAGAAGCCGAGTCGCCGAAAAGACGGGGAGTCAGAGGCGGATCTGTCCAGCGTGAATGCGTTCGTACAGCGCTTTATCAAGCCGAATGTATGCCTGCGATTCCGGATTATCGAAATAGATAGTATCGGTGACGAATGTAGGATCATATCCTTGACGCACTAAATCAGCCTTCGAACACTTAAAGGTTCCTGTCACTTCGATCTCATTCCGGAATCGGAGGAATATGGGGCGCGCGTATGGAGGAAGACGGGCCATCAGGTGCATACGAAATGCGGACAGGTCCACCTCGTTCTCGGCCGCAAGGGTCGCCATACCGGCGCGGCCTTCCGTGCCGGGAACCGCGACGCCATAGACCACCGCGTACTTGATTCCCGGAAATGTGCAGATCGCTCCGGAAACTTCGGTGGTCGCAACATTCTCGCCCTTCCGGCGAAAGGTATCACCAATGCGATCGACGAAGTAGAAGAATCCCTTTTCGTCCTTCCGCATCAGGTCGCCGGTACGGACCCAGGCGTCTCCCGGCTCGAAAGCGTTCCGAAGTATCTTCTTCTCTGATGCCTCATTGCTTGTGTACCCCTCAAAGCGGCTGCCGATATTCGACGGATTGTTCACGACCTTGCTGATCGCTTCGCCGGCCTGGTTCGGCGCGCACGGGCTGCAGAATCCTTGCTCGTTGCGGGCTGGCTCGCCAGTATCCACATCGAAGACCACAAGAACAGGTGAGAATCGATGTGCCAAATACGCTGGAATGTGGCCGATCGCTCCGCGTTTTCCCTGTACGTTGAACAAGGAAACGCTTCCTTCGGTTGCGGCATAGAATTCTAGAATCCGAGGAATGCGGAAGCGGTCCTTGAAAGCATCCCATACCTCCGGCGCCAATCCATTGCCGCAGGCAAGCCTGATCCGATGCTCGGCTTCATTCGACGAAGGCGCCGCGTGGAGCAGATAACGGCAAAGTTCTCCGATGTACTGAAATAGCGTGCAGTCCCAGCGATGGATGTCGTTCCAGAACTGGCTCGCCGAGAACTCCTCGCGAATCACGACGACGCCGCCGGCGACAAGTACCGCACCCGGCGCCTGCACTCCTCCGACGCTATGGTACATCGGCAGGCAGTTGTACATGCGATCCGACGGTAGCACTTCCATCATGCCGGCAAACCAATGGCTCCATTGCATCACGCGCCCATGACTGACATTTGCAGCCTTGGGCAACCCGGTTGTGCCTGAGGTGTAGATGCAAAGAGCCCGATCGTCGATAGAAGGTGGGCGCCGTTCGCCTCTGCTGAGCGTCGCGCTTGAGTGTCGCGCGATGTCAATGTCGATGCGTGCAAATGGAGTGTCATTTGCGCCATAAATCCAGACAGTCGGCGACGGGTCAAGGTGCGGTAGCGTAACGGCAAGAGTTTCGACAAACTCCGCTGCTGCAATAATGTGCTTCGGCGACACGGCGCGGATGTAGTGGGCAAGCGAGAGACCCGGGAGATTGGTGTTAAGAAGGGCAACTACCACGCCAACGCTCGTGATGCCAAGCCAAATCGCCATGTACTCGGGCCGATTAGTCATCAGCAGACAGACGACATCGTCCTTTGCAAGCCCCTCATTGAGCGCCCATCGAGCATATTGGTTTGCGCGTTCCGTGAGCGCTCGATAAGTCAGACTTTCCTGGTCTGAGAGCAAAGCCGGAGCATCGCCCAATCGCGCAGCAACCTCCTCGATCACCGTTGGCAAAATTCTGTCGCGATTCTGTGCGATGGGAGCGGTCAGTTCCAGCGCGCGCAGCCAGACTCTCGCAGATGAACCGATGCTCTGGATTGCATCTTCCGTTCGCATCTCGATCATGCCGTATTCCCCGCGTCGACGGTTATTACGGTCCCGGTAATGCTCTTCGATCGATCGCTCAAAAGAAACTCAACCACGTTCGCTACATCATCGACATCCACCAGGCACTTGAGGGCGCTGCGGCGTTCGATCTGGTGCCGTTGCTCGTCTGTCATTCCTTGGGTCATGTCGGTGTCGACGAAACCGGGAGCGACTGCGTTCACGTTCACCCCCATGCGGCCGACCTCCCGCGCCAGCGATTTGGTAAAGCCCACTAAGGACGCTTTGGTAGCTGCGTAGACCGAAAGCCCGCTGTAGCCTGTGAAAGCAGTGATAGACGAAATATTAACGATCCGTCCGCCTCCGTCCGCCATCATTTTACGGACCACATGCTTGGTGAGTACCATTGGGGAAATAGTGTTCAAGCGCACCACCCGCTCGATCTGAGGCGTGGGAGTCAGGGCGAGCACACCGTCGGAGCTCATGCCAGCGTTATTGACGAGCCCGTAGATTGGTCCGAAGTCTTTCCGTAGTTTCTTCACCAAATCTGGGATGCCTTCGATCTCTGTCAGATCGAAGGACACGAAATGCAGCGATCCTGGTCCAGACTCATCCGCCTCTCGCATCGTGTCCGTGATCTCCGCACTTTCTTTCCGGGCGATCGCGATCACAGTGAACCCTGACTCCAATAGCCTGCGAGCGATACCCAGACCCAACCCGCGGCTCCCTCCAGTGACGATCACGTTATGCATGGCGGGCTAGACAGTGGGCTTGCGGTAATAGTAGTCAGCGTTAGACGAGTTTTGGGAGCAGTTCAGCACCGCGCCAAGTAACTTGTTCGGTTGGATCGCGTCAAGTCCTCTCTGTAGTCGCCGTTTTTCGGTAGTTCCTTGACGGGTAACCAAAAGGACTCCATCCGCCAACCTTGCCCAGACGCTTGTGTCTGCGAACGGCAACACGGGAGGAGAGTCGATGATAACCCACTCAAACCATTCGGCCAACTGACTAACCAGTGAAGTGATTCTTCCTGATTGAAGGAGCTCCATCGCATTACCCGGGGTGCTGCCGGCCGGCAAGACCCAAAATCCAGGGCCTTCGAGATGGTAGATGCTTCTTGAGAGCGCTTGCTTGTCCTGAAGGAACTCGCTAAGGCCCGGATTCTTTCCGATCCCGAGAATCTGAAAGAAACTCGGCCTTCGCATGTCTCCCTCAACCAGCAAAACCTTACGGCGCGAGCTCAAAGCGAGAGTGCAGGCGAGGTTGACAGAAACTGTACTCTTTCCCTCGTGAGGGACTGTACTTGTAATGAGCACCTTCCTCAGAGGTCTGTCCTGTCGAAGATGGCGCAATCGCAGCCCTAGCAAGCGGAAAGCTTCTGCGGCCGGGCCCTCGCTACCCGCCAGACATTGCAGGCGGTTTTCAGGAGCGAGGGAGATCTGCAAGGATTGAAATTGGCCAAAGACATCTAATTCAACGCGATCGGACGACAGCTCGTCCGTGGTGAGAGCCTTCCGCGCACTAGCATCGCGCACTTCCTCTTCCGACCCAGGCGAACCATCGCGTTCTGCCACTTCAATCGGTCCTGGCTCCTCAACCAGAGCCGTCGCTTCCCATTTCGAGGCTGCTCTGCGCTCGGCACGTCTCAGTACGTCGGTCGCCTCCGACAGATTACCCGTGTCGGGTCCAAAGCGCTCACCTTCCGACCTTTGTAACGCGTCAAATATATAGCTCATGGATGCTCACTTTAAAGGTTACAGCATGGCCTGCGAACGGGTCGCTTGCGATGCCTCTTCCAAGGCAGCGATCAAATCGCGAAGAGTTTTGACCGCGCGCTGCGCATCCGTCTGATTGAATCCTTCTGCTCTTTCCGCGTCGGGTGAAAGAGCCACCTCCAGACGGAATTCCTTCGCCACATATTCGATGATCTCCGGAGTCACGCTGAGCAGTCGTCTCGCGTAGGCCGCAATGAGAGCGTTCTCGCAAATCGTGTTGATCAGCCGCGGCAAGCCCCGCGAATAGCGATAAACGGCCGAAATGGCTGCTTCAGAGAACAATGGGCTGGAAAGCGGTTCTTCTCCGGCAATCTGCAAACGCTGTTCGATGTACCGCTTGGTTTCATCGGCATCCAATGCGCCGAGTTGCGTTCGAACTGCAATTCTTTGCTTAAGTTGCCTTAGTTCAAAAGAGTCCAGTTTAAGGTCAAGTTCCGGTTGCCCAACCAGCACGATTTGCAGTAACTTGTCGTCGGTCGTCTCAAGGTTAGACAGAAGCCGGACCTCCTCGAGTATATCTGCGGACAAATGGTGCGCCTCATCGACGATGAGAACGGTTGTCATCCTCATCGAGCCCCTTGATGTAAGGAAGCGGCCAAGATCAAGCAAGAGTTCATATTTGCTCTTACCATTAGCTGGGAGTCCGAAGTCGGAAAGGATGTACTGCAAGAACTCAGTGGAGGAAAGCCGGCCATTGAAAAGATATGCGTAGACAACGTCCTTGCTCTCCTTGAGCAGCCCGAGCAGGCATCGTAGCAGCAAGGTCTTGCCCGTGCCGACCTCTCCCGTCAAGACAACAAATCCCTTGTGCTGCCGCACGCCATGATACAGCGCCGCCAGCGCCTCGTTGTGCCGCTTGGTCGGAACAAAACAAACGGGGTCAGGTGTGAGGTTGAACGGATTGCGGGCGAGTTTAAAAAAAGCCTTGTACATTTAGGCAAGTTCCTAGTCGTCTAGCCGTGAAGATAAGTGTAGGCGGAACCAACCAGGATGATGGTAACTACCAGCGCAGCCATCGACCATCCCAACGCCCTCTTTTTCATGCCACGCCGTTTATCGGTCGGAAGCAGAATCTCTGGAATCTCGGAAAGGATTGCCATCGGCAGCAGGCCTTTAATCTCCTTTTCATTGTGCAATCGATCATCAAAAACTTCAAGCCCGACCACAACCATCAGACCTAGCGCAAAACCTGCGCCCAGCCCGATTCCACAAAATTTTAACCGGTTCGGGAAGTCCGGCTTCGTGGGTAAACTCGCAGGATCGAGCATGCTGAACCGCTCACCCTGCTGCATCTCTTCCATGCTGGTCGCCATCTCCGACTCATTCTTCTTTTTCAGGAGTGCGTCATAATCGACTTTCGATTGTTCGTAACCGCGGGTCAGATCGGCCAATTGCTGCTCAACCGCCGGCTCCCCGTTCAAGCGGACCTGATAGTCGTCGATTCTGCCCTTTAACCCTGCGATGGATTGCTCTCGATTGGCTATTTCTGCCTGGTTGGCTTGCAACTGGCCTTGCAGTTGCAGCGCCGGTGCGCTTTGCGATGCTTCCTCTCCGTCGCGTGCAGCTGCGCGGTCGGTCGGCTGTTGACTGCCATTGC
Organism: uncultured Acidobacteriaceae bacterium; assembly: GCA_963783065.1. Taxonomy (GTDB): domain Bacteria; phylum Acidobacteriota; class Terriglobia; order Terriglobales; family Acidobacteriaceae; genus Telmatobacter. The sequence goes on along the minus strand of CAWAMG010000001.1, from coordinate 138,227 downwards.
CTTTGCTTTTCAGATCGGCAGCGAGATCCTTTCTCCTCTTCTCGGTCTTCGCTATCTGGTCCTTCACGCTCTGAACTTCCGGGTAACGATTGGTGTAGTGAGAGCTAAGTTCCGCGAGTTTTGACCTCAGTCTGTCGAGCTCCTGGTCAATCGCCGACAAGCTCGTCGGAATGCCGTCGGCAGCCTGGGGGGCTCCATGCAATCCCCGGTATTGCTCGATGAGGGACTGAAGGTAGACTCGCTGTTGTTTCGCAGTGTTGAGTGCGTCCTGTTCGTTCTGCAACTGCGACTGTAGGCCGCTCAGAATCTGAAGATTGCTTGCCTGCTGGGATGGCAAGGCGCCTTCATGTTGCGCCTGGAACTCCCGAACCTTCCCCTCCTGCTCGGCGAGGCCTGCACGCGCATTCTCCAACTGGCTCATGATGAATTGGGTAGTGTCTTCCGACTCTTGCTGCCGCACTTTCAGATTCTCGTTAATGAACAGATCCGTCAGTTCGCTGGTCACTTGCTGAGCAAGATGCGAGTCGCGAGCTGAATAACTGATTTTGAAAGCGGTGATCTGCTCACCATGATTGTCTCGAACGAGCTCCAGGCTAATGTCTTTTCGCATGAGCCCGACTTTTTCATCCGGAGTGATCTGCCCTTGCCCTGCTCCTCCGTAGAGATGCAGTTTGTCAATGATTAATAGAAGTCGAGTTCGGCTTAGAATCTGCTGCTCAATGCTCTGCAATCGATTTTGCAAATCGTCGCTAACATTTGGCTCAACATAGTTCTTGGGCATGGTCGGCTGCTCTACAAGGATCAGCGTGCTCGACTTATAGAGCGCTGGCAAAGTCCAGCTTGCTCCCCACACCGCTAGCCACCCGATAAGCAACGGAATAAGAAAGTGTATGTGCCGGCGACGAACTATGTTCAGGTATCGCTGCAGGTCGAAAGTCTCGGAACTTTGCTCCTCGGGTTCTTCAGTCATGATTATCTTCCCAGTGGTCTTGCGAACTGATACGAAATGGAGATGTATTCCCTGTTGCTGTCAGGATTCTCTGATATCGCGCCGAGGCCACTGTAGCTTTGATGGAGTCGAGCGTACCCACATTCTGCCGTTAGGCGCTCACCTATCGGGTGCTGGACTGTGAAAATCCCTGAAAGAGTGTGCCCTCCGTTGGTCAGCAAAGGAAGGGCCGGAACAGCATTCTTCTGAATCCCATAACTCACTGTAGCTCCCACTGTCCAGGCGCGGGCCGCTTGCCAGCGTGCACTTGCGCTTGCAGCAGTCGACTTGAAGGCTCCAAGAAGACCCCCTGCTCCGTCAACGGTTCGGGAGCAACTGGCCGCAATGTTTGCGCGGCTCACTTGCCAAGACACGCTTGCGGTTACGGCCGGCGCCCACGAGGCAGCGAGCGGCAGGCCAGACTCGGTCACATCGAAATGCTGCGGACCGCCCGATACAGAGAGCGAAAAAGAAGGCTTCAAGTATAAGGTGTAAAACGAGTAAATCGTTTGCGAGTGGGTCTCGCTATTGATTCCTTGGGTGCTGGCTGCCATGCTCGAATACTGATACATGAGACCAACGTTCTGGGTGCTTGTCAGGCGACGATTCCAGAATGCCGATCCTCCGCGCGAATTTGAATCCGAGACGCCTGAAGCCTGCGCAGGATCGAGATAATTCACAATCGAGGACACACCACCGCCGCCAATCATGGAGTTGCTGCTGAATTGATAACTGATTTCTCCACTTGCCGAGTTACTAAGCTGGTCAGCAAATGGAGCGACAACGATTGATGTTGGCGGTTGCGTCGAACCCGATACCCCCGCATAGGGCTCGTTGAACACATTCGTACTTTTCCGAAGGAGATCCCTAACGCTCACCGAGATGTGGGGGGTCAGTCGATATTCGATAATTTCAGATGCATTTTGATCCGCTTCATTTCTGCTGCTGGTGTGCTGGTAGAGCGTAAAGCCAGGGCTGTATGTAAATATCTGGTGAAGCCGGGGTTTCTCTTGGTCAAGCGAGATCGTGGGCCTGATCGTGTAGGCGATGTCTGCCACTGGCGTTAAGCTCCCAGCCCCAAACACGTTGTCGTCGTATGCGGTTCCGAAGTTCATTCCGGCGCGTAGAAAATTGGATCGGGTTTCAGAGGCCGTTGCGGTCGGATAGATTTGACCACTCACCGACGGCGGTGTCAGCATTGGATCGTCCGAGGAGGGCGGGGAGCCAGTTGCGCTCGATTCCACCTGGGACCAGATAGGCATGGCGACGAGCAATGGAAGACTCAGGCAAATTCGGGAAAGCATAAACCGCCCTTACGGTGCGACAACAGTGTCGCCTGGTTCAAGCTTGATGTTTTGCTCGGCGTTCTTACCCTTGATTACGTCTTTGTAGTTGAAGGCAATTCGGGTCTCGCCGCCAGTGGCATTCTTCCGAAGGATGTAAATAGCCTTCTGTTTGGCAAAGTCCCGAAAGCCTCCAGCAGCCGCAATCGCATCCAGGACCGTTGTCGCAGCAGAGAGCGGATATGATCCTGGCTTTTCCACCTGCCCAAGGATGTTGAACTTCTGGCTGTTAATCTGCTCGACAATCACTGTAACTTCCGGTGCGGTGATGTATTCCTTCAGTTTGGCGGCAATATCCTGCTCGAGCTGCAAAGGAGTTCGCCCCGCTGCCTGTACCTCCCCCACCAGTGGAAGCGAAATCCTCCCGTCCGGCCGCACCGGAATTTCTCTGGTGAGGTCCGGCTCTTTCCAGACGTTGATTGCTAAGTGGTCGTCATTGCCAATGGTGAAGCTATCGTCGTGTGCCTTGTTGCCGGTTGATGTCCCGGATCCTGCGGATGGAGTCGCTACGCCGCTAGTGGGGAGCGCGCGATCAGGATGTCCGGTGCTCGCCACTTGTCCCTGCAAAGATCCTGAGAAAGCGAAGAGGATGCCTACCCTGACGGAGAGATCGATCCATCTACTCATAACGGTCCTGTCGACAATCACGTCGAGCTCCAATTTGAGGCGTCGCGCGTTCTGTTCGATGGGGACGGATTAGGAGAGTCTCCGCAAGACCAACGTTCAAATTCGGCCTCTTGTCTAAAGTCGGAATTCTTGTCGCTCCCAAAGTGATGCGGTGTCTGGAGCTCTTTCGACCCCGCCGGATAGCCTTGCCGCAATCGAGCCGGAAAAGTCGCGTATGACCACCGGCTCAACATCCGAAGCGTCAATCTCCACCGCCACAGATTGAGCCAACATTTCCACGGAAAGAATCAGTCGAAAGAAGTTCTTCTTCCGGACGAGAACCCCTTCGACTCCTTCGAGGCTGCCCCGTATGACTCGGACCCGCTCGCCGCGCTTCAGGAAGGGATGCGGCTCCACGCGAAGCTTTCCTTCCACGGTCTTTCGAATCGCTTCAATCTGAGCATCCGGGATGACCGCAACATGATCACCATTGCATAGAATCATGTGAACTCCCGGCGTCGATACCACCTGCAACCGGTAATTCACGGCTCCCCGCACGAAAACGTAGCATGGGAAGAGCGGAAGGGAGATCATCTTTTTTCTGTCTTTCCAAGTGCGCAATGAATCATAGAGCGGCAAGAACACCTCAAGGCCCTTCGCCAACAGCATCTCCGCCACTGTCTTTTCATGCTGGTGGCGCGTATAGAGAGCGCACCACGCCGAATCACCATCGATTGTCGCTCCGCTGCTCTCAAATTCCTGCATGTACTCTCGCCTTTCTTTAGGCATTGTCCGCATTGTGTCAGAGCTGTCAACAAGGCACAGCTTCGCCCTGTGGGCTACAGCCCTCGTCAATTTCTTTGCCGCTCTCAATTCGAGCATTTCGGCCGAACTCTAGGCGCCGGCCACAATCCGGACTTGCACAGTGACGCAGACACCGGTTCTATCTGGCAATTCCAAATCCTCGCTCGTCTTCATGCGAGTTCGCTGCCCTTCTCATTCAACCCACATCCGGTCGTGAGACATAGTCGCGCGGATTACTGAGAACCTGTTGCGTAAGATCGTCGTCGAAATCACCAACAACCCCGAAACCTGCAAAGCCGTTTTCATTTACAACTCGTGTCACTTTCCCGGTGCAGTGAATTCGCACCTCGTCGCCAGCCCCATATGGCGAGGGAATCAGAACTTCCATCCGGACTTCGGATCCGGCTGGAGGGAGTCTCTTGCTTCGGATGAACGCCCCATCGAGCGCAACATCGCTTGTGAAGCCGCCCTCCGTATGCTCACCACCGTCGTACCAGTGGAAAATAACTGGAAGGCACAACTTGTAGCGCACCGAAGCTCGGCGTTGTAGATAGAATGGCATGCCTTTTGAAGAAAACATCTGTGTGGTAATCGAAGGTTATTCGGGGCGGCGGCGCTTCACAAGGCCCTGAAAGTTTGAAACTCTTAAGAGACATCCGGTCGTGGACCGGTGCCTGAGCTTCTCTATAAAGACCAAATATCATTTCAATAAGGTGGAGCTTCCCAGGGTAAGGGGCCCTTGCCGCACTAGGGGAGAAAGTATGTTGGGGTATAGACACAGGCGTCGAAGCCGCTGCCAGCCTGGGTGTGGCGAGTGGACGGGCAGGCCGCCCGGTCTCCCTTCAGGAGCTGGCCGTCAGTCCGCAAAGAAGCGAATCAGCTTTCCGCGTCGAAATGCAAAACGCTTTCCCCACATTCCGGTACACAGCCTTCATTCGCAGCTTATTTCCGGTTGGACCGAAGGCAGCTTATTCAAGAGTCGGTCAGGTGGGTATCCCCGCGCGCGGCAGCGGATTCAGAATTTGCCACTCACAAAGTTTCTTACGGAAGTAATTTTGAGCAGTTACTTCGACGTTCCCGATCATCGATCAAGATGAGTTACTTAGGTGTCATGTGTGTGCGATTTTGGGGCGCCGTGGATAACTCTAAAGGAGATGGGGCATGCTCGGCTGGAACTTGCTTAACCTTTTAGACGCTCAGAGTTCGCACTTATGTACCTATCAGACGCTCAGAGTTCGCACTTATGTACCTAGCTCGACCTGACGAGAAAATCGACAATTCCAGCGAAGGCTCAACTTCTTGCTCTAAAAGAAAATGATATTTGAAGAACATGATTGCAATTAGGCGAGGCGTTTGTCTAGAATCGGGACACCCCGGATCCCACAAATGGATGGCTCACCAGCATTGGTTGATTCCATCTCCGGTCCATTTGCAACTCTTGTACTAGAGCCTCTCTGTTTTCCCCCAGGAGGATTAAATGGCTTTGAGTTCTATTCATCAGGAGAAGGTCCTCAAGATTTCTCGGCAGGGAGAGGTCGCTTTCAGGGTAATCATCGTCGGCCGCGACTCTTTGACCGGCAGCCTGTTGGCGGATTCTCTCACCCGCAATCTCAACTGTGAATCCGTAGCAGCTCGACAGTCCGATGTCTTGCGGTTGCTCGGGACAAGGGAGGTCGATCTTGTCATCATCAGTGCTGATCTCAACTCCATGGCCGGGGCAGGTTTTGAACTGGCCAGCGATGTGTCATCGGCTCATCCTTCAATTCCCGTTATTATTCTGCTCGATGAGCTCGTCAACGACTTGGTTATCCGGGCATTTCTCTCTGGAGCCCGCGGGGTGTTTAACCCGCACGACTCGATGAACGAATTCATCGATTGCGTCGAGCATGTGAGGAAGGGATCGATTTGGGCGCGGAAAGAAGTAACGGATTATCTTCTGCACGCATTGAGGAGCATTCCTGTAACAGGTCTGCTTACCATTGATCCACCGACCGGCCTTTCCACGCGTGAATTACAGGTCGTTCACTGTGCAGCAAGGGGCAAAACGAACAAGGCGATTGCCAGTGAGCTCTGTTTGAGCGAGCATACCGTAAAGAACTATCTTTTCAAGGCATTCGAGAAACTGGGAGTGTCTAGCCGCGTGGAGTTGCTGTTTTATCTGACGGTTCGAGGTCATTCTTTTGCCCTGCCCATGACGGCATCAGAGGAAGGAACTGCGGCAGAGCAGATGGATGATCTGCCACGGAGACGGGCCGCAAGCGGCGATTGAGCCTGTGGGCATCTGTGTTGTCTTTGGAGGCGGCTTTCCTCAATCATGAGGGAAAGCTACTCACCGAGCGCCATGAGCGTTTCCTTGCCCTCGGCCCGATACTTCCATCACCAGAGTCTCGAGCAGCTGGGGCTGACCAGGAGAAATAGGCCCGCGCGATCGACCAATTTGTAGGGTTTTTCAGCCGGTTTCGTTGCCCGAATAGCCATATCAGTAAGCGCCATCGCTTCTACTCCAAAAAAGACGAATTCTGGCCGTACCCCACCTTTATAAGGAGTTGTACCCCAGTTCGTACCCCACTTTTCGGATGGCTGCTGACGCACTTCTGTGAACGCCTGTGCACGTAGAATTAATGTAAATCACTGATTATAAGGAGTATCTGATTGGACGGAGGAGTTCCGGAAGGTGTGGGGAAGTGCGTGATTGGCTGCCCCCCAGGGATTCGAACCCCGATATGCTGCTCCAGAGGCAGCTGTCCTACCATTGAACGAGGGGGCAACGCGCGCTTGAAAGGCCGTTTGCTGCCTTTGCGGGCCCGATCCGGCAGGGCGCCGGAATCATCTGGCCAACCCTTTGATGATACGAGGAATCCACCAGAGGGTCAACCGCGCAGCACACCGCTTAGTCCCTCTTCCAACACCCCAAACCCGATACCCCACACCCTATACCCTGCTTGTCTACTCTTCCCGCAGCACCTCAAGCGGCCTCAATCCAAGGATGCGGTAACTGGCGATCCAGCCAGTCGCAGTCGCAAGAATCGCCGTGCCGAACAGCGCCGTCAGCGTCGCCGGCCAATTGACGTGGAACTCCACCTCCGCTAGATGGATGAGTACGCGCGTAAGCAGGTTGGCGAAGACCACGCCGACCGACCCGGCCAGCAGCCCGAGCACAGAGAATTCCACGCTGAAGGTGCGGACAATTCTCATCCGCGTCGCTCCCAGGGTCTTCAGCACCACCGCCTCGCGCATGCGGCGGAAGCGCGTGCTCGCAACGCTTGAAGCCAGAATCATCAGCCCGGCAAAGATGGAGAACCCCGCCAGGAACCGCACCACGAACGTGATCTGATCCACAACCGCGTCGATCCGCTCAAGGATGTCGGCAAGGTTGATGACCGTGATCGAAGGGTAAGCCAGGAACAGCGCACGCTCCATCGCGCCAACCTGTTTCGGATCGATGTGGACGCCACCGTACCACGTGGCAGGCTGACCCTTGAGCAGCGCGGATGGCAGAATGAATGAGACCTGCATGCCGATGTGCTGACCGTCCGGCTGATAAAGAGCCGCAACGCGTACCTTGTGCACCGTTCCGCCTGTTTCGATTTCTATCTGCGAACCGATTCCAACATGGATTCTCTCGGCCGTTCCTTGGCCGATGGCCATCTCGTTCGCATTCGGGTCGGTCCACCATTTGCCCTGCTTGATCTTGTCGCCGGGCGGGGGCGCGTCTGCCCAGCTCAGCGGAGCGGTCTGCAGCATGCGCCGTGGAAAATGCTGCCCCTTCAGTTGATCGATTGTCTGGCCGTTGATCGAGACGAAGCGCCCGGTAACGAGCGGCAGCAGATCCACAGCCTGATTGACGCCGCTCTGATGCGCGAAGAAGTTCTTCACGCCCGCGATCTCGTCCGTGGTGATATCGACCAGGAAAACATTAGGCAGATTCGGCGCGGCTGTCTCGCGCAAGTCGCGCAGAAGCGACGCCTGCATCAGATATACAGCGAGTATCAACATCACGCCCGTGCCGAGCGAAGCAAGCACTGCTGCGGATTGATTCCCGGGCCGGTACAGGTTCGCAAGTCCATGCCGCAGGAAGCCGGGCAGGCGCAGGCGAACGCGATTCAGGAGGAATCTCAAAATCCACAAAGCCAGGGCAGCCAGCGCGAGCAGAACTGCAAGCGCGGCGGTGAAGAGAATGGCAAACCACATTCCTACGTCGCGGGAGTCGGAGAGTGCCCAGCCGATGCCGCCGAGAGCCACAATAACGAGCGCTGCGATGAAGATCTGCAGGCGGCGTCCCCACCACAGCTCGAGACGTTCTCTGATGCTCCGCGGGCCCTCGTCGAAGAGCCTTCGCAACACCAGCACGGGTCGCACCGCGCGCACATCCAGCAGAGGCGGCAGGCAAAAAAGAACTGTAGTCAACAGCCCTGTGCCGAGCCCGGCCAGCGCAGACCTCCACGGGAAGGCGAGTACGGTGTGAATGGGAAGCAGCTTCCCGAATACGGCGGGCAACGCCTCCATCACGCCCGCGCCGGCGGCCACGCCCAACAACGCCCCAGCCAGGCCAAGTCCCAGCGTTTGCAGCAGAAAAATGCGCAGCAAGTCCGACGAACTCGCGCCCACCGCCTTGAGAATGGCGAGCATGTCCATGCGCTGCTCAAGGTGCGCATGCATCGCCATCGCCACGCCGATTGCACCAAGCACCATGGCCACCAGGCAAATCAAACTCAAAATCGACGTCGCGTTATCCAGCCCCTGGGTCAGCGCGGGATTGCCCTCGCGGTAGTCGATCACCTGCGCGTCGGGCAGCGCGTCTTCAAGCTGCTTGCGAACTGTTTTTGGATCGATCGCCTGCGACACGCCCGCGATCCCAGCCGCGGCCTTCTCTGCCAGCTTTACCAGCAGCCGCTGGCTCGCCCGGCTGCCCGGCGCAAGCAGCCCGGTTCGCGCCAGGGCGACCCGCGAGATCATCACGCGCGGGCCCATTCCCGCCCCCGATGTCATCCGGTCAGGCTCCTCGGCGAGGACCGCCGCGATCTTGAAATTACGCCCGCCCAGGCGCATGGTCTGCCCGACTCTTGCGTTGAGCCGAATCAGGAACTCCTGCGCAACCACAGCGGAATCGCCGTCAAGCGCCTGCTGCAGCGGCATCGAGGGGTCAAGTTCCACCGCGCCGTAGTACGGATACTCTGCCGGGTCGACGGCCTTGAGCGAGACCAGCAGCGGAACGGGGTCCGGCGGAACGCTGGCCATCGAAATCGTCTCCGTCACCCACGTCGATCGGACCGGTCCCGGAATCTTTTTTTCGACTTCCGCGATCTTCGCCTTCTCGTCGTCGGTGGCCGCGTGATAGATGCGCGCGCTCAGGTCGCCGGCCATCAGCGAGCGCGCCTCCACGCCGAGCGTCTGGCGAAAGCTCTCGCTGAAGCCCCGCACGCCCACAAGCGCTGCTACGCCAACGGCAACCGAAAGCACCACGAAGCCGAACTTGCCGGGGGCAGACTTCAGGTCGCGCCAGCCAATCGCGGCCGCGCGCTTCCAGCTCAGGGCGCGCTTAGCCATGGCCGGCCTGCCCTGCGGCTGGAACGGGTCCCGCCGCGGCGACTCCGGTATACGGAAGAGTGTCTTCCACTACCATGCCGTCGCGCAGCACAATGCGGCGATCGGCGCGGCTGGCCACTTCAGGATCGTGGGTAACGAGCACCAGCGTGGTTCCCGCCTTGCGATTGCGCTCCAGCAACAGGTCGAGTACGAGTTTCCCATTGGTGGAGTCGAGGTTGCCCGTTGGCTCGTCCGCCATCACGATGGGCGGATCGACGACGAAGGCGCGCGCCAAAGCGACGCGCTGCTGTTCGCCGCCGGAGAGTTGAACCGGGTAGTGTTCTACGCGCTCTCCAAGGCCGACTTCCTCCAGCAAACGCCGCGCCTGCGCCAGGCCGTTTCCTTCAAGGTTCAGCTCGAAAGGCAGCAGAACGTTTTCGAGAGCCGTTAGCGTTGGGATCAGTTGGTAAGACTGAAAGACGAATCCGATCTTTTTCCCCCGAACCTCGGCAAGCTGAGTCTCGGCGAGGTTGTGGATCGGCACGCCGTCGAGCCAGATTTCCCCTTCGCTGGGCGTGTCTAACCCCGCCAACAGGCCGAGAAGAGTGCTCTTGCCGCTTCCGCTCGCCCCCACAACCGCGACGAATTGCCCGGCGGGGATCGTAAGCGAGATGCCTTTGAGGATGTCAACGCGGCGAGCGCCGTTCTGAATCCACTTGCGTGCGTTTTTAACCTCGATCAACCTTTCCTCCCAAAACCGTAAGTCGAATCCGTCAGCCAAACCCAGCTGCCTGTGCCCCATCCATTGCGCGGCTCTTCGAAGAAAAGATGCAAAATGGGTGGGATGCCGGGTGCCCCATCCTAGCGACGCTTTTGTTTCCGTTGCTCGGGTGGGAAACCATGAACCACCCAGGTGCCCCAACCTCTCCGTGCTCTAGACGGAAGGGATGAGATGCGGCACCTGTGCTGCACAGCTACACTACTGCTGTGGACGTTTGCCGCCGTCATCTCGTCTCATTCTTGCTGATTGGATTGCTGGGCACCCGGCTCGGGTTCGAGATAGCCCTTGCTGGCGAGCCGCCTCCGGCCACGCCACCTGCCCCCGATCTCCCCGTCCTGGTTTGTTTCGGCGACAGCATTACGGCCGGCTATGGGCTCCCCTCAGGCGATTCCTATCCTGACTTTCTCCAGCGCAAGCTCGACGCCGCCGCCTACCACTACAAGGTCATCAACCAGGGAACGAGTGGGGCCACAACCAAGGACGCCGTGTCCAACGTCCTTTCAATTGTGCTGCTCCATCCCTCCGTCGTCGTGGTGGAGTTTGGAGGAAACGACGGGCTCCGGGGCTTGCCGCTCGCTGAGACGCGCCGCAACCTCGACCAGGTGCTCACGACCCTCGAAGCCGCGCACATCAAGGTGCTGCTGGCTGGAATCACGCTTCCACCAAACTACGGGCCGGACTACATTAGCGAGTTTGAAAAACTCTTCCGCGAGCTCGCGGCCCAGCACCATGTGGCCTTTGTTCCCATGATTTATAGCCGTCTCGTCCATCAGCAGGGCGTGATTCAGGCCGACGGAATTCATCCCACGGCGAAAGGCTCCAACATCATCGCCGACACGCTTCTCGCTGCGCTCAAGCCGCTCCTCAAGAAGTAGCGCCCCCACGAGCGTAGAAGATTCCGTTGCCCCTCCGCTCCCGCCCCGCGTGCTCCGGCTCTGCGCCCTAATCACGAACCCCTGGTCACCAATCCCTAACCACTAATCACTAACCACTGTCCTTTGCACATTATTTCCATCCCCCGGCGCACAATCTACCGATGAAGCCGATACCCTCGACCCGACACCCTATACCCCGCACCCCACACCCACGCCCAATGTTCCGACATGCCCGCCTCAAATCCAACACTGATAACAAACGACTTATAGCAGAACACTTTTTAAGTCCAATCATATCAATCATCTGCAGAGCGGCCAAAAGTCGCAAATCTGGATATTTTGTCGGAAGCTTCCCTTTCCCCGCCGGAATCACCGGAAAATCCAACTTCAATGCCTCTGTTCGCTGGTTCCTGGACCTTGAACCCTGGACGGACCCTGAACCCTGGACCCTGAACCCTGGCTCCTACACCATCACCACAATCGGCTGAAACAGCGTTCCGGCAACCCGCTTCGCAATCGCCACCAGGTCCGACTGGCCTTCAAACACCTTCACCAGCGGCGCATCGGAGAACTCGGGCAGATTCACCTGGGCGCCATTACGCAGCCGTCCAAGGGATTCGGCGTCCGCGGAGACGGGCGGCATCTCCGGCAATATCGTGCGGGGATGGACGCAAAGCGCCTCAAGCGTAGGCAAATCCTCGGCGAGCCCGCGCAGTTCTTCCAGCGTATGTGCGCCATCCAGGCCAAAGTCGCCGGCCTTCGTTCTACGCAGGCTGGTGAGGTGCGCGCCGCACTCCAGGTCCTGGCCCAGATCGTTGACGATGGATCGAACGTACCCGCCGGCGCTGATCGTCAAATTGAAGGTCACCGTATCGCCTTCCATCCCGGTAATCACAAGGCTGGAGACTTTGACGATCTCAACCTTGAGCGCGACCGACTTCCCTTCCCTTGCCAGTTCGTAGGCCGGCTTGCCGCCGATCTTCTTCGCGGAGAACGCGGGCGGTACCTGCTCGACGTCGCCGCGAAAGCGCATGGCCATGGCGCGAATGCGACCGAGCGTGACGCCGGAGCAGTACTGCGGCCAGCGATCGGGGCCCTGGGGCGTGCCTTCCGAGTCGTACGTATCGGTGGCGAAGCCCAGGCGCATCGCGCCCGTGTAGCTCTTCTCAGCATGCGCAAAGTATTGCGCCAGCCGCGTGTACTTGCCCAGGAGAACAGGCAACACGCCGGTGGACATGGGGTCGAGCGTACCCAGATGGCCAATCGACTTCTCGCCCGTGATGCGGCGCATCTGCGCCACCACGTCGTGGCTCGTCATGCCTGCGGGTTTGTCGATAACCAGAAGCCCGTTCACTTCTCTACTTTAATGGAACGGGCTGCGAAGGAATATGAATCGATTTACATCCTGCCAGTGGCCTGGGACCTGACCAGTGACAGAAACTCGTGGCGGGTTTCCTTCTGCTGGAAGCAACCCACCATCGCACTCGTAACCGTTGACGAGTTCTGCTTCTCGATACCGCGCATCATCATGCACAGGTGCCGCGCCTCGATCACCACGCCCACGCCCTGCGGATTGATGGCCTGTTGGATCGAATCGGCGATCTGGCGCGTAAGCCGCTCCTGCACCTGCAGGCGGCGGGCAAAAACCTCCACCAGGCGGGGGATCTTGCTCAGGCCCAGGACCTTGCCGTTGGGAATGTAGGCCACATGAACTTTGCCGAAAAAAGGCAGCATATGATGCTCGCAGAGCGAGAACATTTCAATGTCCTTCACGATCACCATCTCGTCGTAGTCGACGTCGAACATCGCTCCCTGCAGGATCTTTGTCGGGTCCTCGTCGTAGCCCTTGGTCAGGAATCTCATTGATTTTTCCACGCGGCTGGGCGTCGCGGCCAGGCCCTCGCGGTCCGGGTCCTCGCCGAGGCGCGAAAGGATTTCGCGATACATCTCCTGGGTGCTGAACTCGGTGAGTCCATCGGCGGACTCAACCGCCCTGCGAACGCTCTTGCTGACGACAATTGGTTGTGCCATTTCGACCTCGCTCTTGCTCAATTACCGCCCGGAATACTGAAAAAAGTTATTCTCGGTCTCTTCCACCCGCACATGCTCCAGCTCAACAGCCGGGAGCGCGTCGGCTAACAACTCGTACACCGCTCTACACAGATTCTCCGTCGTGGGCACGCGATTCGCAAACAACTCGTCGTTGTTCAAATTCGTGTGGTCAAAGCGGTGAATCACGTTTGTTTCCACGGCCAAATCGAGATCGACAAGGTTGACGACCATGCCGGTTGCAGGGTCGACAGGCCCGCGCGCAAGCACCTCGATGGTGTAGTTGTGGCCGTGGCCATGCGGATTGTTGCACTTCCCATAAACACTGCGATTCTCTTCGTCCGAAAGCGAATCGACGTGAAGCCTGTGGCTCGCGCTCAGCATGTAACGCCGTCCGAAGTAGGCCTTTGCGCCATTGGCGGCCGCCTCTAGGATGCTGAGTGCTGCGCTCACAGCCCACCTCGATACTCGGCGAAGATCTCCGGCGTCTCGTAAACGCGGATGGCGCTGAGCCTGGCGCTTCCGACTTCGTTGACGGCGGGCTCCAGCCGGTTCCACGCTGCGCGCGCAATGTTCTCCGTGGTCGGAATCATGCCGCCGGCCGCGAACTCCGGAACCTCAAGGTTGAGATGACGATGGTCAAACGCCAAAAGCACTTCGCGCTCCATAATGTCCTTGAGGCCTTTGAGATCGACAACGAAACCAGTCACGGGATCGGGTTCACCGGCCACCGTCACTTCGAGCGTGTAGTTGTGCCCGTGACCATTGCGGTTGGCGCACCGGCCAAAGACCTGGCGGTTCCGCTCTTCGCTCCAGCTCTCGTTCCAGTAGTAGTGCGAAGCTGAAAAAGTAGCCCGCCGCGTAAGAAAAACCATCGTTGCCCTCACTGATGAGATGCGAGACGGCCCTGAATCGCTTCATCCTGCACGAGTCCCATTCGCCGATTCAAATGCGGCCGGTCAGCCGGGATATTCCCTGCCCTTCCAGCTTACTCGCTTGAGAATTCGATGCTGAAACCAGCTGCGGTAAAGGAGCACGCAGAAGAGCGGCAGGCCAAGCGGCGAGAGCACGCAGTTGACGAAGCTGAAGTTGGACTTGGCGACCCGGGCGTAGAAGCGGAAGAGCGTTCGCGCCCACAGAATCAGCAAGGCCCATCCCGCGCCCAGCCATTGCAGCGAGTGGGCTGCGAATTTCGCGTTCCATAGCCACACCGCAAGAATCGGAAGTCCAAAGAGAAGAAAAAAATCGATTGCGCGCCAGGCCGAGAGCGCCAACGCGTTGTCAAAGAGCAGCGCAAGATTCTTCGACCAGCCCTCAATCATTGCCCCGGTTGACCGATACATGCGCGTCGCGAGCGCGTCCCCTGCATAGCGGAAACGGAGGCCGATCTTGCGCCGCTTGGCCAGAAATGCGAGTTCGACGTCTTCGAGCACCTTTTCTGAAACCGCGGCATGGCCGCCAAGCCGCCGGTAGGCCTCGCGCTCGATCAGCAGAAACTGGCCGTTTGCCGCCGCGATGCGCTGCGCCGGATCGCTCACCTTCGCCGGCGGGTAGGCGAGAGCGAGTTCGCAGAAGATATGCGGCATCAGGCTCCGCTGCGCAAGCCCGCTCACGATCTGCCGCGGCGAGTAGCTGAGCACCCCGGCCTTGTGGCGTTCAGCCTCGTGGATCGCGCGGCGCAGGTCGCCGAGTTCGTGAATGGTATCTGCGTCGGTAAACAGCAGCCAGCGGCCCCGCGCGCGCTTCGCTGCCGTCCAGATCGCGTTGTTCTTCCCGGTCCAGCCGGGCTCGAGCTTCGGTGCCTTCAGCAGTGTCACGCCGGCAAAGCTTCGCGCGATCTCCGCGGTCCGGTCCGTGGAGTGGTCGTCGACCACAATCAACTCCCAGTCCTTGCCAAGCTCTCCGCCCTTGCCGAGCTCGAATATCTCCTCGCTCTGGCTAACCAGCGATTGAAGGCACGCGCCAAGGCACTCCTCTTCATTGCGCGCCGGGATGATAACGGTAAGCTCGATCAGTTGTTCCGGCTCCGGCTGGTCGTAGACGGTCCCTGTCGCAACGGGCCGCGGCTCAGGCGGCCCTTCGGACAGACCAAGCACGGGCTTGTAGTGCTCCACCCCGCTCGCCGCAAGATCGTCGTTGGTCATCTAGCCCTTGTTCCTTTCGACGTTCGGCCCGCCCAGCTCTCCGCCGGCCGCTTCGGCTTTTGTATTATAAAGACGTGCGGCATCACCGATTCATCTCCCTTTTCGCTGTCCTCGTGCTGGCCTCTGTTCCCGGCTGCGATCGTGGCGCTCATCCCCAGAACACCGGAAAACTCGCACCCGACTTCACCGTCTCCGACGGCAGGTCAACAATTCACCTGGCAAACTATCGTGGCCAGATAGTGCTGTTGAATTTCTGGGCCACCTGGTGCCCGCCGTGCGTGCAAGAGATGCCGGGACTTATCCAGCTGCACCATGACCGGCCCGATCTTGCCATCCTCGCGGTCAGCATCGACGAAGACGACGACGCCTACACCCATTACATTGAGCGGCGGCACATCGACTTCATCACGGTCCGCGACCCCGAACAAACCGCTGCCAAGCTCTACCGCACCGAGGGCTGGCCCGAAACCTACATCATCGATCGCCAGGGGATCATCCGGCGCAAGATTGTCGGCGATCCGGATTGGTCGAATCCTGAACTTCGCGCGTACCTCAAGACCCTCTAACTCTCGATGTCTCTGGTGCTTCGCGCTGAACTCAGCCTTGCGCGATCTGCGTACATTGTGAAACGCTTGTGATCAATTGGCGCCGACGTTGCACCCGATAGAACTCCATAACGTTTCGGTCGAGACCGGGCACGTTCCGGGCACAAAACGGCGGCCCTGTCGTCGTAACCACCCTCAACGCGCTTCAATCCATGCAATCAATCAAATCGGATAGGAGAACCATGCATTTTTCCTCAGTTTTTCTTCGCAATGTTCGCCGCTCGCTGGCGATCCCGGCGCTGTTTGCTTCGATTGCGGCAATTCCCTTTTCCGGCGGACTAGCCCCTGCCGCGCTGGCGCAGGCTCCTGCCAAAAAGGTGGTCAAGACCGAGGCCGATCTTCCGCGCTTCAACTACCCGCTGACCACCACGGCCACCGAGCTGTTGCAGTCCGACGACGCCACGTTCAACGCCTTCGCGGCCAAGGTGCGCGCCGACGTCGACTCGGTGTTTAACGACTACGACATTCAGGATCACGCTGCGCTGCGCGATCTCGTCGGTGTCAAGCTGCAATTGGCGCTGATCGCAGGCGACGATGAAGCCGCATTGAAGACAATCGCGCAACTGCGCGAGCTGCAGGACAAGCCCGACGCCAAGCTTCTCACTGGCATGCAGATTACGGCGATCATCCAGGCCTCAAAGGAGACCGGCAAGAGCTCCGGGCCGGAATTTGAAGCAGCCTATGCCAAGGACTACGCCGCGGAACTGAGTCCCCTGCCGTGGGAGGTTGTCGGCAACCGGATCAAGGAAGCAAAGAGCAGCGCAGAGATTGTCACGCCGGCGCTGATCCTCGGCAGCATTCAGGCCAACATCGAGCCGGCAGTCGCAAAGTCGCATTCACTGAGCAACGACCTTGCATGGGGACTGATCGGTGCACGCTTCACGATCAACCGTGTCCTGCCACATAAGCAGTCGACGGTTGCCGTGCTCACCGCAGATGTGGCCGCCCACAACGTGCAGAAGACCGACATCTGGGCCGAACGCGACGTAACCCTCACCGCGGCCGACAAGCTCACGCCGGTCAACGTCGCCATTTGGGACTCCGGATCGGACCTGGCCCTCTTTGGTGATCGCGTCGTCACCGATCCTCACCCGACACCGACGACCGATCCGCACGATATTGCCTTCGACCTGAAAGGATTCCCCGATCACGGTTACCTTTTCCCGCTGACTCCCGAGCAGCAGAAAGAGTACCCCGGAATGCGCGACGAGTTGAAGGGATTCTCTGACCTCGAGCTTTCCATTGAAAGCCCCGAAGCAACTGCGCTGAAACAGAAGCTGGGAAGCATGGCTCCGGGCGACGTTGGGGCCTTCATCGAGCAGTTGGAGATGTTTGCGCAGTATTCGCACGGAACCCATGTGGCGGGAATTGCCTCCAAGGGAAACCCGGCGATTCGCCTCGCATCCGGCCGCCTCACCTTCGATTATCACAACGTGCCGCTTGCGCCCAGCGAAGAGCTCTCGCGCCGCGCCGCGGAGGACAGCCAGTTGTATGTTGACTGGTTCAAGAAAAACCACATTCGCGTGGTGAACATGAGCTGGGGCGGCGGCCCGCAAGACGACGAGTCCGCGCTCGAGAAGAACGGCATCGGCAAAGACGCTGCGGATCGCAAGGCAATCGCGGCAAAGTTGTTTGCCATCGAGCGCGACGGCCTCTACAACGCAATCAAAAATGCACCCGAGATTCTGTTCATCTGCGCGGCTGGAAATTCAGACAGCAACAGCACTTTTATCGAGGACATTCCCTCCTCATTCAAGCTGCCCAACCTTGTGGCAGTAGGCGCGGTCGATCAGGCTGGCGATGAGGCCAGCTTCACCAGCTACGGTCCCACTGTGCTGGTCGACGCGAACGGCTACCAGGTGGAGTCGGTGATTCCTGGCGGCACAAAAATCCGCATGTCGGGCACGTCGATGGCTTCGCCAAACGCTGTGAACTTGGCAGCGAAGCTGATAGCGCTCGATCCGAACCTGACGCCGGAGCAGACGATTCACCTGATGGTGGAAGGCTCGACAGCCAGCGCCGACGGACGCCGCCACAACCTCAATCCGAAGCGCTCTGTAGAACTGCTGCGGCAGATGCAGGCCTCGACGAAGTAGCCGAACGACTGAAGGATTAAATGCGCGACGAATAAGTTGACCCGCAGGTCGCCAAATGCAAGGGACCTGGGCTACGCAGCGGGCAGATCTGCGGCGGTTCGAAATGAAACTCTCTCCAGCGCAGGCTTCGCTGCTGGCATCCCCGACGACAGCGTCAGGACGGGCCATGACCCGACGGCCCGGCCTGATTGACGTCCTTGACATAAAGGACCCACCACGGGGACTCACACGGGGAGCCATCGATCGTGGCGGGATGCCATCGGGATTTCCGAAGATCGGTCATGAGGTGAACTATGTCGGCGTCCGCTCCCAGGTTCATAGTCACAATCAGCTCGACCTCTCTGTATCTCCCCGATCGATCGACGACTCCGGAGATTGAAAGAGCGGAATGATTCGCGCCGGGCCACTCAGGATCGCGGCTGAGCGGACTCGCACCACTAACCTCGAACGATTGCAGCAGACGAAGGGTCATCCCCGGCTCGGCTGGCGCGCCCTCGAATTCAAATTCGAACGGGCTCGCCTGGCCTGCAGGGGTAACGGTCAGGTCGGCGGATAACAAGGTTCGCTCCCCGGCTGTCACAGTGATTCGCGTGGGCACAATCTTGCCTCCGAAGGCCATTGCGTTGGACCAGGCTGTTTTGAGGCCATCCTGATCTCTCAGAAGCAGGAGCCCGTGGGGGCTGAAATAGAAACTGTCGCTGAATCTGGCTGAGCCGTAAGTCCAATCGCCACGCCCGATTCTGACCAGCGAGGCATCAGCATTCGCAGCATGATCGACCTTCCAACCCCTGGCTGCCCGGTCCTGCTTGTAGTCGCTTGAAGCGAGGTTGCGCGGAACGGGCTCGAGCAGGGCGTTCATGAGCATAAGCATGCGGCCTGGCTCGTAGTCGGTCGAGGCTCGGAATCGGCGGCCGTGGTCCGACTCGACCTCAACAGCGTGGTAGTCCGCAAGCGTCACCTCTCTGCGCCACTGGTGGGGAGCCACCCAGGTCTCCTCGTAAGCTCCGTCCCCTGTAATAATCTCGGGACTTTCGCCCTTTCGCGTGTACTCGATGCCGGGAAACGCGTGAAAGGTGACTTTCATGTGGAACGGGGCCGAGCCGGGCAACCGGATATTCATTTGATCCCTTGCCCGCGCGAACCACTCGAACGCGGTCTTCGGTTCGATGGACGGAGACTGCGGAGATATGGAAGTCCGCGGACGAAGGACCTGACTCGGGAGCAAAAGAAGGGAAAAAATGAGGCAAGCAGATTTCATCGCGGGGCCTCGTAATTCGAGGCGAGCAGGGGTGGGCTCGCCTCCCCTGCCCGCCCTCCTGTAGAAGGTTACTCTTGCGTACAGTACTCGGAGACGCACTCGTTGTACTGCTCGGTGTATGTGTTGACGCAGCCTTGAAGGCAGCTCCCGCCGCTGCTTGATGTGTCCCAGCACTCGTTATCGTTCGCGGAAACGCAATACCATTGATTCCCAGGGTAAATCTCACAATCATAATAAGGCACTTGAAAGCAATACTGACTGCCCCCCGGACCGCCGTTATCGTAGGTGCAGCCGTACGCACACTGCCCCATCCATTGGTTCAGGTTCCCGATGCATTGGCCGAACAATTGCCCGTTGCAATCATAGTCCGTACCAGATGCGCGGACACGAGTTGGCAGGGTAAGCGCCGCCCCGATGAGCAGAGCGAAAAACATCAATTTGAAAACCGACTTCATTTTCTTCACCTCCATTTTTCTGTGTCGTCCATTGTTTTTGTCGCGGACGGCAGTCTTCGCTAGCTTTAAGGGCCCGGCAGCGCAATCGCCAGTAAATCCTGCTGCCCCTTCTCGTCGAGCGTCCCCTTCCAGGCATGCTTGACTTTGCCGTTTGCGTCGACCAACAAGACGGTCGGAGTGCCGCGTACGCCTATGACGTCAAGCCTTGCACTTACAACCTGGTTCGTCTCAAGGCCTTCGTCGCGTAGGAACTTCTGTGCTTCGTCCATGGGCTGAGGAAGGACGGCGACAATATTCAGCCTGCCGGCCGAATCCTTCTCGATCTGCTTGTAGAAAGGAACGCTCTCCTTGCAGAAGTGGCAAGTCGCGGAGACTGCAAGTATAAGTGTGTTTCGGTCCCTGGGAAGCTTTATGCCGGGCAAACTCACTGTTTCTCCGACAATATTCTGCGGCGCACTTTCCGGTGCCATTTGTCTTCCAAATTCGCCTCGGTAAACCAAGACGAGGAAAACAATAACCCCGACGATGACTGCAAGGTTTGCGATTTTATCGAGGTGCTTCATCCCACCTCCGGAATCGCTGGTTGCAATCCCTGGCTAAGAGTGCGGAGCCAGCGTGCTGATGACTCGGCTTCTAGCGGAACGACTTACCGTCTGAAGATCGATCGAGCAACACCAGTACATGATTTTGATTCGAATTATGGGGGGGGGGAAGCGAAAATGTCAAGTGAATAAGTGTGATTTCATGACAGTTTCGCAAGTTTCATTTGGGAGGCCGCTCAACAGTAGTTAGCTATCACAAATGGCCGCGCTGCAAGGTGAGGGTTAATCTTTCCGTAAGGTACGGTGATTTAGATCACAAGTTACAATCGAGTGAGTGACGAAGACGCATGTGGTGATTGACTTACCATGCTATTGAGTATGGCCGTTAACCTTGCCTAAACAAGACGGTGATTCAAATCACAACTGGCGGCCGAGTGAGTTATGAAGGAAGATATGGGCGGACTACCTGGGCTAGTTGTTCACTCGAAGGGCGCTATCGGCAGAACTAGAGTAGCGCCCTGTGCAGGGCATCAGAAGGCTACTTTCTTCGCCAAGCTGCGAGGCGCCGCCTCAGGAAGCGCAGGAGCGCTTGCCCGGCCTAGGCGGCAACCGGAACGCGCGTCTTCCTGCGCAGCATCGCGGCGGAGATGAGAGTAATGAGAAGGCCGACCGGCAGAGGCTCGATGATGGTGTAGGCGATGTTGACGAGCGGGTTTTGATAGAGCTGCTGGGAGTGCTGTATGGTAGCGATCTTCGCGGCGGTGGTGGCGGGGTCAAGTCCGGCGGCCTGCACTCCGTGAATCTGCGCGGCGAAGTAGCTGTCCATGAAGTGGGGCATGAAGTTGAAGTAGAGCACCTCCCACGTGGCGACGTAGCAAACAGTGGTAATGAGGGCGATCAGGATGCCGCAGGCGAAGGCGCGCCCGAAGGAGATTTGGCCGGCCAGTGTGTTGTCGCGGTAACTGCGGATGCCGAAGTAGACCAGCAGGAACGACGCCACCATCACGGTGTAGCCCAGAAGCATGCTATGGCTGGAACCGATCTTGTCGGCGATCAGCAAAGAGCCGTCCATGAGAACGGAGATGATGACGCCGGAGATGAGTCCGAAGGTGAGAACGGTTTTGCGCATGGTAACCTCTCGAGGAAAAGTCGTGAAACCTGAGCGACAATAGCGCGAAAGCGGGCTCCTGTGTCGTCATGCTTTCGGGTGATTTTGCCCGGAAGAGCCAGAAATCATCCATTCGAGCGACCGTTTAAGGCAACAGACCGAACTCCTTGCCCATTTGCACGGCCTGTGTGCGACGCTTTGCCCCAAGTTTGTCAAACACTCGGCTCGAGTGAGTCTTCACGGTGTTCTCGCTGACGAAGAGTCTGTCGGCGATCTCGCGGTTACTCATGCCCTGTGCGATCAGGTTGAGAATCTCAAGCTCGCGCGGCGTGATCCGCAGCTCTTCGCGGCGCTTCTCGTCCGCCAGAAACGGCTGACCGGACACCGTTCTTGCGACCTCCGTTGTTTCGGCGCTCGCTTCGGCTTCCGCAGGCCGCCGGCGGGCGGTGATCCGCAGGCCCAGCCAGATGCCGAAGGCGGAGAAGACCGCCGCAATGAGGCCGCCGTAGATCTCCACGGAGTGCTCAATGACCAGGTAGCGATACTCTATGAGGTTGAGCGCGGCTATGAGCACACCGCCGACTAAACCGTAGATGAGCACGTGGCGCTTCATTGTGGCGAACGCACACAGAATACCGCACGGGCGAGATCATGCGTGTTTCGGATCGGGCGCCGGTCCAGATCACTTCCGGGTCGAGATCAGCCGCGCATCCAGAAGCCTTCATGCACCTTACCGGCTTCCTCTTCAAGAAACGGCCCCTCGACCACCACGGTCCGCTGCCCCCGCGCGAAAACTTCACGGCACGGAAGGTCAAGCGTGGGGTTCTCCGCGTGGCTTCCGGTATAGCGCAGCAGACCCTTCTCGGTCAGCGCGAAGACCACGCGCCCGATGCCGCTCCAGTAGATCGCCCCTGCGCACATGGCGCATGGCTCTGTGCTGGTGTAAAGCGTCGACCCCGCAAGCTCCTCCTCTGAAGCGAGCTTCCCTGCCGCCGAGCAAGCCAGCATTTCGGCGTGCTGGGTCGGCTCACCGGCGGGACGGACCGCGTTGTTGCGCGACTCCACGATCACCGCACCGGAAGCGTTGACGATGAGCGAGCCGAAGGGATGCCGCCCCGCAGCACGCGCCTCCGCGGCGAGTTCAATCGCGCGGCGAAGGTAGCACTCGTCTTCACTGGAAAAACGAGGGCTTGAATGGCCGTCAACAGGCATGGTCACGACTCCTGCGCTCTGAGCCCATTAAAAACCAGGTTGAGCACCACGGCAGTAAAGGCTGTGAGAAAAATTCCACTGTTCAGGAAGAGTTTGGCTGCCTCTGGTGCCTGCGCAAACAGGCCCGGCGTTGCGATGGGCAGCATGCCCATGCTAAGCGAGATCGCAACCACGAGTCCATTTGCTGTCCCCGCAAAGCGCACCCGCGTGAGCTCTTCGATTCCGGCTGTAGCCGTCATGCCAAACATGACCAGGCTTGCGCCGCCAAGCACGGGACGCGGAATAGCTGCAATCACCGCTGCGAGCTTGGGCAACAACCCCAGCACCACCAGAATCGCACCCGCGGCCGCCACTGCATAACGGCTCCTGACCTTCGACAGCGAAAGCAGGCCGGTGTTTTGCGAATATGCATTGTAGGGAAAGCTGTTGAAGAAACCGCCGAGGATCGTCGACAATCCGTCGGCGCGGAAGGCTGCGGTCAATGTAGCCCGCTCAATTCGCCGCC
Organism: uncultured Acidobacteriaceae bacterium; assembly: GCA_963783065.1. Lineage (GTDB taxonomy): Bacteria > Acidobacteriota > Terriglobia > Terriglobales > Acidobacteriaceae > Telmatobacter. The sequence goes on along the minus strand of CAWAMG010000001.1, from coordinate 115,330 downwards.
CGGCAATCTCACCGATTGCCAGGCAGTTTCCGGTCGTCTCCGTCATCACCACGAGCATGCCAAAGCAGAGAATCAGCGAGGGCAGCAGGGCGAAGCGCGGCGTTCCGAACAACATCGGGTGCGCGAAAGCAAACCACGGCGTCACGCCGACCTGATCAAATCTGGTTTGCCCGGCTATCGCGGCCATCGCGGTCCCGGCAATCAGGCCCATCAGAACGCTCAGATTGGCCCAAAGTCCCCTGGCGAATCGCTGAATGATGAGGATGATTACGATCGTGCCGAACCCCAAGGCGATCGCCCGCGGATTACCGAAGTCGGGCGAGCTTGTGTCGCCGCCGCCCAGCCAGTTGCCGGCGATGGGGATGAGCGTTAGGCCGATGACGGTGATAACGCAGCCGATCACCACGGGCGGAAACAGCCGGAGCATTTTGCTGAACAGCGGCCCAGCCAAAATAAGGAAAACTCCGCAGGCCATCACCGAGCCATACATCGTCGGGATGCCGTAGCTGCGGCCAATCAAAATCATCGGCGCTACGCAGATAAACGAGCAGCCCTGAATCAGCGGCAGCCGCGCCCCAAACTTCCACCAGCCGATGGTTTGCAGCAGCGTTGCGAGACCCGAGGTGAACAGGTCGGCGCTAATCAGCGCGATCACCTGGACCGGCGTGAGATGAAGTGCAGCCCCTAGGATGAGCGGAACCGCAACCGTTCCCGCGTACATAACCAGCACATGCTGCATGCCGAAGAGAAAAAGGCGCGGCAGGCTCTCGACTTCATCGATCGAATCGCGAACCATTGAGCCGTCGCGAGCATGCGCGACCGGCGGCGGGGCTTCGGTCGCCTGGGCGGGAGCGGCTGGAATCTGATCTCGGGAAGACACGGTTGCGCCATGATACTGCACGCACCGCTAAGGACCGATCAGGATCGGTAAGGGTTTTGGCTCAGGTAAATCGGCGGGCTCGCTCCATCCGCCTGAACTGCGCCCGTCGAGCACTGCCGCTTGGTATCATCAACCTATGACCACGGTGGAGATTCTGTTCAAATACGCGACCCCTCCCACGGAGGCTGCGGTCTTTGCGCTTGCCAGCACCAAGGACGTTTACGGGATCAGGAAGTTGTGCTTTGACCGCGAGGCGCGCACGCTGCGAATCGAATACGATGCCACTCGGCTGACAGCAGCTGCGGTCGCGAGCCTGGTTCGTGAGTCGGGATTGGATGTCGAGGCCGAGCTGTCGCTCATCCCTCCGCAGCCCGTCCCCGAGGCAGCACCGGCAGCATAATATCCGCGCGATTGCACCCGCGCAAAATCCCTGTTAATCTGGATGAGGTTTCGAGGGAAATCCTCTAGGCGCCCGTAGCTCAGCTGGATAGAGCGTCTGGCTACGAACCAGAAGGCCGGGAGTTCGAATCTCTCCGGGCGCACCATAATACAAATTCCAATCAAGTTGAGAGGCCATCCGGGTTGATCCCGGATGGCTTTTTCAATTGGCGGCCTGCTTGCGCACCCTTGCCAGGTTGTATCGTCATTGCAAGCAGAACTGAGGCTCGCCGGTTGAACTCATTGGGGGCAGCGATGAATCGTAAGACGTTTCTTCAAGGTGTGGCCTGCGCTGCACTCTCAGGCTTGTCATTTCCGAGCCTGTCCGCCGGTGAAAATCCGTCTCCTGGCGCAGAACAGCACGTTCCCGGAAGCCCGAAACATCCGCGCGCAATCACCATGTGGGAGTTTTCCTGGATCGAGCGCCGCTGGGATGGAGCGGGGTTTGAAGACTGGGACCGCGCGCTCGACGAGCTTGTTGAGCGCGGCTACAACGCAGTGCGCATCGATCCCTTTCCACACCTGCTGGCCACCGACGCTCACAAGACCTGGACGCTCCTGCCCGAATGGAATACACAGATGTGGGGTTCGCCCGATGTAAACCGAATCGTGCTCTTGCCGGCGCTTTTCGAGTTCATCGGCAAATGCCGCGCGCGTCGAGTCATGGTTGGCCTTTCAACCTGGTACCGCCAGGATGAGGACAACACGCGCATGACCATCTCTGGCCCGGATGTAATGGCCGCGCAATGGATCAAGACTCTTGAATTGATCGATGGAGCCGGACTTCTCGACTCCATTCTTTACACCGACCTATGCAACGAATGGCCCGGCGACGCGTGGGCGCCGTTCATGAAGCCTCATTTGGAGTTTGGCGAATGGGATCACCCCGCATCGCTCGAATTCATGCACCGCGCAATCGCTCTGGTCCGCGCACACTTCCCAAAGATGCCTTTGTTCTTCTCGTGCAGCTCCGGCCGGGTCGAGAACTATCTTGAACACGATTTGACCGACTTTGACCTGTTCGACCCCCATGTATGGATGACCCAGGAGAATGACGGCGAGTTCTACAAGCTGGTCGGCTATGCCTATGAACGCTTCGATCCGAAGGGCTATACGAACTTGAGCCTCAAGGCGGAAACGACCTATCGTGCTCGCCCGCAGTACTGGCAAGACCTTCTAAAGAGCAAGATCGATCGGCTTGCCGCTGTATCGGCCAAGCTGAGCAAGCCTCTCGTCACCACAGAGTGCTGGGCCATCGTCGACTACAAGGACTGGCCGCTGCTCAAGTGGGATTGGGTGAAGGATCTCTGCGCGCTGGGCGCGCAACGGGCTGCAACCTCCGGCCAATGGCTGGCCATCGCGAGCAGCAACTTCTGCGGCCCGCAGTTTGTCGGCATGTGGCGCGACAAGGCTTGGCACCAGAATGTAACGCGCGCCATCAAGAGCGCCACCGTCAGCCCAGCCCTCCGTCAAGGGCGGCTCTACGACCGAATCTGATTGCTCTGCGTCAGGAGTCGGCCATTACGGTTTGTACTCGCCAGCGCTCTCCACGCTGACTTGAGCGCTCACTGGCAGATTGTCGCTCGAGCCGCCTGCCAGCACCCGCACCCGTTCCTTTTCAATCTTCCATGCGTGCGCAGCGGCGTCCCAGTAAGCCAAATCGTGCGGCTTCAGGTCGAATGTCACAGCCTGCTCCGCCCCTGCCGCAATGTGAACACGTTTGAAGCCCTTCAGCTCTTCGATCGGCCTCGGCACAGCCGACCCGAGATGCTGCACATAAAGTTCGACAACCTCGTCGCTCGCGCGCTTGCCCGTGTTTCGCAAACGGACCGTGGCCTGCACCGTACCGTCGGCTTCAACACCGGTCGCACTCAAATCCAGGCTCTCATATTTGAACGTCGTGTAGCTCAGGCCAAATCCAAACGCGTACAGCGGCTTGTCCTTGGAGTAAAGATACGTCCGCCCGTGCAGCAGGTTGTAGTCGAGAATGGGCAGCAGTTGTTCGTCGCCCGTAGGCCATGTCTGCGTCAGGCGCCCGGCAGGCGAGTATGCGCCGAAGAGCACGTCGGCCAGCCCGTGACCCTCTTCCTGGCTGTTGTGCGTCATGTGAACGATTGCGGGCACGTGTTCCTGGCTCCAGACGATGGCGTAGGGGAAGCTTGAGCGCAGCACTTCGACTGTCTTTGGATTTGCGGCGAAGACTTGCTTCACCAGCTCTTCCTGCTCAAGCACGATGGTCTTGCGGTCAACATCCTCTTTGCCGTTTGACTTCATCGGGCACTGGTCCCACCCCGCGTTGCATGTGGGATGGTTGCCGACAACCACAATCGCCACATCGGCCTTCTTCGCCAACTCGGCCGTTTCGGCCGCGTTCGTGCCGTCTGCAAAAAGAATCTTCACACTTTTCCCAGCCGCTTCGGATACGCCTTCGAGGATGCTCACTCCATACGGATAGGTCCCGCTATACCAGTCCTGCAAGACTTCGTCCGTCCACTGGCCGATCACGGCTATTGTCTTCACCTTGTTCCGGTCGATCGGCAAGAGGTCGCCTTCGTTCTTCAAGAGCACAATCGATTCGTCCGTGGCGAGCCGTGCAAGCGCTTTGCTCGACTCGCGCTCCCATGGCGGCAACTCACCGCCAGTTTCCACACCAATGTTGGCGTAGGGATCCGCACCCGGCGCGTCCAGTTCACCAAGGTGAATATACATGCGCAGCAGGTTTTTGAGCACACCGTCGAGTTCGGCTTCGCTCACCAGCTTATCTTTGAGTGCCTTGTTTAAATCGGGCTGGTAGGTGTCGAGGAAGTAGTTGATGCCTGCCTTCACGCTGGCCGCAGCGGCATGCTCCTTGTCAGGGAAGGCATGGTGCCCAGTCACCAGCAGAGTCAGCGCCCCGCCGTCGGTGCAGATCAGGCCGTCGTTCCCCCACTCGCGGATCATCACGTCCTTGAGCACGGGATTCACCGTCATCGGCGTGCCGTTCCATGCGTTGTACGAGGCCATCACCGCGCGCGAGCCGCCTTCCTCAAATCCCATGCGAAATGGCACCGAGTAGTACTCGCGGAACAGCCGCTCATCGAAGTCGGAGGAGGTGCGTGTGCGGCCGTCCTCGTTCTCGTTGGCCATGAAGTGCTTCATCAGCGAGGCGGCCTGCCAGTGCTTCGGATCGGGCCCCTGCAGCCCCCGCGCAAATGCCACGGTCAGCGTGCCCACCAGGTAAGGGTCCTCGCCCATCGACTCTTCTGTGCGCCCCCAGCGCGGATCGCGGCTCAGGTCGGCATTAGGAGCGCGAATCACCACGCCGCCGCGGCTGTATGTGGGGCTCTGGTAGTCGAAGCGCGCTTCGTACCCTTCGAGCGCGCCAATCTTTGTAAGCAGCTCGGTATCCCATGTCGCGCCGAGTCCCTTCTCCTGCGGAAAGGTCGTCGTAGGCAGCGGCTGACGGCCGCGGCCGCCCCATCCGCCGGGCCCGCCGAGCGCCAGGCCATGCAGCCCCTCCACCTGACTGGAGAGCACGAGGCCCAGGCGCGGAATCTTCGGAGATCCCGACATCAGGCTCACCTTCTCATCCAGCGTGAGCCGGCCCAGCAGATCGGCGATGCGCTGGTCGTCGCTCAGCTTGGCATCGCGGAAAGGGTAGTCCGCCTGTCCTGGTGCAGTCCGCGCAACCGCGCCCTCAGCCGGCGTCGCCTGCGCTTTGGCACACTGCGCAAGGAAAGCAAAAATGGCGAACGCAAAAAGCGCGCCGAGCAAGTATCGATTGCACTTGTGCACCAGGCCCATGACCAACTCCTCCAGAATTCGAACAGCGAAGAGTATCACGGCACGAACAAGGGCCGCTCAAGAAGAACGCCGTGTGGGAATCGCGAGAATTGGGCGCCCTCACCCGTCTCTCGCAAACCCGCTTCAAGGCGTCAGCGGCGCTGGGTTGTTCGTGGACGGCTTCGGCTCCTGGTCTGTGCTTCCCGCAGGCAGCATCCGCACCTCTGAACGAAAGACGTGATACGAGTCAAAAACCGTGTCGTTGATCGCCGTATCTTTTGCCCTGTCCGGCATTGGTTGGATGCAGTTGCTGGTCACGCTTACAGCGCCCCAACAGTTTTCATGAAATGCCTGGGCCACTGCAGTGGTGATCGTAACGCTCTTGCGGGGGCAGACATACTTTTTTCCGCCGATTGCTATCTGTTCGTATTCCACCATGATCTTCGCCTGAAGGATTGGGTCAGAAGGCGACAGCTCGGTAATAACCACCAGGCGGTCAACCGCTCCTGTGACAGGATCGATGGCAATCTCTCCGTGAAACGGCGGTACAGATTGAAAGTTATGCGGTGGCTGATTCAGCAGGGTAAAGCAACAGTAATTTACGACGTAGTTCGATTCTTCCTTTGGGATGAAATACCGAAAGACTGCTATTGGGCCAGTCGCACGCTGCTCCCAATGGCTCCACTCCATCTTCCCTTTGTAAATATCCGTCACTACGATGCGCTGCAGTTGGCCGAAGACACCCCAGTTCACAAGCCCATTCCTCGACGTGGACTTGACGGTCGTCTGGTTCGAGTTTGGTTCCTCCGCTTCTGCACCGCTCCGGTAGTAGATGATGTCGCTGTAACTGTCCAGCGGTTGAAAGGCCTGATGTTCCAGAACGACAGGCGCTTTCGTCGCAGCAGGATGCGATACCTTCATGTCGTGAAAGCGGGTGGTTGTTTGCTGGGCAAAGAAGTCAGGCAGCTTTGGGATGGAGGCCGCCAGATTTTCGGCAGCATTCGCCAGGATCTGATTCTGCGTGGCTAAGTCCGGTGGAGGAGTGGCCGGCATCTCCGCCGCGGGAAGTTGGAGAAAAGCTGAAGCGTCTGCCAAGGCCAGCAGCGCCATGCGGGATTTTTCACCCGGCAACCCTGCCTCGAGCTTTGCAAGTCTAGGCGAGCTAAGACGCTCGCTCAGTTGCAAGCCACCGAGCTTTTTTGCCAGATCTTGATCCCGCTTTGCGTTTGCGTCTACAAGGGTATGCTCCAGTTGCTCCACTGTGACCTCGACAGCGCGGAAGTGCGAGGCGGCCTCGGCAGGAGGAACAAGGACAGGCGTCTTTGCATTCCCGCTTCCAATCGTTCCTATTGTTCCATTTGTCATCGCCGCGTCAGACAACGGAACAACGGAGTTCAGCGCAACCTCCATCGTCCCGACTTTGCCCGATCCCCTGTCAAACACACCGGCGCGCAGCCAGTACTGCCCGTTGGGCACTCCGATGTCGGTATGCAACTGAACACCCGCCTGCTGGGAGATCGCATATACATCGGGCTTGAGGTTCAGGGGCACCAGGAAATCCTGGCGGCTGCCAATTTTCCCGTAGCGGTCGTACGCAATCAGCGAAACGTTGACAACTCCCTTATGCAGCCCGTTGGAGTCCAGCTTGAGGTCCAGGTCCTTAAGATCGATGGCGAAGTCCACGGCATAGCCTTGCCCGTTGCCTTTCCTCCCACCCGGTTCTGCCGCCGCGGGCACTGTTCCGGGCGCGGCCGGCTGAATCTTCACTTTGTAGAGGATCTGCTCCGATTGGGGCATGCCCAGGTCCATGAAGGGAAGCAGCGGATCGACAGCTTTTGGGTTCTGTGCGGTAAGTTTCTGGATCTCCTGGGCGCGCGTTGCCAGCGAGGAGCCAGGCAGCGCTTCATCGCTTGCCGGGTAACCAGTACGGTAGGAGAGGTTATAGTGGCCACCGGCGACTTTCACTTCAATCTTGCGAAATCTTCCGTCCATCTTCTCGTCCGAGGGCACATACGAGAGCGTGTAGAAACTGGCGCTCGAAGAGGTAATGTCGTCGATCACCCGGGCCAGGTCATTGGTCTCCTCAAACGCTTTTCCGCCCGTCTCTTTCGCGAGTTCTTCCTCGGTGTATCGCGCCGTGGATCGGTCCCGGTCTTCCTGCTGAATGCTTCCCACTTGCGACCCCGGCTTAATCGGCGGTTGCGGCTGATCTCCCGCTCTATCAGACGACGGTAACGAAGCTGCAACGCTCGCGGCGCTGCCTCCTGGCGCGTTGTCAACGCCGATGATCTGGGATGGGGCAGAGATGGAGGAATCCAGCTTATTGTCCGCCTGGTAAAAGGTGGCCGTCTTCAATCCCTGCGAATTCACCGGATAAAGGGCCACGCGCGCCGCGGCAAGCATCGCCATCGTCCCGTTCAGTTTGTTGGCAATTTGCGGATCTAAATCGCGCTGCCGGGTCAAGGGGAAAGATTCTGAAAACCAGATCACGTTCTTGCGTCCCGGAAAGCCATTCAGAAATGTGGCCAACTGTTGCAGGTTTTCCAGGGTGCGCAGCGACCTGTCGGCAGTATTCGCAGCAGCGGTCTCGTCCATAAAGTTCTGCATTGCAAAAATCATGGCTGGCTGAGCGGCGGTTGAAGTCACCCCTCCTGCGGAGTTCGCAATCGAGCTCATCATTCCAACCAGAGCCTGATTAGAATTGCCCTCGCCCTGGCTCTGGAGCAGTACCGAGGATTGAACCTCGTTGTTCTGTTTTTTGTTGAGGGCAGCAAGCAGCAGCGTGGGGTCGTCGGTAAACCCTTGCACATAATGCAGCCCCAGTCCCATCGTGAAGATGGCCATGCGAGTGCCAGGCTTAGCCGTCTTGAGGAAACTCAGGGCCTGCTTGTGAACATACTGCTGGTTCTCCATTTGCGTGTTGAGTGAATCGAGCAGCAAAACATTGACGGCCGGCGGATCAGGAAACGGCGAGAAGTTCGAAAAAACATCGGGCGGAAGCTTGGGCATCTCTTTGGGTGGCCCCTGCTGAGCGCCGATGTGCTCTTCAAAGAAGCTGATGGTCTGAGGTTTCCCCTGTTCGTTGACGGTAAAGGAATCCTGTTTCAGGCCGGTCACCGGCTTACCGCTTCGATCCGTCACAATCACATCCACCAGCACAGCCCGGCTGTTGATTTTGAGCGTCGTATCCGAAGCGGTAGCTGTAGGCTGACTGGTTTGTGAGCTGAGCGGAATTGCAAAGGAGGCTGCTGAGAGGACGATCGCAAACAAGGGACGCATCAACTGAATTCCTCCCTTTCACAATTGACCGCGAACGAATCTGGGGATGCTGCAGATGAGATGCCGAAACGTGTGTGCGAGATGCCCATACCTATTTGAAAGCTTATGCCCGCGCCCGCTTGCCTGTCTCTCCGGCTTGCGATTTTCCCGCGGCAATTGCAGGCAACCACGCAAAAGGCGCCCGCACTTGCGGACGCCCATTTGAACTGTTGAAATCGACCCCCAGAACTTGGGATTAATAGAGCCGGAAGTTGACCTCGACTGTAATCATCACCGGAACAGGCGTCTTACCGTCCTTCATGGCCGGTTTGAACTTGTACTTCCTGACTGCCTCCAGAGCCTTCTCATCGAGCCCCATGCCCAGCGCTCGAACGACTTTGGGATTCTGCGGGTCGCCGTGGACATCGACAATCAGCGAAATCAGGCAGACGCCCTGGTACTTGGCGCGCCGGGCTTCGTCAGAGAACTCCGCCTCAACTGAGTTCAAAGGGACCGGGGCCGAGACGCCGCCGCCGATCTTGTAGAGCCCGCCGCCTGCGTTACCGCCTTCGCCCGGCCCGAAGCCGTTCCCGTTGCCTGACCCCATGCCGCCGCCGCGGCCCGAGCCCATCCCGCCGCCGGAGCCCTGGCCCCCGGTGTAAAGCGAAACGTTTGCCGAGTTTTTCACGCCGATGTTCTGCATCATCGGATTGTCAGGTAGCTGGATGTTCTGCTGAACTTCGATAGCCGGCTATCGCCGCCAGCTTGGGCTGCTCCACCGGCGGGTTGGGAGGGGTGACGGGGTCCTTCATCTTCTGCGGGAGCTTGCCCTTGATCGGATCCACAATGCTCTGGTTGCCGCCCCCGCCGCCGCCGCCGGCGTTGTCCTTCATCTTGGGCGCCTTTAGATTGATGTCGCTGATGTCGATCGGCGTAACATCCGCCTTGGCTTTTGTCAATAATCTTCTTCACGCCAAAGAAAATCAGAAAGCAGAGGACGGCTACATTTAACGTCGTCGAGAAGCCGATGGCCCAGGGGTTGGCCTTGACCTCCATGCGATCCGGCACGGGGATCGGCTTGGATGTAAGCTCGAGCGGCGGTAGCTTTACCGGGAAAAAGACGTCGTGGATGTTCTCATAGAGATCCACCCAGATCGGCTTCTCTACAAATGCCTTGCCGAGAAGGGCGTCGAGCCTGGGGCCGCCGGTGAGAGCCGCTGTCGACTGCGAGTCGGTTTGAGAAACCTGCAAATCGTTTGCCATAGTTGCTGCTGGCTCGTTCGCCTCATGCCGCTGGGGGCCGCTGTCCGAAGGGAGCCTGCCTTCTTCTGAACCCGTTCTCCCATTATGCGCGACAGGGGCCGGAATTGTCTCGGATATGCCGCCGCTCGACACTAAACTCAGCCCTTTCTTCGGGTAGACAGTTCCCATAGACAATAGACGACCTGCGGGCGGACTGGTTACCCCGGATTTCGTGGCTGCCCCATTTACACTAACAAATGATTCACTTCGTTTGAAACCAAGATTCAAACCAAGGTCATCACCAGGAGAACAGATGTCCGCAGCGCCCGAGTTGAAGGCGACCCTTACGCTCCCTCAAACCGCCTTTCCAATGAAGGCCAATCTGCCTCAGAATGAGCCACTTCGCCTCCAGCGCTGGGCCGCGCTCGGGCTCTATCAAGAGCTGCGCGAGGCTGGCCGCGGGAGGCCTGCTTACCTGCTCCACGACGGACCTCCCTATGCCAACGGGCCGCTCCACCTTGGCCATGCGCTCAACAAGGGCCTGAAAGACTTCGTGGTGAAGTCGAAGACGATGGCTGGCTTCGACGCGCCGTATGTTCCCGGATACGACTGCCACGGCCTGCCCATCGAGATCAAGGTCGACGAACAGCTGGGCCGCAAGAAGCTTGAAATGCCGGTGCCCGAGGTGCTCGAGGCCTGCCGCGCCTATGCGCAGAAGTACGTCGACCTGCAGACCTCGCAGTTTGAGCGCATCGGCTGCTTCGGACGTTGGAACAAGCCCTACAAGACGATGGCGCGCGACTACGAAGCGCGCACGCTCGAGGTTTTCTACGGCTTTCTAGAGAAGGGCTTCGTTTATCGCGGGCTCAAGCCGGTCTACTGGTGCATCCACGACCGCACGGCGCTCGCCGAGGCCGAAGTGGAGTATGAAGAGCACACCAGCCCGTCGGTCTATGTGCGCTACCGCCTGACCTCAGACCCCGAGACAATCGATCCAGCTTTGGCAGGCCGCGAAGTCTTCACCATCATCTGGACCACCACCCCCTGGACGCTACCGGCGTCGCTGGCCGTCGCCTTTCATCCGGACTTTGACTACGTCGCCCTCGAAAACACCGACGGCAAGGTCTACATCGTGGCCGAGGCGCTGGCCGCTGCAGGTAAAACCCGCCTGCATCCTCGACGAAGCGAAAGAACTGGCACGATTCAAGGGTGCGGCGCTCGAGCGCCAGACCTTCCAGCATCCGTTCCTCGATCGCAGCATCCTGGGCGTGCTGGCCACCTACGTTACGGCCGACACCGGCACCGGCGCGGTGCATACAGCGCCGTCCCATGGCGCGGATGACTTCTATACCGGCCAGAAATACGGCCTCGATCCCAACCTGCCGCGTTGACGCCTGCCGGGCTCATCCACGTTGACCCCGACGCGTGGCCGCTCGCCGCGCCGCCGCCGTTTGAGGGCAAAAAGGTGTGGGCTGCAAACCCCATCATCGTTGCCATGCTCGAAGAGTCCGGCGCACTGATGGCCTCGGCCGATCTTCACCACTCCTATCCGCATTGCTGGCGCTGCCACAAGCCTGTGATTTTCCGCGCCACCGAGCAGTGGTTCATCAATCTTGAGACACAGGTCGAGCGCCAGGATGGATCGAAGACCTCCTACCGGCAGCTCACTATCGAAGAAATCGACAAGGTGATCTGGGATCCGAGCTGGGGCAAAGAGCGCATCACCAATATGATCGCTACGCGGCCGGATTGGTGCATCAGCCGGCAGCGCATCTGGGGCGTTCCCATCGCTGTGTTCCTGTGCGACGGGTGCAATCAGCCCATCCTCGACGCCGCGCTGAACCGCGCCATTGTCGACCTCTTCAATCGCGAGGGCGCAGAAGCCTGGCACACCGCTGCGGGCGACGCCATGCTGCCGAAAAACGCGGCCTGCGCGCACTGCGGCGGCGAGAAGTTCCGCAAGGAGACCGACATTCTCGACGTCTGGTTCGACTCCGGCGTCAGTTGGTATGCCGTTTGCGAAACCGATCCCGACCTGAAAGACATCTACACTGACTTTCAGAACGGCAACGGCACGAAGTGCCTTTATCTCGAAGGCGGCGATCAGCACCGCGGCTGGTTCCACTCTTCCCTGCTGACCTCCGTGGCGCTGCGCGGCCGCGCACCCTACTCGCATTGCGGCACAGTGGGCTGGACGCTCGACGAGCAGGGCCGCGCCATGAGCAAGAGCCTGGGCAACGGCGTCGACCCTGTGGACATCGCCGACCGGCTGGGCGGCGAGATCGTTCGACTGTGGGTTGCGTCCATCGATTTCCGCGAAGACATGGCCGCCAGCGAGAACCTGATGCAGCGCTGCGCCGATCTCTATCGCAAGCTGCGCAACACCTTCCGCTTCCTGCTCGGAAATCTCAACGGATTTGTTCCGGCCGAGCATCGCGTGGCGGAAGTCGGAGCTTCTGCCCCTCGACCGATACATGCTGGCTCGCACGCGCGAGCTCACCGAAAAGATTCGCGGCTGGTATGAGGCCTTCGAATTCCATCGCGTCTATCAAGCCGTCAACGAGTTCGCGATTGTAGACCTCAGCTCGTTTTACCTCGACGTGCTCAAAGACCGCATGTACACCTTTGCGCCCACCAGCAAGGAGCGGCGCTCCGCACAGACCGTACTTTGGCAGATCACCGAGGCGCTCACCCGGCTCGTCGCGCCCATCCTGACCTTCACGGCCGATGAGGTCTGGGAGTATCTGCCCCAGGTGGAAGGCCGCGAGGCCAGCGTGCATCTCGCGCAGTTCCCTACCCCGTCTGAGATCTTCTCCGAAGACCCGGCCGCACTCCTCGATGAGTGGAAGCAGTTGTTCGCCATACGCGATGCGGCGCTCGTTGTGCTCGAAGAAGCGCGCCAGGCCAAGACCATTGGCAAAGGCCTCGAAGCCGACCTCGATATCTATGCAAAAGGCGCGATCTTCAATGTGTTGAAGCGACATCAAGGGGGCTTGAAGGAATTGATCAATGTCTCGAGTGTCGCCCTTTTGGAATGGGGCACGCACTCGGGTCCCGTGGATGCGAGACAAAATCAAATCTCCATCGTCACCCGAAGACTTCGCGGTTTTTCTTTCGCCCGCCTCCGGCTCCAAATGCGCCCGCTGCTGGAATTTCATGCCCCACGTCTCCAACTACGGCGTGTGGGAGAACGTCTGCGACCGCTGCCAGGCCGCGCTCCAAGAAATGAACATCGCCCCGCCGCAACCCGAGGCCGCCGCATGAGCCTTTCCATCCCCCGGCCGGGTGCCCCAGGTCTCGCGTTTGAGACCTGGGAAACAACCAAAGCTAGCCAATCGTCGATCGAGAGGGCGACAAAAGCATGACCCTTTCCATCCCTCGTCGTCTCCCCTGGCTGCTCCTCATCTCCGCTCTCGTCGTACTGGCCGACCGTCTCACCAAAATCTGGGTAGCAGCGCACATTCCCATGGGCGGCGCGATCCCAATCATTCCGCGCGTCCTGCGCATTACGCACTGGACCAACGACGGCGCTGCCTTCTCGCTGTTTGCCGAGACCGCTTCGCCCCACGTTGTCCGCTGGGTGCTCGTCAGCTTCTCGCTCCTCGCCGCGCTTGTAGTGCTCGTCTTGCTGGTGCGAATGGGAAACCGCTTCACCCCTACCACGGTCGCGCTTGCGCTCATCCTTGCCGGCGCGCTCGGCAACCTTCACGATCGCATTCTTTACGGCTCAGTCGTCGACTTTATCGAGGTGCACATCTTCAGCTATCACTGGCCCGACTTCAATGTGGCCGACTCTTCCGTAGTCACCGGCGCGTGCCTGCTGCTGCTCGGCTCATTCTTCGAGAAGAAGCCCGACGAAAAATCCGCCGAGAGCTGACGAATGCGGATTATCGTAAATACGATGAATCCTCTCAGGACTGCCCTTGTCTGCGCTTGCTTGTGCCTTGCCGCGCAGCCCATCATCGCGCAGGGCACTCCCTCCAGATTGCTCCGAAAGGACCCCGTTATGACCCGCCATGCGGAAGGAACCTTCGATGTAAAGACCACCCCGCTCCCCGGCGACGACACCACCGCCGGCACCCTCATCGGCCGCTACTCGCTCGTCAAGCAGTTCCACGGCGACCTCGAGGGCACCGGCAAAGGCCTGATGATCGCGGCAGGAGAGCCCGCCCTGGGCAACGCCGGCTACGTCGCCATCGAGCAGGTGACGGGAAAGCTCGCAGGACACACCGGTTCGTTCGCACTTCAGCACCTGGGCGTCATGGAGAACGGCGGCTACAAGCTTACCGTGATGGTGGTCCCCGGTTCGGGAACGGGCGAGCTCGCTGGGATCACAGGCGCAATGACGATTACCATCGCCAACGGCAAGCATTCCTGGACGCTCGAATACACGCTGCCCGCGACGCAGTGAAATGAGGCGCGCGCCCGAGCGGCAAGCCAACAGGGAAGCGCGGCCAGAGTTCGCGGAATATCGATGCGCATTCTCCGGTCAACACAAACAGGTTTTGCTCAGAAGAATTCGTTAGGATAGCTTCATGCCCAAGGTCACTCCCGGCCAGACCCTGCTGATCGACGCAGACGATACGCTGTGGGAAAACAACATCTACTTTGAGCGCGCTATCGCCGCGTTCACCAGCTATTTGAATCATCGCGAGTACTCGCCGGCCGAAGTCCGTCAGGCGCTAAATGCGGTGGAGCGCGAGACGATCCTTGCGCATGGCTACGGGCTCACCAGCTTCACGCGGTCGCTCGTCACCTGCTTTGAGCGGCTCAGCCCTGAGCCTGTGACCGAAGAAAAGGCCGAGCGCATTCTCTGATTCGCGCGCACCATCGCGGACCAGGAGATTGAGCTTCTCCCCGGCGTAGCCGAAACGCTCAGTGACCTCGCCCTCCGGCATCGGCTCATCCTGATGACTAAGGGCGACCAAGCCGAGCAGGCCGACAAGCTTGCACGCAGCGGACTCGCCGAGCACTTTACTGCCGTCGAGATCGTCGCCGAAAAGGACCCGGCCACCTATCGCGCGGTCATGCAGCGGCACGAGCTCGCTCCGCACACCAGTTGGATGATCGGCAACAGCATCAAGAGCGACATCAATCCTGCCCTCGCCGCCGGCCTGCACGCGGTCTTTCTCTTCCACAAAGACACCTGGGTGCTCGAGCACGCTGATCTGGCCCCAGCGCCCGAAGGCCAGCAACTAATCGAGCTCGACGCGTTCACGAAGCTGACCGCAATCTTTTAGACCAGTTCTCACTTTGGTTTAGACCGGATCTGAAAGGGCACGAACTCACAGCTTGTTGAAAAAGTCCTTCGTGCGGTAGGCCTGGGATTTATCCCAGGCATTAACCGAGCAAAATGAACGAGGGCTTTAGCCCCTGAGGGACGTTCTCTTCTGCTTTGCAAAAAGAGATGCTCTGGAGCTCGACACGTCACGCAAATCGCACGCAAAGTCCCAAAGGATATTGGAGGTCCATGTACACACCAAAGTTCAACCAGGTGACGGATCGCGCCGTTCTGCTCGAGGCCATGCGCGCCTACTCGTTTGCAATCCTCTTTGGGCCGCAGGCAGTTGCATCGGAAACGCCCGTACCCATGGTCGCCACTCACCTCCCTCTCGTTGTTAGGGACGAGGGTCCGCATGGCCTCATCGAGGGTCACTTTGCAATCGCAAATCGCCACCATCAGGCCCTCGCCGGGCGCGAGACGCTGGTCATCTTTCCCGGGCCGCACAGCTACGTCTCGCCCACCTTCTATGTCGAAGAGAAATCCGTGCCCACCTGGAACTACATAGCCGTGCACGCCTACGGGGCGCTCACGCTGGTCGAGGACGACAAAGGGAAACAGGCGCTGCTTGCCGGGCTGCTCAACACCCACGAGCCCGCCGTTCTCGATTACTGGCGATCCATGCCGGAAAGTTATCGCCGCTCCATGCTCGCCGGCATCGTCGGCTTCCGCATCCCCATCGCGCGCATCGAAGGCAAATTCAAGATCAGCCAGAATCGCCTGCCTGAGGAGCGCGCCAACGTCAAGGCCGCGCACGCTGCCGGAACGGATGACCAGCGGGCGCTGGCCGCGTGGATGGAGCGGCTGGGCGCGTGATTTCGCCTGGCTTGGTAATTCCGGACTAGGCCGGCTACAACGCGACCAGGCCCGAGCGGAGCTCCCTTCCTTGACCATCCCAATCCGCATGTCGTCTACTTTCTGCGAGCCGCGCAGCACTGCCCGCCCGAAAGGAACCCGCTTCATGCGCAAGATTCTTCTATTCCTCGTTGCTCTCATGGCCGTTACTGTTTCGTCCGCGCAGCCTGACCCGCCACCCACCTGGCGAGCAAAAGTGAACGCCGCGATGCCGCTCCTCGGCCATCGCAACTGGATCCTCATTGTGGATTCGGCGTATCCCTTGCAGACCTCGCCCGGCGTCGAGACCATCGAAACCGACGCACACCTGCTCGAGGTCGTCCAGTACGTGCTCGAAGAGATCAATACCTCCATTCACGTGCGGCCGCTCATCTACATGGACTCGGAGCTGCCCTTCGTGCCCGATGAGGATGCGCCCGGAGCGTCGAACTATCGCCGCCAGATCGGCGACCTGCTGCACAACTTCCCGGTAGCATCGCTGCCGCACGACACCATCCTCTCCAACATCGATCAGGCTGGAAAGCAATTCCAGGTGCTGGTCCTCAAGACGCGCATGACCATCCCCTACACCTCTGTCTTTATCCGGCTCGATTGCAAGTACTGGAGCGGCGAGGCCGAGAAACGCATGCGGGCCAAGATGAGCGCAGCCCAGAGAGCACAACCGCCGGCGCAGTAGCGGCTGGCACGGCAGTCAGCGAATTCTAATTTCGGTAATTCGTCATTCAGGAATGATTGAGGTTGGAAGCACGTAAGGTCTTTGAAATGAGTGGAGTACTGAAATACAAGATTTGTAAAACGGCTGACTGTAACGCCGCAAGCGATTGAAAGCAAGTGGTTTGAGTGCGGTTTACAGTTTTACAGGAGAGTTGGCGTTTTTGGGGAAAAGAGGGGAGTGGGTGGACCTATCTGGCTGGCGGGAAAAGAGTTAGGGGCACATTTGGGGCGCGCGGTAATTTGGGGGTTGACGGAAGTAGTGGTGGAAGTAATTGAGGGCGCAGCGGTTAGCTGGACTGGTGTTTGGGCTGCAGTCGCGGCGCGTGCGGCGTGGGCAGCGGCGTTGCCGAATTGAGGCCGGCCACCGGGGTAGCGCGCGGCTTTGAGCGCCTCGGGCATGACCAGGAGCAGAAACCTCACCATATCGGTGACGGAGGTATTGTATTCGGCCGCGAGGTGGCGCGTCTGGCGGTAGAGCTCGGGATCGACGGCTACGGTGATGTTCCTTACTTTTCGCATGGTGCAAAGCTCCGAAGGCGATCTTTGGGATTTCGCCTATTTGGAGTGTGCGCCGGCGGTGGGTAATTCTACGCAAACTGAAGGGCAGTTTTTTGGGGGCCTCCCCGCAAAGCAGACGGAGGACGGACGGCAAGGTGAGCTTGTTTTTTGAAACTTGGCTCTCGCGGGAGTCTGCCGGGAAAGTCCCGTCTGGTCCCCGGGTTTCCAGGTTTCCAGATGACGAATCCTCCCTCGTCTGAAGTGTGGCAGAACGCATCGATGGAAATTAATCGCCTAGCGGCCTTGATCGTTGCTGCCACGAAGAACCCAATCGGAGTCGTTTGAATTTCGGGCTTAATTTCCACAGCTTCCCGAAATGGGTGCTCGTTCCAAATTCAAATTCGGATACCCCGGGCGTAAATCACCGCCTTCATACATCCAGGAGTTGACTAGAATAGGGCTGAGCAGAGAAACACGCTGGACATCATCGGATGAAGAAGAACTCCGCACCCGGCCGCCCGTTCAAGCATTCTTCCGTTGATTGGGCGAGGCTTTGCCGAAAGCTCTCGGAGCGTTACGGAGACCCGCTTCACGGAAATTACGCCGATCCGCTGGACGAGTTGATTTACATCGTTCTTTCAGCAAAAACTCGGTTGGCGTCTTTGGGACCGCTGTTTGAAGAGCTGAAGTCCCAGTGTCCGGATTGGGCAGATGTCTTAAAGCTCGGCAAGACGCGTTTTAGAAAGCTCATTCGGCCGCTGGGGCTTGCGAACATTCGCACCACCCAGATTTTTGGCATCTTGAGAAAGGTGCAGCGCGATAGGGGGGAAGTATCCCTTCAATTTCTCGATGTGATGGCAGATAGTGATGTCGAAACTTACTTAACAAGTCTTCCCGGCGTCGGACTCAAAACGGCTCGCTGTGTAATGCTCTACTCTCTCGGGAGGCAGAGTTTTCCAGTGGATACACACACATTGAGGCTTTTCCACTACTTGGGAATAACGAGCAAGAGGCTTCGGCATGACACCGCACAAGACGTGCTACAAGCCTTGGTCCCAGGCCGGTACAGATTCAAACTGCATGTGAACATCGTCGCGCACGGGCAACAAACCTGCTTACCGCGCCAACCGAAATGTGACGAGTGTGTCGTTCGCTCGCTTTGCCATCACAGGACTGAAAAGGAACCGACGAAAAGCCTATGAAAGAGTTTTCTCCAAGAGACGTTCATTGCCTTTGGCTGATTATCAAATCGCGATCAACCATTTCTGAAGCGGAGCTGCAAAGCTGTGCCAAAGAGCTGTTTACTCATGCAACACAAGCAGACATGAAGCGTTTCTTGGGTTTAGGCGTAGAGCTTGGTGTTATGGCTGCCGGCCGTCAAGGCTGGAGCTTAACAAGTGCCGGAGCTACCTTCGCGCGTCTTCGTCATTGGCGGGAATGGCAGCCGACGAAATCCGCACGCTCGTTCATCAAGGGAACCCCGCTCGAAAAGCTGTTCATTGCGAATCCGACTGCGGAGCGCCCGATTGTCATCGACCTCTTCGCTGGAGCTGGTGGTCTGGGTCTAGGCTTCGAGAGTGCTGGTTTTCGAGTCGCGGTTGCCGTCGACAACGATCCACAGGCGTGTAAGGCGCATAAGAGAAACTTCCCCGACTGTGAGATTGTCCCAGATTCCATCGAAGGCATTGCTGAGGACCCCGTTGGCACACTTTGCACACCTTTCGGCATTGATCCGGAAGAAGTTCAGGGCGTCGTCGGCGGTCCCCCATGCCAAGGCTTCTCGTTCATGGGAGAACGCGTAGTAGATGACGAGCGAAATCTTCTAACATCTCGATTTGCCGATGTGGTGATGGCGATTGAGCCGAGCTTCTTTGTTATGGAGAACGTCCAAGGGCTCCTTTCAATTGGAACCCCTCCCGATTTTGCAGAATACGTGATTCGGGAGGGAAAGAGCATAGGCACCTGCGCGACCTCAATCGTTCGGCGTTTACCGTCGGCCCCAAAGGCTAGGGCCCAACGAGACCGTCAATTCCGAAAGAAGCTCGTCAGTCGAGCGATAACCGAGGCCAAGGTTAAAATTGCCGACATTGCAGTTGCCCACTCGTCGACTGTGCAGCTCGGTGCCATGCTGGAGGGGGCGGAAGCTGCAATTCGTGATGAAATTGCGCGGGCGTGCAAAGAGTCCTTTGAGACGGACCAACTACAAGAAGTCCAGGCTGCGCTTGACACCTCGGGCGACGATGTCGTGATGATTGCGCTCGGGTCGCTCGTGGAAGCGCTGATGGCTTCTAGCGTGCTTTCTACCTCGAATTGTGAGGAGCGACTGAAGTCGGGTCTGCCTTCGGTAAAAGGACGGCGCAAACAAGTCATCCAAAGCTTACTGGACTCGTTCGACGCTGCTCCCTCGTCGACGGACTATCAAGGCGTAACCATCGGCCCGTTGCTTTCTCGACTCATTCAGCGACTCTCCAAAAAGTACAAAGTCGCCCCTCCGGCAGTTTTGAGTTCTGCGTGGTACGGTGCACCTCAAGACCGCAGACGGTTGTTCCTCGTCGGAATCCACAAGAGGTGCAGTCGCCAGTTTGAGTTTCCGCTTCCGGAGTTCGATATTCCGGGGAAACACGAACGGGGAACGCTACTGGATTTGCCCCTCGCCCCAACGTGCTCGGCGGCTATTGGAGACTTGCCCGACATCGACGGTTTTGATTTCCTCATCGACTCAGACGAACTGCCTTCGAGACGGTTGCTGAGGCCCTCTTCGTTTTTTCAGAAGTGTGCCCGGATGGACGCCATCGAACCCGATGATTTGGCGTTTTGTCGTGAGGATTGGAACCCCTTCGTTACAGATTGCTGTCTTCGCACGCTGCACGAAGACCACGTGCTGGAAAGACTTCGTGGGACGGCGAATGGGGAACAGGATGAGACGAGCCATAAGACCCGCCTGCACCCGGATCGAGTTTCGCATACCTTGAGAGCTGGGACGAGGGAAAAGATGGGTTCACACACGGCGGTGAGGCCGATCCACTACTCCTGCCACCGCGTCATCAGCGTCCGAGAAGGGGCCAGACTGATGGGCTTCCCCGACTGGATGACGTTCCACCGAACGAAGTGGCACGGTTTTCGTCTGGTCGGGAATGGCGTTCCGCAGCATCTAGGGCGCGCCATTGCGAGATCATTGCGCGCCGCTCTTGCGGACCTTGTCATCGCCCGAGAACGGGGGGAGGCAATAGCTGCTTTACCCTCTGACGGTACCACCTCGGACCAGGCTGCTGCAGCAGCTCGTTATTGCCCTGTGTAGCCCCACTTTAAATAACTTCGCGTCTCCTGGCGAGATCGGAGCCGCGCCGTCTGCTCGTCAGGCTGGCGTTGTCAGCACGGAAGCTGACCAGAGTATCCGATTTTGGGATAACCGAACACGGGACTGTATTTTTAGAGGGCTCCCAGTCCAAAGGTCGAGGGGACGCCCTGAAAAGTCGTGATTATCAGCGGCGATACAAGCTTTTTCTTCAGCGCCTGAGAAGTGCGAGGGAAGAAGCCGGGCTCACTCAAGCCGAAGCAGCGGCAAAACTGAGCAGGGCGCAGTCGTTCATTTCGAAGTGCGAAAGCGGAGAGCGCAGGGTGGACTTTGTAGAGCTGCAAATATTCGCAGAACTCTATCGCAAACCTTTGGCGTTTTTCGAGACATCGCGTCGCTAACAGCTCTTTCGATCTAGAAGGCCGTGTGAGCAGAATTGACCGATACCGAGATCGCCCATGCCGCTTCACCGCCTCCTGCGTCAGCTCTTAACAGCTGATTACGTCGCCCTGCTTGAAGAAGCAGATCGTACTGGAGATTTCGAAGCACTCCAGCAGCGAATGGATCGCGCAGCTGAGCACGACCCAGACATGCAACCGTGGGTTGCGGTGGAGGAGCGCGGGAAAGAAAACGCGGAACAATGTACCGCAAAGCATTCGCTCAAGCTGTGAGACCGAAGATAATTCATGGTCTCCGCGAAGCTCTGCGCGAGAACAAATGTCCAGAACTTCATGTGACTTTAGAGGAAGCTCGGCGCACGCTCGGGGAGAACGTGAAGTTCGGCAGCCCGCAGGATTTTACGTATACTTTTACATCCGAGCGCGGCGGTGAATGGAGTCACACTCTCAGAACGATGGGTTTTCAATCCGCCTATCTGGTTGGGAAACAGGAGATGGCGGTGTGCGCCGCGCCCCGTTTTCTAGCTGAATCTGAGCCGGATATGACTGTCGAAGAACTCGATGGTGCGATAGCCACCGACACTTGGGAATCTTTAGCAACAGTCTTCACAACGGCTCGTATCAGGGATCAACTAGATGCAGTTCTCGCCTCCATCCCGGAGGGTCAACCGCAATTACAGCTGGATAACCCGAACGGTGAGACTGCATCTTCAATCATAACTTTCTTGCAGGAAGCTCTTGAAGCTCACCGGCTGACCGCGATTAATCAATGGCGGGCGCGAGATTTGATTTCCAAATTCCGGGAGGCTGCAATACTAATCACGGCGAGGGGCCGCAGGGACCGCACCATTAAGTATTTGGCAGAAATCGAAGAAGAAACTGAGTCAGACAAGAAGAACTCAAAGCAAGAGCAGGTCGGATTGAAGTATGCCAATGAGGGCAAATTCCTCCAAAAACTGCTAGGCGGATTGAGGGTCGACCACCTTCAAAGCAACGTCAAGATGATACGCAACCCGCTTAGGGGAAGCAGTTGCGAAATTGATAGTGTGTACCGGGTAATTACGCAGCAGCGAATCGTACTGTTGGAATCCAAAGCCGGTTCGAAAGTCTCTCGCGCGCAGCTATATCAGGCATACGAGACGTTTCGTTCAAGATTGCCTCACGGCTGGGCGGTTGACGTGGTTGCTGTCCTGATGAGTAAAGAGATACCGGAAGAGTTGGCACTGAAGAAGGTCACAACGATTATCGACCTCGTCTCCGTTGGCTTTGACGATGAGGTTTTTGGAGACATCACGCCAAGTTTGGCCTCTGTCCGACCTACTCGTCGCTATCGCTGGTACATTAAGCGTGCCGCTATGATCGCAGCAGTCGATTTTGTGGATGCTGAAATGGAAACCGAAGCCGCAGAGGGCAACGCGGAAGCCGGAAATCCACAAGAGGATTAGTGGCAAAAGCGCAGTTAGCGAAGATGCGAGCAGAGCTTACTGGGGAAACCGGGGACAGACGGGACGTTCCCGAGCCGCCAGAGTGCCGTCACGGTTCAATGGGCGGCCTGCCCACCCCAACCAAAATGAGGGTGCCCCGTTCTAGCTTGCCAGGGCGTGAAGCGGAGGACCGGCCCGGTGCGGTTCACGGGCCGCGCTCCCAACCGTTCGCGCTTCCGCGCCGCCCTGTTAATCCGGCTCGGAGGGAGGCAGCTCACTTGCTGTCCTGCCGCCTCGCTCCATTCCACACTCCTCACCCTTCAATTTCTCCTGCTCCGGATCAACCCACATTGGCGGATCAACCAAATCCGGCGGATCAACCCACGGCGGCTCCGCAGCCCAGATGGCCGCCTGGCTTCGCACCGGACCGTGATCCGGCTCCTTTGCCTCATGCTGCTCCGCAAGGCTCACCACCAGCTGTACGGTCTTGAGGTGGCCTGTGCCGGCCTTTTTGACCAGCAGTTTCGCCAGCTTGTCAAAGCTAACCTTCAGCTCCCGGTCGACTGCCTCCTTCAGGCACTCGGCACCGCCCTCCGCAGTACTTCCGCTCAGCTCCTCAGGCGTGCCCCCTTTCTTTGTTCCCGTGCCACGCCCCGGTCTCGTTCCCTGCCCGGTTCCCGTTCCCCGCTTCGCCTTGCGCGCCGCGGGCGCCTTTGCTCCGCGCGCGCTTCGCGCTTTCTGAGTTTCACCAGCAACTTTCGCCATCTTTCCCCCATTTCGGCAAGTCCGGCCGCAACCCTCCGGCACCCCTCGCCCATCGGCTATTGCCTGTTGCCTATTGCCTTTTCTCTTCTACCGCTTTGCCACCAATTAATGCGCAAACGACCATCATTTTCGCCGACGTTTGATCGACTTCGCCCACATACCACCCCGCGAACACCTCGCAATCGTCCGCATGTACGTCTACCAATCGGCCTCCAGAAACCCTCGGCCCAAAATCGTGCTCCCATGCCTGCACATTCCACGCCCCATTTGTCCGCATGTATCAAGACGCAGCCACGCCGACCCGCTAACTTGCCGGCTTGCTGACTCGCTGAATCGCCGTCCCGCCGACGCGTCGTCCATCAGCAGCATAAGGTTTTGGTATACTCATTGAGTTCACCCCAAGTGCGGAGGTGGTGAAATTGGCAGACACACCAGCTTGAGGTGCTGACGCCGCGAGGCATAGGGGTTCAAGTCCCCTCCTCCGCACCAAAAATCCTTCCGCTTCCGTTGGAAGCGTGCGTGGAAAGCAGTTAAAAGCATGCAGTTTCTCGTCTACTTCGTCGTCGCCCTCCATGTAATCGTGTGCCTGTTTCTAATCGGCGTGGTTCTGCTGCAGCAGGGCCGTTCGGCCGATCTCGCCGGCGCTTTTGGCGGGCAGGGCTCGCAAACCGCCTTCGGCCCCCGCGCTGCGGCAAACGTGCTCACCCGCCTAACCACCTGGTCGGCCGTGATCTTCATGCTCACTTCGATCAGCCTGACGATTCTCTTCGTTCGTTCAAACGGCTCGCACTCCGTGCTGCAGGGCACGACGCCGGCTTCGGCTCCCGCCAAGTCGGGCAAGTAGCTTAAAGACCTCAATTTAAGGGAACCCTCGCACCCGACCGGCGACCCACGCGGCCTGCCGTTTCCTGCGGTGTTTTTGCGCCTCCCGCCCGCAATCCACAGGAAATTCGCCGAAATCCTAGCATGACCTCTTGACATATATATCTTTCAGATATATCTTTTAGCTATATGGAACACAAGCGAACCGCCTATGTCGTCCTTGGCATTCTTGCCATCCACGACCACCAATCCGGCTACGAAATCCGCAAAACAATCGAACAGACCGTCGGCTTCTTCTGGGGCGAGAGCTATGGGCAGCTCTATCCGACGCTGAAGCGCCTGGTGGCCGAAAGCCTCGTCGTCTCCGAGGGCTCGGACACTGGGAGCAGGGTGCGCCGCTCCTACTCCATCACTCCGGCCGGACGCGAATGCCTCAGAACATGGCTCGCCGTTCCCTTTCGCGACGATCCGCCCCGCGACGAGTTCCTGTTGAAGCTCTTTTTCGGCAATCAGGCAGCGCCCGGCATCTCGGTCGGCCACATTCGGGAGTTCCAACAGAAGAGCCGCCGTTTTCTCAATGAGCTGCTCCAGCTTGAGCAGCTGGCCCACTCCTATAACGCTCAACAGCCCGGATTCCCCTACTGGATGCTGACGTTGCAGTACGGTCTCGGACAGTTGCGGGCTGCGCTCGCGTGGAGCGACTCCGCCCTGGCCGCGCTCACCGCTTCCGAAGCAGCGCCGTCGCCCCAAGCTTCGCCTGAGAGTCAACATAGGGCCTCCCCGGAAAACCAACCCCTCGCCGACCAGTCCTGACCTCGAATCGGCAAGGTCTTCAGCCCGTATTGCCAGCGTCTTTCAAGCACGAAAAGGAGACACACATCATGGCTACTACTGTTCGTTTCGACCGCAAGGCGCAGATCATTGCCTGGGCAGTCGTCAGCACATTTTTTCTTGGCTTCTTTCTTCCAATTATCGGGGCGCTCACCGGTCCCATCATGGGCGCGTGGTTCATTTTGACCCAGAGGCCCCGTCGGGGGTTCCTGTGGGCCATGGCCATCAACCTCGTCTTCGCCCTCATCTTCGGCTGGCGGAGGATTCCTCTGGCCGGATCCGTTCCAGCCATCGAATACCTGGGCTGGCTGCTGCTCGCCACTGCGCTCGGCACTCTGCCTTTCACCTTCCATCGCTTGGTCAGCCCGCGCATGCCGGGATTTCTGGCCACGCTTAGCCTCCCGCTCGCGGGCGCGGCGGTGCCCTGGCTCGCGCTCCAACTGCACATCCATGCGGCCTCCGCGGCCAGCGTGCAAACATTGCTCATTCTCTGGTTCGCGGCGGTGGTTGTCTGGTTGTGGAATCGCGAATCGCGCTTCACGGTCTATGTCTTTGGCGCGGGCGTCGCGGTCGCTGCCGCCTTCAGTGTCATGCGTCATTTCGGCGCATCGGCGATTCCACAAAACCTGCCCTTCAGCGATGTTGGCCCAACCTGCCTTGCCCTGTTCCTCCTGCTTGCGATCTGGGCTCTCTTTCGCCCCGTTCGGCAGGCAACCTGGGCTGAACGGCCCGAAGCCGTTGCACGCTTGCGCAGCCCGTTCACCCGAGAGCCGCTGCAGGTTGTCAGCGAAAATGGCCGGGAAGCGCTGGCCAGCGCGTCTGGGGAGCGTTTCCCGGTGCGCAATGGAATTCCGGCATTCCTGAAGCCGAAAGACCTGACCGGCGACAACGGCAAATACAACCGCCTTTATGACATCGTTGGCGGCTTCTACAACGATATCCAACGCGTCTACAGCCCGCTCAAAGGCTTCGATCTGAAAGATTACTTCCTGAGCTATATGCGCCTGCTCGAAGTCAAACCCGGCGATTCGGTGCTGGAAACATCGGTGGGCACGGGGCTCAACTTCCGCTATCTGCTCAGCGATGCGAAGCTTTCCGGGCTCGATCTCTCTCCCGAAATGCTGGCCCAGTGCCAGGCCAATCTGCGCGGCTGGAAGATGGACGCAGATCTGTATCTTTGCAACGCCGAGAGCCTGCCCTATGCCGACAACAGCTTCGACGTTGTCTTCCACGTGGGCGGAATCAACTTCTTCAACGACCGCGCCAAAGCCATCCGCGAGATGATTCGCGTTGCCAAGCCGGGCAGCCTGATACTCATCGCCGATGAAACCGAAAAACATGTGAAGGAAGTCTACGAAAAAGGGCTGGGAGGCTATTTCAAGGGTCGGAAGGAAGCGGTCAGTGCGCCCATCGATCTGATCCCTCCTGAGATGGAGGAAATCCGTCTCGAACCCTTGAAGCTCGACATGTTCTACGCGCTCACATTTCGCAAGCCAGCCGTCCGTCACGCGAGCGAGCAGGTTGAAGCCGACCGGTCGCTGGTCGCGTGTTGAGGCATCCGAGAACGATCTAAAATCAAACCATGATCCTCGAGACGTTTCCGGTGGGCCCGCTTCAATGCAACTGCACAATCCTCGGCGACGAGCAGACGGGCGAGGCAATCGTCATCGATCCCGGCGAGGAAGTCGGCCGCATCCAGGAGCATCTCGCCGCGCATGGGCTCAAGCTCAAGCAGATTCTGGTGACCCACGGCCACATCGACCACGTGGGCGGCGCGCTGAAGCTGAAGCGGCTAACCGGCGCACCCATCTACCTGAACGAAGGCGACCTGGAGCAACTGGCGATCATGCAGGAGCAGGCCGACTGGCTGGGGGTCGAAAAACCCG
Organism: uncultured Acidobacteriaceae bacterium; assembly: GCA_963783065.1. Lineage (GTDB taxonomy): Bacteria > Acidobacteriota > Terriglobia > Terriglobales > Acidobacteriaceae > Telmatobacter. Next base: position 88,981 of record CAWAMG010000001.1, on the reverse strand, counting down.
AGACGGCGCCGCCCGACGAGAGCCTTGCAGACGGCATGATTGTGGGGCTCAGCAGCTATCCGGCCCAGGTCCTGCACACGCCCGGGCACACGCAGGGTTCCGTCAGCCTCCACTTCGCGCCGCTCAAGCTGCTCGTTGCCGGGGACACGCTCTTTGCCGGGAGCATCGGGCGCACCGACCTGCCCGGCGGCGACTACGAGCAGATCATCGAGTCCATCCAGACCCGATTGCTTTCCCTGCCGGACGAAACGAAAGTGGTCCCAGGACATGGCCCCGCGTCAAGCATCGGTGCCGAGCGGCGGAGCAATCCGTTCTTGCAACACTAGATTTCCACAGTTGTGAAAATCGCCAAATTCGGATGTATTAACTTATTAATATCAGCTAATTACAGCAGATACCTCAAGCATAACTTAAATCGCAGACTCGGTAAGATTACCCCCTTGATTCATTCCCAAAGATTCGATCAAGGCGGTTACCCCAGTACTGAATTCCCGTTCCGGGCCAAGCAGGCTCACCACCAGCCATCCTGCCTCTGGCAATCCGAAAAAGTACCCTGGATGGACCCAGACCCCCGCTTCGAGCAGCGCCAGAACGGTCTCTTCGTCGGGGCGGAGCGCGGGGATGCGCAGGATGGCGTACCAGCCCCCCTCGACATCGAGGCGACTTATCACTGGCAGCACGGTAAGCTGGCGATCGAGCTCGGCGAGGTTGGCGGCGGTGCGTGCGCGGATCTGTCCTTGGATTGCCTCCCTACCCTCAAGCCAGCGAGGCAGAGCCCACTGGACCGGCGCATTCATCGACAGAAATGTGTCTGCAATAACTTCGAGCCTGTCGAGCGCGGCTTTATGCTCGGGGCCCTTCGCGACAATCCACGCGGCCTTCATCTGCGGCAGCCCGGCGATCTTGCTGAGGCCGCTGACGACGAAGACGGGCACATCAGAAAGCGTCGGGGCAAGGTCGTCGGCTGCAAAGCTCGCGCTCCGTTGACCAAAGCTGTAATCCAAAAAGACCTCGTCCACGATGAGTGAGAGCTCAAATTCGCGGCAGAGACGCGCCAGTTCCACCGCCTCCCACGGTTTGGTGAAGTGGCCGGTGGGGTTGTTGGGGTGCACCACGACGATCGCGCGGGTTTGCGCAGTGATTGCGCGCCGAAAGCCCTCGGGATCGATCTGCCAGCCCTGGTCGTAGACCAGCGGAGCGGGTCGTACTCGAACATCGTCAAGGACGGCCAGGTAGTCAAAGAGCGGGTAGCCGGGCTGCGGCACCAGAATCTCGGAACCGGGATCGCAGACCAGCCGAAACAGGTAGCTGTAGGCCTCGCTCGTGCTGGTTGTGAGTACGATCTGGGCCGGGTCGACCGAAACCCCCTGGTCATAGTAGTAGGCGCAAACGGCTTCGCGTGCCGCGAGCAGGCCGCGTGGCTGTGGGTCGTAGTCGAGCGCCTGCGCCGGGGTGAGCGCCTTCAAAAGATCACTCGGGTACTCAAATCCACACCGGGTCGGATTTGATGCGGTCAGGTCGGCCAGAGGCAGCCCTGCCTCCACCCGGCATCGATGCGCTCGAGCCAGATCGCTTTCCTCGGTGTTCCAGCCGGTTCGCAGCGAAAAACGCATAACCTCTTCCATGTCCGTCGCTTCCGGCGAATGTTTCAAGCGCCGGATGGGGCTCATGCACAATAGATGAAGCCGCCTTTTCCACCATACACGGGCGGCAACCCGTCAGACGGACTACAGCGGAACCAGAGTAGATGTATCCCGAAACCGGAGCATTCAAGTCGACGCGACCATCAGGGGAGCGGCGACCCTCCAAGCAAGTGGTAAAGACAGGGTTACTCTGGTTCCGCTCTTAGGAGAAGCCTTGAGCCTGCGTGCGGTTGTCTTTGACTACGGAATGGTACTGACCGGACCGCGCCAGCCTGAAGCGTGTGCGATGTTGCTGCGCCTCACAGGGCTGCCGCAGGAGCGTTTTGAGAACCTCTACTGGGCCGACCGGCACGCTTACGACGAAGGCAAGTTCACAGGCCTCGAGTTCTGGCAGAAGTTAATGCGGAGTGCTGGCATCCCCGACAAGCCCGGACTGGCTGAGGAGCTGAACCTCTGGGATGCGCGGATGTGGACCACCCAGAACCCCGCGATGCTCGCCTGGCAGCTTGAGCTGAAACATCGTGGCATCAAAACGGCAATCCTCTCCAATATGGGCGACAACGTTTTGGCCAATATGGAGCGCACTTTCGACTGGCTGTCGCGATTCGATGTGCTCGTCTGGAGCTATCAGCTCAAAATAGCCAAGCCCGACTCGGCAATCTACCTCCACACGTTGCGCGAGCTCGATGTCGAAGCGTCCGAATCGCTCTTTCTCGACGACAAATTGGTGAACATTGAGGCGGCGCGGGTTCTCGGGATGCGCGCGATTCTCTTCTCCGATGTTGTCCGCCTGCGCGCGGATCTGATCGCTGCTGGACTCGATCGCGAGTTGCCGCTTCCAGCGGCGGGCACTGGGATAGCCCCCACTTCAGGAGGCCTTGCCTAGCCCCACCAGCGTGACTGCGGCGATGATCACCACCATCCCCGCCCACAGCAGGCGCACCGGCCGGCTGCCCACGCCCGCCCACTCGCCCAGCGCGAGGCCTACGATGCCTCCGAACAACACATACCCGCTCATGTGCAGCATCCAGTTCACGTAGTCGAGCGAAGCGGGAATGTTGGCCTGCCCCCACGCGTAAAAGAAGAACTGCAGGTACCACATTATGCCGCCGGCCGCGGCCATGGTCGCGTTCTTCACGAGCGTACCCTGCGGCTGGGCCAGGTCGGCGCGCAGCGATATCTTCTTAAGCGTTGCCAGGCGGATGAAGCAGTAACTCATGTTGACAATGGCGCCGCCGCCCATGATGAAGACATAGCTCGGCAGCGCCGAGTAGAGGTGATTCACGCCAAGGCCTTCAGCGGCCGCGGACATCGGCTTGGCAGCGTCAATAGCAAACGACATGCCGCTCGAAAAGATGCCGCAAAGAATCGCCAGCAGGATGCCGAGCTTCAGGTTGAACTCGCGCACTTGCCCACTCAGTTGCGCTTCCTTCTGGTGGCCTGCATAGGAAACGATGGCCACTCCGACCAGCGCAACCAGTACGCCGGCCAGGGTGATCAGGCCGCTCCTGGTTGTGAACAGGGCTGCTCCGCGGCCGTCGAGGATCGGCGGCATAACCGTGCCAATCACCAGCGTCACGCCTATGGCTATGCCGATGCCGAGCGAGATTCCAAGGTGGCGCATGGTGAGTCCATAGCTCACGTTTCCCACGCCCCACATCGCACCAAAGAGCGCGACCTTGAGCAGGACCCCCGAATCGATGGATGCGTAGAACCCATGGAAGTCGGGAAGCAAATAGAGGCTGACGCCGATCGGCAGAAGTATCCAGGAGAAAAGCCCGGCGACCGCCCAGGTTGTCTCCCACGACCACTTCCTCACCTTCTCAATGGGCGCATAGAATGAGGCGGCCGACGCAGCCCCCACCATGTGCCACCCGATTCCCGCGATCATTGAAGTCATGCAATCTCCTTTGTCGTCGCCGCCACACGGTGACCTCCGCCGGCTTTTCCTGCGCGCGTTTGCTGCAATCTGTTCTAGTGTCGTGTCCCGGAAGTTCTTATCAAAAAGATTGAAAGGCGAGAAGCGGATTCTTCGACTCACCACCCCCAAACTGAACGACGTTTGGGGCCCCGTTCGCTCAGAATGACAGTCCGATTTTGTTGAGAACTTCTGAGACAACACACTAGAAAACCACTGAGAAAGTGTACTGGCCCGCCTCGAGCGCAAATCCGGCTTGCCCATCGCGCGTCTCCGCTTTTGCCAGCTTGCTCGACTTCAGAGGTGCTCCGTCAAGCTTGTATTTTGCGGCCTCATCCGCGGTCACCGGCAGCCAGCCGCGGGTGTTCGCCGGAAGCGTCAAGTGCCACTCCGCCGTTCCTCCATTGACCTTCCAGTCGGAGTGAATCGGCCCGTACCGGGAGTCGTAGTCAAAGCGAATCCAGCCCAACCGCTCGTCGAAAACCGGATGCAGCACGATGGTGTGGAAGCCAGCGTCCAGCGGCGTTGTGTCCACGCCCGCTGCATAGCGATAGATCCAATCCGCAACCGCGCCGTAGGCATAATGGTTGTAAGAATTCATGCTGGGGTCGCTCTTCATCTGGTCGCCGTTCCAGCGCTCCCACATTGTTGTTGCGCCGTGACCCACCAGGTAACCCCACGAGGGGTATTCGGTATTAAGCAGCAGCTTGTAGGCGAGGCGCGTGTACCCAGCCTTGGTCAGTTCCTCCAGCAGGTAGGGCGTGCCGAGAAATCCGGTTGCCAGCAGTCCGCGGTTCCCCTCGATCTTGGCAGCTAACTTGGCCGCGGCCTTGGCGCGCAACTCCGCGGGCAGCAGGTTCATGTGCAGCGCCAGCACGTAGCCGGTCTGTGTGTCGCCGCCGTGGCTCTTCGCATTGGGATTATTGATCTGCCCAAACGGCGAAGGCGAATTGTCGGCCCCGGCCACAAAGCCGTCGTCGCGCACATAGGTCTTGACGAACGCCGCGCGAATCTTCTCGAAAACCGCCGCGTATTTCGCTTCATCCTCTTTGCGGCCCGTTGCGTAAGCCATCTGCCGCATCAGCGTCACGTCGTACGCCCAGTACGCCGTCGCGATCAGTCCGTAATCCGTCTTGCCTTCGGGCGAGAGCCAGTCTCCATACGCAGTGCCGGCCTGATGGATCCACAGTCCATCGGGATTCGCAGCGTTGATGGCTTCCAGATACTTCGCCATCGCCGCCCAGTTGTCTTCGATCATCTGCGTGTCGCCGGTCTGCAGCCATGAGGTCCAGGGAATCACCACGCCGGCATCGCTCCAGCCCGCGCCCGTGCCCATGTTGGGGCGCGCAGTGCCAGGAGAATAGATGCCGTAGTAGGGCGTCCCCACCTGCGTCCCGCGCATGTCCGCGGAGAACTTGCGCGAGAAAGCGGTCAGGTCCATGTTGTAGCTGGCCGCGCGCCAGAAGACCTGCGCATCGGCCATCCAGCCCAGCCGCTCGTCGCGCTGCGGGCAGTCGGTAGGGATTCCGACGAAGTTTGAGCGCTGGCCCCAGAGAATATTGCTCCACAGCTGGTTGATCATCGGGCTGCCTGTTTCAAGCTTCGCTGTGAACGAAGTATCCGTGTGGATGACGAGCGCGCTGACTGCATCCTTTGCAGGCGCGACAGGCAGGCCCGTGATCTCCATGTACCGGAAGCCGTGGAAAGTGAATTGCGGCGTGAATTCCTCTTGGCCTATTCCCGAGAGGATGAAGTGGTCCGTGGCCTTGGCCGTGCGCAGATTGTCGGTGTAGAGAGTTCCGTCGGGGTTTACGATCTCAGCAAAACGCACTTGCACATCTGTGCCTCGCGGGCCCGAAACTTTAATGTGTTCGACGCCGGAGAAGTTCTGGCCGAAGTCGTAGACATACACGCCGGGCTTCGGCTCGCTCATCGTTTTCGGTTCCAGCGTTCGTTCCACGCGGATAGGCGGGTAGTCTTGCGCCTCAACCGAAACGTGTTTGGGGTCGACCGTAATTACCTTATTCAGGTCCTTGTACAACGGCTCGTATTGGCCCAACGACACCGACTGGTCGTCAGTCTCGCCCTCGCCGTCAGTCTCGCCGTCATAGATCTCAGAGTGCTGAATGCTGGTAAGACTAGCCAGCCAGCTCGGATCGGTCGTTACCCACTGAACGCTCCCATCCGCGTACTCAATGCGCAGTTGCACTCGCAGCGCCGGCGGCGTGTCGCCATAGTTGTTCGGTTGCTGAAACCACTCGAGCGGTGTGGAATACCAACCGGGAGCGAGATAGGCGCCCAAAACCTGGACGTTAACTTCCTCGTCGATCTGCTTGGTCACATCGTATGTCTGATACTTCACATGCTCGCGATAGTCGGTCCATCCAGGTGCGAGCACATCGTCGCCCACACGCTTGCCGTTCAAGAAGAGTTCATACGCGCCGAGCGCCGTGGAGTAGAGCCGTGCGGAGACAACCGGGCTGTTCACCTGAAAGGTGTTACGAAGAACCTTCACCGAGTCCGGAATCCACGGGTGGCCCAGGTCCGCAGTCACTGCAACCGCCGGTTTCCACGCCGCATCGTCGAAGCCCGGCTGCTGCCATCTTTCCGGCGCGTGCAGCGCAGACTTCCAATCCGGACCGGTTGAGAATGTTTTGGTCGTGCCGTCTGTGAACTCCACAAAGAGTGTTGCAATCATCGGCGGCGACGACTTGTCGGCCATGCCGTTCGGATTGGCGATGTAATGGACGGTTTCGATTGCGATCGTATTGACTCCAGCCACGACAGCCGCAGTCGCATCCGCGCGAATGAACTTCTTCCACGGCATCTGCTTCCACGGCGGGAAGGCCTGCGCCGTCAGTACCTGATGCCCGTTGATCCACGCGGAGACCGTGTCCTCGCCAGTCGCGAAGAGCGCTGCATGGGCTACTGGCTTGTCCAGAGTAACCGCCTGACGGAAGGCATCATGCCTCTCTGTGGCGCTGCCTGCGTCCGCGGACTCAGCCCCATCGGTCCCGGCATCGGGGTTTGTGATCCAGGTCGCCGCCGCGTGGCGCACGGCATCCTCTTCGACAGTCTCGTAGCCGATCCAGTCGGCGCGCCACGCATCCTGGTGCAGAAGGCCCGTCTCCCACGAGCTCTCGGCAGCGACCGGCGCGGGCCCGGCGGGCGTAGCCCCGTGCGCTACCCAGACTTTCACGCGCCAGGTGTAACGATGCGACGGCTCGATGGCAGGGCCGGCGTAGCGAACATTGAGGGACTGGTCCGAAGCGACGCGCCCGCTCGACCAATCTGGCTTGTTGGCCGCGGCCAGCGCAGTCGAGGAAAAAACCTCAACCTCGTATGCCGCCTGCCGGGCCCCGCGCACCGCGTCGCTCAGTTGCCATGAGAAACGGGGCGTCGGATCATCAATTCCTAGCGGCGCCTTCAGATCGTCGACGCGCAGATCCATCAGTCGGGCCGAGGGCAGCCGGGCTGGCGCGGTCGTCGGCTGCCCAGCCGACGCAAACGAGCCTGCAACAAGGGCCAGTCCTGCGAGCGTGCAGCGCTGCGCATTACGCCTGATCATGATTGCCTCGCGAATCGAGCCGTGCAGCAAACCCGTCCATTGTCCGGCCCATGCCCCTGCTTTGGGAAGCAGGCGACAGAACGACTGCCGGAGGAATTATTTCCTCAAATGAAATTGTTTTCCAGACGGAATTACCCTATGCAACCCGCATCACGGCTGTCAAAGGATGAGTTGAGCCGGTGTCGGGCAGAAAGGGTTGGACTGGGATCACGGTGCAAAGCACCTAGCGCGCATTTCTCGCAGAGGGCGCGACAACTCGGAATTGAACGGCTGGCGGGGCCTCTGAGGGCCGGGAGGCCCTCAGGACAGCCGATCACCACCCCTGCGACGAAGACCTGTCGCCGGAGACCCCGGGCCAGGAGGCCGGCGCTACGATTTTCGGCGACCTGTGAGAAAAGCATGCTAGCCACGGGCGATGTGCAGGCGCTTATAGAGCTCCTCGAAGAGCAGGCCTCGTCCTGGCGTATAAGGCTGAAACCAAACGCCATCGATCACCAGTTGTGGAATGGCCCGCTTGCCCACGCGACGCAGCACCTCGGCCGCCGCCGCGGGATCAAGGTCGACGTTGATCTCGGTGTATTCGATGCTGTGCGACTCGAGAAACTGCTTGGCCTGCCGGCAATCCCTGCACCAGTTGGCCGAATAAACCTGCACGTTCATAGAATCATTCTATCGGCTGGCTGGGTGATAGCATCTGTGACCATGACCACAGCTATGAGTGCAGCCGAAATCAAGAAGCTCCTCGGCCTCGAACCGCACCCCATGGAGGGTGGGTACTTCCGCCGCACCTACACCTCGCCGGGAACTGTGGCGCTTGAGCGCGGTCTTCGGCGTCAGGGAAGTGCGATCTACTACCTTCTTGAGCCGGGCACCTTCAGCGAGATGCACGTGCTCGACTCAGATGAGATCTTCCACTTCTATCTCGGCGACCCGGCGGAGATGCTGCAGCTCTGGCCCGACGGGCGCTCCGCGCGCGTCACTCTTGGGCCGGAACTGTCGAACGGCCACCAGGTCCAGCTCGTCGTGCCCGCAGGCGTCTGGCAAGGCACGCGCCTCATCGGGGATGGGAAGGTCGCTCTGCTCGGGTGCACCGTGACGCCGGGGTTCGACTTTGCGGACTACTGCAGCGGGAGCTATGAAGCGCTGGTCTCAAAATGGCCGGCCGAAGCAGAGATGATCCGGGCGCTGACGCGACGCTAGAGCTTACCGCCGCTCGCGAAAGAACCCGCGCAGCAACTCCGCGGACTCTTCGGCGAGTGGGCCTGACTCCACGATGAGCTGATGGTTGAGCTGCGGGTGATTCAGAACAGAAAGCACCGACCCGCATGCGCCGGCCTTCGGGTCGGCAGCAGCGTAGACCAGTCGATCCAGCCGTGCATGAATGATCGCTCCCGCACACATTGCACAAGGCTCAAGCGTGACGAACAGAGTCACTCCGTTGAGTCGGTAGTTCTTGAGTGCAGCCGCGGTGGCCCGCAACGCAACGACCTCTGCATGGGCCGTCGGGTCGTTGTCGCGGAGAACCCTATTCTGCCCGCGCGCAATAATCTTCCCTTCGTGAACAGCGACAGCGCCGATGGGAACTTCGCCTACAGTCGCGGCGGCACGAGCCTCGTCAAGCGCAACAGCCATGAGTTCGAGGTCAGTCATAGCTTTGGCCCAGCCGCCGGCTGCTGCTGCGTCATGCAGTGCAGCGTCCCCAGTCCCCACACCAGGTCCACTCCGTGGATGCCGATGACCTCACGCTCGGGAAACAACTCGGCCAGAATGTTGAGCGCGATGCGATCCGAGGGGTCGTGGAACGTCGGAACCAGAACGAGCCCGTTGGCTATATAGAAATTCGAGTAGCTGGCCGGCAGGCGCTGCCCGCGAAAAACCACCGGCCGCGGCATGGGCAGCTCGACCACGGTGAACTGTTTGCCGTCGAGCGTCCGCGCGGCCTTGATTCGCGCAAGGTTTTCAGCGAGCGGCTCATGGTTGGGATCCTTGGTGTCCGGCTCAACTGCAGCGAGAATCGTCTCAGGCCCTACGAAACGGCAGATGTCGTCGACGTGCCCGTGGGTATCGTCCCCCGCAATCCCGCGGCCAAGCCACAATACCTGGTCGATGCCGAGATAGTCGTGGAATGCCCGCTCCATCTGCTCGCGGCTCAGGCCGGGGTTGCGCTGCTGCACTTCGCTCAGCATGCACTCCTCGGTGGTAAGCAGGATTCCCTGGCCGTTTGTGTCGATCGACCCGCCTTCGAGAACCACTCGCTTCGCGCCGTTCTCGTTTTGGACTGAGGGCTTCCACGAGGGGAGCTTCAGCGCCTTCGCAGCACGGGCTGGCAACTTGTCGTCGAGCTGCCAGTCGTCATACTTGGCCCAGGCGTTGAAGCGCCAGTCCGTGATCGCGACTTGGTCATTCGCGTTTCGGACGAATATCGGCCCGGTGTCGCGGGTCCAACTGCGATTAGTGGGCCAGCAATGGAAGCAGACGCGGTCGAGATTTGCGCCAGCACGCTCGAGTATCGACCGAATGCGCGACTCGGCGCCCTTATCTTCGACAACGAGGTGCACAAACTCGTGCGCTGCCAGCAGCCGGACAATCTCCGCATAGAGCCATGGAATAGCCTGGAACTTGCCGGGCCAGTCCTCGGGATTGTGCGGCCACGCCAGCCAGGTGGCCTCATGCGGCTCCCACTCGGCCGGCATGCGATAGCGAAGTTGGTGAGGAGTCCGTGAAGCTCCGTTCAAATGCGAGATCCTTCCTTGAAACTTGTTATCCCGCAGGCCTCCAGGTGCGAAGGACCTGGGAGCAGCGAATTGGTTGCGCCGCTGGAGCGGCGGCGGCCTCGGGGACCTGCCAAGGACAGGCCCACCTCGGCCGCGAGGGATTGATTTGGCTGCGTTCCCAGGACTGCGCGCTCGGCTACGCCGTGCGCTTGTCCTGGGCTAACATCTGTCGCCCCTTTGTATGTTGCGTTCAGAGGCGTGAGGATGATTTCACGTTTCGGCGGTAAGGCCGTCCGCCCCTAAGGCCAGCGTGAGTTGAGCCTGTCCCGTAGATCGGCCACCGCCCCTCTGCTTGTACGCCGTGGAGAATCGAAGGCCTTTTGAGCCTGCATGTTCAAGGTCGGCGCGGGCAGTAAGTCCGTTAGCCGCGGATAGGGACGGCAGCCGAGACCATCCTATCCCTGAAGGAGGTCTATGAACAAGCAGGTTTCCACCCCGCAAGCGGCTGTGTTTTGCGGGATCGATGTCAGCGCTGCTTCTCTGGCGGTAGCTCTGATCGCGACTGATGGAAGTTTGGCGCGGCGAGAGTTTTCCAATAACGCAAGCGGCCATGAGGCGCTTCTGGCCTGGTTGAAAAAGCGCGATGGCCGAGTACGTGTCTCGTTGGAGGCTACCGGTATTTACTCGTTGGATCTTGCCTTGGCCCTCGATGCGGAAGCCTGCGTCGAACTGATGGTTCTGAACCCCAAGCGGGTGAACCGATTTCAGCAGACCGTGTGCCGATCCAAGACCGACGCAGCCGACGCCATGGTTCTGGCCGAGTACAGCCAGCGGATGCCGTTCTGCCGCTGGCAGCGGCCTGCGGCGAGCCACCTGGCGCTGCGCACCGTGAGCCGTTACATCGGGTCGCTGGTGGTGGAGCAGGCGGGCTTGAAGAATCGCCTGCGCAGCGCTGAGAGCACAGTCACCACTCCACGCGCAGTGCGGGTCGACCTCAAGCGGTCCCTGGCCGCGATGGAACGGCGGGTGGAGAGACTGCGCGCCGAGGCCCTCAAACTGGTCGAGTCCGAGGCGGAACTGTGCCAGCGCTACCAGCTGCTGACCACGATTCCGGGCATCGGAGCCATCAACGCGTTGACCATTCTCAGCGAGCTGATCTTACTGGCGCCGGCAATGACCGTACGCCAGTGGGTGGCATCCAGCGGCCTGGACCCGGTGCATCGACAATCCGGCATCAGCCTGAACAAGCCGTCGCGCATCAGTCGCGCCGGCAATCGGCGCCTGCGCGCCGCGCTCTACATGTCGGCCTTGTCGGCATCCCGTTACGACCGGCATCTGGCGGCCTTCTACCGGGGGCTGCGTGCACGGCACAAGACCGGCCTGCAGGCACTGATGGCGGTGGCACGCAAGATGCTGCACGCCATATATGGCATCTTCAAAAGCGGCACGCCCTTCGATGGCCGAAGACTGTTCCCGAATATCCAGACAGAGGTAGAATCAAGCGCCGGGTGAAACGGAAGCGGGCTCTGCTGGGAAGCAACCATGCCGAGGGATAACCTGGCGGGCTCATCCTGACGATGAACTGGCGGGCGAGCAGCAAGCGCTCGCCCGCGTCCGAAAATCATCGGAGGGATAGACCCCGATGCCTTGAAAATCCAATCTTACCCTCGCAAAAAACCGCTTGCTTTCCAACAGAGAATCTACGGGGCTTTTGTTTGCGGGATGCCCAAACGCATACCAAGGAACAGCATACGTCGCCCAACTCACAGACTAAGAACTGTCTACGAGCACCCCTACAGACATGGGCACCTTATTCTTTGTGATCCGGCGCGGTCACTGATGCGTCGAGAAAGCGGCTGGTGATGGGCGCGTAGGCGTCGATGCGACGATCGCGCAGGAACGGCCAATTGCGCCGCGTCTCTTCGATCAGCCCAAGATCAATTTCGCCCAATAGAATCTCCTCGGAATCGTGCGAGGCCTTGGCGATGATTCGGCCAAATGGATCGGCCAAAAAGCTGCCGCCCCAGAACTCCAAACCAACTCCATCCACGCGATTGCCTTCAACATCACCATGCTCGATGCCCACGCGGTTGACGCCGGCAACGTAGACTCCGTTGGCGATTGCATGCGCGCGCTGGATGGTCTGCCACGCATCATACTGCGCCGCGCCGAACTCGTCCTTCTCGGCCGGATGCCAGCCGATTGCGGTTGGATAGAAGAGCACCTCCGCGCCTTGCAGCGCCGTGAGCCGCGCCCCCTCGGGATACCACTGGTCCCAGCACACCAGCGTGCCAACGCGGCCAAAACTTGTGTCCACGGCCTGAAATCCGAGGTCCCCGGGCGTGAAGTAGTACTTCTCGTAATACAGCGGATCGTCCGGGATGTGCATTTTGCGGTAGACGCCGGCGATGGCGCCGTCTGCGTTCAGCGTGACCGCCGTGTTGTGATAGAGGCCCGGTGCCCGGCGCTCGAACAACGAAGCCACAATCGCGACGCGCAGTTCGCGAGCCAACGCGGAGAGGACCTGCGTCGACGGCCCGGGAATCGGCTCGGCCAAATCAAAGAGCCGCAGATCTTCCCGCTGGCAGAAATATTGCGCGCGGAAGAGCTCCGGGAGGCAGACAATGTTTGCGCCAAGCCGGGCGGCCTCTCGAATGTGCCGTACGGCCGAGCGAAAGTTCTCCTCAACCGATGCGCCCATGCGCATCTGCACCAGCCCGACGTTGTATTTGCGCCCTGTTGCCATGATCGGCCTGATACCCTTCCCTGCGCGATGCAACAAGGCCAACCCCGCTCAAGCGAGATTGGCCTCTAATCCTCAGAAATCAATGCCCGGCTCAAACTTCCCCAGCCGCAACCCTCTTCCAAAGGCCTGCTGCATGCAATGCCTACACTTCTAGGATCAAAACCGCCGCGGCAATCGTCGTGGTCCACAGTCCGCGCTTGTCGCCCACGGCCGACTGCGTAACGTTGCTGGTGCGGACAATCTTGTTCGAGATGCGATAGATCTCTTTCTTCTCGTCCCAGCTCTTGTCCGGGTCGAAATCGACATCGAGCGTGGTGGCCAGCATTTCGGCTGCAAGCTCCTCTGCGTACTCGCCGGCCTGGTCTTCCGTCTCGCCGAAGCTGTGGTGCTCGCTCAGATAGCCGTAGGTATCTTTGTCGGCAGGAATGGCCACTCCGATGCTCGAGACGATCAGCCGATGCGGTTCGCGAGTCGAGTTCTCGGCAATCACTGAGAAGACGACTTCGCCGTGGTCGAGATACTTCAGGCCTTCCTTGCGCGTGATCACCTTGCACTGCGGCGGGAAGATCGACGAGACCCGCACCAGATTCTGCGATGCAATGCCCGCATCCCGAAGTGCGAGCTCAAAAGAAGTCAGCCGCTCTTTGTGTTTCCCCACGCCCTTGGTGAAGAAAATTTTCTTCGGCACCATGCTCTTTCCCAATTTCGATGTATCCTCCGTATCGCGAAAAAACGCCGTTCAAAACAGACGGCCCCGCATGAGTCTATCGCATTCAAGCAACCGGGTACAGCACTGATCGGGTTTTCATTTCCCATTCACAAGGTGCGGCGCTTGTGCGGCCTGGAGTCGCGCCTTTGTGAGCGAGAAATTGAGCAATTTCCGGATTCTGAATTATTTCAAGATCGGCCGCAACGTTTCTCTCCAAGCCGGGTTTGACCGTTCATGACAAACAGTCCCTTTCTGCGGCGCGCAATCTCCCTGGCAGCCCCCCTTGCCCTTGCAGCCGGTCTTTCGTCGTTCGGCCAGACCCCTGGCCCTAATGGCGCCCCGTTGTATTCGTCCGATTCACCCCGGACGGCCCCTGCCGCATCTCAGCCAATCTCCGCGATCCTTGACTGGACCCCGCCGGCGATGACGGAACTGAGCACGCAGGCCTCCTCGAAGACCAGCTTCGCCTTTGACCGCTCCATGCTCGAAGCGATGGCCGCAATTGAGGGAGGATTGGACACGGAATCTCGCCAGGCATGGGCAAAGCTGGACGGCGTCAGCGTCCGTTTGCTCCGCTTCGGGCCCGCTGGAATCCCCGATGAGCCGGCCATCGCCACCATACGCGAGGGCTATCACACCCGCGGCTTGAAGCATCTGGTTACATCCACCGGCTCCGGCGCTCCCATGCACAGCGGAACCACCGATGTGTGGCTGGTGGTCGACGGAATCAATGTAAAAGGCGCGGTGATTCTTGGGGAGACGGCCAAGAGCGTAACACTGGTGACGGTGAAGGGCGATATCAGCCCGGCTGACCTCTTACACCTGCGCGGACACTTCGGCATCCCCAAATTCGACAGCGGCGCTCCGAACGCTCCACAAAACAATTAAAGCTTTGACCTCGTTAATTGGCGCCTCCCTGAGCCTAGCCGGATTCGTGTCCCCCTAGAGCCCGGCCCGGCGATTCCGCGCGATTCGCTTCCCCACAAATCCGCCCGCATACCGCCCCAATTGCCTCCCTTAAAATGAGAGTGTTAGGCTCCGCTCCAGAGAGCACGCCCTGAAAGGACCACCAACACTCCATGCAGACCACCTATAACGGCCTTGCGCTTCCTGCCGATGGCCAACCGATTGAGTACAGCAATGGGCAGTTTCAAGTGCCCGACCATCCCATCATTCCTTTTATCGAGGGCGACGGCACGGGCCGCGACATCTGGAAAGCCTCGCAGCGGGTCTTCGACGCCGCGGTTGAAAAGGCATACGGCGGCAAGCGCTCCATTAAATGGTTTGAGATCTTTGCCGGTGAAAAGGCCTTTCGGCAATTCAATACGTGGCTTCCCGACGATTCCGTCTCCGCGGCGCGCGACCTGCGCGTCTCCATCAAGGGACCGCTGACCACGCCAGTTGGCGGAGGTATTCGCTCGCTGAACGTGGCGCTCCGCCAACTTCTCGATCTCTACGCCTGCGTTCGTCCGGTGAAGTATTACCAGGGCGTTCCCAGCCCCGTGAAGCATCCCGAAAATGTCGACATCGTCATCTTCCGCGAGAACACTGAGGACGTTTACTCTGGCGTCGAGTTCAAGCAGGGCACACCGGACGCGGCAAAGCTGATCTCCTTTTTGAACGAAGATCTCTTGTCTCCAACCAAAAAAAGAATCCGCGCTGACTCCGGCGTGGGCATCAAGCCGATCTCCATCTTCGGCTCGAAGCGCCTGGTGCGTTACGCCCTCAACAGTGCGCTCGAAACTGGCCGCAAGACCGTGACTCTGGTGCACAAGGGTAATATCCAGAAGTTTACTGAGGGCGCGTTCCGCGAGTGGGGCTATGAAGTCGCCGTCGAGGAGTTTCGCGAGCACATTGTCACCGAACGCGAGAGCTGGATCCTCGGCAACCTCGACGCCAACCCGAACCTGACCGTGGAGCAGAACGCGGCGATGATCGAGCCGGGACTCGAATTTGGCAACCAGACCTTTCGCGACGAGCTCTATGCCGAGATCAAGGGAGTCATCGACTCGATCGGCAAGACGCACGGCAACGGCGCGTGGAAGCAGAAGATTCTGGTCAATGACCGCATTGCCGACTCCATCTTCCAGCAGATCATCATCCGCCCGTCGGATTACTCGATTCTGGCCACCACCAACCTCAATGGCGATTACATCTCCGACGCTGCCGCCGCGCAGGTGGGTGGTCTCGGCATCGCCCCCGGCGCAAACATCGGCGATGGCTTCGCGGTCTTCGAGGCCACCCACGGCACCGCGCCCAAGTATGCCGATAAGGACGTTATCAATCCCGGCTCGGTCATTCTGTCCGGCGTCATGCTGCTCGATTTCATCGGCTGGAAAGAAGCAGCCAACCTGATCGAGACCTCGCTCGAAAAGACTATCCTGCAGAAGTTCGTGACTTATGACTTTGAACGCCAGACCGCAGGGGCGACCAAGGTGGGAACCGGCGAATTCGCCAACCGCATGATTGGAAACATGTAGAAACAGTGATCAGTTATCAGTTGTCAGTTGTTAGTGATTGTCTATGCCCTCTACCAAGGTCCTTGTAGATTGCACGAAGATTCGAGATTGGCAGCCATTCCATGACGAATTCGCCGTCGTCTTCGGATTTCCAGATTTCTACGGCAGGAACATGGATGCATGGATCGATTGCATGACATCGCTCGATGAACCCAACCACGGTATGACACGAATTCACGCGGTAAAGGGTAACGTCCTCACGATTCAACTAGAAAACGTCGCGCCGTTTCGCGAGCAGCATCCTGACTTGTATGCAGCGATAATCGAGTCCGCAGCGTTCGTGAACTGGCGCAGAATCGAAGGCGGAGAGCCCGCAGTTTTGGCAATTAGTTTTAGGAATTAAGAGAAGGAGAATCATGAGAAAGAAAGTAAGCATTGTCGGCGCCGGCAACGTGGGCGCTACGGCCGCGCATTGGATCGCGTCCAAAGAACTGGCCGATGTCGTCTTGATCGACGTCGTTGAAGGCGTGCCGCAGGGCAAAGCGCTCGACCTGCTCGAAGCCATGCCCATCGAAAAGCGCGACGTGTCCATCGCTGGCGCAAATGACTACGCGGCCACGGCGAACTCCGACGTTGTCGTCATCACCGCAGGCATCCCGCGCAAGCCGGGCATGAGCCGCGACGACCTGTTGCACACAAATTACAAGATCATGTCCGACGTGGTCTCCAAAGTTGTCGCGCAGTCGCCCGAGTCGATTCTCATCATCGTCTCCAACCCGCTCGACGCAATGGCCCAGGCCGCGTTCAAACAGGCCGGCTTCAACCGCGAACGCGTTATTGGCATGGCAGGCACCCTTGACTCCGCGCGGTTCCGCGCCTTCATCGCCATGGAGCTTAACGTCAGCGTCGAAAACGTGACGGCATTCGTGCTCGGTGGCCACGGCGACACCATGGTTCCGTTGCCGCGCTATTCGACGGTAGCCGGTATTCCCATCACTGAGCTCATCGCGCCCGACCGCCTCGAGTCCATCGTCCAGCGCACCCGCGATGGCGGCGCGGAGATCGTGAAGCATCTCAAGACCGGCAGCGCCTACTACGCGCCTTCCGCAGCTGCAACGGAAATGGTCGAAGCCATCCTCAAGGACAAGAAGAAGATCCTGCCCTGCGCGGCCTTCCTCAAGGGCGAATACGGAATCGATGGCTACTACATCGGCGTTCCCTGCAAGCTGGGCGCTCGCGGCCTCGAGCAGATCATCGAGATCAAACTCGCGCCCGATGAAGACGCGGCACTGAAAAAGAGCGCTGCTGCCGTAAAAGAACTTTGCGATGTAATCGGCGTCTAATCTCCAACCGCAGCCAATTTCCTCAAAGAGGCCGCTTCGGCGGCCTCCTCCCATTTATAAACTCCACTCCAACATTCATTTGTCATTCCTTTGTCGCAATTTGCTCAATGCGTTTTCCGATGCACATCTCACGGTGTAGACTTCACTGGAAAGACTGCATTTATGACGAAAGCCCACATCAATCGCATCGCCACGGCGGTCCCGTCGTTTGACGTGCATCAGGCCTTCATCTCGTTTGCCACGAGCCTGCTACCGGAAGGGACAACACGAAATCTCTTCAAGCGCATGGCTCGCCTCTCTGCCATCGAGCACCGATTCTCGTTTGTCAATCCTCTTAACACCGACGACGGCCATTGGAAGGACGCAGAGGATCTCTATAAGGAAGGAGACTTTCCTACCACGGCGCGACGCATGAAGTTTTTTGAGCGCTACGCACCGCAACTGGCAAGTACGGCGCTTGACCGGCTTGAGCTCACAACTGAAGAACGCCGCAGCATCACGCACGTGATCGTCACCTCCTGCACAGGCCTCTATGCACCTGGCCTCGACTTTGAAGTCGTCAATCACCTCGGCCTGAATCCATCCGTCGAGCGAACCATGATCGGATTCATGGGCTGCTACGCCGCGCTTAACGCGCTCAAGTCGGCGCATCATATTGTGCGTTCGGAGCCGGAAGCACGCGTGTTGGTGCTTAACCTCGAACTGTGCTCGCTCCACTTTCAGGAAACGCAGGCGCTCGAGCAAGTGCTCTCGTTCCTCGTCTTCGCCGATGGCTGCGCGGCGAGCCTGGTCAGCGCGGAGTCCACGGGACTCGCAATCGACAGTTTTCTCGCGGTCAACATTCCCGCCACCAGCCACCTCATCACCTGGCGCATCGGCGAACTCGGCTTCGACATGCAACTCTCCGGCGAGGTTCCCGGCGAAATAGGGCGAGCGTTGAGGGAGGGCGGCAGGCAGGTAACGCGCGGCAGCGATCCCGAGTCAATCGATCTCTGGGCTGTGCACCCGGGAGGAAAGTCCATTCTCGACTCCGTGGAGAAGGGCCTCTCGCTCAAGCCCGAGGCGCTGGTAAGCTCGCGCGATGTGCTGGCGCGCTTCGGCAACATGTCCTCCGCGACAGTGATGTTTGTATTGAAAGAGATCATCGATCGTGCTCAGGCCGGACAGACCGGGTGCGCCATGTCCTTCGGACCTGGGCTCACCGCCGAGACCATGCTCTTTCATGCTGCCTGATCGACCTGACTTCTCGCAGCGCGCGAGCATTCTGGAACGGATGGACGAGCCCTGCTCGCGCGAAGAGTTGCGTGCCTGTTTGCGCGACATCGCCAGGACCAATCGCTGGACGCTTGCCTACCGTCCCCTGCTTGCCTGGCTTGACGGGCTTCTGCCGATGCTTTCGGCGATGCAGGAACCGGTTCGCATTCTCGACGTGGGCTCAGGCTATGGCGACGGGCTGCGCCGTGTTGAACAATGGGCTCGCGAGCGAGGAATCGGCGTGGAATTGCTCGGGCTTGACCTGAACCCGGACGCAATCGAAATCGCAAAGGAAGCCGCGCCTGCCGGCAGTAGCATTGAATGGGTGTCCGCCGACGTGCTCACGTACAAGCCAGCGACGCCGCCGCACCTGGTAATGTCTTCGATCTTCGCTCATCACCTCTCCGACGCGGAGATCGTTCGATTTCTACGCTGGATGGAGCAGAACGCACAACTCGGCTGGTTCATCAACGATCTCTCCCGCGCTGCCGTGCCGTACCACTTTTTCCGC
Source organism: uncultured Acidobacteriaceae bacterium (assembly GCA_963783065.1). Taxonomy (GTDB): domain Bacteria; phylum Acidobacteriota; class Terriglobia; order Terriglobales; family Acidobacteriaceae; genus Telmatobacter. The sequence goes on along the minus strand of CAWAMG010000001.1, from coordinate 70,116 downwards.
ATCGCTTCAAAGCTCGTCGGGCTCCATCCGTTTGTGCAGTTCGATGGACCAGCCTCGATTCTGAAAGCTTTTGTTCCCGCCGACTGGCAACGGCTTTGCGCTCGTGCTGGGCTGAGCGAAAGCGAATACACGCTCCGCGCATACAAACCAGCTCGGCTATGTGTGGAGCGGAAGAAACTGATTGCACAAAGGGGCGACCAGCCATGACCGCGGCCCCGCGCACCACCGAGCATCTGATCATCGGCGGCGGGCTCGCCGGTTCCATGCTGGGACTGCGGCTTGCATCGGCAGGCAAACGAGTCACGCTCCTTGAGAAGGAGCGCGGCCCCCATCACAAGGTCTGCGGGGAGTTTCTAAGCCCTGAAGCTGTCGACTACCTGTGCTGTGCCGGTATCGATCCGCTCGCCCTGGGCGCCGCGCACTTGCATCTGGTTAGGCTCGCGGTGAGGCACACCCTGGTCGAAGCAGAACTGCCCTTCCCTGCCCTCTCGCTCTCGCGCCATGTCCTCGACGAGGCTCTCCTCGCCCGCGCTGAGCACGCCGGCTGCCTTGTGCAGCGCGGAGCCTTCGTCGAGAATCTGAACGCAAATCTGACTGGCTGGGAGGCTCACCTGCGCGACGGCGAGCGCCGGAATGCGCGAACCGTCTTCCTCGCCAATGGCAAGCACGATTTGCGCGGCCATGATCGAGGAAGCGCGGCACAGGGCGATCTCGTCGGGTTCAAGATGCACTGGCGATTGACCCCCGCACAAACCGCCGCCTTGCGCGGTGCAATGGAGCTTTATCTCTTCACCGGCGGTTACGGTGGCTTATCGCTCATCGAGCAGAACCATGCGAATCTTTGCCTGGTGGTCAAGCACGCGCGGCTGCGCAAGCTTGGCGGATGGGATGCTCTGCTTCGCACGATCCTGGCCGAGGTCCCTCACCTTGCTCAGCGGTTCGATGGGGCAGCAGCGCTCTGGGATCGCCCACTTGCGGTCTCGTCCATTCCCTATGGCTACCTCGCCGGCCGTGCGGGGCTGTGGTGCGTAGGCGACCAGGCAGCGGTGATCCCATCATTTACCGGGGATGGCATGTCGATCGCTCTTCACAGCGCCAGCCTCGCCGCGCAGATGTTCCTCGCGGGAGATTCGCCTGAGCATTACCACCTCGTGCTGCGCAGGCACCTTGCTCGCGGCATGCAGCTCGCCACCTCTCTCTCGAAATTGATGGTGAGCGGCGCAGCCCGGACGTTAGCGCCCGCTGTTCTCACGCTTCTGCCCGCATCCCTTCGGTGGATCGCCGATGCAACACGGATTCCGGCGGAAGAACTTATTGACGGGGCGCAAGGAACTCTCGTTGATCAAGAGTCCGCGCTTCTCTAGTGTCCTGAGTCGAAAGCTCGTTGCATAATTTCCGAAGTGCAACCGCAGATCCTTCGACTCACCACCCCCAAACTGAAGGGCGTTTGGGGCCCCTTTCCCCACCCCAGTGACGAAGACCTGTCACCGGGGACCCCGGTTCGCTCAGGATGACAGCGCTAATGTTTAGCGAACTTCAGACTCAGGACATTAGAAGCTGTCTCATGAATTGTCGTGGCCCCAAAACACGTCTCTCAGGGGCTGAAGCCCGCGATTTTTGCGGCCTTCTCGGCACGACTAAAGTCGTGCCCTGACTCAAGGCCATTCATGAGACCGGCTCTAGAGCGCATTTCTCACAGACGGAGAAACAAGTAGATTTCAAGGCCTCGCAAAGACACTGAGGGCCGGGAGGCCCTCAGGACAGCCGGCCAGGAGGCCGGCGCTACAGTTTCAGGCGATGTGTGAGAAATGCAGGCTAGTCCTACTGAGCCGCTTAGCCCGAATCAATCTGCCTCGGCACTCACGCAGCTCACTCCCTTTCGAACGCGACCACCCTTGGCCCAACCTGGCCCGCGCACTCCCTGGGCGCGAGATGGCCGCACCCGGAAACGATGTCGACCTCGGACTGCGGCACGAGGCAATGCATGGTCTCGGCCTGGCTCGCGGGCAGAATACGGTCCTCCGCGCCCCAGACAATGAGCACAGGCATCTTCAGCTGGGGCAATATGGCGTCGGTCGCATCCACGCGGGTCAACATCGACGCCATGGCGCGCTTGATGACCCATGCATTGCGCTGAAAGTACTTGAGGATATCGCGGGTGATAAACGCGGGAGCCTCAACCGGGTGAGGCGAGAGCAGAGCTTCAAACTGTGAGAGCTGATCGGCGTTTTCGGGCGTGAACAGCCGCGTATCGAAGATCACAGGCTCATTCAGGCCGGCCGCGTCAAAGAGCATCAGCTTGCGAACTCGGTCGGGGTGGTCAAACGCAACATGCTGCGCGATGCCTCCGCCCATCGACCACCCGCCGAGGTCAACCTGCTTAAGGCCGAGCGCATCCAGAAAGCCGGCAACCATCGCCGCTTCGTCGTGAATTGAATAAGAGAAGTCCGTGGGTTTCTGGCTTCGGCCGTAGCCTGGCAGGTCGGGCAAATAGACGCGGTAGCCGGCCTGAACCAAATACGGCGCAAGATTGGCCCAATCTTCCGCCCGCGAACCAAGCCCATGCACCAGCACCACGGGCTGGCCGCCCGCCGGTCCCTCGGCTAGGTAGTGCATGCGAATGCCGGCAACGGTTACGTCGTGGCTCTCAACGCCGTCCCTCCACTCCTGAAAATAGGTCAGCTCGTTGAGGTAGTAGAGCGGGTGCAGCAGGAAGTCCATGCCCAGCACCAAAACCAGAATGATGATGAGCCAAAGGAGGCCCTTGAACAGCTTCACTTGCCCCTCCGTGCGGCTTCGAGTGCGCCTGCGCGTTGCCATCCAACTTCGATCACTCGCACAGTGATCGGGTCGAGCTTGAGTGCGCTGTGGCTGTTCCAGTCCGCGCGCTCCACCCATCGCACCGCGGCAGCATCGGATGCGGCTTTCAACTCCCCGCCAGCCACGCGGCAAAGATAATCGGCGATCACATAGTGGTAGCGAACCCGCTCGCCCTCGCGGTGAATCCGATCGAGCAGCTCGACCAGTTCGACAGGCTCCACGGTCAGGCCGGTCTCCTCGCGCACCTCGCGTATCAGGCCTTCTGCCAGCGATTCGCCAAGCTCGAGCACGCCACCCGGCAGCGACCATTGACCCATGGCCGGCTCCTTGCCGCGCCGCACCAGCAGCACACGGCCCTGGTCCACTACCACCCCGCCCACCGCCAACCGTGGCGCTTCAGGAAACTCCCGTTCCATCCATTGCCTCGCTCTGTTCTCGCTTGGCCAGATTCGCTCGCGCCCAGTCCACTCATACCATAAAACCCCGCGCGTGCAACCAGTACCGTCCGAATTCCACCAGCCTCCGCCTCGTCCTGCGACCAATCGCCACGCGCTATCATCGAACACACAGAGGAAGTCATGGCCGAGTTTACCCTGCGGATCGACAACATGCACTGCGGGTCGTGTGTGGGCCGCGTTACTCATGCGCTCTCATCGGCGCCGGGCGTTGAAGTGAAAGAAGTGCGAATAGGAGCGGCGCGTTTCACTACCGCCGAGGCGGCTCCCCCGGAAGCTGCAATTGCCGCGCTGGTCAAGGCCGGCTACCCTGCCCGACTGGAAGAATAGGTGACCGCAAGCGCTCTGGAAACGACGACGCTCCCTGTGCTGGGGATGACCTGCGCCAGTTGCCAGCACCATGTGGAAACCGCTCTGCGCCAGACACCGGGCGTGGCCTCGGCGCGCGTCGATCTGATGGCTAATCGCGCAACAGTCGAGTTCGATCCACATATTGCGAAGCCCCAGCTGCTGATCGAAGCCATTCGCGCTGCCGGCTACGAATCAGTGCTTCCCGGCGCTGAAGCTCACGTTGATGCGAACGAACAGGGTCCAGGCGATGCAGAATGGAAGGCTCTCATCGCGCTTGTCGCAGGCGCAGCATCAATGGTGCTGTCGATGCCGCTCGGCGGCGAAATGGGCCCACTCGATCACGGCCTCATGCGGCTCGCGCCCGCACTCTCCGCGCTGCCGCCCAATGCTGCCCGATGGTTCCTTCTGGCTTTCACAGCCCTGATTCTCGCCTGGGCCGGGCGCGGCATCTACGCGAGCGCCCTGCGCGGACTGCTGCACGGCACAACCAACATGAACACCCTGGTCAGCCTGGGGACGAGCGTCGCATTTCTATGGTCGGCGTATGCAACGCTCTGGCCGGCGCCGGGGCGGCAGGTCTACTTCGACGCCGTCCTGCTGATCCTGGGCTTTCTGCTCCTGGGCAAGGCCCTCGAAGCCCGCGCCAAGCGCCGCGCTCTTTCGGCGCTGGACTCGCTTTCGCATTTGCAACCAGCCACCGCCCGGCGAGTGCGCGATGGCGCACAGGTGTTGGTTCCGCTCCAGGAGATCGAACCCGGAGACAGCGTTCTGGTGCTCCCCGGCGAGCGCTTCCCGGTGGACGCGACGATCCTCGAAGGCCGCACCACCGTCGACGAGTCAATGCTCACGGGCGAATCACTCCCGCTGCTCCGCGAACCCGGCGGACGCGTGCTCGCCGGCTCGCTCAACTACGAAGGCGCGGTTACTTGTCGTGCGGAGTCCCTCGGCGAGGCCACAGTGCTCGCGCAGATCGCACGCATGGTCGAGCAAGCGCAGCGTTCGCGCGCTCCAATGGAACGGTTGGCCGATCGCGCCAGCGCGGTCTTTGTTCCAGTCGTACTGGTGCTCGCCGCCATCACTTTTGCCGTGTGGCTGCTCGCCGCTCACTCCTTACCGATGGCCTTGGCCAACACGGTCGCGGTTCTCGTTGTGGCCTGCCCATGCGCCATGGGGCTGGCTGTGCCCGCGGCTCTTACGGTTGCTGTGGGGCGTGGCGCGCAGCTCGGAATCCTCTTCAAGGGTGGCGAAGCGCTGGAGCGGCTCGCCCACCTCGACGTGGTCGTTCTCGACAAGACCGGCACGCTCACCGTGGGTCGGCCGGTGCTCATGGCCGTTCATCCTCTCACGGGCCGCAGCGAGAGAGACTTGCTGCGAATCGCAGCTTCGCTCGAGGAGCGCTCAAACCATCCTCTGGCCCATGCGATTCTCGACCGCGCGCGCGAACTCGCGCTAACCTGGCAGCCCGCTGAAGGGCTCACCAACCTTCCTGGCCGCGGCCTGACTGCTCGCGTCGAAGACCACGGCTGCGTGCTCGGAAGCGAGGCGCTCTTGCGCGAATTCTCGATCGCAATACCTGCGGATCTCACCCCGCCGGAGCCAGGCGTGACGCGTCTGTGGCTGGGAATCGATAATGTCGCCTTTGGAGTCTTCGACGCGCGCGATGCGCTGCGTCCGGACGCAGCCGAGGCTGTCGCGACGCTCCGTTCAGACGGCCTCCGTGTCTTGATGCTCACGGGCGACACCGCAGTCGCGGCTGCGCCCATCGCGCAGCAGGCCGGCATTCGCGAAGTCGAAGCCGGGCTCGACCCCGCCGGAAAACTGGCCCGCATTCGCGAGCTGAAAAAGGGCGGCCTGCGCGTGGCCATGGTCGGCGACGGCATCAACGACGCCGCCGCACTCGCAGAAGCCGACGCCGGCATTGCTTTGGGCACAGGCGCAGACCTGGCCCAGGAGGCTGGAGACGTGCTTCTGCTGCGCGCAAACCCAACCAACATCCCCAACGCGCTGCGCCTGGCGCGCGCCACGCTTGCCGTCATGCGCCAAAACCTCATCTGGGCCGCCGCTTACAACGTGCTTGGAATTCCACTCGCAGCGGGACTGCTCTACCCAGCCTTCCACGTCCTGCTCTCTCCCTGGCTGGCCGCGGCTGCCATGGCGCTCAGCTCGATTTGTGTGCTCGGCAACAGCCTTCGCCTGCGCGCCTGGCAGCCCCGGGGTTAGCGTCTCAAGCCGCATTCACGGCCATCGCCGCGCCCTCATCCTGCCCAGCAAGATAAACTAGCAGCGGAGCCACGCGCTTGCGCATCCTCACCCGCTACATTCTCGGCGAAATCTTCTCCCATGCCCTCATCGGGTGCGCTCTGTTCACCTTCATCCTCTTCATGCGCGAGCTGGGCCATATCCTCGATACGGTGGTGCGAAACAGTTCCACTCTCACCAACGTGGCCGAGGTCTTTCTCTGCATGCTGCCCAACTTTTTCATCGTCACCATCCCCATGGGGGTGCTGGTCGGCGTGCTGCTTGGGCTCAGCCGTCTGGCCGCGGACAGCGAAATCATCGCCATGCGTGCCTCCGGCCTGGGCATTGGATACTTCGTCCGCGTTGCCTCAGTTGTAGCTGTTGGCGGCACAGTGCTCGGACTCTTCAATTCGCTCTATGTGGCCCCGCGCGCCAACCAGGCAATCCTCGACCTTGACCGTCAGCTTGCCACGCAGGCCACTTACGAGATTGAGCCCCGTGTCTTTTACGAGGACTTCAAGAACACCGTGCTTTATGTGCAGGACGTGCGCTCGGGAACAGGCGCGGCAAATTGGCGGCAGGTCTTCATGGCCGACGTCACCGACCCATCCACCCCAAAGATCACAACCGCGGCTTCGGCCACCGTGGTGAACGATTCGCCAACCGAACTGTTGATGCGCCTGCGCGACGGCACCGAGCATATACAGCCGGAGCCGGACCAGCCGCAGCAGTACAACATCTCCACCTTCAAGGTCGACGACCTGCCCTTCACGCCGGCCCAGCAGAACGAAGGCCACCTCGGCCGTCTGGATACCCCCATTTACGCCTTGCCCATGCATAGGCTGCTCAGTCTTTCGCACGGGCCCGATGGCAAGCGGTTCATGATCGAAGCGAATAAGCGGTTCTCCTATCCAGCTGCCTGCTTCGTGCTCATGCTGGTGGGGGTTCCGCTTGGCGTCACCTCGCGGCGCGGCGGAAAAAGCTCGGCCTGGGTCTTCACCATCCTGCTGGTATGCCTCTACTATTCCCTGTCGCTCATGGGCACAGCGCTTGGCAAGCAGAACTGGATCCCGGCATTCGTCGCCGTGTGGCTCGCAAACATTCTTTTTGCGGCGGGTGGCCTCTTCCTGCTGTGGCAGATGGCAAGCGGTGGCCGCGTGTTGAGCGCAATCGCCTCTTTCACGTCGCGCACGCCAAGATCCGCCGACACGCCCGTCGAGCCAAACGGTGAGCCCAAACTCGGACGGCCGTCGCGAATCTTTCCTGCCGTGCAGCGCAAGTCTCCTCGCCACGCCTTCCCGCGCATCCTCGACGAGTACGTAGTCCGCGAGTTTCTTATCATGTTCATTCTGGTTCTCTGCGGATTTGTCATGCTCATGCTGGTGTTCACATTCTTTGAGCTCATCAGCGACATTCTGCGCAACCGCATTCCCCTCTCCACCGTGGGCCAGTACCTGATCAACCTGACGCCCAGCATGCTGTATACAATCGCTCCGCTGGCGGTTCTCATCGCCGTGCTGGTCACCTTCGGCGTGCTCAATCGCAACAGCGAGATCATCGCCATGAAAGCCACTGGCATCAGCCTCTACCGCCTGGTGGTTCCTGTGGTCGGCATCGCTGCCATCCTCGCCGTGAGCCTGTTCTGCTTCGATGAGTTCTACCTGCCCCAGGCAAATCGCCGTCAAGAAGCGCTGCGCAACATCATCAAGGGCCGCCCTGCCCAGACCGTGCTCCACCCCGAACAGCGCTGGATCTTCGGCCAGCCCAATGCGGGCGAACCCGGACGCATCTTCTACTACCAGTTCTTCGACCCCATAAAGCACGAGTTCGCCAACCTGTCGGTCTTTGAGTTCGACCCAGCGACCTTTGCCATCACTCGCCGCATCTTTGCCTCGCGTGTCTTTTGGGATTCCGACCACGGGAAATGGAACTTCCAGAACGGGTGGCAGCGCGACATTCAGGGCGAGAACTCGATCGCGTATCGCGAGTTCAGCCAGACGACGTTCGCCGAGCTTCATGAGGACCCGGGCTACTTCACCAAGGAGGAAAAGCAATCCCAGGAGATGAACTTTGGCGAGCTTCAGAGTTACATCTCCGCCCTGCGACAAAGCGGATTCGACACCATGCGGCTGCGCGTTGCGCTTTGGCACAAACTCGCTTACCCGCTGGTCGCCATCGTGATGGCCGGGCTGGCTATTCCGTTCGCGCTATCAATGGGCAAGCGCGGTTCGCTCAGCGGCATTGCCGTTGCCATCGGCGTAGCCCTTGCCTACTGGGTGGCCGACAGCTTCTTCGCTGCGCTGGGCAATGTCAACTACCTGCCCGCACCGCTGGCCGCGTGGTCGTCCCTTGTCTTGTTCGGACTGGTCGGCGGCTACCTGCTCCTCCGCACGCCCACTTGAACTCCCACCTGAATGGTCATTGCCGTCGGCTCGGAGCCCGCAGTGGCGGAACGCAACTTCAGGTGCATTGCCTGATGGCTCGGGAAGCCGAAGCTTCAATCTGTTCGCAGTAGTTGTACGAAAAGCGAGCAACTATTCCGCTCTGGAATTCCGCGTAAGAACAATATGTTGTGTGAGATACATGGAATCATCGCGAGCCTTGAATTTTCAGAATCGGATTTCTCAAGAAAACGGTGCTACACTACTTGCGTACGGAAAGTGTCCGTACGCTTGCCCGAGGAGAGATAATGTCGACCGCTATCGTACCTATGCTCAAAGACGCAGCACGCAAGGCCCGCGAACGGATCGATGTGCGGCTCCGCCCTGAGCAGAAATCGGAGATTGAAAGGGCAGCCCACATCAAAGGGCTCACGGTAACAGATTTCATCGTTCAAAACGCTGTCGCAAGTGCCAGACAGGCAATCCGGGAATATGAAACTTGGACTCTCGATCGTCCCGACGCGGAGATCTTCGCTGCGGCATTAGCGGAGCCGGTCATGCTCGGTCCTCAGCTAGCCCTGGCAGCGAAGCGATACCGGGAACGTTTCATAGAAGGGTGAGCCAAGATCAAGCATTTGGTTGCAGGTGCCTTGAAGTTGGGTATTGGAGAGTGGAGTTATAAGGAGACTCTGCTCTATGGAAACTAGACTATACTTCGAGCCGCTTGGAGATCAGCACGACCGAGCGGCTTTCTCGTGTGGGAACGAAGCTCTGGACGTGTACTTCAAAGGCGATCCTATACGGCAAGACGTCGGCAGGAGAGTCACCAACGCCTTTGTTCTGACTCCCAACGGAAGGTTTGTTGCCGGCTTTTATACACTTTCTCCCATTTCGCTCCTCAGCGTTGATTTGCCATCCAGCCTTCAAAAAAAGCTCCCCAAACGACCCATCGGTGCAACCCTGATTGGAAGGATGGGAAGAGATATATCGTTGCGAGGAAAAGGCATCGGCGAAATGCTGCTCGTGGACGCACTTCACAAGGCATGGCAAGCCTCAAAACTCGTTTCCTGTCGGGCAGTTGTAGTGGATGCTAAAGTGGGCGCTCGCGATTTTTACCTCAAGAGCGAGTTCATACCTTTCGCAACCCAGCCAGACCGGCTCTTCCTGCTGATGAAGAAGATCGATTTGATGTTTGAATAGGGGAATCCGAACGCGACTAGCCGCGGCGCGCACCCCGGTACAATAGATCCATGCTTCGCGATCTGCGCCCCCTCTTCGCCTACATGCGCCGCTACCGCTGGGGATACCTGTGGGGCACCCTTTCCTGCATCGCCACCAACGCCGTGGCCGTGCAGTTTCCGCGGGTGCTTGAGAAGGCGATCGACGGCTTGAGGCAGGGAGCAGGCCGGAATCAGATCCTGGTCTTCGCCGGCCTTATTGTGGCGATCTCCATCGTCAAGGGCGGCTTCCTCTACGCGCAGCGCTGGATCCTGATTGGCATCTCGCGCGAAATTGAATTCGACATCCGCAACGACCTGTTTCTGCACCTCGAGAAACAAGACTCCGGCTTCTATCAGAAATACCGCACCGGCGACATCATGGCCCGCATGACCAACGATCTCAACGCGGTGCGCAATCTCCTCGGCCCCGCTCTGATGTACAGTGCGAATACAATCTTCTTCACAATCTTCGCGCTCTACTTCCTGCTTCATCTCAGCCCATATCTGACACTGGTCGCGTTGGCGCCGATGCCGCTGGCCAGCATCCTCGTGCAGTATCTCGGCCACCGAATTCACGACCGCTTCGAGCGCATCCAGGCCAGCTTCTCCGAGATCTCGTCGCAAGCGCAGGAGAACTACTCCGGCGCACGCCTGGTCCGCGCCTTCGCACGCGAAGAGTCGCAGATCGGCATCTTCGAAAAACTGAACCGTCTCTACATCGCGCGTTCTTTGCGGCTTGTTCAGCTGATGGGGATGCTCTGGCCTACGCTCGAGTTCGTGCTTGGTGTTTCCATGGTCATTACCCTTTATGCAGGCGGCCATCAAGTGCTTGCCGGCCGCATCACGGCCGGCCAGTTCGTTGAATTCAACACCTTCATGATCATGCTCATCTGGCCCATCATTGCCGTGGGCTGGGTCGTCAACCTCTTCCAGCGCGGAACGGCCTCGGTGATTCGCATCGACGAGCTGCTCCAGGCCAAACCTTCCATCGACGATAGGGCTGCCGACGAGGCCATCCCACCAGACCTGGTTCTTGCGGGCGACATCGAGTTCCGCGATCTCAGTTTCAGTTACGGCGAGACTCCGGTGCTGTACGGCATCACTCTGAAGATCCCGGCCGGCTCCAGCCTGGCCATTGTCGGCCCCACCGGCTCAGGCAAATCGACGCTCGTCAGCCTGCTCTCGCGGATGCACGAGGCGCCGCCTGGCACGTTGCTCATTGATGGCCGGCCCATCCGCGAGTATCCCCTGGCGGTGCTCCGGCACAACATCGGTATGGTGCCCCAGGAGACATTTCTCTTCAGCGAGACCATCCGCGAGAACCTCAGGTTCGGCGTGCCCGGCGCAAGCGAGGAAGAGTTACTGCAGGCAACGGAGGCGGCACACATCCGGCAGGAGTTTGCGGAGTTTCCCGAAGGGCTCGAAACGATGGTCGGTGAGCGCGGAGTTACGCTCTCGGGCGGCCAGAAGCAGCGCGCCGCCATCACCCGCGCCCTGCTGCGTCGGCCTGCAATTCTCATCCTCGACGACGCGCTGGCCAGCGTGGACACCTATACCGAGGAGCGGATTCTCGGCGGCCTGCGCTCCTATACGGCCACCGCGACCACGATCCTCATCTCCCATCGTGTTTCAACGGTGCGCGATGCCGACCAGATTGCCGTAATCAGCCGCGGCCGCATCGTGGAACTCGGCAGGCACGAGGAACTTTTGGCCCGCGACGGCTATTACGCAAGCCTCTACCAGAAACAGCAGCTCGAGGAAGAGCTCACTGTAGCGGATTAGCTTGCCCCCTCAAGAGAGCGCGCGCCCAATTGTTACCGGCGAACCAGGTCAGGCATTCCAGTACGAGCCGGCGCCGATGCCGCCATCCCCGTCGGAGTTGTCAAAGGCTCCCGACTTGGCGGCACGAACAGTCGCGGACTCCTGCTGAGGCGCCGGATTCACCTTCGGATCAAGGGCCACCTCACGCCACGCATCGCGGACGTTTCGCACGCATTCAATCGCGTGCTCGAACTTTTGCCGCGAGGCCGACTGCGAGGCCTGCAGAATCTGCGCGAAGATCGATGCGTAGAACTCGCTGAGAGCCTGGGCCGGCCTGCCGCCGACGTCCATTCGCAACCGCGCCTGCAAGTGAATGATAATGTCGAGGGCCCGCTTCACCGCCGCGCGCCGGCCTGCGGCATCGCCGCGATCGACGGCTGCGGCTGCCGCATTGAGGAAGCGAAGAATCCCGTCGTAGAGCGCCACCACCAACTCAACCGCTGATGCGCTTTCCAGCGCATGCTCCAAATAGCTGCCCATCTCGTGTAAGCCTTTCAGCCGTTCGTACTCTGGTTGTAGCCCGTGATCGCCGAGTAAAGCTCATTGACGCCCTGCAATTGCGATGGCAACTGCTGCATGATCTCGTTGGCGCTGTTCAACTCGTTCGTCAGGCTCGTCTGCTGCGCCGAGATCAAGCTCTGCTCTCTTGAAATCTGGGCGTTGAGTGTGGACTCAACTGCTGCTGTTGGCCGACGACGCCATGGCCAGCACTCCAGTGCCCTGCGAGGTCCCCGCGTTTTCCAGAGTAGTTGAGAAGTTCTGGCCCCAGCTGTTGGCGTCCTGAAAGAAGCTCACAACGCCGGAGTAGTCCGTATTCAGCAGCGAATCGAGGGCGGTTGTGTCCAGCGTAAGCGACCCGTCGTTGTTGACGCTGATGCCGAGCGAGGTCAGGCTGCCGAGGTCCGACGACGTGTTGTAGTTGAGAGTCGTGTTGGTCAGACTGGTGGTGTCAAGCAGTTTTGAGCTAACCCGGAGCACGCCCGACGATCCCGCAGTCCCGGAGACCAGTTGCAGGCTCGACGTGCCGTCGCTGTTCGCGATGACGGTGGCAGCCACGCCGAGGTTTGCCTGGTTGATTGTCGTAGCGAGGCCGGAGAGTGTGTTGTCAGATGAACCGATGGTGAAGGTCTGAGCGTTTCCGCTTCCGGCCTGGATAGCAATCGTCCCGCTGAGGATGTCACTTGCGCTCGCCACATTGCCCACGGTGCCGGTATCGTCCGTCGAGCTGGTATAGGTTTCCGCATCATTGAAGGTGAGCGGCGTTGGACTCGCGGCGACAATGGCCGAGGTCACGGTGAGTGCGCCGGCAGCGCCCTCGGTCTGCGAGGCAAGTGTGAGTGAGGACTGGCCCTGAATCGTGGATACGCCTGCATTCACACCCAGATTCGCATTGTTGATCGCCTGCGCCAGGCCGGCGATGGTGTTGTCTGAGGAGTCGAGCGTGATGGTCTGGGCAGTGGCGCTGCCCACCGCGATGGTGATCGAACCGGTGAGCGTTGTGCCATCCTTAGCCGGGATCGAATCGAGATAGCCGTTCGGGCTCTGGGCGTTCAGTGAGCCGAGCAACTGCTGCTGAAGCAGAGAAAGCGTGGGTGAGCCGAACAGCGGCTCTGGTTGCCCTGAGGCATTGTTGGCATCCTGGGCGTTCAGGGCGCTTATGGCTGCGTTGTAGTCGGAAACCATCGCCGAAACCGAGCTCTCCACACCCGCGTTGCTGTTGGCAATTACGACTTGCACGGACTGGAGGCTGCCGTCGGAATTGGTCGCGCTGGGCCCGAGAAGCTGAAACGTAACGCCGGGAATCAGGTTGGCCACGGTGTTGGACGCGCTGCTTAGCGAGATGCCGTCAACGGTCAGGTTTGCATTCTGGCCCGATACTGCGGATGTGTAGCTCAACGCCGTCGCCGGGTCGACAATGCTCGAGTTCACGGTCAGCGTTCCGGCCGATCCTGCAGTCTGGGAATTCAGTTCAAGGCTCGATGTACCGTCGCTGTTGGTGACAACGGAGGCCTCGACCCCCTGCGTCGTGAAGTTGCTATTGATGTATTCGGCAAGGTCGGAGAGCGTCGCTCCGCCCTCAACTGTGCTCACCACGCTCATATCGACCGGTATCGCCGTTCCGCTTCCCACCTGAATGGACATGGTGCCGGAAAGCGTCTCGCTGGGACTGGCCACCGCCGACAATGTACCCGTGGAATTCGCGGTGCTCGTGCCCGCCGTGCCTGTATAGGTCAGGGTGTTGGACACGGCGGCCGAGAGCGTGTTGGCGCTTACCGTGATGCCGCCGGCCAGGCCCGAGATTGAGGAGACCAGACTGAGCCTTGACCCGTTCGCGTCCGTGAGCACGCTGGCTGTGACGCCGGCGCCCGATGCGTTAATGGCCGAAGCCAGTCCGGAAAGCGTGTTGTCGGTAGAGTTGAGCGTAACCGTCTTGCCCGTGCCGACGCCCGACCCGACGGTGATTGAGCCCGTCAAGATGTCATTCGCATTGGCGAGCGGCGCCAGATAACCGCTCGAGGTCTGGGCCAGGTTCGACACCGTTACGGTGTGGGTTCCCGCCAAGGCAGACGACGTGGCCGCCGTCAACTGAAGCACGTCCTGGTTTGAGCTCGATCCCTCTTTCTGAGCCAGCACGCCCTGGAAATCGGTCAGCCCGCTGATGTCGTTGGAGAGGTTGGAGAAGAGCTTGCCCAGGCTTGAGATCGTAGTGTCCTGAGCCTGGAGCGAGGTCAGCTGGCTCTTCCACGGTGTCTCAACATCCTGGAGATTGCCCACAATCTCCGCCACCGTTGTGCTGACGTCGAATCCCGCTCCGCTGGTCGGCGAGCCGAAGCTCAACCCTACTGTGCCCATCCCGACGCTCCTTCCCAACTCCATGCAGCCGTGGAACCAACCGCGGTTGCATGAGATTGGCATTGACTCATTGTGTTTCGTTCATTCGTCCGCGCCCCACACAGAGAAGGGCGCCCTCGCGGAGCGCCCCTCTTCTGGCTGGTGGTTGGATTCACCGGCCTTTTCGCCGGTGCAGTGGTTACTCCACCCCAGCGACTAAGACCTGTCGCCGGGGACCCCGGACTACTCCACCCCAGCGACTAAGACCCGTCGCCGGGGACCCCGGACTACTGCAGCAGCTTGGTCACTTCCTGCTGCATGCTGTTGGCCTGCGCCAGGGCCGAGATGCCGGTCTGGCTCAGAATTTCGTACTTCGACATGTTGGAGGTTGCCGCCGCATAGTCGGTCGCCTGCACCGCGTTCTGCGCCGAAACCACGTTCTCTGACTGCGTGCTGAGCACGGAACTGACCGCGTTCAGCGTGTTGATCTGCGCGCCGATGTAGCCGTCCTGCGCTGCGACGTCGGAGATAGCGGCATTCAGCGTTGTCAGAGCAGCCTCAGCGCCGCCCTGCGAAGTCAAGTTGTTGCTGGTCAGGTTGGCGCCGGCGCTGGCTGTGTAGCCAATCGTGGCGATGCCGCCCGAGTTGTCCGCTGTCAAGGGGGTTCCACCCACAGCGGTCGCGCTGACTGAGGTATCGTACGCACCGCTGGTGATCGAGAGCTCCTGGGCCCCCGCGACCGATGCCGCCGTTATGTTCACGTTGCCCGAGATCATGATGCCGGTATCGGTACCCGTGTTGCCCGAGCCCGCCTGCGTCGCCGTGGTAAACGTCGCCGTAAGGCCGCGGCCGGAGGCGTTGATGGCGGCGATCAATCCACCAACCGTGGTTGCGGCCGTGGTGACGACGCTGCCTGCAGAACCGTCGGGGTTGCCAGCGTCACGGCCCGGTTGAGCAGGTTGTTCACTTGCGAGAGTGCGCCATCGGCTACTGTCAACAGTCCAACGCCTTCACTGGCATTGGTCTGCGACTGCATCAGGGCTTGGTTGTTGGCCTGAAGACCGTCGACCAGCGAAAGGCCGGCAGCGTCGTCTGCGCCCGAGTTGATCCGTGATCCGGAAGACAACTGCTGCAGCACTGTGTTCAGGCTGTTGTTGGTGTTGTTAAGGTTGTTTTCCGCACCGATTGCGGCGAGGTTGTTTAAGACACCCAGGGACATGGGGTTCTCCTTGTTGATGCTTTGATTTGCGGCTCTTCCCCGAACGCGCCCCCAATTTTTTTGAACCCTGGGTTGCTGCTTTCGTGGCAATTGCCACCGCATCTGGCCCCTTCTTCGGCCCTCTCCCGCACGACTTTATTCAAAGGGCTCCAATGTCTCAACCGGGACAGTTCAGACTGGCGGATTCTAATTCTTTAACGTTTTGCCCTCCCCGCCGATAAGAATCAGCAAGGAGCCTTTGCGGCCATGATTCAGTTAACACGCCTCAACGGAACACCCATTGTGCTTAACAGCGATCTCATCAAGACCGCCGAGTCCAGCCCGGATACGATGATCACGCTCATCAACGGCGAGAAGCTGATTGTCAAAGAACCCTGCGACGAAGTTACGGAGCGCGTCCTCGAGTACCGCGCGCGGCTGCTGGCCCTGGTAGCCAGGCGCATTCCCAGCCTCCACGAATTGCAGCCGGCAGCCTCCCTCGCAAGTCTCGATCTGGGGGTCTCGCCCGGCAGCAAACCGCCTCCCGAACCGGCTTCAGGCAAGCGAGAGGACTAACCGTATGAAACCCCCCGGCGCACCTCAATGTTGAAGGAGTCTTCCCATGGATAAATCGAGCATCGGCGGAGTGTTCCTGGCCGTTGCGGGCATTCTTGCCGGCCTGCTCATTGAAGGGGGAAGCATCAGCCAGATTCTGCAGCCCACTGCAGCGCTGATCGTACTGGGCGGCACCTTGGGAGCAGTGCTGCTGCAGTATCCGCTTGCCACAGTGGTCGCCTCGTTTCGCAGCCTCGGACGCGTCTTCTCCGCTCCCCCGCAGGACAACAGCGCGCTCATCAAGCACCTCGTTCTTCTCGACAACAAGGCCCGCCGCCATGGCCTGGTCTCGCTTGACAGCGACCTGCAATCCATCGAAGATCCATTCCTGCGCCAGACCTTGATGCTGGCTGTCGACGGAACCGAGCCGGCGGAGTTGCGCAGGATCATGCACGTGCGGCTCGATTCCTCCACCGAAGGCGAAGAGCGCCTTCCCGCGGTCTTCGAATCCGCCGGGGGCTTTTCGCCCACCATCGGCATTCTCGGCGCCGTGCTCGGGCTCATCCAGGTGATGCAGCATCTTGACAACATCCAGGAAGTCGGCAAAGGCATCGCCGTGGCGTTCGTCGCCACCATTTACGGCGTGGGCCTGGCCAACCTCTTCTTCCTTCCCTTCGCCGGCAAGATGAGGATTCGCATCCGTGAGCAGAATCTGCGCCAGGAGATGATGCTGGAGGGCGTTGCATCGATCCTTGAGGGAATCAATCCGCGCATGCTCGAGATCAAACTGGCCGGCTTTGTGAATGAAGATGGCCATGCGGCCAGGGAGCAAGCCGCATGAGACGCCGTGTTCCCAGAAGCCGCGTCACCCACGACCGCTGGCTCGTCTCCTATGCCGACTTCATCACCCTGCTCTTTGGATTCTTCGTGGTGCTCTACGCCTTTGCGCGCTCCGACCAGAAAAAGCAGCAGGAGATCACCGCATCGGTCGATGACGCATTCCGGTCGTTGGGAATCTTTCCCGGCGCCAGCCGGCATTCGAGTCAGGCCTCTGCCACTGGCAGCGAAAAAGCAGTGATGCCGATGAACATCGTGATGGGCGAAGACGTGCTCGCGCCGGCCCGCGTCAAGGAAGACCTCGAAGGGCTTCGCCGCGAGATGCAGCAGACCCTCTCCAACGAGGTGGCCACGCATACCGTTTCCATCCAGATGGGCCGCGATGGGCTCGTGATCAGCCTGCGCGAAGCAGGCTTTTTCCCCTCCGGCTCGGCAACACCCAGGGCTGAGACAATGCCTACCCTGCGCCGGCTTGCCACGTCGCTCGGCCGTTCGCAATACGACCTCCGCATTGAAGGCCACACTGACAACGTGCCCATCCACAATGCCGAGTTCGATTCCAACTGGGAGCTCTCCTCGGCGCGCGCCACGAGGATTGCGCGCATCTTCCTCGACATGAAGGCCATGCCTGCCGATCGCCTCTCTGCTGCCGGCTATGCCGAGTTCCATCCCGTCGCCTCGAACGACACGCCGGAGGGACGCGCACAGAATCGTCGTGTCGACCTGGTCGTTCAGCCGCGAACACGCATAAACTTTAGTGCGCCCAGTGCAACGTCGGCCGGTGGCCCGTGGCGGAAGATCACCGACGAGCCGTAGATGCAGCCGGTGTATCTGGCCCGCGCGCTATTCAACTCCCAGCACCTTCACGATCACCCGCTTCCTCCGCTGGCCATCGAACTCCGCATAAAACACCCGCTGCCACGTCCCCAGATCGAGCTTGCCATTGGTTACCGGCAGCGTGGTCTCGTGATGCAGCAGCAGCGACTTCAAATGCGCATCGCCGTTGTCCTCGCCTGTCTGATGATGCTTGTAGTCGGGGCGCGCCGGCGCCAGTTCCTCGAGCCATTTGCCGATGTCCTCAATCAGTCCGATCTCCAGATCGTTCACATAGACAGCCGCAGTGATGTGCATGGGCGAAACAAAGCAGAGGCCGTCCCTGACACCGCTTTTCCGCACAACCTGCTCCACCTGGTCCGTGATATGCACCATCTCCCGCCTCTTGCGGGTTTCAAAAACAAGGTATTCCGTATAACTCTTCATCGGGGCTCTCCTTTTGTCGATGCCGTCTCGCCGATCGCGAGTATCAAGGCTCGGTCCTGCCCACTGCACTTATGCTAAAGACAGTCGTGAACCCGAACCAATCAATCTCCGCCGACTCCCTTTGCGAAACCGCCATCAGTCTGCTTGCCGCGGGAAACGCCGCCGAGGCAGCCCAGGCCTTTCGCGCCGCCATCGCCGCCGACCCGGGCCATGTGGAGGCGCATCACGGCCTGGTGCGCGCGCTACGCGACGCGGGCCAGCTCAATCAATCAGTGGCCGCTGCAATGGCGCTGACGGTCCTCACGCCGGACGATCCGCTCGCCCACACCGCGCTCTCCATCTCTCTTCAGGCCGCCGGCCATGTACCGCAGGCCGAGGCTGCCGCAGCGCGGGCCCGCATTCTGGAATGGAAGGCCCAACTCAGCTCGCCTCCCGATGGGGCTTCGCTCGCGTGACCGCCAATCGCAAGGTCAGTTCCCCCACACGGCTGCGTAAACTACACCGGTTGCTCGAGAAGGCCTACGGCCTACCACACTGGTGGCCCGCGGAAACACCATTCGAGGTCGTGCTTGGCGCCTACCTCACGCAGAACACATCCTGGACCGCTGCCGCGCGATCCATCGCCAATTTGCGCGCGGCCAACGCACTGACGCCGGAGGGCATTCGCGATCTCTCCATCGAGGAATTGCAGGCACTCATCCGGCCGTCGGGCTTCGCAACCCGCAAGGCTCCCGCAATCAAAGCCTTCGTCTCCATGCTCGATGGGAAATACGGCGGCTCGCTCGACACGTTTTCTGCTGTTCCCACCGAAGCGCTGCGGAACCGGCTTCTCGCGCTTCCCGGTGTGGGTCCCGAAACCGCCGACGCAATCCTGCTCTACGCACTCAAGCACCCTGTCCCAGTGGTGGACGAGTATCTACGCCGCGTCGTCGTGCGCCACGCCCTTGCAGCTCCGGCCCGCGGTCGAAATGGCTATGAACAACTAGCCGACCTGATGCGCTCCGCCTTGGCCCCCGGAAACCCCACTGCGCAACTTCGCCTTCTGAACGAAGCGCACGCGTTGGTAGTTGCCGTCGGCAAGGCCCATTGCAGAAAAATCGCGCGCTGCGAGGGATGCCCGCTCAAGCCCGATCTGCCGCCTCAATTCCCCGCGAGATAGGCCATCCGCACCCCTCCCTCCTCCTATAAAACCGATTTATTACGGACTCCGAATTTTCTCCTTGACATCCCTTGCAGGGCTGAAATAGCGTTTCGTTCGATATTCGAACAATATCCAATGAGATTCGAATGTCGAACCAAATTCGGAGGCTGTACATGATCCAAACCAAGAAAAAGACTGAAAAGAATTCCACGGAGGCCAGCTTGAAAAACATACAGGACATCGGGCGCCGAATGATCCAGCTGATGGGGCTGGCAATGCTGCTGGCGAGCTTCTCGCATGTGCAGGCACAGCAGACCACCGGGTCCGTCGTCGGTACCGTGAAGGATCAGCAAGGCGCGGTCGTTAACACGGCCACCGTGAAGGCAACCAACGTCGACACCGGGTTCTCAAGGTCGGCGCCGGCAAACGGTTATGGGGAGTTCCGAATCGACTACCTTCCCGTCGGCAAGTACACCGTCGAAGCGACGGCGACCGGATTTGAACGTTTTGTGCAGGAAAACCTGGCCCTTGACGTGGACCAGACGCTAACGGTTGAAGTCAAACTCGTGGTCGGCGCCCAGACTACGACCATTACGGTCGATGAGGCTCCCCCTCAGATCAATACTTCTGATGCGGTGTTGGGCAGGACCATTCAGCCGGACGAGATCGTCGGCCTGCCCCTGGTCAACCGCAATATCTACTCCGAGGTTTCTCTCACGCCGGGCGTAATGGCCAATAACAACAGTCCCTCCTCGAACCCCTCCGGCAACCCCACTATGGCCACCGGGCTGTACATCGAGGATGTGCAAATCAACGGCTCTATGGATGGCGGTAGTGCGGCGGTGGCGTTCTACCTGGATGGCGGAAACAACATTACGGGCATGCGCAATTACGGCAACCCGTCGCCCAACCCCGACGCGGTGGAGGAGTTTCGCGTAGAGACCAGCGCATTCTCGGCGCAATACGGCCAATTCTCTGCCGCTGTGGTCTCAGTGATCACCAAGTCGGGAACAAACCAGCTTCATGGCGGATTGTTCGAGTTCAATCGCAACACTGACTTTAACGCCAACAGCTGGGCCCCGGCACATAACGCCGCCGGCCAGATCATCGTTGCGCCTTACCACCGAAACCAATTCGGCGGTGACGTGGGCGGCCCCCTCAAGAAAGACAAGTCGTTCTTCTTCTTCAGTTATGCCGGTTTGCGCCAGGTAACCGATACGGTGTTTACCGGCGCTATCACGCCTACGGCTAACGAGCGCCTCGGCGATTTTACGGCGGACACCTTCAAGGTCTACACACCAGGCACAGCGCACATCGCCGCGAACCAGGTGGATGGAACGAACACCAGCCAGAATTGCCAGGTCGACACGCTGAACTGCATCCCCGCTGCCCTCCTTGACACGACCATCTTCAATCTCGACAGCACAAGCAACACCGTTGGCTCTTCCATCCCGCTGCCCAATGGCGCCCTCAACACGACAAAAGGGGGCGGGGCTTACTCGGGTCTCTTACCCAATCCGACACAGGAAAATGAATACCTGGGCAAGTATGACCAGAACCTCGGCGAAAAGGACCATGCGACAGGGACTTACTTCTTTTCGAGGAACGTGCTCAACAACTCTCCAGGCGGCAACGTCCCGTGGACCCTCAATGTGAACGCGTCCGACGGCACCAACATCAACCTCAGCGACGTTCACACCTTCAACCCCACCACAGCCAACCAAGCCTGGCTCACATTCACGCGGGCGGCGGGCGGGCGCGTCAACCTGCCGTTCTCCGGGCCGGCCACGCAGACCCTCGCATCGTACGGCTCGGACTTCCTCATCCAGGGACCGCCCTCGTTGCCCACCATTGCAGAAACCAATTTCTCGGCGACAGCGACCAACGCGGGTCCGTTCACAGGTTCTGACAACTATGAGCTGCGCGATGTGGTCAGCATCACGAAGGGCAAACATAGCCTGTTTCTTGGCGGCGAGTGGGCTCTCGACAAGACCATGTTCGATGCCAACCTGCTGAACTTTGGCTCGATCAGCTTTGCCACCTCAGCGCCGACCTCCACGGGCAATGTGACTTCAGACTGGGTTACTGGCCAGGCCTCCTCGGCCGAGCAGGACTCGCCGTACGTCACGCACTTGAACACATGGCACTTCGCGGTGTTTGCGCAGGACAATTTCCGTATCACGCCCCGGTTTACGGCCAACCTGGGAATCCGGTGGGACATCGATACGCCCCCCGTCGATCCCCATAACCGGACGGAATCGTTCATTCCCGGCCAGCAATCCACTGTGGCTCCAAACGCGCCCACGGGCATCGTGTTCCCTGGTGACCGGGGCGTCAGCCGCGGAATTATCGGCGTGCCATACAACCACGTTTCGCCCCGCGTCGGTTTCGCGTGGGACCCGTTTGGCGACGGAAAGACCTCAGTTCGCGGCGCCGGGGGAATCTTTTTCGGCACAGTCGCCGGCAACGAGTGGAACCAGCCCGGTAACGCGATTCCATTCGCCTTACGGCCGCAGACCGGCGAGGGTCCTCTCAGCTCCATCACGAATTTCTACTCGACGCCGGGAGACTTTCCCTCGACCGCGCCAGGTGGCGGCCTGTTTCCGTACACCTACTCGCCGAGCAAGCCCATCTTCATCTCCGGGCCCGGTGGCGCCACTGAAGCCATCGAACCGCATTTCAAATATCCCTACGTCTACCAGGTCAACCTTTCGGTGCAGCGGCAGTTGCCCGGCAGGATAACAGTGACGGCGGCATATGTTGGCGCATACTCGCACGACCTGCCCAACTTTATTGACGCCAACTACGCGCCGTACTCCACCGTCTTCGGAACGCCAAGTACTTCGGCAACCAGCATCGCCGACCGGCGTCAGTTCGATCCTTGTGTCGGAGCTTGTCCTACTGGCGCGGCCGCCATCAACAGCGGCACCGGCATCCTGGGAGCAGGGATCGTCGATCTGCTGTCAGACCTGACGGGCAATTACCACTCCCTTCAAGTCTCGGCGAGCAAGCAGCTCTCCCGCAGCTTCAGCGCCGGCGGTTACTATGTCTGGAGCCACGCGCTGGATCTCTTTGAGCCGGATGCGGATGGACTTTCGTCGCCGCAGGATTCCGGCTACTTTGGCCAACCCTTCACCGCCTCCAATAACTCCCTGGGCGCCACTGGCGGCGGCCTGCAGGAGGAATACGGCAGCATGAATGCCGACATTCGCCACAACGCCGCGATGTCCGGCACCTGGAACATCGACTACTTTCACGGCGACAACAAATTGGTGAAAGAAGTGTTCAACGGCTGGGAGATCTCACCGATTGTCTATCTGCATAGCGGTGGGGTTTTCACGGTGACGACAGGCGCCAATAAGAGCTTTGACAGCACGAACAATCAGCGCCCCGACTACAATACGGTCACTCCCGTCAGCCCCGTGCTGAGCCCTCACCGCTGCCGCGCTTGCTCCAACGGCGTGACGAGCGAATGGTTCAACACGGCCGCTTTCACTGCCAATGGGCCGGCTGGCTCAAACCCGAATGCACCGGCCGGGGGCATTGGCCCTGGCCTCGCTGACGGCAATGTAGGCCGCAATAGCCTGTTTGGGCCCGGGTTCAAAGATGTCGATTTGGGGCTCTTCCGCAACATTAAGTTCGAGCGGGGAATGGTGTTCCAGCTCCGCGGCGAAGCCACCAACGTCTTCAACCTGGTAAGCCTCAACAACCCGACAGCAAGCCTGGCGTCAGGCAACTACGGCAAGATCACCTCGGCTGCAGGCACCCAACGCATCATCCAGGTGGGCGGACGTCTGACCTTCTAACCCTGAATGTATGGCCTCCAGGCGCCTGCTCTTCGGGGCAGGCGCTTGGGACAAAGCAGGCACCCGAATCAACTTATCTCCGCTGGCCGGCCGGTTGTCTCGCTTAAGGGACAACCGGCCAGCTAGAATTACTGCGTCAGCTCCATCGACTCCCCGCATGGTCTCAGCCCAAAGGAGCAACATGTCGCACCCCTCCAGACGGAGCTTTCTTGTCGGTGCGGGGGCGGCTGTTGCAGCCACTGCAGTCCGCCCGCTCCACGGCCACGCACAGTCTACTTCTCCATTCCGCATCTCCGTCATTAACGACGAAATCGCCCAGGACTTCGATCACGTCTGCCACGTGGTCGCGGTGGACTTTGGCCTGAGTTGGATCGAAATCCGCTCCATGTGGGGAAAGAACGCCACTGCTCTCGTCGAAGCCGACCTGGCAAAGGCCGAAGAAATCCTCGCTAAATACAAACTCCAGGTCACCGACATCGCCAGCCCGCTCTTCAAGACTCACTGGCCCGGCGCTCCGAAGTCGCAATACGGCGGCAAAGACGATCTGCACCTAGCTGCCGAGACCACCTTCAAGCAGCAGGACGACATCCTGCAGAAGTCGATCGACGTGGCCAAACGCTTCAAGACGCAGAAGGTCCGCGGTTTCGACTTCTGGCGGCTCGACGACCAGACGCCCTACCGCGCCGCCATCGACGACAAGTTGCGCGAGACCGCCGAGGCTGCCGCGAAACAGGGCGTTCTGCTGGTGCTCGAGAACGAGTTCGAGTGCAACACCGCCACCGGCCGCGAGGCTGCGCGCACGCTGAACGCTGTGAAATCGCCGAACCTCGCGCTCAACTGGGATCCGGCCAATGCCGTCATGCGCGGCGAGCTGGACGCCTTTCCCACCGCGTGGGAGATGCTGCCCAAGGATCGCATCCATCACTGCCACTGTAAGAACGCCGTCAAGGACGACGCCGGCAAAATCCAGTGGTCACCCGTCGACAAAGGCTTCATCGACTGGACCGCACAGTTTCGCGCTCTGCGCCAAACTGGCTTCCGCGACGCCGTGAGCCTGGAAACACACTGGCGCGGGGCCGTAACAGCAGAGGAATCGACGCGCATCAGCTGGGCCGGCATGAGGCAAGCCCTCAAGGATTCCGGAACTCTTTAGACCCTGCGGGAACGCGCCGCGCAAGCCGCATCCGCAACTAAGAACAAACGCCCTTCGCGGGCACAATGGAGAACAGCATTGGTTACACGACGTGAATTCCTCGAAACTCTCTCAGTCGGTACGGCCGGACTGGCGATTGCCTCTTCCGCCAAGTCCTACGGCCAGATCCTCGGCTCCAACGATCGCCTCAACTGCGCGGTCATCGGGCTCAACGGCCGTGCCTCAGCCCACCTTGATTCGCTCATCGCCAACAAGGCCACCGCGCGCGTCACGCACGTTTGCGATGTGGACTCCGTAATTCTGAAGCGCTTTGCCGACCGCGCGGAACAGAAACTTGGCTACATCGTTGCCCGCCACAAGGACTTCCGCGAAGTGCTCGCGCTCAAAGACGTGGACGCCGTGACCATTGCCACGCCCGACCACTGGCACACCCCGATGGCCATCGCAGCCATGCAGGCCGGCAAGAACGTATACGTCGAGAAGCCTTGCAGCCACAATCCCGCCGAGGGCATCATGCTGGTCGAAGTGCAGAAGAAGACAGGTAAGCTGGCGCAGATGGGAAACCAGCGCCGCTCGGCCCCGCACATCATTGAAATCGTCGACAAGATCCACAACGGCCTCATCGGACGGGCCTATTACTCAAAGGGCTGGTACTCCAACGTCCGCAAGTCGATCGGCATCGGCAAGGAAGCGCCCGTGCCCGATCATCTGGACTGGGACCTCTGGCAGGGACCTGCGCCGCGCACCGCCTTTCACGACAACTACCAGCCCTACAACTGGCACTGGTTCCGCAGGTGGGGCACGGGCGAGACGCTCAACAACGGCACGCACGAGATCGATGTGGCGCGCTGGGCGCTTGGCGTCGACCTGCCCAACAGCATCACCTCTTCCGGTGGGCGCTACGCCTTCAAGGACGACTGGCAGTTCTACGACACCCTGGTCACAAACTTCGAGTATGACGACGCGCTCATCTCCTGGGAAGGCAAGTGCTGCAATGGAATGAAGTATTACGGACGCGATCGGGGCACCACGGTCATGGGAACCACCGGATCGGTCTTCATCGACGGCGGCGGCTATGAGATCTACGACCTGAACGGAAAAATGACCAGCCAGGTCACCGCCGGAAAGGCCGCATCGTCCAGCGATCTGACCGGCGACGACGGGATGACCGTTCTTCACTTCGCCAACTTCATTGCCGCAGTGCAGAAGGGCGAAAAGCTCAACTCGCCCGTCGCAGTCGGCAACGTCGCGGTCACTATGCTGCAGCTCTCAAACGTTGCTTGGTTCACGCAGCGCGTCCTGAACCTGGACCCGAAGGACGGCAAAATCAAGGGCGACGCCGAAGCCATGAAGTTGTGGGGCCGCGAATACGAAAGCGGCTGGGCGCCCAAAGTTTAGCACCCGGCCTGCGCGCCCTCTGGGCACCGCGTCTTTGTTTTTGCCCAGGGTCCCCGCGGACAGGTCTTCGTCCGTGGGGTGGTGGGGCTAGGGTGGGATACAGGCACAAAAGATCAAGGCAACCCTCAGGAGAAGTCCATTCATGAAGCAGGAATTGTCTCGTCGCAGTTTTGTCCAGTCCGGCGCGCTGATCGCCGCGGCATGCGCGGCCCCACTCGCACTCCCAACCCTCGCCGAACCGAATCCGGCCTCATTGAAGCCGTCGCCTTTAAAGCTCGGAATCGCCACCTACACCTTCCGCGACTTTACTCGCGCCCAGATGATCGGCTTCCTCAAGCAGCTTGAAGTAACCTCGATCAATTGCAAGGACGCCAAGGATCATCTTCCTTCGAATCCGGCCGAGGAGACCAAGGCACTCGCGGACTACGCGGCCGCCGGAATCGCGCTTCACGCTGCCGGAACTCTTTATTTTCCCAAGGATGACGACGATGACATCCGCGCCAAGTTCGAGTACTGCAGAATCGCAGGCATCAAAGTGATCGTCGCAGGCGATCCCAAGCCCGAGATACTGCCGCGCATCGAAAAATTCGTCAAAGAGTACGACTTTCGCTTCGCCATCCACAACCACGGCCCGGAAGACAAAGTCTGGCCCTCGCCGCTCAACGTGCTCGAGGCTGTCAAGGGCATGGATTCGCGCATGGGCTGCTGCATCGACATCGGCCATTGCGTGCGCGCCGGAACCGATGTTGTCGAGGCAATTCACGCGGTGGGTCCGCGCCTCTTCAACATGCATGTGAAGGATCTGACAAGCTTTGCCAGCAAAGAGAGCCAGGTGGCCGTCGGCCGCGGCATCATTCCCTTCCACGAGATGTTCGAGGCCCTCATCAAGACGCACTATGCGGGATTCCTCGATCTGGAATACGAGATTCATGACACCGACCCCATGCCGGGAGTCATCGAGAGCATGTCGTATATGCGCGGCATGCTGGCAGGGATGGGCTATAAGGCGTAGATCCGGGGCAGGCGATCGGCACGGCGGCCAAATCGCTCCGCGTGCAGTTTCCCTGCCCCGTTTCATCGCCTGTGAATCGAGCTCGCGCGGTTACAAGCCTCGGAATCCACGCTTGTATACTGGTGGTCTGACCTCTTAGAATCCGCATTGCGCTTTGTACCAATGAAAGGTTGGCGCTCCGGCCATGTTGATCCACCAAGACCGATTGTTTCCCTCCGATCCCGCAACTCGAGCGGTTGCCCGTGCCCTTTATCAGCACATAGAATCCCTGCCCATCATCAGTCCGCATGGCCACACACAGGCCTCCTGGTTCGTCAGGAACGAGCCATTCCCCGATCCGGCCACGCTCTTCGTCCAGCCCGACCATTATGTCTTCCGCATGCTTTACAGCCAGGGTGTCTCGCTTGAAGAACTGGAGATCGGGCGTCCTGAAGTGCAGCAACCGCGCAAAGTCTGGCACACCTTCGCGAAGCATTACACCCTCTTTCGCGGAACGCCCACCCGCATGTGGCTCGACTATGCATTTCAGGAGCTGTTCGGCCTTGAACAGCGGCTCTCCGAAAAGACCGCCGACCTCTACTACGACACCATCAGTGAAAAGCTCACGACACCGGAGTTTCTGCCACGCGCTCTCTACGAGCGGTTCAAGATTGAAGTCCTCAGCACAACCGACAGCCCCCTCGATCCGCTGGCCGATCATCAGGCAATTCGTGAATCCGGCTGGAAGGCTCGCATTCTTCCCGCTTTCCGCCCCGATTCGGTGGTCGACCCTGACTTCCAGGGCTTTGCCGCGAACATCGCCGAGCTTGGGCTGCAAACCGGCGAAGACACTGCGTCCTGGACCGGCTATCTAAATGCCCTGCGCAAGGCCCGCACGCGCTTCCGCTCGCTCGGCTGCACTTCCACTGACCACGGTCATCCAACCGCTCTGACAGCGGACTTGGCGCCGGCCGAAGCTGCCGCCCTCTTTGCCAGAGTCCTCACAGGTAAAGCCGGCCCCGACGAGCAGGAACTCTTCCGCGCGCAGATGCTCACCGAGATGGCCGCCATGAGCGTGGAAGATGGCCTGGTGATGCAGATCCACCCGGGCAGCGTGCGCAATCACAACCGCCTGATCTATGAACGCTACGGGCGCGACATGGGCTGCGACATTCCCAGCCCCACAAACTACGTCGATGCTCTGCGCCCGCTTCTGAGCCGCTACGGCAACGAGCCAAACTTCACGCTGATTCTGTTCACCCTCGACGAGTCGACTTACAGCCGCGAGCTGGCTCCCCTGGCCGGACACTATCCCTGCCTGCGTCTCGGCCCGCCTTGGTGGTTCCAGGACAGCCCCGAGGGCATGATGCGCTTCCGCGAGCAGGCCACAGAGACCGCGGGCTTCTACAATACCGTAGGATTCAACGACGATACACGCGCCTTTCTGTCGATTCCCGCGCGCCACGATGTCGCCCGGCGCATCGATTGCGCTTTTCTGGCCAGGCTCGTCACCGAACACCGTCTGGACCAGGACGAAGCCTTCGAAGTGGCATACGATCTCACCTATACCCTTGTGAAGAAGGCATACCGTCTCTAAGGACTCGCGCATGGCGCTCAGCACCAGCATCGAACAACCCGGCGACGGTCAATCTTCCCCAGGGTCGCGTATCGGCAAAGTCCGCTGGACCATCTG
Organism: uncultured Acidobacteriaceae bacterium; assembly: GCA_963783065.1. Lineage (GTDB taxonomy): Bacteria > Acidobacteriota > Terriglobia > Terriglobales > Acidobacteriaceae > Telmatobacter. Next base: position 41,966 of record CAWAMG010000001.1, on the reverse strand, counting down.
CGCCATGCTCTTCGTCGCAACCTCCATCAACTACATGGACCGCCAGGTCATCTCGATTCTGAAGCCAACTTTGGAACACAGTATTGGGATGACGGAGATTGGTTACGGTTACGTCGTCAGTGCCTTTCAGTTCGCATATGCGCTGGGGCTATTGGCCGCGGGGCGCTTCGTCGATAAGGTCGGGACCCGCATCGGCTACATCGTCATCATGGCCATCTGGAGCCTGTCCGCCATGGGTCACGCCCTGGCCAACACAGTCTTCGAGTTCGGCATCGCCCGCTTCTGCCTCGGCATTGGAGAATCCGGCAACTTCCCTGCCGCCATCAAGACGGTGGCCGAGTGGTTCCCGCAAAGTGAGCGTTCGCTTCGCCACAGGCATCTTCAACTCCGGAACCAACCTTGGCGCTATCCTTGCCCCCATCATCGTGCCCTGGGTGACCATTCGTTACGGCTGGCACGCTGCCTTCCTTGTTACCGGCGCATTCAGCGCCATCTGGATCGTTCTCTGGTACTTCAAATACCGCAAGCCCGCTGATCACCCCACTCTGACCGGTGCTGAGCTACGCCATATCTACCAGGAAGCGGCGGAACAGATGGGCCCGTCGACCCCATGGATCAAGCTTCTTGGGCTTCGCCAGACGTGGGCGTTCACCCTTGGCAAGTTCCTCACCGACCCAGTCTGGTGGTTCTATCTTTTCTGGCTGCCCTCGTTCTTCAGCGCGCGCTTCCATCTGAATCTGTCGCACCTGGGGCTGCCGCTGGTTATCGTCTACAACGCTTCGGCGGTCGGCAGCATCGGCGGCGGATGGCTCCCTGCGCCGTTCCGCAGCGTCCTTGGGCTCTCGGCTGTCCATGCGCGGCTTGCCTCGATGTTCCTTTGCGCCTGCTGTGTTGTACCTGTCTTCCTCATCAACTACATGTCATCGGAATGGGCTGCAATCGCGCTTCTGAGCCTGGCTGCCGCGGCACACCAGGGATGGTCGGCCAATCTCTTCACCACCACCTCCGATATGTTTCCGCGCAGCAGCAGTTGGTTCCGTCACCGGCATTGGCGGTATGGCGGGTCCGGTCGGGGGCGTGCTCTTCGCCACCTATACCGGCCGCATCCTGCAGCTGGACCCATAACTACTCGATCCTGTTCACCATCGCCGCCAGCGCCTACCTTGCGGCACTGGCCATCATCTCCTGCTTGCCCCGGGACTGCGAGAGAGTGGAGTCGCTTGCATGAGCCTCTATTGCTCAGTCGGAAGCGTCGACACCGATCTCTCCTCAGAGGATCTGAAAGCCCTGCTCAGCGAAGCGCTCAGCCGGCTCGGCCCACGTTCAAGCGTCCTCGCCGTTCCGCCTGACCAGTCCCGCGAGCACTCCCGCGCCGGCGAACTCACCAATATGGCCTGGCAATACTACGGCGAAAGCCTCAAGGCCGTTCTGCCCGCGCTCGGCACCCACTCGCCCATGCGCCCCGACCAACTCACGCATATGTTTGGCGACGTGCCGCAGGATTTGTTTCACGTCCACAACTGGCGAACCGACATCGTCACACTCGGCGAGGTTCCAGCCGATTACATCCGCGAGCTGTCCGAAGGCAAGCTCAACTACGCGTGGCCGGCGCAGGTGAACCGGCTCATCGCCCACGGCGGATTCGATCTGATCCTCTCCATCGGCCAGGTTGTGCCCCACGAAGTCATCGGCATGGCCAACTACACCAAGAACATTCTGGTAGGCACGGGCGGCCGTGAAGGCATCAATCGCAGCCATTATCTGGGCGCAGTCTACGGCATGGAGCGCATCATGGGCCGCGCTGAAAACCCCGTGCGCTCTGTGCTCAACTACGCCGCCGAGCGCTTCCTTCGTCGTCTGCCCATCGTCTATGTGCTCACCGTGGTCTCGCGCCGCACCGATGGCACCATAGCCGTCCGCGGACTCTTCATCGGCGACGACGCGGAGTGCTTTCATCAGGCCGCTGAGCTGAGCCTGAAGGTGAACTTCGAAATCCTCGACGAACCCATCAAAAAAGCGGTCGTCTATCTCGACCCGCAGGAGTTTCACTCCACCTGGCTCGGCAACAAAGCGGTCTATCGCACGCGCATGGCTCTGGCCGACGGCGCGGAGCTGATCGTTCTCGCGCCGGGTGTGCGCGAGTTCGGCGAAGACAAAACCATCGACGCCCTCATTCGAAAGTACGGCTATTGCGGCACGCCGGCAACGCTCGCCGCCGTCGACTCCCAGCCCGACCTCGCCGCCGACCTCAGCGCCGCCGCACATCTGATTCACGGCTCATCCGAGGGCCGCTTCACCATCACATGGTGTCCGGCCCACCTGACTCGCGAAGAGGTCGAGGGGGTAGGATTCCAGTACGGTGACATTGAAGAAATGACGCGTCGCTACAATCCCGCAAAACTCGCGCAGGGATACAACCAGGTCGACGGCGAGCAGGTATTCTTCATTGGCAACCCCGGATTAGGGCTGTGGGCACACCGCAGCAGACTCTGACAAAGGAAGTCCATGCCAACGAATATTCTCAGTCTCGAAAACAAAATCGCAGTTGTAACCGGTGGCACATCGGGCATTGGCCGTGCGCTTTCTCTCGGCCTGGCCGACGCGGGCGCGCATGTGGTGGCCACAGCCCGGCGCCAGCAGCAGGTGGATGAGACCGCTGCCGCCATCGAAGAGCGCGGACGCCAGACCCTCCGCATCGCCTCGGACGTCTGCGACCGTGCCTCGCTCGAAAAGCTCCTCGCCGCCACTTTCGAAAAGTTCGGCAAGGTCGACATCCTCATCAACTGTGCCGGCCGCATCAAACGCACGCCCACACTCACCATGCCTGAAGAAGAGTGGACGAGCATCCTCGACACCAACCTCACCGGCACGCTGCGCGCCTGCCAGGTCTTCGGCAAGCACATGCTTGAGCGCGGCTATGGCCGCATCATAAACATCTCTTCTCTGAATGCTTTCGTCGCGCTCAACGAAGTGGCCGCCTACGCAGCCAGCAAGGCTGGCGTCGGCTCGCTCACCCGTTCGCTTGCAGTCGAGTGGTCAAAGCGCGGCGTCACCGTGAATGCCATCGCTCCGGGCGTCTTCCGTACCGAACTCAATGCGCAGCTTCTCGACAGCACACCGCGCGGCCAGGAACTCCTGATGCGCACGCCGATGGGCCGCTTTGGCAAAACCGAAGAGCTGGTCGGTGCCGCCATCTATCTCGCCTCCGGCGCTGCCTCATTCGTTACAGGCCAGACTTTAGTGGTCGACGGCGGCTTCCTCGCCAGCGGCGTCAACCAGTAATCGAGCACGGCACTACGAGCTGCCGCTGACAATTAAGATTGACCTGAAGCATCGACCGTTTCATACCCGGAGACCTTATGCCTGATCCAACTTGTGATATCGGCCTCATCGGCCTTGCTGTCATGGGACAGAATCTCGTCCTCAACATGAACGACCACGGCTTCAAAGTCGCCGTGTTCAATCGCACCGTCTCGAAAGTCGACGACTTCATCGCCGACGAGGCCAAGGGCACCAACGTTGTAGGCGCGCATTCGATTGAAGAACTCGCCTCGCTCCTCAAGCGTCCCCGCCGCATCATGCTCATGGTCAAAGCCGGCGACACGGTCGACCAGATGATCGACCACATCCTTCCCGTGCTCCAACCGGGCGACATCCTCATCGACGGCGGCAACTCGCTCTTTACCGACTCCAATCGCCGCACCAAAGCGCTCGCCGAAAAGGGCATCCTCTTCATCGGCACCGGCGTCTCCGGCGGCGAAGAGGGCGCGCGCAACGGGCCCTCCATCATGCCCGGCGGGAACTCCGCCGCGTGGCCGCATGTAAAAGACATCTTCCAGTCCATTGCAGCCAAAGTCGAAGACAGTACGCCCTGCTGCGACTGGGTAGGCGAAGACGGCGCAGGTCACTACGTCAAGATGGTGCACAATGGCATCGAGTACGGCGACATGCAACTCATCTGCGAGGCATACGACCTGCTCAAGCGCGGCCTTGGCCTCACCCCCGACGAGTTGCACACGGTCTTTGCCGAATGGAACAAAGGCGAGCTCGACAGCTACCTTATCGAGATTTCCAGCCAGATCTTCGCCAAGAAGGACGAAGACGGCTCCCCCATCGTCGACAAGATTCTTGACACCGCCGGCCAGAAAGGCACAGGCAAATGGACCGTATTCAGCGCCCTCGACCTCGGCCAGCCCGTAACGCTCATCGGCGAATCGGTCTTTGCGCGCTGCCTCTCCGCCCTCAAGGAAGAGCGCGTCAACGCCTCAAAAATCCTCACCGGCCCGCCAGCGGCAGCTCCCGCCGGCGACCGTGCCGCGTTCATTGAAGGTGTGCGCTGCGCACTCTACTGCTCAAAGATCATCTCCTACGCGCAGGGCTACATGCTGCTCAGTGCAGCCGCCAAAGAGAACGGCTGGAACCTGAACATGGGCGGCATCGCGCTGATGTGGCGCGGCGGTTGCATCATCCGCAGCCGCTTTCTGGGCAAGATCAAGGAGGCCTTCGACAAGAATCCCGCGCTCGAAAACCTGCTTCTCGACAGCTTCTTCTCTGACGCCCTTAACCACTATCAGGGTTCGTGGCGCAGCGCACTGGGCCACGCAATCCAGCTCGGAATACCCACCCCGGCCTTCTCCACTGCGCTGGCATTCTTCGACGGCTACCGCACGGCGCGACTGCCAGCCAACCTGCTGCAGGCGCAGCGCGACTTCTTCGGCGCACACACTTATGAGCGCGTCGATCAGCCGCGCGGCCAGTTCTTTCACACCAACTGGACCGGCCGCGGAGGCCGCGTCTCATCCACCACGTACAACGTTTAGTGCCAGTCCATGTGTGCGGACTCCCGGGTTTGGGCCATCCATCCCGTGCCTTATCGAGCCGATCCTGCAACAGGGCCCACAACCCCGCCCACAGTCGCCTGACGGAACCACCTCTTGGCGGGAGTAAACTGATTCAAACCTTTGTTCATGGCCAGGATGCAAACCAATTCGGATGGGCGCGGTAAAGTGTCGACAGCCCGATTCTCGTTCACAAACAAGATCAGCGCCTCCAACAAGACCCCGCGCCAGATCAACCGCAATCTCATCTTTAACCAGATACGCACGCGCCAGCCCATCTCGCGTGCCGATCTCTCGCGCGTCTCCGGGCTGCAACGCAGCACGGTCTCGCTGATCGTGGAAGAACTGTTGGCCGAGCGTTGGATCGTGGAAGGATCGATGGGGCATTTGCCCCGCGGCCGCAGGCCCACATTCCTCAATGTCTCCGCCCAGCGTGGCGTACTCGCGCTCGACATTCACCCCGCGCAAACCACCCTGGCCATCGCCGACCTGGGCGGCGACATCCTCGTCGAAGATCGGATCGAACTGCCTGAGGATCCGCAGAAGGTTATCGGGACCATCGTCAGCGCAATTCGAAAGATGATCGCCGCCAACAAGGATCGCTCCTTCGATGGCGTCGGCATCAGCCTTCCCGGCCGTCCCGACCAGCACCCCGACCCATCCAGTCCCGCAAAGCAGACTCCATCCAAGACCATCTTCGCGCCCAACGTTCGCTGGCCCATCGGCCAGCTCAAGGCGCGCGTCGAGCAGGCCACCGGCCTTCCCGCCTTTGTCGACAACGTAGCCAACGCCTGCGCCCTTTCCGAGGTCTGGTTTGGCGACAGCGATGGCAACCACGACCTGGTCGTCGTGAATGTCTCCGAGGGCCTGGGCACTGGAATCTTTGCCAACGGCCGCATTCTGCGCGGCGAAGGCGGGTCGGCGGGCGAATTCGGCCATGTGCAGATGGACCCGCTTGGCCGCCCCTGCGGCTGTGGAAGCACCGGATGCTGGGAGACAGTCGCCTCAAATCGCGCCGGCATGCGCTACTATTCTGAGATTTCGGGTCAGCCGTCGCCGTCGTTCGAAGCCCTTCTCAAGCTCGCATTGTCTGGCGACGCAGCCGCAAGCCAGGCCATCGATCGCATGTGCGCCGCGCTTGGCCGCGGCATGCACATGATTGCCTCCGCGCTCGCGCCCTCTGAGATTGTCGTGGTCGGCGACATCACCACCATCTGGCGGCTCGCCGGCCCGCGCATCGAACAGGAGATGCGTCGCATCCCCATGGTGCGCACCCCCAGGCTTCGCCCCGCGCAGGATGGCAATAAGGCGCGCCTGCGCAGTGCCGTGGCCCTCGTCATGCACGACAACCAGGTTTAGGCATCGCAGCAGGAGCGCATAAGCCAGTGTGCGTGGCCCGCCCCTCAGCATCCTCCACACGATCGGAGAATAATTCCGTGATCCTCGATTCCTTCCGCCTTACTGGTAAGAATGCTCTGGTCACCGGTTCCTCGCGCGGCATGGGCGCCGCCATCGCCATCGCCATGGCTGAGGCCGGCGCAAACGTCGCCTTGCACGCCTCGCAGTCTGTCCCGGCCGACGTCATCGCTCAGGTCGCCGCCACAGGCGTGCGCCACGTCGCGCTCACCGCAGATGTGCGCCACCCCGAGCTCGCCGTCCAGCTCGTCGATCAGGCCGCATCGGCCTTCGGCTCGCTCGACATCCTGGTCAACAACGCCGGCATCACCCGCCGCGCTCCTGCCGTCGACTACCCTGTCGCCGAATGGGATGAAGTGATAGCCGCTGACCTCACCAGCGTCTTCCGTCTCTGTCAGGCAGCTGGCCGGCTGATGGTCGCGCAGGGTTCGGGCAAGATCGTCAACATCGCTTCCCTGCTCAGCTTTCAGGGTGGCATCACCGTTCCCGCCTACGCTGCGGCCAAGGGCGGCGTTGCCCAGCTCACCAAGGCCCTCGCCAACGAGTGGGCATCCAAAGGCGTGTGCGTGAACGCCATCGCGCCGGGCTACATGGCCACTGACCTGACCGAAGCCCTGCAGAAAGACCCCACCCGCAATCGCCAGATCATGGAGCGCATTCCCGCAGGCCGCTGGGGCTCGCCCCAGGATGTAGCCGCCACCGCAGTATTCCTCGCTTCCCCGGCCAGCGACTACGTGAACGGGCACGTCCTCGTCGTCGACGGCGGATGGATGGGGCGGTAGCCGACGACATCCATCGATCCGCCCCAAACCCTGTCTGGGTGCCCCATCCTAAACGCGCTTTTCGCGTTTAGGGTGGGAGACCACGATCTCAACTGGCCGATTCCAGCCCGCCGTACTTTCCCCAGGCTCGCCCCACCCCAAATATGAGACAGTACTCGTGAATCCCATGGACCCGATTTCGAACGGCCAAAGCGCCTCTTCCGCACTCGCCCGCTATAACGCCTTCCTGCTGCTCGTCGCCGGCCTCGGCGGCCTGCTCTACGGCGTCGATGTCGGCATTATCGGCGGCGCATATCCTTACCTCGCGGCCACCTCGGGCCTCAACCCATCGCAGCTTTCCGTCATAGTCGCTGCCGTCCTGCTGGGCAGCGTCTTCTCCACGCTCTTCGCCGGCCTTCTCGCCGACTGGATGGGCCGCAAGCCGCTCATGATCCTCAGCGGCGTCGCATTCGCCCTCAGCATCCCCATCATCGCCCTCTCGCAAGGCTTCTGGGTGCTCTTTTATGGCCGCCTGCTTCAAGGCATCAGTGGCGGATTCATCGGCATCGTCGTCCCGCTCTATCTGGCCGAATGTCTCGGCGCATCGAATCGCGGCAAGGGCACGGCGATCTTCCAGTGGATGCTCACACTCGGCATCGTTGCGGCGGCACTCGTGGGCATCTACTACAGCTATCGAGTGCAGTCCGTCGCCGCGGCCTTCGACGCCGCCACGCTCTTCGAGTTCAAGAAACAAGCCTGGCGCCGCATCTTCTGGGTCTCGCTCCCGCCGGGCATTCTCTTCGTTCTCGGTGGCTTCGCCGTCTCCGAGTCGCCCCGCTGGCTCTTCCTCCGTGGCCGTCGCGAGCAAGCGCATGCGGCTCTGCTGCGCTCGCGCGCGCCCCGGCAGGCTGAGCTTGAGCTAAAAGAGATGGCCGATGCCTCGAGCCAGAAATCGCAAAAGCCGGCCGGACAGCGCACCCGCGAACCTCTGCTGCAGCGCAAATACGTCATCCCCTTTGTGCTTGCGCTCGTGATCCTCTCCTGCAACACCGCCACCGGCATCAACTCCATCGTCGGCTACAACGCGGGCATCCTCATGCAAAGCGGCCTCTCCGACCTGCAGGCGCACTGGGGCTACGTCCTCTTCACCACCATCAACTTCCTCATGACCATGGTCGGCATGTTCCTGGTCGATCGCAAGGGGCGCAAGTTTCTGCTCGTCATCGGCACGAGCGGCATCATCGTTTCGCTCATCGGCGTCGGCACTCTCTTCCTTCGCACTGAAAAGCTCAACGTTGACGGTGGCGCACAACTTCAGTCGCTGGTCACTTCCAATCAAGATCTGACCCTGCGCTTCGACCCTTCAGCTGCACACAAGCTGCTCGCCACGACCGGCCCCTCCGGAGCTGCCATCGACACCAGTCACGCCTCGCTCGCCGTCATCTATTCCTACGGCGACTTTACATCCACCACCAACTACGCGCGCTCCGACGACACCGCTGCGGTCCCCATCCACATCGCCCGTGCCGACTCTATCCCCTCCAACAGCGTCGAATCCTTCTTTCAGAACCCCTTCGCCGACCTCAGCGCCGCCCGCACTGCGCCCCTGCGCATCCAGAAAGCACTCATCGGCCAGATCCCGGACACAAGCCACGGCTGGATCGTCGCGCTTTGGCTCTATCTCTTCGTCGCCTTCTACGCAATGGGGCCGGGCGTCTGCGTCTGGCTCGCTCTCTCCGAACTCATGCCCACACGCATCCGCTCCAACGGCATGAGCATCGCCCTGGTCAGCAATCAGCTCGTCTCCACCACGCTCGCTGCCATCTTCCTGCCTTTCGTCAGCAAGCACGGCTACTCGTCCATCTTTTTCCTCTTCGCCTGCTTCACGGTGGTCTACTTCATCACCGCGGCCTTCTTCCTGCCCGAGACAAAAGGCAAGACCCTCGAAGAGATCGAGGCTCATTTCGAAGGCAAAGCAACCGCCTGACTGCCCGATCCTCTCTACCCCTTGCGATCATCAACAATATGCCACAGCACGCCCGATGGATCGCTTAAGTAGAGCACGCGCAGTCCCCACGGCTGAACCGCCGGCGGCTTGCATAGTATCCCCGGATACTTCTCCGCAAGTTTCACCCGCTCGATGTGCTCCCACCACGCATCCGCATCCTCCACCGCCAGGCTCATCATGAAATTCCCCGCGTGATCAGCCACATAAAACGGCTGCAACAGGAATCGAAATGTTCCCACCTGGATCTCCGAAATCTGCGGGTTCGTGAAGTTAATCGTGAACCCTAAATCCGTGTAGAACTGCTTCGACAGTTCGCAATCGCGTGCGGGCACAAACGCCATCAGGTTGGTGACAGGGCTGGGAAGCATCGTTTTCTCCGTGGATGGTTGAGGATGGTTTAAGCCGGGTTCAGGATAGCGCAGGCCTTGCCGCGCGCGTGAAGCGCGGCCATCTCATCAAGCAGGCATCAGCCAGCCTTCTTCGGTCCATTTGTTATTGGATTTTGACAGCCAATCACGTCCGTTCCCGGAGTGTATGGCGGGGACGACGGGGCTCGAACCCGCGACCTCTGCCGTGACAGTAAATCCAAGGCAGGTAACTTATTGGAATCGGGGGGAACGGATGGCTTCTTTCAGCACCCTGAGGAACTCTTGGCAACCCTTATTGCACCCCTATCGCACCCACGACCTCTGCCCCGTAAACCTCTGCCCAAGGGGCGTGGACAGAACGGGTGCCTGAGTCGACCATCGCACTACCGGCGTTGAGCTGGGATGGAAAGGCTGGCCCTCGATTTCGATCATGCTCGTTTTTAATGCATGAGGGATTTTGGCGAAACACAGCGTTGAAGACTGTCTGGATTCCATTTGGGGCGGGACGCTGGCTCACAATCGTAAGTTCATAGGTGCAGTCTTGCACCTATCCAATCCGCTCGACGTGGCCGATCGTCGATTGCGCATATGGTGCCGGAATCACGGTGAAACTCCAAGTGACGCCCGCGCACCGCCTCCAGATTTTGCCTCCGGCTCGTCGCCCACCCAGCGCTAAGAAGCCAACCGATCCCGATTTCGTTCTAGGGACCAGCGACCAGGAAGTTTGGACCCATATATGCCTGATAGCCGCAGCATTGTTCGGAGGGATCGGTGAGTGCCCCATAGCCTCCCGACCCACTGGATATTCCACCGCCAGCAGGAACCGTGATGTCGGTAATTGGGTTAAAGGTGGAGAAGGTATACACCACAGGATCCGTTGCAGTCTCGCTGCCGGTATTCTCCTGGGTCGCGGTGATGGTATAGCTGCCCGGCGCGAGCACAACTGGAGTGATCCCTGTGTATCTGAAATCATTCACCAGGATCCCCGCCGTACCAGCCGGAACTGTGGCGGACACAAGCAGAACACCGCTCGAGTTATAGATTCCCACTTGATGACTTTCAGTTAGTCCGCCCGTGGTTTGTGGTGCAGTTCCACAGCATGCAGTTAGGCCCGCAAGTCCGGAATCTGCTGTGTAGTCATAGTAGCCGAGGCCCGAGACGGTGACAGCAGAGTTTACTGTGAACTCCCATCCCACGTTGGTTGATTCAATGTTCGCGAAGTACTGAGTCGGAACTATCGTCACAGCGGGGACCCCAGAGGCGCCCGAGGCGAGGTTCACAACCTGGCTCAGCACTGAAGAAACACTTCCCGCGTTATTGGTGTCGCCATTGTAGACGGCGGTGATGGAGTGCGATCCGAAAGTGAGCGCCGCGGTGGAAAGCGTCGCTTGCCCGCCGCTGACGGACGGCGTGCCCAACGGAGTGCTCCCATCGAGGAAGGTAACGGATCCCGAGGCTGTGCTGGGAGAGACCGTGGCCGTGAAGGTCACAGTGTCTCCGCTATTCGCGGGGTTCTCGGACGACAATAAGGATGTAGTCGTCGGCGTTTCGACGGCGCAGACACCCGCCGCACCTGCCTGGTAGATCGACTGGACCTCGACGGCCGTGAGCGTGCCGTTAAAGATCTGCACCTCGTCGATCAGGCCGGTGAACTCGTAACTGTTGTTGTTGTCCCAGCCGCCGATCTTCGCCTGCGTGGCGACCTGTGCCGAGTACGGTGTTGAGGCTATTTGTTCAGAGAGACTCTGCTGGACTCCGTTGATGTAAAGCTGGTTAGTGTGCGGATCGCCACTGGTGAACACCGCAGTCACCTGGACCCATTGGTTGGCAAGGCCGCTGCTGCTGATTCCCCAAATATCGTTTCCTGTTGTGTTGAAGCCAAAAGCTCCGTTATACAAATTCAGGTTATACGAGTTGAAACCAAACGGTATTACGTTATTGGTGCCGTTCCAGTTCATCCAGAACGAGACCGTGACCTGTGCGCCGGGCGCGGTGTTCAAAGACGGCAGAGACAGAGCAACATCGCCGGAGCCGGCAAGGCTGAACGCCTGGCCCACGACGCCGGGGGCGTAGGACACACTGCCCTCGATGGTGCCGTTGTTGCCGCCAAACAGATCGTTGGCATTGCCTTCACCCGGATACCAGTCGATGAGCCCGGCAGGTTGTGGCGCGCACTTGGCGCCGTCGAGGTTCTCGATTTGGCTGATGGCCGGCGAGATGCTGCCGGAGTAGGTCGCGTCCCCGCTGTATTGTGCGGAAATCCGGTGAACTCCAAGCGCGAGCGCCGAAGTGTTAAGGGTCGCCTGGCCTCCACTAACAGGCGTCGTGCCAAGCGACGTGCTGCCATCCATAAAAGTGATTGTGCCGGTGGCGAAGCTGGGGGATACGTTGGCAGTCAAGGTCACCGAATTGCCCACCAGCGAGGGGCTGGCTGACGAGTTCACTGTGGTGGTCGTAGCGGTTTGAATCGCATACATGCCAGCGCTCCCGGCGTTATAGATTGCTTGAATCTGATTGGCGGTAAGAGCCACGTTGTAGACCTGTACCTCATCGATGAGGCCGTCGAAAGGATAGTTCGAGATTTCGTCCTGCCCGATCGCAAACCAGGACCCACTATAAGAAACTGCTCCGTTCCATACAGGTCCTTCTGTTTTAGTTGGCTGGAGCACGCCATTGAAGTAGATTTGATCCGGATTGTTTGCGGTTGCCACTGCCGTGACAAGTACCCACTGGTTCAGCGGCACTTGCGATGTAGAGAGCGCGATAGACCAGTTCGTTCCGTTTCCGAGGTCCATTTCGATTGCACCCGGCGGTACACCCTGCACCCCGTTTTCTCCATCAAGGTAGATGGCTGCGCCTGACGTAGTGCTGGAATCCTCGCTCCCGACGATGGCCGCATAGCCACCCGTTCCAGAATAGGGCGGGTACCCCGCGACGTAGATCCACGCCTGCAATGTGAGCGCGTTCTGAATTTGCAGGTTCGCCGGCACCGGCTGACCGATCAGCACGTATTGGTCGTTCGCGTTGAAGCTGAAGGCGTCGTCCACATCGCCGAGTGCAAATCCCGCGCCATTCTCCAGCGTTCCATTGTTGCCGCCGATAATGTCGTTGGCGTTGTCATTCCCAGGCCACCAGGAGACCAAGCCGGCAGGTTGCGGTACGGGAGTGCCCGCCAGGGTCACGTTTGCAGAGCAGGAAGCGGCTGTGCCTCCGTACTCGCCGTTGCAACTCCAGGTCCACGAACCGGGGTTCGTGACCGGCGAGGCCATGCCGGTTGAGCAGAGATTGGCGGCGGGGGGAGCCACCGAGAACGACCCGCTGTTGGCCGATCCGCACGCCCCATTGACTGGCCCAGGCATGTTGGTGGTGAAGGTAGAGAACACGTAGCCGCTGTTATAGCTGCTGTAGCCCGTCAAGCTTAGGGTGTTTCCGGCGATGTCGCTTGGCCAGAAGGGACTCCCGCCTACAACAAGGTCGTAGATGGTAGCCGGAGTCAACGGCGCCGTCGGGGTGAGGGTCACGATCGTGTAGTCCGGCGAGATGGTCAATGTTACCGGAACCACCGTCTGGGTATTGTGCCCCTGCAGATAGATGTTGCTGGTGTTAATCAGCACCGGATCCATCGGCTCACTGAATGTCACCGAGAAAGTTTGTGCGTTCACATCCACGTTCACGGCGCCGTTGGCCGGGTTCAAGCCTGCGACAGTTGGTTGCGTGAAGTCGAAGCTCGAACCGGTGGTGAAGGTGCTTGTGGTGGGTGTCATCGGATTGCCGTTGTAGTCCGTAACGCCATTGATGTTGTAGGTGTAGATGGTGTTTGGCTGCAAAACGTAGGGCAACTGGATGGCAACGATCGTGTTGCCATTTTCGGTAAACGCGGTTACGGGTATCGGACTGCCCCCGTTGGGAGTCAGGGTAATGTTGCCCAGCGACTCGGCCGCGACCGGCTCATTGAAGAGAAGCCCAAAGCTGGTGCCGAACGCCCCGCCGCCGTCGGAATTCACCGGCACGTTGGTCATCCCGTTGGGTGGGTTTGCCTGGAGCAGCACCGGGCCGGCGCTGCTGGGGCCGGCCCCGGTGGTGAAGTAATAGCCGCCGTAATAGTAGTAGTAGTAACTATAGGTTTGCGCATTGCCGGTCAGATCGATAGCTCCGTTGCAGGAGTAAGAGTACTGCGCGCCTGCGAGGAGCGGCGATTTCGGCGTCATTGTGACCGACATCAGGTCCGAAGAGAAGGTGTAGGTCACAGGGACCGTCGCGTTGGCCACGAAACTCCAAACGTAGACCCCCGCGGGGGTAATGCTGCTCGGATCCATGGGTTTCGAGTAGCGGCAGGTAAAGGATGCATTGGTCGCGATTCCGGTTTGACCAAAGGAAAAATCGTACGAGACGTTGGCATTTGTAAAGTCGGGCAAGGCCGCCGTCGTGAATTGCGCATTCGCGGCGGCAAAGGTATTACCCGCGTAATCGAGCATTCCGCTCGTGCTTATCTGGATCGGGTTCGATGCCGGCAGCGGATTCACCGGATAGAAGTTTGCGCCCAACACGTCGTAGCCGCTGTAGTTGTAGGTCCAGGTGCCTGGGATTGGGTTGCCGCCCGTGGTCACCTGCACATTGGTTGAATTGATCGTGGTGATATCGACGGGCTTGGAGAACTGCAGACGGATGAATGCGTTGGTTCCCACATTCGTCGCGCCGTTCGGCGGGCCAATCTTGACCGTGCCGGGTGTTGTGTCCTGCGCGGCGGTAGTCGTGAAGTAGTCTACGTAGCAGGAGCTTTGGGCCGCAACCCCATTGGTCCCCATCACGTTGCCATTTGTGCAGAATCCATAGGAGATGGACGGAGTCCACTGGCCATCGGGTGTTATACGAACAATGCTCGGCGAGACAAGCGAGAGCGAGAACGACGGCGTTGACGCCCCTCCGTAGAAGTACAGATTGCCGCTCAACGTGGTTGGATCGATGGGCAGGCTGTATTCGATATCGACCTCGCCGTTAGTGGGCATGTTGCTCGTGTAAAGGCCCGGGCTGACCGCGATCACCTGCGGTGCGGCGGTCGCCGGATTCACTGCCGGCGCAATATAGAAATTGCCGGTAGCAGCATTGAAGCCGCCGCCGTAGTAGAGTGCATTGCCGTCCGTGTCCAGAACATCGCCCGACATGAACCACTGCACTGTCGCGCCACTCGGGAACGGAACGCTGGGCGTGAACTGCACTTCATAACCGCCGGCTGCCGTTTGCACCGTCCCTGCGTAGACTTGGCCGTTCACAGTCACAACCAGGTTGCCGGGCAGTGTCGCCGGATTCACCGGTTCATTGGTGTAAAGCGTCAGCAGCGTATCCGTGGGCACTCCGCTCGCGTTATACGTTGGGTTGGCGGAGGTTACGCTGAAGGCGCCCGAGGTGGGATTGGTTGCCGTAGTGAACGAACTGGTGAAGGTGCTCGCCAGTCCGTTGCCCGACAGGTCGGTAATGCCGGCGAAGGTGCTCGCATATCCGTTGCTCAACTGGTCAGTAATGCCAATGGGCAGAACAATGGTATAGGTGGTGGCGTTCTGCAGGGCGCCAGGATTGAAGGTAAGTGTGCGGTTGTCCGCCGAAAGGGTGACGCTGCCGTAGTACTGCTCCTGCTGACCGATGTAGAGCTCCGCGTTCTGGTTGTAGCCCTGGCTGGTCAAGACAGTCGCAGTGTACGGGTTGATCGACTTGTTGAACGTAACGGACACAGGTGTTTCGTGACGGACGTTCATCGCCCCGTTGGGGGGATTGACCGATATGACCTGCAACGCAGTGGTATCGGGCGTTGCGGTAGTCACAGTAAAGGAGAGAAGTTGCTTTGGCGAGAACGCGTCGCCCAGCACATCGGTGAGCCCGTTGTAGCCGTATACAGTGATCGTCGATCCGGCTGGGTATGGATTGAGCGGCGTATACGTCACCGTGTTGCCGTTGACCAGGTAGCCCCCGGCCTGCTCCGACTGGTACTCGCCCTGGTAGTTCGGGGTCGTGACGGTAACGTTCCCGTAGACCGGGAGTGTCGTTGTGTTCACTGTCGTCGGGTCCAGAATCTGGCTGAAGGTGAGAATAATTTGTTGCGTTGCGGAGACATTGCTCGCGCCGGAGGTGATGTTGGTGCTGGTGAGCGTGAGCCCGCCAACCCCAGCGACCGCGCCGGTGGTAAAGGTGGTGCTTGAAGGAACGACCGGGTTGCCGTTCGCGTCGGTAAATCCATTCACGTTCACCGTGTACGTCACACCGGGCAGGAGTGAGCTGGCGGGGACGAAGATGAGAGTTTGATTGCCGGTCAAGCTCACGGTTCCCGCAACCGGGTTATTACTCGGATCAAGCACCTGGATGGAGTTCTGGCTCCAGCTGGTCGGGTCGATATTGCAGTTTGCCGTCACCAGCACCTGTGCGTTCAGCGGGATGCCCGTGGCTCCCGGTGCAGGACTGACGGTGACCGATGGCCCTGAAGTGACCGCGCCGCTGCCGGTGTAGAAGTACTCTTGGTTAGTGCTGCCAGTGTTCCCGTCCTCATCCTGGAAGCTATTTGCGTAGAAGTGGTACTGCGTGTTCGGCAGCAGCGGGATCTGCGGCTGCAATGTGACCTCGGTCCCGTTGGGCGACAGCGTGACATTGAGTGGGATGAACTGGCCCGTATCGTTCAGAAACATCACAAAACTGTTGTTCGATACCGTGATGGGGTTGAGGGGCTCATTAAACACGATCTTGGGATTTATGTTTGTTCCCACCGTGGATTGGTTGGGCGGATCAACGCTGACCACCTGCGGTCCATTGAGATTGAAGGTTGCGCCCGTTGTGAAGCTATTTGTGACCGTCGCAACCACATTGCCGGCCGGATCCGCGACGCGCGCAATCGTGAGCAGGTAAGTCGTGTTGGGAGTAAGCGGCGTCTGCGGTTGAATCTGCAGAACCGTGTTGCCGGCGCTCATGATCGGGTTGGTGGGCACAGTGGAGCCGCCTGCCGACAAGGTGACCCCCGTGAGCGTGTTCGGATCGATGGGCGCGCTGAACTCGGCCTCGATCAGGGTATTGGTGCCGGCTCCGGTAGCTCCGCTGACCGGATCGAAGCTGACCACCGTGGGAGCCTCGCTGGCGTTGGACAGGTCGGCGTAGAAGTTGGCGTAGGCGTAGCCGTAGTAGTAGTAGTAGTTGTACGGCAACTGATTTCCTGCCAGATCGGTTCCTCCGTATACATGCAGACCGTACTCGCGCCCGGCTGCCAACGGGGACGTCGGCGTGAGATAAGCAACTGACTGATCCGCGCTCCACGAGAGCGTGGCCGGGACAGGAGTGCCAAGCACAGTGTCGTTGACATAGAAGTCGCTCGAACTAAACGAGGTCACATCCATCGATTCGCTGAACTGCACCGTGATCGTCGAGTTCACCGGAATGCTGCCGCTCGCGGGTATGCTGGTCTGAACGATGGTCGGCGCCACGAGATCCGGGCCCCCTCCCGTCTGGAATTGCGAACTAAAGCTCACCGGGTGGCCCACCTGGTCAAGAACGCCGTTGAGCGTCATCGTCAGGTTGGTGCTGGTCGGGAGTGGGGCGTTGGGTACAAACTCCACCCTGGTATCGTCCGTGCTGATCCAGAAGCCGCCCGCCAGCGGCGTGCCGGCATTGGTCACCTGGAACGTATTGCTGTTGACGCTGACCGGATCGATGGCCTTGCTGAAGACCACGCCCGGCTGCACGTTCACGCCTACGTTCGTAGCGCCGTTGAAGGGCACCGCGCTGACATCTGTGGGCAGAGTTGTGTCGATGGAGTTCCCTGTGTAGAAGTAGTCTTGCCAGGAGGCCACAGCGTTTGCAGGAACACTGGTCGAACTCTGCAGGCCGGTTGTCACTTCGACGAAGAAATAGTCATTCACTTGCAGGTTTCCGGTTGGAACCATGCGAACCACATTCGGCTGCGGCATGGAGTATGTCACCGGCACATTCAGCCCGTTGTAGTAGTCATACAGGTAGATGGTGGTGCCGTTGACCGTTGCCGGATTCAGCGCCGTGTTGAACTGAACATCGACGATTGAGTTCGGCGCGGCAGTGGATCCGGTGCCTGGCGAAACCACTTGGATTGTCGGTGCCAAGGTGCTCGTGTCGGCAGCCACATAGAAGTAGTAGCCGCTTACGGCGGTGAAGCTGTTGTTGTAGGTAGCATCGGTCAGGCTGGGAGTCGTCCACCACTGAATCAGCGCTCCCGGCGTCCACGGCGAGCTTGGCGTAAACACCAGCGTGTAGCCCCCGTCCAGTATCTGAATCGACCCAGTGATCGCCAGGTTGTTTTGCGCCACCTGCAAGCCCGCGTTAACGCTCGCGGGGTTGATGGGCAGGTTGGCAAAGAGCGTGAGCGGCTCGTTGACGCTGATGCCGCTCGCGCCGTTGCCCGGCCGCTCAGTCACGATGGTCCCAGCGGTGGGCGAGTCGGCCTGGCTGGTGGTGAACTGGCTGGTGAAGTTGGCCAGCGCATTGCCGTTAAAGTCCTGCAGGCCGCTGTTGAGCATCGCCGTCATCGGGGAGCTGGCCGGCAATACCCCGCAATTGAACTGAACCGTCGAGTTGTCCTGCGACTTGGAGTAGCTCTGGCACCACGGGCTCTGCCCGTCGCCCTGGAACAGAGCGAAATCGGTGGTGGCGTTGTTAATCGTGTTCGGATTGACAGAGCGGTTGAACGTGGCCACCACTGGTGCGCGCAGGCCAACGTTGGTTGCGCCTGCCGAGGGTGAAAATGCCATCACCTGGAAGGGAACCGAGGCCGGATCCGTGCCGCCGGTGGTGAAGACGTCGAGCCAGCCGCTGGCAACGTCGCCAACCGTGTCGTACGGTCCATTGTTGGCATAGACCCCGATCAAGGTGTTGAGCGGGAAGGGGCTATTGGGGGTAAAGATCACCTGGTTGCCATTCACCTGGTAGGTTCCCGCCACATCCTGACTTGTGCTCTGGCCAATCGCGATCTGCAGCGTGTTTGCGTTCACCGTAGCAGGATCGATGGGATTGTTGAAGTTGATGGTGATGGAGGTGCTCGCGCCCACACCGGTCGCGTTGTTTGCGGGCACCGCGCTGGTTACTGACAAGCCGCCGGAGAAAACGGCATTGCAGGTTTGAATGCTGGCCTGGAGCTGGAAGCCGCCATATGCGTAGCCGCTCGGATTCGTCCACTGCAGGGACAGGGTGTTCTGGCCTGCAATCAGTGCCGTCGGCGGCAGTGCGACGGACAACGGCGTCAGCTGATAGATCACGTAGGTACTGTTAGTGAGCGGAGTCCCGTTCACGAGCAGGATTCCGTAAGGGTAGACCCCATAAGAGCCGACCAGGCACAGGTTGCTGAGGTTATATCCGCTCAGGTTGAAGGTGGTCGAATAGGTGCTGCTGTCGTTGCCGTATTGGTTGTCGGGATCAATTGCAATCCAGGACGAACTCGGGCCATTGGCGGCAAAGCCGGGATAAAACGCAGCCTGCCCCGAAGTCTCCACAAGCAGCGGCTGCGGCGTGCTCGAGGCTGTCGGCGTAACCACCCAATGTGCATCCGGTGTATCGCCTGTCGTGATGAGATTGCCGTTCGCGTCGAG
Source organism: uncultured Acidobacteriaceae bacterium (assembly GCA_963783065.1). GTDB lineage: Bacteria > Acidobacteriota > Terriglobia > Terriglobales > Acidobacteriaceae > Telmatobacter. The sequence continues at coordinate 22,988 of CAWAMG010000001.1, read as the reverse complement.
CCCGGTCGAAAGATTCAGCGGGGCAACCGAGTTGATGGTTGTGAAGGTGCTTGTAAACGTGGCGCCTGCGTTGCCAACCATGTCCGCATAGCCGCTGACCTGCACGGTGTATTGCGTGTTACCGAGCAGATTTGCGTTGGGCACAAATGTGAGCGTCACCTGGTCGCTGGCCAAGGTTGCCGTGCCAGTTACCGGCGATCCGCCCACGGGCGTGAGTGTGATCGAGTAATTTGAGGTTGGGTCGATGGCCTCACTGAAGTGAACGACAACCTGCGTGTTCAAGGGCACGGTTGCGGTGGCATTGGCCGGGTAGACGGATGCAACCGTGGGTGGAGCAAGCTCGCTTCCGTTGCCGGTAATGAAGTACCCGTAGGTCCCGGAAAGGCTATTGCCGTCCATGTCGTACGGACCGTAGCTCATATACAGCCTGTAGGCAGTGTTGGGCAGCAAAGGCAGAGAAGGAGTAAATGTGGCGCTCAATCCATTAGGAGCAACACTTACGGCGCCATTGATGTACTTGCCGCTGTCGTAGTTGTAGAGGAACAGCGTGCTTGTGTTGATGTCGACGGGGTTGATTGGCTTGGTGAACGTCACCTTGGGCGCGAAGTTTGTTCCCAGGTTGGGCTGGAAGTATCCAAAGTCCGCTGCGGCATAGTTTGTAGCTGTGTCCGCGCCGCTGCTCGTGGTAAATGTAAACGAACCCGGCGTCAGCGCGTTGCCGGCCGTATCGGCCAAGGGGGTGCCGTAATTCACCGTGTAAGTGGTATTCGGTTGCAGGGGTTGGGCTGGAGTGAATGTCAGAATCGTGCCCGGTCCCGAATCGGCCCAGTAATAGGGATAAATCGTGCTGTTCCAGCTGAACGATCCATCTACAGTGGCTCCGCCCCCGGTAACGGTCAGGCCGGACTGCGTGGCCTGATCCATATCCGTGCTGAATTCAAGCTGAATCAATGCGTTGGTGCCGACGGCGTTTGAATTGGCCACTGGATTTGCTGCAACCAGCGTGGGTGGCGTCGTGTTGGGCGTAAAGGTGGTATTGAGATAGGCGTAGAAGCTGCCGTTGTACGGCCATGACGCGGCTGAAAAAGAGTTGCCCGAAGCATCCTGAATACTCGGGGTCAATTCCAATTCATATTGCGAGTTCACGGCAAGCAAGGAACTGGGAGTGAACGTCATCACCAGGCCGGATGCATCGAGCGTTACCGTTCCGGGCACTGCGATGTTGCCCTGGCCAGGGTTGCTGGTCAGGTAGAGCAGCACATTGCTGGCGTTGATCGTCGAGCGATCCATCGGCTGGCTGAAGACCACGATGATGTTGCTGTTTGTGGGCATTCCGCCCGTGAAGGCCGCGGGGCTGACAGAAACCACCGTGGGCGGCGAGATGGTCACTGGTTGCACAGTGAATCCTGCAGCCACGTTCTCCACCTCCGTACCCGTGGTCACGATCACGTCGACAGGGCCAAAGGAAGCATCGGGATCGATGGTGAGGTTCGCCGTCAGGGTGGTTGCGTTCGTTACCGTCACGGGACCAGTTGCGCCTTCGGCCGCGCCGCCCACGCTTATAGATGGACCGAAACTGGCCGTGGTGGTGCCCTGCACCCAGTTGGTGTATTGGCCGTAAATCGTCACAGCCACAGTTTGGCCCGGCACACCGATATTGGGGTTGATCTGGGTAATTGCCGGCGTTCCGGCTGTCACTGTGAAGCCGCCGCTTAGCGTTTCGCTCTGGCTGTTGGTGGTAACGGTAACATCGCGGCTGCCCAAGTTCGCGTTTGAGTTGATGCTGATGTTGGCGGTCAACTGCGCGATGCTCGAGACCGCGACAGAATTGACGGTAATCCCCGGCCCAAAGGCGACGGTCGAGAAGCCCTGTTGGAATGTTGTGAATTCGCCGTTGATGACTACATTCAGCGTGGATCCCGCTTGTGCGGAATTGGGGGTGGCGGAGACAAGTTGCGGCAGACCGGCAAGTACACTGAACCCGCCTGTGATCGTGGCTGTTTCCGCGTTTGTGGTTACGGTCACGCTGCGCGAACCGATCGTCGCTCCCGGATCGATGGAGATGTTTGCAATGGCATCGGTCGAGTCGGATACCGAGAGCGAGTTCACGGTAATGCCAGCGCCAAAGTTGGCAGTGCTCGTGCCGTTGATAAAGTGGGTGTTCAGCCCGGTCAGGTGAACGCTCAGGTTTGTGTCGCCCTGATGTCCGGTCGGAGGACTCACGACGCTGATCTGCGGATTGCCGACCGTTACGCTGAATCCACCAAGAATGGTGGCAACTTCCCCTCCGGTGGTCAAGGTCACGTTGTATTGGCCAACCGGTGTGCCGGGTGGGATCGTGATTGTGACATTCGCGTGCAGCAGATCGGTCACGCTGATACCGGTGACTGTAATGCCTCCGCCAAACGAAGCCCCAGTTAGGTCCGCCGCGAAGTTTGTCTGGCTGCCCGTAACCGTCACGGTCAATGAGCTGCCTTGCGCTCCCGTGGCCGGATTCAAATTGGCGATCGCCGCCGGGCCCTGGGTCACCTGGAAGGAATTGTTGAGCGAAACGGCTTCGGCCCCCGTGGTGACCGAGACATTGCGAGTTCCCAGAGTCGTCGTCGGCTGAACGGTAATGTTGGCCTGCAGGTGTTGGGTGTCAATGGCATTGACCCAATTCAGAACGATGCCTGCGCCGAAGTTGGCTACGCTGGTTGCCGTGGCAAAGTGAGTAAATGCCCCAGTGAGTGTGACCGTCTCGGTAACGCCCTGCGCCCCGCTGCCCCCAACAACAGATAGAAGTTCCGGCTGGGTTTGCAAGATGGTGAAGACATTGACCCCGGTCGCCACCTCGCCAAGAGTCGTGGCAGTCACTGTCACCTGGCCCGCGGGCGCATAGTCAGAGATTGTGATGTTTGCGGTGATAGAAGTTGGCGAGTTGACTGTGAAACTGTTAATCAACGCGCCAGGGAATGTGAGTTGCGTTATGCCCTGCTGCCAGTTGGTGTTGGTGCCGTTGATTTGCACTGAAGTCAGGTTTACGCCTTGTCCGCCAGTGTTCGGGGACAGGCTGTTGATGGCCGCAGGCCCCTGAGACACATAGAGTGCATTCGACAAGCCAAGCACCTGAGTGCCTGAGCTCACAGTCAGGTTGCGATATCCGACGCCTGCGGTCGGCTGCACATATCCGTTCACTGTCAACGAGGTGTTTCCGGTGACAGCGACGCTGGTTACGATTACGCCCGGGCCAAAGACTACCGTCGGTGGATTTGTGAGCCAAGCCGTGGCTTGGCTGAGGATCGTGAACACGGCGCTGCTTTGCTGCGGCACCGAGCCGGGCCCTGAGGACAGCAACAGAGGCGTTCCTGCCTGAACGACAAAGCCATTGCCGATGGACGCTACTTCGCCCGATGTCTGCGCGGTAACGTAGGTGGCGCCTTCCGCGGCAAGAGCCGGCACCGAGACTGTGAGGGTGGCGTCGGTTTCGCTGTTGATCTGAGTGCTGGTCACCGTGATGTTCGCGCCAAAGGTGAACACCGTTGCCGGTCCCCAATGTGTGTTCTGCCCGGTCACTTCGACTGTCTCGCTGGTGCCCTGCAAGGCAGTATTTGGTGTGACGGCGGATATCACAGCGAGGCTGGGTGTGACTGTAAACCCTGCCGGGCCGGAGACCGAAATACCGTCGGTGGTGGCTACGGCCGTGCGGAATCCAAGCGCCGCCAGTTGGTTGATGCTGATGCTCTGGCTGGCGATTGTGGGCCCAAGGATGGTGGGCGGACCGTTGATGACGATGCCAGGGCCGAAGTTGAACATGGTTGTGTTGTCAAACGTCGTGTACTGGCCAATGATGTTGACGGTCACATCTTGTGCGCCCTGAATGGCCGAGCTTGGATCGACGACGGTCAATGTCGGTACCACGCCGCCCGGCACTCCGGGTGTGCTGACGACAACATTGAAGGGTACCGCCTCATTCTCTGAGCCGGTAGTGAAGACAATCAATCGCTCTCCGGCATATGTCGAGGGATCGATGGTGATGGTCGCCGTAGCTGACGTCGGGCTCAAGACCTGGAACGTATTCACGGCGATGCCGTCGCCAAAGGTTGCCATCGTGGGCGTGTTGATCGGACCCGGATCCCAGTGCGTGTACGCGCCGCTGAAGTTGATGGTCAGCGTTTGGCCGGTGATTCCCGAGTAAGGCCAGTAGTAAGAGATATACGGAGTCGGCGGAGGTGCGGGTGCGACAACCTGGAAGTTCCCCGTCAGGCTCTGCGAGCCGTGTTGCACCACTACCGTGCGATAACCGAGCTGTGCCGCTGGATCGATGTTTATCAGCGCTTCAATGTGAGTGTCGTCATCCACTTGAAGCGTACCTGGAACCAGTGTGATGCCGGGGCCGAAGTTCACGCTGGGCGTGGAGTCCTCTGTCCACGTCGTGAGCAGGCCGTGAATGTCGACTTCCAGACTGGTTGAGCCCGGCGTGCCGCTGTTCGGACTGATGTAGGTGATAACTGGGATGCCGCCAGTGATAACGAAGCCGCCTCGATCGGTCAGAGCTTCGCCGCCTGTGATCATGAAGACCGAGCGCGCCCCAAGCGCGGCAGTTGCTGAGATGGTCATATCCACAGTCGCGCTCGTGGGGCTGTTGATGAGCACGGAATTAATGGTGATATCCCGGCCGCCGCCCGCAATGTAGAACTGCGTCACGTTCTGCGCCCAGTGCGTGCCCTGGCCGGTGATGTTGAAGATGATCTCCTGTCCCTGGTTGCCGGTTCCCGGCGAGACGCTGGAGATGATGGCTGGCCCCTGGGCAATGGTGAACACATTGTTGGTGACAATCTCGCTGCCGCTGCTGTTCGCAGGAGCATTCCCTGGGCAGGGATTGCTTGTGTTGACAAGCAGGTTGCAGGGAACGCCGGGGGTGGTGACTGTGACCGTGCGGCCGCCAACGTTGGACAGAGGATCGATGCTGATGCTCACGGTCATGTGGGAAGCATCCGTGACCGCCGGCGGACCATTCACCGTGATGCCGGGTCCAAAGGTTGCCGTACTTGCAGAGCTCCAATGTGTGTACTGGCCGACGAGTTGAATGTTGAGTTCTTCCCCGCCCTGCTCGCCTTGGTTTGGAATGGCCTCGTTCAGGGTAGCCACGTCCGCGATCACCGTGAACGAGTATTGCTGTGACGCAACTTCCCCGAGGGTTGTTACGGTCACGGTCTTGAAGCCTGAAGTCGCAGCCGTTGAAACTCCCACAGGAACCGTGAGTGTGGTGGGGCTCGTGACCGTCACCTGTCCAACCTGGAAGTTGGGGTCGCCAAAACTGACAGTGGTTTCGCCCTGAACGAAGTGTGTGTCGCCGCCGGTAATGGTTACAGTTTGGGTCGTCCCTTGTGCGCCAGAGAGCGAAGAAATCGAATTGATCTGTGCCGCCCCAGGCGTCACGCAGAAGTCATCCAGGATCGGGGTGGTGGAAACTTGTTCGCTCCCCGTAGTGATGCTCATGACGTGGCCGCAATAGGGAACGAACGGGAGGACGTCAATATAAGCCCAGGGGCTCACTGTAATCGTTGCGGTCAGATTCTCCGAGTCAATCACGTTGATGGAGCCTGCATTCACCGAAATGTCCTGATTGTTGAAGGTCAGCGCGGTGACTCCCTGCTGCCAGTTCGTGAAGCGCCCCAGTACCTGGATCGGATATGTCCCGCCCTGTTCCACCAAGGTTGGCGTAACGACGAGCAGCGCGGGGTATCCCGCTTCGATGTCGATTGCCTGCTGCAAGGTGACCACTTCACCGTCGGTGTAGGCGGTCAGGGATGAGAATCCAATCGGCGCGGTAGACAGCACAGTGATCTGCGCCGTAGCTGTGGTCGGGCTGGTGATGGTAAGTGCATCCACAGAGACGCCCGGACCGAAGCTCATCGTCGTCTCGCCCTGCAACCAGTGAGTGCCCTGCCCGACAAAATTCAATGTCGCCGTTTCCAACTGCGAGACGACCCACGGCGAGTTTCCGCTGCATGTCGCAGTCGCATTGGTGTTCGCCGCACAAATGGTGCCCAGATTGCCCGGCAAAACGCTGACGATCGAAGCCGCGCTGGGTGTCACGGCGAAGTCGCCGCCCACCACCACATTCGAGCCGGTGATGGTCACAATGCTATTGCCGCCAACCTGTGCGGTCGGTGAGACAGAGATCGTCGCGGTGATCGAGGTGGGGGTGACATTCGTCAGCGGGTAAGTCACCGTGACGCCTGCTCCCAGGATGAGTTCGGTCGAACTGTCCCAATTGGTCCGTTGCCCGATAATCGTCACGGACTCGGAAAGATCCCTGCGGGGCACTGGATGGAACCGCGCTCAAGATCATGGGACTTGAGGGAGGCAGTACCAGGAAACCACCGATCAGTTGCTCGGATCCTGTATTGACATAGATCTGCTGGAATCCGATCGGTGTTGGCGTGGTAGTGCCTGCGAGCGTGTAGTTTGTGGCGATGTTGGCGGTCAGGTCTCCGCAGTTATGCACGGTGACGCTGTTGACTGTGATCTCCGGTCCGAAAAGTACCTGCGTTGGACTCGACCCTGCGCAATTGGGATCGTTCGGTCCCGACGTGAAATGAGTATTTGACCCGAAAATCTCAACATTCAAAGTCGTGTTCTGCAGCGCTTGATTCGGGGTGACGTCGATGAGACGAGACGAACTGACGTTGAAGAACGTACTGACGATCTCTCCGCCCGTGGTGAAGGTGATCTTGCGCGTCCCGGGTACGGCGTTCGGCGCAACTGTCAGCGTAAAGCTGGCCGTGTTGCCTGAACTGCCCACCACGGGATTCGTCAGGGTGACACCCTGGCCGCCCACTACGTAGAGTGTGCTCTTTCCCCAGTGGGTAAACTGGCCTGTAAAGTTGACCGTAAAGCTGGTCCCCGGTAAGCCATTGGCCGGACTCATCGTCATGCTCGGCGTGTTGGCAAACACCGTGATCGCGGAGCTCACCACCTGGCCGCCAGTCGCCATATAGAAGCCATATGCCCCCGACGGTTCGTTCGAGGGAACACTGATGGCCAACTGAGCGTGGGTTGCATCGATGATCGTGATCTCATTGATCGCGATGGGTTGATATGGATACGGATAGAGGTAGAAAGCGGCAGTTGTCGTGTTTTGGTTCCAATTGGTGTTCGAACCCACCACAGTAAGCGTCACCTGCCCGCCCTGCGCGACGCTGTTCGGCGTCACGCTGACGATCGAGGCGCTTGAGGCCGTAACTGTGAACGTGAATGGGAAGATGGTCGCTGAGCCGGAGGTTCCGCAAGTCAGGCTGGCGGTAATCGAGCCCGCGTTCGCAAACTGGCTAACGGTAATGTTGGCATCCACCTGGTTGGCGCCAAGGGCCGTTACGGTATTCGTGGTTATTTCGCCAGTGAAGTTGGCCCACAAATAGCCGCCCGGGCAAGCGTTGAAATTCGTGTACGCATTACCGGTGATGATGACGTCGAGGTTCTGCTGGCCCTGCTGGGCGCTGCTGGGCGCCACTGAAATAAGCGCGGGTGTGGCTCCGGTGATGGTGAAGCTGTTCGCCAGGCTCTCGATTTCCCCGCCCGTCGAGACAGTCACACTCTGCACTCCAATTGTCGCGTTGGCCGTCACCGCGACTTGAGCCACCGCGGTTGTCTGGTTGATCACCTGAACGTTACCGACATTGACGCCTCCGCCAATGGACACCTCTGTCGCGCCTTGCAGGAAGTGGGTGCCGGAGGCGGTCAGATAGATCTGACCGCTCCATCCCTGCGCTTCTGAAGCCGGTGTCACGGGGGTCAAAGTCGGGCTGACGCTGAGAAGCGTCGCGCCGTTGGAGACGATCTGGAATGCCCCAGGGCTGGAAGTGGCGAAGTCGCCGCCCGTTACCACTGTGATTGTCCGGCCGCCCACGAAGGTGGTGTTGCTGATTGTGATGTTGGCCAAAAAGTTGCCGTCGTTGGGGTTGCTGTCAGCAGGCACAAGAGTATTCACAGTGACCCCGTCGCCAAAGTTGGCGAAGGTCGTGCCCGCAACGAACGTCATGCCTGCGGCGGTGAATTCCACGTTCTCCGTCTGTCCTTGCGCGCCGAAGGACGGATTGATCGACGTGATGGTGAACGCGTTGTTTGGGCTCGCAATCACAAAGGCCGAACCAAGTGCCGCAACTTCTTTTCCGCCTCCGCTGAGTGGCGTAGTCACTTGGATATTGCAGGCTCCGAAAACCGGGTTGGCGCCGATTTGCAACTGCGCGTTCAATGTGTTCGCCGTCGGAGCGGGCGATCCGAGCACCTTTGTGGTAATGGCGCAGGCTTTGGCTGGATTGTTTGTTTGGAAGAAACTGACCACCGAACTCGCGCCAAAATGCGTGTATCCGTTTCCGGTAATAACCACATCCAATGTTGCGCCCGCTGCTGCTGCGCCCGGCGCAACCACACTCACAGCCGCTGCCGGATTGTTAACGGTTCCCGAGCCGGTCAGAGACACTGTCAGCGGCAGCCCGCCGGGCGCGGAGTCGCTAACGCTGAGTGTGCCGGTCAGCGGGCCCGCAGTTGCGGTCGCTCCGGGAGCGAAGACCACCGACAATACGCAGCTTGAGTCGGCTGCAATCGCGTAGCCCCCATTTGCCGCGCCACCGCAATTTGTGGTGACAGTGAAGTTCGCAGTCGGGGTTAGCGTAAAGGTCTCCGCCTCCGACTCGTGATTGGTAAGCGTAATGTTCTTGGGTGCGCTTAAGGTTCCGAGTTTCTGCGCGTTGAATATGAGTGCATTCGCCGAATCTGTAAGCGGAAGAGTCCCGGTGCCGGAGAGATTCACAACCTGCGGGCTGGTGAATGTGTCGTCGACAATCTGAAGTTGACCGTCGCGTATCCCGCCGATCGTTGGATCAAGGGCCACCGTCACCTTGCATGAAGCTTTCGCCGCCAGCGCGAAAGGAAGGCCTGACCCGCAAGTGGTCGCAGTCTGGATGAAGTCGCCGCTCAACTGAAACGATTTGATGTGTATTGCTGTGGTCGCGCTGCCGTTCGTGATGGTGATCGCCTGCCCGGCGCTTGTGGTGCCCACGGCCGATTTGAAATTCACGATCGAAACCGGCGCGACGGTAACCGGGGCGGTGCCGGTGCCTTTCAAAGCTACCGTATGCGGGCTGCCGAATCCGCTGTCGGCAACACTGAGCGTGGCTGTTCTAGCCCTCGATGATTGTGGCGTGAAGGTCACGGATAGAGGACAGTTGGAGGTTGCCGGAACTTGCGATGGCGAGATGGGACAGGAACTTGTAACCGCGAAATCGCCGCTGTCTGCGCCCGTTATGGTCACCGACGATATGGATAGGGGGACATTACCATCATTGGTCACCGTCACCTTGAACGGCGACGCACTGGTAGTCCCCTCTATCTGCGCCGGGAACGCAAGCGCAACCGGAGCCAGAGCAACCTGGACGGTTCCATTGCCGGTGAGAGACACCGTCTGTCCGCTGTTGCTGGCGTCGTCGTTGATGGTAAGCGTGCCAGGCTGAGCGAGCAGCGACGCTGGCGCGAGCGTGAGCGCGATGGTGCATGTCGCCCCAGCCGCCAACGGACCGGGGTTGGCGCAGGTTGTGGATGGATCGACGGCATACGGACTTCCAGTTGGCAAGGCCAGCGAGGAAATATTGAGCGCAGTCAACTGGTTGTTTTTGAGCGTGAAGCTCTTGATTGCGCTCTTCTCGCCGACTACCAGATTGCCAAAATTTAGCGCTGCCGCCGAAAGAGTGGTAGGCACGATTCCGGTGCCGCTTAGCCCCACGGTTAGAGCCTTTGCACTGGTGCTGATCGTCAGTGTGCCGGCCGGCTGAGCTTTCAGCGAGGCTGGGGTGATTGTCAGGCCAATGGTGCAACTGGCGTTTTTCGCTAACGAGCCGCCGGCGATACATGTGGTCGATGGACCTGAAACAACGGCGTATTCGCTCGGCGTTGGCAGAGTAAACGAGTTGATCGTTACGGCGCCCGGGCCGCCATTGTTGATGGTGACCTTCTGGACAGCACCGGTCTCATGAATCACCACATTGCCGAAATTAATGGCGGCGGGAGCGGCCGTGACCCCCGCAGCCCCTTGCGCGACCTCAGCATAGCAAGACAGCAGGCCAAAGACGGTTACAAGCCAAGGCTTGATTGCACCACGGCTCTTAAAAGGATTCATGATTCCGCGATCAAACATTTTCTCCCCCAGCACTCTCTTGGCTCCCTCAAGCAAAAGCCCGGCTGCCTGCTCAGCTTCAGGTCTCCTGCAATTCGGGGTGCACATACCAGACAAATAACGGCATCTCTGCCTGCGTTCCTTCGGGCAACAGTCGCAGGCAAGCAGGGACTTTTGCCTTTCACTTATTTCCGGCTGAAATGTGTCCTGCTATCGTCAGCGGTAAGAGCACCTGGTAGATCCTTTTCGGTATAGGCGCCCACTACTCCGCTGACAAAATCAGTTCCCTGCCTCCTTCAACGCCCGGAACGCATGCATCTTTGCTCGAAATTGACCGTGGCCCATCCTCGACGCATCGGACTGCTGGGGGAGAGTCCAACGTTGAATGAGCCTACATCGAGAGATGAATCCGGGTTTACTTCTTGTCGCGTTGAAGGTAGCTCATATTAGCTATCAGGAAACTCAAAATCAATCGGACATCGTCTAAAATGCGATTGAAAATGTCTTTGGAATTATTGACTCGACGAGGGGTTTGCTTTGCAGAATAATTGAAGCGATATTGAAGGAAAATTGACCTACCATCTTGGATTCAACTGTGCAAACCAGCGCCTGATCAGTTCGACCTGAAAGCGATATACGTTTGTAGCGTAGCGTGATCAGTTCTTTTCGCTGTTGGGCGTTCGCGACTCGGAGCGCATACCGTCACGCAATTGCCGAGTTCGTTGACTGGTATTGCTCAGAGCCTCGTCTGGCCTTCAACAGAATCGTTGTCCTCCGCTACCGAAGCTATCTGGAAACCCGCCAGTTAGCCTCGGGCACCATCAATCTGCGACTGGGCGCTGTACGCCGCCTCGCATACGAGGCAGCCGACTGCGGCCTGCTCAGTACCGACCTTGCGTCCGGTATTCGCCGTGTCAGGGCCGTCAAGAAGTTGGGAGTGCGCCTCGGTAATTGGCTGACAGCCGATCAAGGCCACGCGCTTTGGCAGGCACCGGAACGCCAACGAATGAAAGGAAAGCGGGATCGCGCCCTTCTGGCCGTGCTCCTTGCGTGCGGATTGAGACGACATGAGGCCGTCTGCCTGAGGCTGGACCACCTACAGCAGCGCGAGGATCATTGGGCTATCGTCGATCTCAAGGGTAAAGGCGGACACGTCCGAACGGTTCCGATTCCGGATTGGGTGATCGTGGAATTGAATGAATGGCTCAGAGCCGCTGAAATCCACCGAGGCAAGATTTTCCGGAAGGTGACCAAGATGGGTCGCATCTGGGACGACAGCATGACGGAAAAAGCCGTCTGGCATGTTGTGAAGGAATGCGCAAAGATAATCGGAGTCGCAAAGCTGGCACCCCACGATCTCCGTCGTACCTGCGCGAAGTTGTGCCAGGCGTCCGGGGGTGAATTGGAACAGATCCAGTTCCTTCTGGGACACGTTTCGGTTCAGACCACAGAGCGTTACCTGGGTTCCAAGCAACGGATTCGGTCGGCGGTCAACGACCGTATCGGTATCGAGCCCGCCCCTTGAACTGCTTCGCACCGCTGAGGTAAGACCCTAGAGGGTGGAGTTCTGTCCGGTTTGGCGACCACACAACCGGAACCCTGTGGGCGAAGTGCTCGTATCGTATGATCCTAGGGTTGAGGATCTGAATGAACTACGAAGAAGCACTTCAAGAATTTGGCCTACCCGCATCCCCGAATCAACGCAATGACATTCGACGCCTTCTAATAGAGGAGACTGAGCGAGAGCGTCGTGGCGAGGGTCAGCCGGAGATCCTTCGGACCCTTTGTGTGCAGCTCTTCAGCATCGGTGAGGTTGAGGATGCTCTATTCGTCTGGAGCGCCAAAAGATCGAGTTTCGACATGGGGTGCGGGCTTGACATCCAGTTTCTTTGTGGAGCGGGGCTAGAGGCGACGAAGGCATTTCTGGCGGTATCCAGTGCTCCCGAGGCGAACTCGGCGCTTCGTTATCTGATCAAGTGCGAGCAAAGCGGCGATTTTGAAGATTGGTCGCCGCAAAAAACGGTTGCTTTTCACAGAGCTTATTACCATCTCGACGGTCAAGCCCAACCATAAGCGGAATCCCTGTTGATTATCATTATTTGCTTCAGTCGTCGTAGTTGCACCCGCGCGCGTTTCTGGCGTTACGCCTGGATCACCGGCAAACCGGAAATAGCGAAGGAATTGGCATGCGCGCGTGGTGTCGCCGAAAACGTTATGTCCGATTCCGTCACGCTTTATGCTGACGGCCAAGGGGGGCCAGCACCCATGTGTTGCCATTCTGCCATTTCGAGATTCGGGCGACCAGACCGAGGACCTCGCAGTACCCCAAACAAATCAGCACCTTAGGTGATCATCTCCGGGCACGGCGGTTAGACCTCAACCTCCTCCAAAAACAGGTTGCCGACCAAATCGGGGTTCACCCGCTGACAATTACCAACTGGGAAAGCAATGAATCCTCGCCGGAAGTCCACTTCATCCCGGCCATTATCCAATTCCTGGGCTATGATCCGCTGCCCCCCGGAAGCTCCCTCGCTCAGCGCATTGCCACTCGGCGCCAGGTGCTTGGCCTCTCGCAGCGGGGAATGGCTGAGAGAATGGGTGTCAATCCTGACACATTGCGGGGTTGGGAAGCCGGACAGCACCAGCCCACTGGGAAGAGCGTGAATGTGATTGCGAGAGCTCTTGGAAATTGGTAGCGGACTGGCGCGGTAGGCAGCAGCAAGTTTCCAGTTTAGAGCCTCAAAGGAATTCCGCGCTCCTCAATGCTGAAGTGTCGGGCACGGACATCCAAAATTCCGCCCTTGCGCGTTGCACGCTTCATGGCAGACCATTGCATGATGAGTAACTGAAGGATGGTCGACGATCCAGGCACAACCCCATCCCTGGCTCTGGGGCGTTTTTCAGGATCGATCCTCGTCGGTGGCGTCCTAATTTATCGTTGCTGGCGTTTTGGGCGCAAACATGTTTAGGTGATTGGCGTCACACGCGAAAGGTTTATCGTCACCAACAATGGGGAATGACAAGATCACCAGAGCTGATAATTGGCTACGACGAGTACTCGTTTCCAACGAGCGCCATCTGTTCGTTTTGTGGTGAACCCATGCCGAACTGCGAGCCGCTTTTCCCCTCGCCTCAAGAAAACATCACGTGGTTTAAGGCAGGATTCGATCAACACATTCGCCACTGGCACAAGGTCTCGCCCGTGAGCCAAATCCAATAGTCAGCCAACTCTCCTAAACGCCCGAAAGCCCCTCGCTCGCAGCGAGAGGCCTATTGTGTGCAGATCAAGGTGACCTGACCCCCAGAATCCGTCCATTTTGGAATACGATTTGGACGAAGGAAAGGGGAAGGACGATGAGTAGGAGCCGGCATACGGAGGCGCAGATTATCACTGCGCTGAAGCAGGTTGAGGCGGGGCGCACGGCCGAGGACGTTGCGCGAGAACAGGGTGTGAGCAAGCACACGATCTATGCCTGGAAGGCCAAGTACGGCGGCATGGATGTGAGCGAGGCTGAAGAGATCAAGCATCTGCGCGATGAGAACTCCAGGTTGAAGAAGCTGGTAGCTGATCTGAGCTTGGACAAGGACATGCTGCAGTCGGTCATAAGAAAAAACTCCCTGGGCTCGTAGAACGGAGATCGGAAGTGCGGCGCTTGCTGGCGGAGTTCAAGTCCAGCGAGCGCCACGTCTGCGAGCTGATGGCGGTGCCGAGATCGAGCGGCCGGTATCGAAGCCGGAGAGATGACAGCCAGATTCAGGAACGGCTGCGGGAACTGGCGCGAGAGCATCCGCGTTTTGGCTACCGACGTCTGCATTTATACCTGCATGAGGAAATGGCAGTGAACCACAAGAAGGTACAGCGCGTGTATCGCGAACTCGGGCTGAGCGTGAAGCGCGCGCGGCGCAAGCATCTGCGGCGGACCTTGCAGCCAAGGCCTGTGCTGACGGCGCGCGGCCAGGAATGGGCGCTTGATTTCGCCAGTGATGTGACAGCCGCCGGGCAGCGCTTCCGAGTGTTCGGCGTGATCGACAGTTTTACCCGGCAGTGCCTGGTGTTGGATACAGCAGCCAGCTTTCCCAGCCGGCGCGTCACGCGCATGCTGGAGCGGGCGATCGCGGAGCATGGCAAGCCGCAGTCGATTCGCTGCGATAACGGCCCGGAGCTGACTTCCCGGCATTTCCTTGCATGGGCCATCGATTGGAAGATCGACATCGTTCACATTCAGCCAGGCAAGCCGACACAGAATGGAGGCATGGAAAGCTTCAACGGAAAGCTGCGCGACGAGTGCCTGAACACAAGCTGGTTCTGGAACCTGTTCGATGCGCGGGGGAAGATCTCGACGTGGAAGGCGGAATATAACTCCCGCCGCCCACATAGCTCGCTGGGTTACAGAACGCCAGACGAATTCGCGCGGCAGTGGCAGGCTGCTTCTCTATCAGAAGCAAAGGATATGGCCGTGGATCAGCCGTATCAAGGCGACCCTGACGGGCTCCGCTTCGCTCCGGCCTTGACACGGCTGCTCCACGGCCAAGAGATCTCTACCTGAGAAAGAAAAGCAGAAAAATGTAGGTTATGATTTCATACACCGAACTGGACGAAGAATGGGGTCAGGATATGTTAAAAGGGAATTAACATCCCAACGCTACTGGAAGTCACATTGAAATGAACGGTCTCCCGGTAGTGTCGCGATGACGAAGAAGCGGTAGAGAACGCCGACGCTAAGCGCGGTACGGTGAAAAAATCCATCGCGGCAATTGCTTCTCGATGATTGCTCAAAAACGCTGCCCGCCGCCTGGCCGGCTCAGTATCTCTTGGTGCTTTCCGCATCCAACGCAACACCGATCGTTCAGAAAGGTCGAAGCCAAGCATCTTCAGCTCACCGTGAATGCGTGGCGCGCCCCAGGTCGGGTTCTCGCCAACCATGCGGAAGATGAGTTCGCGCAACTCCTGCCGGCGCACTTTCTTCCTGGACGGCTCCGACGATGCCGGGAGAGCCATGTCCAATAGAGCTTGAACCCGGCCCGGTGCCAGCGAACAACGGTATCCGGTTGCACCAGGATCAACGCCTTCTGCCATCCATGCCAAATTCGCTGCAACGCCACCCAGAACAATCGGTCGGCCGTAGCAAAGCCAGCTTCGGACGCCGCCGTTTCAAAACGCCTAGCTGCTGCCGAAGTGCCAGGTTTTCTAGGATTAGATCGCGGCGAGAACGAAACAGTTGGGTAGACAGAACAGCTAGGAGCCTCAAATGGCGCAGCATTTGGCCAGTTTGACACGTCAAAAGAGCAAAACGGGGCTCTATCTATATATTTGATTTGATGGCAGATCGGTATTTTGGCGAGACACAGGCAAGAAGCAACTCGTGGTCATTCTCGACCAGCAGTTCCTCAAAGTCGAGCAGGAACTCTGGGAAAAATGGGTTAGTTAGATCCCGGAACGATCAGGCCATAAGTCTTGCTCCGGCCATATTTGAGCGTTGTGGCAATTGGGTTGGGAATAAGTTAAGTTCTTCGATGACACGACGCACATGCTCAGCGGTCTCCTCCTTCACGCTAGGGGAGCCGTTAATGACACGCGAAACCGTGGCGCTCGATACTCCCGCGCGTAGTGCAACTGTCCGCATATTCAATGGAGGGCGTTCGCGTGAGCGCTTCTTCATGTTGGATCAGTAAACGTCTTGGATCAATAGTAGACGAAAATGCCGGTCATAAAGCTCAGAATTGGCATTATGTTGCTGTGAAAGGTAAAATTGCCCAATGAATACGTATACGTGTGTTCGATTGGATTTTGTTGCCAACGTCCCATTCTCGTCTGGCTATTAAGCGCCAAGAGGGCTCGGCGTCTTTCAATTACCACAATTCGAGGCGGGTTTGGTTAGTTATTGATGGATCGTATTCTGCCTCAAGTCAGGTACTTACGCTGTGGGGACGATGCATGGCGAAGTAATTGCCATGAGGAAACTGCGACAGGGTCAAGGTGTGCAATGCCAGGAATCGTCTGCGGATTTCCGGTAGGAAGATTGGATCGACAATGAAATGGTGGGCTGCGAGTTTGAGGATGTTCGGCATGGCAAGCGATTGCGACAACTCTTGGAGCAGTTGTCACATAGAGTGGGTGCGACCACCCCATGGGCATGTCAGGACTGGGCCAACACCAAGGCGGCTTACCGCTTCTTTGGCAACGAACGGATCAGCGAATCCAATATTCTCGCCGGTCATTTCGCGTGCACGCGCGAGAGATTTTCCGCTAGCCGCGGCTTACCGGCGTTGCGGTTCCAGTCTAGCGTCCTCAGTCGGAACTGGCGCCTGGGAGCCGCTCCGGAATCCTGGATCGAGGCGCATGCGATACCGGACGGTTCCGCTCCAAGGACTGCAGCGTGGTGTTCGAGGGCGCGCGAGTAAGTTTGGCCAGCGACGACGATTCTCCACCTCTTCTCTCACATTCGCGGTTAACCTCTCTTCACGTCGGCGCTTGAGCGGTAGAGAGGAAGTTTACTTGACCAGTCAACATAGGCATCTGCGCGCAGTCGTGAATCACGATGGAGCAGCCATTCTCGACCTCAAATCAGGCACTATCTCGACCTAAATTCGACCGGAGCAGTCATATGGCAGTCGCTCGAACGCGGAGAAAATACCGAGACCATCGCGCAAAGCCTGGTCGGGCAGACGGGTGAAGACATAGTGGCCGTGAGGAAGGACGTAGCCGATTTTGTCGAAGCGTTGAAAAAACAGAATCTGCTGCCGTGCTGACGGGAGGGCGCCGTGAATATATCAGAGAGGACTCGATCGAATATCGAGTATAGATGCGTGCTGGTGCGGCCACATTCTCATCAACTGCTTGCGGCAGCGGAGCGGGATCAATACCGCCTGCCGCGCATTCATATTCCTGAGTGGACACGGCCGGCCGAAGAGTTGCAGAAGGCAATCAAGGCGCGATGGAAGCTTGACGTTTTTGTCCTGGAAACGTGGGCCGCAGGGCATCAGGCGGCAGCCCTTGTCGTCGCGGAGCTGCTGGATGTGGAGCAAAATTAGACTTTTGTCTAGTTCCCAGTCCGAAGTTAGAAGGTCACGGCGTTCTCCGAGGAGGATTGCCAACACCTCGAGTCGCTCCTGGAAGGCAGAACGAAGATCCCATTTCCCCGCCTCGGATGGATCTATGAGGCAATGGCGTGGGTCGAATCCGTAACAGGCGCCACATTCTCCTCGAAGCGCAATATCGCGCAATGGAACGCCGGAGGCGGTTTCGCGCTATTACGTGCGTGTTCAGATGACGGCCGCCACTATTGGTTGAAGGCAACAGGCAAGCCTAACCTGCATGAGTTCGCGATCATCCGTCTACTTCAGAATGGTACCCGGACTTTTACCCAGGCTTGTTGCGATCAAGCGGAATGGAACGCCTGGTTGACAGAGGATGGAGGCGCTCCGATCTCAGATTCGCCTGGTGCCGCCGAGCTTGTCTCGGCAACACGGCGCATGGCAAGGTTTCAATTCCTAACCGCCGGCCATACCGCTGCGCTCGTCGCGGTGGGAGCATGCGATCAGCGCACGATCGTGCTGCGGAGCCACGTCGACGAGATTGTCGTTCACCTGGTTGAAGCGATGGCCACGCAGACCTCGACGAAGGCCACTCCGCTCAGCCGCGATCGCCGCTCGGAATCGGCGTGATTCTGAACGATGCCTGTTCTTACCTCGAAGCACTGAAAGTTCCGGACACGTTGATCCACAACGATCTGAACCCGGGAAACATTCTCTCGAACGGCACGAACTGCGTCTTCACAGATTGGAGCGAAGCGGCGGTCGGAAATCCATTTATCGTCTGCGAACGCCTTTGCCACTTGAATCCATACCATCGAGAGAGCGTTCAGGCCGTTTACAGGCATCGTTGGTCGGACCTGCTGAGCGAGCGAAATATCGACCAAGCGCTTGCCCTGATGCCTCTTCTCGCGATCTATTCCTATCTCTTTGGCCGAGGCGACTAGCCAAAGCAACAGAAAGTGCGTCGCCTCGATTTGAAAGCTCCGCAAGAAGCCTGGCGCGGCATATGGATCGGGCCGCAAGGGAAATATCGCTCCTCGAGGCCTTATGCCACTGACAGACTCCATCGGAGAGATCATCCACGGCACCGCGATCAGGGATCCTTACCGATGGCTTGAGGATCGCGATCTGCCCGAGACCGAAGACTGGATTGCCGCCCAGCAACGGCACTCGGAGTGGTACTTTCGCTCACGCCCGGACTTGGGAGTCATCGAGCGGCGGGTTCGGCATTCTGATGTCGAAGCCCTGGACCAACCCGCGTGCGTTCGAGATCAATACTTCTATCGAAAGCGGCCGCAAGGGCAGGAGCAAGGCCAGATCTGCATGCGCGGGACATCGGGGGGAAGCGAGCGCGTATTGATCGATCCCTCCCGGGACGGGCGGTTTGCCTCGGTAAGCATCCATCGGATTTCCTCAGATGCCGCTTTCCTTGCCTATGAGGGGAAACGCGGGGGCGGGGACCAGAAGGAGATTCGGTTTCTCGATGTCAATACCGGCACGATCCTGCCGAATATGATCCCGCTGGGTTATGCCAGGGGTCTCGCATTTTCGCAAACCGGTTATTACTACTGCCGCGAAATCGACGAGAACGGCGGCGAGCACGGATATGCTATGAGTCCATCGGTTCCGTCGGACGAGTCAGTGTCGCTTTTATTTCCCGAGAACAATCGGCAGCCAGCTGGTTCTGAAAAACAATGATGGGTGGTTGGGAGCCATATGGTTTCGTCCCGAGGGACGCGACATAGTCACGGATTTCTGGATCCGAGAGCTTCATGACGAATCAGCTGACTGGGTTCACGTGATTCAAAGCAGGCGAGCACGTTACAGTCCATTTCTTTGGCGTGATCGCATTTTTGCTCTGGTCGAGACCGAGTCGGGCAGCTCGCAATTGATCGAGTTGTCGCCCAACGGCGAGGAAATGGGCGTCTTGGTTCCGGAGAAGCATAGCCCGATTCAACAAATTGTATGCACGCGAGACCGAATCTTCGCGAGCTATGTCGAGCAGGATACTACGACCATCGACGCCTGGCTGTTCAGCGGTCAGCAGGCGGATTCGGTTTCTCTGCCGCGTGAGGGAACGGTTCGAATGCTTCCCTCCCCTGCCAAGGAAACCGACAGCCTCTTTTATAGCTTCGAGTCCTTTAATGTTCCGCGGGCGATTTACAGCTTCATGCTTCAACGAACCTTGCTGTCCTCTGGCATCAACAGCAACCGACCAAGTCGAACAGGTGCGCCAAGGTTCAGAATTCAATAATCCAGTCGAAAGACGGCGTACAGGTTCCGCTGACGCTGGTAACTCTCGAACCCACCGAAGCGACGACCGGTCCGCAACCAGCGATCATGACGAGCTATGGAGGGTTCGGAGCAACGATAACTCCGCAGTTTTCCGTGTTGGCAACCATCCTCATGGAACTCGGCGCCACCCTCGTGGTGCCGCACATCCGCGGAGGAGGCGAATTCGGCGAAGGCTGGCACGATGCCGGACGCGGGAGATATCGCCAGACATCTTTCGATGACTCCATTGCCGCAGCAGAATGGCTCGCAACCAGGGAACGACGACCCCGTGCCGGCTTGGGATTTTCGGGGGTTCAAACTCCGGACTCCTCGTGGCGGCAGCGATGACGCAGCGCCCCGATTTGTTCGGGGCGGTCTTATGCATCGCGCCCCTGCTCGACATGGTCCGGTACCGAACGGTTCAACCCGGGCCGTGAAATGGAGACGGGAATTTGGAACAGTCGAAGACTTGGAGGACTTTCGGGCGCTCTATGCCTACTCGCCCTATCACCACGTCGCCGCGGACATCGACTATCCCCGATTCTGTTTGTTACCGGAGACAAGGATGATCGCTGCAATCCGGCCCACGTGCGCAAGATGGCTGCTCGGCTTCAGGGACGACCTGCGCAGAAGTCTACTGTGATCGTCGATTACAGCCAGGAACGCGGGCATTCTCCCGTTTTGCCCCTAACGTTCCGTAGGGTGGCACGTGCCGATGGGAATATTGATCTGCTGGGGGGAAAGAGGAAGCGGAGCCCCGAAATCATTCGTGACGGCTTCGAATCCCGCTCCGCTAAACCCGCTGCCCGCCACCTGATTGTCGCTATCGAAGAAAACGCCACCACCGCTCCGCAGGACCGTCTCCCATCCCTGCCTATTTCTCGACTGCCAGGCCACGCCCAGGCGGGGCGCGAAGTTGAGCCAAGGCGTTTGCCAGAGACTTGTGCCCCTTGGAGGAGAGTCCGAGCGTAGCAGGCTCGGAGAGGTCGCCCGAGATGGTGTACGCATCCTGTCCGTTGGCGCCCGATGGGGGCAGACTTAGCTCCCAGCGAAGACCGAGCGACAACGTGAGGAAAGGGCTGGCGTGCCACTCGTCTTGAGCAAATGCGGCAAACTGTTCGAATATAGGGGTTGCGCGCGAGAGCGCCAGAACGCTCGTTTCATTGGTCCCAGCGTTGTTCAGAACGTCGGCTGCCCCCAAGAACGATGGGTACAGCTGAAGAGTCGAGGGCAGAATCGGCGAGTCGATATGGCGGTAGTCCACGCCGAACTTGAAAGCGTGTTTTTCCGGGATCCAGGCCCAGGTATTGATTGCGTTCCATTGCCGCAAACCATTTCCACTGACGCCGCTCGAAAGCTCGGTGTAACCCGCGCCGGCGAAGTCCAGAAAGATCGAGGGCGTTGCCGTAGTCGAAGCACCTTGTCCAACCGCTGCAGCAAGATTAATCGGCATCGCGCCGCCGAAGCCGTCGAGAATGCCAATAACGCGAGAGTCGGAGCGGGCAAATCCCAAACGGAAATCGTCGCTGATCTTCCTGGTCCATTGGTTGGTTGCGCCAAGCGTATAGGTTTGCGTCTCGAACCCGAGTTGACTTAACGCGGAGAGACTGCGTGTGTTGGCAGAACTCGGACTGTAGGCTGCCCTCAAGAACAACGCCAGTTTGTCCCCGAAGGCCTTGTCCCCCAGCAAGCTCGTCGAGTCAATTTGGCTAGGAACAGAGTAGGATTTCAGGAACTGAGCCAGGCTCGGCTGGGACACACTTCCGTAGTCGATTCCCCCCGGCGTCGGCTCCGGAAACGCATTGAGAATCGCCTGAATCGCGGCAGGCGCCTGGTCCCGAAGGTACTGGTCAGGAACCAACTCCGCTGAAGCCGCCTGCGGCTGCGTCAGGCGGAGTCCCTCGTAGGAGAAGAAAAAGAAGGAGCGCAGGTCCTCCGCGACCGGTCCGCCGACCGTGAGGCGACCATCACTCGGCAGCTGACCTCGATCACCAAGGCTCACCGGGCGAGAGGGTCTGAAGCCTCTCCCTCGTCGAGCCATCACTTCGTCGTGAGCGAGACCCTCAAGGGCATTGCCGCTCGATCGGCACCGCCCAGGAAGGCAAGGCCCCGCTTCTGACCAGCGACATTCGCCGGATCGTTGCCTTCTGCCCGAGACGCTCTCGAGGCCTCCGCGACCGGGCGCTGATTCTGCTCGGCTTCGCCGGCGCCTTCCGCCGCTCGGAGCTGCCGCGATCGAATTTGCCCACCTCTCCTCACCCAAGACGGCCTGGTCATCGATCTCCGCCGCTCGAAGTCCGACCAGGAGGCAGCCGGCCGCAAGGTCGGCATTCCCTTTGGGACCGACGAGCCAACTGCCCGGTCCGCGCCCTCCGCCACTGGCTCGCCGCGTCGGGCATCCCCTCCGGTGCCGTCTTTCGCGGGGTCAACCGCCATGGCAAGCTCTCCCGCCGCGGGCTCCACAAGGACTGCGTCGGCTGGATTCTCAAAGTCGCCGCCAGCCGCGCCGGTCTGAAGCCGGAGCCTTTGGGCGGCCATCGCTGCGCGCCGGATGCGTCACCCAGGCCGCGATGAACGGAGTCAGCGAGCGCGACATCATGCGCCAGACCGGCCAAAGTCGGCCGAGATGCTCGCCAGCTACATCCGGATCGGGGAGATCTTCACCCGCAATGCCGCCGCCGGGCTTGGTATCTAACCCCCAGAAAAAGGCTTCTCAGAAGCGAATGAGCGTCAGATTTATGGCTGATGCCAATGCCCGGGAACATGATTGTTCCGGGCACTGGCATGCGGCAAGGGGGCCAATCC
This sequence comes from uncultured Acidobacteriaceae bacterium, assembly GCA_963783065.1. Classification (GTDB taxonomy): domain Bacteria; phylum Acidobacteriota; class Terriglobia; order Terriglobales; family Acidobacteriaceae; genus Telmatobacter. The sequence continues at coordinate 718 of CAWAMG010000001.1, read as the reverse complement.
TCTGAAGAAGGCGCTCAGTCGTTGTGAGCTCGATCCCGGCCCAAGCGGCGTCTTTCAGAAACGACCCGTCCTTCGGGGGGATAACCCATGTCGGATGAGCGCATTGCCCTATTATCTGGCATCCGTTGAGCCAAGGGGCACTTGTCCCGAGAAGCCGACTATTCGCCCATTTGGAATTTTGACCCCTGCCGTGACATATCCCCGAAGGGCCCCCTAAAAGTACCCACAGTCCAATCGGTGAAAGTCGTCCTAGGGGTGAAACCGCACACTCTGAAAACCGCTTCGTACGACACTTAACAGGGGTGCGTTTCGAGAGCTACCGGGCTTAACAGTTCTAATGAGAATCCAAATGTTCACACTTGAGCCGGCTCACCAATATCGCGAGATAAATTATTGTCGACTGACGTGCGTTTGGAGAGAAGTCAGCAACTTGGCGTGCTCTTTTTTTGCTTCACGGTAGGCGGGAATTCCGGGGTCGGCATCTTTCCACAGGACCAGAAACTGTTCGTAGTACTTGCGCGCCGCGGCACTATCGCCAGCCGTCTTTTCAGCCCTAGCCATCTGCAGGAGTGCCAGGGCTCCGTCCACATCTCTCTCGATAAGTCCAGGGTGGTCGAGCATTTTCTGGAACTCCACAGCCGCACTGCGGCCGTCGCCGATCTGCAGGTATGCGAGACCGCGCAAATAAGCAGGGTAGAGGCTATTGAATCCGTCCTCC